>NZ_JBSSGV010000001.1:0-4800000 GCF_054063995.1 Bradyrhizobium sp. USDA 4504 | reverse complement strand
ACCCCTCAAAATGGTGTAAGGCGCGCATCTTCGACCCCTCCTTCCGGATTGTTGTCTGACATGGCCAAAGCCGTCGCGAAGTCCAAGAAAACTGCTGCGAAAACTGCCGAGAAAACAGCAGCGAAATCAAAGCCCTCCGCCGCAGCCCGCAAGGCCGCCCCGGCGCGCAAGGTGCTGAAGAAGAGCGCCCCGAAGGCGGCGCCGAAAGCCGCTCCCAAATCGGCTGCAAAGCCGGCCGCAAAGCCCGCTGGCAAGGCGCCGGCGAAGGCCGTTGCGAAGAAGGCGGCCCCGGCTGCGATCAAGGCCGGCAAGTGGGTCTATACGTTCGGCGACGGCAAGGCCGAGGGCCAGGCGACCTTGCGCAATCTGCTCGGCGGCAAGGGCGCCAACCTCGCGGAAATGGCCAATCTCGGCCTGCCGGTGCCTCCCGGCTTCACCATTCCGACCTCGGTCTGCACCTATTTCTACGAGCACGACAAGACGTATCCGAAGGAATTGAAAGCACAGGTTGAGAAGGCGCTCGACTATGTCGGCAAGCTGACCGGCAAGACGTTCGGCGACGCCAAGAACCCGCTGCTGGTCTCGGTCCGCTCGGGCGCGCGCGCCTCGATGCCGGGCATGATGGACACCGTGCTCAATCTCGGCCTCAACGACCGCACCGTCGAGGCGCTGGCCGAACTCTCCGGCGACCGCCGCTTCGCCTATGACAGCTATCGCCGCTTCATCACGATGTATTCGGACGTGGTGCTCGGCTTCGAGCATCATCACTTCGAGGACATCCTCGACACCTTCAAGGACGGCCAGGGCTATTCGCTCGACACCGACCTCACCGGCGACGACTGGGTCGAGCTGGTCGGCAAGTACAAGGAGGCGGTCGCCAAGGAGACCGGCCACGACTTCCCGCAGGATCCGCACGATCAGCTGTGGGGCGCGATCGGCGCGGTGTTCTCATCCTGGATGAACGCGCGCGCGGTGACCTATCGCAAGCTGCACGACATTCCGGAATCCTGGGGCACCGCCGTCAACGTGCAGGCGATGGTGTTCGGCAACATGGGCGAGACCTCGGCCACCGGCGTCGCGTTTACCCGCAATCCCTCGACCGGCGAGAGCAAGCTCTACGGCGAGTTCCTGATCAACGCGCAGGGCGAGGACGTCGTCGCCGGCATCCGCACGCCACAGGACATCACCGAGGAGGCGCGCCAGGAATCCGGCTCCGACAAGCTGTCGATGGAAGCGGCGATGCCGGCCGCGTTCAAGGAGCTGACGCGGATCTACACGCTGCTCGAGAAGCACTACCGCGACATGCAGGACATGGAGTTCACGGTCGAGCAGGGCAAGCTGTGGATGCTGCAGACCCGCGGCGGCAAGCGCACCGCGAAGGCGGCGCTGCGCATCGCGGTCGAGCTCGCCAATGAAGGCCTGATCTCGCGCAAGGACGCGGTGACGCGGATCGATCCGGCCTCGCTCGACCAGCTGCTGCACCCGACCATCGATCCGGCCGCCAAGCGCGACGTGATCGCGACCGGCCTGCCGGCGTCGCCTGGCGCTGCCTCGGGCGAGATCGTGTTCTCGTCGGACGAAGCGGCCAAGCTGCAGGCCGACGGACGCAAGGTCATCCTGGTCCGTATCGAGACCAGCCCGGAAGACATCCACGGCATGCACGCCGCGGAAGGCATCCTCACCACCCGCGGCGGCATGACCTCGCACGCGGCGGTGGTTGCGCGCGGCATGGGCAAGCCCTGCGTCTCCGGCTGCGGCACCATCCGCGTCGATTACGGCCGCGGCACCATGAGCGTGGGCTCGCGCACCTTCAAGACCGGCGACGTCATCACCATCGATGGCTCGGTCGGCCAGGTGCTGGCCGGCCGCATGCCGATGATCGAGCCGGAACTGTCTGGCGAGTTCGGCACGCTGATGGGCTGGGCCGACGAGGTCCGCAAGCTCGGCGTTCGCGTCAACGGCGACACGCCCGATGACGCGCGCACCGCGGTGAAGTTCGGCGCCGAAGGCATCGGCCTCTGCCGCACCGAGCACATGTTCTTCGAGGAGACCCGCATCCGCACCGTGCGCGAGATGATCCTCTCCGAGGACGAGCAGTCGCGCCGCGCCGCGCTGTCGAAGCTGTTGCCGATGCAGCGCGCCGACTTCGTCGAGCTGTTCGAGATCATGCAGGGCCTGCCCGTCACGATCCGCTTGCTCGATCCGCCGCTGCACGAGTTCCTGCCGCACACCCAGGCCGAGATCGAGGAAGTGGCGCGCGCCATGAACACCGATCCGCGCAAGCTCGCCGACCGCGCCCGCGAACTCTCCGAGTTCAACCCGATGCTCGGTTTCCGCGGCTGCCGTCTTGCGATCGCCTACCCGGAGATCGCCGAGATGCAGGCGCGTGCGATCTTCGAGGCTGCCGTCGAAGCCGGCAAGCGCACCGGCAAGCCGGTCGGTCTCGAGGTGATGGTGCCGCTGATCGCGACCAAGGCCGAGTTCGATCTGGTCAAGGCGCGGATCGATGCGACAGCCAACGCGGTGATGAAGGAAACCGGCGTCAAGCTGAGCTACCAGGTCGGCACCATGATCGAGCTGCCGCGCGCCTGCCTGATGGCGGGCGAGGTGGCCGAGACCGCGGAGTTCTTCTCCTTCGGCACCAACGACCTGACGCAGACCACCTACGGCATCAGCCGCGACGACGCCGCGAGCTTCCTCGGCACCTATGTCGCCAAGGGCATCCTCGAGATCGATCCGTTCATCTCGGTCGATCGCGACGGCGTCGGCGAGCTCGTCAGGATCGGCGTCACCCGCGGCCGCAAGACGCGTCCGAACCTCAAGGTCGGCATCTGCGGCGAGCACGGCGGCGATCCCGCGTCGGTCGCGTTCTGCCACGAGGTCGGGCTCGATTACGTCTCGTGCTCGCCCTATCGCGTGCCGATCGCGCGTCTCGCCGCGGCGCAGGCCGCGCTCGGCAAGGAGATCGCCAGCCAGGCGTGAGCGATCTTACAGTTCAGAGAGTGCGATGGCCGGGACCAAGTCCCGGCCATTTTTGTTTGTTGAGGCAGCCTGAAAATATAGCGTCATTGCGAGCCGACGGGTCGCGCGAACGCGCGCCCGATGACAGGCTCCGCGAAGCAATCCATGTTTCCACTTGCCGAGCCATGGATTGCTTCAGCCTTCGCCAAGGCTTCGGCGGACAAGTTGTCGCTGTCGCTCCTCGCAATGACGGCGGGTGGCTGCCGTGCCTGCAACACTTTGTTCACCATCTCCGTTGACTTGTTGTTTACGACTTTCATGCGCCGCGCGTTTACCAAGGCGCGCAATGCAACGTGCGAAACATGCGCGATCGCTTGAGTGTAGCGCGCGAGCAACGCCGATTAACTCCGCGGCAACCTAAACGGTTTAGCAACGAGAAAGGTCGAATTGCGCGGATGTACCGCGTTCGATTGCACTCAGTAAGCGTTGCGTGAGCGTACGATGTTTGTGTCGCGTAACCAGCCGAGGGGCGCACGTCTTGCGCTCTTCGGTCTCGGTCTTGGCATCTTCGCACTGATGCCGACCGAGATCGGATATCAGGATATCGCCTCGCTCCTGGCCCGGCAGCCCGGCGTCGCCGAGCGCTGGCAGAAGCGCGTCTTCGCCTCCGCCGTCGGCTCCATCCAGGTCGCGACCTACAGCTTCGGCCGTCCGATCGGCACGTCCGCGCCGCAAGCGCCGCAAATCCTGCTCGCAAGACTGGACAGTTCGAACCTCGACATCACCGGAACGGTGACGCGCAATCCGATCACGGCCCCGCCGCCGCGCTATCAGGCATCCGATTTTCCCAAGGTCGATCGCACCATGAAGGGCGATCGCCTCGTCGTCCGGCGGCCCGATCAGGTCGAACCGGCGGAGCCTGCAAATACGGCGCCGGCGAACGAGGATCCGGCGACATCGAATTCGTCGGTCAAGGGCATGAAGACCGCGACCGCACCGGCCGACAGCGCGCCGCTCGATCCTGAATTGCAGGAGGCGCTGCGCGCGCCGCCCTTGCCGCAATATGCCAAGCCGTCGCCGCAGCAGAACGACGTGTCGCTCTCGCTCGAGGCCAGCCCGCTCGACGATCTGAAGCCCGCGCCCGCAAAGCCCGCTGCTGCGCCCGCCGATGCGGCGCGCGAGCGCGACCCGTTCGCATTTCAGACCGCCAGTCTGTTCTTCGGCTCGTCGCTCGGCACGCCGGAGAACCTCGAGCGCTGGCAGCCCGGCGAGGCGCCGGTTGTCGTACCGCCGGCAGCAACGCCCGATCCCGACATGAAGGTGATGGCGTCACTGCCCGTCGATGCCGACGGTCCGGTCAAGGCCGGCGAGATGGGCGAGAGCATCGCGCCGAAGGGCGAGGTCAATGCGGACGACCAGCACACCAAGACGCCGGCGGAGCGGCTCGGCCTGTTCGACGAGAAGTCGCGCGCCAAGTCGGAGAAGTGCCTCGCCGAGGCGGTCTATTTCGAAGCCCGCGGTGAAGCGGTGCGTGGCCAGATCGCGGTCGCCCAGGTGGTGCTGAATCGCGCCTTCTCCGGCAAATATCCGGAGACGGTGTGCGGCGTGGTCTACCAGAACAAGAATCGCCATTACGCCTGTCAGTTCACCTTCGCCTGCGACAACGTCGCTGACGTCGTCCGCGAGCCCGACATGTGGGACCGCGCCAGGAAGATCGCGAGGGCGATGCTCGACGGCGAATTGTGGCTGCCGGAAGTCGACCGCTCGACCCACTACCACGCCTATTGGGTGCGACCGTCTTGGGTCAGCGAGATGAAGAAGATGTACAAGTTCGGCGTCCACACCTTCTATCGCCCGCGCGCCTGGGGCGACGGCAGCGACGCGCCGAGCTGGGGCAACCCGGCCGAGACCGCCAAGATCTCGGCGCAGCTCGCCGAGGCCGCCCAGAGCTCGGCCGAGCAGGCCAGCGCCCGGCGATAGGGCCTTCTCCCTCTCGTTCCGCGGCCGGCGTGCCCCGGAATGACGGTCATCATCCTCTCCGATTCTGCAGAGCAGCCCTGCAGGCGAATATTTTTCTCCGGCCCCTCTTGGGGTTTTCATGCACCTGCATTAACTCCCCGTAACGTTCGGCGGGGTGGCTCCCCGCGCAGCAGTTGCGGGGGAAGACAAGATGGCCGTTACCACCGGGGATCTTCGACCGACGTCGGGCACGTGGCGCACGCCACTTGTCATCATCGTCTGTGGCTGCGCGATTGCGCTGCTGAGCTTCGGGCCGCGCTCCAGCCTCGGCTTCTTCGTGCAGCCGATGAGCCATGAATTCACCTGGGGCCGCGACGTGTTCGGCCTCGCGCTGGCGCTGCAGAACCTGTTGTGGGGGCTCGGCCAGCCGATCGCCGGCGCGATTGCCGACCGCTTCGGGCTGCTGCGTGTGATGGTCGTCGGCGCACTGCTTTACGCCGCGGGCCTGCTCCTGATGCGTTACTCGGCGACGCCGCTCTCGCTCAACCTTGGCGCCGGCGTCTTGATCGGCTTCGGCCTGTCGGGCTCATCGTTCAACCTGGTGCTGTCGGCGTTCAGCAAGCTGCTGCCGCCCGCGCAGCGCGGCATCGCGCTCGGCGCCGGCACCGCCGCGGGCTCGTTCGGCCAATTCCTGTTCGCGCCGTTCGGCGTCGCGATGATCGACAATTTCGGCTGGCAGACCGCGCTCCTCGTATTCGGCGCGCTGATGCTGCTGATCCTGCCGCTGTCGCTGGCACTCTCGACACCGCCGGCGGAGACGAATGACGCCGCGCCGGCCGATCAGCAGTCGTTCAAGACCGCGCTGGCGGAGGCGTTCGGCCATCGCTCCTACGTGCTGCTGGTGCTCGGCTTCTTCACCTGCGGCTTCCAGCTCGCCTTCATCACCGTGCATCTGCCGGCCTATCTCGCTGACCGCGGCATTCCGGCATCGACCGGCGGCTGGGTGATCGCGGCGATCGGCCTGTTCAACATCGTGGGCTCGCTCAGCGTCGGCTGGCTGCAGAACGTCTTCCCGAAGCGCTACATCCTGTCGGTGATCTACTTCACCCGCGCGCTGTCGATCGTCGCCTTCATCTCGTTCCCGATCACGACCTTCTCGGCGATCGCGTTCGGGGCGATCTCCGGCCTGACCTGGCTCTCCACAGTGCCGCCGACTTCGGCGCTGGTGGCGCTGATGTTCGGCACGCGCTGGTTTGCGACGCTGTACGGCTTCGCCTTCGTCAGCCATCAGGTCGGTGGCTTCCTCGGAGTCTGGCTCGGCGGCATCGTGTTCGAGCAGTACGGTTCCTACACCCCGATCTGGTGGCTGTCGGTGCTGTTTGGCGTGCTGTCCGCGCTGATCAACCTGCCGATCGTCGAAAAGCCCGTCGTCCGCCCGGTTGCGCAGCCTGCCTGATGGGGTAAATCATTTCCCCGAAACCAAGATTACGGGGAGTGCACATCGTGGCAACGTTCAAGGCAATCAGGATCGACAAGGCGGACAAGGGTACCACCGCCGCACTCACCCAATTCGACGAAGCCGAGCTGATGGACGGCGACGTCACCGTCCGCGTCGAGTGGTCGACACTGAACTACAAGGACGGCCTCGCACTGACTGGCAAGGCACCGGTGGTGCGCCGGTTCCCGATGATCGCCGGCATCGATTTCGCCGGCACGGTCGAGCAATCCAGCCATCCGGACTGGAAGGCGGGCGACAAGGTCGTCTGCAACGGCTGGGGCATGGGCGAGACCCATCTCGGCGCCTACGCTGAAAAGGCCCGCGTCAAGGGCGACTGGCTGGTGCGGCTGCCCGACGGCATCTCGGCCCGCGATGCGATGGCGGTCGGTACCGCCGGCTATACCGCGATGCTCTCGGTGCTGGCGCTGGAGAAGCATGGTCTCACTCCGAAGAGCGGCCCTGTGGTGGTCACGGGTGCCGCCGGCGGCGTCGGCTCGGTGGCGATCGCCGTGCTCTCGAAGCTTGGCTACCACGTCATCGCGTCGACCGGGCGGATGTCGGAGACCGACTATCTCAAGGGTCTCGGCGCCACCGAGGTGATCGACCGCGCAGAACTGTCAGGTGCGCCCAAGGCGCTGGCGAAGGAGCGCTGGGCCGGCGGCGTCGACAGCGTCGGGTCGACCACGCTCGCCAACCTGCTGTCGATGACGAAGTATGGCGGAGCCATCGCGGCCTGCGGTCTGGCGGCCGGTATGGATCTGCCGTCGTCGGTCGCGCCCTTCATTTTGCGGGGCGTGTGCCTGCTCGGTATCGATTCAGTGATGTGTCCGATCGAGCTGCGGAGGACCGCCTGGCGCCGCCTTGCCAGCGATCTGGATAAGGCAAAACTGGCTGATATTACTCACGAAATCGCCCTGGACGAAGTCATGGGCTTTGGCGCGAAAATCCTCGGTGGCCATGTCCGCGGCCGCATCGTGGTAAAAATAGTCTGAGGACGTTCAGACTTTACCAACCAAGCTGCTCCAATGTTGCCACTGTTGGTATGGTAAGCAGCGGGTAAAGAGACTTGCAGCATGATCCCGGGGGGCCGGGTTTCCTCGCGCAGACGTCGAAAAGCGTTGGTGCGGGGGTCATGCGCAACAAGGAGCGAGTGCCCGCGCTCGTAAGTGGAGTAGCTCATGCTTGCGCGTTTGGTGTTGGGGGCCGTCACGGCCGGAGCAATGGTCGTGCCGGCATTCGCGGGCATGATGAACGCCGATGAGGCCCGCAGATTCGTCGCCGGTAAGGTGTTCGCCTTCACCTGTTTCGATGGCACCCGCGGTGCCGGTCGCATCCTCGACGATCTGGGCGCGGCAGGCTCGGTCCAGTTCTCCGGCTCGGGGCCGATCCGTCACCTGCGCCTGCCCGGCAACACGCTGCAGATCCGCGGTCAGAGCGTTTGCGCGTCGCTGAAGGGCATTCCGTTCGAACCGTGCTTTAATCTCGACAAGCAGGACGACCGCTCGTTCCGCGGCTCGGTCTCCGGCATGGGCTTTGCCTATTGCGATTTCCATCACCAGGGCGGCCAGCAGATGCTGATGGCGCGCGCGGCGGCGCGTCCGCGCTCGCTGCATCCGCGAACCCGATCCGCGGATGCCTCGCAGACCGAAGTGTCGCGCGTTGAGACGCCGCAGGTCGGAAGCGCGAAGCTCGAGCCGGTCAAGGCCGAGCCCGCCAAGGTCGAGAGCGCGCCGGAATTGCGCCGCTCCACCGACTAACCTTTCATCTGCGCGCTAGCGGGAATAGCGCCGCCAAGCCGTAGTCATACGGATGGCGGTCGCCACGCCTTGCTCGCTACTCAATACCTGGCGTTCGCCGTGAGGCGGGACATTGGGGACTCTGATTTTGAGTAGTCATATGGCGCAATATTTTTTTCGAATTAGTGATGGCGATTACGCTGGTGCATCCGACCACGCGACGGAGTTTGAAAGCCGCGACGTGGCCTGGGCCGAGATGACCAAGGTCTGCGGAAATTTCCTCGGCAGCATTTCGCGCAATCTGAAGCAGAACAGCGAATGGCACATGGAGCTGCTCGACGAGGGCAGAAAACCCGTGTTCAGGATTCGACTGGTCGCCGAGTCCGTCGACTGAAGCTGTCTTTCAGGACGGCAAGTCCTAACCCTCAGCCTGCGCGAGCGGCTGAGCGGTTCGCCTGCGAAACAGGATCCGCTGATACAGCCAGCCGATCGCGACCAGCACGATGCCAAGGCACATGAACGACAGCGCCCGGTAGACACCCGTGAGCGTCGACATGTCGATCAGGAACGCCTTCAGGATCGTCAGCCCGATCACCGCAGCAGACGCGAGCCGCGCCCGCTGCGAGTTGACGACGATGCCGATGCCGAGCAGCGCGACGCCGAACATCAGCCAGGCGATCGAATAGGTGTATTGCTCCGCGCCCGTGGTCTCGCCGCGCGTCAGCACGGGTCCGTGGTAGAGCCTGCGGATCTCGAACGTGACGTAAGCGAGCGCAAGGACCAGCGCGCTGGCGGCGATCGTGTTGGCATAGCCGGCAGGACGATGGCCCGCCACCGCATAGGACAGCAGCAGCGCCAGCACCGCCGGCAGCGCGTAGCCGAGCAGCAGCAGGTTGATGAAGCTGCCGCCGACGTCCTGCCACCACAGCATCGGGTTCTCCAGCGCCAGCAGTCCGAACAGGCTGGCAAGCCCGGCGAATGCGGTCAGCAGGATCGCGCCGACATTGTGCACGATGCTGCCGCTGCGCAGGCGCAGCCGCTCCAGTCCGATCGCCATCGCAAGCGTCGCGCCGACCTGCAGCGCGACCTCGGTCAGCCCGGCGCTGGCATAATAGACATCGCCGCTGTTGACCGCGTGGCGGATCTCCATGAAGGCAAGCAGCACCGTGAACAGGATCGCGGCGGATTCGACGATGCGCAGCGGGACGTCGTCGCCGTTGCGACGCAGGAAATGGCTTGCCGCCCAGAATGACAGCGCCGGCACGCCATAGCCCCACAGCAGCCAGTTGAAGATCGGCGTGGTGCCGACGGCGTCGCCCGCGATCCGCGGCTCATAGCCGATGCGCAGCACGACGATGCCGGCCAGGATCGCGGCAAGCCAGCGCAGGAACGGAATCGGCCGCTGCACCGACAGCCACGCCGTGCCCATCGACACCAGCGCGAGCGCGATGGTGAGCCAGCCCTTGTCGAGCGCGAAGGTCAGCGCCAGCGCCAGCGAGGCGAGGGCGCCGGTGGCGGACAACGCAATCGAAGGCGACAGCTCCGGCCGCTCGTCGCGCCGGGTCAGCGCCTCGGTCGCGGCTGCGTAGGCCGCCGCCAGCAGCACGGCGAGGACCGCGAACGGGATCGAGCGGTCGAGATGCGCGATGCGTGCATAGAGTGCGACCAGCAGCGCGACCGGCGTGAACACCGCCGCCGCGGCCCAGGTCACCGTGACCTTCGTGGTGGTAAAACGGAATTGCGCGAGGAAGCCGGCGATGCCGAAGGCGGCCGCGAACAGCGCGGCGGTGACGAGATGCAGCGAGACCGAGCCATCGGTCACGGACCGGCCGATGCCGGGGATCGCGCCGCCCGGCAGCACCAGCATGTCGACGTTGCGGCGGACGGCCCATTCGCCGAACACAATGAACACGAAGATCGACGCGGCGCCGATCGCACGGGTAGCAGCAGGCGCGCGCCAGGCGACAAGCAGGCTCGCGGCTGTCAGCAGCGCAAAGCCGATCATCGCGGTGTCGGCGTGGGCGCTGTTGAGCACGATCAGCATCGCGCCAAACAGATAGGCGGCGAGCGAGCTAGATGAAATCGGCTCGATCTCCTCGCCGTCGCCGTCGGGACCGAACATGAAGCCGCAGACCACGAGCAGCGCCGCCAGCACGAAGCCCGCGATGACATGGAAGACGTGCGGCGCGATCATCTCGGGCCCGCATTGCAGGCAAGGGAAGGTCCACAGCAGCGCGAAGGCGATCGTCGTGACCGCGAGCCAGCGCCACAGCCGGATCCGGGCGAGGCCGAACGCCGCCGCCGTGACGATGGCGAGGTAGACGTAGAGCGACCAGAAGTCGGGCTTGTCTGACGACACCAGGAGCGGCGTGACGAAGGCGCCGACGATGCCGAGCCCGGCCAGCGCGGGTCCGTGCAGCAGCGCGGCCGCCAGCGTGCCGAGCGCGACCATACCGAGCAGGATGAAGGCGCTCGCCGGGGCGAGGAAGTCATACAGCGCGTAGGCGGCGTAGACGGTAGCGAATGCCACCGCGGTGCCGGCGGCGGTGAGGATCGCCGGGATGTTGGCGATCGGCAGCGCCGCGATGTTGGAGATGCTTTCCTGGCGCCTGGTCCATTCACCGGCGCCGAGCAGCGCCAGCGCAAACAATCCGCCGAGCATCGTGCGGACGCCGGGGCCGAGCAAGCCGGCCTCGATCGAATAGCGCACCATGAAGAAGCCGCCGAGCGCGAGCGTCAGGCCGCCGATCCACACCACCCAGCGCGTGCCGAGAGTCTCCTCGAAGCCGGGTGCAGGCTGCGGCGGGGCTGTCGGCTCCGGCAGGGGCGGCGGTACGGCACCTGGCGCGTCCGCGGCTGGCTCGATCTGCGCGGCCGGTTCGCCGGGAGCCGCCTCCGGGAGCGGTGGCGGCGCGACGGAAGACGCCGTCGGCGGCGTCTGCTCGAACTCCTGCAGCGGGGCCAGCGGCGGCGGCACGGCTGTCTGCATGGCGGCGCCACCCGCGGCCTCGATCGCATCCAGGCGGCGCTGCAGCAGGTCGATCCGGCCCAGCGCCTTGCGCGCGAAAATGATCGCGACGATGGCGAGGACGAGCGTCAGGAAGTCGAACGGCGAATCGAACATCGGGCCTCCGGCAGGACGCGCCGGACTTGGCCAGCCCGGCGGCCCGTCGCAACCTAGTAGTGCAGTGAGGAGGACCGGAAGTTCAAGCGATCGGGCGTGACCGGCCGCGCTTAGTCCAGATCGATGCGGAAGGGCCGGCCTTCGACGCTCATGCTGCCGGGACCCATCGCGTCGAGTGCACGCAGCATCCGGCCCTCGCGTCCCAGCGCCTTGTCGGCGAGGCTGACGATCAGCCGGTTGGGAGCCGCGATCGGCGAGGCCTCGCGGATCATCCGGGCGATGGACATTTCGTCGCGGTGCGGGTTGAGGGCGCAGACCGTGGCGAATGCGCTCGCGGTCGAGCGGCTGATGCCGGCGTAGCAATGCACCACCATCGGTGCTTGGCGATCCCAGCCGCGCACGAAGCTCAGCACCTTCTCGATATGCGACTCGTTGGGCGCAACGAAGCCGTCCATCTGTTCGATGATGTCGTCCATCGACACTTTCAGGTGGTTGGCCGGCAGCACGGAAGGCGGCCGCTGCACCTGGTCGACATTGGCCATCACAGTCAGCACATGGCTGGCGCCGGTGGCGCGAACCGTGTCGGAGAGTGCGGCAAGCGAGCAGACGTGAAGCATGATAGTCCCTCTATCGGGGGTGCCGGATTATAACGGCTGCTCCCGAACGGGCAAAGGCGGGGGTGCCATGCCGATTCATCGTTTTGCGGCGCAACCGGCGGCACGTTTTCGCTGCCGCCCTACGAGGCGTGCAATGCCTCGAAGCGCTCGAGGAACTGCTTTTCGGCCCGCGCGGCGGTCCATGGCGTCAGATAGTCGCGCTCGGTCGCTTCGGGCAGTTCCGGATCGCGGCCGAACAGCCGCTTGGCCTCGGCTCGCGAAAATCCCGCCAGATGCGTCGCCTCGAGATAGGCGGCGCCGCGATCGGCGGCCTTGATCTGCTGGGTGATCTCGTCCGCCAGCACGGCGGGCAGGCCGAAGCGGATATGGATCGCGCCGAGCAGCCGCTTCTCCACCGCCTTGTATTCGCCTGACAGCACCGCCTTGAACGGTGAGATCATGTCGCCGATGACATATTCCGGTGCGTCGTGCAGCAGCGCCGCGAGACGATGGCGGATGTCGACGCGCGGCATCTGCTGGCGCATCACGGCTTCGACCAGCAGCGTGTGCTGAGCCACCGAGAAGATGTGCGCCCCGCTGGTCTGGCCGTTCCAGCGCGCGACCCGCGCCAGTCCATGCGCGATGTCGACGATTTCGATATCGAGCGGCGACGGGTCGAGCAGGTCCAGCCGGCGTCCCGACAACATCCGCTGCCAGGCGCGGGTTGTCTCCGTCGATTTGCGCGCCGTCATTTCTTCTTGAGTCGCGGTGTGCGGAGCTTGCCGCTGCAGCTCTCGTGGCAGAAGCAGGTCACGAGGTGATCGTTGACCATGCCGGTCGCCTGCATGAAGGCGTAGACGATGGTGGGACCGACGAACTTGAAGCCGCGCGCGCCGAGCTCCTTGGAGACCTTGATCGAGACCGGCGTCGAGGCCGGCACGCTCGCGGTGGTCTTGAATTGATTGACCTTCGGCTTGCCGTCGACGAAGTCCCACAGGAAATTCGAGAAGCCGGGGCCTTTCTCCATGATTTCCAGATAGCCCTTCGCACTCGCCACCGCGCCTTCGATCTTGGCGCGATTGCGCACGATGCCGGCGTCGTTCATCAGCGCGTGCACCTTCTTGGCGTTGTAGCGCGCGATCTTCTCGGGCTGGAAATCGTCGAAGGCTTTGCGGAAGTTCTCGCGCTTGCGCAGGATCGTGATCCAGGACAGACCGGCCTGGAAGCCGTCGAGGATCAGCTTTTCGTAGAGCGCGCGGTCGTCATATTCCGGCACGCCCCATTCATTGTCGTGATAGGCGACGTAGAACGCATCCTCGCCCGGCCAGGGGCAACGCGTCTTGCCGTCAGGGTGCAGTTGCGCGGTACGGCTCATGCGGTCTGCTTGGGTGTGATGCGGACGGCGTCGGGTTCGGCGAGGTGAAGCGACAGCCCGCCCGCGGTCAGCGCCAGGCCGGCGTCGAGCGCATCGGCGACGCGGTCGATGCGGACCAGCGCGAGACCCTTCTCGCCGGCGGTCGAGCCGATGGTGCCGACCTGCTTGTCGCCGGCCAGGATGGTAGCGCCGGCTTCGGGGGCGGGGCCGTCGAGGACAATCTTCACCGTACGGGTGCGCGCCGTGCCGCGGTGCTGCATGCGCGACACCACCTCCTGGCCGACATAGCAGCCCTTGTCGAAATCGACGCCGTTGAGGCGATCCATATTGGTCTCGTGCGGGAAGGCGTCGCCATACATGAAGTCGAGCCCGCCGCGCGGCACGCCGGTGGCGATCCGATGCGCCTCGTAGGCGCTGGAGTCGACGAGATCGGCACCGATCAGCTCAGCGAGCTTCTGCTTCAAATCTTCCGGAATCAGGATGCGCCAGCCGAGCGCTGGGTTGCGCGGATCGGCGAACGCGAGATCCGGCGTCGCCGCCGGCTCGCCATCCCAAGCTGCCAGCACACCGAGGCTATCGGACAGGTTCTCGACCACGACCTTGGCGCGCAGCTTGTAGAAGCCGAGCTTGTCGGCAAGACCCTTGGCGAGCGCGCGCGGCGCGTCGATCAGGAAGCCGCCGCCATGACCTGAGGGTATCTCGGTGATCAGGAAATCGACGATGATCTTGCCTTGCGGCGTCAGCAGCGCGCCAAACCGGGCCTGTCCCGCGCGCAACTCGGCGATGTCGGCGGTGATGAGGCCGTTGAGGAAGTTGCGGGCGTCCTCGCCAGAGACCTTGACCACGCCCCGATCCGGAAGAAACGCTGCTTTCATTCGCAAAATTGGCTCTTTTTCCAAGTTCCTTGGGAAACGCGCAGGCCGCGATATCCCCTGCCAAGCTAAGGCGCTAGAGTGCGCCGAACAAGGCCCGCGCGACAGCCGAAAGCGGGCGTCGAGGACCGATGAATCAGCATTTTGACACCATTCTAAAATCCGGCACCGTGGTCAATCAGGACGGCGAGGGCGTGCGCGATATCGGTATCGCGGGCGGCCGTATCGCCGCGATCGGCTCGCTCAATCAGGCCTCGGCCGGCGAGGTGATCGACTGCAAGGGCCTGCACATCCTGCCCGGCGTGATGGACACCCAGGTGCATTTCCGCGAGCCCGGGTTGACCCAGAAGGAAGACCTCGAGACCGGCTCGCGCAGCGCGGTGATGGGCGGGGTCACCGCCGTGTTCGAGATGCCGAACACCAATCCGCTGACGGTCACCGAAGCGGCCTTCACCGACAAGATCAAGCGCGGCCGCCATCGCATGCATTGCGATTTCGCGTTCTTCATCGGCGGCACCCGCGAGAACGTGCAGGATCTGCCGGAGTTCGAGCGCGCCCCGGGCTGCGCCGGCGTCAAGGTGTTCATCGGCTCCTCCACCGGCGCGCTGCTGGTCGAGGACGACGAGAGCCTGCGGCGGATCTTCCAGGTGATCCGGCGCCGCGCCGCGTTCCACGCCGAGGACGAGTATCGCCTCAACGAGCGCAAGCCGCTGCGGATCGAGGGCGATGCTCGCTCGCATCCGGTGTGGCGCGACGAGACCGCCGCGCTGATGGCGACCGAGCGCCTGGTCAATCTCGCGCGCGAGACCGGCAAGCGCATCCACGTGCTGCACATCTCGACCAAGGACGAGATTCTGTACCTGCGTGACCACAAGGATGTCGCCTCCTGCGAGGCGACGCCGCACCACCTCACCATGGCCGCGCCGGAGTGCTACGAGCGGCTCGGCACACTGGCCCAGATGAACCCGCCGGTGCGCTCGGCCGATCACCGCGCCGGCATCTGGTACGGTATCGAGCAGGGCATCATCGACGTGCTCGGCTCAGATCACGCGCCGCATACGCTGGAGGAGAAGGCCAAGACCTATCCGGCCTCGCCGTCGGGCATGACCGGCGTGCAGACGCTGGTGCCGCTGATGCTCGATCACGTCAATGCCGGGCGGCTGTCGCTGGCTCGCTTCGTCGATCTCACCAGCGCGGGGCCTGCGCGCCTGTTCAACATCGCCTGCAAGGGCCGCATCGCGGCCGGTTACGATGCCGACTTCACAATCGTCGACCTGAAGCGCAGCGAGACCATCACCAACAAATGGATCGCCTCGCGCGCCGCCTGGACGCCTTATGACGGCGTGCGGGTGCAGGGCTGGCCGGTCGGCACCTTCGTGCGCGGCCGGCGGGTGATGTGGCAGGGCGAAGTCACGACGCCATCGACCGGCGAGCCGGTTCGGTTCCTCGAGACGCTGAAGCCGTAGGTTCGCGTTTGACGCGTTTTCTTGACGCGAACCGGCGGCCCACTTCGCTCGAAAACGCTATCGTTTTACTGTCGGGCCAATGCCAGCGAGAACTCGCCGTTGCGCACGCGCGCGGCGAGGCCCTCGGCGAATTTCGCCACCGCGTCCTCGCCATAGGTGCCGACCAATTCGGCCAGCGCCGCGAACAGGCTCGCCTGCGCGAGGCAGTCGCCATCGACGCCGTCGTGACGCGCTTCAGCCCAGGCCTCGTTCAGGTAGCCCAGCGCGGCCTGCTTCTGCTCGTGGTCGGGTCGCGGGTCTTGGTGATGGGGGAAGGACGCTGGATGGCGCATGAAACTCTGCAAATTGACAGCGCGCGGTCCGAGGAGCGAACCACTGCGACGTGCGAGATGTATCACGCATGCAGGTACCGCCTAGCCCACATCTTTCGAAAAGGTTAACGGCGGCCTCGGCATTTAAAGGGCAATTCCGGATATCCGGGCCGCGATCAGCCGAATGAGCTGTGGATATGGTCCAGCACCGCGCGCGGCGTGGCGCACAGATGGCTGGCGCCGGCCTCGGTCAGCTCCTCGGGCGTGCCGTAGCCATAGGTGACGCCGACCGCCCGGATGCCGTTTCGATTCGCCCCGATCACGTCGTGGCTGCGATCGCCGATCATCAGGGATTTGGCCGGATCGGCCCCGGTCTGCGCCAGCGCATAGGTGAGCAGGTCGACCTTGTTGACCCGGGTTCCGTCGAACTCCGAGCCGAACACGTGGTCGAAATAGCCGCCGAGGCCGAAATGCGCGATGATCCGCGTCGCGAACACATGCGGCTTCGAGGTCGCGACGAACATCCGGCCCGGTGCCCGGCGCAGCTCGGCCAGAACCTCCGCGATGTCGGGATAGACCGCATTCTCGAACAGCCCGACATCTCCGAATCTCTCGCGGTAGAGCGCGACCGCGCGGTCCGCGAGCTCCTCGCCGCCGAGCAGCATCGCAAAGCTCGCCCTGAGCGGCGGCCCGATGCACCAGGTCAGTTCATCCTGCGAGGGAACCGGCCGGCCGAGCTTTTCCAGCGCGTACCGGATCGAGCCGGTGATGCCGGGCTTCGGGTCGGTCAGGGTGCCGTCGAGGTCGAAGAAGATCGCCCGTTCAGTTGGCATAGCGGGCCGTCAGGTCGCGGGAGATTTTCGAGCCCTCCTCGATGTAGCGGCGGATCGCTACCGTGGCCGCGGGCGTGCAGGTCCGGTAGGTCTGCTGGAAGCCGTTATAGCCGCGGTTGAAGCCCGCGATCATGCGGGCGCGGCGGTCGCCGGAGGGGGTCTCGGCATCGATCAGCGCCTGCATCTCGTTGCGCCATTTGGCGCCCTCGTTGGAGCCGCAGATGCCGCGCAGATAGTGCAGGGCGCCGAGGATCTCGGCCAGCCGCTGCAAATCGCCGTCGAACGGCGCAGCCGCGTCCTGCGCCCGGGCGGGCGTCGCAAGGCATGCCGACAACAGGATCACAACGGCGAGAAAGGCTTTGATCATCGGGGTTCCGGAATAGCCGTGGTATGCCCCCTCAATGCGCCCGAGGCAAGGCGGCCGAGCCCCCCAAAGCCGCTAAAACGGGCCTCAAACCAGCCGCCGGGCGGCCGCAATCACCTCATGCAGGCCGCCGGTGACCTTGAGGTCGCCGATCTCCTCCGGCGCCAGCCATTTGAAATCGTCGTGCTCGTCGTTCAGGTGAGGCTCGCGGGACGCCCAGCGCGCCGCGAAGGTCATGATCAGATAGTGTCCGGTGCCAGGGCCGGTCGGCAGCACCTCGCGCCAGCCGGCGAGGCCGACGATCTCGACCTTGAGGCCGGTCTCCTCGTCGATCTCCCGGTGCAGGGCGGTATGCAGCGATTCGCCGAACTCGACCCGGCCGCCGGGCAGCGAATAGAAGCCCTTGCCGGGCGAGCGGGCGCGGCGCACCAGCAGCACCTTGTCGTCGCGGAAAATCACGCCTGACACGGCGAGCTGCGGGCGGATCGGAGGTTCGGGAGAGGTCAAGGTGATTGGCAGCCGGTTGTGAAGACCATCATGCCCGATATCTCAGGCGCCCGCCATGATGCTGTCGACATCGGCCTCTGCGGCGCCGTTGATGATGCCGGCGGTCTGCATCACCAGCGGCTTGACCCAGACGATCGCCTGCTCGGCGAGCGCGACCCGGCTCTTGTCCTGCTGCAATTGCCGCATCGCCGCCCCGACCTCGGTCAGGATCTTCGTCATGCTGTCGGTGAGCTGGTCGAATTCGGCCCGGATTGCGGCGTCCGCGGTCTCATAGGCCTCGATCGCGAGATCGCGTGCCCGGAAATTCGACGCGGTGAAATGCTCGGCATAGGACAGCGGCTGCCATTCGAGGAAATCGCTGGCGCATTCCGGCAGGTCCGGGACCATCTCCAGCAGCATGATGGCTTCGTTGAAGTGATTGAGGTAGTCGGTGGCAAGCCCGGTGCGGGGATTGATGTTGGCGGCGCGCAACAGCGCCGCCCGCGCCTCATCGGGGTACGTCGGTCGCGGGGAAGAGTCCGCTATGGCGGCCGTTGAGGTCATTGATCGCAGTCTTTAACGGTCCAAGTTAAGGCAGAATAAACGGATACCACTCTGGACGGCAAATGTGCGGACGCTTTGTCATAACCTCGCCGCCGGCGGCCTTGCGCGAGATGTTCGGCTATATCGAGCAGCCGAATTTTCCGCCACGGTATAATGTTGCGCCGACCCAGCCGATCCCGGTGGTGCTGCTGCAGAATGGCGGCCGGCATTTTCAATTGATGCGCTGGGGCCTGATCCCGTCGTGGGTCAAGGACCCCAGGACCTTCTCGCTCCTGATCAACGCGCGCTCCGAGACGGTGCGTGAGAAGCCGGCCTTCAAGAACGCGATCAAGCGGCGCCGGGCGCTGATCCCCGCCGACGGCTATTACGAATGGCAGGATGCCGGCGGCCGCAAGCGGCCGTTCTTCATCCATCGCCGCGACGGCCATCCGCTCGCCTTCGCCGCGCTTGCCGAGACCTGGATGGGGCCGAACGGCGAGGAGCAGGATACGGTCGCGATCGTCACTGCGCCGGCCAGTCCCGACCTCGCGCAATTGCATCACCGCGTGCCGGTCACGATCAGGCCCGCGCAATTCGCGCGCTGGCTCGACTGCCTGCCGAACGATGTCGACGACGTGATGCCGATGCTGAAGGGCCCCGAGGTCGGCGAGTTCGCCTGGCACCAGGTCACGATGCGCGTCAACGCGGTCGCCAATGACGATGCGCAATTGCTGCTGCCGATGACCGCGGATGAAATCGCCGCGGAGGACGCGCCGCAGCCGAAGAAGGCCGCGCCGAGAAAGGCGGCGGTGCGGGAGGACGACGGGCAGGGGTCGTTGTTTTGAGGGCTCACTGAACCGGCGTGATGCAGCGCGGATTTGCGTCAGCTCTCCACATCGTCGTCCTGGCCTTCGCCAGGACGACGATGAAGATGGACCTCGATTCAACCGGTGCGCAATTGCGCACCTGAGGGCTCGCGCCAAGTGGCGCGCTCCGGCATGACAGAGCCAGAGATCACCCCTTTACGTGTGCCACGCCCTCGATCTCGATCAGCATCTTTGGATTGGGCAGCGCCACCACCACGCAGGTGGTGCGCGCGGGGTAGGGGGCGGGGCCGAACGCGCCGGCATACAGCGCGTTCATCGTCGCGACGTCGCTCGCGCGCGTCAGCAACACGTTGACCTTGACGAGATCGCGCATCGTCGCGCCCGCCTCGCTCAGCACGCGCTTGATATTGGTCACGACATTGGCGAACTGCGCCTCGAAGCCGTCGGGCAGCTCGCGATTGGCGTCAAAGCCGGGAATGCCGGAGATGAACAACAAATCGCCGACGCGGGCGCCGAACGAGAGTGGCGGCGCCTGGACGCCGGGCGGAGGAGGGAAGTGCTTGATTGTGGTCTTTTCAGTCATTGGGTCACCCGTCTGCGTGAGATGGAAGGGGAGAAGTTTCGATGGCGCGCGGTGCCGCTGCACGCCGGCGCCAAAGATTCCTGCCGAAGAGATTCTGGCCGATCATGCCTGCGAGCATCGCGAGAACGAAGACCACGATCGGTAGCGAGAGGCCGGCGATATTGACCAGTGCCGGCCCGGGGCAGATGCCGACGAGGCCCCAGCCGATGCCGAACAGCACCGCGCCGGCAACCAGCGGCGCATCGATGTCGGTGCGGTCGGGCCAGAGGAAGCGCGCCGAGAAGGCGGGGGCCGTGCGCCGCCGGGCGATCGCGAAGCCGGTTGCTGCGACCGCAACCGCGCCCGCCATCACGAAGGCGAGCGTCGCGTCCCACGCGCCGAACAGATCGAGGAAGCCGAGCACCTTCTGCGGATCGGTCATGCCGGAGATCAGAAGCCCCGCGCCGAAGATCAGGCCGCAGGCAAAACTGGCAAGCACCGGCATCGCTAAACCGCTCCTTGTTTGAGCATGATCCTTTCGGAAAACCGCTTCGCACTTTTCCGGATCATGCTTAGCCTCCGATCCCGTGCCTGACGATTGCGACCGTTGCGATCGCCGTCAGCATGAAGATGCATGTTGCCACGATCGAACGGCCGGACAGCCGCGCGAAGCCGCAGACGCCGTGGCCCGAGGTGCAGCCATTGCCCATCCTTGTACCGAATCCGACCAGCAGTCCCGCGATCGCGACCACCACAAGGCTCGCATTCATCGCCGGCCGCGGCAGCGGCGCGCCGAACAGCGCCGCAATCAGGGGCGCTCCGATCAGTCCCGCGATGAACGCGATGCGCCAGGAACGATCGGCGCTACGGTCGGCGCTGCGGTCGGCGGTATCGGCCTGCAGCGCGCCGCCGACGATGCCGGTGACCCCGGCGATTCGCCCGGTCAGCAGCATCAAGAGCGCGGCGGCAAGCCCGATCAGCGCGCCGCCGGCTAGGCCGGAAAGTGGGGTGAAATCGTGCATCGATGCAGATCCCTGTTGCGCAAACTCCTCAGCGATCCGGCAAAGCGGTGGGCGCGCATGCGCCAGTGGTCGCGCGGCTGCAGAGGCGATGATAGACTCCGCACCATCAGGAACAAGCGCAATCCCGCATGTTTCGCGGCATTTCAGCGATGCCGCCGGTCGGCTGGATTGCCGCGATTCGCTCTCACTTCGTCCGGAGAATCCCCCATGAAGTTGCCATCCGTCGCCCGCGCCGCGCTGCTCGCGCTGGCGATGCTCACCGGAACGTCCGCTGTCCTGGCTGACGAGGGCGCGGTGACGCTCGTGATCTTCAAGGGCGGCTGGGTGTTCGGCGGCTCCGCCGGCAAGGGCGTCATGACCTTCCACGGCCAGACCTATGGGCTCACGGCCGGCGGGCTGGACTATGGGCTCGTGTTCGGCGGCTCGCAGACCACGTTGCAGGGGCGGGTGCGCAATATCCGCCGTCCGCAGGATATCAACGGCGTCTATGCCGCGGCGGGCATGGGCGTTGCGCTCGGCGCCGGCGTGCGCGGCATCCTCTTGACCAACCAGAACGGCGCGGTGCTCGAACTGAGCGGCAAGCAGGTCGGGCTGATGGCCAATGTCGACCTCAGCGGGCTTGCGATCACGTTGAAGGAATAAGCGTTCGGTCTCGTAGCGATTTCGTAGGATGAGTAGAGCGAAGCGAAACCCATCGACTTCGGTGCGCCGGGAGAGATGATGGGTTTCGCGGAGTCATCGGGCCGCGCTTTGCGCGGACCCGTTGGCTCTACGATCCTACGATCCTACGATTCCGTGATCCACTCGGCGAGTTCGCGCCACGGCTGTAAGGTCCAATGACCCGAGGCCGCGCCGGATGGCGACGGCAGCACGAACACTTCGGGAAAGCCATTCACCGATGGCTGCCGACCGAGCACGAGCGCGTTGGTCGGCCTGTTGTAGAACAGGCTCGCCGCCTTCCTGCTGGTGAAGGCGACGGTGTTCGGCCGATAGGTCTCGATCTTCGTCCGGAAGCCCACCACGTCGAACGACTGCCTGTTGATTTCGTGATCCATCCCGGCGCCGGTCTTGGAGAGATCGGTGAAGCCGATGCCGAGCGCGAGCAGCGCCGCGAACTCGTCCGGCCGATAGCGCCGCGGCGTGATGCCGGCCTCATGCAGCGCACGCCAGAACCGGTTGCCGGGATGCGCGTAATAATGCCCGACGGCGGCCGAGCGCGTGCTCGCTGCGGTGCCGACGAACACCAGGCGCAGATTGGCGCGGAGCTGGTCGGGGAGGCGGTGGGAATTGTTCGCGGGCATCTGGGGGCTGAATAAAGTAATCACGCGTTGGCACATGACTTCACCTGGAATCGAGCGGCGAACTGCGCCTCACCTCTCCCGATTGCGGGCAGGGCAATCCGGTGTTTCCGCGCCGTCATGGCCGGCACAAGGCCGGGCATGACGAGTTTGTGGCGCTATCGAGCCCATATGCGATTGCCAGCACTCGCAGGGGAGGCGCGTTCCCAAAATATCGAAAACAACCCCATGCAAAGTACAAAGTAGCCGGCGGTGGCCGGCGTTCGACCAGGCTACTTGACACGTCGGGCAACTCACGGATATTTTCCAATATTCCGAAATCACGCAGGCGCACGCTCGCCTCCCGGGGCATATGGCATTCGTGCGCTTCTGTAAGCGACGTTTCCATGTCGTCGTGGCCGCCAGCCATATGCATAGCCCTGCGGCTTGCGGGGGGCAGTGCCGTCGCTGTCGTCATTCAAGCTAGTCCCGTCACGCGCTAGCGCACCGGCTCCTTGACCTCTTCTTCCGTCGTGACCGCTTGCGACGGTCCGGTTGCGCGCACCATCAGGAACGTCCCCGAGAACCTTGTGCCGCGGATGCTCCAGCGGCCGTCGATCTCGGTCGCGTCGGCATTGACCGCGCCTTCATAGTGCACGGTGTTGTAGCCGTAGCCAGGCGGCTCGTAACGTTTGACGAACGTAACAGCGCTGCCGGAGCGCTGGCCCGCAAGCGATGCATTGTGCGTGCTGATCGGACAGCCCGGCATCACGCAGGGTTCGGTCACGCTGCCGCCGAGCGCGCCGCCGGCGTCGATCAGCGTCGCCAGGAACGTGACCATGCCGCTCGGCTGAACATAGCTGCCGTCCCAGACGCCGGTGAGATTGTCGGTCATGTCGCTTGCCCGGATTGCGCTTGGCGAAATTGCAGTGATCGATGTGGTGCACGCAGCGCCTCAACGCAAGTCGTGCCCGATCGCGCGGTTGCTTGCAGGTGCAAAAGGGTCTGTAATCCGCTCAAACAGATCAAGAAGAATTCGGGAGCGGACATGACAGGAGAGGCGAAAACCCACTTTGAGGTGATCGTGGTCGGCGCCGGCGTCGCGGGCATCTACCAGATCAAGCGGCTGGCCGATCTCGGCATCGACGCCACCGTGCTCGAAGCCGCGCCCGATCTCGGCGGCACCTGGTACTGGAACCGCTATCCGGGCTGCCGCTTCGATTCCGAGAGCTACACCTATGGCTTCTCATTCTCGCGCGAGCTGCTCGACGAGTGGCACTGGAAGGAGCGCTTCTCCGGCCAGCCCGAGAATCTGCGTTACCTCAACTACGTCGCCGACAAGTTCGACCTGCGCAAGTACATGCAGTTCAATTGCAAGGTCGATATCATGCAGTTCGACGAGACGCGCGACCTCTGGCAATTGAGGATCAGTGACGGCCGCGAACTGACCTGCCGCTTCGTGGTGCTCGCGATCGGGCTGTTGTCGGCGCCGACCATGCCGCGCGTGCCTGGCATCGATGACTTCAAGGGCCGCTCGTTCCACACCTATTACTGGCCGCACGAGCCGGTCGATCTTGCCGGCAAGAAAGTTGCGGTGATCGGCACCGGCGCCACCGGCATCCAGCTGATCGGCGAGATCGCAGACAAGGTCGGCGAGCTCACGGTGTTTCAGCGCCGGCCGAACTGGAGCGCGCCGCTCAACAACTCAGCGATCTCCGACGAGGAGATGGCCGACATCCGCGCCCGCTATGACGAGATCTTCGCTGCCTGCGCGCTGACGCCGGGCAGTTTTGTCCATGGCCCCGACAAGCGCGGCTTCTACGAGGTGAGCCGCGAGGAGCGGCTCAAGCTGTGGGACAGGCTCTACGACGAGCCCGGCTTCGGCATCTGGCTCGCGAACTTCCGCGAGATCTTCATGGACGAAGCCGCCAATGCGGAGCTCTCGGAATATATCGCGGGCCGCATCCGCCAGCGCGTGAACGATCCTGATGTCGCCGAGAAGCTGATCCCGCGGGATCACGGCTTCGGCGTGCAGCGCCTGCCGCTGGAGACCCGATATTTCGAGGCGTACAATCGCGACAATGTGCAGCTCGTCGATCTCTCCGAAACGCCGCTGGTGCGCGTCACCAAGAGGGGCCTGCGCACCACGGCGCGCGACTACGATTTCGACATCATCGTCTACGCCACCGGCTTCGACGCCATCACCGGCGCCTACGACCTGATCGATATCAGGGGCATCGGCGGCGAGAGCCTTGCCGACAAGTGGAAGCACGCGCCGTCGACCTTCCTCGGCATGCTCGTGCACGGCTTCCCGAACCTGTTGATGCCGACCGGTCCGCAAAGCGCCTCCGCGTCGACCAACTTCCCGCGCGGCATCGAGAACGGCGTCAACTGGTGCACCAACCTGCTGCAATACATGTGGGACCGCGGTCTGACCCACGCCGACGCCACGCTCGAAGCGCAGCAGCGCTGGACCGCGCATGTCGTCAAGATGTACGAGATCATGCTGATGCGCAAAGCCAAGTCGTGGTTCACCGGCTACAACTCCAACGTCGCCGGCCACGAGGAGGGGACGGTCCGCTACTTCGTCTACAACGGCGGCACGCCGAAGTTCTTGGGGATCATCAACGGGGTTGCGGAGAAAGGGTATCAGGAGATTGCGTTTGGTGCGGGGGCGCGGGGCGGTGTGCAAGCAGCTGTCGGGGCGACGGCGTAGGATTCAGGAATAGTCCGGTAGCCCGCATGAGCGCAGCGATATGCGGGACAGGTAAACCCCGGATATCGCTTCGCTCATCCGGGCTACTTGCTCAAGCCGTCGCCGCCGAATGTCACATCGAGCAGCGAACATACGGCGTCTCGATGGGCACCGGTGCCTTGGAGCTGAGTATGATCTTGTTCTCTCCGGAGAGTGTTATGTCGAATGACACGTCCGAAACCGCGACGCCGTCCGAGCACGCCGCAATCACGCGAACATTCTGCCCGTCATCATGCAGCGATTTGACGGTGCATTTTTGAAACGTGCCGGTGATTTGCTTGCCCTGGACGATCAAGCCTCCCGCGTTGAGATCGGCATCTTTCTTGAACGCGAGCTTGTTGTTCTCCTTGGTGAAGACCTGGTTGCAAGCCGAGGCGTCGATCGTCCAGGCTCCGCTCAAATCCGCAGCCTGTGTCGAGGCCGCTTGCGCAACGAGAAGTACGAATAGCACAGCGTTGAAGGTTCTCATGAAACTCTCCAATCAAATGGTCACAGGGGTAATATCCCTGACCCGACCTTCATCGCTTTCGAGCGTCATAGCAAGCGATGAGATAGCGGATTTTTCGTTGATCCAAGTCAAGGGTTCTGCGGAGCGCCTGGTGTGGACCTGGGCCGGTTGCTGTCGTGACCGGCCTCCACAAGCCGAACACACGCACTAAATCATAAGTGAATGATCCAGACGCAAAAAGGCCGGGCTTTCACCCGGCCTTTCGTTTTTGGATGGATGCCCGGGGCGTCCCGCGCGAAGACGCGCTCCGCGCTGTTGCCCGGGCATGACGAGCGGTGAGGGTCAGAACACCCTGTTGCTCTCCTTCACCTTCTCCGCGTCCAGATACACGTCGCTTCCCATCTCCTTGAACTTGGCGCTCATCTGCGCCATGCCCTGCTCCTTGTCGTTGAGCGTCGCGGCGTAGTCGCGGACGTCCTGGGTGATCTTCATCGAGCAGAATTTCGGGCCGCACATCGAGCAGAAATGCGCGACCTTGTGGGCTTCCTTCGGCAGGGTCTCGTCGTGGAAGTTCTTCGCGGTGTCGGGATCGAGGCCGAGGTTGAACTGGTCCTCCCAGCGGAAGTCGAACCGGGCACGGCTGAGCGCATCGTCGCGGAGCTGCGCGGCCGGATGGCCCTTGGCCAGATCAGCGGCGTGGGCCGCGATCTTGTAGGTGATGACGCCGGTCTTGACGTCGTTGCGATCCGGGAGACCCAGATGCTCCTTCGGCGTGACGTAGCACAGCATCGCGCAGCCGAACCAGCCGATCATCGCAGCGCCAATGCCCGAGGTGATGTGGTCGTAGCCCGGCGCGATGTCGGTCGTCAGCGGCCCGAGGGTGTAGAACGGCGCCTCGCCGCACTCCTTGAGCTGCTTGTCCATGTTGATCTTGATCTTGTGCATCGGCACGTGGCCGGGGCCCTCGATCATGACCTGGCAGCCCTTGTCCCACGCGATCTTCGTCAGTTCGCCGAGCGTCTCGAGCTCGGCAAACTGCGCGCGGTCGTTGGCGTCCGCAATCGAGCCGGGGCGCAGACCGTCGCCGAGCGAGAACGAGACGTCATACTTGCGCATGAGGTCGCAGATCTCGTCGAAATGGGTGTAGAGGAAGCTCTCCTTGTGATGCGCAAGGCACCACTTCGCCATGATCGAGCCGCCGCGCGACACGATGCCGGTGACGCGGTTGGCGGTGAGATGGATGTAGGGCAGCCGCACGCCGGCGTGGATCGTGAAATAGTCGACGCCCTGTTCGCACTGTTCGATCAGGGTGTCCTTGTAGAGTTCCCAGGTCAGCTTGACCGGATCACCGTCGCACTTCTCCAGCGCCTGGTAGATCGGCACGGTGCCGATCGGCACCGGCGAGTTGCGCAAAATCCATTCGCGGGTGGTGTGGATGTTGCGCCCCGTCGAGAGGTCCATCACGGTGTCGGCGCCCCAGCGGATCGCCCACACCATCTTGTCGACCTCTTCCTCGACCGACGAGGTCACCGCCGAGTTGCCGATATTGGCGTTGATCTTGGTCAGGAAGTTGCGGCCGATGATCATCGGCTCGAGCTCGGCATGGTTGATGTTGGAGGGAATGATGGCGCGGCCGCGCGCGATCTCGTCGCGGACGAATTCCGGGGTGATGAAGGCCGGCACGGAGGCGCCAAAGCTCTCGCCGTCGGCAAGCGCGGCCTCGGCGCGCTCGAGCTGTTGCTTGCGGCCGAGATTCTCGCGCTCGGCGACGTAGATCATCTCCTTGGTGATGATGCCGGCGCGGGCGAATTCGAGCTGCGTGATCTTGTGGCCGTCGAGGCCGCGCAGCGGCGTGTGGTGCGCGGTGAACGCCTTGGCGGCGTGGGCGGCGCCGACATTGCCGTTGTCCTCCGGCTTGATGGTGCGACCCTCATATTCCTCGACGCCGCCGCGCTCCTTGACCCAGGCGAGCCGATTGCGCGGCAGGCCGGCGTTGACGTCGATCGTCACGTTCGGGTCGGTGT
This sequence comes from Bradyrhizobium sp. USDA 4504, assembly GCF_054063995.1. Taxonomy (NCBI): domain Bacteria; kingdom Pseudomonadati; phylum Pseudomonadota; class Alphaproteobacteria; order Hyphomicrobiales; family Nitrobacteraceae; genus Bradyrhizobium; species Bradyrhizobium sp. USDA 4504. The sequence continues at coordinate 4,772,961 of NZ_JBSSGV010000001.1, read as the reverse complement.
AAGGGCCCGAGGTGTCGTAGACCGGCAGGTTCGGCTCGCCGGCGCCCTCCGACAGCATGATCTCGCGCAGCGGCACGCGCAGATCGGACGCGGCCTCCGGCGTCGCAAAGATCTTGCGTGAGGCGGGCAGCGCGCCGGTGGTGACGGCGGGACGGGTGGTGTCGGGATTGGAGCGGATGTTCATGAGGGATCCTCCTTAATCTTGTCGTCATTCCGGACGGTCCGTTAGGACCGATCCGGAATCTCGAGATGGTGGCGCGAGATTCCGGGTTCACGCTTCGCGTGCCCCGGAATGACGCTGGTGAGAGTTACGTGCATCACGCGGCCTCCGCGCTGAGGCCGAGCCATTGTCTGACCCGCGCGTCGGGGTCGGGGTTCTGGGTGACGTCACTGACGACGGCGATCGAATCGGCGCCGGCGGCGAAGATCTCGGCGGCGTGCTCGAACTTGATGCCGCCGATCGCGACAAGGGGGATCGAGCCGATCCGCTTCTTCCACTCGGTGATCTTCGGAATGCCCTGCGGCTCGAACCGCATCGATTTGAGCGTGGTGAAGAAGATCGGGCCGAGCGCGACATAGTCGGGCTTGGCGGCGAGCGCGGTGGCGAGCTCGGCGTCGTCATGGGTGGAGATGCCGAGCGTCAGCTTCGCTTTGCGGATCTCGCCGAGGTCGGCCTCGGCGAGGTCTTCCTGCCCGAGATGCAGATGCTCGGCGCCGGCGACGATCGCCGCGCGCCAATAGTCGTTGACCACGAGCTTGGTCGGCGTGCCCTTGGTCACTGCGAGCGCATCGCTGACGATCTGCAGCGCCCCGGCATCGTCGAGCTCCTTGGCGCGCAGCTGGATGGTGCCGACGCCGAGTTTTGTCAGTCGCTCGACCCATTTGATGCTGTCGACGACGGGATAGAAGGGATCAGGATACGGCATGCCAGAACGGGGTCCCAACGACAGGGGTGGAGGGGGAGGCGAAGTCGCGGGCTTCCATCAGTCCGGCTTCGTAAGCGGTGCGGCCGGCCTCGACGCCGAGGCGGAAGGCATTGGCCATCGCAACGGGATCGGCGGCTTTGGCGACCGCCGTGTTGAGCAGCACGGCGTCATAGCCGAGCTCGAGCGCCTCGGCGGCATGCGAAGGCGCCCCTAAGCCGGCGTCGACCACCAGCGTGATGCCGGGCAGGCGGTCGCGCAACAGCTTCAGCGCGTCGCGGTTGGTGATGCCCTTGGCGCTGCCGATCGGTGCTGCCCACGGCATCACCACCTTGCAGCCGGCGTCGACCAGCCGCGAGGCGACCGAGAAATCCTCGGTGCAATAGGGGAAGACTTCAAAACCGTCCTTGATCAGGATGCCGGCCGCCTCGACCAGGCCGACCACATCGGGCTGCAGCGTGTCGTTGTCGGCGATCACCTCGAGCTTGATCCACGGCGTGCCGAACAATTCGCGCGCGAGCTTTGCGGTGGTCACCGCTTCCTTGACGCTGCGGCAGCCCGCGGTGTTCGGCAGCACGGTGACGCCGAGCTCGCGGATCAGCGACCAGAACGCATCGCCGGTCTTGCCACCCGCCGCCTCGCGCCGCAGCGACACCGTGACGATGCTGGCGCCCGAGGCGCGGATCGCATTCTGCATGATCGCAGGCGAGGGATACAGCGCCGTGCCGATCAGCAGGCGGGACGGGAAGGATTTGCCGTAGAAGGTGACCATGTGTCTCCTCAAACTATGCCGTCGTCCCGGCGAAGGCCGGGACCCATAACCACGACCGGAAGTTGTCGGATGGGACGTCTCCCCGCGTGCTTCACTGAAGGGCCGCGGCGTATGGGTCCCGGCCTTCGCCGGGACGACGTGGGGAGGGAGCTTGCGAATAAGCTCACATCACCCTCCCTGCCGCGGCGTGATGATCTCGATCTCGTCGCCGGCTTTCAACGCGGTGTCGGCCCAGCGGCTCTTCGGCACCACGTCGTAGTTCAGCGCGATCGCGAAATGCGTGCCCTCGTAGTCGAGCTCGGCCAGCAGCGCATCGACACTGGAGGCCACGATCTCCCGCTGCTCGCCGTTGACGATCACGCGCATTGCATCACCTCATTGTCGATTTCGCCGCGCGCGAGATAGGCGAGCGTCAGCTCCGCCAGCGCCGGCGCGAGCAGGAAGCCATGACGGTAGAGTCCGTTCACCGTGATGCGTTCCTGCTCGATCCTGATTTTCGGCAGATTGTCGGGAAATGCAGGGCGCAGGCCGGCGCCGAATTCGACGATGCGCGCCTCGGCGAATGCCGGATGCACGACATAGGCGGCCCCTAACAGCTCCAGCGCCGAGCGCACGCTGACGCCGTTGTCCTCGGCCTCGATCGAGGTCGCGCCCAGCATGAAGCGGCCGTCGCCGCGCGGGATCACGTAAAGCGGCCAGCGCGGATGGATCAGCCGCACCGGGCGCGCCAGTTCGACCTCGGAGGTCTCGATGATGATCATCTCGCCCTTGACGCCGCGCAAGCTCGCCTCGCGGTCGCGCGCGGCAAGGCCGCGGCAGTCGATCACGACGCCGTCGAGATCGGCTGCCTCGGCGTCGCTGCCGAACTTGATGGCGCCGCCGGCCTTGCCGATCGCGGCATGCAGCCGCGGCAGCACGCGGCGCGGCTCGACATGGCCCTCGTCGGGATAGAACAGGGCGTCACGGAAACGGCCCTCGAGCGACGGCTCGAGCGCGCGAACGCCCTCGGCGTCGATCCGGCGATGGCCGGTGGTGAGGCGGGCAAAGCGCTCGAAATCGGCGCGGTCGCGCGGATGTGCCACCACCAGCGAGCCGTTGAACGGGGTTTCCGGAACATGCTGCCGCCACAGCGCGAGCGAGCGGATGCCGAGCCGGGAGATCACCGGCTCGGAGGCCTCCGCCTCGCACCAGGGCGCCAGCATCCCGCCGGCCCAGTGGCTTGTGGATTCCGTCATCGCGGCGTCACTGCGCTCATGCAGGGTGACGGCATGTCCGGCCTCTGCGAGCAAGAGCGCATGCCAGGCGCCAGCTATGCCTGCGCCGATGATGGAGACGGGGGAATCCCCCCGCGGTCTTGACGTCTGATACATCCCTGTCCCTTCGCCGGCATGACCCGGATCAGGTTCAAAGGGTCACCGCGGTCCCGGACTATTCGCCTACTGGCTAGTCCAAGCTTGCGGTATCTCAGCTCCTCCTTCGGAGCACCCCTCGGAACGCCCCTAATGTAGGCGGATGGGCTCGTGTGTCAACTTGTATGCCAGACACGTTTGACAGGCGGTGTCGAGGATGGCCGGCACGCGTCGCGGGGCTGCGCGGACGCGATCGGTGCTATTTTTCGGCTTGTTCCGGCTTCGGCTCGGCGGTATCGGCCGTCATTTGCTCCGACTTGGCGAATTCCTTCGGCGGTGCACCCGCGCCGCCATGCTTCGCTTCCTTCAGGTGGTCCCCGCGCTGGCGCTTTGCGACGTAGTAATACCCGCCCGCGAAATAACGCACGGCTCGATCGTGATTGCCATCGGCGGCGCGATAGGCGCCGGCGAGGTACTTGATGCCGTATTTGAGGTTGGTCTGGGGATCGCGCAGACCCTCGGCGGTACCGGTGTAGCCGAGGCCGCGTGCAGTGCCGAGCTTGATTTGCATCAGCCCGATGGTGCCGCCGCGTCCGATCAGCTGCGGATGGTACTTGCTCTCGCGCACGATGACGCGATGCACCAGCTCTTCCGGTACGAGGTTGGCCTGGGCCTCGGCCGCCACCATCGCCTCATATTGCGCGCGCGATTGCGCCTGCGCGCTCGCGCAGGACGCCAGCACCGCGATTGCGGCAAGGCAGCCAAGGGCTTGTACGGTCTTCATCTCAATCGCTCGGGCTTTCAGATGCGCGTCGGTTCTGCGGTCTCATTGGTACGGCGAGCGGGCAGGAATGTGGCAAAACCTTCGCATCAGCGAACGTTAATGCCTCCGTGATTGTCCGGTCATGGGGTGAAGGGACGACGCGATTGCAATACGGATGCTTCAAATTGTTTGCTTCAATCGTCTCAGCCAAAAATTGTCTTGGCCTGCAATTTCCTTCTAATTTTTCTGACTAATTTTGCCGCACGCTATCCACAGCAGTTTGTCGTGCAAACGAATCAATGAAGGTCTAGACTTCATCCACGACAGAGTGCGCGATCGTTCAGTCAGCAGCTCTGTCCAAGCACGCAAGAAACAACATTCGGGAGATGCGCCATGGTCCGTCAGGACACCGGCTATATGCCTCGCGAAAATCCCTGCGCGCAATGCGGCAAGCCGATCGCCCGCCCTGATTGGGTGGAGCACAGCGAAGGCCGCTCCTCGTTCCTGTGGAATTGCCGCGCCTGCAATTACCGCTTCGAGGCCATCGCGATCTACGAGGAAGCGGAGCTCATTACGCCGCTCGCCGCCTGACGTCTCCTCATCGCATCAGCTTCGCCTGATCAGGCCGCGGATTTCTGCCGCTGCAATTGCTGTTGCCGCGCGCCGGCAATTCGATCCGGACCACGAGCCCGTGCGGCTTGCGATCGTGCAGCGACAGCGTGCCGGCATGCGCGAGCACGATGGCATTGGCGATCGACAGACCAAGGCCGAAGCCTTCGGCCTCATCCATGTTGCGCGCCTGGTCGCCGCGCACGAACGGCTCCAGCACGCTCGCCTTGTGCGCATCCGAGATGCCGGGCCCGTCATCTTCGATATCGACGACGAGGCGGTCGGGCTTGACGTCGAGGCGGACGGCAACTTCGCCGCCGAACCGCACGGCATTCTCCACCAGATTGGTGATGCAGCGATGCAGGTCGGCCGGCCGCGCGGTCGCCATCGCGTGCTGCGGGCCCGTGTAACTGACCTTGTGTCCCATGTCGGCGAACTGATCGGTGACGAGGTGCAGCGTGCTCGCGATGTCGACCAGCGTCATCTCCTCGAGCTTGCGGTCGTTGCGCAGGAACGACAGCACCGATTCCAGCATCGAGCGCATCTGGTCGAGGTCGCGCAGCATGCGGTGGCGGTGGGTCTCGTCCTCGATGAATTCGGCGCGCAGCCGCATCCGCGTGATCGGCGTGCGCAGGTCATGGCTGATCGCGGCCAGCATCTTGGTGCGATCGTCGATCAATGCGGTGATGCGCTCGCGCATCCGGTTCAGCGCCCGGGCCAGCGAACGGATCTCCTCCGGACCGCGCTCGGGCAGCGGCGCGGCGGCGCCGTTCAGGCTGAAGGTCTCGGCGGCCTTGACGAAGGACGACAGCGGCGCGGTCAGCGCCCATGCCGCCCACAGGCCGAGCAGGGTGACGCTGATGACGGCGAACAGCACCGTCATCATCCACGGCCCACCCCAGAACGGCCGCATGTGCTGATCCGGCGTCAGGTTGGCGGCGAACATGGCGCCGTCGGGCAGGCGGATCGCGACGCGGCGAATTTCGCCGTCATGCGGCGTGCCGCCAGCCTCGCGCGGGAGCAGGAAGATGCGATAGCCGGCGCCGAGCCGGCGCAACGCGTGCAGGCTCGGCGTGTCGGTTTCGGTAAGCGCGCCGGCATCGGAAGGCAGGTCGCCGATCGCAAGTTGCGGGAAGGCACGGGCGACGTCGGCCAGGAGCCGCGGCCGCTCCGACGCCGGGGCATGCCCGAGCAGCTGCGCGGCGGCGGCGAGCTGGGTGTGCCAGCGGTCCGACGGCTCCACCCGATCAGGGCGATGGATCAGGAAGGTGGCGGTGATGATCAAGTGCAGCGCGACGATCGAAACGACGACCAGCGCCGCCATCTGGGCGCCGATCCCCCGCAGACTCAGCACGCGCAGCAGCTTCATGGTCAATTGTTCGTGGCGGCAACCGCCTCCACCCTCGGCGTGAACACATAGCCGCCGGAACGCACTGTCTTGATCATGGTGGCTTCCTGCGGATCGGGCTCGATCTTGCGGCGGATGCGGCTGACCAGCACGTCGATCGAACGTTCGAACGAGCCGGCACTGCGGCCCTGGGTCAGGTCGAGCAGGCTGTCGCGCGACAGCACGCGGCCGGGCCGCTCGCAGAAGGTGCGTAGCAGGTCGAACTCGGCGCTGGTCATGGCGACGCGCGCGCCTTCGGGGTTGCGCAGCTCGCGCAGTCGGATGTCGATACGCCAGCCGAGGAAGGTCAGCGTAGTCGCGCCCTCGATCGCGCTGGCGTTGCGCGCGGCGGCCTGCCGGCGCAGCACCGCGTTGATCCGCGCCAGCAGCTCGCGCGGGTTGAACGGCTTTGCCAGGTAATCGTCGGCGCCCATCTCGAGGCCGAGGATGCGGTCGACGTCCTCGCCGCGCGCGGTCAGCATGATGATCGGCGTCTGCGATTCCGCCCGCACCTTGCGGCACAGGCTGAGGCCGTCCTCGCCGGGCAGCATGACGTCGAGCACCAGGAGATCCACCCGATGATCGGTCATCGCCTTGGCCATCTCGCGGCCGTCGGAGGCGGTCGTGACATGACAAGAATTGGTACGGAGATATTTTGCGATAAGCGACCGCGTCTCGCGGTCGTCCTCGACGACAAGGATATTGGGCGCAGCCTGGGTCATACCGATCTTTTGTCCGTGATTCGGGGAAAGCGGCTCAGGAATTTTGTTTCAGTATGTGTCTGAAATCTTGCCCGGCTATCCGGGTTAACAGGTCGGCCGCAGGCAGAAAAGTTATCGTTCTGTCATCAATCCTGATGCCCTGAAATGCGGGCAGAACCCTCTCGGGATAGCGAATCGGCCCCTGGTCGTTATGGCGGCCGGAGAAGGGGAAGGGCGGCTGTCATATCCGGGGGCGGAACCCGTTACCCCGGCGACGCGTTATTTCTCTTTCGGGTCAAGGAGGGTGAGATGGCTGTCGAGGTCGAGTCCAGGCCGCATCAGCTCATTGCAAGCGACCGGGTCGAGGGGACGGCGGTGCGCCGGGCCAATGGCGACATGATCGGCCATATCGAGCGGCTGATGATCGACAAGATCTCCGGCAAGGTATCGTACGCGGTGTTGAGCTTCGGCGGCTTCCTGGGCATTGGAACCAATTTGATCCCGCTGCCCTGGGGCCGGCTGCACTACAACCCGAAGTTCGAGGCCTATGAGCTCGACATCGAGGACGAGGAGCTGAAGCGCGCGCCGTCGTTCCGTGCCGACAAGGATTTCGATTGGGGCGATCGCTCGCAGGAAGTCGAGCTGCATCGCTTCTACGGCGTGCCGCCCTATTGGGGCGGCTTCTGATCGCGCGGCAACATGCGCGCATGACGACGCTCGTCGATCGATGATGCGGTCGCCGGGCCGAGCGCGCGGTTTGTGCAGCGCGGTTCGCCGGGACGACTTAGTGAGCCAAACATCGTCACATCATGGACTGCGCGTCCGGCGCAGTCGTGAGGCTCAACCGCAAGCTCACTCGAGAGATCACGATACCTTTCGTCAAGCGGCGCAGCGTTTCCGTGCGCTGAAAGGTCCTCACCCCCGTTCCTCGGCATTTAAGCGGCTTTTGAGCGCAGGTCCGTTAGGAACGGTTGCGAAGATGACGGGTTTTCCCAGCATCGATTTTGCGAGAGGAGAGCCATCAATGTTGGTCAAATCCATCATCGCCGGCCTCGCCGGCACTGCGCTGCTTGCAACCGTCGCCGTTGCGCAGACGCCAACCGATAAGGGCGACAAGATGTCTCCTGCGGCGTCGACGTCAGCCACGTCGCCGGATTCGTTCAAGGGCAACTGGCGCGCGTCGAAGGTCGTCGGCCTTAGCGTGTACAACGACGCCAATGAAAGCGTCGGCTCGATCAATGATCTGCTGATGGAGAAGGGCGGTACAATCAAGGCGGTCGTGATCGGCGTCGGCGGCTTCCTTGGCGTCGGCGAGCACTTGGTCGCGGTCCCGATCGACAAGGTGAAGTTCGTGAACGAGCCGATCGCCTATACCGGCGCCTCGAACACCGGCGCCGGCAGCACCAGCAAGACGACCACCACGGGCGCGGCCCCTGCGGCGGCGACGTCGAAGCCGAATCCCTGGTATCCGGATCACGCCGTGTTCAATGCGAGCAAGGATGAGCTGAAGGCGATGCCGGAATTCAAGTATTCGACCGACTAACGCATCGCGTCACCTGCAAGAGAAGAGCGCGTCCGGTTGCTGCCGGGCGCGCTTTTTTGCTGGCCGGATGGATAAAATTTGGGAAGAGTGTAGGGAGTAGGTCAGGCGATCCAATTCGGACAGCGCGTTGCAATCATCATCAACCCTCACGTGATCATTCGTCAAATGGCTGAAGAACCTGATGAATGACAGGGACCGCGATAGCGGCGATCCAGCGGTAACCCGGATTCGCGGCCGCTACCCGCAATACACGCGGCGCCGGTTGCAAGGCTTTGCGGAGCGGCTGCAACAGAAGATTCATGCCGACCGCGTGCCGGTCACTTCGCTCGCGCTTGCCGGTCCCACCGAGCGGATCAGCCTCGAGGACGCGCTCAAGCTCGATTATCGGCCGGTCCCGTTGGGCGAGGCGCTGGGACCGCTATGGGCGACCTATTGGGTGCAGGTCGTGGCCGAGGTGCCGCAGGCCTGGGCCGGCTCGCGCGTGGATTTGTATTGGGACAGCCGCTCGGAAGCGCTGCTTTGGCTCAACGGACGTTCCTCGCAGGGTCTCAATCCCGGCCGCCACATCGCGCCGCTCGTTCAGTCGGCGAGCGGCGGGGAGACGATCAGCTTCCATGTGGAGGTGGCCTGCAACGGCCTGTTCGGTGCGTTCTGGAGCGATCCGCAGGCCTACGCGCTGGTCGCCTGCGAGCTGCGCTGCTTCGATTCCGAGGCCACGGCATTCTATTTCGACTACGAGGTGCTGCGCCAGCTCGAGGCTGACCGCGATCCCACGACAAAGTCGAGGTCATACGGCGCTGTCGGCGAGACGGCGCAGCCGGCGCTGGATCGGACCTGGGCGGGGCGCCTGCTGCACGATCTCAACCGCATCTGCAACATCACCGATCCCGACGATCGCGCGACATGGCCGTCGGCGCGGGCGATCCTCGACGGCCTGCTCGCGGCACGAAACGGCAGCATCGCCCACGAGATGTCGGCGATCGGCCACGCCCATCTCGACACGGCATGGCTGTGGCCGCTGGCGGAAACCCGGCGCAAGGCGCAACGCAGCTTCTCCACGGCGGTGGCGCTGATGGAGCGCTATCCCGATTTCAAGTTCGCCTGCTCGCAGGCCTATCAGTACGCCGTCATCGAGCAGAATGACCCTGACCTGTTCGCCCGAATTCGCGCCAAGGCCGCCGCCGGCCAATGGATTCCGGTCGGCGGCAGCTGGATCGAGCCGGACTGCAATCTGCCGTGGGGCGAATCGATCTGCCGTCAGTTCCTCTATGGTCAGCGCTATTTCGAGCAGACGTTCGGTGCGCGCTCCAGCGTGTTCTGGAATCCCGACGTGTTCGGTTACGACGCGCAGCTGCCGCAGCTGATGCAGTCGGCGGGGATGTCGCGCTTCCTGACCCAGAAGCTGTCGTGGAACAAGTTCACCTCACCGCCGCATCACAGCTTCCATTGGCGCGGACTGGATGGCAGCACGGTGCTGGCGCATTTCCCCCCGGCGGACACCTACAACGGATCGGCGCAGGTCGCGGAGCTCCGCTATCACTCCGCCAATTACAAGGACGCCGACCGTTCGTCCGACGCACTCTATCTGTTCGGCTATGGCGACGGCGGCGGCGGTGCCGACGAGACCATGCTCGAGACGTTGCAGCGCGCAAGGGACTTGCAGGGGCTGCCGCGAATCCAGATTCGCTCCGTCGACGAGTTCTTCGACCGCCTGGCGATATCAGCGCCGGATCTGGCAACGATCGAAGGCGAGCTCTATCTCGAATATCATCGTGGCACCTACACCACGCAGGCCGAGACCAAGCGCCTCAACCGCGCTTGCGAGGCCGGCCTTCAGGCCCTCGAATTCGTGACCACTGTCGCGGCTGCCTGCCGGCAACCGGCACCGTCAGCACAGGAGATCGAAGCGCTGTGGCGCACGCTGCTGGTCAACCAGTTCCACGACATCATTCCCGGCAGCAGCATCCGCGAGGTCTATGAACGTGCGGAAGTCGAACTCGCTGGCGTGGCGGAGGAGGCCGGGCGTCGCACGCAAGCCGTGCTGGCGACACTGTGCGATCCCGAAGACGGCAATTGGACACCCGTCAACACGCTGGGCTGCGCGCGCGCCGAGGTCGCGTCCGACCCCGACGGCGAGCTTCGTCACATCGCCGCCGCGCCGTTTGCGGCGGGTGAAACGACGACGACCGACGATCGCGTTGTGGTCGCCGCCGATCTGGACGGCTTCGTGCTGTCGAACGCGCGGCTCGAAGTGCGCATTGATCGCAGCGGGCTCGTTCGGTCGCTGCTGCATGTTGCGACCGGCCGCGAGACCTTCGCATCGCCGGCAGCCCGGCTGCTGCTGCTCGATGACCGGCCGCTCGATTTCGAGGCATGGGATATCGATCCGTTCGCGCTGGAGACCGCGCGCGAGGTGACAGGAGATGTGAGCTGCGCCGTGCTGTCGGATGGCGGGCTGCGCGGCGAGATTCGTTTCGAGCGCGGGCTCGGACGCGCAAGCCGGCTCGTGCAGGTAATCCGCCTCGATGCCGGCGCCGATCATCTCGAATTCGAAACCACGGTCGATTGGCAGGAGCGCAAGACGGCGCTGAAGGTCATGTTCCCCGTCGCCTGCCGTGCATCGAACGCAACCTATGAAACCATGTTCGGCGCAACCGAGCGGCCGACCCATGCCAACGCGGATGCCGATGCGGCCAAGTACGAGGTGCCCGGGCATCGCTGGGCCGATCTCGCCGAGCCGGATTTCGGCGTGTCGCTGTTCAGCGACTGCCGTCACGGCTATTCGGCGTTCGGCAACCAGCTCGCGCTGACGCTGCTGCGCGGCTCCGAATTGCCTGATCCGCAGGCCGATATCGGGCGGCACCGGATGCGCTATGCGATCTATCCCCACCACGGCGACTGGCGCAGCGCGGACACGGTCGGGCGCGCCTTGCGGTTCGAGCGTCCGGTGCTGTGGACCAAAGGGCGCGCTCGCGCGCTGTTGCGACGATCGTTCCTGACCGCATCTCCGGCCAACGTGATCGTCGATACGATCAAGCCCGCCGAGGATGGAGACGGCTGGGTGGTGCGGCTTTACGAGAGCGCCGGCATTCGCACCGCCGCGGCGCTCGATTTCGGCGTCGACATCGCGTCGGTGTGGATCAGCAACACCCTGGAAGACCGCATCGAGGCCTTGCCGACCGAGGATCGGGGATGCCGCCTGGCGCTGCGTCCATTCCAGATCGCAACGCTGCGGGTCTTCCAGGCGTAATGCCTGCAGTGACTTTCGCTCCGGCTTGCGGGGTACGGCATGGCAGCCGCGGAATTCCGTCTGCGATGCGCGGAGAGACCGGATCGCATCGCTGGATGCGATCCGGTGTGGCCTGGCCGTCAGTTCGACTTCACCAGCGGACAGCCGCCCTTGTCGAGCGGGCGGAACGCCTCGTCGCCGGGCACGGTGGCGATCAGCTTGTAGAGGTCCCACTCGCCCTTGGATTCCTCGGGCTTCTTGACCTCGAACAGATACATGTCGTGCACCATGCGGCCGTCGATCCGGATATGGCCGTTCTTGGCGAAGAAGTCGTTGACCGGCGTGGCGCGCATCTGGGCCATCACCTTCGGCGCCTCGTCGGTGCCGATGGCCTCGATCGCCTTCAGGTAATGCATGGTCGCCGAATAGAGGCCGGCCTGGATCATGGTCGGCATATGGCCGACCTTCTCGTTGAAGCGCTTCGAGAAGGCGCGGGTCTCGTCGTTCATGTCCCAGTAGAAGGCGTCGGTGACGATCAGGCCCTGGGTCGCCTTGATGCCGAGCGAATGCGTGTCGGTGATCTCCTGCAGCAGCGCGATCATCTTCTGGCCGCCCTGGGTCAGGCCGAACTCGGAAGCCTGCTTCAGCGCGTTGGTGGTGTCGCCGCCGGCATTCGCCAGCGCCACGACCTTGGCCTTGGAGGCCTGCGCCTGCAGCAGGAAGGAGGAGAAGTCCGACGAGTTGAGCGGATGACGCACGTCGCCCAGCACCTTGCCGCCGCTCTCCTTGACGACATTGGCGGCATCGCGTTCCAGCGCCATGCCGAAGGCGTAGTCGGCGGTGACGAAGAACCAGGTGTCCTCGCCGCGCTTGACCATCGCCTTGCCGGCGACGTTCGATAGCGCATAGGTGTCGTAGGTCCAGTGCACCGTGTTGGGCGAGCAGGCGGTGCCGGTGATATCGGAGGAGCCGCCGCCGGAATTGATGTGGATCTTGTTCTTCTCGCGCGTCAGCGCCGAGATCGGCAATGCGACCGACGAGGTCGGCACGTCGAGGATCGCGTCGACTTTGTCGTTGTCGTACCAGTTGCGTGCGATGTTGACGCCGACGTCGGGCTTGTTCTGGTGATCGGCTGCGATCACCTGCACCGGCTTGCCTTTCACCTTGCCGCCGTAATCGGCGACCGCCATCTCGACGGCGGCGACCGAGCCCTTGCCGGTGGCGTCCGCATAGAGGCTCGACATGTCGGTGAGCACGCCGATCTTGACGACATCGTCGGAGATCTGGGCGTTCGCCGCGGTCCCTGAGACCGCGAGCGCGAGGCCGGCCGCCGCTGCGGCCAAGAGTGTTTTCATCGTGTTTTTCTCCCTGACTTTTTCGTTGAGGGTTGCTTCCACCGGGGCGTTCTAGCCGCTGCGACAAGCTGTCGCAAAGACGACTTTTTGAGCATGCGCGCGGCAAGTGTTCCCCCTCTCCCCCGCTCTTCGCGGGGAGAGGGTTGGGGTGAGGGGCCTTATCCACGGGTGGCGATTGTCGTGAGACCTGTACCCCCTCACCCGGATTGCTTCGCAATCCGACCTCTCCCCGCAAGCGACCGCAAGCGGGGCGAGGTAAGAGAGCAATCCGCTCGGGCAGTGTCCTACAGCGCCGGTAACGCGGTGACGGCGGCCTTGATGGTGCCGTCGGTTTCCACGATCACCCGCAACGTCTTGGAATCGAAGTCGATCCCGGCCAGCCGGATGCTGTTGACCTCGGCGTCGACGCGGATGCCCTCCTCGTTCTTCTGCAGGTCGGCGATGGCGGCGGCGACCTTGCGCTGCGCGTTGGTCGCGAATGGCTTCAGGTCGACCACCAGCCGGTCGTTGAGGGTCTGCTGCATGTGCGGGATCGCCGCGCGTGCGGCGGCGCCGAGCAGGCCGAACGCGGCCTCGGATTCCACCGCCAGCTCGACGTCGGTCAGCCGCAGCGTCTGCGACGGCTGGTCGAGCCGCGGCCGGCCCCAGATGTGCACGGTCGCCTCGGCGCCCAGCCCGAACCAGCTGGCCTTCTCCTTGGCGTGCACCAGGAGCGAGATCAGAAGCCGGTCGCCGGAGGCGGCGATGCTCGCGCTCTTGACCGTCACGTCGACCGGACCGGAGCCGTCCTCGGGGAAGGTCTTGCCCTTGAGCTGCGCCTCGACCAGCTGGCTCAGCGTGGTGAAGGACAGGTCGACCGGCAGGCCGATCGCGACCTGGCTCGGCATCGGCGGCACGATCGAGAGTTTTTCGGGGAACGGGCAGTTCGGGGTGGTCTGCGCCTCCGTGATCCGCGTTTCGGCCTCGATCCCCATCGTCAGGATCAGCGAGGACGCATCGACCTTCGGCTGCGCGGCGATCGCGCGGATCGGTCGCAGTTCGAGCCACATCGGCGGCATCGAGGTGGTGCCGCCGGTGCCTTGCAGCGGGATCGAGCGGCAGGCCTTGGCCCATTGCGTGCGGGCGTTGTTCTGGAACACCGGGTCGTTGTGCAATCGGGCCTCGACCACAGAAATCTGGTCGGCGACCGCCTTGTCGATGAAAGGCTTGACCTGGGCCGGCACGCTGATGCGGACGCCGGCCGTCGACAGGCTGGTGTCGCCGAGATTGACCTGTGCCTGCAGGTTCGGCTCGATCCGCCAGGACGCGCCGAGCTTCGGCCGCGCGGTGAGGGTGACGTTGCCCTTGATCTCGGCGTTGGCGTTGATGTTCTTGATGTTCACGGCGCCGATCTGCTTGGCGACATTGCCGCCGAGCAGGCTGCCGAGCGCGTCGTTGACCGCGCCGGTTGCCTTGGCGGACAACGCGCCGGTGACCTTGAGCGTGCCGTTGATCGGGGTGGTCAGCGTCAGCACGTCCTGCGCGCCGGTGGCGGCGATCGGCCCGCGCGATGCGGTCCAGCCGATGTCGGCATTTTGCAGGATTTGCTGGACCGGGTTGTCGGCCTTGCCGCCGAACGTCTTCGGCGCGCCGCGTTCGGCCGCGTCGCGGATCGCCGACAGCGCGACCGAGACCTGCGCCACGATCGTCGAGGAACGCGGCGCCTGCGGCAGCGGCGGCAGCTCTGCGAGCTTCGGCTTCTGCACGGTGACGCTCGGCGCGAGCCAGTCCATTGCCTTGAGGCTGATCACGAACGAGACCAGCACCACCGCGGTCCCGAGCGCTATCGTCCTTGGATGCATCGGTAGACGCATCATTCCCCCGGATGAAAATCAACTTGACGGCTTGTACAGGCCCCCCGACGAGGGCGCCAGTGTGGCGGGATCAAGCTGCTTCAGGGGCGGAAGGCGTTAAGGTTGATGAACGCGACAACGGCCCCGGCATGAGAATGCCGGAGCCGTGGTCGAGGACGCCTTTATTTAGGGACGCCTTGGAGGGGAGGGGCTTAGCGGACGGCCGAGCCGAGATCGGCGCGGCGGTCGGTCATCGGCAGCACGATCACCTTGGTGCCGACGCTGACCCGCGAATAGAGGTCGGAGACATCTGCATTGGTCAGGCGCAGGCAACCGGAGGACACGCGGGTGCCGATCGTCTCCGGCGCGTTGGTGCCGTGGATGCGGTAGATGGTGCCGCCGAGATACATGGCGCGGGCGCCGAGCGGGTTGCCGGGGCCGCCGGCCATGTGGCGCGGCAGATAGGGTTGGCGGGCGATCATTTCCGGCGGGGGCGTCCAATCCGGCCACTCCGCCTTCTTGGTGATGGTCTGGGTGCCCGACCAGGTGAAGCCGTCGCGGCCGATACCGATGCCGTAGCGCATGGCCTGGCCGTTGCCGAGCACGAGATAGAGATAGGTGTGCGGGGTGTCGATGATGATGGTGCCGGGCGCCTCGCGCGTCGGATAGGCGACGACCTGGCGGCGCAGGCGGGCGGGCAACTCAACCGAACGGTCTTCCTCCTGCGTCTGCGGCATCGACTGCACCGGCGGCTGCACGGCCTCGGTCGGCGGCGTCAGGATGAAGGGGAACATCGGCAGCGGAGCGGCCGCGGCGGAATTCGAAAAAGCGACGGTGCCAATCGCCAGCGCACCGAAGGCGGCGGCAGCGAGACGTGAGTTCAGCTTGATGGAATTGAACATTGTCGACCCCTGTTGTTTGCGCCCTGCGCGCCAGTTCCGGCGCGTCGTTGGGTCAAAGCAGTACAGGTGAGGCGTTTCAGGACGTTTGCACGAAATCGCCAAAATGGTTTCGTGCCGTTAGGGAATTGTTTCGTGCGTGTTTCGTCGCACGGTTAAGGCCGGGTTGCCGGGAAGGGGGTGTCCCGCCGCAAGACAGTCTTCCTGGCACGGCGCTTGCTGTCCCAGCGCATTGTTTCGGAATGGAGTGGAAATGATGCTGGGGCACACGATCGGCAGCATGCTGGATCGGCAGAAGGGCTTCGGCCCCGGGTTCGATTTTCTCCGTATCGCACTGGCGATTTCCGTCGTCGCCGCCCACGCGCCCTATGTCGCGGGCGGCAGTGGCGACGGCGAGCAGGCGTGGATCGCCTGGTTTCCGCACTACGCCATTCTCGTGATGTTCTTTGCGCTGAGCGGGTTTCTGATCGCGGCCAGCGGGCTGCGGCTCTCGCTGAGGGAGTTTCTCACCAATCGCGGCATGCGGATCATTCCGGCGCTTGCGGTCGAGATCGTGCTGTCGGCGCTGATCCTCGGACCGATCTTCACCGCGCTGCCGCTGTCGGACTATTTCACCAATTTCGGCACCTACAAATACTTCACCAACATCATCGGCCTCGTGAACTACGTCCTGCCCGGCGTGTTCAGCGGCAATCCCGCGCCGGAGGTCAACAGCTCGCTGTGGACGGTGCCGTTCGAATATGGCTGCTACGCGCTGATGACGGTGTTCATCCTGTTCGGCCTGTTGCGCAAGCCGCCGCTCATCGTGCTCGGTGCGCTCGTGCTGGTCGGCATCGGCCTTGCGCTCGTACTCGCCGGGCATGGCGCGCAACCCTCGCAACTGCCCGCCGGGGTCGCCGGCACGCTGCATGACAGGATCTTCAGCACGGCGCCGTTCCTCGGACGCGGCGCGAAGCTGCCGGTCGCGTTCATGCTCGGCATCGCGATCTATCTCTATCGTGACCGCATTCCCTACAACGGATGGCTTCTCGCCGCGTGCTGCGCGCTCTGCGCGGGCGCCGCGCTGCTCGGTCCGGCGGACTGGATGAGCCAGCCGGTGCTCAATCTGCTGATCGCCCCGGCGCTGGTCTATATCACCGCCTATCTCGGCGTTTCGAAGCTGCCGCGGCTGCCGCTGATTTCGCGCGGCGACTATTCCTACGGCATCTATCTCTACGGCTTTCCGGTGCAGCAGGTGGTGCGGGTATGGCTGCCGCACGCGCCCGTGATCATTCAGTTCGCGATTGCGCTGCTGCTGATCACGCTGTTCGCCGCGTTCTCCTGGCACTGGATTGAGAAGCCGATCCTGAAGCTGCGCAGCCGCTTCTCCTTCGTGGCGCGCGAGCGCCTTGCGCCGGACGACGCGGCCGCGCCGCGCCAGGACATTGCGCCTCTTGCCGTTGCCGCGAGCGCCGTCCGCAGCAGGCACTCCTCCTGACGAGGAGCCAGCACACCTTCGCCGTTCAGGAGCTGAGATATCCGGCCGATCCGTCCCACAGCAGCTTGGCCGCGGTGATGACCAGAATGGCGTAGCAGGCGCGGTACAGCGCGCGCTGGTCGAGACGTTCGTGCAGCCGCCATCCGGCCCAGACGCCGACCGGCACCGCCGGCACGCAAAGCGCCATCAGCATCCACAGGCTGCGCGACGGCGTGGCGAGCACGAGCCACGGGCCGGCCTTCAAGAGGTTGCCGACCGTGAAGAACAGGCTGGTGGTGCCGGCGTAGAGCGCCTTCGGCATGCCGAGCGGCAGCAGATAGATCGCAAGCGGCGGCCCGCCCGAATGGGCCACCATCGTGGTGACGCCGGAGGACAGGCCGGCGAACGTCGCCTTGAACGTCGAACGCGGACGCGGCTTGATCTCGCCGCCGCCGAGAAGCCACAGCGCGGCGAACACCAGCGTCACCACGCCCATCACGATCTCGACGGCATGCCGGTCGAGATCGCGCAGCACGAAATAGCCGAGGCCGATGCCGACGACGAGCGCCGGCAGCAGCATCGCGAGGTCGATGCGCGACCACGTGCTCGGGCGCCAGAACCGCAGCGCGGTGACGTCCATGACGACGAACAATGGTGCCAGCAGCGCGCCCGCCGCGATCGGGTCCATCGCCAGCGACAGCAGCGGGATGCCGACGATGGCAAAACCGCCGCCGAACGCGCCCTTCATGAAGGCGATCAGGAAGACGCCGGCGAAGGCAACCGCGAGCACGAAAGGTCCGGGCAGGTCAGCGACGATGGACGTGATCATGGTGTCGTGCGAAGCGTTGTGGTCAGTACTCAACATGGCCACGCGCGCCTGCATGCGCAATCCAAACATTGCTCTCGGTGCACATTGCTCTCGGTGCAATTCGGCGTGCACGCGGCCTAGCCGGCGCGCATCCGCGGCAGGCCCGGCTTGTCGCCGTTGATCACGGCGCGGCGGTCGGAGACGGCGTGATGGAATTGCTCGAGCGTCAGCCCGATCACCGAGAGATCGCCTTCCTCGATCGCGCCGTCGTCGTAGCAGTCGAGCGCCTCGCGCAACAGGGCATCCGCGTCGCCCTGCATGGCGGCGAGCTGTTCCGGCGTCTCGGCGCCGCGCACCTGCGAGATCAGGGTCAGCAGATTGTCGCGATGGGTGATGTAGTGCTCGCGCTCGTCGCGCTTCACGTAGTGGCGCAGCCAGGCGCCGGCCGAGCCGAGGCCGGAGAGCAGCAGGATGCCGCCCCAGATGTAGTCGGAGTATTTTTCGAGGAAGGTGCGCTCGGTGCCGTCGATATAGGCGGCCGCGCCCTGATGCGCCGGCAGCGCGGCGTCCTTGTCGGTGTCGGGCTTCTCGATCTTTGCCGCCGCCGGCAGATCGCGCGCGACCTGGAGGCGCAGCGTGAACAGCTGCCGGTCGAGCGCGCCGACGGTCGCCTCGCTCAGCGCATGCTGCGCGATGATGAGGTGATTGACGCTGACGGTCTCAACCTTGTCCTCGGGCCGCGCCGGCGACGAGGAGAAGATGCTGCCGGCGATCTCCTCGGACTCATAGCGCGGATGCTTCTGCGCGATTGCCTCCGAGACATCGACCGGGAGGAAGACCGGCTCGCCGCGCGCGGCCGCCGTCGCTGTAATCGCTTCCGCCGTCACCTTGCTGTCGAGCGGGCCGACGGTCATGTAGGCATCGAGCGAGGGATCGCGCGCGAGGTCGGCGATCTTGTTGACGGCGAACTGGCTGACCGCGACCTTGTCGGGGTTGACGCCGGATTCGGTCAGGATCACGCGCAGCAGCGTGACATTGGCCTGGGTGCTGCCGACCACGCCGACCTTGTGGCCGGCGAGATCGTCGATACTCTTGATCTTCGCGGACCGCCGCTTGCCTTTGGCGCCCGAGGGCGCCCACAGCACGACGACATTCTTGCGCAGGATCGCAACCGACTCGGCGCTCGCGGGCAGATCGAGGTCGCCGCGCACCACCGCGAGGTCGACCTTGTTCGCCGTGAACAGTGCGATGCTCTCGGCGGAGCCCTGCGTCGTGACCGGCTTCAGCCGCACCGAGCTGCCGTCGTGCGTAAAGACCTGGGCGAAGCCCTGGATCAGCTTGACGTCCTCGCTGCCGGTCGGGCCGACCGCGATCGCGAGCGTCACCGGACGCAGCGCGTAATACAGCGCGCCGGCGGCGAGGCCGAACACAAGCATGCCGGCCGCAAGGATCAGCAGCGACGAGTTTCGCCGCCTGAGCCTGCGGCGCTTCGCGCCGGGATTTTCACTCTGCTCTGACATCTGGCTGTCACGTTACACGAAAAGCCGGCCGTTTGCCGTGAAAAACAACCTAACATTTCGATGACGTCATACGTTTGAAACATCCATGTCAGAACGTCGTGCGAGCAGAATCAAGATTAACGATTTGGATCTCCTGCAATGCGCATACTCGTTGCGACCGATGCCTGGCATCCGCAAGTCAACGGCGTGGTCCGGACGCTGACGTCGCTTGCGCGCAGCGCAGCCGGGCTCGGCGCCGAGATCGAGTTCCTCACTCCCGACGGTTTCCGCTCGGTCGGCGTGCCGACCTATCCTGGCCTGCGCGTGGCGCTGCCGAACCGCCGCGAGATCGCGCGCCGGATCGAGGAGGCCGCGCCCGAGGCGATCCACATCGCGACCGAAGGGCCGATCGGCTGGGCGGTGCGCGGCTATTGCCAGCGCAACAAGCTCGCCTTCACCACATCCTATACAACGCGCTTCCCGGAATATGTTTCGGTTCGCACCGGAATTCCCGACAGCGTCGGCTACGCGGTGCTGCGCCACTTCCACGCCGCCGGGTCGATGACGATGGTCGCGACCGACTCGCTGCGCAGCGAGCTCGCCGAGCGCGGCTTCCGCAAGCTCGGCTTCTGGACCCGCGGCGTCGACACCAGGATCTTCAATCCGGACCAGCCGGCTGTGCTCGATCTGCCGCGGCCGATCTTCATGACCATGGGCCGCGTCGCGGTGGAGAAGAATCTCGACGCCTTCCTGTCGCTGGACCTGCCGGGCTCCAAGGTCGTGGTCGGCGACGGCCCGCAAAGGGCGGCATTGGAACAGAAATATCCCGACGCGATTTTCCTCGGCGAGAAGAAGGGGCAGGATTTGACCTCGCACCTCGCCGCCGCCGACGTCTTCGTGTTCCCGAGCCTGACCGACACCTTCGGCGTCGTGCAGCTCGAGGCGCTGGCCTGCGGCACGCCGGTTGCGGCATTCCCGGTCACCGGCCCGAAGGACGTCATCGCCAACCATCCGATCGGCGCGATCGACAACGACCTGCGCAGCGCCTGCCTGCGCGCGCTGACGATGTCGCGCGCCGACTGCCGCAATTTTGCGTTGGAGCGTTCCTGGGAAAACAGTGCGCGTCAGTTCATCGGCAATCTGGCCACGCTGCAGCCGAGCCGCGCGCCGCGGCCCGCCCGCCGCGTTGCCGGCCGCAGCGCGGTTCCGAATTAACACCTCAATCGAACGAGAGACGAGAGACGATCTATGGCTGAAATCATCAAGCTGGGTGCCGACCGTTCCATGGACTTCGACCGCGAGACGGTCGAGCAGGCCTATGACCGCTGGGCGCCGATCTACGACCTCGTGTTTGGCGGTGTGTTCAGCAAGGGCCGGCAGGCCGCGATCCAGGCCACCAACAAGATCGGCGGCCGGGTGCTCGAGGTCGGCGTCGGCACCGGCATCTCGCTGCCGCTCTATAGCCCGAACGTCCGCATCTTCGGCACCGACATCTCGGAAGCGATGCTGGAGAAGGCCAAGAAGCGGGTCGCGGAGCGGGGCCTGAAGAATGTCGAGGGCCTCGCGGTGATGGACGCCGAAAAGCTCGAATTCCCCGACAATTCGTTCGACGTGGTGATGGCGCAGTACGTGCTGTCGGCGGTGCCGAACCCGGAAGCCGCGCTCGACGAGTTCGCCCGCGTGGTTCGTCCGGGCGGCGAACTGATCATCCTGACCCGCGTCAGCGCCGATGCCGGCGTGCGCCGCTTCATCGAGCAGAAGCTGCAGCCGGTGGTGCGCCCGCTCGGGTTCCGGACCGCCGAATTCGCCTGGTCGCGCTACACCAAATGGCTCGCCGGCGCGCGCGGCATGGAGCTCGCGGAGCGGCGCCTGATTCCGCCGCTCGGCCACTTCTCGCTGGTCCGCTTCCGCAAGGCGGATGTCGCCAAAGCCGCCTGAGGCGGCCCGGCCAGGCGGCCCAGCCCGCCGCTCCTCCCGGGTGAGGTAGCGCACAGCGCACCCCAGGCCGGGAGGCTACGATCTCCTTCGCCTGATCTCCGCAGATTTTGTCGGGATGAGGCGAGACCCTGCTCCGGTTGCGTCAAGGCGTCGCTCCGCATTGTCATATGTCATTATGATGATGTCACACGCGATACATCGAATCCCTGTAAATCCTGTTCCGAAAGATGTTGGGGGAACCAATGATCAAGAATTTCCTGCAAGAGCTGCGTACCCAGCGTTGGGATGACCATCGCTTCTACCATCACAGCCGGATCAACCAGAGCCTGCACTTCGTCAGCGCGCTGAGCTTCCTGTTCGCCTATGTGATGCTGTTCTTCGATCCGGTCGTGTCGGCGCTGGTCGGCTGGCTGGTCTCGATGACCTCGCGCCAGGCCGGTCACTTCTTCTTCGAGCCGAAGGGCTACGACCACGTCAACCAGGCGACCCACGAGCACAAGGAAGACATCAAGGTCGGCTACAATCTGCAGCGCAAGGTCGTGCTGATGGCGATCTGGGCGCTGTCGCCGATGGTGCTGTACTTCGATCCGACGCTGTTCGGCCTGTTCAAGCCCTGGGTCACGATGGGCGACCTCACCCGCCAGGTGGCCAAGATCTGGCTCGTGGTCGGCATCGGCGGCCTCTTGTTCCGCACCATCCATTTGTTCTTCATCCGCGACGTCGAAACCGGCCTCGTCTGGATGACCAAGATCGTCACCGACCCGTTCAACGACCTGAAGCTCTATCACAAGGCGCCGCTGTTCCTGATGAAGGGCGAACTGATCGATCCGGGTCTCGAGAAGCACGTCAAGCACGCCTGATCGGTTGCCCTCAGAGTCTTCAAGCTACGTCATGCCCGGGCTTGTCCCGGGCATCTACGTCTTAGGATTACGGCGGATCATCACTTGAGCGCCTTCGACCGCGCGTACACGTCACCTCGCCCCGCTTGCGGGGAGAGGTCGGATCGCGCCAGCGATCCGGGTGAGGGGGGCTCACCACGAGTCCGTCCATTTCCGATTTTATGGATGCAGCCCCTCACCCCAACCCTCTCCGCGCAAGGGCGGGGCGAGGGAGCAGGGGGGCCGCGCGTTGCCTCAGCGCCTGAACTTCACGGTGACGACCCAAACGCCGTCATTCCGGGGCGATCGCGCCAGCGAGCGAACCCGGAATCTCGAGATTCCGGGTTCGATGCTGTGCATCGCCCCGGAATGACGGTGTGCTCAGCGGCCGAACCTCACGGCGACCATCTCCTTCAGGATCTGCCGCTTGATGTTCTTGTTGGTGAGGCCGGCCTTGTGCCACCACCAGCCGTCGCGCTTCATCTTCTCGGCTGCCGCAACGAAGCGGTCGCTGACCTCGGCGAAGTCGGCCTCGGTGTAGTTCAGGGTGAAGATCAGACGGCCGGTGCCGACCCAGCTCAGCGCCAGTCCCTCGGCCCGCAGATAGTATTGCAGCATCCAGTTGTAGCGCGACGGCTCGGTGTAATAGATGGTCCAGATCGACGAGATGTTGCCGACGCGAACCGGCAAGCCTTGCGCGGCGAGGCGGTCGTTGAGCGCCTTGGCACGGCCGTTCCAGGTCTCGTCCAGCCCGTTGTAGATCGAGCGGAAGTTCGGGCTGGCGAGCCGGCTCAGGAACTCGTCCATCGCCGTCATCACATAGGGATGCGAGTTGAAGGTACCGCGGGCGAAGCAGATGTCGGCCGGGCGGTCGTCGCGGAAGCGCCGCATCAAATCCTTGCGGCCGCACACCACGCCGACCGGAAGCCCGCCAGCCAGGCTCTTGCCGTAGGTCGCCATGTCGGCCTTGACGCCGAAATATTCCTGGGCGCCGCCGGCGGCGAGGCGGAAGCCGACGAACACCTCGTCGAAGATCAGGACGATGCCGCGTTCGGTGCACACCTCGCGCAGCTTCTTCAGCCATTCGGTGTAGGCGGCGCGGTCGTATTTGGAGGAACGCGAGGAGTCGACCAGCGCGGAATCGCCGGGCGCGTTGGAATTGGGATGCAGCGCCTGCAGCGGGTTGACCAGCACACAGGCGATGTCGCTGCGCGTCCGCAGCACGTGCAGTGTCTTCTCCGACATGTCGGCGAGCGTGAAGGTCTCGTGCGGCGACACCGGGTTGCCGACGCCGGGCTGCACGTCGCCCCACCAGCCGTGATAGGCGCCGGCGAAGCGCACGAGGCGCTTCCGCTTGGTGTGGTAGCGCGCGAGCCGCACCGCCTGCATCACGGCCTCGGTGCCGGACATATGGAACGAGACCTCGTCGAGGCCGGACAGCTCGCAGAGCCGCTTGACGTTGTCGGCAATGACCGGGTGATAGGGGCCCAGCACGGGGCCGAGCGCGTGGGCGCGCTTCTCACCCTCGGCGATGCACTCCTTGTAGAAGTCGTTGCCGAAGATGTTGACGCCGTAGGAGCCGGTCAGGTCGTAGAAGACATTGCCGTCGACGTCGGTGACGGTGACGCCGCTGGAGGCCTCGACGAAGGCCGAGGTGCCGAGATGCTCGCGCACCAGGCGGCTGTACTGGAACGGCACGCGGTAGGTTTCGGTGAACTGCAGGTCGGAGATGCGCTCCGTGACCTCGGCGGTCAGCGCGCGGCCCTTGGGGTAGCGATCCCCGTAGAGGCCGGCGAGGCGGAAGAAGCCGTCCTGGCGCTGCATCGCGACGTCCTTCGGCGCGCCGTCGGAGCGGAAGAAGTCGTCGATGTCGAATTCGTAGTGCGGGACCATGCGCGCGACCATCTTGGACATCTTGGAATGTCCGGTCAGCGAGCGGTGTTTGGCGCGCGACAGCGCGATGCGGGCCTGAATTTTGGGGAAAGCTGCGGCGGCGCCGGCAAGCGCGGCGGCGGACAGCGAGAGAATCGGAAGGGATGTTTCCATGACAGAAGCGCTAGCCTCAGCACCTAACAGATTCATGACAGTCAAGGGCCTGATCTCGGCATTCACCCAGCAGGAAGACCTCAATTTCCTGCTCACCAACCGGATTCCGCGGGCCGCGCTGACCCGCTTCATGGGCTGGTTCTCCAAGGTCGAGAACCCCCTGGTGCGCGACGCCTCGATCGCCTGCTGGAAGCTGTTCTCCGACCTCGATCTGTCGGAGGCCAAGAAGACCGAGTTCAGGAGCCTGCACGATTGCTTCACCCGCGAGCTCAAGCCCGGCCTGCGTCCGGCCGCTGCCGATCCTGCCATCATCGCGAGCCCGTCGGATGCGATCATCGGCGCGCATGGGCGGATCGAGGACGGGCAATTGTTCCAGGTCAAGGGCGCGCCCTATTCGCTGCTCGATCTGGTCGGCGATCCGGCGCTCGTGGAGCAGCACCGGAACGGCCGCTTCGTCACGCTGCGGCTGACCTCGAGCATGTACCACCGTTTCCACGCGCCCTATGATCTTGCCATCGACAAGGTGACGTTCATTCATGGCGACGTCTGGAACGTCAATCCGATCGCGCTGAAGCGGATCGAGCGGCTGTTCTGCAAGAACGAGCGCGCGGTGCTGCGCGCCAAGCTGCCAACCGGCGAGGCACTGACGCTGGTTCCGGTCGCGGCGATCCTTGTCGCCAGCCTCCGCCTGCATTTCCTCGATATCACGCTGAACGCGCAGTCGCGGGGCCTAGTGGATTTTTCCTGTAACGCGCATGTGAAGAAGGGCGATGAACTCGGCTGGTTCGAACACGGCTCGACGATCATCGTGCTGGCGCCCGGCAATTTCGAATTCCCTGACAACGTCGCGGAGGGAACGCGGATCAAATGCGGCGAGCCGCTGCTGCGGAAGCCTTTATAGCCTTGTTTCCATCGCGCTCATCGTTTGAGCGGGAAAACCGGCTTCCACTTTTCGCGATCATGCGTAGAATAGTCGGGATCGTCGTGCGACGATCCTAAATCGCAAACCTTTGGGACACGAGATGGCGCGGACGCCTGTTCTGGCGGCGGGAGGCATTGTGCTGCGGCGGGACGCACCGCAGCGCTTCGCCGTAGTGCGGCTGCGCAAGCGCAATGAATGGGTGTTGCCGAAAGGCAAGCTCGACGACGGCGAGACGCCGCGCGCCGCTGCCGAGCGCGAGGTGCTCGAGGAAACCGGCCACGACGTCGACGTGCACGAATTCCTCGGCACGCTGGTCTATGATTCAGGCGGCCGATCCAAGGTGGTGCATTACTGGCGCATGGATGCCGGCGGCAAGCCGGTGCGGGCGTTGATGAGCGACGTCCGCGAGGTGGACTGGCTGCCGCTCGATGCGGCACTCGAGCGTCTGTCGCGCGGCTACGAGCGCGCGTTCCTGGAAAATGTCGGACCGATCGCGTTGCAGGCCGCGGCGCTCACCGAGCGCGAGCGGCGCGCGCGGGGGAGAGCCGTGGCCGCAGAGCGCCGGCGGATTCGCGAAGCCGCAGTGCCACAGGTCATCGACGAGCAGGAGGTCACCGACGCGCCTGATGTTGCCGATGCGGCTGCGCCGGCGGAGACGCCGGCCATCGATCAGCCGCCACTCGCGCAAAGCGAGCCCGATCCGCCGGCCATGGCGCCGCAAGACGTTCCGGTGGCCGCACCCGATGCAACTGCCGAGACCGAGCGGGGCGCCGAGACGGTCGTCCCTGACCAAGCGCCGCCATTCGTGCACGAGGTCGTGCCGGCCGGCGCGGCACCTCAGGCCACGCCGCGCAAGAATCTGATCGAACGCGTGCGCGACTGGCTGCGCCGCGCGGCGTGATCACCCGCACATCTGACGTCGCGCCGTTGGCTGCCAGGCCTCAATGTCACGCTGCAAGGCAAGACACTCGGCAAGACGCTTGGGCGAGCCCAGGTCACGGGCCAGAAGCTGTGCCGCATGAACTTCGGCCATGGCGCCGCGAACATCTCCATGCTCCAGCTGGAGGCTGGAGATCTGAAGCCGCAGCCGCACGATCTGGACCCGCCCCTCGATGCTGGACCACAGCTGGCGGGCGAGATGGAGATGCCGCATGGCTGTTTCATGGTCCTGCCGGGAAAGCGCGAGGATCGCCTGTGCTTCGTTGGTGAGTGCGCGGATCGAGGGCATCGGCCAGCGATCCGGACTTCCCGACAGTTCGCAGATCAATGCCTTCGCTCGAACGGTCCGATGCGTGTGCGCGGCAACCAGCGCCAGATGCGCGAGCAGGATTCCGCGCCGCTGCAGCGTCCACCAGGTCTTGCCGATCAGGCTCCGCTCGAGGCTTGCATAGGCGGCTTCCGCTTCCCCTCTTGCGAGCAGCAGCATGGCGCGGCCCGGCTCCGGGCACCAGCCCAGCGTGTAAGCCCTGTCATAGGCTTCGAGCGCTGCGTCGTCATTGCCGATCGCCGCCTGAATATCGCCCAGCACCCGGTTGGCATCGCCAAGAGACCAGGGCGCATCGCTGGTCAGGCGTCCGAGCGCGTCCTGAATGCGCGACAGCGCTTCGTCGAGCGAGCCTCTGATGCCGAGCACCTCGGAGCGGTGCAGCTGGCACGAGCCCGTCAATTCCATGCCGCTGCCCGAGCAAAAGTTCTGGTAGCTCCGCGTCCACTGGTCGGCGCGTGCCCAATCTCCGAACATCCGGGCCGCCCAGAGGATGTTGCAATAGAGGTTGCCGCCAATGATCGGGTCCAGATTGTTGCTGGACAGGGCAACTGCGGCGGCATGGTCCTGATCGGACAGTCCTCCGTGTGTGTCGCCGAGGCACAGCCGATAGAAGCCGCGATAGGCCAGGCTCAGCGCTTCGATATTGATCGCATCCTTGTATCTGACGGCGGTGTAGGCAGCGTCGGCCAACGCGAGTGCCTGTTCCGGCTCGCCATCGAAAGCAGCCAGTTTCGACTTCATCCATAACACCAGTGCCGTCGTCGGAGGATCGTCGAGCGTTGAAGCCCAATCTTCCGCCCGCGCGAGCCAGCCCTTTCCGATCGCGGCCTGGCCGCTTTCGAAATGCAAGGCCGAGAGCGCTATTGCGTCGACCGTGGCGCCAGCAGCGTCACCGGCCTGGCTGCGTGCGGCGACCGCGCGAACCAGAATCGGAATCGCTGCCGTGGCCCTGCCGAGGCACTGCAGGGCAAGCGCCCAATCGTGCAGATCTTCAGCGTTGAGCTGGCCGCTTTCATCCGCGCTCGCGAACAGGGTCGCTGCCTGCAACCACAATTGTCCGGCCGCTGCGCGTCGGGCGAGACCGATTGCACCGACGGTGCCATCGACTTGCTTGGGGTCGATGCGTTCCGGCTGCCGGATCCCGGACTCGAGGAAGAAGCGATAGCCTTTGCCCGGCAGATTTCGGATCGCGCCGTCCATGCCGCCGTTGCGCAGCGCGGCGCGCAACGCACTCACCGCCCGCTGCAGCGAGTTGTCTGTGACCGTCACATCCGGCCAGACGGCTTCGAGGAGTTCTTCCTTGGGGATGACCCGGTCCCGGTGTCGAACCAGATAAATCAGCAGATCGAACACACGCGGCTGCAATGGGACCTCTTGGCGCGCGCACAGCAACACGCGTCCAGCTTCATCAAGCTCGAACAGTCCAAATGAGAATGCCATGTGTATGAGTGCGGGCTCGGCGGAAAAGGTTCAGCCAAGGATCAGACAAAGATCAGGCAATGATCAGTCCGCGGTAAGGACAGTCGGCATCGACAGCGCCTATAGCTGATCATGGCTCGCTATGAGCGCCTGCCGTTCAATAATTGCAACCGAGGAGATTTCGATGGAACTCTATGTCATTCGCCGTCCGAGCGCCTGGGCGAACATGAGCGAGCTGGAACTCGCCGGCGCAACATCCGCAAGGGTCGGCGACGAGCAGATGCCGGACCGTGTCCGCTGGATCCGCAGCTATGTGGTGCACGAGGCGGATGGTCGCATCGGCACATTCTGCATATACGAGGCGCGTGACGGTGACTCGATCCGGGAGCATGCGCGCTGCGTCGGCATGCCGGGCGAGGAATTCTACAAGGTCGCGGCAACCGTGGTGGTGCGTGGTGATCCGGTCCAACCACCCATTGCAGCCGAATGACGCCTGCGCGGCGTCGCATGGCGTATCCCGACCAAACCTGATCCGGAGCGCCATCACACTTCGATCAAGGAAACAATTATGTCGATTTCATTCATGGAATCCATTTCAAGTCCGGTACGAAGGCATTTTTCCTTCCTGCTTTTGCGGATCCGCCGGATCGTCAATCAATCGGTCGCAGGCATGCTCGCCCATCGCGAGCGGCAGGCCAGTCGCCTGATGCCGCGCGACGCCGGCGGCCAGTCGAAGGGCGCCGGGAACCGCTGCTCACGGCCGATCGGGCGAAGCGCGCTGCTCGGGCTGGTGATCGCGGGTTTGTCCTCGCCCGTGTTCACCCGAGCGGAGGAACCTGTCGTTCTGGAGCATCGTGCAGCTCCGGCGCAGCAGGCCGCCTTGACGCAGCGTAGCAGCCACGGCTGCAGGCATCGCTCGGACTGGAGCATAGTTGCCGCATCGACCATCCCGGTCCTGCTCGACCGCCGCACATAGCGCGCAGCACATTTGAAGTCATTGCACTGCTCGACGCCGTTTTTTGACGCAACCCGCGGACTTTCGGCGAAGCCGGCGGCCTCGCCGCGAGCCGCACCACATTTTCAAAGGAGATGCACATGAACGTTCAGACCGAAATGCCGACCATCGATCTTGCCGCCGTCAAGGCGCGCCAGCAAGCCACCTGGAGTGCGGGCGACTATGCGATCGTCGGCACCACGCTCCAGATCGTCGGCGAGATGCTCTGCGAGGCAGTCGACCTGCGCAGCAATCAGATGGTGCTCGACGTCGCCGCCGGCAACGGCAATGCGACGCTGGCTGCGGCGCGGCGCTTTGCCGACGTGGTCTCGACCGACTACGTCGCGGCGTTGCTCGAGCGCGGCCGCGAGCGGGCGGCGGCGGAGCGTCTGCCCATCACGTTCCAGGAAGCGGACGCGGAGAAGCTGCCGTTTGCCGATGCCAGCTTCGATGTCGTGCTGTCGACCTTCGGGGTCATGTTCACCGCCGACCAGCAGCAGGCGGCGAATGAACTGCGCCGCGTCTGCCGCATCGGCGGCAAGATCGGCCTCGCAAGCTGGACGCCGGAAGGTTTCATCGGCCAGCTGTTCAAGACCATCGGGAAGTATGTGCCGCCGGCGCCGGGCGTGAAGTCTCCCGCGCTGTGGGGCACCGAGGCGCATCTCGGCGCCTTGTTCGGCCCGCAGGCGACGCTCGATGCCAGGCGCAGGCACTTCAATTTCCGTTACAGGTCGCGCGAGCATTTCCTCGAGATCTTCCGCACCTATTACGGGCCCGTGCTGAAGGCGTTCGGGGCGATCGATCCGGTCAAGCAGCAATTGCTCGCCGCCGACATGTTCAGCCTGATGGACCAGTTCAATATCGCCAGGGACGGCACGCTGGTGATCCCGAGCGAATATCTGGAGGCCGTGATCACCAGGCGCGGCTGACCTGCCGCTCGGCATTGGTCGATCTGTGCATGGCGCCGGCGTAACTCGCCGGCGCCATTCGCTCGTTTGATCGACATTGCTGTGATCTCAGTTACTGGCGCTTGTCCCTGGGTGGAGGCTTCGCGCCGCGCGGCGGAGGCGGCGCGCGCCGTTGCTGGAAGCCTGGCCGCGCCTGCACCGCGGGCCGTTGTATGCCCGGTGCGGCTTGCTGGATGCCGGGTCGGATCTGGCCGGGCGCCTGCGGCACGGGCTGCGCGGTGCCTTGTCGCGGCGCGCCCGGTTGACCCGGCTGGGCCGCTGGTGGTCCTGGCTGGCGCACGCCGCCCGGCGCCTGGGTGCGGCCGGGCTGCAGACCGCCTTGACGTGCCGGCGATTGTTGTCCGCCGGGTTGCGTCGTGCCGCCTTGGCGTGCGGGCTCTTGCGTGGGGGCTTGGCGCGTTGGCTGTTGTCCCGCCGGCTGTTGTCCGGCTGGCGTCTGGACGCCGGGCGCGTGCGGCAGCGTCGCGCCGCCGGGTTGGCCGGGTAGCGCATGCTGTGCGCCGCCTTGCTGCTGCGTGCCGGGCCGCTGCTGCGAACCTTGCCGGCCAGGCGTGCCCGGTTGCTGGCCGGGACGGTTCGGCTGACCGGGCTGCTGCATCTGGCCCGGACGTTTTTGCTGACCCGGCTGCTGCGGCGTGTTGCGGTTCTGGCCCGGCAGGCCGTTCTGCCGCTGCGGGTTCGGCTGCACGGGCTGGCCGCGGTTCGGATAGGGCGCGGCCGGATTGGCCCTGCGGAAATCGGGATTGGCGCGGCGGAAGTCGCGCTGCTCGGTCACGACCTGGCGGCCCAGCGTCTGCGCGCTATGGACCTGGCGCACAAAGCCCTGGTCGCGCGTGATCTGTTGCGGCGAGATCGTCAGCGGCACCGCGGCGAAGCGGGCACCGCCGGTGCCCGGACGAATCGCAAAGCCGCTGGCGCCGCGCGTCAGCACGCCGAGCGAGGCACCGCTGCGGTCGTTGACCTCGATGCGGCCGACATGTCCGTCGGCGTCGGGATAGAGCTTGATGCCGACATTCCTGCTGGTCGCGGTGGCGCCTTCGGGCACCTCGACGAGACCGGTGGTGCCGCGGATGCCGAGCGTCGCGGTCGGGGTCGAGATCTTCATGTCGCCGGTTTTGGCGACCGCGGCGGCGACGAAGGCCGCCGTTCCCTTGGTGACGTTGAACAGCGCGCTGTTCTGCTGGCCGCCGTCCTCATAGACGTAATTGTCGATCGTGATCCTGGCATTGGCGCGCAGGTTGAAGGTGGTGCCGTCGTTGAAGGTGATGCCGAGCGAGGAGGTCCCTGATGTCGCGACCTCGTCATTGGCAAAGATGTCGTCGCGGATCTGCAGCGGCGTCGCGGTGCTGTTGCGCGTGACGGTCGCGGTTCCTGTCAGTGTCGCCACGTTGCCGATCGGCTCGGGCGCTGCGGGCTGCGCGCTCGCGGCCGGCGCCGGCGTTGCAGGCGCGGGTGTTGCGGGAGCGGGCGTAGGCGGCGTCGCACTCGGCGCCGGGGCGGGCGCCTGTGCAGGTTGCGCCTGTGCAAGCCGCGTCAAGTCCGGCGCGGCATTGGCCGCTGATTGCCAACCGATCGTGACGCCGGCGCCAAGCAGAAGCGCAAAGAGAAGGCTGCGGCGCATCGCCATCGATTCCCGGGGGAGGCAGTGGGGACGGCAATTGAGCCGCGTCAGGCTGAATGCCGGATGAACGGTCGTGCCTTGTTGTCATGGCGGACCGAAACGATCAAGCACCGCGCTCCGTTGCCGGAAGCGCGGTGCCTGGTCGCTGTTGGGGTTTTGCTTAGCCGCGCTTGTGAGGAGTGATATTGAGCGGTTTCGCCGGCTTGGCCGCGGGCGCATAATTCGCGGGTTGCGCAGCCGCCGGCGGCACGTAGTGGAACACCGCCTTGCAGCCGTCGCTGAGCAGCGCGCGCTGACGGATCATGCAGGCGGTGACGCGATCGACGTCGGGGATTTCCGCGCTGCACAGCCGCATGGCGTCGCTGGTGCACATCTGCTGCTGCTCGTCGGTGTAGGCATAGGACGCCGAGGTCAGCAGACCGAGCGTGAACGCGGTTGCCGCAGCAGTTTGCCGTGACGAAGCGCGGAAGCGGTGAAAGCCATCATGTCCCCCTTGTGATCGCGCCGAAGCAGCGCGTTGTCGAACCGATCACTAGGCAGGCTTGGTTTCAGCAATTCTTCGTTGTCACGGCAAAATGGTTTCGTCGCGCGGGCCGTTTGTTTCGTCGACCACACCCCGGTCGGGGGCTACGGCGCAGCTGGCGCCGGTGCCCCTTCGAGCGCGAGCACGGCCTCGCGCTGCGTCTCCGGCATGGCGCGGATGCGGCGCCTTGCGGTGAGGCGGAGCGCGGCAAAGCCGCCGAGGAACACCACGATCTTGCTCACGATGCCGAAGATCGGCATCACGACGGCCCATGTCGTGATCTCGCAGGTCAGCGCGACGATGGCGTTCACCGCGGCGGAGATGAACATCAGGGCGGCCCAGGCATAGCCGACCTTGACGGCGACATCGGGCACGACTTTCTGTGCGATCTCGGGCAGGTAGCGGTTGAGCCAGCCGGGTTTGAGCATCACGACGCCGACGATGGCGTAGATCACGCTCGGCTTGAACAGCACGAAGCGCGGGTCGTGGGTCAGCAGCGTGGCGGAGCCGGCGGCGACGACCAGGAACAGGCTCAGCCATTCCATGGTGTCGATCCGTTTGCCGCGCACCATCTGGACGCCGATCTGCACGACGCCGAATGCGATGCCGAGGCTGACCGCGAGCGCGGTGTTGTGCGTCAGCAGGAACAGAACAAGAAAGACAAGCGTCGAGGCGAGATCGAGGGCCAACAGCCTGGCCGCGGTGAGGAAATGCTTCATTGGTCGCCGGTCGCCCGCAGGTTCAATTCATTTTCGACAATGCGGCTCTTATAGCGGGTCCGGCGACGCACATGAAGCGACCGCCGGGCAGATATAAGCCCGTTACCTGAAGGGCGACCGCAAGACTCGCCCCGCCGTTGCACGGCGCAGCGCTGCACGCGCATCGCATTCGAGCCCCTCATCGCGATCATCGAGCTGTAGTTGTGGCGGAGTGAACGTAAAACAGCAAAGCGCCGGCGGGGGCGGCCGCCGGGCGCTGAACTCATGCCTGTCGAATGTCCTAGAACACACCGAGAATAATGGCGCCGACGAAGGCTAACGCGATGTACGCGGCCACAATGCTCAGCTTGCTCAGCAGAGGACTCGCGAAATCCATTGGGGAAACTCCCTCGGTTCACACAACGCTGCCCGCATTAACGTCAAAGCTAGCAAGGGGTTCCAGGCCGAAAAAGGCAGTCTTGTTGTCAGGCTTGCTATTCGCGGCAATGCCGCATTGCGATGCGCGGCTCAAATAGCCGCCGAATCAAGGCGTTGACGCGTCGCAAATATATTCGGCGGCGGCGCCGGTTCCAGGCGCCGATAGCAGTCCCCGCTTGGATGTCCGTCGGTTGCTCTCGCCCCTGTGTCGTTGCGCCGCAAGGCAGCATCGTCATTTGTTGTGCGCCTGTCACAAACCATACCCAGATTGCCGCCCGCAATGACCGGGGCTCTACCCCGGTAATAAGTACTTGGGGGCGTTACGTGAAATCTGAGTTTCTGAGCCGCGCAAGCCGGCTTGCGCTGGCTATTTCTGCGACTTCGTTGGGGTTCTCCTGTCCGGCACTGGCCGCAAGCTTCAGCACTCCTCCCAACAGCACGACGGCGCAGACCGTCTCCAACAATGATACCGGCTCGGTCGCCGCCGGCAGCAGCCTGTCGGTGACGGGCACCGCGATCACCTGGATTACCGGCCTGTCGTCGCCCGGCGTCGTCATCACCAACAACGGCACCATCTCGGCGACCTCGCGCGGCATCGACACCTCGAGCAGCGCCATCAGCGGCAATCTCACGCTGATCAACAATTCCGGCGCGCTCTTCACCGCGTCCAATGATGCATTCCGGATCAATGGCGGCCTGAGCAGCGGGTCGGTCACCGTCGACAATGCGGGCACCATCCAGTCGACGGGCAACGGCCGCGTCTTCGACTTCGTCAACGCGACGTCGAACACCACCGTGTTCTCGATCACCAACCAGAGCGGCGGCATCATCAAGTCATCAAGCAGCGACGTGATGCGGATCGGCGGCGGAACCACCACGATCACCAATTCCGGCCTGATCGACGCGACCAATACGGCAGGTTCTCGCGCGATCCGTGCCACCACCAATCTCAACAACGTGATCTCGCTGTCGGTCGTCAACAATGCGGGCGCGACGATCCAGTCGGCGGACGACTCCATCCAGATCAACGGCGCGTCGGGCAGCAACAGCACGACCGCGGCCAGGTTCTCGGTCGACAATGCCGGCACCATCAAATCGGCGACCGGGCAGGCGATCGACTTCGACAATCTCATCTCGACCGCCGCGAGCGTTCACATCACAAACCGCGCGACCGGCCTGATCACTGCGGCCAATGCGGACGCGATCCGTCCCGGCGAAAACTTCACGATCGACAACGCCGTGGTCGCTGGCGCTGACGCCCTATGCCGCCGGACAGTTCACGACCTACGATCTGCCGTCCTATGCCGAGCAGGTGCTGTAGGGATCGAGCGCGTTCGCGGTGGCCTATGGCGCCAAGACCGTCACCGCCACGCGCAGCGAACTCGGCCTCCGCAGCGATCGCTCGATCGCGTTGCAGGATGGCATTCTCAGCCTGCGCGGCCGCCTTGCCTGGGCGCACGACTACAACACCGATCGCAGCGTTGCCGCGACATTCCAGACGCTGCCGGGCGCGTCCTTCGTGGTCAACGGTGCGGCGCCGGCGAGCGATGCGGTGCTCACCACCGCGAGCGCGGCGATGAACTGGACCAGCGGCTGGTCGGCGGCGCTTACCTTCGAAGGCGAGTTCTCCGACGTCACGTCGTCCTATGGCGGCAAGGGTGTCGTTCGCTACACGTGGTGATGACATCATCTCGGCAGGGCGCGTGTTGCCCTGCCGGGTTCCGCTGCATGGTTAAGGACAGCTGAAAACAACGCATCGAAATGCGTTGAAGAGTCTTTAATCAAATTCGCAGAACCTCCGCGCCATGACGCGTGGAGTTCGTTTGTATCTCGTCGGCTCCCTTGTCCTTGTGTCGC
Source organism: Bradyrhizobium sp. USDA 4504 (assembly GCF_054063995.1). Classification (NCBI taxonomy): domain Bacteria; kingdom Pseudomonadati; phylum Pseudomonadota; class Alphaproteobacteria; order Hyphomicrobiales; family Nitrobacteraceae; genus Bradyrhizobium; species Bradyrhizobium sp. USDA 4504. Next base: position 4,738,267 of record NZ_JBSSGV010000001.1, on the reverse strand, counting down.
TTGCTGGTTGCGGTCGCGGTCTGTTTCAGACCGCCGAGCGCGAACCGTGGCGGGCCGAGGCCGAGGCCGCATGCCTGAAGTCGGGCGCGGTCAAGGAGAGCGCCGACCTCGTCCGCATTGATCCGATCTCCGGTCCCGGCGTCTGCGGCGCCGAGTTCCCGCTCAAGGTCGCCGCGCTCGGTGAAGCCAGTTCGGCTTACGGATTTGCCGACGACAGCCTGCGCCCGCCGGCATCGGTCGGCAACCAGCCGCGCTGGCCGATCAACCGCCAGCCGCCTCCGCCGCCCGCGCAGGCGCCGTATTCCAATCAGGCCGTCGGCCAGCCGAGCTATGGCAACGAGCCGGGCTATGGCAGCCGTCAGAATGGGCCGGTCTCGCTGTCGGCGCCCGGCGTTCCGCCGCAGCAGGACGAGATCGATTTGCCGCCGGAAGGCTCGCCCGATGCCAGGGGCGAGCGACCTTATTATCCGGGCCTGCCATCCAATCCGCAGCGCGACAGCGCGGCCGCGCCCTATTCACCGGCACCGTATTCCCAGCAGCCGCCCGGCGCGCCACCGCCGCCGCGGCTCGGTCCCTCGAGCGGCAATCCGGTGGTGACGGTCGGCCCGGTCGCAGTGAAGCCGGCGGCAACGCTGGCGTGCCCGATCGTCTCGGTGCTCGAGCGCTGGCTCGCCGATTCCGTACAGCCGGCGGCGCAGCGCTGGTTCGGCGCGCGTGTCGTCGAGATCAAGCAGATCTCGGCCTATTCCTGCCGCGGCATGAACGGCAATTCGCACGCGCATATTTCCGAGCACGCCTTCGGCAATGCGCTCGACATCGCAGCCTTCACGCTGGCTGACGGTCGCCGCATAACCGTGAAGGATGGCTGGAAAGGCCTGCCGGAGGAGCAGGGCTTTCTGCGCGATGTCCAGGCCGCCGCCTGCCAGCAATTCACCACGGTGCTGGCGCCGGGGTCCAACGTCTATCACTACGACCACATCCATGTGGATCTGATGCGCCGGGCCAGCCGGCGTCTGATCTGCCAGCCCGCCGCCGTCTCGGGCGAGGAGGTCGCGGCGCGTGCCGGCGGCCGTAACCCCTATGCAACGCGCGAACCTTATGTCACAGGATCGCTCGGCGGCAGAAAGCCGGCCCCGCGGGGTAAGGCGGGGATCAACGAAGAAGACGAATTCGCCGACGAATAGGGACGCGTCTGATACCCGTATTTTTACTGGGTGACACCGTGCAAACGGTAGCCACTTTTATGCTGCATATGCTTCGGAGCCGGGCGCACCCGGCTGATTTCTAGGGGATAGCTTTGCAAGACGCGCCGATCATTCTCGTCATCGAAGACGATCGTGATCTTCAGATGATGGTAGAGGACGCCCTGAGGGACGGCGGCTATGAGCCGGCGATCGCGGGCTCGGGCGAGGAAGCGTTGACGCTGCTGAAGGCGTTCCGCACCAAATACTCAGCACTGGTCACCGACATCCGCCTGCTCGGCCGGCTCGACGGCTGGCGCGTGGCGCGCGGCGCCCGCGAGATCGACCCGTCATTCCCGGTGCTCTACATCACCGGCGGCGGCGGCGACGAGTGGCCGACCCGGGGCGTGCCGGACAGCGTGCTGCTGAACAAGCCGTTCTCGCCTGACGAACTGGTCGCGGCCGTGGCCAAGCTGCTCAAGAACGGCGCGCCGGCCTGAGCGACTGATCGTTCCTGCGATTTGACGATGCGCACGTTGTGCGGGCAAAACGTGCCGGCATGAATGATTTCGCACAGTCGATCACGGCGGCGGCATCGCTGATAGCCGGTCGCGATCCGGTCCTGCTTGGGATCGTCGCATTGTCGTTGCGCGTCAGCCTGCTGGCGAGCCTGCTCGCGCTTCTGATCGGCGCGCCGATCGGCGGCTGGCTTGCGATATCGAGGTTTCGCGGACGGCAGGTGGTGATCGTGCTCGCCAATGCCTGTCTCGGCCTGCCGCCGGTCGTGGTCGGCCTCGGGCTTTATCTGCTGCTGTCGCGATCCGGACCGCTGGGCTTCGCCGGGCTGCTGTTCACGCCGACGGCGATGGTGGTGGCGCAGGTCATCCTGGCGACGCCGATCGTGGTTGCGCTGGTGCATCGTCCGGTCGCGCTGCTGTGGGCGGAATATGCCGATTTGATCCGCACCGACGGCCTGTCCCGCCTGCGCAGCCTTGCGCTGGTGTTCTCGCTCGGCCGCGCCTCGCTGCTCACCGCGTTCCTCGCCGCCTTCGGCCGCGCCATCGCGGAGGTCGGCGCCATCATCATCGTGGGCGGCAATATCAGCGGCTATACGCGAACGATGACGACCGCGATCGCGCTCGAGACCAGCAAGGGCGAGCTGGCGCTCGGCCTCGGGCTCGGCGTCATCCTGCTTGCGCTGAGCGTCAGCGTCAGCACGATCGCGTTTCTGCTAGTGCGCGGCGTTGGGGAAAAATAGCTGCTCGCCACCGACCTTGTAGCCGGCGATGGCCGACTGCCCGGCCTGCGAGACCAGCCAGTCGATGAAGGCCTCGCCGTCCGCGGCCTTCACCGTCGGATGTTTCGCCGGATTGACCAGCATCACGCCGTACTGGTTGAACAGCCGCCGGTCGCCTTCGGTCAGCACGGCGAGCTCGCCGCGGTTCTTGAACGACAGCCAGGTGCCGCGGTCGGACAGCACATAGGCATTCGACGCGGATGCCATGTTGAGCGCCGGACCCATGCCCTGGCCGATCTCGCGATACCACTGGCCCTTCGCTGAGCCGAGATCGACGCCGGCCGCCTTCCAGAGCCGCAGCTCGGCCTCGTGCGTGCCGGAGTGGTCGCCGCGCGAGATGAAGGCCGAACTGGTCGCAGCGATCTTGCGCAGGGCATCCGCGACATCCTTGTCGCCGGCGATATGCGCCGGATCGGCCTTCGGGCCGACGATGACGAAATCGTTGTACATCACGTCATATCGCCTGGTCGCAAAGCCCTCGGCCAGGAATTTCTCTTCGGCCACGCGATCGTGCACGAACACGACATCGGCATCGCCGCGCCGTCCGATGTCGAGCGCCTGTCCGGTGCCGACCGCGACCACCTTCACGGCAATGCCCGAGGTCTCCGAGAACCGCGGCAGCAGATAGCCGAACAGGCCGGACTGTTCGGTCGATGTCGTCGAGGCGACGGTGATGGACCGGGTCTGCGCGAGCGCGGGACCGGCGAACAGCATCACGGCGGCGATGACAAGGTGTCGAAGGAGGGATGTCATGTGAATACTGCGTACCGGAGAACGATGTCGGTCACCATGCCGCATTTCGTCCGGTGACGCAAAGCAGGCGCGATGTCGCGCGTTGCGATCGGCAGTGCTAGGGTCGCCTCGAACGAAGCAATAAGAAGGGATATCAGGTCATGGCTTTGGAGAAGGTCGCGCTCGTTACCGCAGGCGGCAGCGGCATGGGAGCGGCGGCGGCGCGGCGCCTCGCGGCCGATGGTTTCCGCGTTGCGATCCTGTCGTCGTCGGGCAAGGGCGAGGCGCTGGCAAAGGAGCTCGGTGGCCTCGGCTTCACCGGCTCGAACCGTTCCAACGATGATCTGAAACGCGCCGTCGACGGCGTGGTGGAGCGTTGGGGCCGCATCGATGCGCTGGTCAACAGCGCCGGCCACGGCCCGCGCGCGGGTGTGCTCGAACTGACCGACGAGCAGTGGCACACCGGTCTCGACGTCTACCTGATGAACGTGATCCGCCCGACGCGTCTCGTCGCGCCTCACATGCAGGCGCAGAAGTCGGGCGCGATCGTCAACATCTCCACCGCCTGGGCGTTCGAGCCGAGCGCGATGTTTCCGACCTCGGCGGTGTTCCGCGCCGGGCTCGCTGCGTTCACCAAACTGTTCACCGACAGCTACGCCGCCAGCAATGTGCGCATGAACAACGTGCTGCCAGGCTGGATCGACAGCCTCCCGGCAACCGACGAGCGCCGCGACAGCGTGCCGATGAAGCGCTACGGCAAGGCGGAGGAGATCGCCGCAACCATCAGCTTCCTCGTCTCCGACGGCGCGGGCTACATCACCGGCCAAAACATCCGCGTCGACGGCGGATTGATGCGGTCGATTTGAGGCAACTGCTAAACCCGTCATCCCCAGGGCCTGACTCATAGACGGACTCTGAGGAGCAAGTGAGCTTGTGATTCACAAGCGGCACCAAATATTCGGTGTCGTCCCGGCGAAAGCCGGGACCCATAACCACCGATGGTCATCGTTGCGCGTCGATGGAACGACGAGTCCCGTCCACAACATCCGCCGCGGAGTATGGGTCCCGGCTTTCGCCGGGACGACATCAAAGTGTGCGGCGCCGTTCGTACCGCGTTGCGTCGTCACCAGTTGCGTCTACGCGCTGCGCGGCGCGCTCCAGGCCGCGGGCGTCACAATTGCGGCGACCTCTGATTGCGTTTGTCGTGATGACAAACTGAAGGCGCAGGGCTAGCCTTCCGTCAAATCAAAACATACGGAGGAATGGCATGCCAGACGCAGCAGTTGCAGCACGCGCTTCAGACTCCACGCAGAGCGGAACCACGCAGCAGGTCGACGTTGCGGTGGTCGGCGCCGGCTTCGCCGGACTTTACCTGTTGCATCGGTTGCGCAAGGCGGGCTTCTCGGCGGTCGCGCTCGAGGAGGGCGCCGATGTCGGCGGCACCTGGTACTGGAATCGTTATCCCGGCGCGCGCTGCGACATCCAGACCATCGACTACAGCTACACTTTCGATCCCGAGCTCGATCAGGCCTGGACCTGGTCGGAGAAATACGCGACCCAGCCGGAAATCCTGCGCTATCTCGGCTTCGTCGCCGACCGTTACGATCTGCGTCGCGACATCAGGTTCGGCACCAAGGTCACGCAGGCGACCTGGAATGATGCGACCTCGCGCTGGCAGATCTCGACCAACAACGGCGCCGACGTCTCGTGCCGCTACTACATCATGGCGACCGGCTGCCTGTCGTCGCCGAAGCCGCCGGAGATCGACGGCGTCAAGGACTTCAAGGGCGAGATCTATTTCACCGGCCGCTGGCCGCATCAGGGCGTCGATCTCAAGGGCAAGCGCGTCGCCGTGATCGGCACCGGATCGTCGGGCATTCAGTCCATACCGATCATCGCCGAGCAGGCCGCGCAGCTCACCGTGTTCCAGCGCACCCCGAACTTCGCGCTACCCGCGGGCAACGGCCCAGCGCCCGAGGATCGCAAGACCTATTTCGAGAGCGACCGTGCTGCCTATCGCGACCAGGCGCGCTGGTCGATGGCCGGCGTGCCCTATCCGCAGCAGACCGTGGTGAGCTGGCAATTGAGCGACGCCGAGCGCCGCGAGCGGTTCGAGAAGGCGTGGGCGGCGGGCGACCTCGTCCACATCCTGACCCAGCTCTGGGCCGACCAGGCGGTCGATGTCGACGGCAACAGACTGGTCGCCGACCTGATCCGCGAGAAGATCGGCGCCGTGGTCAAGGATCCGGAGACGGCGGCGGCGCTGGCCCCGCACGATCATCCGTTCGGTGCCAAACGTCCCTGCCTCGATACCAATTACTACGCGACCTACAACCGTCCCAACGTGACGCTGGTGAATCTGCGGCAGGAGCCGATTAAGGGGATCACCGCCAGCGGCATCTTCACCAACGGACGCAAGTTCGACGTCGACGTCATCGTGTTCGCCACCGGCTTCGACGCGATGACCGGGGCGATCATGGCGGTGCATCCGATCTCCGGCCGTGGCGGCAAGTCGCTGTCGGATGTCTGGGCGCACGGACCGCAGACCTATCTCGGCGTCACCGTCGCGGGCTTCCCCAATCTGTTCATGATCACCGGCCCCGGCAGCCCGTCGGTACTGTCGAACATGGCTGTCTCGATCGAGCAGCATGTCGATTGGGTGGTGGAACGGATCGCCGCGCTGCGCGACGCCGGCTTCACCACGATGGAAGCGACCGAGACCGCGCAGGCCGGCTGGGAACGGCACATGGCCGACTGCACGACGCTGACGCTGCACCGGCTCGCCAACACCTGGTACACGGGCGCCAACGTGCCCGGCAAGCCGCAAGGCGTGATGCCTTATACGGGCGGCGTCGGCCCGTATCGCAGCATCTGTAATGAGGTGGTCGGCCGCGGCATGCTCGGCTTCAAGCTCTCGGGTCCCGGCGTTGCCGAGCAGTGCAATGACGGCGAGATCGTGCGCCTGCAGCCGGATGTGCGGCTGGTGCTGAACCTGCTCGGTGAGATGAACCTGCCGCCGCTCGAGACGATGGGGGCGCAGGGCGCGCGCGACTTCCTCACCGAATTCAACAAGGGCCGCCCCTTTGGCCGCCCGGTCGGCGAGGTCGGCAGCGGCATGCTGCAGGGCGCGGACGGTCCGTTGCCGTACAAGCTCTACCGGCCGACGACGCCGGGGCCGCATCCGATCGTGGTGTATTTCCACGGCGGCGGCTGGGTGCTCGGCGACGAGATGTCGGACGATCCGTTCTGCCGCGACCTGTGCCGGCGCACCGGCATGATCATCGTCAGTGTCGGCTATCGCCATGCGCCCGAGCATCGCTTCCCGGCCGCGGCCGAGGACGGTTTTGCGGCGACGCGCTGGATCGCGGCCCATAGCGCCGAGCTCGGCGGCAGGGCAGGGCCGCTGCTGGTCGCGGGCTGGAGCGCCGGCGGCAACATCGCGGCCGTCACGTGCCAGCTCGCGCGCGATCGCGGCGGGCCCGAGATCGCGGGCCAGCTCCTGATCTGTCCGGTCACCGATTCCACATTCGACCGGCCGTCCTATGTCGACAACGCGACCGGCTATTTCCTGACCCGCGGGCTGATGTACTGGTTCTGGGATCTGTACTGCTCGCCGGCCGACCGCACCGACCCGCGCGTCGCGCCGCTGCGCGGCAAGCTCGAAGGCCTGCCGCCGACGTTCATCGCGACCAGCGAGTTCGATCCGTTGCGCGACGAGGGCATCGCCTATGGCGACGCGCTCGCCAAGGCCGGCGTCAAGGTCGAGCAGCTCAAGGCGCAGGGCCACTTCCACTCGTCGTTCGTGATGGTCGACGTCATCATCACCGGCGTTGCCGGCCGCGTGAAGATGGCGAAGGCGCTGCGGCGCTTCGCCGGCCTGCCCGAGGAGGTCGAGCAGGACAACGTCGCTACGCCGGAGGTCAACGCGGCGGCGAACTAGCTCGGGTTTGAATTGCAGCCGCGCTCCCTCTCCCGCTTGCGGGCACTTGCGGGGGAGGCGCGTTGCGAAAATATCGAAAACAACCCCATGCAAAGGAGCCGGCGGTGGCAGGCGTTCGACCTAGCCACTTGACACGTCGGGCAACCCACGGATATATTTCTAATATTCCGAAATCTCTCGCTCTAACCGAGCTCGAACGTCGTGACGCCGAACACGCGATCGATCCGGAGTGGCGGGATCGCGCCGGTATACATCCGCGCGGTCTCGAACACCGGCGACAGCCCGAGGCCTTGCGCCAGCGCGACGGCGTCGCGGTTGACCGCGGGGACATCGAGGAAGACCTCGCCGCTGCCCGCGCTCGCGAGCAATGCCGCGACAACGGCCTCGGCGCCGGCACGGTCATCGGCAACCAGCGGACCGATCTTGCGGCCGGTCCGGCACGGGCGGATCACGCCCCAGCCGGCCAGCCTGCCGTCGCGCATCAGCGCGCGCCCGACATGTCCTGACGTGTTGATCCAGGCGCGCAGGAATGCCGGCCGCGGTGCGGGAAACACAGTGGCGTCATCGGCTTCGATCAGCGCCATCGGCAGATCGGTCAGCGCGACGGTGCCGTCGCTCGGCGCGGATGGTGCAGCGACAGTGCCGCCGTAGCGCACATTGGCATAGGCGAGCGCGAAGCCGGACCTCTGGTAGTTCGCCTGCTGCGCCACCACGCCATCGAGCCCGATCACGCGCGGGCGCGCATGCGCGATGGCCGCATTCCAGATCTTCAGGCCATGGCCGCGGCCGCGCAGATCCGGACGCACGATGTAGAAGCCGAGGAAGGCAAATTGCGCGCCGTAATTGACGCAGGAGATCACCGCGGCCGGCTCGCCATCGAGCTCGCCGATGAAGAAGCCCTGCGGGTCCTCGGCGGCAAAGCAGGGCGCATCTGCGAGACCAGGATTCCATCCCTCCGCCGCGGCCCAGTCCACCGCGAGCGCGATCTCGTCCGGCTGCATCTGTCGGATGGTGAGGTCGTTCATGGTCGATCGCCTCGTCGTGCTGGAGTTATTGATCGTGCACATCGACGGCTGGAGAACAATACCCCCGTGACGATCTAAAGAATCTACGTCCGTCATGTTGATGAGGCTGCCAACGAGTCCGCGCAAAGCGCGGCCCGATGATAAACTCCGCAGCCGTCTCAAGCACGACGGCCACCAGCCGGGCCGCGCATGCTTCGAGGCTCGCTACGCGAGCACCTCAGCATGACGGGACGAAGAGCGCGCTGGTCCGCGATAAGACGTCGATCTCACCCGGCCTTCGGCCGGTACGCCGCGAAGAACACGCGCGTCGCGCTGTCGACGACGGTTGCGATCCGCTCCGGCGAGGGCGACGGCTTGGCCTGGAAGATGAACGCCTGGAACAGCGTCGCCTGGCACATCTGCATGAATTGCCAGGCCGCGAGCTGGTAGTCGTCGATCACGAGCTCGCCGAGCGCGGCGCGCGCCTCGAGATAGGCGGCGAAGCGGTCGACGGTGTGGGCGATGACGTGGGTGTAGAACCGGCTGCCGAGCTCGGGCATCCGCTCGGCGATCGCCATCACGGTGCGGATCGCCGAGCCGCCGCCGGGCCGGCACAACACCCGCGACATAGGCGCGGCCGAATTCGGGGAGGGTGGTGTCGACGTCGCGCGCCGGATCGAAATTGAAGGCGACCTTGCCCTGCTCGAGCTTTTCCTCCTCGACGATCGCCGCGAACAGCCCGGCCTTGTCGGGGAAATAGACGTAGAGCGTGCCCTTGGAGACGCCGGCAGCGCGCGCGATCTCGCCCATGCTCGCGCCGTCAAAGCCGAGCTCCAGGAATATCTTACGGGCGCCGTCCAGGATCTGGCGGCGTTTCGACGATTCCTCCTCGCCGACGGACTGGAGGGAGGTTCGGGGCGCTGCAACCATTGATTTAGCTTCTCGGGAGAGAACTCAACCCAAAGTAGGAAAGGGAAGAATCGAAGCTTTATAATCTAGCGGGCGGGAATGTATATTGACCGAACCGTTCGGTCAATGGTATCTTGGGAGTGACGATGCGCCGCACGGCCCTTATTCCGCCATCGCGCGCGTCAAGATTTTTGTGGGGAGCCTCGGCCATGGCCGCAGCACGGGATCAGGCTGCACGCATTGTTCGTTCCGAGCCTGAGATGGCCGAGGACGCGATCGCGCGCGATGCATCCGCCGATCTCGGCGAGCAGGGCCGGGCTGATGAAGCCAAGCGTCCCGCGGAGGCGCCGCCCGCGTCTGCGCCCGAGCAGCCGGCGGCTTCGCCCGCTGCGGCGCCGGCGCCGAAATCCGGCAGGCGCAAATTCGTGATGATGGGCGTGGTCGGCCTGCTCGCGCTCGCTGCCGCGGGCTATGCCGCCTATTACCTGATGGTCGGGCGCTTCTACGTCTCGACCGACGATGCCTATGTCCGCGCCAACAACTCCATGCTCGGCGCGCGCGTCGCGGGCCATATCACGGCGATCCTGCCCGGCGACAACGCGCTGGTGCGCGCAGGCGACGTAATCTTCCGGATCGATGATGGCGACTACCGTATCGCGGCCGACGCCGCGCGCACCAGGATCGCGACCCAGCAGGCGACGATCGAGCGCATCGGCCGCCAGGTTGCGGCGGCGGCGAGTTCGGTCGAGCAGGCGCAGGCCCAGCTCGTGTCCGCTCAGGCCGGCCTGAAGCGCGCCGATCTCGATTTCGATCGGCAGCAGGCGCTCAGCACCAAAGGTTTTGCCTCGCGTGCCACCTTCGAAGTCTCGGAGGCCGGCCGTGATCAGGGCGCGGCCAGCGTGCGGTCCGCGCAGGCGGCCTATGATGCGGCCAAGGACAATGTCGAGGTGACCAAGGCGCAGCAGGCCGAGGCCCGCGCCCAGCTCGCCGAATTGCAGACCCAGCTCGCCAAGGCCGAGCGCGATCTCGAATTCACCAATGTCCGTGCGCCGGTCGACGGCACCTTCTCCAACCGCCTGGTCAACACCGGCGACTATATCAATGTGGGCCAGCGGCTCGGCAACGTGGTGCCGCTCGACGGCGTCTACATCGACGCCAACTATAAAGAGACCCAGCTCAAGCGCATCCGCACCGGGCAGCGGGTGACGATCAAGGTCGACGCCTACGGCTTCCGCAAGTTCACCGGCCTCGTCGACAGCATTTCGCCGGCGGCGGGCTCGGTGTTCACGCTGCTGCCGCCCGACAACGCCACCGGTAACTTCACCAAGATCGTGCAGCGCCTGCCGGTCCGCATCCGCGTGCCTGCCAGCGTCGCCAAGCAGGGCCTCTTGCGCGCCGGCATGTCGGTCTACACCACCGTCGACACCCGCGAAGGCGCGGCCGATGCCGACGCCGAAACTGATCTCGACGCGCCGATGATGATCCATCCGCAGTGATGTCTTGAAGCTTCGGACAGAGTCCGAGGCTCGGAGCCGATGAGCCCATGGCTGATACGACCACTGCTTCGCCCTCGATGATGACCGGCGCCCCGGAGTCCGAGCGCATCCAGCCGAAGCGGCTGGTTGCCTTCATCATCATGGTGTTCGGCATGTTCATGTCGATCCTGGACATCCAGATCGTCTCGGCCTCGCTGTCCGAGATCCAGGCCGGCCTGTCGGCATCCTCGACCGAAGTGTCGTGGGTGCAGACCGCCTATCTGATCGCCGAAGTGATCGCGATTCCGTTGTCCGGATTCCTGTCGCGCGCGCTTGGCACGCGGCTGTTGTTCGCGATCTCCGCGTTCGGCTTCACCGCCTCGAGCCTGCTGTGCGGCTTCGCCTCCTCGATCGAGCAGATGATCCTGTGGCGCGCGCTGCAGGGTTTTCTCGGCGCCGGCATGATCCCGACGGTGTTCGCCTCGGCCTACACGATCTTCCCGCGCACCAAATTCCACATCGTGGCGCCGATCATCGGCCTCGTCGCGACGCTGGCGCCGACCGTTGGCCCAACCGTCGGCGGCTACATCACGGATCTGATGTCGTGGCACTGGCTGTTCTTCATCAACATCGTGCCCGGCGTCATCATCACGGCAGGCGTGCTGGCGCTGGTCGATTTCGACCAGCCGAACTTCGCGCTGCTCGAGCGCTTCGACTGGTGGGGCCTGATCTTCATGGGCGGCTTCCTCGGCTCGCTTGAATATGTGCTGGAGGAGGGGCCGCAATATGAGTGGCTGCAGGACACTTCGGTCGCTGTCTGCGCCGCGATTGGCTTCGTCTCGGCGGTCGCGTTCTTCTGGCGCGTCTTGACCGCGGAGGAGCCGATCGTCGATCTCTACGCCTTCAGTAACCGCAACTTCGCGGTCGGCTGCGTGCTGCAGTTCTGCATCGGCATCGGGCTCTATGGCCTGACTTATGTCTATCCGCGCTATCTCGCGGAGGTTCGCGGCTACAGCGCGCTGATGATCGGCGAGACCATGTTCGTCTCCGGCGTCACCATGTTCTTGATGGCGCCGGTGGTCGGGCGGCTGATGCAGAAGGTCGATTTGCGCTACATCATCGCCTTCGGCCTCGTGACCTTCGCGCTCGGCTCCTGGCAGATGACCTGGATCACCCGCGACTATGATTTCTACGAGCTGCTGCTGCCGCAGATCCTGCGCGGCATCGGCATGATGTGCGCCATGGTGCCGACCAACAACATCGCGCTCGCGACGTTGCCGCAGGATCGCGTCAAGAACGCCTCCGGCCTGTTCAACCTGATGCGCAACCTCGGCGGCGCGGTAGGTCTCGCCGTCATCAACGAGGTGCTCAACGACCGCACCGATCTGCACATCTCGCGGCTGCATGACCGCGTGACCTGGGGCAACACCACCGCGGTCGAGACCCTCAACATGTTCACCCAGCGCATGCAGGGCATGGGCGATTCCGCCGTCATGGCGATGAAGCAGCTCTCGCAGATCGTGCACCGTCAGGCAGCGGTGATGGGCTATGGCGATGCCTTCTTCATGCTGTCGCTGTTCTATGTCGCGCTCAGCCTTCTGGTGCTGTTCGTCAACAAGCCACCGTCGATGACCGCGAGCGGCGGCGACGCGCATTAGGTGTCATCGGTTTTCGTATCCCGCATGAGCGAAGCGACATGCGGGACCGATCTCGGCAGTTCATCACTGAGCGTGACGCGGCCCCGGATATCGCTTCGCTCATCCGGGCTACGAAAGTGTGCCGTTGTCGCCGGGCTGAGTGCATCGCATCGGCGCGCGGGCTGCGCCCGGTCCCGTGAATAGCTGATATCGCCGACACATTGACGCACTCACGCCGATGTTACCTTGCCAATCGCGCGTGATGCATTTATAAGCAGCGCTTCCTTACTCGAACCGGGGAGATGCGCATGAAGTCGTTTATTTCGCAGATCGCGCGCCCGCGTTCGACGGTGCTGGACGCGTTTAGGCGTTAGCTCCCGGCGCTGACCGGGCCTGATCCCCGATCAGCAAAACTTCCCAACACGCTATCGACAATTTCCAGCGGCGCTCGCGGTCGGATTCTGCCCGCACGTCGCCTCAGATGGAGCCGGCACGCGCTGCAAAAGCGTGGCCGGAATGTGCCATGACCTCTCTGACGACCAAGCGGCCGGCCGCAATCCGGATCGTGCTTCCCTTTGTCTTCCGCCATTGGCTGGAACAGCCGCTGCGTGCCTCCGCGGTGACGGCCGGATTCCTCGGCGCAACCGCGGCCGACCTGTTCATGCCGGTGTTTTCCGGCCATCTGGTCGACGCGCTGACCGCGGGCGCCACCAATGCGGCCGCGCGCCATGCGGCGATGCTGGCGTTCGGCGCCATCGTCGGCCTCGGCGCGCTGTCGCTGGTGCTGCGGCTGGTCGGCATCCAGACCATCGTGCCGTTCACGCTGAAGACGATGTCCGATGTCGGGCAGCAGGCCTTCATGCGGGTGCAGCGCTTCTCGACCGACTGGCACGCCAATTCGTTCGCCGGCTCCACCGTGCGCAAGATCACGCGCGGCATGTGGGCGCTCGATTTGCTGAACGACACCATCCTGATGGCGCTGCTGCCGTCGGTCGTGGTGCTGGTCGGTTCGATGATCCTGCTCGGCGTGCATTGGCCGCAGCTCGGCGCGGTGATCGCGGTCGGCTCGGTGATCTATGTCGCGATGACCATGGTGTTCCAGGTGCGCTACGTCGCGCCTGCCGCGCGCGTTTCCAATGCGTGGGACACCAAGGTCGGCGGCACGCTGGCCGACGCCCTGACCTGCAACGCGGTGGTGAAGTCGTTCGGCGCGGAGACGCGCGAGGACGTGCGGCTCGACGGCGTCATCAGCCGCTGGCGCCGACGGGTGCGGCGCACCTGGTTCCGCTACAACCACACCTCGACGGCGCAGCTCGTGGTGCTGCTGTGCTTCCGCGCCTCGGTGATCGGTGGTGCGATCCTGCTGTGGGCGCAGGGCCGCGCCACGCCGGGCGACGTCACCTATGTGCTGACCAGCTACTACATCATCCACGCCTATCTGCGCGATGTCGGCATGCACATCAACAACCTGCAGCGTTCGGTGAACGACATGGAGGAGCTGGTGCAGATCCATGGCGAGCCGCTTGGCATCGTCGACGCGGATGATGCTGGAACGATCGACATCCAGGGCGGCCGCATCGTGTTCGACGACGTCACGTTTCACTATGGCGGCCATCGCCGGCCGCTCTATGACGCCCTGTCGGTCGACATCGATGCCGGCGAGCGGGTCGGCCTGGTCGGGCGCTCCGGCTCCGGCAAGACGACCTTCGTCAAGCTGGTGCAGCGGCTCTACGACGTCTCCGCTGGCCGGATCCTCATCGACGGTCAGGACATCGCCAAGGCGACGCAGCAATCGCTGCGCAGCCAGATCGCGATCGTGCAGCAGGAGCCGATCCTGTTCCACCGCACCCTGGCGGAGAACATCGCCTATGGCCGGCCGGGCGCCGGCATGGAGGCGATCGAGCAGGCGGCGCGGCTTGCCAATGCGCACGACTTCATCATGCGGCTGCCGAAGGGTTACGGCACGCTGGTGGGCGAGCGCGGCGTCAAGCTGTCGGGCGGCGAGCGGCAGCGCGTGGCGCTGGCACGCGCCTTCCTGGCCGATGCGGCGATCCTGATCCTGGACGAGGCGACCTCGAGCCTCGATTCGGAATCCGAGGCGCTGATCCAGCAGGCGATGGAACGGTTGATGAAGGGCCGCACCTCGATCGTGATCGCGCACCGGCTGTCGACCGTGCGCAGCATGGATCGCATCCTGGTGTTCGACCGCGGCGAGATCGTCGAGCAGGGCACCCATGAGGTGCTGGCCGCGCGTCAAGGCGGCATCTATCGCGGCCTGTTCGAGCGTCAGGCGACCGAGTTCGGTCAGGCCGCGGCGGAGTGAGATGGCGCATGGCTGGAGCGTCGGTTCTGATTGGATCAGAACCGACGCTCACGCAGCGCCCGCTATTTCGGCGCCAGTCCGTTCCACACCAGCGCGACGCCGGACAGGAACAGCAGCAGCAGCACGACGTCGGAGAAATTGCGGTCGCTGAGCGCGTGATAGAGCCGCGCGCCGAGCCAGGCGCCGAGCAGTGTCCCCGGAAACGCGCACGCCACCAGCCAGATCAGCTCGGGCTTCGCCAGGCCGCTTGCGATCTGCACGCAAAGCGCGGCCGCCAGGATCGTGAAGTTGAAGATCTGGAACACGCCGCGGCGCTGCTGTTTGCCCCAGCCGCGCACGCTGGCCCACAGGATCGGCAGCGGGCCGGACAGTCCGGCGAGGCCGCCGAGGATGCCGCCGGCAAATCCGATCGCGCCATCGGCCCATTTGCCGCCGAAGGCGATCGACATCGGCTTGCGCTGCAGGAACAACGCGGTCGGAAACACCAGCAGGAAGACGCCGATCGTCAGCTTGAAGACCTCGGGGTCGGCCCGCGCGATCAGCAGGATGCCGATCGGCACGCCCGCGAGGCCTGCGATGACGAACGGCCAGACCAGGCGGAAATCGATGCTCTTCCAGATCGACGGCAAGGTCGAGAGCTGCGCGATGACCGAGCAGACCAGCACGAGCGGCACCGCGAGTGTCGGCGGCAGCACATAGAGCCAGATGCCGAGCGCCATCAGCGCGGTGCCGAAGCCGGCAAGGCCGGAGACGAAACCGCCGGCAAGCGCGCCGAAGAACAGGATCGCATAGCTTGCCGGGGTCATTTTTTCTCCTTCGTCATTCCGGGATGGTCCGAAGGACCAGACCGCAGGCGCGCAATCGCGCACCGGGGAATCTCGAGATTCCGGCTTCGATGCTGGCGCATCGCCCCGGAACGACGGTGGTGTTTGGCGCCACGTTTACACAACGCGTCTCGCAGGTACTATTCAAAATCGCGGCTCATCAACGATAATCGGAACGGAAGCATCCCATGACTTCAGGCTCGCCCGCGAATTCGCAAAAAACCTTTCTGGTCTGTCACGGCGCCTGGTCGGCAGGCTGGGCATGGAAGAAGATGCATCCCCTGATGCAGGCCGCCGGCCATCGGCTGGTCACGCCGAGCTACACCGGGCTTGGCGAGCGCGCGCACCTTGCGCATCAAGGACTCGACCTCGAGGCGCATATCCAGGATGTGCTTAGCGTCATCAGTTACGAGGACCTGCACGACATCGTGCTGATCGGGCACTCCTATGGCGGCATGGTCGCGACCGGCGTCGCCGACCGGGTGCGCGAGCGCATCGCGCAGATGATCTATATCGACGCTTTCGTGCCGCGCGACGGCCAGTCGCTGTTCGATCTCAACGAATCGGCGATCGAGACCATGCGTGAGTTCGCGAGCGACGGCGACGGCTGGCGTATTCCGCCGATGCCGGTGCCGCCGGACACGTCGCCCGCCGACGTCGCATGGCTGAGCGCGCGGCGCGTCGACATGCCGATCAAATGCTTCGAGCAGAAATTGCGGTTGAAGCACGGCGAGACCAGCCTGCCGCGCAGCTACATCTACGCCACCCGCGCCACGCAGGCCGACACGTTCGGCCAGTTCGCCCGGCGCATCAGGAACGAAGCCGGCTGGCGCTATTTCGAGATCGACGCCAGCCACTCGCCGAACGTCACCGCACCGGAGGCGCTGATGGCGATGCTCATGGAGATTGTTTCCTGAGGCGATTTCTAGCGATCCAGATCGTATTCGTGCACGGCAATCCTCGTTCACGGACGAGATCTATCAGCGCTGCGGTGAAAGATCCGAGCGCTACGATAAAAAGTATGGCGACACCATATTCGTGCCGCAGCTGGAAATAGGTACTGACGAATGCCACGATCACCAGCAGGCACGTCGGGATGGCGCTTATTGTGGAGAACATGATAGGCGATTGAGGAACTCGGCGCGGCGCCTCAGCCGGGGCATGTCTCTCTTACGCCCTGTTTTGGCATCATCGCCGTCCGGGACCGCATCAAGAGCTTGTATCCGGTCGGTCACGCGGTTCATGCGGGAGATCAGCGTCCGGATTGGGTTTGAGGTTCTGGCGGGCACTGATTGACTGGCGGTTGCATTGACCAATGCCGCTGAAACGCCGCGCCCTGTCCGCTTCAGCATGCGGCAGGCCGCGCGCAACCGCGACGGCTGGCGTATGCTGCGGGATGCCGATGCCGCGCCGGAATCAATCAGCCGCTTGTTTGCCCGGGATCATGCACCGCGCGCGTCGCGGACGGCTTGAGCGACCTTTGTCGCCTGCGATACGCGTCCGATCTTTGCGCCTGCAATGATCTTTCGTCGGCGTTCGCTTGGCTTCGACGCCATGCCTTCGTCCGCGGTGCCTCCTGCCGGGGGACGCGTCGTGAAGTTCGCGGCCCGGTGCAGCGCGAGGGCCTTTCGCGCTGCTTCGACATGTGCGGTCCGGGCTGCCAGATTGTGCTGACGCCTCAGCTCCGTGTTGACCCGTTTCAGCGCTGCCGCGAAGACCTGTTTTCGCTCTGACGCATGCTTGGCGGTTCCTGGAAAGCTCGTGCCGCGAGCCTCGGCCTTTCCGCGGCTCTCTCGCTGCTTCTGTCGGCCGACCGTTCGCTCCTTATCGCGCATCTTGCGCAAGCGGGGTCGCATGGCCTCGAGCTCGCTCACCTCAACGCCGTAGATGGCGGGATGATGCGTCAGGCGGATTTCCTCATATTCTTCGTGGCTGAGGATGCTGCGTTCGAACTTGCAGGCGACCGACATTCCTATTCCTCCTCTTGATCTTCTTGAATCTCGGGGCAGAAGGACACGTCCAGCTCTGGCGGATCATAGCTGCAATGCCGCGGGATGGCCAATCTGCCACTATCCAAACTCGGCCAGCGCTTCGATCGCAGTGATCGATTGTCTTGCTATAGCGTCAAAGCACAGTGGCTCCTACTTTTCTGCGTCGTTGTCCTTGAGACGAATCCCCTCAGTGCGCAGAGCCGCAAAGAGAGCCGCGATATCTTCGGGCTCCATATTGTTGGGGCACATCCCGTTCAGTTGCTCGGTCGTGATCGTGCCGGTGCTGCTGGCGATGTCTCTTGCCTTCGCCATGATCTTCTGAAGGTCCATCTGCGATCCTCCGCGAGAGGCACACTCTACGCCCGCCACCCCATGCATGTCGCCTTTTAAGAAAGGTGGGCTGTGGCGGCACTGAAGCGATCGGTTCGCTTCGAGTTGAGATAATATCGTTCGAAGTTCGCCATCGGAACTAGGCAGCGACCGCAACTTTGTCTCGCATGTTCGGTTGAACTGCGACATAATGAGCGCCTCGCGTGCTGGTGAGCATGGATTCATGAACCGCAGCCCCGTGCTCGTAGACCTGGCGCTTCAAGGTGGGGGATCGCACGGTGCGTTCACGTGGGGTGTCCTGGATCGGCTTCTCGAAGAACCTTGGTTTCAGATTGCGGGCATATCCGGGACATCGGCCGGAGCGATGAACGCAGCCGTGCTGGCGGATGGTTGGACCGCGGGCGGCGCTGCCGGCGCACGCGAAGCGCTTGAAAAATATTGGCGAAGCGTCTCGCGCGCCGCCGCATTCAGTCCGTTGCAACGGTCGCCGCTCGACCGCCTGATGGGACGCTGGTCGCTTGACAGCTCCCCGGCCTATCTCTTTACCGATTTGATGTCGCGGATGCTTTCACCCTACGACCTCAATCCGCTTGGCTTCAATCCGCTACGCGACATATTGAACGACAGTATCGATTTCGAGCGTCTTGCACGCGCGCCGATCAAGCTCTTCATCACCGCCACGCGCGTGCGTACGGGCCGCGGACGGATTTTTCGCAACGCGGAGATTACCGCGGAAGTCCTGCTCGCGTCGGCTTGCTTACCAACGATGTTTCGCGCGATCGAGATCGATGGCGAGCCCTATTGGGACGGCGGCTACGCGGGCAATCCCACGATTACACCGCTCGTCCGCGAGACCGACGCGCGCGACACCGTCGTCGTCCAGATCAACCCGACCGAGCGTCCGGAGCAGCCGCGCACGGCCGCTGACATTCTCAACCGGCTTAACGAGATCTCGTTCAACTCGCCGCTGGCAAAGGAGCTGCGGATGATCGCGTTGCTTCGCCAGGTCGCCGATCCCGGTACAGGGGAAGGCGCCCGCTGGGCGCAGATGAAGACGCACCGGATCAAGAGCGACATGCTCGCGACGTTCGGTTCGTCATCCAAGCTCAATGCCGAATGGGCGTTCGTGGCCAAGCTGCACGAGGAAGGGCGGCGAGCCGCCGGCGAATTCCTCGACGCCCATGGCGCCGATCTCGGTGAGCGTTCGACGGCGGATCTCGATATTCTGCTGGCGGAGTGCTGAGACGATGGGTCTTCTCGGCATTCTCGTCGGGCTTGGACTGCTGGTCTGTCTTGCTTTCCGCGGTTGGAGCGTGCTGCTGCTCGCGCCGCTCTGTGCGCTGGTGGCCGCAGCCTTCGGCGGCGAGCCGCTGCTTGCCAACTGGACGCAGACCTTCATGGGTAGTGCGTCGGAGTTTCTCGCGCAGTTCTTCCCTATTTTTCTGCTTGGCGCCGTGTTCGGAAAGCTCATGGATGACAGCGGCGCAGTCGCGGCGGTCGCGGGCTTCATCTCCCGGTGCCTGGGCGAACGCCGGATCATCCTTGCGGTCGTGCTCGCAGGCGCACTGGTCACCTATGGCGGCGTCAGCCTGTTCGTCGCCTTCTTTGTCATCGTTCCGATGGCGCAGTCGCTGTTTCGCACGGCGGGGATTCCACGTCGTCTGGTACCGGCGGCGGTCATTCTCGGGACTTCGACCTTCACCATGTCGGCGCTGCCGGGCACGCCGTCGATACAGAATGCGATACCGATGCCTTTCTTCGGCACGACCCCCTTTGCCGCACCGGGCCTCGGCGTTGTCGCCTCGATCATCATGCTGAGCGTCGGGCTGTGGTGGCTGCTTCGCGCGGAGAAGGCAGCGCATCGCGCAAAAGAGGGGTATGGCGACGAGCCGCCGGTTCCGGCGGATGCAGCCGACGATGAGCTGTTGCGCGAGCGGGCTACGACGGCGCGAGAATTCGACCCGGCGGAGCTCCGCCACGGATATCACAGCGATGCCGCCGTCCCGATTTTCAACGCCATCCTTCCCCTGATCGTCGTCGTCGCCGTCAATCTGGTGATGTCGCTGGTTGTGCTGCCTCGGCTTGATTTCTCGTTCCTGGCCGAACAGCGGTGGGGAAATACATCACTGGCTGCCGTGGCCGGTGTCTGGTCAGTTGTCGTGGCGTTGGCGGGAGCGATCGTGACGGTCATCCTCTGCAACTGGACGCGGCTGCCCGCACTGCGACGAACGATGGATGCCGGTGCCAACGCGTCGGTCCTGCCGGCGCTGAGCGTCGCAAGCCTTGTCGGATTCGGCGCCGTTATCGCCTCGCTTCCCGCCTTCGGCGTGGTGCGGGACTGGGTGTTGCGAATTGAAGGCGGTCCATTGGTGTCGCTCGCGGTCGCGACGAACATCCTTGCGGCGCTGACGGGGTCGGCTTCCGGCGGCTTGACGATCGCGCTCGATGCGCTGGGACGGACCTATATGGACCTTGCCGCGGAGGCGGGTATTGACCCCGGCCTGTTGCATCGCGTCGCGGTGATCGGTTCGGGAACGCTGGACATTCTACCTCACAACGGCGCTGTCGTTAGCCTGCTTGCGATCTGTGGGCTCAAGCATCGCGATAGCTATCTCGACATTGTCATGGTCGGCATTGTGAGTTCTGTCATTGCACTCGCAGCGGTGATTGCGATCGGCACCGCATTCGGGTCGTTCTGACGCAAGACGATGGGTTGGCTCTACTTCCCGCCGGCGCGCGTAGCTGGAACGATGCTGATCTGAAAATGGCGAGGGGCCCGGCGTGTCGCGCCGAGCCCCTCATGGTCCATCTTCAAGACGCGTTTTCTTCACGCGAACCGGAAATCCACTTCGCTCGAAAACGCTTTAGAATATCAGCCGGCCTGTAAGCCGGGTTCTGTAGGGCACCATTCTCGCGAATGGTACGCGACGGCCATTCCTCTGGGACAAGGTTTGCACCTTGCCTCGGGCAACCTACCCGGACAGCGGGCCTGACATCGCCCTGCGGTGTTATCGCGCGTGCGCGAACTAACCGCGTTGCCGTCCCTATTCGGTTTTGCTCCCGGTGTGGTTTGCCATGCCATCTCCGTTGCCGGAAACGCGGTGCGCTCTTACCGCACCTTTTCACCCTTACTTCCTCCGAGGAGGGAGCGGTTCGTTCTCTGTGGCACTTTCCCTGGGGTCGCCCCCGCCGGATGTTATCCGGCACCGCATGTCGATGGAGCCCGGACTTTCCTCCCCCGCGGCCTTTCGGCGCTTGCGGGAGCGGCCGTCCGGCCGACTGACGGGTTACGCATGCGGGCTTTGGCCGCCCGCGTCAAGCGATTGCGATGGTTAACCCCTGGCCCGGCGCCCGGCGGGTCCTCGATTTTGACATTCGCAGAGGAGGGGCCTTTGATATCGATTTGATCGATCCAAAGGTCGAGGCGCCATGGATACCGAACTGGCCCGGACGTTCCTGACGGTGGTGAGCGCCGGCAACTTCATCACCGCGGCGGAGCGGCTGCATGTCAGCCAGTCGACCGTCAGCACCCGCATCCACACGCTCGAGCAGCAGCTCGGCTGCGTGCTGTTCGTGCGCAACAAGGCCGGCACCAAGTTGACGCCGGCCGGCCGGCAGTTTCAGCGCCACGCCTCGGTGCTGGTCCGCACCGTCGAGCAGGCGCGCCATGATGTAGGAATCCCCAAGGGATTTTCCGCGACGCTGGTGGTCGGCGGCCGCATCGGACTTTGGGAAGAGTATCTGCTGCGCTGGCTGCCGCTGATGACGCGGGCGCATCCCGACATCTCGATCCGCGCCGAGAGCGCGCTCGAGCCCGAGCTGATGCAGGGGCTGGTCGAGGGACGCATCGACATCGGCGTGATGTACACGCCGCAGAGTCGCCCTGGCCTCAAGGTCGAGCAGCTGTTCGAGGAGCAGCTCATCCTGGTGTCGACCGATCCGAAAAGCGCACCGGAGCCGGGACCGCGCTATGTCTATGTCGATTGGGGCCCCGAATTCTACGCGCGTCACGCCACGCTGTTTCCGAATTTCGCCGGCCCCGCGCTGACGGTGAATATCGGCTGGCTCGGATTGCAGCATCTTTTGGAGAATGGCGGCTCTGGCTTCTTCGCGCGTCGTATCGTGGAGCCGCTCCTGAAGGCGCGGCGGCTGCACGCCGTCGCCGGCGCACCTGGCTTTGCGATGCCCGCCTATGTCGCCTATCCGGCTGACAGCCAGGACGATCATCTGGCGCGCGCGGTCGAGACCATGCATCGGCTTGCCGCGTCGCAGGTTAATGCGAGCGCGGACCTGCCGCGGTCCAGGCCTGCCGCGCGGCGGCGGCGCTGACCGCGATTTCTATCGGCATCTCCGATCGATTCCATCGGCTTTCTTCGCTTGTCAGCGCAAACGTCCGCGTTCACAGCAGGATCGGGATCAGCAGGAGGTCAAACGATGGATATTGCGGCAGAAGTGGGAGACGCGTTGCTCAAGGGAGCCTCCGACGCGATCGTTGCGACCGATGTCGAAGGCCGTATCAGCTTGTGGAATCCCGGCGCGGTCAGGATGTTCGGCTTCAGCGCCGAGGAGGCGATCGGACAATCGCTCGATTTGATCATTCCGGAGAATCTGCGCGCGCGTCACTGGGCCGGCTTCCGGCACACGATGGCGACCGGGACGAGCCGTTACGGTCAGGGCGATCTGCTGTCGGTGCCGGCGCTGACCAGGCACGGGACGCGCATCTCCGTCGAATTCACCATCGAGATGCTGCACGATGCGGCGCACAAGGTCGCCGGCACCGTCGCGGTGATGCGCGACGTGACCAAGCGTTTCGAGGAGCTCAAGGAGTTGCGGCGCCGCGCCGCGCAGCAGGCCGCGACATCGTCGTAAAGGCTGGGAAGCCATGCCGTCATTGCGAGGAGCTCGCGACAAAATTGCGAAGCAATTTTGCGCTGAAGCGACGAAGCAATCCATCGCTCCGCACATGCGACAGATGGATAGCTTCGCGGAGCCTGTCATCGGGCGCGCGTTCGCGCGACCCGGTGGCTCGCAGTGACGCGGATAAGGCTACAAGCAAATGCCAGGTTCTCGGTCATCCCCTCCGGAGCCGATCACGGCCGCTGGAGCTACTTTCCCGATCGCAGGCGGGTCTCCGCCAGCGCGGTCACAAGGCCGATGACCAGCATCGAGGCCACGATGTCGGCTTCCGCACCGAAACCAAATGCGATCACCGTCGCTGCGGCTACCGCCGCAAGGATCGCGATGGTCAGCCCTTCGTCGGCGATCAGCTGACGCAACGCCTTCAGGCGCGTGATGCCCCGTTGCATTGCCTGCTCACACGCCGAGCGGATTGCCGCCCGCGGCGATGTTCGAGGCGACCTGACTGGCGTGGTGGCGCGGTTTCGCCACGATCCGGCTGCGCAGGATTCGGTACAGCATCGACAGCAGGAGCCGGGAAAGGCGTGTGGCTGTCTGCGGCAGTGGTGTCATGGCGAAAGTCCTCCGGGCATCCGAAGGCTACGCGCTGCCATGAATTTAACAAACGAATAATATTGGGGATTACTATCGGATTATCCGATATAAGCTGGCTCTGCGGCCCGCCGGGCCGGTGAGACATTCACGCCGGGCGGCCAAAATAATTTATCCTGACGATGTCGTCCTGCGTGTCGCCCGTTCGACTGGGTGTCGGCGATCCAGCCGATCAAGAGGAGTTCTCAAGATGCAATATCTGTTGCTGATCTACCGGAGCGACGCGGAATATGGCCGCATGAATGCCGACGACCGCAAGGCCCTGTCGGCGGAATATGGCGTCTACACCCAGTCCATCATCCAGAGCGGACACTTCAAGGCGGGTGACGGGCTGCAGCCGGTGTCGACCGCGACCACCGTTCGGGTGCGCGACGGCAAGACGCTGACAACCGACGGGCCGTTTGCGGAAACCCGCGAACAACTCGGCGGCTATTATCTGGTCGATGCCAAGGATCTCGACACGGCGCTCGGCCTCGCGGCGCGGATTCCCGGCGCCAAGACCGGCTCGATCGAAGTCAGGCCGGTGATGATCTACGACAAGTGATGGTTTCGTCGTTCCGGGGCGTGCGAAGCGCGAACCCGGAACCTCGAGATTCCGGGTTCGATGCTTCGCATCGCCCCGGAATGACGGTGAGACCATGACCCCCAGCCAGATCGAAAAAGTGTTTCGCGACGAGGCGGGCCGGGCGCTCGCAACGCTGATCCGTCTCGTCGGCGATTTCGACCTGGCCGAAGATGCGCTTCAGGATGCTTTTGCCGTGGCGCTGCAGCGCTGGCCGATCGGCGAATTCCCCTCCAATCCGCGTGCCTGGCTGGTCAATGTCGGCCGCAACAAGGCGATCGACCGCGTTCGCCGCGCGGCGACGTTTCGCGGCAAGCAGCAGGAACTGACGCATCAGATCCTGCTCGATGCAGAGTCCTCGCCCGAGCCGGCCGATGCAACGCTTGACGACGACATGCTGCGGCTGATCTTCACCTGCTGCCATCCGTCGTTTGCGGCGGAGGTCCAGGTCGCGCTGACCTTGCGCACGGTGTGCGGGCTGACGACGGTCGAGGTCGCGCGCGCCTTCCTGGTGAGCGAGGACGCCATGGCGCAGCGCCTCTTGCGCGCCAAGCAAAAGATAAAACTCGCCGGCATTCCCTATGAGGTGCCGGAGCGTGAGGCGCTGGAGCCGCGCCTCACCGGCGTGCTCGCGGTGATCTACCTCGTCTTCACCGAAGGTTATGCGGCGACCGCCGGCGAGGATCTGATGCGGCCCGATCTTGCCCGCGAGGCGATCCGGCTGGCGCGGCTGATCGATGCGCTGATACCGGCGCGCGGCGAGATCAAGGGGCTGTTGGCGCTGATGCTGCTGCATGATGCGCGCCGCGCCGGCCGCCAGACCGCCGGCGGCGATATCGTGCTGCTCGAGGAGCAGGACCGTTCGCTGTGGGATTTCCAGCAGATCGCCGAAGGCCTCGAACTGGTCGAGGAGGCGCTGCGGATGCCGGGCCGGCCGCAGTCCTACGCCGTGCAGGCGGCGATCGCCGCGCTGCACGCGCGGGCGCCGAGTTACAAGGACACCGACTGGCCGCAGATCGCCGGTCTTTACGAGGTGCTGCTGCGCATCAGCCCGTCGCCGGTGATCGAGCTCAATCACGCCGCCGCGGTGTCGATGGTCGATGGTCCGGCGCGCGCGCTCGACCTGATCGACGCGCTGGACGCGCGCGGCACTTTGAAGGGATATGACCAGCTGCCCGCGGTGCGCGCCGACCTGCTGCGCCGCCTCGGCCGCAAGGATGAAGCGCGGCAGGCCTATCTCGCCGCAACGGCAGCCACGCAACTCGAACCGCTGCGCCGGCTCTATGCGCGGCGCATCGCCGAGATGGGGTGACGCACCCCATCTCTTGCGTGGCCAGTGACGGCGCGCCATTCATCCACGATGGTCAGCGCGCCGTGAGGCGTTGAGCGTGCTCAGTACCCTGTCTTTGCCTTGGCGCCGGTGCTCGATTGCCCGGTCGTCGTCCCCTTCGACATGCCGGTCGTGGTGCCGGGTGCCATCTTCTTCTGCGCGTGATGGACCTTCTGGGTCTTGTGATGGGTCGACGACATGGTCTTGCTTTGGGTCGACATAGCGCCAGCGGCTGCCGGAGCGACAATGAGGCCGACGGCGGCGGCTCCTGCGATCAGTGCTTTGAACATGGACGAATCTCCACTCGGACCGCCCCACCTACAAAGACCGCTCATGCCGAAAAGTTCCAACGTGCACGCACACTTGGCCGGTAAATGCACCGCTCCTCGCGACGACGGACGGAGGCGAGCCTAGCTCGACGCGACCACCGTCGCCGCATCCGGCGGCAGGCTCTCGAGCAGCGCGTGCAGTGTGGCCATGGTGGAACGGTCGGCGATCCCGTCGATGCGCTCCGGGCGGAAGTGGCGCTGGAAGGCGGTGACGACCTCCATGGTCGGGCCGTCGAACTTGCCGTTGGTCGGGATGTTGTAGCCGTAGCGCCGGAACGCGGCCTGCATGTTGGAGACGCTGTCGCTGATCGCACCGAGCTGCAGCGCGTCGCCGCGCACGATCGGCGCCGGCTGCACCCAGTGCCCGACGCCGGAATTGGCCAGCGAGTGCCACGGGAATTTCTCGCCGGGATCCTTCTTGCGCGCCGGTGCCACGTCGGAATGGCCGAGCACGCGATGCGGGACCACCTTGCGGCGAAGCATGATGCCGCGGCACAGCGCGATGACAGCCGCGATCTGGCGCAGCGGAAAATCCGGATAGCCCCAATCGTGGCCGCGATTGACGATCTCGACGCCGATCGAGCAGGAGTTGATGTCGTCATCGCCAGCCCACGCGGACACGCCGGCGTGCCAGGCGCGCTTGCTCTCCGGCACGCACTGCACGATGCGGCCGTCCTCGAGCACGATGTAGTGCGCCGAGACCTCGGTGCCGGCCGTGCACAGCTGGGTGATCGCACCCTCGACGTCGGGCATGCCGGTGTAGTGCAGCACGATCATGTCGGGTTGCCGGCCATTGGCGCGATCGCCGAAGTTCGCCGACGGGATCACGTCGGAGGCGATCGAGGAATCCGGCGTGAACGTCTTCGCGTCCGCCACCCCCTTTGGAACAGGGAGGGCGCGCTGACGCTTCGAATCAGCGTTGCCGGACGAAGACGAACTTGAAGCCATACGAATCACTCAAACCCGAACCAGGAGAAAGCATTTTGACATATGGATAAACAAATAGGCGTTTACTATTCCTTTACCGTGCGGGCCGCGCAATCGACCCCTGCCGGTTCCACGATCCGCATGATGCGCTGCGCCATTGTGCCCGGAGCGGGTCGCCAGCGTATCACTCGAATGCGGATCAAAGCCGCGCGATTCCGCTAACCGATCATCAACGTTTTCTTAACGTTAAGTGCCGTTACTGAGAGGTGAAGTGCCGAACCGGTTTCGGGGGACGGCCAAAGGACGCTGAGCCCCGCTGTTTGCGCGAAATCCCATGGAAACCCTCCCAATTCCGGTCGGATATCAGGATTTGCGGCCGAGAACGGGAGTTGGCGCTGGCGTCACGCAGCGGCTTTTTCACGCGTTTTCGAGCGAAGTGGATACCGGTTCGCGTGAAGAAAACGCGTCAAGACAGGAATCCAGAGCCCCGTTCCGATCCAATCGGAACGAAGAAGGCTCTGGGCGCGAGGATTCGAGGCGCAATGAGTCGGCGCGCACCCAGCTTGCATGCCAGTTACGCGGCCCCGCCCGGGAGCGGCGCATGAGCGAGCGTGCGCCGCGTCACATTTCGGTGCTGGGCCGCGAGGCGGTCGCGCATCTCGCTCCGCGCGCCGGCGGCATTTATGTCGACGCCACCTTCGGTGCCGGCGGCTACAGCCGGGCGATCCTCGATGTCGCCGAGACCCGCGTGATCGGCATCGACCGCGACCGCACCGCGATAACCGGCGGCTTCGATCTGGTCGACGGCGCGGGCGGTCGGCTGACGCTGGTCGAGGACCGCTTCTCCAACCTCGCCGAGGTCTGCGCGTCGCACGGGGTGGATAAGGTCGACGGCGTCGTGATGGATGTCGGCGTCTCCTCGATGCAGCTCGACCAGGCCGAACGCGGCTTCTCATTCCGGCTCGGCGGTCCGCTCGACATGCGGATGGCCCAGAGCGGCCCGACCGCGGCCGACGTGGTCGCGTCGGCTTCCGAGAAACAGCTCGCCGACATCATCTATATCTTCGGCGAGGAGCGGCATTCGCGCGGCGTCGCCCGCGCCATCGTCGCCGCGCGCAAGGACGCGCCGATCACGACGACCGACGCGCTTGCCGATATCGTCGCGAAGGTCGTGCGCGCCAAGCCGAACGAGATCCATCCGGCGACGCGGACCTTTCAGGCGCTGCGCATCTTCGTCAATGAGGAGCTCGATGAACTGCACGAGGCGCTCGCAGCGGCCGAGCGCGTGCTGAAGCCGGGCGGCCGGCTCGTCGTGGTTTCGTTCCATTCGCTGGAAGACCGCATCGTCAAGAATTTCCTCAGCCTGCGCGGCAAGGTCTCCGCCGGCTCGCGGCATTTGCCCGAAATGGCGCAAGCGGCGCCGAGCTTTCAGATCCTGACCAAGCGTCCGGTGACGCCCGGTGAGGCCGAGCTTGCCGCCAATCCGCGCGCGCGATCGGCCAAGCTGCGTGCCGCCGAGCGCACCGCGGCGCCGGTGCACGCCGACGACGACCTGCCGTCATGGCCCCGCCTGTCCGACCTGAAGCGGGGAGGGTGACGATGCGCCTTCTCCATCTCCTCGTCATCGGCATGCTGATCTTCGCGGCGTCGTATGTCTATCGCATCAAGATGGAATCGACCGCGCGCGTCGAACGCGTGCTGCAGCTCAATGCCGAGATCCGCGAGCAGCGCAATGCGATCGCCGCGTTGCGCGCCGAATGGGCCAAGCTCGATGCGCCGCTCCGGCTGCAGGGCCTCGCCGAGCGCCATCTGCCGCTGAAGCCGGTCAACGCCAACCAGTACGATTCCCTGAAGAACCTGCCGGAGCGGCCGCCGAGCTTCACGCGGCCCGGTTCGCGCGATCCGATCGGCGCGATGATCGACACCATCGAGGCCGCCGCGGCGCCCGACAGCACCACCGGATCGATCGACAAGGCGGCGACCGACCAGCCGGCCGCCGACCAGCCCGCGCTCGACGACTCCGGGCAGGGCGGGGGAGACCAGCAATGACGGGACCAGCCATGACCGATCCGGCACCCGCCAACACACCGGCCGTGAAACCCGCCGAGCCCTGGAACCAGCGGCTGATCCGCACGCTGCTGTATGGCAGCAATGTCGACCGCGCCGCCAAGGCGCGCGCGCGCGTTGGTCTTGCCATCCTCGCTTTCGCCGCGGTGTATTGCGTGCTGGCCGGACGTCTCGTGTTGTTCGCCGTCGGCGCCGACAGCCATGGCGCGCGCCGCACCGCCTCGCAGGACGCCATCGCGACCGCGAGGCCCGACATCACCGACCGCAACGGCGAAATCCTCGCCACCGACGTCAAGGCGCCGAGCCTGTTCGCCGAGCCGCGCCGCCTGATCGACAAGGACGAGGCGATCGAGCTCTTGACCGGAGCCTTGCCCGATCTCGACACCAGCGAGGTGCGTGACCGCCTGTCGTCGCGCAAGGGCTTCGTCTGGCTGAAGCGCGAGATCACGCCGAAGCAGCAGAGCGACATCCATCGCCTCGGCCTTCCCGGCGTCGGCTTCCTGCGCGAGAACAAGCGAGTCTATCCGACCGGCAACGAGGTCGCCCATCTGATCGGCCTCGTCAACATCGACAACCAGGGCATCGCCGGCATGGAGAAGTGGCTGGACAGCAACGGTCTGGCCGATCTGCATCGCGCGGGCTTCGCCACCGACCGGCTGCAGAAGCCGGTGGAGCTATCGGTCGACCTGCGCGTCGAGCACGCGCTGCGCGACGAACTGCTCAAGGCGAAGGAGAAGTTCAAGGCCAAGGCCGCCTCCGGCCTCGTCTCCAACGTGCGCACCGGCGAGATCGTGGCGATGGTGTCGCTGCCGGATTTCGATCCGAACAATCCGAAGGAGGCGCACGATCCCGATCGCATCAACCGCCTGACCACCGGCGTCTACGAGATGGGCTCGACCTTCAAGGCGTTCACGCTGGCGATGGCGCTGGATAGCGGCCGGTTCGACCTCAACTCGATGTGGGATGCGCGTGGCCCGCTGCACTACGGCAAGTTCGCGATCCATGACGATCACAACATGGGCCGCATGATCAACATGAAGGAGGTGTTCTACTATTCCTCCAACATCGGCGCCGGGCGCATTGCGCTGGCGATGGGCGTCGACGCGCACAAGGCGTTCCTGCGCAAGATGGGCCAGCTCGAGCGGCTGCGCACCGAATTGCCGGAGAGCGCCTCGCCGATCGTGCCGAAGAAATGGGGCGAACTGAACACCGTCACCATCTCGTTCGGTCACGGCATCGCGGTGGCGCCGCTGCAGGCGGTGATGGGCATCGACGCGCTGGTCAATGGCGGCTACCTGATCCCGCCGACCTTCCTGAAGCGCACCGAGCAGGAGGCGATGGCGCTCGCCAAGCGCGTCATCAAGCCCGAGACCTCGGACAAGATGCGCTATCTGATGCGGCTCAATGCCGAGATCGGCACCGCGAAGAAGGCCGACGTCAAGGGCTACTATATCGGCGGCAAGACCGGCACCGCGGAGAAGGTGATCAACGGCCGCTACGCCAAGAAGCGCGTGCTCAACGCATTCACCGCGATCCTGCCCGCCGACAATCCGAAATACCAGCTGCTTATCATGCTCGACGAGCCGCAGCCCCTGAAGGAAACCTACGGGTTCATCACCTCGGGCTGGAATGCGGTGCCGACCGGCGGCAATGTGATCGCCCGAATTGCGCCGCTTTTGGGCGTTGAACCGCGATTCGACCTGCCGCCGTCCGACCGCCTTATTCTTGCGGCATCCAGAACAACCCAGTAAGGCGTATACTCACGCGGCGCCAGAACGGCGCCGGCCAGACTGGAAGATCATGAGACTTCGCGACCTCTTCAGCGATGATGCCACGATCGATCCGAGTGCCTCCTCGCTCATTGTCGGAGGGCTTGCGGTCGACAGCCGCGCGGTGAAGCCGGGCGACCTGTTCTTCGCGCTGGCCGGCAGCAGGACCGACGGTGCGCGCTTCGTCGATGCGGCGATTGCCGCCGGCGCGGTCGCGGTCGCCAGCGACCATCTGCCGCAAGGTCACGCGCGCGCCCCCTTCGTCATCACGCCGAATCCGCGCCGCGCGCTGGCGCTCGCCGCGGCCAAATTCTTTTCCCGCCAGCCGGCGACGATCGCGGCGGTGACCGGCACCAGCGGCAAGACCTCGGTCGCAGCGTTCACGCGCCAGATCTGGCAGCGGCTCGGTCATTCCTCCGCCAGCATCGGCACTATCGGCCTCGTCTCGGACAAGCGCACGGTCTACGGCTCGCTGACCACGCCGGATCCGATCGCGCTGCATCGCCAGCTCGACGAGATCGCGAGCGACGGCGTCACGCATCTGGCGTTCGAGGCGTCCTCGCACGGCCTCGATCAGTATCGTCTCGACGGCGTGCGCATCGCAGCCGGCGGCTTCACCAATCTGTCGCGCGACCACATGGATTATCATCCCGACGTCGCGCATTACCTCAATGCAAAACTCCGGCTGTTCCGCGATCTGGTCGCGCCAGGCGGCGTCGCGGTGGTCTCGGCCGATCATGATTGCTCAGGGCAGGTGATCGATGCGGCGCGCGCGCGCGGCCTGCGCATCATCGCGGTCGGGCGCAACGCCGATGCAGGCGATGGCATCAGGCTCACCGATGCTGTCATCGAAGGCTTTGCACAGAAGCTCGCGATCGAGCACCGCGGGCGCAAATATGCGATCCGGCTGCCGCTGGTCGGCGAATTCCAGATCGAGAACGCGCTGGTCGCGGCCGGGCTCGCGATCGGCACCGGCAGCGCCGCCGATGACGTGTTCGGCTGCCTCGAACATCTCGAAGGCGCCAAGGGTCGGCTGGAATTCGTCGGCGAGCACAATGGCGCGCCGATCTTCGTCGATTACGCCCACAAGCCCGACGCACTCGCCAAGGCGCTGCAGGCGCTGCGGCCCTATGCCAGGCGCAAGCTGGTCGTGATCTTCGGCGCCGGCGGCGACCGCGACGCCGGCAAGCGTCCGATCATGGGCGCGATCGCGGCCGAGAATGCCGATCAGGTCATCGTCACCGACGACAATCCGCGCAGCGAGAAGCCGGAGGCGATCCGCGCCGCGATCATGGCGACGGCGAAGGGCGCGCGCGAGATCGGCGACCGCGCCGCGGCGATCCGCGCCGGCATTGCCGGCCTCGCGCCGGGCGATGCGCTGGTCGTTGCCGGCAAGGGCCACGAGGTCGGGCAGATCGTCGGCAACACGACGCTGCCGTTCAGCGATCATGAGGCGGTCGCCAGTGCACTGGCTGCGGAGGGCGCATGAGCACGATGTTGTGGACCTCGGATGCGATGGCGACGGCGATGCGCGCCGCCACGCAAGGCGCGCTGCCGGACGGCGTCAGCGGTCTCTCGATCGACAGCCGCACCATCGCGCCCGGCGAGGCGTATTTCGCGATCAAGGGCGACGTCCATGACGGCCATGCCTTCGTCGAGGCGGCGCTGAAGGCCGGCGCCGGGCTCGCGGTGGTCGAGACCGCGCAACGGGCAAAGTTTCCCGCTGATGCGCCGCTGCTGGTGGTCGACGACGTGCTCGCCGGTCTTGTCGAGCTCGCGCATGCCTCGCGCGCGCGGCTCAACGCGCAGATCGTCGCGGTAACCGGCTCGGTCGGCAAGACCTCGACCAAAGAGGCGCTGCGCCGCGTGCTGTCGGCGCAGGGCGAGACCCATGCGTCGGTGGCGTCGTTCAACAATCACTGGGGCGTGCCGCTGTCGCTGGCGCGCTGCCCGGCCAGCACGCGCTTTGCGGTGTTCGAGATCGGCATGAACCATGCCGGCGAGATCACGCCGCTGGTGAAGATGGTGCGCCCGCACGTCGCAATCATCACCACGATCGAGCCGGTGCATCTGGAATTCTTCGCCGGCATCGAGGCGATCGCCGACGCCAAGGCGGAGATCTTCGCAGGGCTCGAGCCCGATGGCGCGGTCGTGCTCAACCGCGACAACGGGCAATTCGCGCGGCTGCAAAAGCAGGCCAAGCAGGCCGGCATCTCGCGCATCGTCTCGTTCGGCGCCGACAAGCGTGCCGAGGCGCGGCTGCTCGACCTGTCGCTGCACGCGACCTGCTCGGCGGTGCATGCGGATATTCTGGATCACGACATCACCTACAAGATCGGCATGCCCGGCCGGCACATGGCGATGAACTCGCTCGCGGTGCTTGCCGGCGCCTCGCTACTCGGCGCCGATATCGCGCGCGCGGCGCTGTCGCTGTCGCAGCTCGAGGCGCCGACCGGCCGCGGCCTCCGCCGCACCCTCGAGGTCGGCCATGGCGAGGCGATGCTGATCGACGAGAGCTACAACGCCAACCCGGCTTCGATGGGCGCCGCGCTCAACGTGCTCGGTCAGGCCCAGACCGGGCCGCATGGCCGGCGCATCGCCGTGCTCGGCGACATGCTCGAGCTCGGGCCGACCGGGCCCGAAACTGCACCGCGGCCTCAACGAGGCCGTGACCGCCAACCGCATCGACCTCGTATATTGTTGTGGTCCGTTGATGCGGAATCTGTGGGATGCCCTTTCCACCGGCAAGCGGGGAGGCTATGCCGAGAGCTCGGCGGCGCTCGAAGCGCAGGCGGTCGCCGCGGTCCGTGCCGGTGACGTGATCATGGTGAAGGGCTCGCTGGGATCGAAGATGAAGCTGATTGTCAGCGCGCTGGAAAAACGCTTCCCCGACAAGGCCGCGCACGAAGAAGCGGTATAGGACTCCTCGAATGTTCTACTGGTTGATCGAACTGTCCAACACCGTTCCGGGGTTTGGGGCGTTCCGCAGCGCTTTGAACGTGTTCCGCTACATCACCTTCCGCACCGGCGGCGCGATGGTGACCGGCGCATTGTTCGTGTTCCTGTTCGGGCCCTGGATCATCGATCATCTGCGGCTGCGGCAGGGCAAGGGCCAGCCGATCCGCACCGATGGTCCGCAGTCGCATCTGATCTCCAAGAAGGGCACGCCCACCATGGGCGGGTTGATGATCCTGTCCGGGCTCGTGGTGTCGACGCTGCTCTGGGCCAACCCGCTCAATCCCTATGTCTGGATCGTGCTGGCGGTGACGCTCGGCTTCGGCTTCGTCGGCTTCTATGACGATTATTTGAAGGTCACAAAGCAGTCGCACAGCGGCTTCGCCGGCAAGCTGCGGCTGCTGATCGAGGCCGCGATCGGGCTTGCCGCCACCTACGCGCTGGTCCGGCTCGGGCGCGACGTGTCGTCGACCTCGCTCGTGATTCCGTTCTTCAAGGACCTCGTGATCAATTTCGGCTGGTTCTTCGTGATCTTCGGCGCCTTCGTGATGGTCGGCGCCGGCAATGCGGTGAATCTCACCGACGGTCTCGACGGTCTTGCCATCGTGCCCGTGATGATTGCCGCCGCAAGCTTCGGCATGATCTCGTACCTGACCGGCAACGCGGTGTTCTCGGATTACCTGCAGATCAATTACGTCGCCGGCACCGGCGAACTGGCGGTGCTGTGCGGCGCGGTGCTCGGCGCAGGCCTCGGCTTCCTCTGGTTCAACGCGCCGCCGGCCTCGATCTTCATGGGCGACACCGGTTCGCTGGCGCTCGGCGGCATGCTCGGCGCGACGGCGGTTGCGGTGAAGCACGAGATCGTGCTCGCCGTGATCGGCGGCCTGTTCGTGCTGGAGGCGGTCTCGGTCATCGTCCAGGTCACCTCGTTCAAGCTCACCGGCAAGCGCGTGTTCCGGATGGCGCCGCTGCACCATCATTTCGAGCAGAAGGGCTGGACCGAGCCGCAGATCGTGATCCGATTCTGGATCATCTCGGTGATGCTGGCGCTCGCCGGCCTGTCGACGCTGAAGCTGCGCTGATGGCTTCGCATCCCATTGACTGTCATTCCGGGGCTCGCGCAGCGAGAACCCGGAATCTCGAGATTCCGGATAACCGCTGCGCGGTTTCCGGAATGACAGGGAGATAGACATGATCCCGGTCACCTCCTTCTCCGGCAAGACGGTCGCGGTGTTCGGGCTCGGCGGCTCCGGGCTCGCGAGCTGCCAGGCGCTGAAGGCCGGCGGCGCCGAGGTGATCGCCGCCGACGACAATGCCGACAACGTCGCCAAGGCGGCGCAGGCCGGCTTCACCACCGCCGATCTGCGCAGCGTGTCATGGGCGAATTTCGCCGCGCTGATCCTGACCCCCGGCGCGCCGCTGACCCATCCGGCGCCGCACTGGAGCGTGCTGAAGGCGCGCGAGGCGGGGTGCGAGGTGATCGGCGATGTCGAACTGTTCTGCCGCGAGCGGCGCCGCCACGCGCCGAACGCGCCGTTCGTCGCCATCACAGGCACCAACGGCAAATCGACCACCACGGCGCTGATCGCGCATCTGATTGATGTCGCCGGCTACGACACCCAGATGGGCGGCAATATCGGCACCGCGATCCTGTCGCTGGAGCCGCCGCGCATGGGTCGTGTCCATGTGATCGAGATGTCGTCCTACCAGATCGACCTCGCACCGTCGCTCGATCCGTCGGTCGGCATCCTGATCAACATCAGCGAGGATCACATCGACCGCCACGGCACGCTCGAGCATTACGCCGCGGTCAAGGAGCGGCTGGTCGCCGGCGTGCAGGCCGGCGGCACCGCGATAACAGGCGTCGACGACATCTGGTGCCGCAACATCGCCGACCGGCTCGATCGCGCCGGCAAGCGCGTGGTGCGCATCTCGGTAAAGAACCCGCTGCCCGACGGCCTCTATGTCGAGCACGAGACCATCGTGCGTGCCTCGGGCGCGGCGCGCAGCGAGATCGCGCGGTTAGGCGGCATCGGCTCGCTGCGCGGCCTGCACAATGCGCAGAACGCCGCCTGCGCCTCGGCCTGCGCGCTGGCGATGGGGATCGCGACCGACGTGTTGCAGAACGGCCTGCGCAGCTTCCCGGGTCTCGCGCATCGCATGGAGCAGGTCGGCCGCCGCGGCAACGTGCTGTTCGTCAACGACTCCAAGGGCACCAATGCGGATGCGGCCGCGCATGCGCTGTCGTCGTTTGCCGACATCTACTGGATCGCCGGCGGCAAGCCGAAGGCCGGCGGCATCACCACCCTGACCGAATATTTCCCGCGCATCCGCAAGGCCTATCTGATCGGCGAGGCGGCGGCCGAATTCTCCGGCACGCTCGGCGAGCGCGTCCCGCACGACATGTCCGGCACGCTCGACGTCGCGATCGCCAGCGCCGCGCGCGATGCCGAGGCGTCGGGGCTCGCGGAAGCCGTCGTGCTGCTGTCGCCGGCCTGCGCCTCGTTCGACCAGTACCGCAATTTCGAAATCCGCGGTGCCGCCTTCCGCGACATCGTGCAGGCGCTGCCCGGCGTTGAGCCGGTGGTGTGACGATCACGTAGGGCGGATTGGCACAGCGTAATCCGCCGTTCGGTGCCGGGCGATGACACCGAGATGAAGTACGCAGTGACGGTGCGTCGTATCGCGCGAGAACCATCTCATCGTCGTCCTGGCTTTCGCCAGGATGACGTCTGGATGAGGGCTCAACCACCTCCCTCAAAAGTTACCCGACCCGTTAACCCCTTGGAAACCATCCTGCGCCACGAATGGACGTTATCTCTGCCATCTGGGGACGCCCATGCTCGCCCGTGACCAACGCACCCCGTTCTCGGACTGGTGGTGGACCGTCGACAAGCTGCTGCTTGTGGCGATCGCCGCGTTGATGCTGGCCGGCGTCATCCTGTCGCTGGCGGCGAGCCCGCCGGTGGCGACCCGGATCGGGCTCGATCCGTTCCACTTCTTCAACCGCCACGTCATGTTCCTGGTGCCGTCGCTGATGGTGCTGATCGGCGTCTCGTTCATGACGCCGCGGCAGATCCGGCGCACCGCGCTGATCGTGTTCGCGGTCTCGATCGCGCTGATCGTGCTGACGCTGCTGCTCGGCCCCGAGGTCAAGGGCTCGCGGCGCTGGATCACGCTGCTCGGCGTCAACATCCAGGCCTCCGAAGCCGCAAAACCCTCTTTCGTCATCGTCGCGGCCTGGCTGTTTGCGGAATCGACCAAGCGGCCGGAGATGCCGGCGACCTCGATGGCGCTGGTGCTGTTGCTGACGCTGGTCACGCTGCTGGTGATGGAGCCCGACTTCGGTCAGACCATGCTGATCCTCACCGTGTGGGGCGCGCTGTTCTTCATCGCGGGCATGCGGATGATCTGGGTGTTCGGGCTCGCCGGCGCGGCGGGCGCGGGCCTGTTCGGCGCCTATCTCCTGGTGCCGCACGTCGCCGGCCGCATCAAGCGCTTCATGAATCCCGCCTCCGGCGACACCTTCCAGGTCGACACCGCGATGGAGGCGTTCTGGAATGGCGGCTGGTTCGGCCTGGGGCCGGGCGAGGGCATCGCCAAGCGCAGCCTGCCGGACAGCCACACCGACTTCGTGTTCGCGGTCGCGGCGGAGGAGTTCGGCATCATCCTCTGCTTGATGCTGGTCGCGCTGTTCGGTTTCATCGTGATCCGCACGCTGACCCGCGCCTATGCCACCGAGGACATGTTCTCGCGCTTCGCAGCCTCGGGGCTTGCGATCCTGTTCGGCGTGCAGGCGACCATCAACATGGCGGTCAATCTGCAATTGATTCCGGCCAAGGGCATGACGCTGCCGTTCATCTCCTATGGCGGCTCCTCGTTCGTGTCGCTTGCCTATGGCGTCGGCATGATGCTGGCGCTGACGCGGCTGCGGCCGCGCACCGAGATCGAATCGATGGAAGGCGCCAGCGCTCAGCGCGCCTACGCGTAGGTGACTGTGACGGTCGTGTCGGTTATCTGGAAACCATGGACAATGCGCCCCTGATTCTGCTGGCGGCCGGTGGCACCGGCGGCCATTTGTTCCCGGCCGAAGCGCTCGCCGTGGAATTGATCAGGCGTGGCCTGCGGGTCCGGCTCGCCACCGACGGCCGCGCGCTGCGCTATTCCGGCCTGTTCGGCCGGGAGAGCATCGACCTCGTGCCGAGCGCGACCGTGCGCAGTCGCAACCCGATCTCGCTGGCGCGGACCGCGCTGATGCTCGGCTATGGCACGCTGGTCGCCGCCAGTCTGGTGCGGCGGCTGAAGCCCGCGGCCG
Organism: Bradyrhizobium sp. USDA 4504; assembly: GCF_054063995.1. Lineage (NCBI taxonomy): Bacteria > Pseudomonadati > Pseudomonadota > Alphaproteobacteria > Hyphomicrobiales > Nitrobacteraceae > Bradyrhizobium > Bradyrhizobium sp. USDA 4504. The sequence continues at coordinate 4,700,862 of NZ_JBSSGV010000001.1, read as the reverse complement.
TGGTCGGCTTCGGCGGCTACCCGACCTTGCCGCCGCTGATGGCGGCGCGGCTGCTCGGCGTTCCCGGCATCATCCATGACGCCAATGCGGTGCTCGGCCGCGCCAACCGTTTCCTGTCCGGCCGCGTCAACGCGATCGCGACCTCGCTGCCCGGCGTGCTCGATCGCGATCCCGCGCTGGCCGGCAAGGCCACCACGGTCGGCACACCGATGCGGCCGGCGATCCTTGCGGCCGCTGCGGTGAAATACACGCCGCCCGAGGCGAACGGGCCGCTGCGCCTGCTCGTCGTCGGCGGCAGCCAGGGCGCGCGGGTGATGAGCGATATCGTGCCGCCGGCGATCGAGCAGCTCGCGCCCGCGCTGTGGAGCCGCCTGATCATCACCCAGCAGGTGCGCGAAGAAGACATGGATCGGGTGCGCGCCGTCTACGACCGGCTCAAGATCAACGCCGAGCTCGCGCCGTTCTTCGCCGACCTGCCGGCGCGCCTCGCCTCGAGCCAGCTCGTGATCTCGCGCTCCGGCGCCGGCACGGTGGCCGAACTCGCCGCGATCGGCCGGCCCTCGATCCTGGTGCCGCTGCCCGGCGCGATCGATCAGGACCAGTTTGCCAATGCCGGCGTGCTGTCGCAGGCGAGCGGCGCGCTGCGCATCGCGCAGAGCGACTTCACGTCCGAGCGGCTGGCCGCTGACATTTCGGCCTTCGCCGCCGAGCCCGCGAAACTGACCGCGATGGCGGAAGCCGCGCGCGGCGTCGGCCGGCTCGATGCCGCCGAGCGGCTGGCCGATCTGGTTGCGAAAGTGGCCGGAATTTAGGCCGCTTTCGAGGAATTTCGGCCGTGGGACGCCATGGCCGGGCTTGTCCCGGCCATATCAGTCTTTCATAAGTCGGAGAATTGCCGGGGTGAGTCCGGAGACGATGAAGGTGTTAGCATCATGAGACTGCCGCGCGAGATCGGACCCATTCACTTCGTCGGGATCGGCGGCATCGGCATGAGCGGCATCGCCGAAGTGCTGATCAATCTCGGCTACACCGTGCAGGGTTCCGATGCTTCGGACAATTACAACCTCGACCGCTTGCGCAAGAAGGGCGCCAAGGTCTCGGTCGGCCACGCCGCCGAGAATGTCGATGGCGCCGATGTCGTCGTGGTCTCGACCGCGATCAAGCGCGACAATCCTGAACTGATGGCGGCGCGCGCGCGACGCATTCCGGTGGTGCGGCGCGCCGAGATGCTGGCGGAGCTGATGCGGCTGAAGAGCTGCGTCGCGATCGCCGGCACCCATGGCAAGACCACCACGACGACGATGGTGGCGACCCTGCTCGATGCCGGTGGGCTCGATCCGACCGTGATCAATGGCGGCATCATCAACGCCTATGGCTCCAACGCGCGGCTCGGTGCCGGCGACTGGATGGTGGTCGAAGCCGACGAGAGCGACGGCACCTTCCTGAAGCTGCCGTCCGATGTCGTCATCGTCACCAATATCGACCCCGAGCATCTCGATCACTTCAAGACCTTCGAGGCGATCCAGGACGCGTTCCGCAATTTCGTCGAGAACGTCCCGTTCTACGGCTTTGCCGTGATGTGCACCGATCACCCCGTGGTGCAAACTCTTGTCGGCAAGATCGAAGACCGCCGCATCATCACCTACGGCCAGAACCCGCAGGCCGATGCGCAGCTCAAGGATCTGACGCCGATGGGGGGCGGCTCGAAATTCTCGGTCGCGATCCGCGATCGCAAATCCGGCGCGATCCATGAGATCGCCGATATCATGCTGCCGATGCCGGGGCGCCACAACGCATCGAATGCGACGGCGGCGATCGCGGTCGCGCACGAGCTTGGCGTGTCCGACGACGTCATCCGCCAGGCCATGGCCGGCTTCGGCGGCGTCAAGCGGCGCTTCACCAAGACCGGCGAGACCAACGGCATCACCGTGATCGACGATTACGGTCATCATCCCGTCGAGATCGCAGCCGTGCTGAAGGCGGCGCGGGAATCCGTCAACGGCAAGATCGTCGCCGTGGTACAGCCGCATCGCTACACCCGCCTGCAATCGCTGTTCGAGGAATTCTGCACCTGCTTCAACGACGCCGATGCGGTCGTGGTCGCCGAGGTCTATCCGGCCGGCGAGGCGCCGATCGCCGGCGTCGACCGTGATCATTTCGCCGCCGGCCTGCGCGCCCACGGCCATCGCAATGTGGTGCCGCTGCCGAACGCGGGCGAGCTCGCGAAGATCGTGCACGGCCTTGCCAAGCCCGGCGACCTCGTCGTCTGCCTCGGCGCCGGCAACATCACGCAATGGGCCTACGCGCTGCCCGGCGAATTGAAGGCGTTGGGGTGATCGTGACCTTCCCCGACATCACGCCCGACCTGAAAGCCGCGATGCCGGAGCTGCGCGGGCGGCTGCTGGCGAACCAGTCGCTGGCCGAGTTGACCTGGTTTCGCGTCGGCGGCCCGGCACAGGTGTTGTTCACGCCGGCAGATGAAGATGACCTCGCATATTTCCTGAAGCGCCTGCCGCAGGAATTGCCGGTCTATGTCGTCGGCGTCGGCTCCAATCTGATCGTGCGCGATGGCGGCATGCCCGGCGTCGTGATCCGGCTCGCGCCGCGCGCGTTCGGCGAGACCAGCGCGGCCGGCGATGTCGTCATCGCCGGCGCTGCGGCGCTCGACAAGCGCGTCGCCGAGACGGCTGCGGCGGCTGACATCGGCGGCATGGAATTCTTCTTCGGCATTCCCGGCACCGTCGGCGGCGCGCTGCGCATGAATGCCGGCGCCAATGGCGGCGAGACCAAGGACGTGCTGATCGAGGCCACCGGCATCGGCCGCGACGGAACGAAGCATACGTTCGGCAATGCCGACATGAAGTTCGTCTATCGCAACAGCGGCGCCGATCCGTCGATCGTGTTCACCTCGGCGCGCTTCCGCGGCACGATCACCGATGCTGAGGCGATCCGCGCCCGCATGAACGAGGTGCAGAGCCATCGCGAGACCGCGCAGCCGATCCGCGAGAAGACCGGCGGCTCGACCTTCAAGAATCCGCCCGGCAACAGCGCCTGGAAGCTGATCGATGCCGCCGGCTGTCGCGGCCTCAAAATAGGCGGCGCGCAGGTGTCAGAGATGCACTGCAATTTCCTGATCAACACCGGCAACGCTACCGGGCACGACATCGAGACGCTCGGCGAGACGGTGCGTGAACGGGTCAAGCAAAGCAGCGGAATTGAGCTACACTGGGAAATCAAGCGGATCGGGAATTCATCGTAGTCGTCATTCCGGGGCGATGCGCAGCATCGAACCCGGAATCTCGAGAGTGCGGTCTGGTGCTTCGGACCATCCCGGAATGACGGAAGCAGCGAAGACAGGCAAAGAAGATGCAGGTGACCATTCTGTTCGGCGGCACCAACAAGGAGCGTCTGGTCTCGGTGGCGAGCACGCAGGCGCTGCACCGCGCGCTGCCCGACGCGGATCTCTGGTTCTGGGATGTTGACGACACCGTGCACGCGGTGACGTCGGAAAAACTGCTCGGCCACACGCGTCCGTTCGAGGTCGACTTCAAACCCGACGGTCGCGGCATCGCACTCGACCAGGCGCTCGACAAGGCGAGCGCCGAGCAGCGTGTGCTGGTGTTCGGTTTGCACGGCGGCCGCGCCGAGAATGGCGAGTTGCAGGCGATGTGCGAGATGCGCGGCGTCGCGTTCACCGGCTCCGGCTCGGCATCGTCGCATCTGGCGTTCGACAAGCCGTCGGCCAAGCGCTTCGCCGCGATCGCGGGCCTCAACGCGCCGCAGGGCATCAATGTCGAACAGATCGATGACGCCTTTGCGAAACACGGCAAGCTGATCGCAAAACCGGCCAAGGACGGATCGAGCTACGGGCTGATCTTCGTCAACGCGAAGCAGGATCTCGTCGCGGTCCGCAATGCCGCGAAGCATGAAGAGTATCTGATCGAGCCGTTCGTATCGGGCGTGGAGGCGACCTGCGGCGTGCTCGAGCAGTCCGACGGCTCCGTGTTCGCGCTGCCGCCGATCGAGATCGTGCCGGGGGAGGGAACCTTCGACTACACAGCCAAATACCTTTTGAAGTCGACCCAGGAGATTTGTCCTGGCCGCTTCGCGCCCGAGGTCAGCGCCGCGATCATGGACCATGCGCTGCGGGCGCACCGCGCGCTGTCCTGCACCGGCTACTCGCGCAGCGATTTCATCGTCTCGGCCAATGGCCCGGTCTATCTCGAGACCAACACTCTGCCGGGGCTCACCGCGGCATCACTGTACCCTAAGGCCTTGAAAGCACAGGGTATCGCCTTTTCCGACTTCCTCACCGACCAGATCGAGCTGGCCCGCCGCCGCGTCCGAAGTTAATGCCCGGCCGGGGGGAACCCGCCCTGGTCGGCCGGACGGAACCCGGGCGCTGTTGCTAAAATGCTAACGAGTTCGCGGCAAAGTACTCACAGCGTTGATCAAAACACGCTCCAGGCCGAAGTCATTTACCCTTTGTTTACCAGGAAGCCCGAAGGTTAACGCTGGCGGCGCATGTAGCGCTTGGCTGCCGGGGCGTGAGCTGTCGCGGATTACCGCTTCGAGGATCGCAACCAGGGAACAGGGGGCCACTCTAATCCCACCGGTCTAGCCGAGACGTGATTTGTGCCGGGACCCGCGGGGTTTGCGGGCGCAACATGTGACGAGCTCGTGCAATGGATGGTGCAGGACGCCTCACCCGATCGCTGCGATCGCTGGGGCCTCAAGCTGACCTGAGAGCAGCCGCTATTGGAGCGGCGGTGCTGCTGCGCGAGTATGTCGGCGCCCATCTCGCACGCCGCAGGCGGCGTCCCGCCAAGCGGCCGCAAGTCATCATCGATCGCGAGCCGCCGAACCGCTACATCTTGATGGTCGAACGCTATCTGCCGCGCCGCATCGGGCTGGTCGCGACGCTCGCGATCCTGTTCGGCAGCCTGGGCCTTGGCATCGTCAAGGGTGGTCATGTCGAGGAATTCACCACCGCGCTCAGCGATGCCCGCAACGCGCTTGCCAATACCGCCGGCTTCCGCATCACCACCGTCGGCATCAACGGCCGCAAGCAGCTAAGCCAGGACGAGGTGCTCGCGATCGGCGGCGTCAACGGCCGCTCCTCGCTGCTGTTCCTCGACGCCGACACCGTGCGCGCCAAGCTGAAGGCCAATCCCTGGATCGCGGATGCCACGATCCTGAAGCTCTATCCGGGGCGGCTGCAGATCGACATCGTCGAGCGCACCGCCTTCGCGCTGTGGCAGCAGAACGGCCGCCTGTCGGTGATCGCCTCCGACGGCGCGGTGCTCGAGCCCTACGTCTCGCGCCGCTTCCTCAATCTGCCGCTGGTGGTCGGCAAGGGCGCCGACGTCAGGGCCCACGACTTCCTGGCGCTGCTCGACCGTTATCCGCAGGTCCGTTCGGTGACCAAGGCGGCGATCTTCGTCGGCGAGCGGCGCTGGAACCTGCGCCTCAAGGACGGTCTCGACGTCCGCCTGCCAGAGAACGACGTCGGCAACGCGCTCGCTGCGCTCTCCAGGCTCGACAAGGACGAGAAGCTGTTCTCGCGCGACATTGTCGCCGTCGACATGCGGCTGCCCGATCGGCTGATCGTGCAATTGTCGGAGGACGCCGGCAAGGCGCGCGACGAACTGTTCAAGGACAAGAAGTCCAAGAAGAAGGCCGGTGACTCCGCATGACCGGCCTCGATCGCAACCTGACCCCGAAGACCCGCCCGATGCAGAAGCGCACCGCGATGGTGGCTTCGCTCGATGTCGGCTCCAGCAAGATCGCCTGCATGATCGCGCGGCTGAGGCCATCGCCGCCGAACGAGGCGCTGCGCGGACGCACCCATGCGGTCGAATTGATCGGCTACAGCCAGATCCAGTCGCGCGGCGTCAAGGCCGGCTCCGTGGTCGATCTCGCCGAATGCGAGAAGGCGGTGCGCCACGCGGTGGCGTTGGCCGAGCGCATGGCCAAGGTCCGTGTCGAATCCGTCCTGCTGTCGGTCTCCGGCGGCCGGCAGCACGGCCAGCTGGTCGAGGCCGCGGCCGATATCCGCGGCGGCTCGGTGACCTCGGACGATATCAGCCGCGTCACGTCCGCCGGCATGCGCCACGCCGCCGGCGCGGGCCGCACCGTGCTGCACGCGCTGCCGGTCGGCTACGCACTCGACGGCGTCAAGGGCATCCGCGATCCCCGAGGCATGGTGGCGCGCCAGTTCGGCGTCGACATGAACGTGGTGACGTCGGACGCGACGGTTGCCAAGAACCTGATGTTGGTGGTCGAGCGCTGCCATCTCAACGTCGAAGCCATGGCGTCGAGCCCCTATGTCGCGGGCCTCTCGGTGCTGACCGATGACGAGGCCGATCTCGGCGCTGCCGTTGTCGAGATGGGTGCGGGATCGACCACGATCGCGACATACTCCGGCGGACGTCTCGTGCACGCATCCGGATTTGCGCTGGGCGGACAACACATCACGATGGACCTTGCGCGCGGCATCGGCGCGTGCATTGCGGATGCCGAGCGAATCAAGACTTTATACGGCACGGTGCTGACCGGCGGTTCGGACTCGCGCGAGCTGATGTCCGTTCCCACTGCAGGCGATGATCGGGAGACACCGCAAATCGTGTCCCGCGCCACGATTGCGAACATTGTCCGGCATCGCGCCGAGGAGATTTTCGAAATGGTCCGTGACCGGCTCGCGGATTCCCCCTTTGCGGCAGAGCCGAGGGCGCGCGTCGTGTTGAGCGGCGGCGCCTCGCAGCTCACCGGCACCGTCGAGCTTGCCACCCGCATCCTGAACCGTCAGGTCCGCATCGGCCGTCCGCTCGGCTTCGGCCGGCTGCCGAACGAGGCGAAGGGCGCCTCATTCTCGGTGCCGACGGGCCTCCTGGTCTATCCGCAATACGCACATCTTGAACATGTCGAACCGCGGCGCACGCGGCAGCTCAGGACAGGGACAGACGGTTACTTCGGAAAGGTCGGACGATGGCTTCGCGAGGGCTTCTGATGACCGCACCCCGGCTCACTGCATTTTCACCAGCTCCGGCGGCCAGCGGCCGGGACGAACCAACGCGCGCATAATCGAGAGAGGCAACCATGGCACTCAATCTGACACCCCCTGACATCAGCGAGCTGAAACCGCGGATCACCGTCTTCGGCGTCGGCGGCGCGGGTGGTAATGCCGTCAACAACATGATCACCGCCGGGTTGCAGGGCGTCGACTTCGTCGTCGCCAACACCGACGCGCAGGCGCTGACCATGTCGAAGGCGCAGCGCATCGTGCAGATGGGCACCCAGGTCACCCAGGGCCTCGGCGCCGGTTCGCAGCCCGACGTCGGCGCTGCGGCCGCGCAGGAGGTCATGGACGAGCTGCGCGATCACCTCACCGGCGCCAACATGGTGTTCGTCACCGCCGGCATGGGCGGCGGCACCGGCACCGGTGCTGCACCCGTGATCGCGAAGGCCGCGCGCGAGATGGGAATCCTCACCGTCGGCGTGGTGACCAAGCCGTTCCACTTCGAAGGTCAGCGCCGCATGCGCACCGCCGAGCACGGCATCGCCGAGCTGCACAAGGTGGTCGACACGCTGCTGATCATTCCGAACCAGAACCTGTTCCGGGTCGCCAACGAGAAGACCACCTTCGCCGACGCCTTCGCGATGGCCGACCAGGTGCTGTACTCGGGCGTCGCCTGCATCACCGACCTGATGGTCAAGGAAGGTCTGATCAACCTAGACTTCGCCGACGTCCGCGCCGTGATGCGCGAAATGGGCAAGGCGATGATGGGCACCGGCGAAGCCACCGGCGAGAAGCGCGCACTGACCGCCGCGGAAGCCGCGATCGCCAACCCGCTGATCGACGACAGCTCGATGAAGGGCGCCCGCGGCCTCTTGATCTCGATCACGGGCGGCAAGGACCTGACCCTGTTCGAGGTCGACGAAGCTGCCACCCGCATCCGCGAAGAAGTCGACGCCGACGCCAACATCATCGTCGGCGCCACCTTCGACGAATCGCTCGACGGCGTCATTCGCGTCTCGGTGGTCGCAACTGGTATCGAGCAGGCCGCGATCGCCTCCCGAGCCCAGGCTCCCGCCGCGCAGCAGTCGGGCGGTTCGCCGGAGAGCCGGCTGGCCGATCTGACCGCCCGCCTGCGTGCCGACAATCAGCGCATGGCCGAGCGTGCCCAGAAGCTGGAACCGCCGACCGGCGTGACGGTCGCCCCGATTGCGGCTCCGGCCGGCCAGCAGCAGCGTCCGGCCGTCGAGCGCGCCGCGCTCGCGGCGATCGCCGCCGCGGTTGCTCCCGACAGCGCGCCGGCCGCCCAGGCGCCGATGCAGCCGGCCTCCTACGGTGACGTCACCGTGCGGCCGATTGCCCAGAAGCCCTCGCTGTTCCCGGACCACGAGGCCGCCCGGGCCGAGCAGCATGAGCCGATGCCGCCCGAGACCTTCATCCCGCAGGCGGCGGAACGGTCGCCGGTCCGTGCTCCGCGGATGCCGAAGTTCGAGGATCTGCCGATGCCGGCGCAGGCCGAAATCCGCCAGGCCAGCGGTGACGGCGAACCGGAACACCCGCAGAAGACCCGCCTGTCGCTGCTGCAGCGACTGGCCAATGTCGGCCTCGGCCGCCGCGACGAAGAGACCGAGCCGCCGATCGCGGCCCGTAGCTCCGGTCCGGCCATGCCGACGATGCCGCCACTGCCCGAGCGCAAGCCGGCCCGCAGCGTCGCCCAGCAGATTTCGGCGAACGAATCGCCGGTATCCGAATATGCAAAGCGCCCTGCGCCGCAGGGTCTGGACGCTCATGGCCGCCAGGCACCTGTTGCCCCAGCGCCACAGGGCGACGACCATCTTGATATCCCGGCCTTCCTGCGCCGGCAGGCAAACTGAAGTTTGTTACAATCTTGGCCACGAAGAAGGCCTCGGCGGGGAACCGCCGGGGCCTTTTCCTTGGCGCGGGCAGGCGATCGCGCCGGATGAACAAGCAACTGATTTTAAATGATTAATTATTCTTTCGGTGGTCAGATGGCGCGTTGCCGAAGACCGCTTTCGCTGCCGTAGTTTGGTTTACCTTGGGCGTGAATGCGGCGGAGATGGGGTAACAATCGGTAAAGAAGCGTGAGTTGGCGCGGTTTAGGGCCGTGACTATGGTCTGCCGTGACTTGGGGAGCTCAAGCGAGTCGGCCTTGGGGAAATTTGGCCACTTGAATTGAGTGAAGTCGGGTAGTGGGCATTATCGAATGAAGTTCAGCCGTCAAACAACGCTTCGGTCGCAAGCCACCGTGACTGGCGTAGGCGTTCATTCCGGTCTTCCTGTCAGTCTCACCCTGGGACCTGCACCTGTTGATGCGGGTTTTATTTTTGTCCGCACCGGTCTCGACGGTTCCGACCGTGAAGTCGTGGCCACCGCCGATGCGGTGATCGCGACCGAGTTCGCGACGGTGCTGGGTGACCGCGAAGGGCCGCTGGTTTCCACCGCCGAGCACGTGCTCGCGGCGCTGCGCGGCATGGGCGTCGACAACGCCACCATCGAAGTCGACGGCGCCGAAGTTCCGATCATGGACGGCAGCGCTGCGGCGTTCGTCGCGGCGATCGATCAGGCCGGCATTGTGACCCAGCCCGGCGTCCGCCGCTTCATCCAGGTTTTGAAGCCGGTGCAGGTCAAGATCGGCGAATCGGTTGGCGAACTGCGTCCGTTCGCCGGCGGGTTCCGCACCGAAGTCGAGATCGATTTCACCAACCAGGTGATTGGTCGCCAGACCTTCACCTTCGATCTGTCGCCGGAAGGTTTCCGCCGCGAGGTCGCGCGGGCCCGCACGTTCGGCTGCATGAGCGACGTGGCGCGGCTGTGGGGTGCAGGCTTCGCGCTCGGCGCGTCCTTCGACAATACCGTGGTGTTCGACGAGGCCCGTCTGCTCAACGCCGAGGGCCTGCGCTACGCCGACGAATGCGCCCGCCACAAGGTGCTCGACGTGATCGGCGATCTGGCGCTGGCCGGCCTGCCGCTGCTCGGCAGCTACCGTTCGGTACGGGGCGGCCACAAGCTCAACAACGCGGTGCTGAAGGCGCTGCTCGCCGACCGCAGCGCCTGGCGGGTGGTCGAATCGGAGACGGCTCGGCGGCCGGCCCGTGGCCATGTCGAAGCCGGTGCAGGCACCGTGGGCGGCCTCGTCGCCCCGGCCTATGGCCCGGACGTGTCCTGATCGCCCAAGTCCTGATCGCCTGGCCGGTCGGGCCCAATTTCCGTAATAACCACAGCAGGCTGTGAGCTTCGCCGGGTCGCCTTATTCCCGGCGGAATGGCTCCGTATTCGGTTGGTCCACGGTCATTTTTCGGCTAAGCAGGCCTGCGGTTGCGAGTAACGGCAGTCAAGGCACTGGAAATATTGCATCCATGACCGCGGTTCATGGGTGGAGTGGGGTCGCCGTTAACCGCATCAAAGGCGTCAGGTTTTACAATTCATGTCGGCAATGCGTATGGCGCTCGAATCACGCAATTCTTCTGACGTCTCCGGCCTGACCAAGGCCGCGCGCACGCTGCGTTTTGCGGCGGGGCTGATCGTGCTGGCCATGCCGCTCAGCGGCTGCGGCACCGGCGCGCTGTGGGACAAGTTCATGGCCAAGGACGACACGTTCGTCGATGAGCCCGCGGACAAGCTCTACAATGAGGGCTTGTACATGATGAACGAGAAGAAGGACCTGAAGGCCGCCTCGAAGAAGTTCGAGGAAGTCGACCGTCAGCATCCCTATTCCGACTGGGCGCGCAAGTCGCTCTTGATGTCGGCCTATTCGTTCTACCAGGCGGGCGACTACGACAGCTGCATCGGCTCTGCCACCCGCTACGTCACGCTGCATCCCGGCAGCCCGGACGCGTCCTACGCCCAGTACCTGATCGCGGCATCGCATTTCGACCAGATCCCGGACATCTCGCGCGACCAGAGCCGCACCGAGAAGGCGATCGCGGCGCTCGAAGAGGTGGTCCGCAAATATCCGACCTCGGAATACGCCACCCAGGCCAAGTCCAAGATCCAGGCTGCGCGAGACCAGCTCGCCGGCAAGGAAATGGCGGTCGGGCGCTATTACATGGGCAAGCGCGACTTCACCGCCGCGATCAACCGCTTCAAGACCGTGGTCACGCAGTACCAGACCACGCGCCACGTCGAGGAGGCGCTGTACCGCCTCACCGAGGCCTACATGGCGATCGGCATCGCCGGCGAGGCGCAGACCGCGGCCGCGGTGCTGGGCCACAATTTTCCAGACAGCCGCTGGTACAAGGACGCATATAATCTAGTAAAGTCCGGCGGTCTCGAGCCGAGCGAGAATCAGGGATCCTGGATCAGCAGGACCTTCAAGAAGATAGGTCTCGGCTAGGAATTGTCCTCGCATGCTGGCGCGTCTGTCGATCCGTGACATCGTCCTGATCGAACGGCTCGATATCGAATTTTCCCGTGGCCTCGCGGTGCTGACCGGCGAAACCGGCGCAGGCAAATCCATCCTGCTCGATGCTTTTGCGCTGGCGCTCGGCGGCCGCGGCGATGCCGGACTGGTGCGCCACGGCGCCGAACAGGGGCAGGTCACCGCCATGTTCGACGTCCCGAAGGGGCATCCGGCGGCCGGGATCCTGGCCGAGAACGGCCTCGACGACACCGGTGAGATGATCCTGCGCCGCGTGCAGCTCGCCGATGGCCGCACCCGCGCCTTCATCAACGATCAGGCGATCAGTGTGCAGACCCTGAAGGCGGTCGGTGCCGCGCTGGTCGAGATCCACGGTCAGCATGACGAGCGCGCGCTGGTCGACGCCTCCACCCATCGCCAGCTGCTCGACGCCTTCGCCGGACACGAGAAGGACGTCGCGGCGCTGGAAGCGCTGTGGGATATCAGGCGGACCGCCAATGCCGATCTCGACGAGCATCGCGCCGGCATGGAGCGCGCCGCGCGCGAGGCGGACTATCTGCGCCATGCCTCGCAGGAATTGAAGACGCTGGCGCCGAAGGAAGGCGAGGAGACCGAGCTCGCGGGTCGCCGCACCACCATGATGCAGGGCGAGAAGATCGCAACCGATCTGCGCGAGGCGCAGGAGGCGATCGGCGGCTCGCATTCGCCGGTGGCGTCGCTGTCGGCGGCGGTACGGCGGCTGGAACGGCGCGCCGCCAATGCGCCCGCGCTGATCGAGCCCGCGGTCAAGGCGATCGATATTGCGATCAACGCGCTGGAAGAAGCCGACCAGCACCTCAACGCCGCGCTGGCGGCGACCGATTTCGATCCGGCCGAGCTGGAGCGCATCGAGGAGCGGCTGTTCGCGCTGCGCGCGGCCTCGCGTAAATATTCGACGCCGGTCGATCTGCTGGCCGCGCTGGCGGCGCAATATGCCGGCGACGTCGCGCTGATCGATGCCGGCGCCGACCAGCTGAAGAAGCTGGAAGCGGCCGCCGGTGAAGCCGACAAGCGCTATGCGGCAGCTGCCGCCAAACTGTCGGCGGCGCGCACCAAGGCCGCCGAGAAGCTCAACAAGGCCGTCAACGCCGAGCTTGCGCCACTCAAGCTCGAGCGCGCGAAGTTCATGACCCAGGTCGACAGCAACGCGGCCGCGCCGGGGCCGCAGGGCATCGACCGTGTCGAGTTCTGGGTGCAGACCAATCCGGGCACCAAGCCGGGGCCGATGATGAAGGTCGCCTCCGGCGGCGAACTGTCGCGCTTCCTGCTGGCGCTGAAGGTCGTGCTGGCCGATCGCGGCTCGGCGCCGACCTTGGTGTTCGACGAAATCGACACCGGCGTCGGCGGCGCGGTGGCCGATGCAATCGGCTCGCGGCTGGCGCGCCTTGCCGGCAAGGTGCAGGTGATGGCGGTGACGCACGCGCCGCAGGTTGCGGCCCGCGCCAGCCAGCATCTCCTGATCTCCAAGGACGCGCTCGACAAGGGCAAGCGGGTCGCCACCCGCGTCAACGCGCTCGCCGCCGACCACCGCCGCGAGGAGATCGCGCGCATGCTGGCCGGCGCCGAGATCACCGCGGAGGCGAGGGCGGCCGCGGAACGGCTGCTCCGGGCGGCGACAGCGTAATCTCTCCCCTCGTCATTCCGGGGCGATGCGAAGCATCGAACCCGGAATCTCGAGATTCCGGGTTCATCGCTGCGCGATGCCCCGGAATGACCACCTCAGGTACAGATCGACTCGTACAAGTCATTCCACTGCGGATTGCTCGCTTCGATCAATTGCGTCTTCCAGGCTCGCTTCCACTTCTTGAGCTCCTTCTCGCGTGATATCGCGGAGATCGGGTCGTCGTAGATTTCGAACCAAACCAGCTGCGTGATGTTGTATTTGGACGTGAAGCCTGGGACGGCCTTCATTCGATGTTCGTAGACCCGCCGCACGAGATCGTTGGTGATCCCAACATAGATTGCTCCGTCTCGTCGACTTGCTAGAATGTACACGTAGTACGACATGAGCCCCATTTCCCACACAGTCATTCCGGGGCGATGCGAAGCATCGAACCCGGAATCTCGAGATTCCGGGTTCGGTCCTGACGGACCGCCCCGGAATGACGAAAAACTATAGCGCGCCCGTCGCATGGCTAAAGCAGCAAAAAAGAAAGAACTCTCCGACGTCGACAAGCTCACCAAGGCCCAGGCCAAGGTCGAGTTGATGCGCCTTGCGCTCGAGCTCGAAGGTCACGACAAGCGCTACTATCAGGACGACGCGCCGAGCGTCAGCGACGCCGAATACGACGCGCTGCGGCAGCGCCACAATGCGATCGAGAAGCGCTTCCCTGAATTCGTCACCGCGGAATCGCCGTCGCAGAAGGTCGGCGCCGCGCCGTCGGGGCGCTTCAGGAAGGTTCGTCATTCGCTGCCGATGCTGTCGCTCGACAACGCGTTCGCGGAAGCCGACGTGGTCGATTTCGTCGGGCGCATCACGCGCTTCCTCAAGCTGCCGGATGACAAGATCGATTTCTCGGCCGAGCCGAAGATCGACGGGCTCTCGATGTCGCTGCGCTACGAGGGCGGCGAACTCGTCACCGCGGCAACCCGCGGCGACGGCGCCGAGGGCGAGGACGTCACCGCCAACATCCGCACGCTCGAGGACGTGCCGCAGAAGCTGAAGGGCCGCAACGTGCCCGACATTTGCGAGGTGCGCGGCGAGGTCTATATGACCAAGAAGGCGTTCCTCGCGCTCAACGAGCGGCAGAAGGCGGCCGGCGACACCATCTTCGCCAATCCGCGCAATTCGGCGGCCGGCTCGCTGCGGCAGAAGGATCCCACAATCACTGCCTCGCGGCCGCTCGGCTTCTTCGCCTATGCCTGGGGCGAGATGAGCGCGCTGCCGGAGGATACCCAGACCGGCATGATCCACTGGTTCGAGCGGTGCGGCTTCAAGACCAATCCGCTGACCAAGCTGTGCCACTCGGTCGAGGAGCTGATCGCCTTCCATCGCAAGATCGAGGAGCAGCGCGCCGAGCTCGACTACGACATCGACGGCGTCGTCTACAAGGTCGATCGCATCGACTGGCAGGAGCGGCTCGGCTTCGTGTCGCGCACGCCGCGCTGGGCGATCGCGCACAAATTCCCGGCCGAGCGCGCCATGACGGTTTTGCGCGACATCGAGATCCAGGTCGGGCGCACCGGCTCATTCACGCCGGTCGGCAAGCTCGAGCCGGTCGGTGTCGGCGGCGTGATCGTGCAGAACGTCACGCTGCACAATGAGGACTACATCAAGGGCATCGGCAACAAGGGCGAGGTGCTGCGCGAGGGACGCGACATCAGGATCGGCGACACCGTGGTGATCCAGCGCGCCGGCGACGTGATCCCGCAGGTCGTCGACGTCGTGATCGACAAGCGGCCGAAGAGCGCGAAGGAATTCCACTTCCCAAAGAAGTGCCCGTGCCCGCTGCACACCGACGTGGTGCGCGAGGAGACTGCGGCCGGCGAGGAGGGCTCGCGCGCCCGCTGCACCGGCGAGTTCGCCTGTCCGTTCCAGAAGGTCGAACACCTCATTCTGTTCGTGTCGCGCCGCGCCTTCGACATCGACGGTCTCGGCGTGAAGCAGTTGCAATATTTCTTCGACGAGGGATGGGTCAAGGAGCCGGCTGATATCTTCACGCTGCAAAAGCGCAACGCGAAGCTGAAGCTCGAGGACATCGAAGGCTACGGCGAGACCTCGGTGCGCAATCTGTTCGCCGCGATCGACAGCCGGCGCAGGATTGGCCTGGAACGCTTCATCTACGCGCTCGGCATGCGCCATGTCGGCGAGACCACCGCGCTGGCACTGGCGCGCGGCTATGGCTCCTGGGACGCGTTCCACGATGCCTGCCTCAAGGTCGCCAAGGGCGACGAGGAAGCGATGGCGGAGATGGATGCGCTCGACCAGATCGGCGACACCGTGATCAAGAGCATCGCCGACTATTTCGGCGAGAGCCACAATCGCGGCATCGTCGAGCGGCTGACCGGAGAGCTCGACGAGATCATCGACGCCGAGAAGCCGAAGAGCAATTCGGCGGTCGCCGGCAAGACCGTGGTGTTCACCGGATCGCTCGAAATGATGACGCGCGACGAGGCCAAGGCGACCGCCGAACGGCTGGGCGCCAAGGCGGCCGGTTCGGTGTCGAAGAAGACCGACTACGTCGTCGCGGGGCCGGGCGCCGGCTCGAAGCTTGCCGAAGCGCAGAAGCACGGCGTCCAGGTGCTGACCGAGGACGAGTGGCTGAAGCTGATCGGGGAGTAGGGTTGTCCGTCATTCCGGGGCGCCTCGAAGAGGCGAACCCGGAATCTCGAGATTCCGGGTTCGATGCTGCGCATCGCCCCGGAATGACGAACTGCTCACATCATCCCCTGCTCATCCTCCTCGGCCTGCGCGATCAGCTCCTCGCTCACCACCACCTTCCGCCGCGGCACGACGAAGATCATGGTGCAGGCGCAGGCGATCGAGATCGCGAAGATCGCCGCGGTCAGCGGCAGCGTCGTGGTGGAGTGGCCGCCGAGATAGGCGCCGAATTGCGAGATCAGCGAGCCGATGCCCTGCTGCAGGAACCCCATGGCGCCCGAGGCGGTGCCGGCGGCCTCGGGCCGGATGCTGATGGCGCCGGCGGCGGAATTGGCCATCACGAAGGCGTTGGCGATCATCACGATCATCTGGGTGCCGAACAGCCAGAGCGGGGCCTGGTTTACTCCGGTAAAACTCCAGACCAGGTTCAACAGGCTGCCGCCGACCTGCAGCGCGAGGCCGAACCAGATCAATTTCTCCAGCGAGTGCCGCGGCGCGAAGCGCACGCACAAGAGATTGCCGACGAAGTAGCCGAACCCCGTCATCGCGAACCACGCGCCATACTCGGCGCTGGTCCGGCCCATCTGGGTCACCACGATGTAAGGGCCGCCGCCGGCGAAGGCGAAGATGATCTGCGACGCCAATACCTGGCACAATAGATAGCCGACGAAGGCGCGGCTCGTCATCAGCTTGCCGAGGTCGCCGCGAAAGCTGCTGCTCTCGGCGCGGTCGCGGCGGGTTTCCGGCAGCGCCAACGCGATGAAGATCGTGGTGATCAGCGACGCCGCGGTGATGAGATAGAGGATCGCGCGCCAGCCGAATGCGGTCTCCAGCAGGCCGCCGGTCAGAGGGCTCACCATCTGCGCGATCATCAATGCGGCGACGACAAGGCTGATCATGGCGCCGACCCGCTCGCGCGGATAGAGATCGCGGATGATGGCACGGCTGATCACCATGCCGCTGGCGCCGCCGAGCGCCTGGAAGAAGCGCGCCGCGATCAGTTGCGGCAGGGTCTCGGCGAACACCGAGCCGACGCCGGCCACGACCATCAGGCCGAGGCCCGCGAGCAGCACCGGCCGACGGCCGAACCTGTCGGACAGCGGCCCCATGATCAGCTGTGAAAGCGCGATGCCGACCATGTAGAGCGACACGGTCATCTGCGCGATAGAGATGTCGCGGCCGAAGGTGGTCGCCAGCACCGGCAGCGCCGGCACCAGCATGTAGAGCGAGATCGGCGCCACGCCCGTCATCACGACGAGCATCAGCAGCATGACCTTCGATGTCGCGATGTTGTCTTTGGCCGCGCCGGGCGGCTTGCCCATCACGCCGTGCATTCAGGTCCGATCCAGCATTGTGGAAAGACTGTAGCGTGCCCGTCCGCGCGGAATACGGGTGTTTCGGCATACGCCCATGCGATTTCAGGAGACGCGGTGACGATGTTTCGTCTCGCGCAATAAACGCTCCGTCGTCAGCTGCGAATTCCGCTGTCGTCCTCCGCGAAAGCGGGGGACCCGGTATTCCAGAGGCAGGCGTATTTGAATTGAGAGGCCGCGGCTTTGAATTGAGAGGCCGCAGCGTACTGAATCCCCCGCTTTCGCGGGGGATGACACCGAGTGGGGGACGACGTCGAGTGTGCGGATGGCTGGGCGCGCCGCTACTTCAGCGCCGCCGTTGCCTCGTCCAGCCACAGCTTGGTGGCGTTGTCGTCGAGATGCGGCCGCACCACATGCGCGACGCGGGCGTGGTAGTCGTTGAGCCAGCTTGACTCGTCCGGGCTCAGCATGCCGACCTCGATCAGACGGCGATCGATCGGCGCCAGCGTCAGCGTCTCGAATGCATTGATCGGCTTCTCGGCGCCGGCAATGTCGGTGCCGATCACGAGCTCGAGGTTCTCGATCCTTATGCCGTAGGCGTCGGTCTTGTAGTAGCCAGGCTCGTTGGACAGGATCATGCCGCGCTTCAGCGGCGTGGTGCCGAGCTTGGAAATCCGCGCCGGCCCTTCATGGACGCTGAGATAGCTGCCGACGCCGTGGCCGGTGCCGTGCTCGAAATCGATCCCGGCCTGCCAGAGATATTGCCGCGCCAGCGTGTCGAGCTGTGCGCCGGTGGTGCCGTCGGGGAAGATCGCGCGGGCGATGGCGATATGGCCGCGCAGCACGCGGGTGAAGCGGTCGCGCATCTCGTCGGTCGGCTTGCCGACCGCGATGGTGCGGGTGACGTCGGTGGTGCCGTCCTCATATTGTGCGCCGGAATCGATCAGCAGGAGATCGCCGGGCTCGATCCGGCGGTTGCTTTTGCGCGTCACGCGGTAGTGCACGATGGCGCCGTTCGGCCCGGTGCCGGCGATGGTCGGGAAGGAGACGTCCTTCAGCGCGCCGGTCTGGCGGCGGAACGTCTCCAGCGCCTCGACGGTATCGATCTCGGTGAGGCTGCCGGAGGGCGCCTCGCGATCGATCCAGGCGAGGAAACGCACCAGCGCCACCGCGTCGCGCTGATGCGCCGTGCGCGTGCCCTCGATCTCGGTGACGTTCTTGACCGCCTTCAAGAGGCTGACCGGATCGCTGCCGCGCACCGGCTTGCCGCCGGCACCCGCGATCAGGCGGCTCAGGGCGTCGGCTGCGGTCGCGCTGTCGAGCGCGATCGAGGCGCCGCGCTTGGCGAGCTCGGTGAGTTTTGCCGCCAGCGCCGCGGGCTGCTCGACATCGGCCGATTGCTCGAGATGGTCGCGTGTCGAGTTGGACAGCTTGCGCTGATCGATGAACACCAGCGGCCGGCCTTCCTTCGGTACCAGCGCATAGGACAGCGGCAGCGGCGTATGCGAGACGTCGGCGCCGCGGATGTTGAAGGTCCAGGCGACCGCGTGGCTGTCGGACAGCACCAGCGCGTCGACGCCGAGCTTGTTGATCTCGAGGCGGATGCGCTTGAGCTTCTCGGCTTCGATCTCCCCGGAAAACTGCGCGCCGTGGATCGTGACCGGACCGAGCGGCGGTGCCGGCCGCTCGTGCCAGATCGCATCGAGCGGATTGCTGTCGACGGCGACCAGTTCCGCGCCGGCCTTGGCGCAGGCCGCTGCCAGTCGTTCGGCTGCCGCAGAAGTGTGCAGCCAGGGGTCAAATCCTAGGCGGTCGCCGGCCGCCAGATGCCGGGTCAGCCAGTGCTCCGGCGGCGGATCGACCAGCGGCTCGACCTGCCAGGCCTTGCGGTCGACCTGCTTGCCGGCCTGCAGCGTGTAGCGGCCGTCGACAAACAGGGCGGCCTCCTTGCTCAGCACGATCGCGAGCCCGGCCGATCCAGTGAAGCCGGTCAGCCAGGCGAGCCGCTCCTCGGAGGCTGCGACATATTCATTCTGCTGCTGGTCTGCGCGCGGAACCACGAATCCGGTCAGCTTGCGCCGCGCCAGCTCCTCGCGCAGCGCGCTCAAGCGGGCAGTCAGCGCCACGCCGCCTTCAGGCTCTTCGAACGTCTGGAAATGGGCTTCGAACATCGCCGTCGCACTCTCTTCGGATGAAGCATGACCTTCGCGCGAGCGCGGTCAAGCATGACCATATTTTTGGCATAACTTATGCTTGAATATGGCATAGTGGAATTGGCCGGACGATGTCCACTGCACGTCAACGGTCAAGCGTACGGGGAGTGTCCAGGAGTGTCTCAACTCAACGGTGAGGAGATGCACGATGCCTGCATTCACGTTTGAGAAGATCTCGCCGCCGGTCCGCCGCGGCCCGATCGCGCCGGTCGAACAGAAGCAGCGCGGCGTCATCGTCCAGATGCTGGACCGCCTTGTCGAGGCGCGCGCCAAGCGTGCGGCCGGTCAGGGCAAGGTCGAGACCAACCGTAGCGATTCGCCAGCGCCCGAATAAACAACCCGCGGATCGCGGCTACCGTTCCAGGTCGGACGCCTTCGCCAAGGTCACATTGACGACCTTGCCGTCCTCGAGTTCGCGCACGATCCGCTCATCGGGGCCGACGATGCCGAGATCGAATTCGCGCTCGGGCGTCACGAGCGTCATGCGCTGGCCGGCGATCACGACGACGGTCATGTCGAGCGTCTCGCCGGAGATCGCCCATTCCCTGAGCTCGTTGCAAAACGGCACTTTGCGCCAGGCGTCGGGGAAGCCCGGATCGCATCTGACCTCAAGACCATCTTCCGACGTGGTCAGGACGAGCTTCGACCTGGAAGGCTTCCAGTGCTCCTCCAGCAGCTCGTTCGCTAGCCAGACGCAGCTGAACGAGCGGCATTCCATAGGCCGCCCCGGATAGATCCGGCAGCCGCGCCCCGGTTTGCAATGCGGGCACCACGTGTTGGCGGGCTTGGCCAGTTCCTCGATCGCCATCACCTTGCAGCAGAGCGTGCAGTCGCCGCACTGTCTGCCGGTCGCGGTCACTTCACGGAGCGCAGCAGCAGGCTGCTCCAACCCTCGATCTTCAGATGCCGCAGCGGCACCAGCCCGCGGGCGCGGTAGGCGGCGATGACCGCCGGCGCCTGATGCGTCAGCAGGCCGGAGAGAATGACCTGCGCCGACGAGGCGAGGTGGCGCGCCATCGGGCCGGCCAGCTGCCGCAGCGGATTGGCGAGGATGTTCGCGAGCACCAGGTCGAACGGACCGTCCTCGGCAAAGCGCGGCGACGCAAAGCCGGTGGCGCGGATCACGTCCACCAGATCGCCTGCGCCGTTCAGCCGGGCATTCTCCTCGGCGACCCCGACCGACGGCGGGTCGATGTCGCTCGCCAGCACCTTGCCGTGCAGCGCCTTGGCGGCGGCGATCGCCAGCACGCCGGTCCCGGTGCCGAGATCCAGCACACGGCGGGGCTGATACGCTTTCAGCACGTGGTCGAGCAGCAGCAGGCAGCCGCGGGTGGTGCCGTGATGGCCGGTGCCGAAGGCCAGCGCCGCCTCGATCTCGATCCCAAGCTTGTTGGGGGGTATCCGGTGCCGGTCATGCTGGCCGTGGACGATAAAGCGGCCGGCGGCGACCGGGACAAGATCCTCGAGGCTGGCCTTGACCCAGTCCTTGGCCTCCACGGTATCAAAGACTAAAGTAGATGCGACATCCTGCCGCACAGCTTGGCCGACCAGCTCGCGCAGTAAATTTTGGTCCGGCGGCTCGGCAAAATGGACGGTGACGTCCCAGCGGCCATCCGGTCGCTCGAAGGCCGCAAACGCCGCCTGATCCTCGAAAAACAGCTCGGAAAGCGCGTCTACCACGCGCTTTGCGGTCGATTCATCAGGAAGGGTGACGCTGGCGCGGTGTGTGGACGGGGTCATCGGAGGCCGGTAGCGCGGTTTTTGTTAAAATTTCAAGCCGGATTCAATCGAATATCGCGAGAATTGAGAGGTTCCCGGTTCAGACAACCTTAGATGTTGCCGTACTACTACGGCGGCGGAACTGGGAACACCCTTCGTTCCAAGGCATCACAACCAAGGGCAGGGCTGCAATGAAGGCTTTTATCGTTAAGTTTTTGCGGAATGAATCCGGCGCGACCGCCATCGAATACGGACTGATCGCGACCGGTATCGCCATCGCGATCATCGCTGCGGTGAATGGCGTCGGCACGGCACTGAGCGGGACCTTCAACTCGATCAGCGGCTCGCTGAAGTAATTTCTCGAACGGCGTTCTCAGGGAAGCACCGGGCGACTTGTCGCCCGGTGTTTTCTTTTTGGCCGGTTGTCCACAGAGCCACGCGCAGCTTCTCGACAAGACGTCAACAACGTTGTCCCGGGATTGTCAGCGTCTGTCGCACAGCCGCTCCACAGCGGCGTCCACCGGTTATCCCGTCTTGAGACAAGGCCGCTGCCCACCGCAGACCCACAGCTTCTCAACACGCCTGTCCACAGCTTGTCCCGCGGGCGCGGTGTGTCGTCTACGAGAACAGCGCGCGATGGTCGGCCAAAATCGCCCGCGCGGCATTGTGGCCGGGGGCGCCGGTGACGCCGCCGCCGGGATGAGCGCCGGAACCGCAATGGTAGAGACCCTTCAGCGGTCCGCGATAGTCGGCATGGCCGAGCATCGGCCGCGCCGAGAACAACTGGTTCAGTGTCAGCGCACCGTGAAAGATGTCGCCGCCGAGCAGGCCGAATTGCCGCTCGAGGTCGAGAGGCGACAGGACCTGGCGGCCGATCACGCTGCCTGCGAAGCCGGGGGCGTAGCGATCGACGGTTGCGATCATCAGATCGGCGACCTCTTCGCGATGATCGTCCCACGATCTGCCGTCGGGCAGTTGCGGCGCGACGTGCTGGCAGAACAGGCTCGCGACATGCTGGCCCGGCGGGCTCAGGCTGTCGTCGAGCGTCGAGGGGATCAGCACCTCGACGACCGGCGCGCGGCTCCAGCCGAATTCGCGCGCATCGTGCCAGGCGCGATCCATGTAGCCGAGGTTCGGAGCGATGATGATCCCCGCCGTGAGGTGATCCCCCGGGTCGGGCAGCGCGCTGAACGAGGGCAGGGCATTTAGCGCCACGTTCATCCTGAACGTGCCGGACCCGTTCCGCCATCGTGAGATGCGCGCGCGGAACTCGGGCGCCAATGCGCCTTCCGGCACCAGGCGTGTGTACAGCAGCTTCGGATTGACGTTCGAGACGACGTATTTGGCGCGCACGGCCTCGTCATTGTCGAGGACGACGCCGACGGCGCGCTCCTTCTCGACGATCACCTCGCGGACGGCCACATCGGTTTCGACCTCGACGCCATGGCTGCGCGCGGCACGCGCCATCGCCTGGGTGATCGCACCCATGCCGCCGATCGCGTGGCCCCAGACGCCTTTCTTGCCGTTCACCTCGCCGAACGCATGATGCAGCATCACATAGGCCGAGCCCGCCGCGTAGGGGCTGGCATAATTGCCGACGATGGCATCGAAGCCGAATAGCGCCTTGACGAGGTCGTTCTCGAAACGCTCATCGAGCATCTCGCCGGCCGATCGCGTGAACAGGTCGAGCAGATTGCGCTGCTGATCCATCGACAGCCGGCGCAGGATGTTGGCGGTGCCGAGCGCGTTGAAGGCCTCGCTGATCGCGCTGATGCCAAAGCCCTCGACGAGGTTCGGCGGTGCGCGCAGCACGAATTGCCGCAGCACGTCGGCGATGGCTTCGAGTTCCCCTGAGAACACGCCGATTGCGGCGGCGTCCTTGCGGCTGAGCTTTGCGACCGACTCCCGGGTTCGGCCTTCGCCCGTCAGCAAATAGCTGCCGTCGGGCGCGGGGAGGAAGTTCTGCGCGCGCCGCTCGACGATCCTGAGGCCGTGATCGGCAAGTTTCAGGTCAGACACGATCTGCGGATTGAGCAGGCTCACCGTGTAGGCGGCGACCGAATTGCGGAAGCCCGGGCAAAATTCTTCGGTGACCGCAGCGCCGCCGACCACCTTGCGGCGTTCCACGACCTTCACGCGCAGCCCGGCCATCGCGAGATAGGCCGCGCAGGTGAGGCCGTTGTGCCCCGCACCGATGATGACGACGTCTGTTTCGTTCATGTCCGCTTCAAGAAGCAGTGATTAGAGCATGTGCTGTGGCGCCGCAGCGCCGCGTCGTCAAGTCCGCGTGACCGCCGTTTCTTGTCCGTGATAGTGCCGTATGCTCAACTGAAATCCTCCGGTGGGGTGCCACCGGACTGTCCGCCTCCGGCGCCCGCCGGGTCCATGCCGGAGCTTTCATGACGTCTGAGCCGACCGCCTCGCGCAACCGGCTGGTGCTGGTTGTCTACACCGCCGCGATCTTCGTCAGTGCCCTGTTGCTGTTCTCGGTGCAGCCGCTGTTCACCAAGATGGTGCTGCCGCGGCTCGGCGGCTCGCCGGCGGTGTGGTCGGTGGCGATGGTGTTCTTCCAGTCGCTGCTGCTCGGCGGCTACGCCTATGCGCATCTCCTGATGAAGCTGAACGGCCGTATTGCGCCGGTCGTGGTGCATCTGGTGCTGCTCGTCGTCGCGTTGCTGACCTTGCCGCTGGCGATCAGGAG
Organism: Bradyrhizobium sp. USDA 4504; assembly: GCF_054063995.1. NCBI lineage: Bacteria > Pseudomonadati > Pseudomonadota > Alphaproteobacteria > Hyphomicrobiales > Nitrobacteraceae > Bradyrhizobium > Bradyrhizobium sp. USDA 4504. The sequence continues at coordinate 4,677,163 of NZ_JBSSGV010000001.1, read as the reverse complement.
CGGCTGGGGCGAGCCGCCGACGTCCGGCTATGCGATCTGGCTGCTCGGCCTGTTCGCGGTTTCGATCGGCCTGCCGTTCTTCGCGCTCGCCGCCAACAATCCGCTGCTGCAGGCCTGGTTCGTGCGCACCGGACATCCCAATGGTCCCGATCCGTATTTCCTCTACGCATCCTCGAACATCGGCAGCTTCCTCGCGCTATTGTCCTATCCGGTGCTGCTCGAGCCGATGTTCACGTTGCGCATCCAGAATCTGATCTGGACCGGTGGTTATGGTCTGCTGATTATTCTGATCGCAAGTTGCGGCGTGCTGCTGTTGCGGTCGCCGGCCAATGCCGCCGCGCTTGACATGCAGGTCGATGACGCCAATGCGCCGGCGCCGTCCTGGCCGCTGCGGGCGCGCTGGATCTTCCTCGCCGCGGTGCCGTCCGGCCTCTTGATCGCGGTGACGGCGCATATCTCGACCGACGTCGCCGCCGCGCCCCTTCTGTGGGTGCTGCCGCTGTCGCTGTATCTCTTGACCTGGGTGCTGGTGTTCCAGTCGCGGCCGCTATTGCCGCACAAATGGATGCTGCGGGCGCAGCCGCTGGCGATTGCCGGCGTCGTGATCCTGCTTGCGGTCGGCGGCGAGCAGAACCTGCTGCTCACGCTCGGCGGCCATCAGCTCTGCTTCTTCATCGTCGCGATGGCCTGTCATGGCGAGCTCGCGCGCACCCGCCCGGCGGCGAAATATCTCACCGGCTTCTACGTCGCGCTGTCGTTCGGCGGCATGGTCGGCGGCCTGTTCGCGGGGCTTGTAGCGCCTTTTACTTTCTCGTGGGTCGCCGAATATCCGATCCTGCTGGCGCTCGCGGCGCTATGCCGTCCGCCCGGCGGCGCGGAGCGGCTGCCGCGCTGGAGCGCCTGGTACTGGCCGTTCCTTGCGGTGCTGGCGGTGGCGCTGATCGCGCCGAGCTATTCGGCCGGCGACATCTTCAACTGGTTCGATGTGCACCGGGTCTGGGTGATCGGCGCGGTCGGCGTGCTCTCGGCGCTGCTTGCGCTCGCGCTGAACGCCAATCGCTGGAAGATCTTCGCCACCGTCGTGGTCGCGTTGGTGGTGCTGCGCGCCTATCCATCCGACGACGGCCGCGTCGAAACCGTGCGCAGCTTCTTCGGCGTGCACAAGATCGTGGTGACGCCGAACGGGCAGTATCACGTGCTGATGCACGGCACCACGATCCATGGCGCCGAGAAGTTCAAGAACGATGACGGCACGCCGGTCGCCGGAAAGCCCGAACCGATCAGCTACTATTACAAGGATGGCGGCATCGGGCGGGCGATCACTGCAATCCGCGAGCGCAAGGGCGCGCCGCTGAAAGTGGCGGTGATCGGGCTCGGTTCGGGGACGCTGACCTGCGCGTCGGCCCCCGGCGAGGACTGGCGCTTCTTCGAGATCGACCAGTCGATGGTCGATACCGCGCGCGATCCGAAATACTTCACCTACATCCAGAACTGCGAGCCGAACCTCAAGCCCGTCATCGGCGACGCGCGGCTGACCTTCGCCAAGGAGCCGGACGGCCTCTACGATCTGATCATCGTCGACGCCTATTCGTCGGACGCGATCCCGATCCATCTCGCGACCGAGGAGGCGATGGCGATCTACAAGGAGAAGCTGGCGCCGCAGGGCGCGGTCGTGATGCACGTCTCCAACCGTCACCTCGAGCTTGCCAGCGTCGTGGTCGGCATCGCCGACGCCAACGACATGAAGAGCTGGGTCTATAGCGAGGATTCCGGCCGCGACAACGAGTACATCTTCTCGACCTCGGTCGTGGTCTCCGCGCGCGAGGAGGAAGACGTCGGCAAGCTCGCATCGTCTGATGTCTGGACCGAGACCGAAGCCGACGAGAAGCAACGGGTCTGGACCGACGACTATTCGAACGTGCTGGGTGCAGTGTACCGCCGACTGCGCGACGGCGAGCAGTAGGACCTGCAAGCCGAGCCAATCGCGGCGGCTTCCGCGCGATAATTCTCTAGCGATCGGCTACCAGCAGTCTGGCGAACTGGGGCTTGACGATCGCGGCAAACATTCCGGGATCGTCGAAAGCCCTCGCCGAGAGCATTGCCCCATGAACCGATGCCATCAGCATCTGGGCCTCCTCGTGCGGCCGCTGGTCCAGCCGGAACAGATGCTGTTCCGCGCCGGCCTGCAGCACCGAGGTGAGCCATCCCGCAAGATGATGGAAATGGGCGCGGACGCGCGATGCGACCTCGTCCGGCAGCATCGGCATCTCGCCGGCAAGCATCGCGCAGACGCAGAACGGCAGCGAGGCATCGCCGATGCACGCCTGCCAGAAGTTCACGTAAGCCTGCAGTTGGTCAGCCGGGCTTGCGAATTGCTCCCGAAGCGACTTCAGGCCCAGCTCGGTCTGCTGCCGGTAGCGATCCACCAGCGCCGAGACCAGCTCGGCCTTGGTCGGGAAGTGATGGTGGATGCTCGCCTTCCGGATGCCGATGGCATCCGAGATGTCGGCATAGCTGAAGCCGTTATAGCCCCCCGCGACGATGAGGGGCTGCGCGACGTCGAGAATTTTTTCAGAAGTCGAAGTCATCACGTTCACGTCATGCCTACCTTCCAGTAGGTAAATTACAAAGGTAAATCAAGGCCTTCCTCTCCGCACAGGGCGTCCGAGCGCCAGATTGACTGGAATCCATCAACTACCTACTAGTAGGAAGACAACAAGGAGCCCTGTCAATGCAAAGCCACCTTTCGACCCAATCCACCTGGCTGCGATCCTATTATCTCGGGCGCGCCATCTTCTCGGTCGCCTGGGTCGCCGCCGCCGTTCTGTTCAGCGGTCAAGCCGGCCCTGCCGCGGTTCTGCTCGTGATCTACCCGGCGTGGGACGGCATCGCCAATCTGGCTGATGCCCGGGTCAATGGCGGCCTGAAGGCCAACCCATCCCAGGCCCTGAATGTCGTGGTCAGCGCGATCACGACGCTCGCCGTGATCGTGGCGCTCCGCCACAGCAGCTATGCCGTCCTCGCCGTGTTCGGGGTTTGGGCGATCCTCGCGGGCGTGCTGCAATTGTACACCGGCGTCAGGCGCTGGCGTCATTATGGCGCGCAATGGGCGATGATCCTGAGTGGCGCACAGTCGGCACTCGCCGGCGGCTACATGATCAGCCAGTCCATCGGCACCGTTGCGCCGACCATTCTCGACGTCGCTCCCTATGCGGGCTTCGGCGCGTTCTATTTCCTGCTTTCCGCAATCTGGCTCGTTGCCACCGGCTATCGCCACGCGCGCGCCTAGAGTCAAAGCAAGAAGCTGGAGCTCCGTTCCGATTCAATCGGAACGGAGAGCTGTCCGACGGAGAGCGCCAGCTCGCCTTCAGCGCGACGCGACTATTTGTTCTCTGGCGGCGCTGTACTCGCGGAGGCGGGCGTCGAGGCAGCGAGCAGCGGCATCGTCGGCGTGCTCTCGCCGGCATCCTCGTCGAGGAATTGCTCCACGCCGGCCTGGATCGACGATTTCGCGCTGTCCGGGCCGCGGTCGCTGAGATCGTTGTGCTGGAATTCGGTTCTGACCACCTTGATGCCGAGTCTCGCACAGGTCTCGTCGTCGGGCACGACGCCCGGATCGGCCTTGAACACCGGATCCCTGGAGCGGAACGAGAGGATCTTTATCCTGCCGTCGGCGATGAAGGGGACGCGCAGATTGTCCAGCGTGACGACCTTCTTCACCAGGTCGGGATGCTGCTTGGCGAAGAACATCGAGATGTCGCCGCCGTTGGAATGGCCGATCAACGTCAGCTGGCGATAGTTTGCGTTCGGGTAGAGCTTCTTGAGCTCGTCGATCGCATACATGATGTTGAAGACGCCGCGATTGTACTGCATGCGGCGGCCGACATATTCCTCGCCGACCTTGGTGACCATCGGCGCGTCGGTGTCGAGATCATGCTGAATGCTGACCACGAGGTAGCCGCGCGACGCGAACAAATTGGTGAGGAACGAGTACTCGGTGTTCTTGACGGTGTTGCCGTGGCTCAGGATCGCGACCGGCAGCTCGATCATCTCGGCCATCGCCTGCATTTGCCGGTCGCGGCGCACCGCGACCTCGACCGTGACGTCGCGGTCGTCGCGCAGAACGTCGTGGAACGTCAGCGTCGTGTGACGGATGGCCCATCTGTCCGTCGTGAAATAAGCGGCCATCGCCACGATGCACAGGCAAAGGACAATGATGCCCCGTTTCATGTCGACCTCTGATCTAGTCTGCGTGACCCGCGCTTCTCGCCCTGATTTCATCGGGCATGCCGCGTGAATCGGCCTCCAGGGGCCAGGCGGGCGCTTGTGCCGCCGAATATCGGGCTAGTTTTACAATCAGATGACGACGCGACGACGGGCCACGGCGCACGATGACGGGCGCCCTTTGCGACGGTCACAAGCGGGTGAGGGGAGCGTGAACTGACGGCGCCCTGCCTGCGGCGCCGTCACGGATCAAGAGCGTGCGGCAGATTTCTTTTGACGCGTTTTCTTCACGCGAACCGGCGCCTACTTCGCTCGAAAACGCTCTAATCCTGATAGGTGTTGCCGTAGAAGCCGCGCGGCTGATAGGCGGGGCGCGGCTGGTAGTAGCCCTGCGGCGCCGGTGCGTAGCCCTGATTGCCGTAGTACTGCTGCTGCTGGCCATAGGCCTGCGCATCGTAGACGCGGCGGCTTGACGGCGGTGCAGGATAGCGGCGATCGGTCGAGCTGCCGTCGGCCGGATAGATGTAGCCGTCATCGGTGCGGGCCTGCGCCGGATAGTCTCGCGGCTGCGGCGTCAGCACGACCGGATCGCCGGCGGCGGCGGTGCCGTACTGCTCGTCATATTGCTGCGGCGCGCGGCGGGCGACGGCGGTGCCATTGCGCCCACGCGGATTGCGCGCCAGCGCGACCTGCGACGAGCCGGTCAGCGTCACGGTGGTGTTGAGCACGCCTTCCTTCTGGACCAGGGAGTAAAGCGTGGTTGCGTTGTCGCGCGACAGCCGCACGCAGCCATGCGAGGCCGGCGAGCCGAGGCGGCTCACCGAGTCGGTGCCGTGAATCGCGTGCCCGATCTTGGTGAAGAAGATCGAGTGCGGCATCGGCGCGTCGTCGAATTCCTTGGAGTAGTGATCCTCTTCCATGCGGAAGGCGCGGAAGCTGCCGTTCGGCGTTTCGCGCGACGGGATGCCGGTCGAGACCGGCCAGTGATAGCGCGCGACGCCGTCGACCGCGACGGTCATCTGCTGGTTGTCCTTGTCGATGGTGATATCGACCTTGGCCTGTGCGGCGCCGGCGGTGAAGAGCATCACGGACGTGAACGCAATGAGGAACGAACGCATTTTACCTTTGGCCTCCAGGCCTGCTCGCGAAGCCGCGGCTCTCCGTCCCCGGCAATCAATATGCACGGAATCCGAACTTGGTTCCAGTGGCGGGCCAAGGCCGTGATCAATCGCCATGGTTAATCCCGCGCGCGGCGCAAACAAGGCCGGAGCCGGGCTTGCCTGTCACGGCGAGCTGACTTTTTCGCGAGCAGGCCGCGACCACGGCCCCAGTTGGCCTCCGACGCGCAACCATTTGGCCGCATGGGCGTTTAACAAATCCCCGCCCGGCGGCGCGTTCGCGCCGCGCATCAAGGAATCCAGATGAACAACACCAAGGTGAAGACCGCGGCCGTCGTCCCAGCCGGCCTCTCCGCGCCGCTCCTGCTTGCGGCCGCAGCCCTCGCTTTGACGCTGGTCGCAGTCCCCCACGCCGGCCATGCCCAAGGCATCGTCCGCGGCGCTCATGAGGGCGCCTATGAGGGCAACCGGGTCGCCGGCCCGGTGGGCGGCGTGGTTGGCGGCGCCGTCGGCGCCGGTGTCGGTGGCGCCATGGGCGCGGTCAAGGGCGTGTTCGGCATCCCGGATCGCGGTTACCGCCGTGGCCACCGCTGCCGCGGCTATTACCGCCACGGTCATTTCCACTGCTATTGATTGGGATTGTCATTCCGGGGCATGCGAAGCATGAACCCGGAATCTTGCGCCGCAGTTCGACAGACGCGTAGCCCGGATGGAGCGAAGCGAAATCCGGGTTCTGCAGGCTTGGCGATAGGGTCCCGATTGCGCTTCGCTCTATCCGGGCTACGGGCGAGCGTCATTCCGGGGCATGCGAAGCATGAACCCGGAATCTCGAAGTGACGGCGTGAGATTCCCCGATGCGCAATTGCGCATCTGAGGTTCGCGCTAAGGCGCGCCCCGGAATGACTCGCTTGCAAGTCAGTTCTTCAGCCGGTAGCCGGTCCTGAAGATCCACGCCACGATGGCGATGCAGGCCACGAGGAATCCCACGGTCATGCCGAGGCTCAGCGGCACGCTGACATCGGCGATCTCGTAGAAGCTCCAGCGGAAGCCGGAGATCAAATAGACCACGGGATTGAGCAGCGTAATGGTGCGCCAGCCCGACGGCAGCATGTTCACCGAATAGAAGCTGCCGCCGAGGAAGGTCAGCGGTGTCACCACCAGCATCGGGATCATCTGCAGCTTCTCGAAGCCATCGGCCCAGATGCCGATGATGAAGCCGAACAGGCTGAAGGTGACCGCCGTCAGCACCAGGAAGGTCAGCATCCACACCGGATGCTGGATATGCAAGGGTACGAAAAGCCCGGCCGTCGCCAGGATGATCAGGCCGAGGATGATCGACTTGGTGGCGGCGGCGCCGACATAGCCGATGACGATCTCGAAATAGGAGATCGGCGCCGACAGGATCTCGTAGATCGTGCCGACGAATTTCGGGAAGTAGATGCCGAACGAGGCGTTGGAGATGCTCTGAGTCAGCACCGACAGCATCACGAGCCCCGGCACGATGAAGGTGCCGTAGCTGACGCCCTCGACCTCGGTGATGCGCGAGCCGATCGCGGCGCCGAACACCACAAAGTACAGCGAGGTCGACACCACCGGCGAGACGATGCTCTGCAGCAGCGTGCGCCAGGTGCGCGCCATTTCGAACAGGTAGATGGCCCGGATTGCGCGGTAGTTCATGGCGCCCTCACGAGGCTGACGAAGATGTCTTCGAGGGAGCTTTGTTTGGTATCGAGGTCCGAGATGCGGATGCCGGCATTGCGGAGATCGTTGAGCAGGCTGGTGATGCCGGTGCGGTCGCCTTTGGTATCGTAGTCGTAGGTCACGGTGCGGCCGTCGTCGGACAATTCGAGATTGTAGGCAGACAGAACATCGGGAATGGCCTCGAGCTTGTTCTGCAACTGCAGGGTCAGCTCCTTCTTGCCGAGCTTCTGCATCAAGGTCGCCTTGTCCTCGATCAGGATGATCTCGCCCTTGTTGATGATGCCGATGCGGTCGGCCATCTCCTCGGCTTCCTCGATGTAGTGCGTGGTCAGGATAATGGTGACGCCGGAAGCCTGCAGCGTGCGGACCACCTCCCACATGCCCTTGCGCAATTCGACGTCGACGCCGGCGGTCGGCTCGTCGAGGAACAGGATCTGCGGCTCGTGCGACAGCGCCTTGGCGATCATCACGCGGCGCTTCATGCCGCCGGACAGCGTGATGATCTTGTCGTCCTTCTTGTCCCATAGCGACAGGTCGCGCAGCACCTTCTCGATATGGGCGGGGTTCTTCGGCTTGCCGAACAGGCCGCGGCTGAAGCTGACGGTCGCCCACACCGACTCGAACGCGTCGGTGTGCAGTTCCTGCGGAACCAGCCCAATCATCGACCGCGCCGCGCGATAGTCGGCGATGATGTCGTGCCCGCCGATCGTGATGCGGCCCTCGCTCGGATTGGCGATGCCGCAGATGATGCTGATCAGCGTGGTCTTGCCGGCGCCGTTCGGCCCGAGCAGCGCGAAGATCTCGCCTTTGACGATATCGAGATTGATGCCCTTCAGCGCCTTGAAGCCGGAGCCATAGGTTTTCGAAAGATTGGATACGGAGATGATCGGCGACATGGAGAGTCGGTGAGCGTGAGGGAGGGGGCGCGCGCGGATTGGGGCCCGGGCAGGCGCGTGATGCGGGTTCAGCCCAGATAGGAACGCACGGTCCGTTCTGCAATCGGTCGGCGAGGGAGAAATTTATTCTGCAGCGTGCACCGCTCCCGCTTGCGGGCAGGGCCATTGCATACGGCGCTTGCGGCCTCTGCAACTCACGTGTCCACGTATCGAGGCCGGGCTCGAACGAGGCTGATAGCCTGCCGCCTCAGGGGCGCACTACCAAAATATCGAAAACAACCCCATGCAAAGGAGCCGGCGGCCGGCGGCGCATATTGCAACTTGACCCGTCGGGCAAATCAGCGGTAATCTTCTATTATTCCGAAATCGTGGAGGCGCCGCTCGCCCCGGGGACATCGTATACGGGCGGGAGGGGACGCAGTTCCGACGCCCCGATATTCAATCCAATCAGTGCTTCTTGGCTGATTTCGCCGGCTTCTTGGCGGCGGCCGTCGGGGCAGGGTGCGCGGGCGGCGCGCTGTCGGCGACCTTCGCGACCAGCATGATCTGCACCTGGTTGTTGACCGGCGCGTTGGGTTTGGTCGGGTCGAGCAACTGCTCCTCGCCGAGCCCGACCGACTGCAAGCGCTTCGCGGTGATCTTGAAGGTGTTGACCAGGATGTCGCGGATCGCGTCGGCGCGCCGCTGGCTCAGCAGCACATTGTTCTCGCGTCGTCCGGTCGATTCGATGTGGCCGACGATCAGGAAGGTGTAGGGCAGCAGCGAGGAGTGCGTCAGCGCATCGGCGATCCGCCCGACCGTCTGATACGACTCCGGCAGCACGATCGGCGTGTCGACGTCGAACGCGATGTCGACGTTAAACGTCGGCAGCTTGGTCAGGTCGGGAGCGATCGGCGGCCGCTTCGAGGGCGGTGGCTCGTTCTTCGATCGCGACTTCGATCGTTCGGCCACCTGCTGGCGCAGCGCAGGGACATCGACCTCGGCATCTGTCTCAAAATGATTGAGCTTGGCGATGACGTCGTCGCGTGTGATGGCGGTCTGCGCCGGCGCTGGCGCAATCGACATCGCCAGCAAAGCCAGCGTGCCCAGCAGGGCCAAAAGGCCAGGATCGCGCAAGCCTCGCCTCGACAGCCGCATCATTGATACCCCGCGTCATTGATCGCCTGGGTGCAATTGCGGCTGAGGCCCTTGGCGCTGACGAGGCAGGGCACCGACTTGCTGGTCTCCTTGGTCGAGCCGCCGCAGACCTTGACGATCTCGCGGGTGCAGGCATTCGCAACGGTGACGCGCGCCGCGATCCGCTTCTGGATCGCATCGAGGGTGGAGAAGTAGCTCTCCTTGCACTGCGGCGAGATCACGTCGCGGTTGCGCGACAGGCATTCCTTGAGGCGGTTGGAGTCGAGATTGACGCCGCGGCAGTTCGCGGTGATGTCTGCGCCGCAGGCCTTGGCGAGCTGGGCTGCCGAATCGCCAAAGCTCATCGTCTCCGCGACCGCCAGCGACGGCGCGGTGAGCGCGATGACAAAAAGGAAAAACCTCCCCCGGACCATGGATCCATCTCAACCCATGAAATCAACTGGGGTCAAGGGCTACCAACAGAGAAGACCGCCAAAGAAGGTCGCCAAAGAAAGGTCGCTATGTCACACCCGTTGCACAAAGCTGTCGACCACCTTCTTCTCGCCGGCCTTTTCGAAGGCGATGGTCAGCTTGTTGCCGTCGATCTTCACCACATGGCCGTAGCCGAATTTCTGGTGAAATACCCGGTCGTCCAGCGAAAAATCCGACGTTGTGCCGGTGGACTTCGCCACCAGCTCGCCCTCGATCACGACAGGGCCGCGCTTGGTGCGATTGAAGCTTTCGGAGGAAAAGGAGGATTGCCGCTCCTCGAAGCCGCTGCCGCTACGGCCCCCGCCGCCGCGGTTGCGGTTGGCCTGGGCGCGCTGCCAGCCCGGGGTCGAATAGCTCGAGCCGAATGATTCGAGGTTGTCGAAGCGCGAGGCGCCATAGCCGCCGCTGCCGCCCCAGCCCGATCCGCCCTTGGATTCGGTGATTTCGACATTGTGCGCCGGCAGCTCGTCGAGGAAGCGCGAGGGGATCGTGGTCGACCAGGTGCCATGGATGCGGCGGTTGGTGGCGAAATAGATCTTGGCGCGGCGGCGCGCCCGGGTCAGCCCGACATGGGCGAGGCGGCGCTCCTCCTCGAGCCCGGCGCGGCCCTGTTCGTCCAGCGTGCGCTGGCTCGGAAACAGGCCTTCCTCCCAGCCCGGCAGGAACACGTTGTCGAATTCCAAGCCCTTGGCCGAATGCAGCGTCATCAGCGACACCGCCTCGTCGCCGGCCTCGCCGTCGCGGTCCATCACCAGCGAGATATGTTCGAGAAACCCTTGCAGGTTCTCGAATTCCTCCATCGAACGCACCAGCTCCTTGAGGTTCTCCAGCCGGCCCGCGGCATCAGCCGAGCGGTCCTTCTGCCACATCTCGGTGTAGCCGCTCTCGTCGAGCACGATCTCGGCGAGCTCGGTATGCGAGGTGACCTCGCGCTGGGCGCGCCAGCGGTCGAACTGCATGACGAGATCGCGCAAGGAGCCGCGCGCCTTCGGCTTCAGCTCGTCGGTCTCGACCACGGCGCGCGCCGCCTCGAACAGCGGAATGCGGCGCTTGCGGGCATGGTCATGCAGCAGCTGCACGGTGGCGTCGCCGAGCCCCCGTTTGGGCACGTTGACGATGCGCTCGAAGGCGAGATCGTCGGCGGGTGAATTGATGGTGCGCAAGTAGGCCAGCGCATCGCGGATTTCGGCGCGCTCATAGAAGCGCGGCCCGCCGATCACGCGGTAGGGCAGGCCGAGCGTGACGAAGCGGTCCTCGAACTCGCGCATCTGGAACGAGGCGCGCACCAGGATGGCGACGTCGTTGAGGTTTTCGCCCGCGCGCTGCAGTTCCTCGAGCTCCTCGCCGATCGCGCGCGCTTCCTCTTCCGAATCCCAGGAGCCGGTGACGGTGACCTTCTCGCCGTCGACATCCTCGGTGCGCAGCGTCTTGCCGAGGCGGCCTTCATTATGCGCGATCAGATGCGAGGCCGCGGCCAGGATGTGGCCGGTGGAGCGGTAGTTGCGCTCGAGGCGGATGACCTTGGCGCCGGGGAAATCGTGCTCGAAGCGCAGGATGTTGTCGACTTCGGCGCCGCGCCAGCCATAGATCGACTGGTCGTCGTCGCCGACGCAGCAGATGTTCTTGAGAACGGTCTGCTCCCTCTCCCCGTCCTTCACGGGGAGAGGGTCGGGGTGAGGGGCTCTATCCTCGAGCTCAGTCCGCGGAGAGTCCCCCTCACCCGGCGCGCCTTGCGCGCCGACCTCTCCCCGCAAGCGGGGCGAGGTGAGCTCGCCCGGGATCACCGCCGAGAGCGGCTGGCCCGGCCGCGACGGCGCCTGCGACAGCAGGCGCAGCCACAGATACTGCGCGACGTTGGTGTCCTGATATTCGTCGACCAGGATGAACTTGAAGCGGCTCTGGTACTGCCGCAGCACGTCCGGATTTTCGCGGAACAGCCGGATGTTCTCGAGCAGCAGGTCGCCGAAATCGGCCGCGTTGAGGATCTTCAGCCGCTCCTGATAGGTCGCGTAGATCTTGCCGCCCTTGCCGTTGCCGAACGAGGCCGCTTCGCCCGCCGGCACCTGCGACGGCGACAGGCCGCGGTTCTTCCAGCCGTCGATCAGGCCGGCCAGCATCCGCGCTGGCCAGCGCTTGTCGTCGATGTTCTCGGCCTGCAGCAATTGCTTCAGCAGCCGCACCTGGTCGTCGACGTCGAGCACCGTGAAGTTGGACTTGAGCTGCACCAGCTCGGCATGGATGCGCAGGATGCGGCCGCCGATCGAGTGGAAGGTGCCGAGCCACGGCATGCCCTCGACCGCCTGGCCGAGCATCTGGCCGAGCCGCAGCTTCATCTCGCGCGCCGCCTTGTTGGTGAAGGTCACCGACAGGATCTCATGCGGCCGCGCGCGGCCCTGGCTCAGGATATGCGCGATGCGCGTGGTCAGGACGCGTGTCTTGCCGGTGCCGGCGCCGGCAAGCACCAGCACCGGACCGTCGAGCGTCTCGACCGCCTCGCGCTGCTCCGGATTGAGGCCGTTCAGATATTGCGGACCGGCCGCCGCCCGCGCACGCGCGGCGATGCCGCCAGCCGCCGGCTGGTGCTCGGGAACGCCGTGATGGGGCAATTTGCTCGGCTCGGTCATTGGCGAATCGTCTCGGCCCCACGATGGCACCGCAGGATGGTGAAGGGGAGCCTTCTTAACAGGGATTGAAGGCCATATAGGGCCTGATCGGCCGTTTTGACAGGTTTTATCGCGATCGACAGGAACGCTTTGGCAGCAGCCCGCAGTCAATCGCGGTTCCGGAAATCGGCGAAAATTTCGCGGTTTCATGCTCAGGAACCAGCATTTCCCCGCCGGATTGTTTCAACAGGTGCGGCGCCGGGCAGAGGTTCGCGCCGAGCAACAACAGGGAAAACGAAGCGGAGTTTTGATCATGCTGAGCTGGGTCGTCACGTTCCTGGTCATCGCCCTGATCGCGGGCATTTTGGGCTTTGGCGGCATCGCCGGCGCCTCCGTCGAAATCGCCAAGGCGATCTTCTTCATCGCCGTCATCCTGTTTCTGGTGTCGGCGGTGGTCGGATTGGTACGCGGCCGCACAAGGGTCTAGCGAGGCCGCGAACCGGCGGCCGCTTCGCTTGAAAACGGCAAGTTATTTCGCCGAGGGCATCGCCACGTTGCGGCCGATGCCCTCGGGACGCGATACGCCCACATAGCTGTCCACGATCGCTTGCGCGCGGGCGCGGATATCGGGCGGAAACGGCGCTACCTTGCGCGCCTCCATGTCGATGTGCAGCGTGAGATTTTCCGAGGTCGCGGAGAGCCAGCCTTCGGTGGCATGGCGCAGCTCCTCGAACGTGTGCAGCCGCTTCTCGTCAGCGCCGAGCAGGTAGACCTGGACCTGCACGGGATCGCCGAGATGAATCTCGCGGAGATAGCGGACGTGGCACTCGGCGGTGAAGGTCGAGCAGTGCCGCGCCTTCATGTAGTCCGGCCCGATGCCGAGCTGCAGCCACATCTCGTCGATGGCGCGGTCGAACATCACGTTGTAGTAGGCCATGTTGAGATGGCCGTTGTAGTCGATCCATTGCGGCTCGATCTGCATCACCGAGGATCTGAACGGGGCCGATGGAAGCGGCATCTCGCTGGTGGCAGTCGCTGAAGTCATGATCCGTCCCCGGTTCGTTGGCGTTCGAGCATGAGCTTTTCTGTGACTCCGGCGTCCACTTTTTCAAGTCAGGCTCTCTTGACCCCTTATACAAGCTTTGCCACGGTCGGCTAAGGGTGGGAGGAAATTTGACGTGGCGACAACGATTTCGGGCTATGTGACGCGACCTGATCCGCAGGCCCTGAAGCGCGCGATCGACGCGCTGGCGGCGCGGTTCGGCAACCGGCTCGTCACGTCGCAGGCGGTGCGCGAGCAGCACGCCCATACCACCACATGGCTGCCGACCCAGCCGCCGGACGCCGTCGTGATGGCGCAGGAAACCGCTGACATCCAGGACGTGGTGCGGATTTGCGCCGCCAATCGCGTGCCGGTCATCGCCTTCGGCACCGGAACCTCGCTCGAGGGGCAGGTCAACGCGCCCGCGGGCGGCATCTGCATCGATCTGCGCGACATGAACAAGGTGCTCGAGGTCCATGCCGAGGACCTCGACTGCGTAATCCAGCCCGGCGTGACGCGGAAGGCGCTCAACGAGCATCTGCGCGACCAGGGCCTGTTCTTTCCGATCGATCCCGGCGCCGATGCCTCGCTCGGCGGCATGACCTCGACCCGTGCCTCTGGCACCAACGCGGTGCGCTACGGCACCATGCGCGAGAACGTGCTGGCGCTGAAGGTGGTGCGCGGCGACGGCGAGATCATCACGACAGGCACGCGCGCCAAGAAGTCGTCGGCCGGTTACGACCTGACGCATCTGTTCGTCGGCGCCGAGGGCACGCTCGGGATCATCTCCGAACTGACCATCCGCCTGCGCGGCATTCCCGACACCATCGCGGCGGCGGCCTGTTCGTTCGACACGGTGCGTGGCGCCTGCCAGGCCACGATCCTTGCGATCCAGACCGGCATTCCGGTCGCCCGGATCGAGCTGCTCAATGCCGCGCAGGTGAAAGCCTGCAACAGCTACTCAAAGCTGTCGCTGCCGGAGACGCCGCTGCTGCTGCTGGAATTCCACGGCAGCGAGGTCGAGGTTGCCGAGCAGTCGAAGAATTTCCGCGACATCGCCGCCGAATGCGGCGGCGGCGACTTCACCTGGACCACCAAGCCGGAAGACCGCACCAAGCTGTGGCAGGCCCGGCACGATGCTTACTGGTCCGTCAAGGCGCTGCGCCCCGGCGACAGCATCGGCGTTGTCGCCACCGACGTCTGCGTGCCGATCTCGCGGCTTGCCGACTGCGTCACCGAGACCGAGGAGGATCTGCAGCGGCTCAACCTGCTGTCGCCGATCGTCGGCCATGTCGGCGACGGCAACTTCCACTGCTCGCTGCTCTGCGACGTCAACGACAACGGCGAGATGGCGCGCGGCGAGGAGTTCATGCACCGCCTGGTCGAGCGCGCCCAGGCCATGGACGGCACCTGCACCGGCGAGCACGGCATCGGGCAGGGCAAGCAGAAGTACTTGCAGGCCGAACTCGGGCCGGAGGCGCTCGACGCGATGCGGGCGCTGAAGCAGGCCCTCGACCCGCAAAACATCTTCAATCCCGGAAAGATCGTCCCGGCCGCTTGAGGCGTCGTCACGCCGCGCAGCGTTCGCGAGCCCGCGCGCGGCGCGTGTCACGCGCGGAACTTTTCTGCCCGCCCGGCGTCTCTCTTGTGTTGCCGCGATATGTGCGGTGCGCGGAGGGAACGCCGTGATCGGACGGGCAATCGGAATTGCGGTCGTGGTGCTTGCGATGGCGCTGTCGGGCGATGCGATCGCTCGAGGCGGCGGCGGACACGGCGGCGGCCATGGCGGAGGACATGGTGGCGGCCATGGGCATGGTGGTGGCCATGGCCACGGTGGTGGCCATGGACGCGGCGGGCATGGCTTCGGCCACATGCATTTCGGCGGCGGCCATCATGGCGGGTTCGGCCGCTCGCACGCGATCTCGCGATCAGGCTTCGCCGGCCATGGCGCCTTCGCATCGCGCGGGGGTGGCAATTTCGGCCGGATGCGCAATGCCGCAATCGCACCAGGCCATATGCGCAATGCGTTCAGCTCGCTGTCGCGCAACGGCGCATTGCGCAACGGCCGGCTGTTGAGCAACCCGGCGGCGCGTGCGCAGATCGCCGCGGCCGCGGCGCTCGCCGGCTGGCACGGCGGGGCGGTGGCCAACGGCTGGTGGCAGCATCCCGGCGGCGGCTATGGCTGGGTCGGCCCGCTGTTCTGGCCGTTCGCGTACAACGACATCTACGACTACGCGATCTGGGGCGACGACATCGGATTCTGGGGCTACGGCTATCCGGACATCTATGCCGGCATCTTCGGGCCCTATGGGTATGACGATCTCAGGGCCTATCTGCCGGAGCGCCGGACGGGCCGCCGTTACCGCGGCGGTGGGCGCATCGAGCAGATGTGCGGCAATGACAGCCGTTCGGTCGCCGGCCTGCCGGTGGATCAGATCGCGGATACGGTGCAGCCGACCGAAGCGCAATCGGTGGCGCTCGGCGAGCTCGGCAACGCGTCGCTCGCGGCGGCCCAGGTGATTCGCGCGGCATGTCCCGCGCAGGTGGTGTTGACGGCCCCGAACCGCCTCGCCGCCATGCAGCAGCGGATCGAAGCGATGGTCACCGCGGTCGGAATCGTGAAGCCTCCGCTGGACAAATTCTACGGCCTGCTCGATGACGAGCAGAAAGCGCGGCTCAACGCGCTTGCCGAGAACCAGCGCAAGGAAGCCGCGGCGCGCGATCCGAACGCGACGGTCGCCCAGAGCTGCGGCGCCGCACAGCCGGCGATGCAGGAATGGCCGACCGGCGAGATCGAGGCGCGGCTGCAGCTCAGCGACGCCCAGCGCGGTGCGCTCCAGGCGCTGCAGGATGCCAGCGCCGACGCCGCGCGGAAGCTGAAGGCCGCGTGCCAGACCAATGAGGCGATGACCCCGCCCGCACGTCTTGCCTTCGTTGCCAGGCGGCTCGACGTCATGCTGCAGGCGGTCAAGGATGTCCGCGCCGCGCTCGAAAATTTCTACGCCACGCTCAGCGATGAGCAAAAGGCGCAGTTCGAGGCGATCGGGCCGAAACGATCGGCTTAGAGCCTCGGCGGTTCGCGTGAAAACGCGGCGAGCGAAATCCCCGCAGCCTCGGCCCTGACGCAATCAGAACCGAAACGGGCATTATTCCATGAGTTCGACATCAATTCGCGCGCGGATCGGCCGCGGGTGTGGCCGCCGGGCCATAGTGTGCACCTCTTGCTCGGCACCGAGTCGACTCTGCGGTTCACAGGTTGCGCCAAGGCCAGCTATGTTTGCCGTGCTTTCAAGGTGCGGCGATGTGGTGGTTCAGCAAGGACGAGCACAAGGATATCTGGGACGATCCCGTCGCGCACCCGCTCGGCGACATCGAAGCTGCGCAGCGGATCCGTGCGATCTGCCGCGATGCCGCCGGCTGTGCCGAGGCGGTCGGCTCGCCCGACAAGCGCTCAGCGAAGAAGCAGCAGATCGAGCGTGATCGCTACGAGCGTGCCGCCAAGGTCGCGATGGAGACCGCGATGAGGATCTCCGACGAGCTGGTGCGAGATTCCGCGGTGCGCGAGATCGTCGGTCTCTGCATGAGGGCCAACAACATCAAGACGGGGCGGGCGTTGCTGCGCGCCATCCACGCGGGCTCGATCAAGGCGGAGGTCCTGAGGGAGCATCCGACGCTCGAGGGTGAGCAGGCCTGAAGTCGTCCGGTAGCCCGGATGGAGCGTAAGCGAAATCCGGGACGGTTCATCAATGCGCGAGAAATCCCGGATCGCGCTTCGCTTCATCCGGGCTACTCAGCAATTTGTAGCTCCGTCATTGCGAGGAGCGATAGCGACGAGGCAATCCATGCTTCCGCATATGCCACACGATGGATTGCTTCGCTTTGCGCGCAATGACGGAGGATCGTGCGTAGCCCGCATGAGCGAAGCGATATGCGGGAACGGATTTCCCGGGTATCGCTTCGCTCATGCGGGCTACTGATCTCACCAACCTCTACGCCTGTCCGCCGAGCGTGCGGATCGCTTCGTCGACACTGTGGAAGACATGGTCCCGCGGCAACACCTCGTAGAGACCGAAGCGCTCGAACGCATCCTGCGCGCGCTCGGATTCGAGCCGCGCCACCGCCACCGTCACGCCGTCATCGCGGCATTCGCGAAACAGGTCGCGCAGCGCCTGCGCCGCCGTGAAATCGATCTCGATCATGCCGCTGGCCTCGATCACCAGCAGCCGCGGCTTGGGCGTCGCCCCGCCGATGGTCTTGAGCACGCCGCTGTGGAAGCTTTCCGCGTTGAGGAACGACAGCGGCGCCTGCAGGCCGACGACGGCAATGCCGGGCGTGCGCTCGCCTGTGACGTGCGGGCCCGTCGGCCACCAGATCGTGGTGCCGGGCACATGGACGAATTCGGCCAGCTGGCCGCGCGTCGTGGTCCAGATGCCGTGCAGCAGCGACAAGGCGATGCCGACGGCGACGCCTTGCTCGATCGGCAGCACGATGATCGCGGCTGCCGTCGCCACCACCAGCAGGAATTCATGGAACGACTGGCGGAAGATCGCGACGATCTGCGTGACGCGGATGATGCGCAGCGCCACGAACAGCAGCACGCCCCCGAGTGCCGCGTCGGGCACGTGCCGCAGCAGCGTCGCGCCGAACGCGAGCAGCGCGAGCACGATGGCCGCGGCAAACAGCCCCGAGAGCTGCGTGCGTCCGCCGGTCTCCGACACGATGCCGGTCCGCGGCGGGCTGGCGTTGACCGGAAAGGCGCCGAACAGCCCGGACAGCAGGCTGCCGGCACCGGCGCCGAGGAAGTCGCGATCGACGTCGGCCGGCTTGTCCGGATCGGACAGGAACGAGCGCGTCGTCGCCGCGGTCTGCACCATGACGACAACCGCGATCAGGATCGCCAGCGACAACAGCTTGATCCATCGCTCCGGCGCGATGTCCGGAAACGATGGCGTCGGCAGCGTCCCGGGCACGGTGCCGACCACCTTGACGCCCTTGCTTTCGAGATGGCCAGCGATCACGGCGACGGTGGCCACGACGAGGCCGATCAGCGCGCCCGGAATGCGTGCGCTGATCTTCTCCGATCCGGCGACCAGCGCCAGCACGCCGAGGCCGATCGCCAGCGTGTAGAAATTGGTTTGACCGATCTCCTCGGTGAGCACCCCGAGCTTGTAGAGCGTCGGCCCGTCCGGCGTGGTCAGGCCGAGCACGCCGGGTAATTGCGAGACCAGGATGTGGACCGAGATGCCGGCGAGGAAGCCGACCGTCACCGGGGTCGACAGTAAATTGGCGATCCAGCCGAGCTTGAACAGGCTGCCGGCGATCATGATCGCGCCGACCATCAGCGCCAGCGCCATCGCCAGTGCTTGATAGTCCGGCGAGCCGGCGGTCGCCATCAGCGCAAGGCCGCCGGCGAAGATCGGCGTGATCGTGGAGTCGGCGCCGCAGGACAGGAAGCGGTTGGCGCCGAACATCGCAAAGCCGAGCGAGCCGGCCATGAAGGCGAAGAAGCCGATCTGCGGCGAGAAGCCGCCGAGCCGCGCGGTCGCCATCTGCTCCGGGATCGCAATCGCGGCGAGCGTCAGCCCGGCGATCAGGTCACCCGGCAGGTCGCTTGGCCGGAACGACGTGAGCGAACGGAAGACCGGCCAGCTGGCGCGTGTCTGACGATCCTGGCCCATCGGTGCCCCGTGAGGATTGCGGCGATTCCCCGATAGTCCGACATCGCGCGGCCAAAAGCCAGCCGACGGCACCCTGCGTCGGCGTGAAGGCCTAGCCGATATTTTGCAGCGCCGGGAAGGTTTCCAGCAGCCAGACGCTGACGCTCGAGACTGCGCCGGTCAGGAAGCCGATGCCGGTGACCACCATCAGCACGCCCATCACCCGCTCGACGGTGTCGAGATGGCGCTTCATCCGCGCGAACAGCGAGGAGAACTGCTTGACCATGAAGGCCGCAAGCAGGAACGGGATGCCGAGCCCGGCGGAATAGACCGCGAGCAGGCCGGCGCCCTTCGTCACCGTGGCCTCCGCGGCCGCGATCGAGAGGATCGCGGCGAGGATCGGCCCGATGCATGGCGTCCAGCCGAAGGCGAAGGCCAGGCCCATGACGTAGGCGCCCCACAGCCCGACCGGCTTCGGCGCGGTCAGCCGCCCCTCGCGCATCAGCAGGCCGATCCGGGTCACGCCGAGGAAGTGCAGGCCCATGATGATGATGACGATGCCCGCCAGGATCGAGAGCTCGGCCGACCAGGCGCGCACCAGCCCGCCGACAAAGGAGGCGCTGGCGCCGAGCGCGACGAACACGGTGGAGAAGCCGAGCACGAACATCAGCGCCGCCGTCATCACCGCGCGCTTGGAAGCCGCGGTGGCGCCGTCCTGGTTGACCTGCTCGATGGTCGCGCCGGTCAAATAGATCAGATAGGGCGGCACCAGCGGCAGCACGCAGGGCGAGAGGAAGCTGACCAGACCGGCGATCAGGGCCGCCGGGATCGAGACGTCGTGCATCAATGAAACCTTCGCAGAATAGCGTTCCTGTCTTGGCGTCTATGCGGCCAACAATCCAGAAGTTTCGTCGTCGCAGCCTTCAACTATGGTCACAGGCCCGTGTGCGGGTCGACTCTCGTGGCAGGCGCGGAATGACGGTGAGGCGAGCACGCCGCGCGGCTCCCGCTCTCGCAAGGGGGAGGGAACCCTTCCGGCGGTGCCTCGTTCACGCGCCAATCACTGATGCGGATTTTTGACCTGCAAGCGGCACCACACATTCGCTGTCGTCCCGGCCTAATGCGCAATTGCACACGGGGGTCGGGACCCATAACCACCGCTGAGCTAGGTTGCGCGACGCTGGAACGACGAGTCCCACCGACAACATCGGCCGCGGCGTATGGGTTCCTGCTTTCGCCAGGACGACCATGTGGAAGCAGTGAGCGCATCACGACCGCAGTCACCAACATCATCGGCGCTTGGCTGGACGTGGCGTCTCGAACTCCCGGCCACGGATTCGCACCAGGTCGTCGGCGGAATTCGTCAGCAGCACGACCGTGGCTGTGCGCGCCGTCTCCGCATCTCCGGCGGCGATCGCGTCCAGCACCGCGCGGTGCTCGCGCAGCGCCCGCGGACGGTGCGAGCCCGGCGCTGCGATCGTAAAACTCTGGCGCAGCGTGATCTCGAACATCTGCGCGATCGGCCAGAAGAATTCGTTGCGGGTGGCGAAATAGATCGCCTGGTGGAACGTAATGTCGGCGGCGACGAACTCTTCGTTGCTCTCTGCAGCGTCCATGCCGTCGCATCCGGCGCGGATGCGGGCGACGTCGACCTCCTCGGCATGGGTCGCCGCGAGCGCTGCCGCGGCCGGCTCGACCGCGGCGCGCAGCTGGAACAGCTTGGCGAGGTAACGGTCGATCTCCGCGGTCTCGAGGTGCCAGCGCAGCACGTCGGGATCGAGCTGATTCCACTGCTCGGGCGGCCGAACCCGCGTGCCGCTCTTGGGCCGCGACTCGATCAGGCCCTTGCCGGTCAAGGTGCGGATCGCCTCGCGCACCACGGTGCGGCTGACGTCCATCATCTCGCAGATCCGGATTTCCGGCGGCAGCGTTTCGCCGACGCCGATCTCGCCGCGCACGATGCTGCTGCCGACGCGGTCGGTGACCTGACTATGCACGCTCCGACGCAACGCGTTGGATGTCTGGAACATCGAGGGCCTCGCTGCGGTTGCAGCCTGCGCCGCCGCCGAGCCGCGCCCTTGCACAACCGTATCCGTTTTGTCATACATTATGACAAATCGGCTGCCAAGCTCACGCCGTCAGGCGGGTGGCCAACACAATAAAGATCCGTCCCCGGGAGGAGCACCATCATGACGTCGAACCGCGTGAGCCGCCGCATTGTGCTGCAGTCGTCGGTCGCAGCGACCGCGTGGCTTGCCGCCGCGCCCGCCATCATCGGCCGCGCCGAGGCTGCGGTGATGAAAATGCGATGCTCGTCGTCGCTTCCGAACGATCCCAAATACGCCAATGGCCGCGTCTACTACGACAATCTGGTCAAGAGTCTGAAGGCGAACGGACTCGGCGAGCAGATCGAGGTCACCTTCTTCCCCGACAACCAGCTCGGTCAGGAGATCGACGTCATCAATTCGGTGAAGCTAGGGGTGATCGACCTGATGGTGTCGGGCTCGTCGATCTCGGCGAATCTCGTGCCGCTGGTCGGCACCTTCGACCTCGGTTACCTCTTCACCAGCTTTCAGCAGCAGACCAAGGCGTTCGACGCCGGCGCGGCGAAGCCGATCGAGGCTGCGCTGCTCAAGGGCGCCAGCATTCATATCATCGGCTGGGCCTATAATTTCGGCGCGCGCAGCGTGCTGGCGAAGAAGCCGGTGAAGACGCCGGAGGATCTCGCCGGCCTGAAAATCCGCACCTTGCCCAATCCGATCATCACCGAGTGCCTGCGGCTGATGGGCGCCGCCGCAACGCCGCTGGCGTTCGGCGAGATCTATACGGCGCTGCAGGCCGGCGTGCTCGACGGCCTTGAACACGATCCGCCGACCATCCTGGCGAGCAAGTTCTACGAGACCGCGAAGCACTATGCGCTGACCCAGCACATCTTCTCGCCGCTCGCGGTCTATTTCAGCGACACCAGCTTCAACCGCATGGCTTCCAAGCTGCGCGAAGGCTTTCTCGACGCGGCGAACAAGGCCGCGGTCGACACCCGCGCGCACGGCCTTGCGGTGGAAAAGGAGGCGCTGGCGGCGTTGGTGGAGAAGGGCGTCACCTTCGTCGAATGCGACAAGGAGGCATTCCGCAAGCGCGTGCTGCCGCAGACCGACAATTTCATCAAGACGCGGCCCGAGGCCAAGGCCGTCGTCGACCTGATCCGCGCCACCCAGACCTGAGGTCGGCGCATGTCAGTCGCCGCAGTCGAGGCGAGAAGCAGCGCCGATCGGATCACGGCACCGCTGCTCGCCGTCAGCGACGCGATCGCCGCGCTCCTGCTTGCCGCCGATCTCGTGGTGGTCTGCGTCGCGGTGCTGGCCCGCTTCCTGTTCAACGCGCCGGTCGAATGGTCCGACGACGGCGCCCGCGGCCTGATGGTCGGGTCGAGCTTTTTCGGCGCGGCAAGCGCGCTCGCCCGCGCCGAAAATCTCGGCGTCGCCTTCTTCGTCAACATGCTGCCGCCGGGCGTGCGGCGGGTGGTCGACGCGGTCGGTGCGCTGCTTGTCACCATCATTGCCGGCTATGTCGCGTTCAACGCCGTCAAGATGGGCTGGCTGACCACCGGTCAGACCTCCGGCTCCGGCCTGCCGCTGGAATGGACGTTCTATCCGATGGGCGTCGGCGCGGCGTTCATGACGATCTTCGCGTTCGAGACGTTCTGTGGCCGGCCGTTGCGCGACATGACGGTGGCCATCGTCGCGACTGCCGTCATCGTGGGTCTCTATCTCGCCTGGGATGCATTCGCACCATCGTCCGTACCGTCATCGCAAACGTTGATGCTGATCGGCTTCTTCCTCACGCTGTTCGGCGGACTGCCGATCGGCTTTGCGCTGGCGCTGGCGGCGCTGATCTTCATCTGGGCCGAGGGCACGCTGCCCGGCGTGATCTTCGCCCAGCAGATGGCGCGCGGCATCGACAATTTCGTGCTGCTCGCGATCCCGTTCTTCATCCTGGTCGGCTACCTGATGGAAGCCAACGGCATGTCGGTCCGGCTGATCGAGCTGCTGCAGCGCGCGGTCGGACGGATGCGCGGCGGGCTCAACGTCGTCATGGTGATGTCGATGGTGCTGTTCTCCGGCATCTCGGGCTCCAAGATGGCCGACGTTGCCGCGGTCGGCTCGGTGTTGATCCCGGCGGCGCGCCGCTCGCGGCAGAACCCGGGCGGGGCGGTGGCGCTGCTCGCCGCCTCCGCGGTCATGGCGGAGACCATTCCGCCTTGCATCAACCTCATCATCCTCGGCTTCGTCGCCAACCTGTCGATCGGCGGACTGTTCGTGGCCGGCATGTTGCCGGCCGCGCTGATGGCGCTGGCGCTGATCGCGGTGTCGATCATCTTCGGCAAGCGTCCTGCCACGAACGTGGAAGCCGAGCCGCGCGCCGCGGTATCCGGGCTCTGGACCGGTGCGATCGCCTCGTTCGGGCTGATCTTCATGATCTTCTTCGGCTTCAAGAGCGGCTTTGCCACCGCGACCGAGATTTCCGCCTTCGCCGCGGTCTACGCCATCGCCGTCGGCAGCCTGCTGTTCCGCGAGCTCGGTGCGAGGAGTCTGGCGCATTGCTTCGTGCATGCGGCTGTTCGTTCGGGGCTGGTGCTGTTCATCGTCGCCGCGGCGCAGTCGCTGGCCTTCATCCTGACGCTGCAGCAGGTGCCGCATGCCGTCGGCGACCTCATGCTGGCGATCTCGGGCAGCCACGGCGTCTGGCTGTTCATGCTGCTGTCGATCCTGGTGCTGGTGGTGATGGGCTCGGTGCTCGAAGGCGCCGCGGCGCTGATCATTTTCGGCCCGCTGCTGCTGCCGGTTGCCGTCAAGCTCGGCATCGATCCGCTGCATTTCGGCGTCGTGCTTGTGATCGCGATGGGGCTCGGGCTCTTTGCTCCGCCACTCGGCCTTGGGCTCTACGGCGCCTGCCTGATCGGCAACGTGCCGATCGAGCAGACCATCAAGCCGATCGCGGGTTATCTCGGCCTGCTGTTGCTGTGCCTGCTGGTGATCGCCTTCGTGCCCGCCATCAGCACGGCCTTGCCGCATGCGCTCGGCTACTAGGGGGGTGGGATCGTGAAGGTGCTGCTTGCCCATACCCCGCAGATGCGCCGCGACTATTATGGCGAGCGCAGCCTGAACGGCCTGCGCGCGGTCGCCGACGTCAAGCTGCACGAGGGCGAGGACGCGCTCGATGCGGCGGCGCTGGTCGAGGCCGCGGCCGATGTCGACATCATCGTCGCCGACCGCATGACGCAGGGGCCGGGAGCGATTTTTCCGCAGCTGCCGAAGCTGCGCGCGTTCGTGCGCTGCGCGGTCGATATCCGCAACATCGACGTGGCTGCGGCCTCCGCCGCCGGCGTGCTGGTGACGCAGGCGAGCGCCGGCTTCGTCCAGTCGGTCGCCGAGCTCGCGCTCGGCTTCATGGTCGATCTGTCGCGCGGCGTCTCGCGCGCCACCGCGGATTATCACGCGGGCAGGGCGCCCGAGGTCGTGATGGGCCGCCAGCTTGCGGGAAGTACGATCGGCATCATCGGCTATGGCAGCATCGGGCGCTATCTTGCCGGGATCGCAAAAGTGCTCGGCATGAATGTGCTGGTCGCCGATCCCTTCGTGACGCCGGACGATGCGGCGATCGCGCATCTGCCGCTCGACGATCTGCTGGCGCGCGCCGACTACGTTGTCTGTCTCGCGATCGCCAACGCGCAGACCGAGAACCTGATCGGGCAGGCCGCGCTGGCGCGGATGCCGAAGCACGCATTTTTCATCAACCTTTCGCGCGGAAACCTCGTCGACGAGGCGGCGCTGTCGGCCGCGCTGCGCGATGGCCGCATTGCGGGTGCCGCGATGGATGTCGGCCGCGCGCCGGACCAGATGCCGACGCCCGAGCTTGCGAAGCTGCACAATGTGATCGCAACGCCGCATGTCGGCGGCCTGACGCCGCAGGCGATCGAGCATCAGTCGTCGGAGACGGTACGCCAGGTTGCGAAGATCGTTGCCGGCGAGATACCCGTCGGCGCGGTCAATGCCGGCTACTGGACGCGGCGGCCTCGGCCATGAAAGTTTGGCGAAGCCCAATGTCGTTCGCGGGGCTGGACAAGAGCTTCGCATCCGGCCCAGACTTGGCCCGCATAACCGCGGCCCCTGAGCGCGCGGACAATCAATGAACGGACGTCCCGCAACAAACGACGGGCGCCGAGAGGGAAACAGGGAGGCATCACTTGGCTATTTCACGCCGTGACGTTTTGTTGGGCAGCGCCGGTGCATTTAGCGCCGCATCATTTTCCTTCCCGGCGCCAGCCATCGCACAATCGGAACCGATCAAGATCGGCTGTCTCGCGGCGATCACCGGCCCGAGCTCGGCGCCGACCGTCGGCTTCAATCGCGGCGTCAACTTCGCGGTCGACGCCATCAACGGCGCCGGCGGGGTGAAGGGCCGCAAGATCGAGCTTGTGATGCGCGATACCCAGGGCGATCCGACCAAGGCGGTGAACGCCACGCAGGAGCTGATCAGCCAGGCCAAGGTGCACGCGATCTGGGGTCCGCTGAACTCGGGCGAGGCGCTGGCGACGACGCCGATCATGGCGCGCGCCAAGATGCCGGACCTGCATCCCTGCGTCGTCGAGACCCTGATCGACCCGGTCAAGTTCCCCAATGCGTTCCGCATCGCGCCGTCGAACAACCAATGGGACGATGCCGTGCGCAATTACTGTCTCAAGATCCTCAAGGTGAAGAAGGTCGCGGTGATCGGCGACACCACCGGCTATGGCGTCACCGCGGTCGGCGCCTCCGTCGCGGCGTTCAAGAAGGACGGCGCCGAGGTGGCCTATCAGGCCAATATCGACGCCACGCAGCCCGACATGACGCCGGACATGCTGCGCGCCAAGAATGCCGGCGCGGAAGCGATCGTGGTGTGGAGCGTCTCGACCGGCATGGAGGCGCGCATGTTCAACACCCGCGCCGCGATGAACTGGGACGTGCCCTTTGTCGGGCATCCCTCGATGGCGTCGGGCGAGCTTGCGAGCCTGGTCGCCAAGCCGGAGAACTGGAAGAAGGTCTACGCGATCGGCTACAAGAGCTGCAGCTATGACGGCGCCGGCAAGCTGCCGCCGAAGAGCGCGGACCTGGTCGCGCGCCTGACCAAGGCCAACATCGCGCTGAACGACACGCTGTTGTGGTGGGTCGCGGGCGGCATCGATTGCATCGAGCTGATCGCCAAGGCGGTCGCCGAAAGCGGCTCGACCGACAGCGCCGGCATCATCAAGTACTGGAACACGCTGTCGACCTATCCCGGCTATTTCGGCAATTACCGCTTCTCGCCGACCGAGCACAACGGCTATTTGACCGAAGAGATCGTGATGTCGGAAGCCTCTACCGCCAAAGACGGCACCTTCGCGCTGGCGCCGGGGTATACATAGAAGGGCGAGGGCGCAGCCGATGCTGGCCTCGATCCTTGCATCCGGTCTCGCGGCGGGCGCAATCTACGCGCTCGTCGGCGTCACCTACAACACGATGTTCTCGACCTCGCGGGTGATGAGCTTCACCGCCGGCCAGCTGGCGATGCTGGGCGGCGTGTTCGGCTCGATGTTCACGCTGAGACTCGGCCTGCCCATTGCCGTCGGCTTCGTGCTGACGCTGCTCTGCTGCGCGGTGATCGGAATCATCACCGAATTCGTCGCGGTGCGGCCGGTGCTCAAGAGCCTCGACCAGCATCTCTACGTGCTCTCGACCCTCGCGGTCGCGCTGATGATCCAGCAAATCACCGCGATCAAATGGGGCACCGAGCCGCAACCGTTCCCGCGCATCGCAGGATTCGGCGAGGGCATCCTCGACGAGAAATTCTGGCTGCCGGTCCTCGCCTGCGCCGTCACCATTATCGGCCTTGAATATCTCTACCGCCGCACCCTGGTCGGCCGCGCGTTCCTGGCCATCGCCGAGGATAATTTTGCGGCGCGGGCGCTCGGCCTGCCGGAGCGCAATCTGCGGGTCGCGAGCTACGCGCTTGCCGGCGTGGTCGGCGGCATCGCCGGATTTTCCGGCGGGCAGTTGCTGCTCGCCTTCTTCGCCAACGGAGCGCTGCTCAATTTCTACGGCTTCGTGCCGGTGGCGCTGGGCGGGCTCGGCAATAACAGAGGCGCGATCATCGGCGGGCTGGCGCTCGGCCTGTTCCAGCAGGCCGCGAACTTCCTGGTCGGCGGCATCTTCTCCTCGGTCGCGGTGTTCACGCTGTTCATCGTGGTGCTGCTCGCCGCGCCGCAAGGGCTGTTCGGCGCCTCGACCGCGCGGAGAGTGTGATGACGTCGGTCGTGGCCACGCCGTCCCGAACCGACAGCGGCGTGTGGCGCGCCGCGCTGCCGCACGTCCTGCCGTTCCTCGGCATTCTGGTGGCGGCGGTGCTGCTGCCGTTCGTCAGCAACGATTACTGGGTGCTGATCGGTACCCGCATGGCGATCTACTGGGTGCTGGTGTCGGGCCTCAATCTGGTGGTCGGCTTCGCCGGTCATCTTGCGATCGGCTATGTCGCGCTGCTGACGCTCGGCGCCTACACGACGAGCGTGCTGGTTGCCGGCAACGTGATGCCGGCGCTTCCGGTATTCGTCGCCTTGCCGATCGCCGGCCTGATCGGCGCGATCTTCGGCGTGGTCGTCGGCCTGCCGGCCCTGCGCCTGCGCACCTTCTACTTCGCCATGTCGACGCTCGGCTTTGCCACCATCGTGACCCAGATCGCGCTGGCCTGGCAGAGCGTGACCGGCGGCGGCATTGGCATTGCAGGTCCGGAATTCCCGCCGCCGTTCAATACGCCGTGGGGCTTCTACGCCCTATGCATCGCCGTCGCCGCGCTGACCACCTGGATGAGCGCCAATGTCGCGCGCAGCCGGTTCGGCCGCGCGCTGATCGCGGTGCGCGACGCCGAGGTCGCCGCTGAGGCCAGCGGCATCTCCAAGCCGAAAATGCTGATCGCGATCTTCCTGTTCGCCGGCGCGCTGGCGGCGATCGCCGGCGGATTGTTCGCGACCCTGCAGACCTACATCACGCCCGATGCGTTCACTTTCGATCTCTCGGTGCTGTTCTTCATCGCGATCCTGATCGGCGGCCGCGGCTCGATCCTCGGGCCCATGCTCGGCACCATCATCCTGACCATCCTGCCCGAGATCGCGGCACCGCTCGCGGCGTGGTCGACCTTCCTCTACGCGGTGCTGCTGCTCGTGATCGTGCTGGTGATGCCCGGCGGCATCGCGGCGCTGCTCGATTTCCGCAACCGCCGGCCGCTCGCCAGCAACCGCGCCATCGTTCCGCGTCCCGCTGCACTCACCGACATCGTGCGCCGCAGGGACGGCGGCAAGACGCTGCAGCTGCGCGGCATCGCGCTGAACTTCGGAAATGTGAAGGCGATCGACGGCCTCGATCTCGATATCGCGCCCGGCGCGATCCACGGACTGATCGGACCGAACGGCAGCGGCAAGACCACGACGCTCAACGTGATCTCGGGCTATTACGCCGCCAAGGCCGGCACCATGATGCTTGGCGGCGAAGTCCTGGCCGCGGGCCAGCCGGTCAAGCGCGCCGCGTGCGGCATCGCGCGCACCTTCCAGACGCCGCGCGTGATCGGCGAAGCCTCGGTGCTGGAGAACGTCATGATCGGCGGCTCGATCGAGGGCCGGGCCAATTTCGTCGAGGCGATGCTCGCACTGCCGCGCAACGGCGCCGACGAGCGTCTGTTCGCCGCCAAGGCGCACGCGCTGCTCGGCGTCGTCGGCCTCGAGGCGCTCGCCGACATCCGCGCCGATCGCCTGCAGCACAGCGAATTGCGCTTCATCGAGATCGCGCGGGCGCTGATGCTCGATCCGGACTTCCTGCTGCTCGACGAGCCCGCCGCGGGTCTCTCCAATGACGAGATCGAGCGACTCTCCAGCCTGATCAAGGCGGTCTGCGGCCGCGGTACCGGTGTGCTGCTGGTCGAGCACCATGCCGATCTGATCTTCGATATCTGCCACCAGGTCACCGTGCTCAATCTGGGCCGGACGCTGGCGGCGGGAACCCCGGCGGAAATCCGCGTCCACAAGGAGGTCGTCAGTGCCTATCTCGGCGGCTGAACCGTTGCTCTCGGTCAATCGGCTGGAGTCCGGCTATGGCAAGATCCGTGTGCTGCACGGCATCGACATCACGATTGCCGCCGGCGAGGTCGTGGCGCTGCTCGGGCCCAACGGGGCCGGCAAGACCACGCTGCTGCGCGCGATGTCCGGACTGTTGCCCGTCACTGCCGGACAAATCCGGTTCGGCGACCGCGACATGACCAACGCCACGCCACGCGATGCCGCGCGGGCCGGGCTCGTGCATGTGATCGAGGGACATCGCGTGTTCACGCAGATATCGGTGACCGACAATTTGCTGCTCGCCGGCTATGACCTGCCGCGCGCCGAGCGTGCCGTGCGCATCGAGGAGGCGTTGGCGTTCTTTCCCGAGATCGCCGAGAAGCGGCATGAACGCGGCGGCGCGCTGTCGGGCGGGCAGCAGCAGATGCTGACGGTGGCGCAGGGCCTGGTCCGCCGGCCGCGGCTGTTGATGCTCGACGAGCCGTCCGCGGGACTGTCGCCGGTGCTGGTCGATCGCGTCCTCAACGTCATCGGCCGGCTGCGCGAGCAGGGCACCTCCGTGCTGCTGGTCGAGCAGCTCTTGGAGAAGGCGCTCGCCTGCGCCGATCGCGTCTACGCGCTGGTGCAGGGTGCGATCGCGCTGGAGGCGCCGACCGGAGAGAGCGGCCTCGCGCATCGGCTCGAGCGCGCCTATTTCGGCCATGAGAGCCACGCGTTGCAGACCTAGCCAATACAACCTGTGTGCTCGACGCCAACGGCCACGCAACTTGTGATCGGATGCGGCGTCGACTGCCGTTTTGGCGCAATCTGCACGTGCGCCATAAAATGGCACGACAGGTGCAGGCGGCTTTGCTAAGCTTCACAGCGATACCCGATTGTGATCATTGTCGCGTTGTTTTTAAGACTTGTTGCGGTTGCCTGCGTCTGCAGCTCTCTTTAAGAGGCCTACGATGCAATGTTTGCGTTGCGGTTGTCAGAACAGGGCGACCAATGAGTATTGCGAAGGGTGCGGGGCCTCTCTCGGAATTACGTGTGAAGCTTGCGGCCACCTGAACGGATCAAGCAGCCGCTTTTGCGGAAAGTGCGGCGCTGCGTTGACGACGGCGATTGACGCGACCCGGGTTCAGCCGTCGCACGAGCATGCGCTGAGGAGCCTGCATGCCAAGGGTGGGGAGCGGAAGCGCCTCACGATCCTTTTCGCCGATATCAGCAACTCGACGGGCATCATCGATAGCCTCGGAGATCCCGAACTGGGCATGCGGCGCTTGCAGCCGGTGCTCGACCTGATGAACGAGGCCGTTCACCGCTACGGCGGCGTCGTCAACAAGGCCCAAGGCGACGGCGTCATGGCGATGTTCGGCGCCCCGCAGCCTCATGAGGATCACGCCGTTCGGGGCTGTCTCGCGGCGCTGGCGATGCAGGATGACGTCAAGCGGCTGCATGACGTCGATATGCAAATCCGCGTCGGCGTCCATACCGGTGAGGTCGTCTTCCAGGCCATCGAGCACGGCATCTATCAAACCTATGACGCCGCGGGCGCGAACGTGCACCTCGCCAGTCGACTGGAGCACCTTGCCGAGCCCGGCACCATTCTGGTCTCGAGGGAAACCTACGCTGTCGCAAAGCAGTTCGTGGAGGTGGAGTCGCTTGGCGAGCAGGCCATTCGGGGGCTCGCGGCTCCCGTCGAGGTGCTCAGGCTGAGGGGCCTTCAGCATGCGCCGTCGAGCGGTGTATTCCGGACCGGACGACGGTTGAGTCCCTTGACCGGCCGCGCCGACGAGTTTGCGGCGCTGACGGCTGAACTCGAGAACACCCGCAAGGGAGATGGCCGGGCGGTCGGTGTCGTCGGCGAAGCCGGCATTGGAAAGAGTCGCCTTTGCTTCGAATTTGCCGAGAGTTGTCGTAGCAAGGGCATCCGCGTCTTCGAGGCGCGTGTGCTCGCGCACGGCCGCGCAACGCCGTTTCAGCCGGTGCTGGCGCTGCTTCGGGATATTTTCGGGCTTCGCATCAAGGAGGAAGCGCCGGACGTTTCGCGCCGCCGTATCTTCGACCGGCTGGCGGCAATGCCGGTCTCCGATCATCTGGCACCCGTGCTGCTGGAATTCCTCGGTCTGGCGGACCCGCACCAGCCCGCGCCGAAACTGGATCCCAAGGCCCGCAAGGCCCAATTGCTCGATTTCGTCGGCGAACTGGTACGCGCCGCACCTCGTGACAATGTGACGGTCGTCCTGATCGACGATCTGCACTGGATCGATCCGGCGAGCGAGGAGTTCGTCGAGGCCCTTGCCGACGCCGTGGTCGGAACCACGACGATGCTGCTGGTCAATTTCAGGGCCGGATTGAGCGCGCCGCTGATGCAGCGGTCGCATTATCGGCAGATCAACATGGCTCCGCTTGGGCCCGCGGAGGCGCAATCGATCTTGCGCGATCATTTTGGTACCGACCCGTCGCTGGCGCTGTTGAGCCGGAACATCGTCGAGCGCGCGCACGGCAATCCGTTCTTCCTGGAAGAGCTCATGAGCGCCCTCGTCGAGCGCGGCGATTTCGAGGGCGAGAAGGGCGCGTACCGGCTGAAGGGCGGCATCGACACAATTCCGCTTCCGACGACCGTGCAGGCCGTGGTCGCGGCGCGCATCGATCGCCTCGACGAACACGCCAAAAGAGCCCTCGAGGTCGCTTCGGTTGCCGGGCGCGAGATTTCGTTGTCGGTTCTCGATGCCGTTGCCGGTCTGGCGAAGGCCGAGCTGCTGGAAGCCGTGGGACATTTGCGACGCGCCGAATTGCTCTACGACGTGCCTCCCTTCGAGCAGCGGCTGATCGCGTTTCGTCATCCGCTGATCCAGGAAGTCGCTTATCTGTCGCTGTTGCACGAACGGCGCCGCGAGCTTCACGCGGCCGTCGCGCAGGCGATCGAGAAGCTGTTCAAGGATCGCGCCGAGGAACGGGCGTCGCTTCTCGCCTACCACTGGGAGCATGCCGGCGAACATTTGAAGGCGGCGCAGCAGCACATGCGTGCGGCGGTTTGGGTCGGCGCGAACGATCCCAGTCAGGCCTTGCGGAGCTGGAAGAAGGTGCGTGAACTGCTGACGCACCAGCCCCCGTCGCAAATGACCGACTATCTGAAGATGATGGCCTGTGGCCAGATCGTGAATTTCGGCTGGCGCGAGGGAATTTCCGCCGCCGATGCGCAGGTCTATTTCGAGGAAGCCCGCGGCCTCGCGCTCGCGATGGGGGACCTGCGCGCCAACACGCTGATTCACGCTGCCTACGGCCGGATTTTGGCGAATGGCGGCTCGGCCGACGAATATGTCGAGCGGGTGCTGGAAGCCAAGGCGCTTGCCGACACCGGCACCGACACCAGTGTCCAGGTCACGCTGAAGGCCATTCTCTGCCACGCGCTCCGGCTCTCGGGGCGGATGTCGGAGGCGCTGCAGATGAACATGGAGGCGGCCGCGCGCGCCTCGGAGATCGTGAAGTCGGACCGGGAGACGCTTGGATTCGACGTCGAGGTCTGGTTGACCGCCATGCGCGGGCAGACGCTCGTGATGCTGGGGCGCGGGTCCGAGGCCCGGCCGCTGCTCGATCGCGTGCTGCAACTGGATGGCAGCCAGGTCGATGCCATTCACTATGTCATTCCGAGCCTCGCCTATATCGACCTCGCCTGGTCCGAAGGCGACGTCGGACTGGCCCAGCACCACGCCGATCGCGCCTTCTCGCTCGCGGTCAAGAGCGGCAATCCGTATTTGCGCGTCTACGCTCAGGCCAGCCGCGGCCTGTCCCATATGGTGGCAGGTCGGATCACATCATCGATCGAGGACCTGACGGCCGCGCTCGACTTCGCGCGAACCCGCAAGGCCGGCCTTGAAAACGAAGCACGGATTCTCGCCGATCTGGCGAACGCGTATCGGCAGAAAGGAGATGCGGCGGCAGCGTTGTCCGCCGTCGACGAGGCGATTGCGGTTGCGGTCAAGCGGCACGCGCGCATTCCGGAATGTCTTGCCCGATCGGTTCGCGCCGATCTGCTGTTGCGCTCCGGGCGGAGCGATGAGGCCGAGGAGGGCACGAAGGAGCTGGACCGCGCGACCGCGCTGCTTCACGAGACCGGCGCGATGATCTTCGCGCCCTTTGTCGGTGGCGCGGGAAAGACGGTCAAAGCGAGTCGAAGTTCGAACGAAGCCAATAATAATTGAGTTGCGAGTGAAATTGTTCTGATCCCATTCGGATGATCTCATGTTGTTCGCGAATGTGACGAGCGAACCGGTCGGCAAAGGAAGCGCCCGCGCGTGCAGGGACGCGCTCCTTTGCGACATCCTGGCCGATTTCAGGCGTGCGTTTCCCGATCTGCTTTTCGAGCTCGACGAAGGCAGCGCAACCGTCAATGCTCAGGCCTTCATTCGTGGCAACGACCGCGTCGTGCGGATCTATGGCGGACTGGCTTACCACGCGGCGATGAACGCCGATGGCCTGGTCTTCGCCCTGCTTCACGAAGTCGGACACCATCTGTCGAAAGGCGGCCGGCTCGCCGCCAATTCCGAGCTCGGTTGCGAGTGCGCGGCGGACCGCTGGATTCTCGCCAAGGGCGCAGCCCGGCTACGCAAGCAGACCGGGCGCACGCTCTCGATTGAGCGCGCGGTATCGAGCATCGAGCAGTTGACTGCGCTTGCCGCTTGCGGCCTGAGAGCTCGCAAGCGCGGTCCAAGCGTGTGCTGGGCCGATCATTGGCCGAGGCGCAAACATGTACTGGTTCGACCGGAAGCCGCGCCGGCAATTCCGCGGTGCTATCTGTCCAGTTTTTTACGACTGAATCAAATTGCACAAAGGGAGACGACAAATGGGTGCGCTACTTCCCGTCGGCAGCGGTCCCGACGCTGAAATCGTGGATAGGCTGAATGAGCTCTTCAGCGGCAAGGATCTGGCTACTCTTCGCAAGCACAACAAGAAGGAAAAGCTGTTTGATCCGAGCCACAGGTTACGGCGCGTGGCGTTCCGCATCGGTGCCTATCCGAGCAAGGATTACGGGAAGGATGATGCCAAGCGGAAATGGTTCTTCTTTCTCCATCATGTGCTGCCTCAGGAGACGCAAGAGGCGATCAAGAAGATCCTGGGCGACGCGATGACCCGAACCGCGATCAAGGCGGTGAAGTTCTCGGTCGAGGAAAACAGCGTGGTGACTCATCCGCATCTGTTTCCGAGCAACAACGAGCCACTCGCGAACTACCTGAATGGGGCCGGTACCGCCTATCTTGTCCATCTGGTCGTGCAAGGGCCGATGGATGACAGCGCCGAAGATCCGCCAGGCGACAACGACCCGGACAGCGGTGAACAGCCGATCGCCTGGCCCGAGCTTTCGCTCCGCAGGCCAACGTTCAGGCGCGCCAAATCAGGCGGCGGGAAGGGCGCCGGCAAGAAGAAAGCCGTCAGCAAGAAGAAGGCAGCCAAAAAGGCGGCCAAGCGTCCGCGCAAGCGTTGACGACGCGATCATAGCGGTTGATTGTGGCGGCAAGGGTCGACGGATGCGTCGGCCCTTCTGTCTCCAGGTCGTCCTGAAATCTGGCTGGTGGCAGCGCCTGCTGCCGGCTGCCCAAAGTCCGCTACGGCGCCGGTCCAGCCTGTTCCGTTGCGGATGGAATGCTGCGTCCGATGCGACTTCCCTTTTTCTACGGCTGGATCATCGTCGCGGTGACCTTCGTCACCATGGCGATCGGCGTCAACGCGCGTACGGCGTTCTCGCTGTTCTATCCGCCGATCATCTCGGAATTCGGCTGGGAGCGCGGCATCACGGCGGGCGCCTTCTCGTTCGGCTTTGTCGCCTCGGCGATCGCAAGTCCGCTGATCGGCCGGTTGATGGACCGCGGCGGTCCGCGCGCGGTGATGGAGCTTGGCGTGCTCTTGATGGGCTCGGGCCTGCTGCTGGCGCCGCTGACGACGCAGCCCTGGCACCTCTATCTCACGATCGGCGTGCTGGTCGGCGCTGGCAGCGTCTGCCTCGGCTATTCCGGACAATCGTTGTTCGTGCCGAACTGGTTCCTCCGCCGCCGTGGACTTGCGATCGGGCTCGCCTTCGCCGGCGTCGGCATCGGCTCGGTGACGCTGCTGCCGTGGGTGCAGCACATGATCGAGCACACCGGCTGGCGCACCGCCTGCACCGCAATGGGGATCGTGGTGCTGGTCGTGCTGGCGCCGATCAATCTCTTGCTGCACAAGCGGCCGGAGGACATCGGCCTGCAGCCCGACGGCGATGCTGCGCCGACGGCGACGTCAGCCAGGCCGGCATCGAATATCGTCGACCCCGTGTGGGCCGGCACCGATTGGACGCTGTCGCGTGCGCTGCGCACCGCGCGGTTCTGGTGGATCGCGATCGGTTATTTCTGCGGCCTGTACATCTGGTACGCGGTGCAGGTGCATCAGACCAAATTCCTGCTCGACATCGGCTTCAGCTCCAGCGTCAGCGTCTGGGCGCTTGGCGTCGTCAGCCTGCTCGGCATTCCCGGCCAGATCTGGCTCGGGCATCTCTCCGATCGGATCGGCCGCGAATGGGTGTGGGCGATCTCCTGCTTCGGCTTCGTGATCTGCTTCGCCGCGCTCGCCGCCTTGAAATACTGGCCGAACATGGCGTTGATCTATCTCATGGTCTTCACCCAGGGCGCGCTCGGTTATGGCCTGACATCCGTGATGGGACCGGTCGTGCTGGAGATCTTCCAGGGCAAGCATTACGGCAGCATCTTCGGCACCGTGATGCTGGCTGCGCTCGCCGGCGGCGCTGCGGGCCCCTGGATCACCGGCCAGCTCTATGATCTCTCGGGCAGCTATACCAGCGCCTTCCTGCTCGGGATCGCCGTCAGCCTGCTGTCGGCATTTGCGATCTGGCAGGCCTCGCCCCGCAAGGTCCGCGCCGTCGCCGGACAGGTGCACAAGGTCGCAAGCGCGGCCTGACGCGTCAGGCCGACGAAACGCCGATGGCGCGCTGCAGGTCGGTGATCGCGCGCAGGCAGCTGTCGGCGGGGGTGGTTTCCGGATCGATCAGGCGGTGCAGGCGGAAACCATCTTCCAGCGCCAGCACGATCGCTCCGGTCCAATCCGGATCGAGTCTGCCGTTCCGGCCGCTGTTCTTCTGCGCAGTCGTGACAATGTCGGCGATCAGCTTGCGCCGCGCGCGCAGACGTTTGGCGAGCTCGGGCCGGCGCTTCTCGGCGCGCGCCACGAACAGGATCATCTCCATGTGCAGGAGAGGGGAGCGGCCGAGCGGATCCTGCCGGCTGCGATCCATGGTGCGCAGCGCTTCGAGGAAGTCGGCCAGGTTGCTGTGCCGGGCGAGCAAGTCGAGATTGCGCCGGATCGATTGCTCGACGTGATCCTCGAGCATCGCGAAGATCAGCTCGTCCTTGCTCTTGAAGTTCGAATAGAAGGCGCCGCGGGAGAAGCCCGCCGCGGCCGCGATCGCCTCGATGCTGGCGCCGCCGATGCCCTGTTCCTCGAACACCCGCGCCGCAGCCTCGAACAGCTTCTCGCAGGTGTCGTCCCGTGTCGGTCTGGTTCGAACCCTTGACATCGGCGCATTTTAGGGCAGAATGCAACTCGATACAAGAGTGTATCGAGTTGCATTCGACAGAACCAGAACAGCCGCATCCGTGATGATGCGGTCTTGAGGATGACACCAGGGCACGCCAGGCTTTAAGGCCCAGGCGTAGCGTGCGAACGAGGTCACCATGAACGAGCAAGTTCAGCCGGCGAGCGGCGAGCCGCTTTTCAATCCACTGGCGCCTGAATTCATTCGCAATCCCTATCCGTATTACGAGCGGCTGCGCCGCCTCGATCCGATGCATGTCAATGTGCACGGCGCTTTCGTCGCCAGCCGGCACGCCGAGGCGAGCCTCGTGCTGCGCGACAAGCGGTTCGGCAAGGATTTTGCGGAGCGCTCGATCCGCCGCTACGGTCCGAAGATCATGGAGGAGCCGGTCTTCCGCAGCATGAGCCACTGGATGCTGCAGCAAGATCCGCCCGACCACACCCGTCTGCGCGGCCTTGTCGTCAAGGCCTTCACCGCGCGGCGAGTCGAGGACATGCGGCCGCGCATCCAGCACGTCGTCGACGAGACGCTGGATCGCATCATTCCGCAAGGCAAGATGGACCTGATCGAGGATTTCGCGTTCCGCCTGCCGGTCACCATCATCTGCGACATGCTCGGCATCCCCGAGGAACACCGCGAGGCCTTCTACAACGGTTCGCGCGATGGCGGCCGCATCCTCGAGCCGGTGCCGCTGACCCCCGAGGAAATCAAGCAGGGCAACGCCGCCAATGCGATGGCGGCGATGTATTTCCATCAGCTGTTCGAGCTGCGCCGCAAGCAACCCGGCGACGACCTCACCACCCAGCTGGTGCAGGCCGAAGAGGACGGCCAGAAGCTCACCAACGAGGAACTGACCGGCAACATCATCCTGCTGTTCGGCGCCGGCCACGAGACGACCGTGAACCTGATCGGCAACGGCCTGCTGGCGCTGTTCCGCAACCCGGACCAACTCGCGCTGCTGAAGGCCAATCCCGGCCTGATCACCAATGCGATCGAGGAGTTCCTGCGTTACGATTCCTCGGTGCAGCTGACCGGCCGTGTCGCGCTGGAAGACATCGACGACCTCGGTGGCAAGCGCATCCCGAAGGGCGAGAGCGTGCTGTGCCTCCTGGGCTCGGCCAATCACGACGAGGCTGTCTACCCCGACCACCCCGAAAGGCTCGACATCCGGCGGCCGAACGTCAAGCCGCTGTCGTTCGGCGGCGGCATCCATTTCTGCCTCGGCGCCCAGCTGGCGCGGATCGAGGCCGAGATCGCGATCTCGACACTGCTCCGCCGGATTCCCGACCTGCGGCTCGATGACGCGGAAAATCCGGAGTGGCGGCCGACCTTCGTGCTGCGCGGGCTGAAGCGGCTGCCGGCGAGCTGGTGACGTTCCCGCAGGTCAGCGATCCGCGGCGGCGCCGGCACACGCACGCTTGAACGGGAAATCAACCATCTGTCCAGAGTCCCAGCAGTAAACCGGCTGTGACTTCGCCGTACTTGTCTCTATATTTGGGTTGCTCCGGCCAGAGGTTGGCAAAGGGTTCAGCATGAGGAGGCTGCCCCGGAGCTGGCTCAAAGGGAGACACCGTGCAGACGACGCTGCTCGGCCTGGCAATTGCCTTCATTCTTGCACTGGTCGCGGCGCTGGTCGGTCCATATTTCGTTGACTGGAACCAGTTCCGGCCGCAGTTCGAGGCGGAGGCGTCCAAGATCATCGGCGTGCCGATTCGCGTCGCCGGCAATCTCGACGCGCGGCTGCTGCCGGCACCCTCGCTGCGGTTGAAGACGGTCACCGTCGGCGGCGCCAACGACCTCCGCAAGATTCGGGCTGCCAATCTCGACGTGGAGTTCAGCCTGAGCTCGCTGATGCGCGGCGAGTGGCGCGCGAACGAGCTCACCATCAACGGCGTGTCGCTCGATCTCGGGCTGGACCCGAAAGGGCGGATCGACTGGTCGCCGTCGAGCGGGAGCTTCAACCTCGCTTCGCTGGCGATCGACCGGCTCAACCTGACCGGCCGCATCGCGCTGCATGATGCAGCGAGCCGCAGCACGCTCGAGCTCAACGACATTGCCTTCAGTGGCGACGTCCGCTCGCTTGCCGGCGCGATCCGGGGTGACGGCAATTTCATGTTCGACGGCAACCGCTACCCGTTTCGGGTCTCCTCGGGGCAGAGCGCCGATGGCAGCGGCACTCGCCTGCACTTCAGCATCGATCCCGGGCAGCGGCCGGTGTCGGCCGATCTCGACGGCATCCTGACATTCGAGGCCCGCGCGCCGCGGTTCGAGGGCACGCTGACGCTGGCGGGTGCGCCCGGTCAGCGCGGCGGCGATGCGCCGCCATGGCGGATCGCGGCCAAGGTGAAATCGGATTATTCGGCGGCGCGGCTCGACCAGATCGACGTGAGCTATGGCGCCGAGGATCGTGCGCTGAAGCTCGCCGGCAATGGCGATCTGCGTTTCGGTGCGTCGCCGCTGCTGCGCGCCTCGCTTACGGCGCGGCAGCTCGACGGCGACAAGTTCGCCGCCAAGGATAGCAGCAATGGCAATGTCGAGCCGGTCCGCGTGCTGCCGGCGATGCGCGCGCTGTTGTCGGGTCTTCCGCAAAGCCCGATACCGGCGCAGGTGGAGCTGGCATCCGAGCAGATCATGCTCGGCGGCCGTCCATTGCAGGACATCTCGGCGGAGCTGCGATCGGATGCGAAATCATGGACGGTGCGCCGGCTGGAATTTCGCGCGCCGGGATCCACGCGGGTCTCGATGAGCGGTGCCAGCGCGCAAGCTGGAGCGGCGAACAGCTTCAAGACCGCGCTCAACATCGAATCGTCCGATCCCGACGCGCTGATGACCTGGCTGCAGGGGCGCGGCGACGCCACCTATCGCAGCCAGAGGCCGCTGCGTTTGCGCGGCGACGTCATGGTGTCACCATCGGGCTTTTCGATCGATGCGATGAAGGCGGAGATCGAAAGCGGCACGCTCGAGGGCCGCGTCGCGGTTACGTACCGCGAGGCAACCAGCGGCTCGAAGGTCGAGGCGCAGTTGAAGGCGGATCGGCTCGATCTCGACGCGACCGCGGCATTGATCCGCTCACTGGCCGGTCCGCAAGGCGAATGGCCCGACGAGGCGCAGCTGTCGCTCGACGTCGGGCGCGCGGTCTCTTCCGGGCAGGAATTGCGGCCGCTGCTGGCGAAGATCGCCTATAGCCCGAAGAATATCGTGCTCGAGCGCGTCAAGATCGGCCAGCCCGACAATGTCACGCTGGACGGCAGCGGCAATTTCGACCGCGCCAATTCGACCGGCAAGCTCGCGGTCGACGCGACCGCCGCGTCGCTTGGCCGGCTGACCGCTGTGGTTCAGCCGTTCGCGCCGGCGCTGGCGGCGCGGCTTGGCGTGCTCCGCGCGGATGCCGGCCCGGTTCGCGCCAGGCTCGCGCTCGACCTCGGCAAGGGCAAGGCTGCCGACCGCGTCAGCGCGCGCGCGACGCTCGATCTCGACACGCCGCAGCTCAAGGGCAATACGGTGATTTCGGTGACGCCACAGGTGGCCGCGATCCGTGCGCTGGATTTCGATGCACTTCGCCGCAACGAGGTTGCAGCGGAGACGAAATTCTCGGCAGGCGATGGCAACGCTTTGCTGGCGCTGCTTGGGCTTGACCATGCGGTCGCAGCCGGTGCCGGTTCGACGCAATTCGAGGGCACGGCGATCGGCGCGTGGGGCACGCCGTTGCGGCTGAAGGCAAGGCTCTGGGGCGCAGGGCTCGATGCGGATGCCGAAGGGACCGCGGAGCCTTGGACCAAGGACGGGGCCAACGCGGGCAAATCGAGCATCAGCCTCCGCGTCCGCAGCGCCGACATCAGTCCGCTGCTCAGTCTGAAGCCAGCCGATCCGGTTGCAAACATCCGCCTGTCGTCGAAGCTCACGCTCGCGGGCGACAGGCTGACCTTCGACGATCTGGACAGCATCATCGCCGGTTCACGGCTGCGCGGTCATCTGGCGCTGACGCTCGCCGATCAGAAAAGCGTCGACGGCGAAGTCGGTCTCGATCAGATCACGCTGGCGCCGATTTTCGCGGCCGCGATCGGCGCGGCCGGTCACGATGCGACGGAGCCGCTCGGCCAGGGCCTCACAAGCGCCTGGCGCGGCAAGGTCACGTTCGAAGCGCTGCACGGTCTGCTGCCGGGGGGCGCCGAGCTGCAGCCGGTCAGCGGCACCATCAGGTCGGACGGGCAATCGCTGACCTTCGACGGCATCAAGGGCAAGATCGGCGGTGGCGAGGCGACCGCCACCATCGATGCGCGACAGGGCGCCAACGGACTTGCGCTCAGCGCCAATGTGCAGCTGTCCGGCATCGACAGTTCAGCCTTGCACTACCGCAGTCTCGCGATGCCCAAGGGACGCGCCTCGATGCAGATGACGCTGTTGACGCAGGGCCGCAGTGCCTCGGCGTTGACCGGCGCGCTGTCCGGCAGCGGCACCGTGACGCTGGAGGGGCTGAGCCTTCCGGGCCTCGATCCGCGCGCCTTCGAGGTTGCGATCCGCGCCAGCGATTCCGGGCAGGCGACCGACGACACGCGGCTGCGGCAGATCGTCGAACCGGTGCTCGCGAGCGGCGCGCTGTCGATTGCTTCGGCGCAAATCCCCTTCAACATCCGCGACGGCCGCCTCCGGGTCGGCGCCACCACGCTCGCGGCGAACGGTGCCAATGCGACCGTATCCGGCGGCTACGACATTCCGGCCGACCAGGCCGACATCCGCGCCGCCCTGGCATCGACGCAGGTCGGCACGGCCAACAGCCGACCGGAAATCCAGTTGCTTGCCGTGGGCACGCCCGACGGATTGTCGCGTAGCATCGACATTGCGGCGCTGTCGTCGTGGCTTGCGGTGCGCGCGATCGACCGGGAGACCAAGCGGCTCGACGCCATCGAGCGCGGCGAACCGGCGCCGCCGCCGACCCAAACGGCGCTTCCGCATCCGGCCGAGCCGGCGCCGGATGCATCCAACCCGAATTCGGCAGGCATGCCTTCCGCCAACTTGCCGGGGCCTGGTCCTGATCCGCGCCGCGTGCCGGCGAAGCCGAAGATCGTTGCGCCGCGGCCGCCGACTGTCCCGCCGGCCGCCACCGCGCCCGCCATTGCGCCGCCCGCATCGCTTGCGAGCCAGCCGCAACTGGCGCCGCTGCCGCCGCCGATCGAGGTCAAGCCGGCGCCCGGCGCGGCCAGGCCAAAGCCGCTGCGGCCCCCGCTGTCGCTGACGCCGCAGGTCGCCAATCCACCGCAGCGGCCGGCGATGCAGAACTAAACGCGCTTTCAAGCGAAGTGGGCACCGGTTCGCGTCAAGACAGCGCGTCAAACGAAGCGCTGGCTCATGATCGGTGCTGGAGAATATTGATCAGCTTGCCGAAGGGATCGCGGACGAAGAAGCGCCGCACGCCCCACGGCTCGTCCGCCGGTCCGTATTCGATCGCGATGCAGGCTGCCTTCATTCGGCGCAGGGCCTCGTCGAGATCGTCAACCTCAATGGAGAGATCAGGCACCGGCGTGCCGGAGCCACCTTCGGAAGCGAAGCTGATTTGAGCCTGCATTGTTTCGGATGAGCCATAAGTCGCAACCCAACCGAAATCCATCAGTGGCTCGAGGCCAAGCACGTCGCGATAAAACGACTTCGCTGCCGCTGTGTCCGGTGCAGCAACGTTCGCGACGATCCGATTGACCTTCATGCTGAGCCCGCGCAGCGGAACGACCGTCTACTGGTGGCGAGGGTCGGAGAGGGCCGTCAGGCCTGCTGACGCGTGTCAACCTGTTGCGGCCTGACATCCGTGGGCACCGCCGGCGTGGCGCGCGAGCGGAAGTAGTCGAGCACGAACAGCCGGATCGCGGAGGACAAATTGCCCTGCTGACGGTTGTTGTCGATCTCGCCGACCAACTCCGACAGCGTCATGTTCCGCAGACCGGAAATCTCCTTCATGCCATTCCAGAAGGCTTCTTCGAGGCTGACGCTGGTCTTGTGTCCGGCGACGACAATCGAGCGCTTGACGACGGGAGACTTCATGATGCGTCTCCATTTTCGATGCGGTGCTGATCGAGCACACGCGCGTTGCGCTCGCCGAGGAATTCGTCACGCGCTCGTTCGGATTTGGTGCGACCGAATAGCGCACGATTGGCTTCGGCCTGCTTCGCTGCTTGTTCGCGCTCACCGCGCTTCTTGAATCGTTTCAAGTTGACCACGTCGCCCATGCTCGTCGTCCTCATCGTCCCCAGAGCGGAATTGGTGATGCATCGTGACGAAAGCAAGAGCAATTGCGCTACGCGCCCGGCTCGATATCCATCCCGAATCCCCGTTTGATGCTCTGATAGCATCAAAGAATCCGTTTCGCTCTGCGAAAACTAGACGTCTGTACCATGCGCCAGCGCAGAGCTCATAGGTAACGCGCCTTAGTCTTTAGGCGTTATGATCCATAATTATATCACGCGCGCTGACCGTAATTATCCGGACAATGCGCGCCTCGCTTTAGCCCGGGTGTGTCATTTTGTCCGGCTGCACGAGGCGATCAAATTCATCCGCGGAAACAAATCCGAGCCGCAAAGCCTCTTCCTTCAGCGTCGTTCCGCGCGCATGCGCCGACTTGGCGACCTTGGCTGCGTTGTCGTAACCGATCTTCGGTGCGAGTGCGGTGACCAGCATCAGCGAGCGCTGCATCAGTTCGTTGATGCGCTTTTCGTCGGCGCGTATTCCGACAACGCAATGCTCGGTAAATGAGCGGACAACGTCAGACAGCAACTGAATGGAATTTATCATACAGTATGCCAACACAGGCTTGTACACGTTCAACTCGAAATGGCCCTGGCTGCCGGCGACGGTGATCGTGGTCTGATTGCCGAACACCTGGCAGCAGACCATGGTCATGGCTTCGCACTGGGTCGGATTGACCTTGCCCGGCATGATCGACGAGCCCGGCTCGTTCTCGGGCAGGATCAACTCGCCGAGGCCCGAGCGCGGGCCCGAGCCGAGCA
The DNA here is from genome assembly GCF_054063995.1 of Bradyrhizobium sp. USDA 4504. NCBI lineage: Bacteria > Pseudomonadati > Pseudomonadota > Alphaproteobacteria > Hyphomicrobiales > Nitrobacteraceae > Bradyrhizobium > Bradyrhizobium sp. USDA 4504. Next base: position 4,633,638 of record NZ_JBSSGV010000001.1, on the reverse strand, counting down.
AGCGGATATCGTTGGCGATCTTGAACAGGCCGGTCGCCACCGAGTTGATCGCGCCGTGCACCAGCACATAGGCGTCGTTGGAAGCCAGCGCCTCGAACTTGTTGGCCGCGCTGGTGAACGGCAGCTTGGTGATCTTGGCGACGTGGCGCGCGAAGGTTTTCGCAAATCGCGGCTTCGAGTTGAGGCCGGTGCCGACGGCGGTGCCGCCCTGCGCGAGCGGAAACAGATCCTTCACCGCGACGCGCAGCCGCGCGATGCCGCTCTCGACCTGCGCGGCGTAGCCGGAGAATTCCTGGCCGAGCGTCAGCGGCGTCGCATCCTGGGTGTGGGTGCGCCCGATCTTGACGATCTTGGCAAACGCCTTCTCCTTCTTGCGCAACGCGCGAAGCAGTTCGGTGAGTGCTGGAATCAGATCGGCGACGATGCGACTCGCTGCGGCGATATGCATCGCGGTCGGAAACGAGTCGTTCGACGACTGACTCATGTTGACGTGATCGTTCGGATGAATCGGCTTCTTGGTACCAAGCTCGCCGCCGAGCATCTGGTTGGCGCGGTTGGCGATCACCTCGTTCACGTTCATGTTGCTCTGCGTGCCCGAGCCGGTCTGCCAGACCACCAGCGGGAAATTGTCGTCGAGCTTGCCTTCGATTACTTCCTTGGCTGCGCGGATGATGGCGCCGGCGCGGCGCGCATCGAGCTGGCCGAGCTCGCGATTGGTCTCCGCGGCCGCAAGCTTCACGATGCCGAGTGCATGGACGATCGCGATCGGCATGCGGTCGTGGCCGATCTTGAAATTCTGTCGCGAGCGTTCGGTCTGCGCGCCCCAGTAGCGGTCGGCGGGAACGTCGATCGGACCGAAGCTGTCGGTCTCGCTGCGGGTCTTTGCCTTGGAGGGGATCGTCGATCGAGCCATCATGCTTTCCGTGGATGCTTGCCGTTGCGTCATCAAAACGTGGCCCGGCGCGGCAACGCGACAGCGTCCGCGTGAAGGGCACGTTCATGCAGAAGGTAGGCCGCGATGACGATTTGTCATCCCGATCCCGGCAAGCATCCTACAAGGTCGAGGCGTGATCTGCGCTTAGATTATTTCTTGCGGAAGCGGTCCAGCCGCACGACCTCGGCGCCTTCGCTGGGCTTCGCGGGCTCCTGCTCGGTCTCGGCGCTCTCGGTCTCGGCCGCTGCGTGGGCCGCAGGGGCGGGCAGGGGAGAGGCCGGTGCGGTGGCGGGAGGGGCTTCTTCGGACAGTGCGTCCGAGACATCGAAGCGCAAATCGAACGGCGCGGACGGATCGAGGAAACGCGTCACCGCGGCGAACGGCACGGTCAGCCGCTCGGGAATCCCGCCGAACGACAGGCCGACCTCGAAGCGATCCTCAGTCACCACCAGATCCCAGAACTGGTGCTGCAGGATGATGGTCATCTCCTCCGGATACTGCGCGAGCAGCCGGGGCGACAGCTTCACGCCGTCGCCGTGCGACAGGAAGGTGATGTAGAAATGGTGCTCACCTGGCAGGCCATGTTCGGCGGCGTCGGACAACACCCGGCGCAGCACCCCGCGCAGCGCATCGCGCGCCAGCACGTCATATCGGATGTGATCGGTCGCCATGGTGATCCTGTCGCTTCGAAAATGCCCGCCGGGGCGGCGCCGGACCGTCCGACTCGCCTTTTGCCATGCTACCCCGCCGGGAGCCGGAAATCAGCAGGGCTGGCCGCTGAAATGCGCGCGGACGCCCGATTGGGAAACAAGGGATAAAGTGGAGGCTTCTGTTGCCAGGTGCCTCCGAACCCCGCCTAGCGGAGCTTAACCCGCTAGGACTTTAAGATGGTCTTTCAAACTGCGTTACGCAGCCTGAGCAACCGGAGCAAAGTTGTCGTTGGCAACTATTGCATTGGCCCGATGTCGGCGGAACCATACCGAGAAAAAACACGCCCTTTACGCCCTCGTCGATCCTATTTCGCCCCCGCCGAAAGCCACCGCGACGGATGGATTTTGGTGGAGGCGCCGGGTACCGCCCCCGGGTCCGAATGGTTTATTGCGACGGTCATTTATTTCCATAGCCGGCGAACCGGCACCCCCAATATAGCGGCAAAGTCTTAGAAAAACAGAGCCGATTCAGGCCCTTTCGGCTGTAAAAACCCGCCGATTTGGGGTTGGCCAGGGTCTTGGCGCTGTCCCGGCGCCGTTCTAGGTTTTGTCCATGCCCCCGGATTCTCCGCCGGTTGCCGCCCCGGCACCGGATGCCTCCGCACCATCGCCGCCCCACCAGCCCGGCCTGCTCGAGCTGTTCCTGGCCTTTGCCAAGATGTCGCTGGCCGGCTTTGGCGGGGTTCTGGTCTGGGCCCGGCGCGCGATCGTCGAGCAGCACCGCTGGATGACCGCGGAGGAGTTCAACGAGACCTTCGCGCTGTGCCATTTCCTGCCAGGTCCGAACATCGTCAACCTGTCGGTCGTATTCGGCTCGCGCTTTCGCGGCATAGCCGGCGGGCTCGCGGCCTTCGCCGGGCTGGTCGGGCCGCCGATGGTGATCGCGACCATCCTTGCCGCGCTCTATGCCCGCTACGGCGACATCGACGTGCTGCGCCGGACGCTCGCCGGCGTCGCCTGCGCCGCGGTCGGGCTGCTGTTCGCCGTCGTCTTCAAGATGATGATGCCGCTCCTGAAGCGGCGCGATGTCACGGGCCTCGTCATTCTGGCTGCTGTTTTCGTCGCGATCGGACTGATCCGCTGGCCGCTCCAGATCGTGCTGCTGGTGGCGATCCCGCTCAGCATTGCGACGACGGTCCTGACGCGCCGCATGGTGCGGGCATGAGCTCGGAGTCCAACCCGATCGCGGCGCTGGTCTGGACCTTCGGCCTGATGTCGCTGTTTGCGGTCGGCGGCGCCAATTCGGCGATTCCCGAAATGCACCGTGCCGCCGTCGACGTGCATCACTGGCTGACCGACAAGCAGTTCGCCGACGTATTCGCGATCTCGCAGCTCTCGCCGGGGCCGAACGTGCTGATCGTGACCTTGATAGGCTATTCTGTCGCAGGCGTCGCCGGGGCGTTGGCCGCGACGGTGGCGATGTGCGGACCGACCGCGCTGCTTGCCTATTATGTGAGCCGTTTCCTCGATCGCTCGCGCGAGGCGCGCTGGCCGGCGATGATCCAGGCGGCACTGGTTCCGCTGTCGATCGGTCTGATGGCGGCCTCCGGCCTGATCGTGGCGCAGACCTCAGACCAAAGTTGGATCGCGGTCCTGATCACCATTGTCGCGGCCGCGCTTGCTTTTGCGACGCGGATCAACCCTTTGTGGATGTTGCTGGCCGGAGGCCTCTTGGGTTTCGCTGGCGTTATCTGACGAAAATCGCTAGCAAGGCTTTCGGTCAACGCACCACAAACCAAGCCATTCAATCAAAACGGGCGGGACAGCCCTGACGGGGGAAGCGAAGTCATGAGCGATACGCCGAGCGAGGCGCCGGTCAAATCGATCTTGCCGAAATGGGTGCGCGGTCCGCAGGATTTTGTCGGCGGGCTCGCCATGATGGCGGTTGCGCTGTTTGCCTTGTGGGCCTCGAGCGATTTGCAGGGCATGCACGGATTTTCGTTCGGCGCCGGAACCGCGCCGCGCATGTTCGCCGTGCTGCTGCTGTTGCTCGGCGGTGGTGTCGCGCTGATGGGAGTTCTGCAGAATGGCCCGCATATCGCGGCCTATTCCTGGCGCGGCCCGTTGTTCGTATCCGCCGCAATCGTGTTCTTCGCATTGGCGATCCGGCCACTCGGGCTTGTGGTCTCCGCCTTTGCCGCCTTCATGATCGCGGCGATGGGCTCGCAGGAGACGAAGTTGGTCGAGGCCATCATTGTCGGCGCCTGTCTGACCCTCGGCTGCGCGCTGCTTTTCCCCTATGTGCTGGGACTTCCGATGCCGATGTTCCCGCGTTTCCTGATCCAGTGAGGGCGTGATGGAACTGTTTGCCAATCTCGCCCACGGTTTCGCGGTCGCATTCTCGCCGATCAACCTTCTGATGTGCCTGATCGGCGCACTGGTCGGCACGCTGGTCGGCGTGCTGCCGGGCATCGGCACCATCGCCACCGTCGCCATGCTGCTGCCGATCACCTTCGGCCTGCCGCCGGTCGGTGCGCTGATCATGCTCGCCGGCATCTATTACGGCGCGCAATATGGCGGCTCGACCACCTCGATCCTGGTCAATATTCCGGGCGAGGCGACCTCCGTCGTCACCGCGCTCGACGGCCACCAGATGGCCAAGCAGGGCCGCGCCGGTCCGGCTCTGGCGATCGCCGCGATCGGCTCGTTCTTCGCCGGCTGCGTCGCGACCGTACTGATCGCCGTGCTCGGCGCGCCGCTGACCAAGCTCGCGCTGGCGTTCGGTCCGGCTGAATATTTCTCGCTGATGGTGCTCGGCCTGATCTTCGCGGTGGTGCTCGCCAAGGGCTCGGTGCTGAAGGCGATCGCGATGATCGTGTTCGGCCTGTTGCTGTCGATGGTCGGCTCCGACATCGAGACCGGCGCCTCGCGCATGGCCTTCAACATCCCCGAACTCGCCGACGGTCTCGGCTTTGCCACCGTGGCGATGGGTGTGTTCGGCTTCGCGGAGATCATCCGCAACCTCGACCACGGCGCCGAGATGAACCGCAACCTGGTGCAGCAGAAGATCACCGGCCTGATGCCGACCAGGAAGGACATCGCGGATTCAACGCCGGCGATCCTGCGCGGCACCGTGCTTGGCTCGATCCTCGGCATCCTGCCGGGCGGCGGCGCCGTGATCGCCTCGTTCGCGGCCTATACGCTGGAGAAGAAGCTGGCGAAGGATCCGAAGCGGTTCGGCCGCGGCGCGATCGAGGGCGTGGCGGCGCCGGAAAGCGCCAACAACGCCGCGGCGCAGACCTCGTTCATCCCGCTGCTCACGCTCGGCATCCCGCCGAACGCGGTGATGGCGCTGATGGTCGGTGCGATGACCATTCATGGTATCGTGCCGGGCCCGCAGGTGATGCAGAAGCAGCCCGATCTGGTCTGGGGCATGATCGCCTCGATGTGGATCGGCAATCTGATGCTGATCATCATCAACCTGCCGCTGGTGGGCATCTGGGTCCGTCTGCTGCGCGTGCCGTACCGGCTGATGTTCCCTTCGATCGTGGTGTTCTGCGCGATCGGCATCTATTCGGTGAACAACGCGCCGGTCGACGTCGTGCTCGCCGGCGTGTTTGGCCTCGTCGGCTATTGGCTGATCAAGCACGATTTCGAGCCGGCGCCGCTGCTGCTCGGCATGGTGCTGGGCCCGCTGATGGAGGAGAACCTGCGTCGCGCGCTGTTGATCTCGCGCGGCGACTGGAGCGTGTTCGTCTCGCGGCCGCTGTCGGCGGTGCTGCTGGCGATCGCGGCGGGTCTCCTGGTGCTTGCCGTGCTGCCGACGTTGCGTGCCAAGCGCGACGAAGTGTTCGTGGAGTCCGAGGGCTGAGCGAGCCGCCGGCCCTGCGTCGGCGCGCCGCAGGCGGAAGTCGAATCGACACTCGATGTCGTCCCGTGAAATGAAAATGCCGGCCGATTTGGCCGGCATTTTTATTGGTCAAACGTTCCGGGAGGAATTGAGATGATGTCCATTCGCTCGCTTGCGGGCGCATGCCTTTCGGCATTTGTAGCGCTCGGCGCTTTCACCGTGCCGGCGTCCGCGCAAAACTATCCGACCCGCACCATCACCATGATCGTGCCGTTCGCAGCCGGCGGCCCGACCGATGTCATCTCGCGCATCGTGACCGCGCACATGGCGCAGACGCTGGGACAAAGCATCGTGATCGAGAACGTGGTCGGCGCCGGCGGCACCACCGCGACGACGCGCGCCGCACGCGCCGCCAATGACGGCTATACGTTGATTACAGGGCATATGGGCACGCACGCCGCCTCCGTGCCGCTCTATCCGAAGCTTGCCTATCACCCGGAAAAGGATTTCGAGCCCGTCGCGCTGCTCGCCGGCACGCCGATCCTGATCCTTGCCCGCAAGGACTTCCCGCCGAAGGATCTCAAGGAATTCGTCGCCTACGTGAAGGCCAATGCCGAGAAGGTCAACGCCGCGCATGCCGGCATCGGCTCGGTCTCGCACGCCTCCTGCGAGCTCCTGAACTCGATCCTCGGCGTCAAACCGGTCGGCGTGCCCTTCAACGGCACCGGCCCGGCCATGAATGCGCTGGTCGCCGGCCAGGTCGATTACATGTGCGACCAGATCGTCAACGCGGTGCCGCAGATCAACGCCGGCACCATCAAGGCCTATGCGGTCGCCACCCCCGAGCGCAACCCGTCGCTGCCCAATGTGCCGACCACGACGGAAGCCGGCTTGCCGGCGTTCCAGGCCCAGGCCTGGAATGCGATTTTCGCGCCGAAGGGAACTTCGCCCGCCATCATCGCCACGTTGAATGCCGCGGCCATCAAGGCGCTTGACGATGAGAACGTCCGCAAGCGCCTGCTCGACCTCGGCAGCGTGATCCCGGCGCCCGCCAACCGTACGCCGGAGGCGCTCGCGACGCTCGTCAAGAACGAGATCGCGAAGTGGACGCCGGTGCTCAAGCCGGCAACTTAATCCAGTACAATCAGGCAGATAGGGCAGGGGCGGGACACGAGTTCCGCCCCTTGTCGTTTGGCGCGGAGTGCTCACTTTTCAGGGTATAATCGGTACGTTCAGCCGAATCAGCGTGCCGACCGGCGGCCTTGGCCGCTACATTGGTCGTTCTCTCGAAAGCCCGAAACAGACGCCATGAACCAGTATCACGACCTGCTCGAACGCATCCTCGCCGACGGTGCCGAGAAGCACGACCGCACCGGCACCGGGACGCTGTCGATCTTCGGTCATCAGATGCGTTTCAACCTCGCGGCCGGCTTCCCGATGCTGACCACCAAGCGGCTGCCGCTGAAGGCGATCGTGCACGAGCTGCTCTGGTTCCTCGCCGGCGACACCAACATCAAATATCTCAACGACAACGGCGTCACGATCTGGGACGAATGGGCCGACGCCAACGGCGACCTCGGTCCGGTGTACGGCTCGCAATGGCGGTCGTGGCCCGCGCCGGATGGCCGTAGCATCGACCAGATCGCTGGCGTGGTCGAGATGATCAAGCGCAATCCGGATTCGCGACGGCTGATCGTCAGCGCCTGGAATCCGGCCGAGGTCGACAAGATGGCGCTGCCGCCGTGCCATTGCCTGTTCCAGTTCTATGTCGCGAACGGCAAATTGTCCTGTCAGCTCTATCAGCGCTCGGGCGACGTCTTCCTCGGCGTACCTTTCAATATCGCCTCCTATGCGCTGCTCACCATGATGGTCGCGCAGGTGACCGGGCTGAAGCCCGGCGATTTCGTGCACTCGCTCGGCGACGCGCACCTCTACTCCAACCATCTCGAGCAGGCGCGCCTGCAGTTGACGCGGCCGACGCGGCCGTTGCCGACGATGGCGATCAATCCGGACGTGAAGGATATCTTCGCGTTCCGCTACGAGGACTTCAAACTCGAAGGTTACGACCCGCATCCGCACATCAAGGCCGAGGTGGCGGTATGAGTTGCGGTCCGAGGGATTGAATGTCGCTGACGATCCGCCGCGCGCGGCCCGATGAGGCCGGACTGGTGTTCTCGCTGGTCCGCGAACTCGCCGAATACGAAAAGCTTCTGCATGAGGTTCACGCCAGCGAGGCCGATATCGCCGAGGCGCTGTTCGGCGCCAACCCACGGCTCTATTGCGACATCGCGGAATGGAACGGCGAGCCTGCCGGCTTCGCGGTCTGGTTCGTCAACTTCTCGACCTTCGCCGGCCGTCACGGCATCTATCTCGAAGACCTCTTCGTGCGTCCGGCGCTGCGCGGCAAGGGCATCGGCAAGGCGCTGCTCGTGCATCTGGCGAAGCAATGCCTCGCCAATGGCTGGTCGCGCCTGCAATGGGCGGTGCTCGACTGGAACGCGCCGTCGATTGCATTCTACAAGTCGCTCGGCGCCGAGATGATGGACGAATGGACGATTTGCCGCGTCTCCGGCGAGGCGCTGTCGACGCTCGCGGAAGGGACGCTCTGATGGAGATCGTGCTCGTCGTAGCGGTCGCCGAGAACGGCGTGATCGGGAGCGACAACGCCATTCCGTGGCGGCTGAAATCCGACCAGCAGCGTTTCAAGGCGATTACGTTGAACAAGCCCGTCGTGATGGGGCGCAAGACCTTTGAGTCCCTGCGCAGGCCGCTGCCGGGCCGCACCAACATCGTGGTAACGCGCGATCCCAACTACCGCGCGCGCGGCGCCATCGTCACGACGTCGTTTGACAACGCCCGCGCCATTGCGCTTGGCGACGCGCTGCGGCGTTTCGCCACTGAGATTGCAATCATCGGTGGCGCGGAAATCTACGCGCAATGGATGGGCACCGCCGATCGCCTTGAGATCACCGAGGTCCATGCCCGGCCGGACGGCGACACGCGGTTCGACAAAATCGATGCGCAGCTGTGGGACGAGGTGGCGCGCGTGCGAAATCCGGCAGGCCCGGACGACAGTGCCGACTTCTCCTATGTGACATATCGTCGGCGCGGCCCGGGTTAACCAATGTTTGCATTGACAATTATGCCCCGGCGCATAGCTCGTCCGGCCAGGAAGCTTGCGTTGTAAGGGCCCTAGCGGTCCCCTATAACCGGGCCGGACATTCGAGGCCGGGCGTCCCGTCCGGACTTGCCGAGGAGATGTTTGATGCCGTGGAAAAATCAAGGCGGGGGGCCCTGGGGCTCGGGTCCGAAAGGGCCATGGGGCACCGGTCCGCAGTCAGCCGGGCCAAGGCCGCCGGATCTTGAGGATCTGCTGCGGCGCGGCCAGGACCGCCTGCAGCAGTGGCTGCCCGGCGGACATTTCAGCGGCATGGGCGTCGCGCTGGTGCTGGTCGCCGCGCTGGCGATCTGGTTCGCGACCGGCATCTTCCGCGTGCAGTCCGAAGAGCTCGGCGTCGTGCTGCGCTTCGGCAAGTATGTCCGCGATGCGCAGCCGGGCCTGCGCTACCACCTGCCATATCCGATTGAGACAGTGCTGCTGCCGAAAGCGCTGCGCGTCAACACGATCTCGATCGGCATGACGCTGATCGACGATCCCGCTCGCCGCGGCCGCACCATGCGCGACGTGCCGGAAGAGAGCCTGATGCTGACCGGCGACGAGAACATCGTCGACGTCGACTTCACGGTGCTGTGGCGCATCAAGCCGGGTGGAGCCGGCGCCTATCTGTTCAACATCCAGAATCCCGAAGGCACCGTGAAGGCGGTTGCCGAAAGCGCGATGCGTGAGGTGATCGGCCGCTCGCAGATCCAGCCGATCCTGACCGGGGCGCGCAACGTCACCGAGCAGAGCGTCCAGGAGCTGATGCAGAGGACGCTCGATACCTACAACGCGGGCATCCAGATCACGCAGGTGCAGATGCAGAAGGTCGATCCGCCGGCGCAGGTGATCGACGCATTCCGCGACGTGCAGGCGGCGCGCGCCGACCTCGAGCGCAAGCAGAACGAGGCACAGACCTACGCCAACCGGATCGTACCGGAAGCGCGCGGTCGTTCCGCGCAGATCCTCCAAGCCGCCGAAGGCTACAAGGAGCAGGCGGTCGCCGACGCCAAGGGCCAGAGCGCACGCTTCCTGAAAGTCTATGAAGAGTACAAGAAGGCACCCGACGTGACGCGCGAGCGCATCTATCTGGAGACCATGGAAAAAGTGCTCGGCGGCTCCGAGAAGCTGGTTTACGACGGCGGCCCGGGCCAGAACATCGTGCCCTACCTTCCGCTCGGCGAACTGACGCCGCGGCGTCCGGCGGCACCGGCCACGACCGGCCAGCAGCAGGGAGCCACCCGATGAGGTCTCCCGTCACCGGCATTGTGTCCCTGATCATCCTCTTCATTGTGCTCGCCGTCGGCTACAGCTCGGTGTTCGCCGTGCAGCAGACCGAGCAGACCATCGTCCTGCGGTTCGGCGAGCCGGTCGACATCGTCACCGAGCCCGGCCTGCACTTCAAGGCGCCGTGGAATTCGGTGATCAACGTCGACAAGCGCATCCTCGATCTGGAAAACCCGTCGCAGGAGGTGATCGCCTCCGACCAGAAGCGGCTCGTGGTGGACGCCTTCGCGCGCTATCGCATCAAGAATGCATTGCGCTACTACACCAGCGTCGGCTCGATCCAGGCCGCCAATCTGCAGCTGACCACGCTGCTGAACGCAGCGCTGCGCCGCGTGCTCGGCGAGGTCAACTTCATCACCGTGGTGCGTGACGATCGCGAGAAGCTGATGCAGCGGATCCGCGAGCAGCTCGATAGGGAAGCGGACGGATACGGCATCGAGGTTGTCGACGTCCGCATCCGTCGTGCCGACCTGCCGGAGCAGAACAGCCAGGCCGTCTACAACCGGATGAAGACCGAACGTGAGCGCGAGGCGGCCGAGTTCCGTGCCCAGGGCGACCAGAAGGCGCAGGAAATCCGCTCGAAGGCCGACCGCGAAGCGACCGTGATCGTCGCCGAGGCGAACTCGGCCGCGGACCAGACCCGCGGTGCGGGTGACGCCGAGCGCAACCGCCTGTTCGCCGAAGCCTATGGCAAGGACAAGGACTTCTTCGCGTTCTATCGCTCGATGACGGCCTATGAGAACGGCCTGCGTTCCAGCGACACGCGTTTCCTGTTGCGGCCGGACTCGGAATTCTTCAGATACTTCGGCGGTGCAGGCGGCAAGTTGCCTGAGGCGGCCGCCGCGCCGAAGCAGTAACGTCACGACTTGAACATCAGGACTTGGCGGCGATGCGGATGACGCTTCGCCGCCGACCAAAAACAACAAGCATCGAGCGGGAGGCTGCCATCCGATGAAGTCCATAGCGTTCGGCGACTTCCTCATCGGGTTGGGAATCCTGTTCGTGCTCGAAGGCATTCTGTTCGCGGCAAGCCCCGCCTGGATGCGCCGGGCGATGAAGAGCGCGCTGGCGACACCCGACAACATCCTGCGCATCGTCGGTATCGGCTCGGCGGTCGCCGGGCTTGTCCTGATCTGGGTGGTGCGAAGATAGTCGCCGCTCCGGAGCATGCGAAGCATGACCGCCAATGCGCGATTGCGCATCGGGGAACCTCGAGATTCCCAAAGGTGCGCAATTGTGCCCCCGGGGGTTCAGCCTTGTCGGGCTGCCCCGGAATGACAGGCAAGACTGAACATATCGTGAGCCTCTCGCAGCCGGTTTTTCGCCGAAATGCCCGGGTGAGATGCTTGCGCCGTATGCCTGTTCGGGCGCACTCTGTAACTAGCTCATTTGAACCCGTTTGCCTGGAGAAACTCCGACATGACCGCTGCCAGACCAGCCCTGAGCCGTCGCTTCCGCATGATGGGAGCCGCGATCTCGATCGGTGCTGCGAGCATGCTGAGCTCCGTGCCGGCGTTCGCACGCGGTCCTGAAGGCATCGCCGACATCGCCGAGAAGGTAATCGACGCCGTCGTCAACATCTCGACGTCGCAGACCGTCGAGGCCAAGGACCGGACGATGCCGCAGCTGCCGCCGGGCTCGCCGTTCGAGGAGTTCTTCGACGACTTCTTCAAGAACCGCCGCGGGCCGCCTGGCAAGGGCGGCGACAAGAGCGGTGAGTTCCAGCCGCGCAAGACCAACTCGCTCGGCTCGGGCTTCATCGTCGACACCGCGGGCATCGTCGTCACCAACAACCACGTCATCGCCGACGCCGACGAGATCAACGTCATCCTCAACGACGGCACCAAGATCAAGGCCGAGCTGGTCGGCGTCGACAAGAAGACCGACCTCGCGGTCCTGAAATTCAGGCCGCCGAAGCCGCTCACCGCGGTCAAGTTCGGCGACAGCGACAAGATCCGGCTCGGCGACTGGGTGGTCGCGATCGGCAACCCGTTCAGCCTCGGCGGCACGGTGACCGCGGGCATCGTCTCGGCCAAGAACCGTGACATCAGCCAGGGCCCGTATGACAGCTACATCCAGACCGACGCCGCCATCAACCGCGGCAATTCCGGCGGTCCGCTGTTCAACCTCGATGGTGAGGTGATCGGCGTCAACACGCTGATCATCTCGCCGACCGGCGGTTCGATCGGCCTCGGCTTCGCCGTGCCGTCGAAGACCGTGGCCGGCGTCGTCGACCAGCTGCAGAAATTCGGCGAGCTGCGCCGCGGCTGGCTCGGCGTGCGCATCCAGCAGGTTACCGACGAGATCGCCGACAGCCTCAACATCAAGCCGGCGCGCGGCGCGCTGGTTGCCGGCGTCGACGACAAGGGGCCGGCCAAGCCGGCCGGCATCGAGCCCGGTGACGTCGTCGTCAAGTTCGATGGCAAGGACGTCAAGGACCCCAAGGATCTGTCGCGCATCGTTGCCGATACGGCGGTCGGCAAGGAAGTCGACGTCGTCGTCATCCGCAAGGGCAATGAGGAGACCCGCAAGGTCACGCTCGGCCGGCTCGAGGACAACGAGAAGGTTCAACAGGTCAACGCCAAGTCGAAGGACGACACCGCCGAGAAGCCGGTGACCCAGAAGGCGCTCGGTCTCGACCTCGCGGCGCTGAGCAAGGACCTGCGCACCAAGTACAAGATCAAGGACAGCGTGAAGGGCGTCGTCGTCACCGGCGTCGACGGCAATTCCGATGCCGCCGAGAAGCGGCTGTCGGCGGGCGATGTCATCGTCGAGGTGGCGCAGGAGGCGGTGTCGAGCGCCGCTGACATCAAGAAGCGCGTCGATCAACTCAAGAAGGACGGCAAGAAGTCGGTGCTGTTGCTGGTCTCGAACGGCGACGGCGAACTGCGCTTCGTCGCGCTCGGCGTGCAGTAACATTCACATACGTCATTCCGGGGCGGTCCGCAGGACCGAACCCGGAATGACGGTTTGCTACCCCGCCACGAACTCATCCCGCCGGTAGCCCTGCGCGTACAGCAGCGCGGTGAGATCGCCGTGGTCGATCCGGACCGCGGCCGCGGCCGCGACCGCCGGCTTGGCGTGATAGGCTACGCCGAGGCCCGCAGCCTGGATCATGCCGAGATCGTTGGCGCCGTCGCCCACCACAAGGGTGTCGATCTCGTCGAGATCGAAGGACTCGGTGAGCTCGATCAAGGTGGCGAGCTTGGTGGCGCGGCCGAGGATCGGCTCGACCACCTCACCGGTCAGCTTGCCGTCCACGACCTGCAACTGGTTGGCGCGGTTTTCCTGAAAGCCGACCTTCGCCGCGACCACCTTGGTGAACAAGGTGAAGCCGCCCGAGATCAGGCAGGTATAGGCACCGTGCGCGCGCATGGTCATGACCAGTTCGCGGCCGCCCGGCGTCAGCGTGATGCGCTTGTCGAGCACCTCGTCGACCACGCTGACCGGCAGTCCCTTGAGCAGCGCCACCCTCTCGCGCAGCGCGGACTCGAACTCGATCTCGCCGCGCATGGCACGCTCGGTGATCGCAGCGACATGGGCCTTGAGCCCGGCGAAGTCAGCGAGCTCGTCGATGCACTCCTGGCCGATCATGGTGGAATCCATGTCGGCCAGAAAAAGCTTCTTGCGCCGGGCGATCCGAGGCTGCACGACGATGTCGATCGGCAGGTCGCCGCGGGCCTGGCGAACGCGTTCCTCGATCGCCTTGATACCGTCCCTGCTGCTGTCCTCGCTCTCGAACGGAATGTCGGCGGCGACTTCGTTGAACAGCCACTGCGCCGGGCCGGGTGAGGGCAGCACGGCCCGCGCACCGTCGACGATGGTGGAGTCGAGCGCGGGGCTTGCAGGATTGCAGATCAGCGTGGCAACGAGGGACATGCAGGCGCATTCGGGATTGTTGAACAAGGCAGTGCTTATCGCAGGGCCGACCGCCAGCGGCAAGTCGGCGCTGGCGCTCGAACTCGCGCAGCGGACCGGCGGGGTCGTGATCAACACCGACTCCATGCAGGTCTATCGTGACCTCCGGATCATCACCGCGCGGCCGACTGCAGGCGAAGAGGCGCTGGTTCCGCACCGGCTCTATGGCCATGTCGACGCCGGCGTGAATTTCTCCGCTGGCGCCTGGGTGGCCGATGCGGCGAAGGTGCTCGGCGAGGCGCGTGAGCAGGGACGGCTGCCGATCTTCATCGGCGGCTCGGGCCTCTATTTCAAGGCGCTGACGCGCGGCTTGTCGGCGGTGCCGCCGATCCCGGCTGATGTGCGCGACGGCGTGCGCGCACGGCTCGAGCAGCACGGCGTCGAGGCGCTGCATGCCGAGCTTGCAGCGCGCGATCCGGTGTCGGCCGAGCGGCTGAAGCCGCGCGACCGCACCCGCATCGCGCGCGCGCTCGAGGTGGTCGAGGCCACCGGCCGCCCGCTGCCGGACTGGCATCGCGAGGGCCTGCCGCCACTGCTGCCGCCGGGCGATTTTCATGCGCTGTTTCTCGCGCCGGAGCGCGAGAGGCTCTATGCACGGATCGACGCCCGGTTCGGTGTCATGCTCGATGCCGGCGCGCTCGACGAGGTCGCGGCGCTGGCGGCGCGTGGGCTCGATCCGTTGCTGCCGGCGATGAAGGCCCATGGGGTGCCGGCGCTGATCCGGCACCTGAGGGGAGAGATCAGCCGCGAGGAGGCCGCCGAGATCGGCCGGGCCGACACCCGCCATTATGCGAAGCGCCAGTTCACCTGGTTTCGCCATCAGCTCCCGGAATTCGAATGGGTCGAGCCGGATACGGCGGGCAAATGGCTGCGAGAGCAAGTCCCGTAGCCCGGATGGAGCGCAGCGCAATCCGGGGACCGGCCCCTCCGCGCGGAGGCTATCCCAGATTGCGCTGCGCTCCCATACGGGCTACCGGGCCGGCGGTCCCGCACGCCCGTCAGCCATGCGCGTTCGCCCGCGCAAAAACACTCGCCGAACGAGCGGAACCCCGGTAGAGTACGGAAATCGCGAAAGTGCTTGCCTTGCCTTGACATTCAGGCTTTGGCCGCTATGTTCGCGCAACCTTTGGGAAGACTGGGTCGTCTCGTGCGCAACATTATTACCAAACTGCTTATCGCCGTCGTACCCAGGCACACCGCCGGGGATGGCTAGCGGCCATCCAAATTCGGGCGGTGTGCATGGGGCCTCTGGGGCCCCTTTTTATTGCCCGAAGCCGAACTGACGAGAACTGACAAAAGCCGCGCAAAAACAAGCGCATCCGGAGCGAACCATGACCGACAAGAGCCACGATCCCAATCAGATGACCGGCGCCGCGATGATCGTGCGCGCGCTCATCGATCACGGCGTGCAGCATGTCTTCGGCTATCCCGGCGGTGCGGTGCTTCCGATCTACGACGAGATCTTCCAGCAGAGCGAGGTCGAGCACATCCTGGTCCGTCACGAGCAGGGCGCCGGCCATGCCGCCGAAGGCTATGCCCGCTCGACCGGCAAGCCCGGCGTGGTGCTGGTGACGTCGGGCCCCGGCGCCACCAACATGGTGACGCCGCTGACCGACGCGCTGATGGATTCGATCCCGCTGGTCTGCATCACCGGCCAGGTGCCGACCCACCTGATCGGCAACGACGCCTTCCAGGAGTGCGACACGGTCGGCATCACGCGGCCCGCCACCAAGCACAATTGGCTGGTCCGCGACGTCAACGACCTCGCCAGGGTGCTGCACGAGGCCTTCTATGTCGCCACTACCGGCCGGCCCGGCCCGGTCGTGGTCGACGTGCCGAAGGACGTGCAGTTCGCGACCGGCACCTATCATCCGCCGCGCAAGTCGGACGTGCACATCTCCTACACGCCGCGCGTCAAGGGCGACGCGACCCAGATCCGCAAGGCGGTGGCGCTGCTCGCCAATGCCAAACGTCCCGTGATCTATTCCGGCGGCGGCGTGATCAATTCGGGCCCCGAGGCCTCGAAACTGCTGCGCCAGCTGGTGGAGGCGACCGGCTTCCCGATCACCTCGACCCTGATGGGGCTGGGCGCCTATCCCGCTTCGGGCCCGAACTGGCTCGGCATGCTGGGCATGCACGGCACCTACGAAGCCAACATGACGATGCATGATTGCGACGTCATGCTGTGCGTCGGCGCGCGCTTCGACGACCGCATCACCGGCCGTACCGACGCCTTCTCGCCGGGTTCGAAGAAGATCCACATCGACATCGATCCGTCCTCGATCAACAAGAACATCCGCGTCGACGTGCCGATCATCGGCGACGCCGGCAACGTGCTCGGCGATTTGCTGCAGGTGTTCAAGGCAGAAGCCAAGAAGCCGGACATCAAGTCGTGGTGGCAGCAGATCGCGCAATGGCGCGCGCGCAACTCGCTGTCCTACCGCAAGAACAACGATATCATCCTGCCGCAATACGCGATCCAGCGCCTGTTCGAGCTGACCCGCGGCAAGGACACCTACATCACGACCGAGGTCGGTCAGCACCAGATGTGGGCCGCGCAGTTCTTCGGCTTCGAGGAGCCGCACCGCTGGATGACCTCGGGCGGTCTCGGCACCATGGGCTACGGCCTGCCGGCCGCGGTCGGCGTGCAGGTGGCGCATCCGGACAGCCTGGTGATCGACATCGCCGGCGACGCCTCGGTGCAGATGACGATCCAGGAGATGTCGACGGCGGTCCAGTTCGAGCTGCCGATCAAGATATTCATCCTGAACAACCAGTACATGGGCATGGTGCGGCAATGGCAGCAGCTGCTGCACGGCAACCGCCTGTCGCATTCCTACTCCGAGGCTCTGCCGGACTTCGTCAAGCTCGCCGACGCCTATGGCTGCGTCGGGCTGCAGGCGACCAAGCCGTCCGATCTCGACGGCGCGATCAAGGAGATGATCTCGATCAAGCGCCCGGTGCTGTTCGATTGCCGCGTCGCCGCGCTGGAGAATTGCTTCCCGATGATCCCGTCCGGCAAGGCGCATAACGAGATGCTGCTGCCGGAAGAGGCGACCGATGAGGCCACCGCGAAGGCCTTCTCCGGTGGCAAGGCGCTGGTGTGATGATGGATCGACGTGGAGCACTCTCTTTTCACCTCGCCCCGCTTGCGGGGAGAGGTCAGATTGCGCGCAAGCGCAATCCGGGTGAGGGGGAGTCTCCGCGAGTCCGTCTCTCACCATTACTCTGGAAACAGCCCCTCACCCCAACCCTCTCCCCGCAAAGAGCGGGGCGAGGGAACTTATCGCGCGCTCGGATGGAGGGCGGCTCCCATGTTTGACCTCAACGAGCTCGAGCGTGCACACCGGATCGTCGGCACCGCAGTGCCGGCGACGCCGGCGCACGCCTGGCCGCTGCTGGCCGAGCGGCTCGGCACCGAGGTCGTGGTCAAGCATGAGAACCACACGCCGACCGGCGCCTTCAAGGTGCGCGGCGGCCTGGTCTATCTCGAACGGCTGAAGCGCGAGCGGCCCGACGTTCCCGGCATCATCTCGGCGACGCGCGGCAATCATGGCCAGAGCCTGGCGTTCGCGGCAGGACGTCAGGGCGTGTCGGCGACGATCTACGTGCCGCGCGGCAACTCGGTCGAGAAGAACCGCGCCATGCACGCGTTCGGGGCCGAGCTTGTCGAGCACGGCGACGACTTCCAGGCCGCGCGGGAAGAGGCCGAGCGCCGCGCCCAATTCGCCGGCCTGCACATGGTGCCGTCGTTCCACCCGGACCTCGTGCTGGGTGTCGCGACCTACGCGCTCGAACTGTTCCGTACCGCGCCCGATCTCGACATTCTCTATGTGCCGATCGGGCAGGGCTCCGGCATCTGCGGCTGCATCATGGCGCGCGACCTGCTTGGGCTGAAGACCGAGATCGTCGGCGTGCAGTCGACCGAGGCGCCGTCCTATGCGCTGTCGTTTGCGGCCGGAAAGATCGTCACCACCGAGTCCAGCAACACCCTTGCCGACGGCATGGCGACGCGGATTCCGGACGCGGATGCGTTCGCGCTGATCCGCAAGGGTGCCTCCCGCATCGTGCAGGTCAGCGACGACGAGGTCGGGCAGGCGATCCGCGCCTACTGGACCGACACCCACAATCTCGCCGAGGGCGCGGGCGCTGCGGCGCTCGCGGCCGCGCTGCAGGAAAAGAGCAGGCTCGCCGGCAAGCGGGTCGGCCTGATCCTGAGCGGCGGCAATATCGATTTCGATCTGTTCCGGACCTGGATCGGAACGGATGCTGCGCCGGCCGCCGAGCGGGCGGTGGCGTGAACAGAATGTAAGGGGACGACCATGAACCAGCCCGCATCCGCCTATTTCCTCGAAGAGCGTCACGATCCCAACGAGACGCATACTTTGTCCGTGCTCGTGCAGAACGAGCCCGGCGTGCTCGCGCGCGTGATCGGCCTGTTCTCCGGCCGCGGCTACAACATCGAGAGTCTCACCGTCTCGGAGACGGAGAGCCAGAAACATCTCTCGCGGATCACGATCGTCACCACCGGCACGCCGATGGTGATCCAGCAGATCAAGCATCAGCTCGACCGCATGATCCCGGTCTACCGCGTCGTCGACATGACGCTGACCGGCAGCTCGATCGAGCGCGAGCTTGCGATGGTCAAGGTGCGGGGCGGTGGCGATCACCGCGTCGAGGCGCTGCGGCTGGCGGACGCGTTCCGCGCCCGGGTGATCGACGCCACGACCGAGAGCTTCGTGTTCGAGATCACGGGCAATTCGTCCAAGATCAGTCAGTTCATCGACCTGATGCGTCCGCTGGGCCTGGTCGAAGTGTCACGAACCGGGGTGGCCGCGATCACGCGCGGACCGGAAGGGATGTGAGTCATGTTGGCGCGCGACTGGTACTATACGCAACGGCGGCAGGTCGGTCTCGATACCGCGGTGGCCTCGATCTATGACGTCAGCGAGGACAGCGATGTCCGTGCCCGCCAGGCGCTGACCATGCTCGGCGTCAAGCCGGGCTGGCGGATCGCCGATATCGGCTGCGGCAACGGCGTGCTGGCCACCGAGGCGGCGTTGATGGGCGCCGAGGTCGACGCCATCGACATCTCGCCGGCGATGATCGGGCTTGCCGAAATCTATGCGCGCGACCGCAAGGCGAAGATCCGGACCCAGCCGGCCGGCCTGCTGTCGTTCGCCTACCAACCGAATTCCTACGACCTCATCGTCAGCGAGTTCACGCTGCACCATCTGCCGGACTTCTGGAAGGCGGTGGCGCTGTCGCGAATCTTCAACGCGTTGAAGCCCGGCGCGAACTTCTACCTGCGCGACATGGTGTTCGTCGGCATGCCCGACGGTGTCGATCGCGATGTCGAAGGATGGGCCGACTTCTCGATCAAGAATCACGGCTTCGAGCGCGAAAGCGTGATCACCCATATGCGCGACGAATACTCGACCTTCGGCTGGGTGATGGAGCGCATGCTGACCGAGACCGGTTTCACGCTGGTCTCCGTTGATTACCACGCGCCGCTGCACGGCACCTATCTGCTGCGTAAACCGAAGCCCGACGAACAGATCTAGATCCCGACCGAAACGGAAGCACAAGAAGAACAACAATGAAGCCGGCCGATGTTGGCATCGCCGTCATGGTCGCGGTGATCTGGGGGCTTGCGTTCGTCGCAAGCCGGATCGCGCTCGATGAGTTCTCGCCGGAGCTGATGACGACGCTGCGCTTCGCCATCGCCGCGCTGCCGTGCCTGTTCCTGCGCAAGCCCGGCGTTTCCTGGCCGCTTCTGATCGCGATCAGCTCAACGCTGTTCCTCGGCCAGTTCCTCGCACAGGCCTTTGCGATCGCGCATGGCGTTCCCGTCGGGCTTTCCAGCGTGATCGTGCAGAGCCAGGCGCTTTTCACCATCGCCTTCGCCGCCCTGGCCTTCGGGGAAATCCCGACACGGAGCCAGGCAATCGGCATCGCGATCGCCGCGCTCGGCCTGCTGATGATCTGCGGG
The DNA here is from genome assembly GCF_054063995.1 of Bradyrhizobium sp. USDA 4504. Classification (NCBI taxonomy): domain Bacteria; kingdom Pseudomonadati; phylum Pseudomonadota; class Alphaproteobacteria; order Hyphomicrobiales; family Nitrobacteraceae; genus Bradyrhizobium; species Bradyrhizobium sp. USDA 4504. The sequence goes on along the minus strand of NZ_JBSSGV010000001.1, from coordinate 4,613,850 downwards.
ACGGTCGGCTACGACTTCAGCGTCGCCGCGTTTGCGATCATCATGATCTGCCCGATCAGCTTCGCGATCGGCAATCTTCTCCTGCGGCAGGCGAACGGCGCGCCGATGTTCGATCTGTTCGCCTGGCTGTGCCTGTCAGCCGCGGTGCCGCTCGCGGTGCTGACCTTGATCACGAACGGCCCGCAGCCGACCTGGCATGCGCTGACCCACATGTCGCTGACCGGGCTCGTCTGCATGCTCTGCCTCGGCGGCATCTCGACCAGCATCGCCTACTGGCTGTGGGGCCGGCTGCTGCGGGATTATCCGGCGGCGCAGGTGGTGCCGTTCGCGCTGCTGGTGCCGTTCGTCGGCTCCGCCGCGTCGAGCATCGTGTTCGGCGAGACATTCGGGCCGCTGCGGCTGGCCGGCATGGTCACCGTGATCGCCGGCATCGCCGTGATGCTGCTGTCGAAGCGGCCAAAAGCTCTGCCGAAAGTCGCGTGAGGGCACCATGTCGAATTCGCTGCTGTTCGCCTTTGTCGTGTTCGCTGTCGTGATGTTCTTCACGCCGGGCCCCAACAACATCATGCTGCTGTCGTCGGGGCTGACCTACGGCTTCCGCCGTACAGTGCCCCACATCGCCGGCATCACGGTCGGCTTCGCCTTCATGGTCGGCGCGGTCGGCGTCGGGCTGGGGACCGTCTTCATCGCCTATCCGGTGCTGCAGACGATCCTGAAATATGGCGGCGTCGCCTACCTGATCTATCTCGCCGCCGTCATCGCCATGGCCGAGCCGCCCTCGGCGGACAAGGACGACAGGGGCGGCCGCGGCCCGATGACGTTCTGGGGCGCCGCCATGTTCCAGTGGATCAATGCCAAGGGCTGGGTGATGGTGATCGGCACCATCACGGCCTATGCGGCAATTGCCGCCTTTCCCTGGAACATCGCGATCCAGGTCGGCCTGAGCCTGATCCTGGGCACGGTGTCCTGCGTCGTCTGGGCGCTGTTCGGGACCGCCCTGCGGCCGATCCTGACCTCGCCCCGGGCGATCCGCGCCTTCAATGTGGTGATGGCCATCCTGCTGCTGGCCTCGCTCTACCCGGTCTTCATGGACGCATGATGCCGCACCGCGCCATGCGAGATGAGGGTTTCCCCTGAGGGGGAAAATGCTCTAGACAACGCCGGAAATTCGCGGGCGCCCGGCGGTTCTGACCTTCCGAATGCCTGATTCATCGGCCGATTTTGGCCCCCTTCAAACGAGGAAACCACGATGCGAGTTTACTACGATCGCGATGCCGACCTGAACCTGATCAAGGGCAAGAAGGTCGCCATCGTCGGCTACGGCAGCCAGGGCCACGCCCACGCGCTGAACCTGAAGGATTCAGGCGTCAAGGAAGTGGCGATTGCGCTGCGCAAGGGTTCGGCCTCGGCCAAGAAGGCCGAGAACGCCGGCTTCAAGGTGATGGAAGTCGCCGAAGCCGCCAAGTGGGCCGACCTCGTCATGATGCTGACCCCGGACGAGCTGCAGGGCGACATCTATCGCGAGCACCTGCACGACAACATGAAGAAGGGCGCGGCGCTCGTGTTCGCCCACGGCCTCAACGTGCACTTCAACCTGCTCGATCCGCGCGCCGACCTCGACGTGCTGATGATCGCGCCGAAGGGCCCCGGCCACACCGTGCGCTCGGAATACCAGCGCGGCGGCGGCGTGCCCTGCCTGATCGCGATCGCCAAGGATTCGTCGGGCAACGCCCATGACCTCGGGCTCAGCTATGCCTCGGCGATCGGCGGCGGCCGCGCCGGCATCATCGAGACCACCTTCAAGGAAGAGTGCGAGACCGACCTGTTCGGCGAGCAGGTGGTGCTCTGCGGCGGCCTGGTCGAGTTGATCAAGGGCGGCTACGAAACCCTGGTCGAGGCCGGCTACGCACCCGAGATGGCCTATTTCGAGTGCCTGCATGAAGTGAAGCTGATCGTCGACCTGATCTATGAAGGCGGCATCGCCAACATGAACTACTCGATCTCCAACACCGCCGAATACGGCGAGTACGTCACCGGTCCGCGCATCGTCACGGCCGAGACCAAGGCCGAAATGAAGCGCGTGCTGGCCGACATCCAGGGCGGCAAGTTCGCCCGCGACTGGATGCTGGAGAACAAGGTCAACCAGACCTCGTTCAAGGCGACCCGTGCCAAGCTCGCCGCACACCCGATCGAGGAAGTCGGTGCCAAGCTGCGCGACATGATGCCCTGGATCAAGAAGGGCGCGCTCGTCGACAAGAGCAAGAACTGACAGGCGAGGCCTGTCATTCCGGGGCGGTCCGCAGGACCGAGCCCGGAATCTCGAGATTCCGGGTCCGCCTCTTCGAGGCGCCCCGGAATGACGCTGTGATGAAAAAGGGTGGGCGCGTTGCCCACCCTTTGTCTTTGTCGCAGAGGCGCAGCGGCCGCTAGCCGGCCGCCATCGGCTGCTTCTCGATCCTGTTGTGCAGCTGCCAGAACCGCACCGTGCGCTGCGCGGTTTCCAGCGAGAGCCGGCGGTAATCGCGCTGCGCGATCTCGAGCGTCGCATTGTCGAGCGGCAGCGGCAGCGGCCGCTTGCGCAGGATGCTTTCGACCGTCGGCCAGTTGAGCCGTGCCGAGCGGCACGGGATCAGGATCAGGTCGGAGCGGAGGCCGAGCATCAGCCGTTCGATCATCGCGATCGGCATGTCGTTGAGCACGGCGAGCGCGACCGTGACCTCGTCGAGCTTGCCCTCTTCGGCGAATTTGTAGACGGCCGCATCGTCGAGTTCGTTCAGCTGCTTCATCAGCTTGACCAGCTCTTCGGCGATGCCGTAGTTGCGGCGCGGCGCCGCGGCCTCTTCCTGGGCGATGTCGTTCAGCACCTGGCTGATCTCCTCGCGCGCCCGGGGCGAGGCGATCGAGAGCAGGCGGGCGCGCACCGTATCCTTGGCGCGCTGCAGCAGGTCGCGCAGCAGCTTGGCCGGAATGTCGATGCGCAGCCCGAGGATCTCGACCAGCTCGTCGTCGCCTTCGGCGCGGGCGACGATGCTGGAATAGCCGTTGTCGGAGAACTGCGCGCCGGCGTTCTTGGCGAGACGCCGGATCACCTTGTCCTCGCCGCGGTCGATGATCACGTCGGTGACGGAAGGCGGCAGGTTTTCCCGCGCGGAGATCGCGAACAGGTGGTCCTGGCCCTTGCTGCTCGCGATCTCGCGCAGGGCGTCGTTCGAAAGGCGGCTGGAGTGGGTCAGCACGTCGCCGGCGACGCTGATGTCGTCGTCCCAGGCGAGGTGCTGGATCACCTCGAACGGCGCATAGTCGAGCGGGGCGAGCCGCTTGCTGAGCTCGGCCCGCGCACGGGTCTCGACGCGCGCGACCAAGAGGCAGAGCACGTCGTCGAACACCTTGACCTGTTCATCGTTGAGGCGGTCGCCGTCGTTCAGGAACAGATCGGTGACCTGCCGCAGCGTCTGCACACGCTTGGCCGATGTCCCGTCCCGGACCGCATCCTCGAGTTCGGCAATAATCGATTGTGACGCCTGTTGCGCCATCGATGGGCAACCTTGTTTTTGTTGAATGACACCTGTCTGCACACCATGCGGGGCGCGGTCTTACACCTGCGTTAAGGTGGAACCCGGTGCAAATACGGTGTGCGTCGCATCCTTAACAGGCTGCGACCGGACTCGATTCAATGCGCGCTTTCGGCTCGGCGGAAGCTGATGCCGGTGCATTTTAAGAGATCGTTTAGGACGATACGCGCCGCGCGACGGAAAAGATGTCGATCGAGGCGGCACGTCCGCGCAATTGCGTCGAGCCGAGCGGCTCGACGACCAAATCCCGGTCCGGCGGCAGCAGGCGCAGCAAGTCGCCCGATACCAGCAGCGGACGGCCGGCCTCCTTGCAATGCGCCTGCAGCCGCGCCGTGACGTTCACGGTGTCGCCGAAATAGGCGATCTGCCGCCGCGAGTCCCCGCATTCCGCGATGACGACCGGACCGGCATGCATCCCGGCTCGAAACGCGGGCACCACGCCGAACTCCTTGCGATATTGATCGGCCCGCTTGGCGAGGCGATCCTCGATCGCGAACACGCAATCGAGATACCGCCGCGATCGCTGTCGGCATTGGCCGGCCAGGTCACGATCACTTCGTCGCCGACATAGGCGTGGACTTCGCCGCCGTGCGACACGATCGGCTCGTCGATGTCGAAGAAGAAGCGCGTCAGCAATTCCTGCACGCGCAGCTCGCCCATCGATTCCGCTAGCGTCGTCGAGCCGACCAGGTCGAGGAACAGCAGCACGCGCTCCTCGCGCACCGGCTGCCGATAGCGTCCGAGCACGATGCTGAGCAGCGTGTGCCCGCCGATCATCCGGACCAGCTCGTAGATCGTCGTGATCGGGATCGACAGCAGCAGGCCGACGCCAATGATCTTCAGGAAGGTTTCGCGCATCCACTTGGCTTCGAGCCCATGCCCGTAAAGCACGATTTCCAGCACGATCGCGGCGGCCGCAACGGTGACGGCGAGGATCACAGAGCGGCCGATCAGCTCGACGATGAGTGATTGCCGTCGCAGCCAGCCACCACGTGCGGCCAGATAGAGATGCGTCGCCCAGACGATCACCGTGAGGGCTGCGCCGTCGAGGGCGCTGCGCACATAATTCGAGACGGAGGCCTCGTCGGACTCATCGAACGCATAGCGAAACAGCCCACCGACGAGCAGGCCGAACACCGCCAAGACGATCACAGGCGTCACGGCGCGCCGCATGGTCCCTCCATGCATATGAAATATCCTGCGCGGACCGGGAAGGCCAGCTGCGGCGCGACCGGCGGTGGACGGGATGCATCGCGGCGGCACTCATGTATGCTGCGACGACAGGATCGATCGAACAGGGAAAGTGGCATGACATCGGCTGTGACCACAGGCGCGTGCAGGCTCATGGCCGTTCTGACGGCCGTCTTCATCGCCTTCACCCCGCCGGTTGCCCGCGCCGGCGATCAGAGCGTTGGCGAGCCATCCTGAGACGGCGGCACCTACCAGATGGTCGAATGCCTCAAGGCCAAGACCGCGCAGTGGGACAAGCGGATGAACGTCGCCTACCAGAAGGCGTTGAAGGATGCCGCCGACGACAAGCAGCGCGAACAGCTGCGCACCGCGCAGCGGCTATGGATCCAGTATCGTGACGCCAACTGCCTGTATTACGACCTCGGCGAGGGCACTATCGCCCGGCTCGATGCCGGTGAATGCATGCGCAGCATGACCGAAGCCCGCGCTAAGGAACTGGAGAATCTTGGCCATCAGTGAGCCATCTTCCGGAGTCAGGACCGAGGTCATGACTGATGGAAAGAGCCAGGACGAATTGACCCGGCTTGCGGATGAGGCGTTGCGCGCCCAGCCCGGCTGTGAGACCGCGCGCGTGCCGGCGATCGCCGGGCTGCCCGATGCGCAGATCGGACGCAACTGGGAGATTCCGAACGTCGTGCTCGGCGACAGCCTGATCAGCGACGTCGACCGCGCGGTGCTATCGGTTCATCGCCAGCTCGGCCGCAAGTTTCACCTGGTGTAAGGTGGCCCGATCTTAGCTCGCCTGCGCCTGACGTGGCGCGGGCCGGCCGGCCATGCTGATCATCCTGAGCGCGAACACCGCAGCGAGCGGCACGAGGAATAGCGCGTAGAGCGGCATCTCGGGAATCCGCTTGCCGAACGAGACCATGAACTGCAGCAGCAGATAATAGCCGCCGATCAGATGCAGCCTGCGCCAGGCGCGCGGGCCGAGCAGTGCAGCCGTGCGATCGAACGAAGTCGCGGTCAGCGCGATGATGGCGAGATAGCCGATACCGCCGAAGACGTAGGAGACGATCGAGGTCGCGGCCGCAAAGCCGGGCGGATCGAGCATCGCGAAGGCGGCGATCGCGACCGCATGGATGGCGTGCGAGGCCGCGAAGGTGAAGCCCAAATAACGGCGGTTGCGGCGCTGCCAGTGCGTCCAGGCGTTCGGCCACAGCCGCGCCAGCGCCGCCGCCGAGAAGGCGAGGCAGAAGAACAAGAGCGAGGTCCGCGCCGTGAAGCGGATCACCATCCGCACGCCCTCGACCTCGAACTGCCGCATGGCGGCGATCCAGATCGAAAGCCCGATCAGGGTGAGCGTGAGCAGGCCAAACAGCCGCCAGCCCTCGAACCAGTTGCGATGCGTCGCCATATCCCGCCTCCCGTTTATGTAATCACCAGTTACATTTCGTGTCCGCGCGCGGTCAATCCGTGTAATCATCGCTTACATTCACAAGCGGGTGATGCTAGAGGATCGCCATGCGCCGCTCCGCCAAAAGCCCGCCCACCGGCCGCCGGCCCGCCAAGCCGCGTCCGGTCGCGACGCGGGCGCAGGCGGCCAGGCCGTATCACCACGGCGATCTCCGCCGGGTCCTGATCGATGCCGCCATGCAACTGGTCGGCGAGGGCGGCCCGGAGGCGGTCAGCGTCCGCGAGGCCGCGCGCCGCGCCGGGGTCTCGCCGGGCGCGCCGTTCCGGCATTTCCCGAGCCGGGACGCGCTGATGAATGCGGTGGCGGAGGAGGCGCAACGCCGCTTTCGCGCCGAGATCGAGGCGGCGTTGGCCGAGGCGCCGCCAGGCGATCCGCTCGGCCGCTTCCACCATCTCGGGATCGCCTATCTGCGCTGGGCGATGAAGAACCCGACCCATTTCGAGATCATCTCCAGCCGCCGCTTCTTCGACCACGACCGCTCGGCCGCCGTCTCCGGCGACAATGCCGAGTTGATCGGCATGACCGAGCGCACGCTGGCGGAGGCATTTTCAGCTGGCCAACTCGGGACGCGCGACCTCAGGCAGGTCCAGATCGCCGGCCGCGCGCTGGTCTATGGCTTCGCGCGGATGCACATCGACGGTCATTTGCCGCGCTGGGGTGTCGGCGATGCGGAGGTCGAGCAGATGGCTGCCGACATCGTCGATCTCTTCATCGCGGGTATCGCGAGCCACGCCGCGCCGGCCGCCAAAGTTTAAGGCACGCGCACTGCCTGCCGCGGCTAGGCTTGGGCAGGCAAATTCATTGCGCGTTCATGACGATTCAATTACGGTTTTGTGACGCGGCCCAGACACCGGCTGTGCCGCATGCCTCCTGGCCGTTGCCAGTCAAGGCGGTGGCATTGCGCCGGGTTGTATTGCGTCCCGCCCATGGCGCCCGCGCCTCAGCAGAACTCCTCCGTTGCCGCACTGGCCGGCGGTCTTGCCGCGCTTGGCATCTGGCGGTTGATGGCGGTCGCGGCACCGCATTTCGGCGCGCTGATTCTGATGCTGCGCACCGAGACCGATTTCGGCTCGCGGCTTTGCTTCCTGCTCACCTGGGGAATCCTGAACTTCCTGTTCATCGCGCTGCTGCGCCGGCCGGCGCTGTCGGGCGCGCTGTCGCTGACACTGGTCGTGGTCTTGGTGCTGCTGTCGCGCTTCAAGCACGACGTGGTGCAGATGACCGCGAACTTCGTCGACCTGATGGTGATCGACCGCGACACCGCGGCGTTCCTGCTGACGATCTTCCCGAGCCTGCGCTGGTCGATCATCGGCGCCGGCCTCGTCACGCTGCCCCTGATGTACGCGCTGTGGTGGCTCGATCCGTTCCGCATTCGCCGGCTGCCGGCTGCGGCGGCCTGCCTCGCCTGCACCGCGGCGCTCTCGGGTTATGCCTTCGCCTGGCCGGATGAAGCCTGGCGCGGCTATTACGACGACGGCTACCTCTCGAAGTTCGCGCGCTCCGGCGTCACGGCCGTGTCCGATTTCGTCGCCTACGGCTTTATGGAGTCGGATCCGACCGCGAGCGATCAGCTCAAGATGCCCCTGGTCGATGCCTGTCATCCCGCCGGGCGGCGGCCGAACATCATCATGATCCATGATGAATCGAGTTTCGACATCCGCGCCGCCTCCGGCGTCAAGGTGCCGCCGGGCTATGGCAGCCAGTTCAAGTCCTACGACGGCGTCGCGCGCAAATTCCTTGCCGAGAGCAATGGCGGGCCGAGCTGGTTCACCGAGTACAACGTGCTTGCGGGATTGTCCTCGCGCTCGTTCGGCCGGTTCTCCTATTTCGTCACCCGCATCGCATCGGGGCGCGTGGAGCGCGGCCTGCCGTTGGCGCTGCGCCGCTGCGGCTACGACACGCTCTCGCTCTATCCCGCATTCGGCGCCTTCATGAGCGCGCGCAACTTCCAGACCACGACCGGCATCCAGCGCTTCTACGACGCGCATGACCTGCATGCGAAGGATGTCGAGCCCGACAGCTTCTTCTACGACAAGGCGCTGAAGCTGATGGCCGAGCAGAAGACGTCAGGCACGCCGCTGTTCGCCTTCGTCTATCTCGCCGCCAATCATTTCCCCTGGGAAACCAAATTCCGTCCCGAGTTGCTGCCGTCGTGGAAGCGGCCGGGCAATACGCCCGCGGTCGACGAATATCTGCGCCGGCAGGCGATGAGCGCTGGCGACTATGCCGGCTTCGTCGCGGCGCTGAAGAAGAAGTTTCCGGCGCAGCCTTTCCTGATCGTGCGTTACGGCGATCATCAGCCGGAATTCTCGCCGCAGCTGCTCGATCCCGATCTCGACGAGGCCGGCATCGGCAAGAAGCTGATGGATTACGATCCGCGCTATTACGCGACCTACTATGCGATCGACGCCGTCAACTTCGAACCCGTGAAGAGCCCGGCGGTGATGGACACGATCGACGCCGCCTATCTGCCGCTGGTGATTCAGGAAGCCGCGGGCATTCCGCTCGACCCGTCGTTCGAGGAGCAGAAGGCGATCATGCTTCGCTGCAACGGCGCATTCTATTCCTGCAAGGACGGCGCAGAAGCACGCCGCTTCAATCGCCTGTTGATCGACGCGGGGATCATCAAGGGATTGTGAGACGTCGTCATTGCGAGGAGCGTAGCGACGAAGCAATCAATCTTTCCTCGCATGCGGAGAGGTGGATTGCTGCGCTTCGCTCGCAATGAAGGCGAGAGGCTATTTTCCGCCGACCTTCCCCCACAGCCAGCGCGCCACGGCGTCGGGCGACGATGATGCGTCGTTGCCCGACGCGCGCAAATTCGCCTCGCGCATCCCGGCGATATCGATCTTGCCGAGCAGCGGCCGCAGCGCCGCCTTGAGCGCCTCGTCGTCGCGCCGCTTTGGCGACAGCAGGACGATGGCGTCATAGGGCGGGATGGCGTGCCTGTTGTCCTCGAGCGTGACAAGATCGTATTTCGCGATCAATCCGTCGCTGGTGTAGCCCGCGATCACGTCGACCTCGCCGGAGGCAACAGCCGCATACATGAAATCCGGCTGCATCTGACGCTGGGCGCGGAACGTCAGCCCATAAGCCTTCTGGATGCCGGTCCATTCCGGCCGCGAGAAGAATTCATAGTCTCCGGCGATCGACATCGTCGCCGCGCGTGACGCGAGGTCGGCGATCGAATGGATGCCGAGCTCTTCGGCGCGCTTCCTCGGCATCACCAGCGTATAGGCATTCTCGAAGCCGAGCTCGCCGAACAGCGTGATGTCTTGCTTCGCCAGCGTTGTCTGCAATTCGCCCAACAGCTCGGCGCGGGGCTTGATGTCGGTGTGGTGGAACTGGTTGGCCCACAGCGTTCCGGAATAGTCGACATAGACATCGATATCGCCGGCCGCGAGCGCGTCGAAGATCACGTTGGAGCCGAGGCCGGCGCGGGTCGTGGCCGGAAGGCCCGCCGCCTGTAGCCGCTGCGCGATCAACGCCGACAGCACATATTGCTCGGTAAAAGTCTTGGCGCCGACCACGATGCCCGCATGCGGGCGCGCGATCGCGGGCACCACCGTCGCCGCGATCAAGGCGGCAATACCGAGCCCGCCGAGTGCCGTCCGGATGCGGCTGCGATTCCGCAGGCCGTTCTCGATCAGCGCCAGCAATTGGTCAACCACAAGCGCGAGCACGGCCGCAGCGAAACAGCCGAACAGCACGAACACCCAGTTCTGGGTCTGCAATCCCGCGAAGATGTAGTTGCCGAGGCTGGTCTGGCCGATCGGCGTCGACAAGGTGGCGGTGCCGATTACCCATACCGCCGCGGTGCGGATTCCGGCCATCATCACCGGCAGCGCCAGCGGCAGCTCGACCATGGTGAGCGATTGCCGCGGCGTCATGCCGACGCCCTGGGCGGCTTCCAGCACCGCCGGATCGACCCCGGACAGGCCGGTGATGGTGTTGCGCAACACCGGCAGCATCGAATAGAGCGCGAGCGCCAGCACGGCGGGCAGGAAGCCGAAGGCGGAGAAGCTGAAGCCGAGCCACGCTGCGGTCAACGCGGCGAGCGCCAGCAGCAGCGGATAGAACAATGCGAGCAGCGCGAGACCGGGCACGGTCTGCACGATGCTGGCAAGCCCGAGCAACGTCGTGCGCAGCACCGGCCGGTTACGAGCGATGATCGCAAGCGGCAGGCTGATCAGGAGCCCGAGCGCCAGCGCGGCGACGCTGACCCGCACATGATTGCCGAGATAGTCGGGCAGATGGGAAAGCGCCTCGCTCCAGCGCGGATCGGCCGATAGAGTCATGCCGTGTCGCCCCGCGGCAGCAAAGCGCCCAGGCGTTCCGCCTGCCGCCGCGGCGTGCGCATCAGTTCGCCGACATAGCCGTCGGTGCTGGCCGAGAGCTCCGCCGGCGTGCCCTGGGCCAGCAGCCTGCCGCCGCGCATCACCGCGACACGATCGGCCAGCAGCAACGCCTCGGTCATGTCGTGGGTGATCATGACCGTGGTCAGGCCGAGCTCGCGGTGCAGCGTTCGATAATCGTCGCCGAGCGCGTCGCGGGTGAGGGGATCAAGCGCGCCGAACGGCTCGTCCATCAGCACGATGCGCGGCTTCGCAGCCAGCGCACGCGCGACGCCTATGCGTTGACGCTGGCCGCCGGAGAGTTCGTGCGGCAAACGCTCGCGATATTGTGAGTTGTCGAGCCGCACAAGGTCGAGCAGTTCATCGACCCGCGCCGAGATCTCCGCCTGCGTCCAGCCGAGCAGATGTGGCGTGATGCCGATGTTGTCGGCGACGGACAGATGCGGAAACAGCCCACCGCTCTGGAAGACATAGCCGATGCGGCGCCGCAGCAGGATCGGGTCGATGCGGCTGACATCCTCACCCTCGACCGCGATCCGGCCGTGGTCGGCTTCGATCAGGCGATTGGCGAGCCTCAGCAGCGTCGTCTTGCCGGAGCCCGAGCCGCCGACGATCGCCAGGAATTCACCCTCGGCCACGTCAAGCGAGACGTCGTCGACCGCCACCACGCGACCACTGTCAAAACTCTTGCCGACATGCGCATAGGCAATCAGCGGCGTTGCGGGCATTCCAGGGCGACCTCATGTCTCACCGTCGTTAACGACAGTGATAGCCCATAAATTGGACTTTGACTCGAGGCGCGGGCGCCTGCGCGGTGGTTTCGCAGGCTGTTCCGGTCGAAGCGGGTCAGCCCCGTCCGAGGCTGTGAGCACACATCACACTTCGTTCTTGGGTACGTACTTGCCCATGATGCATTTATAGCTCTGCAGGTGCCATTCGTGATACGGCCCCTTGGCGAGCCAATCGGCGATGCCGATCTGCGCATTCACTGCGCAGGCGCCCATGGTGATGCCGGATTGGTCACTGGTGGTGACGACCTTTTCCATGCAGAGTTGAGCATTGCAGAGGATGGCGACGAGCGTAACGAGCATGACGGCCTTTATCAGTGGGGTTAACCCGGTCTGACCCGAATCATGCAGGGTTCATGCCACTATCGGCAGCTCTGGCGTCGCAGCCGACAAGACCGGGAAAGTACGGCCGGAGCGAATCGTCACGGCCGTCAGCGCGTAGCCGCACGCCCGTAGATACGCTATAGTCGCTGCCCAACTACGGCGTGAGATCGGGGCGAGCGAGGAACGTTGCGCGGTCGGGGGCTGCATCGATGATGACGTTACCTGAGTTGGCGGCAGGTGCTTTGGAGAAGTTTCTCGCCACGCATGTCAGCCGCACCTTCGGCGCTTCGCAGGCGCGCTTCGGCGAACTCCTGCCGGCCGCCGCGCGCATCGCGCTGGAATGCATCGGCAACAGCGACGCGCTCTACCACAATGTCGAGCACACCATGCTGGTCACGCTCGCCGGGCATGACATCATCCGCGGCCGCGCGCTGCACACCCACGTCACCGCCGAAGATTACACCCACACCATCATCGCCTGCCTGACTCACGACATCGGCTATGTGCGCGGTCTTTTGAAAGGCGATGGACCCGATGGCTACGTCATCGATGCCTCCGGCAACAAGGTGGTGCTGCCGCGTGGCTCGTCGGATGCCGGCCTGATGCCGTATCATGTCGACCGCTCGAAGCTGTATGTGCTCGACAGGCTCGAGGCCGTCCTTCCACTCGATCGCGAGCGCGTCGCGCGCAACATCGAGGGCACGCGGTTTCCGGCGCCCGAAGGCCAGCAATATGACGATGAGGCGTCGATCGTCCGGGCGGCCGATTTCATCGGTCAGCTCGGCGATCCCAACTATATCAGGAAGGCCAACGCGCTCTATCACGAGTTCGAGGAGGTCGGCATCAACCGCCAGCTCGGCTATGAGTCGCCGGCCGATATCGTCGACCGCTATCCGCAATTCTACTGGAACATGGTTGCGCCGCACATTCAGGGCGCCATCAACTGCCTGAACATGACGGCAAGCGGCCGCCAGTGGATCGCGAACCTCTATAGCAACGTGTTCCGCGCCGAGCGCGAGGTGACGCTGTCCGGCCCGCAAATCTGACGCCGCGGCCTTTCAGCACGGATTGTGCTGCGTTCCCCAGCCGTTCGCGTGGTGTCCACATTTAGGCCTGCTTCGTCGTTGCACAGTCCATGGAAATCAGCGACCTTGCGCCATGGATCCCTCCAGCGACCGTGTTTTCGACCGTTTCAGCATGATCTCCCGTTTCGCTCAATTGATTGCGGCTGCCGTCCTCTGCTGGCCGGCGCTCGCCGTTGCCGCCGGTCCGGTCTACGACGTCGATCTGTACGCGTTGATGTCCGGCACTTGCCGCAACGTCACCGTCGCCGGCCGCAGCTACACCTGCAAGGCGGTCGCCTATTTCCACACCCTGCGCGGCCGTTCCGAATTCACCGTGGTGCTCGACGATCCCGCCGACAAGAGCCACATCATCTCGTTCTCCGGCGAGAGCACCGAGCGCACCCAGGACAATCTGTTCGAGCTCGCGGTCGACCGCATGTTGCTGAAGTCGAGCGACCGCCCGCGGGTGGATGGTCTGCCGGTGCCGCTGGTCGAGATGTCGACGGGCTCATGCCGTCAGGTCGGAAGCTTCATCACGCGGCAGGTGTCCACCATCACCTGCGCCGCCACCGACCAGAACGGCAAGAAATACGAGCTGAGCTTCGAGTCGGACGGCTCGCCGATGACGTTGCGGCGGTTGCGGCAATCGACGCTGCCGTCCGAACGGCAGCGGGCGCGCCAGATCGCGCAGCTCGAATGCCGTCTCAAGGCGCGCGCCGCGCAAGTGCTGCCGCGGGACACGACGGCCTTCATGATCCGCTGCCTCGGTGAGGGCGACGGCAAGCCGGCCGACGAGCAACGATAGCCGGGCCCTGCGTTCCGGACGAGGCTTGAGGAGAATTCGATGCGTTTGAAACTCATCATCATCGCCGCCGTCGGCGTTTGCATCGCCGGGCCCGCCGCCGCACAGATGTACGATCCGAACTATCCAGTGTGCCTGGAAGTCTATGGCGGCAGGCTGACGCCCGAGTATATCGATTGCAGCTACACGTCGCTTCCGCAGTGTCAGGCGACGGCCTCGGGGCGCTCCGCGACGTGTTCGGTCAATCCGTTCTACAAAGGTCCGAAAAAGCCGCCAAAGCAACGGGGGCAGCGACAACGCCAGTCCGCCAACTAGCGCGCTCAGGCTTGCCGCCTGCCGTCGCTCAAGACTGTATGGCCGTCGTGTCCCCAGTGCGGTTGACTAACTCCGGCAGTTGTGAGGAAACGGTCCGAGCAATAAGGAGAATCCGATGCGCCTGAAACTTTTCGCGATCGCTGCGTTCGCGGTCGCGCTGGCCCGACCTGCCGCCGGACAGGCCTATGATCCGAACTATCCGGTCTGTTTGCATCTCTATAACGGGCCGATGGCCGGAGACCACATCGATTGCAGCTACACCTCGATCCCGCAGTGTCAGGCGACGGCATCGGGTCTCTCTGCGATGTGCATCGTCAATCCCTTTTTCGCTCCTCCGCCACCACCGCCGGAACGTCCGGTGCGCCGCGGACGCCATCCCGTTCAGTGAGGCGGGCCCGCGAAACTCGTCCCGTCAAAGTGGCACACGCAAGGCATTGTAGGTGAACAGCCAATCATAGCGCTCGCGCACCCGGTCCGGCTGCCATTCGCGCGAGACATATGCGTCGGCGCCTTCGGCGTCGGCAAGCGCGGGATTATGGAAGCGCCTGGCATTCTCGGCCGACTTCATCACGATCGCGTTCGTCCGCGTCAGCCGTGCGGTCTGGTAGCGCTGCAGTGCTTCGTCGGGCGGGAAGCCTTCAAGACAGCGCGCCAGCACCATGCCGTCCTCGATCGCCATGTTGGCGCCCTGGGCCAGGAATGGCAGTGTTGGATGCGCGGCGTCGCCGAGCAGGCAGGCGCGCCTGACGACGAAGCGATCGAGCGGGTCGCGGCCGAGCAGCGCCCATTTGTAGGGAATATCGAGGCTCGCGATAATGGTGTGGATCTGCGGATTCCATCCGGCAAAGGCTCCGCTGCAGGCCTCGCGCGTGCCGCGTTCGGTCCACGATTCGACCGACCAGCTCTCACCCTCGAAGATGCCGACGAAGTTCAACAGCTCGCCGCGGCGAACCGGATAGGTGATGACGTGGCCGCCCGGGCCGATCCAGTTGGTGCCGACGTCCCGTTGCAGGCTCGCCGGTAGCCGTTCCATCGGCACTAGGCCGCGCCAGGCGGCCACGCCCGAGAAGAACGGTTTGGTGTCGCCGCCGATCTGCCGGCGAATTTCGGAGTGCACGCCGTCGGCGCCGACCACGACGTCGCCGCGCCGACGCTCGCCATTGGCAAGGTGCAGCCAGATGCCGTCGTCGTCCTGGTCAAATCCGGTGCAGCGGCTGCCGAGATGCAGGCGCCCCGGCGCCCGAGCCGTGAATGCGTCGACCAGCACGCGGTGAAAGTCGCCGCGATGCACCATCCAGTAGGGCGCGCCATAGATCGCGCGCGAGGAGGCGCCGAGGTCGAATAGTTTCCAGGTCCTCCCGGTGCTGAACAGCCTGATCTCCTTGCCCGAGGGCTCGCAGGCGATCGCCTGCATCTCTTGCTCAAGCCCGAGCGCGATCAGGACGCGTGTGCCGTTGGCGCTGAGCTGGACACCGGCGCCGAGCTCGCGCAGCTCGGACGCCTGCTCGAAGATCTCGACCTCGATGCCACGCTGCAGCAGCGACAATCCGGCGACAAGGCCGCCGATCCCGGCGCCGGCAATCAGGACCTTTGGCCTGCGGTGTGTACTCACGCGAACTCCGCTATCTGCGCGTGATCAGGAAGTCGTCGGTGAATTCGCCGCGCGACAGCTTGACCGGGATCTCGCCGACGCTGCCGATCTCGACGATCTCCGAGCCGGACTTGTTATCCTGAGGGGTTAACAGCTCGATGCGCTCGGCGATCCGCTCCGCCTGCCAATCGGTCAGTTTCCAGGCAAAGCGGCCGCCGAGATCGCGCATGCCGAATTCGTCGTCGGCAGGCGCCAGCACCAGCGCGTCGCGCGAGACGGCGCCGGGAATCCGCTCCGCGACGGCAATGGTCTGCGGGTCCTCGGCAAAGCGCCGCAGCAGCATTGCCAGGGCGGCGAGATCGGCAGATTCGCCGAGGAACAGGAACAGCGGATGAAAATCGCTCGGCATGTATTCAAATCGCAGCATGATCGTCGGTCCGTTGACTGGGACTACTCGCTGAGCACCTTGATGACGTCCTGGGCGTGGCACAGCTCCACCGTGCCAACGTCGGCGGGCCGGGCAGGGCACTCCAGATAGCGCACCTGCAGACACTGGCCATCGTCCATGTTCTCCACCACTTCGGCGACGACGCCGGCCTCCAGTTTCAGCCGCGTCCCCACCTTGATCGCCATCACGTCAATCATCGCTACCCTTGCAATCCTTGGACGCGCTCAAAAGAACGTCGTGAGATTCTTGGCCAGCAGGATACTCTGTTCAAGCAATATCTCGCGCCGCGCGATCTTCCAGCCAGTGTCGGTCAAGCGCAGCGCGTCGTTGCGGCGGCCGACGAAGATGTAGGTCTCGTACTCGACGCGGTTCTGGTAGACGAGGAAGCGGCTGGTGACGTCGAGCTCGCGCGCCGCCTCGATATCCGGCCGCGCGCCCTTGATCTGCACATTGCTGACCATGTGCGTGATGCGCGACAGCGGCTCCTCGGCATAGTGCACCCCGGTCAGGATCTGCTCGACCCGTTTGGTCAATGTCCATTTGTCCTCGTCGAACCAGCTGATGCCTTCGCCGCGTTTGGTATTCTCGCGCGCAGCTTGCTGGCCGAACTTCACGTTGCGGCGGATCGGCATGAAATAGCTGATGTCGTCGGTGAGTAGCTCGAGCCAGTCGCGGAAGCGACGGTCGTCGAGCAAATCGGCCTCGTGGTAGTAGAAATCCTCGACATCGGCCTTCAGCCGGTAGTAGGCCGCCGATCGCTCGATCGCGGCGTTGCCGGCGTGTTGTTGTTGGTCCTGATCCTGAACGGTCGTCGTCATCGCTATCTCCTCATCAGGCATCGCAGGGGTTGTCAGAGCGCCGGCTTGGGCGGGATCGGTCCGCCCTGCTGGGCGAAGCAGCCGACATCGATCACGGTGCCGGACAGCGTTTCGGCTTCCGGCGACAGCAGGAAGGCGACCACATTGGCGATGTCGTCACCGGCGGCGACGCGGCCCGCGGCGGTGCCCGGCGCGCCCTTGCCGAAACGCGCCGCATCGCCGCCGACACGACCGAGGCTCATGCCGCTGACGATGCCGCCGCCGCCGGGAATCACGGTGTTGACGCGAATGCGCTGGTGGAAGAAGTCGTAGGCCATCGCTGCGCTCAGCGCGACAACGCCGCCCTTGCTCGCGCTGTAGACCGCCATGTTCGGCTTGCCCCAGCCGGCGCCGGATCCGATGTTGACGATCGAGCCGCCGCCTTGCGCGATCATGTGCGGGATCGCGGCGCGGCTAGTCAGATAGGGTCCTTTCAGATTGACGGCGATGATCCGGTCGAACAGCGCCTCGTCGGTGTCGAGCACTGTGCCGAGCGGGCCGATCGCGGCGTTGTTGACGACGCCGTCGATGCGCCCGAACCGCGCCATCGTGTGGGCGACCACCTTGGCGACATCGCCGGCCCGCGATACGTCGGCTTCCATCAGTTCGGCGGAGAGGCCTTCGCGATCAAGCTCGTCGCGCAGGGCCGGAATGGCGTTCTGCGCGGTACTCGAGACCTGCGCCGCCTCGAGACCGAAGGCGACCACCGCGTGGCCGCGCCGCGCGAGGCCGAGCGTGATCGCGCGGCCGATGCCGAAGGTGCCCCCGCTGACGAGGACGGTTTTTGCGGGCGCGCTCATTCTGCGGCCTGCCGGTTGCCGGCGGGTGATCCGAGCAGTTCGTGCCAGTCGCCGCCCTGCATGTAGGTGGTCCAGCGGCGATAGAAGCCGCGCGCGATCTGCTCAGTGACTTGCGTGGAGACATCGCCGCCGAGCGGATGATCGGTGACGTAGGCGCCCATCGACTGCTGATAGTTGAAGGGATAGCGCCGCGCCACCGTGCCGGTGCTCGCCGCGGTCGCATAGAGCCAGTTCTCCATGTCGTCCTGTTCGGTCATGCCGGCGGGGCCGGAGTAGCGCATGTAGTAGCGGCGCAGATATTCCTTGGCTTCGTTCGGCGCGTCCTTGTCGACCAGGAAGAAGCGCCAGCCTTCGGTCGAGGTCGGGCTGTGCGGATGCCAGGCGCAAAGTCCGCGCGGCTGGCGGCCGTGATAGGAGGTGTTGGGGAAGATCGTGCCGACGAACGGCAGCAGCCGCGCCCCTTCGCCGAGCCGCCGCTTGCGTTCCTCGAAACAGTGCCGGAAGTATTTTTCGAGGATCGGGTTGTCGAGGAAGGACTCGATGTATTCATTGGCCTCCGGCTGGATCGCGCTGTGCACGCCATGGCCTTCCGGAAAGCTGATCCAGACGTGCTGCGCCTTCTCCAGCTCGTCGTCGCGGCGGCCCTTCTTGCCGGCGGCAGCGCTCGGGCCTATGCCGATCAGGTCAACCGAGCGATGACTCGGGTTGTGATAGGTGTCGCCGAGGAAATTCTCGGCGGCGAATTTCCAATTAGCGGGGAACACCCATTTGTGGACGCCGATCACCTCGGAGCCGCCCTCGCGGCCGTCGCGGCAGTCGAGCGCCTGGTCGAGATGGATCTTGGCATCGCCGAGATAGGTGATGAAGTCGGGCGCGTCCTTGTCCCAGGTCGCCCAGATCGAGCCCTTGTAGTTGCAGAGCTTCGCCACCGAGACCAGCGAGTTGGCCTCGCGGTCGAGCACCCCGTCATACAGCGTCCGGTGCAGCGGAACGCCCTGCAGCTTGCCGTCGGTGGTGTAGGTCCAGCTGTGATAGGGGCAGGTGAACAACGACGTGTTGCCCTGCTCGTAGCGGCACACCTTCATGCCGCGGTGCCGGCACGAATTCAGAAAGACGTGGATATCGCCTTTCTTGTCGCGGCAGAGGATCACGGATTCCTCGCCCATCCGCGAGGTGTAGAAGTCGCCGGGATTGGGCACCAGGCTTTCGTGCCCGACCAGCAGCCAGGCGCGCGTGAAGACCTTGTCGAGCTCCTGCCGATAAATATCGGCGTCCACGAAGATCTCGCGGCTGATGAAGCCACCCTTGACGTCAACAAGCTGATCGAAATCGTTGCGAAGCGGCATCGGCTCCTCCTTGATCTTGCATGCGCGACCGCGCGTCGCGGCGATAATGGTGCGTCCTACTTGTCGAGCTTGCAGCCGCCCGTTCCCTCGGGGCGGAAGGCCTTGTCGCCGGGGATGGCCGCGATCTTCTGGTAGTAGTCCCAGGGATATTTGCTCTCATCCGGCTTCTTCACGCGGTAGAGCGAGAGGTCGTAGACGACGCGGCCGTCTTTGCGGATGTGCGCGGGGCGGCCGAAGAAATCGACCGGCAGCTTGCGCATCTCGCCGTTAACCACCTTCGCCTCGTCGCTGCCGCCGGCCTCGATCGCCTTCAGATAGTGGCGCACGGCGGCGTAGGTCGCGGCCTGCAATTTGGTCGGTTCACGCTTCTCGATCTCGATGAAGCGCTTGGCGAAGGCGCGGGTGCCGTCGTCATCATCCCAGTAGTATTGGGACGCGATGTACATGCCCTGCGCGTCGCGCAGGCCGATCGAATGGACGTCGGAGATGAAGGTCAGCATGCCGACGATGGTCTGCCCGCCCTGTTGCAGGCCGAATTCGTGGGTCTGCTTCACCGCGTTGACGGTGTCGGCGCCGGTGCCGGCCAGCGCCACCACCTTGGCGCCGGAGCTCTGCGCGGCCAGCAAAAAGGATGAGAAGTCGGTGGTGTTGAAGGGATAGCGCACCGCGCCGAGCACCTTGCCGCCCGTATCGGTCACCGCGCGCGAGGCGTCCTTCACCATCGCGGTGCCGAACGAGTAATCGACCGCGACGAAGAACCATTCCTTGCCGACGCGGCGGCTCAGCTCGCCGACCAGGCCGGCCGACAGTGCGTAGGTGTCGTCGGCCCAATGCGTGACGACGGGCGAGCATTTGTCGCCGGTCAAATCGGACGTCGCGGCGCCCGAGACCAGCGCGGTGCGGTTGCTCTGCGTTGCAAGGCCGGCGACGGCGAGTCCGACCGAGCTCACGGCGAGATCGGTCACCGCGTCGACATGCTCGACGTCGAACCATTGCCGCGCGATTCCGACCGCGACGTCCGGCTTGTTCTGGTGATCCGCCGAGATGATCTCGATCGGCTTGCCCAGCACCTTGTTGTGAAAATCCTCAGCGGCAAGCTTGGCGGCGGTCACCGAGCCCGGCCCGCCGAGATCGCGGCCGCTGCCGTAGTCACCCAGCACCGCAATCCGCACTACGCCGTCCGAGATGCCTGAGCCGTCGGGTGCGGCGTACGCCAGCGGCGCTGTGAGCATCAGCGTGGCGATCGCGGCCGCGGCCCATCTGCGCGAGGTGTTTGTCTCCAGCAATTCCAATCCTCCCGTCGATTTTTCGCATGTCCATCTAGTGGACATTATTCTCATAATTTGCGATACTATCCGCGCGGGCCGCTTGGTCAAGCGCGCTGGATGCAGCGCGCCCCTGCCGATTTTGCGGATGTGGACGGATGGCAAAGAAACCGAAGGCAGAGGTTCTGGACGCGGAGCAGGGGGCGTCAGGCGTGCGGGCCGTCGACCGCGCCATCGCGATCCTGCAATGCTTCACGCCGGATCAG
The DNA here is from genome assembly GCF_054063995.1 of Bradyrhizobium sp. USDA 4504. Taxonomy (NCBI): domain Bacteria; kingdom Pseudomonadati; phylum Pseudomonadota; class Alphaproteobacteria; order Hyphomicrobiales; family Nitrobacteraceae; genus Bradyrhizobium; species Bradyrhizobium sp. USDA 4504. Next base: position 4,593,392 of record NZ_JBSSGV010000001.1, on the reverse strand, counting down.
CCGGCGATGAGCGTGATCGAGATCCAGAAGCGGGTCGGGCTGAGCCGGCCGACGCTCTATCGCCTGCTGCAGACGCTGGCGCAGCGCGACCTGATCCAGGCCGAAGGCGACCCGCAGCGTTTCCGGTTGTCGCACGGCGTGATGAAGCTGGCCCATGTCTGGCTGAAGGGTCTCGAGGTGGTCGCGATCGCGCGCCCGGTCGTCGAAGGCCTGCGCGAGGCGACCGGCGAGACCGCAGCGTTGTTCCGCGAGCAGGACGATCGCGGCATCTGCATCCTCGAATGCGAGAGCCGTCACGTGCTCTCGATCAGCCGCGGCGTCGGCCACAGTCTGAGCCTGATCCAGGGATCGACCGGCAAGGCGATGCTGGCCTTCATGGACCCGAAGCGGCAAGCCGCGCTTCTTGCCAGCATTGCAAAGAGCGCGGACCGTGCGCGGCTCGAGGACGCGCTGACCTTTGCGCGGCGCAACGGCTATGCGACCAGCCATGGCGAGATCTTCGCCGGCGCGGTTGCCGTCTCCGCGCCTTGTTTCGATCACCGCGGCGAGGTGGTCGGTTCGGTCGGCCTCTACGGACCGAGCGCGCGCATCGACGAGCGGAAGCTATTGGAATATTCAAAGCTGGTGCGCGAGGCCGGCCGGCAGATTTCGGTTCTGCTGGGCTATCAGGACGGCGCGCCCATCGCATAGGGCTTCAACACCGCATAGAGCATGTCGTGCGTCGGCGTCGGGACGCCGAGCTTGCGGCCGAACTCGACCACCTTGCCGTTCAGCCACGGCAGTTCGAGCCGGTTGCCACGCTCGAGATCGAGCGCCATCGAGGCCTTCATCGCCGGCGGCGCGTGTCCGATGAAGTCGAGCACTTTCGTCAGCGCATCCGGCGGCAGCCTGATGCCGTTGGCGTGCGCGATGGCGATGATCTCCTCGCAAGCCGATACGAAGAGCGGGCGCAAATCGGGATCGTCGCGCAGCTTGCCGATCGGCAGCCTTGTGACCGCGGTCATGCCGGCATTGGTGGCGAGGCCGACGAACTTCATCCAGAGCTCGGTGTTGATCTGCTCGCTCAAGGTCGCGTCGAAGCCGGCCTTCAGGCAGAGATCGAGCAGCGCCTTGCCGCGCGGCGTGATGCGGCCGTCGAGCTCACCGAAGATCATGCGCATGAAGGTGCCGACCTGGTTGATGACGCCAGGCTTGATGATCGAGGCCGAGATCTGTGCCACGCCGCCCATCACCGCGTTGCGTCCCAGAATCGGGACCAGCCTGTCGGGCGCGTCGATGCCGTTCTGCAGCGGGATCACCGCGGTGTCGGGGCCGACCATCGGCCTGATGTGTTGGCCGGCGCTCTCGACGTCCCACAGCTTGACGCAGAACAGCACGATATCGACCGGGCCGACGCTTGCCGGATCGTCGGTCGCCTGGGTCGGGACCAGATGGGTTTCGCCGCGGCCACCCTGAACCTTCAGCCCCTCGCTGCGCATGGCGGCCAAATGAGCGCCGCGCGCGATAAAGGTGACGTCGGCGCCGGCATGCGCGAGCGCCGCACCAAAGCCGCCCCCGACGCCTCCGGCGCCCACCACTGCGATCCGCATGATTGTCTCCTTGTTCGTCGCTTTGGGCTGCAGCCTCGACGATGTCGGCGCAATGCGCAACCCGGTTGCGCAATTGCGCAACCCCGGCCTGTCTGAAAATCGCGTGACCACAGCCTTGTTTGCTACGCCATCTTCCTGCGTTGAACTTGCCTGCCCGAACCGCTAAGCCATCTCGGAAAGTTCGGGAGGGATGCGTGGCGATGACGGAGCCGACGGCGGTCGCGCTTGACAGTGCGACGGTGGCGTTTCGGTTGGCGGATGGACGCGTCTATACCGCGGTCGAACGGGCCAATCTTTCGGTTGATCATGGCGAGTTCGTCGCCATTGTCGGTCCGACCGGATGCGGGAAGTCGACGCTGCTGAACGTCACGGCTGGGCTGCTCAAGCCCGCGGCCGGAACAGCAAGGATCTTCGACAAGCCGCTGAGCGGCCTCAACCGTGATGCCGGCTACCTGTTCCAGGCCGATGCGCTGTTCCCCTGGAAGACCGCGATCGACAATGTCGCGATCGGGCTCGAGATATCAGGCACGCCGCGCGCCGAGGCGCTCGCGCGCGCGCAGAAATGGCTGACCTCGGTCGGGCTCGACGCCTTCGCCAATCGCTATCCGCACATGCTGTCGGGCGGCCAGCGCAAGCGTGTTGCGCTGGCGCAGGTCCTGATCCGCGATCCGAAGATCCTCCTGATGGACGAGCCGTTCGGTCCGCTGGACGCCCAGACCCGGCAGATCATGGGCAATCTGCTCTTGGAATTGTGGAGCGCCGACCGCAAGGCGGTGCTGTTCGTCACCCACGATCTCGAGGAGGCGATCGCGCTGGCCGATCGCGTCGTGATCATGTCGGCCGGTCCTTCCGCGCGCATCATCGGCGACTGGCGCATCACGCTGCCGCGGCCGCGCGACATCGCCGAGATCCGGATGGAGAAGGATTTCCATGCCCTGCACCGCGAGATCTGGGGCGTGCTGAAGGACGAGGTTATGAAGGGTTATGTCCAGTCGACGCAGGCGGGAGCTGCCTGATGTCGCGCGTCACACTGTTGTCCCTGCAGGTTCTGGTCGCCGTCGTCACGCTGGCGCTGTGGCAGGTCTTCTCCACCGTGTCGGTGTTCGGCAAGGTGCTGTTGCCGCCGTTCTTCTTCTCCAATCCGCTCGACGTCTTCAGCCAAATCGTGAAATGGTTCTCGACCGGGGTGATCTGGAAGCATCTCGCGATTACGCTGTGGGAATCCATCCTCGCCTTCGTGATCGGCTCGGCCGGCGGCATTCTGGTCGGCTTCTGGTTCGCGCGGCAGCCGCGCGTCGCCGCGGTGTTCGATCCCTATGTGAAGATGGTCAACGCGCTGCCGCGCGTGGTGCTGGCGCCGATCTTCGCGCTGTGGTTCGGGCTCGGCGTCTGGTCCAAGGTCGCGCTCGGCGTGACCTTGGTGTTCTTCATCGTGTTCTTCAACGTCTACCAGGGCGTCAAGGAAGTGCCGACCACGGTGCTCGACAATGGCCGCATGCTCGGCATGAACGAGCGGCAGCTGATGCGCCACGTCTACTGGCCGTCGGCGCTGTCCTGGATGTTCTCCTCGCTGCACACCTCGGTCGGCTTTGCCGTGGTCGGCGCGGTGGTCGGCGAATATCTCGGCTCCGCCGCCGGCCTCGGCTACCTGATCCAGCAGGCCGAGGGCGTCTTCGACGTCGCCGGCGTGTTCGCGGGCATGTTCGTGCTGTCCGCCTTCGTCATCCTGATCGACATGGGCGTGACGATGGTCGAGAATCGGCTGCTGGTGTGGCGGCCGACGCCGGTGACGCATGATTAGGGTACTGCCTCGATCAACCCGCGGATATTCTCCGTCACCTCCGGGTCAATCGGATTGTAGACGATCATGCTGAGGTCGGGCCGGCCATCGACCGCGAACGCCGAATATTCGAACTTGACCTGACCCAGGATCGGGTGCCGCAGCTGCTTGACGCCCTCGCCATGGGCTCGCACGTCATTGTCGCGCCACAGCGCCGCGAATTCCGGGCTGAGCCGGCACAACTCGTCGACGAAGGGTTGCACCTCGGCAGCTGCGCCGGCGCGCGCAGCGTCCACCCTGAAGGCGCCGACCACGAAGCGCGCCACGCTGGCCCAGTCATGTTGTGCCGCGCGGACGCGCGGATCGAGGAACATGAAGCGCAGCACGTTGCGCTCGCGCGCCGGCAGCGATCCGTAGTCCGTCAGCATGACGGTCGCGGCCCGGTTCCAGGCGACGATATCCCAGGTTGCGGTGCGTATCACGGCGGGGCGCGGCTCCAGCGCGTCGAGCACGCGCTGCAGCCGGGGGGTGACGCCTTCGCTCTTCTGGTAGCGCACCTCGGGCGTGCGGCCGAGGGCGAGCAGGAACAGATGCTCGCGCTCGACATCGGTCAGCATCAGCGCACGCGCGATGCGGTCGAGCACATCGGCCGAGGGCGCGCCGCCGCGGCCCTGTTCGAGCCAGGTGTACCAGGTCGCGCTGATGTTGGCGCGCTGCGCCACCTCTTCGCGGCGCAGGCCCGGCGTGCGCCGCCGCTCCGGCGGAAAGCCGAACACGGCCGGATCGAGCTTGCTGCGGCGGTCCTTCAGGTAGGCGCCGAGCAGGTTCTCTTGCGCGAGCGGTTCGCTCATCCTGTTAGCTATTATACCATGATAAGGTCACTACTTTAACAGGATAGCGCGCAGGGCCAGATTTGTCTCCAACGAAACCTGGAGACTTCCTCATGCGTGTGTTCGTCACTGGTGCCACCGGATTCATCGGCACGCCCGTCGTCAAGGACCTGATCGCCGCCGGACATCAGGTTCTTGGTTGTGGCCCGTTCGGACGAGGGGGCGAACGCGATCTCTGCCATTGGCGCGGAGGTTCTTCGCGGCTCGCTCGAGGACCTTGATAGCTTACGCAAGGGGGCGAGCGCTTCGGATGCTGTCATTCACCTGGGCTTCGTTCACGACTGGTCTAATTTCGCGAAGAGTTGCGAGATCGACCGCCGCGCCATCGAAGCGCTGGGTTCTGTTCTGGCCGGATCGGACAGGCCGCTGATCGTGACCGGGGGCTTGGCGGGATTGGCCGCGCCCGGCCAGATCGCGACTGAGGACCAAACGATATCGCCGGATTTCCCATTTCCCCGTGTGTCGGAACAGACGGCCCTGTCGCTAAAGGGCGTCCGCGCGTCGGCCATGCGTCTTCCCCAGGTCCACGATCCCGTCAGGCAGGGTCTCATCACCCCCTTGATCGCGGTGTACCGCGAAAAGGGCGCGTGCGCCTATCTCGGCGATGGGCAAAATCGCTGGCCGGCGGCGCATGTTCTCGACGTGGCGCGTCTCTACCGGCTGGCCATCGAAAAGGCTGAGCCGAACGCAAGGTATCACGCCGTCGCGGAAGAGGGGGTCTCGATGCGCGATATTGCCGAAACGATCGGACGGCGGCTGAAGCTGCCGGTCAAATCCATCGCCCCGCAAGAGGCGCAGGCCTTCTTTGGCTGGCTCGGCACGTTCGCGGCATACGACATGGCGGCTTCCAGCGAGCAGACGCGCAGGAAACTTGGATGGCAGCCGACCGGGCCGGGGTTGATTGCCGATCTCGAACAGCTGATCGATTCCGCGCAGTAAGAAGCAGCGCAGTAGGATGCGTAGGGTGGGATAGCTGAAGGCGTAAGCCACCCTACGCATCTACGCTGCGGCTCAGAGCGGGAAGCACCGCATGTAGGCGGCGAACAATGCTTCGTCGCTGTAGCTCACCAGCTTCGCGGCAATCGCGTCGGCCAGTTCGAGGTCGCGGTTCTGCACGCGCAGCCAGGCCTGGGTATCGGCGGTGATGGTCAGAGCCGCCTCTCCGACATGCCGTCCCGGCACGACCTGGAGATCCTTGCCCTTGATCGCAACGGTCATGTCCAGCGCGCTCGTGCCGGTGAAGCGCAGATGCGTCACGAAATCCAGACCTCGGGCCCTGCCGCGCTGGAATCCGAGCGAGAGCGAAAAGATATAGGCCTGCAGGCTGCCGGTATGGCGGCCAGACGTGACATGCTGAAGTTTTTTGTGCGGAAAGCGCCGCGTCACCGTGTCCTCGGCGTCGGTATCCGGGATCACGTAGACGAACTCGTCCTTGTCGATCAGCGGCTGCACCACATCGGAGAAGTGGGCGTCGCGATCGTGGAGGAAGGGGCCGATCACGTCTTCGCCGGCCGGGCAAGCCGAAATGCAATAGGCCGCCTTGTAGCCAGGCTTGAACGACAGCGATTGCCAGATGTTTAGCGTCTCGGTGCGGGGAACGCGGGCGCGATAATCCCTTGCGTCCTTTGCATCCGCGACCTTCTCCACCCACTGCGAGAAGTTGCCGAGAAAGTCGTGATAGTTGTGGGTGTGGCAGGACAGGAAATCGAAGCCGCCGTCCGGCTTGATGGCGCCGACCGGGCAGGCCGCGACGCACAGTTTGCACTCCAGGCAGGGATTGTAGTCGATCGGGTGGTCATGCGCGTCGACCTCGCATCCGAGCAGGATGGTGCCGAGCAGGACGAAGCTGCCGAATTTCGGGTGGATGACGCTGCGATGGATTCCCATGCGGCCGAGACCGGCTTCCACCGCTATCGGCTTGTGCTGGACCATCATGATCCTGGGCAGGTCCATCTCCATCGGGAACGCGGCAACCGAGTTGCAGGCCGGGATGCCGTGCTCGTCGAGCGCGCGAACGATGGCACGCGCGGTTTCGTTGACGTGATCGTAGGTGCTGTGGAATTCCTCGTTGGCGACCGAGCGCGAGGGCGAGCGCACCGGCTCGCGGTTCATGTGGCAGACGATCGCGAGCAGGGAGCGCGTCCGGCCATAGACCTTGCGAATGAAGTCCCGCTGCGGCGCGATGGCGGCCCGTTCGAACTCGATGATGCCGACATCATCGGCTCCGCATCTGCGCGCGATGTCCTTGATCAGTTCCGATGAAACCGGGACGTCGCGGACCGGTTCGCTGCTGCGAGCGCGCACAGCCCTGACCGTGGGGTGATCGTCCAGGCTCATGGGTCTAGCTTTCTATTAAATGACGATCGTCATACTATGGAGCGAACGAACTTGGGGCAAGTGAATTATCTGTCAAGTGTCATGTCATGGAACCGGCGCCGGCGCGCGCGCGACTTTCGTCATTGCGAGGAACGAAGCGACGAAGCAATCCATGGGTCCGCCTATCCGGAGAGATGGATTGCCTTCGCTTCGCTCGCAATGACGTTGAGGATGGCCGTAATCAATCCAGCAGCTTGGTATCATCCGGCGCCTGCGGCGGCGTCTTGATCGCGATGGCCTTGATGGCGCGGCCGTTCGGCTTGGTGCCGCCATGCGGCGTGCCCTTCGGGATCACGATCAGGTCGCCCGGCTTCACCGTCACTTCCTTGTCGCCGAGCCAGACTGTGCCGGTGCCTTCGAGGACGAACTGCATCTCGTTGGTGTTGGGATGCATGTGCTTCGGCCCATTGCCGTCCTGGATAGAGACGGTGGCGCCGTCGGCGGAGACGAACATCTTGGAACGGAAGCCGACCTTGTTGGCGTCGCCGAGCTTGTCGCCCTCCATCTCGCCGGTGTGGATGACCCGCGCCGTGATGTTTTCGGCGGCGAGCGCCGGCCGCAGCAAATGGGTGATGCCACAGCCCGCGGCAAAGGCGGTAGCGATCGACAGCGCGGTTGCAATACGATTCATGAAGACCTCCCTTGATGTTTCCCTTGAAGTATTCTTGGTGCTTATGGTTTTGGCGCTTCTTCTGCGTTTTCTTGTATCCGCGATGCTATGCCGCCCCCCAGGCTTGACCAGCTGTCGGAAAGTCGCCTTCTCAAGGCCTGCCGGCTCCTCTATCTTGCCGGCCAGTCGAACGGAGGACGTCATGAACAAACTGCTTGGCAAGCTTGCCGGAATGCTGCTGGCGCTGACCCTGTCCACGGGCCTTGCCGCGGCGCAAAGCAAGATCACCATCGCGGTCGGGGGCGGCGCTTGCCTGTGCTATCTGCCCACCGTGCTGGCCAAGCAACTCGGCGAATACGACAAGGCCGGGCTCGCGGTCGAACTGGTCGACCTCAAGGGCGGCTCGGATGCGCTCAAGGCCGTGCTCGGCGGCAGCGCCGACGTCGTCTCCGGCTATTTCGACCACTGCGTCAATCTTGCGGCCAAGAAGCAGGAGCTGCAGGCCTTCGTGGTCTATGACCGCTATCCCGGCCTCGTGCTGGTGGTGTCGCCGAAGCACACCGGCGAGATCAACTCGATCAAGGATCTCGCCGGCAAGAAGGTCGGCGTCAGCGCGCCGGGCTCCTCGACCGATTTCTTCCTGAAATATCTCTTGAAGAAGAACGGCCTCGATCCTACGGGCACCGCCGTAATCGGCGTCGGCCTCGGCGCCACTGCGGTGGCCGCGATGGAGCAGGGCCAGATCGACGCCGCCGTGATGCTCGATCCTGCCGTCACCGTGCTGCAGGGCAGCTACAAGGACCTCAAGATCCTCAGCGACACCCGCACCCAGCACGACACGCTTGCGGTGTTCGGCGGCGAATATCCCGGCGGCGCGCTGTATTCGACCGCGGCCTGGGTCAACGGCCACGAGAAGGAGGTGCAGGCGCTGACCAATGCGATCATGGCGACGCTGGCCTGGATCCATTCGCACAGCGCCGAAGACATCATGGCCAAGATGCCCGACGAGCTCGTCGGCAAGGACAGGGCGCAGTATCTCGCGGCCCTGAAGAACACGATCCCGATGTATTCCGAGACCGGCAAGATGGACCCCAAGGGCGCGGAAGCCGTGCTCGCGGTGTTCAGCGAAGGGTCACCCGATGTCGCGAAGGCCGGCATCGACGTCACCAAGACCTACACCAACAAGTTCGTCGACCAGGTCAAGAAGACGACCGGAAACGCGAAGTAAACACGTTCGGATATGCAGTCTCCGCTCATTTGTCGTGTCACCGCGCTCGACCTTGCCTTGCAGCGGCGTCCCTGGCCGTTTGCGGACGAGCGGCGCGTCGAGATCGACGCGCATTTCGCCGAGCAGCAGCGGCTGAACCCGAACCTGTGGAACGGCCGTGTGCTGCTCGGGCGCGATCCGGTCTTCGCCGGCGAGCGGCTCAGCGCGAGCTATTTCGAGACCGATTTCGCGAGCTTCCTCGCTTGGCGCGACTGGGGCTTTCCGGACCACGAGGTGTTCAACGGTTTCGGCATGGGGGCGCTGCTCGCCAGCGACGGCGCCTTCGTGTGCGGGGTGATGGGCGAGCAGACCGCGAATGCCGGCCGCATCTATTTCCCGTCAGGGACGCCCGATCTCGACGATATCAGGGGCGACACGGTCGATATCGCCGGAAGCGTGATGCGCGAACTCGAGGAGGAGACGGGATTGTTGCCATCGGATTGCCGCGGCGACGCCGATTGGCACTGCATCTACACCGGGCCTGCGCTTGCGATGATGCGGATCCTGCGCGTCGATATGCCCGGTGACGCGCTGCGGGCGCGGATCGAGGCCAATCTCGCGCGCCAGGCAAATCCCGAGCTTGCGGGCATCCATCTGGTGCGCAGCCGCGCCGATCTCACTCCCGCAATGCCGCGCTTCGTCACCGCATTCATCGAGACGCAGCTGCCGGCCTAGGCAAAGGAATGCGCAATGACCGAGCAAGGCACCGCTGCCGCTGCGTCGACACCGGCAATCGCCGATGGCCCCAACACGATCAAGGTCATCATTTCGGGTGGTTTCGCCACGGTCTACCGCGACGTGCTGCCTGAATTCGAGCGAAGCACGGGCATCGGGGTGGAGACCGGATCGGGCGCGTCGGAGGGCACCGGTCCGAAGACGATCAGGCACCAGCTTGCGAACGGCACCAAAGCGGATGTGGTGATCCTTTCGCGCGAGGGGCTTCGAAGTCTGACCGAAGACGGCCGAATTCGTGCGGGATCGGAAGCCGGACTGGCGACGGCACCTTTGGCCGCGGCGGTTCGAGCAGGCTCTCGCAAGCCGGACATCGGCAATGATGTCGCGCTCAGGAAAGCCTTGATCGATGCCGGCGAGGTGGTGGCGCCGAGCAGCACGAGCGGACAGTACGTCCGCGACAAGGTTTTCCCCAGGCTGAACTTGCCGGACACGGTCAGGCTCACCCTCGAGGCGCGCGGAACCGAAGCGGCCGAAGCGCTGAGAGCAGGCAAGGCAAATCTCTCGATCGGCCCGACCAGCGAACTGGTTCAGGAGGGTGGCATCGAAGTTGTCGGTTTGTTGCCGCCAGATTTCCAGCTGGTCCAGACCTTCACGGCCGCGATCGTCAGCGACGCGCAAGCGCCGGAAGCCGCCAAGCGCCTGATCGATTTTCTTGTCTCGGACAGCGATATCTTGCTCGCGGCCATCAAACGGGCCGGCATGGAACGGCCCCGCGGATAAATTGCCGCTGCCACGCGCGCGCCCGAGCACCGTGCGTCGGCACCGTTCCGCCGAAACTTTGCGCAAGCCTGCGCGGTGCGGACGCAGCCATCGCGCTTGACATCATCGGCCGCTCCCCCTGTGATAGGGCGGCACGACAACAAAAAATGCAGTGCACAATCTCTGGGGAGGGATTCATGCCGGTCAGGAGGGCTGCCCGCTGGCTTGCGGGTCTATCTGTCGCGCTTGCGGCGCTTGGTGTGGCCAATGCAGCGCATGCGCAGGACAAGAAGATCAAGATCGGCGTGATCTTCGATTTGACCGGCCCGCTGGCCGGCGGCGGCTCCGAGCTGCAATACACCGGCGTCAAGATCATGCTCGACCATTACGCCAAGACCGGCGTCGAGGGTTACAAGGTCGAGGCCGTCTATGCCGACGCGCAGAGCAAGCCCGACATCGCGATCAACGAGGCCGTCCGGCTGCTCGAGCAGGAAAAGGTCGACATGGTGATGGGCTTCTTCTCCTCGGCGCAATGCGTGCCGGTGTCGGCGCGGGTCGAGCAGATGAAGAAGTTCATGTGGATCACGACCTGCATTTCCTCCGGCGTGTTCGACGGCAAGAATTACAAATACGTGTTCCGTCCGCAGGCCGCCGGCAACCAGTACGGCATGATGACGACCGACTTCATCGCGCAATACTCCATGTCCAAGTTCGGCAAGGAGCCGAAGGACCTCCGCGTCGCCATCATCCATGAGGACGGCGCCTATGGCGTCGACGTCTCCAAGGGCAATGAGGCCGGCGCCAAGAAGGCCGGCTTCAACATCGTGCTCAAGGAGGGTTATTCGGCGACCGCGCCCGATCTGTCGGCGCTGGTGACCAAGCTGAAGCGCGCCAAGCCCGACGTGATCTTCCACACCGGCTACAATCCGGACATTACCCTGCTGTTCCGCCAGGCCCGCGAGCAGGGATTGAAGTTCGGCGCCATCGTCGGCCATGGCGCGGGCTACGGCGTCTACGAAAAGCTGAAGGAAGGGCTCGGCACCGACGCCAACTATCTCTTCAACACCGACCCGATCTCGATCTGGCTTGCCAACCAGAAGAACATGGATCCCAAGCTGCCGCCGGTCATCAAGATGGTCGGCGAGGAGTTTGACCGGCTGAAGCCCGGCGTGCCGATCCGATCCGCCCATGTCGGCATCGGCGCGGCCAACGCCTATGTCTTCCTCGACGACGTATTGCCGCGCGCGATCAAGAAGTATGGCGGCGTCGATCCGGATGCGCTGCGCAAGGCCGCGCTCGACACCGACATACCCGAGGGCGGCACCATGCTCGGCTACGGCGTGAAGTTCTACGGCGAGGGAGAGCAGTATGCCGGGCAGAACGCGCGCTCGTTCCCGGTGGTGCTGCAATATATCGACGACAAATCCTATGTGGTGTGGCCGAAGAGCCAGATGCAGCGCGAGACCGAGCTGCCGCTGCCGGCCGGCACCACCTACAGCTACAAATAGCTCGCTCGCGAAGGGAACTGCCGTGCTCGCCGTCGAAGGCCTGGTCAAGCGGTTTGGCGGCTTTCGTGCCGTCAACAACGTGTCGTTCCGCGTCGAGCAGGGCGAGATCCTCGGCCTGATCGGCCCGAACGGCTCCGGCAAGAGCACGATCTTCAACATGCTGTCGGGCACCTTGCCGCCGACCTCCGGCTCGATCCTGTTCGACGGCCACGAGATCGCGGGGCTCGCCCCGCACCGGATCATCAACCGTGGCATCGGCCGAACCTTCCAGATCCCGCGGCCGTTCCATCGCCTCAGCATCTTCGAGAACGTCGTGCTCGCCGGCTTCTACGGCCAGGGCCGCCACAGCCGCGGCAAGGCCGAGGAGGCGGCCGAGCGGGCGCTCGCGATGGTCGGGCTGCCGACCGATCGTCACGCCAGCGTCGAGGGCCTGGGCGCCGCCGGGTTGAAGAAGCTCGAGCTCGCCAAGGCGCTCGCCACCGGCCCGAAGCTGTTGCTCGCGGATGAGAGCCTTGGCGGCCTTGACGAGGCCGAGATGGACCAGGCCGCCGACATGCTGCGCCGGATCCGCGACGAGCTCGGCATCACCATCATCTGGGTCGAGCACATCATGGGCGTATTGATGCGCGTGGTCGATCGCGTGATGGTGCTCGATCACGGCGAGAAGATCGCCGAGGGCCTGCCGGCCGATGTCGCCGGCGACGCAAGAGTGATCGAGGTCTATCTCGGCACCGATGCGGATGCGAGCCTCGCAGCGGCGGCCGCAGCCCAGGCGCGGCGCCGGATCGGGGCGTGAGCGCATGCTGGAATTGAGATCGATCGACGCGGGCTATGGCAGCTTCCAGGCGCTGTTCGACGTCAGCCTCGACGTCAAGGCGGGCGAGGCGGTCGGCGTGATCGGCCCGAACGGCGCCGGCAAGACCACCCTGATGCGGGTGATCTCAGGGTTGATCCGCCCGATCAGGGGCACGATCGCGATGGAAGGCGTGAACGTCATCGCGACACCTCCGCATCGCATCGTCAGCCTCGGGATCGCGCATGTGCCGGAAAATCGCCGGTTGTTTCCCCGGCTCACCGTCGCCGACAACCTGAAGATGGGCGCCTACATGCCCGGTGCCCGCGCGCATTACGCCGAGCGGCTGGAGTTCGTGTTCGAGCTGTTTCCGCGCATGAAGGAGCGCCAGCACCAGATGGCCGGCACGATGTCGGGCGGCGAGCAGCAGATGTGCGCGATCGGCCGTGCGCTGATGTCGAACCCGAAACTGCTGCTGCTCGACGAGCCGTCGGCCGGCCTCGCGCCGGTCGTGGTGCAGCAGGTGTTCGAGCTCGTCAAGCGCATCCGCTCAAGCGGGCTGACGGTCCTGATCGTCGAGCAGAACGTGCAGCAGGTGCTGCGCGTGGTCGACCGCGCCTATCTGCTGGAAGCCGGCAGCATCCGCGCCGCCGGGTCAGCGGCGGAGCTCGCGGCGAGCGACACCATCAAGCAGGCATATCTCGGGGTGTGAGGGGGTAATGATCGTGAATCGAGCAAGCGCACTCACATATTTCCCCGCCATCCCCGGACGAACGCGTTTGCGTTCGCTCGGGAGGTGCGCGCTCTTGCGCGCCTCGAAGGATGAATCGGCCACAGACGGGCCGTGCATCCTTCGAGGCTCGCTCCGCTCGCACCTCAGGATGACGGTTGCGCTAGTTCGAGTTCGGCCAGATGACGACGCCTCGGTCTAAGGCAGAGCCACCATGCAATCCTTCCTCGACATCTTCGACATCTACCTGCTGGAGGCCGTCATCAACGGCATCCTGCTCGGCGGCGTGCTGGCGCTGCTTGCGCTCGGGCTCAACCTGATCTTCGGCGTCATCGACGTCACCTGGATCTGCTACGCCGAACTCGTCATGATCGGCATGTACGGCATGTACTATCTCGTGCAGTACTACGGCCTGCCATACTGGGCCGCCGCGCCGCTGGTGATCCTGCTGGTGGCGCTACTCGGCGCCGCGCTGCATTTCTTCGTGATCGCCCCGCTCCTGACCGCGCCGCCGATCAACCAGCTGCTCGCCACCGGCGGCGTGCTGTTCATCCTGCAGAGCTTTGCCACCGTCGCCTTCGGCATCGACTTCCGCAATCTCGGCATCCGCCTGCCGGTGCTCGCGCTCGGCGAGATGAATTTCAGCTACGCGCGATTGCTGTCGTTCGCTGCCGCGCTGCTCGGCATGATCGGCGTCTATCTGTTCCTGACCCGCACCTTCACCGGCACCGCGATCCGTGCCATCGCGCAGGACCGCCAGATCATGCCGCTGATGGGCGTCGACCCCAAGCGCATCTATCTCGTCACTTCGGCGATCGGCGGCGGGCTTGCCGGCCTCGCCGCCTGCCTCCTGGTGCTGCAATATGACGTGCATCCGTTCGTCGGCCTGTCGTTCGGGCCGATCACCTTCCTGATCTGCGTGCTCGGCGGGCTCGGCAATTTCATCGGCGGCTTCATCGCGGCCTTCGTGTTCGCCGAGATCATCTCGCTCGGCGGCCTGTTCTCCGATCTCGAATGGGGTTACGTGCTGGCCTTTGCCTTCTTCATCGTCATGATGTTCATCCGGCCCGCGGGCCTCCTGGCGAGGCGCTCGTGAACAGGCAAGCCGCCGGCTGGATCATCGCGCTGATCGCGCTCGTCGCGGTGCCCTTTGTGCATCGCGATCCCTATCATCTGCACGTGCTGGTGCTGATCCTGATCTGGTCGTTCGCCTACACCTCGTGGTCGATCATGGGGCGCTTCGGCCTGGTCTCGCTCGGCCATGGCGGCTTCATGGGCATCGGCGCCTATGTCACCGCGCTGCTGTGGAACCATCTCGGCGTGTCCCCCTGGATCGGCATTCCCGTCAGCATGGCGACCGCCGGCGTGCTCGCGCTCGTCGTCGCCTATCCCTGCTTCCGCTTCCGCATCACCGGGCATTATTTCGTACTGGTGACGCTGGCGCTGTCGGGCATCGTGCTGCAGGTCATCACCGCGACCCGCGACTATACCGGCGGCTCGCTCGGCTACACCCCGCAGCGCGCCCCGAGCGGCAAGGGGCTGCTCGCGCTGCAATTCGACGACAAGACCACCTGGTATCTGATCGCGCTCGCGGTCTGGATCACAGGCCTCGTGATCTGGCGCGCGATCGATCGCAGCATGATCCGCCATGCCATGGAGGCGATCTCGGAAGACGAGGATGCCGCCGCCGCCGCGGGCGTCAACGTCACCGCCGAGAAGCTCAAGATCACCCTGATCAGCGCGCTGATGACCGCGCTGTCGGGCGCGCTCTACTGCCAGTACCAGATGTTCATCTCGCCCGACACGGTGAGCGGCATCGCGGTCTCCCTGCAGATGGTGTTCGCGGCGATCGTGGGCGGCGTCTATGTCGCGCTGGGACCGACGGTCGGCGCCGTCATCACCATCGTGCTGGCCGAGGTGTTGCGCATCTCTTTCGGCACCAAGGCGGTCGGCTGGGACAATCTGGTCTATGGCGTACTGCTGGTGTTGTTCATCATCTTCCTGCCCAAGGGCATTCTTGGTAGCGTGATCGACCGGATCAAATCGCCGCGCAAGCCGTCGAGAAGCCATGAGCAACAAACCGTCCCCATCGCTCGCCGATGAACTGAAGCCCTTCGTCGCGCCGTTCCGCTTCGACGGGTCGGGCGAATTTCACCTCAAATCGTATCCGACCGCCGAGAAGGGCGGCATCGACAAGGACGCCGGCGGCAAGATCATCGAGGCCAACCGCAAGCGGCTCAACGACTTCCAGGAGAAGCTCTACGCCCAGGACCGCTGGTCGCTGCTGCTGATCTTCCAGGGCATGGATGCCGCCGGCAAGGATTCCGCGATCAAGAGCGTGTTCGAGGGCGTCAATCCGCAGGGCTGCGAGGTTTCCTCCTTCAAGCAGCCTTCGACCAGGGAGCTCGACCACGACTTCATGTGGCGCGCCATGATCGCGCTGCCGGAGCGCGGCCGCATCGGCATCTTCAACCGCTCCTATTACGAGGAGTGCCTGGTGGTGCGGGTGCATCCGGAAGTGCTCGACAAGCAGAAGATCCCGAAGAAGCTGGTGACCAAGAACATCTGGCGCGAACGCTTCGAGGACATTGCGTCGATCGAGCGCTATCTGTCGCGCAACGGCACCGTGATCCTGAAATTCTTCCTCAACGTCTCCAAGGAGGAGCAGCGCCAGCGTTTCCTCGACCGGCTCGAGGAGCCGGCCAAGAACTGGAAGTTCTCGATGGCCGACGTCGCCGAGCGCAAGCTGTGGGCCAAATATCAGGCCGCTTATCAGGACATGATCCATCACACCGCAACCAAAGAGGCGCCCTGGCACATCGTGCCGGCCGACCACAAATGGTTCGCCCGCGTCGTGATCGGCTCGACCATCGTCAACGCCCTCGACGGGCTCGACCTGAAATTCCCCGAAGTCGACAAGGCCGACTTGAGCGAATTCAAGCGCGTCCGCGCGGCGCTGGAGGCGGAAGGCAAGGGCGGGGCGGGCGAGAAGACGTCTGCAAAGAAGTAGGCGCCGCGTCCCATGTTTGTCGCATGCGGATATTCCCAGCGCGTACCGGCCGCTCGCAAGGCAATCTTAATGAATTGACGCAACATGGGGGTATGGCAACCACAGATTTAGCGACAGGCAGTCACAACCCGAACGATGACGCACTGACGGGCGTGCTATGGGCGCCTGTCCTGCTGTTCCTGGCTGGTTGCTTTGCTGCCTTCCATTGGTCCGGATTCCGGCACGTCGATGTCAATTGGGCCGGCTATGGCGGGATGGCAGCGATCTTGCTCAGCGCCTACCTCGTGACAAAGGGACTGCGAATCCAATTCGTCCAATTGTTCATAAACTGCTGGTCGCAGAATCTGGTGGTTGCGATCGCCGCGACGATGTTGACCTATGCCGCCGCGACAGTCGGCCGTCCCCTGATCGACGACCAATTGCTGCGTGCTGATCAGCTGATCGGATATGATTGGAGAGCTTATGCGGGGTTCTTCGCGGGCTCGGACACGATGGTCCGCTTCGTGAGCGAATTCTATAACTCGATTTTTTATCTGCCCAATGTTGTGATCCTGGCGCTGGCCATCAAGAAGGATGTCAAGACGCTTGAGAAATTCATCCTGGCGGCGATCATATCACTGCTGCTGACGATTGGGATTTTTGCCCTGGTTCCGGCCACCACCGCGTGGACCCATCTGCATCTCAGCGATACCGAGATATCCTCGTTCCGGAATTTGCCGCTGTCGTCCGACGGCTGGATCGATGAGCTGATCCGGATTCGCGAAGGAAGCCTCAGAAGCCTGCGCAATTTCCAGGGCAAGGGACTGATCGCGTTTCCTAGCTTCCATTGCGCGGCAGCCCTGATCCTGATCTGGGCAAGCTGGAACATCCGCTGGCTGCGCATCCCGATGACGCTCGTCAATCTGGGCATGATCCTGGCAACGCCGATCGTCGGCGGTCACTACGTCGCGGACCTGATCGGCGGTCTGGTGATCACGATCGTGTCCGTGATCCTCGCTGGTTGGCTTCACACCTGGATGCTGCGGCACGTGGCTGTGGTCCGGCGAGGAGCATGGGCGATGATACCCGCGGTGCAACGAGCTGAGCCCCGGGCGGAAGTCAGGTGAGGGCGATCGCGCCCCAGCCATGCGATGACGATAGGTCAATCCACCTGACCATCTTTACCCATTGCGGCAGCTTGCCATAATCGTCTAGAACGACGGCGCACAGCGCGTCCCGGCAACCAACCGTCAATGGTTTTGCCCGAGGATTTTGGCGCTCAACAGGGTCTGGCAATGCTGATTCGCGGCCAAATTGATGGGATTTCAGGGGAGGTGGCCCAGGCTACCGCCGCGATCCCTGCCGCAGCGCCCACCCTGCTTATTGGCGGCCTTCTTCTTACCTGCCCCTGAGGGCCGGCTGGGCGTTTGCGCCTGGGCACTCAGGGGTTTGTACGAGATCACCGAACCCTGATATCGCCCAAGTAATTGCTCAAGGAGCAACATGACGGGCGCAAAGCTTAAAGGAATTTCTGACATGGCCACCGCGAACAAGTCCGAGAAGGACCGCGTCATCATTTTCGACACCACCTTGCGCGACGGCGAGCAGTGCCCCGGCGCCACCATGACCTTCGAGGAGAAGCTCGAGGTCGCCGAACTCCTGGACGACATGGGCGTCGATGTCATCGAGGCCGGCTTCCCGATCACCTCGGAAGGCGATTTCCAGGCGGTCAGCGAGATCGCCCGCCGCTCCAAGAACTCGGTCATCGCGGGCCTGTCCCGTGCCCATCCGGCCGACATCGACCGCTGCGCCGAAGCCGTGAAGTTCGCCCGCCGCGGCCGCGTCCACACCGTGATCGCGACCT
The DNA here is from genome assembly GCF_054063995.1 of Bradyrhizobium sp. USDA 4504. Classification (NCBI taxonomy): domain Bacteria; kingdom Pseudomonadati; phylum Pseudomonadota; class Alphaproteobacteria; order Hyphomicrobiales; family Nitrobacteraceae; genus Bradyrhizobium; species Bradyrhizobium sp. USDA 4504. The sequence continues at coordinate 4,575,562 of NZ_JBSSGV010000001.1, read as the reverse complement.
CGCCGCTGCATATGCGGGTGAAGTTGAACAAGACCCCCGAGGAGGTCATCGAGACCTCGGTCGCGATGGTCGCCCGCGCCCGCAACCAGATCGACGACGTCGAATGGTCGGCCGAGGACGGCACCCGCAGCGAGATGGACTATCTGTGCCGGATCGTCGAAGCGGTGATCAAGGCCGGCGCCACCACGGTGAACATCCCCGACACCGTCGGCTACACGGTGCCGGAGGAATACACCCACTTCATGCGCACGCTGATCGAGCGCGTGCCGAATTCCGACAAGGCGATCTTCTCGGTGCATTGCCACAACGACCTCGGCATGGCGGTCGCGAACTCGCTGGCCGGCGTCGTCGGCGGCGCGCGGCAGGTCGAGTGCACCGTCAACGGTATCGGCGAGCGCGCCGGCAATGCCGCGCTGGAAGAGATCGTGATGGCGATCAATGTGCGGAACGACAAGTTTCCGTTCTGGAACAAGATCGACACCACGCAGCTCACCCGCGCCTCGAAGGTGGTGTCCGCGGCCACCTCGTTCCCGGTGCAGTACAACAAGGCAATCGTTGGCCGTAACGCGTTCGCGCATGAGAGCGGCATCCATCAGGACGGCGTGCTGAAGGACGCCTCGACCTACGAGATCATGCGGCCCGAGATGGTCGGCCTGAAGCAGTCCTCGCTGGTGCTCGGCAAGCATTCCGGCCGCCACGCCTTCATCCACAAGCTGGAGGAGATGGGCTACAAGCTCGGCGCCAACCAGCTGGAGGATGCCTTTACGCGGATGAAGGCGCTGGCCGACCGCAAGAAGGACATCTACGACGAGGACATCGAGGCGCTGGTCGACCAGGAGATGGCGGCCGCGCACGACCGCATCAAGCTGACCTCGCTGACCGTGATCGCCGGCACCCATGGCCCGCAGCGCGCGACCATGAAGCTCGACGTCGACGGCCAGATCAAGATCGAGGAGGCCGAGGGCAACGGCCCGGTCGACGCCGTCTTCAACTGCATCAAGCGCCTAGTGCCGCACGAGGCCAAGCTGGAGCTCTATCAGGTGCACGCGGTGACCGAAGGCACCGACGCGCAGGCCGAAGTCTCGGTGCGTCTGGCCCATGAAGGTCGCTCGATGACGGCCCGCGCCGCCGATCCGGACACGCTGGTCGCCTCCGCAAAGGCCTATCTCGGCGCGCTGAACAAGATCGTGATGAAGCGCCAGCGCGACGTCCCGGCCAAGGCTGCGGGCTGACGAGCGCGGTCGACCGACAGGTTGAAACGCGGCGCCCTGGCGCCGCGTTTTTCGTTTGGGCGTGCAGATCTAGAGCGAGAGTCCTCCGTCATTGCGAGCGTAGCGAAGCAATCCATCTCTCCGATTCCTGATACATGGATTGCTTCGTCGCTTCGCGCCTCGCAATGACGGCGGTAGTTGGCCAGATTGGAATAAAATTAGACCATTTCGGTTACCGTTGGAATCATTTACCAATATTCCGCTCCATCCCGCATTGCTTTGGAATCTTCCGCGCCATCTCCAGCGCTACGCTGCGTTCTTTCCCGGGGAACGCCGTCCATGCCGATCTCCTCCATCGTGACAGACCTTCCGCGCGCCGCCACGCCGGCGGAGACCGCGCTGACGCGCCGGGTCGACCTGACAACGCTTCGCCTGTTCGTCGCGGTCTGCGACGAACAGAACCTCACCCGCGCCGCGCAGCGCGAGGGGATCGCGGCGTCGGCGGTGTCGAAGCGGATGAACGATTTCGAGCTGGCGTTCGGCGTTACGCTGTTCAAGCGGCTCGCCAAGGGCATGGCGCTGACGCCGGCGGGCGAGGCGCTGCTGCACCACGCCCGGGTGACGCTGCTCAATGTCGAGAAGATCGCGGTCGAGCTGTCGGAATATTCGCAAGGCGTGCGCGGCCATGTCCGCATGCTCGCCAATCTCTCGGCGATCGTGCAATACCTGCCCGAGGATCTCTCCGCCTTCTTCGCCGCGCATGAATTGCTCCGCGTCGATCTGCAGGAGCGGCCGAGCGGGCAGGTGGTGCGCGGCATCGAGGAGGGCGCGGCCGAGATCGGCATCTGCTCGGCCGAGGCCGACAGCCGCGCGCTCGAGGCCTTCCATTATCGCTACGACAATCTGGTGGTGGTGATGCGCGCCGACCATCGGCTGGCCGGCCGCGAGACATTGCTGTTCACCGAGACGCTCGATTTCGACCATATCGGCTTGCACACCGCGAGCTCGATCTATCTGCGCTCGCAATATGCGGCGACGCAAGCCGGCAAGGCGATGCGGCTGCGCATCAATGTGCCCGGCTTCGATGCGGTCTGCCGCATGGTGCAGGCCAATATGGGGCTCGGGCTGATCCCCGGCCGCGCCTTCGAGGTGGTCGGCGCCGGCATGGGCCTTCGCGCGATCCCGCTGCGCGACGATTGGGGACGGCGCGAGCTGAAGATCGTGGTCCGCGACACCGCGCATCTGTCGGCAACCAGCCGTCTGATGCTGGACTATCTGCGGGCGGCGGAGGCGGGGAGCGTGGCGCGGATAGGCGTGGCGCAGGTGCGCTGAGCCGGATATTGCACCAGCCTCACGATCTCCCTGCAGAATCTTCATGCAGCCGGGGCCTTCCGGTTGCCGCTTCGCGGGTTAGGTAGTGGTACGATTCACTGCAGCGGAGTGCCGGCGCGCATGAATCGTGACGCCATTGGCCGTCCAGTGCATGCATCCGGGACGCTACACAGGGCAGGAGTGCGATGATGGCGGACACGATTTCCGGCATTCGAATCCCGGACAGCAAGATCGCGCGGGAGGCCGCCGAGTTGGTGCGGCAATATGAGACCGAGATGTTGTTCAATCACTCGGTCCGAGTGTTTGTGTTCGGCGCGCTCAAGGGTGCCAGGCAAGGTCTGAAGTTCGACGCTGAACTGCTTTATGTTGCCGCGCTGTTTCATGATCTCGGCCTTGTCGAACATTTTCATACCGAGACCAAACGGTTTGAGGTCGACGGCGCCGATGCGGCGCGCAAATTTCTCAGGAGCCACGGCATCGCCGAGCCCAAAGCGGACCTGGTGTGGGAGGCGATCGCCTTGCACACCACGCCCGGCATTCCGCAATACATGCGGCCTGAAATCGCGCTCACCAATGCAGGCGTATTGGTCGATGCCGTCGGCGTCGGATACGATGACTATACCGCCGAGCAGCGCGACGGCGTCCTTGCCGCGTTTCCCCGCGGCGATTTCAAGAACGAGTTCATCGAGGTTCAGACCTGCTCGGCCCTGAAGAAGCCGCAGACCACGTTCGGCACCGTCAATTTCGACTTCGTCGCGGAGCGCGATCCCACATTTCACAGGCCGAACGCCTGCACCCGGATCCGCAACACGCCGTGGCCGAGCTGAGTGGGGCGGCGGACGTTAGAGCGTTTTCGAGCGAAGTGGACGCCGGTTCGCGTGAAGAAAACGCGTCAAAACAAGAATCTAGAGCTTCGGTTCTGATTCAATCAGAACCGATGCTCTATCCGCCGTCGAGCGCGGCGAGGCGGTCGGCTTCCGCGATGTCCTCGACGGTGTTGGCATTGAAGAACGGATCCAGCGGCTCGGTCGGCCACTCGACCGTTGCGAGCGGATAGCGCGCGGTCCAGCGGTCGATCTTGCGCACGTCCTCGACGACAAGCGCCTTGCGCAACTCGTTCCGCAAGCGGACGCTCCAGAGACCGATGACGGGATGCGTCTGCCCGCCGGATGAAGCGACCGCGAGCTCGGCATTCACGGCCGCGCGCGCTTGCTCCAGGCGCGTGACGAGGTCGCACGGCAGAAACGGACAGTCGCCCGCGGCGCTCAGCACCCATTGCGCATCCGGCCGGTTGGCGGCGGTCCAGTCGAGCGCGGCCAGGATGCCGGCGAGCGGACCGGGATAGTCGGCGACATCGTCGGCGACGACCGGAAGGCCGAACGCGGCGAAGCGCGCCGGGTCGCCATTGGCGTTGATGATCAGCCCACTGCATTGCGGAGCGAGACGGTCGATCACCCGTTGCAGAATGGTGCGGCCCGCGATCTTGCGCATCGGCTTGTCGCCGCCGCCCATCCGGCGCGCGAGGCCGCCGGCGAGCAGCACGCCCGGGATGCTAGTCCCCGGAATGTCAGTCATTGTCGGTCTCGCCCTTGCGCTTGTGACGCATCGATTCCTCTTCGACATAGTCGAGGTTCTGGTCGTAGACGATCCGCTCCTCACCGGACAGCGCGATGAAGCGCTTGCCGCGGGCGCGACCGACCAGCGTCAATCCGACCTGCCGCGCCAGATCGACGCCCCACGCCGTGAATCCGGAGCGCGAGACCAGGATCGGGATCCCCATCCGCACCGTCTTGATCACCATCTCCGAGGTCAGCCGGCCGGTGGTGTAGAGAATCTTGTCGGCCGGATCGACATTGTGCCGGTAGATCCAGCCCGCGATCTTGTCGACGGCATTATGCCGGCCGACATCCTCGGTGTAGCACACCGGCGTCGCCTCCTTGCACAGCACGCAGCCGTGAATAGCGCCGGCTTCCAGATAGAGCGAGGGCATCGTGTTGATGGTGTGCGTCATCCGGTAGAGCCAGGAGGTTCGCAGTTCGGCCTTCGGCAGCGCGACCTTCTCGACGGCTTCGAGCAGGTCGCCGAACGCCGTGCCCTGGGCGCAGCCCGAGGTCTGGGTGCGCTTCTTCAGCTTGGCCTCGAAATTGGTGTGGTGCGCGGTACGCACCACGACGACCTCGAGATCGTCGTCATATTCGACCTCGGTGACGACGTCGTCGTATTTGAGCATGTTCTGGTTCAGCAGGTAGCCGAGCGCGAGGTATTCGGGGTAGTCGTTGATCGTCATCATCGTGACGATCTCCTGCGCGTTGAGGTACAGCGTCAGCGGCCGCTCGACCGGCACCTTGATCTCGGTCCGCGCGCCGGTCTGATCGACGCCGACCACGCGCTCCGTCAGGCGCGGATCGTCCGGATCAGGAACAATGATGGGAGCGGTGGTTTTCTCGGGCACTGCTTGACGTCCAGATGGGTTCACATGGCAACGCAGCTAGGGATATAAGCACGTTCGGAGACTGACTGGCGACTCTCCGCCGCGTCGGCGGAACTGCCATCGATCGGTCCGGCTTTAAGGATAACGCCGCAGTTCGCGATCCGGGTCGAACAAATCTTGTCGATGGCGAGGACTGAGGGAGATCATGGCGCAGCTTTCGGACGACTGCTTCGCATTCGGCGGACCGATGATGTCGGTCGATGAGGCCGTCGCGATCATCGCCGCGCGGGTCAAGCCTGTCGGCGAGACCGAAGCCGTTGCCCTGGTGGATGCGGACGGACGCATCCTGGCCGGCGACATTGTCGCGCCGCTTGCGCTGCCGCCGTTCAAGAATTCCGCCGTCGACGGCTACGCGGTATCCGGCGCGGACCTGCCGGCGAGCGGCGAGCGCGCGTTTCCCGTTGCCGGACGGGTGCAGGCGGGCGCGTCGGCGCAGCCGGCGCAGGCGGGCCAAGCGGTGCGGATCTTCACCGGCGCGCCGATGCCCGATGGCACCGACACCGTGTTCATGCAGGAAGACGTGCGGATCGACGAGTCCGGGCGTGTGATCCTGCCGTCCGGCCTCAAGGTCGGCGCCAATGTGCGCCCCAGCGGCGAAGACATTCCGCGCGGCCACGTCGCGCTGGCGGCGGGCCGGCGGCTGCGGCCGCAGGATATCGCGGTCGCCGCCGCCTTCGGACTCACCACGCTCGATGTGGTGCGGCGGCTTCGCGTCGGGGTGTTCTCGACCGGCGATGAACTGGCTGCGCCCGGCAGCGCGCGCACCGAAGCGCAACTGTTCGATTCCAACCGCTTCATGCTGATGGCGATGTTGCGGCGGCTCGGTTGCGAGGTCGGCGATCTCGGCATCCTGCGCGACGAGCGGGCCGAGCTCGCCGCGGCGCTCAAGCAGGTCGCGCGGCGCTACGACCTGATCCTGACCACCGGCGGGGTCTCGACCGGCGAAGAGGACCACGTCAGGGCCGGCATCGAGCAGGCGGGCTCGCTGGTGCTGTGGCGGATGGCGATCAAGCCCGGCCGCCCGGTGGCGATGGGAATCATCGACGGCACCCCGCTGATCGGCCTGCCCGGCAATCCGGTGGCGAGCTTCGTCACCTTCGTTCATGTCGTGCGGCCGACCGTGCTGGCGCTATCGGGCGCTGTGCCGTCCCCCTTGCTGTCGATGCCGGTGCGGGCGGCCTTCAGCTACAAGAAGAAGAGTGGGCGGCGCGAATATGTCCGCGTCTCGCTGCGACGGGCGACGGACGGTACGCTGGAAGCGAACAAGTTTCCTCGCGAGGGAGCCGGTCTGCTGTCGTCGCTGATCGAGACCGATGGACTGGTCGAACTCGGCGAGTCGGTGGTGCGGGTTGAACCTGGCGATGCCGTCGGCTTTCTCGGCTACGCCGACCTGCTGTGAGAGCTGAAACGCGGTCGGGACCGCGCAGCGCGACGGGTGCGCGATAGCAAAATCAGATCGCCCGATAGGCAAACATAAACAATGGCCTACGCGGCAACCCGACGCTGCTAGAGACGTTCTAAAACTGCTTGCCTCTGGCATACCAGAGAATAGAGTTCGTCGAAGCAGTGCAATTCGCGCAAAGCGTGGTTCCCAAGGCGAGGCTTCATGAGTCGAGACGACGTTCACAAGGTTCGTGCGTTCGAGCATCCCGGACAGGGCAGGAAGCGAGCGAAGGCTACGCCCAAGGGACGCCAGGTCGACCCCGTGGCCGCCCATGAGATCGAGACGCTGCTCGGCGATCGTCCGAGGCGGCGCGACCTCCTGATCGAGTATCTGCATCTGATCCAGGACAAATACCATCAGATCTCGGCGGCGCATCTTGCCGCGCTCGCCGACGAGATGAAGCTGTCGTTCGCCGAAGTGTTCGAGACCGCCACCTTCTACGCGCATTTCGACATCGTGAAGGAAGGCGAGGCTGACATCGCGCCGCTCACCGTACGTGTCTGCGATTCGCTGACCTGCGCGATGCTCGGCGGCGAACAGCTGTTGAAGGATCTGCAGAACCGCGCCGGCCCCGGCATCCGCGTCGTGCGCGCACCGTGCGTCGGCCGCTGCGACACCGCGCCCGCTGCCGAGGTCGGCCACAACTTCGTCGATCATGCGACCGTCACCAATGTGCTGGCGGCGGCGAAGAGCGGCGACACCCATGTGCACCTTCCGCCATATGTCGACTACGACGCCTATGTGGCGGGCGGCGGATACCGGCTGCTGGCGCGCCTGCGCTCAGGCGAGCTGCCGCGCGAAGACCTGCTGAAGGCGCTCGACGATGCGTCGCTGCGCGGCCTCGGCGGCGCCGGTTTTCCGACCGGCCGCAAGTGGCGCGCGGTGCTCGGCGAGCCCGGTCCGCGATTGATGGCGGTGAACGGCGACGAAGGCGAGCCCGGTACGTTCAAGGACCGCTATTATCTCGAGACCGATCCGCATCGTTTCCTCGAGGGCATGCTGATCGGCGCCCACGTGGTGGAGGCGCCGGAAGTCTACATCTATATCCGCGACGAGTACCCGGCCTGCCGCGACATCCTCGCGCGCGAGATCGCGAAGCTCCCACCGGGTGGTCCGACGCTGCATCTGCGGCGCGGCGCCGGCGCCTATATCTGCGGCGAGGAATCCTCGCTGTTGGAATCGATCGAGGGCAAGCGCGGCCTGCCGCGGCACAAGCCACCATATCCGTTCCAGGTCGGGCTGTTCGGCCTGCCGACGCTGATCAACAACATCGAGACGTTGTGGTGGGTGCGCGACATCGTCGAGAAGGGCGCCGATTGGTGGAAGAGCCACGGCCGCAACGAACGCCACGGCCTGCGCAGCTTCTCGGTGTCGGGACGCGTCAAGAATCCCGGCGTCAAGCTCGCTCCCGCCGGCATCACGCTGCGCGAGTTGATCGACGAGTTCTGCGGTGGCATGGCCGATGGCCATACCTTGCAGGCCTATCTGCCGGGCGGTGCATCCGGCGGCATCCTGCCGGCGTCGATGGACGACATCCCGCTCGATTTCGGCACGCTGGAGAAATATGGCTGCTTCATCGGCTCCGCCGCCGTGGTCGTGCTCTCGCAGGCCGATGACGTCAGGGATGCCGCGCTGAACCTGATGAAGTTCTTCGAGGACGAGAGCTGCGGGCAATGCACGCCGTGCCGCGCCGGAACCGAGAAGGCGGCGCTGTTGATGCAGCAGCCGGTCTGGAACAAGGAACTGCTCGACCAATTGAGCCAGGCGATGCGCGATGCGTCCATCTGTGGCCTCGGTCAGGCGGCCTCCAATCCGCTGACCTCCGTGATCAAATATTTTCCGGACGGCTTTCGTCCGCAGCAAGCCGCCGAGTAGGCGTGGCCGAGCAGACGAATTTCGACGAGGATTTGAATGAGCAACAATCAGAACTCAGGCCTGACGATTCAGTTCGAGCTCGACGGCCAGCAGGTCGAGGCGCGGGCCGGCGAGACGATCTGGCAGGTCGCCAAGCGCCAGGGCACCGAGATCCCGCATCTGTGCTATTCGCCCGCGCCGGACTACAGGCCGGACGGCAACTGCCGCGCCTGCATGGTCGAAATCGAAGGCGAGCGCGTGCTGGCGGCGTCCTGCAAGCGGACGCCGACGGTCGGCATGAAGGTGAAGTCGGCCAGCCAGCGTGCCGTCGCGGCGCAGAAGATGGTGATGGAGCTGCTGGTGGCGGACCAGCCGGCGCGCGAGACTTCGCACGATCCGGACTCGAAATTCTGGCACTGGGCCGAGAAGACCGGCGTGACCGAAAGCCGCTTTCCCGCGACTGAACGCTGGCACGCCGACACCAGCCATCCGGCGATGAGGGTCAATCTCGACGCCTGCATCCAGTGCGGCCTCTGCGTGCGGGCGTGCCGCGAGGTGCAGGTCAACGACGTGATCGGCATGGCCTACCGCAACCACGACGCCAAGATCGTGTTCGACTTCGACGATCCGATGGGCGAATCGACCTGCGTCGCCTGCGGCGAGTGCGTGCAGGCCTGTCCGACCGGCGCGCTGATGCCGGCGGTCATGCTCGACGACAAGCAGACCCGCGTCACCTATCCGGACAAGAAAGTGGATTCGCTGTGCCCGTATTGCGGCGTCGGATGCCAGGTCACCTATCAGGTCAAGGACGAGAAGGTGATCTACGCGGAAGGCCGTGATGGTCCCGCCAATCATAACCGGCTCTGCGTCAAGGGCCGCTTCGGCTTCGACTACATCCATCACCCCAATCGCCTGACCAAGCCGCTGGTGCGACTGCCCGGCGTCAAGAAGGATGCCAACGACCAGGTCGATCCGGCCAATCCTTACACCCATTTCCGCGAGGCATCCTGGGAAGAGGCGCTCGATCTGGCCGCCGCGGGCCTGCGCAAGATCCGCGACGAGAAGGGCGCCAAGGCGCTGGCCGGCTTCGGCTCGGCCAAGGGCTCGAACGAGGAAGCCTATCTGTTCCAGAAGCTGGTGCGCACCGGCTTCGGCTCCAACAATGTCGATCACTGCACGCGGCTGTGTCACGCCTCGTCGGTGGCGGCGCTGTTCGAGGGATTGAGCTCAGGCGCGGTGTCGGCGCCGTTCGCGGCCGCGGCCGACGCCGAGGTGATCTGGGTGATCGGCGCCAATCCGACCGTGAACCATCCGGTCGCCGCCACCTACATCAAGAACGCCGCCAAGCTCGGCGCCAAGCTCTACGTGATGGACCCGCGCCGGCAGACGCTGTCGCGCCACGCCACGCAGCACCTGCAGTTCAAGCCGGGCAGCGACGTCGCGATGCTGAACGCGATGATCCACACGATCATCACGGAAGGCCTGACCGACGAGCAGTACATCGCCGGCTATACCGAGGGCTATGACGAGCTGAAGGCGAAGATCCAGGAGTTCACGCCGGAGCGCATGTCCCAGATCTGCGGCATTCCGGCGGAGACGCTGCGCGAGGTCGCGCGCGCCTATGCCCGCGCCAAATCGTCGATCATCTTCTGGGGCATGGGCATCAGCCAGCACGTCCACGGCACCGACAATGCGCGCTGCCTGATCGCGCTCGCGCTGATCACCGGCCAGGTCGGCCGCCCCGGCACCGGGCTGCATCCGCTGCGCGGGCAGAACAACGTGCAGGGCGCCTCCGACGCCGGCCTGATCCCGATGTTCCTTCCGGACTACCAGCCGGTCGGCCGCGACGACATGCGCGGCGCCTTCGAGAAACTCTGGGGGCAGGAGCTCGATCCGGTGCGCGGCCTGACCGTGGTCGAGATCATGAATGCGATCCACGCCGGCGAAATCCACGGCATGTATGTCGAGGGCGAGAATCCCGCGATGTCCGATCCCGACCTGCAGCACGCGCGCGAGGCGCTGGCCAAGCTCGATCATCTCGTCGTGCAGGATCTGTTCGTCACAGAGACCGCGTTCCACGCCGACGTCATCCTGCCGGCCTCGGCGTTCGCCGAAAAGTCCGGCTCCTTCACCAATACCGACCGCCGCGTGCAGCTGGCGCGCGAGGTGATCAAGCCGCCGGGCGATGCAAGGCAGGATCTCTGGATCATCCAGGAGATCGGCAAGCGGATGGGACTGCCCTGGAACTATGCGGGGCCGGGCGAGGTCTTCACCGAGATGGCCGAGTTGATGCCGTCACTGAAGAACATCAGCTGGGACCGCCTGGTGCGCGAGGGCGCGGTGACCTATCCGGTCGACGATCCCGACAAGCCCGGCAACGAGATCATCTTCACCACCGGCTTCCCGACCGAAAGCGGCCGCGGCAGGATCGTGCCGGCCAAGGTGATCCCGCCGGACGAACTGCCCGACGACGAGTACCCGATGGTGCTGTCGACCGGCCGCGTGCTCGAACATTGGCACACCGGCTCGATGACGCGCCGTGCCCAGGTGCTGGACCAGATCGAGCCCGAAGCGGTCGCGTTCATGACCCCGAAGGACATGCGCAAGAAGGGACTCGCGCCCGGCGACTTCATCCGTCTCGAGACGCGCCGCGGCGCGGTCGAGGTCAAGGTGCGTGCCGACCGCGACGTGCCCGAGAACATGGTCTTCATGCCGTTCTGCTACGCGGAAGCGGCGGCCAACCTGTTGACCAACCCGGCGCTCGACCCGTTCGGCAAGATTCCGGAGTTCAAGTTCTGCGCGGTCCGCGCCGAGAAGATCGATATCCGGACCGCGGCGGAATAGCGGTCCGGGGACGAAGCGCGGAAAGCCGCCCGCCGGCTACTCGCTCGCCCGACACAGCACCGCAAGCACCGTCGATCGACGTCCGCTCAGAGCGTAAGAGCGGGGCGTCGCTGCGGCGTGGACCCATGTCGCCCTTTGCCCCAAAGCGGACCCGTTTGAGAGCCCGGAAGTTGCCATTTCCACGAGAACTCGCGTATGCATGACGTGCAGGATCGCAGTGTGAGAAATTCAGATGACGATGGAGCTGAGGGGCGCGAGAGGCGAGGGATTTGCGACGATTGCCGCTGATGGGCGCGTGCTGGATTCCTGGTTTCTTCAGCTGCGCCTGGTCGCGGAGGCCGACAAGACGGCAACGGTCCCTCTCACGAAGGACGAGGTCAGCAGATCGTTGGGCGAGTCGGCGGACGGATATGCGCGACACGACGACATTCGCAATGTCGACATCGTTCCAATCCGTGCAGAAATTGGCTCCCTTGCATCTGCGCCGACGGACGTGCACGACGCGTATCTTCGACTCCATCTGCTGAGCCACCGGCTCGTCCAGCCGAATTGTCTGAACCTCGAGGGAGTTTTCGGTCTCTTACCTAACGTTGCCTGGACGACCCTCGGTCCCTGTGAGTGCTCCCGTGTACCGGACGCGCGAATGGAGGCACGAAAGCGTGCCCTCGCATTCGAGGTGACAGGCGTGGATAAGTTTCCGCGCATGACCGATTATGTGACGCCAGCGGACGTGAGAATTGCAGATGCGGATCGCGTAAGGCTCGGCGCCCACTTGGCCCCGGGCACAACCGTCATGCATGAAGGCTTTTGCAATTTTAACGCGGGCACGCTCGGTCCCTGCATGGTCGAAGGCCGGATCAGCGCCGGCGTGGTTGTGGGAAGCGGCAGCGACGTTGGTGGCGGAGCGTCGATCATGGGCACTCTGTCCGGAGGAGGGAAAGAGAGGATTACAGTCGGTGAGCGCTGCCTGATCGGAGCCAACGCCGGTATCGGCATTTCATTGGGTGACGATTGTATCGTCGAAGCGGGCTGTTATGTCACGGCAGGCGCGCGCATCCTTTTGGAAGATGGCCGAGTCCTGAAAGCCAAAGAACTCTCGGGCCAGAAGGGCCTGCTTTTTCGTCGGAATTCCCAGAGCGGCGCTCTTGAGGCAACCAAGCGTACGCCAAATTGGGACGGCCTCAACGCGCAACTTCACAGCTAGTGTCCCGAATCCGAAGTTCGCATCATTTGCCGCACCTTCGGAGCGAACTTCGGATTCGATAAGGACACTAGCAAACTTATGATTCTAGTGTGCTTTATGAATGCGAAGTTCGTGAAAGTGGCTGCCGCGAAATCGCACGAACTTCGCATTCAGCACACTAGTCCCCGTCCGTCAGGGGACGATCACCACTCGGATTGCGATCTGTTTGGCGCGATCGCTGTTCACCACCAGTATGGCCACCGCCACGCCTCATAGAGGCGCCACGACGACACCAGGGGCGGGGCGTATGGATCGACCCGGTCGTCTTCAGGGCGATATTGATATCGTGGAACAATATAATAGTCCCACGGAGTTGGCCTTATCACGGGCGTCGGGATAATGACCCTCCTTGGTTCATGAACGACTTGTGCCTTCCGCGCCCGGGCTTCAGCACCAGACGTCCCGAGGTTGCACAGCACGAGGGCCGCTCCGAGAGCGCACGCGACGGTCATTATCTTCATGCATCGGCCTCCTTTGCCTGAGAGTGCAAAAGGACTCAAAGCAAGGCAAGCTAATTCGCTCTCGGCCGGCTTGAATGACTGCTTGTGGACCGTAGCCGACCTTTGCTCAGAAGGGCCGCGCGGAAGCCGGAGCCCGCCCCCATGATCGATATGAGTACGCGCCCCGGTTCGGCTCTAACTCGACAGGTCTCAGTAGTCCCAGAACACCGGCACCCAACGGAAGGCGTCACCCTCGACCGCGACATGTCCAACGGACGGGAACGGCATATGCGTGGCAACCAGCAACTCGCGGTTCGCCGCCAGTTCCCGCAACAGACTGATCCGGGCGCGGGCCGCCTCTTCGGGATCGTGTTCGAAGCCATTGTGCCATTCGGGGTGCTCGAACCCGACCGCGAACACGAGGTCACTGGCGAATGTCAGCCGGTCGCCGCCGGACGCCAGACGAACGACGCTGTGGCCGGGAGTGTGGCCGCCGCTGCGACGGACGACCACTCCGGGCGCCACCTCGTGCTCCTCGTCGAACAGCCGCAGCTGGCTCTGGTATTCCTTCCTGAACCGCTTGGCCGTCGCACGAAGCGCGTCGGGGAAACCCGGCGGCATCGAGACGCGGGAGAAATCGGGCGCCTCCCAGAACTTGACCTCGGCAGCCGCCACATGGATCCGCAGGTCCGGACGCAGCCGCTCCTTCACGCCCTCGACGAGCAGCCCGCCAACGTGGTCCATGTGCATGTGGGTCAGCACCACGTCGGTCACGGACCCAAGATCGATGCCGGCCGCCTCCAGTCGCTTGACCGTCTGCCCGGCCTTCGGCAGGTGCACGTCCGGGTCCGACCCCAGCCCGGCGTCGACGAGGATGGTTTTCCGGCCGCTTCGCACCACGACCACGTTCAGCGCCCAGTCGAACGCGTCCGGCGGCAGGAACATGTCGTCCAGCCAGGCCGCGCGGACGGCCGGCTCGGCATTGTGCGCCAGCATCTTGGTCGGCAGCGGCAGCACCCCGTCGCTGACGACCAGCACGTCGATCTCGCCGATCTTCAGCGCGTAGCGCGATGGCACCAACTCGTTTGGCCCCGGCTGACCGGCGTGCGAGACATTGTCGAGGTTCATGCTTGCTGAGTATTGCGGATCATCTGGTTCATCGTTGAAAACTCCTGCGTTCGATCCTGATGTTCGATCCCGGCGGGCCGCATTGTTTCCGCCCGTGGATTGGACATGGTGGTGATCTAACGGATCGGGTGGGGCGCCGCCCCAGAGTGGTTGCCGTCGCTGTAGAGCGATTGCTGCCAACGCATGCGGGCCGCCGCACGCGAGCGCTGGGGACGAAACGGGAGGCAGCAAGCCATCGCCATGCCCCTAGCCACGTGCGACACTTCGGATTGGCGAAGCCGGTTCAACTCAGGACTAATATCTCCTCGTCGAGACCCCGGAATACGAACGTTCGGAGCAATTCATGGCCAAGCATCGGATCTATACAACGAGCTTCGCAAGCGTTTACCCGCTCTATGTCGCGAAAGCGGAGAAGAAGGGACGCACCAAAGCGGAGGTTGATCAGGTGATCTCCTGGTTGACCGGCTACGGTTCGAAGGAGCTGGAAGCTCAGTTGGAAAAACAAACCGACTTCGAAACGTTCTTCGCAAAGGCGCCTGAAATGAATCCTTCGCGGGCCTTGATCAAGGGCATGGTGTGCGGTGTCAGGGTTGAGGAAATCAAAGAGCCGACCATGCGGGAAATTCGTTACCTGGATAAACTGATCGATGAGCTGGCGCGTGGAAAGGCCATGGATAAAATCCTGCGGAGGGAATGACGCCTGATCGACCGGATTCCGTTCGCCGGCGAGGCGACACCGGACGCTGGTGCGTCGCCCGCAATGACGAAAGGACCGGGGAGGGCCGCTACCACTGAGTTGCCCGACGGCGCAAGCCTTCGCAGCAAAAATATTTCGCTTTATCCGAAGTGTGGCTCGGTGTATGGTCTGCCCGTCTCACCCGACACGAGGGGCGCTTCGCCGTCGTCACGAACGTGGGTCGAGATGCGGTGGACGCCGATTGCGCAGTTGACGAACGTGCATGAGGCGGACGGTGAAGTCGTGTGGTCCTGACGCCCTAGCGGCAGGTGTCTTTTCCGATTGCGCAGTGCGCGTTGCGAAGACGGTGACAACCAAGCCCAGTCTCGCCGGGGAGAGCACGAAGTAAGCCGTAGCCCATCGCGCAGGGAAAGCCGGGTTGTTTCCGGTTACACCTGTGGTCCTACCCCCGAGCTTTCTACCCATTGCTCGGGGCCCATGGGTGCGATCGGCACCCGGCTTTCCCTGCGCCCTCTGCTTGAGGTGAGGGCGGAACAAGATGCAAAGCTCGGACGCAATGCGCCGCGAGACTGCGGAAGCATGAGCCACACGTGGTCCAACACATTCAGTGTCGTCTTGGCGTCAGTGTCGTCATGGCGAAAGCCAGGACCCATTACCCCAAATGAGACTTGTTGTGCGATGCTGGGGCCACGACCTCGTTCACAATCAAATGCGGTGGTAATGGGTCCTGGCTTTCGCCAGGACGACAACGAAGAGTCATATCTGCAAGATTTGCAGCGGCGTATGGATCTCTGCTTTCGTGTTTGGTCCCTGCAGATTGGTTGGATGGAATCGGTGTAGAACGAGGCGTGGCCTTTGTTAGGGAGCGCCTCGTGTCATGGAACTGAGCTTGCACGCGAACGCCACGACGACGCCGAAGACACGTGCCTACATCCAGCGCAGCCGGAAGTCGGTCGCTCAGTTGGCGGCCGAGCTGGGGGTCAGCGAGACCACGATTTATCGCTGGCGCAGCCGCACGACGGTCGAAGACCGCTCGCACCGGCCGAAGAACCTCACGACCAGCCTCTCCGCGGTTGAAGAAAGGGCCGTTTGTGAACTACGGACATCGCTCCAATTGCCGCTGGACGACATCGTTGAGGTGATGCGGCGATGCATCAACGCCAAGCTGTCCCGTAGTGCTATTCACCGCTGCCTGCAGCGCAACGGCATCAGCCGGCTTGCCAAGCCTGACAAGCCCAAAGCCGGCGTCTTCGAGAATGCCAGTATCGGCTTCATCCATATCGACGTGAAGTATCTGCCGGCACTGCAGCGCCGCACCAGCTATGCCTTTGTCGCCATCGACCGAGCCACCCGCTACGTCTTTGTCGAGGTCCATTCCAGGCGGGACGGAGCGACCGCGACCGGTTTCCTTAAGCGCTTCCTGGCTGATTTTCCGCACCAGGTTCACACTATCCTCACCGAAAACGGTGCCGAGTTCACCGACCGCTTCGCCGTCGACAAGAAGAACAAGCCGCCCGGGAAGCCTTCCGGCGACCACCCCTTTGATCAACTCTGCCGACAGTGCGCCATCCAGCATCGCCTGACCAAGCCCTACCATCCGCAGACCAACGGACTCGTCGAACGTTTCAACCGGCGCATCGCCGAAGCCATTGGCCGCGAACACAAACGGGGCAGCGCGCGCCGTACCTTTGTCAACCACGCCGACCGCGACACCTTCATCGCCAAGTTCGTCCACGACTACAATCGGACCCGCCTCAAATGCCTCGGCTACCTGGCGCCAATCCAGGCCCTCGCCAATCACACGGGACCGAACACTTTCGCAGGGGCGACAGCCGGCAAGAAACACGCGCAGCATTCGCGCCCGGCGAACCCGCCATTGCCAAACCTCGCATTGACCTCATTGCCGTGGCCGGGCACAGCGTGCGGGCGGTGTCATTGAACGGTCGCAAGAGCCGAAGGGGATACCGCCGCATCGAATTTTGCGGTGCAGCAATGGTGCAATTGGCCCCTGCTAAAGGGGCAATGGCAATCGTCTTTGCTTGTCTGTAATGGTGCGACCGGATGTCTCGGGGCCGGTATTCGCGCTCCGCAATTACGCGGGAGGAAACATGCGTAAACTCATATTGGCTGCGGCGTCGATCGCGGCTTTGACCTTTGTCGGGCCTGCGGCGGCGCAGTCGCCGATCGTTCTCAAATTCAGCCACGTGGTGGCCTCGGATACGCCGAAGGGCAAGGCGGCCGACAAGTTCAAGGAACTCGCCGAGAAGTACACCGGCGGCAAGGTGAAGGTCGAGGTCTACCCGAACTCGACGCTTTACAAGGACAAGGAAGAGCTCGAGGCGCTGCAGCTCGGCGCGGTGCAGATGCTGGCGCCGTCGAACTCGAAGTTCGGCCCGATCGGCATCAAGGAATTCGAAGTCTTCGATCTGCCCTACATTCTGCCCGACCTGAAGTCGCTGCGGAAGGTCACCGACGGGCCGCTCGGCGCCCAGCTGCTCAAGAAGCTGGATTCCAAGGGCATGACCGGTCTCGCCTATTGGGACAACGGCTTCAAGCAGATGAGCGCGAACAAGAAGCTGGTCGCGCCCGCCGACTACAAGGGGCTCAAGTTCCGCATCCAGTCGTCGAAGGTGCTGGAAGCCCAGTTCCGCGCGCTCGGCGCGATCCCGCAGGTGATGGCATTCTCCGACGTCTACCAGGCGCTGCAGACCGGCGTGGTCGACGGCCAGGAGAACACCTGGTCGAACATCTACACCCAGAAAATGCATGAGGTGCAGAAGTACGCCACCGTCACCAATCACGGCTACATCGGCTACGTTGTGGTCGTGAACAAGAAGTTCTGGGACGGCCTGCCGGCCGATATCCGCGAGCAGCTCTCCAAGGCAATGAAGGAAGCCACCGAGTTCGGCAACAGCCAGTCGGCCAAGGAAAACGACGACGCGCTCGCCGAGATCAAGAAGGCCGGCAAGACCGAGATCGTCGCGTTGACGCCGGAGCAGGACGAGGCAATGCGCAAGGCAATGATGCCGGTCTACAAGGACGTTGCCTCGCGCGTCGGCCAGCCGCTGATCGACGAATTCCTCAAGGAAACCGGCCGCAGCCCGATGAACTAGCTGCGATGCTTCGCCGCTGAGGCGATGCCAGACGAGCTCCCTCTCCCCGTTCTTGCGGGGAGAGGGTTGGGGTGAGGGGCCTTCTCCGCGAACGCGGCTCCAGATGTGCTCGCGGAAGCTCCCCCTCACCGGAAATTCAAGCTGCGCTTGAATTTCGACCTCTCCCCGCACGCGGGGCGAGGTAGATCGGAGGCAGCTCCGATCGACGGCAACAGTCACGCGGGACTTGAACCGCAAACATAGTGAACGCCGCGGCCGCGTGAGGTCGCGGCCAGGGTGCCGTGGCCGGTTGCCGCATCAGGCCATGACAGGGGAGATCAATGCTGCTTAAAATTCTGGACCGGCTCGAGGAAATCATCATCGCGAGCCTGATGGGGGCCGCGACGCTGCTGACCTTCGTCACGGTCGTGCACCGTTTTCTGGTCGACGTTCCCGTGCTCTATCCGTACCTGTTCGGCATCAATCTCGCATGGTCGCAGGAACTCTGCATCTACATGTTCATCTGGATGGCGAAGTTCGGCGCCGCCTATGGCGTGCGCGCCGGCGTCCATGTCGGCGTCGACGTCCTGATCAACCGGCTCAACGATTTCTGGCGCAAGCGCACCATCACCTTCGGCCTGCTCGGCGGCGCGCTATTCACCGGGATCGTCGGGACCATGGGCGCGAAATTCGTGTTCGAATTGATGCATACCGACCAGGTCTCGCCGGATCTCGAGATCCCGAGCTGGATCGTCTACGCCTGCATTCCGCTCGGCTCCTATCTGATGTGCTTCCGCTTCCTGCAGGTGTGCTGGAATTACTGGTGGACCGACGACCTGCCGCACCATGACGCCTCCCATGTCGATGGCGTCGAGACCAGCAAGACCGCGCCCGTCGCGCTTGGAGAAGCGTGATGAGCGCCGCACTTATTTTCGGACTGCTGTTTGCCCTGATGCTGACGGGCATGCCGATCTCGATTTCGCTCGGCCTGACCGTGCTCACCTTCCTGTTCACCATGACCGAGGTGCCGATCGAGAGCGTCGGCCTGAAGCTGTTTTCGGGCCTCGACAATTTCGGCATCATGGCGATCCCGTTCTTCATCCTGGCGGGCACCTTCCTGACCCGCGGCGGCGTCGCGCGGCGCATGATCGCGTTCACCACCTCGCTGGTCGGGCATCTGCCCGGCGGCCTTGGGCTGGCCGGCGTCGCGGCCTGCGCGATGTTCGCGGCGATCTCGGGCTCGAGCGTCGCCACCGTGGTTGCTATCGGCTCGATCATGATGCCGGCGATGGTCGATCACGGCTATCCGAAGCGGTTCGGCGTCGGCGTGATCTCGACCTCGGGCGCGCTCGGCATCCTGGTGCCGCCCTCGATCATCCTGGTGCTCTACGGCGTCTCCACCAACACCTCGATCGGCGCGCTGTTCATGGCCGGCATCGTGCCGGGCGTCGTGCTCGCGCTGATGCTGGCGGCGGTGACTTTCTTCGTCGCACAGCGCAACGGCTATCCGAAGATGCCACGCGCGACCATCGGCCAGCAGTTCACGGCGTTCCGCGAAAGCATCTGGGGCCTGCTGCTGATCGCGATCGTGCTCGGCGGCATCTATGGCGGCATCTTCACGCCGACCGAAGCGGCCGCGGTCGCCGCGACCTATGCCTTCTTCATCACCGTATTCGTCTACAAGGAGCTGAAGCTCTCAGAGGTGCCGAAGGTGCTGCTGCAGGCGGCGAGCATGAGCTCGATGCTGCTCTACATCATCACCAACGCGGTGCTGTTCTCGTTCCTGATGACGCACGAGCAGATCCCGCAGGAGATGGCGGCCTGGATCATCGACAAGAACTTCTCGGTCTGGATGTTCCTGCTCGTCGTCAACATCATCCTGCTGCTCGCCGGCAACGTGATGGATCCGTCGTCGATCCTCCTGATCATGGCGCCGATCCTGTTTCCGCTGGCGACCAAGCTTGGCGTGCACCCGGTGCATCTCGGCATCCTGATGATCGTCAACACCGAGGTCGGGCTGTGCCACCCGCCGGTCGGGCTCAACCTCTACATTGCGAGCAGTATCGCCAAGATGGGCATCAGCGAGATCACCATCTCGGTGTTGCCATGGCTGTGCGCGATGCTGGTGTTCCTCGGCCTGATCACCTACGTGCCGGAGATCTCGCTGTGGCTGCCGCGCTTGCTCGGCATGATCTAGCGCAAACAACAGACATCCAAAGCGCGACCTCGCGCCTTGGATGTTTCTGCGGTGCAATGAAAGCGGATTACATCTTGGTAACAGAGCTCTCTCTGTCCAATCCGTAAGTTGAAGGCGCGGGCGGGCGGCATCATGTTCGAGCAACCTTCAAAGGAGGTTCGTATGAAGAAAGTTCTGCTCGCCGGCATCGCGGCGCTCACGATTGCCGGTTCGACCGCGGTCTATGCCCAGCATCGTCCCTGGTTCCACGGCCATATGCGGATGAGCCCCGAGGATCGGGCCGCCTTCCTCGACGCGCGGATCGCCGCCGTCCACGCCGGGCTGAAGCTCAACGCCGATCAGGAGAAGCTGTGGCCGCCGGTTGAGGCCGCGGTGCGCGACTTCGCGAAGATGCGGCTCGATCGTGCCAATGCGCGGATGGCCGCCGAGAAGACCGATGCGGACAAGTCGCAGAAGCCGGATGATCCGGTCGCCCGCCTGCGCGAGCGCGCCGGCAACATGGCGGCGACCGCGACGTCGCTGACGAAGATCGCCGATGCCGCCGACCCGCTCTACAAGACGCTCGACGACAACCAGAAGCGGCGGCTGAGCATGCTGACCCATATGGAAGGGCGCGGCTTCGGCGCCGAAGGCTGGCGCCGCCACCGCCTAGAGCGCGGCATGGACCGCTGGGAGCGCGGCGGCCGCGGCTTCGATCACGACCGTTTCGACCGCGACGATGGCCCTGATCAGGAGCGCTCCGGCCGGCTCTGAGCGCCGTCCGCCGGCACCCTCGCCAAGCCTATGAAAGGCCGCCGGATTCCGGCGGCCTTTCGGTTGTCAGAAAGTCGGGAAAACTTGCTTGAGCTTGCTGGACATCGGGGAATCGCTTTGCTAAACGACCGCTCTCTTGCGAGGGTCATTTCCGGACAAGTTCCGGGCGCATAGCTCAGTTGGTAGAGCAGCTGACTCTTAATCAGCGGGTCCCAGGTTCGAGCCCTGGTGCGCCCACCAAGCTTTTCAATAGCTTAGGTTAGCCCTCGTAGTTGTCATTCCGACAAACGGCCGCGTCTATTCCGACAAACCGGCTGCTTTTGTTCGCTTCTCGCGGCGCTTCCGGGTCCCCGAGATCAGCTGTTTACGGGTCCGCTTTGCATAGATCGGCAATTGCCGTGCAGACCTGTGGCGGCCGGCTGCGGCGACAATGTCCTTCACGACGCTGCGCAGGTAGCGGAGGTCCTTGCGCTCAGTATCCACGGTGGCGGAGTACGCGACTTGCGGTGCGCGCGATCGCGCCTGAAGACCAGACCCGAAACCGTGACCTGCTTGATGGCATCGAGCTCGGCCATCAGTTCGGGGAAAAGTGATTCGCCCCGATCATCGAAAAGCGGCCACCAGGCTTCCTCGCCGTTCTTCGGATGCACGATCTTCACGCTATTGGGCCGCTCCTTGGGGCGGTAGTGCGAAATCTCAAAAGCTCCGACGACATGCTCCTCGCGCTGCAACCACTCCGTCAGCCCGTGAGACCGCCAGCTGTCGAAGGCCGGCAGAAGAACGTACTCGGCGCGCTTAACGGCCGCATTGCAGTTCTCACCGAGTGCCTTCGCCTTGACGTGACACCCTTGCGCACGTGCCGACGTTGGAAGCTCGAAGAAGTAGGTCCATCGGCCGTTGCGCAACGGCTTTCGCCTGCAATACCGAGGCAATCTCAGAGCGGTCTTGGGAGGTTTCGTGCTAGCGCCCGAAGAAAGCTTGCGCGAGCGCGACGACTTACAGGCCGACGTTCCGCTGGCTGAGGCAGTATCCCGCCTGCGGCGAGGGCCCGGCCGGGCACCCTTGCGGCCGAAGCATGCGACGGTCGGGGCTTCGGTGGGTGTTGCCCCAAGTAAGCGTTTCGAGCATCTGCGCGATGAGCACCATGCCCAACCTCTCATGACCCAATTCCCTGGCATTCTCCCGCGAGCAAAATCAATCGCATCTGACGGAGCGAATGTTTTGCGCGAAATGCGCAATAAGTCTTGAATACTGCGCGATATGAGCATATACGGCCGGCGTTTGCTCGTTTTTATAGCAAAACGCGCAAAATGATCGGAAGTGCGCGGTGTGCGGGAGGACAACAGAAATGCAGGTTCCAATTAAGCGGGCGATCGAGAGCGTGCCGGGCGGGATGATGGTGGTCCCTCTGTTGGTCGGGGCGCTTATTGCCACCTTCTTTCCCGATACCCCGAAGCTTTTTGGCTCCTTCACCGGCGCACTGTTCTCTGGCGCGCTGACAATTCTCGCCGTGTTCTACGTTTGCATGGGCGCGAGCATCGACTTCCGCGCGACCCCCTACATTGTGAAGAAGGGCGGCACCCTGCTGATCGTGAAGGTTGGCGTGGCCGTTGTCCTCGGCCTGATCTTCGGCCGCATTTTGGGAGAGACGCCGGTCGCAGCTGGCATGTTCGCGGGTGTCTCGACGCTCGCGATCGTCGCCGCCATGAACGACACCAATGGCGGTCTCTATATGGCGTTGATGGGCCAATATGGACGTCCGCGTGACGTCGGCGCCTATACCGTCATGTCGCTGGAGAGCGGTCCTTTCCTCACCATGATCACTTTGGGCGTCGCCGGCCTCTCGGCATTTCCATGGCAGACCCTCGTGGGCGCTATCCTGCCTCTGGTGGTGGGTATGATCATCGGCAATCTCGACAGAGAGATGCGCGACTTCCTGAGCCGCGCGGTGCCTGTGATGATCCCGTTCTTCGCCTTCGCGCTCGGCGCCGGCCTCGATCTGTCGAAGGTTTGGCAGGCCGGCCTGCTCGGCCTCGGCATGGGAGTGGCCGTGGTGGTTGTGACCGGCATCCCGCTGTTCCTCGCCGATCGCATCACTGGCGGGAATGGTGTCGCGGGTGTTGCGGCGGCCTCAACGGCCGGTAATGCGGCGGCCGTCCCGGCGATTGTCGCCGCGGCGAATCCAGCCTATGCGGACGCGGCGCGGCCGGCGACTATCCTCGTCGCGGCGTGCGTCGTGGTTACCGCAATCCTCGTGCCGATCGTCACCGCCTGGACAGCCCGCGTTGTTGGTCGCGACGTCGAGGAGCCTGCAGAAGAGAACAACGTGGCTTCTGCCGGCAAGATGACCCCCGCGGCGCGCTCGGTTGTCACTGAGGCAAGTCACTGAGGCAAAGTCACTGAAGCAGGTCGCTGAAGATGGCCCCTAAAGCGTTTTCGAGCGAAGTGGATACCGGTTCGCGTCAAGAAAACGCGTCAAGCCAAAGCTGGCTGATCGTCGCTGACGATCTCACCGGTGCCGCGGACTGTGCGATCGCCTTCGGCAGAAGGGGGCGTGCGGCTGCGGTGACGTGGGGTGAGGTGACCGACGCGTCGGGCTACCAGCTGCCTGTCCTGGCCTACGATGCCGCGAGTCGAGGCCTTTCGGCCGAGGCCGCTGCAGCCCGCCATGCCGATGTGCTGGCGCGCCTTTGCGAAGACGGACGTATTCTTTTCAAGAAGATTGACTCGACGCTGCGGGGGCAACCTGCAGCGGAGACTGCCGCCGCGCTTGCGCATCTCAAGTCACGGTCGGGTCCGGCCCTTGGCGTGTTCGCGCCGGCCTTTCCGGCCACCGGCCGGACCACCATCGACGGGCGTATCCTGGTCAGAGGCCGCCCCCTCGAGGAGGCCGAGGTCTGGCACCGCGACCACACCTACCCGAATGCCGATCTTGTCGACGTTCTCGCGACCGCGGGCGTTCGCGGTGAGAAGGTCAAGCTCGCTGCCGTGCGCGGTGGCGATCTCAAAGCCACGTTCGCGAGGCTCGCCTGGGAGGGCGACGTGGTCGCGGCCTGTGACGCCGAGACTGAACACGATCTGCGTTTGATCGCGGAGGCGAGCCTGCATGCATCGCCCGCAACCTTCTTCATCGGCAGCGCCGGCCTCGCGCATGCGCTGGCCGGCCTCGAAGTCAGCCATGCCGTCGAGCCGCTGCGCATTCCCACGAGCGCATCCGGCACCCTGATCGTGGTGGGCTCGCTCGCCGGCGCATCTCGCGCCGCCGCGCGCGAGCTGGAGGCGACCGGCACCGTGGCGCATTTCCCGGTCGCGCCGGAAACGCTGCTCAACGATGGTGCCGGCCGCGGCGGCGGTCGCCGCGGACGTGATGAAACGACTTGCCGGCGGCGGCGATACACTGGTTGAGATCATGATGGATGATCACCCCGACATGTCGCTCGGCCCGCAGCTCGCCAAGGGGCTCGCCGACGCTCTTGAGGCCGTCGCACCCGCGATCGGCGCCTTCGCTGCGACCGGCGGCGAAACCGCCGCGGCGATGCTGTCGCGCTTCGGTGTCAACGGTATCCGTCTTGCCGACGAAATCGAGCCGGGCGTGTCGCTCGGCCTTACTCTTGGCCGATTGTCTGTTCCGATCGCCACCAAAGCGGGCGCGTTCGGTGACGAGAACAGCCTCATCCGCATCAGCGAGCGGCTTCGCGCCGTCCGAACCAGAGGAAGTTTCATATGACTCGTCCGACCATTGCGATCACCATGGGAGATCCGGCCGGTATCGGGCCCGAGGTGATCATGAAGGCGCTGGCGCAGCCGCAGGTGCGGGCGATCTGCAATGCGCTGGTGATCGGCGACTCCAACCGTCTGCGCAAGGCCGGTCAGATCGTCGGCGTGCCGCTTGAAGTCGATGCGTTGAGCGACGCGAAGCAGGCGAATTTTGCGTCGAAGGCCGTGCAGTGCGTTGACCTGAAGCTGGTGCCGGACGATCTGCCGTTCGGCAAGGTGTCGGCGACGGCAGGTGAGGCGGCATATCGCTACATCGAGAAAGCCGTGCAGGTGGTGCAGGCAGGGCTCGCGCAGGGCATCTGCACCGCGCCGCTTTCCAAGGAAGCGCTGCATGCGGCCGGCCACAAATATCCCGGCCATACCGAGCTCCTGGCGCATCTGACCGGCACGCCGGAAGTATCGATGATGCTGGTGTCGCCGAAACTCCGCGTCATTCACGTGACCACGCATATCGGCCTGCTCGATGCGATCGAGAAGATCGAGCCCGGCCTCGTCGAGCGTGTCATCGCACGCGGGCATGACGTGCTGGTGCGCGCCGGCGTCGCCAATCCGAAGATCGGCGTCTGCGCCATCAATCCGCATGCCGGCGAGAACGGGTTGTTCGGTCGCGGCGAGGAAGCCGCGAAGATCGCGCCGGCCGTGGAAGCCTGTCAGCGCAAGGGCTGGGACGTGCACGGCCCCCTGCCTGCCGACACGCTGTTCTTCCTGGCCGGCCGCGGCGACTACGACATGGTGGTCGCGATGTATCACGATCAGGGCCATGGACCCATCAAGGTGCTGGGGCTGGAAGCCGGTGTGAACATCACTGTTGGTCTGCCGGTGATCCGCACCTCGGTCGATCACGGGACCGCCTTCGACATCGCGGGCAAGGGCATCGCCGACGAGCGCAGCCTGATCGAAGCGCTGCGGCAGGCGGTCGATCTCGCGCCGAAGAAGGCGGCTTGAGAGGGCTGCGCGGGCTCCTCAGGATGAGGAGCGAGATGCGCGTTAAGCGCAGACATTGCGCGGCCGATGCATCGTGGTATCCATCGGCCGTGCCGCGAAGCCGATACGGTCGAGCTCGGCTGACGGCAATGAATCCGCGGGCTGAGGTTCGATGTCGATGCGCAGCAAGGAGCGTCACGCTCGTCTGTTGGAAGCACTGAACGCGGGAGAGATCGATGTCGACGATCTCGCGCGGCGCTTCGACGTTTCCGCTTCCACCGTGCGGCGCGACTTGCAGCATCTTTCCAAGAACAATGCCGTGCGCCGCACCTATGGCGGCGCCATTCTCACCGCCCACGCGAACGAGACAACGCTCGAGCAGCGCCTCGCGGTTCAGGGCAAACAGAAGCAGGCGATCGCGCGCGCGGCGATCGATCTGATCGAGGATGGCGACACGCTGATTCTCGATGCCGGCTCGACGGTCGCAGCCTTCGGCCGACTGCTGCAGCATCGGCGGCTGCGCATCATCACCAACAATCTTGCGCTGCTGCCCTTCTTCGCCAAGGCTCCGAGCATAGAGCTTGTGGTGTTGGGCGGCGCGCTGCGCACCACCAGCATGAGCACCATGGGGCCGCTCGCCAATGAGGCGTTGCGGCGCATGACCGCGGACCGCGCCGTCGTGAGCGCCGACGGCGTGGTGAATGGCCGTGGCCTGTGCGAAGCGGATCTCGAACAGGTCGCACTGAAGTCGCTGATGATGCAGCAGTCGAAGGAAGTCATCGTTCTCGCCGACGCCAGCAAGCTCGGCCGCGCCGAACAGATGGCCTGGGCGCCGCTGCCGCCGCGCTGGACTCTGGTGACTGATGTCGGCGCATCTGAGGAGCAGTGCAAGCGTCTCGCCGACGCGGGAGCGCGCGTGATCGTTGCCGGCGTTCGCTGAGCCGGCATCGCAATTTTTCGCGTGATCGGAGAAAAATATCGACCGAGGCGGGGTTGCGGTAAGGAATCGCTGAATCGGGGCGCAATGCCGTCAACTTGAATCGCCATATGCTAGGTGGCGATCACCAAACGAGGTTCGCCATGGCGTGCAAGTCTTGGAGTGGTTCTTGGAACGGCACTTGGATCGGCTCTTGGATCAGCCGGCTTGGCGCGCCGCTCGTCGCTTTTGTTTTGACCGTCGCGCCGTTGGCTTCGCCGGTGCACGCCGTTGAGGACGCTCGCAAGGTGAGCGTGGTGTCGTTCGGCCTTTTCGGCGATCAGGGCGTGTTTAGAAGCGAGGCGACCGGCGCAGCACAGGTCGTAGCGGGTCGTTTCGGGAGCGGCCCAGTCAACGTGCAATTCAATTCGAAGAAAGGCGGAGGTGCAACGATTGAAGGCCTGGCTAAGTCCTTGCAGGCGGCGGCCAATGGGATGGACGCCGAGAATGATGTTCTGTTCTTGATTCTCACCTCGCACGGCTCCCCCGACGGGCTTGCAATCAAAGCCGGGCGGCTTACGCAAACGCTCACGCCGTCCCATCTCGCCGCCATGTTGGCGCGGACCGGCATGCGATACAAGGTGGTGGTCATCTCTGCCTGTTATTCCGGGGTCTTTATCCCTCGTCTCGCGAACCCCGATACGTTGGTCATCACCGCGGCCGATGCCGACCATTCATCGTTCGGCTGTCGGGACAAAGCCAAGTGGACCTACTTCGGCAACGCCTTTTTCAATGTCGCACTCCGGCAAGCCAGAAGCCTGAAGAACGCCTTTGTCGTTGCACGCTCGCTCGTCCAGCAGCGAGAACTGCGCGCTCGCTTCGAGCCGTCGAATCCCCTGATGGCAGGCGGCGCAAACGTGCAGCCGTTGCTCATTGCGCGTCCTTGAGAACCGGCCGCGTTTGCGGCCGGCGCCGGTGGGTGCCGTCAACCTCGTCCATGTTGATCTGGTCACCGCATCGCGCCGCATGTCTGCTACTGGCCCAACACAGCCTGGGCCCCTTAGCGGACTTGATTGGCGTTATGGCTGACTTCCGCTTTGCCGGAGATAGCCGACTTCACCGCCAAAGGGAGAGACTGCTTCTGTCGGTGCCTCTCCGTCGGCCGAAGGCGAGGATCGTGGATGGCACTGTCGCGTCCACTCATTTAGCAGGTGAGCTTGCCTGACGCCGTTGCGAACTTTGGTGTGAACGAAAACAGCACGTATCTGGTGCGGTTTCTGGTGCGGTCGTCGCGCTGCGGGCAACGGGAACGAAGTAAGCTATTGATCTCATTGGCGGGCCCGGCAGGACTCGAACCTGCAACCAGACCGTTATGAGCGGTGGGACAATCGTCGCCGCTGTTAAGTTTCCTGCCTTTTCGTCGAATTCGACCACGTTCGCCGCCCTTCGTGCGAGTTGTTATTGGCGCGAAACTGGTGCGGATTGTCTGTAGTCGAATCTTGGACCAGGACGTTGCGTTCTGTAGGTGATAACGTGAGAACGCACTCAAGCCCAGCGATCGACGGCAAGCGACCTCCATACGGCAGCGTGCCGGCAGATCGCCGCGGCCGGCCAAGGTCAGCCTCATAATGCAGGCTATGGGAAGTAATCAAAGCGGTTCATGACAAGCCAGGCGAAACATAACGTGAGTTTCTGGGAGCGTCTAAAGACAGAGGCATCTGCTGAGTGGCGCGCCTACACCGAGCATCCCTTCACGAACGGATTGGCAGACGGCTCGCTCGCCGAACCGGCATTTCGTTATTATCTTGCTCAGGATTACTTGTTCCTCATCGAGTTCGCGCGCGCCTACGCGCTCTCGGTCTACAAATCGCCCAAGCTTGCCGACATGCGTGAAGCAGCGGCCGGTCTTTCGGCCATCCTTGATGTCGAGATGAACCTTCATGTGACACTCTGTGCCGGTTGGGGTCTGTCCCCAAGCGACCTTGAACAGACCCCTCCGGCGGCCGAGATGCTAGCCTATACTCGCTACGTGCTGGATGCTGGAATGCGCGGCGATCTGCTGGCACTCAAGGTGGCGCTGGCCCCATGCGTGATCGGGTACGCGGAGATCGCGAAGCGGCTGGCTGCACAACCCGATGCGAACGCTGCGACGAACCCCTATCGCGTGTGGATTGCCGAGTACGCTGGTGCGCCATACCAAGAGGTCGCGGCGAAAGCGGGAGCACACTTGGAACGTCTCGCTGATCTCTACGCCACCCCGGCCCGCGAGGCAGAGCTGATTGCGATCTTCAAGGAAGCTACTCGTCTCGAGGCAGACTTCTGGGAGATGGGCTGGCGCGCGGGCCAGCGTGTCGAATAGCGCTTCGGAAACTGTCATGCTTATAACCTGAAGGTCATCGGTTCGAATTTGTTGGCAAAGCTATCCGCAGATTTGGTCTCAATTGGGCTCTCTTTGATGATTTTGGTGGGTCCGGCAGGACTCGAACCTGCAACCAGACCGTTATGAGCGGCAGAATAGCGATCAGCTTCGTCGCCTTTGCCGCGCATTCGGTCGCTTCTGCTCGCGTTTGTTACGTTTTGATGATGTCGCTCCCGCTTTGGTCGCCAGCCAGCGATCAGTCAAAACGTCTCGGTAACCTTGCTCAGGCGAGGGGGACGATCCGGGTCAAATCCGCGCGCGCATGCCGCCTGCTCGATCATCCGGTAGGCCGGAACGAGCATGGTGATCGGGTCGGTGGCGGGGTCATCCTCGACCAACCAAGGCAGCGAGCCATGCGGTCCGCCGCAGAGATGCAGCGCGATCTTTTGCTCGCGCAATTCCTCTGCCAGTGCGTCCACCGTGGCCGCCGTTTCATCCATGAGGCGCATCATGACAACTGGCGTGCGCGACGATAACGCGGCACGTGGCCCATGCTGCAGCTCGGCGGCGCTCAGTCCGATGGAGGGCAGGCGCATGATTTCCGAAAGCTTGAGCGCGATCTCCCTCGCCGAGCCCAGGCCCAGGCCCCGAGCCGCCACAAACACGGCTGATGCCTTGACGAGATCATCGGCAATCTCCGACCAGTCGAGCGCCAGCGCGCGGTGCAGGCGCTCGGGCAGCCGGTCGAGGGCTGACCGCAGCGCACGATCTTGCGCCAGCTCGGCAACCAGTCCGGCACTGGCGGCCATCGAGCCGATCACGGTCTTCGTGGCCGCTACGGAGTGTTCTTGGCCGGCTTCGATCGGAACGACAAATTCCGCTTCGTCAGCCACCGGCGACGACGGCGCATTGACGATGGCAATCGTGCGTGCGCCCGAGGCTCGTGCCGACCTGGTCGCTGCGACGAGATCCGGGCTGCGCCCCGATTGCGAGATTACGATGAACAGCGCATCGCGGAGCATCAAAGGTGTGCGAAATGCCGTGATCACCGAGGGAGCACTTGCTGAAACGGGAAGGCGAAGCCGCGTCTCGACAAGATATCTCAAGAAAACCCCGGCATGCCCGGAGCTTCCCCGACCACACACGACGCACAAAGGGGCGGAGTCAATCCCAATCCGCTGTGCGATGTCGCGCAAGGCGGGTCGGCCGCGAACAATGTTAGCGACAACATCCGCGCTTTCCCCGATTTCGCTCGCCATCGCGGATGTCGTCACGGCTCAACCACTCCGCCTCGGCCGCGTCCCGCCGCTCCCTTTGGGAGTCGGTCACGATGCGAGTCACGATTCTTGGCAAGCTCGACAAACACTTGCCGAAGGTTGCCGTCACAGTTCTCCAGAACGGTCTCCGCATCAACCCTGTCGACACCGAGCGCCAGAAGGACTGCAATCTTGATGTCTCCCTCGGCCTGCTCGAGCGAGCGTGCCGCGTGCGACGGATTACAGCGCGCGATTTGCGCCACCATGGCCTCGGCGCGCCGCTTCAGCTTGGCATTGGTCGGCGGCATGTTCACCATCATGCCGCGATATACCCGGCCAAGGCGCAGCATGATCCCCGAGGAGATCAGGTTGAGCACGACCTTCTGCGCGGTGCCCGCCTTCATCCGCGTGGAGCCGGCGATCAGCTCTCGGCCGGTCTCGACCAGGATCGGAAACTTTGCCAATGCCAGCAGTGCGGTGCCGGGATTGTTGGCGACACCAATCGTTACTGCATCGAAAGACCCTGCCTGCTGCAGCGCCGCGACCGTGAACGGCGTTGTGCCGCTGGCGGCTACCGCAATCACCACGTCGTGCGGCGTGAGCCGTGCGGCGCTGATCTGCGTGACTGCATCATCGACATCGTCCTCCGCGCCCTCGATGCTGGTGACGAACGCGCTGTCACCGCCGGCAACGACGAAGCGGACGCGCTCGCGGGGCCAAGCGAAGGTCGGCGTCAGCTCGGCGCCGTCCTGGACCGCCACGCGGCCTGACGTGCCCGCGCCGACATATACAATGCGTCCGCGGTCGCCCAGCACCGTCTTGGCCGCTTCGGCTGCCGCAGTGATCGCGGGAAGGGCATGGCCGATCGCGGCGACCGCCGCAAGCTGGCCCTCCCACATCGCTTCCATCGCTGACGTCAGCGACCATGCATCAAGGTCGGTAAATCTGGGATCGACTTCTTCGGTGGCCATATCGGTGATCCAAGCACCATCAAACGCGGAACTTCGAAGTCTGTTCATGGTCAGTTTCTCTCTTGGGCGGGTCCAGCTTGCGCAGGTCGAGCCGCCCTCGGACCACAAGCAGCGCGCCCGCCGCTGCGTCGGCGTCAGGACGCCTCAGGCGAGCGCGCAGGTCAGGCGTTAGCCAGGGCGTAATCGCATCCGCGAGCCCGCCCACCAGCGCGAGCCGGTCAATTCCTTTAGCCAGGAACAGATCAAGCAGATCGCCAATGGCATCGGCCGCGCGTTCGACAATGCGGCGGCCGACCGGATCGCCCTGATTGGCATGCCGCATCACGGTCGGCGCGAACGCGGCGTAGTCGGTGGCCCGGGCTTCTTCAGACCACGCCACGGCCTGATAAGGATCTTGATCGAATGCGCCCAGCACCTCTGCAAGCAATGGTGTCAGCTCGCCGCGGCGATCCGCGGCCCGCAGCGCCAGTCGAACGACCTGCAGGCCAATGTCGGCGCCGCTGCCTTCGTCCGAGACTGGGAAGCCGTAACCGGCGATGCGGATCTCGCTGCCGCCAATCAGGCCGACACCCACCGAGCCCGTGCCGGCCACCACGATGGCCCCGTCCGCGCCGCTATGGGCGCCGACACAGGCAGCTAGGCCATCGCTGATGAAGATAACGGACGCAAAGGGATGCGGGATCTCTTTGAGCGCCGCTTCCGCGCCCCGGCGACCAATGCCGGCGAGGCCAATTCCGGCGTGCATCCGCGCGAAATCCTCGCGCGTCAGTTCGGACTGTGCGGCCGCCGCTTCGGTGGCCTCCATGATGGACCGCCAGGCCCTGTCGAAGCCAATCCGGGTCGTGGCAGGCCCCGAGCTCGCTTCACCGAGTACCCTGCCGTTTTCGTCCTCGATCCGGGCGCGGCAGCGGGTTCCGCCCCCATCGATGCCGAGATAGGTGGTACCTTTTGTTTCCATGAGAAGTTAACGCAAGGATTTAGCTCCGGGTCCCTGAAGCCCGTTGTGTACATATTGGGACCTGTACAACACGGGACTCGCCTCACGAGTCCGTGATTGCCATTCTCGGATCAGCACTTATGGGCCAAGCTGGGTCTTCCGTGGTTTTCTCGATTGCTGCGCAGCACATCTTTGACGGTGCCGACATGCGCGGGCCGGGGTTGGTCAGAATATCGCAGGGGCGGATCGAAGGCATTACCGAGGAAGCGCGCGCCTCGATCCACCTTCCCCGAGATGCGATACTTGCACCCGGATTCGTCGATGTTCAGGTGAACGGAGGCGGCGGCGTTCTTCTCAACGACCAGCCAACGGAGGCCGGCGTTCGCCGCATCGTCGAGGCGCACCGCAAGGCCGGCACCACGGGCTGTTTGCCAACCCTCATCACCGATCGAAGCGAGGTCATCGAACGATTGGCTGTAGCAGCTCAGGCGTGCCTCGAAATTCCTGGCGTGCTCGGCTTTCATCTGGAAGGTCCGGCCCTCAACAGGTCTCGCAAGGGCATTCATCCGGAAGCCGAGATACGCGTGCCCGATCGGCGCGATCTCGCCGCCATCAAAAGCTTCGGGGACCGCGGTCGCTCCATGGTGACCTTGGCCCCGGAATGCGTGCCCGCGTCCATGATCGATGAATTGATCGGCGCCGGATTGCGTATCGCGGCCGGCCACAGCGACGCCACCGCAGCCGAAATCGGGCAGGCGGTCGATCGCGGTGTCTCGGGGGTGACCCATCTGTTCAATGCCATGTCGCAGTTGAACGCCCGAGAGCCGGGCTTGGTGGGCGCCGCGCTGGGAGATGACCGGTTGTTTGCAGGGATCATCTGCGACGGCATCCACGTTGACCGCGTCGGCTTGCGTGTTGCCTTGCGCTGCAAGGGACGCGATCGATTGATGCTGGTTACCGATGCCATGCCATTGGCGGGCACGAGCGACCGGCAATTCCTGCTACAGGGAAGGGAGATCACGTTGCACGACAATCGCCTGACTGACCGGGATGGCACGCTCGCGGGCGCTCACCTCACCATGATCGAGGCGGTGCGCAACGCTGTTGCGCTTATCGGAATCTCCCTTGTCGATGCTCTTATCATGGCTTCCCGGACGCCCGCGGCATTTCTAGGCCTTGGGTCCGAGCTTGGACGGATCGCGCCCGGATACCGCGCGGATCTTGTCGCCTTTAATCCGAACTTTGAGGTCATTGGTACATGGATAGGCGGTGTTGGTTCGATGGGCGAGGCGAACAAGGCTTCCGAGCGAGGTTAGATGCGCAACCAGCCCATCGTCGTGCAGAAATACGGTGGTGCCTGCCTTGAAACACCGGCGAAGATTCGCGCGGTTGCGCGCAGTCTCGCCGACCTGCACGGCAGTGGGAAAGGCACCTCTGACCGGGAAAAATGCGCCTTGTCCCTTCATCCTTCCAAGTAAGCTGTTGCAATCGCAGCAAATGCGAACGCCCTCCGAGCGCACCATAATTCCAGAGCGGGGATGCGACGTCGCTATTGGCTTCACACTGGCCGAGCATCCGGCTTGAGAATTGGTGAGAAATTGCGCGAAGTCACTTGCTACCATAAGGCGCGCGTTGCGCTGGTTAGTCAATGTTGCTGACGGTAATTCCCCGGAATTGCTGGCGCGCCAAACCCGGTCTGGGATACCTCATTCAACGCACCCGGTTCTTGTCAAGTCAACGTCCGCCCTGCATTCGCATCGAACATATTTGGAGATGATCATGCGTAGCATAGCCTTGATGATTGCATTCGTGATCTCGTTTACCGCCCCGGCGTTAGCTCAAAAAGCCGAGATCGAGGCCATCAATGCGAAATGGATTGAATTGTTCAACAAGGGCGACTTCTCGGGAGTTGCGTCACTCTACAGCACGGATGCGACCGCATTCCCGCCAGGTACCGCGATGGTTCACGGCCGATCAGCCATCGAGGCAATGTGGAAAAGCATGGCGGAACAAGTTAGCGATCCGAAGCTCGCAACCCTTGACGTTAAGCCCCTTGGTCCAACCGCGGCGCGCGAGATTGGGACGTTCGCCCTCAAGACCAAGGGACCGACACCGAAGGATGTGACTGGAAAGTATGTCGTGGTTTGGGAGAAGGTCGGCGATGATTGGAAGCTGACCACCGACATCTGGAACGACGGCAACTAGGCATCTCTGTTCATAGCTGTGCTTCGCGCTTACGTTGAGTTGGCTATTGCACGGTCGAAGGCGCGCGCGATCGGGGCCCCATGGCATCGCTTGGCAGCGCCCAGCTTTCGCCGGAGCCAATGTGTTAAACTGGCTGAGATGTCTCGCGATCGGTGCTTCCATTTGCAGATGTGCCTTCGCAGGTCTCTGCAATGTGCTACCCTTATCCCTATTGGCCATAGGTATACCATGACAGGTATTGCAGAGTGGCTGGCATCGATCGGTTTGGGAGAGTACGCCGATCGTTTCGCAGAGAACGCTATCGACCTCTCGGTCGTCGGCGATCTCACGGAGCAGGACCTCAAGGACCTCGGCGTCCTGCTTGGGCACCGGCGCAAGATGCTGCGCGCGATTGCGGCACTTGAGGATGATGTCGCTGCATCGGACCAAGCGGCTGCCAAACCAGCGCCGCGAGACGGCGCCGAGCGGCGCCAAATCACGGTCATGTTTTGCGATCTGGTGGGCTCGTCCGCACTTTCGGCCCGGCTGGACCCGGAGGACTTGCGCTCGATAATCGGCGACTATCACGCCTGCATCGCTGAGGTTATCGCCCGGAGTGAGGGCGTTATCGCGCGCTACATGGGGGATGGCGTGCTTGCCTATTTCGGCTACCCCCTGGCGCACGAGGACGATGCCGAGCAGGCGACACGTGCGGGGCTGTCACTGGTCGATGCCGTGGCCAACCTTCAGACAGATATCGGCACCAAGCTGCAGGTTCGCGTTGGCATCGCTACCGGTATGGTCGTCGTGGGCGATCTGATCGGCGAAGGCGCCGCCAAGGAGCAGGCGGTGATCGGTGAGACACCGAATCTGGCTGCTCGTCTGCAGCAGTTCGCCGAGCCCGGTACGGTGCTGATCTCCGAGAGTACGCGCCAGCTCACCGAAGGATATTTCGAATACTGCGATCTTGGCTCGATCGCGCTGAAAGGATGGGCGGAGCCAATACCTGCCTGGCAGGTGCTCGGGACGACTGGAGTCGAAAGCCGCTTTGAGGCTCAGCACAGGACTCGATTGACGCCCTTGATCGGGCGAGACGAGGAGATCGAGCTGCTGTTGCGGCGCTGGCAGCACGCCTCTTCGGGCGAAGGTTGCGTAGTGGTTCTAACTGGAGAGCCAGGTATCGGTAAGTCGCACATCGCGCTGGCGCTTCAAGAACGGCTCCAAGCCGAACCACACATTACGGTCCGCCATTTCTGCTCGGCGCACCATACCAACAGTGCGTTGTATCCGTTCATCGACAATCTCGAACGTGCTGCCCGTTTCGAAAGAGGTGAAGCGCCGACGGAGAAGTTTGCCAAGCTTGAAGCTCTGCTGTTGCGGTCTGGCGCCGACGCAGATCGTGTGGTGCCGGCTCTAGCAAACCTTCTGTCGCTACCGGTCAGTGACCGCTACCAGCTGCCCGAGCTCAGTCCGCAGAAACGCAAGGAGATGACGTTGGCGGCATTCTCGGCTCAGCTCGAAGCGTTGGCGGCGCGGCAGCCAGTGTTCATCATCTTTGAGGATGCCCATTGGTCGGACCCGACTTCGATGGAGCTGCTCACGATTACACTGGAAAAGGTACCACGACTCCGAGTGCTGCTGCTCATCACCGCGAGACCAGAGTTCACGCCGCCCTGGCCTGGTCATGCACATGTGACGACCGTCTCGCTTACACGGCTGAACCGGCGCAACGGGGCGGCCTTGATCGAGCGCGTCACGGCAGGCAAGACGCTCCCGGAGGAGGTCTTGGACCAAATCCTCGCTCGCACCGACGGCGTGCCCCTGTTCGTCGAGGAACTGACCAAGGCGGTGCTCGAAACCGGCTTGCTGCAGGAGCGAGACGACCATTACGTGGTCAGCGGTCCGCTACCCTCGTTGGCGATTCCAACGACATTGAACGCATCGCTGATGGCTAGGCTCGACCGATTGGCCCCCGTGAAGGAAGTTGCTCAGATCGGCGCCGTTGTGGGGCGCGAGTTCTCGTACGAACTGCTGAGCGTGGTCGCCAAGCTGCCAAGGCAACGGCTTGAGGAGGCGCTTGCCCAGTTGGTTCAGGCGGAGTTGATATTCTGCCGAGGCGAGATACCCCGGGCGGTCTACACCTTCAAGCATGCGCTCGTGCGGGACGCTGCCGAAGCGGGACTTCTGAAGAGCCGACGCGCAGCGCTGCATGCCGCCGTCGCCAACGCTTTCGAGCAACGATTCCCGGAAATTGTGGAGTCTCAACCCGAGACTCTCGCACTCCACCTTACCGAGGCGGGATTGTTCGAAAAGGCGGGAGAATATTGGCTCCAGGCAGGCAAGAAAGCGGCCATGCGCTCCGCCAACCTCGAAGCGATCGCACACTTGCGCAAAGGCATTGAGGTCTCGGCCCATTTGGCCGACGGTGCGCTTAAAGACCGGCTGGAGCTTGATTTCCAGTACGCGCTCGGGCCCTGCCTCATTGCCACCCAGGGGCCGGCCTCGCCCCAGGCGGTGGCGACCTTTGCGCGAGCGCGCGAGCTGTGCCAGCGGCTCGGAGATCCCCCCGAGCGACTACAAATCATGTTTTGGTTGACCACCGCGAGCGTCATTCGCGGCGAGTTGCCGGTCGCCGAGGAAATGATCTCGGTGTTGCTCGATCTTGCGGAGGGTCGGGGTGATCGACCAACGTTGCTCAACGCGATGCGTGGGCAAGGGATGATACGCCTTTTCATGGGAAATCTCGTAGGTGCCCAGGAGGTGATCGAACGGGCCTTCGAAGCGTTCGAAGCGAGCAGCGAGCATGATAGATTTGCGGCGCGTGCTGCCGGCCAGGATGCGGGTGTGGCCGACCTGGCTCTGATGTCATGGGCGCTCTGGCTGCAGGGCCGTGCTGATACGGCACTCGCGCGTGTAAATGCCGCCCTTCAGCGTGCCGACGTCATCAGTCATCCGCATTCGCAGGCCTATGGATGCTATTATGCATCCATTCTCCACGCTCTTCGGGGTGACTTCCGAAAGGCACACCGTTATGCGGATCGTTGTCTCGCCTTGTCGGAAGAACTCGGATTCCGGCAGTGGCGAGGATTGGCTCGCGCCATCCGGGGGATAAGCGCCACCTTCCTTGATCCTTCGTTCGCCGCGCTTGAGGAAATCCGTACGGCGATGAACGAATATCGCGGCGCGGGCTATCAGCTTGGCATCACAGCACTGTATGTGCTCCTGAGTGCCGCTCTGTTGTCGAGCCATCAAAGCGAAGCCGCGCTCGAACTGATTGAGCAGGGTCTCGCTACAACCGGCCGCAATAGCGAACGGATATTTGAGGCCGAGCTGTATCGATTGAAGGCACGCGTATTGCTCGTCCGCGATGCACCGGAGGCCAGCACCGACGCACGATCACTGCTCGATCACGCATTGACAACTGCGAAAAGTCAGAGCGCCAAGGCCCTTGAACTTCGAGTAGCAGTTGACCTCGCCAACTTGTGGATCGATCAGGGCAGAACCAGCGAAGCGCTCGACCAGCTCGTGCCCATCTACGGCTGGTTCGTCGAGGGTCTTGAAACGCAGGATCTGAAGCAGGCAAAGGCATTACTCGACCGACTGCAGTAATTGCGCCTCGACTGCGGATATTGGAGCTTGGCTCAGCAGGTCGGCCTCAAGGCTGCTTTACCTTGCCGTTACGCAGCCCGCCTTCGACATTCGTGATATGCCTCCTTAACCTCTCGCCATCCCGCCTCATCGCTTTCCGCAGGATTCTCATTTATGAAATGTGGCCCGTCATGCGGCGGACGTTTTTCGTGTTCGTAGTATGCCTTGATTGCTTGTTCAGCAGCGATCCTTCCCAACTGTCTCCCGCTGTCCAGGTTGCTGTGGTTCCATTTGAAACTGATGTGCCCCGGCACATGAATCTCGACGATTGTGCCCTTCCACGGATGCTCTCCGGATTTTGGCTTGTCGTACCGCACGTGGTATTTGAAGAGCTTGACGTCATCTTCGCCAACGGTCGCTGCGAACAATTGGCAGAGATTGGCCAGGGCATCGTGAAGGTTTTCCGGTTTGCGGACTTGCTTTGAATCGACGATCCTGCTCACCCATATCTCGTCCAGCTCATCGCCCGGCTTATGATGCTCCTGGAGCAAGCTCTCGAAGTTGACCGTATCGACCAGTGCTCCTTCGCAGTAGGTAACTCCGTCGATCTCTACGGTTTCTTCCACGAAGGGAAGGGCTGAACACGCACATAAGCTGGATGCGCTGATAGGCACTTTGTACTCTTTCCCGTCGACCTTCTTGTTCTCATCGACCTTCTTGGGCATCGGCCGGTTGGAAAACAACGCGAGTTTATGCTCATCGAGATTCCAGGCGTTGTGGAATATGAATGGCTTTTCGGGTCTTCCCAGCGCGTCGAAATTTATGCTCTTCATAAACTGGCTGTGTGGATAGTTGATCCTGGAGAGGCCGGTGACTTGGGACAGATACATCATTGACGTGAGATAACGAACGAAAGGATTTGGGGCCAGCACCTGATTAAGAACCCATCTGTTTACGTCTCCCTCATCCGGGCTCGTGAACTTCTTCCCGCCGTCCGTGTCGGGCTGTTGAGCGAACCAGAGCGACATGGATTCCCTGAAGGCATTCGCGACCCTGTTTGGGTCCCACAAATCCTTATAGGTATTGGGATCTGCGACGAAGTTGGTCAGAGCCTTGCCGATGCTTTCCCAATCCGGGCCGAACACCGTGTTTATGGGAAAGCGCCTATAGCTTTCGTCGTCTCGAAACACGCCATTCTTGAAGAATTGATGGGTCTGTTTCGCCCTGTCTTTATTGTCAACGTTGTCAAACTGATTGTAGACGATCCCAACCCAGGCGCCGATGCAGGACAATGCCCACACGTCAAAGGTTATACCTGCGTTGGCAAGAGCTTCCAGAACTCCAATGTGCAGCCCTGCCGCCGGACCACCACCGCCGAGCGTAATCGCCCTCTTCACCATTGGTTCCTCCATCAAATTTTTTGCATGGCTTATTCTCTGATCAAGTTTCTGAACCGCGTAAAACTAAAAGACTGGTCGTTTGCTGGGTCCGCGGGCTTTCGGCCGCACCGAATGCCGTTGAATCCAACTCGACAACTCATTGATCGCAGCGTTGCGAAACACGATACGTGCGACGGAACGGTGGACGTCGAGGTTCGGCGCCTTCTCGAGCCTGCTGATCGCGCTGGGCGCACGCCGGCCGAGAGCTCGAGCAAGCATATCGCGGTCTGGCCCGCCCATTTGTGAACCAATTCACGGAAGATATTTATCGCCGATGTTAGTAGGGGAGATGTTGTCCAATTGTGGCTTCCGCTTCTGGCCCATCGCGACATATTGCGCTGCCGCACGAACCTGGTCGCTATAGGAGCAAAGCGGACGTAGTCACCAGTCACATGAGGCCGTCGGATTTATAGGCCACTCTATACGATGGGCAGGCCGAATGCGCCGCATGGCAAGCTCCATCTCTTCAGACAGACGGGTCGTGTTCGGCGTAGCAAGCAGTGGTCGGTTGGTTCGACGCCAGGGGAAAAAGAGATACCTCCCTTATCTGCCGTGTTTGGGATCCTGTCCCGCCGAGGTGAAAGCTCAAGTATGACGACCGGCTTCCGGCTTACTTCTTTGGCCGAGGGGCCGCGCGGAAGATAAAGCACGTCCAGCCTGTCGCAGACGTTGGCCAGACTGTTCCCGGTGACTCCGAATTCCTCGGCCGGCCGGATCATTCACCTAGCCATTGATGTAGAAGCAATAAAACATCAGCGCCAAGGCGTGGCGAGATCCCCCCTAACCTTCGCGGATCAGCCGCCTTCGCTTCTGGCAGATGCCCAGCTCGATACGTGTATAGGCCTGACGAACAAAATAAGCCGGGATTTCGAGAGGAAATCCCTGCCTAGACTAGAGCAACGTGACACCTGAAGTGCGTAGCCAAGGCAAATGGCGATCCAAGCGCCGTCGGCGAGCTCGCAGCGATGCTGATTTGACAATAGCAGAGCAAGATCTTGCCGATGGAGAAACGTCAATTCTGTGTCCTGGTTTCGGACAGCAGCCAGTCGCGGAATGCAGCAATCTCCGGCCTGCCAACGTCGGTTTCGCGGCCGACGAGGTGGTAACTGTCGGCGGTTCGTACCACCAGCGGATGGATCGCCAATAGTCGTCCCGCTTTGAGATCGTCCTGGACCAGTTCCAGATGCGCCACCGCGATGCCGAGCCCGTCGATCGCCGCTTGA
This sequence comes from Bradyrhizobium sp. USDA 4504, assembly GCF_054063995.1. NCBI lineage: Bacteria > Pseudomonadati > Pseudomonadota > Alphaproteobacteria > Hyphomicrobiales > Nitrobacteraceae > Bradyrhizobium > Bradyrhizobium sp. USDA 4504. The sequence goes on along the minus strand of NZ_JBSSGV010000001.1, from coordinate 4,535,262 downwards.
TAGGCTAGCGAGGAATTGCCGAACGACAGTCCTTCGCGAAAGCTCCCGGGTGTGACGTCCGCCGCCTCAAACCAGATCCGCCAATCGTGCGGGCGCTTCATTGAATGAAGTAACGTGCGGTCGAGCAGCTCTCGTGAATCGTGCACGGGTGGATGCTTGTTGAATTCGGCGGGGCTACAAACCGGCAGCAGCTCGATCGGAAACAGCGTGTCGTAACGCACGCCGGGCTTTGGAATGGCGGGAGTCTGAATGGTGAAGTCCACCTCGCCAGCGCTCACATCGACGAGATCGTTGGCGATCGTGACCTGCACATTGATGCTTGGGTAAATGGTATGGAAGCGCGCGAGCCGCTTGACCAGCCATTTCATCGCCACCGTGGGAAACAGCCGTATCCGCACCACGCGATTCTGCTTGTCCCGGCGGCTGACCTGGGTCGCGAGTTCGATGCGATCAAAGGCTTCGGCAATGGCCTGCGCGTACTGTTCGCCCTGCGTCGTCAGCTTGACGTCGCGTTGATTACGGACGAACAGGCGCAGGCCAAGGAAGGCTTCGAGTTGGGCGATATGCCGGCTGACGGCGCCCTGCGAGACGTTGAGTATTTTGGCGGCGTGGGTGAAGTTCTCGGAGCGGGAGGCGACCTCGAAGACGCGAAGTGCATTCAGCGGGGGCAATTTTCGGGCCATCAGCGCCTCCCACTGAGGGCTGATCGCGTCCGCGCCGCATTCTCTGTGTTGCTCTGAAGATAAGTCATCGTCGTGATGAGTAAATTAGCATACTCGGCCCAAAGCATTCCGCTTATTTTGCCCGCATAAGCGGCGCTGAACGCCGCTACTTGCGGGAGAAACGCTTTCTATGACCACCCCCGTTAACGCCGCGGGCCGGCTTGACCGGCTCCCGATGGGCGCATTCCAGCGGCGGATTCTCAGCCTGATCGGCCTCGGGATGTTCTTCGACGGTTTCGACAACCAGATGGCCGCCGGCGTGTTGGGCGCCCTCGTTAAGGAGGGCTGGTCGAACATGGAGACCAATGCCCACTACATTTCCATCACCTTTGCCGGCCTCGCCATTGGCGCGCTGATGACGGGGTTGGTCGGTGACCGGTTCGGCCGGCGTTTTGCCTATCAGTTCAATCTTCTGATTTTCGGCAGCATGTGCCTGCTCTCGATGCTCGCGCCCTCGATGACCTGGCTGATGGCGATGCGTTTCTTCATGGGAGTAGGGATCGGCGCAGAATATGTCTGCGGTTACGGCATGGTCAGCGAGTTTGTGCCGCCGCAACGGCGCGGATGGGCGCTTGGCCTGATCAGCGTGGTGTCGATGGCATCGACATTCGCTGTGAATTTTACCGGACTATTCGTCATTCCAGCACTTGGATGGCGGCCGATGTATCTGATCGGCGGTTGCGGCGCATTATGGGTCTGGTTCCTGCGCCGCAAGCTTCCGGAGTCGCCGCGCTGGCTCGAAGCGCGCGGCCGTTATGAAGAAGCCGAAAAGATCATGCAGGATATCGAAGCTGAGGCCTCGAAGGCGGGGCCTCTCCCGCCGGTGATATCAGTGGCCGCGCCTGCGCCGGCCTGGGTACCGATCTCCATCCTGTTCTCGCGCGGCGTCGTCACCCGCACCTTGCTCGCGATGGCGGTTTGCATCACCTGCCTGGTCGGTTCCTACAGCTTCTCCTATTGGGTGCCGACCTTCTTCGTCAAACAGGGACTGAGTGTCACGAAGTCGCTCAGCTTTGCGACCGTCATGGCGCTGGGCAGTTCGCTCGGGCCGCTGGTCGGCATGCTGACCTCCGACTGGATTGGACGCCGTCGCGGCACCATGTTTGCGGCCTTATGGTGTGGCGTGTTCGCGCTGGCGTATTCGCAGCAGACCGATCCCGCCTGGGTGCTGATCTTTGGCTTCCTGTTGCAGGGCGGCATGAGCCTGATGATCGGCTTCGGTCTCGGCGGCTACACGCCGGAGTTGTTTGCAACCGAATATCGCTTCCGCGGCTCTGGCATCGCCCAAATGACGGGGCGGATTGCTGTCATCGCATCGCCCTACATGGTTGTGTCGCTCTATGACAATTATGGTCTCCCATCAGTGCTCTACGCCATTGCGTCGCTTTATCTGCTGTTAGCGCTTGGTATTCTCTTGTTCGGTATCGAAACCAACCAGCGCTCCCTGGAATCGATCGCGCCAGCGCGCGATGGCGAAGCGGCGGTGACAACATCGCGCTCCGCTGAAAGCGCGGCCTGATCTGGTCGCAATCCCGACACCCACACCAGAGCTCACGAAAAAGGAACTGCACATGGATCAAACGCTGCTCATCTTGGGCGATACCAACATCCAGAACCGCGAAGATCCTTTCAGCGCATTCGTCAATGTGCGTGACATGCTGACATCGGCCGATGTCTTGTTCGGACAGCTGGAAGGCCCGCTTGCCGAGCCCTCGATCGATCCCGCGCGGCCCGATATCCCGCACAAAAAGGGTTGGCGCCATTCGGGCGCCAAGGTAGGTCCGGCGCTCAAGAAGGCGGGCTATGTCGGCGTGAGCTGCGCCAGCAACGTCGCCTATCCCGCGCGCGCCGCCGTCGCCAGCGTCAAGGCGCTGGATTCGGCGGGGATCCTCCACTGTGGCGTTGGCGAAACGCTGGCCGAGGCCAGGAAGCCGGTAATCATCGAGAAGAACGGGGTTCGTTTCGGCTTCTTGAGCTACACATCGGTGTTCTGGCCGAGCAATCACGCCGCGTCAGCCAACAGCCCCGGATGCGCCACCATCAAGGCCCACGCCGCCTATGAGCCGGGCCCGCGCGCGCTGGAGATGCCGGGTGCTGAGCCGATCACGCATACATTCGCAGACGCCGACGAACTCGAGGCCATGCGGGACGATGTCCGCGCTCTGCGGACCAAGGTCGACCTTGTGATCCTTTCATGCCATTGGGGCGTGTCGTCCAAAGAGGAGCCAGTCGCATATCAGCGCGAAATAGCCCGAGCCGCCATCGACGTGGGGGCAGACATGGTGTTCGGCCACCATCCGCATGTGGTCCAGGCCGGCGAAATCTATCAGGGTAAGCCGATCTTCTACAGCCTTGGCAATTTTGCGTTCGACTGGGACGTTATGCGCGGCCGTCATCTCGATGGTCTGGCGCTGCGGTGCTTGATCGCGGGGAAGAAGATCACCGAAATTGAATTACTACCGGTCCGTCGCAACGAGCACAACGATATCTGCGTACATAGTGCAGACACCGGCGCGGGCAAGGACATTCTCGGCCGTTTCGAGCAGCTGAGCAGGAAACTCGGAGACTCAATCGTCTTGTCGAGGGCCACTCACCTGCGGCTTGAGGGTATGTAAGGTTAACGCGGCTGCTGACTCCCCCGAGCCGTTGTTTTGCCGAGCGATATCCAATCAGGGGAGCAAGAGGCCTCGCTCCTGACTGCGAGGAAAGCGCCTGCCGCCTGTCAGACATTCTCCTTGGGCGGAAAAGCCCTGGATCTTCCATGTACCACCGTATCGCACTCACCATGCGATGCTAGTCGCCTTTGTGAACTTGCGCGCGAACGAAAAAGAAGCACGTATCTGTGCGGTCGCCGCGCTGGGGGACAACGAGTATCCAGTAAGATGTTGATCTTCTTGCACTCAATCCTGCAACCAGAACGTATGAGTGGCCGAACGAGGATCGTTGACCTTTCGTTTCAGGGGCGAAGTCGCACTGACGGTCTCATGCTCCGAGCACCGGCTCCTTGCCGGTGAAGGCCCTGAGTATATTCGCCGTCAGGCGCGAAAGACCGTTGTCGCAGCCGTTCCAGGCCAGGGCGCCGGCATAGGCGATGGAGCCGACCGAAAATACCCAGCCGCCTCCATCGATCGGAAACAGGACCATGTCCGATCTCACCACGTCAGGCCGCTGTGCGCCTCCCTGATCCGGGAGCGAAAGAGTGAGATCCTCGATGACGAGCTGATACTCGTTGCCAAGCCCGGTCGAAGTCCCGAGCACATAGGCATGCTCGGGACTTCCGAGCGTAACGTCGTACCTGTCGACCTCGTCTCCCACCGCTCCACCCAGCACATAGCCGTAATCGCCGACGATTTCCTCAGTGATGCCGTCGAACAATTTCGCGGCAGGCGAATTGTAGCTCGCCTCCAGACGCCGATAGCCGCAGCCCTTCGACCATCCCTCCGATGCGAAGCCCACGCCCAGCATCTTGTTCGGGGCGCGGCCGCGCGTGCGCCAGATGCCGCCGGCTTCAGTCGTCGCAACATGGGTCCGTTCGCCATAGGGGGCATCCCAGCAGCGCGTGCCGCTGTTGTCGCGGCGCACCTCGATGACCCAGGGCTTTGCACTGAGCCGGCTCGTTACCCAGTAGAAGCCGTTGCCGCCAAGATACATGACCCGTCCGCCGTCATGCAGGTATCCGTCGAGGATATCGAGGCCGGTTCGTGTCCAGTATTCCGGGTGCGAGCCCGTGACGATCGCCGCGTACCGGTCGGCCAGGTTGCGGCCGCCACGTTCGAAATCCTCGTCGGTTGCGACATGATATTCGATGCCGAGGTGCTCTAGCCATTCGACGATGTACATGTCGACGGGAAAGTGACGGTATGAGCCCGTTAGCCAGTTCGGAAAACCAGGGCGGACGTTGAACAGCGGTCGTCGGCGGCCCGAATAGCGAACCGGCGTTCCGTCGGCATGGGTATCGTAGCAGGAGCGGCCCGGCTCGGGATGTGAGAACAGGTACTGTTCGTCCTCGGGCACCACCTTGTCATGAGGCATCACCGATGAGAAATCGAGCGAAGCCAGGTGGTCGTTCGCATAGGCCAGAAAGGTGTTGGTCGGCACCAGGAACAGCACGGGTGCCGAGGTGCCCAGGACCGGTCTGACAAACAGCGGAAAATGATTGCGGCGTCCGCCGGCCTCGAGCCGAACTGCGTAGACTCCGCTTTGAAGGTCCTCCGGCAGGCGGAATTCGAGATTATACCTCCAGCCGGCATCCACCATGTCGTCGTCGTGGAATTGCAGCGCACAGTACTGCTCGGGAACTTCGACGAAGGAGTCGCTTCGCCCGTCCCAGTTGCGTCCGGTCACACCGCGCTCGACGCCGTTGACAAGGTGCCCCTGTTCGCCTCCAGCGTCCGGCTCAATCGTCTCCGACGCGAAGTCCCTGCCGAGTTTCCATGCTGCCCATGCCGGCTGCGTGGAAGTCTTCCCCGCGTGCCATGCGGCGATCATCTCGGCGGATGGCTTCGCGAGGTACAGCGTTGGCGAGTCGATCTTGCCATTATATGGCTCCAGCGGCGACCCGGACCGGCCGATGCCGGCCGCCGCGAGCAGGAGCGTTGCCGCGTTTGCCGTCGCGCCGGTTGCCGCGCGGAGCGTGCGTTGTGCCCCAACCTTGGCATCAAGACGCCTGAGGTCGATGCAGACCTCGCCGTCGCCGATGGTAGTCAGGATCGAATACCAGTGTTTGGCGATGATCGCATCCGGCAAGACTGCGAGCGTTGCGCTGCCCATTCGAAGCGCAAGACCGCCTGAGATGATGACGAGCGCGACGTCGCCAATCGACCAGATGGCCTGGGGCGCGCTCCGCTCGGGGACGGTCGGCCATGCCCAGCAATGGACGCTGATCGCCGCATCGTTGATCGGTGAGGGAAGCGGAAATTCGGCGTGCGAGCCGACCACCGTGGATTGCACGCCGCCGGAAACGGTGCGGTCGAGCACCGACGAGAAATCGACCACCTTGCCCTCGATCGCTTCGTCGCGCCCGGGACCCGAGACCAGTCGCACGAGGCTTGCGCGGACGGTGGCGTGCGGCGTGCTGATCGCGAGCCGGACGACATCGCCGGGCTCGCAGGACCACTCCTCGAAATAAGCCTGGATATCCATCTGACGCTGCCCACGCTCGCTGGTTAAGTCCGCTTCGGACGCGCAATGTCCGAGCGCGCCCATCATTCGCGGATCAAAGCCGGCGGGGAAACATCTGTTGCGGCATTCTGGAGTCCGGGAGCAACAACACTGGAGAAACGGACAGGCGCGCCGCGGCTGGTCCCGAAAGTCCGCGTCACGATCCGCGCAGGAACCGGTCGCCGAGCGCGACCGTTCCGTCGGTGTAGCCCGTACCCAGGCGTCGCGCGGTTTCGGTGTCCGAATGCGAAGCGAGCCAGGCCGTCAGCAGCATGCGCCTGAGCATCACGAACGCAGGCAGCATGGCCTCGTCGTCGTGCGAGACCGGTGCGACGGTCCGGTATCCCGCAAGCCACGACTGCTGGAGCAGGTCCATCACCGGCTCGTGCTCGATGAAGCTGACGGCCGCGGCGAAGTCATAGAAGAACCACGAGAAGCCGCAATCGTCGAAGTCGATGACGCCGAGCCGGTCGCCTTCGACGAGCAGGTTGGCGAGGCGGAGGTCGGCGTGAACGAGGCCAAACCGCTGCTCGCCCAGTCCGTAAGCCTCGACGCGCCGTTCAAGTTCGTCGGCGACCCTCTGCAGCAGCCTGCGGCCATCGTCGCGCAGGCCAAGACCGGCGCGCCAGTCACCCCATAGTGGCCGGCGGCCCAGCATGGCATCGAAATCCCAGACCTTGCGCTGGAACGTTGATGGCAATGTCCATCGGCGGCTGTGCGCGTGAAGCCGCGCGCTGGTCGCGCCGAGCTTGCCGAACCAGGTGGCCAGATCGTCCGAGGCGTCCGGCTCCCTGCCGCTGAGGAATTCGAATGCAACGACGTGTCGTGTCGCACCACTCAGGGGAATGGGGCATAACAGGTGTCCCTCCCGATCGGCGACCGGGCGCGGCGTGAGCACCACGTTGTCTGCGATCACGGCGTCGATCCAGGCGAGCTCGGACGCAATCTCGTCAGGTGAGTGATAGCCGGGCCGCTGCACGCGCAACACGAGTTTTTGCCGAGCGGCCGGATCTTGCGCGAGAAAGGTGGTGTTCTCGGAATGGCTGAGAAAGGCGAGCGTCGATTGCGATGATAGTCCCCAGCGCGGCAGGCTCGCGGCAAGAGAGGTCTGCATGCTCTCGATGAGGCCGGGAGTCATCATCGCGGCCAACCGACCGTCTCGGGCTCCGCGAGGTCAAGAAGGCTCGCGATGATGCGATCGGGAACGACGTCCGCCACCGCATTGAAAGGGACGTCGCTGGCGAGCAGGATCGACCGCATGCCGGCGGCCTTTCCTGCTGCGATATCGGTACCGATCTGGTCGCCGACCATGACGGTCTCATGCCGGGCGGTGCCGAGATGCGCCAGCGCCTGTTCGATCAGGAACGGTTGCGGCTTGCCTAGCACGATCGGCTTCGTATTGGGAACGGCCGCTGCAACCGCGGCCGTGATCACGCCGACGCAGGGATCGTAGCCGTCATGAACCGGCGTCAGGACATCGGGATTGGTGGCGATGACGGTTGCGCCGGCGAGTGCGGCCCTGACCGCGGTGCGCAGCTTGGCGTAGTCGAGCGTGGCATCGAAGCCGAGCACGACGATCTTGGGCTTGACGTCGGTCAGGTGATAGCCAATGTCCTCGATCGCCTCGAGCAGTGGTCGTTCGCCGATCGCAAACACGGGCGTGGTGCGCGGCCAGCGCCGTTCGAGCAGGGACGTGACCGCCGAAATCGTCGTGAAGACCTGTGACGGTTCGGCCGGAATGCCGATGCGGCTCAGCTTGGCGGCAAATTGCGCGGCGGATTTCGTCGAATTGTTGGTGACGAACGCATAGGGCAGGCCCCGCTCGCTCCATCCGCGAAACGCCTTGACGGAGTCGTCGATCGGAGTGTCACCGCGATAGGCGACGCCGTCGAGATCCGAGATGACGCCGCGAATGGGATGGTTGGCCGGAGCAACGCGCTGTTCCAATGCTGGGATTCCGTTCAGTTCCGCGAGCGTGATCATATGGTTGTCTGCATGGCGTTGCTGCTCTGTGCATCCATGATTTGTGTGCTGCACATTGGAAAGGCGTCCTTGCCTTGCCGGTGTGCGCCATGCTTCCGGGAGCGGAAAATCTCCGTGCGCGACTGCGGCGCCCCGGGAGTGTCAGCAACGGAATCGTGGAGCAGCAGGAATCGGGCGATTGCGGCCTTTGGTCTAGGCTTTGCAGGCGTGAAAGCCACGATTTGTGCAAGACGATCGAAACGGCTGAGTGCCTTGCGGCCTCGAGAGCAGTTTCAGCGTTGCCGAAATCATCGAGGGATTACCATATGATCAACCGCAGAGACTTGATGTTAGGGGGATTGGCCGGGGCCGCGGCGTTCGGCTTCGGGCGGGTCAATCCCGACTTTCTTGTGAATTCCGCCTTTGCCGCCGAAGGCAAGACACTGCGCTTTCTCGGCGCGGAAGCGCTGACCGGCAACTGGGACCCAACCACCCATACCAATCTAGGCCAGCTCATCGTCGAGGGCTTCGTGTTCGGCTACCTGACGCGGGCGCCGATGCGGCCGGAGAAGCCGGACGAACTGATCTTCGAGCTGGCTGAATCGATGAAGCCCATCGACACCTATACGATGGAGGTGAAACTCAGGAAGGGCGTCAAATTTCATGACGGAACCCCGTTCACAGCGGCCGACGTCAAGGCGACCTATGAATATGGCTGCCAACCCGATCGTCCGGCGCAGTGGTACCCCGGTCTCGTCACCGTCGACGTCGTCGACGACTACACCTGCCACATCAACACGAAGGTGCAGGGCTATCCGGCGACGCTCTACTACTACCTGTCGTCCTTCCTGCCGATCATGTCGGCCAAGGACGTTGCCAATAAGGCGCAGCTCTCGGCGCGCATGAACGGCACGGGCCCCTACAAATATGTCGAGCAGAAAGGCGACACCACCGTTCTCGCCGCCAATCCCGACTTCTTCCTCGGCGCAGCGAAGATCCCGGGTGTCGAGTATCACTTCGTCGGTGACACCACGACGCGCACGCTGTCGCTGTTGAACGGCGAGGCCGACATCATCGAGCGGCTCGAGCAGGAGCAGGTCGAGACCATCTCGAAGGATGCCCGCTTCAGCATCCACAAGGCGGTTTCGGTCGAGAACAAATACCTGTTCTTCCGCTGCTCGAAGAAGCCGTTCGACGATCCGCGCATTCGCCTCGCCGCATGCTACTCGATCGACCGCAAGCAGGTGCTCGACGTGCTCGGCGTCTCCGGCATCTATTCCAAGGCGCACATCTCGCCGGTCAAGTTCGGCTATGCCGAGGTGGCCGACTATCCTGAATTCGATCCGGACAAGGCGCAGAAGCTGCTCGCGGAGGCCGGCTTCCCCAAAGGCCAGGGCCTGCCCGAGCTCACCTATTACACGTCGGTCGGTTTCTATCCGAAGACGAAGGAATATGCCGAGTTGATTACCGGCATGCTCCAGGAGCAGGGATTTAAGGTCAATCTGCAGACGCTCGAAGTCGCGGCGTGGGGTAATTTGCTTTACGACAAGCCCGGCGGCGGTGAGGGCAACATGATCGACTGCGGCTGGTGCACCGGCTCGCCCGAGCCGGATCTCGTCCTGCGCACCCACTTCCACTCCTCCTCCAAGCGCATCACCGGCATCGTCGACAAGGACATCGACGCGGTGCTGGACAAGGAGCGCAACGCCACGACAATCGAGGAGCGCAAGAAGATCCTGCAGACCGAGACGCTGCCGACCATCGCCAAGAAGGCCCCGGCGCTCGCATTGTTCACCTCGGTCTTCATCCATGCCTACAGCAAGAAGCTGGATGGTCTGTACATCTATCCGAACGGCATGCAGGACATGACCAAGGCAACATTGGCATGATGATTGCTCGGCAGGCCGGGTACGCCCGGCCTGCCGGTTCGCGAACGCAGGCCGGACTGGTCGGGTCTGGTCCTCATGAATTGCAAGGGTAGCTCTTCTCGATGTTGATCCTGGAATTCCTGGTCAAGCGGATCGCGCAGGGCATCCTGATCGTCTTCATCACGTCGTTGATCATCTTCACGCTGCTGCGCGTGGTGCCGGGCGATCCCGTGCGCCTGATCGTCGGCGGCATGGCGCCGGCCGATGTGGTCGAGAAGGTCGCGACCAAGATGGGGCTGCGCGACCCCATCATCGTGCAATATGGTCGGTACATGCGCGGGCTGGTACAGGGCGATCTCGGGCAATCCTATTTGCGGCCGCGCAGCGGCATGATCGCGACCGGCGGCCAGTATGTTGACCCGACCAAGTCGGATATGGCGCCGGTGATCGATCTCATCCTCGAACGCCTGCCGTTCACGCTGCAACTGGGCGGAATGGCGCTCGTGTTCGCGCTGCTGCTGTCGTTTCCGATCGGCATCGCGGGCGGGCTGCACCAGCATCGTTGGCAGAATGCGTTGGCGTTCGGAATGCAGTCGCTGTTCGTCTCGATTCCGAATTTCTGGCTCGCGATCGTTCTGATCCTGTTTCTGTCGGTGAAGCTGAAGCTGCTGCCGGCGCTCGGTTACCAGGGGTTTTCCTATGTCATCCTGCCGGCCTTCGTGCTCTCGGTGGAGATCGCCCCCTTCATCATCCGCACGCTGACGACCTCGCTCGGCGAGGTCATGCAAGCGCCGTTCATCGATGAGGCGCGGGTGCGCGGCCTGTCTCGCCGCCGCATCGTCTATTCGCACGCCCTGCGCAACGCGGCAGTGCCGCTAGTCAACCTGCTCGGGATCCAGCTTTCGACGCTGATCGGCGGCGTTCTCGTAATTGAATACATTTTCGACTATCCTGGCCTCGGCAATCTGACCGTGGTCTCTGTCGTCGGGCGCGACTTTCCGGTCATCCAGGGCATCGCCATCACGACCAGCGCCGTCTTTGTCTTCATCAATATCATCGTGGATTTGGTCGCCTATCTGGTCGATCCCCGCGTGGAGATCTGAGCATGACGGCCACCACGATCATCGCCGAGGAGCCCGCCTTGCCGGCGGCCCCAATCCGTTCCGTCAACCGCCGCATCATGGCCGCCGCCTGGCGCATGCCGAGCTTCAAGATCGGTTTCTTCATCTTCATGGCGCTGGTGCTGGCCTCGGCCATCTATCCCGAGGTGTCCTCGATCAGTGCGACCAAGATGGTGGTGAAGGACAAGTTCATGTCGCCGGTCTTTCTCGGCGACAAATGGACCTGGGATCATCCGCTGGGTACGGATCAGCTCGGCCGCGACATGCTGATGCGCAGCCTGATCGGCCTGCGCTATTCGCTGCTGGTCGGCGTCGTCACGGTCCTGCTCATCTTTGTCATCGGCTGCGGCCTTGGCCTGTTCGCCGGCTTCAAGGGCAAATGGTGGGACACAGTCATCATGCGGATCACCGATGCCCAATTGTCGATTCCGATGATCATCCTGGCGATCACCATTCTCGGCGTGTCGCGGCCGACGGTGCCGACCATCATAATCGTGCTGGCGCTGTCCGGCTGGCCGCTCTACGCGCGCGTGGCGCGCAGCGCCGCGGTCACCGAGCGCGGCAAGGAATATGTCCGCGGCCTGCGCGTGCTCGGCGCCGGGGACTGGCGGATCCTGTTTCTGTTCGCCGCGCCGAACATCCTGCCGCCGATCGCATTCGTCGCCGTGCTCGACGTCGCACGCATGATGATCTTCGAAGCGATCCTCGGCTTCCTGGGGCTTGGCATCCAGCCGCCGACGCCGAGCTTCGGCAGCATCATCGCCGACTCCCGCAAATACCTGATCAATGCCTGGTGGATCGCGACCACGCCGGGCGTGTTCCTGGCTATCGCGCTTACCTCGATCAACCTGATGGGGTCGGCGCTCGAGAAGGCGCGCAACCGCATCTATGGGGGTCTCTGAGATGGATCTCTCGCTCATTCTGGAGGTTGACGACCTCACGGTCGGCGCTTCGGCGTCGGGCGCCGCGCCGATCCTCGATCACATCTCCTTCCGCCTCAACACCTCGGAGATCTTCGGCATCTATGGCGAAAGCGGCGCCGGCAAAACCGTGCTCAGCCGCGCATTGGCGAACTGGCTGCCGGAAAGTCTGGCGTATCGCTCCGGACGGGTCACGTTCGCCGGCCACGACATTCTCGGCGCCGGGGCGCGCGAGGTGCGGATCGGCCGCGACATCGCCTATATCGGCTCCAAGCCGCAAAGCTCGCTCGATCCGACGATACCGGTCGGGACCCAGATCGCGGAAAAGCTGCACAGCGTCAGGCCCGAATGGAATCCGCGCGAATGCCGCGAGCGGGTCGTGCAGCTCCTCGGCGAGGTCCGGATTCCATCGCCGAAGGAGCGCTATTGGGACTACCCGGCAAAATTTTCCGGCGGCATGATGCAGCGCGCGATGATCGTGGACGCGATTTGCGCCGAGCCCGCCGTCCTGATCGCCGACAACATTACCCAGCCGCTCGATGTCACCATCGCGGCACAGATCGTGGCGCTGCTCCACGACCTGTGCCTCCGCCACAGGATGGCGACAATCTATCTGTCGTCTTCCTTGCCCACGCTCGGCCAGTTCGGCGACCGCACGGCCGTGCTCCATCAGGGCCGGTTCGTCGAGCAGCAAGCGTTTGCCGGCCTGCTCGCCTCGCCACAGACCGACTACACGCGCAAGGCCATTGCCAGTGTGCCGCGCATGTGGGCGACCACCGAGGGCCCGCTGGCCCGCCGCAAGGCGCAAGACGAAGTGCCGCTGATGAAGGTGGAGCACGTTGTTCGGACCTATCGCGCGCGCAAGCGGGGGACGTTCAATACCTACAGCAACGTGCAGGCGGTGCGCGGCGTAACGCTCGACATCATGCCGCGCGAGAATTTCGGCATCGTCGGGGAATCCGGCTGCGGCAAGTCGACCCTCACGCGCCTGCTGGCCTGGCTGGAGGTTCCCGACAACGGCAGCATCGTCCTCAACGGCACGTCGCTCGGGGCGTTGTCGCCGCGCGAGCTGATCCGCACCCGCAGCGAATTCCAGCTGCTGCTGCAGGATCCGTACAACGCGCTGCCGCCGCGCACCACCGTCGGCCGCATGATCGAGGAGAGCCTGCTGATCCGCGGCAATGTCGCCCGCGCGGACCTGCGCAGCCGGGTCATCGCAGCGATGGCCGAGGTCGGTCTTGCCGCCGAGCTCTATGACCAGCTCCCGAACACGCTCTCCACCGGCGAGCGCCAGCGCATCTCGATCGCGCGTGCCCTGATCCTCGATCCCAAGCTGCTGATCCTCGACGAAACCTTGTCCGCGCTGGATCAACGCGAGCAGTCAAGGCTGATGGACCTGTTCTCGAAGCTGCAGGAGAAGAACGACCTCACCTATGTCTTCATCTCCCATGATCTCGCAATGGTGCGCAGGGTCTGCACGCGCATTGCCGTGATGTATCTCGGTGAGATGGTCGAGATCGCCGACAACCGCGAGCTGTTCTTCGATCCCCAGCATCCCTACACCAAGGCATTGCTCTCGGCCGCCCCGACGCTGGAGGAGAAGCCGTTCAACCCGGCGGACTTCTTGCTGGAGGGCGAGCCGCCGAGCCCGATCGATATCCCGGCGGGATGCAGCTTTGCCTCGCGCTGTCCGAAGGCGTTCGGCCGCTGCCGGCTGGAGACGCCGAAGCTGGTCGAACACGCGCCGGGGCGCTTCGCCGCCTGCCACCTTCTCGACGGCGACCCGGCGCAGGCCGCGGCCTGAGCGCTCAGGGCCGTGGCTTGAAGGGCCAGTCCATCGCGAACGAGCGCATGTCCTCCAGCGCCTTGGTCACCTGCAGCACGCCGAGATCGTCGAAGCGGTGCCCGGTCACTTGGACGCCGATCGGTAGATGGCGGGAATCGAATGCCATGCAGACGGTGGAGGCGGGCTGGCAGGTCTGGTTGAACATGGCGGTGAACAGCGTGTGCGCGAGCGGCGTCTCACGCGACACGCCGGGCTCCTCGGCCGGGAAATTCACCACCGGCAGCGTCGGGGCGATGACATAGTCCCAGCCCTCGAAGGCCGCGAGCAGCGCCGCCTTCATCTTGGCGATCCGGCCCAGCGCCCGGTAGAGGTCGGCGCCCGAATGTTTCGCCCCGCCAAGGCACCATGCGCGAACGTAGGGATTGATGTCGCGTGCGGTGTCGCCATGCGGCGGCAGCGATGCATATTCGAGATAGCCGCGCACCTGGAGGAACAGGTCGATCGGCGCATAGGCGTCGTCGGTGAGCGGAGAGGTGAACGGCTCGACGATCGCGCCGGCGCCGGCGAGCAGCTTGCCGGCCGCATCGACCGCGCTGCGAACCGTAGCTTCGGCCTTCATGCCGAAGCCCATGTCGGTGAGGACGCCGATCTTCAGTCCCTTCACGTCGCGCTTCAGATGCTCGTGATAGCGCACGCCATCGGCGGGCAGGCTCCAGGTGTCGCGCTCGTCCTGCCGCGTCAGCACGGTCAGCAGGCGCGCGATATCATCCACGCTGCGACCCATCGGGCCTGCCATGCGCATGGTGTCGGCCGGCAAATGCGGCACACGGCCATGGGTCGGCTTCAGTCCGGCCAGTCCGCAATGGGCGGCCGGAAGGCGGACCGAGCCTGCGATATCCGTGCCGACGGAAACATAGCCGGCGCCAGCGGCGACGGAGGCGCCTGCGCCGGCCGACGAGCCGCCGGTATTCCAGGCGAGCCCCCAGGGGTTGCGGGTAACGCCGTGCAGCGAGCTGATGCCCGACGCCATCAGGCCGCAATCCGGCATCGTGGTCTTGGCAAAGATCACCGCGCCGGCCTCGCGGAGCGCGATCGCCGGCGGCGAATCGTAGTTGGACGGCGGCAGGGCACGGTTGGCGCCGATGCCGTGAAAATAGGGCCAGCCGATCATGGCGACGCTGTCCTTGACCGTCATGGGGACGCCGTCGAGCGGACCCAGCGCGGTTCCCGCCTTCCATCGCGCTTCCGAGCCTTGCGCGCTTGCGATGGCTTGCTCCGGACGGAAGCAGAACAGCGCATTGATCGCGGGATTGACCGCCTCGGCATGGCCGAGCACGGTTCGCAACACCTCCACCGGCGACAATGCGCGCGATGCGTAGGCCTCCGTCAGCCCCGCAAGGCTCATCCCGATCAGTTCCGCAGCAGACATCTTGGCCTCGACAAATGGCGTTCTGGATCAGTGTCCGGATAGCGAAAGTCGCCCCTGTCGGGGTAGTGCCGCTGCCGTAAGGGCATGATTTGGTGGAGTGCGAGGCATCCCTTTTGCATCTGTCTTGATCGAATTTGTCATCAAACCGGGAGGCCCGCGACAGGCGGGCCGAACGACACCCGCGAGAGATCAGAAGTCGTCATGAGCCAATCTGGAACGCAAATCGCCACGGTCCGGAACTACATTGCCGGGCTCCCGGGCTGGGGGACGGGCGATATCGTGATCGAGCCCGCCATTCCGGTCCTCGCCTCGCCAAGCTGGCGCGGGGTCGACGGCGCTCCCTGGCGCGCCACCAGGAACGGAAGCGGCGAGAGCATCTTCATCAAGAACATG
Source organism: Bradyrhizobium sp. USDA 4504 (assembly GCF_054063995.1). Taxonomy (NCBI): domain Bacteria; kingdom Pseudomonadati; phylum Pseudomonadota; class Alphaproteobacteria; order Hyphomicrobiales; family Nitrobacteraceae; genus Bradyrhizobium; species Bradyrhizobium sp. USDA 4504. The sequence goes on along the minus strand of NZ_JBSSGV010000001.1, from coordinate 4,519,901 downwards.
GATGTGGATGCCAAGCTCTACATCGACGTTGCCTGCGCGTTCGAAGCGGCCCGGCGCGCATCCGATCTCGGTATCGGTCCCAAGGTGCTTGCGGCGGATCCGGACGCGGGACTTCTGGTCATGGAAGATCTCAACCGTGGCTGGCGGGTCGGCACGCTGGAGCGGATGCTGGAGCCGAAGATCGTCGACGCGGTCATCGCGGCGCGGCGCCTGTTCCAGGCAGGGGCGCCTCTGCCGCGGCGCATGGGAGTCTTCGACGAGATCGAGCACTTCTACGAGGCGGCAAAGGCCGCGAAGGCGCAACTGCCGTCTGATGCGGAATGGCTGGTCAAGGAGCTGCGTTTTGCGGCCGATGCCTTGAGGAAACTCGACATCAAACCGGTGCCAATCCATGGCGATGGCAATGTCTCGAACATCCTGATCAGCGACACCGGCGAGGTTCGCCTGATCGATTGGGATCGCGCCACGACGGCCGACCCGCTGGAGGACCTCGGCAGCTTCCTCGTCGAAGCCTTCGCGCAGGAGCCGGAGGCGCGCGACGCCTTCAGCCGCAACGCCGGCGGATTCGACGAGCGCGCATTCAGCCGCGCCCGCATCTACGGCATGGCGGATGATCTGCGCTGGGGCCTGATCGGCGCCGTGCTCGCCGCGCGGTCGGCGCGCAACACCTTTGAGTTTTACAAGTTCGCCAGCTGGCGCTTCGTACGTTGCCGCATGACGGTCCGGGAGCCGCGCTTTGGCGAGATGCTTCGGAGGATCGCATGACTGTCCGCAGGAAGCTTGGCGAGGGAGCGACAGTCCACGAGCGCAATATCGAGGCAGCGATCGCCCGCGTGCCGCAATGGCACGGCAAGGGGGCGGCCTATACCCCGCTGGTCGGCGGCCTCATGAATCAGAACTGGCTGGTCGAGATATCCGGCGATGGACGGCGCTACTTCATCAAGGTGCCCGGCGAGGGCTCGGAGATGTTCATCGATCGCGTGACCGCCAACGAGGCTGCGCGCAATGCCCACGCCATGGGCGTTGCGCCCGAGGTGATCTTTTTCGACGCCACGGACGGGCTCGAGATCAGCGAGTTCCTCGAAGGCTATCGCGCCTGCACCAATGCCGATTTCGGCGATGCCGCCATCCAGGCCGACGTTCTCGACCTTTACCGCCGCCTGCATGCCGGCCCGAAGCTCGGCCAGACCAAGACCATCTTCGACATGATCGAGGAGCATATCGAGCAGGGCAGGGAGCTCGGCGCGCATTTCCCGCAGGACATGCCCTGGCTGATGCATCGCTACAATCAGGCCAAGTCGGCGTTCCTGGCGTCGGGTCTCGATCTCGTGCCGTGCTTCAACGATCCGATGCCGGGCAATTTCCTGATCTCGGCGGAATCAGGCGGCCCAAGGCCGATGAAGCTGATCGACTACGAGTTCGCATCCAACAACGAGCGTAGCTATGAGCTCGGCGTCCTGTTCGCCGAGATGTTCTTCGACGAGCATCTGACGGAGGCCCTGATCGAGCAATATCTGGGCGAGGTGCGGCCGCAGATGGTCGCGCGCGTGATACTCAACCGGGCGCTCGCCGACCTGAAATGGGCGTCATGGGCGGTTGTGAACAGGAAGCTCAAGGACTGGGATTTCGACTATCAGAAGTACGGCGTCTGGAAATACATGCGTGCCCGCGACGTAATGTACGATCCCCGCTGGGATGGCTGGTTGCGGCTCGTCTGAGCCGCGCGACGGGAGGGCTTCCGCAGTTATTGATTGAGGATCGCGAGCGCCTGCTCGAGCAGGCTGTCGTTCGCGGCCGCGATGATCCGGCCATCGGATTCCGGCGACAGCGGCCGCCCCTGCCAGTCGCGGACGATGCCGCCAGCGCCCTCGACCACCGGAATCAGCGGCATGAAGTCGAACGACTTGAGGGAGGTTTCGACCACGAGATCGCAGTGGCCGGATGCGAGCAGGCCATATTGGTAGCAGTCGCCGCCAAATCGCCGGAACATGGCCTTCTGGCTGAGCGCATCGTAGCGGGCCCAGTCGCTCGGCGTGAAGAAGTCCGGCGATGACGTGTAGATCTGCGCGTCTTCCAGTCGCGTGGTGCGGCTCACCCTTGCCAGCTCGCCGTTGAAGGTGGTGCCTTGCCGGGTGCCGTACCACCGCTCGGCCAGCGCGGGCATATCGATCATGCCGGCGGTGATCGATCCATCTCTCTCGTCGGCGAGCGCGACGAGCGTGCCGAACAGCGGCATGCCGGAGATAAAGCTCTTCGTTCCGTCGATCGGATCGAGATACCACGTGTAGCGGTCCCCGGCCGTCGATCCCATCTCCTCGCCGAGGATGCCGTGATCGGGGAAGCGCGAACCGATCAGCTGCCGTAGCTCCATTTCGATCGCACGATCGGCGATCGTGACCGGCGTCAGGTCCTGCTTGCGCTCGAAATCGACGCGGGAACGGAAGTGCGTCACGGCGATCCGTCCGGCCACGTCGGCAAGCTCATTGAAGAACGAAGCGAGCTCGCTTGCCGATAATCTGTCTTGAATGTCGTCCAATGGTCGCTCCGGGCGGGAGGCGCGCCGACGTCGCGGGACGCACGACGCCTTGCCTTGGGATGGGGCGTTACGCGGTCTCGTGGACCGACTGCTTGTCGATCTCCCAATAGGGGGAGTCGAATCCGTTGCGCCGCGCCACTCGGGCGGCAGGGCTCCTCGGCTGCGGCGAGCGCACGCCAGCGGCCGGCTGCGGCGCCGACACGGGCGCCTGGCGAACGTCGCGCGGCGCCACCTTGAAGTGCCGGCTGAAGCAGCGGGAGAAATGCGACACGTTCTTGAAGCCGACTTCGTAGGCGACCTCCGAGACGGTCCGCCGGCCCTTCGGATCGGCGACTAGGATTTCATACGCCCGCTGCAGCCGCTTGGTCTGGACGAACTGGCTGACCGTGGTCTCGTTGTCGTTGAACAGGCTGTACAAATAACTGAGCGAGATGCGGCTCGACGCCGCGATCTTCTTCGGCGACAACGACTGGTCACCGAGATGGCTCTCGATGAAGTCGACGATCCGGCGGCGCAGGTGATAGCGCGCGTTGCGCACATCGGTTGCGGCGCCGCGATCCTCCGATCCGATGGTCAGCGCGACGAAGCTGATCATTTCGGTCGCGAGCGCCTGGGGGTTCGGCGGCGGCGAGGCGACGAACAGTTCGGCCACGCTGCGGATCATGCCCGCCAGCAGGTGCGTCATCTGTTCGTTTGGCTTGAAGCGGCGACTGATGTGATCTTCAACCGAGACGAGCCGGCCGCGCAGCTCGGCGGCCGGAATCCGCAACATCAGGAAGCGCGCGGTCTTGTCAGACGACAATTCGTAGAAGGCGAGCTCGCTGAGCAGGACATATTCGCCGGGACGTGCGATCCCGATGCGGCTGTCCTGGCTGAATGCGACGCATCCAGTCTGCGGAAACACCAGCACATAGGCGGCATCGTGGATGCAGGCAACGCGTTCCCAGTTGCGGGCAAAGGCGTGGTCCGGCCCGACGAGTTCGAGATCGAGGCGTCCGATCCGGGTCCGCCAATCCTGCGTGGGACCGGGGCCCTTGTCGTTGCCAGCATGAAGGCCGGTGTGTTCCTCGCGGGAAGCAACAGATGTCAGGCGTGCCATGGCTGGGCCTTTCTCAGGGTTGCGCAACGATGATCTCCGTTCCGGCTTCACGGAGAGCGGTTGCCAGAGCTCCCTCTGGCTGCCGATCGGTAACCAGGCGATCGATATCGGTCCAATGTGCGAAGACGGTGAGCGCACGCTGGTCGAATTTGCCGTGATCGGCTACCAGGATGGCTTCTGCGGCGCGCTTGGCCATCGCGCCATAGATGGCACCGGCCTCATCGTCGGCATCATTCGCGCCGCGCGCGCTGATGCCGGTCGCGCTCACGATGGCGCGGTTGGCCTCATAGCTGTTGATGTTCGCGATCGTCTGCGTGCCGAACACATAACCTTCGGTGGGGTGATAGCGGCCGGGACAGCAGAGCACGCGGATCGACGGATTGACGGCTAGCGCGGCCGCAATGGCGTAATCATGGGTGATCACGGTGATGTCTTGCGCGCGTGAGGCCAGCCGTCGCGCGATGTGAAACGTGGTCGCGCCCGCGCCAAGCATCAACACCTCGTTCGGCAGGATCAGGTCGGCGATCACCGCGGCCATCGCCTCGCGCTCGGCGATCATGATCGCCTTGCGATCGGTCAGCGCCGGCTCGAGCGCGAAGGGACGGGACGCCCCGCCATAGGTGCGGTTGATGAGCTTCTGCTCCTGAAGCTCCATCAGATCGCGCCGGATGGTCTCGCCGGAGACGCCGAGCACGGCGGCGAGCTCGGAAGCCCGCAGCGTCGGCGCGGCGGTGAGTTGCGAGATGATGTGCTTGTGGCGCGCGAGCTTCGAGAGGCGGTCGCCGTCGGCCTTTCGTGGCCGCTTGTCGGCCGCAGCAGGGGCGTCACTCGTCATTCGCTGTCTCTCCGGCTGCAAACCTCTCCAGCGTCCGTGCCATGATCGTTCCCCAAGTGATGTTGTGAGTCCACATCAATTGTGTGGCATATTCCTCATTTTTTGGGCGCCGTGCTGCCTATGGAATTCGCAAAGGAATCATGGCGATCACATAAGGCACTGAAACATATGAAGTATGGCTTTGGAATGCGGAGCGCATGTCTGACGTTCTGGTGTCTCTTGCCTGCAATCTGCTTTTCAGTTGTGGGGATTCGCACATAGATCCAAGGTCGCAGTGGAACGGCTGGGGAATGATCGCCGCAGGGGACGGCTTTGGTCCGCGCAGGCCGCGGGCCAAAGGAAAGGCAGGCGATGCAGCAGGAAAAAGGGATTCTGGCGTTGAACGCCTTCGATCAGAGTCGGGTGTCGTCAATCGACCCAGCGCTCGGCGAGGCGGTGCAACGACGCCTGCGTTCGTTCGGAAAAGCCTCGGTGCTGTTCTATCAGGAGCCGATCAGGATGGCGCGCGCCGAAGGCGTCTATATGTTCGACGTCGATGGTCGGCGCTATCTCGATCTCTACAACAACGTGCCGTCGGTCGGGCATTCGCATCCGCGCGTTGTCGAGGCGATAAGCCGTCAGGCCGGCCTGCTCAGCACGCACACACGCTATCTCAACGACGTCGTCGATGGCTATGCGGAGCGTCTCCTGGCGACGTTTCCGCGCGGGATCGATCATCTGGTCCTGACTTGCACCGGCAGCGAGGCGAATGACCTTGCGCTACGGGTCGCGAAAGTGACAACCGGGCGGATGGGCTTCATTGTCACGGAGACCGCCTATCACGGCAATAGCGCCGCAGTGACCGATGTCTCGCCGTCCTCGCGTCCCGGTCAGCCGCTGCCGCCCCACGTGCGGGCAGTTCCCGCACCCGAGATGTATCGCAATCCGGTCGGCGATCCCGGCCAGCGCTTTGCCGACAGCGTTGCCGCAGCGATCACCGATCTCGAGCGAAGCGGCTTCGGCTTTGCTGCGCTGCTGGTGGACACGATCTTTTCGAGCGATGGCATCCATGCCGACCCTGCCGGCTTCCTGGCCCCCACCGTGAAGCTCGTGCACGAACGTCAGGGACTGTTCATCGCCGACGAGGTGCAGCCAGGCTTCGGACGAACCGGGGCGGCGATGTGGGGCTTCGCGCGCCATGGCGTCGTCCCCGACATCGTCACGATGGGCAAGCCCATGGGCAACGGCTTTCCGATGGGAGGCGTCGCCATGCGCGCCGCGCTGCTCGATCGCTTTGCCGCGGAAGTGAAGTACTTCAACACCTTCGGCGGCAACCCGGTGGCCGCGGCCGCAGGCCTTGCCGTGCTCGACGTCATCGAGGACGAGGGCTTGATGCAGAATGCGCGCGAGGTCAGCCGTCACCTGATGGATGGATTGCGCGAGATCGGCAATCGCCACATGACCATCGGAGACGTTCGTGGTGCCGGCCTGTTCATCGGGCTCGAGCTGGTGCGCGACCGCGACAGCAAGGAGCCCGCACCGGAGCTCGCTAGCCTGCTGATCAATCGCCTGCGCCGGCGCGGCATCCTGATCGGTGCTGCCGGTCCGTTCGGCAGCACGCTCAAGATTCGTCCGCCGCTGTGCTTCGGCAAGGACCACGCCGACATGTTCATCACCGCGTGCGACGAGGAGTTGCGCGAGGTGGCCGCGTCGTGACGCGATCGCCGATAGCCCGCGATGCCACAGAAGCCGAAGATTTGAAGATCATGGATGCAAGAAGCGTACGAACTATCGCCGAGGCGAAGGCCCTTGTCGAGGAGCGGGGCCTCTCCCACGTCAAGCTCGGCATCGTCGATCTCGACGGCGTCATTCGCGGAAAATATCTCGCGCGCGACAAGTTCGTCGGCGCGCTGGAGGCCGGCTTCAGCTTCTGTGACATCGTGTTCGGCTGGGACTCCAACGACCAGATGTACGACAATTGTGCATTCACCGGCTGGCATACGGCCTTTCCCGACGCGACCGCGCGCATCGATCCTTCGACCTGCCGCAATGTGCCGACGGAAGAGAACATGCTGTTCTTCCTCGGTGAATTCGAGGGCGCCGCGGCGGGGGTGTGTCCGCGCCGGCTGCTGCGGCGCGTCATTGACCGCGCCGAGGGCATGGGATTCTCGCCGTCCGTGGCCGCGGAGTTCGAGTTCTTCGTGTTCGACGAGACGCCGCACAGCGTGCGCGAGAAGGGCTTTCGCGGCTTGAAGAATCTCACGCCGGGCTGGTTCGGCTATTCTATGCTGCGCGCCTCCGTCGAGTCCGAATTTCATCGCTCGCTGCTCAAGCTCTGCAACGAGATGGACATGCCGGTCGAAGGCCTGCACACCGAGACCGGACCCGGCGTGCTGGAGGCCGCGATCCAATACACCGATGCGCTCGCGGCCGCCGACCGCGCCGTGCTGTTCAAGACCTTCTCCAAGGTCTGGGCCGAGCGTCAGGGCAAGATGCTCACCTTCATGGCCAAATGGTCGAACGCCTATCCCGGACAATCCGGGCATCTGCATCTGTCGCTGCGCGACCGGGACGGCAATCCGGTGTTTCACCAGGGCGGCAGGCCCGGCGACATGTCCGACATCATGCGCTGGTTCGTCGGCGGCCAGCAGGCGCTGCTTCCGGAGCTGCTCGCGATGGTGGCCTCGACCGTGAACAGCTACTCGCGCCTGATCCCCGGCTTCTGGGCACCGACCGACGCGACCTGGGGAATCGAGAACCGGACCTGCGCGTTGCGCGTCATTCCCGGCAAGCCGGCCAGCCAGCGCGTCGAGTACCGCGTCGCTGCCGCCGACATCAATCCGTATCTGGCGATCGCGGCCGCGCTCGGATCGGGCCTCTGGGGAATCGAGCACAGGATCGAACCGGACGAGCCGATCATCGGCAACGCCTATGAGCGCAGGCATCCGCCCGAGCGCGCGTTTCCGCGCACGTTGTCGGAGGCGGCCGACCGGCTGGTCGCCTCGCAGGCGGCGCGCAACCTGTTTGGCGACGTCTTCGTCGATCACTACGCGATGACGCGGCAGTGGGAGGAGCGCGAGTTCCGCAAGGCCATCACCGACTGGGAGCTCGCTCGCTACTTCGAGATCATTTGAGACGGATCCTCCCTTCCAAAACGAGTGACATCACGTGAACGATATCGTCTGCATTTCGCCGGTCGACGGCAGCGAGGTTGCCCGGCGGCCCGTCGCAACGGGTGCCGAGGTCGCCGCGGCTCTCGCGCAAGCACGGAAAGCGCAGCAGGAATGGTCGAGCATATCGCTCGCCGAGCGCAAGGCCATGATGCTCGCCTTCCTGCACGAGATGCGGGCGCAGAACGACGAGGTCGTTCCGGAGCTCGCGATGCAGATGGGCCGGCCGGTGCGCTATGGCGGCGAACTGCGCAGCCTGGAGGAGCGCGTCCGCGTGCTGGTCGAGCTCAGCGATGAAGCGCTGGCGCCGATCGTGCCGACCGGGCAGCCCGGATTCCGCCGCATGATCAAGCGCGTTCCTGCCGGCATCGTGCTGGTGATCGCGCCCTGGAACTATCCCTATCTCACCGCGGCCAACACCATCGTGCCGGCGCTGCTGGCCGGCAACGCCGTGATCTTGAAGCATGCCGCGCAGACCCTGCTGGTCGGTGAGCGCTTCCAGGCGGCACTGGACCGGGTCGGCCTGCCCAAGGGGGTGTTCAGGACGCTCACGCTCGACCATGTCATGACCAGTGAGCTGATCTCATCGCGCTCGGTCGACCATGTGAACTTCACCGGTTCGGTCGCCGGCGGCCGGGCCGTCGAGCGAGCGGCGGCCGGGACATTCATCAGCCTCGGGCTAGAGCTCGGCGGCAAGGATCCGGCCTATGTGCGGCCGGATGCCGATTTCGATTTCGCGGTCGAGCAGCTCGTGGACGGCGCCTTCTACAATTCCGGCCAATGCTGCTGCGGCATCGAGCGGATTTACGTGCATGAGCGGATCTATGACTCCTTTGTAGACGCCTTTGCCGGCCTGACCGCGCGCTACCGGCTCGGCAACCCGCTGTCGCGGGACACGACGCTCGGCCCGATGGCGGCGACACGCTTTGCCGATACCGTCCGCGCCCACATCGGCGAGGCCGTCGCAAAAGGCGCGCAGCCTCTGATCGATCCGGCCCGGTTCCCGGCGGACAAGATCGGTACGGCCTATCTGATGCCTCAGGTCCTGGTCGGCGTCGATCACTCCATGCAGGTGATGATGGAGGAGAGCTTCGGGCCTGCGGTCGGCCTCATGAAGGTCTCCTCCGATCAGGAGGCGGTTGGCCTAATGAACGACAGCCCCTATGGCCTGACTGCATCGGTCTGGACCGAGGACGCCGCCGCAGCCGAACGTATCGGTGACGGCATCGCAACGGGCACCGTATTCATGAACCGCTGCGATTATGTCGATCCCGCCCTGGCGTGGACCGGCCTCAAGGACACCGGACGTGGTGTCGGCATGTCGCGCCTCGGCTTCGAGGCGTTGACCCGCCCAAGATCATTCCACCTTCGCATCGAGCATTGAGAGCAGCACATGGACGTTCAGATCACCGGCGCCTGGAATTTTCCGACGCGCGTCGTTACCGGCGCGGGCCGCATTGCCGAGCTTCCCGAGGCGTGCCAGACCAACGGCCTCACCAGGCCATTGCTGGTCACCGATCACGGGCTTGCCAAGACCGATCTCATCGCCAGCATCGTCGACCGTGTGCGCGAGGCGGGCATTCCGCTCGCCGTGTTTTCCGACGTGAAGACCAATCCGACCGAAACCAACCTGACGGCCGGCGTCGAAGCCTTCAAGGCCGGCGGTCATGACGGCGTGATTGCGGTGGGCGGAGGTTCGGCGCTGGACGTCGGCAAATGCGTGGCGTTCATGGTGGCGCAGTCGCGCCCGGTCTGGGATTTCGAGGACGTCGGCGATTGGTGGACGCGCGCCAACACCAAGGGCATCGCGCCGATCATTGCGGTGCCGACGACGGCAGGCACGGGGTCCGAGGTCGGCCGCGCCGGTGTGATCACTCGTGAGGATACCCATGAGAAGAAGATCATCTTCCATCCCATGATGATGCCCAGGATCGCAATCGAGGATCCCGAGCTCGCGGTCGGTCTCTCGCCGTTTCTCACCATGGCAACCGGCATGGATGCGCTGTCGCACTGCTTCGAGGCCTACTGCGTCAAGGCATTTCACCCGCTTGCCGACGGCATCGCACTGGAGGGGATGAAGATCGTCGATAACTATCTGTCGCGCGCGGTCGAGAACGGTCGCGACCTCGAAGCGCGCGCCTACATGTTCGCCGCGGCCTCGATGGGAGCCACCGCGTTCCAGAAGGGGTTGGGCGCGATCCACTCGATATCCCATCCGGTCGGCGCCCGATACGATACCCATCACGGGCTGACCAATGGTGTGGTCTTCCCTTATGTCCTGGTCTGCAACAAGGCTGCGATCGCCGACAAGATTCCGCACATTGCCCGCGCGCTCAACCTGCCGAGCCAAGACTTCGATGCCGTGCTGTCCTGGCTGCTGGCCTTCCGCAAGAAGCTCGGCGTGCCGCATACGCTCGCCGAGCTCGGGGTGAAGGAGACCGACGCCGGAACGATCGCGGCCGATGCCGTCAAGGATCCGACTGCGGGTGCCAATCCGCGGCCGTTGACCGAGCCGGAGTTCAAGCAGCTGACGCTGGCCGCCATTCGAGGCGATCTTGGAAGCTGAGCCGTGCTGAGGCTGCTCGTTCTCGAGGGCAACACGCTGGCCGGACGGCGACGGATCGCCGAGACGGCGGGCGCAATGCCTGCGGAGAGCTATGCGGCGGTCCTGCGGTCGCTTGCACCTCGCGTCGTCGTCGACATCGCGACACCGGCGGATGCGAGCTTCGCGCTGCCGCAACCGCTCGAAGCTTACCACGGCATCGCGATCACCGGGTCGGCCCTCAATATCTACCAGCGAGAGGTCGAAGCGCTGCGGCAGATCGACCTCGTGCGCGAGATCTTCGTTCGCGGAGTGCCAATGTTCGGCTCGTGCTGGGGCTTGCAGCTCGCCACGGTCGCAGCGGGCGGCGAGGTCGGTCTCAACCCGGCGGGGCGCGAGGTCGGGTTCGCGCGAAGGATCATGCTGACGGCTGAAGGCCGCGCTCATCCCATGCATGCTGGCCGTGCGGCGGTGTTCGACGCGCCGGCCATCCACAGCGATATTGTCACCCGCCTTCCGCAGTCCGCAACCGTCACCGCCTGGAATACCATGTGCGAGGTTCAGGCGGCGGAGATCCGTTTCGGTCGCGGGCTATTCTGGGGCGTGCAGTATCATCCCGAATATCGCTTGCACGACGTCGTCGCCGTCATCCGGCGCTACGGACAGCTCCTGGTTGACGAGGGTTTCTTTGCCGATCTGGACGCGCTCGCGCGTTATGCCGCCGACCTCTCGGCGCTCGAGGCGGACGAACGGCGTGGCGATCTCGCCTGGAAACTGGCACTTCACCGCGACATTCTGAGCCATGATTGCCGGCAGACCGAGCTGAGGAACTGGATCGCATCGCTGGAGCAGACATGACCGCATTGCATGACCTCATCGCGCGCTTTGCCAGGATCGGTGCGACCGACGACGGTGGCGTGTGTCGGCTGGCTGGAACGGCGCGCGACAAGCAGGCGAGGGACCTCTTCTTGCACGAGATCGCCGATCGCGGCCTTGTTCCGAGGATCGACGCGATCGGCAATCTATTTGGCGTGGCGATGCTGGCGCCGGCGTCCACGGACGTCGTCATGACCGGCTCGCACCTCGATTCCCAGCCGACCGGAGGACGATATGACGGGGTCTTCGGCGTGCTCGCCGGAATCCTCGCGGTCGAGGCCGTCAGGGAGCGTTGCCGTGCCAATCCCGGCGCCGCGCGACGCAACCTCGCCGTCGTGAACTGGACCAATGAGGAGGGGGCCCGCTTCCAGCCCAGCCTGACCGGCAGCTCGGTTTTCGCCGGCGCCCTGAGCCTGAAGGATGCATATGCGTGCAGCGACGCAGAGGGCGTCACCCTGGGCGAGGCGCTGGCCGCGATCGGCTATTGCGGGACGACGCCCCTCGAACACAATCCGGTGCGCTATGTCGAGTTGCATGTGGAGCAGGGCGATCGCCTGGAGCAGGCGGCTGGCGACATTGCCGCAGTGTCCGGCGCGTGGATGACGCGCAAGATATCGGTGATGTTCGAAGGCGACTACTCGCACACCGGACCGATGCCGATGGCGCTCCGCCGCGACGCACTGCGCGCAGCGGCCCGGGCTATCGAGGCGCTGTACCAGGAGGTCGCGAGGGAGACTGCGGGCGCCCATGCCTCCGCGGGGCGCATCAGCGTTTATCCCAACTCGCCGAATGTCGTGGCGGGCCGTGTTCGGGTCTGGTTCGAGATCCGGCATGAGGCCGAAGCCGTGGTCTCGGCGATCAGCGATCGCTTTCTGAAGCGAATCGCGCGTGAGTCGGGCGAGATCGGCGTTGGTATCTCGATCGCTGCCGACGAGAGGCGAGCGGGGACCGTGCTTGATCCCGGCGGCGTGGCACTGGTTCTTTCTGTCGCCGCGGATCTCGGTTTCAAGGCCATGACGTTCAAGACCATCACCGGCCACGACGCGCTGGCCATCCAGAAATCTGTTCCGTCCTCGCTGATCTTCGTCCCGAGCGAGGGCGGGCTCAGCCACAATCCGCGCGAGTTCACGGCGCCCGCGGCCCTCGACAAGGGCTACGCGGTGCTGACCGAGGTGCTGTGGAGAATGGTTACCGCGAAGGCGTGAGGCATTTCGGGTGGATGATCCTAAATGGGCGATGAAGGGACACCACCCGACAAGTAATTGATTTGCTGGTGGGTCCGGCGGGACTCGAATCTGCAACCAGACCGTATGAGCGACGATCGCGTTTCTTCGCGAGGAAAGCCGACCAAGGCGAAGCGGACCGCCGAGATCGGTTTGGACCCATATGACGGACCTCGTGCGCATTGAGCCCAGTTACGGAACCAGTATCGCAATCGATAAACTTCGATTTGCTCTGCAAGCCTTTCTTTTGAACGAGCCGATAAACGCTTCGGGCACGAAGGATTATTTCGGGATGATGTTGAGCAGGAATTCGGCGATGGTCTGCTCTTTGGCTTTGCCGGCGTAGACTGCAACGGCCGGCCACGGCGATGCCGCAGAAGAAGCCATAGCCGCGGCGGGCGGATAACGGTAGTCATCCCTTAATGATGAGGCGCCCCAGGAACGCATTGCAGGCCCGCTCGGCTTCAGCGAACGAACTGAAGGGAGACCCGGATACGTGAGCCGCTGGCATATTCAGAAAGTCGGGGCGATATGATGCAACAAAGCCCGGCTCTCCATGCAATCCAGGTCCACTCCGGCTCTCGTTGCTGATGACGAATGAATAGTCGTCGCTGCTTGCGATCCAAATCTCCAGTTCAGTATCGACTCGGCGGAAGTGCAGGGCCATTTCACCCTCACAAACTTTGGTCCTCCGTGATCATCCACATGGGACGCTTAGTCTGCTTTTGTGCGGTTGGCCGCTTCTGCCTCCCGCGCCAGCCGTTCGGCCTTTAGGCGCTCTCGATTATCATGGACCGCTTTTTGCGCTTTGGCGTAATCCGTCATAGCATCCTTCGGCCTGACAGTTTTGAATGCCTTGTTTGCTTCGCGTTCCGCAGCCGTCGGCGCCCGTCGGTCTCGCTCTTTAATCATTGTTGACCTCCCATTTGGGCTGACTCATTCAACGCGCGAAGCAAGCTTTCGATCCTATTATGGGGCAATGATCTTGAGGCTGTGATCATTTTAGATTTCTGTCGCGGCGTACCCTTGTGAAACCGCTCCGGCCTTTTGATGAGCTTGCGCTTGCGGCTGGCCTGATCGTCTTGGCTGGCTGTACTGTCGGTCACCTTGTGGATTGCGTCGCCTGCCAATTCGCGGGCGCGCTCCCTGGGGCTGTGCCGTTCAGCGCGCAGCGCCGTGGGCGATACAGTTAGCTCGAACTCGATGAGCCGGCGGACGTCCTCAGAGCGGCCGGGAGTATCGTCCTGCTTTGCCGCCCAGGCATCGACGACAGCCCGTAGGTCGGCTGACAGGCGAATTACGACTGTCCGGCTTGTGCATCGTCCCGGGATGTCGAGACAGGCGATGGCGCGACAATCGCGGCGCACCCAGCATGGCATGAAATCACCCGGAGTTTGGCAGGATATCACCTTGCCGGATGTGGTCCGGATTCTAATGCTCAGAGCCTCGGAACAGAGACGTCCTGAGCCCCGAATCCCTGCGGCGCAACGCACGCGGAAGGACGCGACGGTCGGAAAATGTCTCTGAGGGAGGAATCGGATGCCACAACTGTCGCCCGAGCGCACGCGAAAAATCCTTGCCGATAGCGCGTTCAGAGAGCTCGTCTCAGGCCGCGCGAGGTTGCGATGGTGGCTCTCCATCCTGACGCTGGTCATGTTCTTCGGCTTCATCGCGCTGATCTCGACCGCGAAAGCCGCGCTCGGCGCGAGTTTCGCCGGCAGCGCGATGCCGCTCGGCTTCGCGCTCGCCCTTCTCATGGTTGCGGCGATCATCGCTTTCACCGCCTTCTATGTTCAGCGCTCGAACACGCGCTTCGACGAACTCGCGCGCAGAGTCAATCGGGAGCTCGGCCGATGATCGCCAGATGGCTGCTGATCGCACTTTGCGTGGTGTTTCCATTCGCGGCGATGGCCCAGGGCGCGTCCGCCGCGGCGGCGCGTGGGCCCGACTGGATCGCGATCGGAATGTTCCTGATTATCGTCGCCGTCACGCTCGTCATCACCTGGCGCTCGGCCGGCAGCACCGGATCGAAGGCGGGCTTCTACACCGCCGGACACGCGATCACGCCGGTGCAGAACGGTCTGGCGACCGCTGGCGATTTCCTGTCGGCGGCCGCATTTCTCGGCATATCCGCGCTGGTCTACGCCAACGGCTTCGACGGCTTCATTTACGCGCTCGGCTTTCTCACGGGATGGCCGATAGTGCTGTTCCTGATGTCGGAGCGTATGCGCAATCTGGGCAGCTACACCTTCGCGGATGCCGCCGCGTTTCGCCTGCAGCGGACGCCGGTCCGGCTCGTCGCCGCGACCGGAAGTCTCGTCGTTGTGCTGTTCTACCTGATCGCGCAGCTGATCGGCGCGGGCAAGGTGATCCAGCTGCTTTTCGGCATCAACTACATCTTCGCCGTGCTCGGCGTCGGCGTGCTGATGATCCTTTATGTGATCGTGGGCGGCATGCAGGCGACCACTTGGGTTCAGATCACCAAGGCAGTGCTGCTGCTGTGCGGCGGAACGCTGCTCGCGCTGGCTGCCCTGTGGCATTTCGAGTTCAGCCTTGGACGGCTGCTGGAGGCCGCAAGCCACGTCCATCCCAAGGGAGCCGCTATTCTGGTCCCCGGCGGACTGTTCGCCGAACCGGTGTCCGCCATCTCGCTCGGCCTCGCGCTAGTGTTCGGCACTGCCGGCCTGCCGCATATCCTTATGCGGTTCTTCACGGTGAAGGACGCCGCCGCGGCCCGCAAATCGGTGTTCTATGCGACGGCCTGCGTCGCGTATTTCTGCTGGATCATTCCGGTGCTGGGCTTTGCCGCCGCAGCGATCCTTATGACGGATCCGAGCTATTTCAATGTCGCGGCATCCGGGCAGTTCAACAAGATCGCCGATCTGGTTGGCGGGCCGAACATGGCGTCGATCCATCTCGCCCACGCGATGGGCGGTCCGCTGCTGCTCGGATTCATCTCCGCGGTGGCATTCGCGACCATCCTTGCCGTCGTCGCCGGCCTGACGCTCGCCGGCGCCTCCGCCGTCAGTCATGACATCTACGGCCAGGTGCTGGCCGGCGGCAAGGCATCCGAAGCGCGCGAACTGCTGGTCTCGAAGGTCTCGGCTGTGGCCATCGGCGTCGTTGCGGTTCTGCTGGCCTACGCCTTCGAGAACCAGAACGTGGCGTTCATGGCCGGACTTGCGTTGTCGGTGGCCGCGAGCTGCAATTTTCCGGTGCTGGCGATGGCGATGTTCTGGCGTGGCACCACGACGCGCGGCGCCGTCGCCGGCGGTCTCGCGGGCCTCGTCGCGTCGGTCGTGCTGGTCGTGCTGAGCAAGACGGTCTGGATCGCCGTCCTCGGCTTTCCGACGGCGCTGTTCCCCTACGACAATCCGGCTCTGGTCTCGATGCCGCTCGCCTTCCTGTTCGTCTGGCTGTTCTCGGTAACGGATCGCAGCGAGCGCGCTGCGCGCGAACGCGAGGCGTTTGCGGCGCAGTTCATCCAATCCGAGATCGGAGCGGCTTTGGCCAGCGAGCGGCCGGCTCTCGCAGCCGCAGCCTCGTGACAATGGACGGCACGGATCGAGGAACCTGGAAGGCAGCATGACCAACGCAGTTCAACTCGACGAGACCCACGACCCGGCACGGCGGAGTTTTGTCGAGACGGCAAACGGCAGCGCGACCGACTTCCCGATCCAGAATCTGCCGCTTGGCATCTTCAGCACCGCGGCCGATCCGCAGCCCCGGATCGGCACCGCGATCGGAGATTTCGTCTTCGACTTGAAGCGAGCGCTCGGTTCCGATGAGCACCTCGCGGCGCCGATCCGCCAGGCGCTCCAGCAAGGCACGCTCAATGCGCTGTTCGCGCTCGGACCTATGGCGATGCGGGAGCTGCGCCGCCGCGCCGCCGATCTGCTGGGGCAGGGCAGCGCGGCCAATGACACCAGGCGCCGCGCCTCCGAATTGCTGACGTCGATCGCGGATGCGACGCTGCATCTGCCCACACGCATCTCGAACTACACGGACTTCTACGCCGGCATCTATCATGCGCGGGCGGCGGGCGCGCTGCTGACGCCGGAAAATCCGCTTCCCGCGAACTACAAATGGGTGCCCATCGCCTATCACGGCCGTGCCTCGTCGGTGCAAGTGGGGCGCGGGATGGTGCGACGGCCACTCGGGCAACGCCCGCCCACGGTGGCGGGCGCAGCGCCGGGCTTTGGCCCGTGCGAACGGCTGGATTTCGAGCTCGAGATGGGCTTCTACCTCGCTGCCGGCAACCGGCTCGGCAATCCCGTCCCGATCGCCGAAGCATCGCAGCAGATCGTCGGCTATTCGCTGCTGAACGACTGGTCGGCGCGCGACATCCAGCGCTGGGAGATGTTTCCGCTCGGACCGTTCCTCAGCAAGAGTTTTGCTACCTCGGTGTCACCGTGGGTCGTCACGTCGGATGCGCTGGCGCCGTTCCGCGTCGCGGCGCTGGCGCGGCCGGACGGCGATCCGCGTCCACTCGACTATCTGTTCGACGCGGCCGATCAATCGCACGGCGGACTCGATGTCCACCTCGAGGTCCTGCTCTCGACCGCGCAGATGCGCGCCGCGAACCAGCCCGCCGCGGCGATTCTCACATCCAATGCCAAATACCTGTACTGGACCCCGGCGCAGATGATCGCGCATCACAGCATCAATGGCTGCAATCTGCTGCCGGGCGACCTGATCGGCACTGGCACCATTTCGGGGCCTAGCCCGGCGCAGCTTTCGAGCATGCTCGAGTTCACCGCCGCCGGATCACGGCCGGCCGTGCTTCCGAGCGGCGAGCGCCGCAGCTTCCTCGAGGACGGCGACGAGGTCACCTTCCGCGGCCGCTGCAGCCTGGAAGGTTTTGCGGGCATCGGCTTCGGCTCATGCGTCGGCAGGATCGGGCCCGCCGATGCCGTGATTGCCGAAAACAACCATGCCTGATGGCGGGAGGGTGATATGGAGTGTCAATCGCTGCTAACCTACGCACAGCTCCAGAACGCGGCGCTCGATCCAGACGACTTCCGCTTCGGACAGCTCCTGACATTTGCGGTCGGGTTATCGCTGCTGCTGGTCACGCGTCTGGCGACGCTGCTGGCCGCTGCGCTGTAGGGTGACGGAAGTCCGACGGCGAGCGGTTGGTCCACTTCTTGAACGCCTTGCGGAAGCTGGTAGCGTCGGCAAAGCCGACACGCTCGGCGACCTGATCGATTGCCAGATGGGTGTTCTCGAGCAACTCTGTCGCAATCGACTGCCGCATCCCGTCGACGATCGACTGGAACGACTGCCCGTCCTCCGCCAGCCTGCGGTGGAACGTTCGCAACGACAGCCCGAGCTTGGATGCGATCTCCGGCGCGCCCGCAAATCGGCTGGGGCTGTTGAGACAGGCGGCTCTGATCCGCCTGACTAGCTCGGATTCGCCGGGCCGCTCGGTCAAGACGACGTCGCAGAGCTGCTGGCAGATCTTCGCGGTGATCGGGTTCGCGTTGGGGCAGGGCAGATCGAGCACCTTGGCTTCGAAATGCCATTCCATGCGATCGGCGCCGAAGTCGATCGGGCAGTTGAACATCCGCTCGTAGTTGCGCCAGTGCACGGGTGCGGCAAACGGAAAGATCATCCTCTTGCTCGGGAACGGCGACTCGAGGATGCGGCTGAACACCGCGGTCATCGAGCTGCGCCAGAATTCCGCGGCGAACGGCAGCAGCTCGCCGAGCGGGTCGAGCCCATGGCTGCGAAGGATCGCGGTCGTCCCGTGCTCGATCCGGAAGCTGATCTGCCTGACCGCCGGCCCGGCCATGGTGATGTGATCGAGTGAGAACATCAGCGCTTCGCCGAATGTCCGGCTCGACCCCAGCGCATAGCCGTAAATGCCGTAATCGCTGATGCGCTGCCGAGCGCCTGCGAGCAACCCTATATCAGAGCGCTTCGCCAACCGCATCGCGTTGCGGTAGATCGCCAGCCGCTGGCGGTGCGAGATGCGAGCGTGGGGATCCTCGAGCTGGGAGGCATCGAGACCGGTCCGTGCAAACAGCTCCCGAACCGACACGCCCTGCGCCGCCAGCTCGGCGGCCAGCGCGCCGAGTCCGAGCAGGCTCTGCGTCGGCGCATCGGGGTCGCTCGAGATCGGCATCACGATCTTGATCGGCTTCATGGCACTTCCTCCACGTCCGGCTGGCACAGATTGACAGGCCGACGAACGGCTCTTCCGGCCGTTTGGCAATCTTCGACATCATAATTGGCAGAGCTTGACGTTGTCACGTTTGTTATGACGGACGACATTCAAATCATCAGAACAGCGGGATCTGCGCCGGGCAGGCCCGCAGCGAGGAGACGTCTGACCGCCGTGACGCTGCGTCGAAAGCGCTGCCGGCCGGCTTTTGTATCGAGCGGAGGGAACCTGATGACGACAGTACTTCACGAGATGGACGGCAAGGTTGGCGTGGTGACGCTGGCGAAGCCGCCGCACAATTTGCTCGACGACCAGCTCATCAACGATGTGGTCGGCGCCTACCACGCGGTGGTTGCGGCCGGCTGCCGCGCTATCCTGCTGCGTAGCTCGATGCGGCACTTCTGCGCCGGCGCGGAGATGGCGTCCTGGGGAATCGGCACCAAGCTGCACACCGATCAGGCGGGCCTCGAAAAAATCTGGCGTAGTCTCGAGGATGTACCGGTTCCCACGGTTGCCGCCGTCAATGGCGGCGTGCTTGGCGGCGGGCTTGAGCTCGCGCTGACCTGCGACATGATTATCGCAGCGAACACCGCGTTCCTCGGCCAGGTCGAGGTTGCGGTCGGGTTGCTGCCGCTGCTCGGCGGCACGCAGCGCATCGCGCAACGCGCCGGCATCGCGCGGGCCAAGGAGATCGCGATGCTCGGCCGCCGTCACACGCCCGAGGCGTTCGAACGCTGGGGCATCATCAACCTCGTCGTCCCGGAAGCCGAATTGGGCGCTTCATCGATGACCATGGCCCGGCAGCTCGCCGCCGGCCCGACCAAGGTCATCGCGGGCGTCAAGATGCAGGCGAACCTGCAGGCGCGCGGCGGCGTCGCCGCTGCCGACGCGCGACAGGTCGAGATCAACGACATGATCTGGAAGGCCAGGGATCGCCAGCGCGGCGCCGACGCCTTCTTCGCGTCGGGCCCGGCAACAGCTGTCTTCGAGGGAGACTGACGATGTCGGCTGCGCCTCTTCAGGGATTGCGGGTGGTCGATTTCACTCGCGTGCTGGCCGGTCCGCATTGCACCAAGGCGCTGCGTGACCTCGGCGCCGAGGTCACCAAGATCGAGCCGCCGTCCGGCGACATTGGCCGCGCCGGACTGCCTTACGTCGGTGGTATGGGTCTCTATTTCGTGCAGCAGAACGCCGGCAAGCGGAATCTCAGCATCGACCTGAACTATGTTGAGGGACGCGAGATAGTCACCCGCCTGTGTAGGGGAGCCGACGTCATCGTCGAGAATTTCCGTCCCGGCACCTTGGCGCGGTTCGGCTTCAGCTACGACGACGTCCGTGCCTTCAACCCCGGCATCATCTATGTCTCGCTGAGCGGCTACGGGCAGTCGACCTCCTGGCGCAACCGGCCGGCCTTTGCGCCTACCGTGCAGGCCGAGACCGGCCTGACCTCGATCGTGCAGGACCATTTCGGTGCGGCATTGTCGGAGCCACGCGGCGATTCATGCAGCCATGCCGATGTCTATACCGGGCTGCAGGGCGTGATCGCCGTGCTCGCCGCGCTCCAGCATCGCAACCGCACCGGCGAGGGACAGCACGTCGACGTGTCGATGGCTGCGACGATGCTGTCGGTCAACGAGCGCGCCGGCGCGATGATGTCGGGGATCGACACCGACGGCGAGCCTATCGCGCTGTCGGCCAATGAGTCGCACATCTTCGAGATGTCCGACGGCACCCGCCTGACGATCGCCGCCAGCCCGATCTATTCGCCGATGTTCACGCGCTACTGCGCGATGATGCGGCGAAGCGATCTGCTGGCCGATGCCCGCTACGCCACCGCCAGCCTGCGCCGGCAGAACCTCGCGCCGTTGCTCGCCGAAATCCGCGCCTGGATTACGACGTTCGAGAATCTCGAGCAGTTGCAGGCGCAAGTCAGTGAAGCCGGGCTCGCGGTTGGGCGCGTGCGCACCGTCAACGAGTTCGTGGAGACCGATTGGGCCAAGGAGTGGAATGCCGTGGTCGAGGTCGATGACCGGGCCGGCGGATTGGTCCGAATGCCGGGCAATCCCTGGATCTTCAGCCGCTCGGAACTGCCGTCGCCCGGCATGCCGGCCTATCAGGGCGAGCACAATGAAGACGTCCTTGGCCAGCTCGACTTTGCGCCCGAGAGGATCAAGGATCTGCAGCACCGCAACATCCTGCTCAGCCGGCGATAGGCGGAGCTTGTCCGGGCATGGCAAAAAGATCGCTTCAATTGGATGGAGGAGGAATCCGACGACATCGAGCGATCCGCTCCGACCTTCTCGGCACTTTCCGCAACCGACATTTCGCGACGCGAGCCTCCCGAGGCCGGCACCTAACTGGTTCCAACCCTCTCGCAGTGGAATTGCGGGCGAAAGGAGGCCTTTGACGGGGTATCAGGAGGCGACCCCGCGAGTTTGCCTGCCCGTAGGTAGAAAAGAGGGCTTCGAGAATAGTGGGCTTAGCGATGCAGCGGACCAGCGCCTCGAATCCCCGACGCCTTATCGTTAGTTGGTCCGGGCTCGCTCGAAATTTGCCTTGCCCCATTCCGACAAGAGGAAATCAAACTGGAGGTTCAATGCACGCGAGCCCTGGTGCGCCCACCAAGCTTTCATAGCTTAAGTCCGCCCTCGTAGCGGTCATCCCGGCCAGCGGTCGCGTCTGTTCCGGCAACCGCTATCGCCTGCTTCCTCACGCCGCTTCCTGATCTCCCCCCTCAATTGCTCGCGCCTGCGTTTCGCACCGGCCGGCAAATCGTCGGGGCATGTCCGCTATCGCGCGCGGAATTTCGATCGCCGTTCGGCAGCGGTCTGAATCTGACGAAGTTCATCACGACAGGTCCGCGATCACTGCGCTGACAGGCGTTGGGGTGAAGGTGCGGGCTGAGCGCGGGGACGCCCTGCAGCGAGGGCGGTTGACAGGGGAGAGCGCCCACTTTAATCACCTGACTAATTAATCAATTAATTAAAGCCCAAAACCCTAGGGAAAGAATCCGCCTGATGCTGGCCGGCCAGAGACATCCGAAGCTGCTTGCCCCGCGCGGCCGCGGCCTCACTTGGCTGGAAAACAAGGTGCTCGTGCATTCCGTGCGCAGCGGCCTCGAACAGGCTGAGAATGACCTTGCCGAGCCCGCCGCACGCTTTGCCGAGCGCAACGTCGGTGTGATCACCGCGGGCAGACCGAACGCCGGAGCGACCGGCCATCGCGTCAAACCGTCGATCCCGGAAAAACCCGTGCAGCACCGCTGCAGCCGCCCACGCGGAGCGCGCCGCGGACCCCTGCCGCCGAATCCCGCACATCAGTTCGGGCGCGCGAGCGATGCGCGCCCGGCCGTGATGTCGCGGATCGGCGTCTGCCGCCCGAACCAGAGTGGGCTTCGATCACCCGTATGGAAAATGAGGAGTGAGGCGTAAACGATGGGACGTCGATCTGAGGTACTGATGGCGCAAGAGACCACCGGCACGGACAACCGGCGCGTGATCCAGGTGGTGTCGCGCGCATTCGACATCGTGCGTTGCTTCGAAGGTCGAAGCATACGCCTGGGAAATCGCGAAATCGCCGATCGCTGTGGTCTTCCCCGATCGACGGTGTCGCGTCTCACCTTGACGCTTACCCAGATCGGCCAGCTGATCTATCTGCCGCAAGAGCAAAAATATGCTCTCGGTCCCCACGCCGCCGCGCCCGGCGCGCCGTTGTTTGCGCATGGTTGCGACAAGCCTGCCTGCGCCGACGAGCCGCAACTCCGCCAGGTGCCGCGCTTCGGGTACTTCGAAGATCAGCGCAACTCGATTGCCGAGCCGCTTGCGGTGACGCCACACCGTTGATGCCTCGCGGAAACGGCTGGGACTATCGGTACGAGCGCAAGCTAACGAAACATTCGAAGCAAAGGGAAACGCATGTCTGAAGCATACATCATTGACGCTGTTCGCACGCCGCGCGGCATCGGCAAGCCGGGCAAGGGAGCGCTGTCGCACCTGCATCCGCAGCATCTGGCCGCGACGGTGCTCGGCGCGCTCAAGGAGCGCAACAAGCTCGACACGTCGACCGTCGATGACATCATCTGGTCGACATCGACTCAGGAAGGCAAGCAGGGCGGCGATCTCGGACGCATGTCGGCGCTCGCGGCAGGCTACGATATCAACGCCAGCGGCACGACGCTGGATCGTTTCTGCGGCGGCGGCATCACCTCGGTGAACCTCGCGGCAGCGTCGGTGATGTCGGGGATGGAAGATTGCGTCATCGCCGGCGGCACCGAGATGATGAGCTACCAACAGACCTTGGCAGCCGAGCGCTCCAAGGCCGGGCAGCCGGCGCGGATGATGGGTTCGGGCAATCCGGCGCTCGACGAGATTCACCCGCAGTCGCACCAGGGCGTGTGCGGCGACGCCATCGCCACGCGCGAGGGGATCAGCCGCGAGGCCTGCGATGCCCTGGCGCTGACGAGCCAGCAGCGCGCCAAGCGGGCCATCGATGAAGGCCGCTTCGCCAAGTCGGTGATCCCCGTCCTCAACGACGACGGCAGCGTTGCGCTCAATCGTGAAGAATTCCCGCGTCCGGAGACCACGGCTGAAGGCCTTGCTTCGCTGAAGCCGAGCTTCGAGCAGCTTGCCGATTTCGACCTCGGCAACGGCACGACGTTCAAGAAGCAGATCCAGCGCCGCTATCCGGACCTCGAGTGGAAGGGCGTGCACCATGCCGGCAACAGCTCGGGCGTGGTGGACGGCGCCGCCGCGGTGCTGATCACGTCGAAGGAATATGCCGAGAAGCACGGCCTCAAGCCGCGCGGCCGCATCGTGGCCTATGCCAACCAGGGTGACGATCCGACCCTGATGCTCAACGCGCCGGTTCCGGCGGCCAAGAAGGTACTCGCCAAGGCCGGCCTGACCAAGAACGACATCGACGTCTGGGAGATCAACGAGGCCTTCGCGGTCGTCGCCGAGAAGTTTATCCGCGACCTCGAGCTGGACCGCGAGAAGGTCAACATCAATGGCGGCTCGATCGCGCTCGGCCATCCGATCGGCGCGACCGGATCGATCCTGATCGGCACTGCGCTCGACGAGCTCGAGCGCAGCGGCGGCCGCTATGGCCTGGTCACCATGTGTGCCGCCGGCGGCATGGCGCCCGCCATCATCATCGAACGCATGTGATCGCGAAAGGATATTGCCATGAAACTCGATTCATCGGTCGCCGCCGTCGTCACCGGTGGGGCTTCCGGCCTTGGTGCTGCCACCTCGCGCGCGCTGGCTGCGCAAGGCGTGAAAGTCGCGATCTTCGACTTCAACGAAGAGAAGGGTGAAGCCATCGCCAAGGAAATCGGCGGTGTGTTCTGCAAAGTCGATGTCACCTCGGACGAGCAGGTCGATGCGGGCTTTGCCAAGGCCCGCGCAGCACATGGCCAGGAGCGCATCCTGGTGAACTGCGCCGGCACCGGCAATGCGGTGAAGACCGCGGGCCGCGACAAGAAGACCGGCGAGCCCACCCACTTCCCGATCGACGCCTTCAACCGCATCATCCAGATCAACCTCGTCGGCACCTTCCGTTGCATCGCCAAGTCGGCGCAGGGCATGCTGTCGCTGGCTCCGCTGGAGCACGGCGAGCGTGGTGCGGTCGTCAATACAGCCTCCGTCGCGGCCGAAGACGGCCAGATGGGGCAGGCGGCCTATTCGGCCTCGAAGGCCGGCGTGGTCGGCATGACCCTGCCGATCGCGCGCGACCTGATGGCCGAAGGCATCCGCGTCAACACCATCCTGCCGGGCATCTTCAACACCCCGCTGCTGCAGGGCGCCCCGGAGAACGTCAAGGCCGCGCTCAGCGCGTCGGTGCCGTTCCCGAAGCGTCTCGGCATGCCGGAGGAATATGCGCATCTGGCGCTGACCATGATCACCAATGGCTACTTCAACGGTGAAGACGTCCGTCTCGACGGCGCCATCCGCATGGCTCCGCGTTAAGCGATCAGGAGACCAAAGCGATGTCCGAAGAAACCCCGGTCCTCACTGAAGTCCGCGGACCGATACTGATCATCACCCTGAACCGGCCGGAAGCCAAGAACGCGGCCAACCTCGCCCTCTCCAAGGGCGTGGCCGCGGCGATCGACCGGCTCGACGCCGACGATTCCCTGAGCGTCGGCATCATCACCGGCGCCGGCGGCACATTCTGCTCGGGCATGGACCTCAAGGGGTTCCTGAAAGGCGAGCGGCCGTCGATCCCCGGCCGCGGCTTCGCCGGCCTGACCGAGGCCCCGCCGAAGAAGCCGCTGATTGCGGCTGTCGACGGCTACGCGCTCGCCGGCGGGATGGAGATCGCGCTGTCGTGCGACATGATCGTCGCCAGCCGCAACGCGAAGTTCGGGATCCCCGAGGTGAAGCGCGGACTTGCGGCCGCTGCCGGCGGGCTAATCCGCATGCCGCGCCAGATGCCGTTCCGTGTGGCGATGGAGTTCGCATTGACGGGCGAGTTCTTCGGCGCCGAGCGCGCCCATCAACTCGGCATCATCAATCGCGTAACCGATGGCCCGGCGCTCGACGCCGCGCTTGAGCTCGCGGCAGCGATCGGCGCCAACGGCCCGCTCGCCGTCAAGGCATCCAAGCAGGTGATCGTCGAATCCCGGCTCTGGCCGGAAGATGAGATGTGGAAGAGGCAGCAGGAGATCGTCGGTCCTGTCTTCGTATCCGAGGATGCCCGCGAGGGCGCGGCTGCCTTTGCCGAAAAGCGCGCGCCGAACTGGAAGGGCAAGTAGGGCATCGCCTGTTTCGATGACGGGGCGTCGGTTTTGATTGCAGCAGAACCGGCGCTCTAAACTTTTTACGATGCCTCGCCGTACGTCGGTGGGCTTCCACGAGAGCGCTATTGGGTGATTGATGCGCAGCTTTACCGAAGACCAGGTCATTTTCCGCGACTCCTACCGCAAGTTCCTCGCCAGCGAGATCACGCCTCACATGGAGGAGTGGCGGGAAGCCGGCATCGTCGACCGCAGCGCGTTCAAGAAGGCCGGTGACCTCGGCTTCCTGATGATCTGGCCCGAGGAAAAATACGGCGGAATGGGCGACGAGGACTTCCGTTACGAGCAGATCATCATCGAGGAGACCGCGCGCTCGGGCTGCAAGGGCTGGTTCAACACGCTGCACAGCCGACTGGTCGGTTCTTACTTCAAACGCTTCGGCACCGAGGAGCAGCGCGACCGGTTCCTGCCGAAATGCGTCAGCGGCGAGACCATCCTGGCGATCGCGATGACCGAGCCCGGCGCGGGCTCAGACCTCGCCGGCATGCGGTCGACCGCGGAAGACAAGGGCGATCATTTCCTGCTCAATGGCTCGAAGACCTATATTTCCAACGGCATCAATTCCGACGTGGTGATCGTCGCGGCCAAGCTCGCGGGCGCCGAGAAGAAGCATGCCATGGTGCTCCTGATCGTCGAGCGCGGCATGGAAGGTTTTGAGCGCGGCCGCAATCTCAAGAAGATGGGCATGCCGGCGCAGGACACTGCCGAACTGTTCTTCAACAATGTGAAGGTGCCCAAGGCCAACGTGCTGGGAGAACCCGGCAGGGGCTTCTACTATCTGATGGAAGGCCTTGCCGAGGAGCGGCTGATCTCCGCGGTCGGATCGATCGCCAACGGCCGCAAGGCGTTCGACATCACGCGCGCTTACGTGATGGACCGCAAATTGTTCGGCCGGCCGCTCGCCGAACAGCAGAACACCCAGTTCCGCATGGCGGAGATGGATGCCGAAATCGATCTCGTGCAGGTCTATGTCGATCACTGCGTGGCCGAGCACAATGCCGGACGCCTGACCAGCAACATGGGCGCCAAGGCCAAGATGATGTCGTCGGAGGTCGAGTGGAAGATGCTCGATCTTGGCGTCCAGCTGCACGGCGGCGCGGGATACATGGACGAATATCCGATCAGTCGCATGTTTACCGACGCGCGCGTCAATCGAATCCTCGCTGGAAGCTCTGAAGTGATGCGGCTGATCATCGGCCGCGATGTCTTCTCGGAGCACTACAAGAGCATTCTGGACTAGCCGGTCAGCACGACCGGCTAACTGCCTCCGTTCCGCATCAGCCGCGGGCCTGCCGCAGCGGCTCGCGCGCATGCTCCTTCGAGCGCAGCAATGCATCGACGAAGATCGGCTCCCAGGAGCGGATGTGCGTGCGGAGCAGGGCGGTCAGCGCCTCGGTCTCGCCGGCGAGCGCGAGCTCGATCAACCGGTAATGTTCGGGCACTGACGCTTGCTGCCGCTCGTGGCCGGCGCGGGAGCTGATGCCGTAGAGCCGCATCTTGTCGCGCAGGCCCATCACCGTGTCGGTCAGCAGGTCGTTGCCGGCGGCCGCGATGAACTCGCGATGATAGTTGCGGTCGGCTTCCAGATAGAGCTGGACGTCGTCGGTCTCCACGGCCCTGGCGATCTGGTCGGCCCAGCCGCGCACGATTGTTAGATCCTTCGGCGGATTGGTGGCGACCAGCACGGCGGCGTGCAGCTCGAGCACTTCGCGCATGTCGAACAAGTTGCGCAGTTCGGTCAGCGTCGGCTCGACCACCTTGAAGCCGCGGTTGCGCATCGGCTCGACCAGACCGCCGCGGCTGAGCTCGAGCAGCGCCTCGCGCACCGGCGTCGAGGAGACGCCGAGGCTCGCCGCGAGACTCGGCACCGAATACATCGTGCCCGGAAGGCTCTGCCCGGAAATGATCTCGGCCCGCACCCGCTGCACCACCTGTTCTCGCAAATTCTGGTCCATCGGTGGTCGTGGCCGCCTCTCGCTGGGAACTCCGATTCGTCGCTGATTATTACCTAGCCTTGACGCCGCCGGTAGCGTATGACGTAAATGTGTAACGCATTACAAAAATGCGTCACATGGATTGACTGGGATAGGTGAGACGGCGGTGAAACAGCGGCTGCCCGGCTATTGCACGCTTTGTCGCTCGCGCTGCGGTGCCGTCACCGTGGTCGAGGATGGGCGTCTTGTCGGCGTAGAGGTATTGAATAACCACCCGACCGGCGGCGCGCTTTGCGCCAAGGGCAGGGCGGCGCCCGAAATCGTCGCCAGCCCGCGCCGTCTGACCGTCCCGCTGAAGCGGACCCAGCCGCGCGGCGCCGCCGATCCGGGCTGGGTCGAGGTGTCGTGGGACGAGGCCTTGACCGAGATCGCCGCCCGGCTCGGTACAATCCGCGCCGAGAGCGGCGCCGAAGCGGTGGCGTTCGGCGTCACTACGCCGAGCGGCACGCCGATGGTCGACAGTTTCGAGTGGGTCGAGCGCTTCATCCGCGGCTTCGGCAGCCCCAATCTGATCTATGCGGTCGAGATCTGCGGCTGGCACAAGGACTATGCGCATGCGCTGACCTTCGGCCGCGGCATCGGCTTTCCCGATTACGACAAGGCCGATGCGATTATCCTGTGGGGCCACAATCCGGCGCGGACCTGGCTTGCCCAGGCAACGCGGATCGCCGATGCGCGGCGGCGCGGCGCCAAGGTCGTGGTGATCGATCCCAAGCCGAACGGCTCGGGGCAGCAGGCCGATCTGTGGCTGCGCATTCGCCCGGGCGCCGACGGCGCGCTCGCGATGGGGGCGATCCGTCACCTCATCGCGACCGGCAGCTTCGATGCGGATTTCGTCAACGCATGGACCAATGGATCGCTGCTGGTCGATCGTGCGACGGGACGCTTCCTGCGCGCCGACGCATTGTGGCCGGATGGCGCGCCGGAGGCTTTCGTTCGTCTCGATGCGTCGGGCGCGCCCGTGCCTTGCGACACCCGCTACGCGCCGGAGAGCTGTGGCCAGCTGCGTGGCGCGCTGCAGGTCCGCACACGCGACGGCCGGCTGATAGCGGCGGCTACCGCGTTCGAACTGCTCGTCGAGCGAGCTGCGCCATACACGCCGGCGCGCGTCGCGGAGCTGACCTGGCTTCCTGTCGAGGACGTCGACGCGTTCAACACGCTGCTCGCTCGCCGGCCGCGGCTCGCCTACCATTCCTGGACCGGCGTCGGCCAGCACACCAACGCGACCGCGATCGAGCGCACGATTGCAACGTTGTATGCGCTGACCGGCGCTTGCGATCGGCCCGGCGGCAATCGCTGGCCGGTGCCGCCGCCGACCCGTGCCCTCAACGACTACAACATCCTGTCGCCGGAGCAGCAGGCGAAGGCGCTGGGCATTACTGAGCTGCCGCTCGGCCCGCCGGCCAAGGGCTGGATCACGGCGCGCGATTTCAGCAGGGCGGTGCTCGACGGCGAGCCCTACCGGGTGCGCGCGCTGGTCGCCTTCGGCACCAACTTCGTCGTCTCGCAGGGCCATTCCGAGCGCAACCGCGCCGCGCTGAACGCGCTGGAATTCCAGGTCCATATCGACATGTTCATGAATCCGACCGCGGAGAGCGCCGATTTCGTGCTGCCGGCCAGCACGCCATGGGAGCGCGATGCGCTCAAGATCGGATTTGAGATCACGCAGGAAGCTGTCGAGACCGTGCAGTTTCGCCCGCGCATGGTCGAGCCGGTCGGTGAGGTGAAGGCCGATTACGAGATCGCCGCCGCGCTCGCGCTCAAGCTCGGGATGGGCGACTTGTTCTTCGGCGGCGACATCAAGGCCGGGTGGAATTACCAGCTGGCGCCGCTCGGCATCGGTGTCGAGGATCTGCGCGCGCATCCCGAAGGCCGCCGCTTCCCGCAGATCTTCCGCGACGAAAAATACGCCGTGGCGCGCGAGGACCGAACGGTTGCCGGATTCGCGACGCCGACGCGCCGCGTCGAGATCTATTCGGAGCTGATGCTGGGACACGGGTATGATCCCTTGCCCGACCATGTCGAGCCGGTCGGCAGCCCGCTCACGGCAGCGCCGGATGCACGCTTTCCGCTCGTGCTTTCCACCGCCAAGAGCGGCTGGTTCGTTCACTCCTCTTATCGGCACGTCGCCTCGCTGCGGCGCAAGTCGCCCGATCCGGCCGTCGAGATCAATCCGCAGCTCGCCAAGTGGCGCGGCCTTGCCGAAGGCGACTGGGCCGTGGTGGAGACGCATGGCGGTGCCGTGCGCCTGAAGATACGCATCAATACGGCGCTCGACGATCGCGTCGTCGTCGCCGAATTCGGCTGGTGGGAAGACTGTCCGCCGCTCGGCCGCGAGCGTTCCGCGACGGCAGGCATCCACACCCGCAACATCAACGCCGTGCTGCATGACGATGCGCGCGATCCGGTCAGCGGCTCCGTCCCGCTGCGCGCGATCGTCTGCGATATCAGGCGCGACGGCGTCGCCAGTCGCGGCCTGTGGAGCGGTCAGCGGCGTTTCACGGTCGGCGCGCGTCGCGCCGAGGCGGATAATGTCATCGCGCTCAACCTGCTGCCGCTTGACGATGGTCCGCTGCCCGACTTCCTGCCGGGCCAGCACGTGATGGTCTCGCTGCCCGGCGCAACGCAGGCACGGGCCTATTCGCTGACCGGGTCGGGCGATCGGCCGGATGTGCTCTCGATAGCGGTGAAGGGGCGCTTCTTCAATGAGGCGCCGAGTGGCGATGCGCCGTTCTTCATGCCGGATCGTCTGCACCATCTTGCCGTCGGAGACGAGGTCGTGCTGGAGCCGCCGGGCGGCATCTTCACGCCGCCATTGAAGGGGCAGCGGCCGCTGATCTTCCTCGCCGCCGGCATCGGCATCACGCCGTTCATCAGCCATCTCGAAACGCTGCAACGGATTGCCCCACAAGATCGCGTTGGCGAAATCCTGCTGCTCCACGGCTGCCGCAGCAGTCGGGAGCATCCGTTTGCCGAGCGGCTTGCGGAGCTGGAAGCCGGTATTCCAGGGCTGAAGCGTGTGACGTTCTATTCCGCGCAGTTCGCGCAGGACCCGATCGACTCGCATGCGTTGCGCAAGGGGAGGGTTGATCTCGGACAGGTCAAGCCGCTGTTGCCGCGCCGGCCGCTGGTCTACATCTGCGGCTCGCCGGAATTCGTTGCGGCACAGATCGAGGCCGTGACGGCGCTTGGCGTGCCGCGCTTCGACATCTTTGCCGAGAGCTTCGTGTCGCCGCCGTCGGTGCCGAGCGATCTTGCGCCGCGCACCGTCCGGCTTGCGGGCAGCAAGCAGAGTTTTTCTTGGCGGCCGGAGCAGGGGACGCTGCTTGATGCGGCGGGTGCGGCGGGCGTCGCGCTGCCGAGCGGCTGCCGTGTCGGGCAATGCGAAAGCTGCGCGGTTCAGGTCGTCGATGGCGAGTTCACCCATCTCGGCGCTGTCGATGGCAGTGAGGGACAGTGCCTTGCCTGCCAGGCCGTGCCGCTGACCGATCTGACGCTCGCGCTTTGATGACGAACCCGATTGAAGGCAGTAACCGAATTACCGGAAGGGGATCAGATTGATGACGAATGCAACGCACGATCAAACCGTGAGCTTACGAAAACCTGTCGCGGACAACATCATCGCGCGATTTTCGCAAGCCCTGGTAGCATTCGCGGAGCGCTGGTTTCCGGATGCCTACGTCTTCGTCCTGATCGCGGTGATTGCGGTCGCAATCGGCGCGATCCTGCATGGCGGTTCGCCGCTCGCCGTCAGCCGCGCCTTTGGTGACGGGTTCTGGAACCTGATTCCCTTCACGATGCAGATGGCGCTGGTCGCGATCGGCGGCTATGTCGTGGCGATGTCGCCGCCGGTGGCGGCCGTGCTGGCGCGGCTCGCCAGCGTGCCGAAGACCGGGCGCGGCGCCGTGGTCTTTGTCGGCGTGCTCAGCATCTTCCTGTCGCTGCTGAACTGGGGCCTGAGTCTGATCTTCTCCGGCCTTCTGGTGCGGGAGATCGCTCGGCGCACCGACATCAGGCTCGACTACCGGGCGGCCGGCGCCGCCGGCTATCTCGGGCTCGGCTGCGGCTTCACGCTCGGCATCACGTCCTCGGCCGCGCAGCTGCAGGCCAATGCCGGCAGCATTCCGGCATCGCTTCTGCCGATCACCGGCGTGATCGGTTTCTCCGAAACCATCTTGACCTGGCAGAATATGGTCACCGTCGTGATGGTGACCGTGGTCTCTGCTGCGATCTGCTATTTCACGACGCCGGCGCCCGAGCAGGCCAGGACGGCGGAAGACCTCGGCGTTGCGCTCGGCAATGATCGCATCGAGGCCAGGAAGCCGGCGCGTCCGGGCGACTGGCTCGAGTTCAGCCCGCTGCTGACGATCCTGATCGCGCTCCTTGCCGCCGGCTGGTTGTGGCAGACGTTCCAGTCGGGCAATCCGTTGATCACGCTGTCCGGCCTCAACACCTATAATTTCGTCTTCCTCATCCTCGGCATCGTGCTGCACTGGCGTCCGCGCAGCCTCATCGAGTCGTTCTCGAAGGCGATGCCGAGTGTCTCCGGCGTACTGTTGCAGTTTCCGTTCTACGCCGGCATTGCGCAGATCCTGACCAAGGTCCCGAACAGCAGCGGCACGACGCTGTCGGACACGATCGCACACTGGTTCGTCGGCGCCTCCAGCAATTCCACCGTGTTTTCGTTCCTGGTCGGAATCTATTCGGCGCTGCTCGGCTTCTTCGTGCCGTCGGCGGGCGGAAAGTGGATCATCGAGGCGCCCTACATCATGAAGGCGGCCAACGACATCGGCGCGCATCTCGGCTGGACGGTGATGGTCTACAACATCGCCGAGACGCTGCCGAACTTCATCAACCCGTTCTGGATGCTGCCGCTGCTCGGCATCCTCGGCCTGAAGTCGAAGGATCTGATCGGCTACACCTCGGTGCAGTTCTTCATCCATTTCCCGATCGTGATGCTGTTGGCGGCGATCCTGATGGCGACCTTCACCTATCACCCGCCGATCCTGCCCTGAGCGACCTTGGCCGGGCACCGGGATGCACGGTGTCCGGCCAATTCAGCGCTCCACGACCGTCACCACCAAAACTGTGCTGTTTTTCCGCTGGCCGCGAATGAGGCGTCGCGCCGGGCTCTTATCTTTGGTCAGCCATTTCATTGACCGCCGCGCGGTTCGGCCGGATATTGCTGCGCGATACTCCGCGTTGTTCAAGGCCACCGCAATGAGACACGACCACCGCAGCTTGATGTGCGACATGCGAAGCCGCATGCAGCATCGCTGCGTCTCGGCGGCGACCGGCGTCTGTTGTTGTTGATCGCTTCGACAAATCCAAAGCATCCGACAATCTGACTGGAGCGCCGTCATTCGGCGATCGAACACGCATGTCCCAAACCCAAATGTCCCAAGCCTATGTCATCGAAGTATCGGATCGCACCGCTGGCATCGTCGTCAGCGATAGCCGCGGCTTCTGCTTCTTCTCCTCCGACCGCGCCTTTGACGTCCTCGACGGCGGCTATTTCGGCTCCGCGCGCGCCGCGGAGCGTGCTGTGAGGGCGCACTTGCAGCAGCGCCGCGAGGTCCGGGGCCGTGCGACGCGCGGTTGAGGCCAAGTCTCAGGAGGCCGCGGCGAGCGGCGGCGAGACCACCTGTGGTGCCTCGGGCACCTGCATGGCAGTCGTTGCCAGCTGGAAGCGGATGCCGTGCAACGAGCAGGTCAGCGGGATGCCGCGAAAGTCGTCGTGGAAGGCGCGGATCCGGCGCGCCAGCTCACTGGGGTTGATGCCGGTGGGAAGCTCACACATCTCGCGGTACATCTGTCGGGTGCTCTTGATTCCGCACCAGGCGATCTCCAATTCCGCCAACGGCGTGGGATTGCAGGCGAGATCGCGCGACATCCGCCAGAACAGATGGGCAAGCCGCACATAGGCGATCTGTTCGAGCCCGCGCACGCTGATCTTGTCGGGAATGATGAAGGACTCGACCCCGACGATCGGGCCGGAGTCGACGCGCGCGGCCATCACATGGGCCGTTGCGCCGAAGGTGCGGGCACCGTCATAGAGCGCGAAATGCGCCGGCGCCCAGCCGGGATATTGCGGCGGGCCGGGATGGAAATTGTAGGCGCCGTGGCCGAGCGCCGCCAGAATGTGCTCCGGCACGATGACGCTGGCGGTGAAGGCCAACAGCCGGGCCTCGCGCAAGACCTCCGGCTCGATCGCGGCGAGCTCGTCGGCCGTTACCGCGCAGCGGAATGACAGCGCCGGATTGTGTGCCTTCAACAGCTCGGTAAGCGCGAATTGCTGGTTGGCGACGCCGGTAAGAAGGATGATTGTCTTCATGATGTCGATGTCCTTCCCTTGCTCTGTCTTTCCGGCGCTAATCAGCCGTGCTGCCCGGCCATCACGACGACGCTGCCGGCATCGCGGGACTGGCCCACGGTGCGGAACAGGTCGGCCGGCAGCGCCTGCCACGGCGCGATCTCGATGATGCGGTTATTTGCGCTTTTCGCGGCCGATTTCGCCGCGCGGATATCGTCCTGCCAGGGGCAGAGTGCGAGCTCGAGCCGGCCGAACCCGCCGCAATCGGCTGCGAACGCGCCGGTGACCGCCTCGATGCTGGCAGCCATTTCGCGCGCGTCGCTGTCCGCGATATCGCGCATGATCACGGTGATCGCATCATTCGAGGCCGCCTGCGACCGGATCACGATCATGGCGTCACGGCCGCCGCTGCGGCCGGCGCGCCGCGCGGCCCGCATCGCGACGCCGAATTCGGCGTCCGGTCCAAGATCGCTGCTGTCGGTGGGCAGGTCGTGAACGACCGTGGTGTGGCGGGGCGTGCCGGCGTCTTCGGCCGGAGCGTGGTATGAGCGCGGCAGCCAGACGGTGTCGAGCGCCATCTGTGACGATGTCAGGCTCCAGGCCTGGTCGAGCAGATAGCCTTCCCAGACCGCGGGATAGGCGCTCGCGATGTGATGCCAGTTGCGCAGCACCGCTTCGGCGGCGGGCGAACGGGCGAGATAGAGGGTGCGCGCCGACATTTCCCACCGGTTCCATTTGTGAAGCGCGATGTCGCATGCGAGGGACGACGGCAGCATTGGCGGCTCGCTGAGGACTGCGTCGGCCTCGATGAACAGCAGCGGCTCGCGATGCTGCTCCCACATCCGCAGCAAGAAGGCGGATTTCTCGGCTGCGCGCATGTGCTCGCCGTCTGCGGTGTCGATCGGTGCGATATCGCAGGGGATCCGAAATTCGGCCAGCTTGTCGCGGAGAGCGCGGGCATGGTCGTCGCCGCAAGCGCGGGGATAGCAGGAGACCACGCGCAGCGATGCCTCGGACCTTGAGCCTTGCTCGGGCGCGATCGGGCGCCAATTGAGGCCGCCCCACCACATCTCATGCGGGCCATCGAAGCTCGGCCCGATCGTTCCGAAGTCGGTCAACTTGGATTTCAGGAAGTCGAAGGCGGGATTCTCGCCGAAGGGGACGACGACCGCGCAGTTGGCGCGAAGCGACCGGTAAAGCATCTCGGCGGCGGGGCCGCTCGGCGGCTCGACGAGGATGATGACGCCATGGTCCCTCGCCGGCACTGAGCTGGCCTGATGGACGACCGCGGGTCCGAGCCGCTCCGACAACCATGCGAGCCGCCGGCGCTGCGCCGCGCTCATCCGGATGCCGTTCGCCGCCAGCAATTGGTCGAAGTTCGTCTGCAAGCCGTCAGCTTGCGCCGTGTCAACAGAAGTCATGCCCGCACTACCCCTCGTTAACCTTCTACGTGCGGGGCGGCCGGATCAGGCGGACAAATCAGCTGTTGTTGTTCGTTGTCGGCATGCCTCTGGCGCTGCGCCAGGTCAGTGTGGCCGAAGCGGCGCCGTTGCCGTCGCGGTCCGCGACCGCAAGGATGCGGTCATGGTCGAGGGCGGTCAGCGCGACCGTGTAGATGGCGACGTCGTCTTCGAAGCCGTCGACGGGGATGAGCAGCATGCCGTCGTCACTGGTGGCGCGGAAGTGACGGCCGCGCCGTTCGAGGCCGACATCGATGAGCCGTCCCTCGGCGATCGCTGTCACGTTCGAACCCTCGGCGGCTTTCGCGGCGCTCTCGCCATATTGGACCGTGATGCCGTGGAGCATCCCGTCGCGGGTGAGCTTGGCCAGCGGCAGCACGATAGTCGCGATTGCCATCCGGCGCGACAGCGGGATCCGCAGGCGAAGATCGCCGAGCCCGGTGTGATAGACGCTGATCGCCTCCAGCGACGCCTGGCCGTTCCGCTCGAACAGACCGACCTGCAGCGTCCCGCACAGCGCTTCGCCGAACACGCTAGCGGGCAGGCGATTGGCGCCGAACAGCGTGTAGAGATAGGCATGCGACGGCGACAGGGCGGCAAAGCTGCCCGCCAGCCACATCGGGGGCGCCGGAGCCGTGCAGGCGGTCATGAGGCCGCGGGCGATGATGCTATCATTGACGAAGTCGGCATCGAGCAATGGCGCCAGCGCCGGGGTGCCGAGATTGACGTCATGCTTGATGCCGCCGAGCAGCGCGAGCTCATCATCGTCCGGCAGCAGCAGGAGGCGGCCGAGCACGGCGGCGGTCCAGCGCGCCGCGACCGCGGGGGCGGCATCGGGCTGCAATCCGTAGCGTGGTGCCAGCTCGCGGGCGCGCGAAACATAGGCCAGCGTTCCGGATTGCACCTCGGTCGCCAGCGCCAGCTGGGCGGCCGGGCGCTGATCACCCTCGCGCAATACCTCACCGCTGCGATAATCCCGCGCCGATCCTTCCCTAGAACAGCACAGCTGCTCCAGCAAGGCGACGTTGCGGATCAGCATGCGCTTGACGTGCGGCGTGACGACGCGATCCGAAATCAGGCCCTCCGCGGTGTCGTCATCGGCGATGTCGTCGAAGGCATCGTCAAGCGTCAGCAGATAGGCGCCGTGCAGGCGGATGCGGATGCCCTCGCGATCGAAAATTCGCCGCAACGACTTCTGCACGCTTGCGGAATAGCCGAGGTCGACCAGGATCAGATCGGTGCAGCCATCGAAATCCAGGATATGCGCGCGAAGATAGGTCAGCAAACGGGTCCGGACACCGGCAGCGATATCGGTGATCTCGCGCGGGTCCATCAGATCAGGCAGGGCGTCGGCGAGTTCGCGGCCGCTGGCAATGCCGTCGGGATACTGCGCGAAGAACTTCATCACGGCGGGCGGCTGCACCTTGACGATGTCGATAAAGGTCGCCGCGTCGATCTTGACGACCCGGCCCAGCAGCTCACAGAGTGGTTCGAGCGTATCGGCAGACCCGACCAGGCTGACGCGACGATTGATCTCGATATAGGCGCCGGTCTCGCCGTGGTTTGCCTGCCAGACGCGATGCGGCAGCAGGCCGTCGCGGCCGAGGAAGCCGACCGCAACGCGCGCGCCCTCGCGAGCAAGCGCGCTGCGCCGCGCAGAAATGAATGCGTCGAACGCCGCCATCACCGGGCCGAGCACGGTCACGCCGAGGTCGAAAGCGGGAGCAGGCTCCGCGCTCTTCGCCGTCACCGCGCGCCGCAGCGTGCGGGCGCCGCAGTCGAGCCGCGACGGCTGATCGGGGCACAGCAATTCAAAGATCGATGTCTCGCGTTGAAACTTGGAAGCCAGCGCCGCGCCGACCTGCGGGTAGTAGCGCGGACGGATGCCGTGACGGCGCGCGCCCTTGATATCGGCGGTGTGGTTGTCGCCGACATGGAACGAGCTTGCCGCGTCGATGCCTTGCTCGGCGAGATAGGCCTCAAACAGCGCCTCGCTCTTGCTGCTGCCGTGATCGCAGGACGCATAAAGGAAATCCCAGCTCAGCCCGGGACTGCAGGAACGCAGCAGCTGCGCGAGCTGGTCGGTGCTCCAGTAGGTGTCGGAAATGAAGCCGACGCGAAAGCCGCCGCGCTTCATGTCCAGATATTGCTCGAGCATTTCGGGATTGGCGCGGCAGAGCTCGAGCTCGGTCTCGAACTCGATCTGCGCAAGATCGTGCAGCGCATCGCGGCTCAGGCCGAACAGCCTGAACGGAAAGTATTTGTAGATGTCGGCGATGCGCACTTCAGTTGAGCCGCACCGCTCCTGCGATACTTTGCGCGCCCGCGCCTCCGCCTGGATTCGATGTTGAACGAAACTGGCGGACATGTTCGGAAATTTTTCAGCAATGCAGCAACGCTGAAAAACCCTTTCAAATACGCCATCCGGCGTCGTGCAGGCGCGCAACAGAAATGTATCGAAAACATCGAATGAACATGCAGAAACATTCTGCGCTCGACGCGTCGCGTCGGCCGTCATGATCGTCATGCGCAAAATTCCCGCCAGTCCTCATGCGTTGAACGCGCGCGTGAGACAAATCAGGCGCGACAGTTCAAAAAAGTTGATGCGGGATTCGAAAACGCGCGCTTCGCGACTGACAGATTCAAAAAATCCGATAACGTCGAAACAGTGATTCGGAAAAAATTGCCTGGTCGCAATCGTCGAATGCAAGATGGCGACCAACGGCGGTGAGTCACTCGCATGCTCGGCGCATGCATGGGTTCGCGTGGCGTTAGTTGGTGTGACAACAGCGTTTTCCGACGCGACGATCTCTTCCGCGGAAATGCGAGGCGATGCTGAACGACTGCTCCAAACTCCGTCGCATTTTTCCCTGCGCCTGCGCGCAGCGGCAGCTTTTGCCGGGCGGTCGGCAAAAACATCCAGCTAAGCGTTTGAAAAATAACGAAAAAAGTTCGCCTGGTTTGCTGGACCCCTCCGTTCAACGCTCAGAAGCCGCATGGAATGTGTGCCAGCGGCGTTGGTTGGAGAGCGGCGGATGAGTTACGCGCTTGATATGAGGGCACCGGCCGAAGTGGAGGCCACGCCGGCCGCGGTTGCACCGGCCGAAGCGGCTGCTCCGTGGAGCAACGTCCCCACCGTTGCCGATGCGGGCCCGCTCGACACCGTCGAGATCCACGACGAAGACAAGGACTTGCTCGACCGTCTCGCCGCCGGCGACGAGACGGCATTTCGTGCTCTGGTCGAACGCCACGTCGATCGCGCCTACGCGATCGCGCTGCGCATCGTCGGCAACGCCGCCGACGCCGAAGACGTCGTGCAGGACACGATGCTGAAAGTGTGGACCCATCGCGGCCGCTGGCAGCATGGCCGCGCAAAGTTCTCGACCTGGCTCTATCGCGTCGTCAGCAACCGCTGCATCGATCTGCGCCGCAAGCCGCGCACCGAGAATGTCGATGTCGTGCCCGAGGTCGCAGACACCCAGCTCGATGCCTCCGCCGTGATCGAGCGCAACGAGATCGGCAATCTGCTGGAGGTCGCGATGCAGCGCCTGCCCGAGCAGCAGCGCGTCGCAGTGATCCTGTCGTATCACGAGAACATGAGCAACGGCGAGATCGCCGAGGTCATGGACACGACCGTGGCCGCGGTGGAGTCGCTGCTGAAGCGAGGACGGCAGCAGCTGCGCGAGATGCTGAAGCGGCACGAGCGCGACCTGCGCGGCGCGTTTACCGACTGCTAACCATAAATTCCAGCTTCTGAAGATTTTGCGCCTGACCACCGGCGGCCGGCCCGTTTGATCGGGCGGACGGGGGCTGGATCCGCGTCACCTCTCTTTTTCACGATGCGGCATGCCATGCCCCATCAGCACAGGAGCTACTCATGCCGGCAATCTCCACCAACACCGCCGCGAACTCCGCGGTCCGTTACCTCAACATCAACTCGCAGCAGGAAACCAGCGCGCTGTCGAAGCTGTCGAGCGGCTCGCGCATCACCTCGGCTTCCGACGACGCGGCCGGTCTTGCGATCTCGACCCGCATCTCCTCCGACATCACGACGCTGCAGCAGGCCGCCACCAACGCGGCGCAGGCGACCTCGATCCTGCAGACCGCCGACGGCGGCGCCTCCAACATCTCGGACATCCTGGCCCGCATGAAGTCGCTGGCTTCCGAGTCCGCCTCGGGCACCGTGGCCGATTCTAGCCGCGCCTACATCAACTCGGAATTCACGCAGCTCAAGGGCGAAATCGACTCGATCGCCAGCGGAACCCGCTACAGCAGCCAGAGCTTGCTCGACGGTTCGAGCGTGTTCTCCTCGGGCGTCTCGGTGCTGGTCGGTTCGACCTCGGCCGACACCATCACGATCACGCTGACGAGCCTCACGGCCTCGTCGCTGTCCGTGACGTCGCTCGATGTGTCCAGCCTGTCGAGCGCCACCAGCGCGATGACGGCTCTCGACACCGCGATCGACAAGGTTTCGTCCGCACGCGCCGAGATCGGTGCTCAGGAATCCCGCTTCAACTTCAGCGCCGACTCGATCTCGACCCAGACCCAGAACCTGCAATCGGCCAACTCGGCGATCAAGGACGTCGATATCGCCTCCGAGCAGGCGACGCTGTCCTCGGCCGAGGTGAAGACCCAGGCCGCGGTCTCCGCTGAAACCGCGGCGAACCAGATGCCGCAGTACCTGCTGAAGCTGCTCGGCTAATTCGAAAGATCGATCGGGCCGGCATGATGCCGGCCCGGTTCCTATCGCGGCGGAAGTGTCGACATGACGGTTAGCAGCGCCACCTCGAGCACATCAAACACGACGTCGACCAGTTCCGCCAGCACGGTGACAACGACCGGCACGACCAATTCGACCAGCATCGATTGGGATGCCCTGATCGAGGCCGAGGTCAACGCCAAGCTCGCAGCGGCGACCTCGATCACCACGACGATCACCGCGAACCAGGCCAAGATCACGGCCTATCAATCGCTGCAGACCGAGCTGTCGACGCTGGCGACCGGGTTGTCGTCGCTCAGCACCTCGATCATCAATTCGATTGCCACCAACGCGTTCGCCACCCGGGCGGCGACGATCTCGTCCACCGGTGACGTCAGCGCCTCGTCGGCGCTCAACATGAGCGTCAACAGCGGCTCGGCGACCGGCGATCACACGCTCCAGATCACCCAGCTCGCAACCGCGCAGAAGGTGATCGGCTCCTCGCAGTCGAGCAGCTCGATGGCGCTGGGCCTCTCCGGCACTTTCTCGCTCGGCCTGTCCGGCGGCACCAGCACGGCGATCTCGATCACCAGCGGCATGTCGATGCAGGATATCGTCGACACCATCAACGCCCAGACCTCGACCACCAATGTCCAGGCCTCCATCGTCCAGGTGTCGAGCGGGTCCTACGAGATGGTGCTGACGGGGACGCACGACGCCGCTGACATCGCCTATTCGTCGACGTCGGGCGATGACATCCTGAACGAGCTCGGCGTCACCGACACGTCCGAGGCGTTCACCGACGTGCTGCAGAAGTCGCAGTCCGCGGAGTTCACCCTCGACGGCATCGCGCTCACGCGTAACACCAACGACATTTCCGACGTCCTGTCCGGCGTCACGTTCGACCTGCTGCAGCCGACGCCGAGCGGCACCAGCCTCAACATCAGCATCGAGACCGACACCAGCCAGATCACGTCAGCGCTGCAGACCTTCGTCACCAACTACAACGCATTTCGCGACCAGGTGATCGCGCAGTCGGCGCAGAATTCCGACGGCACGGCCGCGTCGAGCGCGGTGCTGTTCGGCGACAGCACGATGCGCGATCTCATGACCCAGCTGCAGCAGGTGCTCAGCGGGACGGTCGGCGGCATGACGATGGCCGATCTCGGCCTGTCCTTCAATGAGAACAACGAGCTCCAGCTCGATACCGGAACGCTGTCGACGGTGCTGACGCAAAATCTCGCCGGCGTCACCCAGCTGCTGTCGGCGCAGACCGCCACTTCGTCCAGCCAGCTCAGTGTGGTCAATACCGGCACATCGCCGCAATCCTTCACGCTCGACCTCACGGTGGACTCCACCGGTACGCTGACCGGAGCCTCGGTCGGCGGCGACAGCTCCGGCTTTTCGCTGGTCGGCAACACCATCATCGGCAATTCAGGAACGATCTACGCCGGTATGGCCTTCACCTATACGGGCTCGACCTCGCAGTCGATCACGGTGACATCGTCGTCCGGTTTGGCGACGCAGCTCTACCAGCTCGCGCACACCAGTTCCGGAACCAGCGGTCAACTCCAGACCATGATCACCAACTTGCAGTCGCGCGACACCGACCTGCAGTCCCAGGTCAGCGACATTCAGAGCAATGCGGCGACGTTCAAGGCTCAGCTGCAGGTTCAATACGCCAATTACCAGGCGGCCATCGAAAGCGCGAACAATACGCTGGGCTACCTGAAAGCACTCCTAGACGCAGCATCGAGTAACTGATGACCCAGAACGCGACCGCCTACCACGCCAACAATGCCTATCGATCCGCCGCGGTGGCGGTTCCGCCGCTGAAGGCGGTGGTGATGCTGTGCGACGGCGCGATCACGCTGTTGCAGAAGGCGCTGGAAGCGCACGAGGCGAAGCGCTTCGAGGAAGGGCACATCTATCTGACACGGGCGACCGCGATCCTGCGCGGGCTGAGCCACAATCTCGACTTCACCCGTGGCGGCGCGATGGCCGATCGTCTCTACCGCACCTATAACGCCCTGATCATGGCGTGCCTGCGCTCCTATGGCCGGCCGCAGGCCAGGGACAATTTCCGGCGCATCATCGCGAGCCTGGCGGAACTGCGCGACGCCTGGAAGTTCGTCGAGGCGACCGCCGGCAAGGCCGCCAAGGCCAGGGCACTCGACAAGACGCTCGAATCAGCCGCCGGCCGCTGAGCCCGGGGAGGGCCGAGAATCACCCGGCGAGGGCGGTTAGCGGGCGCAGCAAGGGGCCTGGGCGGGCGCCCTGGTTGGGGAAAATAGCCGTGCGGCAAGCACCATGCTGGACCTGATGCGGCAGCGGCGGAAATTGATTTCCGCCGTCCCGCGAATGCTTTATGACAGCCTTGGCGACGAGGCTGGATCTGCGCGCGCGATGGACGTTGCGACATTCGAAGACCTGATCGACCGGCTGGGGGAGGATCTGTCCCGCTGGCCCGACGATCAACGTCTTGCCGCCGTCCAGCTCCTGGCATCTTCGGCCGAGGCGCGGACGCTCTACGAGGAGGCGAGTGCAGTACGCGGCGGGCTCGCGGCGCCGCCGGTTCGCGCACCCAAGGGTCTTGCCGACCGCATCGTGACCGCGGCGGCGAAGTTGCCCCAGAAGCCCGCTTCGGGGCCGGCCTCGGCTGACGATCAGCCGAACGATGCACAAGCACCGGACCAATCCGCACAGCAAGGCAAGGTGCTGCCGGCGCTGCTGCTGGCCCTCTGCCTGTTGCCCGCATTGACGCCGCCGGCATTGATGCTCGGCGAGCCGGATCTGCCGATCAGCCTTTCGCTCTAAAACGCTCCGCATTGCCTTTGCAGCT
This sequence comes from Bradyrhizobium sp. USDA 4504, assembly GCF_054063995.1. Lineage (NCBI taxonomy): Bacteria > Pseudomonadati > Pseudomonadota > Alphaproteobacteria > Hyphomicrobiales > Nitrobacteraceae > Bradyrhizobium > Bradyrhizobium sp. USDA 4504. Next base: position 4,477,371 of record NZ_JBSSGV010000001.1, on the reverse strand, counting down.
CTCCGCGGGCTCTCGCGGCGAGATGCACGCCTGCGAGCCGCGAACCCGCAACGGACACGGCAAGTTCCGCCGATTCATCAAGTGATTGCGGGTGGATGAATCCGCGCCTGAAATCGGCGCGTCATCCGTTTTATCTGCGAACGACATCACGACCCCAATGTTCCACCGCGTTCCGTCGCGCATCCCGCGGCGAAGAGAGCCTTGTCATGACCGTTTCCTCGGCAACTGCTGCAACTTCCACCACGTCGAGCTCGTCGTCGAGCGCGTCGATGGGGATGAGCTCGACCGATTTCCTCAACCTTCTCGTCAGCGAGCTGCAAAACCAGGATCCGCTGAACGCCACCAGCACGACCGACTTCATCAACCAGCTCACCTCCTACGCCAACTTCACCGAGCAGCAATCGACCAACGCCAGCATGACGTCGCTGGCGAGCTCGTTCTCGAGCCTCGTGACGCTCAACTCGGTCAACTATATCGGCCACACCGTCGAGGCGAAGACGAACACGGCGGAGCTGACCAACGGCTCGGCGACCTTCGGCTACTCGCTCACCTCGGCTGCGTCCAACGTCGCGATCACGATCCAGGACTCCTCGGGCAACACGGTGTGGAGCGGCAAGGGGACCGGAACCGCCGGCTCCAACACCTTCACCTGGAACGGCCAGTCCGCCGACGGCACCCAGCTCAAGGACGGCGGCCAGTACACGATTCAGGTGACTGCGACCGACTCCGCCGGAAACTCGCTGCTCAGCTACACCACGATGACGGGAACGGTGACCGGCATCGATGCCTCCGGCTCGACGCCCTCGCTGCTCGTGAACGGCGTCCCCGTCAGCGCCGCCAACATCATCGGCGTCACGTCCTGATTGCCTCCGGAGTCATATCATGAGTCTTACTGGTGCTCTTTCCTCAGCGATCTCGGCGCTCAACGCGCAGAGCCAGTCGCTGGCAATGATTTCCGACAACATTTCCAACGCCGATACCACGGGTTACAAGACTACGTCGGCAATGTTCCAGGATCTGGTGACCGCGTCGAACAGCGCCACCTCATACACGTCCGGCGGCGTCACGGTGTCCGGCCGCGCCAACATCACCCAGCAGGGCTTGTTGTCCGCGACCACCAACGCCACCGACGTCGCGATCCAGGGCAGCGGCTTCTTCGTCACAACCAACGCGACGTCCGGCGGCACCACCTCCTATACACGCAACGGCGCGTTCACCACCGACAATCTGGGCTATCTCGTCAACAACGGCAACTACCTCGAGGGCTGGCGGACCGACGCTGACGGCAACATCGTCGGCAATGCCTCTGCCGCGAGCCTCGGACCGATCAATACGCAGGTGGCGTCCACCAGCGGCAGCGCCACCACCAAAACCACGGTCGCGGCGAACCTGCCGGCCGATGCCGCGGTCGGTGCGACCTTCAATAGCTCGATGACGGTCTACGATTCGCTTGGCACGGCGAGCACGATCCAGATCGATTGGGAAAAGACCGCCGACAACAGCTGGCAGGCCAGTTTCGAGACGCCAAAGCTCGCGTCGGACTCCACGACAGACAGTGCCAGCACGATCACCGATACGGTGGATATCACCTTCAACAGCGACGGCTCGCTCGCCTCGACCAGCCCGAGCCCTCCCGTCATCTCGGTGACGGGCTGGAAGGATGGGGCGGCCGACAGTTCTGCCGCCAACGGCACGGCCATCACGCTCAATCTCGGTACGGCCGGCAAGACCGACGGCCTGACGCAGTATTCATCGGGCGAGACCACGCCAGCCGTCGATCTCACCAGCATCACGTCGGACGGTCTGCCCTATGGCAAGCTGAGCAGCATTTCGATCGGCAAGGGGGGCGTGGTCGACGCCACCTACTCCAACGGGCAGACGATCGCGATCTACAAGATTGCGGTCGCGACCTTCAGCGACCCCAACGGATTGAGCGCGGCTAGCGACGGCATGTACTCCGCGACGGCAGCTTCCGGCAACGCCACGCTGCAGACCTCGGGCACCAACGGCGCCGGCACGATCTACGGCAGCGAGCTGGAGTCGAGCACCACCGATACCAGCGGCCAGTTCTCCAACATGATCTCGGCGCAGCAGGCCTATTCGGCGGCCTCGCAGGTGATCACCACAGTCGACAAGATGTTCGATACGCTGATCTCGGCGGTGTCGCGATGATGACCGAAAAGCAAAATGACCGCTTGCTGGTCAGGCTTCAGCGGCTGAAGGCGAAGGCCGCTGCGGTCCGGCCGGACGATCGCGCGCAGCTTCGTGCGTTGCTCGACGATGTCGGAACGTTGCGGGACCAGCTAATGCGCGAATGCGCGCGGCTCGACCATGAACTCAACCGGGCCGCGGTCCGGGTAACGGCAATCACCGCGTACGGGCGCAGCGCACAATCGGTTCGCGCCCTGCGTCGCGGACACTAGCTTGAACGGGAGCGATGACATGACACCGGAACGCAACATCAAGATCAATCCCGCGGGAAATGACGAGCGCGCAAGGTCGTTGATCGCGCTGATCGACAATCTGATCGCGATCGTGAACGAGGAGAATGTCGAACTCGCCAAGGGCTTGCCGGCCTCGCGACTGAAGCAGGTCGACGAGAAGCACCGCCTTGCCACCCTGTTCGAGCAGTGTGTGGCGGAGGCGGTTGGCAAGACGGCAAATCTCAACGTTCAGGATCGCGTGCTGCGCGAGCAGCTGATGGACCGGATCCTGAAGCTGCGCATGACGATGGACGAGAACGTGATGCGGCTGCGTGCGGCGATCGATGCCAGCAATCGCAGGATCGAGGCGATCATGCAGGCGATCCGCGAGCAGATCGCCAACGTATCGCCTTATGGCGCCGGCGGCCGTCGCGTCACGCCCGCGATGTCCTATGGCACCAATGTGCGGGCCTGATCGGGCCGGTGCCGGAGGGAGTTGGTCGTGTCGTCGCTCGATATCGCACGAAGCATCGCATTCAGCGGGCTGTCAGCCACGCAGGTGCAGATCAGCGTAGCCTCGGCCAATATCTCCAATGCCGATACCAAGGGCTATACCGCGAAGACCGCCAACCAGAGCAGCAGCGTCACTTCCGGTGTCGGTACCGGCGTCACGATCACGGGGATCAGCAGCGCGGTCGACGAGCTGCTCCTGAAGTCGCTGGTCGGGGCCGATTCTGATCTCGGCGCCGCCGATACCACCAACAGTTTTCTGACCGAGCTCCAGCAGCTCTATGGCAGCACATCGAGCTCGGACAGCTCCACAACGGGCACCTCGCTGGCCAACACGATCGCGGCATTCGAGTCGGCGTTGTCGTCGCTGGCGAGCACGCCGAGCAGCGCGTCGCTGCAATCGAACGCCGTCAGCGCGCTTGCGGCGGTGACGACACAGCTGCAGCAGACCTCTAGCGGCATCCAGACGCTGCGCTCCAATGCCGACCAGGACATCGCATCGTCGGTCACCGATATCAATTCCGACCTGCAGCAGATCTCCGACCTCAACAAGCAGATCAAGCAGCAAGCGGCAGCCGGGCAGTCGACGGCCGATCTGGAGGACCAGCGCAACAGTGCGCTGCAGGATCTCGCGTCGATGATGAATGTGAGCTATTTTACCACGTCGAGCGGCGATCTGCAGATCTATACCAGCTCGGGGCAGGCGCTGGTCGATAGCACGGCGCATCCGCTGAGCTATACGGCGCTGCCCAGCGTCACGGCGTCGACGACGTATAGCGCGGGATCGTCGAGCGGTTTCAGCGGCATCACCGTCAATGGCGTCGACATCACCTCGCAGATCTCCTCGGGCAAGGTCAGCGCGCTGATCACGCTGCGCGACCAGACGCTGCCGGCGGCGCAGTCGCAACTCGATGAGCTGGCCAGGCAGCTTGCCGCGAGCGTCAACGCGGTGTCGAACCAGGGCACGTCGGTGCCGCCGCCGGCCAGCCTCACCGGAGCCGCCACCGTGAGCAGCACGACGCCGCTGTCGGCAACCGGCACGGTGCGCATCGCGGTTGCGGACAAGAGCGGCAATCTGGTGTCCTACCAGGATCTCGATCTGTCGTCCTACGCTACGGTCGGTGATCTCGCCACCGCGATCAACGGCATCTCGGGGCTGTCAGCTTCGGTCGATGCCAACGGACACTTGTCGATCTCGACGACCACATCCGGCAACGGCGTTGCGATCAACGAGATGACGAGCGCGGTCGGCAGTGCGGCTCAGGGCTTTTCGGATTACTTCGGGTTCAACGACCTGATCACGGGGACCGGCGCGTTCGACATCGCCGTTCGCAGCGACATCCTCAATGGCTCGGCGGCGCCGCCGACGGCGACGCTCGATGCGTCGTCCACGCTGACCGCCGGAAACTCGGTGCTGTCGCCGGGCTCGGCAACGGTGGTGAACGCGCTCTCGAGCGCGCTGACGGGGGCGACCAATTTCGGCATGGCCGGCGGCCTCGGCGCGACCACAGGCTCTTTCACGGACTACGCGGCCGCTATCGTCGCCAACGCCGCTGGCAAGGCGACCCAGGCGTCGGCGGCCTACACCGCCAAGCAAACCGCGCAGTCGACCTATGCGAATTCGCTGTCGTCGCAGTCTGGCGTCAACATTGACGAGGAATCCGCAAATCTGAGTGCTTTGCAGAACAAATACGCCGCCGCGTCCCAGATCATTACCGCCATCAATGCCATGTTCTCGGCGCTGATGACCGCGATGAGCGCCAGCTGAACCCGAGGCCGTCGTCATGATGATGCGCGTTGCCACCTTTGCACAGTCGGACCAGATGATATCAAACGCGTTGCGGGTGCAGGCGGTGATGGCCAACGAGCAGGTGCAGGAGTCCTCCGGGCTGCAATCCGAGGATTTCGGCGGCTACGGTTCCGGCGCCGGGCGCGTCATCAATTTGCAGGTGTCGGTGACGCGCGCGCAGTCCTATATCGATGCCAGCCAACTCGCCGATAACAAGGTGCAGGTGATGTATTCGGCGGTCGGGTCGATGACCGACATCATCACGCAGCTGCGGACCCAGCTCAGCGCGGCCACCACCGGCAGCAGCACGGCGACGGCATCGGTGATCAACTATGCGCAGCAGGCCATGGCGCAGATGCAGGGGCTGCTCAACACCCAGTATGACGGCGAATATGTCTTCAGCGGCGCCCGCACCAACACCGCGCCGGCGGACCTGTCGAGCTATGGGACGGGCACCGGATCGCTGACGACATCAGACACCAGCTACTACAAGGGCGACGGCGAGATCGCGTCCGTGCGCGTGTCGGACAGCCAGTCGATCTCGTACGGCGTCACCGCCGACAATCCAGCATTCGAGCAGGTCATGCGGTTGCTGAAATACGTCGGCAACAGCACGACGCTGTCGTCGAGCGACATCACGCAGGCGCTCGACCTCGCGAGCAATGCGCTGGATGCCACATCCACCGTGCAGGCAAAGTTGTCGGCCGCGGCGTCGCAGATCGAGACCGCCAGCACAAACCAGAGCGATTACCAGAATTTTGCGAAGACGCTGTCGACGGACCTCACCAGCGTCGATGTCGCGGCCGTGACGGCACAGCTTTCGACCTATCAGGCGCAGCTGACGGCGTCCTATTCGGCGATCTCCAAGATCCAGAGCATGAATCTGGCGAGCTATTTGCGATAGCTATCGCCGGCATCACCGGTTCAGAATCTTCAGCCAGACATCGCCGAGAATGATCGGCTCGCGCGGCGGAAGCCAGGTGAGGCCGGCAGCCTTGCCGAGCTCCGCGATGGTGCCCTTGGCCTGCAGGTCGGTGAGGACCTTGTTGACCGATTCCAGCAGGGCCTTGTCGGTTTCGAGCGCAACGTAACCGCGGTTGGCGCCGATCGGATAATAGTAGCCCGAGGCCGTGATCCTGGTGTCGGGATGTTCAGCGCGGTAGGCGTCGAAGCGGCGCAGGTCGAGCAATGTGGCGTCGAATTCGCCGCGTTCCAACTCTCCGAGTAGGTCGCTGCGCCCCGGAACGAGGTGCGTGATGTCGTCGATCAGCTTTCCCTTGTCGAAGGTCATCAGGATGGCGTCGCCCAGCGTGCCGCTTTCGATCGTCAGGCGAAGGCCGGCGAGATCGCCGATATCCTTGATCTTGCGCTCCTTGATCTTGTCTTTGGCCTTGGGACCGAGCACGACGGTCATCGGCGAATAGATGTAGGGCTGGCTCGGCGCCAGCACGCCGATCGGGATCCGCCGGCGGCGATCCTCGCGGGTGGCGCCGTCGAAGTCCGGCAGCTTGGCCGTCGTGACGCCGGGCGCCTTCAGCGAGTCCGTGGTAAGCGCGTAGCCGCCGACCAACGAGCAGCGCCCGTCCGACAGCAGCGCATTGGCTTCGAGCGCCGGGCTTGCGGTGTCATCGAGCTTGCTTTCGAACCACTGGATCTCGAGCTCGCGGCCGAGCCGCCCGGTTATTGCCTGCGCGAGCGCAACGTCGAAGCCCGAGGCGGGCTTGCCGCGATGATGCACGGAAAACGGCGGCAGGTCCTCGTCGAGACAGACTCGGAGCGGCTCGTCGGCCGCGCGTGCCGCGGTCACGCCGGCAAGCGTCGAGATCAGTGCGAAGCCGAGAGCGGCGGCTAGCGCCGCGGTCCAGGCCCTCATGGCTTTCTCCGGCTTGCGACGAAGGCCCAGAGATCCGATATCTCCTCGTCGCTCAGGATGTCGCCCCACGGCGGCATCTTGCCGTTCTTGCCCTGCTTCACCGTGGTGACGAACCGTGTCTTGTCATCGGGATGGGTACGAAGGTCCGGCGTGACCGTGCCCGAATTGACCATGTTCGGACCATGGCAGTGCGAACACTTCTGGGCGTAGGTGACTTTGCCCTTGTCGATCGTGGCCTGATCGCCGTCGGCATTTGCTTGCTGTGCGATGGCAGGCATCGTCATAGTCGCGATGCCCGTCATCGCGGCGGCGGTGAACACCGCCGCCGTCCAGATCGATACTGTCTTCACGTGCGATCCGCGCTCACTGCTTGACGGCGAAGACCCAGAGGGACCCGCCAGTCGGCACTTTCGCAAGGCGCTCGTCGCCGGAGAAGATCGAGTACACTCCGCCGTAGCCGCTGGTGACGGCGATATACTGAACGCCATCTTGCTGCCAGGTCACCGGCTGGCCTTCGATGCCGGAGCCGGTCTGGAAGCTCCACAGCTTCTTGCCGTTCTCGGCGTCGAACGCATCGAATTCACCGGTCAGCTGGCCGGAGAACACGACGCCGCCGGCGGTCGAGAGCACACCCGAGAAGCGCGGGATGTCGCTCGCCACCTCCCACTTGCTCTTTCCAGTCATGGGCTCGATGGCCTTGAGATAGCCGCGCGGTCCGTTGGGCCAGGCCCAGGGATCGGTGAGGTCCATGCCGAGATACCATTCGCCCTGCTTGTAGGTCGCGGGCTCGGCCTTGTAGTTGCCGCCGATATTGAGCGTATTGGCGTAGGCTAGGCCGGTCTGCGGATTGTACGACATCGGCTCCCAGTTCTTGCCGCCAAGGATCGACGGTTGCACCAGGACTTTCTTGCCGTCGCGCGCATCCTTGGAGATGTCGGTCTCGATCGGACGGCCGGTTTTCAGATCGATGCCGCTCGCCCAGTTGACCGTCACGTAAGGATTGGCCGCGAGCAGCTTTCCATTGGTGCGATCGAGCACGTAGAAGAAGCCGTTGCGGTTGGCGTCCATCAGCACCTTGGTCGGCTTGCCCTCGACGGTCATGTCGGCGAGCACCATCTCGGCAACCGAGTCATAGTCGAACGGGTTGTTCGGCGAGAACTGGTAGTGCCACTTGATCTTGCCGGTCTTCGGATCCAGCGCGAGCACCGAGCAGGTGTAGAGGTTGTCGCCGGGACGTACCGCCGAATTGAACGGTCCGGGGTTGCCGATGCCCCAATAGACGGTGTTCAGCTCGGCATCGTAGGAGCCGGTGATCCAGGTCGATCCGCCGCCGAGCTTCCAGGTGTCGCCCTTCCAGGTGTCGCCACCGGGTTCGTCCGGGGACGGGATGGTATGGGTGCGCCATAGATGCTTGCCGGTTGCGGGATCCCAGCCGTCGATGAAGCCGCGGGTGCCGAACTCGGCGCCCGAGATGCCGGTGATCACGACGCCGTCGGCGACCAGCGGGGCCACCGTCATCGAGTAGCCTTCCTTGATATCCGCGGCCTTCTGGCGCCACAGCTCCTTGCCGGTCTTGGCATCGAGCGCGATCACATTGGCGTCGAGCGTGGTGCGGAACACCTTGCCATCGAACAGCGCCGCGCCGCGGTTGATGATGCCGCAGCAGACGATGCGCGGTGTTTCGGCGGGATATTCGACCTTGGTCTTCCACACCTGCTTGCCGGATTTGGCGTCAATCGCCATCGTGGCGTTGTGCGTGGTGAGATAGATGGTGCCCTGGTAGATCAACGGCTGCGATTGCTCGCTGCGATCGTCGGCAAGACTGTAATTCCAAACGGGAACGAGATTCTTGACCGTGTCCTTGTTGATCTGGTTCAGCGTCGAGAAGCGCTGAAGATTGTAACCCATGCCGTAATTGAGAACGTTCGAAGTATCAGTCGCCCCCTTGACCAACTGCTCGTTGGTCTGGGCGCTTGCACCATACGATGCAAGAATCACGAGGCTTGCGGCCAGCGCAATGCGTCTCATCCTATCCTCCCAATGAACCTTTTTCGCACGCCTATTCCTGACGTTGCGGACGGAACCATCCGCCTGAAACCAAAACGGGTCAATACGAAAACGTGAACGAGCGCCCGCTAACCGCAAGAGACTGATCGAAAGCGTCAGGTCTTTCGCAGATGCGTTCGTGGCTTGCCGTCGCGTGGAATACGCTACACCAGCGCGGCCCGCCGTGATGCCGCGGCGCGAACGGTCAGCTGGACGGCGTCGGGGGACAGACACTCGGCCGCGGTTTCGCGCCCCGCTTGTCCGGCGGCACATTGCAATTATCGATACGCTGCTCGTCGGTCCATTTGCGGCCGAGCCGTTCCTTGCCGGTGAGAACGCGCTGCTGGACCGCCTCCGCCGATGGGGCAGGGTGCCGGGTCTGCGCGGACACGGGCGCGATAAGACCGAATGCAACGAGGCAGCCCAATGCGTTCTTGCAAATGCTGGTCATGGGTCACCTCGCTCGTTGTGGTGCAATCGAGAGCGCCACAGATGGCCCGTGAGGCAACCGCTTTCCACCCGAATCCCGACAGGATTTCGCCGCGTACACGAACCGTGGGAAGCCCCGCTGAAGCTGCTATGGTAGGGTCGGATCGCAGGCGCTCCGTGTCTTCGCCGGAGCGGGACTTACGGGAGACGAACGATGATTTCGCGCCGATCGCTTGCGCTGAGTTTGGCGATGGTTGTCCTGTCAGGTCCCGCGTTGGCCGCATCGGGCGGTCGCAGTGCGCTCAGGATGCTCGACCCCGATAATGACGGCACGGTCGACCTTGCCGAAGCCAAGAAGGCTGCCGCCAATCTGTTCGCGAAGCTCGATCCCGACCATGACGGCACGCTCGACGCGCGCGAATTGCGTGGACGGCTGACCGCCAAAGAACTGGCCGCTGCCGATCCCGATCACGACGGCACCCTGACGCTCGACGAATATCTCGCGGTCGTCGAGCAGCGCTTCAAGGCCGCAGATCCCGACAATGACGGAACGCTGGACGCGAAGGAGTTGAACTCGCGCGCCGGCCGGGCCCTGCTGCGCCTGCTCAAATAAGTTGCCAGCCGGCGAACTTTGCCGGGCGGATTTGCCGGATATTGACGCAGAATTCCGCGCATAACAAAAAAAGTTGCGATTTCGCTCTTGGGCAAGACGCGGCTGGATGAATCGGGTCTCCTTACCCACGCGTCGCCGCCCGGCAGCCGGAAAATGCCCGACAGATCAGTGTCGGAGTTCCCAATGCCGGGCAGATGTCAGCGAGCCGTCGTCCGCTTCGGCATGTCCAGCAGCGAAGTCGGGTCCTTACCCGGCCGGCTTGCGCCCTGGAAAAGGCAGCCCTAGCTTGCCGCGCGGCGCGAGGCTTGCGCCAACTTATGACTTGGGAGAAGGAAATGGCCTGGAAAACACCGAAGATCGTCGAAGTGCCGGTGGGCATGGAAATCAACATGTACGCCTGCGCAGCGCGCAAGTAATCTTAAGACAAGTAACGCGAGACAGCCTGCCCGGCTCGTGCAGCGCGCTGCATCGAGCCGGGCAGGCGTCTTTTGTCGAACGTGTCTTTCTCGGGCGCTGCGGCCGCTCGGACAGCTTCTCTCATACCCTTCCCACAAGACCTTGAGACCGACACCACCTGCGCGATTGGCGGGCCTAGCTGCTTTGTCCTACAGTGTGGCCTGAGGCGGTGGTGCGGGGACGATGAATCCAAAACTCAAGACCGGGCGTTGGGCGGGGATGCTGTGCGCGGCGATTGCCGGCATCGCGGCGGCGTTGCCGCCTGGCGCATATGCCGAGGACTTTGATACCGAGCACATCTTCGGCTTCATGATCGGCTCCGACGTGGGCAATGTCGGTGAGCGCGAATTCCAGAGCCAGACCACAGGGCGCTTCGCCAAGGACGGCGGCCGGTATCGCACGCTCAATCAGGAAATGGAGCTCGAGCTCGTGCCCGCGCAGAATTTTCGTGTCGAGCTCGGAACGTCATTCGGCGCATACGACATCAACCGCGTTCCGGGTCTTGACGATCGGCGCCAGCTGTCGTGGCAGAGCGTCTCGGTCGATTTCCGCTATCGCTTTCTGAATCGCGAGACGGCGCCCTTTGGCATGACGGTCGCGCTGGAGACGCGTGCCGATCGCGTCGACGAGACGACGGCCGCAGCCGTCCGTAGTTATGGCACCGAACTCACGGTCGCGTTCGACCGCGAGGTGATCCCGAATTTTGTCATCGCGGCCCTCAACCTAAGCTATGAGCCGGAATGGACGCGCACGCCGCGCACCGGCGCTGCGGATCAGGATGCCACCATCGGTGCCGCATTCGGCCTCATGGCCAGGGTGAAGCCGGATATCCTGATCGGCGGCGAAGCGCGCTATTTCAGGAAGTACGAGGGAATCGGCCTGGATGAACTGTCCGGGCAGGCGCTGTTCATCGGACCGACCGCCTATTTCCAGCTCTCCGAACGTTCACGCCTGACCGCGACCTGGAGCGTCCAGGCCTGGGGGCAGAGGGCCGGGAGCAATGCCGCCCTCGACCTCGTCAATTTCGAGCGCCATCAGGCGCGGCTGGTGTACGGTTTGAACTTCTAGAGCGTGAAGCCTCCCGGACCGGGTTCCCCAACCTCTCACGGGGCTGTGAAACCCGGACGTGGCTGATTACGTATTTCGCCGTGTTATCTATTGCATGAGCACGCTTAGGGATCGCGCATGAACCCGATTGATCTGATCGTCACGGTATGTGCCGTGCTGTCGCCCGCCACCTGCGAGGAGCAGCATCTGGTGTTCAACTGGAACGGCTCGCTGCAGCAATGCGCCATGGCCGCGCCGCCTTACATCGCGCGGTGGGTCGGCGAACATCCGAAATGGACCGCGGTGCGCTGGCGTTGCGAATATCCGCACAGCAACGATCGGGCCGGCACGGGCGGCGAGCTGCCGGCGGGTTAGCCTTCCTATTTGTTGCAGTCCTTCAAGTCCTTGTCGGATACCGAAAACACGGCGTCGGCCTTGATCTCGATGTCGCGAACGAAGCACTGTTTGGCGCCGCTGTAGCCGACCTTGGCGTCGTAGCGGCCGGGCTCGACGCCGGTGATCCGCAGGCGCTCGTCATGGTCGACTTCCTTGTCCTTGTCGTTGAGCGTCTGGTTCGGACCCCACTCGTTCTTGCCTGCCGGCGACAGCTCAAAGCTCGAAATCGTGGCGCTGGTCAGATTCCACAGCCGAATGCCTTTGCCCTTGCTTTGGGCGAGCACCGTCGCCGGCAGCACAAGCGACGCAACACCAACAGCGATCAACGCGCGCGACATCCAGCCTCTCCTTTATGCTTCGTCCAAGGATGACGGCGTCTCACATATTTGCAAGGTCCAACTGTGAGAGTTGCCGCTTGATTTCGTCGATCTCGGGTTCGCCGCGCGTCGCGCGTGGTGTGGCAATGGTCTCGACGTGGAGGATTCGGGCCGGCCGCGATGACAGGAAGAACAGGCGATCGCCGAGGCGAACGGCGTCGTCGAGATCGTGGGTGACGAGCAAGGTCATCATTTTCCGGCTCGCCACCAGCGTCGCGACCTGGTCGCGCAGCCGCCCCGCGAGCGCATTGTCGAGCGAGGCCAGCGGCTCATCGAGGATCAGGAAATCGGGCTCGATGGCGAAGGCGCGGGCCAGCGCGACGCGGCGGGCGAGGCCGAGCGACAGCTCCGCGGGAAAATGGTTGCGGTGCGCGCCCAGTTCGAGCACCTCGAACAGCGCAGAGAGCGTGCTGTCGTCGACATGCGGCGCGGCCAGCCGTACATTTTCCTCGACCGTGCGCCAGGGCAACAGCCGCGGCTCCTGGAAGACCATGCCAAGGCGCATGCCCGGCGACCGCGCGACATGGCCCCGGTAGTTGGCGTCGAGCCCGGCGAGGATCCGGAGCAGGGTGCTCTTGCCGCAGCCTGACGGGCCGAACAGCACGCCGACCTCGCCGGCGTTCAGCGTGAAGGTGACGTTGTCGAGCACGTCGTGCCGCTTCCCGGCCGCGCTCTCAAAACTCTTGCCGGTGATATTGACTTCAAGCTGCACGGAGCCGCCACCGCGTTAGCCTGGTTTCAAACGGCTGCACCAGCAGGGTTTCGATGATGAGCACGACACCCGCAAAGCTCAGCGAATAGGCAAGCAGCAAGGGGATGTCGAACAGCTGGAAGGCAACCCCGATCTCGAAGCCGACGCCGTTCGGCCGGCCGAGATATTCGGCGACCAGCACGATCTTCCAGACCAGCGAGAGCCCGGAGCGCGCAGCGGCCGCGATGTAGGGCGCAAGCTGCGGCAGGATCACATGACGGAAGGCGCGGCCGCGCGGAAAAGAAAACGCCGTCGCCATTTCGTCGAGCGCAGGATCGAGCGCGCGGGCGCCTTCGCGCAGGGTGACGACGGCGGTCGGCAGCTTGTTGATGGCGATGGCGGCGATCGCGGCGACCTCGGTCAGCCCGGCCCAGATGTAAGCGAGCACGATGACGACGAGCGCGGGCAGGTTGAGCAGCAGGATCAGCCAGGGATCGCCAAGGCGATTGGCAAGCGAGACACGGCCCATCAAATAGCCGATCGCCGAGCCGAGCGCCATGGCAAGCGTGAAGGCCAGCGCGACCCGGGCCAGGGTTGCGCCGAGATTGACGAACAGCGCGCCCGATCGGGCTTCGGCGACGAGCACCGACAGCACCGCCGGCGGCGCCGGCAGCTTCGCATCGCCGATCAGCAGCGAGGCGATCCACCAGGTCGCGATGAACAGCGTGAATGAGAGGAGACGCAGCACCGCTAGTCTCCCGGGATCGCTTGGTAGAAGGTGCCGGGATCGAGCTCGGTTGCCGTGCCGACCAGATCGCGGCCGCCGAGCTGCGCCAGCACCCGGTAGAGCACGCGCGCATCGGCCTCTTCGTCCGCGATCGGACGGCGCGGGATGCCTTCGCGGTAGCGCTCACGATAGGCATGCAGGGTTGCGGGATCCTGCGCGCCGGTGAGCGGCGCGATCGCGTCCCATTCGGCATCCGAGGTCGCCAAAATCTCTTTCGCCGCGCGGGTCACCGCGATGAAGCGGGCCACCAGATCCTTGTTGGCATTGGCCCAGGCTTCGTCGAACACGTAGCCGATCATGGCAATGCGGCCCTTGCTGCCGAGCTTTTGCAGGATCTCTTCCATCCCGGCGAGCCGGCGAAAGCCCTTGGCTTCGAGCGCGGCGCAGAAATTCCAGTAATTGAGCGTCGCGTCCATCTCGCCGCCGAGCGTCTTGGCAGCGAGCAGCGGCGGCGCGCCGTAGACGATGGTCGCCTGCGACTTCAGGTCGACGCCGTCCTGCTTCGATGCGGCTTGCAGCAACAGCCAGTTCTTGTCGATCGCCCCGCCGGCAATAGCAAGCTTCCGCCCCTTGAGGTCCGCGAGCGTCTTGACCGGCGAGGAGGCCGGGACCATCACGGCGCCGAGCGCGCTCGAATAGGGATAGAATTGCAGCTTGGCGCCGAGCGACCGCTCGCGCGACACCCAGGGCCAGTCCGATACCATCACATCGGCCGTGCCGGCGCGCAGCGCGATCTTGCCGGCCTCGGGGCTGGCCAACTCGACGACGTCGATCGACAGATTGGCCTTCTTGTCGAGACCATGGGAGCGAATGACGGCCAGTTCCCAGGCCAGCGTTCCGGTCTTCTGCGCTGCAACGCGGATGGTCTGCGCGTAGCACGAGGTGCCGAACTGCATGACCGCCAGAACTGCCGCAGCCAACACCGTGCGTACAGAGATGATCATCGTTTCTTGAGCCACTTCCCCGAATGTTTTCTTTTCTGATCAACATCCATAGCATAGCTTGCGGAAAGAGAAGAGGAAGCAGGACCATGGCAGGAGCTGGCATGCTACGACCGATTGTCGCCATCCTGGTGCTGGCCGGGACGGCCGTCAGCGTGCGGGCCCAGGAGATCAACGACTATCCGACCTCGGCGCGGGCGGAATATGTGTTCGGCTGCATGAAGGCCAATGGCGAATCCCGGCAGTCGATCGAGCAATGTTCCTGCTCGATCGACGTCGTCGCCTCGATCATCCCCTACGATCGCTATGTCACCGCCGAGACCGTGCTGAGCATGGCGCAGGTGCGCGGCAATCTGGGCGGCCAGTTCCGCTCGTCCGAGCAGGCCGCGAACGCGCTCAACGACCTCAGGCGCGCCCAGGCCGAAGCCGAAGTCAGGTGCTTCTAGAGCATGATCCGGAAAAGTGCGAAGCGGTTTTCCGGAAACATCATGCTTAAATACCGGGCTAAGGCGCGATAGCGATCCAACCTGATCTCATTGCATTTTGCGTCCGTCGTGACGCGAGGCGTCAGGTGCCGGGATTCTCGACCTTCCATTCGTGCTCGAAGATATGCCCTTCGGTGTCCTTGGCTTCGGCACGGAAGCGCTTGGCGCCATTCGAGACGTAGGTGAAGCGGATATTGGGATCCTCGGAAATCGAGATTCCGCCCTCCATCGCCAGCACCGGACTGTCGTCCTGCCAGATGTGCAGCTCGTTGACGAAGAAGGCCGGGATATAGAGCTGCGTGACCTGGTCCATCTGCAGGCCTGAATTATTCGGATGCCCGATCATGATCTGGGCTTCCCGCGTGCTGGTCGCAGGTCCCTGTTCGGACTTGGTGAATTGCCGGTAGCGCATCTGGCCGAGGCGGTTCTTGGCTTCCTCGACGTTCTTGCCGGCGGGCGCTGAGCAGCCGCCGGACGCCTTGACATAGACCTTGCTGACATAGAGCTTGCCGTCGCTGAGCTCCGCGACGGCGTGCACATTGGTGTAGTTGTTGACGCGGACACGGGTCGAGATCTCGGTGACGTTGGCGGCCGGCCCCAGCGTGAACTTCGCGGCCATCGGCGCCGGATTCTCGTCGATCACAAGCGTGATCGTGACGACGCGGCGGCTGTCGCTCGGCTGCAGCTTGGTGCGCAGCGTCACCGGCACGATCGCGGCGTCTTCCGCGCGTATCGGCATCTCGATGCCGATGACATCATTGCCGTCATTCATCGGACGGTTGCTGAAGATGTCCTGGACGAGGCCGGGCCAGGGATCATAGGCCTCCGCCGCGGGTGCAGCCGGTGTGCCCAGCGCGATCGTGAGCAGGCTTGCGATGCAAAGCAGGCGGGCGCGATGTCCGGTCATGTTCGCGAAATCCTATGTAGCCGCGTCATCATAGGACGAACAGCTACTCCCATTCAATTTCCGAGAATGCTGCAGTTGCGTTGCGGGCGTTGTAGTCGTCGAACAATTGCCAGCGCGGCCGCTCGGCGGCTGCCGCGTGCTCGGCCGCGGCCGTGATCGGCTTGCCGCTTGCGACCCGTGCGCGCACATCCGCGGCCAGCACCCCAAGATAACGGCGCTCGTCGGCAAGCGCAGCCGGCCACGCGCTCACGGGCCCGTGACCGGGAACCACACGCTCGGCGGAGATCGCCGCGAGCTCGTCGAGCGTACGCAGCCAGCCCTTGAGGCTGCCGTCGACCACGGGAATATGGATGAGAAAAACCATGTCGCCGGCGAACAGGGTGCTGGTTTGCTCGTCGAGGACCGTGAGGTCGTTGTCGCTATGGGCGGGCGGCCACGCTTTCAGGGTGAGAGCCCGTCCGCCGAGGTCGAGCTTCAGCGTGTCCGCGACCAGCACGGTCGGGGAGATGATCTTCACCTCGTCGATCAGCTCATCGCCCATGCTCCGGCGAAACCCGTCGAGGTAGAATTGTCCGCGCGCGGCCAGCGCGCGTGGCAAAGACTTGTGGCCGACGAAGCTGGTCCCGTCGCCGACGAAAGCCGCATTGCCGAAGCTGTGGTCCGGATGCGCGTGGGTGTTGATCACATAGCGGATCGGTTTGTCGGTACGGCTGCGGACCGCGGCGAGCAGCTGTCGTCCTTCGCGGACGCTGCCGCCGGTGTCGATGACGGCGACGGCGCTGTCGCCGATCACGAATCCCACATTGGCGATGGCGCCTTCGTTCTCGCGCGTCATCAATGCGGTGACCCCGGTGTGAACGAATATTCCGGGAGCGACTTCGCTTACAGGCAATTCCGCCTCTTGCGCCCGCGCTATGGTCGGCGCCCAAAGCATCAGGAGCAGCGCAAGCACCGAACCGCCATGAGCCATGTTTCCGCCTCAGTTACTCCGCGACGCGCGATCGATGTCGTCGCGTTCCAGTTTGCGCTGCAGCAAGCAGCGCGGCGTGGTCGCGATCATTATTCCTGTTGCACGTCATGGTGCGCCGGGCAATTGCTGGATGTCGGCGATCGATCCGATCAAGAGGAGACCGCGTAATGAGAATTGTCGGATGCCGTCCTGTTCTGCTCGCGCTTGTCGGCTTCATCGCCTGTCTGGCCGGCCGCGACATCGCGCGGGCACAGGTCAATGATCAGGGCGAACTTTCCATCGAGCTCATCGATGCCCGCGTGCTGCGCATCTGTGCCGATCCCCGCAACCTGCCGTTCTCGAACGACAAGGGCGAGGGGTTCGAGAACAAGATCGGCGAGCTGCTGGCGGGGAAACTGCAAAAGAAGCTCGACTACATGTTCTTTCCGCAGGCGACCGGGTTCGTGCGGATGACGCTCGGCGCGCATCGCTGCGACGTGATCATGGGCTTTCCGCAAGGCGATGACCTCGCGCAGGGCACCAATCCCTATTACCGCACAGCCTATGCGATCGTTGCCAAGCCGGGCAGTGGGCTCGATGAGGTCACGACGCTCGAGGACCAGCGGCTGAAAGGCAAGCATATCGGCATCGTGGCGGGAACGCCGCCCGCGACCAACATGGCCATCAACGGGCTGATGACCAATGCGAAGCCTTATCCGCTGATGATCGATACGCGCTACGATTCGTCGGCCGAGGCGATGATGAACGATCTCGCCAAGGGTGAGATCGACGCCGGCATCCTGTGGGGGCCGATGGCGGGCTTCTACGCCAAGAAGGCCAACCCGCCGCTGCACATCACGCCGCTGGTCAAGGAGACCACGGGACCGAAGCTGATCTATCGCATCGGCATGGGCGTGCGGGCGTCCGACCAGAACTGGAAGCGCCAGCTCAATCGCCTGATCCAGGAGAACCAGCCCGAGATCAACAAGATCCTGCTCGACTACGGCGTCCCGCTGCTCGACGAGAACGACCGTCCAATCGGGCCGGAGACCGCGACCAAATCACCATGATCAGGCTCGCGGCCACGCTTGCGGTGATGTTCGTCGCCGCTTCGCCTGTCCGCGCGCAAGACCCACCCGCAGAGCCGGAGGGCTATCGCACCGAGGACTACCGCGCTCCGGTGCCGGTGACGCTTGCCGGCGCACGGGTGCTCACCACCGCGGAAGCGGAAGCGATCTGGCGCGACAAGTCCGCCGCCTTCGTCGACGTGCTGCCGCGTGCGCCGAAGCCAAATCTGCCCGCCGGCACGGTGTGGCGCGAACGGCCGCACCTCAACATTCCCGGCAGCATCTGGCTGCCTGACACCGGCTACGGCAAGCTCGCCGCGCCCACGGAGGACTACCTGCGCCGCGGGCTGGTCCGCGCCTCAGGCGGTGACGCGACCAGATTGCTCGTGATCTACTGCCAGGAGAATTGCTGGATGTCGTGGAACGCGGCCAAGCGCGTGCTGTCCCACGGCTACCGCAACGTGGCGTGGTATCCGGAGGGAACTGACGGATGGGAGCGTGCCAAATTGCCGCTGGCGGATGCCGAGCCCGAGCCGCGCGAGGGAGAGCAGTAAGCCCGGCCTCGCGCGCCACGCGGGCCGTTACTTCTGCTTGTCGAGCTTGTTGATGGTCTTGCCGCCGTCGCTGTCCGTTGTGGTGAACGAGACCTTGTCACCGGCGTGGAAGGCCTCCAGCGATTGTCCCTTCGGCACCTTGTATTCCTGGATCGCGCCGCCGGACGCGCCCACCGTGCCGCCTTGCGTTTGCTGGATTGAGATGGTTCCACTCAGTCGGTCAATCTTGGTGACCATTCCCGACATGGATTGCTGGGCCAAAGCCGCTGTGGTGACCAGGCTCGCGGCGGCAAGGCTGGTCATGACGATCTTGGCTGCTTTCATGGAGGTCTCCCAAGTTCAGATATAGTTGGAGACAACGAGCGGGCAGTGCAGTTTGTTCCGGATCGGCGTGGCCCAACAGACTGTTACCCAAAAGACCGTCAAAATGGCGCGTTGACGATCCCGGGGCGTTCGGTCGCAGGCCTCAATCGAGCTCCTGCTGGATGGTGCGGCCGAGCGCGAACAGGCGCTGATCGATCGCGGTCGGCACCTCGCAGACGAATTTCACCACGCGCCCGCGGTCCTCGAAGATGCGGGTCTCCCAGACCAGTTGATTGCCGAGCTCGTCGACCTTGGTCTGGTCCGGCGGTGTCGCGTCCTGCAGCGCCTGCAGCTTGAGCGTATCGTCGCGGATCTTCTCCGCGGCCTCGCGCTGCTTGCGCATCACGCGCTCGAGCCCGTTCATGACCGAGGCGCGCTGTCCGTTCAGCGTATCGAACAGACCGGCAAACAGCAGTTTTCCAGCATTCGCCTTGTCGGCCGCGGCCGCTGACAGGAATTCGGTGATTTCCTTCTGCGCCTCCTCGAGCGGAACGCGGCGCGCCGCGAGCTTGATCGCGAGCGCGCTGACTTTCGGGTCGTCCTTCCACTTGGTCTCGGCATCGCCGAGCGGCGGCCCGGCCCAGACTGCGGCGAGCGAGATCTCGGGCACCTTGGCCTGTTGGCAGGGCCAGTCCGGATAGCGCGGGTCGGCAGCCGATGCGGCCTGGTTCGACAGAACCATCGCGAGCAGCGCGCCCAGTCCTGTTCGCCAGTCTGTCATGCCTCGCCTCCGCCGGGTCCGCGGCGCACCAGGCCGCGCGATGGATCGTAAGCCAGGATCGCGCCGATCATGAAGACGACGGTGCAGCCGCCGACCACCGCGAGCGAAACCCAGTTCATCTTGCCGTACAGTGCAAACCGGATCAGCTCCACCGCATGCGTGAACGGATTGCACTGGCAGATATAATACAGCATCGGGCTGCCTTCCTGCACGCGCCACAGCGGGTAGAGGGCCGACGATGCGAAGAACATCGGGAAGATCACAAAGTTCATCACGCCGGCGAAATTTTCCAGCTGCTTGATGCTGGCCGAGATCAGCATGCCCAGCGCGCCGAGCATCAGGCCCGACAGCACCAGCGCCGGAAGTACGGTGAGGTAGCCGATGGTCGGCGGCGCGATGTCCCAGAACCAAGCGATGACGAGGAAGGCATAGACCTGGAGCAGCGACACCGCCGTGCCGGCGAGCAGCTTGCAGAACAACAGATAGCCGCGCGGCAGCGGGCTGACCAGCAGCGTGCGCATATTGCCCATCTCGCGGTCGTAGACCATCGACAGCGAGGACTGCATGCCGTTGAACAGCTGGATCATCGCCATCAGGCCGGGCGCGATATAGACCTCGTAGAGGATGTAAGTCTCGTAGGGCGGGATGATCGAGATGCCGAGCACCTGCCGGAAGCCGGCCGCGAAGATGAACAGCCAGACCAGCGGCCTGACCAGCGCCGACACGAAGCGCTCGCGCTGATGCAGGAAGCGCAGCGCCTCGCGCCACACGATGCCGTTCAGGCAGACGATGTATTCCGACAGCGAGAAGCCGCTTCGCTCAGGCGTAACCGTCGTGCTGGTCATGACGGCGGTCTCCCCGCGAGTGTTGCCGTTCCGGTCAGGCGCATGAACGCGGTGTTGACGTCCTGGGCGCCTGCGTCCGCGATCACCCGTGACATCGGGCCGTGCGCCAGCATTCGGCCCTGATGCAGCACGACGAGGTCGTCGTTTGGCATGATCTCGTCGAACAGATGCGTCGCCCAGAGCACGCCGATGCCCTGCTCGGCGACGAGCTGCCGGACATGGTCGAGAATGTCGGCGCGCGCCTTGACGTCGAGCCCGACCGTGGCCTCGTCGAGCAGCAGCAGCCGGGGCCGGTGCAGCAGCGCGCGGGCGATCTCAAGCCTTCGCATCTGGCCGCCCGAGAGATCGCGCACCTTGCTGGCGGCGCGGTCGGCAAGCCCGATGCGGCCGAGCACCTCGGCGCTGCGCAGCCGCGCCTCGCGCCGCGAGATGCCGTGCAGCGCGGCGTGATACAGCAGGTTCTGCGTCAGCGAGAGGTCGAGATCGAGCGTGCGCGGCTGGAACACCACGCCCATCAGCCGCAGCGCTTCACCCGGCGTCCGGCTGATGTCGTGGCCGAATATCTTGATCTGGCCGTTCTGGATGCCGAACAGCCGCGTCACCAGCGAGAACAGCGTGCTCTTGCCGGCGCCATTGAGACCCAGCAGCGCGGTGAAGCTCGCAGGCTGGACCGTGAAACTGACATCGATCAAAGCGCGGCGCGGACCGTAGCTGTGGCTGACATTGCCGATCGACAGGGCCGGCTGCACGGCCGCGGCTGTTCCAGGGCCTGCATCCGGCGAGAGCTGGTTCGCGATATGGGCGTCGCTTGCGGTCATGGCTGCGCGATCGTGATCCCCCAGGGCAGTTCGCCGACCTGAATGGTCTTGATCACCTTCTGGGCCGAGACGTCGATGACCGAGACGTCGTTGGAGACGCCGTTGGTGACCAGCAAATATTTTTCGTCCGGGGTGAAATCCATGTGCCAGACCCGCTGGCCGACCAGCAGATATTTGAGGACCTTGTGGGTCACACCGTCGACGACGGCGACGCGGTTGGCGGGGCCGAGCGCAATGAATGCGGTCTTGCCGTCCTTAGTCATGCCGATGCCGACGGGCTGGATCGCCTCGTTGCGCAGGCCCGGAATTTCGAAGGTGATCTTGCCGGTCACCTCGCGCTTGACCGGATCGATGATCGACACGGTGCCGCCGATCTCGGAGGAGACCCACAATTCGGAGCCGTCGCGCTTGAACTGGGCGAAACGCGGCCGCGAATCGACCAGCACATTGGCGACGATCTGGCGCGTCGACGTATCGATGAAATGCGCCATGTTGGTGGTCTCGGAGGTGTTGATCAGGATCTTGCCGTCCGGGCTGATCGTCATGCCCTCAGGCTCGACGCCGACCTGGATGTCGCCAATCCGGGCGCGCTTTTCGAGGTCGATCACGGTGACCGTGTTGTCGTTCTCGTTGGCGACATACATGGTCTTGCCGGCGGCATCCTGGGTGAACAATTCAGGGTCGGGACCGGAGGGCAGGGTGTCGACGATCTCCTGGGTCTTGGTATCGATCACCTGGATCGTGTCGTCGTCGCCGACCGCAACCATCACGAACTTGCCGTCGCGCGAGAACTCGATGCCGCGCGGCCGCTGGCCGACCTTGATGGTTTTGGTCACCGTCCAGCTGCTGGTGTCGATCACCGTGACGGTGTTGCCCTTCTCGTTGGAGACGTAGGCAACGAAGGCGGACGCCGGTGTCGCGGCAAGCCAAACGAGCATCCCGGTCAACAGACAGCGGCGCCACATGCGTTTCATCTCCCTCACTGCAGCTTGCACTTCGTTTCAGGCCGGTCAACTCCGAGCGTGTCGAGCTCGGAGACCTGATGCAGGAAACCTTCCTGCGGCGAGACCGAAACGACCATACGACCATCGGCCAGCAGGATCGGCTGGCGAAGCTGCAGATTCCAGTCTCGCAGGGTCAAGCGCGTACCCTTGAAGGCGGCAATCGAGAAATCCTTGCCCTTGAGGAAGGCGATGACCTTCTTGGGGTCTCCCGAATTGGTGCGCGATGTGGCTTCCCCGATCATGCGCGCGGCGGTCCAGGCCTGCATGTCGAGCGCCGTCATGCGGCGCATGTTCAGCTTGACGAAGCGGTTCTGGATCTGGACCGCGCCCCACTGGTCATGCGCCGCGTCCCAGCTGGTCGGCACGAGGCCCGCCGAGCCCGCCACCGGCCGCGGGTCCCAGGTACGGTACGGCAGATAGTTCGCGAACACCTCGCTCTCGTCGGCGGCGACCAGCACGTCGTAAGCCGGCGCCTGCTGGGTGAACACCGGCATCTGGCGCTGGATCAAGGTCACGCCGCTGTCGGTGCGGCGCGCGCCGCCGGTGTCCTCGAAAGTCCGTTCCTGAACGATCTTGGCGCCGAAGCGGGTCGCGGCGCGGCGCAGCGCGTCGGCGTAAAGCTTGTCCTGATCATGCGAGCCGACCACCAGCAGCCAGCGCTTCCACTGCTTCCACACCAGATATTGGCCAAGCGCATCCGCCAGCATCGAGCGGGTGGGTGCGATGTGGATGACGTTGGCGCGGCAGTCCTGCTCGCGCAGCCGGTCGTCGATTGCGCCGGCGTTGAGCAGCACGGTGCCGCGGTCGCGCAGCGCGTCGGCGACCTTGAGCAGGGCATCGGCCGGCAAGTCGGTGATGATATAGTCGTTGCGGCCGGCGAAGTCGGTCGCGACCTTGGCAACATCGTCGCTGTCCTTGACCTTGGCCTCGTCGAGCACGAAGCGCTGGTTGAGGAATTTGCCGGTCGTGTTGTTATCCTCGATCGCAAGACGCGCGCCGGCGATGCCGTCATTGTCGGCGGGTTGCTCGACCAGCGAGAGCGTCGATTTGACGCCGGCATGACCGAGATAGCCGATATGAAGCTCGACGGGATCAGCCGCCAGCGCGCCGGTCGCCACCATGCTGAGCGCGATCGTGCCGATCAGCCATCGCAACATAACTCCTCCCGCAGTCTTTTTTCACTCGGCATGGCGTTCGGAAATCCGGCCTCCATGCTGTTGACTTGCAAGATGCCGGAATTGGCCTAGCTTGCAACCCCGCTTTTTGTCGTTGCGACGTTACAAATTACGATTGGTTCACAATCATGAGATCAGCGTTTGCCTTCGCCGTTTCTTTGCTGGTGGTGTCTGCGGCGGCAGCGCGCGCCGAGCCGCCCAGGCTCGCGGTGTTCGACCTCGAGATGATCGACACCAGCCTGCAGGGGGAAGTGAGCGGGCCACGCAGTGATGAGCAGGCGCGGCTGCTCCGGGCCGGCGATCAGGTGCGCAAGGAGCTCGCGGACTCCGGCAAGTTCCGCGTGCTCGACATCGCGCCGGTCAATGCTGCGGCGCATGGCAGCAATCTTCAGGCCTGCGGTGGCTGCGATGTGAAGCTGGCCGGCGAGCTGGGCGCTGATCTCGTGATGACGGGCGTGGTGCAGAAGGTCTCCAACCTCATCCTCAACATCAATCTCTATTTGCGCGACGTGCACAGCGGGCAATTGTTGGCAGCGGCGAGCGCCGACATGCGCGGCAACACCGACGAATCCTGGTCGCGTGCTACCGACTACCTCGTGCGCAACCGGCTGCTCGCGCCGAACTACGGCGTGCCGAAGGCGCAGTAGCCTGCGCTCACGAATGGACCTCCCTTACCCTGAGGTGCGAGCCTTGCGGCGCAATTGCGCCGCTGAGCGAGCCTCGAAGGATGAATCGGCCCGGTTACAGCCACAGGTAGCAAATTCGGGCCGCGAATCCTTCGAGACCGGCCGCTTCGCGGCCTTCTCAGGATGATGGGATGAACGGACTGCGTGACGCTCACGCCTTCAACCGCGCGGCGTGCCAGCGCAGATGATCGGCCATGAAGGTCGAGATGAAATAGTAACTGTGGTCATAGCCCGGCTGACGCCGCAGGGTGAGGGGGATGTTGGCCTTCTCGCATGCCGCCTTCAGGAGTTCGGGCCGCAGCTGCTCGGTGAGAAAGCCGTCGGCATCGCCGTAGTCGACCAGCAGATCGGCGAAGCGGGCACCGTCCTCGATCAGGGCGACGGCGTCGTGCCTGCGCCACGCCTGCTTGTTGCTGCCGAGATAGCCGCCGAGCGCCTTGTTGCCCCATGGCACCTGCGACGGCGCCACGATCGGCGCGAACGCGCTCGCCGCCCGATAACGATCGGGATGGCGCAGCGCCACCGTCAGCGCGCCATGGCCGCCCATGGAATGACCGAGGATCGACTGCCGCGTTGTGTCGACCGGGAACTGCTCGGCGATCAGCTTGGGCAATTCCTCGGTGACGTAGCTCCACATCCGGTAATTGGTCGCGAACGGCTGCTCCGTCGCATCGACATAGAAGCCGGCGCCGAGACCGAAATCGTAGGAGTTGGCGGGATCGCCGGGGACGCCTTCGCCGCGCGGGCTGGTGTCGGGCGCGACGAAGATCAGGCCGAGCTCGGCGCATGCCTGGCGGAATTCGCCCTTCTCGGTGACGTTGGCGTGGGTGCAGGTCAGGCCCGACAGATAGGTGACGACGGGCAGTTTTGTGCCAGCAGCATGCTCAGGGACGAACACCGAAAAGGTCATGTCGGTCTTGGTCTCGCGGCTTGGATGCCGATAGACGCCTTGCGTGCCGCCATGCGACTTGTTCTGGGAAACCGTCTGCATTGTCGTATTCCTCTTGGTTGGAGCGCTGCGTCAGGCGACGCCGCTCTCGATCGCCAGCCGCACCAGCTCTGCCGAAGTGCGCACGCCAAGCTTCTGGCGCATGATCGATGACGTGTTTGCGACCGTCTTGTATGATGAATGCACCAGCCAGGCGATCTCCGACAGGCTCTTGCCTGAGCTGAGCAGGCGCAGGATCTCCATCTCGCGTGAAGTGAGCTTGGAGAGCGGATTTTGCGCAAAGCCGGGCCGCGCAAACGCCACGTTGCGCGCGATCGCTGGCGGCAGATAGACGCCGCCATTGCCGACCTCGCGCACTGCTTCGACCAGATCGTTGGGATCGCCGGTCTTCGAAACGTAACCCTTGGCGCCGATGTCGATGGCGCGGGCGGCGAACACCGGGTCATCGTTCATGCTGAACATGATGAGGCGCGCAGACGCATCATGCGTCAGGATGCGGCGCGCCAGCTCGAAACCGGAGACCGTCGGCAGGTTGATGTCGATCACGCAGAGATCGGGCTTCTCCGCGACGAACGCCCGTTCGCCGCTTTCGGCATCCGCCGCTTCCAGCAGCGTGATCTCGGGATCGTCGGCGAACACGGTGCGGCAACCGGAGGCAACGATGGGATGATCATCAACGATCAGAATGCGCATGGCGTTGTTCCGGCGACCTGCTTCGATTCACTCATCATCACGTCGGTTTGCGCGAAGGACAGGTCGGTTCCGACCGGTTGTGCACCTCGTGCGGGATTGCGATAGGGTGCGATTAGATAGCCGGGCAAATTTGGCTGTCAACGATCCTCTCGGAGGAGGGATCGCGGTCGGGGGCAACGTCATGTGGCAAAAGCTATCCTTGCGCGCGCGGATCAACCTGCTGCTGGCGCTGATCCTGGCGCTTGGCCTCGGCATCAATATTGCGCGGCTCGTGCTGGAAGCGGGGCCGCGTGTCCAGGCCGAGGACCAGAGCGTGATCCGTCTGGCGCGTGAATTCGTTGCGACGATCGTGGCCGGTCTCGACGAGGCGCCGGATCCCGATGCGCGGCTCGATCAGATCGTCCAGGACCTGAGCCGGATGCGTCACGTCAGCATCACGCGGCAGGATGGCGCGACCGCAAAATCTCCTGATCGCCCCGAGGACGCCGGCGATCAACGCGCTCCGCCGCAGTGGTTCGTCGCGCTGGTTCATCCCGAGCAGACCTCGGTGCGGGTGCCGATCTCGGTGCACGGCAAGCCGCAATCGCTGGTCATCACCTCGCATCCCGACGACGAAGTCGCCGAGATCTGGGACGGCATCGTCACCCAGATCGAGGTCGGCTCCGCCATCGCAGTGGCGCTGCTTCTGGTCACCATGCTGGTGGTCGGCCGCGCGCTGGCGCCACTGCAGGCACTGTCGCAGGCCATGACCGGCATCGAGGCCGGGGATTACGATGCCCGCGTCGAGCCCGGCGGATCGCCGGAATTGGCCGCCATCTGTGCCAAACTGAACCATCTGGCGGCGACCCTTGGCGATGCCGTCGAGGGCAAGCGGCAGCTCGCCGAGCGCGCGGTCTCGCTGCAGGATTCCGAGCGCAAGGAGATCGCGCGCGAATTGCACGATGAGTTCGGGCCCTATCTGTTTGCCTTGCGCGCGCATGCCGGCGCGCTGACCCGGCTGGCGGAAGTCGAAAAGCCGGACCCTGCGGCATTGCGCAAGCACGGCAATGCCATCCTCGAGCAGGTCAACGCGCTCCAGCAGTTCACGCGCCGGATTCTGGAGCGATTGCGGCCGGTCGGCCTGGCCGAGCTCGGGCTTGCGGAAGCGCTCGGCGCGCTGGTGCGGCTATGGAGCGAAACGCATCCGGAGGTGGAGATCGAGAGCCGCATCTCGCCGGCGCTCGGCGATACCGGAGAGATGGCCGACCTCACGATCTATCGCATCGTCCAGGAGGCGCTCACCAACGTGTTCCGCCATGCCGGCGCGACGGCGGTCGATATCACGATCGAACCGGTGGACCGGCAGGCCGGTCTACGCGGCAGCCGCGACTGCGCGCTGGTGCGGATTCGCGACAATGGCCGTGGCTTGCTGAGGGATCACAGGCTTGGCCGCGGATTGACCGGGATGCAGGAGCGGATCCTCGCGCTCGGCGGCACGCTTAACATCAATTCCAGCGATGATGGCGTGACGGTCGAGGCGCTCGTGCCAAAGGCCGCACGGTCCTAGACGATTGGCTGTCGCCAATATCTGAAAGCCGCCCAAGCCAGCGCCGCCGCGCCGGCGATCCAGAGCACGACGATCGCGATCATTCCCGCCCGGCTGGTCGGACGCTGCAAGACGGCGCCGGCCTTGGCACGGCATTCCGCCATCACCTCGTCCGGCACGAGCGAGATCGCAAGCCAGATGCCGAGCGGCAGCAGGATCAGATCGTCGAGATAGCCGATCACCGGAATGAAATCCGGGATCAGATCGATGGGAGACAGTGCATAGGCCGCGACGGCGACGGCAAGGGCCTTGGCATACCAGGGCACGCGCGGATCACGCGATGCGAGATACAGCGCAACGCTGTCCCGCTTGAGGTTGCGCGCCCAAACCCTGATCGAGGACAGCTTGATTGAGGACAACTTGGTTGGAGAAAGTCTGTCGGCGGACGGCATGGCGCAACGCCTGCGCGTCGGATGGAACCGCTATTCGAGCACCACATCCGCCGGCATACCGCCGTGCAGGCCCTTGTGGACGGAGGAGGGCGCGATGCCGAAATACTTCCGGAAGACGCGGCTGAAATGCGACGAACTCGAGAAGCCCCAGGAGAACGCGACGTCGGTGATGGTCTTGCCGTTCTGGGACTCCAGCTCCTGCCGGCAGTTCTGCAGCCGGGCCTTCCAGATGTAGTCGCTGACCGTCATGCCGCGATCGCTGAACAGCATGTGGAGATAGCGCTTCGAGCAACCAAGCGCCGCGGAAATGCGGTCGATGCAGAGATCCGGATCGCGCAGATGCTCGCGGATGAAGCCCTGGGCACGCACATAGGTGGCCTCGGCGCTGCCGCGGTCGAACATGGCGCCGGTCTCGCGCAGCGGCAACAGCAGCAAGTCGATCAGCGCATCAGCCACGCCGACGGCGTTGACCGGCGTCAGCGTCGGTGCCTCGCCGAAGGCGGCATGGACGAAATCATAGGCGATGCGGCCGGTGCCGTTGCGCGCCGACAGCTTGCACGGCGCCATCTTGGAGAGCTGGAAGCCGCGCTCCTTGAGCAGGTCCTTTGGAACGATGACAACCTCGTGCCGCGTCAGCGACGGGCTGATGATGGTGTGCGGACACGACACGTCGTAGGCGAAGCAGTCGCCCGGCATGATGTCGAAGTGCAGGCCGTCTTGCTCGAAATGCGAGACGCCGTGGGTCTGGAACACGATCTTGATGTAGGGGTGCTCGCTCAGCTTGATGCGCGAGATGGTATGCGCGATCCGGTGCTGGCTTGCCTCGATCTGACACAGCTTCAGGCGCGATACCGTCGTGAAATTGACCCGGGCTTCGAGCGAGGATCCTTCCAGCGCATCGACGTCGAACTGGCCGCAAAGGTCAGTGAGCGCATCCGACCAGCGCTGAATCTGCCGCTTGGGCGTCAATCCGTTCGTGCTGAGAGAATGGACTGTATCGGACATCTTTCCAGCCACCGATTCGATCCCCACGTGACTGCTCACCGAGCTTAAGTCTGGCCCGGAATGATGCGCCTTCTCCCTGATTCTGAATAGCTTAGGGAGGCGGCGGGATTTCTTCCCGGTTAATGTCGGGTGATCCTCCGACTTAGTTCTAGGCTCGTCAAGCGCAACCTTAGCACGCGTCAATCTGGCATCCGGATCGCGCCGGCCGCGATTGATGCCCTGCAACATGAAGCAAGCTTTCCAGCCAATTCAGGGCCGGGCGACAAAAATCTGACGAAGCTTCGCTTTTGAGCAAACGGCTCTTCTCTTTTGGGCAAGTCAGCGCGCTTCGAGAGGACTACGACTGGGGCACCAAAATGGAAGAAGTGGGGCCGTTTCGGCGGAAACCCTTGAGCTCTTGAACCTGGGAGGAAATCCACGATGCGCAAGATGCTTTACGCGACCGGTCTTGGGGCAATGGCGGTATTTGCCGCCGGAGCGGCCAACGCCAATGACGAACTCCACAAGATGTCGCAGAACCCGAAGGACTGGGTGATGCCGGCCGGAGACTACGCCAATCAGCGTTACTCCAAGCTGAATCAGATCAACGCCTCGAACGTCGGAAAGTTGCAGGTCGCCTGGACGTTTTCGACCGGCGTGCTGCGCGGCCACGAGGGTGGCCCGCTGATCGTCGGCAACATCATGTACGTCCACACCCCGTTCCCGAACAAGGTCTATGCTCTTGACCTTTCGCAGGACAACAAGATCGTCTGGAAGTACGAACCGAAGCAGGATCCGAACGTCATTCCGGTGATGTGCTGCGACACGGTCAACCGCGGCGTTGCCTATGGCGACGGCAAGATCTTCCTGCACCAGGCCGACACCACACTGGTGGCGCTCGATGCCAAGACCGGCAAGGTGGAGTGGACGGTGAAGAACGGCGATCCCAGCAAGGGCTCGACCGGTACCTCCGCGCCGCTGGTGGTCAAGGACAAGGTGCTGCTCGGCATCTCCGGCGGCGAGTTCGGCGTCCAGGCTCATGTGACCGCTTACGACATCAAGACCGGCAAGCAGGTCTGGCGCGGCTTCTCGGAAGGCCCGGATGACCAGCTCCTGGTCGACGACAAGACCACCGAGCTCGGCAAGCCGATCGGCAAGGATTCGAGCTTGAAGACCTGGCAGGGCGATCAGTGGAAGATCGGCGGCGGCGCGACCTGGGGCTGGATCTCCTACGATCCCGAACTGAACCTCGTCTATTATGGGTCGGGCAATCCCTCGACCTGGAATCCGAAGCAGCGTCCCGGCGACAACAAGTGGTCGATGACGATCTGGGCGCGCAACCCGGATACCGGCGTCGCCAAGTGGGTCTACCAGATGACGCCCCATGACGAATGGGACTATGACGGCGTCAACGAGATGATCCTCTCGGATCAGACGATCGACGGCAAGGCGCGCAAGCTGCTGACGCATTTCGATCGCAACGGCCTCGGCTACACGCTCGATCGCGCCACCGGCGAACTGCTGGTCGCCGAGAAGTACGATCCGAAGGTGAACTGGACCTCCGGCGTCGACATGAAGAAGGACTCGCCGACCTATGGTCGCCCGAAGGTTCTTGATGCCGCGTCGACCGACAAGGCGGGCGAGGACGTCAACGTGAAGGGCATCTGCCCGGCAGCGCTCGGCTCGAAGGACGAGCAGCCGGCAGCCTACTCGCCGGACACGCAGCTGTTCTACGTGCCGACCAACCACGTCTGCATGGACTACGAGCCGTTCAAGGTGAGCTACACCGCAGGTCAGCCCTACGTCGGCGCGACGCTGTCGATGTATCCGCCTCCCGGTGAGACCAACATGGGCAACTTCATCGCCTGGGACGGCAAGACCGGCAAGATCGTGTGGTCGAACAAGGAGCAGTTCTCGGTCTGGTCGGGTGCGCTCGCGACCGCCGGCGGCGTGGTGTTCTACGGCACGCTGGAAGGCTACCTGAAGGCTGTCGACGCCAAGACGGGCAAGGAGCTCTACAAGTTCAAGACCCCGTCCGGCATCATCGGCAACGTCACCACCTATGAACATGCCGGCAAGCAGTACGTCGCCATTCTGTCGGGTGTTGGCGGTTGGGCGGGCATCGGCCTCGCGGCCGGTCTGACTGATCCGACGGCCGGTCTCGGCGCAGTCGGCGGCTATGCCGCGCTGAGCAACTACACTGCGCTCGGCGGAACGCTCACCGTGTTCTCGCTGCCGCAGCAGTGAGCTGAGCGACCTCGTTCCGGCGCATGGAGCGATCTCCATGCGCCGGTCCGTCTTCAATCTGCACGCGAGGATATGCTTTTGCGTAAGATCTGGTTTGTGAGTGCTGCGATCTTTGTCGTGGCAATGGGTGGAGTTGCCTCCGCCGAGGACGCTGGCGACCCGACCGCCGTCAAGTCCGAGGACGGCAAATATCTCGACAAGGATGGAAACCCGACGTTCAAGGTTACGGCCGACGGCACGACGGACTGGTACACCTACTCCGGCTATCGCCGCTATCATTCGGAGTGCCATGTCTGCCATGGCCCCGACGGCATGGGATCGACCTATGCGCCGGCGCTGTCGAATTCGCTGAAGACCATGAGCTACGCGGATTTCATGGGCGTGGTCGCGAGCGGACGCAAGAACGTTTCCACGGCGCAGGAGAACGTGATGCCGGCGTTCGGCGATAACCCCAACGTTGCCTGCTACATGGACGACCTCTATGTCTACCTGCGCGCCCGCGCCAATGACGCGGTTGGGCGTGTTCGGCCGGCCAAGCACGAAGACAAGTCGGAAGCCTATGGAAAGGCGGAAGACGCCTGCATGGGGCACAACGACAAGAAGTGAGCCCGTCCGGTGCGAACGAGAAACCTGTTTGACGTTTTGTGGAGACCAAGATGAAGACCCGCGCCGCAGTCGCATTTGAAGCAAAGAAGCCGCTTGAGATCGTCGAGCTCGATCTGGAGGGTCCCAAGGCCGGCGAGGTCCTGGTCGAGATCAAGGCGACGGGCATCTGTCACACCGATGCCTACACGCTCGACGGCTTCGACAGCGAGGGCATCTTTCCCTCGATCCTCGGGCACGAAGGTGCGGGCATCGTTCGCGAGGTCGGCGCCGGCGTGACGTCGGTCAAGCCGGGCGATCATGTGATCCCGCTCTACACGCCGGAATGCCGGCAGTGCAAAAGCTGCCTGAGCCAGAAGACCAATCTCTGCACCGCGATCCGCGCCACCCAGGGCAAGGGCGTGATGCCCGACGGCACCTCGCGCTTCAGCTACAAGGGCAAGACGGTCTTCCACTATATGGGCTGCTCGACCTTCTCGAACTTCACCGTGCTGCCCGAGATCGCGGTGGCCAAGATTCGCGAGGACGCGCCGTTCGACAAGAGCTGCTACATCGGCTGCGGCGTCACCACCGGTGTCGGCGCGGTCGTCAACACCGCCAAGGTGACGCCGGGCTCCAACGTGGTCGTGTTCGGCCTCGGCGGCATCGGCCTCAACGTGATCCAGGGCGCCAAGATGGTCGGCGCCGACAAGATCATCGGCGTCGACATCAATGACTCCAAGGAGGCTTGGGGCAAGCAGTTCGGCATGACGCATTTCGTCAACCCGACCAAGGTTTCCGGCGACATCGTCCAGCACCTGGTGGGCCTGACCGATGGCGGTGCCGACTACACCTTCGACTGCACCGGCAACACCAACGTGATGCGGCAGGCGCTGGAAGCCTGCCATCGCGGCTGGGGCGTCTCGGTGGTGATCGGTGTCGCGGAGTCCGGCAAGGAGATCGCGACCCGGCCGTTCCAGCTCGTCACCGGACGCGTCTGGAAGGGCACGGCCTTCGGCGGCGCGCGCGGCCGCACCGACGTGCCGAAGATCGTCGACTGGTACATGGGCGGAAAGATCCAGATCGATCCGATGATCACCCACGTGCTGAAACTCGACGAGATCAACAAGGGCTTCGACCTGATGCACGAGGGAAAATCGATCCGTTCGGTCGTCGTATTCTGAAATCAAAACACCAAGCACTAGGAGGATAGGTCAATGACTGTTCATATCCACCCGTCGGTCGACAATGGCGTCAAGCAAGGCTCCGGCAGTTTTGCCGGCGGCACGCTGGTCTGCAAATGCGCGGACAAGCCGGTCAAGGTCGGCATCAAGGGCGACGTCGCCCACAACCATGCCTGCGGCTGCACCAAGTGCTGGAAGCCTTCGGGCGCCACCTTCTCGGTGGTCGCGGTGGTGCCGCGCGAGAACGTCACCGTGTTGGAGAACGGCGACAAGCTGAAGATCGTCGATGCCGCGGCGGTGATCCAGCGCCATGCCTGCACCGGATGCGGCACCCACATGTACGGCCGGATCGAGAACAAGGGCCATCCGTTCTATGGCCTCGACTTCATCCATCCCGAGCTGTTCCAGGAGCCCGGCTCGGCAGCGCCCGGATTTGCCGCCTTCGTGTCGTCGGTGATCGAGTCCGGCGTCAAGCCGGCCGATATGGCCGGGATCAGGTCGCGGCTCAAGGAGCTTGGGCTCGAGCCCTATGACTGCTTGTCGCCGCCGCTGATGGATGCGATCGCCACCCACGTGGCGAAGTCCAAGGCGGCCTGACGACGGCACCGTGACAAAGGCGGCCTGACCGGCTCGCCTTGACGAGATCCTGCGCCGGCAGAGGGTCTGCCGGCGAGGGATATGCTGGTAGTACCCGTGACCTTGAACCTTGCATGCCCTGCGGACGACCACGGGGCATGCATTTTATTTTCCGCTTTGCCCTCGTCCTTTCGCCGATCCTGCTGCTTTCGCCGGCCCGCGCCGCGTCACCGGAAGACCGCTATATCGCCGCGCGTGACGCCGCGATCGCCAAATTCGCCAAGCTGTCGAACGACAACAAGATCAATGAGGCCGTCGACAAGGCCGAGGTGGCCGCGCGCGACGAGCTGAAGGGGCAGAGCTGACGGCCATCCTGTCCCAGCCCGCCCGGCCGGGCTTTGCTTCGGCCCAGCTCAACCTCGACACTCTATATAAAGGCGATATGGGGTTCGGCATGCTGGACGGCCTGCGCTTCGATGCCGACACCGGCAGGGATGGGGCAAAGATCGGAGAAAAACGCGCCGACGGCAGCTTCGTCGAGCCGAAAGCCCATATCATTGTCACCACCGAGCCTCTGTTCACGCGCTGGCTGCACGAACACAAGACCTGGTGGGACAAGGGCAGCAAGAACGTGCCGCAGCAGGTCGATGCCGCCCTGAAGTTCGAGGGCCTCTACACCCAGGCGATCTCGACCGATGCCGCGGTGGTCAATTTCGACGACCTGCCGATCGCCAAGCCGGCGTCCGTCACCGTGGCTTACGGCTTCCTGGCCGGCCGCACCCAGGATTCGTTCCCCGACAAGGCCGACGAGGTGTTCGTGGCGGCGCTCGCCGGCGGCAAGATGTATGTCGCCTATGGCGAGATCGAGCCGGCGGTGCAAGTGCCGGCCTGCACCGCGGTCCGCACCGACTACAACAAGAAGGCCGATGCGGCGGCCGAGAGGCTCGAGCGCAAGCAGATCACCAGGCAGGCCTATGACAAGCTCGGTGACCTGCGCCAGCAGGGCGAGGATGCGTTCAAGCGCTGCTTCACCGAGCGCGCGCCGCAACAGCCGGCCTTCGCCGCGGCCACCAGGCAGGCCCAGGCGCTGCTCGAGGCGGCGATCGGCAAATAGCTCGGCGAGCTATTGACCAGCGGCAATCCCAACTTCAGCACGGCATCTTGTCTGTCATGGATGCCAATCAGATAGATTGCCACAACAAGCTCCGTCCTCTGCGACATCAGCGCTTCGATCGCCTGCGCATGATGTCGATCTATTGTGGCCGATGTCTTAGCAAGATCGCAGTGCCGATGGTGGTTCTTGTCGTCAGATTTCGCGGCTAGTCGTGCAGGGTTCGTGCAGGCGAGGTTTGCGGCGCGGGGTTTGATCGGCGACCCGCGCGAGCCTATCTTCCCCGAAAGTTCAGCATCCCCGTGGAGACGCCATGACCGCCATCAGCCCGTTCCGCATCGCCGTCAGCGACGATGTCCTCGAGGATCTGCGTAGTCGGCTGCGCCGGACCCGCTGGCCGGAAGCCGAACTGGTCGACGACTGGAGCCAGGGCGCGCCGCTGCAATGGATCAAGGACGTCTGCCACTATTGGGCCGAGACCTATGACTGGCGGCAGCGCGAGGCGCGGCTCAACCGCTTCAGCCAGTTCACCACCGAAATCGACGGGCTCGACATCCACTTCATCCATGTCCGCTCGAAGCATCCGGAGGCGCGGCCCTTGATCATCACCCATGGCTGGCCGGGATCGGTGGTCGAATTCCACAAGGTGATCGAGCCGCTGACCGATCCGACCGCGCATGGCGGCCGCGCCGCCGATGCCTTCCACGTGGTGTGCCCGTCATTGCCGGGCTTCGGCTTCTCGGCCAAGCCTATAGCGACGGGCTGGGGCGTCGACCGGATCGCGACGGCCTGGGCCGTCCTGATGCAGCGGCTCGGCTACGCCAGCTATTTCGCGCAAGGCGGCGACTGGGGCTCCGCGGTCACGACCGCGATCGGCGGGCAGGATGCTGCACATTGCGCCGGCATCCACATCACGCTTGCGATGTCGACCCGGCCCAATGTCGAGGGGCAGCCGACGCCGGAGGAGACGAGGGCGCTCAACGGCATCAAATATTATGCCGACTGGGATTCCGGCTATTCCAAGCAGCAGTCCACGCGGCCGCAGACGCTCGGCTATGGCCTGACGGATTCGCCCTGCGGGCAGGCGGCCTGGATCCTGGAAAAATTCTGGGCCTGGACCGATTGCGACGGCCATCCGGAAAACATCCTCAGCCGCGACGAACTGCTCGACAACGTCATGCTGTACTGGGTCACCGCGACGGCTGCGTCGTCGGCGCGGCTCTATTGGGAAAGTTTTGGGCCGGGCAAGCGAACCCCGCACAAGGTGAGCGTGCCGACCGGCGTTGCCGTGTTCCCCAAGGAGATCGTCACGCCGGTCCGCAAATGGATGGAGACAAACTTCACCAACATCCAGCACTGGAGCGAGATGCCGAAAGGCGGACATTTCTCGGCATTCGAGCAACCCGAGCTGTTCATCGGCGAGGTGCGCGAGTTCTTCGGGAAGCTGCGCTAAGCCTGACGCGTATATTGGTCTGAAGCGGTTTGTGACAGAATGCGCCGTGCAACGGAGGACGTCGGCGTGCTGCTTGATCCCCGCCTCGGCGACTTTGAGGACAATGCCGCCAGCCCGGAACAGCGTTCGTTGTTCGCGATCGTGGGTAGCCTTCTGGTTGAGATAAGCCCGGCGAAACTGTTGTTCGCCTGGACGGTCTCGCTTCTGCTTCCGGGCGTACTGCTCGGCCTTGCGCCACTGGTCGCATCCGCCTGGATTTCGAGCCTTTCGCAACACGCTCTTGCCCTGTCCGAAGTGGGCGCCGTGCTGATGCTGATTGTGATCGCGGCCTTGGGATGGCTCGGCGGACGACCGCTGCTTCAAATCGCGGAAACAAGCTTCTGGTCGCTGAACGCGCTCGCGGTCCAACCGAGTTATGCCTTCACGCGCGAGGCGCTGGGCCATCTGGCGGAGCTGCTTTGGCGCACCGGCGCAACTCCTGCTTCTCGCACGAGGCTGCGCCGCGGTTGCTCGGTCGGCGCCGGCATACTGCTCTCCGCGGGGGCGTCATTGATCGCGGCCCTGGCCTGGCCTGCCTCGCAATGGACTGCGACCGTCAATGACCTTGTTCTGATCCATCATCTGGTGTTGCCGACGTTCGCGAACGCCGTAGTGCTGGTGTCCTGCTATCTTGCGGTCGCATCACTGGCCTGGAGCGTGGCCGACGCCAGTATGGAACAACCGGCCGACCTGGCCGGATTCGACGCGACGCCGTCCGGAGGCCGCTGCTGGCGCGTTGCGCATCTGTCCGATCTTCACGTGGTCGGTGAGCGGTACGGCTTCCGCATCGAAAGCGGAACCGCCGGTCCGCAGGGAAACGAGCACTTCAATCGCGTGTTGGCTCGCCTTGCCGAAATTCACACCATTGATCCGCTCGACCACGTGCTGATCAGCGGCGATATGACGGACGCCGGCCGGCCCGGCGAATGGGCGGAATTTCTCGATGCGTTGGCAGGTCATCCCGAGCTTGCAGCACGCATCATCATGCTTCCGGGCAATCATGACGTTAACGTCGTGGATCGTGCCAATCCTGCGCGCCTCGACCTGCCGTTCAGCCCAGGCAAGCGGCTACGGCAGATGCGTACCCTGTCGGCGATCGCGGCGGTCCAGGGCGATCGCGCGCGCGTCATCGACGGTTCCGGCAAACCGTCGGCCACGCTGAACCAGGCGCTTGCCCCTTATCATGATCGGATAACACAATTTGCGCAGCACGGGGGCGTGCGCCGCGCAGCGGCGCTCCGTGGCCTGTTCGATGATCAATTCCCGATGATCCTGCCGCCGGACCAGGACGGCGGCCTCGGGATCGCCATTCTCAACTCCAACGCCGAAACCCACTTCTCCTTCACCAACGCGCTCGGTTTGGTTTCGGAAGCGCAAACGCGGCGGTTGGAGGCTGCGATCCGTCATTTTCCGACGGCATGCTGGACCATCGCGCTACATCATCACGTGATGGAATATCCCATGCCGGTGAAGACATTTGCCGAGCGCATTGGGACAGCCTTGATCAACGGCAGCTGGTTTGTACGCAGGTTACAAAGGTTTTCCGATCGCTCGGTGGTGATGCACGGTCACAGGCATATCGACTGGATCGGTACATGTGGTGCGTCGAGGATCGTCTCGGCCCCGTCGCCGGTGATGGGGGCCGACGATGCAGCCAGCTATTTCTATATCCACAAAATGATGGTCGGCCCGGATCGGAAGCTCTGCCTCGTCGAGCCCGAGCGGGTTGAGATTGCCGCAAGCTAGGACGCTTCCGGCTTGTCATGGTGCAATCCGCCACACAGATCGGCTATCCATGCGGCCGACGGACTCTCGGCACAGAAGGTCAGAATAGCGAGCGTGATCGGCACGCCGATGAAGGTCCCAAACAAGCCCCAAAGCGAGCTCCAGAAGAAGATCGCAAACAGCACCAGAAACGGCGAGATCGACAACGTCGAGCCGGCCACCCGCGGTTCGATATAGCTGCCTACCACGAACTGGATGACGTTGAGGCAGGCGAACACGCCGAACACCGCGGGCCAGCTCTCGAACTGCGTCATGGCCAGCAGCGTGGGGAACAGCGTCGCGATGAAAGGACCGACGAAGGGAACGTAGTTGAGGACAAAGGCGATCACGCCCCATTCGAATGCGAATGGCAGCCCGGTCACGGCGGCGAACAGGCCGACCAAGAGACCCGTGACCGCGCTCATCTGCGTCCGCACCAGCATATATTTGCGAAACTTGGCGGCCGTCGCTTTGCTGCCCTTGAGCAGGACGCGCGCAGCTGTGCGATTCTCCAGCCGCTGGATTCGTCGACCAGCGTCTTCGACCTCGAGAAGTCCCAGCACGACATAGACCAGCGCGATGAGCCAGAAACTCAACGTGGTGTTGACGCGCCCCGTGACGTATTGCGTGGTGCGCAGCAGCCAGCCGACATTGAAATGCTCCGCCCAGACGCCGGCGAACGAGACGCCATGGCCGTCGAGCCAGATCACCGCGGCATCGTAGAAGGCCTGATACCGCGCCGCATCCGCGATCAAGGAGCGCCCGACGCGGCCGAACCCCCATGCTGCCAGCGAGGCAAACGCGATGCAGGTGGCAACCGTAACAACGACAGTAATGGCGAGCGCGAGGAGTTTCGGCAGCCACGACTGCAGCCGTTGCTGAACGGGCCAGACGATCGCGATGATGAACAGGGCGGCCGCAAGCGAGGCGAGCACGCTGCGCGCCTGAGCCACCGCCGCAATCACCAGCACCGCGGCGATGATGCCGGTCGTGATCTTCAACCCGCCAGCCATCCTTGGGTTACCCGATCTCCGTGAACGCAGACATTGTCAGCCTGTCTCGTAGCGCGACAAGACGGAAATGGACTTGCGGCGCAGCTACAGCAATCCTCGATAGATCCCCGGCGCGGAGCCTTCGATGGCCACCGCGCCGACAGCTTTCGCATAGAATTCCGCCGGCCCGACGCCGCCGATGATGGCGTAGCCGAAACCCTGGTGCTTCATGTCCTCGAGGCAGGCAAACAGCAGCGCCTTGCCGATTCCGCCCTGCTGCGCCTTCGGCGCGACCCCGGTCGGACCGAAGAAGTTGCGACAGGCTGCGTCGTGGCAGGCGAATCCGAGGATCTTCTTTTGCTGGATCGCGATGAAGCAGGAGACGGGTTGGCGGCTGAACGCGACCTCGGCTTCGCTGGCCCACGCCTCGCTGAATGTCTCCCGCACCCAGGCCACGACCTTGTGCTTTTCCGGGGCGAGCGCGCGGCGCATGACAATTCCGACCTTGAGCAATCGATCGTAGGCGGGCCGGGAATCGGGCAGGGCGTAGAGCTTGACGAGCATGTCCATCCGGCGAGCTTAGTTGAAAACGCATCCCGCGGGCAAATCACGGGAGCAAGGTCGAGGCGCCGGACTAGCATTTGCGTTGTTGCTTGTTCGCGGCCTTGTTCGCGGTCCTGGCTTCACGTGCAATTGCCCAGAAATACCCGCCGCAGAACGCAACAATCGCGACAATCACACCGGCGGCGATCAGCTCTTGCATATCAGCGGCTCTCCACGTAGACCTATCTCGTTCACGTGGGAATTATACCCACGAATACGCCGACGAAGAGGCAAGTCGGTTTCGGGACGTAACGAGGCGGAGTGAATGCAATGGTGACGGTCAGCGCAGCAGACAGGCGTCTTCGGGCGATTGTTGCTCTCGTCGTCATGGTCGGCGTCGGTTCGGCGCAAGCCGCCCGAACTCCCGATGTGTCGGATGCCAGTGGGAGCACCGTCTCCATGCCGATCGACACACGGAGCCGGACGTCCGCGATGGACGGCGTGGTCCGCGCCGTCCAGCTTCCCAAGGGCGCTTTCCGCGATCAGCGAGACCTACGGAGACTGGATCGTCAAATGCCAGCTCGACGGCGGGGCCAAGCTGTGTACCCTCGGGCAGACACAGTTCGCCAAGGAAACCAATCAGCAAATCTTCGCCATCGAACTGATTCCCAGGGACGGAAAGGCCGAAGGCAACATCTTGATGCCGTTCGGGCTGAAGTTCGACGCCGGGGCCGTCCTCAAGCTTGACGGCAAGGATCTCGAACAGACGCGCTTCTCCACCTGCACGGCGCAAGGCTGCTTGCTGCCGGTATCCTTTCCCACGGCCGTGACCGACACCACCAGCAAGGCCAAAATGCTCACCGTTGCCGCACAGAGCATCAGCAACGGGCAGGCCGTCGTCTTTAACGTCCCCCTCAACGGCTTCGCCGCGGCGCTGGAGCGCACCTCTGGCGCGTACTCCGCGAAGCCGTTGGCCGGGACGAGGCACCGGCTCTCCGGCTTGAGCCAGCCGCGCCAGTGCGGCGACGACGTGTTGCGGATGTTGGTGACCGGCGGCCCACCCGTACGTGGCGGTGGCGGCATGCCCCAGCGCATCGTCACCATCTCGGTGCCCGTGTCGGTGTTGCGGATCACCGGCGCGGGATAGTCGGGAAACACGCCGGGCATCGGCGGGAGGTTGCCGACGTAGCGGTTGACGACGCGAAAGAGGCGAATGATCGCCTCTTGGTTGGTCGTGATGCTGTAGAGGTTGCACATCGACTGCGATCCGGGATCATTCCTTTCGCCACATCAATACGCCGCGAGTGCGCCGTCCGGGAAACTTCGGACGCTCTTGGAAGTCCGTCATGAGCGACAAAGTATCACCGTCTCGCTTCAAGGTCCGAAGCTGGTCTGTGCCAATCCAAGCCGGAAGCCATGCGCTGTCCACAATTGTGCTGAGACGGTTACCTTCGACGCGGTATCGGCCTGAGTAGGCACACATACTACCGATGAGTTGATCGGCTGTTGCTGAAGCGATCCGATCACCAGCTGTCAACAAGGCCAGCAATCGCCCTTGTTCGGTAAAAGTAACAAACCCCACAGGATGCTCATCCCACCATGGCTGTAACTCGTTACTACCTTCGGTCTCGACCTGAAATGAAATGAGTTTCCAAGTGCCCACAAGCGGATTGGTATCAGCAGACTGTACCATCATCTCCTCCCGTCGAATGGTAGTCCTCAGCGTTCGCCCGGCAACCACGTCGATGGCGGGTCATTCGCCGTGATCTTGGTAGCTCGCAGCGCGATCAGATGGCTGCGCTTGAACGGTCGCCCCTGGACCCGGGAGCATTCCTTGCAGCGCATGTAGCGCTCCAGCTCATGAACCGGCGTCGACTTCGGGCGTCGCACGATGTCGAGCGCAACGGTCTGGTTGGTGTTGCAGCCGAGGCAGCGCACTTCGAGATAGCCGTACCCGGCGTTGAGCGCGTCGCCCAGCGTCGGCGACGGCTGGGCCGGTCCCTTGAAGCCGAGCATGCGCGCGTTCCAAGCCTCGCAGGCCAGCCGGTCTGCTCGCTTGCGCGCTTCCGCCGCCTGCTCAGCCGCCGCGCGGACGGACGCGCCATAGATGCTCTCGCGAGATTTGGTGCCCATGATCGACGAAAGATCGCTCAGAGGTCAGCCGGTCGGCAAGCCGCTACGTTTAGCAGCCAATCGCGCAGCGGGCACAACCGGCCGGTCAAGAGCGGGCGGACCCGCGCGCGCGCGACAGCAGCGAAAAAAGTGCCAGAAAGCTGATTATTCAATGAAAACAATGTTTTACATCGCTCGCGATAGCTGGCTGAAAGTGGAAGCTCGGGGTTCGCCCGGGCTTCCAACAGGAGCAAGCGCGTGCAAGCAAATCCGAAACCCTTCGCCGTCTTTCGGACGGCACCCGGCCAGCGCCGGAAGCCGCTGTTCACCGTCCACGCCTACACCCTCGAAGCGGCCCGCCAGATCGCCGCCGCCCGGGTGGCGGGTGAAACCATCGTCGTCCCGGTCAAGGGAGCGCGCCGATGATCCCCGCGACCCGGAACGGCCTTCCGTCGATGGCCTGCGTCTCAGCGATGCAGAAATGCGTTCGCCGGGGCATGGAGCGCGAGGCGATGGAGTTCGCGGTCGAGCTGATGCACACGTCGAA
Source organism: Bradyrhizobium sp. USDA 4504 (assembly GCF_054063995.1). Lineage (NCBI taxonomy): Bacteria > Pseudomonadati > Pseudomonadota > Alphaproteobacteria > Hyphomicrobiales > Nitrobacteraceae > Bradyrhizobium > Bradyrhizobium sp. USDA 4504. The sequence continues at coordinate 4,435,666 of NZ_JBSSGV010000001.1, read as the reverse complement.
GGCGTTCGCCTCGATGGTGTGCAAGCGGCTGCAGATCATCTCCCATGAGGACATCGACACGGCGGCGCGGCGGGTCCCAATAGGCCCTTAGACCGTTCACCTTCAGGTCCGCCGGTGCCAGACCATAGCTTCGGCCCATCGTGTGACGGGCAAATACCGGGCATTTACGGTGGATGACGTCCGTTGATGTCCGGCCTGATCTGGAAGATAGTTGGAAACGCGAACAAACGGTGGGGGCCGCGATGACGGAAGTAGCGTTGCCCGAGACGCAGTATGCGCAGAGCGGCGACTTCAACATCGCCTATCAAGTCATGGGCGACGGGCCCACCGACATTATCCTAGTTCCGGGCATTATATCCCACATCGATTTTCAGCACGAACTCCCGGGCTATACGCGCTTTCTTCGTCGCTTGGCGAAGTTTTCAAGGGTCGTCACGTTCGACAAGAGAGGTCAAGGACTATCAGATCGGTTGGCCGACGTACCGTCTCTTGAGGAACGTATCGACGATGTCCGCACGATCATGGACGCAATCAACTCCAAGCGTGCTGCGCTAGTTGGCTTCTCTGAAGGCGCGTCGATGAGCGTTCTATTCGCGACGACCTACCCAGAGCGCGTTTCCCACTTGGTCTTATTCGGAGGGCTGGCGCGGATATCAGACCTGCTCCCGCCCAACCTCACGCCATCCGAGGTTCAGGAACGGTTAGGTTACGTCGTAAAGAGTTGGGGAAACGGGGACTTCCTCAAGCGAGTTTTCGCGAGTGATGCTGGCAATCCGGAGATACTCGCTCGCATCGCAAAATTCGAAAAGTTGGGCAGCAGTCCTGGCGCACTGAAATCCTACATACTTTCGAACCGACGGATAGACATCAACCCCATCCTCCCAGTCGTCCGCACGCCAACCCTAGTGCTGCACCGAACAACCGACGCGCAGGTGCCTGTAACGTTAGGCCGCCAGCTCGCCGCCGGTATCCCGGGAGCGAAATACATTGAATATCCGTCGGGCGATCACGCGTTCTGGACGGGAGACATTGAGCGCCTTACCGGAGACATCGAAGAATTCATCACTGGACAACGCGCCAGCGAGGGAATTGATCTGGAGCGCATACTCGCTACCGTTCTCTTTACTGATATCGTTGGATCGACCAATCTCGCTTTGCAACTCGGCGATCACCGTTGGCGCGACCTCTTGGACAATCACGACGATCTTTCCGGCCGGATTGTCAGCAAGCATCGCGGCACTTTGGTGAAGAGCACAGGCGATGGCGTTCTGGCGACCTTTGACGGTCCGGGGCGGGCTGTGCGATGCGCCTTGGCGCTCAGTGAAGAGAGCAAGAGTATTGGCCTGCCCGTACGCGCAGGTCTTCATTGCGGCGAGGTCGAAATCAGAGGCAACGACATCGGTGGCATTGCCGTCCACGCAGCCGCGCGGGTGATGTCGCAGTCGGGAAGCAATGAGGTATTTGTCTCGCGGGTGGTCACCGACCTCGTAGCAGGCACCGATCTGAAGTTCTCCGAGCGAGGCTCATACGAATTAAAGGGGCTGCCCGGGAAATGGGATCTTTTCGCCGCGAGCAAATAGTAGGCCGCCTTGACGCCATAGACGGCGCTGCCATTCCGGCGCAGCACCGTTGCGCGCTCCTCGGCGCAATGCGACCGAAGCATCTCGATAGATCGCCGCCGGTCAAGCCGCGAAAGCGCCCGCCATGATCGCCATACCAGTTCCAAATCGCTCATCGCGCTATCCTACGGAAGTCGCAACGATAACCCGGCGCAGCAAAATCGCGAAAAGACGGGACCAAATACGCGAAAGGCCCGGCGTCCCGCGTACCGCCTTTCGAGGGCACGGCTCAAAGTACCTTAGCTTAGGTCCCGTTGCCGATTAGGCCACGAACTCGTTTGACGAGGCGCCATCAGATGTTCTGGCCCCATCAATTTCCATTGGACACCATCTGCTCTTACCCGTTTGGACTGCCGATGCTCTCCGGGGTGAACAGAGTTTCATATCTCGATTAGCGCAGGGTATTGACGTCCGCTAGCGCCCTCTTCAAATGGTTCCCGGCATCGGGGAACCTCAAATGAAGGACATGAAGGCGCACTTGGAGAAGCTTCGGGTCGAGGCCGAGGAGTGCGAACTCATCAGCAAGCTCGCGACCAACGAGACTAAGAAAGACTTGTTTGCCAAGCTAGCCGCCCATCATCGGGCGCTCGCTGATGAGGTGGAACGGACGATCAACGCTTCCAAACCGCAGAGCACATAGGAGTTTGGTTGCCGTGTTCGCGTCGTAGTTCTGCCGGTCCGGGGATCTCCGTGGGTGAACCGAGTGCCAGTCCCAGTTAGCGCGCTTTGTACGCCGTGATGACTTGGTGGAATTCGTCGTCATCGTCTACGGTCAATAAACCGATGACCATCCAGCCTGCGCACAAGCCGAGAACTATCAGCGCCATTTTTAGCCACGGTCTCATAAAGGCTAATATGCTCCGAGAACCAGCTATTTACCACCCCAGGGTGCTTTGCCGTGGCACAAATTGCACCGGCGATCCCTAGCATCCGGGCGTAGAGTTCCAAAACTCCAAACGCAGGGGTTGTTGCAGTGACCTTCCTTTTAGCGCGCTCATCGTGGCGCTCGGGCTAAGCCCCATCGCAATCGTGGCTATTGCCCTGTTCATATAGAAAAGAGAGGCCGCCCGTCGAATGCCCTGAAAGCCGGCCCGCTCGCGCACCGAAAACCTTAACGGGATCGGCAGTATCAAGCCTCTCGCGCGATATCACTGCCGGCAACCCAGACTGGCGTTGCCGATTAACGGTTTTCTACCAATTGGTGTCAGTCTAGGTCATTGCGGTTAGGTCGCGACGAGCGACAACGCATTCCGGAATGCTCAACCTGACCAGCCCGGTTGGCGGTCTCCCTATGGGGCCCACGATGATCAAAGGTTTTGCGATTGCAGCCCTCGCGCTGCTAGGTGCATCGCAGGTAGACCAGTATCTCACCCACGGCCGATACACCGACGCCACCATGATGATGGTGAGACAGATGAGGCACTCCTTTGGGATTTAGCAGTCCCGGGCTCTATGCAACCTTAGGGGTTCCGCTCTAGTGAGGACGAGCGCAGGGGTGTACTGCGCCTTGGGCTTACCGGCGGCCCTAGCTACCTGAGCTAGGGCCGCTCCTCGGCTCGTCGATCCTCACATGACGTCGCTCAAGTTCATGCAGGCACCTTTTGCAATCGTCGCTCCCAAGGCAGCGCCGGCACCTTCAATGCGAAGGCGCCATCGCCGAGCAGTGCTTGGGCGAGTAGCATCACCGCCCAGACAAAGGGCATTTCCCATCCGCCTTCGACGAACCAGAAGTTCTTACGGACCATCCAGAAGTGCGTGGCACCGAGCATCATCGGCAGCGTGTACAAGCTCACCCAGCGGGTATAGACGCCGAGCAGCAACAGGATGCTCGCCGCGAATTCCGCGCTCAACGTGTATGTGAGCACCCATTCTGGATATCCGGCTTTCAATAGGCCGTTCCACCAAAGACTGATCGGCTTCAAGATGAACTTGCCGTAGAGCGCCGCCAGGAACAGCCCGGCAATCGTAATCCGCAAAATGAACGCAGCGTAAGGCGCAGTCCTTTGGTCGATCATCGCATGCTCCCAATGAAGCGGAAGCGCATGGTCTACTGGCAGGAGATCGTCCGACGGAACGGCGCGACCGCAAATACTAATAAAAGAATGCAGCCATTGGAGGCGCTGCGCGCGATGCAGTCTATCGGTAAAAACCCGGACGACATGCCGGTAAACCGGAGCCACCGTATTCATCCGGAATGGAAGTTCGCCCCGCACCGCAGCATATACCCAGTGTTCATCGAGTTCATATTTGCATTTCGCCCGGCCGTCTTAATTGGCGGCCGGGCTTTTGTGTGCCGATCGGTGCTAGTTCTTCTTGAGATCGCGCAGTTTACGCATGTAGTAGCCGTGGCTCTGGACCGCCTGTCTGATCTCCTCGCTGACCCTGACGACCCTCCTTCTGCTCTTGCGCCACTTACCTTGAGCGCTGACAGCCGGCACCGGAAAACCCTTTCTCACGACGAGCAGATCATGTCTGACATTGAAATACACCTCGACCATGTAATCTCCCAAAACCGTTGAAAGTATGGGTCCAGAGCAGATCGCCGTTCGCCGAAATGCAACCGGGTCTTTGGCGCTCGCCTGTGAATATCAAGGACAAGCGGCGTGCTCGTCGATCCTGAGACGGTATTTTCTGTTTGGATGTTGTTCGTATGCCGCACCCAACGACCAACGACTATCTGGACGAATATGATCGGGAGCTAGACGAGATCGTTGCCGCCTGCGACGGCGATGTGCGCAGCGCTCTGAGGGCTCTCTTGCTGGTCAACGAGCAGTTGGAGCGCATCCTAAATTGTTTGAACGCGGAACTGATCGAGCACGTGTCGCGGCATCGACGGCAGACGGTGCACTAAGCCGCAAATGGGCTCGGGCGAAACATGACGCAGCCTAGAATGTCGCCATCTGTGTCGCAAACCCGGTGGCGCGGCTATGGCAAGTCCTTTGGACAGAGCGGAGACGTGCCAACATTCAACAGTTGAGAGACGGCAGTCACCAATTGGGCGGGCGCAAATGGCTTCGTCAAAAGGATGCTGTTGGGCACGCCGTTCGCAGTCCATTGCTCGGCGCTGGCGCCGGTCATGTAAACGATCGGAAAATCGGGATGCATTTCTCGGACACGGCGAGCAAGCTGCCAGCCATCCATCGTATTCGCGCCGAGATTTACATCGGTGACGAGGGCTCGGTACTTATCTCCACTGTCTCGCAACAAACTCAACGCCTCATCGCCGGACGAAACGCCAAATGGCGCAAAGCCCGCCTCGCTAAGAGGACCGCTAATGAAGCTGTGGACCAAATGCTCGTCATCGACGATTAAGATATCGATAGTGTCCAAGGGGCCACCTCCCGCCGCAGCGTTGAGCGAGTTCCAAATTGACGCCCTGGCAGGAAGATGGTTCCCTTCGGGACGCATAAAGTCACTCCCCTCGGTTCTTGCGTTTCCTCATTCGAGGGGCCGGCGGTGTTCTCCCGTGTCGATCCAGATGGACATCTCATCTGCCGGGGGCCTTGCGTAAGCCAAATGGCTTCGCACCGCTTTACAAAGAAAGGGTCCCACACGTGCGGGCTCCCAAGACGCCCGTCTGGTATTCCGCACGTAATTCAGGCGACGAGACGTAGATTGGTCTCAGGTTGCTTTGCGAGGCTGCCAATGATCCGTCGCAACTCGGCCGCGACGCCGTCGATTTTCCTTCATTCGCGTCGAATGATTGTAGACCTTGCCGGTGACGGTGGGCACGGCGACCTCGGCCTTCTTGCTCGAGGAATGATCGAGGCAACGTGCGATCCACGCATCATCAAAGCCAAGATCGCCGGCCAAGGTCGCCGCCGTCCGCGTAGATCGTGCTGATCGCCGAGCGGGCAGGCCAAGACGTATTGCTTGTTCGATGCCCTGAGCGCCTCGCGGGCAATCTCGACCGCCAGGTCGGACAGCGGCTGCTGGATCACTCGGCGCTTCTTCACCCGCTTGAGGGGCACGTCAAGTCTACCCATTGCTCGGGGCCCATGGGTGCGATCGGCTCCCAACTTTCCCTACGCTCTCTTCAACAGGGAGGGCGGAACGAAGAGCAAAGCTCGGGCGAAACACGCCGCGAGAACGCGGATTTGTGACTCACAGATCGTGCAACAATTTCAGCGTTGTCCCGGCGAAGGCCGGACCCATTACCACGAATGCGAATTGTTGCGCGACGCTGGGGCCACGGCCTGTTTTTCAACAACGCTACCCTGTGGTTATGGGTCCCGGCCTTCGCCGGGACGACGAATGGAGAAAGCCTGCGCCGGCTTTCGCTTTCAATCCCGATACGATGGATCCGCCCGGTCGAGCTTGCGCAGCAGAGCGGGCCAGGCGAGTTCGCCGTTGCGGGCGGCGCGGCCGGGCTTCGGCAGCATCCGCTCATAAGTGTCTTCGAGGATATTTTGCGGCGGATAGATCAGCTTGGTGTTGCAGGACAGCGCCATCACCTGGGTCTGGCAGGCGCGCTCGAGGCGGAACAGCACGTTGAAGGCGGCGGGCACGGTGCGGCCGACGACCAGGAGGCCATGGTTGCGCAGGATCATCGCCTCGTTGTCACCGAGGTCGCGGACAAGGCGTTCGCGCTCGTCGACATTGTCGGCGATGCCCTCGAAGTCGTGATAGGCGATGTGCAGGAAGCGCATCGAGGTCTGCGCCAGCGGCAGCAGGCCGCATTCCATCGCCGAGACCGCCATGCCGGCCGGGGTATGGGTGTGCGCGACGCAATCCATGTCGTGCTTGGCCATGTGGATGGCGCTGTGAATGACGAAGCCCGCGACATTGACGTCATAGTCGGTTGTGTTGAGCAGCGTGTTGCCTTCGACGTCGACCTTGATCAGGCTGGAGGCGTCGATCTCCTCATACAGCATGCCGTAGGCATTGATCAGGAACTGGTCGGTGGTGCCGGGCACCCGGCAGGAGATGTGGTTCGCGATCATCTCGGTCATGCCGTACATCGCCGTCAGCCGGTAACAGGCGGCAAGATCGACGCGGGCCTGCCACTCCTCGGCGCTCACCTGCTCGCGAACCGATTTGACGACCTTGATCGCGGGCGAACTGACGGGGGGATTCATGGCGTTCTCTCCTTGAGGTATCTGCGGGCCGCGGCCCGATCATTGCCGCGGACCATAGCAGAATCCGCGCGGCGGCAAGCTGCGCTGCGTCTGCGTATTTGCAGGTCTGGCGGGCAAAAACCGAATGCGGATTGGCGCGCCGCGCCTTCAATGCCACAATGCGGAACACAGCCGAGGTGCACCAAAATGAGCGATCGCAAGATACGCATCGCCGTCCTGCATTTCTCCCACGAAACCGTCTCGTTCCTGCCGAACGAGACCACGCTCGACGACTTCATCTATCCGGGCTCGCCGGCCAAAGGCGAGGCGCTGCTGCAGTTCGATCCCAAGAACTGCATGGGCGGCTTCGTGCAGGTGGCGCGCGAGTTCTCCGAGGTCGAACTGGTCGGCATCGAATCCCCGCTGTGGCCGAAGACTTACACCGGATCCGGCTGGATTACCGAGGAAGCTTATCGCACCTTCACCGGCAAGATGATCGCCGGATTGAAGGAGGAGGGACCGTTCGACGGCGTCTATCTGTGCTTGCATGGCGCGATGGCCGTGCGCGGCGTGCCGCGTCCCGAAGCCGATCTGGCGCGGCAGGTGCGCGAAGTGGTCGGCCGCTCCGCCTTCATCGCGGCGACGTTCGATCCCCACGGCAACGAGGATGAGGCGTTCCTCGAGCAGGCGGACATGGCATTCGCGGTCAAATATTTCCCGCATTATGACGCGCATCTGCAGGGCGAACGCGCGGCGCGAATGCTGGTGCGGGCGATCCGAGGCGATTACAAGCCGGCGCACAGGACGATCAAGGTTCCCGTGATCTCGCCCACGGTGCTGCAATGGACCGGGGCGCGGCCCTGGATGGACCTCGTGCAGCGCGCGCTGGTCTGGGAGGCGCGCGAGGTCGACGTCTATGTCAACATCTTCTTCGGCTTCCCGTTCGCCGACGTTCCCGATGTCGGCATGACCGTGCAGGTTCTGACCAACGACAATCCAAAGCTCGCCGAGCAGGTCGCGCGCGATCTCGCCGGCACGATCTGGCGGCTGCGCGAACCCTTGCTGCAATCGACCAGGCTGTACAGCATCACCGAGGGTATTGCGCTGGCCAAGCAGGCCGTCGCCGCTGGCAACACACCGGTGGTGCTGGCCGATCACAGCGACCGGTCGGGGTCGGCGACCTGGCTGCTGCGTGAGATCATCGCGCAGGACCTCGCCAACACCGTGATCGCGACCATTGCCGACGCCAGGGCGACCGCAAGCCTGAAGGCCGCGGGCGCCAAGGCCGGCGATACCTTCGACATGGAGATCGGTGGTCGCGCCGACGAGTCGGCAGGCGATCCGGTTCGGATGCAGGGCACGGTTTCGGCGACGGGCGAGGGCTACGGCCAATTCTGGGTCTGCGTGCGCTTCGGCCGCAACAATGTGCTGATCCTGTCCACCTATCTGGTGCAGGTCATGGAGCCGTTTTCGCTGAAGGCGCTGGTGCCCGACATCGGCGCCTTTGACGTGATGGCGATCAAGTCGCGGGTCCATTTCCGGCGCGGCTTCGACGACAATGGATTTGCCAAGACGATCCTCCTGGTCGAACCCGATGAGCCGTTCCTCGGTACCACGCGTCTCGACAAGCTGCCGTACAAGAACGTCGATCTCGCGCAGTTCTATCCGTACGGCAATCCGGCGTTTTTGGAGCAATCGTCATGACGGAGGGACGCTATCGCCTGATCGGCTCGACTGCGTCGCCCTATGCGATCAAGCTGCGCGCGCTGATGCGCTACCGCCGGATCCCGCACGACTGGGTGATCATGACCAAGGCTTTGCGCGAGGCAACCGCGCATCTGAAGCCGATGCTGATCCCGGTGCTGCAATATCCCGACGGCAGCTACCGCGGCGAGACCACGACGCTGGCCTATGATCTGGAAGCGCGGCATCAGGGACGGTCGGTGATCCCCGAAGACAAGGCCATCGCTTTCATCAGCGATCTGCTCGAGGACCTCGCCGACGAATGGGCGGTGAAGCCGTTGTTTCTCTATCGTTGGTGGGATCCGGAAGACCAGGCCTATGTCTCGCGCTGGGCCGGCGAGGAGTGGTCAACATCGGAGGCCGAGGCCGGCAGCCGCGAGGAGATCGAAGAGTTCCGGCAGCGGCAGATTTCGCGCATGGTCATTCTCGGCGCGACGGATGAGAACAGGCCGCTGCTGGAGGAGAGCTACCGGCGTACGCTTGCCGCGTTCGAGCCGCATGTCGGCATGAGCAGCTATCTGTTCGGCAGCCGGCCGTCGCTGGCGGATTTTGCCTGGTTCGGCCAGCTCAGCGAGATGGCGACCGACCCGACCCCGATGCGGATCATGCGCGAGCGCGCGCCGTTCACCGATCATTGGGTGCGGCGGCTCGACGATGCATCAGGTGTCGAGGGTAACTGGTATCCTCGTGAGCAGGCGCTTGGCGGGTTCGCCGAGGCGCTGCTGCGGATCGCCGGCGAACTTTATCTGCCGTTCCTTGCGGCCAACGCGGATGCCTTCGCCAAGGGCCTCGAACGGCTCGAGATCAACGTCTGGGGACTGCCCTACGCGCTGGCGCCGTTCAAATATCAGGTCAAATGCCTGCAGCAGCTGCGCCAGAAGTTTACTGCGCTCGATGCCGGCGATCGCGCGGCGTTGAAACCCGTGCTGGAACGCACCGCGTGCTGGGCGATCCTGAACGGAGGCTGATCGATCAGCGACGATAGGCCGATTCGAAACGGTCGGCGCCTACGTCCGGTGCCGGCTGCCAAGCGCGATCGCGATCGTCTCCGGCTGCTTGATCCGCTCGATCAGCATGTCGATGCGGTCGCCGCCCCAGAACAATTCGCCGTTGAACACCATGCTGGGAACGCCGAACACGCCGAGCGCTTCGGCCTCGTCGATGATGCGATCATGTTCGGCGCGGGCAGGGCCGCGAACATAGGCCTCGAAGGCGTCGGCGGAGCCACCGACCGCGGTGATCACGCCGGCAATCTCGGGTAGCTCGTCGATCTCCAGCTCGTGATTCCAGAACCTCCGGAACACCGTATCGTGATAAGGCCGGAACAGCCCGTGACGCTGCGCGAACAGCATCCCGGCGCTGGCGTAGAAGGCGTCGTAGATCCGGCGCGGGCCCTTCATGGTCAGTCCCTGCGCGTTGGCGAACCGGCGCGCATCCATGTAGGCGTAGCGCACCTTGCGCCAGAAGTGCGGTGTACGCTCCTCGACCGTGCCCATGAATTCGGGAATGCGCAGCGTGTAGGGCAGCCATTCCAGCTCGACGCTGTATGTCTCCTCGAGTTCGAACAGCCGCTTGTTGGCGACATAGGCATAGGGAGACTTGTAGTCGGTGTAGATTCGGACCCGCGGCTTTTCCATCATCATTCCCCATCTCGTCGCGACAATTGTTCCCGATCCCGTGCGGTGGCGCAATGCGGCGTGACGAAGGGGAGATCGCGGGCAAACGAACGGGCCCCGGTGCAGTCAAGCATCGCGGGGCCCTGCTACTTCGTTTTAGCGAAGGATGTCTGGTATCGACCAGTCGTGTTTCGGGACCTAAAAGCGCGTGGCCTTTGCGCTCCTGTCCTGCGGATATGTTCAGATTGTCGGTGGCGCACGCGGCTAGCAGCTGCTGTTTGCCTCAACGTGCACCGAGACCTTGCCGCTGAGCAAGGTCGCTGGCTTGCGCCGGTGGCGTCATGCTCCTCTCCAAGGGTGGGCCGACGGACATCTGTCCGCTTCAGCTGCCTGACGGCCGATCCCATAATCGTCCGTCAATTCCTGCGACGCGAGGAGCAAGCGCTCCAGCACCCCAACAGGTGCAGTCAGCGAAATGCTGCGGCAGTTATAGCCATCTGTCAAGTTAACGAGCGAGGGAATTCAGGTCAGGAGTCCTGTCGCGACTTGGTCTTTCGATATTGGGTGAAGTCCGGATCGTGCGTCATCTTCCAGTAGTCGACGAACCGCCACGGCATCGCCGAGAACACCCGGCCGCTGCTGTTGCGGTAGTAGGTCGTCATGCCCGGATGCGTCCAGATCAATTGCTCGTGCTCGGCGTCGACGTCGCGGATATACGCGTCATGCGCGTCGGGATGCACGTCGATCGCGGCGATGTCATTCTCGATCATCTCGACAAGGCACGCGGAGATGTAGCGGCTCTGGCACTCCGACTGGAAGATGACGCTGCCGCCATGCGCAGGCCCCGAATTGGGGCCGAGCATCAGAAAGAGATTGGGGAAATCAGGCACGGTGAGGCCGAGATAGGCGGTCGGATTGTCGTCGCGCCACGCCTGCTTGAGGTTCTTGCCGTCACGCCCGGTGATGTTGAGCCGCGCCGCCATCTCGGAGACCTTGAAGCCGGTCGAGATCACGACGACGTCGTGCTGCCGCGACGTGCCGTCGGCTGTGACGATTCCGTGCCGATCGAAATGGTCGATCTTGTCGGTGACCAGCTCGACATTCGGTTTGGTCAGCGTCTTGAACCAGTTGTTGTCGAGCAGGATGCGCTTGCCGTAGGGCGGATAGGTCGGCATGCATTTCTCGATCAGGTCGGGGCGATTCTTCAGCTCGGACAGGATGAAGTCGGCGAGCTCCTGGCGATGCCGGTCGTTGCCCTTGTTGACGGCGCGGTCCGGATGCGGCCAGGCCGGATCCTTGCGCAGGAACGGCAGCAATCCGTCGCCGTAACGCCAGAACATGTTGAAGCGATACCACTGCACATAGAACGGCAGATGCGCGAGCAGCCACTGCGCACCTTCGGTGATCGGATCGGAATAGCCTTTCACCGGCCGCGCCCACTGCGCGGTGCGCTGGTAGACGGTAACCGAGGCGACGCGGTCGGCGATCGACGGCACCAGCTGCATCGCGGTTGCGCCGGTCCCGATCACGGCGACATGCCTGCCGTCGAGCTTGATGTCGTCGGACCACAGCGCCGAATGAACCTTCAGACCCGTGAACGCTTCGTCTCCCTCAAAGCGGGCAGGCAGGGGATCATTGAGCTGGCCGATCGCGCTGACCAGCGCGGTGGATTCAAAGGTTTCTTCGCCGCGGGCGGTCTTCAGCGTCGAGATCCAGCGCCGCTTGCCTTCGTCCCAGCGCGAGGCGACGAGCTCGGTATTGAGGCGGACATGCTTGCGGATGTCGTATTCGCGCACGACCTTGAGCAGATAATCGAGCAGCTCCTGGCGCTGCGCGAAATAGCGGGTCCACGGATTGCGGGCGCCGAACGAGAAGGAATAGGAGTGGTTCGGCGTATCGACGCCGCAGCCGGGATAGCGGTTGACGTACCAGGTGCCGCCGATCTCGTCCTGCCTCTCGACAATCGTATAGGGGATGCCGAGCCGGCCGAGCGCGACGCCAAGCGCGATCGCGCAGACCCCGGCGCCGACGATCAGCACATGCTGCTGCGCCAGCTTCTCGCCAGAAGGGCGCTCGCGCCAGCGCGCGTCGCGTGGGATGAAGCCCATCTCCTCCCGCATCAGCGGCGCATATTCCGGCGCGACATTGTCGCCGAGCGTTGCGCGCATCATCCGCAGCATCAGCTCATTGCCGGGATCGGTGATGACGGGCTTCGGGGTGCCGTTCGCGAACAGGTTCAGGACCGCCGCGCGAATCTCGTCCTGGATCTCCTGAGGCACACCGGCGTCGGGATCCGGGATCAGACGGACGTCGCGCTTCGGCTTGTAGGGCGGCTCGAGCCACTTCTCGTCGCCGGTCATGTGCACCAGCACCATCAGCAGCACGCGGATGTCGCCCTCGGCGATGGCGGAGGACAGATCGAGGTGTTTGCGCGGAAGCTCGATATTCATGCGTTGTCCTTAGCTGCGTGGGGCTTCCGGCAGGCCGCCATAGGCGGCCCAGGTGGTGCCTGCGATGTAGCCGGCATCGACCGGCAGGTTGATGCCGGTGATGCCGCTGCTCTGCGGCGAGAGCAGCCATGCGATCGCCTGCGCGACTTCGATCGGCTCGACCAGCCGGTTCAGCGCGGTCGGCCGCGCCAGCAGGTCCTTGTTGAGGGCGCCCGATGCGATGCCGGCCTCGAGCGCTGCCGTGCGGGTGAAGCCGGGCGACACTGCGTTGACGCGGACGCCGGAACGGCCCCACTCGGCGGCGAGCGTCTGCGTGATCTGGATGACGCCGGCCTTCGCCGCGGTATAGGCGTGGATCGGGCCCGACGTCATGCCGGCCACCGAGGCGACGTTGACGATCGCGCCATGCCGACGCTTCGCCATGGCGATGCCGACGCTGCGCGCGACCAGGAAGGTGCCGCGCAGGTCGATATTGACCTCGCGATCCCATTGCTCCATCCGCACCCGTTCGATCGTGTGCATCTTGCCGAACACGCCGGCGGCGTTGACGAGGCCGGTGATCGGACCATGCGCGGTCTCGATATCGGCAATGCCTGCGACAACGGCGCTCTCGCTCGCGACGTCGAACGGCGCCGGCCACAGGACGGCGGCTGTTCCAACCAGCGGCTCGGGCGCGATGTCGACGATGACGACGCGATGCCCCTGATCGGCGAGCAGTGTCGCGGTCGCCGCGCCGATGCCGCGGCTGCCGCCGGTGACGAGGATGGTGCCCTCAGCGCTCATGACTTTCTTCCCTTGTCGCTGGTGGTGAACAGGCCGCGGGTGACCAGCTTTTGATAGGCCGTGATCACATAGTCGGGCACCGCGGTGACGCCGCGCTCGGAATAGGAATAGCGGCGGCTGAGATAACCGCGCGCGCCCATCAGCACCTGGACGATGGCCTCGAATTCCTCGTCGCTGAAGGCGTTGGTCGCGCCCGCAGCCCGCGCGCGTTGCAGGATCCGCACATAGGCGCTCGAGATGTTGTCAAAATGCTTCTGGTAGCCGATCGGCGCGAAGAATTCGGCCTCGTTGAGGATGCGCAGGAATTCCGGCACCTCGCGGATGAAATCGAAGAAGGCGCTGAAGCGCTCGACCTCCTGCCGGGCCTCGCTTGCGGTGCCGGTGCGCGCATGGATGAAGCGGACCATGTCGAGGCCGATCTTCGGCAGCAGCTGGTCGAGCAGCTCCTGGCGGTTCTCGAAATGATTGTAGAAGGTGCCCTGCGCGACACCGGCGGCTTCGGTGATGCGCGCGACCGAGGCTTCGGCATAGCCGTATTTGCCGACGACCTTGGTCGCGGCGTCGAAGATCTTCTGCTTGGTCCAGGCGTTGCGCTCGACCCGGTTAAGTTTTGTCACTTTGGCGGATGTCGCTTGCGTCATGCGGTGGCCTCGAGTTCGGCACGGAGCACGCGTTTGAGCACCTTGCCGGATGGATTGCGCGGCAGGCTGTCGCGGATGACGAGCTGCCGCGGCACCTTGAAACCGGCGAGCCGTGTCCGGCAGTGGTCGGTGAGACCGGGCAGGTCGAGCTTGGCGTCGTCGGCCAGCACCACGATCGCGACCGGCTTCTCGCCCCAGCGCGCGTCCGGCAGGCCGATCACCGCGACCTCGCGCACTTCAGGCATTTCGTAGATGACGCGCTCGACCTCGGAGGAGGCGATGTTCTCGCCGCCGGAGATGATCATGTCCTTCTTGCGATCGGTCAGATACAGGAAGCCGTCGTCGTCGAGATAGCCGACATCGCCGGTACGGAACCAGTCGCCGAAGAACGCGGATGCGGTCTTCTCGGGATCCTTCCAGTAGCCCTGTGTGACCTTCGGGCCGCGCAGGCAGATCTCGCCGTTCTGGCCGGCCGGCAGGCGCTTGCCGGCATCGTCGCGGATCTCGATCTCGACATGGGCGATGGCGCGGCCGGTCGAACCGATCTTCTCGATCTCGCGGCCCGCGTCCATGAAGGTGTCACCGCCGCAGCTTTCAGTAAGGCCGTAGGCATCGATGTAGCGCGCGTTCTTGAAATAGTCAGAGAAGGCGCGGATGCGGACCTCCGGCGTCTTCTCGCCGCCGCCGATCGCCCATTGCAGGCTGGAGACGTCATAGCGCTCGCGGTTCGGGCAGGTGAGGAGCGCCGTCGTCATGACCGGCGCGAACCATGCCGCGTTCAGTTTCTCCCGCTCGATCGCGGCGAGTGCGGGTTCAGGCTCGAAGGTGCGGTGGATGCACAGCATGCCGCCATGCCAGAGCACCGCGATGCCGGGCAGGTCGAGCGCGCCGACGTGATAGAGCGGACCGACCACGAGCAACCGCGTGTCGGTATTGAGCCCGAGCACCAGGGTTTGGTCGGCGGACTTCCAGTAGACGTTCTCGTAAGTGAGCATCACCCCCTTGGGACGATCGGTCGTGCCCGAGGTGTACATCAGCCGCATCAGGTCGCGTGGCTGGCAGACATGCATCGGCGCCGGCGCGATGTCGGGCGCAAGGTTGGTGACGCTGGACTGCGCGACTTCATCGAGCAGCACGACCGGCGCGCCGCCGGCGGCGATCGCGGCAAACTCCTCGTCGGCGACCAAGAGGCGCGCGCCCGAATTGCCGACGATGTAGCCGACCTCATCGGCCGAGAGGCGATAGTTGATCGGCAGGAACACCGCGCCGATATGGCTGGTCGCAAACACCAACTCGAGAAAGGCCGTGCTGTTCTTCATCAGCACGGCGACGACGTCGCCGGGCGCGATCCCGCGCGCCGCGAGCCAACCGCCCACCTGCCGGATTCGCAGATCAAAGTCGGCGTAGGAGACGTCCTCGCCGCGATATTTCAGCGCACAGCGGTCCGGAGTCCGCCGGGCATGAAATGCGATGAAGCTGGAAAGGTTGATCATTTGCCGCCCGCGGGGCCGATTCCGGCGCCGTTTTCTCCCTAGATGAATTATGAGTCGTAATTCATCTTTGGCTTGACGTCACCCCCCTTGCTCTGAAAACATCGTGGCCATGGAGACGAAACGATCTCCGGCAGGGATTTTGGGAACGCGAACCCGACAGGGAGGGGAATGATGAAGAGGACCCGGAAACCGGGCATCACCCGGCGCTCGACGCTTGCGCTGATGGGCGCCGGTGCGGTGAGCTTTGCCGCGCCATGGGTGGCGCGCGCACAGGCCAAGACGATCAAGATCGGCATGCCGACCATTCTGTCGGGCCGCGTCGCGCAACTTGGAACGTCCTCGCGCAACGCAGTGCTGCTGGAGGTCGAGAAGGTCAATGCCGCCGGCGGCCTTGCCGGGCGGCAGATCGAGATGGTGATCCGCGACTCCAAGGGACAGCCGCAGGAGGCCGCGCGCATCGCGCGCGAGCTCGTCAACACCGACGGCTGCGAGATGCTGCTCGACGGCGAAGCGTCCTCCGGATCGTTCGCGGTTCACGAAGTGGCGCGCGATCTCGGCGTGCTGTGCATCCACACCTGCTCGGAAGCGTCATCGCTGACCGCCGATCCCAAGCAGCACATCCCGAACGCCTTCCGTTGTGTGCGGCAGGGCATTCATGATTCGATCGTCGGCGCCAGCTACGCTGCAGGGATCGCCAAGGCCAAGGGCCTGAAGAAATGGGCGACCTGTTCGCCCGACTATGCCTATGGCCGCGACACCACCGGCGAGTTCGTGCTGTACCTGAAGAAGTTCGCGCCCGACGTCGAGATCATCAGCGAGTCCTGGCCAAAGCTGTTCCAGCCCGATTACACCGAGGTGGTGACGAAGATCCTGCAGGCCAAGCCGCAGGCGCTTTATTCGTGCCTGTGGGGCGGCGATCTCACCTCCTACATCGACCAGGCCAACATCTACGCGATGTTCACCCAGATGGAGGTGTTCGCGGTCAACATGGCCGACTACACCGCACTCACGGTGGTGAAGAACCTGCCCAAGGGCATCCACTCCGGCGACCGCTACATCAAGACATTCCCGCCGACGCCCGAAAATGCGGCCTGGGGCGATGCCTACAAGGCCAAGTACAACGAGTATCCGACCAACTGGTCGTGGCAGAACGCGACGGCGGTCATGTTCCTCAACGAGGCCGTCAAGAAGGCGAACTCGACCGACGGCAAGAAGGTCGCGGAGGCGCTCACCGGCCTCACCATCAAGTGCCCGTTCGGCGCCGACGGCACCGTCACAATGCGCGCCGACGATCACACGCTGGTCGGCTACGCCATCGGCTGGGGCACCACGATCCCGCAGGAGCCCTACGTGCCTGATGTGAAGGCCGGAGACTGGAAGACCATCTTCGAGCTCGAAGCCGAGTGGAAGAAGAGCAAGGGCTACACCTGATCCGCATGTGCGGCGGAGGCTGCCGCCGGCTGCCTCCGCCGCGCATCTGATGTTTGTCGCGCGCCGACGTTGCGGCCCGCCGTGATGGATGAGTTTCCGTGGACCTCGACGCGCTCGCCAGTTGCCTCGCCAGCCCTGCCTGCCTGGTGACGCAAACCACCAGCGGCCTGATCATCGGCATGCTGCTGTTCCTTGTCGCCGTTGGGCTGACGCTGATCTTCGGCGTGCTCAAGGTGGTCAATTTCAGCCACGGCGCCTTCTATATGTTCGGCGCCTATTTCGCGATGACGGCCTATCAGCTCACCGGCAGCTTCGCGCTGGCGATGCTGAGCGGCGCCGTCGGGACCGCGATCCTCGGCCTGATCTTCGAGCGCGTGTTCATGAGCCGGGTCTACGGGCGCGACGTCTTGATGCAGCTCCTGGTCTGCTACGCCTTCGTGCTGATCTTCGACGATGTGGTCCGCATGATCTGGGGGCCTGAGTTCAAGTCGATGGGCATGCCGGCTGCGTTCCAGGTGCCGCCGCTGTTCATCGCCGGCGGCGTGGTGCCGCCGTACTATCTGCTCTTGATCGGCGTGGCGCTCGCCGCGGCCGTTGTTCTCGGCCTGGGGCTGGCGCGCTCCAGGATCGGCAAGGTGATCCGTGCGGCTGCGCATAATCCCGGAATGGTCTCGGCGCTGGGGATCAACACCGGGCTGATCTATGGCGGCGTATTTGCGCTTGGCGGCATGCTGGCGGGACTGGCGGGAGCGCTTGCCGCGCCGGTGCGCTCGCTGACACCGGGCATGGGGTTCTCGGTGCTGATCGAGTCCTTCATCGTCACCGTGATCGGCGGTATGGGCTCGATCCTGGGAGCGCTGATCGGCGCGCTTTTGATCGGCCTGATCCGCTCCTTCGGATCGCTCGGCTTCCCGCTGTTCACCGAGGGCTTGATGTATCTGTTCATGGTGGTCGTGCTGGTCTCGCGTCCGAGCGGGTTGTTCGGCAAGGAGGTCGCATGACCGAATTGCAGGCCGGGCAGGGCACGCAGCCCCTCGATGTTGCCCGGATCGACGCCAGGCCGCAGCGTTACCGCGATGTGCTGATCGCGCTCGCGGCCTTTGTCCTGCTCGCGCTGCTGCCGTTCATCTTCGGCAGCAAGCAGCTGCTCGACTTCGTGATCCGCTGCGCCGCCTATGGATTGTTCGCGACGTCGCTCAACCTTCTGGTCGGCTACACCGGACTGATCTCGTTCGGCCACGGCATGTTCTTCGGCCTCGGTGCCTATGGTTTCGGGCTGATGATGCAGAAGACCGGCGTGCCGATCCCGGTGGCCTTCGTCGCCACGCTGGCGATGACCCTGGTCGTCGCCGTCGTCATCGGCGCGATCTGCGTGCGGTTGAAGGAAATCTACTTCGCCTTCGTCACGCTGGCATTTCAGATGCTGATTCACTCAACCATCCTGTCGTGGCAATCGCTGACCGGCGGCGACCAGGGCCTGCGCGGCGGGATCCCGAGGCCGCCGTTTCTCGGCATCGATCTGTCGAACCATCTGCATCTCTACATCACGAGCTGTGCCCTGCTGGTGATCGGCCTGCTGCTCATGCGGCAGATCGCGCAATCGCCGTTCGGCTACACGCTGCGCATGATCCGCGACAACGCCACGCGGGCGAGCTTCATCGGCATCGATGTCTGGCGCGCCAAGCTGACGATCTTTGTGCTCGCCGCGCTGTTCGCCGCGACCGGCGGCATCATCATGGCGCTGTTCGTCTCCGGCGCCTATCCCGAGTTCGCCTATTGGACGATCTCGGGCGAGGGCATCTTCATCAACATGCTCGGCGGCGTGACAACCTTCCTCGGACCGATGGTCGGCACGGTGCTGCTGCTGATCCTCAACGATACCGTTACCCGCCTGACCGAGTATCACGGCATCGTGCTCGGCATCGTGATCCTGTTCTTTGCCATTGGCCTGCGAAAGGGCTTGATGGACTTTGTCGTCGAATGGTTCGCGCAGCGTCGCGGAGAGGCCGGGGAGCGCGCGCCATGAGTGCACAGACGCGGATCAGCGTCGTTACCGGCGGCGCCAGCGGCATCGGCGCGGCGTGCGTGCGTGAGCTCGCAGCAGCCGGCGATCTCGTCGCCGTTCTCGACCGCGATCTCGCCAAGGCGCAGACGGTTGCGGCGGAAGTTGGTGGCAAGGCGTTTGCGGCCGACGTGGCGGACGAGCGGAGCATCGAGGCCTGTGCGGCCGCGATCGAGCGCGACTGCGGCCCGGTCGCGGTGCTGGTCAACAGCGCCGGCATCATCCAGGTGCCGGCCCGGCCGCACGAGCTGCCGATGACCTCCTGGGACGACGTCGTGCGTGTCGACCAGCGCGGCACCTATGTCGCCTGCGTTGCCTTTGCGCGGCAGATGATCGCGCGCAAGCGCGGCAGCATCGTCAACATCGCCTCGATTGCCGGCATGCGCTCGATGCCGTTGCATGCCTATGCGCCCGCCAAGGCGGCGGTGATTGCCATCACCGAATGCCTCGCGGCCGAATGGGGGCCGTCCGGCATCCGCGTCAATGCCGTATCCCCCGGCTATACGCTGACGCCGGCGCTGAAGAATGCTATCGATCGCGGCGAGCGGGATGTCTCGGCGCTGGCTGCCAATGCAGCACTTCGCCGCCTCGTCGACCCCTCGGAGATCGGCCGCGTCGTCGCATTTCTGGCGTCCGATGCGGCCTCGGCGATGACCGGCGCCAACGTGCCGGTCGATTGCGGCTGGCTTGCCGGCACATCGTGGAGCACCTATGGCGGTCTGCGGGAGGCGAGCGGTTAGTCATGCTGGAAATTCGCGGGCTCTCGAAATCCTTTGGCGGCGTCAAGGCGACCGACAACGTCTCGCTCGACTTCGCTGACGGTTCGCTCACCGCCGTGATCGGCCCCAACGGCGCCGGCAAGAGCACATTCTTCAACCTGATCACGGGCGCGCTGCAGCCGGATGCCGGGCAGATCTTGCTCAACGGTGTCGACATGGCGGGCAAGGCCCCGCCGGAGATCGTGCGCCATGGCATCGGCCGCGCCTTCCAGGTCGCGAGCATCTTCCCGTCGCTGACGGTGGAGGAGACGATGCTCGCTGCAGTCTGTGCCGATCAGCGCCGCGCCGGCGTGATGCATCGCCGGTTTCCGCTGGCCGAGACGCGCGACCGCGCCGAGCATACGATGGAGCTGCTCGGCCTCGCCGGGAAGCGCAACCGGACCGCGGCGACGCTGTCGCATGGCGACCAGAAGCTGCTCGATATCGCGCTCGCGCTGGTGCTCGAGCCCAAGGTGCTGCTGCTTGACGAGCCGACCGCGGGCATGGGTACCGAGGAGCGCTGGCGCATGATCGACAAGGTGCGCGAGCTCTGGGAGAAGCAGAAGATCACCGTCGTGTTCATCGAGCACGACATGGACATCGTGTTCAAGATCGCGCCCCAAATCGTCGTGCTGTGCTACGGCCGGATCCTGGCGACCGGGACGCCGGACGCGATCCGCAGGAACGATGCCGTGATCGAGGCCTATCTCGGCAGCGACGACCACGCGGGAGTGGTGGCATGAGCGCGCAGCCGGTGGTGCAGGTCGAGGACCTCGACGTCTATTACGGCACCAGCCAGATCCTGTTCGGCGTCGGCCTGTCGGTGCGGCAGGGCGAGACCATGGCGCTGCTCGGCCGCAACGGCGCCGGCAAGTCGACCACCATGAAGGCCATCATGGGGCTGGCGCCGGCGCACCGCGGCAGGGTGACCCTGCGCGGCCAGGTGGTCTCGGGAATGCGGCCGCATCACATCGCGCGGGCCGGGCTCGGCTTCGTGCCGGAAGACCGCCAGATCTTTCCCGAGCACACGGTCGAGGACAATCTCGTCATCGGCCAGAAGAAGGGGCCGGATGGCGAGGACGAGTGGTCGATCCGCCGCGTCTATGACGTGTTCCCGCTGCTCGAGCCGTTGCGGCACCGGATCGCCGGAAGGCTCTCCGGCGGCGAGCAGCAGATGCTGGCGATCGCCCGCACGCTGATGGGCAATCCCGTGCTGCTGCTGTTGGATGAGCCGAGCGAGGGGCTGGCGCCGATCATCGTGCAGCGCATCGGCGAACTGCTGCGGCAGCTCCGCGGCACCGGTGCCACAGTATTGATCGCCGAGCAGAACATGCATTTTTGCCTTGGCCTTGCGAGCCACGCGACGGTTATCGATAAGGGACAGATCGTCTACACATCCTCGATCGAAGAGCTGAAGGCCAACGACAACATCCGGCAGCGCTATCTGGCGCTGTAGGGCATGATCCGCGAAAAGCGCGCAGCGGTTTTCCCTCGCGACAAGCGCGCAGCGTTTGCGCGGGGATCATGCCCAAAGGACAGGGCACTTCGACAGCGATGGGAGGACAAATGGCGGGCAAGCTGACGCCGACGCATGAAGCGCCGTATCGTGGGCTGAAGGTACTCGATTTCGGGCAGGGGATTGCCTCGCCCTACTGCGCGATGCTGCTTGGGGTCTACGGCGCCGACGTCATCAAGGTCGAACCGCCGGAGGGCGACTGGTCGCGCTATCTCGGCACGACCTACGGCAATCACACAACACTGTCGGCGGTCTACAACCGCGGCAAGCGCAGCCTGTGCCTCGACATGAAGCACAAGGACGGGATCGCGATCGCGCAGCGGCTGTCGCGCGAGGCCGACGTGCTCATCGAAGGATTTCGTCCCGGCGTCGCGGAGCGGCTCGGGCTCGGCTACGAGGGCCTGTCGCGCGACAATCCCGCCCTGGTCTATCTGTCGGTCAGCGGCTTCGGGCAGAGCGGCCCGTACGCCAAGCGGCCCGGCTCGGATTCGGTGGCGCAGGCGTTCTCGGGGCTGGTCTCGGTCAATGTCGGCGCCGATGGCGTGCCGCATCGGGTCGGGACCACGATTTCCGACGTCGTCACCGGCGTCTATGCGTTCCAGGCCATCGCCACGACGCTGTTCGCGCGCGCCACCGTCGGCACTGGCCGCTGGATCGACGTCAATCTCTGCCAGTCGACGTCGGCGCTGCTCGGCCACAAGGTGGCGGAGTTCATCCTCGAGGGCGGCGCGCCGCGCGCGCTGAACGTTCCGGCCGGCACCTACCAGACCCGGGACGGCTGGATGATGGTCACCCTGGTGAACGAGCCGCAATACAAGCGGCTATGCGGTGCGATCGGCCGTGAGGATCTCGCCGGCGATCCGCGTTTTGCCGACTTTGCCCGCCGCGCCGATGCGGCCGACGCGCTGATCCCGCAATTGCGCGAGGTGTTCCTGACCCAGGCGACGGATGCCTGGCTGACCCGTCTGCATGCGGCCGATATCATCGCCGAGCGGATCCTCGATCCCGGCGAATGGCTGCGCAACGTCCATGTCGAGGCGACCAGGGCGTCGGTGCGCCAGGACACACCGGGCGTCGGCGCGGTCTACACGCCACGCACGCCGGGGATCGCGGGCCTGTCCGAGGATCACCTTTGCCCCGCGCCTGACGTCGGGCAGGATAGCCGCGCCGTGCTGACGGAGGCCGGCTTCGGTTCCGCCGAGATCGACGGCCTGCTGCTATCGGGCGCGGTGCGGCAGGCCAAGAGCTAACGGGAGGCAATACATCATGAGCACCGACCTCGTTCGTTACTCGGTCACCGACCAGATTGCGGAGATCGTGCTGGATCGCGCGCCGGTCAACGCACTCAGCATTCCCCTGATCGACGCGCTGCTGGCGGCGCTGGCGAAAGCGCGCGATGACGACGCGGTGCGTGCCGTCATCATCAGCAGCGCTCACAAGGTGTTTTGCGCCGGCCTCGATCTCGACATCGTCAGGGGCAAGCCCGCGATCGAGACCAAGACATTTCTCGAGCGGCTATACTTTGCGTTGAACGATACGCAGTATCGCATGGGCAAGCCGACCATTGCGGCGATCGATGGCGCGGTGCGCGCCGGCGGCATGACGATCGCGATCTCCTGCGACATGATCGTCGCGGGCGACGGCTCGACCTTCGGCTATCCCGAGATCGATGTCGGCCTGATCCCGGCGATCCATTTCGTGCAGTTGTCGCGGCTGGTCGGAAAGCACCAGGCATTCGGCCCGCTGTTCCTTGGCGAGCCCTTCGATGCCGCGACCGCCTTTCGCATGGGCCTGCTCAGCGAGGTGGTGCCGAAGGGCACTGCGCTCGCGCGCGCCCGCGAGATCGCACGCAAGCTCGCGGCGAAATCGCCGATCGTGATGAAGATCGGCCGCGACGCCTTCATGCGTGCGGTCGATGCCGATTTCCGCCGCTCGGTGGAGAACACGGCGGAAAGCTTCGTTGTGGTCGCATCGACGGAAGATTGCCAGGAAGGGCTCAATGCGTTCGTCGAGAAGCGGACGCCCAACTACAAGGGACGGTGATGGCTGGATTGTATTTCGAGGAGTTCGAGATCGGACAGGAATTCCATCACGAGTTCAGCCGCACCGTGACCGAGATGGACAACACCATGTTCAGCCTCCTGACCATGAACCCGCAGCCATTGCATATCGACGCGCATTTTTCCGAGAAGACCGAGTTCGGCCAGCGGCTGTTCAACAGCCTCTATACGCTCGGCATCATGATCGGCATGAGCGTGTACGATACGACGCTGGGAACGACCGTCGGCAATCTCGGCATGACCGACGTCAAGTTCCCGAAGCCGGTGTTCCATGGCGATACGCTGAAGGCGCACACCAGGATCATCGGCAAGCGCGCCAGCAAGTCGCGGCCGACCCAGGGCATCGTCGAGTTCGAGCACACCATGACCAACCAGCGCGGCGAGGTGGTGGCGAGCTGCCGCCGGACCGGCCTGATGCACTGCAAGCCGAAGGCGTAAGCGATGCGATCGTTCCTGTTCGTTCCCGGCGACAGCACCCGGAAATATGAAAGCGCGAAGAAGACCGCAGCCGATGCGCTGATCCTCGACCTCGAGGATTCCATCGCGCCGGACCAGAAGGTGGTTGCGCGGGGCATCACGCGCCAGATGCTCGATGCGCGCAATCCGGAGCAGAAGCTTTATATCCGCGTCAACGCGCTCGACACCGATCTGACGCTCGGCGATCTCGCCGCCGTGATGCCCGGCAAACCCGATGGAATCGTGCTGCCGAAATGCGCCGGTGCCGCCGACGTCAACCGGCTCGCGCTCTATCTCGACGCATTCGAGGCCGCCTCTGACATCGCGCAGGGCACCACCCGGATCGTGACGGTCGCGACCGAGACGGCGCGGGCGGTGCTGAAAATCCTCGATTTCGAGAACATGAGCCCGCGGCTGTGGGGCATGATGTGGGGCGCGGAGGATCTCGCGGCCTCGCTCGGGGCAACGCGCAACCGCAGTGACGGCCGCTATCACTCGCCCTTCATCCTGGCGCGCGATCTCTGCCTGATCGGCGCGGCCGCCGCCGGCGTCGTCGCGATCGACACCATCGCGACCGACATCAACGATCTCGATGCTTTGAAGGCCGAGGCGGTCGCCGCGCGCCAGGATGGCTTCCTCGCCAAGGCCGTGATCCACCCCAAGCATGTCGACGTCGTCAATGCGGCCTTCATGCCGACAGATGAGGAAATCGCATGGTCGGAGCGGGTGATCGCCGCGTTCGCCAATAATCCATCGGGGGTCGCCAGGATGGACGGCAAGATGCTGGACAAGCCGCATCTGCGCGCCGCCGAGAAGATCCTGGCGTCGCGCAGGAAATAGTCGGGGAGGCGGGCCAGACACCGCGATGTTGCGCGATAGCGAGGCGCGGCTGCGGCGGTCGCTGGCGATCGACTAACCGCAGGAATCAGGAATGAGCGACGGCCGACTTGCCGTCCTGCTGCTTCGACCACGAGACGTAGTAGGCGACGGCCGTCATCGCCGCGATGCCGGCGATGCTGACCGCGACCTGCCTTGCCAGTGAGTATGGGCCCGTAATCAGGATCAGGTGCGCAGCGAATGAGAGGAAGACGCCTGCACAGAACACGGCCAGCCATTCCTCGCCGCACTTGATGATCGGCTGCAAGGCGGGAGATCGCAGATATTCCCAATCGCGCGGCACCAGCCAGCTGAACAGGAATGTCAGGACCAGGAAGTGCAGGATGCGATGCGGCGCGATCTCCTCCCGGTCGTTTGGCAGCAGCACATCGCTCAGCCCGCTCGGCATCATTTGCGCGAGTGCCGGGATATCGCTGATCGAGACAATTGTCAGGGCGAACAGCAGATACAGCAACGCCATGGCGCGCAGCGCGGGAGCCGCCTGCATCGCGCGGATCGCGGGCGCATATCGCGCGCCGATCAGCGCGAGCCAGCCGCCCATCACGAACAACAATTGCCAGCAGAACGGATTGAGGTACCAGTCGCCATACGGATATGACGACAGGTTCCAGTTGAGCAGCCGGCCGGCTGCATAGAGGGTTACGGACGCGACGACCGTCGCGTTCGGCACGTACAACAGCCCGAACACGATGATGGGCTGGAACGCCATCAAGGCAATGGTGAGTTGCAGCACATCGAGATTGAGCGGCTTGGCCTGCAGGAACAGGCCGTAGATCAAGGTCCGGATCGGGTGATCGATGAAGCCCGTGATGTTGAACTCGCTGATGATCTCGGGCGCGGCGGTCCGGGTAGCGACATAGCTGATCAACTCGACATAGATCACGAACAGAACGATATAGGCGGCATAGAGCTGCCATACGCGCTTGAAGATGCGGGTCGCGGCCACCAGGAATCCGCGTTCCAGCGTCATCCTGGCGTAGATGAGCGTCACTGCGTAGCCGCCGACGAATACAAAAAGGTCGGTTGCGCCGCTGAAGCCGAAGTTGCGCATGGTCAGCGCGCCGACGACGTTGTGCGGAATATGGTCCAGAAACAGAAACCAGTTTGCGATGCCAAGCAGCAGCGCGATCCTGAGATCGCCATCGGCTTTCGCGATCTCGGCGTTTGTTGTCGAAGTCATCTGAAGCTGAAATTTGCCGGCCCGAGAAACGAATCGCTAATCTAGAGGGAACCCGCGCCTGGTCCGAATAGACTTTGCGTGAACCCTATCTAGTCCGTTTCGGGTTTCGGCCAAGTGGCCGGCTCAAGAAAGATCACGTTTTCGCAATCATCCCGTGAGCGGTGTCAGACCGGCTCGTGTTTGCGCAGGTCGCGGGTGTGATCCAGCGTATTGGCTTGCAGGTTCGCGCCGGTCACGGGGAGCTCCGGCAGGGCGGCCTCGGCCAGCAGGTCGTCCGTGACATCCTCGACCGAACGCTCGGCAATCTCGTGAATGAAGCTGATGTTCGTATATTCGCCCGAGGCGATTCGTGAGACGACGTCGCGTCGTGTCATTCCGGGATCGACGATCGCCTCGCGGCCACGGCGGCCATAGTCGATCATCACGACGAAATACTGCATTGCCTGATCGTTCGATGTTCTGACTGTTACTACGCATTATTTCCGATAATCGGAAGTAAGTCAAGGGTGAATTGTTGAAAACCGAAATTCAGGCATGCATGGCCGGACCGATTCGGTCCGAAGGCGTCCGAATCGGTTCGGCCGGTCCCTGAAGCGGCGCGGTTACTTCTCGGACGATCGCCCGCCCTGCGTCCGGGCAGATTTGCGACTCTTCGCCCCCGACTTGCCGCGCAGCCTTTCGATCTGGCCGCGGGGCAGGGTGACACAGATTTCGCCGATCCATTCAAGTTTTACGCCGTTGATCGGCTTGGCATTAAAGCTCTTGAGGTTAACCGTGCCGGACGAACTGCCGCGTTCGATCGTCTTCAGATACCGCTCACCGCTCTTCAGCCGGACCGCAGCTTCCTCTCCGTAGAAGCTCGACAGCGGATAGCGCTGCTCGCGATACACCACGATGACGTCGCCGTTCTCGTATTTCGGCAGCATCGAATCGCCTGAGACCTCGAAAGCGACGGTCTCCTCCGTCATCGGGAACGGAAGTTCGATTTCGCCGAGACCCTCCGGCGGGACCTGCTCCAGCTCCGGCTGGATCGAGGCGCCGGCGCCGACCCGGCCCACGATCGGCACCGAATTCAGTTCCAAATACTCCATGATCGGAGCAATCTCGGATGCCTTGATCAACCTTATTCCCGACAGGATTTCGGAGACCGCCCCGGCCCGAACCCCCATCGCGCGGGCAAGCCCGCCTTTGCTCTTCCCAGTCTTTTCCAGTGCTCGTTCGATCAGCGCCGCGTCCAGCATGTTTCATCCTTTCCCAAACCCGGAGAGACTATATCCGTTACGATTATCAGAAACAAGCTTGACTTTTCTTCGGAAGATCGGAAGGTATGCGAGGCGCCGGCGGAATGACAGAAATGGGAATTTGGAATGGAAATGATGAACTGGCTGCCGGAGCATTCGGCAGCCCTGCAGGATCTCCGCGCCCGCGGCTTGTCCTATTCGAAAATCGCTGACACGATCAACGCTACCCTTCAATACGGCCTATACGCGCAACGCGGCGATCAGCCGAGCGCAGCGCATGGGGTTGGCGGGCCTCGAAAGGCCCGAGCCGTCCCTGCCGGGCTCCGAAGGATCAGGCGGCTGCGTGAAGGGCGCGCCGAACTGACGCCGGATCTGCTTCGCGAGCCAAAGATCTTCACTGAAACGGTGGAGATGCCGCAGCTTCGTTGCGCGGCGGTCGCGCCGCGGCATCTTTCGCTGCTCGACCTCAAGCCCGGAGACTGCCGCTATCCCTATGGCGGGATAGCGACGGCGAGACCATTACCTTCTGCGGTCATCCGTGCCGGTCGGGCTTGAGCTACTGCACACCGCATTTTCACCTGAGTCGCGATCCTGAGGCCACGAGGCCGGTATTGAGCGCCGACTAGCTTCAAGCCATCGGGGCCGGTTGAGGCAATTCATCACCTGACCGACGGACATTGGTCCGCAACTGCGATCGCGCGGAAGCCTCCGCCAGCCCATCATCAGACATTTTGGAGGTTACCAATGCCGCGAGCCAAGCGCCGGAAGCCGTACGATCCCGCCGGAGCGCACGATCGACGTGCCCAGGATCTGCCGTTTAATGCCGAGGTGGCGACCGTCGACGTCGACGATCCCCTTGCGCTCGAGCCAGGCGAGAAGATCGTTGCTTTTCGCTCGATCCGCAACGATCCGCTCGGCCGGTTGCACGCGCACCGCCAGATCGACGATACGCAATATCGGAGTGGCCGGGCGTTCCAAAACGACTGGCAAAAGGCCGAGCGCGGGCCGCGCGCGGTGGATACGACGCGCGAATTCGTCGATCGCGGCCTGCGACGCAAGCCGATCACCGAGGGGCGGCGCCAGACGACGCTGCGCCTCAATCGCGCCGAGCATGAACTCGGCGCCGACGGTTCGGCGCCACTGCACGATGTCCTGGTTCTCGGCATGACCATGGAGCAGGTTGGACAGCGGCGCAGCGCTGGCAGGACTATTTTGCGCGGCGTCTCAAGGAATGCTTGGATCGGCTGGCGCTGATGTACGGGCTTGCGACGGCAAGCAGGGTTCCGGTGAAGGACCATCAACGCTGATCTGACGTGATTGCTGACGTGCCGGTTTGCCGCGCAGGAATCCGGCACGGTAGCCCTCATCGCATGACTGTGCCTTGCCTCACACTGAACTCCTTCCTTGTGTGCGGTCGGGATTGGCCCGGCCAAGGCTGTGAAGATGGTCGACAGCGGCGCGGACTCTCATGTAACTTCGGTCGCGTCGACGACCGGACTGCATTCGAGCCTCTCGCGCGAGAAGGGTCTGGTACGTCCACGCAAGGGAGTCGCCGCGGCTACGCACTGTCTACATCTTCTCTGCATCACGAACACCACGAGCAACGTGGATCGATGCCGACGCTGAGCCCAATCAAAATAACCCAAGGGAGAACCGACCGATGAATCACACTGGAAACTGCTTTTGTGGCGCCGTCGAACTCAAGGTGAGCGGAGAGCCTGAGGCAATGGGCTATTGCCACTGCCGTTCATGCCGCTCCTGGTCCGGTGGTCCGGTGAATGCGTTCAGCCTCTGGAAGCCCGAGGCGGTCGAGGTCACCAAGGGCGCCGACCACATCGCGACGTTCGAGAAGACCGCGATGAGCCAGCGCAAATACTGCACAAAGTGCGGCGGTCACCTGATGACCAACCACCCGACGCTCGGGCTCGTCGACGTGTTCACCGCAACGATCCCGACGCTGAAATTCAGCCCAGGGGTTCACGTCAACTATTCCGAGGCAGTGCTGCAGATACGCGACGGCCTGCCGAAGTTGAAGGATTTTCCGGCTGAGTTCGGCGGCTCCGGCGAAATGATCGCCGAATAGCTCGAAGGCTCCCCATCACGAAAGCGGGTGGCGGCGGCGTGCCGCCACCCGCTTGCGTATGGGCTCCGCCCCCACAAATCGGTATCCGGCAGGCTTGCTTCGCATGCGAGGCGCCCGACCATGTCGGCGGCCGCCGGGTCGTCTTTGGCCATCGACAGCCATGTCGGACGAAGGTCCCGCCCTGCAAAATCCGGGTTTGGTTTTGCTGACGAGCTTCCGCTAAAAGGCGAGCAGTGCCGGTCTTGGCAGGGACCGTCGTATTTCGCCTGACAAAATAACAGAGGAAGCGTCAGATCATGACCAGACCAGAATTGCCGGGGCGCACGCCGCGCGGGGAGGGAGTTCCGACGGCGCTCGACGGCCTGCTGGTCGTCGACTTCACCCGCGTCGTGGCCGGCCCGGCCTGCACGCAAACGCTGGCCGACTTCGGGGCCGAAGTCATCAAGATCGAGAATCCGGACGGCGGTGATGACACGCGCGCCTATGAGCACGCCGAAATCGGCGGGGAGAGCGCGGCGTATCTGAGCCTCAACCGCAACAAGCGCGGCATTGCGCTCGATTTCAACAATCCGGCCGCGCTCGAGGTGGCGCGCGCGTTGATTGCCAAGGCCGACGTCGTGGTCGAGAATTTCTCCGGCGGCGTGATGAAGAAATTCGGTCTCGATTATGCGTCGGTGGCGCCGACCAACCCGCGGCTGATTTATTGCTCCATCTCCGCCTACGGCCGCAAAGGCGATTTCGCGCTGCGCCCGGGCTTCGACCCGATCACGCAGGCCGAAAGCGGCTTCATGTCGCTCAACGGCTTTCCGGATGGCGAGCCGGTGCGCACCGGGCCGCCGATCGTCGACATGGCGACGGGCATGTCGGCCTGCAACGCCATTTTGCTGGCGCTGATTGCGCGCGATCGGCTCGGTCGCGGTCAGCAGGTCGAGGTCGCCTTGATCGACACCGCGGTGTCAATGACCGGCTTCTACGGCATGGCCTATCTCATCAATGGCAACAATCCCGGCCGTTTCGGCAACTCTCCGAACGGTTCGCCGACCGTCGGCGTCTACCGGGCCTCCGATGGTCCGCTCTACATGGCCTGCGCCAATGACCGGCTGTATCGCCGGCTTGTCACCGACGTGCTGGAACGCCCGGATCTCGTCACCGATCCCGAGTTTGCTCACCGCAAGGCGCGCACGGCCAACAAGGAGAAGCTGCGCGCGATCATTGCCAGCGTGTTTGCGGGCGACACGCTCGAGAACTGGATGGCGAAGATGAAGAAGGCGAACATTCCGGTTGGCTATCTGCGGACGGTCGAGGAGGGGTTCAACGCGCCCGAGGTGCGCGACCGGCATCGCCTGAGCAGGATTGCGCATCCAACCGCCGGCTCGGTTCCGAACATCGAGTCTCCGGTCAATATGAGCCTGACGCCGACCGTTGATCCTGTTGCGGCTCCGCTGCTCGGTCAGCATACCAAGGACGTGTTGAGCAAGACGCTTGGCTACGACGACCGGCGCATCGCCGCGCTGGCTGAGGCCGGCGCGTTCGGCAAGGCAGGCAACACCGGCTAGAGCCTTTTCCGTTATCCGATGGAATCGGAACGGGGCTCTAGATTCCAGTTTGACGCGCTTCCTTGACGCGAACCGGTATCCGCTTCGCTTGAAAACGCTCCAGCGTGCTCAGCCTGCACAAAAGATCGACTATTCGCAAAACAACCTGACCGCAGGCGAGAGAAAAGCCTCTCGCCTGGCGAGATGTCTTTCAGGCGTCGCGGGCCCGGCGCGTCGCCGGCGGCCCTGAAGCTGGTCCGTTTCGGGAACTCAGTTCGGCTTGCTGCGCAAGTTGTTCCTTGGCATACTTTCAACTTCCTCGGGCTCCGCCCGATCAATCTCGAGGCGTGCCATCCGGAGGATGAGGGTTGCCGTGGTCAGGCCGAGGCGTTCGGCCTCTTGTGCTGCGGTGTCGACCTTCTGGGCCAAGCCTTCACGTTTACCTGGGTATGCCATTCGTAATCCTCACTTAAGGTGCGAGATGAAAAATCCCACATACGTTGCGGAGCTGCAGAAGAAGCTCGGAGCTCCATCGAGCGAAACACTGGAAAGCCTGCGACTGTTGAAGGCTTTCCTTCGACTTGCGCCCGACCAGCGTTCCGAGGTCATCGAGCTCGTCGAACGTTTGGCGGTTGAGCCGCCGCGCGATCCCTCACTGTCCTGAGGTG
Organism: Bradyrhizobium sp. USDA 4504; assembly: GCF_054063995.1. Taxonomy (NCBI): domain Bacteria; kingdom Pseudomonadati; phylum Pseudomonadota; class Alphaproteobacteria; order Hyphomicrobiales; family Nitrobacteraceae; genus Bradyrhizobium; species Bradyrhizobium sp. USDA 4504. The sequence goes on along the minus strand of NZ_JBSSGV010000001.1, from coordinate 4,404,377 downwards.
CTCGCAAATCTTTCCTGTGCGTCAGCTGTTCATTGGCTTGGCGGGCGCTTGCGTCGCGATCACGTAGATTGCGCCGCCCTCGAGCGCTTCGGATTGATGCCGGGTGCCGGCTGGCAGCAGGATGGTATCGCCGGCGCCGACCACCCGCTCGCCGCCATCCCAGATGAAGTTCAGCCGGCCGCTGATGATCATCAGGATCTCGTCGACCGGATGGGTATGGAACTGATGCACCTTGCCGGCCGCATCATGCTGCAGCTCGACCGAGCCCTGGGCCGGGAGCAGGTCCAGGATCTCCGGGGCGATGGCAAATTCAGTCTTCGTGCCTGCGATGATCTGGGTCATGCTGCCTGCTCCTTGTTCGCGATCGGTTGAGCCTTGTTCTGCGCGAGCTTGGCGAAGGGGCAGCCCGAGCTCGCATGGTTGTCGTCGTGCAGGAAGTACTGCAGATACTCGCGGCCGTCGGTTGCGCCGTAGCGGCCAAGAAGCGGAGAGGGGCTTGCGCTGTCGTACGGGATCAGGCGCTTTCGCACCGCCGCGAACGCAGCGTTCGCGGCCTTCTCCGTCCCGAGGATCTTGTCGAACACCCAGCGCGGCTGGAACGTAAGCATGAAGGCGCTGGACCGGCGGCTCTGCCGCATCACATGCGCGGGCGTCGTGCAGACCACGAAGATCGGCTCGCCCGCAAACGAGAACTCCCACATCGGATGGTCGATCTGTTCCGGAATCTCTGATGGCCAGGGGTTCTTGTCCAGCCGCGCGAGCTGGTCGAGCGTCAGCCACATCTTGCGATAATAGGCATCGAGTGTCTGTACCGGGCGGGGCCGCGTGAACACGATCAACGAAGTGTTGGGACCGAACGAGCGCGCCTGCGAGACATAATGCCCGAGTTGCTCGCCCAGCACCGCCACATCATACGGATCGAGGAAAAGGTAGCGGAGCTGATCCTGGCGATGTCCGGTCACGCCGAACACGCAAGGGAACGGCCTTGCCTCGCTGCTCATCTGCGCTTCAAACTCGGAGAACATCACGCTCTGCCAGCTGCTGACCGGAAAGTTTGCCGCGACTTCGCCTTTTCTCAAGATCAAGCGCTCCATAACACCCCCTACGCTCATAACGACACTAACGAGCTATCAACTTGCTTCTCATCAAGAGCGGCCCGGCAATGCCCGGCAGCGACATAAGAAGCAGAATGACAATCAAGGCGCTGTAGCCGCCGTCGCCGATCGCGGCCGTGTTGTGTACGGCGTCGGTCCCCGAGGCGTTGCTGGCGGCGAGCATCGCGAAGCCGATGATGGGCTGCGAGATACCGGCGAAAATTCCGGCGGCTGTGGTGTTCACGGATGCGCCCACACCGATCAGATCGGCGGTGTAGAGCTTCTTGACGCATTTCAGCACCAGCGGGACGGTGCCCCCGGCGACGAGCCCCAGGGCAGTGAACGCGACGGTGACGTAGGCGAGTCCAAATGTCTGGGCGATCGGCGGCAGCAGCATCGCGATCAGCAGCATGCGCAGCACGCAAATGCCGATCAGCGCGCGATCGAGCGCCGCCGCGGCGCGATCGGCGGCGTGACCCAGGAAGATCGAGCCGAGCGCATTGCCGATCATGAAGGCGAGCAGGGGCGTGCCGGCGGCTGTCGGGGAGATATGGAAGAAGTGCGCGACCATCGGAATGCCCCAGACGCCCGACAGCGTCGTCACCACCGCGAAATGCGACGCAAACGTCATTGCGCAACCCCAGTTCGCGACATGGGCCAGCGATTGCCGCGCGGCGATCACCACGCCCTTCAGCGTCTTGTTGCTGTGCGAGGCCGGATCGGACTTGAGCGCGAGCTTGGCGAAAGCCAGGTTGGCGAGGCCAATGCAGGCGATGAACAAGAAGCAGGCCCGCCAGCCGAACCCTGAGACCGCAGCTGCAAGCGGCGTGGTCGCGATCACGCCCCCGACATATCCCGAGACCTGCGAGATGCCCGACATCATGCCGAACCGCTCATCGGCGAAGCTCTGTGCCACGAGCTTCAGGAGTGCGGTGAAGACCAGCGCATCGCCGCAGGCGACGATCAGGCGCGCAACAAAAACGTCGAGCAGGTTCGGTGCTAGCGCGAACGCGGCGCTGCCGAGCGAGGAGGCGATCATGCTGACGAGAACGACGCGCTTGACGCCGTAACGGTCGACCAGAAGGCCTGCCGGAATCTGCATCAAGGTGTAGCCCCAGAAGTAGCTTGAGGCGAGCATCGCAACGCCGGCCGCGTCGGTGTTGAAGTCGTGCATGAAGCTGAGGCTGACCGACTGCGGCGATACGCGCTGCAGGAAGGCGATGGCGTAGGCGATGGCCACCGCCGTCCACGCGAGATAGGCGCGATCGGTGAAGCGCGACGTCGGGGCATAAACAGCTTGTTGTCCGAGCATCGACATCACACCCTCGCGTAACCCACCGAGAAAAGGGCATCCGCTGAATTCGGAATCTTCCGCGACATCGCGGCATCGACCAGCGACGCGGTGCCATGATAGGCCTGCCGATGGTGCTTAATGTGGCCGTAAGCGCCGCGCATGATCATGTCGGGCAGTTCGAGCGGCTTGCCCGGATAGAGCGAGGTGCACATCTCGATACAGGCCGCCTGCAGGGCGAGATCCTGCGTATCGTCGAGCAAAGATGGAGTCACTTTTTCGCAAATCTTAGCGTTCGCTGCCCAGACGATCGGGTTGCGGGTTCGCCAGCCGTAGAGCACGTTGCCCTCGGCTCTCGCGGCGGCGCCGGAGCATTTCAGGACTTCCGCTGTGAAGAAGCCGTAAAAGCCGCGACCCTGGTGCGCCGGGAGCACTTCCGTGCCGCTGCGATAGATTCCGAGTCCGGCCGACATCTGCAGGATGCGGTAGACCGAGAAGGCAATGAGGCCAGACCGATCGTAGACAAGGATCAGGCTATACTTCTTGTCGAAGGGCGAGGAGGTTGTTGTCCAGTGCGGCTCGGTGGCCTGCCAGTTGACGGCAATGATGCCGTTCATGGCGTCCATCAGCGGCTGACGGTCGCAGGCTTCGACCCGGGAGGCATCGGGTAGACTGTAGATCGCGTAATCCGTCCAAGGCGATTTGATCGCCTCATATCCGCTGCCCAGATTTCGCGGCATGGCAGAACTCCAGAATTCCATTGCGAGCTATACAGGGCAGCCTCGAATGGCTTAAAGGACAATATGCCCTCGAAAACTGCCAAAGCGCCCCGGCCTGAGCCGCGCGACAAGAAAGCAACGCGGCGGATCGCGATCGTTGCCTTTCCGGGTGTGACCTTGCTCGACATCTCGGGACCGGCGCAGGTGTTTGCAGAACTGGAAGCGATCGAGCTGCCGGGACCGGACTACTCGCTGTCCTACCTGTCGACCTCCGGCGGGTTGGTGCCGACCGATGTCGGCATGATGATCGACACGGCGCCGATCGACAGTATTGCGCCCGGCGAGGTCGACACGCTGGTGATCCCCGGCGGGCCCGGCATCTGGAAGATTCGCAACGACGCGAAGTTGATGAACTGGATCGCGGAGGCGCTGCCCAAGGCGCGCCGTATCGCGTCGGTTTGCCTTGGCGCATTTGCGCTGGCCTGGACCGGGATTCTGGACGGCAAGCGGGCAGCGACGCACTGGCGTTATTGTCCCCGTCTGCAGGATGGCTTTCCCAATATCCGGGTTGAGCCCAACGCGATCTTCGTCAAGGACGGACGGGTCTGGTCATCGGCCGGGGTTAGCGCCGGCATCGATCTGGCGCTCGCCATGATCGAGGAGGATTTCGGCCACACCATCGCGCTCGATGTCGCGCGCAGACTTGTGGTGTTTCTGAAACGGCCGGGCGGTCAGAGCCAGTTCTCCACCGTCCTTGCCGCCCAGGCATCGGACGTCGAGGGACGCTTCAGCGCGCTGCACGCCTGGATCATCGAGAACATCACGAGCGACCTCAAGGTCGAGACCCTCGCGGAAAAGGCGGGGATGACGCCACGCACCTTCGCCCGGACCTATGTCAGCCGCACCGGCATGACACCCGCAAGCGGCGTCGAGGCGCTGCGGGTGGAGACGGCGCGCTTGCTGCTCGAAAGCCGCCAGATCGGCGGCGTGGTCGAGGTCGCCAAGCGCGCGGGATTTGGCGATGACGAGCGAATGCGGCGGGCCTTTCTGCGCCACCTCGGCGTATCGCCGACCGAGTACCGAAACCGGTTTTCGGGCAGCTAGCTCGCCTCGGGCGAGGTCGTCTGGATACGAACCGCGTCGCGTCGAGAACCGATCTATCTCACGAGCGAATAGCTGGCCTTCGCTGGCCGGATTCGTGGCTCAAGGTGGTAGCTTTTCCGGTTTGTCTGCGGCTAATGTGCCGCCCAAATCGGGAGAAGAAACACCATGAATGACGGGACCCCCATTCGACAGGCGCGCAATGTCGAACTCGGCGCCAGCGGCGAGGAATTCCAGAACCTGCACGAATTCGCGCGAAAGGCCCGCGCCAAGCTGAATCAGAACGCCTGGGACTACATCGTCGGCGCCTCGGAGACCGAGACCACGATGCGCCGCAACAGAATGGCGCTCGACGAGATCGCGTTCCGGCCGCGCGTCCTGCGCAACGTCATCAACGTCGATCCTTCTACCGCGCTATTCGGACGCAAGCTCCGGCTTCCCGTGATGATCGCCCCGGTCGGCGCGCTCGAGATCTTCGATCCGGATGCGGGCGCGGCCGTCGCGCGTGGAGCGGGAACGTTCGGCGCGGCGCACATGCTGAGTTCGGTGTCCGAGCCCGGGCTGGAGGACACCGCCAGGGCGGCACCGGATGCGCTTCGCATCTTCCAGCTCTATGTGCGTGGCGACGATGCCTTTGTCGAGGATGTGGTCAGCCGCAGCATCGACAACGGTTATGCCGCGTTCTGCCTCACGGTGGACACTGCCCATTACAGCCGGCGCGAGCGCGATATAGCCAAGCGCTATGTCCGCGAGAGCCGCATCCGCGCCACCGGCGGCGATTTCCAGAAGGGGCTGGAATGGCGGACGGTGAAGCTGATCAAGGACAAGTTCAAGATTCCACTTATCCTCAAGGGGATCGCCACCGCCGAAGACGCCAAGATCGCCCTCGACCACGGGGTCGACTGGATTTACGTCTCAAATCATGGCGGCCGACAGCTCGACCATGGCCGTGGGTCCATGCATGTCCTGCCCGAGATCGTTCAGGCGGTCGCGGGCCGTGCCAAGATCATGGTCGACGGCTCGTTCTGCCGCGGCACCGATATTGTGAAGGCTATCATTTCGGGCGCTGATCTTGTCGGCATCGGCCGGTTGCAGTGCTGGGCGCTCGCCGCGGCCGGTGAGGCCGGCATTGTCCGGATGCTTGAACTGCTGGAGGACGAGGTGATCCGCTGCCTCGGTCTGCTCGGCGTCACCAGCTTTGCCGAATTGGACAAATCCTACCTGCATCCGGCGATGCCGACCAATCTGCCGAGCGTGTTCAGTGCATTCCCGCTTCTCGATATCGATCCCTACCGCTACTGAGCCGCTGCGAGCAATGTATGAAGCGTTGGCGCGGTCGAGGCATTGTGCGCCTCGATCGCGCCAGCGGCGATCTATCTGTGGTGTCCATGAAGCCGCCGCGGCAACGACAAAGTCTGATCCAAATGCCGCACTAGTCGAGGCGGATGGCAGATAATCCATTCGCGGAATTTTCACTCGAGCGCGCGATCGGCTTGCGCTGGACCTTGCGGGATATTCAGGCCGGCAGGCTCAAATTGTCACCGGTCAGCGACGAGGATCTGCACATCCTCGCTGAGCTCGGTCTCGTCGAACTGCATGACGACGAGCCCGGGCTGACGGAGGCGGGAGCCGCCGTGCTGAGCGATTGAACAGGCGCGCAGCCTAGCGCGCATTCAGGAAGCTTTCACCGGAATTGCAAGGCGTGCACTGATAGGTCAGCACGTCGTAGACTTGGTCGCGCGGCTCGATCAAGGCAAGCCGCATTTGCGTGCCGCACCTCATGCACGGCATTTCTATACTGGTCTTGAACCGGGTGCAGGTCGGTGTCGGACGAACGGCGCGCAGCATCGGATCCCCTTATTCCCCAGAGACGCGAGCGCGACCGACGAAGAAGCCGAATCACTATGCCACAGTGCTGACATGATTGGAATCGGCTGTCGGTCGCGGCTAGGTAATTTTTCCTCAATCGGCCGGAGCGGGTGGGGTCTTTATAGCTCGCGATCCGGCGCTGACGCCGTCACAATCTATGCTAACCTCACCAGACGCTTATTTCAGGGGGCGCGATCATGATTGAGCCGAAGCTTGAAGTTCCCGCCGAGTTGCGCGATCTCGCGGAAAAGACCATCGATCAGGCCGAACAGGCCTTCAGCCTGTTCTTTGATGCCGCGAGCAAGTCGATGACTTCGATGCCGGGCGCCGGTACCGAGATCTCCAAACAGGCGCTGTCGTTCACCGAGCAGAACATGAAGGCGGCGTTCGAGCATGCGCGCAAGCTCGTGCATGCAACGGATCTGCAGGAGGCGATGCGGATCCAGTCGGAATTCCTGCGCAGCCAGTTCACCAATGCCGGCGAACACATGCGCCAGATCAGCGGTAGCGTGATGTCGGCGACCAAGGACGCGACGAAGGGCAAGTTCTAGGACACGGCGTTCGCGGCCCCATCGACGCTTTAGCGCCGGCGCGCGACGGCGACGCCGAGCAGAAACGCGACGAACAGGCTTGCGAGCGGCGCTTCGCGCGTGACCGCACTCACGATGGCCAGGGCTCCGCCCGGTCGGCGCGAGGTCGCGATGGCATCGCTGAGGCGATCGGTGGCGGCTCGAAGTCCGTCCGACACCTCCGTGATCGTACGCGAGACGTCCGTCGCGGTGTCGATCGCTCGTTCACCGAGTGTGGGTTGAAGCGGGAACTCGGGTGTTTCGGAGCTCATGTGCCGTGCCGCGATTTATTGAAGGCCAGGTGACCGACGTCAGGTGACCAACGCCTTTGCTATCCGCACGTTTTGCACGGCGATGGCGGCCACATATCGGAGAAATTCCGCAGCGGTGGATTGGTTCCACCGACATGCCTCGCTTTCACGTCGGGGAACCGGAAACTTACGCGCGGGTCGCGGCTTGTTTCCGTGGAGGAGACGATGATGACAATGCAGGCGCATGGCATTGCAGATGGCGGTTCGGTCAAGCATCGAAATCGGCATGGTGGCACACCGCTGTTGGTGGCGGCCGTGGTTGCGATCCTCGGCGTGCTCGGCATGCTGATCGTGGATCACGGCCCGTGGAACAAGCCGAACGTGCAGCCGGCCGCTTCGGCTAACTACTCAACGACCGGCGAGGCGGCGCGAGCCGCTGGCGCAAAGGTCATACCGACCGAGCCCAAGGCACCGATCGAGCCTGATCCACCCGGCCCAAAGCCCGCTCATCCGGCAAACCCGAGCACGCCGCAATAGCTGCGGGCGTTCGTGGGATCACATCCCGACGCAGGGCGCGGGAATTGACCCGTCGGGCAAATCAGCGGCACAAAATCATCGTCGGAATGTCGCGGGATGATCAGCGAATGCTGACCAGCATGCCCCACGCTGCTGCAAATCCTGCACCAACGAGAACCAGCACCGGGCTGTCGCAGAACATGCCGCCATACTTGCACATGGTGACGCCGAGAGAGCCGATCTGATGATGGCCCGCGGCGTAGAACAGGCCGGACAGGACCGCGAGCACGGCAGCAACGAAATACATCGACGCTTCCTCCTTGCAATCAAATGCGGCGCGGATCAGTTCGACCGACGCGAGCCAAAAGCTGTATTGATGTCGATCCAAATATTGTGAGCTGTCCGCTTGACGCGTCGGGCACACTGACATCATCGCAGCAAGCATAGGCGCTTGGCACCGGCCTGCGCTGCGATTCCGAATCTATGCCCAAACTTTCGCTCAAGGCGGTTTCTCACCATCGAAGCCGACGCATCGCATTTTACCGATCGCATTCAGCCCGAAATAGGTTTGACACGTCGGGCAACTCAGGGTCATAATCCGAAAACCAGAAATAGTTGAGCCCGCGCGGAGCAATCCGCGGCGGGCTTTTCCTTTGCCGTTTCACCAATAGGACGGCGACCGCACCGTCACGACGCCACATCCTCCCAGCCCGTCGCCTGAGTGTCGCAAACGCGCCGCCGTCCGGCCCCCTTGAAAAGAGAACGAATTGGCTGGTGCGCGCGAACGCGCCGGTCCTGCGGCGCGGCGAAAGCCGGCGCCGCCCGCGGCCCCACTCGTCAGGGCTAAGGTTCGCGCCCCAAAGATCGCCGCCCACTGCGCGATCTGCCGCACATTCATGCCATGGCCGCATCGCGCGCTGACGGCCGATCAACGCGGTTTGCATGACCGCCTATCTGATATCGCTCGCGCTCGCGGGATCTGGTTGCCATCGCGTTGTGGGAGCTTGCATAAGCGCCGAGATTATCCAGTTCATTCAGAGCGCCCGCATCCCAAACGCGAGCAGACGGACGTTCCCACGGTCGCATTTTCGTGCGGTGTTGCCTGATCCTGATCCGGATTGCGACACGGCTCCGAGCGAGTACATCTTCTTGGCCAATGATTTTATCCGGCGAGGATATCGGCTCTTCGAACCTGTCTCGCCCTGGGCATGGCAGCACACGCTGTATTGGAGGAAGGAGCTCGTCTAGATCCTGCGACGTGGGTTCGGGTTGTCGCGAACAATTCGATGACGTTGAGCGCCGGTGGCTTCGGCGATCGGGGTTTTTTGCGTTTCTGGCCATGGGTAACATCCTTCGGCAAGCCGCGGTCGTAGCCGGCATCGAATTTTGGGCGTGGGGATGCTAGAATGGGCCTCTGCAGTGCGAACGAAGCATCGCTGGAAGCGTTTCCTCAAATGGGCGCCCGGCGGCAGTCGTGGATCCTGAGCGCTGAATTCGCGGAATGCAGGCTTGCGCGCCTTGATCTCTGGTGATCGATCGATAAACTGAGTTGACGGCTCGATCGCGCGCGCAAATGTCTTGGAGATCGAACGAAGGAAGAGACCATGGTTGAGGTTGGCCGCGGGCTCGACACGAAGGTACAGCCAGGCCCGGATATGGATCGTTATTCGGTCATGGTCGCACGAGCCAAAGCGCTTGTTCCGGCATTGCGCGAACGGGCATCGCGGACCGAAGAGCTGCGCAGATTGCCGCCGGAGACCGAGCGGGATTTGCTTGACAGCGGCCTTTTCCGGATCCTGCAGCCCAAGCGCGTCGGAGGCAGCGAGCTCGACTATGTTGCCCTGGTCGACTGCGCCGATGCGCTCGGGCAGGGAGACGCCTCGGTCTCCTGGAATTTTGCCAACCTTGCAAGTCACCACTGGATGCTGGCTATGTTCGCGCCCGAAGCGCAGAGCGCGGTGTGGGGAGAGGATCCGGATGCGCTGATCGCGTCTTCCTTTGTCTTCCCGGCAGGTCGTGCGAGGAAGGCAAGTGGCGGATATGTTCTGAATGGTCATTGGCCGTTTTCGTCCGGGGTGGAATCCTGCGGATGGAACATGCTCGCGAGCGTGGTCGCCTCGGATGATGAGGCCGACGGTGTCGAGTATCGGCTATTCCTGTTGAACAGGCGGGACTACAGCATCGACGACACCTGGAATGCGGCTGGCTTGCGCGGAACGGGATCGAACGACGTGCGGGTCACCGACGCATTCGTTCCCGAGCATATGACCGTTGCCGTCAGCGATCTTGCGGGAGGTGCGACGCCGGGCAGTATCGTCAATCCGAATGCGCTCTACATGCTTCCAGTCTTTTCGTTGTTTCCCTATGTGTTGTCCGGGGTTGGTTTGGGAAATGCGCAGGCTTGCCTTGATGACTATGTCGAGATCGCGCGACACCGCGCTTCGACATATAACCGGGCCAAGATCGGGGACCTGCAAAGCACACAGATCAAGATCGCCGAGGCGTCGGCGAAGATCGATGCCGCGCGGCTAATCATGCGCACGAACTGCGTTGAGGCACTTGCGCAGGTCCGGCGTGGCGATATCCCGGGCATTGCAGCGAAGACGAAGCTTCGGCGCGACGGTGCGTTCGCGGTCAATTTGTGCACCGAGGCGGTGTCTCTTCTATTTGCGGCGGGCGGCGCACGCAGCCTGTTTACCTCGGGAGCGTTGCAGCGCCAATTCCGCGACGCGCACGCGGTGAATTCGCATCTCGCGTTCAATTTCGACGCGGCGGGCACCAATTACGGGCGGGTGGCTCTGGGGCTGCCGTCTGAAAACCTGACGCTTTGAGGTCAGCCGGATGTCCGACTCGCCCAAACATCCGCTGGATCCCGCCAGTGAGCTCGCAAGCGATAGTTCGGCGATCGATCCCCGTGATTTCCGCAATGCGCTCGGTACGTTCGCAACAGGTGTGACGATAGTCACCGCGATGGCGGCTGAAGGACGGCCCTATGGAATTACTTGTAATTCCTTTGCATCGGTGTCGCTCAATCCGCCACTTGTGTTGTGGAGCCTGGGCATGTTTTCGCAGGGACTGCCGATCTTCCAGAATGCCAGCCATTTTACGGTCAACGTTCTAGACGCGTCGCAACAGGCGCTGGCGGTGCAGTTTGCCAGATCGTCGGGTGACAAGTTCGCGGGTGTGAGCTGGACGCCGGGCCTCGGGAATGCTCCCGTGCTTGCCGATGTGGTCGCGAATTTCCAGTGCCGTGCCGCCAACCGCTACTATGGCGGGGATCACGTCATTTTCCTGGGCGCGGTGGAAGCCTACGCCTATAACCGGAACAATCCGCTGGTGTTCGCGCGCGGAGGTTTTGGCGGGTTTTTGGCTGAGGGTGGTGACAAGACATCATGAATCGAAAGACGCCCGTCAAGCGCGTTCGTGCCAAGCAGAGGCGACTATCAGCCGTCGATCGTCGCAGTGAATTCGTTACCAAGGCAACCGAGCTATTTGCGGAGGAGGGATTTGGCGGCGGCACGCGCGCCCTTGCTCACAAGCTCGGCGTAACGCAGCCGCTGCTTTACCGCTACTTTCCGAGCAAGGACGATCTCATCAAGGAGGTCTACCGCAAGGTATATCTCGAACCGCTTGAAATCGGCTGGGAGAAGGTGCTCTCGGATCGGTCACGTCCGCTCCGCGTGCGGCTTCAGGAATTTTACGAAATCTATACCGACGCGATCTTCAATCGAAGATGGCTCCGGATCTATCTCTACTCCGGCCTGAAGGGCCTCGATATCAATCGCTGGTATGTAGGCATGGTCAAGGACAAGATCCTGACGCGCATTCTCCGGGAATGCCGCCACGACGCCGGCCTCGCGACGCAAGGCAGGCCCAGCGCCGCAGAACTCGAGCTGGCCTGGGTATTTCACGGCGGCATCTTCTATTATGGCGTACGCAAGTACATCTACGAAGCGCCTGTCCTCGAGGACAAGGCGCAGATGATCAGTGATGCGCTGGATATCTTCCTCGCGGGATTTGAGAGGATGGCCGAGAGCGCGACCGATCGTCGACGGGCGCCGGTCAAGGTCGTCGGCTGACCCGCGCTACATTGTCGCCATCTGACCCCGATACCAATCCCCGATCTCGCTTGCCGTCATGAGGGCGACGCCGTCATGGCTGATGACGTAGTCGAGCAGGGCCTCCAGGTACTTGATACGATGCGGCACGCCCGTGATGTAGGGATGCACCGAGATGGCCATGATCCGCGCATTCTCTGCGCCCTCGAGGTACAGCCGATCGAACTGGTCAGTGCAGCGCGTCAGGAACTGTTCCGACGGAAGGTGTTGCAGCGCGTGAATGACAATGTCGTTGGTCTCGACCGAATAGGGAATCGTCGTCACGGTGCCGTGCGGCGTGGCGATGTCCTGGGGGAGATCGTCAATCACCCAATCGGCCACGTATTCGATCCCGTTGAGGCGCAGGAGATCGAGCGTTTCTTCGGTTTCGGTCAGGCCCGGGCTTTCCCATGATCGCGGCGGCTTGCCGGTAAATCCAGCAATCGTGTCGACAGCGCGCTTGATTGCGTCCGCCTGATTTTCGACCTTGTGCATCGGGCCCTGAACAAACCCATGTCCCATGAACTCGAAGCCCGCCTCGCGCGCCGCCGACGCCACACGCGGATAGCTGTTGCAAACATTGGCGTTCGCAGCCAGCGTCACCGGTATCTTTCGATCGGTCAAAGCTTTGAACTGCCGCCAGAAGCCGGCGCGCATGCCGTATTCATGCCACGACCAGTTCGGCACGTCGGGCAGCAGGGGCTGGCCCATCGGGGGGCTCAGCACGGTGCGTGGCATCGCATTGTCGATGCGCCATTCCTCGACATTGAGGATAACCCACACGGCAAGCTTCTTGCCGTCAGGTAATGTCAGTTTCGGTCGGTCGACCTGCGCCTGGTACGGAATGCGATCAGTAAAGGCCATGTCGAACCTCCTTCACGTCGATGATCCGGCAGCGGTGGCATTGATCCGCGGCAGGACCTTCTCGGCCATCAGGATCATCGATTGACGGCCAAGCTCGCGATCTTTCCAGTCCTTGCCGGCGTAAAGCAGGGTTCCGAAGGTGCCAATCTCTTCCTGGAACGCCAGCAACTGGTCAGCCACGCTTTCGGGCGTGCCGTAGATGATCAATTTGTCGCAGATCGATTCCAGTGTGACCTCGGCGTCGGCTTGATCCCGTCGCGTCTTGAACAACTCGAGCCGGCCACTGCGCTTCAGCTTCGTGAACAGCTGGTGATAATAGTACACGTAGGGACTATCGCGCGACGTGGCATAGGCCTTCGCGGTTGCTGCATCCTTTGCCACGAACACGCTCTTGGCGACACGCCAATTGGCAGGCTCGGCTGCCCGGTTCACGCGGTCACAACCCTCGACATATTTCGGCCAGTGGCTCTTCACCCAGTCCGGCATCAGGAAGTTTGCCGAGATCGGATCCCAGCCGCGCGCCGCCGCCTCCGTGACGCCCTTTGAAAATGGCGCAACCGCGGTCACCACGATTGGCGGGTGAGGGGCCTGCAAAGGGCGAGCGACGATTCCCTGGCCGATGTCCTCGATCAGGGTCCGTTTGACCGAGACGTTCCAATATTTGCCCTGCAGATCATAGGGCGGTTTACCAGCCCAGATATCAAGAACCTGGTTGATGGCCTCAAGGAACATGGCATTGCGGTCGGCATCGAGATTGCCGAAAACCTCCGCGTCGGACAGCAATCCACCGGGGCTGATTCCAAGGATGAAACGGCCATCAAGCATGTGATCGAGCATGGCGACGGACGCTGCGACGGCTGCCGGATGCGTGTTTGGCATGTTGATGGTGCCGGTTCCAAGCTTGATCTGCTTGGTTGCGGCTGCGAGCCAGGCAATGAAGGCAATGCTGGAGGTGATGTTCTCGGCCTTGTCGGTGACGTGCTCGCCGACATACGCCTCGGTGAAGCCGAGCTCGTCCGCGAGCAGAAAAGCCTCGCGATCCTCCCGGAGCGATTGCCGCCAATCCTTGTCGAGAGGATGGATCGGCATCGTAAAGAAACCGAGCTTCATGATCCGCCTCCCCGCGATTTGAACTTTAGTTGGCAAGGAACCTGCGGCCTTCCCGAGGCGAAGACAAGCCCTTGCTGCACAAATAATCACTCGATAAACAAGCTTGACCTTTGAAGAGGGCGGCCCTCTAATCGGGCAAACCAAAATTGGGCCCGGGAGGCCACGCCCACATGAAAGCTGCGGCTTTCGCCTACGCCCGCGCGACCAGCGTCGTGAACGCGCTGGAGTTGCTCGCCATGCACGGCGACAAGGCGAAGGTTCTGTCGGGTGGTCAGAGCCTGATGCCGGCGATGAACCTGCGGCTCCTGTCTCCGGACATTCTGGTCGATATCGGCTGCCTCGCCGAGTTGCGCGGCATCACCGTGAGGGGAGACGTGCTGGTCATTGGCGCGCTGACCCGGCACGTCGATCTGCTCAGATCGCCGGAGGTTGCACTGCACGCGCGGCTGTTGCGCGATGCCGTTGCCCACGTTGCCCATCCCGCAATTCGCAATCGCGGAACGATCGGCGGCAGCCTCGCTCACGCCGATCCTGCGTCGGAGCTGCCGGCCTGTGTTGTGGCGCTTGACGCCACGATCGTTGTTCGGGGCTCGGCCGGCGAGCGCCGGATTGCTGCGACGGAGTTTTTCAGGGGAATTTACGAAACGGCACTGTTGCCCGACGAGTTGCTTGTCGCGGTCGAGGTGCCGGTCGCAGGCCAAGGCTCGACATTTTTCTTTCAGGAATATGCCCGGCGGCATGGCGACTACGCTGTCGTTGGTCTCGCCGCCCGTGCCGTAGTTGCGGCCGGCAGGTTCTCAGCTCTTCGCCTCGGCTTCTTTGCTGTTGGCGACCGGCCATTGCTCGCGGCGGCCGCCGGCAAACTGATCGATGCCACGGTAACTCCCGCCTTGCTCGCAGAGGCGACGGCCGCATTGGCCGATGAACTCGATCCACAGGAGGACCAGCAGGCGACCGCGGCCATGCGTCGACACCTCGCGACGGTCTTGCTCCGGCGCTGCGTGGCAGCATTGCTGGCACGGCCAGAACTGGAAACGGGAGTCGGCAAGTGAACGCTCCGGTACCGGTCTCGCTTCTGGTCAATGGCGAACCCATCGACGCCTTCGTCTTGCCGCGGCTCAATCTTGCTGATTTCCTCCGCGAGAATCTCAAGCTTACCGGAACTCACGTTGGGTGCGAGCACGGCGTTTGCGGTGCCTGCACGGTCCGACTCGATGGCGAGATCGTTCGCTCCTGTCTGATGCTGACGGTCCAGGCGCAGGGCGCGTCAGTTGAGACAATCGAGGGGCTGTCTGACAGCGGTGAAATAGCCGATCTTCAGGCGGCATTTCGCGAACGCAATGCATTGCAGTGTGGCTATTGCACGCCTGGGATGCTGATCACGGCGCAGGACCTGCTGAAGCACGTGTCCGTACCTGATCGTCGAGCAATCCGCGAGCATCTTTCCGGCAACTATTGCCGCTGCACAGGCTATCAGGCCATCGTGGATGCGGTGGAGGCGACAGCCAAGACGCGCGCGGAGCGGGGCGTATGACGGTGACGCGGGCGCCAGCAGACACGCTTTCGGTGCTTGATCGCCCGAATTCCTACATCGGCAAGACCGTACCGCGGCCGAACCTCGACAGGTTGCTGCAGGGGCGGGGCCAATATGTCAGTGATCTCGAATTGCCGCGGATGGCGCATGTGGTTTTTCTACGGTCGCCACATGCCCACGCCAAAATCGCAGCGATCGACGCCGAGGCGGCAAGGCGCATGCCCGGTGTCGTTTCCATCGTCACGGGTCGTGAACTTGAAGCGGTCATCACGCCGTGGGTCGGGGTGCTCTCGCACCTGAAGGGACTGAAGTCAGCGCCGCAGCACGCGATCGCGGTCGACCGCGTGTGCTGGCAGGGCGAGGCCGTTGCAGCGATTGTGGCGACCAGCCGTGCTGCAGCTGAAGATGCCATGGAGCACATTTCAGTCGACTACGAGGAGCTCGAGGCGGTCACGGACATGCGTGCTGCGCTCGATCCGGCAGCTCCCGTCATTCATGCTGCGCTCGGCGACAATCTTGCCTTTGAGCGGACGCTCGACGCCGGCGACGTCGATCATGCATTGTCGGGGTCCGAACTCGTCGAGGCCGACTTCGTATTCGGGCGCCACACCGGCGTGACACTTGAACCGCGCGCCGTCGTTGCCGATTGGAATGCGGCCGAGGCACGGCTCACGATCTATCAGGGCACGCAAGCGCCCCATATGGTGCAGAACATCGCGGCGCTGCATCTTGGGTTAGGGGAAGCGCAGGTCCGGGTGGTCTGCAAGGATGTCGGCGGCTCGTTCGGCATCAAGGTCCATATCTACGCCGACGAAATGGCGACCTACGCGCTGTCCAAGCTGTTGCGTCGGCCAGTCAAGTTCGTGGCGGACCGCGTCGAGAGTTTCAACACGGACATCCACGCCCGCGATCATCGATGCAGGGGACGGATCGGGGTCAGGCCGGACGGTACGATTACGGCCTTCGAGATCGACGACCTGACGGGGATCGGCCCGTACTCGATGTATCCGCGCACCAGCGCCATCGAGGCCAATCAGGTGGTCAATCTGGTCGGTGGGCCCTACGCCACGGCGAACTATCGGGCGCGGGCGCGCGTCGTTTTCCAGAACAAGAACGTAATGTGCCAGTACCGGGCGGTCGGACACCCGATCGCCTGTTCGGTCACCGAAGGCCTGGTCGATCTGGCGGCCGCGAGGATCGGCATGGACCCCGTCGAAATCCGGCGGCGCAATCTGATCGCCGACGATGCCTATCCGTGTGCATCACCCTCGGGCATGAAGTTCGAGCAACTCTCGCATCACGCCTCGTTGACCAAGCTGCTTCAGATGATGGATTACGACGCGTTGCGCGCTGAGCAAGCGGCCTTGCCGCGCCAGAAACGTCCATCGAGGCATCGGAATCGCGAGCTTCATCGAGGTGACCAATCCCAGCGCTGCCTTTTACGGCGTGGGCGGCGCGAAAATTTCATCGCAGGATGGCGTTGCGGTCCGGCTCGACGCGCAAGGGTCGGTGATCTGCCAGACCAGCATCACCGAACAGGGGCAAGGGTCGGAATCGCTGACGGCCCAGATCGTCGGCAGCGTGCTTGGCGTTTCGATGGAACGCGTTCGCGTCATCCTGGGCGACACCGACCACACGCCCTATGGCGGTGGCACCTGGGCCTCGCGCGGTGCCGGCATCGGCGGCGAAGCTGCATTGCAGGCAGCCAAGGCCTTGCGAGAGAATATCCTGAACGTTGCCGCCGCCATCCTGCAATCGACGCCGGCCGAGCTCGATGTCGTCAACAACACGATCGTCAACGCCGCCGACGGCGCGCCGCGCATCGAACTGCACGAGCTTGCGCGGATCGTCTATTTTCGACCGGACACCCTGCCGCCCGGCATCCAGCCCGAATTGATGGCGACCCGGCATTTCGTTCCGCGCCAATATCCCTTTGCGTTCACCAACGGCGTTCAGGCCTCATGGCTCGAGGTCGATACCGAGAGCGGGTTCGTCAAGCTGCTGAAGCATTGGGTTGTCGAGGACTGCGGCACCATCATCAACCCGCAACTGGTCGACGAGCAGATCCGGGGCGGGGTCGTGCAGGGGCTCGGCGCGGCGCTGTTCGAGAAGTGCATCTACGACGAACGCGGTCAGCTGACCAATGCCAATATGGCGGACTATCTGGTCCCGATGTCCGGCGAGATGCCCGATATCGAGGTCGGCCACGTGGTGTCTCCGACGCAGGAATCGGAACTGGGAGCCAAAGGGGCTGGGGAGGCGGGGACGGCCGGCGCGGCAGCAGCGGTTGCCAACGCGGTCAATGACGCGCTCCGGCCGCTTGGCGCAACAATTACCGAGATTCCGCTCACGCCTCAGGTTATCCTGACCGCCCTGGGACGGATCTGAGTGGAGACGTTCCGGGCAACGATAATACCATAAGCAAAAACGCAGACAGTTCTTGGGGAGGAATAGTCATGACGAAGAAGGTCACCAAAGCTGGATCGATATCACGGCGTCGTCTGCTGACGACGGCAAGCGCCGGCGCCGTTCTCGCCGTCTCGCCTTTTCGCATCAATCTGCTTCAGGCCCAGGAAGCGCCCATCAAGATCGGCTTTCCGGTTCCATTGACCGGTCCATACGGTGCCGAGGCCCAGGACCAGGTGCGGGCGGGTCAGCTTGCTGTCACCCAGTTCAATGATGCCGGCGGTCTCAACGGCCGCAAGGCCGAGCTCGTCGTGCGTGACGACAAGCTGAATCCTGGTGAGGCGGCGACGCGGACCCTGGAATTGGTCGAGAAGGAGAAGGTGAATTTCGTCGTCGGCAGTCTGTCCGCGGCGGTTCAGCTCGCGATCAACAACGTCACCAAGGAACGCGGCGTCATCTTCAATTCGATCAGCCAGTCCGACGCCATCAACGAGGCGGCAGATTTCAGCAAATACACGTTCCACGAAGCGCTGAACCCGCACATGACGTCAGGGGCGGTCGGGCGCTACGCCTTCACCAAATTCGGCAAGAAGGTGGCGTTTCTCACGGCGGACTATGCTTATGGCCACGAGATGGTTCGCGGCTTTCTCGAGGTCGGCAAGCAGTTCAACATCGAGAACCTCGGTGACATCCGTCATCCGCTTGGAACGACGGATTTCTCGACCCTGCTGCCGCGTCTCCAGGCGCTCAAGCCCGATATTCTATGCATCAGCAATTTCGGCCGCGATCAGCAGATCGCGCTGAAGCAGGCGACCGACTTCGGCATCAAGAAATCGATCCAGATCATCGCGCCGCTGCTGTCGCATGCCAGTCGCGTTGCGGCGGGCCCCCAGGCATTCGAAGGCGTCGTCGGGGGCTGCTCGTTCTTCTGGGGCATCGAGGACAAGTTCGCCTCGACCAAGGCGTTCAACGACGCGTTCCGCAAGATGTATGACGGCAAGTTGCCTACCGACTACGGTGCGCTAGGCTATGGCGGTGTTCGGACGGTGCTCGAGGCGGTCAGGGGCGCGGGCAGCGTGGAGACCGACAAGGTCGTCGCGGCACTGGAGGCTCTGAAGTACGACTACTACAAGGGGCCGCAATACTATCGCAAATGCGATCACCAATCGGTGCAATCGGTGCTCGTGATCAAGTCGAAGTCCAAGGACATGAAGAACGAGTCAGATGTGTTCGAGGTTCTATCGACCGAAGAGCCTAACGAGAAGAACCTGCGTACCTGCGACACGCTTGGCCACAAGAGCTGAGCCATGCGCCGGCGCGCACCGCGGAGCGGTGCGCGTGCTGAGGGGGGGACAAATGGCGGGCCTGAGCTTTGATCTGATTGCACTGCAACTATTCGCTGGGCTGGCGCTCGGCGCGATCTACGTGCTGTTTGCGATCGGCCTCTCGCTGATCTTCGGGATGTTGACCGTCGTCAACTTCGCCCATGGCGCGTTCTACATGGTCGGCGCCTATGTCGGGCTGTACCTGATTTCGATCGGCGGCAATTTCTGGCTCTGCTTGCTGGCGGTACCGCTTCTGATCGGGCTGTTCGGCCTTGCCGTCGAGCGCGTGCTGATCCGGCCGCTTTACGGCCGCGGCATCGATTATCCGCTGCTGCTGACCTTCGGGCTGAGCTACGTCATGGTCGAATGCGTGCGCATTGCCTTCGGCAAGACCGGTTATCCCTTCGACACGCCTGAGCTTCTGCAGGGGGCTGTCGACATCGGTGTCGGATATTTTCCACTTTACCGCCTGTTCGTGATCGGCGCGACGGCCGTTGTCTTGTTGGCGCTCTGGCTGTTTCTGGAGAAGACCAGCTTCGGACTCATTATCCGCGCCGGCGCGCGCGATCCGCAAATCGTCCGCGTCCTCGGGGTCGACGTTTCCAGGGTCTGGTTGATCGTGTTCGGGATAGGCACCGCGATTGCGGGCTTTGCCGGGCTGCTGGCTGCCCCGCTTCAAGGCGTCATTCCCGAGATGGGCGGCACGATTCTCGCCGAGGCTTTCGTGGTTACGGTCGTAGGAGGCATGGGTTCGATCGGTGGCGCCGTACTGGCGGGCCTCCTCGTCGGTGTGGTGGTCAGCATGACGTCGCTGTTTGCGCCCGAGATGGCCAAGGTTTCGATCTTCGCCCTGATGGCGATCGTCCTGATCGTCCGTCCTCAAGGCTTCTTCGGCCGCGCCGGATTGATGAGCTGAGAGCCAGGGATGACCGGAGCCACCGAATCCGTCAAACAGTCTCGTGCCACAACGGGCAGTTGGTACGAATTCGCAACGCGGCATCGCGCCAGCATCGTGGCCGCGGTGATCCTGATTTTCCCGTTGTTGATGCCGTTTACGGCTCTCGCGGTGAACATCCTGATCTATGGATTGTACGCCGTCGGCTTCAACCTCGTGTTTGGTTATCTCGGTCTGCTGTCGTTTGGTCATGCCGCGCTGTTCGGGACCGGTGCCTACCTCTGTGGCATCGCCATCGTGCATTTTGGCTGGCCATGGTATGCGGCCATCGCGGCCGGGATCGCCGGCGGCCTGTTGATGGCATCGTTGATTGGCGTGCTCGCGATCAGGACCCGCGGCATCTACTTCGCGATGGTAACGATGGCGCTGTCGCAATGTGTCTACTACCTGTTCTATCAGGCGGTTGACCTGACCGGTGGCGAAAACGGCCTCCGCGGCATCAATGTCCGCACCATCGATCTGTTCGGCTTGCGGCTCGACTTCATCAATCCGATGATCCGTTACTATGTCATCGCGGCTTTTGTGATTGCCGCGTTTTTCGTGATGTCGCGCATTCTCGCCTCGCCATTTGGCGCCGTCATTGAGGCCGTGCGGGAGAATGAGATGCGCGCCCGCGCGTCAGGCTATGACGTCACCAAGACCCGATTGCTGACCTTCGTTTTGTCTGGCGGCTTCTGCGGTCTCGCGGGAGCCTTGCAGGCGCTGCATCTGTCGATCGTTCCGATCGAGATCCTGCACTACGAGACCTCGGGCCTGGTCGTGATGATTGCTCTCCTGGGCGGTATGGGGACATTCTTCGGGCCGATGATCGGTGCCGCCGTCTTCCTGGTCCTGGAGAACGTGGTCTCCGTGTGGACGGTTCATTGGCAACTGATCGTTGGCGCCATCTTCATTGCCTGCGTGTTGTTCTTCCCCGCCGGCATCTGGGGCACACTGATCGCGCGAGGCAGGCGATGAGCGCCGCGGAACGCCAAACCGAGGAAATCATTCTGCGTACCAGGGGCGTCGGCAAGACGTTCGGGAAGTTTGTTGCGCTGAACAATATCTCGGCGGAGTTTTCCAGAGGGGCGATCACCTCCATTATTGGTCCGAACGGGGCCGGTAAGAGCACCTATTTCAATTTGCTGTGCGGCGCGTTTGCGCCCACCAAAGGCAGCGTTGAATTCGAGGGGAAGGATGTCACCGGCCTGCCGCAGCATCGTTTTGCGCATATGGGGATCGCAAAGTCCTTTCAGATCACCAGCGTGTTTCCGCAGCTCACGACGCGTGAAAACATCCGCGTCGGTCTGCAGGCGCTGGTGTCGAGATACGATATCTGGCGTCCCCGCGCACGCCTGACCGAGCTGGTCGAGCGGGCAGACGAGCTGCTTGCCCTGGTCGGATTGTGGGAATCTCGCGAACGTGCCGCCAAGACGCTGGCCCATGGCGAGCAGCGGGCGCTGGAAATCGGCATGGCGCTTGCCAGCCAACCCCGGTTGCTGTTGCTGGACGAGCCGACGGCCGGCATGAGTCCGGAGGAGACCCGGACCATGATGGATCTGATCGTTAAGCTCGCAAAGGAGCGTACGGTCATCCTCGTCGAGCACAAGATGAAGCTTGTGCTCGGGATCAGCGATCGCATCCTCGTGCTGCATCACGGAGAACTTCTCGCCGAAGGAACGCCGCAGGAAGTCCGGCAGAACGAGGCGGTGAAGCGCGTCTATCTCGGCCAGCGGGAGCATTGACGAATGCTGCAGATCAGCAAGCTCAATGCCTGGTACGGCGCAAGTCACGCGCTGCAGGACATCACTCTCGAGGTGACCAAAGGCGAGATCGTCTGCCTTATCGGTCGCAATGGAGCCGGCAAGACGACGACGCTGAAATCGATCATGGGGTTGATGGGACGAGCGCGCGGCTCGGTCACCTTCAAGGGCAAGGAGCTGCTGAGCCGGCCGGCGCATGTGCGCTTCGCGCTGGGACTTGCCTATGTTCCCGAAGAGCGGCGGATTGTGCAGGGATTGTCGGTCCGGGAAAATTTGCGGCTCGGGCTGGTAGCGTCGCCGGCGAAGAAGCGGGAAGCCGAGCTGATCGACGAGATCGCGATGATATTCCCACGGCTGGCCGAGCGCATGGACCAGGAGGCGGTCACGATGTCCGGCGGCGAGCAGCAGATGCTGGCGATCGCGCGGGCGATGATCGCAAAGCCCGACCTGATCATGCTGGATGAGCCTTCGGAGGGCATCATGCCGGTCCTGGTCGACGAGATGTTCGAGCTATTCCGCAACATGAAGGCACAGGGAACGACGGTGCTGCTGGTTGAGCAGAATGTCGAGCTCGCGCTTGGCATCGCCGATCGTGCCTACGTCCTTGATCAGGGGGCAGTGGTGCACCAGGCCTCGGCGCAGGCCCTGCTGGCCGACGACGAGATCAAGGAGCGATATTGTTCGGTGTGAGCGGGCTTTCCGGTCTGCCGCCGGCGCGAACGGACCTTACTCCGCAGCGCGCGCGATCGCGTCGACCTTGCGGGTGGTGACGACGACCTTGATCGCGTCATCCACGCGATCCCGTGCATATCTGAGCGCCGTCGGCAGGTCTTCCAGCGGAAACGTATGCGTGTGGATCCTTGTCGCGTCGAACCGCTTCGCTGCCATCAATTCCATGGCGCGGCGAGTGGCGCTGCGGCCCTCGCCGCGGATCCCGTAAGCGTAGATGTTGTTTCGCACGAGATGCGCGATGTCCAGCGTCGCAGCCTCGTGTGGGAAGGCGGCCAGACAAATCTTGCCGCCACGATTGGTCATGTGAATGGCCTGGTTGAGTGTCGCTTCGGTGCCGGCACATTCGACGACATAGTCCGCGCCGATTCCCCCTGTTAGTTGCTTCACGACCTCAACGGCGTCTTCGTCGTTGATGTTGATGACGCGGTCGGCCCCCAATTCCCCGCCGATCGCCAGCCGCTTGTTGCGCGTGCCGGTCAGAATCACCGGGCTTGCGCCAAGCGCCTTGGCCACGGCAACTGCGAGAAGTCCGATCGGCCCCGGGCCGATCACCACGACGCTCTCGCCGGCCACCAATCCTCCCAATTCCGTCAAGCCGTACATCGACGTGCCTGCGGTCACCACGAGCGTCGCCTCCGCATCGCTCATGCTATCCGGTACGCGCGCCAGCGTATTGATGTGGTTAACTGCGTACTCCGCGAATCCGCCGTCGGTCGTAAAGCCGTTGGCGCGGTGGCCCTTCTCCGGCTTTCCATAGTTGAGACAGGACGTGTACATGCCCTGGCGGCAGCGTTTGCATTGGCCGCAGCCGGCGTGGATTTCGACGCTGACCCGCTCGCCGATCCTGAATTCGTCAACGTCCGGCCCGAGTGCGGCGACCGTGCCCATGTATTCGTGACCCGGCGTGAAGTTCTTGTTGAAGGGCAGGCCGCCCTCAATGCTTGCCGGCGACCCGGCATGGATGATTTCGAGATCGGTGGCGCAGATCGCAACCGCATCGATGCGCACCAGCACCTCGGCACGCGCGGGGACCGGCGTCGGCTTTTCGCAAAGCAGGAGCTGGCCGGGGTCACCAAGGACCCAGGCCTGCATCAGGCCGGGAACGGGCAGATCAGGCGATGTGTTGACGCCGGGCGGCTGGTACATGGGCTTCCTCTTTCGGCCGTCAGCCTAGCGCGAAACCAGTGGCTGCCGCGAGCACCCGATGGTCGGCATCGGAGCCGTTGCATTTGCTGCACGGCAGCAAGCGCGTCGCAAAACATTCATACGCGGCCTATACTTGGTCCTCCGCTTGATGTTGAAATCCTCATTGCATCCTCTCCCAGACCGGAGCCTCCCATGAAGACCGTCCGCCTTGTCCTTGCGTTGCTGGCGCTGTTGCTGATCGCGCCGTGGCAATCCGCCAGGGCGGCCGACGTGATCTGCTACAATTGTCCGCCGGAATGGGCGGATTGGGCCTCGATGCTGAAGGCGATCAAGGCGGATCTCAACTACGATATCCCGCATGACAACAAGAATTCCGGCCAGGCGCTGGCTCAGATCCTGGCCGAGAAGAGCAATCCGGTCGGCGATATCGGCTATTTCGGCGTGACTTTCGGCATGAAGGCCAAGGCGCAGGACGCGCTCGAGCCCTACAAGCCGGCGCATTGGGATCAGGTCCCGGCCGGCCTCAAGGACGCGGATGGCTACTGGACCACGATCCACTCCGGCACGCTCGGCCTGTTCGTGAACAAGGATGCGCTTGGCGGCAAGCCGGTGCCGGCCTGCTGGAAGGATCTCCTGAAGCCCGACTACAAGGGGATGGTCGGCTATCTCGATCCGTCGTCGGCGGCGGTCGGCTATGTCGGCGCGGTCGCCGTCAATCTGGCGCTCGGCGGCTCGCCAGGCAACTTCGATCCGGCGATCAGCTTCTTCAAGGAGCTGCGCAAGAACGATCCGATCGTACCCAAGCAGACGTCGTATGCCCGCGTCGTCTCCGGTGAGATGCCGATCCTGTTCGACTACGACTTCAATGCCTATCGCGCGAAATATTCGGAGAAGGGCAACTTCGAGTTTGTGATTCCCTGCGAGGGATCGGTGGTGTTTCCCTATGTCGTTGGTCTCGTGAAGAACGCGCCCGACAAGGAGAAGGCCAAGAAGGTGATGGACTATCTCTTGTCCGACAAGGGGCAGGCGATCTGGACCAATGCCTATCTGCGTCCGGCCCGCCCGATCGAGCTGCCGGCTTCCGTGAAGGGGAAATTCCTCCCCGACAGCGACTATGCCCGCGCCAAGAGCGTCGACTGGGGCGAGATGGAAAACGTGCAAAAAGCCTTCGTCGACCGCTATCTCGCCGAGGTTCGCTGAGGCAATATGGTGCCCTTCGCCGGGGCACCATTCTTCCGATGTCGCAAAAATCCTTCGTTTGGCTCTGCCTGCTGCCGCTCGCGGTCGTGACCACGGCATTCTTCCTGCTGCCGATGGCACGGCTGGTTGTCGCAGGCGCCGAAGGGCCGCATGGGCTCGCCGGATATCTCGCCATCCTGACCGAATCTCGTTATCGCGCGACGCTGATCAATACCGTGCTCCTGGCGGCGGCAACGACCGTCGTCACGCTGATCGTGGCGACGATAGCCGGAATGTTTCTGCAGCGGCACCGCTTTCCAGGCCGGGCCGTGCTGATCGCGATGCTGACCTTTCCGCTGGCGTTTCCCGGCGTGGTGGTCGGCTTCATGATCATCCTGCTGGCGGGGCGGCAGGGGCTGATCGGCGATCTGTCGAACCGGATCTTCGGCGAGAAGTTCGTCTTCGCCTATTCGATCTACGGGCTGTTCCTCGGCTATCTCTACTTCTCGATCCCGCGCGTGATCCTGACCATCATGGCGGCCGTGCAGAAGCTCGATGTCGGTCTGGAAGAAGCCGCGCGTTCGCTCGGCGCCAGCCCCTGGGCGGTCCAGCGTGACGTCGTGCTGCCGGCGCTGGCGCCGGCCTTCGTTGCGTCCGGCGCGATCGCATTTGCAACCGCGATGGGCGCCTTCGGGACTGCGTTTACGCTGGCGACGAATATCGATGTGCTGCCGATGCTGATCTATACCGAGTTCACGCTGGCCGCCAATTTCGCGACCTCGGCCGCGCTGTCGGTGGGACTTGGCCTGATCACCTGGCTCATCCTCGCGCTCGCCCGCTCGTTCAGCGGCAGCGCGGTCGCGGCGGCCGGGTGAACGCATGCGCGATCGCTTGATCTTCACCGGCCAGTTCATCTTCACGCTGCTCGTGGCGGCATTCCTGGTGGTGCCTGCGGGGCTTTCGATCTCCGCCGGCGTCACCGTGAACTACTTCCGGGGCATCCAGTCCGGCGTGACCCTGCAATGGGTCGCGCAGGTCTGGGAGCTCTATGCCGGCACCATCCTGCTCTCTTTCGTGATCGCATTCGCGACCCTTGCCGTCACACTGCTTGCCGGCGTTCCCGCAGCCTATGCGCTGCATGCGCGGGGAGGCCGGCTTGCGCGCATCGTCGAGGAGATCATCACGTTGCCTTTGGCGATCCCCGGGCTTGCGATAGCGCTCGCACTGCTGCTCGCCTATGGCAGCTTCGGCGACTTTCGCCGTTCCTGGCTATTCATCCTGGTTGGACACGTGATCTTCACCATGCCGTTCATGGTGCGGTCGGTGATGGCGGTGTTCGCGACCGTGGACATCAAGACGCTGGATGAGGGGGCGGCCTCGCTCGGGGCATCGCCATGGCGACGCTTCCGCGACGTCATCGTGCCGAACGCGCTACCCGGAATTCTCGCCGGCGCGCTAATGGTGGTCACGCTGTCGCTCGGCGAATTCAACCTGACCTGGATGCTGCATACGCCGTTGACGAAGACACTGCCGATCGGGCTCGCCGACAGCTACGCCTCGATGCGGCTTGAAGTGGCGTCGGCCTATACGTTGATCTTCTTCGTGATGATCATTCCGCTGCTGGTCGCAATGCAGCTATTGGCCGACAGGGATCACAAGCGATGAGCACGGCCGGGCATGGCGCAGCGGTGCGGATTGAGGCGTGCGGCAAGACCTTTGCCGACGGCACGCGCGCGCTCGATCCCGCGACCCTCGACATTGCGCGTGGCGAGACGCTGGTGCTGCTTGGGCCGTCCGGCTGCGGCAAGACCACGATGCTGCGCATCATCGCTGGCCTCGAGCTGCCAGATGTCGGCGGCAAGGTCCTGTTCGACGGCAAGGACATGACCTCGGTCCCGATCGAGCGGCGCAATGTCGGGATGGTGTTCCAGTCCTACGCCCTGTTCCCCAACATGACGGTGGCGGACAATATCGCCTACGGGCTGAAGATCCGCGGTGTTGCCAGGGGCGAGCGTGCCGCACGCGTCGCCGAGCTGGTTGCTCTGACGAACATCACGGGATTGGAGAATCGCCGCATCGACCAGCTTTCGGGCGGCCAGCGTCAGCGCGTCGCCCTGGCGCGCGCCGTCGCGATCCGGCCCGGCATCTTGCTGCTCGACGAGCCCTTGACCGCGCTCGACGCCGCGTTGCGGGACCGGCTGCGCAGCGAGCTCAACCGGCTGTTGCGAGCGCTTGGGATCACGACGATCTATGTCACCCACGATCAGTCCGAAGCCATGGAATTGGGCGACCGGATTGTCGTGATGCGGAAAGGCGCAATCGCACAGATCGGTACGCCCCGCGAGGTCTACTTCGCGCCGAAGGACCGGTTTGTGGCGGAGTTCATCGGAGCGGCGAACATTGTAGAGGCTCCGGTCGAGAACGGGGCATTGATCCTGCCCGGCGGGCGACTGCCGATCGAGGGTGCAGCGACGAGCGCGAACGCGACCGTCATGATCCGCCCCGAAACCATTCGCGTGACGGAGGCGGGCGCGGGTTTGCTCTCGGGACTCGTCGATTCCGTCAGCTTCATCGGCGACCGGCAGCGGCTCGTCGTGAGTGATGCATCGAGCAAGCCGCTCAATGTCGACGCTCCCAACACGATTCAAGCCAGGATCGGCGATCGTGTCGGGCTTTCGATCGCGCCCGACGCTGTCCGTCTGCTCCCTTCCGAACCACGAGATTGATCGATGCCGTCGAAACCGGTCCTCATCGCCCAGATTTCCGACCTCCACATCAAGCCGCCGGGAGCGTTGGCCTATGGCCGGGTCGATACCGCGAAGGCGCTTGAACGCTGCGTGGTGGCGATCAATGGATTCGAGCCGGCGCCCGATTTCGTCGTCATCTCGGGCGACCTTGTCGATACGCCGTCGGTCGAGGAATACGACCATCTCAAACGACTGCTCGCGCCGTTGCGCGTTCCGTTTACCGGAATTCCCGGCAATCACGATTCGCGTGCGTGGATGCGCGCCGCGTTTCCTGCCGCACCCTATGTTCACGCGACAGGCCCGCTCGACCAGGAGATCGAGGTGAATGGCCTCGATCTGCTGCTGCTTGATTCAAGCGTTGCCGGGAAGCCTCATGGCATGCTCGAGCCGTCGACGCTGCAATGGCTGGACGCGACACTGGCGGCAGCAGACCGGCCCGCGCTGCTTTTCCTGCATCACCCGCCGTTCAAGGGCGGCATCTGGCACATGGACCGCCAGGACCTTTTCAATGCCGCAGAACTGGCAGCAATCGTCAGCCGCCATCCGCGAGTGCGTTTGATCGGCTGCGGGCACGTCCATCGTGCCATGCTGACCTCCTTCGCCGGGATTCCCGCGACATTGTGCCCCGCGCCGAACCATGCGGTTGACCTGGACCTCGGACAGCTCCGCGAACCGTCGTTCAAGGTGGAACCGCCGGCATTTCATTTGCACACGTGGTTTCCCGGTCCGGATTTTGGACAGTTGGTCACGCACCAGGTCCCGATCGGTCAGTTTGACGGGCCGCATCCGTTCTTTGGGCCGGACGGCAAGCTGCTGTGAGCTGGCCGCGTTGACCCCTCGCACCGACGGGATCTTGCCAGGCGAGATTGTCGCGGATCGGTCGGGTATGTCGGATCAAGGGCAGCCCGTCGCCTGCAATTGAGCGTTGCATCGACGCAGATTTATTCCAAATTGTACCTTGGATGCCTCCCAATGCGCCGGCTCGGTCCCTTTGTTGCTGTAGGCCCCCGGGGGGGCTATACTTCTGTCTGCTTTCATTGATCGATGGCTTTGTCGGCGTCCGCTGTGCTGGCGGGCCGATTGAACGCAACACAATCAGTCTGGATCACGATGACCGGAGCGCCGCCCATAGAACGAACTTCCGGCGCGCCGTTGTTTTCGAACAACAAGCTGTCGGTGTTGCGCAAGCATCCCTATTTCGCCGATCTCGAGCCCGAAGCATTCGATCAGCTCTGCCGCTACGCCAAGCACACCACGCTGAAGCGGGGCACGACGATCTTTTCCAAGGGCGATCCGGGCACCAGCCTGATTGCGGTGATCTCGGGCACGGTCAAGATCAGCATCTCGTCGCCGGATGGTCGCAACGCGATTTTGAACCTGATCGAGGCCGGAGAGATCTTCGGCGAGATCGCGCTGCTCGACGGCTTGTCGCGGACGGCCGATGCCACCGCCAACACCAATTGCGAGCTGTTCGTCATTGACCGGCGCGAGTTCATTCCGTTCGTGCGCAGCCAGCCGACGCTTGCGATGAAGTTCATCGAGCTGCTTTGCGAAAGACTGCGCCGGACCAGCGATCAGGTCGAGCAGGTCATCCTGCAGAACCTGCCCGGCCGTCTGGCCAGCGCGCTGCTGCGACTGAGCGACAAGCACAAACCGCAGGGACGCACCATCTCGATCACCCAGCAGGAGATCAGCGAGATGGTCGGGATGACGCGCGAGAGCATCAACAAGCAGCTCCGGGCGTGGGCAATACGCGGTTGGGTCAGGCTCGAGCATGGCGCGATCGTCGTGCTGAAGCGCGAGACCCTCCAGGAGCTGGTCGACGCCGGGGCGAACGACGGCGAGTAGTCGCGCCGGCTGCCCGGTCGGTCGCGCATTTCACGAAACGGTGAGCTGAACAAGGCCTGTGAAGCCATTCACATCGGCCTTGCGCGCGCTGCGGTAAGTGACGTGTCAGGGGAGCACAATATGGAGGAATCCATGCAGAGCTCTTTCGACAAGCGGCGGCAGAACCCACAGCACAATTACCAGAGCTTCAGCATCAAGCTTGTCGCGCTGCCGCTGCTCGTCATCGTTGCGCTGATCGGGATGCTGGTCAGTCACCCGGCTGCGGTCAGATGGATATCGGACGCGGCGCAAGCGGAGTTCGTCGGAACCGACACCGTCTACACTGATCCGATACCCAATATCGCGCAGGTGGCGCCAACGGTGCGGCCGGGCAGCGAGATCCGGACGGTGAAGGCCTACTGATCGTTGATGCCGTCGTCGCGCAAGGCGCGACGACAGGCGCTTGTTCAACAGCAAGCCGTCCTCACGCGGCTACTCCAAGCAGCTTTGCTGCGGTCCGCCCGAGAATATTGGCCTTGTCATCGTGGCTCAGCGACGACGAGGCGAAGATGTGGTCGACCGGCGCCAGTTGCCATGGATAGGGATAGTCGCTTCCCAGCACGATCTGGCCGGCGCCGACCTGGGCGGCGAGGTGCCGGATCGCCTCCGGCGTGAAGATCAGAGAGTCGAAATATATCTGCTTCAGATACTCCGCCGGCGCCTTCTGGAGCTTGATCTCCGGATTGCATCCCTTGGGTCCAACCAGACAGGCATGGTCCGAGCGGTCGGCGTACGAGCCGAGATAACCGCCGCCATGTGCGGCGATGATTTTCAGCCCCGGGAAGCGATCGAGCGTGCCCTCGAAGATCAAATGGGAGAGTGCGATCGTGGTCTCGAGCGGATTGCCGATCGTGTTGCCAAGCCACCCATTGCCGGAGAGCCGCTTGTTGAGCTCGGGCACGCCCTGCGGATGGATGAACAAGGGAACGCCGAGTTCCTCGGCCTTGGCCCATACCGGATGAAACTTCGGATTTGAGAATTCGGCGCCGTCGACGACACCGCCGATCGCAGCGCCCTTCAGCCCCTGCTTTTTCACCGCCGTTTCCAGCTCCTGCACCGCAAGGTCCGGTGCCTGCAGCGTCAGCGAGGCGAACGCCGCGAACCGGTCGGGCTTCGAGGCACAGAGTTCGGCGAGCTTTTCATTCTGGATTTTCACGATCTTTCCGGCCAGATCGCGGTCGCGGTCGTACCAGAACGGATTGATCGAAAGCACCTCCATGTCGATGGCCTGCGCGTCCATTGCAGCCAGTCGCTTGTCGATCTCGATGAAGGCCTCGCTGGCGCCGTTGACCGGCGGCAATTGATATTTTCCGGCGTCCGCGCCGAGCAGCGCGCCCGCCTCGCGGAAATGGCAATGCGCGTGAATGTCGATCGTCTTGACACGTTTGCCGTTGACCGTGACCGGCAACTGCTGGCGCGGTTGCTGCGCATTTGCGTTGTGGACGAGCCCGCAGCCGCAGAACACGATGCCTGCCGCCGCATTTGCTCCCGCTTTCAGGAAATCCCGCCTTGTAGTCATGACGATCGCCTCCCTGGTTGTTATGTTATGGAGGGGGAGCGTAGGGATGCTGGCTAGTGCTCGCAAGATCACACGCTGTGCGTGTCGCGCAATGTTGATCTGCTCAGACCGGCTTGGTCTCCGCCTTTGCGATGATGTCGCGCCATTTCGGCACTTCGTCTGCGATACGCCTGCGCGTGCCATCGCGCTGTTTGCGGCAAGTCGCCGTGTAATGGATAGCATTCAGTCAGATCGGCAATGCGTCACCCTCGATCGACTTTGATCAGGTCGCGAACACGACAAATGCCAATATCACGACCGCACCGCACCGTTCAGCATGCAAGTGACGGCATTGATCACTATCGCCACTTTCGCGAGCGCTTTTCGAGCGGATTGGCGCCGCCAGCAATCTCGCCTTCTGGACCAAAGGCCACTCAGCCCTCTCGCGATTTCGCGATGTGGGACATCAAAGGTTTTCTGGCGCCACCCCCAAAATCGTCTGTTCCCCGTCGGACTGAAACCGCGACAGATCGCCGTCCGTCGCCATCCGCTTGTTCATCATCCACTAACTAACCTTGCGCTTTCACCGCATTTGCTAGCTGCCAACGCTGTGAAAATGCCCGGCCAATCAAGACGAATCTCCTGGTAACGATAGCGGGATTTCCTCAAGAGCCGACGCGATCCAGCGGTGTGCGGCGGAGCCGCGTGCTCCGTTGGCGGAACGGAACGGCGATTTGATGCTAAAATGAAAGAAGCGAGGCCGAAATAGGGTCTGCTTACGCCGAAGCCGACCAGACGCGAGCACTGCCTCGTCTAAGCAACAAGGAAACGTCCTCGTGAGAAGACGGGTTCGATGGGAGGGAAAATGGACCGAAACCTGGTGATCCTGAATGTGACTGGTTCGGAGACGATGTTGCGTTCCGACGGACATGCTGCCATTCGACTGGAGACTAAGGAGATGGGCCCCGTCGCCTTCGAGGTGAGCCTTCAGGCAATTGCCGCACTTCGTCGGCACTTGGCGCGAGCAGAAATGCATATTCTTCAGAGTCAGAATCAGACCAAAAACTGATTATCTTCAGAAGATGTCACTAGACTAAGGTGGCTATCAAATTCCTCCCTGAGGTCCGAGGGCGGGAATCCAATCGGAGGCGCCTGCAAGTCTAATGGTGGTGTTACCGACGCAAATAGACCGGTGCCGTCTTGAAGACGACGGTACGTTCGCCGTGCGACTTCTTATCGTTTGACGAACGGCGCTGACCGCAGCGGATTTTTGATTCCGCCATTCGGAGGTTCGATCCCTCCCGCTATCAGGCAAGTGCCTGAAAATGCATGAGAATAGGCCCAAAATGGCTGACTTCTACGGATCGCGTCGGTCTCCGTCATCTCGGCGTTTACTGCTTCCGAGCCCAGACGGCCGAAAGTCTGCCGCCGTGTCCCCGGAAGTTCCCATTTTGGCGAGCGACCCGGCGGAAACTGATTCGATCAAGACTGCCACCCGACCCCGCAGTTGGCCGATCAGGTTGACCGACAATCTAGGGATATGACTCTCGTCCCTCGCATCGTGGAGGCGGTCAACACGAACTTGCCTAGCTACTATCGGACGCTGCAGAACATTGCGACAAGAAATGGCTTTGCTTACTCTGGCGAGTTGCGACGCGAAAAATACGAAGCGATGTATGCCGTTGCAGAAAAATACGGCAAGCTGAATCGTTGATCCCGAGATATGGTGTGCCGCTCTGGGAGCAGGGAATGACGGCCTACCTTAAGACATCGCCGCCGAACGACCGGCGCATATGCGGCGCCGGCTGCGTCGCATTAAAGAATGGCGCAGAGCGCACTTCTGTCGGTTATTGGACGGGCCAGACCGCGGTACGGCGATCAGTGCGGCGCGGTTCTACCTTGAAGTTGGTGCGCGGCGCATGGCGGTGGAGCGGGGGCTTGTTTAGACGCACATCATCAGAAGTTTGAAAGTGAAATGCAGGCCCGTCTATTGGGTGTGGCAGGCATCATTCGGCGTCATGCCAATGCTGACTGCATCGGTGTACTGAGTGGCCCTCAATACGTGAGGTACGAGGCGCCCTACGGGGCGCTATTCTGTGTGTGCCGAGCATGACCGGCAGCTTGGAGGTGGAAGTCCTCTATCCAGCCTGATGACGGTGAAGGATTAGCGAAGCGCAAGGGCGTCATCGCGAGGTGGGGTCTGAAGGAAGCGTGGAGCAAAGCCGCGGCCCGATGGACAAAAACCGGATAACGAGGCCTACCCGGCCGGACGAGCGAGCACGTGATCGCGAAGTCCACGGTCATCAAGGGCCGGGGTGGTAAATCCGGCGGGCGTGCGGCGAAGGCGGTCGATCTTACCTCGGGAGATCTGCGCTGCGTCTCGGCAACGAGACTGAGGTCGTCGTAAGGCGATCTGACCGCAGTGCAGAAGTCAGCAGAGGGCATAGTAGGCGGAACGAGTTTCGCCGACATGCTCCAGCGGGCTCATGACCTCGCTGATCGTCTTGGTGGCGACGCGGGTATAGAGCGCGGTGGTGTCGAGCTTGGCGTGGCCGAGCAGCACCTGGATGACGCGGACGTCGATGTTCTGCTCAAGCAGGTGGGTGGCGAAGCTGTGCCGCAAGGTGTGCAGCGAGACGCGCTTGTTGATCTCCGCCATCTGGGCGGCGGCGTGGCAGGCACGGTTGAGCTGGCGTGTGGTCATTGGCTGGGCCGGGTCACGGCCAGGGAACAGCCAGCCTTGCGGCCGAGCCATCTTCCACCAGGCCCGTAGCAGCGCGAGCAGGCTGGGCGACAGCATGACATTGCGGTCCTTGCCGCCCTTGCCCTGCTCGACGCGGATGATCATCCGCTTGCTGTCGATATCGGAGACCTTGAGCGAGACGACCTCGTTGGCACGCAGCCCGGCACCGTAGGCCGCGCTCAGCGCCGCCTTGTATTTGAGCCCCGGTGCGGCATCGAGCAGCCGTGCCACTTCCTCCACGCTCAGTACCACCGGC
The DNA here is from genome assembly GCF_054063995.1 of Bradyrhizobium sp. USDA 4504. Lineage (NCBI taxonomy): Bacteria > Pseudomonadati > Pseudomonadota > Alphaproteobacteria > Hyphomicrobiales > Nitrobacteraceae > Bradyrhizobium > Bradyrhizobium sp. USDA 4504. The sequence continues at coordinate 4,370,746 of NZ_JBSSGV010000001.1, read as the reverse complement.
AGCTTGCGCGGCTCGTGAATGACATGGGTATGCTCGACGATCTCGTGGCGCTTGAGTGTGACCCGAAAGAAGAACCGCAGCGTCGAGACGGTCTGGTTGATGGTCGGCGCGCCAACGCCGCTTGCCGTCAGATGTAGCTGATAGCGGCGCACGTCCTCGAAGGTCGCCGTATCCGGTGATCGCCCGAGAAATGCGGCGAAGTTCTTGACCCTTTGCACGAAGTCATGTTGGGTCTTCGGGGCCAACTTGCGGATCGTCATGTCTTCGATCATGCGCCGGCGCAACGGGCTCATTGCCTCGTCGGTCATGGCGATGCTCCTGTCTTGAGTGAGGTTGTCGAACCCCTCGATCTCAAGACAGGACGCCCCGTTGCGCTATCGTCTTGGCCGTGCCGCCAGCCGCGGCGTCCTACCGCGCGAGCGGTTTAGTCCTTTGTGCCTTCGCGACATATTGCGCCGCCACACGACTTCGGTCGCCAACGGGGTATAGCGGAAATCGACAAGCCACCGTCTATTGCAGAGGGCGACGTTCGTGACCCGAAGCCGAAGATCGGCGAACGCAAGGTCGCGCGCTATTTGGTCGGTCCTTCCGGTGGTCAAATTGAGGACACCAGATGGTGGACGTTTGCGTTTTGGCCCATCGAAAAGCTTTCTCCAGAAAGCGCTTGTGAGGGTTCTGGACTCGCGTACGCATCAAGGGGGCGATGACGTCGTGTTCGATTTCTCCATACGGGTACAGCACGCCGCCACGTCGGATGACGTCGAGGGCGCTTCGCGGTGGTGGCCCCGTCCTCTAGAGTGGCTAGTGCGCCTGAGACACCTGCCGCTCCAGGGCAGGGTTTGACGCAGAATGCGCTGTACGGCCGCGGGAACATGGTGTTCAATCCATGGAACTGTTTGCCCGAGCACAGGCCGCTCGGCAGCGTCAACCTGACGCGGCTTGCCGTCGACCTTGCCTCCCGGCACGGCGGAAACTGAACACGGTGGGTCATGAGCAGCCAGCCGAAGCCCGATCGTTCGGGCGGACTTCAGCGGACGCAGGCGCCGCCGAATGTCGAGAATGAAGCTCTGCATGCCGAACGCCGGCAGCTCACCGTGGTATTTATCGACATTGTCGGCTCGACACCCCTGAGCGAGCGGATCGATCCCGAGGAGTTCTTCGCGGTTATCAGAACTTACCGCGATATCTGCGACGAGCAGATTCGCCGCTACGGCGGTCATATCGCCAGAATGATTGGCGACGGATTGCTGGCGTATTTTGGCGTCCCGCAAGCCCACGAAAATGACCCTGAGCGCGCGGTCCGCGCTTCGCTGGCGGTCGCCGCGGCGATCAAGGATCACAACTTTCTGCTGTCGGATGGCAGTTTTGTCCGCCTCGGCGTGCGCGTCGGGGTCAATACCGGGGTCGTCGTCGTCGGCAGCGTGCCCGGCGAGCCGCCCGATCGGCGGGAAGTGTTCGGTAGTTCGGCACATGTCGCTGCCCGTCTGCAGGGGCTCGCCAGCGAGAACGGCGTCGTGGTTGGCTCAAGCACTTACGAGCTGACTCGCGGAACGTTCAGCTACGTGCCGCTTGGCAGACGACCACTCAAGGGCGTCGAGGAGCCTGTCGAAGCCTGGCGCGCAGAGGCGCTTGCGTCCAGCGAGAGCAGGTTCGACCGAGCGCGGAGGTCGCCTCTCGCCCCGATGATAGCCCGAACCGGCGAAAGTACGTTGCTTGCCGAGATGTGGCAGAAGAGCCTCGCCGGCTCGGGACAGGTCGGTGTGATTTCCGGTGAACCCGGCATCGGCAAGTCACGTTTGATCCGCCAGTTTCGCAGTTCCCTTGATGCGTCTCCGCGTGATGTTCTATCGCTGCAATGCTCACCATTCCACGTCAACACACCGCTTGCCCCGGAAATCGAGCGGCTCACACGTGCGACCGGCATCCAGGACACCGACGACGCTCAACTCGCATTGGCAAAATTGCGCTCGCTTTTGGCAAGAGCCGTCACTGATGTCGAGCAGGCGCTTCGTTACTACGGAGCAGTCCTATCAATACCCGCATGCCCGGGATACGAACCCGCGGATCTCGGATCTCCCGCGGAGCGCGAGCGTGCCTTGCAGATGTTCGTCGATGCTCTTCTCGCAGCCTCGCGCAAGCAGCCGATCCTCGGAATCGTCGAGGACGTCCAGTGGATGGACCCAACCACCATCGAACTGCTGGTGCGCGTGATCGCACGCTGTCCCGGCGAGCGGATCATGGTCCTGATCACGCATCGCGATGATTACAGGGCCGACTGGCTGACAGGGCCGGAAATTCGGCGGATTGCTCTGCAAAAGCTGGCAGTGCATGAATGCGAGCAGATGGTCGTGGCCGTGGCGGGCAGCGATCTGGTGCCGCGCAGGATTGCCAGCCAGATCGTGGAAAGAACCGACGGCGTGCCACTCTTTGTCGAGGAGTTCACACGCGCCATCGTCGATGCCGGCGCGATCCCGCGGCCGGCCGAGAGCCCTGCGCCGAGCGGGAAGTTGCCGGAGACCCTGGTGCCGGCAAGCATTCACGATTCACTGATGGAGCGCCTTGATCGTCTCGGTCCTGCCAAGCGCGTCGCCCAGATCGCCTCTGTTTTCGGAAGGCGCTTCAACTATGATGGCATTTTCAGCGTGCTTCCAGGCAAGGGCCAAACGCTGAAACTCGCGTTGCGGGCGCTCGAGACAGCCGGGATTGTGTATCGTAGCGAAGAGTCTCAAGGTAAGGTCTTCACGTTCAAGCACGCGATGATACAGGAAGTCGCCTACTCCTCATTGCTCAAGGAGGAAAGGCGTGAGCTCCATGCGCGCGTCGCATCGTGGCTGCTGCAGGAAGCCGCCATTGGAGAAAGCAGCCAGCCGGCGGTGTTAGGCTATCATTATGCACGCGCAGGCAACATTCCGGAAGCGATCGAGGCCTGGCTTCAGGCGGGCAAATCCGCGCTCCGCAGCTCTGCCACCAAGGAAGCCGTGGCTCATCTTCGCGAAGGTCTCTCGCTGATACCCAAGATGCCGGCGTCACCGCGGCGCTTCGAGGCTGAAATCGCGCTGCAATCCAATTTGGCGATGGCGTACACAGCCAATGCCGGGTGGTCCGATCCCAACGTCTATGGCCCCTACAGTCGTGCACTCAAGCTTTGCGCGAGCCATGGCACCATTCGCGAGAAGGCGACGGTGCTGTGGGGAAGTACCATAGCCAAGCTGGTCAACTGCGAGCTCACCAAAGGCCTCGAAAACGCGCACGATTTCGTCCGGCGGGCAGAAGAGTGGCGCGACGACGAGGCTGCCCTCATGGCCTACACCGCTGCCGTAATCGCCAATTTCTTTCTTGGTCGTTTGGAGCAGGCAAGTGAGCTCGCGGCTCTGGTCAGCGCTCGCTACGATCCGCGTGAGCACGGCAAGCTGGTCCAGATCTATCAGCATGATCCATTGATCGTATCGCTTGTCTATTCCGGACACATCGAATGGTTGTTGGGCCGCCCGGGGCGGGCCAGAGAGTGCTGTGTGACGGCGCGCCAGCTCGCGAACGAGATCGGACATCCGTTCATGCAAGCTTTTGCCTCCATTCTTGGCGTCGCCGACCACTGGTATGAGGGCGATCTCGCGGCCAACCTCGCCAGCGTCAAGCGCGGTCTGAAGGTCGCTGACGAGTACGGCTATCCGATGTACCGGGTCATCGGCCCATTGTGGGCCACCGCTGCGTTGGCGGCACGAGGCCCCGCGCCGGAAGTGCTCGAACAATTGTGCGGCTTGCTCGGCAGACTACCCGCCGAGAACCGGTGCATTCAGATGCCACTCTATCGAATTCTGCTCGCCACAGAATTCGGACGGATCGGGCAGATGGAAAGGGCTCGAAGTTTCGCTGCTTCGGCTGAGTCCCTGATGAAGAAAACCGGCGAGCGCTGGGCGGCTCCCGAGATTTATCGGATTCACGGCTCGCTGCTGTGTCGGGAACCATCGCGAGACGACCGGGCTGCCATGCGCTTGTTCAAACGCTCGCTTGCCTCTGCCAGGAAGCTCGGGGCGGTCGGTTGGGAATTGCGCACGGCGATCAGCATCGCGCGCTTGGTCAGCGCCGGCGAGAGCGCATCCGGACGCGCCGAAGCACGAGACCTGCTGATATCGATCCGGGCGAAATTTGCATCCGCGGAAACGTCCCGCGATCTGCGCGAGGCTGATGACCTGGTGAGAGTGTTGAACTAGTGCCGAATGACCCCCGGCCTGTGGTCGACTCACATCATCTGCGATCCCAAAAAGCGGATCGCCGAGAGGCTCGGCAGGAACGTATAGGCGCCGCCCCGCGCCCAGACAAATTGCGGCAATCCCCGCAACCGGATCGTGCCGCCGGAATGCCGATCGTGTGAACCGGCCTCCCCCCGGGAACTGGCTCCGGCAGATTGTCGATGATGGCCTGGAGGAGCCGCTTTGCTACCGATGCATCGACCAAGTCCTCATCGCGCCGGGTCGGGCGGCAGCGGCGGGCCACGCCTCGGGGTATCGCCGGCCTCGAAGACGCGGCTGGAGCGGCTGGTTCGCTAGGCGCCCGAGGTGGTTGTGAAGGTGTCGGGGCGGACCAAGGATGCCGGACATCTGAGGGCACATTTGGATTACATCACCCGCAATGGCAAGGTGGAGATGCAATCCGATTACGGGCCGATGAAAGGGAAGGAAGCGGTCGGAGAGCTGCACGCGGCCTGGGCCGATAGCGCGGAGGTGACGACGCAGAACAAGAGCCTGCGAAAGGCGCCGATGTCGGTCAACATGGTGCTGTCGCTACCGAAGGGAAGTGACCGGGAAAAGTTCAGGGATGCGGTGACCGATTTTGTCGACAAGGAATTGCGGCCGCGGGTCGATGTCGTGGTGTGCTTCCACGACGACACGGCGCATCCGCATGGCCATGTCACGGTGCGCGGCCGAGACCGGGAAGGGAAGACATTCAACCCGCGAAAGTCACAGCTGCACGAGTACCGGGAGAAGTTTGCGGCATGCCTGCGGCGCCGCGGGATCGATGCCGAGGCCACACCGCGCTACGCGCGCGGGGTCGGGATGCGCGACTATGCGACGGCAATGCCACGCATGGAGCAGCGCGGGGAGGCGCGGGTGCGGCACGACATGATCCGCGAGCTCAGACAGGATTATGACTAACGGAAACAGAATCCAGGGCGGGACGAGCACCCCTGGGAGCAGAAGATGCGCGCGAAGCATCAGGGGGTGCGGACCGCCTATGCGACGGTGGCGCGGGCGCTGGCCAACAGTCCTGATGCGCGCGACCGGGCGCTGTCGGAAAACGTCACGCGGTTTCTTGAGGCGATGCCGAATGACCGGCCGCTGACGTTGCGCGACAGGGTCTATCTCGGCCACGAAAAGCGGCTGGCCAAGGAAAAGGAAACGGAACAGCCCGAGCCGGGCCGGGGCGCGCCGGAGCGTTAGAGCGGTTTCCAGTTGAGGTGAATCGGAACAGTCAAAGGGGATTCCCACGGGCACGCAAATCAGATTCGGTGTTGCCCGCGACAACATGCGGGGCATGCGATGGCGAAGGGATACTCCAAGGACCTCAGGGTGCGTGCGGTTGAGCTTGTTGAGTCCGGCGAAAGCGCACGTGAGGCTGCGCGCATTCTCAATCTCGGCGCTTCGACTACGATCCGATGGATGGATCGTTGGAGGAAGACCGGAAACGTTGAGGCCAAGCCCGGCACCGGGCACAGCCGCTCGCCGTTGGAGCAGCACAAGCAGTGGCTGATCGAGCTGATCGCCGCGGAGCCGGACCTGACGCTCGAGGAGATCCGCGCGCGTCTGCGCTCTCAGAGAAAGCAAAAGGCCGGCATCGGTTCGATCTGGCGTTTCTTCGACCGTCACAGCATCACCTTCAAAAAAAACACTGCACGCCGCCGAGCAGGATCGACCTGACGTCGCTGCCGAGCGTGCCGCGCTGAAAGCCGAGCAGCCCAAGCTGCGTGCACCGCGCCTCATCTTTATCGACGAGACTGCGGTCACGACGAAGATGGTCCGGCACTATGGGCGCTCTCCTCGCGGTGAGCGCCTCGTCTCTGGCGTGCCCCATGGTCACTGGAAGACGCTGACGCTTGTCGCCGCGCTGCGCATCGATGGCCTCACGGCGCCCTATGTCATCGACGGTGCAATGGATGGGCCCTCGTTCCTGGCTTATGTCGAGCAAGTCCTGGCGCCGACCTTGCGCAAGGGCGACATCGTCTTCATGGACAACTTGCGCACTCACAAGATCGCCGGTGTCCGCGAGGCGATCGAGGCTGTCGGCGCCCGCGTGCGTTATCTGCCGGCCTACTCGCCCGACCTCAATCCGATCGAACAGGCCTTCTCCCGGTTGAAAGCTGCGCTGCGCAAAGGCGCCACCCGCACGGTCCAAGCCCTGCTCAAACTCATCGGCAAACTCGTCAAGTCGTTTGCGCCGCAGATGTGTGCCAACTACTTTAGGCATGCTGGATACACCAGATGATCCACATCATGTGGAAAATGCTCTAGCCGCGGCGGCATCGCGCCTCGCTGGATCCGTTTGGACAGTCCAGCAGTAAATGCTGTGTCGTCCCGTGCGACGCGCCAGGCGTGACAATTATCGCCCGGCCGGTCGGGCGCCCCGGTGAGGCATCGGCCAAGTTTTCGGCCAAGTACGGTCAGTCAGTCGGTGTCGTCATTTTCGATGACGTATTCGTCCCGCAGCCAAGGCATTTGACCTCAAGGTAGCGGTAGCCGGCGTTGAGCGCATCACCGAGGGCAGGGGATGGCTGGGCCGGCCCCTGGAAGGCGAGCATGCGGGCATTCCACGCGGCAGGCGACGGTGTCGGCCTCGAGCCGGGCTTCCTTGGCGCGCTCGGCTAGGTGCCTGACCGTTGCTCCGAACATGTACTCTCGAGATTTCGAGCCCATCCTGACTAGAGAGCAGGCCGAGGGTGGCCACGCAAATTATCAATGAGTTGAGGCGCGGAACAGGGCACGGCTATAGCGTGTCGTGGCTGTGGAGAAGTGGACGCGTCATGATGTCGGCAGTGATGCGGCGAGGCTACGGGGTTGCCGTCATTGCCAGAACCAAGTGACTCCGGAACAAACCGGAGATTGGATAGTTCTTCCATCTGTCCAAATCGGGGAACTTCTCATGACCGCCGATTCGTCAACGCCCGGCGATGCACAGGCGCGATCGTCGTTTCCGCTGCTCATAGCTGTTCTCGCCGTTATCGTCGCTTGCGGTGCGCTTTGGATGAGCTACAGCAACGCGACAAAGTTTGCAGCCTCGCAAGAGCGCGCGGCCGTCGCACCTCCACCGGATCCGGCCCTTGCGGAGATGAAGCAGACTTTAGCGTCTCTCCAACAGGCGGTGCAGGGGATTGAAGCCGGCCAAAAAAGGCAGGCTGCTCAGATCGGTGACGCTCAGCAGAAAACTTCCGCTCAGCAGGGCGAGCAGAAGCTAATATCCGACCAGCTCGGTGCGCTAAGCGCGCGAGTTAACTCGCTGGAATCTGCAAGGGCTGAAAGCCCAGCGCAGGCAACCCCAGCGGCTCCTTCTCCGCAAAGACGCACCAAAAGATAGGCGGTTCGGTCAGAGGCACGCGCGGCGCCGATCAGCCTCTGCCAAGTTGTGCTTGTCGCTGGCAATGACGCCCAAGACAACAATTAGGCTTGTGGTCACGCGGCCCGAGCCGCCGCGTGGGAACTGGCGTCAACGATTCCCACGACCGTTGCCGGCATCGCCGCCGTGCTCCGGTACGCGAACGAGATGGAAGATGAGGGCGACGAGTGGCCCGACACCGACACCATTGGCCCGGATGGCTGGCACTACCAACTGAGGCAGACGATCGCCCGTGCGGCAGTCAACTTAGGACCAGTATAAGGGTCCCAGGAAAAGACGCCGCCGGTCTCACGAATACACGCCCGGCGGCGTTTTCTTCCTGAACTGGGACACTGAAATCCCCAGCCTCAAGTGTGCTGCACGACCAATGCCACAGGGGAATGACAGGCTCGACGAAGCCGCCGCCTCAGTAAAGCGCTGCCTCAGGATCAAGTGCGCGTGAAATGTGAGGCCGTTCACACTCGAAAATCGCGAGCTGATCTAACGCAAGCGCCGGGTGGCAGCTCGGTGTCGGAGAATCGTGATGCCGTTTTTCAAAAGCCAAAGCTGGTCGGCAACAGCCGCCGCTTCGGTGGTCAGTATTGTCATCGTGGCGGCGGTTGCTTTTGCGGTCGTTGGTTATGTGGAGTGGTCATCGGACGTTAATTTGACCCACTTCATGGGCGAGACTGCCGCGGATGCCTCAACGCCGAGTCTACCGCCCAAGGGGCGAACAGGTTGCGAGCAGGGCAATAAGCCGCTGCCGACACTTTCCCTACCACTCGAATGAGTGGCCTGCAGCGCCCAACTAATCTCCCGAGAAACTACGCCGCTGGGCTCGAAATGTTTTGTCCCGGCCGCGGAATTTCAGCTGGTCAGCAATGCCAGCAACGGTAACAGCACTCTCGTCACGCCCGCATGACGCAGGTCAATGCTGCGCAGTGGTTGCGCGGTAGGTCGCTCCGAAGCCTAGCGGTCCCAAGAAAATCGAGGAGCTGACAAGCGGGGCGGCGCACCCGCTCCTCCGAAACGTTACCGTACTTATACTGTTGCCAACGGTCCCGCATTGGGCCTTGCGGGATGCCGCGCTGTCGAACTAGGCTGCCGCCATTCCTCAAAGGAGATTTGTCTAGTGGCGATTGGTACTGTGAAGTGGTTCAACCCGACGAAGGGCTACGGTTTCATCCAGCCTGACAACGGTGGCAAGGATGTCTTTGTGCATATTTCGGCCGTTGAGAAAGCGGGACTGAGCAGCCTCAACGAGGGTGCAAAGGTCAGTTACGAAGAGCGGGAAAGCCGCGGCAAGACGTCAGCCGAAAATCTGCGGGTGGGCTGACACCGGGAACAAGTGGCAGCGCCCGGGTTCAATTCAATGCTTCCGTGGTTTCAGTTGCCCAACCCCGACTGCGGGAGATTGAAATGCGGCCCCGACGCGACGGCGTCGGGGCCATTCTCATGTGTGCCGAGTATGAACGACAGCTTGGAGGTGGAAGTCCTCTATGCTCGGCGATGTTTGGCGTTCTATGAGCGAACCCCCAGCCGCCGAGTGCCAAACGATCTGACGATCGTTACAGCATAGACGCGCGAAAGCAGCCCTTTCGAACTTGCCGTTCGGCGGCGTGCGTTCACTGGATTTCGCCTTCAGCCCGATCTCGACCAGCCGGCGATTGGCCTCGGAGCGCCGGGGAGGTCAGCTTGGTTACGGCGTCGTTCGCGAGCCGCCCATCCTCGGGCCCATCCTCGGCGAGACGCCTATCCTCAGGTGGCCCCGATGGCGATTAACGAAAAACCAGCCGCCGTATGTTGAGTCCCACGTCGGAGCAGTTGCATCGTAGGCGAGAGCAGCCTCTTGGTCTGACCGACGCCTGAGTCGCTCGGCCTCGATTTGTTGCCTCTCAATCGCGAGCTGTTTTTCAATCTGAATCTTTTCAGAAGCCCGCTGGTTTCGTGCACGCATCTCGGCATCGTCGAGGACCTCACCACCAGGTCCGTATACATGCTCAAAGTCCCCGGTGATCACCCGCACCTGCTGGGCAACCGATGGCGACGCTGCAACTAGACAAGTCGTAATGAAGATTGCTCTCAGCACGGCAGACCTTCTCTGACTGACGATTAGTTGGTAGCCGAATTCTCTGGAGCCGGTAACGGCGCGGCTATCATCCTTCGATAATGAGGCGACCCAAGAACGCATTGCAGGCCCGCTCGGCTTCAGCGAACGTGCCGAAGGGCGACCCGGACACTTGAGCTGCGGGCATATTCAGAAAGTCGGGGCGATATGACGCAACAAAGCCCGGCTCTCCATGCAACCCGGGTCCACTCCGGCTCTCGTTGCTGATAACGAATGAGTAGTCGTCGCTGCTTGCGATCCACATCTCCAAATCGCCAGTCCAGACCTGGCTGAAGTGCAGGGCCATTTTACCCTCCACATTTGCCGGGCAAAGCACCCGCGGCTCCCCAATCGGCAGGTCGCGATTGTCTCAACATTCAAGCAGGATGAGCCGCTGGCTCGCTATTAATAGCAAGTATACTCCTGCTGGCTGGCTGTTGCGAGGCAATAGCCATAACTGGCGCTGTACGGGTAGCCGTAGCCATACGGATAACCGTAGCCATACCCGTAGTCGTAGCCATACCCATATGGGTAGCCGTATCCGTAGGGGTAACCGTAGGCAGCGTAGGCACCCGCCAAGCCCAGACCTATCCCAAGTCCAACAGCGGCCGCTCCAAACCCGCCTCCGCGCCAACCACCGCCGCGCCAGCCGCCGCCACCAAATCCGCCATGAAAACCACCATGAAAACCGCCGCCGCTGAAGCCTCCACGCGCAGAGGCAGCAGTCGGTGCAAACGCCACGGCGATAACTGCGATCAGTGAGATTAGGATTTTCCTAAACATCGGACTCTCCCAGCTTTTAGAAAGTCGCCCGATTCTAAAACACCTCACGTTCGTTTTGGTTGCTGAACTACCTGGTCCAACCGCCGACGTCGGGAGAGCTCCCTGGCCACGCTCATCAGTGTGTCCCGCCGAGCCCGGAATAGCCGACCATGAATACCTGTACGAACAAGCTAGCAGCCAAGACTGGCAGCAGAGAGCAATGGGATGAGCGAGCAACCGCAGGATTGGCGTCGCCGACAGGCAAGTCAGATTACCTGCCAACTGCCAGAGTATCGCGAGGACGCGCTGGCGGTGCAGCGCTTCGCCGAGGAGTTGGTAACCGGCTTCCTGTCTGAATCTGAAACCACCTGGATGTGGTTCCGAATCTTCGCGTGCCTGAACGGCGCTCCCGAAAACCAACCTCGCGCAACTGTCCGCGATTTAGCGGAATCCCTGTCCCGGAATTACTGAAATCGCCTTCCGCGAATTACCGAAATCGGTGTCCGGAAATTGCCGAAACACGCAGCCTGTGCAGCGAAGACGGTGAGACGGGTGGTCTACGTTCGCCATATTGTCTGTCACGACAATCGGGTTTTACTTGTCAATCGCGACAAATGCTGGATAGGCGGCCATGAATGTAAGGTGGCGGCTGCTGCGCGTGTAGACGAAGCGCGTGACGAAGAACACAACTGCCGCACTCGGCGAATTGTGTCACATGCGCCGGACGGCGTGACGTTATGGGTGGTGCAGCTTGGTGGTTGCCAATCGGGTTTACTTTTCCTCGGCTGGCATCAGCGCCACTCACGACGAAAGCTACCAGTGTGGCGGCGCTCGCTGTCAGCCGAGGATGATGACGACTTGCTGGACTGACTTACCGGCCAAGATCGGTGAGGGCGTCTCTCAGCAGCAAGGCTAGCCGGCTCTCGCATTCCGACATTGCGGCAGGATCGGATGTGTCGTCGACAACGATTTGTCCGCTGACATAGCCATCTCGCGACCTGACATCGAAGTTCCGGCAGATCACGGGCTGGTGGAGGGCATTCGTCGCTCTCTGGAGCGGTCCCCATTCGATAATTGAAGTCATCTTAGATGTCCCCGACTCACGTGGGCAGGCAAATTCTAGCACCGTTTGGTTTGCCGTGGTGGGAATTAACCTCGCGTCTCCAGCGACACGCCTAGGATAAACGCCTTAGCGATCGTAGCGCTCTTCGTGCGCTTTAGCCTTTTTGCGATTTTCGCTGCGCCCAACTTTTGCTTCGCTAACGCCTTAAGGTCGCGAACCTCGTCCGTTGTCCACTTGCGGCGAATTGCTTTTCTATTTTTGGCCACGTGGCGCTCCTTATTGAGAGGAGCGCCGTGTAGCACATTGCGCGATGTAGGCAACCCGGTCAGGACAAGTTCATCGACACTCCGGCAGGGCTAAGAGATTGTCGTTGTAGTAGCCGTCAGCATGGGTCCGAACATATTTGCCGTTCGGTCCATTTACGACTCCCACGTCGGCTCGCTTGCCGCCGACCATCGTGAAGAATGTGTTGGCCCCGCTTTCAATTGATTGGATGACTTGTGATCGCGGCCACTTCCAGTTGATGCCTCCGAGATGCGTGATGCCCTCGTGCGGATCGTTTCGTGGCTGCTTATTGATGCAGGTCACCTGTACGTCTGGCAATTTCCCCTCCCAATTAGCTCTTCTTCGAAAGCTCAATTTGGAGCACAACTAGAGGGAGATTGAAATAGGACATTGGTATCAAAACGAGTGGTGCGTCGTTTCCCCCATTCTAATGTGTGCCGCAGCAGCGGCGTTTAAAATCGGAGTGCTCACTTATTGCATCTTCAACCTTTGGCTGCTCGACCGCTGGCGTGGTCTCATCCACCCCATGGCCTTCTGCAGCAGCCAGTCGGCCGCCTGGGAGGCGTAGGACGCAAGGCTGAAGATAGCCCGGTTGTCGCCCTTGAGGACTTCGAGCCAGCCTTGCTGCAAGCTGGGGATTGGGCTTCGATATAGCTGTAACCGAAGTGAGCCGCTATGAACGCACTACCGAGTTCGGCGACGCATTCCTCGGCCGCCTTGGCATTGCTGAACACCTTCGCGTTGAACTTGTGGTTCAATCGTAACTGGTGCCCAGTGGCGTGGATCGGTTCGTGGCCAACGTCGAGACAAAGTCGTCGTCCGAATCGAATGCGGAATAGGCCGGCATCATGACTTTGCCTCGTGCGGGGTAATAGGCCGGTTTGGTCTGTCGCCTCGTAGTGCACCGGAATGCCACTCGCTGGAAGAACCCTTTCGATCCTCGTCATCGGCACAAGCCGTTGAAATCGCAGCAGATGCGAACGCCCTGCGAGCGCACCATAAACCCACGATACAACGTCGGTGATGAACTCCACGCCGGACGATCGCGATACAACTCGGGAGCTTGGCGAACGCCAAGCGCCACTGCTGGCGTGGTGCGCACCGCCTCATGCACCGGCCACAGATTGTAGTGAGCCACGTACAGGCTCACGACTGCTGCGTGGTGATCCAGATTCTTTGAGAAGCCGTTCGTGAGGCGCGCAAAGCGCTTTTCCGTCCTCGCCAGCATTGTAGCCGCGGCGATCGGCAAAGGCTTCATTGGCGGCACCGATGCGCTGGAAGCGGTCTTTGCCCAAGCGCCGGTGGGTCGCACCGTCCTCGCGCCGGTGACGCATGCGATAATTCGGGTGGCGCTGGCAGGAGGCTTGCTGGTGGTGCTGCCGACGGTCGCCGGATTCCTATTTGTACTCTATCTCGCTCGCGCCGAGTCTTTCGTTTGAGTTGACGAGCGCAATGGTTTCATCCGGAATAGCCGCTGCCGGTATTGGCTCACACATTGGCGAAACCAAATGATGCTTAGCGCAGACGTGTCCAGCATGCTGGACCGCATTCTAGATGCAGCAACCGATAACCTCAGGTTCGCAAAGATTCTGGTTCAGATGGGGCTCGATCCCAACAACGTGACCTGGGACGCCATCTTCAGCCGGCTGCTGGAAATCTTTCTGCACAACATCACCCTGGCAAACATGTTCGCCCTGGTCGGCGCGATCTTCTTTGTCGCCACCCTGCTGACGCAGACCATGGTGCCGCTCCGGGTCGCTAACATGATCGGTTGCGTATTCTTCGCCATCTTCGGTGCGCTCACTGGAGCCGTCACGACATTTCTTCTTTATCTCCTGATGGTTCCCATCAACGCCTACCGCCTTCGTCAAATGCTCGCTCTCGTGAAGAAGGCGCGCGCCGCAACACAGGGCGACATGTCGATGGAGTGGCTCAAGCCGTTCATGACCCAGCGCAAGTATCGCAAGGGTGATATCTTGATGGAGAAAGGTGACGCAGCCAACGAAATGCTGCTGACAGTTACCGGCAGATTCCGGGTCGTCGAAATCAACGTCGATGTTCCGCCGGGCCGCCTGATGGGCGAACTCGGCTTCCTCACGCCTGACAACCGCCGGACCGCGACGATCGAATGTATCGAGGACGGCCACGTTCTAACCATCACCTATGAAAAGCTGCTCGAGATCTACTTCCAGAACCCGCAGTTCGGCTATTACTTCCTTGTCTTGACCAGCCAGCGCCTACTGGAAAATCTCGCGCGGGCCGAAGCCATCATCGCGCAGAACAGGATCGCGGTGCAGACGGGCTCCGCGAACTGACGGCGGTCCGGCTCGATAAACTCAATGGAGGCGGGTATCCAACAGACGGTTCCCCGACGGGTTAGTGCAGCGTACCAGGGCGCGCGAAAAGGCGAGAACCGGACGTCAGCGAGGCCCGGGACCGAGCGTGCGCCGCCTTAGATCTGGCGCAAGGGGTGTCCTGTCAACCCCATTGAACGAATTCGCTTTTTTGAAAGGACGATTGCAGAAGCTGCGGTGTCTGCCACGGTGAACCACACGCTCGGAGTAGCCTATTATTGCCCTCACGGTGATACCGCGGTCCGGGACCGCGACGATATATCACGTTATCGAAGGTCGAGCGCGATGGCCCGGCTGTTCGGGGAAGAAGGAACGAGCGTGGTCACGAAGCTCTCCGCATTTCTGCTTCTGTGTATCGGGGTTCAGATCATGATCACCGGGTGGTCGAGGTTGCGCGGTCGGTGACCGGCATCTCCGTATAATTCATCGACAATTGGATCGGCTCAGTTGAGGGGTAGGCGAGCCGGGCTGGTTCACTGAGTTCAACGCGCTACAGGTCTCGCCGTAACGCGCCGTCTTCGCCTGCGGATCCGGTGCGCGCCTTCGTCCACACGAGCACACGAGGTCGGGTCGTACCGTGGGATCGCAGCCGCTGCATGTTCGGCAAGGAGGTGTTGTAAAGTCGGCTCCGGCATCATGCCGGTCGCGGGTCGTCGGCATTGTTTCCGGGATTGCCGCCAATTTCCTTTGAGAGTTGAGGCGATTGCACTCGTCAAAATGCTTGCACGATGTGCACCACACTGTCGCGCTCAGGATCATCCCTTGGAGATCGGCGATGATCTTCATGTTGTTTGCCATAGCCATCGCCGCCCTGTTTTTTGTCGGCTCGCTCATCTTGCTCCGTTGGGGGCAGCATCTGGGCAGGCGCTATCGTGAACGGAGCGAGGGAACCGGAGGGTTTGCGACTGTTGAAGGTGCAATCTTCGGCTTGATGGGCCTCCTACTGGCATTCACGATCTCGGGTGCATTGCAGCGCTTCGATGATCGCCGTCAGTTGGTCATTCAGGAAGCGACGACGGCCGCCACGGCGTACGACAGGCTGAGCCTATTTGCCGGGGACGATGGACGCAGGCTCCAGGGTAGCCTCAAGGAGTACGTTGGCGCTCGGATCGAGCTGTATCGTATGCCGCATGACTTTCTTGTGCTGCAGCGAGCGGAAGAGTTTTCAGACCAACAGGAAAAGAAAGTACGAGACCTCAAGAACCGGTTGTGGGGTTCGGCGGTGGTGGCCTGCCCGCAGCCAAACTACCGGCCTGCATGCGCGTTGTCGCTCCCGGCGCTGAACAGCCTCTTCGAGGTGGCGCTTCAGCGCGCTGGTGCGGCCGAAAAGCATCCGCCGCAGATCGTCTACTTCATGCTGTTCGGGCTTGGTCTCGGTTGCTCACTGCTCGCTGGTTTCGGCATGGCGGCGAACGCGGGGCGCAGTTGGATACATATGGTGATATTTGCAGGAACCCTGACGGTCGCGCTCTACATCGTCACGGACATGGAGTATCCGCGCCTCGGTCTCATTCGGATCGAGAGCTTCGACCATTTTCTTGCCGACGCTTATGAGCGGATGAACTGAGCCGCTAGGCGGGTGGAGGAACGGATCGTCGCTCCGTTCCCTTCGGGAATACGCGCGGCAGGCAGCCACGTTAATCTAAGTCAAGAACGCGTGACAGGGACACTGGATGCTGTTGCTGGTTCGCCGTTGTTATGAGGAGGGACGCGCGACATGCGGATCATCAGAACAATATGCTGGATATGCGCCTTCCTCGGATTATTGCATGTCGGCCTTCCTGCGCGAGCACAGACAAACGACCAGGGGCCGCAAACGCCGAGCAATGCACCCGCGCCGGTTCCCGAGCAGCCGGCGCTAAAGCCGGCTGAGCTCGAGGCGCTGGTAGCGCCCATTGCATTGTATCCCGATACGCTAATGTCGAATGTGCTGATGGCATCGACCTATCCGCTGGAAGTGGTGCACGCGGATCGCTGGATGAAGCAGAACAAGAACCTCAAGGGAGATGCCCTCAAGGCCGCGCGACGGATATCTGCGTGTCTACTATTCCCGGCTCGGCCTCAAGTTTCGGTCGTATGGTGGTTGGGCCGCGTCCGGAGGCGTGCTGCCGAACACTGGCGCGCTGCCGCGCCGAAGACCGCGCCCACGGTCGGCTGCTCCAAGCGCGGATTCGCTGGCCCTAAACTAGCCAGCGGATCGGGGCTGGATTGCCGAACCAACCGGCAACCCCAGCTTTGAACGTGCTGGCCTGTTTCCATCCACAGTGGTCCGCTTTGATTTTTTGGAGCGACCTAGTTTGGGTTTTAGCCCTGTGGCAACCAAGCCTAGGCCGATGCTCTCATTAGAGATATCGAGAAGCCTATTCAGTGTTGTGGGTGTATAAATTCCTGTGTTGCAATTCGCGCTCATTTCGCGCATGCGCGTTTGATCCAGACAAGTTTGTTTCTCCAATTGAGGTGGCGGTGATTGCACTATGCAACCGCGTTCGATCGGATGTAGAGTCCCAACCGCAACGCAGGAGTTGCGGTCATGGGCAGTGATCTCCTTAGTAGCTTTTGTATTGTACTCTTTGGACTAAGCCCGCTCGTCATCATCGGCATCGCGATGTTCTTGCCGTAAGGCACTTGGCGCACATGCGCCGCCGCCCGGGCCGGTAGTCGCCCCAGCACGCGCGCCCAACTTTTTGAGTTAAACAGCACGGCCGCCTCAGTTGGCGGCCTTATTCGTGCAGGAAACCCGGATGCATTCGCGTCCAAATGTCCGGCACGGAATGACAAGAACTGATGGCACGCAAGGGCTAGACTCGCGGCTTCTTGAGAAGGGGTTGCCAAGTGCCGTTCTCGCGGAGCCAGTCAGTCAAGTTGAAGGTCGCACAGTCCCAGATCTCGATGCTCGGTTGAATGGCATTTGTTTCCAATGTGTCGCGTGTTTCGGTGCGGCGGACGATCGGGGGGCTGCTCTTGGCTCGATCGTCTGTAGGCGCTTTCCTCATGGCAAGTTCCTTCGGGGTCACTGAGCAGTTTGCGGGCGGCATCGTCGGCTTACAACCCTCGGCGAAGAGCCTCGCGCTTACAGCGGTAGCGCCAAACAAATGACCTGGGGATCCCTTCCGCGTCGGACTTGAAAGCCAAATTTGGCGAAAACCCTTCGCATCGCCGTGTTCTCTGGCAGGACTTCGGCGACGAGCTGCTCGAGCCCAGCCGTGCGCGCCAGGATGAGGAGGTGGTGCATGAGCAAGGTGCCGACGCCCTGTCCCTGATAGTCGTCGATGGTCACGAAGGCGATCTCGGCCATTCCGGGATCCATGACGACGTAGCGACCGCCGCCGATGATCACCTCGTGTTCGTCCTCGTCGGCAAGCGCGATCAAGGCGACGTGATTGGCGAAATCGATGTTCATGAAGAAATCGACCTCCTTCTTTGAGAAGCTTCGCTTGGGGCCGAAGAAGCGACGTTGCAGCGACTGGCTACTCGTGCGGCCAACGGCGGCCAACATGTCGTCCTGGTCGTCCGCTCGTAACATGCGGATCTCGACGCTCCGGCCATCGCGCAGGCGTTCGCTCGCTGCATAATTCTCAGGCACGGGCATCAGCCTATCCTCCCGGCGCAAGAAAGACGTACGGCTGGGGCTCGTGGCTTGACCTAAATCAACGATCCGGTGCGCGTGACGCTTTCAATCGGACTGTCGGCGGAAGGACCGAAACGATGTCGCTGGACAATCTGCAACTCCCGGGCGGCCCGATGTCAGGGGTCGTCGCCAAGGCCGTGGAATATATGGTGGATGCCGGGCAGCGTAGCGTACTGCTGCTGGACATACTGCGGCAGCGCGGCGATCAGTATCGCGAGCATGTTGCCCAGACGGCGCCCCACGTCCTGAGCTATGCAGCCGAGCTCATCCTGGACGGTCGCACGCTCGAGCAGCCGGTCAACTATGCGTTGGTGCGCATCATCCCGCCCAAGGGTGTGGAAATCGACCTCAAGCGGCGGCCATTCGTTGTCGTCGACCCGCGTGCGGGCCATGGACCGGGGATCGGCGGCTTCAAAGCCGATAGTGAGATCGGCGTCGCGATGAAGGCGGGGCATCCCTGCTATTTCATCGGCTTCCTGCCCGAGCCAATGCCGGGCCAGACCATCGAGCGCATTGCCCACGCTGAAGCAATCTTCATCGAAAAGGTCATCGAGCGGCATCCCGAGGCTGATGGGAAACCATGTGTGATCGGGAACTGCCAGGCCGGCTGGGCGATCATGATCCTCGCCTCGTTACGGCCGGAACTGTTCGGTCCGGTGATCGTGGCGGGCGCGCCGCTCGCTTATTGGGCTGGCGTACACGGCAAATACCCGATGCGCTACTCCGGCGGACTGCTCGGCGGAAGCTGGCTGACCGCGCTTTCCAGCGACCTCGGCGCCGGCAAGTTTGACGGTGCCTGGCTGGTGCAGAACTTCGAGAATCAGAATCCGTCGAACACGCTCTGGACCAAGCAGTACAACGTCTACTCCAAGGTCGACACCGAGGCCGACCGCTATCTCGAATTCGAGCGCTGGTGGGGCGGGCACGTCAACCTCAATGCCGAGGAGATCCAGTTCATCGTCGATGAACTCTTCATCGGCAACAACCTGGGTGCCGGCCGGGTCAAGATGTCCGACGGGACCACGGTCGATCTGCGCAAGATTCGTTCGCCGATCGTGGTGTTCTGCTCGAAAGGGGACAACATCACGCCTCCGCAACAGGCGCTGCACTGGATTCTGGACCTTTATGCTGATGTCGACGAGATCAGGGCACATGGGCAGACCATCGTCTATACCGTGCATGAGACGGTCGGCCATCTCGGCATCTTCGTTTCCGGTGGCGTGGCCAAGAAGGAGCACGCGGAGTTCTCGAGCAACATCGACCTGATCGACGTGCTGCCGCCCGGCCTTTACGAAGCGACGTTCGAGGCGAGGGGATCCGACACGCTCAATGATGAGCTTGCGGTCGGGCAGTGGGTGATGCGCTGCGAGGCCCGCACACTCGACGACATCCGGGCGATGGGCGGGAACTCGCCGGAGGATGAGCGGCGTTTCGAGACTGCCAAGCGTGTCTCGGAAATGAATCTCGCTGCCTATCAGAAATACGTGCAGCCCTGGGTCAAATCGATGGTGACGCCACAGATGGCGGAGATGATGCGCAACTGGCATCCGCTCCGCCTGCAATACGAGGCGTTCAGCAGCGAGAACCCCTGGATGAAGATGGTGGAGAGCGCCGCGGAGAAAGCGCGCGACGACCGCAAACCCGTCGCCAAGGACAATCCGTTCCTGGCGTTCCAGGAGCGGGTATCGCAGCAGATCGTCAGTTCGCTCGATCAGTGGCGTGACTCGCAGGAGGCGCTGAGCGAGGCGATGTTCCTTGCCGTTTACGGCTCGCCGGCGCTGCAGGCCGCGGTCGGGGTCGATCCGCAGTCGACACCCTCCCAACGCCGCGACATGGATCCAAAGCACCGCGAGCTCTTGCAAGCTCGCGTAGCGGAGCTGACTTCCAGGATCGGCTCCGGTGGTATGCGAGAGGCCGGCATTCGGGCCTTGCTTTACGTCGGATCGGCCCGGGGCATGGTGGACGAGCGCAGCCTCGAGGCGCTGCGGCGGCTTCGCCAGGCCGATGAGGCTGCGCGCGTGACGCTCGCGGAGTTCAAGATGTTGGTCCGCGAGCAGTTCTTCATGCTGCTGCTTGATCGGGAATCCGCGCTTGCGGCCATTCCAAAGCTTTTGCCGGATAACATGGACGAGCGCCGCAGGGCGTTTGCCGCCATTCAGGACGTGCTGTCGGCGAGCGCGGAAATATCCGGCGAGGTGGCCAGGCGATTGAAGCACGTCGCCGGGCTGTTCGGGCTCGACGGTTACGACAACACCGTCCCTTTCGATCCGAAAGCCCGGGCATCATAGCAATTCAGAGCGGAGCGATGGGTGTCATGGCAGCCGGACCGAACGAAGCCCAGCCGGGATCGAAATATGATCGCCTCATCGTCGCCGCGAAGGGCGTTCCCTCGGTCTCCACGATCGTGGTGCATCCCTGCGATGAAAGCTCGCTGCGAGGGGCGATCGACTCCGCCGAGGCAGGAATCATCAAGGCGGTTCTGGTCGGTCCGGCCGCGCGAATCCGGGATACCGCGACAAAGCACAATATTGATATTGCGGGCTATGAGATCGTTGATACGCCGCCAACTGAGGCTGCTGCCGCGGCCAGGGGCGTCGAGTTGATTCATGAGGGGCGAGGCGAAGTCCTGATGAAGGGCAGCCTCCACACCGATGAGCTGATGCGCAGCGTGACGGCAAAGGTCGGTGGGCTGCGCACCGACCGGCGCATCAGCCACGTGTTCGTGATGGATGTGCCGGCCTACACCGAAACGGTGTTCGTCACCGATGCCGCCATCAACATCTTCCCGGACCTCGACGCCAAGCGCGATATCATCCAGAATGCCGTCGATCTCTACAATGAGGCCGGTTTCGGCACGACACCGCGGGTGGCGATCCTGTCGGCGGTCGAGACCGTCACGTCAAAGATTCCATCGACCATCGAAGCGGCCGCGCTCTGCAAAATGGCGGACCGCAAACAGATCACCGGCGCGCTGCTCGATGGTCCGCTGGCCTTTGACAATGCGATCGACCTGGAAGCGGCGCGGATCAAGGGGATCAGGTCGGAGGTCGCCGGCCGGGCGCAAATCCTGGTCGTGCCCGACCTCGAGTCCGGCAACATGCTGGCGAAGAATCTGGCCTATTTTGCCAAGGCCGATGGCGCCGGCATCGTGCTCGGCGCGCGGGTGCCGGTGGTGCTGACGTCGCGTGCCGATTCGGCGCGGTCACGGATGGCGTCAGCCGCGGTTGCATGCCTTTACGCGGATGCCCGGCGTCGCCGTGCTCCGATCGCCGCCGCGTGACTGCCATGGATACGATCCTCGTCGTCAATGCCGGCTCCTCAAGCGTGAAATTCCAGGTCTTCGCGGTGGAAGGCGAGGGCCGGCTGCGGCGGCAGCTGAAGGGCCAGATGGACGGCATCGGCAGCCGGCCGCGAATGCGCGCCAGCGGCTCAAGTGGCGAACCGCTGGCCGACCGCGCCTATCCGATCGAAGCGGTTGCCGACGTTCCTGCCGCCATGTCCGTCGCGGGAGCCTGGCTGAGGGAGGAACTCAACATCAACCCTGTGGCCGTAGGCCATCGGGTTGTTCACGGCGGCCCGGATTACGCGCACCCGGTGCTGATCGATCCTGTGGTCGTGTCGCGGCTGGAACGCTACGCGCAGCTGGCGCCGCTGCACCAGCCGCACAATCTGGCGCCCATCAAATCCCTGCTGACCAATTTTCCGGCCCTGCCGCAGGTGGCCTGCTTCGATACGGCGTTCCACCGTGATCATGACCCGCTGGCGGATCATTATGCCATTCCGCACCAGCTGTACGCCGAAGGCGTCAGGCGCTACGGCTTCCATGGCCTGTCATACGAATATGTGGCCAAGCGGCTGCCGCAGGTGGCGCCGGAGGTCGCGGTTGGACGTGTGATCGTGGCCCATCTCGGCAGTGGCGCCTCGATGTGTGCGATGCGGGCAGGCCGGAGCGTCGAGAGCACGATGGGATTTACGGCGCTCGACGGCCTCGCGATGGGAACGCGGCCCGGCCAGATCGATCCCGGTGTCGTCCTGCACCTGCTCACCGAGAAGGGAATGTCGGCCTCCAAGGTGCAGGATTTTCTCTACCGCGACTGCGGCTTAAAGGGACTGTCCGGCGTCAGCAACGACATGCGCGAGCTCGAGACAAGCGGAGACCCGCAAGCTGCATTTGCGATCGATTATTTCGTCTACCGTGTTGGCCTTAACGCCGGCATGCTGGCAGCCGCGCTGGAGGGACTCGACGGCTTCGTCTTCACCGCGGGGATCGGTGAGAACTCCGTTTCGATCCGTGCTCGCATTGCCGAGAGGCTGTCCTGGCTTGGGATCGCGCTGGATCCCGCCGAGAATGCGCGGCACGCGACCAGGATCTCCGGACCCGAAAGCCGAATCCCCGTATTCGTCGTGCCGACCGATGAGGAACTGATGATCGCGCAGCATACGCTGACGCTGCTCATGAACCAGCCATCGCCCAATCCTAAACGCGAGAGAGTGTCATGACCATCCCGGTTTATCCTGAGACCAGTGTCGCGCTGAAGGGCAAGAAGGGATTGATCGTCGGCATCGCCAATGACCAATCGATCGCCTGGGGCTGTGCCAAGGCGTTTCGGGCGCTCGGCGCCGAACTCGCCGTCACCTACCTGAACGAAAAGGCCAAGAAGCACGTCGAACCGCTGGCCAAGGCGCTGGAATCGCCGATCTTCATGCCGCTTGACGTGATGGTCGAGGGCGAGACCGAGAAAGTGTTCGAGCGGATCCAGAAGGAGTGGGGTCAGCTCGACTTCCTGCTTCACTCGATCGCGTTCTCACCGAAGGACGCCTTGCATGGCCGTGTGGTCGATGTGGATCGCGCCGGCTTCCAGAAGACCATGGACGTGTCCTGTTGGTCGTTCATGCGCATGGCCCATCTCGCCGAACCGCTGATGAAGAACGGCGGTACGATGTTCACCATGACCTATTACGGCAGCCAGATGGTGGTGAAGAACTACAATGTGATGGGCGTCGCGAAGGCGGCGCTTGAGGCAGCCGTGCGCTACATCGCGGCCGAGCTTGGGCCGAAAGGCATTCGGGTCCACGCCATCTCGCCAGGACCACTTGCCACGCGCGCAGCATCCGGCATTCCCGAATTCGACGAATTGATGGACAAGGCGCAGTCGCAGGCACCGACGCGCAGCCTCGTCAGCATCGACGACGTCGGCAAGGCCACGGCGTTCCTCGCCCTCGACGGCGCAAAGCTGATCACGGGAGACGTGCTCTACGTCGATGGAGGCTACCATATCATCGATTGACGCACGTAAGCTCGGGGTCAGCTGTAGTGCAGGCCGATGACCTCCGCTACGCAGGCAGGGCGGGCACCGCCCTCCATCTCGATCACAACGCGGTAGTGCACTCTCAGCCCATTCGGCGGCACGTCTTCGGCTTCCGCGATGCCGACGCGACCGCGCAACTTTGATCCGGCGGGCACCGGTGCCAGGTAGCGGATCCGGTCCGCGCCATAGTTGAGCGTGTTCTTCAACCCCTTCAGGCCCATCACCGAGCGGATGAACATCGGCGTCAGGCTCAGCGACAAGAGGCCGTGGGCGATGGTCTTACCTCCGGGCATTTCGGCCTTCGCGCGTTCCTGATCGACGTGAATCCACTGCTCGTCGCAGGTCGCGTCGGCGAATTTGTTGATGCGTTCCTGGGTGATCTCAATCCATTCGCTGATGCCGACCTCGGTGCCGACCGCCGACTTGAGTTCGCCAAATCCGTTGAATATCCGCATAGTCCTTCTCGCTCTGTTCTGGCTCGCTTTCGTCAGAATGCCATTTCGGGAACGGCATCGGGAATTGCGAGTTCCGCCTCCGTCACCGCCAGTACCTCGGCGACCGTCAGGCCCGGCGCCGTTTCCAGCAGGGTCGCCTTGCCGCCGGGGAAGGCGATGACCGCCATATCTGTCACGACAAGGTCGACAGGTCGCGCTGACGTCAGCGGCAGGTTACATCTGGCCACGATCTTCGACTTTCCTTTTGCCGCATGTTGCATGGCGACGATGACCCGCTTGGCACCGCTGACGAGGTCCATGGCTCCGCCCATGCCCGGCACCATTTTGCCCGGGATCATCCAGTTAGCCAGATGCCCCGTGGCGTCGACCTGCAGGCCGCCGAGCACCGTGATGTCGACATGACCGCCACGGATCAGGCCGAACGACATCGCGCTATCGAAGGTCGCCGCGCCCGGCAAGGCGCTGATCGGCTTGCCGCCGGCATCGGTCAGCAGCGGATGAGCCATGCCCTGCTCGGGAATTGGGCCCGTGCCGATCAGGCCGTTCTCGGACTGGAAGTACACGTTGAGCCCTGCAGGAACGTAGTTCGCAACCAGGGTCGGAATTCCGATGCCGAGATTGACGAGGTTACCCGGCCGCAGTTCTTTCGCTACGCGACGCGCAATGATGGTCTGTGCATCCATGGCTCACCCGTTCGCAACGAGATAGTCGACCAGCGGTCCCGGCGTGATTACGTGATCCGGAGCAATCACGCCGACCGGAACAATATGTTCGGCGGTCACGATCACCGTGTCGGCCGCCATCGCCATCACTGGATTGAAATTTCGCGCGGTGAGGGCATAGGACAGGTTGCCGGCGTAGTCGGCCAGGAAGGCGTGGACGAGCGCGAAATCGGCGCGCAGCGCGGTCTCCAGCAGATATGGTTTGCCGTCGACTTCGATCTTCTGCTTGCCTTCCTCGACAAGCGTGCCGACGCCGGTGGGCGTCAGGACGCCGCCAAGACCGCATCCGCCGGCGCGGATCCGCTCGACAAAGGTGCCCTGCGGAATAAGGTCGACCGTGATCTGCTTGCCCAGCATCTGTTGCTGGGCTTTCGGATTCAGCCCGATATGAGTTCCTATCATGCTCGACACCTGGGTGCCGTCGAACAGCTTGCCGACACCCTTGCCGGGAGTGGCCGCATCATTGCTGATGAGTGACAGGCCCGATTTCTTCTGTCGGACCAGTTCATCCAGCAGGCGCTCCGGCGTGCCCACGCCCATGAAGCCGCCGACCATGATGCGCGCGTTGTTCGGAATCATCGCAACAGCTTCTTCGGCGGATACGGCCTTCATAATTGGGCTCCGGCAATTGATCCGAGGCGGGATATCCCGGTGAACACTGTCGTTTGGCGAAGCGGCTACGTTGATCTGGGTCAAGGCCCGCGTCATTCGCCGTCGGCGCGGTGGCTAATCCCAATGCTATCCAGCATCTCCGCCCACAATTTGCGCACCTGTCGATGCCGATCGTTCACGGCCGCGCTGACGGCGTCGCGGACAGGCTTGAGATCGTCACCTTTCAGAAAATGGATCTGGGCCTGGATCAGCCGGCTGCTTTCAAATTCGATCCGGCGCAACGCCACGACAAAAGGATCATCTGCCGACGCCTCGACCGGCAACAGGGCGGCGGGCCGGATGGCGCCGTGCGCGGCATGCCCGAGGGCCGCAATGTCGATTGTCGTGGCAAGCCGGCGATCGGCAACTCTGGAAACCGGGTTGGGCGCCCAAGCCAGTTCCCATATCAGCGTGTTGTAGAAGGCCATGACATCAGGCGTCCACGAGGTGGCGCGCAGGAGAAGGGAAACGATCTCCGTCTCGCGATGCAACTGTGTGTTCAATTCGGTTTGCCAGCCGGCCTTGAACTGGCCCGGCAAGGCGAGGGCCAACTGTCGTGCAAGCGCGCCATGCACCGAGACCAGGAATGATGCCACCCGAGTTTGCTGTAGCGGCGGTACGCGGCCGGAGGAATCGAGCGGGCCAAGGAACTGGTTCATGACGTAGCCCTTGGCACGGGAATCGCACGCAGGTGGTCGAAGCCGGCCGGGAAGGGCATCATCTCGCCACCGGCGTCGTCGGGTGCGATCCATACCGTCTGCTTACCCTGCCAGCGCCCCGCTAGGACGTCTTCGGCGAAGCGTGCGAGCAGGTCGGCCGTCAGTGCGGCCTTCTCGAGGGTGAAGGCGTGGTAAGCGTTGGGGATGATGACTAGTGAGCTGTCGGCAATGTGAGTGCGCAGGGTTTCGTGAAGCGAACGCGGCGTGAGGAAGTCAAATTCTCCGTTGAGGATCATCGTTGGCGTCCTGATCGACGCCAGTTGTGGTGTCAGCGGCTGGAAGTCGAGGAAGGATTCCATCAAGTTTTGCACCGCATAAACGTCATTGATTAGCCAGCCCTGTCGCTTCACCGCGTCGAGATTGCCGAGCAGAGGCTTGAGCCAGGAGTCCGAGAGATTCATCGGCAGCAACAAATCCTGCAAATAGCTGGTTCCGCCCAAGATCAGCCCGGTGCGCAGCGCATTGCCAAGCAGCAGAAGTTGCGGCGACATTTCTGCGAAGGCACTCATAGGCACCAGGCCCGACAGCCTGTTGCTGTGCAAGATCGCGTAGCGCAGCGCGATCAGTGCGCCGAAACTGATGCCGCTGAGGAATATCGGGCCATCACCGAGTTCATCAATCAGGAGCCGAAGCGCCTCAACCTGATCATCCTGGCTGATAAACAGTTCTGGTTTGGCCGAGGCGCCCTGACCGAGCAGATCGAAAGTGGCGACACGAAATCCTTTGCCAACCAGCGTGTGCCGATAGGCCGCCCAGAGCTCCGAATATTGAGTAAGCCCGTTGACGAGCACATAGGCCGGCGCGTTCGTGGCACCGTCTAGTTCATAACGGATGCGGTGCGAGCCATGCGAGAGAAACGGCATTCGCTTCACTTGCTCAATGCTTTCGGGTGTCAAATTGTGGTGCGCGCCCAGCCGCACCCTTGACCTAGGTCAACGTCGGCCGCGCGGTCCCGACGGAACCTTCCCAAAATCGGTCAGGGAGGCATTCCATGAGGCGTCTTTTCATTGGCCTGCTATTGCTTGCCGTAAGCGCATCCGTTGCGGCTGCCCAACCGTTCACGCGCCGCTCGTCGCAAGTCCAGCATGATGGCCTGAAGCAATATTACGAGATTGCCGACTTCAAGCTCGGCGGCAAGTATGACCTGGCCAATCCGTCCAAGTGGGAAAATGGCGGCGAGGGTGGCGTGACCCTTGAATCGCTCGGTGGCGGTAAGCTGCGCACTGCCTACATCGCGGTCGGTACGCCGCGGCGCAACGCCGCAGGCGAGATCACCAATGCCGTTGTCATCAATTCATATTACTCGGGCGACTCCACCGACATGTACGAGCAGTGGGTCAAGGGTGCCGCGCTATCGGGGGGCGTCCCGATCATCGGACCCGGCCGTCCGATCGACACCGACCGCTATTACGTCGTGATGGTCGATCCGCTCGGGACCTGGGGCGCAAGCAAGCCATCGGATGGCCTCGGGATCAAGTTTCCGCAGTACACCTACTACGACATGGTGCAGGCGAATTACCGGATGCTTCGCGATCATTTGAAGATCGCCAGGGTCGCGCTCGCGGCCGGCGTCTCGATGGGTGGCACGCAGACCTATGTCTGGGGCGTCATGCATCCGGAATATGTCAGTGCGCTGATGCCGATCGGCGGCACGACACAATCGGACGCCGGAGATCCCGTCGGCAACTGGACCTTCCAGTTGATGACGGCGGCGATCGAGTCCGATCCAGTCTGGCAACAGACCAAGGGCGACTACTACAAGCTGCCCAAGGAGAAGCACCCGCTGATGGGCATGGCGTTCGGCTGGTCGGTATTGGGCCTGACCGGTTACGATCTTTCATACCGGACCACGCAGGCGTTCACCGCGGTGCAGCCGGAAATCTTCTATTGGGATCCGCCGAACGAGAAGGCCGGGCTCAACGTGATCAATCGTTCCAAGCTCTATGACGCCGTCGACCTCGTATGGCGCAACCGCGTGGGCGAGCTTCACAACATCAACAATGACCTCGGTCGCATCCAGTCGCGCACTCTGGTCATGCACATCAAGAACGACCTGTGGCTCAACTTCAAGCTTGCCGAGAAAGCGGTCGAAAACATCCCGGGCGCCGACCTGATCGCCGAAGAGAGCCCGGTCGCGCATTACGGCGTGTTCTCGATCATCAACGGCCACAAGAACGACCCGAAATTCGTGGCGTTCATGGATGACGTCGCCAGCCTCGACAAGGCGCAGCAGTTCGTCGACAAGAACTTCCGCACGCCGGGCGTGGCGTCCGACATTGATCCGAAGAAATCCTTCTGGAAGGACTACGTCACCTATCCCTATCCGGTGAAGTACGCGAATGCCAAGGACGCCAAAGGAA
This sequence comes from Bradyrhizobium sp. USDA 4504, assembly GCF_054063995.1. NCBI lineage: Bacteria > Pseudomonadati > Pseudomonadota > Alphaproteobacteria > Hyphomicrobiales > Nitrobacteraceae > Bradyrhizobium > Bradyrhizobium sp. USDA 4504. The sequence goes on along the minus strand of NZ_JBSSGV010000001.1, from coordinate 4,342,747 downwards.
CGATCTGGCAGATCGGCTACATGGATGAATACTACGGCAGCGAGAAGGATCCGAAGGTCCTCGTCATCATCCACGGCAAGGGAGCGTTCGCCGGCCACTACGGCAATATCATGCAGTACGCCCTGCGCAGTGGGTTGCGCGTGATCGCGCCGGACCTGCCGCACTACGGCATGTCGGGCCCGGGCAATCTCGACAAGAGCCCAGCGCGGACCATGCAGGACATGCGTGAAGTGGTCTATGACGTGATCGTCAACCAGCTCAAGGTCAAGCAAGCGGCCTACCTTGGCCATTCCTTGGGCGGCCAACTGATCCTGGGCTATGCGCTGACATATCCGGACGCGGTGAAGAGCCTCATTCTCGAGGCGCCCGCGGGCCTCGAGGAATATCCGCGCGAGGTAACGATTGCACCGGGCAAGACTGCTAAGCTGTTCGACGCCTCGCTCGCGGGTAACTTCGACAAGTGGAAGGATGTCTGGGGGCCGACCCAGGTATTAGCCAACGAAATCGCGCGGCCGGAGCAGAGCATTCGCGACTTCTTCTATTTCAAGAAGCGCGATCCCGCTACCGGCGTGGTCGGGCGCAGCAAGAGTGGCTACTTCATGAACGATAGCGAGTATGCGCGGTTGCATACCGAGCAGCGCATCGGCCTCATCAAGGGCAACCCGAAGGAGCTCGAGCAATGGGCCAACGTGTACATTCTCGACATCTACGGTATGGTATCGGAGTTGCAGCAGGATGATCCGAAGAACCTGTATCGGCGGCTGACCGACATCAAGGTGCCCATTTTCCTGGCCTTCGGCGACAAGGAGCCGTTCATTCCCGGAACGCCCTTTAATGGGTTGAAGGACCTCGGTCGCGACATCATCACCCCGTTCATGACGCGGATGACGCGCGCGAACAACCGGCCGATCCTGAAAATCTATCCTGACACCGGTCATTTCATCCACACCGACAATCCGGTGGAATTTCCGGCTGACGTGACCGATTTCGTGATGACCGGCAATCTCGACACCAGTTCGCCGCTCGAGACGGACAGAATTATCAACGGCGTGGTGTCGGCGATGGCTGTTGCGCCGACGCCGGACGGACCGAATCCGACAGCCGGATTGAATAAGTGACCAGCAGGCTGAGTTGCAACGAGAGGATCAAACTGTAGCAATGCCCAAAGTGCGTGCCGGAGAGGTCGACCTTGGCTGGCGGGAGTGGGGCGAAGGCGAAACCACGGTCGTCTTCATCCACGGCAATCTCGCCAGCAAGGACTGGATCGAGCTCGCCGCCCCCTTGTTCCCGAGCGGCCTTCGGGTCATCGGAATCGACTGGCGCGGTTGTGGCGACAGCGATCGCCCACCCGCGACACTCGGCTACGCTAATTACTCAATGCAGCAACATGCGCTCGACATGCTGGCGGCGCTGGATGCTCTGCAGATCCCATTCTGTCATCTCGCGACGCATTCCACCGGCGGCATCATCGCGGCGCGCATGCTGCTGATGCGGCCGGAGCGGTTTGGCCGGGTATTCGCGCTCGATCCGGTGACGCCACTCGGGCTCGCGTTCAACGCGGAGCAGATCGGGCTGTTCCGCGCGATGATGGCGAGCCGCGAGGTGACGCGCGCTATGATGGCGACGGCGGCTTCTTCCTTGTTCCTTCCGGACAGCATGGCGCCGAATGCGGTGCCGGTGTTCCGCGAGGGGTTGGGCGCGATCCCTGCCTTGTTCGAGCGCATCCTGGAGCAGACGTTTGGCGTCTCCGAGGGCATATGGATCGGCACGCCGGTCAATCTCACGCGCGAGCGGGAAAGCCGCGAGCTCGAGCGGCGGATGCCCGAAATCCGGCATCCACATCTCGTCGTCTGGGGCGAAGGTGACGGCTGGATCGCGCCCGCCGACCTCCGGACCATGGCGGCGGCGATGCCGAACTGCCGGTTGGTCGTCGTCCCGGGCGTCGGCCACTCAATGAACCTGGAAATGCCGCCACTCTATGCCGGCTATTTTGGCGCCTGGTTTGGTGGCCTGAACGACCAGCGATGGTGAAACTCGTGAAGATCCGAAATCCTTGGTTCGGTCGACGGGCGATTAGAAGCGGCATGCCGCAGAAGAAGGCCTGCTCGCTTCGAACCTCAACTGACTGTTGCTAGCTCCAATTTGAATCGAAGGGATCGCTTCGGAGGATCAATGGCTGACACCCCAAAACTCTCGGTCGAAAAGGCGCTAAAGAAATTGCGAAATAGTGATGAGCCGAAGTCGAAGAACGAACGTCATGACGAGAAAATGAGCGCGCTCGACGAAGAAATAAGGCGCATGAGAGCGCAGAGGCTGCGCCTGGATCGGCTCAAACGCACCCGCGACTAGGGGAACTCGTTGTTGTGGTAGCCCGAACGAACCCCCGTGACGTCGCCGGCTCCTGAGCTTTTGGCCGGAAACGAGTCAGCGATGCTCAACGCGGTTGACAGACCCGCTGCGCTCGGGCGAGTGAACTGACGATCCGGCAAGGTTCGAACCTGCAACCCGCAGTAGAAATCCGCTGCTCGGCCATTTGGCCTACGGCGCGTTGAGCGGGCGGGTGCGGTGGTGGGTCGGTTTGAAAACCCACCCCGAAAGATTTCCCTTGGTTAATTCAAGGCCGCGTCCATCCCACCCGTAGAACTACGGGTTCGGCATCAACGGCCGCACCTTCACCAATCGCGAAGCAACTATGATGCTGTATTCGATGTATCCAACATCGGTGCGGCGGTGGATCGCCGCGCGCGGCGGGTTAACGCCGCAGATGATCTTCCTGCGCGGCAAGCAACTGCAGGCGATGTACCAACCGTGTTACCTCGATGCGTTAGGATCGGTTGGGCGCTGAACCTTCTCGGTCGGCTCCAATACGGTCCCGCCCACGCCGACGAGATGATCGAGTAGTCGGGCAGTTTGCCGCGGCGCATGAGGCCGGAAGTGACCCGAATGCGAAGTCCGGGCGCCCCCTGAATTGTCAGCTCGTCGGGGTAGACCGGAAGCGGGTGGCCGAGCTTCCGAACGGCGCTTTTGACCCAGATCGGAAGTTCACAGATCGTCCTGCTTAAGCGGCGCGACGCGTTGCTCCGCCTGCCGATAGCCCTTCAGGGCCTGGCGTAGCGTGGGGAAGATCCATGTTTCATGTTCCGGCCGGTAGAGACCGGCTTCCCGAAACCAGTCAAGAAACTCGGCCTTGCGCCCGGCTAGTATCAGGGACGCTCCGCGCGCTTCCAGCCTTTCCCGCAAATCGCGAAGCGCATACAGACCGTTTATGTCGATCTGGCTGACTGGAATTGCATCAATCACAAACCATCGAAGTTCCGGGCCTGCGGCCTCGGCTGCCGCGAGCGCTCTCGTCTTGAAGTAATCGGAATTGAAGAAGGTAAGCGGGCCATCGAAGCGGTAGAGCACGAGACCCGGAAACGTCCTGGCGTCCGGATGTCGGTCGATCGAATGCAGGCCGGGAAGCCCGTCGACTGTTCCCAGGACTTCGTCTCTGGGCCGTGCGGTCAACTTGACGAAGCGGACCAGGGCCAACCCCACCGCGATGAGGATTCCGTTGATGGCCCCCAGCGCGACCACTCCCAGCGTAGTGATCACGGCCAAGCCGACCTCGGTACGATCGATGCTCCAGATTTCGCGTAGCGTTCGTGTGTCGAATAGCGAAATTGAAGCGAAAACAAGCAGTGCGCCCAAGGCCGCAATCGGCACATATCGTAAGGGGCCGGTCAAAAACAGCAACACTGCAGTGATCGTCACCGCAGCCACTAGGCCAGTCACCTGGGTGCGGCCGCCGGCTGCAGCGGCTACCGCCGTGCGCGAGTCAGCGCCGGTTACGGCGAACCCTTGAGATAAGGCAGAGGCGAGATTCGCAGCACCAAAAGCTGCCAATTCACGATCTGCGTCGACGTTGTACCCACCCTTCGATGCAAAGCTGCGCGCTGTCAACATGCCGCTCGAAAACAGCACGAGAGCTAACCCCGCCGCGCTGCCAAGTAGGGATGGTATGTCGTCTTGAGGAAATCTGGGCAATCGCAACGGCGGCGCACCGCGGGCGACCGGCCCTAGAATTGCAACTCCATATCGGTCCAGCCCGAACAGGGCGACCGCCGCGCCGGCAGCGATCAATATGAGTGGAGCAGTCGGAAGTCGCGGCGCCCAGCGCGCCAGCCCAAGCAATATTGCCAGGCTTGCCGCTCCCACGATCAGCGTCGGAACCTGCGTCTGAGGCAGCTTGGTGAAGATTTCGAACAGCTGCGGAATGATCCGTTTGGACTCGATGGAAAAGCCGAGAAGCTTGCCGACTTGCCCGAGGCAAATCGAAATTGCGACTCCATTCAAGAGTCCGACAAGGATTGGCTTGGAGAGAAATTCCGCCAGCGCTCCGAGCCGAAAAAAACTCGCTGCAATGCAGAATATGCCGGCCAGAAACGTAACTGCGACCGCCAGCGACCAGTATAATTCGGAATTTCCGCCCGCCAGCGGAGCTACAGCGGCAGCGACCATAGCGCACCCCGCTGCATCGGGATTCACGATCATTTGCCGTGAAGTGCCGAAGATGGCGTACGCGACTAGCGGCAGAATGCTCGAATAAAGCCCCACGACTGGATTGAAGCCCGCCAGCTGCGCGTAGGCGATCGCGACCGGCAAGGCCACTGCGGCAACGGAGACTCCTGCCAACAGATCATGCCGAAAGTCTTCGGCAAATCTGTAGGACAAGAGTTTGATCAAGCCGGGCGCAATACGCGTTAGACGATCCATCATGCCGGGTCACGGGTAGAGGTGCGCCGGGGCGCAAGCCACACAAGTCAAGCTGCGCAGGTGAATGTCCCGCAACGTTGATTTGGGTCAATGTCGCCCATCCCAAGGTGCCCACGTTCCAATCACTCGGACCCGACCGGGATCTGTACCACGGCGATGGATTAACAGATGAGAAAGCCAGCAATCTTCCTAGCGCTGTTGCTCCTAGCGGTGTCTGGGGCGCGAGCACAACCTGATCTCCCAGCTCCTCTATCGAAATTTGCGGGCTCACTTGTTGATTTGCCGCGCGAGCCTTCAACACTTCGAGGAAGAATTTACGTCCCAGCGCATTCAAGCCTATTGGTCCGGGACGGATCCACCAGGCTCGACCTGTCCGTGACGCTTTCGGTTCAAAATACGTCGGAAACGGGAACGCTTGTCATCGAGCGGATCGACTATTTCAATGTTGATGGTCAGGTGATCGACAGATATCTGCCACGGGCGATCGCGCTAAAGCCCTACGGCGCAATCCAAATTGTAATCCCACAACAAGACATTCGCGGTGGCTTGGGCGCAAATTTCGTAATCGATTGGTCGTCGCCGGAAGCAATTGATGAGCCTTATTTGGAAGCGATCATGATCGGAGGCCCGGGCACTCAGGGCCACAGTTTCGTTTCAGTCGGTCGAAAGGTGAGCCGTCCCTAAGAGGGACTTGGATCGGTGCCCGGCATGTCGCCTATCGGTCCTAATGCGAAGTGGGGGCGGACTGCGAGATGCCCGCTTATCGGGGTAAAGCGGAATTCAGCTTGCACGGCGCTGTCTACGACGCGGAGTGCGCCGGACAAGCAGCGCGAATGGAACCGGACCGCGCCATTGCTGATCCCGAGGCGGGGCGCTTCTTGGATCAGTTCTGCCTAGATAAAGCCACGAACTAGAAGGACGGTTTTGCTGTTTCGCGCATCACGCAAAACGATCAAGTCGGCTTGCTCGAACCAGGGTAGGGATAATGAAGTTCGTAAGGTGTCTGCTTGCGGCAGCGCTCCTGCTTGCGGGTGTCGGGGCAAGTCACGCGGCAGTCCGCATTGCTGATGATCGGGGTGGTCAAATCGGAGGCTACATCACCAAATTTCAACGCCTGCGCTCATCCGGACAATCCGTGATCATTGATGGTCTCTGTGCCTCGGCCTGCACCATCGTCCTCGGCGCAGTCCCTCACGACAAAATCTGCGTGACCTCGCGTGCGGCGCTTGGTTTCCATGCCGCCTATGATTTCGGCATCAACGGCCGCACCTTCACCAATCGCGAAGCAACTATGATGCTGTATTCGATGTATCCAACATCGGTGCGGCGGTGGATCGCCGCGCGCGGCGGGTTAACGCCGCAGATGATCTTCCTGCGCGGCAAGCAACTGCAGGCGATGTACCAACCGTGTTACCTCGATGCGTTAGGATCGGTTGGGCGCTGAACCTTCTCGGTCGGCTCCAATACGGTCCCGCCCACGTCGACGAGATGATCGAGTAGTCGGGCAGTTTGCTGTGGCGCATGAGGCCGGAAGTGACCCGAATGCGAAGTCCGGGCGCCCCCTGAATTGTCAGCTTGTCGGGGTAGACCGGAAGCGGGTGCCGAGCTTCCGAACGGCGCTTTTGTGAAGGGTTTCGGATGCCGGCCGCATGACTGACGGCGCGGCACATTCGGCGGCCGGCGTCCGAAAGCCTGCAAGGGAGGAAACCGCGCTTAAGGGAAGGTAGGCGGTGCCGCAGGCGCTATGAGGATTTGACTGCCGCGGGCGAATTGGCTGATTTGAATCGAGCCGATGCAACGAGGTGTTCGAGGGTGAATCGGCTGGCGAATGCGCGGCGGGTGGTGTCGAGCTCGACAAATTGTCGAGCGCGTTGTGGCGGGCGGTGGATATCTGAGCGCGCTCTGCCGTGGCTGGCCGAGAGGCAGCGAGCACTACGAATAGATTTGCAGGACAGCGACGTGGTCATGAGGTGTCGATCCTGATGCGGTTCGTTGGAGCTGTCGGCCGATGCCGTGGCGTACAACCGCGCTCGAAGACCTCGATGATGATCATGCGACCGCCGCAGCATGGGCAAGCCGGCTTGTTGGCATCGACGGCAGCCGCGGTGGGATTGGCTTCAGGCTTTGCACCGGTGAGCAGCTCGCGGACGCGTGCGATGTTGTCGGCGCAAGCGCCTTTGGCGAACAGGCCGTAATGGCGGATGCGGTGAAGGCCCTTGGGCAGCACGTGGATGAGGAAGCGGCGGATGAACTCGTCTGTGGCGAGCGTCATCTGCCTGTATCGATCGCGGCCCTCGATGCGGTAGTCCTTCCATTTGAAGGTGACGCGCTGCTGGTCGCAAGCGATCAAGCGGCTGTTGGCGATGGCAACCCGGTGGGTGTAGCGCGACAAATAGGCCAGCACCGCCTCCGGTCCACCGAACGGACGCTTTGCATAGACGACCCACTTGGTTTTGCGCAGCGGCGCCAGGAAGGCTGCGAAGCATGGGGTATCAGCGAGCTGGCTGTTGTCGCCAAAGAAGCTCAGGCGGCCGGCTTGATGGGCGGCGACGAGCTTCTGAAGGAACAATCGCCGGAACAGGCGGGAGAGCACGCGCACGGGGAGGAAGAATCCGGGCCGGCAGGACACCCAGCGCTGACCATCGGGCGAGATGCCGCCGCCCGGCACGATCATGTGCACGTGGGGGTGATGGGTCAGCGCCGAGCCCCAGGTGTGCAGCACGGAGGTGATGCCGATCCTGGCCCCCAGATGCTTCGGATCGGCGGCGATCGTCAGCATGGTCTCGGCCGAGACCTTGAACAGCAGGTCGTAGAGGACGGCCTTGTTCTGGCAGGCGATGTCGGCGATCGCTCCTGGGAGTGTGAACACCAGGTGGTAGTACGGCACGGGCAACAGCTCGGCCTCGCGATCGGCGAGCCACTCCTTTGCGGCGGCGCCTTGGCACTTCGGGCAATGCCGGTTGCGGCAGGAGTTGTAGGCGATCGTCGTGTAGGCGCAGTCCGCGCAGCGCGCGACATGGCCGCCGAGCGCCACCGTGCGGCAGCGCTCGATCGCCGACATCACCTTCAACTGGTCGAGGCTGACATGGCCGGCATGGGCTTTGCGCCATGCTACGCCATGGCTGCGGAAAATATCCGCAACGGGCGCGACACAAGCGCCGTTAGCCGGGCGGTCGGACCTCCTTGAGCTTCAGCGTGATATGCTCCAGCGGGCTCATGACCTCGCTGATCGTCTTGGTGGCGACGCGGGTATAGAGCGCGGTGGTGTCGAGCTTGGCGTGGCCGAGCAGCACCTGGATGACGCGGACGTCGATGTTCTGCTCAAGCAGGTGGGTGGCGAAGCTGTGCCGCAAGGTGTGCAGCGAGACGCGCTTGTTGATCTCCGCCATCTGGGCGGCGGCGTGGCAGGCACGGTTGAGCTGGCGTGTGGTCATTGGCTGGGCCGGGTCACGGCCAGGGAACAGCCAGCCTTGCGGCCGAGCCATCATCCACCAGGCCCGTAGCAGCGCGAGCAGGCTGGGCGACAGCATGACATTGCGGTCCTTGCCGCCCTTGCCCTGCTCGACGCGGATGATCATCCGCTTGCTGTCGATATCGGAGACCTTGAGCGAGACGACCTCGTTGGCACGCAGCCCGGCACCGTAGGCCGCGCTCAGCGCCGCCTTGTATTTGAGCCCCGGTGCGGCATCGAGCAGCCGTGCCACTTCCTCCACGCTCAGTACCACCGGCAGCTTGCGCGGCTCGTGAATGACATGGGTATGCTCGACGATCTCGTGGCGCTTGAGTGTGACCCGAAAGAAGAACCGCAGCGTCGAGACGGTCTGGTTGATGGTCGGCGCGCCAACGCCGCTTGCCGTCAGATGTAGCTGATAGCGGCGCACGTCCTCGAAGGTCGCCGTATCCGGTGATCGCCCGAGAAATGCGGCGAAGTTCTTGACCCTTTGCACGTAGTCATGTGGGTCTTCGGGGCCAACTTGCGGATCGTCATGTCTTCGATCATGCGCCGGCGCAACGGGCTCATTGCCTCGTCGGTCATGGGGATGCTCCTGTCTTGAGTGAGGTTGTCGAACCCCTCGATCTCAAGACAGGACGCCCCGTTGCGCTATCGTCTTGGCCGTGCCGCCAGCCGCGGCGTCCTACCGCGCGAGCGGTTTAGTCCTCTGACCCATCTGCGATATTGCGGCTGGCGGGGAGGGGTTTTGTCGGTCATCCTGATTTGTGGTACTTTGAGCCCATGAAGAGCACAAGCTAACTCAAGCCGGCCCGGCGGAAGGCTTCTAGATAGTGCTCGCGGTCGGCCTCGTATTTGAACGGCAAGTTCTTCCCGATCCAGGCTAGGGAGAAATCGGGCTGTCTGCGGAGCAGTTCCTGCAATGCAGCCGTGGCGATTTCGCCTCGTCCGGCCATCGCAGCCGCCGCAGTCAGCATGCGGTAGCCGGAGACATGATCGGTGCGAAGCCGAATGCTGGCTCCGGCCAGGCGCATCGCCTCCTCGTAATTTCGTCCGACCAACTGGGCATGGGCGGCGATGCCGTTGTAGATCGCCGCAAATGGATCGCGCGGGCTGAGGCGCAACGCCTTCGTGGTGGCGACGCCGGCTTCCTCCCAGTGGCCGCTGAACGTCAGCGCCAGGCCGTACACGCTAAGTGCCAGCGCAAAGCTTGGATTGAGCTTCAGCGCCAGCTCAAACTCGCCAAGCGCTTCGTCGAAACGTCGCAGCAGCACATGAACGCAACCCAGCGCATGATGCGCCCAGGGATCCTCGCTGTCGGCGCGGACTGCCGCCAGCGCCGCGCGTTCGGCAATCGGCACCGATGTCGCCATCTCGCTCCAGCCATTGTAGGCGCAAAAGGTGTGGCTGGCGGACAGAACGGCAAGCGCTTGTCCGTAGTACGGATCGATCGCAATCGCCTTCTCCAGCAGCTCCTGCGCTTTGACATAGTCGGCTGGCGTGATCCGCCAGAAATGCGACATCGCCCGCATCACCAGACCCCAGGCGTCCATGCTGTCCGGGGTCTTGCGTTTGGAGTGAAAATGCTCCGCCGCATAGAGCTGCGGCTCGATCGACGCAACGATCGCCTCGGTGATCTCGTCCTGCACGGCAAACACATCGGCGAGGCTGCGATCGTAACGCTCCGCCCACAGGTGGCTGCCGGTGGCGACGTCGTTGAGCTGCGCGGTGATGCGCACGCGATCGCCTTCCTTGCGCACGCTGCCTTCGATGACATAACCGACGCCGAGGGTCGCCCCGACCTCTTTGATGTTGACGGACTTGCCCTTGTAGGCAAACGACGAGTTGCGCGCGATCACGAAGAACCAGCGCAGCTTCGAGAGCGCGGTAATGAGGTCCTCGCTGATGCCGTCGGAGAAATAATCCTGGTCCGGATCGTCGCTCATGTTGGCAAAAGGCAGCACGGCGATGGCGGGACGGTCAGGCAGAGGTAATGCCGCAATTCGCTCGCTGGATTCGTTCAAGTCCGGCTCCGCGCAAAGCTCTCCGAGCTCGTCGTCCATCGGCGGCGTGCGCACTTCGCCGACGAAGCGCAGACCCTTGCGCGAAATGGTGCGGATCAGCTTCTGCTGCTGGCCGCTGTCGCCGACCGCCTTGCGCACGGCATAGACGCGGCTGGTCAGCGTCGCATCCGAGGTGACGCGGCCGCCCCACACCGAAGCAACCAGATCGTCCTTGGTGACGACGCGATCGCGATTCTCGATCAGGTAGAGCAGAAGGTCGTAGACCTGGGGCTCGACTGCAATCAGTTCAGACCTGAGCCGCAGCTCGCGGGCGCTGGTATCAAGCACGTAATCGGCGAAATGAAACTGCATGCTCGTATCCTGGACCGGACTGCCGCAACGGCCTGTCGCGATTTGGACCGCATCGACCGTGGTTGCAACCGTCTTTGGTGCGCCGCGGCGCGTGTTTGCCGCGTCCGGCTGGGGGCTCAGGCGATCACGGCCCGATCACGGCCCGATCACAATAGCACAATCAGGAAATCAGCAGGGCTTCTTCAGGCAAATCACGGCGTTCTCAAGACCGGCTTCAAGCCTGTCATCCTCTTCGCGGCTAAGTATCGGTCAAGGGGCAAGAAACCTCTGGAAGGATGACGACCATGGCTATCAAAGCTGGCTTTTCTCCGACCACCGACCTGCTGTCGGTGTTCGACGACAATCTCAACAACTCGATCACCGTGAGTCGCTCCGCGGCCGGAACGATCCTCGTGAATGGCGGCGCGGTCCCGGTCACGGGGGGCACCTCGACGGTCGCTAACACCTCCTTGATCCAGGTGTTCGGCACCGGCGGCAACGACACAATCGCGCTGGACGAGGCCAACGGTGCACTCCCGGCAGCTCAGCTGTTCGGCGGCGCCGGCAACGACGTCATCACCGGCGGCTCCGGCAACGATCGGCTGTTCGGCGGCGCGGGCGACGACACCCTGATCGGCAAGGGCGGCAACGACCTGCTGTTCGGCGGCGGAGGCAGCGACACGCTGGTTGGCGGCGCGGGCGACGACCAGATGTTCGGCGGCCCCGGCAACGATCTCATGGTTTGGAATCCGGGCGATGGCACCGACCTGATGGAAGGTGGCGACGGCATCGACACCGCCCAGGTCAACGGCGGCAACGGCGCCGAAAACTTCATCCTCACCGCCAACGGCTCCCGCGTACGATTCGATCGCATCAGCCCGGCGCCGTTCTCGCTCGATATCGGCACCACCGAGAACATCGTGCTCAACATGAATGGCGGCGACGACGTCTTCACCGCCGGAAACGGCCTTTCCAGCTTAATCAAGCTAACCGTAGACGGCGGTGCGGGCAACGACTCCATCACCGGTGGCGACGGCAACGACACGCTGCTCGGCGGTGACGGCAACGACACCATCATCGGCGGCCGCGGCAACGATCAGCTGTTCGGCGGCGCGGGCGACGACACCTTCGTCTGGAATCCGGGTGACGGCAGCGACAAAGTCGACGGCGGTGACGGCAACGACACCCTGGTGTTCAACGGCGCCAATGTGACCGAGAACATGACCGTCTCGGCCAAGGGCAGCGGCGCCACCCTAACCCGCGACGTCGGCACGGTCTCGATGAACCTCGCCGGCATCGAGACCATCGATGTCAATGCGCTAGCTGGTGCGGACACCATCACCGTCAACGACCTGACCGGCACCAGCGTCAGTCAGGTCAACATCGATCTCGGCGGTAATGACGCGCAGCCGGACACGGTTGTGCTCAATGCGACCAACGGTGACGACGCGATCAATGTCACGGAAAGCAACGGCGTCATCACGGTGACGGGACTTGCGACGGACGTGACCATCTCCAATGTCGGCGCCGGCGACCGTCTCGTCATCAACGGCCTCGGCGGCGACGATGTGATCTCGGCTTCCGGACTGCGCAACGGCATCCTGCTCACTGCCAATGGCGGCGGCGGCGACGATGTCCTGATCGGCGGGAACGGCAGCGAGATCCTCAGTGGCGGCGCGGACGATGACATTCTGCTCGGCGGCAGCCCGCAGAATGTCCTCGATGGCGGTGCGGGACACAACGTCGTGATCCCGGGCGCGGCGCCAGGCCTCGCGCATACGGCGGCGGCAAGCGCGAGCCTGCTCGGCCAGTTCATGGCGTCGAGCTTCGTCTCGGCGGGAGCGGATCACGGCGCGATGCCCGTCGCCGAGCCGCCGTTGAGCCAGCAGCCGCAGCTCGCTCAGCCGCACGCCGCCTGAGGCCGACGGCGTCGTCCTGGAGAACAACCATGAGCATCGAAACCAATGGTGCGAGACCGACCGACCCGGGTCTCGAAATCCTCGTAACGCTGCTGCATCTCCAGGGCGTTGCGGCCGATGCCGGACAGATCGGGCATCGGCTGGGAACGGACAGGATCGGCGCAGCGGATATGCTCCGCTGCGCCAGGGATCTCGGCCTCAAGGCCCGTGCCTACCGAACCGATTGGTCACGGCTCGGCAGCACGCCCTTGCCCGCCATCGCGTCCCTGCGCGATGGCGGATTCCTTCTCCTTGCCAAGGCAGATGCGGACCGGGTGCTGGTGCAGTCGCCGCTTGCGCCTCGGCCAGCATTGATGTCACGGGACGAACTCCTCGCCATCTGGGATGGGCAGCTGATCCTGATGACCCGACGTGCCGGATTGTCCGACATGGCGCGGCGATTCGACATCAGCTGGTTCGTCGCCGCGATCCAGAAATACCGGCATCTGCTGGGTGAAGTGCTGGTTGCCTCATTCTTCCTGCAACTGCTCGGCCTGGCTTCGCCGCTGTTCTTCCAGGTGGTCATCGACAAGGTGCTGGTGCATCGATCGCTGAGCACGCTCGATGTCCTCGTGCTCGGGCTGGTGACGATCTCGGCTTTCGAGACCGTGCTGGGAATTCTGAGGACCTATTTGTTCGCGCACACCACCAACCGCATCGACGTCGAACTCGGTGCACGGCTGTTTCGGCAATTGCTGGCTTTGCCGATGGCCTATTTTCAGGCGCGTCGCGTCGGCGATTCGGTGGCCAGAGTACGCGAGCTGGAAAACATCCGGAGCTTCCTCACCAGTTCGGCGCTGACGCTGCTCATCGACCTGTTCTTCACCTTCGTCTTCGTCGGCGTGATGTTCTTCTACTCGCCGCTGCTCAGCTGGATCGTGCTGGGCTCGTTCCCATTCTATATCGCGATCTCCGCCGGAGCGACGCCGCTGTTCCGGCAGCGGCTGGACGAGAAATTCCGCCGCGGCGCCGAGAACCAGGCCTTCCTGGTCGAGAGCGTCACCGGGATCGAGACGGTCAAGGCCATGGCGGTCGAGCCGCAGATGCAGCGGCGCTGGGAAGAGCAGCTGGCGGGCTATGTGGCTGCGAGTTTCCGGGTCCTGAGCCTCGGCAACAGTGTAAGCCAGACGGTGCAGCTCGTCAGCAAACTCGTCACCGCAAGTATCCTCTACTGGGGCGCAAGGCTCGTGATCGACGGCAGCCTTTCCGTGGGCGAGCTGGTCGCCTTCAATATCCTCGCCGGCAGGGTGAGTACGCCGGTGCTGCGTCTTGCGCAGCTCTGGCAGGATTTCCACCAGGCGCGCCTGTCGATCGCACGGCTCGGTGATATTCTTAACACCGCCGCCGAGCCGACCTATTCGGCGGCGCGGGCGCGGCTGCCGGCGATTCGGGGGGACATCAAGTTCGACCACGTCTCGTTCCGCTATCGCGTGGACGGGCAGGAAGTCCTGCGCGACGTCTCGTTCGAGGTGCCGGCAGGCCAGATCGTCGGCGTTGTCGGACCTTCCGGGTCCGGCAAGAGCACGTTCGCCAAGCTGGTCCAGCGGCTTTACGTTCCGGAACGCGGACGCGTGCTGGTCGACGGAATGGATCTCGCGATGGCCGAGCCCACCTGGCTGCGCCGCCAGATCGGCGTCGTGCTGCAGGAAAACATGCTGTTCAACCGCTCGGTGCGCGACAACATAGCGCTTGCCGATCCGGCGATGCCGATGGAGCGCGTGATCGCGGCGGCGCGGCTTGCAGGCGCGCATGAATTCATCCTCGAACTCGCAGAAGGCTATGACACCATGGTGGGCGAACGCGGTTCGACTCTATCCGGCGGCCAGCGCCAGCGGATCGCCATTGCGCGGGCCCTCGTCACCGACCCGCGCATCCTGATCTTCGACGAAGCGACCAGCGCGCTGGACTATGAGAGCGAACGAATCATTCAACAGAACATGAAGGATATCGCCAACGGGCGGACCGTGCTGGTGATCGCGCACCGGCTGTCGACCGTGCGGACGGCGGACCGCATCGTGACACTCGATCGCGGCCGCCTGGTCGAGGATGGCAGCCACGACACATTGATCAAGACCGGCGGCCGCTATGCGTCGCTGCATCGGCTGCAGGGAGGATTCCATGAGGTCGGCTGAACTCGCGGCGCCTAAACCGTCAACGCAACACGTGATCGCGTTCCGCAGTCCGCGAGGGAGGCGCCGCGAAGAGCTGGCGTTTCTTCCCGCCGCGCTTGAAATCGTGGAGACGCCGCCATCGCCGCTCGGTCGCACGATCGGCAGTACGATCGTCGTCTTGTTCTGCCTGGCTCTGGCTTGGGCCTGGTGGGGCACGATCGATATCGTCGCGTCGGCCACGGGAAAAGTCCTTCCCAGCAGTCGCGTCAAGATCATCCAGCCGTTCGAGACCGCCGTCGTGCGCTCCATTCGGGTACAGGACGGCCAGGTGGTCAGGGCCGGCGATGTCCTGATCGAGCTCGATCCGACCGCGAACGAGGCGGAGCGAGATCATCTGCGCAACGACCTCCTTGCCGAGCGGCTCAATATCGCACGTTTGCGCGCGGCGCTTTCGGAGAATCCAGCGGCCGATTTCATGCCGTCGGCCGGCGTAGATCCGGAGCTGATCAACACGCAGCGTCAGCTGCTGCTCAATCAGGTGACGGAGCATCGCGCCAAGATCGCCGCGCTCGCGCGACAGCAAGCTCAGAAGGAAGCCGAACTGGCCACGACAGGGGCGACGATCCACAAGCTGGAGACCATCATTCCGGTCATTCAATCACGCGTCGATATCCGCAAGATGCTTGTGGAGAAGGAACTGGGCTCGAAGCTGACCTATTTCGAGGTGTTCCAGCTCCTGGTCGAGCAGCAGGAGGAACTCGTGGTTCAGACCAGTCGCTTGCACGAGACTGAAGCGGCCATCGCAGCGATTCGCGAGACGCGCAGCCAAGTGGCAGCGGAGTATCGGCACACGATCTCCGACGACCTCGCCAAGGCCGAACAGAAAGCGAGCGGGCTCACCCAGGACCTGATCAAGGCCGAGCAAAGAACGAAGCTGCAGCAGTTGACGGCGCCGGTGGACGGCGTGGTGCAGCAGCTGGCGGTTCACACCGTTGGCGGCGTAGTGACGCCGGCGCAGCAGCTGCTTGTGGTGGTGCCGAGCGAGAGCCGGCTCGAGATCGAGGCCATGGTGTCGAACGGCGATATCGGCTTCATCCATGCGGGACAACAAGCCGAAATCAAGGTCGATACTTTCAATTTCACCCGCTACGGCCTGTTGCATGGCGAGGTGCTGTCGGTGTCACAGGACGCCGTGATCCGCGACCGCCCGCAGGATCGCGCCGGCGATCGGGCGCTGGGTACGGCACGCGAGAGCAGCGAGCCGAAAGGCCAGGAACTGAACTACAGCGCGCGAATCTCGCTCGATTCTACCCAAATGCAGATCGACGACAGAATGGTCAATCTGTCGCCCGGCATGGCCGTCACGGTGGAGATCAAGACGGGATCGCGGACCATCCTGAGCTATCTGTTGTCGCCGCTCCGCCGCTATCGGCAGGAAACTTTGCGGGAGCGCTAGTAGGCAGGGCAATGTTCGCACTGATTTCGGCAAGGCCGTTCAAACGCTGGAATAGCTCGATCTGGTGTTGTCGGCGGCGCTGTTTGGCTAGACCAACCGGCTGATGCACGCGCTCGGCGAACCGCGGGCGTGACGACGGCCTGCTGGAGCATGATGAGGTCGGGTTGAATCGGTCTCTCGACCGCCGCGCTGCACTCCTTGCGAGCGGGAGCCCACCGACTTCGCTATGACCATTCAACCTGATCGCATCGCGCTCTACGCACGCACTCATAAATCCGGGATGTCCGCCCTTGAGGCAGAGCAGACTCGCAGCCCTGACCGAATGGGCTCGTCTTGTGGCCCTGGCCGTGTGAAAACGTCGATGCTTTTCTAAGATTCCCTGGTCATTGTGTGGGGGGAAGCTGATGAGGCGCTTCGTGAAGCAGGCGGATCGTGAACAGTGGACGCTAGCCGACCTTTCTTAGAATGCCCCCAATGTCCGCAGCCGGGAGGGAAGCCGACCAAAGTCGAGCGGGGCGTCGTGGTCGGCTTTTGACCATCCCGGACGTCGGCCCCAACCCGCAAGCGCCAGCGAAACCCTTCATTTGAACATCGGCTATGTCCGACCACTATGCTCCCTTCACCGCACTGGCGAGGTGTGCCTTTATCGGAAACTTTAACCCATCATCGGCGACATGAGACGTCAGCGCGTCTTCTACCTCGCTGACCAAGGCCCTACGGGTTTCATCCGAGACTTTGGCCACATGGCCTGAGAGCGGCGATCCGCGCACATAGTCCTGCACGAACCGCGAAACTGACGGAAAACGAACGGTTCCTGCAGCCGACTCAATCGTTATGTCGCTGAAACCTTCCGCAGCCACAAGCGCGCGTAGCTGTTTGGCATCGGCGAGCGCAAAAGGAGCGCGCATTATGCTCGCCGCCTCAGTGCTGACGTGCCGCGAAAGCGCACCGGCTAAGGCGCTGAACCCAGGACTGTATTGGATGTCCTGCCACACCATAAAGCCGAGGCGGCCGCCAGGTACCAGCACGCGATACATCTCGCGCAGTGCGGCGGGGCGATCTGGAAAGAACTGGAGTCCCAATTGGCAGTACACGACATCGAATGTCCCCGCAGGCAGAGGCATGTTCGTCGCGCTGGCCTCTTGCCACGTGATCGGTGCGCTTGTGGTCGGGCGGGCAGCCGCGATTGAGGCGGCGACCGCCAGCATACCGGGATTCAGGTCGAGACCGGTCACGCTCCCGGCGGGGCCTACTCGCTGCGCGGCGAGCCGCGCCACAACGCCGGTACCGCATGCGACGTCCAATACGCGCTCACCTGCTCGCGGGTCTGCGAGTGCAACTACGAGCGGTGCCCAAGGTGCGAAGACAGCCGGAACAAGGGCGTCCTCGTATGTCTCAGCGGCATTTCCAGCTACTTGCCATTGTCCTTGGTCAACCATGGCCTATCCTTGATAGCCACGTCCCCCGCTCGCTTCCGTGTGAAGCTAGCACATCGAGGGGGGCAGCAGTCGCGGCCCTTTAGCGCACGTGAACATCGCAAAGTGCTCGATCTGAGGCGTGTACTCATAAACGTTGGCTTGCGGTCATAAAGCGGAAGTCGCCCGGTCTGACCGCCAAGGGCGGCTTTTGACCCAGCGGAAACGTCGCAGCTCTTTGCATTTGGTGTTATGATTGGGCACCAACGGCGGTGCAGCATCTGGGTTTCGGGGAGCGGCCATTGGGGCCTAAAAACGAGTCGGGATTTCAACTCAAGCCGTTGGCCAGCGAGCGGGCTCTGGAGCGCGCTGAGCGATTGGCCAATCTTCTGGCCTCCATCGTCGAGTCCAGCGACGATGGAATTGTGAGCAAGAATCTAGATGGCATTATTACGAGTTGGAACAAGGCGGCCGAGCGCATTTTCGGTTACTCGGCCACGGAGGCTATTGGTCAGCCCATTACACTCGTGATTCCGCAAGACCGGCTCAGCGAAGAACGGGAGATTTTAACCCGCATTCGACGAGGTGAGCGCATCGACCATTTCGAGACTGTCCGGCGACGTCGGGATGGTAGCTCAATCATCGTTTCGCTAACTGTTTCTCCTGTCAAAGACGCCCACGGCAACATCGTCGGCGCATCAAAAATTGCTAGAGATATTACCCAGCAGAAGCGAACTCAGGAGCAGATTAGCATTCTGGCTCGCGAGGCGGAGCATCGAAGCAAGAACATCCTTTCTAACGTACAGGCAATTATCAACCTTTCTCAGTCCGACACCTCCGAGGGCCTCAAGGAAGTGATCAGCGGGCGCATCCAAGCGATGGCAAATGTTCACTCGCTGTTTGTTGAAACGCGGTGGATAGGAGCCGAAGTCTCGGCGATCGCCAAGCAGGAGTTTGCCCCTTACCTCGAAGAGAGTCACCAGAAGCGGATTGTGATGGAGGGGCTGCAGACGGTGTTAGAACCCATCGCTGCGCAGGCGATTGCTGTTGTCCTGCATGAGTTAGCAACCAATGCTATCAAGTATGGAGCGCTATCCAACACAAGAGGCCGGATAGAATTGGCCTGGTCGCGCGCCGAGGATGGACAGCTGGTGCTCCGCTGGACCGAACTGGGCGGACCGAGGGTAAAGGCGCCCCAACGTAAGGGTTTTGGTAGTCGGCTCATCGAAGGGACGATCAATCCACTTGGCGGGAAGGTGCTGTTTGACTGGCGCGCGGAAGGGCTGGTTTGCGAAATCGCCGTTCCGACGTGAGATGCCAATCGAGCTTCGCTGCTCTCGCCGCTACAACTTTTGCTTATGGCCGATTCTGTTGAAAATGGCGGCTGTTGCGACGCAGAGGTATCAGTGATTCAGTCTGTCTAATTGGCAGGACTGAAGATCATGATGGGACATCGGCAACTCGACCAGGCTGCGTTGTTCTATGAGTTCTCGCTCGAAAGGCATATCCTCGCCGACCACTTGCTCCGGTCGATCGACAGGTTTGTCAACCTTGAACGGGTCAGGCAGGAGCTGGCGCCTTTCTACAGCAGCATCGGCCGACCTTCGATCGATCCCGAGCTGATGATCCGGATACTCTTGATCGGTTACTGCTTCGGGATCCGATCGGAGCGGCGGCTGTGCGATGAGGTCCACCTCAATCTGGCCTATCGGTGGTTCTGCCGGCTCGGTCTGGATGGGGCGGTGCCGGATCACTCGACATTCTCCAAGAACAGGCATGGCCGCTTCCGGGAGAGCGACCTCTTCCGTCACGTGTTCGAGAGCGTCTTGTGCCGCTGCATCGAGGAGCGACTGGTCGGCGGTGAAGGATTTGCAGTTGATGCGAGCCTGATCAAGGCCGATGCCAATCGGCAGAAGGGGATCGAAGGCGATAAGGGACTTCTGCCGCATGCTGCCGGTCGAGCAATCGATGAGCGTCTGGCTATGCAGCTTTCGGAGCCGCGACCGAGGTCACCCCGAAGTTCATATCGCTCTCCGATCCGGCGGCGCGCTGGACGGGGCGCACGGCGGCCAAGCGTTTTTCTCCTATTCGACGAACTACCTGGTCGACATCGAGAACGCGATCATCGTCGATGTTGAGGCAACGACGGCAATCCGGCAGGCGGAGATATTGACCGCTAAGCGCATGATTGAGCGCTCGCTGGAGCGCTTTGATCTCTATCCGAGCCGGCTCCTCGGCGACAGCGGCTATGGCTCGGCCGAGATGCTCGCCTGGCTAGTCTATGAGCACGGCATCAAGCCGCACGTTACAGTCTTCGACAAGTCGGCCCCGCACAGACGGGATCTTCTCGCGCGAAGACTTCACCTATGACCATGCTGGGGACATCTATCGTTGCCCTGGTGGCAAAGTTCTTACCACGACGGGAACGTTGGTGAATGATGGTGCCACCATGCTTTACCTCGCCAGCAAGCGCGATTGTGATCGATGCGCATTGAAGGCTCGGTGTTGCCCCAAACAGGCTTCACGGAGAGTGCCGCGCTCAATCTATGAGGGCGCTCGCGACATGGCGCGCCAGATCGCGAGATCGTGGGAGGGAGGCACCTCGCGCCGGCTCCGCAAGAAAATCGAGACGTTGTTCGCGCACCTCAAGCGCATTCTCAAGCTCGACCGTTTGCGTTTGCGAGGTCCAAACGGCGCGCGCGACGAGTTCATCCTCGCAGCCACCGCCCACAAACCTTCGAAAGATGGCCAAGCTGATCCCGATGCCCACCCGGAGGCTCGCATAGGGTCGGTAGAGCAGTTCGGCCACGTCGCGGCGGAGCTACTAAAACGAAATACTGCCAGCCTTTTTCAACGGAATCGACCATATGCAGACATTCGTCACCCCGGCCCGCGGCCTCTCGGCTTGGGCTCGGCCAACGGTGCGACCTCGACCGTGACGCTCTCTGTGGCGCGCTCTCGCTCAATAGTCAGCCGCACTTGCTGACCGACCGCGCTCAGCCCGATGAGGTTGCGCATTTGCGTGGCGCTGCGGATCGGGATTTCGTTGGCCTTCAGAATGATGTCGCCTCGGCGAAGGCCCGCGCGCTCTGCGGGCGAGCCGGGGCTGACCTCCTTGACACGGGCACCCTGCGTCACACCCGCAGCGGGCGCCTCGAGATCCTCCAGCGCAACGCCGATGCGGCCACGCTCGACCCGCCCTGTCTGCGCGAGCTGCTCCATCACCTTGCGGGCCATGCTGATGGGTACCGCAAAGCCAATTCCCACATTGCCGCCTCCCGGAGAGATGATCGCCGTGTTGATGCCAACGAGTTCGCCGCGCAGATTGATCAAGCCGCCACCGGAGTTGCCGGGGTTGATCGCAGCATCAGTCTGGATGAAGTCTTCATAGCCGTGCTTACCAAGGCCGGTGCGCCCGAGCGCGCTGACAAGGCCTGACGTGACGGTCTGGCCCAGGCCGAAGGGATTGCCCACCGCAATGACGAAGTCGCCGACCTGAAGCGCGTCGCTGTCGCCCAGCGCGATGGCTTTCAATCCGACGGGCCCCTTGACCTGTAGTAGCGCGATATCGGTCGGCGCATCGCGGCCGACCACGCGACCGGCAAACTTTCGGCCATCCTTGGTTCTGATTTGCACCGCGGTCGCGTTGGCAACAACGTGGTTTGCCGTCAATACATAGCCGCGCTGGGCGTCGACAATCACGCCCGATCCGGTGGCGTTGATTTCCTTCTCCAGCTGCTTCGGAACGTCGAAGAACTCCCGGAAAAACGGATCCTGGTACAGCGGATTGTCCTCGCGCACGCGTCCCTGCACCGAGATGTTGACGACGCTCGGCGTCACCTCCTTGACCAACGGCGCAAGGGTTGGCACGCGGCCGGTGTTAACGTCTGGAATTTGGGCGAGAACTGGCGGTCCGGAAAGAGTTAATGCCAGCGTCGAGCCGAGCCCGAGTCGCGCAAGCCCACGCAAGTATCGCATCATTTCTCTCCGGTAGCACACGCGTTTATCGCCCCGTCCTCCGGGGCGGTGGCGGCGATTAACTGGTTGGCTCAAGTCGACTGTTCAAGAGCCCTCAGTGCATCGTTCGGATGAGCCGCCAAAATTTTCTTAGAAGCTCTTGAACGGATTTTGTCCGTTACCTAAGTCGCTTCCGCCCGGGGGCCGGTTTCCGGACCCGGATTTTTGACATCGCTGACCTAATCAGGAGGATGTGCATGCATTTCCGTCCATTGCACGACCGCGTGCTCGTGCGCCGCATTGATGCCGAAGAAAAGACCGCTGGCGGCATCATCATTCCCGACACCGCAAAGGAGAAACCGCAGGAAGGCGAAATCGTCGCCGCGGGCCCTGGCGGTCGGAATGAGCAAGGACAATTGGTGCCGCTCGACGTTGGTCCCGGCGACCGCGTGCTTTTCGGCAAGTGGTCTGGCACCGAAGTGAAAATCGACGGCCAGGACTACCTCATCATGAAGGAAAGCGATCTTCTGGGCGTGGTCGACAAAGCCGGCTCGCTCAAGAAGGCCGCTTGAGCAAGCTGGAAGCTGACAGTCATTCGAGAAAGGAGCAGATAATATGGCTGCCAAAGACGTGAAATTCTCAACTGAGGCCCGCGAGCGGATGCTGCGCGGCGTCGATACGCTCGCCAATGCGGTCAAGGTGACGCTTGGTCCCAAGGGACGCAACGTCGTCATCGAAAAATCCTTCGGCGCCCCGCGCATCACCAAGGATGGCGTCACTGTTGCCAAGGAAATCGAGCTCGAAGACAAGTTCGAGAACATGGGCGCACAGATGGTGCGCGAAGTCGCCTCGAAGACAAACGACCTCGCCGGTGACGGTACCACGACGGCGACCGTGCTAGCCCAAGCCATCGTCAAGGAAGGCGCAAAATCGGTCGCCGCCGGCATGAACCCGATGGACCTCAAGCGCGGTATCGATCTAGCGGTTGAAGTCATCGTCAAGGACCTGCAGGTGCATGCCAAGAAGGTCACCTCCAACGAGGAAATCGCGCAGATCGGCACCATTTCCGCCAACGGCGACACCGAGATCGGCCGTTTCCTTGCCGATGCCATGCAGAAGGTCGGCAATGAGGGCGTGATCACCGTGGAGGAAGCAAAGAGCCTCGATACCGAGCTCGAAGTAGTCGAAGGCATGCAGTTCGATCGCGGTTATGTCTCGCCTTACTTCGTGACCAACGCAGAGAAGATGCGGGTCGAGCTCGAGGATCCCTACATCTTGATCCACGAGAAAAAGCTCTCCGGGCTCCAGACCATGCTGCCGCTGCTGGAGGCGGTGGTGCAGTCGGGCAAGCCACTGCTCATCGTCGCCGAGGACGTCGAGGGCGAAGCACTCGCGACTCTTGTCGTCAATCGGCTCCGCGGTGGCTTGAAAGTGGCAGCCGTCAAGGCGCCCGGGTTCGGCGACCGCCGCAAGGCCATGCTCGAGGACATTGCGATCCTCAGCGGCGGAACGGCGATATCGGAGGATCTCGGAATCAAGCTCGAGAACGTAACCCTCAACATGCTCGGGCGCGCCACGAAGGTCGTCATCGACAAGGAGAACACGACCATCGTCAACGGCGCAGGCGCCAAGAAGGACATCGAGGCCCGCGTCACCCAGATCAAGGCGCAGATCGAGGAGACTACCTCCGACTACGATCGCGAGAAACTCCAGGAGCGTTTGGCGAAACTCGCTGGCGGCGTCGCCGTGATCCGCGTCGGCGGTGCCACCGAGGTCGAAGTCAAGGAGAAAAAGGATCGCGTCGACGATGCAATGCACGCAACGCGCGCCGCGGTCGAGGAGGGTATCCTGCCCGGAGGCGGCGTGGCGCTCCTGCGCGCGTTGAAGGCGCTCGATGGTCTCAAAGCTTCTAATGCAGATCAGAAGGCCGGCATCGATATCGTGCGTCGCGCCATCCAGGTTCCTGCCCGGCAGATCGTCCAGAACGCCGGTGAAGACGGCTCGCTCGTCGTCGGCAAGCTGCTCGAGAACGCCGACTACAATTGGGGCTTCAACGCAGCCACGGGAGAGTACCAGGACATGGTCAAAGCGGGCGTGATCGATCCTGCCAAGGTCGTCCGCACCGCGCTGCAGGACGCGGCTTCAGTCGCCGCCTTGCTCATCACGACGGAGGCCCTGGTGGCCGACAAGCCGAAGAAGGCGGAGACGGCGCCTGCCGCGCCGTCCATGGACTTCTGATCAACCCTGAGCCCGGTCGGCGACGGCCGGGCTCATCCGATCCACCACGAGAAAGCAACGGTAGCACCAAGGAGCTTCAGATGAGCAGGCGCATGCAATCTCCACCACCCAAAGGCGGGGCGGCTGTAACGCATTGGCTCGTGTTCGCCCTCAGCCTTCTCACCATCGCTTGGATCGGCTTGCCGAAATTAGGAGGATGAGATGACAGGAAATGATACCCTTTCCGCTCGTGCTGAGACTTCAGCCCGCCGGGCCCGAATGATGATTGCGGGCGCGTTCGCTTATGCGGCAATGCTGCTCCCGGCGGGTGCCTGGGGCCTGGACGGTCCCCCAAGGCAGATCCCCGAGCGCGCGAACCACCTTCTGCCGCTTCCGCCCATCCCCTATCTGGATTCGATGCAGTGGATGAGCTGCAAACGGAGCCCGCCGCTGTTCAAGATGGACACGCTGCTGTTGCCAGACAGCAATGAACCCAACGTCCTTCGTCTTCCGTCCGACCTGGAAGGGACTGCACCCCAAGTGAGCTAATGCTCCACGCGCGGCCCGTCCATGGGTCACGCAGCTTCCCTGGCGCTCGAGGACGGCGAACCTGCGCCTCAACCGCGCTGTCCGAATTGCGGGCCCGGGTGCATAACTCGCTTGTTAACGAAACGGACGTCAGGTCAGGTTACTGGGGACCAAAAGCCCTAAAAAATTTTTGGCCCCCTCTTGAAACCAAAAACGACTTTGCTAATTTTTTTGTCGCCACCGAACGGTGGTGTCCGGGCGCCTCAGGGGTCCGGCCGTTGAGACGGGCACCGGTCGTGTCCGGTGCCGCTCGTAACCATCTTGCTCTTTGGAGGATTTGGCTATGCGCACTTATGATTTCTCGCCCCTGTGGCGTTCGACCATTGGCTTCGATCGCCTTTTTGACCTCGCCGAAATGGCCCAGCGGGCCGGCGAGGACAACTATCCGCCCTACAATATCGAACGGCTGTCTGAGGACCGCTACCAGATTTCGTTGGCGGTTGCAGGTTTTGCGCCCAACGAGATCGCGATCACGGCCGAACAGAACGTGATCACCATTGAGGGCAGCAAGTCGGAGAAGGCTGAGCGCGATTTTCTCTATCGCGGCATCTCCACCCGCAGCTTCAAGCGGCAGTTCAACCTGGCGGATTACGTTCAGGTCAAGAGCGCCGCATTCGACAACGGCTTACTCAAGATCGAGCTGGTCCGGGAAATTCCGGAAGCCATGAAGCCGCGCCGTATCGCAATCAACGGCGTATCGGCCGACAATGTCCAGAAATTGGAAGCCAAGGCAGCCTAAGCAGGCTCCGACCGGCGCCGCGCGAGGCTTCGCGCGGCTGCCGCTCGTCGTCAATGCAAAGGAGGATACCATGCGGCCGACGACCGCTGACGACAACGTGTTTGACTTCAACGCGCTCCTGCATCCCGGCACCGCTTTCGAACATCCCAGGGATGTCGTGTGCCACGCCGGCCTGACGACGGCCGAGAAGCGGGCAATTCTGGCATCCTGGGCGTCCGACGCATCGGCGATAACATCATGCCCGTCGGTCCGCTCGCCCGCCGGACTGAAGAAGCCCGTATCGATCGACGAAATCCTCGAGGCCCTGTGCGAACTCGACGGCGGACCCCGGAATCCTCCGGGTGGAAAGCCTTGTCGGTTGCGCTCAACCGAGCGTGCCTTGGCCGCCTGAGCCGGAAGGGGACGAATGATGATCGAGGGAAATCTTGAACGCCTGCGTGCCCATTGCGCCAATATTCGGCGCTACCGCAGGCTCCTCGAGACGCGGCTGTCGGACCTGGAGCGAGCGTATATCGCACGCCGGATGAGCGAAGAGCAGCGTTCCGTGGAGGCTCTTTTGCACGAGACGTTTCCCGATCGCCTCTCGCTGCAGACGGATCGCCGACGAACAACGAACCTGGAGATGGCCGGGCTGCTGCATCCAGCCGAGGCGTTCGCTCATCCAATGGACGTTGTCGAAGATTTCGACCTCACATCGTACGAGAAACGGGCCATTCTATCGCTTTGGGCCGCGGATGCTTGCGCCGTGAAAGACGATCCAGAATTGAACCAGACAATCGATGGAGCCGTGAGCTTCGACGACATCGTGGATGCCCTGTGCCTTCTGGAGTCCGATTCGGATCGAAGGACCGATGGTTCCAACCGAAAAGGCCGACGTTTTGGCAGCCATGAGGCGGACGATAGTCCCGCCCTGTAGACCGATGCTTTTGTTGCTCTGCCGCGACTCTGACGAGCGCGGCAGAGGCGGGAATTTGTTGAGCGCTGCGAGGGGGAAATGTCTCAAACTGTCTCTCAGAAATTGCCGTCGCTCGGCACCGGGCTGACGAAGTATTTAACGGAAATTAGACAATTTCCGATTCTCACTCAGGAGGAAGAGACCACCCTTGGTCGGCGATGGCGAAACCACGGCGATCGTGAAGCGGCTTATCGCCTGGTGACAAGCCACCTGCGGCTGGTTGCGAAAATCGCCATGCGATATCGAGGTTATGGCCTACCCATTGCCGATATCATTTCCGAGGGCAATGTCGGCCTGATGCAGGCCGTGCGGCGATTCGATCCGGAGCGGGGCATCCGCCTTTCCACCTATGCCATGTGGTGGATCAAGGCAACGATCCAGGATTTTGTTCTTCGCTCCTGGTCGCTGGTGAAGATCACGGCGGACGCTGCCCAGAAGAAGTTATTCTTCAAACTGAGGCAATCGAAGAGTGCGATCGCCGCCTTGGAGGACGGGGATCTGAGGCCAGAACAGGTCAAGACGATCGCCACTCACCTCAAGGTACCCGAACGTGAAGTCGTGAATATGGACCGTCGCCTGCGTGGCGACCTGTCCCTGAATTTACGACACAACGATGCCGGCGACGTCGGCGATGCCCTCGAACGACTGGTAGATCCGTCGCCTACTCATGACGTGACGTTGGCCGAGCACCAGGAACTGGCTCAACGGCGCCAAGCATTGACAGCAGCCATTGAGAAGCTAAGCCCCCGTGAAAGGCATATCTTCACAGCACGCTATTTGAGTGAAGATCCCCCGAAGCTCGAAGCGCTCGCCTTGGAGTACGAAATATCGCGCGAGCGTGTCCGCCAAATCGAGCAACGGTCATTTGAAAAGGTACAGTCCGCGATGCTGGCAGGAGGAGCCTGTCTGAAAAGTCCAGACAACATTCGAAGGAACGGTAAGCACACTTTCGGCTCAGGCGCTTGACTGTACGATGCTAACGCCATTCATTCTTTGTCTGATGGCGCGAACAGCATGGCCGCGGCAGGAGCCAACTGCGCGGCACGACATATCTCCGCATTTGAAACTGCTCGCCTGCGTTCAACGTCATCAACTACAAAGGCATCAGAAGACGCGTGTGCTGACGCCAGCTCGTTCGCCGAAGACACGGAGATTCGCGACGCCGCCTGAAGCGCTCCCACGCATTTCAAAAATAGGGATTCGGGGCGCACCGTGGTGGGGCTCCCTCTTCTAGGTGCTTGGTAAGCGCCCGACGCAGAAATTTCTGCATCGAACCCAGAATTTTTCTTAGACCCCTCTTGAAGCCCAACTCGTTTTTTCTAACCAAGGTCCCAGCCGTGGCCCGTGGTCCCGCCTGATAGACGCCGATAGTGTGAGAAACAGCGGTACTGACAAAGGTCTTGCCGGACGCAGCAACAATGCTCAGTCGTCGCTCGGAAAATTCAACTCATCCCTCAAGCAGAGAGAGCATGAGCAGTGCTCTGAAGCCGTAGATTGCTAAATCGTTTGGATCATACCAAGCCGTTTCCGCAAACCGGCGCAAACTACGCGGTCCCTGATATTCGGAGTTGGCGGAGAAGCATCAGGGACTTGCGCTCCGCGCTGGCGTATTCCCTAAGTCGTGAATAGCGGAAATGGTCCAGCCCGACACCACTGTTGGTCGGCTGCGCTCCGCGGCAACATTAGCTTTGAGATGGGATATGATCGGTGGGCGAAGTCGTGCGCCCCCAATGCGCTGTAATATTCCTGCTGAAAATTAGAAAAAAGCGGCCCGGCCTTGGGGTAGCTCTGGGGTGGGCCGGGCCGTCAGGACATGCCGAAGTGTGAGTTTCCGGCCGCGCCATGAGCGGCTCCGATTCGGGCAGCAAGAGGGCGCGCAATTCGATGTCGAGGGGCGATCATTTTGCCAACTCTGCCAGATTTAGTATTTCGGCGACGATTTTACGCCGCTCCGATGTGTCGTTTGATCGATTGAACTTATCTTCCAGCACTTGGAAGGTTGTTCTGATCAGCGTGTCATCGAGCACGACCGGCAATTTATCCACGGCATCAAATCCGGCAGCAGCTGCCTCCTCAAACCCAGCCACGAATGCCTTCTTAAAGGCCTCGCGATCGTGCAGAAGATGCACGATCTTCGGCTCAATGGACGCGCTGAAGGCATGTCCGAAAACAAGAAACATACTCATGCCGCCACCGCCGTTTCAGCCTCGAGCGACGCAAAGAACACGCGGGGAATTCCAGTGAATGGTACGACAACTGATCCTGGCATTACGAAGGTGCGATCTCGACCTTGGGGATAGGGGTCAACCAGGCCGAGATCGCGCTGCCTCGCCGCTGCTGACATCGCGATCATTGTTCGCCTTCATGGCCGCGTTCTGGCCGGATGGTGGCGCGATCTTGGTTGTCCGCGATGTTCACCGTGTCGGCATTGTCGTCGGGAGCCTCGCGGCGATCCGCCATCGCCTCGACGGCTTCGATCACATGCCGTCTTACTACCCGGTCCCGGATCGAGCGAAAGGCTCTGCCGCTTGACGTAGGGCTTCACATAGGCCTGAGCCATCAACCGCACCGCATGCCCCATCGTCCGCAGCTCGCGTGACCAATGATGCAATGATGCGCAAGCCTCGATCCCCACCAGGCGTGGCGGCAGCTTCTGGAAAAATGCCAGGACGTGCCGGCGCTTCAACTGTCGGCGTATGACCACCTGGCCGGCTGCATCAACGCCGTGCACTTGGAAGACCGACTTCGCGATATCCAGACCGATCGTCGAAATTGACTGCATAGGCTGCTAGTCCGAATCGTGGGAACCTCAAACGGCGCCCACTCCTTGGCACTCTCGTGCCTGTGGAGGAGTCGTCCAGCGTTAGGAGCTGACCTTCCGGCCCAGCTTCCAGAGCACTTCTTGCATGATCATCGCGCCGGCTTGTCCGCACGCTCTTGGCAGCATCCCCGCCGTGTCCACACGTAAAGGGCGATATTGTCAGTCCTATCAAAATAGGTGTGCGGGATGCGCGTTACCCCATAGGTGGTACTGCTTCTTCACCCTTTACCTTGAATTTTCTCACTCCTTTACTGGCAAAGTTCCATTGGGAGGCATGGCCTCGAAATTTGTTGGACGGTGTTTGCTTCTCCACTTGCGTTCGCAGCAATTTGCAGCAGATCGAGGGAGAATAGCGTGCAAAAACATCTGATCATTCGATTGCAGGTACTTCTCTCCGCGTCTGATCATTCAGGCAGCGTTGGAGGGGCGTGCGCGAAGTAACGACAGGCTTCCGCTGCGTCCCATCTTAATGGACTTCCAGAAACTGACGTCCCCTCCCGGCGAGCGCCACAGATCGCCGAAGAGCTGACGCTTGGATTGCGCATTGTTTTGCAGCGAAACCGTTGGGCGATTGCGAGCCCGGGGCGGCGACCGCCTGTTCCGAAGAAGGTACGAACGAGCGCCGCCTTTCGAAGGGAGGAAATCATGGCACCAGTATTGACCATCAATGGCAATCTCATCATCGACGAAGCCGCGAGCTTGCAGACCAGCGGCACTGACAATGACACGGGTGTTCAGGCGGGGCCCGACAACGAAGTTGCCTGGTCTTTCCTGCTTGCGAACATGAGCGCGGCTCTCAAGACCAGTCTGGGCATTGTGGCTGGCTCCACCGGCGAAGAGTCGGGTGATACGAGCGTGGTGTTTCCGCAAGCTGCGGCGCGGACGATCGGCAGTGCCGGCACCGATTTCATCCAGCTCGGCACGACCACCGTCACCGACCTGCAATTCTCGAACTCCACGGGGGGGACGATCACCAACGGCACGCCGACCCAGATTTTCGCCACCGGCGACGGCGCGCAGATCTTCCTCTACACCGATTCCAACAGCCACATCCTGCTCGGGCGCGAGGGCACAACGTCGGACGGTGGCCAGACCTGGCAAGCCAGTTCCACAGGCACCGTCGCCTTCGCTATCGTGCTGGACGAGACCATCACCTCCGGCAACGTGACAGGCGGCAACGTCTGGACCATCCAGTACGAGGCGCTGAAGCACACCAACACCAGCGGGATCGACGACGCCGATACGCTTAACCTTTCCGGCCTCGTCGATGTGAAGGCCTTCTTTACCACGACGACAACCGTCAACTTCGGCGATTTCAGCCACGTGCCGTCCGGATCTGACGACTGGTCGGCCATCGAGCAGACCGCGACCGCCGCGGCGGACACCAGCGATCCCGACATGCTCATCACCGGCTTGGCGCCGGGCTCGAAAGTGACCGTCAGCACACAGGGCCTCGGCAACAATTCGCAGGCGCTGAACCCCGGAGAGGCGGTGCGCGTCGATGTCGTCAATCACGTGAACTACCCCGACTTCCCCCTGACAAATCCAGACGTGCATGATCTGACGAAGCTCGGCTACAGCACGCATGTGGCCTCGGTGACGGAGGCGAGCTTTTCGTTGACCCAGGTGAACCCCGGGAACGCGAACACCACCGTCAAAGTGCACATATATGCCTTCAACGAAACGAGTGATCTTCAGGCTGGCAATCTTGTCTCGACCACCAGCATCGGCAGCAGCGGCTTGGCCGGCAACGACCAGACGCTGGTCCCGATCCTCGGCAACACGATCAAGGTGTATTCCGACCTCGCGAAGACACAGTTGGTCACGACAGGCATCACCGTTACGGCCGCGGGCGACGGATCGTACTTCATCGATGGCCTGAAAAAGAACTACACCGTCGACTTCCAGGTCGCGCAATCCAGCCACATGGATCGCTTCGTGGTCGGCAATGCCCAGCCGACCAGCGGCAGCGGATCCAATGTCAGCTTCGACGCCGGCAATTTCGCGTTCAGCGTCTCGAACTCGACGAGCGACACTGCGCATACCGGCGTCGGCGGCAACCTGTTGTTCGAGGACGACGGTCCGACCCTGCTGGCGAACGGCACCGCCACGGCGTTGCAACTCGACGAGAGTTATCTCGCGGCCGGCTCCGCCCCCAATGCAGCGAACACCACCACGTCCGGCAGCTTCAGCGGCCTGTTCACACCCAATTACGGCGCCGACGGGGCTGGAGCCGTCGGCGGCTACACGCTCGGCGTCAAGTCCGCCAACGTCGATTCCGGGCTGGTCGATTCCGTGTCGGGACAGGCTGTTCTGCTCAGTATTGCGAGTGCCAACGACCCCAGCCACAACATCGTCACCGGGGACGTTATCGGCAAGACGAGCTCAGGTGGTGATCTCGTTTTCGGTGTTCACGTCGATTCGGCAGGAACCGTCACGTTCTCGGAGTTTCGGGCCGTCAAGGAAGCGACCGCCGACACCACCAGCACTGATGGGGCGGTCGGCGACAGTTCCGAAGCCAGCGCCAGCATGGCCGCGGACCTGATCACGCTCTCGGCCACTGCCACCGACAAGGACGGTGACACGAGCGCCGCCGCGGCGGCCAACATCGGAAACAAGTTCCAGCTGCTCGACGATGGTCCAAGCCTCAGCGGGGTGCAGAGCCTCTCCGGGCAGGACGCCCAGCATCCGGCCGTCGGCTTCACTGCCGGCTCCTCGGGATCGGACTCGTTCACGTCACCCGACGGCGCCGACGGGGCCAAGGTCACGATCGATGCCGCCGCTGCCATCACCGGGCTCACGCAGTCATACAACACCGATCATACAGTCCTGACCTACAAGGATTCCGGCGGCAACGGTGTCTACCAGCTGAGCGTATCCGACACAGGTTACACCTTCACGGTGCTGCAGACGCTCGCCAACCCGCCGGAGACGCTCAACTTCAGCGCCATCAAGTCGGGGAGCCCGGTCGAGACGCTCAATGTCAGCACCAGCGGCGGCCACAACATCGTCTTCAACGGACTGCTGTTCCCCGCCGCCGATACAGGTGCCCTCGGACTGCAAACCCAGGCCCAGTTGCTGACCGCGGATCTCGGCACCTCGAACCCGGCCGACGACCTCAACCCCGACAATATCGGCTTCGGGGTGAAGAACGGGCAGGCGTCGCAGATCAACATGAACGAGGGCTTCTTCTTCAATGAAGGCAGCGGCCTCAACCTCAAGAACCTGGCCTTCGACGTGGCGGGAATCGGCAACGTCACCAGCATCAAGGCGGAGTATTGGCTGTTCAACTCCGCCGGCGATTTGATCGACTACGAGAACCCAACCATCAGCGGTCTCAAGCAAGGCAACGTCCACGTCACCGTTGCGGACTTGGGCAATACTATCGTGCCCGGCAGCAATCACGATGCCGCCGGAGAAACATTCTCGACCGGCTACATCCGGTTCTTCTTCACCCCGGTCGACACCAATGCGGGTGTCCGCATCATCAACTTCACCACCCAGGTGGCCGCCCCGGTGAACGATCAGGACATCCAGTTCCGGATCGTCAACACCGACGCGGATGGCGATACGGCCAAGGCCACCTTCAACGTGCTGGTGGACAACCCGGACTCGACGACCGTGAGCCACTGGCCGTTGGCCTAGTTCCGTCGCGCGGAGACGCATCCGACATGGATGCGCCTCCGCGCCAAAGTCTCTTGAGGTCGAGAGCCC
Source organism: Bradyrhizobium sp. USDA 4504 (assembly GCF_054063995.1). Classification (NCBI taxonomy): domain Bacteria; kingdom Pseudomonadati; phylum Pseudomonadota; class Alphaproteobacteria; order Hyphomicrobiales; family Nitrobacteraceae; genus Bradyrhizobium; species Bradyrhizobium sp. USDA 4504. The sequence continues at coordinate 4,310,256 of NZ_JBSSGV010000001.1, read as the reverse complement.
CTAGGAATCGATACGCGTGTTGGACATTCTCTCGGAGTGCTGGTCTCAAGTCGCCGCCAACGCGCAAGCCTGGTTCGGCCCGGCTCTCGACGGGCCGCGCGATTTCATGCTCCGCGCGGCGCTGCCTATCGTGGCGGCAATCATCCTTCTCCGGCTGGCGCGAAGGCGGCGGGGGCGCGCGCGGCCTGCTCCCGCCGGCGATCACGACGGGTCACCGACCGCACACGATCTTCCGTCGCTGCTCCGGGCCTGCCGCGGCGTGCTGATCGGCATCGGCTTGATCACGGCCATGCTGAACGTGCTATATCTCACCAGTTCATTCTTCATGCTGGAAGTCTATGACCGCGTGGTGCCGAGCCACAGCGTGCCGACGCTCGTCGGCCTCGTCGTCCTGGCCTGCGGCCTCTACCTCTTCCATGCATTCCTTGACATCTTGCGCGGGCGCATCCTGATCCGCATCGGCGACTGGCTCGATCGCGCATTCTCGGAGCGAGCTTATGACATTGTTGCCCGCTGGCCGCTGCGGGCGCGCATCAGCGGCGACGGGCTGCAGCCGATGCGCGACCTCGATCAGGTCCGCAGCTATCTCTCGGGGCTCGGGCCGACCGCGTTGTTCGACCTGCCGTGGATCCCGTTCTATCTCACAATCTGTTACCTGTTCCACCCGCTGCTGGGGCTCACCGCGTTGATCGGCGCGCTGCTGCTCGTTTTGCTGACGCTAGTCACCGATCGGCTGACGCGTGCGCACGCCAGGGACATCACCGGGCGGGTAGCACAGCGCAATGCCCTGGCCGAGGCCAGCCGCCGCAATGCCGAGGTGTTGCACGCCATGGGCATGCGTGGGCGCCTCGCCGCGCGTTGGGCGGCGGCCAACGACGGTTACATGGCCAGCCAGAGGCGCGCCGCCGACATCGCCGGCGGCTTCGGCTCCGCCTCCAAGGTGCTGCGCATGGCCTTGCAATCGGCGGTGCTCGGCGTCGGTGGCTATCTGGTCATCCGACAGGAGGCGAGTGGCGGGATCATCATTGCCGGCGCCATCCTCACGTCGCGCGCGCTCGCTCCGGTCGAGCTCGCCATCGCGCACTGGAAAAGCCTGGTCGCCGCCCGGCAGAGCTGGAAACGTCTGCAGCAATACTGGGCGCAGCTCCCGGACGAGTCGGAGAAGACTCCGCTGCCGCCGCCGTGCAAGGGCCTCGCGGTCGAGACCATCTCCGTGGCGCCGCCGGGCGATCGGCGCGCGGTGGTGCTCGAGGTTTCCTTCACGCTAAAGCCCGGACAAGGGCTAGGGATTGTCGGCCCGAGTGCGTCGGGTAAATCATCGCTGGTGCGCGCCATCGTCGGTGTGTGGACACCGGCAAGCGGCAAGGTGCGGCTCGACGGTGCCGCCCTCGAACAATGGAATTCGGAAGCACTCGGCAGGCACATCGGCTATCTGCCACAGGATGTCGAGCTGTTCGCCGGCACGGTGGCCCAGAACATCGCCCGATTTGATCCCGAACCCGACGTGCCGGCGACCATCGCCGCCGCGACAGCGGCCGGTGTGCATGAAACAATCCTGCAACTGCCTGATGGCTACGACACGCAGATCGGCGAGGCTGGAGCGGCGCTCTCGGCCGGGCAGCGCCAGCGCATCGCGCTCGCCCGTGCGCTATACCGCGATCCGTTCCTGGTGGTTCTCGATGAGCCCAACTCCAACCTGGACATGGAGGGCGACCAGGCCCTGACGCAAGCCATCATGGGCGTGCGCGCACGCGGCGGCATTGTCATCGTCGTCGCGCACCGAACCAGCGCGCTTTCCGGCGTCGACCAGTTGATGGTGATGTCGCAGGGACGTGTGCAGGCGCTCGGGCCGAAGGATGCGCTGCTGGCCAAGATGATGCAGCCGCGGCCGGCTCCGGTACCGCTCAAGGTCGTGAGCGAGGGAGCGAGCCCATGAACGAGCCCATGAACCGCGAGCCGGTCAACGTCGTGCCGCTCTCGATCCGCCGGCACCTCGGCGCGGGACTGGTGGGTGTCATCCTTCTCGCCGGCGCCGTCGGCGGCTGGGCTGCCACGACGGAACTCGCGGGCGCCGTCATCGGCGCAGGTACGCTGGTGGTCGACAGCTACAGCAAGAAGGTGCAGCACCCGACTGGCGGCGTGGTGGGCGAACTCAATGTCCGAGAGGGCTCGAGGGTGAAGGCTGGAGACGTGCTGCTGCGCCTCGACGAGACGGTGACGCGGGCCAACCTTCTGGTCATTCTCAAGAGCCTCGACGAGCTAGCGGCGCGCCAGGCCCGGCTCGAGGCGGAGCGCGACGACCAAAAGCGCGTCGACTTTCCGGCGGACCTTATCGCGCGTATCTCCGACACGGACGTGGCGCGCGTGCTCGTCGGCGAGCACAAGCTGTTCGAGCTGCGCGGCACCGCCCGAGCAGGCAAGAAGGCCCAGCTCAACGAGCGCATCGGCCAATTGCGAGAGCAGATCGGCGGTTTGGAAGAGCAGATCGCCGCGAAAGACGGCGAGACGAGGTTTGTCGACCAGGAGCTCGTCGGCGTGCGCGATCTGTGGCGCAAGAACCTGGTCCAGATCACGCGCGTGACCACACTTGAGCGCGATGCGGTGCGCCTGCACGGCGAACGCGGCGCTCTGGTCGCCTCCATCGCCGAAGCGAGGGGCCGGATCACCGAGACCGCGCTGCAAATCATTCAGGTCGATCAGGATCTCCGCACCGAGGTGGGAAAGGAGCTTGCCGAGATTCGCGCGAAGACCTCGGAGCTGGTCGAGAAGCGGGTGGCCGCCGAGGATCAGCTCAAGCGCATCGATATCCGGGCGCCGCAGGACGGCACCGTGCAGCAGCTCGCGCTGCACACGATAGGCGGCGTCGTCACCGCCGGCGAGCCGATCATGCTGATCGTCCCCGCCCACGACCTGCTGGTCGTCGAAGTGCGCATCGCCCCGCATGAGATCGATCGCGTATCGGTCGGCCAGCCGGTGCTGCTGCGCTTCACCGCCTTCAACCAGCGGACCACGCCGCAGCTCAACGGTGAAGTGAACCACGTGTCCGCTGATGTCACGAACGACCAAAAGACTGGAACCAGCTTCTATGTCACGCGCATTGCGGTGACGGAGGCGGAGATGGCCCGCCTCGGCGACGTGAAGCTGATCGCGGGCATGCCAGTCGAAGCCTTTATTCAGACCGGGCAGCGCACAGTGATGTCTTACCTCTTCAAGCCGTTCTCCGATCAGCTGATGCGCGCCTGGCGCGAGCGCTAGCGGCTCACGAACCCTGCTTCACCTCGACCGGCTTCTGCGCGAACTGCGGAAATGTCTCGGCCACGACCGGTCCACCCAGCCGCCAAGAATAGCAGTCGCCGACGAAGAATGGCTGCTCTCGCTGCTCAAACAGTTTGCGTACGACCTGCGCCATGTCGTCAGCCGGCAGACCCTGCCGGGTTATGAACTCGTGATCAGTCACGATTCGAGCGACGCTGAGTGACCGAACTTCAAACCCGTCCCTCTTGACGGGCTCACCGCGCGACTTCGCTGGCGCGGCCTCATTGCGCGTTCGGAGGACAGCCGATCGTCAGCTTGATGTGGTCCGAACTGCCAAATCTTGCGTTTTTAGGGGCGTGTTATCCGAAATGAAATCAATGTCTTGTGCGGGCGGGGCTGCCCATGCGCACTCATGGGAGAGAAGGGTGCGCATCCCCGAGTCGTGAAATGGGTACGGCAAGTTTTGGTAGAGACTTTCGATTTTTGCGCAGATCGGTTGTTCGCATTGGAGTGAGGGTCTTAGCCCATCATAACCTTGTCGGCCCGGCTACGTCCGGTTCTTCGATCAACCCCGAGTTCGAAAGTAACACGATCACCTGGCCTAGCAGGCCGTTGAAGAACTCAGCCGCGTTCGCAAACGAAGGCTGAATCGTCGCCATTGTGGATGTAGAAGTGGCCAACGAGCCTGCCCGCAGTGCCGATCATGGCCCATCCGCGACCACAGGACGGATCATTCTCGTCGTGCCCCTCCCATGAGAACTCGGCGCAGGCCGATCCGTCGCGGGTGCCGTAGCGAGCATCCAGGAAGCCCTTGAGAGCCCCAAACGCTATTTCGCCATCGGACTTGCCACGGAAGGTGAGATGCGCCTCTCCGACAAGATCGAGGAAGTCGCTGTCCCAGTTGTCCATTTCGACGATGCGCCAGCGGCCGGCAAAGGCCTTGGCAAAGCCGGGCACCTTGGACATCAACCGGTCTCCGCGATCAACTTGGGCAGCCGCACCAGATTGTAGGCGGCCGCAGCGAAGGTAAAGGCCCATCCGACCCGATCACGGCCACGGAATCTGGTCTTCTCTTGCCCGGCGACCGTCTTGATCCAGCCGAATGCCTCCTCAATCCGCTTGCGGATGCGCTGGCTGACAGCATAACCGCCGTGCCGGGTCGTACGCCCGTCGATCGCAGAGCTACGGCCGCCGGTATTCTGCGCAACATGCGGCGTCACGTTCATCGAGCGCAGCTCGTTGACGAAGTCTTCTGCATCGTAGGCTTTGTCGGCACCAAGCGTGATCGCTGTCGGTCGATCGGCACGAGGCTCGATCATGTGCAGCGCGGCCACCCGTTCGGCGTGCCCACCGGCCTGCGTCAGGCAGGCGTCGACCAGCAAGCCGTGGCGGTTCTCCATCAGCCCGTGCCCGATGAAGCACAGCTTCGTCTCCTTGCCTTTCCACTTGCGGTAGAGCCTGGCCTCCGGATCGGTGGTCGAAGCATGGGTGTCGTTGGAGCGCTTCTGGCCATGGAAGTTCGCTTCAGCATTGCGCCCGCCGCCTTGGGCCGGCGGCTCGCCGGAGCTATCCTTCGGTTTGACGCTCTTCATCGAGGCCCAGGCCTCGATCAGCGTGCCGTCGACCGAGAAGTGATCGCTCGACAGAAGCTTCTTCACCCTGGGCTGCGCCAGCACCGCCGCAAGGAACTTCGCCGCGATGTCGCCTTCCAGAAGCCGGTCGCGGTTCTTCGAGAATACCGAATGGTCCCAGGCTGCATCGTCGACGCCGATTCCGACGAACCAGCGGAACAGCAAATCATATTCCAACCGCTCCATCAGAAGTCGCTCCGAGCGGATCGAATAAAACGCCTGCAACAGCATCGCCCGCAGCAGCTTCTCCGGCGGGATCGACGGCCGTCCAATCGGCGAATAAAGGGCGGCGAACTCGTGCTCCAGCGCCGCCAGCGCCTCGTTCACGATCGTCCGGATCCCTCGCAGCGGATGATCACGCCGCACCCTTGCTTCCAGGTCGACGTAGCTGAACAGCTCGCCCGTTCGATTGTCGCCGCCGCGCACGCACCATCTCCGAATCTCGTCGGAGCCAATGAATCATGATCCTCGGTCGGCGGCGACCGCCTTTTTTCAACAGCCTGCTAGGTGTTACTCCAGGCAGAAGGGACGTGACATGGAAGAAGATATCTTCCCCACCGGTATCCGGCTTTATGAATCCGAAGCCTTTGTCTTCCTTAAACAGCTTGACCATGCCCTTGGGCATTTCACTATTTCTCCGCTCAAAGACCGCATAATCGCACCTCCCTGTTAACGAGTTGCTTAGGCTGCGAACAGCAAGTGGTTAACGCGTCCGTAGGAATCCGGGGAAGGCGGCAAGCTCGGTATCCTCGCTGAGGCCCGTTTCTCCTGCCGATGTTTTTGTTCCACGCGCGGAAAGTAAAGAGGTTGCTGAGGGGCGGCGGATATCGAGAGAGCACTCGAAAGATTGTAGCAGGCGATCCGTGCCAGCCCGCACGATCTGCTGATGTGGCCTTGGTTGATCTGGCGTGGGCTCTTGCAGTTCCTTCCACGGGCCTGCGCTGCAGGCAATGCGCCAAGCTGCTCGCCTGCATCCGGGTTATGTAGTTACCTTCCAATGCATTGCCGCGCCGCTTATCCTGGGCGTTTGACGAGGCGCGCCCAGTCGCTGGAGCAGCTTGAGCGTTGGCCGGAAAAGCGACCGTGGATGCGGCCTGACGGTTATGTGCTTCTCGTCGAAGGTATCCGCCTCGCAGCCATCGAGTGACACCGCGATCCTAACGAACCGGACAGCGGAAATCCTCTTTTGAAGATTTAGCAAGTCAACCGCCTTCGGCGTCAGAGCTGCGACGCTCGCCAGTTGTTCGGATTGCGAAATATGGTCCTGCGTCAAAGAAATAGCTACATCGGAATTCCCAGAGCATCTAGCGCTCGGGCCCAGGCCACGAAGGCATATCCGATGGCTTGAGCGCGGCGCGCTCCAGTCTGCGAAGTGTCAAACACGCGGGAGCCCCGCGCCAATGCAGCTAAGGCCAGCAATCAGCAGCACGCCTCCAGGATGATCGAACGACGCCGGCTTGCATACAAGGCAAGCATAGATCCCACGATCGTGGTCACGATACCGAATTCCAGGATCATCGATTCAAATCGCTGAACTTTGAAATTGGCTTTTGACGAAGAGAGAATGAAATATCTCAGAGACTGCCACGCCGGGCGCGCTCATCGTTTTTCGGTTTAACGTTAAGGTCGCGATCCGTGGACGGATGCGCCGCCGAGCCCGCGAACGCCGGCTTGCTCAATAGGGGAGGGAGGTCCGAGCGAGAAACCTCTACCGACGCGGACGAGGCTTCATTCCGACGCAAAAGCAGGGTCCGCTCTTTTGAAGCCAAAGCGGCGACGCGAAATGACGGACGTCAGGGCGTGCCTCGATCAATCGGGGCCGTCGCACGCTGAGAAGCCGCTAGACGTCGCGATGAGTGGACGCCAGCGAACCGCTCTAGCGCGGTTGGTCAGGGATTTCTTGCCACGTCTTCGAGTGCTCTGAAATCCACTTCGCGGCGTCGTGCTCAGTCGTAAAACCCTTGATGACTTCCGTTTCGCCATCGGGCCACAGAATGTCGATCCTCCAGCCGGGGCCGGGATTTTTGCAAGCCATGAAAGCTGGTCGCTGCTCGATCATTTGTTGACTATGCGCCGACGGTGGCTAGCTACAAGCCAGTGATCCTGCCACACCTCCATCTTTTTCGCTCGCGCGACCCTTAGATCTCACGCCGATCCTTTCGTGGTCGTGAGTTAAGAAGATCCGGCAGCGGTGACAGTTGGGGGCGTGGCTCGGAACTTGGCTCTGTGGTTGCTTCGTCCTGGACATTGGTCCGGCGCCGGCGGCTAATCACAAGGCCAATCAGGCCGACCGCTATCAGCGCGGCCCCTGCGATTATCAGCCAATGCGGCAATTGCAATGAGAGCAGCAAGGCCTTTGCCATTTTCACTCCAGGACAGCGTACTCAAATGCCACGCCCTCGGGGGCGTTTTCCTCGAACCATTTCTCGGCGGCCTCGATCGAAGCGAAGACCTTGATGTGGTCCTCGTCGCCGATTGTCTTGGCCGTGTCCGTGTAGATCCAGACAGTTTTCATCGCATCAACTCAAATAATCCTTGACCTCGGTCAACCCGCAGCTTGGTGCCCCACGGCATCTGCCCCAGCAGCATATGCCTCGTGCCGACCGCGACCCGATCGCGTTAGATGTTGTCCTGTTCTGCGTGATAACCCTTCATGTCCGCGGCGAACCGGTGGGCGACCTCGGGCGGGATTTCCAGCAGCTTTCGGTTGATCGGCATGGCATTGGCATGAAATACGACAACACTGCCAAGTTTAAAATACGCGCAGCCGGCGTGGGTGCCATGGTTCATCTTCCAATTACTGCGGCGGAGGCATGCAGAAGCTCCCGCTCTTCCAGCCGCCATGTTTTGATGGATAGGCGATGGCTGAAATCTTATTGGCCCGCATCGCCGGTGCGAGTGCAATGATGGGTTTGACCGACGTCTTGTGCGCCAAGCTGCCATCCTTGCGCTAACGCTTGCGGGATCGCGGGGCGCAGCGAGCAGTGAAATCACGCGTATGAAGGACGATTCGATCAAAATCACGCTCGGCAAAATGCGACAAACAGGCGCAACTCGCACATTGTTCTCTGCAAAGATTATCGGCGCTCCCACAATGTCCGGCTAGGCGCAGCGATAGCACGACGGGATGTGCCTATCCGATCTTGATTTAATTGCACGGCCTTGAAAGGCAGGGCTCGATCATTCGATCGCTCGACGTGCCGCCCGAAATGGATCCTAATTAGCTGCACCGGCAGACTGCGTTGGTGTACGTCGCTCGGCAATTACGCCGTAGTCAGTGCCCAAAAAACAACCACAGCAGGATGATCACAGGAATTGGCACGCCCAAAAGCCAAAGCAAAACGCCTCGTCCCATCTCGCTTCCCTCCCTTATTTATTCACGCCAATGGCAACTCCGGAGACGCGGCCATGTTCCTAGCCCACCGATCGCGTCGTCCTTGCCGCCGCTACGAAACCGGCGCCATGCTGATCACGTCGAACCGCAGCGTTGCCGAATGGGGCACCGTGTTCGCCGATCCCGTGGTCGCCACCGCCAACCTCGATCGGCTCCTGCACCACAGCCACGTGCTGACGATCCGCGGCGACAGCTATCGTCTCCGCGCCAAGCGCAAGAGCGGCCTCATCAAGCCGCCGCCCGACGGTGACGGCTCCGGTCGGCTCCGCCTCCCTCCGGCCCATTAACGTCGGAAACAACCTTCAACCAAGATCATAATCCAGACGGTGGGGGCAGTTCTTCATGACGCAAAGGGGGGCAGTTCCGGATGGCGTTTGACACTCTCGTTGCTGATGACGAATGAACAGTCGCCGCTGCTTGCGATCCATATCTCCAGTTCAGTATCGACTCGGCGAAAGTGCAGGGCCATATCACCCGCCACAAACTTTGGTCGTCCGTGATCGTCCACATGGGACGCTCAACCTCCTTTGGTGCAGTTGGTCGCTTCGGCCTCCCGCGCCAGCCGTTCGGCTTTTAGGCGCTCTCGATTATCGTGGATCGCTTTTTGCGCTTTGGCGTAATCCGTCATGGCTTCCGTCGGCCTGACAGTTTTGAATGCTTTGTTTGCTTCGCGCTCCGCAGCCGTCGGCGCCCGTTGGTTTTGGTCTTTAATCATGGTTAGTCGAATCCAATCGGCTGCATCCGTACTTGAGGCCGATGACCGGACAGTGGTCGTTGCGGCTTCGCGCTCTTGTTGTGGGGGCTGCGGCGACCGTTGCACATGGGTCCGCTGCGGCGGCCGCAGATAGGATCCATCTGGGATTCGTTGGCCATCGCTCTGCAACCAATGACTACTGTATCAACGCGAGCAGCGTGCAGGGTGACCCGCAGACTGCTTTCATGTGGCGCTTCAGCAAGAGCGGAGCGCTCACGGGCAGGCACGGGGCAGGATCAGTTCGTGTTCGCGCCGAACGCGTCCGTGCCTGTGCAGCACACGATCACGAACTTCGCGCTGGGGATCGACAAGATTGACGTTCGTCAATTCAGCAATCTCTTCCCTTGGATCGCTTCCGACCGAGAACCAGGTTGGCAACGACACGACAATTACCTCTGGATGTCGACGACGCAATTCTTCTCAAGAATGTGATTGCAGCGAATTTGCAGGTCCTCTTATGCATCCATAAGCGATGCATCGTGCTGATGCATTCTGTCGACCTAGCGATAACGGTTGAACATATTTCATCGCACTTTAGGTGGTCTGGTCTCATCTACGACGTCAGGCCAGAAACAAAGCCAGTCTGGCTGCGTAGCGCAGATGTTTCCGGCGACGTCAGCAATGCGATCAGGCGTTGCGCCTGCGATGCCGACGATGCCTGTGTCGGAATGGCCGCCGTATACATCGTCGCGAGCCCGCACTCCGGCGGCAGGCTGCCCGACAGCACGATGCCCTTGGTGCTGATGATCTCGGTCGATTGCGTACAACCGATCGGCCGCCGATCTCCGGATTCGGCCAGATGTCGCATGGCCGTCGCACCGTTTGGAAAGATCTTGAGGCGGTCCGCGACGACATCAGCGATGTCGAGCTGCGCGAGCACCTTGGCGACATGAATTCCGGCCGTCGACACCTTCGTATCGGGCACGAAGATCGCGTCCGCCGCGAGCAATGCCGCGCGCAGGCTGGCCGCGTCGTCGGCGGTGACCGACGGATCGCCGGCCCGGACGGCGAGGGCGGTTTCAACCCGGCCGATGTCCGTGATCGAGCTGCGCAAAACCAGCCCTTCGTCAGCCAGCTTCGCGATCAGAGCGGCGGTCAGGATGACGATGTCGGTCGGTACGCCGGCGCGCAATCTGTCGGCCATGGCGCCGACCGCGCCAAAATCGCCGGCAATGCTGAGCCCGGTCTCAGCTTCAAATGCTGGCGCGAGGCTGCGCACCAGGCCCTGCGCCGCCCCGCCGCTCAGGATGCTCAACGTCTTCATGCGCACTGTTCCTTCGCTCGCGGTCTGCCGTTGCGCGCTTACTGGGCCTTGTCCAGCCTTTTGACGACGTCTGTCCACTTCACGATATCGGCGCGCAGGAATGCGTCGAACGCCTCCGGCGTCATGGTCATCGGCACCGCGCCCTGCGCGGCCCAGAGCTTCTCGACCTCTGGCCGCTTGATTGCGGCGTTCACTGCCGCGTTGAGCTTGTCGATGATCGGCGTCGGCGTGTCCGCCGGGGCCATCAGGCCGAGCCAGATCGTTGCCTCATAGCCGGACACGCCCGCCTCGGTCACCGTCGGAACGTTGGGCAGCACCGTCGAACGAATCTTGCCGGTCGTTGCGAGTGCGCGCACCCGGTTTTCGGCGACATTCGGCGCCATCGCCGGAACGGCATCGATCATCATCTGGACCTGGCCGCCGATGACGCCGCCGCGGGCTTCGCCGCTGTTGCGGTAGGGCACGTGCACGACGTCGATGCCGGCCATGGCTTTGAACAGCTCGCCCGCCATGTGATACGGCGTGCCCTGACCTGACGAGGCATAGTTCAGCCGTCCGGGCTGCGCCTTTGCGAGGGCGATGAACTCCTGCAAGGTCTTTGCCTGCACGGCGGGGTGGACCACGATCACGAGATCCGAGGTATTCAACGACGCGATCGGCGTCAGGTCGCGCATCAGCGCATATTTGCGCTGCGGCACCAGCGATTCGTTCGCGGTCTGGGTGTTCGACATCATCAGGAGGGTGTAGCCGTCGGCCGGCGCCTTGGCGACCTCGAGGGTGCCGATCACGCCGCCGGCGCCGGTGCGGTTCTCCACCACGAAGGGCTGGCCGAGGCTTTCCTGCAAGATGCCGCCGATCTGTCGCGCGACGACGTCGGCCGGACCGCCGGGACCGAAGGGAACGATGATCCTGACCGGCCGCGCGGGATAGTCTTCGGCGTCAGCATATGAGCCTGACATGGACACGGTCAGCAACGCCGCGACAAACACCAAGGCGTATCGCAGGCTTGCCATTGACTGAATCCCCCAACTTTAGTCTTGTTTCTTGATCAGAAGTCTAGCTGCAACCTGAAGCCTCTGTCGACGACAGACTCCGTTTTCGCGCATTGGAATAAGAGCGGGAGGACGGTGTACAACTTCGCCATCGCGTGCGGGGAATCATATGAGGAAACATCCTGGGCTATCGCGCCGCGACATGCTGAAGGGCTCGGGCGCCGTGCTCACCGGGGCCGCCCTTTCAACGCGCGTGACGGCCGCCGCGCCACCGGCGGAACCGGTGACGCCGACGCTAATCGAGGCAGCGAAGAAAGAGGGACAGGTCGTCTATTACACCTCCACCGATCTGCCGGTCGCGGAGAAGCTGGCGAGGGCGTTCGAAGCGAAATATCCCGATATCACGGTGCGCGTCGAACGCACCGGCGCGGAGCGCGTGTTCCAGCGGGTCGGCCAGGAATATTCCAGCAACATTCATGCCGTCGACGTCGTCAACTCGTCCGACGCCGCGCATTTCATCGTGTGGAAGCGCGACGGTATTCTCGCGCCCTATGTTCCGGAGGAGGTCGCAAAATACTACCCCGAGGAGCATCGCGACGCGGACGGGCAATTCGCAAGCTTCCGGGTCTGGCTTTCGATCATTGCCTACAACACCAATCTCGTGAAGGCCGAGGAGGCGCCGAAGAGCTTTGCCGATCTGCTCGATCCGAAATGGAAGGGCAAAATCGTGAAGGCGCATCCCGGCTATAGCGGCACCATCATGACCGCGACCTATCAGATGCAGCGCGATCTCGGCTGGAGCTTTTTCGAGCAACTCGCCAAGCAGAACATCATGCAGGTGCAATCCTCGACGGATCCACCCAAGAAGCTCGATCTCGGCGAGCGTGCTGTGATGGCCGACGGCAACGAATACAACATCTTTCAGATGAAGGAGGCCGGCCGCCCGGTCGAGCCGGTCTATGCCACCGAGGGGTCGCCGATCATTGTCGGCCCGAACGGGATCTTCAAGGACGCTCCGCATCCGAATGCCGCCAGGCTGTTCCAGTCCTTCGCGCTCGGGCGTGAGGGCCAGCAGCTCAATGTCGAGATCGGCGGCCTCAGATCCGTCCATGCACAGGCCAAGGAGAAGGCTGGACGCAGGCCGCTAAAGGACATCAAGACGATGAAGGACGATCCGGTGGCGGTGGAGCGGGAAGGGGAATCGATCAAATCGCACTACACCCGCATCTTCCGCGTCTGATGGGACGGCTCAGGCCAATAGCTGCCCGTCCCGGCGCCTGCCGCATGGCACGTGAGCAGATTTCGCGCTGGCTGGGTCAATAATGCCCCTCGGCGCGGGGGATATTTGATGTTACCAATTTGGCCATGAACCAGCATGCCAAGGTCGATATCCGCCATTCCACCTGTCCGCACGACTGCCCGTCGGCATGTGCGCTCGACGTCGAGGTGATCGAGGGACGCTCGATCGGCCGCGTCAGGGGCTCCAAACAGCAGACCTACACCGCCGGCGTGGTCTGCGCCAAGGTCGCGCGTTATGCCGAGCGGATTCATCATGCCGAGCGGCTGATGGTCCCGCTGCGCCGGACCGGGCCGAAGGGCTCCGGCCAGTTCGCGCGGATCTCCTGGGATGAGGCGCTGGACGAGATCGCGGCGCGGTTCGATGCGGCCGAGCGGGAATTCGGCGCCGAGTCGATCTGGCCCTATTACTACGCCGGCACTATGGGGCTCGTGATGCGCGACGGCCTCAACCGGCTGTCGCATGTGAAGAAGTATTCGCGCTTCTACGGCACGATCTGCGCAACCATCGCGCGTATCGGCTTTGCGGCCGGGACCGGCAAGATCGCCGGTGTCGATCCCCGCGAGATGGGCGTCTCGGACCTCGTCGTGATCTGGGGCACCAATCCGGTGAACACCCAGGTCAATGTAATGACGCATGCATCGCGCGCGCGGAAGGAGCGCGGCGCGAAGATCGCGGCGGTCGACGTCTACAACAACGAGACCATGAAGCAGGCCGACATCAAGATCCTGCTGCGGCCGGGCACCGATGGCGCGTTTGCCTGCGCCGTGATGCACGTGCTGTTCCGCGAGGGATTTGCCGATCGCGAATATCTCGCGCGCTATACCGATTGCCCCGACGAGCTGGAAGCGCATCTGAAGACCCGCACGCCGGAATGGGCCTCAGCGATCTCGGGCGTGCCAGTCGAGGAGATCGAGGCGTTCGCGCGGCTGGTCGGACAGACCAAGCGCTCGTTCTTCCGTCTTGGCTACGGCTTCACCCGCAGCCGCAACGGTGCCGCCCAGATGCACGCTGCCTCGTGCATCCCTGCGGTCACTGGCGCCTGGCAATATGAGGGCGGCGGCGCGTTCTTCAACAATGCCGCAATCTGGCGTTTCGACGAGTCGATCATCGAAGGCCACGACGCGATCGATCCCTCGACGCGGGTGCTCGATCAGTCCAAGATCGGCCGCATCCTGACCGGCGATGCCGAGGCGCTCCGCGGCGGCGGGCCGGTCAAGGCGATGCTGATCCAGAACACCAATCCGATGACGGTCGCGCCCGAGCAGGCGCTGGTGCGCCAGGGCTTTGCCCGCGAGGATCTGTTCGTCGCGGTGCACGAGCAGTTCATGACCGAGACGGCGCAGATGGCCGATATCGTGCTGCCGGCGACGATGTTCATGGAGCACGACGACCTCTATTACGGCGGCGGTCATCAGCACATCTCGGTCGGCCCGAAGCTGATCGATCCGCCCGGCGAGTGCCGTTCCAATCACGAGGTGATGCAGGGGCTCGGCCGCCGGCTCAACGCCGTGCATCCCGGCTTCGACATGACGCCGCGCCAGCTGATCGATGCGACGCTGAAGAAGAGCGGGCACGGCACGATCGAGGCCCTGGAGGCCGACATTTGGCGCGACCTGCAACCTGATTTCCGCACCTCGCATTATCTTGACGGCTTTGCCCATGCCGACAAGAAGTTCCATTTCAAGGTCGATTGGGGCAAGGTGCCCGTCGGCACCGGCGGGCTGATGGGGGCGTGGGACAAGATGCCCTCGCTGCCCGACCACTGGGCCATCATCGAGGAGGCGGACGCACAGCATCCGTTCCGGCTCGCGACGTCACCCTCGCGCAGCTTCCTGAACACCAGCTTCAACGAAACGCCGTCGTCGCAAGCCCGCGAGGGCGCGCCGACCGTGATGATTCATCCCGACGATGCGGCGACGCTCTTGATCGCCGATGGCGACGCGGTGACGCTCGGCAACATGCGCGGCGAGACCACATTGACCGCAAAACTGTTCGACGGCGTTCGCCGCGGCGTGCTGATCGCCGAGTCGATCCATCCGAACAAGTCCCATATCGGCGGGCGCGGCATCAACATGCTGACCGGGGCGGAGGCCGTCGCACCGCTCGGCGGGGCCGCGTTCCACGACAACAAGGTCTGGATCCGGAAGGTATCGGTGGCCGCATAAATCCTGCTTGCAGTCGGCGCCGATCCTGCCGCAAATGTCGGCTGACACCGGCACACGGGCCAAGAAAACAGGCAGGAAACATGACCGACAACAGCGTTCTTCTCGAAAAGCGCGGGCAGGCGTTCTGGATCACCATCAACCGCCCGGACAAGCGCAACGCGCTCAACGCCGGTGTGATCGCGGGCATCGCCAAGGGCTATCGCGACGCGCATGACGACAAGGATGTGCGCGTCATCGTGCTGACGGGGGCGGGCGACAAGGCGTTCTGCGCCGGTGCCGATCTGCAGAACAGCGGCGCGGCGTTCTCGATGGATTTTGCTCGTCCCAATGTCGACTACGCCGATTTGCTGCGGCTGTCGCAGAATTCGACCAAGCCCGCGATCGCGCGGGTCGGCGGCGTCTGCATGGCTGGCGGCATGGGCTTGCTGTGCATGACCGACATGGCGGTGGCCGCCGATGGCGTGATCTTCGGTCTGCCCGAGGTGAAGGTCGGCGTGTTTCCGATGCAGGTGCTGAGCCTGCTGCAATCGATTGCGCCGCCGCGCCTCATCAACGAATGGGCGCTGACCGGCGAGCCGTTCGACGCCAAGGCTGCCCAGGCGGCGGGCCTGCTCAACTACGTCGTGCCGGCGGCCGAGCTCGACGCCAAGGTCGAGTGGTTGATCGGCCGCATCGTCGACAAGTCGCCGACGGCGATCCGCCGCGGCAAATACGCGATGCGGGCGATCGCCTCGATGTCGTTCGACGAGAGCATCGCCTACACCGAAAGCCAGATTGCGCTGCTCGCCATGACCGAGGACGCCAAGGAAGGCCTCAAGGCATTCGGCGAGAAACGCAAGCCGACATGGACCGGGCGTTAGCGGAAACCCAATCGAGGGTTTTCCTTCTCGGAATCGCACGCCGGCTTGAATTTTGAAAATCAAGCGCGTCGATTGCTCGAAACGATTGAAGAATGAGGAGCGAGCACGCCTTCTGACAAGAGGGTCGTTCTGGTTCGCTCCTCGCGGCGCTTCTTGGCGGCCACGATCAATTGCTTCCGCGTGCGTTTGGCGTAGGTGGGTAGTTGTAGTCTCGAGCGATGGCGGCCGGCAGCACGCAGTTCAGCGTCCGTAAGATCGCTGTCTGCGCCTTCGGTGAAGCCGCCGTGGCGAAAGGACGTAAATGAGAGCTCGTTCCGAAGTCCCGCTGCTATGATTATCTTTTTAACGACATGCCGAAGGTAGCGCAGATCCTTGCGCTCGGTGATCCACGGGAGAGGAGTAGGCGATCTGCGATGAGCATGATCACGGCGAAACGCCAGTCCTGAAGCGACTGAGACTTTGAGAGCATCAAGCTCCGCCATCAACTCGGGGAAGAGCTGCACACTGTTCTCGTCGACCAAAGGCCACCAGGCTTCTTCGCCATTCTTTGGGTGCACAATTCTCACGCTGTTGGGGCGTTCTTTCGGTCGATAGTGCTCGATTTCGAAGACTCCGAATATATGTTCCTCGCGCTGCAGCCACTCCCAGGTCAGCAATGCAGCAGTTGCGATCGAGTGGTACCCCAGTCTCTTTGCGGCTTGCCTGAAGGCGACAAGCTCTTCCCAGGTCGCGGTAGGCGTCTCTCGCACGGCCTGACCAGGGGCCCGCGATTTTAAGCCCATCCGCGAGAATGGGTTGATGGCTGGCACTTTCGTTTCCTGGGCGCGCTGACCAACGAACCAGGCGCGCCTGCATGCGGTCATGGCAGCGTTTGCGAAACGCCGACGCTCGCGCTTGACGATGTTTCCATCCGCGTCCTTGTATTGAACGACGAGCAGATTTGCATAAACCGCATCGACAAATGCTTTGGAAAAATCAGCAATCTGTTTCGAGCCCGCGCGGCTACCGTCGTTCAATTCGTGGTTGGCGAATAGCGCCAGGCCTTGGTCGTATAAGCGTCGGGTCTTGAAATCGATTTCACGCCATCGGTGGTTGGCTTTGAAAACGCCGACAAGCCAATCAAAAGTGCCAGGCACGGGAGACGCCGGGACCATGTCGGTCAATCCGCCCGAACGCCAGCTGTCGAAGGCAGGCAGCAGAATATTCTTGGTTCTGTTGAGAGCGGTTGCATAGTCTTCTCCCAGTGCTTCAGCTGTGACAGGGCAGCCTTCATTGCGAGCCCACGTTGGTGGCTCGAAGAAATTTCTGCAGCGGCAATGGCGCAGGTCCAACACGGCGTGGTAACACCGGTAGTGCAGAAATTTCGGCCGCCCGGCGGCTGCACAGACCAGCTCAGGCAGCAGTGGAAGGCGATGGGCGGCGAACTGGACTGCGCCGAACAGAAGCCGGTGCCGGTGCCGGCCCCACCCGCGACTGCACAATCGATCCCGGCCCCGCAGCCGGTGTCGACGCCGCAGCCGGTGATCCAACCTCCAAGCCCGAAGGACATTGTCATGTCCAATAATGATAATCTCGGCAGATCGACAGCTTCGACCTTCGGAGGAGGGGCCATCTTTGACCCCACGACCGGGCAGGTTACTCACTTTTCGACACTCGTGAATGGAATGCCCTCCACCAATGTCGGCGGCGCGCTCGAAGCGATCGAGCAGCAGATTGCCACGATGAGCTCCTCCATGATCAACGACATCGGAAGCGGCGCGGTCGGGCTGGTCCGGCAGAGGGACCCAACAGCGGCCGTGACCATAGCTGCCAAGACGGGTGTCGATCTGACCGGCAGCGACGGCCGTCGGACCTTGACGGGCATCACAAATGGCATCGTCTCAGCGCAATCGTCTGATGCGCTCACGGGGCAGCAGCTGTACCGGTCGGCCGATTCGGTCGCGACCTGGCTTGGCGGGGGCTCGCACGTCAATTCCGACGGAACCGTGTCGCAGCCCTCGTATACGATCCTCGGGAGCACCTATCATGACGTCGCCTCTGCCTTGAATGCTGCGTCTGTGAACAGCATTCGATATGACGTCGCAGCAGACGGTCATCGCCTGAATTCGGTAACTCTGCAGGGCGGCTCTCCCGGCGCTGTAGCGCTGCACAATGTGGCCGCGGGTACTGCGGCGAACGATGCGACCAACCTGAAGCAACTGAATGATGGTCTCGCCGCGCTGGGCATTGAAGACCGGATGTATACAGATCGAAAGGTGGCGGCGGTGGACCGGCGCGCGCGAGCGGCTGGTTCGGCAGCGATGGCGGCGGCGGGACTCGCCTTCTCGGATGAGGCCAAAGGCGACCGCTCCGTAGCAATCGCGGTCGGCACGTTCCGGCACTCGGTCTCGTTGGCGGGAGGCCTTGCCTACCGCGCGAGCGATGCGGTGCGCCTCAAGGCAAGTGTGTCCTACACGCCGGACACGGGCGACGTTGGAGCCTCCGGTTCAATCGGCGTCAGATTCTGACTTCCTCCGCGCAGCGCCATTGTCGCTTGAATCCGCCGCCATCAATCCGGAAACAAGCCATGCCCAGATCACGCTTGCCTCGTGTTGCTGCTTGGCTCTTGCCATTGGCCTTGGCCGGCTTGTCGGCGGCGATCGCGTCCGACCCTGCACCCCGGCCTTCGAGCCTGACTGGAGCGGCCCCTGCCAGCATTGTATCCGAGCCGACAAAGGCAACTTCGCTTGGATTCGAGTGGGCGAGCGTCTTCGCGCCAGGAAAATCGGCCGCGGCGGGCGACTACACCCGCACGATCAGGCCTTTCCTCGATTGGATCCAGGTTTGCGATGAGGTCCGCAACGCGCGGCGCATCTGCTATCTGGAAACGATCTCGCACGGTGATGCCGCGCGATTGAACTGGCGTATCGCGCTCACCAAGGATGGACGATCGATGGCGCTGATCATGCTGCCACGCGACAGCAGTGTGGAGGTCGGTGTCACGGTCTCCTTTGGCGGCTTCACGCGCGTCGTCAAGCCGCTGATCTGCGACCAGGCGCTATGTGCCGCAACGTTTCCTGCGGACGCTGCTTTGATCTCGTTGCTGGGGCGTGAGGACCGCGCCACGATCGTGTTCGAGCGAGTTGGCAAACCCATCACGATAATGGCGAGCTTGCGGGGCCTTATGTTGGCACTGACGGATCTTTCGCAGTCGGTGGCTCCTGCCACCCCGGCACGCCCTCCAGCAGCGAAGCCCGTTGCGCGCCGGACATCGACCGAAGCCGTTGCTGCCACCCAAGGCGACGGCGGCCCCTGGAAGGGCATCCGATAGCGCTTCGCCTGATAACTCCCACATGGTCAACGTTCGGGCTGGAGCGTTTTCTTTGAGCTCGAAAGCGCCCTATGCCCTCGCCGAAAAGCGGTCGAATGCGGTGAGTGTCTGGATCCGCACCTCAACTTCCCTTTGATAGATCGTGCTCTGCAGATATTCGATCTCGGCTGTCTGATTGGGCTCATCGACGTCAATGTACCAGGACCGCGGCCGGCCATCGGCGCCGTCGCTCCAGCGATAGCCGCGGCGCTTGAGCTCGTCCTTGAGCTCGAACGGCGACTGCTCAGCCCAGATCCGGATCGTCTTGCGGCGGGCTCGCTCGAGCAGCACGGAGAGCACGGTGCGATCGAGCTGGGGCAGGGTCATGGCGAGGATTTCGAGCAGCGCCAGGCAATCGTCGACCGCACGGTGCGCCTCGTGAAACAGCCCGGCTTTCATCAGGAGATAGGACAGGCGCGATCCCTCGAAGCCAAGGCCGCGCCATTCGACCTCGCTCACCGAGCAGGCCCAGGCCTTGTGCGTGAACAGGGGTGCATAGCGCTCCATGAACTTGCGGTCGAAGCCGGCATTGTGGGCGATGACCACGACCGCATCGGAGACGAAGGCGTTGATGCGCTCCTCATCGAGGCCGTGGTCCTTGACCATCTCGTCGGTGATACCGGTCAGCGCCGTGATCTCGATGGGAATTGCGATCGACGGCTGATTGAAGCAACTGAAAGTATCGATGACCCGGCCGATCCTTCCGTCGGAAAGATAGGTGAACTTGACCATCCCGAGCTCGATGATCTCGTCTTTGGCCGTATCTAGTCCGGTGGTTTCGACATCGAGCAGGATTGCGATCTTGGTCGATTGCCCGTCGCTTGGAGCAAATTCGGAGCGGGGAACCAGCCGCCGCAGCACCCGGTAATCGGGTGACTGCTCCAGCATGCCGGCGATCTCGGCAAGAGTCGGTTGAACGGTCATATTGGGCCGTGTGAGAAGATTGAGCTTGTTTGATAGCTCGCAAGTCTATCCGATCGGATCGAGCCCGGCATCGCAGCCCCTGTGGATAGGTCATCGGTGCGCGGAGAGTTCCCGGCACCAGGAGGACTTCTCCCGTGGAACCGGATTGACGATCCGGTCGGTCATCGTCCTGTAATTGAAGCTGTACTTGTTTGAACCAAGCGGCGAGAGCGGCGAAGACCAAACAGTTGTTGTCATCCGATGTTGGCCTTCAGGCCGGCAGCTTCGATGCCAGCAACGGCGCAGATCTCGTCATTGTCCGAGGTGTCGCCGCTGACGCCGACGGCGCCGAGCAGGGAAGAACCGTCCATGATCAGCACGCCGCCGGGGACCGGCACCAGCCGGCCCTGCGCCAACGTGTTCACGGAATCGATGAAATAGGCCTGCTCCTGGGCGCGCT
The DNA here is from genome assembly GCF_054063995.1 of Bradyrhizobium sp. USDA 4504. Classification (NCBI taxonomy): domain Bacteria; kingdom Pseudomonadati; phylum Pseudomonadota; class Alphaproteobacteria; order Hyphomicrobiales; family Nitrobacteraceae; genus Bradyrhizobium; species Bradyrhizobium sp. USDA 4504. Next base: position 4,289,929 of record NZ_JBSSGV010000001.1, on the reverse strand, counting down.
GAAACAGCGCCCGCGATCCCATCCCGAGCGCCAGCGCGCCATAGGCCTTGCCATGGGCGATCTCGGCTCGCATCAGGCTGGTGCCGTCCTGTGCCGCCGTCACCTTCACCGCGCCGCGCGCGTCGAGGATGGTGACGACCAGCGGCTTGAACTTCTTCTCGACCCCCTTGGCCAGCGCGGCATCCAGAATCTTGCGGGCAGTTTCGAGAGTGAGCTCAGCCATGGGCCTTTTCCTTTGTCGGCAATGATTGATCGGATTGCGATTTCGCACGTTTCAGGCTCATCGCCAATACGCTGGCGACATGCAGCGGCGTGCGCCCGCTGCCGTCCTTGATCTGGTGCCGACATGAGGTGCCGTCGGCCACGATCAGGGTGTCCGGATCGGCGCTGCGAACCGTTGGCAGTAGCGACAGCTCGGCCATCTCGATCGAGGCCTGATAGGTGTCTGCGCCGTAGCCGAACGCGCCGGCCATGCCGCAGCAGCTCGACTCGATGGTCTTGACGTCGAGGCCCGGTACCAGGCGCAGCACCTTCTCCACCGGCTTGAACGCGCCGAAGGATTTTTGGTGGCAATGACCGTGCACCACGGCCTTGCCTGCGACCGCGCCGAGCGGCAAAGCGAGCCGCCCGGCCTCGGCCTCGCGCACCAGAAATTCCTCGAACAGCAGCGCGTGCGCGCTGACGGTCTTGGCGGCCTCATCCGAACGCAGCGACAGCAGCTCGTCGCGCAGGGTCAGCAGGCAGCTTGGCTCGAGACCAATGATCGGCACGCCGCGGGCCGCGAACGGGACATAGGTCGCAACCAGCCGGTCAAGCTCGGCGCGAGCCTGCTCAACCAGTCCGGCCGACAGGAACGTTCGCCCGCAGCACGGCGGCCGCCCGCCGTCCGATGGCCTCGGCAGATGCACGCGATAGCCGCCGGCGACAAGCACTTCGATCGCGGCGTCGAGATTTTCCCGCTCATAGCCGCGGTTGAACGTATCGGCGAACAGCACCACTTCGCGGCCGTCGGCTGGACCCAGCACCTCGGCGTCCGGCCGGAAGGTGTCGCGGCGAAACGCCGGCAGCGCGCGCTTGGCGCTGATCCCGGCGAGCCTCTCGAACAGGCTGCGCAACAGTGGGCTGCGGTTGCGCCAGTTCGCGATCGGCGCAAAGCGCGAGGCGAGATCGACGTAGCGCGGCAGATAGCCGACCAGCCGGTCGCGCAGCGTTAGACCATGGGTCGCCGCGCGCGCCGCCAGCACCTCGATCTTCATCTTGGCCATGTCGACGCCGGTCGGGCATTCATGGCGGCACGCCTTGCAGGAAACGCAGAGTTTTAGCGTCTCCATCATCTCGTCGGAGGCGAGCGCGTCCGCACCCAGCTGGCCTGAGATCGCGAGCCGCAACGTATTGGCGCGGCCGCGGGTGACGTCCTTCTCATTGCGCGTGGCACGATACGACGGGCACATCACGCCGCCTTCGAGCTTCCGGCAGGCGCCGTTGTTGTTGCACATCTCGACGGCACCCTGGAAGCCGCCGCCGGCGCCGGGATAGGCCGACCAGTCCAGCACCGTCTTCAATTCGCCGACGCGATAATCCGGCGAAAAACGAAACAGCGAACGGTCGTCCATGGCAGGCGGATCGACGATCTTGCCCGGGTTGAGCGTGTTGGTCGGATCGAAGCGCTGCTTGACCTCGCGGAAATCGGCCACGATGCGCTGCCCGAACATCGCTTCGTGGAATTCCGAGCGCACCAGGCCGTCGCCGTGCTCGCCGGAATGCGAGCCCTTGTATTCGCGCACCATCGCGAAGGCTTCCTCGGCAATGGCGCGCATCGCCTTGACGTCCTCCTCGAGCTTGAGATTGAGCACCGGGCGCACATGCAGGCAGCCTTCGGAGGCATGCGCATACATCGTGCCGCGGGTGCCGTGCCTGGCGAACACGGCATTGAGCCGCTCGGTGTAATCGGCGAGATGCGGCAGCGGCACCGCGCAGTCCTCGACGAACGAGACCGGCTTGCCCTCCTGCTTCATCGACATCATGACGTTGAGGCCGGCGGCGCGGAAATCGGCGATGCCGGTCTGCAGCGCGGGCTCGACGATCTCGACCACGCCGCCCCATTTGCGCTGCGGCTTGTCCCAGCCGAAGCCGAGGTCGGCCATCAGCTCGCCGAGCTGCCTGAGGCGGGCGAGATTGTCGGCTTGGTCCTCTTCGGCGAACTCGACCACCAGGATGGCGTCCGGATCGCCGCGCACGGCCGCCGAGATGATCGGCTGGAACATCGCGATCTCGCGGCCGAGAGCGATCATGGTGCGGTCGACCAGCTCCACGGCAATGGGCAGCAGCTTGACCAGATGCTGGGCGGCGTCCATCGCCTCGTAGAAGCTGCCGAAATGGCAGACGCCGAGTGCCTTGTTGCGGATCACCGGCCACAGCTTCAGCTCGACCTGCGTGGTGAAGGCGAGGGTGCCTTCCGAGCCAACCAACAGATGCGCCAGATTGTTCGGCGCGTTGCGTGGCACCAGCGCGTCGAGGTTATAGCCACCGACGCGGCGCTGCACCTTGGGGAATTTGTCGGCGATTTCGAGCGCCTCGCGCTCGCCGAGATCGAGCATGTCGCGAAATAGCTTCAATCCGCTGTCGGAGCCGTTGATCCGCGTCAGGTCGCGCGGCACCTCGCCGAAATGCAGCAGCGTGCCGTCGGCGAGCGCGGCATCCATCGACAGCGTGTTGTCGCGCATCGTGCCGTAGCGCAGCGAGCGACCGCCGCAGGAATTGTTGCCGGCCATGCCGCCGATCGTGGCGCGCGACGCGGTCGAGACGTCGACCGGAAACCACAGCCCGTGCTTCCTGAGTTGCCGGTTGAGATCGTCGAGCACGATGCCGGGCTCGACCACGCAGGTCCGATTCTCGACGTCGAGCGAGAGGACCCGGTTCAGGTGCTTGGACAGGTCGACCACGATGCCGTCATTGACGGTCTGGCCGCATTGCGAGGTGCCGCCGCCGCGCGGGGTGACGATCCGCCCGGCGTCGCGGACGATCGCGAGCGTCCGCAGCGCCTCGTCGACGGTTCGCGGCACCACCACGCCGGCCGGCACGATCTGGTAGAACGAGGCGTCGGTCGCGTAGCGGCCGCGGTTGAAGGCGTCGAAAAACACGTCGCCGGTCAGTTCGGACCGCAGGCGCTGTTCGAGCGAGGAGGCGTTCTTCATCCCAGATCCGATGTGATCCATGACGCAACAAAGGGTTTGCTCATGGATTATGCATTCTCTCGACGTGAGAATTACATTATGAATTCATAATGGCAAGGATAGCTACCCTCCAGCCGTCCTTGTGCCGACCCCTTTAGTCGTTCTGGAGTGTCGTCTCCAGGCCGCTGTCCGGCCCCTCCGCGAGGTGATCGATGGCGGCTGCGCGCTTGTTGCGCAGGTGCTGGAACAGGATGTCGCTGAGCTCGCTTGCCGCGCGCCGGCGCAGCGCATCGAGGATCGCCTCGTGTTCGCGCATCGCCTCGGCCCAGCGCTGCCGCTTGCGGGCGAAATTGGCGGAATAGCGCACGCGGCGGATCCGGCCGGCGAAGTTGGCGTAGGTGGCCTTCAGCGTCTCGTTGCGCGCGGCCGCAACGATGCTCTCGTGGATTTGCTGGTTGGTCTGGAAATAGCCGTGCATGTTGCGGTGCAGATAATGGCCGTACATCTCGTAATGCAGGCGCTCGATCGCGGCGATTTCCTCGTCGGTGATGATCTCGCATGCCAGCCGTCCGGCGAGGCTCTCGAGCCCGGCCATGACGTCGAACAGTTCCTCGAGGTCGCGCCGGCTGAGCCGGCGCACCCGCGCGCCGCGGTTGGGCAAGAGCTCGATCAGGCCCTCGGCGGCCAGCACCTTGAGCGCCTCGCGCAGCGGCGTCCTTGAGATCCCCAGCATCTCGCAGAGCTGCCGCTCGGGAACGCGGGCGCCCTCGGGAATGTTGCCCTCCACCACATAGTCGCGGAGCCGCAGCAGGATTTCGCCGTGAAGCGAGGCCTCCTGGCGGTCGCTGCCATTGCCGGCGGCGGGCGGGGTGATTGGAACCCCGGCTTCGGGAATCGCGGATTTCATATTCTGAACAATAATTTGCCGGCGCGGTCGCGTCGATGCTCTCGATCGAATACCAAAATTGGATTGAAAAGACAAAAAATGAATGCAAAATAGCTCGCTGAGGAGCCGAAATCCGGCGATTGGGAGGTTCTCATGCATCAAGGGCGTCATTTTCTGCAGATTCCAGGGCCGAGCCCAGTCCCGGATCGCATTCTTCGCGCGATGGATATGCCGGTCATCGACCACCGCAGCGCCGAATTCGCCGCGCTCGGCCGTGCCGTCCTCGAGGGCAGCCAGAAGGTGTTTCAGACCAGGGGTCCGGTGGTGATCTTCCCGTCGTCCGGGACCGGCGCCTGGGAGGCCGCGATCGTCAACACCCTGTCGCCGGGCGACACGGTCCTGATGGTCGAGACCGGCCACTTCGCCACACTGTGGCGGCAGATGGCCGGCCGGTTCGGCATCGAGGTGGATTTCATACCCGGCGACTGGCGCCGCGGCGCGGACCCCGCCCAGATCGAAGCAAGGCTTGCCGCCGACACCGCGCACAGCATCAAGGCGGTGATGGTCGTCCACAACGAGACCTCGACCGGTGCGACCAGCCGGATCGCGGACATCCGTACTGCCATCGACCGCACCGCGCATCCGGCGCTCCTGATGGTCGACACCATTTCCTCACTCGGCTCGGTCGATTACCGGCACGACGAGTGGAAGGTCGACGTCAGCGTCAGCTGCTCGCAGAAGGGCTTCATGCTGCCGCCCGGCCTTGGCTTCAACGCCATCTCGGAGAAGGCGCGCGCCGCGTCGCGCACCAATAAGATGCCGCGCTCTTATTTCGACTGGGAGGAAATGCTGAAGCCGAACGCCAAGGGCTTCTTCCCCTATACGCCGGCGACGAATCTGCTCTACGGGCTGCGCGAGGCGATCGCGATGTTGCTGGAGGAGGGGCTCGACAACGTGTTCGCCCGCCATCTGCGGCTGGCCGCCGCCACGCGCGCCGCCGTCAATCAGTGGGGGCTCGAGGTGCTGTGCCAGGAGCCCTCGGAATTCTCGCCGGTGCTGACCGCGGTGATGATGCCGCCCGGACATGATGCCGATCAGTTCCGCAAGGTCGTGCTCGACAATTTCAACATGTCGCTCGGTGCCGGCCTGTCGAAGGTCGCAGGCAAGGTGTTCCGCATCGGTCATCTCGGCGAGTGCAACGAGCTGACGCTGCTTGGCGCGCTGACCGGAGTCGAGATGGGATTGTCGGTCGCCGGTGTGCCGCACCGCTCGGGCGGCGTCGAGGCGGCGATGAAGCTTCTCGAACAGCGCGACCAGCGCAATACACCGCCGCATCTGAAAGTCGTCGGCACCTAGCAGCCAGCGCCTCAACAAACTCAAAAAAAAACGCGGGGGAGGGGATATGACGCTTCGGTTCAAGGCCACCCATGTCGTGTTGGCCATGCTCTGCGTGATGTATTTCATCACCTATGTGGACCGGGTGAACATCGGCACCGCGGCCGGCGAGATCCAGAAGGAGCTCGGCCTGTCCAACACCGAACTCGGCCTGGTGTTCTCGGCCTTTGCCTATCCATACCTGCTGTTCCAGGTGATCGGCGGCTGGGTCGGCGATCGCTTCGGGCCGCGACAGACCTTGTTCTGGTGCGGCATGATCTGGGCCGCGGCGACCATCATGACCGGCTTTGTCCATGGCCTTGCCGCGCTGTTCGTCGCGCGTTTCGCGCTGGGGTTCGGCGAAGGCGCGACGTTTCCGACCGCGACGCGCGCGATGCAGTACTGGACGCCGGCGAACCGCCGCGGTTTCGCGCAAGGCCTGACGCATTCATTCGCGCGGCTCGGCAATGCCATCACTCCGCCGGTGGTCGCGCTGCTGATCCTCTGGCTGACCTGGCGCGGCGCGTTCGTCGTGCTTGGCTTTGTCAGTCTGATCTGGGGCGTTGCGTGGGTCTGGTACTTCCGCAACGAGCCGCGGGACCATGGCTCGATCACCGCGGCCGAGCTTGCGACCTTGCCGCCGCGGCCGAAAGGCGAGCGGCCGAAGGTGCCGTGGGGACCGCTGCTGCAGCGGATGTGGCCGGTGACGCTGACCTATTTCTGCTACGGCTGGTGCCTGTGGCTCTATCTCAACTGGCTGCCGCTGTTCTTCAAAAACAACTACAGCCTTGATCTGAAGAACTCGGCGCTGTTCGCATCCGGTGTGTTCTTTGCCGGCGTCGTCGGGGACAGCATCGGCGGCGTCATCTCCGATCGCATTCTCGAGGGCACCGGCAATGTACGGCTGGCGCGACTCAGCGTGACGGTCGTGGGCTTCGCCGGCGCGCTGCTGTCGCTGATGCCGATCCTGTTCGTCCACGACATCACGGTGGTGGCGCTCTGCCTGTCGGCCGGCTTCTTCTGCGCCGAACTCGTGATCGGGCCGATGTGGTCGATCCCGATGGACATCGCGGCGAAATATTCCGGCACCGCCGCCGGGATCATGAACACCGGCTCGGCTTTCGCGGCCATCGTCTCGCCGCTGGTCGCCGGCTTCGTCATCGACGCCACTGGAAACTGGTACCTGCCGTTCCTGATGTCGATGGGCCTGCTGCTGGTCGGCGGCTTCTCGGCGTTTCTGATGCATCCCGAGCGGCCGTTCGAGGAGACGAACGAATCGGTGGTGCCGGGCAAGGTGGTGGCCGCCGAATGAGGCGCTGCCGGCCCGGCGGAGCGCCGTCAGATATGCATGACGGACCCCCGCCGGGCCTAGGACAAACCCGGCGAATAGTGATATGCGAGCGGCTCACCACGACCAAGACGAGACCGGGAAAGACGCTCATGACCGTGCATACTGGAAGGCATTTTCTGCAGATTCCGGGACCGACCAACGTGCCGGACCGGGTGCTGCGGGCCATGGATATGCCGACCATGGACCATCGCGGTTCCGAGTTTGCCGAGATCGGTTTCGCCGTGCTTTCTGCGATGCAGCGAGTGTTCCGCACCAAGCAGCCCGTGATCATCTACCCGTCGTCGGGGACCGGCGCCTGGGAGGCTGCGATCGTCAACACGCTGCAGCCCGGCGACAAGGTCCTGATGTGCGAGACCGGCCAGTTCGCGGTGCTGTGGCATGGCATTGCCGACAAGTTCAAGCTCGACGTCGATTTCATCTCGGGCGACTGGCGCCACGGCGCCGACCTCGAGCAGATCGAGGCCAGGCTGTCCGCCGACAAGGCGCACAAGATCAAGGCGGTCTGCGTGGTCCATAACGAGACCTCGACCGCCTGCGTTACCTATCCGCGCGACGTCCGCAAGATCCTCGACACGCTGAAGCATCCGGCACTCTTGATGGTCGACACCATCTCCGGCCTCGGCTCGCTGGAATATGAGCATGATGCCTGGGGCATCGATGTCTCCATCGCCGGCTCCCAGAAGGGCCTGATGCTGCCGCCCGGCCTCGGCTTCAACGCCGTGTCGGAGAAGGCGCTCGCCGTGGCCAAGGCCAATCCGGGCATGCGCTCCTATTGGGATTGGCAGGAAGTCATCAACATCAACAAGGCCGGCACCTGGCCCTATACGCCCGCCACCAACCTCCTGTTCGGCCTGCGCGAGGCCGTGAATATGCTGGAGGAAGAGGGCCTCGAGAACGTCTTCGCCCGCCACAAGCGCCACAGCGAGGCGACGCGCGCGGCGATCAAGGTCTGGGGCCTCGAGACACAGTGCCAGGAGCAGGGCGCACACTCGCCGGCGCTGACCGCGGTGCGGGTGCCTGACGGCCACGACGCCGACCACTTCCGCAAGGTCGTGCTGGAGAATTTTGACATGTCGCTCGGCACCGGCCTCAACAAGGTCAAGGGCAAGGTGTTCCGGATCGGCCATATCGGCCACTTCAACGATTTGATGCTGATGGGCACGCTGTCCGGCGTCGAGATGGGGCTTGATCTGGCCAAGGTGCCGCATCGCGGCGGCGGCGTGCTGGCGGCGATGGAGGTCCTGAAGGGCCACGACGCCGCGCAGTCGAAGGCTGTCGCTTAAAAAGGCTGTCGCCTGAAACCGAATCGCAAACAACAGAAAGAGCGAGACATGAACGCGCCCGTCACTTCGACCGAAGACCTGATCTACTCCGTCGAGGACGGGATCGCGCGCATCACGTTCAACCGGCCGCAGGCGCGCAATGCGCTGACCTTTGCGATGTACGAGCAGATGGCCGCGATCTGTGAGAACATCAATCAGGATCACTCCATCAAGGCGCTGATCATGACCGGCACGGGCGACAAGGCGTTCGCCTCGGGCACCGACATCTCGCAGTTCCGCGCGTTCAAGACGGCGCAGGATGCGCTCGACTATGAGGCGCGGATCGATCGTGTGTTGGGAACGCTCGAGCAGTGCCGTGTGCCTGTGATCGCGGCGATCGCCGGCGCCTGCACCGGCGGTGGCGCCGGCATCGCCGCCTGCTGCGATATCCGGATCGGCACTGAGGCGACGCGGATCGGCTTCCCGATCGCGCGCACGCTCGGCAACTGCCTCTCGATGTCCAACATCTCGCGGCTGGTGTCGCTGATCGGTCCGGCGCGGACCAAGGATCTGATCTTCAAGGCGCGCCTCGTCGAGGCGCCGGAAGCGCTGGCGCTCGGGCTGTTGAATGAAGTCGTCCCCGATGTGGAGACGTTGCAGCGCCGCGCCACCGAGACGGCGAAGCTCGTCGCGGGCCATGCGCCGATCACGCTCGAAGTGACCAAGGAAGCGGTGCGCCGCATCCGCCGCACGCTGTCGCGCGAGGAGGGCGAGGACCTGATCCTGCGCGCCTATATGAGCGAGGATTTCCGCGAGGGCATGGACGCCTTCCTCAACAAGCGCGCGCCCAACTTCAAGGGCAAGTGACAGCGGCTTCAGGTGCCGTCGCTACCACAGTTATCCATTGTTGAGCGATGCTGGAGCGACGGTTCTCGTTCACAACTTCCGCCGCGGAGTATGGGTCCCTGCTTTCGCAGGGACGACAGCGAACAAGCTGTTTGAAAGTTGAATCAAAACTCACCCCGTCATCCTGAGGTGCGAGCGGAGCGAGCCTCGAAGGATGCACGGCCCGGCTGGTGGCCGTCGATCCTTCGAGACGCGCGTTCCGCCCTCTCAGGATGACGGACTGTTGCAAAGCGGTTATGCGAAACGACGCACGCACCTCATTCCAAAGTCATAGGCCATGCGGCAGTTCGCGGCTTGAACTCACCTTCATTCTCGGCACAATGACGCGAGCCCGCCACCTCGCAGGTTTTGCCAAGCCGAACAAATGGATAGGGAAGAAACACGTGGGACAGATTGTAAAAACCACGGCTGCAATCGCGGCCCTCTTGCTGAGCACGCCGGCCTTTGCCGGCTGGGAGCCGAGCAAGCCGGTCGAAATCGTGGTCGCGGCCGGTGCCGGCGGCGCGTCAGACCAGATGGCGCGCATGATGCAGGCGGCGATCCAGAAGAACAATCTGATGAAGCAGCCGATGGTGGTGTCGCTGAAGGGCGGCGCGTCGGGTGCGGAAGCGCTGATGTACATGAAGTCCAGCGAAGGTGATCCCAACAAGGTGCTGATCGCCTATTCGCTGATCTACATGCTGCCGCTGTCGGCCAAGATTCCGTTCAACTGGCGCGACCTCACCCCGGTGTCGGTGATCGCGCTCGACCAGTTCGTGTTGTGGGATAACGCCTCCGGTCCGAAGACCGTGAAGGAGTTCATCGCTGCCGCGAAAGCGGCGAGCGCGCCGTTCAAGATGGGCGGCACGGGCTCCAAGCGCGAAGATCACGTGCTGACCGTCTTCATGGAGCAGAAGACCGGCGCGAAATTCTCGTATCTGCCGTACAAGTCCGGCGGCGAGGCCGCGACCCAGCTGGTCGGCGGCCACACCGAGTCCAACGTCAACAATCCCAGCGAGAACCTCGAAGTCTGGCGCGCCGGACAGGTTCGCGCGCTCTGCGTGTTCGACAAGGAGCGCATCTCCTACAAGACCAAGGTCACCGACACGCAATCCTGGAACGACATCCCGACCTGCAAGGAGGAGGGACTCGACGTGCAGTATCTGATGCTGCGCGCGATGTTCCTGCCGGGCAAGGTCACGCAGGAGCAGCAGGCGTTCTATGTCGACCTGTTTCAGAAGGTGACGCAGACGGCTGAATACAAGGACTACATGGAGAAGCAGGCGCTGAAGCCGATCTTCCTCACCGGCAAGGACATGGTCGAGTTCCTCGAGGATGACGACAAGCAGAATGCCTCGCTGATGAACGCGGCAGGGTTCGTCGCGAAGTAGCGGATCCGCCGTCCTTCCGGGGCGATGCGAAGCAGCGAACCTCAGATGCGCAATTGCGCATCGGGGAATCTCGAGATTCCGGGTTCACCCTTCGGGTGCCCCGGAATGACTGGGCCGGCGGCTTTCCTCTTAACTTGGAATTGCCTTGCAAGCGGCTGCGGCGCAGTGATTACTGCGCCGCAGTATGGCCGAACGTCCGGCGAGCCCGATCGGGCTGGGTCACCCCTCCGGCGCCGTTGCGGGACCGTGAGGAGCGATCATGACCAAAGCCGTGTTGGGGATCATCGGTGGATCCGGCATCTACGATCTGCCGGGCCTGGAAAATGTCCGCGAGGAGGCGATCACAAGCCCCTGGGGCGAACCGTCCGCGCCGCTCCGACGCGGCGAGATGGCGGGACTGCCGATCGTGTTCCTGCCGCGCCACGGCCATGGACACGCGCTGTCGCCGTCCGACATCAACTATCGCGCCAATATCGATGTGCTGAAGCGGGCGGGGGTCACCGACCTCGTCGCGCTGTCCGCATGCGGCTCGTTCAAGGAAGAGCTGCCGCCGGGCACGTTTGTATTGGTCGACCAGTTCGTCGATCGCACCCACAAGCGCGAGAGCTCGTTCTTCGGCAAGGGCTGCGTCGCGCATGTCTCGATGGCGCATCCGGTGTCCCCGTTGTTGGCGAGGCATCTCGCCGCCGCTGCCGAGGCCGAAGACATCGTGTTCGCCCGCGGCGGCACCTACCTCTGCATGGAGGGGCCGCAGTTCTCCTCGCTCGCCGAAAGCCTGACCTACAAGGCGCAGGGCTATTCGGTGATCGGCATGACCAACATGCCGGAAGCCAAGCTCGCCCGCGAGGCCGAGATCTGCTACGCCAGCGTGGCGATGGTCACCGATTTCGATTGCTGGCATCCGGCGCATGATGCCGTGACGGTGCAGGATATCATCCGTGTGCTGAATTCGAACGCCGAGAAGGCAAAGGCGCTGGTCGCGCGGCTGGCGCGGGATTTCCCGCGCGAGCACGAGCCGTGTCCGGTCGGTTCGGATCGGGCGCTTGATACCGCGCTGATCACGGCGCCCGCGGCCCGCGATCCGCAACTGCTGGCCAAGCTCGATGTCGTCGCCGGACGGGTGCTACGGTCGTGAAGAAGTCCTCTAGCGAGCGCGCGACGCGAAGGGCGTAAGACATGAAAGTCGATGGACGACATTTTCGCAGCATCTGGCTCGAGCCCGACGGCTGGTCCGTCGGCGCGATCGATCAGCGCCGGTTGCCGCATGAATTCATCGTCGCCAAACTTACGACTGCCGACGAGGCCGGCGAGGCGATCCGCTCGATGCTGGTCCGCGGCGCGCCGCTGATCGGCGCGACCGCAGCCTATGGCATGGCGCTCGCGATGCGCGCCGATGCCTCCGATGCGGCGCTCGAGCGCGCCGGCAGGATGTTGCTGGCGACCCGGCCGACCGCGATCAATCTGAAATGGGCCGTTGACGAGATGCAGCGCGCGCTGGCGCCGCTTGCGGCTTCGGCCCGCGCCGAGGCGGCCTATGCCCGCGCGCGCGAGATCGCCGATGAGGATGTCGAGATCAACCGCGAGATCGGCCGTCACGGGCTCGGCCTGATCGAGACGATCGCCGCGACCAAGAAGCCGGGCGAGGTGGTGAACGTCCTGACGCATTGCAACGCCGGCTGGCTTGCAACCGTGGATTGGGGAACGGCGACATCGCCGATCTACCAGGCGCACGATCGCGGCATTCCGGTCCATGTCTGGGTCGACGAGACGCGTCCGCGCAATCAGGGCGCTTCGCTCACCGCCTGGGAACTCGGTCACCACGGCGTGCCGCACACCGTGATCCCCGACAACACCGGCGGCCATCTGATGCAGCATCGCATGGTCGATCTCGCGATCGTCGGGACCGATCGCGTCGCCGCCAATGGCGACGTCTGCAACAAGATCGGCACCTATCTGAAAGCGCTCGCGGCCCACGACAACAGCGTGCCGTTCTATGTTGCGCTGCCGTCGCCGACCATCGACTTTGGTATCGATGACGGTGTCAGGCAGATTCCGATCGAGCAGCGCGCTGCCGACGAGGTGACGCACCTCACGGGACGCACGGCGGATGGCCGGATCGAGACCGTGCGCGTGGTTCCGGACGGCTCGTCGGTGGCCAATTTCGGCTTCGACGTCACGCCGGCGCGGCTGGTGACCGGATTGATCACCGAGCGCGGCGTTCTCAAGCCGGAGCGTGCTGCACTTGCGAGCGCCTTTCCCGAACGTTCCACTGTTTAACTGAAGGCTGCATTGACGGTGGTTGCATCAGCGCGCTATCCCAATCGTTGCCCTCGCAACCCAGACCGTCTCATCCATGTCCAATACCGAACTTGAGATCGTCGTCGACGATCCGACCGCACCTGAAGATAACTCGCCGGCGGTCGTCAGCACCGGCGTCATCGACGTCGTTGTGTCGCTGCTTCTGCTTGCGCTCGCCGTGGTGCTCGGCTGGGACAATTGGCGCACCGGTGCGTCGTGGGACTCGACCGGGCCGCAGCCGGGCTATTTTCCGTTCTACCTCTCGGTGATCCTCGGCGGTGCCAGCCTCTATGGCCTGGGTGCCGCCTTTGTCTCGCGCCAGGAGGCTGCCGAGACCTTTGTCAGCCGCGGCCAGCTTCGCCGGGTGATGGCGGTGTTCGTGCCGACATTGCTGTTCTGCTTCGCCACCCAATATCTCGGCCTCTACGTTGCGAGCTTTCTCCTGATCGCAGGCTTCATGCGCCTCGTCGGCAAGATCGCGCTGTGGAAGTCGCTGCTGACCGCCTTCGTCTTCACCGCCGCAATGTTCGTGACCTTCGACATCGCATTCGACGTCATCATGCCGAAGGGGCCGCTCGAAGCGGCTCTCGGCCGCTAGCGAACCGGGTCGAACCATGGAAGCTTTCGGTCTCCTGCTGCACGGCTTTGCCGTCCTTTTGACGTGGAAGACGCTGCTGTTGATGATGGTCGGCCTTGTGCTCGGCATCTTCGTCGGCGTGCTGCCCGGGCTTGGCGGCCCCAACGGCGTCGCGATCCTGCTGCCGCTGACCTTCACGATGGATCCGACGTCCGCCATCGTGATGCTGTCGTGCATCTACTGGGGCGCGCTGTTCGGCGGCGCCATCACCTCGATCCTGTTCAACATCCCGGGCGAAGCCTGGTCGGTCGCGACCACCTTCGACGGCTATCCGATGGCGCAGCAGGGCAGGGCGGCCGAAGCGCTCACCGCGGCGTTCACCTCCTCCTTCGTCGGTTCGCTGGTCGCGGTGCTGCTGATCACCTTCCTGGCGCCGATGATCTCGTCGTTTGCGCTGAGGTTCGGCCCACCGGAATTCTTCGCCGTCTATCTCCTGACCTTCTGTTCCTTCGTCGGCCTCGGCCGTGAGGCCAAGCACAAGACGGTCATCTCGATGTCGCTCGGGCTGCTGCTCGCCGGCGTCGGCATGGATACGGTGTCCGGGCAGCTGCGCATGACGTTCGGCTCCGCGGAGCTCTTGCGCGGCATCAACTTCCTCGTCGCTGTCATCGGCCTGTTCGGCATCAGCGAGATCCTGCTCACGATGGAGGAGCGCCTCGCGCTGCGCGGACACGCCGCCGGCATCAGCCTGCGTGTCGTGCTCTCGGTGTGGAAGGACCTGCCGAAATACTGGGTGACGCTGCTGCGCTCGTCGGTGATCGGCTGTTGGCTCGGCATCACGCCGGGCGGCGCGATCGCGGCCTCCTTCATGGGCTACAATCTCGCCAAGCGCTTCGCCAAGGATCAGGAGAGCTTTGGCAAGGGCCGGATCGAGGGCGTGTTCGCGCCCGAGACCGCCGCGCATGCCTCGGGCACCTCGGCGCTGTTGCCGATGCTGGCGCTCGGCATTCCCGGCTCGGGGACTGCTGCGATCCTGCTCGGCGGCTTGATGGTGTGGGGCCTCAATCCTGGCCCGCTGCTCTTCGTCGAACACAAGGATTTCGTCTGGGGCCTGATCGCTTCGATGTATCTCGGCAATGTCGTCGGCCTGGTGCTGGTGCTGACCACGGTGCCGATCTTCGCCTCGATCCTGCGCGTGCCGTTCGCGGCCGTAGCCCCGATGATCGTGGTGTCCTGCGCGATCGGCGCCTATGCGATCCAGAATGCGATGTTCGATATCTGGCTGATGCTGGGCTTCGGCGTCGTCGGCTACGTCTTCAAGAAGATCGGGATCCCGCTCGCGCCGTTCACCCTGGCATTGGTGCTCGGCAACCGCGCCGAGGATGCGTTCCGCCTCTCGATGATCGGCTCCGGCGGCGACATGAAGGTGTTCTGGTCAAACGGCCTGGTCGGAACCATCACGACACTGGCGATCGTGCTGCTGTTCTGGCCGGTGATCGACAAGGCGTTCGTCGGGCTCGGACGAATGTTGCGGCCTGCACGGGCGTAGTCGCGGTCCGGGATTCTGGCGACCTCGAACCGCTAGGGCGTTGGTGGCTTGATACCGTCAAACCACCTTGCGCTGACGGAGCTCGGCGATCTCATCCTTGCCGAAGCCGAATTCGGTCAGCAGCTCCTCGGTCTGCTCGCCGAACTCCGGCGGGCGGGCGGCCATCCTGCTCGGCGTCCGCGACAGCGTCACCGGCTGGCTGACCAGCTGGATCTGCCGGTTCTCGTCATTGGGCACGTGCTGGGCCATGCCGAGATGCTTGACCTGGGCATCCTCGAACATCTGGTCGATCGAGTAGATCGGCCCGCACGGCACCCCGGCGGCGTTCAGCTCCTGCACCCAGGTCTCGGTCGATTTCTTCTCGGTCAGCGCACCGATCCTGGCATTCAGCGCGTCGCGGTTCTTCGAGCGCGCCGGCGCGGTCGCGTAGTCGGGGTCGGTGATCAGCTCGGGCGCGCCGATCGCCTGTGCGCACCGCTCCCAGATCCGCCCACCTGTCGTGGCGATGTTGATGTAGCCGTCGGAGGTCTTGAACACGCCGGTCGGGATCGAGGTCGGATGGTTGTTGCCGGCCTGCTTGGCCACTTCCTTCTCCATCAGCCAGCGCGCCGCCTGGAAATCCAGCATGAAGATCTGGGCCTGCAGCAGCGAGGTCTGCACCCACTGGCCTTCGCCGGATACGTCGCGCTCCAGCAGCGCCGTGAGGATGCCGATCGCACAGAACAGGCCCGCGGTGAGGTCGGCGACGGGAATGCCGACCCGCATCGGTCCGCCGCCGGGCGCGCCGGTCACCGACATCAGGCCGCCCATGCCCTGGGCGATCTGATCGAAGCCCGGGCGCTTGTGATAGGGGCCGTCCTGGCCGAACCCGGAGATGCTGCCATAGACGATCCGCGGGTTGATCTTGCGGATGCTCTCGTAATCGATGCCGAGCTTGGCCTTGACGTCCGGCCGGAAGTTTTCGACCACGACATCAGCCTGTTCGGCCAGCCGCTTGAACACATCGAGCCCCTTGGGGTCCTTGAGGTTCAGCGTCATGGCGCGCTTGTTGCGATGCAGGTTCTGGAAATCGGACCCGCCGCGCGGGCCGCCCGGCTGCTCGCCGCCGCCGTCCTCCAGAAGCGCATCGATCTTGACGACATTGGCGCCCCAATCGGCGAGCTGACGCACGCAGGTCGGCCCAGACCGGACCCGGGTCAAATCCAGCACGGTGAAACGGGACAGGGCTTGGGATGCGCGGGGAAAGGGCATTGAGACACCTCTTGTTGGGCGGGCTGCCCGGGGGCTTGAGCCCATCTGCCATAGACAATTTGGCAGGCCTTTCCAACTGTTACCCGGATCACAAACGGGGTCGGAAACAACCAGCCATGGTTCCGTGAAGATCGGCTCCTGTATTTTGCGGTCCTGGCCTGGTCCCACACCTCCCCGCCGTCCGCCAACTCTCGACAATCACCGCGCCGGCTGCTAGCCCGTCGCCATGCCGAATGGGTTTTGCCCTTACGGAAGAGGCACTTGAGGCGTATCGGAGCGATGGACCGAAAGCGGGCATGGCGGTGAAAAAGGGTCCATCCCATCTGCTCGGTAACTCGGCATGGAACGCAACCGCCTTCGTTGTCGCGGTGCTGCTCAATCTCGCGATCCTGCCGTTCGTGATTTTCCGGCTCGGTCTCGCCGCGTTCGGCGTTGCGGGTCTGGTGACGGCCTGTGTCGCGCCGGCGCTGATGTTCAGCAATGCGCTCGGCCTTTCGACGGCGCGGGAACTCGCGCAAAGGCTGGAACCGTCCGACCGCGACCAGGCGCGGCGATTTTTCGCGACCGCTCTCGCGCTTGCCATCGTCCTTGGCGGCCTGATCGCGGCGTTGCTTGCCTGTGCCGGCGCGCCGCTCGCACGACTGGGATTCCACCTCGGCGGCCCGGCCGCCGACGACCTCGGGCTCGCCTTCGCATTGGCCGGCGCCGGTTGGCTGTTCCAGTGCCTGTTCGCCGTCTTCCTCTCGCTGTTCACGGCGCGTCAGGACTATCGGCGGATCGCGTCGATCAGCATCACGGGCACGGTGGTGATGACGATGTCGATGCTGCTGCTGATCCCCTACGCGCCGCGCGCCTCGACCTTCCTCGGCTGTCAGGCCTTGGGCTTTGCAACAAATCTCGTGATGGCGTTCGCCTGGTCGCGCCACGCCATCACTGACTGGCTGGCGAGGCCGGCGCTCGATCGCGGTGCGCTGCGTGCGCTGGTCAAGCTTGGCGGTTGGCAGTTCGCGGCGCAAAGCGGCGCGCTATTCGCCGGGCAGGCGGACCGCTATCTGCTCGGCGCGCTGCTGCAGCCGCAATTCGTCGGCTTCTACAGCGTCGCGCAGCGGCTGGAGGAGGCGGTCTATATCGGTGTGCTGAAGATTGGCGAGATCTTGTTCCCGTTCTTCAGCACCCTGCAGAGGGAAGATGACGATCGCAAGGTCGACCTCCTGCTGCGCTCGTCCTGGATTCTCAATGTGCTTGCCGCGAGCGCGCTGGGCGGCCTGATCCCGGTCGCAGGCGCATTGCTGCATCGATGGACCGGCGCCGAGGTGGCCGCCGAGGCCCAGCTGGTGCTGGTGGTACTCGCGATCAGCGGAATATTGGGGTCCAGCGCCAATGTGTTTGCGTTCTATCTACTGTCGCAGGGCCGCTCCAGTTCCAACGCGCTGATCTCGCTCGTCACGGGCATCTTCACGCTGGCGACCAGCGCCGTCGCGCTGCCGTATTTCGGCTGGGAGGCGGCCGGTTGGAGCTCCTGCGTCGGGATGGTCGCCCAGATGGTGATCACCGTGTTGTTGCTGCGGCGAACCTTCCGCCTTTCAGGTATGTGGTCACGGATGTTGCATTTCGTATTGATTCCGCTCGGCACGGGAGTAGCCATCGCGCTGGCGCTGCGTTCGCAGCTCGGCCACGCGTCATTCGACCACGCGCCGTCATGGTGGTATGTGGTGTCGCTCTACGGCGTGTCGGCGGCGGCGATCTTTGTCGCCGCCGTTGCCGCCTCGCAGCTCGGTCCCTATCGCGCCGTGTGCTGGCGGGATCTCCGCGTCATCAGCAGTCGCTTCCTGCCCTTCAAGGCCATCTAGACATGTGCGGCATCGCAGGCATCGTCAATCTGCGCGGCGCTCCCGTGGAGCCGGCCGACATCTCGCGGCTCACCAATTTGATCGCGCATCGCGGTCCGTTCGGCGAGGGCACCTGGTTCAATGCCAAGCGAAACGTCACCTTCGGCCATCGCCGGCTCGCCATCATTGATCCCGGTGAGGGCGGCTATCAGCCGATGGTGTCAGGCGATGGCCGCCATGTGATCGTCTACAACGGCGAGATCTACAATTTCCTCGAATTGCGCCGGGACCTCGAGGCGAAGGGCGCGGTCTTCCGCAGCCAGTCCGATACCGAAGTGATCCTTGCCGCCTGGCAGGCATGGGGCGAGGACATGCTGCTGCGCTTCAACGGCATGTGGGCGCTGGCAATCTACGACACGGCCACGGATGATTTGTTCCTGGCGCGCGATCGCTTCGGCATCAAGCCGATGCTGTATGCGTTGTCATCCGAGCGCTTCGTGTTCGCGTCCGAGCAGCGCGCACTGGCGCGGAGCGGGCTGGTCGAAACGTCGCTCGATGTCGACGTAGCGCGGCGGCTGTTGCTTGACCCGTTCGGGATCGAAGGCAGCGAGCGAACACTGTTCGCGCAACTGCGCCGCCTGCAGGGCGGCCACTGCATGTGGTTGCGCCAGGGGCGTGTGCAGGTGCGCCGCTGGTGGCGGACCGTGGACCATCTGCCGGCGGTTCCGGATACCGAGACGGAGCGCGTCGAGCGCTTTCGCGACCTGTTTCAGGATTCCGTCGCGCTGCGGATGCGCAGCGACGTTCCGATCGGGACCTGCCTGTCCGGCGGCTTCGATTCGTCCGCGGTGATCTGCGCCATGGCGACCCATGAGAAAGCCGGCATGGGGCCGCGTGACTCGACCGCCTGGCGGCACGCCTTTGTCGCGACCTTTCCCGGCGCCAGCAATGACGAGCGGCCGATGGCGGAGGAGGCGGCCGCGTGGGCCGAGGTGGCACCGAGCTTCCTCGAGATCGGGCGCTCCGACGCGCTCACCGACCTTGACCGCATCCTCGACGACAATGACGACGTCTATATCGGGCTGCCGAGCGCGCCGTGGTTGATCTATCGCGAACTCCGGCGCCAGAACGTCACCGTGTCGCTGGACGGCCACGGCGCCGACGAATTGATGGGCGCCTACCTGCAGGAGGGACAGTCGGCCGCATTCCGGATCCGGAACGCAGCAGCCGCGCTCACCTCACGATCGCAGCTGGCGCAGCGCGGCATAGACTTCTTGCGCGCGCAGATGATCAGGCGCGAGGGGCACTACTTCCTGCGTGGAGGCGCTACGGCCGCCCCTGCGCCGCTGCCGCTGGTCGCCGAGGATGACGAATTGCCTGATACATGGGGCGCGTTGAACCGGCGCCTCTACCGTATGTTCCATTCGACGACGCTGCCCACCATTCTGCGCAATTTCGACCGGCTCTCGATGGCGCACGGGATCGAGGTCCGCATGCCGTTCATGGACTGGCGGTTGGTCACCTACACGATGGCGCTGCCGGAAACGAGCAAGTCGGCAGACGGCCTGACCAAGGTGGTGGCACGGCAGGCGATGGCGAACCTGATGCCCGAAAGTATCCGCACCGCGCGCCGCAAGGTAGGCTTCAACTCGCCGATGCCGGAATGGCTGAACGGGCCATTGGCGGGTTGGACGGCAGAGCTGCTCGAGCGGAATGTTCCAGCATTCGCCGAGTTCGTCGATGAAACGCCGCTTCGAAAGGCGGTCGGCCGCTTGACGGCGTCGCAGAGCTGGGATTGGAAGAGTGTCGGCCGGATCTGGCCTTATTTGAACATGAAATGGATGTTGGCAAGGTCCGCGTAACCAATGCGTCTGTTCCAGAATAGCGGTCTCTATCCGTCCTATTTGCCGAGGCTGAACCAGCTCGCGGCAAAAGCGTCAAGTTTCGACGCGCGCCGCGACGTGTTCCTGCATGATCGGTTTGGCGCCGCGCATTTTCTCAAGCCCGTACTCGACGGCGCAGCTGAAGCCTTTTTCACGAATGGCGACGACGAAGTGCTGCAGCGCCAGTGGGCGCGTGAGCAGGGCATGAAGGAAGCGCCGACGCTCGAGGCCATTCTGCTTGCGCAGATCGAGCATCACAGAACCGAGGTGTTCTACAATCTCGATCCGGTGCGCTATCCGAGTGCGTTCGTCGCCAAGCTTCCCGGCTGTGTGAAGAAGACGCTGTGCTGGCGCGCCGCGCCTTCCGGAAATGCTGATCTCACCGCCTATGGCGCGGTGCTTGGAAACTTCCCCTCGATCCTCGAGGCGTGGCGCAGCAAGGGGTGCCGGGCGGAGCTCTTCTTTCCCGCGATCGACCCCGTCATGGAGCAGTACGGCCACGGCGAACGGCCGATCGACGTGGCGTTTGTCGGTGGATATTCGCGGCATCATAGCGCGCGGGGCAGGACGCTCGAACAGGTCGCCGCGCTGGCGGCTGATCGCAAGATCGTGTTCTGCCTCGATGCGTCGCGGCTGACACGGCTTGCTGAAAGCGCGGTCGGTCGATTGCTGCCGCTGCGCAAGCACCGGCGCCCCGACGCCATCGCGCGAATCGCAAGGTTGCCGCTATTCGGCAGGGACCTCTACGAGCTGTTCGGATTGGCGAAGATCGTGCTCAATGGCGCGATCGACATGGCCGGCAACGATCGCGGCAATATGCGCTGCTTCGAGGCGATGGGCTGCGGGTCGCTGCTCGTATCGGATGCCGGCAACTATCCGCAAGGGATGCAGGACGGCGTCACGATGCGCACCTACGACGCTCTCGAGCGGGCCGCCGAGGCGATCTCAAGCAGCCTGCAGGATTGGCCTCGATGGGCTGCGATCGCCGCCTCAGGCAGGAGCCGCGTGCAGGAGACCTACAGCAAGGCCTCGCAATGGGCGCAGTTTATCGACCTCGTCGCGCGGATTGAGCCGTGATAGACGGTGCACAGATCGACCGGAGGGTATGGGGCCGCGATGATATCTGCAAGCAACTTGATCCATCAACTCAAATGGGCCGACGAATGTACCGTGCCGCACTGTAGCGCCGAAAAAAGGAGGCGACGATGCGAGTCTGTTCGCCCAGTACAGCGGCGGGCGCAATCGGTTCAACGAGCGAGCAGCTCTGCTAACGCCATCGCCCCAGATTGAGTTGAGCTGATGAATCTCGACTATTGGCTGCAACGACTCGTGGGACGGGCAACCTGCCGTCTTGGAGCTGGTGCAAAATTGATGCGGACAGCACGCATCCGCAACATTCGTGGCGACAGCGATCGAATCGTCGTCGGAGATAGCAGTATAATCCGCGGGGAGTTGTTGACCTTCGCGCATGGTGGAGAGATCAGGATCGGCGAGTGGTGCTACGTCGGCGAAGGAACCCGAATCTGGTCAGCGGCGTCGATCGAGATCGGCAACCGCGTCCTGATCGCGCATTCGGCGAATGTTTTCGACAATCTCACGCACCCGCTGCGGGCGGCCGAGCGGCACAAACAGGTCCAGCAGATTTTCACCCGTGGACATCCGAACGATGTCTCGCTTGATGAGGGGCCGGTTAGAATTTGCGATGATGCCTGGATCGGCGCGGGTGCGATGGTCTTGCGCGGTGTGACGGTGGGCCAGGGCGCTATCGTCGCGGCCGGCGCGGTCGTGACCAGGGATGTCGCGGCGTTTTCGATCGTGGCGGGCAATCCGGCCGTAATGGTGAGGGAGCTTGGGCCCGATGAACGGTGAGCGCAAGTTTACCACCTGGGAGGACGCGGTGGTCTGGCTGCGCAATCAGCCGGATCAGCGCCAGCTTGTGCTCGACGCCTTCTACGACGATCCGCTGGCCGGCGCTGCCGAACGCTATTTCCAGAGCTCCGAGTGGCAGGCGGTCGCTTCGCTGCTGGCCAGCCGATCGGGCGCCGCGCTCGATGTCGGCGCCGGCCGCGGCATTGCGAGCTACGCGCTCGCCCGAACCGGCTTTGCCGTGACGGCGCTCGAGCCGGATCCGAGCGCAATCGTGGGAGCGGCGGCAATCCGCGATCTGGCAGGGCAGACGCAACTGCCGATCCAGGTGGTCGAAGAGTTCTCCGAGCGGCTGCCGTTCGCCGACGCGGCGTTCGATCTCGTCTTCGCCCGCGCCGTGCTGCATCACACGCGCGATCTCGAGGGAGCATGCAAGGAGATGTTTCGCGTGCTGCGGCCCGGTGGTATGCTGATCGCCGCGCGCGAGCATGTCATCAGCAAGGAGACGGACCTTCCCCAGTTCCTCGCGCAGCATCCGTTGCATCATCTCTACGGGGGCGAGCATGCCTTCCTGCTCGATCGCTATACCGGCGCGCTGACCAGTGCAGGCTTTTCCGCGATCGACACGCTGGCGCCGCTGCAAAGCCCGATCAACCTGTTTCCCTATACGCTGGAGACCCTGAAATCGGCGATCGTGACTAGGTTGACGCAAAAGGTTCCGGTGGCGCCGCTGTGGCGAACCGCGTTTGCGTCACGCCTTGTGTTCGGCTCGCTGCTGTCGATGGCCGAACGGTTCGACAATCGACCGGGCCGGCTCTACTCTTTTGTCTGTCACAAGGCCTGAGCGATGATCGTCTGGGTCACAGGCGCGAACGGGTTCATCGGCCGCCATCTCGTGCATGAGCTGGCGGGAGCGGGCCATGCGGTGCATGGCGTCGGGCATGGAGCGCTCGATGCACCGGAAGCCGGGCGGCTTGGTTTGCAGAGCTGGATCAACGGTGAAATCGACGCGGCCAATCTCAACGCGCTTGCCACAGCTCACGGGCTGCCGGCGCAGATCTTTCATCTGGCTGGGGGATCGTCGGTCGGCATCTCGATCGAGCGGCCGTTCGAGGACTTTTCGCGGACCGTGGCGAGCACCGCGCGGCTGCTCGAATGGCTGCGCGGATCCGCGCCGAACTGCGCCGTGATCGCGGCGTCAAGTGCGGCCGTCTATGGAGCCGACCATGTCGGCCCGATCGCTGAAAGCGCGATCGCAACTCCGATGTCGCCCTATGGGCAGCACAAGTTGATGATGGAGCAATTGTGCGGGAGCTACGCGCAGTCGTTTGGCATCCGCTGCACGATCGTGCGGCTGTTCTCGGTCTATGGACCCAATTTGCGCAAGCAGCTGCTTTGGGACATCTGCTCACGGCTGGCGGCCAAGGAGCAGGTGCTCACGCTTGGCGGGACGGGCAACGAAATCCGCGACTGGACCGACGTGCGTGATGTCGCAAGGCTGCTCGCAAGCGTCGCAGCACCGTCGTCGCAGGCGGCCTTCCGGGTCATCAATGGCGGGTCGGGCCGCGGGACCAGCGTTGCCGATATCGCAGCCGGTCTCATCCGGCAGTGGGGCGGCAATACCGTTGTGCGGCACTCGGGCGTAAGCCGGCCCGGCGATCCCCTGAGCCTGTTGGCCGACGATGCCGCGCTGCGCCAGATCGGGTTCGATTGGCGCATTCCGCTCGATCGGGGCCTTGCCGATTACGTGGCCTGGTTCAAAGGGCAGGCTTCGTGACGTCCCGCCCATTGCGGTTGGCGTTCAGTCACATTTCGCGACGGCTTTGGGCCGGCGGCTACAATTATCAGCGCAATCTGTTTGCGGCGCTTGCCAGGTTTCTGCCCGGCGAATTTGTCCCAGTTGTCTTCGCCGGGAATCGGGCTGAGGGGAATGAGCTCGCGGAGCTCGCCGCGATACCGGGTGTCGAGGTCGTTCGATCGGAAGCGTTCGATGGACAGCCAGGGTTGGCCGCGGCACTGGGGCTTGGTTTGGATCGCGGCGCTGCGACGGCGTTTCGAGGCGCCGGGATCGATGTCGTCGTCGAATCGGCACGTTTCTTTGGTTGGCGGCTCGCGCATCCGGCAGTGGCATGGATTCCGGATCTGCAGCACCGCTCTCTGCCGCAACTGTTTCCAACGACGGCACGCTTGCGCCGCGAGCTTGGCTTTCGCATGCAAATCGCCTCGGGCCGAACCATCATGCTGAGCAGCGAGAGTGCGCTGCGTGATTTCAAGGCCTATTATCCAGGCGCAAGAAACAAGGTCTGCGTGGTTCGCTTCGCGACCCAGCCGCCGGCCGCGTTCCTGAACACCGACCCGTCGGAGGTGATCGCGGCATATCATCTGCCGGCGAACTATTTCTACCTGCCCAATCAGTTCTATCGCCACAAGAACCACCAGCTCGTCGTCGACGCCCTGACGATCCTGAAGGGGCGGGCGATCGACGTGGTGATCTGTGCATCCGGCAGCAAGGAAGACCGGCGCGAGCCGGGCTATTATGATCTGGTCAACTCCGAGATTCAGAAGCGCGGCCTTGAAGCGCAGTTCCGCCACCTCGGTGTTATCCCGCTGCCGCATGTCTACGCGCTGCTGCGCGCTTCAACCGCGCTGATCAACCCATCGCGGTTCGAGGGCTGGAGCACGACCGTCGAGGAGGCGAAATCGTTTGGCGTTCCGATGATCCTGTCCGACATCGACGTGCATCGGGAGCAGACCGCGGGTAGCGCCCGCTATTTCGGCGTCGACGATCCGGTCGCGCTGGCCGACCACCTGATGCAGGCCGCGCAGGACGCTCACGGGCCCATCATTCGGAACGTCGTTCCGCACCAGGGCGGCAATGTCAGCGCGTTCGCAGCGAGTTTTGCGGCGGCCGTACGGCAGGCCAAGAGCTCAAGCTTGGGGCCGCTCGGCTGATTAAGGGCACGGTGTCTGGTATGCGCTTACGTCGCAAGGTCTGGGCGTTCGTGTTTCCCAGTTACAACGGAGTAAAGGCGTTTGCCGACGATCTCCTGCAATCCCCAGCGCGAGCTCTTGTCGATTGAATATCCGAGCTCCCTAGCGAGAGCGAATTCGGACTAGCCTTAAGCAGCTGTCACCGAGCCATGGCGACCAGGGTAGGTTTGCCCCGTTGGCGATCGCGACTGTTTGCCTAGCCCGTTGCCTCGAAATTGGCGCGTCGGTTTGGTTCTCGGCTCGCTTCCTCATCATCTCGAGGAGTTATGTACCACAGGAGGAACAGGATCGCGGCTCCATGTGTGAAAAGTATTGTTGAGAAGGGAACATTCAGGAAGACCTGCGGCAGGATCGCACTGGAAATCAGGATAAATGAAGGGCGGAGGCCGGCGCTCATTCGGTTTGCTAAGCCAATGGCCACGCCGCATAAAAAACTTGATACAGGCGCCAATCGATGCCCGACCGCCGCGACGCCTTCCGTGGCCAGGAACGACGCATTGAAGTTGCCAAGTTGGTACTCTTTGGCGAGCACGACGCCCAGTTGATCTTTGTATGGGCAGTCTAAAAACTTCAAAATCGAAACGTGGCAAAAAAAGGTATGAGGATGGCGCGAAAAGAAGTCGTTGTAGACGTCCATCGCGCTGGAAGGAATGGCGACCATGCGAAAGTTTACGAGTCCAAAAATAGATATGGCTGCATTTCCAATTGCAACAAAAAGTACGAGGCCGGCAACCGTCGGTACCAAGAGCGACAATACCACGACGGTACGCTCTTCGAAAAACTTGAGTAGAATCGTTACGAACCCCAGCCACGCTGGGGTAAACAGAGCGAGTTTATTGAGAGTGATTGGATAGAATAGCACTGAGAGCGCGAGACAGAGTAGCGCTTGGCCGCGATGTGATCGGGTCCAGCAACACGCAAAGGCAAAGGGAATGAGTGCGGTGGACGTCATTCCGATAAGATAGTTCATCCATCCGGGATAGGCGATTTCACGCTGAAACTTGTACATCTCTGCTAGGCCAACGATCCTAAATCCGTATGACGCACCAAGAATGACAGTCAATGCTGTGAAGACCATGATGGCTGCGGGAAGGTACCGAAATATCCTCTCGGGTATCGCGTAAATCTGGGTGAGGGGCTTGCGCATGAATAGCGCAGGGAGAATTGCCGAAAGCAAGGATGCAATGGCGGACAGACGCGCCAAGGATGTATCGTAATTGAATTCCGAGAAGTAGCTTAGCCAAACATAACCAATGATCATCGTGTACAGATAGAACGATACGAAGTAGCCGAAGCTAAACCTAGCGACAGCAAATAAGATTGAGATGAGGCTCAGGCCGGCAACGCAGGTTGCGGCCTGAACGACGTTCGATTTTCTGAACAGAATGTGAAAATCAGCGTATAAACTGGCTACGAAAATCAGCGAAACACAGCAGACAGCAGTATGGGCCAAAACGAGCGGAGTTAGCCCGAGGCGAACGTTCCATGGGGTTGCTGTAGGCGCGTGGGGGGGGGGTCGGCGCATTAGTTCGGATGTTGGTTGAACCAGGATAGTACGGCGGCATTAAGCACGAAATGACAGCGTAAATATTCCACACTTTCGAGGTTATGAAGCAAGCGGTCGAACCGGGCTATCGGCTGCAATAGCTGCGGCTTTCTACCTGGTGTCGCTCGTCCGTGGGGTTAATCGCATTAACGAGAATGTCGCGGCGAAAGCGGTTCCTGATCCTGCATCTAGCCTCCGAGATGCTTGATTCGAAAGGAGTTTTGCGAATATAGAGAGCTTGCAAGTTTTGGGCCGGCCGTGTACCTAGCCCTTTCTCTAGTACCGAGCGAAAGGCGGTTTGATGATCAGGTTTGGTCTGCTCGGTTGCGGGCGTATCGCCAAGCGTCATTCCGATCTCTTGGGCGGCAATCACATCGAAGGAGCGAGCTTGGTCGCGGTCTGCGATCCGATCCGCGCGCGTGCCGATGCGGTCGCCGGGAAGTTCGGCGTCGCGGCCCATTACGACATGGACGAATTCCTGGCGCGGAAGGACATCGATGCCGTCGCGGTGCTGACGCCGAGCGGGCTGCATCCCGCGCACGTGATCGCCTGCGCCAAAGCCGGCAAGCACACCGTGGTCGAGAAGCCCATGGCGCTGCGGCTGCAGGACGCCGACGACATGATCCGGGCCTGCGACCAAGCCGGCGTGAAGATGTTCATTGTCAAGCAGAACCGCTTCAACGTGCCGGTGGTCAAGGCACGCGAGGCGCTCGATGCCGGCCGCTTTGGCAAGCTCATCCTGGGGACGGTCCGGGTGCGCTGGTGCCGCGACCAGGCCTATTACGACCAGGACGACTGGCGCGGCACCTGGGCCTATGATGGCGGCGTGCTGACCAATCAGGCGAGCCACCATGTGGACATGCTGGAGTGGTTCTTCGGCGACGTCGTGAGCGTGCATGCGCGCGCGGCGACGGCATTGGCCAAGATCGAAACGGAGGATACGGCGGTTGCAACGCTGAAGTTCCGCAACGGCGCGCTCGGGATCATCGAGGCCACCACCGCGGCCCGCCCGACCGATCTCGAGGGCTCGCTGTCGATCCTGGGCGAAAAGGGCACCGTCGAGATTTCGGGCTTCGCGGTCAACCAGATCCGCCACTGGCGCTTTGTCGAAGAGCTGCCGTCGGACAAGGACGTCGTCGAGAAGTTCTCGGTCAACCCGCCCAACGTCTACGGCTTCGGCCATCAGGCCTATTATCACCATGTGGTCGATTGTCTGGTGAACCAGCGCGCCGCGCTGGTCGATGGGCTCGAGGGCCGCAAGAGCCTGGAGCTGATCTCGGCCCTCTACGAGTCGATCGAGACCGGCGAGGAAGTCGCGCTGCGCTTCACGCCACGGCTGAGCCGGCTGGGCGTCGTTTCGTGAACCGGCCGGACGTGCATCAGGCCAGCGTGCGCGATGTCGCGTTCGGCGAACGCGTCAAGATCGTCGCGCCCTGCAACCTCTATGGCTGCAAGCTCGGCGACGACTGCTTCGTTGGCCCCTTCACCGAAATCCAGAAGGGTGTGATCGTCGGGGCGCGCACCCGCGTGCAGTCGCATGCCTTCGTCTGCGAGCTCGTCACCATCGGCGAGGATTGTTTCGTCGGACACGGTGTGATGTTCGTCAACGACACGTTCTCCACTGGCGGCCCGGCCCGTGGACGCAAGGAGCTGTGGCGCGAGACGGTGATCGGCAACCGGGTGTCGATCGGCTCCAATGCGACGATCATGCCGGTCAGGATCGTCGACGACGTCGTCATCGGTGCCGGATCGGTGGTGACCAAGGACATCACGATATCAGGCACCTATGCCGGCAATCCGGCGCGTCGGCTGCTGACGAGCCAATAAGGTAATAGGGGAATATCGATGGCGGTGCCGTATGCCGACCTGCAACTGCAATACCAGTCCATCAAGGGCGAGATCGACGCTGCGATCGTCGGCGTAATCCGCGACAACGCCTTCATTCGCGGCAGCTATGTCGACGCCTTCGAGCGCGAATTTGCGGCGGCGGCCGAGGTCGCTCATTGCGTCTCCTGTGCCAACGGCACCGACGCGCTTTACCTTGCCATGCGGGCGCTGAAGGTGAAGCCGGGCGACGAGGTGATCACGACGGCGCATTCCTGGATCTCGACCGCGGCGATGATCACCCATGCCGGTGCCACCGTCGTCTTCTGCGACACCGATGAGGCGACGTTCACGATCGATCCGGCGGCCATCGAGGCCGCGATCACGCCGCGCACGGTCGGCATCATCCCGGTGCATCTCTATGGCCAGCCCGCGGATATGGACGCGATCATGGCGATCGCGCAGAAGCACAAGCTGTGGGTGATCGAGGATTGCGCCCAGGCCCATCTGGCGCGCTACAAGGGCCGCATGGTCGGCACGTTCGGCGAGGCCGCGACCTATTCCTTCTATCCCGGCAAGAATCTCGGCGCGATGGGCGATGCAGGTGCCGTTGTCACCAATGATGCGGTGCTCGCCGAGCAGATGGCGATGCTGGCGCGCCATGGCGGACTGGTGAAGCATCAGCACCATATCGAGGGCATCAACAGCCGGCTCGACGGCATGCAGGCCGCGATCCTCTCGGCCAAGCTGCCGCATCTTGCTGCCTGGACCGAGGCCCGACGGGCCGCCGCCGAGATCTACGACGCCGGCCTCAACCAGATCGAAGGTGTCGTGGTGCCGGAGATCGCGTCGGCGCGCAGCCATGTCTACCACCTCTACACGATCAGGCATCCGCGCCGCGACGCGCTCGCCGCGCACCTCAACGCAAATGGCGTGCAGACCGCCATCAACTATCCCACCGCGCTGCCATTGCTGCCGGCCTATGCGCGGTTCGATCACCGGCCGGAGCAATTCCTTAACGCGCATCGCGATCAAGGCCGCATTCTCTCGCTGCCGATGTTTGCCGAGATCACGCGCCAGCAGCAAGACGAGGTGATCGAGCTCATCCGGACGTTCTGATCACGATGGCGGCCTCGCGCCTGACAGGGCAGCCTTCAGTTCCCGAGCAGCAGAGGCTTCAAGAACAGCTCCAGGTTCGGACCTGAGAACTGGTATCCTTTGAGACCGGCGGCGCGAGCCGCCTCGAGATCCCTTGGCTGGTCGCCGACCAGAAAGCTTCGCTCAAGATCGACCGGAAATCGCTCCAGCAGGTCATTGATCATGCCCGGCGCGGGCTTGCGGCGCTGGCTGTCCTGCCGATACTGCTCTACGATCCCTTCCGGATGGAACGGGCAGTATTCGAAGGCGTCGATATGCGCGCCGATCTTGCCGAGCTCGGCCGCCATCCAGTCGTGGAGCTCTTGGACGTGCGCCTCCTCGTAGAGGCCTCTGGCGACACCGGACTGGTTGGTCACGACAAACGCAAAGTAGCCCATGTCGTTGGCAGCCTTCACGGCCTCGCGGGCGCCTTCGATCCAAACCAGCTTGTGGCTTTCGAAGAGAAAACCGATGTCCTTGTTTAGGACGCCGTCCCGATCGAAGAAAACGGCCGGTCTTCTTGCTCGGCCATCAAGAGAGCTGTTCATCGCGCCTGGGCGTCCGTCGATTGAAGGCGGTTTCCGCCCGCATTCAATCGCACAATGCGCCACGCCGCAATACGCTTGCAGCCTGTGAACGCGCCGCGTCGGCTGACGTCGCGGGAATCCAAATACCCGGACCGGAATGCCGCCGTCAATCGGTTGGCTCAAAGCGTTTTGCCGTCGTTTGAGCGTTGGACGAGATAGGACAAGCTTGGTACTTGTTGAGCTTCGCGGAGCGCTATCCGTCCGACGATTGTGATGCTCTCGTTCCCGTCCCGTCCCGACCCGAGATTGAAATGACGCGATCGCTGACTTAACAAGTTTGGTCCGCGCATGCTGCGTCTGAAACTGTCGCCTCTCACATGTCAGGTCCGCCTTGCTGGAAGAACCTTCGCTCCGTTTCCATCGTACTTGCATCGCCTTGCTCAGCGCACTTGTTGCGAT
The DNA here is from genome assembly GCF_054063995.1 of Bradyrhizobium sp. USDA 4504. Lineage (NCBI taxonomy): Bacteria > Pseudomonadati > Pseudomonadota > Alphaproteobacteria > Hyphomicrobiales > Nitrobacteraceae > Bradyrhizobium > Bradyrhizobium sp. USDA 4504. The sequence continues at coordinate 4,259,870 of NZ_JBSSGV010000001.1, read as the reverse complement.
TTGCTGCGCATCCCTGATCGCATTCGCGACCACTGCGGCGCCAATCCCGTTCGATCCCGCGGTGTTTCACGTATTTTTCGACCCTCAACGGCTAGCGATTGCAGCCGTGATCACTTTGGGATTTGCGCTAATCGGGATCAGCTTCATTCTTGCACCCCCAACAATCGGCTATTATGTAGGCATCTATCTCTACGCGATGGTTTTGAGCTTTCTCTGGCTCAATTGCTTCAGCGATCTTGACTACAACCATACGCTTGCCGGCATATCGGCCTTCGTGTCCGGTGCCCTGTTCCTGCTGCCAGCGTTGTTTTGGACGCGTCCGCTCTCGATCGACTTTCGCCTTTCCTTGGCGGCGTTTGACAAGCTGCTCGTCGTGTTGCTCTGCTTCGCATCAGTGGCCGTCTTTGCGGGAGCGCGTTACAGTTTTAGTTTTGTTGCGATCGACGAAATGGCTGCGGCCCGAGAGAATTTGGTTACGCCCAGGATACTCAACTATCTTCTCGCGATGATGATCAGCAGCCTCCTTCCGTTTGCTTTCGCGGGCCTTGTAGCACGGCGCAAGCATATGCTCGCCGCGCTCGCAATCATCTTGCAATTCTTGCTATACCCCATAACGCTCAGCAAGCTTGCGCTATTTGCGCCATTCTGGCTGATCTTTCTTCTGTTACTCATCAAGGTCTTCGAGTTTCGGCTGGCCGCGATAATATCGCTTCTGTTGCCTATGCTGGTTGCGCTTCTCGCAGTTCTCTTGATCGGAGGCAGAGCAGGGCTGCCATTCTCAATCATCAATTTTCGCATGATCGCTGTTCCGGCCATCGCGCTTGATGTCTACAATCATTTTTTTTCCAGAAACGACCTAACATATTTTTGTCAGATCTCGGTCGTCAAAGCCTTTGTAAGTTGTGCTTACGATGCGCAGCTGTCAGTCATAATGCAGCAGCACTATCGGCTCGGTAACTTCAACGCCTCGCTATTCGCTACCGAAGGTATCGCGTCCGTCGGGCCATGGCTCGCTCCGCTTGTTGTCCTGGGATGCGGATTTGTCGTTGCTATCGGAAATCGGGTATCGGCGGGCCTTCCTCCAAGATTCGTATTGCTCTCCGGAGCGATGCTTCCCCAGGTATTTCTCAATGTTCCACTCACGGTCGCATTCGTTACGCACGGCGTGGCGCTGCTCTATCTGCTATGGCTCGTTACGCCGCGCGCGCTTCTCGAAGCTGAACCTGGAGCCGCTCACTCTTAAATGGCTGCCGGCCAGTCGCGCTTAAGTCGGCGACGTATTTGTCAAGAAACAGAATGATTGGTGGACCACACGAGGTGCGGTGAGGTGGATGTCGCAGGCAGGCGCCCTGCTCGAGAGGAACCCGAATTCGACAAGATATCGCTCGCGGGAGCCGAGAGGGGAATGCTATGTTGGGGAGGATTGTAGACCACTCAATCTCCGCTCGTCTCAATCTCCAATACCGCGGCGGCTCGCCTCGGTCGTCGTTTGGAATACTGGTTATTGATGCACGATGCCGCCCGGAAATCAGAAGATCGTCATACTGCTCGCTGCGTTTAACGGCGCAGCGCACATTGAAGAGCAACTGGCGTCCTTTGCTGCCCAGTCGCACCAAGACTGGGAGCTCATTGTCTCCGATGATGGTTCAACTGATCGGACCGTGGATATCGTGCGAGAGTTTGCCCATTCGGTGTCGCAGCGAATAGATCTCGTCAAAGGACCCCAAAAAGGGTTTTGGCAAAATTTTGTTTCGTTAGCTAAACGAGCGGAGCTCTCCGGCGCGGAGTTATTCGCATTTAGCGACCAGGACGACATCTGGTTTCCCGACAAGCTCGAGAGGGCGGCCAAATGGTTTGCCACGGGCTCCTCCGATATACCGCGCCTTTATTTTACCAGAACCGAGCTTATTGACGAAGACGGCCGCCCCGCCGGGCTCTCGCCGCTGTTTCAGCGAGCGCCAAGTTTTCAAAATGCGCTGGTGCAAAACATGGGCGGCGGAAATACGATGGTCATGAACAAGGCGGCCAAACGTCTGCTTGCCCAGGCACCGGACGATGCTGCTTTGATCTCCCATGATTGGTGGGCGTACCAGGTTGTGACCGGTTCGGGGGGGATTGCGTTCTACGACCCTGTTCCAAGCCTTATGTATCGACAGCACAGAAATAACCTGATTGGGGCAAACCGAGGTTTTTGGCAACGGTATCTCCGAGCGACGGCGTTCGCGAACCGACGCATGAAACATTGGAATGAGGTAAACATCGGTACCCTGAACAAGATGCGGGACTTACTCTCGGCACCTGCCTTGTCGATCTTGGATGATTTCGCGGCAGCGCGCCGGAGCATGCTGCTGTACCGCGTCTTTCTCTTGTGGCGATCGGGGGTATATCGTCAGAACGTCCACGAAACGGTTGGACTTTATCTGGGAGCTATATTGGGGTTGATTTAGTAGGCTGTTTGAAGAACCCTCGACAGACGCTCAATCTCTCAATCCAGCCTGAATTGTCGTCGAACGCCGCGCGCGAGCCCCGACGGTGAGCCTACGCGGACGACGTGATTAACTGCGCCAGAAGTTTCCAAAAAATGCAGTGGATGACCAAGGCCGCGGATCTTAGGTCAGGTAGTGACCGGTTGCTGCATAATAGTTGACGTACGCGGTCAAAAATTGATCGTCGGTGGCGTATACTCCGATCAAGTCAGGGTGGGCTTGCTCGTATGCAGCGACGTTGAAGGTTGTCGTTCTGTGCTCTCCGGCGCCATAATTGATATAGTGTCGCGCTCCTAGGTCGTTATTGGCACCGAAGGCCAGCATCAAATCCGGATAATCAGCGATGTAGGCAAGGCCATCAAAGGTGGTTGTGCGGTGCTCCAACCAGCCATGGTCGATAAAGTGTGTGGCCCCCGCCTGCTCGTTGGCGCCAAAGGCGCCGGTCAAATCAGGGTAGGAAGCAATGTAGTCGAGTCCATCGAAAGTCGTGCCGCGATGCTCATTGAAGCCATGTTCAATGAAATGGAAAGCTCCGGCGTCGCCACTCGCTCCAAAAGCCGAGATGAGGTCGCTGTAACTGGCGATATAGTCAAGGCCGTTGAACGAGGTCGAGCGCTGTTCGCCGTGGCCGTACTGAATGAAGTGGCTCGCACCGGCGTCCTCAACCGCGGTCATCGTGCCTGCGCTGCTGAACGCGATAATCAGGTCAGGGTAGGAGGCGAGATAATCGAGACCATCGAAGCTTGCCACCCGCCTCTCGATCGGCTCTTGCTGATTGTACCAATTCTGCATCGCACTCTGATCGAGTCCGAACGCTGCAATCAGATCCGGAAAGCTCGCTTCAAAGTTCAGCAGATCAATAAAATGGTTATAACCAGAGGCCGTGGCGGCGTGATTCAGATCGTTCGCGTGGATCGTTGGCTGCTGGACGAGCTGCGGCGGGACCGCATGGAAGCCCAGGCTCTCCATCTGCAAAATGTCGATCCGCGAAAGTGATTGCACGGTACTTGGATCATAGAATTCGTTGAACGGATCGTCAGGCGTGTGCCCGCTGGCATTTAAAAAATCGCTGGGATCTGAGGTTTGTCCGTAATCCGCGAGATCAGTCTGACCGCCGTCGAGCGAAAAGTAGGAGGGAGAACTCGGGATGCCTCCGTCGAACAGACGGGTGCCGACGCCACTAAAGCGGAACAGCTCCAATATATCAGGCTGAGGGTCGTAGGTGACGCGAGACATGGCATGGGTGAGCTCGTGCAGCGCAACGCCAGTCAAGAGGCTTGTTGGTATATCGGTGGCGAACCCGGCGGCGCCGTCCAAGGTGGAGTCGTGTGGCGGCAGCAGCCCCAGAAGACGCTCTTCGGCCGACCAAACGATGACCTCATTCTGCCCCTGAATGGCTGTCCCGGCGGGTAAAGCAGCAATACCGGATTGGACCTCCGCGGATGCATTTTGCGTCAGCCAATTGAAGACTTGTGAGTAGCTTGCATAGATGCCAGCTGATGGCTCTGCCGAAGCGCTTCCTGATGGTTCCGGGCTGCCTTGGATCTCGCCATATCCAATCGAAATATTGAGCGTGATATTGTCGACAAAGGTCGCATCGAGAATGTTGGCCGCGGCATGAATCGCATCCTTGAAGCTTTGGGGAGCCGCGCTTGCATAGCGGTCAAACATCAGGTTGATCTGCATGCCTCGTCCTCCCGACACGTCCGCAGACTGGGGCGAACCGACTTAAGGAACCCTCCAGAACCCAACTCGGTGCGCATGCTGCTTACGCTTGCAGTTCGCCCGGCTGGTCGCAAGCTGCAAGTGATATCCGCCCTAGTTTTTTCCGCCATTACAAAAGATCCATGTCTACACATCCAAGTCTACAGTGCGCGAAGTCCTTTTGTGAGTAACGACAGCTGGACCGACCAATAGGCCATCATTGATGCAGCTGACTTCGTGAAACCGTGCCGACAGAGATTCGGACGGGACGGACAAAGTCTTAATCGAAGTGGGCGCTGCCGGACGCGATCGACGACTTCGAGCTTGAGCACCGACGCCGGTTCATTTCAAGCGCTTGTCGCTTGCTGCTGAGCGCTCGGTATGGAGTCGTGTTCGAGTTCCGGGCGCCCGTTCTGCCGCGGGCGAACGTTGCGCCCGCCCCGACTGCGCCGGCAGAGCAGCGCGAGCTCGTTGATCCGTCCTCACCCGACTATCGTATCGCAGCCAACGGGACGGTGGCCGGAAGCACGCGGCCGCGGCCGAAGGTCGCAGTGTAAGGTTGCCAATTGACGGGACAGGGCTGTCCAAACACTTTTAGCTATTTCAATTGCCAGTTTTCCGTAGTTGCAAATCATACTGTCTGAGAGGTCATCATGCCGACATACGTCGCTAGATATCTCGTTACCTACAACGACACGCCTCCATACGAGGCACACCCAGATTCATATGTAAATATAGCAGGATACAGCATTAAGTCGGTCGGTTGGAGCACAGCTCAGGACGGCATTCATAAGTTTGAGCTCCAAGGTTTGGTTGATATTGCAACTATACCCTCCTCGGAGATTTACGCGCACAACAGCTGGGATCCTGTTGGAACTACTTTCTACGGCTGGGCAACTAAATTCAGCATTTCGGATCCATCACAGATTCCCAGCCAATATTATAACCCGTCTTTTGGCACGACCGGCCCAGGAGGCATGTTCTCCTACACGGATGCCCAGCACAACGAGATGATGTTTGGGCCGGTGAACTACGACTTCTCGACCGATATTGCCGGCTCAGTCAGCTTGGGGTCGCTGACGGTGAGCACGAAAGATACCATGTACACGCTGGTGGAGAATGCTGCCGCGGCTGCAGGCTTTTCAGGCTTGAGTACTGCCATCAAGAACGTCGTAGCGGCCAAGAATGCGCTCGAAAAGGTTATGACCGATGGCATGCAGCTCTTGAGCGACGGCATCAAGGGCGTTGGAAATCCCTACTTCTCGCATCGAGGCTTTGACGCGCGGGTCGAGCAGTTCATGCAAGGCGCCGACGATACGTTTCAGCAAGCGTTGATAGACCAAACGCTTTTTCCTGGGAATCCAACCCTTGAACACTATGCCGACAACATACTGAACGGCATTCGTCTGGTTGGAGTCGCGGGGCAGCAAGGCACGATCCCGCTCTCAGCGGCCGTTGAACTCGTTTTGAGAGTAGAGGCTGGACCAGCCGCGCTGGAGGCTACGTTCACGGGATCAGCCACAGCAGATGTCATCATCCAGCCGGGGGGCGCTGCCACAACTATCAACGGGGGCGATGGCGACGATTTCATCGTTGCCGGTTCTGGCAATAACTGGCTGATAGGTGGCATAGGCAACGATTATCTCTTTGGCGGGCGGGGCAACGACATCCTCGTAGCCGGACCAAGCTCCACAGTTATCTTGGACGGGGGAACGGCCCTTCCGGGGGACTATTACAACGGAGGTCCTGGTACTGACGCCGCGGTCTTTTCAGCACCTCTGGCCGCCTATCATCCGACTTTGGCAGGCTTCGGAAATTCGTATATTTGGGGATCAGACGGAGGCACGTACACCAAGTCGGTTGAGCTGCTTCAGTTTGCTGACGGCGTGGTTAGCACCGTCAGCAACAGCCCGTTGGTCGATAACCTGTTCTATGATTCCAAAAACCTTGATGTGTTCCACGCGGCGGTGGACCCGACGGCGCACTATGCCAGCTCTGGCTGGCGCGAGGGACGAGATCCCAACCCGGACTTCACAACAAAGGGGTATCTCGGAGCTAATCATGACGTGAGCGCCGCTGGCATCAATCCGCTGGCACATTACGATAATTTTGGGTGGAAAGAAGGTCGCGATCCTGGCAAGAATTTCGATACGACTCTGTATCTGCAGCATAACCCGGATGTCAAAGCCGCGGGGATTGACCCGCTCATGCACTACTTGCAGTATGGGCAACAAGAGGGCAGGCAGGCTTACGCAGCGATAGGAAGCAGCATCACTCACGGCAGCTTCGACGCCGAGTACTATCTGCTTAGCAATCCTGACGTCGGCGCTTCCGGAATGGACCCCTATACCCATTATCAGAAATTCGGGTGGCACGAGGGCCGCAATCCCAACGCTTACTTCGACGTCAAGGGCTACCTCAAAGCTTATGTCGACGTCGCGGCGGCTGGATTCGACCCTCTTGCCCACTACGACAACTTTGGCTGGAAGGAAATGCGCGATCCTTCAAGCTGGTTCGACACGCAGCACTATCTGCAGGACTATAGCGACGTAGCCGCGGCGCAGATCGACCCGTTAACTCACTATCTCAAGAAAGGCGCGTATGAGGGCCGCTTTGTTTATGACGATCACACAATTGGGCATTCGACGCCTGCGACGTCCTATTTTGACTTCCACTTATGAATTATCAGAAGCGTCGGAATTGCCTATCGACTTCTGGGTCCGCGCTCGTTTCTATCCCAAAGGGTCGTTGACGCTCTCCTGATCCTTGTCCACTTTCTTGTAGCGGATCGTTCGTGGTCGACCCATCAAAAGGAGCACCCGTATGAGCCGTATGACGGATATTATCCGAGGGGCTATAAATAGTGTCGGAATATTCTTACGCTAACGACCAATCAGTGCCTTCGGCTTATCCCGGCGTCCCGAGTTACATCGACGCACTTCTGTACCAAAACACCAGCAATCTTTGGAATTTGGGCAACGGGCAGGGCGTCACCCTAACTTACAATTTTCCCAACTGGTACAATCAAGGAGTAGACCTCCCGAGCTACAGCTTCAACGCTCAGGAAATGGAATATGTACGTCACGCCTTAGCGCAGTGGAGCAACGTTGCGAATATCAATTTCGTGGAAGTGAGCGCGGGCGGCACTGCGAACATAGAGATCAGAAAAGCGCAACTTCCTTCAGGGCTTGGCGGCGAAACATATCCACCGCGCTCAGTGATGAACGGAGTTGACGTAGGCGGCAGCGTCTATCTGGACGTCAACACCAATGGCAATTTGCCCCCTTCAGCCCCCGGCACCGCAGGTTTCGAGACGATTCTGCATGAGCTGGGGCATGCTCTCGGGCTTAAGCATCCAGGGAATTACGATGCAGGTACGGGAGGTAGCTCGGGACCATATTTGCCGTCCAGCCAGGACAATACATACTACACCATTATGTCGTACAACAACTCTTGGGGTGGGTTGATTTATCCCTCTACGCCGATGCTGTACGACATTGCCGCCATTCAATACGTGTACGGCGCGAAAGCAAGCCACACCGGAGACGACACATACACAATCACCAGCGGGACGGTGATTGCTCCCGCTAACTACGCGCCAATGACCATCTGGGATACCGGCGGCGCAGATACCATCAATGCCTCCTCGGCATCTGCGTCCTGCGGAATCGATCTCAATCCAGGCTCGTTTAGTTCGATTCCCGTGGGAACACTGAGTTTAGGCGCAAGCAATATTGCAATTGCCTTCAATTGCTGGATCGAAAACGCTTCAGGCAGCAGCTATGCCGACGCCATCATCGGCAATGCTCTCGATAACGTCATCCGAGGAAATGCCGGCAACGACACAATCGATGGCGGTGGAGGATATGACACCGCGATTTTTTCCGGGCTTCGGTCAAGTTACTCCATCACACCTCTGAACGGCACTAGCTTGAAAGTGGCGGGACCCGATGGCACTGACACGCTCTCAAATGTCGAAAAACTGGTCTTCAACGACACGGCAGTTTTCTGGTATCCTGACGGCAATCCCGACTTCGATCAGGCGTTTTATTTCAATCATTATCTCGACGTTCGTCAGGCCGACATCGATCCGCTCCTTCACTTTAACCAATATGGTTGGCGCGAGGGTCGCGATCCGAACGCGTTCTTTTCAACGAATCAGTATTTGGCCGCAAATCCGGACGTGAAAGCAGGGGGAAACAACCCGCTCGATCACTATCACCAGTTCGGTTGGAAAGAAGGCCGCGATCCTTCCGCGAATTTTGATACGACCCTATATCTGCAACAAAATCCTGATGTCAAAGCAGCTGGGATTGATCCGCTGCAGCATTATCTGCAATTCGGCAAAGCAGAAGGTCGGCCTGCCTGCGTGGCAATCGGAACGGCCGTTAATGGCTTCGATACCGAATATTATCTGATGCACAATCCGGACGTTGCCGCCGCGGGTCTCAATTCGCTTCTGCACTACAATTTGTATGGCTGGAAGGAAGGGCGAAATCCAAACGCCTATTTTGACGATGCTGGATATCTCGCGCACTATGCAGATGTGAAAAACGCGGGAATCAACCCTCTACAGCATTACGAGCAATATGGTTGGAAGGAAGGTCGAGACCCTTCCGCGGCCTTCGACACGCTGCATTATCTGCAGAGCTACGGCGACGTGGCTGCTGCGCATATAGACCCTCTCGACCACTTCCTCAACCACGGCATCTATGAAGGCCGGTCGCCCTTCACCGATGGCTCGTGGCATTTGGCTTAGAAGGAGCTGCATATCAGAGTGGCCTTCCCCTGACCTAAAGCTAGCCTTAAGGTCAAATCCTCTGGCCGCCTCGCAACCAATACGGCCTTCGACGGAGCGACACCGAGCGAGAGCCCGCTCAGGATCAGGTTTCACGGCCGAGAGCCGATGTGAGGCGATTGTCGCTAATCACAATGATGAGCGCGGCTGATACTGTGGTCAGCGAAGTAGCGAAGTAGTCGCGGAAGTATTATTATCGAGCTCTAGCAGAGCCTTCCTCGGCCCATCCGCCGCTAGGATTTTGCGCACGACTCCCTAGATAGAGTGTGGAGCTAATAACCGGCTCACTGGCTCAGCGCAGTCAAACCTTTGAAGCGATAATGTTGACATTCAGGAATGCCTGCTGTCCAGCGAGTTGAGGGACGGCTTCCGCAATCCTGAGGCCGGGAAGTCATACCAAGATGATTGATCCGCAAATCCGCTTTCTGCTGAAAAAAGCGTTTCCATCGTCTCGCAGCTGAACCGCCAATAATCGAACGGATAGGCGTGCAGTGGGTAGGTATGGTGCGTTTGAACGAATACGAGTCCTCCCCGACGAAGGAGTTTTCCCATTTCAGCAGCAGCGAGCCAAGGCTTGCGAATGTGTTCAAACACGGAGCAGGCGATGATGGCATCAATGCTCGACTGGGCAAAGAATTCCGAGAGGCGTTCGGCGTCGTCATCAGCAACGATATCGACGTCCTGGCCAGCTTCAAAATCACTAGCGACGCATCTGACTGTATCTGCAACCCAGCTGCGCCGTTGTGTCGAAGGTCGAGTTCCAACCCTCTTGGTTCCTAGCTCTAAAACCGTGCCCATTTCCATTCGCCGAAGCCAGTCGCGAAACTGGTGCAGCCTAGTGTCAACCGTACTGAGCCCGGCCGCAGTCATGCGCTTGAGCGGGGAACGCTGATGCTGACGTCCAATTCTAGGGCAGAAGGCAGAAGTCCGTCGAGTCGATGAGCTGGATGAGCGACGATGCGGGCAAGGACAGGCGCCACCCTCGCAACTCGAGTGCCGCGAGCGATTACGCTGCTCGGCCAGAGCATCACGGCACCAGGCGAACAACCGCGGCGGCTGAATGCCGATCCCGCAGACGATCACCAAGACGCTCGCTCCCTGCCCAGTGCCTTTCACAACTTGCGCGTTGAGTTCGTCCGTTCGTCCGACCTGCGCCGACGAAGCTGACGCGGCCCCCCTCGAGGCGATCAGCGACCGCTTCGATCATATGGAAGGTTCAAGTTCCAGAATTAGCCGCAGGCATAGAAGCTCGCATTGGCTCACAAACTCACAAACTCAGCAGCCGATAGCCGATCGCCCACCCACTGCCCCAGACGGGGTCCTGCTTACCTCGAATCCTTGGTCGAGCAGGTGCCGATCTAGGCCAAGATCTTGTTAACACGAACGAAATTGGTTTGCTACTGTGCTGAAATGCTCCATGGTGGCCTCGCGACAGAAAATCCTTACACTCTCAACGCCATAGGTTTGACATTGACCAACTGTTCTAGTTCAGGTTAGGGGGGCGGTCGCGTAAGGTTAGCCGTGCGGCGCTAAGGCAAATTATTAAAGGGGCCTTGCACATGAATTTTGAACCCTTACAGGTTCCTGACGTAATCTTGATCACGCCTGGAAGACATGCGGACGCACGCGGCTTTTTCTCAGAAACCTACCGCGCGGATGCCTTTGGGAACCGTGGGTTGGAAGCATATCGATTTGTTCAGGATAATCATGTCTATTCGACGGAGAGTGGAGTGCTCCGCGGCTTGCATTTCCAATTGCCCCCGCGCGCCCAGGGTAAGCTCGTAAGATGCACGCGTGGCGCCATCTTCGATGTCGCCGTCGATATTAGATCGGGTTCGCCCACCTACGGACGTCACGTCGGCGTTGAGCTTTCAGCGGCCAACTGGAAGCAGCTTTGGATTCCGCCGGGCTTTGCGCACGGTTACGTCACCGTTGAAAAGCACTGTGAGGTTATCTACAAAGTCACCGACTACTATTCTCCAGAGTTTGATCGTGGCATTGCGTGGGATGATCCTGCGTTGGCTATCGACTGGCCGCTTTCCAAAACTGACATCATTCTTTCGGAGAAGGACGGGAAGCAACCGCGGCTGTCGGAAATCTCCCCCGCTTTCCACTTTGCGATTTAAGGACGATTAGATGCGTGTACTAGTGACTGGCGGTGCTGGATTCATCGGATCAGCTGTTTGCCGCCACTTCATCCTAGATCTCGGATATGAGGTCGTTGTCGTCGACAAACTGACTTACGCTGGAAACTTGGCTTCGCTTGAACCGGTTGCTTCCCATGAGTGCTATCATTTCGAGCGACATGATATCTGCGATGCAGACACGATCAACGCTATATTCGCGAAATATCGTCCCGATGCTGTTGTTCACTTGGCGGCCGAAAGTCACGTTGACCGCTCGATTTCTGGATCCGACGTGTTTGTAAAGACGAACGTGATCGGGAGCTTTATGCTTCTTGAGGCGACGCGACGGTATCTGTCGTCGCATGACAACGCCGCGTTTCGTTTCGTCCACGTCTCGACCGATGAGGTCTACGGCTCGCTGGGTAGTGAGGGACTCTTCACGGAAGAGACGCCTTACGACCCAAGCTCGCCGTACTCCGCGACGAAGGCCGCGTCGGACCATCTCGCGAAAGCTTGGCACCGCACCTATGATTTGCCCGTCATTGTATCGAATTGTTCAAATAATTATGGGCCATACCATTTTCCAGAGAAACTTATTCCGCTTATGATTCTGAATGCGCTGGATCGCAAACCTCTTCCCGTCTACGGAAACGGTCTTAATGTGCGCGATTGGCTTTATGTTGAAGATCATGCGCGGGCACTGGGGCTCATTCTGACCCATGGAAGGCCGGGCGAAACCTACAACATCGGCGGTCGCAATGAGCGCCAGAATGTCGAGGTTGTTCGTCGGGTGTGCTCTTGGATGGACCGCTTGCGACCGATTGATGGTTCACACCACGATCTCATCCAATTTGTGAAGGATCGTCCAGGCCACGACCAGCGCTATGCAATCGACGCGTCCAAACTGGAAAGCGAGTTAGGTTGGCGGGCGCAGGAGACCTTTGAGACTGGAATCGAGAAGACCATTCGCTGGTATTTAGCCAACGCAGATTGGTGGCAACCTTTGAGAGAGAAGATCTATGGCGGTGAACGGCTGGGACTTGCGCCAACATGATTGTAACACGGTTTTCATCTGACAAGAGCTGAAAGCCAGGTCATGTAGGCCGTAAGACAGGGAGCGCCCTCTGACCCATCCGGCGGGCAGCATTCGACGTTTGAAACTAGTTTGGCTAGAGCTTATTTGTGAAACGAATGCGGCGAGCAGCCGCTTGTTGTGAGGCGCGATTGCTTTGGCAGGCACATCAAGTTGTCACGTTGCCATACTGTTAGGGGCTAAGAACGGAGAGCATTTTCTAGTTGATCAGCTGCAGTCGTTTGTGAATCAGACGCATCGGAATTGGTCCCTTATAGTCTCTGACGACGGTTCGACTGACAGAACAGTTGATTTGGTTCGGGAGTTCGCGGGCCGGGTCTCTTGGTCCGTGATGGTTCGATGCGGACCACGGGCTGGATTTTGTAGGAATTTTTTATCATTGGTGCAGGACGATAGGATAGCCGGCGACTATTTCGCGTTCAGTGACCAAGATGATATTTGGTATGCCGATAAGCTTGAGCGAGCACTTACGCTGCTTCAATCCATCCCGCAGGATCGTCCCGCACTTTATTGCTCACGTACTGAACTAGTCACCGTTGGTGCGCGACATCTCGGCTACTCGCCGCGCTTCGCGAAGCGTCCTAGCTTTCAAAACGCGCTCGTGCAAAGCATCGGCGGTGGCAATACGATGGTTTTTAACAACCAAGCGCGGCGGCTTCTTAGGAAAGTCGGCGAATCAGACGCGTTTCTTCACGACTGGCTTGCTTACCAAGTAATCTCGGCTGTTGGAGGTGTGGTGATTTATGATTGTGAACCCTCATTGAAGTATCGGCAGCATCATGACAATTTGGTCGGATCAAACTTGGGATTTCGAGCGCGTGTCGAGAGGGTTAGAAGTCTGTTTCAGGGCAAGTGGGAACACTGGAACGAGCTTAATCTAACCGCACTACGACGCTTAAGGGCTGATATTACTGATCACAATCAAAAGACCATCGACGCTTTCATCGAAATGCGCCGCGCTGCATGGCTGCCTCAGCGTCTTTGGTATTTCGTCCGATCAGGAGTGTACCGCCAGACCCTTATTGGGAATCTTGGGCTATTGGTTGCGGTGATCGCAAGGAAAATATAGCGCCGCGTAATCCAGTAGAGGCTCGGCCTCGATGCGTGGCATGTGTCGGAGATTGAAGTTGTTCCGCGACGGACGTGCGCAAAACGGTAAGCGGCAAGGAGACCCCGTCTGGCGGAGGGGGTGAACGATCGGCTATCGGCTGCTAAGTTTGTGAGCCGATGTGAGCTTCTATGTCTGCGCCTAGTTCTGGAACTAGAACCTTCCATATGATCGAAGCGGTCGCCGACCGTCTTGAGGGAGCGCCGCGGCAGCTTCGCCGACGCTGGTCGGACGAGTTTAAGGCCCAAGTCGTGATGGAGGCGCTGGAGCCTGGCGCGAGCGTCTCGGCGATCGCTCGCCGGATCGGCATTCACCCGTCGCAGCTGTTCGCCTGGCGCCGTGACGCTCGGGCCGAGCGGCGGCGTTATCGCTCACGGCACCCGAGTTGCGAGGGTGTGGTGGCGCCTGTGGCAGGCGCGGTGATCGAGATTGCCATTGGCGAGGTGATCGTGCGCGCCGGCGTGGACGTCGACGAGGCGCAGTTGCAGCGGGTGATCCGGGCGGTCCGTTCGGCATGATTCCCTCCGGCGTGAAGGCGTTCCTGGCGAGCCATCCAGTCGACTTCCGCAAGGGTATCGATGGCCTTGTTGCGCTGGTGCGCGATGCCGGCTCAGATCCGTTCGACGGTGCGCTTTATGTGTTCCGCGCCAAAAGAGCCGACCGAATAAAGATCGTATGGTGGGATGGCTTCGGCGTGTGCTTCTATTTAAACTAAATGCATCGCTGTCAAGGTCGCGAAGGTAGCCTATAGCGCATTTATAACCTGTATTTGATGAAGCGATGCGGACAAAAGAGGGCTGATGCGGCATTAATCACCTTACATCTGCGGCATAATCATCCTTACGGTTTGCGCGCGATCGCAACGCTGCCCCGTCGGAAAGGCGCTTCACCAGGCTGGCCAGCTCCATCAGGTCGAAAGTACGCAAAAGTGCCCGTCCATGACCCATGACGATCTCAGCGTCCGGGCTCACAAGGTCCGTCCATTGCGGAGGAACCGACCATACGGTCGCGCCGTCGCCCTGCAGCAAGAGGCGTTCGCCATACCGGTTGTATCGTTTGCCGACGCAGAGAAGCTGCCGCCCAAACAATGGGTGGAATGGATGCATCAGCCGCACAAACTGCCGCGCTGCATCCGAAGAGTCTGCATTCTCAGTTGAGGTACAAGCGGCTTGAGAAGGCGAGGTTCTGCTGGCCGCGGATCGGGCATCATCGGGTGCAGCTGAATGCTGCGCAGTTGATGGCACTGGTGGATGGGATGGACTGGAAGCGGGTCCGGACCGCGGCGGTCAAGCCGCCGGAGATTGTTGGGTAAAAGCACTGCGGCGAAGTGAATCAGCGGCCTGAAAGGTCAAGAGAACCGGGGCAAAATGTGCTCTGGTCGGGTCAATGACGCCGCCCGATCTCAGCCTCCCGAATGACGTAGAGACGCTGAAAGCCATGGTGCTTGCCATGGCCGAGAAAGCGGCCCGCGCCGATGCTCTGGAGAGCGAAGTCGCCGATCTCAAGGCCCGCAACGCCGATGCCGATGCGCGCATCGAGCGGCTGACGCAAATCCTGAAGGCCTTCGACCGCGCCCGGTTCGGCCGACGATCGGAGAAGCTAGGCTCGGCGAACGGCGACGATGAACAGCAGGCCCTCGTCTTCGAGGAGATCGAGACCGGCATCGCCGCGATCAAGGCCCAGGTCAGCAAGGGCCGTGCGCAGGCGGATGGCAAGCGTGCACCGCGTCGGCGCAAGGGCTTTGCGCCCCATCTGGAACGGATCGAAACCGTCATTGAGCCGCAAGAGCTGGCGGAGCATGCCGGCAAGCAGAAGGTGCTGATCGGCGAGGACGTGTCGGAGCGACTGGATGTGGTGCCGGCGAAGTTCCGGGTGATCGTCACGCGCCGTCCCAGGTATGCCTTCAAGAACGCGGACGGCGTCATCCAGGCGCCGGCCCCGGCCCACATCATCGAAGGAGGCATTCCGACGGAAGCGCTTCTGGCCCACATCGCGGTCGCCAAATATGCCGATGGCCTGCCGCTCTACCGGCAGGAGGACATCTACGCCCGCGATCATGTCGAGCTCGACCGCCAGTTGATGGCGCAATGGATGGGTAAGCTCGGCTTCGAGCTCGAGATCATCTTCAGCGAGGTCAAGAAGGCCGAACGGGTCTTTGCCGACGAAACCACTTTGCCGACGCTCGCTCCGGGCTCCGGATCGACCAAGACGGCCTACTTATGGGCCTATGCCCGGGATGACCGAACCTTTGGCCGCAACGGTCCGCCGATGGTGGCTTATCGCTTCGAAGACAGCCGCGCCGGCGAATGCGCGGTCCGCCATCTCAATGGTTATCGCGGCATCCTGCAAGTGGATGGCTATGCCGCCTATAACAAGCTCGCGCGATCCGATCGCGGCAATGATGGCATCACATTGGCTGGCTGCTGGTCACACTGCAGACGCAAGTTCTACGAGCTGCATGTTGCAGGGAGCTCAGAGGTGGCAACGGCGACGGTCGAGCGGATGGCAAGGCTCTGGCAGGTCGAGAAGACCGTGCGCGGTCAAAGCCCCGACGCTCGCGTTGCCGCGCGCCGGCAAGCCTCCGCGGCGATCGTCGCAGATCTCTTCGATCTCTGGCAGCAGACCTTGCGGCGGATCTCCGGCAAATCAAAATTGGCCGAGGCGATCCGCTATGCCGTCTCGCGCCGTGCCATCTTCGAACGCTTCCTGACCGATGGCCGCATCGAGCTCGACTCCAACGTCGTCGAGCGCGCCATCCGGCCACAAACAATCACGAGAAAGAATAGCCTCTTCGCTGGCAGCGACGGCGGCGGACGAACCTGGGCGACCATCGCAACACTGCTGCAGACGGCGAAAATGAACAACGTCGATCCGTTCGCTTGGCTCGCCCTGACACTTCGGCGTATCGCCAACGGCTGGCCGAGCAGCCAAATCGACGCGCTTATGCCATGGAACCACGCCGCTTGACGGCCTTAGCTTGCCGCTTACGGCCCGGGTGATGGTGGCGACCAAACGGGCCGGTGCCGTGAGCCCAGACGGTGGTGCTCGAGACGAGTGCCGGCGACATGGGAGAGCCCCAAGCCCGGTAAGAGCGGCGCGCAGCTCGCTGTGATTGCCGTAGCCGGCGCCCATCAGCACGACGCCGCGCGGCAGGCCCGCGATGCATGGATTTGATCGAGTACAATCTCGATCTTCGACTGAAAGACGATCTGATTGGGCACGCCCTCCTAATTGCGGCGGGCGACGTCAGAGGCCCAAGCCTCCGGCAGATACAGCCGATAGGCTACCGGCAGGCTGATGATTGGCGAGCGACAGCGACAGCTGACAATTGCTTTGCTTGCCGAGCTGTCCGCAAGACTGCCGCGCCACCCCCACAGAATGCGTCCCATTTTTGGGAAAGGCCGTGTCGTCGATAGTCCAAGTTTCGTCGGTGCGGCACGCTCGATCGCAGGCAGCACCACTTCCTGCACTTTGGACATGACCTTCTCGTCCGATCACCGTCCCTCGCCGACAAAGTGGAGCAGCGATTGGTGCTGAGCCGCCGACCGCTCCCCTGCGTTCGCAGGGAAACAATAGACTCGTGCGACAATCCCAAAGCGGCCGTGCTCGATCAGCATGACCGATCACCTTAACAAGCCGCTCCACATAGGCCCAAAACCGCTCCGCGCCTCAGAATCCATTCCAGCCTCCAAAATGCTGAAAACGAATTTGCTCAGGCTAGGAGAGTCATAGCCTCTTTACCTTGGGCCTTCTGGCTCAGAAAGACCAGACGAACCCGCATTTTCTGCGCCAAGTCAATTGGACCCCAAGCAATAAAAGTGACGGAACATATTGGGAACGGGTTGCCTATGATTGATTAGTTCACTATTGAGTGACCGTCTTTGGCGCAAACTGGGTTGCAAACCGCATGAAGGGCATAATTCTAGCTGGGGGAAGCGGGACACGCTTGTATCCGCTAACCATGTCGATATCGAAGCAGCTCCTGCCCGTATACGATAAGCCGATGATTTATTACCCACTCAGCGCGCTGATGATGGCAGGAATCCGCGAGATCCTGATTATCACAACTCCGCACGACCAGCGACTCTTTAGGGAACTTCTAGGCGATGGCAGCGGCTTTGGCATCTCTATTTCTTATGCCCAACAGCCGCAACCCAACGGACTAGCCGAGGCGTTTATTATCGGTCGCGACTTTGTTGGCGCTGGCTCTGCTGCCCTCATCCTGGGAGATAATATCTTCTACGGAGCAGGCTTTGCCGACATTTGCCGGGAAGCGGTAATGCGAAAGCACGGAGCTACGGTCTTCGCTTATCACGTCGAGAATCCGCGGAGCTACGGCGTTGTGAGCTTTGATAGCGCAACCCAGAAGGCTGAGACGATTGAGGAAAAGCCCCTTAATCCGAGGTCAAGTTGGGCTGTCACCGGTCTCTATTTCTATGACAACAGCGTTCTGGACATTGCGGCTTCAATCGGCCCCTCCGCTCGCGGCGAATTGGAAATCACAGATGTCAACCGAGCCTACTTGGAACGTGGTGACCTTCATGTTTGCCGACTCGGTCGTGGCTACGCCTGGTTGGATACCGGAACGCACGACAGTCTGCATGAAGCGTCATCGTTCGTCCGAACTGTAGAGCGACGCCAGGGCATCAAGATCATGTGTCCTGAAGAAATTGGTTTCGAACTCGGTTATCTTTCGGCGGACGAGGTGTTGGCGCGAGCTGACAAATTAGGAAAAACTGAGTACGCCGCTTATCTACGGCGCCGGATCAGCGAACTTGCTGGGGGGTGATGGCATCCTTCAGATCATGGTGCGCCTTGGGGCTATGTTCTGAGATCAGATAGGACGCGATCCACTTATAGTATCGCAACAGTAAGTTGTGCTAGTCACCGTTTCGGAAAGCCTTGCGCTAACGAAGGGCCGTCTGCGCGGATACCCTTCTAGGGAAGTTGAGTCGGATGCGCATTTTGGTCATAGGACAATACGGACAGGTCGCCAGAGCGCTCGGCAAATTGGCCGGGTCCAACTTGGCTATTGAGGCGTTTGGTCGGCCGGATCTTGACATTACCGACCGGAGCTCGATTGATCGTGTGATCGGGCAGTTTGAGCCCAGTATTCTTGTCAATGCCGCTGCCTACACTGCCGTTGATAAAGCGGAAATTGAGGTTGGGTCAGCCTTTGCGATAAACCGAGATGGAGCGGGCAATGCCGCAGCAGCCACTGCGGCGGCTGAGATTCCGATTATCCAACTTTCGACCGATTACGTCTTTTCGGGCGAGGGGGAGGTACCCTACCTTGAGCAGGACCCGACGGGTCCAATCAACGTCTATGGACATTCTAAGCTGGAGGGCGAGCGCATCGTCGCCGCAACCAATGCGCGGCATGTCATTCTGCGCACATCCTGGGTGTACGCCCCTTGGGGGCAAAATTTCGTCAAGACGATGTTGCACCTCGCATCCGAGCGCGACATGGTACGCGTCGTTGCCGATCAGCATGGCGCACCGACATACGCGCCTGACATTGCGGAAGCCATTCTCACGGTAGCCCGGGTAGCGCTCGATGAGGCAAGTGGCTCCGCCTGGCGGGGTGTTTTTCACATGAGTGCGATGGGCGAGACGAGCTGGGCCGGTTTTGCTGAGGCGATATTTGCCGAATCGGCTGCGCGTGGATGCGCCTCCGCACGGGTGGAGGCTATCACGACGGCCGATTACCCGGTGCCAGCTCGACGTCCTGCGAACTCGCGGCTCGATAATTCGAAGTTCCGCGCCACATTTAATCACGTACTGCCCGACTGGCGCGACGGAGTAAGGCGGTGCGTTGCGGAGTGTGTTTCGCAGCACACGACCAAAAATTAAGCGGGATCGTTCAAATGAATTCGCATCTGCCCTTAGGAGTGCAGAAGAGTGCGAGCTACTTGGCCAAAGCGCCGATGATCGAAGCTGCTCCAGAGGTGACGGCCGTAGCCTTCTATCTTCCTCAGTTTCATCCAATTCCTGTCAACGATGCGAATTGGGGCGAGGGGTTCACGGAGTGGCGAAATGTTGCGCGAGCCCAGTGCGAATTCGCTGGACATCATCAGCCCCGAATACCGGCCAACTATGGATATTACGACCTGCGCCTTCCTCAGATTCAGGAAAGGCAGGCACGCGACGCGAAGGCGGCCGGCATTGGCGCACTTTGTTATTACTATTATTGGTTCGACGGCCAGACGCCACTTCTGACGCCTTTGCTCAATCACAGGGATAATCCTGGAATCGATCTGCCGTTCTGCCTGTGTTTTGCAAATGAAAACTGGACTAAGCGCTGGGACGGTCTCGACAATCAGATCATATACAAGCAAACCTATGGCTCGGAATTCGCTGAGAACTTCTGGCGAGACGCAGCGCCATTTTTGGCCAGCAGAAAGTATCTTCGTGATCAGCAGGGCAACCCAGTTCTTTTGGTCTATCGACCATCAATTGTTCCACAATTTGACCGGGTCGCCGAGACGTGGCGAACTCTTGCAAAAGCTGATGGCTTCCCAGGCCTCACCCTGATTGGCGGACTTGGTTTCGAACGCGACGCATCCAGAACCAAAGGTTTGGACAGCTTTTACGAGTTTCCCCCTTTGAATTCAGTCGTTAGCGAGTCGCTGGGAGGGCTCAGCAGCCAAGTGGTCGTTCACGGCCAGCTTCCTCATTCGAAGACGCGGGTCTATGACTACAGACAGCTGATAATGATGGAGCGGTTGGTGCAGTCCGGCCGTCCTGACATTCATCCTGCGGTTATGCCTTCGTGGGATAATGTCGCGCGGAGACCGTTTGACGGAAATGCTTTTTCCGAAGTGTCTCCATCAATCTTCCAGGAATGGACGAGACGGGCTGCAATCCGAGCGGCTAAAACGCCGGCCAAGCTGCTCTTCGTGAACGCATGGAATGAATGGGCGGAAGGCGCATATCTGGAGCCTGACCAGCGGTATGGCTGGGCGTTTCTGTCTTCCCTAGCCAAGGGGATCAGCGAGGCCAGTGCCTCAAGCAGAACCGAAACTGAAAAGCCCATCGCTATCTTTGTACACGTGCATTACATCGAAATTTGGAGAGAGATTGCCGCTGTCCTAGCCGACCGTATAAAATCGCCCTTTCACCTCATCGTGACGATCTCGGGACAGGATGAGTTAGCGGCGCCACAAACCGGCTATTTGCGCGAGTTCAAGACGATTAGAGTAGAGAACAGGGGGCGAGATATCCTGCCCTTCTTGACCGCACTCTCGCAATTTTCTTCTGAGTTTGATGTTGGTCTGAAGCTGCACACAAAGCGATCACCACACAGAGTAGACGGAAACACTTGGCGTCGTCTCCTCGTTGATGATCTCGTGCCATCCTCTGGTGTCGAGGAATACTTGAACTTGTTCCAAGGAGATCCGAACGTTGGACTCATTGCCCCCGATGATCACTGGGTCGCAATTCGCGACTTCGTCGGTAGCAATCTTCGTCTCATGCAGTCAGTCATGGCTGCATCTGGCAAGGATTTTTTGGAACGAGATGTCGCTAGTGGCCGATTTGTTGCAGGCAGTATGTTCTGGTTTCGACGAGAAGCATTCGCTTCCCTGGACGTGTCACGATTGGAGCCTCTCTTTGAACGTGAGGAAGCGCAACTTGATGGTACGGCGGCCCACGCTCTTGAGCGACTGTTCTCGCTTCTCGGTGAAAGACAGGGATACATTACGGTTCCCGTCCAGAGTGTCCATGCTTTGCTTAACGACTTAAAGAAATCATCTTACCCGATTGCTGATCGCCTTAGTCGTTTTTCCGATCAACGGCCAAACATCAATTCACGATCACGGATACGATTAGTCTCGGCACCGGAAGAGGGGGCAGGCGGTCTTCTCGGCGCGGCGACACGATTTGCGCGCATCAATATGGGCCTCTTGCCAAAGTTTCTTCGACCTGTTCCTCATCATGGAGCATTGCTGATTGCTCGCCGAGGGAGCGAGACTGTGTGGAATCTGGTGGGCGATGACGCGGCGCTTCATTTTGAAGGTCTTGGCAGGGGGCTGGGACCTGGCACATATCGACTGACAATTCGCGTTCCATCCGGGGTAGCTTCGCTAGCTAAGCCCTCGCTATACGTTGATAGCGGGGCTGGTTATAATGATGTTGAAAAACATCAGCTCCACGCGATCGGAGACTATACTCTCAAAGCGAACTTACAACTGCGCCGCGGTGCCATCAGCATGCGGTTCGATCCGAGCGAAGGTCCTGGATCGTTGTCAATCGCCAAGGTTCGAATTCAACGTTCGTCCGTCAGGTTGATCGCCTGCGTGAGGGTGCTAAGACGAATCCGTCAGAGAGTTCGGACTCCTCATGATGTGGTGGCGTTGATCCAGCTAGTAGCTTCGGCATATCGGCGTGGCGGTAGATCAGCTCTGAAGGCGAAGTTGTCTTATCATGCTAGGGCGGGCTCCGAGCAGGATTATTCGCGTTGAGTAACGCGGTTTGATCCTTGGCTAACGACGTTCTTGGTTATGTTTGTCGATTGATGGCGCGTCGTCGATATCTGCCACTGGCGCTCGAGGAAGCACTGGAAAGAGTACCTGCGAAAGTGTGGCGTACAAGGGGCTTTGGTTTGCGCTAGGCGGTTCTACACGCGTGGCCTCTTGTCCTTTGCGTAAAGATTGGCGCAAAGAAATGGATTGAATGACTCATGCGACTACTGGGCTTGTGGCTGAATGTCCTCTGCTGTTGACAATTTCTTGGCTCATCGTGTCCTGATTTGGCGTCTTTCAAGGCGCGAAATCGAGGCTCGCTTCCGCGGTTCATTCCTGGGACTGTTTTGGGCTGCGTCCGTGCCGCTCGTTACGCTAGGGATATATTCGCTTGTGTTCGGCTCTGTTTTCAAGGCTCGCTGGGTAAGTCCCAGGAGCGGCGACGGGTCGGAGTTCCATTTTTCGATGCTGATGTTCCTCGGGCTTATTCTATTCGGGATTGTTGCAGAGCCATTGAACAGGGCCCCTGGCCTCGTTCTCGAAAACGTCGCCTACGTGAAAAAGGTCGTCTTTCCGCTCGAGATTCTACCTGTGGTCGCTTTGCTGAGCGCACTTTTTACCGCGGCTATTTCGTTCATCATCTTTCTTGTGGTTTATCTGTTCCTCTACGGTGTTCCTCCTGCGACTATTCTGCTTGTCCCCTTCGCGCTTTTGCCATTGTTGCTGATGACAACGGGCGCTGTGTATTTTTTGTCGTCGCTTGGCGTGTTTTTGCGCGATGCACGTCATGTTTTGCCGCTCTTAACGACAGCGCTGCTGTTTCTGTCGTCAGTTTTCACTCCACCAGACGCGGTGCCGGAGAAGTTTCGTCTGCTTTTCTCTCTCAACCCGGTTACGCTCTCAGTGAATAACGCCCGAGACTTAGCATTTTGGGGTCGCCTGCCTGACCCAATCGAGTGGTTCCTCTATTTTCTGTTGTCCATCCTGGTTTGCGCGGTCGGAGCCTATTGGTTTGCGCGTACCAAGAAGGGGTTCGCTGATGTCGTCTGAAATCGTCATCGAAGCTCGCGGCTTGGGGAAAGTATACCTAGTCTACACGAAGCCTCAGGATCGCCTGAAGCAAATGATTCTGCGTTGGAAGAACTATTATCAGAAATATTGGGCCGTGCAGAACGTCGACCTCACCATTAGGCGGGGCGAGACGGTAGGTATAATCGGACGCAATGGCTCCGGCAAATCGACCCTTCTCCAGATGATCGCTGGGACTTTACAGCCCAATGCCGGAAGTCTGGCGGTCAATGGACGGGTGGCGCCGTTGCTTGAACTCGGCGCTGGCTTCAACCCGGAATTTACTGGGCGGGAGAATGTCCACCTGGCCGGATCAATCCTTGGTCTTACCTCTGATGAGGTTGAGAAGCGCTATGATGCCATCGTGAAGTTCGCAGGGATCGGCGATTTTATAAACCAGCCGGTAAAGACTTATTCGTCTGGTATGTATGCTCGCCTTGCTTTCGCTGTGGCGGCGCATGTCGACGCCGACATCCTCATCATCGACGAAATCTTGTCTGTCGGAGACATTGCATTTCAAAACAAGTGTATGGCTCGGCTAAACCTTATGCGGGAAAAGGGCGTCACTATCCTCTTCGTCTCTCATGACTTGAGCACGCTACAGATGATCTGTGATCGAGCGATATGGATGGATGGAGGAAACATCCAATTGACGGGTGATCCGGTTGCCGTTTCGCAGGAGTATCACGCCTTCGCGACTGGCGCCCTCAATGATCGATCAGCCTTCGGAGGGCGCAGTGAGGATGCGCCACCGGCGATTACATTGCAGGCCGCTTCTCATATACCGCAACACGTTACTGCGCACGGGCGTTTCGTTGAATTCAAGCTACGTTCTAATGGCCGGCATACGTTTGAAGTGCACGAAGACCTATCTCTTGACTTCGCCCTGCAAGCTCAAGAATACCTTGCTGGCGCGATCTTCGCGGTCAGCATCTACAGGAAAGACGGCGATTGGGTCATCGGACAGACTAGTGCCGATGAGCACGTTCAGGCGGGTGAGATGCAGTCGGGAGAGATTAAGCGGGTCACCCTCACATTGAAGCGCCTTGTGCTGAGTCCGGGTGATTACGTGGCCTGCGTTGCTGCGTATTCCACCGACCTTACGCTGTGTTACGCCATGACCGAATTGAACGTTATGTTCAAAGTGCGGAGCAACTTCACGACATGGGGGAAAGTTTTGCATCCAATCGAGTGGGTCGTCTATGAGTAGTGCAGTATCGGGATTGGTCAGGAGGACAGGACTAGATCTCGATGAGGCCAGTCATCATTACATCGTTCTGAGTTTCCTCCACCGTTGGATGGTAGAGGTTGCGCAGCCTGCGGTGACGGGCAGGCTGCTTGATTTTGGGTGCGGGGGGCAGCCTTACCGCGCGCTCTTGGAGCCGCGGGTCACGGAATATGTAACCGCCGACGTAACACGCTACGGCGAGAGAAAGATTGACCTTCTTGTTGTTCCGAATGAACCAGTTCCGAGCGCAAACGGGAGTTTCGATTGCGTTTTATCAAATCAGGTATTGGAGCACGTGCCGGATCCTCGGTTCTACCTTGGGGAGTGCTTCCGCCTTTTGCGCGCGCAGGGCACTCTCATTCTTACAGCCCCAATGCAGTGGCGGCACCACGAGGTTCCAAACGACTATCTTCGATTTACGCGATTTGGAATAATCAACCTCCTCGAGGAGACGGGATTTTCGCTGCTGCGGATTGATTCGACAGGCGGCGTGTTTGCCTTGGTTGGACAGATCTTGGCAAATCATTTCAGCGAGAGCAGCATCGACAGACCACGATTGTTCCGATTGATAAATCGGCTGTTCATGTGGCTCGATCGGAGATATCCCGATGGAGATGATGTCATCAATTGGATGTGCATCGCGCGAAAGCCTGCCTCGACGGTGTCAGATGGTTCAACCAGTGCAAACAACTGATCGGATTCCGCCCCTCTGTCCGATCTGTAGATACGCGCAGACGCAAATTCGTTATGAAGTTGCGGGGTATGATATATGGCGTTGTCCGGAGTGCGCGACAGATTTTGTCTATCCTGTGCCCAACGCAGCGGAGCTAACGGCTCTGTACGACCGGGAAGATTGGTTTGAGGGGGGGGAGCGCGGAGGATATTCGTCGTACGATGGGCAGACCGATCCAGCTCCGCAGTGGCTAGTGAGATTGTTGGACCGATTCAAGGGCGTTGCCGGAAGCCAACGAATCTTGGATATCGGATCTGCTTATGGAACCCATCTTGATCTCGCCTATCAAAAGGGCTGGGCGTGTTATGGAGTGGAGCCCTCAGCGCATGCGAGAAGGATCTGTCGGGAACGACATCCGCAGCTTTATGTGACCGCCACCGTCGACGACGTGCCTGCTACTACCTTCGATCTCATTCTGCTGCTTGATGTCATTGAGCATGTGGCAGATCCCTATGAAGTCTTGTTCAAGCTCTTCAGCCGGGGGGCGGTGACCCCAAACACGGTATTTGCAATTACGACGCCAAATTCTCGATCATCCTCCGCTGTCCAGGGCGGAGCCGACTGGGCTTACTGCCATCCACCGTCGCACCTTGTGTTTTACTCGGGCGCCTCGTTCGAAGTGCTCCTCAAAACACTCCGTTTCCGAGATGTTGAGGTAGTGGGCCAGCATCCCGTGAGTATGCAAGTCAGCCTACCGTTGCCGAATGACGAGCCGACAAAGCCAAATGCGGAGTTAATGCCATTTGAGGGACTCCTTGTCACTGCCAGCGGTAGCGATTTCGCAGAGTTCATGCATGAGCGATTTGTGCCCGGAACGTACAATGAGCTTACCGAGTACGAGCACTTGCCTCGCTATGAGTTGGCGAGCACATATTGCACGGGAAAGAGAGTGCTCGATTTTGGTTGCGGGACCGGTTATGGCGCTGCGCGACTGGCTCGGAACGCAACCGAAGTGATAGGTATTGATAGCTCTCCTGGTGCGATCTGCTTCGCGGCCTCTCTACACCGCGAAGGCAATCTTCAGTTCCGCGAAATGGCAGATTTTGCTGACGGTTTTCCCGACGCATCATTCGACGTCATTGTTTGCTTTGAGGTAATTGAGCATCTTTCGATAGAGGATCAGGGACGGGCCGTCGAAAGTTTCCGACGACTACTCCGCACGGATGGTACGCTTATTGTTTCTACCCCTAATCGACTAGTGACGGCGTACTACGCCCCGAATCCCTATCACCTGCATGAGATGAGCAAGGACGAGTTTCAGCAGTTGATAGCAGGTGCTTTCAAATATTGTCAGATAATAGAACAACGAATTAATGCCACGGTCGTGTTCAGTGAGCACGATCAGCTATTGGGCAAGTCAACGTTGCACTTAATGCCAAATGAAGGGGTGGGCACCGAGCCAGTAGCTTATTTGGCTATTGCGGGGCACCAACCGATAAATGTTGCAGAGCGGCAGATATTCGCGGACGCTAGCCGGGATTTCGTGAAGCGTACTGTGAGCTCCATTGGTAACCAGCTGAAAGAAACCCGAAATGAGTATCAGATCTTCTTGCTAGAGCGGCGGGTTGCCGAGTTAACGAAGGAATCGAAAGGGTGCCATCTCTCGCAGGAGGCTATTTCTCACTACCGCGGCCTATCGGTCGCCGAGGGGCCAATTCGAACACTGCTCGCTAGCGGTCTGTTCGACTTGGCGGAATATTCGAAGCGAGCGGGACTTAGCGTCGACGGAGAGGAATTGTGCGCAGCTCACTATCTCCTCGTGGGCGAGAAGGAGGGGATTGCGCCTTCACAACTATTCGATCCCACGTATTACTTCACTGAGTATCCAGACGTTCGAGAGAGCGGCATGCCGGCCGTTCTTCACTATCTCCGGTTTGGCCGTTACGAAGGTCGTTTCCCGAAGCGGCCCGACGAATCTGCAGTTTCGTAGGTCTCGACGGAATAGACATGCGTGAGTGGGAGAGCGCACATGATGAGTCTCGAAGGATCCTTTCGCATTCCGAGCCAGCAGAGTTCATTGGCGTAGATCCGTCGCGTAGGTCACTTCTATATACGAACCGAGATTTGTCCCTATCATCACATGAACCGCGAACTGCTCTTGAGCAGGACGAAGCTCCAATTCCGGCGCCATGGCATTGGGAAAGCCAGGGAGGAGACAACGATTTCCACTATTGGTCCTCAGGACATACCGGGCACCAAACCATTGTATAGAGGTCTTTATGCCATTTGCGAAATTCACGAGCTTTAAAAGCCGTCTGCGCCGAGTATTGGATCCTCCCTTTTCGGGGAACGTCAGCGGATTCGAAAAATCTTGCGCCCGCATGACTTCAAGCTCTCTGAATAGGGCGGTCCGGCCGGATGGCGGGCACGCCATGAGCTTGGAAGAGATTGTCAATCGCTGGGCACTGTTCGATTCAGAAACCTACCTGAGCTTGAACCCGGATTTACGCGAAGGGTGGCACGGATCGCCAGCGTCGCATTTTGCCCGCTACGGTATGTGGGAAGGACGAAGCTTTTCAAGTCCTTTGCACGTGGCGCGTACTCTGGCCGGCGCTGCGCTCAAAAAAGACGATCCCGAACGGGCCGAGACTGCAAGCCGTCCAGTAATTCCAAAACATGATCTGACGATCTACGTCAGTTCTTCTGGCAATTTTTTTATGCGTGAGATCGCTCATCAAACGGCGACGGGGCTAGCGCGTCTTGGCTGGAAAGTATCAGTCGCTGATGAGAACAGTCTGCGTGAGAATGATGGATCGCACTGCTTGGTTGTTGCGCCCCACGAGTTTTTTAGGCTTGGCAATGGCGTTAGTTGGAACAGTCAGGATTTTATCCAACGTTGCGTCATGCTTTCTACTGAGCAGCCTCAGACCTCGTGGTTTGGTCTATCCGTTCCTTATCTACTGAACGCTGCTGGAGTTGTAGAATTGTGTTGGCAAACACACCGGACATTTCGGGATGCTGGGGTGAACTCATACTTTCATATTCCTGGCTTTCCGTGCAATGTAGAGCCAGCCTCCTTTGCAGTTGACCTTAAGCGGACCAAGCTAATTCGCTCCCTTCCTGAGGAAGTTCTGAAATGCAGTTCTGAGAGTGATGACTTTGATCAACGACCGCTTGACGTTGCTTTTATGGGCACGGAAAGCATTTTGAGAGATGAATTCTTTTCGGGGGCGAGCGCTACGCTCGCTAGGCTGAAGAGCTTTATCCTGTATCGGCGACTCGCTGGGATTCCTACTCCCTACGGTTCGGATGCCGAGATAGTCAGCATCAATCGATACATTCTCAATCGGTCAAAGGTATTGCTTAATATTCATCGTGACGAATTTGGCTATTTCGAGATCCATCGAATGGCAATGCAAGGGATGTGGCACGGTGCACTTGTTGTAACAAATCGGTGTCTCCCTCATCCAGTATTCAAGCCAGGCGAACATTTCCTAGAGGAAACCGTTCCTCGCATTCCTAAACTACTTGAATGGTTGGTTACAACGTCTGAAGGGCAGCGTGAGGGCGAAAGAGTGCGACGCAATGCGTATTCCACTTATGTTCAAGAGCTATCTATCGATGCTCAATCGAGGAAGCTCGCCCAGTTTCTGCACCGCAGTTATTGCAGCTAGAAGAGTGAAAGTGCTATGTTTCCGATTGAGGTTGAAGAAGAGTTCAAGTACGAAAATCCGGCTCATCAAGAGCTTGGCCCAATTTGCAGCGTGGTCGTTGCTTCTTACAATTACGCTTCCTTTGTGAAGGACACGTTAGGTTCTGTCGCAGCGCAAACCTACGCTCCACTTGAGCTTATTATTGTCGATGACGCTTCGACCGATGTGTCGACTGAGGTTATCCGAGATTGGATGGAAATACACCAAACTCGCTTTAAGCGATGCCTTCTGCTGCGTCACAAGGTCAACCAAGGATTAGCCCAAACGCGAAATACCGC
Organism: Bradyrhizobium sp. USDA 4504; assembly: GCF_054063995.1. Lineage (NCBI taxonomy): Bacteria > Pseudomonadati > Pseudomonadota > Alphaproteobacteria > Hyphomicrobiales > Nitrobacteraceae > Bradyrhizobium > Bradyrhizobium sp. USDA 4504. The sequence continues at coordinate 4,231,133 of NZ_JBSSGV010000001.1, read as the reverse complement.
ATTCCAAGCAGCGCAAGGCAAGCATGTCTTCGTGCTGGATTCTGACAACTTGCTTTTTTCCCGGTGCATCGCGCGCCATGTGGAGGTTATGGAAAGAACGGAAGCTGCAGTAGTTTATGCGCAATCTGAATGGTTCGATGCGGTGAGAAGAGTCGGCCCAAGTGACTTGTGGGATGCTGAACGCCTTAAGACGGGCAACTACGTTGACGCGATGGCCCTTGTCTCGCGTGCGGCCTGGGAGAGCGTGGGAGGGTACTCGCACTTCGATATGATGGGCTGGGAGGATTACGATCTCTGGTTGAAGTTCATCGAAGTTGGCTACGAAGGGGTGTTCATTCCGGAAATATTATGTCGATATCGCGTTCATGGAAATTCCATGAACCGCGTTGAATCGCTTCCAAAAAAGGCGCGAATGGAAGTTGAAATGACTCTTCGACACCCATGGCTGCGTTTATAGAGCGGCATTTGATCTGTATGTCCCTGCAAAGTCTGGTCAAGATCTTATTCCCAAAGGCTCGGAATGAAGGACGACATCATAATCGAAATCAACGCGCACTGGATGGATCGAAGGAGATGCCCCTGGCTTGAACGAGAGTACGATGTCGGCGAAAAACCGCCTCGCGGCCTCAAACTCGCAATCAACAACGTGCGCGCTATGAATTAGCGGACCTACTTTGACGGAGTGCGAAGCAGGTCCATCGCGACATTTGGTGCCGTTTCATGCTCCCGCGAGGAGCTGAACATTGACTTTGTGTTTGAGCTGACGGTGCTGCTGGAGACAGTATACTGCTCGATGTTTCAAGTGGGCGGCTGGTGAGCCGCGAGAAATCGAGGGAGGACAAATGGCGCGATATATAATCACTGGGGGAAGTGGTTTTGTCGGTCAGGCCTTGGCCAAGGCAATCCGCATGGACGGCGACGAAGTGATCATAGCAAGCCGGGGACGTCACCACGATGGTGGAGGCGAAGGCTGGATCGAGTACGATCTCAGAGACAGGGCCACCATTGCGAACCTGATTGCAGCAAGGCCGGACGGTATCTATCATCTTGCTTGGTCAACGACCCCTAGTTCAGCAGAAGCCGACGCCGCGGCCGACGTTCAAACTAACCTCGGTGGTACTGTTGAGTTGTTCCGGGAATTGGCCGAGAAATTAGACGTTCCAGTGCTTTTCCTTTCATCTGGCGGGACAGTCTATGGAGTAGCCGAACAATTGCCAATTCCAGAAACACATCCTCTGAGGCCAATCGGCTTGTACGGAATGACTAAGGCGTCCGCTGAGAACTACGCTGTTTATTTTCGCGAGAGGCATGGATTGGATATCCGGATAGCGCGCCTCGCCAATCCGTTCGGTGCCACGCAGTCGATGGCGAAACTGCAAGGTGCGGCTTCGATTTTCGCGAGGAAGATTCTGCATCAAGAGCCAATCACGATTTGGGGCGATGGGAGTGTTGTCCGCGATTACATCGATGTGGACGACGCCGTTTCAGGCATGAAAGCAATCATGAAGCTAAACGCTGCAAAGGCATTTCCTAATGCCTTGAACATCGGTTCGGGCGAGGGGACGAGCCTCAACCAGCTCATCGAGATTATTGGCAGCGCGGCGGGCGTTATTCCTCGAGTTTCGCGCGAGGCAGCGCGCGCATTCGATACCCCTGTGAACATTCTTGATATATCAACGATCAGGACTGTGACCGGATGGCATCCTCGCCACAGCACGAGCTTGGCGCTTCACAACATGATTTCGGCGCTGATGAATCCGAGCCCTACGTGATAACCCCTCCCCAGAAATTTGTGCTGTTCCTTGCTCGGTGCAAGCTATTTGGAAAGCGAATTGCCGAGTATGTGCCGGGTCTCGAAAGAGTCTCACGATGGATGTCTGGTGATGAAATCTCGACACCTATGGCTGCGATGTTTTCCGATTCCGACATAGTTAGACGCGTGCTTTTGTGTGGTCACTTCGACCATGCCTACTATGCCCAAGGGGCGGGAATAGAATTTGCCTCTGATATTGAGGCGGCTGCGCACTACGTGCGAGTTGGTGAGCGGCAAAACTGTCAGCCTAGCGGTTCATTCGACCCATTCGTCTATCGTGTCTCCTATCCGGATTTAGCTACTTGGAGTTTGCCGCTGTTGCTGCACTTCGCAGACTACGGTGCCAACGAAGGACGCGTAGCGACATTCGACGTATGCTCGGTGCTGCGTTGGGACATGGGTGAGCAGGAATACGTTGTCGACAGACCAACGCTCTTGCTGTGCGCTCATGAAGCATCAATGACTGGCGCGCCAATTCTGGCTGCCAATATAGCGAGAAGGCTGATCGGACAGACTAACGTCATCATACTTTGCCTTGGAGGTGGAGCTCTACTTTCAGAATTCCGGAAGAACTCGCATCTCGTAATTTCTCCTGAGCTCGGAGTAATTAGAGACGTGCATCCTGCGCTGATCTCTCAGCGGCTACTAGGCCCGTTAGCTGAAAAGTACGATATTAATTATCTATTGGCCAATAGCGTTGAGACAGCGTCGATTGTACATGGTGCTGATCTGAAAAACATCCCAACTGTCACGCTTATACACGAATTTGCTGAGTATATTCGGCCATTAGACCGCGTTCGCGATGTTATCGACCACTCTGCCAGAGTTGTTTTTTCATCAAAGCTTACGCGGGAATCCGCACAGACCGCATATCCGGCAGGTGATTTCGGTAGATCCCTTATTTTGGTTCAGGGCAAATGTGATGTGCCTGAGGTGGAGGGAAAGGCAGCCTCGCTCGAACTGGAGCCCTTCTTGGAGGACGTGAAGCGGCGTGAGCAATTTTTAGTTATCGGCTGCGGCTATGTTCAAATGAGAAAGGGCGTCGATCTCTTCGTAAGTAGCGCGGATAGAGTGGTGCGCGCGCTTGGTCCTGGCAAGGTGCGTTTTCTATGGGTCGGAGATGGTTATGACCCCGAGCATGATTTTCATCTTTCCATTTGGTTGCGTGACCAGATCAAACGAAGCAATTTGGATGATATCGTCACATTGATTCCAGCGCTGGGACCGGAAGATCTGGCGCAGCTCTATCGAGCGGCGAATGCAATGTTCATCAGTTCTCGTCTAGATCCATTTCCAAACGTTTCAATCGATGCAATCCATGCGGGGCTTCCTATTGTTTGCTTTGAAAAAGCGACCGGCGTAGCAGAGTTCATTGCAGGAGAGGAAGGTCTTGATCTACTGGTGGTGCCTTATTTGGATACTGATGCTGCTGCCTCGGCCCTGTGCAGAATTGCGACTGACCAATCCCTTCAAAGGGAAATTGGCAGGCGATTCGAAAATATCGCCGCCCGGGCATTTGATATGGAAACGTACGTCATTCGTCTTAGGCAAATTCTCGATGAGGCCGTGGCCGGTCACCGCAGGCCGCAGTTGACATGAAGCGCGCCGCGGGGACCACGAACTTGCTACCATTGTGCCCGCAGTACCACTCTACGAGGCGCATACGTGATGCGGGGGCGCCGATATGGTCCATCGCCTTCGACATCGTTGCGCCGTGAGAGCTTGGCGCGTTGCTCACGCATCCATGTTTCCAAATCGGCGACCAGCGGCGCGCTGAGCTCCTGGGGGACGACCCGGCGCCGTTCGGGCGTCTTGCCTTTGATGCCTCGCTCGATCTCGCACAAGGGTAAGGCGTAAGCGCGATTTTCCGCGCACGTTGTCGGCCGCGATTTGACGGATGGCCTTCGTATCGGGGCGATGCTGAGCCGTTCAGGCAGTGGCCGCTTTGGGGAAGTTGAAGGGCAACAGGTCAGCGATATCGGCGTTGTCCACGCGCTGAGGCAACTCGGTGAGCACATGGCGCAGCCATGTTAACGGCTCGACACGTGAGGCGCGGCAGGTCAGCATTAGGCTGTAGACGACGGCGCTGGCCCTGGCTCCGTCGACGGTGTCGCTGAACAGCCAGCTTTTTCGGCCGGTGGCAAAAACCCTGATGTCGCGCTCCAGAAGATTGTTGTCGATCGGCATCCTGCCATCTTCGGTGTAACGCGTCAGATAGTCCCATTGGTTCCGGGTGTAAGATACGGCGTCGCCAAGCTTGCTGTCCGGCAGGACCTTCGGGGCGATTTGATCGAGCCATTCCTTGAGGGCGTTCAGGACAGGAATGCTGTGTTGCTGGCGGAAGCGACGGATGCATTGATCCGGCGTTTCGTCTCTGTCCGGTTTCTCGTCCCGCGCCTGCCTTTCAACCCGGTAGAGCTGCTCGAAGAACCGCAGCGCCTGCTCGGGCGGCCCGCCGCCCTTCTTTCTCGGTAAGCGCGATTTTCCGCGCACGTTGTCGGCCGCGATTTGACGGATGGCCTTCGTATCGGGGCGATGCTGAGCCGTTCAGGCAGTGGCCGCTTTGGGGAAGTTGAAGGGCAACAGGTCAGCGATATCGGCGTTGTCCACGCGCTGAGGCAACTCGGTGAGCACATGGCGCAGCCATGTTAACGGCTCGACACGTGAGGCGCGGCAGGTCAGCATTAGGCTGTAGACGACGGCGCTGGCCCTGGCTCCGTCGACGGTGTCGCTGAACAGCCAGCTTTTTCGGCCGGTGGCAAAAACCCTGATGTCGCGCTCCAGAAGATTGTTGTCGATCGGCATCCTGCCATCTTCGGTGTAACGCGTCAGATAGTCCCATTGGTTCCGGGTGTAAGATACGGCGTCGCCAAGCTTGCTGTCCGGCAGGACCTTCGGGGCGATTTGATCGAGCCATTCCTTGAGGGCGTTCAGGACAGGAATGCTGTGTTGCTGGCGGAAGCGACGGATGCATTGATCCGGCGTTTCGTCTCTGTCCGGTTTCTCGTCCCGCGCCTGCCTTTCAACCCGGTAGAGCTGCTCGAAGAACCGCAGCGCCTGCTCGGGCGGCCCGCCGCCCTTCTTTCTCGCTTTGAGGGCGTCGACAAAACGCCGCCGGGAGTGGGCCATGCATCCAATGTGGGTGGCCCCTTCCAGCGTGCGCCATGCGCTATAGCCGTCACTCATCACGATGCCACGGTAATCGCCGAGGAAGGCCTGCGGGTGGATTTGGCCGCGGCCCGGCTGATAATCCAGAAGAACGATCGGCTCGCGACTGCCCTTGCCGCTGCGATAAGCCCACATGTACGATGTGCTGGTGGCCGCTTTGTCCTTCTCCTTGAGGACCTGAACCGTCGTCTCGTCGCCATGGATGAGAGGCTGCGATCTGAGCCGCAGCTTCAGGGCGTCGTAGATGCGATACAGATGCTTTTCGCTCGAGCCGATCACCCAGTGGCCCAAAGCGCCGCGGCTGACAGGAACGCCTGCGCGTTCGAAGGCCTGCGCCAAGCGGTAGAGCGGCGTGCCGTCGACATATTTGTGAACCAGCGCGAACGCCAGCGTCGAGGCCGTGGCAACGCTGCCCGGCAACGGCTGCGTCGGCATCGGCGCGGTCACGACAGGGGCGTTGATCCCGGTGCGATCGCAATGGCGGCAGGCATATTTGAAGCGCACATTCTGTAAAACCTTCGCCTTCACCTCGATATGAAGTTGCTCGGTGACAGCCTCGCCCATGCGATGCATCTGGCCACGGCAGCAAGGACACGCCTTCTGATCGTCGGGCAGGTCATACTCGACGCGCTCGCGCGGCAGGTTTGCCGGCAGCGGCCTGCGGCCGCGCTTCTTTCCCGTCGTGCTTTCGACCGATGGCAGACCCGTGTCCGGAAGTTCGGCGGTATCGTTCGTTTCGCTGCCGGCGTCATCCTCATCGGCGGCCTGCTCGGCTTCATTGAAGAGACGGTCGACGTGCTTTTCGCTGCGCGGCGCAAAACGATGCAGGCGTGCCAGCGCCAGTTCTTCCTCCAGCTTGACGACGCGCTCCGTGAGCTGACGATTCTCCGCCTCCAGCGCGGCAATGCGCGCCAACAGCACCTCGACACTCGGATTGCCGGTTCGATTCATCGGATTCTTGAATCTGAACCGTTCCGACGCGTCAACCGCTCAACTCAAGAGCTCAGCCGGCAACCTGATATTGCCGCACCGGATGACGGACCATCGCATCGATATCGATGCCGTCGAGGATCCAGTGCAACTGCTCGGTCGTAAGCCGGACGACCGCCTCCTGGCGGCGCGGCCATCGGAACTTGTCCTCGGTCAGCCGCTTCAGGACCAGCACAAAGCCGGACCGGTCGAAGAACAGCAACTTCATCCGGTCGCAACGGCGATTGCAGAACGCAAAAACCGCCGGCACAAACGGATCGAGCGCCATCGTCTCCTGAACCAGAACCGCAAGGCTGTTGATGCCAGCTCGGAAGTCGATCGGCTCACGGTGCAGATAGACCTGCAGGTCACCGCCCAGTCTGAACATGGCCCAGGGCTCCAATGATCGCCGTCAATGCATCCACATCCCCGCATTCCAGCGCGAGCTTCACGCCATTCGGCAGCGACGCGCTCACCTTGGCCGGAGAACAAAAAGCTGGAGACCCCTTGGATTCCGACCCACCCACTTCATCGCAGGTCGCCGGCAAATCCACCGCCTCCACACTGCCTTGCCGCGACAAACCCCGCTCGGCGGCCCCCTCAGGGTGAACCGGGATGAACGCCGAGGGTGACGACGACGGCGCCGACCTGGCCGCGGCGTCCTTCTTGATCCACTTCCGAAGCAGGTTCGCGTTGACCCCATGTTCGAGTGCAAGTCTCGAGACCGAAACGCCAGGCTCAAGGCAGGCCGCCACAAGACGCTCCTTCGATGTCGTCTCAAAGCGCCGGCGACCGTTCCGACCAACAAGCCTGACACGCAGTTTCTGACCATCGTCGCTCATCATGAGGTGTCCACCTATTTAAGTGGACACCTCATGCATCAGAGCACTCAAAACCAAAAGGTGCGGGGAAATTCGCGCTTACCTTTCTCGCTTTGAGGGCGTCGACAAAACGCCGCCGGGAGTGGGCCATGCATCCAATGTGGGTGGCCCCTTCCAGCGTGCGCCATGCGCTATAGCCGTCACTCATCACGATGCCACGGTAATCGCCGAGGAAGACCTGCGGGTGGATTTGGCCGCGGCCCGGCTGATAATCCAGAAGAACGATCGGCTCGTGACTATCCTTGCCGCTGCGATACGCCCACATGTACGATGTGCTGGTGGCCGCTTTGTCCTTCTCCTTGAGGACCTGAACCGTCGTCTCGTCGCCATGGATGAGAGGCTGCGATCTGAGCCGCAGCTTCAGGGCGTCATAAATGCGATGCAGATGCTTCTCGCTCGAGCCGATCACCCAGTGGCCCAAAGCGCCGCGGCTGACAGGAACGCCTGCGCGTTCGAAGGCCTGCGCCAAGCGGTAGAGCGGCGTGCCGTCGACATATTTGTGAACCAGCGCGAACGCCAGCGTCGAGGCCGTGGCAACGCTGCCCGGCAACGGCTGCGTCGGCATCGGCGCGGTCACGACAGGGGCGTTGATCCCGGTGCGATCGCAATGGCGGCAGGCATATTTGAAGCGCACATTCTGTAAAACCTTCGCCTTCACCTCGATATGAAGTTGCTCGGTGACAGCCTCGCCCATGCGATGCATCTGGCCACGGCAGCAAGGACACGCCTTCTGATCGTCGGGCAGGTCATACTCGACGCGCTCGCGCGGCAGGTTTGCCGGCAGCGGCCTGCGGCCGCGCTTCTTTCCCGTCGTGCTTTCGACCGATGGCAGACCCGTGTCCGGAAGTTCGGCGGTATCGTTCGTTTCGCTGCCGGCGTCATCCTCATCGGCGGCCTGCTCGGCTTCATTGAAGAGACGGTCGACGTGCTTTTCGCTGCGCGGCGCAAAACGATGCAGGCGTGCCAGCGCCAGTTCTTCCTCCAGCTTGACGACGCGCTCCGTGAGCTGACGATTCTCCGCCTCCAGCGCGGCAATGCGCGCCAACAGCACCTCGACACTCGGATTGCCGGTTCGATTCATCGGATTCTTGAATCTGAACCGTTCCGACGCGTCAACCGCTCAACTCAAGAGCTCAGCCGGCAACCTGATATTGCCGCACCGGATGACGGACCATCGCATCGATATCGATGCCGTCGAGGATCCAGTGCAACTGCTCGGTCGTAAGCCGGACGACCGCCTCCTGGCGGCGCGGCCATCGGAACTTGTCCTCGGTCAGCCGCTTCAGGACCAGCACAAAGCCGGACCGGTCGAAGAACAGCAACTTCATCCGGTCGCAACGGCGATTGCAGAACGCAAAAACCGCCGGCACAAACGGATCGAGCGCCATCGTCTCCTGAACCAGAACCGCAAGGCTGTTGATGCCAGCTCGGAAGTCGATCGGCTCACGGTGCAGATAGACCTGCAGGTCACCGCCCAGTCTGAACATGGCCCAGGGCTCCAATGATCGCCGTCAATGCATCCACATCCCCGCATTCCAGCGCGAGCTTCACGCCATTCGGCAGCGACGCGCTCACCTTGGCCGGAGAACAAAAAGCTGGAGACCCCTTGGATTCCGACCCACCCACTTCAGCGCAAGTCGCCGGCAAATCCACCGCCGCCACACTGCCTTGCCGCGACAAACCCCGCTCGGCGGCCCCCTCAAGGTGAACCGGGATGAACGCCGAGGGTGACGACGACGGCGCCGACCTGGCCGCGGCGTCCTTCTTGATCCACTTCCGAAGCAGGTTCGCGTTGACCCCATGTTCGAGTGCAAGTCTCGAGACCGAAACGCCAGGCTCAAGGCAGGCCGCCACAAGACGCTCCTTCGATGTCGTCTCAAAGCGCCGGCGACCGTTCCGACCAACAAGCCTGACACGCAGTTTCTGACCATCGTCGCTCATCATGAGGTGTCCACCTATTTAAGTGGACACCTCATGCATCAGAGCACTCAAAACCAAAAGGTGCGGGGAAATTCGCGCTTACGGTAAGGCCGTATGTCCGCCTCTTCCGGTGAGGTGGCTCGACCTAGAGTAAGCCTCCGAGGGGGAGACGCCTTGCGGCGGGCTGGCCTGATGGTTGAGAACTGTACTTATGGACAGCCATACGGTGCGCATCCGACGGGCGCCGTCTTGCGTGACGCGAGGTAATTCGCGAAGCGTGTGGCCTTAAGTCTAGCTTTAAGGTCATCAGGCGATGCGAGTCGAGATTTTGGCGGGCTGGAGCGGCGGCGGCGCTGGTCGCAGGACGACAAGGCGTGGATTGTCGAGGAGACGTTGGTGCCGGGCGCGAAGGTGACTGAGGTTGCGCACCGCAACGGAGTCGCGGCCAGCCTGGTGTTTACCTGGCGTCGACAAGCACGGACATTAGAGCAGGTTGTACCATCTTTTGCGCCGGTGCAGATCGTCGCTACGGAGGTGGAAGAAACGCCGAAGCTTTTGCCTGGGGGTGACGGCCGGGTGCGCTCCGTAGCGTCCGCGCGTACTGGATTGATCGAGATTGATCTTGGCAACCGGCGACGCATCCGGGTGGATGCGCACGTCGACCCGGAGGCACTGGCGCGGGTCCTCGAGGTGCTTGAGCGCCGATGATCGCCATACCGGGTAATGTATGGGTGTGGCTTGCGACCGGCCATACCGATATGCGCCGAGGCTTCCCGAGCCTTGCGCGTCTGGTTCAGGAGAGCTTGAAGCGGGATCCACACGCTGGTGATCTTTACGTTTTTAGGGGCCGCCGCGGCGACCTGATCAAGATCATTTGGCATGATGGCCAGGCCGCTTTTTGTGGCCATCGCTGGCGGACGGCGTTGTGACGATCAGCGTTGCGCAACTATCCTATCTCCTGTCCGGAATTGACTGGCGAATGCCGCAGGCAACCTGGCGTCGGCAGGCTTCCGGTTAAGCTGTGGCTTATTGACTCACGAGGGAGATCGGTCGCGAATTTTAGCGGCGAATATGATTGATTTGCCCTCGTGACAACGCCTTCCGATCCGCTTCCGGCCGACCTTGCCGCTGCGCACGCAATGATCCTTGCGCAGCGCGAACAACTGGCGCTGGCGAAGAGCAAAGTGACCGTCGGTCGATTGGAAATCGAGCGGCTGAAGCTGATGCTGGCCAAGGCACGGCGCGAACAGTTCGGGCAATCCTCCGAACGCGGCAAGCTGCTGGTCTGTCAAACGCCATCCGGAACTGCCCCCTTTGCGTCATGAAGAACTGCCCCCACCCTCGGGTTCATGATGTTGGTTGAAGGTAACCGGTATGAGCTCCCACGTCCGCGATGATTAGCGGTCGCGGGCGTAGCGGATGGGCATCCAGTGCTGGCGCAGCGCCTCGACGACGGCTGGGATATCGAGGTTGGCGTTACGGAGGAAATCCTCGGTTTTGCGACCGCTTCGTGGCGGTCCGAGCAGCGGACGGGCCTGATCGTCGCGACAATGCAGCAGGATGGGCAGCAGCAGGCCGTGATTGACGTTGTTGACGTCGAGCAACGGCGCCCACGCCGACAGTCTGAGCCGCATCGCGGCATAGAAACCCTGGCACCAGGGATGCGCATCGATGTTGCCGCTGGGGTCGCGCCGGTGCATCGGCTCGAACCGATCGGGGGCAGTCGAGAGGGTGTTGCTGATGTCGTTGTGGCGCAGCGCGACGGCGGAGATCGCGGCAAACTCCGGCGTGTCGCCATGGTTGAAAGCGTCGGCATCGATCGCGAGCAGCGGGCAGATCCAATCGAGCGGGCTCATCGACACCGGTCCGGCCACGATCGGGGCGGTATAGCCGTCGAGCATGGGAATGCTGGTGGCGGCAGGATGGCGATCGACGCGATCCTGGAGCCATCGCTCGAGCTCCGCAAGCGACATCGCGGCTGACGCCATCGACGATGCTGCCTTATGGCGACGTGGGCTCATGCCGCTGCCTGCGGTGTGTGCCGGCGCGCCGCCTTCCAGTTCCAGGCGAGCAGCTCGTGCAGCTGATGGCTCTTGGTTCGCCCAGACACGATGCGCTCCAGCACATCGGTCAGGTAGGCCTGCGGGTCGAGCTCATGGAGTTTTGCCGTGTTCACGAGGGACGCCAGGATCGCCCAGCTCTCGGCGCCGCCTTCGCTGCCGCTGAACAATGAGTTGCGTCTTCCCATCGCAATCGGGCGCATGGAACGCTCGACTGTGTTGCTGTCAACTTCGACACGGCCGTCGCGGAGAAACAGCGTCAACCCGTCCCAGTGATTGAGTGCGTAGTTGATGGCCTCCGCCAGCTTCGATTGGGAGAAGAGCTGGCCGACCGTTGCGGTCAGGCGCGTCCTGAGCGCCTCCATCAATGGAGCGGACCTGGTGCCGCGGGTGGCCAGCCGCTGCTCGGCACTGCTGCCACGGATCTCTGCTTCGATGGCATAGACCGCCTGCAGGCGCTCGATCACTTCGCGCGCGAACGGCGACTGGGTCGTCTTATACACCTCGACGAATTTGCGGCGGGCGTGGGCGAGACAAAAGGCGAGTTGGATCGCGCCGCCATGATCGCGGGCGAGCGCTTTGTAGGCGGCATAACCGTCGACCTGCAGAATGCCGGAAAAGCCCATCAACTGTCTGGCGATCTCCGCCGTGCCGCGGCCGTCGGCGAACACGTAGGCCACCGCCGGCGGCGAGGGACCGCCCCATGGCCGGTCATCCATGGCATGCGCCCAGAACTGGCAGATGCGCGGGCGATGTCGTCCGGGATCGAGCACCGGCATCGGCGTCTCGTCGCAGAACAGGCGCGGCGCGGTCTGGATCGTGCGCAGCTGAAGCGCATAGAGGCTCCTGAGCCACCAGGCCGCACGCTTCACCCAGCCGGCAAGCGTCGCCCGGTCGAGATGGACACCCTGGCCGGCCAGAATTTGCACCTGTCGGTACAGCGGCAGATACCAGGCGAACTTCGAGACTACCACGTGGCTCACGAGTGCGGTCGAAGCCATGCCGCTCTCGATCAGGCGCGGCAGCACCTTCGCCTGGATCACACCATCGGTGCAGCGGCGGCAGCCGTACTTGGGACGGACCGTCCGCAGCACCCGCAGGATCGCCGGGATGATGTCCAGCACCTCGCTGACGTCCTCGCCGATCTTGTGAAGCTGGCCCTGGCAACACGGGCATGCGGTCGCCTCCGGCTCCAGCACATGCTCGCAGCGCGGCAGGTGCTTTGGAAGCGCGCCGATGTTGCGGCGCGCCTTCTTCCGCAGTGGCTTGCCGGGCGGCTTTGCCGCAGCTGCATCGTCGTTGGCAGCTGCAGGCGGCGTGACGTCGGTCTCAAGATCGCCAAGCTCAAGCGCGAGCTGCTCGGCCACGAGCGCGGCAAGCCGCTCCGAGCGCTTCCCGAAGATCATGTCCTTGAACGTTTGCATTGCTACGCGCAGCGTCTCGTTCTCAGCGTCAAGCGCGAGCACCATCTCGGTCAGAGCTGCCGGATCGGTCGGGAGAGTGTCGGGGCGAATCGCCATGACCAGACGATACATCCGTGCGACCCATGCTCCAGTGAAATCCTCACTTCTCAGCCGACAATGGCCGGCTGCTTCACAGGCTTGGGCGACACACGCGTCCACTCGAGCCCGTCGAGTAGCATCGCAAGCTGCGTCGCACTGAGATGCACAACGCCGTCGCGGATCGGCGGCCAGGTGAAACGCCCCTGGTGCAACCACTTCGTTACCAACACCATGCCGCTGCCGTCCCACGCCAGAAGCTTCACTCTGTCCATGCGCTTGCTGCGGAACACGAAGACGTCGCCGCAATATGGGTTCGCGCGCAGTGCTTCGCTCACCAGCGCCGACAGCGTATGCACCGACTTACGAAAGTCGACCGGCTGGGCCGCCAGCACCACCTTGAGGTCTGACCGTAGAGCAATCACCGGATCCCTCGAAGCGCCGATAGCACCACCAAAAGCGTCGCCAGTTCCACCCCCGGCTCGACCCGGATGGGCGCCCCGTTCACCTCGATCTCGACCACTCCACAGACCTTGGCCGGCGGCGTGGCAATCTCCACGGGCTTCGTCTGTACCGGCGAAATACACTCGGACTTGCCAACCCTCCCGCCATCGCTCTCGGCGCCAATTTGGATAGGCACGAAGTTCTGGGCTTTGCCGGCCAGCGCCGCCGCTACCTGGCGTCGCCATACCGTGAGCAGTCCGCGAGAAACGCCATTGCGCCGCGCCACCTCGGAGATGTTCGCCCCCTCCTCAAAGCTCTCTGCCGCGATCCGGGCCTTCTCCTCGCTCGTCCACCGTCGCCGCCGGCGCTCCCCAGTGATCACCTCAACGCGGCGATAAGAGTCACCTTCCTGCCTGGCATCAAGCATGGCATTTGCCATCGCGCCACCTCCACCGATCAGCTCTTGCCAGCCGGTATCGCAGACTAGCTTCGTCACTGCGACGTGAGGCCCTCATGCCGGTTACGGTTGAAGGTTGGCTCCGCCGCTGACGGGACGGAGGGAGGCGGAGCCGACCGGAGGGCCGTCAGCGGCGGGCGGCTTGATGAGGCCGCTCTTGCGCTTGGCGCGGAGCCGGTGTTCGTTTCTTCGGTGAGGTCGACACGTCGGCGACCCAAGGTGCGCTGATCTGGTCGTGCCGCAGCGCTGCGATGAAAGTCATGGTCTTCCAGTGACCGAAAGGCGCGGATGCTTGGAGCCGCTGTCCACTCGGTCCCCAGCCGCGCAGTGGCGCCATATTGGTCTTGATCCAGGTCTCGTCGATAAAGATCAGGCGTGAAGCGTCAATCTTGCCTTGATGGGCCTTCCAGCCTGTCCGCTTACGGGCGATGTCGGGGCGATCTTGTTCGACTGGCAGGATCGTTTTTTTTGAAGCTCAGCCCTTCAGCATGCACAAACGTCCACACCGCCCGCACATCTGTCTTGATCCCGCGCGCCGCCAGTTCCTGTGTCAGCTTCCGTAAGGTGAATGGTCCCGCGAGAACGCGCTTGCGCAGCCAGTCAGCATTGGCACCGGACAGAACCGGCTTCTTGTGACCACCGATCTTGCCGGGCGAAACGCCCCCAGTCTCCCGTCTCAGATTCTTCCACTTCGTTACACAGGACGGGCTGATCTGAAGCGCCTCTGCAATCGAACGTACTGTCTCTCCTGCATCAGCTCGCGCCAGAGCCCGTTAACGAAGGTCTTCTGAATAGGGTCGCGTCATCCATGCTTTCCCCCGTTCTCCAGCACGGAGTTTGAATCAGAAATCGGTTCCGATGGGAATCCCGATTCCGGTAAAAAACAACATGCTCTAAAACTTCGGGGCAAGGTCAGCTGTGTTTCTTGCTCTGGTCCTCATACAAGCCGGAGCGAATTTCAATCTCGATTAAGTCTAGGAGAGCACAGTTGCTGAGCTCGACTCCGTAATAGTAAATCGGGAGATTTTCTTCGCGCTAGGAAAGATATTTGCCGTCTTGGCTTGACTGATGTGGATGTCTCAAAACATCACATCGTGCCGTGCTCGGCTTCATATTGGTTGGGATGTCGAACACCATCTTTAATTCTATGCAGCCCAAACTCCTGCACGGCAAGCGTTGCAGAAAATTGAGCGCTAGTCAATCTTCAAGCGCATCGCAATGCATTTTCGGATCGAATCTATTGACAACGATATAGGCTTTCCTTCTAAGATTTTTTCGTCGCTAGAAGGTCATTACAGCTTGGCCTCAATGAACATATTAATCTCTACCGCAACGGGAAAGGCTGTGGCAGTTTCGCCAAACGCTCCTTCGCACCCGAAGTACCGGCCTGATATTGATGGCCTGCGGGCTGTCGCCGTGCTGTCAGTCGTTGCGTATCACGCATTTCCCGACTGGTTGAAAGGAGGATTTGTCGGAGTTGATATCTTCTTTGTCATTTCCGGATATCTGATCTCGGCGATTATATTTGAGAATATCGATCGAGGCACTTTCAGTTTTCTCGAATTTTACTCCCGCCGGATAAGGCGAATTTTCCCTGCGCTCACTTTGGTTTTAGCGGCGTGTCTAGCATTCGGCTGGATTGCTTCGTTCCCCGATGAATACACGCAGCTTGGAAAGCATGTCGCCGGAGGCGCTGGTTTCATCTCCAACTTGGTGCTTTTGAATGAGGCGGGCTACTTCGACAACTCTGCTGAAACAAAGCCCCTCTTGCACCTTTGGAGCCTGGGCATCGAGGAGCAGTTCTACATTGCATGGCCGCTGTTGCTTTGGATTTCGCGAAAGCTAAAAACGGGGTTTATAGCGGCTACAGTCACATTAATTGCCGTGTCTTTTTACCTGAATATTTCTAAGGTCAATCAGGACACGGTGTCGACTTTTTACTCTCCACAGACGCGTTTCTGGGAGCTTTTAGCCGGTAGCCTGCTCGCTTGGTTTACGATATACATGAGAGGAAACCGTTCCGTTGCCGAGATGACTTCGATTGGCATTCAGCGAGCACCGAATATAAGCGCTCTCAGCAACGCGTTTTCTTTTCTGGGCATTGCCTTTTTGTTGAGTGGTTTTTGGATCATCAGCAGCGCTCTTAATTTTCCGGGTACCGTAGCCTTAGTTCCGGTTCTCGGCTCGGTTATGGTTATAGCCGCGGGCCAGAATGCTTTTATCAATCGCACCGTGCTTTCTAACCCCATTTTCGTGTGGTTTGGCCTAATAAGCTTTCCCCTTTACTTGTGGCATTGGCCATTGCTCTCATTTGCACGCATAGTCGAGAGCAAGGAGCCGAGCCTAGATATACGCTTCGCCGCAGTAGCGATTGCGGTTGTCCTCGCTTGGCTAACCTATGAGGTTATTGAGAAACGGGTTCGTCTTGGCGGGCACAACAGGCAGAAAGTTCTGGCGCTCTTGACGACCATGTCGGTGATTGGTTTCGTTGGCTTTGCGACGTACCGAGAAGGAGGTTTCACCTCTAGGTTTCCGAGTGTCGCAGCCCAGGACGATGGATATGCCGCGGTTGCTTCAAGCTCCATGAGGAATTGCGAGAGGCATTTTCCTGAGTGGAGACGTACCACAGATAATCCATGCCTTCTGCAGCGGGACAGCGGTAACTCAGTCGCCGTAATTGGCGATTCTCACGCAGGACAGCTCTTCCCCGGGCTGATTAAATACCTGCACCCAAGCGAAGGCATCGCCTCCTTTTCTGCCAGTTGCGCCGCACCCTATATCGACACAGCAACTGCGCAGCAAGACTTGTCTGTACGACGCGTGCGAGGAGGCGCGTACAAGCTCATCGATAAGGCATATGATTATATCATCGACGATCCCCGGATAAAAGTCGTGCTCCTTGCGCATAATCCCGTGTGCTCGTATGCCGACGCTATCGATATGGCAAATCCAAATAACACGGACTATCGATCAGTTCTAAGAGAGGGAATGAAAAGGACCTTTGCGAGACTTGTGAAGGCCGGCAAGAAGGTGATCGTGGTGTTTGATAACCCTATGATCGATTTCGATCCCAAGTTGTGCGCGCCGCGGCCCTTCCGGCTAACGAATTCCGACAACCATTGCTCGTTTCCTCGCCAGCAGCATGACGCAAATCCAGCTGTGAGTGGTTATCGTTCGCTGGTTGAAGAAGTATTGACGGATTATCCTGAGGTAAAGACCTTCAATCTGTCCGATTTGCTTTGTGATAAGCAGATTTGCTATATTTCAAAGAACGGTATGCTTTTTTATGCTGACTTCGATCACCTCAATAAGCAGGGATCAGAATACGTTGCGCGCTATCTTGTAAATTTCATCCAATCGGTGATGGCCGTCGGCTCACCGGCCTAGAAAAGTGCCGGCAACCGGCCGATGATGTCTATCTCGCGCTTGGTCGTAACATGGCTATTCCGTTTGTGCACCCGCAGCGCGGATTTTCGCGACTGAACGAAATTGTAGGTGCCGGATCAGGTGCATTTCTGATGCAGCCTGCCAACGCGCCAACTTCAGCGCCGTGGTCTCGTTCAGGTGTGCAGCGGATCACACCCGGTTCGGGGCCACAGGCTGCACGTATGGCGATCCTTGTCGGGGAGCCGGGGTTGGATATCTACGCCGCTCATCTCATTTGGGCTGGAGGATCGACGAGCGCAAATGTGGCCGTCAATACATTACCCATTGGAACGGTTTCAATGTCAGGCTCAATCGGTCCTGGGCTGGTGCAAGACCAGGAAGTGGGAGTGATCTACAGCGCAGTGCCCGGTTTACACCTTCTTGAATACACACAAGGCTCCGGATTATCGATCGGCGTTAATTATGTCCGCTCAAGATCGGGTTCGGCAAAGTTCTCTCAGAGAGTTGGATCAGCCTCGGGCACTCCGTATGGCCTGCAAAGGAAACCAGTTCTCCAAAACTTGGAGGCGGGACCGGGGTCAAACGTCGTTGTACTATTCGATGAGGTTCCGACATCACGGGTCGTCGGAGCGATCAATATCGAGATCAAGGCGACCCTTCAAAGGGGGCAGGGCTTCATAATTCACGGTTGTTGGAGCGCGGGACTAGACCCGTCAGTGAACGATGGTAAAGCAGTCCCCGGAGTTATCATCTATCTAGAAGCTTCCGGCGGTGCTTTGGTCGCGGTTAACCCATCAGGTGGTCACTATGCTGTCAGCTACAGACAACTCGGGTGTGCCGCACCGATATCAAGTTTTTGTGGATGGTTCTGGCGCGTTGGCTGTCTTTGTGGACGGAATTGATACAGCAACCTCTCACGTTGTGGCGGATAATATGAAAGGTGGGGTATTCGGATTGTTCAACGACAATGGAACGCTGCCGCTCTCAGTCGATAGTGTCTCTATTGTCTCGCACTAGCATTGGTGATGCTGTGAATCCCTTTAGAAATCTAATCGGGATCCGGATATCTGAGCGCCAACGCTGGTCGGGCTCCGTCCTTTCTCCGTCCCGGTCCCACGATCGTGGGCCGAACGCGCGCTTCGACGATCTACCTATTTTCATTAGTCGAAAGAACGGTCTGGGATGGGGGAGAACATTAAACCAACTCATCGGGCCGAAGCTGATCCCGGCGCGACATCAGCCGCCAGTGATAGGAGAAATCCTGAGGCGCAAGCTGTAGGAAACGACGCTCCATCAAGCTGTAAGATAGTGCTGCCAAGGCGATTGAAATGGGCGCTACCGTAACTACCGATGCGGTGGTGCTCCAACCTCGAAGCGTGATTAGTTGTCCCACTGGGAAGTGAAATAGGTATATGCCGTATGAAATGCGACCGATATATACAATGACGGTATTGCGCAGTGCGATGTTGAACGGGGCGCCGGCCTGAATTGCTATCAATATCCAGGCGGTGAGTGCTGCAATTGCCGGATAGCCACCGTACATCAAAATAGGACTTCGCCAATCTAACGTAACAGAGACGAGCGCAAGCGCGAGTATTGGCACGGGTGATAGGAGTTTCAGCAGCATCGAAATTCGGTCAGAGACAGGGAGGAGCGCCAGCAGGCAACCTATGAACATCTCAGAGGATCGGGTATCGAATTCGTTGTACACCCTGTACAAATCGTCGCGCCACAGGAGCACCGGCCAGGTTGCGATAGAGCAAACTAAAAGTATCGCTGCCGCCCAACGCGCCGCACTCGGTCTGACTGATAGAACCACCACCAAAACCATCGGCCAGAGCAGATAGAATTGTTCCTCAAGCGACCACGTGTGTCCAAGTATCCAGTCCTGGCCAGTCGTGAAGGCACGCAGCCAGTTCATATAGTAAAGAGCCGAAGCTGATACTGCGGGCCAGTCCGGCGGCGTGCCAGAAAATAACCACCAGGCGAGGCTGGCAAGCACGAGCGTCAACCAGAGTGCTGGCATCAGACGTAGCGCGCGTCGAACGTAGAAACGCGACAACGAGATCTCTCCAGTCTCGCGATACTCAGAGATCAATAGGGATGTGATGAGATATCCGCTCAGCACGAAGAAGATATCGACGCCGATATCCGCCCGGTAGAATTGTTCCCCCGGACGAGTGAAAAATGACGACCAGCATGACCGCGATAGCGCGCAGACCATCGAATTCCAGTACTCGCTGCAATTAATGCTTCTCCTTCGGTAGCGATTTGCTGTTCGCATTGGGGGGCAAGAAGCCGCCAATGGGCGAGGTGCGTGTTTCGGCAATTTCCGGACAGCAATTTCGGTAATTCGCGGACAGCGATTTCAGTAATTCCGGGACAGGGATTCCGCTAAATCGCGGACAGTTGCGGGAGGTTGGTTTTCGGGAGCGCCGTTCAGGCAATGTTCTCTCTCAAGCTGAGTTTGAGAGGGGCAATGCCGAGACGGAAGCAAGCGAAACGAACCACTGTGAAGGACCTACGATCGATCCTGAGGCTGACGTACGAGCAGGACCTGTCGGTTCGGGAGATCTCGGAACGGCTGCAGATCAGCAAGAGTTCGGTTGCCACCTACCTGCTGCGAGCGCGTGAAGCGGGTTTGAGCTGGCCGCTGCCGCCGATTTACGAGAGCGAGGCGGCCTTGCAGCGAGCCTTGTTCCGGCGGGTCGGGCGCCCCCCGCAGGACTTGAGCGAGCCTGAGTGGCCACGGGTGGCGCAGGAGCTCAAGCGCAAGGGCGTGACGCTGACGCTGCTGTGGCAGGAATACCGGACGGCGCATCCCGACGGCTATGGTTACACGTGGTTCTGCGAGAAGTTTGACGCCTATCGGCGCCGGGCGAACCCGACCTTCCGTCATCGCCACGCGGCGGGTGCAGTGATGCAGACCGACTATGCCGGTCCGACGGTGGAGGTGATCGATCCGCAAACCGGCGAGATCCGTCAGGCGCAGATATTTGTCGCGGTGCTCGGGGCCTCGTCGCTGACCTTCGCTATGGGGAGCTTCGGTCAGCGACTACCAGATTGGATCGAAGGCCAGACCCGAGCCTTGTCGTACTTCGGCGGAGTTCCCAAGGCGATCGTCTGCGACAATCTGAAGGCCGGGGTCGTCAAGGCGTTGTGGTTCGAGCCGACGCTCAACCAAACCTTTGCCGCCATGGCCGAGCACTACGACACGACGATTTTGCCGACCCGCAGCCGCAAGCCGCGCGACAAGGGCAAGGTTGAAGGCGCGGTGCTGATTGTTGAGCGCTGGATTCTGGCACGGCTGCGCCATCGGCGGTTCTTCAACCTGACCGATCTCAATACTGCGATCGGCGGTCTGCTGGAGGAGCTGAACCATCGGCCGATGCGCCATATCGGCAAATCCCGCCGGCAGCTGTTCGAGGAGATCGAGCGCGCTGCGTTGACGCCGCTGCCGGGCGAGCCGTTCGAATACGCCGAGTGGAAAACGGCGAAGGTCCACCCCGATTATCACGTCGAAGTCGACAAGACCTTTTACTCGGTGCCGCACCGGCTGATCGGCCGTCGGGTGGACGTCCGGCTCACCTATCGAGCCGTCGAGATCTTCCAGGATCACACGCGTGTCGCCAGCCATGTGCGCCGCTCTCAGCGCGGCGGCCATGTCACCGTGAACGAGCACATGCCCAAGGCCCATCAGCGTTATGCCAATATGACGCCGGCGAGCTTGATCAAGATGGCAGCGCGGATCGGCGTCAACACCGCCACTCTGGTCGAGCGGATGATGCGTGAGCGCCCGCATCCCGAGCAGGGTTATCGCTCCGCCATGGGGATCATCGCCCTGGCACGGCGCTACGAGCGCGATCGGCTCGAAGCGGCCTGCGAGCGGGCACTCGTCATCAACGCGATCAGCTACTCCTCGGTGAGCGCGATCCTCAAATCCGGGCTCGACCGCGCGAGCCCTGCTGCCGCACCCGTCAAAGCCACCCCCTCGCACGCCAACATCCGTGGTGGGGGCTATTATCAATGAAGGAAAGGAACATCGCGATGCTGACCCACCCGACCCTCGAGCAGATGCAGGCGCTCGGCCTTGCCGGAATGGCGGCCGCTTACCGGCAACTAGCCGAACAGGACAATGCCGCCGATCTCAGCCGGGATGAGTGGCTCGGCCTGATGCTCGATCGCGAAGCCGCCATGCGTGCCGACCGGCGCCTGACCAATCGGCTGGCCGCAGCCAAGCTGCGCTTCGTCGACGCCTGTATCGAAGACGTCGACTTCGCTTCCCGCCGCGGCCTTGACCGGCGCAACACCCTGCAGCTGGCGCAAGGCGCCTGGCTGAAAGCCCATGAGAACTTCATCATCACCGGCCTGACCGGGACTGGCAAAACCTGGTTGGCATGTGCCTTCGGACGCCAGGCGGCCAGGCTCGATCATTCCGTCCTTTATTTGCGTATGCCGCGCTTGTTCGAAGACCTCGCCATGGCCCGTCTCGATGGTCGCTTCCCGCGCCTCATCGATAAGCTTGCACGTGTCCAGTTGCTCATCCTCGACGATTGGGGCACCCACACCCTCAATGACCAGCAGCGCCTTGATCTCCTCGAAATCTTCGAAGAGCGCTACAGGCGCAAATCGACCTTGATTACCGCTCAGCTGCCCGTTGCCCAATGGCACGACATGATCGGCGAGCCAACCATCGCAGATGCTATCCTCGACCGGATCATCCACAACTCCCACCGTATCGCCCTCGAAGGCGACAGCATGCGAAGGAAAAAAGCCGCGCGCCCCTTGACCGACGTCGAAAACAGCGAAACGAATATCAACTGACTTCAACAACCAGGCAACCAAAAGCCAGCGCCGCCACGCTGTCCGCGATTTAGCGAAACTGCTGTCCGTCAGTTAGCGAAACCGCTGTCCCGTTTTTGCGAAATACGCACGAGGACCCTAGCCTCCACAACCAGGACTAAGCAAGCCTGTTTGGCCAATCCCCCTTTAGAGGCGGGGATATCTCCGCGCCAGCACGTCGAGCGGTTCGGTCCGCTCCGCCTCGGTCAGTTCCCGGGTCGCTATGATCACCTGTTCTGACCGCCGCCAATACAGCGCGAAATAGTCCGGGGCCCAGATTTCTGGCTTTGGGCCGCTCGGGCTTTGTAGCCAAACAAGTGTGTGGCGCCGGGCAATGCTCACAGCGTGAGCAACCGAAGAAGTTCGTCAGGCAGGTCTCGCCGGAGAGCCCTTGTTTGTATTGCTAGGATCGTCGAGACGCTGGCCGCGTCGGCGATCTCACCGGTGAGAGCCAACGTTATCGCGTCGCCAAACGATATCCGCCGTTGACTCAAGCTTTCTTCAGCGGCGTGTTGAGGTTTTCCGTGATGCAGCCCCCAAGCAACAAAACACGGAGCAATCTCGTTCGAGATTCCAGGCGAGGCGGTGAGATCAAATAAATGGATCCAATGATCGGCGCTGAAGCCGGTTTCTTCGAGCAACTCTAGTTTGGCACCGTCGAGCGGCGACGAGTTGAGAGGTACTCCACCTCGAACGACCTCCCAAGTAAAACGGCCGAGGACGTAACGACACTGACCTACCAAGGTGGTGTAGCCTTCAGCATCGATGGGAACGACGGTCACGCCGCAAAATTTAGTATCGATGCTCACGTAGGGGGGGGGTGCGCCCAGAGCGATGCAGGACTGTGTCTCGCTTAGCGGCGAAGTAGTCGGAGTCGAACTCTGTGATTGTTTGAAGGCGTTTCCACGGGTTAGAGGTGTCGATCAACTATCACTCCTTGGTCGCTGTATCGTAAGCGTAGCTCTGAGGCCCATTTGATTGGCGCTTGACGTCTATTTTGAGCGCGTGGTGCGCCGGCGCGGCTTCCATATGTCGGACAACGCATTGACAGCGGCCTCAAGCGCCTTCCGGTCGACGACGTTGGGATCGAACTGCTCCGGGCCCCAGAGGCGCATATGTTCGTGCTCCGGATGGGTGGGGTCGCTGATGGCGTCGAGGTATTCAGCATAGCCTGGCGCACCGCCGACATCTTCCGGAGGACAACGGCCGGCGGCCTCGAGCAAGAACGGAAGTCCCTCCGTTGTCGTGTTGTCGAACCACTTTTCAAGCTTGATCACGTGATCCCAGCTGTCGCCGAAGTCGTAGAGATAATGGATCGTCTTCGCGCCGGTCTCCTGAACGATATTAGAGAGCCGCGTCTTGCGGGCATCGATGGGCTGAGGGCCAAAATCTCCATCGGGATCAGGTATACCCCAACGTCCTTCGCCGGCCAGGAACTCGAAGAGATGGCTGTTCGTCCAGCCAAACGCCGCCTGAAGCGTCAGATGCAGCCGATCAAGGCGCAGGGTGACGGGTACGACAAGGCGACGCATCACCTCCGGCTTCACATCCTTGAGGGTCACCTTGATCCGGACCGCGGTCGTGTTCAGGCTCATGCCGCCAGCCTCGGATCGTGTGTATGCATCGTATAGGTCGACGCCCAGGGAAGCAGTTCGTCCAGTCGCGCCGCAGGCCAACCATTGACGAGCTTGGCGAGAACGTCAGCGAGCCAGTGCTCGGCACTGACGCCATTGAGCTTACAGGTCTCAATGAGCGAAGCCAGCAATGCCCAATTCTCGGCACCTTCGTCGCAACCGGCAAAAAGGGAGTTCTTGGCATTGAGCTTGATTGGCCGCATCGCTCGCTCGACCGCATTGGTGTCCATCTCGATGCGCCCGTCATCAAGGTAGAACGTTAGGCCGTCCCAATGACGCAGCGCGTAACGCAGGGCCTTCGCCGTGTCGCTCTTCTGCGCAAGGTGAGCAAGCTTGGCCTCAAACCACTGCTTCAAGGCTGTAGCCAGAGGCCGGGCATGCGCTTGTCGCCCCGCGCGGCGCTCGTCCGCAGATCGGCCGCGGAGTGCCTTCTCGACCGCGTAAAGCAGGGCGATGCGCTCAAGGGCCTCGCGGGCAACCGGAGCTGGCGCCGGCGCAGCCTCCCGCTCGATCTTCACAAACTGGCGCCGCAGATGCGACCAGCAGAAGGCGAGCGTCCCGGACAGGGCGTCCGCACGCGTCTCTCGGGTCATGGTCTTGTAAGCCCGATAGCCGTCGCAGTGGATGATGCCGCGATAGCCCTCGAGCAGCCTCAAGCCATGAACGGCCCCACGGCCCGGTGCATAGGCGTAAACCACGCCAGGTGGATCAGGTCCGGCCCAGGGCCTGTCATCGCGTGACAGCGCCCAGAAGTAGCCGGTTTTGGTCCTGCCGCGCCCTGGATCCAGCACCGGCGCCGGGGTCTCATCGACACAGAGCTTCGAAGAGGCGAGCAGAAGCTGGCGCAGACGATGCCACAAGGGCTTCAATTCCTGGGCGGCGTAGCCGACCCAAAAGGCGAGCGTGGAACGGTCGATGGCGATACCGTGGGTCGCCAGCATCTGCGCCTGACGATAGAGCGGCAAATGCCAATGATACTTGGCGTCAATTACATGCGCGACGAGACGCTCGGTGGGCAGTCCCCCCTTGATCAATCGCTCGGGCGCAGCGTGCTGGAGGACGACGCCATGACAGGCGCGGCAGGCAAGCTTGGGCCGGCGGGTGACGATCACCCTGTATTGCACCGGAACGACGTCGAGCCTCTGGCTCTCATCGTGACCAATCTCAACGAGATCGCCTTTGCAGCACGGGCAGCAGGTTGCAGCCGGCATCAGCGTTTCGACAATGCGTGGCAAATGATCCGGAAGCTGACCACGGTTGGCTCTGCGCTTGGCAGTTCTCTTCTCGCGGGCTCTGGGATTGGCGCGATCCTCAGCTGCTTCGAGAGCCGCGACGGCCTCTTCGATGTCCTCCAGAACAAGCTGTAGCTGATCAGCGTCCAGCTTTTCCGACGATCGACCGAACTGCGCATCCTTCGCAAGCTTGAGCAACCGCTCGAGCCTGGCGCAGCGATCCAGCAGAGCCGCGGCAAAGACACGCAGCTCGGCTGGATCGCTCGGCAGCTCATCAGGCAAATCACTCATTGGCCCAAGTCTGCCATGCTTCGCGCCCCGATGCAGCGAAGATTTTATGTCCTACGCAAGTGCTTTCGGCTGCGGGATTCGAGGCGCGTGCATCCGCGTCCAATCCATGCCGGCCAGAAGCGCGGACAGCTGGGCGGCATTCATCCGCATCACGCCGGCCACGATAGGAGGCCATTTGAAGCCGCTGCCATCGAGCCGCTTCCAATACATCACAAGGCCGCTGCCATCCCAGACGACAATCTTCACCCGATCGGCGCGCTTCGCACGGAACACCACCGCCACGCCCTTCATCGGGTCATGGCCCAGCGTCTCCTTCGCCAACAGCGCCAAGCCCTCCGCACCTTTTCTGAAGTCCACAGGTTGCGTCGCCACGTAAATCATGAGGCTCGCGGGCGGCGTCAGCATGAACGTGTCCGTCGAAGCGCCAAGAACACATCACTCAACACAGCAAGGCCAGGCGTCCCTCGCACCTCCACGCGTGCCCCCTGGAGTTCAACCGTCACAACGGCTGCTTCCGGCGACCCGGTGGGCTCTGCGGCCGCCGGTAGCGCCGATTCCGATACCACCGGCACGAACGACAGCGTGTCCGCCGAAGCCGGCAGCACCAACTGGCCCAAACGCGCCCGGCGCCGCCAGTCGTGCACCTGTTGGGGCCGGCACCCATGGCGACGCGCGACATCTGTGACAATCGCCCCCGGCTCAAGGCTTTCCGCGGCAATCTGTGCCTTCAAATCGTCCGGCCAGCGCTTTCGACCTGCGCCTGCGTACACTTCGATACGCGGTGACAACGGTCGTCTTATGTCGTCCGAATGGTCGTCCATTGTGAGCACCCTTGCAGAAGATGACTCTTCTAGCGGTCCTCTCAGGACTGAGTACAAAAATTCTCAAGGGCCTCAACGCCACGCTTACGCTGTATCACTCTTGGGCCGAGCTACTTCCTCTCCGCCTCGGCGCGAAGCTAGACTAGTTCGGCAGCGACATGAATCAAGCTAATGATATGGCTGATGGCCACCGTGGACCGGATTGAGTGATGCTTTGCTAGCCTCAGCCCGGCCGTTGGCGGCTTTCGCTTGGAGTTCCCGCCTAAAGCGAAACTACTGGGATCGCGTGACCGAAGATCCCATCATCATACACAAAACGATTCTCGTAAGCACCGTGTATAAGGTAATGCGTTAGAGGATCAATGTGCGCGGCTGCTATGTCTGGATAGCGTGTCTCGTAATCGTAGGTATCGAACCAGGGCGAGGGGTCCCGTCCTTCCTTCCAGCCAAAATTATCGTAATGGAACAGGGGATCAATGCCGGCCGCTGCGACGTCAGTGTAAGTGTGAAGATAACCTTTGACATCAAAGTACGCGTTAGGATTTCGCCCCTCATGCCATCCATAGTTCTCGTAATGGGCATAAGGGTCCATACCAGAAGTTGCCACGTCAGGATTGCTTAAAAGATAGTATTCTGCGTCGAAGCTGCCATGGCTGATGTTGCTTCCGATCGCGGCGTAAGCCTGCCTGCCCTCTTGTTGCCCATACTGCAAGTAGTGCATGAGCGGGTCGATCCCCGCGGCTTTGACGTCTAGATTATGCTGCAGATACAGAGTCGTATCGAAATTTGCCGCGGGATCGCGACCTTCTTTCCACCCAAAATTATCGTAGTGTGCCAAGGGATTGATGCCGACTGCTTTCACGTCCGCGTTCGCGCCCAAATAGCCATCGGTGTTAAAAAATGGGTCCGGATTTCGATGTTCCTTCCAACCAAAGTTCTGATAGTGGGTGTTTGGGTCGAACCCCGCGTGGAAAACGTCTACGTTGTGCGAGTCATAGAAAAGATTGTCCACGAGTGGATTTGAGCCATGCGCAGCTACCGTGCCGCCAGCAAACTGAATGTTCTCAATTGATTTAGTCGTGATATCGACGCCGTTTCCGGTGATCTTATCCGCGTCAACACCGGCTGACGAAGCGCTGTAGCTAGTGATGTCGTTAGCAAATACGAGGGTATCTGTACCGTTTCCTCCGTCAAAATAGTCCCCGAAAGTCAGCGCTGTGGAGCCAGGTGCACCAAAAAAGTACTCTGGTGACGCGGATCCAGCGACGAAAGTGTCGCTGCCCGATCCGGTGATGGCATAGTCGTTTCCTGATCCCGCGATCACAGTGTGTGTGCCGGGACCAGTAAGTACAAGGACATCGTTACCGGCTCCGGCATCGTAAGTGCCGGATCCTGCGGGATCAATGACGACATTGGCGCTGATCGTCCCGGTGTAGTTGAAACTGAGATGCAGAGTATCTGCCACATCGACGTTCAGGCCGAGCAAGAAGCTGGCGCTCAGTGGTAAGGTGCCATCGGTATCTACCGTTGCAGCTAATCGCAGCCCTCGTAACGTTTCGTCTGCTATCGCTTCGGCAGTCGGATTCCCTGGATAAAGCGTTAGGTTAGCAATCGCATCATTGAATGTGGCCGAGGCGCCGTTCATGAATGCCTGCGCCATCCCATCAAAGGTCTTGTAAGAAGTCGCGTCGCCCGAGTGCTTTATTCCATAGTCCAGAAGCTGCATGCCGTTTGTGACGACATTCTCAAGGGCGTTTTGCACTGCGGCGACATTCTTGATTGCGGTACTCAGCCCATTGAGTCCCAGCGCGGCGGCGGCGTTGTCGGCGATGGTGTAGACGGTGTCTTTCGTTGTGACTGTTAAGTTGCCAAAAGTTAGTCCTCCGACGACATCGGTGGATTGCGTGTAGCGAACGCCGCTCAATGAGAAACCCGTATGATCAGCGTCGGTGTAGTTGAAAAGATTTCCGGGGCCAACGCTGCCGAACGCTCCACCGCCCCCAAGTTCGGGCGGGATAACGAAACCGTCGGGCAGCTCAACAGTGACCCATTTGGAGTGCGAATCCGTCCCCCCATCCGTCGCGAAAGAGAACGAGGTGCCATAGTCCGCCGGTCTAGTTGTGATCACCGACGTGATTGTAAACTCTTCTGCTTCAAGCGTGCTGTTGAGCCCGAGGCCAAGACTGTACTTGGCGACGCTCGTCATCACCGATCCAATGCTCAAAGTCGGAGGGTTAGCCCCATAATTCGGCCAATCCGCGGGGTGAGTCTGGTGAAGTCCGACTAAGGCGATTTCGGCATATGCAAAATAGGACATCTGACGGGCCTATTACGATATGAAAAATGCACTAAAGCCTAGTGCGGGCCTGGGGATTCGCAATGAGTAACTTTTGCCGGAAGGCGTAGTTCTGACGGGGTAACCCTAGTTTCCGTCATTGCGTCATTGGATCTTCGTGCACCGGGTTTCCATCGCGGCCACGTCGATCGCTGCATTTAATCAAGAATTGGAGTAATGCCATAAATGGCTAATGACCTTGTGGTCCAGTTCGGCGCGAAGCTGGATCAATTCCAAAGCGCCATGAACCAGGCGGGTGATATTGCTGATGCGGCAGTCGCTCGCATTGAGCAGTCCTTTGCCAGCCTTAATCCGACTGCTGGCGGTTTCGCATCGCTCAGCGTTGCAGCCGCTGGCGTCACCGGACTTGTTGGCAGCCTTCTGACGGTTCTTACCCAGGTCAACAGTCAGTTGGCTGACCTGCAAAAGAACGCGGAATTTACCGGACTGATGGCCGAGCGCTTTCAGCAGATTCAGTTCGCTGCGGGGCGGGGCGGTGTCTCCAGCAAGGATTCGGTGGATGACTTGCGCAAGGTGCTTCGTTGCTGGCCGACGCCAAGGAGAATGAAAACTCTCTGACGCGGCTGCTTGAGGCGAACAACATCAAGTACAAGGACCGCAACGGCCAGGTCATCACGCTTAACCAGCTTCTGACCATAGCGGGCGGCCTCCTTAACAAGTTCGATTCCATTCCGGAGAAAACCAAGGCCGCGCAGATGCTTGGCCTTTCGGAGGGATGGGTTGAGGCGCTCCGCAACGGCAGCAAGTCGTTTGAGGAAATCGCGCAGAGCGCTGATGCCGCTGGCGCTGTTATTGATGGCGCAACTGTGGCCAAGGCCGCAGCGTTTGACCGGGCCTGGCAGCGTTCGTCTGCTCAACTTGCCGCACAGTTCAAGTCCACAGCGGCAGATATCGCTGGCTGGTTGGATGACCTGATCGATAAGGCTGGCGACCTAGCAAAGAAGGCACTTGAGGCTCAGAATATCCAGCCGGGCAGTGGGCAGGAAAAATTCAATAGATGGGCGGATACCCTGGCAATTTTTGGCAAAGACGCTGTTGGCGCAACTCAGGACGTTGACCAGCTTACGAGCTCGATTGAAAATTTGCAGGCCTCGAGCAAGCCGGAAAATCTGCAAGTTGCAGCAGGCCTCGAGGTAATCCGCGCCAAGGCCCAGCTTGCGGCCGATATGCGGAAGTCTGTTGCCGAGCAGCAGTCCAAGGCTGAATTTCCAAATGGCGTTCCGACGCCAACCTCCAGGCCAGCTGCTGCCGACAACGCCAACCCTAACGCTGCCCATCCACCAAAGCGTAAGGATGGCGAGGAGGCCGCTGACGCGTACGATCGCGCAACGGAATTCCTAAACAAGTATATCGTCACCACCAATGCGCTTGCTGAATCGCAGGGCAAGGGTGCTGCGGCGACGGAGGAAGCCAAAGCCGAGTCACAGTTGTTGAATGCTGCTCAGCTTGCCGGCATTCCGATTACGCAAAAGGTCAGGGACCAGATTCAAGACCTTGCGCAGGACGCTGGCGAGGCCGCAGATGCGTTGGCGAAGGCGAAGGTTGCATCGGATATCCAGTTCGGCGCCAAGACTGCGTTTCTCTCGCCTCAGGACCTGGCAATTGCTCAGCAACTGAAGGGGATTTACGGCAACGATATTCCGGCTGCGCTGGCCAGCAGCGAAGTGGCGGGCCTGCGGTTCAACGCCACCATTAAGGATCTGGCGAACCTCGGCCAGCAAGTGAACAGTAGTTTCCTTGTCGATTTTGAGACGCAGATCCGCAATGGCGCGTCTGCCATGGATGCGCTCAAGACTGCGGGCCTGAACGCGCTTGGAAAGATTGCCGATAAGTTGGCACAGATGGCCGTTGATAACCTTTGGTCATCGGCATTCGGTGGAAGCGGCGGCGGACTTGGCGGGCTGTTTAGTGGCCTGTTGGGCGGATCCAGCGGACCAACCGGCAGCATTACGGTTGATGCCCAATCGTTCCCAAAGTTCGCCTCCGGTACCGACTCAGCGCCAGGCGGGCTGTCGCTCGTTGGCGAGAACGGCCCTGAACTTATGAATGTGCCGCGAGGCGTCGTTCCAAACGACGTGCTGCGGAATGGCGGAGTTGGTGGGGGAATCGTAACAGTCCACGGCGGTTCGGTCTATATTCAGGGCGATGCCAGCGAAAAAACCGTTGCGCTGATCAATCAGGCGTTGGCGCGGCAGAATGCGGAGCTACCTATGCGGGTTGTCGCCGCGGTTAAGGATGCGAAGGCGCGCAGGGTTTTGGCGTGAAGGGGACGCAAGCGGAGTTGAATAATGGATATCAAAAAGCTGCGATCGGACGCTTTTATTACGGCAGGCGCATTGACGGAGGCGGTGCTCCGTCAGGAAATTGATGTGGCCGACATTATGAACTTGGTTAAACCGCCGACCAAGATCACCCGACCGGAGATGGGCGTCTGGCAAGAGCTGCTCGTCCAGAGCATTCAGCGACAGCTTCGTGGTTATAACGTCACGGTGTAAGCAGACCCAGCTTTGACCAACTTAAGTAGCGCCACAAGCTCAGGAGAGTACTTCCGCACCGTTGCTTGCGAATTGGCACCCGCCTTCACGGCGCAATGATACCGGTTGTCGGTCTCGCAGATGTTGACACCCTTGTCGGCATTGATCTTCTCAATCAGCTTGCGTGCTCCGTGCCAGCCAGAATAGCCCAATCTCCGACCAACCTGCGTCAAGACAAAAGGATGCGAAAGGTTTGTGTTGTTGGCTGGTACGATGCCAAGCAGGTTGGGCAATGTTTCGTCGGAGGTTGTTAGGCCCTCTAGCGTGTCGTAATTGACTTCGAATTGCCGCCTCGGAATGTCAGTCCGGATTAGCTTGTACATTCTAGAGGCGACTGCTCGCAGAGTGCGCACATTGATCGTTTTGATTTGGCGCTCTTGAGAGATGGCGGAGTAAATCCACGAAAACTCGTTGGATTCAATCGCTCTCACTCGATATTGTTTTGTGCCTGAGCCGACCACATACTTTTCGCGGAAAGACGATTGCTTATGAATGTCCTGATTCCACTGAACGTAGAAGATGTTTTTGATGAAGCGATCCTCTCCTCCAATAATTTCGCCGACATCCTCGATGATAGAAGTTACGTTAGGATCGCCAAACCCGTATCCTAGAATGAACACCGGATGCTCAGCTAAATACGTCAGAAGCTTGGCTGATATATATTTCTTCTTTTCGCGATAGTTCTCGTAGTCGTCGTGCGTCAGCACTAGTGTAGACGGATCATCAGTGCTGCCGTGAATCTTGAATATCTCGCCGACCATGTTGAGATTATAGCGAATGACCTTTTCGCCGACGATGGATTCATAGCCCTTGAAGAGCACTTCGAGGAAGTTGTCATAGTTGGTGGTGATTATTGCGTGTGGCGTGGTGGCCTGGAGGAGGGCAATCTCATCTGACAGAGGTAGCCGCTTGATTGCGCTCTCCTTCGGGACCTTCTTGGAAAGGATCTCGCAGGCCATGTGCTTCAAGAATTGAGCTCGGTGCACGTCAGTTTTAAAATAGTTGCTAGGGAACTTGGGCTTTCCGGACTTCCACGCCCATTCGAAAGCCCTCTCCTGCAACTCTTGGCCCAAAGGGATGGCGGCATGATCGTGTTTCTGGATGAGGTAATTAAACTCATCCTCCGGGATTCCCATCTGCGTCGCAATTTCTTGGAGCAACTCCAGCCAACCCGGTGAACCAAAATACCGCTTTGGTAGTAAGCGGCAAAGAGACCCCGTCTGGCGCGGGGGGAGAGCAATCAGCTATCGGCTGCTGAGTTTGTGAGCCAATGTGAGCTTCTATGTCTGCGCCTAGTTCTGGAACTAGAAGCTTCCATATGATCGAAGCGGTCGCCGACCGTCTTGAGGGAGCGCCGCGGCAGCTTCGCCGACGCTGGTCGGACGAGTTTAAGGCCCAAGTCGTGATGGAGGCGCTGGAGCCTGGCGCGAGCGTCTCGGCGATCGCTCGCCGGATCGGCATTCACCCGTCGCAGCTGTTCGCCTGGCGCCGTGACGCTCGGGCCGAGCGGCGGCGTTATCGCTCACGGCACCCGAGTTGCGAGGGTGTGGTGGCGCCTGTGGCAGGCGCGGTGATCGAGATTGCCATTGGCGAGGTGATCGTGCGCGCCGGCGTGGACGTCGACGAGGCGCAGTTGCAGCGGGTGATCCGGGCGGTCCGTTCGGCATGATCCCCTCCGGCGTGAAGGTGTTCCTGGCGAGCCATCCAGTCGACTTCCGCAAGGGTATCGATGGCCTTGTTGCGCTGGTGCGCGATGCCGGCTCAGATCCGTTCGACGGTGCGCTTTATGTGTTCCGCGCCAAAAGAGCCGACCGAATCAAGATCGTATGGTGGGATGGCTCCGGCGTGTGCTTCTATTTAAACTACGTGCATTCATACTACACCTCCTTCAGCTTCAGTCGAGGGTTTTAGCACCAGTGACGTCGTGAGGGCGGCGGCTCGATCGACAAGACGATTCCATCGGCTGCATTGCTTGCGGGGCAGGTTCGATGTGGGAATCTCGTATAGGCAATAGTGTGCATTGTAGGCATGCCTGGTAACGAGTCCATGTTCAGCCCACCTTGCGAGGGTCGTTTCGTGGATGTTAAGGCGCGCCGCGGCTTCCCGTTTTGTCAGCATTCCGCGATCTCGCAGTCGGTCATAGCGCGAGCGCAAGCCATAGCGATGGACGAGATATGCGACCCGCAAGGCCGTGAAGCGGGTCTCGTGGCGGCCAGGGCGCGCTGATCCACCCGGGCGATATCCTTGCTGGTTGAGAAGTTCGGCAATCTCTGAATAGATGTGTTTGTCGAGGAGCTTGTCGACCAACTCGACGATACCGGGTTGCGTCTTGACCTGCTGCGCGGAAGATTTTGGGCTCATGGTGGTGAGCGTTTGGATTTTGCCGCCCTTGAAGCGAACATGAATTTTGGTGGTTCGTTCCGCCGGCATCTTGATGAGGGTGACATCTTCGATGATGTGGGCGAGCAGCCGTTTGCGTTCACGATCCGGCGTGTCTGGATCTGCCCAAAGCTTTTTGAAGTCGACGGTCATCGCGGTCAGCCGCTCGCGAACAGCTTCATCGAGGAAGAGCTGATCCTGCTCTCGCGCGCGCTCGCGATCGTCGCGGGCTTTGGCCAGCACGCGGAGCTTGTCATTCCATTCGCCTTCGAGCGTGTCGGCGACGAGACGATTATTGGGGTCGACCAACATGAAGCGGCGCTGAGCGAGATCCGCTTCGATTTTGGCCCGTTCGATCGCCCGACAGCACAGCCGGTCTGCTTCCTCATACCTGGCTTCGATCTCCTTGCGGATGTCGAGCGTCAACTCGACGGCGGCCGGCGTCATCTGTTCGGCAATCAGCATGCCGATGGCTTTATCGATCTGAGGCCCGGCGATTGACTGGCAGTTTGGCTCGCCACGATAACCGTGAGCGCGATCACAGACGTACCAGGCATCCAGCCGTCCGCGCCGGGCAGTGTAGCGGATGCGAAAATGTTTACCGCATTGCCCGCACACCGCCCGTCCTTGCAGCAGTGCCGTCCCCTCCCGAGGAGGCGATGCGCGCGCCACTTCATATCCTCGACCGTTGGTCTTGAGAATTTTGAGATTCTCCTGGAACTGCTCCCACGTGATGTAGCCGGGATGGGCATCCGGGATACATGCCAGCCAGTCATCGTGGTCACGCCGCTGCAGAGTCTTCTTACCGTCGATGGTTCGTCGATAGCGCCGGCGTCCATAGGCGTAGGCGCCGGCATACCGCGGATTGTTCAAGACGCGTATCGCCGTTGACGCGGTCAGTGTCCGAAACACCGTGGTCTCGCTGTTGCGCAGACGCGAGGGAAACAGAAGGCCCTCCTTGCGAAAGGCCTTGACGGTCTGGCATGCGGAGCCCACGCGAGAGAACGTGTCGAAGAAATGGACGATTGTCTCCCTGATCTGAGTGTCGGGATCGAACGTCACGTTGCCGGAGTGGTCATAGATCAGCCCGGTTGGCAAGACGCAGCGGTACTCGCCGCGCCTGACCTTGTTGAGGATTCCGCCGCGCAGCCTTGCTTTGATCACATGCAACTCGGCCTCACTCATTGTGCCCTTGAGCCCGAGCAGGAGGCGGTCATTGAAGCTTGACGGATCGTAGACGCCATCCTCATCGAGGATCAGGGTGTCGGCTAGTGCGCAGATCTCCAGCAAACGCTGCCAGTCAGCATTGTTCCGCGCCAGGCGGGAGACCTCCAGGCCCATCACGATGCCGGCGTGCCCCATGCCGACGTCGCTGACCAGGCGCTGAAAGCCCTCGCGCCAGACAGCCGATGCACCGGACTCGCCCTGATCGCTGTCGATGACGATTATTTGCTCGTCGCGCCAGCCAAGGGCAATTGCGCGTCCACGAAGTGCAAATTGCCGCTTCGCGCTCTCGACGTTCTCGATGACTTGTCGCATCGAGGACTGGCGAATGTAGAGGTAGGCACCCCGTTCGAGGTGGTGAGGATGGACTTTGAGGGACTCCTTCATGGCGTTCTCCGCTCGGGTGTGCTCATCGCCATTGTCGCGAGCACGTAAACGACAGCTGTGTGCTCGTTACGCGGCACTGGTGGAGTATACGAGGCAACTGACTGTTGAACGGGGCTGCGGCGGCCAGCGTCTGCGCCCACCCCCACATGCCCCGGCGCAGAAAAAGCATGAGGCCACTGCGGGCCGTAGGCGGCAGCGCTTCGCCGAGAGCTGCCATACGCAGCACCTCATACTGGGCCGCAATGGCGGTCGAGAGGATCGAACACGCCGGTGTCGTGGGGTGTTCATCCGGCAGTTTTTTTTAATGCTCGCTCGATCGTCCTGGGATGAACCTCGATGCCGAGCTCGGCGCGGATCAAGCTCGCCAGCTCCCGAGCGCGAACCGGCTCGCCCGGGACCAGCCGCGCCTGCAGGAAGGCGAGGACCTCGCCCTGGACCTTGTGGGGGCCGCGGGGGCCCGGCTTCTTTGGGACCAGTCCCGCAATCCCGGCGGCATCGAAGCTCGCCTTCGCTTGGTAGTAGGTCGGCCTGGAGACGCCATACTCGTCGGAAGCCTCCGTCACCGAAGCGTTGTCGATCGAGACACGGCGCAGCATCTCGTACTTGACCTGCACGGCGTCGTGCGGATCGAAGAACTTGCTTCCCTGAAACTTTGGATCGCGCACCTTCTCGGGCGTCGGATTGAGCGTGCCCTCCTCGAGGAGGGCGTCGATCTTTGAGCGCTTGCTGTCGTGCTTCGCCGGCACCGTCGGCTCCGAGCGTACAAGAAGGCGTTAACGTAAATATATTTACGCCGCTAAATGCATCGCTGTCAAGGTCGCGAAGGTAGCCTATAGCGCATTTATAACCTGTATTTGATGAAGCGATGCGGACAAAAGAGGGCTGATGCGGCATTAATCACCTTACATCTGCGGCATAATCATCCTTACGGTTTGCGCGCGATCGCAACGCTGCCCCGTCGGAAAGGCGCTTCACCAGGCTGGCCAGCTCCATCAGGTCGAAAGTACGCAAAAGTGCCCGTCCATGACCCATGACGATCTCAGCGTCCGGGCTCACAAGGTCCGTCCATTGCGGAGGAACCGACCATACGGTCGCGCCGTCGCCCTGCAGCAAGAGGCGTTCGCCATACCGGTTGTATCGTTTGCCGACGCAGAGAAGCTGCCGCCCAAACAATGGGTGGAATGGATGCATCAGCCGCACAAACTGCCGCGCTGCATCCGAAGAGTCTGCATTCTCAGTTGAGGTACAAGCGGCTTGAGAAGGCGAGGTTCTGCTGGCCGCGGATCGGGCATCATCGGGTGCAGCTGAATGCTGCGCAGTTGATGGCACTGGTGGATGGGATGGACTGGAAGCGGGTCCGGACCGCGGCGGTCAAGCCGCCGGAGATTGTTGGGTAAAAGCACTGCGGCGAAGTGAATCAGCGGCCTGAAAGGTCAAGAGAACCGGGGCAAAATGTGCTCTGGTCGGGTCAATGACGCCGCCCGATCTCAGCCTCCCGAATGACGTAGAGACGCTGAAAGCCATGGTGCTTGCCATGGCCGAGAAAGCGGCCCGCGCCGATGCTCTGGAGAGCGAAGTCGCCGATCTCAAGGCCCGCAACGCCGATGCCGATGCGCGCATCGAGCGGCTGACGCAAATCCTGAAGGCCTTCGACCGCGCCCGGTTCGGCCGACGATCGGAGAAGCTAGGCTCGGCGAACGGCGACGATGAACAGCAGGCCCTCGTCTTCGAGGAGATCGAGACCGGCATCGCCGCGATCAAGGCCCAGGTCAGCAAGGGCCGTGCGCAGGCGGATGGCAAGCGTGCACCGCGTCGGCGCAAGGGCTTTGCGCCCCATCTGGAACGGATCGAAACCGTCATTGAGCCGCAAGAGCTGGCGGAGCATGCCGGCAAGCAGAAGGTGCTGATCGGCGAGGACGTGTCGGAGCGACTGGATGTGGTGCCGGCGAAGTTCCGGGTGATCGTCACGCGCCGTCCCAGGTATGCCTTCAAGAACGCGGACGGCGTCATCCAGGCGCCGGCCCCGGCCCACATCATCGAAGGAGGCATTCCGACGGAAGCGCTTCTGGCCCACATCGCGGTCGCCAAATATGCCGATGGCCTGCCGCTCTACCGGCAGGAGGACATCTACGCCCGCGATCATGTCGAGCTCGACCGCCAGTTGATGGCGCAATGGATGGGTAAGCTCGGCTTCGAGCTCGAGATCATCTTCAGCGAGGTCAAGAAGGCCGAACGGGTCTTTGCCGACGAAACCACTTTGCCGACGCTCGCTCCGGGCTCCGGATCGACCAAGACGGCCTACTTATGGGCCTATGCCCGGGATGACCGAACCTTTGGCCGCAACGGTCCGCCGATGGTGGCTTATCGCTTCGAAGACAGCCGCGCCGGCGAATGCGCGGTCCGCCATCTCAATGGTTATCGCGGCATCCTGCAAGTGGATGGCTATGCCGCTTATAACAAGCTCGCGCGATCCGATCGCGGCAATGATGGCATCACATTGGCTGGCTGCTGGTCACACTGCAGACGCAAGTTCTACGAGCTGCATGTTGCAGGGAGCTCAGAGGTGGCAACGGCGACGGTCGAGCGGATGGCAAGGCTCTGGCAGGTCGAGAAGACCGTGCGCGGTCAAAGCCCCGACGCTCGCGTTGCCGCGCGCCGGCAAGCCTCCGCGGCGATCGTCGCAGATCTCTTCGATCTCTGGCAGCAGACCTTGCGGCGGATCTCCGGCAAATCAAAATTGGCCGAGGCGATCCGCTATGCCGTCTCGCGCCGTGCCATCTTCGAACGCTTCCTGACCGATGGCCGCATCGAGCTCGACTCCAACGTCGTCGAGCGCGCCATCCGGCCACAAACAATCACGAGAAAGAATAGCCTCTTCGCTGGCAGCGACGGCGGCGGACGAACCTGGGCGACCATCGCAACACTGCTGCAGACGGCGAAAATGAACAACGTCGATCCGTTCGCTTGGCTCGCCCTGACACTTCGGCGTATCGCCAACGGCTGGCCGAGCAGCCAAATCGACGCGCTTATGCCATGGAACCACGCCGCTTGACGGCCTTAGCTTGCCGCTTACCTTTGGTATCCCTGAGCCGATGAAGAAAATCGGTTGGCACTGCATTTCGTCTAGCGTGTCGCGAATAAGGGCGCTGGTGCGCTCCACGTGTCGCAGGTATTCGGCGTTAACGGGCTTTGTGGCATCTTCGGCCATCTGATAATCCTAGGATGAAATGGCTCAATCGCTGGATGCGACGGCACTTAGTGCTTTATCGAGAGAGAACGTCTTGGTTGAGCCATCAGCAAAGCGAACACCGAGGCATCGTGTGTATCCAGCGCCGCGCTTTTCCATGATTGGG
The DNA here is from genome assembly GCF_054063995.1 of Bradyrhizobium sp. USDA 4504. Taxonomy (NCBI): domain Bacteria; kingdom Pseudomonadati; phylum Pseudomonadota; class Alphaproteobacteria; order Hyphomicrobiales; family Nitrobacteraceae; genus Bradyrhizobium; species Bradyrhizobium sp. USDA 4504. The sequence goes on along the minus strand of NZ_JBSSGV010000001.1, from coordinate 4,193,482 downwards.
AAAAATGCAATGACCGCCGCTGGTATATCGTACTGAGTATTGGCGCATTACTTCTCGTAAAGCACCTTCAACTGCTCGAATTGGCCAATCGGTAGATCCTGACCCAGTCCACCGCTGGTGCGGAAGGAGTCGAAGTGGGCCTTAGCAAGCTTGATAGTTGAGAAGTTTAGTGGGGTGCCGAGATTTACAGCTTTTGGCATGGGTGGCTCTGCAGGAGTAATCCAATGTCGAATGCAAAACTAGCGCGTCACCCGAACGTCGCCGTAATCCTCCTCACTCGGCCGCTCGCCGTCAAAATCAGTGTGGGCGAGTAGGACGCCAATTCCGAACAGCACCATGCCGCCAATCCAGACGAGGCACGTTGCCGTCAGATAGGCGGAGGTCCCAACGCCGATATTTCCAGTGATCCCGAACATCGTGCCGGCGTTGAACACCAATCCGATAACGCCCCAGAGCCAAAAGAATACCGCGAGGACTCCTTTTGATGCGCCGTAGGTGCTTCTGAGCCGGAACGAGCGCTCCCAGCTTTCTTTGATTGAAATAGACCCATTGAAATTCCCTAAACCCGAAGGACCATCACCCCAGACAATTGATGGTATTTTTCTAGACCTGTTCTTGCCAGTCCGGTCCCAAGGTTTCGCGAGCGGGCAGGGCATTCGCCGTTGCGGGATCTCCGTCCTTAAACATCTTAATTACCAGGCCTTGATTGGGCGCGAACATCGGAGTTCCGCCGCTTGCCATGGCTACGCCGCCTCCGAGATTTTGAACGACAACTGGCGTGCTACCTGCGTATGAGGCACCGGCCTGTGCATTCATGACGATGAAGCGATCATAGCCCCTGCGGATGGTCTCGGCCGCAGCCTCTCGAACGGCAATCTTCTCAGCGCCTGCGGAACCGCAGATTGGTGCGGCGCGGGCCGTTATTTGAACAGTGTCTTGCGCCAGGAGGATTGTTGAGGCGCCGGCACAGCCGCCAAGGGCAGCGCATGGCGCCACCATCCGCAAATTACGCATTTATGAGAAAATCCCCCGAAATCAACGCCCACCATAGATCGAGTGAGCCCGGTTGAGCAACTACCCAATTCGTCGGGATTGAGGATAAGGGGAAGCCCGGCTTAACCTCGCGTCCCGGAGCGGGGTACGGTGCATGACCAGTGACAACCGGTCCAGGCACTACTTCAAGTCTGCGATGGCGATCGTCGTCGGGAGACCTTGGCATGCTGCGTTTCGCGTATCACTTGGTCATATCTTTAGTCGCCTTTACTCGGGCTATGAGCGGCGGTCCTTACGTGACCCGGAGTCGAGAAGGTCCGGCAGCGGTGCCATCCGAGCGCGTGGCTCAGACAGGCCATTTTCCGGATCGTCCTCCGTCTCTTTCGATTTCCGCCAATTGACCACGAGTCCGACCAAGCCAGCAACCACTAGCAACGCACCCGCTGCGATGAGCCAGTGGGGGAGTTGTACCTCAGAGATTAGATTGGTCACGTGCTACTTTACCTTTGGTTGTCTGAATAGACACGCTGATACCGTTCCTCCGGCGTCTTCCACGATCGCAGAAAATCAAGCGGATCTTGAGTGCCCAGGAATTTACGTGCGAGATTCAAGCGTTCCAGCACAGCACTTCTCTCGGTCTCGGGTAGGTCGGCTACGCGTTGCTCCACGCCAGTGAGGAAACGCTCAACAGTCATCGCGTTTGACCATTGCTGAATGATTTGTCCGAGATGATCTCGGCTATCTTTGACTGATTGCTGCGCGCGGCGCTTATCTTCCTCTCGGTTGTGCCTGTCTTCGTCAGCAAGCCGCTCGAGGCGAGCGATCTCCGCTTTTCGGTCGGCCTCCACTAATCTAACGGCGATCTCACTGGCGGCGTGCTCTAGTGATGTTACAATTTGCTTGAGGTCCGAGCGAAGCGTTGTGCCTTTCGTGTCCTGCCAGTTCGTCGACCATTCGACGCGGTAATAGGGGGAGTAGGCGAGCAATCGGAGCCGGCCAGAGGGCAAGTCCTGCGTCGTCGTGCGTGTGCTGCGATCGACCAAGTATGTCGGTACGGCGCAGTCGGATTCTCTGATGTATTTGCCTCCAACGTATCGGAGTTGGACCTCTTCGGACATTTCGATGACTGCCAGCCCGATAGCCACGCTACTGATGTAGACAACAGTCGGTGCAGCGGGTGACCAAAGACTGTCGAAATAACTTCGAGTCCGCCTCCCGCGAGACTCGCGCTCATCAATTGTACCTCGCGTCAGGTGCTCTCCACGCGGAGCTAGCGCCACGCGATGACCAGCAGATTCGAGAGCGCAGAAGAGATCGTTGGCAAATCTGAGCGCCTTATCGAGACTGTCCTGCGAGGTCGTTATATCGACCAAGAGCTTCTTGTAGGGTTTTAAGTAGCTGCTCTTGAACAACCCCATTACGCCGTCGTTATTGAGCGGCCTGCAGTGTTCGAAGTGCGCTTTGGCACCTCGGATCAGACTATGAGCGTGCGGGACGCGGAGTTCGGTCTGGACCGGCCGATTTTTTCCGCGCCCGGGGCTCGCCCAAAAGCTTTGCTTGGGTCTGGCGATGCCGTGTATGTTGCACATGCTAATCACGGAGCCACGAGAGACGCCCAACTCCTCCGCGACTTGAGCCAAAGGTTTGGACCAAACCAGCTCGGACAGTTCTTCTTTGGTGACCATTGCGCATTTCCGAGGATATGCCCCCGGACGAATGTTCGGATAGATCGTGCGGTGGAAGCAAGTGATGACGACAAGGACGCGAAGGCGAGTCGGCCCCGGAAGGCTCGAAATCCGGAACAAATCGGCAATTAGACAGTTCCTCCTTAACCGCAATTGGGGAACTCCTCATGACCATCGACCCGTCAACGCCAGCCGACACACAGCCGCGATCGGCGCTGCCGCTGCTCGTAGCCATTCTCGCCCTTATCATCGCTGGTGGTGCGCTTTGGATGGGCTTCAACAACGCAACAAAGTTTGCAGCTTCGCAAGAGCGGGCTGCAGCGGCTCCACCTACCGATCCTGCCATTGAACAGATGAAGCAGGCCTTGTCGTCTATCCAACAGGCAGTGCAGGGGATTCAAGCCGAACAACAAAGGCACGCCGAACGGGTCGGTGACACTCAACAGAAAACCGCAGCACAGCAAGGCGAGCAGAAGCTAATATCCGACCAACTCAGTGCGCTCACTGCGCGCGTCAATTCTCTGGAGTCGGCAAGAGCAGAAAGCCCGGCCCCGGCACCCCAAGCAACTCCTGCTCCGCAAAGACGTACCAAGCGATAGCTGGTGCAGCCGGCGGCGCCAACAAGATTACTTGGGAATATGCGACCAGTTTTGACCCTCGGGCTCGTTTCAGATCAGATCGACGCACTGTTTATGGAGGCGGCAACTCTCTAGAACCAGTAGTTGATGCCTACCAACGCTTGATAGGTGGCTGAGTCTCATCGAAGGCCTCTGCCTCGAACTGCTGGGCGCGACAGATCGTCGCGCTTGTCGGACGTGGTACAGTCTTGTCGGCGAGAACCTTGCCCGTGGGCAAGGTCACTACCCACTTTGGATTTTCCCGCGCCCGAGGCTGCACTAGTATGCTCGGTTACTGCAATATGGATGGCGGGAAGGCAGAGACCCTCCTACCGCTTTGATACGACAAAGTACTTAGATTCTAATCAAGACATCGCTCTGACCGATGTAATTCCCCGATCATTTCACGAACTTGCCTACGAGCGGCGCCCCTCCTACAAATGACGGTTTATAATTCTCTGGGGGTGAATAATGGCAACTGTTTTTATAGAGCAACCGACTGACCTCTTCTCGGCAGGAAGCGACACCGGCAATCTCGCGTTTTATGATCCGGTGAGTGGCACTGCCGAACAATACATAGCCCAGAGCTGGGTCTTGGGGACAGGTAGAACTCTCACGTTGTTTGGCACGGGATTCACGTATAATTCGTTCGGCGTGCTAACGGCTGGCATTGTCACGCGCTACGTCGAGAAAGAGAGCGCTTACGACATCACAATTTTCGACATTCAGAACATAGCTGTCTCTGTAGCCGCGTTCAGCGAAGACGTCGCCGAAAAGCTGTTCACGGGCGATGATACATTTGTGAGCACCGCCGACAACGACTTCGTGCCGTTCGGTCCCGCCATTCCGAATGTGATCAAAGGTTATGCCGGCAACGACACCGCTACGGATAATCCCGGCGCAGACGACACGTTTCTGGGCGGCGATGGTCTCGATACGTTCGTGTTTGCCAAGGCCTTCAAGGACGTCCAGTTTAATTATGGCTTGAACGCCGAAGTCGGTCCGCCAAGCGCACAGACTGCAGAGGCCCCGTATTTTCTCTACAAGAACGTCGTTGGTTATGAAATTGGACACATCTATTTTTGGGGTGACTCGAAGGACGGCGTCAAAGGCGTCGAGCGGTTCAGCTTCTCTGATGGAGTAATCGACCGTGCTGACGGTAACGGTCTCGTGGATGACCTCTTCTACAACCGCAAGTACGGCGACGTGTGGAACGCCAAAGTTGACGCCGATCAGCACTACAACAACTTCGGCTGGAAGGAGGGGCGTGATCCCAATCTACTTTTTCAAACGAACCTCTATAATGCCGCGAATCCGGATGTTAAAGCGGCCAAGATCAATCCACTTCAACACTATCATGAGTCCGGCTGGAAGGAGGGACGTGATCCCGGCCCCTGGTTTGACACCACGCTGTACCTCCTTCGTAATCCGGACGTAAAGGCGGCTGCAATCGATCCGCTTGAGCATTACTTGAACAATGGTCAGTCGGAAGGACGCGAGATCTTTCAGGCGATCGGTAGTTCAATCGTTAATGGATTCGATGCCGAATATTACCTGATGCACAATCCGGACGTCGCAGCCGCAGGCGTCGACCCGCTCCAGCACTACAACACATTTGGCTGGAAAGAAGGTCGCAACCCGAACGCCTATTTTGACGACGTTGGGTATCTCGAACACTACGACGATGTAAGGAACGCAGGCGTCAATCCGTTGCAGCATTACGAACAGTGGGGCTGGAAAGAAGGCCGCGATCCTTCGGCGTCGTTCGACACGCAGCACTATCTGCAGAGCTACAGCGACGTGGCGACCGCGCATATCAGCCCGCTCGACCATTATCTCAAAAACGGTATCTACGAAGGCCGCTCGGCCTTCGGCGACGAATCATGGCACTTGGCCTGAGAGCAAGCGGGTTTTAGACGACATCGGCGGACGATTACCCGCCATCAGGGCGGGAGTTCAGTCAGTTGCGCTATATGGGGCGACCGGGTTGCCCTAGTGAAGTGCGACGCTATCTCCTCAAGGTTCTCATCGTCATCTGTCAGGATGAGGACGCCATCAATGCCGTCCTCAATCATCCTGTTCACTGCCGTTGGCACATGGCCGAAAGGGCCAACGGTTATTTGGTGCCCTCGCTCCATTAGTGTCGTCGTGTACCAACCAGCGACATTTGCGGCAGATAGGATTGCAATCTTCATTTTGGCCGCTTGCGGAATATCAGAAATGCGTTGATAACGACCGCGATCGGAGGTCCCAACGCCGCACCTAGCGCGCCATAAGTCGTGGCCCAGAACAAAGTTGTAAACCACCCTGAGCTAGTTGAGGTACCGTAGATTACGCCGACGATCGCAAAAACTGTTCGGCGCGCTCGTCATCGCTCAATATCAGGGGCGCAAGCTGCTGGACCGCCATCGCAGACTCCGTCGCTGTTTGCCTCCATCATTGGCACAGCGACGCGAATCTACGTTTGCGAACTTGTGACTCAGGACAACAGCTTTCAAACCCCGAGCTCGACGACTTGCGAATTTAACATCCAGTGTAGCGCCGATTTGGATTGTGGAGCTAATCCAGATAGGCGATGCCGAACGCGGCCAAATCCTCCCGCCTGCCTGTGGAGGCGAGCGTCTCCAAGTAGGCTCTCGTTTTTGCAAAAGACTCCTTGTCCACATCCCGGCCATATCGGGCAACAACTTCAGCCAAAATCTTACGCAAAAGATCACCCCCGCACGCAATCCGTGCAGTGCAGCATCCGGTTGAATGGTAGTCAACTGGCGTGCAGGGAGGACGTCAACGCTTAGCCAGCCTCACGCCCGGCCCGCCATTGATCGACTGGCCATTGTCGATGAAGATGACGCCTGCTGATTCAAGGGCGTGCCTCATCTTCTCGACGCTGCTCAGGCGGGCGTCCTGACCGTCCTCAAAGCGGTTGACCGTATTCACCCCGACATCGGCTTTATCAGCCAATTTCTGGGTGCTCCATTTGAGGCCTGCGCGGGCCATTCGGCATTGTTCTGGTCTCATATGGTGAAAATATCACCAAAAGTAATTGACATCAAATCGGTGATATTATTATCGTTAATGGTGTGATTATCTCCGCTTGGAGATCCCCGATGCAGCTGGGCCCCTCAATTCTCGCCGACCCTCATCCTGGCGCATCGCAACCCTTCTGACGTGGCGCGTAGTCCGCTTCCAAGGGGGCTGCGCTAGACGACACCGCTTGTGAGATTCAAAAGGCAATTGTTGCGACGCCAGCAACGGACTGGCCCGAGTTCCGCGCGAAAGCGTGCCTGCTGATCAATGAGCTGCCTGCAAAATCCAACCACGGGCTGGCTGAGCGCGATCGCGAAAGCCTGCGCGCGGACATCGAGCGCCTCGCAACTGGCGGGGATCCGGTTGCGCCATAATGCGGTACGGGTGGTTGAATCGCCGCCAATGGATTGCTGATACCCGGCGACGAAACGCTAGCGACCAACCACTCGGCCAATTCGGTGGCCCTGGCCCAACTCCAGTCCAGCCCGACCGCCGTAGCGCCCCATCCGCAAGGATAGGCGCTCTGCGGCTAGCGGAAAGCTGGCGTAGCTTAACCTCGTCGTAAACTGCCTCCGAGGACTATCAACGGACATAATTGGCCCTCAATGCTCGCGGAAACGGCCGTGCATGTTTGTGCTGTACTTTCGTCAGTGGCGAGTTCCGTTTGCCGCATCGGCGTTGTTAGTGAGTGCTTCGCTCTGCGGCTGTGCGGCATCTACTAGTTCATTGTTGATGGATGGCCGAGCTGAAATGCCGGCGCGTGCCAAACCGAGCACCTATCTTCCGGTTGAGGATTTGCCGAAGCCGCGCAAACACCCCACAATAACGGCCGACCAGCAATCAAAGCTTCTGAATGAACTGAGCGCCGCGCGAGAACGCCAGGCCGCTGCCGCAAAAGCGCAAGGTGGGCCGATCTCGAATCCCATAAAGCCCTAAACGGCGCCGATCCCGACCATTGAAGCCCTTGACGCCTTGTGCCTAAGGGAGCCTGATACGGACCAATGAAGAAGGCGCACCAGGTCGTAGCGTGTTTGGGAGCAGTCGCTCTCCTAAGCCTTCTCGTGTGTTGTGCCGGGTCCCAGCAAGCCGCTGTCCCGCTCACCGGTGAGCCGTGGGTGGGCACGAAACCTAGGTGAGCCGCCTCCGGGGCGAAGATCCGCCGAGGATGAAATCTCACGTGCGAAAGCAGATCTGACTGCGGCGCGGGAGAGAGCGTTACGCTAGCATCTCAGGCCCTCCTATTTCCCATTCATCGCGGCGGCGATCTGTCCAGCGATCAGGTCAGCAGCGCGCTTCGTGGGATTGATTGCAACGTACGAGTATCGCGCCGTGGCGGCGGCCTGGGTGTGTCCCAGTAGGCGGCCAACGCTGTACTTTCGCGTATGCTCAAGCGGGGCACGATTCGCTAGGAGCGCGAGGTGAGTAACGCAACCCCCGTAATTGTAGGCCCGCAAGATGCTTGGTGTAAGACAAGTACTTGCGCTTGTACCGTTCAGCCGGCGCACGCTCTGCCGAGAAATGGAAGAGGGACACTTCCCTAAGGCACTGGAAATCGCGCCTCACCGAATCGCCTGGTACACGGAAGAAGTGAGGGCTTGGCAGGAAGGTTTGCGGAAAGGCTTAGATGCGGAGCAGGTGTGAGGTGGCTGGCAAGTGGCACGAGACATAGGGAACCCAAGTCTGATTACCGACGAGATGATTGTGCCTGGCGGTTCCTAGCCCCATGTGGATAGCTTTGCTTGGGTAGCGGCGTTCTCACTTATCGATTGGAAGTTTGGCGCGCTGAAATGGAATAAGGCGCTTTTGCCCTTTCGCCGGCAACACAAGTCACCGCGCACCATGCCCTGACTCAAACCGGCACAAACGTATTCGGCAATGAGGTCAATCATCGCCAGCGAGGCGCTTTGCCGTGCCCGAATCGGAACTTCCGGTTTGGGAAGGACGGTTTCCACGACGATTAGTCAGTGTTGCACGAAAAAGTCCCTACCCATCGCAACCTTAGGGCATGGGCCACATTCGTCGTATTTGCTTCTAGTCGCCGTTGGACGGTTGCGCACCTATCGCTCGTCCGCAATTACCTTGCCGTCGTTCGGCAGCGAGCCGATACCGACGAGCTCGACGGAGCCCCCCAGCTTGGTGACCGCACGCAGCGTCGCAGCAACTTTACTCAACAGGGCATCCGACGCCGAGGCACATTCGGCTCTCAGCGTCATCGCGTCGGCCTCGCCGGCGCGAGTGATGACGAGGCGCAGCCGTCCAAGATCGGGATGGCGCTTGCCGATCTCCGCGATCTGCTCGGGGCGCACGAACATTCCCTTCACCTTTGTGGTCTGGTCGGCGCGGCCCATCCAGCCCTTGATCCGCATGTTGGTGCGTCCGCACCGGCTGGCGCCGGGCAGGGCGGCGGTCAGGTCGCCGAGCGTGAGGCGAATCCAGGGATGGTGCGGATCTAGCGAGGTCACCACGATCTCGCCGACGTCACCCGGCGTAACAGGATCGCCGGTGCCGGGCTTGACGATCTCCAGGATCAGGTCCTCGTTGACCGTCATCCCCTCGCGCGCCGCCGTCTCGAACGCGATCAAGCCGAGATCGGCAGTACCGAAGGCCTGGTAGGCCTCGACGCCGCGCGACTTCATCTCCTCCTGCAATGATTTCGGAAATGCCGCGCCTGAGACCAGCGCGCGCTTGATCGAGGACACATCGCGGCCGGCGGTAGCGGCGGCGTCGAGCAGGATCTTCAGGAAGTCCGGGGTGCCGCTATAGCCAATCGGGCGATAGGCCTCGATCAGCTCGAATTGCTGCTCGGTATTGCCGGGGCCCGCCGGGATCACCGCGCAGCCGAGCGCCCGCGCGGAAGCATCGAAGATGAAGCCGCCGGGGGTGAGGTGATAGCTGAAGGTGTTCAGCACCACATCCCCCTCGCGAAAGCCCGCCGCAAACAGCGCGCGGGCGCCGCGCCAGGGGTCCGCCTGGCGGCTCTCCGGCTCGAAGATCGGCCCGGGCGAGGTGAACAGCCGGGCGAACGAGCCGGGCGTGTCGGCCACGAAGCCGCCGAACGGTGGGGCGGCCCTGTGCAGGGCCGGCAGTTCCGACTTGCGCAGCACCGGCAGCCCGGCCAGCGCCTCCCGGCTGGTGATGGAGGCGGGATCGGTGCCCCTCAACAGGTTGGCATAGGCCGGGGCCGCCATCGCCTTGTGCAGCACCTCGGGCAGCCGGGCGAACAACGCGGCCTCGCGCTCGGCCGGATCGCGTGTTTCAAGGGCGTCGTAATGGTCGGTCATGGCAGGTCCTTGAGAGGATGTGCGCGGGTTGCGTGCCGGTCCGCCCGTGCTATCAGACGGTGACCGCTGACATTGGGACGTTTCCAGGGAGCACGATGGCTGAGGCAGAGAGCGTTGCGGCGGACGGGGCCGCCGACGTCGTCGCGAGGCTGAAGCGCCGCATCGTCGACCAGGCCCTGCCGCTGTGGTCGACCGCAGGCTGGGACAGCGGCGCCGGCGGCTTTGTCGACCGGCTGCACCAGGATGGGACAGCGGACCGCGCCGCCCCGCGCCGGATCATGGTGCAGGCCCGCCAGATCTATTGCTACGCCAAGGCGGCCCAGCTCGGCTGGTATCCGGAAGGACGCGCGATCGCGCTGAAGGGGCTGGACTACCTGCTGGCCAAGGCCAAGGCGCCGGACGGTCGGCCCGGCTTCGTCTACAGCCTGACCGCGGAGGGCGGCGTGCACGATCCGCTGTGCGACACCTACGGCCACGCCTTCGTGCTGCTCGCGCTCGCGACCGCCTACGGCCTCGACCAGGACGCCCAGATCCGCGCCGAGATCGACGCGCTGCTGTCGTTCCTCGATACCCAGCTGCGCTCGCCCCATGGCGGCTTCCACGAGGGCCTGCCGCCCTCGATGCCGCGCCGGCAGAACCCGCAGATGCATCTGTTCGAGGCGATGATCGCGTGCTTCGACGCGACCCACGATTTGTCGTTCCAGAACCGCGCCGGCGATTTCTTCGCGCTGTTCCTCGCCAGCCTCTACGACAAGCAGACGCACACCCTCGGCGAATATTTCGAGGAGGACTGGTCGAAGATCCCGCCGGTCAGCGTCGAGCCTGGACACCTCGCGGAATGGGTCTGGCTGCTGAAGGGATTCGAGCGCATCACCGGCTGCCCGACCGGGCGCCCGCGCGGCGAGCTGCTGGCGTCGGCGCTGCGCTATCGCGACGCGGTAACCGGCTGCCTGGTCGACGAGGGCGACGCCGAGGGCAACATCCGCCGCCACACACGGCGGCTGTGGCCGCAAAGCGAGCTGGCAAAGGCCTGGACCGCACAGGCCGAGTCGGGCGAAGCCGGCGCGGCGGACGAGGCGCGTGCGGCGCTGGTGCTGCTCGAGCGGCACTATCTCGGCCATGCTGTGGCCGGCGGCTGGTACGACCAGTTCGACCGCGACGGCAATTCGCTGGTCGCCACGATCCCGGCGTCGTCGTTCTATCATGTGCTCTGCGCGGTCACTGAAGCCGAGCAGGTGCTCGGATAGAACCGCCTTCCTGGTCTGACGCGTTTTCTGCACACGCAACTCCGCCCGAAAACGCTCGCTATCCTCACAGCCAGCGCTTGCGCCGCTTGAAGCTCTTCAGGTTCTTGAAGCTCTTGCGCTGGTCGCCGGCGCCGCCGAGGTAGAATTCCTTGACGTCCTCGTTGTCGCGCAGCTCGTCGGCGGAGCCGTCGAGCACGACCTTGCCCTGTTCCATGATGTAGCCGTGGCTCGCGACCGAGAGCGCTGCGCGGGCATTCTGCTCGACCAGGAGGATCGTGACCCCAAGATCGCGGTTAATCTCCTTGATGATCGCGAACACTTCCTTGACGAGCAGAGGCGACAGCCCCATCGACGGCTCGTCCATCAGGATCATCTTCGGACGGGCCATCAGCGCGCGGCCGATCGCGAGCATCTGCTGCTCGCCGCCGGAGAGATAGCCGGCGAGGCCGGTGCGCTCCTTCAGGCGCGGGAAATATTTGAACACCATGTCGATGTCATCGGAAACCTCGCCGTCGCGCCGGGTGAAGGCGCCGAGCCGCAGGTTCTCCAGCGACGTCATGTCGGCGACGATGCGGCGGCCTTCCATCACCTGGAAGATGCCGCGGCGGACGATTTTGTCCGGATCGATGCCGTTGATGCGCTGGCCCTCGAACAGGATCTCGCCGCGGGTGACCTCGCCGTCCTCGGTCTTGAGCAGGCCGGAGATCGCCTTCAGCGTGGTCGACTTGCCGGCGCCGTTGGCACCGAGCAGCGCCACGATCGCGCCCTTCGGCACCTCGAGGCTGAGGCCGCGCAGCACCAGGATGACGTCGTCATAGACGACCTCGATGTTGTTGACGCTGAGCAGCGGCGGCGGCGGGACTGCCGTCGGCCCCGGGCGGGTGGCTTCGAGGGTTTCGTTCATGGCCTGTGTTACCCTTCGATGTCATTGCCGGGCATAGCCGTCGAAGGACGTCATCGCTTCCGCTCGCCTTTGACCCGGCAATCCATCGATCGGAATACGTCTTCGCTTGATGGACGCGCGGGTCGAGCCCGCGCATGACGATGTGTGGACGTGTTCGGCTGCCGCCTCACCACCCAAACCATTCCGGCTTGCGCGGCAGGTCGACGGTCTTCACCTTCTCGAGCTTGATCGTGCCCTTGCCCATCAGGTCGTTGATGTCGCCATCGGTCGCGCCCGAGACCTTCGAGCGATACAGGTCGACCTTCGTGGTCGGGCGGTGATCCTTTTCGGTCCAGGTCGAGGGATTGCAGACGCCGTCCATGCCGGCCGGCACCCAATCCTTCTTCTGGTAGAAGCCCTTGGCGACGTTCTCGCCGGTGGCGCCGCCGTTCTTGGCGGCCCAGTCGAGCGCTTCCTTCAGATAGAGCGCGCTGCAGACCGCGGCGATGTAGTGCACGGGCCGATAGACCTTGCCGGACGGGTCGGACATCTTGGAGATTTCCATCACCGTCTTCATGCCGGGGGCGTTGCCGCCCCAGCTCACCGCCGTACGGAGCGGGAAGATCACGCCGTCGGCTGCGTCGCCGGCAGTCTTGGCCGCGTTCTCGTCCATGCCCCAGACATTGCCGAGGAACTGGACGTCGACGCCGGCGGTCTTGCAGGCCTTCAGCACCGAGATGTTCGAGGCCGCCGTGTTGCCGAGATAGGCATAATTTGCACCTGAGCTCTTCAGGCTGAGACACTGCGCCGAGTAGTCGCCGGGCGACAGCGCGAACACCAGCGGCGGCAGCACCTCGAAGCCGAGCTCGGTCGCCAGCGCTTCACCGGCCGCCTTCGGTGCGTTCGGATACGGATGGTTGGCGCCCATGTGGACGAATTTCGGCTTGCCGGGCTTGCCCTTGGCCTTCCAGTCCTCCGCAGCCCAGGTCAGCATCGCGCGCATCGAGTCCGAATAGCTCGGGCCGTAGAAGAAATTGTACGGCGCGGGCTTGGCCTTGCCGCTGGTGCCTTCCGGATCGGTCAGCGCCGCGGCGTAGGAGCCGGAGATGTCCGGGATCTTGTCCTGCGCCAGGAAGCCGGTGAGGGCCTCGGTATCCGCCGTGCCCCAGCCCATGATCGCCGCGACCTTGCCGTCGGGCGCCGACCATTTCTTGTACAGCGCGATGGCGCGCGGCACCTGGTAGCCATAGTCGTTGCTGTCGACATTGAGCTGCTTGCCGCCGACGCCGCCATTCTTGTTGACCCAGGCGAAGGTGTCGGCGACGCCCTGGCCATAGGGGGTGCCGACGTCGGACGTGCCGCCCGAGAGGTCCTGCAGATGGCCGATGGCGATCTGCGCCTGTGCGGTGGCGGCCGCGCTGCTGATCAGCAGCGCAACGGAGACCGAGCTCAAAAGAGATCTAATCGTCATTTTTGCTTTCCTCCTGCTTATTCGTTGAACCGAATTTTGAGTTGCGTTCCGTGCCTTGCGTCAATGCGAGAACGGGTAGAGCTTCCAGTAAGCCTTGATCTGCCGCCAGCGATGCGCGAGGCCGTCGGGCTCGAACATCAGGAAGCCGATGATGATCAGGCCGATCGCGATCTCGCGCAGGAAGGTGATGTTGTTGTTGAGCTGCAGCGCCTTGTCGATGGCGCCGCCCTTCAGCCAGGCGCTCAGCCATTCCATCGATTCCGGCAGCAGCACCACGAAGGCCGTGCCCATCAGCGTGCCCATCACCGAGCCGGTGCCGCCGATGATGACCATCGCGAGGAACAGCACCGAGCGCTCGATGCCAAAGCCTTCCTGCGAGACCACGAGCTGATAGTGCGCGTAGAGCGCGCCGGCGATGCCGGCAAAGAAGGCGGCAAGCCCGAACGATAGCGTCCGGTACTTGGTGAGGTTGATGCCCATGATCTCGGCCGAGAGATAGTGATCGCGGATCGCGACCAGCGCGCGGCCGTCGCGGGTGCGCATCAGATTGGTGACCAGCAAATAGCTGATCACCATGTAGGCGAGCACGACGTAGAAATATTGCCGGTCGCCGCGCAGGGTGTAGCCGAAGATCGAGAACGGATTGGCGCTGGCGGGCACCGAGCCGCCCGAGAACCATTCGGCGCGCGAGAAGAAGTCGAGCAGGATGTACTGCGCGGCGAGCGTCGCGATCACGAGATAGAGTCCCTTCAGCCGCGCCGCCGGCACGCCGAAGATCAGGCCGACCAGCGCCGTGACGACGCCGGCGAGGGGGATGGCAAAGAACACCGGGATCGGCGCGTTGTTGGAGATGTAGGCCGAGGTGAACGCGCCGAACAGGAAGAACGCGGCGTGGCCGATCGAGATCTGGCCGGTGAAGCCGACCAGGACGTTGAGGCCGAGGGCCGCGATCGCGAAGATGCCGATCTGGATCGCGATCGAGAGCAGGTAGTTGGACAGCAGCATTGGCGCGAAGCAGGCCAGCACGATGCCGAGGATCGCGAAATTGCGGCTGGTCGCGGTCGGGAAGATCGTGGTGTCGGCCGCATAGCTGGTGCGGAAATCGCCCGAGGGGATGAGTGTGCTTGTCGCCATTGATCAGACCCGCTCAATATCCTTGGTGCCGAACAGGCCGTACGGCTTGATCATCAGGATGATGATCAGGACGTAGAACGGCGCGATCTCGTAGAGATTACCCCAGTGCAGGTACTGGCTGTCGACATACTGGGCGACGTTTTCCAACAGCCCGATGATGATGCCGCCGAGCACGGCGCCGCCGACCGAGTCGAGCCCGCCCAGGATCGCGGCCGGAAACACCTTGATGCCGTAGGCGGAGAGGCCGGACGACACGCCGTTGACCACCGCGACCACGACACCGGCGACCGCCGAGACGGTGGCCGAGATCGCCCACGCCATCTCGAACACGTTCTTGACGGAAATGCCGAGTGACTGCGCGACCTGCTGGTTGAAAGCGGTGGCGCGCATCGCAAGGCCATATTTGGAGGCGCGGAAGAACCAGGCCATGCCGACCATCATGGCGAGCGAGACCACGAGGCTCATGACATAGACGGTCTGGATCTGCAGCCCGAACAGGCTGACTGACTGGCTCTGGAACACGCGCGGGAACGGCTGCGGGTTGACGCCGAAGATCCACTTCAGCGCGGCCTGGAACACCGTCGACAGGCCGATCGTCACCATGATCACGGAGATGATCGGCTCACCGATCATCGGGCGCAGGATCACGACCTGGATCGCGATGCCGAAAATGAACATGAAGACCAGCGTGATCGGCATGCCGACCCAGAACGGCACCTGATACTTCGTCAGCAGCGCCCAGCACACCCAGGCGCCGACCAGCAGCAATTCGCCCTGCGCGAAGTTCACGACCTGTGTCGCCTTGTAGATCAGCACGAACGACATCGCGACCACGCCATACAGCGTGCCGACCACGAGGCCGTTGACGATCAGCTGGATCAGGAACTGGATGTTCATGGGGTGCGGTCGCTCCGGACTGCGGCGCCAGCACCCTCTCCCCTTGTGGGAGAGGGTGGCTTCGCAAAGCGAAGCCCGGCGAGGGGTTGTCTCCGCATCGGGATCGTGGAGAGGGTACCCCTCACCCAAGCGAGTTCGTGTCGACTAGCGGTGTAGCCCTCTCCCACAAGGGGAGAGGGCACATTCATGAGCACCGCGCTCTGGTCGCGCAACACAGTCATTCCGCGGCCTCCGCGAGCACGGCGCGGCCGAGGTCGACGACCTCGAGCGTGGTGCGGACGCGCTGGGTCGAGCCGTCCTGGAAGCGGATCATCGTGTCGACGGGGATGCTGGCCTTGCCGCGGTAGATCGCATCGATGATGTCGGCGTATTTCTCGTTGATCACGCCGCGGCGGACCTTTCGGGTCCGGGTCAGCTCGCCGTCATCGGCATCGAGCTCCTTGTAGAGTAGCAGG
This sequence comes from Bradyrhizobium sp. USDA 4504, assembly GCF_054063995.1. NCBI lineage: Bacteria > Pseudomonadati > Pseudomonadota > Alphaproteobacteria > Hyphomicrobiales > Nitrobacteraceae > Bradyrhizobium > Bradyrhizobium sp. USDA 4504. The sequence continues at coordinate 4,177,792 of NZ_JBSSGV010000001.1, read as the reverse complement.
AAGCGCGAGATGCGCTGCGCCGGCGGCAGGGTGGCATTGACCGTCTCGACCTCCTTCTTGAGCAGAGCATAGACTTCGGGCCGCGAGGACAGGTCGGTGTAGGTCGTGAACGAGATCCGGTTCTTCTCCGCCCATTTCGAGATGATCGAGTAGCGGATGCAGATCATCGCCGCGAGCGCGTCGCGGCCGGCGCCGAGCACGACTGCTTCGGCGACATAGGGCGAGAACTTCAGCTTGTTCTCGATGTATTGCGGCGAGAAGCGCTCGCCGCGCGAGGTCTCGGCGAGATCCTTGATGCGGTCGATCACCACGAGCTGGCGGTTGTCGTTGTAGTAGCCGGCATCGCCCGAATGCATCCAGCCGTCCTTGATGTCGGCGACGGAGGCTTCGGGGTTCTTGTAATAGCCGTGGAACATGTTTGGGTGCCGCACCACGATCTCGCCGACGCCGTTGACGTCGGCATTGTCTATGCGGATCTCGATGTTGTCGGCCATCGGCACGCCGGTGGTGTCGGGATCGACCTTGCCCTCGGGATGCAGCGTGTAGGCGCCGAGCAGCTCGGTCTGGCCGTACAGCGTGCGCAGCGGCACGCCCATCGCCTGGAAGAACTTGAAGGTATCCGGCCCGAGCGCCGCGCCGCCGGTCGCCGCCGAGCGCAGCCGCGTGAAGCCGAGCCGGTCGCGCAGCGCGCGGAACAGCAGTTGGTCGGCGAAAACAGAACGCTTGCCCTCGGCGAGTGCCGCAAGGCCGGTCTTCATGCCGAGGTCATAGAGCCGCTGCTTGAGCGGCGAGGCGTCCATCACCCCGGCGCGGACGTCGGCCGCGATCGATTCCCAGACCCGCGGCGCGAACAGCACGAAGGTCGGCGCGATCTCGCGGAAGTCGTGCATCATGGTGTCGGGCTCTTCGACGAAGTTGACCTTCATCCGGGAGAGCAGCCCTTTGCCCAGCGCGTAGATCTGTTCCATGATCCAGGGCAGCGGCAGCACCGAAACATATTCGTCGTCCGGCCCCTTCGGATCGAAGGCGAGATAGGTCGCGCAGTGCCGCAGCACGCGTCCGGCCGAGAGCATCGCAAGCTTCGGGTTGGCCGTCGTGCCCGAGGTGGTGCAGAGGATCGCGACGTCCTCACCCTTCGTGGCGTCGACCAGCCGCTCGTAGAGCCCAGGCTCGCGCGCGGCGCGATCGCGGCCCAGCGCAACGAGCTTGCTCGCCTCCATCAATCGCGGATCGTCGTATTTGCGCATGCCGCGCGGGTCGGAATAGACGATGTGCTTGAGGTGGGGCACGCGATCGGCCAGGCCGAGCAACTTGTCGACCTGTTCCTCGTCCTCGGCGAAGACCAGCTTGGCCTCGCCATAGGTCAGGAGATAGGCGGCTTCCTCGTCCAGCACGTCGCGATAAAGACCGAGGCTCATCGCGCCAATCGCGTGGGCCGCGATCTCGGCGGCGACCCAGTCCGGCCGGTTGTCGCCGATAATGCCGATCACGTCGCCGCGGCCAAGCCCGAGCTCGACCATGCCGAGCGCGAAGTCATGGCTGCGGGTCTGGTAGTCGTTCCAGGTGAATTCGCGCCACAGCCCGAAATCCTTCTCGCGCAGCGCGATCTCGCTGCCATGCTCCTTGGCGTTGAGGCGCAGCATCTTGGGAAAGGTGTCGGCCTGCGCGGCGCGACCGGCGTAGTCCATCATGCGGCACTCTCCCGCACCGCCGGCTTGTCGTCGGGGTCGACCAGCACTTCGTCTTCCTCGCCGAGATAGGCGCGCTTGACATGGGGATCGGCGAGCACGGTGGCCGGATCGCCCTCGGCGATCTTGCGGCCGAAGTCGAGCACCATGACGCGGTGGGAGATGTCCATCACGACGCCCATGTCGTGCTCGATCATCATCACCGTCATGCCGAACTCTTCGTTGAGATCGACGATGTAGCGCGCCATGTCTTCCTTCTCTTCGAAGTTCATGCCGGCCATCGGCTCGTCGAGCAGGATCAGTTGCGGCTCGAGCGCCATCGCGCGGGCGAGCTCGACGCGCTTGCGCAGGCCGTAGGGCAGGGTGCCGGCGGTCGCCTTGCGCACCGATTGCAGATCGAGGAAGTCGATGATCTCCTCGACCTTGCGGCGGTGCTCCAGCTCCTCGCGGCGCGCGCCGGTCAGCCAGTACAGCGATCCCGTGATGAAGTTGTTCTTCAGGAGGTGATGGCGGCCGACCATGATGTTGTCGAGCACGCTCATGTGGTGGAACAGCGCGAGATTCTGGAACGTCCGGCCGATGCCGAGCCGGGGCCGCGCGTTCGGGTTGAGGCCGGTAATGTCCTGGCCGCGATAGAACAGCTGGCCTTCGGTCGGCCGGTAGCGGCCGGAGATGCAGTTGACGATCGAGGTCTTGCCGGCGCCGTTCGGGCCGATGATGGAGAACAGCTCGCCCTCGTTGACGCCGAAGCTCACTTCGGTCAGCGCGCGGACGCCGCCAAAGCGCAATGAGACTCCGCGCACCTCGAGACTATTAGCCACCCTGTTCCCTCCAGATACGGGCGCTTTGGCGCGCTCTTTATCTTCACTTCGATCTTACACTTCGATCTTACATGGGCCGCCGAAGGGAGACCACCCGACTAATGATGCCGGCGTTCGGGAGATCGCTCGACCCGATCGCCTGCGTCATGCGCGGTAACGCCGCACCCGCCTGCAAGCCCGTCCCTCGCGTCGTCCGCCTTCAGCGATCCATCAAGGAGCTGCGCGACGTTACGCGAGGTGGCTCTGAATACGAGAAAGCGATAGGTTGAATTGTCATGTGCCCGACATTTGGTCAGGAATTTTCGCTGGCATTCCAGGCCTCGGGTCCCTGGCTTCGCGCACGGCGTTGCTGCGGTGCAATATCGTTGCAGTCTCTTGGGGTAGGACGCCGTCGCTAGAATGATTGCTGCTGATTACCTGAGGCGCATCGCGGCCTGGTCGCGCGAACTGAGCGAGCAAGAAATCGAAATCGCGCGCGCCGGCATTTCCGAGAAATCCTATCGCGCCAACGAATTCATCTTCATGCGCGGCGACAACTTCCAGTACTGGACCGGCATCGTCACCGGGCTGGCGCGCATGGGCATCGTCTCGCGCGGCGGCAAGGCGGCGAGTTTCGCGGGCCTCACCGCAGGCGCGTGGTTCGGCGAGGGGACCGTGCTCAAGAATGAGCCCCGGCGCTACGATGTGGTCGCGCTGCGCGACACGCGCCTCGCGATGATGGATCGCCGGACCTTCGTCTGGCTTTTCGAGAACAGCGTCGGCTTCAACCGATTCCTGGTCGGCTCGCTCAATGAGCGGCTCGGCCAGTTCATCGCGCTGCTCGAATATGGCCGCACGCTGGACGCCACGGCACGGCTGGCGCGCTCGATCGCCTCGCTGTTCAATCCGATTCTCTATCCCGACCTGACGCTGCACCTTGAGATCACCCAGGAGGAGATCGGGGCGCTGTCGGGAATCTCCCGGCAGAATGCCAACCAGTGCCTGAAGCGGCTCGAGCGGGAAGGGCTGTTGCGGCTCGAATATGGCGGGGTGACCATCCTCAACCTCGACCGCCTGCGGCACTATGGCGAGTGACGGGTTCCGGGCGCATGGAGCCGTTTTCGCAGACCTAAAGTCCTGATTTCAAACGATTAAGCCATTAGACTTGGGGCAGGCTGGATGCTACAGACCGGCCTCGTCGGGATCGCGCGGTTTTCGCGCTCTCTGGAGATGACATGGCGGTTAAGGATTCGGCGGCTCAGGACTCAAAGCGGCGCGTTGCGCTGATCACCGGCGTTACTGGGCAGGACGGGGCGTATCTCGCCGAGTATCTGCTCGGTCTCGGCTACACCGTGCACGGGATCAAGCGGCGGTCGTCCTCGTTCAACACCGCGCGCGTCGACCATCTCTACCAGGACCCGCATGCCGGCAACGTGCCGTTCCTGATGCACTATGGCGACATGACCGATTCGACCAATCTGATCCGCCTGGTGCAGCAGATCCGGCCGACCGAGATCTACAACCTCGCCGCCCAGAGCCACGTCCAGGTCAGTTTCGAGAGCCCGGAATACACCGCCAACGCCGACGCGATCGGCGTGCTGCGCCTCTTGGAGGCGATCCGCATCCTCGGCATGGAAAAGGAAACGCGGTTCTACCAGGCCTCGACCTCGGAGCTTTACGGGCTCGTGCAGGAGGTGCCGCAGAAGGAAACCACGCCATTCTACCCGCGCTCGCCCTATGGCGTCGCCAAGCTCTACGGTTACTGGATCACGGTGAACTACCGTGAGGCCTACGGCATGTTCGCCAGCAACGGCATCCTGTTCAACCATGAGAGCCCGATCCGCGGCGAGACCTTCGTGACGCGCAAGATCACCCGCGCCGTCGCCCGCATCGAGGTCGGCCTCGAGAACAAGCTCTATCTCGGCAATCTCGACGCCAAGCGCGACTGGGGCCACGCCCGCGACTATGTCGAGGGCATGCACAGGATCCTGCAGGTCGACGAGCCCGGCGACTTCGTGCTCGCGACCGGCGAGACGCGGTCGGTCCGCGAATTCGTCGAGCTGGCGTTTGCCGAGGTCGGCCGCAGCATCGAATGGCGCGGCAAGGGCGTCGAGGAGGTCGGTGTCGACAAGGCGTCCGGCAACACCCTGGTGCAGATCGATCCAACCTATTTCCGCCCGACCGAGGTCGATCTTCTGATCGGCGACGCCAGCAAGGCGCGCGCCAAGCTCGGCTGGACGCCGAAGACGCCGTTCGCGCAGCTGGTGAAGGAAATGGTCGCCAGCGATCTCGTCGAGGCCAGGCAGGACGCGGCCAATGGCAAGCACGGCGTTTGAGCTGAAGGGCAAGACGGTCTTCGTCGCCGGCCATCGCGGCATGGTCGGCTCGGCGCTGATGCGCCGGCTGGCGCGCGAGCAGGCCGATCTCCTGACGGTGTCGCGCAGCAAGGTCGACCTGCGCGACCAAACCGCGGTCAACGCCTGGTTTGCCGCGAAGCGGCCGCAGGCCGTGTTCCTCGCCGCAGCCAAGGTCGGCGGCATCGTCGCCAACAACACGCTGCGGGCCGAATTTCTCTACGATAATCTGGCGATCTCGAGCAACGTGATCCAGGCAGCGCACGCCAATGGCTGCGAGAAGCTGATGTTCTTCGGCTCGTCCTGCATCTATCCGCGCCTGGCGCCGCAGCCGCTGCGCGAGGATTCGATGCTGACCGGCCCGCTGGAGCCAACCAACGAGCCCTATGCCATCGCCAAGATCGCCGGCATCAAGATGGCCGAGGCCTATCGCAGCCAGTACGGCGCCGATTTCATCAGCGTGATGCCGACCAATCTTTACGGCCCCGGCGACAATTATCACCCCGAATACAGCCACGTCGTCGCCGCGCTGATCCGCCGCTTCCACGAGGCCAAGGTTTCGGGCGCCGGCAACGTCGCGGTGTGGGGCACCGGCACGCCGCGCCGCGAATTCCTCTATGTCGACGATCTCGCCGACGCCTGCATCCATCTGATGAAGACCTATTCATCGCCCGAACTGGTCAATATCGGCACCGGCGAGGACATCACCATCGCCGAGTTCGCGCGCGTCGTCGCGGCCGCCGTCGGCTATCGTGGCGAGATCAGCTTCGACACATCGCGCCCGGACGGCACGCCGCGCAAGCTGCTCGACGTCGGGCGGCTGGCGAGGCTCGGCTGGCGCGCCAGCACCTCGCTCGAGGATGGCATCGCCCTCGCGTACCAGGCCTATCTGCGCGAGACGAAGTGACGCGGTAAACCTCCCGCCCTCCGACTGAGAATATCTGTCGGCTTGGCGACGCCGCGCGGCTAGGATGCGCGTGCCCAAGCGTGCCGCAAGAGCCGCCAGTGCGTCGGAGGAGACATCATGAAGGTTCTACGCCGCCAGTTCCTGCAACTTGCAGCCGCTACGGCGGCGCTTCCGCTCACATTTGGAAAAGCGATTGCCGAGGCCTATCCGGCGCGGCCGGTTCGCCTCGTGATCGGCTATACCCCCGGCGGTTCGGCGGACCTGACGGCGCGCCTGATGGGGCAGTGGCTGTCGGAAAAGCTCGGGCAATCCTTCATTGTCGAGAACCGGCCGGGCGGCGGGACCAACATCGCCACCGAGCAGGCGCTGCGCGCGGCACCCGACGGCTACACGCTGCTGCTGGTCGCGCCGGCCAATGCGATCAATGCGACACTCTACCAGAAGCTGCCCTTCGATTTCATGCGCGAGATGGAGCCGATCGCGGGCATCATTCGCTTTCCCAACGTCGTGGTGGTGCATCCCTCGCTGCCGATCAAGTCGATTCCCGAATTGATCGCCTATGCAAAGGCCAATCCCGGCAAGCTCAACATGGCGTCCTCAGGCAACGGTTCGACGATCCACATGTCGGGCGAACTGTTCAAGATGCTGACCGGCATCAACATGCAGCACGTGCCCTACCGGGGCGGAGCGCCGGCGCTCACCGATATGCTGTCCGGCGTGATGCAGGTGATGTTCGACAATCTTCCGACCTGCGCCGAGCACGTCAAATCCGGCAAGCTGCGCGGACTTGCGGTCACCAGCACGACCCGTTCGGACGTGCTTCCGGACCTGCCGCCGGTCGCCGACTTCCTGCCGGGCTACGAGGCCAGCGCCTGGTACGGCCTCGCGGCGCCGAAGAACACGCCGCCTGAAATCGTCGACAGGCTCAACAAGGCCGTCAATGAAATCCTCGCCGATCCCAAGGCCAAGGCGCGGTTTACCGAGATCGGCGCGATCATGCTGCCGGGCTCGGCTGCCGACTTCGGCAAACTAGTGGCCGACGAGACCGAGAAGTGGGGCAAGGTGGTCAAGTTCGCCGGTGCCAAAGTGGACTAAAGCGCGATGAGATTCGGTCGAATCGTCATCGCACTTTAACTTGTTGTTTAAGCATGGTCTTCCCGGAAAACCGCTTCCCACTTCTCCGGATCATGCTTTAGCTTCGCGCCGTCGCGCGCGGTGGATTTTTTGAAAGCGCCGCCGCCATCGCCGATATCAGCGGCCGCATGAAGAAGGCGTCTTCGGCCGGGTAGATGTCGGTGCGCAGGCCGTGGGATTTGAGCTCGTCCGATACCGCCGGTCCGACGGAAGCGATCGGTGTACGCTCGAACCCCTGGCGTAACCTGTCCTCGCAACCGCGCGCCCGTGCCACCTCGATGAGCCGACGGACCTGGCCGAGATTGGTCAGCGCGATCGCGTCGATGCGGCCCTGCGCCATCTCCTCGATCGCGGTGACGATGTTGGCGTCGGCGGCCTGCGCATCATAGACATAGGGCAGCACCGTATCGACCTCGGCGCCCTGTGCCTTGATCGCGCCGATCAGGGTGGCGTGATCCTTGTCCGGATAGAGCTGCAGGCCGAGCCGATGGCCGGCGAGGTCGAGCTTCGACAGCATCTCCGCGACGCCTTCCGACGTCGGCTTCTCGGTCGTCATTTGCGGCTCCAGGCCGATCTCGCGCAGCGCCCGGCCGGGCTTGGGGCCGCGGGCGAATTTGCGCGCCTTGGCGAGGCCATCGACGAACTCCCGCTCGACGCCGATCCGGCGCACGACCTTCATCAGCCGGCGCAGGCCTTCGCCGGTCATCAGCACGAGATCGTCGAGCGGCCGTTCGATAGCGCGGCGAATCCAGGCCTCGATCGGCGCCGCATCAGGCGCATCGTGGATGGTGAACATCGGGCATTGCAGCACGTCAGCGCCCTGTTCGGCGAGCAGGCGGGAAAACTGCGCCTCCTCGCGCGTCTCGAGGATCAGGATGCGGTAGCCGTTCAGCCGTTCAGCCATGATGGTCCCTAACAAACATTGTCGTCATTTGTTCGATTTGACCCCCGCGCCGGGATTGGCGCAAGGCCGCCTGCGGTGTAGACGAGGGCCGAAAATGACCGTTCCACCAATCTGCTCAAGCTTTGGTCAATTGGCATGCCCGACCATCAATTCGTTTTGACCCTGTCCTGTCCGGATCGTCCGGGGATCGTCTCGGCGGTCTCGACGTTTCTTGCCCATAACGGCCAGAACATCCTGGACGCCCAGCAGTTCGATGACGTCGAAACTGGCAAGTTCTTCATGCGCGTGGTGTTCACCGCGGCCGACCTCGCGGTCGAGCTCGCGGCGCTGCAGACCGGCTTTGCCGCGATCGCCGAACGGTTCGGCATGGAATGGCAGATGCGCGATCGCGCCAGCCGCCGCCGGGTGATGCTATTGGTGTCGAAGTCCGATCACTGCCTGGTCGACATCCTCTACCGCTGGCGCACCGGCGAGCTCGAAATGATCCCGACCGCTGTTGTCTCCAACCATCCGCGCGAGACCTACGGCTCGCTCGATTTCGGCGATATCCCGTTCCATCATCTGCCGGTGACGAAAGAGACCAAGCGGCAGCAGGAAGACGCGGTGTGGCAGCTGGCCCAGGATACCAAGACCGACCTCGTGGTGCTGGCCCGCTACATGCAGATCCTGTCGGACGAGATGTCGGCACGTCTGTCGGGCCGCTGCATCAACATCCATCATTCCTTCCTGCCGGGCTTTAAGGGCGCCAGGCCCTACCATCAGGCGCATGAGCGCGGCGTCAAGCTGATCGGCGCCACGGCGCATTACGTCACCAGCGATCTCGACGAGGGGCCGATCATCGACCAGGACGTCGAGCGTATCAGCCATCGCGACACGCCTGAGGATCTCGTGCGCAAGGGGCGCGACATCGAGCGCCGGGTGCTGGCGCGCGCGATCCGCTACCATCTCGCCGATCGCGTCATCCTCAACGGACGCAAGACCGTGGTGTTCGTGGACTGATCCGCACTTCGCTCGCCCGTACAAGGCGATGCGGGCTTTGCCGGCCGACCGTGCACTCAGCGTGCCGCGTCCTGCGGTGCCGTTGCCGGCTTGGCGTCGTCGCCGCGCTGGGCCGCAGGCATCAGCCGCTTGCGTTCCCGATCCTGCATGAACTTGTCGTATTCGGGGGTGCCCGGCCGCGGCGGCGCATCCGCCGGCAGGCCGCCGGCCCAAGATGGAATGGTATCGGCCATGCCGGCCGAGAGCTTCTGGTTCATGGAGCTGCATCCCCCGAGCGCGCCGGCCGCGAGCGCGAGGGCAGTCAGGACAGCGATGGGACGCGAGACGATTGGCATGGGAAGCAGGATACAGCCCTGGTCTTTATGGATGATGATCTCGGGCGCGACCGTTCGGCTGCAATTGTGCTTGTTTGTTGACATTGTCGCTGCGTTTGTACGGTCGTACAAATGAATCGAGCCGGCGGCGGCCTTGAATGCGCGAGACCGGCTCTCGCGGAGGCATTGAGTCTGGTGGAGCGATATTGGTATCCTGATACTTGTCTCCGCAGCCAGGCCCGATCGCGTCGCGCGCGGCACACGTCCATCGTCCGATTGACAGAGGGCACGGGGAGACGCCTTGTCGCGTTGCGGCTTGGCCGTGCATGCTTGAGTTAAAACAAGGCAAGAGCCGGGACCAAGGCTCGATGCAGAAGAACGGAAGGGGGAGGGACGTCGATGTTCAACCGTCGCAAAATGTTGCTGTGGGGCGCCGCTTCGGCCGTGCTTCCCGGGTTGTGTGCCAGCGTGCCGGCGTGGGCGGACGACGCCGTCAAGATCGGGCTGATCCTGCCGATGACCGGCGGTCAGGCATCGACCGGCAAGCAGATCGATAACGCCATCAAGCTCTACATGCAGCAGAAGGGCGACACCGTCGCCGGCAAGAAGATCGAGATCATCCTGAAGGACGACGCCGCGGTGCCGGACAACACCAAGCGGCTTGCGCAGGAACTGATCGTCAACGACAAGGTCAATTTCATCGCTGGGTTCGGCGTGACGCCCGCGGCGCTCGCCGCGGCGCCGCTGGCGACGCAGGCCAAGATCCCGGAAGTCGTGATGGCGGCCGGCACCTCCATCATCACCGAGCGTTCGCCCTATATCGTGCGTACCAGCTTCACGCTGGCGCAGTCCTCCACCATCATCGGCGACTGGGCGGTGAAGAACGGCATCAAGAAGGTCGCGACGCTGACCTCCGACTACGCGCCCGGCAACGATGCGCTGACCTTCTTCAAGCAGCACTTCACCGCAGGCGGCGGCGAGATCGTCGAAGAGGTCAAGGTCCCGCTCGCCAATCCGGACTACGCGCCGTTCCTGCAGCGCATGAAGGATTCCAAGCCCGACGCGATGTTCGTATTCGTGCCGGCCGGGCAGGGCGGCAACTTCATGAAGCAATATGCCGAGCGCGGGCTTGACAAGAGCGGCATCAGGGTGATCGGACCGGGCGACGTCATGGATGACGATCTGCTCAACAACATGGGCGATGCCGCGCTCGGCGCGGTGACGGCGCATCTCTATTCGGCGGCGCATCCGTCCGCGATGAACAAGGAGTTCGTCGCCGCCTACAAGAAGGCGTTCGGCAACCGCCCGGGCTTCATGGCGGTCAGCGGCTATGACGGCATCCATCTGATCTACGAGGCGCTGAAGAAGTCCAATGGTGCGACCGACGGCGACAAGCTGATCGAGGCGATGAAGGGCATGAAGTGGGAGAGCCCGCGCGGCCCGATCTCGATCGATCCGGAAACCCGCGACATCGTGCAGAACATCTATATCCGCAAGGTCGAGAAGGTCGACGGCGAGCTCTACAACGTCGAGTTCGCGACCTTCGAGGCCGTCAAGGATACCGGCAAGACCAAGAAATAGCATCGTCATCGGCGGCGTGCGCTCCGGCCCTCACCACGTCATGCCCGGCCAAAAGCGCGAAGGGCGTCTTCGCGCAGGTGTGCCGGGCATCCATGTCTTTCTTCCCGGCGAGCAGAAGGACGGGGATGGCCGGGACAGGCCCGGCCATGACGATGACCTTGACGTTCGAGCTGTTGTTCTTGTTGCGTCCTCACGGCTAAGCTGACTCCATGGCCTCTATCCTCACCAACCTGTTCGACGGCGTCGCCTATGGCATGCTGCTGTTCGTGCTTGCCTGCGGGCTTGCGGTGACGCTCGGGCTGATGAATTTCGTCAACCTCGCGCATGGCGCCTTCGCGATGGCCGGTGGCTATATCTGCGCCGTGCTGGTGAATAATTCCGGCTGGCCGTTCTTCGCAGTCCTGCCGCTCGCCTTTGTCGGCAGCGCGGTGATCGGCATCGCGCTGGAGCGCACGCTGTACCGCCATCTCTATAGCCGCAGCCATCTCGATCAGGTGCTGTTCTCGATCGGCCTGGTGTTCATGTCGGTGGCGGCGGTCGACTACATCATGGGATCGTCGCGGGTCTTCATCAAGCTGCCGGCGGCGCTGGAGGGCCAGATTGACCTGTTCGGCGTCGGCATCGGCCGTTACCGGCTGATGATCGTCGTGATCTGCGGCCTGCTCACGCTGGCGCTGCAACTGATCCTCGCCAAGACCCGGTTCGGCAGCCGGCTGCGCGCCGCGGTCGACGATCCGCGCGCTGCGATCGGGCTCGGCATCAACGTGCCGCAGGTGTTCGCCTTCACCTTTGCGTTCGGCTGCGGCCTGGCCGGTCTCGGCGGTGCGCTGAGTGCGGAGATCCTCGGGCTCGATCCGTATTTCCCGCTGAAGTTCATGATCTACTTCCTGATCGTCGTCACCGTCGGCGGCTCTTCCTCGATCACCGGACCGTTCCTGGCATCGCTGCTGCTCGGCATCGCCGACGTCGCCGGCAAGTATTACGTGCCGAAGCTCGGCCCCTTCGTGATCTACACTTTTATGATCGTGATCCTGCTCTGGCGTCCGAACGGCCTGTTCGGCCGTACTGCGGCACGGTGAGGCGGTCATGACGGCGCTATCAGACGTTTCCACTCACGCGATGGCCAGCGCGCGCTGGCGGGTCAGCGAGGTCGCGTTCTGGGCGCTGGCGCTCGCCTGCGCCTTCCTGTTCCCGTCGCGCTATTTGCTCATGACCGACATCGTGCGGCTCGGCCTGTTCGCGCTGTCGCTCGACCTGATCCTCGGCTACGCCGGCATCGTCTCGCTCGGCCACGCGGCCTTTTTCGGCGTCGGCGCCTATTCCGCCGGCTTGCTGGCGCTGCACGGCATCATCAACGAGCCCGTCATAGCGCTGGTCGCCGCCGGTCTGGTCGCGGCGGTGCTCGGCTTCCTGACCAGCTTCCTGGTCATCCGCGGCGTCGACCTGACGCGGTTGATGGTGACGCTCGGCATCGCGTTGCTGCTGGAAGCGCTTGCCGAGCGCTTCTCCAACATCACCGGCGGCACCGATGGGCTGCAGGGCATCGAGATGCAGCCGATCCTTGGTCTGTTCACCTTCGACATGTTCGGCAAGACCGGGTTCTTCTACTCGCTGATCGTGCTGTTCATCCTGTTCCTGCTCGCGCGAAGCGTGGTGCATTCGCCGTTCGGCCTGTCGCTGCGCGCGATCCGGAACAATCCGCTGCGCGCGGCCGCGATCGGCGTGCCGGTCAACCGCCGCCTGATCGCGGTCTATACGCTCGCCGCGTTCTATGCCGGGATCGCCGGCGCGCTGTTTACCCAGACCACGGCGCTCGCCTCGCTCGACGTGTTCTCCTTCGAGCGTTCCGCCGACCTGATGCTGGTGCTGGTGATCGGCGGCACCGGCTATCTCTATGGCGGCCTGATCGGCGCCGTCGTGTTCAAGATGCTGCAGGAGCTGTTTCAGAGCATCACCCCGCAATACTGGCTGTTCTGGATCGGCCTCGTGCTGGTCGTGATCGTGCTGGTCGGCCGCGCGCGCATCCATCGCTGGGTGCTGTTCGTGCCCAACCTGATCATCCGCCAGTTCGCCGGCCGCAAGGCCGCCGTTGCCGTGCCGGAGAACGACGCGTCATGACGATCGCGCTGGAAACACGTGGCCTCGAAAAATCCTTCGGCGCCCTTCGCGTCACCCGCGATCTCTCGCTCAAGGTGATGCAGGGGGCCCGCCACGCGCTGATCGGGCCGAACGGCGCGGGCAAGACCACCGTCATCAATCAGCTGACCGGCGTGCTGACGCCGAACAGCGGGCGCATCCTGCTCGAAGGCAGCGACATCACCGGCCTGTCCGTCCACAAGCGGGTGCTGCGCGGGCTGTCGCGCACGTTCCAGATCAACCAGCTCTATCCCGACCTGACCCCGCTCGAAACCATCGGGCTTGCGGTCTCCGAACGGATGGGCCGCGGCGGCGACTGGTGGCGGCGGATGGGAACGCGGAGCGACGTCAACACCGAGATCGCCGAGATCCTGTCGCGCTTCCATCTGCTCGACGTGATGACGGAGCTCACCTCGACCTTGCCCTATGGCAAGCAGCGCCTGCTCGAGATCGCGGTCGCGATCGCCGCCAAGCCGCGGGTGCTGCTGCTCGACGAGCCCGCGGCCGGCGTGCCCGAGAGCGAGCGCCACGATATCCTCGCGGCGGTGGCGGCATTGCCGCGCGACGTCACGGTGCTGCTGATCGAGCACGACATGGACCTCGTATTCTCCTTCGCCGACCGCATCTCGGTGCTGGTCAATGGCGGCCTGCTCACCGAGGGCGCCCCCGATGAGGTCGCGCGCGATCCGCAGGTGAGGGTGGTCTATCTCGGCGAGGCCGCCGATGCCTGACCTTCTTTCCATCCAGGGCCTGCGTGCCGGATACGGCGAGGCGGTGGTGCTGCCCGACATGTCGCTGGCGCTTGCGGAGGGCCAGGTGCTCGCGCTGCTCGGCCGCAACGGCACCGGCAAGACCACGCTGATTAATTCGATCGTCGGCGTCGTCAGGCGCCTCAGTGGCAGCGTCGCGCTCGCAGGCCGCGACATCACGGCGATGCGGCCCGACCAGCGCGCCCGCGCCGGGATCGGCTGGGTGCCGCAGGAGCGCAACATCTTCCGCTCGCTGACGGTGGAAGAGAACATGACCGCGGTGGCGCAGCCCGGGCCGTGGACGGTCGAGCGGGTATACGAGATGTTTCCGCGGCTGCAGGAGCGGCGGCGCAATTTCGGCAACCAGCTGTCCGGCGGCGAGCAGCAGATGCTGGCGATCGGCCGCGCGCTGACGCTGAATCCGAAAGTGCTGCTGCTCGACGAGCCGACCGAAGGCCTCGCGCCGATCATCGTTGAGGAATTGTTAAAGGCGATCGGAACCATCACGCGCTCAGGCGGCATCTGCTCGATCATCGTCGAGCAGAACGCGCAAAAGATTCTGGGGCTGGCCGACCGCGTTGTGATATTGGAACGCGGCACGATCGTCCACGATGCCGCAAGCAGCGCGCTGAAAGCCGATCCCTCCGTCCTCGAGCGCCACCTCGGCGTCTCCGGGGCCAAGGCACATTAGAAGGCACACTGGAAACGTCCGGGAGTTGACCATGCAGCGAACCAAGCCTCCGTTCCGCGCCGACGAGGTCGGCAGCTTGTTGCGGCCGCCGAAGATCAAGGAGGCCCGCGCCAGATCGGAGAAGGGCGAGATCTCGGCCGACGAGCTGCGCAAGGTCGAGGACATGGAGATCGAGAAGGTCGTGCACAAGCAGGCCTCGGTCGGCCTGAAGCTTGCGACCGACGGCGAGTTCCGCCGCTCCTGGTGGCACTTTGATTTCCTCAGCCATCTGACCGGTTGCGAGCTGTTCCATCCCGACATGGGCATCCAGTTCGCCGGCATGCAGACCCGGCACGATGCCATCAGGGTGATCGGCAAGCTGGATTTCTCCGATCATCACCCGATGCTCGATCACTTCCGCTTCCTGAAGAAGTACGCCGACCAGGCGCACGTCACGCCGAAGATGACAATTCCCTCGCCGGCGGTGCTGCATTTCCGCGGCGGCCGCAAGCTGATCTCGAAGGAGGTCTATCCGGACCTCGAGGAATTCTATCAGGACCTCGGCAAGACCTATCGCAAGGCGGTCAAGGCGTTCTACGACGCCGGTTGCCGCTATTTGCAATTCGACGACACCGTGTGGGCCTATCTGTGCTCGCAGGAGGAATTGCAGAAGTCGCGCGACCGCGGCGACAATCCGGACGGCCTGCAGGAGATCTACGCCCGCGTCATCAACTATGCGATCGCCGACCGTCCGTCCGACATGGTGATTACGACCCATGTCTGCCGCGGCAATTTCCGCTCGACCTGGATCTCCTCCGGCGGCTACGAGCCGGTCGCCGAGACGCTGCTCGCCGGCACCAATTACGACGGCTACTTCCTCGAATATGATTCCGACCGCGCCGGCGGCTTCGAGCCGCTGCGCTTCCTGCCCAAGGGCAACAAGGTCGTCGTGGTCGGTGTCATCACCTCGAAGTTCGGCGAGCTCGAGAAGAAGGACGACATCAAGCGGCGGCTGGAGGAGGCATCCAAATTTGCCCCGATCGAGCAGCTCGCGGTGTCGCCGCAATGCGGCTTCGCCTCGACCGAGGAAGGCAACATCCTTTCCGAGGAAGAGCAGTGGGCCAAGCTCAGGCTCGCGGTCGAGGTCGCGAACGAGGTGTGGGGGAAGTGACGCGTTAGCGTCATTCCGGGATGGTGCGCGAGCACCAGACCCGGAATCTCGAGATTCCCCGGGGCGTAATCGCACCCCCGAGGTTCGACGCTGCGCGTCGCCCCGGAGTGACGCTGTCCCGTCGCACCGTCACTGCTCCGCCAGATAGACCTCGCCGAGCAGCGAGGAGTTCGACCACGGCACCTGCTTGCCCTTGGTCGCGGCGACGACCTCGGCGCGGACCCGGGCCAGCATCTGCTGCACCTCGAGGCCGGGCGTGCCGACATGGCGCGACAGCGCCGCCGAGAACGGACTGTTGTCGCCTTCGCCGTCGAGCGCGACCTGGCCCGGCGCGGTCGCAAACGCGATCAGCGTGCCGGCGCCGAGCGTCGAGCCCGATCCGAGCGAGGCGGGCGCGGCAAGGCCGGAGCCCGCTTCGATGCCGCGGCTTGGACCTGCGGAGGCCAGCTGCGGTGCTATCGGATTGTTGCGGCAGGCATCGAGGATCAGGATGTTGGTGCGGATCTGGTCGTCGAGCCCGGCCATGATCGTGTCCATGTCGACCATCGCGTCGGTCATGCGCGCGCCCGCCCTGAACTCGATGTCGACCGGCACGAGATAGTTGCGGCCGTCGACCTGCACGCCGTGACCGGCATAGTAGACCACGGCGATCTGCGACCGCGCCGCCTCGCGCAGGAAATCGTTGATCGTCTTCTGCATCGTGTCGCGATCGAGATCGTGTCCCTCGGAGACGGTGAAGCCGATGTCGCGCAGGCTCCTGGCGATGGCGCGCGCATCGTTGGCCGGATTGGGGAGCGCCTTGACATGCGCATAGGCGCCGTTGCCGACCACCAGCGCGAGGCGTCGGCCGGTTGCTGCCGCCGGGGCCGCCGCGGCGGGCGGCGCTGGTGCCGGTGTCTTGACGGAAGCGGCCGGTGGCGCGGCCGGGCTGCTCTCGGCGGCCGGCGCTGCCGCGGTCTTGCGCGGTGCCGCGTCGGTCTCCTTGAGCAGCGCGAGCCGAACTTTCGCGGTGGCCTGGTTGGCCTTGCTGCCGGCATCGGATGCCACGCCTTCGAGCACCGAGGCGTAATCTTCCTTGGCATGCGCAGCATCACCCTTCGCTTCATAGCTGAGGCCGCGCTGGGTATAGGCCGAGATCAGCACGCTGCCGGGCGGCGTCATGACGTTGACGGGCGCCTTGGCTTTGGCGAGCCGGATCGCTTCCGTCGTGTCCGCAATCGCGCGCTCGATCTCGCCCTTGGCGCGCCAGATCACGGCGCGGCTGATCAGCGGCTGCGGCAGCGACGGGTCGATCCTGACCGCCTCGTTGATGTCGGCGAGCGCGCCGTCGAGATCGCCGAGCGCCCGCTTCGAGGCGCCGCGGTTCTGATAGGAGAAGGCCGACTTCGGACCGGCCTTGATCGCGGCGTCATAGTCGGCGATCGCCTTGGCATAGTCGCCCTTGCTGCGATAGGCGTTGCCGCGGTTGTGGAAGATGATGCCGCTCGGCGGCCCCAGGCGCAGCGCATCGTTGAAGTCGGCGATCGCGATGTCGTACTCGCCTTTGTCGAAATAGGCCGAGCCGCGCAAATTGTAGACGGCGGTGCTGGGCTTGAGGCGCAGCGCCTCGGTGGCGTCGGATATCACCTGGGCGTAGTTGCCCTTCTTGTTCCAACCGACCGCGCGCCAGAAATAGATGGTCGCGAGCTTCTCGCCGGAAAACACCTTCAGCGCGATGATCTTGGTGCAGGCGTCGATCATCTGGTCGGCCGGCGTGGTCTCGGTCGTGCAGAGCGGGCCGAGCTGGGAGCGCGCCTGGGCGAAACAGGGCGCCGACCAGAGCAAAGCGGCAAGGAGGGTGGGGATCAGGAGCAGGCGGCGCATCGGTCATCCGGGGTAAGGCCGTCATGGCGATCGACGACGGCAGGGCGGTCCAAGAGACCGGTCCAGGGGGCGGTCCATGACTGTTTGGTGATCGGGCAGTAGAGGGGGTTCAACTGGTGGGAAAATGGTGATAAGACGCTGCCAGTCATCATTTCTGCCCACTCTTGTCCCACTCGCCGCTGCCCACCCAAGGCGCCATGAAGAACGACGAAATCCTCAGCCAGATCACGGATTTCTGCCGCCGCTCCGACATGGCGGAGACGACGTTCGGCCGCCGTGCCGTCAATGACGGCAAGCTGGTGTACCGGCTGCGGGAGGGCAAGCGCATCACGATCGATACGCTCGACCGTATCAACGCCTTCATCGCGACTTCGACGCCGGGCGGCGTGGCGCCGCCGCGGGGCCTCGTGGTGCCGCCGGAAAAGCGCGATCCGCGGGGCAATTTCCGGTTTTTCGAGAACCGCCAGCGCTATTTGCTGTTCGTCCACACCTGCAGCGAGAAGCGGGTGATCGCCGACCGGGTTGCGCTGGAATTGGCCGCCATCCATCCGCGGCCGCCGGCGCTGCGGGTGTTCGATGCCGGAATGGGCGACGGCACGGTGCTGGCCCGGGTCCTGCGCGCCATGCATGGCCGCTTCCCACATATGCCGTTCTATGTCGCCGGCAAGGAACTGAGCCTGGAGGACGTCCGCCTCACCCTCGACAAGGTCCCCGACCGCCTGTTCGAGCATCCGGCCAGCGTCTTCGTGTTCACCAACATGTATTACGCCGAGGCGCCGTGGCTGACGCCCAAGAACTCCGCGGCGGCCGCCAGCATGATCTGGCACGAGGTAGCTCTGCGGGGAGCGTCGTCGGGTGAGTTCGAGGCCCAGATCGCCGAACTCGGTCCGTTTCTGGAGCAGAACTGGCGCGCCAATCTCAGCCCCGGCAATGCGATGCCGATCTATGAGCGGCCGGTGGCGCTGGTCCTGTACCGGGACGATCACCGGTTCCTGCTCGATTCCATCATTCCGCGGGCCGGCCGCACCGAAGCCAATTTCGATCTTGTGATCGCCTCGCAACCTTACCGTGCCAAATCCTCGGTGAACTTCCGCGCCAAGCGGATTATCGCGCCGCTGGCCCGCGCGCTGCGCGGCGGCGGGCGGCTGATAGGAATTCATTCCCACGGCGGCGATCCCGGGCTTGAAATGATTCAAGCGGTCTGGCCCGGAGAAAATCCTTTCGCCGTCAGCCGCCATGAGATACTGCGCGCGGTGAAATACGAGTTGGGCTCCGCCGGCCGCGAGCTGAACTTCAACGCCTACGCCGATAACCGTTCGATCTTCCGATATGATATGGAAGCGCTGCCCAATGAGGTGACCGGCTCGATCGGAACCTCGACGGCCTTTGCTGCGTGGAATGCGGCGGTGTATGTCGCGCAGATCGAAGATGAGCGGTTGACCGAAACGACCGAAAACGGACGAGCTCTCGAGGCCACACGCGAAGTTCTCCGCAAACACAACGGGCTGTGGTTCTACGACGAATCCTACGTCATCTCGCGGCGACGAGACTGACATGCCGGGGACATATTCACCAACCAACGTCGGACTTCGACTTAACAAGGGGTTTGCTTGATGCGCGCGTCTTACCTGTTCACCAGCGAGTCGGTCTCGGAAGGCCATCCGGACAAGGTCTGTGATCGTATTTCGGATGAGATCGTCGATCTGTTCTATCGCGAGGGACCGAAAGCGGGCATCGACCCGTGGCAGATCCGCGCGGCGTGCGAGACGCTCGCGACCACCAACAAGGTGGTGATCGCCGGCGAAACGCGCGGCCCGAGCTCGGTCACCAACGACCACATCGAGAGCGTGGTTCGCTCTGCAATCAAGGACATCGGTTACGAGCAGGACGGCTTCCACTGGAAGAACTGCGACATCGAGATCCTGCTGCATCCGCAGTCGGCCGACATCGCGCAGGGCGTCGACGCGCTGCAGCCGGGCGAGGTCAAGGAAGAGGGTGCCGGCGACCAGGGCATCATGTTCGGTTACGCCACCAACGAGACGCCGGACCTGATGCCGGCGCCGATCTTCTACGCCCACAAGATCCTGCGGCTGATCTCCGAAGCGCGCCACTCCGGCCGCGAGAAGGTGCTGGGTCCGGACTCCAAGAGCCAGGTCACGGTGCAGTACGAGAACGGCAAGCCGGTCGGCGTCCGCGAGATCGTGGTCTCGCACCAGCATCTGGTCGAGGACCTGTCGTCCAAGCAGATCCGCGACATCGTCGAGCCCTACGTCCGCGAGGCGCTGCCGAAGGAGTGGATCACCGACAAGACGATCTGGCACATCAATCCGACCGGCAAGTTCTTCATCGGCGGTCCCGACGGCGACTCCGGCCTGACCGGCCGCAAGATCATCGTCGACACCTATGGCGGCGCGGCTCCGCATGGCGGCGGCGCGTTCTCCGGCAAGGATCCGACCAAGGTCGACCGCTCGGCCGCCTATGCCGCGCGCTATGTCGCCAAGAACATCGTCGCGGCCGGTCTTGCCGACCGCTGCACGCTGCAGCTCGCCTATGCCATCGGCGTGGCGCGTCCGCTGTCGATCTACATCGACACCCACGGCACCGGTAAGGTGTCGGAGGATCAGCTCGAGAAGGCGGCGGCCAAGGCGATGGATCTGACGCCGCGCGGCATCCGCAGCCATCTCGATCTCAACCGCCCGATCTACGCGCGCACCTCGGCCTACGGTCATTTCGGCCGCACGCCCGACAATGAGGGCGGCTTCTCCTGGGAGAAGACCGATCTCGTCGAGCAGCTGAAGCGCGCGCTCTGATACTTGCGTCATTCCGGGGCGCTCGCGAGAGCGAGCGAACCCGGAATCCCTAATCATCACCTCGAGATTCCGGGTTCGCCTCTTCGAGGCGCCCCGTAACGACCCGTTCAACAACAGGACGCTCAAATGAACGCCCCCACGAAGCCCGGCTTCACCGACTACATCGTCAAGGACATTGCGCTCGCCGATTTCGGCCGCAAGGAGATCTCGCTGGCCGAGACCGAGATGCCCGGCCTGATGGCCACCCGCGAGGAGTTCGGCCCCAAGCAGCCGCTGAAGGGCGCGCGCATCGCGGGCTCGCTGCACATGACGATCCAGACCGCGGTCCTGATCGAGACGCTGGCCGCGCTCGGCGCCGACATCCGCTGGGTCTCCTGCAACATCTATTCGACCCAGGACCACGCCGCGGCCGCGATCGCCGCCGCCGGCATTCCGGTGTTCGCGATCAAGGGCGAGACGCTGACCGAGTACTGGGACTACACCGCGAAGCTGTTCGACTGGCACGGCGGCGGCACGCCGAACATGATCCTCGATGACGGCGGCGACGCCACCATGCTGGTGCATGCCGGCTACCGCGCCGAGCAGGGCGACACCGCCTTCCTCGACAAGCCGGGCTCCGAGGAAGAGGAGATCTTCCACGCGCTGGTCAAGCGCCTCCTGAAGGAGAAGCCGAAGGGCTGGTTCGCCGAGATCGCCAAGAACATCAAGGGCGTCTCGGAAGAGACCACCACGGGTGTGCATCGCCTCTACGAGATGGCCAACAAGGGCACGCTGCTGTTCCCGGCGATCAACGTCAACGACAGCGTCACCAAGTCGAAGTTCGACAACCTCTATGGCTGCCGCGAGTCGCTGGTCGACGGCATCCGCCGCGGCACCGACGTGATGCTGTCGGGCAAGGTTGCGATGGTCGCCGGCTTCGGCGACGTCGGAAAGGGCTCGGCCGCCTCGCTGCGCCAGGCCGGCTGCCGCGTCATGGTCTCCGAGGTCGATCCGATCTGCGCGCTGCAGGCGGCGATGGAGGGCTATGAGGTCGTGACCATGGAAGACGCGGCGCCGCGCGCCGATATCTTCGTCACCGCCACCGGCAACAAGGACATCATCACCATCGAGCACATGCGCGCGATGAAGGATCGCGCCATCGTCTGCAACATCGGTCACTTCGACAACGAGATTCAGATCGCCGCGTTGCGCAATCTGAAGTGGACCAACATCAAGCCGCAGGTCGACGAGATCGAATTCCCCGACAAGCACCGCATCATCATGCTGTCGGAAGGCCGGCTCGTGAACCTCGGCAATGCGATGGGTCACCCGTCCTTCGTGATGTCCGCCTCCTTCACCAACCAGACGCTGGCGCAGATCGAGCTGTTCGCCAACAACAAGGACAGCAAGTACGCCAAGAAGGTCTACGTGCTGCCCAAGACCCTCGACGAGAAGGTCGCCCGCCTGCACCTCGCCAAGATCGGCGTCAAGCTGACCGAGCTGCGCAAGGACCAGGCCGACTACATCGGCGTCAAGCAGGAAGGTCCGTACAAGTCGGATCACTACCGCTACTGATCCGCGCCCGCAGCGATCGATCACGTGAAGAGCCCCGGCATCGCCCGGGGCTTTTTGCTGGGGTGACGCATGCAACAGATAGGCCGCCTTCGCGGCGGAACGACGCTCTGATGTCGCCAAATACCCCGTCGTCGTCCCTGCCTGGTGCGCAATTGCGCACTAGGCAGGGACGACAGCGAGTTTGTTGCACGACTGGATCATACGTCAGCATTCTCGCGACATGATCTGTCCGAGCTTTGCTCTTCGTTCCGCCCTCTCACTTCTTGGCGTCACTCCAACGCCCGCGCCGTGCCGTGCCCCAGTTGCCGTGAGATCTCGCCCGCACAATCGCGCAGCGCAGCTGCGATTGCGCTGTCCCAGCCGGCGTCGAAGGTGCCTTCCGGCCCCATCGCGGTGATGACCAGCGCGACGTGGCCGGCGTGATCGAACACCGGCGCGGCGAAGGCGTTGACGCCGGGCAGGGGATCGCCGATCGCTCGCGCCAGCCCGCGGCTGCGGACCTCGGCGAGGATCTCGGCCGTCTTCGCGTCCGCCGGCGGACGCTTCGGATTGTAGCCGACGCCGAGGTGATCGAGGCCGCTCTCGAGCGCGGTCCTGATCGCGTTCGGCGGCATGAAGGCGGCGAAGGCGCGGCCGGTCGCGGTCTCGAGCAGCGCCACCACCGATCCGACGCGCATCGCGATATGCACCGGATGGCTCGGCTCCTCGAGCCGCACCACGGTCGCGCCGTGGGTGCCCCAGACCGACAGCGATACCGCGTGATTGATGCTGTCGGCGAGCGCTGCGATCCGCGGCGTTGCGATCCGCACTGCGGACTGCCGGCGCAGGCTGATCAGGCCGAGCTCGAGCGCCAGCGCCCCGATCTCGTAACGGCCAGTGGTCTCGTCCTGCTCGATCAGGCCGATGCGGGAAAAGCTGACGAGATAGGGATGCGCCTTGGCCGGCGGCATGCCGGCTTCGCGCGCGAGATCGCGCAGCATCATCGGTTCGCCGCTGCGGGCCAGCGCGCGGAGCAATTCTCCGCCGACCTCGATCGACTGTATGCCGCGGCTCTCTCTCGTCATGTGGCCCTATTTGGGTTCGCGCGTTCGCACTTAGCAGGAAACCTTGCCGTCCGCGAGACGTCGATCTGCGCGAGAAGTCGTTGTGAGTGACAGGTCCCCACCCGTCATCCTGAGAGCCTGACTGAAAAATGGGTGAGTGATCTCAGTGGGGTGTGATTCCATCGGATTTGCAAAGATTCGAGGGAGAGCACGATGCCCTGGACCAAGATCACTCGGGAGCAATATCGGCGGGACGATCTGCGTTATGCAAGCGATATGACCGATGCGGAGTGGGCGGTGATCAGACGCCTGTTGCCGCGAGCGAACCGGCGCGGCCGGCCGCGTAAGACGGAGCTGCGTCGTGTGATCGAAGCGATCCTCTATATCGTTTCGACCGGCTGCCAGTGGCGGGCGTTGCCGCAGGAGTTCCCGCCCTATTCGACGGTGCAGGGCTATTTTTATAGATGGCGGGATACAGGCCGGTGGCAGAGGATTGTCAGCGTGCTTGTCCGACGGGCGCGAAAAAAGCTTGGACGGACACCGAAGCCGACGGCAGCCGTGATCGACAGTCAAAGTGCGCCAACCACGCAAGCTGGCGGACCGCGCGGCTACGATGCAGGCAAGCGCATCTACGGCCGCAAGCGGCATATCGTGACGGATACCAATGGCCTCCTCCTTGGGGTTCATGTTCATCCGGCCAACGTTCAGGACTGCCATGGCGCCGTACCGCTACTGAAGAACGTGCGGAAGAACTTCCCCCGGCTGCGCCACGTCTTTGCCGACCGGATCTACCGCGGAAATCAACTCCTCGACGCGCTCTCAGACTGCGGTCCATGGACTGTCGAGATCGTCGAGCGGCCTCAAGGCGTCAAAGGCTTCCAGCTTCTGCCGAGGCGGTGGGTGGTTGAACGCACATTCGCTTGGTTCGGCAGATGCCGCCGCCTCGCCAAGGACTTCGAGGCGACGGTGGCAACCGAAGCTGCCTGGCTGCTGATTGCACACATCAGGCTCCTGACCCGCAGACTCGCGGCTGCAGCTAAGGTTGGGTGATTTATGAGTCAGACTCTGAGGAGCCCGCGAAGCGGGCGTCTCGAAGGATGCACGGCCCGGCTGGTGGCCGATCCATCCTTCGAGACTCGCTCCGCTCGCACCTCCAGCGACAAAGGCGAAGCCTTTGCGCGAGGATGACGGTACTCACAACTTGCTTCTCTCCGCCGCCGCCTCACCTGCAATGTGCTTGCCCGCGATGTAGCCGAAGGTCAGCGCGGGCCCGAGCGTGATGCCGGCGCCGGGATAGTTGCCGCCCATGATGCTCGCCATGTCGTTGCCGGCGGCATAGAGGCCGGCAATCGGCTGGCCGTCGGCGTCGAGCGCGCGGGCATTGGCATCGGTCCGGATGCCGGCATAGGTGCCGAGATCGCCGATCACCATCTTGATGGCGTAGAACGGCCCGTGCCGGATCGGCGCGATGCAGGGATTGGGTCCGTGCAGCCCATCGCCCTGGTAGCGGTTATAGGCGCGCGAGCCCTTGCCGAAGGCGGGATCGCGTCCCTCCGCCGCGGTGGTGTTGAACTCCGCGACGGTCGCCTCGAGCGCCTTGGCGTCGATGCCGGCCTGCGCGGCGAGCTCCGCCAGCGTCGCGCCGCGCTTGAGATAGCCGGTCTTCAGGTGATGGCCGAGCGGCATGGGGCGCGGTGGCACGCAGCCGAGGCCGTATTTGCGCAGCGTCTCGTGATCGCAGATGAGATGCGCCGCGATCTCCTCGCCGGGCTTCGCCGCCTTGATCATCGCCTGCACGAAGTCGTGGTAGGAATTGCCTTCATTGGCAAAGCGCCTGCCGTCGGCCATCACCGCGATCACGCCCGGCTTGGCGCGATCGATGAAATGCGGCATCACGCCTTTCGAGCCGTCCTTGCGCGTCGTGACCGAGACCGGCACCCAGGCCGCGGCATTCGGCAGCGAGTCGTCGACGCGGCCGCCGGCGGATTCCGCAAGGCGCAGGCCGTCGCCGGTGTTGCCGGTCGGGCCCGGCGAGTAGTGCTCTTTTCCGGTCGGCGCATGCGGAAACATCTTCTGCCGTCGCGCGACGTCGTGCGGGAAGCCGCCGCAGGCGAGCACCACGCCACGCTTGGCGTTGACGCGGATCGGGCGCCCTTCACGCACGACGACCGCGCCGCGCACCGCGCCGTTCTCGACGATCAATTCGCGCACCGGCGAGTTGAGCCAGAGCGGGATCTTGAGGTCGAAGGCGGATTTCGCCAGCCGTCCGGCGAGCGCGTTGCCGTTGGTCAGCGTCATGCCGCGGCCGTTGCGCATCACGTCGATGGCGTGCTTCGACAGCCGTTTGGCGACATAGGCCGCCGAGGTCAGCGACCGGGTCGCGCGCATGAAATGCACGATCTCCTTGCCGGAGCCGAGCATCATGCCGAACACGGTGAGCTCGGGCAGGGGGCTGCCGAGATCCTTGAGAGCGTCGCCGAGCTCGTGGGCGTCAAACGGCCGCGTCACCATCGAGCGGCCGCCCTGCGCGCCGCCCGGCGCTTCCGCATGATAGTCCGGGAAGGTCAGCGGCATGTCGAAGCGCACCGCGGTGCTGGTGGTGAAGAAGTCGACCGCCTTCGGCCCTTCGGTCAGGAACGCATCGACGCGGGCGGCGTCAAAACTGTTGCCGGCCTCTTGGCGCAGATAGGTTTTGGCCTGATCGGGGCTCTCCTCG
Organism: Bradyrhizobium sp. USDA 4504; assembly: GCF_054063995.1. NCBI lineage: Bacteria > Pseudomonadati > Pseudomonadota > Alphaproteobacteria > Hyphomicrobiales > Nitrobacteraceae > Bradyrhizobium > Bradyrhizobium sp. USDA 4504. The sequence continues at coordinate 4,152,399 of NZ_JBSSGV010000001.1, read as the reverse complement.
ATGCCCCAGGCCTTGGCCAGCGAGGTGCCGGGGATCCACAGCCAGCCGCCGGAGCGCGCGGTGGTGCCGCCGAACCGCGGCTCCTTCTCGACCACCAGGACCTTGAGGCCGTGATGGCCGGCGGTGACCGCCGCCGACAGCCCGGCGCAGCCGGAGCCGACGACCAGCGCGTCGCAATCATAAGCTTCTTCGTTGGCCACGCGATCGATCCTATTTCTTGAGCAGCGGGCACTTCGACTCGGAGACCGGACGATAGGCGTCCTCGCCCTTCGCCGTCTTGACGATGTCGAGATAGTCCCACGGTTCCTTGGATTCCGAAGGCTTCTTCACCTTCGCCAGATACATGTCGCGGATCACGCGGCCGTCCTCGCGCAGCTTGCCGCCATGCACGAAGGTGTCCTCGATCGGCAGCTCGCGCATCTTGGCCATCACCGCCTTCGGATCGTCGGTGCCGGCGGCCTGGATCGCCTTGAGATAATGCAGCACCGAGCCGTAGACGCCGGTCTGGATCATGGTCGGCATCACATTGGCGCGGGCGTAGAACTTCTTCGACCAGGCGCGCGTCTTCTCGTCCATGTTCCAGTACGACGCCGTCGTCATATAGGTGCCTTGCGCGGCGTTGAGGCCGATCGCATGCACGTCGGTGTCGAACATCAAGAGCCCGACCAGCTTCTGGCCGCCCTGCACGAGGCCGAACTCGCCGGACTGCTTGATCGAATTGTCGGTGTCCTGGCCGGCATTGGCGAACGCCACCACGTCGGCCTTCGAGCTCTGCGCCTGCAGCGCAAAGGAGGAGAAGTCGGCGGTGTTGGTCGGATGCTTGACGCTGCCGAGCACCTTGCCGCCCATCTCGTTGATGAAGCGCGTCGCGTCCTTCTCGAGCTGCTGGCCGAAGGCGTAATCCGCGGTGACGAAGAACCAGGACTTGCCGCCTTCCTTGATCACGGCCGAGGCCGTCACCTTGGACAGCGCGTAGGTGTCGTAGGCGAAATGCACCGTGTTGGGGCTGCACAGTTCGTCTGTCAGCGAGCTCGCGCCGGGACCGGACAAGAGCGCGATCTTGTTGCGCTCGCGCACCATGTTGTGCACGGCGATCGCGATGCCGGAATTCGGGATGTCGACGACCGCGTCGACCTTGCCGTTGTCGAACCAGCCGCGCACGACCTGCACGCCGACATCGGTCTTCATCTGGTGGTCGGCGGAGATGATCTCGATCGGCTTACCGAGCACGGTGGGGCCGAATTCCTCGACCGCCATCTTGGCCGCCTCGACCGAGCCCGGGCCCGAATTGTCGCGTCCCCAGCTCGACAGGTCGGTCAGCACGCCAATGCGCACGACGTCGTCGGAAACCTGGGCGTGAGCGGCCGTGGTCATCGCCGCGACAATGGCTGCCGCCAAAAACTGTCTCATCATTCCTCCCTTTGGATGTCCGCGCTCTTCGGCGGGTCGCTCAGGATTAGGAATTATCTAATAAGTTTGTCAATGACGAATTTTGTGTGTGAATGGTGTCACAAACCTGGCGCCCGTGCGGCGCGACGCTTCACATTTGGTGAGCGAACGCTTACATAGCGCATCCGGGGACGGCACCGCGGCAACGAGTCCGGCTCATTTGCCAGACCGCGCCGCAGTGCCAAGTCACGATGAAACAGGGGAATTTTCGCGGACGGCGACGCGTTTCGCCGCCCGGACTGGGCCGCCCGTCAGGGGAACGGCTCCTGCTGGGCGGGGCATGAAGAGCGTCGGCGGGCAGCGATCATAGACGGATCATGTTGAGACAGCTCTTCGCGCCGCAGCTCGTCACTCTTTACGTGCTGGTGGCCTCTACGCTCTACGTCCACTTCCGCGGCAAGCAGCGGTTGCGCTTCGCCCGCCAGCTCGGCGATCACTCGACCTACCTCGCGCCCTACAATGTGCTGATGTATGCCGGCTCCGCCGTGCCCAACACGCCGGTGATTCCGGTCGAGCAGTTTCCCGAGCTCAAGAAGCTCTCCGACAATTGGGAGACGATCCGCGACGAGGCCACGCGCCTGTTCGACGAAGGCTTCATCCGCGCCGCGGCCAAAAACAACGACTGGGGCTTCTATTCCTTCTTCAAGAGCGGCTGGAAGCGCTTCTATCTGAAATGGTACGACGACTTCCTGCCGTCGGCGCGGACGCTGTGCCCGAAGACGGTGGAGCTGCTCAACTCGATCCCGAACGTGCATGGCGCGATGTTCGCGATGCTGCCGCCGGGCGGCAAGCTCGGGGCGCACCGCGATCCCTTCGCCGGCTCGCTGCGCTATCACCTCGGACTCGTGACGCCGAACTCGAACCAGTGCCGCATCCTCGTCGACGGCGTCGAATGCGTCTGGCGCGACGGCGAGGCCTTCATGTTCGACGAAACGTTCATCCACAGCGCCGAGAACAAGACCGACGTCAACCGTATCATCCTGTTCTGCGACGTCGAGCGCCCGATGAAGTTCGGCTTCATGACGGCGATGAACCGCTGGGTCAGCCACAACATCGTCAAGGCGTCGGCGACCCAGAACGTCGACGGCGAGCATGTCGGCGCGCTGAACAAGGTGTTCGGCAAGCTCTACGAGATCCATCTCGCCAGCCGCAAGGTCAAGGAGTGGAATCGGAACGTGTATTACACGGTCAAATATTCCGCGATCGCGCTGATCCTCGGCCTGATCGTGATGTCGGCGCTGCACTGATTGCAGAGGCGTTGCCGCGTTGAAAACAAAAGCCCCGGAGCATGCTCCGGGGCTTTCTGTCTGGGACGAGAGCTGTGAGGCGGAACAGCGTCAGTCGCGCTCGAAAACCTTGGCGCCGGGGTAGATTCGCCTGGCGTAGGCGACGACCCACTCGCGGTCCTGGGTCTCCAGGAACGGAGTTCGGATCTTGCACGACCCGACGATAAGGTGCCACAGGCCGTTCAGCTTCTGAATGTTGACGATCATCTGAGTGTTCCTCGAAACCCGCGTTCCAGTCGACACCTGCTACCCGTGACAGTCTTGCGATTGACGGCTCGGAGCAGTGATCCTGATCACGCTGGAGTAGCCGCGAGTGTAAAAATCTCTCGCCATCGCTCAACTGTACGGGCGTAAGCACGGGCCATCACAAGGAATCAGGCGGGCTATACCAAGGTATGTTGGTGTCGGTCCGCAGCTGCAGCCGCAGCGTCGGGGCCGTTCAACTTTGCGCGGCGGCGCGCCTTCGCACTCCGATCCGTTACATGGGCGTGATAACGTCCGATCTGGCGTTTCGCATTGAGGGGACCTTGCCATGTCGGAGTCATCAGGAGCTTTTGCGACCACTGCGCTGAGCGGCTACGAGCTGCTGGCCGATCCGCAGCTGAACAAGGGCACGGCGTTCTCCGAGGCCGAGCGCGAGGCGTTCGACCTGCACGGCTTGCTGCCGCCCAATATCTTGACGCTGGACGAGCAAGTCTCGCGCCGCCTCGAGGCGCTCCGTGGCTTTGAGACCGACATCGAGCGCTATGCCTTTCTGCGCGAGCTGCAGGACACCAACGAGACGCTGTTCTACGCGCTCCTGGTCGGCAACCTGGAAGAGCTGTTGCCGATCGTCTACACGCCGACCGTCGGCGAGGGCTGCCAAAAATTCAGTCGGCTGTTCCGCAAGCCTCGCGGGCTGTTCCTCAGCATCCCACATCAGCACCGGATCGACCGCATTTTCGCCCATCCGCGCTTCGATCAAGTCGAGGCGATCGTGGTGACCGACGGCGAGCGCATCCTCGGCCTCGGCGACCAGGGCGCCGGCGGCATGGGCATCCCGATCGGCAAGCTCGCGCTCTATACCGGCTGCGGCGGCCTGCATCCGGCAACGACGCTGCCGATCATGCTCGACGTCGGCACCGACAATCCCGATTGCCTCGCCGATCCGCTCTATGTCGGCTGGCGCAACGAGCGCGTCCGCGGCCAGGCCTATGACGACTTCATCGAGGCGTTCGTCGCGGCGGTGGTGAAGCGCTGGCCGCGCGTCCTGCTGCAATGGGAGGACTTCGCCAAGAACAACGCGACGCGCATGCTCGAGCGCTATCGCGACCGGCTCTTGACCTTCAACGACGACATTCAGGGCACCGCGGCGGTGGCGACCGGCGCCTTGCTCTCCGCGATCAACGTCACCGGCGTGCCGCTCACCGAGCAGCGCGTCGCCGTGCTCGGCGCGGGTTCGGCCGGCTGCGGCATCGCCAGCCTGATCCGCGCCGCGATGGTCGATGCCGGCCTGTCCGAGAGCGAGGCGGCGAAGCGCTTCTTCATGGTCGACCGCGACGGGCTGCTGCTCGAGGGTATGAGCGGGCTCGCCCCGTTCCAGCTTCCGTTCGTGCAGAACAGGCAGGCGATCGCGGGCTGGCAGCTCAGCCATCCCGACAAGATCGCGCTGCTTGACGTCGTGCGCAACGCGAGGCCGACGGTGCTGATCGGCGTCTCCGGCCAGGCCGGCGCTTTCTCCGAACCGATCGTCCGCGCGATGGCCGAGTGCAACAAGCGGCCGGTGATCTTCCCGCTGTCCAATCCGACCTCGCGCGAGGAGGCGACGCCGGTCGATATCGAGGCGTGGACCGAGGGGCGGGCGCTGATCGGCGTCGGCAGCCCGTTCCCGCCGATCATGCGCGACGGCGCGCGCTTCAAGGTCGACCAGACCAACAACTCCTACATCTTCCCGGGGGTCGGCGTCGGCGCGCTCGCGGTCGGTGCCAGCCGGGTCAGCGACGGCATGTTCATGGCCGCCGCCAAGGCGCTGGCCAGCGTCTCGCCGGCGCGCGACAACCCGAAGCACAATCTGCTGCCGCCGGTCAGCGCGTTGCGTGACGTCTCGCAGACCGTGGCGCTTGCGGTCGCGCTGCAGGCGCACAAGGAGGGATTGGCGAGGGACGTTCCGATCGACCAGGTCGAGGCGCGGATTCACGCCAAGGTCTGGACGCCGCGCTACGTGCCGTACCGCCGCAGCGATCGGGCTTAGAGCTCGGCGCGGCGGCGCGGCGCGATCTTCCGCGCCGCGCGCGGGCCGCATCGATTTTGCGACCATCATGATGGGGGTGGGCCGGGCTCGACCCCGCTCGCGTCTACTCGACGGGCTTGACCGAAGTAAGAATTTTCTTCAATCTTGGTATGCCAAATGCCAGTGCGGTCTGGGATTTGGACGTCGCGGTGTCCGCAGCCCGCGATCGCACAACATCGACGCAACGAGGAAACGGGGAGGGAAGTCGAATGGCCAATCTTGGCATGTCGCGCAGGGAGTTGCTGATCGGGTCCATGCTCACGGCGGTCGCCGCGGCGGCGCCGCGACCGCTCCGGGCCCTCGCCAATACGGGCGCGCTGGCGCGATCGAAGATTGGCATGGTGACGAGTCCGCACGAACTTGCCACGCAGGCAGGGCTCGAGGTGCTGCGCAAGGGCGGCAATGCGATCGAGGCGGTCATCGCCATCGGTGCCACGCTGTGCGTGACCTATCCGCATTTCAGCGGCCTCGGCGGCGACAGCTTCATGGTGATCAGCGACCGCAAGGGAAATGTGCGGACGCTGTCCGGTGCAGGTCAGGCTGCGCTCAACCTGCCGAACTACAGCGGCTCGGTCCCGATCCGGGGGCCTGGGTCGGCGCTGACCGCGGCCACGACCGTCGACGTCTGGGACCAGGCGTTCGATTTCAGCCGCAAGTCCTGGGCCGGAAAGCAGAGCTGGGCGTCGCTGTTCGAGCGCCCGATCGAATACGCCGGCAAGGGCTTCCCGGTCACGCCGTCGCAGCGCTTCTGGCAGGACATGGAAGCGAAGAACCTGAAGGACTGGCCCGACATCCAGCGCATCTTCATGCCCGCCGGCCGGATGCCTGAAATCGGCGAGCCGCTGGTCCAGCCTGAACTCGCGAAATCGCTGGAGATGCTGGCGGCAAATGGCGGGCGCGATTTCTACGAAGGAAAGCTCGCCGCGCGCATTGCGGCCGGACTGAAGCAGATCGGCTCGCCGCTGACCGCCGACGATCTGGCACGCTGCCGCGCGCGCGACGAGACGCCGTTGCGCGTCGGCTATCGCGGCGGCGAGCTGCTCGGGCTGCGCCCGCCGACGCAGGGTCTCACGACACTCGAGATCATGGGTATCCTCGACCGCTTCGAGCTCGCGAAATATCCGGAAGGGAGCGCGGACTACTATCACCTGCTGGTCGAAGCGGTGAAGCAGGCCTTCATCGACCGCAGCCGCTACATCGGCGATCCGGAATTCGTCGACGTTCCGGTCAATCAGCTGCTCTCGGCGAGCTACCTCGACGCGCGCGCGAAGGCGATCAACCTCGAGAAGGCGATGCCGTGGCCGCACGTGTTCAAGAAGGGCGACACGGTTTATCTCGCCGCGACCGACCGGGACGGCAATTGCGTCAGCATGCTGCAAACCGTCTACTACGATTGGGGAAGCGGCATGGTGGCCGGCGACACCGGCATCATCTGGCACAACCGCGGTGCGTCGTTCAACCTCGACCCGGCGAGCCCCAACTGCCTCAAGCCGGGCAAGCGGCCGTTCCACACGCTCAATCCGGGAATCTACCTCAAGAGCGGACGGCCGCATCTGCTGTACGGCACGCAGGGAGCCGACGGGCAGCCGCAGACGCTCGCGGCGGTGCTGACCAGGCTGATCGACTACAACATGGATCCGCTTACCGCGCTGTCGCGACCGCGCTTCCTGCTCGGCAAGACGTTCTCCGATGCGCGCGACAGCCTGAAGCTGGAGAAGGATGCCGGTGAAGAGGTCTTCAAGGCGCTCGCCGGGCGAGGCCACGAAATCAGTCCGATACCAGCCCAGAGCCCGCTCGCAGGACATCCGGGTGCGATCCGGATCGACGCCGACGGAAGCATCACCGGGGCGCATGATCCACGCAGCGACGGGCGGGCGCTCGGGCTGTCATGAGACGAAGCGCGGTGGATTGACGAAGCCGCCCGGCGGCTGCCGGGCGCATCCGGCAGCCATATGCGAAGCATGGTCCGCCGGTGGGCGAGCGGTGGCGGACGACGCCCTCGACGCTTTGCGATCTGTCGCTCGCCATGGCCGACTGAAGGCCGACTAAAGTTCAAGCCTCGACGGTCCGTCCCTTGGAACTTTCCGGCGCGCCTTATCGTTTGTGCTCAAACAAACCACAGTCAATATCCGTCCGGGGGCTTGTGCGAGGGAGACACCTCCATGGCAAGATTTGGCCCAATGCTTGGTCTGACCCCCGGCCTCGACGCCAACCGGCTCACACCATCCGAACATCAGCTGCAGATGCGCCGTGCGGTGATCGCCTCCACCGTCGGGACCGCGATCGAGTGGTATGACTTCTTTCTCTACAGCACCGTCACCGGCCTGGTTTTCGCAAAACTGTTCTTTCCGCATTCCGATCCCTGGGTCGGCACGCTCGAGGCCTTCGCCATCTATGCGGTCGGCTTCGTCGCGCGGCCGATCGGGGCTGCGATCTTCGGGCACTATGGCGACCGCATCGGCCGCAAGTCGACGCTGATCGCGACGCTGCTGTTGATGGGACTGGCGACCGCGGCGGTCGCATTGGTGCCGACCTATTCCAGCATCGGCATCTGGGGTGCGGTGATCCTGACCGTGTTGCGCTTCATCCAGGGCGTCGGCGTCGGCGGCGAATGGGGCGGCTCGGTGCTGATGTCGATGGAATGGGCGCGCAACGATCGCTCCCGCGGCCTGATCGCCTCATGGCCGCAATTCGGCGTGCCCTGCGGACTGTTCCTCGCCAATCTCGCGGTGCTGGCTTTCAGCCAGATGTCGGGCGACCAGTTCCTGTCGTGGGGCTGGCGCATTCCGTTCGCGCTCAGCATCGTCCTGGTCGGTGTCGGCCTCTACATCCGGCTCGGCATTCTGGAAACGCCTGTGTTCAGCAAGCTGCTGGCCGAGCGTCAGCTCGACCGCACGCCGATGCTGACGGTGATCCGCGATCATCCGAAGGAGATCCTGCTGTCCGCCTTCGCGCGGATGTCCGAGCAGGCGCCGTTCTACATCTTCACCGCCTTCGTGTTCTCCTACGGCGTCGGAACGCTGCACGTGTCGCGTGACTTCCTGCTGACCGCGGTGCTCGCGGCCTCGGTGCTGTCGTTCGTCTCGATCCCGCTGTGCGGGCACATCTCCGATCAGATCGGCCGCAAGAACATGTACATGATCGGCGCTGCCGTGACCGGCGTGTTCGGCTTCATCTATTTCGCGATGCTTAACACCGGATCGGAAACGATCATCTTCCTTGCGATCTTCCTGTCGCTGATTCCGCACGACATGCAGTACGGCCCGCAGGCGGCCCTGATCGCAGAGAGCTTTACTGGTCGCCTGCGCTACAGCGGCGCCTCGCTAGGCTATCAGCTTGCTTCCGTGATCGCCGGCGGTCCGGCACCGCTGATCGCGACCTGGCTGTTCGGCACGTTCCATTCGGCGACCGCGATCGCGGCCTATATCGCGGCTTGCGCAATCATCACGCTGGTCGCGACCGCGATGATGACCGACTACACGGGCAGGGACATCAATGCGCCCGAGGCGCATCAGCAGCGGGTTTGAGTAGCAAGGGAGCAATCGATGATGAAGTGGCGAAAAGAATCCGCGCTCGATCTCTATAACCTCATCGCAGCGATTTTCCTGCTCGCTGCGCCGTGGCTGTTCGTGCGGGCCAATCCGACGGCGGCGATCGATCTCAGGATCAGCGGCGCGGCGATCGCGATCATGTCGCTGGCGGCGATCGTCGCGTTCTCGATCTGGGAAGAATGGATCAACCTGGTCGTCGGATGCTGGCTGATCGTCTCGCCGTGGCTGCTCGGCTTCACGCATACCCGCGCGATGCATTTTGCCATCGCCGCCGGCGCGGTGGTGGCATTCATGGCGCTGCTCGAGCTGTGGCTCGAATACGAGAAGACGCATTTCGGCCCGGCGGCGCCGCAGGCCGCCGAAAGGCAGTAGGATCCGCCGCCGGCGAGACCGAGGGGTGTGGCTCTTTGAGCATGACCTCCTCGGAAAACCGCTTCGCGCTTTTCCGGATCATGCTCTAGCAGCCGCGGCAAATCCCCTTGATCTTGCGGTCGACGATCGCGTCCTCCTGATCGATGATCTGCTGCGATGTCGATGTCGTCGCCGGAATATCGGCGGCGCGCGGCTGGCGATGGCCGACCGGCGCCGACCACGGCCTGCTCGCGGTTTCGTTTGACGCGTAGGCGCGGGGCTGCTGGACCGCCGCCTGTGCGAAGCAAGCGGTCGCCATTGCCGCGGACATAATCGCAGCCAAGCCAAGTCGTACGCCGGGTCGTTGAAGATCGATCATGAAAACCTCCATATCGTCGTCGCCGCGTTTTGCGCGCGGCCTTGATGACATTGAGTGCCCCGGTCGTTCCGGTATTCCCCGCTCCATCCGATGTGATCGGGCGCTCGCGGCGCGGTGATCGCGCGTGATGAAATAATTTCGGGGCGCTCGCGGTCCTTGATCACAGGAGCCGAGCTAGGTCGGCTTCACCCACCGTACGGAGAAATCCCATGACCAAATTGACCCTCGCGGCGCTTGCGCTGGTTGCCGCAGCCGCCTGTTCGGCGCAGGCGTCGGCCGCCGGCAACAACGCTGCGGTGCGGCGCGCCAAAGCTTCGATGACGACAACGACGGTCAGCAGCAAGACCACCGATTGCGTGCGCGCGCCGAAGGTTGGATCGTTCGCGACCGCTCCCTTCACCGAGCCGCCCTGCATGCCCGGCACGATGCGCTGATGGCGCACAGCAAAAAGCCCCGGACCTGAGGTCCGGGGCTTTGGGCCTTGCCTCGTTCCTGAGGCGGTTATTCCGGCTTGCCGATCGTCACCGCGAGCTTGCCGACGCCGTCGACACCGCATTCGAGCTTGTCGCCCACTTGCAGCTGCGAGACGCCTGCGGGCGTGCCGGTCATGATGATGTCGCCGGCGGCGAGCTTCACCTGCTGCGAGAGCTGCCAGATGATTTCAGGCACGTTCCAGATCAGCTCGGTGAGGTCGCCCTTCTGGGCTTCCTTGCCGTTGACGGTGAGCCAGATCTTGCCCGCGGTCGGGTGGCCGATCTTCGCGGCCGGCTGGATCGCCGAGCACGGCGCGGAATAGTCGAACGACTTGCCGATCTCCCAGGGCCGCTCCTTCTTGCGCGAGGCGATCTGCAGGTCGCGGCGGGTCAGGTCGATGCCGACGGCATAGCCGTAGACATGCTCGAGCGCCTTGTCGGCGGGAATGTTCAGCCCGCCGCTCTTCATCGCCACCACTAGCTCGACCTCGTGATGCAGGTCCTTGGTCAGCGGCGGATAGGGGATGATCGCGCCATCGGGCACCAGCATGTCGGCATGCTTACCGAAGAAGAACGGCGGCGCGCGCTCGTCATTGCCCATCTCCCTGATATGCTCGAGATAGTTGCGGCCAACGCACCAGATTGCGGCGGACCGGATAGGTGCCGGATTCGCCGACGACGGGAAGCGAGGGCTGCGGGGGAAGCGGAATGACGGTGGATGCGGCGTTCATGAACGGGTCCCGGAGGGTTGAAGGAGGGAGCGCGGGCGGTATTTACGCGCTTACGCCGCTCAGGGCTAGTGGCTGCGGCTGCATCCGGCGCAGAGGTGAGGCCAGCTTTCCGCCGAGCGCAGCCGCCTTTGGTCGACAAAGGCGGTGGTGTCCATGAGGAAATGGCTTTCGATCGGCCTGGCGCTGGTCGCCGTGGTCCTGATCGCCGCCGCCGTTCGCTTTTTCACGGTCGTCCCGGAGCGGATCGACCGGGCGCAGAACAGGGTCCAGCGCGTGGCGCTGGATATCACGCCCGCCGCTACGGCCCTGCAGGCGTCGCTCGACGTGGCGGACATGCATGCGGACAGCCTGCTGTGGAAGCGCGACCTGATCGCGCGATCCGATCGCGGCCATATCGACCTGCCGCGCCTGATCGAGGGACACTACGCGCTGCAGGTGTTCTCGTCGGTCACCAAGTCGCCCAAGGGCCAGAACTATGATGCCAACGGCGCCGACACCGACACCATCACGAACCTCGCCATCATCGATCTGCAGCCGCCACGGACGTGGTTCTCGTTGCTGCAGCGCTCGCTGTGGCATGCCGAGAAACTGCGGAGCTTCGCCGAACAGTCCGCCGGACGGCTGCGCCTGATCGCAACGCCGGCCGACCTCGATCGCCTGCTCGCCGACCGCAAGAGCGGCGCGACGGTGGTTGGCGGCATGCTCTCGATCGAGGGTTTGCAGGACATCGAGGGCAATATCGCCAATCTCGACGTGCTCTACGCCGCCGGATTCAGAATGGCCGGTCTCGCGCACTTCTTCGACAATGATGTCGCGGGCTCGATGCACGGCGTCGCAAAGGGCGGACTGACGCCGCTCGGCCGGCAGGTGGTGCAGCGGATGGAGGCGATGGGCATGATCGTCGACCTCGCGCATGCGAGCCACGCGGCGGTCGCCGAGGTGCTGGCGATGGCGACGCGCCCGGTGGTCTCGAGCCATGGCGGCGTTCAGGCGACCTGCAAGGTCAACCGCAACCTCACCGACGACGAAGTCCGGGGTGTCGCGCGGACCGGCGGCGTGGTCGGCATCGGTTTCTGGCAAGGCGCGGTCTGCTCGCTCGATCCGAACAACGTGGCGCGGGCGATCGCGTATGTCCGCGACCTGGTCGGGATCGACCATGTCGGCCTCGGCTCGGATTTCGACGGCTCGACCACCACGGGCTTCGATGCCAGCGAGATCGTCGCCGTGACCCAGGCGCTGATGTCGCGCGGGTTCTCGGAGGACGACATCCGCAAGGTGATGGGTGGCAATGTCCTGCGCGTGCTGCGCGCAGGCATTGCCCGGAGGGGATGACAGGCTCTAGCCGGTGGCGCTGATCGGCGCCAGCGCCAGCGGCGACGGGTCGTGGTGGTGCTGCAGGCGGAAGAACGAGGCGTAGCGGCCGCCGCGGCGCAGCAGCTCCTCGTGCCGTCCGCGCTCGACGATCTCGCCGCTCTCGACCACCAGGATCGCATCGGCATGCATGATGGTGTGCAGGCGGTGCGCAATCACGATTGTGGTGCGGCCCTGGCAGAGATGCTCGATCGCTTCTTGCACCTGCTTCTCGGACTCCGAGTCGAGCGCGGCGGTGGCCTCGTCGAGCAGGATGATCGGCGCGTTCTTGATCAGCGCGCGGGCGACCGCGATGCGCTGGCGTTGCCCGCCGGACAGCTGGGTGCCGTGCTCGCCGACCGGCGTGTCGTAGCCGAGCGGGAAGCTCATGATGAAGTCGTGCGCGCAGGCGGCCTTGGCGGCGTCGACGATCTCTTGCTCGGTGGCGCCCTGCTTGCCGAAGGCGATGTTGGCGCGGATGGTATCGCGGAACAGATAGACGTCCTGTCCGACATAAGCGGTCTGCTGCCGCAGCGACTTGCGCGATACTGACGAGATCGGCTGTCCGTCGATCAGGATGTCGCCCTCGTGCGTCTCGTAGAAACGAAGCAGCAAGGCCAGCACGGTGGATTTGCCGCCGCCGGAGGGGCCGACCAGCGCGGTCACCTTGCCAGGCTCGGCCACGAAGCTCATGCGGTTCAGCACCGGCTCGCCCGGCCGATAGGCGAAGCTGACGTCGCGCAGTTCGATCTGCGCCTCGGAGAGTTTCAGCGCAGGCTTGCCGTCATCGGACTGTTCGCTCGCCGGGCTATCGACCACCTCGAGCAGCATCCGCGCGCCGACCAGCTGGCTGTTGAGGTCGATGTTGAGCCGCGCCAGCCGCTTGGCCGGCTCGGTCGCCATCAGGAAGGCGGTCAGGAACGTGAAGAACTGGCCCGGCGTGGAACCGAGCGCCACCACGCTGTAGCCTCCATACATCAGGCAGCCGGCGACGGCGAAGCCGCCGAGCATTTCCATCAGCGGATTGGAACGGTTGGCGACGCGCGCCATCTTGTTGGCATTGCTCTCGACGGTTGCGATGTGCTCGTCGATCCGCTGCTGCATGGTGCCTTCCAGCGTGAACGCCTTCACGGTGCGGATGCCCTGCAGCGATTCCTGCATCGTCTCCATGATGTCGGCGGTGCCGGTGAACTGGTTGTAGGCGAGCCCCTTGATCCGCTTCACCAGCCTGCGCAGCATCAGCATCGCCGGCGGCACTGCCACGAGCCCGATGAACGACATCAGCGGGTCCTGCCAGACCATGACGGCGACCATGCTGATCAGCATCAGGAAGTCGCGGCCGATCGCATTGACCAGCATGTTGAGTACGTCGGTGATCGACTTGGCGCCGGCGGTCAGCCGCGCCAGGAATTCCGACGAGTGCCGTTGCGAGAAGAAGCCGATGCTCTCGCTCATCAGCTTGGCGAACAGTTGCCGCTGGTTGCTGGCGAGGATGGCGTTGGAGATCTTGTTCAGGATCACCATGTGGCCGTAGGTCGCCACGCCCTTGATGAACAGCAGCACCACCGTGATCCCGGCGAACATCGCGATGCCGGGGATGTTCTTGTCGACATAGGCCTGGTTGATCACCTGCCCGAGCACGTAGGTGGCGCCGGCCGTCGAGCCGGCAGCAACGGCCATCAGGGCGAACGCTGTCAGATAGCGCCGCCAATAGGTAATCCCTTGTTCCATGACCAGGCGGCGAATCAGGATCGCCGCGCCATAGGGATCGTCGGTGATTTTCTTCGGAAACTGGGCCATCCGCGTTCCATTGACGGCGGGCAGCGCCGGCCGTCAGGGTTGCGGGACCTACTTGCCCGCTTGGCGGGGCTTTTTCAAGCACAATAACTGCTTGATAACGGTTTGTTTTTTAGGCCGATTCCGCCTGTCGCGCGGAGCCCGCGCGCTCCCGGAACAGCTTCTCCTCCCAGGCCAGCGCGTGGCTCGCGATGGTCTCGAGATCATCGTAGCGCGGCGTCCAGTCGAGCAGCGAGCGGATCCTTGTCGTGTCGGCCACCATGGTCATGATGTCGCCGGGCCGGCGCGCGGCGTAGGCGACCGCGAAATTGCGCATCGAGACCCGGCGCACCGCCTCGATCGTCTCGAGCACGGAATAGCCGCGGCCATAACCGCAATTCATCGTCACCGATTGCCCGCCGGCGCGCAGATAGGATAGCGCCGAGCGATGCGCCTCGACGAGGTCGCTGACATGGATGAAGTCTCGGATGCAGCTGCCGTCCTGGGTCGGATAGTCGGTGCCGAACACGTCGATCTTGGCGCGCTGGCCGGTCGCGGCCTCGACCGCGATCTTGAGCAGATGGGTGGCGCCGATGGTGGCAAGGCCGACGCGGCCCTTCGGGTCGGCGCCGGCGACGTTGAAGTAGCGCAGCACGACGTAGCTCATGCCATGAGCGGATGCGACGTCGTGCAGCATGATCTCGGTCATCAGCTTCGACGAACCGTAGGGCGACAGGGGACGCGTCGGTGCGATCTCCGGCACCGGCACCTGGTCCGGATTGCCGTAAACGGCCGCGGTCGAGGAGAAGATGAAGCGGCTGACGCCGCCCTTCACCGCCGCGTTGAGCAGGCTGCGCGTCGTCATAGTGTTGTTGCGGTAGTAGCCGAGCGGATCGCGCATCGAGTCCGGCACCACGACGGAGCCCGCGAAATGGATGATGCTGTCGATGCCGTGCTGGGCGATCACGCCCTCGACGAGATTTTCGTCGCCGGCATCGCCGATGAACAGCGCCACGCCTTCGGGCAGGAACGCGGAGAAGCCGGTGGAAAGGTTGTCGATCACGACGACGCTCTCGCCGGCATCGACCAGCGCATGAACCATGTGACTTCCGATATAGCCGGCGCCGCCGGTCACGAGCACGGTCATGGATAGAGCTCTCCCGATGTTCTTTAACTGGCGATGCTAGCGGGAGTGCGGTGAAGAGGGGGTTTCGCCGCGGCCCAACTGGCCACTATGCTTAATGTTGCGTATAGGAACTGGCACGAAACGGAGACTTGAGTGCCGATCGAGAACACACCTGCCCGCGAGCTCGAGCTCATCGTGCCCAATCTGCACCGACGCTATTCGGGTGTCACCGCGGCCAACCGCATGGTCGCGCCGAAGCTCGCCAAAATGTTCCGCGCAGGCTGGCTCGGCTCGCATCGGCCCGACGGCATCGACGCGATCGGATTCGCCGATCTCCTGCGGCTGTGGCGGCGCGCATCGCCGCTGATCTGGCACGCGCGGCGCAACGACGAGATGATCGTCGGGCTCGCGCTGCGGGCGCTCGGCTGGCCGCTGAAACTGATCTTCACCTCGGCCGCGCAGCGCCACCACACCTGGCTGACGCGCTGGCTGATCCGCAACATGGATGCGATCATCGCCACCAGTCCGCTGTCGGCCTCCTACCTGAAGCGTGACGCGACAGTGGTGATGCACGGCGTCGACACCGATCGTTATGCGCCACCGGCCGATCGCGCGGCAGCCTTCGCCGAGAGCGGATTGCCGGGGCGCTATGCGATCGGCTGTTTCGGGCGGGTGCGCGCGCAGAAGGGCAGCGACGTCTTCGTCGAGGCGATGTGCAGGCTGCTGCCGCGCTATCCCGATTTCACCGCCGTCATCGTCGGCGCCGTGGTGCCGGAGCAACTCGCCTTTGCCAACGAGCTGAAGCGGAAGATCGAGGCGGCCGGGCTGCAATCGCGCATCGTCATCACCGGCGAACTGCCGATCGAGGATGTCGTGCGCTGGTACCAGCGGCTGACGATCTACGCCTTCACCTCGCGCAATGAAGGTTTTGGCCTGACCCTGATCGAGGCGATGTCGGCAGGCGCGGCGCTGGTGGCGGCGCGCGCGGGCGCGGCCGAGTTCGTCGTCGAGGACGGCGTCACCGGCGTGCTGACGCCGCCTGGCGATGCCGACGCGCTGGCGGCCGCGCTGGAGCCCTTGATGCGCGATCCGGCAGCGGCCGCGGCGATGGGGGCGCGGGCGCGGCAACGAGTTGTGGATAAGTTCAGCCTCGATGCCGAGGCGAACGCGATCGCCAAGGTCTACCGCGCGCTGACCTGAGCCAGCACGCGCTGCGCAATCTCCACGACCTCTTCGGGGGCGATGTCGCGCATGCAGCGATGATCGTTCATGGTGCAGACCGTGCGCTGGCACGGCTGGCACGACAGCTTGCTCCTGGTCTGCAGCACTGTCGCGGCGAGGCCGTTGAGGGGCGCCCAGAGATAGGGATCGGTCGGGCCGAAGATGCCCATGGTCGGCGTGCCGATTGCGGCGGCGATGTGCATCAGGCCCGAGTCGTTGGTCACAGCGACGCTGGCCGCGGCCATCGCAAGAATGCCGTTGCGCAGATCGGTGCTGGTGAGGTCGCGGACCCGCGCGCCGCCGGCTGCCGTGATCTCCTGCGCCAGCGCCTTCTCGCCGGGGCCGCCGACCACCCAGACGTCGAAGCCGCGTTCGGCGAACAGGCGCGCGGCCTCCGGATAATAGGTCCAGCGTTTCGAGGCGCCGACCGAGCCGGGGCCGAGCGCGATGGCGGGACCGCGGCCGAGGCCGTTAGCCTGCCGCCAGCGTTCGATTTCGTCCGTGGGAACCCGAAGCTGCGGCACCGGCCATTCCGGCGGGCGGGCAGTGCCGTCAGGCAGTGCCAGGATCGCGTTCTTGTCGATGAAGCGCGGCTGCTGCTTTTCACCCCATCGCATCGCGTTGATCAGGCCGAACCGCACCTCGCCAAAGAAGCCGACCCGTTCCGGGATGCCCGCCAGCGCCGGCGCGAGAGCGGCCTTCCAGGTCCGCGGCAGCACCAGCGCGGTGGCGTAGTTCCGTCGGCGAAGCTCGGCCGCGAGGGCCTGCTGCTGGGCCAGCGCCAGCCGGCTGCGCGGCAGGTCAGACACGATCCCGGCGCGAACATCGGGCATATAATCGACCAAAGGGGCGCAAAGCCTGGACGTCAGAAGGTCGATCGGCCGGTTCGGCCAACGCTTGCGGAGCACCCTGACCACGGTGTGGCCGCGCACGAAATCGCCGATCCAAACATAGGGCACCACGAGGATCGGTCTGGTATCCCCGGCATCCTGTGTTTCGATATCAGATATTGAATCAATATTCATTTCTAAATAGGCCAAGGCCGATTGGGCGCGGCCAAGTCGGTAACCGGTTCGCGATGAGAGGTAAAGCCGTCGTTGCCTGCGACGCGGGAGTGGGGCAAAGCTGACGGCTGCAAAGGAATCTGGCGGGATTTCATCATGTTTCTGGTAACCGGGGGCGCCGGTTTTATCGGATCGAACGTCGTGGCCGCGTTGAACGACGCCGGGCGCAGCGACGTCGCGGTCTGCGATCTGCTTGGGCAGGACGGCAAGTGGCGGAACCTGGCCAAGCGCCAGCTTGCCGATGTCGTTCCGCCGGCCGAGCTCGGCGACTGGCTGAAAGGGCGGCGGCTCACCGCCGTGATCCATCTCGGCGCCATTTCCGAGACTACGGCAATCGACGGCGACCTGGTGATCGAGACCAATTTCCGTCTCTCGATGCGGCTGCTCGACTGGTGCACGGCGAATGCCACGCCGTTCATCTATGCCTCCTCGGCCGCGACCTATGGCGACGGCGAACAGGGGTTTGACGACGACGCGTCGGTCGAGGCGCTGAAGCGGTTGCGGCCGATGAACCTGTACGGCTGGAGCAAGAACCTGTTCGACCTTGCGGTCGCCGAGCGCGCGGCGAAGGGCGCGCCTCTGCCGCCGCAATGGGCCGGGCTGAAATTCTTCAACGTGTTCGGCCCCAATGAATATCACAAGGGCCCGATGATGAGCGTGCTGGCGCGCCGCTTCGACGACATCAAGGCGGGCCGCGTCGTGCAGCTGTTCAAGTCTCATCGCGAGGGCATCGCCGACGGGGATCAGCGCCGCGACTTCATCTATGTCGACGATGTCGTGCGGGTGATGATGTGGCTGATCGCGACGCCGCGGGTCTCCGGGCTGTTCAATGTCGGTACCGGCAGGGCGCGCAGCTTCAAGGACCTGATCGTCTCGGCCTATGGCGCGCTCGGGCTGGAGCCGAACATCCAGTATGTCGACATGCCCGAGCAGATTCGCGGCAGCTACCAGTACTTCACCCAGAGCGTAGTCGATCGTCTCGGGCGCGCCGGATACAATGGCGGTTTCACCCGCCTGGAAGACGCAGTCGGGGCCTATGTGAAGGGCTTTCTCGACCGCGCGGATCGCTATCGCTAGAGCGGATGACGGTGACTGATGTTCGATTTTGAAGCGATCTCGCGTGCGATGTCCGGCCAGACCGTGCTGTGCGTCGGCGACCTCATGCTCGACGAGTTCGTCTACGGCGAGGTGTCGCGAATCTCGCCGGAGGCGCCGGCGCCGGTGATCGCGGTCAGGCGCAGCGAGACCAATATCGGCGGCGCCGGCAACGTCGCGCGCAACATCGCCGCGCTTGGCGGGCGCTGCATCTTCGTCGGCCTGATCGGCGAGGACGCCGCCGGCGCGGTGCTGGCCGAGGCGCTGGCGAAGGAGCCAGCTATCGAGACCGTGCTGGTGCGCGACGCCGCCCGTCCGACCACGCGCAAGGTGCGCTTCGTCTCCGAGCAATTCTCGACCCACATGCTGCGCTCCGACTGGGAGCTCGCCGCGCCGGCCGCGCCGGCCATCGAGCAGCAGCTGATCGACGCGATCCTGCCGCGGCTTACGCAAGCCGACATCGTGCTGCTGTCGGATTACGCCAAGGGCGTGCTCACCGCGCGGGTGATCCGCAATGTGATCGACGCGGCGCGCCAGGCGCAAAAGCGCGTCATCGTCGACCCCAAGAGCGCCAATCTCGCGATCTATCGCGGCGCGACCGTGCTGACGCCGAACCGCAAGGAATTCGCCGAGGCGACCCGCAGCCGCGCCGACAGTCAGGACAGCATCGCGCAGGCCGCGCCCGATGCGATGTACCTCGCGGATTGCGAGGCGATGCTGGTGACGCAAGGCGAGCGCGGCATGACGCTGGTGACGCGGGGCGGCGAGTCGATCCATGTGCCGGCGCTGCCGGTCAAGGTGCGCGACGTCTCCGGCGCCGGCGATACCGTTGCCGCGGCGCTGGCGCTGGCGCTGGCTGGCGGCGCCGACTGGGAGGGTGCGCTGCGGATCGCGAGCGCAGCGGCGGCGGTTGCGGTCGGCAAGACCGGTACCGCGATCGTCAAGTCCGCCGAATTGCGCCGAAGGATCCTGCCGCACGCTTCGCTGGCGGCCGAGGAGAAGATCGTCCCGGCCGGCGGCGACATCGATGCATGCCTCGAGGAGTGGCGCAGGCAGGATCTGCGCATCGGCTTCACCAATGGCTGCTTCGACATCCTGCACCCCGGCCACGTCAAGGTGCTGACCGCCGCGCGCGGCGCCTGTGATCGCCTCGTCGTCGGGCTGAACAGCGACGCCTCGGTGAAGCGGCTGAAGGGCGAGGGCCGTCCGGTGCAGGACGAGCGCGCCCGCGCCGAGGTGCTGGCGGCGCTGGAAGCCGTCGACCTCGTCGCGATCTTCGAGGAGGACACCCCGATCAATCTGATCACGCAGGTGCGGCCGAGCGTGCTGGTCAAGGGCGGCGACTATACCCGCGAGCAGGTGGTCGGCCACGAGATCGTCGAAGCCGCCGGCGGCGAGGTGGTGCTGGTCGAGATCCTGCCCGGCCACAGCACGACGTCGCTGGTTGCGCGGGCCCGTGAGGGCAAGGCGTGAGCGCAAGCATGGCATCCCCGGCAGGCGCCGCGGCGTGTCCGGCCTGGCGCGATCCGGCGCGCTGGCAGACCGCGACCGATGTGGTCGCGGTCCTGATCGCGCTGTCGCTGCCGTGGTCGACCTCGCTGGTCGGCATCTTCGGCGTGGTGCTGCTGATCGCGATTGCGCCGACGGTCGATCTGAAGGCGTTCTGGGCGCTGCTGAAGCGGCCGATCTGCCTGGCGCCAGTCGCGTTGTTTTGCCTCGCGCTTGTCGGCACGCTCTGGTCGGACGCGGCCTGGGGCGCGCGATTCTACGCGGTCGGGCCGACCGCAAAGCTCCTCGTGCTGCCGGTCCTGCTCTATCATTTTCAGCGCTCGGCCCGCGGGACCTGGGTGTTCGTCGCTTTCCTGGTCTCCTGCACGCTGTTGATGCTGATGTCCTGGCTGGTGCTTGCCTATCCGCACCTCGCGCTGAGGGCGCCTGCGCCGGGTGAGCAGGGAGTTTTCGTCAAGAACTACATCGACCAGAGCCAGGAATTCACCTTGTGCGCGGTCGCGCTGGCCTATCCGGTCGTGATGCTGCTGCGGGCCAAACGCATCCTGCCGGCCATGTTGCTGATTGCGATTGCGCTCAGCCTGTTCGCCAACATGGCGATGGTGGTGGTATCGCGGACTGCATTGGTGACGGTTCCGATTATGTTCGCGGTGTTTGCGCTGCTCCATCTGCGCTGGCGCAGCATCGTCCTGATCCTTTGCGCGGCCGCTGCGTTAGCCGTGGTGGCGTGGTATGGCTCGCCGCAATTGCGCTCGACGGCCGAGTCGTTCGAGCGCGACTACAAGCTCTACATGCAGCGCAACGAGCCGACCTCGGTCGGTCTGCGGCTCGAATTCTGGCGAAAGTCGCTCGGCTTCTTCGCCGAGGCCCCGGTCATCGGCCATGGCACCGGAGCGACCCGGGGCCTATTCGAGCGCGTGGCAACGGGTGGTGTGACCCAGGCCTCCGGCGAGGTGATCGGCAACCCTCACAATCAAACGTTGAACGTCGCCGTGCAGTGGGGCATTGTGGGTGTAGCGATCCTGTATGCGATGTGGCTGCTGCACCTCTTGCTGTTCCGCGGCGACGGCCTCGTCAACTGGATCGGGCTTCTCGTCGTGGTACAGAATATTTCTAGTTCGTTGTTTAATTCACACATCTTCGACTTTCATGAGGGCTGGATGTATGTGCTGGGCGTCGGAGTTGCGGGCGGCATGGCGTTGAAGGGGCAATTGCGGGCCAATATGGAACCCGAACCTCCTGTTCGCCCATGATCGCTGGCAAGGGCTCTGCAGATACGCTATCAGCCTGCCAATGTCCCATCGCGAACTCCCAGTTGCCGGCAACCCGTCCGTTAGATGACGCGCCTTTCACAATTCACCCTGCGCAATTTCCTGATTTTGGTGCATGACGCGCTCGCGACGACGTTTGCGTTGCTGGCGAGCTTCTATCTGCGTTTCGAGGGCAGCCTTCTCACCGATCGACTGCCGCATCTGCTGCTCATCCTGCCCTGGTTCGTGCTGTTCAGCGTTTTCGTCAGCTATTTCTCCAATCTGACCACGGCGAAATGGCGCTTCACCTCGCTGCCGGACGCGGTGAATATCCTGCGGGTCGCAGCCGTGTTGACGCTGGCACTGGTCGTGCTGGACTACGTCTACTTCTTCACCGGAACGAATTCGCAAAGCCCGGTGTTCCTCGGCCGGGTCACGATCATCCTGTTCTTCTTCCTCGAGGTGTTCGCGCTGAGCGCGTTGCGCCTCGGCTACCGCTATTTCCGCTATTCGCGCACGCGGCTGCATGCTCGATCCGACAATGCCGCATCGGCGCTGCTGGTCGGACGTACGGCCGATGCCGAAGTCGTGCTGCGCGGCATCGAGAATGGCGCCATCAAGCGGCTCTGGCCGGTCGGCGTGCTCTCGCCCTCGGACGCGGATCGCGGCCAGATGATCCGCAACATTCCCGTGGTCGGAGGCGTCGACGACATCGAGGCCGTGATTCGGGATTTCGAGAGCCGTCAGCGGCCGATCAAGCGCGTCGTCATGACACCCTCGGCCTTCGAGCCAGACGCGCATCCGGAGAGCGTGCTGATGCGCGCCCGGCGGCTCGGCGTGATGGTCAGTCGCCTGCCGTCGCTGGAGGGCGGCGACGCGCCGCGACTGACCAATGTCGCCGTCGAGGACCTGCTGCTGCGCCCGAGCCAGAAGATCGACTACGCGCGGCTCGAGACGCTGGTGAGGGGCAAGTCGGTCATCGTCACCGGCGGCGGCGGATCGATCGGCGCCGAAATCTGCGAACGGGTCGCGACCTTCGGCGCCGCGCGCCTCCTGGTCGTGGAGAACTCGGAGCCGGCGCTCTATGCGGTGACCGAGGCGTTGTCCGCGCGGGACTCCGGTCCCGAGATCGAGGGCCGGATCGCCGATATCCGGGATCGCGAGCGCATCACGCGGCTGATGAGCGAGTTCAAGCCCGACATCGTGTTTCATGCCGCGGCGCTCAAGCATGTGCCGATCCTGGAGCGAGACTGGAGCGAAGGGGTCAAGACCAACATCTTCGGGTCGGTGAACGTGGCCGACGCCGCGCATGCCGCGGGCGCGAGCGCGATGGTGATGATCTCGACCGACAAGGCGATCGAGCCAGTGTCGATGCTGGGCCTGACCAAGCGGTTCGCCGAGATGTATTGCCAGGCGCTGGACCATGACCTGATGACCGAGGCAAAGGGCAGGCCGCACATGCGGCTGATCTCGGTGCGGTTCGGCAATGTGCTGGCGTCCAATGGATCGGTGGTGCCGAAATTCAAGGCGCAGATCGAGGCCGGCGGACCGATCACGGTGACCCATCCGGACATGGTTCGCTACTTCATGACGATCCGCGAGGCCTGCGATCTCGTGATCACCGCAGCGACGCACGCGGTGACGCCGGCGCGGCCCGACGTCTCGGTCTATGTGCTGAACATGGGGCAACCGGTGAAGATCGTCGATCTCGCCGAGCGGATGATCCGTCTGTCGGGCCTGCAGCCCGGCGTCGACGTCGAGATCGTGTTCAGCGGCATCCGTCCCGGCGAGCGGCTGAACGAGATCCTGTTCGCAAGCCAGGAGCCGACGCTCGAGATCGGCGTTGCCGGCGTCATGGCGGCCAAGCCGAACCAGCCTCCGATGTCGACGCTGCGCAAGTGGCTCGCGGCGCTGGAGGATGCGATCGAGAGAGATGACCGTGTGACCATCCGCGCCGTCCTTCAGGACGCCGTGCCCGAGTTCGGATCGAATGCCGCCTGACCGCGCCGTTCTGCGGACGCCGAGACAGGACCGTTTCGAAAGCCATTGATGCGTAGTTCTCGAAAAGTCGTGGTCGTCAGCCAGCACTATCCGCCGGACCACAGCACGACCGCCGCGATCATGTCCGCGATCGCCGAACGGATCGCGCAGGAGTCCGAGGTGATGGTGGTCTCCGGGATGCCGGGCTCGGCGCGGGCGCCGGCGCCCGGGCGGCCCGCCGTCGTCGAGATCAGGAACTGGCTGCCGGGAAAGGCGGCGCTGATCAAGCGCGCGCTGGCCGAGGCGCTGTTCACCGGCCGGATCTTCTTTGCGCTGTTGTCGCGCCTGAAGCGGGGCGACGTTGCGCTGACGGTGACCGCTCCCTTCGCGCTGCCCTATGCGGTTGCCGCCGCGGCAAGGTTGAAGGGGGCGAAGTCGGCGCTGATCCTGCACGACCTGTTTCCCGACGTGCTCGTGATGGCCGGGCTGCTGCGGCCGTCCTCGCTGGTCGCGCGGGCGATGCGCGCGATCAACGCGCTGATGTTCCGGGGCCTGAACGCTGTCATCGTGATCGGCCGCGACGCCGAGAAGCTGCTGCTGCGCTATGGCGGAATGACACAGGACAAGATCAGGTTCATCCCGAACTGGGCCACGCTCGCGCCCGGCAACCGTCCCGTGAGCCCCGACAATCCGTTTCGCAAGGCCATCGACGCCCGCTTCGTCGTCGGGCTGTCCGGCAATCTCGGCTTCACCCACGATCCGGACATCGTCTTCCAGGCCGCGCGGCTGCTGCGTGACGAAGGCGAGATCCATTTCCTGCTCTCGGGATGGGGCATCGGCTTTGCGCGGCTCAAGGAGCTGCAGGCCACCGCGCGGCTTGCCAACGTCACGCTGGTCGACCGCGTCGCGGACAGCGAGCTCGATGCGCTGCTCTCCAGCGCGGACGTCTGGCTCATTCCCTATCGCAAGGACGTCGCCGGCGTGTCGGTGCCGAGCCGGTTCTACAATCTGCTCGCAGCCGGCCGCCCCGTCATTCTCGTCTCCGAGCCCGAGGCCGAGGCCGCGCTCACCGTCAGCGAAAACCGGCTGGGCTGGGTCGTCACGCCGGGAAGGCCCGATCAACTCGCCGATGCCATCCGCCAGGCGTCGCGATCGCAGGACGCCGAGATGGCCGAGCGCGCGGTCGCGACCGCGCGGAACTTCAGTCCCGAGCGGGCGCTCGCGAGCTACGCTGCGCTGGTCCGGGAGCTGCTATCCAATCGCGATGTGGAGCGGACGGTATGAATGATGGTCGCCGGACGGTTCTGGTCACGGGCGCCAGCGGCTTTGTCGGCCGCCACGTGGTGCCGGTATTGGCGCGCAACGGCTGGGTGGTGCGACGCGCGGTGCGAACGCCGCCGCAGGATGCGAACGACGTGACGATCGGCTCGCTCAGCCCGGTCACCGATTGGAGCGCCGCGCTCGATGGCGTGGACGCGGTGGTTCATCTTGCGGCCCGCGTTCACCAGCAGTCCGACGAACAGGCGATCGAGCTCTACCGCAACGTCAATATCGAGGGCACGCTGAATCTGGCGCGCTCCGCGGCCGCCACCGGCGTGCGCGATTTCATTTTCGTCAGCACCATCCTTGTGCATGGGCGCAGCAATTACGGGCGTCCTCCGTTTCGCGAGGACGATGTCCTGACACCGCGCGGCCTCTACGGAAACTCGAAGGCGGCCGCCGAGGTTGGCTTGAAGGAAATTGTGCCGGGCAGCGGCATGAGGGTGACCGTGATCAGGCCGCCGCTGATCTACGGCGCCGGCGCGAAGGGAAACTTCGCGTTGCTCAAGCGTGCCGTGATCAATCGCATGCCGCTACCGCTCGCGTATGTGAAGAATCGCCGCGCGTTCGTGTCGGCGGAAAACCTCGCGTCGTTCATCTTGCACCGGTTGTCGCACCCGGGAGATGATTTCGACGTGTTCCTGGTGGCTGACCGCGAGCAGGTCTCGACGCGGGAATTCGTCGAGCGGCTGGCCCGGGCGGCGGACACCTCGCCGCGTCTGTTCTGGCTGCCGGCGCCGCTGTTGAAGATGGCGCTCGGCATCAGCGGCCGCAAGGAAGCCTATGACAGCCTGTTCGCCTCGCTTGAGCTTGATCTTTCCAAGATCGCGGGCACCGGATGGCAGCAGCCGATCAGCCTCGACGAGGGGCTGCGGCGCGCGCTGCGTCAGACGGACAGCTGAGGCGATCAGAGCGGTCGCGAGAACCGCCGCAACTGCCAGGCGACGGCGAGCGCGCCGGTCAGCAGCAGCGCGATGTCTGCGGTGCGCGAATTGAGGGCGACCGATGCGAATGCGAGCAGCGCCAGCGCCGCATTCAGCGCAAACACCTCGCCGACGACGCGCCACACCGTGAATCCGTTGTCGGTCGCGCGCTGGTAGAAGTGCGCGCGATGCGCGGCCCAGAACGGCTCGCGCCGCGCCATGCGGCGAAACAGCGTGACCGTCGCATCCGTCAAATAGTACAGTGGCAGCAGCAGCGCGGCGGCGAACTGCCGATGCAGGGCGAGCTCGAGCAGGCACCAGCCGAGCAGCAGGCCGATCGGCAGGCTGCCGACATCGCCGAGGAATATCCTTGCGACCGGTCGGTTGAACGGCGCGAAGCCGAGCAGCGCGCCGCACAGCGCCGCCGCGACCAGCGCGGGAGCTGCGGGGAGATAGCCGAAGCTGCCGAGCAGGGCGATCGCCACGGTGATCGGCACAGCCTCGGCCGCGGTCATCAGGTCGAGCCCGTCCATGAAGTTGACGAGGTTCACGAACCAAAGGCCGGCGATCAGCAGCAGGCCGCGTTCGAGCCAGAGCGGGCCGGCCGGAACCAGCCTGAGACCATCAGGCGCGGAAAACACCACGGCCGCAACGGCGGCGGCCTGCAGCAGCAGCCGCGGGACGACGGGCAGCGAGCGGATGTCGTCGGCAAAACCCACCACCGCGATGAACAGGCAGGCCGCGAACACGATGAAGGGAATCGTCAGGTCCTGCGATCCGGCCAGGACGATGACGATCCCGCCCGCCAGCAGCGTCGCCGCCGTGACCGCGATGCCGGCACCCTGCGGCGTTGGAATACGGTGCGACGAGCGCGCATTCGGCTTCGCCAGCGCCACACGCAGCAGCAGCGGCCGCGTCGCCTGGATCAGGACAGCCGAGATCGACGCAGCCAGAACCGCCGCGATCAATGACAGGAGGATTTCGAAAGCGCTCATTCTGGTCCGGCTATTGCGATCCCGGGACTCGCGATTGCGATCCCGGGATTCGCGATTGCGATCCCGGGATTCGCGATTGCGATCCGGGGACTTCGATCGGTTCTGTGCCCTTGGCGGCCTTTTCCGGGCTCAGGATCCAGACCAGGCCGCCAAACACGCCAACCACGAACGATACCGCGCCGAATAACAGCGAGATGTTGACGCCTTCATTGGCGATCAATCCGGCGTAGCCGAAGGCCAGCGCCATCGTGGCCTCGCGTACGCCCCAGCCCGCGATCGAGATCGGCATCATCGTGATCAGCATCACCGGCGGCAACAATTGGAATATCTGGCCGAAGGTGACGGGCGCGGTGATCGATTTCACCACGCACCAGGCGATCACGACGGTCACCACGTGAATGGCGATCGAGAGAATTGCGACCCTCAATCCGCGCTTGCGGCTGAACAATACCCGGTTCGCGATGACCGCGCAGGCGTGGATGTGATGCGTCGCCCACCATTGCTTCAGCCAGACCCAAGGCAACACGCCGATCAGCAGGAAGCCAAATCCGGCCGCGAGTGCGGCGAGGTCGAGAAGCAGCAACGCCATCCAGCCGTGGGAATCAGAAATCAGCCGATAGCTCCAGGGCAGGGTGGCGGCGATGACGACGGCGAGGGCGATCAGCCCGATCGCGCGGTCGACGAAAATCGAATAGGTGGCTGCGCGCCAGCCCGCACCGGCGTGCGCGACGAGCCAAAGCCGGACCGCGTCGCCGCCGATCGAGGACGGCAGTGTCTGGTTGAAGAAGGTGCCGATCACATTGAAGCGCATGGCCTGGCTGGTCTCCAGCGGGGCTCCGCACTCCACGCTGATCTCCCGCCAGCGCAACACCCCGAGGAAGATCTGCAGGAACGTGATCGCGATCGCGAGGCCGAGCCAGCCCAGGCTCTCGACCTGGATACGGGCGGCAAGGTCGTACGGATTAACCTTGCGCAGCGAGAAATAGAGCAGCGCTGCCGAGATCAGGATCTTGACGGTCGAAAGCAGGATTCGGCGCATTTCCGTTCGCGCTGCCAGGTTTCAGAATGTGTCAAAAACAGCGCAAAACGCTTTCGCGCGCCCAAATTCGCCGCCTTGGTATGGTTTCCGCGCCGATCTGGCAATACCCGTACTGGTCCCTATTGCGGCAGGCGCGAAGGGGTGGCTAAAGGGGCCGGAACGGGGGACGGCCGGCCACTCACCGGGGGTTTACGTTACCGGTAAAATCCGACCAGACGCGCGGGGGCGCGTGCTACTGCTTGGATAGTGCTTTCGAGGCAACAGGGTCGCCGGCCGCGACGGCCCGGGCCGATTTGGTGTGTCGTCCGCAGGCGGATACGACAGGACTTGCACGACAGGATTTGAGGCATCGATGGATCGACGAATTATTCCCCTGATCATGTGCGGCGGCGCAGGCACGCGATTGTGGCCGGCGTCACGCGAGGTGCATCCGAAACAGTTCCTGTCGCTGTTCGGGGCCCGCTCGACCTTCCAGGAGACGCTGCTGCGAGTCTCCGACGCCGGCCTGTTCGAGCGTCCGATCGTGATCACCAACGAGGCCTATCGCTTCATGGTGCTGGAGCAGCTGGCCGAGATCGGCCGCGAGGCCGACGTGCTGCTGGAGCCGATGCGCCGCGACTCGGGGCCGGCGATTGCGGCCGGTGCGGCGTTCGCGCAGAGCCGCGACAGCGAAGCGATCGTGCTGGCGCTGGCCGCCGACCATCTTGTGCGGGACACGGCGGCCTTCGTTGCCGCCTGCCGCGGCGGATTGGTGGCTGCGGACGCCGGCCGCATCGTGACGTTCGGCGTCAAGCCGGAGCGGCCGGCCACCGAATACGGCTACATCAACCCGGGTGAGGTGGTCGCCGGCGAGGTGCGCGCGGTGGCGAAATTCGTCGAGAAGCCGGATGCCGCGACGGCGGCGGGCTATATCGATGCGGGTTATCTCTGGAACAGCGGCAACTTCATGTTCCGCGCCGGCGTGCTGCTCGACGAGTACCGCAATGTCGATGCGGACAGCGTGGCCTCGGTGGAGCAGTCGGTTGCGTCGGCGGCGCGCGATCTCGGCTTCGTCAAGCTCGATGCGCAGGCCTTCGGCGCGGCAAAGGCGATCTCGATCGATTACGCGGTCATGGAGAAGACATCGCGTGCCGCGGTGGTGCCGGTGGCGTGCGGCTGGTCCGACATCGGCTCGTGGCGCCAAGTCTGGGAGCTGTCGGACAAGGACAGCTTCGGCAACGCTGCGCGCGGCACCGCGGTGTTCGAGGACTCCCGCAATTGTAACGTCTCGACCGACCGGGCGCTGGTTGCGCTCGAAGGCGTCGACGATCTCGTCGTGGTCGCGACCCAGGACGCCGTGCTGGTGTCACGCCAGAAGGACGCCAACGGGCTGAAGCGGCTGGTCGCGAAATTGAAAGTGGCGGCGCCAGAGGTGACCGAGAATCACATCAAGGTGCATCGCCCCTGGGGCTCCTATCAGTCGGTCGACAATGGCGATCGCCACCAGGTCAAGCGCATCGTGGTCAAGCCGGGCGGACGGCTATCCCTGCAGAAGCACCATCACCGCTCCGAGCACTGGATCGTGGTGCGCGGCACCGCGCAGGTCACCGTCAACGAGCTGATCAAGACGGTGCACGAGAACGAATCGATCTACATCCCGATCGGCGCGGTGCACCGGCTGGAGAATCCGGGCAAGATCCAGCTCGAGCTGATCGAGGTGCAGACCGGCAGCTATCTCGGCGAGGACGACATTATCCGCATCGAGGATGACTATCGGCGCACCTGAGGCGAACGGGCCCGCGCTCAAGATCGAGTCGCGGGCGATGTAACTCTTTGAATCAAAACGTGTCCGGATTTCGCCGTTGGCATTCGCCACATTTGTGACGCCGTGCTATAGCGGCTGCCAACGAAGCGGGTCGTGATTTGCGCCAAAGGCGCGGATCGGACAGAGGGGCCTTGGTGCTGATTCCCTCGGAGCCGGGATGGCTCCCTGAGAAGCCGGGACAACCGCCAGAACGTTACTTGGGGTCTACGATATGAATTCAAAAGTGTCCGCGGCCGGCGCGAAAGCCGATATCGGCCGCGCATTGCGCGTCGGCGTGATCGGCGCCGGCGTGATGGGCAGCAACCATGCCCGCGTGCTGGCCGGACTGCCCGGGGTGCTGCTGATCGGCATCGTCGATCCGCTGCCGGAACATCGCACCCGCGCCATCGACCTGGTCGGCTGCCGCGCCTTCGAAAGCCTCGATCAGCTGTTCGCCGAGGGCATCGATGCGGTGACGATCGCAGCTCCCACCCATCTGCATCACGAGATCGCGCTCGCCTGCATCGCGCGCAACATTCACATCCTGGTCGAGAAGCCGGTCGCATCCACGGTCGAAGAGGGCCGCGAGATCGTCGCGGCCGCCGAGCGGGCTGGCGTCACGCTGATGGTCGGCCATGTCGAGCGTTTCAATCCGGCGGTCGCCGCAATCAAGCAAGCAATCTCGGGCGAAGACATCCTGTCGATCGGCATCACCCGGGTCGGCCCGTTTCCGCCGCGAATGTCCAATGTCGGCGTCGTGATCGATCTTGCCGTGCACGACATCGACCTGATCCGCTGGTTCACCGAGTCCGATATCGTCGAGGTGCAGCCGCAGCTCTCGAGCGCCGTCGCCGAGCGCGAGGACATCGCGCTGCTGCAGTTCCGCACCGCTTCCGGCGTGCTCGCCCACATCAACACCAACTGGCTGACGCCGTTCAAGGCGCGCAACGTGACGGTCGCAACCCGCGGCAAGTATGTGATGGGCGATCTGCTCACGCGTCAGGTCACCGAATGTTTCGGCTTCAAGCCGGACGGCAGCTATTCGATGCGTCACCTGCCGGTCGGGCATGACGAGCCGCTGCGCGCCGAACTGATCGCCTTCCTCGATGCCGTACGCGGCGACAAGCTGCCGGCGGTGTCCGGCGACGAGGGCGTGGCGAGCCTCGAGATCGCGATCCGCTGCCTGGAATCGCCCGCGCGGCCCGCCGCCTCGACGATGCGCAAGGGGCCGCGCCGCATCGCCAGCTAATTGCAACTTGAAAACACGCGCGAAAGCTTCATGAACCAACACATGCGTCCAGAGCCTGTTCCCTTCATAGACATTGCCGCGCAGCGCCAGCGGCTCGGCAAATCGGTCGATGATGCAGTCGCCCGCGTGCTCAACCATTGCCAATTCGTCAATGGCCCGGAAGTGACCGCGCTGGAGAAGGCGCTGGCGGACTATAGCGGCGCAAAGCATGTGGTGAGCTGTTCCAGCGGCACTGACGCGCTCTTGATGGTCCTGATGGCGAAGAATGTCGGGCCGGGTGACGCCGTGCTGTGCCCGTCTTTCACGTTCTGCGCGACCGGCGAAGCGGTGGCGCTCACCGGCGCGACACCCCTCTTCGTCGATGTGGACGAGACGACATTCAATATCGATATCAATTCGCTCAAGCGCGGGATCGCCACCGCGATGTCGCGTGGCCTAAAGCCGGTTGGTGTCATTCCAGTGGATTTGTTCGGCCAGAGCGCCGATCATGACGCGGTGGCTGCGGTTGCCGAAGCCGAAGGCCTGTTCGTGCTCGACGACGCCGCCCAGGGCTTTGGCGCGAGTTACAAGGGCCGCAAGCTCGGCACCTTCGGGCTCGCGACCGCGACCAGTTTCTTCCCGGCAAAGCCGCTCGGCTGTTTCGGCGATGGCGGCGCGATCTTTACCAATGACGACGAACTTGCGAACGCACTACGCAGCATCCGTGTGCACGGGCAAGGCTCGGACAAATATGACAATATCCGCCTCGGCCTCACCGGGCGGCTCGATACCATGCAGGCCGCGATCCTGCTCGAGAAGCTGAAGATTTTTGACGACGAGATCGTGGCACGCAACCAAGTGGCGGAGCGCTACGCGCGCGGACTCGGCAGTATCGTGACCGTGCCTCGCCTTGCGCCAGGTTGCACCTCGGTGTGGGCGCAATACACAATCCGCCTGCCGAAAGGGGCCGACCGCGATGCCTTTGCCTTGACGCTGAAGACCCAAGGCATTCCGACGGCGATCTACTACACGAAGTCGATGCACCAGCAGACCGCTTACCGTGATTTCCCGGTCGCCGACGGCGGCCTAGCGATCAGCGAAAGCCTCTCCGACGACGTCATCAGCCTGCCGATGCACGCCTATCTCGACGAGGCGGCCCAGGACCGCGTCATCGCGGCTGTGCGCAGCGCGCTTTCAGCCTGATAGGAAACTTTTTCAGACCGCAATCATGCGCTAGAAGCAGCGCATGCTTGGACGCATCTTCACCGTCGGCGGCTATACCCTGCTATCGCGGGTCACCGGGTTCGCGCGCGACATCATGCTCGCGGCGATCCTCGGTGCCGGGCCGATTGCCGACGCCTTCTTCGTGGCGCTGCGGCTGCCCAATCATTTCCGCGCGATCTTCGCCGAAGGCGCCTTCAACGCCGCCTTCGTGCCGGCCTATGCCCATGTCCATGGCGAGAAGGGCGAAGCGTCGGCGCGGCTGTTCGCCGACCGCATCTTCACGCTGCTGTTCGCCTCGCAGGTGATCCTGCTGGCGGTGGCGATGGCGTTCATGCCGCAGGCGATGAGCATCCTCGCGCCGGGCTTCACCGAGGACGCGGCGCAGCGCAAGCTCGCGATCGAGCTGACGCGGATCACGTTTCCCTATCTGCTGCTGATCACGCTGGTGACGCTTTATGGCGGCATGCTCAACGTGATGCATCGCTTCGCCAGCGCCGCCGCGGCGCCGATCTTCCTCAACCTCGCCATGATGATGACGCTGGCGCTCGCGGCGTTCTTCCCGAGCGCGGGCCACGCCGCGGCCTGGGGCGTCCTGATCTCGGGCTTCCTGCAATTCTTCCTGCTTGCCGGCGACTTGGCGCGCCATGGCGGCCTGCCACGGTTCGCGCCGTTGAAGCTCGACGAGGACGTTCGCGGCTTCTTCCGCGCGCTGGGACCGGCGACGCTGGGCTCGATGGGCACCCAGGTGGCGCTGTTCGCCGACACCATCATCGCGACCTTCCTGCCCGCCGGCGCGCTGTCGGCGCTGTATTATGCCGACCGCCTCAATCAATTGCCGATCGGCGTGATCGGGATCGCGATCGGCACCGTGCTGCTGCCGGAGATGTCGCGGCGCCTGAGCGCCGACGATCACGCCGGCGCGATGGCCGCGCAGCGCCGCGCCTTCGATTTCACGCTGCTGTTCTCGGTGCCGTTCGTGGCGGCGTTCCTGACGGTCGCCGATCCGATCATGCGCGCGATGTTCGCCCGCGGGGCGTTCTCCAAGGCCGATGCGGCAAGCGCCGGGGCCACGCTCGCGGCCTATGCGGTCGGGCTCATTCCCTTCGTGATGATCCGCAGCGCGGTCGCGACCTTCTACGCTCGCAAGGACACCGCAACGCCGGTGAAAGCGGCGCTGACCGGGGTCGCGGTCAACGTCGCGCTGAAGATCGCGCTGGTCGGCACGCTGGCGCAGGTCGGCCTCGCGCTCGCGACCGCGGTCGGGGCCTGGGTCAATCTGCTGCTGGTGCTGATGTTTGCCGTGCGCCGCGGCTACCTCGCGCTCGATCGCGCGCTGATCCGCTCGTTCGGCACCTTCGCGCTGTGCGGCGTGCTGCTCGCGGTCGCACTGTGGCTGACCTCGCATTTCGCTTATGTGTGGTTCGCGCCGATGCAGATCTTTCGCGACGAACTGATCCTGCTGCTGCTGATTGCGGTCGGCGTCTTCGTCTACGCCCTCCTGATCCTCATGCTGTTCGGCCGCGGCTGGCTGTTCGCGCTCCGCCGCGTATAGTTTTACCTGTCAAATCAAATGCATACGAGGCCGCTGTGTGATAGCGCCGCGCGCGGCGGAAAGCGGTTTGCGCTTCGGCGACAACCACGCCAATATGCGCAAAACACACCAAGGCAATTGGAGAGACGATGGCAGCTCCCATCAAATTCGGCGTCGGACAAAGTGTGCGGCGCAAGGAGGACGACGCTCTGATTCGCGGCAGGGGCCGCTACACCGACGACGTTGCACCGTCTCCCGCATTGCACGCGCTGATGCTGCGCTCGCCGCACGCGCACGCGACCTACACGATCGATGCCGGCAAGGCCCGCGGCATGCCCGGCGTGGCGCTGATCCTGACCGCCGCCGATGTCGCCGAACTCGGCGGCCTGCCGTGCCTGTTCAATCTCGAGACCGATCCGTTCACCGCACCGCCTTATCCGATCCTCGCCAAGGACGAGGTGCGCCATGTCGGCGACGCGGTGGCCTTTGTGGTCGCCGACACCGTCGATCATGCCCGTGACGCGATCGAGGCGATCGACGTCAAATGGACGCCGCTGCCGGCGGCGGTCGGCCTCGTCAATGCGGTGAAGAAGGACGCGCCGCAGGTCTGGCCGGACAAGCCCGGCAATGTGCTGTTCGACGTCTCGATCGGCGACAAGAAGGCCGCCGAGGACGCGTTCGCCAAGGCGCATGCGGTGGCCGAGATCACCATCGTCAATCCGCGCGTCATCACAAATTTTATGGAGACGCGCGCCGCGGTCGCCGAATACGACGCCAAGAAGGATCATCTGACGCTGACGATCGGCAGCCAGGGCAGCCACCGCCTGCGCGAGATCCTCTGCGACATGGTCCTGAAGATGCCGAAGGAGAACATGCGGGTGATCTGCCCGGATGTCGGCGGCGGCTTCGGCACCAAGCTGTTTCCCTATCGCGAATATGCGCTGATCTCGGTGGCCGCGCGCAAGCTCAAGAAGAGCATCAAATGGACGGCCGAGCGCTCCGACCATTTCATGGGCGACGCGCAGGGCCGCGACAATCTCACCACCGCGAAGATGGCGCTCGCCGAGGACGGCAAATTCCTCGGCATGGATGTCGACCTGATGGGCGACATGGGCGCCTACCTCTCGACCTTCGCGCCCTACATCCCGCATGGCGGCGCCGGCATGCTGCCGGGCCTCTATGACATCCAGGCCTTCCACTGCCGGGTCCGCACCGTGTTCACCAACACGGTGCCGGTCGATGCCTATCGTGGCGCCGGCCGCCCGGAGGCCGCCTATGTCATCGAGCGCCTGGTCGACGCCGCTGCGCGCAAGCTCGGCATGACGCCGGACGCCATCCGGCGGAAGAATTTCATTCCGCCGAAGTCGCTGCCCTACACGACCGCGACCGGCAAGGTCTACGACTCCGGCGACTTCGTCGCGCATATGAAGCGCGCGATGGAGATTGCCAACTGGAAGGAGTTTCCGAAGCGTGCCAAGGCCGCCAGGAAAGAGGGCCTGGTGCGGGGCATCGGCATGGCGAGCTATGTCGAGGTCTGCGGCACGATGGGCGAGGAGACCGCCAATGTGGCGCTCGATCCCAATGGCGATATCTCGGTCCTGATCGGCACGCAGTCGAGCGGACAGGGCCACCAAACCGCCTATGCGCAGATCGTCGCCGAGCAGTTCGGCGTGCCGCCCGAGCGCGTCCATGTGCTGCAGGGCGATACCGACAAGATCGCGACCGGCCTCGGCACCGGCGGCTCGGCATCGATTCCGTCCGGCGGCGTCAGCGTGCAGCGGGCGACGCATGATCTCGGCAACAAGCTGAAGGAGCTTGCGGCGCAGGCGCTGGAAGCCGGCGCCGGCGACCTCGAAATCGCCGACGGCCGCATCCGCATCGCCGGCACCGACCGCTCGATCAGCTTTGCCGATCTCGCCAAACGTCCCGGCGGCGATACGTCGAAGATGAATGCCAGCGCGACCTTCGCCAGCGCCGACGGCACCTATCCGAACGGCACCCATCTCGCCGAGGTCGAGATCGATCCCTCAACCGGCATCATCAAGATCGTCAGCTACGTCATCGTCGACGATTTCGGCGTCACGCTCAATCCGCTGATGCTCGCCGGCCAGGTTCACGGCGGCGCGATGCAGGGCATCGGGCAGGCGCTGATGGAGCAGGCGGTGTACAGCCCGACGGACGGTCAGCTCGTCACCGGCACGTTCATGGACTATGCGTTGCCGCGCGCCTCCGACGGGCCGTCCTTCGTGTTCGAGACCCATAACGTGCCCTGCACGACCAACCCAATGGGCGTGAAGGGCGCGGGCGAGGCCGGCGCGATCGGCTCGTGCCCGGCGGTCGTCAACGCGATCGTCGAGGGTCTGCATCGTGAGTACAAGATCGACCACATCGACATGCCCGCCACGCCGGAACGGGTCTGGATCGCGATCCGCGAGGCGCAGCGCCGCCATAATCTCTGATAAATTGTCGCAGGCGGAATGAAGATTCCGCCTGCGGTGTTTTGCAAACCAGGCCGGCCGCAGATCGCGGACCGGGACAGAGCGGAATTGAGGGGTTTTGCCGATGAAGCGGATTGTCGTCGTTGCTGCGGTGCTGGCGTTCGGTGCCGGTGCAGTCGTTGCACAGCAGGATCAAGTCAAGAAGACCCAGGCCATGATGAAGGACAATGGCAAGAATGCGGGTGCGCTGTCGGCGATCATCAAGGGCGAAAAGCCCTACGACCAGGCGACCGTCAATGCCGCGCTGGCCCAGTTCGAGGATACCGCCAAGCAGCTTCCGACGCTGTTCCCCGAGAGCATGAAAGGCGTCAAGCTGGAAGGCGATTACGCCCCTTCGCCGAAAATCTGGGAAGACAAGGCGGGCTTCGCGCAGCAGTCCGCGAGCTTCGCGAAGGTCGTCACCGATGCCAAGGGCAAGATCAAGGACGTCGATACGCTGAAGGCCGAGCTGGGCGTGATCGGCAAGCAGTGCGGCGGCTGCCACGAGACCTATCGCGTCAAGAAGGGCTGATCGCCATTCCATCAACGAAAAGGGCGGACGCTTTAGGGCGTCCGCCCTTTTTTGTGTCGGCCGTTTCTTGTTGGCGTTGCGTCGCGAACGATTACTTCGTCACTTGTTATTTGGTCACCTGGCCGCGGATCTCGCCGCCCGGATTGGCCGCGGTGTGAACGTTGACATAGTACTTGCCGGCGAGCAGATCGGCGGCTTGCGCGTCGGTCAGCGTGGCGC
This sequence comes from Bradyrhizobium sp. USDA 4504, assembly GCF_054063995.1. Taxonomy (NCBI): domain Bacteria; kingdom Pseudomonadati; phylum Pseudomonadota; class Alphaproteobacteria; order Hyphomicrobiales; family Nitrobacteraceae; genus Bradyrhizobium; species Bradyrhizobium sp. USDA 4504. The sequence continues at coordinate 4,116,268 of NZ_JBSSGV010000001.1, read as the reverse complement.
TGCCTTCGACCGGGCTCGACGTCGCGTTCGGGATCGCGACTGCGACACCGGAATTCTTGCCGGCCTCGGCGGGGCCGTGGAAATGCGCGGCGGTGGCCGGACCCGACAGGCCGGAATAGGTCAGCTTCCAGCTCAGCTTCTTGCTGGCGGCATCGTAGTCGATGTCGGCGGTGCCGGTGGCGGCGCTGGTATTCGGCGGCACTTCGCTCTTGCTGTCCAGCTTCGCCGTGAACTTCTCGGCAAAGGCCGGACCGGCGAAGGCGATGGCGGCGCCGAGCGTCAGCGTGGCAAGCAAGGTCTTGTTCGACATGGTTCTCTCCCCTTTGACGTCACAGGATGGTTGCAATCTTCAAACAGCAGCTTTTCGGATTTATTCCCCAAATGTTCGTGGGTTCGGCAAATTTGATGCGAGCTTGTCCGACTGGTTGCCATCATACTGGTCCATGAACTGACGCGACCAATGACGGATCGGTGAATGCTGCGACGAATTTTCCTCCTGGCGATTCTGGCCGGCGTAATCGGCTTTGGCGTGTTCTGGTGGCTGACGATCCCCGCGACCGTTGCCGCCGACGCGCTGCCTGCCTATCAGCCTGACCTGGCCAACGGCCTCACAACGTTCAATGCCGGGGGATGTTCCTCCTGCCATGCCGTGCCGAAGCAGGACGACCGCACGAGGCTCGGCGGCGGGCTCGCGATCACCTCGCCGTTCGGTACCTTCTATGCGCCGAACATCTCGCCCGACCCGAACGACGGCATCGGCCGCTGGAGCGAGGCCGATTTCGTCACCGCGGTCATGAAGGGCACCTCGCCATCGGGCGCGCACTATTTCCCGGCGTTTCCGTATCCGTCCTATCAGCACGCTAGGGTCAGCGATGTGCGCGACCTGTTCGCCTATCTGAAGACCTTGCCGCCGGTCGCCGGCAAGGTGCGCGACCACGATTTGCCGTTTCCCTTCAACATCAGGCGCAATGTCGGGGTCTGGAAATTCCTGTTCATGAACGGCAAGCCGTTCATCGCGGATGCAAGCCGCTCGGCGCATTGGTACCGCGGCGCCTATCTCGTCAACAGCTTCGGCCATTGCGCCGAGTGCCACAGCCCGCGCAATGTCCTCGGCGGCATCGTCACCGCGCAGCGCTTCGCCGGTGGTCCGAATCCGGAGGGCGAAGGCTGGGTGCCCAACATCACGCCGAGGGGGATCTCGGACTGGAGTGTGAAGGATATCGCCTATTTCCTCGAGAGCGGCCAGACGCCGGACGGCGACTCGGCCGGTGGGTCGATGGTGCGCGTGATCCGCAACACCTCGCGACTGTCGTCGTCCGACCGCGACGCGATTGCCGAGTACATCAAGTCGCTGCCGCCGGTCGAGGGACCGCCGAAGCCGGTCAAGAAGGAGAAGGAATTGTAAAGCGGGATGGGTTTGGTTGAACCGGCTCGCCGCGGTTTCGGTTCACCTCTCCCAAGGGAGAGGTGAACTTTCGACGCCGTTCAAGCTCGACCTAATCTCATCATGCTCTCGCGGGCGCGTCCTACTTCGCGCCGAACGCCTTGAAGGTGATGATCGTGAGGGTGTCCTGGATGCCCGGGATCACCTGAACCTTCTCGTTGATGAAATGGCCGATGTCGGTGTCGTGGTCGACGTAGAACTTGACCAGGAGGTCGTAGTTGCCCGCGGTGGAATAGATCTCGGACGCAATCTCAGCCTCCGCCAGTGCGTTGGCGACGGTGTAGGACTGGCCGAGCTTGCATTTGATCTGGACGAAGAAAGGAACCATCAAAGTCGTCTCCGGGGATTTCCGCGACTATAGGCCCAAAACGGGCGGCCAAGGCAAGGGGGCGAGGCAGGGGGTCAAGGTGAGGCCAACTTGCGGTAAAGTCAGGCGAACTTGCTGCCGATCGGCGGCCGGGCTAGGACAGGCCATGGTCTTGTTCGTGATGGTCTCATTCGTATCAACCGCCGGTGCTGCAAGATGACGCCTGTCGCGCTCACCATTGCCGGCTCGGACTCCTCGGGCGGGGCGGGCATCCAGGCCGACCTCAAGAGCTTTGCCGCGCTCGGGGTCTATGGCGCCTCCGCGATCACGGCGCTGACCGCGCAGAACACCACGGGGGTCAGCGGCATCCATCCGGTGCCCGCGTCATTCGTCACCGCCCAGATCGATGCGGTGTTCTCCGACCTCGAGGTCGGCGCGGTCAAGATCGGCATGGTGGCACAGGCCGACACGATCGCTGTGATCGCCGATGGGCTGAGGCGCTGGGCGCCGCGCCATGTCGTGCTCGATCCGGTGATGGTCGCAACCTCCGGTGATCGGCTGCTTGCCGCCGAGGCGGTCGATGCGCTGAAGGTCCTGCTGTTTCCGCTGGCCTCGCTGATCACGCCGAACCTGCCGGAAGCGGCGGCGCTCTTGAACGAGCCGGTTGCCTCAAGCGAGGCCGACGTCGAGCGACAAGGCAAGCGATTGCTGGCAATGGGATGTCGCGCGGTGCTGGTCAAGGGCGGCCATGGGCACGGCGCCGAGAGCATCGACTATCTGATCGACGCCGAGCACAGCATCGCGCTGGCTGCGCCGCGGATTGCGACCGCCAATACGCATGGCACCGGCTGCTCGCTGTCCTCGGCAATCGCAGCAGGGCTCGCGAGGGGCGAGAGCATGGAGACCTCCGTGCGCAACGCCAAGGCCTGGATCACGCAGGCGATCGCCGAAGCCGATCGCTTCGCCGTCGGCCACGGCCATGGGCCGGTGCATCACTTCCACAAGTACTACTGAAGCTTCGTAGCTCTGTAGCCCGGATGAAGCGCAGCGAAATCCGGGAAAGCGCCAACCGCTGAAACGGTCCCCCGGATTGCGCTGCGCTTCATCCGGGCTACGCACCGCGCGTTGTTCCATCGCGCTGTGCAGGCAACACAACGCCTCTTCCCCACAGCCGCGACCGCCGATGTCGCCAGATTGTCGCACGCTGCTGTTATCCGCAGAGAAGCGGCGTACTGCTGATTCTCGTTAACTGTTTGTGGGGCCTTGGGTCGCGGGGATCGTCATCGCCTTGTCACAGGAATCTGTTAGGTGCACAGGCATGGGAAGTGACTCCTTGAGTGAAGAAAGTCCCGAGCGGCACTTTCGCACTTTGTTTATCTCCGATGTCCATCTCGGAGCCCGCGGTTCGCAAGCCGACCGCCTCCTCGACTTCCTCCGTTCTCACGATGCCGACACGATCTACCTCGTTGGTGATATCGTCGACGGCTGGGCGCTGAAGTCGAACTGGTACTGGCCGCAGACCCATAATGATTTCGTGCAGAAGATGCTGCGCAAGGCGCGCAAGGGCGCCAAGGTGATCTACGTCCCGGGCAACCACGACGAGTTCCTGCGCAAATACTACGGCACGCATTTCGGCGGCATCGACGTGGTGGAGAACACCGTTCACACCGGCGCCGACGGCAAGCGCTACCTCGTGATCCACGGCGACATTTTCGATCTCGTGGTGCAGAACGCGCGCTGGCTCGCCCATCTCGGCGACAAGGCCTACGATTTCGCGATCCAGATGAATCGCTTCGTCAACTTCTTCCGCAAGATGTTCGGCGTGCCGTACTGGTCGCTGTCGCAATGGGCCAAGCTGAAGGTCAAGAAGGCGGTGAACTATATCGGCGCGTTCGAGGCGACGCTCGCCGGCGAGGCGCGGCGCCACGGCTGCGACGGCGTGATCTGCGGCCACATCCACTATGCGACGATTCATGACGAGCACGGCATCCGCTACATGAATTGCGGCGACTGGGTGGAGAGCTGCACCGCGCTCGCCGAGCACGAGGACGGCCATTTCGAGATCATCACCTGGACCGACCCGGTGCGCCGGATCGCGCCGGTTCCGCGAGTGACGGCACGCGCTGCATGACGCATATCTTGGTCGCGACCGATGCGTGGCATCCCCAGGTCAACGGGGTTGTCCGCACGCTGACCATGATGGCACAGGCGGCGAAATCGCTCGGCGTCGAGGTGAGCTTCCTGACGCCGGACGAGTTCCGCACCTTCGATGCCGAGCTATCGCGATCTCCGGCTGGCGCTGCCCTACCGGGCCAAGGTCGCAAGTCTGATCGAGGCGGCGAGGCCCGACAGCATCCATATCGCGACCGAGGGCCCGATCGGGCTTGCGGTGCGCCGCTATTGCCGCAAGCGCGGCCTGCCGTTCACGACGAGCTTCCATACCCGCTTCCCCGAATACGTCTCGGCGCGGACGCCTGTCCCGGAAGCCTGGGTGTGGCGCGCATTGCGCTGGTTCCACCGGCCGAGCCGGGCGGTGATGGCGGCGACCCCGGCGCTGGCGGCCGAGTTGCGTCAGCGCGGCTTCCGCAACGTGGTGCTGTGGTCGCGCGGCGTCGATACCTCACTGTTCCATCCGCGCGACGTCGATCTCTGCCTGCCGCAGCCGGTCTATCTCAGCGTCGGCCGGGTGGCGATGGAGAAGAATCTCGCGGCCTTCCTCGATCTCGATCTGCCGGGAACCAAGGTCGTGGTCGGCGACGGCCCGGCGCGGGCGGCGCTGGAGCGGAAATATCCGGACGCCGTGTTCCTCGGTGCTCGTCATGGGGAAGAATTGGCTGAGATCTACGCCGCGGCCGATGTGTTCGTTTTCCCGAGCCGTACCGATACGTTTGGTCTGGTGCTGCTTGAAGCATTGGCGAGCGGCCTGCCGGTTGCCGCTTTTCCGGTCACCGGTCCCCGCGACGTGATCGGCGCGGCGCCGGTCGGCGTGCTCGACGAAGATCTGCGCCATGCCTGCCTGGGGGCGCTCAGCATCCCGCGGCAGGCCTGCGTCGACTTTGCCGCGCTCCACACCTGGCAGGCGTCGGCCCGGGTGTTCATCGATCGCTGCATGAACGTCCGCCCCGCGCCGCCGGACGGCGAGGGGGAGGCGCTCGAATTCGGTGCCGAAGAGCACCATTTTGTGGCGCTGCCGGCGACCCAGCCGACCTCACGCTAGTCAGGTCACGCTAAAGCGTCTTGCCCGCCAGCCCGGCGCCGCGATACAAATCGCGAATGACGGACACCGTTCTCAATCCACCCGTCGCTGCCGCGGACATCGATGCCGCCGCGAGGGTGGTCGCGCCGTTCGCGGTGCGCACGCCGCTCCTGACCTTCCCGGTTCTCAACGAACGCGTCGGCAGCAAGGTTTTCCTCAAGCCCGAAATGCTGCAGCGGACCGGATCGTTCAAGTTTCGCGGCGCTTTCAACAAGCTCGCCTCGATCCCGCAGGACAAGCGGAGCGGCGGCGTCGTCGCGTTCTCCTCGGGCAACCACGCCCAGGGCGTCGCCGCGGCGGCCAAGATCCTCAACATGCAGGCGACCATCGTGATGCCCGCGGACTCGCCGATCACCAAGCGCGAGCGCACCAAATCCTATGGCGCCGAAGTCGTGCTCTACGACCGCGATCGCGACGACCGCGAGGCGATCGCCAACGGCATTGCCGGCAAGCGCGGCGCGACCTTGGTGCGCCCCTACGACGATCCCTTCGTGATCGCGGGCCAGGGCACCGCCGGCCGCGAGATCGCCGAGGACATGGCTGCGCTCGGACTGACGCCCGACATCGTGGTCGCGCCAGCTTCGGGTGGCGGATTGATCGCGGGCGTTGCGACCGCGGTGAAGGCGAAATATCCGCAGGCCCAGGTGATCGTCGCCGAGCCCGCGGGCTATGACGATCATGCCCTTTCGCTCAAGGTCGGCCATCGCGAGGCGCATGCGGTTGCGCCGCGCACCATCTGCGATGCGCTGATGGCGATGATGCCGGGCGAACTGACCTTCGCCATCAACAGCAAGCTGCTCGCGAATGGCGTCAGCGCCTCCGACGACGAGGTCGGCGCCGCCGTCGCCTTTGCCTACCGCGAGCTCAAGCTCGTGGTCGAGCCCGGCGGCGCGGTCGGACTCGCGGCGCTGCTCGCCGGGCGGATCGATGCCAAGGGCAAGAACGTCGTCATCGTGCTGTCGGGCGGCAATGTCGACGCCGACCTGTTCGCGAAACTGGTTGCCTGACACCGGGTTAGGCACAGATGCTGCCGCGGTACATGAGCTGGCTCACGTTGCGTGCGCGGTCCATGGGACATGAATGCTTCGCGCCAGTCGTCGTGCGCGGGTCAAGCCCGGCAATGACAGGATATGAACAGTCGAGGTTACGAGAAGAACGCGATCTTCTCGGCCTGGCTCATGCGTCGGATTGGCGCGAGCGGGTCGTTGGCCGCAACAGTCGGCCTTTTCAGCAGGCCGCTGGCGATGATGGTCGAGCCAAGTGAGATCTCCGCTGCGGGAGCAGGGGCAGGCTCAACGGCGGGCCGGAGAGGCGGCGGCATCACCAGAGTTTCGGCAATCGGCGCCACAGCCACCGGCTCGATCTTGACTTCGGCCCTGACCTCGACCTTCGGCGCGGGCGCCGGTGCAGGCTCGGGCTGAATGGCCGGCGCAACCATTTTGGGCTCGGCGGCCATCGCCTCAGCGACGCGCATCTCCTCGGCGGCGCGCATTTCCTCCGCGATCGCCTCTTCGTCGATCGGATCGGGCGCGCCCATCTCCATCGCGATCAGGTCGAGCACCGCGTCGTCATGGGCGTCGGCCGCCGTTTCGTCGGTGACGCGGGCGAGTTCCGCGGCTTCGGCTTCGGCCAGCGCGGCTTCAGCCTTGAGCCAGGCTTCGCTCGGCTGTGGCGTGACGGCCGTAGCGGCCTCAGTGCCGGGCGCAGCGGCGGGAATCGCGGCTTCGACGATCCGCGCCATAGCGGCCTCCTGAGGCGGCGCTGGCGGCGTAGCGGCCATATCGAGGGCTGCACCGTCGGCCACCGGTGGCGGCGCGGAGGCCGCCGCCGGCGGCTCCGCAACCGGCGCCTCGGCCACAGCAGGCTCGGCCGCAGGCGTCGCCGCCTTGTCCGGATCGAACTCGCTGAGGCGGCGGGCCAGCGCCGCGAAGGCGGCATCCAGCACGGCCTTGGCGTCGTTCATCGAGACCTCGGCGGCGCCGGCCTCGATCGCGCTGACCTGCGAATCGATGATGTCGCAGATCCGGCCGTCATTGCCGATCTCGCGCAGCCGCCAGGAGATCTCCCTGATCACCCGCACGCCCTTGCGCACCGGCGCGAGGCTCTGCTCGAAGCTGATGCCCTCGAGCGCGGCGATGGCTGAGGCCTGGGTGGCTTCGATCGCGCCGCGCAGGGCGGCCAGCGCCTGCGCCAGCTGCTCGTCCCTGATCGCCGCCGCGGCGGCTTGCCGCTGCGCGCTGAGGCTTTCCTCGATCCGCGCCACGGCATCGAGCACCATGCGGGTATCGGCATTGCGGTTGCGCTTGGCGTATTCGCCGAGGAACCAGCGGCCCCGCGAGGTCTCCATGAAGGCCGCGCTGATCGCGGCATAGTCCTCCTCGCTCGGCAGGGCCGCGCGGGCGGATATCGGCGACAGGGCGAATGCTTCTTCGGCCATCACAATCTCTCCGCGCAAATCATTGCGCGTTACGCTAACGATCACCACGATATCGCGCGAATCGCAATTGAATTGATGTCTTCCGAATCACAAATCCCCATTGCAGCAAGGATTGCATCGCGGCGATTCGCGCGCAGCCTAGCGGCATTCTATGCCACGCTGTTCGGCATGACCGGGGTTCATCTGCCGTTTTTCACGGTGTGGCTGAAGGCGGTCGGCATCGACGCCACCTGGATCGGCATCATCACCGCGGTGCCGCCGGTGACGCGCTTCACCGTGCTGCCGCTGGTCACCGCGGCGGCGGAGCGGCGCCAGATGCTGCGCGGGGCGATCATCGCCACCGGATTCGCTACGGCGTTCGGTTTTGCCGTGATCGGCACCCAGCACCAGCCGTTCGTGCTGCTGGCGATCTATGCGCTGACCTGCTGCGTCTGGACGCCAATGGTGCCGCTCACAGACGCCTATGCGCTGCGCGGCGTCAGGCAATTCGGCCTCAGCTACGGACCGCTGCGGCTCTGGGGCTCGGCCGCCTTCGCGGTCAGCGCGCTGCTGAGCGGCTTCCTGCTCCGCTATGTCGCGGAGGTCGACCTGATCTGGATCATCACGGCCGTGACGGTGCTCGGCGCGCTGGTCGGGTTGACGCTGCGGCCGCTGGGCCGCCCGGTGGCAGCCGCCACACCTGCGGCCGGCGCGCCAAAACTGCTGCGTAATCCCACCTTCCTCGCTATCATCGTCTCCTCGGCGCTGATCCAGGGCAGCCACGGCGCCTATTATATCTTCGCATCGATTGCTTGGCAGCAGGCCGGCTTCAGCGGCCTGACGATCGCGTGTCTCTGGGTGCTCGGCGTGATCGCCGAGATCGTGCTGTTTGCGGCCTCGCCGCGCTTCACGCTGCCGTCGGCTGTGCTGGTGATGATCGCGGCCGCCAGTGCCGCGGCGCGCTGGGCGATCACCGCGCAGGACCCGCCGCTTGCGGTGCTTGCAGTTGTGCAGCTCGGACATGGACTGAGCTTCGGCCTGACCCAGGTCGGCATCATGGGCCTGATGGTGCATCACGTGCCGGTTCACGTGATGGCGCGCGCGCAGGGCTATCTCACCGCCTGCGGCGGCATTGTCGCGAGCACCACGGCGATCGTCAGCGGCATGGTCTATGCGCGCTTCGGGCTCGGCGTCTACGACATGATGGCCGCGATGGCGGCCACGGGCGGGCTCGTGATGTGGCTGGCGCGCAAGCGTCTCACCGATTAGCCCCAGAGTGCGGCGTCGGGCGGATAGACCAGGCTGCCCTCGTAGCGCAGGCCGTGGTCGCGATCCTTCGCCAGTAGCAACGGGCCGTCGAGATCGACGAAGCGCGCGGCTTGCGCGATCAGCATCGCCGGCGCCATCGCGAGCGAGGTCGCGACCATGCAGCCGATCATGATCTCGAAGCCGTGCGCGCGGGCGGCGTCCGCCATCGCCAGCGCTTCGGTCAATCCGCCGGTCTTGTCGAGCTTGATGTTGACGGCGTCATAGCGGCCGCGCAGGCCGGCGAGCGAGGCGCGGTCATGCACGCTCTCGTCGGCGCAGACCGCAACCGGGCGCCGGATCCGCGCCAGCGCCGCGTCCTTGCCCGCCGGCAGCGGCTGCTCGATCAGGGTGACGCCGGCATCGGCGCAGGCAGCGAGATTGGCGGCGAGGTTGTCCTCCGTCCAGGCCTCGTTGGCGTCGACGATCAGCTCGGATCGAGGCGCCGCCTTGCGCACGGCGGCGATCCGCGCGCCGTCGCCTTCGCCGCCGAGCTTGATCTTGAGCAACTGACGATGCGCGGCCTTCGCGGTGGCTTCCGCCATCGCCTCTGATGTCCCGAGCGAGATCGTATAGGCGGTGGTGCGCGGTTCCGGTGCGGGCCGGCCGAGCAGGTTCCAGATCCGCCTACCGGCGCGTTTGGCCTCCAGGTCCGCCAGCGCGCAATCCAGCGCATTGCGGGCGGCGCCGGCAGCCATCCGGGCCTGCAAGGCGATGCGGTCCATGCCGCCGGCGAGCGGCGCCTGCAGGGCCTGGATTGCCTGCAGCGTCGCCTCGGGCGTTTCGCCATAGCGCGGGTAGGGTACGCATTCGCCGCGGCCGGTGAGGCCGCCCTGGCTCACCTCGGCCACCACGACGACAGCCTCGGTCTTGGTGCCGCGGCTGATCGTGAAGGTCCCCGCGATCGGCCAGCGCTCGATCCGACCGGTCAGGGAAATCGCTCCGGATGGGGTGGAAGTCATTTTAAAGTCTACTATTTCCTGAACCGTAGCTTGCGACGCGCAGCCAACTATGGCTGTTTAGCGACAGATTCGACAAGCCGATCCGGCAGCGCCGGAGATCAGCGTTAGCGGCAGCCAGCCGGCTTGAGGGGTGGGTTAGAGGTGAGCGGCGACCCGACACTGGAGCGGATAGCCCAAGGCGAAGGGCTGGCGTTGTGCGCGGCAGGCAACTGGACGGCCCGCTTTGCACCTGCGCTCGAGCGGATCGTCTCCGATGCGGAGAAGCTGCGCGGCAGCCGGCCGCACATCTTCATCGACGTGTCGCAGGTCGCGAGCCTCGACACCTTCGGCGCCTGGCTGATCGAGCGGCTGCGCCGCAGCCTGAGCGACGCCACCGCAGAAGCCGAGATCGCGGGCCTCTCCGCCAATTACTCCAGCCTGGTCGACGAGGTCCGCCGCGTCGGCCCCGCGCCCAGGGTCGTCAGCGACCGGCTGTCGATCTCAGGCATGCTCGAGCAGATCGGGCGCACCGTGGCCGGGATCGGCAGCACCATCATCGGCCTCGTCGACATGCTCGGCGCGGTGCTGGCGGCCGCCGGGAAGGTGCTGATCCATCCGCGCAGCTTCCGCCTGACCTCGACGGTGCATCACCTCGAGCAGGTATGCTGGCGCGCGGTGCCGATCGTGGTGCTAATCACCTTCCTGATCGGCTGCATCATCTCGCAGCAGGGCATCTTCCATTTCCGCAGGTTCGGCGCCGACATCTTCGTCGTCGACATGCTGGGCGTCTTGGTGCTGCGCGAGATCGGCGTGCTGCTGGTCGCGATCATGGTCGCGGGCCGCTCCGGCTCGGCCTATACCGCCGAGCTCGGCTCGATGAAGATGCGCGAGGAGATCGACGCGCTGCGCACCATGGGCTTCGATCCGATCGAGGTCCTGATCCTGCCGCGCATGCTGGCGCTGGTGCTGGCGCTGCCGATCCTGGCCTTCCTCGGCGCGATGGCTGCGCTCTATGGCGGCGGCCTGGTGGCCTGGCTCTATGGCGGCGTCGATCCGGAGGCCTTCCTGCTCCGCCTTCGTGATGCCATATCGATCGACCATTTCATCGTCGGCATGGTCAAGGCGCCGGTCATGGCGGCGGTGATCGGTATCGTCGCCTGCGTCGAAGGCCTGGCGGTACAGGGTTCGGCGGAGTCGCTCGGACAGCACACCACCGCATCGGTGGTGAAAGGAATCTTCTTCGTGATCGTGATGGACGGCGTGTTCGCGATCTTCTTCGCCTCGATCGGGATGTGATCATGGCGGAAGAGGACAACGACGCCATCATCCGGGTCCGCGACATCACGGTTCAATTCGGCAACACGCGGGTGCTCGACGGCCTCAACCTCGACGTCAGGCGCGGCGAGATCCTCGGCTTCGTCGGGCCCTCGGGCGCCGGCAAGTCGGTGCTGACGCGCACCATCATCGGGCTCGTGCCGAAGGTCGCCGGCCGCATCGAGGTGTTCGGCGTCGATCTCGACGCCGCGAGCACCTCGCAGCGCCGCGCCGTCGAGCGCCGCTGGGGCATCCTGTTCCAGCAGGGCGCGCTGTTCTCCTCGCTCACGGTGCGCCAGAACATCCAGTTTCCGGCGCGCGAATATCTGCGCGTCTCGCAGCGGCTGCTCGACGAGATCATGGTGGCAAAACTCGTGATGGTCGGGCTGAAGCCGGAAGTCGCCGATCGTTATCCGTCGGAATTGTCGGGCGGCATGATCAAGCGCGTCGCGCTTGCGCGCGCACTCGCGCTCGATCCAGAACTCGTGTTTCTCGACGAGCCGACCTCGGGTCTCGATCCGATCGGCGCCGGCGAGTTTGACGAGCTGGTGCGCACCCTGCAGCGCACTTTGGGGCTGACCGTTTTCATGGTAACCCACGATCTCGACAGTCTTTACACCGCGTGCGACCGTATCGCCGTTTTAGGGAACGGTAAGATCATTGCTGCAGGATCGATCGTCGACATGAAGGCGTCGCAGCATCCATGGCTGCAGCAATATTTCAACGGCAAGCGCGCCCGTGCCGTTGTGGCCTAGCCCATGATCCCGAAACCTGGAGCCGATTTTCGGACGAGATCATGCGCCAACAGGGAATTCGACGGGCTCGAGCGCAGCCGGCTGCGCGAGGGCCCAAGAGTGATTAACGCGAGTAATTGATGGAAACGCGGGCGAACTACGTCTTGATCGGGGCTTTCACGCTGGCGGTGATCGCCGCCGCATTCGGCTTCGTGCTGTGGTTCCAGAGCCTGCACACCACCAAGCAGCGCAGCCCCTTGCGGGTGATCTTCGAAGGGCCCGCGTCAGGCCTGCGCAACGGCGGCAATGTCAATTTTAACGGTATTCGGATAGGGGAAGTGGTCTCGGTGAAGCTCGACAACCCGCGGCGCGTGGTTGCGCTGGCGATGATCGAGAACAACGCACCGCTCCGCAAGGACACCCTGGTCGGTCTCGAGTTCCAGGGCCTCACCGGCGTCGCCGCGATTTCGCTCAAGGGCGGCGAGGAGGCCGCCCCGCCGGTGCCGCTGGACGAGGATGGCATCCCGGTTCTGACCGCCGACCCGAATGCGCTGCAGGACGTCACCGAGGCGATCCGCGCCACCCTGCAAAACGTCAACCGCATCGTCGCCGACAATCAGCAGTCGGTGAAGAATTCACTGAAGAATCTCGAGGTCTTCACCCAGGCCTTAGCGCGCAATTCCGAGAAGATCGACAACGTCATGCTCAAGGTCGACGGCGTGATGGGCAAGGCCGACAGCCTGATGCTTGGCCTCAATGCGATCGCGGGCGGCAACAATGGCAGCGAGCTGAACCTGATGGTGAAGTCGATCCGCGAACTCGCCGAGGATCTCGACAAGCGCTCCAATCTCCTGATCAACGACGGCCGCAGGACGCTGTCCGACATCAGCCGCGCCGTGAACAATTTCGACCGCAACCCGAGCCGGGTGATCTTCGGCGGCAGCAACAACGCCGCACCCGAGCCCGCGCCGGCTCCGGCGACCGCGCCCGGGCCGCGGCGGCGGCAATAAAGGGCGAATGGCGAACAGGTTCGCTGCCCTCTGGTCGCACAGTCATTCCGGGGCGGTCCGTAGGACCGAACCCGGAATCTCGAGATTCGGGCTCGATGCTTCGCATCGCCCCGGAATGACCCTGTCGAGTCTTCGTCGACGCGAATTTTCCAATCCCACCCAAAACAAAACGAAGGCCGTGAGGCCTCCGTTTCCATTCGCTACACGCTTACTTTGCCGGCTTACCCCAGCCGTCCCGCGGCGTGCGCGAGCAGGGTGTAGACCAGCCCGGTCTCCGAGGTCAGGTGGCTGCTCAGCTCCTGCTGGCCGCGGCCGTCGCGGGCGACTTCGTCGAGCAGGCGCTCGAACTCCGCGATGTAGCGATCGACCGTCTGCTTGAAGCCGCGGTCGGCGCGATACTTGCGGGCCACCTCATCGAAGGCCTTCTGGCCGGCCGGCGTGTAGAGGCGCTTGGAGAACGCCTTGTTCTCGCCGCGCTGGTAGCGATCCCACATCTCGGCCGCAAGCGTGCGGTCCATCAGCCGGCCGATGTCGAGCGACAGCGACTCCAGCGGATTGACGGGCTGCTGCTGCGGACGCGGGCGCTGCTGGGCGTCGCGGCTCTGCGGGGCAGGCGGCGGTGCGTCGCTGCGGTTGAGCAGGTCGGACAGCCAGCCGTCGCCGTTGTTGTCGGAGCCTGCCGGGCTGACCGACGGGGCCTCGGTGCGGCGCGAGCTCGCCATGCCGAGATCCGGCGGCGGCAGCGTCGAGGCGCTGTTGCCGTTGTCCCGCATGCGCACATCGCCGCGGCCGCCGGCGGCAGCCACCACCGGCTCCTCGTGGCGAACGCTGGCGCGGTTGGTCGAGACCACGTCGAGTCCGCGGCCGTGATGAGCGACGATGCGGTTCAGCTCGGCCAGCGCCTCGATCTGGTCGACGATCACCTTGCGCATCTGCGCGGTGTTCTCGGCGGCCTCCTGCGGCATCTCGAGCACGCCGCGGCGAAGCTCGTTGCGGGTGGCCTCGAGCTCGTTGTGCATCTCGCTCGCCATCTGCTTCATCGCCGTGACCATCGCGGAGAACTTCTCCGTCGATTCCTTGAACATCGCATCGGTCTCGGCGTTGCTCTGCTGGTAGAGGTCGTTCATGGCGTCGACGGTCTGCTGACGCTCGTTCTCGGCCGCCAGGCGCACCGCCTCGAACTGCCTGCTGATCGCAGCCGAACCGGCGCCTGCGGTCTCCGCCACCACGCGGGCGATGTCGCGGGCGCGTTCCTCGGCCGCTCCGAGCGATTCATCGAGCAGCCCGGTGAAGCGCGACAGCCGCTGGTCGAGATCGGTGGTACGAAGGTCGATGGTCGTGACCAGCGCTTCCAGCGCCGACTTGCGCTCGCTGACGGAGGCCGTCGTCGAGCGGTTGGCCTGCTCGACCACGGCAGCCGCATCGATCAGCGCCTTGCCATGGGTCTCGAACTGGCTCGACAGCGCGCCGAGATCTTCCAGCGCCTTGCCGGTCTTGCTGTTGAACACCGTCAGTTGGTCTTCCAGCGTCTGGGTTGCCACGCCGTTGCGCGAGGTGACGTCGTTCATGGCGGACACGAAGTCGGCCACGCGGGTCACCAGCGCGCGCTCCAGCGAGTTGAGGTTGTCGTGGGCGCCGGTCAACACTTCCTGCAAGAGGATGTTGCCTTCGCGCAGCCGCTCGAACAGCGCGACCGTATCGGTGCGCAGGATCTTGCTGGTCTCCTGCATCTCCGTGACGGCCGAGATCGAGACCTGGCGCGACTGGTCGATCGCCGCGCGCGAAGCCTGCTCGAGCTCCTTGAGCGACTTCGCCACCGCGCCGGTCGCCTGATCGCCGGCCGAGGTGATGTTGCGCGCGACATCGCTGCCGTGGGCCGACATCGACTGCGAGAAGGCGAGGCCGCGGGTTTCGATCGCCTTCAGCGCATCCGCGGTGGCGCGATCCATGTCGCTCGACAGCTGCGTGGTCTTGGCGGTCAGCGCCTCGACCAGCGAGCCGCGGCGGCCGTCGACCATCTGCGACAGACGCTCGGTCTGCTGCTGCACATAGGTGACGATCTCGTCGGTCTTGCCGGTCATCGCCGAGCCGAAGGCGCTGGAGGCCGACAGCACCGAACGTTCGATGTCGGCGGAGGTCGTCTTGACCTTGGTCGAGACCTCGTTGGACATGGTGATCAGCGCGGCCTGCGCGTTCTGCGCCGAGGTCTGGATGTTGTCGGTTGTCTTGGCCGTGACCGCACCCAGCGCGCGCTCGATATCGGTCGAGAGCGTGCGGATCTGGGCGGCGGCATCGGCGGAGGTCGCCGCAAACGAGCTCTGGGCCTCGCGGGCGCTGCCCAGGATGGTCTGCGCAGTCTCCGCGCTGGCCGTGGTCAGTGACCGCTCGATCTCGGCGGAGATCTCGCGGATCTGGCTTGCGGCCTCGCTGGAGGTCGCCACGAACGAGCTCTGGGCCTCGCGGGCGCTGCCGAGGATCGCCTGCGCGGTGTTGGTGCCGACCGAGGTCAGGGTGCGCTCGACATCGACGGCCAGCGACTTGACATGGTTGGCTGCTTCCGTCGACGCGGTGACGAGGGTGTTCTGCGCCTCGCGGGCGCCGGCCGTCAGCATCTCGACGGTGCCGGAGCCGGCCATCGACAGCGCACGCTGGATGTCGGCGGCAAGCGCCGACACCTTGGTCGCGGCCTCGGTCGACGCGTCGACCAGGGTGCTCTGGGCCTCACGCGCGCCTGACGTGATCGATTCCGCGGTGGCGGAGCCGGCCATCGACAGCGAACGCTCCATATCGGCCGCCAGCGAGCGGACCAGATCGGCGGCCTCGGTGGATGCGCCTGCCAGCGTGCTCTGGGCCTCGCGAGCGGAGGCGACGACGGCTTCCGCGGTGGCGGAGCCCGCCATCGACAGCGAGCGCTCGATGTCGGCCGACAGCGTGCGGGCCAGGTTGGTGGCTTCGGTCGACGCGCCTGCCAGCGTGCTCTGGGCCTCGCGGGCGGAGGCGACGACGGCTTCCGCGGTTGCGGTGCCGGCCATCGAGAGCGAGCGCTCGACGTCGCTGGCGAGCGACTTGACCTGGCCGGTGACGTCGGTCGACGTCGAGATCAGCGTGGTCTGGGCCTCGCGGGCGCCGGTCATGATTGCCTCGGCGGCGGCAGAGCCGGCGGTCGAGAGCGAGTGCTGCACGTCGGCCGCGAGCGTGCGGACCAGGTTGGCGGCTTCGGTGGATGCACCGGCAAGCGTGCTCTGGGCTTCGCGAGCGGAGGCGACGACGGCTTCCGCGGTGGCGGAGCCGGCCATCGACAGCGAACGCTCGACGTCGCTGGCGAGCGACTTGACCTGGCCGGTGACGTCGGTCGACGTCGAGATCAGCGTGGTCTGGGCCTCGCGGGCACCGGTCATGATCGCCTCGGCGGCGGCAGAGCCGGCCATCGACAGCGACTGCTCGACATCGCTGGCCAGCGACTTGACCTGGCTTGCGGCCTCGACAGAGGCGCTGACCAGCGTGGTCTGCGCGTCACGGGCGCCCGACAGCACGGAGGCTGCGGTGGCGCTGCCGGCCGCCTGCAGCGTGCGTTCGACATCCTCGGACAGTGCCTTGATCTGCGAGGCAACGTCGCCGGAGGCCGAGACCAGCGACACCTGGGCGTCGCGGGCACTGGTGAGGATCGAGTTGGCGGCGCTGGTGCCGACGGCGGTCAGCACGCTCTCAACCTCGGCCGAGCTCAGCTTGAGCTGGTTGCCGACGTCCGCGGACACGGTGAGCAGCGCCTGCTGCGCCGTGCGCGCGCCGGTCTGGATGGTTTCGCTGGTGTTGACCACGAGGTTGGTCAGCGAACGCTCGGCGTCCTCGACATGGGACTTGATGCTCGACGACAACAGCTCGGCGCGGGACATCAGGTCCTCGCTCGCCTGGCGGCCGCTGCTCTCGATGCGGCCGGCGACGGCCTCGACGCGCGAGCCCAGCAGGTCCTCGAATTGCGCGACGCGGGTGTCGATGTCGCTGGCGATGACGCCGACGCGGCTCTCGATGCCCTGCTGGATGTCGGCGAAGCGCGCCGAAATGGTGTCGGTCAGGTTCGCGCTGTGACCATTGATGGTGTCGGCGAGGCGGGTGCTGTGGCCGTTGAGGGTGTCGACCAGGCGGACGCTGTGGCCGTCGATGGTCTCGGTGACGCCGTTGATGCGATGGTCGACCGCGGCGATCGCCTGCACGGTGCCTTCGGTCAGGGTGGTGGTGAGCAGGCCAAGCCGCGAGTCGATCGACTGGATCGCCTGGGAGGCGCCGTCGGTCAGCTGGGTCGCGAGCGTGCCGAGATGGCCGTCGATGGTCTCGGTGACCGACTTGGCGCGGCTCTCGAAGGTGACCTCGAGGGACTTCATGCGGCCGTCGATCGCGTCATCGAGCGATTGCAGACGGCCGTCGAACGAGCCGATCTTGCTGGCGAGCGAACTGTCGAACGACGACAGCTTGTCGGTCAGCGAGGCGTCGAGATTGGTGACGCGGCTGCCGAGCGTGGTCTCGAACTGCAGCAGGCGCTGGTCGAGCGAGGCGGTGATCTCGCCGCTGTTGCTGGTGACACGGTGGTCGAAGGTGTCGACATAGGTCTTCAGGCTGTCGGCGATGTCCTGGGTCCGCTGGCCCATGCGCTCGACGATGTCGCCGCCGAAGGTCTTCACCGTGCGGTCGAATTCCGAGATGTGGCGGGTGATCAGCGCGCCGAGCGTGCCGGAGTCGCGGGCGAATTTCTCGGCGAGCTCGCTGCCGTGGTTCTTCACCAGGTCGTCGAACGCGCTCATCTGCAGCGACAGCGAGTCGTGCGCGGTCTCGGTCTGGCCCACCACCTTGGCGACCAGCGAATTGACGGTGACGTCGAGCGCCTCGCTTGCCTTGTCGCCGGACGTCAGGATCTGGCCGGCGAGGCGGTTGCCGGCATCGTCGATCTTGCTGACGAGGTCGTTGCTGCGCAGCTCGAGCTCGAGCAGCAGCGAGTCGGCGGAGTTCTTCAGGGAGTCGTGGACCTCTTCGGTGCGGTCGGAGATGCCGTCGACGATGACGGACGAGCGCTGCTCGAACTCGCCGGTGATGCGGTCGATGCGCTCGTTCAGCAACTCGTGAACTCGATCGGCCAGATCGACGAACTCGTCATGGACATGGCCGGTCTTGAAGTTGAGGCTGGTGGTCAGCCGTTCTGAGGCGTCCATCACCGCGCGCGTGGTCTCGGCGCTGGCCTCCTCGAGACGGTCGAGCAGGTCGCCGCCGCGCTCGCCGAGCGCGAGGATCATGTTGTCGCCGGCATGGCTCAGCGCGGTGGTGATGTGCTGGCCGCGCTCTTCCAGCGCGCCGGTGATGCTCTTGGCGACCTCGTCGACGCGCGAGGCGATCGCGTCCGAGATCAGCGCGATGTCGTGGCGCAGGTCGATCTGCACGCCGGAGATCGCGCTGCGCACCTGCTCGGCCTGGCCGACCAGGTTGTCGCGCTGGTGGGCGATGTCCTGCAGCAGCGCGCGGATGCGCACCTCGTTGTCGGAATAGGCGCGTTCCAGCGCCGCGACCTCGTTGGCAACGAGGGTCTCGAGTTCGCCGGCGCGCGCGATCGCGCGCTCGACGCCGTCGCCCATCGCCGCGACCTCGCGGCGGATCGCCTGGCCGACCGTCACCATGGAATCGGCGGCGGCGTTTTCCGGCTCGGAGAATCGCATCGCGACCTGCGCCATCGATTGCGCGATCATCTGCATGCGCTGACCGTGCGCGGCGAGGCTGGCGAGATAGTAGAACAGGAGGATCGGCACGGCGAACAGCGCGGCCAGGCCGGCGAGCACCAGGACGCCGGTGCCCTGAGCCATCGAGGCCTGCAGGGCCGGCCAGAACGCGATGGTGAGGATGACGCCGCCCAGCAGCCAGGCGCCGGAGCAGACAAAGAACAGCGTGAAGGCGTTGCGCGCGCGTCCTCCCTGCAGCGTCTGCAGCATCTGGCCGATGGTTTCGCGATCATCATTGGCGGCGCGGCGCGGCGCGCGCGGTTCTTCGATCGGCTCGAACGCCGAACGATCGGTATTACTCGGACGGGACTCGAACGATGCGGCTGAAAAATCGGCAGCGGGCGGCAGGTTCGGCGGCGCGGCGCCTTCGTTGAGGGGGCTGCGATTCTCCGCGCCCTGTTCGCTGATGTTGAGGGCTTCCTGGATGGCAGAAAGCGCGACTTCGGTGGGATCTTTGACCTTCTTGGGAGTGTTCGCCATATTCAGTCTGAGCCCTCTCACTATTTTACGCGTCGGCGAGCCTGCGATCGTCCCCACGCAAGCTCGAAGCCGGTGCCCACAAGCGGAGCGCAAGCCGGCCCCCTGGGCGGCTTGTCCGCTACATCCGCAAACATCCTATTGGGAGAGCGATGCGAATGAAATGCTTGCGATTAATACTTTCTTAATCATCGTTAACAGCTTTGCGCCATAAGGCCTTATGGGCACTCGAAATTCCGGCTGTAGAGCGCCGATTGTGTCCGGAAATTGTCCAGAATCGGGCGGTTTTGCCGATCATCCCAACAACAATCCGTTAACCAGTTTCGTGATTGGCTGGGCCAACGATCCGCCGGCGAGGGCCGGCGGAGACGACAGGGACAGGCCATGCCGCTTCACCTCGAACGGGTCGAATGGACGCAATCGCCGCCGCTGGCGCCCGGCGCCGGGCCGATCGACGTCGATCATCTTCAGCGCATGACGCTGGGTGATCCGGGCCTCGAGCGGGAAGTGCTGGCCATGTTCTCGACCCAGTCGGCCCGGATCCTCGGTGAACTGGCCGCCTTGGCGCCCGAGGCGGCGACCCATGCCCATACCCTGAAAGGATCGGCGCGGGCGATCGGCGCCTTCGGCGTCGCCGAGGCTGCTGCCCAGCTGGAGACCGCGCTGAGCGGCGGTTCCGATGCGGCCCAGCCGCTTGCCGCGCTCGGCGCCGCGATTGCCGAGGCGCGCACGGCGATCGAGTTGATCCTGGGCCGCTCCTAGGCGTCTGGCGTCTCGGCGGTCCGCCGCGACAGCTTGGGCGGCATCCCAACAGGCGGGCAGGTTTTCGGTCTCCGCGCTAGCGCTGTGCGGACCGACCCGTTATACGACTGCCCGGGACCTTTCCATCCATCGTCCGGCGCATTCCGGCAGCACGAGCAATCATGGCCAAAATCCACTTTATCGACCATTCCGGCGAGAAACGCACAGTTGACATCGAGAACGGCGCGACGGTGATGGAAGGCGCGATCCGCAACGCCATTCCCGGCATTGAAGCCGAATGCGGCGGCGCCTGCGCCTGTGCGACCTGCCATGTCTATGTCGATGAAGCCTGGCGCGAGAAGGTCGGCGCGCCGTCACCGATGGAAGAGGACATGCTGGATTTCGGTTTCGACGTGCGTCCGAATTCGCGGCTGTCCTGCCAGATCAAGGTGACCGACGATCTCGACGGATTGGTCGTGTCGACGCCGGAGCGACAGGCCTAAGATCTCTTATTCGCCGTCCGGATTCACTCCGCGACGGACCCAGCGGCGGAAGTTCTGCTTGACCTCCGCCGGCAGCGGCGTCGGCCTGCGCGTGGCCTCATCGATCATCACCGTGACCGCCTTCGCCGACGCCACGCATCTGCCTTCCGAAAACACCACCTGGTCGAAGGTGGTCGACGTGCGTCCAAACTTGACGAGACCGAGCCCGAGCTCGATCTGACCCGGCCAGTGCAGCTCGGCGCGGAAATGGATGTCGAGGCGCACCATGATCCAGCCGAGCCCCGCCGGCATCAGCCCCATGCTGCGGTCCTTCACCAGCGTGACGCGGCCGGTTTCAAAATAGCTCGCATAGACGGCGTTGTTGACGTGCCCGTTGGGGTCGAGATCGGCAAAGCGCACATTGTCGGACAGGCGGTAGGGAAAGTCTTCCAGGCGCGGCGCATCGTCAGCACGAACAGGGGCATTCACGAGGGGGATCTCCGTCGGTTTCCCGCCCATACAGCCGACTTGCGCAGGCTCGGCAAGGGGTTGCCGCGCCAGCCGCTGTCCCTATTATGCATGTCGCGATCCGGCCCACTTGGCTGGACAGGCGAAAAAGCCGTCCAGTCGATTTCAACTGAAAAGAAGCGGACATGAGCGAAGCGATCAAGACCGATGTGCTGATTATTGGCGCGGGCCCCTGCGGACTGTTCGCCGTGTTCGAACTGGGCCTGCTCGACATGAAGGTGCATCTGGTCGACATCCTCGACAAGATCGGCGGGCAGTGTGCCGAGCTCTATCCCGAGAAGCCGATCTACGACATTCCCGGAATTCCCTTCGTCACCGGTCAGGGCCTCACCGAACAGCTGCTGGAGCAGATCAAGCCGTTCAATCCGACCTTCCATCTCAACGAGATGGTGGAGAGCATCGAGAAGATCGGCGATCCCTTGTTCCGCGTGAAGACCGATGCCGGCAAGGAGTTCGAGTGCAAGGTCGTCGTGATCTCGGCCGGCGGCGGCTCGTTCCAGCCGAAGCGCCCGCCGGTGCCGGGCATCGAGGCCTATGAAGGCACGTCGGTGTTTTATGCCGTGCGCAAGATGGAGCAATTCCGAGACAAGAACATCCTGATCGTCGGCGGCGGCGACTCCGCGCTCGACTGGACGCTCAATCTGCATCCGATCGCCAAGCGCATCACGCTGCTGCACCGGCGCGACGATTTCCGCGCGGCGCCGCACAGCGTCGAGCAGATGCGTGCGCTCGTTGCCGACGGCAGGATGGATCTGAAGATCGGCCAGGTCACGGGGCTCGAAGGCGCCAACGGCCAGCTCTCGGGCGCGGCGCTCAAGGGCAACGACAATGCGGTCTCGACGATCGCCTGCGATACGATGCTGCCGTTCTTCGGACTCACCATGAAGCTCGGCCCGGTCGCGAACTGGGGCGTGGCGCTGGAGAACAATCTGGTGCCGGTCGACACCGCGGCGTTCGAGACCAACGTGTCAGGCATCTTCGCGATCGGCGACATCAACACCTATCCGGGCAAGCTCAAGCTCATTCTCTCCGGCTTCCACGAGGGTGCGCTGATGGCGCAGAAGGCGCACCGCTACGTGTATCCGGACAAGCGGCTGGTGTTCCAATACACAACCTCGTCATCGAGTCTGCAGAAGAAGCTCGGGGTGAACTGATTTCACTCGGGCAGAGACCAATGCCAGGGGCATGGGCCACTTCCTGCGCGGCTCCTGCGCGGCGCGGGCACTGGAACGCTCCGTGAAATGGCCGTAGTCTGCTTGTAGTCGAGTTGGTCGATTGATCAGGTGATGATAATGCGGAACACGCTATCCAGACTTCGGCTGATCCTCGCGATCGCCACGGCCTTTGCGCTAGCTGCTCCGCTTGCGGCCTCGGCGGCCGACCCGTCGGCTGCCGGTCTGTGGCAAAAGATCGAAGACGGCAAGCCCGAGGGCTGGTTCCTGGTGATCGAGCGCAATGGCCTGTTCGAAGGCATGATCGCAAAGATGTTCTCATCGCCCGGCGACCCGCCCAATCCGGTTTGCTCGAAATGCACCGACGATCGCAAGGACATGCCGTGGCTCGGCATTCCCCTCATCCGCGACATGAAGCGCAACGGGCTCGCCTATGAAGGTGGCAACGTGCTCGATCCGCGCAACGGCAAGGTCTACAAGGCCAAGATGACGTTGAGCGCCGATGGTCAGACGCTGACGATGCGCGGCTTTCTCGGCATCTCGCTGTTCGGCAAGGATGAGGTCTGGACCCGGCTGCCTGACACCGCGGTGGCCCAACTCGATCCCGCGATCGTCGCCAAATATCTGCCGGCGCAAGCCGCCGTGGCGAAGCCGGCGGCGCCGGTGCCCGCGACGAAGCGGCACTAAGGCGCGATGAGATTAGGTTGAATCGTCATCGCGCTTTAGTTCTTTGTTTGAGCATGATCTTTTCGGAAAACCGCTTCGCACTTTTCCGGATCATGCTTTAGCACTTCTCTCTAACGCTCCGATCTGCGCACGCTCGTGCTCCGCTCTTGCGTGGCAGCGTGAGCGTTCAGCGCTGTCCCGTCGGTGCAATCGGCATCGGCAGTGGCGCGACCGGCTCGGTAATCACCTCGGGCACAGCGGTGTTCAACTGCAGCACGGTGGCGGCCGCGGGGACCGCCGCATCGGCCATCGCCGCATGGCCTTCGGCGCTCGGATGCACCGCGCCGCCATACACCGCCGACAGGATGCCCCATGTCGCGTCGTGGATGTCGCTTGGCTGCATCGAGGACGGCAGGCCCTGCGGGTAGGTCATCGCCGTGAAGTAGCTGTCATTGGCGTCGCGGATCCAGCGCGCGCGCGGCAGGTAGGCGCGGTATTCGCCGGCGCTGCGGCCGCATTTGAGCGGCTGGTTGGCGGCGGCGACAATGTCCGACACGAAGCTGTCGCCATTGGCGGCAAAGCAGTCGCGGTCGAATTCCGGATCGGTCGACGCACGTGCGCAGAAGCCATGGCTCGCAAACGCGTCCTGATGCGCATCGACGAAGGTCATGCGGTCGGCCTGCGGATTGCGGCAGATGATGCCGGACTGGCACTGCGCGATCGCCTTGAGCTGCGGCAGGAACTCGTTCTGCACGAAGCTCGAGACCGACGCGAGGCGGTTGGGATCCGCGTTGAACGAGGGATGGATCTCGAAGCCGGCGCGGCCGCCGGGGCAGGGCGCGCCGCCATTGGCCAGCGCCGGATTGGCATAGGCCGTGTAGATCACGTGCGAGAGATCGCCGCCGACCAGCGGCTTCAGCGCATCGCGCAGCTTGGCAAAATCGGCCGGCAGGTCGCGCGCCAGCGCCGAACGGGCATCGTCGACGCTGGCCATCGAGCCGCCGCGGCTGAACAGCGTGCGCTCGGTCGGCGTGTCGACGATCACGTTGGCGACGAGGCCGGAGAAGTAGATGTCGTTGGCGCCGATCGACAGCAGCACGAGGTCGAGGGTGCGGTCGGGCTGACGGCGCTTGGCGGCGGCGAGTGCTGTGCGCAGCTCCGCGATCTGGCCGTTGACGGTGCCCGAGCAGGTGTTGGCTGTCTTCGTCGGCAGGCATTCCCGCGCCTGCTGCGAGCCGAGCAGGCCGTCGGCGATGCTGGCGCCGGTGCAGGCCAGCGGCAGATAGGTCACCGCGATGTGCGGATATTGCACGGCGAGCGCGAGCGCGGTGCGGGTCTGGTAGCTGTACAGCGACCGGTGACAGGCCGAGTTGAGCCAGAGCGCGCTCTGGCGTTGCCAGTTGGTCAGGGTGTCCGGTGCTTCGCAGGCGCGGCCGCCTTTGTAGCCGGCGCGGCTCGGCCGGTAATATTGCGCCCCGCCGAGATAGGAGCGGAAGCAGAAGCCCTCGTCGGAGAGCGCAATCGCGCGGTCGGGATTGCCCTCACCGGATGCGATGCTGTCGCCGAGGCCCGCGATCAGCAGGTCGCGCACCTCGATCTGCGTCGCCACACGCTGGTTGGCGTCCGAGCCGCTTGCGACGTCGACGGTCGCGACCGTGGTGCGGCCGTAGCGGACGCGCAGGTTGATCGGCTCGGCGCAATCGAATGTCGAGGATTGCGGCCCGTCGCCGTCGTCGAACGACCAGGCACAGGTCGCGCCGACCGGAACCGGGCCGGTGAGCCGCACGACGATCGGATGATCGATCGGCGTCAGATAGCTTTCCTTGACGTTGTCGCGCGTGCAGGGCTCGCTGACGCGGCCCTGCAGGTCGATGCAGAGCCGGTTTACGGTGTTGCGCGCCCAGCCGCGGCCGTCGCTTTGCAGTTCCAGCGTCTGTTCCGAGGCCAGCACGGTGCGGCCAAGCCCGCTTTCGACATGCAGGCGGAAGTCGCGTTCCTCGCGGAACAGGCGGAAGCGGTTGCGGACCTCCCAGGAGATCTGCAGCTGGTTGTCCTGCGCGTCCGCGGCCGATGCGAAGACCGCGGCCAGCGCGCTGCCGAGCAGCACGCTGCAGACCGTCACCCGAAACGAAAATCGAACCAAAAAGCCAATCATGGCGCGGTTTGACGCGAGCGGTACGGCGAAAATAAGAGAAGCGGCCGCGAGGATCGAAAATCCGGGGTCGAGGGCCCGCACAGGGGCCGATAACGTTGTCCGTTACCGTTTCAGCTGCCTGACCCGCTGCTGCCGGCTTTCGATCGGTTGCCGCACGGTCGCCGAAGCCGTGCAGGCTTGGCTTAGTCGTTTCCGCTCTTGCCAGGGCTGCACCACGTTGAGCCAGAGCTCGCGCATGCCCATGATCGAAATCGAAATCCCGAACGGGATCAGGAAGTAGAGGATGCGGAACACGACCAGCGTCGCCAGCAATTGTTCCTTGCTGAACTCCGGCAGCGCCACCAGCATCGCGGCATCGAACACGCCGATCGAGCCGGGGGCGTGGCTGGCGAAGCCGAGCAGCGTCGCCAGGATGAAAACGACCGCCAGCGAGACGAAGTCGATATGCGGCTCGGTCGGCATCAGCAGGTACATTGCGAGCGCGCAGAAACCGAGATCGACCACGCCGATCAGGATCTGCAGCAGCGTCAGCTTGGCCGAGGGCAGCACCACCTTCCAGCCGTTCTGGCCGAGCTCGCGGCGCTTCTCGCCGGTCAGGAGCCAGACGAAATAGGCGCCGATGCCGGCAAGGCAGCCGAGCGCGATCAGCCGGTTCATCGCCGGCGGCAGCAGGTCCATCGCCGACGCCGCCGCCGGGTGCCAGGCCATGCCGAAGCCGAGCACGAACAAATTGCCGAGCCAGAAGGTCAGGCCCGACAGAAAGCAGATCTTGGCGACGTCGATCGCGGAGAGGCCATAATCGGAATAGATCCGGAAGCGGATCGCGCCGCCGGTGAAAACCGTGGCGCCGATATTGTGGCCGATCGTGTAGCTCGTGAAGCTCGACAGCGCTGCGATGCGGTAGGGGACATGGATCTTGCCGATCGTGCGCAGCGCGAAGAAGTCGTAGAAGGTCAGCGTGCAGAACGCGCCGACCACGCAGAGCGCCGCCAGCGCGATCCGGTGCGGCGCGATGTTGGTGAGCGCGGTGAGAATGATGCCGGTATCGACGCCCTTCAGGGTGTGAACAAGCGACGTGATCGCGAACGCGATGATCAACACACTCGCGGCGATCCCGAGCCGTTTCCAGCCGATCTTTTCCTTGAAACCACGCCCGAGCGTGGTCAGCAGCCGAAGCATTCATCCTCCCGGCGGGGCGGCAAATTTCAGTGGGACCCGGTCACGGACGGCGACGGGTGACGGGCAAACGCACCGTACGCGATGACCCATAAGGCAAAACCGATGCGTTGTGCAGCCCTTGACAAGCCAACCTTCGGCCCTCGTCCAGCGTCATTGTCATATTGGCTACATATGTTCTCGCTCCGCGGAATGTGAGTCGCAGGACCGCGATGGGACCACTGCATGTTCCGCCGCTTCAGGCGGTTTCGCAGGCTTTTTTGCCGATTTTGCGGCCGTCCCGGCGTCGATGCGGGTTCATTGGCGCGAGGCGAATGGACGATATGCGTCAGCGTGGGGACGGCTGAGCCGGCTGTGACGTTTACCAAAGTGTGAAGTCGACGCGCGCATGCGCATGATGCGCCCTGCGCTCGGGCCAGTGAGCCGCGCGAGGGCGGTCCGTAGGTCTATTGAGGCAAAACGCCGCGCAAGCGGGCCGCCGTCGGATAGACGGCCAGGCACGCGATTTCACACTTCGATCCGTGGCGAAGTGTTGCGGCGAAACGAAGGCCTATGTCTCGCATTGGTTGCCGAGAGCAAGGACAAGACCATGCAACAGACATCCCTGAACGTCCGGCACATGCCGGGCCGCCGCGCAACGTCGCATCAGCAAACGAGCGGGCTCGCGGCGACGTTGACGCTCGCCGCGATGAGTCTCGGCTATGGCGTCGTGCAGCTCGACGTCACCATCGTCAACACGGCGCTCAACGCGATCGGCGCCTCGCTCGGCGGCGGCGTTGTCGAACTGCAATGGGTGGTCAGCGCCTACACGATTGCCTTTGCGGCCTTCATCCTGACCGCGGGCGCGCTCGGCGACCGGATCGGCGCCAAGCGCATCTTCATGGCCGGGTTTGCGATCTTCACCGCGGCATCGGTTGCCTGCGCGGTCGCGCCTGATGCGGCGACGCTGATCGCCGCCCGCTGCGCGCAGGGGCTGGCCGCGGCCATCCTGGTGCCGAACTCGCTGGCGCTGCTCCGCCATGCCTATGAAGACGAGAAGGCGCGGGGACGCGCGGTCGGTGTCTGGGCCGCGGGCGCGAGCCTTGCGCTGACCGCCGGCCCGTTCGTCGGCGGCGGACTGATCGCGCTGGTCGGCTGGCGCGCGATCTTTCTGGTCAACCTGCCGATCGGCCTCGCCGGCTTGTGGCTCGCCTGGCGCTTTGCCAGCGAAACCGCGCGTCATCAGCAACACCGGCTCGATCTGCCGGGGCAGGTCGCGGCGATCGCCGCGCTCGGCACGTTGGCCGGCGCGCTGATCGAAGGCGGCGCGCTCGGCTGGGGCAACCCGTTCGTGATCGCAGGCTTCGCTCTCGCCGCCGTCTTCTCCGTGCTGTTCGTCTGGCGTGAGGCGCGCGCGCCGCAGCCGATGCTGCCGCTCTCGCTGTTCCGCCACCGGATGTTTGCCCTGACCTCGCTGGTCGGCCTCCTGGTCAATGTCGCGTTCTACGGCCTGATCTTCGTGCTCAGCCTCTACTTCCAGCAGGTCAACGGGCTGTCGGCGTTCGCCACTGGCCTCGCGTTCGTGCCGATGCTCGGCGCCGTGCTGCCCGCCAACCTGATCGCACCGCATGTCGCGGAGCGGATCGGCGCGCCGGCGACAATCGCGCTCGGCGCCGCTCTCTCCGTCACCGGATGTCTTGCGATGCTGTTCATCGGCCCCGGCACCAGCTACCTCGCGATCTGCCTGCAATTGCTGGCCATGAGCGGCGGCCTCGGCCTGCTGGTGCCGCCCCTGACATCGGCGCTGCTCGGCAGTGCCGGGCCACAGCATGCCGGCATCGCGGCCGGGGTGTTGAACGCGACCCGGCAGACCGGCAGCGTGCTCGGTGTCGCGCTGTTCGGCTCGATGGTCAGCCGGTCCGCGGCCTTCATCACCGGCCTGCATGCGGCCCTCGTCATCTCCGCCGGCGTGTTGCTGGCGGCGGCTGCGCTGATCTGGATCGGCGCATGGTCAGAGGCTCGGCGCTGAGACGAACCGCAGCGAGGCATCTCCGCGTTGCCCTGACCCGATCGCCTGCATTCAAGGCTTCTTCACCATGCGTGGAACCTTGCTGCGGTGCGGTTACCGTTCCTACACAAATGCGTCTGTTCTTATAGGTCCATAAAGGGGGCCTATATGTATCGCGTTCTGACCTGTCTCACTTTGGAACATGACTGGCGGTTGGTCGTCCTCGGCGGGGTGATCTGCCTGCTCGCCAGCGCCGTCGCGATCAGCCTGTTTCACCGTGCCCGCGCTGCGCAGGGGCGGGCCCGCGAGATCTGGATCGGCCTCGATGCGGCGGTCGGCGGTTGCGGTATCTGGGCCACCCATTTCGTTGCCATGCTGGCGTACGATCCCGGCATCGAGGCCGGGTACAACATTCCCATCACGCTGCTGTCGCTGGTGCTCGCGGTTGCGATCCTGGCGGTCGGATTGGCCGTCGCCACGCTCGATGGACGCTGGCAGACGGTTGCGGCCGGTGGCGCGATCGTCGGCGCCGGTGTCGCGGCGATGCATTACACCGGCATGCTCGGGCTGGAGCTGCCCGCGCGCATCATCTGGTCGCCCGGCATCGTCGCCTCGTCGATCGCGTTCGGAAGCCTGTTCGGCGCGCTCGCGCTCGTCGTTGCCACCCGTGGCGAACGTTTCGGCACCACCGCCGCCGCGACCGGTCTTCTGACCGTCGCGATCGTCTCGCATCATTTCACTGCGATGGGCGCGGTGACGCTCGTCCCGGATCCGACCATCGTTTCCGGCGGACTTACGGTCTCGCCGCGCGTGCTCTCGTTCATGACCGCCGTTGCGGCCTTCGCGATCCTCGGCCTCTCGCTGATCGCCTCGATCCTCGACCGTCGCGCCAAGACCGAACTTCACAAGCAGAAGGTGGTGCTCGATACCGCGCTCGAGAACATGTCGCAGGGGCTGTGCATGTTCGATGCCGACGGCCGCATCATGCTGTTCAACGAGCGCTACAGCGAGATGATGGGGCGCAGTCGCATACCGCTGCAGGGACGCCTGCTGATCGATGTCCTGCAGGACCTCCATTCCATCGGCGAGTGGGACGGCGATCCCGAGGAGTTCTGCAATGCTCTCGTCGCCGAGGCAAAGGCCGGCCACAGCGCGACGCGGATCGTCAGCCGCAACGAGCGCGCGATCCGCGTCGTCGACCAGCCGATGAAGGGCGGCGGCTGGGTCGCGACCTTCGAGGACATCACCGAATGGCAGCAGGCACAGGAGCAGATTTCGCACATGGCGCGGCATGACGCGCTGACCAATTTGCCGAACCGGACGCTGTTCCGCGAGCAGCTCGAGAAGGCCTCGAGACTAGCCAAGCGCTCCGACCAGCTGGCCGTGCTCTGTCTCGATCTCGATCATTTCAAGGAAATCAACGACACGCTCGGACATCCGATCGGCGACGCGCTGCTGCGCGAAGTCGCGCGCCGGCTGGGCGAATGCGTCACCGAGCACGACACCGTGGCGCGGCTCGGCGGCGACGAATTCGCCATCGTGCAGTTCTGCAGCAATTGCGAGCCGTCCGTCGTGTCGTCGCTGGCAAGTCTCGTGGTCGAGCGGATCGCTGCGCCCTACGAGATCGGCGGCCATCAGCTCGTGATCGGCGTCAGCATCGGCATCTCGCTCGCGCCCGAAGACGGCAAGGATCCCGACGAATTGCTGCAAAAGGCCGATCTCGCGCTGTACCGCGCCAAGGCCGACGGCCGCGGCACCTATCGCTTCTTCGAGACCGGGATGGATGCGCGTGCGCAGGCGCGCCGCCTGCTGGAGCGCGACCTGCGGCTCGCGCTCGAGCATGACGAGTTCGAGGTCTACTACCAGCCGATCCGCGATGTCGCGGGCGATCGGATCGTCGCCTTCGAGGCGCTGGCGCGCTGGAACCATTCGCTGCGTGGCCTGATCGCGCCGAACAATTTCATTCCTGTCGCCGAGGAAACCGGGCTGATCGTTCCGCTTGGCGAGATCGTGTTGCGCAAGGCCTGCGCGGATGCCGCGGGCTGGCCCGAGGCCGTCGCGGTTGCCGTCAATCTCTCGCCGGTGCAGTTCAAGAACCCGAACCTGGTGTCGTCGGTGAAGGCGGCGCTGCAAGCATCGGGCCTGTCGGCGGACCGGCTTGAGCTCGAGATCACCGAATCGGTGCTGCTGCAGAACAGCGAGGCGACGCTCGCGGTGCTGCATGAGCTGCGCGGCTTCGGCGTCCGCATCTCGCTGGACGATTTCGGCACCGGCTATTCCTCGCTGAGCTATCTGCGCAGCTTCCCGTTCGACAAGATCAAGATCGACCGGTCCTTCGTCACCGACCTTGCGACACGCGAGGACTCGATGGCGATCGTGCGCGCGGTCACCGGCCTCGGCAAGAGCCTCGGCATCGTCACGACCGCCGAAGGGGTCGAGACCGATACCCAGTTCGACCTGCTGCGTCGGGAGGGCTGCACGCAGGCGCAGGGCTATCTGTTCAGCCCGCCGCGGCCGGCAGCCGACGTCGCCAAGATGTTGCGCAGGACGCCGGAACGGTCGGTCGCCTGAGTTGGAGGGCTAGCTCAGCTCTTGCGCAGGGCAAAATAGGCGCCGCAGAACGCCATCAATGCGCCGAGGCACAGGGCGGCGAGGCCAGCGAGCACGGCGGAAATGGTCGAGACCGTGCTCGGCGCCGACGCGGCCTGGCCGGCACCGGCCAGCATCAGCACGCCGACGACGATCAGGAAGTTACGCATCCGCTGCGGGATCTGGCCGGCCACCGCGCTGTGCATCAGATTGGCGGTGAAGTAGCCGCCCGAAAATCCGACGGTCGCGATCAGCCACCACGCAATCGCGGCGCCCGCCGGCATGAACTCGTGGCTGTCGGAGCGCCACAGGCCGCCGAGATCGAGCCCATAACGCGCGCCGAGCATGTGCACGGCAAGCGCCAGCAGCACGCCGGATATCATCGCGCCGCCGAGGATGAGGTAGCGCGGAAAATAGGTCGTCTCAGGCATGGCTCGCTTGTAGGATAGCCGTGACGTCCCGCGCAAGCGCGTGGATGGATTTGGACGGGTGGAACGGCGGATTGCCAACAACGTTGCAGGACCGGTCGGAGGCAGGCGAGGGCTCGCCGCTGCGCTATGCCTACAAGGCCTCATTGATCGGCTCGGCGCACCAGTTCGAGCTGACCGAGGACGGGCTGTCGTGGCGGATCGCCGGCAGGTCGGGCGTGTGGGACTATGCCGACATCTCCGCGGTGAAACTGTCCTATCGCCCGGTCTCGATGCAGCAGCAGCGGTTTCGCGCCGACATCGACAACGCCAGGGGCGGGCGGATCGCGATCCTCTCGACCACCTGGCAGACCGCGACGCTGGTGGCGCCGCAGGGACATCTCTACCGCGACTTCATCGTCGAGCTGCATCGCCGGATGCAGGCGGCGGGCAGCAGGGCCAGGCTGGTCGGAGGCCTCGGGCCGAAGACGTATACCGCCGCGCTGGCGCTGCTGGCCTGCCTTGCGGTGGCAATGATCGGATTGCTGCTGACGGCGCTGCTGACCTCGAACTGGATGGGGGCGCTGTTCCTGGTCGGCTTTGCGGCGCTGTTCACCTGGCAGGTCGGCGGTTTCGTCACGCGCAATCGGCCGCGGCGCTACAGCTTCGATCAATTGCCCGATGCGCTGCTGCCGAAGGCGGTTCGCAATCGGTGAAGCGGTTCGCGCGGCCGGACTGTAAGCGGGTTGTAAGCAACGCGCTGTAAACTCGGCGACGGATTTGCTTTTGGCTGGAGCGTCAGATGACAATCCGGACCCCATTTTTGGCTCTATGCCTTGTGCTCCTGAGCATCCCGCCGGCTCTTTCCAAGGGCAGCGTGGGCAACAAACATGATCCGCTTGATCCCAATCACGTCGACAATCTGCCGCCCGACGTGCGGCGATACGTTGCCGGAATCTGCAGGGGAACGCCGGTCGCGCAGCACGACTTTGCGACCTACTCGCCGCAAGAAAAGCGCTGGCGGATAAACCTCGAATATCTGCAGTGCGGCGTGATCGGGGAGTATCGCAAAGGCAACCAGTGCATGGATGTGGACTTCGTAGCCGAGGGCGCGCATTTTCGTCTCGTGAGAAAGACGTATGCGGCCTGTGGCTTTTGATGCCCTGGCGCTCACTGGAAATGGGCCGCTGCGAGTGCCACTCCTGTCCAATTCTGGACTGCGGCGCCGCTTCGGAGTGAACGTGCGATGTCACTCCGTCGAGTCAAAATCCTCTTCGGTCGCGCTCAGCATTCCCGCCAGTGTCCGCAGGCCGAGGTCGAGTTGCTCCATCGGCGGTGCGGCGAGTGCGAGCCGCACCGCATTGGGCGCGTGCCCCGGCGTGGCCGCAAAGGTGGTCGACGGCGTCAGCGCGATGTCGCGGCGCGCCGCGGCCGCGACCAATGTCTGCGAGCGCCAATGCGGCGGCAAGGTCAGCCAGAGATGATACGACTTCGGATTGGTCTGGATTTCGAAATCGGCCAGATGCTTGGCCGCCAGAAGCTGGCGGCGGCCGGCATCGATCCGTTTCAGCCGTGACAATTCGGCGGCGGTGCCGTCGGCCATCAGCCGCTGCCCCGCGGCGAAGGCGTAGCCCGACGCGGTCCAGCCGCCCGAGCGCACCGCGGCCATGATGCTCTCGCGCAGCCGCGGCGGCGACACGATGAAGCCGAGCGCAAGGCCCGGCGCGACCTTCTTCGACAGGCTGTCGAGCATGATGCAGCTGTCGGGCGCGAGCGCGGCGAGCGGCGCCTCATCGTCGAGGAATCCGTAGACGCCGTCCTCGATGACGATGAGGCCGAGCTTCTCCACCACGCGCAACAGCTCGGCGCGGCGCTCGGCCGGCATGGTGATGCTGAGCGGGTTCTGGATCGTGGGCTGGACGTAGATCGCGGACAGGTGCGCCTCGCGATGCGCCTTCTGCACCGCATCCGGCCGCACGCCGTGTTCGTCCATCGCGAGCGGCACCAGCGAGATGCCGAGCCGCGCCGCGATGCCCTTGACGAACGGGTAGGTCAGCGCCTCGACGCCGCAGCGTCCGCCGGGCGGCACCACGGCGGCGAGCGCGGCGGCGATGCATTGCCGGCCATTGGCGGTGAACACGATCTGGTCGGGATTTGGCGTCCAGCTTTTGCGCGCCAGAAATTCCGAGGAGATGGTGCGTGCCGCCCGCGTGCCAAAGCTGGTCGCCGGCCGCAGCGCGCCCTCGAGCACCTCGGGCCGCTCCAGTCCTTCGAGGCTCTTGGCGATCATCGTCGCCTGGTGCGGCAGCAGCGGATAGTTGAACTCAAGGTCGATGCGGGCCCCGCGCGGTTCGGTCGGGGCCGTGATGCCGCGGCGTGCCTCGCCGGACACGAAAGTGCCGCGGCCGACTTCACCGACCACCAACCCGCGCCGCAACAGCTCGGTATAGACCCGGCTCGCTGTCGAGACGGCGATGTTGCGGTCATAGGCGAAATGACGCTGCGGCGGCAGCCGGTCGCCCGCCTTCAGCGCGCCGCTGGCGATCTCGGCGGCCACCGCATCCGCCAGCTTCAGATATTCGAACCTCGACATTATTGCACCGAGAGCAATGTTTTACTTGCTCCGAGCAATGTACCGGATCATTTAAGAGGGAACAAGCCCATGATTGCACCGAGGAGTGCGCAAGCAATCCGAGGTCCCGGCGGCGCAGGCGCTGAAACAGCATTTGCGTCAACGGCGTAGCTTTGTCTATGGGCAGCGAAGGAGAGATGACAATGTCAGCGATATCCTCAGCCGCCGCAGCGCCCGCGCGGCCTAGTACATTTGGCGGATTGCTCCGATTGCTCCGAGTGTGGGGCGATGCGCTCGCGACCTATTGGGTGCGCCGCGAGGCGATCAAGACGCTGCGCCAGCTCGATGACCGGGCGTTGCGCGATATCGGACTCTCGCGCTGCCAGATCGAGACCGCCGTCACCGGCGACTTCGACCTGGAGCTGGTGCGGATCCGTTAAGATGCCGGTGCTGCGCTAATGCATGATCCGGAAAAGTGCGAAGCGGTTTTCCCTCGCGACAAACGCGGGACGCGTTTGCGCGGAGGTCATGCTCAAACAAAGAGCTAAAGCGCGATGACGATTCAACCCAATCACGTCGCGCCTTAGGGCCGGGCGCCGACTGCCGGTTGCAGAATTCACCGAAACTACACCAAAAAAGCGGAAGAGCCCCATCTCGTCACCGCCGTCGCTCCAAGGTTGTGACGCTCTATGCTAGCCTGTTAGCTGCGTACGCTAGCGTTGAGTTGGGGACCGATGGCCGCTCGCAAATTGTCGCAAGGGCAGGCCCCGACCCGGGAAGCGCGTCGCCGCTGGCATGAGGAGCGATCGCTGCGCTGTGCGATCCGGTTGGCCCGCATGGGCTACTGGGAGTCGCAGAGTGCCGCCGCGACCGATCTCTGGATATCGCCCGAGCTCGCCGCCTTCTACGAATTCGACACCGCCGACGGCTACATCCCCATCGCCACGGTGCGCGAACGCTATTTGCCTGAAAGCCGGAAGCTCCTGGAGGCGCATTACGCGGCCTGCTGGGCGGAGGGGCGGCCCTATGCGGTGCGCGCGAGACTCCGCAGTTTCGATGGCAGCCTGCTCGACTGCGTGGTGCACGGCGAGCCGGAGTTCGACGCGGACGGCCAGGTCCGACGCGTGTCCGGCATCGTCCGCGACGTCACGGAGGAGACCTCCGCGCTGCGGCGCCTGGCGGAGAGCGAGCAACGGCTGGCCGATTTCGTCAGCACCGCCTCGGACTGGTGCTGGGAGAGCGACGCCGAACATCGGCTGCTGCCCTATCCCAAATCGCTTGCCGGCAATGCGGCGTTCCAGACGGTGGCCGCTGGCAGGAAGGCGCGCTGGGAACTGACTTATGCGCCCGAGGACGGCGAGGCGATGGCGCGGCACCGGGCCGATATGGAGGCCCATCGCCCTTTTCGCGACTTCACCTATACGCTGATCGGCAAGGACGGCTCGCGCGTCAGCATCTGCACCAGCGGCAAGCCGATCTTCGGCGATGACGGCAGCTTTCTCGGCTATCGCGGCACCTCCAGCGACATCACCCAGCTCAGGGCGGCCAAGGCGCTGCTCGACCAGCGCACGCGGGCGCTGGAGGAGGCCCACCGCCTCGGCAAGATCGGCACCTGGAGCTTCCGGCTGGACAGCGGCCGTACGATCTGGGCGCCCGAGCTCTACCAGCTTCTCGGCCTGCCCGACACGTTCGAGCCGACCGATGAGAACATGGGACCCTATTTCCTGGACGGCGACGCCGACCGCTTCCGGGAGGTGCAGAAACGGGTGCTGCGCACCCGCCGTACCGAGGCCACGGATCTACGCATCCTGCACGCGGACGGCATGCCCCGCGATCTGGCTGTGATCTGCAAGGCGGAGGTTGCCCACGACAAGGTCATCGGCATCATCGGCACCGTGCAGGACGTCACCGAGCGCAAGGAAGCCGAGCGCCAGCTCGAGCAGCTCGCCTACAGCGATCCGTTGACCGGCCTTGCCAATCGCGCGCTGTTCACGCGCCAGCTCGCCGCGCTGACCGAAGGCTGCTCCCAGGGAGGCCGGACCGGTGCGCTGCTGCTCATCGACCTCGATCGCTTCAAGGAGGTCAATGATTCCCTCGGCCATGCCGCCGGTGACGAATTGCTGATCAAGGTGGCGGCTGCGTTGCGGCAGGAATTGGGGCCGCGCGCCTTCATCGCCCGGCTCGGCGGCGACGAATTCGCCGTGCTGGCGGATGGATGCGACACGTCCGACGCCGCGCTGACCGGGCTTGCCGATCGGCTCGTCGGCAAACTGTCCGGCCCCGTCGATCTCGCCGAGGGCGAGGCCTCGGTCGGCGCCACCATCGGCATTGCCCGCCTGCCGGAGCACGGCGCGACGGCGGAGACCGCCGTGCGCAACGCGGACCTCGCGCTCTACATGGCCAAGGAGGCCGGGCGCGGCCGGGCGCAACTGTTCGAGCCGGTCTATGCGCAGGCGGTCGATGAAAGGCTCGATCTCGGCCGCCATCTGCGCCACGCCGTGGAGGCCGGCGCCCTCGAGGCCCATTACCAGCCGCAGGTGGACCTGAAGACCGGCCGCGTCACCGGCTTCGAGGCGCTGCTACGCTGGGCCCATCCCGAGCGCGGGCCGATCTCGCCGGCGGAGTTCATCCCGATCGCCGAAAGCTCCGGCCTCATCGTCGACCTCGGCCTGTGGGTGCTGCGCGAGGCCTGCCGGCAGGGCCGCGCCTGGCTGGATGCCGGGCTGCCGCCGCGCTCCATCTCGGTCAATGTCTCGCCGGCGCAGATCTGGAGCGTGGATTTCGAGACCGCGGTCTCGGCCGTGCTGGCGGAGACCGGCTTTCCGGCGGAGCTGCTCTGCCTGGAGCTGACCGAAAGCCTGTTCGTGGATCATACCGAGCAACGGATCAGTCGTACGCTGACGGCGCTCTCCGGCTTGGGCGCCCGGCTGGCGCTGGACGATTTTGGCTCGGGCTATTCCTCGCTCGGCTATCTGACGCGCCTGCCTTTCGACTGCCTGAAAGTGGACCGGGCCTTCGTGGATGGCATTTCCACCGCGCAGGAGAAGCGCAAGCTGCTCGGCGGCATCATCGCCCTGTCGCACGGGCTCGGCATGACTGTCGTGGCGGAGGGCGCCGAATTGTCCGCCGAATTGGACGTGCTCGGCGGGCTCGATTGCGATTTGGTGCAGGGCTTCGTGTTTTCCCCGCCCATCGCCGCCGACAAGGCGCCGCTGGTCGCCGCCAGCATCGAGCGCGAGGTGCGCCGGATGCAGCCGCAACGGAATCGCCTCTAGGCGAACACCGCTTGCAGCATTGTTTTTGTGCGTGGCTTTGCCTCGATGGTGGCAGCTGACC
The DNA here is from genome assembly GCF_054063995.1 of Bradyrhizobium sp. USDA 4504. NCBI lineage: Bacteria > Pseudomonadati > Pseudomonadota > Alphaproteobacteria > Hyphomicrobiales > Nitrobacteraceae > Bradyrhizobium > Bradyrhizobium sp. USDA 4504. Next base: position 4,079,494 of record NZ_JBSSGV010000001.1, on the reverse strand, counting down.
AATCAGCTGGGCCGTGTACTCATAAAGCGGAGCTGGATGAGGGACGCTTGATGTCCGCTCTCACCCTGACAGCCGCGAGAAAGCGGACGTCGCCGGAGGTTCGAGAAGGGCCACGAACCGATACTTGGCCGCGAGCCAACGGGCCTCCTGACTTGCACCTCGATCTCATCGATCCCTATTCGATGGCCGATTGTGCAGCCAGTTCGGCCTCGCGTAGCGTTTTGATGTCGTTTTCGGTGTGGTTCACCGGGGCGAGGTGAATCTCCACTTTTAAGAGCTTGCCTGTATAGGGATTGGGCGACGCGTAATCATCGCTGACCGGCGATCCCGTATCCATCCCGATGTCGAAAGTTTCATCGGCCGAGAACCGGCCCAAGACGCTCTTTTCGACCCGCCCCTCTCCAACCTTCGTGTCATTGACGAAAAGCGTGACTACGCCACCCTTTCCGAGCCCACCGCCGTCGTACTTGAAGTCCACGCGAATGATTGCCGGACCCGGTGCGAGCTTCTCCGAACTAGCGACCTTGTATCGTTGCAAGGAAAACCAGTTGTATTCGTAAGTCGGCTTACCGTCCTTGATGTAGAGAGCGTAGCCGGCAACGGTGCCGCCAGCCGCGATCAACACACCATCACCGCCTGCTTGCGGAACATCGATATACGCCGCGATGCTGTGCGAGCGGTTTTTCACGTTGGGCGATGAGCTTTCGGGGATCCGCGTGGCGCCGGGGTAATAGGTAAAATCGGTGCGTCCCGCGATCAGGCTCGGACGCAAGCTTGGGTCGGCGCGCTCGATGAACCGGTCGTCCAGCGGGAGCACGTCGTATTTTGCTGCCTCGACCCAGAACAGGTCCTGCATGTCGCGCAGACGCTTGGGCTCTTGAGCCGCCAAGTCGTTGGCCTCGCTGAAATCGCTCTCAATCCGGTAAAGCTCCCACTTGTCGTTGGCGAAATCATACGAGCCGATGTTTTGCCAGGGCAGCCGTCCATGGCGGACGCACGCAACCCATCCGTCGCTGTAGATCGCACGGTTGCCGAACATCTCGAAATATTGAACGCGACGTTGCTCTTCAGCCTTCGGGTTGTCGAAGGTGTAAACCATGCTGACGCCTTCGATCGGCTTTTGGGCAACCCCGTTGACCGACGAGGGCTGCTCGATTTGAGCAGCCTCCAGGATCGTCGGAACGATGTCGATCGCGTGATGGAATTGAGTGCGAATGCCGCCTTTGTCCTTGATCCTGTTGGGCCATGAGATGACGAGCGGATTGCGCGTACCGCCGAAATGCGAGGCGACCTGCTTGCCCCATTGGAACGGTGTGTCCATGGCCCACGCCCATCCCACGGGAAAATGATTGTAGGACTTGGGACCGCCGATCTCGTCGAGATGCGCCAGGATATAGCTCGGGTCCTCCTGCTGACCGTTAACGCCGACCATCTCGTTAAAGGTGCCATTGAGGGTACCTTCCATCGAGGAGCCGTTGTCGCCAATCTCCCAAAAGATCAGCGTGTTGTCCGTTTGGCCGACTGCTTCCAGAGCATCGAGGACGCGCCCAACATGAAAGTCGGTTTGGGCCGTGTAGGCGGCGAAGGTCTCCATCAGCCGCGAGGCGATGCGCTTCTGATCAGCGGAAAGGGAATCCCAGGCAGGAATCTCCGCCGGCCGCGGGGTCAGCTTGGTGTCGGCAGGGATCACGCCCAGGCGCAATTGTCGCTGGTATGTTTCTTCCCGATATCTATCCCACCCCTGATCGAACTGCCCCTTGAACTTGTCGATCCATTCCTTCGGCACGTGATGAGGCGCGTGCGTGGCACCGGGCGCGTAATAGATGAAGAATGGCCGGTCCGGTGTCACCGACTTTTGCTTGTTGATGTGACTGATCACCTCGTCGGCGAGGGCTTCATTCAGGGTGTAATCGGCTTTCCGGCCGCTCGGGACCTCCATCTCGATTGGCGTATTGTCGCGATAGAGCGCCGGCGCCCACTGGTTCGCTTCGCCCCCCAAGAAACCGTAGAAGTGATCAAATCCCTGCCGGGTTGGCCAGCGGTCATAGGGACCCGACACACTGGTCTCCCAATCCGCAATATTGTGGTTCTTGCCGAACCAGGCTGTGCTGTAGCCATGCTGGCGCAACGGCTCTGCCACCATGGCGGCGCTGTTGGGAATCTGTCCGCTGTAGCCGGGATAGCCGTCGCCCAATTCGGTAATGTTGCCTGTTGCGGCGGAATGATGATTGCGGCCCGTGAGCAGCGCGGCCCGCGTTGGAGAACATAGCGCCGTGGTATGGAAGCGCGTGTAGCGCAATCCGGCCTTTGCGAGCCGGTCCAGGTTCGGGGTAGGGATTTGGCCGCCGAAAGTCCCCCATTGTCCGAAGCCGCAATCGTCGATCAGAACGAGCAGGACGTTCGGCGCGCCGCTTGGTGCACTAATGATCGGTATCTTGTCCGGAAACGAGTCCTTATAGGTGGTGCCGATTTTTCCCTTGAATGGCGGCCGCGGAAGCGGCAGCACTTCTTGAGCCTGCGCCGACTCGCGAAGCCAGGACCAACCGAGTGCCGACGCAAGCGCGCCCTTTGCGGTGGAAAGAAAAAGCTGACGGCGATTCATCGATGCCTCTCCTTCTGTTACCCGCTTGGGCTTTCGGACGCCTCCGCTAACGTGTGGTACGGAGAGGTGTCACCCCGCTCACCCGACGCTGTACAACCATTGGGGGATCGAAATGGAAGCGCCGCTTTGTTCCCTTGATCTAGATCAACGGAGGGCCCCTTGGTACTTCGGGCCAAAACCGGGTCTCGCGACCGCTTTGGTCAGAAGCTGAAGAACTCGATGTGAACACAATGCATCCGCTTTCGGGGGCATAGCGACCAATCGCCGTCGGTCAGCGCCTGATTGAGCCGGACTGCCGAGCCGATGCTGCCCAACAAGCCGCGCGGCGTGCGACGAGCGAATGACCGCCGCGTCCTCAATGGCATCGTGCGCAATTTCGGAATATTAGAAGAATGTCCCTGGGTTGCCCGACGTGTCAAGTCGCTTGGTCGAACGCCGGCCGAAAGGCGAGACGGTGTTGGGCGGCATGGACGCCGCCCAACACGATCATGAATCTCATTTTGCCATTGCCGTCCTGGCGGCCTCGATTTTCGCCTTCACAGCATCGAGGTTGAAGCTCGCGCCCTTCTGCATCGGCGGAAACTCGACTGCGGTCATGGCCAGCTTCTCGACCTCCTGTTGAACGAACACGAAGCGCCAGAATTCATATTTGAACCAGTCGAAGTATTGTTGCGCGCCGTATTTGGTCCCGCTATCGGGCCAGCCCGTTCGCTCGAACGGATCCAGGCGGAGGTTGATCAGGTAGGGCACGTCAACCTTGGCTTTTTCGCCCAGCCAACCCCCGGGCTGGTCGATGAAGCGATACTTGTAGTCGTCGATGCGCACGGCCCCCAGCTCGCTCTCGCCGAAGTACCAGATTTCGTGCCGGTTCGATGGCCCCTTGCCGGTGATCATGTCCATCTGATTATAGCCGTCCAGATGGCACTTGTAGGTGCGATCGCCGATCTGCTTGCCCTTCTTCAGTTCCTCGGCAATGTTCGGATTGCCGGCAGCCGCCAGCAAGGTCGGGAACCAGTCCAGGCCGGAGATGATTCCGTTCTCGACCTTGCCCGCCGGCACCTTGCCCGGCCAGCGGATCATCGCCGGCGCGCGGAAGCCGCCTTCCATGACCGTACCTTTGCTCTGCGCGAAGGGTGTCTGTCCGCCATCCGGCCAAGTGAAGACCTCGGTGCCGTTATCCGTGGTGAAGATGACAATGGTGTTGTCATCCACGCCCATGTCCTTGAGTTTTTTCATGACGAGGCCGACATCGTCGTCGAGCTGCGCCATGCCGGCTTCATGAATCGACCAGCCGTTCTTGGAGTTGCGCATCGCCTCGTACTTCGGCGACAAATGCGTGACGATGTGCATGCGGGTCGGATTGAGCCACAAGAAGAACGGCTTGTTATCGGCCTTGGCCTTTTCAATGAAACTCAACGCAAAGTCTCGAATTTCATCGTCCACGGTTTCCATCCGCTTGGGATAGAGCGTTCCGGCGTCCTCAATTCTTTGCTTGCCGACCTTGCCCCAGCGGGGATCCACGGTGGCGTCGTCCACATTGGTCGCCCACGAATGGATCATGTTGCGCGGGCCGACCTTGTTCAACAGCTCCTGCGGATAGGCAGGGTGGGCCGGATCTTCCATCGCATCGAGGTGATACAAATAACCGAAGAACTCGTCGAAGCCGTGCACGGTCGGCAGAAATTCGTTCTTGTCGCCAAGGTGGTTCTTGCCGAATTGGCCGGTGGCATAGCCCATGCCCTTGAGCGCGGTGGCAATGGTCACAGCCTCCGCCGGCAAGCCTGTGGGGGCGCCGGCCTGGCCGACCGTTGTCATGCCGGTGCGGATCGGCAGCTCGCCGGTAATGAAGTTGGCGCGGCCTGCGGTGCAGCTCGCCTCGGCGTAATAATCGGTAAACAGCATGCCTTCTGCGGCGATCTTGTCGAGGTTCGGCGTCCGGCCGGCCATCATGCCACGATGGTAAGCACCGATATTCCAGATGCCGATATCGTCCCCCATGATGACGACGATATTGGGCCGCTGGCCGCTCGGTGTCTGCTGCGCTTGGGCCAGTGCCTTTTCAACCGATGCGGCGGCGCCCAAGGCGGACGCGGCCGCCAGGCTTGTCGTCGCGAGCAATACATTGCGACGGCTCATGTCGCGCGCAGTGTTATCCTTCTCATCGCTCATCATTTACTCCCTTTCTTATGACGCATCAAAAACCAACGTGGCTCGTGGACGTATCCACCGCTTCCGCATGGCGCGCAGCCGGGCGATAGCGACGGCAGTAGTTCGGCGCGCAGAGATGCGAGCCGCCTTTGAGACCTTGCGGGGGACCTTGATCTTGGGCAGAGACGGATCGTGGCTGTCTTGCTCTCGCCCGCCGCGTGGATCCTGAGGAACGCAGCACGCCTTGGCCGCGTCGGGCGCATGCCTGGTGGACCACCAATCGGTGGTCCACTCCCAGACGTTGCCGATCATGTCATGAAGGCCGTAGCCATTCGGTGGGAACGCCATCACCGGCGAGGTGCGCGCGTGACCATCGTCGGTAAGATTCTGGTATGGAAAAACACCTTGCCAGGTATTCGCCATTGGCCTGCCGCCGGGCATCAGCTCGTCGCCCCAGGCGAACTCGGCTCCGTCGAGGCCGCCGCGCGCGGCAAACTCCCATTCGGCTTCGGTCGGCAAGTCCTTGCCAGCCCATGTCGCGTAGGCCTCGGCATCGCGATAGGCAATGTGGACCACGGGATGATCGTCGAGGCCGCTGATCGAACTGCGGGGGCCATATGGCCGGCGCCAGTTGGCGCCAAATTTGAAATTCCACCATTGCGACCAATCGCGCAAATCGACCGGACGCTTCGGTGGCGTGAAAACCAGCGAGCCTGCCTTGAGCATGTGCGGCAGTGCGCCTGGATAGTCCTTTGCGTCAGGCCGCGTCTCCGCTGACGTCACGTAGCCGGTTGCGTTGACGAACTTGCGAAAATCGCGATTGGTGACCGGCGTGCGGTCCATCCAGAAGCCGCTCGCCGAGACGCGATGGACCGGCGCCTCTTCGGCATAGTGCCTGTCTGAGCCCATGCGGAACGTGCCGCCCGGAATCCAGATCATGCCTCTTTGGCTGGGCCCATCCGACAAAGGTACGCCTGCCGCAACGCCAACGTCGTGCATGGGCTACTCGCGGTGAACGAGCTTTCAAAATTACGAGCGTCGCCTCCAAGAATCTCTCGGCAGCTTTCCAGCGCCGATTCTGCCAGGGAGGAGCGCGGCTTAACACCTTAGTCAGTCAACGTGACAATCGAACATCTGAAGCGGTGGCACGTTCGCAGCGGCACAACCTTCTCCCATTGATCTAGATCAATCGAGCCAGGTCGCCCGTTCCTTGTGGAGAGCCCTGATGACTATGCAAAAAGTGCCAGGGTTGTGACGTCATAGACACAACCTTCCAATAAACCTCCGGCTGAACTCAAGTGTGCCGAATTCGCGTGGACGAACGGCGGCGTCAGCTTATTCTTTCCGAGTTTCTACCCCGCCGGAGCAATGGTGGGATCGCGAGAGTCGGGGAATCGGCGATGCGGCGCTTTAAATCGAATTTGGGACGCAGATTTTTTTCGCAGTGGCATTTGAGTGTTGGGGCGCTTGCCGCTTTGCTGGCGCTTTCCACCCAAGCGGCTCGGGCCGATGAAAATGGCATCAGCTTTTGGATACCCGGATTTTTTGGCAGCCTCGCGGCTGTTCCCCAGCAGGCGCCGGGCTGGTCGGTGACCACGGTTTATTATCACACCTCTGTTTCCGCCGGCGGCGACGTGGCGCGGTCGCGCGAAATCACGCTTGGTCGCTTTCCCGCGAATCTGACGGCTAACGTCAACGCGAGCGTCAATGCGAATGTGAATCTTGGACTTGTCGCCGGGACCTATACCTTTGCAACGCCGGTGCTGGGCGGTCAGGCCTCTGCCAGCCTGTTGGCGACCTACGGCTCCAACTCCACGTCGCTGGCGGGATCGCTCGTTGGGACGTTGACAGGACCGGGCGGCGGCACGTTCCCCTTCTCCCGGTTTGACAGCATCGACAGCTCGCTCATTGCATTCGGCGACCTGATCCCGCAGTTTGCGCTGCGCTGGAATGCCGGTGTCAACAATTACATGACGTACGTCACCGCCGACCTTCCGGTCGGCGCCTATCAGTCGGGCCGCCTGGCGAATCTGGGGCTTGGGCACTGGGCGGTCGACGCGGGCGGCGGCTACACCTATTTCGATCCAAAGACCGGGCATGAATTTTCGACGGTGCTGGGATTCACCTACAACTTCGTCAACCCCTCCACCCAATATCAAAGCGGCGTCGACATGCACCTCGACTGGGGCGCATCGCAATTCCTGACCAAGCAGTGGCAGGTCGGCCTCGTCGGTTACCTCTATCAGCAGCTCGGCTGCGACAGCGGCTCCGGCGATCGCGTCGGCTGCTTCCGGTCGCGCGTGGCCGGTGTCGGCCCGCAGGTCGGCTACATTTTCCCGGTCGGAGACATGCAGGGATATCTGAACCTGAAGGGCTATGGCGAATTCGCCAATGAAAATCGGCCAGCAGGCTGGAACGTCTGGCTGACGTTCAATCTTCAGCCCGCGGCGCCAACGCCGCCGACATCCACAAGGCCGAGATTCACGAAATAGCAATAGCGGTGACGCTGCCACCGGTGCCGTGCTGAAGACATGCCGATTAGCGGCGGACCGGGCCAGCAAGCAATGCCTAGCGCGATAAGGGCAATACCGGTCAGTCGCCCGATCGGAATGGCAATACCAGAAAGGTCTTCACCGAACAGCAAATGTCCGACGAGTGACGGAACGATTACCAGGGCAAGGCCGGTTACTGTTTCGGTTATGGCGGCGAAAATCAACGCTTTGTTCAGCGCAGGATCAAGACTGCTGCTGGACTTGACCCAACGCATTTATGCACACCGGCAATAGAACTGCAGAAAGCGCGACACCTCGGTTTCCGTGCCGTAGAGGCGGATGAGGCCGTGTCGGTAGGCGTCGCCTACCGACAAGCGATGGTTGGCTATCTCCCGAACCACGTCCTCGCCACTGATGAGGACGAGTTCGCCGACAGGCGGTGCAGAGACATGAACTTGCGCATGCAGGTCGCCGCCCTCTGGCGTGAAGCGAGTCCATAACATCGGCTCTATCAACAGCAGCGCAAAAGCCATCGGCGCGTTCTCACCCGCCGGTATCCGCAGCTGCTCTCCCAACTGTTCGAGCGATCGCACGGTGCGGTGATAGGCCCAAAGATCGGGCGTACGCGCCGGGGGCGGAAGCCGCCGCTCGCTCACCGCCTGCGCCATTGCGCCCAGGACATGCAGCGCGTCGGGGTAGGTCCAATTCAGCATGCCGCGCGCGAGCGTGACGTCATCGTGGTAACCGCAAGCCGGGGCTTGGGACGGCGCCCAGGCAGCGCACCAGCCGAGCACGAAAACTGCGGCAATCCGGTGCTTTCGCATGAAGCCCTCCGTTTCAGCCCCGGCACTACTTCGCCGGCGTGTACCAGATGGGTGACGTAAAGGCTCGCTCGGTGACCTTCATGGCGGTGCCGGGCAACGGCGTGACGCCGTAGCGTTTCGCGTCATAGGCGGTCCAGCGCGGGGTCGGAATCTCGATCACCCGGCCGTAGTAGAAGGCCGGCCGACTTGGGTCGAATTCGTGATCTTTCCACACCGTGATGAGCTCGGGCGCGCCGATCGTGTTGGTCCACGTGGCATTCGCCACGTCTACCGTATCGCCAACTGATGGCAGCTTGCCATCGTTGCCGGGCTTGCGATCTCCCGACCAGACGACATCAAAAACCTTTTCGCTCACGCTGCCGTCCTTTTCGAGCCAGCCCTTGATGATCTGGTAGCGATCAAGGTTGGCGCCGATCGGGTCCTTCAGCGCGGCGACCAGAAACGTCGGTACCTTTCCCTGCGGCGCTGCGCGCAGGTCGCCGCCCATGGGCACGCCCTTGCTGTAGCCGACCTGGGCCGGCAGGCGATTGTCCGCGTCCTGGGGCACGAAATCCCAGCCCCCGAAGAAGCGCACGATGACGCGGGTGCCGGTGGTGGAGTAGGTCTCCTTACGTTGCATGGCATCCCAAATGGACGTGCGGGTGTTCTCATTAGCCCACACGGCGGCATAGCCGGAGGAGCCGACCTCCCAATCCATGATCTTCACGCCGGTCGTCTTGTTATCGATGAAGGTAGCGCCCATCCGGTGCGGGCTCGGCTCTTGCGGAACGGTCTTGCCGAAGAAGTTGTTCTCCTCCATCGCGGAGAGGGCGGTGTGCGCATCGCTGCCGCTGACGAGGCCGAACTTGTAGGGGTTGATGCCGAGGCGCTGCTCGAGCTTGAGGCCGTTCTTGTAGGCTGAACGTACATACTCGAACTCAAGCATTTCCTTCTTCTTGGCAACACTGCCGTCGAGGTTGCCCTTGTCCCAGATTTCGAACGCAGCGAACTCGTCGTTCGGCGACAAATACGGATGAGACTCGCCGGTGCCCTTGGTCTGTGTGGCCTCGTAGAGCCGCTCCCACTTGGCGCGTTGCTCCGCATAGTCGCGGTCGAGGGCCTTGCCGAAAGCCTCGACCACGGGGAACATCGTTCCGTTGCTCAAATTGCCGTTGTGGGCAATCGCCAGTACGCTGCCGCCGGTCTTGGCTTCGTAGCCTTGCATCCATTTCCACAGGTCGGCCGGATTGTCGCTGCCGTAGGGCGGATACACGGTGAACGGCTCGACCTGGCTCGCCTTGTCACCGTTGTCGCGGTAGATCACGTTGCGATGGAGGTTATTGCCGCCGGTATTCGAGGTCCATTCGTAGGCGATGAAGGTGGTTAAGCGGCCGGGATCGTTGAACTGTTCAGCAGCCTCGATGGTCTTCTGCCACGCGCCCCGATAGGCACGCGTTCCCGGGAAGTACATCAGGTCCTTCGGAAACGTACCGTGCGAAAACTGAACGATGATATCGATCGCGGCCTCGGCGCCCTGGCCAGACTTGATCATGTCGTACCATTTGCGACCGGTCGGGTCGGCGAGAAGATCAGGCTTACCCGCGAACAGGTCCGGGAAGAAGCCCATGTTGTCGGAATGATCTGTCACCGCAAGCCAATCAAGCGGCCGGGAAAGCTTCACCGGCTGGCCCGTGTTCGAAGTGACTTGTTCGCCGCGGGCAAAGCGATAGGCGTCCTTCGGGTCGAGCCGGGCGCCGAATGCGCCGGCATCCATCGAAAACGAAGTATGCAGGTGCGTGTCGCCAAAGAACGGTCGCGTGGGAAACTCGCGATTCACGTAAGGCGAATAGGCGGGCTTCTGCAGGGATTGTTCGAGCTGATCCTTTTCCGGCGCGCCAACGTCCTGGGCGAATGTTGGCGAGATGAAACAGGCGGCACTCAACCCGGTAACGATCTGCAACACCGTTCGTTTCATGTGTTTCCTCCCCAAAATCGATGAGCCACGTCAAATGCAGCGATACGCTCGATTACCCAAAACATGGCAAGACTCCCGATGGCATAAGACGTCGCGACGCTTGCCCAGCGGATTCTCGATCTGTGAAAACGCAGAAACCAAAAGGAGAGGCACACCGTCGCTGCGATGAACAGCAGCTGGCCGATCTCCACCCCGATGTTGAAGAACAGGAGCGCCAGCGGCACGTGTCCTTCCGGCAGCCCTACCTCGCGCAGCGCGCCGGCAAAGCCGAATCCGTGCAACAGGCCAAAAGTGAACGCGACCAACCACGGCGCTCTTGCCGCCAGGCCTTCACGCCCCTGCTGCAAATGCACGATCTCACCGGCCACAAACACGATGCTCAAGGCAATCACCGCCTCGACCGGAGCAGCCGGCACATGCACATAGCCGAGCGTCGCCAGTGCCAGCGTGATGCTGTGCGCGACCGTGAATGCGGTTACCGTCTTCACCAGCAGCCAGGTCCCGCGGGTGAGGATCAGCAGCGCCAGCACGAACAACAGGTGGTCGATACCGAACAGGATGTGCTCAACACCCAGCCTGAGATAGACGCCGGCGACCGACCAACCGGTCTGCTGCAGGGGTATCATTGCTGCCGGCTCTTGCGGAGTGAGCCGCCGCACCCAGTTGGTTCCGTCAAGGAAGACCATGCGCACCAGGGCGTCTGTCATGGTGTTTTGAAGTCCATCGATGCGCACCGTCTGTCCACGCAACGGAACGAGCGCGCGAAAGCGCCACGTTTGCACGGCGGCATCGACGGCAGCACGCCTCGTCATCGGCGTGAGGTCTTCTGCGCTGCCGGAGAAAGTCGCCGTGAGCGCCAAGCGAAGCTGCCCGCGCATCGGCGTCTTGAACAGGACGTCGAATTCACCGGGCCGCTCTTCGCGCACTTCAAGATAGGAGGGACGAACCTCATGGGCCGAACAGGGCGTCAGCCACGCAAGGCCCCAAGCCGCAAAAATCGCGATCATGGCGAGCTTGACGGAGTGGTGCGCCCAGGAGCGAAGCTTGCGTGAGCGGCGCGCTGTCACGGCTGCCTCGAGGAGGCGGCCGCGATCGGCACCATCAGCGGCTTTAAGGCGTCATCGACGACAAGACGGTATTTCTTGCGCAGTCCCGCGAGATACAGTTCCTTCGCCGTTCTCTCCTCCTCGCTTCTCCACGCCTCGACGACCTGCTCGCGCAGATCGGCAAATGGACGTAATTGGCCTTCTTGCCGGGTCGAAACGCGCACCAGGTGCTGGCCGTACCCTGATTCGATCGGGCCGCTCCAGACACCGGGCTCAAGCGAGAACACCGCCCGTGCAAAGGCGCCGCCGAAAGCCGCGGACACAGACTGCTCGGTCTCGTCGCGGAAATCAGCTTCGAGCAACAAGCGGTCGCCCAAGGCTGCCGTCGAGAGCGCGCCGTCGTCGCGTAGCCGCTGCAATGTTGAGGTGGCGTCCGACTGCGCGTTGGCGCGTTGCTGCGGGCTGAAATAGACCTGCGTGAACGAGATGCGTGCATCGCTGCGGAAGAGCTGGGCATGCCCGGCGTAGAACTGCTGCAATTCGGTATCCGATGGTTCGGCCCGGCGTGCGGTATCCTCAACAAGAAAGGTCAGTTTCTGCGCCAGGCGTCGCCGGACGATCACGTCGTTATCTTCGAGTCCCAGGGAGCGCGCCTCGCGTGCGAGCAGCAGTTCATCGGTGTAGTCCGTGACCAGCCCGCGCAGCTCTTCCGGTGTTGGCTGACGCCGCCACTGAGTGGTCCAGTTTTGTGCCAGCCACTCGATATCGCCAGCGCCGACCTGGAGGGACGGGGTTTGGCCCGCGTTCGGATCTTCCGGCGCGCGATTCATCCAGGCATAAGCGCCGAACAAGGCAGCGCCTGCGATCAAGAAATGAAGCAAAGGCTCTTTCAACAGCTTCATGGTAGACTCTGTAGCGACCAGCGTATCGCGTCAGGTAAAGGTCGCCTTCACGCCCACATCTTGATCCAGATCAATCGCCCGGCGTCGCGCCGGCGTGTCGCGGAACACAGGCGAAAGCGGGCAATGTCCGCATTGGGCTATTCTCGACGGATTCATCAGCGATTGTCGGTAGGTTGATGTCCGCCTCTGCCCGTAAGCGCCGAACGGGGGCTGAGCCAGGAGCGTTGCGTTTGGCCGGACTCCCGTGATTCAAACTCTCAAACTGTTCGCTCGAATCATGCGCTACGAACTCGCCGACTATGAATGGACTGCCATAAGGCCGATGCTACCGAACAAGCCGCGTGGCGTTCCTCGAGTGAACGATCGACGTGTCCTCAATGGCATCTTCTGGGTGCTCCGATCAGGGAGCACCCTGACGTGATCTGCCGGAGGCGTTTGACCCATACACCACTTGCTACAACCGGTTCGTCCGCTGGCGGCGGGCTGGTGTCTGGGGCCGCATCATAGAAGCGATTGCCGCCGCCCATGATGCCGCTGTCCAGATGATCGACACCTCCATTGTCCGCGTGCATCAAGAATCAAACAATGTCGTAGCGTGGCGACGCGGTACGACAGGCTTGCCGCTAACTATCTTGCCTTCGTTCAACTCGCGTCAATCAGGCTATGGCTGCGCCTTAATGAGTCCGCGCCCACTACTTTGGCAGATTGTTGATTTTGCCGCGTTTTATAGGATTCCCGAATCAATTTTTCAATGATTCATGGGTGGTCGGCTCTGGGAGGGCTGACCATGCCCGGGCGCAATTTCGGAATATTAGAAGAATGTTCCTGAGTTGCCCGACGTGTCAAGTCGCCCTGGCCGAGCGCCGGCCGCCGCCGGCTACTTTGCATGGGGTTGTTTTCGATATTTTGGCAGCGCCGCCTGCGACGGCCCCATAACTCATTCTGCTCTAGTGCCGCACCACCAGCACCGAGCATTTGGCGTAGCGCACCACGTGCCCGGCATTCGAGCCGAGGAAGTAGGTGCGCATCGCCGGCCGGTGCGAGGTCATCACGATCAGGTCGGCCTTCATGGTCGCGGCCTCTTCGAGGATCTCGTGATAGATGCCGCCCTGGCGGACCACGCCCGAGATGCGGGAGGGCGCGATGCCGGATTCGCGCGCGACGATCGCAAGCGCCTCTTCCGACGTTTCGCGTTGCTGGCTGTCGAAATCCGCCGGCACATATTCGGCGAGCATCACCGGCGTCATCGGCAGCACGTTGAGCAGACGCACCGCCCCGTTCCATGTCTGTGACAGCGTCGCGGCGGTTGCGATCGCCGGCTTCGCCAGGTCGGTATCGGCGAGGTCGATCGGAACGAGAATGGACTTGTACATCTGCGCCTCCTGTCCGCGATTGGTCTGGAGCCGTTTGGTCCCTGTGCCGGGACGCGCGCCTTCTTTTTCTTGAAGTCGGTCTGGTATCGACGCGAACCGGTCCCCCTGTCGCGCAGAGGTCAATATAGCATAGCGGCGCGGCGCTGTCCGCTTGCGTCAGCTGCGCGAGGCCTGCTTCAACAGTTTAGGGCTGACGAACAGGACGAGCTTGCCGCGCCGGAACGAGACGTCGTTCCAGTCGTCGGTCGCGAAGTCGAAGACGGCGAGCCCCGAGGTCGGCAGATTGTCGCCGAGCGCGCGCTTTGCGGCCTCGTCGCCGCTGCCGGTCAAGGTCAGCGCGAGCTCGTGCATGCCGGGGTTATGGCCGATCAGCATCAGCCGCTTCGGATCGGTGACCGAAGCCATCCGGATCGCGGTCAGCAATTGCGCCGGATCGGCGCCGTAGAGGTCCGGCACGAATTCGACTTTCGCCGCAGACCCGGCGCCCTTCAGCACCTCGCGCACGATCTCCCAGGTCTGCCTGGTGCGGACAGCCGGCGAGACCAGCGCCAGATTGGGCAGGGGTGGATGACGGGCGATCCAGCCGCCGATCTCCGCTGCGTCGCGGTGGCCGCGCTCGTCGAGACGGCGGTCTTGGTCGTGCCCCGAAGGCGCGTCGTGTTCGGTTTTGGCGTGACGCAGCAGCAGCAAACGGCGCATGGACTTCCATTCTCGATTCGGTCAGGTCGAATTAATTCTACAGGCTCATGCCCTGGACAAGGTGACAAGCGCCGCAGCGGTCCGTAAGAAACGCCATGAGCGAGAGTTCCACAAGTGCGGCGGACGGCCCCGATCAGGCGGCCTCGCCGTTCCGCGACCGTCTGGCGTTCGACCTCGACGTCGACATTTGCGTGGTCGGGGCCGGGCTGGCCGGCCTGACCGTGGCGCGTGAGGCGGCGCGGCTCGGTGCGAGCGTTGCGGTGCTCGAGGGCCGCCAGATCGGCTGGAACGCCTCCGGTCATCATCTCGGTACCGTGATGCCGGGATTCGGCCTGCCGATATCAGATGTGATCGAGCGCGTCGGCCTCGACGATGCCCGCGAACTGTGGGCGCTGTCGAAGGAGGGCGCCGACTATGTCCGCGCCACCGCTACCGAAGATTTGATCCCGGGCATCAAGCCGAGCGACGGCGCGCTGGAAGTCTCCAATGTCGATGTCGGCGAGGCGCTGATCGGCCGTCTGCAGACGCTCGGCGAGGATTTCGCGACCGAGGTCGAGGGCTGGCAGGTCGATCGCGTGCGCAGCGTGCTCAGGACCGGCCGCTATTTCCACGGCATCTATTATCCGAAGGCGTTCCAGATCGATGGCCGCAAATATGTGCACGGCCTCGCCGCGCTGGCGATGCGGGCAGGCGTGCGGATCTTCGAGGAGACGCCGGTCGTCAGCATCGATTTTTCGGGCATCCGCAAGCGCATCGTGACGCCGACGGCGCGGTTGCGGGCCAACCATATTGTCCTCGCCGGCAATATCCATCTCGGTGCGCCATTGAAGCGGCTGTCCGATACGCTGCTGCCGGTGTGGCGCTACGCGGCGTTGACCGAGCCGCTCGGGGAGCGGCTGGCGGAGTCCATCGCCTTTCCCGGCTCGGTCGTCGACAGCGACGGCATCGACCATTTCCGTGTCGTCGATGGCGATCGGCTGTTGTGGGCCAGCCCCGAAACCACCTGGAACGCACGGCCGGAGCGCCTCGGCGCCGCAGTGCAGCGTCGCGTCGCCACGGTGTTTCCGCAACTCGGCAAGGTTCCGGTCGCGGAGATGTTCGGCGGCGCGGTCGGCGTCACCGTGCACGGCATGCCGCAGATCGGCCAGTTGCGCCGGGGCCTGTGGGTGGCGAGCGGCTTCGGCCGGCAGGGACTCAACACCTCGGCGCTCGCCGGGCAGCTGATCGCGCGCAGCATCCTGTGGGGCGACGACCGCTGGCGGCTGTTTTCGCCGTTCGAGCTGGTCTGGGCCGGCGGTACCACCGGCCGCGTCGCCGGTCATTTCGTCAGCCTGTGGGCGAGGGGGGCCTCGTCCGTGGCAGGTGTTCTGGCGCGCTACCGCGAGGGTGCACGTGCGAAGGAACGCCTGCGCGAGGCGCGGCTCGCCGAGGCCAATCTCAGGGCGGGAACCCGGGGACCCGCACTCCGCCGTCCACCCCCGTCGGCTGTGCGGCCGGCGCATCCGCCCGCGCCCAGGCAGATCGAGGACGGCGAGGCGGCGTATCCGGATGCCTCGCAAGAAAGTGAGCGGATCTCCGACGGGCGGATGTAACGTCCGCCGGCGGGATTCGTATCTGTTGACGAACCTCGGGGCACGCCCCCTGAGCCGTCCGCACCGGAGATGATTGATGATCGATCGCCGCATCCTGCTTGCTTCCGTCGCCGGCCTGTTCGGCTTCGCCGCCTTCCGCTGGCTGCGCGCCTCGCCGGCGCAGGCCGCCGAGAAATTCGAGATCGAGAAGACCGACGCCGAATGGCGCGCCCAGCTGACGCCGCAGCAATACGAGATCCTGCGCAACCAGGGCACCGAGCGGCCGGGATCGAGCCCGCTGCTCAAGGAGCACCGCAAGGGCACCTTCGCCTGCGCCGGCTGCGACCTGCCGCTGTTCTCGTCCGAGACCAAGTATGAGAGCGGCACCGGCTGGCCGAGCTTCTGGAAGCCGCTGGACAATGCGGTCGGCACGACGTCGGACCGCACCTTCGGCATGGTGCGCACCGAGGTGCATTGCCGCCGCTGCGGCGGCCATCTCGGCCACGTCTTCGACGACGGCCCGAAACCGACCGGGCTGCGCTACTGCATGGACGGTTTCGCGCTGGTGTTTCACCCGGCGGCGCCATCGGCGACCTGACATTCCTTCCCGGCAATTGTTGCCGCTCCCGGCAAATGTGCCCCGGTCGAACGACCGGGGCATTTTTTTCAAGCGGATGATTTTGTTACGTTTTGTTTCGTGGCACGACCTTTGCGACATGCTCCGCCGATGCGGCCATTCCTGTGATTGCCAGCCGCCGGGAATCGAATTGGAGAACATGTCATGGGTATCTTCGGCGCTCTCACGACGGCTGTCGGTGGCTTGCGCGCAGGGTCGTACGCGCTCGAAAACATCTCCGGCAACATCGCCAACTCGCAGACCACCGCCTTCAAGCGCATCGATACCTCGTTCCTCGACCTCGTCCCGCAGACCGCGCTGACCGCGCAACTTGCCGGCGGCGTCACCGCGCAGTCCCGTTCGACCAACTCGGTGCAGGGCGACGTCCAGTCGGCATCGGTCGCGACCTTCATGGCGATCAACGGCAACGGTTTCTTCGCGGTGCAGAAGCCCGGCAGCTTCACCGACGGTGCCCCGGTGTTCGATGGTGTCGACCGCTACACCCGCCGCGGCGATTTCCAGCTCAACAAGGACGGCTATCTCGTCAACGGCGCCGGCTACTATCTCGAGGGCGTGCCGATCGACCCGACCACCGGCAACCCGGCGGGCTCATCGCCGCAGGTGCTGCAATTCAAGAACGACTTCCTGCCGGCGCAGCAGACCACCAAGATCGACTATCGCGCCAACCTCGCGTCCTATCCCTTGACCACCGCGCACGACACTTCGGTTCCCGGTTCCGAGCTGATCCGGCCGGGCGCGTTCAGCAGTGGAAACAATCCGTTGGTGCTGGGCACGCCGGCTGCGCCGTATACCGATTCCGCGATCACCGGCACCGCGCAAAACAACAAGGCGACGCCGTCGGTGGCCATTACCGCCGCGACCCTGCTTTCGGGCGCAGCCGGCACCGATTCGATCAATACCAACTTCAGCGCCGGCTCTGCGGGCCCGCCCGTCGTGCCCGCCGACACGATCACGGTCAACGGCACCGTCATCACCTTTGTGGCGTCGGGGGCGACCGGCAACCAGCTCAACGTCACCGATAGCATCGGAACGCTGCTCGCGAAGATCGACGCGATTACCGGTACCACGACGCCATCGACGATCAGCGGCGGCAAGATCACCCTGCACTCCGGCAAATTGGCCGATCTCAACGTGACGAGCTCGAACGCGACCGCCTTTGCGGCGCTCGGCTTCACCGGGTCGGCGGTTGCGGTTCGCGGCGGCGGCGGCACGGTCGGCACCGGCCAGGTTGTCGGCAACGACAACTCGACCTTCCTGAACGAATCCGTCTCGGGCGGCGCCGTCACGGCCTACGACGTGTCGGGCGCGCCGGTGAACCTGCAATTCCGCTGGGCCAAGACCGACAGCTCCTCGCTGGGCAGCGGACATACCGACACCTGGAACCTGTTCTATCAGGTCAATCCCAATGCGACCGGCACGCAGGTCTCCTGGCAGAACGTCAACGTCAACTTCACCTTCGCCTCGAACGGCCAGATGTCGCCGGCGATCTCCTCGGTGGCGCTCACCAATGCCGTCGTCAACGGCGTGTCGCTCGGCAGCCCCGTGATCAATTTCGGCTCCGGTGGCGTGACCCAGTTCGCCGACGCTAACGGCAACGTTCAGGTGAACCAGATCCAGCAGGACGGTTTCCCCGCCGGCCAGCTGCAGTCGGTCAGCGTCTCGACCAACGGCCGCATCGTCGGCAACTACACCAACGGCCGCAACATCGACCTCGCCGAAATCTCGGTGGCGACCTTCAACGGCACCAACTTCCTCAAGCGCATCGACGGCGGTGCGTTCGAGGCAACCGACGAGTCCGGCGCGGCGCTGTTCGGCAAGGCCGGCACCATCGTCGGCTCCTCGCTCGAGAGCTCGAACACCGATATCGCCGACGAATTCACCAAGCTGATCGTGACCCAGCAGGCCTATTCGGCGAACACCAAGGTGATCACCACAACCAATTCGATGGTGCAGGATCTCCTGAACGTGGTGCGCTGATCGCATCGTTGCTGCACGTGTGAAGAAGTAAAGGCGAGTACACATCATGGGTTTGAGCCAAGCCCTTTCCACCGCGATGTCGGGCCTGCGCGCCACGCAGGCCTCGCTCTCGCTCGTGTCGTCGAACGTCGCCAACGCGGAGACGCCCGGCTACGTCAGGAAGACGCTCAACCAGGTCACCGGCACCACCGGCCAGTACGGATCGAGCGTCCTCATCACCGGCGTCAACCGCCAGCTCGACGAATTCCTGCAGACCCAGCTTCGCACCGAGACGTCGGGCGCGGCCTATGCCGACGTCCGCTCGGATTTTCTGGCCAATTTGCAGGGCGTGTACGGCAATCCCGACTCCACCGGCACGATCGAGGACGCCTACAACAAGTTCCTGACCGCGCTGCAGGGGCTGTCGACCAGCCCGGAATCGCAGTCGGCCCGCATCGGCGTGATCAATGCCGCGCAATCGATGGCGCAGCAGCTCAACGCGACCTCGCAGGGAATCCAGACGCTGCGCGCCAACGCCGAGGCCGGCATCAGCGACTCCATCAACAGCGCCAACAATGCGTTGCAGCAGATTGCCCGCCTCAATGTCCAGCTGGCGGCCAATGGCGGCACGACCGATGCCTCGACCGCGGCATTGCTCGATCAGCGCGACCGCTACGTCACGCAGCTCTCGCAGCTGATGGACATCCGCACCGTCACCAACAGCCAGAACCAGGTGAGCGTGTTCACCAATTCCGGCGTGCAGCTGGTCGGCACCGAGGCCGCGACGCTCAGCTTCAACGCCCAGGGCACGATGACGCCCAACACGTTGTACAATACCGACCCGACCAAGAGCACGGTCGGCACCATCACCATCACGTTCCCGCATGGCGGCACCTATGACATGGTGTCGACCAACTCGATTCGCTCCGGCAAGATCGCCGCCTATCTCGAGTTGCGCGACAACACGCTGGCGCAGGCCCAGACACAGATCGATCAGTTCGCGGCCGCGATGTCGAGCGCGTTGTCGGACAAGACGACCGCGGGCACCGCGGCGACGGCGGGGGCGCAGTCCGGCTTCGACCTCGACCTCTCGGGGCTGCAGAACGGCAACACCATCCACGTCTCCTACAAGGACAACACCACTGGCCTCACGCATAATCTGTCGATCATTCGCGTCGACGATCCGAACGTGCTGCCGCTGAGCAATACCGCGACCGTCGATCCGAACGACGAGGTGCTGGGCATCGATTTCTCGGGCGGCATGAGCTCGGTGCTGTCGCAGCTCAACGGCGCACTCGGCGGAACCGGCCTGCAATTCTCCAATCCGTCCGGGTCGACGCTGCGCGTGCTCGACGACGGCGCCGTCAACAAGGCCGATGTGACCGCGGCGTCGGTCACGTCGACGGTTTCGTCGCTGACCTCGGGCGATCCGCACCTTCCACTGTTCACCGACAATGGCGGACTCTATACCGGCGCGATCACCGCGAACGGCTCGCAGACCACCGGCCTTGCCGCGCGCATCAGCGTCAACACCGGCCTGATCGGCGATCCCTCGCGCATGGTGGTGTACTCGACCAATCCGCAGACGCCGGCCGGCGACACCACGCGCGCCAACCTCGTTCTGAACCAGCTGTCAAACGCCTCGTACAGCTATTCGCCGCAGACCGGCCTTGGCACGTCAGGCGCGCCGTTCACCGGCACGCTGCTCAATTTTGCCAAGCAGTTCATCAGCCAGCAGGGCGAGTCGGCGACCGCCGCCAAGCAACTGGCTGACGGCCAGGACGTCGTGCTGAACACGCTGCAGACCAAGATGGACTCGACCTCCGGCGTCAACATGGACGAGGAGATGGCGCATCTGCTTTCGCTGCAGAACGCCTATTCCGCCAATGCGCGCGTGATGTCGTCGATCAAGCAGATGTACGACGCGCTGCTGCAGCTCACGTGAGGGTAACATGTCGATCGACGGCGTAAGCGGCAGAACTTCCTATATCGGCACCACGATCCTCAACCTGCGGAATCAGCTCAATGACCTGACCACGCAGCTTGCGACCGGCAAGGTATCGACGACCTATGCGGGGCAGGGGCTCGATCGCGGTTTCGCGCTCAGCCTGCGCACGCAGATCAGCGGCATCAACGCATTCTCCGATACCGCCACCAACCTCAACACGCGCCTGAGTGTCGCGAACCTCACCCTGCAGGGCCTGTCCGACGTCGGGACCCAGGTGAAGAACGCCGCGACGACGGCGACGCTGACGCTCAACGACAGCGGCCAGACCTCGGGCCAGATCACGGCGCAGGCGGCCTTCGCCAACGCGGTCGCGATGCTGAACAGCCAGTCGGGCGACCGCTATCTATTCTCCGGTCGCGCGATGGATACGCCGGCCACGGTGTCCGCCGATACCATGCTCAAGGGCACGGCAACCCAGGCCGGCCTGACGCAGCTCATCAATGAGCGCAAGCAGGCCGATCAGGGCGCCGGCATGATGGGACGCCTGAGCGTCTCGTCGCCGCCGGCGACCACGACGGTCACGAGTATCGCCGAGGACGGCTCGCCGTTCGGCCTGAAGCTCTTGTCGGTGCAGTCGTCGTTGACGGGGGGCGCGACGGTGACGCAGCCGACCGGCACGCCGAAGACCGCGTCGGTCGATCTCGGCGCCGTCAATCCGAAGGACGGCGACAAGATCAAGTTCAACTTCACGCTGCCCGACGGCACCACCGAAGCGATCGAACTCACGGCGACCACGACGAACCCGCCGCCCGCCGGTTCGTTCCTGATCGGCACCGACACCGCGGCGACGACGGCCAACCTGCAATCGACGCTGACCTCGTCGATCAAGACGTTGAGCGACACGTCGCTGGTCGCGGCGTCCGCGGTCGCAGCGTCGAACAATTTCTTCAATCCGGTCGCGACCGTCTCGGGCGCCGCGGTCAACAACCAGAACACGCCGCCGGCGCCGATCAGCGGCGCCACGGCGCTTTCGGGGGCGACGGGCACCGACTCGCTGTCGACGAGCTTTGCCGCCGGCGATACCATCACGGTGAACGGCACGCCGATCACCTTCGTGGCCTCGGGTGCCACTGGCAACCAGGTCAACGTCACCGACAGCGTGCAGACGCTGATGGCCAAGATCGACCAGATCAGCGGCACCAAGAACCCGTCGACCATCAACAACGGCGCGATCACCCTGCACGGCGCCGACGGCGAGAGCCTGTCGATCTCGAGCTCCAATACCGCCGCACTCGGCGCACTCGGCATCGCCAGCAACACCACCGCAGCGCCGGCGCCGCTCAGGGTAGGGGGACCGCCGTTCGACACCGCCACCAACCTGGTCGCGGGCACGCCCGGCAACACCGTCTACTGGTACACCGGCGAGAACGGCCCGGGGTCGGCGCGCGGCACCGCGGTCGCGCAGGTCGATCAGTCGATCACCGTGCAGTATGGCGCGCGCGCCAACGAGCAGGCCTTCCGCTATTTGCTGCAGAACGTCGCGGTGTATGCAGCCGTCACCACCAATGCCAGCAACCCGAATGCGAGCGCGCAGGTGACGGCGCTCGCGCAGCGCGTCAGCGGCAACCTCGCCCCGCAAAACGGTCAGCAGCAGATCCAGGACGTGCAGGCCGAATTCGCCGGTGCCCAGACCGCGACCAAGGCGGCCACCGATCGGCAGACCCAGCTGAAGGGGATGGCGGAAACGATGCTCGACTCGGTCGAGGGCGTCAATCAGGACGAGGTCGCGACCAAGATCCTGGCGCTGCAAACCAGCTTGCAGGCGTCGTACCAGACCACGTCGATGCTGTATCAGACGACGCTGCTGAAATATCTGCCGATCAGCTGATCACGCGCCCCTGAACTCCAGCCAGCAAAAAGGCCTCCGCGCGGAGGCCTTTTTCGTGTGTGCCGAGCATGACCGGCAGCTTGGAGGTGGAAGTCCTCTATCCAGCCTGATGACGGTGAAGGATTAGCGAAGCGCAAGGGCGTCATCGCGAGGTGGGGTCTGAAGGAAGCGTGGAGCAAAGCCGCGGCCCGATGGACAAAAACCGGATAACGAGGCCTACCCGGCCGGACGAGCGAGCACGTGATCGCGAAGTCCACGGTCATCAAGGGCCGGGGTGGTAAATCCGGCGGGCGTGCGGCGAAGGCGGTCGATCTTACCTCGGGAGATCTGCGCTGCGTCTCGGCAACGAGACTGAGGTCGTCGTAAGGCGATCTGACCGCAGTGCAGAAGTCAGCAGAGGGCATAGTAGGCGGAACGAGTTTCGCCGAAGGCCTGAACGCTGGAAGTGACGAGTAGATGCAGCGATATCGCATCGGCCATGCGACTGAATTCCGGGCAACTGGCCTCGGAACGGCGGGAAGGGGTGAAACCCTGACTGACGCTGATCAGAGGAGTCGAAGCTGGCGCGACGATTGCTGACACCCAAACTACGGCGGCAACAGAACAACTCTTGCCGCTTAATCCAGCGAACCGCCGTATACGGACCCGTATGTACGGTGGTGTGGGAGTTGCGCCTTGCAAGCGCGTTGAAGTCTGCCGTCTGAGATGACGGCCGCGGCAAAGCCTAGCGAGCAGCCGCGAACCGAGTCTTGCGTGGCGTCCGGTAACGGCCGTTGCGAAGCGTAGACAGGGAGGTTGTAGGCCGGAATGAAGTGAACGGGAAAATAGCCCCGAAATCGAACGTGATCGGAGTAGCCGACCCTGTCTCTCAAAGGGGAAGGCGGAACCGCAGGCCGCGACAACGCGAGCGGTCAGAGGTGCTCCCGGGGTTCGTACCGCCAGCATGCAATCAAAGGAAGCAGCGTGAACAAGGGAGATCCATCCGGTTCAAGCGCAAGCTTGTAAGACCTGCCAAGCCGCTGAGGTGAGAAGGGTCTGACGACCGGGTGGAAGTCAGACTGACCGATAGTACTCCGAGGACGGGAGAGCCGGCCACATGGGGAAGCGGTCAGCGGTAGTTGAATTGTTCTTGGGCGACATGGGCTCCATTCAACGGGAGTTACGGCCTTCTATGCAAAGAGAAGATCAGCTGACCATGGAAACGAAACTTGAACAAATAGCAGTGAAAGCTCGGCGCGAGACAAATCTTCGCTTCACCTCGTTGGCCCATCACATCACGCGCGACCGAGTGCAAAAGAATCTATTACAGATTCCGAAGCGCTCCGCCGCCGGGGTGGACGGACAGACGGTGGAGGCGGCGAAGGAGAGCTTCGAGGACTGGATAGGGCCAATGCTCCAATCCATCCATCGCCAGGGATATCGGGCGCCGAACATTCGGCGGGTCTATATCCCCAAGCCCGGTAAGACGGAGAAGCGCCCCCTCGGGGTTCCAACTGTCGCCGACCGGGCGCTCCAGCGCAGCACGGCTGAGGTGCTGGCCGCTATTTACGAGCAGGACTTCTTACCCTGCTCGTTCGGCGGCAGGCCGAAGCTCAGCGCCCATCATGCCTTGGCGACCCTCAATGAGGTGATCGCCGGCGGCATGATCAGCTGGGTGTTGGAGGCGGATTTGAAGAACTTCTTCGGGAGTCTCGATCATGATCGGGTCCTCCGGTTTGTCGAACATCGAGTCGGTGATCCGCGCCTGATCAGCTTGATCCGGCGCTGGTTGAAAGCGGGCATCCTGGAAGACGGAGCGGTGCACCCGAGCGAACAAGGAACGCCACAAGGCGGATCGATCAGTGTGCTTTTGAGCAACCTCTACCTTCATTACGTTCTCGACCTCTGGTTCGAACGCGTGGTGAAGGGTCGGTTGCGGGGCGAAGCCCGACTGGTGCGCTATATCGACGACTTTGTGATCTGCTTCCAATATCGATCGGACGCCACCCGCGTACAGGAGGCCTTGCGTCTTCGGTTGGGGAAGTTCGGCCTCACTCTAGAGCCGACCAAGACCAAGTTGGTCGAGTTTGGTCGGTTCGCGCAAAGACATGCGGGCAAACGCGGCAGAAACCGCCCGGAAACAATCTACTTTCTGGGGCTGACGCTCTATTGCACGCGAAACCAAAAAGGCAACTTCAAGGTTGGGATGCGCACCGAGAAATCTCGGCTAAAGCGCAGCCTTATGTCTCTGCAGGAGCTGATGCGGCAAATACGGCATTACAAGATCAGTGACCAGGCCGATGAAATCAACCTCGTCCTGCGCGGCCACTATGGCTATTACGGCGTCGCCGGAAATCTCCGGAGCCTCGTAAAAGTCTATCGGGCCGTGGAGCGTTACTGGCGCGGAATGCTGCGCAGCCGCAGCTGGGCAGGCCGACGCCTCACTTGGGACGCCTTCAACCAAATCAAAGAACGGACACCGTTGCTGAAGCCTAAGCTGCGCCTCCCTTATCGGGAGCTGCAAGCGCTTGCAGTGCTGTGAACCAACTGTCGAAGAGCGTCGGTGCGGGAAATCCGCACGCCACGTTCTGTGGGAACCGGGGGCGGGCGACCGCCTCCGGTGACCCGGTGGGAGGGGCTGCGAGGCTCCCCCCTATCCCGATTCAGGCGAGTGGGGCTAGAGCGTTTTCAAGCGACGTGGACGCCGGTTCGCGCGAAGAAACGCGTCAAAACAAGAAGCTCTACGCGCTCTTGCGTGTGTCGTCCCGTTCGGCGTTCTGCTGGTCGCGCGCGGTTTCCAGCAGCTTCTCTTCGTGTGCGATCAGCTTCTTGGATTCCTTCAGCGCGTGATAGAGGTCGCCGTTGAGGATGAAGTTGTTGACGCTTTCGATGAAGGGCCACGCGCTCGGCATCGCGGTGATGATGTCGCGCACCAGACTGAAATAGGTCGGGTGGTGCGCCATCGGGTCCGGCGACAGATACATCAGCTGCACGGCCAGATAGATCAGCTTCGCGGGCGTATCCGCGGTCTCGGGCGTCAGGATATCCTTCTCGCGCAGGATCGGGATGCGGTCGCCGTCGATCAGCAGGCGGGCGCGCTGGTCGGTGTTGGTGATCACGCAATTGCCGACGATGATGCGTTCGTTCGGTTTGAGTTCGACCTTCAGGGCCATGACCGTTCTCCTTTGCCTGCAGTCGCGCGATGTCTTCGCTGGCGGAGCGAAGTGGTTCGGCACTGCTTAGCAGCCGCCGTTGCGGGCAGGGGCCGATGCGACAGCGATCCTTTCCCATGATGGTTAATGCTTGGTGAACGAGGGGCGGGCGCTAGCGTCGTTATCTAGCCGGAATTGTCAGTCGTCTCAGTAGTTTTCGGGGCGAACCTCGCCCAATGGCGATAATTTTATTCTTCGGCCTTTGTCTCAAATACCGTGCCGGAGATTTCTTTTTCCTTCGCGGCCAGACCGCAGGATCGGCCATCCGCCCGATCAGAAAGGATTGGAGCGGCTTTTTCCTCAGTTTCACACCAGAAAGGTATGAAAATGTCCGATATCATTCTCTCCTCCTCCGTTCGCCAGAACCTCCTCTCCCTCCAGTCCACCGCCGATCTGCTCTCCACGACGCAGAACCGCCTTGCCACCGGCAAGAAGGTCAACACGGCGCTCGACAACCCGACCAACTTCTTCACCGCGCAATCGCTCGACAACCGCGCCAGCGACATCAACAACCTGCTCGATGGCATCGGCAACGGCGTGCAGGTGCTGCAGGCCGCCAACACCGGCATCACCTCGCTGCAGAAGCTGGTCGATACCGCGAAGTCGATCGCCAACCAGGTGCTGCAGAGCCCGACCGGCTACACCACCAGGTCGCAGGTCACCTCGACCGCGGCGCTCGGCGGCACGTCTGCCAACCTCGTCGACGGCACCACGATCAAGAGCGGTGACGTGCTGACGATCGCGGCTTCGGCCGGCCAACCCGCCTTCAGCTTCACCTTCGGAGCCAGCACGTCGCTGGCGCAGCTGAACACGTCGCTGGCGGCCAGCAACCTGACGGCGAGCCTCGACAGCTCCAACAAGCTTGTCATCACCACGACCAATGACGCGGCGTCCTCGACGATCGGTGCGGTGACCTTCACCAACACCGGCGGCGGCACCGCGACGTTCAGCGCGGCCGGCACGGCCCCGGTCGCCGACCAGGCCTCGCAGTCGGCGCGTGCCGCTCTGGTGACGCAGTACAACAACACCATCGCGCAGATCACGACCACGGCGCAGGACGCCTCGTTCAACGGCATCAACCTGTTGAACGGCGACAGCCTGAAGCTGACCTTCAACGAGACCGGCAAGTCGACGCTCAGCATCACCGGCGTCACCTTCAATGCCAGCGGCCTCGGACTGAAGGCGCTGACCGCCGGCACCGACTTCCTCGACAACAACTCGGCGAACAGCGTCATCTCGTCGCTGAGCTCGGCGAGCTCCGCGTTGCGCAGCGAAGCCTCGACGCTGGGTTCGAACCTGTCGATCGTGCAGATCCGTCAGGACTTCTCGAAGAACCTGATCAACGTGCTGCAGACCGGTTCGTCCAACCTGACGCTGGCCGACACCAACGAGGAAGCGGCCAACAGCCAGGCGCTGTCGACCCGCCAGTCGATCGCGGTCTCCGCGCTGGCGCTCGCCAACCAGAGCCAGCAGAGCGTGCTGCAGCTGCTCCGCTAAACGCGCCGGCAAGTGCTTCGAGAACGGCGGGGGAAACCCCGCCGTTTTCTTTTGTCTCCGGGATATTACGGTGTCTGTCCATGCCGTCAGAACGACGCATTTCGTAACGCCTGCTAACCATATTTAAAGGCGCCGGATGCATAAATATCGGGCGCTAGAATTGCGTCTTCGCGGCTCGAGAAATCCGCATCCCATCGAGGTCATTGAATGTCGAATGCAGCCCAGGCCTACGCTCGTACCTCCACGACGACGGCGTCCCCACGTGAAATCGAAGCGCAGGCGCTGTTGAAGGCCGCGCGGCAGCTGCAGGAAGTCCAGACGAACTGGAACGGTCCCGACAGGGCGCTCGATCACGCGTTGCTGTTCAACCGCCGGCTGTGGTCGATCTTTCTCAGTGCCGCGCAGGGCGACGACAATCCGCAGCCGCTCGAGATTCGCCAGAACATCGCCAATATCGGCGTGTTCGTGATGAAGCAGACCGTCGACATCCAGATGAATCCGGATCCGGCGAAACTGAAGTCGCTGATCGATATCAACTGCAATATCGCCGCCGGCCTCTCGGGTCGCGGCTGATCGATCGATTCCTCACGGAGCCCTCGGCATGGCCGACGTGTTGAGCATCCTGTCGGCCAACTACAAGGCCGCCGGCCTGACGGTCCCGTCGAAGACGCCCTATGTGGCCGTCGATCCGAACCTCTATGAGGGCAGCTGGAGCGGCAAGTACGCCAACAACAAGTCGTTCAACATCTCGGTGTCGAACGTCGATGGCTTCCGCGCCAAGGTCCACTACCAGAGCGACGGCACCAGCAAGTATCAGGACGTGCTGATCAAGGATGGCGGGTTCCGGATCGGCGATACCAAGTTCGCGCTGGTGCAGCAGGGGACGGCGTTGATCGCCAATGTCGTCACCGATCCGGCTACTGGGGCGACCTATCTCGACAAGGCCTACGCCACGCAGAAGACCTGAGCGGTCGTTGGTCCGCGCCTAGGCGCGGCGATCGGTGGCACGCACCCGCGTCGGCGCGTCCTTGCTGAGATCGAGCGCGTGGAAATAGGCGCGGCGGCGCAATACGGCTTCTTCCGGAAACTGCCTCACCACCAAATTCGTGCGATTGTCGACCACCTGATAGACCACGGCGCGCGCGTCGCGGTCGATGATGACCTGGTCGCTGACCGACGGAGCCTGATTTGAAATCGATGCGTTGACGACGTCGGGATCGATGGTGACGCGCACGCTCGGCTCCGGAGCGGTGACGCTCTGGCTCGCCGGCAGTTCAGTCTTGACCGCCTTCTGCGCCGTATCGCTCGTGGGAGAGACCATCGGCGCCGCGACCGGTGCCCCCACCGGCTTGATGTTGAAATCTGTACTCATGGCAGCCTCGTAGTGCACAGGCACTAGTTTGCTTGAGTCAAATCCCAACCCCTCACGGTCCGCAACTCTACGGGGAACCTCTCAACAGGCTGTTAGAAAACACGCTGAATGCCGCGCTGCCTGGGCGGCGTCGAATTGAGCTAAATTGTAAGCGTAGGCGTCAGAGCGTGCGGCTGACCGCGATCGGCGTCATGTTGCGGGGGCCCGGCGTGGCGCGCTGTCCGCTCGCGGTATAGGTGTTCGGAATGTTGCGGCGCTGCACCTCGGCATTGACGCCGCGCACGATGCCTTCGGAGACGGCGTGCGCCGTTGCGAGCACGGTCAAATTGACCTGCAGCATGGCGCGGAATGTCTCGTGATGACGGCGCAGTGTCGCGAGCAGCTCGGGATCGGTCTGCGACAGCATCTTCTGCATCGATTTCAGATGCTCCACCGCGAGCATGTAGCGCCGCGACAGCTCGGACTTCTGCGGCTCGAGCCGCATGCTCTCGCGGATCTTGCCGGTGCGGACGAACTCGGTCTCCTGCTCGATCACGGCAAGCAGGCCGCTCATCACTTCGGTCAGCTCGTTGGCGAGACGCGCGACGTCCGGCGGCGTCGACGTCGCGGACCGCGCGGCGGAGGCGGATGCTACTGGCCGCGGCTGCTGTGGACGCTGGTTCATCGCGCTGCTCCTTGAAACCCTAGCTCTTGTTCGCCTGCTGCAGGATCAGCGAGCGGAACACTTCGTTGGAAATGCCGACGCCGCCGGCCTTGGCGAAATTCTTCGAGTATTCGTCGGTCAGCATCGACCGCCACGCGCCGGTGCCGACAGTGTCGCCGTACGGGCCATCGCCCTTCAGGCCGGTCGTCATCTGCGAGAACATCGAATTCAGGAACATCGATTCGAAATCGGTCGCGGTCGCCTTCGCCTTGGCGGCCTGCTGCGGCGTCACCTTCTTCAGCGCGTCCTGCAGCACGGGATCGGGGCGGCCGTTGAACATCGGCATCAACGCCTTGTTCGGCATGCTGCCGGTGGTGCTGTTGATCAGGCTCGCCATCACATCACCTCGATGTCGGCTTCGATCGCGCCGGCGGCCTTGATCGCCTGCAGGATGCTGATGAGGTCGCGCGGTCCGATGCCGAGGCCATTGAGGCCATCGACCAGTTGCTGCAGCGAGACGCCGTCCTTGACCACGGCGAACTTCTTGCCGTCCTCGCTGACGCCGACGCTGGTGCGCGGCGTCACGACTGTCCGGCCGCGCGACAGCGGATTGGGCTGGCTGACCTGCGGACTCTCGGAGATCGAGACGGTGAGATTGCCCTGCGCGACGGCGACGGTGGCGACGCGAACGTCGCGGCCCATCACGATGATGCCGGAGCGCTCGTCGATCACGATCTTGGCCACCAGATCGGGATCGACCTGCAGCTGCTCGATCTCGGTCAGGAAGGCGACGACGTTGCCCTTGAACTCCGTCGGGATCGCAAGCTGCACCGTGGAGGGATCGATCGGCTCGGCGGTCTTGACGCCGAGATAGTCATTGACCGCAGCGGCGATCCGCTTGGCGGTAGTGAAGTCGGCGTTGCGCAGCGCGAGGCGCACATTGGGCAGGCGGTTGAGCGCGAATTCGATCTCGCGCTCGATGATGGCGCCGTTGGCGATCCGGCCGACGGTCGGCACGCCGCGCACGACGCTGGCGGCGGCACCTTCGGCCGCGAAGCCGGCGACCGCCACCGATCCCTGCGCCACCGCATAGACATTGCCGTCGGCGCCGAGCAGGGGGGTGACGAGCAGGGTGCCGCCCTGCAGGTTCTTGGCATCGCCGAGCGCCGAGACGGTGACGTCCATGCGCGTGCCCTGGGTGCCGAACGCCGGCAGATTGCCGGTCACCATCACCGCGGCGACGTTGCCGGTGCGGATGGTGGCGCCGCGGATGTTGACGCCCATGCGCTCGAGCATCGCCTGCAGCGATTGCTTGGTGAAGGGGATGTTGTTGAGCGTATCGCCGGTGCCGTTGAGGCCGACCACGAGGCCGTAGCCGATCAGCTGGTTCTGGCGCACGCCCTCGATATTGGCGAGATCCTTGATCCGCGACGTCGCGGCCGCCGGCATGACGGAGGCCGCCAGCGCCAGCAGCGCGGCGCAGGCCACTCCGAACAGATTTGCGATGCGGATGCCGGGCATCCCGATGCTCCCCTCGAACTGAACTCGCGGATCGCGCGACACTCCCATGACGGCGATCCGCCATTAACCATGCGAGCTGCGTGCCACTCTGCTTCGCTTGGGCAATGTGTTGATATATTTATCGAAATTGTCGGGTCGTCATTTTGCTCCGGTTCGCCAGGGAGCGCGAAACTGCCGCGCGGCGGCAGAAATTGCCGGGTCGTTTACGCGCCGTTAACCATAAAACAGCGATGCTCGGCCCATTCAGGCCTGCGGGATCATCACGACGATGCGCATCTACGGACCGAACGGCACCACGCTTGGCACGTCCACCAGCGCCACGCGGCGCACCTCGTCGAGCGGCTTCTCGCTGCCGGATGCGACGACCGCGCAGGAGGAGGTCCGCTCCACCGCGGCGCCGAAGGCCGCCGCCAGCCTCGATGCGCTGCTCGCGCTGCAGGGCGTCGAGGACCCGACCGAGCGCCGCAAGCGCTCGGTGGCCCGCGGCAAGGGCGCGCTCGACGTGCTCGATGCGCTCAAGCTCGGTCTGCTGTCCGGCAATTTCGATTCCTCCACGGTGAACCGGCTGCGCGACGCCGCGGCGAGCCTGAAGGAATCCTCCGGCGACCCCGGCCTCGATGCCGTGCTCGGCGAGATCGAACTGCGCGTCGAGGTCGAGCTCGCCAAGGCCGGGCAATACTAGGCTCCTCCCGATCAACTCACCTGTCCGACGCCGCTGGTGCCTGCAGGTGCCTCAGGCCGCCAGCGCCTTGCGCTGCGCGTCGTAGCGGCGCTGCGCGGCCAGCACGTCCTTCAGATTCCGTTCGGCCCAGTCGCGCAGCGGATCGACGGCTTCGGCGAGCGTCGATCCGAGCGGCGTGATTGAATACTCCACCGTCACCGGCACCGTTGCGATCGCCCGGCGGCGCAGCAGCCCGTCGCGCTCCAGGCTTTTCAGCACCTGCGACAGCATCTTCTGCGAGATGCCTTCGATCGCGCGTCGGAGCTGGTTGAAGCGCATCGGCTCGCTGCGCAGCAGCAGCAGGATCAGCACCGCCCATTTGTCGCCGACCCGGTCGAGGATCTGGCGCGTCGGGCAATTGGCGGCATAGGCGTCCGGCTTGAGGCTCGTGGCTTTCATCGCGGTTACTCCGGCGTGATCAGGTGAGGCGAGAGTGCCTTCTTCACACCTACATCCTTTTCGCTATCTAGTCACCATTGGAAACCATCAATCGGAGACTTGAGATGAAGATCGCCATCGCCGGCGCGTCCGGCCAGGCCGGCTCGCGCATCACCGCGGAACTCGCCCGCCGCGGCCACGCCGTCACCGCCATCGCCCGCAACCCGGAGAAGATCGCCAGCCTGCCCAATGTCACCGCCCGCAAGGGTGACGCGAACGACCAGGGCGCCTTGGCCGCGCTGTGGGCCGGCCACGATGCCGCGGTCAGTTCGATCCATTTCCTGGCCAGCGACCCCGCCAAGCTGATCGGGGCGGCCAAGGCATCCGGGGTCGGCCGCTATCTCGTGGTCGGCGGCGCCGGCAGCCTTGAGGTGGCGCCGGGCGTCCGCCTGGTGACCACCCCCAACTTTCCGCCCCAATACAAGGCCGAGGCCTCCAAGGGGGCTGAATTCCTCGACCTGCTGCGCCAGGAGAAGGACCTGAACTGGACCTTCTTGTCGCCCTCGGCGCTGTTCGTGGCCGGCGAGCGGACCGGCAAGTTCCGCCTCGGAACCGACCAGATCCTGACCGCCGCCGACGGCAAAAGCTCGATCTCCTTTGAGGATTTCGCAGTTGCACTCGCCGACGAAATCGAGCGCCCGGCCCATATCCGCCGCCGTTTCACGGTCGGCTATTGAGGGGGCAGGGCCGTCCCCGGGCAGGGCGGATAAGTTTGCCTGTGCAAGGCCTTGGGGGCGGCCCGCCTTTCGCGGTGGCAGATATTGTCTGTCACATGACGTGGCTATATAAGGCGCCGCGCGGAGGAGTTGTGTTCCCTCCGCCTGACAGGGACATGGCTGCCTTTGGAAAAGCTGAAGAACTACCGGCCGACTGAAAAAGAGCCTTTCATGAATGAGCGGCAGCGCGATTATTTCCGCGCCAAGCTGCTGGCCTGGAAGGATGAAATCCTCCGCGAATCGAAGGTCACGTTGCAGACGTTGCAGGAAGAGAACGTCAATCATCCCGACCTCGCGGACCGAGCGTCCTCGGAAACCGACCGCGCGATCGAACTTCGTGCCCGCGACCGTCAGCGCAAGCTGATCTCCAAGATCGACGCGGCGCTCCAGCGCATCGAAGACAACACCTACGGCTATTGCGAAGAGACCGGTGAACCGATCTCGCTGAAGCGGCTCGAAGCCCGCCCGATCGCAACGCTGTCGGTGGAGGCGCAGGAACGCCACGAGAAGCGCGAGAAGGTCTATCGCGACGAATAGTGGCGACGGATCGCCACGGATTGCTGCCGGCGCGTACCGGTTGTACGTTCGCGCCGCCATGATGACACGCACTCTCAGCATCGCTTCGGTGTTTTTGCTGGGCTGATCCCGCTTCCTCCTGGAAGCGCTGAGCGGCCCCACGAGCTTTCGCTCCTGGGATTCCAGTGAAACCGAATGAGCCGGTCAGGTTCCGCGCATCGCGGAGCATCGATGGCTGGCGACAGTTTGAGAGACAATCATGACCCATCGAAACGACGCGCGTGCGCTTGACGGCGCGCGGATCGAGCAATTCATCCAGCAGGGCTTTGTCCGGATCGATAGCGCCTTTCCCCGGGAACTCGCCGACCGGGGACGCGCCGTCATGTGGCGCGACCTGCCATGCAGCGAGCACGACCCTTTGACTTGGACCCAACCGGTGATCCGGTTGCCGGGGTACGGCGGTACGCCGTTTCGCGAAGCGATCAACACGCCGCTACTGCACCGGGCGTTCGATCAGATCGCCGGTCCCGGCCGCTGGCGTCCGCGCGACGACATCGGAACCTTTCCGGTGCGCTTACCGCATCCGGACGATCCCGGCGATGCTGGCTGGCACATCGACGTCAGCTTCCCCGGCGAGGATTGCGACCCGAACGAGCGCAGCGACTTCTCCGCCCGGCGGGCCAATGTCGTCTCGCGCGGCCGGGCGCTGCTGATGCTGTTCCTGTTCTCCGACGTCGGCGAGGACGACGCGCCGACCCGGATCAGGGTCGGCTCGCATTGGCCGATGGCGCGCCACCTCGCGCCGGCGGGCGAGGCCGGGCGCGCACGCATGGTGCTCGACGATGTCGGCGCCGACTGCGAGGTCGCGCTCGCGACCGGGGAGGCCGGCACGGTCTATCTGTGCCATCCGTTGCTGGTGCCTGCCGCGCAGAAGCATCGGGGCACGACACCGCGCTTCATGGCCCAGCCGTCGCTCGCTGCCGGCGAACCATACCGGCTGGAACGCGCGGATGGCGCGTATTCGCCGGTCGAGATCGCGATCCGAAAGGCGCTTGGCATGGAGTGATCGGACGCCGATCTGAAGGCGAGGCGATATTCAGGCTAACCCGGCTCCGAGTATCGCCTCGCTTGCCTCCGCCTGACGGCGCGGGCCGAACGTCTTCGACCATGCCAGCAATTCGCGGAAAGCCGGCGTCAGGCTCCAGGCCGAATCCGTCAGCTCGTATTCGACCTGCAGCGGCTTCTCGGCGAGCACCCTGCGCGCCACCAGGCCGTCGCGCTCGAGCTCGCGCAGCTGCGCAGTCAGCATGTGCTGGGTGATCGGCGCGAGCGCGCGGCGCAGCGCGCCGAACCGCACACCGCCATTCATCAGCGTGAACAGGATCTCGAGCTTCCATTTCCCCCCGAGCGCATGGATCGCGTGCTTGAATTCGATCAGCACATTGGGGTCGGTGGGGCAGCTCTCGCATTCACCGCCGTCACACATATCGCTGGTATTGTTTTCCATACCGGTCTCGAATTTCATCCTACTTGTCCAAGATCAGATAGTGACCAGATGCGGCCTGTGCAGGGCGGGCAGTGCAATGTTGGGCCCATCCGCCGAACCATGAAGAGGGCAGGGACATGAGCACGGTTTTGGTCACAGGCGGATCGGGATTCATCGGCGTGCATACGATTCTGCAGCTGCTCGCCGACGGGCATGCGGTGCGAACGACGGTGCGCAATCCGGGTCGCAGCAACGACGTGATCGCGATGCTGCGCGAGGGTGGCGCGCTGGCGCCCGACCAGGTCGGCTTCGTCACCGCCGACCTGCTGCGCGACGATGGCTGGCGCGAGGCGGCCACCGAGTGCGACTACGTGCTGCATGTCGCATCACCGCTCGGCGCCTATGTGCCCGAGGACGAGAATGAGCTGATCGTCCCGGCGCGGGAAGGCACGCTGCGGGTGTTGCGCGCCGCGCGCGACGCCGGCGTCAAGCGCGTGGTCGTGACGTCGTCGTTCGCGGCAATCGGTTACGGCCATCCGCCGCAGGCGGCGCCGTTCAACGAGACCGTATGGTCCAATCTCGATGGCGAGGGCGTGCAGGCCTATCCGAAATCCAAGACGCTGGCCGAGCGCGCCGCCTGGGATTTCGTGGCGCGCCAAGGCAATGGCCTCGAGCTTGCCGTGGTCAACCCCACCGCGGTGTTCGGCCCGGCGCTCGGTGCCGATTTCTCCGAGTCGATCGGCATCATCAAGGCGCTGCTCGACGGCGCGATGCCGGCGGTGCCGCGGATCGATTTCGGCCTCG
Organism: Bradyrhizobium sp. USDA 4504; assembly: GCF_054063995.1. NCBI lineage: Bacteria > Pseudomonadati > Pseudomonadota > Alphaproteobacteria > Hyphomicrobiales > Nitrobacteraceae > Bradyrhizobium > Bradyrhizobium sp. USDA 4504. The sequence continues at coordinate 4,044,549 of NZ_JBSSGV010000001.1, read as the reverse complement.
TCGACGTCCGCGATGTCGCCGACCTGCATCTGCGCGCCATGATGTCGCCCGAGGCCAGCGGTGAGCGCTTCCTGGCGGTCGCCGGCGAGACCATGTCGATCCTCGGGGTCGCCCGGGTGCTGCGCGCAAAACGCGGCAGCAAGGCGCGGCGCGTGCCGCGGTTCCAGGCGCCGGACTGGATGATGCGGCTCGCCGCACGGCGCAACCCGATGGCCCGTGCCGCGCTGCCGCTGCTCGGCAAGGTGCGCCGCGCGACCAGCGCCAAGGCGCAGCACCTGCTCGGCTGGCGCCCGCGCGGCAATGAGGAGATGATCGTCGCGACCGCGGAGAGCCTGATCCGGCTCGGCCTCGTCAAGGCCTGACGGCAACTCCCGTGCAGCGTGCTTGCCAGACGCGTCGGCGAGTGCTGAATTGCAGCGAGCAGACGGAGGCGCCACCGCGCCGCCGAGAACACCAGGGAGGCTGCGCAGATGGATCGGGTCCTCGCGGCCGCAAAGGCGATTGCCAGCGCGCGCCGCAGCCGGGCGCCGCTCAAGGCGCTTCCGAAGGACGTGCTGCCGCGCGACGAGGCCGAAGGCTATCAGGTGCAGTACGCGTTGCACGCTCTGATGCAGCCACACGTCGGCAGCCTCGTCGGCTACAAGATCGGCTGCACCAGCGCGGTGATGCAGGAATATATCAACATCCCGCACCCCTGCGTCGGTGGCGTGTTCGAGAAGGTCGTGCATGACAGCGGCGTGCGGCTGCCGGCCGCCGAGTTCGTCCATGTCGGCGTCGAGTGCGAGATCGCGGTGCGGCTCGCCCGCAATCTCGCTCCCAGCGAGGCGCCGTTCACCGCCGAATGGGTCGCGGAAGCGATCGATGCCTACTATCCCGCGATCGAGATCGTCGACGACCGCTACGTCAAATGGGAGACATTGGGCGCGCCGACGCTGATTGCCGACGACTTCTTCGCCGCCGGTTGCGTGCTCGGGGAGGAGGTGCCGCGCATCACCGTGCCCGATCTGCGCGCGGTCGCGGGACGCGCGATCGTCAACGGCAAGGAAGAAGGCCGCGGCACCGGCGCCGACGTGCTCGGGCATCCCCACAACGCGCTCGCCTGGCTCGCCAATCATCTCGCTACCGAAGGCCGTGGCTTGCATGCCGGCCAGATCGTACTGACCGGCAGCCTGGTCAAGACGGTGTGGCTGAACGCGGGCGACACGGTCGTGATGGAGCTCGACGGCCTCGGCAAGGTGGAAGCGGCCTTTACGTGAGGTGACGTTGTGCGAGCCTGCCTCCACATAAGGACGTCGTCCCTGCGAAAGCATGCGAAAGCAGGGACGACACCGAGTGTGTTGCGCGACCTTGACCTGACTTTACTGAATTCACCTGACTTTCAAGTCGTCGGCCGATTGGCGTCCGTGACGAGCTCGACCTTGCCGTCGGTAAGCCGATAGACCGCGCCGACCACCCTGAGCTTGCCCTGATCGACCGCGGCGCTAAGGATCGGCGTCGCCGATTTCAGTTTCGCGACGTTGTCGATGACGTTCTGCCTGATGGCGTTGGCGAGCCGGTCGCCTCCCTTGCCCTCGGTCGCCTTCACCGCCGGTGCGATCGCATTGACCAGCGAGGGCAGATGGCCGGGCAGGGTGGTGTTGTCCTTCAGCGACTTGATGGCGGCGTCGACCGCCCCACAACTGTCGTGGCCGAGCACCATGAATAGCGGCACGTTGAGCACGGCCGATGCATATTCAAGGCTCGCGATGGTCTCGTCGCTGGCGAAATTGCCGGCGATGCGGCAGACGAACAGATCGCCGCGGCCGGTGTCGAAGGCGTATTCCGGTGCGATGCGGGAGTCCGCGCAACTCAGGATGCCGGCGAACGGATTCTGTCCGCCGGCCAGCGCCTCGCGCTCGTGCTTGAAATCATGCCGCCGCGAGACGCCTTCGACATAGCGGAGATTGCCCTTCACCAGCCGCTCCAGCGCCGCGTCCGGCGCCAGCACATTCTGCGGCTTCGGCGGCGATTTGGTTTCCCTGGCGGAAACCGGCGGGGCAAGGGCGAGGCTGGCGGCGGTGCAGGCCGCGGCAGCGAGGAAGCGGCGCCGGGAGGTCTGGGTGGGAGCTGCGATTTCGCAAAGCTGGCACATCAAAAATCTCCGTAAAATTATCCGGGAATAGCAATCGCGTCCGTGCAAAGGTTGTAGATCATGCGCAGTGCCACCGCAACGACACGGTTTCATGCTCGGTCCCTGCTCCCATGTGCAATTGCGCACTAGGCAGGGATGACGGTGAGGACGAGTCGCAATTCAAGATGTCAAACAGCGCGGTGTGATGACCCGCTAAAGCGAAAGCGGGTGATCCAGTATTGCAGAGACGGCTGTGCTTGATCCGAGAGGCCGCGGCGTACTGGATCGCCCGGTCCCGTCTTCGCCAAGGCTTCGACGAGGCCACGCGTCCTTGGCGCGCCGAAGCTTCAGCGGAGGCGGCGAGCCGGGTGATAACAGAGCGGATTCCACGCACACACACGATCGTCGTCCTGGCGAAAGCCAGGATCCATAACCACCGCACTTGATGATGAGCGGGATCGTGGCCCCAGCATCGCGCAACAACGCTCATTTGGGGTAATGGGTCTTGGCTTTCGCCAGGACGACATTGAATGTGTTGCGCGCGTTGTGAGTCAAACTTCCGCGTTCTCGCGACATGATTTGCCCGAGCTTTGCTCTTCGTTCCGCCCTGAGTTGCCCGACGGGCCGATCGGTGCCACCGGATAACCTGCGGGTTATGAAAGGCGCGGGCGGTCTTGTTGTGCCATCGAGCCGGAAAGCCTCAGGTGGCGCGGCCGCTGTCGAGCCGCCGAAGTTTGCGGTTGACTTATCCATAGCTGGATAGTTATATGTTAATCCATAACCAATGGGTTATTGATCGCAAATGCCAGACGCTCACGACATCCTGTTTCGAACCCTCGCAGACCCGACCCGCCGGGCCATCTTCGAGCGCCTGTGCCGCGAGGGCGAGCAGACCGTCGGCGCGCTGACGGCCCGCGCCAGGATCTCGCAGCCGGCGGTGTCGAAGCATCTCGGCGTGCTGAAGCAGGCCGGGCTGGTGCGCGACCGCCATGAAGGCAGGCAGACCCATTACAGCGCGCAACTCGGCGCGCTGGCGCCGCTGATCGACTGGACCAGCCAGATGGCGGGCTTCTGGCAGAACCGGTTCGACCACCTCGAAGATCTCCTCAAAAGGATGGACCAATGAACAAGACCACCGCTGAAACGCGTTCCGCGATCGTCGAGCGTGAATTTCCTCATCCGCCGGAAAAGCTCTGGCGCGCGCTGACCCAACCGCATCTGATGGAGGAGTGGCTGATGAAGAACGACTTCAAGCCCGAGGTCGGGCACAGCTTCAACCTGCGCGGCGAGTGGGGCGGCGTGCTGGACTGCAAGGTGCTCGCTGTGGAGCCGCATAGGACGCTGTCCTACACCTGGAATTTCGTGCATGCGGATGCCGCCTACAATCTCGAGAGCGTTGTGGTCTTCACGCTGACGCCGACGGCGACCGGCACCCATCTGCGCGTCGAGCAGTCCGGCTTCCAGCCGCATCAGAAGCAGGCCTATGGCGGCGCTCATGCCGGATGGAAGCAGTTCCTCGAGAATCTCGATCAGCTGATGGCGCAGCAAGGTTGACGGCCTCTCTCTCTCTCGTCATTGCGAGCCAACGGGTCGGCGCATAGCGCCGCCCGATGACAGGCTCGGCGAAGCAATCCATCGTGCCGCATACACGGATAGATGGATTGCTTCGTCGCTTCAGCGCAAAATTGCTCTGCAATTTTGTCGGAAGCTCCTCACAATGACGCTGGATCATTCACTCACCAACAGGAGGTCACATTGAACTGGAACAACTGGATCCGGCAATCGCACCGCTGGCTCTCGATCGCCTTCACGGTCGCCGTCATCATCAACATCGTCGCCATGGTCCTGCAGCAGCAGGCGGTCTGGATCGGCTTGGTAGCGCTGTTCCCGCTGATCTTCATGCTGCTCAGCGGCCTTTATCTGTTCGCGTTGCCATATCTGTCGCCGCGGCGTCAGCATGGGGGATCGACGTCCGCGTCCCAAGTGTGATTGCATGACGTGACGACTTGGGGCGGATGAGGCGCGAGAGACAGCAATGACGGCATCGGAACGTATCGACCGGATGATCGAGGACCTCACCGACTGGCGCGGCAAGACGCTCGCCAGCCTGCGCAAGAGCATCCTCGCCGCCGATCCTGAGATCATCGAGGAGTGGAAGTGGATGGGCAGCCCGGTGTGGTCGCGCGACGGCATCATTGCGGTCGGCAACGCCCACAAGGGCAAGGTCAAGCTGACCTTCATGTATGGCGCGCAGCTGCCCGACCCCGACAAGCTGTTCAACACCGGCTTCGAGGGCAATGCGCGGCGCGCGATCGATCTGTTCGAGGGCGACAAGATCAACGCCCCTGCGCTGAAGACGCTCATTCGTGCTGCGATCGAACTCAACCAGGCCAAATCCAGGAAATCTGCGAAGAAGCCGGCAAAGAAGGCCGCGGGTACCCGCGCGACCGCAAAGAAGAAGGCGTGAGCTGCGCCGCCATGGTGCTCGCGATCCATCCGCGATGATCAAGACCAGGCTCGCCACATTGTCCGATGCGGACGCCATCTCCGCGCTGTTGACGGCCAACAACGGGGAGCACGGTGGCATGCTGCTCGGGCAATGGCCGCGCGACGTGATCGAGACGCGCATTGCAAGCGGGCAATCGATCGTCGTCGCGACCGACGATGAGGGCAGACTGCTCGGCGCGCTCCTGACATCGGAGAAGGGATATGGCGAGGCGCCGCCGGTGCAGGCCATGCTGAAGGCCTGGCCGGGGCGGGCAGATGCGTATGTTTATGGTCCGGTGTGCGTCTCGCGGGACGCGCGCGGCCTTGGCGTGCTGGATGCGTTGTACGCGAAGCTTCAGGCGACGTTCCCCGGCCGCGAGGCAATCCTGTTCATCAGGGAAGACAACCCGCGTTCGCTCAAGGCGCATCTGCGGCTCGGCATGCGCGAGGTCGCGCGATACGACTTCGGCGGCAAGGTCTTCATTGTCCTGAGCGACAGGCCCGACGCGTGAATGCGTCGCGCTCCCGCGCAGGCAAGCTAGGCCGAGATGTCGACCGCCTGGCCGGCCTTGCCGGCGTTCTTCTGGAACGCCTGCTCGATCAGCTCCTTGATCTTCTGCTCGACCGTGGCGCGCTGATCCGGCGTCATGTTCTTGAGATCTTCTTCCGACATGCCCATGCTTTTGAGGATGTTCGCGCGCATCCGGTCCATCGGGCTCATCTGCGCATATTTCAGAAACTTCTGCTCGACGGTGTCGCCGAGCGAGCTGCCGCCGGTGGCGTCGGCGGTCAGCGGTTTCTTCAATGTGCCAGTCGTCATGCTGGCGGTGACCGATCCAAGGGCCGAGATCGACGTCATCTGCGCGCGCAGTCCCCATTGCAATGCTGCAATCGTGGAGCAAATGGCGTGCCATCCGTTGCAGCCGTGATTTCAACGGGATCGCGACGCCGCCACGCGCGCACGACGCGCCGCCGGCAGCTTCTGCCGGGCGAAGTTTGCCGGGCGCTGCCGTCAGGCTATGGTGTGCACGATCACTGGACCCGCAACCCGGTTGCGGCCGTTATGCCTTGGTATGCACGATCACCGGACCCGCAACCCGGTTGCGGCCGTTATGCCTTGGTATGCACGATCACTGGACCCGCAACCGCGGTGGCCTGGCCGACCAGCAATGGGCCGAGATTGTCATCGATCCAGGCCAGCGCGCGGCGGTTGGCCTCTTCGGCGCCGGCATGGTTGTTGAAGACGCTGATCGCGGTGACGGTATCGTCGCCGGCATAGACCACGTAATAGGCCATGAAGCCTTCAACGTCGCTGATGATCGGGATTGCGCCTTCCTTGATCCGGCGCGCGAGTTCCTCGGCGCTACCAGTCTTCGCCTTGGCGTGACGGATGGCGGCATACATGCGTTCCTCCTTCCGGCTGCATCGATCGGGCTGCGCTTCGCGCATGCGCGATCGTACGCCGGACCGGGTGGCGACGCCATCGGGATTGCGGACGGATTAGCTGAAACGCCTGCTCACGACCGTCGTGCGCCGGCCGGGGAGCTTCGGCAGCCTCGCCACATCCGCGCGCGTAGTCGTGGTCCTTGGGCCGGGGGCGGGCTCCGGCTCCTGTTGCTGCAGAAACAGCGTGGCTTCGAACAGCACGCCGGGGGCCTGCTTGGCCGTGCCCGAGCACACCGCCCGGTTGCCGTTGAACGAGCCGGTCAGCTGCGCCTCGACCTCATCACATCCGAACACGGTGGTGAACGGGCCGTCGGCATAGCGATGCGTCGTCAGCGTCGCCGTGAAGCGGTCCTGATCGAGTTGATAGGTGCCGCCATAAATGAACATGGCGTCGCCGCCCGAGATCCTGCCATTTGCAAGCTGGACTATTCCGGTGCCTTCGCCCCGCGGCGTCCGGAACCACGCCGCATATCGTCCGTCTCTTTGCATGACCGTCATACAAACAGAAAACCCTGCGTTGTCGTCTCCCTACGTTGCAAGCGCCGGGACTTCTACTGCGCGCTGCTGCGAGGGTTAACGAACCGACAAGGCGATGGCGCGACTTTCGTGAAGCGGTATCGGACTGGTGCGCGGCGATCGCGCCGGCGCACGCCACCGGTCACAAAAAGCCACGACCCTCGCCAGGGGAGCTAGCGAGGGCCGTGTTGGTACACCGCGCCGCGCCTAGGTTCGCGACGAGATGTGGGAGCTCGTAAAGGTCCTACTCAGGCATGATCCGTTTCCGAAAACCGGTTTCCACTCTTCGGGATCATGCCGTTAGAAGGGCAGCAGCACGTCGAGAACCTGCTGGCCGTAGCGCGGCTGTTGCACGTCGGTGATCTGGCCGCGGCCGCCATAGGCGATGCGGGCTTGGGCGATCTTCGAGGAATCGATCGTGTTGTCGCTCTGGATGTCCTCCGGGCGCACGATGCCGGCCACGATCAGCTCGCGGATTTCGAAATTGACGCGGATCTCCTGCTTGCCCTCGACCACGAGGTTGCCGTTCGGCAGCACTTGGGTGACGACCGCGGCGACGTTGGTCTGCAACGCTTCCTGGCGGTTCACCGAGCCCTTGCCGTCGCTGGAGGCGGTGGAGTCGGCGGTCAGGATGCGGCCGGGGAGGATCTTGTTCGGCTGCGTGATGGTCTGCGAGCCCAGGAAGTTGGTGACGCCCGAATCCTCGGAGTTGGTACGGCTGCGCTGGGTCTCGTTGGCGATCGCGGCCTTGTCGGTGAAGTTCACCGTGATGGTCAGGATGTCGCCGACGCGCGCGGCGCGCTGATCCTTGAAGAAGGCGCGGGAGCCGCTGCGCCACAGCGAGTTCGGGCTGTAGGAGGCGACCTCGGGCTTCGGCATCGGCATCTGCACCGGCTTGTAGCCGGGCTGGGTGGTCGGATTGTCGATCGACGACAGCTTCGGCTGCTCGCCGATCTGGGAGAGACGGTCGATCGACGAGCAACCGCTGGCGATCGTTCCGAGCGCGAGCAGCGCACCGGTCAGGACGAGGCGGTTGATGCGGTACTGGGACATGAACTTTACTCGGCGTTTGGTGCGACTGAACTCAGCTTGACGGAAGCGGAATTGGATTCGGTGGCGTCGGCGGTCGGCGCCGCGCGCGGGGTCGCGACCGAGATCGAGACCTCGCCGCGGCCGGTGACGACGCCGGAGACGGCACGCTTGGACTGCAGATTCATCACGCTGACGGTGTCGCCCTCGGCGCCGCCATCCATCGCCTTGCCGCGGATCGTCAGGTAGAGGCCAGCGGTGCGGTAGATCAGCGTGACGTTCTGGTCGCGGGTGACGAGATCGGGCTTCGCGAGGTCGGCGACGCGCAGCGCCTGGCCGGGGCGGAGCTGGCGGCGGACCTGCATGCCGACGGCGCTGTCGCGCACCGCCGCGTCGTTGCCGATTTCGGCCTTCGGACGGCGCTCGACGATCACGTCGGAGGCCTTCAACACGTCGCCGCGCTCGACATTGCGCGTCAGCACGGCGGCCTCGATGGTTTCGATCGCGGTTCCGGTGAAGCGCAGCTTCGACGGCGCGGCGCCGGCGTCGCTGCCGATCTCGAAGGTCAGGTCGAAACGCGTCGAGCGCGGGTCGTAGCGCACGGCGATCGGCTGCATCGCGCCGGTATTGGTGGCCTCGAGGCGGATGTCGCCGGGATCGCGGTCGAAGGTCAGCGCGATGTTGCCGGCCCTGCCGAGCCCGTGGCGGCCCTCCAGCGCGCGCGACACCTGCTGCTCGATCTCCTTGCTGTCGATGGTGCGCGCCAGCCGGGTGACGGTGATCTCCTTCAGCTCGCGGGTATCGACGCCGATCACCTGGTGCGAGCGCAACACGTTGAGCACTTGCGCGACCGGCAGCGTGCCTGTCGTGCCGAGGTCCGGCGCGCGGTAGACCGCGACGCTGCCGGCGCTGCCGGCGTTGTCGATGAGGTCGCCGACCCGCACGATGTCGTCGGCGACCGTGATGCTGGCGCGCAGCGTCGGCACCGCGATCGTCTCGCGACGGCTTTGCGCGGCGGACGGCGCCACGGTGACGGCGAGGAGCGCGGCTGCGATCAGGAGTGAGCGGGCGATCATCGACATCATCCTCAGCGGAACAGGTTGGAGGTCGACTGCATCATCTGGTCGGCGGCGGAGACCACCTTCGAGTTCATCTCATAGGCGCGCTGCGCGGCGATCAGGTCCGAGATTTCCGAGACCACCTCGACATTGGCCTGTTCGAGGTTGCTCTGCTGCATGTCGCCGTAGCCGTCGGTGTTGGCGGTGCCGTCCTGCGGCTGGCCGGAGGCCGGCGTTTCCTGGAACAGATTGTCGCCGATCGGCATCAGGCCGGCCTTGTTGATGAATCGGGTCAGGCCGATCTGGCCGATGTTGGTCGATGCGGTCTGGCCCGGCAGGGTCACCGAGACCTGGCCTTGCGCATTGATGGTGAGGCCGGACGCGTTCTGTGGGATCGTGATCGTCGGCTGCAGCAAATTGCCCTGCGCATTGACGATGCGGCCCTGATTGTCCATCTGGAACGAGCCGTCGCGGGTGTAGGTGAAGGTGCCGTCCGGCATCAGGATCTTGAAGAAGCCTTCGCCGCGGATCGCGATGTCGAGATCGTTGCCGGTCGGCGACAGCGTGCCCTGGGTCATCATGCGCGGCGTGCCGACGGTCTTGACGCCGCCGCCGAGGTCGATGCCCATCGGCATGATGGTGTTCTGGTCGGAGGCCTGCGCGCCGACCCGGCGCACATGGTCGTAGATCAGGTCCTGGAACGCGGTGCGCTGCTTCTTGTAGCCGGTGGTGCGCAGGTTCGCGATGTTGTTGGAGATCACCTGAACGCTGAGTTCCTGTGCCGCCATTCCGGTCGCAGCTGTATAAAGTGCGCGCATCGGTCAATCCCCTGGATCAGTTCGGCACGTCGGCGAGTTTCTCGATCGCCGATTTGTGCAGGTCGCTCTGCTGCTGCAGCAGCGAGGCGATTTGGGTGTAGGTCCGCGTGATCTCGATCATGCGGCTCATCTCGACGACGGAATTGACGTTCGACTTCTCGATGAAGCCCTGGCGGATCTGGGCCTTGGTGTCCGGCAGAGCCTGCGTGCCTTCGCCCGGCGCGTAGAGGTTGGAGCCTTCCTTCAGCAGGCGCTGGGCCTGCGCGAACGAGACGAGGCGCAGCTTGCCGCGGATCGAGTCGAGACGGGAGGTGCCCTCGAGCACGGTGATGTTGCCGTCGGCGGCGATCGAGACGTCGTGGTCGGTCTGCTGGAAGGTGATCGGGCCGGCGGTGCCGAGCACCTGGTAGCCCGAAGCGGTGACCAACTGGCCGCGATTGTTGATCTGCAGGCTGCCTTCGCGGGTGTAGCGCTCGCCGCCCGGCGTCTGCACCACCAGGAAGGCATTGCCGTCAATCGCGACGTCGAGCGGGTTCTTGGTCTCTTCGGTCGGGCCCTGCGCGAAATCGTGGAAGGTCGCGCGGTCCTGCACGAAGGAGACGCGGCGGTCGGAGGAGGCGAAATTGTCCTCATGCGCGTTCGAGGACAGATATTCCTGGAACAGCGACCGGTCGGCCTTGTAGCCGTTGGTGTTCATGTTCGCGATGTTGTTGGAGACGACATCCATCTGCCGTTCCAGCACCATCTGCTTCGATAGGCCGACCAGAAGCGTATTCTGCATCGGTGGTTCTCCCCTGTGAGGCGATCCGAATGCAGGTTCTCCCAAACCTTCACGCCGGACCCGTCGGTAACCATTGGGTTCTCCCAAACCCTCAGGTTACGCCGTCCTCTCAGCGAAAGCCGTGCCAACTTGGAATGGCGTGTTATTTGAACGGCTTAGGTGTTTGGCCGTGGCGCGCAAGGGGCGGCAGAAAGGTCTTGTTGACCATGTTTGCCCGGCAGTTTTTTCCTAGTGGATGGTAAATCCTAAGCTTCCGTTAACCATTATGACCCCAGTGTTGCCGGCATTGGGGCGCGTGTGCGCCGGCGGCATTTGTATCGCGTCTTCAGGCCAAGGCTGGGGCAAATCGCGTTCGCATCCTTCAGAGTGAAGCGAGCGGACGATGGCGGACGAGGAAAAGACGGACAGCGGCGAGGGCGCGGCCGCACCGAAGAAGGGCAAGCTCAAGCTGATCATTGCCGTCGTCGGCTTCCTCGTCGTGCTCGGCGCGGGCGCCGGCGGCTGGTTCTTCTTCATGCGCGGCCACGGCGAGGAGCAGCACGCCGAAGCGCCGCCGCCGAAGCCGCCGAGCTTCGTCGACGTGCCGGACATGCTGGTCAACCTGGTCGGCGCGCCCGGCGAGCGCGTGCAATATCTCAAGCTGAAGCTCGTGCTCGAGGTCAAGGAAGAGAAGCAGGTCGAGGCGATCAAGCCGGCGCTGCCGCGCGTTACCGACCTGTTCCAGACCTACATGCGCGAGCTGCGCCCGAGCGACCTCAACGGCTCGGCCGGCCTGTTCCGCCTCAAGGAAGAACTGACCAAACGCGTCAACCTCGCGCTGGCACCCAACCAGGTCAACGCGGTGCTGTTCAAGGAAGTCGTGATCCAGTGACGGGGTGGATGTAAGCCATGGCCGGCAACGACCAGATGGACCAGGACGCCATTGCGGCGCAGTGGGAAGCCTCGCTCGATTCCGAGGATCCCGCGGCGGCCGCGGCGGAAGCCGCCAAGAACGAGCTCACCGAGAACATGGCGCTGCAATGGGCCGCCATGGTCGAGGACGGCAGCCGCGACTTCGGCAGCAAGAGCACCAATGGCGAGCGCGTGCTGTCGCAGGAGGAGATCGACAATCTCCTCGGCTTCACGGTCGGCGACGTTAGCCTCGACGACCATTCCGGCATCCGCGCCATCATCGATTCCGCGATGGTGTCCTACGAGCGTCTGCCGATGCTCGAAATCGTGTTCGACCGCCTGGTGCGGTTGATGACGACCAGCTTGCGCAATTTCACCTCCGACAACGTCGAGGTCTCGCTCGACCGCATCACCTCGGTGCGCTTCGGCGACTACATGAACTCGATCCCGCTGCCGGCGGTGCTCTCGGTGTTCAAGGCGGAGGAGTGGGAGAACTTCGGGCTCGCTACCGTCGATTCCAGCCTGATCTATTCGATGATCGACGTGCTGCTCGGCGGCCGCCGCGGCCAGACCCAGCTGCGCATCGAGGGCCGGCCCTACACCACGATCGAGACCAACCTCGTCAAGCGCCTGGTCGAGGTGGTGCTGTCGGATGCCGAGCAGGCGTTCCGGCCGCTGTCGCCGGTGACCTTCACGATCGACCGGCTCGAGACCAACCCGCGCTTTGCCGCGATCAGCCGCCCGGCCAATGCCGCGATCCTGGTGCGTCTGCGCATCGACATGGAAGACCGCGGCGGCAATGTCGAATTGCTGCTGCCCTACGCCACCATCGAACCGATCCGCAACGTGCTGTTGCAGATGTTCATGGGCGAAAAATTCGGTCGCGACCCGATCTGGGAAGGCCATTTCGCCACCGAAGTGGCGCAGGCCGAGATCGCGGTCGACGCGGTGCTCTATGAAGCGGACATTCCGCTGAAGGAGCTGATGAAGCTCAAGGTCGGCGACACCCTTCCGCTGGATATCCGCTCCGACGCGCTGGTCTCGGTGCGCTGCGGCAACGTCACCCTGACGGAAGGGCGCATGGGCCGGGTCGGCGACCGTGTCGCGATCCGCGTCACCAAGAATTTGCGTAAACCCCAAACCACCTTCGCGATGTTCGAGAAGGCGGACGAGCGGACCAAGATGATGGAGGCACCATGAGTCATGTGCTTGGACTAGCAATCGAGAGTCTGGTAGCCGTGCTGCTGATGCTGACGATCGGCTATTGCTGGCTGCTCAACAAGCGGCTGCAGCGGCTGAAGGCCGACGAACATTCGCTGAAGGCGACGATCGCCGAACTGATCACCGCGACCGAGATCGCCGAGCGGGCGATCGGCGGGTTGAAGCACGCGGTGCGCGACGTCAACGAGAACCTCGGCAATCAGCTCGATGCGGCGACGCAGATGTCGGCGCTGCTGAAGAACCAGCTGGCGGAGGGTGACCACGTGGTGCGCCGCCTGTCCAAGATCGCGATGGCCGCGCGGCCGTCCGAGCCCGCGCAGGCACCGGCGCAAGCAGCCGCGCCAGTGGCGCCGGCGCCCAGGGTCTCGGCCGCGCACGCGGTTGCCGCGGCGGCTGAAGCCTTCACCGAGCGCAGGAGGGCCGGCGGTCTCGCTGCATGAAGTTGCTTCGTGACATCAGAGTGATGCCCGTGGTGCTGGTCGCGATCTTCGGCCTGATGATGCTGAAGGTCGCCGGCCTCGTGCTCGATGGCGGTTACGTGTTCGCCGACGATACGCCGCCGGCCGGCCCGGCTGGCCCATCTTGGGCGCAACAGAATTTCAACTTCCCCGGCGCCGGCAAGGCGGTGGTTGACAGCAAGATCAAGGCCGATCCCGGCGACATCACGGGATCGGTCGAGCACAAGGACGCCAAGAAGGACGAGGCGCCGAAGCCGGCCGCACCGGCCGCGGAGCCGTCCAAGCCCGATGGCGTCGTCGTCAACCTGGATGCGCCGCCGCAAGTGTCGGCATCCGAGCGCGCGATCCTGGAGCGGCTGCAGGCGCGCCGCCAGGAGCTCGAGACGCGTGCGCGCGAGGTCGAGATCCGCGAAAGCCTGCTGAAGGCCGCCGAGAAGCGCATCGAGGCCAAGGTCGAGGAGGCCAAGGCCAATGATGCCAAGACGAATGCCGATGCCGCGGCAAAGGCGGAAGCCGATGCCGCGCGCTTCAAGGGCATCGTCACCATGTACGAGAACATGAAGCCGAAGGACGCCGCGAAGGTGTTCGATCGCCTGGAAATGAATGTGCTCTACCAGATCGCCTCGCAGATCCAGCCGCGCAAGATGTCCGACATCCTCGGCCTGATGCAGCCGGAAGCCGCCGAACGGCTCACGGTCGAACTCGCCCGCCGTGCCGGCGGCGACAAGTCGGCCTCGACCGACGATCTTCCCAAGATCGAAGGCAAGATGCTCACGCCGAAGACGAATTGATGGGAGCTATCGGAAAGTCCGCCAATTGGCGGTGGCCTGGTCAGCCGTAAGCCAGATCCGACTTAACACCGGGTTGCCTGCATCGCATCCATATCATCGCGACGAGGGTCGCGCACATGAACGGACCGACGGGCACGAGCGCGACCGGGTAGGTAAACCCCGCCAGGACAAGCACGCCGAACCCGATCCGTAGTTCGGAGCGATTCGAGAGAAGCGCGCCATGTTCGGCCATGGGCGCGTTCATGAGAAAGATGATCGCGAGAGCCAGTAGCGCCGTATCGTAGATCGCGAAGTAGGGAGAGACGAGCAGGGTCGCGACGAGCAGGCACGCGGCCTTGACGGCGAAGCTGACATTGCGGCGCCATATGATCAGCGTCCACGTCGCGGCTGCCGCAGCGACCGCGACGTGCAGTGCCATGGCCGATCCATAGCCAAAACCGGCAAACCGAAGCACGCCGTAGACGCTCTGCAGTTTGTACCAAGCCAGCGTGCCGGTGAGATGGAACTGCGTCGTTGCGAAGACGGCGGCCTCACGGAACCCCTCAAAAGTGTCCCAGCCGAAGGTAAGCCCGGTAAGCAGCAAGAGCACCGGTGTCACCAAACTGGCTGTGATGAAGACGGTCCAGCGTCCAGTAGCTATCAAAACGAGGGGAAGCAGGACGCCATATTGCGGCTTGAAGATCAGCAGCGCGATCAGGAAGCCGCTGACGATCGGACGCCGGTCCAGCGTCAGCAGAATCGCGCCGAGCAGCGATGCCGCCAGCAAGGAGCTTTGGCCGACGATGAAATCGTACAGGACGGCCGGCACGCCGAATGCCAGCAGCAGTACGGCGAAGCGCGGCCGGATGGCGGAAACAACGAGCGCCCAGCACAGCAGCTTTGCGGTGCTCCAGATCCAGAACGCGGTCGGAAACGGCAATAGTGCCAGCAGTGCCGCCGCAAAGAGAAAAAACGGCGGGTAGAAAAACGGTATCGGTACTTCGTAAACGGGGAACGGAGCGTCGTTCAAGCTGGGATGTATTTGAATGATCGCTTGCCGCAACCGCGGCCAATCGTAGGCGGTGGCGGCATGGCCATCGAGGGCCATTTTCCCCGCGCTCCAAAAGCACGAAAAGTCGAGCCCGGTCGCGCCGGTACCGTCAACGACTTTCGGTAACACGCAGTACAGCGTAAAGCCCAACACAATGAGGCAGGCAATGGCCAATGCACGGTCGTATCCGCTGCGCTCCGCACGGGCGCGCACCATTCCAAATCCGTTCATGAAACTGCCAGAAACTAAGAATTGCTTGAAATGCAAGCGGTTGTATACCGCAACTGGCGGTGGCGCAAGCGAGTGGCCGATCTCCCTGCGGCGTTGGGTTAATCGCTGGAAGTTCCGCGGATGCCCGGTGGATCGAGGTTAATCCTCTCGTGCAAAGGCCGAAGCCGGCGCCGTCCGGTAGGCGCTGCAGCGCCATGTGCCGGCTGGCAGACGCGGATGTTCGCCGCCTCCGATGGTGTGGGCTCGACGAGGTCTCCGCGAAGCCAAACGCCTATCGACGCCGAGAAGTGTACGCCGGTTATGGTAGCCTTAAACGGTAGCGTTAAGTTGCAACCGATTTGTCATTCTGGAATTGAAGTCGCTATGTCTCAAGGTGGTGTTTTGGGAATTGCCAATGCTGAAAGACATGCCATGGCTCACCGCGCCGCGCGCCCGATTATACGTGAGTGGCATCGCAATTGTGCTGGTGCTGACCCTTGCGAGGTCGCTTTTGCTGTTTTACCGCGATGGCGGCTATGGCGCGAATAACTTTCTGCTCGGCTCGGACTTTTTGACCTTCTGGGCCGCGTCGCTCCAGGTGTTGGCCGGGCATCCCGCCGAGGTTTATGTGCCCGAATTGCATCTGCTCGCGGAAGCTCCATACCTGCGAGAGGGCTACGAGGCGTTCTTCTATCCGCCGACGATGCTGCTTTTGTGCGTGCCGCTCGCGCTCGCGCCGTATTTCGCCTCGCTGTTCGTGTTCATTGGTATGACGGCGGCGTCGTTCGCCGCGGTGATCTGGCGTATCTTGCGAACGCCTTGGTGCCTGGTCGCGATCCTTGCCTATGCGCCGGTCTATCTTAATGCCGTGGCGGGGCAGAACGCCTTTCTGACGGCATCGATCCTTGGGTGCGGTCTCAACATCATGGACCGGAGGCCGAAGCTCGCGGGCGCGATCCTCGGGCTGATGGTGATCAAGCCGCATTTGGCGCTGGCCGTGCCGATCGCCCTGATCGTCACAGGTCGCTGGCGCACGCTGATCTGGGCAGGCCTGTCGTCGATTTCGCTCGTCGTGCTGTCCGCGCTGCTGTTCGGCCTCGATACATGGCTCAACTTCCTCGACGTCTCTCACTCGGCCCGTCAGGCTCTGGAGAACGGCGACGTCGAGTTTTCATTGCTGCAGAGCGCGTACGCGACAGCGCGCCTGCTCGGCGCCGGCGTCAACACGGCCTTTATCATTCACGGCCTCGTGGCGCTGGGCATGACGTGTGTGCTGGTCTGGATATTGCGTCAAAAGATCAGTGCTGCGACTGAACGCTCGATCATCGTGCTCACCTGCCTTCTGATTACGCCGTTCTGCCTGTTCTACGACATGCTCATCATGGCGCTGCCGCTGGCCTGGATGCTCCGCGAGTGGTTGAAGGTCGGCTTTCCGGCCTGGTCGAAAATGGTGCTTGGCGTGACGTTTCTCGCGCCGATGGTCTTCTACCTACCTGTCCTCTATCAGCTGTCGGTCGTGAAGCCGCTGCCTTTTGGTTCTCCGGTGATCATCCTGTTCTGCTGGTTGCTGGTCCGGGAGAGCATGCAGACGCGGCAAGCGGCGCATGGCGAACGAGAGGTCGCGACGGTCTGAGTTCGGAGCACCTCACGCGGACCTCCGTAACATCGCGGGGAGTGTCCAGCGCTGGGCTGCTGGGCTTTGATCCGGCGGAGCATCCACCGCCGCGATAAATCAGTCGCGTTGCCATTGGCGCGGGAGCAAGGGCGAAGAACAACGCTGGCGGCGCCAAGGCCATTGCAACCGAGCCATCGCGGACATTGCCAAAGTGCTTGATGCGGGTCTAGCATTGGCGTGAGGAAGGCCAGCGTGACTTCGCTGTTTTGGAGCCTTCCGCGATTGCGATCGCATGGACCGCCGCTTGAGTTGATTGATTGAATGCTCTTGTGCCGGGCGCGAAGCTGCGCCCGAACAGAAATTGAATTTTTCATCACCAAGAAATTTCGAGGAAACCGATATGCGTAGCCTGTTCATGATGCTTGTCGTCATCGCCACCACCAATCTGGCATGGGCCCAATCCGAACTCGTCAAGCGGGGCGATTACCTTGTCAACGGCATTCTGGCTTGCGGCAATTGCCACACGCCCAAGGGACCGAACGGCGATGTTTTGGAGAAGGCGTTCTCGGGCGGGGGATACTGGGACGAGCCGCCGTTCACAGTGCATGCCGCCAACATCACGCAAGACAAGGAAACAGGCATCGGAAGCTGGAGCGACGCCGATATCAAGAAACTGCTGCGGACCGGGCAAACCCCAAAGGGCGTGCATACCGCGATGATCATGCCGACCAGCTTCTATCACATCCTGACGGAAAATGATCTCGACGCGGTCGTCGCATATTTGCGTACGATCACGCCGGTCCACAACAAGGTGCCCGATCCGATCTACAAGGTGCCTCAAGTCGAGAACGTTCCGCCGGGCGGCGAGAACCCATTCGCCGAACCGATGATGAGCGACAAGGTGCAGAAGGGATTCTATCTCGTCACGATCGCGCATTGCATGGCGTGCCATACGCCGATTGGACCGAGGGGACGAGAATACAAGAGCAGTCTTGGCGCGGGTGGCGTCAAATTCTCCGGGCCGTGGGGTATCTCGGTTTCACGCAACATCACGCAGAACAAGACCAATGGGATCGGCGCATGGAGTGACGACGAGATCAAGCGTGCGATCACCGACGGTGTCAGCCGCGACGGCAGCCGTCTCGGTCGACCGATGGGATACCACTACTACGCCCGGATCAGTTCAGATGACCTCGATGCCATCGTGGCGTATTTGCGCACGGTACCCGGCAGCGCGGAGTAAGGCTCGTTGCAAGGCCAATTCCTGTCCGGTCACAGCCGCGCAGCGGGCCCCTGGCTGACTCCAATTCTGCGAGGATAGCGCGCGCCGCTATCTGCGCAGCTAGGCGGCGCTCGGAACAAGCTTCAGCTTCAAACCGAGCGCTTTTGTCGCCTTGTTCAGGGTTTCAATAGTCGGATTGCCGCCGGGCCGGAATGACTTGTAGATTACTTCGCGGCTCAAGCCAGTTTCGCGCGAAAACTGCGATACGCCGCGAGCTCTGGCGATGTCGCCGATAGCTGTCGCGATGAACGAGGGATCGTCCTCTTCCAGCGCCGCTTCGAGATAGGCGATCTGCTGCTCTAGCGTCTTCAGATGATCCTTGATGTCGAACTTGGTGGTCTTGAGCGGCATCTCAAATCTCCTTCACCATCTTCTGGGCCGCCTTGACGTCCTTGCTTTGGGTTCGCTTGTCGCCACCGCAGAGCAGGAGCACGATGGTTTTGCCTCGACGCGTGAAATATACCCGGTAGCCGGGGCCGTAATCGATCCGCATCTCGCTCACGCCTTCGCCCACCGATTTCACATCGCCTGGATTTCCGAGTTCGAGACGCCGGATGCGTGCGCCGATCCGGGCGACCGCTTTTATGTCGGCTAGCGAGTTGAGCCAGTGCGCAAAAGCGTCGGTCTGAACGACCTGGATCATGTGTATTATCATACACAACGCGGTCGAGTTGTCAACTATAGTACACAGTCATTCCGTGGCAGGGGCCGGTCCGAAACAATCCGTTGACGTTAACAGCTCCTTAACGCCGCCCGATCCAAGATCGGGAAGCGTGGGCGAGGGCGCTTCGCGCTTGGTATGGCTGGGGTCCCGAGAAAACGTTTCGAGATGGCGCGAACGGCTGCCGCTGGAACATGGTCGCTAGGCCGCGCCTGGGCGCGGACCGCGCGCCTATGCCTGCTTGCCACCGCCCTTGCGCTTACAACCCTTACCTATCCGACTGCGGCGCGGGCCGAAGACGCGGTGCCAGGTGAGGCGACATTCTCTGCCGCGAACGGCTATGCCCGGCTGGTGCTGAAGCTGAAGGAGGATGTCGAATCGGAGGTCACGACCGCCGGCTCGATCATCGTGATCCGCTTCAAACGTCCGGTCGATATCCCCGTCGAGAAACTGCAGGATGCGGTGCCCGATTATGTCGGCGCCGCGCGCCGCGATCCCGACGGCTCGGCGATCCGTCTGTCGCTGGCGCGCCGCGTCTCCATCAACACCATGACCGCCGGCGAGCGCATCTTCATCGACTTCCTGCCCGACAGCTGGACCGGCCCGCCGCCGTCGCTGCCGCAGGAGGTGATCCGCGAGCTTGCCGAGCGCGCCCGCGCCGCCGAGCGCCTGCTGCGCATGCAGCGTGCCGCCGACGCCGCCAAGAAGAAGCCGCCGGTGCGGGTTCGCGCGCTGGTGCAACCCACCTTCGTCCGTTTCGTGTTCGAGGTGCCCGACGGGGTCAGTGTCTCCTCGGTGCTGAACGAGCAGAAGTTGACACTGTCCTTCAACTCGGTCCTGACCTTCGACCTTGCCGATGCCAAGGTCGCCGCCCCACCGAATGTCGCGTCGATCAGCGCGCGCGCCGACACGGACACGTCGGCAGTCGACGTGTCGCTGATGGGCGATGTCGACGTGCATTCGTTCCGCGACGAGAAGAACTACATCGTCGACGTCGCCTTCCAGCAGAACGAGCAGCAGGCGGCAAAGCCCTCGCTGAGCTCATTGTTGCCGACGCCGCGCGCCAAACCAAAAGGCGCCGCGGCGATCGCGCCGGTGACGTCGGAAAGCATCGCCCAGCAGGCCAAGATCGAGATCAAGCCTGAACAGTCCAAATCCGAGACGGCGAAGTCCGAGCCTGCCAAGTCCGAGTCTGCCAAGTCCGAACCGCCGCGCTCCGAGCCGCTCAAGCCGGAGCAAGCCACGAGCGAGCAACCGGCGGCCGCGCCCGCCAAAACGGAGCAGCCCCGATCGGAACCGTCCGATCCCGAGCTGCCGAAAATCGCGGCGGCACCTGCGGCCAACGCCGAGAACGCTGCTGCGCCGACCCCGCCGCACGACGGTGGTGCCGGCTCTGCGGCGGAACAGAACACGGCGCCCGTGACCGACGCACCACGACCGGTGCCTGCTGTCGCCGCCGCGCCGGCGATGGAAGCGCCGGAGGCGGCTGCGGCGCCATCGCCGCCCGCTGCGGAGGCCCGTGCCGGCGGCAAGCCCGCGGTCGAGGCCCAGCGCGACAGCGACGGCTTGCGCGTGACGTTCTCATTCCCCGGCGCGACGCCGGCGGCGCTGTTCCGCCGCGCCGACACGGTTTGGATGGTGTTCGACACGGCTGAGGCAATCGACGTCGATCCGGTCCGCGCCAAGGCCGGCTCGCTGATATCAGATGTCAGCCGGATCGCGCTGGAGAAAGGCCAGGCGGTGCGCTTCCGCCTCAACCGGCCGCAGATGCCGTCGCTCGAAAGCGACGACCGCTCGCGCGGCGTGAGCTGGACGCTGACCTTTGCCGACCGCGTGCAGAAACCGCCATTGCCGCTCACTGTGGTGCGCAACATCTCGGAGCCCTCGCTCGCCAATGTCAGCGTACCGCTCGCCAATCCCGGCCAGCTGCACAGACTGGTCGATCCCGATGCCGGCGATACGCTTTGGGTGGTGACCGCGCCGCCGCCGACCCGCGGCATCATCAAGCGGCAGGATTTCGTCGAGCTCTCGCTGCTGGAATCGATCCACGGCGTCGTGGTTCATCCGAACGCGGACGACGTCAAGGCCGAGGTCGGCGCCGACAAGGTGATGCTGGGCCGGCCCGGCGGCCTGACGCTGTCATCGGCCGACGTCGCCGCCGAGCGCGCGACCGCGGCGGTGAAGCCGTTGTTCGATCCGGACGAGTGGCGCAAGAACCAGTCAGACACGTTCCTCAAGCAGCTCGACGGCCTGATTGCGGCGACCGCGTCGGCCAATGCCGAGCAGCTGCCGCAGGCGCGGCTCGATCTCGCCGACTTCTACATGGCGCGCGGCATGTACCAGGAAGCCCATGGTGTCGCCAATCTGATCCTGTCCGAGAGCAAGCGCGGCAGCGAGACGGCGTCGGTGGTGATGGTGCACGCGGTCGCCAGCATCCTGATCGGCCACCCGGCGCAGGGCCTCAAGGATCTCGCCAATCCCGTGATCGGCAACGGCTACGATTCCCAATTGTGGAAGGGGCTCGCCTTCGCCCGCGAGGGCAAATGGGCCGAGGCGCGCGAGAAGTTCAAGAACGCCGAATTCGCGGTGGCGACGCTGCCGCCCGATTTGCAGCGCATCGTCACCATGGACTCGATGAAGGCCTCGCTCGAGGTCAAGGACTATGCCGGCGCCGCGCGGCGCAAGAGCGATCTCGACGTAGTCGGCGTTCCCGGCGAACTGAAGCCCGCGGTTGCGGTGCTGCGCGGCCGGCTGGCCGAGGCGCTCGGCCAGGAGAAGGATGCGCTCGACGCCTATCGCTTCGCCGCCAATTCGGCCGATCGCCAGGCTGCCGCCGAAGGCAGGTTGCTGGAGACGCTGCTCAAGCAGAAGCGCGGCGAGATCGGCCGCGACGATGTGCTGAAGGAGCTCGAGTTGCTGTCGATGCTGTGGCGCGGCGACAATATCGAGCTGAAGACGCTGTATGTGCTGTCGAAGATCTACGCCGAGACGACGCGCTATGCCGACGCCTTCGCGGTGACGCGTGCGGCGACCCGGCTGCAGCCGAATGCGCCGGAATCGCGCCAGGCGCAGGATGGCGCCTCGGCCTTGTTCGTGCAGCTCTACCTCGGCCCCAGGGGCGACGAGATGTCGCCGATCGATGCGCTCGGCACCTTCTACGAATATCGCGAACTGACGCCGATCGGCCGCCGCGGCGACGAGATGATCCGCCGTCTCGCCGACCGCCTGGTCGGCGTCGATCTGCTCGACCAGGCCGCCGACCTCCTGCAATACCAGGTCGACAAGCGGCTTGAAGGCGCGGCCCGCGCCCAGGTCGCGGCGCGCCTTGCGATGGTCTATCTGATGAACCGCAAGCCCGACCGCGCCATTGCCGCGCTGCGCTCGACGCGGATCGCGGATCTCTCCGGCGAGCTGCGCCAGCAGCGGCTGCTGCTCGAGGCGCGCGCGCAGAGCGACGTTGGCCGGCACGATCTCGCGCTCGACATCATCTCGAACATCACCGGCCGTGAGGCAATCCGGCTGCGCTCCGACATCTATTGGGCGTCGCGGCACTGGCGCGAGGCGTCCGAGCAGATCGAGCTCTATTATGGCGACCGCTGGCGCGACTTCACCCCGCTCAATCCGGGCGAGAAGGCCGATATCATCCGCGCCGTGGTCGGCTACGCGCTTGCCGAGGACGCCATCGGGCTGTCCCGGTTCCGCGAGAAATACGCGCCGCTGATGTCCGGCGATGCCGACAAGCTCGCCTTCGACTCGGCCAGCAAGCCGGTGGCGACGTCCAGCGCCGAATTCGCCCAGATCGCGCGAATGGCCGCCAGCGTCGACACGCTCGACGGCTTCATCCGCGAGATGAAGACCCGCTTCCCCGACGCCACCGCCCGCGCGCCATTGCCCGATCCGGTCGCGACCGGATCGGTGACTGACAAGCCGAAGGTCGCGCCGGTGAGCGCGCTGCCGGCGATCAAGGGCGAGCGCCGCGCCAGCGCGGCGCCGTAGCCGCGCTGGGTCTCACGGCCCGGCAGACACCCACGCGGTCGAAATGATCCCGGTGGCGTCGAGCGCGATCCGCCAATGCGAGGCGCCGTTGGCGTGCCGCACACTGTAGACATCCTCGCCCTGCGCGCCGACGCCGAGGAAGCGGGTGGCTTCGATCGCGCCGAGGTCGGCGAGGAAAGGCTGCAGGTGTGGCAATTGCTCGCGGGTCGCCGCGGCGAGCGCGGGGGCCATGTCCGCATAGTCGGACTGTCCCGATGCGACCCCCTCGATCAGGCGGCGGAGCGCGGCCTCGGTTCCTGGAGCCGGCGACTGTTTCTTCACACGCTCTGCGGTGCGATCCGCAATCTGTTTCGCGCTTGCAGCGTCAATGCGCGGCATCGGCTTGTCGCCATTTTGATGCAGGATCAGTGACGTCGCCTGACCGTCAGCCGCGATGACAAAGCTGATCTGCGCGTCGACCTCCCTGGCGAAAAACCCGGTCTGGCTCTCCGCAAAGAACGGTACGGCCCGCTGCCCGGTGAGCTGTACAGCCAAGTGGTGATCCTCGCGCATCACACTGAGGACGGCCTGCTCGCTGAGCTGGTAGAAGCCGGCATAGCGGTCGAGCACCGCGGCAGCGACTGCGATCTCTTGCCGCACGACGTCCGGCGGCGATCGCGGAGCGGAAGCCGGCACATCGGCGGATCCGCCGGCGGCCTGTATCCGTGCCGCCAGCGTGTTCCAGTCGCGCTGGCCGAACAGTTTGGCGATCAGCTCCAGGCTGTCGCTGTGGGTGAGGGGGATCGATTTGGCGCCGAGCGCTTCGCGCAGCGTCTGCGCCATGGCCTTGGCATCACGAAAGTCGCGCATGGGATCAACCTTTGCATCGACGAACGGAGAGCGTCAGGGGCTTGCGTTGCTGACCCGTTCGTGCGGGCAAAGGAAGCCTGAAACATGGCTTGATACCTTCACCGTCCCCGGGTGGGGTGCAAGCGGCGGGTGGTATCGACCCTGCCAAATGTTCGCCGGGGACGAGCATTTTGTCAATTGCAACTGGTTGTGATCGCACGCGTGCTCTCGACATCCTGCCGTCAAATCGGCAACCATGGCGTCCGTTGCGCAGCGCCGGGAGGACGTCGTTACATGAGCAAGCCGATCAAGACCGAAGCCGAACTGATCGCGATGGCGCGGGCAGAGCTGAAGGCCCATGCCGACTGCCCCGACGGCATCGACATCTCCGTGCTGCGCGACGGCGACAGCTGGGAGTTTCGCGCCAGCGCCGATGACGCCACGGTGGCGAGGCCCGGCTATCCCGAATGCGTCGCGATGCTGGTGCAGATCGGCGACCATCTCAGCAAGCAGTATGACGTGAAGGAGTAACGGCGACCGCGAAGCGGGGGGATCGATGGACCGCATCGACGCCATGAAGGTCTTCGTTGCGGCGGTCGACGAGGGCAGCCTCGCCGGTGCCGGGCGGAAACTGCGGCGCTCGCCGGCGGCGGTCAGCCGGGCGATCGCTTTCCTTGAGCATCATGTCGGCGCCGAGCTGCTACATCGCACGACGCGCTCGCTGAAGCTGAGCGATGCCGGCCAGCGCTATGCGGCCGCATGCCGTCGTATCCTCGGCGAGCTCGAGGAAGCCGATATCTCGGCGGGCGGCGAGCGGTCAGTGCCGCGCGGCACGCTGACCGTCACCGCGCCCGTCGTGGTCGGCGAGGACGTGCTGCGGCCGGTGCTCGATGCCTTCATGACGGACTACCCGGCGGTGTCGGTGCGGCTCGTGATGCTCGACCGCACCGTCAATCTGATCGACGAGGGGATCGACGTCGCGCTGCGCATCGCCCATCTCGCCGATTCCAGTTTCATCGCGATCAAGCTCGGCGAGGTACGCCGCGTGGTCGCGGCATCGCCCGGCTATCTCGCGCAGCATCCGCTGATCGCCGAGCCGGCTGATCTGGCGAAGCACCAGATCATCGCCATGACGCATTTCGGGCTCGACTCCTGGAGCTTCCCGCCGGCCGCGAAGTCGAAGATCGCGCGCGCGGTCCAGTTCATGCCGCGGCTGGTCGTCAACACCGTGCGCGCGGCGGTGGCCTCCGCCAGCGAAGGACACGGCGTCACCCGGCTGTTCTCGTATCACATCGCCGAGGAAATCCGTGACGGGCGGTTGCAGATCCTGCTCGCCGGCGACGAGCATCCGCCGCTGCCGGTGCATCTTTTGGCGCCGCAGGGTCGCTTCGACGTGCCCAAGGTGCGCGCCTTCGTCGATTTCGCGACGCCGCGGCTGAAAGGCTATTTCGAGCGGCTGTCGCGCGAGGCCAGCAGGGCTGGCGCCATTCGTTCGCGCCGCGGAAGAGTGTCTGCCGAATAGCGGGCATTCGCGCGGAAAGCGGATGTATCTAGCTTCCTCTCCATCGAAGCGGCGCTGGGTCGCTTCAGCAGCAGATGGAGAGAGAACATGGGTGCAGAGCAGAAGGTTGCCATCGTCACCGGTGCGTCGCAGGGCCTCGGCGAGGCCATCGTCAAGGGCTATCGCGACCGCAACTGGCGCGTCGTCGCCAATTCCCGCAGCATCAAGCCGTCGACCGACAGCGACGTTCTGACCGTCACAGGCGACATCGGCGATCCCGAAGTTGCCGACCGCATCGTCAAGCAGGCGCTCGGGCGCTTCGGCCGCATCGACACGCTGGTTAACAATGCCGGCATCTTCCTTGCCAAGCCGTTCACCGACTACACCGACCAGGACTACGCGCAGGTGCTCGCGACCAATCTCAACGGCTTCTTCTACATCACCCGGCGCGCCGCCAGGGAGATGGAGAAGCAGGGCTCCGGACATATCGTGCAGATCACGACCAGCCTCGTCGATCACGCCAATAGCAACGTGCCCTCGGTGCTGGCCTCGCTGACCAAGGGCGGCCTGAACGCCGCGACCAAGTCGCTCGCCATCGAATATGCCGCCAAGGGCATCCGCGTGAACGCGGTCTCTCCCGGTGTGATCAGGACACCGATGCACGCGCCGGCGACGCACGACTTCCTCGCCAAGCAGCATCCGGTAGGACGCATGGGTGAAGCCAAGGATATCGTCGACGCCGTGCTGTTCCTGGAAGGCGCGGGCTTCGTCACCGGCGAGATCCTGCATGTCGACGGCGGCCAGAGCGCCGGTCATTAACGAGCACGATCCGGAGAGTGCCATGCCTATCGTCACCATCCAGGTCACGCGTGAGGGGACGGCGCCGGGGGCGTCGTCCACCACGCCGGAGCAGAAGGCTGCATTGATCAAGGGCGCCAGCGAGCTGCTGCGCGACGTGCTTGGCAAGCCGATGGAGTCGACCTTCGTCATCATCGAAGAAGTCGATACCGATAATTGGGGCTGGGGCGGGCTGCCCGCGCTGGACTATCGCAAGAAGCTCGCTGCAGCTGCGGCGTCCAAATCTTCCCGCTGAAGGCTTCCCCCAAACCGAATGTGCATTTCTCCCAATCGGGAGAGGTGAGCCGTGATCGCTGTGAGCGATTGCTGCGATCGCAACTAATCATTTTTCATGAACGGCCGGAGGGCCTACTGCGATGTCCATGTCAGCCAATGTCGATCACCACCGGCGCCATCACGCCGAGCCGCGCCTCGATGCCGGCGAGCCGCTATGGCTGTCCGCGGCCGCGGGGCTGTGCGCCTCGCTGGTCGGGCTCGGACTGGCGCGCTTCGCCTACACGCCGTTGATCCCGGCATTGATCGCCGCAAAGTGGTTCACTCCGGCGGAAGCGGTCTATCTCGGTGCCGCCAACCTTGCCGGCTATCTCGCCGGCGCGCTGCTCGCCCGCGATCTCGGCGCGCGCATCGGCTCGGTGTGGGCGCTGCGCGGCATGATGGTGCTGGCCGCGATCACCTGCTTTGCCTGCGCGGTGCCGATCTCCTTCATCTGGTTCTTCGGTTTTCGCTTTCTCGCCGGCGTCAGCGGCGGCGTGATCATGGTGCTGGCGGCAACGGCAATCCTGCCGCATACCGCGCCCAGCAAGCGCGGCCTGATCGGCGGCGTGATCTTTGCCGGCGTTGGCCTCGGCGTCGCCGCGTCCGGAACACTGGTGCCGCTGTTGCTGCAACAGGGCGTCAAGCAGGCCTGGTACGGCCTTGGCGTCCTGTCGGCGGTGCTGACACTGGTCAGCTGGAAGGCGTGGCCCGCCGAAGCTCCCGCCGCACGTGGCGTGGTCGAACAGCCCGTCGCGTCGCATGGCCTGCGCTCGCCGCTGGTGATCGCGCTCTGCCTGGAATACGGCCTCAACGCGCTGGCGCTGGTGCCGCACATGGTGTTCCTGGTCGATTTCGTCGCCCGCGGGCTTGGGCAGGGCATCGCGGCGGGATCGCATTACTGGGTGCTGTACGGCATTGGCGCCGTGGTCGGACCGTTGCTCACGGGACACCTCGCCGATCGCGCCGGCTTCGCCGCGGCGCTCCGCGCGGCGTTCCTGATCGAGGCCGTTGCGGTTGCGCTGCCCGCCGTGACGACATCGCCTGCCGCGCTGATCGTGTCGAGCCTGATCGTCGGCGGCTTCACGCCCGGCATCGTGCCGCTGGTGATCGGCCGCATCCACGAGCTGATCCCGCATTCCGCGGCGAGCCAGCGTTCAGCCTGGGCGCAGGCCACCACGACCTTCGCGCTGTTCCAGGCGGCGGGCGCCTATGGCCTGTCGTATCTGTTCGCGCACAGCGGCGGCGACTATGCGCTGTTGTTCGTGATCGGCGCGGCCGGAGTGGTCGTCGCGCTGGCGATCGAACTGTTCGGCGTCGTCGGACTGCGGCACAAGTCCGGCTAACCGCGCAGCGCTTTGGTCAAGACCGCGACGAGGCGATCGACATCGGCCTCGTCGTTGAAAACGTGCGGCGAGATCCGCATCCGGCCGAGCCGCAGCGCGACATGGATGTTCTCGGCGGCGAGCCGCGCGATAAGTTCTTTCGGGATGCCGCCCGCCATGCCGAGGCTCAGGATGTGCGGCGCACGCACGCTGCGCGCCGGGACGTTGAGCCCGAGGTCACGCACGCCGTCCGCGATCCGCTCGTTCAGCATCGCGAGCCGCGCGCTGACGGCCGCGGCGCCCCATTCCGCCATCATCTCGATGCCGATCGAGGCCATCTCCAGCGTGATGAAATGATCGCGCTCGCCCATGTCGTAACGCGTGGCGTTGTCGACATAGGCGAGATCGCCGAAATAGACCGGATTCTCGGAGTTCACGTTGCGGCGGCCGCTGGAGGTCTGCTCCAGCGGCACGCCGTTCTGGTGGCGTTTTGCAATGTAGAGGAAGGCGCGCCCGTAGGGGCCGATCAGCCATTTGTAGGTCGGAAACATCACGGCGTCGGGGTCGAGCCTCGTCACGTCCATCGCCACGACACCCGCGCTCTGCGTCGCGTCGATCACGAACATTGCGCCGTGCTGCCGAAGCGCGGCCTGCACCTTGTCGACGTCGATCATGCCGCCGTCCGACCAGTGCACCGAGGAGATCGAGGCGAGGCCGACCGGCGGCGCGCCCGGCCGCTCGATCGTTGCAAGCAATGCCGATGTCCAGTCGCCGTCGGCGGGCTGGCGCACGGTGTCGACGACGAACCCTTGCGCCTCGGCGCGGGCGTGCCATTCGAGGACCGGCGAGGAATGGTCGTTCTCCAGCACGACGACGCGGGTGCCGCGCGGAATGCTCAGCGCCTTCGCCACCGTCGCGACGCCGTAGCTGATCGCGGGGATCAGCGCGACATCGTCAGGTGCGGCATTGATCAGGCGGGCCGCCGCGCTACGGGCGCGCTCATGCTGGCGGCCGGCGAAGCCGGGATCGATGGTCCAGGGCTGGCTTTTGCGTCCGACCGCTGTGCGGCCGGCATCGAGCGTCTTCAGCGGCAGCGGGCTGTAGGACGCCGAATTCAGGTAGCAGACCTCGCGTGGAACATCGAACAGATGGCGCTGGGAGGGAAGCATGTCGTCTCGTTTGCTGGAATTTGCGGATCATGACGTGACGCCGAAGAGCGCGCGCTCATCCGTCATACTGGTCCGGCCCCATCGCCCAAGGCGCCTGGTCATAGCCGTTGGCGAAGGTGCGGTTGGTCTGCGCCGGATTGCGATTGACCAGCGGCCGCAGAAACATCGGATGCGTGGCGCTGCGCACCTCGTGCTCGACGGTGAACAGATGTCGGCCGTCGGCCGGATCGACGATATCGCAGAAGCGGTACTGGTATTGATTGTCTTCGCGGGAGACCAGATTGCGTTCGCGCAGTCGCTGGTAGGGGCCCGAGAAGTCCGTGATGTAGATCTGGATGTGATGGCCGTCGAATTCGCCCTGCGCCGCGTCGCTCTCGCGGAATTGCAGATACTGATCCTTGCCGACTTTTGCGCGCGCGACGACGCCATCGCCGTTTACGACGCTGGCGGGGATGCCCAGGATCTCAGGATAGAACCGGCTGATCGCCTCAGCCGTGCCGCGCGGCACCTCGAACTCGACATAGGGCATGCCGAGCGCGATGCGCCCGAACCGTTTGGCGTCCGGTTCAAAGCAGCGTAGCCGGTTGCCCCAGGGGCAGATGGCCTCGACGTGATCATTGCGCTCGCGATAGCTGAACGCGGTGCCCTCGAGCTTGGGCGCGACCGCGGCGAGCCGCTGCAGCAGGGCCTGCCGCCCGGCGATCACGATGCCGGTGTGGCCGCGCAGCACCTGCTGGCGGCCGCTCGGCAGGTGAAACTGGCTGCGGCCGACATTCACCCACATGTTGCTGTCGGAGACCATCAGATAGGGATCGCGGGTCAGCCCGATGCCGGCGACGTAGAACAGCGTGGCGAGGCGCTGGTCCGGCACCTGCACGTTGACATGTTCGAGATGGATGGCGTTGCCGAGATCTTCTGCGGCGCGGTCGAATGGCTGCTGCACGGCGCGGCTCCCTGGATGCGGTGCCGCGCATGATAGTGCAACGGTGTGGCCGATCCAGCTGACGGGCCATGAATGTTTCGCAGGGCGCTACCCCCCGTAACTCTGCACCAGGCTGCCGGCGACCAAAGCCCAGCCGTCGACCAGCACGAAGAAGATCAGCTTGAACGGCAGCGAGACCACCACCGGCGGCAGCATCATCATGCCCATCGACATCAGGACCGAGGCGACCACGAGGTCGATGATCAAAAACGGCAGGAACAGCAGGAAGCCGATCTCGAAGGCACGTTTCAGCTCGGAGATCATGAAGGCCGGCACCAGGATGCGCAGCGACATCTCCTCCGGCGTCGCCGGCGGCGGCTCGCCGGAGAGGTCCATGAACAGCTTCAAATCCTTCTCGCGGACGTTCTTCTGCATGAAGCCGCGCAAGGGGACCGAGGCGCGCTGCAACGCGTCCTCAACGCCGATCTGGTTGGCGACCAGCGGCTTGATGCCGTCGTCATAGGATTTCTGCAGCACCGGCCCCATCACGAAGGCGGTGAGGAACATCGCAAGCGCGATCATCACCGAGTTCGGCGGCGCGGTGGCGGTGCCGAGCGCGGTGCGCAGCAGCGACAGCACGACCACGATGCGCGTGAACGACGTCATCATGATCAGGATCGACGGCGCGATCGACAGCACCGTCAGCAGCGCAATCAGCTGGATCGCGCGCTCGGTCACGCCGCCATTGCCGCCGCCGAGATTGATGCTGATATCCTGCGCCATCGCCGGATCAGCGAGGGATCCGGCGGCGATCAGGACAGCGATGAAAAAAACTCTACGCGGAACTGCCCCTGGCCTCACGAAGGATTCTTCGGTCGGCCGAGCAGCGAGGCCATCTCGTCCTCGAGATTTTCGAACCCGCTCTTCTGTCCGCCGGCGGGCGGGGCGGGCGGCTCGCTGCGCTGCGGGCGCGCCGGCGGCGCCTCGGGCGCAACCGGCGGCGCGACGGTCTCGCCGGCGCCGGTCGGGCGGCGCAGCGCCGCTTCGAGCCGTTGCGCCATCTCGGCGAGATTGGCGTCGGCGTTCGATGGAGGCGGCGGAGCCGGAGGCGCCTGCGTTGCAGCCGGCGGCGGTGCCTGGGGAGGCGGTGGCGGCGGCGTCACGGCGCGCTCGGTTGTGCGCAGCGGTGGCGGCGCCTTCGGCGGCTCGGCGGTGCCGCGCGGCGGACGCGGGACGACCGGCTCGGAGCGCGGCGGCAGGCGTGGCGGCATCGGATCGGGCCGCGGCTCGCCGCGTTCGGGCGTGAAGCCCGCGAGCGGATCGCTGCGACGCTCGGCGATCGGCGGCGCGGGCCGGCGCAGCTCGTCGGCGAAGGAGGGCCGTGTCTGACGCGGCGGCAGCTCCGGCTCGGGAAGGTCGAAATTGTCGGAGCGGGCGGCTTCGCTCTCGTTCCAGGCTGCATCCGGAAGCGGCGCCACGCGCGGCGGCGCGGCATCGGCTGCGACCGCGGGGCGGGTCGACATTTGATCGCGCGCGGGCATCGCGCGGACGATATTCGGCTCGACGACGATATCGGTGGGGCCGCCGATCATCAGGAGATGCTCGATGTTGTCGCGGCGGACCAGCACCAGGCGGCGCCGCCCGTCAACGGCGGCAGCGTCGATCACCGCCAGGCGCGGCATGCGCCCGCGGTTGGCGTTGGCCCCGAGGCGGTTTCCGGCGAAGCGGCGGACGAGCCATGCGGTCACGCCGATCAGCGCCAGCACGACAACGAATGCCAAGACGAATGTAATGACCTGCATATTGGAGTCCCCGGCCATCTTGGCCTTCCTCAGCTTTCGCCATCAACGGGCGCGGATTGATAGGTGCGGTTTGCGCAGCGAATCGCGCCGGAGATTCGCCTTATTTCTTAATTCCCAGCGGCTTGCAGCCCACTGTTCTATTAATAAACCAAGAATCGCTTGTCCCAAAACGACTTCTCAGCGCCCCACGCTGTCTTGGTTTGTGCTGGTTAACGCAGCATTCGTGGCGAAAATGCGCTCGCAGGCCGCAGTTGCGGCGTTCTCCACGGATCCGTCCGGCATTTTAACCACCCGTTAACCATACACCGGGCAAATTCTGCCTACCTCGGAAGAGCCCTGAGGTTAACGGAGCCGCGGCGATGGCCATGAACGATCTCCCGATCCTGTCGGCGTTGCGCACCAAGATGCAGTGGCAACAGGAGCGCCAGCGGGTGCTCGCCGAGAACATTTCCAATTCCGACACGCCGAACTTCCGGCCGCGGGACCTGGCCGAGCCGAAGTTCGACCGGGCCGGCGCCACGGTTGGCGGCGGCGTGGGGACGCTGCCGATGATGCAGACCAGCGCTACCCACATGGCGGCGTCCGGCGCGCCCGACAGCTTCGACAACGATCGCGGCAAGAGCGGGTTCCAGACCCGTCCGGCCGGCAACGCGGTCAATCTCGAGGAGCAGATGCTGAAAGTGTCGGCCAACCAGATGGACTATGCGGCCGTCACCTCGCTCTACAGCCGCAGCCTGCATCTGCTGAAGACTGCGATCGGCAAGGGCTAGAGCAAGGGTTAGCCCGCCTGACGGCGGCAGGAGGATCCCATGGCAGATGGAACAAGCGATTTCGCCCGCTCGATGAGCATCGCAACCTCAGGCCTGCGGGCGCAGGCGGGGCGCATGCGGGTGATCTCGGAAAATATCGCCAATGCCGATTCGACGGCGCAGACCGCGGGCGGCGACCCTTACCGCCGCAAGGTGCCGACCTTCTCCTCCACGCTCGATCGCACGCTCGACGCCCAGGTCGTGGCGCTGGGCCGGATCCGCCCCGACCAGTCTTCGTTCCGGGTCAAGCACGAGCCGGGCAATCCGGCGGCGGACGCCTCGGGCAACGTCAAATATCCGAACGTCAATGCGATGGTCGAAATGACCGACATGCGCGACGCCCAGCGCTCCTACGAGGCCAACCTCAACATCATCAGTGCGACGCGACGGATGATCCAGCGCACGCTCGACATCCTCAAGTCCTGACGCAACAAGAACAGGGAACGTAAATCATGGCTTCACCGACAGTCGCCGCCAACGCCTACGCCAACCTCGCCAAGATGATGGAGCGCGGCGGCGCCGAGAAGGCCGGGCAGGCCGTCGCCGGCCCATCCTTCAGTGCGCTGCTGAAGGACTCCGTCGGCAGCGTCCTGGAGGCGGGCAAGAAGTCCGACGCGCAGACCATGGCGATGACCTCGGGCAAGGCGAACGTGATGGATGTGGTGACGGCGGTCGCCGACACCGACGTTGCGGTATCGACGCTGGTCTCGGTGCGCGACCGCGTGATCCAGGCCTATGAAGACATCATGAAGATGCCGATCTGACGTCGCTTGCGACGTCATCCCGGGGCGATGCGCAGCATCGAGCCTCAGATGTGCAATTGCACATCAAAGATCTCGAGGTTCCCGGTTCGATGCGTTGCATCGCCCCGGAACGACGGTGCAAACAACTGACAGCGAGAACTCAACAATGACCGGCCCCGAAACCCTCGACGTGGCGCGCGATGCGATCTGGACCATCGTGGTGGTGTCGTCGCCCCTGATGGTGGTCGGCCTCGTGGTCGGCGTCGTGGTGTCGCTGTTCCAGGCGCTGACGCAGATCCAGGAGCAGACCCTGATTTTCGTGCCGAAGATCCTCGCGATCTTCGTCACATTGCTGCTGGCGCTGCCGTTCATGGCGGACTCGCTCAGTAGCCACATGATGCGGATTTCATCGCGAATCATCGGCGGTTGATGCACTAATGCCGCGGTCATGCGCATCGATGTCTCCCTGCTGCCGGCGCTGGCCGCGATCTTCGTGCTGGTCTTCGCGCGCGTGGGCGCGATGGTGATGCTGCTGCCCGGTTTCGGCGAGAGCAACATCCCGGCGCGGGTCAAGCTGTCGATCGCGCTGTTGCTGACGCTGATCATCCTCCCCCTGCATCGCAACGCCTATCATGTCGACCTGACGTCGATCTCCTCGCTCGGCGTCCTGATGGTGCATGAGCTCATCATCGGCATCGTGCTCGGCGCGACCGCGCGGGTGACGTTGTCGGCGCTCAACGTCGCGGGCTCCGTGATCGCGCAGCAGCTCGGCCTCGGCTTCGTCACCGCGGTCGATCCGACCCAGGGGCAGCAGGGCCAGATCATCGGCAACTTCCTCACCATCCTCGGCCTCACGCTGCTGTTTGCGACCGACAGCCACTATCTCGTCATTGCGGCGCTGAGCGAGAGCTACCGCATCTTCTCGCCGGGCGAGATCATGCCGACCGGCGATGTCGCCGCGCTTGCGACCTCGGCCTTCTCCGCCGCCTTCAAGATCGGCCTGCAGCTGTCCGCGCCGTTCCTGGTGTTCGGCCTGGTCTTCAACATCGGGCTTGGCGTGCTGGCGCGGCTGATGCCGCAGATGCAGGTCTATTTCGTCGGCGTGCCGCTCTCGATCATGGTCGGGTTCCTGATCTTCGGCGTCGTGCTCGCCGCGATGATGAACACCTATCTCGACTATTTCCTCGGCGTCATGCGCCAGCTCGCTCCGATGAACTAGGGGAGAAGCAGTGGCGGACGATACCGAAGACAAAACAGAAGACCCTACGCAAAAACGTCTCGATGAAGCCCTCGAGAAAGGTGACGTCGCCAAGAGCCAGGAGGTCAACACCTGGTTCGTGATCGCCGGCGGCACCTTGGTGCTGTCGACCTTCTCGGGTTCGATCGGCAGCGGCATCTTGATGCCGCTGCGTAACCTGATTGCCAATTCATGGATGATCCGCACCGACGGTGCCGGCCTGCTGGCGCTGACCCAGTCGCTCGGCTACGCGGTGGTCGCCGCGATCGGCGTGCCGTTCCTGTTGCTGGCGCTGGCCGCGATCGCGGGCAACATGGTGCAGCATCAGCTGGTGTGGTCGGGCGAGCAGCTGAAGCCGAAATTCTCCAAGATCTCGCCGGCTGCCGGCTTCAAGCGGCTGTTCGGCAAGCAGGCGGTGGCGAATTTCCTGAAGGGCCTGTTCAAGCTGATTGCGCTCGGCGCCGTGATGGTCGCGGTGCTGTGGCCCGACCGGATGCGGATGGAATCCTTCCTGCGGGTCGATCCGGCCGAGCTGCTGCCCGCCATCACCGGCATGACGGTGCATCTGCTGGCGGCGGTGGTGGCCATCCTCGCTGCGGTCGCGATCGCCGATTACTTCTTCCAGTACCGGACCTGGTACGAGCGTCACAAGATGTCGCTGCAGGAGATGAAGGAGGAGTTCAAGCAGTCGGAAGGCGACCCGCACGTCAAGGGCAGGATCAAGCAATTGCGGGTCCAGCGCGCCAAGAAGCGCATGATGGCCCAGGTTCCGAAGGCCTCGGTGATCATCACCAACCCGACCCACTATTCGGTGGCGCTGGCCTACGACCGCAGCATGTCGGCGCCGATCTGCGTCGCCAAGGGCGTCGACAATCTTGCCTTCAAGATCCGGGAGATCGCCAAGGAGCACGACATTCCGATCGTGGAGAACGTGGCGCTGGCCCGGGCGCTCTATGCGACGGTCGAGCTCGACCGGGAGATCCCGGTCGAGCACTATCACGCGGTTGCCGAAATCATCGGCTACGTGATGCGGCTGAGGCGCGGCCTGTCCGGCCTGCGGCAGTAAGGGGCGGAAAACCCGCTTGAAATGCGCGTAACTTGCGAAATTGCCGCCTGTTGGACTTGCGTTTTCGGGTCCGATTCAGGCACTCAGGGGCGAGGTGGCCGGCCGGTCGCCTTCGTGATGCAGACGAGCCATGTCTCTCCAGATGACCGCCGATAGCAACGATCCTTCCGTGACCGAGCCTTTCGTGGCCCACGGGCCAGCGCGGCGGAACGGCAGCATCCTGCTGGTGGTCCTGATCGCCGCCGGCATCGTCGCGGTGGCGGTCTGGCTGATGACCATCGGCCGCACCGAGGCGCAGCCCTATATTCTCGGCGTGCTGGCGCTGCTCGCCACCGTCGGCCTGTTCAACCTGTTCGCCCTTGCCGCCGGCATCATCCGCTTCTCCGACCGCGCCACCGATGATCCGGTGATGGCGCGGATCGCCGACCAGGCCCAGGAAGGGCTCGTCGTCACCGACTCCCGCGGCCACGTGGTCTATTCCAACGCCGCCTATCTCACGCTGACCGGCGCGGCCGGGCCGCAGGAGGTCCGTCCGGTCGAGCGCGTCTTCATCGGCAACCCCGACGTCTCCGAGGCCGTGTTCCGCCTTTTGAAGGCTGCGCGCGAGGGCAAGCGGCAGCAGGAGGAGGTCCGCCTCGCCGGCCACGAGGCCGGCCAGGGCCGCTGGCTGCGCCTGCGGGTACGCCCGCTCGGCGAGGGCAAGCGCGATGCGAAATATGCGGTTTGGTCGATCGCCGACGTCACCCGCGACCGCGAGCGCCAGGAAGACGTGTTCCAGGAGCTGCGGCACGCGATCGAATATCTCGATCACGCGCCATGCGGCTTCTTCTCGGTCAATCCGGCCGGCGAGATCGCCTATGTCAACGCCACGCTGGCCAACTGGCTGGACTACGATCTGGCCGAGATCGGCTCGGGCGGCCTGAAACTGACCGACATCGTCTCGGGCGACGGCGCGGCGCTGTTGACCTCGATTGCGGCGGTGCCGGGCGAGGTCAAGACCGAGGTGTTCGACATCGACCTGCGGATGCGCGGCGGCAAGACCGTGCCGGTGCGGCTCTATCACAAGCTCGCTTTCGGCTCCGACGGCGCGGCGGGCGCCTCGCGCACGCTGGTGATTAGCCGCGCCCGCGACGAGCATTCCGATCCGGAGCGCGCCGCCGAGGTGCGCTTCATGCGCTTCTTCGACCATACGCCGATGGCGATCGCGACCGTCGATCGCGGCGGCAATGTGGTCGGCGCCAATGCGCGCTATGCCAAGCTGGCGCAGGGCCTGAACGGCGACGGCGGCGCCGCCAAGTCGATCTTCCGCGCCGTCAATCCGCGCGACCGCGGCCTGCTGATCGCCGCGATCAACCAGGCGGCCGAGGGCCAGGGCGACATCGCGCCGGTCGAGGTGATGCTCGACGGGCCCAAGGAGCGCTTTGCCCAGTTCTTCGTCACCACCGTCGAGAAGGACGAGCGCGACGCCGAGACCGCGATCGTCTACATGCTCGAAACCACCGAGCGGCGCGCGCTGGAGAACCAGATCAACCAGTCGCAGAAGATGGAGATGGTCGGCCAGCTCGCCGGCGGCATCGCGCACGACTTCAACAACGTGCTATCGGCCATCATGATGGCCAACGACTTCCTGCTGAACGCGCACAAGCCGACCGACCCGTCGTTCCAGGACATCATGCAGATCAAGCAGAACGCCACCCGCGCCGCGACGCTGGTGCGGCAGCTGCTTGCATTCTCGCGCCGCCAGACGCTGCGGCCGCAGGTGCTCGATCTCGGCGATGCATTGAGCGACCTCACAATGCTGCTGCGCCGGCTGATCGGCGAGAAGGTCAAGCTCGACCTCGTGCATGGCCGCGACCTGTGGCCGGTGAAGGTCGACGTCTCGCAGTTCGAGCAGGTGGTGGTCAATCTCGCGGTCAACGCGCGCGACGCGATGCCCGACGGCGGCAAGCTGATCATCCGCACCGCCAATGTGCCGACCGAGGAAGCCGCCCAACTCGCCAACAAGGGCATGCCGGCGGCGGACTATGTGAAGATCGAGATCGCCGACACCGGCACCGGCATTCCGGCCGAGATCATCGACAAGATCTTCGAGCCGTTCTTCTCGACCAAGGAAGTCGGCAAGGGGACCGGTCTCGGCCTGTCCACGGTCTACGGCATCGTCAAGCAGACCGGCGGCTTCGTCTATGTCGATTCCGTGCCGGGCGGCGGCACCACGTTCCGGATCTATCTGCCGCGGCATCGCCAGCAGCAGGAGGTCGCACCGGAGGCCCAGGCCGGCAACGGTGCGGCCAAGGAAACCGCCGCCGTCACGGAAGCCGCCAAGCCGAAGCCGGACCTGACCGGGCAGGGCACCATCCTGCTGGTCGAGGACGAGGACGGTTTGCGCTCGCTCAATGCGCGCGGCCTGCGTTCGCGCGGCTACAGCGTGATCGAGGCGGCGAACGGCGTCGAGGCGCTGGAGGCGTTCGAGGAGAAGAACGGCGCCGTCGATCTCGTCGTCTCCGACGTCGTGATGCCGGAGATGGACGGTCCGACGCTGCTGAAGGAAATGCGCAGCCGCAACGCGGAGCTGAAGATCATCTTCGTCTCAGGCTATGCCGAGGACGCCTTCGAGAAGAGCCTGCCGGAGAACCAGCAGTTCGCGTTCCTGCCGAAACCCTTCACGTTGACGCAGCTGGTCGCCGCGGTGAAGGAAACCATGACGGCGAACTAGCCGGTTGCCGCGGCAACCGGCTTTACTTCTCGCAAGTGCGAGGCGAAATTCCGCGGTAACTGTGGTTGAAACCGGGCCTCATCCCGCGGTAGGACGCGCCGTCGCATCCACAAGGACCATAGTGTCACATCTCCGCGACCGAGGGCCGCAGCCGCGGTTCCCGTTTCCCGCTTCACTTTTAACCGTCCCTGCCCATCTTAGGGGCGTTTCCCCATGCCGGGGAATCCTTTGAGGAAACCAACATGAATTTCTCGCAACGCACGCGTGGAATTGTTCGGGCGATCGCCGTCGCGATGGCACTGGCGCTGCCCGTGATGATGACCGTTTCGGCGGCCGACGCCCGCGTTGGCGGCGGCGGCTCGCGCGGCTCGCGGACATTCTCCGCGCCGCCCTCGACCAACACGGCGCCGGGCTCGGTTGCGCCGATGAACCGCACCTTCAGCCAGCCTGGTAGCCCGAACATGGGCTCGCCGGCGGCGGCGAATTCCGGCGGCCTGTTCGGTCGCGGTGGAATGGGCCGCGGCCTGCTCGGTGGCCTGGCCGCGGGCTTCCTTGGCGCCGGCCTGTTCGGCATGCTGTTCGGCGGCGGGCTGTTCTCGGGTCTCGGCGGCCTGTCGTCGATGTTCGGCCTCTTGCTGCAGATCGGTCTGATCGTGCTCGTGGTTCGCCTTGCGATGTCGTGGTGGCAGCGCCGCAACACGCCGGCGGCCGCCTATGCCGGTGGCCCCGACGTCGGCCCCGGTCCGCAGGCGAACGCCCGCTCGGGCTTCGGCTTCGGGCTCGGCGGCGGATCGAATGCGCCGGTCGAGATCGCGCCGGGCGACTATGAGACGTTCGAACGGCTGCTCGGCGACATCCAGACCGCGTGGTCGAACGAGGACATCGCGAAGCTGCACACGCTCGCGACGCCGGAGATGGTGTCGTACTTCTCGAAGGATCTCGAGGAGAACAAGGCGCGCAACGTCACCAACAAGGTGACCAATGTGAAGCTGCTGCAGGGCGATCTGGCGGAAGCCTGGCGCGAAGGCGACAGCGAGTATGCGACGGTCGCGATGCGCTACTCGCTGGTCGACACCACGCTCGAGCGCGGCACCGGCCGTCAGGTCGGCGGCAGCACGCAGCCGGAGGAGGTCACTGAGGTCTGGACCTTCGTACGCCAGCGCGGCGGCAATTGGGAGCTTTCGGCGATCCAGCAGACCAACTGATCGGTTGCCGGAGAATGACAGATACAAGGCGCCGCGGCCTCGTCCGCGGCGCCTTTGTTTTGTGCCTTCATTCACATGTCGCGGCGCCGGAATATCCGGAGGGCCTGCGGGTTGATCTCAGCGGACCATAACAACCATCGGGAGGATTGAGATGAAGATCGTTGCGCATATCGCGGTTCCGGCCTGTCTTGCGTTCGTCGTCGTGGCCGCGCCGCCGGCGGCGGCGCAGACCGCCGACACCAGCTTCTTCCTGACCAGCAACGGCATCGGCAACGGCGGCAATCTCGGCGGGCTCGCCGGCGCCGACAATCATTGCCAGACGCTGGCGCAGGCCGCCGGCTTCGGCGCGCCGAAGACCTGGCGCGCCTATCTCTCGACCCAGGCGGCCGACGGCAAGGCAGCGGAGAATGCGCGCGATCGTATCGGCAAGGGACCGTGGAAGAATGTAAAGGGCGTCGTGGTCGCCAAGGACGTCGCCGACCTGCACAGCGCCGGCAACAATCTCACCAAGCAGACCGCCCTGTCCGAGAAGGGCGAGGTCGTCAACGGTGCCGGCGACACGCCGAACCGCCACGACGTGCTGACGGGGTCGCAAGCAGACGGTACGGCATTTGCGGCCGGCGAGGACCGCACCTGCAAGAACTGGACAAGCAGCACACAAGGCGCCGCCATGCTCGGGCACTTCGACCGCAAGGGCCTGCGCGACGACGAGCCGTCAAAATCCTGGAACACGTCGCATCCCTCGCGCGGTCCCGACGGCGGCTGCTCCCGGGCTGACCTGAAGAGCACCGGCGGCGACGGCCTGCTGTACTGCTTCGCGGCGAACTGAGAGAGCGCATCTGCTTCGTCATTGCGAGTGCAGCGACGCAATCCATCCTACCATAGGCCCGGAGCGATGGATTGCTTCGTCGCCTCGCGCCTCGCAATGACGGGATAGCACGATCGCGCTCAGCTCTTTTTGCGCTTGACGGTCTTCTTTGCGGTCTTCTTCGCGGCCTTCTTTTTCTTCGCGGTTTTTTTCTTCGCCGCGAAATAGGCTTCGACCTTCTTCGAGGAATGTCCGACCGCGGCGACCGCGGTCTTGAGCCGGGCAGGGGTCACCTTGAACTTCTTCGACCAGTAGCGGACCTCGTAGGGCTCGCTGATCGCGATCCGCGCGCGGTCGGCGGCCTTGTGGCGCTGCTCCTTGAAATGGCCTTCCACCTTCTTGGCGGAATGCCCGACCTTCTTGACCGCGGCCTTCAGCTTCGCCGGCGTCACCTTGAACTTCTTGGACCAGTACGCAACTTCGTAGGACTCGCTCAACGCGATCAGAGCGCGGTCTGCCGCGCCCCGCTTCTTCTTGCTGTCCGCCATAAGATGATCCCTCATCGAAAGATTCGACGTTGGAACCTTAGCAGCCTCTGTGCGGTTCGCACAGGCAGCGGTGCGCGATGGACGATCTGACCGCGGCGTGGCTACGATCGAGGTGAAGCGAAGCGATGCGGCGAAGTTTTCGGAGGTATGTGCATGCACTATCAGCTTTACTACTGGCCGATGATCCAGGGCCGCGGCGAATATGTCCGCCTCGCGCTCGAGGATGCGGGCGCCGGCTACACCGATGTCGCGCGCGCCAAGGGCGGCATGGGTGCCATGACGAAGATGATGGAGGCACACAAGGGCACGCCGCCCTTCGCGCCGCCGTTCCTCAAGGCCGGCAGTCTCGTGATCGGGCAGACCGCCAATATCCTGCTCTATCTCGGCGCGCGCCACGGCCTGGCGCCGAAGGCGGAGGGCGGAAAGCTCTGGGTGCACCAGCTGCAGCTGACGATCGCGGACTTCGTGCTGGAGATCCACGATACCCATCATCCGCTCGGGCCATCGCTGTATTACGAGGACCAGAAGGCGCCGGCGAAGAAACGCTCCGAGGAGTTCTGGGATTCGCGGGTGCCGAAATATCTCGGCTATTTCGAGGATCTCGTGCAGGCCAACCGAGGTGCGTTCGTCACCGGCCGCCGGCTGACCTACGCCGACCTGTCGCTGTTCCAGATCGTGGACGGCCTGCGCTACGCGTTTCCGAAGCGGATGGCGGCATTCGAGAAGAATATCCCGCGCCTGATCGCGCTGCGCGATCGCGTCGCCGAGCGGCCGAACATCCAGACGTATCTGGCCAGCGAGCGGCGGATTCCTTTCAACGAAGAGGGCATTTTCCGGCGCTACAAGGCGCTGGATTTGTGATCGCCGTCATTCCGGGGCGCGAAGCGAACCCGGAATCTCGCGCCACAATCTCTGGATTCCGGGTTCACGCTCCGCGTGCCCCGGAATGACGGCGTGGAAGGCTACCGGCTCCGCCCATCCACCGGCGTCATCGCGATCCTCGACAGATCGATGCCATCGATGCAGCTGACATTCAGCGCCACGATGTCGGTGCCGTCGGGCTTCTTGCCGCGCGCGAACACGTCGACGCCGCAATCGACGCAAAGTTGATGGCGGATCGCATGGCGGTTGAAGAGATATTCCTTGAGGTTCTCGGCGCCGGCGCGAAGCTGGAAGCTCGACGGCGGCATGAACACGAAGTGCAGGCCCTTCTTGGTGCAGATCGAGCAGTTGCAGGCCGTCACCATGGCCATATCGGTGGTGCATTCGAAGCGGACCTGTCCGCAATGGCAACCGCCGGTGTAGGTCTTCTCCGCCATGATGATCCC
The DNA here is from genome assembly GCF_054063995.1 of Bradyrhizobium sp. USDA 4504. Taxonomy (NCBI): domain Bacteria; kingdom Pseudomonadati; phylum Pseudomonadota; class Alphaproteobacteria; order Hyphomicrobiales; family Nitrobacteraceae; genus Bradyrhizobium; species Bradyrhizobium sp. USDA 4504. Next base: position 4,003,035 of record NZ_JBSSGV010000001.1, on the reverse strand, counting down.
TCACCACAGCCCGGGCACGAGGCGGTAGCGCACCCGTGCCGTATAATCGGCGTAGCCTGACAATCCCGTCACCAGCGTGCGCTCCTCAATCCGGGTGCGGATCGCAAACATCACGAAGAACACCGGCACGAAGGCGAGGCCCCACCAGGAGCCGAGCGTCAGCGGCACGCCGATGAAGAACAGCATCACGCTCGTATACATCGGATGGCGGACCAGCGCGTAGGGACCGGTCGAGATGACGTGATGGTCGCGCTCGGTCTGCACCTTCACGACTGGCGCGGCGAACGAGTTGGTGCGGAACACCCACAGGATCGCCACGGTCGAGACAAGATACAGCACAAGGCCGAGCACGATCAGCGGCACGCCGTCATTGACGCCGCCAAAGCGCCGCTCGAGCCCCATCGCGACGAACCACAGCACGGCAACGACCAGGAACACCAGCATGAACCGCTTGTCCTCGGTGGGCTGGCCTTCACGCGCGGTGAGGCGCATGCGCTCGGCCAGCAGCCCGGGATCGACCTTGGCGAGCCAGAGCCCGCAGGCCGGGCCGATCACGGCCGAGGCGATCAGATAGACCCACGCGCCGGGCCAGTGCAGCGTACCTGCGAAGGCAAACAGCAGCACGGCCATGGTGATGACGAAGAAGGTATTCTGCAGAAGGAGCTTTGCGATCATGGGCGGCTCCGCACGATTCCAGTCGATATTATCGCACCCTTTTCCCGGCAAACATGCGACCGCAGCGATCAACTTTCGGAGCAGGCGAGACGTTCCTGCGTCGCGACCGTATTGACAATCATATAAGCAATTGCTTATATATTTTCATGCCCGCCGCCACGCAGCTGACCGATGTGTTGAAGACCCTCGCGGACCCGACGCGGCGGGCGGTGTTTGAGCGGATTGCGCGGGAAGGCGAGATCGCCGCGACCGGCCTGGTGCAGGGTTCAAAGGTGTCGCAGCCGGCGGTGTCGCAACATCTGCGCGCGCTGCGCGATGCCGGGCTGGTCGCCGAGCGCCGCGAGGGCCGGCATATCCATTATCGCATCGCGCCGAAGGGGCTCGGTCCGCTGATCGACTGGCTCGGGCATTACGAGACGTTCTGGGCCGAGCGCTTCGCAAATCTGGAACGGCTGTTGAAGGAGAGTGAGTGATGGGTGAGACGCACGCGATCACGGTCGAGAAAATGCTGCCCTACGCGGCCGAGAAGATCTGGCAAACGCTGACGACGAGCGATCGGATCGCGAAATGGCTGATGCCGAACGATTTCGTGCCGGCCGTTGGCCATCGCTTCAATTTCCACACCAAGCCGATGGGCGACTGGGACGGTGTCGTGCATTGCGAGGTGCTGGATTGCGATCCGCCGCGCCTGTTGCGCTACTCCTGGAAGGGCGGTGTTGATACCAATCCGGAATACGGCTCGAAGCTCGACACGATCGTCACCTGGACGCTGACGCCGGTCGAGGGCGGCACCCATCTGCGGATGGTGCATGACGGCTTCGTGCTGCCGGGCAACCGCTTCGCCTTCGACATGATGAGCCCGGGATGGGGCCGGGTGCTCGACGCCATCGCGCGCATCACCAGCGAAGGCTGATCACTCGTTGTTGCCGCGGCGAACCGTGATCGAGGCGTCGGTCTTGTTGCGGGTGCATTCGAGGTTGAGGCGGCGATAGCGCATCGTGATGGTGTTGCCGCGCAAGATGCCCATGCGCTTCAGGCAGCGCGAGGTGCCGGTGACGGCGTCGTCCTTCGGCACGGTGAAGATCAGCGCGGTGGCGGAGCCGACCAGGTTGAAGAACTCCGGCTTCATCTTGCGATCGGTCTTGGCGTAGAGCTCGATCGAATAATCCTTGCCGCGGCAGCCGAGCGACAATTCCTTTGCCGCCGGATGCGTGAGGTAGGTGATGTTGGCGGCGCTGAAATTGACCTTCAGTCCGTCGATCTGGCCGGCGAGCTGCTTGGCGATATCAACGCAGGGATCGGCATGCGCGGTCGCTGCGACGAAAACCGTCGCCAGCGCGATCAGCGCGGCCGGCAGAGTGGAGCGGATGCTCAAAGGCAAGCGTCGGCGCAACGATGCTGTCACGAAATACCCCCCGCGGTATGAAAGTACGCGAAGCTACATGCAGGCTCCCGCGGAGCGCGTCAATATGGCCACGTCAGGACGCGCACCTGCCGTCCTGCGCTTTGGAAGCCCCGGCGGCCCGGCGCTCGCAATCATTGCCGTAGGTCTTGCCGTCGCAGCCGCATACGGGCTTGAAGATCTTGTTGCAGATCGTCGGGCGGAACGCGCAGGTGCCGGTCTGGTCGAAGCGGCCGCAGGTCACGGGCTTGAACTGGCAGAACTGGCCGCGACCGCCGCATTGCAGTCCGGCAAGGCCGCCGCAGGGCCTGCCGAGGCGGGCGGCATCGGCGCCGGTCGGGATCGCGATCAACAAGGCCAGCGCCGCGAACCAGACGAAAAGCGCTGTCTTCATGAAGGTCTCCTGATGGCTTCCTGATGGTTTCCTTGGCCGTTCCGCGGCTTGCCGGCGTTGTGGCAACTTGGGATTACGATGGCATGAAACATAGCACGTGGATTGCCGGTCCCGCGCATGGCTGGAAGGCGGCCCGCTTCCCTTTCCTTTGTCGGAAAAAGGCTTAGAACGGCTCTACATTGCCGGCGGCCCCGCGGCCGGCACCGGCCTTTCGAAACCGACGAGCAGCTCATGAACGCCCCCTCAGCTTTTCCCGACCAGCAGAAGCCCGTTCCGCCCTACAAGCACACGCCTCTGTTCCCGCTTGGTGCCGACACCACGCCCTACAAGAAGGTGACGAGCGAGGGCGTCCGGGTCGAGAAGGTGTTGGGCAAGGAAATGCTTGTGGTGTCGCGGGAGGCGCTGCGGGCGCTTTCCGAGGCAGCCTTCGGCGACATCAACCACTATCTGCGGCCGGGCCACCTGAAGCAGCTCCGCTCGATCCTCGAGGACAAGGAAGCCAGCGACAACGACAAGTTCGTCGCCTTCGACTTCCTGAAGAATGCCAACATCGCGGCCGGAGGCGTGCTGCCGATGTGCCAGGACACCGGCACCGCGATCATCATGGGCAAGAAGGGATGCAACGTCATCACCGACGGTGACGACGAGGCCGCGCTGTCCGAAGGCGCGCGCGATGCCTATCTGCGCCGCAATCTGCGCTACTCGCAGGTAGCTCCCTTGTCGATGTATGAGGAGAAGAACACCGCCAACAACATGCCGGCGCAGTGCGAGATTTACGCCGAGGGCGATGATGCCTACAAGTTCATGTTCATGGCCAAGGGCGGCGGAAGCGCCAACAAGAGCTTCCTGTTCCAGGCGACGCCCTCGGTGCTGACCAAGGACCGGCTGCTGGCCTTCCTGAAGGAGAAGGTGCTGACGCTCGGCACCGCGGCGTGTCCCCCGTACCACCTTGCGATCGTGATCGGCGGCACCTCGGCCGAGCTCTGCATGAAGACCGTGAAGCTTGCCTCGGCCCGCTATCTCGACGCGCTGCCGACCCACGGCTCGGCCGACGGCAATGCGTTCCGCGATCTCGAGATGGAGCAGGAAATCCTCAAGATGACGCAAAGCCTGGGGGTGGGCGCGCAGTTCGGCGGCAAGTATTTCTGCCATGACGTGCGCGTGATCCGCATGCCGCGCCACGGCGCCTCGCTGCCGATCGGGCTCGGCGTCTCCTGTTCGGCGGACCGCCAGGTGCTCGGCAAGATCACCAGGGATGGCGTCTATCTCGAGGAGCTCGAGCACAACCCGGCGCAGTATCTGCCTGCGGTGGAGCGGTCGCTCGGCGGCGAGGTTGTCAAGATCGACCTCAACAAGCCGATGAAGGAGATCCTTGCGACACTGTCGCAATATCCGATCAAGACCCGCGTCTCGATGACCGGCACCATGATCGTCGCGCGCGACTCGGCGCACGCCAAGCTGCGCGAGCGGCTGGAGAAGGGCGAGCCGTTGCCGGATTATTTCAAGAACCATCCGGTCTATTACGCCGGTCCCGCCAAGACGCCCGATGGCTACGCCTCCGGTGCATTCGGCCCGACCACGGCGGGACGCATGGATTCCTTCGTCGACCAGTTCCAGGCGGCCGGCGGCTCGATGGTGATGGTTGCCAAGGGCAACCGCGCAGTCGCGGTGCGCGAGGCTTGCAAGAAGCACGGCGGCTTCTACCTCGGCTCGATCGGCGGCGCCGCGGCGAACCTCGCCGAGCACTGCATCAAGAAGGTCGAGGTGGTCGAGTATCCCGAGCTCGGCATGGAAGCGATCTGGCGCATCGAGGTGGTCGATTTCCCGGCCTTCATCATCATCGACGACAAGGGCAACGACTTCTTCAAGGAATTGAATCTCGGTTGAGGATCGGGGTTGATTGCGGTCGGCCTCGACGGGTTCTCCAAGGGCTGGGTCGCCGTCACCATCGACGGCGACCGGCGTACGATTTCCTTTCACAGCGATATTGCGCGCGCGCTTTCGCGTCCGTTCGATCGCGCCGGGATCGATATCCCGATCGGTCTGACCGATAACGGCGAGCGCGATTGCGACCTTCTCGCGCGCGTAAGATTGCGCCCGCACACCTCGCGCGTCTTCACCGGCGCGCGGCGCTGGCTGTGGCAGCAGTTTGACGATCCCGATCTCGCGAATGCGGAAGCACTGCGCCGCGGCCAGACCCGTGTGTCGCGCCAGCTCTGGCATCTCGGCAAGAAGATCATGGAGGTCGACGGGTTCGTGCGCGCGAACGCCACGCGCGATATCCGCGAGGTGCATCCCGAGCTGGTGTTCCTGCAGCTGAACGGCGGCGAGCCTCTGCCGCGCAAGAAGTCGGAGGAGGGCGATGCGCTACGCTGCAGGCTGCTGAAGCGATCAGGCTTTCGCGAGATCGATCGCTGGCTCACCGAGGTGCGCATCGGCACCGGCGCAAAGCGCGACGATGTGCTGGATGCGTGTGCAGTGGCGCTGGCTGCGCGCGAACCATGCGGAAGCGTTCCCGAAGCGCCGCCGCGAGACGCGCACGATCTGCCGATGCAGATCTGGTTCTAGTGTCCTGAACCAAAAGTTCATGGCATTTTATGCCTTGGCGGGCAGATTGTAAGCGCAGAAGCGTTCGATTGAGCCGAGAATGTCGTCAGCCGATTTGGTCCATCGGAACGGCATTGGGTCAGCGTTGTGATGGTCGATGAAGGAGGCAATCTCGGCCCGTAGCGCCGCCACACTGCGATAGATGCCGCGCCTAATCTTACGCTCGGTGATGAGTGCAAAGAAGCGTTCGACCTGATTGAGCCAGGATGAGCTGGTTGGCGTCAGGTGGACGTGCCAGCGCGGCCTCTTTGCCAGCCAGTTGCGGATCAACGGCGAACTCTTTGGCACGATGGCGTCCATAGCATTTGCCAATGACCCGGCCGGTTGCGACGTCGAGGGCGGCAAACAGCGAGGTGACGCCATGGCGTTTGTAGTCGTGACTACGGCGCGCCGGCTGGCCAGGTCGCATGGGCAGCATGGGCTGGCTGCGATCCAGCGCCTGGATTTGCGACTTCTCATCGACACACAGTACGATGGCGCGCTCGGGCGGAGCTACGTAAAGGCCGACGATGTCGCGAACCTTGGCGACGAAGTCGGGGTCGGTTGAGAGCTTGAAGGTCTCCAACCGATGCGGCTGCAAGCCGAAAGCGCGCCATATATGCTGTACTGTTGAGACTGACAGCCCGCTGGCCCGCGCCATGCTGCGCGAACTCCAGTGGGTGGCCCCGGGAGGCTGGGTCTCAAGGGTGCGAACGATCACCGCCTCGATCCGGGCATCCTCAATCGTGCGTGGCGTCCCCGATCACGGCTCGTCCCAAAGACCTTCAAGCCGATGCTCGGAGAACCGCCGCCGCCATTTGCCGACCGTGTCGGGATCGACAGCCAAACGGGCCGCCACGACCTTGCTCTGCTCGCCCTCAGCACAGGCCAGGACGATCCGAGCCCGCAGTGCCAACGCCTGAGCAGTGCTTCGACGCGACGCCAACGATGTCAACTCAGCACGTTCCACCTCATCAAGCTCCAGCGGAGCAAAGCGTCGACCCATCGCCAATCCTCCCCAAATCAGGAGAGTCCGCTATCATCGAGTCGATTTGGAGTCCGCCGAACTTTTGATTCAGGACACTAGCTGCAGTTCGTCACCTGGTTGGAGCACAGGCTGCGCCACCAGCCGCGCACGCCGTCATGGCTCTCCACCAGCGCCCAGTGCCCGCTGCAGGCGAGGATGCGTTTCGGACCATCGTCGGTATCGAACTCACCGCCGAGCTTGCGCAGCGCCGGCGTCCATTTGGCATCGACGAAGGGCGCCTGGAACAGCCCGCCCATCCGGGTGTAGCCGTTGGCGTAGCTCGCGCCGACCTTGTTGGCGGCAACCCATCCGCGTCCGGCATAAGGCTTTGGCGCGTTGCGCGGATAGCGCTTGTCATCTTCATAGGCCTTGCCCGGCGGCATCGCGCCCTCGATCAGGAACCAGCCGTCCTTGAAGCCGATGATACGAAACTCGGTGAGCCAGCCGCCCTCCGGCGTGTTCTCGGCCCCGCCCATCTTGAGATGGTAGGGTGGCGGCAGCTTGCCGAGCACGCGTGCCTTCACCGACGGCTCGGCGCGCACGTTGAGGCCCGCGAGGTCCTTGTCCTCCGACCAGGCGCCGAGGTCGCATGGCTCGGTGCCAGCGGGCAGTGCGTTTCGGTTCGCGTCAAGCTCGGCCTGGCGCGCGGCAAAGTCATTGTCCGCCCCGTCGGCGTTTCCGGCAGCGATGTCGCTCGGACCGCGCGGCTTCAGTTCGGCCGACAGCGCGCGCGTGCCGTCCTTGCTGAGCGTCACGACCATCATCTGACGGGGCGCGAAGACGCTTGCCGGCGTCTTCGGGTCGTCCGCGCTCGCGGCATAGACCGCGAGGTGGCCGGTGGTGCGGGCGGCATCCGTGCTGGAAGAGCTGCCCGCAACATATCCGGCCGGCACCAGCGCGACCGCGCTCGCGCGCCACGCCGGTTCGGCTTCGCTTGCCTGCTGCGCGGAAGCCGTCGTGGCTGATAACGCCATGACGGCAACGGATGCCAGGATGCGCATGCGTGTGCGTGTGCCGCGGTTACGCCCGCGTGCCGGTGAAGGGGAAGCTGCCCATTGGGCCGATGCCCATCTCGCCGGAGATGCCGTCGCCCGAGACCTTGCCGGTGAATTCGAGCGTCAGCGGCATCGGATTGGTGATGGAAACCTTCCAGGCGACGTCGTCGCCGTTCACGGTGCCGTCGAAGATTTCGGTGGAGTTGCCCTCGGCGCCCTGCGTGCCGGTGAGCGTGCCGCCCGAGCTTGCCAGCGACAGCGTCGCCTTGCGCTCGCCCATCGGCGTCGTCATCGTGAGATTCCAGTTTCCGTCCACCGCCATTGATGTCTCCCCTCCAGGTAAGGCGCCTTCAAGCGAAATGGCTACCGTTCGCGCGAAGAAAACGCGTGCGCGGGTATAGCCCATCTTGCCGCGCGCGCCTAGTTAGCGGCTGCGGCGATCAGGCGCGGGCGGCGGCGCGCAGCCGGCTTCCGACCAGGACGCGGAAGGCGACATACTGGATCGCGAAGGCGGCGATCTTGGCGCCGACCAGCACCACCGACACGTAGAACGCCCACAGCTTCATGTCGCCGGTCGCCGCGATCGCAATGGTGCCGGCGGCGAGAATGAACATCAGCCCGGCCCAGGCGTAGCCGGCGAGGGTGGCGTATTCCGGAATTGTCTCGGTCACGATCGGCGGCAGATAGCGCAGCATCCAGCCGCGCTTGAGCATGATCGCGCCGATCGCGATGTGGCCGATCGCGGGCTTCGCCAGCACGAAGCGCGGATCGTTGGTGAAAAGCGTCGCACCGCCGAGCACGATCACCAGCCCAAGGCTCGCCCAGGTCATGTAGCCGAGCGCCTGTCCCTTGACGCGCGCATAGACCACTTGCGCGATCGCGCCCGCGATCGCAACGCCGGTGGCGATCAGGACATTGTCGGTGGCGAAATAGACCACCAGGAAGACGATGGTGGAGAGGAAGTCGCTCGCAAGCCTGGCAAATACGCTCTTCATCGTCGTGGTTTCCGTTTCCTCGGGATGATCGTGGTGATCTTGTTATGGCAGCGTCTAGCGTGAGGGCAGCGCGCCGGCTGGCGGCGTCACGTCCTTGGCCGCGCGATAGTGCGGATACCAGTGGGTAAAGCCGACCGCGGCATTGCGCGCGGCGAAGGCGATCAAGAGGCCGGTCCACAGCGGCAGCGCCGGCACGTAAAGCACCGCAATGTTGCCGATCAGCATGAGCAGCATCGCGGCGGTCCAGGCGCCGGTGATCAGGTAGTTGGCATGGAGGAAGCCGGGCAGCTTCGCGGTCTCGGCATCGACCTGCTCCAGCGCATATTGCCGCGTGAAGGGACGGCCGATCATGATCGAGCCGAGCGACACCAGCAGGATGCCGGCATCGACCGCGATCTTCACCGCGGTGTTGCTCAGCGTCGCATCGACGAAGGTGAGGTAGGAGCCGATCGCGGCGAAGATGACGACCGAACCGACGCCGAGGATCTTGATGCTGCGGCCGCGCGCGACATCGAACGCGATGGCAGCGAGGCAGATCAGGGCGGCACTGAGCAGGCTCACCGTGGCCGAGGTCACCAGCATCAGCATGGCGAAGGCGCCGTAGGGAGCGAGGATCAGGAAGATCGTCATGGTGAGCCTCATAGGCTTATCTTTACAGTGTAAAGATACCCTAATGGTGGGCAACGGAGGCGTCAAGCGAAATCTTTACAGTGTCAAAATCGTGAGGTGACGGGAAAATCCAAGGTTTGCCAATGGTATAAAGTGGCGACCGCTCGTTTTCGGTCGGTGGCGACAAAGACGTGGATGCCCGGGACAAGCCCGGGCATGACGCGTGGAGAGGTTGGCGCACTGACGTCCGGGGTGATCGTTGGCTACTCCGCCCCAACCCAATTGCCGTGGAATCCATCCGGCACGCGGTGGCCGAGATGGACCAGCGCGGTCGGGCCCGCTTCGACATCTTGCGCGTTGAACACGGCGAGGTCGCTGCGGTTTTCGCGGGCGCGCCAGACCACCGCGAGCAGCCAGCCGTCGCCTTCCGCGGCGTCAGCGCCGCGCTCGACGAACACAGGCTCGGAGATCGTATCGCCGGCGGGCAGCAGATAGTGGCCGAGCCGCTTGCCGCGGCCGTCGACATGCACGATGCCCGACAGCGCACCGAACATCGGCAGATCGGGGTTGGCGCAGGCGTACCAGCCGTGATTGCTGGCAAATCCGGCGCGGCGATCGTCGACGCGCGGAAATTCGCCGGTGAGGTCGTCGAGATAGGTTTGCGTGAAGCGGTCGGTGTTGCCGGAGAGGTCGAAGGTCCAGCGGCAATAGCGCGCGCGGTTCTTCTGCGGATCGGTCGGCGAGCCGTCGGGATGATTGAACAGCGGCGCTTCCTCGAACTGCATCACGTCGGCGATGATGCGGTTGCCGTCTTCCCACGCGTTCATCACGTGGAAAACGTAGCAGGTCTCGGCGCGGAACCAGACGATGTCCTTCGATGCGCCACTGCGCTTCATCACGCCGACATAGGCGCCTTTCTCCGGCTCCCAGGCGTACGGCGCCTGTCCGCGCATCGCGCGCTGCATGCTGCCGGTGATCGGCAGGATCGGAAACAGCACATGATTCTCGGTGACGATGAAGTCGTGCACCATGCTGGCATAGGGCGCCTCGAAGCGTTCGAACCGCGTCACCACGCCTGACGAGCTCACCGCGCCGAACGACAGCGCCGGCGTCAGCGGGCCCGCGGCGTTGTAGCCGAAGAACACCATCTCGCCGGTCGCCGGATCGATCTTGGGATGCGCGGTGAACGGGCCTGTGATCGCGCCCTTGTAGTCGCAATAGCCGAGGCGATTGAGCGTGCCGGGCTCGATCTCGGTCGGCAGATGGCCTTCCTCCAGCGCGAGCAGGCGGCCGCCATGGAAGATGATGTTGGTGTTGGCGACGCCGCCGTCGGTCGTGGTCGTGACCGGCGCATCCGGCATCTTGCGGCCGAAGCCGCCGAACAGCGCGCGACCGGCGTCGTGCTCGGCCTGCCATTTCGGCGTACGGACCCAGCGGTTGCGGTAGCTGGCGCGGCCGTTCTCGAGATGGAAGGCGTGCAGCATGCCGTCGCCGACGAACCAGTGCGCACCCGGCGCCTCGAACTGCGGATTGGGGCCGTTGCGATAGAGCGTGCCGTTCAGCTCGCGCGGCAATTCGCCCGAGATCTTCAGAAACGGCGCGTCGGCTTCGAATGGAATCGGCGCCAGATTGGTGCGCGCAGCATTAGATGTGACCTGGTCGAGCATTCCGCATCTCCCTGCATTATGATCTTTACATCGTAAAGATGTCAGTAAGGATGACGCCGCCGATCGTCAAGCAAAATCTTTACAGTGTAAAAATTGCGACCTATAAGGCCGCATGGCAAGAATCTCCAAAGAAAACAAGGCGACTCGCCCGGCACAGGCTCCGACCCGCCGGGTTGCACGGACTGCGGCAGCTCGTCCGGTCCAACGGCGCCGCGCCAACGACACGCCGTATCATCACGGCGATCTGCATGAGGCACTGTTGAAGGCCGCCGAGCGCGTGCTCGAGCGTGATGGATTGGCGGGGCTGACATTGCGTGCGGTGGCGCGCGAGGCCGGCGTATCGCACGCCGCCCCGACCCATCATTTCGGCGATCTCACCGGTTTGCTCAGCGAACTTGCGGCGATCGGTTTTCGGCAATTCGGCCTTGCAATGGCTGCTGCGGACGCTTCGGCGGCCACGACGCCCGAGAAGGGCGTGGCGAGCGCCAAGGCTTATGTTGCCTATGCCCAGGCACATCCCGGCATGTACGGGCTGATGTTCCGCAGCGAGCGGCTTGATCACTCGCGCCCGTCGCTGCACGAGGCGTCCGAGGCTTCGTTCGCAGGGCTGACCCGCGGCGTCGGCGCCAGCCGGCACGAGCAGATTTCCAAGGAGCAGCTTACGCTGGATCAGGCGGCCGCGATCGCGTCGGCCTGGTCGCTGGTGCATGGTTTCACCATGCTGTTGCTCGACGGACGCCTCAAGACGATTTTGGATCGGTCGCCCGAGGGCACATCCGCGGAAATGCTGTTGACCGCGATGCTGCGATTGTCCGCGGGCCGCTCGGCGCGGCAATAACCAGTGCTGCCCCTGGGCTAGTGTCCCGAATCCGAAGTTCGCATCATTTGCCGCACCTTCGGAGCGAACTTCGGATTCGATAAGGACACTAGCAAACTTATGATTCTAGTGTGCTTTATGAATGCGAAGTTCGTGAAAGTGGTTGCCGCGAAATCGCACGAACTTCGCATTCAGCACACTAGCGCCTCACAAGCGATGTGGTCCGGCCGCTCTGTCCGATCGTCTTCACCGTATCCGTGGCGCATTTGAAATCGCGGGCGAAATCGTCGGCGGCCTGCCGCGCCAGCGCGTTGGCGTTGGAATTGGCCGCGACGTCGACATAGGCGACATGACAGACATCGCCCGGCGGCAGCCGGGTCACCGCAAGCATTGCCCGCGAGACCGGGCCGCCGCGCTTGTCCTGTTCGCTGTTGTCGGCGATCTGCCAGCGCTGGATGATCGCAAACGGCCTGGCGCCAACTGCACGCCATTCGACCCTATCGCCGGTCGAACTGAACGGGCCGAACCAGGCCTGCGCGGCCGGTTCCCTGGCTGCTGCCTCGCGGTTTCGGCCCACCGAGACCACTTCACGCAGGTCGCCCTCGTTGATCAGCACCACAAGCCCGGATTTTCCCGGACAGACCCTGGTGGTGCTGCCGTCCTCTTCGCTGGGCTTGCCGATCATGCGGCAGGCCTTCGGCGCGGTCGATGTGTAGCTGCTGCTGATCGTCTCGGAGCCGGCATGACCGGGATTTGCGCTGGCAGCCGCCATAAAGACTGTTGCAAAAGCAAGGTATTTCATCGGGGGAAACCTGCGATCCGGACGTTACTTTGTGTCTGACATATGCAATCTGGGGAAGGTTCAATAGACACGCGGGAAACACCTGACAGGCGCGCGGAATCGTCCTAGAAGGGCGGCTTCGCAACTTCTGTCGCGTGCACCTGCGTGCCGTAACCTCGATCGTCATGCCCACGATATCATCCAACAAGCCCTATCGCGTCGGCCGTTCCCGTACCGGTCTTGGCCTTTTCGCCACCAAGCCGATCAAGAAAGGCACCAAGATCATCCGTTATTTCGGGCCGTTGCTCGACTCGAAGAAGAAGGGTGAGGACGCGATCGAGAACAAATATCTGTTCGAGCTCACCAACCGCTGGACCATCGACGGCTCGATCCGTGAAAACGTCGCCCGCTACATCAACCATGCCTGCAGGCCGAACGCGGAATCCGACGTTCGCCCACGCAAGCGCAAGGTGTTCATCCGCGCCATCAAGGACATCGAGCCGGGCGACGAAATCAATTACGACTACGGAACCGACTATTTCAAAGCCTATCTGAAGCCGATCGGCTGCAAGTGCGATGCCTGCGAGAAGAAGCGCAAGAAGAAGCGCGCGGAGGCGAGGGCGGAGCGGGTGCGGCTGAAGGAAAGAGCCGAGCGGAAGGCACAGCGCAAGGCCGAGAAGCTCGCCGAGGAGCGGGCCAGACAGCGGAAGGCGAAGAAGGCTGCCAAAGCAATCGGCAAGCTCGCCAACGGCACGGCGCTGAACGGCAGTCACCTCAATGGCCATAGCCTGATCAACACGGCGGGCAAGAAGGCTGCCTCGTCGAAGCGCGGCACCGCTCGGGCGCTGAACGCCTGATATCCGGGACGAGGTCTCTCTAGCCGCTCGGCCGGTGCGCCGCGCGTGGCAACGGGGAATTGCCGAAATCCAGCGTCGAGCGCTGGATGATCGTGCCGTGCTCGTCGATAACGAGACGTAAACGCTTGCTCCCCGAGAAGAATGTGAGGCGATGGCGCCCCTGATCGGCGTCGAGCCCGCGCTCCGAGCGCGTCGTGATTGCGCCCGAGCGCATCCCGGCCTGCAGCAGCGGAACCGCGATGCCGAGGCCTTCGGCGACGATGTTGGCGTCGACCTCGAACGCGCCGTCCGAGAATGTGATCGTCGTCATGATGCCCTCGCGGGATGGCGGACGGGACGCGGCAGGTAGGCGCATTCGGCGAGCGTCGTTCCGTCGAGCTCGCGCATGAAGGCCTCGCGTGCCGCCGCAAGCTTCGCCTTCAGCCGGCAGCGCGGCAGCAGCAGACAATCTCCGCCATCATCCCTGAAACATTCGACCAGCGCGCTGTCGCCTTCCAGCGCACGGACAACCTGGCCGAGGGTGATGGTCTCCGCCGGCCGTGCCAGCGAAAACCCGCCACCGGCGCCGCGCTGGGTGGCAATGAAGCCGGCGTCGGCAAGGTCGCGCACCACCTTGGCAAGGTGATTGCGGGAAATGTCGAACTCGGCCGCGATCTCGCTGGTCGCAAACGACCGGTCCGGCTCGCCGGCCAGCCGCATCAGGGCGCGGAGCGCAAAATCCGTGAACGATGTCAGGCGCATGGAAGCCCTTCGAAATCAGCACTTGGCGGATCAGCTATAGCAGGCTAAATAGGCATTTGAAATACCTATTTAGGATGTAAGCCATGACAGGAGCAGAGCGCCGCGAGCAGATCACCGCCGGGATTGTCGCGCGGACCGGGATCACCGAGGCCATGATCGAGCAGCTGGTGCACGCCTTCTACGCCAAGGTCCGCAAGGAGCCGATGATCGGACCGGTGTTCGAGACCAGGATCAGCAATTGGGAGCCGCATCTGGCGCAGATGTGCGCGTTCTGGTCTTCGGTTGCGCTGATGACCGGGCGCTATCACGGCACGCCGATGGTCAAGCATATGCCGCTGCCGATCGACGCCGCGCATTTCGACCGCTGGCTCGAACTGTTCGAGGCGACCGCGGCCGAGCTGTGCCCGCCTGACGCAGCGGCGCATTTCATCGATCGCGCGCGGCGCATCGCCTCGAGCCTCGAGATGGGCGTCGCCGGCGGACAGGGCGTGATGCTGGCGGTCGGCGAGCGTTACAGGCGAAGCGAAGCAGGAGCAGTGCAATGAGGAACAGGGCGAAGGCGATTGCGCGCGCCATCGACGGCGCGTGGTTTCATCAGGATCAGGCCGATCCGTTTTCCGGCAGCAGCCTGGTGCCGATGCTGATCATCGGCCTGGCGCTGACCTTTGCCGGTATGATCGTCGCGGTCGTGCTGAGCTGACGGAAACGGCCGCCGCGTTTGCCGCGACGGCCGCTCGTCACATCCGGCATTCGAATTACGCCGCGACCGCCTCGCCGCTGCGGCGCAGCCCGACATATTGCAGCTCGGCGAACACGCCGGTGGCGATCGCCTGGGCGAGGATCACGAGGGTCCCGAAGAGGTTCGGCGACACCGCGCCCGACAGCAGCAGCGCGATGCTGGCGAGCGTCCAGGCCGCGTTGCCGACGACCACCAGCATCACCAGCGGCTTCGGCACCGAAGTGCGCGTGCCGAGCCAGCCGACCAGCGCGGTATAAGCGATCAGGAACAGCCCGGTCTCGCGCAGCAGCGCTTCCGGCAGACCGAGCAGTGATGCCAGCGCGCCGGCGTCGAGCACCATGGCTATGGCGGATACGCCGCTGAAGACGGCGTCGGCGAGCAAGGCGCGGCGCAGCAGCTGGGACGAATGGATCATGGCAGTGTCTCCTCTGGTTGGGATGGGGGTAGTCAGCGGAACAGCGACTGCAGCTGACGCCACAGCCGGAGCGGACACAGCGCCCTGCCGACCCTCATCTCGGCCGCATAGACCTGCGCGAACACGAACACGCCGGTCGCGTGCACGAGCGGCTGCGGCATGTTGAGCGAGCGCGCCAGCAGCCAGGTGGCCAGATGGACCAGCCACGGGAGCAGGACGGCGAGGGCGCGGACAAGGGATAGCATCAGCATGGTCATCTCCTGTGCCGTGGAAGATGAGCCGGCCAGCGCGCCAATTCGATTACCTCAGGCGTAATGGAACGGGCGAATTCCGCATGGTAGGTTTCGCATCATGAACGCACATGCATCCATGGCGCGGGCCGAGCCCGCAAAACCCGTCCCGATCGGCGAACACCTGCGCGAGTGGCGGCAGCGCCGTCATCTCAGCCAGCTCGACCTTGCCGTCGATGCCGAAATCTCGGCGCGGCATTTGAGCTTCGTCGAGACCGGCCGCTCGGCGCCCTCGCGCGACATGGTCCTCAAACTGGCGGAGCGCCTCGACGTGCCCCTACGCGAACGCAATGTGCTGCTGGTCGCCGCGGGTTTCGCGCCCGCATTCCCGCAACGCTCGCTGGATGATCCGGCGCTGAAATCGGCGCGCGAGGCCATCAACCTGGTGCTGAAGGCGCACGAGCCCAATCCGGCGCTGGCCTATGACCGGCACTGGAATCTGGTCTCCGCCAATCGCATGGTGGCGCCGCTGCTCGAGGGCGTGCCGCAGCGGCTGCTCGGCCAGCCCTTCAACATCCTGCGGCTTGCCTTCCACCCCGAGGGCCTCGCGCCGCGCACCGTGAACCTTGCGGAATGGGCGGCGCATCTACTGGAGCGGCTGCATCGGCAATGCGAGGCAACGGCCGATCCGGAGCTGCTCAAGCTCTACCAGGATCTGAAGTCCTATCCGATCCCGGCGCGGTCGGCCCCGATCACCACCGACAACAACGTCGCGCTCCCCTTCAAGCTCCGCCTCAATGGCGAGATCCTGAGCTTCATCTCGACCACCATGGTGTTCGGCACGCCGGTCGACATCACGCTGCAGGAACTGGCGCTGGAGACCTTCTTCCCGGCCGATGAGCTGACCGCCGAGCGGATGCGGCAGATGGCAGCCAGTATGAAATAGCGGCTTGTCTCGGGACGCTTTCGGCCTACCTTTGGGGTTCCATTTCCGCCGGGAACCCCGCCATGAGCGATCTGAAGCCGCTTCGTCTCGACATCGTCTCCGATGTCGTTTGCCCCTGGTGCTATATCGGCAAGCATCGGATCGAGGATGCGCTCAAGCTGGTGCCCGATGTGCCGGTCGAGGTGCATTGGCGGCCGTTCTTCCTCAACAACTGGGTGCCGCGCGAGGGCATCAGCCGCGAGGAATATCTCACCGCCAAGTTCGGCTCGGTCGAGGCCTACAAGGGCATTGCCGGCCGCGTGGTCGCCGCCGCCAATGAGGAGGGGCTCACCTACCATCCCGAGTTCGTCAAGCGGCAGCCCAACACGATCGACTGCCATCGCCTGATCCACTGGGCCGAGGCCAGGGGCAAGGCGGCCGAGATGAAGCAGCGGCTGATGGAGCTGTATTTCCGCGACGGCGGCGATCTCACCGACAGCAACGTGCTGGTACAGGCTGCGGCCGATGTCGGGCTCGATGCTGACGACGTGGGCAAGCGTCTTGCCACCGACGAGGATGTCGCGCTGGTCTCGGCGCAGGCCCAGGAGGCCGCCGAGAAGGGTATTTCCGGCGTGCCGACCTTCGTGTTCGCGCAGAAATACGCGGTGTCCGGCGCCCAGCCGGCCGAGCAGCTCGCCCGCGCCATCCGCCAGGTCTCGGCCGAGATCAACACAGAGGCTGCGGAGTAGTCCGCAATCCCTATCGAAAGCCCGGCTCATGCCGGGCTTTTTCGTTTGCCCACATCATCCATCGGAAACAATCAGGGGAGACCACCATGATCTATGAGCTGCGCACCTATACGGTCCGTCCAGGCGCCGTCGGCGAGATGGTGAAGGCGGCGAGCACGATCTCGCGCGATATCCGCGCCGACAATTTCGGCAAGCTGGAAGGCTACTGGATCACGGAGATCGGTCCGCTCAATCAGGTCATGCACATGTGGAGCTACGCCGATCTCAACGAGCGGACGCGGCTGCGCGCCGAGCTCGCCAAGAACCCGCGCTGGACCGGCGAGTATATTCCGGTGATCCGTCCGCTGCTGGTGCGGCAGGAGGTGCGGCTGCTCAATGCAATCATCCCGCCGGTGGCGCCGGCGACATCAGGCAACATCTACGAATTCCGCAACTATCGTGCCAAGCCGGTCGGCGGCGCCAAGCAATGGCTCGATCTGATCACCGGCGTGATGCCGGAGCGCGAGAAATACTCCAAGATCGTCGGCCTCTGGACCACCGAGGCCGGGCAGCCCAACGAAGTCTGCCACATCTGGGCCTATCCCGATCTCAACGCCCGCGCCGCCGCACGCGGCAACGCGATGAAGGATCCGGCCTGGCTGGAATTTTTGAGCAAGGGCACGCAGGTGCTCGAGGAGATGCACTCGACCATCATGCTGCCGGCACCGCACTCGCCGTTGCAGTAAGGGGAGGCGCTGGTCGCGCCGCGTTTCCCAATGATGCGCGGAGCGCAAGACAGAGAGGCCGCCGGTTGAGGCGGCCTTTTCGTTTGCCGTCAGGATGTCGCGAGCGCCGGCAAAAAGCCCCATCCGATGTTTCCATCAGATGAGGCTTTCGAAGCAAGGGCGCGCGCCGTCTGAGAACCAGCGCGCCGCAACGCTAGTCGGGCCAGCTGACACCAACCTGACGGCAGCAGTCACTTGTTTCCCGATGTGTCTGCATGCCTACGAAAGGGTAAACCGCATTATCCGGGCTTGCCGCGCCGGCTGCGGATGAAGCGGACGGCGCCGCGCGCCGCTTCGTAGGCGAGTTTGTTCAGGGTTAGCGCGGCGTGAATGGCCGGCACCAGCGGATCGTGGCGCCGCAGCGGCAGCAAGACGTCGCCGATCGCGAAGCGGCCGCGCCAGATCGGGTCGATCATGGGGTGGCCCGGTGCCGCGGTGGAATCGGCCGAATTGATCGCGGGATCGGCGCAGAGATAGCGCGTCAGCTCCAGCGTCAACTGCGTGCCGGGCGAATGTTTCGCAAAGCGCTCGTCGACGCCGATCTTGAAGAAGAAGGCGCGGTCCTGGTGACGCACCACGATGCCGCCCGCGACCGGCGTGTCGCCCGCATGCAGCGTGATGATCTCGCAGCGGCCGGCTTCGGCCATTGCCGACGTCGCGCGGCGGATGAAGGCCGCATCGCCGGCATGCTGGCTCAGCGCAGTGCCGCGCTTTCCCTTCCAGCCACCGGCTTCGAGGACAAGGAAAGTCTCGAGCGCCGTCGCAACCTCGCGCGGCGTGCGAGCGACATCCAAGCGCACCGCGCCGTGGTCGGACAGGCGATGATGCTGGCGGCGCAGCTCCTTCAGCTTCTTGGGCCCCAGCGCGTCGCGCAACAATTCGTCGGCATCGCGCGTCGCATCCAGCTGGGCGCGCTGGTAGGCGCTCACTATGCGCGGCTGCAACCCGTCTCGTGCCAGCACCGCGCGGATCGCCGCCATGGCCGGCCCCTCGAGCGACATGGTGCGCAGGATCAGCGCATGCGCGCCCGCATTGCGCGCCTGCCGCAGCATCTTGTCGACCGCTTCCTCGGCGGCGTCGCGGTTGAGCAGCGGCGTGCACAGCGTGCCATAGGGTTCGGCACCGACCAAAGCGGGCAGGGGAATCCGGTAGATCCGCCGCATCGGAACCACCGGCAACAGCCCGATCAGTTGCCCGGCATCGCCGGCGGCGCTGAGCAGCGCCGCGCCGGTGCGGCCGCGCGCGGAGGCATCGACCGCCAATTCCCAGTCTGGCTGATAGTAGCCATTGGCCTCGATCGCGCGCGCGGCAAGCGCGCGCCATGCATTGAGCGGCGCGGCCGACAGCGGCGGCAAGGTGCGATCGTCCGTGGCATCCTTGCGCGATGCACGGTGGATCATTGCCCGGTCAGCAATATCGGCCACGTCCCTGTTTCCCCACTCCGCGAAGCTGATTGGCCTTGCGTTCGTCAGGGCAACGCTAGCGGAAAGAAATGGAAAATGCCGTTGAGGCCACCGCGCAATTTGAACGGTCGTGTTAACGGACCGTTCAGCATACCCGGTGCGCAGCGGCTTGGCCGGCTCGCCGGTTCAAGCGCTAGGGTTTGGTGGTCCGTTGCGCTTCCACCGCAACGGTGCTCTCGACGGGCTCGTAAGTCTCCGTCACGCAATTGTCGTCGGCCCCGACCTGCCGGCGATCGAAGATCGAGCCTTCATTGATGAAGACGCGATAGGTCTGCGTCCCCAGCGGCTTGCCGATCACCGATGTCAGTTCGGCGCGCACGCAGGCGGTCCAGCCGGTGCCGCGCGGGTCGTGCAGCGGGGCGGAAACCCGCACATGGGTCGGCTGTGAGCCGGCCGTGAACACTGAATCCAGCTTGCCGGCGACCAGCCGTTTGACGTCCGGAGGCGTCTCGAGCGGCGCCGGCTCCGAGGCCTTGACCTTCAAGGCCTCCGGCCACACCGCGTGGCTGTCCGCCAGCCCGCAGCCACTCAATATTAAGGCGACGCCGGCCAGCAGCGCCGCCAGATGTACTTGTCCCTGTCCCATTCAGCGCATTTAATGTGCCGCCGTCAGGATTGCGCCCCCTGGTGGCGCTGAATTCGCGTGAGGCGGCGCTTTGTCGATCAACAAATGTCGAGCGACAAGTTATCGTTGGGGTAGAGGTATTACCGGATGTTGCTGCGGCGGCGGGGGAGACAGACTGACATGAAACGCTTCACGGTTGCTGCCGTCATCCTGGCGCTGCTCGCGACACCCACGCTGGCCCAGGGCCGGCGAGGGGGCGGTGGGGGCGATACGAAGACGGAGCAGAAGCCCAAGGTCGACGAGAAGGCCTACAAGGCCGCGCTCGATCGGATCCCTGAGCCCAAGGAGAAATACGACCCCTGGGGCGTCACCAAGCCGGCAGCGGATCCGGCCAAGAAGCCGAAATAGCCGGCCTCACCAGGTCTCGGCGGCCATTCGACATTCGACCGGCGTCGGTCGGCAGCACATTTGCCGCAAGGCATGAACCTTGGCCTGACGGCCTCCGACCCATCATCGATGTCATTGTCGGAGGCCGCCATGCTTCGCCGTTCGCTCCTCAGCCTGATCGTTCCGGCAGCGATCCTGCTCGGCGCCGTGCCGGCGTCGGCGGAAAACCGGCTGGCGCTGGTGATCGGGCAGTCGGCCTACAAGTCGGTGCCCGCGCTGCCGAATCCGGCCAACGACGCCAAGGCTGTGTCGCAAATGCTGACCGATGCCGGATTTGCGGTGACGGCCGCATCGGACCTGTCGCAGGACGAGATGCGCGCACGGCTCAGCGATTTCGCTAGCCAGGTGGCGGCGAAAGGCGCCGATACCGTGGCGCTGGTGTTCTATGCCGGGCATGGCCTGCAGATCGACGGCGAGAACTATCTGGTGCCGGTCGATGTCGATCCGAAGCGCGAGGCTGATATCCCGATCCAGGCGGTTCGGCTCAACGACGTCCTGAATACGCTCACCTCAGTTCCGAGTCGGATGCGCATCGTGCTGCTCGATGCCTGCCGCAACAATCCTTTCCCGGAGCTCAGCAAGACCGCGGGGCACGGGCTCGCCATCGTCGATGCCAGGGTCGGCGCGCCCGGCACGTTCGTGTCGTTCTCGACCTCGCCGGGAGCGGAAGCCGAGGACGGCAGCGGCGCCAACAGCCCCTACACTACCGCGTTGCTGGCCTCGGCCAAGGAGCCGGGCATCCCGATCGAGGACACCTTCAAGCGCGTTCGCCTCGCGGTGAACATGGCAACCGACGGTCGCCAGACGCCGTGGGACTCGTCCTCGCTCACCGACGACTTCCGTTTCATGGCGGGTGCGGCGGCATCGCCCGCAGTGACGCCGCCGCCGGCCGCGGCCAAACGCACCGTCGACGAATGGAAGCGCGAGTTGCAGGGCAAGCCGATCGAGGCCGCGAATGAACTGATGGTGGTCGATGGCTCCGACGAATCCTATGAGGCCTTCGCCGCGATCTTCGCCGGCACGCCGCGCGGCCTGCAGGCGCGCGACTGGCTCGACCGGCATCGCCGCATGCTAGCGTGGAATAACGCGATCCTCATCAACACGGCGGCGGCCTATCGCGGCTTCCTCGCGCAATATCCTGACACCGACCTGACAGCGACCGCGCGCAAGATGATCGAACGGCTGCGCTACCGTCCCGATCCGGCGCCCGCCGTCGCGCTCAGCGTGCCCGCGACCAGCGTCGCGCTGGCGGCACCGACCTGTCCCTGCAACGCGGCGCCGCCGCAACAGCCGCTGCAGCAGAGGGCCAATGCGCCGGTGAAAAAGCGTGCCGATCCCGATCCGCCGCGGCGCGCGGGCAAGCGCCCGCCGCGCGTCGTCGTTGAGGACGACGTCGTGGTGGTGCGCCGTCCGCCTCCAACCGTGGTCTACGAGCCTGCCGGACCGCCGATCGGAATCGGAGTCGGGATCGGCATCGGCGGCGGCGATGGTGGTTATCGCGGCAACTACGGCGGCGGCTATCGCCGGGGTGGATACTGACGCGACGATCGCGTAAATGCTTTCCCGCATGAGATGCGGCGCCTGGTGATCGCATCCTGGGGGAGGACGCGATGCGGTCGCTGTTTTGCCTGCTTGCCGCGCTGCTGCTGTGTGGTCAGCCGGCGCGCGCCTGGGAGTATTGGGGCGGCGACCGCGGCGGACAACGCTTCTCGCCGCTGACGCAGATCACATCGGACAATGTCGGCAAGCTGCTGCGCGGCTGGGAATTCCGCACCGGCGATCTCGATACTCGCCCGCCCGAGGTCATGAAGCGCACCAAGTTCGAGGTGACGCCGCTGTTCGTCGAGGACAGCCTGATCCTCTGCACGCCGTTCAACGAAGTGATCGCGCTCGATCCCGGCACCGGTGCGCAGAAATGGCGTTTCGATCCGAAGATCAGCATGGCGCAACGGCCGGCCAATCGCTTTGTCTGCCGCGGCGTCGCGTACTGGACGGATGATCGCGCGGCGGAAGGCGCCGCCTGCAAGTCACGCATCTTCACCGGCACCAACGACAGGCGCCTGATCGCGCTCGACGCCAGAACCGGCAAGCCTTGCGCCGATTTCGGCAACGGTGGCGAGATCAAGATCGACGTTGGCATGAAGCTGGAATGGCCGGGCGAGTTTCAGATCACGTCGGCGCCGGTGACGGGACGCGGCGTGGTCGTGGTGGGCTCCGCGATCGGCGACAACCGGCGGGTCGACGCGCCGCTCGGCGCGGTGCGCGCCTTCGATGCGCGAACCGGACAGCCGCGCTGGAGCTTCGATCCGCTCGTGCACAATGGCGTCGAGGCCGGCCACAGCAATGTCTGGGCGCCGATGTCGGTGGACGAGGAGCGCGGCCTGGTGTTCCTGCCGACGACATCGCCCAGTCCGGACTTCTGGGGCGGCAAGCGCCCCGGCAATGACGAGCACGCCAATTCCGTGGTCGCGCTGCGGATCGAGACCGGCGAACTCGCATGGACATTCCAGACCGTGCATCACGACGTCTGGGACTACGACCTGCCGGCGCAGCCGACGCTGGCGCGGATCGACACCGGCGATGGTCAGCGCGACGTCGTGATCCAGCCGACCAAGCAGGGCTTTGTGTTCGTGCTCGATCGCGACACCGGCAAGCCGGTGTGGCCGGTCGAGGAGCGCGCGGTGCCGCAGAACGGTGCCGTGGGCGAGAGGCTGTCGCCGACGCAGCCGTTCCCGACCCATGTGCCGCCGCTGCTGACGCAGCGGATGACGGCCGATGATGTCGCCGGCCTGCTGCCGGGCACCGGGAGCTCGGCTTGCGAGACGCTGCTCGCGCAATCCCGTAATGAGGGCCTTTACACGCCGCCGTCGACGCAAGGCACCGTGATCTATCCGATGACAGGCGGCGGGGTGAACTGGGGCGGCGCGGCGTTCGATCCGGTCAATCAGCTCCTCTACGCCAATGTCAGTCATGCGGCGCACATCGTCACACTGATTCCGCGCGACCAGGCCAAGGGCTTCAATCCGCCGCCGGGTCATGAATTCGGCCAGCAGGAAGGGGCGCCGTTCGCGATGTCGCGGGCGCTGGCGAAGTCGGCGGTCGGGTCGCCCTGCAACAAGCCGCCATGGGGCGAGACGGTGGCGGTCGATCTCAAGGCCGGCAAGATCCTCTGGCATTCGTCGGTCGGCACCAGCGAGGATCTCGCGCCGCTCGGCATCGCGCTCAATACCGGCACGCCGCTGGTCAACGGCGTCGCGATCACCGCGGGCGGCCTGGTGTTCACCGGCGCGATGGATGCCTATCTGCGCGCGTTCGATGCCAGGTCGGGAAAGCAGCTGTGGCTCGGCCGGCTTCCGGTGCCGGGCGTCGCCAATCCGATGACCTATCTCTGGAAGGGCGAGCAGTACGTCGTGATCGGCGCCGGCGGCCATTCCGAAGCCGGCACCTCGATCGGCGATAGCGTGGTGGCGTTTCGCCTGCCGCGTCAGGGCGAGGGGGCATCGTTGTGGACCCGCCTGATCGATCGGCCCGGCGGGCGGTTCACCGCCAAGGCTGTGGCCGCCGGTCTCGTGCTCGTCGCCCTCGTTGCGCTGTTCTGGCGCCGGCGGCGGAGCCGCCGCTCGCGATCCGCTTAGGTGCTCGCTGCCGCAGTGCGCGCCGCCAAAATATCGAAAACAACCCCATGCAAAGGTGCCGGCAGCTGCCGGCGTTCGAAAAGCAACTTGACACGTCGGGCAACTCAGGGTTACTTTTCTACTATTCCGAAATAATGCAAGCGTCGCCTCGCTCCGCTAAAGCGCGATGAATTCAGGTTGAATCGGCCTGGCGGCATTCGCTGCATCTCCTCCCGCAACCGGAGAGGGAGCGCAGGTTGTTCGCGGATGCAATTGAACCTGGGGCGTGGACCCGTAAATCCGGGACATCGCTTCCGAGACGAAATGCGGACACGCCGCGCAGACCGCGGGGATGTCACCTTGCGGACCAACTTCGCCGCCTCCGATTGGTCCGGTGTTGGGTGCAGTCCGGACTTCTCATCAGCGATCCTCGATCGCCACATTTGACCCATCTCGGACATTCGGTAGGGTTGCCGCGGGTCGGTTACAGGCTTCTCGCACGAGCGTTCGCGCGCCATCGCTCGGGGAGGCTCTGCGGCGTGGCGGCCGGTTTCCACTGCAGGGACACGACCCAGTTGTCGAAGACCGTGTTGAAGCTCCCGGACTGGTACGAGAAGTTCTCGCCCGCCGGCCAAAAGTAGCCGGCATCGGCTGCGTAGGTAAAGAGCGTCCAGGTATGGGGCTTCTTCCAGAACGCGTTGCCGCCGTCCGGGTCCCCGTCGAGGGCGCTGAAGTCGAGGAAGAGCCAGAGAGGTGCATTCTTGGTGCCGAGGTTCGTATCCGGCGAGTTGCAGCGCGTTCCAGTAGATCCCAGGTCCGGCTCCGGGATCAGCATCGTCCACGAGCTTCTGCAGCCGCCAATAGAAGCTCGCGTCGCCGGTCATAGTGGTCTCGCCGGTGAACGTGATTAGGCCAGCCTGCGGGCCTGACTGGATGATGCCGCTGATCGAGGTGGTCCCGCTGATTGTTCCGCTCCCTTGTAGCATGCCGCCGGGAGCAGGCGAATCGGTGCCGGTCGCTGCAATGGTGACCGGGCCCGAGACCGTCCCACCGTTCATGAACAGTGTGCCCGACTCGCCGACAACAACCGTGCCGGTCACCGTGCCGGCGACCTCCAGCGTCGCCGCGTAGGATACCAGCACCTCGCCGGCACCCGTTGCTGATCCACCGGTACCGCCGGCAATCAGCGTACCCCCATTGACCCTGATTAGACCGGAAAGCGTGCCGCTGCTGTCTGCACTCAGGGTCAGCGTGCCGGGACCGAAGATCGTCAGGCCCGCCGATCCCTCGATGGCGGCTGCGATCTGCGAACTACCGCCGGTAGCATTGGTGTAGATCAGGCCTTCTGCCGCGCCGAACGAAAGGCTCGCAGTAGCGATGCTGCCGCCGTTCATGATGAGGCCCGCGGCGTCGCCGCTCGCCTGGCTTCCGACCAGAATGCTCGCATCGCCGCCCGTAATCGCCCCGCCGTTCACTTCGAGCGCCGCCACCTGCGGCACACCGCCGCTCTCGACCGCCTGACTGTCGACGACCTCGTAGACGGCATCGGCCGGAACGTCGTTGATGCTGACATCCGTCGACGACACCGTCGCCGCGCTCGCGAAGCCCCCGGAGGGCGAATAGGTCAGGAACTTGCCCGAGCTGGCCGCGTCGTCGTCCTCTCCGAGAATGTAGGGAGCGACGATCCCGTTCATAATGATGGGCAGGTTTGCTCCCGTTCCTGCCACGAACACCTGTTGCGTCAGCCCAAGCTGGGCCATGCCGCCGCCCGGCACGATAACAAGCGTTCCGCCGGAGTTGCGGACAATGTTCGTCAGGGTACCGTCGTCATTGCCCCCGATTACGACGCGATAGTTGCCGCTTCCGGAAAGTTGCAAGGCGCCTCCCGTAGAGCCGATGACGAACGTCGCCAGAGATCCCGAGGCGATCTGCACATCGACCGTCGCGCCGTCCGAACGAAGCTCGAGTATTCCGCCGTTCGTCACCGTCACTCTGAAGCTGCCAAATGGTGTGCCCGATGTCCGGGTACTTGCCAGCGTCCCCGCGCCTACGGTGTTGTGTCCTATCAGCTGGTTCGTGTTGGTGAGCAGGAGCGTGCCTTCGCCGTATTTGTGCAGGCCGCCCAGCCCGGAGATCGGCGCGACGACGGTCAGCGTGCCACCGTTCGTGTTGATGACCTTAGGCTGGTTGATCGTCCAGGTGCTGGGTTCATATCCGGATGTCGAGGGCAGCGCCGACTGCGAGATCGCCCAAGCTTGCCCCTGCCAGAGCACGGCGTAGACGCCCCACCCGGTGAGCGCGTCGGTGACGACCTGGCTGTAGTCTTCGGAGGGTAGCGGCAGATTTTCCAGCGTCCATCCGCTGGGCATCTGCGCGATCTGGACGGTCTGCGGATTGCTAGACGGGAGGTTGGGTACGTTCTCGAACGAGGCGGGGAAAGCGTTGTTGATGGTGATCGTGTCGCCCGTCAGGTTCACCGTGAGCGGCGCGAGGACATGGCCGCCGTCATTTTCCATGTATTCCTTCGTCGTCTGGGAAACGGAATACCAGCCAACCGCGAAATTGGCCAAGACGATCGTCTGCGGACTCTCGGACACGTTCGGGGCCAACTGATCGGCGAGCCACGCGAGGTCCGGATTAGAAGTGCTCGCCAAATTATAGAGATCAGGCCCGATTCCGCAGGCCGACAGATAGTCGGCCATCCCGCTCGTCATGCCGTCCACGAAGCTGCCGCTCTCGCTCGACGTCCGCATCAAGCCCGCGACCACTCTTTCCAGGTTGATCGCCACGGGGTCGTCCTCGCCGTTGTAGACCACAGGAGCAACCTGCGTGAAGCCGTTTGCCGACAGCCAGTAAAGGCCCATGACCATCGACGTCGGGCCGCAATAGGCTTCACCGTCCCCGGGCAGGCTCTGCCCGAAGGGCCCGAAATCGGTCTGGATGATCGAAGGCGTGCTCTTGATGGGGTCTTTCCACATGGGGCTGATCCATTCCTGTCCGACAAGGCCACGGTACGCGCTTGAGCCGCAGGTTAATGTCCCGTTAATTGCGAGACACAACTTGTGAATACTTTAGCGAGTCGATACACTCAAAGAGTGTAGAGCGGAATCTTGAAAGTACGCAAGCTGGGTCTCCAGCTTGGCCGGCAGGGACGGCTTAGGAGTTCAAGCGCGGGCGCCGAGCGGCAGCATGTTCATCGTGGGTGGCGCATATCTGCCACCAGCGGCGATGTCCTGCGGCAGGGCATGATACCAGGTGGTGTCGCGGCCGGTCCGTGTAACGCGAACGTCTACTTCTGAGGCGTGCTGCGAATCCTGGAAGTGGCAAGTTTGAGATATGGCGACCGGCTCTGAAGATGTCCGTTCATTGGGGTAGACCGGAAGTACCCGACTGATTGCTAAAACGGCGCCTTTGACCCGAAGCGGACTATCAATGTTTGACGCGCTCGATAGCTAGCGACTGGAGAAGCGAGATGTCGCTCATTTTATGCCTACTCGCCATTGTGCTAATCGGCATTGCCGGATGGGGTTTCATGTCCGTCATGAGCGAGCTGGGAAAGTGGTATCCCCAAGAGCCGGTGGATACGATTTCCCGCAGGTTCGAGGTTGATGGCTTCGTCTGGAGCTCCCGCGCTCCGCGCGCACTGCGCCGCCGGTTTGTTGTGACACAGGCGTGCGCAATCCCTGGGTTTCTGTGCTTGGCGGCACTTGTTTGGCTGAATGAGACAAGCCCTAATGTCCGTGTCTGGGGGACGATAGCATTCTGTTCTATGTCACTTTTCCTTGCCGGCTCTCTTACCTGGAAGGTCATTCGGCGCGGAGTGTGATCGCGCCATTTTTGAACCGCAGGACTGGTATTGGGCCCTGAGCGGACATTCACCACAGCATCGCCGGTATCGGCTTTTGAGAGCGACACCGACCTCGCTATCCCCGCTCGCATACACTGGATTCTCGACTACACGCCCTGTTCTCATCACGCTTTAGCGCGGGCGCCGTCGCAAATCAGAAACACGAATTCTCAAGCCGTGCAGCGAAACGATGTGCGGGCTGATCCGCGCGATGCAGTGCTTGCGTTCGATGTAACGCATCGCTTACGAGGTCGCGGACGGAGCCGCCGGGCTTCCGGCGACCTGTTCATTTCAGATCATTGCCTATGGAGATTGCGATGAAGATCACTGCCTCGATCATGCTTGCCGCGTCGCTCGCGCTGTCGTCGGCACCGGCCAGCGCCACCGTCCTCGATCTCTCGACCATGACCTGCAAGCAGTTCGTCGAAGGCGGAGACGACACCATCAAAATGGTGCTGGTCTGGATGGACGGCTGGTACAAGGGCGACTCCGACGAGGCGGTTATCGACACCGACGTGTTCACCGAGAACGCCAAGAAGTTCGGCACCTATTGCGGAAAGAATCCGACCATCAGCATCGTCAACGCGGCGGAGGCCGTGCTCGGCAAGTAAATCTTGCAGCGTGATTGGCCTGAACCCTCATGGTGAGGAGCGCGGAACGCGTGTCTCTGTACGATGCTTCGCATCGCCAGGCGAACCGTGAGGCCGGGCTGGTAACCTCGTCCTTCGAGACTGCCTGCTGCGCAAGCTCCTCAGGATGACGGGATTGAAGGCGGGACAACATGTCCGACGTCGTCCCTGCGAAAGCAGGGACCCATAACCACAGGGTTCAATTGTTGAGGAAGGTTGTGGCCGCAGCCCTGCGCAACAATGGTCTTCGGTGGTTATGGGTCCCGGCTTTCGCCGGGACGACACTGAATGTTTGGTGCCGCTCCTCGGTCATACATTCACATCCTTCAGGATGAGATAGACCGGCCATGATGCGAGAGGCCTATCCCGGCAGCATCGCGAAGGCGCTCGACACCATCGCCACCGGTTTGTTGTCGGTGGCGGAGGATAGCGTGACGCGGCCGAAGCTCATGGTGCGGCCGAGCCGGACCACGCGGGCGTCGGCCAGCACGTCGGACGCCGTCACCGCGCGCATGAAGTGCGTGGTCTGGTCGACCGTCGTCATCGGCCGATAGCCCTTGTTGGCCGCGAGGTTGGCGAGCACCATCGCGGTGTCGGCGAACGCCATCAAGGCCTGGCCGCAGACGATGCCGCCATTGCGGCACAGTCGCTCGGAAAACGGCATGCGCAGGATGGCGCCGGGCTGCCAGTCGGCATCGCCGCCGGCAGGCGGCGCGATGTCGAACTGCTCGATCGACAGATTGAGGTCCTGGACCCATGGCGCAAAGACGTCGCCGAGCACGCGTTTCGCGTCGTCGATCCCGAATTCCCCGGCTTGCTGCTGCATGACGTCCCGTTCCTCTGTTGATCCTATATTGCTCTAGTTGCGCGTGACATGCACGCGTGGCGTCTTGCCGTCATTCCACTTGCCGTCGATCGCCCGTTCGATCTGGGCGGCGAGCTGCAGCAACAGCCCGTCACTCGCTTGCTTTCCGATCGCCTGAATGCCGAGCGGCAGGCCGTGCTCGTTGGTCGCGAGCGGCAGCGAGATCGCGGGGATGCCGCAGAGATTGGCGAGCGGCGTGAAGGCGAAGTTGCGCCAGAGATTGCCGAACCAGTCCAGCACCGACGGATTGTCGCTGATGGTGAGATATTCCGTGGTGCCGACCTTCGGCGTCGGCAGTGCCGTGATCGGCGTCAGGATGATGTCCCAGTCCTCGAAGAAGGCGCCGAAGCCGCGCGCCGTGGTGTTGAAGACGGCCTGCATGCGGGCGCGATCGGCGAATCTGAAGTCGCGGCCATGCTCCCAGATGCGGATGTTGATCGGCTCGATCAGCTCCGCCGGCGGCCGCTCCAGCCCGCGCGCGGCGAGCATGTTGCCGATCACGACGGCGAAATTGCCGATGTAGCAGGTGGTCTGCGCCGCGAAGGCTTCCCGATAGTTGATCGACGGCAATGCGTAATCGACCTGATGGCCGAGGCCTTCGAGGAAGCGGCCGACCCGTTCGAGTTCGGCTGTGATGTGCGGCGTCGCGCGATAGTCGCCCCATGTGTGCGACAGCGCGATTCTGAGCCGGCCGGGGTCGCGCGCGATCATTGCGGCATATGGCTCGGGCGAGGTCCAGAACGGCATGAACTCGCCGGGCGCAGGTCCCCGGCAGGCATCGACGAAGCCAGCCGTGTCGCGCACCGTGCGCGACTGGCAGCCCTGGATCGAGACCAGCCCGGTGAGATCGGACAGATGCGGCGCGAGCGAGAACATGCCGCGCGAGACTTTCAGGCCGATATTGCCGTTGACCCCGGCGGGAATGCGGATCGAGCCGCCGCCGTCGGTCGCATGCGCGATCGGCACCGCACCGGCGGCGACCATCGCCGCGCTGCCTGCCGACGAGCCGCAGGTGGTGTAGTCGGTGTTCCAGGGATTGCGCGTGATATAGACCGCGGGATTTTCCGCCGAGCTGCAGACCCCGAACTCCGGCGTCGTGGTGCGGCCGATCAAATTGAGGCCGGCCTTGCGCATCTTCGCCGTCAGGAAGGTATCCGCCGCGGCGCGATTGCCGCGCATCATCAGCGAGCCCATCTCCTGCAGCCGCCCCTTCAGGGTCGGGCCGAGGTCCTTCATCAGGAAGGGCAGGCCGGCGAACGGGCCGTCGAGGTCGGCGCCGTCGCGCGCCGGATCGGCGATCACATCGTCGAACAGCTCGACGACGCCGCAGAGCGCGGGATCGACCTTGGTGACGGCGCTGGCTGCCTGCGACGCCAGCTCACGGGGCGTCAGCTCGCCGGACCTGACGCGCTCCGCGAGCGCCGTCCCGTCGTGCTGCGTCCACTCGTCCCAGCTCATCGCCAAAGTCATTTGATCGATTCCTTTTCTGCTTTGTTGCGCAGTGTAATTTGCGCGGCAGCCCGGTCAAACCAGTGCGCGCCGGCAGCCCGTCCGACGCGCGCTTGCGCTCCGACGCGCACTGCACTGCGCTGCGCTGCAAGCGCCGTGCCCGGCTTGAAAATGCCCCAGTTTCGGCGCCCAGTCGCCTGCTCGCGAGTTGTGGGGGCGTACATGTTCCGCAGTTTGGTGGTGCTCGGCGGCGTGATTGCGATCGGACTTGCGCTCAGCGGTTGCACGCGCTGCGGTCCGATCTGGGACGACTGGATGCAGTCGCCGAAATCCTGCAAGTCAGACCATCTCTAGGGGCATGATCCGGAAAAGTGGAAACCGGTTTTCCGAAAAAGATCATGCTCAAACAAAGAGATGAGAACATGATGCGATTCCGCGGAAACGCATCATGTTCGGGGCCGGGGCAGGCGCGCTTGGCGACGGCTTTGTTGCGGTGATATACCGCCGACGAAAACGCAGGGAGTGTTCTTATGAGAGTTTTGAGCGCAGTTGCGGTTGCGGTGCTGGTGTCGGCGCCGGCCTATGCGCAGATGCCGAACGTCAACCTGATGCCTGAGGTCAAGACCAGGACCCAGGAGGAGAAGGAGCAGGACGCGGTCAGGGACAAGGCCTACAAGGACTCGCTCAGCAAGATTCCCGATGCCAAGGGATCGTCCGATCCCTGGGGCGTCGTGCGCAGCGATCCGCCGAAGGCGGCCGCCCATCCCGCCAAGCCGAAGACCAAGACCGGAAGCTCGGCGCAGCCGGGAAGCGCCGCGCCGCGTAGCCAGTAACGCCCGTTCGGGGCGACCTCGTCCGCCTCCCTCCGACTCGGATTCTCCCGCCGCCACCCCTATATTGGGGGTGTCGTCAATTGGTCCGGAGTTGCGGCAATGGTGTCTCGTCCGCGCGATCTCGCCAGCCGGATGGCCGAGCGGCGAAAGCCGGACGACGGCTATCTGCGCGAGACCTTCAGCCTGCCACGCGATCAGGCCCGCGTGAGGGCGCGTGACTTTCTCAAGCGCTACCCGAAGGCGGCCTATATGAGCGCCGTCGAGAGCTGGCGCGAGCTCCCCGGCGGCGACATCGAGTTCACGATGCGGCGGCTGGCCAGCGCGGATTGAAGCGTTTTCGAGCGAAGCGGGCGCCGGTTCGTGTGTTCTAATTTTAATTAGAACCGAAGCTCTGCAGGCCAGCGCGTCAGGGCACCGGGGCGTGCACGATAGACTGTGCCTCAGTCCCCATTGCTGCCGCGGGTCCGTTCCCGCCCCAGATTGTTCAGCTCGCGATCGATCCGCAGCTGCACGCGGCGGATCGCCAGAAGATCGAGCTTTGCTTCGGTCTTGCCCGTGAAGACGCGATCGCCGATCTGGAAGCGCCATTTCCAGACGCCGGCCGTCAGCTGAGTGACGCTGAACTCGATGCCCCTGTGGATCATTTGTAACGGTTCTGCGATTGAAGGGCGGTCGTCGATATTTAAACTATTAGTTGTAGTAATGATCAGCACCCGTAAAAAGATCGTATGAAAGGCCGCGCCCGTTCGGGCCGTCGTTGTGGATTCCGGAAAGGATTCGTCCGCCGGCAGCTTCGCCACGGAACGGTCGCCAGCCATGTTGCCTGCCCGGCGCCGCGCAATTCGCGTTGCTTGGAGCAGGCCAATGTTACGAACGCTGGCGGAACCCGAGTCTTCCGTCGAACGCTACGGAGTTTTTCCAGGGCTCAGGAGGGGTACGAAGGTAGTATGCAGATTGTGCCAGCCGTTATCGGACGCCGTCGCGCCTGTCACGTTAACTTGTTGATTATCAGTGGAACTTCGGGCGCAAGACGCGTCGCACGGCCGGAACTTTGTTCTTGGCCGGAGAACTACGGAATTTTAAACGGCCCCAACAGGGGGCCGCCAACCCGTCCCGGAGGCGGGTTTTCCTCCAGCAGTCGGGGGGCTACCTGTCTGGCTGGGGGCCCCCAAATAAGGGCACTGCCGGGTCAATTGTTCCAGTAAAGATTCCGCGAGAATGTCGCGCGCCATGGAAAACTGCCCCCTCGGCGTCATGAGGAATTGCCCCCTCCTCGGATAGCTGAGGAGAGAGCGAATGAACGAGGAACGAATCACTAGAGGCTCGCCGTGGAGTGATCCACGGGGGCAGGTGATGAAGACGCCGGATGACGTGGCGGAGATGTTGCGCCTAAGGGCGTGCGGATGGGGGCTGAAGCGGATTGGGCGCCAGCTGGGCTGCAGCCATCACACGGTGAAGGACTACGTGGCGGCGGGCGGGGTGAAGCCGTTCAAGTCGCCTGAGCGGCCGAAGCTGCTCGACGGCCTTGAGGGTTGGCTGCACGAGAGGTTCATTCGCCATCGCGGCAATGCTGACGTGGTTCGCCAGGATCTGTTGGCCGAGAAAGGCGTGGAGGTAAGCCGGCGAACGCTGCAACGCGCCGTGCAGCCCTATCGCCAGGCGCTGAAGGCGGAGGCGCTGGCGACGACGAGGTTCGAGACGCCTCCTGGCCGACAGCTGCAGATCGACTTCGGGGAGCGTCTGGTCGAGATCGGCAGGGTGAAGGTCAAAGCATTCGTGTTCGTGGCAACGCTCGGGCATTCGCGACGGCTGCATGTGCGTGCGTTCCGGGCGGAGAAGCAAGAGCACTGGTTCGCCGGGCTCGAGAGCGCATTTACGACCTTCGGCGGCGTGCCGGAGGAAGTGCTGATGGACAATCCACGCGCGCTCGTCGTGCGTCACGACGCGGTGAGCCGGTCGGTTCAGTTCAACGACAAACTCATCGCGTTTGCGAAGCATTGGGGCTTCCGTCCACGCGCCTGCGCGCCATATCGGGCACGCACGAAGGGCAAGACGGAGAATGGCGTCGGCTACGTGAAGAAGAACGCGATCGCGGGGCATTCCTTCGTAAGTTGGGAGGCATTCGAGGCGCATCTCGCCAAGTGGGAGCGTGAGGTGGCGAACGTGCGTATCCACGGCACGACCGGCGAGGCGCCGATGGTTCGCTTCGTACGCGACGAGGCACACCGGTTGAAACCGCTCGGCGGGCAGCCCTCGTTCGGATCATTGCGCGAACTAACCCGGGTCGTCGGCAACGATTGCGCCATCGAGATCGACACGAACAGTTACTCAGTGCCGTGGCGCCTAATTGGCGAGCGCGTGGCGGTAACGGTCGCGGCCGGCGAGGTGCGGATCCGCCATGGATTGCACCAGGTGGCGGTCCACAAGCAATCGGAGGGGCGCCGGCTGCGGATCGCCGATCCCGCCCATCTCGATGGTGTTGCCGGGCGCAATGGCGCGGTCCGCCGGCCGGAGATTGCGGCGGCGGTGCCGGGGTCGTCTCCACCGCCTTCGTTGTTGCGTCCTCTTGCCGAATATGAAGCCGTGATCGGGGGAAGCTTCTGATGACGCGCGCAAAGAAGGCAACCGAAGTACCGACTGATCCCCTTGATGCCATGCTGGCGCGATTGCAGCTCTCCGGCATCCGCGATCAGCTCGATAGCCTGCTCGACGAGGCAGCGCGCGCGAACCTGTCGGCACGTGAGACGCTGATCCTGCTGTGCGAGCGCGAGATCGCACGCAAGGATCATCGCCGCATCGACATGGCGCTGAAGCTTGCACACTTCCCGGCCGTGAAGGAGCTTGCTGGCTTCGACTTCGAGGCGCAGCCGTCGATCGATCCGAAGCAGATCCGCGACCTGGCCGCGTCACGTTGGATCGCCAACGGAGAGAACGTGCTGCTGCTCGGCCCGCCGGGCGTCGGTAAGACGCACTTGTCGATCGCGCTCGGGCGAGAGGCAATCCTGGCCGGGTATACGGTGCAGTTCACCACGGCGACGACGCTGGTCGCTGGCCTTGCCAAGGCGCATGGCGATCGGCGCCTGGACGAGAAACTACTCGCGCTGTCGAAGCCAAAGCTACTGATCGTCGACGAGCTCGGCTATCTGCCGCTGGAACCCGACGCGGCCCATCTGTTCTTCCAACTGGTCAGCCGGCGCTACGAAACTGGTGCCATGCTGATCACGTCGAACCGCAGCGTTGCCGAATGGGGCACCGTGTTCGCCGATCCGGTGGTCGCCACCGCGATCCTCGACCGGCTCCTGCACCACAGCTACGTGTTGACTATCCGCGGCGACAGCTACCGGCTCCGCGCCAAACGGAAGAGCGGCCTCATCAAGCCGCCGCCCGTCGGTGACGGCCCTCCGGTCGGCTCCGCCTCCCTCCGTCCCGTCACCGACGGAAGCAACCTTCAACCAAGATCATAACCCGATGGTGGGGGCAGTTCTTCATGACGCAAAGGGGGCAGTTCCGGATGGCGTTTGACAGCGAGAACAGATCGCGACCCGCAGGAAATTATGGGGCCAGAACATCTGAGGGCCTTCTCAGTAGTCCTACCGAGAACATCGGCTAACCCTTGGTTACGACGGGGTTAAACCCAAGCCGGGCCACTCGAAAAATCAAAGCAGGCCATTGTGGATGGAAACAGGCCGGCACCGGTCT
The DNA here is from genome assembly GCF_054063995.1 of Bradyrhizobium sp. USDA 4504. NCBI lineage: Bacteria > Pseudomonadati > Pseudomonadota > Alphaproteobacteria > Hyphomicrobiales > Nitrobacteraceae > Bradyrhizobium > Bradyrhizobium sp. USDA 4504. The sequence goes on along the minus strand of NZ_JBSSGV010000001.1, from coordinate 3,968,256 downwards.
GTTGGTGCTGTCCTAGTTGGGACACTCGCTTGGGGAAATCAGGACACTCATTCACTTATGCAAATGCCCTTCCGCGCCATGGAGGTCCTAGCTTCAGGTGGGGGTGTCCAGAATCTTTCCCTACCCCACGGGCGCTCCTCGGCCTCAGCCTCCCTGTCGGGGTGCTGGGGCCGTCTGTTTATGTAGAATCCAGTTCGGCTGGGGCCGCAACACTCGGAGCGGTCCCTGCCCAGTAGCGGCGCGGTGAGGCGGCCCCAGCGTTCGTTCCAACGCGCTGGGGCCGTTTCTTCAGGACACCTGATGCCGGCGCACTTCTCCGGCCGCCATGTTGAGAATTGGGATGTGATCGGCGGCCAGCTGTCGCTGAATGAGGCTAACAGCCCATCCCTCCGGGATTGCATCCAGCACTCGGTCAACGGCTTCTTCGCGCGAGGTCGCGGCGAGCCAGATTTGGACCTCGCCGTCATCGGTCGTCACTCGGACTAGATGAACCTCGGTCGCCAGTTGCATGAGCAATAAAAGCGGCATCGAGGGAATCGTTTCAAAAACCTTCGCTTAAGTTAAGCCGGGAACCGCAATTAGGGCGCTATCGCTGACATGCCTACTTTAATGCGGACACGAAGACCGTGGCGCAAGCTCTCTGTATGTTCAGGCTCAGTCACCACGACGGCGTCGAGTACGGCTTCATGGCGTTGGCGGCGATATCGTTCGTAGCGCTCATCGTAGGCATAGGCGCCCTGTTTATGTGATGAGCCTGTCATCTCATGGATGATCCAACCGCCTTGGCCTCAGCGTGCGTATTTCGCAAAAACGGGACAGCGGTTTCGCTAACTGACGGACAGCAGTTTCGCTAAATCGCGGACAGCGTGGCGGCGCTGGCTTTTGGTTGCCTGGTTGTTGAAGTCAGTTGATATTCGTTTCGCTGTTTTCGACGTCGGTCAAGGGGCGCGCGGCTTTTTTCCTTCGCATGCTGTCGCCTTCGAGGGCGATACGGTGGGAGTTGTGGATGATCCGGTCGAGGATAGCATCTGCGATGGTTGGCTCGCCGATCATGTCGTGCCATTGGGCAACGGGCAGCTGAGCGGTAATCAAGGTCGATTTGCGCCTGTAGCGCTCTTCGAAGATTTCGAGGAGATCAAGGCGCTGCTGGTCATTGAGGGTGTGGGTGCCCCAATCGTCGAGGATGAGCAACTGGACACGTGCAAGCTTATCGATGAGGCGCGGGAAGCGACCATCGAGACGGGCCATGGCGAGGTCTTCGAACAAGCGCGGCATACGCAAATAAAGGACGGAATGATCGAGCCTGGCCGCCTGGCGTCCGAAGGCACATGCCAACCAGGTTTTGCCAGTCCCGGTCAGGCCGGTGATGATGAAGTTCTCATGGGCTTTCAGCCAGGCGCCTTGCGCCAGCTGCAGGGTGTTGCGCCGGTCAAGGCCGCGGCGGGAAGCGAAGTCGACGTCTTCGATACAGGCGTCGACGAAGCGCAGCTTGGCTGCGGCCAGCCGATTGGTCAGGCGCCGGTCGGCACGCATGGCGGCTTCGCGATCGAGCATCAGGCCGAGCCACTCATCCCGGCTGAGATCGGCGGCATTGTCCTGTTCGGCTAGTTGCCGGTAAGCGGCCGCCATTCCGGCAAGGCCGAGCGCCTGCATCTGCTCGAGGGTCGGGTGGGTCAGCATCGCGATGTTCCTTTCCTTCATTGATAATAGCCCCCACCACGGATGTTGGCGTGCGAGGGGGTGGCTTTGACGGGTGCGGCAGCAGGGCTCGCGCGGTCGAGCCCGGATTTGAGGATCGCGCTCACCGAGGAGTAGCTGATCGCGTTGATGACGAGTGCCCGCTCGCAGGCCGCTTCGAGCCGATCGCGCTCGTAGCGCCGTGCCAGGGCGATGATCCCCATGGCGGAGCGATAACCCTGCTCGGGATGCGGGCGCTCACGCATCATCCGCTCGACCAGAGTGGCGGTGTTGACGCCGATCCGCGCTGCCATCTTGATCAAGCTCGCCGGCGTCATATTGGCATAACGCTGATGGGCCTTGGGCATGTGCTCGTTCACGGTGACATGGCCGCCGCGCTGAGAGCGGCGCACATGGCTGGCGACACGCGTGTGATCCTGGAAGATCTCGACGGCTCGATAGGTGAGCCGGACGTCCACCCGACGGCCGATCAGCCGGTGCGGCACCGAGTAAAAGGTCTTGTCGACTTCGACGTGATAATCGGGGTGGACCTTCGCCGTTTTCCACTCGGCGTATTCGAACGGCTCGCCCGGCAGCGGCGTCAACGCAGCGCGCTCGATCTCCTCGAACAGCTGCCGGCGGGATTTGCCGATATGGCGCATCGGCCGATGGTTCAGCTCCTCCAGCAGACCGCCGATCGCAGTATTGAGATCGGTCAGGTTGAAGAACCGCCGATGGCGCAGCCGTGCCAGAATCCAGCGCTCAACAATCAGCACCGCGCCTTCAACCTTGCCCTTGTCGCGCGGCTTGCGGCTGCGGGTCGGCAAAATCGTCGTGTCGTAGTGCTCGGCCATGGCGGCAAAGGTTTGGTTGAGCGTCGGCTCGAACCACAACGCCTTGACGACCCCGGCCTTCAGATTGTCGCAGACGATCGCCTTGGGAACTCCGCCGAAGTACGACAAGGCTCGGGTCTGGCCTTCGATCCAATCTGGTAGTCGCTGACCGAAGCTCCCCATAGCGAAGGTCAGCGACGAGGCCCCGAGCACCGCGACAAATATCTGCGCCTGACGGATCTCGCCGGTTTGCGGATCGATCACCTCCACCGTCGGACCGGCATAGTCGGTCTGCATCACTGCACCCGCCGCGTGGCGATGACGGAAGGTCGGGTTCGCCCGGCGCCGATAGGCGTCAAACTTCTCGCAGAACCACGTGTAACCATAGCCGTCGGGATGCGCCGTCCGGTATTCCTGCCACAGCAGCGTCAGCGTCACGCCCTTGCGCTTGAGCTCCTGCGCCACCCGTGGCCACTCAGGCTCGCTCAAGTCCTGCGGGGGGCGCCCGACCCGCCGGAACAAGGCTCGCTGCAAGGCCGCCTCGCTCTCGTAAATCGGCGGCAGCGGCCAGCTCAAACCCGCTTCACGCGCTCGCAGCAGGTAGGTGGCAACCGAACTCTTGCTGATCTGCAGCCGTTCCGAGATCTCCCGAACCGACAGGTCCTGCTCGTACGTCAGCCTCAGGATCGATCGTAGGTCCTTCACAGTGGTTCGTTTCGCTTGCTTCCGTCTCGGCATTGCCCCTCTCAAACTCAGCTTGAGAGAGAACATTGCCTGAACGGCGCTCCCGAAAACCAACCTCCCGCAACTGTCCGCGATTTAGCGGAATCCCTGTCCCGGAATTACTGAAATCGCTGTCCGCGAATTACCGAAATTGCTGTCCGGAAATTGCCGAAACACGCACTCAGCGTGTACCCCCTCGCTGGGGCCGTTCTTTGGGCCAAGAAAAATCCCGGCTCACGCCGGGCTTCATAGTTCAAGCTGACCTGCGAGATAGCGCCGCTTCTCGACTGCCGCGATGTCGAGAGCCTTTCAGCACCTCATTCACGCGACCGGGATTCACGTCATATGTCGCAGCGATTCGACGGGAAGGGCCTGTAATGAAAGAGGCCGCCAAGTGAGGCGGCCGCTTTCTCACATGAATATTGCAATCGCAGCGATAGCAATGGGGCACAGCCCCAGCACCACAATGCTCGCCCTAAAAAGTAGGTCACTGGTCATGACGCAACCTCTGCGTGAGGTTGGAATCTAACTCGGGATGACCACCAAAACAAAGTGCAGTTTGTGCCACGCTAGGAAATTAATCGTGCGCTAGATGAGAATAGGCCGTCAACTGAGGTGGCCCTTTACTCTCCCAGCTCTCTGCGGATTCGGTCGCGGTGCTGAACGTGCAAAACTTGGCATGAGTAGAAGTTATCCAGAAGCTTCTTCGCTTCCGCTAGATCGTGCCCGTGATTGGCAAGGTGCTCGATCAGTCCCTCTTGCTCGGCAATGTGTCGTTCGCCTTGGGCAATATGCCGCTCGGCTTGCTCCAGATGGCGAAGCTGCATCTCGCGGTGCGCTATTGTGGAATGGTTCGGCATGGCCGCGCTCCCTTCCTATGCAGGCGGGAGCGCTGTTGGTCTCTCAGCCACCGACGCCTACGGGCAAAGCCTTGGCCGGTGATGGTGCTATCGTATCACGTTCCGTTGCCCCCGGTTCGTTCTCTCAAGATTAAATTCCCTGATCTCGGTCAAAGGCGGGACGGGGGTAGAACATCTGGTGGGGTGCCTCGGTAGTCCTACTGAGAACACCGGCCAAGCTACGGTTTCCGTTCGCTTAATCCGAACAAGGACACCCCAAAAATCAAACTAGGATACGGGGACTTAAATACGGACAGTACCGATCTGTTCGAAAGAACATATTGCGAACGCAGAACAAACGTGGTACGAGGTTCCAATCAGCAACGTATTCCACCCGATCTCGTCGCCCGTTTTCCCGCTAGCGAATCCCCGCCATAAGGAGCACATCCCAAATGTCCGCCACCGCACTGCGTATCGTCGAAGGATCCTCCATGGACAAGTCCAAGGCCCTCTCAGCCGCGCTCTCCCAGATCGAGCGCCAGTTCGGCAAGGGCTCGGTGATGAAGCTCGGCAAGAACGACCGTTCGATGGATGTCGAGACGGTGTCGTCGGGGTCGCTCGGGCTCGATATCGCGCTCGGCGTCGGCGGCCTGCCGAAGGGGCGCATCGTCGAAATCTACGGGCCGGAATCGTCGGGCAAGACCACGCTGGCGCTGCACACGGTGGCGGAAGGCCAGAAGAAGGGCGGCATCTGCGCCTTCATCGACGCTGAACACGCGCTCGATCCGGTCTATGCGCGCAAGCTCGGCGTCAACATCGACGAGCTCTTGATCTCGCAGCCGGACACCGGCGAGCAGGCACTCGAGATCGCCGACACGCTGGTGCGCTCCGGCGCGGTCGACGTGCTGGTGATCGATTCGGTCGCGGCTCTGGTGCCGAAGGCCGAGCTCGAGGGCGAGATGGGCGATGCGCTGCCGGGTCTGCAGGCCCGCCTGATGAGCCAGGCGCTGCGCAAGCTCACCGCCTCGATCAACAAGTCGAACACGATGGTGATCTTCATCAACCAGATCCGTATGAAGATCGGTGTGATGTACGGCTCGCCGGAGACCACCACCGGCGGCAACGCGCTGAAGTTTTATGCCTCGGTTCGTCTCGACATCCGCCGCATCGGCGCTATCAAGGAGCGCGACGAAGTCGTCGGCAACACCACCCGCGTCAAGGTGGTGAAGAACAAGCTGGCGCCGCCCTTCAAGCAGGTCGAGTTCGACATCATGTATGGCGAGGGCGTCTCCAAGATGGGCGAGATCCTCGACCTCGGCGTCAAGGCCGGCATCGTCGAGAAGTCCGGCGCCTGGTTCTCCTATGACAGCCAGCGGCTCGGCCAGGGTCGCGAGAATTCCAAGGCATTCCTGAAGTCGAATCCCGACATCACCGCCAAGATCGAAGCCGCGATCCGGCAGAACTCCGGCCTGATCTCCGAGCAGATCCTCGCCGGCACGCCCGAACGCGACGCCGAGGGCGAGGAGCCGACGGAGGAGTAAGTCTCAATCATTTCGCTGCAAGCGGACGCTGAGGACGTTGAGTTGCCGACGTCTTCGGCGCCCGTTTGGTTTTGTGTGTCTTTTGTAAAGCAGTTGGTCCTCAGCTTGCGGTGCTGATGCCATCCCGCGTAGCCGGAGAGCATCGTGACAAGTCTGATCCTGGCGACAAGTGAACTCGCGAGCTATCGCCTGAGGCAGGCGGGAAGGGCGGACATCGTCGTCGGGTTGAGGCCGCGCTTCGTTTGGGGGAAAATGCCCTCGTCGGATGACCTCACGACCCTGCTGGAACCGCGTTCCGCAAAGCACGTCGATTTCGACACGCACTGGCTCGACTTCGCCAGTTCAAGATGGACCGGCTCGATCGGTCGGGACATTGGGCTTGTCGAGTTGTGCGAGCGTTGCGATAGCGTCGAGCTATGGGCTGATCCCCAGCCGAATGACCAGTTGGTGCTGGCCTGGTTGCTCGACGTGCTCCGCCCGCACCGCCACATCGTAGCGAAGCTCAAGCTGGTTCAGACCGATGTCGAGATCGGCAGATACCGAGGCGAGAGCTTGGCGAAATGGCGATTGCCTGCACTTGCGGTGACCGATGATCGGCTGGAATTGGCCGGTCGCGCCTGGAATGCCTATCGCGCTCCGACGCCCGAGCCCTGTTTCGACCTTCTCATGCAGGATCTGTCGGCCATCCCGCAGCTCCGCGCGGCGCTGATTGCGTTGCTGGAGGAGCTACCCGGGCAAGACACCGGCCTCGGCGCGTCCGAACTGCGGATGCTGGATCTCGTCGCCGACGGCGAGACAAGCCCACAGGTCCTTTCAAACGAGCTGAACCGGGAACGCGGCGTGTTCGATTTTCAGGAAGCGGAGCTGATCCTGGACCGGCTCGCCTATTGTCCATCACCGGTCCTGACCGGATTCCCCGCGGAGATCGAAGCGCCCGACGATCTGAAGGCCCGAAACAACCGACACCGGGACAGCCGGCTGTCGCTCACCGATTTCGGCCAGGAAGTGTCGGATCGCGAGCTCGACTTCAGCCAGTACAACACGATCCATCGCTGGTGGGGCGGCACCGAACTGACCAATGAGCGGCTGTGGCGCTGGGACGCCGAGAGCCGGGCCTTGGTTGCCCCGTAAGCCTGATCCGCACAACCTGTGTGCGCAATCAGCCTATGCCAGCGTCTTCTCCCGGCTCGCGATCAGCGCCCGCAAATCCTCGGTCACCGCGACCGATTGATGGGTCTTCTGATCGGTCGCGACCCAGATGATCTCGCCGGTGGCGCGCAGGTCATCGGAGCCTTTGGCGAAGATCGCGAGCGCAAGATTGATCGAGGAGCGGCCGATCTTGGCGACCCGCACGCAGACCTCGATGTCCTCGTCGAACCGGATCGGAGCCTTGTACTCGACGACCGATTTCACGGTGTGGAAGTCGATGCCGGTCCGCGCCACCTCGCCGAGATAGTCGTAGCCGAGCGCGCGGAAATATTCGGTGATGGCGGTGTCGAAATAGGTGAGGTAGTGGGCGTTGAACACCACGGCCTGCGCGTCGACCTCCGAATAGCGGACGCGAAACGGGAAATGGAACCAGAATTCCTCGCGCATGTTTCCTCCTGCCGCGGGCGGGCCAGTCCGTCATTCCGGGGCGCGACGAAGTCGCGAATCCGGAATCCGGAAGTCGTGGATCGAGATTCCGGGTTCTCGCTTCGCGAGCCCCGGAATGACACCGAGTGAATCACGCGTCAGAGACGCAGCACGACGTAGCTGCAACAATGGTGCGCTTTACTCAGCCGCCTGCGCGTAATCCTCGACCGGCGGGCACGAGCACACCAGGTTGCGGTCGCCGTAGACGTTGTCGACGCGGCCGACCGGGCTCCAGTATTTGTCGGACCGTGACACGCCCTCCGGGAAGCAGCCTTCGGCGCGGGTGTAGGCCCGGTTCCAGGCATCGTCGGCGATGTCGTGCACGGTGTGCGGCGCGTGGCGCAGCGGCGAGGCCTCGACCTCCCAGCGGCCCTTCTCGATCTCCGCGATCTCGCCCCGGATCGCGATCATGGCGTCGCAGAACCGGTCGATCTCGAACTTCGATTCCGATTCCGTCGGTTCGATCATCAGCGTGCCCGCCACCGGGAAGCTCATGGTCGGCGCGTGGAAGCCGTAGTCGATCAGGCGTTTTGCGATGTCGTCGACGGTGACGCCGCTGGTCGTCTTGAGCGGCCGCGGATCGATGATGCACTCATGCGCAACGCGGCCGCGCTCGTTGCGGTACAGCACCGGGAAGTGTGGCTGCAGCCGTGCGGCGATGTAGTTGGCATTGAGGATCGCGATCTCGGTGGCGCGCGTCAGACCTTCGCCGCCCATCATCAGGATGTAGATGTAGGAGATGGTCAGGATCGACGCCGAGCCAAACGGCGCGGCCGACACCGGGCCGATGGCGTGCGCCGTTGCCCCGTCGGTTGCGGGATGGCCCGGCAGATAGGGCGCAAGATGCGCCTTCACGCCGATCGGGCCCATGCCGGGGCCGCCGCCGCCATGCGGAATGCAGAAGGTCTTGTGCAGGTTGAGATGGCTGACATCGGCGCCGTAATCGCCGGGCCGCGACAGTCCGACCTGCGCGTTCATGTTGGCGCCGTCGAGATAGACCTGGCCGCCATGGGCATGCACGATGTCGCAGATCTCGCGGATATGCTCCTCGAACACGCCGTGGGTCGACGGATAGGTGATCATGACCGCGGCAAGGTTGGCGGAGTGCTTCTCCGCCTTGGCGCGAAGATCATTGACGTCGACGTCGCCGCGCGCATCGCACGCGACGACCACGACCTCCATGCCGACCATCGCAGCCGAGGCCGGATTGGTGCCGTGCGCGGAGGAGGGGATCAGGCACACCTTGCGGTGCGGCTCGCCGCGCGCGAGGTGATAGCCGCGGATCGCCAGCAGCCCGGCATATTCGCCCTGCGCGCCGGAATTCGGCTGCAGCGAGACCGCGTCATAACCGGTGATGTCGCACAGCCATTGCTCCAGCCGCTTGAACAGCGCGTGATAGCCCTTGGCCTGATCCGCCGGCGCGAACGGATGCAGATTGCCGAACGCCGGCCAGGTCAGCGGGATCATTTCGGTGGTGGCGTTGAGCTTCATCGTGCAGGAGCCGAGCGGGATCATCGCGCGGTCGAGCGCGAGGTCACGATCGCTGAGCTTGCGCATGTAGCGCAGCAGCTCGGTCTCGGAACGATGCGTATTGAACACCGGATGGCTGAGGAAGGCGCTGGTGCGCCGCAGCTCCTTCGGCAGCGCCTCGTGCGCGCCGGCCTCGATCTCGGCATAGCTGAGCTTGCCGCCGAACACGCGCCACACCGCCTCGACCGTCTCCGGCGTCGAGGTCTCGTCGAGCGCGATGCCGAGCGTGGTCGCGCCGACGCGAAGGTTGATCTGTTCCGCCTGCGCGCGGGTGACGAGCTCGATCTGCTTGCTACCTGCCTCGACGGTCACGGTATCGAAGAACGCTTCGCTGGTCGGCGCAAAGCCGAGCTTGCGCAGGCCGGCCGCAAGCACGGTGGCGCGACGATGCACGCTGCGTGCGATATGGGTCAGGCCCTCGGGACCGTGATAGACCGCATACATCGAGGCGATCACGGCGAGCAGCACCTGCGCGGTGCAGATGTTCGAGGTCGCCTTCTCGCGGCGGATATGCTGCTCGCGGGTCTGCAGCGCGAGGCGATAGGCGGGCTGGCCACGCGAATCCACCGAGAGGCCGACGATGCGGCCGGGCAGCGAGCGCTTCAGCGTGTCGCGCACCGCCATATAGGCGGCGTGTGGTCCGCCATACCCCATCGGCACGCCGAACCGCTGCGCCGAACCGATCGCGATGTCGGCGCCGAGCTCGCCGGGCGAGGCGAGCAGCGTCAGCGACAGCAGGTCCGCCGCGACGATCGCAAGCGCGCCCTTGGCGCGCAGCGACGCGATGGCAGGCTTGAGGTCGCGTACTGCGCCCGACGTTCCCGGATATTGCAGCAGCGCGCCGAGCACATCGGCGTTGTCGAGCTCGGTCAGGGGATCGCCGACCACCAGCGCCCAGCCCAGCGGCGCGGCGCGCGTGCGCATCACCGCCAGCGTCTGCGGATGCACCTCCTTGTCGACGAAGAACACCTTTGCCTTGACCTGCGAGTGGCGCTCGGCGAGCGCCATCGCTTCCGCCGCGGCGGTCGCCTCGTCGAGCAGCGAGGCGTTGGCGACGTCGAGCCCGGTGAGATCGCAGATCATGGTCTGGAAATTGAACAGGGCCTCGAGCCGGCCCTGGCTGATCTCCGGCTGGTACGGCGTATAGGCGGTGTACCAGGCCGGGTTCTCCAGAATGTTGCGCTGGATCACCGCGGGCAGGATGGTGCCCGAATAGCCCTGGCCGATCAGCGAGGTGAACACCTGGTTCTGCGCGGCGAGCTCGCTCATATGCGCGAGCGCCTCGGTCTCGCTCAGCGCCCGGCCGAGATCGAGCGGCGCCTTCTGCCGGATCGACGCCGGCAGCGTCTCGTTCATCAGCGCCTGCAGGCTCGCGGCGCCGACCGTCTCCAGCATCGCGTTGACGTCGCGCGGCGACGGTCCGATGTGGCGGCGGACGAAATCGGTGGCGGCTTCGTTGATCGGCTTGAAGGGCGCGTTCATGACGTGATCCTCGGGGTGATCCTTTAGGCGGTGTGCGCGGCGTAGGCGGCCTCGTCCATCAGGCCGCCGAGCTCGCCCTTGTCGGCAATCTTCAGCTTGAAGAACCAGGCCTTGCCGCCGGCGTCGGAATTGACCAGCGCGGGCTCGGCGGCGAGCGCGTCGTTGACCTCGACCACCTCGCCGGAGATCGGCGCGTAAACGTCGGAGGCGGCCTTGACGGATTCGACGACAGCGGCGGCCTCGGCCTTCTTCAGGCTGCGGCCGACCTTGGGCAGTTCGACGAACACGACGTCGCCGAGCTGCGACTGCGCATAGTCGGTGATCCCGATCGTGGCGACGTCGCCCTCGATGCGGAGCCATTCGTGGTCGGACGTGTACAGCGTCGTCATGGGGTCGATCCTTTGGCGTTCAGCGTTTGTAGGTATTGGGGACGAAGGGCGTAGCGGCGACTTTCAGCGGCAGCCGCTGGCCGCGCACTTCGGCGAAAACGGTGGTGCCGACGGCGGAAAGGGCCGTGGGCAGGTAGCCCATCGCAACCGGCGCATTGAGGCTCGGGCCGAAGCCGCCCGAGGTCACCTTGCCGATCTGCTCGGTCGAGCCGGCATCGGCGAACAGCGCGGCGCCTTCGCGCACCGGTGCGCGGCCGTCAGGCTTCAGGCCGACCCGCCGGCGCGCAGCGCCATCTGCGAATTGCGCGAGAATTTTGTCGGCGCCGGGGAAGCCGCCGGCGCGGGCGCCGCCGCTGCGGCGAACCTTCTGCACCGACCATTCCAGCGCGCCTTCGACCGGTGTCGTCGTGGTGTCGATGTCATGGCCATAGAGGCACAGCCCGGCTTCGAGCCGCAGGCTGTCGCGCGCGCCGAGCCCGATCGGCAACACGTCGGGATTGTCGAGCAGCGCGGTGACCAGGGCTTCCACCTTGTCCGCGGGCACGGAAATCTCAAAGCCGTCCTCGCCGGTATAGCCGGAGCGCGAGACGAAGCAGTCGACGTCGCCGACGCGGCGCGGACCGGCATCCATGAATTTCATCGAACCGACATCTGCACAAAGTTTCGCCAGCGCCGATTCCGCTTTCGGGCCCTGCAGCGCGATCAGCGCGCGGTCGGCCAGCGAGACGATCTCGCAGGCGTCGGAGAGATTCGCGCGCAGATGCGCCTCGTCCTCGGCCTTGCAAGCGGCGTTGACCACTAGGAACAGGTGATCGCCGAAATTCGCCACCATCAGGTCGTCGAGCAGGCCGCCGTCATTGTTGGTGAATTGCGCGTAGCGCTGCCGTCCCGGCGCGATGCCGACGATGTCCTGCGGCACCAGTTTTTCCAGTGCGAGCGCGGCATCCGCGACCTTGCCGGATTTGGCCTTCAGCACGAGCTGGCCCATGTGCGACACATCGAACAGACCGGCTTCCTTGCGGGTGTGCAGATGCTCCTTCAGCACGCCGGCCGCGTATTGCACCGGCATGTCATAGCCGGCGAACGGCACCATCTTGGCGCCGCGCGCCAGATGCAGCGCGTGCAGCGGGGTCTGTTTCAGCGGGGAGGTTTCGCGCGCAAGCATCACAGGGCCCTCGCGGTTCCCGCCGGGGACCTATTTCCCCTTGAGAAACCTGCAGAAAGCCCCATCTGTCGCTGTGCCTGAGAGTATTATCCCGTCGGCGGACGCATCGGGGCGAACCCCAGCGTCTCTTTCCAGATGTCAGACGTCACGCGGTCCTTTTGCCTGAGAGTTTCCGGGGCGGTTGCTCCTTCGGCGCCGGCGATAAGGCCGGTCTCTCCCGACGTGACTAGGTATAGGTAGATAGAAAACACGGCGCCACCAAGACTGTCAACGCAGCTGCAGCAACTATCCAATGGGCTTTGTGCTGCCGCGGCAAGCCCATGATCCGCCTGCACAGTTTCTGGACACCGCAGCTGGCAATGTCTAAAAGCGTTCGGCCGGAAAATGACGCCTTTTTGCGGCTGGCCGGCCCCTTTTTCCGATTGGATGAACATGAGCAGCGTCAACGACATCAGGTCGACATTTCTGAACTTCTTCAAGCAGAACGGGCACGAGATCGTGGCCTCGTCGCCGCTGGTTCCGCGCAACGACCCGACCTTGATGTTTACCAATGCCGGCATGGTGCAGTTCAAGAACGTCTTCACCGGCGTCGAGAAGCGCGGCTACCAGCGCGCCACGACGTCGCAGAAGTGCGTGCGCGCCGGCGGCAAGCATAACGACCTCGACAATGTCGGCTACACCGCGCGCCATCTCACCTTCTTCGAGATGCTCGGCAACTTCTCGTTCGGCGATTACTTCAAGGAGCGCGCGATCGAGCTCGCCTGGAATCTGATCACCAAGGATTTCGGGCTGAAGAAGGACAAGCTGCTGGTCACCGTCTACCACACCGACGACGAGGCGGCCGGCTACTGGAAGAAGATCGCGGGCTTCTCGGACGACCGCATCATCCGCATCCCGACCTCGGACAATTTCTGGGCGATGGGCGACACCGGCCCGTGCGGACCGTGCTCCGAAATCTTCATCGACCGCGGCGAGCACATCTGGGGCGGCCCTCCGGGCAGCCCGGATGAGGATGGCGATCGCTTCCTCGAATTCTGGAACCTGGTGTTCATGCAGTACGAGCAGGTGACGAAGGAGGAGCGCGTAGCGCTGCCGCGTCCCTCGATCGACACCGGCATGGGGCTCGAGCGCATGGCCTGCATCCTGCAGGGCGTCGAGAGCGTGTTCGAGACCGATCTGTTCCGCAATCTGATCGATGCCGCCGCGTCTACCCTCGGGCACGGTCCGAACGAGCAGAACGTTGGGTCGTATCGGGTGATCGCGGACCATCTGCGCTCGTCCGCGTTCCTGATCACCGACGGCGTGCTGCCGTCGAACGAGGGCCGCGGCTACGTGCTGCGCCGGATCATGCGCCGCGCGATGCGCCATGCACAGCTCTTGGGCGCGAGCGAGCCGCTGATGCATCGGCTGGTCTGGGCGCTGGTCCGCGAGATGGGCCAGGCCTATCCGGATCTGGTCCGTGCGGAGAAGCTGATCGAGGAGACGCTGCGGCTGGAGGAGACGCGCTTCCGCAAGACGCTGGCGCGCGGCCTGTCGATCCTCGACGAGAAGAGTGCCGGCCTCAAGAAGGGCGACATGTTCGACGGCGACACCGCGTTCACGCTGTACGACACCTACGGCTTCCCGCTCGATCTGACGCAGGACGCGCTGAAGTCGCGCGGCATCAGCGTCGACCAGGCGTCGTTCACCGACGCGATGGAGCGGCAGCGCGTGAAGGCGCGTGCCTCCTGGGCAGGTTCGGGCGAGGCGGCGAGCGAGGCGATCTGGTTCCCGCTGCGCGAGAAGCTCGGCGCGACCGAATTCCTCGGCTACGAAACCGAGAGCGCGGAAGGCGCGGTGACGGCGCTGATCAAGGAAGGCGCCGAGGTCGAGAGCCTGAAGGCCGGCGAGAGCGGCGCGATCGTGCTGAACCAGACCCCGTTCTACGGCGAGTCCGGCGGCCAGGTCGGCGACACCGGCGTGCTGACCGGGGAGGGCGTCAAGTTCCGCGTCACCGACACGCAGAAGAAGGCCGGCGATCTGTTCGTGCATCTCGGCACGGTGGAGCAGGGCACGCTCGGCGTCGGCACCACATTGCAGCTCGAGGTCGATCACACCAGGCGCTCGTCGATCCGCGCCAACCATTCGGCGACGCATCTGCTGCACGAGGCGCTGCGCCAGGTGCTCGGCGATCACATTGCCCAGCGTGGCTCGCTGGTCACGCCCGACCGGCTGCGCTTCGACTTCGTGCATCCGAAGCAGATCACGCCGGAAGAGCTCGCCCGGATCGAGGACATCGCCAACGATGTCGTGCTGGAGAATGACGAGGTCACGACCCGCGTCATGGGCGTCGACGATGCCCGCGAGGCCGGCGCCCGCGCGCTGTTCGGCGAGAAATACGGCGACGAGGTTCGCGTCGTGTCGATGGGCAAGGGCGCCCGCGATCACGGCCAGAACGCGCTTGGCTGGTCGGTCGAGCTCTGCGGCGGCACTCATGTGCGCCGCACCGGCGACATCGGCCTGATCTCGGTGACCAGCGAGGGCGCGGTGGCGTCCGGCGTCCGCCGCATCGAGGCGCTGACCGGACGTCACGCGCGCAAGCACGCCAACGACACCATCGCGCTGGCCAAGACCGCGGCGCTGGAGTTGCGCACCACCATCGACGACGTGCCGGCGCGCATCGCCGCGCTGATGGAAGAGCGCAAGAAGCTCGAGCGCGATCTGTCTGACGCCCGCAAGAAGCTCGCGATGGGCGGCGGCAGTGCGTCGAACGGCGCCGCCTCAGCCGTTCGCGAGGTCGGCAATGTCAAGCTGCTGGCGCGCGCGGTCGAGGGCGTCGAGACCAAGGATCTCAAGAGTCTCGTCGACGACGGCAAGAAGCAGATCGGCTCGGGCGTGGTCGCGATCGTTGGCGTCACCGAGGACGGCAAGGCCGGCATCGTGGTCGGCGTCACTGCCGATCTGACCGCGCGGTTCAACGCGGTCGAGCTCGTGCGCAAGGGCTCCGAGGTGCTCGGCGGCAAGGGCGGCGGCGGCCGGCCCGACATGGCGCAGGCCGGCGGGCCCGACGGCGCCAAGGCCGACGCCGCGCTGTCGGCGATCGAACAGGCCATGACCCAACAGGCATCGGCCGGCGCCTGACGGAGAGGCTGATCGTGGCGACGGCTCCGCTCAAGCCCACGATCGGCGATCCCGGGCTGCGCGACCGTCTCTACGAGCTGCTCGAACGCGATGATCTGCCGCATTCGGGCGGCTTGCGCTTTGCCCGGGTCATCGTCGCCATCATCGCCGTCGACGTGCTGGCGGCGATCCTGGCCTCCGTGCCCGAGATCGACGCGCAGTTCGGCTGGCTGCTGACGACCATCGAGATCGCGGCGGTCATTGCCTTCGCGCTGGAATATGCCGCGCGGCTCTGGAGCGTGGTCGGCCACTCGCTGCGCGACATGACGCCGGCGCGGGCGCGGCTGGAATACGCCTTCTCGGCGCTCGGCGTGATCGACCTGCTGGCCTTCCTGCCGTCGGCCGTCGCGCTTGCGATCGGCGACAAGACCGCGCTGGTGCTGTTCGGCATGCTGCCGTTCCTCAAGCTGGTGCGCTATTCGACCGCGATGCGCTCGCTGCTGGCGGCGCTACATGCCGAGCGGCGCACGCTGTTCGGCTGCGTGGTGATCCTGACCGGCGCCGTGCTGCTGTTTGCCTCGCTGCTCTATGCCATCGAGCACAGGGTGCAGCCGGACAAGTTCGGCACCATGCCGCAGGCGATGTGGTGGGCGATCGTGACGCTCGGCACCGTCGGTTACGGCGACGTCGTCCCGATTACGCCGCTCGGCCGGACCGTCACGGTGGTCGCGATCGTGGTCGGCTTCGCGATGATCGCGCTGCCGGTCGCGATCATCTCGACCGCGTTCGCCGACGAGGTCCGGCGCCGCGACTTCGTCGTGACCTGGGGCATGCTGGCGCGGGTGCCGCTGTTCTCACATCTTGGCGCTGCCGATATTTCCGACATCATGCGCTTGCTGCGGTCGCAGACCATCGAGGCCGGCGAGGTCTTGGTGCGGCGCGGCGATGCGGCGTCATCGATGTATTTCATCACCGCGGGCGAGGTCGAGATCGACCTGCCGAGCCAGCTTGTGCGGCTTTCCGACGGCGCGTTCTTCGGCGAGATCGCGCTGCTGCGGCGGACCAGCCGCTCCGGCACGGTGACGGCGACGCGCAAGACCAAGCTCCTGGTGCTCGATGCGCAGGACTTCCATGCCCTGATCGAGCGCATGCCGGCGCTCGCCGCGCATGTCCGGGAGACCGCGGAGGCGCGGCTTGCCGATCCGCTTGCGGCCGGCGGCGACCTGGCCGCCGCGGAGATCGCCCAGGCGCCGCGCGAGACCGACGGCGGCATCCGCGACTAGTCTAGAACCTCATTCCGATTGAATCGGAACGAGGCTCTCGATTCTTCGTTTGGCGCGTTTTCTTCACGCGAACCGGTATCCACTTCGCTCGAAAACGCTAGTCCCGTCGCAGGAACACGTAATCCGCCGAGTAGGCCGCGCTCTTCAGCGCGCCTGATTTGTCGCAGGCGCCGCTGAGCTCGCCGCCCGAGGTGTTGATCCGCTGCACCGTTGCGACGCCGGAGAGCAGGCCGTTGCCGCGGTGTGCGATCACCTCGAGCTTCAGCCAGGCAATGTCGGAAGGCGTTGCGCCGGGTGCGCTGCCGGCGGTGCGGGCGGTCACGGCGCTGCCGTCGACATGCTCCCAGTTCGGACCCGCATAATGCCGGCCGACCGTGCGGCCGTCGGCGATCAGGGTCGCGACTGGTTCGCGGAACGACCAGGCGAGCTTGCCGTCGCTGACCGGCTTGCACTCATAGACCTGCACGCCCTCGGCATGGACGGTGAGGATCTTGGACTCGCCAGGCGCCGCGACGGCGTCGGGCAGGGGATCGGCAGCGAATGCCGCCGACCCGTTGAGCGAGAACGATGCGAGCACGACGGCTCTGACAAGGGCCCTGGTCATGCTCGCACCTGTCTTCCCAGGATGACGGCCTCAGGCCGCGATCGCCTTCACGAGGTTGTCGGACACCTTGTCGAGGAATCCGGTGGTCGAGAGCCAGCGCTGGTCGGCGCCGACCAGGAGCGCGAGGTCCTTGGTCATGTAGCCCTCTTCGACGGTCGCGACGCAGACCTTCTCCAGGGTGGTGGCGAACTTGGCCAGCGCCTCGTTGTTGTCGAGCTTGGCGCGATGGGCGAGGCCACGGGTCCAGGCGAAGATCGACGCGATCGAGTTGGTCGAGGTCTCCTTGCCCTTCTGGTGCTCGCGGTAGTGGCGGGTCACGGTGCCGTGGGCGGCCTCGGCTTCCACGGTCTTGCCGTCCGGGGTGAGCAGCACCGAGGTCATCAGGCCGAGCGAGCCGTAGCCCTGGGCCACGGTGTCGGACTGCACGTCGCCGTCATAGTTCTTGCAGGCCCAGACATAACCGCCGGACCATTTCAGCGCCGAGGCCACCATGTCGTCGATCAGGCGGTGCTCGTAGGTCAGGCCCTTGGCGTCGAATTCTTTCTTGAACTCGCGGTCGAAGACGTCCTGGAAGATGTCCTTGAAGCGGCCGTCATAGACCTTCAGAATCGTGTTCTTGGTCGACAGATAGACCGGGTAGTTGCGCATCAGGCCGTAGTTGAACGAGGCGCGGGCGAAATCGGTGATGGAGTCGTCGAGATTGTACATCTCCATCGCGACGCCGGCGCCGGGCGCCTTGAACACTTCCTTCTCGATGACGGTGCCGTCCTCGCCGACGAACTTCAGCGACAGCGTGCCCTTGCCGGGGAACTTGATGTCGGTGGCGCGGTACTGGTCGCCATAGGCATGGCGGCCGATGATGATCGGCTTGGTCCAGCCGGGAACCAGGCGCGGCACGTTCTTGCAGATGATCGGCTCGCGGAAGATGCAGCCGCCGAGGATGTTGCGGATGGTGCCGTTCGGCGACTTCCACATCTGCTTCAGGCCGAACTCCTTCACCCGGGCCTCGTCGGGAGTGATGGTGGCGCATTTGACGCCGACGCCGACCTTCTTGATGGCTTCGGCGGCGTCGATGGTCACCTGGTCGTTGGTCTCATCGCGGTATTCCATGCCCAGATCGAAATAGAGCAGTTCGACATCCAGGAACGGGTTGATCAGCTTGTCCTTGATGTACTGCCAGATGATCCGGGTCATCTCGTCGCCATCGAGCTCGACGACGGGGTTGGATACCTTGATTTTTGCCATGACGGGGAGGCCCTCTTGGGAACGGCGCGCTTTTGACGGCGGGGGTGGAAAATACGCCTGCGCTATAGCACCGCCCGGGGGCGGGCGAAAGCGCACCGGTTATGCACTTTCAGCCCATCTTTTCACCGAGAACCGCCATTCTGGACGGACCAGAATAGCGCCTCTCGGCCCTTGTTCTTGACGGGTTTTCTTCACGCGAACCGGTGCCCGCTTCGCTTGAAAACCATCTAAAACGCCGCCTGCGTCGCGGTCCCGGCCACGATGTACCAGGTCACGAACAGGCCCGCGATCAGGGCGCCCGGCAGGCTCGATCCGGTCCGCCGCCAGGTGAACGTCGCGATCACGGCGACGATCGCGAGCAGGGGCACGAACTGGATCGCGACGATGGTCGAGAGCGGCACGAAACCGGGGTCCGGGACCGGGTTGAACAGCTTCCCCGTCAGCCACAGCGTGCCGTATTGCAGCACCAGCAACACGATGAAACCGAACGTCAGCGCCAGGATGTTGGTCAGGTACAGCGCCCCGCGCGGCGCATCCATGGTCGAGAAATTCCGGTGCAGCACGTGCAGCGCCACGACGAAAAACGCCGTGAACGGAATCAGATAGATCAGGAAGATGAGGAATTGCTTCGCGCTCATCAACTTGAGTGCGACGATCCAGAAGCGGAAGTCGATCTTGAAGGCGAGGTCGGCAAGCCACAGCGCGGCGTAGCCGACCGCGACCGAAGCCAGCGCGATCACGATGGATTGACCGACGAGGCCGGCCCGGGTGGTGCGCCTTGGGGCGAAGGGCATCAGCGCCAGCGTGATCAGGCCGTTGATGATGGCCCAGACCAGGATCTGGTTGGTGATGCCCTGCGGCAGGAATGCGCTGGGGGCCACGAAGGTGCCGCCCAGCGCGAAGGCCGGATAATAGGTCAGCGCCGGGATGAAGGCGGACAGGATGAACGCCGTGGTCCAGCGCCGGCCCTTGGCAGCCTCATGCGGCGGCATGGTGCCGTCGGCAACCGCCGGCAGCCGGAGGCGGGAGAACGTCTTGGCTTCCAGCAGCCCGTCGAACGTCCCGATGACAAGGGCAATGAAACCGATGAGGGCGATGAGCGTGCCGATCTCCTTGCGGAACCAGATCTGATCGTCGACCGGGCGCGGGGTGCCGCCCTTCAACGTCTTGGCGAACCAGTCCAGGCTGTAGCCGATCGTTTCATGCGAGATGTGCTCCGCCGGATGGGTCATCGCCGGGGTGTACAGCGCCCGCGCGGTGCCGTTGGCTGGATCGCCATAGACCTTGCCCGGCTCGACCGCGCCTTGGGTGCCGAACAGCGCCCAGAGCTTTGGGCTCGTGGTGACGTCGCGGGCCAGCTGGACGCCCCACATCAGGTCGGGGAATTCCTCATATTGGGCGAACACCAGCGCGGTGTTGCGCGGCCACGACGTGGTGCCCTCGGCCGCGAACGGCTTGCCGGTGGACGAGCCCTCCAGCACCATCGACTTGTAGTCGTTGGGCATCGCCGCGGCGGCGGCCAGCACGGTCCAGCCGCCCATCGAATGGCCCTCGAGCCCGATATTCTCCTTGTCGACGAATTGGAGGCTGCGGAGATAGGCAAGGCCGTCAGGTCCGCCAAAACCGTTGGCGAAGGAGGGCGGGTCGCTGTAGCCATGGCCGGTCTGGTCGAGCGCCAGCACGACATAGCCACGGCGGGCGAACTCGATGGCGAAGCCGTCCTGGGTCTCGCGAGAATTGATGTAGCCGTGAACGGCGAGGATGCCGGGCGCCGGAATCTGCGCGGTCGCGTTCGGCGGGACATAGAGCAGGGCACTCATGGTGTTGCCCTTGGCGCCCTTGAACCTGACATCCTCGATCCGGATGCCGCCTGCGGTCTGCGTGAGGTGAGCGAGCAGGCCCCCCGCCACGATCAAGATCAGGCCCACAATCGCCAGCGTCCATCTGCCCCGCATCGTCGTCCCCCCAATGTGCCTCGCCGTTGAAACCGGCGTCTCAAGCGTGCCTTTACAGCTTCGCTTTGGTTGTGGTTGATAGCCTATCCGAAGGCTAAGTGCGCGCAAGCGGCAGCCTTCGCTTCTTGCGATTGGGATTCCGATTGAGGATTCGCAAACGCCGCTAACCCTGTTATCTCCTTGGAGAAAATGGTCCCGCGCAAAACCGGTGCAAAGCTGGTCGGTGCGGTCCTGGACCCCTGCATGAGATTTTGAATCAGCGTCCTCGGAAGCTGATTCAAAATCTTCAGACGTTGAATCAGAAAGTGAACTGAGATGTCCGGCACCGACAAGACCAAGGCAGGGCACGACCTTGCCGGTCCCGTCGTCATCCTGGTCGAACCGCAGCTTGGCGAGAACATCGGCATGGCCGCGCGCGCGATGGGCAACTTCGCGCTGTCGAGGATGCGCATCGTCAACCCGCGCGACGGCTGGCCGAACATTGCCGCCCAGCGCGCGGCCGCAGGCGCCGACCACATCATCGGTTCCGTCGAGCTGTTCGACACCGTCGAGCAGGCGATCGCCGATCTCACGCTGGTGTTTGCGACCACCGCCCGGGCCCACGACCAGGCCAAGCCGGTGGTCGGGCCGGAGGGCGCGGCGGGTGAGATCGTCGGCCATGTCGCATCCGGCGGCGGCGCCGGCATCCTGTTCGGGCGCGAGCGCGCCGGCCTGACCAATGAGGAGGTCGCGCTCGCCAACCGCATCATCACCTTCCCGGTCAATCCGGGCTTCGCCTCGCTCAATCTGGCGCAGGCGGTGCTGTTGATGGGCTACGAGTGGTTCAAGCTGTCGACCGCGGGTGCGCTACCGTTCGCGATGCCCGAGCGGTCCGAGCCGGCCTCCCAGCACCAGATGCAGGCCTTCTTCGACAACCTCGTCGCCGAGCTCGACAAGGTCGAGTTCCTGCGGCCGGCGGAGAAGCGCGACACCATGCTGGTGAACCTGCGCAACATCTTCACCCGGATGGATCCGACCAAGCAGGACATGCACACGCTGCACGGCGTGGTGATGGCGATCGCCGAGGGCCGCAAGGGCCCGGCCAAGGGCGGGGTGCTCGACGGCGCCCAGGCGACGCGCTTGCGGGCGCTGCTCGCCGAGCAGGGGCAGGGCGGCGCGACCGCCGACAGCAGCAGCACGGTGCGCGGCCTCGCCCGGCTGCTCCGCCGCAACCCGACCGACGCCGAACGGATCCTGTGGCAGGCGCTGACGCGGGACCGCCGCTTCGCCGGTCAGTTCAAGCGCCAGACCCCGGTCGGCCGCCACATCCCCGACTTCGTCTCCTTCGTGCACCGGCTTGCTATCGAGCTGGTCAACCCGAACGAGAGCGAGGCCATCGGGGCCGACCGCACCAAGCGCAGAGCCTGGCTCGAAGCGCGCGACTATCGGGTGGTCGACATGCAGGTTGCCGATGTCGAGCGCGACCTCGACGCCGAGCTCGCGCGGCTGGAGGCGGGGCTGCGGCAGGAGCGGTAGCTTACGCTGCCGTTCCGTCCGCGTCGTTCGCGTGGATTCGGGCGCGTAGCTCCCTCCACGTGTCGTCCCGGCGAAGGCCGGGACCCATACGCCGCGGCTTATGTTGTTGAAGGGACCCGTCGTTCCACCGCCACGAGACAATCAGCATTTATGGTTATGGGTCCCTGCTTCGCAGGGACGACACCGAATGTGTTGCGCGATCGTTGAGTCATGCATCCACGTTCTCGCGACTCGCTTCGCCGAGCTTTGCATCTCGTTTCGCCGCTCTGATTACAGAAGGCGCCGCGCGGCGCGGATGGCGTGGTATCTGTCTTCACGATCCAGCAGGCAGCATCTCGCTAGGCGAGTGCCGACACCAGCCACAGACCCACATGCAGGTCGCGCCCATCCGCTCCGAGGCTTGCGGCGAGCGCGTTGCGTACCGCTTCCATGGCGCGATGACGTTGATCGTCCGTGGCATTCTCGAGCAGCGCAGGCAGCGGGCCGGCCTGCGTGATGAAGGCCATGCTTTGCGTGATGTCGCCGCCATGGATCGGCACGTCGGTGGCCTTCAGCGCAATCTCGTGAAACCCGGCCTCGGTCAGGATGCCGCGAACGCGATCCTCGCGCGCGAACGAAAACATCCCGGGCGCCAATGGATCGAGCGGCGGCTGTGGCGGCACGTGCGGTCGGGCCGCCTCGATGGGTACGCGAAACCACGGCGACTCCGGCATGGTGCGAAAACAGACGAACACCAGCCGCCCGCCCGCTTTCATGCCGCTACGGATGTTGGTGAAGGCCCTGACCGGGTCATCGAAGAACATCAGGCCAAAACGCGAATACACCAGATCCGCCCAGCGCGGTTCGAAGCCGTAGATCGTTGCGTCGGCCAGCGCACAGGTCACGTTGCCAAATCCCGCCTCGGCGACACGATGCTTGGCCAGATCCAGCATCGGGACCGAGATATCGACACCCACCACAGCACCCGACGGACCAACAACCTTGGCGAACGCCAACACTGTGTCACCGGTGCCGCATCCGATATCGATGACACGCTCACCCGGCTTTGCCGCCGCGGCACCCAGGCTGACGTTGGTGACCGACGTGAAGACTTCGCTGATCACGGCTTGCTGCGAAACCCATGAGTGCCCCATGGTGCTGTTCCAGAACTCTGCTCCCCGTGGGTTTGGCGTAGGTGTCTGCATTTGATCAATCTCCTGGTGCTGAAAATGGAGTGTCGTCTGAAACAAACTGCACAAAATTCCAGATCGAACGCGAAGCTGAAATCTCCGTACCGGGCATTAGCGAATTGCAGCCGACGTGCTTTGCATCTCGGCTCTAGGCCATCAGGACGTCTTCGCGCGATCCGCATCTGATCGATGCTGGACGGCGCTCAGGTGGTGGATTCATTGCCGCCGCCCTTCGGCTTGGAAATCGGAGGGATGCAGCTACCGAAGCGTGGATCGAGCGGATCGTTGCGCGACCTCATTCTCGCAAAAATATAGAGCGCCGCCAGTGCGAAGGCGCCGAGCAACAGCAGGCCCCATGCAGGTGGCGGACCTGCAACCAAAAGCACTGCTGCTCCAACGAGGACTAACGCGATAATGCCCGAAGACAGTTTTGAAGCCATGACCGGCTCCGCAGTTAGCGCAAGGACGGGATACTACCCCCGAAATCGATCTATTGGCGAGAGGCCGGCTGCGACACGCCAGCGCAGATATTTCCACCTGCGCCGTGGACGGAGCAACGGCCTGTTCGCTCACCGCCGCGAAGGTCACTATCGAGTTAGAGGTTGAGTTCGCCCGGGCTCACGTACTCACTGCCGCGTGGATGGCGCAGCAATGTTGTACCAGGGCGTCGTGCGAGACCACGAATTGCTTCAACGGCGTCTCGATGTCGTAGAAGTAGATATTGGCCACGAAGCCATAGATGCCGGCATCGATGGTCGTCGGCCTGTCGCCATGCACATAGCCACGGCTCGGGATCAGGCTCGCCAGTGCAGCGAGATCGGCGAGCCCGCGGGCCATCGCGGCGTCGGGCTCGAAGCGGCCGATACCCTGGTAACAATAGCGCTGGGCGTTGAACTCCTTGGCCTTCATCAACCCGTCATCGGTGAGGGCCGGATGCTCGCGCTTGAGCGCGTCGCGGAATTGGAGCCAATAGCGCGCGTCCTGCCAGCGTGAATAGGACATTACCCAGTAGAGATCGTCGAGCGTCCGCGTGACGAGGAGGTTGGTCGTGCGTTGCGCCGGCGTCAGCGCGGCATCCAGCGTCACGCCATATTTTCCGGTGACATAGGCGAGGATGGTCTCGCTGTCGCCGACAGTGTCGGCGCCGTCGACGATATAGGGCAATTGCTTGCGCGGTGCCTTCGATGCATCGAAAATATGTTCGTGCCGGAACGGTACGCCGGCGAGCTTCAGAAAAGCGAATACCTTCAGACCATAGCCATTGTTGTCGGCGACGCCGAACAACGGCGGATAGGAATAGAGCGTGAGCATGATGGCTCGCCACGTTCGAGGTCGCTACACGCTACCTCAGAATCCGTCGGCTGGATACGTCGGGCAGGCAAGCCCGCCTGTTGCGCCGCAACGCCTGAAACGATTGCCTACAATCCGTAGTTGATGTCTTATTGTCGTCCTCATCCCGGGTCGGGCGATTTTTACGGACATTTTTCAGGGAGGAATTGCGATGCTGCGGACGTACTTCTCATGCCTGTTCGTGACTGCCTTTTCGCTGTCTGCAATGGCCGCCGACGGCGATCCAAAGCAGAAGGCCGAAGCGATTGCTTCCGAATATGCGGCGAGTTTCAACAAGCAGGATGGTGCGGGAATTGCCGCGCTGTTCGCGGCCGGTGGCATCCACGTCAATCCCGCGGGGCCGCGCTCCGACATTGCGGAGTTTTATCAAGGCGCCTTCAAGGCCGGGTTCGACCATGAGGAAATAACGGTGGACCAGGCATGGCCATTGGGCTCGGACATGGCGCTCGCCATCGGCGGGTATCGCATCTCGGGCAAGAACCAAAGCGGCGCGCCTATCGAGACAGCGGGCATCTGGACAGCAACTTACGTGACCGAGGGAGGCAAGCTCAAAATTCGCTTGTTGTCGGCGATGCCCAAGCCGCCGCCTCCGAAGTAGCAGGGGCATCCCCATGGATGATACCGCCGCGCGCTTCGGCGCGCGGTTTCGACGAAGCCTACGGGCGCATTTTGCGCCGGCGGTGCACGCCCCGGACGATCAGGCCTTCGAAATGCCGCCGTCGATCACCGGTCCCATCGGCTCGTAGCGCTCGCCGCTGAAGCGCACCAGTTGCAACTGCTCGAGCGGATAATAGTCTGATGGCGAGGTGTTGATCCGGATGCCGGGCAGCAGCATGTCGGATTCGAAATCCTTCAGGTTGGCCGCCTGCTTGATGATGCTTTCGGACGAGACGTCGTCGCCGCACTGCTTGAGCACCTGGACCAGGATCTGGCTGGTGAGATAGCCGGTGACCGCGTAGATGTCGTTCTTGGCGGCGGCCGGATCATATTTGTCGAGGAACGCGCGCCATTTCTGGATGGCGGGATCGCTGTCCCAGGCGGCGTCGACGGGATCCTTCAGGTAGGCGCTCGAAATGATCCCCTTGGAGACGTCGAAGCCCGCGGCTTTCAGCGTCGAGCCGGCGGAGGAGGCGTTGTTGCCGATGTAGTGCGCCGGTTGCCAGCCGAGCTCGGCGATCTTCTTGATGCCTTGGGCGGCGAATTTTGGTGTGGTCATGCTCATGAACACGTTGGCGCCGGCGGATTTGCAGCGGACCACCTGGCTGTCGATGGTCGGGTCGGCGGTCTCATAGGACAGCTCCGCCACGATTGCGGACGTCCTGGCGCCAAGTCCGTCCTTGAAGCCCTTCAGCACGTCGCGGCCGAAATCGTCGTTCTGGTAGACGATGCCGATTTTGGGATCGTTCTGTGTCGACAGCACATGCTGCGCGAAGGCGCGGCCCTCGATCTGGTAGCAGGGCTGGAAACCCATGGTGTAGGGGAAATTCTTGTAGTCGCCGAACTTGGTCGCGCCCGAGGCAATGAAGAGGTGCGGGACCTTCTTCTGGTTCATGTACTTCATGATCGCCGCGTTGGTCGGCGCGCCGAGCGGCGCAAACAGCACGTCGATCTCGTCGCCTTCGACCAGCTTGCGCGCCTGCTCGACGGTCTTGGCTGGGCTGTAGGCATCGTCATAGGTGATATACTTGATCATGCGGCCATTGATGCCGCCTTGCTCGTTGATCATCTTGAAATAGCCGCCGGGGGTGCGGCCGATCGACGAATAGACCGCGGCCGGTCCCGAATAGGCGTCGATGTTGCCGATGACGATCTCGGTCTTGCCCTCCGTCTTGCCTCTGGCGATCGCGGGCCTGCCGAGCAGCAGCGCGGCTGACGTGGCCGCGGCGCCCTTGATGAGATGACGGCGCGATAGCCGGGGCGAACGGTTCCTTGTCATTGTAGTCCTCCGCTTCTTCTTGTTGGCCGTTTTGGCATTATTGGCCGTTTGGCAGCCTCTGACGGGCATGTCGGCGCGCAGCATTCCACAGCGGTGCTTTGGGACTTGTGTGCAGTCGCTACCATCTGAAATTTTCGCGCGATGTCAGCCGCGGAGGCCGCGTTCCCCCATCCTCGGTTACCGACATGCCGTCCGGGATTGCTATACTGCGGCGACTGTCGTGGTGATCTCAGCAGGGTGGACCGATGGCGAAAGTGTTGGAAGGCAAGGTGGCGGCCGTGACCGGGGCGGCGTCGGGGATTGGACTGGCGAGCAGCGCGGCGATGCTGGCCGCGGGGGCGCGCGTGGTGATGGTCGACCGCGATGCCACCGCGCTGCAAGCGCTCGCACGCGAGCACGGCGATGCGGTGGTCCCGCTGGTGATCGACCTGCTCGATCCCGCGCAGTGTGCAACCTTGCTGCCCAAGCTGCTCGAGAAGGCCGGCCAGCTCGACATCCTGCACGCCAATGCCGGCATCTATGTCGGCGGCGACCTCGTCGATGCCGACACCGCGGCGATCGACCGGATGCTGAACCTCAACGTCAACGTCGTGATGAAGAACGTGCACGACGTGCTGCCGCACATGATCGCGCGCGGCACCGGCGACATCATCGTCACGAGCTCGCTCGCCGCGCATTTCCCGACGCCGTGGGAGCCGGTCTATGCGTCGTCGAAATGGGCGGTCAACTGCTTCGTGCAGACGGTGCGGCGCCAGGTGTTCAAGCACGGCATCCGCGTCGGCTCGATCTCGCCCGGGCCCGTGATCAGCGCGCTGCTGGCGGACTGGCCGCCCGAGAAGCTTGCGGAGGCCAAGGCGGCCGGGAGCCTGCTGGAGGCCAGCGAAGTCGCCGAGGTCGTGATGTTCATGCTGACCCGGCCGCGCGGCATGACGATCCGCGACGTCGTGATGCTGCCGACGAATTTCGACCTGTAACGGCGAGCGCCGCGCCTCAGGCGGCGCTGCGATCGGTGGCGGGCGCCGGGCTGTGCTGCGTGAGGCGGCGCAGTGCGGCGACATTGGTCGCGACGGAAGCCATCCGGCACCGCGCCTTGCCTTCGGATTTCGCCTCGTACAGCGCGGCGTCGGCGGACGCCAGCAGCTGTTCGGCCTCGGTGCCGTGCTCAGGCGACACCGCGATGCCGACGCTGACGCCGACCTCGGCCGAGATGCCGCCCGCGAGCTGATAGGGCATCGTGACGGTCTGGATGATGCGCTGGCCGGCCGTGAGCGCCTGTTCCGCCGTGACGCCGCTGACCAGCACCACGAACTCGTCGCCGCCGAGCCGTGCGATTACCGCGGTTTCGGGCAGCGCGCGCCGCAGCCGCTCCGCGGTCAGCATCAGCACCTGGTCGCCGGCGGCGTGGCCATAGGTGTCGTTGACCGGCTTGAAATTGTCGAGGTCGAAGAACAGCAGCGCAAAGGGCCTGCCATTCCCGGCGGGAGCCGCCAGCTTCGTGTTCAGCGCCGCGACGAAGCCGGCGCGATTGCGCAGGCCGGTCAGGGTGTCGTGATGGGCAAGATGGCCGTTCTCGCGCTCGGCGCGCATGGTGGCGATCAGCATCTTGTTGAGACGGAAGGCCGCCACCGTCATCGCCGTGAGATACAGCGGCACCTGCATGACGACGATGAAGAGCAGCGGCTCGCCGGCAAGGGCCGCGCCCGGAACGATCGGGCCGAGGCTGAGCAGGATCATGGTGCCGGCAAGGCGCGGGGCGCTGAAATTGCGGAAGCAGATGCCGCCGACCATCGCCGCCGCCGATAGCGAAGCCAGCAGCGCAACCACCCAGTCGCCGCTTGCGAGGCTGATCAGGATGCCGAAGCCGACGCTGGTGCTCCAGGCGACTGCAAGCAAGAGATGCAGATCGGTCGGGGTCGGCCGCTGCTCGCGCGCGGCGCGATGCGCAACCACGAGCACGGCGAGGCGCGAGAGGCAGATGACGAGTTCGAGGACGACCCAGGTGATGAACAGCGCGGTCGGCTCGCGGATCGCGATCACGGCTGCGACTGCGACCGTATTGACCGCGCCAGCCGCAAACACCGGCAGCGAGCCGTAGAGATCCCCGATCAGCGCCGCGCGGATGTCGTCAGGGACGCCCGGTCCGGCGTCGGCGAGCCAGCGCGTCACGCCCCAGCGCGGCTGGCTGTATCGTCCTTTTTCGGACTGCATTGTTCTTGCCTCGTACTTTCACCGCGCAACTGACCCGGCCGGACCTAACAGGCGTTTAAGGCCGGCCCCGATTGCGCGGCGTGATTGACGGCAGGTAAACCCGGTGGGCGATCGCGTCGCAGAAATACCGACGCGGGAGGTCGCGATGCGGCCGTTGCGTTACACGGCGAGGAGCTGTTGTTCGGCCGCGCCGCCGGCGCGCTTCGGCTTCTTCGCCTTGGCCGGTGCGAACAGATTGCTGGCGGCAAGGCCCGCGGTGTCGGCGACAGCCGGATCGCACGACACCATGGCGGCGACGATGGCGCCGTCGATCAAGAGCGCGAGCTGGTGCGCCAGCACGGCCGGCTCGGCCGCGCCCATCTCGCCGGCGAGCTTCTCGATATGCGCCAGCACCACCTTCTTGTGCTTCAGCGCGATGTTGCGGAACTGCTTGGCGTCCTTGTCGTGCTCGGCGACCGCGTTGATGAAGGGGCAGCCGTAGAAGCGCTCCTCGGCGAACCAGGTCTTCAGGGCAGGGAAGATCCGCGACAGCTTGGTCTGCGGATCGCCACCGCCGGCCTCGATCGCGCCGATGAACCATTCGCGCCACTGGCGGCCTTCGCTCTCCAGCACCGCATGCACGAGGTTGGTCTTCGAGCCGAACAGCTTGTAGAGCGTGGTCTTGGCGGTTCCGGCCTCGTCGATGATCGCATCGATGCCGGTGGCGTTGATGCCGTTCTTGCAGAACAGATGGGTTGCGGCGTTCAGCAGGCGCCCGCGCGCCGATTCATCGTCGCCGGCGGTGAACGCCGCGGCAGGTTTTTTCTTCGCAAGCGATTTGGCCATGCGCGGCAGTAAATCGGAGCGCGGCAGAATCATCAAGTCGCATCTTCATGCCCCTATCGATGCGCTGAAAATCATCGCGGTCGCGCGCCATTTGCTTGGCGATTGAGCAGGCCGGCACTGATCAATCCGCAGGCAGCCCCGCTTAAGCGCCTGCGGGATTTCGCCTTTTGATTTGCGGCGGGACTGGCACGCTTCGTGCAGGAAACAGACCGTTCGGTATCCTGACCAATTCCATCGCTCCCAGGGAGAAAACTGATGACCGCTGTCGCCCAGAAAACCGCACTGACCGGCTGCCTCGCGCCGATCGACAGAGGCGGGCTCGAGCAGCTGATTGCCAACGGCAAGGCCAACCCGAAGGTGATCAAGACCTTGAAGTGCAAGACGGTGGCCGAGGGCAAGTTCCGCCACGCCAACTACATCCGCAACCTCGCGCCCTACATCGTCGACGAGCCGCCGGGCCTGCTCGGCGACGACACCGCGCCCAATCCCTCCGAGGCCTCGCTCGCCGCGCTTGGCTCCTGCCTCGCTGTCGGCCTGCACGCCAACGCCGTGCATCGCGGCTGGATCGTCAACAAGCTCGAGCTCGAGCTCGAGGGCGATCTCAACATCACCGCGGTGTGGGGCACCGGCGACGTCAGCGAGAAGCCGGTCGGCTTCACCGACGTCCGCGTCAAGGTCGACATGGAGTGCGAGGGGGTCCCGCAGGCCGAGATCGACGCGCTGGTGGCGCATGTGAAGAAGTGGTCGCCGGTCGCCAACACCTTCACCCGTCCCGTCAATCTCGAGGTCAGCGCGTAAACGCCCGACCGGCAATTCAAGGTGCGGAGATCATCCATGGGTTCACTGGCTTTGTCGCGGGTCGCAGCTCAAGATCCCGCACCGACCATTGCGGACGAGGTTGCCCGCCTTGCCCGTCAGGAGCTGGCGCCGATCGCAGCCGCGGTCGACGCCGGCTCGGTCTATCCCGGCGAATTCCTGCGCCGGCTCGGCAAGGTCGGCGCCTGGAGCAGCCATGTGCCGCAGGAGGGGCCTGCCGACCTGCGCTGGGCCATCCAGTCGATGGCCGCGCTCGGCGAGGTCTGCGGTGCCACCGCCTTCATGGCGTGGTGCCAGAACACGCTGGTCTGGTACGTCGCCAATTCCACCAACATGAAGCTCGCCGCGCGCTTCGGTGACTGCTTCGCCCGCGGGCGCGCGCTCGGCGGCACCGGGCTCTCCAACCCGATGAAGAGCTTCTTCGGCATCGAGCGGCTGAAGCTGAAGGGCCGCAAGGTAGAGGGCGGCTACATCGTCCGCGGTGCGCTGCCCTGGGTGTCGAACCTCGGGCCCGGCCATTACTTCGGCACGATCTTCGAGCGCGAGGACGAGGGCACCAAGGGCGAGCCGGGCGGCATCGCAAGCGGCGAGCCGGGCAGCACCGTGATGTTCCTCGCCGACTGCTCCGATCCCGCGATCACGCTGACGCCCTGCAAGCCGTTCCTGGCGATGGACGGCACCGGCACCTATGGCGTCCAGTTTCGCGACGTGTTCGTGCCGGACGAACTGATCCTGGCCGAGCCGGCTGCGCCGTTCGTCAAGAAAATCCGCGCCGGCTTCATCCTGTTGCAGGCC
Organism: Bradyrhizobium sp. USDA 4504; assembly: GCF_054063995.1. NCBI lineage: Bacteria > Pseudomonadati > Pseudomonadota > Alphaproteobacteria > Hyphomicrobiales > Nitrobacteraceae > Bradyrhizobium > Bradyrhizobium sp. USDA 4504. The sequence continues at coordinate 3,937,642 of NZ_JBSSGV010000001.1, read as the reverse complement.
GGCATGGGCCTTGGGCTGATGAAGGATTGCATCAACATCATGGACGAGGTCCACGCGCCGCTCGGACACGTCAACCGCTATCTGCCGCAACAGCCGCTGCAATTCCGCGAGCTCCATGCCGAGTTCGAGAAGGAGGCGATGGCGCTGGCAAGCGATCCCTACAATGCCGATGACAGCTATTGGCGCCGCGTCGTCGCACTGCGACTGCGGATCGGCGATGCCAGCGTCGCATTCGCACATGCCGCGATGCTCCATTGCGGCGCGCGCGGCTATCTGATGAGCCACCGCGCCCAGCGCAGGCTGCGCGAGGCCTATTTCGTCGCCATCGTCACGCCCGCCACCAAGCAGCTGCGCAAGATGCTGGCGGACGGCTGAAGCATGATCCGGAAAAGTGGAAACCGGTTTTCCCTCGCGACAAACGCGGAACGCGTTTGCGCGGAGATCATGCTCAAACAAGTTCGGGACCACCACAACTGCAACCACAGACAGGAGAGGCTGCCATGACGGACGTTCTGATCACCGCCGGCGAACTTGCCGAGCTCGTCAAGAAAGACCCGTGTGTCATCATCGACACGCGAAATCCGGATGCCTATGCGGCCGGCCATTTGCCCGGTGCCGTCAATGTGCATGACATCTTCACCTTCCTCGCGACCTCGACGCCGGAAGGCATCCACGAGCTGAAGACCAAGTTCGCCGACGCGTTCGGTGCCGCCGGTCTCTCCGGCAAGGAGACCGCCGTGATCTACGAGCAGTCGATGAATTCCGGCTTCGGCCAGTCCTGCCGCGGCTACTACCTGCTGACGATGCTGGGCTATCCCAGGATCAAGGTGCTGCACGGCGGCTTCGATGCCTGGAAGGCGGCCGACCTGCCGGTGACCACCGACGTTGTGGTGCCGGCGAAGGCCGCCTTTGCGATCGTGCCGGAGGCCGGCGATATCATGATCGACGCCAAGGCGATGCTGGCGGCGGTCGGCAAGCCCGGCGTTGCGATCCTCGACGTGCGCGACGTCGACGAGTGGATCGGCGAAAGCTCCTCGCCCTATGGCAAGGATTTCTGCCCGCGCAAGGGCCGCATTCCCGGCGCGGTGTGGCTGGAATGGTACCGCATGATGAAGCCGACCGCCGAGGGCCCGCGCTTCAAGTCGAAGGATGAGATCCTGGCGGAATGCGCCACCGTCGGCATCTCGCAGACCACGCCGGTCTATCTCTACTGCTTCAAGGGCGCGCGCGCCTCGAACACTTTCCTGGCGCTGAAGAACGCCGGCGTGAAGGACGTGCGGATGTACTTCGGCTCCTGGAACGAGTGGTCGCGCGACCCGTCGCTGCCGATCGATGAGGGCTTGCCGACCGCGCCGGTCGTCACCGGCAAGGCGGCATAGAACCTGCATGTTTGTTGGTGTCCGGCGGCGCAAAACGCGGCCGGACGCCGATCAATGAACCGGATCGCGGAGCTCTCTGCGTTTCGGTGCGACAATGGGGCGCAGCATGTCCATGTCAGATGATCCCTTCGACGCCGCCCGCGTGCTCACGCGATCGGGTTGCGCCTGCGGCTGGCATCGCTCAGCCGCCGAGCATGAGCAGGCCGCGCGCACGTTGCGCTGCGAGCCGGTCGCCGACCTCAGCGAACAGAAGCGTTACGAAGGCATCGTCGCGTCGGCGGTGATGCGGGCGGTGTTTCCGCAGGATGTCGCGCGCCGCGCTTTCCTGAAATCGGTTGGCGCCGCGACGGCGCTCGCCGCGCTGTCACAGTTCTTCCCGCTGAAGACGGCGACAGAGGCGTTCGCCGACGCCGGACCGCCGGAGAAGAAGGACCTCAAGGTCGGCTTCATCCCGATCACCTGCGCGACCCCGATCATCATGGCGGCGCCGCTCGGCTTCTATGCCAAGCAGGGCCTCAACGTCGAGGTGATGAAGACCGCCGGCTGGGCGGTCATTCGCGACAAGACCATCAACAAGGAATACGACGCCGCCCACATGCTGGCGCCGATGCCGATCGCGATCTCGCTCGGCCTTGGCGCCAACGCCATCCCGTTCACGGTCCCTGCGATCGAGAACATCAACGGGCAGGGCATCACGCTGGCGATGAAGCACAAGGACAGGCGCGATCCGAAGGACTGGAAGGGCATGAAGTTCGCCATTCCGTTCGACTACTCCATGCACAATTACCTGCTGCGCTATTACCTCGCCGAGCACGGGCTCGATCCGGATACCGACGTACAGCTTCGCTCGGTGCCGCCGCCTGAGATGGTCGCCAATCTGCGCGCCGACAACATCGACGGTTTCCTCGCGCCCGACAATATCTGCCAGCGCGCGATCTATGACGGGGTCGGCTTCCTGCACATCCTCTCCAAGGAGATCTGGGACGGCCATCCCTGCTGCAGCTTTGCCGCCAGCCGCGAGTTCATCACGACGGCGCCGAATTCCTTCGCTGCGCTGACCCGCGCGATCGTGGATGCCACCGGCTACGCGGCGAAGGCCGAGAACCGCAAGCAGATCGCGGAAGCGATTGCGCCGGCCAACTACATCAACGCGCCGGTGACGGTGCTGGAGCAGGTGCTGACCGGCACCTATGCCGACGGGCTCGGTGGCGTGAAAACCGATCCGAAGCGCGTCGATTTCGATCCGTTCCCCTGGCAGTCCTTTGCGGTGTGGATGCTGACGCAGATGAAGCGCTGGGGCCAGATCAAGGGCGACGTCGACTACAAGGCGGTCGCCGAGCAGGTCTATCTCGCCACCGATACCAAGAAGGTGATGGCCGAGATGGGCCTCGCGCCACCCGCCACCTCGTACAAGTCGTTCTCGGTGATGGGCAAGAGCTTCGATCCGGCCAAGCCCGACGATTATCTCGCGAGCTTCAAGATCAGGAAATCGTCGTGAGAGAGCAAGCTTTCTCCACGATGTCGTCCCGGCGAAGGCCGGGACCCATAACCCCAACAGCCAGTGATTCGGCACGGCGTCTCCCCGCGTGCCTTATCGCGACGGCACGGCGTATGGGTCCCGGCTTTCGCCGGGACGACGGGTTGAAAGAGTGGGCGCGATGATGCTGCCCCTTCGCCTTCGCGCCGCCATCGTCTCGATTGCGCTGCTTGCCGCCTTCCTCGGCGCCTGGCACCTCGCCACCCGCAGCAGCGGCACGACGGCGGCCATGAGCCCCGAATACGCCAGGCTGATGGGGCTGACCGCGACGCAGGGCAAGTCGGCGATGCCCGGACCGCTCGATGTCGGCGCCAAGCTGTGGGAGCATCTGAAGCGGCCGTTCTACGACAATGGCCCGAACGACAAGGGGCTCGGCATCCAGCTCGCCTATTCGATCGGGCGCGTCGGGCTCGGCTATCTGATCGCGGTCGTCGTCGCGATCCCGCTCGGCTTCATGATCGGCATGTCGCCGCTGATCAGCAGGGCGCTTGATCCGTTCATCCAGGTGCTGAAGCCGATCTCGCCGCTGGCCTGGATGCCGCTCGCGCTCTACACGATCAAGGATTCCTCGATCTCGGCGATCTTTGTCATTTTCATCTGCTCGGTGTGGCCGATGCTGCTCAACACCGCGTTTGGGGTCGCGGGTGTGCGCAAGGAGTGGATCAACGTCGCGCGCACGCTCGAGGTCGGCACCATCAGGCGCGCCTTCACCGTGATCCTGCCGGCGGCGGCGCCGACGATCCTGACGGGCATGCGGATCTCGATCGGGATCGCCTGGCTCGTGATCGTCGCCGCCGAGATGCTCGTCGGCGGTACCGGCATCGGCTATTTCGTCTGGAACGAGTGGAATAACCTGTCGATCACCAATGTGATCATCGCAATCCTCTTGATCGGCCTCGTCGGCATGCTGCTCGACCAGGTGCTGGCGCGGTTCACGCGCATGGTGACGTTTCCGGAGTAGCGATGACCGACAGCCGCATTGCAGCCACTTCACCTCGCCCCGCCTGCGGGGAGAGGTCGATCGCGAAGCGATCGGGTGAGGGGGAGTTTCCGCGAGTCTATCTGCCGCCGTGCTCGCGGAGGAAGCCCCTCACCCCAACCCTCTACCCGCGAAGAGCGGGGCGAGGGAGCGCAGTCCATTCGTGGAGCTACCGCGGATGACCGACAAGTTCATTTCGATCGAGGGCATTGCGCGGCGCTATCCCGGCGCCGGCGGCGGCGTCACCACGGTGTTCGAGAATTTCTGGCTGTCGATCGCGCGCGGCGAGTTCGGCTGCGTGATCGGCCATTCCGGCTGCGGCAAGACCACGGTGCTGAACATCCTCGCCGGCCTCGACGAGCCGAGCGAGGGCACGGTGATCGTCGACGGGCAGGGGATCGAGGGCACCAGCCTCGACCGCGCCGTGATCTTCCAAAGCCATGCGCTGCTGCCGTGGCGCACCGTGTCGGGCAATGTTGCCTATGCTGTCAGCTCGAAATGGCGCAAATGGGACCGTGCGCGGGTGAAGGCGCATGCGCAGAAGTTCATCGATCTCGTCGGGCTCACCGGCTCCGAGCACAAGCATCCGTCCGAGCTCTCCGGCGGCATGAAACAGCGCGTCGGCATCGCGCGGGCGCTGTCGATCACCCCGAAGATCATGCTGATGGACGAGCCGTTCTCGGCGCTGGATGCGCTGACCCGCGGCACGCTGCAGGACGAGGTGCGGCGGATCTGCCTGGAGACCGGGCAGACCACCTTCATGATCACGCATGACGTCGATGAGGCGATCTTCCTCGCCGACAGGATCTTCCTGATGACCAACGGTCCCGGCGCCGTGCTGGCCGAGATCGTCGAGAACCCGCCGCCGAAGGAGCGCGGCCGCATCGACCTGCACCGCCATCCCTATTACTATGCGCTGCGCAACCATATCGTCGATTTCCTGGTCAGCCGCAGCAAGAGCTTTGCCGCCGAGATGACCGGTCACGATCCGCGCCACGTGCCGACGGTGCGGCCCGGCGTCGGCGAGCCGGTGATCGTCTCGCCGCCACGCGTCGTCGAACCCAATCCCGCGCAGAGCGCTGCGCGCTGAAGCCCAAGGAGGACCTGATGAAACGCGAAGACCTCACCGAGAAGCTGCTCGACATCAAGCGCGAGAAGGGCTGGAGCTGGAAATACATCTGCGAGAAGATCGGCGGCTATTCCGACGTGCTGATCACGGGCGCCATCCTCGGCCAGATGAAACTGACGAAGCCGCAGGCGGCGAATGCCGGCGAGCTGTTCGGGCTGTCGAAGGCCGAGATCGCGATGCTCAACGAGGTGCCGATGCGCGGCACCGGCACGCCGATGCCGCCGACCGATCCGCTGATCTACCGCTTCTACGAGATGGTGATGGTCAACGGCCCGGCCTGGAAGGCGCTGATCGAAGAAGAATTCGGCGACGGCATCATGTCGGCGATCGACTTCGACATGGCGCTGGAGCGCGTCGCCAATCCGAAGGGCGACCGCGTCAAGATCACCATGAGCGGCAAGTTCCTGCCGTACAAATATTACGGCGCCAGCGGCAACGTGCCGGAATACGGCTTCAAGGAAGAGTAAGGCGAGGGGGCGAATGGCGAGTAGCGAATGGATTCCTGCCCATTCGCTACTCGCACCTCACCATTCGCTACAGGATCGTGCCCGGGTTGTAGCGCGCCGCCTCAGGCTTGGCCTTGGCCAGAGCCTCGACCTGCTCGGCGAAGAAATCGACCTGGGCGCCGGCGTCGCCGGAGTTGGCGCGACCCTGGTCGAGCACGTGCTGCAACTCGGCTGCGCTCAAGCCAAGACGCTTGTCGGCGGCGAGGCGCTGCAGCAGATCGTTCTGCACGATCTTGCCGGTGCGCAGGTCGCCGATGGCCGCGACGGCATGCTCCTTGATCGCCTCGTGGGCGCCTTCACGGCCCGCACCCTTCTTGACCGCTTCCATCATCACCGTGGTGGTCAGCAGGAAAGGCAGATAGCGGTTGAGCTCGGTCTCGACGACGGCTTCGAACACCTCCATCTGGTCAAGCACCGTGAGCAGGGTTTCGAGCAAGCCATCCATGGCGAGGAAGGCATCGGGCAGCATGACGCGGCGGACGACCGAGCAGGAGACGTCGCCTTCGTTCCACTGATCGCCGGCAAGGCCTGCGGCCATCGCGAGATAGCCCTTCAGGATCACATGCAGGCCGTTGATGCGCTCGCAGGAGCGGCTGTTCATCTTGTGCGGCATCGCGGAGGAGCCGACCTGGCCCTTGGCAAAACCTTCGCTGGCGAGTTCGTGGCCTGCCATCAGGCGGATGGTCTTGGCGAAATTGCCGGGCCCGCTGGCGAGCTCGGTGAGCACGCTGACCGCACGGAAGTCGAGGCTGCGCGGATAAACCTGGCCGACGGCATCGAGGGCCTTCGGCAGGCCGAGGTGAACGAGGACGCGCTGCTCGAGCGCGCGCGCCTTGCCGGCATCTCCGTTGAACAGGGTGATCTGATCGAGACGGGTGCCGACCGCGCCCTTCAGGCCGCGGGCGGGATAGGTCTGCAGCACATTGACCAGGCTCTGATGCGCCAGCAGCATCTCCTCGCCGGACATGGCGATGCGCTTGCCGAGCGTCGTGACCTGCGCGGCCACGTTATGGGTGCGCGCGGTGAACGGGATGTCGCGCAATTGCTTCGCGCGCGTGGCAAGGCGGATGAGTGCGGCGATGCTCTTGGTCTCGATGAGCTGCAGCGCGCGGTAGACCTGCAATTGCTCGACGTTCTCGGTGAGGTCGCGGCTGGTCATGCCCTTGTGCAGGTGCTCGTGACCGGCGAGCTCGCAGAACTCCTCGATGCGCGCCTTGACGTCGTGGCGGGTGACGCGCTCCCGCTTCATGATGGAGGCCAGGTTGATCTGGTCCTTGACGCGCTCGTAGCTTTCGATCACGCCATCCGGCACCGCGATGCCGAGATCGCGCTGGGCCTTCAGCACGGCGATCCAGTAGTCGCGTTCGAGGCGGACCTTGCCTTCGCCACTCCAGATGGCGCGCATGGCGGGCGAAGCGTAACGTTCGGCGAGGACGTTGGAAATGTGATCTTGGGACATCCCGCTCTCTTGGCATTGCCTGAGGCTGGCTGCAAGCCGCGACCTGCGATGAATCGTCAGGTCTGGTAACGCTCGGCCGGGCTTGCGGTGCTGGCGCCAGCATACCAGATTCAGGAAGGCGCCGCCTCGGGCAATCCGGGGCGGCGCAGGCATGCTTCGCCCCGCGTCAGAGCGAGAAGGTCACTGCGGCGGGTCCGCAGCTCAGGCCGGCCGTGTTCGGCACGGCCGTGTCGCTGGTCCAGTTGTCCTCGCCGTCGGTCGTCTTGTACAGGAACTGGCCGTTGGGCCCCTGGTGCAGGACGTACAATGTGTCGTTGAACACGACCGGCGCGGCATTGCCGAAATTGCCCGGCGTGTCGGGGACCTGGCGGTCGGCTCCCCAGCTGCTAATGCCGTCGAACCGCTTGAAGAAGAAGAGGCCCGTGGGGTCGTTGAAGAACAGGTAGATCCAGTCCTTGTAGGAAGCCGCGCCCGGACCGTTGCTGAGGCCTTCCGTGCCGGCAACCGGATTGCTTCGCCAGGTGCTGCGGTCGAAGGTCGCGTACCAGAAGCGGTTCATGTTGCCGGGTTCGCTATAGCCGGGCCCGCGGCCGAACACGTAGAGCGTGTCGCCGCGCACGACCGCGGCCGGGGTGTCGACGTTCTGGTAGGCGACGGAGATGAGATGGTTGGTTCCGGATGTGTTGATCTCGGGTCCGAAGCTGGTGCCGTCGTAGGTCTTGTACATCAGGTCGGACTGGCCGGGATTCGAGCACAGCAGATAGATCAGGCCGTCATACACGGCGGCCGCCACTCCGCCGCCGACGCCGGCCATGTTGGGCACCTGGGCTGCCGCCGTCCACAGCTCGCCGTCATAGACCCTGTAATAGAGGGACTGGTTGATCGGATAGAACACATACAGGTTGGTGTTGAAGACGACGGCTGCCGGCGTGTTGCTGATCCAGGTGTTCCCCGGCATCGGGACGTCGCCGCTCCAGGCCTCGCCGTTGAAGACGTTCGTAAAAAATTGTGGACTGTTTCCAACGCCCTTGTGCAGGGAAAACAACCAGCTCTTCATTTTGGAAATCCCCCATGGCGACGAGACGCCGCCTCTGATCATCGGTGTAGATTGATCGACGTGCGCAGGATCGATTGGAATGAACTGATCGTACGCCTGCGCCCGTCGTGTTCTACGTCCGATTCACCGATGGTTGTGTGAAGCTGTTCACTCACCCTGGAGGAGGAGACCATATATGTCGTGCGCAGACTGAGAATCGAGGCCGCGCAAGGCACGCCGCGACGTGAGTGGCGACTTGTCGGAAGACGGATTTCGAGGAGATGAGAGAAGCGCGAATAGCGAATGGATGCTTTCCGATTAGCTATTCGCTGCTTCCTATTCGCCTTTCGCTGCGGCGAACGCCGCCCGGACCTCCTCCACCGGCGCCATGTCGCGGACGAAGCTGAATGCGCCGTTGTCCTTCATCTCGCGGGCACAGCGCAGGAACGCAGCCAGCGCGTGGCGCTGCATCGCGCCGCCGACGCTGATGCGCTTGACGCCGACGGCGGCGAGTTGCTCGACGGTCAGGGTCGGATCGGCAAAGCCCATCACGAGGTTGAACGGCTTGTTGATCGATGACACCACCGTCTTGATGGTGGCGAGATCGTAGAGGCCCGGCGAATACAGCACGTCGGCGCCGGCGGCCTCGAACGCCTGTAGCCGCTTGATGGTGTCGTCGAGGTCCTTGCGGCCGTGCAGGAAGTTTTCCGCCCGCGCCGTCAGCGTGAACGGGAAGGGCAGCGCCCGTGCGGCCTCGACCGCGGCCTGGACCCGCTCCACGGCGAGCGTGAAATCGTAGATCGGGCGCTGCGGGTCGCCGGTCGAGTCCTCGATCGAGCCGCCGACCGCGCCGGCCTCGGCGGCGAAGCGGATCGCCTCGGCCGCGAGCTTCGGCATGTCGGCGCCGCATTTTTCCAGATCGGCATTGACGGGCAGGTCGGTGGCCTCGGCGATCACCCGGCAATTCTCGATGATCTCATCGAGGCTGACCGTCGAACGGCCGAGCGTATTGGCGAGCCCGAGGCTGGTGGTTGCGAGCGCCTCGAAGCCCATGGATGCGAGCAGCTTCGCCGTTCCGGCGTCCCACGGATTTGGAATGATGAAGGCGCCGGGCCGCTGATGCAGCTCGCGAAACCGTGCTGCCTTGTCCGCCTGGGTGCGCATGTGAACTCCTGCTGTTGTCAAAAGCGACTGAAAGCAGCGATAGGGCGGTTTCGCCCATCAGACAAACTTGTTATTTCTCTCAATATCATCAGCTTTTTGCATGGGAAGAGCGATGGACAGCGACGCGCTCAACACGTTCCTGGTGGTGCATCGGCGCGGCGGGATTTCGCATGCCGCCAAGGCGCTGCACCGCTCGCAGCCGGCGATTTCGCGGCGCATAGCGCTGCTCGAGCAGGAGCTCGGGGTGCCCCTGTTCGAGCGGATCGCGGGCAAGACGCGGCTGAGCGATGCCGGGCGGGTGATGGTGCCCTATGCCGAACGGGCGGTGGCGGCGGCGCAGGATGCCGAGAACGCGGTGCGCGCGCTGCTGCGCGACAATTCCGGCCCGGTGGCGCTGGCGGTGACCGGTACCCTCGCCGGCGAGCGGCTCTCGAACGTATTGAAGCGCTTTGCCCGCCGGCATCCGGACGTTGCGCTGACGCTGCGCACCGCGACCAGCGCCGAGGTCAGCGACCTGATCCGGCGCGGCGAGGCGACGATCGGGTTGCGTTACGACCGCGACCGCTCGCGCGACCTCGATTGCGAGGTGCTGTTTGCCGAGCCGCTCGGGGTGGTCTGCGCGCCGGACCATCCGCTGGCGGGACGCCGGGTCGGCAAGCTTGCCGATCTCAGGGATGAGCGGTGGATCGCCTTCCCGGAGGTGCCGGGACGCCGCGAAATCACCGCCTCGCACGTCTTCGCCCTGTTCCTGACGCACGGGCTCGGCGAGGTCGCCTGGACGCCGGTCGACAGCCTGACGGCGCAGAAGCGGCTGGTCGAGGCCGGGCTCGGGATCGCGCTGCTGTCACAAAGCAATGCGGCGGAGGAATTGGGTAGCTCGAGGATCGCGACGATCCGCGTCGGCGATCTCGCCGCAAGTCACGAGGTCGTCGCCGTGACGCGGCATGGCGGCTTCCTTAGCGCCGCCTCACGCCGTCTGCTCGACATCCTCCGTGCCGACTTCACCAAGGCGAGGGGCACAAATACGTCGCGCCGGAACGGTGTCCGGCGCGCGTAAAAGTCGACTTGGTAGGGTGTACCGGGAACTCAGCTTCCCGCCTTGACCTGGGCCGCGGCCACCGCCAGCAGCTCGTCCATCTTGGCGCGGATATCGCGCTCGGTGACGGCCTCGTCCTTGGCGGAGAGGTCCTTCAGAACCTTGTGCAGCACGTCGTTGTCGCCGGCTTCCTCGAAGTCGGCGGCGACCACTTCCTTGGCATAGGCGCTGGCGGCATCGCCCGTGATGCCGAGCTTCTCGGCGGCCCACAGGCCAAGCAGCTTGTTCCGGCGGGCTTCAGCCTTGAACTTCTGCTCCTCGTCGAGGGCGAACTTCTTCTCGAAACCTTCCTCGCGCTTGTTGAATTCGCTCATGGCTGAAGTTCCAATTCCCTTGCTGAATGAGGGCCGCCGCGCGTTGCGGCAGCCCCTGTGCCTGCCTAGATAGGTGGGAGGAATCGGCAAGACAACGAGCCGTTAAGCCGCAGGCAAAACTGGCGGAATCGGCCCTTTATGATAGGGCGGTATAAGTGCCCTCAAGGGGGCACTATCGATTGTGCTGGATGGGCCAATCGGATAGGTTGCCAACAGGCATGGTTCTTGTTCTGTTTCCAGTTGGATTGCCCAGGTTCCAGGCCTCCGCGGCAGCTCCGTCGTGGGTCGTAACCCCAAGTCATCCGGAGCACCCAAATCCATGGATTTCAACAAAACACGGTACATCCCAATGAGCCGTCGACGCCGTATTTATGAAGGCAAGGCCAAGGTGCTTTACGAAGGCCCCGAGCCGGGAACCCTGATCCAGCACTTCAAGGACGACGCGACCGCGTTCAACGCCAAGAAACACCAGGTGATCGAGGGCAAGGGTGTCCTCAACAACCGGATTTCGGAGTACCTGTTTCAGCACCTCAACGACATCGGGGTGCCGACGCACTTCATCCGCCGCCTCAACATGCGCGAGCAGCTGATTCGCGAGGTCGAGATCGTGCCGCTCGAGGTGGTGGTGCGGAACGTCGCCGCCGGCTCGCTGTCGCAGCGGCTCGGGATCGAGGAGGGCACCCAGCTGCCGCGCTCGATCATCGAGTTCTATTACAAGAACGACCAGCTCAACGACCCCATGGTGTCGGAAGAGCACATCACCGCCTTCGGCTGGGCGACGCCGCAGGAGATCGACGACATCATGGCGCTGGCCATCCGCGTCAACGACTTCCTGACCGGTCTCTTCCTCGGCATCGGCATCCGCCTCGTCGACTTCAAGATGGAGTGCGGCCGGCTGTTCGAGAACGAGATGATGCGGATCATCGTCGCCGACGAGATCTCGCCGGACTCCTGCCGGCTGTGGGACATCAAGTCGAACGAGAAGCTCGACAAGGACCGTTTCCGCAGGGATCTGGGTGGCCTGCTCGAGGCCTACACTGAGGTCGCCAAGCGGCTCGGCATTCTGATTGAGAACGAGCGGCCGGCCGGTAGCGGCCCGGTGCTGGTGAAGAGCTAAGCTGAAGGGACGACCGTGAAGGCACGTGTGACTGTGACATTGAAGTCGGGCATCCTCGATCCGCAGGGCAAGGCGATCGAGGGTGCGCTGAAATCGCTCGGCGTCGACGGCGTCGCCAGCGTTCGCCAGGGCAAGGTGTTCGACATCGAGCTCGCCGCGACCGACAAGGCCAAGGCGGAAGCGGCGCTGAAGGCCGCCGCCGACAAGTTGTTGGCGAATACCGTGATCGAGAATTATGCCATCGAACTGAAGGCGTAAGGGGCGAGCAAATGGCCGACGTGACGATGGAGCTGATGTTCGAAGTGATGAAATCGGTCCAGGCGCGTTTGGCTCAGGTCGACGGCAAGATCGATGAGTTGAAGCAGGAAATGCAGGCATCGCGAACGTCTCAGAATGGTATCCGCCAGGAAATTACCGGCGTGTTCCAGGAGATTTCCGGTATTCACGCGACGCTGGTTCGCCACGAAGGGCGTCTTGACCGCATAGAGACACGTCTCGAATTGAACGAAGTACCAACTCCATGAAATCAGCCGTCCTCGTCTTCCCCGGCATCAACCGCGAGCGCGACATGGCGCGCGCGCTCAAGCTCGCATCCGGCAATGAGACCGCGATGGTCTGGCACGCCGAGACCGCGCTGCCCAAAGGCACGGACCTCGTGGTGGTGCCCGGCGGCTTCTCCTATGGCGATTACCTGCGCTGCGGCGCGATCGCGGCGCGCGCGCCGGTGATGGACGCGGTGCGCGACTTCGCCGCCAAGGGCGGGCTCGTGCTCGGCGTCTGCAACGGCTTCCAGATCCTCTGCGAGTCGGGGCTGCTACCGGGCGTGCTGATGCGCAATGCCGGGCTGAAGTTCATCTGCCGCGACGTGCATATGCGCGTCGAGCGTTCCGACACGCCGTTCACCCGCGGCTACAATGCCGGCCAGGTGATCCGCGTGCCGGTGGCTCACGGCGAAGGCAATTACGAGGCGGACGAAGAGACGCTGAAGCGGCTCGAAGGCGACGGGCGGGTGCTGTACCGCTACTGCTCGCCGGAGGGCGTGGTCGACGAGGCCTCCAATCTGAACGGCGCCGCGCATTCGATCGCCGGCATCGTCAATGAGCGCGGCAACGTGCTCGGCATGATGCCGCATCCGGAAAACCACGTCGAAGAGATCATGGGCTGCACCGACGGCCGCGGCCTGTTCGCAGGTCTGGTCCAGCAGTTCGAAAAGGCGGCGTAATCACCATAGCGTTTTCGAGCGAAGTGGGGACCGGTTCGCGTGAAGAAAACGCGTCAGAATAAAATGCGGCGGTGGTGCGTTGCCGCGGCTGCGGCGCTTCTGCTTGCGACGTCGGCCTACGCCCAGGACTTCCCGAAGCGTCCGATCACGATGATCGTGCCGTTCACGGCCGGCGGCACCTCCGACGTCATCGCCCGCGCGGTCGCCGACCAGATGGGCACGGCGCTCGGCCAGAGCATCATCATCGAGAATGTCGGCGGCGCCGGCGGTTCGACGGCACTCGCCCGCGCTGCGCGCGCCGAGCCGGACGGCTACACCATCGCGATCGGCAATGCCGGCACCAACGCCGCGACCTACACGATCTATCCGAAGCTGCCGTTTACGCCTGACTCCTTCGCGCCGATTGCCGTGGTCGCCAAGACCTTCGGCATCGTCGCGCTGCGCAAGGATTTTCCGGCCAAGGACCTCAAGGAATTCATCGACTACGCCAGGAAGAATCCGGGCAAGGTCAATCTCGGCCATGCCGGCGTGGGCTCCTCGAATTACCTGATCTGCAAGAGTTTTGTTCATGCCGCCGGCATCGACGTGCAGCTGGTCGGCTATCGCGGCGCGGCGCTTGCGCTGACGGACGCGATCGGCAGTCAGATCGACGGCGTCTGCGATGCCGCGGCCTCGGTGTCGCAGGCGATCGACGACAAATTGGTGAAAGCGGTCGTGGTCGGCTCGACGGTACGGCTTGCGTCGTTGCCGGAACTGCCGACCTCGGCCGAGGCCGGACTGCCCGAGTTCGAGGCGCAGGGCTGGAACGGCCTGTTCGCGCCGAAGGGCACACCGCCCGAGATCATCGCCAAGCTCAACGCCGCCGCGCGCACCGCGGTTGCGAGCGAGGCGGTGAAGAAGCGCTTCGCCGACCTGTCGACCGTCGCCCCCGACGCCAATGAGCTCGCGCCCGAGGCGCTGCAGCAGCTCGTGACCCGCGACGTCGCGAAATACCGCACGCTGCTGGCGGACGATAAGAAGTAGAGGGTCATCGTCGCTGCGTTGGCTCTGCCCTCGACGCGGTCGCCGAGGCGGCGAGTCTTGCGTCAGCCGCTCGCCAGACTGGCCTGAAATTTGCTGGTGATCTCCCGATCGATCAGGACGGGAGCGCATCATGCTCATTCGCAAGGCTCACTGCACGATTGCGTTCCTATGCGCGCTGCTGTGGTCGCATTGGGCGATGGCCGAGACCACGTTGCGCATCGCCATGACGGCGTCCGATATCCCGACGGCCACCGGGCTGCCGAATAACGGCTTCGAAGGCATGCGCTTTCTCGGTTATCCGATCTTTGAAGGTTTGGTGCTGTGGAATTTGAGCGGAACCGACCGCTTGGCGACTTTGCGTCCCGGACTCGCGGAGAAATGGGAACAGGACCCCGTCGACAACAAGACCTGGATTTTCCATCTGCGCCAGGGCGTCAAATTCCACGATGGTACCGATTTCAATGCCGATGCCGTGATCTGGAATCTCGATCGCTACTTCAACAGCGAGAGCCCGCAATTTGAGCCGCCGAGTTCGGCGATGTCGCGGGCGCGGGTCCCGGTGATGGGCAGTTACCGGAAGATCGATGACGCAACGGTGGCGATCTCGACGACGAAGCCGGCATCCTATTTTCCCTATATGGCGGTCTATCTTCTGTTCACCTCGCCCGCCTCATTCGAAAAGGCCGGCCGCGACTGGGCCAAGGTCGCGACGTTGCCGGCTGCCGGCACCGGGCCGTTCCGCATCACCAGGATTGTGCCGCGGCAAGAGGCAGATCTGGCGCGTTGGGACAAGTATTGGGACACGAGCAAGACAGCGAAGGTCGACAATGTCGTGTTGCTGCCGATCCCCGAGGCCAATTCGCGGCTGGCCGCCTTGCGTGCCGGCCAGGTCGACTGGATCGAAGTGCCGCCGGCCGATGGCGTCGACTCGCTGAAATCCGCCGGCTTCACCATTACCACCGGCTCCTATCCGCATGTCTGGCCGTGGTTCTACAACATCGGCGCCGCCAACAGCCCGTTCAAGGACGTCAGGGTTCGCCAGGCCCTGAACTACTGCATCGATCGGGACGGGCTGGTGTCCCTGCTCAACGGGACCGCAGAGCCGTCGGTCGGCTGGCTCAAGGCCAGCGATCCCGATTTCGGCGCGCCGGTCAATCACTACAAGTTCGATCCGACCAAGGGCAAGGCGCTGCTTGCCGAGGCGGGTTACACGTCGGCGAAGCCATTGGCGTTCAAGGTGCTGATCTCGAATTCAGGCTCGGGGCAGATGCTGCCCCTGCCGATGAACGAATTCCTGCAGCAGAACCTGAAGGAAGCCTGCGGGGTCGATGTGGAATTCGACGTCATCGAGTGGCAGGTGCTTCTGACGGCGGCCCGGGCCACGCCCGACAGCCCAACTTTGCGCGGCGCCATGGCGCTCAATATCAGCTCGCCTTCGTCGGACGCGGGCGTGATGGCGCGCTATTTCCTGGCCGCCAATTTTTCACCGAACGGTTTCAATTTCGAGCAATGGAAGGACGGCGAGTTCGAAGCCGCACTCAAGACGATTTCGGAAGCGACCGATCCGAAAGTGATCTCGGCGGCTTACCGCAAGGCGCATGAGCGCCTCGTCGACGATCCGCCCTGGCTCTATATTGTCCACGATCTGAACCCTCGCGCGATGAGTCCGAAGGTGAAGGGTTTTGTGTCGCCCCAATCGTGGTTCGTCGACCTCACGCTGGTCAGCGTGCAATAAGCCGGGATCCAGCATCGTCGCCCGCATGGCTGCGCCCGAGTGCGAGCGAAGCGGTGAAGAAGCGGTTCGTCGACCTCTCGACGGTTGTACCAGACGCCAATGAACTCGCGCGCCGCGGTGCTGCAGCTACTCGTGACCCGTGACGTTGCGAATACCGCACACTGCTGGCGGACGACAAGAAGTAGCATTTCTGCGGCGTGCAGCGCCCTGATTAGGACACAGTCCGCGACGAGCCTGAGTTCAGGTCTGATCGGGGAAGCGGCCATGCGCCGTGTGATCTTGCGTTGCTGCGCCGGCATGGCGCTTGCTTGGCTGGTTGCCGGCCCAGTAGCCGGCGAACAGGCTACGTTGACTTATCCCCCCTGGACGAAGTTCTGCATAGCCGACACCTGCATTGTCGGGCGAGAGGGGCGATCGAAGATAGAGAACATAGACTGCGTGGCGGTCGTGGCAGCCGCGCTGATCGCGCGCACCGGAGATTCCAGGAAGATGTTGCGCGTTTTCTTGCCGACCCGGGTGATAGTCGAACGTGGTGTTCGGATCATTATCGATCAGGGACAAGCGATTGAGCGGCCCTACGCGGGCTGCTTTGCCTACGGTTGCACGGCTGACTACGACGCCGGACCGGAGCTCAAGCAAGCGCATGCGCTCACTCTGGAAGCCTTCGATAAGGCCAATTCGCCGATCAGCCTGACCGTGCCGCTCGCCGGATTCGCTGATGCCTACGATGGACCCGCACAAGAGACGAAGGTCATCGAGGAGGTGCTTTCGGCGGAGGAAAAGCAGGCGAGATCGGAGCGTGCGAAGCGCGCCGAAGAGGAGCGCAAAGCGCGCTGTGAAGCGAGATAGGCGACCGCAAATAGCGGGTCTGTCAGATTCGATGAGCAGCAGCTAAAGCCTGCGCAGCCACCGTTTGACTGCTTCGCCCGGCACCGTCATCGCGGCGACGCCGGCCATGACCAGCACGAGGCCGAGCGCGAGATTCGACGGCACGGATTCCCCGAGCAGGATCACCGACAGCGCGACGCCGATCGGAATGCGAAGATAACCTTGCGCATTCGTCGTCAGCGTGCCGAGCCGCGTCAGGCACATGTAGAACAGCATCAGGCCGAACGCGCTGGAGAAGATGCCCATCACGACGGTGGCGACCAGCGCCTGCGGCGTCGGGTGCAGGGTCCAGGGATGGTCGACGATCAGGGCGACCGGCAGCAGCACGGTGCCGCCGAACAACAGCGAGCCGGCCGCCACGACCATCGGATCATAGTCCGACAGCCGAAGCCCGAAGATCGTGGCGCAGGCGAACGAGACGGTGGCGAGCAGGATCGCGATCTCGGCGAAGATCTCCTTGCCGAAGCCTGAGAGTGCGTCGAGGCCGATGATCGCGACCGTGCCGGCGAGGCCGAGGATCGCGCCGACCAGCTTGAGCAGAGAGGCCGGCTCGTGTCGCGTGATCGCCCAGGTGATGAGGAAGGCGAAGATCGGCGTCGTCGAGGCCAGCACCACGGTGTTGGATGCCGGCACGTAAAGCTGCGCCCAGGTGATTACCAAAAACGGGATCGTGGAGTTGATGGTCTGCTGGAAGGCGAACAGCTTCCAGGCCTTGAGGTCGGTCGGGATGCGGATGCCGCGAATGCGCAGCACGATGAGCAGGAAGGCGGCGGCCACCAGCGAGCGCGCGGAAATGAAGGTCACCGGCGGGATCGAGCCGAGCCCGATCTTGGTCAATGGATAGGTAGAGCTCCAGCAGCAGGCCAGCGCCAGCAGCAGCGCATAGTCGCGCCAGCCGCGCGCGCCCGGCGCTGGCGTGGGCGAGGTGGGCACTTTCTCGGGAGCCGTCACGCCGCCCGTTTTCGCTGTGCTCTTCGGCACCTTGATTTGGCTCCCTTCGCGCATTGGCGCGCGAAGCAGCAATCTAGCGCGGCGGCGCGATGCAAGGCTAGGGTATTGAATTTACGCCGATATCCCGCTTGGAGGAATTGGTGCGGGCGCGTCTGAGGGACTGAGGCTGGAGGCGTCCCGACGCCTCCGGCGTATACTACCGTTTTGTGACTTGGCCCACACGGGCGTCTGGCTCGTCCTGCTAGGCTCAACAGCATGACGAAGCATTTCAAATTACCGATCATTTTCACTGCACTCGTCGTCGCAACGCAATGCTTTGCTGCGGAGACCAGGGGCGCGGGCTCAACCTTCGTGTCGCCGGTGATGGCGAAATGGATCGATGCCTACAAGGCCAAGACCGGCAACACCGTCAGCTATCAATCGGTGGGCTCGAGCATCGGCGTCGGCCTGATCAAGAAGGCCGCCGTCGATTTCGGGACGAGCGATATGCCGCTCGATCCGAAAGAGCTGGACAGGCTCGGCATGGTGCAATTCCCGATCGTGATCGGAGGCGTCGTGCCGGTGGTCAACATCGCGGGCGTCAAGCCCGGCCAGATCCAGTTCACCGGACAGCTGCTCGCCGACATCTATCTCGGCAAGGTCAAATCGTGGAACGATCCGGCCATCCAGGCGGTCAATCCCGATCTGAAGCTGCCGCGCACGGCGATCACCGTCGTGCATCGCCTCGATGGGTCGGGGACGACGTTCAATTGGTCGAACTATCTTGCGAAGGTCAGTGCGCAGTGGAAGGCAAGCGTCGGAGAGGGCTCGTCGGTCGAGTGGCCGGTAGGGCTCGGCGGCAAGGGTAATGATGGCGTCGCCTCGCTCGTCAGTTTGATTCCCGGGGCGATCGGCTATCTCGAATATGCCTACGCGCTGCAACGGCTTGACCGGATTTCCTTCGGTCTGGTGCAGAACAGTGCCGGCAATTTCGTCACCCCCGACGCCGCATCGTTCCAGGCTGCGGCGTCGAGTGCGGACTGGACGACGACGCAGGATTTTTACAAGGTCCTCACCAACGCTCCCGGCGAGGACGCATACCCGATCACGGCCACGACCTTCGTCCTGATGCACAAGCAGCCGAAATCACCCGACGGGTCGGCAACCGCGATCGACTTCCTGCGCTGGTCATTGCAGAGCGGCAAGCCGCAGGCTCAATTGCTCAACTACGTTCCCCTGCCGGCCACGCTGGTCGAGCAGATCGAGCAGTATTGGCAGCATAATTTCGAGGCGCTTACGGCGTCGGCTGCGGCGTCCGGAAAGCGGACTGATCGGTAGACCACGCGGATACGCTACTTAAATCCGATCACCATCGAATCCGGGCCAACGAGCGGTTCGACCCGCGTTCGGGAAAATCCGACGTCGCGCATCCAAGCCTGACAGTCTTCGCCTGTGTAGTCAAACCCACCGGCGGTTTCGATCAGCATATTCAAGCTCATCAGAAGCCCGAAAGCGTTTTCGCGGCGATCGTCATCGATGATGGCGTCATAAACAATGATTGCGCCACCTTTCGGAAGCGCATCGAATGCCTTGCCGAGAAGCGCCCGTTTCTTGGCAAGGTCCCAATCATGAAGGATGTGACCCATGATGATGACGTCAACCTCCGGCAGCGGGTCCTCGAAGAAGTTTCCTCCCCGAAACCGCACCCGATCCTCCAGCCCGCGCTGAGCGATAAATTCCTCGAACACCGGCTTGACCGCGGGAAGGTCGAAGCCGATGCCGGTGAGGTGCGGATGGTCGTGTGCGAGCGTGGCAGGCACCATGCCCTGAGCCGAACCGAGATCCATGAAAGTCTTGTACTCGCTCCAAGGGAACTTGCCGGCAATAGCATGCGCCGCACCCGCGCTTATTGCGCTCATCGCGGTCAGAAATCCCCGCAACCGATCCGGATCGGCATACAATGCCGCAAATAAGTCTTCTCCTCCGTCCTTGCCCTCGTTCTGCAATTCGCCGCTGCGCAGGGCCTCCGTGAGCGATCCCCAAAAGCCATAGAGCCGGGCATTCGCCATCTCCAGAATGCCTCCGATGTAGGATGGCTTGGCGCGATCGAGATACAGGTCCGTGTCCGGGGTGTTGCTGTAGATGCCGTTCTCGCGCTCAAGCAATCTGAGCGCCACCAGCGAATCGAGGAAGTCGCGGGCCGATCGCTGATGCAACGCAAGCGTCCTTTGCAGCGTCGGCAGGTCAGCGGGGCCATCGGCCAACGTACTGAACACGCCCAGTTCGACGGCGCTCAAGAGCGTTTTGGACGCCCAAAAGCCCAGACCAATCTGCATAATATGTTCCGGTGTTGCGGCGCTCATGACTTGATCCCAATTGGTTGTCACTGCTGGTGCAGCCGGGTGAACATGTCGCCCCTGGTTCGGGCCTGGTGCGCCGGGAGGGTGGCAGGGGTTCACCACGGCGTCATTTCAAATAACGGCGAATAAATTTGATTTTGACACTTCCGTTCGGTGAACGCCAGTGGCGCAGGATTGGCGAGAACGAATCAGCGATGGACGCCGCTCCGGCGTCCATCGCGTGAGCTTTGCCTGAAATGCCGGACCATGCTCTAGCGCAGGACCTGGCCCAGCACCTCGCCGTCGACCTGCTGCGGTGCCGAGCCGAGGATTCGCATGATGGTCGGCGCCACGTCGATATTGCGCATGTGCCGCACCACGGTGTCCTTGCGGATCTGCGGCCCGGCGGCGATGAACGTCGCGCTCATCACCGGAAGCTCGGGGTCGTGACCGTGGGCGCCATGGAAGTTCGGCATCGACAGCATGGTGGTTGCCGCGTTGAACGGCGCGTCGCCCTGGCGCGCGACGCCGGGGTTCTGGATGCCGTCGAAATTGTAGCCGGGCGCCATCAGCGCGAACACGTCGCCATAGTCCTGGCCGATGGTCTTGCTGATGCATTGTCCGGTTCCGGCGTCGCATTGCAGCGGCCGGGTCTCGACGACGGTGAAGATGCGTTGGTCCTTGAGTGAGTAGTTGAAGCGGGCATTGGGGTCGACCGCGTTCTTCACCGCGTCAGTGATCTGCGCCACCAGGGTGCGGTAGGTCGCCAGATCAACGGTGCCGCCGAGCTCGCGGTTCTGCAGGTTGATGTAGATGTCGGCGGCGGGGCCGGAGGTGCGGATCCCGACCTTGCTGGTGTCGATCCCGGCGTTGCGCAGGATGTTGGTGAGATTGACCGAGGTGTGGAACGGCGCGAAGCCGTGGTCCGACACCACGATCACGTTGCTGTCGCGGCCCGCCGCATCGGCGATCTGCTTCACCGCCTTGTCGGCCGTCTGGTAGGCGAAACGGATGTAGGACGCGTAGCGCTTGACCTTGGCAGCATCCTGGTTGGCGCCGATCGAATTCGGATCGGTCGGGTTGGTGCCCTGGCGGGGATCGGTCAGCAGGAACTGGTGCTCGGAGCCGTCGGGCTGCTCGATATAGACCATGACGAGGTCGGCGTCCGGATGGGTCTTGATCGCGCGCTCGCCGATATTGGCCTGGTAGCGCACGAAGGTCTTCACCATGTCCTCGAACATCGTCTCGATCTCGACGTCGGAGAAGCTGGTGAAGCCGGGGCTCAGGCGCTCCGGAATGCGGAAGTCGGCCTGCGGACGCCAGAACCCGATGTTGTTGTTGATGTCGTCGACGTCGGCGAGCACAGGCGTATTGCGCGGGATGTAATTGGCGCCGTAGCGGGCGAAGCGCACCACCGAGAGATCGGGAGACAGCGCAGAGACGAAGTACGCGGCACCAACCTTCGCCCCGCTGCCTTCAAAGAAGAACGGTGCGTTCTCGCCGCCGAACTTGACATAGGCCGGTCCGGTCGACGGCGCGTGGAACGGTCCTGCGGTGATGCCGCGGTTGGCGTCGAAGAACACCAGCGTGTCGTAGTTCACCTTGCGATCGTTGGTGGTGTCGATCGCGGCGACGCGGATCGAATATTTGACATCGAGCGTCGAGGCATTGGTGCAGGTCGCGGTTGCCGCGGCCGAGCAGGAGAACGTCTCGATCGGTGCCGAGGTCACCAGCACCGGGCTGAACGAGAAATGGCCGGCAGCCTGCAGCGCCGTCACGATGCTCGGGTCGGCCGTGAAGTCGCCTCGCGACAGCGAGAAGCCCTGGGCCCCGATGCCGCCGAACGCGCCGAACGGGACCGTGAAGTCGGTGATGCGGGTCGGCTGGGCCGGCTGCACCACGGTCTTGTTGATGGAGATGTCGGCGCCGTCGCCGCCGGGCCAGGTCGCCGTGACAACCTTCTTGCCCTGCTGGCGCAGCTGCACCCACAACGGCACCGCGGTCGGGTGCGGCGACGGCCCGAGCGGATTCTCGCTGTAGCCGCCGATCGGCGCCGCAAAGCCGCTGATGCTGCCGGAGATCGGCCCGACGATCGGCTCGAACGTGTTCGAGGGGATGTCGTTGTGGACCGCCGTGGAGCCGGTCGCGATCGCGATATGCGACACCGCGGTGAGCGACGGTGACGCCGTCACGTTCTGCAACGCCACCGCGCCGCGCCGGCTCAGCCGGGCGAGGCCGCCGTCGCGCGGCAGTACGCCTTCCTCGATGAATTTCTGGATGAAATCGGGCTTGGCACCGTCAAGCGAGATCATCACCACGCGCGGCTTGCGGCCGTGATGACCGCCGTCATGATCCTGGTCTTGATCCTGATCGTGACCGCGAGCATCGCCAACGCCGCGATCACCATTATCGCCGTCTTGACCGGCGCGCGCCGGAGTTTCAGTCCACACCAGCGATGCGACAAGCGACATCGCCGTCGTAACGGAAACGAACGTCTTCAATTTCATGAGAATGCCCCAACTTCGCTGCGCGAACGCACAAACGGAAACCGTTCAGCAATCTTCGGGGGCTTGCCTGACGCGCATGTGACGCGCGCGCGACGACGCAACGACAGTGCGTCGATGCGTCACAACCGCAGTTCGTATTGCCTCACGCGAAGAACGCGCGTGAACACAACGCGCTAGAGCTGTGCTGTCGATTCAATCCGTGCCGATGTAACGGCTGGATGACGGCGAGCGTCGACAGACGTCACACGCTTTACGCCGTTGCCTGCGCCGGCGCCCTGCGCTTCACCCGCTTGATAGTGCCGGAGAAGGTGAACAGCGGCCGCTCCGCCGATGTCAGCATGCCCCGCACGAAGATCAGCGACATGCCGGCGCGGGTGACCTCGCCGGTGCACTCGATCAGGTCGCCCTCGCGGGCGGCGTCGAGGAATTCCGACGCGAACGACACCGTGACGCCGGGGCCCTGCAGCACCGAGCCGGCGAGCGCGAACAGGCAGTAATCCGCGAAGGTCATGAAGCAGCCGCCGTGGACGTTGCCGGAGCCGTTGAGGTGCTTCTTGCCGACCCGGAACGCGCAGGTGATGCGGCCGTTCTCGTCCATGCGGTGGTAGAACGGGCCGGTATGGGTCTCGAAATTGTCCCGGGTCCAGGTTCGCCAGCCGGCGAATTCGCCCTCGGTTTCGACGTGCAGGTCGGGGCGGCGGTTGAATGCGGTTTTGGCGAGCTCGTTCACGAAAAATGGCCTTCAATTATCGGGTTCGGGTCCTTAAATCCGATCCATCCCCATTGTGCAAATCCCGGGACCAAATCCCGGGCCGCGGCCAGCTGCCGCAAAGCTCTGGACAGGCCGGAAATGGGCCCTAAAAGGCCTTTTCGCCCCCGTTCTATCTACCTATTAAGGGTCCCATGAACGCGCCCAAGAACGACGCCAAGAACGAGCCCCAAATCACCCCCGAACTCGTCGCCGCCCACGGGCTGAAGCCGGACGAGTACGAGCGGATCCTGAAGCTGATCGGGCGGGTTCCGACCTTCACCGAGCTCGGCATCTTCTCGGCGATGTGGAACGAGCACTGCTCGTACAAGTCGTCGCGCATCCATCTGCGCGGGCTGCCGACCAAGGCCCCCTGGGTGATCCAGGGTCCCGGCGAGAATGCCGGCGTGATCGACATCGGCGACGGGCAGGCCGTGGTCTTCAAGATGGAAAGCCACAACCATCCGAGCTACATCGAGCCCTACCAGGGCGCGACCACCGGCGTCGGCGGCATCCTGCGCGACGTCTTCACCATGGGCGCGCGCCCGATCGCCTGCCTGAACGCGCTGAGCTTCGGTGCGCCCGAGCACCCCAAGACCCGGCATCTGGTGTCCGGCGTGGTCGCGGGCGTCGGCGGCTACGGCAATTCCTTCGGCGTGCCGACGGTCGGCGGCCAGGTGCGTTTCCACACCCGCTATGACGGCAACATCCTGGTCAACGCCATGGCGGTCGGCCTCGCCGACGCCGACAAGATCTTCTACGCGGCGGCCTCCGGCGTGAACATGCCGATCGTCTATCTCGGCTCCAAGACCGGCCGCGACGGCATCCACGGCGCCTCGATGGCCTCGGCCGAATTCGACGACGCCTCCGAGGAGAAGCGCCCGACCGTGCAGGTCGGCGATCCCTTCGCCGAGAAGCTCTTGCTGGAAGCCTGCCTCGAGATCATGGAAAAGGGTTGCGTGATCGCGATCCAGGACATGGGCGCGGCGGGCCTGACCTGCTCGGCGGTCGAGATGGGCGCCAAGGGCGATCTCGGCGTCGAGCTCGACCTCAGCGCGGTGCCGACCCGCGAGACCGGGATGAGCGCCTACGAGATGATGCTCTCGGAAAGCCAGGAGCGCATGCTCATGGTGCTCAAGCCCGAGAAGGAAAAAGAGGCCGAGGCGATATTCCGCAAATGGGGGCTCGATTTCGCAATCGTCGGCTACACCACGCCGACCAAGCGCTTCGTCGTCAAGCATGCTGGCGACGTGATGGCCGATCTGCCGATCAAGGAGCTCGGTGACGAGGCGCCGGTCTACGACCGTCCGCACGTCGCCTCGAATGCGCTGCCGGTGATCCGCGGGCAGGACGTCAAGCCGCCGCTCGGCATCGCGGATGCGCTGGAAAAGCTGATCGGCACGCCCGAATTGTGCTCGAAGCGCTGGGTGTGGGAGCAGTACGACCACGTCATCCTCGGCAATACCATGCAGCGCCCCGGCGGCGATGCCGCGGTGGTTCGCGTCGAGGACGGACCGAAGGGCCTTGCGCTCACCGTCGACGTCACGCCGCGCTATTGCGAGGCCGATCCGTTCGAGGGCGGCAAGCAGGCGGTCGCGGAAGCCTGGCGCAACATCACCGCGGTCGGCGGCCGGCCGCTCGCGATCACCGACAATCTCAACTTCGGCAATCCCGAGCGCCCCGAGATCATGGGCCAGTTCGTTGGCTGCCTGAAGGGCATTTCGGAGGCCTGCCGCACGTTGGATTTCCCGGTCGTGTCCGGCAACGTCTCGCTCTACAACGAGACCAACGGTCGCGGCATCCTGCCGACGCCCTCGATCGGCGGCGTCGGCCTGCTCGACGACTTCACCAAGTCCGCGACCCTGGCGTTCAAGGCGGCCGGCGAGGCGATCCTCCTGGTTGGCGACACGCAGGGCTGGCTCGGCCAGTCGGTCTATCTGCGCGACGTCTGCGGCCGCGAGGAGGGCGCTCCGCCGCCGGTCGATCTCGCTGCCGAGAAGCGCAATGGCGACGTGGTGCGCGGCATGATCCACGCCGGCACCGCGACCGCGGTGCACGACGTCTCCGACGGCGGTCTTTTGATCGCGCTCGCCGAAATGGCGATCGCAAGCGGCATCGGCGCGCAACTCCTGGCCGCGCCGTCCTCGATCGTGCCGCACGCCTATTGGTACGGCGAGGATCAGGCCCGCTACATCGTCACCGTGCCGGCCGCCGACGCAGGCCTCGTGCTGGCCAAGATGAAGGGCGCCGGCGTGCCCTGCGCGCGCATCGGCACCACCGGCGGCGACGCGATTGCGGTGGCTGGGGAGTCGCCGGTTGCGGTCGAAAGCCTGTCGCGCGCCTTCGAGCACTGGCTGCCGAACTACATGCACGGCACTGCCGCCTGATCCGGCTGGATCAGGCGCCGCGAGCAATGATTCAATGGCGCGATGAACCCTTCATCGCGCCATTTCTATTCCGAACGTGATCCCTTCGGATCCTGCCTTATGTCGCGCCGCGGACCGCGCGCCAGGCAAAGATGATGATGCAGGCGCCGATGAAGCCGGCGACGAGATAGCTGAGCCAGCCTCCGCCGAGCGATACGCCGAGCAGACCCAACAGCCAGTTCGCCAGCGCGGCGCCGACAATGCCGAGGATGATATTCATGAAGATGCCGGTTCCGGACTTCATGAACATCTCGGCGAGCCAGCCCGCCAGTCCGCCGACGATGATGGCGGCGATCCATCCAACTTGAGGGTCGTTCATCTCAGGACTCCCTAGGGTCAAGCAGTCCGGCCAGCATACCTGAGAATCACCTGGCGGGATGTGACCAAAGGCAGGTTGTGCGCAACTTGTCGGCCGCGAAAATGCCGTTAGCCCCGCCGCTTGCGCCGCGCCCGGCGTTCGGCCGCGGTGATCAGGATGCGCGGGCCCGGCCCCTGGGCGCCGAGCTTGTCGTCGCAGTTGCGCAGTGGGCAATCGGTCACCGACAGGCAGCCGCAACCGATGCAGTTGAACAGCTTGTCGCGGAGATCGGTGAGATCGTTGATGCGCTGCTCGAGCGTCTCGGTCCAGGCCCGCATCGCGCGCTCCCATTCGCGCACGGTCGGCGCGCGATCGAGCGGTATCGCGGCGAAGGTCTGCCTGATCTCCTCGAGCGGGATCCCGGCGCGCTGCGCGATCCTGATCACCGCGATCCGCCGCAGCACGCCGCGCATGTAGCGGCGCTGGTTGCCGCCGGTGCGCCGGCTCGCGATCAGTCCCTTGCTCTCGTAGAAGTGAAGGGTGGAGACGGCAAGCCCGCTGCGCCGCGCCACTTCGCCGACTGAAAGCTCCTGCGCAAGCGTCATTGCAAATCCTGGATTAGAAGTCCTGCAAGCTGCCAGCCTTGACCTCAACCATACTTGAGGTTCTATATCAGTTGCGGGCTTGCAGGGGCAAGCTTCCGGCCGACACGCCGGGGTTCGTTCTTGGAAGCAATATGCCGTCCGCATCATTTTCGTCGCGCCGCTGGCTCGGGCTTCGTGCCAGGCCGTTCGGCATCACCGTTCTGTTGCTCGCCTGTGCCGCGGCCGGCTTGTTTGCCTGGCGCGCAGGCGGATCCAGCGCCTCGGCCAAGCCCACCGCCGAAGCCCCGCCGACGCCGGTCGCGGCGATGGTGGTGCGGACCGAAACCCTGCCGCGGTCGATCGAGGCGATCGGCTCGCTGCAGGCGGTGCGTCAGGTGATTCTGGCGCCGGAGGTTGCCGGCCGCGTCACCGCGATCAATTTCGATGCCGGCATCGATGTCGCCGAGGGCGCGCCGCTGGTGCAACTCTATGACGCGCCGCTGCGCGCCGCGCGTGCGGTTGCGGTCTCCAAGGGGCGCTTCGCGCAATTGCAGGAGAAGCGCTCGCAGGGCCTCGCGCCGTCCGGCTTCGTGACCCAGGAGACGCTGCAGCAGCGGCAGGAGGATCTGAAGCAGGCCGACGCCTCGCTCGACCAGCTCGATGCGCAGATCGCGCAGATGACGATCCGCGCGCCGTTCGCGGGCCAGATCGGCCTGCGCAAGGTCAATCTCGGCCAATACGTCAATGCCGGCGATGCGCTCGCGACGCTGACCGCGCTCGACCAGCTCTATGCCAATTTCACCGTTCCGCAGCAGCGCCTGTCAAATCTGAAGGTGGGAGGCGCGGTGACGATCCGTACCGATGCTTTCCCCGATCGGGTGTTCGAGGCCAAGATCAACGCCATCGAGCCGCAGGTCGCCGAGGACACCCGCAATGTCCTCGTGCAAGCCCTGTTTCCTAATCCCGACCGGCTGCTGCGGCCGGGCCTCTTCGTGATGGTGAACGTCGTGCTGCCGCCGCAGGCCGACGCCATCGTGGTGCCGGTCACCGCGATCCAGACCAGCGCATCCGGCGAGAGCGTGCTGGTCGTGCGCGACAACAAGGCGGTCGGCGTCGCTGTCAAGACCGGGCAACGGATCGGCGAGCGTGTCGTGGTGGAGCAGGGGCTTGCGCCCGGCGATCACATCGTCACCGCGGGCCAGCTCCGCGTCATGCCCGGCGCGGCCGTCCAGACGACCATGGCGGAGACGCCGGAGAAGGGGCGCTGACCCGCGAGCGGTAGGCGACCAAAGGCAAGCATCATGCATTTCACCGACATCTTCATCCGCCGGCCGATTCTGGCGACGGTCGTCAGCCTGCTGATCCTGTTGATCGGCACCGCAGCGATGGTCTCGCTGCCGGTGCGGCAATATCCCAACATGGAGAGCGCGACGATCCAGGTCGACGTCTCGTTCCCCGGTGCGACCCAGGACGTGATGCAGGGCTTCGTCACGTCCGTCATCGCGCAGTCGATCGCGACCGCCAACGGCATCGAGTACATGACCTCGAACTCGACGCTTGGCCTCAGCCAGATCAAGGCCAAGCTGGTGCTCAACGCCAATGCCGACCGCGCCATGACCGAGGTGCTCGCCAAGGTGCAGCAGGTCAAGTACCGGATGCCGACCGGCGTGTTCGACCCTGTCATCACCAAGATCACCGACGGCGCCTCGGCGGTGCAGTACATCGCCTTCACCAGCGACACGCTGACGCCGGCGCAGATCACCGACTTCGCGACCCGCGTGGCGCAGCCGCTGCTCACCTCGGTGCCCGGCGTGGCGTCGGCCGACACCTCGGGCGGATCGTCGCTGGCGATGCGGGTGTGGATCGATCCGTTCAAGCTCGCGGCACGCGGGCTGACCGCGGCCGATATCTCCGCCGCGCTGCGGTCCAACAACGTGCAGGCGGCGCCGGGGCGGCTGCGCGGCGAAATGACCGTCACCAACATCACCGCGGCGACCGATCTGCGCAATCTCGACGATTTCCGCAAGATGGTGATCAAGACCGGCGCCGGCGGCGGAGGCCTGGTGCGGCTCGGCGACGTCGCCACCCTCGAGATCGGCGGCGAGAACTACGATTCCAACGCACGCGACAGCGGCAGGCCCACCGTCTACATCGCGGTGCAGCCGACCCCCGACGGCAACCCGCTGGAGATTGTCGCCGCCACCGCCAAGGTGATCGAGGACCTCAACCGCGTGGCGCCGCCCGGCTTGAAGGTCGCCGACGTCTTCAACATCGTGCACTTCGTCAAGGCTTCGATATCGGAGGTGCAGCATTCGCTGGCCGAGGCGATCGCGATCGTGGTGGTGGTGATCCTGCTGTTCCTGGGCTCGTTCCGCTCCGTGCTGATCCCGGTGGTCACCGTGCCGCTGTCGCTGGTCGGCACCGCCGCGATGATGCTGGCGCTCGGCTTTTCGATCAATCTGCTGACCCTGCTCGCGATGGTGCTGGCGATCGGGCTCGTGGTCGACGACGCCATCGTGGTGGTGGAGAACATCCATCGTCACATCGAGGAAGGGCGGAGCCCCGGCGACGCCGCCCTGATCGGCGCGCGCGAGATCATCGGTCCCGTGATCGCGATGACGATCACGCTCGCCGCGGTCTATGCGCCGATCGGCCTGATGGGCGGCCTGACCGGCAGCCTGTTCCGCGAGTTCGCCTTCACACTGGCGGGCTCGGTGGTGGTCTCGGGCGTCATCGCCCTGACCTTGTCGCCGATGATGAGCGCGCAGCTGCTCGGCGAAGCCAACTCGCACGGCCGATTTGCCCGTTTCGTCGAGCATCGGTTCTCAAGGCTGTCGCGCGGCTACGGCCGGCTGCTGGCCGCGACGCTCAAGATGCGCGCAGCGGTGCTGCTGGTGGCATTCGGCGTGCTGGCGGCGATCGTGGTGCTGTTCCTCGGCAGCCAGCGCGAGCTCGCGCCCTCCGAGGACCAGGGCTATGTGTTCACCGTGCTCCGCGCGCCGCAATATGCCAGCGTCGATTACACCACGCGCTCCTCCGACCAGATCGAGCAGCTGTTTCGCTCGTTTCCCGAATACCATGCGAGCTGGTTCATCAACGGTACCGACGGGCAGAACCATGCCTTCGGCGGCATCACCCTGACCGATTGGGACAAGCGCAAGCGCTCGGCCAACGACATCCAGAACCAGCTCTACGGCATGTCCTACGGCGTGCTCGGCGCCAGCGTGACGCCGTTCCAGCCGGCGGCGCTGCCGGCGGCGACCGGCGGCCTGCCGTTTCAGATGGTGGTGCGCTCGGCCGGCGATTTCGCCACCATCTATCAGGAGGTCGAGACGCTGAAGGGGGCCGCATGGAAGAGCGGGCTGTTCGCCTTCGTCGACAGCGATCTTGCCTTCGACAGCCCGACCGCGCGGATCACCATCGATCACGCCAAGGCGGCCGAGGCCGGCGTCAGCATGCAGACCATCGCCGACACTCTCGCGGTGCTGGTCGGCGAGAATTATGTCAACCGCTTCAATTTCTTTGAACGCTCCTACGAGGTGATCCCGCAGGTGCGCCAGGCCGACCGGGTCACGCCGGAAGGGCTCGGAAACTTCAACGTCCGTTCGAGCTCGGGGCAGATGTTTCCGCTGTCGACGGTGATCAAGGTCAACGTCAAGCCGGAGCCGAACCGGCTGCCGCAGTTCAATCAGATGAACGCGGCGACGATCTCGGCGGTGCTGAGGCCCGGCGTCACCATGGGGCAGGCGGTGTCGTTCATGCAGGCGCAGAAGCTGTCGCCGGGGATGACCGTCGACTGGCTGTCGGACAGCCGGCAATATGTCCAGGAGGGCAACCGTCTCATCGTCACCTTCGGCATGGCGCTGATCGTGATCTTCCTGGTGCTGGCGGCGCAGTTCGAAAGTTTTCGCGATCCGCTGGTGATCATGGTCACGGTGCCGCTGGCGGTCTGCGGCGCACTGCTGCCGCTGTATTTCGGCTTCACCACGCTGAACATCTACACCCAGATCGGTCTCGTCACCCTGATCGGGCTGATCTCCAAGCACGGCATCCTGATGGTGAGCTTCGCCAACGAGATCCAGCACCATGAAGGGCTCGACCGGGTCGCCGCGATCCAGAAGGCGGCCGCGGTGCGGATGCGGCCGGTGCTGATGACGACAGCCGCGATGGTTGCGGGCCTTGCCCCGCTGCTCTATGCCGACGGCGCCGGCGCCGCGAGCCGCTTCGCCATCGGCATCGTCGTGGTGATGGGCATGCTGATCGGCACGCTGTTCACGCTGTTCGTGCTGCCGACCTTCTACATCCTGATCGCCCGCGACCATCGCGCCGCGGCCGCCCCGCGGCTGGAAAGCGTGGCGGCGAGGGGCGAGATCGCTGCGTAGGCGTAGGGGCGGGTAGAGCGCAGCGAAACCCACCATCTCGATGCACGGCACGAAAGTGATGGGTTTCGCTGCGCTCTACCCATCCTACGGCTTCATCGAACTAAAGCACGTATCTCGAGCCGGGAATCTTGCGCAGCACGGCCGTGACCGCCCAGCTCAGCGCCACGGTGGCGAAGAACGCGATCGCGGCCTTGGCGAAGGCCGGCAGATCCATATCGAACAGCCAGTATTGCAGCCACAGCACGATCGGATAGTGCACCAGGAACATGCCGTAGGCGTCGCCCTGCATCCGGTCGAGCAGCGTCGGGCCCGACGATTTCGATTGCAGGAAGTAGGCCAGGATCGCGAACAGGATCGAGGCGCTGAACAGCACATAGAAGGTACCGTAGATCCCGAGATACCAGCCGGGCAGCGGATCGGGGTTACCGATGATCATGCGCTTGATGTAGATCATCACCCACATCAAACAGTACGGGATCAGCGTGATGCCGGTCCAGAACCAGCGGCGCTCGGTCAGCCGTCCGTGCGCGCTGAGCACGCCACCCTCGAGGTTCGCCGCCCCGATTCCCGCGCCGATGAAGAAATAGGACGCGTACAGCAGCACGCGACTCGCCTGCACCGAAAACGGTCCGAACTCGAACCAGTAGTTCTGGCCGTAATGGACCAGCATCGGCAGGTAGGCGGCGACACTGACGATGACGAGGAACAGCCAGAACTTCGAGGGACGTTGAAATCCCTTGATCGATAGGCGGTTGATCGGATCGAGCAGACGCGGCGACACCCGGTACAGCAGGCTCGCCGTGAGGTCGAAAGCCATCAGGACGTAGACGAACCAGATCGGTCCGCTTGGCCACGGCCCGACCGTCATGGTTTTCCACCAGAATTCGGAGAAGCTCAGCCCCGGCGTCGCGCGCAGCGCGATCGCGTAATAGGCGATCGGAATGACCGTGACAGCGCAGATCACGAACGGCAGGCCGAGCCGCAGCAGCCGGTCGCGCAGGAAGATCAGCCATGGCTTGTTGCCGAGCCCCGGCCAGACGAACAGCCCCGACAGGAAAAAGAACATCGCCATGAAGAAGCTGTCGGTGGCGAGCACCACGCAGTCGAAGCCGATCCACGATGTCGGGTCGGTGTGCCCGAAATAGGTGTAGGGGATCACCGCGTGGTGCAGCAGCACGACCAGGGTCAGGAAGGTGCGCGCGCGGTCCAGCGCGACATTGCGCTTGTGGAGCTTCGGTGCTGCCTGGATGTCGACGGCCGGAGCCGCGTGAGCAATCGATTTCATGGTGCCACCAGCCGGGTCTGCACCCTGATGTTGCAATCGGGAACCTGATTCAGCAAGGCCCAATCGGCCGGATGGGGGAGTATCGAGGTCGGTCATCTCGGCGAAGCTGTTTCGTCTTTGGAACTGCGGTCGGGTGCGGGCGTTCTCGTCCGACCTGGCGGACACGCGCGGTTATGAGGAGCGGGCAATGACAATTCTGAAATGGGCGCTGATCTTCCTTGTCGTGTCGATCATCGCGGGTTTGCTTGGCTTCACCGGCATTTCCGCCGCCTCCGCCGACATCGCGCGCTTTCTGTTCTATGTGTTCGTCGTGATCTTCCTGGTGCTCCTGATCCTCGGGCTCACGATATTTAGGGTATAGCTGGGATCGGGGCCAAGCGCTCCCGACGTCATGCCCGGGCCTCGCCCGGGCATTGCCGTTTTGCAGGCTGGGTCAGCGCGCGACCAAAGGCCGGGCGAGGCCCGGCGCTTGCGGCAGGCGACCCTAGGCGACTTCCTCGATCTTTACCTTGTCCGGATAGAAGGCGAGGTGGCCGGCGATCTCGGTCATCGCCGGGAAGGGCTCCTCATAGGTCCAGATCGCGTTGTCCAGCGTCTTGCCGTTGGCCTTGATGCTGAAGTAGTTCGCGTCCCCCTTGTACGGGCAATGCGTGGTCCGCTCGGTGCGGGTCAACAGCTCCATGTTGGCGTCCTGCCGGGGGACGTATTGCACGGCCGGATAGCTCGCTTCCTTCAAGGTCAGCGCATGGGTAGTCTCGGCGATCACGACGCCGTCGGCGATGACGCGGACGCGCTTGGCGTTGGGCGTGATCGTAATGGGATGATCGGGGCCGGGGAGCTTCATGATTCTGCGCCTCTTCTGGTCATTTCGGTGTGATGGCTTGTGACCGATTGATGCAGGTTTAAATCGCTGGGAATGGGAATATAGTGTGCCCGGGATGACCTAGAAGACCCCAAGGGCTAGGTTTTATCCTTAGGTTTATCTGGCCGATCTGGCCCTGATTCGAACGACCTGACGGAGGTGGACTGGGATGCCGATGGACGCCCGTGATATCGAATCGATGATCAAGGCAGCGATTCCCGATGCCGAGGTGACGATCCGCGATCTGGCCGGCGACGGCGACCACTACGCCGCCACTGTTATTTCCGAGTCATTCCGCGGCAAGTCCCGCGTCCAGCAGCACCAGATCGTCTACCAGTCGCTGAAGGGCCAGATGGGCGGCGTGCTGCACGCGCTGGCCCTGCAGACCGGCGTGCCGGAAGGCTAGGGCCCGGCAAAGCTGCGGGCGGGGGCCTCAAGCATGGTGGACAATCCGCGTGGCGCGATGTTTCGCGTCATCGTGCCGAACCAGCACAGCCGCGTCACCAATGCCGAGCTGTTCTTCGACCTCGTCTTCGTCTTCGCCGTCACGCAGCTGTCGCATACGCTGCTGCACCACTTCACCCTGCTTGGGGCGGTGCAGGTCACGCTGCTGTTCCTCGCGGTGTGGTGGGTGTGGGTCTACACCACCTGGGTCACCAACTGGCTCAATCCCGAGCTGACGCCGGTCCGCCTGCTGCTGTTCGTGCTGATGCTGGGCGGGCTGTTGCTGTCGACCTCCATACCGACCGCCTTCGAGGGCCGCGGGCTGTGGTTCGCCGGGACCTATGCGGCAATGCAGGTCGGCCGCACCGCGTTCTGGCTGCTGGCGACGCCGCGGCGCCGGACGGCGGTGCGCCACAACGCCATCCGCATCCTGACCTGGCTGTCCTGCTCGGCCGTGCTGTGGATCCTCGGCGGATTCGCCGAGCACGAGACGCGGATGTGGCTCTGGATCGCGGCGCTGACCATCGAATATATCGCGCCGGCCGCGCGGTTCTGGACCCCTGGGCTCGGCTTTTCCTCGATCGAGGCGTGGTCGGTCGAGGGCGGCCACATGGCCGAGCGCTGCGCTGGCTTCATCATCATTGCGCTTGGCGAGGCCATCGTGGTCGATGGCGCGACCTTTGCCGAGCTGACCTGGACACCGGAGAACGTCGCCGCGTTCATCTCGGCGCTGGTCGGCAGCATCGCGATGTGGTGGATCTATTTCCACAAGGGCGCCGAGGCCGGCTCGGATATGATCTCCAAGTCAGAGGAATCCGGCCGCGTGGCGCGGATCGCCTATACCTATCTGCACATGCCGATCGTCGGCGGCATCATCCTCACCGCGGTGGCCGACGAACTGGTGCTGAAGCACCCGTCCGGCCATTCCGATCTGAACACGATCGTCAGCTCGGTCGGCGGGCCCATGCTGTTCCTGGTCGGGACCATCCTGTTCAAATATGTGATCCGCAACTTCCTGCAGCTGTCGCACGGCGTCGGCATCGTCGCGCTGGCGATCACGGCCTATTTCGCCCGCGAGATGTCGCCGCTGGTGCTCTCGATCGTCACCACCGCGATCATGATCGTGGTCGCGGCATGGGAGTCGATCTCGCTGCGATCGACGGGGGAAGAGGGATAGCGGCCGCCGTTACTTGCGGCCGGCCTTTGCTACCAGGTGCTGCCAATAGACGAACAGCGGTGCGCCGATCACTTCGAGCGCGGTGAAGCCCACGAAGGGCAGGGGCGGCAAGCCGACCATCAGCATCGACAGCAGCCTGCCGATGCCGCCGAGGAAGATGCCGCCCCAGACCACCCGAAACAGCACGCTCTCGCTTTCGATCCGCGGCACCAGCCAGAGCAGCGCGAGGCCGAGACCAAGCCAGACCCCGCCGAAGAAGCGCAGATTGCTGTCGAGCACCGGCAGTGCCGGAACGCCCGCGGAGGCGTAGAGCGGATCGCTGACGCCCAGCATGGTGATGATGCCGGTCAGGATCGGGACCAGGGCGAGCAACGCCGTCGCGACCTGCAGCGGACGCCTGCCCATCATCGTTGCCCCGTCTCTTGTTGGGCGCTAGTCCGCGACCAGTGCGTGCACCGAGAACATCGTGTTGGCGTCGGTCCAGCTCTCGCGCACCGTCCAGCCCGCGCTGCGGGCGAGCGCGGTGAAGCGCTCGAGCGAGTATTTGTAGCTGTTCTCGGTGTGGATGCTCTCGCCGGGACGGAACGCAAAGGTGTTGCCGAGGATGCGCACGGTCTGCGCCTTGCGACTGATCAGGTGCATCTCGATGCGATGGCGATCGCGGTTGTAGATCGAGCGGTGCGTGAATCCCGACAGATCGAAATTGCCGCCGAGCTCGCGGTTGATGCGAACCAGCACATTGAGGTTGAACCGCGCGGTGACACCGGCTGCGTCGTTATAGGCGTCGTACAGCACGCGCTCGTCCTTCTCGAGGTCGACGCCGATGATCATCTGCGCGCCGTGGCCGAGGATTTTTCGCGCGCTTCGCAGGAAGGCCAAGGCCTCGCTCGGCTCGAAATTGCCGAGCGTCGAGCCGGGGAAGAAGCCGACCTTCGGCATCGTGGCGACGGCCTCGGGCAGCGTGAACGGCGTGGTGAAATCGGCAGCGACCGGGTAGATGCCGAGGCGAGGGAAATCCTTCCGCAGTCCGTCGGCCTGGGCTTTCAGGAAATCGCCTGAGATATCGACCGGCACATAGGCTGCGAATTCGCAATGCTCGAGCAGCAGGCGCACCTTGGTGGTAGCGCCGGCGCCGAACTCGACCAGCGCCGCGCCGTCAGGGATGATCGCGGCGATCTCGTCGCCGCGGTCGCGCAGGATGCCAAGCTCGGTGCGCGTCGGATAATATTCCGGCAGCACCGTGATCTGCTCGAACAGCTCGGAGCCGGTGGCGTCGTAGAAATATTTCGGCGACAGCCGTTTCGGGTGACGGGCGAGATCGCCAATCACGTCGCCGGCAAACACCGATGTCGCTTCGTCGAACGGATACGCTTTGGCCAAAGCTGCGGCATGCACATTCATGATACTCTCCCGAACGCGCTTACCGACGCGTTATTGATGTCGACAGGACTCAATCAGGCATAGTCTGCGAGGCGTAACCCCGTGAATTGCCAGCGATGGTGTGGATAGAAGAAGTTGCGATAGGTGACGCGGCTGTGACCTGAAGGCGTCGCCAGCGACGAGCCGCGCAGCACGAGCTGGTTGACCATGAACTTGCCGTTGTACTCACCGAGCGCGCCTTCGATCGCGCGGTAGCCCGGATAGGGCGAATAGGAGCTACGGGTCCATTGCCAGACGATGCCGTAGGCGTCGTTGAGCAGGCCGGCGCGCGCGGCGACCTCCCATTCCATCTCGGTCGGCAGGTGCCTGCCGGCCCATCGGGCGAAGGCGTCGGCCTCGTAATAGCTGACGTGGCAAACCGGCGCTGACGGATCGATCGGCTGCAGGCCGCCGAGCGTCATGAGCTTCCATTCGCCGTCGATCTCGCGCCAATGGCCGGGTGCCTGCCAGCCCTCGTTGCTCACGGTGCCGAAGCCATCCATCAGCCACAGCGTGGCGGTGGAATAGCCGCCGTCCTTCATGAAGGCGAGCCAGTCGGCATTGGTGACGAGGTTCTTCGCGAGCTTGACCGGGCCGACCAAGGCGCGATGCGCGGGCTTCTCATTGTCGAAATGGAAGCTGTCGTCGCCATGGCCGACGGTGTGGATGCCTTCGTTGAGCGTCACCCATTCCTCAGGCCCGTGCTGCGACGCCGGGAAGCGCCACGTCGGATCGTAGGCCGGCGGGATCGGGTTCTGCGCGAAGGCATGTAGGATGTCGGTGTACATCAGCTCCTGATGCTGCTGCTCGTGATTGAGCCCGACCTCGACCAGCGGCACCAGCGCCTCGAGCGTGTCGGCGCCGGCAGTCTGGAAGAATTTCACCACCTCGGCGTCGACATGGCGGCGGTAGGCGGTGACTTCGTCGGCGGTCGGGCGGGTCAAATGGCCGCGCTGGTGGCGGGCGTGCCGCGGACCGGCGCTGACGTAATAAGAATTGAACAGATAAGCGTAGTCGGGATGGAATGGCGTGTAGCCCTTGACGTGCTCGCCGAGCAGGAACTGCTCGAAGAACCAGGTGGTATGGGCGCGGTGCCATTTGGCTGGGCTCGCGTCCGGCATCGACTGGATCAGCTGGTCTTCGGGCGACAGCGGTGCGGCCCGCCGTTCGGTCTCGTCGCGGACGGCGCGATAGGCGTCCACCAAGCGCTGGGCGAGCGGGCCGGATTCGGAGGATAGTGACGGGGGGACGGCGGGAAGGGCGGCCGCGGCAGAGGCTGGTTTCGTCACAGGGGTCTCCGATTCAATGGAGAGAACGTTGCTTCGGCAAACTGGTTCCCAACGGACAGTTCGTCCTAGATAGGGGCTCCGTTACGGGAAAAAAGCCTCCCCCCGCGATGATATTGGGGCCGTCAGATAATCCCGGCCCATTTTGGGCGCCCGCAGCGCCCGGTGCATGCCAGATTTCCGCCATTTTGCTTTGGATGCACAATGGTTTGAGCTACATATATAGTCAGTCACGGGTTAGAAGGGTGGGCCGGCCCGTCAAGGCCTGAGAGTGCCGCCCCCGAAGGAAGCGAAAATGAGCATCGAGCAATTCATCGACAACGAAGTGAAGTCGAACGACGTCGTGCTGTTCATGAAGGGCACGCCGCAATTCCCGCAGTGCGGGTTTTCCGGTCAGGTCGTGCAGATCCTCGACCACATCGGCGTCGGCTACAAAGGCCTCAACGTTCTCGAATCCGCCGAGCTGCGCAACGGCATCAAGGTCTATTCGAACTGGCCGACGATTCCGCAGCTCTATGTGAAGGGCGAGTTCGTCGGCGGTTGCGACATCATCCGCGAGATGTTCCAGGCCGGCGAATTGCAGCAGCTGTTTGCCGACAAGGGCATCCCGGTCGACGTGGCTGCCTGACCTTGACGGCGCGCCAGATCGGCAAGGCGCGGCTCGAAGTCATCGTTACCGACATCACGACCCTGCGCGTTGACGCCATCGTCAACGCGGCCAATTCATCGCTGCTCGGCGGTGGCGGCGTTGACGGTGCGATCCATCGTGCCGCGGGCCCCGAGCTGCTCGCTGAGTGCCGCACCCTGCACGGCTGCAAGACCGGCGATGCCAAGATCACCAAAGGCTATCGGCTCCCGGCCAAGCACGTGATCCACGCCGTCGGCCCGATCTGGCACGGCGGCATTCAAAACGAGGATGCGCTGCTCGGATCCTGCTATCGCCGCGGCATCGAGCTGTGCCACGCCAATCAGCTGGGCTCCATCGCATTTCCCGCCATCTCGACCGGCGTCTATCACTTCCCGCCGGATCGCGCCGCCGACATCGCGGTCAAGGCCGTCGTCGATGCCCTGGCCGCCGCACCCGGCCTCGCGCAGGTGATCTTTTGCTGCTTTTCTGCCCAAAGCGGCGAGCTTCATCAGAAAGTCCTGGGGGCCTTTGGCAGCCCTTGTGCCTGATGATACCGCCGCTACACTTCCCCGTGATTTCCGGGGAGGGATAATCCAAATGCATTCATTTCGTTCGACGTGCGCGGCCGCGGCCGCCGCGGTGGTGCTGGCGGCGCCGGCGTACCCGCACACCGAGGGCACCTACGAGATTCCGGCGGGTGCGCATTTCAACCGCGACAAGCTCGCCAAGATCAGCGAGTTCTTCAAGAACGAGGTCGCGACCGGGAAGATTCCCGGCGCCATCGTCTTGATCCAGCAGCGCGGCAAGCCGGTCTATCACGAGGCCTTCGGCGTGCAGGATGTGGTCAGCAAGGTGCCGATCACGGACAAGACCATCTTCCGGCTGGCTTCGATGTCCAAGTCGATCACCGCCGTCGTCTCAATGCAGCTGCTGCAGGAGGGCAAATACAAGCTCGACGATCCGGTCTCGAAGTACATCCCGTCCTTTGCCAACGTGAAGGTCGGCGTCGAGAAGAAGGCCGAGGACGGCACCAAGACGCTGGACCTGGTGCCGCCAAAGCGGCCGCTCACGATCCTCGATCTGATGACGCATACGTCGGGTATCACTTACGGCTTCTATGGCGACAGCCTGGTCCGCAAGGCCTACAAGGAAGCCAATATCTACGGCGGAGATTTTGATCTTGCCGAATTCGCCGAGCGGATCGCCAAGCTGCCGTTGCACAACCAGCCCGGCGCGCTCTGGCAATACGGCCATTCCACCGACATTCTGGCGCGCGTGATGGAGGTGGCCACCGGCGAGAAGCTCTCGGCGATCGAGCACGAAAGGCTACTCGATCCGCTCGGCATGAAGGACACCGGCTTCTTCGTCACCGATCCCGAGAAGCAGAAGCTGATGGCCGAGCCGATGCCGAACGACAGCGACTTCCGGGTCGGCCGGGTCAACGATCCGACCAAGGTCAAGAAATGGGAGTCCGCCAGCGGCGGCATGGTCTCGACCATGGCGGATTATTCGCGCTTCGCGCAGATGCTGCTCAATGGCGGCACCCTCGACGGCAAGACCATCCTGAAGCCCGAGACGTTCAAGGAGCTGACGACCGACCGCGTCGGACCGGGCTCCGGCGTCGAGCGCGACTTTTTTTACTTCCCCGGCGACGGCTTCGGCTTCGGGCTTGGGATCGCGGTGCGCACCGATCCCGGCACTGCGAAGCCACCACCGCCCGGCGATCTCGGCGAGCTGAAATGGGACGGCGCCAGCGGCTGCTATTATGTCATCGACCGCAAGCAGGACTTCTTCTTCGTTCTGCTGGAGCAGACGCCGACCGAGCGTCAGCGCATCCAGCGGACGCTGAAGCAGCTCGTCTATGAAGCCATGGAAAACTAGAGCGTTTTCGAGCGAAGTGGATACCGGTTCGCGTGAAGCAGCGCGTTGAAAAGAAGGGAATGACGGCATGATCCGATTCAGGCGGATCGGCTCATGCGCTTGCATGCGTGGGGGCCGCGCGTTCGTCGCGGCACTAGCGTTCGCGTTGGTCGCAACGATTGCGAAGGCCGGCTCCGCGGGGCCGGCCGCGCACAGCTTCTCGGCGGAGGGCCTCGCCAGGGTCTCCGACTATGTCAGGAACGAGGTCGCGACCGGAAAGATCCCGGGCGCGATCCTGCTGCTGCAGCAGCATGGCAAGCCGGTCTACTACGAGAAGTTCGGGGTTCGCGACGTCGCCACCGAGCTCTCGATGAGCGCGGATACCATCTTCCGCCTCTATTCGATGTCGAAGCCGATCACCACGGTCATCGCGATGATGCTGGTCGAGGAAGGCAAGCTCGCCCTCGGCGATCCGGTGTCGAAATATATCCCGTCCTTTGCCGACATGAAGGTCGGGGTGGAAAAGCGCGGCGATGAGGGCAAGATGGCGATGACGCTGGAGCCGCTGAGGCGCCCCATCACCATCGAAGACCTGATGCGCCACACCGCCGGCCTGCCTTACGGCTATTACGGCGGTGGTATCGTGAACAAGACCTACGCCGATGCCGGCCTGTTCAACAACGATCCCGACAATGCCGAATTCGTCGCGCGGCTCACGGCGCTGCCGCTCGCCGAACAACCCGGCACGCAATGGGACTACGGCCATTCCACCGACGTGCTCGGCCGCATCATCGAGGTGATCACAGGGAAGTCGCTGTTTCAGGTCGAGCAGGAGCGGCTGCTCGGCCCGCTCGGGATGAACGAGACCGCGTTCTACGTCGCCGACCGGGCGAAATGGCCGCTGATCGCCGAGCCGATGCCGAAGGATCGCACCATCAGTCCGGTCGCCGACGTCCGCAATCCGCGCAAGCGGCTGCGATGGGAATCCGGCGGCGGCGGCATGGTCGGCACTATCGGCGACTATGCGCGCTTCTCGCAGATGCTGCTGAACGGCGGCAGCTATGAGGGCAGGCGCTATCTGAAGCCGGAGACCATCGCGCTGATGGCGAGGGACCATATCGGTCCGGAGACCGGCGTCGTGCGCGACCAGAACTACTATCCTGGTCCGAATTCCGGCTTCGGCCTCGGCTTCGCGGTCCGCACCTCGGTGCCGGCGAACACAGACTGGCCGCTGGGCGAGTATCGCTGGGACGGCGTCGGCGGCACCTTCTTCTTCATCGATCCCGCGGACGACCTGTTCGGGATCTTCATGGTGCAGACGCCGTCGCAGCGCGGCCGGATCCAGCAGGAGCTGAAGACGCTGATCTACCAGGCGATGGGGCGGTAGAATTCAGCTTCGAAGCCCGGATGAAGCGAAGCGCAATCTGGGCTACGGGAGTTACGCCGCGCGCACGATGTCCCTGACGTGTCCGACCGCTTCCTCGATCATCGCTGCCGTGACATCGAGATGCGTGCAGGCCCTGATCCGGCCGTCCATCATCGCCAGGGTCACGCCGCGCTTGCGCAGCTCGGCGACCATCTTGTCGCCTGAGACGCCGGCGCCGTCGGGCTTGAAGAAGACGAGGTTGGTCTCCGGCGCCTGCACCGCGATGCCGTTGATCTGCGACAGGCCGCGCGCCAGCGCCCGCGCATTGGCATGGTCGTCGGCGAGGCGGTCGACATGGTGATCGAGCGCATGGATGCAGGCGGCGGCGCAGACGCCGGACTGCCGCATCGAGCCGCCGAGCCGCTGCTTCCAGCGCCAGACATCGTCGATGAAGGCGCGGGTGCCGGCGATCACGCCGCCGATCGGCGCGCCGAGGCCCTTGGAGAAATCGATCCAGGCGGAATCCCAGCCCGCCGTCATGTCGCGCGGCGTGATGCCGGACGCCACAGTCGCATTGAGCAGCCGCGCGCCGTCCATGTGGGTGACAAGGCCGTGGGCCTTGGCGGTACGCACGACCTCGTCGAGCGCCGCCTTCTTCCAGATCGTGCCGCCACCGATATTGGCGGTCTGCTCGACGCTGACGAGCACCTGCGGCGGCTGGTAGCGGGTGCGCGGATGCAGCGCGGCCTGGAAGGTCTCAGGCGTGAACTGGCCGTCATCGCCCGGCAGCTGCGTGATCTGGAAACCGCCGAGCGCGGCATGGGCGCCGCCCTCGCGCGCAATGATATGCGCGGTCGCATGCGCCAAAATCTCGTCGCCGGGGCGGCAATAGGCCAGCGTCGCCGCGACGTTGCACATGGTGCCCGACGGCATGAAGACGGCAGCCTCCTTGCCGAGCAGATCGGCGACGCGGGCGCAGAGCTCATTGGTGGTCGGATCGTCGCCGACCTGCTCGTCGCCGACCTCCGCCTTCGCCATCGCCTCGCGCATCGCCGGCGTCGGCCTGGTCTGCGTATCGGACAGAAGGTTGATGCGGACGGGCGGGGCCTTGGGATCGGGCCGGGCAGGGGTGTAGTGCATGGGCTTTCCTCATCGCTCCGCTGGCGTGCGGAATCGCCGCTAGCGTATAGGCCTCCGGGCAGCGTGACGAAACCGCATAATTATGATCTCGGTGGGCGTCACGCGATAGTCGATCAGGTAGGGATAAGGTGTCGCCGAAAGCCGGCG
Organism: Bradyrhizobium sp. USDA 4504; assembly: GCF_054063995.1. Classification (NCBI taxonomy): domain Bacteria; kingdom Pseudomonadati; phylum Pseudomonadota; class Alphaproteobacteria; order Hyphomicrobiales; family Nitrobacteraceae; genus Bradyrhizobium; species Bradyrhizobium sp. USDA 4504. Next base: position 3,895,230 of record NZ_JBSSGV010000001.1, on the reverse strand, counting down.
GACGCCTGAGCGGCTTGTCGGGCGCCCTGCGCGCGGCTGCTCTTGCAGCAGCGTGACAAGTGCCAAGATGCGGTCCCGCACGTCGACCGCCCCCTGGGGCGATCGTGTCTCGATATAGGAGAGTGCCTGATCAATCTGAACAAGAGCGCGTCGCGTGTAACGGACGCTCACAGCCCGTGCTTTGCCCACATCGCACGGACTTCCTCGGCCGTTGCCAGCTCGCCGCGTGCAATCTCGGAGTCGGCTTCAGCCAGATCGGCGTCTTCTTCCGGCGCGAGCTGAAGCGGTGGTTGGTCGACGCCGGCAAGCTGCAGCATGATGCGCGCGAGCTCGTCCTGCTCTGTGTCAGGCAAGTTTGAAACTGTCTCGAAGGCCTGTTCCAGTAACCGGGTCATCGGCAAGAAACCTCAACGGGCAGTCATCTGCCAAGTCCCGAATATCATAGTCGTCTTGTGGGCAAACAAAAAGGCCCCGGCAAAACCGGGGCCTTTCGGATATCGCAATGCTGCAGTGATCAGCGCGAATAGAATTCGACGATCAGATGCGGCTCCATCTGCACCGGGAATGGCACGTCCGAGAGGCCGGGGGTGCGCGCGAACGTCGCGGTCATCTTGGAGTGATCGACCTCGATGAAGTCGGGCACGTCACGCTCAGGGAGCTGGGCCGCTTCCAGCACCGGCGTCAGCTGCTTGGAGGAGTCCTTGACCTCGATGAGGTCGCCGACCTTCAGCTTGTAGCTGCCGATGTTGACCTTGCGGCCGTTCACCTTGATGTGGCCGTGGTTGATGAACTGGCGCGCGGCGAACATCGTGGAGACGAACTTGGCGCGGTAGACCACGGTGTCGAGACGGCGCTCCAGGAGGCCGATCAGGTTCTCGCCGGTGTCGCCCTTCAGGCGGCTGGCTTCGACATAGATGCCGTGGAACTGGCGCTCGGAAATGTTGGCGTAGTAGCCCTTGAGCTTCTGCTTGGCGCGCAGCTGCACGCCGAAGTCGGAGAGCTTGCCCTTGCGGCGCTGGCCGTGCTGGCCGGGGCCGTATTCGCGGCGGTTCACGGGGCTCTTCGGGCGGCCCCAGATATTCTGGCCCATGCGGCGATCGATCTTGTACTTCGCCTCACTGCGCTTTGTCATCGCGTCCTCTTTGTACAGCCGTCGCACCCAGCGCCCGGCGTTTTGTCAGTCTAGGGTTTGAGGAGACGCGCCCTCCTGTGTACCGGCCAAAAGGCCTGTACCGACAGGTCCGCCTCGAAAGCTCGGGGAGGACCACGGGTCGCGAAACGCATCGCGGGCCGAAAACCGGCCCGCGAGCAAGGTGGTCTTAAGGAGAAAGTCCGGTTCTGTCAAACAAAACGCAGGGCATTTTGGGCCGAATTGGCGTCAAAATTCGCCGATTTTGCCCCTCAGAGGCGGCTTCCGGCCGCCCGGACCAGCCGGGCATCGGCTTGCGGCCGGCCCGCGCCCAGTTCCGCGGCGATTTCGCCGCCCAGCACCTGCTCGAGGCGGATCAAGGTCTGCGCGATCAGGGCGGCGTCGCAGACCAGATGGTCCCAGCGCAGCACCAAGTCGACAGTGTGGTCCGGCCTGATCACGCCGTAGCTCAACAGGAATGGCCCTGGGCTCAGCGCGTGCAACTCGCCGGGGCCATAGGCCGCGACCGAGGTCACGCCAAAACTGCCGCAGAAATTGGCGCGCTGCCGGCCAAAATTCATCCCGATCGTCCACGCCAGGCGGCGCAGCGGAAGCGGCAGGCGCGTCACGCAGAGCATTTTGCGGAACGAGGGGATTTCGTGCAGCGGCGCGGTCTTGGCGCGGCGGATCAGCGCGTCGACCTCGGCGAGCGGCATCTCGTCGGCGGCACAGATGCGCTCGAACAGCACGCAATCCTCGCCCTTCTCAACGCGGGCAATCGCCACCATGCCGACGCTGCGCGGCAACTCGTAGAGGCAAGGCCACGGCCATTTGACGTGCAGCGTGCGTAACGTCGGCTCGGTCCTGGCGACCAGCGCGAATGCCTTGACGAAGATGGCGGCCCAGCCCGGTGCCTGCGCCGCACGTGCACGAGCCTCGACGATTGCCCGCACGTTCAGGGTGCGCTTCAGGGAGACCAGCGGCACGCCGGCCGATGCATGCATCAGATCGGCGACGAGACGGCGCGGCAATGAAATCTGACGAAATTTACCGCGCATCCGTTCGTTCAGTTCCTTAGCAAACAGGCAAAAAATCAAAGGCCCGGCGAGCTCAAATGGTTACTCGCCGCATTGGAGCTCAGATGAACCAACTGGTCGGAGACCAAAGGGTTCTGCTCACGGCGCGGGTTTTGCCAACGGCTCGCCGGCCTTGACCACATAGACGCCGAGCACCTTGAGCGGCTTGTCGCCGGACGTCTTGGCGTCGTGCACCGCGCCTTCCGGGATCTGGTAGGAATCGCCCGCCTTCAGCTCAGCGGCGGTTTGCCGTCGATCAGAAGCTCGAGCTCGCCTTCGAGCACATAGCCGGTTTCAGCGCCGGGATGGGTGTGACGCCCCGACGCACCTACGGCCGGAACCTCGGCGATCGCGGTGATCGTGTTGTAGCCTGTCGGAAAATCGACCTTCTGCAGCGGCGTCCGCTTGATGCCGCTCTGCTGCGCCAGCGCAGCGCCGGCACCGGCAAGGGCAATCACAGTGAGACCAAGCAATAATTTCCTGAACATGGATTTTCCTCCCAACCCGCGAATCTCTAGCAGCGCGGAATCGCGGCGGAAAGCGGGCGATATGTGATGTGCACTTGCGACGTTGGGATTAGTCCGTTCATCGAACAGCGCGGGTTGTGCCGCTTATTCATGAGCTACTCAGGCGAACGAGCCGTATCGGCGACACGCATCGTTCACTCCGTCGCAGGCGCGATGCAGGAAGTTGCGCCCGCGGTTCCTTCACGACGTGACTGGAACCTGCTCGCCGGCAGCTGTGAACAAGCGGAGCGCCGCGCGGCCGCGTTTGACGCCTACCGCTTGATCCCCGCGAACACAGCCGCAATGCCGCGCTGGAACAGCGACCAGTCGAAGCCGAGTGCGAGCGCGAGGTAGCCGCGGTCGATCATCGCATTGGCCTGTTCGGCGGTGCGCGCGACGCCGCCGATCGGCACGCCGCTCTTCATGATGCCTTGTTCGGCGCGCTGCATCAGCGCGACCACTTCGGGATCGTCGGGCAGGCCGCGCTTGTTGATCGAGGTGGCGAGATCGCCGGGGCCAATCACCGCGAGGTCGATGCCCGGTGTCGCCATGATCTCGTCGATGCGGTTGACGGCATCGACGTGCTCGATCGTGATCATGCAGATCATGTCGTCGTCAGCGGTCGCCATATAGTCGTTCATCGAGACGCCCCAGCGGAACGGCGCATGGAACGGTCCCCAGAGCCGGTCGCCTTGCGGCGGATAGCGCACGCTGCGCACCGCCTTCACCGCATCGCTTGCGTTGCAGATCATCGGAAAATTGATGCCGAGCGCGCCGATGTCCATCGGTGCCTTGGCGAGATGCGGCTCGTTGGCGGCGATCCGCACCATCGGCACGCAGGGCGTGCCCGAGGTCGCCACGATCATCGCATGGGCGGTGCCGAGATCGATCGGGCCGTGCTCGAGATCGACGATGATCCAGTCCAACGACTGCGCCATGATCTGCACGGTCTGGATGCTCGGAATGGTCGCGATCGCGCCGAAGGTCGGGCGCTTGTCGCGCCACGCCTCGCGCAGGCGATTGAGCGGTGTCAGCGGGGCTGCGGTCAAATTTGGTCCTCCCTCGAAGGAGAGCAGAGGCTAGCAGCGCGTTGTGACGGCGAAAAGGATCAGGCCGGCACGCGGCCGCCGAAGAATGGCGTCAGCGCTTCCGTCAGCGCGTGCGGGCGCTTCGATGTGAAGATCATCTCGGCGCCGGCCTGGTCACTCTCCGAGCCTGCCGGGCCGAGCAGGTCGGCGACGCGGCGTGCGATCGCCGGCGCCGGATCGATCCAGTCGACCGGCCAGGGCGCGAGCCTCCTGAGGCGCTCCAGCAGCAGCGGATAATGCGTGCAGGCGAGCACGACGGTGTCAGTGCGGGCGGGGTCATGGGCGCCATCGCCGACGAAGCAGGGCGCGAGCTCGGCCGCGATATCCTCGTCGCGCACCCTCTCGCCGCTGAGGGCGGCCTCCGCCAGCGAAGCGAGCTCGCCGGAGCCGACCAGCGTCACCTCGCAGCCTTGCGCAAAGTCCGAGATCAGCTTGCGGGTATATTCGCGCTTCACGGTGCCCCTTGTGCCGAGCACCGACACGCGCTTCGTTTTCGACGAGGCGCAGGCCGGCTTGATCGCCGGCACGGTGCCGACGAAGGGCAAAGGATAGGCGTCGCGCAAATGCGCCATGACCAGCGTGGACGCCGTGTTGCAGGCGATCACGACGAGGTCGGGCGCGTGGGCCGCGATCAGCTCACCGACCAGCGGCACCACGCGGGCGATGATCTCGTCCTCGCCGTGATGGCCATAGGGGAAGAAGGCGTCGTCGGCGACATAGACGTAATGCGCGTCGGGCCGGGCGCGGACGATCTCGCGCAGCACGGTGAGGCCGCCGAGACCGGAATCGAACACAAGGATGGTCGGGGGAGTGGACACGCGAAAACTCTATCCGAAGCAGGGTTACCATTCAGTTGTTTTTGGCTATCCGGCCGCTTCGGCCGACAAAAGGCGGTGAAGCCGGGAATTTCACATGGCCTTGACCGATAGCTGCAAGTATCACGGCAAACTATTGCTGCGACGTGTGAAATCCAAAAATGCGGCCGCAAGGGGGCCACGCGACATGATCCGCAATACCGCCGCGAGCTGGGGCTCGCTCGCCCGCGCGTTCCACTGGGTGCTCGGCATCGCCATCATCGGCATGCTGGCCTATGGCTGGTGGATGAACCACGTCCCGGCGCGGGCGGACAAGTTCTTCTACCGCTCGATCCACGCCGATATCGGCTACCTGGTGCTGCTGCTCACCGTGCTGCGGCTGGTCTGGCGCGGCGTCAACCCGACGCCGGCGCTGCCGGCCGAGATGCCCTCCTGGCAGCGGATCGCCGCCCGGGTCAGCCACGGCGCGCTCTACGCCGTCACCCTCCTGGTGGCGATGCTGGGGTGGGCGCATTCCGGCGCCCGCGCCCAGGATTATTCGAGCTTCTTCGGCCTGTTTCACGTTCCCCAGATCACCTCGCCCGACAAGGCGGCGGCGGATGCCTTTGAGGATCGCCACATCTTCTTCGCCTATGTCTTGCTGGCGCTGATCGTGCTGCACCTCGCCGCGGTCGCCTTCCACCACTTCGTCAAGCGCGACCGTGTCGCCGCGCGGATGGTGGGGACGGGCGCGGCGGACCAAGCCGGTTTGTCCACATGAGAAACTCCGCACCGGACGCTGACCGCCGTTGGCGGATGCCGGACGAGAGCGCTTTGCATGTCGCCACCTGGATGGCGTTCGCGCACGACACTAAGATCTGGCGCAAGCAGCGGCTGCTTCCGGTGGTCAGGGAAAACCTCGCCCTGGTCGCGAAGGAGATCGCGGCTCATGAGCCCGTGAACATGCTGGTGCGCAAGGAAGACTACGATATTGCCGCGCGGCTATGCGGCCCTCGGGTGAACCTCGTTGTTCAACCGCTCGACGACATCTGGATCAGGGACACCGGACCGGTCTTTGTAACGAACCCGTCAGGGCAACTCGGAGCCGTCGGCTTCAACTTCAACGGCTGGGGCGGGAAACAAAGGCATGCGCATGATGCCAAGATCGCGGAACGTGTGGCCGAGCTTGCGCAAGCTGAGTTCATCAAGGCCGGCCCGAAGCTGGAGGGCGGCGGCATCGAAGTTGACGGCGAGGGGACAGCGATCATCACCAAAAGCTGTGTTCTCAACGACAATCGCAATCCTGGTTTGACGAAGGATGAATGCGAGGCTGAACTCTTCCGCCTGCTCGGGCTGCAGGAGATCATCTGGCTACCCGGCTGTCACAACAAAGACGACATTACCGACGGCCATACCGATTTCTACGCGCGCTTCACCAGCCCGGGCGTCGTTGTCGCGGGCCTGGAGATGGATACGTCGTTCGACGATTACGAGGTGACGAGAGAACACCTGGCAATCCTGCCCAAGTCGACAGACGCAAGAGGTCGACACCTGAAGGTCGTGGAGTTGCAGGGACCGTCGACGGTCCGTCCAAAGTACGGAAACGACGACGGCTTCGCCGCCGGCTACATCAATTTCTACGTTTGCAACGGTGCCGTGATCGCGCCGGAATTCGGTGATGCGGCAGCGGACCGCAACGCGCGCGACAAGCTGCGCGACCTGTACCCCGACCGGGAAATCATCCAGCTCGATATCGACGGCATCGCCGCCGGTGGCGGCGGCATCCACTGCGTGACGCAGCAGCAGCCGCGCTTGTGAAAGCTGGCGGCCCGGTCGCGAAGCGGGCGACCGGGCCGTGGCTGCACGAGCGGCGCTAGCCCGCCGGCATCTGCTTCTCGACCAGCCGCACCCAGTAGGAGGCGCCGTGGCCGAGGATGTTGTCGTTGAACTTGTAGGCGGGGTGGTGGCACATCGGACCGTCGCCCATGCCGAGGAAGACGAACGCGCCGGGTCGCGCTTCCAGCATGAAGGCGAAATCCTCGGCGCCCATCACCGGCACCAGATTGTCGTTGACGCGGTCGGCGCCGACCACATCGCGGGCGACCTCGGCGGCGACGCCGGCCTCGCGCGCGTGGTTCAACGTCACCGGATACATGCGTCCATAATCCGTCTCGGCCGAGCCGCCATAGGCCTTGGCGATGCTGGAGGCGACCTCGCCGATCCGGCGCTCGACCAGGTCGCGCACACCGGGATCGAGCGTGCGCACGGTGCCGCCCAGCGTCACGGTCTCCGGGATCACGTTGAACGCGGTGCCGGCCTCGAACATGGTGATCGAGATGACCGCCGATTTCAGCGGGTCGACATTGCGCGATACGATCGACTGCAACGCATTGATGATCTGGGCGCCGATCAGCACGCTGTCGACCGCCTCGTGCGGGGCGGCGCCGGCGTGGCCGCCCTTGCCGTGGACCACGATCTTCAACGTGTCTGACGAGGCCAGCATCGGGCCCGGCGTCGTCGCGAAGTAACCCTCGGGCAGGCCGGGCATGTTGTGCAGGCCGTAGACCTCCTGGATGCCCCACCGGGTCATCAGCCCGTCGTCGACCATCGCCTTGCCGCCGGCGCCGCCTTCCTCGGCGGGCTGGAAGATCACGACCGCGGTGCCGTCGAAATTGCGCGTCTCGGTGAGATATTTGGCGGCGCCGAGCAGCATTGCGGTGTGGCCGTCATGGCCGCACGCGTGCATCTTGCCGGGAATCTTCGAGGCGTAGGCGACGCCCGAGGCCTCCGCGATCGGCAGCGCGTCCATGTCGGCGCGCAGGCCGATGGTCTTTCCCGAAGTGGACTTGCGGCCGCGGATCACGCCGACCACGCCGGTGCGCCCGATCCCCGTCACCACCTCGTCGCAGCCGAACTCGCGCAGTCTGTCGGCGACGATGCCGGCGGTGCGGTGGACTTCGTAGAGCAGTTCGGGATTCTCATGGAAGTCATGGCGCCAGGCGGCCATTTCATCCGAGAGGGCGGCAACGCGATTGACGATGGGCATGGGGAGCGTCCGTTTCTTGTGAACTTTGGTGGGCGGGTCAGCGTAGCGTAACCCGCCGACTTGTCACGCGGGAATGGCGTCAGTATCCCGGATGAGCGCAAGCGATATCCGGGGATATGCACAACCAGCCCCGGGTGTCGCTGCGCTCACCCGGGCTACGGGAGCGGGCTACAAATTCGCCAGCCCGCATTCGACGGCGAGGCGGACCAGCTGGGCGTCGGTCCGCATGCCGGTCTTGGCCTTGATGAGGTAGTGATAGTTCTGCACGGTCTTGGTGCTGAGGTTGAGGTTGGCGGCGATCTGCTCCTTGGTGCTGCCGGCGGCCAGCTGCCGGAGGATTTCGATCTCGCGCTCGCCGAGCTGGTCGAGCGCCGATCGGGTCGGCACCAGGCTTTCCATCGCCAGCACGCGGGCGACGTCGTCGCTCATCGCATGCTCGCCGCGCGCCACCGAGCGGATCGCAGCGATCAGCTCGGCCGGTTCGCTGCCCTTGGTGACGAAGCCACTGGCGCCGGAGCCGAATGCCGCTTTCACCTGGGCCGCCTCGCTATGCATGCTGAAGACGAGGATGCGCGCGTCAGGGTCGCGCGCGCGGATGTTGCGGATCGCCTCCAGCCCGCTGGCACCCGGCATCGAGATATCCATCACCACCACGTCCGGCTGGTGCGACTTGAACGCGCGATAGGCACTGGCGGCGTTGTCGGCTTCGGCGACCACGTGGAAATCGTCCTGATGCTCGAGCACGCGCCGATAGCCCTGGCGGACCACCGGATGATCGTCCACCAGCAGGATCGAGATGCCCCGAATCTTCGCCGTTGTCGTCGTCACGGTTGTCATCTCAGGCGGCGAGCGGGATCGTGGCGGCGACCGACAGGCCGCGGCTGGCGCGCGCGATCGACAGCGAGCCGCCGAGGGCTGTGACGCGTTCGCTGACGCCGGTGAGGCCGAAGCCCGCGGATTGCGCCACCTTGGCCGCATCGCCGCCGCCGTCGTCCTCGACGCGCACCAGCAGGGCGTTCTCGCTTCCGGTGCGCCGCTCGATCCGCAGCACGATCTCGCGCGCCGAGCTGTGGCGCAGCGCATTGGTCAGGCATTCCTGCGCGACGCGATAGGCGGTGGCGGCGACCGTGCCGCTGATGTCGGCAAGGTCGCCCTGCAGATCGAGCTGGATCATCGGCTGCGCCGTGCGCGACCGCCAGCTGTCGACGAGATCGACGAGGCTTGCCTCCAGCCCGAGCTCTTCGGCCGGCGGATGGCGCAGCCGGTTCAGTGTATCGCGCAGGCACGCCATGATGCGGCGCGTCGCCTGCGAGATCATCCGTGCATCCTGTGCAATTTCGGTGCCGGCGGCGTACTTGTCTCCGGCGCTTGCCTCGATCGTGTTGGCGAAGGCGAGGATCGCGGTGAGATTCTGGCCGAACTCATCGTGCAGCTCGCGCGCCAGCGTGCGGCGTTCGTCGTTGCGGATTTCGAGCAGCCGCCTAGTCAGCACCGTGCGTTCCTCCTCGGCAAGCGCGAGGCGGTCGCCGAGATCGCTGACGGCGCGCCCGATCATCGCGAGCTCCATCGAGCGGACGCGCGGCAGCGGCGTACGGTACTCGCCGTCGGCCATCCGCCGCAGCGCGGACACGATCGAGTGGGCGGGCGCCAGCGTGTGCGCGATCGCAAGCGAAGCGAGCAGCGCGATGGCGAGGGCCATCAACAGCGCGACATGGATGTTGTCGAGGATGTGCTGCCAGGCGAGCGCGATCGCGGCGTCCGGATCGGCGATGGCGCGGACGGTTCCCGCGGTCGCGGCGCGGGCGCTGATCGGCCGCTCCACGGTGGCGTGATCGCCGAGTATCATCTGCACGGTGGCCGCGAACCAGCGTGGCGGCGCCTTGCCGATCCCCTTGCTCTGGCCGCAGAGCGGCTTCTCGAAGGCGCCGGCCGGTTCGAACTGCACGCAGATCCCGGGCGCGATCAGGCCCATGGTTTCGATGGTGCGCCAGTCCGGTGCCGGCAGCAATTGCTCGCGCATCCGGTTGCTGCGCAGCAGCAATTCGCGCCAGTACAGCGCCTCGAGCGATTGCGAAACCCGCTCGGCGGATGCCTGCGTGGCACGATCGACACTGCGATAGGCGTCGATCGTGGCCCAGGCGGTGGCCGCGCCGAGGCATAGCGCGACGATCACGAGCAGGCGGGCGACCAGTTGAAGCACAAGGCGCATGCGATCACTCCACGGCCAGAGCATGATCCGGAACGGAGAGAAGCGGCTGGTCATGCTCAAACGAGAGGTGCGATGCTAACAGCACCGCTGTTCCCCGCCAATCGCAAGCATGCGAAGCTACGCAGGTCGGGAAATTTGCCTGACGGAATCTGGGCAGATGTCTTTGGACGGCGCAGGCCGGCTCTGCTCTAACGGAAGGTGAGGCCCGCGCCGCGCCTCACGGAACACAGGGAGCTCACGCAGCATGGATGCCAAGGTCGATGTCGCGGCCGCATCGGCCGGCACGGACGCGGCAGAGCGCAGCGCCCTGCTGCTCTGGATGATCTTCACCGGCCTTTCGGTGTTCGCCGCATTCCTGCTGTGGCGCTACGGGCTGATCCGCCTCATGATCAGTTCCGACCGCACCTACATTTCCAGCGTCATCGCCGTCCTTTACATCGTCACCTGCATCCATTGCTTCTGGCGGACGCGGGCGATCGCGCGGGAAGGCGAGGTCGCGCGCTCCTGCCGCACCATCCTCGCCGCGCCCGATGGCGCCAAGATCCTTGCATCGGGGGCGCTCGCATCAAATGCCCGCGGCCTGCCCGGCGGGCTCGTCACCGATCACATCAAGAGCCTGGTGCAGAAGGCCGAGGCGCAGGCCAAGGGGCGCATCGACCAGACCCTGCTGCTGCGGACGCTGGCGGACCGGCTGCGCGGGTCCAACGGCTTCGGCGCCTTCGTCTCCGACACGCTGATGAAGCTCGGCCTGCTCGGCACCATCATCGGCTTCATCATCATGCTGGCGCCGATCGCTTCGCTGGATGCCGCCGACAAGGTCGCGATGAAATCGTCGATGGGCCTGATGAGCGACGGCATGGCGGTCGCGATGTACACGACGCTGGCCGGGCTGATCGGATCGATCCTGGTCCGGATCCAGTATTACATGCTCGATTCCGCGACCCAGCGGGTGTTTTCCGACGCAGTCGTGCTGACCGAGACGCACGTCACGCCGGCCCTCGAACGTCGCCTTGGTACGCCGTCATGATGGATGAGTTCGGGCTCTATCCGCGCGAGGAGCCGTTCGATCCGCTCGGCGTGATGTTGTTCAAGGCGCTGCAGGTCATCGCCTTCCTGTTCTTCTTGGCGCTGCTTGCGGTGTCGCCGGACTCCAAGGAAGGCAAGATCGAATCCAAGGCGGAGTTCATCATCACGATGGACTGGCCGGACAACCATCCTGACGATCTCGACTTGTTCGTGCAGGATCCGGCCGGCAACATCGCCTGGTACCGGCATCGCGAGGCCGGCTTCCTGACGCTCGATCGCGACGACCGCGGCGGCGCCAACGACTTCATCGTGGTCAACGGCAAAAAGATCGCATCGCCGATCCGCGAGGAGATCGTCACGCTGCGCGGCGTCGTCGCCGGCGAATACACCGTCAACGTCTCGCATTTCCAGGCGACGACCGGCCAGCCAGTGCAGGCCAATGTGAAGGTGCAGAAGCTCAATCCGACCGCGCAGGTGATCTTCGACGACAAGCTGACCGTCGATCACACCGGCGACGAGAAGACCGCGGTCAGGTTTCGTCTCGATGCCGAGGGCAAGGTGATCAACGTCGACCGGCGGCCGAAATCGCTGCTCGAGACCTTCCGCAGCAGCTGGCGCAACGGCGGCGACCTCGATCCTAACACCGGCGTCCCGAAATCCGGCGTCAGGGTGCTCCGCAATGATTAGCTTGCAGTCGGCGATCCTCACGCTTGCGGTCGCATACGCGGTGGTCGGTGCGCTGCTCTTGATCGTGCTGGTCTATGCGCGGCTGCACTGGTCGCTGAAGGCTGTCGTCATCGTCGTGACCAGCGCGTTCTATTTCGTCAGCTTCGGCGGCATGCGCGATCTGCTCGGCTGGGCGTCCGCGGAAAAATTGCCGGCGAATTTCAAGCTGCTGTCGACGCGGATCGTGGAGCCGCATTCGCTGGAGGGCGACCCCGGCTCGATCTATCTCTGGGTCGAGGAGCTTGACGAGGACAACCGGCCGAGCGCGATCCCGCGCGCCTTCCGCATTCCCTATAGCGACGCGCTGGCGGCGCAGACCCACACCGCCGAGAACGAGATCAAGGCCGGGCACCCGCAAGGCGGACGGGCGGCGGATTTCGGCGGCGGCGACGGCACCATCATCGACTTCGTCAGGGAGTACATCACGCCGAAGACGATCCTGGAGACGACCGGCGGTGATTCCACGACGGGGACGTTCGTGGCCCCGCCGGCCGGCGCGCAAGGGTCGGTGTTCACGCCGCTGCCGCCGCCCCGGATGCCGCCCAAGGACGAGCAGCGATAGCAGGATGCCTCCCCGGGAGGGTGGCACAAAAATAGGGATCGGGAATAATCAGTCAGCGGGATGGACAGTAATCATCCGGAATTCCTCAATTCCCTGAAGTGTGTAGTCTTGGGGCTAACCGGGGCTAGATTTCATCCCGAAGCGATTTTCCCGGCAAAGGGGCCGCTGCGTGAAGCGGCCCCTTTCGATTCCGTCGCCAAGCCCGGTGAGGGGCCGGCGCGGTGAGGCGGGCTCACAGCACCGTCAGGAATGCGATCGCAAGAACCATCAGCCACCCGACAATGACGAGCGAGACCACCGCGCCCGCGGTGATCTTGGCGATCTCCTTCAAGGTCATTGGCCGGTCCATGCAAGTCTCTCCCAGGTAGCCCCGAGCGAGAGATAGGCGCGGATTGGCAGATCGCCCCCGCTGCTCACGGAACGTTGTAGCGCCCATCAGCCGGGGGCTTTCCCGGGAGGACCGCTGTCATTTCACAAAATATTGTCTGACAGATATTGAAATCTGTCAGCGGGATGGTGTATATATTCATCAGCCCAAGGGAGGAGGGCGCCCAGTGGCTGTTCCGGCGTTTGGCCGGGGAGCCGGACTTAATTGACTACCTCGAAGGACTACCTCCATGACCATAGAAATCTTTCAATTGACCGCCCAGATTCAACAGTGGCTCAATCTTCGCGTCGCTCGCCACTTGGCCGCCCAGGCCGCCAAGTTCACCCGCGGGCAGGACAGCGATAACCAGACGGTAAACGCATGAACGAGGCGGTGGTTTTGACACCCGAGCGGATCCTTGAGGCAACTGAGGATGTCTTGAGGCGCTTCGGGTTGACCAAGGCCACCGTTGTCGACGTTGCCCGTGCGCTGGATGTCAGCCACGGCAGCGTCTACCGTCACTTCCCCAGCAAAGCCTCGCTGCGCGATGCCGTCGCCAAGCGCTGGCTCGACCGCGCCAACGAGCCGCTGTGCAAGATCGCAGCCGGCGAAGGCCCGGCGCCGGAGCGGCTGGAGCAATGGTTGCGCACCGCCTTCACGATCAAGCAGAAGAAGGTCTGCGACGATCCCGAGATGTTCGCGACCTACCTGGCGCTGGCGCAGGACGCGCGCGAGGTGGTGGAAGCCTACAAGGACAAGCAGGTCGACCTGATCGCGAAAATCCTCTCCGACGGTGTCGCGCAGGGCGTGTTCGAGATCGACAATGTGAAGGCGACCGCCCGTGCCGTGTTCGACGCCACCGTCCGCTACCATCACCCGGCGCATGCTGAGGAATGGGCCAAGCCGGAATGCCCGGGGCGGATCGATGCGCTGCTGGCCCTGCTGCTGAAGGGCCTGCGGGTCTGCAAGCCCTAGCTGAGCTTTCTGCCGACATCCCCTGACCACCTGATGCCTTTGGCCCGATTGCGAGCCCGGGGCCGCATGTGCTTGATATCGGATAGGGATCAGCAACGCGGACCACGATGCGGCTTGCACTGTTTGCCGATATTCACGCCAACCGGCAGGCCTTCGCCGCCTGCCTCGACGCTGCGCATGCGCGCGGCGCCGAGCGGCTGATCTGCCTCGGCGATATCGTCGGCTACGGTGCCGATCCCGAATGGGCCGTCGACACGGTGATGGACCTCGTCGCCAAGGGCGCGATCGCGGTGCGCGGCAATCATGACAATGCGATCGGCGTGCCGAGCGACAGCATGAATGCCGAGGCGCAGGCTGCGATCGACTGGACCCGCGGCCGGCTCAGCGGCGAGCAGAAGGCGTTCCTTGCCGAGCTTCCGATGTCGCGGGAGGAGGACAATCGGCTCTACGTGCACTCCGAAGCTTCGGAGCCCGCGAAATGGCGCTACGTGCGCGACACCGCGGACGCCGCGCGCAGCATGATGGCCACCGAGCTGCAGATCACGTTCTGCGGCCACATCCATCGTCCCGGCCTCTATTCGATGTCCTCGACCGCCAAGATGACGAGCTTCGTTCCGACTTCGGGCATCGCCGTTCAGTTGCTGCCGGGGCGGCGCTGGCTTGCGGTGCTCGGCTCGGTCGGCCAGCCGCGCGACGGCGATCCCGCGGCGTCGTTTGCGATGTTCGATACCATAAGCCGCGAGATCACCTTTCATCGCGTGCCCTACGACGTCGCAACCGCGGCGGCGCGGATCAAGGCGAACGGCCTGCCGCACTGGCTCGCCGACCGCCTGCCGCTCGGCCGGTGACGCCGATGGCGGCGCTGGCGATGCAGGCGGGCGCCGAGATCGATGGCTTCACCATCGGCGAACGCGTGCACCGCGGCGGCATGGCGACGCTGTGGAGCGTCACCCATCCCGGCATCACCGTGCCGCTGCTGATGAAGGTGCCGCTCACCTCGGAGGGCGAGGATCCGGCCGCGATCGTCAGCTTCGAGATGGAGCAGATGATCCTGCCGCGGCTGTCGGGGCCGCACGTGCCGGCCTGTTTCGGCACCGGCGACTTCGAACGCCAGGCCCATGTGGTGATGGAGCGCATCCCCGGTCAGACGCTCTACAAGCGGCTCGGCGAGCTGCCGATGCCGTATGAGGAGGTGAGGGTGATCGGCGGCAAGGTCGCCACCGCGCTCGCCAGCCTGCACCGGCAGAACGTCATCCATCACGACATCAAGCCGAGCAGCATCATGTTCCGCGAGCGCGGCGAGGCGGTGCTGATCGATTTCGGCCTCTCGCATCACCGGCATCTGCCCGACCTGTTGCAGGAGGAGTTTCGGCTGCCTTACGGCACCGCGCCCTACATGGCGCCGGAGCGCTTGCTCGGCGTCCGCGACGATCCGCGCAGCGATCTGTTTTCGCTCGGCGTGCTGCTCTACTTCTTCACCACCGGCGTCCGCCCCTTCGGCGAGACCGAAAGCCTGCGCGGCATGCGCCGGCGGCTGTGGCGCGATCCCTATCCGCCGCGCGAGCTGAAGCCCGACTATCCGCCTTGGCTGCAGGAAATCGTGCTGCGCTGCCTGGAGATCGACCCCGCCGCGCGCTATCCGACCGCGGCGCAGCTTGCCTTCGATCTCGGCCATCCCGATCAGGTGAAGCTGACGGCGCGGGCGCAGCGGCTGCGCCGCGATCCGCTCAGCACGGTCTGGCGCCGCCGCTTCAATCTCGGCGCGGTGCCGCCGCGGCCGAAGTCCGATGTCGCGGCCCAGCTCGCCTCGAGCCCGATCGTGGCCGTCGCGCTCGATATCGGCGAGGGTGCCGAGGCGCTGAACGACACCATCCGCGTCACCGCCGAGCGGGTGCTGTCGACCTCGCCCTCGGCGCGGCTCGCCTGCGTGAATGTGCTGAAGCTCAATCGCCTGGCGATCGACCGCACCCATGACGAGCAGGGCCAGAACAAGCATGTCGACCGCCTGGTGGCGCTGCAGCACTGGGCGCGGCCGTTCGGGCTCGAGGAAGGGCGGTTGACCGTGCATGTGCTGGAGGCGATCGATCCGGCGGCCGCGATCCTCGAGTTCGCCGCGGTCAACCTGGTCGACCACATCATCATCGGCGCGCGGCAGAACTCGCTGCGGCGCGCGCTGCTCGGCAGCGTGTCCGCCAGGGTCGCGGGGGAAGCGCCGTGCACGGTGACCGTGGTGCGGCCGTCGCGGCTGGCGTCGCAAGCGGACGACGGCGAGAGCGATGAGGCGGCCGAGCAAGCGGCGAATGCCGCGGCCACGCCGCCCGCACTGTTCTAGTTTCCCCGGATCGTCAGATCGCCTCGCCGCGAGCTTCGGCCGCCGCATGGCGGATCGCGGCGATGTTGGTCTTGTAAGCCTCGACCGTGCCGCCCTTGAACACGGCGGACCCCGCGACAAAGGCGTTGGCGCCGGCGGCCGCGAGCTGGCCCGCGACGTCGGGTGCAACGCCGCCGTCGACCTCGATGTCGATCGGCCGGCCCGCGATCATCGCCCTGACATCGCTGATTTTGCCGATCGCCGAGCGGATGAAGGCCTGGCCGCCGAAGCCGGGATTGACCGACATGACCAGCACGAGGTCGATCAGGTCGAGCACATATTCGATCGCGCTCGCCGGCGTTGCCGGATTGAGCGAGACGCCGGCCTTCTTGCCGAGCGCGCGGATCGCCTGCAGCGAGCGGTGCAAATGCGGGCCGGCCTCGGCATGCACCGTGATATGGTCGCAGCCCGCCTTGGCGAACGCCTCCAGGTAGGGATCGCAGGGCGAGATCATCAGATGGGCGTCGAAGATCTTTTTGGTGTGCGGCCGCATCGCCTTGATGACGTCGGGGCCATAGGAAATGTTCGGCACAAAGTGTCCGTCCATCACGTCGAGATGGATCCAGTCGGCGCCGGCCTGGTCGACGGCGCGGACCTCCTCGCCGAGCTTTGAGAAATCCGACGCCAGGATCGACGGAGCGATAACGAGGGGACGCGGGGTGAATGACTGAGTCATGTCAGCTGTTCCGGAACACTTCAGGGGGCGACGGGTGAGTCCGCCTAACATGCGGACGCGTGGCGGGCAATGACGAGCGGACGGCGCTCTGCGACCGGAAAATTCTTCCGCCGGCGGCAGCTCTTGCCGGGTGCGCGGAACCCGCTTCGATGCGGGAACGCCTGGTTTTGCTGGGTTTTTGCCATGGCACGCCCTTTGCTCAGCCATTGACCAGCGTTTGAGCCGCCAGGCGCGGCCCTGTTGGAGTATTGCCATGCTGTTCGCCCTTGGCGCTGCGTCGTCGGCCATTGACCTCTTGAGCTCGCTGATGTCGTCGAAGTCGACGACCAAGACCGGCAGCTCTGGTCAGGGGAATCAGACCACCGGCCTGTTCGCCCCTTCGACCGGTACATCGACGTCGGCCGGCAGCAGCACCGGTACCGGCTCGGGCAGCGGCTCTCCGCAGATTTCGCCCCTGACGATGGGCGCGCTGATTTCCGCGCAAAGCCAGTCCCAGACCGCGGTTTCAAACAGCCCGACGGCGGCCAGCCGCTCGGATGCGCTCAAGGACCTGTTCTCGCAGATCGATGCCGACGGCAACGGCAAGATCACCCAGTCGGAATTCGAGAACGCGCTCGGCGCCGGCGGCACCAATACGGCGCAGGCCGACGACGTGTTCTCCAAGCTCGACAGCAATGGCGACGGTAACGTCAGCCTCGACGAGATGTCCCAGGCCTTGCAGGGCCACAAGGGCGGTGGCCATCATCGCCATCACATGGCCAGTGGCTCGACCGACGAATCCAGCAGCGGCGCGGGCGGATCGAGCTCCGATCCCTTGATGCAGGCGCTGGACGGCGCGACCTCGACGTCGGTGACCAACAGCGACGGCTCGACCACCACGACGACGACCTATGCCGACGGCTCGAAGGTGGCTATGACGACGCCGGCCACATCCTCCGCGACCCTCAACGCGGCTTCGTCCTACAATATCGTCGAGCAGCTGATCCAGCGCCAGGCGAAGGCGATCTCGGCGCAGGACTTCGCTGCGATTTCGGTCAGCGCTTAAGACGAGACTGGTAATTTCCGTCATTGCGAGGAGCTCGGCGACAAAATTGCAAAGCAATTTTGCGCTGGAGCGACGAAGCAATCCATCTGTCCACATGTGCGGACAGATGGATTGCTTCGCTTCGCTCGCAATGACGGCAGAGCCAGAAGCGCGATGATCTAACCGAATCTGTCCCGCCAGCTCGGTAGCGCGCCGGCGAATGGCAGCGCGGCCGCTGAATGGACGCCGCGGGCGATGGCGCGCGCCACCGTGTTGGCGGCGAGCGCACCGAGCCTGGTGAGGCCGAACAGCGGATCGATCGGCCTGGCGCCGGTCGCGGCGGCAAACACCACGTCGCCGTCGAGCGGGGCGTGCACCGGATAGATCGCGCGCGCCATGCCGGTCTGCGCGATCATCGCAAGCCGCCGTGCCTGCGGCTTCGTCAACTGCGCATCGGTCACCACGACGACGAGGGTGGTGTTCTCGACGGCGCGCGCGTCGGCGCCGCCCTTCAGCCGCGCCTTTAGCATGTCCGGCGTGAACGAGGGCGGCAGGCCGCGCCCGCCGAATTCACCGCCGACCTCGAACGGCGCCGCCCAGAACCAGGGGCCGCTGCCGACCGTGACGCTGCCGACCGCGTTGACCACCGCGAGCGCCGCGACCGTCACGCCGTCGTCGGTCATGTCGGACGCCGAGCCGAGGCCGCCCTTCAGGTTGGCCGTGGTCGCGCCCATGCCGGCGCCGACGCTGCCGAGCTCGAAGTCATCGGAGGCGGCATTGGCCGCCGCGTAGCCGAGGTCGCGATAGGGCGGAAAGCGTCCCCACGCCTTGTTGCCGCCGTTGAGCAGGTCGAAGCAGATCGCGCCCGGCACGATCGGGATCACCGCGTCGCGGATACGGAAGCCGCGGCCGCGCTCGGCGAGCCAGGCCTGCACGCCGCCGGCGGCATCGAGCCCGTGCGCCGAGCCGCCGGACAGCGCGATGGCGTCGATCGCCTCGACGACGTTGTGCGGCGAAAGCAGCGCTTCCTCGCGGGTCCCGGGACCGCCACCGCGGACATCGATCGAGGCGACCGCCGGCCGCTCGAACAGGATGGCGGTGACACCGGAGGCGACCGTGGGATCGTCGGCATGGCCGACGGCAACGCCGGCAATATCGGTGAGAAGGTTTTTCACGATGGGTCCATCCGCCTGCTGTCCGATCGATCCGGTATAGCAGCCGCAACGGATGCATCAACCGTCGGGCATGGGCGGGCAGGCACCTGCGGTAAGACTTGCAGGCAACAGGTCAAGAAAACGCCCCGGCGGACCGGGGCGTTCTCGTACTCTGATTGGATCAGACGCGAGAGAGGCTCAGGAGCCCTTCGGATTGATCTCGGTGTAGTTGCCCTTGGCGTCCCACTTGTAGACGACGTAATCGATCGCCTTGATGTCGCCCTTGGCGTCGAAGGCCATCTTGCCGAGCACGGTGTCCCACTCGCCGGCCTTGATGGTGTCCATCACCTTCTTGGCGTCGGTCGAACCGGCCTTGGCGACGGCCTGCGTCCAGACCTGCATCGCGGCGTAGGTGTAAAGCGTGTAGCCCTCGGGGTCGATGTTCTTGGCCTTGAACTTCTCGACGATCGCCTTCGCGGTCGGCTTGTTGCGCGGGTCGGGGCCGAAGGTGAACAGCGTGCCTTCGGCGGCGGGGCCGGTGATCGAGGCGAATTCCTTGTCGTTCATGGCATCGCCGGCCATCAGCACGGTCTGCAGGCCCTGGTCGCGCATCTGGCGCAGGATCAGGCCGGCTTCCTGATGGTAGCCGCCGACATAGACCAGATCGATGTTGTCGCGCTTCAGGCGCGAGACGATCGAGTTGAAGTCCTTGTCGCCCTTGTTGTAGGACTCGAACATCTTCTCCTGGAAGCCGGCCTTGTTCAGCGCCTTCTTGGTCTCGTCGGCGAGGCCTTTGCCGTAGGTGGTCTTGTCGTTCAGGATCGCGACGTTCTTGCCCTTGTAATTCTTCATGATGTAGTCGGCTGCGACCAGGCCCTGCTGGTCGTCACGGCCGCAGACGCGCGCCACGTTCCAGAGCTTGCGCTCGGTGAACAGCGGGTTGGTCGAGGCCGGGGTGATCTGCAGCACGTTGGCGTCGGCATAGGCCTCGGAGGCCGGGATCGAGGACGACGAGCAGAAATGGCCGGCCACGAACGGGATCTTCGAAGAGCCGATCTTTTCCGCGATCGAGCGCGCCTGCTTCGGATCGCAGGCGTCGTCGTCAGCTTCCAGCGCGAGCTTCTTGCCGAGCACGCCGCCGGCGGCGTTGATGTCGGCGACCGCCTGCTCGGCGCCGTTCTTCATCTGCCGGCCGAAAGCGGATTCGGAGCCCGTCATCGGGCCCGCGACGGCGATGGTGATGTCTTGCGCGAACGCGCTCGCCGATAATGCGAACGAAGCGCCAAGTGCCAGGCCGATCAGCTTCAGTGATTTCATGAGACGTCCCTCGTGGTCGTTGCCTCTTGCGGAAGGGCCCGGCACGCCGGGCCCCAAAACCGCGGGCATTCTCAGCTGATTTCGCGGCGAAGTCACCGGCAATTTTCAGGCAAATCGACGCTGCATCCGCCGCGTCTTGCTTGCGGGGACGGCACGGAACGTCAAGCTAGCCGCGGCGGCCGCCTTCCAGATAGGCGGCGCGGATTTCCGGGCGCTGCAGCAATTCGGCGCCGGTTCCGGCCAGCGTGATCAGCCCGTTGACCATGACATAGCCGCGATGGGCGAGCTTCAGCGCATGGTTGGCGTTCTGCTCCACGATCAGCACGGTGAGGCCGTCCTGCCGGTTCAGCGTGCGGATGGCGTCGAAGATCTGCCGCGCGATCAGCGGCGCGAGCCCGAGCGAGGGCTCGTCCAGCATCAACAGCCGCGGCCGGCTCATCAGGGCGCGGCCGATCGCCAGCATCTGCTGCTCGCCGCCCGACAGCGTGCCGCCGCGTTGTGCGACGCGTTCCTTCAGGCGCGGGAACAGCGCGAACACCCGCTCCAGCCCGGCTGCGCGCTCGGCCTCGCTGCATTCGGTGGCATCGGCGCCCATCTGCAGGTTTTCCGCGACGCTCATGCGCGGAAAGATCCGCCGGCCCTCCGGCGATTGTGCGATGCGCAGCCGCGCGATCTCGTGGGTCGGCACGCCGGTGATGTCACGGCCGTCGAACTCGATGGCGCCGGCGCGGGCGCGCGGCCTGCCGAAGATCGTCATCATCAGCGTCGACTTGCCGGCGCCGTTGGCGCCGATCAGGGCGACGATCTCCCCGCGATTGATCTCGATATCGACGCCCTTCAGCGCCTCGATCTTGCCATACGCCGCGCGCACGCCGCGCACCGCGAGCAGGGGTGTCGTTGCCTGTGCCGCGCTCACGTGCCGCTCTCCATCACGGCGATCGCCTCTTCCTCGTCGGCGCCGAGATAGGCGGCGATCACCTTGGGGTCGTCGCGCACCGTCTGCGGCGTGCCTTCGGCGATCTTGACGCCGTAATCCATGACCACGACGTGATCGGAGATCTCCATCACGACCGACATGTCGTGCTCGATCAGGAGGATCGAGGTGCCCTGTTCGTTGCGGATCGACAGCAGCAGCTCGTTGAGCCCGCCGCTCTCGCGCGCGTTCAGACCGGCCGCCGGCTCGTCGAGACAGAGCAGCACCGGTTCAGTGCACATCGCGCGCGCGATCTCGAGCCTGCGCTGGTCGCCATAGGGCAGATTTCCCGCGGCATCGTCGGCGCGGTCGAGCAGGCCGACGCGCGCGAGCCAGGTCCGCGCCAGATCGATGGCGCGCTGCTCGGCCTCGCGCCAGGACGGCAGGCCGAGCAGCCCGAGCAGGGTCAGGCCCGAGGCGCGCATCAGCGCGTTGTGCTGGGCGACCATCAGATTTTCCAGCGCGGTCATGCCGGGAAACAGCCGGATGTTCTGGAAGGTGCGCGCCACCTTGGCCTGCTTGGAGATGCGGAAATCGTTCAGCCGCTCGAGCTGGATGGTGCGGCCGTCGTCATGGGCGAGGCGGATCGCGCCCCCGCTCGGCCGGTAGAACCCGGTGATGCAGTTGAACACGGTGGTCTTGCCGGCGCCGTTCGGCCCGATCAGCGCGGTGATCTTGCGCCGCTCGGCCGCAAAGGACAGCTCGTTGACCGCGACGATGCCGCCGAAGCGCATCATCAGGCGGTCGACGGTGAGGATGGGGTCGCCGCTCATCCGTGGCCCTCCTTGACGAGGTCGGACGAGATCGCCTGGTTGCGTTCCAGGAACACGGTCGGCGCGCGATGGCCGATCAGCCCGCGCGGCCGCCAGATCATCAGCAGCACCATCGCCATGCCGAACACCAGCATGCGGTATTGATCGAGGCCGCGGAACAGCTCGAAGCCGCCGATCATGGTCAGCGCGGCGAGCGCCACGCCAAGCTGCGAGCCCATGCCGCCGAGCACCACAATCGCCAGCACCAGCGCCGATTCCTGGAAGGTGAAGGATTCCGGGCTGATGAAGCCCTGCCGGGTGGCGAAGAACGCGCCGGCGAGGCCGCCGAACATCGCGCCGGTCGCGAACGCCGTCAGCTTGGTGGTCGTGGTGTTGATGCCGAGCGCGCGGCAGGCGACCTCGTCCTCGCGCAACGCTTCCCAGGCGCGGCCGATCGGCAGCCGCCGTAGCCGGATCGTCACCCAGTTGGTGATCAGCGCCATCGCCAGGATCAGATAGAACAGGAAGACGAGGCGGTGGGTCGGCGAGAATTCGATGCCGAGCTTGGCGGCGAGCCCGTCGTCACCCGCCGTCAGCGGAATGCCGAACATGGTCGGGCGGGGAATTCCCGAGACGCCGTTGGGGCCGCCGGTCAGGCTCTGCCAGTTGATGATGACGAGGCGGATGATCTCGCCGAAGGCGAGCGTCACGATCGCAAGATAGTCGCCGCGCAGCCGCAGCACCGGGAAGCCGAGCAGCACGCCCCAGAACGCCGCCAGGATGCCGGCAAGCGGCAGGCAGACCCAGAACGACAATCCGAAATTGGTCGCAAGCAACGCATAGGAATAGGCGCCGACCGCGTAAAACGCGACATAGCCGAGGTCGAGCAGGCCGGCGAGGCCGACCACGACGTTCAATCCCCATCCCAGCATCACATAGGTCAGGACCAGGATCGACAGGTCGAGAATGTAGCGCTGGTTGTAGAAGATGACAGGCACGAGGAAGGTGAACACCAGGAGCGCCGGCGCCAGCCAGCGGCCGGCGAACGACATCGCCGATTGCACCGGCTTCGGCACGATGCGGTCCTTGTCGACCGGTCCCCACCATTGCCGCAGCAACTCGACGACGATGCTGCCGCCGAACACGGTAGCGACAAGGGCTGCGAGGTCGCCGAACCGCGTCCAGTAGATCAAGCCGCCCTGCGGCCCGGCCTCGGTGCGAATGCCGATCATCAGCGAGAACAGCACCAGCGCGACAAGGGCGCTGATCAGGGCCTTCTTGAGAATGAAGGCGCTGCCCGAGGGCTGCGCGGCGTGCGAGGGGCGGGCTGAGGTCGCGCTCACGAAGTGCCTGTCAGACTTTTTCGACTTCGGGACGGCCGAGCAGGCCGGTCGGCATGAAGATCAGCACCACGATCAGGATCGAGAACGCGGCGACGTCCTTGTACTCAACCGAGAAATAGGCCGACCAGAACGTCTCGATCAGGCCGATTGCGAGCCCGCCGAGCATCGCGCCCGGCAGCGAGCCGATGCCGCCGAGCACGGCGGCGGTGAACGCCTTGATGCCAGCGACGAAGCCCATGAAGAAATCGACCAGGCCGTAATACAAGAGATACATCATGCCTGCGACCGCGGCGAGCGCGGCGCCGATCACGAAGGTCATCGAGATGGTGTAGTCGACGTCGACGCCGAGCAGCGCGGCCATGGTCTGGTCCTGCTCGCAGGCGCGCATGTCGCGTCCGAGCCGGGTGCGCGAGACCAGCCAGGTGAACAGCGCCAGCACGACGATGGTGGCGAGCACGACCATGATCTGGATGTTGGAGAGCTGCACGGCGAAGCCCGACGAGCCTTCATGCAGCGTGTAGCCGCCGGTGATGATCGGCGGCACCGGCTTCACCCGCGCGCCCTGCGACACCTGTGAGAAATTGGTCAGCACGAATGACATGCCGATCGCCGAGAGCATCGGCGCCAGGCGGAATGAATGCCGCAGCGGCCGGTAGGCGATGCGCTCGATGGTCCAGCCGTAGAGCGCCGTGATCGCCATCGAGACCAGCAGCACGATCAGCAGGATCAGGGGGATCGCGGTGAGGCCGAGCGACACCAGCACCAGGAACGAGATCAGCGCGATGAAGCCGCCGATCATGAAGATGTCGCCATGGGCGAAGTTGATCATGCCGACGATGCCGTAGACCATCGTGTAGCCGATGGCGATCAGGCCGTAGATCGAACCGAGCACGAGGCCGTTGATCAATTGCTGGGCGAAATAATCCATACGCTGCCGTCAGAGCCTGTTCGGTTGAGAACCGACCAGGCTCTCGTGTTGATCTGGACGCGCTTTCTTCACGCGAACCGGTTCCCACTTCGCTCGAAAACGCTACGTCGAGGGTGACGCGGCGAGGGCCCCGGCAGCCTGATCCGTCGCGTCGTGTCGTTTTCTAACAGTGGAACCCCGGCCGCGGCAACAGCGTGGCAGCAGCAGAAAGGGCTTGTACATAACTAGTTTGGCGGATGCGGTTCCGATGTCACAGGGCCGACATGGCCTTGCCTTGCAATGATCACGCCGGAACCCGTGTTCCCCGAGCAACCGCGCTTCCGACGCGCGCGTTGTCCCCAGCTTGATGAAAGCAAGGGAGTAGCTGAATGAGCAACCCAAATCAGAATCCGGGACAGCCGAACCAGAACCCCAATCAGAAGCCCGGCCAGCAGCAGCAGGGCGGCGGCCAGAAGCCCGGCCAGCAACAGCAGGATCAGGGCCGGCAGGGTCAGAAGCCCAATCCGGAGCGCTAATTCGGACAATTGAGCCGAACTAGCAGGGAGGCCTCGCCGAAAGGCGAGGCCTCCCTTGTTCAGGCTGGACCCTTTTCGCTTGGGCTGTCTTGTTCAGGCCAACTGGTCGGCGAAGCGGCCGCGGAAGGCGTACGAACCGAAATGCGTGAGCTCGCTTCGAAGGTCGAGCCAAGATTTCGCCGCCGAGATCGATCCAGCGCCGGCAGAACGCGTAATCTTCGGACAGATACTCGCCGGTTGTCTTGTCGATCATGCATTCGAACAGCGAGACGCGGTCGAGGTCGGCGCGAACCAGGTCGCCGGTGTTCAAGTCGTTGCTTTTGTGGTTCGCCCGATATTTGAGTTCGGGATGGGCGTCGCACAGCCTGACGAGGGCGGATCGCTTCATCATGAGAAAGCCGGTTCCGGCATATCGGACCTTGGCGAAGCCGTCGCCGCGAGATGTGATCTGGTCGCCCTCCCATGTGACGACATAGTCCAGCGAGGATGACGCGAGGTTCTTGCGCTTGGCGTCCGCAGCCCGCTGCACCTTTGCCCAATCGATGTGCTTGAGCGGATAGGCCGCGGCGGAAACGTCGGTGCCGCAATCCAGCAGCCGGAACACGGACTCGGGTTCGAACCCGATATCGGCATCGATGAACAGGAGATGGCTGGCGCCGGATGCAAGGAATTGGGTGGGCCAGTTCGTTCCGGGCGCGGACGATCAGCGATTCGTTTCCGATCAGATGAAACTGGATGTCGATGCCCCGGGCGGTGGCCGCAGCTTGAAGCTTCAGGGCGGACAACACATAGGCCATCTTCAGATCGCCGCCGTAGCAGGGCGTTGCGACGAAAACGCGCGCTCTTTCGGTCATTTTACCCCCTTTATCCCCGGCCGGCGCCGATCTTGCGCAGATCCCGGCCTCGATCCGGAATCATCGCATCGCGCTTAACCTTAACAAAGGGTTTAAATTGCTGCCGGCAATTGATCGGCGTTAGCTCGCAAGCTGAACCGTCGCCGGTCTGAAAGGCGCGGGATGCACGGGAAGCGGCAATGTCGAACAACTGGCGGATCAGCTCCTTCAACGGCGCGCTGCTTGCGGCCTATTTCATTCCGGTCTGGACCATCATCGCCTTCAGCATCATGGTGTCGCCGATCCACGGCCTCTATGAGCGGCCGAGCGTGTCGATCGCGTTCTATGCCAGCGACTATCTGCACCTCGGCAAGATGGCGACGGTGCGCCTCGCATGGCTGCTCGCGCTGGCGCGGATCACCGTGGTGGCGTTCTTCGCAGTCTTCCTCGCGATGGCCGCCTTCTCACCGCTGCGCAAGAGCAGCAGCGGCGCCGACGAGGCGCTGGCGGTGGCGCTCTGCCTCGGCAGCGTGCTGAGCTTCGCCAGCATGATGATGGCCTCCAAGGTCGGCGAGGTCGAAGCGTTGCGCATGCATGCGGCCGAGCTCCTGATGCTGCTTGGGACCGCGATCGTGATGTTGTTCGAGACTGCGCCGAAACGGGCCGTCGAGCCGCCCGTCGCCGAGGCGGGCGCGCCTGCGAGCGAGCTATCCCTTCAGCAGCCCTAGCTCGGCAATGATCGCGCCGGCTTCCTTGACGGCGTGGTTGGCCGCTGGCACGCCGCAATAGATCGCCTGCTGCAGCAGGATCTCCTTGATGTCCTCGGGCGTGAAGCCGCCCTCGGCGAGCGCGGCGCGCACATGCAGGCGGAATTCGTCCCACTGGCCGAGCGCGACCATGGTGCCGATCACAAGCACACGCCGGGTGCGGTGATCGAAATGCGGCCGGGTCCAGATGTCGCCCCACGCATAGCGCGTGATCAGGTCTTGGAAGTCGGTGTTGAACGCGTTGCGGTTCTTGATCGACTTGTCGACCCATTCATTGCCGAGCACCTTGCGGCGCTGCGTCATGCCGTCGTCGCGGCGCTGATTGTCGTCCATGGATGTCTCCTCATGAAATCGTAGCCCGGATGGAGCGCAGCGCAATCCGGGGCTTCAGCGTTGGCCGAAGGACTTGTCCCGGATTTCGCTTCGCTGCATCCGGGCTACGTGCTGATTGTGGCCCATAGAGCATCTTTCCCGGTTACGTCATTCCGGGGCGGTCCGCAGGACCGAACCCGGAATCTCGAAGTTATGGATGCGGATCGAGATTCCGGGTTCGATGCTTCGCATCGCCCCGGAATGACGATGACCGTTACCGTTGCGTCAGGAAGCCGACCACGGCCTCGGTGAAGGCGTGCGACTGCTCGACGTTGGAAATGTGCGCGGCATCGAGCAGCGTCATGCTGGCGCCGGGAATGCCGCTGCGGATCATTTCGCCTGCCGACACCGGCGTCGCCATGTCCTGCTTTCCTGCAATCACCAGGGTCGGGCTCTTGATCTTCGGCAGCAGGGCGCGCTGGTCGAGTGTCGACAGCGCCTCGCAACAGGCGAGATAGCCTTCGACCGGCGAGGCAACCAGCATCGCTTTCATGCGCGCCGCGGTCTCCGGCTCGCGCTCGCGGAAATCGGCGGTCAGCCAGCCCGCGATCACGGTATCGGCGACGGCGGCGATGCCGCCTTCCTTCACTACCTTGATGCGGTTCAGCCAGTTGGTCGGATCGGGGTAGTAGCAGGCGGTGTTGGCGAGGATGATCTTGCCGAATCTTTCCGGGGCATTCGCTCCCAGCCACTGTCCGACCATGCCGCCCATCGACAGGCCGCACCAGTGCACCTTCTCGATGTTGAGGTCGTCGAGGATCGCCAGCACGTCGCGGCCGAAGCGCTCCATGGAGTAGGGGCCCGCCGGCACGCCGGACTTGCCGTGACCGCGGCGGTCGTAGCGGATGACGCGGAACAGCTGCGTCAGCGCCCGCATCTGCGGCTCCCACATCTGCAAGGTGCAGCCGAGTGAGTTCGACAGCATCAAGGTCGGTCCGCCGTCGCGGCCGTCCACCTGGACGTTGAGCAGGCACCCGTCGGCGTTGATCATCGGCATCGTCTTGTCCCTCTCGTCATGCGCTTGCCGGGTCATCTGCGCGAACATGCGCTTCGCGCTGTTGCCCGGCAATGACATCGTCGCTATTTGTGATCCAGTGAAGCCAGCAGGCGGTCGATCAGCGCTTGCGAGGCGCCCTGATAGGCCATCGGCTCGAACAGCTCCGCGATTCGTTTCGCGTCGAGATGCGCGGTGATCTTGGCGTCCGCCGACAGCACCTCGCGCAGGTGCTTCTTCTCCGCGACCGCGCGCTTGCTGGCGGCCTCGATCAGATGATGGGCGTCGCTCTTTCCGATCTTGTCGGCGAGCGCAAAGGTGACGGCTTCCGCCATGATCAACCCTTGAGTCGCATCGAGATTGACGCGCATCCGCGCCGCATCGACCTCAAGCCCTTCGGCGAGATCGACGATGGCAGCAAGCGCGCCCGAGGTTACCAGCATCAGGCCCGGCAAGGTCGGCCATTCCGCATGCCACGGACCGGCGCTGCGCTCATGATCCTGCACCTGCGCGGCGAAGATCGTCGCGGCGAGATTCGGCGCCATGGTCGCAGCCCCCAGCGCGCTCGCGGCGGCGACCGGATTGCGCTTGTGCGGCATGGTGGAGGAGCCGCCGCGGCCGGCGCCGGCCGGCTCGAAGGCCTCGCCGACATCGGTCTGCATCATCAGCGACACGTCGCGCGCGATCTTGCCGCAGCTGCCGGCGAGGATGGCGAACACCGACGCGGCCTCGGCGATGCGGTCGCGATGGGTATGCCAGGGCGCATCCGGCAGCGGCAGATCGAGCTCTCGCGCAAGGGCGGCGGCGACCGCCAGCCCCTTATCGCCGAGCGCGGCGAGCGTCCCGGCGGCGCCGCCGAATTGCAGCGCCAGCGTCTCGCGGCGCAGGCGCAGCAAGCGCTTGCGGGAGCGATGCAGCGCCGCGGCATATTCGGCGAGTTTGAGGGCGAACGGCATCGGCAGCGCATGCTGCAGCCAGGTCCGCGCCACCACGGCGGTGTTGCGATGGGCGCGCGCAAGCCCGGCGAAGCCAGCGACGGCGCGGTCGAGGTCGGCCAGCAGCGCGTCGATCCCCGCACGCAACGACAGCATGGTCGCGGTGTCGATGACGTCCTGGCTGGTCGCGCCCCAATGCACGTAGCGCGCCGCCTCGGCGTCCGCCCTGGCGACATTGGCGGTCAGGGCCTTCACCAGCGGGATCGCCAGATTGCCGGACCGCGTCGCGGCGTCGGCCAGCGCGGCCAGGTCGAATGATTCGGCCTTGCAGGCGGCGCCGATTGGTCCTGCGCCAGCTGCGGGAATCACCCCGCAGGCCACCTCGGCGCGGGCCAGCGCGGCCTCGAAATCCAGCATGTTCTGCAGCGTAGCGGCGTCGTTGCACACCGCGCGCATCGCGGCGCTCGACAGCATCGGCGCAAGCAGGGGAGAAAGGGCTGTGCTCATGGCCGGCGACCTAACCACTGTCGCGCGTCGATGCCAATGCCCCGGGGCTGCCTGCATTTTCAACACCGGGGATTGCGCGATTTCGTGAACGATCGGCTTGGCTTGCTGCGGTTGCGAATATGCATCGCTCATCCTCCGAAGGTGCCCTTTCCTTTGCGCCCCGGCTGCTTTACTTGGGGGAAAAGGTTCTAGCGATCGAGGAGATCCCCCATGGCCATGACAATGACCGGCGAAGTCCAGCTTGCAGCGCCGCGCCAGGCTGTGTGGGACAAGCTCAACGATCCCGAAGTGTTGAAGGCCTGCATTCCCGGCTGCGAAGAGCTGGAGAAGACCGACGAGGGCGGCTTCCGCGCCACCGCCAAGATGAAGGTCGGCCCGGTCTCCGCCCGCTTCAAGGGCAAGGTCACCTTGAGCGATCTCGACCCGCCGAACGGCTACAAGATCTCAGGCGAAGGCGAGGGCGGGGTCGCCGGCTTTGCCAAGGGCGGCGCCACCGTGGGCCTTGCAGACAAGGATGGCGGTACGCTTCTGAGCTACAATGTGGAGGCGCAGATCGGCGGCAAGCTCGCCCAGCTCGGCCAGCGCCTGATCAACGGCGCCGCCAAGAAGCTGGCCGATGAATTCTTTGCAAATTTCGCCAAGGCGGTGCAGGGTTAGCCTCGCCTTTCGGCTGGATTATTCAGGTCCGGCCATGTCCTGGATGGGTGGCTCGAAAGGTTGCCCATCGCGGGGCGCGCCCATATTATGCCGTCTGGAATGATTTAAAACCGCCTGCTTCGCCGATATGCGGTGGCGCAGATAAGAGAGTGCTGATGGCCAAGATTTCAATGATCGTGAACGGCAACCCCGTGAACGCGAATGTCGACCCCCGTACCCTTCTGGTCCAGTTTCTGCGCGAAAACCTGCGGCTGACAGGCACCCATGTCGGCTGCGACACCTCGCAGTGCGGCGCCTGCGTCGTGCATCTGGACGGCAGGGCGGTGAAATCCTGCACGACGCTTGCGGTGATGGCCGACGGTCACGAGGTCAAGACCATCGAGGGGCTGGCGGCCGATGGCGCGCCGCTGCATCCGATGCAGGAGGCCTTCCGCGAGCATCACGGCCTGCAGTGCGGCTTCTGCACGCCGGGCATGATCATGACCGCGGTCGACCTGGTCCATCGCAAGGGCCACGAGCTCTCCGACGAGGTGATCCGCGAGGAGCTGGAAGGCAATCTGTGCCGCTGCACCGGCTACCAGAACATCGTTGCTTCGATCGCCGCCGGCGCCAAGGCGATGGCGAAGTCGGACCTCGCCTAGTCAGCAATTCACCGCGAGCGCGATCAGGACATTCCAATGTACGAATTCAAATATCACCGTCCCGGCACCGTGCGGCAGGCCGCCAATTTGCTGGTGAAGAACGAGGACGCCAAGCTGATTGCCGGCGGTCACACGCTGGTGCCGGTCATGAAGCAGCGGCTCGCCAGCCCGCCGCATCTGGTCGATCTCTCCCACATCGAAGGTCTCGATACGATCGAGATGAAAGGCCGCTCGCTGGTCATTGGCGCCACCGCCAAGCATGCCGAAGTCGCGAACTCCGCGGTCGTGGGCGAGGCGATCCCGGCGCTGGCCGAGCTTGCCGGCCTGATCGGCGATCCCGCCGTGCGCCACCGCGGCACCATCGGCGGCTCGCTCGCCAACAACGACCCGACCGCCGACTATCCGGCCGCGGTGCTGGCGCTGGGCGCGACCATCGTCACCAACAAGCGCCGCCTCAAGGCCGAGGAATATTTCCAGGGCCTGTTCTCGACCGCGCTGGAGGCCGACGAGATCATCACCAAGGTGATGTTCCCGGTGCCGAAGAAGGCGGCCTACGTCAAGTTCCGCAACCAGGCCTCGCGTTATGCGTTGGTTGGCGTGTTCGTGGCCAAGCGTCCGTCCGACGTGCGCGTCGCGGTCACCGGTGCGGGCTCCGACGGCGTCTTCCGCGTCACTGCGTTCGAGGACGCGCTGAAGAAGCGCTTCTCGCACAAGGTGCTCGACGGCATCGCAGTTTCGGCTGACGGGCTGAACAGCGACCTGCACGGCAGTGCAGAATACCGCGCGCATCTGATCGGCGTTTTGACGCGCCGGGCGGTGGAAGCCGCGAACGCCAAGGACTAAGTACCAAGGCGTGACTTTGCTGACCTCTGTTCGAAGACTGGCTGTTCCATGAGTGCATCGGCGTTACCCACTTCCGTCGATGCGCTCGAGGATCTCCTGACCTCGCGCGGCTACCTCGCCGAGCGGTCGCTCGCGACCGTGACGTATCTCGCGCTGCGGATGGGCCGGCCGCTGTTCCTCGAAGGCGAGGCCGGTGTCGGCAAGACCGAGATCGCAAAAGTGCTGTCGGCGGCGCTCGGGCGCAAGCTGATCCGCCTGCAATGCTATGAAGGCCTCGACGTCGCCTCCGCGGTCTACGAGTGGAGCAGTGCGGCGCAGATGATCGCGATCCGCCTTGCGGAGGCTTCCGGCGATACCGATCGCGACCAGCTCGCCAGCGACATTTTCGCCGAACGCTTCCTGATCAAGCGGCCGCTGCTGCAGGCGCTCGAGCCCGATGTCGCGGGTCCTCCGGTGCTGCTGATCGACGAGCTCGACCGCGCCGACGAGGCGTTCGAGGCGTACCTGCTGGAAATCCTCAGCGACTTCCAGGTCACGATTCCCGAGCTCGGCACCGTGAAGGCGCCGGCGCCGCCGATCGTGATCATCACCTCGAACCGCACGCGCGAGATTCATGACGCGCTGAAGCGGCGCTGTCTCTATCACTGGGTTGATTATCCCACAGCCGAGCGCGAGCTTGCGATCGTCAAGTCGCGGGTGCCGAACATCTCCGCCAAGCTGTCGCAGCAGGTCGTCCGCTTCGTGCAGGCGCTGCGCAACCAGGATTTCTACAAGTCGCCGGGCGTCGCCGAGACCATCGACTGGGCCACCGCGCTGTCCGAGCTCGACGCCCGCTCTCTGACCCCGCAGGTCGTCGGCGACACGCTGGGCGCGCTCTTGAAGTATCAGGACGACATCGCGCGCATGCAGGGCGATGCGTTGCAGAAGACATTGAAGGAAGCGACGAGCGACTAGCCGTCATTCCGGGGCACGCGAAGCGTGAACCCGGAATCTCGCGCCGCAATCTCCAGATTCCGGATCCGCACTTCGTGCGGTCCGGAATGACGAGGCCAAACAACAATGGCGATCAACCACCTCGCGCCTCCGACCGGCCACATGGCCGACAACGTGATTGGCTTTGCCCGCGCGCTGCGGGCGGCCGGGCTTCCCGTCGGGCCGGGCTCGGTGATCGATGCGCTCGACGCGCTGCAGCTGATCGAGGTCGGCCACCGCTCCGATTTCTACGCCACGCTGGAAGCGATCTTCGTCAAGCGCCACGAGCACGCGCTGATCTTCCGCCAGGCCTTTATGCTGTTCTTCCGCGCCGCCGAGGAGTGGAAGAGCATGCTGGATTCGGTGCCGCTGCCGGACCACGCCAGGAAGAAGCCGCCGCCGGCCTCGCGCCGCGTCCAGGAGGCGATGGCGCAGCCGGCGCGGAGCGAGGAGCGCCCGCAGGCCCAGGAGCAGGAGCTCAAGCTCTCGGTCTCCGACAAGGAGATCCTGCAGAAGAAGGATTTTGCGCAGATGACCGCGGCGGAGATCGCCGAGGTGACGCGCGAGATCGCCAAGATGCGGCTGCCGCAGGCCGAGCTCGTGACCCGCCGCTACCAGCCGGATGCGCGGGGCCTGCGGCTCGACATGCGCCGCACCGTGCGCAACTCGCTGCGCACCGGCGGCGAGATCATCGACATCCGAAAGCTCGGCCGGATCGAGAAGCCGGCGCCGATCGTGGCGTTGCTCGATATCTCCGGCTCGATGAGCGAGTACACCCGCCTGTTCCTGCACTTCCTGCACGCCATCACCGACGCCCGCAAGCGGGTCTCGGTGTTCCTGTTCGGTACCCGCCTGACCAATGTGACGCGCGCGTTGCGGGAGCGTGACCCCGACGAAGCGCTGGCGAATTGCTCGTCCGCGGTCGAGGACTGGGCCGGCGGGACGCGGATCGCGACCTCGCTGCACAGCTTCAACCAGCTCTGGGCCCGCCGGGTGCTCGGGCAGGGCGCCATCGTCCTCCTTATATCCGATGGACTAGAACGGGAGGCTGATGCCAAACTGGCCTTCGAGATGGACCGATTGCACCGTTCCTGCCGCCGCCTGATCTGGCTCAATCCGCTGCTGCGCTACTCCGGCTTTGAGGCCAAGGCGCAGGGCATCAAAATGATGTTGCCCCACGTTGACGAATTTCGCCCGGTGCATAACTTGACGTCCATCAAGGGCTTGATCGGGGCGCTGTCATCCCCGCCGCCGGCGCACCACCGCAGCCTGATCCGCTCCGTAGCCTAAGAAGCCTGACCCGATAGCAGGAGGCCACCATGCTGAACCGCGACGAAGACATCCTGCAGGCCGCCGAGACCTGGCAGAAGGAGGGCCATGGCGTGGCGCTTGCCACCGTGGTCGAGACCTGGGGCTCGGCGCCGCGCCCGGCCGGCTCGAGCCTGGTCATCAATGACGACGGCACCTTCCTCGGCTCGGTCTCCGGCGGCTGCGTCGAGGGCGCCGTCGTGACGGAAGCGCTCGACGTCATCGCGAGCGGCCAGCCAAAGATGCTTGAATTCGGCGTTGCCGACGAGACGGCCTGGAATGTCGGCCTGTCCTGCGGCGGCACCATCCGCGTCTTCGTCGAGAAGGTTGGTTAGCCGTGAAACGCGAGATCCTGAAAGAGCTGAACGCCGAGCGCGCCGCGCGCCGCCCGGTGATCATCGTCACCGACACCGCCAATGGCGATCAGCGTCTGGTCAAGGCCGCGGACATCGCCGCCGATCCGCTGCGCGCCGAGCTTTCAAAGCAGCTGTGGATGGGCAAGAGCGGCAATGTCGAGGTCGGGACCAAGAAGCTGTTCCTCAATGTCTACGCGCCGACCGCAAAGCTCGTGATCATCGGCGCGGTCCATATCAGCCAGGCGCTGGCGCCGCTGGCGCGCTCGCTCGACTATGACGTCACGGTGGTCGATCCGCGCACCGCGTTTGCGAGCCCGGAGCGCTTCCCCGACGTGCCGCTGGTCGCCGAATGGCCCGACGTCGCACTGCCGCCGCTCAACGTCGATCACTACACCGCCTTCGTCGCGGTGACGCATGATCCGAAGATCGACGATCCGGCGCTGCTGCACGCCTTCGACCGCAACTGCTTCTATATCGGCGCGCTCGGATCGCGAAAGACCCACGCCAAGCGCGCCGAGCGGCTGCGCGCGCAGGGCGCCAGGGACAGCGACATCGCGCGCATCCACGCGCCGATCGGCCTCGATATCGGCGCGGTGTCGCCGTCGGAGATCGCGGTCGCGATCATGGCCGAGATCACCGCGCAGCTGCGCTTGCCCCCCAAAGAAAAAGAAGAAGCGGCATGAAATTCGGTCCCGCCAGTCCGGCCGACGCGATTGGCGGCGTCACCGTGCATACCCTCCGCCAGGGCGCGCTGGTGCTCAAGAAGGGCACCACGATCGGCCTTGCCGAGGTCGAGGCGCTGACCAAGGCGGGCGTCGACGAGATCGTCGTGGTGCGGCTCGACGAGGGCGACGTCTCCGAGGACGCCGCGGCCGCCAGCATCGCGCAGGCGGTGGCCGGCGACGGCGTCAACGTCGAGCGCGCCTTCACCGGCCGCGCCAATCTGTTCGCGGCCCGTCCCGGTGTGCTGGTGATCGATCGCGCCGCGGTCGACCGTATCAACGACGTCGACGAGGCCATCACCTTCGCAACGCTCGCCGCGTTCAAGCCGGTGGTCGAAGGCGAGATGATCGCGACCGTCAAGCTGATCCCGTTCGGCGTCGAGGGGCGCTTACGCGATGCCGCCGTCGCGGTCGCCGGCAAGGATACGCTGCGGATCGCGCCCTATGTGATCCAGAAGGTCGGCGTGGTCTCGACGCTGCTGCCGGGTCTTGCGCCGAAGGTGATCGACAAGACGCTGCGCGTCACCGCCGAGCGGCTCGCGCCGGCCGGCGCCACCATCATCGCCGAGCGCCGCGTGCCGCATGACGAGACGGTGCTCGCCGCCTCGATCAAGGAATTGCTCGGCTTAGGGGCCGAGCTCGTCATCGTGTTCGGCGCGTCCGCGATCGCCGACCGTCGTGATGTCATTCCTGCTGCAATCACCGAGATCGGCGGCGCGGTCGAGCATTTCGGCATGCCGGTCGATCCGGGCAATCTGCTGCTGATCGGCAGCGCCGGCGGCGTGCCGGTCCTGGGCGCGCCAGGCTGCGCGCGCTCGCCGGTCGAGAACGGCTTCGACTGGGTCTTGATGCGGCTGCTCGCCGGCATCAAGGTGACGCGATCGGATCTCACCGGCATGGGCGTCGGCGGCCTGTTGATGGAGATCGTGACGCGGCCGCAGCCGCGCACGGTGCCGGACACCGAAGGCAACCGCAACGTCGCCGCGATCGTGCTTGCCGCCGGCCGCTCGACCCGGATGGGCGGCCCGAACAAGCTGCTCGCCGAGCTCGACGGCAAGAAGCTCGCGCGCATCGTCGCCGAGCAGGCGCTGGCCTCGAAGGCTTCCGAGGTGATCGTGGTCACCGGGCATCAGGCCGAGCTGGTCGAGCAGGCGCTCGATGGCCTCAAGGTCAAATTCGTCCGCAACCCGGATTTCGCCGGCGGCCTCGCCAGCTCGGTGAAGGCGGGCATTGCGGCGGTGTCCGACAGCGCCGACGGCGCGATCGTCTGCCTCGGCGACATGCCGCTGATCGATGCGAAGCTGATCGATCGCCTGATCGAGACCTTCGCGCCGGACCGCGGCCATCTGATCGCGGTCCCGGTCAGTGAGGGCCGCCGCGGCAATCCGGTGCTGTGGTCGCGGCGCTTTTTCAAGGAGCTGATGACGCTCGACGGCGACATCGGCGCGCGTCACTTGATCACCAAGCATGCCGAGGTAGTCGCCGAGGTCCCGGTCGACGGCGACAGCGCCTTCCTCGACATCGACACGCCGCAGGCGCTGGAAGCGGCAAGACAGGGCTGAACATTCTCCGCGTCGTCCCGGCGAAGGCCGGGACCCATTACCACCAATCGTTGTTGTTGGTGGGACAGCGGCCAGAGCCTCGCGCAATCATCACCATCGGTGGCTATGGGTCCCGGCCTTCGCCGGGACGACGAGTGGATAGAATTCGCTCTCAACCCGTCATTCACCATCTGGAAACGACCCCTGCGTACAGTCCGCGCCGGGCTTTGGGGGATTTCCGCTTGATCATTTCGACCGCCGTCGCGCAGCGTCGCGCGTTGACGATTCTCGTCCTGACATTGCTGCTCGGCGCCACGCGTTTCTCCGTGGAAACCTTCGTGCCCAAGGCGCGCGCGGCCGGCGCGTTCGCGGTCGGCAAGTGCGGGGCCTATGGCCAGGCCTACGACTATCCGGCGGAAGGCGCGGCGCGCGCCGCCGCGCTGAAGCAGTGCAAGGGCGATTGCACCACCGTCACCATGAAGCGGGCCTGCGCCGCGCTCTCGATCGACATGAAGAATCCCTGCGGCGCCCATGGCTATGCCGTGGCGCCGAAGATCTCGAGCTCGCTCAATGCCGCGACCAGGAAGTGCTACGACTATGGCGGCAAGGAATGCGTGATCCGCGCCTGGGCCTGCGACGCCAAGGGGTAAGGCAGTCGCCGCAATCCGCCTGGTGGGCAAAGCGCGCTGCCGAGTTCAGACGGCGCCATAAAAGTGCCGGTATTGCCAGGCGGCGTCGCGCTCCAATTGGTCTTCGGACCACGATTGGTCTTTGAACCGCATGACCGACATCGGCGATAGATCGATGGGCGGCTTGCCGTCCACGATCCAGGCCGCAAGCGCCTCGCCGACGGTCGGCGAGATCGACAGACCGGCGACGTTGCACCCGCTCGCAAAATAGAAGCCGGTCACGCCGGCGGCCGGACCGAGAATATGATGGCCGTCGGCGGTCATCGTCGGAATGCCGCCGCGAAACTCCCGCACCTTGGCGGTTTGCAGGAACGGGAGCTGGTCCTTGACCTCATCGGCGGCTGCATGAAGCACGCCGATATCGAGCGGCATGTCCTTGACGTCGAAGCCGGCCCCAAGCGACTGCATATCGAAGAAGCGCGGCGTTTCCTCGTAGACACCCCACAGGAAGCCGCCCTGACATGGGCGGGCATACACCGCAGCGTCCATGATGCGGATCATCGGCAGGTCGGCACGGACGCCATCCAAAGGCTCGGTGACGATCAACTGCTGCCGGGTCGGCACCAGCGGCACGCGGATCCCGCTCGCCTCCGCGACCTGCCGCGTCCACGCGCCGGCCGCATCGACGACAACCGGACTTTCAATGACGCCGTTCGCGGTGGTCAGGCCGATCACGGTGCCGCCGACGATGTTGACGGCGCGCACGTCGGTCTTCGGCAGCAAGATTGCACCGTTGGCCGCCGCGGCTGTGGCGAAACCGACGGCAACCTGCGCCGGGTCGAAATACCGGTCGTCGCCGATCCGCATCGCCGCAACGACGCCCGTCGGCTGCAAGAACGGATTGAGACTGCTCGCCTCTTGCGGAGAGATCAGTTCGACGTCGAGGCCGGTGCGGCGTCCGCGCGCGAAATCGTCCTCGATCACTTCGGCGTCCTGTGGCCGGCGCGCAATCTTGAGGCTGCCCGAATGCACCCAGTCGAGCGGCTGGCCGGTTTCTTCCGTGAACGCCTCGATCTTGCGGCATGCGTCCTTGATGAGGCCAATCATCAAGTCGCTCTTGCGCGCACAACTCACCATGCCTGCCGCGCGGGGCGAGGTTTGCGATCCGATCTCATGCTTGTCGACAAGGGCGACGCTGAGACCTCCACGCTTGCTCAGGTAATAGGCTGTGGCCGCGCCCAATCCGCCCGAACCAATAACAACAACATCGGCCTTGCTGATCATGATGCAATGCCCTGAAATATGCTGATGGTCATCGAACGCCCGAAGCCTACTACGCGGCGCAGGAGCTGACTATCGCTTTCCGTCCCGGCAGGGATTGGGCCCTTGCGACGTGGCACGACTAGCGGTCGACGTGTGGGTTGAGCTTCTTCGCCGCAGCGATATCAGCTTCGCCAGCCGCGACGTCGCCCTTCAGGCGGGCAGGGTCCGCCCGTGGGTTGCTCAAGAAACTAACGTCAGCGCCTGGCGGGCAGATGAGGGATGCGCGGTCAGAACTGGCGTTTGTCGTCAACCTGCGGATAGATTTATCGCCATGCAGTTCGACACCAAGATCGCGGTCGTGATCCGCACCGACTTGGAAGTCTGGCAGAAGCTCAACGTGGCGTCGTTTCTTGCCGGCGGCATCGCGGCTTCCTTCCCCGAATGTATCGGCGAGAATTACCAGGACGGGTCGGGGACCAGATATCTCTCTTTGATCGGCCAGCCGATCCTGATCTACGGCGCCGACGGGCCCGCGCTGTCGCGGGCGCTGGAGCGCGCGCTGGCGCGCAACGTGCAGCCGGCGCTCTACACCGAGGACATGTTCAAGACCACGCATGACGCCGCCAACCGCGAGGTGGTGAGGGCGGTCGCGCGCAGCGAGCTCAACCTGGTCGGCCTCGCTATTCGCGCCGAGCGCAAGGTGGTCGACAAGATCCTCGATGGGCTGAAGTTTCACACCTAGCGGACAGCGCGCGTGTGCGGTCCGGCGCTTATCGGCTCGCCTCCTTGTCCGGCATGATCTGCAGCAACGGCGTCGGCGCAATCGATATCTGGCCGGTGAATGGTCGATCATGCGCGGCAATCAGCAGAACCGATGTGGCCACGCCGGTCGCGAATAGTCCCATCGCGATGGCGGATCCCAACCGGTTGTCGCAGTGAACAAGGGCAATGACCAATAGCTCGCAGATGGCCTGAAGGTAGAGGCACCACCATTTGATCGAGTCGACTTCCGTCTGGCTGACGATGATCCGTTGTCGTCGCGCATCGAGTGCCGAATTCAGATTGGTGATGATCTCGTGCTGCGTCGTCTGCTGGCCCGGGTTTTGCGCGGGCGTTGATA
This sequence comes from Bradyrhizobium sp. USDA 4504, assembly GCF_054063995.1. NCBI lineage: Bacteria > Pseudomonadati > Pseudomonadota > Alphaproteobacteria > Hyphomicrobiales > Nitrobacteraceae > Bradyrhizobium > Bradyrhizobium sp. USDA 4504. The sequence continues at coordinate 3,856,213 of NZ_JBSSGV010000001.1, read as the reverse complement.
CGACAAGCCGCAACGCCGCGGTCAGCGCAGGAGGAGCTGCCTTGAGCGATGCAGCCTGGCGCGCCATCATCGGCCATTCCACGGCGACCGTTTCCTCGACGTAGTCGCGAACGAGGCCGCGCAGGCGCGCCTCCTGCTCCGGCGGCAGGCCGCCGGCGAGCAGGATGACCGCCCGCAACGAACTGGCTTCGCGGCTCACCGCCGCGGTGGCGCGGTCGCTGTCATTCCAGACCTGTGCCGCGGTGAATGCGACAAACAGGCCGAAAAGGATGCCGAGCACCGGCAACATGCCGGGAGAGATCGATTTGAAAGACGTTGCGCGCTCCTTGGTCGACAGGATCGCAACGCCTGCGAAAATGAGAATGGCAACAAGGTAGGTGAAGCCGAAGACGATGAAGGCCATCCACGGCACAGAAAGGTTGTGTAACCAATCGCTCATTGGTGTTCCCCCAGCGGACCGCTTGTATCAAATTCCCCCCAATCTCGCCGGGGAGAGCACGAAGTGAGCCGTAGCGCATCGCGCAGGGAAAGCCGGATTGCTCCGGTTACACCTGTGGTGCCACCCCTGTGCCTTTTTGTTGCACAGGGCCCGCGGGTGCGATCGGCACCCGGCTTTCCCAGCGCCCACTGTTCCCCATAGGGCGGACATAAGCAGCAAATTCGGGCATTTGCGCCGCGAGATCGCGAATCTATGCGCACCCTGAGGGGCCGGGAAGGCCGACAGGAACGCTTCCGGCCGGCAGGCGTTTTCTCTGAACATATTGACAATGACTGACTGGTCAGTCATATTATGGCCATGACAAAGCGCATCGAAAAGACGACCCGCTCCCGGCCCGCCAAGCGCCGGACCACCGCGATCCGGGCTGCCGCGGCGAGGATCCCGAAGGTGGCCTCGGCAAAGCTGCCCGAGGCCAAGCCTGCTGCGAACCGCGCCGAGAAATCGGCGGAGCGGCGCGCTGCGATCGTCGAGGCGGCGATGGACGAGTTCATTGCGCGCGGCTTCGCCGCGACGCGGCTCGACGATGTCGCCAGGCGGGCGGGCGTCGCGAAGGGCACGCTCTATCTGTACTTCAAGGACAAGGAGTCGATGTTCGAGGAGTTGATCCGCACCGCAGTCGTGCCCTTGGTCAATCGCATGGCCGCGCCGCCCACCATCACCGGCCCGGTGCGCGATGCGGTGGAGAGGTTTGCCGAGACCTTCATCCGCGAGATCGTGTCGACCCGGCGCGGCGACATCGTCCGTTTGATCGTCTCCGAAGGGCCGCGCTTCCCGACGATCGCCGACTTCTATTTCCGCGAGGTGGTGTCGAAGGGGATGGCCGCGATGCAGGCGCTGATCCAGCTTGCGATCACGCGCGGCGAGATCAGGCAGCGCCAACTCGCGCAGTTTCCGCAACTCGTCGTGGCGCCCGCGATCGTCGCGGTGATCTGGCAGGGCCTGTTTGCCCGGCACGCGCCGCTCGATGCCCTCGCGATGTTCAAGGTTCATCTCGATCTGATCTTCGGCGAACGGAGCAAGCCATGACCGGCTCGCGCATGATGAAGCTCGTGACCGCAGTCGTGCTGGCGGCGGCGCTGGCCGGTTGCCAGGAGAAGCGTGATCCCGGCTTCCAGGGCTGGGTCGAGGCCGACATGATCTTCGTCAGCCCCGATGAATCCGGCCGCGTCATCAAGCTCAATGTGCGCGAAGGCGACGAGGTCAAGCCCGGCGATCTGCTCTATTCGGTCGACGACGATTTGCAGCGCGCCGATCTCAACCAGAACAATGCGACCCTCGCCAATGCGCGGCAGAGCTATGACCGCGCGGCCTCGCTGCGCGGCACCGGCGCCGGCACCCAGGCCAATCTGGATTCCGCGGTCTCGGCGCTGCGCGTCGCGGAGGCGCGGGTCAACACCTCGCAGACCCGGCTCGACCGTCGCAAGGGCTTTGCGCCGATCGCGGGCTCGATCCAGCAGATCTATTTCCGCGAGGGCGAGATGGTGCAGGCGCAGCGCCCGGTGCTGTCGATCATGCCGCCCGGCAACATGAAGCTGCGCTTCTTCGTGCCGGAGGCCGAGCTGCCGAAGCTTGCGCTCGGCGACGAGGTGAGGGTGACCTGCGACAATTGCGCCGCCGACCTCACGGCAAAGATCTACTTCATCGCCACCACGGCGGAGTACACGCCGCCGGTCATCTACAGCCTCGATGAGCGCAACAAGCTGGTCTATCTGATCCAGGCGCGGCCGAGCCGGCCCGATGTGCTGCGCGTCGGTCAGCCGATCAGCATCTACCTCAATCCCAAGACGCCGGTGGCGGAGCGCAGATGAACGGCGGCTCCACCAGCGCGCGGTCCGACGCACCCTCCATCGCGATCGATGTGAAGGGGCTGACCAAGTCGTTTGGCGGACGCGAGGTCGTCCATGACCTGTCGATGCAGGTCAAGCGCGGCTCGATCTACGGCTTCCTCGGTCCCAACGGCAGCGGCAAGACCACGACCATCCGCATCCTGTGCGGCCTGCTGACGCCCGACAGCGGCGAGGGCACCTGCCTCGGCTACGACATCCGGCGCGATGCCGACAAGATCAAGCGCAAGGTCGGCTACATGACGCAGCGCTTCAGCCTCTACCAGGATCTGTCGGTGCGCGAGAATCTCGAATTCGTGGCGCGGCTCTATGGCATGCCGGACGCGCGCGGCGCCGCGGCCGACATGATCGCGCGGATCGGGCTGAAGGGCCGCGAGGAGCAGCTCGCCGCCAACCTTTCCGGCGGCTGGAAGCAGCGGCTGGCGCTCGGCGCCTGCACGTTGCCCAATCCGCAATTGCTGCTGCTCGACGAGCCGACCGCCGGCGTCGATCCCAAGGCGCGGCGCGATTTCTGGAACGAGATCCACGCGCTCGCCGCCGAAGGCCTCACCGTGCTGGTCTCGACCCATTACATGGACGAGGCCGAGCGCTGTCACGAGATCGCCTACATCGCCTACGGTCATCTCTTGGCCCATGGCACGGTGGACGAGGTGATCGCGGCGTCCGCGCTGTCGACCTGGACGGTGACGGGCGAGGATTTCAACGGCCTGATGGCCGAGCTCACGGACAAGCCCGGCGTCGACATGGTGGCGCCGTTCGGCACCAGCCTGCACGTCTCCGGCCGCGACAAGGCGGCGGTCGAGGCCGCGATCGCGCCCTATCGGGACAATTCGAAGTGGCATTGGCAGGCCAGCGAGCCGTCGCTCGAAGACGTCTTCATCGATCTGATGGGGCGCTCCAAGGATAATTTCCAAGGATAATCTCCAGGGATAATTGCGATGAGCGCAACGGAATCGATCCAGAACAGCGAGGCGAGGGAGCCGGCATTCGGCTTCTGGCGGCGCAGCTACGCGATGCTGGTCAAGGAGTTCATCCAGCTTCGCCGCGACCGCGTCTCTTTCGCCATGATCATCATGCTGCCGGTCATGCAGCTGACGTTGTTCGGCTACGCCATCAACACCACGCCGCGCAATCTGCCGACCGCGGTGCTGACCCAGGAAGACAGCGATCTCGGCCGTTCGATCCTGAAGGCAATGGAGAACACCGCCTATTTCCATTTTGTCCGCGAGGTCCACACCGTCGAGGAATTCGACGAGCTGCTGCAATCCGGCAAGGTGCTGTTCGGCGTCGAAATCCCGCGCGGCTTCGAGCGCGCGGTGCGGCGCGGCGACAGACCGGCGCTGCTGGTCGCCGCCGATGCCACCGACCCGGTCGCGTCGGGCTCGGCGCTCGGAGCACTCGGGCCGCTGGTGCAATCGGCGCTGGCGCATGATCTGCACGTCGGCGATCCCCCGGACATGCCGTTCGAAATCCGCGCCCACGCCCGTTACAACCCGGCGGCGGACTCGCGCCTCAATATCGTGCCCGGTCTGGTCGGAACTATCCTGACCATGACCATGCTGATCTTCACCGCGCTCTCGGTGACGCGCGAAATCGAGCGCGGCACCATGGAGAGCCTGCTGTCGATGCCGATCAAGCCGGTCGAGGTGATGTTCGGCAAGATCATCCCCTATGTGCTGGTCGGCTTCATCCAGGCCACGCTGATCATCGCCATCGGCATTTTGCTGTTCGGCGTGCCGGTCCTCGGCAGCCTCACGCTGCTGGCGCTGCTCACCACGCTGTTCATTACCACCAATCTGTCGATCGGCTACACCTTCTCGACCATCGTCCAGAACCAGCTGCAGGCGATGCAGCTCTCGATGATGTTCTTCTTCCTGCCGAGCATCCTGCTGTCCGGCTTCATGTTTCCGTTCGCGGGCATGCCGGTCTGGGCGCAATATATCGGCGAGGGGCTGCCGCTGACCCATTTCGTGCGCATCGTGCGGGCCATCATGCTGAAGGGCGCGGCGATGCAGAACCTGCAATACGACACCGCCGCATTGGTCGCCCTGATGCTGTTCGCCATGACGATCGCGGTGACGCGCTTCCGCCGTACGCTCGATTGAGGCTATGATGGATGCCATCAATGATCGTCATTTCGGGGCGATGCGAAGCATCGAACCCGGAATCTCGAGATTCCGGGTTCGCTTCGCGCCCCGGAATGACGGGGTGGGAGGCATGGCGGAATCTTCGGACAAAAACAGCGTAGCGGCAGACACAACCGTATCCGCCGACTTCCATCACGCCCTGATGCGCGAGGTGATGACCACCGAGTTGCTCCGCATCAAGGTGCTGATCGCTACCGCCGCTGCCCTCGCGGCGATCAGTCTGCTGGTGTATTTCTTTGCGCCCGATGCGGTCAGCCGCGTCTGGCACGGCAACCTCAGCCCCGTCTACGTCTTCTACGTCACCATTCCGCTGATCCTGTTCGAGTTCTGGGTGCACGGGGCGATCAGCTGGCACATGCGCAAGGGGCGCGACCTGCCGGTGGTCCGGCGCTACATCGGCGTGCTCGTCGAGACGTCGCTGCCGACCGTCGTGCTGGCGCTGCACATGAATAGCATGGGGCCGCAAGAGGCGCTCGGATTCGTGGCGCCGCTGATCTATTTCGTCTTCATCATCCTGTCGACGCTGCGGCTCGACTTCTGGCTCTCGACCTTCACCGGCTTCGTCGCGGCGGTCGAGCTGTTCTATATGGCGGTGTTCTTCCATCCCTCGGGCGGCGGCGCGGCCGAGACCAGCATCTACTATCACGCCGCGCGCAGCGCGATCATCCTGATCTGCGGCATGCTGGCCGGCGCAGTCGGCATGCAGCTGCGCCGGCAGTTCGCGGCCAGCATCGCGGCCGCCACCGCGCGCGATCGCATCACCAACCTGTTTGGCCAGCACGTCTCGCCGCAGGTGGTCGAACGTCTGATGACGGAGGGGGCCGGCACCGGCAGCGACATCCGCCGTGTTGCGGTGATGTTCGTGGATTTCCGCAGCTTCACGGCCGGTGCGCGCACCCGCTCGCCGCAGGAGGTGGTCGACAGGCTCGATGGCGCCTTTGCCGTGCTGGTCGATATCCTCGATCGCCATGGCGGCATCGTGAACAAGTTTTTGGGCGACGGCTTTCTCGCGCTGTTCGGTGCCCCGTTCGAGACCGGCGACGCCGCGCATCAGGCGGTCGCCGCCGCGCGTGAAATGCTCGCCGCGAACGAGCGCACCAACGCGGCGACGAGCTGGCCGCTGCGCATCGGCATCGGCGTCCACATCGGCGAGGTCGTCGCCGGCAATATCGGCTCGCCCCGGCGCAAGGAGTACACCGTGATCGGCGACACCGTGAATTTTGCCGCGCGGCTCGAGGCGCTGAACAAGGAGCTCGGCTCGCAGTTTTTAATTTCCTCCGCGGTGCGCGAGGCGCTCGGCGATGACTGCAAGGACGCGGTGTCGCGCGGCGAGATCCCGGTGCGGGGCTACGAGCACCCGGTGCACGTCTGGCAGTTGGGGTAGGCGGCGACGCTCACATGATCCGAGGCAATCACGCACGGCTCCTCAAGCCGCGCGAGCTGCCTGCATGTGACTTGCCCGCGATTGTACCGAGTGCTCTGAAGGGCATCGCTCGGGCCGTGGTACGGTGACGTCATCGGAATGACCGGAGCACGAGGACAAGCAGGATGCAGCGGCGCTATATCACCGTCGACGTTTTCACCGACCGCGCCTTCGGCGGCAACCCGCTCGGCGTGGTGCTCGACGCCGAAGGGCTCTCGACCGAAGAGATGCAGGCGATCGCGACCGAGTTCAACTATTCCGAGACGACCTTCGTGCTGCCGCCGCAGGACAAGGTCAACGACGCCCAGGTTCGCATCTTCACGGTGCGCTCGGAAATTCCGTTCGCCGGCCATCCCAATGTCGGCACCGCCTTCGTGCTGGCAAGCCGGGCCGCGAAGGCGCCGGCGCGCTTGAGGTTCGAGGAGAAGGCGGGCCTCGTGCCGGTCGAGATCCTGTCCGACGGCGGCAATGTGGTCGGGGCCGAGCTGACCGCGCCGCAGGCGCTACAGCGGACCAATGAGGTCAGCGCGGCCGCCGCCGCCGCGTGCCTGTCGCTGACGGCGGCTGATGTGAAGACCAATCGGCACGCGCCGCAGGTCGTCTCGGTCGGGCTGCCATTCCTGGTGGTCGAGATCGCCTCGCGCGAGGCGCTGAGGCGCGCCCGGCCGGATGCTGCGGCGTTCGCCAGGACGCTGGCCGAGATCGGCCGCGACGTGGTCTATTTCTACACGCGCGACGTGCCGGCGAGCGAGCAGCCGCTCGACCTGCAGGCGCGCATGTTCCATCCGGGCGCCAGCGGCCTGTCCGAGGATCCCGCCACCGGCAGCGCGACCGCGGCTTGCGCGGCGCTGCTCGCCGATATTGATCCCGCGCGCGATGGCGAATTGCGGCTGCGGATCGGGCAGGGCGTCGACATGGGCCGGCCGAGCCTGTTGCTGACGCGCGTGCGCAAGCAAGGCGGCGTGATCACTTCGGTGCATGTCGGCGGCGGCTGCGTGACGATGATGGAGGGAACGCTGAACGTGCCGGGCGAGGCAGGCTAGAGCTGCGGTGCCGCCAGGTTCTCGATCCTGACGCCGTCGCGCTCTTCAATGATCTCGGCGATCCATCGACGGTGGCAGTGCTGGTGGTCGCGCTCGTAGCAGAGGATGCAGACCGGGCCGGACTGCTTGACCAGCGCCGACAGCTCGTCGAGCTCTTCCTTGGCCTGCGCCGTCTTTAGGTGCGCCGAATAGATCTTGTGCAGCAGCGCATATTGCCCGCTGCGTGCCGCTTCCCGTCCGCTTTTCGGGGTGCCGAGACCGCGCAGATGGACGTAGCCGATGCCGCGCTCGTCGAGACCGGCGGCGAGCTGGGTCTTGGAGAAGCCGGGCCGGCGCGAGGAGGCGATGGCGCGGACGTCGACCAGCAGCTTGACGCCGGCCTGCTCGAGCTCGTCGAGCACCGCCTTCGACGGCGTCTGCTCGTAGCCGATGGTGAACAGCTTCCTGGCCTTCGCCATCGGTTCTCGCTCACTTCACCCGTTCGATCAGTTCCATCGCGCCGGCCGGCGCGCGGACCTTGCCCTCGTGGATCACATAGGCGAACACGTCGCGCGGCGCCTTCTTGGGCGCGGTCTTCTCGACCTTCGGCAGGTCGTCGGGCTCGCTGCCGGCGGCCCAGTCCTGAAACCGCTTGGCCCAGGCGTCGAGCTGCTTCGGCGGATAGCAGGTCTTCAATTCGTCATTGCCCTTCTGCAGCCGCGCATAGACGAAGTCGCTCGCGACGTCGGCGATCGCCGGATATTTGCCGTGCTCGGCGAACACCACCGGTACCTCGTGCTCGCGAATGAGGGCGACGAATTCGGGCACGCAAAAACTGTCGTGGCGGACCTCGACGACGTGGCGCAGCGCGCGGCCGTCGAGCTTGCGCGGCAGCAGCTCGAGGAACTTGCCGAAATCGGCGCCGTCGAACTTCTTGGTCGGCGCGAACTGCCAGAGCACCGGCCCGAGCCGGTCCTTCAGCTCCAGCACGCCCGAATCATAGAACCGCTTCACCGAATCGCCGGCCTCGGCGAGCACGCGGCGGTTGGTGGCGAAGCGTGGTCCCTTCAGCGAGAAGATGAAGCCGTCGGGCACTTCGCTGGCCCATTTGCGAAAGCTCTCCGGCTTCTGCGAGCCGTAATAGGTGCCGTTGATCTCGATCGAGGTCAGCTTGGAGGCGGCGTAGGACAGCTCCTTCGCTTGCGCGAGCTTCTCCGGATAGAACACCCCGCGCCACGGCTCGAAGGTCCAGCCGCCGATGCCGATATAGATGTTGCCTGCGTCGGTCTTGGTTTTGGTCGCCTTGGTGGGAGCTTTGGCCACGACTGCACTCATCGTGAGGGAGGGAACAGGAAGCAAGACTAATCAAAATAATCGTGATTGGCCAGTTTGCCAGATCGGCACGGCGGCGCTTATCGTCGCTGTCGCTCTTCGCTACGATGCGCCGAAATGGAGAACAACAATGCGCATGCTGGTTGCGGCCGCCCTCTTGATCATGTCCTCCGCCGCCATATCCTCCGCTGCAATGGCCGATGAGGTCGACGATGCGCACAAGCTCGCGATCACCGGCCGCGACGCCTACTGGAATTGTCTCGCCCGCGAATATCCCCGCGACAGCAACAAGGCGATGTCCGACCAGGAGTTCACCTCGCTGATCGCCAATGTCTGTCCGTCGGAGCGGCAGAACTTCCGTGTGTCGCTGATCGACTTCCTGTCGCTGCAATTTCCGAAGCAGGACGCCGACGCGAATCTGACGACCGCCAACCGTGCGATCGAGCTCGCGCAGAAGGACATCGTGACCGCCTTCACCCGGCGCAGGGCCGCGGCCAAATAGGTTCCCAAATCCTGTTGCGGCCGGCCGATTTTTGATATCAATCCGCGCAGGCGAGGGGATCATCGGCATGAGATCACAATCGACGGCAGGTTTCTTGGGCGCACTGGTCGCGGCCGTCGCGCTGGCGGCGGCGTTCATCTACGGGCCGTCGCCGAGCCAGCTCCGTAACCCGACCCGGTCCGCCGCACAGCCGCAGGCGGCTCCAGCTGCCGAGGCCGCGCCGGCAGCCCCGGCGCCACGCGGCCCGGTGATCCGGGAAGTCCCGAACAACTAGCGCCTCCTGCGCCCCTTGCGGACCGCCTGGGACCTTCCTATCTTGCTTCCAACGGCGACGTTGCAGCTTCAGGGCTCCGGCGCCGGACGACCACGACATTGATTGGCTGCGCCGGATGTACGCGCGCCCCTTGTTCGTGGTCGTTGGCATTTTCAGGGGTGTTTTGCCCCGTTTTCCCGCTTTCCGAGCGTGCGTTTGGGTCGGCCTGCCTTGGCAGCGGGAGAGGCTGCGGCTATACGCTGGCGCTCATGAACCAAGCCATCAAGCCGAGCCCCGAAACCTCATCGCAGGCAGCAAGCTTGCCGCTGCTTTCGGTGGTCGTCCCGACCTTCAACGAACGCGACAATGTCACGGTGCTGTACCGCCGGCTCGACGCGATCCTGAAGGACGTGTCCTGGGAAGTCATCTTCGTCGACGACAATTCGCCCGACGGAACCTGGGACGTGGTGCGCGCGCTGGCGCGGAAGGATTCCCGCGTGCGCTGCATCCGCCGGATTGGCCGGCGCGGCCTGTCCGGCGCCTGCATCGAGGGCATTCTGGCCTCGAGCGCGCCCTATGCCGCGGTGATGGACGCCGACCTGCAGCATGACGAGACCCAGCTGCCGAAGATGGTGGCGCTGCTGCAGAGCGGCGAGGCCGAGCTCGTGGTCGGCAGCCGCTACATCGAGGGCTACAAGGCCGACGGCTTCAACAAGCAGCGCGCCGGTGCCAGCGCGTTCGCCACCGAGATCGCGCGCCGCGCGCTGAAGGTCGAGATCGCCGACCCCATGAGCGGCTTCTTCATGATCCGCCGCGACCGTTTCGAGCAGCTCGCGCCGCAGCTGTCGACGCAGGGCTTCAAGATTCTGCTCGACGTCGTAGCGACTGCGGAGGGCAAGCTGCGCGCGGTCGAGATTCCCTACACGTTCGGTGCCCGCCAGCATGGCGAGAGCAAGCTCGACTCCATGGTCGCGCTCGACTTCCTCGGTTTGGTGCTGGCGAAGCTGACCAATGATCTGATCTCGCTGCGCTTCATTTTGTTCGCGGCGGTCGGCGGGCTCGGCCTGGTGGTGCACCTCACCGTGCTGTTCATCGCGCTCGAACTGTTCAAGGCGCCATTCCCGGAGGCCCAGGCCACCGGTGCGATCGTCGCCATGACCAGCAATTTCATCCTCAACAATTTCCTGACCTATCGCGATCAGCGGCTGAAGGGCTTTGGCATCCTGCGCGGCCTGCTGCTGTTCTATCTGGTCTGCAGCGTCGGCCTGCTCGCCAATGTCGGCGTCGCGTTCTCGGTCTACGACCAGGAGCCGATCTGGTGGCTGGCGGGCGCAGCCGGCGCGCTGATGGGCGTGGTGTGGAATTACGCGATGTCCGGGCTGTTCGTCTGGCGCAAGCGATGACGGTGGCATGAACGCGGACGAGGCGCGGCTGGCCCGAAACACCGCGCTTGCGGTGTGCGCGCTGGTCGTGTTGCGGCTGGCCGCCGCTGCATGGACGCCGCTGACTTTCGACGAAGCCTATTACTGGATGTGGTCGAAGTCGCTCGCCGGCGGCTATTACGACCATCCGCCGATGGTGGCGGTGGTGATCCGGCTCGGCACCATGATCGCGGGCGATACGCCGTTCGGCGTGCGGCTGGTGTCGATCCTGCTCGCACTGCCGATGAGCTGGGCGATCTACCGGGCGGCCGAGATCCTGTTCGGCGGCCGGCGCATCGCCGCGAGCGCAACCATCCTGCTCAATGTCACGCTGATGGCCGCCGTCGGCACGCTGATCGTGACGCCAGATGCGCCGCTGCTGGTCGCTGCCAGCCTCCTGCTGTACGCGCTGGCAAAGGTGCTGGAGAGCGGTCGCGGCGAATGGTGGCTTGCGGTCGGCGCCAGCGCCGGCGCGGCGCTGCTGTCGAAATACTCGGCGCTGTTCTTTGGTCCGGCGATCCTGATCTGGCTTGCGATGGTGCCGAAGCTGCGGCGCTGGTTTCTGTCGCCCTGGCTCTATCTCGGCGGCCTGGTCGCGCTCGGCCTGTTCAGCCCGGTCATCCGCTGGAATGCCGACCATCACTGGGTGTCGTTCATCAAGCAGATGGGCCGCGCGCGGATCGAGGATTTCCGGCCGACCTACATCGCCGAGCTGATCCCGACCCAGTTTGCGTTCGCAACGCCATTGGTCTTCATCCTCGGCGTGATGGGCCTCTACGCGCTCTATCGGCGCCGCGCCGGCGCGCTGGAGGCGCGCGTGCTGGTCAACACGATGTTCTGGACCATCGTCGTCTACTTCACCTGGCACGCATTGCATGCGCGGGTCGAGGCCAACTGGTTCGCGCCGGTCTATCCCGCCTTTGCCGTAGCGGCCGCGGTCGCGGCAGTCCAGGTGCAGTGGGCGCCGCGCGAGCAGCGCACGGTCGATTTCTGCCGCCGCTGGGCCGCGCCCCTCGGCGTCGTGCTGTTCGCGCTGCTGATCGTGCAGGCCAACACCGGTTTGCTCTCGGGCTACCGCCGCGACGCCACCGTGCGCAGCGTCGGTGTCGGCTGGCCGGAGCTTGCGGACGAGATCGAGGCGACCCGCGTGCGGACCGGCGCGAGCTGCGTGCTGGCGGCGGATTACGGCACCACCGGCTGGCTCGCCTTCTATCTCCCCAAGGGCACCTGCGTCGCCCAGCAGGGCCAGCGCATTCGCTGGGTCAACATGTCAGAGCCGAGCCCTGAGCAGTTGTCCGGCAAGCTGCTCTATGTGCATGAGGTCGAGCAGGCGATGCCGGCCTCGCTGCGCGACAATTTCGCCCATATCGAAACGGTGGCCGAAGCCAAGCGCATGCGGGGGCCGCTGACCATCGAGACCTACGCGCTCGACCTGCTGGAAGGCGCAAAGGGCGAGATCCTCGACCGTTCCTCGCCGCCGGAACTGCAATAAATCCTCGCCGTTGAGTGTCGGATCGTCCGGGGCCGGCTCGTCTTCCAGACAGCCCGTCAACCACGCGAGGTTCCAACCATGACCAGTTCCGTCCTCAAGCCCGCCACCGAGCTCGCCACGACCAATGTTAGGCGCTTTCCCAATGAGAGCGCCGAGTATCGCCGCGCCCGCCAGGAATTGCTCGTCGAAGAGATCGAGCTGCGCCGGCATATCGAGCGCGTCGCCGCGCTGCGCCGCGCATTGCCGCCGGGCGGCGAGGTGGCCAAGTCCTATGAGTTCATCGGAGAGGCCGGTGCGACATCGCTCGCCGATCTGTTCGGCAGCAAGCCGACCCTCATCATCTACAGCTACATGTACGGCCCGCAGCGCGAGAAGCCGTGTCCGATGTGCACATCGTTCATGGGCACGTGGGAGGAGAAGCTGCCCGATATCGAGCAGCGCGTGTCGTTCGTGTTCGTGGCGCGCTCGCCGATCGCACGCCTGATCGAGGCGAAGAAGGCGCGCGGCTGGACGCGTCACAGGATCTACTCGGATGCATCGGGCGATTACACGCGCGACTATGTCAACAAGGATGACAGCGACCTGCCGGGCTACAATGTCTTCACACGCCACAACGGCACGATCCGTCATTTCTGGGCCGGCGAAATGGGGGCGGGCACGATGGACCCCGGCCAGGACCCGCGCGGCGCGCCGGACATGGATCCGCTGTGGACCTTGCTCGACACGACGCCTGAAGGACGCGGCAAGGACTGGTATCCGAAGCTCAGCTACTGAGAGATGGTTTTTGCTCGATCCCCGCGCGATTACGGGGCGATCTGCAAGGAAATTCTCCCCTGAATATATTCCGGTATGCCGCGCTGGAGCGGCATACCGGAATGTCCCATGATGGGACAGAAAAGCCGCTTTGGCGGTCCAATGTCATCTTAAAAAAGCCCTACGCCACAGGCACTTCCCGCGCTGCAGGGGATCGCATCCGGTTAAGTCGCATTTAACTAAAAGTCGCCTTAATGGCCGTCTGTGCCCCCGCGCGACGTTGAGCCGAACACCCGTTCGACCCCGCGTCGAGTGAGGGACAAAGGTGGACCTGTTTTGAGCGCCGGGCGTATGGGTACGAGTGCGTATGTTCTTGGGGCGCCAAGCCGCAAGAAATCCTCCCGAAAAATTCTCCCACAGCATTTCCTCGGCAGCGCCGCGGTGGCGGGGCTGGTGCTTGGCTGCGCCTGGACCGTTTACGCCAACATTTTTGCGGCGAGCGTCTATCCCTCCGTGGGCAATGCGTCGTTCGATGCGCCGGTGGTGAAGCGGCCCGTCGCGGTCGCTGCGCGGCCGACGCCTGCCTTCAACGAGGTGTTCGCGTCCCTGACGCCAGCACCGGCGGCGCCCGCGAAGACCGAGGTCGCGAAGTCGGAAGCCCCGGCATCGTCGCTTATGTTTAACGATCGGTTTGCGGCCGCCTCGCCCGAGGGCGTCGCATCCAGCGTCGTGGCTGACGCCGCATCGCAGATCGACCCGATCAAGCAGGCCGCTGCGCCCAAGGTCGCCGAAGCGGCGAGGGCGGTCGTCTCCGCGGAGCTTGCCGAGACATCGAAGGCGTTGCCGGCGCCGAAGTCGGTCGAGACCGCCAAGAAGCAGGCCGCCGCCAATCTGAAGGTGGCGCTCAACGATCCCGCTGCGGACGTTCAGCCCAAGGGGGCCGATAAGGCGTCCGAGGCGAAGCCTGCCGAGTCCAAGCAGGCTGCGAAATCCGGCGGCGTTCGCGACATGGCCGCGCGCGCCAAGGCCGCGGTGATGTCGATCGCATCGAACGACCGGCAGACCATGGTCGAAAAACTGTGGGGCAAGCGGGAGTCGAGCGGCGGACTGCTCTCCTTCGCTTCAGCCGACGCGAACGTGACCGGCAGCATCCCCTCGACGTTGGACCAGAACCCGATGCTCGGCGGCTCGCCGCCCTATGACCGTCAGACCGCAGTCTACGACATCTCGGCCAAGACCGTGTACCTGCCCGATGGCACGCGCCTCGAGGCGCATTCGGGCCTCGGCTCCAGGCTCGACGACCCCAGATCCTCGCATCTGAAGATGGTCGGCGTGACGCCACCGCACATTTACGAACTCAAGCCGCGCGAGGCGCTGTTCCACGGCGTGCCGGCACTGCGGCTCAATCCGATCGGCGGCGAGGGCAAGATCTTCAACCGCGACGGCCTGCTCGCGCACACCTTCATGCTCGGTCCGAACGGCGACTCCAACGGCTGCGTCTCGTTCAAGGATTATTACGCGTTCCTCGACGCCTACCGTAACAAGGGCATCCGCCGTCTCGCGGTGCTCGCGCGGATTCAGTAGTCAGAGCGGGCAGCGGCCCACCGTTGCGGCCTGATCGACGTCTGGAACCCGATGCCATAGTCGCTATATTGTGCTGATCCAGGGCGAGTCCAAGCTCGGCAACGGATCTGGTGCAAGCGAACATGTCTCCTACACCCTCCATCGAAACCCCGCCGCCGATCACGACCGAAGCGTTCGTCGATGCCGCCGCGGCCGTTGCCCGCCTCGAAGAGATCTACGTGCGCAACACTGAATTCCTGCGCAATCGCTTTGAGGCCTATGTCAACGGCGTGCCGTTCACGACGCGGGTGCGGGCACATTACCCGTTCGTCCGCATCACGACCTCGTCGCATGCGCGGCTCGACTCGCGGCTTGCCTACGGCTTCGTCGCAGGACCCGGCGTCCACGAGACCAGCATCACGCGCCCCGATATCTTCCGGACCTATCTCACCGAGCAGATCGGGCTTCTGATCAAGAACCATGGCGTGGCGGTCGAGATCGGCGAGTCGAACGAATCTATCCCGATCCATTTCGCCTATCGCCGCGACATCAATATCGAGGCGGCGCTGACCATCGCCGACAGTTCGGCGTTCACAAGGTCGCTGCGCGACATCTTCGATACGCCCGATCTCGCGGCGATGGACGATGCGATCGCCGACGGGACCTTTGAGCTGACGCCGGGCGTGCCGGAGCCGCTGGCGCTGTTCCGCGCGGCGCGGGTCGATTACTCGCTGCGCCGGCTCTACCACTACACCGGCACCGACCCGGAGCACTTCCAGAATTTCGTGATCTTCACGAACTACCAGTTCTATGTCGATGCCTTCGTGCAGCTTTCCCAGGAGCGCCTTGCGTCGGGCGAGGCCGGTCTCGAGGCCTTCGTCGCGCCCGGCAATGTGATGACGCACAATGCGCGGCTCGGCGGCGGCATCACCGGGACCCCGTCCGAACGCGTCCCGCAGATGCCGGCCTTTCATCTGGTCCGGCCCGGCTATCGCGGCATTACCCTTATCAATATCGGAATCGGTCCGTCCAATGCGCGCAACATCACCGATCACGTCGCGGTGCTGCGGCCGCATGCCTGGCTGATGATCGGGCACTGCGCCGGACTGCGCAACACGCAGCGGCTCGGCGATTATGTGCTCGCCCATGGCTATGTGCGCGAGGACCACGTGCTCGATCACGAGCTGCCGCTCTGGGTGCCGATCCCGGCGCTTGCGGAGATGCAGGTCGCGCTTGAGGAAGCCGTCGGCGAGGTGACCGGGCTCACCGGCTTCGAGCTCAAGCGGCTGATGCGCACCGGCACGGTCGCCAGCGTCGACAACCGCAACTGGGAGATCAGCGGGCCGCAGGTGATCCGGCGCATGTCGCAGTCGCGCGCGGTCGCGCTCGACATGGAATCGGCGGCGATCGCCGCCAACGGCTATCGCTTCCGCGTACCCTACGGCACGCTGCTATGCGTCTCCGACAAGCCGCTGCACGGCGAGATCAAACTCGCAGGCATGGCCAGCGAATTCTACCGCCAGCGCGTCGGCCAGCACCTTGAGATCGGTCTCAAGGCGCTGGAGCGGCTCAAGCAGCAGGAATCCGAACGCCTGCATTCGCGCAAGCTGCGCAGCTTCGCCGAGGTCGCGTTTCAGTAGCGCAACGCCGGGCGGGGCGGCCCTCAGGCAAGCGCGTTGCCGCGGGCGATGATCGCGAAGCGGTCGGACAGTTCGGCGAGCGCGACGTCGTGAATCAGCCTTGCGGCAATCGTGCCGCCGACGCCGTCGGGCAGGTCGCGGGTGGCGCAGCTGTCGGCGTCGATCGTGGTGCGGAAGCCGAGATCGAGCGCGGCGCGGGCCGTCGAGCTCACGCACATATGCGTCATGAAGCCGGCCAGCACCAGCTCCTTGCGGCCGGTCGCGGCAAGCTGCGCGTTGAGGTCGGTGCCGGCGAACGCGTTCGGCAATTGCTTCTCGATCACGATCTCGCCCGGCCGCGGCGCCAGCGGCGCGACGATCGCGCCACGCTCCGCGCTGCGGTCGAACAGGCTGCCCGGCTGGCCCTTGTGCGCGATGTGGATGATCGCGGCGCCGCTTTCACGGGCGCGCGCGAGCAATGCGGTGGCGCGCGCAATCGCCGGGTTGGCGTCGGGCAGCGCCAGCGGACCGGCCAGATATTCGTTCTGGATATCGATCAGCACCAGGCAGCTGTCGCCGAGGCGGGGCGGGGTGAGGTCGATACCGGCAAGCTGCATCAATGTCTTGGCTGACGTCATGGTCGTTCTCCAGCGGATGTATCGCCGAAAACATAGCCCGGGATCGGCCTGCCGTTATGCAGGGATACTGCAGCCAGTGGCTGCGTTATTGCAGGTGGCCGCCGCAGGATGTAGCCTGCCGCCATGAACTGGGACGATCTTCGCATCATCGCGGCCGTCAGGGATGAGAGCACTTACGCGGGCGCCAGCGCGCGGCTGCGCATCGACGAGACCACGGTCGGGCGCAGGCTGGCGCGGATCGAGCGCGCGCTCGGCCTGCGCCTGTTCGAGGCCGTCGATGGCGTTCGCAAGCCGACCCGGCAGTGCGACATGGTGCTCGCGCATATTGAGGCGATGGCCGCGCATGCCGAGGAGATCGGCCGGATCGGCGAAAGCCTGCCTGGTCCGGTCGGGCGGCTGCGCATCGCCTCCACCAGCGCGATCGCCGAGGAGGTGCTGGCGCCGCGCACAAGTGAATTCCTGCGCGCCCATCCAGGCCTGACGCTGCAGTTTCTGACGTCGAGCGACAATGTAAAATTCTCGCGCTGGGAGGCCGATCTCGCGATCCGCTTGCGCAAGCCGGACAAGGGCGACTTTGCGATCTCGAAGCTTGCCGAGGTCAGGTTGTATTTCTTCGAGCCGGCCGCGACGACAGCGGGCGAAGCGATGCTGTGCGCCTATCCCGACGAGCTTGGAGGGATTCCGGAAATGCAGTTCCTGCGCGCGAAGCGGCTTCGCGCGCGCTGCGTCACCGACAATGTCCGGATCATCCACACGCTGATTCAGTCGCATCACGCGGTCGGCGTGTTGCCGGAGCACAGCTGTGCCGACCTGCTGACCGACCAGCGTTTGCGCGCCACGCTGCTGCCGAAGCGACGCGACGTCTGGCTCCTGGTGCAGAACCATCTCAAGCGCGACGCGGCGACGCGCGTCACCATCGACTGGCTGCGCGCCTGCTTGCAGGATGCCACGCAGAGGGGGTGAGGTGCCCTCGCAATGACGGGACGTGCCGCGACGCGTGGGTCACAGCAGCGCCCCGTCATGAAAAAATCACACGCAGCCCTCTTGCAACCCGGACGTGCTTCGTCTATTAGCCCGCTCCTTCGCTTCGGCCACGGGTTCGGGCTCGTTGAGATCCCGACTGGCGCGAGCCGCTTTGCGGTGTCGTGTTCCGCCGAAATGAAGATCGCGAGATGAAGCTCATGGTCGAGCGTCGGGGATGAAGTCCCGAAGGCATCGGTTCGAATCCGGTCTCTCACAAAGGATAGCTCAGTTGGTTAGAGCAGGTGAATGATACTCATCGGGTCGCGGGTTCGATTCCCGCTCCAAGCGCTCCGTTTCAGCCTGTAAAGCTGATACCTCTGAAGGGGACCGGACGCGCGTTTCAGTCGCAGTCCGGCCGTCCTGCCGCAAGGCATTTCGTCCGAACATCGACACTGTGAGACCGGCTTTGCGCCGCGGTGGATACCGCTTGCGCTAATGCCGGGTGGCTCCGCTCGGCCGCGCGACATTCGTCGCGCGAACGCGCGCGTGCGCCCGTCATCGCGCAAGCCTTAAGCCACGGCCCGCTTGGCTGACAGGAAGCCGCGTTCGCGTCCTCACGTCCTTTGCCAAATGCAACCCGCTCTCAGGCCCATGGGCCTGATGGCAAACGATGGAGGCGTGTCATGACCTGGCACTTCTTGACGACCAATTTGACGGTGAAGGATGGCGAGCGCGCGTTGCTGACGCGCAACGGCCGGCTCGAGCAGGTGCTCGCGCCCGGACGTCACCGCCTGTTCGATCCCCTGCATCAGCTCAAGGCCGAGCTGTTCAGCGTCGTGCGGACCGAATTCCCCGCGGATCGCTTCGCGGTGATCAAGGCCGCGCGGCCTGATCTCGCCGACGAGCTGTTCGAGGCGGTGGAAACCCGCGCGAACGAGATCGCGATCGTCAGCCTCGACGGCCGTCCCGTGCAACTGATGACGCCTTGGCAGACGCGCGTGTACTGGAAGATCGCGACGTCGGTCGAGGTCGAGCGCATCGACGTCACCAGCGATCCCAGGGTCACGGCACGCCACCTCGCGATGATCCAGCCCAACCGGGCCGGCGTCATCACCGAGGCGGTGGTCGAGAACCACGAGGCCGGTCTGCTCACGGTCGAGGGCAAGCTGGTCGAGCGGCTCGCGCCCGGCCGGCACGCGTTCTGGATCGCGGGCCGCAAGATCGAGGTCAAGCGCCTCGATTTGCGTCCCCAGGCGGTCGAGATCACGGCGCAGGAGATGCTGACCAAGGATCGCATCGCGCTGCGCGTAACGCTGACCGCGTTCCGCCGGATCGTCGATCCCGAGCGGGTCGTGGCAACGGTGCCCGACGTGGATGCGTGGCTGTACCGCCTGGTGCAGTTCGCGATCCGCGAGGCGGTGGCCGGCCGCACGCTGGACGAGGTGCTGTCCGCGAAGACGGCGCTCGATACGGAGCTTCGCGACTTCGTCCGCGATCGTGTCGCGGACAGCGGCGTCGAGGTCACCGAGCTCGGCGTGAAGGACGTGATCCTGCCCGGCGAGATCCGCGAGCTGGTCAACAAGGTGGTGGAGGCGGAGCGGGTGGCGAAGGCCAACCTGATCCGCCGCCAGGAGGAGACCGCGGCGACGCGTTCGCTCCTGAACACCGCCAGGCTGATGGAGGAGAACCCTCTGCTGCTCCGGCTCAAGGAGCTGGAGTCGCTCGAGCGTCTGGTCGAGAAGGTCGGCCGCATCGACCTGCATGCGGGGGAGGGCCAGGGCCTCGATGCGCTGCTGACCAAGCTGGTGCGTCTCAAGGCGCCCGAGAGCGCGTAAGACAGGAAGGGCCGCCCACGGGCGGCCCTTCGATTTTTTCGCCGGGACGGACCGCCGGCACTCGTACGAATGTTAGCGTGCAGACGGCTGTAACCGGGCACCGCCACTGCACAATTCGCATCTCCTGCGTCACGCCGCAAAACAGAGGTGCCACTCCGGTCAGATTGCGATAACGTTCATGCACCGTGGTCCATTCGGCCAGCCGTCAACCCGTCGGTGAAGCCAGTGCAGCAGATTGCGGAATGGCTCGAGAAGCTGGGACTTGGGCAATACGCGCTGCGTTTTGCCGAGAACGGGATCGACCTCGGCGTTCTTCCCGAACTGACGGATGAAGACTTCGACAGGCTCGGCGTCCTGCTCGGCCATCGCCGCAAGATGCTGCGCGCGATCGCCGATGTCAATCAAGCCGAACTGATCGCCGCGCCGGTTTCACCGCACGATGCCGAGCGCCGCCACCTCACCGTGATGTTCTGCGACCTGGTCGGCTCGACGGCGTTATCGGCACGTCTCGATCCCGAGGACATGTGGGAGGTGATCCGCGCCTATCGCGCGGCCTGCGCGCAGGTGATCACGACATATGACGGCGCCGTTGCCAGATTTATCGGCGATGGGATCCTTGCTTATTTCGGCTATCCCCGCGCCCACGAGGATGATGCGGAGCGCGCGGTGCGCGCCGGCCTCGACGTCATCGCCGCAATCGGCAAGCTCGAGACCCGCGCGGACGAGGGGGTTGCGGTGCGGATCGCAATCGCGAGCGGGCTCGTCGTGGTCGGCGACCTCGTCTCCGGCGGCGCGTCGGAGGAGCAGGCGCTGGTCGGCGATGCGCCGAACATCGCCGCGCGGCTGCAAAGCCTGGCGGAGCCGGGCGTGGTCGTCGTGGCGGCCTCGACCCGCCGGCTGCTCGGCAATTTGTTCACGCTGCGCAACCTCGGCCGCCGCGAGGTCAAGGGCATCTCCGAGCCGATCGCGGTGTGGGCCGTCGAAGGCGAGCCGGCATCGGAAAGCCGTTTCGAGGCGGTGCGCACCGCGCGCTCGATCGGCTTCGTCGGCCGCAAGGCGGAGATCGAATTTGCGCTGTCGCGCCAGCAACTGGCGTGGCAGGGCCAGGGCCAGGCCGTGCTGATATCGGGCGAAGCGGGTATCGGCAAATCGCGCATCGTGGCGATGCTCTCCGACAGCCTGGCGCCCGGAACACACCGCCGTGTGCGGTATCAATGCTCGCCCTATCACACCAACAGCGCGCTGCACCCCTTTGTCGGCCAGCTCGAGCGTGCCGCCGGCATCAGGTCGGAAGATGCGCCGGAGCAGAAGCTGGACAAGCTCGAAGCCATGCTGGCGCTCGGCACGCAGCACGTGCCCACCGTGACACCGCTGATCGCAGCGCTGCTGTCGATCCCGACCGGCGAGCGCTATCCGCCGCTCGGCCTCAGCCCGGCGCAGCAGCGGCGGCAGACATTCGCAGCGCTGCTCGACCAGCTCGAGGGCCTCGCCCGGCAGCAGCCGGTGCTTGTCGTCTGCGAAGACGTGCATTGGGCCGATGCCACGTCGCTCGAGCTGCTCGACCTCGCGGTCGACCGGATCAGGGGGCTGCCGATCCTGATGCTCATGACGTTCAGGCCGGAGTTCGAGCCGCCATGGGCGGGGCTCGCCAATGTCAGCCTGCTGCGGCTCGATCGGCTCGACCGGCAGGATACGCGCGCGCTGATCGAGCAGGTGACCGTCGGCCGGTTGCTGCCCGGCGAGATGATGGCGCAGATCGTCGAGCGGACGGACGGTGTCCCGCTGTTCGTCGAGGAGCTGACCAAGATGGTCATGGAGTCGGGGCTGCTGGTCGAGAATGCCGGGCGCTATCGCCTCGACAATCCGCTGCCGCCGCTGGCGATCCCGGCAACGCTGCAGGACTCGCTGATGGCACGGCTCGACCGGCTGGCGCCGGTCAAGGAGGTGGCGCAGATCGGTGCCGCGATCGGCCGTGAGTTCTCATATGCGCTGCTGCGCAGCGTGGCAGGGCGCGACGATCTGACGCTTGCCGCGGCGCTTGCTCAGCTCGAAGAGGCCGAGCTGCTGCTGCGCCGGGGCGTGCCGCCGGACGCAAGCTACAGCTTCAAGCACGCGTTGGTCCAGGAAGCGGCTTACGAGAGCTTGCTCAAGAGCCGCCGGCAATTGCTTCACAAGCATATCGGCGATGTGTTGCGCGACAAGTTTGCCGAGATGGCCGAGATCGAGCCGGAAGTCGTCGCCTACCATTTCACCGAGGCAGGGCTCGGCGAGACCGCGCTGGCGTGGTGGCGCAAGGCCGGTCAGCAGGCGCTGAAGCGCTCGGCCTATTGTGAGGCGATCGCGCATCTCGGCAAGGCGGTCGCCATCGCCGATGAACTTCCCGACGAGCCGGATCGGATGATCGGCCGGCTCCATCTGCAAATCGCCTACGGCCGCGCGCTACGGGGCAGTCTCGGGCACAGCGCCCCCGAGACGGTCGCCGCCTGGACCCGCGCCCGGCAGTTCGCCTCCGATATCGATGATCCGATCGAAATGGCGCCGATCCAGTCGGGCCTCTTCAACGCCTGCTTGACCCACGGCGAGCTCGCGCCGATGCGGGAGTTGGCGGAGGCGATCATGGGCGCAGCGGAGCGGCACCCGCAGTCGCCGGTGGCGAGCGTCGTCGCGCGCTGGACCAGCGGGGTAACCTGCTGGTTCGCGGGCGAGTACCTGAACGCGGGCATCCATCTCGAGCAGGCCTTCGCGGCCTATGCGACCGAGCCGGATCCGGCAACCTTCAAGGCGTCGACGCTCGACTTGCCGTTCGTCATCATGAGATTTCTCGCCCTGGTGCTTTGGCCGCGCGGCGAGATCGATCGGGCCCGGCAGCTCGCGGGCGCCGCGGTGGACGTCGCCGGGAAACAGCGCGCGCTCGCGCGCGCCAATGCGCTGGTTCACAAGGCCGTCTTCGACGGGCTGTGCGGCAGCAGGTTGCGTCAGACCGAGACGATCCTGGCCCTGGGCCTGGCGCGCGACCACACGATGCCGTTGTATGTCGCCGCCGGCACCTATCTCAACGGTCTGGAGAAGTGGCGTGCCGGCGACCGCGCCGCAGGTCTCGCGGAGATGCAGCGTGGCTGGTCGTTGCTTCACGAGAACGACTGCTACCTCTGTGAACCGTTCTGGGGATTGCAGATTGCCGTGGCGAATGCGGAGGCCGGGCATGTCGATGCCGGGCTCGACATCATCAATGAGTTGATCGAGGCGACGGAGCAGTCCGGGCAGCACTGGCTGGATGCCGAGCTGTACCGCGTGCAGGCTGGGCTGCTGTCGCATCGTCACAGCCCCGACATGTCCAGCGCCGAGGATGCCTTCCGTCGTGCCCTCGAGATTGCTCGAAGGCAGCAGACCAGGACGTTCGAGCTGCGCAGCGCGCTGGGACTTGCACGTCTTTACAGCCGCAGCGGCCGCGCAGAGGAGATATCTCAATTGCTGGCGCCGGTGCTCGCCGGTTTCGATCCGGCGCTTGATCTCGGCGAGATCAAGGACGCGCAGGAACTGCTCACGCAGGCGCATCGGTGGCCGGACCGCCACTCGCGCGCGTCTTGACGGGTGCCGCAGCGGCGGCGCGGTCGCACCGCGTCCGCCCACGCCCGCGCAGATGGTGAAAGAGAAGGGTCGGATCTGGCGCGCGGCGCGAGCGATGCGAAACTGGAACTGTTGGGTTCCCGAAGTTCTACGGTGTAACGATGCGCATTTTGCTATTGCGTCCGGCGGCGCATTTGCATCTAACTTTAAGGACGCCGCCGCGGAGAATTCCGCCTTGCGGTCAAGCGTTTGGAATATGTTTTTGATCCCGTGTTCGAGTGAGTATGCTGTGCGACCCTTGACGTTCCCGCAGGTGAGCATTTCCGGTGGAACTTGTAATCGCCTTCTCGCGACATTGTCGCCGGCGGATCTGGACCTCCTGAGACCCGAACTTGAGACCGTTGCGCTCGAACAGGATGCAGTCCTGGCGCGCGCCGGTGACGAGATCGACCACGTCTTCTTTCCTCACAGCGGCGCGATCCTGTTGATGATCGACATGGCGGATGGGCAGACGGTCGCAACCGGCGTGGTCGGATGCGACGGGGCCGTGGGCAGTCTTTCGGTTCTCGGAGCCTCGCCGTCAGGCATTACCGCCGTCGTTCGTGCGGCTGGTACCGCCTCGCGGGTTCCGGCGGCGCGCTTTCACGCCGCTTTCGGGCGCAGTCCGGGGATTCGGCAGGCAATCCAGAAGCACGTCAGATCGATGCTGATCCAGTTTCAGCTCGGCTCCGCTTGCAATGCGCTCCACCCGGTCGAGGCGCGGATGGCGCGCTGGCTGCTTCAGCTTCGCGACCGCGTCGACAGCGACGTCCTCCCGCTGACCCAGCAAGCGCTGTCGCAAATCCTCGGCGTGCGACGAACGACGGTGACCTTGCTGATGGGCAATCTGCGCAAGCGCGGTGCGATCAGGTCAGATCAACGAGGCCAGATCGAGATCGACCGGGCGCGGCTATTGGCGGCGGCGTGCGAATGCCATCGCGTCATGCGTATCGAGGCCGAGGAGATCTTCTCGGGCGACAGGGTTCGAACGCGAGGAATGGCGCCGGCTAACGATCCGGGTATCCCGGAAATCGAGGCTGACGACGCCGTGTGAGCGCGTTCCCTGCTGCGATCAGCTTCCCGGCCGCCGATCAAGCTCCCGCGTCGGGGAGGATACCCTTTCGAGCTCCGCAATCTCACGCAGCACCTTTGCGGTCTCGCGCAACTCATTGCGCTTCGGACCGGGCTTCAGCCGTCGTGCTTCATCGAGAAAGTCCTTGGCCTGCAGCAGCCAGGCAGATGTTTCGGTCGAGATCTGTACCTGCGCCATGGTGTCCCTCCATCGCGGTCGTCAAAAGTGGTGGCCATTTCAGGCCGGTGAACCGCCGCCGCGGCGCCGCCGCACGCGGATGCTCGGCTCATCGACCCAGGCGTCCCGCGCAAACCAGGCGTGATCCGCGCGGCAAAATGGACAGGGCGTGCGCGAGAAGAACACGGTACTGCGTCGAAAGCTCTCGCGATCGGTCTTGATTCCGGTGGAAATCGCGTGCCCGGTTTGCGGACATCTGACCATCACCATGCCCATGAGCGCCTCCCTCCCATATTGCCTTTTGCTTTTTGCCTGTTGCCTTGCAGAATAGTCCGGCCGGTTGGATTGGCCTGATCGGTGCGCGGGGTAGTTGGGGGGCATCGCGCACCTGCGGCGGTTGACGGAGCATCGGGCAGTGGGGGCTGCATGCTCTCGTCACTGGGCTTCTTCCAACCGGCCAGGTCCCTCCTTGAACGAATCCTCGATGTGACTTCAACGCCGCTTCTTCAGGCGGCTCGGCTGAAAACCTTGTCGCTTTCGCTCACTGCACTGCCTCCCTCGCAAGTGAAAGCATTCTCCGCAACGCTTGCCCGCGTCACGGGAGCTGACGCTCCGTGCTCAATTCAGATTGTTGGAGTGAACTTCGATCTTGTCCCGAAGCTACTGTGGGGGACGAAGATGACGCTGTCGGTTCGGTTTGCGACTCTCGCACGAAATTTTTTTTGAAATTGTCAACTCAGACCAACGTATGTTTACGGAGAGTGTTGTGCATAACCTGCATGCCGTGAGCAATGTGAGGCGCTTGCATCAGCGCGAGGTTGTGGAAGTATTCGCATTGGCCGCGCTGCGGTAAGTCGCCCGGCGAGCCTGCCCCAAACAAAAACCCCGGCATCGCTGCCGGGGTTTTGCGTGTGTGCCGAGCATGACCGGCAGCTTGGAGGTGGAAGTCCTCTATCCAGCCTGATGACGGTGAAGGATTAGCGAAGCGCAAGGGCGTCATCGCGAGGTGGGGTCTGAAGGAAGCGTGGAGCAAAGCCGCGGCCCGATGGACAAAAACCGGATAAACGAGGCCTACCCGGCCGGACGAGCGAGCACGTGATCGCGAAGTCCACGGTCATCGGGGCCGGGGTGGTAAATCCGGCGGGCGTGCGGCGAAGGCGGTCGATCTTACCTCGGGAGATCTGCGCTGCGTCTCGGCAACGAGACTGAGGTCGTCGTAAGGCGATCTGACCGCAGTGCAGAAGTCAGCAGAGGGCATAGTAGGCGGAACGAGTTTCGCCGAAGGCCTGAACGCTGGAAGTGACGAGTAGATGCAGCGATATCGCATCGGCCATGCGACTGAATTCCGGGCAACTGGCCTCGGAACGGCGGGAAGGGGTGAAACCCTGACTGACGCTGATCAGAGGAGTCGAAGCTGGCGCGACGATTGCTGACACCCAAACTACGGCGGCAACAGAACAACTCTTGCCGCTTAATCCAGCGAACCGCCGTATACGGACCCGTATGTACGGTGGTGTGGGAGTTGCGCCTTGCAAGCGCGTTGAAGTCTGCCGTCTGAGATGACGGCCGCGGCAAAGCCTAGCGAGCAGCCGCGAACCGAGTCTTGCGTGGCGTCCGGTAACGGCCGTTGCGAAGCGTAGACAGGGAGGTTGTAGGCCGGAATGAAGTGAACGGGAAAATAGCCCCGAAATCGAACGTGATCGGAGTAGCCGACCCTGTCTCTCAAAGGGGAAGGCGGAACCGCAGGCCGCGACAACGCGAGCGGTCAGAGGTGCTCCCGGGGTTCGTACCGCCAGCATGCAATCAAAGGAAGCAGCGTGAACAAGGGAGATCCATCCGGTTCAAGCGCAAGCTTGTAAGACCTGCCAAGCCGCTGAGGTGAGAAGGGTCTGACGACCGGGTGGAAGTCAGACTGACCGATAGTACTCCGAGGACGGGAGAGCCGGCCACATGGGGAAGCGGTCAGCGGTAGTTGAATTGTTCTTGGGCGACATGGGCTCCATTCAACGGGAGTTACGGCCTTCTATGCAAAGAGAAGATCAGCTGACCATGGAAACGAAACTTGAACAAATAGCAGTGAAAGCTCGGCGCGAGACAAATCTTCGCTTCACCTCGTTGGCCCATCACATCACGCGCGACCGAGTGCAAAAGAATCTATTACAGATTCCGAAGCGCTCCGCCGCCGGGGTGGACGGACAGACGGTGGAGGCGGCGAAGGAGAGCTTCGAGGACTGGATAGGGCCAATGCTCCAATCCATCCATCGCCAGGGATATCGGGCGCCGAACATTCGGCGGGTCTATATCCCCAAGCCCGGTAAGACGGAGAAGCGCCCCCTCGGGGTTCCAACTGTCGCCGACCGGGCGCTCCAGCGCAGCACGGCTGAGGTGCTGGCCGCTATTTACGAGCAGGACTTCTTACCCTGCTCGTTCGGCGGCAGGCCGAAGCTCAGCGCCCATCATGCCTTGGCGACCCTCAATGAGGTGATCGCCGGCGGCATGATCAGCTGGGTGTTGGAGGCGGATTTGAAGAACTTCTTCGGGAGTCTCGATCATGATCGGGTCCTCCGGTTTGTCGAACATCGAGTCGGTGATCCGCGCCTGATCAGCTTGATCCGGCGCTGGTTGAAAGCGGGCATCCTGGAAGACGGAGCGGTGCACCCGAGCGAACAAGGAACGCCACAAGGCGGATCGATCAGTGTGCTTTTGAGCAACCTCTACCTTCATTACGTTCTCGACCTCTGGTTCGAACGCGTGGTGAAGGGTCGGTTGCGGGGCGAAGCCCGACTGGTGCGCTATATCGACGACTTTGTGATCTGCTTCCAATATCGATCGGACGCCACCCGCGTACAGGAGGCCTTGCGTCTTCGGTTGGGGAAGTTCGGCCTCACTCTAGAGCCGACCAAGACCAAGTTGGTCGAGTTTGGTCGGTTCGCGCAAAGACATGCGGGCAAACGCGGCAGAAACCGCCCGGAAACAATCTACTTTCTGGGGCTGACGCTCTATTGCACGCGAAACCAAAAAGGCAACTTCAAGGTTGGGATGCGCACCGAGAAATCTCGGCTAAAGCGCAGCCTTATGTCTCTGCAGGAGCTGATGCGGCAAATACGGCATTACAAGATCAGTGACCAGGCCGATGAAATCAACCTCGTCCTGCGCGGCCACTATGGCTATTACGGCGTCGCCGGAAATCTCCGGAGCCTCGTAAAAGTCTATCGGGCCGTGGAGCGTTACTGGCGCGGAATGCTGCGCAGCCGCAGCTGGGCAGGCCGACGCCTCACTTGGGACGCCTTCAACCAAATCAAAGAACGGACACCGTTGCTGAAGCCTAAGCTGCGCCTCCCTTATCGGGAGCTGCAAGCGCTTGCAGTGCTGTGAACCAACTGTCGAAGAGCGTCGGTGCGGGAAATCCGCACGCCACGTTCTGTGGGAACCGGGGGCGGGCGACCGCCTCCGGTGACCCGGTGGGAGGGGCTGCGAGGCTCCCCCCTATCCCGATTTCGTTGTCGTTGAGCGAGATCCCGGCTCTGCGGTGCACCGCTTCGCGCTGCACCGCGTCCGGGACGACTTCGTCGCTTAGAAGTCCATGCCGCCCATGCCGCCGCCCGGAGGCATCGCGGGGCCGCCGGCGTTCTTCTTCGGCAGCTCGGCAACCATCGCTTCCGTGGTGATCAGGAGCGCGGCAACCGAGGCAGCGTTCTGGATCGCGGTGCGCACGACCTTGGTCGGGTCGATGATGCCCTTCTTGACGAGGTCGGCATAGTCGCCGGTCTGGGAGTCGAAGCCGTAATTGTAGGTCTTGTTCTCCAGGATCTTGCCGACGATGACCGAACCGTCTTCACCGGCGTTGATCGCGATCTGGCGAGCGGGAGCCGACAGCGCCTTGCGCACGATCTCGACGCCGGTCTTCTGGTCGTCGTTCTTGGTGCGCAGGCCCTTGAGCTGCTCGGAGGCACGGAGCAGGGCGACGCCGCCGCCCGGGACGATGCCTTCCTCGACAGCCGCACGGGTCGCATGCATCGCGTCATCAACGCGATCCTTGCGCTCCTTCACCTCGACCTCGGTCGCGCCGCCGACGCGGATCACCGCGACGCCGCCCGCGAGCTTGGCGAGACGCTCCTGCAGCTTCTCACGGTCGTAGTCCGAGGTGGTCTCCTCGATCTGCGCCTTGATCTGGGCAACGCGGGCGTCGATGTCGGCCTTCTTGCCGGCACCGTTGACGATCGTGGTGTTCTCCTTGTCGATCATCACCTTCTTGGCGCGACCGAGCATCTGCAGCGTGACGTTCTCGAGCTTGATGCCGAGGTCTTCCGAGATGGCCTGGCCGCCGGTCAGGATCGCGATGTCCTGCAGCATGGCCTTGCGGCGATCGCCGAAGCCCGGAGCCTTGACGGCCGCGACCTTCAGGCCGCCACGCAGGCGGTTGACGACGAGAGTGGCGAGAGCTTCGCCTTCGACGTCTTCGGCGACGATGACCAGCGGCTTGCCGGTCTGCACCACGGCCTCGAGCAGCGGCAGCAGCTCGTTCAGCGAGGAGAGCTTCTTCTCGTTGATCAGGATGTAGGCGTCGTCCATCTCAACGCGCATCTTGTCGGCGTTGGTGACGAAGTAGGGCGAGATGTAGCCGCGGTCGAACTGCATGCCCTCGACGACGTCGAGCTCGGTCTCGAGCGACTTGGCTTCCTCGACCGTGATCACGCCCTCGTTGCCGACCTTCTTCATGGCGTCGGCGAGGAACTTGCCGATCTCGGCATCGCCATTGGCCGAAATGGTGCCGACCTGGGCGATCTCCTCGTTCGAGGTGACCTTCTTCGAGTTCTTCTGGAGGTCCGCAACGACGGCTTCGACCGCGAGGTCGATACCGCGCTTCAGGTCCATCGGGTTCATGCCGGCGGCGACCGACTTGGCGCCTTCCTTCACGATCGCCTGGGCGAGCACGGTTGCCGTGGTGGTGCCGTCGCCGGCCGCGTCAGCGGACTTGGAGGCGACTTCGCGCACCATCTGGGCGCCCATGTTCTCGAACTTGTCGTCGAGCTCGATCTCCTTGGCGACGGTGACGCCGTCCTTGGTGATGCGGGGAGCGCCGAACGACTTCTCGAGCACCACGTTGCGGCCCTTCGGACCGAGGGTGACCTTCACCGCGTTGGCGAGAACGTCGACGCCGCGCAGCATCTTGTCGCGCGCCTCGACGGAGAATTTGACTTCTTTAGCTGCCATCTGAGTTTTTCCTTGAGAGATTTAACCTGGGAGGGAGGGAGGCGCTTAGGCCGCCTTCTTCTTGGAAGCGGGGACGTCGAGCACGCCCATGATGTCGCTTTCCTTCATGATCAGCAGGTCTTCGCCGTCGATCTTGACCTCGGTGCCCGACCACTTGCCGAACAGGACGCGGTCGCCGACCTTGACGTCGATCGGGATCAGCTTGCCAGCTTCATCGCGGCCGCCCGGGCCAACGGCGATGACTTCGCCCTGGGAGGGCTTTTCCTTGGCACTGTCCGGAATGATGATGCCGCCAGCGGTCTTCTCTTCGGCGTCGATACGCTTGACCACGACGCGGTCGTGAAGCGGACGGAATTTCATGCAGTCCTCCTAAACATTTGTAGATGCTCTAGATTTTTGGAGAGTTAGCAGTCCAGTCCAGCGAGTGCCAGACTGGTTGGGCAGGAGATAGGCCAAGCCTTGGCGGCGGGCAAGTGCCTCTAGCAGAAAAATTGGCACTCGTGAGTACCGCCTGCCAAGAGGATGCCGAGATCATTTCGGCATCCTTAATGCCGCCCAAGAGGGGTTGCCGGGGCTATTAGCAGATGCGGTAAGCTGCTGCCAACGCAAGAAATTTCAACAACCTATTAAACATTTAGGCTTGAGATGGGTTAGTCGCGTGCGTCACATTTCTCTCATGTGAGCGCATCCATTGCCGGTGGTCCGGCGGGGGAGGTCGGCCACCACGTGAATGCGCTCCGTCACAGGAGGTTGGCATGGTCTCGCGAGTTGGTGGGGTTGTTTCCGACGATTTCCGGAAGCAGTTGCTGGGGTACGGGCTGACGACGGCGCAAATCCTCTATCGGATGCCGGATCACCCCTCGTTGCTGCAGACCTATGTCTGGCAGAACTACGACCTGTTTCCGAAATTTCCGGCGCTGCAGGATTTCCTCGCGTTCTGGCAGGCGAAGCTCGAAGGCCCGCTGTTTTCGGTGACGGTGGCGCATTCCAAGCTGGTTAAGCCGGCCGAGCTGCGTGCCGTCGACGGCGTGTTCCGGCTGCATTGATCAGCAAACGTAGCAGGGCGCGGCTCTGCGCCTTTGCTCGCCTCGCGGCGCGCGACTTGTGTTAGCCTCTCTCCGTCACAAAAAGACGGGAGGCGAAACAATGGCCAAGAAGACGGCATCAAGATCGGCAGCCAAGACCGCGGTGAAGAAGAAATGGTCGGGGCTTGGCGCAGGCGCCAAGAAGACGTCCGCGAAATCGTCCGCGCGCAAGACCATCAAGTCGAAAGGCCGCGTCCCGGCGGCCAAGAAGAGCGCGCCGAAAGCCGCAGCCAAGGCGTGGCCGAAGCAGCGCGTCGCGATCAGCCATCACCGCGAAGAGGACTTCAAGGCCGACGGGCTGCGCGCCTACGCCAAGTACCGCGACCTCGGCATATCAGCCGCGTCGCATGGCCTCGCGCAGGCACATGTCATCCGGCTGCAGGGACCGTGCAATCCCGATGAAGTGTCGAAGCTGCACTTCCACGATGTCGACTTCCAGATGGTCTATGTGCTCAAGGGCTGGGTGAAGACCTACATGGAAGGCGAGGGCGAGACGCTGATGCAGCAAGGCAGTGCCTGGACCCAGCCGCCGCGCATCCGGCACATGATCCTGGACTATTCCGACGACGTCGAACTGCTGGAAGTGATCCTGCCGGCCGAGTTCAAGACGGTGGAGCTGAAGGCGTAGTGCTCACGCACTCGTCGTGGCCGGGCTTGACCCGGCCATCCAGCTTGCTTCGCAAGATTCTCCTTGGTCGATGGATGCCCGGGTCAAGCCCGGGCATGACGATTTTCTAGCTAGGGCTGTGTACCCATAAAACCGTCGGCGTGACTCTACGTCCGCTTTGCCCCGATAGCGACCAAGTTCGTGCGGCAACGCAAGATGTCGCGATGGGCCAACTGCCGACGTTCCAAAGTGAATGAGACCACCAACAGTTATTCTGTCGGCGCTATTGGAGGAGCGGCGTCAAGTAGCCCGAAACAGACTATCCCCGCAATCAGACTGCAAGACGATCCAAAGGAATCGAAACCCTTAACCTGAGCCCGCTCGGTAACCAATCATATTCCACCTTGCCGCCCAGTTGAGCGGCAATGCTGCGCTCCGCAAGCACACTCCCAAAACCCTTTGCCGAAGGCGCAGCAACAATCACTGGGCCGCCTGTCTCTTCCCATTCAAGATGCAAGTCCCCGCCTTGCGTGTCCCATGCGATGTTTATTGAACCGGTTGGTTCCGACAACGCCCCATACTTGGCCGCATTCGTAGTGGTTTCATGCAGCGCGAGTGCGAGGCTTGTAACGGCCATAGCACCCACGGGGACAGCTGGTCCTCTTACCATGATGCGTTCGCTGGACGCGTCATCTTCATACGGCCGCAAGACCGTTCGCACCACGTCTCCCACCGTCGTTCGCTCGCTATGCGCCTCCGTACCCATGATTCCAGGACGGATTAGGTCCTTGGCCTGCATTAGAGCGTCGAGACGGCCTCGTAACGATTGAGCCATCTCTTGCGGAGTTCTGGCTGACCGAGCGCTCAGACTTATGATGCCATGGAAAACGGCAAACATGTTCTTCACGCGATGGTTTGCCTCCCGAGCGAGCAACCGTTGGCGTTCTTGCGCAATTACACGTTCGGTAGTCTCACTAACGATGCAGAGTACACCGCCAGTTTCGCCAGCCTCGTTCTGAACTGGAGAATACGAGATGTCGAAATAAACTGTCTCTGGGTAGCCGTGCCGCTCAATGTAGAAGGGGCGGTCCTTCGCGAAGACTGTTTCGCCGGTGTCGAGGACGCGCCTGAGAAGCGGTCCTAAATCGTCCCACAGCTCGGCCCAATTATCGCGTGCTGGTCGCCCAAGTGCCTTTGGATGCTTCTGACCTATCGTAGGAGCATAGGCGTCGTTGTAGAGAGCGACAAATTCGGCTCCCCAAAACAGCACGATTTGTGCTTTGGCCGGCAGCATAAGGCTCACCGCGCTCCTGAGGTGCGTTGGCCACCCAACGATTGGTCCCAAGCTGGTGCTGGACCAGTCGAAAGACCGGATGAGTGCGGCAGCTTCGCCCTCAGCCCGCGGAAAATCGCCTTTTACTTCTCGAACAGTGCCCATGGCGATCAACAAAGCAAACATTGGAATCGGGAACAATGGCCCACGAAACACTGATGTCAACAGAGCAACGACGAGATGGGCATAACGAGCTGTCGCAACGGGCCATAAGCAGTCATCAACCGCCGCTGTAGGTCGGCGGTCGGCCGAGAATGTTCCCGCCACGACGCCAAATTAGCAAAAGAACTCAATGGCTTGGAACGTTGCGCCCCTCTGTAGGTTGGCTGACCAGCATCCGAGGAGCCAACGATGGTCCCCCAAGCGCAGCAAAAGAGCGAACGGATCAGGGTTTTGTTCGTGGAGGACGAATGGTTCATCCGATTTGACGTAGCTGAGCAGCTTCGAGGCGCGGGGTTTGAGGTTATTGAGGCGAGGACCGCCGATGACGCGATGGACTACATCTCATCAGGCGAGCGGATTGACGCGCTGATAACCGATATCCGGATGCCCGGAACCCTTGATGGTCTGGAGTTGGCTGGGAAGGTCCGCGTCATGCAACCGATGCTCCTTATCCTCGTTGCCTCTGGAAGCACAGAATTGGAGAGCGCAGCGAGCCGCGTAGGTAGGTTCATCAGCAAGCCCTACGATCCCAGGCAGATCGCGATGCTGATCGCGGAGATGCTCGGCCCGGCGCTGTAGTAAGCATGCAAGCAACAACTGTATTGATCGTCGAGCAGGACGTGCTCGTGCGCCATCCGCTGGCGGAGTACCTTCGTGAGTGCGGCTATCGCGTGATGGAAGCAACTCAACACGATGAGGCACGTGAATGCCTCGAAGGCGGGAAACACTGTATTGAAGTCGCCCTGATCGACGTAGGCGGCGCCACCGGCTCTGGGTTTGCTCTTTCTGCGTGGATACGGAGCA
Organism: Bradyrhizobium sp. USDA 4504; assembly: GCF_054063995.1. Lineage (NCBI taxonomy): Bacteria > Pseudomonadati > Pseudomonadota > Alphaproteobacteria > Hyphomicrobiales > Nitrobacteraceae > Bradyrhizobium > Bradyrhizobium sp. USDA 4504. The sequence goes on along the minus strand of NZ_JBSSGV010000001.1, from coordinate 3,822,847 downwards.
ACTACCCAACTGTGAAGACAATGCTGGGCGCGACGGTCGGCAAGGTCCTCGCGCTCGCGGGTGACCTTTGCGAGGAAGGCCCGCAGGCAGCGAAGAAGCTGAATTATCGCCCCGTGTTGGATCACATTCGCCAACTGCTCGCGACCCGGAAGCCGCCGAAAATCACCAGCCGCGATACCCGCGCAGGATAGGTGGCTGCAAACAGTGCGCTCATCGCGCTGCCTTCGGAATTCCCCATGATCACCGCTTGTGATGCGCCAATTGTTGTATCCATGATGGCGCGAACGTCGTCCATGCGTTGCTCAAGGGAAGGAGCAGCGGAATCCGGTCGGATAGTCCGTCGCCCCTTTTGTCGAATGTAGTGACACGCGCAAAGGCTGAAAGCCGCTGCAAGAATGCCGTATATCCGGACGTTTCGTGCTGAAAATCGACGTGCGAGAACCCACCAAGAACCATGATGATGTCGATAGGTCCTTCACCCATCACTTGACAGGCGATATTGACCTCGCCGCTCAGAGCATATCTGGTTTCGGCTAAGGCGAACTCTGACATCCGGTCGTCGCGAGACCCGACAATTCTCCTCGGCTGAACTATGGGGGTCAGCGGATAAAGTCACCTCAGAAGTATGGCAATGTCCACAGCGGGTCATTCACGTCGAATCGCATCGGGCGGAGCCGCCGGTCGATGTCCGCAATGCTCCGTTTGCGTCCACGCCGGCACTGCGCGGCAAACGACGCTAGGGGCCAATAGCTGCCCCGCAATGTTAAGACGGCGGCGCGCACTTCGAAACTAACACCGGCACGTCCGGTCGAATCTTCCGTGCCAACGCGACGCGCTCGTCCAACCGCAAGTAAAATGGCGAAAACCCTCTGAGAAATCTGCTACACTCGATTTATGAAAACCTTTTCAGATAAGGTCCGCGACATCGTGCGCAAGATCCCAAAGGGGAAGGCCATGACGTACAAAGCTGTCGCTGCTAAAGCCGGCAATCCGAAGGCTGCGCGCGCGGTCGGTGCCATAATGCGCACGAATGACGACCCATCGATCCCCTGTCATCGCGTTATTGCAAGCGACGGCTCAATGCGCGGCTACGTGCGCCCGCGCCGTCGGCCGGCCCAACAATGATCCGCTTGGCAGGGAGCTTCACCGCGTCAGCACCGCCCCGGATTGCGCGGAGCCTGTCATCGCGCGACCCGTTGGCTCCATCCGGGCTACTGCGACTACGGCTGCGTCAGCATCCCCACGATCGCGCCCATCAGGCAGGTCGTCAGCGTGCCCGAGACGATCGACTTCAGCCCGAGCGCGTTGATCTCGTCGCGCCGCTCGGGCGCCATGATGCCGAGGCCGCCGATCATGATGCCGAGGCTCGCGAAGTTCGCAAAGCCGCACATCGCGTAGAGCATGATCAGCCGCGAGCGCGGATCGAGCGCGTCGGGGCCGAGCTTCGACAGGTCGACATAGGCGATCAACTCGTTCAGCACGGTCTTGGTGCCCATCAGGCTTCCGGCCGTGATCGCCTGCGGCCAGGGCAGGCCCATCAGCCAGCACACCGGCGCCATGACGTAACCAAGCAGGCGCTGCAGCGAAATCTTCGCGCCGCCGATCTCCGGCAGCAGGCCGATGATCGCGTTTGCCAGATACACCAGCGCGACCAGCACGAGCAGCATCGCGATGATGTTCATCAAGAGCTCGAGCCCGGCTGCCGTGCCCTTCACGATGGCGTCCATCGTCGACGACACCTGGATATCGGGATTGTCGAGCGATCCGCCGGTGCGCTTGCCGGACGTTTCCGGCACCATGATCAGGCTCACTAAAATAGCGGCCGGCGCGCCGAGCACCGAGGCGATGACGAAATGCGCGGCCGCATCCGGGATCAGCGGCGCCAGCAGCGTGGCGTACAGCACAAGCACCGTGCCGGCGATCCCGGCCATGCCGCCGGTCATCACCAGAAACAATTCGGAGCGCGTCAGCTGTGCGAGATAGGGGCGGATGAAGAGCGGCGCTTCGACCATGCCGAGGAAGATATTGGCCGCGGTCGAGAGCCCGACCGCGCCGCCGACGCCGAGCGTGCGCTCCAGGATCCAGGCCATGCCGCGCACGACAGGCGGCAGCACGCGCCAATAGAACAACAGCGTCGTCAGCACGCTCATCACAAGCACGATCGGCAGCGCCTGGAAGGCGAGGATGAAATCCGAGCCGGGCGCCTTGGGATCGAACGGCGCCGGGCCGCCGCCGACATAGCCGAACACGAAGGCAGTGCCGGCGCGCGTCGCGGCGGCGATGGTGCCGACGGCGTCATTGATCGCGCCGAAGGCCTGCGTCACCAGCGGCACTTTGATCAGCACCAGAGCCGTGACGATCGTGACGACAAGCCCGATCGCCGCCTGGCGCAGCGACACCTTCAGGCGATTCTCGCTCAGCGCCCAGGCGATCAAGAGCAACGCCACCACGCCGAACGCCGATTGCAACTGCAGCATCACGCCCCCAAGAACTCTCGCGGGATTATGGGCAGGGGCCTCGCGCAGCGCAATGCTGTTGCGCGTTCATCTCGTATCCATTGACAAGTTGCAGGCGCTCGGCCACGCAATCATCCATGTCCTCCGCCACGCCGGCCGGCGCCCGCGATCTGCTCGGCCACAGACCGTTCCTGTTCTTCTTGTCGTCGCGCAGCCTGTCGCGCTTCTCCAGCCAGATCGGCGCGGTGGCGATCGGCTGGCAGATCTATAATCTGACCGGCAGCGCGTTCGACCTCGGCATGGTCGGACTTGTGCAGTTTTTGCCGACGGCGCTCCTGGTATTCGTCGCCGGCCACGCCGCCGACCGCTTCGAGCGCAAGCGCGTGGTGCAGGCCTGCCAGATCGCGGAGGCGCTGACCGCATTGTTTCTCGCCGGAAGCACCTTTGCCGGCACCATCTCCGAGATCCAGATCTTCGTCGCGACCTTCGTGCTCGGGATCGCCGGCGCGTTCGAGAGTCCGGCGACCGCCGCGCTGTTGCCGCTGATCGCGCCGCAAGGCTCGCTGCAGCGGGCGACCGCGATCTCGAGCGGCGCGGCGCAGGTCGCGACCATCACCGGACCCGCGCTCGGCGGCTTCGCCTATGCCCTGATGCCGGGCGCGCCCTACGGCATCATGATGGTGTTCTGGCTGTTCGGTGCGCTGCTGACCGGGGGCATCGGCCGGCTGCAGCAGGCGCCGGTGAAGAACGGCGGGTCGTCGGACGACCTGTTTGCCGGCGTCACCTTCGTTCGCAGCAATCCGGCAATCCTCGGCACCATCTCGCTCGATCTGTTCGCGGTGCTGTTCGGCGGCGTCACCGCGCTGCTGCCGATCTATGCGCGCGATATCCTGCAAGCCGGTCCGCTCGGCCTCGGAATCCTGCGCGCTGCGCCCGCGGTCGGTGCGCTCTTGATGACGATGGTGCTGGCTCGGCACACCATCAACCGCCGCGTCGGCATGCGCATGTTCCAGGCGGTGATCGTGTTCGGCGTTGCGACGGTGGTGTTCGCGCTGTCGCACTGGATGTGGCTGTCGGCGCTGGCGCTCGCGGTGCTCGGCGCCGCGGATACGATCAGTGTCGTGATCCGCTTTTCGCTGGTGCAACTCGCCACCCCCGACGAGATGCGCGGCCGCGTCGGCGCGGTGAACTTCCTGTTCATCAACGCGTCGAACCAACTCGGCCAGTTCGAGAGCGGCGTCACCGCGGCGCTGCTCGGCACCGTGCCGTCGGCCGTGCTCGGCGGCGTCGCCACGGTCGCGGTCGCGCTGCTCTGGATGAAGCTGTTCCCGACGCTGCGGGACGTCGAGAAGCTGGAGTAGGGCACTTCCCTTACCTCGCCCCGCTTGCGGGGAGAGGTCGGATTGCGCAGCAATCCGGGTGAGGGGACTCTCCGCGCGTTTGTCTCTCACCATCCTCGTGGAGACTCCCCCTCATCCCGACGTTCTCCCGCGCGCGGGGAGAAGGGGAAGATCAGCCCCGGGGCAAGCTTTTCATGATTTCGGAATAATGGAAAAGTATCGCTGATTTGCCCGACGTGTCAAGTTGCCGTGTCGAACGCCGGCAGCTGCCGGCTCCTTTGCATGGGGTTGTTTTCGATAATTTGGCAGCGTGCCCCGGCGCCGGCCGGCCGGGACAAGCCCGGCCGGCCGTCGTGAGGGTCCTGCCGCAAGCAGGGAGGAGAAGATCAGCCCCGGCCGACGAACGGCATCTTGGTCGCCATGACCGTCATGAACAACACGTTGGCGTCGAGCGGCAGGCCGGCCATGTAGGCCACGGCGTCGCCGACCGCCTTGGCGTCCATGCGCGGCTCATGCTTGGTGGTGCCGTCCGGCTGCAGCACGCCGGGGCCGTTGACCATACGGTCGGTCATCGGGGTCGCGGCATTGCCGATATCGACCTGGCCGACCGCGATGTCATACATGCGGCCGTCGAGGTTGGACGACTTGGTGAGGCCGGTGATGGCGTGCTTGGTCGAGGTGTAGGCGGCCGAGAACGGCCGCGGCGCATGCGCCGAGATCGAGCCGTTGTTGATGATGCGGCCGCCGCGCGGCTTCTGGTCCTTCATGATGCGGAAGGCGTGCTGGGTGCACAGGAACGGCGCGGTGAGGTTGGTGTTGACCACCGCCTGCCACTGCTCGAGCGGCAGATCCTCGAAGTTCACCGGCGGCGCGCCCATGCCGGCGTTGTTGAACAGCACGTCGAGCCGGCCATAGGTCGCCTTCACCTTGTCGAACAGGGCTGCGATCGCGGCCGGATTGGCCATGTCGGCCGACACGCACAGGCTCTTGCCGGCGGGGCCGAGCTTGGCGGTCTCTTCCAGCATCTCCATGCGGCGCCCGGCGAGCACCACGGTGTAGCCCTTGTCCATCAAAGCGAGCGACGCGGCGCGTCCGACGCCGGTGCCGGCGCCGGTCACGAGTGCGATCTTGCTGGTTGCCTCAGTCATCCGAGTTTCCTCTTACTTGGTTTTTGCTTCGGTTTCGTTCTTGTAGGGGGGGCGTGGAATGTTCTGGTGCGCCGCGCGCAGCGCCGCCGACCAGCGTGAGCGCAGGTCGTGGAAATAGGGCTCGCCGGCCTCGATGCGGTGGTTGAGGTCGGCCTCGCAGGCGTCCGTGCGCACCACCAGCACGTCGATCGGCAGGCCGACGCCGAGGTTGGAGCGCATCGTCGAATCCATCGAGATCAGCCCGGTCTTCAGCGCCTCGTAGAGCTCGACGTCGTAATGCATGGCGCGGTCGAGCACCGGCTTGCCGTATTTGTGCTCGCCGATCTGCAGGTACGGCGTGTCGGTGGTGCACTCGATGAAGTTGCCGGCGGTGTAGACCATGAACAGGCGCATCCGCGAGCCCTTGATCTGGCCACCGAACAGGAACGAGACGTCGAAGGAGATGTCCTCGGCGCGCAGTGCGTCGCCCTCGGTGGCGTGCACGGAGCGGATGGCGCGGCCGATCCGCTGCGCCGCCTGGAACATGGTCGGGGCGTTCATCAGCGTCTCGAGCTCGCCGGTGTCCGGATTTTCCATGCCCTCGGTCAGGGTCGACAGCACCGACTGGCTGATCGCGAGATTCCCGGCGCTGGCGATCGCCATGATGCGGTCGCCAGGCTTTTCGAAGATGTGCAGCTTGCGGAAGGTCGAGACGTTGTCGAGGCCGGCATTGGTGCGGGTATCGGCGATCATGACGAGCCCGTCGCGCACCAGAATTCCGCAGCAATAGGTCATTTAAAGCCCTCAGACGGTCCGAGTTTCTCGGCGGGAAACGTGTAGCCAATTTCGAGGATGCATCCAACCCCAATTCCCCGTGACGGGACGTGCGATGGCCGGTCGCGCGGGTCGGGGCCGCCGGTCCCGGCGGTGGTCCGTCCGGGCGCCCTGTTCCGGCCATCGAGGTCGCGAGCATTCCGGTCTCGCTCTGCGTGGCGCGCAGCCGGCAATGATCTTCGCCTTGCGTCGTTGCGAGGGGCGGGGTGTTGTGCTCGACTGCCTGCAACCGACGACAACAAGAAATTTCGGGAGGCGGGAATGTCGTTCAAACTGGCCGCGTGCATTGTGGCATTGGGTATCGCGGCGCTGGCCGCGAGCCCTGCATCGGCGCAGAAGAAGGGCGGCACCCTGCGGCTCTATCACAACGACAACCCGCCCTCGACCTCGCTGCTCGAGGAATCCACCATCGCCTCGGTGATGCCGTTCGCGGCCGTCTTCAACAACCTCGTGGTGTTCGATCCGGCCAAGGTGCACGAAAGCATCGACACCGTGATCCCCGATCTCGCCGAGAGCTGGTCGTGGGACCAGACCAACACAAAGCTTACCTTCAAGCTGCGGCACGGCGTGAAGTGGCATGACGGCCAGCCGTTCACGGCCAAGGACGTGCAGTGCACCTGGCGGATGCTGATCGGCAAGAGCGAGACCCAAGACGTCAAAACACCGGACTTCAAGCGCAACCCGCGCAAGGTCTGGTACTCGAAGCTCAGGGATGTCAGCGTCAATGGCGACGACGAGGCGACGTTCGAGCTGACCGAGCCGCAGCCAGGTCTCTTGGCGCTGCTCGCCAGCGCCTTCTCGGTTGTCTATCCCTGCCACGTGCCGCAGCAGGTGATGCGCACCAAGCCGGTCGGCACCGGGCCGTTCAAGCTCGTCGAGTTCCGGCGCGGCGACTCTATCCGTCTGGTCCGTAACCCCGATTACTTCAAGAAGGACCGGCCGTATCTCGACGAGATCACGGTGCGCTCGATCGATAGCCGCGCCACCCGCATGCTGGCGTTCGCGACCGGCGACTACGACATCACCTTTCCGTCCGACGTCAGCATTCCCCTGATGAAGGACGTCAAGGCGCGGGCGCCGAACGCGATCTGCGAGATGACGTCGACCAATCTGCAGATCAATCTTCTGGTCAACCGCGTCAATCCGCCGTTCGACAATCCGGATATCCGCAAGGCGATGTCGCTGGCGCTGGATCGCAAGGCCTTCAACAGCATCCTGTTCGAAGGCAGCGGGAGGCTCGGCGGCGCGATGCAGGCCAAGCCCGAAGGCGAGTGGGGCATGCCGCCGGAGATCCTGTCGACGCTGATGGGATACGGTCCCGATACCGGGAAGAACCTCGCCGAGGCGCAGGCGATCATGCAGAAGCTCGGCTACAGCGACGCCAAGCCGCTGTCGATCAAGATCCAGACCCGCAATCTGCCGACCTATCGCGACCCGGCGGTGATCCTCGCCGACCAGCTCAAGAAGATCTATATCACGGCCGAGCTCGACATTCTGGACACGCCGCGCTGGTACTCGCGGCTGCAGCGCAAGGACTACACCATCGGCCTCAATGTCACCGGCGTCAGCGTCGACGATCCCGACGGCAATCTGGTGGAGAACTATTCCTGCAACTCCGAGCGCAACTACACCCAGTATTGCAACGCCGAAGTCGACAAGCTGCTGGCGGCGCAGTCGCGCGAGGTCGACAGGGACAAGCGCCGCAAGATCGTGTTCGACATCGAGCACCTGCTGGTCGACGATGCCGCGCGGCCGGTCATCCTGCACTCATCGGCCGGCAATTGCTGGCAGCCCTATGTGAGGAATTTCCATCCGCACGACAACAGCCAGTACAACAATCTGCGCTTCGAGGATGTCTGGCTGGATAAGTAACGCGTGGTGCCTCGCCGGCGACGACGTGCGCCGTCGCCCTCGTGCCCTTCGTATCCTTATTTATTCACACGACCAAAGCCGCGGCTGGTCCTGCGCATGCGCGCACTCCCGCGCCGATCGCCGGGGCAAGTCTGCGACGGCGCCCGTCAGTCAGGCCGCGTCGAGATCCATCGGGATATCCGACGTAGCTACGGGAGCTCGGATATCAGCTTGGTCCACTCCGCCTCGGGCCAGGCCCGTGAGGTGCAAGTCCGTATGTTTCCCAGAGAGCTGAGGGCAAGCGCGAGTTTTGTGATGTTGTCGCCGAGCGGTGCTTCGGCGAGGAGAAGGATGTCATGCTCGCCGGAGGTGAGATAGACCTCCTTGATTTCGACACCTAGCGTCTTGGCGAGTTCTTTCGCCGCTCGGCTGCGCTTGGGAGCTTCCTTGACATTACGAATTCCCTGGTCGGTCCAGTCGATCCTCAATATGAATGTCGCCATGTCGTCCTCCAAGGGTTAAGCACTGCCCTTGTCTGCCGCGCGCGCGGCAGGCCAACCTGTTTCATGTTGAAGTTGAGGGAGCGCCACATAAGGCAGGCGCTGCTTTCAGACTGCGATGCCTGCCGACGGCCTGACCGCTGCCCGTTCCTTCAAACGGCGACGTCGGCCCGTCCCGTCTAAGGGCAGCTCGCTGCAGATTACGCCATGTCCCTTGCTCGAGAAAGAGGGCTCCCCGCGTTGTGATCGGGACCGCGGTGGCCTCGCGTAAGCGAGGGCGCCGCGTCAAGATCACACCCTCTGCGCAAGGATGCGGCCGCAGACCTTCGCGCGCCGGGCAGCTATCCGATGCAAGTCAGCTGTGGGTGTAGTCACCGGGTTTCAACCCGAGCGCCTTGACAGCTGCTTCGGGAAGCGGCCCCCACGCTTCGACCGTTTCATTCGGGGCCATCATGTCCGCAATAATGGCCGTGGCCTTTGCCGCGTCTCCTTCAGCCACGAAGAAGACCGAGCGAACAGGCGGGCCGCCGTCCAACGGCGCAGTTGTTACGAGGACAACCTGACCATTTGCCATGCTCTCTTATACCGCAGTCGCGGCGCTGTTCCACGGATCCTGTCGATCGATCCTTACGACCCGGCCGCTGACGCGTGCGCCAAGAGCGATGCTGCTACGGTATTGCATCGTCGCGGCCCTAACACCAAATAACTGAATGTGGGAGGCAGAACCGCTCCAGGAATGAGCGCGTGGCCAGCAAAAGAGCAAACGAAGAGCTCCCCGTCATTGCGCGCTTTGAGGTGCGCCGCCGCAATTACCTCGCGCCCGACGGCTCGACAGAGCGGCCGCTTCCTGCCTTCGCCACCGATGCCAAGCTGCTGGTCGAACTTTACCGGTCGATGGTGCTCTTGCGTCTGTTCGACCGAAAGGCTGTTGCATTGCAGCGCACCGGTCGGCTGGGAACCTATGCCATTTCGCTCGGCCAGGAGGCGGTGTCGGTCGGGATTGCGAGTGCGATGCGGGAGGATGACGTTCTGTTGCCCTCCTATCGCGACAACGGCGCGTTGCTCTGGCGTGGCGTCGCGCTGGAGGAGATCCTGCTGTTCTGGGGCGGCGATGAACGCGGCAATCAATTCTCCGGTCCGGTGCACGATTTCCCGTTCTGCGTTCCCGTCGGATCACAGGCGCCGCATGCCGCCGGCGTTGCCTACGCCCTGAAGTTGCGCAAGGAGCCGCGCGTGGCCGTCTGCATGTTCGGCGACGGCGCCACCTCGAAAGGCGATGTCTACGAGGCCATGAATTTCGCCGGCGTTCACAAATTGCCGCTCGTGTTCGTCGCCACCAACAATCAATGGGCCATATCGGTGCCGTTGCGTCTGCAGACGGGTTCCGAGACGCTGGCGCAGAAGGCCATCGGCGCCGGGTTCAGCGGCGAGCAGGTGGACGGGAGTGACGTGGTGGCGATGCGTGCCGCGGCCGAGGAGGCCATTGCCACTGCCCGCGACGGCAAGGGCCCTCACTTCATCGAAGCGGTCACCTATCGGCTCGGCGATCACACGACGTCAGATGATGCATTGCGCTATCGTTCGGCCGAAGAAGTCCAGGCGCATTGGAAGGAAGAGCCGATCGCGCGCCTCCGGTCCTATCTTGTGGGTCAGAAGATGTGGACCAAGGCGGATGAGGAGCGGCTTGCCGCCGAGTGCCATGAGCGCATCGAGGCGGCGGTGGAGCGCTATCTGAAGACGCCGCCACGCCGAGCAGAAACCATGTTCGACAACCTTTATGCCGATCTGCCCGAGGCGTATGCCGCGCAGCGTCGCGAACTTGCAGGAGAGGACGATGCCTGAACTCACGTTGGTCGAAGCCATCAATCTGGCGCTCGGCCGCGCGATGGCGGATGATCCCGATGTGGTCGTGCTCGGCGAGGATGTCGGCGTCAATGGCGGCGTCTTCCGCGCGACCGTCGGCTTGCAGGAGCGCTTCGGTCCGGAGCGCGTCCTCGATACGCCGCTTGCCGAACTCCTGATCAGCGGGCTTTGCGTCGGCATGGCCGCGCAGGGACTGAAGCCCGTGGGCGAAATCCAGTTCATGGGATTTATTTATCCCTGTCTCGATCAGCTGGTGAACCACGCATCACGGCTGCGCAACCGTACCCAGGGACGGCTCACTTGTCCGATGGTCCTGCGGACGCCGCATGGTGCCGGCATTCGCGCGCCCGAGCATCATTCCGAAAGCACCGAGGCGATGCTGGCCCACATTCCGGGCTTGCGTGTCGTGGTGCCTTCGTCGCCGGAGCGCGCCTATGGACTTCTCCTCGCCGCGATCCGCGATCCCGATCCGGTGGTGTTCCTGGAGCCGACGCGGTTGTACCGCGCCGTGAAAGGCGAGGTCGAGGACAACGGCGAAGCCTTGCCGATGGATCGCGCCTTTGTCGAGAGGGAAGGTCGCGACGTCACGCTGATCAGCTGGGGTGCGATGCTGAAGGAAACGATGGCCGCAGCGGACGCGCTCGCCGACGAGGGCATCGCTGCCGAGGTTATCGACCTCGCCACGCTCAAGCCCTACGATGAAAACACCGTGCTCAGGTCGGTCACAAAGACCGGGCGCTGCGTCATCGTGCACGAGGCCGCGCACACCGGCGGATTTGGGGCGGAGATCGCGGCCATGATCGCCGAGCGCGGACTGTCCTCGCTGCTCGCACCCGTGACCCGCGTCACCGGCTACGACACGATCATTCCGATGGCCCGCCTCGAGCAACGCTACATGCCGTCGGTCGGACGCATCGTGACCGCAGCCCGAAAGGCGCAACAGTACAACTGAACACCGACGGACCTTGTGCCATGCGCCAGTTCACGTTGCCGGACCTTGGTGAAGGTCTTGAAGAAGCCGAGATCGTCACCTGGTACGTCAACGAGGGCGATCACGTCGTGACCGATCAGCCGCTCGTTTCGGTCGAGACCGACAAGGCGGTGGTCGAGATACCGGCGCCGTCGAGCGGACGCATCGCGCGCCTGTTCGGTGCCAAGGGCGATATCGTGAAGGTCGGCGCGCCGCTCGTCGAGTTTGCCGAGGACGCCGGGCAGGACACCGGCACGATTGTGGGCGAACTCGACACCGGCGAGCAACGGCCGGCGCCAGCAACTGCCTCGCCGCCCAGCGGGCAGGGAGCCCAAGTGTTTCCGGCAGTGCGCGCCCTTGCGCGCAAGCTTGACGTCGCGCTCGATCTCGTCGAGGCGACCGGGCCCGGCGGCACCATCACGCGGGCCGATGTCGAGAGGGCGGCGAAGCGGATGTCTCACAGCGGACCCGCCGAGCCGCTGCGCGGCTTGCGCCGCGCGATGGCCCAACGCATGACGGCAGCGCATGCGGAAATCGTCCCCGCGACGGTCACCGATGAAGCCGACATCGACGATTGGCGGCAGGGCGAGGACGTGACAATCCGCCTGGCGCGGGCGATCGCCGCTGCCTGCAAGGCAGAGCCCGCGCTCAATGCCTGGTATCATTCCGGTACGGGAGAACGGCGCCTGATCGAGCGCATCGATCTCGGCATCGCTGTCGACACCGGCGGCGGCCTGATCGTCCCCGTGCTGCGCAATGTCGCGGAGCGGAGCGTATCGGACCTGCGGGCCGGACTCGACCGTCTGCGAGCCGACGCAATCGCGCGCGCGATACCCCCGGGGGAACTGCGCGGTGCGACGATCACGTTGTCGAACTTCGGCATGATCGGAGGCCGGTTTGCTAATCTCATCATCGTGCCGCCACAGACGGCGATCGTCGGCGCCGGGCGGATTTCGGAGCGCGTGGTCGCGCTTCGCGGGCAGGTTGCGGTCCGACGCACGCTGCCGCTATCGCTGACCTTCGATCATCGGGTGGTGACGGGCGGCGAAGCTGCCCGTTTCCTGGTTGTCCTCAAATCCGACGTTGAGCGCATTTCGTGACATCACTCATCCGCGGGACAGGCAGGAGCGTCACGGCTCCTGGCTTCGTCCCGCAGGTGCATCGACGAGGAAGGCCTCGTCGACCGGCACGCCAAGCGCCGTGACCAGCCGGTTGGTCTCGGCGGCCATGCCGACGATTGCCAGCATTTCCTGATATTCGGCGTCGGTCATGCCCTTGGCGCGGGCGCTCGCGGTGTGCGAGTGAATGCAATAGCTGCAGCCGTGGGCCACCGAGACGGCGACGTAGAGCATCTCCTTGACCTTCGGGTCGAGCGCGCCGGGTGCCATCACCTCCTTGATGCTCTCCCCAGGTCCGCCGCAGGGTCTTCGGATCATGCGCCAGCGCGCGCCAGAAATTGTTGACGAAGTCCGAGTTCCGCGTCTTGCGGATGTCGTCGAAGACGGCGCGTGCCTCCGCCGAGAGCTCGTCGTCGGAAAGCAGTTTTACGGTGGCCATGGCTTGTCCCGCTGGTTTGGTTTGAAGCAGCGATCATAGCACCCCTGCCGTCATGAGGAGCGAAGCGGCGAAGCAATCCATGCCTCCGCAAGCGATCAGATGGATTGCTTCGCGGAGCCTGTCCTCTGGCGCGCGTTCGCGCGACCCGTTGGCTCGCAATGACGGACGCGGAGAGGGATCGGCCCTACGACTGCGTCTGGCTCTGCCACTGGCCGGGACGGCCGGCCTGGTCGACCTTGACCGCGACCGTCAGCGTCTCGTTGCCGCCGCCATAGCGGGTGCCGCGGACCGGGGCGGCGCCGAGATAGTCGAGCCCGATCGCGACGCGGGCATGGGCGTCGGTGGTGCAGATGCCGTTGGCGGCGTCGAAGCCGATCCAGCCGAGATCGGGCACGAAGGCCTCGGCCCAGGCGTGGCCGGCTTGCTGGTTGACCATGCCGTCGGAGCGCAGGAAGTGGCCGGAGACGAATCGCGCCGGAACGCCGCCGGCGCGCGCGCAGGCGATCAGGATGTGCGCGTAGTCCTGGCAGACGCCGCGCTTCAGCGCGAACGCCTCGGCGGCCGAGGTGGCGCTGTTGGTCGGGTCCTCGTCGAAGGTCATGTGCTCGTAGATCTGCACCATCAGCGCGTGCAGGAAACCGAGCACGTCGGCGCCGGCGTCGGAGCGCAGCTCGCGCACGACGGCCGTCATTGCCGGGTTGAGGTCGGTCAGCGGTGTGGGACGCAGGAACAGGCTCGGCGGAAACCGCTCGTCGCTGCCGCGCAGCACGCCGCCGGTATCCTGGGTCTCGATCAGGCCCTCGCAATGGATCGTGAGGTCGGCGATCGAGCCGTGCGTCAGCACATGGGTGACGTTGCCGAAAGCGTCCTCATGGGTGTCGAGCCGGGAATCGGTCGAGACGTCGATCTGCCAATCCGCGACATACTGGCCGTCATGGCTGCCGGGCGTCATCCGCAGAATCTGGATCACGCCCGAGGCCGCCGGCTCGTAACGATAGGTGGTGGTGTGGGCTATCCGCAGGCGCATGGCTCAACCGGTGTTCAATCGGTTTTTTCAGGGCAGGACTGTCATGCCCGGACCCTTCCCGGGCACCCACGTCTTTCTTCCTAATCGGCCGCGAAAGCAAGATGTCGATGGCCGGGACACCCATGCGAAGACGCGCTTCGCGCTTTTGGCCCCGCCATGACGACAATTTGAGCGTTTTTCGGCCGTATCGGTTAGATCAGGTACTGCTTGGTGATGATCTCACCCAGCCGTGAGTTGTCCGCGATGAACTCCTGGATGAATTCGTGCACGCCGTGCTGGAAGATATCGTCCATGTTGCTGTGCTCGAGCCGGTTCCTGATGCCGCGGGCATGGCGTTGCGAGGCGCCCTGGCGGCCATAGGCGACGCCGATCTGGTCGAGGTTGCGCACGAGGTTGCTGTAGCAGCTCGCAAGCGAGCGCGGCAGCGTATCGTTGAGGATCAACAGGTCGGCGATCAGCCAGGGCTTCAGGGTTTCCCGGTAGACCCAGTGATAGGCGGTCGTTGCCGACACCGAGCGCAGAATCGAGGTCCACTGGTAGTAATCCAGCGGGCCGCCGACATGCTCCTCCTCGGGTAACAGCATGTGATACTTCACGTCGAGAATCCGCGCGGTATTGTCGGCGCGCTCGAGATGGACCCCGAGCCGCGAGAACCAGTAGGCGTCGTTGCGCAACATGGTGCGGTAGGCCGAGCCGTCGAAGCGCAGCGAGGTCTCCTGTACGAAGCGCAGGAATTTGGCGAGCTCCTCGCGGTTGGCGGGACCCTTGTTCCAGACCGCCTGCAGCTCGATCCACGCCGAATTGATGGTGTCCCACATCTCCGACGTCAGCGCTGTCCGTACCGAGCGTGAATTGAGCCGCGCCGCCTCGATGCAGTTCTTGATCGAGGACGGATTTTCCGACGAGAAGGAGAGATACTCGATGACGTTCCGCTCGTCGGCTTCCTCATAGTGATCGTAGAAGCTTGCGCCGACGCCGGCGGTGAGCAGTGCGGAATCCCACTCATTGGTCTTGCCGACATAGGCCGCGGGCAGCGCGGTGACGCGCAACGTCGCATCGATGGTGCGCGCCAGATATTCGGCGCGTTCGACATAACGGGCCAGCCAGAACAGGTTTTCGGCGGTGCGCGACAGCATGCTTTCAACTACTCACTCAGTATCCAGGTGTCTTTGGTGCCGCCGCCCTGGCTCGAATTGACGACGAGCGAGCCTTCCTTTAGCGCGACGCGGGTCAGCCCGCCGGGCACGATGGTGGTGTGGCTGGAGCCGGTCAGCACGAACGGGCGGAGGTCGACATGACGCGGCGCCAGCCCCTTGTCGGTGCAGGTCGGGCAGGTCGACAGCGCCAGCGTCGGCTGGGCGATGAAGCCTTCTGGCTCGCGCTTGAGCTTGTCGCGGAATGCCTCGATCGTCGCCTTGGTTGCGGCGGGGCCGATCAGCATGCCGTAGCCGCCCGAGCCGTGCACCTCCTTGACGACGAGGTCGGTGAGGTTGTCGAGCACGTAGGACAGATCCTGCGGTTCGCGGCAGCGCCAGGTCTGCACGTTCTTCAGGATCGGCTCCTCGCTGAGATAGAATTTTACGATGTCCGGCATGTAGGAATAGATCGCCTTGTCGTCGGCGATGCCGGTGCCGACCGCATTGGCGAGCGTGATGTTGCCGGCGGCGTAGGCCGACATCAGTCCGGGGACGCCGAGCGCGGAGTCCGGCCGGAAGGTGAGGGGATCGAGGAAATCGTCGTCGACGCGGCGATAGATCACGTCGACCCGCTTCAGCCCCTCGGTGGTGCGCATGAACACCTCGTCGTTCTTGACGATGAGGTCGCGCCCCTCGACCAGTTCGATGCCGAGCTTGTCGGCGAGGAAGGAGTGCTCGTAATAGGCCGAGTTGTAGACGCCGGGCGTCATCAGCGCGACTGTCGGCTCGGCGGAGGCGCTGTGCGGCGCCACCGACCGCAGCGCCGACAGCAGCTCGTCCGGATAACGGTCCACCGGCGCGACGCGGTGCCGCGCGAACAGGTCCGGAAACAACCGCATCATGATCTCGCGGTTTTCCAGCATGTAGGACACGCCGGATGGCGTGCGCGCATTGTCCTCCAGCACGATGAAATTGTCGGGATCGGTGCGGATGATGTCGATGCCGGCGATGTGGACGTAGATGTCGTGCGGCACGTCCTGGCCGTTCATCTCCGGCCGGAACACCGGGTTCTGGAAGATCAGGTCCTCGGGGATGACGTTGGCGCGCAGGATGTCGCGGCCGTGATAGATGTCTTTCAAGAACATGTTGAGCGCGAGCACGCGCTGCTTGAGGCCCTTCTCCAGCAGCGTCCACTCGGTCGCCGACATGATGCGGGGGATGACGTCGAACGGGATCAGCCGCTCCTGGGCCTCGGCATCGCCATAGACCGCGAAGGTGATGCCGATCCGGCGGAACAGCAGCTCCGCTTCCTGGCGTCGATATTCGAGCGCATCCGGCGGCGTCTCTTTGAGCCAGCGGGAGAGCTCCTGGTAGGCCGGGCGGAGATCCTCGCCGAGGCCATTCATCTCGTCGAACGCGACTGCCATATAGCCCGACTGCCCTCCCAAGCCCTGTGACACAGTGCATGACTTGATGGGATGGTAGCAAGGGGCGGGCCAGCGCGATATGCATTGGCTTGCGGCATTTGCTATGGGTGAGGTGGAAGGCCTGCCCGAAAAACCGGCTGAGGTCTGCTTAATTCGGCGGCAAAACCCCGTGACATCAAGGCATTGGATCGGCAATGTCAGGGGATCAAGTTAGGGAATGAGACCATGAGCGAGATCGTCACGGCGGGGATATTGGTGATCGGCGACGAGATCCTGTCCGGCCGGACCAAGGACAAGAACATCGGCTTCATCGCCGAATACCTGACCAACATCGGCATCGACCTGAAGGAGGTCCGCGTCGTCGCCGATGACGAGGCCGACATCGTCTCTGCCCTTGATGCGCTGCGGCATAGGTACACCTACGTGTTCACCACCGGCGGCATCGGGCCGACCCATGACGACATCACCGCTGACAGCGTGGCGAAGGCGTTCGGGGTCGATATCCATCATCACCCCGAGGTGGTGGCGCGGTTCAGGGAGCGCTGGAGCGAGCAGGACCTCAACGAGGCGCGGCTGCGGATGGCCCGGGTGCCCGACGGCGCCGAGCTGATCCAGAGCGCGACCATCCTGGCGCCGGGCTTCAAGCTCGGCAATGTCATCGTGATGGCCGGCATCCCCAGCATCATGCAGGCGATGATGGACATCGTGGCGCCGACCCTGAAGTCCGGCGTGCGGATGCTGTCGGATTCGGTCAGGGCCGATGCGCGGGAAGGCGACATCGGCGGCCCGCTGCGGGCGATCGCGGAAGCCAATCCCGACACCATCATCGGCAGCTATCCGTTCCAGGACGAGAACCAGAAGCCGAACACCAATCTCGTGGTCCGCTCGCGCGATCCGGAAAAGCTCGCCGCGGCGATGATCGCGGTGAAGGAGATGCTGAAGCAAGTGCAGGCCGCGCAGAAGAAGCCGGCGGGTTGAGACGATATGGCTGAACGAAATTCCGAACCGAGTGTACAGGAGCGAGCCGGCAGGCCGTTTCCGGTCTCGTGGGATCAATTCCATCGGGACTGCCGGGCGCTGACCTGGCGGCTCAATGAGGTCGGCCCGTTCCAAGCGGTGATCGCGATCACCCGCGGCGGGCTGGTGCCCGCGGCGATCGTGGCGCGCGAGCTCGGCTTGCGGGTGATCGATACCGTCTGCGTCGCCAGCTACGACCACGACAAGCAGGGCGACCTGAAAGTGCTCAAGGGCATTTCGGAGCAGACTGCCAAGCTCGGCGGCGGCACCGGCAAGGGGCTCTTGATCGTCGACGACCTCGTCGATACCGGCAAGACCGGCAGGCTGGTGCGCCAATTGCTGCCCGATGCGCATTTCGCGACCGTGTACGCCAAGCCGAAGGGCCGGCCGCTGGTCGACACCTACATCACCGAGGTGTCGCAGGACACCTGGATCTACTTTCCCTGGGATACCGCGCTGTCGTTCCAGCCGCCGATCCGCGACGGGGCGGCGTGAGGAGTCACCTCGCCCCGCTTGCGGCGAGAGGTCGATCGCGGAGCGATCGGGTGAGGGGGAGTCACCGCGAGTTCATCTCTCACTATCTTTGCGGACAAGCCCCTCACCCCAACCCTCTCCCCGCAAGAGCGGGGCGAGGGGGAAGTAAGAAACATGCCCCTGCAAAACCGCGTCACGCCCACCGGCGACATCGTCGCGACGGACCATCGCGGCACCTTCACCGGCAATCGCGGCATCATCCACGATCCGGCGACGCGCACGCTGCTGAACAAGCGCTGGTCGAGCCCGGCGTGGCTCACCTGCGTCTGCGAGTTCAGGGGACGGCGGCGCGAGGTGATGAGCCGGCAGAGCTGGACCGAGCTGTTCTTCCTCGATGAGGCCACCGCGTTCGCGGCCGGACACCGGCCCTGCTTCTACTGCCGCCGTGACGATGCCAAGCAGTTTCGCAGCTGCTGGGAGCAGGGCAACGGCGTAAGCGATCTCAGCGCCAAGGCGATGGATGCGGTGCTGCACGCCGAGCGGCTCGACCGCGGCAAGAAGCGGCTGCATCCGCTGCCGATGCGATTGCGCGACTTGCCCGACGGGACGATGGTGCAGGCGAGCGGGGAGAGCTACCTCGTCGCCGACGGCGCCACGTTGCGCTGGTCGTTCGCCGGTTACAGCCGGGCCGACGTACCCGAGCCGGCCATGCTGCTGACGCCGCCATCGACGTTGCGCGCCTTCCAGGCCGGCTACCGGCCGGTGTTGCATCCGAGCGCGATGGCCGTTCTGGGTTGATTGGCCGGCGTCATCCTTACGCCAGCCGCTGCCGCGCCAGCTTGGTACCGGCGCCCAGCGCGATCAGCTTGGCTTCCGCGATGTCCCGCCGCATCGGCGCCATGCCGCAATTGGTGGTCGCGATGATGTTGCCCTTCGGCACGTGCTTCGCGACCGCCTCGATCGCCTTGACGACGTCCTCCGCGGTTTCGATCTCGTCGCTGGCGACGTCGATCACGCCGGCCTGCACGATCTTGCCGGGGAGTGCCGCCAGCAGTTCGATCGGCACCTTCGAGTTGCGGCATTCGATCGCGACCTGCTGGATCGTGCTCTTGTCGATGACGGGAAACGTCTCCTCGTATTGCCGCCACTCGCCGCCAAGCGTCTGCTTCCAGTCGGTGTTGGCCTTGATGCCGTAGCCATAGCAGATGTGCACGGCGGTGGCGCAGGTCAGACCTTCGGCGGCGCGCTCCAGCGCCTTGATGCCCCAGTCGCGCACTTGGTCCATGTAGACGTTGAAGGCGGGCTCGTCGAACTGGATCATGTCGACGCCGTCGGCCTGCAACGCCTTCGCCTCCTGATTCAAAAGCTCGGCGAAAGCGAAGGCCATCTTCACGCGGTCGCCGTAATATTTGTCGGCGATGGTATCGATGATCGTCATCGGGCCGGGCATGGTGAATTTCAGCCGGTTCCTGGTGTGCGCGCGGGCCGCACGGGCCTCGCTCTCGTGGACGCGTCCCTTGAGCTGCAGCGGTGCGACCACCTGCGGCACCATCGCCTTATAGCGGTCCTTGCGGATACCCATCTCGACCTTGTGGGCGAAATCGATGCCCTCGATCCGCTCCAGGAAGCCGTGCACGAAATGCTGGCGCGCCTGCTCGCCCTCGGTGACGATGTCGACGCCGGCATCTTCCTGCAGCTTGACCGCAAGCACCGTGGCATCGCGCTTGGCGCGGGCGAGCTCGGTGCCCTCCGACTTCCACGGTGCCCACAGCATGTTCGGCTCCGCCAGCCATTCCGGCTTCGGCAGCGAGCCAGCGATCGTGGTTGGAAACAGCATGGGTGCCTCCCGTTGGGTTCTGATTGAGGGCCTGTGTGCCATGTCCTAAGGTGGAGGTACAGAACAACAAAAGTCTTTGTGATGGGGAATAGAACGCCGATGATCGATCTGCACTACGCGCCGACGCCGAACGGCTGGAAGATCTCGATCATGCTGGAGGAACTGGGGCTGCCCTACAAGGTGATCCCGGTGAACATCCGCGCCGGCGAGCAGTTTCGGCCCGAATTCCTGGCGATCAGCCCGAACAACCGGATCCCCGCGATCGTCGACCATCAACCGGCCGACGGCGGCGGGCCGTTCTCGGTGTTCGAGACCGGCGCGATCCTGATCTATCTCGCCGACAAGACCGGCCGTTTCCTGTCGCGGGAGTTGCGTGCGCGGTCGAACGTCATCCAATGGGTGATGTGGCAGATGGGCGGCCTCGGGCCGATGCTCGGCCAGCACGGCCATTTCGCGCTCTATGCGGCCGAGAAGATTCCCTACGCGATCGAGCGCTACCGCGACGAGACGGCGCGGCTCTATGGCGTGCTCGACCGCCAGCTCGGCAGGACCGGCGCCTATATCGCAGGCGACGACTATTCGATCGCCGACATCGCCTGCTTCCCCTGGACCATGACCCACAAGGCGCAGGGCTTCACCCTCGACGATTTTCCGAACATCAAGCGCTGGTACGCCACCGTGCGCGCCCGGCCGCAGGTGCAGGCGGGGCTTGCGATCGGAAAGTTCGTCAAGGAGCCGTTTGACGAGGAATCACGCAAGAACATGTTCGGCCAGCGTGCGAAGGAATTGGTCGAGAAGAAATGATGCCCGTTATTCCGCAGCGCGACACAGTCGCAAGCTCTGCGCCTTGCGGTGCATCCCGGAATGACGAGAATGAATGTGGAAAAGACAAAGGAAACGCCATGATCGAATTCTTCTTCGACTGCTCCAGCCCGTGGACCTATCTCGCCTGGCACAACATCCAGCCGATCGCGAAGGAGTTCGACGCTCCGATCACCTGGCGGCCGATCCTGGTCGGCGGCATCTTCAACACCGTCAACCCGTCGGTCTATGCGCAGCGCGAGAAGCCGGTGCCGCTGAAGGCGCGCTACATGAAGAAGGATCTCGCCGACTGGGCGCGCTCGGCCGGCCTTGCGATCAAGATGCCGCCGACCGTATTCCCGGTGAACAGCGTCAAGGCGATGCGCGGCTGCATCCTTCTCGGCAACGAGAAGATGGTGCCGTTCGCACGCGCGGTGTTCGAGGCCTATTGGGGTGACGACAAGGACATCTCGCAGGATGCGGTGCTGACCGAGATCTGCACTAAACTCGGGATCGATCCGGCGCAATTCCTTGCCGGCATCGGCGACCAGGCGATCAAGGATCAGCTCAAGGCCAACACCGAGGAGGTGATGGCGCGCGGCGGTTTCGGCTCGCCGACGATCTATCTCGACAAGACCGACATGTATTTCGGCAACGATCGCCTGCCGTTGATCCGCGAGGCGCTGGCACGCGTCAAGGCGCGGGCCGCCTGATGCCGAAAGCCGTCGTTTGCCGCGAGCTGGGCCTGCCCGAGCGCTTGCAGCTCGAGAACTTTACCTCGGCGCCTTTGCAGCCGGGCCAGGTGCGGGTCGCGATCCGCGCCGCCGGGATCAACTTTCCCGACATCCTGATGGCCGCCGGCGAGTACCAGCTCAAGCCGCCGCTGCCGTTCACGCCGGGCTCGGAAGCCGCCGGCGATGTCGTCGAGGTCAATGACGCAGCCGGTGTCGCAGTTGGCGACAAGGTGATCGTCAAGATGCGCTTCGGCGCCTATTGCGACGAGACGGTTGCAACGCCGTCGCAACTCGTGCCGGTGCCGTCGACCTTCGACTACGCGGAAGGCGCGACCTTCCTGGCCGCGCATGGCACCGCCTATCATGCGCTGATCGACCGCGGGCAGATCAAGCCGGGCGAGGTGCTGCTGGTGCATGGCGCCGGCGGCGGCGTCGGACTTGCCGCGGTCGAGATCGGCAAGCTGCTCGGCGCCACCGTGATCGCCGCGGCTTCGAGCGAGGACAAGCTTGCGATCGCCAAGGCGCGCGGCGCGGACCATCTCGTGCTCTATGCGCGCGAGCCGTTCCGCGATGCGGTCAAGCGCCTCACCGACGGTCGCGGCGCGGATGTCGTGTTCGATCCTGTCGGCGGCGAGGTGTTCGAGAATTCGATGCGCTGCATCAACTGGGGCGCACGGATTCTCGTCGTCGGCTTCACCGGCGGCATCGGTCTCGCCCGCACCAATCTGTTGATGATCAAGGGCGCGAGCGTGCTCGGCGTTCGCGCCGGCGAGGCAGTGCGCAAGGATCCCGCACTCGGCGAGGTCAGGTTCAAGGCGCTGAGCGAATGGGCCGAGGCCGGCCGGGTGCGGCCGAATATCTCGCACCGGCTGCCGCTGGAAGACTATGCGAAGGCGATGCGGCTGTTGATCGAGCGCAAGGCGATCGGGCGTGTGGCGCTGCTGACGAGGCCGTGAAGCCATAGATCCGTCGGGCAGGCGGCTTGCCAGCGTCCGCCATGCACCGATAGCAGACCAAATTCTGCAGTGCAGCCAAATGACGCGATGGGCCCGGCGTTCAAGGAATCGAACCCAGGTCCGTCGGGTGATATCCTCTGCCGGCTGAGTGTCGTTGCAGGGGGGAGGATATGACATGCGTATCGCTGTGATGGCGGCCGGTGCCCTCGGCGGTTATTTCGGAGCACGTATGGCCGCGGCAGGGCACGACGTGTTCTTTATCGCACGCGGCTCCAACCTCGAGGCGATCAGAAAGAACGGTCTCAAGGTCGAGAGTGTGCTCGGCAATCTTCATTTGCCCGAACCCAACGTGACCGATGATCCTGCCATGGTCGGTCCGGTCGATATCGTGCTGTTCGCGGTCAAGCTTTGGGACAGCGAGACGGCAGCCAGGTTGTCTCTCCCCCTGGTCGGACCGCGCACCCGGGTGATCCCGCTGCAAAACGGGGTCGATAGCGCCGAGAGGATCGCCCCGATTCTCGGCGCCGACAATGTGGTCGCCGGAAGTGCCTACATTGCTACAGTGCTGTCCGCGCCTGGCGTCGTCACCCACACGAGCCAGTTCGCGCGCATGGTCTGCGGCAGAACCGACGGTAAGCCCGATGACGGCCTCAAGGCCTTTGCCGACGCCGCTCAAGCGGCCGGCATCGACATCTCGGTGTCCGACGGGATTGACCGCGAGCGCTGGCAGAAATTTGTATTCCTCGTCGGACTATCAGGCGCGACCGCAACGGCTCGCCAGCCGCTGGGGCCGATCCTGGCCGACCCGGATACGCGAGCGTTCTTTTACAGCCTGATGAGCGAGGTGGTGGCGGTCGGCCGTGCCAAAGGCGTTCCCATTCCGGAGAATTTTGCCGAGGACCGAATGAAATTCGCGGAAGCCTCGCCGCCCACCTTCAAGGCTTCCATGCTGCACGATCTCGAACGCGGCAACCGGCTCGAACTCGACTGGCTCGCCGGAAAGGTGGTGGAGTTCGCCCGCCCGCTTGGCATTCCTACGCCAGCCAACAATGCGGTCTATGCCATGCTCAAGCTGCACAGGATGGGTAACGCCCACGCCTAGTCCACCTGACGATTTGTGCTGAATTGCCCCTCTCGCAAGAACGCGATGGTCTGCGCGATCGCATCGGCGTTGCGCACCAGCCAGGGATGCGAGGTGCGGATCACGATGTGATCGGCCATGCCCTCGAGCCTGGTGTTGGTAACCGACACCCGGCCGTCATGCGGTCGCGGCAGGGCCATGGAGGTGATCGGATAGACCGAACGGTTGCCGGCAATGATGCCGGCGGAATAGTCGATCGGCGGCAGCAGCGCGCTGGTCGCGGCATCGCGGCGGGTGACGAGCTGCTGGCCGGCCGGACCGAAATAGGCGCGATAAGCCGCGAGGTTCTTCAGGCGGTCGGCGATCTCGCTGCCGCCGTTCGGTGTGCCCAGCATCACGACGCGGCCGAGCCGCGCCGGGCGATGCCTTGCCAGATAGACGCGCGCCAGAAGACCGCCCATGGAATGGCAGACGAAGTTCACGGAGCCGTCGAGGCTCTCCGCGAATTGATCAAGCGAAGGATGGATGTCCTCGGCCAGCGCGTCGAGCGGCTTGCGCCGGCTGTCATAGTCGAGATTGAGGGTGGCAAAGCCGGCAGCCTTCAGTGCCAGCTCCATCCTGCGCAACGAGCGCGCCGTCCTGCTGATGCCGTGCAGCAGGACGACGCCGTCAAGTGTGAACGCCGCTTGACGCCGTTCGTTCACTTATAGTCGCGCTCTTGCCACCACGGGAAATAGTCGGGCATGTCCGACGACACCTTATTCTTGAACTGCGCGGGGCGCTTTTCCAGGAACGACACCACGCCTTCCTTGACGTCGTCGGAGCGGCCGCGGGCATAGATGCCGCGGCTGTCGACCTTGTGCGCCTCCATCGGATCGTCGGCGCCCATCATGCGCCACATCATCTGGCGGATCAGCGCCACCGACACCGGCGCGGTCTTGGCCGCGAACTCCTTGGCGAGCGCACGCGCGGTCGGCAGCAGATCGTCCGGCGGCACCAACTTGCTGACGAGCCGCCCGGCAAGCGCTTCCTGCGCCGGGAAGACGCGGCCGGAATAGCACCATTCCAGCGCCTGCGAGATGCCGACGATGCGCGGCAGGAACCAGCTCGATGCGGCTTCCGGCACGATGCCGCGCTGGGAGAACACAAAGCCGAAGCGCGCGGCGTCGGAAGCGATGCGGATATCCATCGCAAGCTGCATGGTGACGCCGATGCCGACCGCCGGGCCGTTCACGGCAGCGATCACCGGCTTCAGGCACTTGAAGATGCGCAGCGTCACTTGCCCGCCGCCGTCACGCACCTGCGGATCGCTGTAGTCGACGCTGCCGTCGGCATTGCGCTTGACCGGGCCGCGCCGCGCATCGCGGTCGAACGTGTTGGCGCCGGAGGAAAGATCGGCGCCGGCGCAGAAGCCGCGGCCCGCACCGGTCACGATGATGGCCCTGACGTCGTCGTCCTTGTCGGCTTTGTCGAACGCGTCGATCAGCTCCTGCTGCATCGTGGCGTTGAAGGCGTTGAGCTTGTCGGGCCGGTTCAGCGTGATGGTCAGGATCTGCTCGGCGACCTCGTACTTGATCGTCTCATACGCCATGGGGATGATTTCCTCTCGGTTTTCTTGAATGAACGGCGCTGGCGCGCGTCTCCATCCAGTTAACCCGGCAATCATCCGTTGTGAAGAAGAGGGATGCGCGGGCCTGGCTCCGCGCATCCTGACTTGCGTTGAGGCGCTGCTTTACTTCTTCGGCGGCGCGGGCCACGGCTTCTGCGGGCCGCGCAGGCCTTCGAACGCCTTGCCCATGCCGAGCACGCCGATGTCGTCGAAGCGGCGGCCGATGATCTGGACGCCGATCGGAAAGCCCTTCTTGTCGTAGCCGGCGTTGATCGACAGCGCCGGGTTCTCCGACATATTCCACGGCACGGTAAAGCAGATGTGCTCGAACGGCTTTGCCGGGTCGTTGAGCGGCGCGGCGAACTCCGCCGGGAAGTTCACCACCGGCGATACTGGCGAGATCACGTAGTCGACCTCGCAGAACAATTTCGCGGCGGCCGCGCGGATCGCCATCGTCATGTTGAAGCCGCGCACCACATCGACGCCGGAGAGCTTTGCGCCGGCTTCTGCCCAGTTGAGGATGTAGGGCAGGGTCTTGCCGCGGTCGGCCTGCGACAGTTTCGACAGCTCGTCCCAGGTCCTAGCGCGCCAGAAATTGTCGAGCCCTTCGAGCATCTCGGGCGTCAGGATGCCGTCGATCTCGGTGATGACGGCGCCGGCGGATTCGAACGCCTTCGCAGCCTTCACGACGACCTCGCGAACCTCCTTCTCGACCTTCTGGCCGGAGCCGGCGTCGAGCATCAGCCCGATGCGCAGCTTGCGCGGCGACTTCTCCAGCGCCTTCCAGTTCACCTCGAGCGCCGGCAGGCTCATGCCGTCGCGGCGATCGGGACGCGACAATACGCTCATCATCAGCGCGGCGTCGTCGACGGTGCGGGTCATCGGACCGGCGACGCGGCCGACATAGGGCGGGTCGATCGGCACGCGGCCGAGGCTCGGTTTCAATGCGACGAGGCCGCACCAGTTGGCCGGCAGCCGCACCGAGCCGCCGATATCGGTGCCGAGATGCAAGGGACCATAGCCGGCAGCGCCTGCCGCGCCCGCGCCGGCGCTCGAGCCGCCGGGGTTCTTGCTGACATCCCAGGGATTGCGGGTCAGGGGATGGAACGAGGACAGGCCCGACGACAGCATGCCGTAGTCCGGCATCGTGGTCTTGGAGAAGATCACGCAGCCGGCCTCGCGCAGCCGCGCCGCAGGCGGTGCATCCTTCTCCGCGGGCGCCAGCTTGACGCTCGCCGCGCCCAGCGGCACCGGCTGCCCCTTGGTCGCGACATTGTCCTTGATGGTGGCGGGAACGCCATCGAGCGTGCCGGCCGGCTCGGCCTGCTGCCAGCGCTCGGTCGAGGTCCTGGCGACCTTCCGCGCCCCTTCCGGGTCGTACAAATACAGCGCCTTGATGTGCGGCTCCCAGGTCGCGACCTGGGAGATGATTTCCTCCAGCACCTCGGACGGCGAGAACTGCTTGGCACGATAGCCGGCGAGCAGGTCGACGGCGGAGAGATCGTGCAGCGACGTGATGGCGTCCCCTTTGGGCTTATGCATGCGCACCTGCCGGCATGCGTTTCTCGATGATGCGGGCGAACATGCTGGCGCCGATCGGCAGGATCTTGTCGTCGAGAACGTAACCGGGATTGTGAACGGGCACGGAGCCGTCATGGCCGACCCAGAAATACGCGCCGGGAATGGCCTGCATCATGTCGGCGAAATCCTCGCTGCCCATCTTGGGTGTCGAGCGGGTGATGACCTTGGCCGGGTCGACGACGGTGCGCGCGACTTCCTCGACCACGCGGGACTGCTCTTCCTGATTCACCAGCACGCTGAAGCCGTCGCGGATCTCGACCGAGATTTCGGCGCCATATGCCGCCGCAAAGCCGGCGGAGATTTCGCGCATGCGCTTGCGGATCAGCTCACGAATCTCGTCGGAGAAGCAGCGCACCGTGCCGCACATCCAGGCTTCGCCGGGAATGACGTTGTACGCCGACCCGGAATGGATCTGCGTGATCGACAGCACCGCAGCCTGCAGCGGATCGACGTTGCGGCTGACGATCGACTGCAACGCCTGTCCGAGCGTCATTGCGATCACGACCGCGTCCTTGGAACGCTCCGGCATCGCGCCATGCGCGCCGTAGCCCTGGATCCTGATGTCGAAGAAGTCGGCTGCGGCCATTGCCGGGCCCGGCAGGATCGCGATCTCGCCATGGTTGAGGTCCGGCGCGTTGTGCAGGCCATAGACCTCGTCGCAGGGGAACTGCTTGAACAGGCCGTCCTTGATCATGGCGCGCGCGCCGCCGAGGCCTTCCTCGGCCGGCTGGAAGATGAAATGCACGGTGCCGTCGAAATTGCGGGTCTCGGCGAGATAGCGCGCCGAGCCGAGCAGCATCGTGGTGTGGCCGTCATGGCCGCAGCCGTGGAAGCGGCCGGGGATGGTCGAACGCCACTTCAGATTGGTGTTCTCCTCCATCGGCAGCGCGTCCATGTCGGCGCGCAGGCCGATCTTCTTGGTGCTGTTGCCCTTGCCCTTGAGCACACCGACCACGCCGGTGCCGCCGAGGCCGCGATGCACCTCGATGCCCCAGCTCGTCAGCTTGTCGGCGACGATGCCCGAGGTGCGGACCTCCTCGAAGCCGATCTCGGGATGCGCATGCAGATCCCGTCTGATGGCGGTGAGTTCGTCGGCAAAACTGTCGATGCGCTCAATGGTCGGCATGGCTCTCTATCCGTTTGTGCGTGATGGGGAGGTGGGTGTGAAAGTAGGGCCGTTCGGCTTGATACGAATGCCGGGACGCAAATGTTTCCACGGCAGCGTGGCGGTATCGGCGGGCATCGCGCCGGGGGCGGCGCAGATCAAGAGCTTCTCGGCGATCGGCTCGAAATCGGCGCGGAAATGCACCGAGCTCTTGTTGACCAAAATCTTCTGTGCCGTCGGCTCGATGCCGACATAGCGGTACATCGCCTGGTCGGCAAGCTGGGCCTTGTAGGAGCCGACCACGACGCGCACGTTGCCGACCCGCAGGCAGGCCGAGGGGCCCATGTCCATGTCGCGGCCGCCGAAATAGGGACCGGGAGCCACGAATTTTCCATCCGAGAGCTGCTCGACGACAAAAGTCTCCCGGTATGGCGCGTCGCCGGGAATGCCGGACTTGCCACCGAGCTCGAGCGTGACTGATGCGCCGACACCGGCGGTGTGCGCGGCCTTCGCGGATTGCGGGTCGTAGATCACGCCGGTTGCGGCACTCGCCCTGTTGCGCACCAGTGCGCGCAGCATGCCGGTGGTGTCGGAATCGCCGCCGGCGCCGGGATTGTCCTGGGTGTCGGCGATGATAATCGGCTTGCTGGCCGATTTCGCCAGTTCCATCGCCAGCCGCACGCCTTCGTCGGGCGAATAGATCCGGCCGTCGAAATCATCCTCATGGCTCTCGACCAGGGCGACGACCTTGTCGGCGGCGGCATCCGCATCGGCCTGGGTCCGGCCGTAAGCGAATACGCTCGGCCCGCAATCCCTGAAATCGGCGGCCGGGAAGCCCGGCGCAAACGACAGCGTCGGCACCGCGTCGCTCTCGAGGGCGGCGAGCTTCTGATAGATGCCCTTGGTCGGCTGGTCGTTGGTGCATTGCCAGCTGATCGGGATCAGGAACGGCAGTTGCCGGAATGCCTTTGCGAAGCGCTGCCTGGACTTGAGCATCAGCGCCAGATGCCGGGCGCAGGCGCGGCCGGTTTCGGCCATGTCGACATGCGGATAGGTGCGGTAGGCAATCAGCGCATCGGCATGCTCGATCATCTTTGGCGAGACATTCGCATGCAGATCGAGGCTCGCCACCAGCGGCAGCTCGTTGCCGATCGCCTTGCGCACGCGGGCCAGCGTTTCGCCTTCGCCGTCGTCATAATGCTCGGTGACCATGGCGCCGTGCAGGTCGAGATAGACGGCATCGATCGGTCCGGCCGCGGCGATGCCGTCGACCATTTCCGTCACGATCCGCTCGAACGCATCCTTGCTGACATGCGCCGACGGGCTCGCCGCGGCGAAGATCGTCGGCACCAGCTCCCAGCCATTGGCTTCCGCCGCCTCGACAAAGCCGGCGAGGCCGACATTGATCTTGCGCATGACCTTGAGCACGTCGGCGCCATGCGTCATCGACGGCCAGCCGCCGCCATGCACGAAATCGTCATAGGTTGCCTTCGTCGGTGCGAAGGTATTGGTCTCGTGCAGGAAGCCGCCAACGGCAATGCGGGTCATCAAGTCGGTCTCGATACGTTTCTTCGATCATGATGCGATCATAACGACGCGCGTCATGATCTCATCTCGTTGGTTGGAGCGTGATCTCCGGGGAAGACCGGCGTCCACCTTCAGGGCCACGCTCTAGCGCGCGACGTTAAGCGTGTCGTCGCGCCCAGCGCAAGCCGGGGAGCACCAGCGGATTTGCATGCCCTGTGGGCGGAAAGGCTTGAGGCTAAAGACCTAGGCCGTCGCCACAATGCCTTCCGAAACGGGGCGGAAGTTGGCGAAGTCCCAATCGCGTCCGGGCGCCGCATCGAGCAGCGCGCGGGTATAGGCCTGCTGCGGATTGGTCAGCACCTCGGCGGCCGGTCCCTGTTCCACGACGCGGCCATGCTGCATCACGGCGACGTCGTCGCAGATTTGTGCGGCGACGCGCAAATCATGCGTGATGAACAGCAGCGCGATGCCCAGCCGGCGCTGGATTTCGTCAAGCAGATCCAGAACCTGCGCCTGCACCGAGACGTCGAGCGCGGACACCGCCTCATCCGCGACGAGCACGTCGGGATCGAGCGCCAGCGCGCGCGCGATCGCGATGCGCTGGCGTTGGCCGCCGGAGAACTGGTGCGGATAGCGCGAGATCGCGTCGGGCGGCAAATGGACGAGCTCGAGCAGCTCGCGCGCCCGCGCCAGCGCATCCTTGCGCGGCATGCCATAATTGACCGGGCCTTCCGCGATGCTCTCGCCGACGGTGACGCGCGGATTGAGCGAGCGGTAGGGGTCCTGGAAGATGATCTGGATCTTCTGGCGATGCGGCTGCAACAGCCGGCGCGACAGGTCGGAGATCTCGCGGCCGGCGAGGCGTACCCCGCCCGAGGTCGGATCGATCAGGCGGACGATGCAGCGCGCCACCGTCGACTTGCCGGAACCGCTTTCGCCGACGATGCCGAGCGTGCGGCCCTTGCGCAGAGTGAGCGTGACGTTGCTGGCGGCGGCGACCTCGCGGGCTTTGCCGTACAGCGACCGCTCCCGGTAGACCTTGCTGAGCTCGTTGGCTTCCAGCACCACGGGCTCGGTCGTCTCCGGGCGCGGCGCGCGCGGCACCAGGCTCGGCACCGAGGACAAGAGGTTGCGGGTGTACTCCATCTTCGGATTGCGCAGCACGTCCTGCAGCGGGCCGGTTTCGACCAGGCGGCCGTGCCGCATCACCGCGACGCGGTCGGCGATCTCGGCCACCACGCCCATGTCGTGGGTGATAAACAGAACCGCGGTGCCGTGATCGCGTTGCAGGTCGCGGATCAAGGTGAGGATCTGCTTCTGGGTGGTGACGTCGAGCGCGGTGGTCGGCTCGTCCGCGATCAGGAGCTTCGGCTCCAGCACCAGCGCCATCGCGATCATGATGCGCTGGCGCTGACCGCCCGAGAGGCGGTGCGGGTAGGAGGAGAAGATGCGCTCCACGTCCGGCAGCCGCACATGCTCCATCATCGCCAAAATCTTCTGGCGCCGCGCGCGGGCATCGAGATCTGTGTGGGCGCGCAGCACCTCGTCGATCTGGCGGCCTACCGGCACCACGGGATTGAGCGCGGTCATCGGCTCCTGGAAGATCATCGCCATCCGCGTGGCGCGGAGTTGCCGCAGCCGCCGGTCGCTGGCGGTGAGCAGTTCCTCGCCGACCAGTTTGACGCTGCCGCCAGACGGCACCAGCGTGCCCTTCTGCTGCAGGCCCATCACGGTGAGCGATGTCACCGACTTGCCCGAGCCGCTTTCGCCGACCAGGCACAGCGTCTCGCTTTCA
This sequence comes from Bradyrhizobium sp. USDA 4504, assembly GCF_054063995.1. Taxonomy (NCBI): domain Bacteria; kingdom Pseudomonadati; phylum Pseudomonadota; class Alphaproteobacteria; order Hyphomicrobiales; family Nitrobacteraceae; genus Bradyrhizobium; species Bradyrhizobium sp. USDA 4504. The sequence goes on along the minus strand of NZ_JBSSGV010000001.1, from coordinate 3,792,242 downwards.
CGTACCTGCAGCGAGAGGTCGTCGATGATGCGATGCGCATCCGCCTTGCGGCCGAGGCCGACGACGAGATTGCTGATGTCGAGGACGACGTTGGTCATGTCAGGGTCTCTTGGCGCTGTGAAGGAATTTACCCACTGTCATTCCGGGATGGTGCGCCAGCACCAGACCCGGAATCTCGAGATTCCGGGTTCGATGCTTCGCATCGCCCCGGAATGACGGCTTCAGAAGAGCTGAAGCCGTCACTTGCCCTCACGCTGCTTCATGCGGGGATCGAGCGCGTCGCGGGCGGCGTCGCCGATCAGGTTGACGCTGAGAATGGCGATCGAGAGCAGCAGCCCCGGCCAGAAGATCAGCGACGGCTTGACCTGGAAATAGGCGCGGCCCTCGGCCATGATGTTGCCCCAGGTCGGCGTTTCCGGCGAGATGCCGGCGCCGAGGAACGACAGGATCGCCTCGGTCAGGATCGCGGACGCGCAGACATAGGTGCCTTGCACGATCAGCGGCGCGATCGTGTTCGGCATCAAATGCCGCCACATGATCTTCGGCAGGCTGGTGCCGAGCGAGATCGCGGCCTCGACATAAGGTTCCTCGCGTGCGGTCAGCACCACCGAGCGCACCAGCCGCGCCACGCGCGGGATCTCGGGGATGGTGATCGCGACCATCACGGTCCAGATGCTGGCGCCCGACAGCGACACCACGGCGATCGCGAGCAGGATGGCGGGGATCGCCATCAGGCCGTCCATCACGCGCATCAGCACCGCATCGACCCAGCGGAAGAAGCCGGCGACGAGGCCGATCAGAAGGCCGATGGCGATCGAGCAGACGGCGGCGCCGAGCCCGATCACCAGCGAGATCCGTGCGCCGTAGATGATGCGCGACAACAGGTCGCGGCCATAAGCGTCGGTGCCGAGCAGATATTGCGCGCTCGACGGCTTCAGCCGCTGCGACGGCGTCAGCAGCAGAGGATCGTGCGGCGCAAGCAGCGGCGCGAAGATCGCCATCAGGATGATGAGGGCGAGGCTGATCGTCGCAACCGCGATGATCGGCGTCGACGTCAGGAAGCCGAACTTGACGCGGAACGGCCGGGTAACGGGAAGCGAGGATTCGGGAAGGGTTTCGATCGCCATTGCTCAGTACCGGATACGAGGATCGAGCAGGGTGTAGGCGAGGTCGATCAACAGATTGACCGCGACGTAGATACCCGACGTCAACAGGATCATCGCCTGGATCACCGGATAGTCGCGCGCCAGCACCGCATCGACGGTGAGGCGGCCGATGCCGGGCAGATTGAACACGCTCTCGGTGACGACGACGCCGGAGATCAGCAGCGCGAAGCCGGAACCGATCACCGTGATGACCGGCACGGCGGCGTTGCGCAGCGCATGGCGCAGCAGCACGCCGGTCTCGCCGATGCCCTTGGCCCGCGCCGTGCGCACGTAATCCTCGCCGAGCACATCGAGCATCGAGGCCCGCGTCATGCGTGCGATCAGCGCGACATAGATGAAGGAGAGTGTGCAGGTCGGCAGGATGAGGCGCTGGAAGAACGGACCGAAGCCGGCCGAGATGCTCTTGAAGCCCTGTACCGGAACCCAGCGCAGATCGATCGCAAAGATCTGGATCAGCACATAGCCGATGACGAACACCGGCACCGAGAAGCCGAGCACGGAAAGCCCCATCACGAAGCGGTCGATCCAGGTGCCGTGCTTCCACGCCGCGATCACGCCGAGCGGCACCGCCACCAGGATCGAGAGGATGATGGTGGCCAGCGCGACCGAGATCGAGGGCTCGAGGCGCGGGACGATCATTTCGAGGATCGGCTTGTTCGAGATCAGGGAGACGCCGAGGTCGCCGTGCAGCAACTTGGCGATCCAGGTGTAGAACTGGATGTAGATCGGCTCGTTCAGACCAAGCGAGGTCCTGATACGTTCGAGCTGTTCGGGAGTCGCGTTGTCGCCGGCGAGGATGGCGGCCGGGTCGCCCGGCGTCAGCCGCAGCAACAGGAACACGAACAGAGCCACCACGCCCATCACGGGAATGGCGGCGAGGATGCGGCGAAGCAGATATCCGAGCAAATTTGATCCGTTGGGTTGTGGTCGATGAAGTCCCCAGCGGGACCGTTGCACACCAGACCGTAGCACAGATGGTAGCAGACTCACGGTAGAACTTGAGCAAGTCCCATGCCATCGGTGCTGCGGATTTTGCGGTGCAGCTAATCAGTCCTGTTGGCCGCGATTATTCCTCCGGTGAAGTTTGAAGCAGTCCACTGGAAGGTGGATTGATTTCAGCTTTGCGCGCGTCGGCGGGCACGTCGAGCCCGGCACCGAACGTCGGCGCCATCGGCGGCGTGTCGAGGTCGCGCCAATCGTCGATCGCCTGGGCCACCATCTGCGCCGTCGCCGCCGACAGTGTCCAGCCAAGATGACCGTGGCCCGTATTGTAGAACACGCCCGGAATCCGTCCGGCGCGAACCACCGGCATCATGTTCGGCATCATCGGGCGCAAGCCCGCCCATGGCACGACTTTCGACGTGTCGATCTCCGGGAAATGATGCCGCACCCAGTCCACCAGCGGTTGAATGCGATCGGCGCGAATGTCGCGGTTGAAGCCGTTGAACTCGGCGGTGCCGGCGACGCGGAAGCGGTCGGCGCCGAGCCGGCTGGTGACGATCTTCGCAGCTTCATCGAGCAGGCTGACGGTTGGGGCCGCATTCCGGCTTTGCGGCGCATCGAGCTGCACCGTGATCGAATAGCCCTTCACCGGATAGACATTGACGCGGTCGTTGAGCAGGCTGGCGAAGTGGCGGCTCGCCACGCCGGCGCAAATCACGATCCCGTCCGCCTGCAGCTGCTGGCGCGTCGCGACCGCAGCATCATGTGAAGCAGCTTCGTTCCAGCCGATGCGGAAGCCGTCATCGCCGTGTGCGATCGTGTCGACGTCGGCTTCATGGACGAAGCTCGCGCCACGGCGGATGCAGGCGTCGGCAAGCCCACGCGTGAATTTGTGAATATCGCCGGTCGCGTCCGACGGCGTGAAGAAGCCGCCATAGCAGGTTGTCTGCAGCGCGGGTTCGATGACGCGGATCTCGTCCGGGGTCACCGGCCGGCGGTCGAGCCCGCCTTGCTGCAGCAGCGCGTTGACCTTGAGGCCGGCTTCGAAGCCGGCCCTGTCGTGATAGACGTGCAGGATGCCGCGGCGTTCGAGATCGAAGGCAATGTTTTCGCGCTCTGCGATCGAGAACAGATGCTTGCGCGCTTCGATGGCGAGCTTCGTGGTCTCGATGGTGTTGCCGCGATAGCGCGTGATGTGGCCTACGAACTCGCCGATCCAGGAATATTTGTGCCAGCTCGGCTTCGGGTTCATCAGCAGCGGCGCGTCGCTTCTCAGCATCCAGCGCAGCCCCTTGAGGATGGTCGCGGCGCTGTTCCACACCTCGGCGTTGCTGGCGGAGAGTTGTCCGCCATTGGCGAACGAGGTTTCCATCGCGGCGTAGCGATGCCTGTCGAGGACAGTCACCTTGTAGCCGCGTTCAAGCAGGGCATAGGCCGTCGTTACGCCGGTGATGCCGGCGCCGATGATCGCGATGTGTGGCATGATAGTTGTCAGGCTCCCGTGGGTTAGAGTCGCCGAACCGCCGGTGAAACCGGCATCGGCGCCCCATCTGTCACGGTACCTGAGAGCTTGATCCGCATCGGGCTGTGGCCAGAAGCGAACTATCCCCTTCGGTGGACGTCATGGCCCTTGATGTGCGGCCATGTTCGTCTCTCTCCAGATCGTCCTGACGATACAGTCCTTTTGCCTGAGAGTTTCCGGGGCGGTTGCTCCGTCGGCGCCGAAGCCAACAACACGATTGTTGTCGGTTCGATCTCTCCCGCATCGTCGCGTTGGACGGCCGGACCGTAGGCGAAGCCTTAAAAATGGACAAGGCTAAATTTCGATCCGGCAGTGCCAACGTGTTGTGCAGTGCAAATCGATGTCAGTCCAGCGTCGCCAGCAGTGCCGCCATCAGGCGGCCGCGTTCGGCGAGGCTGTCGACCTCGATGTGCTCGTTGAGCGTATGTGCATCGGCGCCGCGAACGCCGAGGCCGTCGAGCGTGGGGATGCCCATCGCGCCGGTGAAGTTGCCGTCCGAGCCGCCGCCGGCGCTGCCGTGCGGCAGATCGAGACCCATCGCTGCAGCAAGGCCTTTTGCCTTTTCATAGAGCGCCATGGTGCCCGCATCGGGCTCCCACACCGGGCGGGTGACGCCGCGCGTCACCTTGAACGTCACGTCGTTGGCGGTGCCCGACAGTGCCAGCATGCGCTCGACGCCACGGTCGAGATCGGCCTGGCGCTTGGCCATGCTGAGCGCTTCGCCGGTACAGGTCGTCGCGACGCAATTGACCCACTGGCCGCCATGCACGATGCCGACCGAGAAGGTGCAGTCCTCGGTGGTCATGCCGTCGATGGCGATGATCTGCCGCGCCATCTCGCGGATCGCGGAGCGACCGGAAGACAGCGTTGCGCCGGCATGGCTGGGCTTGCCGGTGGCTTCCAGGTTGAAGCGCGCGATCGCATAACGGCCGGTGACGACGCCGTTGTTCGGACGGCCGGGCTCCGGCACCAGCACATATTTGTTGCGCGCGGCTTCCGCCTCGATGATGTCGCGCGTCGACGGCGTGCCGACCTCTTCGTCGGGGGTGAACAGCACGGTGATCGGCAGCGGAGTCGTGAAGGAGGCGCGCGCCAATTGCCTGATCGCCTCGATCGACAGGTAGTTGCCGCCCTTCATGTCGAAGATGCCCGGCCCGAAGCACTTGTTGCCTTCGCGCCGCCACTTCAGCTTTTCGATCGTGCCGACGGGGTGAACGGTGTCCAGATGGCCGGCGATCAGGATGCCGGGCTGGCCTTGTTTCGGATGGGGGAAACGGGCGCGGACGCAGCCCGCGAAGCCCTGGCGTCCGGCGATGCGCTCGATCGTCGCACCCATGATCGCCATCTCGCGGGCGGCGAGATCGAGCATGCGTTCGACCGCGGCGGCGTCCCAGGTCGGGCTTTCGCATTCCACCCAGCTGCGCAGGCCCTGCAGCATCGTTTCGGAATCAAAGGGGAGATTGGCGGGGTTCATCGTTGTTCTCTCTTGTTGTTCTGACGGCGCCGGCATCGCGCGCGCGTTACGAAAATCTCAGCCGACGATTTTGTAAAGCCAAAATCTGGCGCGCGGCCTCATTCGTTTGTGTACGTCCGATGCGACCTGAAACCGATTGACGCGCTTGGCGCTTGGTGCAAGTCTCAATTTCACAAGCCATACAGCATGTTAGTTCGCCTAAATAACGAACCACATGCATAACGAATAAGCCGGCTTTGACCAGTTACACGTCAGGAGAGATTGCATGTTCCCTATCTCGCGTTGGAAACACCGCACGCTAGCGGCCGCGTTGACGGCGCTCGCGCTGTCGTTCGCGCCGCAGGAATTGTCATTCGCGCCGCAGGCGATGGCCGCGGGCAAGACCATCACCGCGGTGATGCACTCGGATCTGCGCGTCATCGATCCGATCATGACCACGGCCTACATCACCCGCGATCATGGCTACATGATCTATGACACGCTGCTGGCGACGGATTCCAATTTCAAGATCCAGCCGCAGATGGCGGACTGGAAGGTTTCCGACGACAAGCTGACCTACACGTTCACGCTGCGCGACGGTCTGAAGTGGCACGACGGCGCGCCGGTCACCGCGGAAGACTGCGTCGCCTCGCTGCAGCGTTGGGGCAAGGTCGACGGCATGGGCCAGAAGCTGATGGACTTCGTCGCGAGCCTGGAGGCGACCGACGCCAAGACCATCACGCTGAAGCTGAAGGAACCCTACGGCCTCGTGCTGGAATCGATCGGCAAGCCGTCATCGCGCGTGCCGTTCATGATGCCGAAGCGTCTGGCCGAGACGCCGCCGGACAAGCCGATCCCGGAACAGATCGGCTCCGGACCGTTCAAATTCGTGCAGGCGGAATTCCAGCCGGGCGTGAAGGCGGTCTATGAGAAGAACAAGGACTACGTGCCGCGCAAGGAGCCTGCGAGTTGGACCGCGGGCGGCAAGGTGGTCAAGGTCGACCGTGTCGAGTGGGTCACGATGGCCGATGCGCAGACCGCGGTGAACGCGTTGCAATCCGGCGACATCGATTTCATGGAGAACCTTCCGTTCGACATGCTACCGGTGCTCGAAGCCAATCCGGATCTCAAGATCGACGTCCTGAACAAGTTCGGCTTCCAGACCCTCGGACGCATGAACTTCCTCTATCCGCCGTTCGACAATCCGAAGGTGCGCCGGGCTGCGTTCCTGGCGATGAACCAGAAGGACGTGCTCGACGCGCTGGTCGGCAACGCCAAGTACCAGAGGATCTGCGGCGCCTTCTTCGTCTGCGGCACGCCGCTCGAGACCGACGTCGGGGCCGAAACGCTGGTGAAGGGCAACGGCCTGGCGGAAGCCAAGAAGGCGCTTGCCGCATCCGGCTATGACGGCACCCCCGTGGTGATCATGGCGCCGGGCGACGTCACGACGTTGAAAGCCCAACCGGTCGTGGCTGCGCAGCAGTTGCGCGAGGCCGGCTTCAAGGTCGACCTGCAGGCCACCGACTGGCAGACCGTGGTGACCCGCCGCGCCAGCCAGAAGCCGCCGAAGGAAGGCGGCTGGAACATGTTCTTCACCAACTGGGTCGCGGCCGACGTCTCCGACCCGATCGTCAACGCGTCGATCACCGGTCGCGGCAAGAATGGCGGCTGGTTCGGCTGGGCCGAAGACGCGAAGATCGAGGAGTTGCGTGACAAGTTCGCGCGCGCCGGCTCGGCTGAGGAAAAGAAGAAGATCGCCGCGGAAATCCAGACCGAGGCCTACGATCAGGTGATCTACGTTCCGCTCGGCCAGTACACCATTCCGAGCGCATGGCGGAAGTCGCTGACCGGTGTGCTCGACGGCCCGGCAACGCCGATCTTCTGGAATATCGACAAGTCCGAGTAAGCTTGCGGCTTGACGCAAAACAAATGGCCGGGACTTGTCCCGGCCATTTTTCTTTTCGCGCTATCGCTTGTCAGGTGTGGCTGTCGCGGAGCTGCTCCAGTCCGTCGCTGAGCGGTGGTCCGCCTTGTGGTGCGTGCTGCGGCGGGGAGGGGCACTCCTTGCGCTGATCGGGTTGGTCGGTTGCGCGCTGCGCGGATGGATCGTCGTTCGGCATCGTCATGCTCCAATTGCGGCATGACAACGAATACGCAGTGCACGGGTTCCGAACCGGCGACCGCTAATCGCCGTGGCCTGGTGTTATGCTGCTCGGGCTCGACAAGCTCGTGAGCTGTGTCTGTCTGGTGCCGGTTCCGCTCATCCAGACCGCCGCTCCAGCGGCAAACGTGAGCAGTCCGTACACCATGATCGCGCCGCGGATCCATCGCCGGTAGATCGCGCGGTCGTCGGGCGCAGCGTTGCGGAAATTCTGGGCATTGAGCCCGTTGCTGCAATGAGCCGCATCGTCGCCATGCTCGAGAGTAAGGGCACCATGATCGCGCGCCGTTTCGCTGGCAATCCGATTGCTCTTTGCAATCTCCATCGCCGATCTCCGACCAAAATTGATTTCGAAATGCAACAGCCGCGAAAATCCGCGGCCGGAATTTCCAATGCGGGTAAGACTACGACAATCAGCGATCGCGGCGTGTGAACTGCGCCACAGCCGGGAAACACGACGCTGGCCCGCTCGGGTGCGTGTGGCATGCGAAGGTTGGTGCGGGCGGTGGGACTCGAACCCACACGACGTTGCCATCGAGGGATTTTAAGTCCCTTGCGTCTACCAGTTCCGCCACGTCCGCGTTGCGCCAGGCGCGCCGATTTCTAGCGCGTTTGGGCGCGGAGTGGAATTGTCATTATCCGGTGCTAACAGGTGAGCTTTCAAAGGCTTAAGCGGCGGCCCGCAATTCCATTTGCCTCGGCGGCCGAGCATTGGGATAAGCAGCGCGCCGCCGCGATTGAGCCTCAATCCGGACACCGGTGGCTGCTTTAGGCAATCTCAACACTGTCCGGTTAAGAAAGCTGAATGTCTGTTCGTTTCCCACGCCGCCTGAAGCTGTCGCGCGCGGCGGCCGTCATCGCGCTGCTCGCCTCGGCTGCGGGCGTTTCCGGCTGCGCGCAGATCGGCGACACCGTGCCGTCGGCATTCGCCGATCCCGCCAAGTACGAGCTTTATGATTGCAAGCAGCTCGAGAACGAGCGCAGCAATCTCAAGACCCGCGCGGCGGATCAGGAAAAATTGATGGCCAAGGCGGAGACCGGCGTCGGCGGTACTGTCGTCTCCGAGATGGTCTATCGCAACGAGCTGATCTCGATCCACTCCCAGCAGAAGCTGGCGGATGAGGCCTGGCGCAAAGGCAGGTGCCATGAAAGCACGCCGGACACGCCTGCGGCCGCGGCCCCCGCGGCTTCCACGCCGGCGGCGAAGGGCCCGCGCGCACCGCGAGGCCTCGTCCACTAAGCTTGCGTTTCCAGACGGGTCGGTCGTGATTGGCCGAGCTCAGGCTCGCCAGTCGTAGATCCAGTCCTGCCGCGCCAGCATGCGCTCCGGACCGATGGCGCGGATCGCCAGATCGCGCGCGATCGCCGCCGGCCCGCGCAAATGATAGATGCGGCCCTGCTGTCGCGCCAGGCGCTGCACTTTCAGCACGCGCCCGCGCCGCACCCGTGCGTAGCGCGTCAACGCCGCGGGAATGCCCGCGGTGTTTTCCCCGGTGCCGTCGCTCAAGGCCTTGGCGAGCACGGCCGCATCCTCGATCGCCATGCCGGCGCCTTGCGCGGCGAACGGCAGCATCGCATGCGCGGCATCGCCGAGCAGCGTCACCGCGCCTTCGCTCCAGCGGCCGATGTCGGGCAGGGTGAACAGCGCCCATTTGCGCCAGCCGTCGACCGCGCCGATCAGCATCCGCGCCGTCGCGGGCCAGCGCGCGGTGGCGAATGCAGCCTTGATCTCGTTGATGTCGCCGGGCTCGCTCCAGCCCGGCCGGTTCCAGGTGCCCGATACGATCGCGACCACGTTGATCTGGCGTCCGGCCGAGATGGGATAGGCGACGAGATGTGCGTCCGGTCCCATCCAGAGCTGCACGCGCGGTGCGGTGTATTCACGCGGCAGGGCGGTGGCGTCCAGCGTGCCGCGCCAGGCGATCAGGCCGGAGAATTGCGGCTGTACATCCGGAAACAAATGCCCGCGCACCGACGACCAGATGCCGTCGGCGCCGATCAGCGCGACGGCCAATTCCTCCTGCCGTGAATTGCCGCGGCGTTGCACGACGGTGAGGCCTCGCGCATGCTTGGTCACATCCTCGAACTGGCAGCCGAGCCGCAGATCGATATCGGGATGGTCGCTCGCGGCGGCCTGCAGCGCCGCCTGCAAATCGGCGCGGTGGATCACCCAATAGGGTGCGCCGGCGCGGAACTCGGCGGCTTGGCCAAGCGGCATCCGTGCGATCTCGCCACCGGCCCGCGCGCTCAGGATGTTGACGGATTCAGGCGTGACCGCGCGCCGCGCAAGCGGTTCCTTGAGCCCGAGCTCGACCAGGATGCGGCTGGCATTGGGAGAGAGCTGGATGCCGGCGCCGGCTTCCTCGAGCCGTTCGGCCTTCTCCAGCACGACGACGCGAAAGCCCTGTGCCGCCAGTGTCAGCGACGCCGTCAGTCCTCCGATCCCGGCGCCTGCAACGATGACGGTTCGCGTCAGCGCCACGGAGCGGTCAGGCGACCTTGTCTTTCAGCACGCATTCCGGCGGTCGCGCTTCGCCGGCCGCGAGGTCGGATGCGAAGCGATAAAGCGTCGAGCAGTACGGGCAGATAATCTCGTTGTCATTGCCGAGGTCGAGGAACACGTGCGGATGGTCGAACGGCGGGTTGGCGCCGACGCACATGAACTCCTGCGATCCGATTTCGATCACCGAGACACCGGCATCGTTATGGAAGTGCGGGACGACGTGGTCGGACATATTCTCACCTTGATGGCAACGATGGGCAGACGCAATCAACAGCATGCGGCATCGCGAAATGCCGCGCACCATACTGGCGGGAACAGTTGATTCCTAGAGCCCCGATGGCTCATTTGCTCATGCAAATTCGACACAATCTTGTCGTCCCAGAGAAGCCCTCCTTTGGTCGGAGCCGTTGTGTCGCAAAAACGGCACACTATCTCCAAGGCGAATAAAACTAGAGGTTTTATCGGGATGAATCGGGTGCGCGTCAGCTTGGCGGTGGTCGGCGTGGCAGCAAGTGCTGCCGTGGGCGCGGCTATTTGGCCGCACGCCCGTGATGCCGGCACCGTGCTGGCGGCGCGGGACGATCCCGCTGCGCTCGCCGACATCAGGCTCAATTCCGTGCTGCGCAACAACCCGGCGTTGATCGCGGACAATATCGAGGCGGCACTGGCTTCCGGCGATGCCGACCTTGCGGCCAGCTTTGTCGAACTCGCCGGCGAGAAGAGCATCGCACTTAGTGACGATCTCACCAAGCGCGTCGATGACGCGCGCGCCGAGCAATCATCCAGCATGCATTACGCCAAGGGCTTCGCCACCGGCCTGGTGACCGGCAATGCCGACGATGTCGCAAGCCTGTCCGGCACGGTCGCCGGCGACCTGTTCGTATTCGGTGATGTCCGGGACGTCGTGCGCGAGGGCAAGCACCTCGTGATGGGCGAGGACACCGACCAGCTGGTGCTCGGCCTCGCGGCCGCCGGGCTCGCGGTGACCGCGGCCACCTATGTGTCGGTCGGCGGCGCCGGGCCGCTGCGCGCCGGGCTGACGCTGGTCAAGGATACGCGCAAGGCCGGACGGCTGAGCGAGGGGATGATCGAATGGGCCGGGCGTTCGACCCGCGAGGTGGTCGACCAGCCGGCGCTGCGCGAGGCGGTCGCATCCGGCTCGGTGCTGCGGCCGGTGCAAACCGCAACCGCGATCCGCGCGGCCTTCCGCGCCGAGAAGGCCGGCGCGCTGGTGCGCGTCGCCAAGGACGTCGGGCGCATCGGCGAGGCGGCCGGGGTTCGCGCTGCGCGGGATACGCTGAAGGTCGCCGAGAATCCGAGGGAGATCGCGCGGGCGGCGCGGATAGCCGAGGTCAAGGGCGGCCAGACCCGCGCGATCCTGAAGCTGCTCGGCCGCGGCGCGCTGCTGCTGGCGGCCGGCGCATTCAATCTCACCATGTGGCTGTTCGGCGCGCTGCTGGCGCTGTTCGGCTTCCTGTCGTCGATCAAGGCCACCACCGAACGGGCCACCGCCGGGTGGCTCAGACGAAGCAAGGTGCTGCGCCTGAAGCAGCAGATGGCCGCTCAGGCTACCTTGGCGAGTATGCCCGCCCAGGGTTAGGCTTGCGGTCGCCTGTCGATCGCCAATCGCAAATCCCAAGAACAAACGGAATGGATGATGCCGAGTTTCCATCACGGCGATGTTGAAATTGCCTTTATCGACGAAGGCGCGGGCGAACCGATCGTGCTGGTGCACGGCTTTGCCTCGAGCAAGAACGTCAACTGGATCTACCCGACCTGGGTGTCCGATCTCGTCAAGGCCGGCCGTCGGGTGATCGCGCTCGATAATCGTGGCCACGGCGAATCCGCCAAGCTCTACGATGCCGCGCAGTACGAGATCGCGACCATGGCCGGCGACGTGATTGCGCTGATGGACCATCTCGGAATCGCGCGCGCCGACATCATGGGCTATTCGCTGGGCTCGCGGATGACCGCGATCCTGGCGCGAGAGAATTCCGATCGGGTGCGCTCGGCGATCCTTGGCGGGATCGGCATCGGACTGATCGAGGGCGGCGGCCCCGGCGAGGCGGTCGCGCTGGCGCTGGAGGCGCCGTCGCTCGACGATGTCACCGACCCGGTCGGCCGTACCTTCCGCGCCTTTGCCGATCAGACCCGCTCCGACCGCCGCGCGCTCGCCGCCTGCCTGCGCGGCTCGCGCCGCCTGATGACGCGCGAGGAGGCGGCCGGCATCCGCGTGCCGGTTCTGATCGCGGTCGGCAGCAAGGACGAGATTGCGGGCTCGGCGTCAGCGCTCGGCCGGATCATTCCGGGTTCGGAGGTGCTCGACATTCCGAACCGCGATCACATGCGGGCGGTCGGCGACAAGGTCTACAAGACCGGGGTCACCGACTTCCTGTCGCGGCGAAAATAGATCGTCGGCTTCATCCCTGGCGAAGGCGCGCGCGGCCGCGATCAGCACCACGAAGGTCGCGACCCACACCATGCGCGCGCCGTAGCGGTCGTGCGGTCCCGAGATCACGCCGCAGACAAAGGCATTGCCGAGCAGGGCGAGAGTGACTGTGCCCGCCAGCAACGTCAGATCGTCGAGCCGCCGCTGCCACAGTCCTCGGCCGAACAGGATGACGACCAGGAGCATCGAGCCCAGCGCGACCGGCACGTGGATGCGGTTGATCGCGGTGAAGTCGAGGTGCCAGCGTTGCTGCCGCGCCGCGCGCATCGGCCTGACCTGTTTGGGAATGTAGCGCTCGATGATGCCGTAGGTATGCGGGATCCAGCCATTAGCGCCTTCGCCTGTCGCGACATGCATGAGCTGGTCGGCGGTTGCCGTTAGCGCCGCCTTTGCCTGCCATTCCGGATATTCGGCCAGCGAGCGCAGCACGATGGTGCCCATCTCGTCATTCAGTCCCTTGAAGCGGCCGAGCGTGTTGAACATGCTGTGGCCCCACAGGAAGTCGTCCGCGGTCGGCGGCAACTCGTTGCGATAGGGGCAGAGCTTCAGCTTCTCCGTCGCGCAATGATCGTGCAGGTATTGCGCGACGATGCCATCCTGCAGCATGCGGCCGAAGGCGACGCCATAGCCGCCGGGCGTCCAGGCCAGCTGTCCGGACAGCGCAAAGTTCCCCGCCAGCAGCATCGCCGCGCCGGCGACGGTGGTCAGGCTGCCTTGCACGAGGCCCGCGAACGGGATGCGCTGCCCGAGCCATGGACGCAGCATCCAGCCGACGCAGCACAGGCCGAGCAGCACCGCCAGCGTCGCGCTGTGCGTGGCGGCCGAAAACGCGATGAACCCGAACAGCACCGCCTTCTCCAGCGTCGAGATCCGTTCGCCGTGCAGGATCAGGATGAAGAGCGCGAGCACCGAAAGGCCGGCGAAGATGTCGGTCAGCAGCATGCTGGCCAGCCAGGGCAGGGCGGTGGTTGCGATCAGCGCGAGGCTGATCGCGATCAGCCGGACCGGCCGGGCGAGGCCGAGCACGCGCAGCGTCAGTTGCAGGATCCACAGCGTCGCCAGGGTCTGGATGCCGAGGTTGAGCCAGAAATCCGATGTCTCGCCGACATGGAGGTAGATGCCGAATACCGTGGACCGGCTCGGCACCAGGTAGCCCTCATACCAGCGCGCCAGATAGCCGCCGGTATCCCATTGGAGCAGCGGATAGCCGTTCCAGAAGGCAGGGGCGAGCAGCAGGAGGGGGATGGCAATGGTCGCGATCCAGACCGACCGTGCATCGGTCAGGCGGGCACCTAAACTCCGCGTATTGATGATTTTCCCCCTTTTATTGGGGCCGACCATGCCCAAAACCACACGGGGGACGAAATCCGCCAATAGTTGCAGAAGCACGGCTTGATTTCGGCAAAATCCCGACCAATTGCCCTAGACGCCGGCCCGGGGGTGTTCGGCTGGGGTTTACCGTACTGAGCCATCCCGGGACGCGCTGGGTCCATCGTGCTATAACGCACATCAGAACAACCGAATTGCGAGAGCAGCTATGGCAGTTCATCAGGTCAATCCGCAGGGAGGCAAGCTTGCGGCGCTCGATCCGATCTGGGATCGAATCCGCGGCGAGGCGGAGGACATCCTGCGGCGCGAGCCGGAACTCGCATCCTTCATCTATGCGACCGTGCTGCATCATGAGCGGCTGGAAGATTCGGTGGTCCATCGCATTGCCGAGCGGCTCGATCACGCCGCGCTGTCGGGCGATTTGATCCGCCAGACCTATGGCGAGGCACTGCGCGACGAGCCCGATATCGGCAACGCGTTCCGCGCCGATCTCGTCGCCGTCTATGACCGCGATCCGGCGACCTCGCGCTTCATCGATCCCTTGCTCTACTTCAAGGGCTTTCACGCGCTGCAGACCCACCGTCTCGCGCACTGGCTCTATCAGAAGGGCCGCAAGGATTTTGCCTTCTACCTGCAGAGCCGCTCCTCGGCCGTGTTCCAGACCGACATCAACCCGGCCGCCAGGATCGGCCGCGGCATCTTCCTCGATCATGCCACCGGTTTCGTCTGCGGCGAGACGGCGGTCATCGAGGACGATGTCTCGATCCTGCATGGCGTCACGCTCGGCGGCACCGGCAAGGAGAACGAGGATCGCCATCCGAAGATCCGCCACGGCGTGCTGATCGGCGCCGGCGCCAAGATCCTCGGCAATATCGAGATCGGTCATTGCGCGCGCATCGCGGCCGGCTCGGTCGTGGTCAAGCCGGTACCGCACAACGTCACGGTCGCGGGCGTGCCGGCGAAAATCGTCGGCGAGGCCGGCTGTGCCGAGCCGTCGCGCACCATGGACCAGATGCTCGGCGCGATCGGGCTTTGATTTCACTCGCTTTCTGATCGCGGCGAAAAAGCGCCCAAGCAAGAGTCGTGTGCGCAACATCACGTCGCCAAAGCCTGAAAAGGCTCTGGCGATCTTTGCCGTCTCGTCCTAAAACTCCCCCGAAAATCATCGACCCGATTGGAGACGGCCGTGGACGTTCAGGAAGTCAGGAAGCTCGACGCGTATCTCAAACGCGTGTTCAGCAATCCCAAGATCCGCGTGGTGCCGCGGCCCAAGAAGGACGACTCGGCCGAGGTCTATATCGGCGAGGAGTTCATCGGCGTGCTGTTCGTCGACGACGAGGACGATGATCGCTCGTTCCAGTTCCAGATGGCGATCCTGGAAGAGGATCTGGCCGAGTAAGGCGGAACAGCCTCGCCTTCACACGTCGTTACGACGAACTCGCGACAAAATTGCAGAGCGATCTTGCGCTGGAGCGACCATCCTTCGCGGACACGTCGCTCCGCTTGCAATGACAGTGTCATCCCTTCGCGCTGTGCATCTGCGCGGAGAGACGGTTCATCGCGGTGGCGATGTCGCGCCACTGCGCGAGCCAGCTGCGCGGAAAGCGAAAGATCAGGTCGGCGCCGTCGATGCGCCGCTCACTCAGGCACATGCCGGGCGTCGAGGTGTCGCGCGTGCAGCGCGCGGTCAGCTGCGGCTCGCTCGCGGTGAACAGGTCCTCGCCGCCATAGGGCGTGCCGTCGCGGAACGCGCGCGCCGTCAGGCCGTCATCCATGTTTGCGCGCTCGTCGAGATAGCGCGGATAGATCGTGCGCAGGCGCATGTCCGGCGCGAGTGAATCGTGGTGCGCCGCGATCGATACGAAGATCCTGTCGATCGGCTGCACCTTGTCATCGACCGTATCGGCGCTGTAGTGCTTCGGCGCGGCGGGCGCGTCCAGCGACGGATAGAGGAAGCTCAAATCGACGCGCTCCTGCGGCCCGGAGTGGCGCTGGATCTTCATGCGCACCGCCATCGTCGGCACGTTGAACAGCGTGCCGCCGACGCTCACCGGCAGCCGCGACGGATCGCTCGGCGGGATGGTCGTGTAGGTCGGCCACAGCAGATAGGCGACAAGCGCGACCGCGCCCGCCGCGATCACCGCCGAGGCGATGATCGGAACGAGATGCGCGCGCGGGTTGCGGCGGGTGTCGCGGGCGAGATGTTGGGCGGTCGAGAGAAGCGTCATGAGCGAGGCTGAGATCAGGTCGGGAGTGGCCGAATCATCTGCCGAATATGCCACGTAGCGGGGAATTTCCGTACGATTCCAATGGAATCCGGGACCGAATGGCCATGCGCAAACGCCGCGCCTGATGTGTCCGGTTAACCTTTCCTTAAGGATGATGTGGCGGCAGGCTGCCAATTCTGCGAAGCAGGGCGGGTGGCCTGTTGCGTAGCGGAAGTTCCGATGTCGCCCGATACCTTGAATTCCCTGTTCTCGCTCTTGATCGGTTTCGCGCTCGCGGGCGCGCTGGCCAACGGTTACCACGCGATGGCGGAGCGCCCGGCCGGTTTCGGTCTGCTGCAGGAGGGCGCGGCGCCGAAGACCTTCGCCGCGGTCCCGTTCCTCGTCTTCGCCGCACCGTTCATCATCATGCGCAACACGCTGCGCGGGGCGCGCATCGAGCGCCGCCGCTTCGAATTCGTGATGATGGCAACCGTCATCTCCGGCTTCTGGAGCCTGATGTCGGGCACCTTCTTCGTGATGACGCTGCGCGCTGCGGGCGTGCTGGCCTGATCCGATCATGATCCGCGGCCGATCACGGTCGCGCTTGCTTGAAACCATGTCGGCCGTCGTGCCAAGGTCTCCTGCGATCAGGGCTTCGGTTCTGATTGAATCAGAAACCGAAGCTCTGGATTTTCGTTTCGACGCGTTTTCTTCACGCGAACCGGTGTCCACTTCGCTCGAAAACGCTCCAGGGAGACCTCAATGGCGATCTACGAACTCGACGGGCAGGCGCCCGATCTTCCCGCCGACGGCAGCTATTTCATCGCCGACAATGCCGTGGTGATCGGCAAGGTCCGCCTCAAGTCCGCCGCGAGCGTCTGGTTCGGCGCCGTGCTGCGCGGCGACAATGAGTGGATCGAGATCGGCGAGGGCTCCAACGTCCAGGACAATTCCACCCTGCACGTCGATCCCGGCTTTCCCCTCAGCATCGGCAACAACGTCACCATCGGCCACAATGCGATCGTGCACGGCTGCACGCTGGAAGACGGCGTGCTGATCGGGATGGGATCGATCGTGATGAACGGCGCGCGGATCCGGCGCGGCAGCGTGGTCGGTGCCGGCTCCGTCATCACCGAGGGCAAGGAGTTTCCGGAAAATTCCCTGATCGTCGGTGCGCCCGCGCGTGTGGTGCGTACGCTTGACGCTGCGCAGGCCGAAGCGCTGTCGCGGCCGGCGAAGTCCTACGCCATCAGGGGCCCGCAATACAAAACGGGACTGAAGAAGATCGGCTGAAGCTTCAGCGCTTGCGGCCGCGCTTGCGCGCGGCGTTCGGTGCGGCGGGGCGAGGCTTCGCTGCGCCTTGCGGTCTCGTTGCCTGTTGAAGTCTTGTTGCTTCCTGAAGTCTTGCGCTCTTGCGCAGCGCATCCTTCAGGTCGATCGGAATGCCGTGCTTCTTGAGCAGGTCGGCGAAAGCTTCGTCGGCGAGCTCCTGCAAGGTCGCCATCCGGTCGCGCGCCCGAGTTGCTTCAGCTTGTCGAAAGTGTCGTCGTCAAACTCGATCAGCTTGCGCAAATTGCATTGCTCCCAAACTGTATTGCTCCAACGCCTGCGGGAACCGGCGTTTTGCGGACTCGTTGACGTCCGCAAGGGAGAATTGCCATGCGCAAATTATCTGTCACCACCGCGCTCGCGACAATCGCGATTGTGCTGACGCCCGCGGTTACCGTCGCCCAAGGTACCGGGAGCGGCGCCGGGACCGGCAGCCCTTCGTCAGCCAGCCCGACATCGCCGCAAGCCACGTCGCCGCCGGCCGGGACCAACAGCGCCGGGACCGCGCAATCCTCCGGCGGCCCCAATACCGGCAGAGGCGTTACCACCGGATCGGCATCGACGACCGAGAGCGTCGACAAGGCCATCGCCGACGAGAACGAAAAAGTCGAGCGCCGTACGAAAGGCATCTGCCGCGGCTGTTAACTTCTGAAGGCCGTGCTTTGATGAACGCGGGTCGCGCAGATGTGAGCGCGACATAGGCGCGCGGTAGAAGCCGCGGTCCTAGATTGAGCTAGCATACGCAGGACGCGGCGGAGGAGGCTTGAAAACAAAGCCTTTGAAAAGAGGAGTAACGGGTAATGTTGCGTAAAACGATGATTGCCTTGCTGGCGACGGCCTCGGTCGGTCTGTTCACCGTCGATGCTGCGTCGGCACGCGGTGGCTTCGGTGGTGGCGGCTTTCATGGTGGCGGCGGCTTCCGCGGCGGTGGCGGATTTGGCGGCTTCCACGGCGGCGGCGCTGCATTCCGGGCGATGGGCGGAGGCGGTGGCTTCCGGTCGGCTGCGATCGGCGGCGGCGGTTGGGCCGGCCGCGGCTGGCACGGCGGAGGCTGGCGTGGTGGCGGCTGGAACGGCGGCTACTATCGACGCGGCTGGGGTGGCTGGGGCTATCCGCTCGCGGCGGCAGCGGTCGGCTTCGGGGTGGGCTATGGCGCCTACGATTACTATGACGGCTACTACGGCAATCCATACTACGCCGGCTACGGCTATGACGACGGCTACGGCTACGGTTACGGCGGTTGTTACGTCGTGCGCCGCGGCGTGATGACACCGTATGGCTGGCGCGTTCGGCCGGTGCAGGTTTGCAATTGAGCCATTCGCTCATGCATGGGCGGTCCATTCGCTCGCCATGCTGATGGTCTTGCAATGATCGGCGCGGCCGGCGTTTCGATGCCCGGCCGCCGCGTTGTCTGTCGCGCACTAGTGTGCTGAATGCGAAGTTCGTGCGATTTCGCGGCAGCCACTTTCACGAACTTCGCATTCATAAAGCACACTAGAATCATAAGTTTGCTAGTGTCCTTATCGAATCCGAAGTTCGCTCCGAAGGTCCGGCAAATGATGCGAACTTCGGATTCGGGACACTGGTATGCAGCTTGCACCGCCTTGCAGCAGTCCGTGCGTGAGCGCGCCGCGAAAACAGATGGCCCGGCCGCGATTGAAGCCGGGCCCAGAGGACATCCAAGATGCTGACCATTCCTGACCTGACATTGCTGCTCATGGTGGTTGTTGCGAGCCTTGCCGTTGCGCTGATCTACATGCTGCGCGAGCTCGAGCCGAAGCTTGCGCGGCTGCGACTGCGAGGTGGTCGCGTCTTGCGCGATCGCACCGAATAGGGCGGCAATTCCGTTCGTCGCGGCTTTGGCCGCGGTGATGCTGCGCATACAGAGTCGTCAGCCGAGCACGCCGTGTTTCTTCAGGCGATCTGCGTCTTTCGCGCGGCGAGGGCCGCCTTCGGGATCTCGAGCCGGAGCTTTCCTGGTGGGCGGTCCCGAGCGGGATTCAAGGACCCCAAAAAACAAGGCCGTCGACGTAGTATACCGTCAACGACCTTGCCAGCCCCGGATATTGAAATCGGCTCACGCCATCCGGTCATTCGAAGATGACTCGGATTCGAAGGCCGATATGTGAACCAGTTCACAAAGTCAGGATTAATTCACGGTAACGGGCACTCATGATCGGCCGCCGCCGGCAGCCCTCGAGCGCGAAAGTTCCCGTTAATTGATGATCTTGCTCGGGATTTGGCGCATTTTTATGGCTGGTCACCTGGGTGAGCGGGGTCTGCGGGGGCGTCAACCGCGCGACCTGTGGCGCTTCCGGTTGGCGCTACGGGTGGCCTTCGAGCGCTTGCGCGGCGCGGGCTCGGCGGCCGGCTCGTTGGCCTGCGCACTCGCCAGCGACTGGCGCAAACCCTCGACCTGTTCGGTCAGCGCGGCGACCTGGTCGGAGAGCCTCTTCGCATCGGCCGCCTGCAAGGCGAGCTGCTTGCGCATGGTCTGCAGCTGGTCCTGCACCTCCTGCAGCTGGTCGATGGATTCCTGCTGGGTCGCCTCCATGCCCTTGGTCTTTTCCACCAGGGCCTCGGAGACCTGCGCGGTCCGCGCCTGCAACTGCCGCGCGGCGACCATGCGGTCGGTCTCCGGCACGTTGCCGGTGTAGGCGCGCCACAGCGCGATCGAGCCGATCCCGAACAGCACGAGCACCAGCGCCACGGCGCCGATCGCAATCGGCTGCACGCCAATCAGGCTGCTGGCTTGTGAATTCCGGGGGGCAAGTTCGACCATGCGACCAACAACCGGACATCAATTGAAAGGTCCGAAATAGCACAAACCCCGGCGCGGGCAAAACCGGGGGGTGTGTAGACCACTGCGGCAGCAGCGAAATTTGTATCATATGTTAGTTTTCGACCGTGCTGCCCGGCCTGCTCGAGGCACGATCGGCCTCTGGCCGACCCGAACTCAACCTCCCCGAATTCAGCCTCTGGGCGCGATCAGGCCGACCCGCATGTCCTTTGCCAGATAGACGCAAGCGCCGTCTGCGAGCACCCGGCCGTCGGCGATGCCCAGCACCAGCCGGCCGCGCCTGGCCTGGCGTATGTCGACCTCATAGCGCACCAGCCTGACATCCGGCGTGATGTGCCCCCTGAACTTGACCTCGCCGACCCCGAGCGCGCGGCCCTTGCCGGGCGAGCCCGACCAGCCGAGCCAGAAGCCGATGATCTGCCACATGGCGTCGAGGCCGAGGCATCCGGGCATCACGGGGTCGGCGGCAAAGTGACAGGCGAAGAACCAATGGTCTGGCGCAATCTCGAGTTCGCTAGCGACATGGCCCTTGCCGAACGCGCCGCCGTCCAGGCTGATCTCGGTGATGCGGTCCATCATCAGCATCGGCGGTGCCGGCAGCTGCGCATTGCCCGGGCCGAAATAGCCGCCTTCGCTCGAGCGCAGCAGATCCGGCTTGCTGTAGGACGATTGCGGTGCGTGAAAATCGTGCGGATTGAACAAGATGGCCACCGATGTTCGGGTTCTGGCTGAAGCTTAGCTGCGGCTGCGCCGCGTGGCTCTTGGCCGCGCGGACATGGGTTTGGCGGGTAAGCGCAGCGCGGCGGCCATGAAGGCCCAGATGTCGCCGGTCAGCCTTGCCGGATCCGGCCGTCTTTCGCTCGTGAGCGCGCCGATCAGCGCCTGGCGGATGCCGCCGATCATCAGCGCGATGGTGAGGTGAGGGTCGATGCCGCCGGGCACGATCCCGTCGCGCTGGGCCGCTTCGATCATGCGGGCGCCGGCGTCAAGCTGCCGGCCGGTGAAGGCGGTCTCGACATCGAGCACCTCGGGCGCGCGGCTGAGCGGTCCGATCACGAGGGGCGCAAACGGGTGGTCATAGTGAAAGGCGACATAGGCGCCGATCCGCTCCTTTTCCCGGTCCGCCCAGTCCGTGGCGGACAGCTTGGCACCGCCGAACGCCGCCGCATCAAGTTGTTCATAGAAGCCTTCGACCACGGCGGCGATCAGGCCGGCCTTCGATCCGAAGTGGTGGTAGGCGAGCCCGACCGAGACCTGCGCCCGCCTTGCGACGGCCTGCATCTCGAGGTGCCCATGGCCCTCGATGAGCTCGGCCTGCGCTGCCGAGAGCAGCCGTTCCCGTGTCCCGAGGCTCGCCGCGTCCATCGTGGCCCCATAAGCTGAATTGAATTCAATTCAATATCGCCGATGCTAGGATGTCAAGCCGCCGACGTGGATGGCAAAGCGAGCCGGTGAAGGAAGGCGATGGCGTTTGCGATCAAGACCGAGATCCGAAATCCGCGGGCGAAGGTGTTCACCTTCACCGCGCAGAAGACCATGTACGGCGGCAAGCACATCGCGGCCGATGACATCGTGTTCGTGTTCGCGAGCGAGGGCGGCAGCGGCCTGATCGCCCGCGCGGCGACGGCCGGCCCGAGACCGAGCTGAATTTCAAATTCTATCGCCAGGCCACCAACAAGATCGTCGGCATCTCAGACGAGACCGCGGCGTTTCTCGAGCGGTTCTTCTAGTGTCCCGAATCCGAAGTTCGCATCATTTGCCGCACCTTCGGAGCGAACTTCGGATTCGATAAGGACACATAGCAAACTTATGATTCTAGTGTGCTTTATGAAATGTGAAGTTCGTGAAAGTGGCTGCCGCGAAATCGCACGAACTTCGCATTCAGCACACTAGGCGTCGGTCGACGCCGCTCAAAAAAGGTGCGGCCACCCTTTGGGGGAAGGGTGGCCGCGCGCGAACCGGTCTGGGACGGGGAGGGGTGGGGATGTGACCGGGTCGCGAACTCGAAATTTCCTGTTCTGCTCAGCGCGAGCTTGCCGTTGCAACTGCCGGGCGGTTGTCACCGAGCGAGACCCACACATTGGGATCGCCCTGCGACTGCCGCTTGACGAAGCGGTAGCCAGTGTCGGTCCAGGCGACGATGCTCTCGTTCTGGTTATCGAGCACGAACTCGCCCTTGTCGGTCTTCACCGTCAGCACTGCGTGGCCTTCGCCCTTCTTGTCGCGGACCACCGTGATCAACAGCGCCTCGCGGGGCCAGCCGGCGTCCATCAGCATCTTGCGCTTCAGGAGCACGTAGTCCTCGCAGTCGCCGTAACCGTCGGATGGCAACGACCATTTCTCGATCACGCCCCAATGATCCATGTCGGTCATCGGCTTGATGGATTCGTTGACCCACTTGTTGACCCGTACGAGGTCCCGCCAAGCGGTCTGCGACAACACGATGTCGCGTGGTTGCGTCGCGCCGCCGCGGCATTCGCCCGGATTGTCGGCACAGAATTCGACCCAGCCGATCGGCGAACGCGCAACGTCACCCAGGCTGGCGTAGACCACGTCGCCGGCCTTGGCCGACACGCACGTCGCAAACAGAATGGCGGCAACCGCCAAACCTTTCCCCTGTCCCCTGAACCCAAACATCGTGGCCCCCGTTCTTCTTGTTGGGACCACGTTTCGCACAAAGCTTTTGCGCCGCCGCTAAGTACGCAAAGTAGATTTGACGCGAATACTGGTAAAACCTGCGGCGAATTCGAACTGTACTTGAATCGAATTCGTGTAAAATTTGAAACAACTGCAATTGATTCAAATTTTATGCATTAACGCCGCGCGCGCTGCGCCAGCGCGATTTGTTGCGCCAAACGCTGCGGCCGTTAACCGCCGATTTTCACCGGGCCAAACGCGCCGAAGGCGGCCACCGGTGCACCGGTGGCCGCCTTCGCGGGCCAAAAAAGGGGTCTTGAGCGGTTTTCGCTTTACCTCGCGGTAACGCTCTCTTCGAGCGTTTCCGCCGATTGCTCGTGGACGAACTCGAGCGCGAAGCCTTCCTCGAGATTTCGCACCACGCGGGACTGTACCCGCCCGAGCATCACGAGCGATTTCAGCGGCGGGCGGTTCTCGGCAGCAATCGCAGCACCGGACAAGGAAAGGTCGATGATGCGGCAGGTCATCCGCGTGCCGTCTTCCTGGGTCAGCAGGGCGATCGGGTTGCGCGGCACGATACGGTCGTGGCGGCGATCCTCGGGCAGATTGAGGATGTCGCGGTTGGCGAGCCAGGTCAGCTGTGCGGCGAGCTTGTCGCGCTTGCGCGCGGTGGCGCCGATCGTCATCGCAAAGCCGTTGTCGATGATGCGGGTGATGCGTCCCTCGACCCGGCCGATATGGTCGAGATAGGCGATCACACGGTCGCCGACATTGCCGATGCCCGGCGCCAGCAAAGCTAGGCCGCCCGGCGACATGTTGATAATCTGGCAGGGAAACTCGCGCCGGTCGGGCAGCATGTAGCGGCCGAGCAGGTGCACCTTGACGCGCTGGAAGCGCCGCCGCTCCTCGGCTACGGGGACGACGGTAGTTTTCTTCTGTGCAAACGACATCACGACAAACCCGGCCACCGTCCATTCGGAGCCCCGACGACCCTAAGGCTGATAGGGTTAACGGGGCGTTACGGTTGTGAAAGGGAACTCGGACACGGAGCGAGAGAGACGAGCGACGAACACGTGCACCGTACCCGAGGACGTCAGGCTCATTCATGTGCCGCGTCAGGTTCTCCGAACCATCGCGATGCGGCTTGAGCAGTTTCCTCCAGATCCGGCTCAATGTCTGTGGCCCAAGCCACAAACCCGTCGGGTCGCACCAGCACCGCCCTCAAGCCGAGCCGATCGCCGACCTCGCATGCGACATAGCCGATCCGCCCATGCCAGCGATCGGCAAGCGTTTGCAGGGGCGCGCGCCGATCAAAGTCCAGCAGCAGGCCGCGACCATCCCTGAGCAGCTCGCCGAGCTTAGCCCCGCAGGCGAGCTCGAAGTCGGGCGCGCTGCGGCCCGCCAGCGGATGGTTGCTGCCAAGATCGTAGCGCAGCGTAACGCCCCACACGCGCTCGGCAAAGTAGGTCGCGCCGTCTGATGTCGCGATCAGGTCGCGGATGATGGCTTCGAGCGCGCGCGAACTTCGGCTTGGCCGCATCAGCGCGACTTGGGCGCGCGACCAGTCCAGCACCTGCGCGCCCACCGGATGCCGCTCACGCGAGTAGCTGTCGAGCAGGTCCACCGGTGCGTCGCCGCGGATCGTGGCCGCGAGCTTCCAGCCGAGGTTCATCGCATCGCCCAGCCCGAGATTGAGCCCCTGGCCGCCGAGCGGAGAATGGATATGCGCGGCATCGCCCGCGAGCAGCACGCGGCCCTTGCGGTAATCCGTCGCCTGACAGGTGCGATCGGTCCAGGTGGTGGCAAGCCGGAGCGCCGTCAACGTGACGTCCGTGCCGGAGACGCGGCGCAGCACCGCCTGCACATGCTCGCGCGTGATCGGCCGGGTTCGGTGGAAGGCGCCGCCGTCGAACTCCACCGTCGCGATCGTGCCGGGCCGTGCGTAGGTATACATGCCCGTCGGCGTGTAGTGACGGCCGGTACGGAGCTTGTCCGGATCTGATATCTCGACCTCGACCGAATAGCCGGTGAACTCGGGATCGGTGCCGACGAATTCAAAGCCGCCGGCCTTGCGCACCATGCTGCGGCCGCCGTCACAGCCGACCAGCCAGGGCGCATGGAACGTCTCGGCACCGGCGCGACCGGTGACGCCGTCGTCCGACTGATCGAACGCATCGACACTCAGGTCGCGCCTGATCTCAACCCCCATCGCGGTTGCGCGCGCGGCGAGGGCGGATTCGAGCGCCTCCATCTCGACCGCCATGCTGGTGCCTGCCGGGCTCGGCAGACGAAACGGCCATTTCGACGTGTCGAGATCATCGTGAAAGAACTGGATGCCGGCAAAATGGCCGGCCGGGCGGCGCGGATGTTGCATCCAATGTGTGCCGTTTGGCGTACTGGCCGTGCCATCCTGCACACGCTGAGCCACCGCGATGTCATCCAGCATCCCGCGACGATAGAACGCCTCGATGCTGGGCGCCGAAAGGCCGCGCATGCCGAAGGGCAGCCGCTTCAGCGGCGAATGCGGGTCGGCGGCCTGCTCCAGCACCAGGACCGAGCACCCCGCGAGCCGCAGCTCGCAGGCGAGCATCAAGCCGACGGGGCCGGCACCGGAAATCACGACATCATGGGGAAGGGGGCGGCTGGCGTGCATGAACTGCTCCTTTGTCGGTGTTCGACCGGAGCGGTTCGTCGGGTTGAGAACCACACGGACGAACATTGGGCGCCTGGATGGCGTCCGGTGTTCGTCGTGGGGATCTCATGCACGAGGCAGGAGACCAGAGCTTTCGCTTTCGAAAGGACTTCGTTTCCGAAAGGACTTTCGTTCTCGAAAGGACTTGGGCTTACCAAGCCAAGTCTGCCTTTTCCGACGCGGCGTATATAGCTGCGTGGCGTTCGATCCGCAACGGAAGATGCGCGGCTGCGGATTACTGGAACAATGCGCGGCCGCGATGTCGCGGCGCGACTGTATCGGCGTTGCCTGGTTCGTCGACGCGGCGCGCGCCCGGGCGGGGCGCAAGATCGTCCGGCGTCTTGATGTTGCTCGCGAGTCCTGCGGCTTCGAATGCCTTGATCAACCACCAGCCGAGGTCGATCTGACCCGGCAGCAGCCCGAGCTTCGCGGAGCCGGGATAGGCGTGGTGATTGTTGTGCCAGCTTTCGCCCATGCTGATCAGGCCCGCGATGCCGACATTGTAGCCCTGGGCCGCGACGCCTTCGATGATCCAGGTCTGTCCGCCCTTGCGATGCGAGTAATGACCGATCAGCCAGTGACCGGTGACGCAGACGGCGACGCGGACGCAGATGCCCCAGACCAGCCAGCTCCACGAGCCGATCGCGAGGAACAGGATCGCCCAGGGCAATTGCTGCCACATCCAGGTTCGCTCGACGAAGGCGTAGAAGGGGTCATCGGCGAGCCGCCGTTCGAGCCGGAATTCGGGCGGGTGTTTCGGCACCAGCGTGCAGTGCAGTTGCCACCACGCGTCGCGCCAGAAACCCGCGCGGTGGCAGGAGTAGTCGTGACACGCCGTCTGGCGCTGCGCCCAGTCGCGGAAATCGTGCAGCCGCACCATGCCGTAGGGGCCGGCCATCCCGACCAGCGTGCCGAGATAGACGCAGAGCCGCTCCAGCCACAGCGGACAGTCGAAGCTCGCATGGATCAGGCGGCGGTGCATGCCGACCGAATGCCCGAAGCACAGCGTGATCGCGCTGGTGACGATGAATAATGCGAACGCGCTCCACGTGAACAGCAGCGGCCCGAGGATGATCGCGACCGCGGTCATGCTGCCAAGCCACAGCGACTTCGCCGGCGCCCATCGCACGCGCCCGTCCAGCGGATCGGTGCTGGCGTCCACGAAGATTCGCTCCGAGCCGGGTTGCGGCTTCATTCCGTCACCTGAGGTTGCATCGCAGGTTGCGGTGAAGCGATCGTCGCTGTCAATCGGCCGCGCACGTCCGTCATGTCGCAGCCCATATTGGCGTCTGCGGCGGATTCACCTAGGTGACGGCGCCCGGCGGATACGGGGTGTGCGGAAGCGGCGCGGTGAGGTTATTTGGCCTCGGCGTCCATTTCCGGTTCGACAGCCGTTTCCGGTTCGACTGCCACCGCTGGTGGTTCAACAGCCACGGCTTTCAGCATCTTTCGTTTCGCCGCGCGGACCTCAATCTGCAGCGGCGGCTGATAGGATTCGCTTGGCGGCACGAAGACGAAGGCATGGTGTCCATCGCCCTTGTTGAGCTTGAGAAGATCGTTGCGGAACTGATCGGCGACGACTTCGCCAACGAGATTGCCGTTGAAGTAGATATCGATCGCGACCCTCTTGTCGGGGTGTTGGTTGTACAGCGCCCAGCCGGAAATCCTTTTTTCGTTGACGACGTCGACATGGCCGGTGATCTCGCCATACAGACTCTCGATGCCGGCCTCGATCACCTCGAGGTCGCTCCTGTAGATCGATCTCGTCACATCGAAGCTGAAATTCGCCGTATCGACGCATTGGTCCAGCAAGCCCTGTCGATGCTCCTTCATCCGTTGCAGCGTGTCCAGTTCGCCCAACTTGACGTACATGCCGACGATACCTTCGATACCAGGATTCATGGTGTCATTCCCCGCAATGCTACCAGCCAATTCGCCCTCGGCTGCTTTCACAATCGATGCCTCCTTGCGGAAAATACTCCGCCAGGACGAGAAGCGCCTCGTTCCGCCAAGGTCTGTCATCAAGACCTTCATGACAGGCCTTCATGACATCCCAATCGTCCTGACTTAAAGTCGGCTCGGCCGAACCCGGCCCAACGACAAGGACAGGGAGAGCGAACCGATGGAGCAGATCCGCGTCTGCACGCATGATGGACCTGGAGCCAAGCCGGTAATCCGGACAGTGCCATGGCCGGAAATCGGCAAAAAGGCGGCCTTGATCAAGGTGGGTGCCTGTGGCGTTTGCGGAACCGATCTGCACATCCTGAAGGGACATTGGCCGAAGCCGTTGCCGTGGCCGTTCACGCTCGGCCATGAGCTCGGCGGCGTGATCGTGGAATGCGGCGCGGAGTTCACCGAGGATTTCATGAGCAAGCCGCTGCAGGTGGGATCGAAGGTGATGATCCCGCCCTTGATGCCGTGCGGCCGCTGCTACTACTGCATCCATTATCCCGAGAGCGCCAACAAATGCCTGACGCCGGTCTATTACGGCCGCTATCTCGGTTTCGACAAGGCGCCGCACATGTGGGGCGGCTGGGCTGAATATGTCTATGTCGATCTCGACATGCTGCCCGGCACCAAGATCTACAAATTGCCCGACGACATGTCGCTGCGGCTCGGCGCGCTCTCCGAGCCTCTGACCTCCTGCATCCGCGCCTTCAACCGCGCCACCCGCGCCGGCGGTTTCAGCTGGGGCGACACGGTGGTGATCCAGGGCTCGGGGCCGATCGGTATCCTCGCGGTCGCCGCCGCGCAGGAAATGGGCGCGGGGCGCGTGATCTGCGTCGGCGCGCCGGAGGCGCCGCGCCTTGCGCTGGCGCGCAAGTTCGGCGCCGAGGCGACCGTCGATATCGAGCAGCTCAAGACGCCGGAGCAGCGCATCGAGGCGGTGCGTGACATCGTCGGCGGTTTCGGCGCCGACCTCGTCATGGACTGCTCGGGCCATCCGACCGCCGGCCCCGAGGGCATCGAGATGCTGCGCGACGGCGGCACCTATGTCGAGATGGGGCAGTTCACCGATGCCGGCTCGATCAACACCTCGTGGCACCGCATCTGCACCAAGGATCTCAACGTGCTCGGCTCCTGGGGCTTTACCGGCAACGACCTGCCGCTCGGCGTCGACATGCTCTACCGCACGCGCAACAAATATCCCTGGCTCGACATGCAGACGATCTATCCGTTCACCGAGGACGGCGTCGCCCGCGCGGTTGCCGACGCAATGGCGATGAAGACGGTGAAGTCGACCATCGTGCCGTGGCCGGAATTGGTCGGGTGAAGCAGATCGCGGATGCTGCAAATCCTGCTGCAGTGCTCCCAAGGATTTGTGTCCAGGGTGCGGCCGATTGGGCCCTGATATCGCTCGCCGGGACGACGGCCCGGCGCTAACATCGGATCATGCATTCGAACCGTGTGCCGCCGAGCGCGACGTTTGCGTGGGGAAACGTGTCCGAGGACTTCGCGCTGTTCAGAACCCTCAGCGCGGAGCAGCGGCTGATCGCCTTTGGCGCAATGACCCGGCGCGACCTCGTGCGCGGCGAGCTGCTGGTCGAGCAGGGCGGCGCCTCCGACGCGCTGTTCCTGGTGCTGCATGGCGCGCTCGCGGTGTACCGAACCAGTCATCCCGAACCGATCGCGGAACTTCGCGCCGGCGAACTGGTCGGCGAGATCGGCTTCTTTGCCAATATCCCGCGCACGGCCAACGTGATTGCGATCCGCGACACCAGCGTGCTGGTGTTGACGCGCGCCGCCTATACGACGCTGGCGCGGGAAACGCCCGAGATCGTCGAGGCGCTGCTGGCTGCGCTCGCGCGGCGGTTTGCCACCGAGACCGCGCGTCTGTTGCCGCTCCGGGCGTCGCCGAAGGCGCGCACTGTCGCGCTGATCCCGGGCGGACGGGAACCGGTGCCTGCCGCCTTTGAGCACAGGTTGCGCGAAGGCCTTGCCGCTGCGGGTGCCGAGATCGTCGACCTCGCGCGGGTCCAGGCGATGTTTCCCGGCCGCGCGCTCGACGCATCCGAGGTCGCCGACTGGCTCAACAGGATCGAGTACGACGCGCCGCTGGTGGCCTATTTCGGTGGTCCCGACGCATCGGAGTGGGCGCGCAAAACCATCCGCCAGGCCGATCTTGTCGTGTTCGCCTGCCGTGGCCATGCGCCGACGCCCGATCTGACCGAGATCGAACGCTTCGCCTGCGCCGTGCATCCGGCGTCGACGCGGCGTCTCGTCCGGGTTCATGACGTCAGGCGCCACGAGGTCAGCGGCACCGCGGCGTGGCTGGCGCGGCTGCCCTGCTTCATGCATCATCACGTCGCGCTCGAGGACCAGCTCGACATCGACAGCCTGGTTCGCTTCCTGTGCGGTCGCGCCGTCGGATTTGTCGCCGGCGGTGGCGGCAGCCTCGGCACCGCGCATGTCGGCGTCTACAAGGCGTTTCGTGAGCGCGGCGCGATGTTCGACATCTTTGTCGGCACCAGCGTCGGCTCGGCGATGGCGGCGGGCTTTGCCAAGAACTACGACGCCGAGCATCTCGAGCGCGGCACGCATGAGATCTTCGTCTCCAGTCGCAGCTTCCGCCGCCCGACCTGGCCGCGCTACGCCTTGCTGGACCACAAGGCGTTCGATGCCGCGCTCGCCGATCAGTACGGCCACAATTGCCGGATCGAGGACTGCTGGCGGCCGTTCGCGGCGGTCGCGACCAATCTGTCGACGCACAGTCTCGAATTGATCCGCACCGGTCTGCTGTGGCACGCGGTGCGGGCGTCGAGCGCCATCCCCGGTCTGCTGCCGCCGTTCTATACAAAGGACGGCTCGATGCTGGTCGACGGATGCCTCGTCGACAACGTTCCGCTGGCGCAGATGCACCAGATGAAGAGCGGACCGAATCTGGTGGTCCATTTCGGCGACCCGGCAACCGAGATGTTCGACGTCGACTATGCCGCGCTGCCGGGGCGGCTAGAGCTGTTTGCGTCGCTACTGACGCCGTTCCGCAAGAAATTGCTTCCGGCCGCGCCGAGCGCCGTCAACGTGCTGTGGCGAAGCCTCGTCGCGCATCAGCGCTATGATACGCTGCCGACCACGCCGCTCGACATGGTGATGCGTCCCCCGACGCCCGACGGCATCGACGTCACCGATTTCGACCGCCATCAGGAAATCTTCGAATCCTCGTACCGCTGGGCCCGCGAGACCATTGCTGCCTCGGAGGCGGCACATAATCCTGCCATTGCGGCCATCGTCGCGTCGGCCAACGAAGCGGACAAGGGATCGGACATGGTCGCCGACGAGGGCGTGGATCGCGCGACAGCGACCGCGCCGGTTTCTGAGCAGGCCCGGGTCGGTTGAGCGGCTTGCGGGCGCCGGCGAAGTCGACCATCGTGCCGGACCGAATCCGGAGAACACGATGCCTTTCGATTTGATCCTGCGCGGCGGACGGGTGATCGACCCGTCGCAGAAACTCGATGCCGTGACCGATGTCGGCTTTGCCGCGGGCAAGGTCGCTGCGCTCGGCCGTGAGTTGCAAGCCGATCCCGCCACCGAGGTCCGCGACGTCTCGGGGCTGATCGTCTCGCCGGGGATCATCGACCTGCACACCCATGTCTATTGGGGCGGCACCTCGCTCGGCATCGATGCGGAGGAGTTTTGCCGCAACTCCGGCGTCACCACCTCGGTCGACACCGGCAGCGCCGGCCCCGGCAACTTTGCCGGCTTCCGCAAGCATGTGATCGAGCCGAGCCAGGTCCGTATCCTCGCCTATCTGCACGTCTCGCACGCCGGCATCTTCGGCTTCTCGGATCGCGTGATGGTCGGCGAGAGCGAGGAGCTGCGGCTGATGAATCCAATCGATGCGGCGCGCGTCGCCGACGAGAACCGCGACCTGATCGTCGGCATCAAGGTGCGGGTCGGCCTGTTCGCCTCGGGCACCTCGGGGCTGGTGCCGCTCGAGATCGCGCTCGAAGTTGCCGAGCAGGTCGGCATGCCCCTGATGGCGCATATCGACCATCCGCCGCCGAGCTATGAGGAGGTGCTCGCGCGCCTGCGTCCGGGCGACGTGCTGACCCATGCGTTCCGTCCGTTCCCCAACACGCCCGCGACCGCGCAGGGCACGGTGAAGAAGGTCGTCCTGGAGGCGCGCGAGCGCGGCGTGCTGTTCGACATCGGCCATGGCAAGGGCTCGTTCGCCTTCAGGACGGCGCGCGCGATGCTCGCCAACGGCTTCTATCCCGACACCATCTCCTCCGACATCCATCAGCTCTGCATCGACGGCCCGGCATTCGACCAGGTGACGACGATGTCGAAATTCCTCTGCATGGGGATGCCGCTGCCGGACGTGATCGCGGCGTCCACCGTCAATGCCGCGATGGCATTGCGGCGGCCCGAGCTCGGCAGCCTCAAGCCGGGCAGCGTCGGCGACGCCACGCTGCTCTTGGTCCGGCAGGGGACGTTCGACTATGTCGATGTGGTCGGCGAGCACCTGACCGGCGATCGCAAGATCGCATCCGAAGGCGTCGTGATCGGCGGACGCTGGTGGCATCCGCGTTAGGATTGATCGCCGCCGCGGGCATCGAGGTGACTGGCATGATCTTCTGGATCGCGGGTGTGGCTGGACTGGCGATCGCCTATCTGCTCGGTTCGACGCCGACGGGGTATCTGGCGGGGAAGCTGCTGAGGGGCATCGATATCCGCCAGCATGGCTCCAAATCCACCGGGGCAACGAACGTATTGCGAACCCTGGGGAAGTGGCCCGCATTGGCGGTGCTCCTTGTCGACGTGCTGAAAGGCGTAGCGGCAATCCTGTTCGCCCGCTGGTTTTATCCCTGGTTGTACACCTTGCCATCCGTCACGCCGCCGGCAGCGCTTGATCCGCAAACCTGCGTGTCCTGGGCTGTCTGCCTGGCCGGGCTTGCCGTGTTGCTAGGGCACGGCCGTTCGATCTGGCTGAATTTCACCGGCGGCAAATCCGCTGCGACCGGGCTCGGCGTGTTGCTGGCGATGTCCTGGCCGGTAGGCCTCGGCGCTGCGGCGGCCTTTGGCGCTGTGGTGGCTGTCTTTCGGATTGTCTCCCTCGGCTCGATGCTGGCGGCATTGACGGCGATCGTCCTCGTCTGCGGCCTGGAGCAACCGTTGCCCTATCGCTTGCTGGTGATCGCAGGCGGCATCTACGTGATCGTGCGCCATCGTGCCAACATTCAGCGGCTGCTGGCCGGCACGGAGGCGCGGCTCGGGCATTGATAAGTGGTTCGGATTTCCTCAGAGAAGGCCGATCGATCAATCCGATGATCCGGCCTCGAGCGCTCCGGAGCGAAGCCGGTACCGGTTCGCGTTAAGAAAACGCGTTTGAACCATGGATATGGAATCCCGTTCCGATTCAATCGGAACGGGGAAGGCTCTAGTCGGCGACGACCGGCCCGAAAGGCTGCCACCGCTCACCGGTGAAGCGCATCATCCGGAACTCCTTCACCACGCGATAGTCGGCGCGGCTGGTATTGATGGCGAGGCCGGGCAACGTCGTCCCTTGCCAAATTTCAACTAGATCAGCGAATGCAGAGCCATGACCGCGGCCTCACGGCTCTCCATCGGAACAAAGAAGCTTACCGAATGCGATGACAAAACATACTTGTCGGCGATGATTCCGTGGCGTTGCAGAATCTGAACCGCCTTGTACGGCAGGTCCGAGGAAATACCGCCGAAGCAAGTGAGGCTCACCGAACTCAGCGTCTCGCGCTGTTTGCGCAGGTCTTTGCTCCGTTCCAGTGTACGCAGCAACGCGTCGAGTGTCTCAGAATCGCAAGTCATCATGATGCGGGTTTTTTCGGCGGTGAAAGCCGAGGCGAGGAGTTGCGGCCAAGGCAAGCCATTTTGCTGGAGATGCTGCGCGAACTTCTCAAAGCCTTGATTGAGGTCCGCCGAATCGATCTCCACATGCTCGATGCGAGCCATCGAGTTGACGGCCAGGACTTTTCCGTTCTCCATGTCTGCGACCTCCTTCATCACTTGCGTGCTGTGTCGCGCGCCGCCCCGCTTTCTCAGGACCAAAGGCACGTTTTGGCTGTGGGCCAGCTCCACGCTGCGAAAGTGCAGGACCTTGGCGCCCCAGAAGCACATTTCGGACAGGGATGCGAAATCCAGCTGACGCAAGGGTTTTGCGTCCGCGACGATGCGCGGGTCAGCCGAGCAAACTCCGTCGACCTCCTTGATGATCTCGCAGCACTCCGCCTTGAGCGCCGCAGCCATGGCGACCGCGGTGGTATCGCTGCCACCTCGGCCAAGCGTCGTGATTTCCTTGGTCAGCGGGTTCACGCCCTGAAAGCCCGCCAAAACCACGATGCGTCCACGATCGAGTTCTTCGCGCACGCGAATGGGCCGCACGTCCAGAATGCGTGCGGAGGAATGGGACCCGTCGGTCATGACACCGGCCTGACTGCCGGTAAAGCTGATCGCCGGCACGCCGAGATCAGACAGCGCCATGCTCATCAAGGACATGCTGATGCGCTCGCCGGTGGTCAAGAGCATATCGAGTTCGCGGCGATTGGGGTGCGGGCTGACCTGATAGGCCATCCTGACGAGTTCATCGGTGGTCTTGCCCATCGCTGAAACGATCGCCACGACACGATGACCACGGCCATGCAAATCGGCGACACTGCTCGCGGCCGCGCGGATTCTTGCTGGTGTTTCGAGACAGACGCCTCCGTATTTTTGCACGATGATGGGATTGCTAGGCATTGTTGCCCGCGTCGTGTTGGAAGGCGCAGCTGAACCCGATCAGATCGTTCTCCCCTTCGACGCCTTTGCGGTCTTTGATCGTTTTGCCACGACCCGCACAGCGCCCCGGTCGCGCTTCTTGCGATCCGCTTCCGCGTGCTGAGCTTTCGTCCCGCCGCGGTGAGCGGCGTATTCCTTGCCGTCGATCGGCGCGACATGTGGTGGATCTCGATCGAGATACGGTCGCCCGATTCCAAAATCCGGTCCACGCGCATCGATCCATTTCCAAAGGGCCTCGGTGGAGACCCAACGCTCCGCCCGCGTCGCGCCTCTGACGCTCACGACATCGACGGCAAGCCCGTGGCCATAGCCGCCGCGGAAGCTCCCGCCATGGTATGACTTGTCGGACGCCGCCTTCAGGCCGCTCGCGATCGATTGACGGTAGTCATCGCGGAACGCGCTGGTGATGCCAGGCGCCAACCCGGCCTGCTCCGCCGCGTAGAGCGCGTGAAACAGCTTGAGTTTGAAGCTCCGATCCACCCCTCCAATCACGTAGTCGATCATCGGCATGCCCATTCGCTCCGCCGCCTTCGGATCCTTCCACGTGAAATCGTTATCGACGCGCCTGGTGAACGTCCTGGTGACAGTCACCGTCTTGCGCTTCTTCTTGACGGTCACTTTCCGCTGCTCTTGTACGCTGATGGTGTCTTGCTTCGGCGTCCGCTGGTAGAGCGCCCACAGGTACCGGTCGATGCAGACATCGACGACGAGGCACTCCTCGAAAATATCCAGGGGTCTCGCGGCCTCCTCGGTGTCACCAGACACTGGAGGCGGGCTCGCCGTCGCCGCTTGCACCGGCGATGTTTCGACCGGCAGCGTCTGCGACGAATCCGGCAAGGCAGCCACGACGATTGACTTCGGCTCGCTCGAGGTTGCTGTCGCATCAGGGGGCGTCGCCGGCACCGATTCAACCGCCATCGCCGCATCGGCGTTGGCGACAGCGTTACCCATGACGCCTGCCTGCGGCGGGGCCATCGTGTCGGACGCCGGCCCCGTTAGGGGTTCTGCAGCCATCGCTGCTTCAGCATTCACTTTGCTGACGTTGTCGACTGCCGTGGCCTGTCGCGTATCAGCCAGTTCGGCGTTGGCGGCGAGAGATGGTGCGAGGTCCTCGATGGACACTGCGCCGCTGTTCCCGATGCCGGCAGAGCCGGCAAGCCAGGCAAGGAGCCAACCTGCGAGAACGACCGTCCCGCACAACTCCGGAGTCGCAATTCGCCGCGGGTTCATCACCCCGTAGCCTCCAAAGGCTCGATCCGAGCCCTGTTGCACCGCCCAGCACGCGACGGCATCGATCATTCGGATCAAAATGGAAATGCGCAATGGGCGGAAGCCGTAGGCGCTACGCTTTTCCAGAAAGTGTTGCCCGACCGCAACGCGCGGCCGCGAGCAACCCGGCACGGCGCGTGCTGCTGCGTTCGGTGATTCACCTGCGCTCGAGCTTTGATTCCCATTTTGGGTCAAAAGCCGCCCATAGCGACCGAGCCGGGTGACTTCCGGTTCACCTCGAAGAGCCGACGTTCGCGATCGTCATGCAGACCGTCAGCTATGCGCCAGAGGACTAAACCGCTCGCGCGGTAGGGCGCGACGGCTGGCAGCACGGCTGAGAGGATAGCGCAACGAGGCGTCCTGTCTTGAGATGAGGGGTTCGCAACCTTCACTCAAAACAGGAGCATCCCCATGACCGACGAGGCAGTGAGCCCGCTGCGCCGGCGCATGATCGAAGACATGACGATCCGGAAGTTCGCGCCGAAGACCCAACATGACTATGTGCAACGGGTCAAGAACTTCGCGGCGTTTCTCTCGGGCGATCACCTGATACGGCGAGTTTTGAGGACGTGCGGCGCTACCAGCTGCATCTGGCATCGAGCGGCGTTGGCGTGCCGACCATCAACCAGACCGTCTCGACGCTGCGGTTCTTCTTCAGGGTCACGCTCAAGCGCCACGAGATCGTCGAGCACACCCACGTCATTCACGAGCCGCGCAAGCTGCCGGTGGTGCTGAGCCCAGAGGAAGTGGCGCGGCTGCTCGATGCGGCACCGGGGCTGAAGTACAAGGCGGCGCTGAGCGTGGCCTACGGCGCCGGCCTGCGCGCCGCCGAGGTGGTCTCGCTCAAGGTCGCCGACATCGACAGCAAGCGGATGATTATCCGCGTCGAGCAGGGCAAGGGCGGCAAGGACCGCAACGTCATGCTGTCGCCGCACCTGCTTGATCTGCTGCGGACCTGGTGGAAGGCGGCGCGGCCGCAGGGCTGGCTGTTCCCCGGCCGCGATCCGGCGCAGCCGATGACCACGCGCCAGCTCAATCGTGCCTGTCATGCCGCCGTGCAGATGGCGGAGATCAACAAGCGCGTGTCGCTGCATACCCTGAGGCACAGCTTCGCCACCCATCTCTTGGAGCAGAACATCGACGTGCGCGTGATCCAGGTGCTGCCCGGTCACGCCAAGCTCGACACCACGGCGCTCTATACCCGGGTCGCCACCAAGACGATCAGCGAAGTGATGAGTCCGCTGGAACACATCGCGATCAAGATGAAGGAGGCTCGGCCACCCGGCTGACGGCGCCCGTGTCCCGCCCGGTTCTGGAGGTTGCGGATATCCTCCGCAGCCATGGTCCGGCGTGGCGCAAGGCCCATGCCGGCCACGTCAGCCTCGACCAGTTGAAGGTGATGTCGGCGATCGAGCGCTGCCGCACGGCAGCCCTCGGCGGCCATGTCGCGCGCTGTGAGAACTGCGCCTACACGACGATCGCCTACAACTCCTGCCGCAACCGGCATTGCCCGAAGTGCCAAGGCGCTGCGGCGAAGCAGTGGCTCGCCGATCGCGAAGCCGAGCTGCTGCCGGTGCCGTATTATCACGTCGTGTTCACGCTGCCGGCTCGGATCGCCGACATCGCCTATCACAACAGGGCTGCCATCTACGACCTGCTGTTCAAGGTCTCGGCCGAGACCATGCTGACGATCGCCGCCGACCCGAAGCATTTAGGGGCCAGGATCGGCATCACGTCGGTGCTGCACACCTGGGGCTCGGCCATGACCCACCACCCCCATGTGCACATGATCGTGCCGGGCGGCGGTATCTCCCTCGATGGTCAGAGCTGGGTACCCTGCCGGCCGGGCTTCTTCCTGCCGGTGCGCGTGCTCTCACGACTGTTCCGGCGCCTGTTCCTGGGTCGCCTTGCTGCCCTCCACCAGGCCGGGCGCCTCAGCTTCTTCGGTAACGACGCTCATCTCGCCGGAGCACAATCATTCGCCGCATTGCTTGCAGCGTCGCGCAAGACGGAATGGGTCGTTTATGCCAAGCGTCCGTTCGGCGGCCCACAGGCCGTGCTGGCCTATCTGTCGCGCTATACACACCGCGTCGCCATCGCCAACAGCCGCCTGATCGCCCTCGACCAGCAAGGCGTCACCTTCAGATGGAAGGATTATCGGGTCGATGGCCGCAATCGTCACAAGCGGATGACGCTCGCCACCTTCGAGTTCATCCGCCGCTTCCTCATCCACGTGTTGCCAAAGGGCTTGCACCGCATCCGCCACTACGGCCTGCTGGCGCGGGGCCCCTGCGCCGACAATATCGCACGCGCGCGCGAACTGCTCGCCGTCAGCGATCGTGAGAATGAGCCCACCGAGACCATCGCCGCCGGCAAGCCGCCGTGCCCATGCTGCGGCGGTCGCATGATCGTCATCGAGGTCTTTGAGCGAGGCGCAACGCCCAGCCATCAACAGACCGCGCCAACCCGCGCCATCAGGATCGATACGTCATGAGCGCGCAACCGTCATTCTGCAAAGCTGCTCGCCATGCCCGCCGCTCATCGACCGGCCACGGCGGAGCGCACCTGAACGCTCATCGGTCGTCGCCCATCCGTCCATCATTGATCGCGTTCGACGCCGCCCACCGCCCATTCAATGATAGCGACAGCGTCGTGCCGACCGCTGCACCGGTTCGAACTCCATCGGCCAGGTCGCCTGCAGAGCTCAAATCCCCATAGAGCCCGCCGCACTTTCCTGCCCACCATGCGCGGTTTCCTCCCTTGGAGGCTTTCGGACGCCGGCCGCCCGAATGTGCCGCGCCGTCAATCATGCGGCCGGCATCCGAAACCCTTCACAAAACCGGAAGTGCTCGCATTCACCCCATTTCTAAAAATTGCCTTACCTCCTCGAGAAATTGGGCCATTCCGGGATCGTTTTCCAACAGTACGTGATTTTTGCCAGGGAGAGATACAAACCTCGAACCAGGAATAGCTGCGGCTAGGCGGCGGCCTTCTTCTATGGGCTGCATAATTTCTTCTCGGGCATGTAAGACGAGCGTGGGTACAGAAACTTCGGGCAATAGCTCAGTAATGTCGAAATTGCTCACTGTCTCGTAGTAGCGAACAGCGTTCTCTGGCGAGGTAGATTTTCGCTGCATGATGTTGAAGGCGGCTGCCTGTTCAACGGTCGCTGTCGGAGCGAGCTGTGATGTCAGCAATTGTCTGAAAGTTGGCTCATCTGAATTCCAACCCACTCGTATTAACGTTCTAGTGGCATTGTAGCGATCGAGGTCTGCTTCGGTCACGGATGGCCGCTTGCAGCGTCCGGTAGCGAAACCTCCATAGAGGATCAACTTTGATACACGGTTTGGGTAGCGGTTTGCGAAAGCCACACTGACCGCGCAGCCTTGTGAATAGCCGAAGAGTGGAAAACGTTCCAACCCGGACGCATCAACAACAGCTTTTAGATCAATCACCCAAGCATCAAGCGACATTTCACTTACGTCCCAATCGGACAAGCCGCTTCCTCGTGCGTCGTAACGAACAAGAGTGTTTCGCCTCGCAAGCTCTACCAGCATGTGGCGGTAAATTGGCAATTCCCAATCGAGCTCCAGATGGCTAAGCCAGTTTGCGGTTTTTACCAAAGGCGGCCCGGTCCCAACTCGCGAGTAAGCCAGTCGCACACCGTCAATTGATCTACAATATTGTACCTGCTGGGCCGAGGGGACGCTCCGACTAGCGTCGACCGCCTCGTTAAGTACGGCAAAATAGATGTCCACCGGTCGCTCAATATTTTTCAGTTTTTGCAGACCCCGCGACGCAAAAGAGACATCGATCTTGCGATCCACCTGATCATAGACGACAGCTGATACGCAAATTCCACCAGGGTCACAAATACCTTCCAATCGCGCGGCGATGTTTACACCGTCCCCGAAAATGTCGTTGTCATCAAATATGATGTCACCAACGTGGATGCCTATACGAAATTCGATACGCCGATCCTGTGGCCCATTAGGATTATGCTCAGCCATGCTACGTTGGATTTCAACTGCACTGCGGATCGCATCGACTGAGCTGCCAAACTCAACCAACATACCGTCGCCGGTCGTCTTGACGATACGGCCTCGGTGAGAAGCTATAGACGGATCAACGATCACTTTTCTGACGGTCTTTAAGCCGGCGAGCGTCCCTTCCTCGTCAATTCCCATCAGGCGGCTGTACCCAGCAACATCCGCCGCCAGCACGGCCGCCAGCCGTCGTTCCATCCGTTCGCCCGTCAAGGACTTGCTCCCAGATTGGTGATTTCGGCATCAAAGCATATTGGGTTGGCGTCGGGCTAGGTCCCATATCGGCTGTGGGTCAAAAGCCGTCCACGGCGGCCGAGCCAAGGGACTTCCGGTTACTCTCGAAGAGCCGGTGGTCATGCAGACCGTCAGCTTAGGGGCCAAAAGCCGACTTCATCGACTTTCCCCGGCAGATCTAAGGCAGCATCGCCCCGTCCGGCCAAACTAGGGCAGCTATAATGTGAAACGCGGATCGGCTGAGAGCGCCGATCGGGCGACGTAGTCGAGTTCGCCCCGTGCAATCCCGATATCCATCAACTCTCTGTCGCTCAGATCGTCCAGCGCAGCACGCAGCCTCTCGCGTTTGCGCCACTCACGAAATGCATTCCAATATGCCTCGAGGGGACTGTAAAACTGCCGCCTTGCCGTTGCTGGTCCAAACTCACTGGTTCCGTGGATGGTGCTCATTGGAATGTCCAGGTTGGTCTATTTCTGCCAAGCGAGATTGCGGGCACATCCCCTGGCGCGCTTAACAGTTGGCTTACATTTCCCTTACGGGCAGCTTATTCTTGGGGTTTCAGAGGTGGCCGCGAGAGGGAATGCAGCTTGCGTTTTCTTTTTGAGGATTACGCATTGGATACCGACAGGCGCGAACTGCAGCGCGCAACGGAAGAGGTCGTTGTCGCACCCCAAGTATTCGACCTGATTGAATACCTGATCCGGAACAGGGAGCGCGTCGTCAGCAAAGACGACCTCGTCGGCGCCGTTTGGAAGGGTCGCGTCGTCTCGGATGCCGCGCTAACGACTCGCCTGAACGCCGCCCGAAGCGCAATCGGCGACACGGGCGAGAAACAGCACTTGATCAAAACATTGCCGCGCAAAGGTTTCCGCTTCGTTGGCGCAGTGAAGGAAGACCGGAGGCCCGCAAATGAGACGATTGGCCCAATTGAGCGAACCGGCGAAGCGCCGCCGCGCCTATCCATCGTCGTGCTACCCTTCGCGAACCTGAGCGGTGATCGTGAGCAGGACTATTTCGCGGACGGTATAACCGAGAGTCTGACCACGGACCTGTCGCGCATCGGTGGTTCATTCGTAATGGCACAGAACAGCGCCGTCTCATACAAGGGCAGAGCTGTCGATGTCCGCCAAGTCGGCCGCGAATTGAATGTTCGCTACGTGCTCGAAGGCTCAGTGCAACGCAGCGGCAAGCGACTTCGGATGAATGTTCAGCTGATCGATGCCAGGAGCGGCCAGCATCTTTGGGCCGATCGCTTCGAGAAGCCTGTCGTCGACCTGTTCGATATGCAGGACGAAATCGTGTCGAGGCTCGCCGGTGCATTAGGTGCCCAGCTCATCGAGGCTGAGGCGCGACGAGCCGAGCGTACGCTGCATCCCGATGCGATGGACTTGTACTTCCAGGGCCGGGCCTGGTTCATGAAGGGGATTAGCCTTGAATGCGTGACGCAAGCGCGGGGCTTCTTCGAACGCTCGCTGGAGTTCGATCCCGGCAACGTCGAAGCAATGATTGGTCTGGCAAATGTTGATACGGTAGTTGGAGGTAGCTTTACGACGGATGATGGGCCCGCGCGGCTTGCGGCGGCCGAGGCGATGATGAACAAGGTATTGTCGATTAGGCCGAACAGTGCCTCAGCCCACATGGCTCGGGGTTGGGTCCAGACCTTTACGAACCGGGCCGCCCAAGGCATCCGTGAGTTCGAACATGCGTTGGCGCTGGCTCCGAATTTGGTCCACGCTCATGCTGCCCTTGGTTTCGCCAAATCCTACATAGGTCGCGCTACCGAGACCGAAGGTCATATACTCGAAGCTTTACGGCTCTCTCCTCGCGACGTTTTCGCTTACCAGTGGGCGTGTTTTGCGGGCGTGGCCAAGCTACTGCTTGGTTCAGACGTCGAAGCCGTCAGTTGGCTGCGACGAAGCACCGAGGCGAACCGTAACTTTCATCTCGCTCATATATCGCTCGCCGCTGCCTTGGCCTTGACCGGCGCGCTCGATGAGGCGCGAACTGCTGCGAGAACGGGACTTGCGCTCAACTCAGGTTTCACCATTCGTCGCTTGCTCGCAGCTCAACAAAGCGACAATCCAATTTACCTTGCCGGGCTGCAGCGCTTGTGTGAAGGCTGGCGCCTCGCTGGCGTGCCGGAAGGGTGATGAGCGCTTCGGGCCGACTTCGGTGCTTTACTGCCCTGCGTCGGCTTTGGGTCAAAGTGCGACATCTGGGCCTCCGGGGCCGGTATCAGTTGTACTCTCGTATCCGGACATCTCCGCGATGGCCCGGAGGTCAGGAACGATGACAGAAGCCGACATCTGAGCTGGCCTTCGGCACGTCTGCGTTGGTTGGCTGGACAATCGAACTACCCACCAAGCGAACGGAAACTCAATTCCTAGTTGCTTTCGAGCTCCTGTAGTCGACAACGGAGTTCGTTGTCGACAGTTGCTGCATAACGGCTGTCACTTTGATACCAGTCGGGAGCAAAGTCGGTGCATCGTAGTCTCATCTCGATCGCCTTGTGGCTATTCTTCTGCATGTCTACTGCAAGGCTGCTTCGAGAAAACGGACTGGAATAGGACGAGCTATCCTTTCGCGTGTGGGAGCGCGCGCTGAACGAGGATAAGACGACGACGCACATGCAAGAGGCGTTTGCGCGATTTCGGAATATTGGAAATGTATCCCTGAGTTGCCCGACGTGTCAAGTTGCCTTGTCGAACGCCGGCAGCCGCCAGCTCCTTTGCATGGGGTTGTTTTCGATATTTTGGCCGCGCGCAGCTGCGGCGGTCGCTTGGGGGCGAAGGGGGTCTGCGGACAAGC
This sequence comes from Bradyrhizobium sp. USDA 4504, assembly GCF_054063995.1. Taxonomy (NCBI): domain Bacteria; kingdom Pseudomonadati; phylum Pseudomonadota; class Alphaproteobacteria; order Hyphomicrobiales; family Nitrobacteraceae; genus Bradyrhizobium; species Bradyrhizobium sp. USDA 4504. The sequence goes on along the minus strand of NZ_JBSSGV010000001.1, from coordinate 3,749,940 downwards.
CGATTGCTTATTCGGTCTTGTCGACGTTCCAGAACACCGGCGGCGCCGGCCTTCCAGCACGCCGGCGAGCGATTTGCGCCAGGCGCTCGGCAAGCGGAACTGGCCGAGCGGGATATAGATCACCTGCTCGTAGGCTTGCTTTTGAATCTCGACCGCGACCTTCTTCTGCTCTTCAGGGGAGGTGGCGCGCGCATAGGCGTCGCGCATCTGCTCGAGCTTGGCGTCTTCGGGCCAGCCGAACCACGCCCGCTTGCCGTTGGCGGCGATCTGGTTGTTGACGATCGGGTTCATCACCTCGGTCGCGCCAGTGAAGGTGAAGAACAGGTTCCAGCCGCCTTCCTTGGGCGGCTTCTGGCTGGCGCGGCGGCTCACTACGGTCTGCCAGTCCGTCACCTGCGCGTCGACGTTGAAGCCGGCCGCGCGCAACAGCTGCGCCGCGACCGTCGGCGGCCCCTTCAGCGTCTGCACGTCGCCGGGGATCATGATCACGACGGGCGTGCCGTCATAGCCCGAGGCGGCGAGCGCCTTCTTCGCCTCGGCCATGCCGTTGCCCTTGATCAGCGTCTCGGCGCCGGCGTCGCTGGCGAGCGGCGTGTCGCAGGCGAAATAGGAGCCGCAGATCTCGTAATATTTCGCGTTGCCGACGGTGGCGTCGAGCACGTCCTTCTGGTTCATCGCCAGGAATGCGGCGCGGCGGACCTTGGCGTTGTCGAATGGCGGGTGCAGGAAATTCATCCGGCCCTCGATCTGGAAGCCGAACTTGTTCAGCACGGCCACGGTGAGGTCGGAGTTCGCCTCGAGCACCGGCAGCAGGTCGACCGACGGCTGTTCCAGGAAGTCGATCTCGCCGGATTGCAGCGCGTTGATCGCGGTCTGCGCGTCGGGCATCGTGACCCATTCGACGCGATCGACCTTCGCGACCTTGCCGCCCGACAGCCAATCCGGCTTGTCCTTGCGCGGCACGTAGTCGGCGTTGCGCTCATAGACCGCTTTCACGCCCGGCTGGAATTCCGCGCTCACGAACTTGAACGGCCCGCAACCGATCTGCTCGGCGATCTGCTTGCCCGGCGGCGTCTCCGCGAGCCGCTTCGGCATCATGAAGGCGACGTAGGAGGAGGGCTTTGCCAGCGACTCCAGCACGAGGCCGTACGGCTCCTTGAGCTTGAGCACGATCGTCTTCGGCCCGCTCGCCTCGAGGGAAGCGGTGAATTCGGCCAGCTTCTGCGCCATGCCGTCGACGGCGGTCCAGCGCTTCAGCGAGGCGATGCAGTCCTCCGCGGTGACGGGCGCGCCGTCATGCCATTTCAGGCCGTCGCGCAGCGTGAAGGTGTAGGTGAGCTTGTCGTCCGAGATCGTCCAGTCCGCCATTTGCGGGCGGACCTTGAAGCTCGAATCGATGCCGAGCAGCGTGTCGTAGACCATGTAGCCATGGTCGCGGGTGATGTAGGCGGTGGTGAAACCGGGATCGATGATGCGCAGGTCCGAATGCATCACGGCGGTGATGGTCTTGCCCTTGCTCGCGGCAAGGGCGCGCGATGACAGGACGGCTGGCGGTACGCCGGCCGCAAGCTTGAGGAGCGTTCTGCGCGAAACTTCGACCATTCGCCGTCTCCCGATCTGCCCTTGCGCCGGCATGCTTCACCAATCCGTTGTTGAAAGCAAGCAAGAGCCGCGCCATCGCGTTCGGTCCGGTTGCGAGGTTGCAAAGCCGTGTGCGCTCACTGCTTGAGCACGTCGCCGAGCAGGCGCTGGTTCCGGGCTTCGCCGCGCTCAGCACGTCCCGACGAGGTTGAGGAGGACTTAACCGGCTGCTGACACTTGTATCGCCTGGGTTAGCCGGGGTTGGACACCTTTCCGGTAGCTTGTTTGATGAGTGTTCGGCGGTCGAACCGCCGCGTCCCTTTGAGAGGCAAGACGTTGAGAGGCAAGACGCCATGCGCCGCGGTCTGCTCGTTCTTCTCGTGTTCATCGGCGTGGCGGTGTCCGGTCAGGACGTACGCGCCGCGGAGTTCGGCACGCGATACAGCTACCAGCAGCTGCAGGACCTGACCGAGAAGGGGCCCAAGGGCGAAGCCCTCGCGCTAGGCTATGTGAGCCTCACGCACTCCTTCATCCTGCCCTACAAGATGACGGGCTACTATGCCCTGATGGTCAAGGGCTCCGGCAAAGACCTCAACGGCCGCCCGCTCAACGTTTACCACGAGCTCTCGCAGGAGAAGATCGAGCAGATGCAGCGTGCCGGCGCGCTGCCCAATCCGCTTCCCCCTTACCGGCGCACGATCTTCGAATACATGTTCGGCTACGTGTTGTGGTGGTGCATTCCGGCGGCGCTGCTCGTCATCGGGATGTTCTCGATGCTTGGGATCGGCTCCGGCAAACGCGGTCAGGCCTGACCGATCTGGTTGGCGGCCTCGTCGCGGCGGGTCGCGAGCGCGCCCCAAAGCAAATGCCGCGCGCCGCCGCCGGCACCGCACAAGTCCGCATCCTGCATAGGAGCCTGCGCTTCCTGCCGCACCTCGCAGGCTGTTCGGACCCCGATCCGCCGTGTAGGCTCGCGATCTGCCGGCCAGCAATCAATAAGGCCACATCCCGCAAATCCTAAGGGAACAAGCAGTCGAGGGAGACCGAAAGAACCGTCATGACCGATATCCGATACGTAGCACCGCGCACGCTTGACGAAGCGATTGGCGCATTTGCTGCCGCCGGGAGTGCCGCCCGCATTATGGCAGGGGGCACCGACTTATTGGTGCAAATGCGCTCCGGCCTGGTGCGGCCGGGACTGATCGTCGACATCAAGAAGATCGGCGAGATGACCGAAATCAGCGAAACCGCCGATGGCGGTTTCCGTGTGGGTGCCGCCGTCTCCGGCATGGAGCTCGCCGAGCATGCGCGCTTTGGCAAGGTGTGGCCCGGCGTGCTCGAGGCCGTGAACCTGATCGGCTCCAAGCAGGTGCAAGGCCGCGCTTCCGCCGGCGGCAATCTCTGCAACGGCTCACCGGCCGGCGACAGCGTGCCGGCGATGATTGCGGCGGGTGCCGTCGTCACCGTGCAGGGTCCGAACGGCCGGCGGGACATGAAGGTTGAGGATGTGCCGGCCGGACCTGGCCGTACCAACCTCAAGCCGGGCGAGATCCTGGTCAGCTTCACCTTGCCGCCGCGGCCGAAAGGCTCGGGTGACGCGTACCTGCGGATGATCCCGCGCACCGAGATGGACATCGCGGTGGTCGGCATCGGCGTCAGCCTGACCTTGAAGGATGGCGTCTGTACCGCGGCCCGCGTCGGCCTCGGCGCGGTGGCGCCGACCGCGCTGCTGGTTGAGCCTGCGGCGAAGGCGCTGACCGGCTCGAAGCTCGACGATGCCGCGCTCGAAGCCGCCGCTGCCGCATGCCGCGCCGCCTGCCGTCCGATCGACGACAAGCGCGGCACCATCGCCTACCGGATCAAAACCGCCGGCGTGCTGCTCAAGCGCACCGCCGCGATCGCCGCACAGCGCGCGGGAGGACTCTAGCACCATGGCGAAACTGCACGTCACCACCTCAGTCAACGGCGAGCCGGTCGAATTCCTGTGCGAGCCCTACGAGACCATGCTCGACGCGCTGCGCGGGCAACTGGGGCTCACCGGCTCGAAGGAGGGCTGCGCGTCCGGCGATTGCGGCGCCTGCTCGATCACGCTCGACGGCCGCCTGGTCTGCTCCTGCCTGATGCTCGCGGCCGAGGCCGAGGGCCACGAGATCGGGACCATCGAGGGCATGGCCAGAGGCGAGAAGCTGCATCCGTTGCAGCAGAAGTTCCTCGAGCACGCCGCGCTTCAGTGCGGCATCTGCACCTCGGGCATGCTGGTCGCCTCCGAGGCGCTGCTCGCCAGGAATTCAAACCCGACCGAAGAGGAAGTCCGCTTCTGGCTCGCCGGCAATCTCTGCCGGTGCACCGGTTACGACAAGATCGTCCGCGCGGTGATGGAGACCGCGGCTGAAATGCGGGAGGCTCGCCCATGAACGTCGTCAACAACAAATGGATCGGCCAGCGCACCATCCGGCCCGATGGCGTCGACAAGGTGACCGGCCGCGCGGCGTTTGCCGCCGACACCACCATGCCCGGCATGATCTGGGGCAAGGTGCTGCGCAGCCCGCATCCGCACGCCCGCATCAGGTCGATCAACACCGCCAAGGCCGAGGCGCTGCCCGGCGTCAAGGCGGTGGTCACCGCGCGCGACATCGTCGACTTCACGATCGAGAAGGGCGCCGTCATGCTCGGCATCCAGGACATGCGCTGGATGTGCCGCAACGTGATGGCGCGCGACAAGGCGCTGTTCCCCGGCCATCCCGTCGCCGCCGTCGCCGCGACCACGGAGGCGATCGCGACCGAGGCCTGCAAGCTGATCGAGGTCGACTACGAGGTGCTGCCCTGGGCGATCGAGATCGACGACGCGCTGAAGGCTGATGCGCCGATCCTGCACGAGTTCAACAAATTCGACGGCAAGCCCTCGAACATCATGGGCCGCCTCGAATCCAAGAAGGGCGACATCGCGCAGGGCTTCAAGGATGCTGAAGTCATCATCGAGCGTTCCTTCACCACACGCCCGGTGCATCAGGGCTATATCGAGCCGCATGCCTGCCTGATCTCGGTTGCGGCCGACGGCAAGACCACGATCTGGTCGTCGAGCCAGGGCCAATTCATGGTGCGCGCGATGACCTCGATGCTGACCGGCATCCCGCAGAGCGACATCCGCGCCATCCCCGCCGAGATCGGCGGCGGTTTTGGCGGCAAGACCATCGTCTATCTCGAGCCGCTCGCCACCCTGCTCGCCAAAAAATCCGGCCGCCCGGTGAAGATGGTGATGACCCGCGAGGAGGTGATGCGCGCCACCGGGCCGACCTCGGGCTCGAAGAGCACGGTGAAGATCGGCGCGAAGAAGGACGGCACCATCGTCGCCGCCCATGGCAGCTTCTATCTGCAGGCCGGCGCCTTCCCGGGCTCGCCGATCCGCGGTGCGGTCGGGTGCAGCTTCGCGCCCTATGACATCCCGCATGTGCTGTCGGAGGGGTTCGACGTCTGCTCCAACCGCTCCAAGGTCGCGGCCTATCGCGCGCCCGGCGCGCCGATCGGCGCTTATGCGGTGGAGTGCGTGCTCGACGAGCTTGCCGAGGCGCTCAAGATGGACCCCTTGGCGCTGCGGCTGAAGAACGCGGCGAAGGAAGGCACCAAGGCGGCGCACGGCCCGGTGTTCCCACGCATCGGCTATATCGAGACGCTGGAAGCCGCCAGGAACCATCCGCATTATGCCGCGCCGCTCGGCAAGCTGCAGGGCAGGGGCGTCGCCTCCGGCTTCTGGTTCAATGCCGGCGGTGAATCCTCCGCGCAGGTCAACATCACCGAGGACGGCAACGTCGTCGTCACGACAGGGCACCCCGATATCGGCGGCTCGCGCGCCGGCATCGCCAATATCTGCGCCGAGTTGCTCGGCATCGACTACAAGCGCGTCTCCGTCATCATCGGCGACACCCAGACGGTCGGATTCTCCAACCTCACCGGCGGCAGCCGCGTGCTGTTCGCCTCCTCGATGGTGGTGACGCAGGCCGCCGACAAGGTGATCGCGACCTTGCGCGAGCGCGCGGCGAAGGTCTGGGAGATCGACCCTGAAGCCGTGAAGTGGGAGAACGGCGCCGCGCATCCGGTGAGCCCGAATGCCGGCCAGTTCGAACCGCTGACGCTCGCCGACCTCGCCGAGAAGGCGCCGTCGCAGGGCGGTCCGATCGGCGCCAGCGTGCAGCTCAACACCCAGGGCGCCGAGGGCGGCTTCGGCACCCATATCTGCGACGTCGAGGTCGATGTCGATCTCGGCATCGTCCGCGTCGTTCGCTACACCGCCGTGCAGGATGTCGGCCGCGCCGTGCATCCGAGCTATGTCGAGGGCCAGCTGCAGGGCGGCGTCGCGCAGGGCATCGGCTGGGCGCTGAACGAGGAGTATATCTACAACAAGGACGGCAAGGTCGATAATCCCGGCTTCCTCGATTATCGCATGCCGGTCTGCTCCGACCTGCCGATGCTCGACTGCGCGCTGGTCGAGGTGCCGAACCCGAAGCATCCGCAGGGCGTCAAGGGCGTCGGCGAGGTGCCGCTGGTGCCTGTGATGGCCGCGGTCGCCAACGCCGTCCACAACGCGCTCGGCAAACGCTTCTACAGCCTGCCGATGTCGCCGCCGAAGGTGTCGGAGGCGCTGGACGCACCGACGCAGCAGGCCGCGGAGTAGGGAGCGTAGGGCGGGTTACGCCAACGCAAACCCGCCCTACGGTTCTACTACGGTCGCCGCGTAGCCCGGATGAGCGAAGGGATATCCGGGGGGAGACCGGCCCCGCATGTCGCTGCGCTCATGCGGGCTACTCGTTGCCATCGCCGCCGCAAAGGGCGATTGACGTAACCGGCATTGCCTCGGCAAGATCGATCGGACGCATCAGGCTCACCGTGAACGGCTGAGATGACCCACCCCGACGAGCTGTCAGCCTACATGATCTTCGGCCGCAGCGATTGGGCGGCCTTGCGCGCCAGCACGTCGCTGACGCTCTCGGACGCCGATCTCGCGGCGTTGCGCGGCTTGAACGAGCCGATCAATTCCGCCGAAGTCAGCGACGTGTATCTGCCGCTGACGCGCTTGTTGAACCTGCATTTCGCGGCGGCGCGCAACCTTGCGCACGTCAAGGCGGAGTTTCTCGGCCGCCCGGCACGCCGTTCGCCCTACATCGTTGCATTGGCCGGCAGCGTCGGCGTCGGCAAGAGCACCTTTGCCCGCGTGCTGTGCGCGCTGCTGGCCCGCTGGGCCGATCATCCGCGGGTCGAGCTGGTGACGACCGACGGCTTCCTGCATGCCAACGGCGTTCTCGAAGAGCGCGGGCTGATGCGGCGCAAGGGTTTTCCCGAGAGCTACGACCTGCCGCGCATGCTGCGATTTCTCGCAGCGGCGAAGGCGGGCGAACGCGAGCTCGAGCTGCCGGTCTATTCGCATCTGATCGGCGATATCGTGCCGTCGGAACGCCAGGTCATCCAGCAGCCGGACATCCTGGTCTTCGAGGGCCTCAACGTGCTGCTGGCGCGCGGCACGGCGCCGGTGGTGGTGTCGGATTTCTTCGACTTCTCGATCTATCTCGATGCCGATGAGGCCGACATCCAGTCCTGGTATGTCGAACGCTTCCTCAGGTTGCAGCCGACAGCGTTCCGGAATCCCGCCTCCTATTTCCACCACTACAGGGACCTGCCGCCGGGTGACGCGCGCGAGGTCGCGGAGCGGCTGTGGCGCGAGCATCATCGCGCCAATCTCAGGGAGAACATCTTGCCGACGCGGACGCGGGCCGACGTCGTGCTGCGCAAGCGCGCCGATCACTCGATCGGCGAGGTCTGGCTGCGCGAGACGTAGAAGTAGCCCGGATGAGCGAAGCGATATCCGGGGAGGCTGATCCCGCATGTTGCGGAGCCCTTCATCGGGCGCGCATTCGTGCGACCCGTTGGCTCATGCGGGCTACAGAACAGTTCCGCTTACCGCAGCTCCTTCCCCAGCTGCGCAAGCACCGTCTCGCAGGTCATCAGATCCAGATGCCCGCCGCCGGCGTTCTTGAAGAAGGTGATGTCGCTATCCGACAGCCGCCCGGCGACCTTGCCGCCGGCGAGATCGTAGTGATCGCCGAGCACGTCGCTCTCGGCGATCGCACCGCTCGCGATCGGTTGCAGGATGTCGCCGACGCCATCGAAGGCGGATTCGCGGCGGTCGACGAAGATGCGCGAACGCCGCGCCGCCTCGTCGTCGGACTCGCGGGTCTCCGGGGTGAAGCCGCCGACCAGATCGAGATGGGTGCCGGGCTTAAGGTTGGCGCCCTTGACCAGCGGCTCGCGCGAGCGGGTGCAGGTGGTGATGATGTCGGCCTCGCGTGTCGCGGCGTCGAGATCGGAGACGGCCTCGGCCGCGATGCCGTCGCCTTCCAGCAGCGCGGCGAGCTCCTGGGCGCGTTCAACTGTCCGGTTCCAGACCCGCACCCGCTTCAGCCGCGGCCGCACGGTGCGGTGGCCGCGCACCAGCCAGCGCGCCATCTCGCCGGCGCCGACCACCAGCAGCGTCTCGGCATCCGGCCGCGCCAGGTGTTTTGCGCCGAGGGCGGAGTCCGCGGCGGTCTTCCAATGGGTGATCTCGGCGGCGTCCATCACCGCGAGCGGACGCCCGTCATTGCCGTCGAACAGCACGCAGACCGCCTGAACCGCCGGCAGCTTGCCGTGGGCGAGGTTGCCGGGAAAGCTGGTGTAGAGCTTGGTCATCATGAAGCGGCCGGCATCGACCGCGCTGCGCGTCACCAGCTGCTGGCCCTTGTCGTCGCCGAGATAGCCGTCGTGCACCGCGATCTTCGGCCGTCGGTGCGCGGCCTCGATCGCCTCGATCAGGACCGGAAAGCTCAGGACGCGGTTGACCTCGCTGTCGTCGACGATATGCACGTGGTATCTCCTCTGGAGCGCCCCTCGCGCTCTCGCCGGATGTCCCCCAAATCTGTGCGGACTGGATAGCGCGTGGGGGCGGCTAGTCAACCGGACATGCACCGCCGGGCGTCCCTTGCTATCCTGCGGACCTGATTCTCTCGCAGGTTTTCGCAAGCCGTGGTTGCATTCATCGTCGCCGTCCTGATCTTCATCCTGCTCGGCGGCGCCGCGCTTGCGACCATGGCGATCCATGCCCGGCTCGCCGATCATCACCGCAGCGACGAGACCAACACCTCGGTACGCCTGGTCGCGACGCTGTTCGTCACCATGCCGTCGCTGTTGCTTGGCCTGATGATGAACAGTGCCGCCAACACCTATGTGGCGGTCGATCGCAATCTGCACGTCTTCGCCACCGACCTCATCCTGCTCGATCGCAGCCTGCGGCCGCTCGGGCCGAGCGCCGAGGAGCCGCGCAAGCGGCTGCTCGCCTATGTCGAGCAGGTGCTCAAGGATGTTCCGATCTCCAGGGCAAGCGCCGTGTCGGAGCGCCTGCTCGACGAGGTCGGCACCAGCCTCCGCGAGCTGCGGTTCGACGACGAGCAGAAGGTGGCGCTGTGGAACGACGCGCGCTCGGTCTATCGGCAGGCGGTGCAGCAGCGCTGGACCTTTGTCGAGCAGTCCGACGGCTCGTTTCCGTCGCCGCTGATCTGCATCCTGGTCGGGTGGCTGACGCTGATGTTCGCCACCCTCGGCTTTCGCGCGCCGCGCAACGCGGTGGTGATTTCGACCACCGTCGCCGCCGCGGCGCTGATCTCGGCCGCGATCTATCTGATCCTTGAAATGAGTACGCCGTTCTCCGGCCCGATCCAGCTCTCCGACCGCCCGCTGGTGCGCGCGGCGGAGGAGATCAGGCGGTAGCACATTCGGTGTTGTAGCCCGGATGAGCCAACGGGTCGCGCGAACGCGCGCCCGATGACAGGCTCCGCGATATCCGGGCGGCTCCCGCATGTCGCTCCGCTCATGCGGGCTACGGGACGGTATCGGCACGCGCCTGCGGCTTTATTCCCCTCGCATTGATCGCCATCCCGAAAATTCTTCGCGCGCCGTCAGCGGAATAGTGCGCGCCCTTCGGCGTCCTTACGCATGCAAGCCATTTGCATTCGAACAGGAGACATCATGAAGACATCGATCTCGCTCGCGCTCGCCACCGCCGTGTCGCTTGCGTTCGCCTCGGCGGCCTTTGCCGCGCCGCCGACCAAGACCGGAACCACCGCGAAGGGCTCGGTCCTCACCGACGCCAAGGGCATGACGCTCTACACCTTCGACAAGGATTCCGAAGGCAAGTCGGCCTGCAACGGCCCGTGCGCGACGAATTGGCCGGTCTTGAAGGCTGACGCCAGCGACAAGGCTGAAGGCGGCTACACCATCATCTCGCGTGACGATGGCTCCAAGCAGTGGGCCTACAAGGGCAAGCCGCTCTATACCTTCGCCAAGGACCAGAAGGCCGGCGACATCACCGGCGACGGTTTCCTGAACGGCGCCTGGCATCTCGCGCAGCCCTGAGGGCTTGCAGGCGGATTGAGCGTAGGCGGGTTAGCGCCAGCGCAACCCGCCATCTCTCCGCACGCGAAACATGCGGCGGGTTAGTTTGAGGCTAACCCACCCGTCGATCGTGCCTGAGGCGACGATCGCGCCTCACGCCCTGCGCTTCAGCGCCATGCCCATGCTGATCCAGCTCACGCCGGCGCAGATCAGGTCGACGCTGAGGAAGATGCCGAGCACGTAGAGGCTCGAGACCGGCCAGCGCGCCAGGATCATGGCGCCGAGCACCAGCGTGATCAGGCCGGAGATCGCGACCATTCCCCACGGCGCTTCCGAGTTCATGCCGAACGCGAGGAAGATGCGGACGATGCCCGACACCACCAGCGCGATGCCGAGGAACAGCGTCAGCGTCGCCGCGGCGAGCAGCGGGTTCTCGAAGGTGATGAAGCCCGCCACGACATAGAGCGCGCCGAGCAGCAGCCAGAACAGGAATTTGCCCCAGGTCTTGAACTGGAACGCGTTGATGATCTCGGCGACGCCGGCGACGATCATCATGGCGCCGACGAACAGCACGCTGACGACGGTGGCGAAGAAGACGCTGCCGAAGGCGAGCACGCCGGCGATCAGGTAGATCACCCCGAGGGCGACGATCCAGCCCCACTTGGCGCGGAGGTTGGAAAGCCCGGATCCGAGGCTGTGAGGAGGTGTGGCGGGTGAGCTGGACGCAGTGGACATCGTATCGCTCCCGAATACTTGATGAAACCATGCTACCATAGGTCAAGGCCCGGACAAGGGCGGGTGCGCAGCTGGCACGAAATGCATGCTGGCACCAAAGGCGCCGCGACACGTTTATTCAATTCGTCCGGCGTGTTGCCGCGCAGCATTCGTCGGTTTTGACGATGGCCGGCCCGCATCGGACGATGGACTGTCCGAACCGCAGCGCAAGCGGTCCGGATCGCGCATCCACAGAGGAGGTCGACATGCCCGCCACGCACGACAAGGATCACGTCTACAAAATCCTGGAACTGGTCGGATCATCGGACAAGAGCATCGAGGCGGCGATCGAGAACGCCGTGAGCCGCGCGTCAAAGACGATCCGGGAAATGAAGTGGTTCGAGGTGGTGCAGACGCGGGGCCATATCGAGGACGGCAAGATCCGGCACTATCAGGTGGCGCTGCGGGTCGGCTTTACGCTGGAGTAGGGCGTTCAGGTCGCTTGCGCCTTGCAGCCTGCAGGATTACTCGGGACCCATGGGTGCGATCGGCATCCGGCTTTCCCTGCGCCCTCTGTCATCAGAGCGGCGAAACGAAATGCAAAACTCGCGCTGCAGAGGCCGCGAGAATGCCGGTGCATGACTCACCGGCCGCGCAACACATTCGCTGTCGTCCCGGCCTAGTGCGCAATAGCGCACGGGGGGCCGGGACCCATAACCACCGAAGGTGATTATTGCGCGACGCTGGGGCCACAGCCTTCCTTGCCAATCCAATCCTGTGGTTATGGGTCCCGGCCTTCGCCCAAAGGCGCTAAAATAGGATTTGCGCCTTGGATTCGCTTGTGATTCCAAGATGGAATGGCACACGAATCGCTTGTGAACAAAGATTGGGCGCGCGTTGTCGCCCGACTTGGCGGAGCCGAGGCTCTGAACATTAGCGCGCGCAAGACGAAGGCGTTTGTCCGTCCGCGGGAGATCAGCAATGCGGTCGACTTGCTGCGCCTGATCTTGGCTTATTGCCTTGGTGAGAAAGGGCTGCGGTTGACGGCGGCATGGGCCACGTCGGTTGGGCTTGTCGATATCTCCAACGTGGCTCTGTTGTATCGCTTACGTCAGTGCGGAGATTGGCTGGCAATCTTGGTCGAGCAGGCGCTTGCCGCCGCGGCGCCGAAGGCGAGCCGCGGTCGTCTGATCCGTATTGTTGACGCCACGACGGTCCCCAAGGCTGGGACGAGCGGCAGGAACAAGAACGCAGTGTGGCGTATCCATAGCGCGTTCGATCTTCCGCAGGAGCGCTTTGGTCACTTCGAACTGACCGATCAGCGAGCGGGCGAGACGCTGGATCGGATACCGGCGGTTGCCGGTGAGATCCGTCTTGCCGATCGCGCCTATCTGCAACCGGAGCGCATGGCGCATCTCGTCGATGCCGATGCGGACTTCGTGATCCGGGCCGGCTGGAAGAGCGCGCGCTGGCTCGATGCCGAAGGTAATCTTGTTGACCTCACTGCCGAACTGCGCAACGCCTCGGCGCGTGGCCTGATCGATCGGCCGATTTGGATAAAGCGCAAGTCAGGTGCGCCGCCGCTCGCAGTGCGTCTGGTTGCCGCGAAGAAGCCGGCGCAAGCTGCTGCGGCTGCGCGACGCAAGGCGCGCCGGACTGCACAAAAGGGAGGTCATCAGCTCTCCAGGCAAACACTTGACGCCGCAGATTGGGTGATCCTGGTGACCTCACTCAGGCCAGAGGACTTCACGACTGCAGATATCCTCGCCCTCTATCGGCTGCGATGGCGCATTGAGCTCGGCTTCAAGCGGCTGAAAAGCCTGATTGGCCTGAAGGGACCTCCCGGAACCGACGAGCGGTCCGCCAGACCCCATATCCTCGCTCATCTGCTGATCATTCTATTGCTCGAGCCGCTCGTCGACGAACTCGAAGACTCTCCCCGCTTGGCCGACGCCGCCTGACCCACCCAGTGACGTGGCGTCTGCTGCGCCAGCTCGTCGCTTCGCTACGGCAAGCGATCATTCCACAGCCCGCAATCGCTCTACTCTGCAGAGCCAGTCACGCTCTCCGGCGACATCTACGCGAGCCACCCAGACATAAGCGCCACTATCAGACTATGATCAAACTATCTTAGCGCCTATGGGCCTTCGCCGGGACGACGAATGGAAAGTGTCGTGCCCATCACCGTCGCGACAGCGGCGCGGGGGGCGGTGGGGCGGTGGCGCCGGCGGCGAGGGAGCGCTGCACCATCACGGTGTCGGACCAGCGGCCATACCGATAGGCGACACCGGGCAAATGCCCGACGCGGGCGAAGCCGAAGCGGTCGTGCAGCGCGAGCGAGGCGGCGTTGTCGCTGTCGATGTAGCCGATCATCTGGCGGAAGCCGGCGGCGGCGCAGGTGTCGATCAGCTCCTGCAGCAGCCGGCCGCCGACGCGCTGGCCGGTGAAGCGGTGATGCACATAGATCGAATGCTTCACCGTGTAGCGGTAGGCCGGACGCTTGCGGAACAGCACGACATAGGCATAGCCAACCACCTCGCCGTCACAGATTGCGACGAGGTGGGGCAGGCGGGTGTTGCGCAGATTCTTGCGGCGGTCGCGCAGATCGTCGGGCTCCGGCGTGCCGCTGTCGTCGACGCTTTCCTCGACGCCGCGGCGGATATGTTGGCGGTAGATCGACAGCATGGCGTCGACGTCGCTGTCGCGGGAAGGACGGACGGTGATCTTGTGATCATTCTCCATTGTGTTGCGTCCGTTCGCCTATTCGGACACGACATAGGTGTAGAAGCGGACACGGCCGGAGTCGTCGATCTCCTTGTAGATGCCCTGGACCTCGACCTCGAAGCCCGGGAACGCATTGAAGCTCGCCTCGAACATCTTCAGGTAATCGATCATTGGCTTGCTGCGTTCCGACAGCCGCTCGCCGGGCACGATGGTGGCGATGCCGGGCGGGTAGACCACGAACGGCGTCGCGGCGACGCGGCCGAAGATCTGGTCGATCGGCAGATAGTCGACATCGTTGCGGATGAGATATTGTGCGGCCTGGCGCGGCGACATCGCGATCTCGGGCAGGTGCTCGGGCAGGAATTGCCTGGCCTGCAGCGTGCTGACGCCGCCGTCGCGGAAGAAGCGGTGCATGTCGCCGCAGAGGTCGCGCAGCCGCACCCCGGTGTAGCGTTGCGGGCGACGGCGGAAGAATTCGGGGATGACGTCCTCGATCAGCGCGTTGTCGTCGTGCAGCTTCTTGAAGGCGACGAGCCCCGACACCAGTGTGCCGGCCTTGCTGGCCTCGACGCCGGGCGTCAGCAGGAACAGCAGCGAGTTGAGGTCGTTCTTCTCGGCGACGATCTGGTTCTCGCGCAGATATTGCGCCACCACCGGCGCGGGGATGCCGTGATCGGCATAGGCGCCGGTGGCGTGATCGAAGCCCGGCGTCAGCAATGTGAGCTTGTTCGGGTCGGTCATCGCGAAGCCCGCGGTCAGCTCGGGAAAGCCGTGCCAGGTCTCGCCGGGACTGAGCTGCCAGTAGGACGGATTGGTCGCGAGCTGATCGGTCGAGATCGTCTCCCAGGCGACATTGTGCACGCCGTTCTCGCGCGCGACGTCGGGGATCTTCACGCGATCCGGCACGAACGGCTCGAAGAACCAGCGCCGCTCGGGGCGCGTCTCCTTCTCCTCGAACTCGCGCTTCACGGCGCGGATCTTCTTGCGCAGCTCGATGCCGAGCCGGATCGTGTCGTCCCACAAGACTTCGCCGGAGCGGCCCTTCATCATCTGCGCGCCGACATCGAGCGAGGCGAACAGCGGGTAGAACGGCGACGTCGAGGCGTGCTGCATGAAGCTTTCGTTGAAGCGGCGATGCTCGACCCGGCGCTTCTGGCCCTTGATGTGGCGGTCGCGGATGTGGATCTGCGAGGCCTGCGAGAAGCTCGCGAGCTGCTTGTGGGTCGATTGGGTCGCAATGATGCCGGGCGCCTCGGGGCCGAGATCGGACAGTCCCATGGCGAAGCGGCCGGCATAGATCGGGTGGAATTTCATGAAGCCGGCCCAGGCCTCGTCGAACAGGATGTAGTCGCAGAGATGGCCGATCCGCTTGAGGATCATCTCGGCCGAGTGGATGGTGCCGTCATAGGTACACTGCTCGACCACGGCGACCCGGAACGGACGCTCCTTCTTCCAGGCGTTCTCGTCCTTGACCAGCGGGTGCTTGCGGATGTGGTCGCGCAGCGTGCCCTCGTCGAGCAGGTCCCAGCGCATCGGCCCGATCAGGCCCCAGGCGTTGCGCACCGTCGGCACGTAGACCGGGATGCCGCCGCCGATCAAAAGCGCGCCGTGATGCGCGGCCTTGTGGTTGTTGCGGTCGAACAGCACGAGGTCGCCGTCGGTGACCAGCGAGCCGAGCGCGACCTTGTTGGAGGTCGAGGTGCCGTTGAGCACGAAATACGTCTTTTCAGCGCCGAAGATCCGGGCCGCCTCCTTCTGCGCCCGCAGCGCCGGCCCTTCGTGGGTGAGGAGGTCGCCGAGGTCGAGCACGGAATTGTCGAGGTCGTCGCGGAACACCGCTTCGCCAAGGTGTTCGACGAACACCCGTCCGATTGGGCTGCGGCTGTAGAACACGCCGCCATTGTGGCCCGGGCAGGTCCAGAGCTGGTTGCCTTCCTCGGCATAGTCGACCAGGGCGCCGAAGAACGGCGTCTTCAAATTCTCGGCATATTGCTTCAGCCTGGAGATCAGGTTCTTGGCGATGAAGGGCGGGGTTTCCTCGGACAGGAACACGTAGCCGTCGATGAAATCGAGCACCTCGACCGGCAGGTCCTCGAACCGCTTGCGCCGGATCAACAGGATGATCGGGAAGTCGAGGCCGCGCCGGCGCATCAGGTTGATCAGCGCCGCGGTCTTGCCCTCAAGTCCCTTCTTGCCCCAATCGACCACCATGCAGCCGATCGCGGCGTCGGTCTGCACCGCGATCTCGGCATCCTCCAGCTTGCGGGCGCGAACCACCTCGAAGCCGGAGCGCTCGATCTCGGCGATGATCTGGTTGAAGCGGATGCCCTCGAGGTCGTCGGCCTCGAACACCGGCGCAGCGAACAGGAAGTTGAAGCGTTTGAAATAGTCCATGCGTGTCCCCGAACTGGTCCGGCGCTGACGTGTCGGCACAATTCATGACAGGCAGATGACAATGGGGCGGATGGGGGATCGAATACGTTGTTGGGGACGCAATCCCTCACTGCACGGCGTCAGCCCGTGGATATTCGAGCTGCGCGACGACGAAATCGGCCGTATCACGGCCATAGCGTGTCTCGATCCCGGCAAGCGCCCGGTCGAGCGCCTGCGCGGGCGGCGCGGTGCCGACCGCGGGCAGCAGACGATCTGCGGACCAATCCGGCGCCACGACTTGCGGATAGACGCGCAGGCCGTTGCGGGTCGTGACGACGTCGTCGGTCGCGGCGAAGGTCACGGCATGCGAGCGGTAGGTGCGCGACCAGCTGTCGGCGACCAGCGCCAGCGAGACCTCGTCGACGCCGGGGGCAAGCGCGAGGCCGAGCTGTTCCCGGTTCCAGAACGCCAGCGTGTTCCGGATGGCGGTCAGCGCGAAGGGACGCGTGAACTTGAAGGCGTTGCTGTCATGCCGCGCGTCCCAGCCGGGCAGGCCGATCTCGCGCGCGACGGCCTCAGCCCTGGTACGGCCGGCGATCGCCTCGATCAGGGTCAGCGACATCGGCATCGAGGCCGAAATCCCGGTCGTCGTCGCGACGCCGTGGTCGACCACGATGCGGCGGTCGGCGACATAGCGGATCTCAGGATGTTTGCTGCGCCAGTTCTTCAGGTAAAACCAGTGCGTGGTGGCGCGCCTGCCGTCGAGCAGGCCGGTCGAGGCGAGCACCTTGGCGCCGGCGCAGACGGCGACGATCACGGCGCCTTTCTCCGCCTGCTGCCGGACCCATTGCATGACCGCCGGATCGTCGTCGCGGCTCATCGCCGGCACGATAACGTAGTCGGCGCCGTCGCCATGTGCGGCATCGAATGCGGCGATGGTCGCATCAGGCTCGACCTTCAGCACCGGGAACAGCGCGACTGGACCGGGTCCCGTCGCCAGCGTGACGACATCGGCAACATCGGCGCGCTTGAGGATGCCGTAGGGCATCAGATAGTCGGTGGTCTCGGTCATGTCGTTGATGCCGGGTATCGCGATCAGCGGGCGCGACCGCTTCGGCGGCTTCAGCGCCGCGAGCATCGCGTCGTGCTCTTGCGTCGCGATCGGCGGCGGAACGCGGAACGCCGATGCGGCGGGCAGGGTGAAGAGCCAGATGCCGCCGATGATTGGAACCAGCGCGGCAACGGCGATGCCGCTCCACGCGAGAAGCCGCCAGGTCATGATGATCGATCTCAGAATATCCGCGTGCGTCGCCCGGCACGCAAGCTACTCGCTGGTCACGTCGACCAAAACGGCGAAATTCCCGCAAAAACGGACACGCGAACAACGCGGCTCACAGGCATAGCCCGGACAAGCGACAGCGACATCCGGGGCGGTCCTTCCCCGCATGTCGCTCCGCTCATGCGGGCTACGCGACGCGCTCAGTAGACGAGGTTCGTACCCGGCGGCTTTTCCAGTGCCGCCGCCAGCGTCCGATACTCTTCGCATTCGGTGCCACAGATCTCGGCGATCCGCTGCAGATGATACTGCGCCTGGTCGCGGTTTCCCTGTTCGATCTGCCACAGGCCGTAGTAGTTCCACGTCAGGACGTGGTTCGGATCGGCCTTGAGCGCACGTTCGTACCAGACCTGCGATTGCTTGTAGTCGCCGAGCTTGCGATAGGAGTAGCCAATCAGGTTCGCGACGTTCGGCTGATCATCGCGGCCGAGTGCGTGCAACTGATCGATCGCGGCGGCGTAGTCGTTGCGTTCGTAGATTGTCGCATAGGCTGCGCGATAGCCGTCGCGGAACGCCGGGTCTTCGAAGCCGGACTGCTTGAAGGGCTTCTTGACCTTGTGCGTGGTCTTTCTGTCCTTCTGCTGGGGATAGGACGGCGCGGGAGTGCCGTAGCTCGACCCGTATGGGTCGCCACCACCACCACCGCCGCCACCTCCGCCAGCCGCGACGGCGGTCTGCGGTGGGAACAGAATGATCGGCGCTGTCAGGAATGCCGCAAGCATCATCGGTGACTTGATCATGTACGCCTCCGATTTGACAAGGACAGTTATTGACCTGAAGCACTAACTCCCGATCGCGCGAGACATTCCGCGCGGTTTGAGAAATTGTTTGCCGAAGCGGCAATCGCACTGTCTCTTCGGGACGTCGCGCTTTCACGTGCACGCTGGCTGAGTGTTTCGTTCGCGCCATCGGACATCGGAGTCGAAACTGACATCGGTGTTAGAATCGCACTCAGATGCTCAATGGCCATCTGGACCCGCGGCAAGGAGGACGATCGATGATGAAAACGGACCTCGCCGAGATCTACCGGAACTACATTGCCTGTTTGAATCGCCAGGACTGGCCGCAACTCGGTCAGTTCGTTGACGAGGATGTGTGCCACAACGGCCGGCGGCTCGGGTTATCCGGCTATCGCGCGATGCTGGAAGGGGACTTTCGCGACATCCCGGACCTTCGCTTCAACATCGTTCTGCTGGTGTCGGATGCGTCCAACGTCGCGAGCCGGCTGGCGTTCGACTGTTCGCCGAAGGGCGCGTTCCTCGGTCTCGGCGTCAACGGCAAGCGCGTCTCGTTTGCCGAAAACGTGTTCTATGAATTCCGCGACGGGAAGATCGTGCAGGTCTGGTCGGTGATCGACAAGGTTGCGATCGAGGCCCAGCTGTAGCGGCGGAGCCTGGATGAGCGTGACGCCGCTACTTCCGCTCCGGATGCCAGGCGCCGTCCCAATCGGCCGCCGGCGGATCTTGCCTGAACGCTGCGACGCGCGCCTTCATGGCGATCGACGGGCCGTCGCCGGGCGCCGCCGCCAGCGCCGCGGCGAAGGCTTGCTCGGCGTCATCCCAGCGGCGCTCGCGATAGGCGGCGAGACCATCCGCGTAACGCTGCCGCAACTCGGTCTGCGCCGGCGTCAGTTCGTCCTTCTTGCCGAGGATCTCGAACACCGCGACCGGCTGGGTCTGCCCCATCACCACGAGGCGGTCGATCTCGCGCAGCTCGATGGTTGCGGCGCAGGCCGCGGCGGTGGCCTCCGAGATCAGGCTGCGGCTGCCGTAGAACTTGTTGGCGCCTTCCAGCCGCGAGGCGAGGTTCACGGTGTCGCCGAGCACGGTGTAGCTCATCATGAACTCGGAGCCGATGCTGCCGACCAGGGCCTCGCCGGTGGCGATCCCGATCCGGATGTCGCAATCGGCCGGAATCACGCGGACGCCGAGCAGTTCCGGCAGATCCTTGCGCAGCTGGTTGACCTGGCCGATCATGTCGATGGCGGCAAGCGCGGCCAGATGGGTCTGCTCGGCCTCCTCGACGAAGGGCGCGCCCCAATAGGCCATGATGGCGTCGCCGATATATTTGTCGATGATGCCGCGATGCGCATGGACCGGCGCCGACATCGTCGACAGGTAGAGGTTCATGATCTTGACGAGGCCGCTCGGCGTCACGCCCTCGCTCAGGCTGGTGAAGCCCTTCATGTCGCAGAACATCACCGTCATGACGCGGCGCTGTCCTTCGGTCGCGGCGATCGCGGGCTGTTCGAGCAGGCCCTCGGCGATCCGCGGATTGATGTAGCGGCCAAACGTCTCGCGGATGCGCTGGTTGTGCCGCAGCGTCTCGATCATGCGGTTGAAGGCGGCCGACAGCTGGCCGATCTCGTCCTGGGTCGTGATGGTGATGGCGCCGTCGAGGCGGCCGGCCTCGACCTCGCGGGTGCTTTCGAGCAGGCGCATCACCGGCCGCGTGATGCCGCTGCCGACCAGCATCGCGAACACGAAGCCGAGGATCGCGGCAATGGCGGTCACGACGCCGGAGATGATGATCGCCCGCTGCTGGGCACTCATCACCTTCGCAGCGGCGGAAGCGACCTGCGCCAGCATGTCGGCACGGATGCCCTCGATCCTGGTGTTGAAGTCGTCGCGCAGGGCGTCGGCGCGCAGCGTGGTCGCTTTCGCCGCCGCAAAGTCCTTGGCGTCGATTTGCTCGAGCAGCGTCTTGTTCTCTGCGTTCAGGCGCATCAACAGGTCGTTGACGGCATTGTCGATGCGGTCATCGAGGCGTCCGAGCGCGGCGTTGTCGGATGGCGTCGAGGGATCGGCGATGATCGCATCGATCAGCGTGCGCGCGGCGTCGGCCTCGCGCTTGATCAGGGGCTCGATCTCGTCGAAGGCCTTGCGCGCGCTTTCGTAGCCGGAGTCTTCGCCCGGCGCCTGCATCTTCGCCATCATCATCCGGCGCATGGCGAGCGACCGCTCCAGCGCGCGGATGTTGACGCGGGCGAGGTGGCCATAGGCGGGGATGTAGCGGTTGGTGAGCTCGTCGAGGAGATGGCCGACCTGGCCCGCCATCACCATCGACAGCAGCGAGGTGACCACCGCGAGGATGATGAGTCCCGCGGCAATGCCGACGATCTTCTGCCTGATCGAATTCCGAAACATGCCCAACCCGGCCGCAGCTGCAATGAGCGGGTCCACCCCGCCGTGGCGGCCAGACAGCTAATAGAGTTCCGCGGGGCGGGGTGCAAGCGACCGGCGCCTGCCATCCCGTCCCCAGGCGGGTGCCGGCGGCTAGCGCAGGCCCTCGTAGACCATCAGGCCGCGCGCGATGGCGAGCTTGCGCAGGGTCCGCGGCACGAACCGCTCCTGGGGATGCAGGTAACGCCACGAGGTCAGCACCAGGTCGTGCAGCCGGCCGACGTCGTCCTCGAACGGGGCGAGCAGGCCGGTGAGGCTCGCCGGCATGTGGACGCGGCTCGTGAAGGGCAGCAGCAGCAGCTCGAGATGCGCCTTGGCGCCGCTCTCGGTCGTGGCGGTGATGCCGGCGATGGCCGGCAGGGTCTCTTCGACGACGCAGGTGATGATGTCTTCGATCTCGCCGCGGCTCGCACCGGTGAACAGGGCGGAAAAGCTCCGGTTCTTGAGGTCGCAACCGAGCAGGGCGGAGGTGCGGGTGCCGGCGACGCGGAACGGAAATCGGGTCTCGCCGTCATAGGACAGCACGAAGATGTCGGACAGCAGTTCGCGTACCGCGGACGGCTCGAACTCACTCCGGTCAGGTGCACGTGCGGTGCCGCGCTTCGCATTCCAATATGCGAAGAACTCGCGGCTCGAGCTGTGTTTCATCTAAACCTTGCCCGGCACCTGTCTCGGCGGGACACATCTGTCCCGGTTTTGCTCAGGCGCCTTCCCTTCTCTGTTGTGCAGGGAAGGCTGTGCAGCGTCCATGCCGTGGCCGCGCTTTGGGCGGCTTATCGGCAGCTTTGTGTTGTTAACGTAAATTTAACTATGTCCTTGGCCCCCGCGGAACCAGTGGGTAGGGTCCGCGCGTTCCCGTTCGCGCCGGCTGCCCCAAGCGCCGGCGCCGTTGGTACACAGGTGGCGTCAAACAGTTTGGTCACCGTGCGGGGAGGGTGGGGATTTTCTCCCGATCCCTCCGGGGCACGAGAAAGACCAGCAGACCAGGGAGGGCGTTCTCAGCGCCCTCCCTTTTCTTTTGTCCCGATTCCGCACTGCGCGACACCCGGTGTCCGATTTTGGGATTGTGCACTTGCACAGGGGTGCGAAAGCCGCCTATCTCTGATCCACCGCCGCATCGAGGTCGCCGACCCCTTGGACTCCCATCCCGAATCCCCGCTCGCGCCGCCGCCGGAGGCGCCGCGCGAGCCGATCCTGACCTTGCCGCCGGCGCTCACCGCCTACATCCTCCTGATCGCGGTGATTCATCTGCGGGTGCTGCTGCCGCCGGAGCTGGAGAACTGGACCATCGACGTCTTCGGCTTCATCCCGAAGCGCTACGATTCGACGCTGCTCGACATCACCTTTCCGGGCGGCGAAGGCGCCAAGGTCTGGACCTTCGTCACCTATTCGCTGCTGCACGCCAACCTCACCCATATCGGCTTCAACGTGCTGTGGTTGCTGCCGTTCGGCAGCGCGCTGGCGCGGCGCTTCGGCGCGCTGCGTTTCTTTGTCTTCATGGCGGTGACGGCGGCCGCCGGGGCGCTTGCGCATCTGTTGACCCATGAGCACGCGATCGCGCCGATGATCGGAGCGTCGGCTTCGGTGTCGGGGACGATGGCGGCGGCGATCCGCTTTGCCTTCGTGAAGGGCAGCTTCCTGTCGTTCAGCCGTGGCGATGCCGAGGCGGCGGCCAAGGTGCCTGCGCTGTCGCTGTGGCGGGCGCTGCGCAACGGACGGGTGCTCGCCTTCCTGGCGATATGGTTCGGCGTCAACATCCTGTTCGGCGCCACCTCGCTGTCGCTCGGCGGCGAGGGCGCGAGCGTCGCCTGGCAGGCGCATATCGGCGGCTTCCTCGCCGGACTGCTGCTGTTCTCGTTGTTCGATCCGGTGCCGCGCACGCGGGACGATGCTGCAGATGCGTCGTCGGTGGATCAGTCGGGGCGCGTCTGATCGCCGCTTGCGGCCTGGATCGAATTCCTCCATCATCTTTGTGACGCAGAAACAAAGCGGGCCGACAAATCGAGCCCTGCTACTCGCCGCGCCCCGGAACCGAAATCGGCGCGGAACTGTTGATTGAAGACTCTGGCGAACAGGCTCGGCTCCGCTCAAGCGGGGCGCGAGCGGATTCAGGGAGGCCGACAATGACGGTACGTTCCATTCTCGATGCAAAAGGCCATCAGGTCATGAGCGTCGCGCCCGGCGCGAAGCTCTCGGCCGCGGTCAAGCTGCTCGGCGAGCGTAGGATCGGCGCGGTGCTGGTGATGGAGCAGAGCCGCATGGAGGGCATCCTGTCGGAGCGCGACATCGTGCGCGTGCTCTCTGAGCGCGGCGCGGGCGCGCTGGACGAACCGGTCAGCGCGGTCATGACCAAGAAGGTCGTGAGCTGCCGCGAGTCCGATACGGTCAGCGGCATCATGGAGATGATGACCACGGGGAAATTCCGCCATCTTCCTGTCGTCGAGGACGGCAAGGTGGTCGGGCTGATCTCGATCGGCGACATCGTCAAGCGGCGCGTCGAGGAATATGAGCGCGAGCAGGAGGCGTTGCGCGACTACATCAAGACCGCCTGAGCGCTACTTCCCGGTGCTGCCCGCGCCGCTAGACGGCGGCGCCAGGATGTCGATCGCTTCCTCGATTGCGCTGATGGAGCGTTCGGCGGCGCGTATCCCGTGCGCGATCAGGTCGTCGGCGCGGTGGAAGTCGAACCAGCCGATCTGACCGACCCGCGGCGAGATCAGCATATCAGGCGGATCGCCGGCAAGGCGTGCGCGGGTGATGCGGTCCTGCATGATGTTGAAGGCGTCGACCATGACGCTCGAGATGCCGGGCCGGCTGGCGCTGCCGAAAAACTCCCGCTTCACGGTACGTTCGGCGGAGAAGAAGCGGCCAAACCGGCGCTTCGGCGGCTCCGGCTCAAGTTCGGCCTCGGCGGTCACCGCAACCGTCACCTCCGGCGCGGCGGACGGGCCGTGATTGTAGATCGTGGTCGAGTGCGCGAACACGTCGCTGGAGAGGTTCGCCGCAATGACGATCTCGGCGCCGAGCGCGCGCGCGGCCGAGACCGGCACCGGATTGACCAGCGCGCCGTCGACCAACCAGCGGTCGCCGATCAGGACCGGCGCGAAGATGCCGGGCAGGGCGTAGGAGGCGCGCATGGCGTCGACGACGCGACCCTGGGTCAGCCAGATCTCGTGCCCGGTGCGCACTTCGGTGGCGACGCTGGCGAACTTGACCGTGAGGTCCTCGATCATGACCTGGCCCAACGCAGCCTCGATCTCGGCGGCCAGCTTGGCGCCGCGGATCAGGCCGGAGCCGTTGAGGCGGATGTCGAGGTAGCCGAGCACGCTGCGCGGCTGCAGGCCGCGCGCCCATTGCTCCAGCGTCTCGATATGGCCGGCCGCATAGGCGCCACCGACCACGGAGCCGATCGAGGTGCCGACCACCACATTGGGGACGATGCCGTGGGCCAGCAGGGTCTTGATGATGCCGATATGGGCAAAGCCGCGCGCGGCGCCGCCGCCGAGCGCAAGCCCGATGACCGGCCGGCGAACCGTTCCCAGGCCTACCTTGTCGGGGCCGTCGGAGCTCTTGTGGCCTCGGCCCATCCAGCTATCCAACACGACAAATCTCCTGCCAGCGCGAGACTAGGCTGCGCAGCATGGCTGCGCCAGCGTCGTCCGTCTTCATGGTTAGTCCCACAGGCACGATTCATGCCCCGGGTAGTCCGCGGTAGGCAGGGAATGTGACTGGACCGCGACGATAGGGCTAACATCGGCTTGATCGCGCGGTTCCAAATGGCGGGCACCGCCCACCCGGACTGTGACAAAGCCTTGGACGCCCCCTGGATCCCCTTGGACGAAGGCTTGAATTTGCCGCGTTTTCGTTGAAAAGCATGATGATGACTTCGAGGGGCAACGGCATCGGCGGATGCGGACGGGGCATGCGGCTCCTTCCGCTGTTGACGCTTGCGGCATTTTTGCTCGCCCTGATCCCCGGTTCCGTATCTGCACAGTTCTTCAGCGACCGGCCGCCGCCGATTCCGCCCGCCTCGGTCCCGGAGGTGCCGTCCGGTCCGGCGCTCAACCTGGCGCCGCCATCGGGCGGCGGTTCAGGGCCCGTTCTGCCTGGTCCGCTGAACCAGCCGACCATCGTCCAGCCCTCGATTGCGACCGTGCCGCCGGTGGTAGCAGCGCCGCCGGCCGGGTCGCCGGCCGCGGGGCAGGCGGTGCTGTCGCTGACGGCGCGGTACGGCAAGGACCTGCCGGTCATCAATGCCGGGCTGGTGTGGCGGGTGTTCGCCGACAAACCTGACGACAACGGCACCTACAAGCTGGTCCGCGAAGAGCGCGGGGCGACGCCCAACGTGGTACTGCCGCCCGGCAACTATGTCGTCCATGTCGCGCTCGGCCTCGTCAGCGCGGTGCGCGCCGTCAGCCTGAAGTCGGAGACCGACCGCGAGTCCTTCGTGCTGCCGGCCGGGGGCCTGCGGATCGAGGGTCGGGTCGGCAGCAGCAAGATCCCCGCCAACCAGATCTCGTTTGCGATCTACAAGGGCAGCCAGTTCGACGGTTCGGACCGTGGACCGATGGTGCCGAACGTTGCCGCCGGCGACGTCGCGCTGCTGCCCGAGGGCACCTACTACATCGTCTCCAACTATGGCGACGCCAACTCGGTGGTGCGCTCCGACATTCGCGTCGGGGCGGGCAAGCTGACCGACGTCACCGTCACCCATCGCGCCGCCGTCATCACCCTCAAGCTGGTCAGCGAGCGGGGCGGCGAGGCGCTTGCCAACACCGCCTGGTCGGTGATCACGCCGGGCGGCGACGTGATCAAGGAATCGATCGGCGCGTTCCCGCGTGTCGTGCTCTCCGAGGGCGAGTATCGCGCGATCGCCAAGAACGAAGGCAAGGTGTTCGAGCGCCCCTTCAATGTCGTCAACGGTGTCGATGGCGAAGTCGAGGTCGTGGCGCGCTGACGTCCGGCCGGTCCTGCATTTCATGCAGCTGTCATAGTCTCTAATGTGAACTAACCATCGCGCGGATTTGAGCCGTCATAATCGCTCGCGGCGATACCGGGCCTGCCTATTTTTACATGACGTTAAGCCGCGGCATGACTTGGATGCCGTGGGGACTAGTGTTTGCGTGGGGCGCGCCATGGTCATGGCCAACAAGAAATCAGCTAAAGCATCGGCCAAATTCAATTCCGAGATGTTCGCCGACGTACCGGTTCTGCAACGCAAGTGGCAGGCCGCGGTCCGTCCCGGCGAAAAGCTGCCGCACTATGAAGACGTGATGCTCGGCAGTCTCGGCCGGCTCGCGGATCATATCGTGCTGCTGCGGAGCGTCGATGGCATGCTCAGCGTCTCGCATGCCGGCCGCTATGTCCAGACATGGCTGAACGACGAGCGCTGGGACATTCCGCTCAGCGCCCTGCCGCCGGATTGCGCCACCGCGTTGACCGAAGCGGCCGCAAACGCGCGCGAGAACTGCCGGCCCTATCTGGCGTCGGCGCATTGCGTCCGCGACGGGCTGGTGCGGACCTTCGACGTGCTGGCGCTGCCGACGCGGTCGCGCTGGGGCGGTATCCTGGTCGGCGTCTATGTCAACGAGCGCAATGCGCAGTACAATCTGCTCGATACGATTTTCTCGGCCACCGACGAGGGCGTGCTGTCGCTCGCCGCGATCCGCGATGCGCGCGGCGAGCCGGCCGACTTCCAGATCGTGCATCTCAACCAGGGCGCCGCAAGGCTGCTGATGCAGCCTGCGACCGAATTGCTGTGGCGCCGGCTCAGCGCCGGCGGCAATCCGCTTGCGGCGTCAGCGGTGATGAGCCGTCTGCGTGGATTTGTCGGCGGCGGCCCGGGCGGGCAGTTCGAGATCGACAGCGGCGATCGCTGCCTGCGGCTCGGCGTCACGGCGTTCGGCGACATGCTGTCGCTGACCGTCTCCGACGTCACCGCGCTGAAGCAGCGCGAGCTGTCGTTCCGCCTGCTGTTCGAGAACAACCCGATGCCGATGTGGGTGTTCGACGCCGGCACGATGGAATTCCTCAGCGTCAACGACGCCGCCGTTCAGCATTATGGATACAGCCGGGAAAAGTTTCTCGGCATGACGCTGCGCCAGATCTGGCCGGTGGATGAGTGGAGCGTGCACAGCGCCGCCTTGCGCGAGATCGGCGACGTCTATCAATCGAGCCGCGACTGGCGGCACATCAGGGCCGATGGCAGCGAGATCCACGTGCTGACCTTCGGGCGCAAGGTGGCGTTCGAGGGCCGCGACGGCTATCTGGTCGCGGTGGTCGACATCACCGAGCGCCGCGCCGCCGAAGCGCGGATCGCGCATATGGCGCACCATGACGGTCTCACCAATTTGCCGAACCGCGATTTCTACCAGGAGCGCCTGCGCGAGGCGCTGGAGCGCGGCCGGAGCGGCAACAAGCGCGTCGCGGTGATGTGCATCGACCTCGACCTGTTCAAGAACGTCAACGACTCCTTCGGGCATCCGATGGGCGACCGGCTGCTCAAGCTGGTGGCGGGGCGGCTGCTCGAGGTGGTCCGCGACGACAATGTGGCGGCCCGCCTCGGCGGCGACGAATTCGCGATCGTGCTTGCGGCCGACGTTTCGCCGAACGAGGCGAGCGCTTTCGCCGAACGGTTGATCGAAGCGCTGAGCGCGCCCTACAACATCGACGGGCTCGAGGTCGTGGTCGGCGCCAGCGTCGGCATCGCGCTGTCACCGGGTGACGGCACGACGTCGGAAGAATTGATGCGCAATGCCGACATGGCGCTGTACCGCGCCAAGTCCGA
Source organism: Bradyrhizobium sp. USDA 4504 (assembly GCF_054063995.1). Classification (NCBI taxonomy): domain Bacteria; kingdom Pseudomonadati; phylum Pseudomonadota; class Alphaproteobacteria; order Hyphomicrobiales; family Nitrobacteraceae; genus Bradyrhizobium; species Bradyrhizobium sp. USDA 4504. The sequence goes on along the minus strand of NZ_JBSSGV010000001.1, from coordinate 3,722,828 downwards.
GGGCGGCGGCGTGCACCACTTCTTCGAACCGGAGATGGATCAGCAGGCGCAGAAGCGCCGCGACATGGAGCGCGATCTGCGCGCGGCCTTCAGCAACGGCGAGTTCGAGCTGCACTACCAGCCGCTGGTCGATATCGCGGCCGACCGCATCTCTGGCTTCGAGTCGCTGCTGCGCTGGCGGCACCCGCACAAGGGCATGGTCTCACCTGCGGAGTTCATCCCGGTTGCCGAAGACATCGGCCTGATCGTCGCGCTCGGCGAATGGGTGCTGCGCGAAGCCTGCTCGGAGGCGATCAAGTGGCCCGCCGACGTCAAGGTCGCCGTCAATCTGTCGCCGGTGCAGTTCCGCAGCCGCAATCTGGTCCAGGCCGTGATCTCGGCGCTGGCGCATTCCGGCCTGTCGGCGCGGCGGCTCGAGCTCGAGATCACCGAGTCGGTGTTCCTGGCGGAAACCGAGGCCAACCTCGCGATCCTGCATCAGCTGCGCGAGCTGGGCGTCAGCATCTCGATGGACGATTTCGGCACCGGCTATTCCTCGCTGAGCTATCTGCGCAGCTTCCCGTTCGACAAGATCAAGATCGACCGCTCCTTCGTGAAGGATCTGGCGCGGCGCTCCGATTGCCTCGCGATCGTGCGCGCGATCTCGGGCCTTGGCCGCAGCCTCAGGATCACCACGACCGCGGAAGGGGTCGAGACGACAGACCAGCTCGACTGGCTGCGCGCCGAAGGTTGCAACGAGGTGCAGGGATTTCTGTTCAGCGCGGCGAGGCCGGCCGGCGAGATCGCGGCGCTGCTGAGCAGTTTTGCGGAGCGTGCGTCGAAGGCGGCGTAGTCGTCATGCCCGACAATGGCGAGGGCTTTTGTAGCCCGGGTGAGCGAAGCGACACCCGGGACGAGTGTCCCGCATATCGCTCCGCTCATGCGGGCTACAAGGCTATACCCTAGAACCGCGTCACGATATCCGACAGGGCCGGGCGCGGGCGGTCCTCGCTCGGCCTGGTCGGGGTGCCGATGTGAATGAGCCCGGCGAGCTTCTCGTCCGGCTTCAGGCCGAGGCCGTCGAGCACGTCGCGGTCGAAGACGAACCAGCCGGTCAGCCAGCAGGCGCCGTAGCCGAGCGCGGTCGCCGCGGTAACGATGTTCATCGCGCTGGCGCCCGCCGACAATTCCTGCTCCCACGGCGGCACCTTCGGGTGCGGCTTGGTGAAGGAGACCACGCCGATCACCAGCGGCGCGTCGGTCAGGCGTTTCTTCTCGACCTCGATGTCGGAGGCCGGCGCCCCGGGATTCTTCCGGGCGAAGACCTTTGCGATCACGTCGCCGGCCCGCGCGCGGGCATCGCCCTCGAACACGATGAAGCGCCAGGGCGCGAGCTTGCCGTGGTCAGGCACGCGTGCGCCGATCGTCAAAATGGTCTCGAGCTCGGCCGCGGACGGGCCCGGGCCGGTCATCTCGCGCGGTTTCATCGAGCGGCGCGTCTTCAGGAGTTCAATGGCATCGGGCACGGAAATGTCCTTCAAGGGGAGTCGTGCCCCCAAGATGGGGACACGACCAGGCCAATGAAAGCCAGTTTAGACCGATTGTGAAGATCAGGCGACGGATCGCGCCCGCTTCACGTCGGGCGGCGTCGCCTCATCGACCAGCGCGGCGATCGCCTCATCGGTCGGCATCACGGTCTGCCGCTCGCTGCCGAGACGGCGGACCGAGACCGAGTGGGTCTCGGCTTCCTTCTTGCCGACGACGAGCAGGGCCGGAATCTTGGCCAGCGAGTGCTCGCGGACCTTGTAGTTGATCTTCTCGTTGCGCAGGTCGATCTCGACCCGCAGCCCGGCGCGGCGCGCTGCCGCCGCCACCACCTTGGCGTACTCATCGCCTTCGGAGGTGATGGTCGTGACCACGAGCTGGGTCGGCGCCAGCCAGAGCGGGAAGTTGCCGGCATAGTGCTCGATCAGGATGCCGATGAAGCGCTCCATCGAACCGCAGATCGCGCGGTGCACCATGACAGGCGCCTTCTTCGAGCCGTCATGATCGATGTAGAACGCGCCGAACCGCTCCGGCAGGTTGAAGTCGACCTGGGTCGTGCCGCACTGCCAGTCGCGGCCGATGGCGTCGCGCAGCACATACTCGAACTTCGGTCCGTAGAACGCGCCTTCGCCCGGATTGATCTCGGTCCGGATGCGGTTGCTGCCCTTGGCCTTGATCTCCGACAGCACCGTCGCCATCACGCGCTCGGCGTGATCCCACATCTCGTCGGTGCCGACGCGCTTCTCCGGCCGCGTCGAGAGCTTGACCGTGAGCTCGCCGTCGAAACCGAAATCGGCGTAGGTCGACAGGATCAGGTCGTTGATCTTGAGGCACTCGTCGGCGAGCTGCTGCTCGGTGCAGAACACATGGGCGTCGTCCTGGGTGAAGCCGCGCACCCGCATCAGGCCGTGCATCGCGCCCGACGGCTCGTAGCGATGCACGACGCCGAACTCGGCGAGCCGCAACGGCAGGTCGCGGTAGCTCTTCAGCCCGTGCTTGAAGATCTGTACATGGCCCGGGCAGTTCATCGGCTTCAGCGCGAACCAGCGCTTGTCCTCGGCCTCGTCGCCGGCGGACTGCGCCGCAAACATGTTCTCGCGGTACCAGTCCCAATGGCCCGAGGTCTCCCACAGCGCCTTGTCGAGGATCTGCGGGGCGTTGACCTCGTTGTAGTCGCCGAGCAGCCGGCGCCGCATATAGGCGATCAGCTGCTGGAAGATGGTCCAGCCCTTGGGGTGCCAGAACACCACGCCCGGGCCTTCCTCCTGGAAGTGGAACAGGTCGAGCTCGCGGCCGAGCTTGCGGTGGTCGCGCTTCTCGGCTTCCTCGATCTGCTTGAGATAGGCGTCGAGGTCTTCCTGCCTGGCGAATGCCGTGCCGTAGATGCGGGTCAGCATCGGATTGTTGGAGTCGCCGCGCCAATACGCGCCCGCCACCTTCATCAGCTTGAAGGCGTTGCCGATCTTGCCGGTCGAGGTCATGTGCGGGCCGCGGCAGAGGTCGAACCAGTCGCCCTGGAAGTAGATCTTGATCGGCTCGTTGCCGGGAATGGCGTCGACCAGCTCGACCTTGAAGGCCTCGCCCTTGTCGCGGAACACCTGCTTGGTCTTCTCGCGATCCCAGACTTCCTTGGTGAACGGCTTGTCGCGCGCGACGATCTCGCGCATCCGCTTCTCGATCGCGGCAAAATCTTCCGGGGTGAACGGCTCGTTGCGGAAGAAGTCGTAGTAGAAGCCGTTCTCGATCACCGGGCCGATCGTGACCTGGGTGCCCGGCCACAGCGACTGCACGGCCTCCGCCAGCACATGCGCGGCATCGTGCCGGATCAGTTCCAGCGCGCGCGGGTCTTCGCGGCCGATCAGCTCGATCTTGGCGTCGGCCTCGATCGGATCATTGAGATCGGCAAGCGTGCCGTCGAGCGCCATCGCGACGGTGCGCTTGGCGAGCGAGGGCGAAATGCCTTTGGCGATGTCGAGACCGGTGGTCCCTCTCGGGAAATCGCGCCTCGCTCCATCAGGGAAGGTGAGGGCGATCTTGTTCACGGGTTCTGCGGGTTTGAGGTTAGAGAGGCTGTACTGGAATCCGGATTCGGATTTGGGTGGCGTTTCTGCCATGGTGACTCCTGTAGCTCACTCCTGCGAACGAGCGCAGGTAAGCGGAAAGCAGCGGTATAGCAGGGGATTTGACGCCTGCAATCCGGCAATATCAAGAAAATGGGCCACCGGCCGCACGGATTTGAACAAGGCTCGGCTGCAGGCGACGCCACGGATCGTTGCGACGCTGCCGATCATCGTCTAACGTCCGGCGTCCGTTTTCCGCCATCGCGCGATCCGCAAGGTTCATGTTTTCCCGTCTCCTGTTTTTCGTGGCGTTGCTTCTGATCCCGGGCGTGTTGCGGGCGGAAGAAACACCGGTCCAGAAGGCCGGATTTGCGAAGAAGCTGACCATCTATCTCGCCCATGGGCCAGCGAACGCCTGCGGCGCCGGCTGCGATCGCTGGATCGCGATCGAAGGCGAGATCGATCGGGAAGCCGCTCAGCGGATTCGCACCTTCCTGTTTGCCGTCAAGGACAGGCAGCTTCCGATCTACCTTCATTCGCCGGGCGGAAACGTCGAGCAGTCCTATGGGATCGCGCGGTTCCTGCGCGCGCACAAGGCAATCGCCCGGGTCGGCCGTACCATCGTGCCGGCCTGTTCCACCGGCACGCAGATCGACGCCGCATGCCTGAAGATCAAGGCTGCCAAGGGCGAGGTCGAGGCCGAGCTCGCCACGCGCAACGCGATGTGCGTGTCGGCCTGCGCCTATCTGTTCCTGGGCGCGACCAGCCGCGAAGTGGCGCCCGATTCGGTGCTCGCGGTGCATAACTCCAAGCTGATGTTCGTCGTCCACGGGCATCCGCCTGCGCAGGTCGTCGCGGACTTCAGGCGGCGCGAGATGGTGAGCGCCGATCGCGACCGCAACGTATTCCTCGCGGCGATGGGCATCAGCCATGAGCTCAGCGACCTCATCAAGTCCGTGAAGTTCGAGGACCTGCACGTGCTGACGCGGCCGGAGCTCTATCGATTCGGCATCGATACGCGGCCGCTGCCGGAAACCCTGTGGGCGGTGGAGAAGGAGACACGGCCCTATGTTCGCAAGATCGTGCAGCAGAAAAGGGCCGACGGCAGCGCGTTCCGCATGATGGAGTGGCGGCTGTTCTGCGAGAGCAAGGATCGCGGGCGGCTGATGTTCGTGCGCGAGTTCGAGGAGGGGGCAGCCGGCAAGAGCACGGTGCTGATGATGGCCGGCGCGACCAAGACCGTTGCATTCGGCCGGTCGGCACGGTTCGGCAAATACGAGGTCTGGAGCGAGGCGGTGACCTCGGACATCGTCAAGGCGATGCTCGCGGCCCCGCATCTGCAGATCGGCGAAAGCCCGCCGGCAACCGACGCCAAGCCTGACGCCAAGTCCGACGTCAAGTCTGACACCAAGTCCGGCCTTGCGACATTCGATATCGGCACCACCGGGCTGGAGCAGGGCTGGACGCAGCTTCTGGCATCATGCCCGGCGGCGACCGCCGGCCCGAAGCCTGCGAGCCCGTTGCCGGCCGCCGCGTCGCCGAGTGTCAGCGCGGTGCCAGCGGCGTCGCCGTCGCCATGAGCGCAAGAGGCGCTGTTCGATCAGGTGCCATGCATTTAGATGCAGTTGCATCGATCTCGGCGTCTGCTAACAACGCGGCGTGAAACGCTTCGCTCCCACCGCATTGATGCTCGGCAACATCGTCACCGGCTGCTCGGTGCTGGCGCCGGCCGGCATGCTGGCGGAGTTGTCCGACGGACTCGGCGTCACGATCCACACCGCGGGTCTCCTGATCACCTTCGGCGCGATCGTGCTGTGCGTGGGCTCGCCGGTGACGGCGTGGTTGACCAGCCGGATCGAGCGGCGGGCGCTGCTGACGGCGACGCTGCTGGTGCTGACGCTGACCAATGCGGCATCCGCCTTTGTGCCGAACTACGACAGCCTCCTGATCATTCGGCTGGTGATGCTCGCGGTCGGCGTGCTCTACACGCCGCAGGCGGCGGGCACCGCGGCACTGATCGTGCCGGTGGAGAAGCGCGGCAGCACGATTGCCTACATCTTTCTCGGCTGGTCGCTCGCCGCCGCGATCGGGCTGCCGCTGATCACCTTCATCGCAAGCCGCTACGGCTTTCGCGCGACCTATGGCGCGATCGCGCTGACCGGGCTCGTCAGTTCCCTACTGCTGTGGTGGCGGCTGCCAGGCGGATTGCACGGCGCGCCGGTTGATCTCCGAACCTGGGTCGATCTCGGCCGCAATCCGATGGTCATTCTGCTGCTGTCGATCACGACGCTGCAGATGTCCGGCCAGTTCGTGGTGTTCACCTTCATGGGGCCGCTGCTCGCCAAACTGACTGGCGCCAATGCGGACGCCGTCGGGATCGTGTTCGCGCTCTACGGCATCTTCGGGTTCGTCGGCATCGTGATCGCAACGCGCGTGGTGGATTCCTGGGGCGCCTGGAAGACCTCGGTCCTGTTCACCGTGCTGCTTCTCGCAGGCGTCGCCGGCTGGGCGCTGAGCGCCGGCGCCTACGCCCTGATGGCCGCCTCCGTCGCGGTGTGGGGCCTCGGCTTTGCATCGACCAATTCGATGCAGCAGGTACGCCTGGTCGGTGCGGCGCCGGCGCTCGCTTCGGCGTCGGTCTCGCTCAATACCTCGGTGCTGTATATCGGCCAGGCCATCGGCTCCGCGATCGGCGGGTTGCTGTTCGCCCGCGAATGGCTGCACAGCGCAGGCTACGTCGCCGCGGCCTTCGTCGCGGCGGCGCTTGCGGTCGTGGTCGTCACTCGGCCGCGACGGACGGCCGCCACCGCCGCGGCCGAGTGAACGGTTGGCTTTCACGCTTGTGTTCGCGAGAGCATCCCAAGCAACGATCCGCGTGAGGAACATCAGGGGGCTCGGCTGCGCGTCACCACCTCACGCTTTGGCTGGGCACGATGAACGCCGTCGTGCTTGGCTTGTTCGGATTGTGGGTGAAGTAGCCGTAGGCGGCGACGATCACGACGAGCAAGGCAAGCACGGCCAGCAAGTCGATCTGCCGGGGATCATGACCGTTGTGGCTGATTTTCCAGCGCATTGTTGTTTCCTCCCCAAGGGGGCAATGAAACAATGCGCCAACTATCGCCACAGTTCCGCCGGGCAGCAATGCGCGCCGCGCTTGGACGTACCGCAGCAATCGATCAATTGTCGTTGACGCCGCGTCAGCCTTCGTTGACGCCGCGCCAGCGGCCATAGCGCCAGGGCAGGTACCCAGCGTGCCCCGGGCGGCTTCGTCAGCGGGACATTATCGATCCCGGATGTTCCCCAGGGCTGGCAGCGCAGCAGCCGCGCCAGCGTCATCCAGCCGCCGCCCCACAGGCCGAAGCGTTCGATCGCCTCGTCGCCATAGACCGAGCAGGTCGGCAGATGCCGGCAGTTGTAGCCGACCAGCGGCGACAGCGTGTGCCGGTAGATCCAGATCAGGGCGCGGCCGAGGTTGCGCGGCAAGCGGCGCATGGTGCTGGCACAGTCCATGCATCGTGGATGGTGTGTCGTTGAATGGTCTGTCGGCGGCATACGCAAGTATGTACGTAGTCTTGCGGGGGTTCCAAGCCAAGGAACTGTTTTCTTGCAGATATTTACGCCACAGTTCGTTATTATTGCACAGCACCGATGGCGCTGCAGCAAGGGCTCTATGGACGGTCCGGGTCAGCAACGCTACCGTTCCCATAACGCGCCGCTGACAGAATCGTGGCGCATTGCCATGGGGCCATTGCCACCGCTCGCATCACCAAGGGCTTGGGGGAAGGAACCAAATTGAGGCTCGTCAAGTCGCTCTCGTTGCGCAGTTGGGCGCTTACCGGCGCCGTTGCTCTTTGCTTCGCGGTTTCCGGCACCGCCGCCATGGCGGGCGGTTCCGCGCAGGCCAATTCGACCCTCGAAGAGCGCAAGCTGCCGATGAAGTTCAGCTGGATCGCCTGCCAGCCGAATTGCCGCGGCTGGGTGTCCGCGGTCGGCATCATCACGGCCGATAGTCCCAGGGAATTCGACGAGTTCGCGCGCGGCCGCCAGCTCAACGGCGCCACCATCGTGCTCGATTCCAGCGGCGGCTCGGTCAACGACGCGATCGCGCTCGGCCGCCGCTTCCGCGGTCTCGGCGTGCTGACCACGGTCGGCACCAGCGTCGTCAATCAGGCCGCGCAGGGCGGCCGCACGAGCGTTCTGCCCGATGCTTATTGCGAGTCGATGTGCGTGTTCCTGCTGTTGTCGGGCAAGACGCGCTACGTTCCGCCGGCCGCCCATGTTCGCGTACATCAGATCTGGATGGGCGATCGCGCCGACGACGCCAAGGCGGCGAGCTACACCGCGCAGGACCTGATGATCGTCGAGCGCGATATCGGCCGTCTTGCCAAATACACCTTCGATATGGGCGGCGCGGGTGATCTGCTGGCGCTCTCGCTCAGCGTGCCGCCGTGGGAGGACCTGCACGAATTGTCGGCGGCCGAATTGCGGCTGACCAATCTCATCACCACCGATGCGGTTGCCGACGTGCTGCCGCGGCAGGACAACAGCAAGGACAACGCTATTCCCGTCGCCGAGGCGAAGCCGAAGAACAACGATCGCTTCTTGAGCAGCGCGATGGAGGGCGAGGCGTCGCAGGCGAGAGCGACCAAGACCGCCGAGGTCGTGGTGCCGACCGGCGGCAGCGCAGCGCCGGCGCCGGTCCAGCCCGCGCAGTAAGAACGCACATTGTCGCGTCGTTCCGGGACGCGTAAGCGGACCACAGATGCGCAATTGTGCATCGGGGAACCTCGAGATTCCGGGTTCGATGCTGCGCATCGCCCCGGAATGACCTGACATGCAATTTTACGCCGGCTGCTTCGCCTTGGCCTCGATCTGGCCGATCGCATCGACCACGGCATCGAAGGTCAGCAGGGTCGAGGCATGGCGGGCCTTGTAGTCGCGCACCGGCTCGAGCAGCGCGATATCGGCCCATTTGCCGCCCTGCGGGGGCTGGCCGTTTTCCTTCAGCATCTTGCGGACCGTCTCGCGCAATTCGCGCAGCTCGTCCGCGGTCGAGCCCACCACCCGGCTCGCCATGATCGAGGAGGAGGCCTGGCCGAGCGCACAGGCCTTCACGTCATGGGCGAAATCCGTCACCACGGGACCGTCCATCTTGAGGTCGACCTTGACGGTCGAACCGCACAATTTGGAGTGGGCGGTGGCGCTGGCGTCCGGGTCGGCCAGCCGTCCGAGGCGCGGAATATTGCCGGCCAACTCGATGATCCGCTTGTTGTAAATGTCGTTCAGCATGGGGACAGATGCCTGGTTCCGGCGGTGCCGGGCGCTCTTGGCGGCTGGGTTGCACCGTCCTATATATGGACGGCAACGCCGGAAACATAGCCCGGCCATGCAGCCACCGCGGCCCACCTCCGCCGCGGCGGTGCTACAATTGTGGGACTCAGGCGCCCGGCGGTCGAACCATCCGCCCCGTCTGCCCGGTGACACATCCGGACCAAGGTCAAATCCGAGGGCCGGTCGAACGGAGAAGACATGGACGCCTTGATCAAATCGATTCGCCCCAACAAGCCGGCCGACGCGAAGCCCGGCGAGCTCGACCCCTCAGAATTCATGACGGCGGCCGTCCGCGCCGACCAGCCGCGCCCGTCGCGGGCGGAGGCGGAGGACGCCGTGAAGACGCTGCTCGCCTATATCGGCGAGAACACCGGCCGCGAGGGACTGCTCGACACGCCGCGCCGGGTCGTCGAGGCCTATGACGAGCTCTATCAGGGCTACCACCAGTGCCCGGCCGAGGTACTGAACCGCACCTTCGGCGAGACCGCCGGCTACGACGATTTCGTCCTCGTCCGCGACATCGAGTTCACCTCGCAGTGCGAGCATCACATGATGCCGTTCTACGGCAAGGCGCATATTGCCTATACGCCGGTGGAGCGCGTCGTCGGCCTCTCCAAGCTGGCGCGGCTGACCGATATCTTCGCCCGCCGTCTGCAGACCCAGGAGCATCTCACCGCGCAGGTCGCGGCTGCGATCGACGAGGTGCTGAAGCCCCGCGGCGTTGCCGTGCTGATCGAGGCGGAGCATACCTGCATGTCGGTGCGCGGCGTTGCCAAGCATGGTGCATCGACCTTCACCAGCCGCTTCACCGGCATGTTCCGCGACAATCCGGCGGAGCAGCAGCGTTTCTTGTCCCTGGTGCGAGGACCGAACCGGTAACCTCGCATTTTCCTGAGCGAGGTTTTCCGTGTCCGCAGCGACCCACGATCACGACCGCGAGGAGGGGCTGGCCTTCCAGCCTAAATTCGACGCGGCAGGTCTTGTGACCTGCGTCGCGACCGATGCCGCGACCGGCGATGTGCTGATGGTCGCGCACATGAACGACGAGGCCCTGCGCAAGACGATCGCGACCGGCGAAGGCTGGTACTTCAGCCGCTCGCGCAATGCGCTGTGGCGCAAGGGCGAGAGCTCGGGCCAGACCCAGCGCGTGGTCGAGATCCGGATGGATTGCGATCAGGACGCGGTGTGGATCAAGGTCGAGCAGATCGGCGCCGCCTGCCACACCGGACGGCGCTCCTGCTTCTATCGCGCGGTGAAGGACGAGGGCGGGCATGTCAGCCTGTCCTTTGTCGACGCCGAGAAGCTGTTCGATCCGGCGCAGGTCTATCGCAAATAGATCATTGATCTGAATCAAGTACAGCGCGGCGAAGTCGTGTACTTCGTGGCCCCTGTTACGCCATGCGCAAGCCGTTGCGCATGGTCGTCACTGGGGGTGAACTGTGGCGCATCGCCTGATACCGCTTGTTGGGTTTCTTGCCTGGGCTGTGTGGCCGATCGGCGAGGCGCAATCGCAAACGACCGAGCGTGCGCCCGATACGATGGCCGCGCGCGTCCTTGCCTGTGCGCCGTGTCACGGCGCCGAAGGCGAGGGCACCAGCGACGCCTATTTCCCGCGGCTGGCCGGCAAGCCGGCAGGCTATCTCTACAACCAGCTCATCGCATTCCGGGATGGACGGCGGAAATATCCGCCGATGAACTACCTGCTGGAGTTTCAGACCGACGATTACCTGAAGAAGATCGCCGAATATTTCGCCTCGCTCAGGCCGGCATTTCCGCCGCCGGTCCCGCCGGTCGACAGCAAGGAGATTCTGGCGCGCGGCGAGACGATCGTGAAGAACGGCGATCCGCAGCACGGCATTCCGCCCTGTTCGGCCTGTCATGGTCCTACATTGGGGGGCATGGAGCCCGGCATTCCCGGCCTGCTTGGCCTGCGCGCCGCCTATATCAGCGGCCAGCTCGGCGGCTGGCGCTACGGCACGCGGACCGCGTTCGCTCCCGATTGCATGCAGATCGTCGCGAGCCTGCTGACGGAGGACGACGTGAAGGCGGTGGCAGCCTACCTGTCGTCGCGTCCGGCGCCGGCGGATCCATCCTTCGCGCCGCGAGGCAGCCTTCCGATGCCGCTCGAATGCGGCAGCGAACCGCATTGAAGGGATCGTGCCGATGTCGCGAACCTTAACAGGACTGCTTGTCGGACTGATGCTGGCACTGTCGCCGATTGGGGCATCGGCGCAGCAGAAGGCGGCCGATCCGGCCGTGCTCGCCAAGGGCGAGTATCTCGCACGCGCCGGCGATTGCATCGCCTGCCACACCGCGCGCGAAGGCAAGACCTTCGCCGGCGGGCTGCCGATGAAGACGCCATTCGGCACGCTCTACACGTCGAACATCACGCCCGACCCGCAGACCGGGATCGGCACATGGACGTCGGATCAGTTCTACCAGATGATGCACAATGGCCGCTTCCCCGATGGCGGCCTGGTCTATCCGGCGATGCCGTTCGCCTCCTATACCAAGGTGACGCGCGAGGACAGCGACGCGATCTACGCCTATTTGCGCACGGTGCCGCCGGTCAGGCAGCTCAACAAGCCGCATGACCTGACATTCCCGTTCAACAACCGCTCGCTGATCATTGGCTGGCGCACGCTGTTCTTCAGGGAAGGCGAGTTCAAGCCTGATCCGACGAAGTCGGCGGAGTGGAACAGAGGTAACTATCTGGTCGAGGGGCTAGGGCATTGCGGGATGTGTCATACCCCGATCAATGCGCTCGGCGGCAGCAAGCAGTCGCAGGCCTTCGAGGGCGGCCTGATCCCGATGCAGAACTGGTACGCGCCGTCGCTGACCTCCAACAAGGAGACGGGGCTCGGCGACTGGACGATCGAGGAGATCGTCGACTATCTGCGCAAGGGCGTGTCCGCCAAGGGTGCCGTGTACGGACCGATGGCCGAGGTCGTCTACAACAGCCTGCAATATCTCAATGATGATGATGCGCGCGCGATGGCGGTCTACCTGAAGGGCCTTGCGCAGGGCGGTCCTCCGGAGAAGGCGTCGACTTCGCTACCGTCGGCCGAGAGCAGTCTGCTGCTGTCCTTTGGCAAGTCGATCTATGACCGCGACTGCGCAAGCTGTCATGGCGCGACCGGGCAGGGCATGCCGCCGGATTATCCGCCGCTTGCCGGCAATCAGTCGATCCAGATGGTCTCCGCGGTGAACCCGATCCGGATGGTGCTCAATGGCGGGTATCCGCCGGGCACGTTGGGCAATCCGATGCCCCACGGCATGCCGCCGTTCGCGCAGAAGCTGTCGGATGACGAGGTCGCGGCTGTCGTGACCTACATTCGAACGGCTTGGGGCAATCGCGGCGAGCCGGTGTCGGCGCGGCAGGCCAACGAACTGCGGGCAGCAACGCTGAACTAAAGCATGATCCGGAAAAGTGCGAAGCGGTTTTCCGAAACGATCATGCTCAAACAAAGGAGCTAAAGCGCGATGACTAGTCAACCTCGTCTCGTCGCGCGTTAAGGGGAGCGCGATCATGATCAACTCGTCTTCGCCGCAACCGCCGGCATCGGGCTCGGAAGACGATGATGTCGAGACCATCGTACGCGCCGGTCCGGGCGGCGCGGTCGCGGTCGCGGGCATTGCGACGGCCGTCGTGGTCGGGTTGTGGTTTGCATTCTATCTACTGGTCTTCCTGCCGCGGAGCGTTCCCTGATGGCGAGCGAGACTGACCACAGCCTCGGCGAGGCCGTTGCCGCACGGATCGAGCGGCGCTGGGCGACGCTGTCGATCGTCATTGTCGGCGTCCTGGTCGGCATGGCGACCTATATCGGCATCCATCAGGCGACGATGCCGCAGGGCCGGGTCGAAACCGCCGATCCCAAGACGCTGCATCTGTCGGGCGAATTCGTCGAGAGCAATCTCGGCAGCGAAATGCTGGCCGACGGATCGGTCACCGTGCGTGCGATTGGCCAGCAATATTCCTTCACACCGCAATGCATCGTGGTGCCCGCGGAGACGCCGATCACCTTCCGCGCCACCAGCGCCGATGTCGTCCACGGTTTCCTGATCGAGGGCACCAACATCAACACGATGCTGGTGCCGGGCTACGTCACCGACCTGCCGGTGCGCTTCAAGGCGCCGGGCGATCACGTGATGCCGTGCCAGGAATTCTGTGGCATCGGCCACCAGGGCATGTGGGGCAAGGTCAAGGTGGTCGACAAGGCTGCGTTCCGTGACATGGCGGCAGCGAAGCGGAGGCTGACCTGTGTTGATTAACAAGCGGCTGATCGCGGTGCATTTCTGGCTTGCCTTCATCGTGTTCGGCGTCGCGCTGGTGCTCGGCGCCTGGCAGATGTTCGTGCGCAGCCCGTTGAACGCCTGGCATTTCAATCCGGAATTCTACTATCGCTCGGTCACCGCCCATGGCTCGGCGATGGGATACGTATTCCCGACACTGATCGCGATGGGATTCGGTTACGCGATCACCGAAGCCTCGCTCGAGAAAGAGCTGGTTGGACGGCGCTGGGCCTGGGTGGGCTTCTTCCTGGTCGCCGTCGGCGCCGTTGTCGCGATGATCCCGGTGTCGCTCGGGCTCGCCTCGGTGCTCTACACCTTCTATCCGCCGATGGTCGGCAATCCCTTCTATTACATCGGCGTCGTCATGGTCGTGGTCGGCTCATGGATCTGGGTCGCGCTGATGGTGACCAATTTCGTGATCTGGAAGCGCAAGAACCCGGGCAAGCCGGTGCCGCTTGCGATGTATGCCAATGTTGCGGGCTCGTTCCTCTGGGGCTGGACCGCGGTCGGCGCGGCGCTTGAGATCCTGTTCCAGATCCTGCCCGTGGCGCTTGGGCTGAAGTCGACGATCGATGCGGGGCTGGCCCGCGTCTTCTTCTCCTGGACGCTGCATGCCATCGTCTATTTCTGGCTGATCCCGACCTACATCGCCTATTACACGATCTTTCCGCGCGCGATCGGCGGCCGGCTCTTCAGCGACCCGATGGCGCGGATTTCGTTCATCCTGTTCGTCGTGGTGGCGATGCCGATCGGCGTGCATCACCTGTTTGCCGACCCGCAGGTCGGCGCCGGATTCAAGTTCATGCATTCGGTGTTCACCGGCCTCGTCGCGCTGCCGACGCTGCTCACGGTGTTCACGATCTGCGCCTCGGCGGAGATTGCCAGCCGCCTGCGTGGCGGCCGCGGCGCCTTCGGCTGGATCGGCGCGCTGCCGTGGTCCAATCCGATCATGCTGGCGACGGCGCTGTCGCTGGTCATGCTCGGCTTCGGAGGCGCCGGCGGTCTGATCAACATGAGCTATCAGCTCGACGCCACCGTGCACAACACGCAGTGGATCACCGGCCATTTCCACCTGATCTTCGGTGGCGCCATCGTGATCATGTATTTTGCCATCGCCTATGATCTGTGGCCGCATCTGACCGACCGTGCGCTGGACAGTTTTGGCCTGATGCGCACGCAGCTCTGGCTGTGGTTCATCGGTATGATCGTGACCACCTTCCCGTGGCACTATGTCGGTATTCTCGGCATGCCGCGCCGCATGGCGTATTACGACTATGCCAACCCGGCGATCTCGCCACAGGCCTTGTCGGTCACGATGTCGGCGATCGGCGGGCTCATTCTTCTGATATCGGGCCTGCTGTTCCTGCTGGTGCTGATCCGCGGGCAGTTCGGCGCGCGAGGCGAGGCGGGTGCGTACCGCTTCGCGGTCCCGTTGCACATGCCCGCGCGGATTCCGGTCGCGCTCAACTCATTCGGCCTGTGGCTCGCGTTGATGGTCGGTCTCACCGTGGTGAACTATGGTTTCCCGATTGCGCAGCTGATGGCGCTGAACGAGACCAGCGTGCCTGCGGTCTATGTCGGAGCCGGCCGATGAGCGACCAGCCGCTGTTCTCGCTTCGCAATCCGTGGTTCGGCGCCAGCGTCGGCATCACGGCCGCCATCGCCGTGCTGTCGGCCGTCGCCGGCCTGATCTGGTTGCCGCTGGCGCAGCCCAATTTGAAGCTTGCGGGGGTCTGGGATGCGATCTGCAGCGCGGCCGGCGTTCCGCGTGCCGCCGTGCAGGAGCCCGGCATCAAGCCGGATTTCAAGACGTCCAATGTCATCATGACGTCGGAGATGCTGACCAAGGCAGATCAGGTCTCGATCGGGCGGGGCGCAACGCTGGCGCAGCGCTGCGCGATCTGCCACGGACCGCAGGGCGTCAGCGACGCCCATTCACCGAACCTCGCCGGGCAATTTGCCGCGGTGACCTACAAGGAGCTGAATGACTTCAAGACCGGCGCGCGGGTCAGCGTGGTGATGAGCCCGTTCGCAGCGGCGATGAGCGATCAGGACATGAAGGATGTCGCGGCCTATTACGCCTATCTGCCGCGGGTGCCTTCGAACAATCTGGATACCGCGCGTCCCGCGCCGGCGATCGTGGTGACGGGCGCCCCGATGCGCAACATCGCGCCTTGCGGCTCCTGCCACGGCGATGTCGACAACAAGGCGGGAAGCCCCTGGCTGGGCGGCCAGTCGGCAGTCTACATCAAGGCACAGCTCGAGGCCTTTGCATCCGGGGCCCGCCGCAACGACATCAGCCAGCAGATGCGCAACATCGCGCGCCAGATGACGGCCGAGGAGATCGACCAGGTCGCGCACTACTACGAGGCCCAGCCCTGAATCGGCGCTATTAACGCGCCATTAACCATAATTACGGCACCTTGACGGGACATGGGGTGCCGATTGCCGGCGCCCGGCAAGGCACCCGGACAGATGGCGGTCGACCTCTTCAATGCGACGGCTTCGGCAGGTGTCGATTCCTCGCGCCTGAAGGTGGCGAGCTCGATCAAGCAGGCGGCCGCGACCACCGGCACGAGCTTCGAATATCTGCTCACCACCGCGAAGATGGAATCCAATTTCAATCCGCGGGCCGGCGCCACGACCTCGTCGGCGCATGGACTTTATCAATTCATCGACCAAACCTGGCTCGGCACCGTCAAGGAGGCCGGAAGCCAGCTCGGCTATGGCCAGTACGCCGACGCCATCACCAGGAATTCCGACGGCAGCTATTCGGTCAGCGATCCCTCGGCGCGCGCCGCGGTCATGAAGCTGCGCGACGATCCGGACGCGGCGTCCTCGATGGCGGCGGTGCTGACGCAGTCCAACAGCTTCAAGCTTACCGGCAAGCTCGGCCGCCGTCCGACCGATGCCGAACTCTACATGGCCCACTTCATGGGCGTCGGCGGCGCCGGCAAGTTGATCTCGAGTGCCGAGGACAGCGCGAGCGCGAATGCGGCCGCGATGTTTCCGAAGGCGGCAGCCGCCAACCAGTCGATCTTCTACGACAGGGCGGGCAGCGCGCGCAGCGTCAGCCAGGTCTATTCGGTGCTGACCACGCGGTACGCCGCGGCCGCGAACTCCAAGGATACGCGCACCGCCTTCGCGGCGGCGGGCGGCGACACCATGTCGCCTTACGCGATCGCAGGCGCCGCGCCGACCGCAGCGCTGACCATGGACACCGCGTCCTATCTCTCGACCTTCCCGGACTCCCGGTCGGCCGCGCCCGTCGCTGCGACCTCGGCTGTGGCATCGGCACAGCCGGCGCCGACCTTCCGCTCGCTCTACCAGGCCGGCGACCGCTCGGAGCCGATCTCCCCGGCGGTGCAGGAGCTGTGGGGCAATTCCGCCTCGCTGACGTCATCGGCGACGCCGAAGGTCCGCGCGCCCGGACGGCTCGACCTGTTCAGCGATCCGAGCGGCACCTACAGCAACGGCTAGCGCTGTCTTGCTGCGCGCGCGAAGCCGCGCGCCGTTGCGGCTTTAACGAAACGTCAATAATCCCAAACGTTTATGGTGAACCCTTTGTTAAGCGTCATGGTTTATTTTTCCTTGTGGTGGCGTCGTATGTCGATGCCGTTTCGTTGCGTAAGCCGGAAGGACCATGATCGTTCGGCAGTTTATTAGTTGGATTAGGACCGCTCCAGCAGGTGAGCGAGCAGAGGCAACGCGGGCGTTGGCCCGGGCCTGGCTCATCTCGGATCTCACCGAGGACGACCGCATCGCAGCCGAAGGCGCGCTGCTGATGCTGCTCGACGACCCGTCGCCACTGGTGCGGCAGGCGATGGCCGAGGTGTTCGCGCGCAGCGCGGACGCACCCGCCGCAATCGTGCAGGCGCTGTCGGCCGACCAGCCGGCGATCGCGCTGCCGGTGCTGGAACATTCACCGCTCTTGATCGATGCCGACCTCGTCGACATCGTCGCCACTGGCTCCGACGAGATGCAGTGCGCGATCGCGCGCCGCACCAATCTGCCGGCCTCCGTCGCCGCCGCGATTGCCGAGGTCGGCTCGGCGGCCGCCGCGCTCGAGCTGATCGAAAATCCTTGCGCCGGCCTCGCGCCGTTCTCCTGGGATCGCATCGTCGAACGCCACGGCCATCTCGCCGCCATCAGGGAATCGATGCTGCAGCTGGAGGACCTGCCGTCGGCAACGCGGCTGGCGCTGGTCGCAAAGCTCTCCGACACGCTGGCGCAGTTCGTCGTCACGCGAAACTGGCTCGGTGCCGATCGCGCCGACCGGATTGCCGGCGAGGCCAGGGAACGCTCCACGGTGAACATCGCCGCGCGCGCCTTCGGCGACGACATGCAGAACCTGATCACGCATCTGCGCGCCACCGGGCAATTGACCGCCGGGTTAATCCTGCGCGCGCTGCTGTCGGGCAATCTCGATCTGTTCGGGGCGGCGCTCGCTGAACTCTCCGGACTGCCCTATGGCCGCGTCTCCGCGTTGTTGAACGACCGCGGCGGCAACGGCCTGCAGGCGCTGCTGCGCCGCGCCGGCTTGCCGGAATCCACCTACGCCGCGTTCCGCGTCGCGCTCGAGGCCAGCCACGAGGTCGGCTATGTCGACAGCGGTGACGGCGCGGCGCGGCTGCATCGCCGCATGGTGGAGCGGGTGCTGACGCATTGCGAGACAGATCATTCGGCGGCCGAGCCGCTCCTGATCCTGCTGCGCCGCTTTGCGACCGAATCGGCCCGCGAGGACGCACGGATGTTCTGCGAGGAGCTCGCCGCGGAAGACGCCATCGCGGTGCTGCCCTACGACGACGATCTCATCGCGGCCTGAGGGCCGCGCTTCCTTCCCATCGATGGATGCTTGAGTGGGCTGCGCAACGCGAGCAGCCGGCCGCGCGGCTATTCGCCGGGCACGATGCTCGGCGCGAGGATCGCCTCGAGGTGTTCGGGACGGTCGCGGTTGGCGTGGGTCAGGAATTCATCGGCGATGCCGCGGAGCTGCTTGCTCAGCACGCCGGCGACGACTGCGGTGTCGAGCTTGGTGCGGTTGCGCACGATCGCCTGCACGGCGTTGATGTGGTGGGCGATCAGCTGCGGCGGCACGGCGCCGAGATCCGGCGCGTGCTCGATGATGCGGCACAGGCTCTCCGCGGCTGCGGCGGCCGACGGATAGCCGAATGTCGCGGCATCGCCCTTGATGTCATGCGCGGCGCGGAACAGCTCCTCGCGCGTCTTGTCGCTGAAGCCCTCGCGCAGCACGGTGGCGTGCGCGGCGGAGAGGCGGTCGGCCTCGATCGTCATCCACTCCTTGAACTCGCCCGACAGCCCGGCGAGCGCCTTTTCGGCGCGGCCGACCGGATCGTCGAGATCGCTCTCGGGGACGCGCAGCAGCATCTTGCGCAGCGGATTGGGCTGCGTGATCACGTGGTGCGTGCCGAAACTCTTGACTTCGATCGTCCCGGGTTTGTCTTTCGCCATGGCGGTATCCTAGATGGCCGAGCGCGCCTTTTCGAGCAGCGACGGCTGTTGCAGCACCTCGACCTCGCCGCTACCGCGGCGTTCGGGGCCGATATAGGTGTTGGTGGTGTTGCGGCGGCGGTCGGGGCCGAAATAGGTCTTGGTCTTGATGAACGGGCGCGGGTTGGCGACCACGTTCATGATGCGCTGGTAGAGGCCCTTGGCCGAGATCGGCTTGGCCAAAAATTCGGTGACGCCGGCATCGCGCGCCACCGTGACGCGACGCTTCTCGGAATGTCCGGTCAGCATGATGATCGGCGCGTAGGGATTACCCTTGGATTCCGGCTGCCGGATCATCTGCGCAAGTTCGAGCCCGTCGAAGATCGGCATCGACCAGTCGGTGATGACGATGTCGGGCACGTAGTGCGTGTACATCTCGAGCGCGGTGGCGCCGTCCTCGGCCTCATACACCTCGCGCGCGCCGAACGAATGCAAAAGCGTCCGCAGGATGCGGCGCATGTGCGGATTGTCGTCGCAAATCAAAAATCGCAGCTTGTTGAAATCGATGCGATACATGGTCCGGCCCTGATAGGGCATACCGGGCCAATGCGGTATTACCCGACGTTAACCATATCCCGCCCGGGGTTAATGATTGGTTGCCGGGCAAGGAGGCAGACGCCGTCAGTAGCCGAACTGCTCGCGCAGGATGCGTTCTTCCAGCGAGTGGCCGGGGTCGAACAGCATCCGCATTGCGATCGTCTTGTCGGACAGCACCTCGACCCGGCGGACGTCGCGGACCTCGTCATGGTCGGCGACCGCGGCGACCGGGCGCTTCTCGCCCTCGATCACCTCGATCACCACGAAGGCGGAATTCGGCAGCAGCGCGCCGCGCCAGCGCCGCGGCCGGAACGCGCTGATCGGGGTCAGCGCCAGCAGCGCCGCGTTGATCGGCAGGATCGGCCCCTGGGCGGAGAGGTTGTAGGCGGTCGATCCGGCCGGCGTCGCCACCAGGATGCCGTCGGCCATCAGCTCGGGCATCCGCTCGTGCTCGTCGATCAGGATGCGCAACTTGGCGACCTGGTAGGTCTGCCGGAACAGCGCGACCTCGTTGATGGCGTGATGCAGATGCACGGCGCCGTGGATGTCGGTCGCGCGCATCAGCAGCGGATTGATCAGCGACTCCCGCGCGGCGGCAAGCCGGGTGCGCAGATCATGCGTCGAATATTCGTTCATCAGGAACCCGACGGTGCCGCGGTGCATGCCGTAGATCGGCTTGCCGCTGCGCATGTTGGCGTGCAGCGTCTGCAGCATCAAACCGTCGCCGCCGAGCGCGACCACGACGTCGGCATCCGCGGGTAGATGGTTGCCGTACATTTCCGTCAGCTGCTCGAGCGCCGACTGCGCTTCCACGCTCGCGCTGGCGACGAAGGCGATCTTGTCATACCGCTTGGAGCTGGCCATTCGCTCACGAACTCGTTTGGCACGGAACACGCCGCGCTCGTCTATACATCCCGGGCGGCCTTGTCGAGATGGTCCGGGAACGGACCGCATGCCACGCCGGCGCCGCCAAACTAGCGCAGTTTGTTGCTGGATTGCGTAAATCGGGGCGCAGGGAGTGAACGATATGGCTAACAGTCTTGCGACACGGCTCGCCGCGGCGTTGCTGGTGGCCTGTCTTGCGACCGCGGCGCGAGCCGACGATGACGTCCCGCAGCCATCGCCGTCGCCGAGCGCGCAGGCCCCAAGCGGCCAGAACCCAAGCGGCCAGAGCCCAGGTGGCCAGAACCCGAGCGGCCAGAAGGGGCGGGCAGGACGCGGCGGCGAGGCCGGCTCCGGCGCCAACGCTGCGGCCAGCGGCTCGACCGCCGAGCAGCACCGCCTGCCGCCGGACTCCACGACCAAGCAATCGGTCGCGCTGCCTTCCCGCACGCTGAACTTCAGCGCGACCGCGGGCTCGATCCGCGTGTTCGACGACAAGGGCGAGCCGCTCGCCGACATCGCCTATACATCCTACCAACTCGACGGTGCCGAGAAGGCGAATCGGCCGGTAACCTTCCTGTTCAACGGCGGTCCGGGCTCCGCGTCGGCCTGGCTGCAATTGGGCAATGTCGGGCCGTGGCGGCTGCCGTTCGACGGCGCGGTGTCCTCGGCCGCGCCCGAGCTGCAGGCCAATGCCGATACCTGGCTCGATTTCACCGATCTCGTCTTCATCGACCCTGTCGGCACCGGCTACAGCCGCTTTGTCACCACCTCGGAGGAGGCGCGCAAGCGCTTCTTCACCGTCGACGGCGACGCCAATTCGGTCGCGCTGGTGATCCGCCGCTGGCTGGAGAAATACGACCGGCTGACCTCGCCGAAATATCTCGTCGGCGAAAGCTATGGCGGCATTCGCGGGCCCAAGGTGGTGCGCAATCTGCAAATGCAGCAGGGCGTCGGCGTCCGCGGCCTGGTGCTGATCTCGCCGGTGCTCGATTTCCGCGAATATACCGGCTCCAGCCTCCTGCAATATGTCGCAAGCCTGCCGACCATGGCGGCGGTCGCGCGACAGGCAAAGGGCCCGGTGACGCGTGAGGATCTCGCCGACGTCGAGAGCTACGCGCGCGGCGATTTCCTGCTCGACCTCGTCAAGGGGCAGGCCGACACCGAGGCCACCACGCGGCTCGCCGACAAGGTCGCTAGCCTGACCGGCATCGATCAGGTGGTGAGCCGCAGGCTCGCCGGCCGTTTCGACATCGGCGAATTCCGCCGCGAGTTCGATCGCAAGAACGGCAAGGTGACCGGCCGCTACGACGCCTCCATCGAGGGCTTCGATCCTTATCCGGATTCCAGCTATTTCCGTTTCAACGATCCGTCCGGCGATCCGCTGATGGCGCCCTTGACCAGCGCCGCCGTCGACCTCACCACGCGCAAGCTGAACTGGCGGCCGGACGGCTCCTATCATCTGCTCAGCGAAAGCGTGAACAAGGCCTGGGAGTTCGGTCACGGCATCAGTCCGGCGGAGTCGGTGACGCAGCTTCGCCAGGCGCTGGCGCTCGACCCCAACCTGAAACTCCTGGTCGGCCACGGCCTGTTCGATCTCGCCACGCCGTACTTCGCCTCGAAGATCATCCTCGATCAGTTGCCGGCCTTCGCGGGCCCGGGCCGCACCAGGCTCGCGGTCTATCCCGGCGGCCACATGTTCTACTCCCGCGACGGCTCGCGCCAGGCGTTCCGCAAGGAGGTCGAGGCGCTGATGAGGTAAGGGGATGTGGCGGTGTGGATTGCGCCGTCGCTGCAAATACGGTCGTCGTCCTGGCGAAAGCCAGGACCTATAACCACCAAATTCGATTGTGAACGGGATCGCGGCCCCGGCGTCGCGCAACAAATTCCGTTTGGGGTAATGGGTCCTGGCTTTCGCCCATAGGCGCTAAGATAGTTTGATCATAGTCTGATAGTGGCGCTTATGTCTGGGTGGCTCGCGTAGATGTCGCCGGAGAGCGTGACTGGCTCTGCAGAGTAGAGCGATTGCGGGCTGTGGAATGATCGCTTGCCGTAGCGAAGCGACGAGCTGGCGCAGCAGACGCCACGTCACTGGGTGGGTCAGGCGGCGTCGGCCAAGCGGGGAGAGTCTTCGAGTTCGTCGACGAGCGGCTCGAGCAATAGAATGATCAGCAGATGAGCGAGGATATGGGGTCTGGCGGACCGCTCGTCGGTTCCGGGAGGTCCCTTCAGGCCAATCAGGCTTTTCAGCCGCTTGAAGCCGAGCTCAATGCGCCATCGCAGCCGATAGAGGGCGAGGATATCTGCAGTCGTGAAGTCCTCTGGCCTGAGTGAGGTCACCAGGATCACCCAATCTGCGGCGTCAAGTGTTTGCCTGGAGAGCTGATGACCTCCCTTTTGTGCAGTCCGGCGCGCCTTGCGTCGCGCAGCCGCAGCAGCTTGCGCCGGCTTCTTCGCGGCAACCAGACGCACTGCGAGCGGCGGCGCACCTGACTTGCGCTTTATCCAAATCGGCCGATCGATCAGGCCACGCGCCGAGGCGTTGCGCAGTTCGGCAGTGAGGTCAACAAGATTACCTTCGGCATCGAGCCAGCGCGCGCTCTTCCAGCCGGCCCGGATCACGAAGTCCGCATCGGCATCGACGAGATGCGCCATGCGCTCCGGTTGCAGATAGGCGCGATCGGCAAGACGGATCTCACCGGCAACCGCCGGTATCCGATCCAGCGTCTCGCCCGCTCGCTGATCGGTCAGTTCGAAGTGACCAAAGCGCTCCTGCGGAAGATCGAACGCGCTATGGATACGCCACACTGCGTTCTTGTTCCTGCCGCTCGTCCCAGCCTTGGGGACCGTCGTGGCGTCAACAATACGGATCAGACGACCGCGGCTCGCCTTCGGCGCCGCGGCGGCAAGCGTCTGCTCGACCAAGATTGCCAGCCAATCTCCGCACTGACGTAAGCGATACAACAGAGCCACGTTGGAGATATCGACAAGCCCAACCGACGTGGCCCATGCCGCCGTCAACCGCAGCCCTTTCTCACCAAGGCAATAAGCCAAGATCAGGCGCAGCAAGTCGACCGCATTGCTGATCTCCCGCGGACGGACAAACGCCTTCGTCTTGCGCGCGCTAATGTTCAGAGCCTCGGCTCCGCCAAGTCGGGCGACAACGCGCGCCCAATCTTTGTTCACAAGCGATTCGTGTGCCATTCCATCTTGGAATCACAAGCGAATCCAAGGCGCAAATCCTATTTTAGCGCCTATGGGCTTTCGCCAGGACGACATCGATAGTGTGACACGGCCGACATCCACCTTCGTCGTCCCGGCCCCCGTGCGCAATTGCGCACTAGGCCGGGACGACACTGAATTGCGCGACATGCTTCGCGCGAAAACGCTTAGCGCTCACGGCTCCACGGGAAGAGGGAGGCCGGGAAATCGGCCGCATAGCGGTGACCGATCGGCGGGCGGGGCTCTTCTTGCGGAGGATTCCGGTCAGGCTCGACCACCTTCCTGTAAAGATGCCAGGTCGCATGACCAAGCACCGGCAGAACGACGCAGAGACCGACGAAGAATGGCAGTGAGCCCACCGCCAGCAATACCGCAACGATCAATCCCCACGCGGCCATCTCAATTGGATTCATCATCACGGCCCGTATCGAGGTGCGGATCGCATCGATCGCGGTCGCATGACGGTCGAGCATCAGTGGAAAGGAGACGACGCTGACGCATAGGGCAACCAAGGCGAAAAGGAAGCCGACGCCGCATCCGACGATGATGAGCGACCAGCCTTCGGGCGTCGTCAACACACGCTTTGCGAAATCAGGGATGCTCGCAGCCGGCGCATAACCGAACGTCATGATGTAGATCGCGTCCGCGGTGGCGATCCAGACCCCGAACAGAACGAACAGAAGAACGCCAAGTTCGAACATGGCGCCGAACGACGGCGCGCGCAGCACCTGCATCGCATCCCAGGCTCCTGGCTCCTCTCCGCGTTCGCGCCGTCGGCTCAGTTCGTAGAGGCCGAGGCCGGCGAAAGGACCGATCAGGGCGAAGCCGGCGGCGAGCGGAAACAGCAGCGGCAGCACCGAATAGCCAAGCACAAGTCTGAACAGGACAAGTCCGAGCACGGGATACATCACGCACAGGACGATTGCGTGGGTCGGGATGGCCTTGAAGTCTTCCCAGCCGAGGCGCAACGCGTCGCCCAGGTCGGAAAGGCTGATCTTGCGAACGACGAAGGCGGTAGAGACGCCAAACAATTGCAGCTTGGGTCGTGCGAACACCGTGGTCATGGTTCCGGTCTCCTTGCTTGTGGCCGCAGGGGAACGGAGCGCCATCAACACACGCACATCCGCCTCATGCGCGAAAATCGCGACTGAGTCCGGCAAATCAGATTCAACCAGAAGGAGCTTGCCGGACGACGCCTGTCGCAACCGGTCAAGTAAAACTAGTCCGATGCGCGGCAGAAGCAAGGTGGCGAATGCGGTCGGGAGAATTGTGCAGATGCACAAACGAGGTCTTGCGATGCACCATGCGATTGGGGAGGGTCGATCAGTGTTCGCGGCATCCAATGCATTCCCGCCAACACGCGCCGGACAGCGGCGGGCATTACTCCTCTATTGACGTCTGGCTCGATGGGTACCATGTTGATGCTTGACGCCCCCAGCTCCGATGAGGTTGCGGCCGTGACGTTGAGTTTTTGTCATGTCCCAGCATCGCGACCGGCAGAATGGGCGAGGCAAAAGCCACGGTGATGGTGAACGTGAGACCATCCCTCTGACGTGAGCTCCGCCCTTTCGTTCGTCTCCGCAGCCTTCAATGGCAAGGAGGAATGAGGGATGGCTGTAGCGATTTTACTGCTCCTGGTTGCCGTCGCCTCGGTGCTGTTCCACCTCTACAGCCCCTGGTGGTGGACCCCGATTGCCTCGAACTGGAGCTATATCGACCACACGATCAACCTGACATTCTGGATCACCGGAGCGGTGTTCTGCGCGGTGATCGTGTTCATGGCCTATTGCGTCCTGCGCTTTCACCACACCGAGGGACGGCGCGCCCACTACAATCCCGAGAACAAGAAGCTCGAATGGTGGCTCAGCATCGGCACCGCGATCGGCGTCGTCGCCATGCTGGCGCCGGGCCTCATCGTCTGGCACCAGTTCGTCACCGTTCCCGCCGACGCGACCGACGTCGAGGTCGTCGGACAACAGTGGATGTGGAGTTATCGGCTTCCGGGAAAGGACGGCCGGCTCGGCACGTCAGATGCGCGCCTGATCAGCTCCGACAATCCACTCGGGTTGAATCCCAATGATCCGAACGGGCAGGACGACATCGTCGTGCAAAACGAGGATCTGCATCTGCCGGTCGGGAAGCCGGTGAAGGTGCTGCTCCGCTCGATCGACGTCCTGCATGATTTCTACGTGCCCGAGTTCCGGGCGAAGATGGATATGATCCCTGGCTCGGTGACCTACTACTGGCTCACGCCGACCCGGACCGGAACCTTCGACGTCCTCTGCGCGGAGCTTTGCGGTGCCGCGCACGCACAGATGCGCAGCAAGGTCGTCGTGGAAGAAGAGAAGGAATATCACGCGTGGCTGGACAAGCAGCACACGTTCGCCGCCTTGTCCGGCCAGCGCAACGTCGCGAAGGCCGCGTACAAGACTGGCAGCGAATGAACATGCCGACGAGGATCGGCCGGATGATCGGCCGGAGATGAAGTGAACTCGTCGCTGAGCGGAAGACCAAGGAGGGTATTCCGATGGTCGATATCCCGTTTGATGAGGTCGCAGGCATCCCGCCCGCCGAAGTAGGTGAGGTCGAGCTCTATCATCCGCACAGCTGGTGGACGAGGTACGTCTTTTCGCAAGACGCCAAGGTGATCGCCGTCCAGTACTCGATCACGGCGATGTCGATCGGAATGGTCGCGCTGGTGCTGTCGTGGATGATGCGGCTGCAACTGGGGTTTCCCGGCACGTTCTCCTTTATCGATGCCAACCAGTACCTTCAGTTCATTACCATGCACGGCATGATCATGGTGATCTACCTGCTCACGGCGTTGTTTCTTGGCGGCTTCGGCAACTACCTCATCCCGCTGATGGTTGGCGCGCGGGACATGGTCTTCCCTTACGTGAACATGCTGAGCTATTGGGTCTACCTGCTCGCGGTGCTGGTGCTGGCCGCGACGTTCTTCGTGCCGGGCGGGCCGACCGGCGCCGGTTGGACGCTTTATCCACCCCAGGCGATTCTCTCCGGTACCCCCGGGCAGGACTGGGGCATCGTTCTCATGCTGGCCTCGCTGATCCTGTTCATCATCGGCTTCACGATGGGCGGGCTCAATTACGTGGTAACAGTATTGCAGGCCCGCACACGCGGCATGACCTTGATGCGCATGCCCTTGACGGTGTGGGGCATCTTCACCGCGACCGTGATGGCCCTCCTGGCGTTCCCGGCGCTGTTCGTGGCCTCGGTGATGCTGCTGCTGGACCGCCTCCTTGGAACCAGCTTCTTCATGCCGACACTGGTCGAGATGGGCCAGCTGACCAAGTATGGCGGCGGCAGCCCGATCCTGTTCCAGCATTTGTTCTGGTTCTTCGGCCACCCCGAAGTCTACATCGTCGCGCTGCCGGCGTTCGGCATCATCTCGGATCTGATCAGTACGCACGCGCGCAAGAACATCTTCGGCTATCGCATGATGGTCTGGGCGATCGTGGCGATCGGGGCGCTGAGCTTCGTCGTGTGGGCGCACCACATGTATGTCAGCGGCATGCACCCGTATTTCGGGTTCTTCTTCGCCACCACGACGCTCATCATCGCGGTCCCGACCGCGATCAAGGTCTACAACTGGGTGTTGACCCTTTGGCGCGGTGACATCCATCTAACTGTGCCGATGCTGTTTGCGCTCGGCTTCATCGTCACCTTCGTCAATGGCGGCCTGACCGGGCTGTTCCTCGGCAACGTTGTCGTCGACGTTCCACTGTCGGATACGATGTTCGTCGTCGCGCACTTCCACATGGTGATGGGGATTGCGCCGATCATGGCCGTGTTCGGCGGGATCTATCATTGGTATCCGAAGGTCACCGGGCGGATGCTCAATGACGCGCTCGGACGCTTCCACTTCTGGGTGACGTTCATCGGGGCCTATGCGGTGTTCTTCCCGATGCACTATCTCGGCCTGCTCGGGATGCCGCGCCGCTATCACGACATCGGCGAGACCTCGTTCGTCCCGGCCTCCGCCCATGACCTCAATGCGTTCATGAGCGTGGCGGCGCTGATTGTCGGCTTCGCTCAGCTCGTCTTCCTGTTCAATCTGGTCTGGAGCCTGTTCAAGGGAAAAGAGGCGGGCGGCAATCCCTGGGGTGCCACCTCGCTGGAATGGCAGACGCCGGAGACCCCGCCGGGGCACGGCAACTGGGGCAAGGAGCTCCCCGTCGTCTATCGCTGGGCCTACGATTACAGCGTGCCCGGTTCCGCGAGGGACTTCATCCCGCAGAATGAACCGCCGGCCAAGGTGCTGGCCCAGGGAGCCCATCCGTGAGTGCCATCGTCCTGTTCATTTCTACGATTGCAGCGATCGCGGGATGGTGGCTCTCGCAGCAACGGCTGGCCGCCAAGCCGTGGCTGGAGCAGGGCATTGCGGTGGATCTTCGCGGCGATCTCGGCTCTTCGGTGCCGGCGGCGAAAATCGGCCTCGGTGTTTTTCTCGCGGTGGTCGGTTCGCTGTTCGCGCTCCTGATCAGCGCCTACTCGATGCGCACCACCATGGTGGACTGGCGCGAGTTGCCGCTGCCGAGGCTGGTGTGGTTCAACACCGGCGTCCTCGTCATCAGCAGCATGGCGCTGCAATGGGCGCTGATGGCCGCGCGCCGCGACGACCATGAGGGCCTGATCGCGGGCCTGTTGGTCGGCAGTGCATCGGCCGTGATGTTCCTGATCGGGCAGCTCGTGGTGTGGCAGCAGCTCAACATCGCCGGCTATGCCATGGCGTCGAATCCGGCCAATTCCTTCTTCTATCTGATCACCGCGCTCCACGGGCTGCACCTGACCGGCGGCCTGGTGGCGCTCGGCAGGGCGACCGTAAAACTGTGGCGTGGCGCGCCGATGACGCAGATGCGCCTGAGCGTCGAGCTTTGTACCATCTACTGGCATTTCCTGTTGTTGGTCTGGCTGGTCCTGCTCGGTCTGCTGACGGGCTGGACAGACAATTTCGTCGACATCTGTCGCCAGTTGCTCACCTAGCGAGGCAGGAAGCGATGACCGAAACCACACTCGCAACCCCCAAGGCGCTGCCCGGAACGATACCCGGATTGCGCGGCATCGCCGCCGACTGGGCCTCGGACCAGCGCGCGTTCAAGAACGTGTCCTGGGGGAAGGCCATGATGTGGATCTTCCTTCTGAGCGACACCTTCATCTTCAGCTGCTTCCTGCTGTCGTACATGACGGCGCGAATGTCGACGACCGTGCCGTGGCCCAACCCCAGCGAAGTATTCGCGCTCAATATCGGCGGCCAGCACATCCCGCTCATCCTGATCGCGATCATGACCTTCATCCTGATCAGCAGCAGCGGGACGATGGCGATGGCGGTCAACTTCGGTTACCGCCGGGATCGCGTCAAAACGGCCGCCTTGATGCTGGCCACCGCGGCATTCGGCGCGACGTTCGTCGGAATGCAGGCTTTCGAATGGACCAAGCTGATCATGGAGGGCGTGCGGCCCTGGGGCAACCCGTGGGGCGCACCGCAATTTGGCGCTTCCTTCTTCATGATCACCGGCTTCCACGGCACCCACGTGACCATCGGCGTGATCTTCCTGATCGCCATCGCGCGAAAGGTTTGGCGGGGAGACTTCGACGTCGAGCGGCGCGGCTTTTTCACGAGCCGCAAGGGCTATTACGAGATCGTCGAAATCATGGGCCTGTACTGGCATTTCGTCGATCTGGTCTGGGTGTTCATCTTTGCCTTCTTTTATCTCTGGTGAGGTCGCGCATGACAGAAGCAGCGGTACATGTGGAAGGGCAGGCAGCACAGCATGCGCTACACAGCTATGTGCATGGTGCGGTGGCATCGGGCGCCGCGCATGCAGAGGGCCAGCAGCACCCGATCAAGCTCTATCTCGTGGTCTGGGGATGGCTGTTCGTGCTCAGCACTTGTTCCTATCTCGTCGACTATTTTGGTATCCACGGCCACCTGCGATGGTCGCTGATCCTGCTGTTCATGGTGCTGAAGGCCGGCCTGATCGTCGCTGTGTTCATGCACATGGCCTGGGAGCGGTTGGCGTTGGCCTACGCCATCCTGTTGCCGCCGGTGCTGGTGCTGGTTTTTGTCGGGATCATGATGTTCGAATCCGACTATACGCATCTGCTTCGGGTGATGTTCTTCGCGTCAGCAAGCTAAGAAATGGACGGCCACGACCGCGTGGGTCATGCTGGACAAGGCAAAGCGTCCTGAAGGCGGAGGACTCGCCACATCGTCCGGAACCCTGCGAAGCAGGCCTTTGGCCGATGGCTTTTTCGAACCGACGAGGAATTAGTCTCGTGCAAATCAATCGTTCAATTCTTCGCCGGAGCTATGCCAACATCGGAGATTACGTCGCACTGACGAAACCGCGCGTGATGTCGCTGGTCGTCTTTACCGCACTGGTCGGTCTCATGGTCGCACCAGGCGGCATCGATCCCTTCACCGGTTTCGCTGCTCTTCTCTGCATAGCCGCGGGAGCTGGCGCCGCAGCTGCGCTCAATATGTGGTACGACGCCGACATCGATGCGGTGATGGCGCGTACCGCCATCCGTCCAATTCCCAGCGGCCGCGTATCGCGCCCGGAAGCATTGGCCTTCGGATTGATGCTCGGCACGTGCGCCGTCCTGGCTCTCGGCACCTTGCTGAACATGGCCGCTGCTGCGCTGCTTGCTTTCACTATCTTCTTCTACGTCGTCGTCTACACGATGTGGCTCAAACGCCGAACGCCGCAGAATATCGTTATTGGCGGTGCCGCCGGCGCGCTCCCTCCGGTGATTGGCTGGGCTGCGGTCACGGGACATGTTGGGCTCGAGCCGCTCATCCTGTTTCTGATCATCTTCCTCTGGACGCCACCCCACTTCTGGGCACTGTCGCTCAATCTTGCTGGAGAATACGCCCGTGCCGGTGTGCCGATGTTGCCGGTCGTGGCTGGCAAGACAGAAACAAAGCGCCAGATTCTTCTCTATTGCGTGCTTTTGGTTCCGATCTCACTGCTGCCTTGTGCGCTGGGGTTCGCGGGAGCCGTCTACGGCGCGGCCGCGGCGACGCTGGGAGCGATCATGATTTTTCTCGCATGGCAGTTGCGCCGGAGCGACGACAAGGAAAGGCGGCCTGCTCGTCGCTTGTTCGTGTTTTCGATGCTCTATCTGGTCCTGCTTTTTGGGGGGCTGCTGATGAATGCTGCACCCTACGCTCAGTCCCACTGACTGGACGCATTCGAATCGACAGCCGCTGGGCGTTGTTCGGAAAAATCGAATATTGTTGCCGAGCGGGCTTGCGCTGCCGGGCAGCTCAGTGATTGAAGTTCGCAGGCACCCGCCAGGGACGGCCCTAGCGCTCGTCCCGCATTTATGGACTTCGCTGGGAGACGAGTCTCAAGTCTTGGTCTGCCGACATCGTCTGGAGCCCGTGCATATGTGGCCCGCTCGCCGGGTTGCCCAACAGGATCCAGGCGATGGCGCCCGTGGCCAGCATTCCGCCGCAAATAACCAAAAGGTCCCGCCTCATCGCGCGTCCTCCGTATGCGGCCATTTCCAAGCATAAATCAGGCCAATCCATTTGGGCCCGGGCAGGTGCGGCGCATGGGATAGCGTTGGACAAGTAGGACAGGCTCGCCCTAAGCTTCGGCCGTTGCAGCAACCAGGCGCGGTTCAAGAATGGACTGGTCCTACTATCTCGGGGGCACTGCCATTGTCCTGCTCCTTCTTGCCTATCGGCTGCATGGCGGGCTGTTTAGGAAGAATTCACGGCGGGACGAGAAACTAAATCGACTGATTGATGAACGCATCGGACGCTTGGACCTGAAGCGCCGCAACGATTGAACCGCCCTGAAGCGGCACCTCGAGGCCAACGCAACGCCACTCTCCGGAATTATCCTCACGGCGACGGCAGAGCTACCTTGGTCTCCCGAGATGACCATCTCGGCAGATGATGCTTTTTTGTGATTTGAAAAGAGATATTTGAGCAATCGAATGAAGGTCTGGGTCTATACCGACACAAGCAAGCCCGTTGGCGAGCCGGAGCATCTGAAGATTTTCGCGACCAATGATGCCGCGCAGTCGTGGTTCAAGCGAAACGTCCCGGGGGGCGCCGCATTTGCTTACGAGATTATTCTGGGGCCACGTTACCTCGCCAAGACGCTCCTCGTGCTGTCCGTCCTGCTTCTTGGCATCGCCGATCTCTACACCACCAACACGATCCTGAATCTCGGCCTCGGCGAGTTGAACCCGTTCATGCATGTCGCTCAGACATGGCTCGGCCCCTGGTGGCTTATTCCGAAGCTCGGTCTGACCTATTTCATGATGTGGCTGCTTTGGCGCAGCAACAACCCCTACAATATCGCGATCGTGGCGGCGTTTTGCTCCACGCCCGTACTCAATAATCTTCTGATCATCGCAAGCACGAAGTAGCGAGGAACACCAGTGGTGCCTCCGCCAGGGCAGGCGCGAGACATCGCTGGCTTCATATCGGTTCGCTCGCTACGGCGATTACTGGCAGTAGTCCCAGAATCCTTGCGTGCGGGACGGATCGGTATAGTACCAGCACATGCCGGGCGCCGGCGCGGCACCGGCCCATGCCGCGGCCGTTGCCGCCGTCACGACCCCGATGGCAGCGCCGGCTGCGATTGCGCCGCCCCTTGGCCAGTAATACCGGCCCGGACGCGCCCATCCGCCGCCTCCCACCACCGTCCGGCCGCGAACCGCGACGTTGCCGCGGGGCCCGACGACGGCGGTGCGGCCGCGATAGGCGCCACCGCGCGGCCCAACGGCTGCGCCACCACGGTGAACGACGGCGCCGCCGCGGGGACCGACCGCTGCGCCGCCACGGCGGCCGGCCGCGCGGACTGCAACGACGTCGGATGATTGCGCGACGTGATTACCGATCGGCATCGCGCCGAGCAGCGCTGCGGACGCCGATTCAAGCGGTATTGCCGCAATGATCGAGGCGGTGAGGATGGACGCTGCAAGCATCGTAGTACGCTTCAAGTCAAGCATCAGTGTATCTCCTCCTAAATTCGGCTACGTCCACCGGTCGATCCGGTGGGCGCGGCGCTGTCCTCCGTCGATCAGCCCGCTGTACTCGATGCCGTCCGAGTTCGAAAAGACGAGACTGCCCGAGAGATGACCGCTGGACATCTGGGTCGCGTCAAGGCCCGCGCCGCGAACGGCGTCGCTCGGATCTTCAATTCTCGAAATGGGAAGGCGCGTCAAAACCTCGGCAGGCAGCATGTCGCGCCTCACTTGAACGGAAGCCGCCCGGCATCGGCGCGACGGCCTCATTGCACGTTCTCATGCTACGCGCTCCGTCGCGACGTTACAACCTTGGCCAGTAGCGTTGAGCGGTTTGGCCGCGGCGATCTGTCTCAGCCGTACGTCTCCACGATGAAGTCGATCAGCGCGCGCAGCTTCGGCGTCATCTTGCGGTGCTTCGGCCACAGGATCTGGCGCGCGCGGCTCTGCGTCGTGTAGTTCGGCAGCAGGACCTGCAGCCGTCCCGCGGCGATATCGTCGGCCAGCAGCTCGTCGCGCATCAGCACGATGCCGGCGCCCGCCAGCGCCGCATAGCGGATGCCGAACGCGCTGTTGATGAAGAGGCGGCTCGCGACATCGACATGCACTTCGCCCTCCGGCCCCGAGAATGTCCATCGCTGCCCGTCCGACCAGCCGGGGTAGCGCAGGCATTCATGGCGGGCGAGATCGGCCGGATGGGTTGGCGTGCCGCGTTCGGCGAGATAGCTCGGCGCGGCGCACACCACGCCTGTATAGGGCGACAGCGAGCGCGACATCATGGTGGAGTCGGTCAGCGTGCCGACCCGGATCGCCGCATCCAGCCCTTCCTCGAGCAGATCGACCATCCTGTCGCTGAGGATGAGGTCGACCGAGACTTCCGGATGTTTCTTCATGAAGCGGACCAGCGCGGGCGCCAGGCTGTACGACCCGAAGGCGACCGAGGTCGCCACGCGGAGCTTGCCGCGCGGCGCGCTGAGCGCCTCCTCGACCAGCGCATCGCCGGCCTCGGCCTGTTCAAGCAATTGCTTGCAGTGATCGAGATAGCTGCGGCCGAGCTCGGTGAGGCCCTGCCGCCGGGTCGACCGGTTGATCAATTGCGATCCGAGCCGGTCCTCGAGAAATCGGATATGCTTGCCGATCATGGTCGGCGACATCCGCAACTCCTTGGCCGCCGCGGTGAAGGAGCCGAGATCGGCGACGCGGGCGAACACGGACATGCTGGTCAGTCGATCCATGATTATAAACCAATGGTTATTTCACTGCGCATCAAGGCGCTACTTATTGGGTGCTGGAACTATATTTATTACCATAAGTGAGCAATCGGCGCGATGATGCGTCCGATTGCTTCGAAATGCTGCCGATTTCGCCCGGAGGGACGCAATCTCGCCGGAGCCTGAACCAGACAGGAGTGTCACGATGCCCTTCCAGATCACGATCAATGGGACCAGTCATTCGGTCGATGCCGATGGCGACACGCCGCTGCTCTGGGTGCTGCGCGACGTGCTCGGCATGACCGGCACCAAGTTCGGCTGCGGCATGGCGCTGTGCGGCGCCTGCACGGTGCATCTCGACGACACGGCGGTGCGCTCCTGCATCACGACCATCGACAGCATCGGCGACTCCAGGATCACGACCATCGAGGCGGTCGGCATGACGCCGGCGGGCAAGAAGATCCAGGACGCCTGGCTCGCGCATGAGGTGCCGCAATGCGGTTACTGCCAGTCGGGGCAGATCATGTCGGCCTCCGCGCTGCTCGCGGGCAAGCCGAAGCCGACCGATGCCGATATCGATGAAGCGATGTCGGGCAATATCTGCCGCTGCGGCACCTATGTGCGCATTCGCGAAGCCATCAAGCAAGCCGCGCAGTCGGGAGGTTGAGCCATGACGCTGATCGACAATCTGTCTGAGCGCGCTGCCGACCTGTCGCGGCGCAATTTCCTCCGCGCCGGCGCGATCGCGGGCGGCGGTCTGCTGCTCAGCGTGAGCCTGCCGTTCGCGGGCCGCGAGAGCGAGGCGGCGGCCTCCGACGGCTTCGCGCCGAACGCCTTCGTCCGGATTGGCGGCGACGGCAAGGTCGTGTTGACCATGCCCTATGTCGAGATGGGGCAGGGCACCTACACCTCGATCCCGATGTTGATCGCCGAGGAGCTCGAGATCGGCCTGACGCAGGTCCGGCTCGAACACGCGCCGCCGAGCGACAAGCTCTACGCCAACCCGCTGCTCGGCGTGCAGGCCACCGGCAATTCGAACGCAATGCGCGGCGCCTGGCAGCCGATGCGGAAAGCCGGCGCCACCGCGAAGGCGATGCTGGTCGCGGCCGCGGCGAAACGCTGGAACGTCGAGCCGGGGACATGCCGCGCCGAGAACGGCGAGGTGCGTCACGCGGCCTCCGGACGCAAGCTGGGTTACGGTGAACTCGCGACTGACGCGGCGCAGATGCCGGTGCCGGAGAATGTCACGCTGAAGAGCCCGTCCGAGTTCAAGCTGATCGGCACGCCGGCCAAGCGGCTCGATACACCCTCCAAGATCAACGGCACGGCGGTCTACGGCATCGACGCACGGCCGCCCGGGGTGAAGGTCGCGACGCTGGCGCAGTCGCCGGTGTTCGGCGGGCGGGTGAAGCGCGTCGATGATGCGGCGGCAAAAGCCGTCAAGGGCGTGCGCCAGATCGTGATGCTCGACGACGCCGTCGCGGTGGTGGCCGACCACATGGGGGCGGCGAAGAAGGGTCTGGCGGCGCTCACGATCGAGTGGGACGAGGGCCCTCACGCCAAGCTCGCCACATCGGACATCGCGCGCGAGCTCGAAGCAGCCACCACCAAGCCGGGCACGGTCGCGCAAAATATCGGCGACGCCGACAAGGCGATGGCGGGCGCGGCGACGAAAGTCGAGGCGACCTATCAACTGCCGTTCCTCGCCCATGCCACGATGGAGCCGATGAACTGCACCGTGCATGTGCGTTCCGACGGTTGCGAGATCTGGGTCGGCAGCCAGGCGCTCTCGCGTGCGCAGGCGGTGGCCGCGAAGGTGCTGAACATGCCACCGGAGAAGGTGGTGGTGCACAATCATCTGCTCGGCGGCGGCTTCGGCCGCAGGCTCGAGGTCGACGGTGTCATTCGCGCCGTGCAGATCGCCAAGCAGGTCGATACGCCGGTCAAGGTGGTGTGGACCCGCGAGGAGGACATCCAGCACGACATGTACCGGCCCTACTGGTGCGACCGGATTGCGGTCGGCCTCGATGCATCTGGCAAGCCGGTTGCCTGGAACAACCGCTTCGCCGGCTCGTCGGTGCTGGCGCGATGGGCGCCGCCGGCGTTCCGCAACGGGCTCGATCCCGACACGACCGAGGGCGCGATCGATCTCGTCTACGACATTCCGAACTTCCATGTCGAATATGTCCGGGTCGAACCACCGGGCATTCCGACCGCGTTCTGGCGCAGCGTCGGGCCCTCGCACAACGTGTTCGTCACCGAAAGCGTGATCGACGAGCTGGCGGCGGCGGCGAAGCAGGATCCGGTCGACTACCGCCGCGCGCTGCTCGGCAAATCGCCGCGCGCCAAGGCGGCGCTCGAGCTCGCGGCGGCCAAGGCCGGCTGGGGCGGCAAGCTGCCGGCCGGGCGCGGACGCGGCGTGTCGCTGCAATTCGTGTTCGGCAGCTACCTCGCGCAGGTCGCCGAGGTCGAGGTCGCCAAGGACGGCTCGGTCCGTGTCCACCGCGTCGTCTGTGCGATGGATTGCGGCACCGTGGTCAATCCCGACACAGTGCAGGCGCAGCTCCAGAGTGGCATCAATTTCGGCGTCACGGCGGCGCTCTACGGCGAGATCACGCTCAAGGACGGCCGCGTCGAGCAGAGCAATTTCGACAGCTACCAGATGCTGCGCATCGATCAGGCGCCGGCGATCGAGGTCCATATCGTGCCGAGCACCGAGCCGCCGGGCGGCATGGGCGAGACCGGAACCTCGGGCATCGTGCCGGCGATCAGCAACGCGATCTTCGCGGCGACCGGCAAGCGGCTGCGCAAGATGCCGGCCGATCCGGCGGTATTGAAGCAGACCTAGGGGCGAGTGAGAGCTCCCCCCGGGTGCTGGCGCGATCGTGAAGCCGGACGGATTTGCGCCGTGCACTGATCCGTGCGAGAAGCGGGCATGCATCTGAGGCGGCTCGCCAATCTCTGGATTCTGCTGCTCGTCGCGGCCGGGCTGTTGCTCGCGCCCGTGGCGCCGGCATTTGCCCGGATGATGCCGGATGCCTCGGCCGCTGCGATGCAGGCGATGCCGGACGATCACGCCATGTCTGGACAGGCGATGTCCGAGCAGGCGCTGGCCGACGACATGCCGTGCTGTCCGGACCAGGGCAAGAGCAAGGGCTGCGACGACTGTCCGTTCCTCGCGCTCTGCATGTTGAGCGTTTCGCTGCCGGTGCCCGCCGGCGCCATGTCGCTGATCGAGCGCGATCCGCTGAGCAGCCGGATCGCCGCCCATGACGACCGTCTGCTCGACGGCCTTGGCGCCGAACCTCCCGATCATCCGCCTCGAACCCACGTCTGACGGGCGCGCCAGCGCCTGATCGCTGACGCGTGCGCTAATGGCGCGCGCGCCTTTGCATGCCGCTCACGCGGCTCATCAGACGTATCGAGGATCATCACCATGAAGTCTTTCCACCTGGCGCGGGCCGCTGCCGCAGCGCTGATCGGCGTTGCCATGACGGGCATGTCTGCCCACGCCGAGATCAAGAACTACGAATTCCAGCTGGTGCAGCCGACCGTCAAGGCGGGTGCCGACCGCATCGTCACGGTGCGGCTGGTCGACAAGACGAGCGGGAAAGCCGTGCCCGATGCGGTCATCTTCTCGACCCGGCTCGACATGGCGCCCGACGGCATGCAGGAGATGGCCACCAAGGTGACGCCGATGCCGGGCACCGAGCCCGGCACCTACCGGTTCAAGGCGACTTTCGGCATGGCCGGCCGCTGGCAATTGTCGCTCGGCGCCAAGGTGCAGGGCGAGACCGGCGCGCTCGAGAACAAGCTCGTCGTCACGGCCGAGCAATGAGCCGCCGAGCAATGGGCGCCTTAACATGGGCCGGCGCTGCCGCTGCGATCGCGGCAGCGGCAGGCGCCGCATGGATCGGCCGCAACCTGCCGCCGCGGCCGGTGACCGCTGCGATCGTCGCCGTCGCGCGGGCGGCGGAGACTGCTGCGCCGATCTACTACCGCGATCCCGACGGCAAGTCGCTCTATTCGGCGACACCGAAGAAGACGCCTGACGGGCGCGACTATCTGCCGGTGTTTGCCGATGACGACGGCGGTGCCGGCGGGCCCGGGCAATCGGCAGACGTGAGCGCGCCCGCCGCGAAAGGCGAGCGCAAGGTGAAATATTATCGCAATCCCATGGGACTTCCCGACACCTCGCCGGTGCCGAAGAAGGACTCCATGGGGATGGATTACATCGCCGTCTATGACGGCGATGACAGCGACGACGGTTCGATCACGCTGTCGCCCGGCAGGATCCAGCGCAGCGGCGTCAAGTCCGAGCCCGCGCAGATGCGCCGCATCCGTACGCTGGTCCGCGCACCCGGCACGATCCAGCTCGACGAACGGCGGGTGTCGGTGATCGCAATGCGCGCCGAGAGCTATGTGCAGAAAGTCGCCGACGTCACGACCGGCAGCCGTGTGACGAAGGGCCAGCCGTTGATGGAGATCTACAGTCCGGCAATATCGTCCGCTGCGGCCGAATATGTCGCGACCATCACGTCGAAGGCGACTGCGAACATCGAGCCCTACGGACGCGGCTCCAAGCAGCGGCTGACCAATCTCGACGTTCCCGAACCCGTCATCGCCGAGATGGAGAAGAGCCGGACCGTTCCGATCGCGATCCAGTGGCTGTCGCCGCGCGACGGCATCGTGCTGCAGCGTGCCGCCATCGAGGGCATGCGCGCGCAGCAAGGCGACGTGCTGTTTCGGATTGCCGACGTCTCTGTCGTGTGGGCATTGGTCGACGTTGCCGAGCGCGATCTCGGCAATATCGTGGTCGGGCAGAACGTGACCGTACGCGCGCGCAGCTATCCCGGCCGCAGTTTCGTCGGCCGGATCAGCGTGATCTATCCGCAGGTCAACAAGGAGACGCGCACCGCGCGGGTGCGGATCGAATTGCAGAATGCCGACCTCGCACTGCTGCCGGACATGTATGTCGACGCGGAGATCGACACCGGCAGCCCGGCGCCGGTACTTGCGGTAGCTGATAATTCCATCCTCGACACCGGGAGCCGCCAGAGCGTGCTGATCGACCGCGGCAACGGGCGGTTCGAGCCGCGCGAGGTCAAGCTCGGGCGGCGCGGCGAGGGCTATGTCGAAATCCGCGAGGGCATCGCCGAAGGCGATGCGGTCGTGACATCAGCGACGTTTCTGATCGATGCCGAAAGCAACCTGAAGGCGGCGATCAAGGGCTTCGCCGAGGCCGGTGCTGCCCAGGCGGGCGAGGGCGACAAGACGGGAGACCGGCGATGATTGCCCGTGTCATCGCCTGGTCGGCGCGTAACCTGCTGCTGGTGCTGTTCGGCACCGGCTTCGCGGCAGCCGCGGGCCTCTACGCGCTGCTGCATCTGCCGCTCGATGCGATCCCCGATCTCTCCGACACCCAGGTCATCGTCTACACCGAATATCCCGGCCAGGCGCCGCAGGTGATCGAGGACCAGGTCACCTATCCCCTGACCACGGCGATGCTGACGGTGCCGAAGTCGAAGGTCGTGCGCGGCTTCTCGTTCTTCGGCGTCTCCTTCGTCTATGTCATCTTCGAGGACGGCACGGATATCTACTGGGCGCGCTCGCGCGTGCTCGAATTCCTCAACGGCGCGGCGTCGCGGCTGCCGGCCGGCGTCTCACCGACCATCGGGCCCGATGCGACCGGGGTCGGCTGGGTCTACCAGTATGCCGTGATGTCGAAAGAGCTGAACCTTGCCGACACCCGCACGATCCAGGACTGGAACCTGAAATTCGCGCTTGCCAGGGCCGAAGGCGTGGCCGAGGTCGCCAGCGTCGGCGGCTTCGTCAAGCAGTACAATGTGATCCTCGATCCGCAGCGGATGCGCGATCGCGGCATCACCATGCAGCGGATGCGCGACGCGATTCGTGCCAGCAACGCCGATGTCGGCGGCCGCACCGTCGAGCTCTCCGAGTTCGAATATGTCATCCGCGGCAAGGGCTATCTGAAGGACATCAACGATCTCGGCAACATCGTGCTGAAGACCGATAGCGGCACGCCGGTGCTGCTGCGCGACGTCGCCCGCGTCGAGCTCGGCCCCGACGAGCGGCGCGGCATCACTGAACTGAACGGCGAGGGCGAGGTCGCGAGCGGTATCGTGCTGCAACGCTTCGGCGTCAACGCGCTCGACGTGATCGAGAACGTCAAGAAGCGTTTCAGGGAGATCGCGAGCAGCTTGCCGAAGTCGGTCGAGATCGTGCCGGTCTACGACCGGTCCAATCTGATCTATGCGGCGATCGACACGCTGAAGCGCACATTGCTGGAGGAGAGCGCGGTGGTCGCGCTGGTCTGCATCCTGTTCCTGCTGCATGTCCGCAGCGCGCTGGTCGCGATCCTGATGCTGCCGGTCGGCGTCTTGATGGCGTTCGGCGCGATGAAGCTGCTCGGCATCGGCTCCAACATCATGAGCCTCGGCGGCATCGCGATCGCGATCGGCGCCATGATCGATGCGGCGATCGTGATGATCGAGAACGCGCACAAGCACCTGGAGCGAGCCGAGCCCGGCAGGTCGCGGGTCGCGATCCTGATCGAGGCCGCGGCGGAGGTGGGGCCGGCGCTGTTCTTCAGCCTGCTGATCATCACCGTGTCCTTCATGCCGATCTTCACGCTGGAATCGCAGGAGGGGCGGCTGTTCTCGCCGCTTGCGTTCACCAAGACGTTCGCGATGGCGGCGGCGGCGCTGTTGTCGGTGACGCTGGTGCCGGCGCTGATGGTGATCTTCGTCCGCGGCAGGATCGTCCCCGAGCACAGAAATCCGATCAACCGTTTCCTGATCTGGATCTACCGTCCGGTCATCCACGCCGTGTTGCGGGCGAAGACGCTGGTGATCCTGCTGGCGCTCGGCGCCGTCGCCGTCTCGATCTGGCCGGCGCGGCAGCTCGGCACCGAGTTCATGCCCGACCTCAATGAGGGCACGCTGCTCTATATGCCGACCACGCTGCCGGGGATTTCGGTGACCAAGGCGGCCGAGCTGCTGCAGATGCAGGACCGCATCATCCGCAGCTTTCCGGAGGTCGCTTCGGTCTACGGCAAGGCCGGCCGCGCCGCGACCGCAACCGATCCGGCGCCGTCGGAGATGTTCGAGACCATCATCAATCTGAAGCCGAAACTGCAATGGCGCGCCGGCCTCACGCTCGACCGCCTGATCGCCGAGATGGACAAGGCGCTGCAATTCCCCGGCGTCTCCAACGCCTGGACCATGCCGATCAAGGCGCGCATCGACATGCTCTCGACCGGGATCAGGACGCCGGTCGGCGTCAAGGTGATCGGTCCCGATCTTGCCGTGATCGACAAGCTCGCCCGCCAGGTCGAGCAGGTGGTGAGGGGCGTGCCCGGCACCTCGTCGGCCTATGCCGAGCGCAGCCTCGGCGGCTACTATCTCGAGATCACGCCGAAGCGTGAGGCCTTGTCGCGCTACGGCATCGCGGTGCAGGACGTGCAGGACACCATCGCGACCGCGCTCGGCGGGCAGAGCGTGACGACGACGGTCGAGGGACGCCAGCGCTTCACCGTCAACATGCGCTATCCGCGCGATTTGCGCGACAATCCGGGCGCGATCGCCAGCGACGTCCTGGTGCCGATGCCGGCGGGCGGCGCGGTGCCGCTCGGCGAGGTCGCCGACATCGCGCCGGCGCACGGGCCGACCACGATCCGGACCGAGAACGGGCAACTCGCCACCTACATCTATGTCGACATCCGCGATCGCGATCTCGGCGGCTATGTCGCGGACGCGCAGCGCGCGGTGCAGGCCGGCGTGCAGTTTCCGCCCGGAACCTACGTGGACTGGAGCGGGCAGTACGAATATCTCGAACGCGCCGCCGCGCGGCTCAGGATCGTGGTGCCGGTGACGCTGTCGATCATCTTCCTGCTGCTCTACCTCAATTTCCGCTCGGTGGCGGAGACCATGATCGTGATGCTGTCGCTGCCGTTCGCGCTGGTCGGCGGCTTCTGGCTGATGTGGGCGCTCGGCTTCAACCTGTCGGTTGCGGTCGCGGTCGGCTTCATCGCGCTCGCCGGCGTCGCAGCCGAGACCGGCGTCGTGATGCTGATGTATCTCAACCAGGCGCTGGGCGAGATCACCGCGCATCGTGCTGAGGAGGGACGCACGATCGATCGTGACGACCTCAATCGCGCGATCATCGCGGGCGCGGTCGAGCGCGTCCGGCCGAAGATGATGACGGTGGTCGCGATCATGGCCGGGCTGTTGCCGATCATGTGGAGCACCGGCACCGGCTCGGAGATCATGCAGCGCATCGCGGTGCCCATGATCGGCGGTATGATCTCGTCGACGCTGCTGACGCTGATCGTGATTCCCGCGATCTTCGCCGTCGTGAAGGGCATCAAGATCGAAGCGAGAGTGTCGGCACGCGAAGTTGCTTCCTGTGCCGCGCGCCAGCAGGCAAGGATGTGATGGAAACATGACGCCTGTTGGTAGTTTCAAATCGGATTGAATGATACCCCAAGGGGGTATATAGCTGATGGCGGTTTGCAGCGAGCTGATTTGCGGTTAGCTTGCGGCGGTCGGAGATGCGAAGCGGGTGCTGGTGCGATTGACGAGATCAGGGCGGTTGCGGGCGGGATGTTCCATCATCCTGGCCTATCTGTTTTGCGTGCTCGCGCCGTCCTTCGCGCTTGCATTCGGGGCGCCGTTTCCGTGCCTGACCGATGAGGTGCAGCCCGCCGCCGCGGCGCATGTTCACGCGGCGTCGATGGCGCATGCCGAAGCCGTCACGCACGATCATGCCGCCCACGATCATGGCGGCATGCACATGCAACACGCAGCCGATGATGCTGCGCCGGCTGTGAAGCACAGCCACGACGGCAAGAATGCGCCGGGGCCGTGCTGCGCGCTGATGTGCGTATCGGTGCTGCCGGCCGATCTTCCATTCGTCGCTGCTCCCTTGCACCCGATCGCCACGCGTCTTTCCGAGGCTTATCAGAGCCTGCGGAGCGAGGCGCCTCCGCGCCTCTATCGTCCCCCCATCGCCTGATCGTTCGCTGACATCGTGGCGGTGCCGCACGCTTGCGTGCGCACGCCTGTTATTCATCGGATGATCGGGACAGATCCATGTATTCGCATCTCGGGGCGAGGCTCGCCGCCGTGGCCACCAGGCTTGGCAACAGGCTCGGCCGGCGCGCGCCACCCACATTGCTGCCGCGGATGGCCGCCGCCATCCTCGCATCTGCACCGCTCGCCGGCTGCATGGCCGACGGCCGGCCGGTCGCCGTCGGAGGCGATCCGGCAAATCCGGCGGCGGGGACGGCCGCCGTCGGCTACCGCTCGACGATCGCGCCCTACAGCAGCCTGCGACCGTCGACGC
The DNA here is from genome assembly GCF_054063995.1 of Bradyrhizobium sp. USDA 4504. Classification (NCBI taxonomy): domain Bacteria; kingdom Pseudomonadati; phylum Pseudomonadota; class Alphaproteobacteria; order Hyphomicrobiales; family Nitrobacteraceae; genus Bradyrhizobium; species Bradyrhizobium sp. USDA 4504. Next base: position 3,679,882 of record NZ_JBSSGV010000001.1, on the reverse strand, counting down.
CGCAGCCCTGGCGCGAGCGCAATGACGGCGTGACGCCGCCGGCCAAGCCGGACCAGTAGGAGGGCGCCATGCGACATCTGGCCATCGTGCCGATCCTGCTGCTTGCGTCATCCGCGCTCGCGGGATGCGCGTCGTTCTCGCCCGACAGCGGTATGGGCGTCGTCTCCGAGGTGACCGAGCAGGCGATCGGCAAGGACGTCGCCTTCGTGCGGTCGGTGGATGAGGCCGCGACCGTCGACGCCGCAGTGAAGCGGCTGCTCGCGCGCAATTTGACGGCGGATGCCGCCGTGCAGGTTGCGCTCTTGAACAACAAGGGGCTGCAGGCCGCCTATAACGAACTGGCGCTGGCGGAGACCGATTACGTCGCCGACAGCCTGCCGACGAACCCGACCTTCTCGGTCTCCCGCATCAGCGGCAACGGCGCCAGCGAGGTCGAGCGGCAGGTGGTCGGCGACATCCTTGGGCTCGCGACCCTTCCGGCCCGCTCCGAGATCGCGCGCGAGCGCTTCCGCCAGGCGCAGCTCAAGGCCGCGCTCGCCACCTTGCGGCTTGCCGCCGAGGTGCGGCGCAGCCATGTCGCGGCGGTGGCCGCGAACGAGACGGTCGCGCTGCTGACGGATGCGAAGGCGACCGCGGAGTCGACCGCGCAGCTCGCGAAAAAGCTCGGCGAGACCGGCGGCATGAACAAGCTCGACCAGGCCCGCGAGCAGGTGTTCTACGCCGAGATCACCGCCGACCTCGCCAGCGCGCGGCAGAATGCGGCGAGTTCGCGCGAGCGGCTGGCGCGCCTGCTCGGATTGTGGGACGGCGATCTCGGCTTCCGAATCCCCGGCAAGTTGCCATTGCTGCCGAAGCGGCCATTGGAACAGCCGTCGATCGAGATCGCCGCGGTCGGCCATCGCGTCGACCTGCAGATCGCACGGATGGAAATCGTCGCGCTCGCCAAGGCGCTCGATCTCACCGAGGCGACGCGTTTCGTCACGCTGCTCGATGTCGCCGGCATCGACAAGCGTACGCACGATCCCGAAGCCCCGCCGTTCAGGGAGCGCGGCTTCGACGTCCAGTTCCAGATTCCGATCTTCGACGGCGGCGAGGTGCGAGTACGGCAGGCGGCGGAGACCTACCGCCAGGCGATGAACCGCCTGACCGAGAAGGCGGTCAACGTCCGCTCCGAGGCGCGCGACGCCTACCGCGTTTATCGCTCGACCTACGACATCGCGCGCCATTACCAGCGCGAGGTGCTGCCGTTGCGGCAGATCATCACCGAGGAGATGCAGCTGCGCTTCTCCAGCATGCAGGTCGACGTGTTCGCGCTGCTGACCGAAGCGCGGCAGCGGCTCGCCTCGCTGCGCGCGGCGATCGACGCCAGGCGCGACTTCCTTCTGGCGCAATCCGAGCTGCAGACCGCGATCAACGGCGGCGGCTCGGCCGGCGCAGCATCGACACCGTCTTCCATCGCCTCGGCCGCGCAGCCCGCGGCCGGCGGCGGTCATTGAATGGAGCAGCACATGTTTTCTCGACGAGGATTTCTGGGCGGCGCGGCGCTGGTCACGGCGAGCGCGGTCAGCGGCCGCGTCCAGGCCGCCGCCATTCCCGAAGCGCCGACCATGGACAAGGTGGTGATGCAGCCGCCGCTACATCCCGCCAGCGGGCCGGACTACCGGCCGGTGGTCACGCTCAATGGCTGGTCGCTGCCGTGGCGGATGAACGGCGACTGGAAGGAATTCCATCTCGTCGCCGAGCCCGTGGTGCGCGAATTCGCCGACGGCATGAAGGCCAATCTCTGGGGCTATAACGGCCAGGCGCCGGGGCCAACCATCGAGGCGGTCGAGGGCGACAAGGTCCGCATCTTCGTCACCAACAAACTGCCGGAGCACACCACGGTGCACTGGCACGGCATGATCGTGCCGTCAGGCATGGATGGCGTCGGCGGACTCAACCAGCCGCACATCAAGCCGGGCAAGACCTTCGTCTACGAGTTCGAGATGAAGCACAGCGGGACCTTCATGTACCACCCGCATTCCGACGAGATGGTGCAGATGGCGATGGGCATGATGGGCATGTTCATCGTGCACCCGCGCGATCCGGCATTCCGGCCAGTCGACCGCGACTTCGTCTTCATCATGAGCAGCTACCTGATCGACCCCGGCACCTATCTGCCGAAGGTCAATGAGATGACCGACTTCAACATGTGGACCTGGAACAGCCGCGTCTATCCCGGCATCGATCCGATGCCGATCCGTCTCGGCGACAGGATCCGCGTGCGGATCGGCAACCTGACCATGACCAACCATCCGATCCATGTGCATGGGCATAATTTCGCGGTGACCTGCACCGACGGTGGCTGGGTGCCGGTGTCAGCGCAGTATCCGGAGACCACGACCGACGTGCCGGTCGGCGCGGTCAGGGCGTTCGACATGCTCGCCGACAATCCGGGCGACTGGGCGTTCCACTGCCACAAATCGCACCACACCATGAACGCGATGGGCCACGACGTCAGAAACTTCATCGGCGTGTCGCGCCAGGATCTGGCCAAGGCGGTCGGCAAGCTCGCGCCCGACGCGATGGTGATGGGATCGACCGGCATGGCGATGGGCAACATGGAGATGCCCGCGCCCGACAACACGCTGCCGATGATGACCGGCACCGGACAATTCGGGCCGATCGAGATGGGCGGCATGTTCACGGTGATGAAGATCCGCGAGGGGCTCGGCCGCGACGATTACGCCGACCCCGGACCGTACAAATATCCGCCGGGCACGGTTGCCTATGAGGTCGAGGCGCCCGCCGCCGAGCCCGCGCGCCAGCCGCCGGCGGCGCCCGGGCGAAAAGGCAAGCCATCGATGAAGGGAATGAAGATGTAGCGGATCCAGCTCACTCACCAACGACAAGCATCAAACACAGAATGGAGAATCCAGTGAAGCAACTCACCAGCATCGGCATCGCGCTGATTGCGCTGTCGGTCACCGCAGTGCCGTCGCGTGGTCACGAGAAGCACGGCCACGAATCCTATTCGGCCGGCGAGCCCGGCGATCCGAGCAAGCCCTCGCGCACGGTCGAGGTCGAGATGAAGGAGATGGAGTTCACGCCGTTCCGCATCGAGGTCAAGCGCGGCGAGCAGATCCGCTTCGTGATCCGCAATGCCGGCACCGAGGATCACGAATTCCTGCTCGCGACCACCGAAGAGAATCTGAAGCATGCCGAAGTGATGAAGAAGCATCCGCACATGGAGCATGACGATCCGAACGGCGTTCGCCTCGCACCGAAGAAGAGCGCGGAGATCGTCTGGAAATTCACCAAGGCCGGAACGTTTGAATATTCCTGCCTGATCCCGGATCACCGCGACTACGGGATGAGCGGCCGCGTCATCGTGAAATGAAACCAGCAGCGAAAGAAAGCACAACAATGATGAACAGGATGATCCAACTTGCCGGCGCCGGCGCATTCGCGCTGGCTCTGACCTTGGGCGCGGCGCTCGCGCAGGCCGCCGCGATCAATGGCGAGGTCAAGAAGATCGACGAGGGCGCGGGCAAGATCACGCTCAAGCACGGTCCGGCCAAGAGCCTTGGCATGGACGAGCCGATGACGATGGTTTACCGGGTCAAGGATCCTGCGCTGCTGAAGCAGGTCAAGGTCGGCGACAAGGTCCGGTTCGAGGCCCAGGAGGGCGACGGCGGCTACACGGTCACCGCGATCCAGAAGGCGAAGTGAGGCGACGGCCCGCATCAACCGGTTGGGCTGTCGGCTAAACGCAGCCGGCAGCCCTTGAACCCGCGACGCATGATCGCCGGAGCTGTTCCGGATGGATCGGCTTGAACGCGTTGCGTGGCCGGCCTTATCCTGTCGTCTGCAAGGACGAGCAATGAACGATTGCTGCGGGCAGAACACGACCGAATGCTGCGCACCACCGCCGCTGACGCTGCCGGTCAAGGCCGGCGTGCGGGCAGGGGACCGCGATCGCGCGGCCGATTCGTGCGGCTGCTCGGGCGGCGTTCCCGTCTTTGATGGTCTCGATCCGCGCTACAGGCGCGTGCTCTGGACGGTCATCGGCATCAATGGCGCGATGTTCCTGACCGAGATGATCGCGGGTCAGCTTGCCGGATCGCAGGCGCTCAAGGCCGATGCGCTCGACTTCCTTGCCGATACGGTCACCTATGGACTGAGCCTTGCGGTGATCGGCGCCGGCCTGCGCGTGCGCGCCTCCGCCGCGCTGTTGAAGGGCGCGTCGCTGAGCTTGATGGCGCTGTGGGTGTTCGGCTCGACTGTCTACCAGACGTTCGTGCTCGGCGTGCCGAAGGCCGAGGTGATGGGCGCCATCGGCGCGTTGGCACTCGCGGCCAATCTAGGCTCGGTTCTGCTTCTGCTGCCGTACAAGGACGGCGATGCCAATGTCCGCTCGGTCTGGCTCTGCTCCCGCAACGACGCGATCGGAAATCTCATCGTGATGGCGGCGGCTCTCGGCGTGTGGGGATCGGTCTCGGCCTGGCCTGACCTTGCCGTCGCCACCGTGATGGCGACGATATTCCTCACCTCGTCGGTGCAAATCCTGCGGCAGGCATGGGCCGAATATCGCGAGGCGGCGCTACGCAGCCCGTCAGCAGCGCATGGCTGAGGAAGCCGCAAACGCCCGGTGCTTCCTGCGACAGGCCGCGCCAAGGCGGAAATTTGCCGCGCATTTACCTTAAATCATGGCACCGGGGGAACGTCCGTGGCAGCGGCGCGTTGCTGTGCATCATTCGAGCGCAGAAGGCCCCCTCCATGACAATCAACGCGGCAATACTGATGGCGGCATTGGTGCTATCGGGAACCGTGTTGGCGCAAAGCTCCGGCCCTTCGGCCGGCTCGGCGGGGGCCGGGCAGGCCGCCAACGTGACCACCACCGGCGAGGCGCTGAACAGCGCCAAGAAGACCGGCAACAGCGGGCCGCCGGTCGAGAAGGCCGCGCGTCCGGCCAAGCCGGATGCCGGCGCCGCGGGCAACACAGTGGGGGCGAGCCGCCCGCAAAAGCCCGATCGTCGCCTCGAGCATTATCCGTAATCTCCATCCGTAACGATTATGCTGATCCGTGGGATGGGTGGAGCGAAGCGATACCTATCACCTCTGATCCGCGCGGAAGCAGGATGGGTTTCGCTGCGCTCCACCCATCCTACGGCGCAGCAAAAAGCCGGCGCAGTCGTCGTGACCACGCCGGCTCGATGTAGGAAGCGGTTGCCTTAACTCAGTAAACCAGGCCGGTGCCCGGGGGCTTCTCCAGCGCTGCGGCGAGCGAGCGATATTCGTCGCTGTTGGTGCCGGCGAGCTGGGCGATGCGGTTCAGGTGGTACTGCGCCTGATCGCGGTTGCCCTGTTCGACCTGCCAGAGGCCGTAATACTGCCAGGTGCGGACATGGGCCGGATCGGCCTTCAGCGCGCGCTCGTACCAGATCTGCGAGACCTTGTAGTCGCCGAGCTTGCGATAGGAGTAGCCGATCAGGTTGGCGACGTCGGCGCGATCATCCTGGCTGAGCGCCTTCAGCTGCTCGATCGCGGCGGTATAGTCGTGCTTGTCGTAGATCGTGGTGTAGGCGGCGCGATAGCCGGCCAGGAACTTCTGATCGTCGATCGCGGAGCTCTTGTCCTTCTTCGCCTTCTTGCCCTTGCTGCTGCCGCTGTCGGAAGCCGGCGGCGAGGGATTGTCGCTGCCCGCGGCGTAGGCCGAGATGACCGGCCCGGAGGCGAGCGTCATCGAGAGCACTGCGAGGCCCAAAAACTTCGTCTTCCTGCTCATTCCTGGTTGCTCCTGATCGTTCCTGATCGTGCTCGGTAATCCTACACCGAAGCCTGATGACTTGAACACCCAGGGGTGCAGAACATTCCCGGCCGATCCCACGATTGCGTGATCCTGCTTTTCCGGCGGAGAGGAGAACATGACAGAGATGTCATGCACATGAATGAAGTCCGTCAGGGTCCTTCAGAACGGGTTCAGTGCGCGGCCCATAAGGTCACGTGCATTGATCGGTGAGGCCGACCATCCGGCCGGAGACCTCTCGATCCCGACGAGGAGGACCATCATGCTGAAGACGATTTCCGCCGCGCTGCTCGCCATGTCCGTGATCGCAGCGCCCGCGCTCGCCGTCGAGACCGGCAAGGCCGCAACGCCCGCGCCGGCGACCACGACTGCCCCGGCAACCAAGGCCGCTCCCGTGATCAAGAGCGAGCAGCTGCCGTCGAAGGTGCGCAACGCCAACGCCAAGATGCACCACAAGCACTATCGCCATCACCGCCACCACAAGCACATGGGCATGCTGAAGGTGAAGTCGCCGAAGCATGCGACCAAGCACGTCCACGCGAAGGTCGCGACCAAGCACGTCGCGCCGGCCAAACGCGGCTGACCCAAGCGCGGTTGAATCTGATCCGAGGGGCGTAGTTTCGATCCACATTGCCCCGCTGCGCCTTTTGGATGCAGAACCGGCCCGTCCGTCCATTGCTTCCCCAATGGCGACGGGCCGGAGTGCGTCTGGCTCCGGTTGTGAACCCGGGCGAGGAATAACCGAGTTGCGAATTCCCTTCGGCCGCCCGGCAGTCTATGAGACGGCCTCCGGGGACACAGGGAACAGCGTCGTTTGCGGATTTCATCACAACTGGCGGCCATCCTGCTGCTCTCGCTTCCGCTCGCCGGCTGCCTCACCAGCGACGACGGCGGCGGGCCGACCACCTTCACCGATGACCGGGGCGTCGCCAACCAGCCGTTCCCGGACCGCAACCGCGACCAGATCCTAGCCTTCATGCGGACCTACCTGAACAATCCGGTCGGGGTCCGCGAGGCTGCTATCGCCGAGCCGGCGCAGCGTACGGTCGGCGGCCGGCTGCGCTACGTCGTGTGCCTGCGCTACAGCGCGAAGGATACCGACGGCAATTACCGCGCCGCCCGGGAGCGCGGTGTCCTGTTTGTCGACGGCCGGCTCGACCGCATCCTCGACAACCCCGCCGAGCCCTGCGCCGGCGCGTCCTACGCGGCATTTCCGGAACTGGAAAAGATGCCGCGCTAAGGCATGATCCGGAAAAGTGTGAAGCGGTTTTTCCGAAAGGATCATGCCCGAACAAGAAGCAGGAGCGCGATCTGATCTCGCTTCTGCGCGGCGGCTTGTCGCAAGCCTGATCGAAACGTTGGCGAACTCCGATCACTTTTCGGGGAGCGTTGAACTTCACTTTAGCCGTCTGCGACTTACATCCAGCCGAGATGCGGCTGCTTAACCGGTGAAAAAAACCTTCTGTGCCAGGGAACAAACGGGCGTTGTTGCGACCCTGTCACAGCTCGGAAACATCACGGGTGCGGCATTGCCCCAAAGCAACCTAATTGAGGTCACGTTGTTTGGCTTTACAGCGCAGCGTTAGTAACGGGGATCAGAAATGAAGAAGTTTTTGCTCGGCACAGTCGCGCTGGCCGCCCTTGCGGGCCCTGCGTTTGCGGCTGACATGCCGGCCCGCACCTATACCAAGGCACCGCCGCCCTATACCGCCCCCGCCGTCGTCTACAACTGGACCGGTTTCTATATCGGCGGCCATGTCGGCGGCGCGTTCACCGACGGCAACAACCTGATGGGCAGCGACGCGCGCTTCATGGGTGGCGTGCAGGGCGGCTTCGACTATCAGTTCGCCCCGAACTGGGTGATGGGCGCCGAGGCGCAGTATTCCTGGCTGCCCAGCTCCTCGAACAATGGCGTGCTGCTCCCGGGCGGAACGCTGGTGACCGGCAATACCGACCAGATCGGTTCGGTGACCGGCCGCCTCGGCTACACTTGGGGGCCGGCGCTGCTCTACGCCAAGGGCGGTTATGCCTGGCGCGACAACAACAACATCACCGCGTCGGTCGGCGGCGTGCCGGCGTCCTTCACCACCGATGGCGGCCACAAGGACGGCTATACGGTCGGCGCGGGCCTCGAATACATGTTCGCCCCGAACTGGTCGGCGAAGGCCGAATACCAGTACTACAATTTCGGCAAGACCAACTTCACCAGCGGCCCGGCCGACCTCGTCGGCACGAGCTTCCGGAACGACGAGCACACCGTCAAGCTCGGGGTCAACTACCGCTTCGGCTGGGGTGGCCCGGTCGGCTCCCGCTACTGATCGCGGCTTCATCGCATCAATGAAAGGCCGGCCTTCGGGTCGGCCTTTTTTGTTGGCCAGCCGCTCGCCCCGGAATGACGACGGATGCGGTGAACCCGTAGCCCGGATGGAGCGCGGTGTAATCCGGGGCAGCCGACCCGACGAAGGAAGTCCCGGATTTCGCTCCGCGCCATCCGGGCTACGACGCTACATTCACCTGATGTTCAGGCCTGATCGTGCAATGCAAAAAATAATTCCTGCATTGCACGGAACTTTCATCGTGCTGCGCTATTATGCGATCGCCGGGCTGGTGGACAAACGAACATGCGTAGTTTTGCGTTAGGGCTGATCCTCTCTGCGGTCTCCGTGCCGTGCCTTGCCCAGACTATCCTCAAATCCGAACCCCTGGCGCTCGCGCCCTATGAGGTCGTGTTCGTGCAGGATGCGTCCTGCTCGGCTGGCAAGGTGCTCAAGGTGACCGGCGCGATCCGGGGTCTGCATCGGCGGAAGATTTGCGTTTCGGTCGCCGCCGAACAGGCCTCGCTGGCGACGGCCACGCCGTAGGCGCGGGCGACCGTACCGATTGCATCCTCGGCCCGCCGCTGCGCGCCGGCCAGCCTGCCGTCTGATCAGTTCAACCGCGGCTCCAGGCGTGCTTCGCGATCGGCATCGGCCTTGTTCTTGGCCGGATCCTCGTTCGGCTCGAGCTGACAGGGCCGGATTTCGTAGTCGTTATCCAGCACCGGGCGCGGCGCGGACTCCTCCTCTCCGGAGATGGCATCCACCACCAAGCCGGATTTCCTGGCCAGTGTCCAGACATCCGCCTCGGTCGGGTAGGCCTTGCTCAGCTTGGCGTCCTGATAAAACAGCGCGTACGGCATTCGTCGTTCCCCAAACAACCGACAACGCCAGCCCCCGTTTTGGGTTTCAGGCAATATCGCCGTTCCGATCACGGAACCGTGAGCGAGCATCCGCGGCAAGCATCTGAAAATATGAGTCATTTCGGTTCTTTCGCGGAAGGGCCTTGAGTCCTTAACGGGTGGTAAACCCCCGAAAAAAGAATCCCCGGGACTCTCCGGGTAGAATCGCCGGATGCTCCGGCCCATGAGAGCAATCCACCAGCCCCCTTACGAACGCGTGCAGCTCGCGCTTGCGGTTGCGCTGCTCGCGGCCTGCGCCGCCAATGTGGCGCTGGTCTGGTCCTGGCTTTAGATATCCTGGCTTTAGATCACCCGGCTCTCGCCAAAATCTGTATGTGGCGGCCACGCGAAAACGCCGGAGCCGCGCGGCGCCGCTGGCGATTGACGGCACCGGCATTCCTCCCATCATTGCCGGCAGAACAAGCGCCCGCCGCGCCCTGCGCGGACGGGCCGCGATCGGGGGGAGCTGATATGATCGACACGCTGAAGGAACGGGTCAACGGCGACGCCGGCCTGGTGCGGCGCGGCCGCTACCTCACCACGACATTGCTGCTCGAGATCGGCGCGGCCGCCTGGCTGATCGCGATCCATGAGGGCCGGATCGTCGCGGTGACGAAGGGCCCGTTCGTGATGCCCTCGTCGTCGTTTGCGCTGCGCACCTCGCAGGCGGAGTGGGACCGGTTCTGCGAAAAGCGGCCGCCGCCGGGCTCGAACGACCTGATGGCGCTGATCAAGCGCCGCGTGCTGAAGGCTGAGGGCGAGCTGCAGATCTTCATGGCGAACCTGCGCTACTTCAAGGAGGCGCTCGGCAAGCTGCGCCGCGAGGGAGTGGCCGCATGAGCGCCAGGTTCGAACCGATCGTCGGCCGTTACATGCATCTGGAGCTGTTCGGCCGGGCCCACCGCGTCTATGTCGAGGAGGCGGGCGAGGGCACGCCGCTGCTCTGCCTGCACACCGCGGGCGCGGACGGGCGGCAATATCGCGGCCTGATGAACGATGCGCGCGTCACGCGCAACCATCGCGTCATCGCCTTCGACATGCCCTGGCACGGCAAGTCGTCGCCGCCGCAGGGCTGGCACGACGAGGAGTACCAGCTCACCTCCGCGCAATATACGACCATGATCCTGGCGGTGATGGACGCGCTCGACCTCGACAGGCCGATCGTGATCGGCTGCTCGATCGGCGGCCGGATCGCGCTGCATCTCGCGCTCGAGCATCCCGAACGTTTCCGCGCCATCATCGGCCTGCAGGCCGGCGCGCATGTCGATCCCTATTACGACCTGAACTTCCTGCACCGGCCGGACGTGCATGGCGGCGAGGTCGCCGCCGCCATCGTCTCGGGCCTCGTCGGCCCCGACGCGCCCGACAAGGAGCGGTGGGAGACGCTGTGGCATTACATGCAGAGCGGGCCCGGCGTGTTCAAGGGCGACCTCTATTTCTACAAGGTCGACGGCGACATCCGGGCCCGCGTCGCCGAGATCGACACCAGACGTTGCCCGCTGTTTCTGTTGTCGGGCGAGTACGACTATTCCTGCACGCCGGAAGAGACGCTGGCGGTGGCGAACAGCATTGCGGGAGCTGAGGCCACCATCATGAAGGGCCTCGGCCATTTCCCGATGAGCGAGAATCCGGGCGAGTTTCTCACGCACCTGCTGCCGGTGCTGGAGAAGATCGGCGGCCGCTAGCGCACGCCCAGGGTTGCTTTGGTCCTCGACCTCGGGCGGCGCGGTATGACAGACTGCGCGTCCGCCCGATTGGGCGTGAACCGGTTGCGCAGGAGGTCCCCATGCTTCCGAAGGCTGAAGCGGCCTATTTCGCGATTGCCGACATCTCCGGCTATACCAACTTCCTCGCGGCGGTCGAGCTCGACCATGCGCAGGATATCATCGCCGATTTCATGGATACGGTGGTGAAAGCGCTGCGCCCGCCGTTCCGCCTCGCCAAGTTCGAAGGCGACGCCGCGTTCGTCTACACCACCGCCGAGACGATCGACGGCTCGCTGCTGCAGGACGCGATCGAGGGCGCCTATTTCAAATTCCGCCGGCGCCTGCGCAGCGTGCGCCAGGCCTCGACTTGCGAGTGTCAGGCCTGCGTCGCGATGGGCGATCTCGATTTCAAGTTCGTTATCCATCATGGCGAGATGGTGAAGCAGAAGATGGGCGGCAGGGAGGAGCTCGCCGGGCGCGACGTCATTCTGGTCCACCGGCTGCTCAAGAACACGGTTGCTGAGAAGATCGGCGGGCGCGCCTACGCGCTCTACAGCGACGCGGCCATCCGCGCGATGGGTGTCGATCCGGTCGCGCAGGGTCTCATCGCCCATCGCGAAACCATCGACGTCATCGGCGACGTGACGCTGTGGGCGCGCGATCTGGAAGCGGCGTGGCGGCAGGAAGACGCGCAAACCCGGATGCAGGTGACGCGCGACGATGCCTACGTCATGCTGGAATTCGACATCGCCGCGCCGCGGCAGACGGTTTGGGAGTTTTTCACCGTGCCCGGGCAATGGCAGAAATGGTGGGACGCCGACACCATCGTCGAGGATTCCGGCAAGGGACGACGCGGTCCCGGCACCAGGAACCACTGCATGCACGGCAACCATACCGTCGTTGAGGAGATGCTCGATTGGCGCCCGCCCGATTATTTCACGGTGGGCATCACGCTTCCGATTCCCGGCGCGCCGCGGATCGTGATGACTCGCGCCGTTCTGGACGGTCCAAACGGAATGACGCATCTGGAGCTGCGGGTCGCCAAACCTAAACCAAAGGATCGAGAGTTCGTCGACGGCGCCGCAGTGAAATACGCCGAACGCATGACCAAGGCGATCGCCGGCTTGCGATCCATGCTGGAAGGGAAGCAGCCTGCCCTCGATGCAGTGGAGGAGCCGGCGTTGACGCGATCGAGCGGACGCTTCCTGACCGAGCCGGTGAAGTCGGGCGTGCGCGGCTGATGCCCAACGCACGGTCCGGGTCTAATGGGGCTGCGTTACTTGCCCGAGCGCGGCAGCTCGTCGATCGCAGCGCGGACCTTGGCCATGGTCGTGGTGCAATATTCCTCGCGCTCCTTCAGGAAGCGCTGCTGCTGGGCGCGGAAATTCGCAACCCGCTCCCGCACCTCGGATCCGAAGTCGCCGCTGATGTCGAGCCTGGCAAAGTGCGGCAGCTGCGCCGGTTGAGGCGGAACTTCGACGACCGTCACCGCCAAAGGCGACGGAGCGGGGGGCAGGCCCTCGATCACGGTCGGCGCCGGAAGCGGAGGCGGTACGACCGCAGCCCGCACCTCAGCCTTGACGCTGAGCGTGGCGACCGCCTCGGCCAAGGCCTGTTCAGCGGCGATCGGCAACGCGGCGGCGGGGGCAGGTGTAGCGGCAGGCGGCGTGGCGGTCGGCTGGGCGGCAGGCGCCGCCGCCGTCCGTGAGGCAGGCGCCGGAAGCTCGGCGTCGGGCAGCTTGCCCTTCACCGACTGTACGAAAGCCATTGTCTGCGCGATCAGGAGATCGCGTTCTTTCATCCACTTCATGGCGCACCCTGAGCGCGCGGATTCCAGCAAAGCAACCGCGCGGAATCAAGCGCTCGCCATCATGATGGTTGACGAAGACGCCTGTTTGGTAGGCGCGGTGACATAATTGTGACACGCCGCGCGGGCGTGGACGGTCAGCGTTGACGGGGATTGGTGTTCGGGACGAACGGGGTACCGACGATCCGGACCGGGGTCTGGGCCAATCCCTGATCCGATGCCGACGCGTGATTCGCAGGCGGTCGCAGCGCGGGGTTCGCCGGCGCGGGTGCCGGATCCAGCAGGGCGACGAGGCCGGCCGCGGCCACGCTGAGCAGCGTGAACGTGCCCAGAAGCAGCAAATTGCGGTCGGATTCGCGGACCCTCATGCGAGGAAAATCGCGTGAAAGGGCATAACGTTCCGAACAAATCCTCAGGGCGTTGTCGAGCGGATTTGGCCTCACCTTGAGGACGAGCATCAGGAGAGGACGAACCGGTAAGCCGTCCGGAACGGGGCGGGGGCCAGCCTAATGGGCCGCCATCGCGGCGGGTACCCGCTCGATGCTGCGGGCCTCGATCAGGTCGGCGTAGCGGCCATATTCCTCGGCCATTTCGAGCAACTTGTCGCGCACCGCGGCGTCGGTCACCTGTCGGGCCAGCCGTCGCGCCTGATCGGATTGGAAGCGGTAATGTGCTGTGTCGGACATGGTGGCGGCTCCTCACATATCTGTAAGGGCCACCCGGCAAAGGTTCATCAAGGCGTCATTGCAGCGTCGGTGGACGATCCGCCGGGGGAGCCGACGTGACCGGCGCCGTCTTGTCCTCGCGGACCTCGACTTCGAACCAGCCCATCTCCTTCAGCTCGCGAGCCTTCTTCTCGGCCGCGTCTTCGCTGTCGCGCTTCAGCACGATTCGGCTGGTGCCATCTCGGGCAAGGATCAAATAGGTCATTGGCAGAGTCCCACCCCGCATTCTGCATACCCCGTTTGGGGCCGCAAGGACAGAAGCAAGGCGAGGGATGGGTGATCCTACGGGAAGGATCCCACGATTCCTGCCAGGGGAGTGTCGCAGCGGCTTTCCGAACCGGCCCTGCGGCGCAGCGCCGGTTCGGAAAGGGCGAACTGCCTCAGCGCTTCACCACCACGTCGATGTGGCGGTTCCTGTCGTCCCACCGGCCGCTCTGCAGGCAGCTCTCGCGGTAGCTGTCGCAGATGGCGAGGTCGCCGCCATGGGTGCGATTCCAGGTCTTGCAGGTCGACGCGATGTAGGTGCAGGTGCATTTGCCCGACGCGCATTGGCGCTCGACAGCGGTTTCGGCGGTGGCCGCCGAAATGGTGGCGGCGAAAGTTGCGAGCAAGATCAGCAATCTCATGGTGATTCCTCAAAATGGTGAAGTCTGGTCGGCGATAATTTCAGGCCGATCAGGATTGGCGATGTGCCTTAGCGTTGGGTGCAGACGAAGCGGGTGCCGTTCTTCGTCGTGCCGGTGGCCCGGCTGCCCTTCTTCGCGACAGGATAGTTGTTGCCGTTCGGGAAGCCGGTGAGACGGATATAGGCACTATCGCCGCCATCGTACGACCCCGAGATCAGACCCGGGGCGGAGCAGGTCCAGCCTGCGGCGCTTGCCGGGATGCAGCCGATGGCAAGCAAAGCGAGGGCGAGTCCGATTCTCATCTCACCCTCGAGCATCATCGATAGCCCGCGCTGAAGTTATGGTCGCGAATGCCGATCGCCTTGGCCTGTGCTGCGGACACCCGATCCCGACACTGGATGTATCTCAGGACCTGCGCGTCGGTGCCTGCGGAGTGCGCGCGCCACATGTCGAGATTGAAGCCGTTCTTGGCCATGCAGGCCTGGGAGTGAGGGCTGTCATTGCGCTCCCTGGCGCTCGCCGGAGCGACGGCCAGTGTGGACAAGACAATCGCGGTGCAGAAAGCAATCTTCATTCGGAAATTCCCAAAGATGAAAGTGCCGGAACAATAGCCAGCGGGAACAAAATCACAAGTAGTCGTTGCGAGATGACTCAACGTTCTCGCTAGCGCTTCCTGCAAAACATTGCGAAGCGCAGGGTCGTTGCATTGGCTAGCGGTGAGCGCGATCGACGACGTGGCACTCCCGGCGACCGGAATACTACGGCTCGCTCTGTACATTGTGGGCAATCAGGCGATGCGCTTTGATTGAATCGCGACGACATGTTCGAATCGCACCGGGAACGACGCGGCGGTAGGCCGCGCATATCTGATGGAGGACGCGATGCCCAGGCACTTCGGTTTGAAGGCAGCATCGGCCGCAGGACGGTCGGCGTTCACGGGGTCATCAAGGGATTTGCAGCAGCGGACTGCTTCGGCGTCGGCTTCGAAGAAGCATGCTCTGGACAGCGCTGCAGCGTCGAAGCACGCTTCCCCATGCTCGGAACTGCCGTATTCGCCTGCGAGCTGGCGGGGCTGCTGCGGTCGACGGTCGATCTCGGCAGACTGAAGCTGTGTCGCGGCGGCCAGATGGCGGAAATCCAAGCCAGCGGAAATCCAAGCCAATTGGTGCCGGCTGAGGGGATTGAACCCCCGACCTTCAGTTTACAAAACTGCTGCTCTACCGCTGAGCTAAGCCGGCGAATTGGGAATGATTTGCGCGCTCGAATAGCAGACTTGGCGCGCCAGAGCCAGAACCAAGGCTTGAACCGAGCAGGCGAGAAGCGATCGCGCCCCCGTGTCGGCCCGACAGCAAAAGGCGGCCCGCGGGCCGCCTTTTGCGCCGTCGGCCTAGTCAGCTGAGCTACTGGCAGGGATGCTGGCGGCCGTCGCTGCCGCGGAACCAGGTGCCGGGGGTGCAGACAAAGCCGTTTTGCCGGGCATATTCGGCGCCGCCGATCGGGGCGCGGGCATAGTCGGGGCCGCCGAACGGGGCGGTGGCGACCGCAGCCGCCGTGCCGACCGCGCCGCCGACGACGCCACCGGCCACGCGGGCCGCGGCGTCGACAGGCGCGAACGGGCCGGGGTCATAGCGGTTGTAGCTGCCCTGCCAGCCTCGGTCCCGCCGATCGATGCGCTGGTGATAGGCGGTGCGGGTGGTGGCCGGTGCCGTCGCCTGGCATCGGGCGTCCGGCCAGGCGTTCGAGCAGCGCGCGGGGGTGCCGATCGTCTGTTGCGCCATCGCCGGGCTCGCCAGCGCCGAGGCGAGCAGGGCTGCTGCGCCGAGGATTTTGAATTGTGTCATGCGAAATCTCCTCTCGTCGTCGAGAGCTAATCTCGCGGTGCCGCGCCTGTTCCAGCGCGGCCTTGCCCTGTGTTCAAAGCAGTGTGAAGTTCACCAGGCTCGTGCGCATGATGCGTTCCGGAGCATGCTGCCTTTGACGAGAATTGCGTGTACAGCGGTGAACGGACTGATGTCGGTGCCGACGCGGGGGATTGATGTTCGGAATTTTGAGTCTTGGCTTTCTGCTCGGCATGCAGCATGCGCTGGAGCCGGATCATATCGCGGCGGTATCGAGCATCGCGGCCCGCCGCAGCCATGTCGGTGACATCGTCAAGCACGGGCTGACCTGGGGACTTGGCCACACGCTCACTTTGTTCATCTTTGCCGGCGCCGCGATCCTGCTCGGGCGCGCGATCCCGGAAACGGTCGCACAGCCGATCGAGACCGCGGTCGGTATCATGCTGGTCGGCCTCGGCGCGCATGTGTGGTGGCGGCTGTGGCGCGACCGCGTGCACTTCCACACCCATTCGCACGGCGACGGCACGACGCACTTCCACGCCCACAGCCATGCCGGTGAAGCCGCATCCACCGTGGCGCTTGCGTCCACCGTGGCGCGTGCGTCCACCGTGCCGCACGTCCGCGCCGCGCACAGCCATGCGCACGGCTTCCGCTGGCGCACGCTCCTGGTCGGCCTGATGCACGGCATGGCCGGCTCGGCGGCGCTCCTGGTGCTGACGGTGTCGCAGGCCCCAAGTCCGGTGATCGGGCTCGGCTATGTCGCGCTGTTCGGCATCGGCTCCATGATCGGCATGGGCGTGCTGTCCAGCGTGATCGCGGTGCCGCTCGCAGCCTCGGCGCGCTGGCTGACCTGGGCCAATCGCGGCCTGCAAATGGCGGTCGGCGCGGTCACGATCGCGATCGGCGTCCACGCGATCGTCGAGAACGCCTTCACCTGACGGGTAGGCGGCTTCCCGAAGCAAGATGACGTTGCGTCGATTTGAGCGACAGAGTCTGCGTCACCTCGCCCCGCGTGCGGGGAGAGGTCGGAACGCATCGTCAGATGCGTTCCGGGTGAGGGGGACTCTCCGTAAACGTAGCTATCACCGTATCCGCGGAGCCCCTCACCCCAACCCTCTCCCCGTAAGAACGGGGAGAGAGGGCACTTCGGCGCCCGTTAACGATTTCTGATTCCGCACGGCCGCATTGACCGGATGCCGATGCTTACGCGTTAGGCTTACCGGCAGTTTGGCCGGCGTCCTTAACCCTTCCGCCAAGCCGTTGGATTAGGTTGTGGTGGAACAATTCGGGACGCTGGGTGAACATGCGCGCAAGTCTTGCGCTGGCGATATTGGCTGCGATGAGCTCGACGGCGCTGGCCGGCGGCGGCTTCGACATTGTCGTGCCGGTGCGGCCCGGCGTGCCGATCATCATTAACGGCGTCGACGCCTCCTACGCCGTGGTCGAAAGCGCGATGGGGCTCGCTCGCAACGAGTCGATGGTGCCGACCGTCTATGGCGGCCGCCCGATCGATCCCCAGCCAAATGTCGGCCACTATTATCCGAGCCTCGGCCGCATGCCGGGTTACGGCCGCCTCGAGATCGAGCCGCCGGCCAACCGCCGCCTGCCCAAGCCGGCCGAGAGCTACCATCAATCGTGGGGGGCGGAATCGGCTCCGCTGCCGGCACAGTCCAACGTGCCGGTCGATCCGCCGCCGGTGATCTACGCGCCGGAGTTCAACGGGCCGCGGCCGCTGCCGCGCCCGTTCCCGCGGCCACCGCGACCCCGAGGATTCTGACATCGACTGCCCGAAATCAAGAGCCCCGCGAAACGGGGGTCCTGAATAGCCATCAAGAGCTACGCGACGAACAGAGAGACCTACAGGAGAGAGTAATGCGTCAAATGATCAAAGGACTGATTGCGGCGGTGGCCGTCATGCTGAGCGCGCCCGCAATGGCGTGCGGTTTCAACCCTTGCGGCTATTCCGCGCCCGTCGTGAATTACGGCTGCGGTGGTTGCGGCGGTGGCTACTATGGCGGCTACGGCTACGGCGCCGTCGAACGTCTGCCCGACCCGGATGCCGCTTATCCCAGCGCGGCGCAGCAATACTATTACGTCAACCAGGGACCGACCTACACCGGTCCGGGCAACTGGGCACCGCGCCCGTACTACCGCGAAGGTTACGGCCGCCCGTATTACGGCTATCGCCGCTATGGCTACCGTCACTACGGCTACCGCCATCACTACGGCTATCGTTCGCACTACGGCTATCGCTACGGCCGCTACGGCCATCCGGTGCTGCGCCGCTACTATTGATCCGATCGTCAGTTCGAGACATCAGCGCCCGTTCGCGTCACGCGAGCGGGCGTTTGTCGTTCACATCAGCCCGAGCCGGCTGGCGCCGATATAGAGCGCGAGCACACAGGCGTTCGACACGTTGAGGCTCTTGATCTCGCCGGGCATGTCGAGGCGGGCGACGAGGCGGCAGGTCTCGCGCGTCAATTGCCGCAAGCCCTTGCCTTCGGCGCCGAGCACCAGCGCGAGCGGCGCTTGCAGCGCGGCCTTGCCGAGATCCTCGGTCCCCTCGCTGTCGAGGCCGACGGTCTGGAAGCCGCGCTCGTTCAACTCGTTCAGCGCGCGCGCCAGGTTCTGCACGGTGACAACAGGCACCAACTCGAGCGCGCCGGAGGCGGACTTCGCCAGCACGCCGGTCGCCTCCGGGCTGTGACGGGCGGTGGTGACGATCGCCTTCACCGCGAACGCCGCGGCCGAGCGCAGGATGGCGCCGACATTGTGCGGATCGGTGATCTGGTCGAGCACCAGCACGATGCCCTCCAGCGCCAGCGTGTCGATGCCGGGCGAGGGCAGGGGATCAGCCTCCGCCAGGAGGCCCTGATGCACCGCATCGGGGGTGAGGCGCCGGTCGATCTCGCTGGGCCGGACGATCTCGGGGGTGACGCGGGTCGCGATGTCTTCGTCGGCGAGGCGCTTGGCCGCGTTCTCGGTGAGGTAAAGCTTGCGGATATGGCGGTCGGGGTTGGCAAGCGCCGCCGACACGGTGTGCCAGCCGTACAGAATCACCGGCCCGTCGGAACCGGATTCGCGTTCCCGCCGGGCCGGCGGGCGGCCGAATTTCGGCCCTTTTTGGAAGGGTTTACCGCCCTTGCCTCGGAAATTGGGTTTGCGGTCGCGATCGCTCATGTGAGGCTTGTGTCACGGCTCCCGAATGTTGGCAATTTTACACAGCGTTTTCGAGCGAAGTGGGGTCCGGTTCGCGTGAAGAAAACGCGACAAAACAAGAAACTAGCCGCAAGACTCACGACTTTGGAACAGAGATCGCCCGAGCCTGCAAAAGTATCCCAATTAGATGGCTGGCTTGGTTGACTTTGGGGACCGCCTTCCCCCATAAACGCGCCCGACCGCGCACCCGCTTCGGGTCGGCCGGTTATCAGCGTCATTTCGATGACCGGTCCGCCGCCACTCGCGCGGCCGGTCTGATGCTGTTGGACGGGGGAGTGTCCCGAGTGGCAAAGGGAGCTGACTGTAAATCAGCCGCCTCATGGCTTCGCAGGTTCGAGTCCTGCCTCCCCCACCAGCCTTCGCTCGCTTCGCGAGCTACGGCTCGGCAGGCCGGGAAAACTCCATCGTAGCGAAGTGAGCGAAGGCTGCCACGCCATAGCCCGAAGGGCGACGGCGGGCTGTATCGGCGAGGCATGAGTCGCTTCGCGAGCGACGGCTCGGCAGGCCGGGAAAACTCCATCGTAGCGAAGTGAGTGAAGGCTGCCACGCCATAGCCCGAAGGGCGACGGCGGTCTGTATCGGCGAGGCATGAGGCGCTTCGCGACCCACGGCTCGGCAAGCCCGGAAAACTCCATCGTAGCGACGTGAGCGAAGCTAGGCCACAGCCCGCTCATCCATTCGACACCCGCTTCTTCACCCTATCCGCGCAAACAGCTCCAGCCGCCGCCGGCGTTCCGTTGCTCGGCCCGCGAGTGCAATGGTAGATTGCGCCATTTCATGATTGAGCCGTTTCAGAGGATATGAAGAAAATTTTGCACTGGGACGCTTCTGCAGGAGATGACCCGGCGCTGATGGTTGCCTGCGCTGTCTTGCTCGGGGTCTCGATCCTGGTTTCGATACCGGCATTTGTCGGTGGTGGCGGCCAGGCCGGAATCGATTTTTCATGTTTCTGGGGCGCGGGCGCGATGGCGCTCGAAGGCCATGCGGCGGCGGCCTACGATTGGGAGCAGCTGCATCAGCAACTTGTTCTCCGGCTGCAATCCCTCAATCACGCTCCGTATCCTTACGATCAGGTACCGGTTCCGTTCTTTTATCCGCCGGTGTTTTTCCTGGTTGTGGCGCCGCTGGCGCTGCTGCCGTTTCCGATCGCGTTCTGGGTCTGGAGCGCAGCGAAGCTGTCTTGCTGGCTGCTCGTCGTTCATGCCATCCGGCCGCGCTCCGCCGCGCTGCTGCTGGCACTCGCTGCTCCGCCAGTATTCTACGACTTCATTTCCGGCCAAAGCGCACTGCTCGCCGCATCGCTGCTCGGCGGCATCCTGCTGACATTGGACAGGCGTCCGCTTCTCAGTGGAATCCTGATCGCGCTGCTCATCTTCAAACCTCAGTATGGCGTGCTGCTTCCCTTCGTGCTGATCGCCACCGGACGTTGGCGCGTCGTCATCACCGCCTCTCTGGTGATTCCGGTCCTCCTGCTGCTCGCCGGGCTGATCTTCGGTTGGGATACCTTCGATGGATTCCGCGCCGCCGCCACCTTCGCCACGACGCAATTCCACCTCAGTGGCGCGCTGCCATGGTACAAACTGCAGAGTGTGTACGGGCTCTTGAGAGACGCCGGCCTTGGCTACGGTTTGGCGATGGCGGTCCACGTCGCCATCGCATCGGTAGTTGCGATCGGGGTGCTGATCATTTGGCGCAGCCATGTCAGCTTCGCCGTAAAGGCCGCGAGCCTGCTGGCGGCAACGCCGCTGATTTCTCCTTACTTCGCGATCTACGATATGCCGATCCTGGTGGTCGCGTTGCTCTTTCTCATGAACGCCAGCGCGGGCCGCCTCGCGTCGCGTTCGGGTCGAAGCGCCTTCCGGATCGCTGTCAGCGTCGTCTTCGTATTGGGATACGCTTTCCCGTTCGTGCGCACGCCTCTCGGCCCCATGATGTGCGCAACCGTGATCGCGCTGATCTGGACGAGATACCGGCAAGAGGCCGGCGAGACAGCTACAGGCGAGGGATTGCGAAAATCTGCAACCGTTGGAGGCTAGTGTCCTGATCGCGAACAGTCCGCGGCGAAGATCATCACGATCAGCCGTCCTGGTGCGCCGGCGGCGTTGCCGTGCCGGGCACAGCCTCCGCGCCAACCGGGCGCCTGGTGCCCGACGGATCGTCGCGCTTGAGCATCGAGGCCCAGGCGAAAAATGGATAGGCCAAAAGCGCCAGGTATCTCGTGGGCATCGGATGATCGACGCCGAATGCCGTCGGCTTCTGCCCTTCCGGAAGATAGAGGCTGCCGAACAGCACATCGTAGAACGAGAACAGCCCGGCGTAGTTCTTGTCCCTGGCTTCCTGCTCGCTGCTGTGGTGCCAGTGATGAAACTCCGGCGATACCAGGACGTGGCGTAGCGGGCCGTAGCCCAGGCGCACGTTGGCGTGCGCGAGCCAGGACTGCCAGTAGTAGATCGCAAGATAGGTCCCGATCGCCTCCGCGGAGAAACCGAGCGCGAACAGCGGAAACAGCGAACCAACCTTCATGAAGGTCACGTCAAGCGGGTGCTGGTGGATCGCGGCGAGCCAGTCCAGCTCTTCGACGGCGTGATGAACGGCATGGATGCGCCACATGGCAGGCACGACATGCAGGATGCGGTGGGTCCAGTAGATGCCGAGATCCCCGATCACGATCGCGATGGGCGCCTGAGCCCAATACGGGAGATCGCTGACCGCCTGCTTGACGGCCGAGGGCAGAATCGATTGATTGACCAGCGTCGCCAGTGCGATGATCGCGGTCACGCCGACGAACACCAGCCAGCCGTTGAGCAACAGGAAGGCCATATCGGTCGAAAGACCACGCCTGAAGATCTTCTGCTGCCTCGCTGCAAAGAGTTGCTCGAACGGCACGAAGATCAAGGGCGCCAGCAAAAGCTGATATTGTTCCAATAACTCGCGCATTCAAATGGCCACATGAAATGGCGACAGCCTACCACCCCGGTCCCCGATGCCGTCAATCGGAAACCAAACCCGGGTTGTGGGAGCGTTAATCAGCATCCCCGTGCCGCTACGGGGATCACCGGTGTCCGGGAGCCGGGTTCGTCCGCATGCCCCAATCCCACCGCGTCACTCCATCCTTGCGAACATCTCCACCAGCGTCTCGCGCAGCCAGCGTTGCGCGGGGACGGTGTCGTTGCGCTGGTGCCAGAACAGGCTGACGATGCGCGGCGGCGCCGGCAGCGGCACCGGCATGGCGTGCAGATGGGGCGCGTGGCGGGACTGGGCGTTGAGATCGCGCGGCAGCACGGCGATCAGGTCGGACTGGCGCACGATCTCGTAGGCGGCATTGTAGTGGTTGACGGTCGCGACCAGATTGCGGGACAGCCCGCGCGAGGCGAGAAACTGGTCGTAGGTCGGCAGCGTCTTGCCGGCGAGGCTGACATCGACATGCTTGGCGGCAAGGAAGCTCCGCGTGTTGAGCCGCTTCTGCCTGGCCAGCGGATGGTCCCGCCGCATCATGCAGGCATATTCGACGGTCCACAGCGAGCGTGAGCGGATCACGGCCGGCGGCTGCTGCGCCTCGTTGACATAGACGCTCAGCACGCAATCGACGCGGTTGTCCTCGAGCCGGTCGCCGATCTCCAGGATGGTGTTGGGCACGGTGTGGATGCGCGCGGACGGCGCCACTTCACTGAAGCGGTTGAGCAGCCGCGGCATCACCAGCGAGGCCACGTAGTCGGACATCGACAGGATGAATTCGGCCTGGGTCTGTCGCGGATCGAAGGCGTCCTCATCGAGGGCGTGGCGGACATGTTCAAGGGCATCGCCGATCGGCTGCCACAGCGCCACGGCGCGCTGCGTCGGGCGGATCCCGCTCGAGCTGCGCACGAACAGGGGATCGCCCAGCGCGTCGCGCAGCCGCGCGAGCGCGTTGCTGACCGCGGGCTGCGTCATGGTCAGCGCGCTGGCGGCGCGCGTGACGCTGCCCTCGGTCATCAGCGCCTCGAAGACTTTCAGCAGGTTGAGGTCGAGCGTGCGGAAGGACACGAGCAATATTCACAAGGGTGATGTGCCAGATAACGATTATAAATTATTCGGATAATGTTGGTTTGTCTATCATTCCCCGGCTGACCCTGTGGCGCGTGCCGCCGCAGGGCGAGGGGGGACTTTCATGTCGATGATCTCGGCGCGCATCGAGCGCCTGCCGTTCGCGCGGTTCCACGTGCACCTGCTGCTGATGGGCGGCCTCGGCTATCTCTTTGACGCGATGGATGCCGCCGTGCTGGCGTTCATCCTGCCGGTGCTCCGCACCGCCTGGGGGCTGACCAATGTCGAGACCGGCGTGCTCGGCAGCAGCACCTTCGTCGGTTATCTGTTCGGCGCGCTGCTCGCGGGGACGCTGGGCGACCTGATCGGCCGCCGCGCGGTGATGATGTCGGCGCTCGCGCTCTACAGCGCGGCCTCGCTGGTCAGCGCGGCGGTGGATAGCTGGCCGGCGTTCTTTGCCGCCCGCGTCGTCGCCGGCATGGGCACCGGCGCGGAGAGCGCGATCATCGCGCCTTACCTCGCCGAGTTCGTGGCGCGGCGTTACCGCGGCGCCTTCACCGGCGCGCTGGCGGGCTTCTTCTCGTTCGGCTTCGTCGCCGCCGCCTTGCTCGGCTATTTCATCGTGCCCGCCTATGAGAACGGCTGGCGCATCGTGCTCGTCATCACCGCCGTGCCTGTCGTGATGCTGCTGTGGTGGCGGAGATCGCTGCCGGAATCGCCGCGCTGGCTGGAAAGCCGGGGCAGGGCGAAGGAGGCCGAAGCGGTGCTCGACAGGATCGAGGCCGGCTTCGCGCGCGAGGGCCGCGCGCTGCCGCCGGCGGTAGCCGCGCCAGTCGCCTCGTCGGGAACGCTGGTGAGCAATTTTGCCGCGCTGCTCGCCGGCCGGCAGGCGCGCATCACCACCATGACCTGGATCATGTGGCTGTCGATCACCTTCAGCTACTATTCCTTCTTCGTCTGGATTCCCGGCCTGCTGGTGCAGAACGGCATGAGCATCACCAAGAGTTTTGGCTATTCGCTCGCGATGTATTGCGCGCAGGTGCCGGGCTATTTCACCGCCGCTTTTTTCAATGAGCGGATCGGACGGCAGGCGACGATTGCGACCTATATGCTGCTCGGCGGCGCCAGCGCGCTCGGGCTCGCCTTTGCCAAGAGCGATGCGGAGATCATGGCGGCCGGCCTGCTGCTGTCGTTCTTCATGAACGGCACCTATGCCGGCGTCTATGCCTACACGGCCGAAGTGTTTCCGACATCGATCCGGACCACGGGTGCCGGGCTTGCCTCCGCGATCGGCCGGATCGGCGCGATCGCAGCGCCGATCCTGGTCGGCTACCTCTATCCGAATTTCGGCTTTGCCGGCGTGTTCGGCGTCACCACGTCCGTTCTCCTGATTGGCGCGCTGACCGTCGTGCTGATGGGCGTGCCGACGCGCGGCCGGTCGCTGGAAGACATCGCAAGCGAAGCCGCGTGATCATACGAGCTACGCGCTGACAGGAGACCTTTCATGTCCACCATCCTCTTCAAGAATGCCGCGCTGCTCGATCCCCTGCGCTCCGATCTGCTCGAAGGACACCACGTGCTGGTCGAGGACCGCTTGATCAAGGAAGTGTCCGATCGGCCGATCGAGGCTTCCGCCGATCGGGTCATCGACCTCAAGGGCAAGACGCTGATGCCCGGCCTGATCGACCTGCATGTGCATGCGGTCGCGGTCGAGCTCGATTTGTCGCAGCAGGCGCGGATGGCCAACGTGCTGGTGACGCTGCGCTCGACCATGCTGTTGCGCGGCATGCTGAAGCGCGGCTTCACCACCGTGCGCGATGCCGGCGGCGCCGGCTATGCGCTGAAGCAGGCGATCGACACCGGTCTCACTGATGGCCCGCGGCTGTTCGTCTCCGGCCGCGCGCTCAGCCAGACCGGCGGCCACGGCGACGGGCGCGCCCGCTCGGACTATCTGGCCGACCCGACCTGCTCCTGCTGCGTGCGGGTCGGCGCGATCGCGCGCGTCGTCGACGGCGTCGATGCGGTGCGCAAGGCGGTGCGCGAGGAGCTGCAGATGGGCGCCGACCAGATCAAGATCATGGCGTCCGGCGGCGTTGCGTCGCCGACCGATCCGATCGGCGCCTACGGTTATTCCGAGGACGAGATCCGCGCCATCGTCGCGGAGGCGAGAGCGCGGCACACCTATGTGCTGGCCCATGCCTACACGGCGGAGGCGATCGAGCGGGCAATACGCTGCGGCGTGCGCACCATCGAGCACGGCAATCTGATCGACCTTCCGACCGCGCGGTTGATGGCCGAGCAGGGCGCCTATGTGGTGCCGACCCTGGTCACCTACGAGGCGCTGGCCAATGAGGGCGCGAAGTACGGCCTGCCTGCGGCGAGCGTCGCCAAGATCGCCGACGTTCGCGACGCCGGGCTGCGCTCGCTTGCAATCTATCGCGAGGCCGGGGTCAAGATGGGATTTGGCACCGATCTGCTCGGACCGTCGCAGCGGCTGCAGAGCGACGAGTTCCGGATCCGCGCCGAGCTGATCGGCCCGCAGGCAGTGATCGCCAGCGCGACCATCATCGGCGCCGAGGTGCTCGGCATGGAAGGCAAGCTCGGCCGCATCGCGCCGGAGGCGTTCGCCGACCTGCTGGTAGTCGAGGGCAACCCGCTGCGCGACGTGGGTTGCCTGCTCGGCCAAGGCGAGCACATCCTGCTGGTGATGAAGGCCGGCAAGGCCGAGGTCGACCGGCTGGACGGGTAGGGCGGGAAGGGGGTAGGCTGAATCGATACGATTTCTGAATAATGGAATCGTACCGCTGATTTGCCCGACGAGTCAAGTTGCGGTGTCGCCGGACAGTTGCCGTGTCCGCCGGCACCTTTGCATGGGGTTTGCATGGGGTTGTTTTCGATATTTTGGCAGTGCGTCCGTCCTGACCACACCACGCGCAGTGCAGGACAGGGCGGGCATTCAGAGCCCTGACCACCGGTACGCCCGATCACGTTACCGCTGGTGGCGTTGACGTTGCCGGGCAGAAGCACGACATATCGCGTGCCGATCCCACCTGCCGCTCCGGAGCAAGCCATGAACGCCCCCAACATCGAGTCCGTCACGCCGCAGTCTGGCGGCGACGTGGTGGCCTGGCTGACCAACGAGACCCGCGACGAGCGCTTCATCGACAATATCTTCGCCGAGCTTTGCATCCGGTTGCAGGGCAGGGGCATCCCGCTCAAGCGGGCGACGATGAATCTGCTGATCCAGCATCCGCAATGGCTCGGCGCCCGGATCATCTGGGGCGACGGCAAGCGCGAGGCCGAGATCACGCGGGTCGACTACGAGGTCAGGGAGCGCTCGGAATATATCGGCAGCCCGGTCTACGAAATCCACCAGGGCGCTGGCGAAGTGCGCGAGCGGCTCGAACGGGCGCCTGGCCGCACGCATGCGCTCTTTGACGAGATGCGCGCGCAAGGCCTGACCGACTATGTGGCGTGGCCGCTGCTGCATACGCTCGGCAAGCGGCATGTCGTGACCTTCGCGACCGACCGGTCCGGCGGTTTCGATGACGCTGACATCGCCGAGCTGCGCAAGGTGCTGCCGGTGCTGGCGCTGGTCAGCGAAATCCGGATGAAGAACCGCCTGGCGCGGACGCTGCTCGAGACCTATGTCGGCACCCATGCTGGCGAGATGATCCTGGCGGGTGCGACGCGGCGGGGCAGCGGCACCACGGTCCGCGCCGCGATCATGATCTGCGACCTCAGGGACTTCACCCGGATCTCGGACTCCTGGCCGCGCGACGATGTCATCGATCTCCTCAACGACTATTTCGACGCGATGTCGGAGCCGATTGCGCGGCACGGCGGGGAAATCCTGAAATTCATCGGCGACGGTCTGCTTGCGATTTTCCCGCTCAGCGATCCCAGGGCCTGCGCCAACCTGCTGCACGCGGTGTCCGAGGCGCGGCAGGCGATGGCGGCGCTGAGCGAAAAGAACAGCATGATGGGCCGGGCGCCGATGAATTACGGCATCGGCGTCCATGTCGGCGACGTCATGTACGGCAATATCGGATCGCGCAGCCGGCTCGACTTCACGGTGATCGGCCCCGCGGTGAACATGGCCTCGCGGCTCGAGGCTCTGACCAAGCAGTTGGGACGAAACGTGCTGCTGTCGCGCGCCTTCGCCGATCTGGTCTCGCACGATTTCGCGCTCGAGCATGTCGGCGAGCATTTGGTGCGCGGTTTCAGCGAGCCGATCGAGCTGTTTGCGTATCGCGGCTGAGGCGCCATTGGCCGAAAGCAGCGTGACGTGCGGCGCACGCACCCGGCTAAGACGGCCCAATGTCCAAAGGCTCCTGCCGTTAAGGAGATCGGCCGGACAGGTTTACTCTCGGTGCGCGCAGTAATTGCTGCTCGGCATAGTTGGCCAGACGATCGTACTCTTCGGCGATCTTCAGAAGATTCGCACGTGAGTTTTGGTATCTGAACAACTCCGCCTTGGCACGTGTCTTGGCGGCTCGATCCCGCCAATAGCCGGCGTTGGTCATGACGTTCTCGACCATGGTGCTTCCCCCTTTCTCAGGGATTGCCCATAGACCAACGTCGCCGCGACAAGTCCGCTCCCCGAGGAACCCCGGAACTCCGTTCACGCATGAAGAGTCACTGAAACATTCCGTTTGTTCCAGACGAAATTTATTCAAGCTGGATTCACACCCGTTATTTTCCGAAACGCCGGATCGCGCGAATCTTCGGATGCTGGGCAGGCTTTTTCATTAAGGAAATTTTTCAAGGCCCAGAGGGTCCGCCCTGATTATCGACACCGGCGGTTCGCCGTGAGCATGGGAATAGGACGGCCCCGGCAACGCGAGATGCCGGGGCATTTTCCCTTGGTGCCGGGAATTCAGATCGAGGTGATCTTCTGCGCCGGCGCAGCGCGCTCGACGAAGCCCTTGGCGAGGGCGTGATAGACGCCTTCCTTGCAGATCAGGCGTGAGCTCGCGTGCGCAATCAGGGCCGCGGCCATCAAGGGCACGACCATCGCGTGATTGTCGGTCATCTCGGTGACGATCACGAAGGCGGTGATCGGCGCCTGCACCACGCCGGCGAAATAGGAGACCATGCCGAGCAGCATGATGGCCGGCAGCGGCGCGCCGTGAAACAGCGGCGCGATGTTGGAGCCGAGCCCGGCACCGACCGCGAGCGAGGGCGCGAAGATGCCGCCCGGCATGCCGCTGATCGAGGCGAACGTGGTCGCGAGGAATTTCCAGACGCTGAAGCTCGCCGGCAATTGTGCTCCGGCTTCGAGCGCGGATTTGACCTGCTGATATCCCG
The DNA here is from genome assembly GCF_054063995.1 of Bradyrhizobium sp. USDA 4504. Lineage (NCBI taxonomy): Bacteria > Pseudomonadati > Pseudomonadota > Alphaproteobacteria > Hyphomicrobiales > Nitrobacteraceae > Bradyrhizobium > Bradyrhizobium sp. USDA 4504. Next base: position 3,651,623 of record NZ_JBSSGV010000001.1, on the reverse strand, counting down.
TGCCATAGATCGCGCCGTCGGACGCAATCCCGCAAATCGCAGCCGCTAATCCGCAGATTGCGGCAAAACCGACTGGATAACGCTTGATCGCGCTTCCGACCGGATTGGCAAACCCGCGTGCCATTGTGATCAGGATGCGACTGAACAGGCCGCCCGCAAGACCTCCGGCAACGCCGCAGAGCGGGACCGCGAGCCAGTCGGTGCCGTTGCGCAGGGCCGTCGCGCTGGTGCCGAAATACGTATAGTTGCCCATCAGTGCGAGCGAGGTCAGGCCGGCAGCGATCACCGCGCCGATGATCAGGCTGCTGGTTCTCGTCTCGAAGGCACGGCTCATTTCCTCGATGCCGAACACGATCCCGGCCAGCGGGGTGTTGAAAGCGGCCGCGACACCAGCGGCCGCGCCGGCAAGGATCAGGCCGGGTTGGCGCCGCGGCGAGAAGCGGCCGAGCGCAAACATGATCGAGGCGCCGATCTGCACCGTCGGTCCCTCGCGCCCGACCGACGCGCCACACAACAGGCCGAACAGAGTCAGCAGGATCTTGCCGGCGGCAACGCGCAGCGAAACCAGGCTTTCGCGCGCGGTCTGGTCGGTCAGATGGCGTGCGGCGATCGCCTGCGGGATTCCGCTGCCTTGCGCGTTCTGAAAGAAGCGGTTGGTCAGAAACACCGACAGCGCGAACCCGGCCGGCGTCAGCACCAGCGAGGCATAATGGAAACGGGATACCACCGCGCCGAACGCGATCTGTGCCAGATCGGCGAGCTGTGCCAGCGCGACGGCCGCCGCGCCGACCGCAATGCCGCCCAGCAAGAACAGGGCGCGGCGCTGCCAACGCGCGGAGACCAGTCTGAACAGCCGCCTCTGGCGGTTGGAGGGGAAGGTCATTCTGACGAGTTCTGGCTCATGTCGTGGTCCGATACGCAGCGGATCACGTCATTCCTAGCACGCGTCGGCGGTATGCGAAGCTGAAGAAATCAGCACGGTGTGCCGGCGCAGCCGCCAAACTCCAGGGCCGAAATTCGCGATACCGGCCGGGGCCTCACTCTTCGGCGATCTCCGGGAGGTTCGCGCGTGAGTTTTGGTGTCTGAACGACTCCGCCTTGGCGCGTACTTTCCCGCCGTGACGCATGATTGAGGGACGCGGAAAATCTGGCACAAACTGCACTTTGCGCGGCTTCCGCTGCGGCGTATTTTGATCGCCCCATTGAAGGGCGCATGTCATGTCCGAAGTGATTGTTCGAGCGGGCATCGTCGTATTGGGACTTTGCCCAATCGCAATGGTTGCCGTTGCTCTGTTCATTTGATGGAAGCTCACCTGGCCCGACTGCGCCAACCGGGCCGGTAGACGGCCCCAGCGCCTGCCCTCCCAGGCCCCCATAGGTTGCTGGGGCCACTCAACAAGGAGGCCGCCGGTTGGCGGCCTCGTTCTTTGCCTGGTACCGATTTGGGTGCGTCACCGGGATCATTGCCGCGCGAAGACATGGGCACTGAATCGAAAAGGGCCGTCGCATCGGCGGCCCTTTTCTGCCGGTCATAATAGGTCTGTAAAAACTCAGTCGTGAAAAAATGCTCTGCAAAGAACGGTAACGCCGGCAGGGTTGGTATTACGACCGTCCTATCTGTCCAGAAATCCGGATCAGTACGGTGTTCCTGCGGTGGAACTCTTGGTCTGCGGATGCTTATCCGACGATCATGATGGGGCACCAGAGAGGGTGCCGCACCCATCAGGACATTCGCCTTGGGGAATCAGGACATCCCATGTCGCCGCGCTTCGCCAAGCATCATGTTGAGCATCGAGATGTGCTCGGCCGTGAGCTGCCGCTGCATGAGGCTCACGGCCCATCCTTCCGGGATCGCGTCCAGGCGCGCCGTCCAGGAACCGACGCGGCGGAGCATGATTGTCACACGTTCGGTGCTGTCCCTGCCGGCAGCGTCTGGACGATCAAGGTAAACTCGCGGCCCCAGCTTGTGCCCCTCGCTGGGGCCGTTTCTTTGGGGTGGATGCGCGGCGCATTCAAGCAGCGATGGTCCAGCCGCCTATCTCCGGCGGCGCTGCTTGCTTGGAAACAGCCGGTCGCGGATGTAGCGGGAGGTCGGCGTCAGGCGAAGGCCCCGCGGCTTCTGCCAGGCGGCGCGGTCGATCTCCTTCTTGTCGCCGATCGCCAGTCGGCCCTTGGCGTTCTTGGCGATGAAGATCGCGTCGCTCATCCTGCGGCCGGAACGCTTGTTCCTGGCCGTCACTTCCTTCCACAGGCTCAGCCTGCCGAGCTTGAGCTTCGGCAGCTCCTCCTTGATCTCGCGCTTGAGGCAATCCTTCCCGGTTTCTCGCGCGCGCCTGCGCCCGCCGGGAAACATCCACAGCCCGTCAGATCGGCGTCTAACCAGAAGAACCTTGCCGCGCTTCGCGGCTACCAGCTTGGAGGACTTGGGCATTGGAGTACTTGGGCATTTGCTGCGCAATGATCGAAATAGAATCGACCCATTTTAACTTGTCTATTTGTGTAGACAAGTTCGATGCCGCATTGTTCCACAGTCGTATGTCGGCCGTTTGTCTTTGACGGCTGCGATCCTCGCCGCGCGCGGTCGGCCGCGGCTTCTTGATCTCGCTTGATGTCCGGTACCTCACGTTGAATTCGTGAAAGCTGTTACGGTCGGTGACTGCAACTCACCCGGTTGCGTCGTGATAACGATACCCATGACGGACGGCTTTCGCTGCTTGACTCAATGTTCTTGTTTTGTTCTAATTGCCCTCCACCGGGAATTGGAGGACGCCATGGACAACCGCATCAGCGAAATTCGCAGGCAGATCAGGGCGCTGCGCGTCAGCATGCTCGAGGCCGAAGCCATCATGCGCCAGCAGATCAACCGCGATGAGGACTGCGCCTTCGTCGCCGGGGATCTCCTGAAGATGCGGCTGGTCATGAGCCGCCTGGTCGAGGAGCGGGAGGTCCTGGGCGACCGCGATCCGATCATCGTGCATGCGAGCGTTGCACCGCGCCGTCGCGCCGCGACGTCAGCCTTCATTCGCCCGGCGAAGCGAGAGCTGGCCGCCGGCGAAGCGCGTGCATGACCGAGTGCTCGGGACGCGGCGGCTGCGCGCCGAGCTGCAAGACGTGATGTGCCGGAGGAAAAGATGAGAGAGCCGCTTCGGTATTTCCACGACAGCGATGACCACGCGCCCTGGATCAAGGCGCTGGCCGAGGTCCGGCACATGGCGACGCGGGAAGGCTGGTGCTTTCACCACGTGCAGGCGATCATCGTGGCGATCGACCAGTATGCGGAGGCCGCGCTCGGCAATCGCGAGTTCTTCCTCAACCGGCCGCAGACCGTCGGTCCAGTGAGAAGAGGCGACGTGCCTTAACATGCTGACCGGCAGGCACGCGTGTTCGACGTCGCGGCAGCTCGACGCTCTGTCCGCGGCGGCGAAAAGCCTCGCTCAGGAAGTGCCGACTATTTCGCGTAGCCTTGACTGCTGCAGTACCACCAGGATTCGGCGGGCGATGCGCCATGCTCGATCACGTATTTCCGGCAGGCTTCGGAGCTGACCGCATACCGCTTCCCGCACGGTACTGCAGAGATGCCGAAATTGCTGGTCGAGCATGTGGATGCGGCGTGGCTCGTCGACATCGACAGGACGCCGATAAAGGGCAGGACCGCTAGAAGTGACAGGGTCTTCATCATAGCCATCGCCTCCCAAGTTGGAGGACAGCGGGGCCGCCGTCCCCGCCGAGAACCTACTACATCGCACGCCGTTCACCACCGGATTTCGCGGGTCTCATGCGCGATCCGCATCGTCACGCACGCCGTGTTCGTCGTCATGCCCGGCGCGTGACGCCTTCCGGGCGCAGGGGCCAAATGTCCCGGCCTGCCTGAGGCGGGCGGGATGGCCAATCCGCTGCCAGCGACATATCGTGACGGTCCGAGGCCGAATCTGAGGCGGGCCGTTCATCGCCGGGTCATGTCCATCCGGCCATCGTCAGCGCCGCGCCCGCGAGGGCGGCGGCATATTGCGGAGGAGGTTTCGGATGATCAGGGGCTGGCAGGTTGCGACGTCGGCGCTCGCCATCGTCGTGATGGTTGCAACGCTGGGGGCTGAGGCGAACGCGGCGCAGTGCGGCAACGGGCCCGGCGGGTTCGAAGCCTGGAAGCAGCAGTTCTCGGGCGAGGCGAGCGCCAAGGGCATCGGCGCCACCGCGATCGCCGCGCTGATGCAGACCCATTACGCCAGTGCGACGATTGCCGCGGATCGCGGCCAGCGCAGCTTCGGCCTGTCGCTCGAGCAGTTCATGGCCAAGCGGGGATCTGCAACCATCGTGGCGCGTGGCCGATCGCTGAAGCAGTCGCAGGCGGCGCTGTTCGCCTCGATCCAGCAGCGCTATGGCGTGCCGCCGGGACCGTTGATCGCGATCTGGGGCATGGAGAGCGGTTTTGGCAGCCAGCGCGGCAACCAGAACATGCTGTCCTCGATCGCAACGCTTGCCTATGACTGCCGCCGTCCGGAGTTCTTCACCGACCAGCTCTATGCGGCGCTGAAGCTCGTCGACCGCGGCACTTTGTCCGGGAGCACGCGCGGCTCGATGCATGGCGAGATCGGCCAGACCCAGTTCATGCCGAAGAACGTCCTCGCCTACGGCACCGGCAATCTCGACGTCGCGGCCAACGCGCTGAGCTCGACGGCGAACTTCCTGCGCGCCCATGGCTGGCGCGCCGGTGCCGGCTATCAGCCCGGGGAACCCAACTTCGCCGCGATCGAGGCGTGGAACGCGGCAGGCGTCTACCAGAAGGCGATCGCCATCATGGGACGACAGATCGACGGCCAATGAGCGCAGGCGTGAGTTCCTTCATCGCCTGTTAACGCAGCGGTGCCCAGATCGTGCGCTGTGAAACGGGAGCAGATGGAGACCGGCTCCATGCTCAAGAATGGCACCTACGCGGCGTGGTTTCGAACGTCGCTTGCGGACGGCACCGGCATCGTGCACGTCGCCGATGGCAGGCTGTGGGGCAGCGACGCGGTCATGCTCTACAGCGGCACCTATGAGGTCGACGGCGAGCGCTTCTCCGCCGTGCTCACCACGCAGCGGCACTCCAGAGACGGCACGACCGTGTTCGGCACCGACGACCTCGTGGTGCGGCTCGAGGGCATCTGGACCGGAGCGATCGCGACCTGCACGGGCAGGGCGGATGCTGTGCCCGATCTCGCCTTCGAGGTGACGCTGATTCCGAGCCAGGAGGTGGCACCCGAGCCGCCGACGGATCTGCCGCTGCCGAAGTTCGACCCGAGCAAGCTTCCGAAGCTGCCGAAACGCTCCAGCCGCTAAGGCATGATCCGGAAAAGTGCGAAGCGGTTTCCCTCGCGACAAGCGCTAAAGCCGTTTGCGCGGGGATCACGCGCTACGCATCGCTCGGGCCCGCGGTCTCCGGAAACGGTGCGCCGGGGATGTAGAGCTTCAGCGCGCGGATCTCGTAGACCGCCGACGGGTTGACGCTGCGCAGGTCGCGCGCCGCGGCGATCGCTTCCGCCTCATCGGCGCAATCGATCACGTAGAAGCCGAGCAATTGCTCCTTGGTTTCGGAGAACGGCCCGTCGATCACCATGCCGTGGCCGGGCCCACGCAGCGTGCTGGCGTTGCGGGTATCGCCGAGCCGCGCAGCCGGGCCGAGCTTGCCCTTCAGCCGTTGATGGACCTCGCGCAGACCCGTCATCACGGCAGCGTCCTCCTCGGCGTTCCACGATTTGACCTCGGCTTCGACGTGATAGGCCAGGATGGCATAAAGCATCTGATGTGCTCCTTATTTCTGATGCGACTGGCCCAAGGACGTCCCGCGGCGATCCGAGCCGACATTTCATCTGTAGCGGATCGGACGGTTTCTGTGTTGCGACAAGGTATCCCGGCGGCCGGCATGGCGGCGGCGAATCGCGCAGGCCAAAACAGCAAAAAGGCGCGGCGGATGAGCTCCGCCGCGCCCCCGATATTGATGTCTCGCTGGTCCAGGGCTGAGAGCGCCCCGATGCCAGGCTGATTGCTCAGGGCCTAGCGGGCGATCCCAGCGAGGTGACAGCGCTTGAGACAAGACACTAGATCACCTCCTTTCTTTGTTGATGGGACTTCCAATATAGGTGCCGAATCCGCCGCTGTTAAGGCCGCCTCCGGCCCGGCCGCGCCGGAAAACCGGCCGGATTGCGGCGAAATGGTTTCGTTTACCGGAGAACAGAACGCACGCCGGGGCAGTTGAGGCCGCCGCCCGGCCGTGTTAGGTGAACCCGAGGTGCGGGTGTAGCTCAATGGTAGAGCAGCAGCCTTCCAAGCTGAATACGAGGGTTCGATTCCCTTCACCCGCTCCAATAATTTGAGGTACTTATCGGAATATTTGATTTCCGTTCCGACAACAGCGCCGAATCCATTCCGACAAACGTTCACTTTCTGGCCGCCTGCTTGCGCCGCTTGATCTGTGCGTGCTTGGCCTCGTCGTCATGATGAAGGTCGTGCGCCATCGCTTTGGTCGATGACCATTGGCCGTTCTTCATCAGTCGCGTTCTTGTGGGGCCGGACGTGCTCGCCTCGGTGGTCCCGCCATGCCGGCCAACCGACGTGAAGGTCAGCTCAGGGCGCAAGCCCGCAGCCGGAAAGATCTTCTTCGAAATGCGCTCCACTTGAGTCGGCATTCGCCCTTGCTGCTCCACGACACCAAGCGAAATCAACTGCCTCGCAAGGCCAATTTCCGCTATCTTGTGCGCTCAACCGGACACGATCCCGGATGGATATGCCCGGCGCGGTGGACCGGGCGAGATCCCGTCCGTGGATTAGGAGGGGTGGGGGGAGCCATGCCGAGCTTCGTTCAGTTCCTGCAGAATTCGGGTGTGTACGCTACGCAAAATTTCATGATCGTTCCTCGGGGAGGCTTCAACCTGGTCTGCCTCCGCGACAGCAAGGACGTTGGCCTGTCGTATGATCGCAATCGACTCCTGGTCGAGGATGTGCGGCTCGATGACGTCGAACGTGTCGCTCAGGAATACATCAAGACCCGCTTCAGGGAGCAAAAAGGCCAGGAGCGCGACGACCAGTTGCTGCGCCTGCGTACAGCGCTGTATGCCACCGCACGGCCGGACGGCCCTGCGCGCGGCCTCAAGGTCTCGCCCAAGGATAAAGGGATTCCCGAGCTTAAAGCCGTACGCGGCAGCACAAGCATCAAATTGGATGTCGCCATTCTGCCGCGCAAGGATTTCACGATCGCGTTCAAATTCCTCAAGTACCTCGATCAATCCGGCAATCTGATCAACGCCACGAAATGGACGCCGGACGACGTGCCCTGGTTCCTCACCAAGCTGAACTGGACGTTCGGGGCTCAGGCAAATATCTTCTTCACCCCGGCAGAGGCGACTTGGATGACGGTCCGGAAAGCCCTGGGGCCAAAAATCTCGCGGGATGTTTTCCGCAAGGAGATCGTCCCGTTCAAGGTGCGCGGCGCCGATCTCACGTGTTTTCTCGTCGGCGACTATGACGCAATGGATAACGAGGCGGCTGGGGAATATCTGCCCGACGAGCAGGTCTTCGTGGTTGTCGATCAGGGCAATCCACCCGTGTTCGACTATGGCGAGGCGTTCATTGGCGTCATGGCGCACGAGGTCGGTCACTTCCTGCACCACAAGCGGAACATTCCCGGCAGTGGGCACCATAATCGAAGCGGCATTTTGCTTTCCAGCGGCATGGAAAGCTTGTCCCTGGACAAGCAACTCGTCACCGACCTCAACGCGTGGTGAGAGCGCTTGTTCTCCACTCACGCTTTGGCAGCAATGTACCCGTAATAATTCATAAGGAAGTCCCCAATCGAGAGAGGCTTCTGAGCGCCACCCTTGCCCGGATGCGGGATCGCGTAATCTCCTTTGCCCCATGTGAAGATCGTTGTCGTCACGTTTCCGTTCGACACTTGTATCCTGTCACGCAAAACGACCCAGTGCCGCGTCAACACCGAGCCTTCATCCGACTGGTCGTCATATTCGATCATGTTGGCGCTTATGAACAGGCATACGCGGTATCCACTGGCGAGCAGGGCGTTGGCTTCGTTGACGCTGTCGATGCCTTTGCTGAATTTCAGATTGGTCTCCTCGCGCACGTCCTGGTATCCGGCCTTGCGGAACCATTGCTCCATTTCGCTCGGCAAGGTGATCCCCGCGACGTCGCTTATTCTGCCGGTGTCGTCAAAATCGAGGAACCAATTTTCGGAGTCGCGAATGGAGGCGCAAGTCAGCCAATCGACGTGGTCCAGCGAGTAGGGCGGCGTGTAGTTTTTCACGTCCTTTCCCGGCTTGATCAGCAGGCGGCCGAGGTTCGCCTGCCCCTTCTGATACAGATCGATGGCGAACCGCGCATATTGCCCCGGCTTGTCGGATGCGTAGCTGAACATCAGCGCGGAGGGGCCGCACATGCTCGCTTGATCCTGATCTATGAGGCTCGGCTTCGCAATTCGCCTGAGAATGCCTATCCCGACGCGGTGCGGGTCGAGCTTCGGAAAGAATGTGGTCCTCGTGTTCTTGAGGAAATCGCAGACCATCTCCGCGGCGAGCTTCTTTTGATCCGAGTTGAGGTCGTACGGTCCAACCCCGAGCCACTTCTTCTTTTCGTCGCCGACGAAGAGCGTGATGAGCTTCTTCGAAGTCGGAGAAAGCGTTCTGGAGGTGTTTGCAATAGTGGTCAGGTCGTCCAGCTCGAATGCGGTGACCATGCCGTCCGTGACGGTCGCCCTGATAATGTCGACGACTTCCCCATAGTCCAGCTTGGAATCGTCGAGCAGACCCTTGCGAAGTGCGGCATCGACGGATGGCGTCGCGATCCCGTCCCATTGACCCTTGGGAGGAGGAGGCTTGGCGGCTGCCTTGGTCGCGAGATCAACGAGCCGAGTGAATGTTGGCCCACCAGGCCGGATATAGCCGTCCGGCGTGCCCGGGAAGTTCTTTTTCTGGAAATACAGGATCGAGTTGTAGAGGCTGTCGCTGGCGTGACCCGTCACGACCATTTGCGGTTTGAGCGTGGTCTCGGCTCCTCCGTCGGAAATGGCGATCTTGTTGAGCAGCGAGATGACCAGTTCCTGGTCCTGCTTCCAGTTCTGGCAGCTGCGACCCGTGGCGGCAAACCGTCCTACTTTGTCTTTCAATTGCGGCATGAGCAATCACCAGCAATATGATCGTTTTCAGTGGCGGATTGCGGGCTCAACTATCGCATTGGTGGTCGGCTGAAGCGTCCACGCTAGCTTGTCGATGAACTCGTACTCAAATAGCGCCTGCGGATCGGTTCCGAAATAATATCCATACTGATGCAGAATCTTGGAGCCCTTGGCGACCATCTCGCGCTTCCATTTCAGGTCCTTGGCAGAGCTGAACTGAAATCCAATCACCACCGCATAGTTTTCGTACGCTTCGGCCACTTGCAGAATGGTCGCGCGCGTCAGGATGCCAGCAGGGTCTTCCAGACCTTGAACTCTGAACGCGGTGATGCGGTTCATCAGATTTGATGCAACCTCCTCCTCGGACCAACCCATGACGCCCGCTGCAACCCCCTTTGCGAAGCCCTCCTTGATGAACTTGACTTGAATGTTCTTGAACGCCTCCCGGGCCGCGACCTTGTCGGCCACCATAAGGACCAGATCAGGGATCATCGCAGCGATATTCTCGGCCTTGAAAGCCTCCTTTAAACCCGCCTTGAAGCCGGCCTTGGCCGCGCTCCAAAATCCCTCGCCAGCGACGGAGCCCGCCGGCGGCGGCGGGACCTCTGGCGGGGTCGGTGTGTTCCGCGGGACCTTCAGTCTTATCTCCGGTGCCCGGAAGTCGAGCGCTTGAACGCCTCTCCTGCGCATAGCAATGAGCGTTCCTCCGCTGTCCCTGGTCAGCAACACCGGATTCTTGATGCCGCGAGCCACTCCGCCTGCCCTGACCTGGGCAACAACATCGGAATCGAACGCGGAAAGCCCGTGATTCAAACCCTCATTGCCCCACTTCCAAACTTGCGCGCGGGGCACCTGGGTCATCATCTTGTCTTCGACGATCCGCAAGTCAGCGAGCAATTTTTCGCCGGACTGAGCACGCGCTCCCTTTAGAAATTCAAACTTGACCCGCGGTGAGATCAGAACCTCGTGACCGTCCTTGGCCAGATTGAGAATTTCATTCTCGAAGCGTCGGCTGAGCGCTTTCTCGGCGGTGCTCGCCGCAGCTCTTTGCCCGTTCTGTATGTCTATAAGAATATTGGTATCGAGCCAGACGGGGGGCTTTAAGGGCGCCATTGCAACAACACCATTGGCATAAACTGTAGGACGCATTTTGCGTCGGCGAGCCTATCCCTCAGTCGCGTCTGCTGAAGCGCCGGTTCAAGCGGCTTTCGCTATCGCCATGCAAGTTCCACCTTGGGTGCTGGCGCGAACCCACGACGATGCATCGACAATGTCGGCGCGCTCTTCGCCACCGTTGCAGGGCTCGCGGTAGGACGACCGGCGGCTTCCGATCGGCCTCACCACGGTGAGCTTCCTTCGCAGGCCAGAAGTCTGCCGCACCCTCGATCGCAGACATGCGATCGTCAGCGCGCGCCTTTCGGCTTGGAGCCAAGCAGATCATGCGTTCCACTGACGCTTAACGTTCCCGAGCACTCGAATCCTCCGAAAATGCCGCAGGAGCCGGTGACGGTGACGCGCAAGTCCTTGCGTTGATACAGGTCGACCGAAACGCCAAATCGCGAAAAATCGTTGGCGCTGTTCGGCAGGATCAGGTCGATGTGATCGATCGCCCAGCGCGGCAGGTGAGGATTGCTCTTCCAGAACAGTTCATTGACGGCGTGGTGGCCGAAATTCGGTCCGACCGTGAGGGCGCCGTCTGCGCCCTCAAACACGAAGCCGGTCTCGTCGATGTGAACATTGACCCGGTCCGGCGCTACCGCGAAATGCAGCGACGTGATGTCCTGCGGCTGCGGGTCCTTGCCGAACTGCGCGCTATAGTCGTCGCTCCATTGCCCTCGGCCGCGCCCGAGCCCGAAGCCGTGCCGGCCCGGAAGGTCTCGCGTCGAGAGCGGCCGGTCGGATAGTTTTGGGCGCCAGATCTCCCGGAATCCCTTGCCGATTGTGGCTGCCATCGACAGATCGAGGGCCCAATGCGACGGCTTCTCCGGGCTTTTGCCTTCGGCGAAGGCGTCGAATCCGTCCGATGTCTTGGCAATGCGCAGCGTCTTGATCAGGTCTTCCCAGTCCTTGGGCAGGAACGTGACGCCGTCGAGCGTGCTCGTCGCGGCCGCGACGCCATACTTCTCCAATTGGCGTCGGATATAGGCCTTCTCGTCATAGAGGCGGACATTGGGATTCGGCCCCGCGAAATATTTCGACAGATCGATCTGCGGCCGGAGCATGGTCAGCCGCGCCGCGATCTTGCGGTAAGTGTCGGTCGTGGTCGGGTCGGTGGTCGTCACGGGGCTGCCCTCCGAGTGAAAGCCAGTCCCCGATTTGTCTGATCCGGCCGGGGCCGGGTTCAACTGAACCTCCTAACCGGAAACGCCGACCACCATTCGTGGAGCAGTGTCAACAGCAAGGACGATCCGATGTCACTTCGGAGCAGGGTGCTAGACGTACTCAATGGCCCGGCGGTCGCACGCATTCGCTTCCGGTTTCCGATCCGTGGCAGCCACGTGACGATTGCACCGCAAACGTTCCATCACGTCGCTCGCGCGATCCGGTTGGGACAGGTCAGCGTCAGAGTTCCGACGGACCTCGCGGCAAATGTTGCGGCACAATATAACGACGTCGCGCGGACCCGGGCGGACGGTACGGTCGTCGCGGCGAATACGCTGGAGGTCGTGTCGGCGACGGGGCGAATGGACGAAGCCTATATCGTCCACGAGGCCTTGCATGCGGCTTACGATCTGCTGCGTACCGGCCTTGACGGCAATGCGGAGGAGGCGTCCGCCTATGTCTGTACCGCGCTCTACTGCCGCATGACGGGCCTGCCGCGACCCCGCTGGGCGAACGGCCCGATCTACGCCAATGCCGCGGAAGTCGCCCGAACGTTGCTGTCGCAATACCAGAAGGGTGATCCCGGCATTCCCTGGGTCGGCGAGCATGAATGGCGGATGCTGCGCGCCGGTGTCGGCCTTAGCGCGGTCTATGCCAGCGGACCCGGCGGCATTCTCACCGGGTGGCTGCTCGGCCAACAATACACCCACGACGGCTGATGGGACGTGGGGCGTCCGCTCCACAAAATGACGGGCCGGCTCCTTGCCGCCCGTCCTCAGGCCACCAGCAAACCCAGTTTGCCGACCGTCGCCAGCGAACGGTCAACGCTTTGTCGGGTTGACAGCAGCAACGGCTCGGCGGGCTGCCCGGCATCATCCAATTGCTTGACCTGGATGGTCGGTCCAAAGGTTTCAGTCATTTCGGCTGTGATTTGCTCGATCGTCCGGGAGCCGTCGAGCAGTTGCAGAAAGTGGCGCGTCCTGTCGTCCTCCAACTGCACGGTTTGGTGAAGCAGATTGGTGACCAGCGGGCCGCTCTGCGCCTGTCTGCGGGCGAGCAGACTCGCCTGCGGACAATCCGTGACTTCTTTCACGAGAAACGGCCGTGATTTCAGAAAGGAGACCTCGCCGCTGCAGGCCAGGATATAGAGCGCTTCCGTCAATATCCGTTGGTCATCGGCTGTTTGCCGGCCGTCCAGCAGCGTCCGGGCGCCATCGAGCAGTTCAGTGAACGAGAGTGCACGCGGCCAGGCCCGGCCGAGACAAAGATGTGCGGCCTTCAGGAGCGGATTGGTCACGGTGATTCGGCTGCCGTCCTGATTTTCAAATTCCATCTCGGAATCGTCGGTCAGGCAGGCGTCGGGGCGACGTGGGCTGGTGGTGCTCAGCAGATAGAAGGCGGTGATGAAGTCGAGATCGACCTTGCGGTCAAGGGAGATGCCTTCGTGGCAGAGCAACGTACGCCGAAACCCGTTGCCGTCGATGAAGTCCTGATACTGATCGCGCGCCATGAACTCGCTTTCGGGAAAGCGCTGCAGCGTGGCGCGGACCTCTTCGGTGTAGCCGGCAAGATAGCGTCGTGAGAAATCGGCGTCGCTCAGATATTGCAGCCCATGTCGGCCGGCGTCTTCGACGACTTCGTGCAGCAGGAACGCCGTCGCGCCAGAATCGAGATCGTCGTGAAAAAGCAACTCGTCCGGAGCCTTGAGCACGCGGTTGCACTGGTCGCGCATGACTGTACCGTGCACCGAGCTGGACTTCGATCCTTCGCTGAGAAATTTCACGATGGCGCGAGCTTGTCCCACTTTCTCCTTCATCCCGGTGATGCGCCGGGTGTGGTAGCGCATCATGTCGCGGACCATGTCGCGAAGATGCGAGAACGGGTGCGCGTTGTAACTGACGTAGCAGAGCCCCTGTGGCGCCAGATTCCGTTTGAAGATGGACATCATCTTCTCGCGCACGATCGGTGGTACCCATGAATACACGCCATGGGCGATGATGTAGTCGAACTGTCCGAAGGCAGCGTCGACATCCATGATGTCGCAATGCAGAAGCCTGATGTTGCCCAAGCCCAACGCGGCGATGTTCCGCTGTCCGCGTTCGATCGTAACGCCGCTCAGGTCGATACCGATGAACTCGCTGTCCGGATATTGAAAAGCCATCGGCAACAGATTGCCGCCAACGCCGCAGCCGAGCTCCAGGACCCGGCAGCGCTCGACCGGAGCCGGCTGCATGCCGTAGACCGTAGCGAGCGTTGCCAGATGGTTCGGGTGCGTGAGCCCGTAGACATGCCCGGGATAATACACCTCATCGTATGGTGTGGTGCCGGTGGTCGGCTGGCGGTGCTCGGTCTGGATGTTCATCGCAGTCAGTTCCACGAATATGCAAACTTGTCGTTCACGATCGAGACGCGCGTCTGCTTGACCTCCTCCTTGGCGAGAGACTTGCTCAGGAATTCGCGCGACAGTTCGGGCAGCAACGTGTTGGTGATGATGTTGTCGATCATCCGCCCGCCGGAGTCCGGATCGTTGCAGCGGGATACGATGTGCTCGACGACTGCATCGTCGTAGCCGAAGACAGCCTTGTGATTATCGCGGAGGCGCTGTCCGATCCGGTCGAGCTGCAATCTGACGATGCCGGCAAGCATCTCGTCCGAAAGCGGAAAGTAGGGGATCGAGACGATGCGCCCAAGCAACGCGGCAGGGAACACCTTCAGCAATTCCGGCCGCAGCAGCCTGGCGAGTTCTTCCGGCTCGTTGCGATACTTCGGATCGCGCGCCAGGCTCATGATGAGATCGGTGCCGACGTTCGTGGTCAGAATGATCAATGTGTTCTTGAAATCGATTCGCCGACCGTTGCCGTCCTCCATGACTCCCTTGTCGAACACCTGGAAGAAGATCTCATGGACGTCGGGATGGGCCTTCTCCACCTCGTCGAGCAGGATAACGCTGTAGGGCTTGCGCCGGACCGCTTCGGTGAGCCGGCCGCCTTCACCATAGCCGACGTAACCCGGAGGTGCGCCCTTCAAGGTCGAGACCGTATGGGCCTCCTGGAACTCCGACATGTTGATCGTGATCATGTTCTGCTCGCCGCCATAAAGGGTTTCGGCAAGCGCGAGGGCGGTTTCTGTCTTGCCCACGCCGGACGGTCCGGCCAGCATGAAAACGCCGATCGGCTTGGACGGGTTGTCCAACTTGGCGCGGCTGGTCTCGATTCGTTTCGCAATCATCGTCAGCCCGTGGGACTGGCCGAGCACGCGGCGATTGAGAATTTCGGGTAGCTTCAGGACGGTTTCGATCTCGTCGCGCATCATTCTGCCGGTCGGGATACCGGTCCAGTCGGACACGACAGAGGCGACCGACTGCTGGTCGACATGGGCATAGATCATCCGCTTTTCCGGATTGATGCCTTCCAGTGTCTCGAACTTGCCGCGCAACTCGACGCGCTTCGTCGCTCGATCTTCGTCGCCGTTCTCGGAGAGGATTTCGCGAATGCTGCGGATGTCCTTGACGAGCTCCTGTTCCTTGGCCCAGTCGGCCTCCAGGCCGGACAGCTTGGCCTTCAGCGTCGCTATGTCGCCGTCGATTGTGGTGATGCGCTCGCTGTTCTCGTCCCCGAGATCGCCGTCGCTGACCAGCGCTGATCGTTCGGCCTCGCGGGCCGCGATCGCGACGCGAGCGTCCTCGATCAGGGCCGGCGTCGCGCTTTGACTGATGGCTACCCGTGCTGAAGCTGTGTCCAGCAGGCTGACCGCCTTGTCCGGCAGCTGTCGGGACGGAATGTAGCGATGCGACAGGTTGACCGCGGTCACGATCGCGGCGTCCGAAATGCGAACGCCGTGGTGCTTCTCCATCGGGCCCAGGAGACCGCGCAGCATGATGCAACAGGTCTCTACATCCGGCTCATCGACCTGGATCGGCTGAAAGCGCCGTGTGAGTGCGGGGTCCTTTTCGATGTACTGGCGATACTCTGCCCAGGTGGTGGCGGCGATGGTCCGCAGCGTGCCGCGGGCGAGGGGAGGCTTGAGGAGATTGGCCGCGTCGCCGGTGCCGGCGGCGCCACCGGCCCCGATCAGCGTGTGCGCTTCGTCGATGAACAGGATAATCGGGGTAGGCGAGTTCTGTACCTCGTCGATCACCGAGCGCAGGCGCTGCTCGAACTCGCCCTTCATCGAGGCACCGGCCTGCATCAGGCCGATATCCAGCGCGCAGAGCCTGACGTTGCGCAGCGGCGGCGGCACCTCGCCGGCGGCAATGCGCTGGGCAAATCCCTCGACCACGGCGGTCTTGCCGACGCCGGCCTCGCCGGTGAGGATCGGATTGTTTTGCCTCCGGCGCATCAGCACGTCGATCAATTGGCGGATTTCGTCGTCTCGACCGAGGATCGGGTCCATCTGGCCCGATCTGGCCTTGGCGGTCAGATCCTGGGAGAACCGGTCGAGCGGCGTCGTCCCCTTGGGATTCGCCCGGTCCGTACCGTCAGTACCGGCACCGGCCAACCCGGAGCCGTCCATCGGACGCATGGTCTCCTCCTCGGAGCCTGCCCAGATGGCGCGGTGCTCCGCAGCCAATGCGTCGACATTTATCTTGGCGAATTCCTGCGAGATGTTGTTGAGCGCACGACGGATCTCGTTCGATTTCAATCCGGCGACCAGGAGATGTCCGGTGCGGATCTGGGTCTCGCCGAAGAACAGCGTGGCGTAGTGCCAGCCACGGTCGAGAATATCGATGACCGAATTGGCGACGCCCGGCATGTCGGTTTCGTTCTTGCGGAAACCGTTGATGACGCCTGCGAGGTCCGACAGCAGCCGCGCGCGGTCGAGCTTGTAGTGATCCACCGACAGGCTGAGGTCGGTCCGCTCCTGTTGCAGGATGTGAAACAGCCAGTGCGCAAGCTCCACGTTACGGTTGCTGACGCTCTTGGCGTGGCGCAGGGCCTGTATGAAGGCATCGTAGCCGGCCCGGTTCAGTTTGCCAGTCACGGCCTCAAGGCTGATATCGGTCACGATGGCGCCTCCTGCTCAATCCCCGGGCGATGCCGGGTCGTCGCGGAAATCGGCTCGAATTCCCATGATGTTAGGACAATCGGAGCGATGCTTAGGTTCAAATCGGCTGCTGATCAGTCGCAGCGTTGCGCCGGGCTCTGAGACGCTCGGCAAGGTGAAAGCGTGCATCGCGCCGATACTCCTCGGTCGAGGCCCAGTTCGGCGAAACCCAGCTGGTCCATCCAAGGCGTCCGCTCTGCCCGAGCTTCATCGCGACAACCGCTCCCGCCGGAATGGCAAGTTCCACCTCCCACTCGAGTTCGTCGCCGATGTAGAAGTAGACGGCGTCAGCCAGGGGCTCGGACAGGTTCGGCGCTTCGGTGGGCAGGAACTGCTCGTATTGAGCAAAATCCTTCACGAACACGCGAACCCTGATCTTGTCTTCGACGCTGAACACACGCGAGCCCAGGAGCGCGTCGTGACCAAGCTTGGCGTGCGTCCCGCCGAGCCGGCTGCAATGGCTTGGGTCGAATGGGAGCCACGTGCCGACGAACTCGTCGATCTCGACCCTGACATCGAACAGCCCTTGCAGCAGCCGCGCCAGTCGTGATGCGGATTTCGCTCTCGGTGAAACCAGCCCGGCGAAGCTCAGCTTCGCCATGTCAGGCACGGTATCCCGATTGGCAAAAATATCGGAGCCGAGGCCGGCGAAGGAGCCGACATAAGCGATGAAGCGGTCGTCGGATGGCCGATCATGCTGGGCGATCGGCCGTGCGTCTGCCCAGGCTCGAAAGAACAATTGCAGAAAGCGTCCGTTCAGCAGGTCGAGAAAACGGGGGAAAGCGTCGTCCCGCATCAACTGCCAGCCGACGCTCTCGTCGGTGGTGGCCAGCGGCAGCGCGCCCTGCGGTCCGAGCAGGCCGAGGAATTTGACCAGAATTTTGAGCCTGCCATCACGATCGTCGACCGAGCTCAGATTGGAGGCGGGAAATTCCAGATAGGGGGTTTGACCGAGGTCGACAAACTCCTCGCGACGCGCTGCACTGTCGCCGATCCGCGGTCGATCCGGATTGCATCGCTCGAGCTGGCGGAGCGTCTGAAAGAAATCGAACCGCCAGGGCTCGGCCTTCATCTGGTCGATCAGCGTCACAGCGGCCTCCGGGTGCCCATGCGGGCCGGCCAACGCATGATCTCGCCGCGCTCCGGGGTCGAGATGACGGTCTGGGTGAAGGTGTTGAAGCCTGAATAGTCGGCGAAGAAGCGTTCCAGCACGGCCCCGAGCAGGAACACGCCGCTGCCCTCGAATGCCTTCTCGTCGAGCGTGACCGTGATCTCCAGGCCGCGCGCTGCGCCACTGCCGGTACGCTCACGCACCCGCCGCACCACGGGCCTGCTCTCGACGCTGCGCACGCCACGAATCTTTCGTTCCGTCGCATCGTCGAACTGGTCGGCGAATAAGGACAGCATCTCGCGCAACGCCCCGGCGTTCTTGCCGCCGCTGCGTTCCACGAGGCCGAGATAGTTCAAACTCAGCATGTTGATGAGGCGCCAGCTGACGACGCCGCTATTGGCGATCTCGCTGCGGCTGCGCAACTGCGCCACCACCGGCTCGCGTGGCCGGGTGGGACCGGCGATGCACATCAGCTCGAGCGAGGTGTCGTCCAGCAGGCGAAAGTCGGCTCCGCCCTGGCCGACCGGCAGATGTTCCGTGAGATGCCGGTTGGAGCACAGAGCACGGACGCTCAGCTCGGCGGCGGATCCGTCGCCGCTCGGGTCGCCGGGCTCGAGCAGCGAGAGGAACATGTCCGTCCCGGTATAGTCCGAGGCCGCGCCATAGGTCTTCTCTTCGACGGTGCGTCGCCGCGGCAGCCGACGAACCGTGTAATAAAGTCCCTCGACCGATCCGGCCGTCCTGTCGACGGCGGCGGAGTACAGCGGACGAACGCGTCGCTTGTCCTTTTCCGCCGGAAAGTGCGCGTAAACCTCCAGCACCTGGTGCGGCTCATATTCGAGATAGCGGCTTCGGTCGGGCACCACGTGGTATTCGTAGGTATTCGACTTGATCGGGATGCGATCGCTGGTCTTTTCGAAAAGGTTGATCGCCGGAGCGGTGTAGAGACTGAACGTGTCCGCCCGGACCGAGGCGGCGAGCCGCGAGTTGTGCTCATTGAACGCGAAGACGATATCGATGGATTTGCTGCGTAACCGCGGCATCACAGCGCGAAGTTGCGTCAGATTGACGCCGAGGAACTTGCGCGGAAACACGAAATATTCCCGCAACAACTCCGACCCGCGAAAGACCCGGTTGTCGTTCGGAAACAGGGATTCGTTCTCGCTGAAGCCGACTTGCTGCACACAGTCGTTCGGAGCCCGGATGACGACCGGATCGCCGAAATCGTCGAGATAGCGAAAATAGAGCCCGACGCAGTTCGAGGTCAGTTGTTCGTAAAGTGCGATGGCGTCCGACTCGGCGCCGGTCAGATAGATGGGCAGTTCGCTGGTGCGGCAACCAGCGAACCAGGTCTCCGGCTTGTTGCGAGTCTCCGCGTCCGCCGGCTCCTCGTCGAGCCGCGCGGCGGTACGGTGTGTCAAGGAGACCCTGAGCCCGGCGATGACCTCTCCGCCGACTGGAATCCCGAGGGCCTGCAACGCGCCCGCGGTCGCAAAATATTCGGCGCCGGTGACGTCAAAGGGCCAAAGCACGATATCGCGGCAAAGCCGGAACCGGCAGGCGAGGCTGCGTTCCCTTTCACGATAGTTCGCGTCGAAATAGGCGCCCCGCGCAATCTTCTTGCCGTCGCGCAACGCCGGATCGGCGTAGGTCGGCTGAATCTTGACCAGCATGGCGGACGGAGTCGGCGCGAGATAATTCGGAACCAACTGCTCAAGCAGGTTCGCGGTGAATTCCGGAAACTCGTGCTTGAGCTTGAGCTGGACACGCGCGGCGAGAAATGCAGCGCCCTCCAGCAGGCCTGAGATCATCGGATCCGAGCGGTCGCGGACCAGACCGCCGAGGCGCTCGGCGATACCAGGATATTCCTCGGCAAAACCCTCCGCGTGCTCGTACAGCAGCGACAGTTCACGATTGTAGAAGTCGAGGAATTCGCGGTTCATGCTATAATCGGTTGATCTGTATATCGCCGCTGTCGAGGTCGACGTCTGCGACGAATTCCACGGGTACGTTGAGCGGTTCGCATTTCAGGTCGGAATGCACGACGAAGCGCAGCTTGAGCTGCTCGGCGCCCACGGAGGTGTCGCGCCGCACCCGGATGGACTTGCGATCGAGTCTCGGCTCGTAGGTCGTGAGCGACATGCGCAGGGCATCGCTGAGCTCCTCGTCGGTAACTTCGTCGATCGAGCGGTTTGCGATATCGGGGAAACCATAGTTCAGGATCGAGGTGCGGACGCAACCGCGACCGGTCAGGTCAAGCGTCGATTCGAGGGCAATGGTATTGAGGAGTGTTTCGACGTCCTGCGAAACCTCGCGCCTTAGCAGCGTCTCCGAGATCGGGAAACGACCAGCGCTGCGCCGTCCCGCTATCACTCGCTCACCGAACTGATCGCGCAGTTCGAGTGGTTTGCGGGCATCGCGCGCGTCATGCGCCGCACGAAAGGCCAGCATCAATGGCGGAGAGAGCCGGTCCTTCCTTGGCGTAACGGTCATTGACGGTCCCCGTACCTCCCGCGCCGGTTGCCGCTATTGGCAACCGGCGCCGGGCAGGAAGCCTGCGATCAGGCCCATTCCTTGTTGGCCGCAACGTCCCATCCGAACACCGGAGACGCGCCGGCGCCGCCTTTTTCGGTCTGGGTCTTGTAGGTCATTTTGACCTTCTGGAAGTTCAGGCTGACGTTTTCGGTGAGGCGATCCTCGCCGTGCGATCCGCCCGTCGAGACGCTGGAAACCAGAACGTGCTTCATCTCGATCTTGAGATATTCGAGCGGGTGTTCACCGGCCTTGCGTACCGTGAGGATGGCGCTGTCGATGTGCTTTCCATTGGCGCAGACCTTGAAAAGCTCGGGTGTCGCCTTGTCCACGAAGTGCGTGAAGTGGAGGTCTTGAACCGCGACCTTGCCGGCGCCGCCGCCCGACCCGCTGTGGAACGTGCCGCTTTGGCTCTCGCCGAACGACCAGCTCAAAATGTCGATTTCGTCCTTGTGTTTGTCGTCGAGCGACTCGCCCTTGATCGGATCGAGTTTCAAAAAGATGTCGACAGCCATAGCATAGCCCTTTCAAAATTCTCTGATGAGTGACGGTTGCAATAGCGCGGCGTCAGGAGCTCGGGCCTGGCAGGCGCGAAACGAGACTGAGACCGACGTCCATCGCTTCCAGTTGAAAGTGTGGACGGAGAAAGAAGCGCGCGTTGTAATATCCCGGGTTCTCCTCGTTTGCTATGACCTCAACCTTCGCAGCGGCCAGCGGCTTGCGCGCTTTCTGAGCTTCTGACGACAAGGCCGGATTGGCATCAACGTATTCGTTGATCCAGGTCTGCAGCCAGACCGTCAGCTCATCCTTTTCCTTCATGGATCCGATCTTGTCGCGAACCATGCACTTCAGATAATGCGCAAAGCGGGATACTGCGAACATGTAGGGCAGGCGTGACGACAGGTTGTCGGACGCGGTTGCATCCACGCCCTTGTCGCCGAAATACTTCTTCGGCTTATAGAGCGACTGGGCGCCGATGAAGGCGGCCTTGTCGGTGTTCTTGCGATGGATCAGCGGGATCAGTCCCGCCTTTGCAAGCTCGTGCTCGCGACGATCGCTGATGGCGATCTCGGTCGGGCATTTCAGGTCGACGCCACCGTCGTCGGTCGGGAACGTATGCGTCGGCAGGTTGATGACCTCGCCGCCGGACTGGACGCCGCGGATGCGCGTGCACCAGCCGAACTCCTTGAAGGCGCGGTTGATGTTGACCGCCATCGCATAGGCGGCGTTGATCCAGCCGTATTTGTCACCGGTGTGCCCGTCCGTCTCCTCTTCGAAGGCGAACTCTTCCACCGGCTCCGATTTGGCGCCGTAGGGGAGGCGGCCCAGTGCGCGCGGCATGCACAGACCGAGATAGCGCGAGTCGTCCTGATCGCGCAGTCCCTTCCATGCGGCGTATTCCGGCGTGTCGAACACCTTGCCGATGTCGCGAGGGTTGGACAGTTCGGTCCACGAGTCCATTCCCATCAGCGTAGGCTCGGCGCCGCTGAAGAAGGGGGCGTGCGCGGCGCCGGCGATCTTGCTGAGATCGCGGAGCAACTGCACGTCGGTGGGGAGGTGGCTGAAATAGTAGTCGCCGATCAGGCAGCCGAACGGCTCGCCGCCCAACTGGCCAAATTCGTACTCGTAGATCTGCTTGAACAGCGGGCTCTGGTCCCAGCGCGCATCGGGATAGAGCCGCAGGTTCCGATACAGCTCGTTCTTGGAGACGTTCATCACCCGGATCTTGAGGTTGGCGTCGGTCTCGGAGTTGAAGACGAGGTAGTGGAGGCCGCGCCAGGCACTTTCGATCGCCTGGAATTCGGGCGCGTGCAGGATCTCGTTCATCTGCGCGGTCAGCTTCTGATCGATCCGCGCGATCATCTCCTCGATGGTGTCGAGCACGTCCGACTTGATGACGCTCGTATCTTTCAGCGCTTCCTGAACGAGCGTGGACACCGCGTTCTCGACTTCGGTCGCCGCACGTTCGGTGCGCGGCTTGAAGCTTTGCTTCAGCAGGGCGGCGAACTCGTCAGCCTCGACGGTCCCGACCTTGGCGGTGGTCTCTTTGTGGATTGCTTCTTTTGCCATGGTCCCCATTCCTTCCCTTAGCTGTTGCTGTCGGATTCGGTGGACTGGCCGGTCGCGCGCTCGCGCAGTGCGGCCATCAATTGAGGATCGGCGAGGAGCTTCTTCAGCTGGTCCTCGGCACCCACCTTGCCATCCATGTAGCGCAGCAGGTTGGCGAGCTGTTCACGCGCTTCGAGCAGCTTGGCCGTCGCCGGCACCTGGCGGGCGACCGCCACCGGCGTGAAGTCGGATATCTTGTTGAAGCGCAGGTTGACGGAGATCTTTTCGTCGGACCCGTCGCTGAGACGGTTGGCGACGCGCGCCGTCACGCCGGGCTGGATCGCCGCCATGCGGTTGTCGAAATTGTCCATGTCGAACTCGAGGAACTTGCGCTCCTCGACCTTCGTCTTCTCGATGCCGGGGTTGTTGCCGGAAAGATCGGACAGGACGCCCATGACGAACGGCAGTTCGATCAGCCGCTCGGCGTCGTAGGGATCTTCGTAAGTGATGTGCACGCGCGGTGCGCGGTTTCGGCGAATGAATTTTTGACCGCTGTCGGTTGCCATTGGGTTGCCCTCTTCACAAAAAAAATATCTGCGGAAGCCGACTTGCGCGACGCAGGCAGGGAAGTGCCTCGGTCTTTCGTCGGCGGAGCTTCCTTCCGTTCAGTTAGTCCCCTCGAACGGAAGGCGGGTTCAATTCGATTTATCGATCGCCTTCAGAGCGCCCTCGGGCAGCACTTCGTTCAGCAGGCTGAGGAAGTCTCGCTGTGCGAGTTCGCGTGCGCGATCGACCAGGAACGGGATCGGGCTGGACGGCTCTGCGGCCCTGAAGAACGACGCGACCTTGCTCAGCAAGTCCAACGCCTGCGCTCTATTTTCGGCCGAAAAAACAGTATCTTGAGCCTCATTTTCGGCCGCGGATGGGAGCGAGGTGGCGAATTCCGCCATGCGCTCGATCGGCAGGTCGAAGACCTTGTCGCGACCGATATTGATGGCGGCGGTTTCCACGTGGGCCGGCATCAGCATTCGCATCACTTCGATAAACGATTTGCCAACCATGTCCTGTGCCTGCCGCACTAGCAACAGCGCCGGGCTCGACGGTTCCTTTCGAGCGAAATAGTCGGCAGCCGCCGCCAGTGCCGCGGATGCCTGTCCGGGTGAGGTCACTGCGCCGGCGATTTCGATCGGAAGCTGCGGGCCGTCTTGAGCAAGCTCGTCCGGGGACGGGGCAATTGCGGCCGGATCGCGTGCGGTGACCAGAGTCGCGAGCCAGCCGGCCATGCCATTCGCGACACCCGCCAGCCGGTCGAGACTGATGGGTTGCCCCGAGTTCAACTTTTCGTGCCAAACCGATTTGATGCCGGCGATCTCGGCAGCGACCGCGGAACAGCGGGCGCTCACCGCCTTGAGGGTGTCGAGATCGGTCTCGCCGACGATGCGCTCGATGGTTCCGAGATCTGGCGTGTCGACATCGGCATCGCCGGCGGGAATTTCGCCCTTGGCAATCTGATAGGCACGGTAGTTGAGGCTGCCGTGCCGTCGATTTTCGATCAGGGGGAGGAATTGGAGCGGGTTGATCACCGTTGGAAACACGTCGATCGCCTCGATGGTGACGGCACGAAAGGCATAGTCGCCGTCCTCGCCCCTCGGGTGAACCGCTTCCCATTGTTCGCGGAGCAGCAGGGTGGTTGCCCGCAGGCAGCCGAGGAAGCCGTCGAGATCGCGGTTCAGGATGGAAAACTTGGCGAGCAACATGGTCAGGCGCAGATCGCGGGTGCGAGCCAACAGGGGCTGCGCAGCGGCGAACTGGCCGGCAATATCGATGGCCTTCGGGTCGAAGCGTCCGCGCTCTCCATTCGCGTTGACGACCTCGAAATACGACATCGGCAGCAGCGATTCCGCAGCTGCGAAGAAGTTCAGGTACTGGACGTCGCCGGCCGCATCGAGGTCTGGCCCGCAGGGATCGTCCGGGGCGATGGGCTGGGTCAGGGATGCGACGTCGAGCATGCAAAGAGGATCCGTCTGCGAGGCCCTGGCCCCTCGACCAAGTCCATGACATCTGGCGGATCACGCGGGGGATCATGATCCGATTGACTGGTAGGTCAGATCAACGCCGGCCTCGGTTCATTCCCGCGATGGTGGCGGTTTCCCGTGAACCAGCAAGCGCTTGGAACCGACTACATGAGTGCCGCAGTGGCTTCCCCGGGCGGGTGCGTTGCCGCGTCAGGAGAGTGACACCGAGCGGACTTGTCGGCCATCCCACCGATGGACGGCTCGGATTTAGGTTGTTCGTGCTTGACCGCCTGCTGCGCCGATTGCGCAGCTCGCGCGGTCAACGAGGGAGTTTAACGCCCACATGGGCCAGCTTACCCAGGATACCCGCCTCTGCGAGCTCAAGACCCCCCTTGGCAAGGACGTTCTGGTTTTTGCCCGGTTCGAGGCCGCCGAAGGTCTGAGTGAACTGTTCGAATATCGCATCGAGTGTCTCAGCGAGGAAGCCGATCTCGATTTCGATCGGGCCATCGGCAAGCAGTGCACCCTCACCATCAAATTGCACGAGAAGGAACGCGAGTTCAGCGGCATTCTCACGGAAGCCCAATGGCTGGGGGTGAAGAACGACTATTTCAGTTACCGGATCGTGCTGAGGCCCTGGTTGTGGCTGCTGTCGCGGACCACCGATTGCCGGATTTTTCAGGACAAGAAGGCGCCCGACATCATCAAGGAGGTCTTCAACGAGCGCGGCTTCACGGATTATGAGTCCAAGCTTACCGAAGAGGGCTCATGTCCAAAGCTCGAATACTGCGTTCAATATCGCGAGACCGATCTGGATTTCGTGTGCCGGTTGATGGAGCAGCACGGGATCTACTACTTCTTCAAGCATGAAGGCGGCAAGCACACGCTGGTGCTGGCCGATTCCAAGTCCTCGCACAGTCCAATCAACGGTCTCGCGAAGATCCCCTACATCCCGCTTACCGGCTCCGATCGTCGCGGCGAGCAGCATATTTATGAATGGGCTTCCGAGCGTCGGTTCCGCACCGGGAAGATCGAGCTCAACGATTACAACTACCAGAAGCCCAACGCACAGATGATCAGCGACGCCAAGGGCTCCGAGCACTACACACGATCCGAGATGGAGTTCTACGACTATCCCGGCAAGTTCAAGGAAAAATCCGACGGCGAGCGATACGCGAAGATCCAGCTCCAGGCCGAGCAGGCGATGGATCGGCGCCGCCGGGGCAACGGCGACGCCGTCAATCTGTTTCCGGGCGGACTAACCAAGCTCGAGAAGCACTCGAAAGACTCGCAGAACGTCGAATATCTCGTGGTACGGGCAGCTCACTCGTTTTCCATCGAATCCTATCGCACTGGCGGCCCCGGCGACGCCGGGCAGCACGTCTACTTCGGCAGCTACGAATTTCTGCCGAGCGATCGGCCGTTTCGATCTCCCATGACGACGCCGAAGCCGAGGATCAACGGCATTCAGACAGCCAAGGTGGTGACCAAGGACGACAATTCGAGCGAGGAAATCGACGTCGAGTCGCTGGGCGAAATCTATGTTCGCTTTTTCTGGGATCGAAAGAAGAAGCGCTCGTGCCGGTTGCGCGTGGCGCAAGTCTGGTCCGGCAAGCGCTGGGGCGGTCAGATCATCCCGCGCGTCGGGCAGGAGGTGGTGGTGGAATTCCTGGAGGGGGATCCCGACCGGCCCCTGGTGATAGGGACCGTATACAACGATGAATACAAGCTGCCGTACGACCTGCCGTCCAAGAAGACGATCGCGGGTCTGAAATCCGACTCGACCAAGGGAGGAGGCGGCTACAACGAATGGAACTTCGAGGACAAGAAGGGGTCCGAGAAGATCACCCTGCACGCCGAGAAGGACTACGACGTCACGGTCCGCGACACCGAGACCAGGACCATCGGTGAGGCGGCGTTCGGCGGCGATACCCGCAAGACCACGCTCAAGAACGGCAACGACAAGCTTGATATCCAATTGGGCGGTCAGCACGTCAAGCTGGCGATGGATCAGTCCGTCGATGCGGGCCTGAGCATCACCCTTTCGGCCAACGTCAATATCACCCTGCAGGTTGGTCCAAGCCAGATCATCCTGTCTCCAGCCGGCATCGTCATCAACGCCCCAACCATCACCATGACCGCGCAGGCCGCCATGGCGCTCGCCGCCGGCGGCCCATTGGTTGCCCACGGCACGCCAACCATTGTCGGCTGACAGCCATGAATCAGGTTCGGTTCAGCACAGTTCGCGATCTCTTCGAAGCCTATCCGCTGGCGCGCTACGACGTCGGCAAAGCCGCTCCGGACAAACTGTCGTTGGATTTCCTGCAGGAGGCGGCCGATGCGGGCAACTGGCACCAGGCTGTATCCTTCTGCGCGTATCTGCTCCCCAGGCGCGTGGCCGTCGCCTGGGGCTGTCGCTCGTTGCGGCAGATGTTCGACCATTTCGACGGAAATGAAGGCAGGTCGCTCAGTTTTGCCGAGACCTGGGTCCGGCAACCGGACGAGCAATCGCGCAACAAGGCTTTGGCGGTCGGCAACGCCAACGATCCCGAGCAGCCGGCGACCTGGCTGGCGCTGGCGGCGGGTTGGTCTGGCGGAAGCGTGGTTCCCGCGGAATTTGCACCGGTCGAAGCCAAGCCGGACCAGACAGCGCGAGCGGTTCGCGCAGCCCTTTTGATCGGCCTCTGCCGGCTTACCCGTGAGTCCAGGGACCGGATAATGACGGCCTGCCTGGAGGATGGTATTCAATTGGCACGCGGCGAACCGCGCCCTCCACGCTGACGAGACGATGTGATGGTGCTTCGCTTTAACATCGAGAACGAGCCGAACCTTCCAGACGGCGGCCCTGTGTCATTTACCGTCACCGGAAGGCGTTCGGTCGACATTGGCCGGGACCGCCATCTCGACTGGACATTGCCCGACCCGGCACGGATGATTTCGGGGAAGCATTGCGAGGTCCATTATCGCGACGGCGGCTACTGGCTGCACGACGTCTCGACCAACGGCACCTTTCTCAATGGTGCCGACCAGCGTATGCGGGGAGCGCATCGGCTGCGCAACGGCGATCGGCTCGTCATCGGCCACTATGTCATTGGCGTTTCGCTGGACCTGGATGAGCCTGCCGAGGACACTCCGAGCCATGGTGCGCAGCAGCAAGCTCTGCTCGCTCAGCAGCACGCCGATTACCACGAACTGTGGGCTCCCGGTCGCGACGTGCCGCCGCCAATCGACCCGCAGCAGTTGCGAAAACCGCGCGAGGCCGCGCGGCCCATCAATCCGGAATTCCTGGACTGGGCGGCGAGCGTTCCCGCGGCGGGTGTGGATCCTGTCCGGTATTCGCCGCAGATGCCTCAACGCGAGCCGCCGCTGCACGACGACATGAGCTGGGCAGCCGGTCCGGTCGCCACGCCAAAACCGCCAGTCGACGTGGTGCACGCGATGCCGACGCCGCGCCGACCGTCGGTGTGGGCCGACGACGACGCGGCTGCCCCGCCACCGCCGGTGCCCTCACCGACAGGGCATGTGGGAGCGCCGCGGCCGCAACTGGCCGAGCCGGCACCGGCCACGGCGGCGTCGATCGGCAATCCCGAGTTTGCGCGCCTGGTCGCACGTGCTGCCGGGCTGCCGGACGGTTTCTTTGCCGACAAGACCGAAGCTGAACTCGCGGAACAGCTCGGCGTCATCCTGCGCATGACGGTGGAAAACTTGATGGCCCTGCTGCAGGCGCGCACCCAGGCCAAGCAGCTGACGCGCAGCACCAGCCAAACCACCATCCAGGCCATCGAGAACAATCCGCTGAAATTCTCGCCGACCGCAGAAGACGCGATGCGTATCCTGTTCGGGCCGCCGACGCGCAGTTACCTCGATGCGCCGCATGCCTTCGCCCAGGGCTTCAAGGACCTCAAATCCCATCAATTGAAGACCTATGCTGCAATGCAGCATGCCGTCCGGGGACTAATCGCCAGCATCGATCCGACGCTGATGGCGCGCGAGCTCGAGCTTCAGCGCGGTGCACGGTCCTTGTTCGGCTCGAACAAGAGCAAGCTCTGGGATGAATTCTTGACGCGCTGGAACGCGCATCTCGGTCGCGACGAGAGCGCGCCGATCGATACCTTCATGCTGCATTTCTCCGAATATTACGACCGCGCAGACAAGTCGGGGTCAAAGTGAACTGTCGGTGACGATGCAGTCGCCGATCATTGCCAAGTGGATGTAGGAATGTCTTGGTACAGCAAAGTTTTCTGGTCGGAGGGTCTGTTCCTGCGGCCGCATCATTTGCAGCAGAACGATCGCTATCTCGAGCATCTGCTGGAAAAGCGCGTTCGTTACACGACACCGTACCCCTGGGGCTTTGCCCAGCTCGAGATCGATAGCGATCTTACCCAGCAGAGCAAATTCGCCGTGCGCAGTGCGACCGGCGTCATGCCGGACGGAACGCCGTTCGACATTCCTGCCGACAGCCCGATCCCGGAAGCCATCGAAGTGCCGGATTCGGCCGCAGGCCAGATCGTCTGGCTGATGATGCCGGTCGCGGCTCCCAATACGCGGGAGGTGGATGAGGATCGCACCGACAGCGCAAGTCGCTACGTTCGGACTGCCGAAACGTTTATCGATTCAACCTCGGCGCTGCGCATCGAAGAAGAGATCGACGTTGTCTATCCACGCCTGTCGTTCGAACTGCGCAAGACGAGCAAGCCGGGATACATGGGTCTCGGCATCGCTCGCATCCTCGAAGTGCGCGACAAGAATATCCTGTTCGACGACAAGTTTGTGCCGCCGATGCTGGTCTGCGCCGCGCATCCGGTTGTCGATGGCTGGCTCAATCGAATCATCGGCTGGGTCGAGACCAAGCTCGACGAGCTTGCGCGCTACGCAGTCGATCCGTCGTCCGGCGGCGGTTTGCAGAGCGTCGACTATCTGGTGCTGCAGGTACTGAACCGGACCATTCCGGTGCTGACTCATTTCAAACGGTCCGGCAGCGTGCATCCCGAGCGGCTGTACGAGGAATTGCTGAGGTTTGCCGGTGAGCTTGCGACCTTCGCGACCACCGAACGACGCGCACGGGACTACCCGGCATACGATCACGACAACCTCGAATACGTCTTCACGCCCCTGGTCCGCGACATCCAGGATTTCCTGAGCGCGCGGCTGGGCAGGCGGGCGATTCGTCTGGAGATCATCGAACGCGCCCAGAACGCATTTGTATCGCCGATCCGCGATCGCGCGTTGTTCCGAAATGCGACCTTGGTGCTGGAGGTCGCCGCGCGGCGGCCTCTCGTGGAGATTCAGAATGAATTCCCGCACCTGTTCAAGGTCGGGCCCAACACAAAAATGACCGAGATCGTGCACGCAAACCTGCCGGGTTTGACCCTGGTGCATCTGCCGACGCCGCCACCGCACATCCGAGCCATCACAGACCACGTCTATTTCTATCTCGATCGCAAGTCGCCGCTGTGGCCCGAGTTCAGCACCGCGGCCTCGATCGGGATGCATTTTTCCGGCGACTGGCCGGAGCTTGAGTTGTACCTTTGGGCCATCCTGGAAGAGCGGCCATGACCGACAGGGACAAGCCGGTTAATCCTTTCGGTCGGGGTGAGCGGACCATCATCCGTCCGAACCCCGGCGGGAAGATGCCGCCGGCTCCGGCCCCTCAACCTCCAGCAGGCGAGGGACCTGCCAGCCGTCCGGCGTACTCGCCATCGCCCATGGCTTCGCCGGGTGGCCCTTCGCCACCGCCCTCGTTTTCTCCCACACCGCAGGGCGCAAGCTACGCCGCCCCGCCGACCAGCCAGCCCTCGGAGGAATGGATTTCGACACCGGCGCAGGCTCAGGCGCCGCAACCGATGCTGCCGCCCGGACCGCCGTTGCGTGTCGACGATCTGGTTGCGCCAAACGCCAATCCGGTGATGCGCGCCGGCGGCCCTTTGCTGCAGTTGCTCGGCCGGCTGCGCGTCGCGCTGATGCGGGCGTCATTCGCGAGCCTGATGGAGCAGGTCGCCGACGCCATCAAGTTCTTCGAAAAGGATATCCGCTCGGCGGGCATTTCCGAGCACCAGGCCAATACGGCAAAGTATATCCTGTGCGCGACCGCCGACGATATTGTGCAGCACATTCCGACCGACGACCGGCACGTCTGGGCCCAATACTCGATGCTCAGCCGGTTCTTCGGCGAGCGCGTGGGCGGCGTACGCTTCTTCGAGATTCTCGACCATTTGAAGACTGATCCGCTCGTCAACTATCCGGTGCTCGAGCTTCAGCACGCCTGCCTTGCGCTCGGATTCCAGGGAATCCACCGGACGTCGCCGGGCGGACTTGCGAACCTCCAGGTGATCCAGCGCAACCTCTATGAAACGCTGCGCCGGGTTCGGCCCAAGCCGACCAACGATCTGTCGCCGCACTGGCGCGGACAGGCCTTGGCCGGTCGGCGGAAGCACTTGCGCATTCCGGCTTGGCTGGTGGCGGCGGTGGTCGCTGCGCTGTTAACCGGATCCTATTTCGTTCTGCGAACGTTGCTGGCTGGCCGTGCGGAGAATGCTGCGCAAGTCGCGCTGGCACTGCATCCCGGCGATCCGATCGAGCTCAAGCGCCGCGTCGTTGCGCCGCCGCCACCACCGCCTCCGCCGCCACCGCCGGACCGCATCACCCAGCTGCAGCGCATTCGCAACGCGCTTGCACAGGAGAAGACGGCGTGCGCCATGACCGCGGATCAGACGGCGAGCTTCATCGTGATCAGGGTGTGCGATCTCGCACTGTTTGCCTCGGGCCAGGCAACCATCCTGGATGGTTTCAAGCCGATCGCGGCCCGCGTCGCGGCGACGCTCGACAACGAGCCGGGGCGAATCCGGGTGGTTGGCCATACCGACAACTCGCCGATCCGCACCGTGCGTTTCCCCTCGAATTTCGAATTGTCGGTCGAGCGCGCCAAGGCGGTTGCCGCCGCGCTGAAGCCCGGCTTGGCCGATGGTTCGCGCGTCGATGTCGACGGCAAGGGATCGGATTCACCAATTGCCAGCAATTCGACACCCGAGGGGCGTGCCAAAAACCGTCGGGTCGAAATCTTCATCGAACGTAGCGAATAGGCGGACGCCAGAAGCTCACGCGATAAGCGACAGGTACCGGTCAATATGCTCGCCAAGGACATTCTACGCATCGTTCTCTATGGAGTCGGGCTCAGCTCGCTTGGGGCGGTGATCTACCTTGCCGGTCCCTTCGTTGCTTTCGGCGACTGGCATCCGTTGGAAAATCACATCGTTCGCCAGATCGCGATCCTGCTGCTCGGCGCGGCGGCGGCAGGCATCACCGGCCTTCATTTCTTCAAGCGACGCAAGAATGCCAAAGAGATCGCCGACGGCGTCAGCGCTGCGGACCAGGCTGTCAGCGACGAGCCGGTGCTCAAGGAGCGCATGAAGGATGCGCTCGCAACGCTCAAGACCGCGAGCGGCAACAAGTCCGGATATCTCTACGATCTACCCTGGTACGTCATTATCGGTCCGCCAGGTGCGGGAAAGACCACTGCGCTGGTCAATTCGGGGCTCAAGTTTCCGCTCGCGCGCGGGGCGACGCCGGCGGCGATCGCCGGCGTCGGCGGGACTCGCTACTGCGATTGGTGGTTTACCGAGGAAGCGGTGCTGATCGATACCGCCGGTCGCTACACGACCCAGGATTCGAACAGCAAAGCCGACAAGGAAAGCTGGCTGTCGTTCCTGGACATCCTGAAAAAAAATCGGTCGCGCCAGCCGATCAACGGCGTTCTCGTCGCGATCAGTCTGGAGGACGTGCTGACGCTGCCGAAGCAGGAACTCGCGCTTCATGCCGATGCCATCAGGATGCGGCTCCTCGAACTGCATCAAAGGCTGAAAGTGAGCTTCCCGGTCTACGCGCTGTTCACCAAGGCCGATCTCGTTGCCGGTTTCACCGAATATTTCGCCTATCTCGGCGAGGCCGGCCGGCGCCAGGTCTGGGGGGCCACGTTCCAGACCGCCGACAAGACCCAGAATCTGGTGGGGCAGGTCCCGGTCGAGTTCGATCGCCTGCTGGAGCGTCTGAGCGAGGAAACGCTCGACCGTCTGCAGGACGAGCCGACGCCGCAGCACCGGGTGCAGTTGTTCGGCTTCCCGGCGCAGATGGCGCGGCTCAAGCCGCAGATACACGATTTCCTCAACCAGATTTTTGAGCCGACGCGGTATCACGTGAATGCCAATCTGCGTGGGTTCTATTTCACATCGGGCACCCAGCAGGGTACGCCGATCGATCAATTGATCGGATCGTTGGCGCGTACGTTCGGCGCGGAGGAAGTCGGTGCCGGATCGTACTCCGGAACCGGCAAGAGCTTTTTCCTTGCCGATTTGATTTCGAAGGTCATCATCGGCGAGGCCGACTGGGTCTCGACCGACCGCGCTGCGGTGCGCCGCGCCTTGATCCTCAAGACCGCGGCGCTGTCGCTGATAGGTTTGGTGGCGATCGGACTGGTCGGTGCGTGGCTGACCAGCTACAAGCGCAACTCCGATCTGATCGAGCAGAGCTTGCAGGCGGACAACGAGTATGCCGCCGCCGGGGCGCCGCTCATCAAGCAAACGCTGATCGCCGATCATGATCTCGACAAGGTGCTGCCGCTGCTCTATCGGCTGCGGAACGCCCCGGCCGGCTATGCCTCACGGAATGAGCCGGTCGCACTGTCGGCGCGCTACGGGCTCAGTCAGCACGCGCGCCTGTTGTCGCCCGCGAAGGCAGCCTATCACACCGCGCTTGAGCGCATGTTCAGGCCTCGCTTGCTGTACCGTTTGGAAGAGCAGCTCAATGCGCGCATCAACGAGCCTGCCTTCGTCTATGAGGCGCTGAAGGTCTACCTGATGCTCGGCGGCCTGCAATCCCCGGACCGCGAGCTCATCCGTTCCTGGATGCAGCGCGACTGGGCGGACAACCTCTATCCTGGCGCGACCAATGCGGAAGGGCGGCGTCTGCTCGACGAAAATCTCGTCGCCATGTTCGACCTCGAAACCGAGCAGCCGCCGCTGGTCGAGCTTGACGGACGGCTGATCAAGCAGGCCCAGAATTCATTGGCGCGCCTCAGCGTCTCGCAACGCGCCTACGAGTTCCTGAAGTCGGAGGCTCGAGGATCGACCGCCGGCGACTGGATCGCCAGCCGCCGAGGCGGTCCGGACGTGGCAGTTGTCTTCGAAACCACGACTGGGCAGCCCCTGGACAATGTGCGGGTGCCCGAGTTCTTCACCTACAACGGCTTCAATCAGAAGTTCATCGCTCGACTGCCCGGATTGTCGGAGCGCATGAAGCGGGAGCGGTGGGTGTTGGGTGACGCCGGCCAGCAATCGGCAATCGACCAGCAGTATGACAATCTGGCCGGCGATCTGCTCAGCATCTACTCCAATGAGTTCGTGACGACGTGGCGGACCGCGCTCGGCAGTCTGCGTCTGAAGAAATTGCTCGCCGACAAGCCGAAATACGAGGTGCTGAGGGCGCTTTCGGCGCCGACTTCGCCGATGCGGCAAATCCTGGAGTCGGTGCGCGACGAGACGATGCTGACCAAGGAACGCCCGAAGCCGGCGAGCGGCGGCACGCCGGCCGCGCCGCCCGTGGTGACCGCGCCGGCGCTGTTCAACAACGCCCAGGATGGTACGCCCGGTGCGGCGATCGAGTCGCAATTCAAACCCTACCATGCAGTGCTTGAAGGGGAGAGCACCCGCCGGCCGATCGACTCGACGATCGCAAACCTGAACGACATCGCGCAGAATCTGACGCTGATGGTCGAGAATCCGCAGCTGACGGCGCAAGCAACGGCGGGGCTTCAGACCCAGGTTGCGGCGCTGCGCAACAATGCCTCGCGTATGCCGCCACCATTTTCCGATATGCTGCGGGCGGCGGCCGCGGAGTTCGAAGGCAGCATCGCCGCCTCCACGGCCGGTCAGATCCTGCAGTCGTTGCGCGATCAGGTCACGCCGGTCTGTCAGCAGACGGTGACCAACCGCTACCCGTTCGTACGGAGCAGCGGTCAGGAAGTCCCGCTCGCGGACTTTGCCAAACTGTTCAGCCCGAACGGTGTCATGGACAAGTTCTTCACTCAGTTCCTGGCGCCTTATGCGGATACGTCGCGATCCGAATGGGTCTGGCGGAAGGAGAGCCCCGTCGGCCGATCGTTCTCGCCCGATACGCTAAAGCAGTTCCAGAACGCAGCCTATATCCGCGATGCCTTTTTCCAGACTGGCGGCGGTGTGCCGGCGGTGTCCTTTGCGATCCGGCCGCCGGCTGCGGCAGGACCCGGCATCACAGTAAAGACCGAGATCGGCGGCACGACGATCACGAGCGCAACCACACCAGGACCAGCCGCAACCCCCTCCATGTTTGGCGCGCCGCAACCCGCTCCTCCTCCGCCGCCGCCGCAGAGCAATTCACCGACGACGGTGCTCTGGCCCGGCCCATCGCCGCGGACGGCAATTTCGGTCAGCAACGAGACCGGCTCGCCATCCGTGCTTGAGCGCATCGGCCCCTGGTCATTGTTCCGAATGCTGGAGGCTGGCTCGCTGGTCGCCAAGGCGGAATCCGCCAGCGCAACGTTCATTGTTGCCGGACGCGAGCTCAACTATCAGATTTCGACCGGATCGTTGCGCAATCCGCTAAACCTGTCAGTGCTCCGCGAGTTTCGTTGCCCGACCGGAATATGACCATGCGATGCGGCTTATTCGGCAAGATCGGCGCGAAGCGTGATTTCATCGCGATCGCGACGCCGCGCAGCTTCCTCGAAGTCTGGGAGCCGTGGGTGCAGGCAGCCATCTCCGCGAGCCGCCATCAACTCGGCGCCGGCTGGCAGGAAGCATTCCTGACCGCGCCGATTTGGCGATTCTGGCTTGGCGCCGCGATCTGCGGCACCACCGTCGCAGGAGCGATCATGCCCTCGCTTGACGGCGTGGGGCGATACTATCCGTTGACGCTGCATGCGGTGCCGGATGGCGACGCCGCGCTGTCGCCGCCACACATCGATCCGCAGGACGAATGGTTTGTGCAAGTGGAGACGTTCCTGCTCTCGACCCTGGACCGGGCTGCGACGTTCGAGCAGATCTCCGATGCACTGGATCGTCTCGCGCTTCCGCGTCTGCGGACGCCGGGGACCGATCGACCGCCGGTCGTGTCGCTGAGCGATGCGACGCTGGGAATGGTTTCGACGGTCGACGGGTTTGCCGAGTCGTTCGGCACGCTCTGCGGCGCCAACCCTCAAGTCTATGCCGCGGCTAGTTTCTGGTGGACCGCCGGGGGCGAAGGGTTTTCGCCGGTCGCACTCTGTTGCCGCGGATTGCCGGATCCGTTTCGCTATTCCACATTGCTGACCGGCGACGTTGGCCGCGAAGTATCCGGGACGGGATGACGCGCGATGGCACACGTCCCCTCCTTGTTCGATGTCGGTAGCGTCACTCACGCCGGACGGGTGCGGGCGCGGAACGAGGATGCGTGCCTGGTAAGGACCGACGTCGGCCTGTGGGCCGTCGCTGACGGCATGGGCGGTCACGAGGCGGGCGATCTTGCCAGCCGCATCGTGGTGGAGTCGCTTGATTCCATCGGCGCGCCGGACTCCGCGGCGGACCTGTTGGCGCAATGCGAGGCGCGTCTGTTCAGCGCCAACCAGCAGATCCTGGCACTCAGCCATGAAAGGCAGGGTGCCATTGTCGGGACCACAACGGCAGTCCTGCTCGTACGCGACGGCCATTATGCCTGCATCTGGGCGGGTGACAGCCGGGTGTACCTGATCAACCGCCACGGCATCACACAGGTGTCGCACGATCACAGCGAGCTGGAGGAGCTGATCGCCGATGGCGCGCTATCGCGCGAAGAGGTCCAGGACTGGCCGAGCAATGCCATCACCCGGGCTGTCGGTGTCGTCGCCGACCCTGAGCTCGAGGTGGTGACCGGTCCGGCCGAACCGGAAGACATCTTCGTGATTTGCAGTGACGGCTTGACCCGGCACGTGCGGGACGACGAGATCGAGCAGCACGCGGCCACCCGCCTTGCCCAGGCCGCCTGCGACGACATGCTCGCGCTCGCACTTGATCGCGGCGGGCTCGACAACGTCACGATCGTGATCGTGCGATTGCTCGCGCCGCGATCCTCAGAGCCTACGAGGACGCCGCTTGATCGGGAGCCGCGACCATGACCGCGAACGATCCGTTTCGGTCATCCTACCGCGGTGTGCCGGCCGGCACCCGGCTCAACGGCATTTACGAGATCGAGGCGATGATCGGGGCAGGCGGCATGGGTGAGGTCTACCGATGCCGCGAGATCCAGACCGGATCGCCCGTCGCGGTCAAGATGCTGCTGCCCGACATGGTCGACAACGAGGCGGCGCTTGCGCTGTTCCGCCGGGAGGCGGCCGCGCTTCACAATCTTCCGCACGAAGCAATCGTTCGCTACTTCCTGTTCACGGTCGAACCCGCACTGCAGCGCCCGTATCTGGCGATGGAGTTTGTGAACGGACGCTCGCTGTCGAACATGCTCGACGACGGGCCGCTGACCTTCGAAGCGCTGATCAAGTTGATGCGGCGGGTCGCATCGGGCCTTCAGGCCGCTCACGAGCACGGCATTATCCATCGCGATGTCTCCCCCGATAACATCATCGTGCCGCTCGACGATGTAAGGCGGGCGAAGATTATCGACTTCGGGATCGCCCGGTCGACGCAGATGGGTGACAAGACCATCATCGGCTCCGGCTTCGCCGGCAAGGACAATTACGCGTCGCCGGAACAGGTCGGCTTGTACGGCAACGATGTCACCGCGAAATCCGACGTCTACAGCTTTGGTCTCGTGCTGTTCCATGCCCTGACCGGACAGAAGCTCGATATGGGCGGGAGCCAGTTTCAGCTGGTCGAGAAGCGTCGGCGCGTGCCCGATCTCGGCGCAGTGGACATGCGCATCAGGCCGCTTCTCGAGAGGATGCTGCAGCCGGACCCGGCGTTGCGCCCGACCATGGCGGAAGTCGCCAACTGGACGCCGGCGGGTTCGGCGCAGCCGTCCGCCGCGCCGCTCTACGGCTTCGATCCATTGGGGAAGCCGGAAGCCGGGACGTCTGCGCAGCAGGAGCGGGTGCCATCAACCACGCGGAACTCTCGCCGCATCTGGCTCAGCGCTTGCGTCGCGGGGCTGCTGCTTCTGCTGGGCGGCGGTGGGTACACCTTCTATAAATTTGTCTGGAAGACATCGGGCTTGGCGGCCTTGCCGCCACCTCCGAAACTCGCCGGGACATCCGCGCCGACGAGCGAGCCTGCTCCGCCACCGCCGGCACGTCAGGAGCCGGTGAAGCTGCCGTCTCAGCCGACGTTGACGCCATCTCCGTCCCCCGACGGGCCGGGTCGAGCCGAGCGCATCCGCAAATATGTTGCCCAGTATGCGGGCGGCGGACTGCTTCTTCATCCTGCCTGTTGCCGTGAGCTCAAGCGCAGCCGTCATTGAAGGCTTCGGCGCCTCGACCGCCCCGTTCGATACCTTCGACAAGGCGTTTCGAAAGGAGCAGGGATTTGAGGCTTCGGTCGGCGTCAGGCAGGTGAACCAGGCGCAATGTCCGGCCGTCAAATTCCTCAGTCAGGTCGGAAGCGATCAAGCGCGGGCGCCGCGCATCAACCTGTCGGCGACGGAGCTGAAGGCCGGCGAGACCCTCAATGGGACCGTCGAGAATTTTGCCAACCGGGTGGTGGAACTGCTCATGGTCTCGGATCGCGGCGAGGTGCGGAGTTTGTCCTACCTCCTGAAGCCGGGCGTCGATTCGCTTTCCTTTGCCCTGCCGATGGAGCGTACGACCGGTCCGCAACTCCTGTTGGCCGTCGCAGCCCCGCGGGTTCTGGATTCATTGCGCCAGCCGCGACCGATGGCTGCCGACACATTCTTCCTGCAGGCAACCAGCGAAGCTCAACGCGGCAACGTGACCATCACCGCGGCTGGACGCTATGTGATGCTCACCAATTGAGCTGCCGTTCAGAACTTGCCGATCATCAGGATCTTCAGGTCGGCATCCGGCTTGAAGTCGCTCGCCGTGAACTGCCGCGAATTGTCGGCAGATGCCGGCTTGAGTCGCCCTGGACAAAAACTGACCAGACGGTCGTCGCCGCCCGGATCGATCGTCAACGTGAAGGACCGGATTGGACCCGCCCAGTTCGCACCCGTCTTGAGCACGTAGGAAATGCGCCGCTCCTGCAGTTTTGCGGTATTGGCCTGGCTGTCGCCTGTGCGCTTGTCCAATTCGGCAAGGAACGCATCCGTAATGCAATAGTCTCTCCGGTATCGCTCGACCTCCGGGCCTAGCGCCGCGCTGCGACGTAGGCCCGCGCGCAGGACCGTGTCAGGGCTGGAGCCGACGCTCGGGCGATATTGATGTTCGACCGTGACGGTATGCGCTGCTGGGAACACTTGCTCGCGAACAGCCGACGTCCTGGTTATCCAGCCGGGCGTGTATTGCTGGCGACCGTTGTCGCTCATGCCGGCAGGCATCAGAAGGCCATCATCGATCAGCTTCGTGCGGGTTGTCGCCGGCAGGTCGGCCACCCGTATCTCCCGATCACCGAGCGGCAGCAAAGGCAGCTTGAACTGACGGAGGAGGGCGGTGACATCCTTGTTGCCGACCATGGCGCGCTGGTCGATGGCCAGCGGCACCGGGTTGCCGTCGATCCTCGTCTCGAACTCGACGAAGTTGACCGGATCGCTCGATGGAAGCGCAATGCTCTCGGCTTCGGACAGGTCGATGTCCGGCAGCGGAAAGGCGACAGTGAGCGCAACCGGCTTGCTCGTCTGGTTGACGAATTGGTAGCGAACGCTGACCCGGTCCAGCCCGATACGAAGCTCTTCGCTCGCCATGGCCACGTCCTTGGTGCGGACGAATTGCAGCCCGCCGATGGACAATTCGGCTGCCGAATCGTTCGCCCGCGCAGGCCAGCCGGTTGCGGCCAACAGGACGATCATCAAGGCTCGCGACCTCAACGGCAGCCCGCTTAACGCTCCATTTGCCATGCCGGCCTCCATGCGGCGCCGCAGCGTCTGCCCGTGCGGGTCAATCGATCGCCTGATAAAGGTCGCCCCATTCCGGCTTCCAGACGCCATCGGGGTCGCAAACCACGATCGCGAGCTTCATGTCATTGGCGAGACGGATTGCGCCGCGAAAGGCATCCTGGGCGGGCATATGGGCGCTGACCTGGTCGCTGCTCAGGCGACCTCCGCTTGCGGCGGCCGGCAACACGATTGACCCGGAGGCGCCGGCATTGTCGCATCTCAAAACCAGCGTAATCGCGTCGGGCTGGATTTCGCTGACTTGCTCAAATCTGTTTCTGGCCATGATTTTGCACTGCAGGCTGAAGGAGTTCGGACTATCACCGTCCAGTGAAAGAGTTGAACGGGATCGGGGTTGCTCGCCACCAATTGACACTGCACTCGCGCAGTCTTGGATTAGGCAGTCTTGGATTAGTCGGACTGACGCCGCATTCGGTTCGGTTACATTGAGGCGGATATGCTTCGTCGATCTAGCTGGATCTGGCTCTCTATCGTTGGCACTGCCATAGCGGCCACCGGGGCACGGGCCGACGATGCGGTCGTGCGAAGCTTTGCCGGCGGTTCGGCTGCATCCATGGTGGGGATCGTCGCGGCCAGCCAGGACGTCGAACTCGCGGGCCCGCAAGCGCTCAGCGCTGACGGACAGGGAAATCTGTTTGTGCTCGATCAAATCAATGGCCGCATTCTGCAGTTCGACCCCAAGCAACCGAACACTGCTCCCGACATCCTGAAGATGCCTGGCGACGTCCAGCCCACCGACCTCGTCGTCCATAACGACGACATCATGGTTTGGGACGGCGGTGTGCGAATGCTGAAGGCGGCACCAGGACAGTCCACACGCGGGCTGGGCGGCGACGAGATCCAACTGGAGGAAGTCTCATCCCGCGGAACCGACGACCAGGTCGCCATTTCGGCCTTCGCACAGATGGGCTCGCAGGCGCTGAGCAGCCCGACCGACTTGCTGGATCAGAATACGCGCGCGGCCATCGTGAGGACGACGCGACAGCCCGATCGGCAATATATCGCCTCGCGCAGCAAGGGATCGGTGATCGCCGATATCATTCCCGACAAGGGCAATGCCGGCGTTCGGGTCGAAATCCAGACCATGGTCTCCAACGAGACCATCGGTCAGCTCGGCCTGCGCGTCCGCAACCAGCTCGGCACCGTGGAGTTTCTCGAGATCGACAACAGCGACCGCTTCTACGTGCTGGCCGAGGACATTCCGCCGTCGGGCAAGAATGCCTCCACCTTCGTCGCACGCTATGCCGCGAACGGACGCCTTGAGGGTATCTACGAGCTGCCGCTGGAGAACACGCCCGTGACCCGGCGGTTCGTCACCGTCTCGGGCGACGGCGACGTCTATTTTCTGCGTACCAAGCCGGATGGCGTCGAGGTGGTTGGTGTCGGCTTCCGCCCCCTGGGGAAGGTATCCGTCATTGACGTCAGGCCGTCGCGCACGGCGGCCGCGCCGGCGGCGGCGCGGCCGGATATCAAGTTCAATGCGACCGCCGCCGTGCGGCCGTCCAATCGTCAGCAGGCGATCGAGACGGCCTTCGCCTTTGAGGGCATCCAGTGGAAGCTGACACCGGCGAACTACGGCAGCGACCCCGACAGCCAATGCTCCGGTTTCAGCCGTATTCGCCGGCCGTGGTATCTGCAGGGCAAGGTAAACCAGGAAGTGCGGGGTGTGCCCTATTGCTGGGGCTGCCACGGTTCGCTCGCGAATTTCCGGCAGCGGATCGACGGCGGGACCCTGGCGGGCAATGTCTGCACCCGTAACGAGCCACGGCCGGATGTGGCGGGTGTCGACTGTTCGGCGTTCGTCAGTGCCACGTGGGGACTTTCCGTCCATTACACGACCGCTGCCATTCCCGCGATCGCCGCGCCGGTGACCAACCCCTGGGACCTCAAGCCTGGTGACGCCCTGAACAAACCGGGTTCCCACGTGATGTTGTTCCTGCGGTTCACCCCGGATCGCAAGGCCGAGGTCATGGAATCCTCGACGGGTGGCTGCAACGGTCGGGTCTGCCGCAACGTCTACCCGCTCGCGAGCCTGCTTGCGCGCGGTTACGTTCCGGTCCGCTTTCGGGCGTTCGCAGACGATCAGACGACCGTT
Organism: Bradyrhizobium sp. USDA 4504; assembly: GCF_054063995.1. Lineage (NCBI taxonomy): Bacteria > Pseudomonadati > Pseudomonadota > Alphaproteobacteria > Hyphomicrobiales > Nitrobacteraceae > Bradyrhizobium > Bradyrhizobium sp. USDA 4504. The sequence goes on along the minus strand of NZ_JBSSGV010000001.1, from coordinate 3,610,245 downwards.
TCCGCGAACGCCTATCAGGAGACCGAGGCGCCGACAGGCCGCAAGACGGCGAACAAACGGCGCTGAACCTGAGGTCTTGCCAAGGCTACAGATGAACATGGATCACCGCCTGCGCGCTGGTTTCGGGAGGTCCGGACGGCATTCCTGCCGCTCTGCCTTGCCGGTGCGGTTCCAGGGCGGACCTGCTTGATATCGAGGTGGATCGCGATGCGAACGCTCAGGGGCTTTGATCGAAGGACCGGTTGGCTGTGTGCCGCCATCCTGCTCGCCGCGTTGATCGGCCTGCAACTCCAGCGCGCGCATGCGGCGGGTGAACTGTCGATAAGCAATCCCGACGGTGCGGCGCTCCGGGCGCTCGTCATCGGGATCGACGACTACCAGCATGTACGCAAATTGAAGGGCGCGGTCGCCGACGCCAATGACATCGTGTCGAGCCTGAGGACCATGGGCGTCAGCGACGTGGTCGAGCTGACCAACGCACAGGCCGACCGGGCAAGCGTGCTGCGCGAGATCAGCTCACTGGTGGAGCGGACCAAGAGCAACGATCTCGTCTTCCTGTCGATCGCAGGCCACGGCACGCAGGAGCCGGAGCGGATCAAGGGCTCCGAACCGGACGGAATGGAGAACGTGTTCCTGCTGCCTGAATTCGCGACCACGCCCGCCGGGTCGGTCGAGCGCATTCTGGGAAGCGAATTCAACCATTTCATCCGGCAGTTCGAATTGCGCGGCGCAAGGGTGATTTTCGTCGCGGATACCTGCCATGGCGGCGGAATGGTGCGCGATATCGATCCGCGGGCGGCTGAGATGAGTTTTCGGCAGGTGCCCCGCTACACGCTGCTGGTCGATGAATTGAAGCCGGTGTCGAGCAGCGACGACCCGAAGTCCGAACTCGATCTCGACCACACCGCGTTCATCGCCGCGGTCGATCGGCACACCAAGGCGCCGGAAGTGCGGATTCCGGGGATCGATGGCCTGCGCGGCGCCCTGAGTTATGCCGTTGCGCGCGCCGTGGAGGGCAACGCGGACATCAATCATGATGGCAAGGTGACCCTGAAAGAGCTTTTCAGCAATGTTCGGCAGGTGGTCTATCAACTGTCCGACCAGCGCCAGAATATCGTGACGGTATCGTCGCCGGCACAGATGCCGGAAACCGAGGTCGCGTTCGAACTGACCCGCGGCGTGGTGCTGATCCAGGGGACGGCGGCGAGAGCTGCCTCCGGCCAGGTCGCTACCGTCGCGTCCGCCGAGAAGCAGACCCCTGCGCCGCCGGCCGTTACGGCCAAGTCGCAAACCGCTCCAACCAGTGCCGCTGCGACCGCCCCGGCTGCGCCCAGTGCCGCACTGCCACCCTTCCGCCTCACCACGCCGATCCGCTTGGCAGCGCTTGACGGCAAGATGGGCTATTTCACCAGCGTCAAGCCGCAGGACGCCAGCGTGCAGGCCGTTCAACCGACTGATAATCCCGACCTGATCTGGGACCCCGTATCCCATGATGTGATCGCCTGGGGCGACGTGGTCGCCTATGGCGTCGACGTTGGCGGTTTGACGACAGTGGTCAACCGAACCGCGGCAATTCGGGAGCTGAAGCGCATGGCGACGCAGTCGCCGCAGCTGATGCGTATTTGGCCGGATGACCGACAGCAGCGCAGCGGACAGACCGTCGAGGTCGAATTGTCCGACGTCGGTTCGCGGGCGGTGCTGCTATTCAACGTGTCCGGTGATGGAACCATCCAGATGCTGTATCCGGTGGGTTCCGATGCCGCGATGGCTCGGTCAGCAAATCTGCGGCTGCCTCTTCGGGTAGGCGAGCCGTTTGGCGCCGAGCAGATCGTCGCGGTAACCTCGCAGCAGCGGATGGTTGATCTGGAGACGGTCTTGATGCAGCTCAACCGGCGCCGTGCCTCGGGGCAGGTGATCAAGAGTCTGGAGCGCTACCTGCCGGCGGACGCGCGGATCGCGTCAATCGGCTTTTTCAGCGTTCCCTGACGAAGCTGTGACAGCCGGTCATGTCGCCAGCGAAACTGGTTTCCCGCAAGCAATCCTGGTTCGCGATCGTGCTGCTGCTGGCAGGAGGCGGGGCCGCGTGGGCGACGCCGCCGCCATCGGCCGCTCCATCGGCAGGTGCGACGAATGCTCCGTTGCTCTGGCGCGTACAGGCCCCGCGCGGCCCGGCAAATGCCGCCGGCGTGGCGCTTGAAATCCTGCCGGGTCCAACCGTCAACATTGGCGGCAAGGTGTCATTCGGCGTAACCGCCAGGAAGCCGGGCTATCTGATGCTGGTGGATGTTGATGCGGACGGGCGGATGTCCCAGATCTTCCCGACTGCCGAGCTATTGGCGCAGTCGGTCGGACCCGACATGAATCTTGTCAAGCCTGGCGTCCAATTCATCGTTCCGACCCCGGCGGCACAGCAACGTGGATTTGAATATGTCGTCGCGCCGCCGGCCGGGTCCGCCGTCATCGTTGCGATCCTGAGCGAGCGACGCGTGCAATTGCTCGATCTGCCGGACATTCAGCGCAAGCTTCAGGGGCCGGCCGACACGTTGAGCTATCTGTCGGATTGGACCAGTCAGCTGCGGATACCGGACAGCGGCGGCGGAAGACTGTTGCCGAACAATTGGTCGTTCGACATCAAATCATACTCCATCAAGTAGGTAAGCGATCGCGTTGCTCCGGCTACTCGGGCGGTTGAGGAGGCCGTCGCGCGCGATCATGTGGTGAATATCCTTGTGGCGGAGGCTGCTGTTCGGCTTCTTGCATGCAGGGCCCTGCGGTTTGGCTCCGTTGCCCCCGGGCATGACCGATTGCGGAGGAGACGGCGGCCCGATCTCGAGCGCGCCGCCGTGGCCGTCCTAGTTGCAGACCTCAACATTGCCGGTACCGCCGCCGGGACCTCCGCCGCCACGGTAATCGAGATGACATCCGCGACGGACCGGGCGGCATAGATAAGCATCACACACGATCTGGCCGCTGCCACCCGAGGGTCTCGCAGTCGCCTGTCGTCGGGGAGTGTCGGCTTGCGGCTCGGGCCTCTCGCGGACCGGACGATCGGCGCGCGACGGGCGCTCATCCGTGTTGCGCTTCGCCACCGGCTTTTTCCCGCGCCGCTTCTCGCATTCGTTGTCCTCGTTCAGGAACGAGCCTTCGGCGCAGGTGATCTTGCGGCACTGGTCGCCGTCGGCTTTGTAGCCGTGTTCGCAGATCAGCGGGCAAACCCGGGCCGGCTTCAGCTTGATCGCATCGAGCGCATCGAGGCTTGCAAGCTTGGCGTCAAATTTGGTTCCGGCGTGCCGGTTGAACAGGGTCAGGGAGCGACGCGAGGCCGCGTTCCACTCACCGTCGATGGAGCCTGTGAAACAGCCAACCCGGCTCAACTCGCTCTGCACCGATTTGGCAAGATCCTCCAGCGGCGGCGCCGTGTTCAAGACGGCCACTTTCGCGCCCTCGCTATTCTGGGAAGGGGCTGCGGGTGCAGAATTGTCCGTCTTGGCGCTGTCGGGCACAGGTCCGTTCGCGGAAAGCATGGCGACCGTTGAGGTTTGGGATGCGGTCCGCTTCCGTTCAGCCTCGGCAGCTTGGTCCTGCGCCGCCTGCTTTGTTCTTTCTGCCGCGATACGGGCATCCTCCGCGGCCTTGAATTCTGCGGCCGCCTTTTCCTGCTCCGCTCGCTGGGCACCTTCGGACGCAAGCCGAGCCTTCTGCTGCTCTGCTTCCTGCGCTTTCCGGGTGGCGGTAACGCGCGCGTCCTCCGCGTCGATCTGATTGAGCTGAAGCTTGGCCAGATTTGAGTAATAGCCGTCGGGGTGCTGGGCGAGGAACGCGCTCATAGCGGCCTTGTTACCCAGTTGCAGGGCCAATTCGTAGTCGCGACGAATCTCCGACGAGGCGTTAGCCGGCGGCGGCGCCGGCTCTTCTGCCTTTGGCACGAGGGCAACGTCCTCACCGCCCAGTGAGCCGTAAACATATGGCTCCTGTCGGTTGCCGGTCGCTTGCAAGACATCATCGCGGACGAAGCCGAAAGCCCTGCGCAGGTCCAGTCCAGGCTTTGCGATATATTTCACCAGCGCTGTCGCGTAGGGACTGTTCGTGCTGTTGCCGTCGAGCGCGGTCAGTCCGGCCTTCGCCGCAAACGCGATCAGCGTATTGGATACGGCGGGTTCTACCCGAGCGAGCCCACGGCTGATCGCGCGCGAAGCGACGGTTCGTTTCATGGTGTCGGCGAATGGATTGTTGCGGCAGGCATCAACGATCACGACGCGGAGCTGCTTGGCGGGCTCGATGGCCAGCAGGACGCGATCGAGCGAGAAAGCCTCGTCATAGATATCAGTGTCGCGTTCAAGCCTTGCATCCGTCGGAATCAGATAATTCGTCCCGTCGATCTCGATTCCGTGACCTGCATAGTAGACGATGGCGATGTCCGCATCGCGGGCTTGATCGGCGAAATCCCTCAGTGCCCGCCGCATGTCGCTCGAGGTCAGGTTCAGCCGAGACTCCACCAAATCGAACCCGGCGCCCTTCAAGGTCGCGGCGATAGCGGTGGCATCATTGGCAGGATTCGGAAGTAGTGGCGCATTTTGATAGTTCGAATTGCCGACCACCAAAGCCACTCGCTTCGTTGCCCAGGCTGGCTGAGACGCCAGGAGAACCGAAGCAGCAAGAACAACAAGAACTCGGAGGAGCGTGTAGCGCATGGCGAACGTCCAAAAATCGGCTCGAAACAACGGCAGCTTTATCGAAGGTGGCCGCGCGCAAACTCCACTGCGTCAAGCGTTACGGGCGCCGGCATACCTCCGTAGAGAACAAACTTGAGTCCAATCCATTCCTGATGTTGTCGTTCGGGGCAGCGAGATTGTTCAAGGATACACCGAAGCGTGTAGGGCCGGTGGTGCACGGCCGAACAAATGTCAATCGACCTGTAAGATATTGAAATAGCTGCTTTTTATCTTTGGCGTCGGAATGGCTGGCAGCGCCGGCATCCGCCTGGGCTTCGCCAAGCGAAGTTCCATCTCTCGATAGTGATCTCGGAATTGAACTCGCATGCTCAAGCGATTCTCGTGCCAGATCGTCAGCGTGTGACGGCCGCGTTGTTAGTCTCGGTGGCGTCGACAAGGTTCAGCCCGTTCGTCTCGGCCGTTTGTCGCAGCCTCGGGCCTCTTCCATAGGAGCGCGAACTGCGTCTATCTGGAAGCAACGCCGATCCGTTCGAGCTGAGACGTGCGAGTCCCGAAGAATCGAAATCTGCGTCCTCGGGATCCGGACGTCGACGTGTGGACGCCCACCGCAGGTGTCGTCGAAATCTCTGGAGACGCACATGTCTATTCCGCTGAAAATCTACATTACGCCATTTGCCGAGAAAGGTGTCGCCGAGCCGCAAAAATGGACTGGCGAGACCGCCAAAAAGGCACTGGATGTAGTCAATAAGATCTGGGCGAGGGCCAAGATCGCGTTCGTGATCAATGATTACGTGGAAGATAAGCCGCTCGATATGGCGAAGAGCGCGCGCAACAATGATCAGCGCGTGCTGGATGTTCTCAGTTTCCGGCATGCTCCCGACAATGCGGTCCACATCTATCTCGTCAATCCGATAGTCAATCTCTCGGCTGGTGGCGGCTCGTATCTTCATAGCGATCCCGAGCCGGCAAGCTTTGTCCAATGGTATGGCAATGACTTTGCCAACGGACGCGCGTGGGCCCATGAACTTGGGCATTTGATGAGTCTCGACCACGTCGACGTAGATTACGCCGATGAGAAGCAGGCCGCCCTGCGCAGCAACTTGATGACGAAGGGATTGAGCGTGGGAAGCGATTTGACCGGTCAGCAGATAAGCACGGCCAAAGGTTCAAAACTGGTGAAGCGATTTGGCGGCTGACCGCGGAACCTCCTCGCTGCCGCCTTCCATGAAACCAATTGCAGTCGGCCCGATCGCTCGTTCGCCCGCCAACCGCCGGAGAGACGCCATGCCCAAGGTCGACCTTGCAAACGTCCCGGAGCGCAAGGGGACCGGCTATCCGGCGGAGTTCGCGGCGCCGTGCGCCGAGCGGGTGCGACAGCGTCTAGGTGATGCCGGCGGGCTCGCCGACTTCGGCGTCAACCTGATGCGGCTGCCGCCCGGCAACTGGTCGAGCCAGCGCCACTGGCATTCGGATGAGGACGAGTTCGTCTATGTGCTCGCAGGCGAAGTGGTACTGGTGGAAGACGGCGGCGAGATGGTGCTGCGGGCCGGCGATTGCGCGGCGTTTCCGAAGAACTCCGGCAACGGGCATCATCTGATCAACAGGTCGCAGATGACGGCGACCTATCTCGAGGTCGGCTCGCGCTCGCGCGCCGACGTTATCACCTGCTCCGACATCGACATGATGAGCCCGAGCTCCGACGGCCGCTTCCTGCACAAGGACGGCACGCCGTACGAATAGCCCCACCTGTCGCGCCGCGCACGAAATCGGGCGTTGCGGATTGGCCGGCGAAGGACCAATGTTCCGGCGAGGAGCTTTGGTCGCGTCCATGGCGGAATGGTATTTCATCTGGGTCGACGGTCCGCGCGGACCCGAGCCGCAGAAATGGTCGTCGGATGCGCTGTGGGGCCAGCTGGCGCGTCAGGACGTGATCGTGCGTTTTCCCCTGAGCGATCGCGAGGCCGAATTGTCGCTCGACCAGCTCGCAAGGCTGCACCCGGTGCCGCAGTGAGCTGCGCCGCAGTTCTTTCCGTCGACGTTCGATCCGCCGGGGTGAACGTCAGACCGAAAGATCGAAGCCGGGCGTCGCGATTTCGGTCAGGAACGCGGCGACGAACATCTTGCCCAGCACATGCTTGGCCGCCGGCGTGCCGGCCTTGAGCCGGCCGGCGCGTGTGGCCTCTGAGAGCTCGGCAAGCGTCGGTGCCGCAAGGCTCGTATCGGGTACGGTGCGCGGCGCCGTCGCCGATGCGCTGAGCAGCACGCCGGCGTAGTAGAGCCGGGTGAGCGCGCGGACATGTGCGAGCCGTGCGCGCCGCGCCTCGTCGAGCCGGCGGCCGAGCCAGGCACGATGCAAAATGCTTTCCAGCTCCGGCGTCCGCGCCAAGCTGTCGCCGACAATCGCGAGGTCGACCAGCGGATCGGTGCGATAGGCGGATTCCCAGTCGATCATCCAGAGCCTGTTGCCGTCGAACAGGATGTTGGCGGGGAGCGAGTCGTTGTGGCTCGACACCGAGTTGACCTCATCCCAGGCATAGGCCGCGCGGATGCGCGCGAGATGCGCGTTGCAACGGTCAAGCACGCCGGGCGCGAACAGGCCGGTGCGGCCGACATGGGCCCAGAGCCGGGCCACGATGTCGGGGTAGCGCACGAAAGCGGGAAAGGTCGGCGTCGCCTGCAGGCGCGCCAGCAATTCGCCGAGCGCCTTCGCCAGCGCCGGCAGGCCGCCGGGATAGCGGCCGAGCGGCTGCCGCTGCACAAAATCCATCACCGCGACGCGCGAGGCCTCGTCGACATAATGGAGTCGCGGCGCGATGCCGGCCTCGGCGGCGATCCTGAGCGACACATACTGAAACGGATTGCGCAGCGGGCTCGGCATTCCTTCGATTCGGAGCAAATAATTCTCGCCGCCTGCATCGATCCGGAACAATTGCGCCGACGTTGCGCCGCCCGAGACCGATGTGACGGCCTCGATCGCTGCGGTGCCGATCACCTGACGCAGTGCGGCATGTGCTGCGTCGCGCTGTGCCGGCGGAAGTTTATCGAGAGCACTCATGCGCAGGAAGTTAGCATGGCCGCTATGCGTGCCCAAAATCGCGTTGATGCAGCGTTCGCGATCTATTGCTGGCAGCGCACGACGAAGCATGAAACAATGCTGCAAAAATCATGTTGGGAGAGAACTTGATGTCGTTCGAGCGGGAGTTGCATTGCGCCGTTGCGTGCCGATCATGGATCGCGTTGCCATTATTCTGCCTGATCAGCACGTTCGGAGTGATGCATAACGCCGCCGCGAACGAGTCCTTGCAGATTGTGGACGCGCGCGTGCCGGCGGTCGACAAAGCGGGCGGGGACCTTCCCTTGACGATGACGATCAAGAACGAGGCCGACAGCGCCGATGCGCTGCTTCGTGTCCGCTGCCCGGTTGCGAATTTTTCCGAGCGTCATACTGTGGATCGCGGCGAAGGCGCACCGGCGATGCGCTCGATATCCAATATACCAGTGCCGGCAAAGGCGATGCTCGAGCTGAAGCGTGACGGTTATCACGTCATGCTGCTGCAGATGCGTCAGGCGCTCACGCCGGGCGAGACCTTCAAATGCGCGATCGTTTTTCAGAAAGCAGGCACCATCGAGACGGAGGTACAGGTCCAGAAGTGACCTCACACAAGTGACTCAACAAGACGGCGGGTGGTGCACAGCCATGCGCCGGGACTCAAGGCTTCTCGCGTGATCGCCCGTGTGTGACGGGCGGTTCGATCAATGAAGAATGCTAGATCCGGAGGAAATGAACTCATGACAAGGTTGAATTGGGTAAAGTCACATATGCTCGCCGCGGCAGTAGCATCCGCAGCGACCTTCGCAAGCTCTTTCGCGCTCGCCGACGATGTCGGCCAGGACCGTCTGCTCAATGCTGACAAGGAAGCAGGCAACTGGCTGCACCACCACAAGAACTATTCGGCGACGCGCTTCTCGTCGCTGGCCGATATCAACAAGGACAACGTCAAGAACCTCAAGGTCGCCTGGACCATGCATCTCGGCGGCGTCGAGGGCGGCGGAATCTGGTCGCATGGCGGCTTGGAGGGGACGCCGATCGTCGAGAACGGCTTCATGTACGTCACCGACGGCTGGGGTTCGGTCTACAAGATCGATGCGCATGGCGGCAAAGGCGTGCTGCTCTGGAAGATGGATCCGAAGACCGACCATGACTGGGCCGGCGCAGTCGCCTGCTGCGGCGTCGACAACCGCGGCGTCGCATTGTGGGGCAACCTCGTCGTCTCGCACACGCTCGATGGCCGCCTGATCGCGACCAACAAGGAGACCGGGCAGGTCGCCTGGCAGCGCCAGGTCGCCGATCCCGACAAGGGCGAGGTGATCACCGGCGCACCGCTGATCGTCAAGGACATGGCGATCACGGGCGTGGCCGGCGCCGAATACGGCATTCGCGGCTGGATCGCGGCGACCGACCTGAAGAGCCAGAAGGAAGTGTGGCGCACCCACACGATCCCGGGCAAGGACGAGGCGGGTCACGAGACCTGGAAGGACGACAAGGACGCCAAGGCGAGCGGCGGCGGATCGACCTGGGTCACCGGCAGCTTCGACCCCTCGACCAACACCATCGTCTGGGGCGTCGGCAATCCCGGACCGGACTGGGACAACGAGTATCGGCCCGGCGACAACCTCTACACCGACTCCTCGCTTGGTCTCGATGCCGACACCGGCAAGATCAAGTGGCACTACCAGCACACGCCGAACGATCCCTACGATTATGACAGCGTGGCGGAGAACGTGCTGGTCGACGTCCCCGGTCCGAACAACACGACGCAGAAGCTCGCGCTCGAGGCCGACCGCAACGGCTTTGCCTATGCGATCGACCGCAACAGCGGCAAGTTCATCTGGGGTCTGCCGTTTGTCAAGAAGGTGACCTGGACCAAGGGTCTCGACCCCGAATCCGGCAAGCCGGTGGAGTATGATCCGAAGCAGGGCGTGCAGCGCTACAACGCTGCGGTGACGCCAAGCCGCACCAACAAGGTGACGGACATCTGCCCCGGCAACATGGGCGGCAAGAACTGGCCGCCGACCGCGTATAATCCGAACCTGAAGCTCTGGTACATCCCGGTGATCGAGAGCTGCAACCGGATTACGGTCGAGGAGACGACGCCGGACAAGTTGAAGAAGCGCGAGTTCTTCACGGGCGGCGGACCGAGCCAGCCGGTCAAGATCACCGGCAGCGTCACCGCAATCGACGTCACCACCGGCAAGGTGGCAGGGAAGGCGGAGACCGAATTCCCGAACCTCGGCGGCATCCTGGCGACGCCCGACCTCGTGTTCTCCGGACAGCCGTCCGGCGAGGTGATCGCCTATGACGCGAAATCGCTGCAGCAGCTCTGGCAGTTCAACACCGGCGGCGGCGTCAATGCGCCTCCGATGACGTTCTCGGTGGACGGCAAGCAGTATGTCGCGATCCTGGTCGGCCTCGGCGGTGCCTGGGACAAGTGGTTCATCGATGCCACGCCTGAGCTGAAGCGGATGCAGCCAGGCTCGATGCTCTACGTGTTCGCCCTTTGACGTCGCAGCGCGGGAGGCCTCTCACCGAGGCCTCCCGCGTCGATTTGGCCGAGAAAGACAAGAAACAAGACGAATGAAAAAAATATCGCTGGTTGGCGCGTGGCTCGGCTGCGCGCTGGTGATGGGATTTATCGGTACCGCGCAACCGCAGTCGGCGAGCGATCCGACCGATGCGGGCAAGGCGGTGTTCAAGCGCGGCAATTGCGTCGGCTGCCACAAATGGCACGGCAATGGCGGCGGCGGCTATGGCGGCGACGCGCTGTCGCTGCGCAAGACCGAGCTGACCCGCGAGCAGATCATCGAGACCGTGACGTGCGGCCGGCCGGGCACCGGCATGCCGTTCTTCGTGCGCGGCTCCTACGACACCACGAAATGCTACGAGATGACCCGGCAGGACGTCGCGGACCGCATGCCGCCCGAAGCGAATGTGTTCCTGCGGCCGAACGAAATCGAAGCCGTCGCCGATTACGTGCTTGCCCGCGTCAAGGGCAAGGGCGAGCCGACCTACGATGAATGCATCGCGTTCTTCGGCGATGGCTCGCGGGTCTGCAACGTCTACAAGGAGGCCGGCCACGCCGCCGCGCCGTCCGGCCAGAGCGAGAAGGCAAAGCCATGAGCAAGCAAAGATCGGCAATCCGTGGCTTGGTCTTCGCTGTCACCGTCACGGCAGCGGTGCCGGCGATGGCGACCGCGGGAGACCTGCGCGACATCAGCGTCGGAATGGCGATCAGCAGCGTGCCGGACGCGGGCTACATCAACCTGACTTGCGTCGGCGAGAAGACCCACAGATTGGCTGACTGGGCGCAATGGCAGGCTTGCCAGGCCGGACCGGACCAGCTGCGCGGCATCCGCTTCGAGTACGATCGCGAGAGTGGGCGGGAAGGCACCATGGTCGGCGGCCATCCCGCGATCCTCACCGTCATGATCGACAAGGACGCCAAGATCGCGGCGCTGATGATCGAGACCGATCCGAAGGCGCGGCTCTATCTGCGCAAGAAGGCCTTCCTGCTCGGCCTGCAGGCGAGGTCGCGCTATGGCGAGGACGGCTGGACCTGTTCCAAGGCACAGCCGGGCGCCGACAAGCAGGAGGTCGGCGGCGTATTTGTCGACGAGAAATGCACCAAGACGATCGACGGCCGCAAGGTCGAGATCGAGCGCCATCTCTACCGCGAGCCGAACAAGGAGCTCAAGGACATGACCGACGAGACCCGCATCACGATCCGCCGCGCCGGGCCCTGAGCTGCAAACTGAAATAGCCAAATTTCAGCTGCCTAACTGATCTAAAATGACTCTCTTTCTTTTCGTCATGGCCGGGCTTGTCCCGGCCATCCACGTCTTTTCTTACGCGATTGCAGCGAAGACGTGGATGCCCGGCACAAGGCCGGGCATGACGGAGCTAGTCTAATGCCGCGCCAGCAGCACCACGACGATCAGGGCCAGGATCGCGCATAGCACCTTCCAGAAGGTCACGGGATCGCGGTCGTGCAGCGATTTGCGGGTGGTGACGGCGGGGCCGGCCCAGGTCGCGCCGTTTTCCAGTTCGTGCGCGAACTCGATGGCGTCGCCAAAACGTTGCGCGGGGTCGACGCTGAGCGCCTTGCCGATCACCGCGTCGAGCCAGGCCGGCAGGTCCGGCCGGTAGCGCGATAGCGGCGCCGGCTTGCCGAAGCGAGGCCGCGAGAACGGTTCGATCTCGCCGAACGGATAGTTCGCGGTGAACATGCGATAGACCGTGACGCCGAGCGCGAACAGGTCGGAGGCCTCGTCACCGGCCTTGCCGCCGAACAGTTCGGGCGCCATGTAGCTCGCGGTGCCCGGAATGTCCTCGGCGGGAAAATCCTCCAGCAGCGGCACCCGCGCGACGCCGAGGTCGACAAGGCGCAACCCGCCGTCCTTCAGCAAGATCACGTTGTCCGGCTTGATGTCGCGATGGATGATGCCCGCGCGGTGCAGCGCGGTGACCGCGCGCACCAGCTTGGTTGCGATCGCGATGCCGTCGGTGAGCGACAGCCGCGGCGCGCGGCCAAGCCGCTGCTCCAGTGTTTCGCCCTCGTAGAGCGGCATCGCCGAATAGAGCCTGGTCTGCCGCTCCGCCGGCACCTCGATGATTTCGCCGATCCAGAGGCTGCGCACACGCGCGGCGACCCAGGCCTCGCGCACGAAGGCGAGGCGGTAGGAGCCTTCGCTCGCGACCCGCGGATGTGGAAACTTCAGCACCACTTCGCGGCCGGCGCGCTTGTCGATCGCCTTGAACAGGCGGCTGTAGCGCCCGTCGGACAAGACGTCGCCGAGGCTGAAATCGTCGATCGTATCGCCGGTCACCGGCAAATCGAGGATCGGCAGCGTCGCGATCGCGTGGGTGAGATCGTCGCGGTCCGCCGGCGGCAGGTCGACGACGTCGAGCACCAGTGCGGTCGTGTTGTCGCTGCTGCCGGCCGCGAGGGCGGCGTCGACGATGCTGCGCGCGGACTCGTCAGGCGGCGTGCGTTCCTCCAGCAATTGCTGGAGGCGCAAATCGCCGAGCGCGCCGTGAACCCCGTCGCTGCAGATCAGCAGGCGATCATGTTGCCGGAGCCCGAGGGACGTGTAGTCGAAGCGGGCGAACTCCTCGAAACCGATGGCGCGGCTCAGCATGTGGGCGAGGTCACCGCGGCCGGCGATATGGTCCTGCGTCAGGCGTTCCAGGCGGCCGTCGCTCAGGCGATAGGCACGGGTGTCGCCGATATGGATCACATGGCATTGTCGCCGTGACAGGATGATCGAGGAGAACGCGCAGGCCATGCCGCTGCGCGCGGCATCGACGCGGCCCTGGCCGTAGATCCAGCTGTTGGCGGCTTCCAGCGCCCGCGCGGCGCGGCGGCGGACACCGAGCGTCTCGGGCAACGAATAATAGGCGTCGATGAAGCTGCGGACCGCAACCTCCGCGGCCTCGCGCCCGCCCTTGTGGCCGCCGACGCCGTCGGCGACCGCGGCGACCACATCGCGATGCAGCGTGCCCGGCTGGCCCAAGCAGGCCGCGACATAATCCTCATTGGCGGCGCGCTTGCCGGTCTCGCTGGCAAAGCCGACGCGCACCCCCAAGTCCCGTTGCGAACCGTTCGCCACGTCCGGGCCCCGTCACGTTGCGGAGCGGAGTCCTCAGACGCGCGCTCCCGATACCGCGCCCCAAGTGGTGCGCCAGCGAACCTTGACCATGGCAAGTCCGATGAAGCCAAGCAACGCCAGCCCGCCGAAGAACAGGAAGCCGGCGCCGAAGCCGCCGGTCATGCCCTTGGCGGCGCCGAGCGTCTGGGCGAGGAAGAAGCCGCCCACGCCGCCGGCGCAGCCAACCAGCCCGGTCATCAGGCCGATCTCGTGACGGAAGCGCAGCGGGATCAGCTGGAACACCGCGCCGTTGCCCATGCCGAGCGCCAGCACGCCGATCGAGAACAGCAGCACCGAGATCCAGGCGATGCGCGGCAGTTCCGTCAACGCCCAGCCGGCCTGCGTCGGCGCCGTCGGGCCCTCCGGCATGAAGGCAATGACGAGATAGGCCGCGACCACGACACCGAACAGGATCGACAGCGAACGGATGCCGCCGATCCGGTCGGCGATCATGCCGCCGACGGGACGGAATCCCGAGCCGAACGCGACGATCAGCGCGACCAGCATGCCCGCCGCGACGCCGGAGACATGATACTGCACGGTGAAATAGAGCGGCAGCGCGTTGGCGAGGCCGACGAAGCCGCCGAAGGTGATGAAGTAGAAGAACATGAACCAGCGGCTGTCGGAATCCTTCAGCAGTGCGCCGTAGGCCTGCAGCGAGACCTTCTTGCGCTCGCCCGGCGCGTCCTTGGCTGCGACCGCGTAATAGGCGAGCACCATCAGCATCGGAATAAGCAGGCAGCCGAACACGGCCTGCCAGCCCCAATGCTCGGCAATGGTCGGCGCGAGCAGTGTGTCGAGCACGACGCCCATATTGCCGGCACCGGCAATCCCCATCACCACGCCCTGATATTGCGGCGGATACCAGCGGCTCGCCTGGGGCAGGGCGACGGCGAACGAGGCGCCGCCGACGCCGAGCGCAAGCCCGAACAGCTCGATCGCGAGCTTGCTGGTCAGCCCGAAGTGCCACACCGCAGCAGTCGCGGCGATCACGACGAGCTGGGCGATGATGCCGGTACGCTTGGCGCCGATGATGTCGGCGAGAATGCCCATCGGCACGCGCAGCAGCGCGCCGGCCAGCACGGGAATGGCGACCAGGGTGAACTTCTCGTTCACGGCCAGATTCATGTCTCGCGCGATGTAGACGATCAGCGGTCCGAGCGCGACCCACGCCATGAAACTGATGTCGAAGTACAGGAACGCGGCAAGCAGTGTCGGCCAGTGACCTGCCTTCTTGAACTCGGCTAGCTTCATCGCAAGCATCTCGCGTTGATGCGGCGGAGGCAGCCGCGAAAGCGCGGCCATCTCAGGCGCAGACAAATGGAATGTTGGTGAATGGGAGTGCGCTCGTCGTTGAGACGCACTCCGTCAACAGCTGCGGTCAGCAATTACCGTGCCATCGATCACGTCCGTCGCTTTGCCGTGCAGTCGCAAGACGTTGCCGCGCAATCGCGAACAGCGTTCCGCCGCCGCGCGTGGCGTGGCTTGCGGCAAGTGCCGCCGCGCAAACGTGCATGCTGGTGCTTTTTTGTGCGATGCGCCAAGTCCCTGCGATCGCGCATCAAATGCGATTTCGCGATCGCATCGCGGCCGGCGATGCTGTGATGCACAAGAGATCATCGGCGTGGCTAAAATTTCGGCCGGCTGTCGGCGCGGCGCGCGGACCGGTGGATTTTGATCGGCCGGAAACCTTTTGATTTTGCAGCCGGATTCGCCCGCCACGAGTTGGCACGCGTTTTGAATATTAATCAACAACGGAACATCGGTCGTCATCGAAGACGGTCTGCGCCCGCGGCTGGGCTTCCTACAACTCCAAACCTTTATCGGTGCCCATCAACGACGCACGCCGCGTCGCTGCGCAGCGCCGTCGGAATTGAAAGGCAGACCATGCTCGACAAAGTGACCAAGCAGAAGCTCGTGGTGATCGGCAACGGGATGGCCGGCATCCGGACGGTCGAGGCGCTGCTGGAGCGCGCGCCCGATCTCTACGACATCACGGTGTTCGGCTCCGAGCCCTACGGCAATTACAACCGCATCCTGCTGTCGCCGGTGCTCGCCGGCGAGAAGACCGTCGACGACATCATGCTCAACACCGTCGACTGGTACGAGGACAACAACATCACGCTGCGCAAGGGCGAGACGATCACCATGATCGACCGTCGCACCTGCGAGGTCGTCACCGAAGCCGGCGAGCGCGTGCCCTATGACCGCCTGCTGATCGCGACGGGCTCAAACCCGATCATGCTGCCGCTGCCGGGCAAGGAACTGCCAGGCGTGATCGGCTTCCGCGACATCTACGACGTCGATCGCATGATCAAGGCCTCGACCGACTATCGCAACGCGGTGGTGATCGGCGGCGGCCTGTTGGGCCTCGAGGCCGCCAATGGGCTGATGAAGCGCGGCATGAACGTCACGGTCGTGCATCTGCTCGACACGCTGATGGAGCGTCAGCTCGATCCAGTGGCCGGCGGCCTGTTGCGCAAGTCGCTGGAAGAGCGCGGCATGGTGTTCAAGATGCCGGCGCAGACCCAGGCCATCCTGGGCGAGGACCGCGTCACCGGCGTGCGCTTCGGCGACGGCACCGAGCTGCCGGCCGATCTGGTGGTGATGGCGGTCGGCATCCGTCCGAATTTCGAGCTCGCCAAGAAGGCCGGGCTCTACTGCGAGCGCGGCATCGTCGTTTCCGACACCATGCAGACCTATGACGGCCGCATCTACGCGGTCGGCGAGTGCGTGCAGCACCGCCGCCAGACCTACGGTCTCGTCGCGCCGCTGTTCGACCAGGCCAAGGTCTGCGCCAACCACCTCGCGATGAAGGGTTTCGCCACCTATGACGGCTCGGTCACCTCGACCAAGCTGAAGGTCACCGGCATCGACCTGTTCTCGGCCGGCGACTTCGCGCCGGGGCCGGACAAGGAGGAGATCGTGCTGCAGGACGCCAACCGCGGCGTCTACAAGCGCATCATCCTGAAGGACAAGAAGATCGTCGGCGCCGTGCTCTATGGCGACACCATCGACGGCCCCTGGTACTTCCAGCACCTGCGCGACGGCACCGACGTCTCGCATATGCGCGAGCGCCTGGTGTTCGGCGCCGCCAATCTCGGCGATGGCGGCGTCAGCGGCCAGAGCTCGGTTGCCGCGATGAGCGACGAGACCGAGATCTGCGGCTGCAACGGCGTCTGCAAGGGCGCCATCGTCAAGGCGATCAGCGAGAAGAAGCTGTTCACGCTCGACGACGTCCGCGCCCATACCAAGGCATCGTCGTCCTGCGGGTCCTGCACCGGCCTTGTCGAGCAGGTGCTGGCGTTCACGCTCGGCGGCGACTATTCGGCGGCGCCGAAGGTCAAGCCGCTGTGCAAATGTACCGATCACAGCCACGACGATGTTCGCCGCGTGATCGTCGAGCAGCAGCTCAAGACCATTCCCGCGGTCATGCGCTTCATGGAGTGGAAGACCCTGAACGGCTGTCACTCCTGCCGTCCGGCGCTGAATTACTATCTGCTCGCGACCTGGCCCGGCGAATATCGCGACGATCAGCAGTCGCGCTTCATCAACGAGCGCGTCCACGCCAACATCCAGAAGGACGGCACCTATTCGGTCGTGCCGCGGATGTGGGGCGGCGTCACGACGCCGAGCGAGCTGCGCGCGATCGCCGACGTCGCCGAGAAGTTCAACATCCCGACGGTGAAGGTCACCGGCGGCCAGCGCATCGACCTGCTCGGCGTCAAGAAGGAGGACCTGCCGGCGGTGTGGGCCGACCTCAACGACGCCGGCATGGTGTCGGGCCACGCCTACGCCAAGGGCCTGCGCACGGTGAAGACCTGCGTCGGCTCCGAATGGTGTCGCTTCGGCACCCAGGATTCCACCGGCCTCGGCGTCAAGCTCGAGAAGTTCATGTGGGGCTCGTGGACGCCGGCCAAGGTCAAGCTCGGCGTCTCCGGCTGCCCGCGCAACTGCGCGGAAGCGACCTGCAAGGACGTCGGCGTGGTCTGCGTCGATTCCGGTTACGAGATCCATTTCGCCGGTGCCGCCGGACTGCACATCAAGGGCACCGAGTTCCTGACCAAGGTCGAGACCGAGGACGAATGCCTCGAGGTGATCGTGGCGCTGACCCAGCTCTACCGCGAGGAGGGCTGGTATCTGGAGCGCATGTACAAATGGTGTGACCGCGTTGGTCTCGAGCAGATCAGGAAGCGGGTGGTCGACGACGTTGCGAACCGCAAGGCGCTGTTCGCTCGCTTTGCCTATTCGCAGCAGTTCGCGCAGACCGATCCGTGGGCCGAGCGTGCCAGCCGCGGCGTCGACCGCAACGAGTTCGCGCCTCTCGCCGAATTGGAGCTCGCATGACTCAGTGGATCGAAATCGGCGCATTGACCGACATTCCGCGGCTCGGCTCGCGCGTGGTGCGCACGCCGGGCGGCAACATCGCAGTGTTCCGGACCGAGAGCGACGAGGTGTTCGCGCTCGACGACCGCTGCCCGCACAAGGGCGGGCCGCTGTCGCAGGGCATCGTGCACAACAAGCGCGTGACCTGTCCGCTGCATAACTTCGTCATCGAACTGGCGAGCGGGCAGGCCGTCGCGCCCGACGAAGGCTGCACCCATACCCATCCGGCCAAGGTCGAGAACGGCGTTGTCTGGCTGTCGGTGCGGCAGCCGGCCGCGGTGAGCTGAGCGGTCAGGCAATGTCCGTCAAGACCACGTGTCCCTATTGCGGTGTCGGCTGTGGCGTCATCGCGTCGAAGGACGCGGCCGGTGCCGTCACCGTCGAGGGCGACAGGCAGCATCCGGCCAATTTCGGCCGGCTCTGCAGCAAGGGCTCGGCGCTCGCCGAGACCATCGATCTCGAGGGGCGTCTGCTCGAGCCGATGGTGGACGGCGCGCCGGCGTCATGGGACGACGCGCTCGATCGCGTCGCCGATGGCTTTAGCAGGATCATACGCGAGCACGGGCCCGACGCGGTCGCGTTCTATGTTTCCGGCCAGCTGCTGACCGAGGACTATTACGTCATCAACAAGCTCGCCAAGGGCTTCGTCGGCACCGCCAATATCGACACCAATTCGCGGCTGTGCATGGCCTCCAGCGTCGCGGGGCACAAGCGCGCGTTCGGCAGCGACACCGTGCCGGGCTGCTATGAGGATCTCGAGCAGGCGGACTTACTCGTGCTGGTGGGCTCCAACGCCGCCTGGTGCCATCCGATCCTGCACCAGCGCATGCTGGCGGCGAAGGAGAAGAATCCGGCCTGCAAGATCGTGGTGATCGATCCGCGCAGCACCGCGACCTGCGAGGGCGCCGATCTGCATCTGCCGCTGCGCTCGGGCAGCGATTCCGTGCTGTTCAACGGCCTGTTCGCCTTTCTCGCCGGCAGCAACGCGGTCGACCGCGGCTTTGTCGGCAATTGCACGACGGGTGTGGTCGACGCGCTGAAGCAGGTCGGCGGCCAGACCGTGGCGCAGACCGCGGCGACCTGCGGCCTGACCGAAGGCGCGGTCGGGCTGTTCTTCGACTGGTTCACGCGCACCGAGCGCGTCGTCACGCTGTATTCGCAAGGCATCAACCAGTCGTCGAGCGGCGTCGACAAGGTCAACGCCATCATCAATTGCCATCTCTTGACTGGACGCATCGGCCGTCCCGGCATGGGGCCGTTCTCGCTGACCGGCCAGCCCAACGCGATGGGCGGCCGCGAGGTCGGCGGGCTCGCCAACCAGCTCGCCGCGCATATGGAGATCGAGAATCCCGCGCATCGCGAGCTGGTGCAGCGGTTCTGGCGTGCGCCAGTGATCGCGGAGAAGGCCGGGCTGAAAGCGGTCGACATGTTCGACGCGATCGCCGACGGCCGCATCAAGGCGGTGTGGATCATCTCGACCAATCCGGTGGTGAGCCTGCCGGATGCCGATCGCGCGCGCGCCGCGCTCGACGCCTGCGAGCTCGTCGTGGTGACGGATTGCATGCGCGACACCGACACCACGCGCCATGCCGACGTGCTGCTGCCGGCGCTGGCGTGGGGCGAGAAGGACGGCACCGTCACCAATTCCGAGCGCCGGATCTCGCGGCAGCGGCCGTTTCTCGCAGCGCCGGGCGAGGCGCGCGCCGACTGGAGCATCATCTGCGACGTCGCCAGTCGCATGGGATATTCCGGCTTCGACTATGCCTCGGTGGCCGAGGTGTTCCGCGAGCACGCCGAACTGTCGGGTTTCGAGAATAGCGGCCGGCGCGATTTCGACATCTCGGCGCTGGCGGCGCTGGACGATACCGCCTATGACGCGCTGGCGCCGGTGCAGTGGCCGGTGACGTCAGACCATCCGGCCGGCACACCGCGGATGTTCGAGAGCCAGCAATTCTTCACGCCCGACCGCAAGGCGCGCTTCGTGCCGGTGGCGCCGCGCGCGGCGCGCCACGCGACCAGCCGCGACTTTCCGCTGGTGCTCAACACCGGCCGTGTGCGCGATCAGTGGCACACCATGACCCGGACCGGCAAGACCGGCCGGCTGCTGGCACATGTGTTCGAGCCCTATGCCGAGTTTCACCCGGAGGATGCGCGGCAGGCCGGCCTGCAAAACGAGGGATTGGTGCGGCTGACCAGCAGCTGGGGCGAGATGATCGCGCGCGTCGTGGTCAGCGCCGACCAGCGCCGCGGCTGCGTGTTCGTGCCGATGCACTGGAACGCGGAGTTCGCCGGCGAGGGGCGCGTCAACGCGCTGGTCAATCCGGCGACAGATCCAGTGTCCGGCCAGCCGGAGTCCAAGCACACGCCGGTCAAGGCCGATCCCTATACGCCGAAATGGCACGCCTTCATCCTGAGCCGCGACGCGATCAGGCGTCCGGCAAGCGGCTATTGGGTCTATGGCAAGGCCGGCGATTGCACGCGGCTGGAGCTCGCGCTCGACACTCGCCCGGAGAGCTGGCGCGACTGGGCGAGGGCGCAGCTCGGCCTCGAAGGTGTCGAGATCGAGTGGATCGCCTATCGCGATCCGGCGGCGGGACGCTTCCGCTACGCGGCGGTGCGCGACGGCCGGCTCGAGGGCTGCGTGTTCATCGCGCCCGATCACGCGCTGCCGTCGCGGGCCTGGCTGACCGGGCTGTTCGCCGAGCAGCAATTGTCGGCCAATGCGCGGATGTCGCTGCTCGCGGGAAGGCCGTTCGGCGCGGGCGAGGATGTCGGCCCGATCGTCTGCTCCTGTTTCAGCGTCGGACGGCACCAGATCACCGCCGAGATCAAAAAGGGCGCCGACAGCGTCGATGCGATCGGCCGCTGTCTGAAGGCCGGCACCAATTGCGGCGGCTGCAAGCCCGAGATCGGCAAGCTGATCGGCGCCACCGCGCAGCCGCGGCAGGCGATCGCGTCGTAGGTCGCCGCGCCAGGGCCCAGCCGAGAAATGCGCGATTCAAGATTGTTGCGGCGCAAATTGACCGTGAGCCCTATTTCTACGGCCGCAATTTCCTGATGTGATCTTCAATATTGCGAGCCAGTTTGCGGTTACCCCTGCTGAGGCGCGCCGTGCCGATCACCATCATGTCGTGACCAAAGCCATAGAACAGGAAGGACATTACATGCCTTCACGCCGTCATCTTCTGACCGGCGCCGTCGCGACCGGTGTCGCGCTGTCAATGCAACGCGCCACTGTAGCAGTCGCGCAGCAAAAACGAGTGATCGTCGATTCGCAGGTTCACCTGTGGCCGGCAAGCACTCCGGAGAGACCCTGGCTCCCCGGTGCCAAGCCGCAGCTCCCGGAGCCCTTCACCATCGAGCGTGTCATTCCACTGATGGACGAGGCTGGCATCGATCGCGTTGTCATCGTTCCGCCAGTGTCGCTTGAAGGTGAGCGCATCGATTATGCCCAGGAGGCAGTCAGACGGTACCCGGGCCGCTTCGCCATCATGGCGCGTGTCGCCCTCGACAAGCCCGACCGCGCGGCACGGCTTGCGACTTGGCGCGACCAGCCCGGCGTACTGGGCGTGAGGTTGAACGTCGGCCCCGGCGAAGCGGCGTGGCTGACAGACGGAACCGCGGACTGGTTCTGGCCGGCGGCGGAGAAGGCCCGCCTGCCGGTGATGTTTCTCACTGAGGGGCAGACGTCGCTGTTCGCCCGCATCGCCGAGCGGCACCCGCAACTTACGCTCATCATCGATCACATGGGCGTCGGCGCGGGACTTCGCCCTCGTCCCGGCTCATCGGAAAACAACATGGTGCCGGAGGCTATCGTCCAGGCGGCCGCGCTCGCAAAATATGCGAATGTATCGGTGAAGTTGTCGTCGGTCCCGCTGATTTCGACTGAGCGATATCCATTCCGCGACGTGATCCCGCACATCCACCGCCTGTTCGACGCCTACGGCCCGGAGCGCTGCCACTGGGGGACCGATCTAACCAACTCATTCGCCCGGGCCACTTACCGGCAGCGCGTGACGCAATTCACCGAGGAGCTTCCGTTCCTCAGCGAAAGCGACAAGGACTGGATCATGGGCCGCGCGATCCTGGCGCGGCTTCGCTGGACGTCGTCCTAGCAGCCGCGGCAGATGCTCTTCAGCTTGCTGTTGAGCAGGCGGTCCTCTTCGTCGGAGGCCGCCTTGGTGTAGGGGTCGTTGCCGTGGCGCTTGTCGTCGGCAAAACTGCCGGCGCCAGTGGCGCCGCCCAAGTGCATGCCGTGCATCGCGTGCCCGCCGCCATGGCCGTGGCCGCCGCGCGCGCCGACCGGCGGCATCGCGGCCGCAAGCAGCGTCAGCAGCAGCCCGACCGTCGTGATCGTCCGCATGTTTTCCTCCTCGTCGCGGCAAAATACCGCTGACGCTGAGGCAAATGGGTGTCGGTCATCTTCACAATTTCGCGTGGCGGCAATCGCCCGATTCTCGCAGCTGGTTCCCCCCGGGGCTGCCCCGGTGCGTCGTACATAGGCCGTCTGCGGATGGCTACATGCCGACAATGCAGTGCTCGCGACACCAAAATGGTGTATCGGCAGGCTCTGGCGCGCTCAAGACACGGGCAGGACGCGGCCCGGTGCGACACAATCAAGATATCGCAAGATTTGGAGGAAGGTTCATGTCGGCTCTGCCACTCTCGGGCATCAAGATTCTCGACCTGACGCGGGTGCTCGCGGGCCCGCTGTCGGCCCAGATGCTGGCGGATCTCGGCGCCGAGGTGATCAAGATCGAGCGGCCCGGCGGCGGCGACGATGCCCGCGCCTTCGGCCCGCCCTATCTCACCGATCCCGAAGGCAAGCAGAACAACAACAACTCGTTCTACCTCTGCGCCAACCGCAACAAGAAGTCGGTCACCGTCAACATCGCCAAGCCGGAAGGGCAGGCGATTATCCGCGAGCTCGCCAAGACGGCCGACGTGATGATGGAGAACTACAAGGTCGGCGACCTCAAGCGTTACGGTCTCGACTACGAGACCATCAAGCAGCTCAACCCCGGTATCATCTATTGCTCGGTGACGGGTTTCGGCCAGACCGGACCTTACGCGCCGCGCGCGGGCTATGATGCGATCCTGCAGGCGATGGGCGGCCTGATGAGCGTCACCGGCCATATCGACGGCGAGCCGGGCGAGGGCCCGATGAAGGTCGGCCCCTCGATCGTCGACTACATGACCGGCATGAACACCTCGATCGGCATCCTCTCGGCGCTCTACCATCGCGACGCCAACAACGGGGAAGGGCAGCACATCGACGTCTGCCTGTTCGACACGGTGATCGCATCGCTGTCGCACTGGCTGCAGATTTACCTCGTCAATGGCAAGACCCCGCCGCGCCGCGGCACCTGGGGCAATGGCGGCATGCCGGCCGGCGTGTTCCGCTGCACTGATGGCGAGCTGATGCTGGTGGTCGGCAATGACGGCCAGTTCCAGCGCACCTGCGCCGTGCTCGGCGAGCCCGAGCTCGCGAACGACAAGCGCTTCGTCAAGAACAACGACCGCGTCGTGCACGGCAAGGAGATCATGGCGATCTTCGCCGGGCTGTTCCTGAAGCATCCGGTGGCCTACTGGCTGGAGAAGCTCGAGGAGGCCGGCGTGCCGTCCGGCCCGATCAACAATTTCGAGCAGGTGTTCAGCGATCCCCACGTGCAGTCGCGCGGCATGCGGGTCGAGGTCGACCATCCGTTCGAGCCGAACCTGTCGCTGATCCGCAACGCGCTGACCTTCTCGGGCACGCCGATCACCGAGTACCGCGCCCCGCCGCTGTTAGGGGCCGACACCAAGGACGTGCTGGCGACCATCGGCTATGACGACGCCAAGGTCGAGGGACTGAAGGCGCAGGGGATTCTGTAGGCGCTGACTTCGAGGCCGCGGGCGGTGGAGTTTCTCCGTCATCCTGAGGTGCGAGCTCTTGCGAGCCTCGAAGGATGAACGGCCCCGCTGGTGGCCGTCGACCCTTCGAGACGCGCGCAAGGGCGCGCTCCCCAGGGTGAAGGGACCAGGGTCGTCATTCCGCAACAACACTTCGACCAGCATCGAAGCATCATTGACATCCGCCTGCTAGGTTGGCGCCATCGATCCTCATCGAAGGTGCCAATCATGAAACGGGAAGTGGTCCGCGTCGAACCGATCTCGAGTTGGCTGGAGCGCTGGAAGGCGCCGGCATCGCCGGTGACCCGGGCCGGCAACATGGTGTTCGTCTCTGGCCTGCCGCCGTTCGATCCCGCGACCGGCGAGTTCGCCGCCGGCGCGTCGATCGAGCGGCAAAGCGAGCTGGTCATGGAGCAGCTCAAGCAATGCCTCGAGGCGGCCGGCGCCACGCTCGACAATGTGATGAAGTGCAACGTGTTCTGCACTTCGGCAAAGCACTTCACAACCTTCAATGCAGTCTATGCAAGGTACTTCCCGCACCAGCCGCCGGCGCGGATCTTCGTCTGCATCCCGGAATGGACCGGGTCATTCGACGTCGAGATCGACTGCATCGCGATGGTGTAAGGGCAGGGCGCCGCAGCGGCGCCCTCGCTTCACAAATCCTGCCGCGTCAGCCGCCCGTGCATCGCGACCGGTCGCGGCGCTGGCTTGCTCGGCACGTCGCCCATCGTCAGCGCCATCACCGAGACCGTGACCACGCGATCGATGATGCCGCGGACGTCGTCCAGATCGCATTTGCCTTCCGACAGCCGCAGCAGGCGTTCCTTCTCGCGGATGGTGTGGTGCGCCATCGCGAGCGCGAAGTGCAGGCCCCAATAGAGCTCGGTGTCGCTGCTGGCCGGCATCGCGCGGCGCATCGCCGCGGCGAACTTGCGCAGGTGATCGACCTCGCGATTCTTGATGCGGCGGATCGGCGGCACGGATTCGATCGAGGCGCGGATCATGAACCGCGCCGCGGTCGAGCCCTCGCGATCCGGCCCGAGGCAGCCGCGCAGGGTGGGGCCGACGAGGGCGCGCATGATGTCCTCGATCGAGGCGCGGCCGCCGCCTTTTTCCTCCGCCGCCCGCAATTCGTTGAGGCGCTCGCGGTTGGTCTGGATGCTGCGGGTGACGAACAGCTCCGCGATCAATTCGTCCTTGGAGCCGAAATGATAGTTCACCGCAGCGAGGTTGACGTTCGCTTCCGCGACGATGTCGCGCAGCGTGACGTCGCCGAAGCCGCGGTCGGCATAGAGCCGCTCGGCGGCGGCGAGAATGGCGGATCGGGTCTGGTCGCTGGCCATGGCTGAGAGCCTCCGGTCATTCCGGGGCGATGCGCAGCATCGAACCCGGAATCTCGCTCCACAATTTCCGGATTCCGGGTTCAGCCCGGCGGGCTGCCCCGGAATGACGAACGCAAGGTTGCATTTCAAACATTTGTATGAAACTATCGTTTGAACGGTCGGAAATGTCAATCCGCGGATCGCGGGGCAGCATTCTGGCACACCGCCGCCGCCCTTTCGCGAACGCCCTTGCGAGCCGCTGAGGCGGGGTCAACAATGTCGGGAAATGGCTACGGCCCAGGTCAGCGGCCCAAGTCTAGGAAACGAGGAGCGTCCCATGGATTTCACGATGTCGCCCAAGCAGAAGGAGTGGCTGGAGCGCGTTCAGGCCTTCATGAAAACGCACGTTCGGCCCGCCGTGCCGATCTACGACAAGCAGGATGCCGAGGGCCCGCGCTGGAAGGTGATCCCGATCCTCGAGGATCTGAAGAAGAAGGCGAAGGCCGAAGGCCTCTGGAACATGTTCATGCCGCCGTCCTCGCATGAGGACGATGAATTCCACGGCGCGGGATTGACCAATCTCGAATACGCGCTGCTGTCGGAAGAGATGGGTCGCATCTCCTGGGCTTCGGAAGTGTTCAACTGCTCCGCTCCCGATACCGGCAACATGGAAGTGTTCATCCGCTACGGCACCAAGGAGCAGAAGCGCAAATGGCTGCGCCCGCTGATGGACGGCGAGATCCGCTCCGCCTTCCTGATGACCGAGCCGGCGGTCGCTTCGTCCGACGCCACCAACATCGAGACCCGGATCGAGAAGGACGGCGATCACTACGTCATCAACGGCCGCAAATGGTGGTCGTCGGGCGTCGGCGATCCTCGTTGCAAGATCGCGATCCTGATGGGCAAGACCGACTTCAACGCCGCCAAGCATCAGCAGCAGTCGCAGATCCTGGTGCCGCTCGATACCCCCGGCATCAAGGTCGAGAAGATGCTGCCGGTGTTCGGCTTCGACGATGCGCCGCACGGCCACGCCCAGGTGCTGCTCGAGAACGTCCGCGTGCCGAAGGAAAACATCCTGCTCGGCGAAGGCCGCGGCTTCGAGATCGCCCAGGGCCGTCTCGGTCCGGGCCGCATCCATCACTGCATGCGCACCATCGGCCAGGCCGAGGAGGCGCTGGAGAAGATGGTGAAGCGGCTCGCCTCGCGCACCGCGTTCGGCAAGAAGATCATCGAGCATTCGGTCTGGGAGCAGCGCATCGGCGATGCCCGCACCGACATCGAGATGAACCGTCTGCTCTGCCTCAAGGCCGCCGACATGATGGACAAGGTCGGCAACAAGACCGCACAGGCCGAGATCGCGATGATCAAGGTCGCAGCTCCCAACATGGCGCTCAAGATCATCGACCAGGCGATCCAGGCCTTTGGCGGCGGCGGCGTCTCCGACGAAGCAGGGCTCGCCCGCGCCTATGCCCACATCCGCACGCTGCGCCTGGCGGACGGTCCGGACGAGGTGCACAATCGCGCCATTGCCAGACTTGAACTTCGGAAGTATGCAAACACGTCGCACTGAGCATGATGCGGAACGCATGGCGTTCGCGCGCACATCGTGCTCAGAATGAAAAAGAGAGATCAGGCTGGCGTGCCAGCCTGATTGAGGGAGCGCCCCGACGCGCTCCTTGAAAAATCGAGTTGAGGGAGCGTCATCGTGGCGGACGGCGTCAGGAAAGACGAAGAATTTTCCGGCACAAGGGAAGTCGAGGAGCGCCATCGTATCAACGAGGCTAGTCTCGACGCCTGGATGAGGGAACACGTCGAAGGCTATCAGGGGCCGCTCACGGTCCTGCAGTTCAAGGGTGGCCAGTCCAACCCGACCTACAAGCTCGAGAGCCCCGGGCGCAACTATGTGATGCGGCGCAAGCCGTTCGGTAAATTGTTGCCGTCGGCGCATGCGGTCGATCGCGAGTTCCGCGTGATCGCGGCGCTCGGCAAGCAGAATTTCCCGGTCGCGAAAGCCTACGCCCTGTGCACCGACGATGCAGTGATCGGCTCGGCCTTCTACGTCATGTCGATGGAGGAGGGGCGGGTGTTCTGGGATCCGACGCTGCCGAGCCAGGAGCCCGACGCGCGCCGCAAGATCTTCGCCAGCAAGATCGAGACGCTGGCCAAGCTTCATCTGTTCAATCCCGAGACGATCGGCCTCGGCGACTTCGGCAAGCCCGGCAATTATTTTGCGCGGCAGGTCGATCGCTGGACCAAGCAGTACCGCGCCTCCGAAACGCAGCACATTCCCGAATTCGAGAAGCTCGCCGAGTGGCTGCCGAAAACCGTTCCGGAGCAGAAGCGCGTCTCGATTGTGCATGGCGACTATCGCCTCGACAACATGATCTTCCACGCCACCGAGCCGCGGGTGCAGGCGGTGCTGGACTGGGAATTGTCGACGCTCGGCGATCCCATGGCCGACTTCACCTACCTGTTGATGCAGTGGACCATGCCGGGCCTCGTCAATGCCGACCTCAAGGCATTGAACATTCCGAGCCAGGATGAAGCGGCGCAGATCTATTGCGACGTGACCGGCATCCCGGTGCCGGACCTGAACTGGTATTTCTCCTACAACCTGTTCCGCCTTGCCGGCATCACGCAGGGCATCGCGGGCCGGGTTCGCGACGGCACCGCGGCGAATGCCAAGGCCCTCGAGTCGGCCAAGCGCACCGTGCCGCTGTCGCAGGCGTCATGGGAATACGCGCAGAAGGCCGGCGCAACCTGATCCAAGAATGCGGCGCGATCCAACAGGGCTCGCGCCGCTTTTCTTCTTATCTCGCCCCGCTTGCGGGGAGAGGTCGGATCGCATGCAGCGAAGCGAAGTGCGATCCGGGTGAGGGGGAGTCTCCGCAACTCGTTTGCCGCCGTCTGTGCGGAGCAAGCCCTTCACTCAACCCACTAAGAGCGAGCTGCGCTCGTCTTGACCCGGCAAGAGCGGCGCGAGGGAGCAGCAGGCCGATCGCGATTCCAAAGGCTCGCGCCGCCGCTGCAAGGTGCGGCATGTTTCCGCATTGTAGCCATCTGTGACTTGAGTTCGCGCTGCCGCTTTGGCAAGTCAGTCCGGTCAACGCCCGCCCTGGTCCTGATCGGACATTTTCATTTTGGCTCTTTCCTCCAATCTTCGCGGCAGCCTGTTCATGGCTGCGGCCATGGCCAGCTTCACGGTCAACGACACCATCACCAAGGCGGTGTCGGCGGAGCTCAACATCGGCGAGATCCTGCTGGTGCGCGGCCTGGTTGCGATGGTGCTGGTCGCGGCGCTCGCCTGGTACCGTGACGCGCTGCGCAGTTTCAGCGTGCTGCTGATCTGGCCGGTCGGGCTGCGCGTCCTTGGCGAGATCGGCGGCACGCTAACCTATCTCTCCGCGATCGCGCAGATCCCGCTCGCCAACGCCTCGGCGATCTTCCAGGCGCTGCCGCTGGTCATCACGCTCGGTGCGGCGCTGGTGTTCGGCGAGCCGGTCGGCTGGCGGCGCTGGCTTGCGATCGCGGCCGGCTTCATCGGGGTGCTTGTCATCGTTCGGCCCGGTGCGGGAGGCTTTAGCCAGGCTGCACTCTTGGCGCTGGCGTCGGTCGGCTTCTGCGCGGTGCGCGATCTCGCCACCCGCCGTATCCCGAAAGAGCTGCCGACCGTGTTCATCACGCTGCTCACCACCATGACCGTGACGACGGCGGGTGCTGTCGTCCTTGTCCCGCTCGGCGGCTGGCGGCCGCCGTCCGGCACCGCGCTCGGTCTGCTCATATTGGCCGCGGTCCTGATCCTGATCGGTTATCAGTGCATCATCGTGTCGCTGCGCACAGGCGACATCTCGGCGGTGGCGCCGTTCCGCTATACCGCGCTGCCGTGGGCGATGCTGACGGGCTATCTCGCCTTCGGCCACAAGCCCGACGGTCCGATGCTCGCGGGCGCCGCGATCATCGTGGCCTCCGGCCTCTATGCCTTCTACCGCGAGCGCAAGCGCGACAAGCTCCGTCCCGCCGCAACGGGACCGGGGCTACCGCCGGACGGGTTGTGAGGCATCCGTGATCCTACGCAATCATTTGCAAATCACTTGGCGCAATGTGCGATCAGCCGTGCGACGAATGCGCCGCACGCCTCGAGCTGCGACATCTCGACGAACTCATCCGGCGTATGCGCCTGTGCGATCGAGCCGGGGCCGACCACAACGGACGGCACGTCCGCCATGCTGACGAACAGGCTGGCCTCGGTGCCGAAGGCAACCTTGGCGTGGTCGTTGCGGCCGGCAAATTGCTTGGCGAGCGTGACGATGGCGGCGTCGGCGGCGGTGTCGAGCGCGGGGTAGTCGAGGATCTCCTCGAAGTCGATGCCGCAGTCCGGATGCCGCTTGCGCATGTCAGGCTCGATCTCGGCCTTGGCCCAGGCGATGATCGCGTCCGTCACCTCTCTCGACTCGGTGATGCCGATGCCGCGGCACTCGAATTCCACCACGCATTGGTCCGGCACGATGTTCAGCGCGGCGCCGCCATGCACGATGCTGGTGAGCAGGGTCGAGTGCGGGACATCGTAGAGGCTGCCTTGTTCGGCATCCGCGGTCAGCAACGCGGCGCGGCGGCGGATTTCGGCGATCAGGTCGGCGGCATATTCGATGGCGTTGACGCCGTCGGGCGCGATCGAGGAGTGGCGGGCGAGCCCGCGGAACGTGGCGCGCACGCCATGCTTGCCCTTGTGCCCGATGATCACCTGCATCTGGGTCGGCTCGCCGACGAAACAGCCGAGCGGCTTGATCGGCTTGCGCGCGACCTCGCGCAGCATCGGACGCACGCCGACGCAACCGATCTCCTCGTCATAGGAGATGGCAAGATTGATCGGCGTCTTCAGATCGGCCGCGAGCATCTCGGGAACCATCGCGAGGCAGACGGCGACAAAGCCCTTCATGTCGGTGGTGCCGCGGCCGTACAGCCGGCCGTCGCGCTCGACGAGCTCGAACGGGTTGTGGCTCCAGTCCTGTCCCACAACTGGCACGACATCGGTATGCCCCGACAGCACCAGCCCGGCCTTGTCCTCAGGGCCGACAGTGACCCACAACGAGGATTTCTGCCCGGTTTCATCGACGATGCGTTGCCCCGCGAGGCCAAGCGAGGCGAGGTAGCGCTCGATGTAGTCGATCAGGGGCAGATTGCTGCGGTCGCTGACGGTGTCGAACGCGACGAGGTCGGCCAATAGCTTGCGGATGCGGTCGGAACGTTGATTTTGCATTGCCTGTTCGTTTGCGAGGGATTGTGCGAGGAATGACGAGTGTGCGAGCGATCCTGCCAGCGAAGTATAACAGCTGGTGGGCCTGCCGAGGCCAAGCAATATTCGGACCGTTGCCAGCGGTTATTGGAGGTCCAGGCGTGTAGATGGGTAGAGCGAAGCGAAACCCATCTAATATATCCGCGCGGTGAGATGATGGGTTTCGTGAAGTTTATCATCGGGTCGCGCGGTTGCGCGGACCTGGAGCGGAACGAAAGGCAAGACTCGGGCGATTCATGTCGCGAGAATGCGAAACTGTTCCCCATTCTCGGCTGTCATCGACCGGCTCGGACCGGGCGATCCAGTACGCCGCGGCCTCTCGGCCCAAGCACAGACGTCTCTGGAGTACTGGATCACCCGCATGCGTATGCGCAGGTGATGACACCGCATTGTTTGGCACTTGAATGCGAACCATCTCCAGCGTCGTCCCGGCGAAGGCCGGGACCCATTACCCCAAATGCCAATGAATGCGCGACGCTGGGGCAACAGCCTTCTTCAACCACTCGACCCTGTGATTATGGGTCCCGGCCTTCGCCGGGACGACGGTCGTGAATGTGGAGCCATCGGGGCCGCAGCCGGGATAACCACTGGAGACTGCCCTTGCTAGATCGGCTTGCCCGTATACGGCATCGATGCGGTGAGGCCGCCGTCGACCGGGATGGCCTGGCCGTTGACGTAGGACGCTTCATCGCTCGCCAAAAACAATCCCATCGCGGCGAGCTCGTGCGGCTGGCCGGCGCGCTTGAGCGGATTGAGCTGGCCGATCTTGTCCTGGGTGCCGCGCTCCTTGGCGCGATCGAACACCGGCTTGGTCATGCCGGTTTCGATCAGGCCCGGGCACACCGCATTGATGCGCACGCCGGTGCCGGAGAGCGAGTAGGCGGTGGTCTGCACCAGGCTGATGACGCCGGCCTTGCTCGCGCCGTAGGGATGTCCGCTGGCACCCGACTTCAGGCCCGCGACGGAGGCGGTGCAGACGATCGAGCCGGAACCTTGCTTCGTCATATGCGGAATCGAATGCTTGATCGCGAGGAACGGGCCGATCAGATTGACGCGCAGCACTTCCTGCCAATGTTCGACGGTCTGGTCGGCGAGCGGGACGAGGCCGCCGCTGACGCCGGCATTGGCCCAGATCGCATCGAGCTTGCCGTACTTCGAAACCGCCTTCTCGATGAAGGCCTTCACGTCGCTCTCCGAGCCGGCATCGGCGGTGACGGCCTCGACGGTGCCGCCGGCATCGCGCACCAGCTTGGCGGTCTCGTTGACGCCCTCGGTGCGATCGACCGCGATCAGCTTGGCGCCTTCCCTGGTGAACAGCAGCGAGGCGGCGCGGCCGATGCCGCTGCCAGCGCCGGTGATGATGACGGATTTGCCTTCGAGGCGGCCCATGAGTTTCTCCCTGTTCACGTGATTAGTTCGGGTGGTCCTTGGCGAGTCTGCCGCGCGGCGGAATTCAAACAAAATTTCAAACGTCCGAAGCACTTGAGACGGTGTGCGGCGTGACGTACAGCGAGACGGGACACTATTGAAGGGCTCATCCGATGTCCAATCCAGACAAGCCTGAGGTGACGGTGACGCGGTGGTGGTGGGTTCGTCACGCGCCGGTGCGCAGCGACGGCGGCAACATCTACGGACAAGAGGATATCGACTGCGACACCGGCGATGTCGAGGTGTTCGAGGCGGTCGCCAAGATGCTGCCGCGCGATGCGGTCTGGTATTCGAGCAATTTGAAGCGCACACACAAGACTGCGGACGCGATCTGGACTGCCGGGTTTCCAAAGCCTGAAAGCATGACGCAGGAACGCGACTTCGCCGAGCAGCATCTCGGCCAATGGCAGGGTATGAACCGCGCCGCGTTTCTCGCCAGTCGTCCGCCGGGTACGGCCTGGTTCGCCGACGTCAACGATCCCGCGCCCGGCGGCGAGAGCTACATGGATCTCTACACCCGCGTCTGCCGCACCATTGTGCGGATCACCGCCGCGGAAGCGGGCAGGAATATCATCGCCGTCGGCCATGGCGGCGTGATCAAGGCCGCGGTCGGGCTGGCGCTCGGCGGCCAGCCGGACAGGGGGCTGTCGTTCGATATCGATAATGTCTCGGTGACGCGGCTCGATCACATCGCGAGCGCCGGCCTGTCGACCTGGCGCTTGCCGATGGTGAACCAGCAGCCGTGGATTGCCGATCCGCGCCACGCCGCGATGCATCAGCCGTCCGGGCCTGAAGTCAGGCCGGCGAGCAAGCTTGCGTGATCGTCATTCCGGGATGGTCCGAAGGACCAGACCGCAGATGCGCAATTGCGCATCGGGGAATCTCGAGATTCCGGGTCGACGCTGGTGCGTCGCCCCGGAATGACGCTAAGACGAACACTTAACATCAGGGAGAGAAACATGACCTTGTTCGACATGAAGGGAAAAGTCGCCGTCATCACCGGCTCGACGCGCGGCATCGGACGCGCGATCGCCGAGCGCATGGCCGAGCACGGCGCCAAGGTCGTGATCTCCTCGCGCAAGGCTGACGTCTGCGAGCAGGTGGCGAAGGAGATCAACGACAGCTACGGCAAGGGCACCGCGGTTGCGATCGCGGCAAACATCTCGTCGAAGGAAAACCTGCAGAACCTGGTCGACGAGAGCAACCGCGCCTTCGGCAAGATCGACGTGCTGGTCTGCAACGCGGCGTCGAACCCGTATTACGGTCCACTCGCCGGCATCTCCGACGATCAGTTCCGCAAGATCCTCGACAACAACATCGTCGCCAACAACTGGCTGATCTCGATGGTGGTGCCGCAGATGATCGAGCGCAAGGACGGCTCGATCATCATCGTGTCCTCGATCGGCGGCCTGAAGGGCTCGACCATCCTCGGCGCCTACGCGATCTCCAAGGCTGCCGACATGCAGCTCGCGCGCAACCTCGCCTGCGAATACGGCAAGCACAATATCCGCGTGAACTGCATCGCGCCCGGCCTGATCAAGACCGACTTCGCGAAGGCGCTGTGGGACAATCCGGACAATCTGAAGGCCTCGACCGCACGCTCGCCGCTGCTGCGGATCGGCGTGCCGGACGAGATCGCTGGCGCCGCCGTGATGATGGGCTCGCGCGCCGGCGACTTCATGACCGGCCAGACCATCGTGATCGACGGCGGCGCGACGATCAGCTGAGCATCACTCGTCATTCCGGGGCAGCCCGCAGGGCTGAACCCGGAATCTCGATGTTGTTGCGCGAGATTCCCCGATGCGCGATTGCGCATCTTAGGTTCGCGCCCCGGAATGACGGACTACTCCACCGCCGCATACACCCCGTTGCGCACCAGCGAGCGGGTATATTCGCGCTGGCCCGGGCCCTGCATCATGAAGACCGCGATCAGGTCTTCGCTCGGATCGATCCAGAAGAAGGTGCCGGCCATGCCGCTCCAGAAATACTGGCCGACCGAGCCGGAGAACGGCGCGATGCCCTGCTGCATGCGCACGGCGAAGCCGAGGCCGAAACTGTGGCCGGGCGACACCAGCGTGCCCTGGATCTTCACGCCGGCGCCGAGGTGATCGGAGGCCATGAATTCGAGCGTCTTGCGGCCGATGATCCTGGTGCCGTCGAGCGAGCCGCCGTTCAGCAGCATCTGCGCGAAGCGGGCATAGTCCATCGTGGTCGAAACCAGGCCGCCGCCGCCGGATTCCATCGCCGGCTTCTCCAGCATGTTGAACAGCTGCACCTTGTCGTTGGTCCAGGGATCGTTGGCAAAGGCCTCGGCGAGGCGGCCGGCATTGGCTTCTCCGGTGTGGAAGGCGGTCTCGGTCATCTGCAGCGGCGAGAGGATGTGCTCAGTGAGGTACGCGCCGAGCGTCTTGCCGCTGACGACCTCGATGATGCGGCCGAGTATGTCGGTGGAGCGGCTGTAGTTCCACTCGGCGCCGGGCTGGCAAACCAGCGGCATGCCGGCGAGCATGGTGGCGTGCTCGGCATTGGTGATCTTGCGGCTGCGCAGCCGCGACTGCTGGTAGAGCTGCTGCACCGGGCCGTTGCCGGTGTGGTCATAAGTAAGCCCAGACGTGTGGCGAAGCAGGTCCTGGATCGTCATCTGCCGCTGCACGGGTACCAGCTCGAGCTTGCCGTTGTTGTCGACGCCGACCTTGGTCTCGGCGAATTCGGGGATGAATTTCGCGACTGGGTCGTTGAGCAGGAAGTGGCCGTCCTCCACCAGCTGCATGATGCCGACCGAGACGATCGGCTTGGTCATCGAGAAGATGCGGAAGATCGTGTCATGGGCCATTGGCGCCGAGGCGGTCGGGCTTTGCCGGCCGATCGCGTCGAACCAGCCGATCTGGCCGCGCCGCGCCACCAGCACCGTCACGCCGGGCACGGTTCCCTTGTCGACCTCGCGGCGGAAGGTGTCGGACATCGCCTGCAGCCGCACGCTCGACAATCCGATCGATTCGGGCTTGGCGAGGGGAAGAGAGGGGGTGGTCGGGCTGGCGGCGTGCTTGGTGGCGGTTTGGGCGTTCATGGTCTCTCCCTGGTTCTTGATTCTTGCGGCGAGGTGCCGACACGGGGTGATCGCCGAAGTCTGGCGCAGAAGTTTTGCAATGAACAGAAGCTTCACCGCTTCGCCCTTGCAAACCGGCCATGCCCTGTGCTTGAAACGGCGCGAACCGGCGGCGACGCGGGTTCCCTGCAGGAGTGTAGCTCAATTGGTAGAGCACCGGTCTCCAAAACCGGGGGTCGCAGGTTCGAGCCCTGCCACTCCTGCCAGCCTTTTCCCAATCATTTGAATGCCTTGGCCGAGGTCCCGGACCCCGGCCATGATCCTGTTCGCCTACTTGATGAGCGGGCAGCCGCCGTCCTTCAGCGGCCGGAACGCCTGGTCGCCGGGCACTTCGGCGAGCACCTTGTAGTAATCCCACGGCGCCTTCGATTCCTCGGGCTTCTTGACCTCGAACAGGAACATTGAGTGCACCATGCGGCCGTCCTCGCGCACCAGGCCGTTGTCAGTGAAGGCGTCGCGGACCGGGGTCGCGCGCATCTTGGCCAGCACCGGCTTGGTCTCCTTGGTGCCGGCGGCCTTCACCGCGTTGAGGTAGTGCAGGGTGGCGCTGTAGGTCGCGGCCTGGTTCATCGTCGGCATCCGCTTCATGCGCTCGAAGAAGCGCTTGCCGAAGGCGCGGGTGCGGTCGTTGAGATCCCAGTAGTAGGCCTCGGTGATGATCAGGCCCTGCGCGAGCTTGAGCCCGAGGCTGTGGATATCCGAGATGAACATCACGATGCCGGCGAGGTTCTGCCCGCCCGCGACGATGCCGAATTCGGAGGCCTGCTTGATGGTGTTGATGGTGTCGGCGCCGCCATTGGCCATGCCGATGATCTTGGCCTTCGAGGCCTGCGCCTGCAGCAGGAAGGACGAGAAGTCCGGCGTGTTGAGCGGATGCCGCGCGCTGCCGAGCACCTTGCCGCCGGCGGCGCGGACCACGTCGCCGGTGTCGCGTTCGATCGAATGGCCGAACAGATAGTCGGCGGTGATGAAGAACCAGGTATCGCCGCCGTTCTTCACGATCGCGCTGCCGACGGTGTGGGCGTTGGCGTAGGTGTCGTAAGTCCAGTGCAGCGTGTAGGGCGAGCAGGACTTGCCGGTGATGTCGGAGCTCGCCGCATCCGTCACGATCATGATCTTCTCGAACTGCTTCGACATCTCCATGCCGGCGAGCGCGGTCGCCGAGGTCGGCAGGTCGATGATCATGTCGACATTCTCGGCCTCGTACCATTTGCGGGTGATGGTGGCGGCCACGTCGGCCTTGTTGAGGGCGTCGGCGGTGACGAGCTCGATCGGCTTGCCGAACATCGACCCGCCGAACTCCTCGATCGCCATCTTGGTGGCCTCGACATTGCCGGCGCCGCCGATGTCCGAATAGACCGACTGGAAATCCGTGAGCACGCCGATCTTGAGCGGCGCCTGCTGCGCGAGCACCGGCCCTGCCAGCACAGCCGCGATCAGGCCGGCGGCGGACAGACTCGTGACGATGGATTTCATGATGGTGTGCCTCCCCGAGGTGTTATGTCAGTTTGTCCGACAAAGCTAGATTTGCCCGGTTCCGGTGTCAATTCCGACCGCCCGGGTGCGACAATCAGGCCGAATATTGCCCGTTTGACGCCCCAAGGGCCTTCGCCTATCTTTTGTCCGACAAACGACAATCGGGGTCCGGGGGAGCTGAAGATGCCCACCACGCCGCTGTTCCGGCGTATCGATGTCGCGCCGGCCTATCAGAAGGTCGCCGACGCGATCGAACGCGAGATCATCAACGGGCGGATCAAGCCGGGCGAGCCGATCGGCACCGAGCAGCAGCTGGTTGCGCAGTTCGGCGTCAACCGCTCGACGGTGCGCGAGGGCATTCGCGTGCTCGAGGAGGGCGGGCTGATCCGCCGCGATTCCAGCCGCCGGCTGCAGGCCTGCCTGCCGCGCTACAACAAGCTCGCGACGCGACTGTCCCGCGCGCTGATCCTGCACGAGGTGACGTTCCGCGAATTGTTCGAGACCTCGATGACGCTGGAGGTCGCGAGCGTCGAGGGCGCGGTGGAGCGCGCGACCGAGGAGAACATCGCCGAGCTCGCCGGCAATCTCGAGCGCAGCGCAGCTGTCTTCGGCAATCCCGCGGCGCTGGCCGAGCTCGATGCGGAATTCCATGTGCTGATGGCCAAGGCTTCGCAGAACCGCGTGCTGCAACTGGCGCGCGAGCCCGCCGCGCAACTGTTCTTTCCGACCACCGAGATGATCGTGGGCGGCGTGCCCGAGGGCGGCGCGCGGCTGGTCGAGGCGCACCATCATCTGCTCGACGCGATCAAGCGGCGCGACAAGGAGGCCGGCGTGCTGTGGACGCGGCGGCACCTGCAGGACTGGCGGCGCGGTTTCGAGAAGATCGCCTCGCTCGATCGCTCGGTCGAGCACACCTACATGGAACACGCTTACGCCGCCCGGCAATAGCGACGGCGCGGCCAAGACAAGACGAAAACAACGACAACAAGCACATTTGGGAGGGACAAATGAGCGGAGACATCGCAGCAACCATCCAGCGCGCCCGCGGGCACAGCATCGGCGATCTGCTGCGCCGGTCGGCGAAGCGCTACCCCGGCAAGACCGCGCTGATCTGCGGCGCGGTGAGCTGGAGCTTTGCGGAGATGGACGCGATCTGCAATCGGCTCGGCCGTGGCTTGCTCGCGCTTGGCGTTGCGAAGGGCGATCGCGTCGCGGTGCTGTCGCGCAACTCGCACGGCTTCGCCGCGCTCCGCTTTGCGGTGGCCCGGATCGGCGCGATCCTGGTGCCGATCAACTTCATGCTCAATCCGGACGAGATCAATTTCATCCTCGCCAATTCCCGCGCCAAGCTGCTCGCGGTCGGCCCCGATTTCGTGGAGACGGCGCACGCTGCGGCCGCCAAGGGCTCGGTGGTCGAGACCTTGATCTGGCTGCCGGGCGAGGATCCGGCCACCGCACCCGACGGCATCACGACGTTCGACACCCTGCTGCACAGCGACGCCTCGGCGCCGGAGGTGTCGGTGGACAGCCGAGATCCCGCGCAGGTCATCTACACCAGCGGCACCGAGTCGCTGCCGAAGGGCGCGATCCTCACCCACGAAGCCGTTATGTGGCAGTATGTCAGCTGCATCATCGACGGCGGCATGGCGACCGACGATACGGTGCTGCACGCGCTGCCGCTCTATCACTGCGCGCAGCTCGACGTTTTCCTGGGGCCCGCGATCTATCTCGGCGCCACCAGCCTCATTACCGGCAAGCCGGTGCCCGACAATGTCCTGGCGCTGATCGCGGCCCACAAGATCAATTCGTTCTTCGCGCCTCCGACGATCTGGATCGCGATGCTGCGCTCGGGCGCGTTCGACCGCACCGACCTGTCGACCCTGCGCAAGGGCTATTACGGCGCCTCGATCATGCCGGTAGAGGTGCTGCTCGAGTTGCAGCGCCGGCTGCCCGAGGTGAAGTTCTGGAATTTCTACGGCCAGACCGAGATCGCGCCGCTCGCGACCGTGCTGTCGCCGGAGGACCAGCTGCCGAAGGCCGGCTCGGCCGGCAAGCCCGCGATCAATGTCGAGACGCGGGTGGTCAGGCCTGATATGACCGACGTCGGGGTGGGGGAGGTCGGCGAGATCGTGCATCGCTCGCCGCATCTGTTGTCAGGCTATTACAACGATCCGGTCAAGACTGCGGCCGCGTTCGCCGGCGGCTGGTTTCATTCCGGCGATCTCGCGACCATCGATGCCGACGGCTACATCACCGTCGTCGATCGCGTGAAGGACATGATCAAGAGCGGCGGCGAGAATGTCGCGAGCCGCGAGGTCGAGGAGATGATCTACCGGTTGCCTTCGGTGTCGGAGGTCGCGGTGGTCGGGCTGCCTGATCCGCGCTGGATCGAGGCGGTGACCGCGATCGTCGTGGTCAAGGCCGGCCAGAGCCTCGAGGCCGACGCCGTCATCAAGCATTGCGCGGCGTCGATGGCCCATTTCAAGGTGCCGAAGCAGGTCATCTTCGTGGATGCCTTGCCGAAGAATCCGAGCGGCAAGCTGCTCAAGCGCGAGCTGCGCCAGCGCTATCTCGGCGGCGCCACGCTCGACCAGGCGGTGCAGAAGAGCTTCGCCGGCTAGGCTGTCTATTGGCCAGCTGTCGCCGGCGCCTTGTCCGACCATTCCGGCGGCAAGCCGAGCTTGCCGGCGGCCATTCCGACCAGGCC
This sequence comes from Bradyrhizobium sp. USDA 4504, assembly GCF_054063995.1. Lineage (NCBI taxonomy): Bacteria > Pseudomonadati > Pseudomonadota > Alphaproteobacteria > Hyphomicrobiales > Nitrobacteraceae > Bradyrhizobium > Bradyrhizobium sp. USDA 4504. Next base: position 3,571,256 of record NZ_JBSSGV010000001.1, on the reverse strand, counting down.
GGGATTGCGGCCGAACGCCTCGCAGGCCGCGTATTTCGGCTTGCCGCCGAGCGTTGCGCCAATCTTGTCGAACGATGGCAGCTCCGGCGCCTTTCCGAATGGCGTCGCGCCGGTGACGACGAGCTTGCTGAAATCGTCGCTGAAGGAAGGGGCGAGATCGTAGGCGTCACCGGCGCTCGAGACCATCGGCGAGTTGGTGAAAGAATTCGCCCCGCGGGCCCAGATCATCGCCGCCTGCTGGCGGCTGGCCTGATCGCGCACCTCGGCTTCGACGGTCAGGCTGCCAAGCCCGACCGGCAACCGCGGCACCGGCACCGGCACGCCCGCGCCGAGCGCGCTCGGCAGGAAGCTGACCACCTTGGAAGTGCCCGCCGCGACCTCGTCGGTGGGCGCCGCCTGGGTGACAAGCGCGTGCAGGGACAGATCCGCAGGCTGATCGGGACCAACAACCTGCAGCCGCTCGCTCAGGCCGACGCACAGCGAACGATCGATCGCGTTGGCCACCAGGTGCCGCTGCTCCTGGGACAGCGTCGGCGACGCTGCCTGCGAGAAGTTCGTCGGGACGATCCGCACCGTCTTCGCGGCGAGGACCTCGTCCTTGTTGACGCGAACCAGCGATTTCGCCAGCACTCCGTCGGACGGCGTGAGATTGTCGTAGGATGCCAGTGACCCGCCTCGCGTCATCGGTGCGCTGGCACAGCCCGACAACAACACCATCGCAACCGCAGCGCCGGCAAGCAGGGATGACCGATTGGGCTGACCGTTGCGCGACGCCCGGCCCGTGCTCCGCGCATCAGTCGCAGCGCCCGGCAGAAATTCGATTCTCATGTACCCCTCGAACGACCGCTCACCCCACGAACGATCGAAGGTCACGATAGAGCAGGGCCGCCGGGGTCGGGATTAAGAGATATTAAGTCAGATGTAGCTCGCGAAACCGCGCGACCTATTTGAGCCACATTTGGCCGTGCAGGCTTAACAAAACGCTATATTTGCGTACTGCGCATCCGGGGCCGAGGCCTCTAAAATGCCGTGATGCAAATCCTGGAATACGACCTCGTGGCTTTCCCCGTCACCAACGCACGCATCCTCTGCGTCGAGGACGATGCCGATATCGCGCGCATGCTGGCTGAGGTGCTTGAGGACAACGGCTTCCGACCGGTGCTGGTCGGCTCGGCCGTGGAGATGGATGCGCTGCTCAAGCGCGAGAGCTTTGATCTCGTCGTACTCGACGTGATGCTGCCGGGCGAGGATGGGCTGAGCATCTGCCGGCGCCTGCGCATGTCGTCTTCGATTCCGATCATCATGGTCACCGCGCGGGGCGAGGACATCGACCGCATCCTCGGCCTCGAGCTCGGTGCCGATGACTACGTCACCAAGCCGTTCAATTCGCGCGAACTGGTCGCCCGCATCCGGGCGCTGCTGCGCCGCGTCGAGAGCGGCGCCACGTCGCGGTCACGGCCGCGTCCGCTGACCTTTGCCGGATGGCGCATCAACCCCACCACCCGTGAGCTGCATGACCCCGCGGGCGTCCGGATCACGCTGACCGGTGCCGAGTTCGATCTGCTGCTGGCGTTCTGCCGCAATCCTGGGCAGGTGCTGTCACGCGAGCAATTGATCGAGCAGGCCTTCGGCGGCCTGATCGCCTCAGTCGAGCGCAGCGTCGACGTTCATATCAGCCGCATCAGGCAGAAGATCGAACCGGATCCGAAGGACCGCTCGATGATCAAGACGGTGCGGCTCGGCGGCTACCTCTTCACGCCTGCGGTCGAGCAGATATGATGGGATGGGCGCAGCGGCTGATGCCGCGCAGCGTCGCTGCGCAACTCATGAGCCTCGTCGCGCTCTCGGAACTGATCGGCATCACGCTCGCGGCGGTGACCATCATTTTTCTGTTCGATTCTCCCTCGATCACCGACACGCAGAAGTTTCTTGCCGGGCGGGTCGCGGAGCTCACGCAGCTCGTGCGTTCCACGAAGACGCCGGCAGACGCGGATGAACTGCTGGCCGCAGCCAGGCGCGGCGGTCTCGACGTCAGGCGCGTCGCCTTGGGCGAACTGGTGCCTCGAACAGCCGCAGAGACGCGGTCGTTTTCCATGCGAGCGTTCCGGCAACTGGCTGCCGAGCCCGGAATTGAATTGATGGAGGATCTGCGCCATCCCGCAGGCTCGTCGTCACAGGTGATCGTGAGACTCGACGATGGCCACGCGCTGATGGCCGATGTTGCGGTCAAAGGCGGCCTTTGGTCCACTTTGCTCCGCCCGCTGGCCGGGGGGACGATCATCGTGCTGATCTCGATGCTGCTGCTGTCGGTCTATGCGGTGCGTTGGGTGATCGCGCCGCTGGCCGATGTCGCGCGTGCCGCGACCTCGTTCGGCCGCTCGCCGCGGGCTCCCGAGGTGCTGCGCCGGCGCGGTCCGCTCGAGATCGCCCAGGTCGCCGACGCGCTGAACGACATGCGCACGCGTATCGCAGCGCTGCTCGACGACCGCACCCGCATGCTCGCCGCCATCAGTCATGACCTGCGGACGCCGCTGACCCGGCTCAGGCTGCGCACCGAGCGCGTCGGCGACGACACCCTGCGCCCGGCGATGCTGGGCGATATCGCCAAGATGACGCGCATGATCAACGAGACCCTGGAGTATCTGCGCGAGGATGCCCGCTCGGAGGCGGCGTCGTTCATCGACCTGCCGAGCTTCCTGCAGACCATCTGTTCGGACTTCGCCGACATGGGCCACGCGGTATCCTATGCCGGGCCGGCGCGTCTGCCTTATGCCTGCCGGCCCCGCGCGCTGTCGCGCGCCGTCACCAATATCGTGGAGAATGCGGTCAAGCACGGCAGCAAGGTCGCGGTGACGCTTCGCCCCATGGAGGTCGGCCACATCGAGATCGAGGTGGCGGATGACGGTCCGGGCATCCCAACTGCGCTGCACGACAAGGTATTCGAGCCCTTCTTCAAGGCCGACAGCGCCCGGCAGGAGGGGGGCTTCGGGCTGGGGCTATCGATCGCGCAGGATATCGCCAAGCGCCATGGCGGCAGCATCGCTTTGAGGCTGCGGGAGCCGAGCGGACTGCTCGTATCGATGCTGCTGCCGCCAAAACCCGGCCTGGCCTAGAGGGGCGAGACGAACGACGCTGATCCCGCCAGGACGCCAGGGGATCGCAGGGCGCCGGCTAAGCCCTTGATTTGGAGAGACCAATGCCCGATCTCCCCGAACCGGGCGGGAGCCGGACCCGACCCCGCCGACCTTGACGTTTGGCCGGTCTCGCAGTAGATACTCGCCACTCGCAGCCGGCCCGCTTTGATGGCGGATATCCGGCGCGGCCTAATTCCCCGAACATTCGAGCTCGTTTATCGGCTCAACCTTCCAAACGAGGGCTGGGTCCGCAAGGTCGGCTGTTCGGATTCCTTGAAACGTTGCAATCGTCCGGAGACGGACGCGGATCTCACGATGGCTTTCAGCCCGTTCAAATTCCTGCAGGAAGTGCGCTCGGAGACCGCCAAGGTCACCTGGCCGACGCGCCGCGAGACGACCATCACCACCATCATGGTGTTCGTGATGGTGGCGCTGGCCTCGGTCTTCTTCTTCGCCGCAGATCAGATCATCCGCTATCTGATTACCCTGATACTGGGCATCCACTGATGAGCATGGGAACTCAATTGATGGACAAGCGCTGGTACATCGTCCACGCCTATTCGAACTTCGAGAAGAAGGTTCAGGAATCGATCCGCGAGCAGGCCAAGCAGCGTGGGCTGGAAGAACTGTTCGAGCAGATTCTAGTGCCGACCGAGAAGGTCACAGAGGTGCGCCGCGGCCGCAAGATCGACGCCGAGCGCAAGTTCTTCCCGGGCTATGTGCTGGTGAAGATGAAGCTGACCGACGAGGCGTTCCATCTGATCAAGAACACCCCGAAGGTGACCGGCTTCCTCGGCGCGGAAAACAAGCCGATGCCGATCTCGGAAGCGGAGGCGATGCGGATCCTGCACCAGGTGCAGGAGGGCGTGGAGCGTCCGAAGGCGTCGGTGTCGTTCGAGATCGGGGAGAACGTACGCGTGGCCGACGGCCCGTTCGCTTCGTTCTCCGGCGTGGTGGAAGAAATCGACGAGGCGCGCTCGCGCGTCAAGGTCGCGGTGTCGATCTTCGGCCGCGCGACGCCCGTGGAACTGGAATTCGGTCAGGTCGAAAAGGTGGTCTGACCGGACGGCGCGGGGTATATGCCTCGCGTCAAGTCGAGAGGCCGTGGGAGGGAGGAGGCGGTCGCCAGCCCCTTCAACCGAACCACGGAACCTGAAACCGCCGGCACGTCCGGCACAACAGGAGTGATAAATGGCAAAGAAAGTGACCGGATACCTGAAGCTTCAGGTCCCGGCCGGTGCGGCGAATCCTTCGCCCCCGATCGGCCCCGCGCTTGGTCAGCGCGGTCTCAACATCATGGAGTTCTGCAAGGCGTTCAACGCGCAGACCCAGAAGGAAGAGAAGAACACCCCGATCCCGGTGATCATCACCATCTATGCGGACCGGTCCTTCACCTTCGAGATGAAGACCCCTCCGATGTCCTACTTCCTCAAGCAGGCCGCCAAGATCCAGTCCGGATCGAAGGCGCCGGGCCGTGACAAGGCCGGCCAGGTGACCAAGGCGCAAGTGCGCGAGATCGCCGAGAAGAAGATGAAGGACTTGAATTGCGACACCATCGAATCGGCCATGAAGATGGTCGAGGGCTCTGCCCGTTCGATGGGTCTGGAAGTTGCGGGGTAACGGGCCATGTCAATCGGAAAGCGTTTGAAGAAGGCCCGCGAGGGCGTCGATCGCGAGAAGCTCTATCCGCTCGCGGATGCCATCAAGATGGTCAAGGAGCGCGCCAAGTCGAAGTTCGACGAGACGATCGAGATCGCGATCAATCTCGGCGTCGACCCGCGCCACGCCGACCAGATGGTCCGCGGCGTCGTCAACCTGCCGAACGGAACCGGCCGTACGCTTCGTGTCGGCGTGTTCGCGCGCGGCGCCAAGGCTGAGGAAGCCAAGGCCGCCGGTGCCGACGTCGTCGGTGCGGAAGACCTGGTCGAGAAGGTGCAGGGCGGCGCGATCGATTTCGATCGTTGTATCGCCACGCCCGACATGATGCCCCTGGTCGGCCGCCTCGGTAAGGTGCTCGGTCCGCGCGGCATGATGCCGAACCCGAAGATCGGCACCGTGACCATGGACGTCACCAACGCCGTGAAGGGCGCCAAGGGCGGCTCGGTCGAGTTCCGCGTCGAGAAGGCGGGCATCGTGCAGGCCGGCATCGGCAAGGCCTCGTTCTCCGAGGACAAGCTGGTCGAGAACGTCAAGGCGCTCGCGGACGCGGTCTCCAAGGCGAAGCCGGCGGGCTCCAAGGGCACCTACATCCAGCGCGTGGCGGTTTCCTCCACCATGGGCCCGGGCGTGAAGGTCGAGCCGGGCACGATCCTCGGCTGAGGTCTCTGGCCGTGACGAGATTAAAGAGGGGCGGGACCGGGCAACCGGTTCCGCCCTTTGTTTTGCCAAAGCGTTTTCGATCGAAGTGGCTACCGGTTCGCGTGAAGAAAACGCGCCAAGACAAGATCTGAAGCCTCTCGCAAGAAAGAACAACAATGCCCGATAAGGTCCTGGTCTATTCACGCTTTCCCAAGGCCCAGCTGATCCGCTTCGGCGAGCGCTATGAGCTGCTGAACGCGGCGGGCAAGCGATTGGATGAAGCGTTCCCGGCGGCCGAACTCGCCGATATCCGCGCCATGATCACCGCGGGCGGCACGGCGCTCGGCACGGAGGCCATGGACATGCTGCCGAAGCTCGGCGCAATCGTCTGCTACGGCACCGGTTATGACGGCGTCGATCTCGCCGCGGCCGCCAGGCGCGGCATCGCGGTCGGCCACAGCCCGGGGGCCAATGCGGCCTCCGTCGCCGACACGGCGGTGACCTTGATGCTGGCGTCGGTGCGGCGGCTGCTGGTGGCTGACAATTACGTGCGGAGCGGCGACTGGGCCGGTGCAAAGCCGTCGCCGATGATGCGGCCGCAGGCCGGCATGCGCGGCCGCAAGGTCGGCGTCTACGGCATGGGCGAGATCGGCCGCAAGATCGCCGCCCGCGTCGCGGCCTTCGAGACCGAGGTCGGCTATTTCAGCCGCTCGAAGCAGGACGTGCCCTATCAATACTTTCCGACGCTGGAGGCGCTCGCCGATTGGTGCTGCGTGCTGCTGGTGGCCGTCCGCGCCGGCGCCGAGACCGAGCATGCGGTCAATGCCGACATCCTGCGCCGGCTCGGCAGCGACGGGTTCGTCGTCAACATCGCGCGCGGCTCGGTCATCGACGAGAAGGCGCTGGTCGCAGCGTTGACCGACGGCGTGATCGCCGGTGCCGGCCTCGACGTGTTCGCGAGGGAGCCACATGCGCCCGATGCGCTGACGGCGTTGCCGAACGTGGTGCTGTCGCCGCATCTCGGCGGCCACACGCTGGAATCGCACGTCGCCATGCAGGATTGCGTGCTGGCCAATCTCGACGCGTTCTTTGCCGGCAAGCCGCTCGCCTATCCGGTGGCGACGGCGGCCTGACCGGAGCTTCAGCTCCGGCGCGGCGCGTGGCGCAGCTTGTCCGGGTTGCGGACGATGTAGATCGCCGCGATCCGGCCGGTCTCGCCGTCGATCGCCATGCTCAGTGTGTGGTCGACTTCGCCATCGAGGAAGATCAGCGCGCCCGCGCTGCCATTGACCATCATCGGTTCGATGCGAACCTCGCTGCCGGCGTTCTTGCCGGCGATACCGATGATGAAGCGGACGATCTTCTCTGCCCCCTTGATCGGCTTCAGCGCCGCCAGCTTGCGGCCGCCGCCGTCGGTGATCGCGGTGGCATCCTCGCGCAGCAGGTTGGCGAGGGCGGAGACGTCGCCGCTGGCCGCGGCCTTGCAGAATGCCGTCAGCAGCCGTGCGTGGCCTTCGGGCGGCTCGGCGGGAACAGGGCGGTTGTCGCGGACCGATCGGCGGGCGCGCGCGGCGAGCTGCCGGCAGGCCGCCTCGCTGCGCTCGAGGGTGCGGGCGACTTCCGCGAACGGCCGGTCGAACACGTCGTGCAGCAGGAACGCGGCGCGCTCGAGCGGCGTCAGGGCGTCGAGCGCCAGCATCAGCGCGAAGGAGAGATCGTCGGCGAGTTCGGTCGCCGCCTCGGCCGACAGCGCCTCGTCGAACACCGGCTCGGGCAACCAGGCACCGACATAGACCTCGCGCTGGGCGCGGGCGCTCTTCAGCCGGTCAAGACAAAGCCGGGTCACCACGGTGACGAGGAACGCCTCGGGATTGCGAACGTCGTCGACCGCGGCGAACCGCAGCCAGGCGTCCTGGACCACATCGTCGGCATCGCCGCGGCTACCGAGCATGCGATAGGCAAGCCCGGTCAGCCGCGCCCGATACGGCGCCAGCGGGTCGCGCTCAGGCAGCCTGCTTGATGACATCGATCTGATGGCCGGCCACGGTCACGCGGCGACACTCCCTGGCATATCCCAGCGCCAGCTTCATCATGGGGAAGATGCGGCCGATTTGTAGGGCCATGGCGAGGTCGATCACGCCTTTTTCGCCCCAGCGCGCGCGAACGGCGTCGCGGCAGGCGTCATCGTCGGTCGAGCGCTGCACGATGGCGTCGGCGAAGTGGAAGCCGAGCGCGGTGTCCGCGGTCATGGCGGCAACGTCACGACGGAGCACGGCGGTGACCTGCTGTTCCGCCATTCCGGCTCCGATCGCCATGTCCACGACCAGTTGCGCACAGGGACCGCAATCTTCCGCCAGCGCGCCGGTCAGCTTGGCAGCATAGAAGGCCTCAACCGGCGCGACCGCGCGGTAGGCGGCGGCCTTCATCGCGCCGGCGAATTTGAAGAACGCGGCGGGCGATTCCTTCAGCATGATCTCGAGATAGGTGGTGTCGTAGCCGTAGCGCCTGGAATAGGCGCGCAGCATGCGGCGCGCGATGAAGCTACGCATGTCGTTCTCCTTGATTTGGCAGGGCGGAATAGAGGGCAAGCGCCGCCGGCAGGACGACCGCCACCAGATCGGATGCGGCATGGCGGTCGTGGCCGCCGGCGATCATCACGAGATGCAGCAGGCCGTGGCCGGCCAGGAACGCGGCGCCCGCGACCGCTGCCGGCCACCAGGCCGGCCACAAGGCTCGCGCGGCCAGGCCGAGCCCGGCCGCGATGAAGGCAATGCCGACGTCCTGGGCCAAATGAGGGTTGAACGGACCGGTATCGGCGGCGCCGGGCACCAGCGACCACCAGAGGGAACCGGCCGACAGCATCACCAGACCATTGGCGAGGTTGAAGAGGGCGAGAATTCCTGCAATCCATCGTTTCATGCGAGCCTCCAGCGCCCAGACGAGCGACGGCATTGGAGCGTGACGCCTCCGGGAAGAAATTTTTCGCTGGGCCGGGCGGATCGCCGAACTGGTCTGAAATTTGCTCTTGGCAAGCAGGGCAGGACCGGCTACATAGCGCCTTCCGGGCGTGCTGGCACTTGCTGGCATGTCCGTGCTCGCAATCCGAAAACCTGAGATGATAGGAGATCATTCCTTTCCGCATGCCCGCAAGGATGCTCGAAAGGAAGGAGACCCATCGTCTCTGACGGAGTGAGAGCAGGGGCCTTCAGCGTGCTGAAGTGCCTCGATCCTGTCCAAGACTGCAGGCGCCCGCGAGAACTTCGTGTTTTCAATGGCTTAATCGCATGGCCTGCATAGACGGGTGAAGACCGGATTTTGCACTCCACGTCGCGATCAGTTCGCGGCCGGGAGGCTGGTTTGGTTCGAACCTCGACAGCCCATGGCCGCAAGGCTCTGGGAGGGCAGGCTTCTAGATGTCGTCTTGCCCGGCATGTCCGAAGGGTCTTGCGCCCCAAGGATCAGGTTTAGGGCGGGACGATGGGTGCAACCCGGCGGTCCTGCCTTCGCGGAAAGGCCGCCAACCGGAAAGAGCTTGCTGTGGAACGAGCGGCAAAAAAAGAGTCGGTCGAACAACTTAACGAGGTCTTCAAGACCACGTCGGTTGCGATCGTTGCTCACTATTCCGGCCTCACCGTGGCCCAGATGCAGAAGCTGCGCATGCAGATGAAGCAGGCGGGCGCGTCGGTGAAGGTCTCGAAGAACCGTCTCGCCAAAATTGCTCTTGAAGGCACTGACGTCGCTGCCATCGGCTCCCTGCTGAAGGGACCGACCGTGATCGCTACTTCGAACGATCCGGTTGCGGCGCCAAAGGTTGCCATCGAATTCGCCAAGGCGAACGAGAAGTTCGTCATCCTCGGCGGCTCGATGGGTAAAACCGTCCTGAATGTCGACAGCGTGAAGGCGCTTGCCTCACTGCCGTCGCTCGACGAACTGCGCGGCAAGATCGTTGGCCTCCTCGTGGCGCCGGCGACCAAGCTTGCTCAGCTCTCCAACGCGCCCGCGGCCAAGCTCGCACGCGTCATTCAGGCTCATGCCTCAAAGGGCGAAGCGGCCTGACCCTTCGCTAATCTCAAACCTGGTTCGAACCAAACGTTTAAGGAACTGAACAATGGCTGACTTGCAGAAAATCGTCGACGACCTCTCGAGCCTCACCGTGCTCGAAGCGGCCGAACTCGCCAAGCTCCTCGAAGAAAAGTGGGGCGTGTCCGCCGCTGCCGCCGTTGCGGTTGCCGGCCCGGCTGCTGGTGGTGGCGGTGCCGCTGCTCCGGCTGAAGAGAAGACCGACTTCACCGTCGTGCTGGCTGGGGCCGGCGACAAGAAGATCGAAGTCATCAAGGAAGTCCGCGCCATCACCGGCCTGGGCCTGAAGGAAGCCAAGGACCTCGTCGAAGGCGCTCCGAAGCCCGTCAAGGAAGGCGTCAACAAGGAAGAAGCCGACAAGATCAAGGCCCAGCTCGAGAAGGCTGGCGCCAAGGTCGAGCTCAAGTAATGCGCGATCCGGGAGTGTCGCAGGGCGCTCCCGGGCCATGCAAACGGCGTGCGACAGGTTGTCGCGTGGCGCGCCGGACACAAAAAAGTGTGGGGATCCGTGGACTTAACCCTCGAATCTCCTTTATTGCCATCCCATATCGGGTTGGCAGCGGAAAAACACGGTAGGCGGCGGGGACGGCAGGGTCCTCGGCGGAAGCCGTTGGGAGACAGTCAGATTTCGGGCTTTTTCAGTCCGTAAAGCGGAGCGTTTGGACGAGCGGGTGCAGTGATGCGCCCCGCGCGTTGTTTTGCGTTTTGGAGGTGGTCGGGGCCGGGACGGGGATTTAATTCCTGACTTAGCGCTTCGTTCCTTCGAGACGATTCGAAATTCAACCCGGGGCCGATGGCAGTCGCTCCCGGAAGGTTCGCCCCACAAAGGCGACGAAAATGAGAGGCCACGATGGCGCAGCAGACATTCACCGGTCGCAAACGCGTACGCAAGTTTTTCGGTCACATCAAGGAAGTCGCCGAGATGCCGAACCTCATCGAGGTTCAGAAGGCGTCCTATGACCAGTTCCTGATGGTCGACGAGCCGACCGGCGGTCGGCTCGACGAGGGCCTGCAGGCGGTGTTCCGCTCGGTGTTCCCGATCTCGGATTTCTCCGGCACCTCGATGCTCGAATTCGTCCGCTACGAGTTCGAACAGCCGAAATATGACGTCGACGAGTGCCGCCAGCGCGGCATGACCTTCGCTGCGCCGCTCAAGGTGACGCTGCGCCTCATCGTGTTCGATATCGACGAGGAAACCGGCGCCAAGTCGGTGAAAGACATCAAGGAGCAGGACGTCTACATGGGCGATATCCCGCTCATGACGATGAACGGCACCTTCGTCGTCAACGGCACCGAGCGCGTCATCGTCTCGCAGATGCACCGTTCGCCGGGCGTGTTCTTCGACCACGACAAGGGCAAGACCCATTCGTCCGGCAAGCTGCTGTTTGCCGCGCGCGTGATTCCGTATCGCGGTTCCTGGCTCGACATCGAGTTCGACGCCAAGGACATCGTGTTCGCGCGCATCGACCGCCGCCGCAAGCTGCCCGTGACCTCGCTGATGTACGCGCTCGGTCTCGACGGCGAGCAGATCCTGTCGACCTTCTACAAGAAGATCACCTACAAGCGGACCAAGGACGGATGGCGCGTGCCGTTCGATGCCAACCGCTTCCGCGGCTATTCGACCGTCAACGACCTGATCGACGCCGACACCGGCAAGGTGGTGCTCGAGGCCGGCAAGAAGCTGACCGTGCGCCAGGCGCGCCAGCTTCAGGAGAAGGGCCTGAAGGCGCTGCGCATGTCGGACGAGGAGCTCGTCGGCAACTATCTCGCCGAGGATCTCGTCAACCCGAAGACCGGTGAGATCTACGCCGAAGCCGGCGAGGAGATCACCGAGAAGTCGCTCAAGGTGCTGAACGAGCAGGGCTACAAGGACCTGCCGCTGCTCGACATCGACCACGTCAATGTCGGCGCCTACATCCGCAACACGCTGTCTGCCGACAAGAACATGACGCGCGAGGACGCGCTGTTCGACATATACCGCGTGATGCGTCCGGGCGAGCCGCCGACGCTGGATTCGGCGCAGGCGATGTTCCAGTCGCTGTTCTTCGACGCCGAGCGCTACGACCTCTCCGCGGTCGGCCGCGTCAAGATGAACATGCGCCTCGAGCTCGATGCGCCCGATACCCATCGCACGCTGCGCAAGGAAGACATCCTGGCGGTCATCAAGACGCTGGTCGACCTGCGCGACGGCAAGGGCGAGATCGACGACATCGACCACCTCGGCAACCGCCGGGTGCGCTCGGTCGGCGAACTCATGGAGAACCAGTACCGGATCGGCCTGCTCCGCATGGAGCGCGCGATCAAGGAGCGCATGTCGAGCGTCGATATCGACACCGTGATGCCGCAGGACCTGATCAACGCCAAGCCCGCGGCTGCCGCGGTGCGCGAGTTCTTCGGCTCCTCGCAGCTGTCGCAGTTCATGGACCAGACCAACCCGCTGTCGGAGATCACCCACAAGCGGCGCCTGTCGGCGCTTGGCCCGGGCGGTCTGACCCGCGAGCGCGCCGGCTTCGAAGTCCGCGACGTGCATCCGACGCATTACGGCCGCATCTGCCCGATCGAGACGCCGGAAGGTCCGAACATCGGCCTGATCAACTCGCTGGCGACGTTCGCGCGCGTCAACAAGTACGGCTTCGTCGAGACGCCCTATCGCAAGATCAAGGACGGCCGGGTCACCGACGAGGTGATCTATCTGTCGGCGATGGAAGAGGGTCGCTACCGCGTCGCGCAGGCCAACGTGCCGCTCGATGCCAAGGGCCGCTTCACCGACGACCTCGTGGTCTGCCGTCACGCCGGCGAAGTGCTGCCGGTGACGCCGGACAAGGTCGACTACATGGACGTGTCGCCGAAGCAGCTGGTTTCGGTCGCCGCGGCGCTGATCCCGTTCCTCGAGAACGACGACGCCAACCGCGCGCTGATGGGCTCGAACATGCAGCGCCAGGCGGTGCCGCTGGTTCGCGCCGAGGCGCCGTTCGTCGGCACCGGCATGGAAGGCGTGGTCGCCCGTGACTCGGGCGCGGCGATTGCCGCGCGCCGCTCGGGCGTGATCGACCAGATCGACGCCACCCGCGTCGTGATCCGCGCCACCGAGGATCTCGATCCGACCAAGTCGGGCGTCGATATCTACCGGCTGATGAAGTACCAGCGCTCCAACCAGTCGACCTGCATCAACCAGCGTCCGCTGGTGAAGGTCGGCGACATCGTCAAGAAGGGCGACATCATCGCCGACGGTCCGTCGACCGATCTCGGCGAGCTCGCGCTCGGCCGCAACGTGCTGGTCGCGTTCATGCCGTGGAACGGCTACAACTTCGAAGACTCGATCCTGCTCTCCGAGCGGATCGTGAAGGACGACGTCTTCACCTCGATTCACATCGAGGAGTTCGAGGTGATGGCCCGCGACACCAAGCTCGGTCCTGAGGAAATCACCCGCGACATTCCGAACGTCTCGGAAGAAGCGCTGAAGAACCTCGACGAAGCCGGTATCGTCTACATCGGTGCGGAAGTCCGCGCCGGCGACATCCTGGTCGGCAAGATCACGCCGAAGGGCGAGAGCCCGATGACGCCGGAAGAGAAGCTGCTGCGCGCCATCTTCGGCGAGAAGGCCTCCGACGTCCGCGACACCTCGCTGCGCGTGCCTCCGGGCGTGCAGGGCACCATCGTGGAAGTCCGCGTGTTCAACCGCCACGGCGTCGATAAGGACGAGCGTGCGCTGGCGATCGAGCGCGAGGAGATCGAGCGTCTCGCCAAGGACCGCGACGACGAGCAGGCGATCCTGGACCGCAACGTCTACAACCGCCTCGCCGAGTTGCTGGAGAACCGCCAGGGCATCGCCGGCCCGAAGGGCTTCAAGAAGGATACCAAGATCACCCGCGCGGTGCTCGACGAGTATCCGAAGTCGCAGTGGTGGCTGTTCGCCTCGCCGAACGACAAGCTGATGGCCGAGATCGAGGCCATGCGGAAGCAGTACGACGAGTCGAAGAAGGGCCTCGAGCAGCGCTTCCTCGACAAGGTCGAGAAGCTGCAGCGTGGCGACGAGCTGCCGCCCGGCGTGATGAAGATGGTCAAGGTCTTCGTCGCGGTGAAGCGCAAGATCCAGCCCGGCGACAAGATGGCCGGCCGTCACGGCAACAAGGGTGTGGTGTCGAAGATCGTGCCGATCGAGGACATGCCGTTCCTCGAGGACGGAACGCACGCCGACATCGTGCTCAATCCGCTCGGCGTGCCGTCGCGCATGAACGTCGGTCAGATCCTTGAGACCCATCTCGGTTGGGCCTGCGCCGGCCTCGGCAAGCGCATCGGCCAGACCATCGACGCCTATTATCACAAGCAGGATCTCAAGCCGCTGCGCGAGACCCTGAAGAAGATCTACGGCGAGGATGAAACCATCAAGTCGCTGAACGACAACGAGCTGGTCGAACTCGGCCGCAATCTGAGCCACGGCGTGCCGATCGCAACGCCGGTGTTCGACGGCGCCAAGGAAGCCGACATCGAGGAGATGCTGAAGCTCGCGGGCTTCGACGCCTCCGGCCAGTCGACCGTTTATGACGGCCGTACCGGCGATCAGTTCGATCGTAAGGTGACGATGGGCTATATCTACATGCTCAAGCTGCACCATCTCGTGGACGACAAGATCCACGCGCGTTCGATCGGTCCGTACTCGCTCGTCACCCAGCAGCCGCTGGGCGGCAAGGCGCAGTTCGGCGGCCAGCGCTTCGGCGAAATGGAGGTCTGGGCGCTGGAAGCCTACGGCGCCGCCTACACGCTGCAGGAGATGCTGACCGTGAAGTCGGACGACGTCGCCGGCCGTACCAAGGTGTACGAGGCGATCGTGCGCGGCGACGACACCTTCGAGGCCGGTATTCCGGAATCGTTCAACGTGCTGGTCAAGGAAATGCGCTCGCTCGGCCTCAACGTCGACCTGCACAATTCCAAGGTGGGACCGGCGTCGACGTCGGAAGCGGCCGAGTAACGCTGTGATCATGCCCGGCGCCAAACGCGCCGGGCCTTCGCACTCCGCTCGGACGTTGGGCGGGGCGCGCGCTGAATAAAAGTTTCGAATTTGCTGCCGGTGACGATCGGCACGCGAGGAGAAGACCATGAATCAAGAGATTATGAATCTTTTCAATCCGACGACCCCGGCCCAGGTCTTCGACCAGATCCGGATTTCGATCGCGTCTCCGGAGAAGATTCTGTCCTGGTCCTACGGCGAGATCAAGAAGCCGGAGACCATCAACTACCGCACCTTCAAGCCGGAGCGTGACGGCCTGTTCTGCGCGCGCATCTTCGGGCCGATCAAGGACTACGAGTGCTTGTGCGGCAAGTACAAGCGGATGAAGTACAAGGGCATCATCTGCGAGAAGTGCTCGGTCGAGGTGACGCTGTCGCGCGTCCGGCGCGAGCGCATGGGCCATATCGAGCTGGCGGCGCCGGTCGCCCACATCTGGTTCCTGAAGTCGCTGCCCTCGCGCATCGGCCTCCTGCTCGACATGACGCTGAAGGATCTCGAGCGGATCCTCTACTTCGAATACTACGTCGTGCTCGAGCCGGGTCTCACCGCGCTGAAGGACCGTCAGCTGCTGTCGGAAGACGAGTATCTGAAGGCGCAGGACGAGTACGGCCAGGATTCCTTCACCGCCATGATCGGCGCGGAGGCGATCCGCGAGCTGCTCAAGGGGCTCGAGCTCGAGAAGCTCGAGGCGACGCTGCGTGCCGACATGGCGGAGACCGACTCCGACATCAAGCACAAGAAGCTCGCCAAGCGTCTGAAGATCGTCGAGGCTTTCCGCGTTTCCGGCAACAAGCCGGAATGGATGATCATGACGGTCGTGCCGGTGATTCCGCCGGACCTGCGTCCGCTGGTGCCGCTCGACGGCGGCCGGTTTGCGACCTCGGACCTCAACGACCTGTACCGCCGCGTCATCAACCGCAACAACCGCCTGAAGCGGCTGATGGAGCTGCGTGCGCCCGACATCATCATCCGCAACGAAAAGCGCATGCTGCAGGAGGCCGTCGACGCACTGTTCGACAACGGCCGCCGTGGCCGCGTCATCACCGGCGCCAACAAGCGTCCGCTGAAGTCGCTCGCCGACATGCTGAAGGGCAAGCAGGGCCGGTTCCGCCAGAACCTGCTCGGCAAGCGCGTCGATTATTCGGGCCGTTCGGTGATCGTGGTCGGTCCCGAGCTGCGCCTACATCAGTGCGGCCTGCCGAAGAAGATGGCGCTCGAGCTGTTCAAGCCGTTCATCTACTCGCGGCTCGATGCCAAGGGCCTGTCCACCACGGTGAAGCAGGCCAAGAAGCTGGTCGAGAAAGAGCGTCCGGAGGTCTGGGATATCCTCGACGAGGTGATCCGCGAGCATCCGGTGCTGCTCAACCGCGCGCCGACGCTGCATCGCCTGGGCATCCAGGCGTTCGAGCCGGTGCTGATCGAAGGCAAGGCGATTCAGCTGCATCCGCTGGTCTGCGCCGCCTTCAACGCCGACTTCGACGGCGACCAGATGGCCGTGCACGTTCCGCTGTCGCTCGAAGCGCAGCTGGAAGCGCGCGTCCTGATGATGTCGACCAACAACATCCTGCATCCGGCGAACGGCCAGCCGATCATCGTGCCGTCGCAGGACATCGTGCTCGGCCTCTACTACGTCTCGATCATGCGCGAAGGCCTGCCCGGCGAGGGCAAGATCTTCGGCGACATGGCCGAGCTCGAGCACGCCCTGCATTCGAAGGTCATCCACCTCCACACCAAGATCAAGTACCGGTGGGAAGGCCTCGACGAGGAAGGCAAGCACTCCAAGCGCTGGATCGAAACCACCGCGGGCCGCGTCATGCTCGGCAACCTGCTGCCGAAGAACCCGAAGATCTCGTACGACATCATCAACAAGCTGATGACCAAGCGCGAGATCTCCGGCGTGATCGATCAGGTCTACCGGCACTGCGGTCAGAAGGAGACGGTGATCTTCTGCGACCGCATCATGGCGCTCGGCTTCTACAACGCCTTCAAGGCGGGCATCTCGTTCGGCAAGGACGACATGGTCGTGCCGGCGTCGAAGTGGAAGATCGTCGATCAGACCCGTACGCTGGCGAAGGATTTCGAGCAGCAGTACAATGACGGCCTGATCACCCATGGCGAGAAGTACAACAAGGTCGTCGACGCCTGGTCGAAGGCCGGTGAAGAAGTCGCCAAGGCGATGATGAAGGAGATCTCGTCCACCAAGAAGACGGCGGCGGGCGCGGATGCCGACATCAACTCGATCTACATGATGGCGCACTCCGGTGCGCGTGGTTCGCCGGCCCAGATGCGCCAGCTCGCCGGCATGCGCGGCCTGATGGCCAAGCCGTCGGGCGAGATCATCGAGACGCCGATCATTTCCAACTTCAAGGAAGGTCTGTCGGTGCTCGAGTACTTCAACTCGACCCACGGCGCCCGCAAGGGCCTCGCGGACACCGCGTTGAAGACCGCGAACTCGGGCTACCTGACCCGCCGTCTGGTCGACGTCGCGCAGGACTGCATCATCACGCAGACCGACTGCGGCACCACGCTCGGCATCAAGATGCGCGCCATCGTCGACGCCGGCACCGTGGTCGCCTCGCTCGGCTCGCGCATCCTGGGCCGCGTCGCCTGCGATGACGTGCGCGATCCCGCCACCAACGAGGTCGTCATCAAGCGTGACACCTTGATGGAGGAGAGCCACGTCGACGCGATCCAGCAGGCCGGCATCCAGGAAGTGAAGATCCGCTCGGCGCTGACCTGCGAGCTGATCAACGGCATCTGCGCCAAGTGCTACGGCCGCGACCTGGCCCGCGGCACCCCGGTCAACCACGGTGAGGCCGTCGGCGTCATCGCGGCACAATCGATCGGTGAGCCCGGCACGCAGCTGACGATGCGCACGTTCCACATCGGCGGCGCCGCCCAGCTCAACGAGCAGTCGTTCGTCGAATCGAACTTCGACGGCAAGATCGTGATCAAGAACAAGGCGATCGCCCGCAACAGCGAAGGCAGCCTGATCGCGATGGTGCGCAACATGGTCGTTGCGATCGTCGATGCCGACGGCACCGAGCGTGCGACCCACCGTATTCAGTACGGTTCGAAGATGCACGTCGACGAAGGCGATATGGTCAAGCGCGGCCAGCGCATCGCCGAGTGGGATCCCTATACCCGCCCGGTGCTGAGCGAGGTCGAGGGCACGATCGGTTTCGAGGATCTGGTCGAGGGACAGTCGATCTCGGAAACGCTCGACGAGTCGACCGGTATCGCCAAGCGCGTGGTCATCGACTGGCGCACGACGCGCGGCGGTTCGGACCTGCGTCCGGCCATCGTGGTCAAGGGCAAGGACGGCAAGGTGATGAAGCTCGCGCGTGGCGGCGATGCCCGCTACATGCTGTCGGTCGACGCCATTCTGTCGGTCGACACCGGCGGGAAGGTGATGCCGGGCGACATCCTGGCGCGTATCTCGACCGAGAGCGCCAAGACGCGTGACATCACCGGCGGTCTGCCGCGGGTGGCGGAACTGTTCGAGGCTCGCAAGCCGAAGGATGCGGCGATCATCGCGGAGACCGCGGGAACGATCCGCTTCGGCCGCGACTACAAGAACAAGCGCCGCATCTCGATCGAGCCGATGGACAAGACCGAGGAGCCGCGCGAGTACCTGATCCCGAAGGGCAAGCACATCCACCTTCAGGACGGCGACATCGTCGAAAAGGGCGATTTCATCGTCGAAGGCAATCCGGCGCCGCACGACATCCTGGCGATCAAGGGCATCGAGGAGCTCGCTGCCTATCTGGTCAACGAAATCCAGGAGGTCTACCGGTTGCAGGGCGTGCTTATCAACGACAAGCACATCGAGGTGATTGTCCGTCAGATGCTGCAGAAGGTCGAGGTCACCGATCAGGGCGACACCGACATGATCTCGGGCGAGCAGGTCGACAAGATCGAGTTCGACGCGCTCAACACCAAGGCCAAGGAGGAGGGCAAGAAGCCCGCCACGGGTACGCCGGTTCTGCTCGGCATCACCAAGGCGAGCCTGCAGACCCGCTCCTTCTTCTCGGCGGCGTCGTTCCAGGAGACCACGCGCGTGCTCACCGAAGCTGCCGTCAACGGCAAGGTGGACCCGCTCGAGGGCCTCAAGGAGAACGTCATTGTCGGCCGCCTGATCCCGGCCGGCACCGGCGCTTCGATGGCGCGGATCCGCGAGGTCGCGGTCAAGCGCGACAAGCTGATCCTCGACGAGCGCGAGAAGCAGCAGGCGGCGATCGTGCCGACGGCTCCGGAAGCGGAGCCGCTGGCGCTGCCGCCCGCCGAATAGGCATCCGCAAGACTACGGGTATGGCGAGAAGGCCGGCGTTTAGCCGGCCTTTTTGCTGCTTTCTTTGCTTGCTGCGGTGCAGGGACGCAGTTTGTTCATCTTTCCTTCAGGCAAAAAAGTGCCTTTGCTAGGGTGACTTAGACCGGTTGTTTGGCTCGCGCCGGAGACGACGGAATCCATATGCTCGACTTGGCTATCGTAGGCGGCGGCCCCGGGGGGCTGATGAGCGCCTGGTATTTGAAGCGCAAACTCGGCGACCTCTGCCGCGTTACCATCTTCGAGGCGTCGAACCGCCTCGGCGGCAAGATCGTCACGCGCAAATTCGACACCGCGCCCGCGATGTATGAGGCCGGCGTCGCCGAGATCTATGATTACTCGATGACGGGGCCGGACCCGCTGCGCGAGCTGATCCAGCATTTCGGCCTGCAGACGATCCCGATGGACGCCGAGCAGGTGCAGCTCGACGGCGAGTTGCTTGCCGACGTTCCCGGCATGCGCCGCAAATACGGGGCGAAGACCGCGGCCGCGATCGAGGCGTTCCGCAAGCGCTGCAGCGACCTGGTGTCGCCGATCGAATATTACGAGGGCGTCGGCGCCCACGACAACGAACACCCGTGGGCCTACAAGACCGCCGAGCAGGTCCTCGACGAGGAGGTCGAGGACGCGACCGCCAAGCGTTTCTTCAAGGTGATGGCGCGTTCCGACATCGCGACCGAGAGCCACAACACCAACGGCCTCAACGCGCTGAAGAACTACGTGATGGACGTCGACGGCTATATCGGCCTGTATTCGATCCAGAACGGCAACGAGCAGCTGATCGATTGTCTACGCTCGGAAGTCAGCGCCGACATCCAGCTCAACCATCGTGTGCTCAAGGTCGGCAAGACCGCTGGCGGCCGCTACCAGCTCAACATGATGAACGGCAAGGGGCCGGAGACGCGCGACTTCGATCTCGTGCTGGTCTGCCTGCCGCACTCCTGGCTCGCGACCATGCGCTGGGACGGCGAACAGCTGCGCAAGTCGATGGTCAAGCACGTCGCCTATTTCGACCGGCCCGCGCATTATCTGCGGGTCTCGATCCTGTTCGACGAGCCGTTCTGGGGCGAGAAGATCCCGGGCGCTTGGTTCATGTCGGAAGCGTTCGGCGGCTGCTGCGTCTACAATGAGGGCGCGCGCCACGATGTCGGCAAGCACGGCGTGCTGAACTGGCTGATCGCGGGCTCGGATGCGCTGGCCTTCGCCAATCTCAGCGACCAGGAGCTGATCGATGCCGCGTTGAAGTCGCTGCCGGCCTCGCTCGGCGATGCGCGCGAGCATTTCCTGGAAGGCAAGATCCATCGCTGGCTGTCGTCGGTCAACGCGCTGCCGGGCGGCCTGCCGGTGCGCGACGTCATGACCAACCACCGGCCCGAGCCGAAGGACCATCCCGGCATCGTGGTGGTCGGCGACTATCTGTTCGATTCGACGCTGAATGGACTGCTCGATTCCTCCGATGCCGCGACCGACATCATCGTCACCGAGATGATGCGGCTGCGCCGTACCCGCGCGCAGGACGAGAACTCGCTGTCCGACAAGATCGACCGCAGCTATTTCGACAATTATCGCGGCGTCGGCCCCTACAGCGAGGTCTGGCGCAACTTCACCGACCCGGCCTATCTGACGGACCTGATCAAGACGGTCTGGGGCAGGGCGAAGGGCTACAAGCTGCTGATCGCCGGCTCCGCCAGCGGCGAACTGGTCGGCGCGCTGCGCGAACGTGGCATCGATGCCTGGGGCATCGAGAACAACCGCTACATCCACGGCAAGACGCCGAAGGCGCTCAAGAAGTACAACAAGCTCGGCTCGATCGCCGACATGCCGTTCAAGGCCAACGAGTTCGACTTCGTGTTCGAGACCTCGCTGTGCCATCTCGGCGAAAAGCAGGTGGTGCGCGGGGTGCGCGAGCTCAACCGCGTAGTCAAGACCGGCGTCGTGTTCGCGTCGGTGACCTCCGACATGGCGGCGGCAGTGATCGATCGCTACGACCTGCTGCGCGGGGTGAAGAAGCTCGGCACCTGGTGGGAGTGGTCGGAATTGTTCTTCGGCAACGGCTTCGATCTGTCGATGCACCGCCGCGACTGCACCGATGCGCTGTGGACATTGACGCTGGCCGCCAACAAGGGGCCGGGGCAGTGGTACGCCGACTCCGACAGCCTGCGCTATTCCTTCTTCGACAAGGTCGAAGCCGACCTCGACGACTAGCGGGACCGACCGGAAGCTTTTGCCGCGAGCCGACCGGCCTCGTGTCAACCAGCTGTCAAACGGCGGCAATGCTTTGCTACGCGAATCCGCGCGAGCGCGCTGCGGCGCGTCGGCCGTTCCAAACGCTTTGCCGAATTCGTCGTGATCGCATAGGATTACGGGCGCAGTGTTATCAGCTGCGGTTTCGATTTGCGGTCATGCCGGCCGTGGAGCATCGGTTGGTTTCATGGCGCCAAGACCTCCTGCATCAGACGATCCGACGAGAGCGGCGGCCGACGATCCCGAGCTGAAGAAGAAGCCCGCGTCCGGTCCGCCCGCGGCGGCCGCCTCCACGAAGCCGTCCGCGGCGCCGGCTGACGACGAAGAGGAAGACGACGCGGACGACGAGTTCGAGCTCGATGACGACGATGATGACGAGGACCTCGTCGTCTTCACCGCCAAGGAAGCCGCCGGCGCGCTCTCCACGATCTTTGGCTTCGTCAGGCCGATCCTGGCGAACTACAGGAAGCCGTTCGCCTGCGTCGCCTTCGGCGTGCTGGTCGAGACGTTGTTCAACGTCATCATGCCGCTCAGCCTGAAATTCCTGATCGACGACGCGCTCGGCGAGGAGGATTTCGGGGCCCTCTACAAGATCCTCGGCGTGCTCGCGGTTGCCGGCATCGTCACCTCGATCATCGCGGTCTGGTACGAGCGCTGGGATGCGCGGCTGGGCGCCGGCATCATCGCCGACGTGCGGACGCGGCTGTTCGACCATGTCCAGAACCTGCCGTCGGCCTATTTCGCGCGCACCAAGCGCGGCGAGATCCTGTCGCGATTCTCGATCGATTTGTCGGCGTTCGAGGGCTCGGTCAAGACCTTCGCCAACAGCGCGGCGCTGCCGGGCCTCGAGCTGGTCGCAGGCATCATCCTGATGCTGTTCCTGAACTGGCAGCTTGCCGTGGTCGCCTTGCTGGTGTTTCCGATCACCCTGATCGGGCCGCGCATCCTGACGCCGAAGGCGGTGCAGGCCAATTACGAGCAGAAGCAGAACGAGGCCGCGCTGCTCGGAACCGTGCAGGAGAACGTCGCCGCGCAGGCGGTGGTGAAGGCGTTCAATCTGCAGCGCCGGGCGCTCGGCTGGTTCACGATGCGCAACCGCGACGTCCGGGCCAAGGCCGCGTCAGCCATGTTCCTGTCGACCATGGTGGAGCGCACCGTCACCATCGCGGTGCTGCTGCTCCACCTCGTGGTGCTGGCGATCGGCGCCTATCTCGCCACCAAGGGGCAGATCACCGTCGGCACCTTCGTGACCTTCGAGAGTGCGTTCTGGGAGGTGTCCTACAACATCGCCCATCTGATGCATTTTATCCCGGTGTCGATCCAGTCGGCGGCGGCGGTGCGTCACATCCAGGAACTGCTCGACGAGCCGACCCGCGGCGCCGATCGTCCCGGCGCGCCGGATCTGCCGCGCATCACCAACGACATCTCCTTCGACCGCGTCACCTTCCAATATGAGGGGGCGCAGACGCCGGTGCTCGACAATCTCAGCCTCAAGCTCAATGCCGGCAAGAGCATTGCGATCGTCGGTCCCAGCGGCTCCGGCAAGAGCACGCTGATCAACCTGATCCTGCGGCTCTACGTGCCGGACGAGGGCCGCGTCGCCGTCGACGGCGTCGATATCCGCCGGGTGACGCGCGAGTCGCTGCGGGCCAACATGGCGGTCGTGTTCCAGGAGAACATGCTTTTCAACATGTCGATCCGCGAGAACATCCGGCTCGGCAAGGAAGGCGCGACCGACGCGGAGGTCGAGGACGCTGCCCGCAAGGCCGAGATCCATCGCTACATCATGAGTCTGCCGCAGCGCTACGACACGCCGGTCGGCGAGCGCGGCGATACCCTGTCGGGCGGCCAGCGCCAGCGCATCGCGATCGCGCGCGCGATCATCCGTAACCCGTCCGTGCTGCTGCTCGACGAGGCGACTTCGGCGCTCGACCAGACCACGGAGGCTGCGATCAATCGCACGCTGCTCAAGGTCGCCGAGGGCCGCACCATGATCTGGTCGACGCATCGCCTGACTTCGGTGGTCGAGATGGACGAGATCATCGTGATCTCCGGCGGCAGGGCGATCGAACGCGGCTCGCACGAGGAGCTGCTGGCCCGCAATGGCGTCTATCGCAAGCTGTGGGACGACCAGGGACATCTGAATCACGACGAGGACGCCGACGGCGCGGATGATGACGATGATGACGATGAGGACGAAGACGAGGATGAGGAGGCGTGAGGCCCGCGTCGCGGGCGATGGTCGAGCGCCAGATTTTTCGTTACGCCCGGTCCGCGGCGTGCGGACGTTGCCGGAAGTGGTTGGCCGGCTGCGTCGTTGACGCCGCCGCCGCAGGGTTGTGCAGCCGGCGCAGCCAGCCGCGGCCGAGATAGCCGAAAAAGCGCGCCCAGCGCTGGGCCCGCCACGTAGGCCCGCTGCCGACCGACACCTCGCGGAAGCTGAATGCCTTGGCGTTCGACCAGGCGTCGCAGGCGGTCTTGACCGGATCGTCGTAGAACGCGGTGATCTTCTCCTCGCCCATGCCGTCGGTCGACAGCCAGGCCGGGATGTGGACGTTGCAGAGCTGGGCGACGTCGGTGAACACCTTGTCGGTACCGGTGCCGGTGACGGGGCAGGTGCTGGCGAAGGCATCACCGACCAGCACCACGCCGGCCTGCCGATAGCCGGTGCTGACAAAGATGTCGGCGGGCCTGATCTTGATATCGCCGGCGATGTCGAACTCGCCGGTGAGCCGGCGCAGCCGCGGCAGCGCGGCGTTCAGCGTCTCCACCGGATTGCGCCGCATCGCCCGCAGCCAGGGATCGTCGGCCTTGCGATAGGTGAAGAGGTTGGCGCGCATCCGGTTTCCGATCGGAAACAGCGTGATGTAGGGGATGCGGTCGCTCGGCCGCTCCGAGAAGTAGGTCATGGCCGCGAACGGGAAGGCGGGGCGGCCGACGGGGACGAAATCGAAGCCGAGCGAGATCGAGTGGCAGAAGCTCGTGACCAGCCGCTCGATGCCGAGCATCCGGCGCAACCCGACGTTCAGGCCGTTGGCAAGCACCACAAGGCGCGCCGAGATCTCCTCGCCATTGGCAAGCACGAGCCGCTGCCGCTCGGAACTGGTCGCGACATTGATCACCTTGTCGCAGATGAATTCCGCCGGCCCGGCGATTTCGTTCCGAATCGCCGCAATCAGCGCGTCGTACATGATGCCGTATTGCCGGCTCGGCTGCCGGTCGAGCAACCTGCCGAATCGCGCGATCCAGTTCTCGCCGTCCAGCGTCGCCGAGCGGAGCACCGACTCGGCGAGGCCGGTCCTGGCGAATCGCTCGAGCTGGAGGTCGCCGCCGATCTTTTCGACACGGAAATCGAACGGGTAGACCCGGTGGGGGTCGATCAGGATCGTCGGTATCCCGGCACGGCCGAGCATGGCGGTTGCGGTCGAGCCCGCAAGACCGCCGCCGATGATCGCGATGTCGGTGTACCGCATGAGAATTCCGTGGCTGTGACCCCGATTTTTGCGCTGCGAATGGCAAATAAAGGCTTAGTTTCGAAGTTTGCCTTCGGGACTAACTTGGGGAGAGTTGTTTCTAACCATATTTTACCCGGATGTAATATGATTCCGCACGCGCCCGAAGATTCGGATGAAGTGCGCGGGGAGGTCGGTCGGCCGTCACATTTCGCCTTGCGCCGAACCTCGGTGAAATGCGAAATCCGCAAGTGCCAGAGGCGTTTCTTCGCTTGTCGTTTTGCTTGACTTCACTATCTCTCGATTATACAAGGCGCCCACTTAACGACAGGCGGTGAGCTACGCCAGCGTCGGAACGGAACACCCGAAGGTCCTTTTTGAGGAGCCGGACGGGCACCAACCTCGACGAATGCCGCTCAAACGCTGTCGATGATAGCTAGGCAATGCCAGGACGATATTAGTTCTCTTGAGCACGTCCTCTTGAGAGTGAATTCGGATGCATGACCTCGGTGGCGGACCGAACAGCGCACGCTGAACGGTTCGGGATCGCGGTCCTCTGTGGCGTCGATGCGCTTTCCGCTCAGCGATGAGTGGTTGGCGCGATTTCGCTTTGCGCGGTTGTTTGTTCCGTGTCGAGCGAGGCCGTGCGGGACGGCTAGTCCTGAGAAGAAATTTGCGGAGCCATTCAAGGTTTTCGCGTGAACTAAAGGGTGAAGGCTGCATGCCGACGATCAACCAGCTGATCGCAAATCCGCGTGAAGTGCAGAAGTCGCGTAAGAAGGTGCCGGCGCTGCAGCAGTCGCCGCAGAAGCGCGGCGTGTGCACGCGCGTCTACACCACGACCCCGAAGAAGCCGAACTCGGCGCTTCGTAAGGTCGCCAAGGTGCGCCTGACCAACGGCTTCGAGGTGATCGGCTACATCCCGGGTGAGGGCCATAACCTGCAGGAGCACTCGGTGGTCATGATCCGCGGCGGCCGCGTCAAGGACTTGCCCGGTGTGCGCTACCACATCCTCCGCGGCGTGCTGGATACCCAGGGCGTCAAGAACCGTAAGCAGCGTCGTTCGAAGTACGGCGCGAAGCGTCCGAAGTAAGCGGGAACCGATCAGATGTCGCGTCGCCATTCTGCCGAGAAGCGTGAAGTTCTTCCGGATCCGAAGTTCGGGAACATCATCATTACGAAGTTCATGAACTCGGTGATGTACGCCGGGAAGAAGTCGGTTGCCGAAAACATCGTCTACGGTGCGCTCGGCATGATCGAGGCCAAGACCAAGCAGAACCCGCTCGGCGTGTTCGAGCAGGCGCTCGAGAACGTGATGCCGACCATCGAGGTTCGTTCCCGCCGCGTCGGCGGCGCGACCTACCAGGTTCCGGTCGAAGTCCGGTCGGTGCGCCGTCAGGCGC
Source organism: Bradyrhizobium sp. USDA 4504 (assembly GCF_054063995.1). Classification (NCBI taxonomy): domain Bacteria; kingdom Pseudomonadati; phylum Pseudomonadota; class Alphaproteobacteria; order Hyphomicrobiales; family Nitrobacteraceae; genus Bradyrhizobium; species Bradyrhizobium sp. USDA 4504. The sequence goes on along the minus strand of NZ_JBSSGV010000001.1, from coordinate 3,545,310 downwards.
TCGGCATCCGCTGGCTGATCTCGGCCGCCCGCGAGCGCAACGAGAAGACCATGACGGAGCGTCTCTCGGCTGAGCTGCTCGACGCCTCGAACAATCGCGGCAACGCCGTCAAGAAGCGGGAAGACGTGCACCGGATGGCGGAAGCCAACCGCGCGTTCTCGCACTATCGCTGGTAAGGCGAACAACGGAATTTAAGGAACAGTCTCATGCCCCGCCAACATGCCATCGAGGACTACCGCAACTTCGGTATCATGGCGCATATCGACGCCGGCAAGACCACGACCACCGAGCGCATCCTGTATTACACCGGCAAGAGCCACAAGATCGGCGAAGTGCACGAAGGTGCCGCGACGATGGACTGGATGGAGCAGGAGCAGGAGCGTGGCATCACGATCACCTCGGCTGCGACCACCGCGTTCTGGAACGGCAAGCGCCTGAACATCATCGACACACCCGGCCACGTCGACTTCACCATCGAGGTCGAGCGTTCGCTGCGCGTGCTCGACGGCGCCGTTTGCGTCCTCGACTCCAACCAGGGCGTCGAGCCGCAGACCGAGACCGTCTGGCGCCAGGGCGACAAGTACAAGGTTCCGCGCATCGTCTTCGCCAACAAGATGGACAAGACCGGCGCCGACTTCTTCAAGTGCCTGTCCGACATCGTCGACCGCCTCGGCGCCAAGCCGATCGCGATCCAGCTGCCGATCGGTGCCGAGAACAACTTCAAGGGTCTCGTCGACCTCGTGAAGATGAAGGGCGTCATCTGGAACGATGAATCGCTCGGCGCCAAGTTCGACTATGTCGACATTCCGGAAGATCTGGTCGAGCAGGCCAAGGAATATCGCGAGAAGATGGTGGAAGCCGCCGTCGAGCTCGACGACGACGCTTTGGCTGCCTTCCTCGACGGCAAGGAGCCGGACGAGGCGACCCTGAAGCGCCTGATCCGCAAGGCCGTGCTGACCGGCGCGTTCTATCCCGTGCTGTGCGGCTCCGCGTTCAAGAACAAGGGCGTGCAGCCGCTGCTCGACGCCGTCGTCGACTATCTGCCGTCGCCGATCGACGTGCCCGCGATCAAGGGCACCGACGATGAGGGCAACGAAGTCGTGCGCAAGGCGGACGACAAGGAGCCGCTGGCGCTGCTCGCGTTCAAGATCATGGACGACCCCTTCGTCGGCACCATCACGTTCTGCCGCATCTATTCCGGCATCCTGCAGTCGGGCACCGGCGTGGTGAACTCGACCCGCGAGAAGAAAGAGCGTATCGGCCGCATGCTGCTGATGCATGCGAACAACCGCGAAGACATCAAGGAAGCCTATGCCGGCGACATCGTCGCGCTGGCTGGCCTGAAGGAAGCGCGCACCGGCGACACGCTGTGCGATCCCGACAAGCCGGTGATCCTCGAGAAGATGGAATTCCCGGAGCCGGTGATCGAGATCGCGATCGAGCCGAAGTCGAAGGCCGACCAGGAAAAGCTCGGCGTGGCGCTTGCCAAGCTCGCCGCGGAAGATCCGTCGTTCCGTGTGTCGACCGACCAGGAGTCCGGCCAGACCATTCTCAAGGGCATGGGCGAACTGCATCTCGACATCAAGGTCGACATTCTCAAGCGCACCTACAAGGTCGACGCCAACATCGGCGCGCCGCAGGTGGCGTTCCGCGAGCGCGTGACCAAGAAGGCCGAAGTCAAGTACACGCACAAGAAGCAGACCGGCGGTACCGGTCAGTTCGCCGAAGTGTCGATCGTCGTCGAGCCGAACGAGCCCGGCAAGGGCTATGAGTTCGAATCGAAGATCGTCGGCGGCGCGGTGCCGAAGGAATACATCCCCGGCGTCGAAAAGGGCCTCAACAGCGTGATGGGCTCCGGTGTCGTTGCCGGCTTCCCGGTGGTGGACGTCAAGGTGCAGCTGGTCGACGGCAAGTATCACGACGTCGACTCGTCGGCACTGGCGTTCGAAATCGCATCGCGGGCTGCGTTCCGCGAAGCGTTGACGAAGGGCAAGTCCGTTCTGCTCGAGCCGATCATGAAGGTCGAGGTGGTGACCCCGGAAGACTACACCGGTTCGGTCATCGGCGACCTGAATTCCCGGCGTGGCCAGATCCAGGGCCAAGACATGCGCGGCAACGCCAACGTCATCAACGCGATGGTGCCGCTCATGAACATGTTCGGTTACGTGAACAACCTGCGCTCGATGAGCCAGGGTCGCGCGACCTTCACCATGCAGTTCGATCACTACGCCGAAGCTCCGGCGAACGTGTCGGCTGAAGTCCAGAAGAAGTTTGCCTGATTGTCGTTGATGGCAGTCAACGATTGAACGGAGAGTCAAATGGCCAAAGCTAAATTCGAACGTAACAAGCCCCACTGCAACATCGGCACCATCGGTCACGTCGACCATGGCAAGACCTCGCTGACCGCAGCGATCACCAAGGTGCTCGCAGAAACCGGCGGCGCGACGTTCACCGCCTACGACCAGATCGACAAGGCGCCGGAAGAGAAGGCCCGCGGCATCACGATCTCGACCGCTCACGTCGAGTACGAGACGACCAACCGCCACTACGCCCACGTCGACTGCCCCGGCCACGCCGACTACGTGAAGAACATGATCACCGGTGCCGCCCAGATGGACGGCGCGATCCTGGTCGTGTCGGCTGCTGACGGCCCGATGCCGCAGACCCGCGAGCACATCCTGCTCGCCCGCCAGGTCGGCGTGCCCGCGCTCGTCGTGTTCCTCAACAAGTGCGACATGGTCGACGATCCGGAGCTGCTCGAGCTCGTCGAGCTCGAAGTCCGCGAGCTGCTCTCGAAGTACGAATTCCCGGGCGACAAGATCCCGATCATCAAGGGCTCGGCGCTCGCCGCCCTCGAAGACAAGGACAAGAAGCTCGGCCACGACGCCATCCTCGAGCTGATGCGCAATGTCGACGAGTACATCCCGCAGCCGGAGCGTCCGATCGACCAGCCGTTCCTGATGCCGGTTGAAGACGTGTTCTCGATCTCGGGCCGCGGCACCGTCGTCACCGGCCGTGTCGAGCGCGGCGTGATCAAGGTCGGCGAGGAAATCGAAATCGTCGGAATCCGCGACACCCAGAAGACCATCGTCACCGGCGTCGAAATGTTCCGCAAGCTGCTCGATCAGGGCCAGGCCGGCGACAACATCGGTGCGCTGCTCCGCGGCACCAAGCGCGAGGAAGTCGAGCGTGGCCAGGTGCTGTGCAAGCCCGGTTCGGTCAAGCCGCACACCAAGTTCAAGGCTGAGGCTTACATCCTCACCAAGGAAGAGGGCGGTCGCCACACCCCGTTCTTCACCAACTACCGTCCGCAGTTCTACTTCCGCACCACCGACGTGACCGGTGTCGTGCACCTGCCGGAAGGCACCGAGATGGTGATGCCGGGCGACAACATCGCGATGGAAGTGCACCTGATCGTGCCGATCGCGATGGAAGAGAAGCTGCGCTTCGCGATCCGCGAAGGCGGCCGCACCGTCGGCGCCGGCGTCGTCGCCGCGATCATCGAGTAACTACGCGAATAGGGAATGGCGAGTAGCGAGTGGGTCCCTCCATTCGCTATTCGCTACTCGCCACTCACTAAAGAAAGAATACGGCAATGAACGGCCAAAATATTCGCATCCGTCTCAAGGCGTTCGACCATCGAATCCTCGATACGTCGACCCGCGAGATCGTGAACACGGCGAAGCGCACCGGTGCGCAGGTTCGCGGACCGATTCCGCTGCCGACCCGCATCGAGAAGTTCACCGTCAACCGTTCGCCGCACGTTGACAAGAAGAGCCGCGAGCAATTCGAGATGCGCACCCACAAGCGCCTCCTCGACATTGTCGACCCGACCCCGCAGACCGTCGATGCGCTGATGAAGCTCGACCTGGCCGCCGGTGTCGACGTCGAGATCAAGCTCTAAGGTTTTGGATTTTTACGTCCGCCGCTTGCGGACAGAAAGACAGGAAGCACGCCGATGCGCTCCGGAGTGATCGCACAAAAGGTCGGGATGACGCGGGTCTTTACGGAGACCGGCGAGCATATCCCTGTGACCGTGCTGAAGTTGGGCAACTGCCAGGTGCTGGGCCACCGCACGACCGAGAAGAACGGCTATGTCGCTCTTCAGCTCGGCTCGGGCGCCCGCAAGACCGTGTACATGCCCAAGGCCGAACGTGGCCAGTTCGCGGTCTCCAAGGTCGAGCCGAAGCGCAAGGTCGCCGAGTTCCGCGTGTCCGAGGACGCGCTGATCCCGGTCGGCGCGGAAATCCAGGCGGACCATTTCGTGGTCGGCCAGTTCGTCGACGTGACCGGTACCTCGATCGGTAAGGGCTTCGCCGGCGGCATGAAGCGCTGGAATTTCGGCGGTCTGCGCGCCACCCACGGTGTGTCGATCTCGCACCGTTCGATCGGTTCGACCGGTGGCCGTCAGGACCCCGGCAAGACCTTCAAGAACAAGAAGATGCCCGGTCACATGGGCGTCGACCGCATCACCACGCTCAATCTGCGCGTGGTTTCGACCGACGTCGAGCGCGGCCTGATCCTCGTCGAGGGCGCCGTTCCCGGCTCCAAGGGCGGCTGGATCTCGGTGCGCGACGCGGTCAAGAAGCCGCTGCCGAAGGACGCCCCGAAGCCCGGCAAGTTCAAGGTTGCAGGTGGCGAAGCTGCCGAGGCTGTGGCCGAGAAGGAGGGCGTGTGAGATGGAATTGAAAGTCACGACCCTTGAAGGCAAGGACGCCGGATCCGTCGAGCTCTCGGACGCGATCTTCGGTCTCGAGCCGCGCGCCGACATCATCCAGCGCTGCGTGCAGTGGCAGCTGAACAAGCGTCAGGCCGGCACCCACAAGGCCAAGGGCCGCGCCGAGATCTGGCGCACCGGCAAGAAGATGTACAAGCAGAAGGGCACCGGCGGCGCCCGTCACGGCTCGGCCCGCGTGCCGCAGTTCCGCGGCGGTGGCCGTGCGTTCGGTCCGGTCGTTCGCTCCCATGCGACCGACCTTCCGAAGAAGGTGCGCGCGCTCGCGCTCAAGCATGCGCTCTCGGCCAAGGCCAAGGACGGCGGGCTGATCGTGATCGACAATGCGCAGCTCGAGGCCGCCAAGACCAAGGCGCTGCTCGGCCACTTCTCCGGCCTCGGACTGACCAACGCGCTGATCATCGACGGCGCCGAGCTGAACGCCGGTTTCGCGACCGCGGCCCGGAACATTCCGAACATCGACGTGCTGCCGATCCAGGGCATCAACGTCTACGACATTCTCCGCCGCCAGAAGCTGGTGCTGACCAAGGCTGCGGTTGATGCGCTGGAGGCGCGCTTCAAATGAAGAACATCGATCCGCGCCACTACGACGTCATCATCTCTCCCGTCGTGACGGAAAAGGCGACGCTCGCCTCCGAGCACAACAAGGTGATGTTCAAGGTCGCCGGCAAGGCGACCAAGCCGCAGATCAAGGAAGCGGTCGAGAAGCTGTTCGACGTCAAGGTGAAGAGCGTCAACACTCTCGTTCGCAAGGGCAAGACCAAGGTGTTCCGCGGCAATCTCGGCTCGCAGTCGGACACCAAGCGCGCGATCGTGACCCTGGAAGAGGGCCACCGCATCGACGTGACTACCGGACTATAAGGCGCAACGACGATGGCATTGAAAACCTACAATCCCACGACGCCGGGCCAGCGCCAGCTGGTCATGGTCGATCGTTCGGCGCTCTACAAGGGCAAGCCGGTGAAGACCCTGACCGAGGGCAAGCTCGGCAACGGCGGTCGCAACAACACCGGTCGCATCACCGTGCGTTTCCGCGGCGGCGGCCACAAGAAGGCCTACCGCACCGTCGACTTCCGCCGCGACAAGGTGGACATGCCGGCGGTCGTGGAGCGGCTCGAGTATGATCCGAACCGCACCGCGTTCATCGCGCTGATCAAGTATCAGGACGGTGAGCTGGCCTACATCCTGGCGCCGCAGCGCCTGGCGGCAGGCGACACCGTCGTCGCCGGCAACTATGTCGACGTCAAGCCGGGCAACGTCATGCCGCTCGGCAACATGCCGGTCGGCACGATCGTGCACAACATCGAGCTGAAGATCGGCAAGGGCGGTCAGCTGGCGCGCTCCGCCGGCACCTACGCCCAAATCGTCGGCCGCGACCAGGACTACGTGATCGTCCGCCTGAACTCGGGCGAGCAGCGTCTGGTGCACGGCCGTTGCCGCGGCACGATCGGCGCGGTCTCCAACCCCGATCACATGAACATCTCGATCGGTAAGGCCGGTCGTACCCGCTGGCTCGGCTGGCGTCCGCACAACCGCGGCGTCGTCATGAACCCGATCGATCACCCGCACGGCGGTGGTGAAGGTCGTACCTCGGGCGGTCGCCACCCGGTTACTCCGTGGGGCAAGCCGACCAAGGGCAAGAAGACCCGCACCAACAAGTCGACCAACAAATTCATTCTCCTCAGCCGCCACAAGCGGAAGAAGTAAGGAACGCCGGACATGGTTCGTTCAGTCTGGAAAGGCCCGTTCGTCGAGGGTTCTCTGCTCAAGAAGGCAGATGCCGCGCGCTCGTCCGGCCGTCACGACGTCATCAAGATCTGGAGCCGCCGCTCGACCATCCTGCCGCAGTTCGTCGGCCTGACGTTCGGCGTCTATAACGGCCACAAGCACGTGCCGGTGGCAATCAACGAGGAAATGGTGGGTCACAAGTTCGGCGAGTTCTCGCCGACCCGGACCTTCCACGGCCATTCGGGCGACAAGAAAGCCAAGAAGGCTTGAGGATTAACCGATGAGCAAACCAAAGCGCGAACGTAGCCTCGCGGACAATGAGGCCAAGGCCGTCGCCCGCATGCTGCGCGTCAGCCCGCAGAAGCTCAACCTGGTGGCGCAGCTGATCCGCGGCCGCAAGGCGTCCGCTGCGCTCGCCGACCTGCAGTTCTCGCGCAAGCGGATCGCGGTCGATGTCAAGAAGTGCCTGGAATCGGCGATCGCGAACGCCGAGAACAACCATGACCTCGAGGTTGACGATCTGGTCGTCGCCGAGGCGCATGTCGGCAATGGCATCGTGATGAAGCGTTTTGCTCCGCGCGGCCGTGGCCGTTCGGGCCGTGTGTTCAAACCGTTCTCGCACCTGACCATCGTGGTTCGTCAGGTCGAGGCCGAGGCAAGCGCCTAAGAAGGGCGCAGGAGAAGACGATGGGTCAAAAGATCAATCCAATCGGGCTGCGTCTCGGCATCAACCGGACCTGGGACTCCCGTTGGTTCGCCGGCAAGCAGGAATACGGCAAGCTGCTGCACGAGGACGTCAAGATCCGCGAGATCCTGCACAAGGAGCTCAAGCAGGCGGCCGTCGCCCGCATCGTGATCGAGCGTCCGCACAAGAAGTGCCGCGTGACGATCCATTCGGCCCGTCCGGGCGTCGTGATCGGCAAGAAGGGCGCCGACATCGACAAGCTGCGCAAGAAGGTTGCCGACATCACCTCGTCGGACGTCGTGATCAACATCGTCGAAATCCGCAAGCCTGAGCTCGACGCGACCCTGGTCGCTGAATCGATCGCCCAGCAGCTCGAGCGCCGCGTCGCGTTCCGCCGCGCCATGAAGCGCGCCGTGCAGTCGGCGATGCGTCTCGGTGCCGGTGGCATCCGCATCAACTGCTCGGGCCGTCTCGGCGGCGCCGAAATCGCGCGCATGGAGTGGTACCGCGAAGGTCGCGTGCCGCTGCACACGCTGCGCGCCGACGTCGACTACGGCGTTGCCACCGCGTTCACGACCTTCGGCACCTGCGGCGTCAAGGTCTGGATCTTCAAGGGCGAGATCCTCGAGCACGATCCGATGGCCCAGGACAAGAAGATGGCCGAAGGCGACAGCACGCCGCGTTCGCGCCGCGACGCCGCTTGAGGCAAAGCAGGAATTTGAGGGCTTAAAGCCATGATGCAACCTAAGAAAACGAAGTTCCGGAAGGCGCATAAGGGCCGTATCCACGGCGTTGCGACCTCTGGCGCGACGTTGGCGTTCGGCCAGTTCGGCCTGAAGGCGATGGAGCCTGAGCGCGTCACCGCCCGTCAGATCGAAGCCGCCCGCCGCGCGCTGACCCGTCACATGAAGCGCGCCGGCCGCGTCTGGATCCGCGTGTTCCCGGACGTGCCGGTGTCGAAGAAGCCCGCCGAAGTCCGCATGGGCTCCGGCAAGGGTGCCCCGGAATTGTGGGTGGTCCGGATCAAGCCGGGCCGCGTGATGTTCGAGATCGACGGCGTGCCGGTGCAGACCGCGAAGGAAGCGCTGTCGCTCGCCGCCGCCAAGCTGCCGATCAAGACGCGCTTCGTTGCGCGCATTGCGGAGTAATCGCCATGGCCGAGATGAAAGTTGAAGACATTCGCGCGATGAGCGACGACCAGCGGGAAGACGCGATCCTGAATCTGAAGAAGGAACGCTTCAACCTGCGTTTCCAGCGCGCCACCGGGCAGCTGGAGAACACCTCGCGGATGCGGGAAGCCCGCCGCGATATCGCTCGTATCAAGACCATCGCTGCCCAGCAGCGCGCGAAGAAGAAGTAAGGGGCCAGCTATGCCGAAACGTACTCTGCAGGGCGTGGTCGTCAGCGACAAGCAAGCCAAGACCATCGTGGTGCGCGTCGATCGCCGCTTCACCCACCCGATCTACAAGAAGACGATCCGCCGTTCCAAGAACTACCACGCGCACGACGAGAACAACCAGTTCAAGCCGGGCGACATGGTCTGGATCGAGGAATCGAAGCCGATCTCGAAGCTGAAGCGCTGGACCGTGGTCCGGGGCGAACACAAGAAAACGGCCTGATTACTTCGGCCTGGCCGAGGGAATTCAGGGAAATTTTGAGCGCGCTGAAGCGCAGAAAGAGGACGAGGTGCATCAATGATTCAGATGCAGACCAACCTCGACGTGGCCGATAATTCAGGCGCACGCCGTGTCATGTGCATCAAGGTTCTTGGAGGTTCCAAGCGCCGCTATGCCACCGTGGGCGACGTTATCGTTGTGTCGATCAAGGAAGCCATTCCGCGTGGCAAGGTGAAGAAGGGCGACGTGATGAAGGCCGTCGTGGTCCGGGTCCGCAAGGACATCCGCCGCGCCGACGGTTCGGTCATCCGCTTCGACCGCAACGCCGCCGTGCTGATCAACAATCAGTCCGAGCCGGTCGGCACCCGTATCTTCGGGCCGGTGCCGCGCGAGCTGCGCGCCAAGAACCACATGAAGATCATTTCGCTCGCGCCGGAGGTGCTGTGATGGCTGCCAAGATCCGCAAGGGCGACAAGGTGATGGTGCTCACCGGCCGCGACAAGGGTCGCACCGGCGAGGTGTTCGAGGTGCGTCCGGACGAGAACAAGGCTCTCGTTCGCGGCATCAACATGGTGAAGCGTCACCAGAAGCAGACCCAGACCCAGGAAGGCGGGATCATCTCCAAGGAGATGCCGATCGACCTTTCGAACATTGCGTATGTCGGCAAGGACGGAAAGCCGACCCGCATCGGGTTCAAGATTCAGGCCGATGGCAAGAAGGTTCGTGTTGCCAAGAGCTCGGGAGCAGAGATCGATGGCTGATACAGCTTACACGCCGCGTCTGCGCGCGGAGTATGACAAGAAGATCCGCGGCATGATGACCGAGAAGTTCGGTTATGCCAACGTGATGCAGGTGCCGCGCCTCGACAAGGTCGTGCTCAACATGGGCGTGGGCGACTCCGTCAACGATCGCAAGAAGGCCGAGACCGCCGCCGCCGAGCTGACCCAGATCGCCGGCCAGAAGGCGATCGTGACCTATTCGCGGATCGCGATCGCGACCTTCAAGCTGCGTGAGAACCAGCCGATCGGCTGCAAGGTCACGCTGCGCAAGACCCATATGTACGAGTTCATCGACCGCCTGGTGAACGTGGCGCTGCCCCGCGTCCGCGACTTCCGCGGCCTGAACCCGAAGAGCTTCGACGGCCGTGGCAACTATTCGCTCGGCATCAAGGAGCACATCATTTTCCCCGAGATCGACTTCGACAAGGTCTCGGAAGCGCGTGGCATGGACATCACGGTCTGCACCACCGCCAAGACCGACGACGAGGCGCGTGCCTTGTTGACCGCTTTCAATTTCCCGTTCCGGCAGTGAGTAGCTGAGCCAAAGCCACTCAAACGCGGATACCCAGGAGCCAAGCATGGCAAAGAAGAGTTCAGTCGAGAAGAACAACCGGCGCAAGCGGATGGCGAAGAACGCCGGCCCGCGCCGCGAGAAGCTGAAGGCGATCATCGCCGACAAGACCAAGCCGATGGAAGAGCGCTTCGCGGCGACGCTGAAGCTCGCCGAGATGCCGCGCAACTCGTCGCCGACGCGCATCCGCAACCGTTGCGAGCTGACCGGGCGTCCGCGCTCGAACTATCGCAAGAACAAGCTCTCGCGCATCGCGCTGCGTGAACTCGGCTCCAAAGGCCTGGTTCCCGGCCTCGTGAAGTCGAGCTGGTAAGGGAGGGTCGGAACAATGTCTACGCACGATCCGATCAGCGATCTCATCACCCGCATCCGCAACGCGCAGATGCGCTCCAAGTCCAAGGTCTCGAGCCCCGGCTCGAAGATGCGCGCCAACGTGCTCGAGGTGCTGAAGTCCGAGGGTTACATCCGCGGCTACGCCAGCGTCGAGCATGCCTCGGGCCGCAGCGAGCTCGAGATCGAGCTGAAGTATTTCGACGGCGAGCCCGTCATCCGCGAGATCGAGCGGGTGTCGAAGCCGGGCCGCCGCGTTTACGCCTCGGTGAAGAACCTGCCGCGCGTGAACAACGGTCTCGGCATTTCGGTGTTGTCGACGCCGAAGGGAATCATGGCTGACCACCAGGCGCGCGACGCCAACGTGGGCGGCGAAGTTCTCTTCACGGTGTTCTGAGGAAGGATTTTACGATGTCACGTATCGGCAAAAGGCCGGTGGCGATCCCGTCGGGTGTGACGGCGACCGTCGAGGGCCAGACCGTCAAGGTGAAGGGGCCGAAGGGCCAGCTTCAGTTCGTCGTGCATGACGACGTCGAGGTGAAGTTCGAGAACGGTCAGGTCAAGGTCGCTCCGCGGGTCAAGACCAACCGCGCGCAGGCGATGTACGGCACCGCGCGCGCGCAGGTCGCCAACCTCGTCGAGGGCGTCACCAAGGGCTTCGAGAAGAAGCTCGAGATCACCGGCGTCGGCTACCGCGCCGCGATGCAGGGCAAGAACCTGCAGCTCGCGCTCGGCTACAGCCACGACGTGGTGTACGCGATCCCGGAAGGCATCACCATCGCGGTGCCGAAGCCGACCGAGATCACGATCACCGGCAACGATCCGCAGCGCGTCGGCCAGGTCGCCGCCGAGATCCGCGCCTACCGTCCGCCGGAGCCCTACAAGGGCAAGGGCGTCAAGTACGCCAACGAATTCATCTTCCGCAAGGAAGGCAAGAAGAAGTAACGGAGCCGGTCATGTCACTCAAGGTTACGAATGCCCGGCGCAAGCAGCGCGTGCGCCTTGCGCTTCGCCGCTCGGCAGGCGGCCGTCCGCGGCTGTCGGTGTTCCGCTCGTCCAAGCACATCTACGCCCAGGTCATCGACGACCAGAAGGGCGAGACGCTCGCTTCCGCCTCGTCGCTGGAGAAGACCATGCGCGACGCCGGCAAGACCGGCGCCGACATCGATGCGGCGAAGGCGGTCGGCAAGCTGCTCGCCGAGCGCGCGGCGCAGAAGGGTGTCAAGGAAGTCGTGTTCGATCGCGGCGCCTACATCTATCACGGGCGCGTCAAGGCGCTCGCGGATGCGGCGCGCGAAGGCGGATTGAGCTTCTAAACTTTACGAACGATGACGAGGAAAGAGGCGCAAGGCCTCCTAGAGATTGGAAAACACCATGGCAGGTGAACGCGAACGCGGCGGACGCGAACGGAGCAGGGAGCGCGAGGAGCGCGACAGCGAGTTCGTCGACAAGCTCGTCCACATCAATCGCGTGGCGAAGGTCGTCAAGGGCGGCAAGCGCTTCGGCTTTGCGGCGCTGGTCGTGATCGGCGACCAGAAGGGCCGGGTCGGGTTCGGCCACGGCAAGGCGCGCGAAGTTCCGGAAGCGATCCGCAAGGCGACCGAATCGGCGAAGCGCAACCTGACGCGCGTCGCGCTTCGCGAAGGCCGCACGCTGCATCACGACATCGCCGGCCGTCACGGCGCCGGCCGCGTCTACCTGCGTGCCGCTCCGGCCGGTACCGGCATCATCGCCGGCGGCCCGATGCGCGCTGTGTTCGAGACGCTCGGCATCCAGGACGTGGTGGCGAAGTCGATCGGCTCGTCGAATCCCTACAACATGGTTCGCGCGACGTTCGATGCGCTGAAGCATCAGGATTCGCCGCGCTCGGTGGCGGCACGCCGCAACATCAAGGTCTCCACCCTGCAGTCGCGCCGCGTCGGCGGCGACGCCGAAGTGGTGGCGGAATAACAACGCGCGCTTCTCGAAGCGCTATTCGGAGTTACTGTCATGGCCAAGGCCAGCAAGACCATCAAGGTCGAGCAGATCGGCAGCGCAATCCGCCGCCATCACTCGCAGCGTTCGACGCTGATCGGCCTCAAGCTCAACAAGATCGGCCGGGTTGCCGAGCTGCAGGATACCCCTGAAGTTCGCGGCATGATCAGCAAGGTTCAGCATCTCGTCCGCGTCGTCGGCGAGTAAGCAGAGATAAGGAGAAGGGCGATGAAGCTCAGCGATATCGCCGACAACGCCGGCTCGCGCAAGAAGCGCATGCGTGTCGGCCGTGGCATCGGTTCCGGCAAGGGCAAGACCTCGGGCCGCGGCGGCAAGGGCCAGACCGCGCGTTCGGGCGTCCGCATCAAGGGTTTCGAAGGCGGCCAGATGCCGATGCATCGCCGTCTGCCGAAGCGCGGCTTCAACAACATCTTCCGGCTCGACTTCGCCGAGATCAATCTCGACCGTCTGCAGGAAGCGATCGACAACAAGCTGGTCGATGCGAGCGCGACGGTGAACGTCGAATCGCTGGTCAAGGCCGGCGTGCTGCGCCGCGCCAAGGACGGCCTGCGGCTGCTCGGCCGCGGCGAGATCAAGACCAAGCTGACCATCGAGGTGCACGGCGCTTCCAAGTCGGCCATTGCCGCGGTCGAGAAGGCCGGCGGCTCGGTCAAGATCCTGGCCCCCGCCAAGGAAGAAGGCGAGGCGGCGTAACATCTGCGTCATTGCCCGCGACGCGCGGGCAATCCGCGGATCGAATGATGGACTTATCGAGGCCGAGCACCAGATAATGTCCGGTGTCTGCCGGCGCCCAGGGAATTGATCTCTTTGGGGGCGCCGGCGAATGGGGCTCCGGGAGAAAGCCGAAACATGGTCTCAGCAGCCGAACAACTTGCCGCCAACCTCAATTTCGGACAGCTGGCGAAAGCCGACGAGCTGAAGAAGCGCATCTGGTTCACCCTGGGTGCGCTGCTTGTTTATCGGCTCGGCACCTACATCCCGCTGCCCGGCATCGATCCCAACATCTGGGAGCAGGTGTTCCGCAGCCAGTCCGGCGGCATCCTCGGCATGTTCAACATGTTCGCCGGCGGCGGCATCCACCGCATGGCGATCTTCGCGCTCAACATCATGCCGTACATCTCGGCATCGATCATCGTGCAGCTGCTGACCACCGTGTCGCCGCAGCTCGAGGCGCTCAAGAAGGAAGGCGAGGCGGGCCGCAAGACGCTGAACCAGTACACCCGCTATCTGACCGTGATCCTGGCGCTGTTCCAGTCCTATGGCATCGCGATCGGCCTCGAAGGCGCCGGTAATGTCGTCAGCGACCCCGGCATGTTCTTCCGGATCTCGACCGCGATCACGCTGACCGGCGGCACCATGTTCCTGATGTGGCTCGGCGAGCAGATCACCTCGCGCGGCATCGGCAACGGTATCTCGCTGATCATCCTGTCCGGCATCGTCGCCGAGCTGCCGTCGGCGCTCGCCAACATGCTGGAACTGGGCCGCCAGGGCGCGATGTCGACCGGCCTGATCCTGATCGTCATCGTGATGGCGGTCGCCGTGATCGCCTTCATCGTGTTCATGGAGCGCGCGCAGCGCCGGCTTTTGATCCAGTATCCGAAGCGCCAGGTCGGCAACAAGATGTTCGAGGGCCAGTCCTCGCATCTGCCGCTCAAGCTCAACACCTCGGGCGTGATTCCACCGATCTTCGCCTCGTCGCTGCTGCTGCTGCCGACCACGGTCGCGAACTTCAACGCCGGCAAGGGGCCGGAATGGTTCCAGTGGATCACGACCCAGCTCAGCCACGGCCGGCCGCTGTTCCTGTTCATGTATCTCGCGCTGATCGTGTTCTTCGCGTTCTTCTACACCGCGATCGTGTTCAATCCGACCGAGACCGCGGACAACCTGAAGAAGCATGGCGGCTTCATCCCGGGCATCCGGCCCGGCGAGCGCACCGCCGAGTACATCGACTATGTGCTGTCGCGCATCACGGTGCTCGGCGCGGTCTATCTCGCGATCGTCTGCCTGATTCCTGAAATTCTGATTTCCTACGCATCGGTCCCGTTCTACTTTGGCGGCACCTCGCTGTTGATCGTCGTCAGCGTGACGATGGATACGGTGTCGCAGGTGCAGGGCTATCTGCTCGCTCATCAGTATGAGGGGTTGATCAGGAAGTCGAAGCTCAGGGGAGGCCGCCGCCGCTGATCGCGGCTCGGCTTCGAACTCAAAACACAGGTGTGCGGACGTCGCCCACCTAGCCGGGGGGCGAAACAGATATGAGATTGATCCTTTTGGGGCCGCCGGGCTCGGGCAAGGGAACCCAGGCGCAGCGGCTGGTGCACAAGCACGGCATCGTCCAGCTCTCGACCGGTGAGATGCTGCGCGCTGCGGTCGCCGCGGGCACGCCGGTCGGCCTCCAGGCCAAGGAGATCATGGCCAATGGCGGCCTGGTTCCAGACGAGGTCGTGGTGGGAATCATCGCCGACCGCATCGAGGAGCCCGATGCCAGGAAGGGCTTCATTCTCGACGGCTTCCCGCGCACTGTGCCGCAGGCGGAGGCGCTCGACGATCTGCTCCGGAAAAAGCACCTCAAGCTCGACGCGGTGGTTGAGCTCCGCGTCAACGAGAGCGCGCTGCTCGCCCGCGTTGAGAAGCGTGCCGAGGAAACCCGCGCGCGCGGCGAGGAAGTCCGCCTCGACGACACGCCGGAAGTGCTGACCAAGCGCTTGGCGCAGTACCGTTCGCTGACGGAGCCGCTGATTCACTATTATTCGGAGCGGCGGAAGCTCCTGACGGTCGATGGCATGATGACCATCGAGCACGTCACCCGCGAGATCAACCGGATCCTGACCGCACTCGGCGCGCTGGAACCCAGGGAACACGAGGATCACGCCCCGAAGGCGGCTAAAAAGGCCGCCAAGGCGGCCATGAAGGCCAGCAAGAAGCCGGCCCGGAAGGCAGCTAAACCAGCCCAAAAGGCCGCCAAATCGGCCCGGAAGGCTGCCAAGGCGCCCTCCAAGGCCAAAGCGGCCAAGAAAACCGTGAAGAAAGCCGCGAAGAAGGCGGTAAAGAAGGCCGCCCGCGCCGCCAAAGCCCGCAAGGGAGCAAAGACCGCCAAAAAGGTGGCAAAAAAGCTCACGAAAAAGCGAGCTAAACGCTAGGAGCGGTTGACGAAACCGACATGAATCCTTTAATAAGCTCCGCATCCAAGTTGGATAGTTTGATGACGATGCCGGGCCCCGAAGGACATGAGGGGAGGGCGTCGTGTTCGCGTTTGTGGACACAAGCCCGAGAGAGCAAGCACTTGAGAAGCCCGTATCCGTGATGGATCGGCGACAGGAGAGAAGTCCGTGGCCCGTATTGCCGGCGTCAACATTCCCACCAACAAGCGCGTCCTGATCGCGCTTCAGTACATCCATGGCATCGGCCAGAAGAACGCGGCCGACATCATCGAGAAGGTCAAGATCCCGCTGGACCGTCGCGTCAACCAGTTGACCGACCAGGAAGTCCTGCAGATCCGCGAAGTGATCGACCGCGACTACCTGGTCGAGGGCGACCTCCGTCGCGAGGTCGGCATCAACATCAAGCGGCTGATGGACCTCGGCTGCTACCGCGGCCTGCGTCATCGCCGCGGTCTGCCGGTGCGCGGCCAGCGCACCCACACCAATGCGCGCACGCGCAAGGGGCCGGCCAAGGCGATCGCCGGCAAGAAGAAATAAGTTTTGCGAATTGCTAGTGGGGAGTAGCGAATGGAAATTCGCTACTCGCCATTTGCGTTTTGAGGTGTAGCCGCTGGCACTACGGCGGCGTCGAGATCACAGGAAAGGTTTGAAATGGGCAAGGAAGCCACCCGCGTACGCCGCCGCGAACGCAAGAACATCGCCTCCGGCATCGCGCACGTGAATTCGTCGTTCAACAACACGACCATCACCATCACCGACGCGCAGGGCAACACCATTGCCTGGTCGTCGGCCGGCACCATGGGCTTCAAGGGCTCGCGCAAGTCGACCCCCTATGCCGCGCAGGTCGCGGCCGAAGACGTCTCCAAGAAGGCGCAGGAACACGGCATGCGCACGCTGGAGGTTGAAGTGGCCGGCCCGGGTTCGGGCCGTGAGTCGGCGCTCCGTGCGCTGCAGGCTGCGGGCTTCACCGTCACCTCGATCCGCGACGTGACCACCATCCCGCACAATGGCTGCCGTCCGCGCAAGCGTCGGCGCGTTTGATCTGTAAGTCGTGGGCGGCCTCTGGCCGCCCTGCGATGGTTTTTGGAATTGACCGCGCGGACTGATCCGCGATCTCCAACGCCGGGTTCGGCCATTCGATTTGGCCCTGTGACCGGCAAATGGGTGAAACAGTGACGATCCAGAAAAATTGGCAAGAACTCATTCGACCGAACAAGCTGCAGGTGACGCCGGGCTCGGACGCGAGCCGGTTCGCCACCGTGGTCGCCGAACCGCTCGAGCGTGGCTTCGGCCAGACGCTCGGCAACGCGCTGCGCCGCATCCTGTTGTCCTCGCTGCAGGGCGCGGCGGTGCAGTCGGTGCATATCGACGGCGTGTTGCACGAGTTCTCCTCGATCGCCGGTGTCCGTGAAGACGTCACCGACATCGTCCTCAACATCAAGGACATCTCGATCAAGATGCAGGGCGAAGGCCCGAAGCGCATGGTCGTGAAGAAGCAGGGCCCGGGCGCCGTCACCGCCGGCGACATCCAGACCGTCGGCGATGTCACGGTGCTCAACCCCGACCTGCAGCTCTGCACGCTGGACGACGGCGCCGAGATCCGCATGGAGTTCACGGTCACGACCGGCAAGGGCTATGTCGCCGCCGAGCGCAACCGTCCCGAGGATGCTCCGATCGGCCTGATCCCGGTCGACAGCCTGTTCTCGCCGGTCCGCAAGGTGTCCTACAAGGTCGAGAACACCCGCGAGGGCCAGATCCTCGACTACGACAAGCTGACCATGACGATCGAGACCAACGGCGCGATCACGCCGGAGGACGCGGTGGCCTACGCCGCGCGCATCCTGCAGGATCAGCTCAACGTGTTCGTCAACTTCGAAGAGCCGCGCAAGGAAGTCACGCAGGAGATCATCCCCGATCTCGCGTTCAACCCGGCGTTCCTCAAGAAGGTCGACGAGCTCGAGCTGTCGGTGCGTTCGGCAAACTGCCTGAAGAACGACAACATCGTCTACATCGGCGACCTCGTGCAGAAGTCGGAAGCGGAAATGCTC
Source organism: Bradyrhizobium sp. USDA 4504 (assembly GCF_054063995.1). Lineage (NCBI taxonomy): Bacteria > Pseudomonadati > Pseudomonadota > Alphaproteobacteria > Hyphomicrobiales > Nitrobacteraceae > Bradyrhizobium > Bradyrhizobium sp. USDA 4504. The sequence continues at coordinate 3,527,662 of NZ_JBSSGV010000001.1, read as the reverse complement.
CGCACCCCGAACTTCGGCCGCAAGTCGCTGAACGAGATCAAGGAAGTGCTGGCCCAGATGGGTCTGCACCTCGGCATGGAAGTGCCGGGCTGGCCGCCGGAGAACATCGACGAGCTCGCCAAGCGCTTCGAGGATCACTACTGATCCGATTCCACCGTCGTGGCCGGAAAACTTCCGGCCACGATTTTTTACGCAGCATGATCCCGGAAAAGCGCGGAGCGGTTTTCCGGCGAGGATCATGCTCAAACGAGATAGCAAAAGCGCGCTAAGGCGCTTTTGCGGGCGAACGCAGGATGCCCACCTGCAAAACTTGTCGCTGAACCACCGCGGCAGAATTGAAGAAGGAATAAGTCAATGCGTCACGGCAAGGTTCATCGGAAGCTCAACCGCACCGCCGAGCACCGGCGTGCGATGTTCGCCAACATGGCGGCCGCGTTGATCAAGCACGAGCAGATCGTCACCACGCTGCCGAAGGCCAAGGAGCTGCGGCCGATCGTCGAGAAGCTCGTCACCCTCGGCAAGAAGGGCGGCCTCGCCCTGCGCCGCCAGGCGATTTCGGAGCTGCGCGACGTCGACCAGGTCAAGAAGCTGTTCGACACGCTGGCGACCCGCTACAAGGACCGCCAGGGCGGCTACACCCGCATCATCAAGGCCGGCTTCCGCTACGGCGACAACGCGGCGATGGCCGTGATCGAGTTCGTCGACCGCGACGTCGACGCCAAGGGCCAGGACTCCGGTCCGGCGCAGGACAAGGAAGCCGAGGCGGCGTAAGCCCCGCTTCGAGCCAGGTTTTGAAAGCGGCGCCTTCGGGCGCCGTTTTTATTTGGTGGCCACGCTCCATCCCCGTCGTCCTGGCGAAAGCCAGGACCCATTACCCCAAATCTAAATTGTTGCGCGACGCTGGGGCTCAAATCCTTCTCATAATCACCTGCGGTGGTAATGGGTCCCCCTGGCTTTCGCCAGGACGACGAGGTGTGTTCTGCTTCCTCACGCATCGGTGAGATGCAATTGCGGCGCTGCATGCCGCGCCCGATATGTCCGTCGACATCAATGGAGATGACAGATGAAAATCGACCTTTCCGGAAAGACTGCGCTGGTGACCGGCTCGACCGCGGGCATTGGCAATGCCATCGCAAGGGGGCTGGCCGAGACCGGCGCCGAGGTCGTCGTCAACGGCCGCGGTCAGGCCAAGGTCGATGCCGCGATTGCCGCGATCACGAAGGCAGTACCGGACGCAAAGCTCCGCGGCATTGCCGCCGACGTCTCGACCGCGGCGGGCTGCAAGGCGCTGCTCGCGGCGCTGCCGGACGTCGACATCCTCGTCAACAATGCCGGCATCTTCGAGCCGAAGCCGTTCTTCGACATTCCCGACGAGGACTGGAGCCGCTTCTACGAGGTCAATGTGATGTCGGGCGTGCGGCTGTCGCGCGGCTACATGCAGGGCATGCTGAAGCGCAACTGGGGCCGCATCGTCTTCATCTCCTCCGAGTCCGGCCTCAACATTCCGACCGAGATGATCCATTACGGCATGACCAAGACCGCGCAGCTTGCGATCGCGCGCGGGCTCGCCGAGCTGACCAAAGGCACCGCCGTGACCGTCAACTCGGTGCTGCCCGGACCGACCATGTCCGAAGGCGTCGAGACCTTCGTCAAGGATCTCGCCAAGCAGAACGGCCAATCGGTCGAGGAGGCGGCCTCCAACTTCGTCAAGCAGCACCGGCCGACCTCGCTGCTGCAGCGCTTTGCCAGCACCGAGGAGATCGCCAATCTCGTGGTCTATGTCTGCTCCAGGCAGGCATCGGCGACCAACGGCGCCGCGTTGCGCGCCGAAGGCGGCATCGTCAACACCATCGCATGAGGCCGCATGCCGGCCTATGTGATCTCCGAGGTCGAGATGCGCGACGCCGCGGCGTTCGAGGCCTATCGGACGCTGGCGGCGAACACCATCGCACAATTTGGCGGCGCTACGTCGTGCGCGGCGGCACGGTCGAGGTGGTGGAGGGCGGTCCACCACCGAACGCGATCGTCATCGTCGAATTTCCGACCATGGCGCGCCTGCGCGAATGGTATGCGTCACCGGAATATGCCGAAGCGTTGAAGCTTCGCGCAACCGCGCTGGAGCGACGCCTGCTGTTCGTCGAGGGCGTGCCGGCGATCTAGAGCTTTTCCCGTTCCGATGGAATCGGAACGGGGCTCTAGATTCTTGCTTTGACGCGTTTTCTTCACGCGAACCGGTATCCACTTCGCTCGAAAACGCTCTAGCTATCCCTTCGCGCCGTCCAGGAACTCGCTGAAGCCTGCGGGACGGTAGGGACCGAAGCAAACCTGCTCCAGCACGCCAATTCCGGTCTGGCCGCCCTGGCGGGCGCGGACCACCTGCTGGACGTGCACATTCTCGCGGGCCAGCGGGTCGAGCGTCGATGGATCGAACGACTCGCCGCCGATCTCGAGCTCGCCCTTCCACATGCCCTGGCCCCACTGCGGATGGCCGTAGCCGAGCCCCTTCATCTGGAATTTGAGGATCGGGTCGAGCGCGATGGTCGTGGTGTGGCCGTCGATATCGACGAGGTCGATTTCAGCCGACTGCGCGAGCCGGGTGTGCGGCACGTATTTGACGCGATGCCGCGCGGTCGCCATGCGGCGGTCGAGGCCGTCGACCACGCCGGGAATCTCGGCCTCGCATCGGTAGAGCGGCGCGGTGATGCCCTCGCGGACCAGCGCCTCGCCCTGCGTCCCGTCGAAGAAGATCGTGTGCGAGATGTGGTCGTCCCAGACCAGCGGCGCCCAGAGGAAGAACACGCTCGGCGGCGGCATCGGCGCGCCTCCGACGTCGCGTTCGCCGACATTGCGCACGCCCCAGGAGCGATCCTTGGTGCCGTAGCAGGTGCGATCGTCGACCTTGATCCCGCCGTCGGGGTGGCTGATGACGCCGCTCCAGCGGCCGAACTGGTCGAACCGGGTCGAATCCATCGCGCGGCGGTCGCCCGACCAAAGCGTCTGGCGCGCTTCCTGGATCGCGGCGGTGCGCGCGGAGAAGGTCAGGTCGCAGGCGAGGCCCGTCGCATTGTCGTCGAGCACGACCCGGGTCCGCAGCATCGGCTCGAGCACTTCGAGCCTGAACGGACCGACCTGCATCTCGGTGCGCTCGAGCGGGGCGCGCCGCGAACCGTAAAAGCAGTGCTGCCGTCCGCCGCGCTCCACGACGCTGAAGGCGCAATCGAGGATCTTGCGGTGCGGGTAGATCGCAATGCCGATCCCGAAATAATACGCGCCGTCGGCGGTGTAGCCGTTGAACCAGGTCCGGTCATAGACATTGCGGTCGCTGGTCGAGGGAACCGCGATCGGCTCCGGCGTCTGGTGGATGGGGAAGTCGTCCAGTTTGTTGAGCACGCCGATCCCTTTCGATGTCCTGACGGGTTGTATCCACTTCGCTCGAAAGCGCGTCAGTCCTGCCAGTATGAAAAGCTGTCGTGGTCCAGGGCTTGCGCGCAGGCGCCGCGGGTCATTTTCAGGAACAGCGCGTCGCCTCGCTCGGAGCGCTGGACGCTGAGCGCGGAGACGACGCCCATCATGATGCCGTGCAGCGTGTAGCGCCGGTAATCCCGCCAGCAACGATCCCAGTCATAGTCCCGCACGCCGCGCCGGATCAGTTCCGAATGATAGAACCGCACCAGGTCGGCTTCATGAAGCCGCCGTTCGATCGGGTCGATGCCGGCCGAGAGGAAATAGGCGACGTCGACGATTGCCGGGCCCACTGTCAGCGTCTGCCAGTCCAGCGTCGCCATCGGATGGGTATTGCCGCGGACGTCGAACAGCATGTTGTCGAGCCGGAAATCTGCGTGCTGGAGCGTTCGCGGCGCCGATCGATCGGACTGGTAGCGCAATAGCGCGTCCGGAAGCCGGTCGATCAGATCAAGGAATTCCGGCTCGATCACGCCGCGATATCGCTCCTTGTAGTGACCGATGATGCCGGGCAGCACCGAGCGAAGGTCTCTGCGCCGGCTTGCGGCCATCACGAAGCATTGCACCGCATCGAGGCTCGGGTCATTCCATCGCGGCGCATGCAACGCCGCGGCCTCGGTCATGGCGATCTGGCTGTCGGCGATCGAGCATCCGGCGAGCTGATCGCCCGGACGTGCGGGCGCGAGGTCCTCCAGGATCAGGGTGAAGTCGTCGGTCGCCGGATCGATTTCGGCAAGAATCGGCCGCGGGGTGTGAATGGCGACGGTCGCCGCCAGTTCGCGATAGAACGCGACCTCGCGGACGTAAAGCGTGTGCGCGGAACCGGAGCGGCGGCTGTCGGGATCTGCGGCCGGGAATTTGCCGACGACGCTCAAGGGAGCGTTCGGCTCGTCGCCGTCATAGGTCAGGCGAAATCGATAGCTGTCGCCGACGAGGCCATTGCCGACCGGCTTGCAGGCGAGATCGACGACCCTGACCTGGTCGATCACACCGGCTTCGCGCAGCGCCCGCGTCATCCACTCCGGATCGATCCGCGACGGATCGGCCGTGAGCAAACTCATCGGTTTCCTCCCATCCCCGTGGGCGTCACCACCGCTCCGGCCGCGTCCTGCGCGGCCGGATTGAGGACGGGGTGATCGTTGCGCAAATCATACAGGCGATGCCGTGGCTTTGGCAAAAGCCACCCGCCGGCCTGTGGGGATATCATGCCCGGGATGTTGCCCGGGCATGAGGAAGCGGACGTGAGGAGCCTTACCAGCCTTCGAGCACGATCTTGCCGCGTGACTTGCCGCTTTCCAGCAAAGCGTGGGCGCGCTTGAGGTTGGCGGCGTTGATGGTACCGAAGGTCTGGTCGAGCGTGCTGCGCAGCACGCCCTTGTCGATCAGGTCGGCGACATCGTTGAGCAGATGGTGCTGCGCGATCATGTCGGGTGTCTGGAACGAGGAGCGCGTGAACATCGATTCCCAGTGCACCGAGACCGCCTTGCCCTTGAACGCGGCGACGTTGAATTCCGGCGGATCGTCGATCAGGCCGAACTTGCCCTGCGGCGCGATGAAGTCGGCGATCGACTTGTAGTGCTGGTCGGTGAAGGTGAGGCTGGCGACGAGGCCGACCGGCGGCAGCCTCAAGCTCTCGATCTGCTCCTTCATCGGCTGCGAGTGATCGATCACCGCATGGGCGCCGAGATCGCGGCACCACTTTTGCGACTCCGGCCGCGTCGCGGTCGCAACCACGGTCAGCCCGGTGAGGCGGCGCGCAAGCTGGATCAGGATCGAGCCGACACCGCCGGCGCCGCCGGTGATCAGCAGCGTGCGCGGATCGAGGCTCTTGCCCGGCACCGCGCCGAGCCGGTCGAACAGCAGCTCCCACGCGGTGATCGAGGTCAGGGGCAGGGCGGCGGCCTGCGCGAAGGACAGCGACGCCGGCTTGTTGCCGACGATGCGTTCATCGACCAGATGAAATTCCGAATTGGTGCCCTGGCGCAGGATCGAGCCCGCGTAAAACACCTCGTCGCCGGGCTTGAAGAGCGAGACGTCGGGCCCGACCGCGTCGACCACGCCGGCCGCGTCGAAGCCGAGGATCTTGTATCCGCCGTCGGTCGGCGCCGCGCGCTTGCGCACCTTGTAGTCGACCGGATTGGCCGAGATGGCCTTCACCGCGACGCGGATGTCGCGCCCCTTCGGCTCGGGCTTGGCGATCTCGAAATCGACGAGCGAATCCGCCGCCTCGATCGGCAGCGATTTTTGGTATCCGACGGCCTTCATGCCTGGTCTCCGTGGTGGGCGATTGCCTGCCGATTAACTGTCGCGCTGGCGTCCATTTGGCAAGTACTGTAAAAACAGGGAACTAGTCCCTGTTTGTATACTATTGGGAAAATACTGCATGAAACGGAAGAATTTCGCGCGCCGGCCGGGCTGCGCGGTCGAGGCGGCGCTCGACCTGATCGACGGCAAATGGAAGGGCGTGATCCTGTATCATTTGCAGGCCGGCACCCAGCGCTTCGGCGAGTTGCGGCGGCGGATGCCCGGCATCACCCAGCGCATGCTGACCAAGCAGCTGCGTGCGCTCGAGGACGATGGCCTCGTGATCCGCAAGGTCTATGCCGAAGTGCCGCCGCGGGTCGAATACACGCTTTCCGAACTCGGCGAGAGCCTGCGCCCGGTGATCGATATTCTGAAAGCCTGGGGCGAGGGCCATCAGGAGCGGCTGTCCTGCGCGCCGGCGCCGGAGGTCATTGTGAAGAAGTCGAAGCGCGCGGCCTGAAAGCATGTTCGCGCGACGCGCTCCGCTTCACCTCGCCCTGCGTGCGGGGAGAGGCATAGGCCGCCTACGGCGGCCGTTCTCAAGAACGCCGAAGCGGTGCTTCGGCTATGACGCATCGTCAGATGCGTTCCGGGTGAGGGGGAGCCTCAGCAAGCGCAGCTGCTGCCGAATACGCGGAGAGGGCCCCTCACCCCAACCTTCTCCCCGTAAGAACGGGGAGAGGGAGCGCGGCGCCGTCCTGGTCAATATTCGACCGATCTCATTCAGCTAGAAACGCGTGAACCAAACGCTCGATGAAAACGGCCGGAGCGATGCCCCGGCCGTCTATGAGTTGGTCTCAGCTCCGATCAGATCAGAACGCAACCTGCGTACGCAGCGCGACCGCGTCGAACTTCGAGCCGACGTCCGCAGCCGAGGTCGCCGAGGCCTGCTTGGCGATATCGCCGTGCAGATAGTTCAGCATGAAGCGGACGTTGTTGTTGACGTACCAGTTCAGCGCGGCGGTGTAGACGGTCTGCCGTCCACCCGCGATGCCGACCGCCTGCGCGATCTGATCGTTGAGGTCCATCGTGCTGACGCGGCCGGCGATTTCCCAGGCGCCCCAGCCGCCGCCCGCGAGCGAGAACGGATCATGCGGCTTGATCCCGCTATAGGAGGCCGTCGCCGGGTTGTAGGCGTGGTTCTCGCCGGTCAGCACATAGCCGACCTGCGCGTAACCGCCGTCGAACTTCAGGCTCGGCGCGCCGAACGGCGGCAGTCCGGTGTTCGCGGAGCGGTCGACATTGAACCAGTAATATTCGCCCTGCGCGATGAACGGGCCATAGGTCGCCGCCGCCTCGACGCCGTAGACCTGCGCGCCGGAGACATTGGCGATCGCACCGGTCGAGATCAGCGTGGTCGGATCGATGCGCAGCTCGGGCCGGTCGCTGAGCGTGAGCGTCTGCGCCTGCGTGAGCTGGTTGCGCGGCGGCTGCACCAGCCATTCCGCATCGGCGCCAATGTGTACCGAATAATTCTTGCCGCTGATCGGATTGCCGGCGACGCGGATGACCCCGCCATACTGCTCGGACGTGCCGGCCGGCGAGGCGGAGGACGCGGAGTGGATGGCGCCCGACGTCGGTCCGGTGACATAGCCGCCGATCCAGAACTGGTCGTTCCACCAGCGGGTGCCGGCGGCCGAACGGAAGTCACCGGCGGCGATGTTCTGTGCGATGATGCCGACCGAGGCGCGCTCCATGAACAGGATGTCGTTGGAGCTGGTCGCTTCGTCGAGTGTCCACGGCACGTCCATGATGCCGCCTTCGATCGCCATCTTGCCGCCGAACGGCTTGAAGCCGGTGTAGCTCAGATACGCGTTCTCGATGCCCGAGGTGCCGCCGCCGGGCAGCGATCCCGGCGCCGCGCCGCCGAAGCCGTCGGACGAGCCGCCGAAATCGTAGATCAGTGAGTAATTCCAGTCACCGAAGAACTTGCCGACGATGCCGATGCGCGCGCGGCGGACGTTCTCGCCGCTGTCGAGCTTCTGCGGTGAGGTGCCTGCGGTGTTCGGGCGATAGTCGTAGCCGCCGACATCCCAGTGCACGCGGCTCGTGATCGCAACGCAGTTCTGTTCGTCCGCGGTGCAGATCGTCGGCCGGTTGTTCGGCATCGTCACCACGACGCCGGACGGCGCGACCGGGCCCTTCACCGGGATCGCGGCGTTGGCGGTCGCCACCCGCGCGGCCTTGGCATCCGCCGCCTTCGCATTGGCGTTTGCGCTGGCTGCGCTTGCAGTATTGGCGTTGGTCTGCTTCTGCAGTTTGTCGAGCTTCTGCTCGAGCATCTTCAGCTGCTGCTTCAGCAGCGCGATCTCCGCATCGCTGCCGCCTCCGGCCGATTGCGAATAGGCCGGCGAGGCGGCAAGCGCCCCTGCCAGGCCTATGGCGATTGCACTGACTTTTGTTGCACCCATTGTGCACCCCTGTTGTGTTTGAATTCCCCACTCACTCACTGAACGGTCCTAGGAGCGTATCGTGACTGACGCACGACAGTGCTTCCGGGCATCGCAGTTCCGCTTGTGGTCCGCAGGCAACAAGCGGAGCGGCGCAGTGAGATGACAGCTATCATAGAAGCTTGGCGGCGCGCTTCAACGCGGCCGCTGCGGGTTGTGCACCGGTACGGCGGGGGGCCAGTTATCCGGCCGGGCGCCCTTCAATTGCCCGGCGAACACGCCTATATTCCGGCGTTTCCACGAGAGGTGAGAATGCTCCGACCTGTCCGCTTTGCTGCCGTATCCGCTCTGTGCACGTTGGCCTTCATGGGGAATCTTTCCGCAGCCGCGGCCCAGGACCGCCGCGTGCCGTCCTCGCAGGCCGAGCTGCAATTGTCCTATGCGCCGATCGTGCAGCGGGTGCAGCCGGCGGTGGTCAATGTTTACGCCGCCAAGACCGTGCAAAACCGCAATCCATTTCTGGATGACCCGATTTTTCGCCGGTTCTTCGGCGTGCCGGGACAGCAGCCCGAGCAGATGCAGCGCTCGCTGGGCTCCGGCGTGATGGTCGACGGCTCCGGCCTCGTAGTCACAAACAATCACGTGATCGAGGGCGCCGATCAGGTGAAGGTCTCGCTCGCCGACAAGCGCGAATACGAGGCCGAGATCGTGCTGAAGGACAGCCGTACCGACCTCGCGGTGCTGCGCCTGAAGGACACCAACAAGGAGAAGTTCGCGACCCTCGACTTCGCCAATTCCGACCAACTGCAGGTCGGTGACGTCGTGCTCGCGATCGGCAATCCGTTCGGCGTCGGCCAGACCGTGACGCACGGCATCATCTCGGCCCTGGCGCGCACTCAAGTCGGGATCACGGATTATCAATTCTTCATTCAGACCGACGCCGCGATCAATCCCGGCAATTCCGGCGGCGCGCTGGTCGACATGACCGGCCGGCTCGCCGGCATCAACACTGCGATCTTCTCGCGCTCCGGCGGCTCGCAGGGCATCGGCTTTGCGATCCCCGCCAACATGGTGCGCGTCGTGGTGGCCTCCGCCAAGAGCGGCGGCAAGAATGTGAAGCGGCCATGGCTCGGCGCGCGGCTGCAGGCGGTGACGCCGGAGATTGCCGAGACGCTCGGGCTGAAGCTGCCGTCTGGCGCGCTGGTCGCCAACGTCGCGCCGAACAGCCCGGCGGCGAAGGCCGGACTGAAGCTCTCCGACCTGATCGTCGGGATCGACGGCACGCCGATCGACGATCCCAACGCGTTCGACTACCGCTTCGCGACCCGTCCGCTCGGCGGCAACGCGGAGATCGAGGTGCAGCGCGCCGGCAAGCCGGTGAAGCTCACCATACCGCTGGAGACCGCGCCCGACACCAACCGCGACGAGATCGTGCTGACCGCGCGCTCGCCGTTCCAGGGCGCGAGGGTCGCCAACATCTCGCCGGCGCTGGCCGACGAACTGCATCTCGACGCCGGTGCCGAGGGCGTGGTGGTGACTGATCTCGCCGGTGACGGCACCGCGGCCAATGTCGGCTTCCAGAAGGGTGACATCATCCTCGCGGTCAACAACGAGAAGATCGTGCGGACCAGCGACCTCGAGAAGGCATCGAAGACGGGGACGCGGGTCTGGCGCATCACGCTGGTGCGCGGCGGCCAGCAGATCAACGTGACGCTCGGCGGATGAGCCCCAAGCAACCGCGAGAGGCCGGCAACCTCTTTGCTGCGGCGGGGATGGAGCAGGACGCGCCGCACCCGCTGCCGGACCGGCTGCGTCCGCGCACGCTGGCCGATGTCGTCGGCCAGGATCACATCCTCGGCCCTGACGGCGCGCTGACGCGGATGCTGGAAACGCGCACGCTGGGCTCGCTGGTGTTCTGGGGGCCGCCCGGCACCGGCAAGACCACGGTGGCGCGGCTTCTGGCCGACGCCACCGAGCTGCATTTCGAGCAGATCTCCGCGGTGTTCTCCGGCGTCGCCGATCTCAAGAAGGCGTTCGATGCCGCGCGTGCCCGCCGCGAGACCGGCAAGGGCACGCTCCTGTTCGTCGACGAGGTGCATCGCTTCAACCGCGCGCAGCAGGATTCCTTCCTGCCCGTGATGGAGGACGGCACGGTGGTGCTGGTCGGCGCCACCACGGAGAACCCGTCCTTCGAGCTCAACGCGGCGCTTCTGTCGCGCGCCCGCGTGCTGGTGTTTCACTCGCTCGATACGGCGGCGATCGAGAAACTGTTCGCCAATGCCGAGAAGATCGAGGGCAAGCCGCTGCCGCTCGATGCCGAAGCCCGCGCCGTGCTGGTGCGGATGGCCGATGGCGATGGCCGCGCCTCGCTGACATTGGCCGAAGAGGTCTGGCGCGCCGCCCGCAAGGGCGAGGTGTTCAACGCCGAGCAGTTGCAGGCCATCCTGCAACGCCGGGCGCCGATCTACGACAAATCGGCCGACGGCCATTACAATCTGATCTCGGCGCTGCACAAGTCAGTGCGCGGCTCCGATCCGGATGCGGCGCTGTATTATCTCGCGCGCATGTTCGATGCCGGCGAGGATCCGCTGTTCCTGGCGCGGCGCGTGGTGCGCATGGCGGTCGAAGATATCGGCCTTGCCGATCCGCAGGCGCTGGCGGTGTGCAACGCCGCCAAGGATGCTTACGATTTCCTCGGCTCGCCGGAGGGTGAGCTCGCGATCGCGCAGGCCGTGGTCTATCTCGCCACCGCGCCGAAATCGAACGCGGTCTACACCGCGTTTGGTGCTGCGATGCAGACCGCAAAGCAGGGCGGCTCGCTGCTACCGCCGAAGCACATTTTGAATTCGCCGACCAAGCTGATGAAGTCGGAGGGCTACGGCTCCGGCTATCAATATGATCACGACATGCCGGACGCATTCTCCGGCCAGGACTATTTCCCGGAAGCGCTGGGCCGCCAGACCTTCTACGATCCGCCCGACCGCGGCTTCGAACGCGAGATCCGCAAGCGGCTGGATTACTGGCAGCGGCTGCGCAAGGACCGGGGCGGGAGCTAGGGCAAGACGAGATTGGGCCGTGGTCGCGAATAGCGCACGTTCCCACCTGCGGCGCGGGCAGGGAACGCTTGCGTAACTTCGGAATATTAGAAATATATTCCTGATTTGCCCGACGTGTCAAGTTGCTTGGTGCCACGCCGATCGCCGCCGGCTCCTTTGCATGGGGTTGTTTTCGATATTTTGCCAGCGCCCGCTGCGACGGCCCATAACCTCATATTGCGCTCGCGCGTCACTTGACGCTCTTCACGAACTCCAAAATCTCGTCCGTCAGCCGCGTGTCCGGCGTGTTGATCGCATAGACCTCCGACATGTGGCTGTGCTGCGGCAGCATGAAGCTGCGGGCGCAGCCGCTCGGCCGCTTGCAACTGGCCTGCTTCATGAGCTCGAACTGCTCGACGAAGCGCGGCGGATCGAGCTCGGCCGCGGTGATCAGGAACGGGATCGGGCTCGCGACCAGCCCTTGCAGCGAGGAGCGTTCGGCATAGCGCGAGGGGTCGGAGCCGTAATAGGCGAGCTCGGCGTCGCCGGCCGGCGAGGCGGTCAGATCATAGATGCCCGACACCATGATCGCGCCGGCAAGTCCGCCGCCCTTCACCTTGTGGAATTCGCCATGGGAGACATAGCTCGCGACATGGATCGCGCCGGCCGATTGGCCCATCAGGAAGATGCGCCTCGGCTCGCCGCCGCGGGAGGCGATGTTTTCCGCAACCCACTGCACGATCGCACCCATGTCCTCCGGGCCTGCCGGCCACGGAAAGGCCGGCGCGAGGCGATAGGTGGCATTGACGCCGACGAAGCCGTTCTTGACCGCCCACAGCATGATGTTGTCGTAGAACGGGCTGCCGGGCGCGCGCTTGTTGCCCGCGACGAAGCCCCCGCCATGGATGTAGATCAGCACGGGTCGTGCGGGCGCCGCCGTCTCCGGCGTGAACACGTCGAGCAGATGCCGGTCGGCGGGGCCGTATTTGAGGTCGCGCTCGACCTTGACGCCCTGATAGGGCTCCTTCTGTTGCAGCGGCGCGTAGAGTGCAGCGGTCTTGGGCGGGTCGATGACGCGGCCGAGTTCCAGGAGCTTCCAGGCCAGATCTTCCGGCATCGCGGCTTCGGGCATCGGACTTTGCTGGGCGTGCGCAGGGTCCGTGAGCATCAGGGCCGCCGCCAAAGCCGATATCGCCAGTCTCATTCCAGGGCCCCCGTCGATTGTCGTATGCGGCCGAACATGGCCGATGTTGCACCGGATTCACACCGATTTCGCCGTGACGATTCGCGGCATTTGCGCTAGGCACAATGCAGGTCTGGAGCCGAAAAATCACCATGAGCCGCCGCATCAAGAGAACTACATCGCCGGGCGACCGCGCCAAAGGGCGCGACAAGGGCCGCGACCGGGACCGCGCCGGCGATCGCGGCAAGGATCGTGGTAAGGATCGTGGGAAGAGCGGATCGGCGGAGCGCACCCGCAAGCCGGACGATCGCAAGTTCGGTGAGCGCAAGTCTGGAGAGCGTCCGTTCGCGCACCGGGCGTCCGCAAAGCCGCCGCGCTTTGCCGAGTCGCGTCGCGACCGGCAGGAGCGGGCTGAGCCCGCCGCTACGAAGCCCGCGGCCGAGCAGCCGCTGCCGACCAAGGTGCAGACCGTCGTCGTCACCGCCGACGAGAACGGCATGCGCGTCGACCGTTTCCTCGAGGCACGCTTTCCCGGCCTGTCGTTCTCCCACATCCAGCGCATCGTCCGGAAGGGCGAACTCAGGGTCAACGGCAAGCGCGCCGATTCCAAGGACCGGCTGGAGGAGGGCCAGAGCGTGCGCATCCCGCCGCTGCGGCTCGACACGCCGAAGACATCAGGCACGCTCTCCGAGGCCGAGGCGAAGACGCTGCAGGCGCTGAAGGACATGACGCTGTACGAGGACGACGACGTGCTGGTGCTGAACAAGCCGGCCGGTCTCGCCGTGCAGGGCGGCTCCGGCATGACGCGCCATGTCGACCAGATGCTCGAGGTGATGCGCGACGCCAAGGGGCAGAAGCCGCGGCTGGTGCATCGGCTCGACCGGGAGACCTCCGGCTGCCTTCTGGTCGCCAAGACGCGTTTCGCTGCCACGCACCTCACCGGCGCATTCCGCCATCGCTCCGCGCGCAAGATCTACTGGGCGTTGGTCGCCGGCGTGCCGAAGCCGAAGCAGGGCCGCATCTCGACCTATCTCGCCAAGGAGGAGAGCGAGGAGGACAGCATCATGCGGATCGCGGAGCATGGTGACGAGGGCGCGAGCCACGCCGTGACCTATTATGCCGTGGTCGAGACCTCGGCGACCAAGCTCGCCTGGGTCTCGCTCAAGCCGGTGACCGGCCGCACCCATCAATTGCGCGCCCACATGGCGCATATCGATCACGCGATCGTCGGTGATCCCAAATATTTCAACAAGGAGAACTGGCAGCTGCCCGGCGGCCTGCAGAACCGGCTGCATCTGCTCGCCCGCCGCATCGTGATTCCGCACCCGAGGGGCGGCGTGATCGATGCCACCGCGCCGCTGCCGCCGCACATGCTGCAATCCTGGAATCTGCTCGGGCTCGAGGCCGACCGCTTCGACCCGATCGAGAACGCGCCCGAGGAGTGACGGTCGGGCGCCGATATCCGGCGCGGACAGCAACAACGATCAAACGGCTCCGCGCTTTGCGGCTATCCTCGCGCGCCGGCCTTTGCCGGCCTGCAACGGAGACTCTCCATGATCGGCACCTGGCTGCGGGTCATGCTTTTCCTGATCAGCTCAGCTGTCGCCGCGGTGACGGCACAGGCCGAGACCATCGTGCTCCGCGGCGGCACGCTCTACGCATCGGCCGATGCGCAAGCGCTGCCGGATGCGGTGATCGTGATGACCGACGGCCTCATCAGCGCGGTCGGCAAGTCCGGCGACATCCAGGCGCCGCCGGATGCCCGCGTGATCGATTGCAGCGGCAAGACCATCGTCGCCGGCTTCTGGAACAGCCATGTCCATTTCACGCAAAAAGTCTGGCGCAACGCTGGCGCAGCGCCGGCCGCAGCGCTGACGCAGCACATGCAGGAGATGCTGACGCGCTGGGGTTTCACGACGGTATGGGATCTCGGCTCCGATCCGAGCGACACCTTGCCGCTGTGCAAGCGCATCGCCGCGGGCGAAGTCGCCGGCCCCAACATCCTGCTCGCCGGCAATATCTTCCCGAAGGGTGGGCACCCCGTCTACATCCCTCGCGAAGTGCAGCTTCCTGAGGTCGCAACGCCGGAGGAGGCCACGAAATGGGCGCGCGACTGGCTCGCCATGGGTGAGGACGGCATCAAGCTGTTCACCGGCGCCTTCATGGGGGACAAGCCCGTCGTCAACATGGACCCTGCAATCGCCAAGGCGGCTGTCGACGTCGCGCATGCGCAGGGCAGGCCGGTGTTCGCACATCCGCAGGACAAGGTCGGCGTCGAAACGGTGATCGAGTCCGGCGTCGACGTGCTCGCGCACACCACGCCCGGCGAACCCAGCTACACCGCGGATCAGCTGGCGCGGTTCAAGGCACAGGGGACTGCGCTCGTTCCCACACTGTCGCTGTTCACCACCGTGGTGCTCGATCCGAACGTCACCAACCGTCTGGTGGCCTCGACCGTCAACCAGCTCAAGCAGTTTTCGGAGAATGGCGGCACGGTGCTGTTCGGCACCGATGTCGGTTTCACCACGGTGTACGACACCACGCAGGAATTTCAGCTGATGCACTGCGTGTTGTCGGAGCGGCAGGTGCTGGCCTCGCTGACGACCAATCCGGCGCGGTTCTTCAAGGCCGCGAAGAAGGGACGGGTCGAGCAGGGCTTCGACGCCGATCTCGTGGTGCTCGACGGCGATCCGCTCGGTGACGTCGGCAATCTTGCGAAAGTGAGCAGCACGATCCGTGCCGGTCACGTGATCTACCAGAAACCGTGACGAGGGCGGGGAACTCGCATCTCGGGGGCAGCGTTGACGCATGGTGCGTTCACTTGAACCGTTGCTGCCGCGTCACGACATATAGGCTATGAAGCGATCCCTGATTGTTGCCGGCGTTCTGCTCTGGGCCATGGGCGCGGCAAGCGCGCAAATCCTTGCGCCCGGCCGCTCGACGTGGGATCCGCCGGTCCCTCAACCCCCACCGCCGCCGCGGATCGAGGTGCCGGCGATCCCCAGGATGGACGCGCCGACGCAGCCGAGCCTGCGTTCGCGGCCGCGCAGCTCGTTCGGCGACCGCGTCAGCCGGTGCCTCGACGAGGCCGCCGCCGCCGGCCTGAACCAGGCCGAGCGTGCCGCCTATTCGCGATCCTGCGCCAACCACCGGGATTAGGGCAGGGCGTGGTCTGCTAGACAAGCCTTGCTGACGCATGGAAGGAATTGTCGTCGCGCCGGCGCGAGTACGAACAGGCAAGCGGCATCGGCCGGCGGAGCCGCGGCGATCCGGTTCAAGGCTGTCGACCGTGCGAATCTGTCTGGCTATCCAAACGGACCGCTTTGATTTCGTCTCATGATCTTGAGCGTGAGCAGGGCCGCCCCGAGCACGAGAAGCAAGACACCGACGACAGTTGTGCTTGTCGATTCGAATGTCACACCGACTGCTGTCAGCAAGCAGCCTACAACGATAGCAATAAGCCCACCAAGCTTCTTTACCAACAGAAGCTGTCCGTCGCTTGCGCGCGCCACCATGATCAACCTCACTCTGTAAGTGATGCGGTCATTCCACCGTCGCCGCGGGCCGGTGTTGCTTGGACAAGCGGCGGGCTCACATCCGCACACGATGATCGTACTCTCGCGTGCCAATGATGGAAATCGCTCGTTGCTGCCATGATGACTTCTCTTTTGATTCAATTGCGCCGCGGGCGATTGGACAATCTTGCTTACCTAGCCGCGCCGAAACGTCGCATGACTATATCGAATGTGCAT
Organism: Bradyrhizobium sp. USDA 4504; assembly: GCF_054063995.1. NCBI lineage: Bacteria > Pseudomonadati > Pseudomonadota > Alphaproteobacteria > Hyphomicrobiales > Nitrobacteraceae > Bradyrhizobium > Bradyrhizobium sp. USDA 4504. The sequence goes on along the minus strand of NZ_JBSSGV010000001.1, from coordinate 3,511,536 downwards.
CGCGCAACGGCGCTGCGATTCCGCGATACGCAATGCGTTCAGCGCATTTGTCGTAAAGTGTTCTGGACCAACGCAAGCATTGCAAAGGCTGTGGGAGTGGATCGTTGACTCCGTGGTTTTTCGGGCGCCTACTTCTGGTTGCCGACTAGAAGACCTGAAGCAATAAGGTCGAAATGCGGAAGGACAGCCAATGCGGCCGCCTTCGATCGCGGAACAAGCGGAGCGGCCCTACATCTCGACCGGGCACTTGCCCGAACCCGAGATGGTGCAGGAGCTCGTGTCTCAAGCGCATCAGCGCTTCAAGTCGAACAGCGAAGGGACCAATTCGCAGGTTTATCCGGCCCTGGCCAGGGTGCGGAGTGAACTGTTCGGCGTCTGCGTGGCCGGCACCAGCGGACGTGTCTACGGCGCGGGCGATACCGAATACGAATTCTCGATCATGAGTGTATCGAAGCCATTCGTATTCGCATTGGTGTGCGAGGCCATCGGCCCTGAAGAGGCTCGTGCAAAACTGGGCGCGAACGCGACCGGGCTGCCGTTCAATTCACTGGCGGCGATCGAGCATGGAGCCGGGCGCACCAACCCCATGGTGAACGCAGGCGCGATCGCGACCACAAGCCTTGTGCCGGGCTCGAGCGCTGACGAGCAATGGCGGTTCATCCATGACGGTCTCTCGCGCTTCGCGGGCCGCAAGCTTTCGCTCAACGAGGAAGTCTACGCATCGGCATCCAAGACCAATTTTCGCAATCGAAGCATCGCGCGGTTGCTGGAGAGCTACGACCGGATCTATTGCGACGCCAGGCAGGCGACCGATCTCTACACCCGGCAGTGTTCGCTGAATGTGAGCGCCAGGGATCTCGCCGTGATGGGTGCGACGCTGGCCGACGGCGGGGTGAACCCCGTGACCCGGCAGCGGGTGGTCGATGCGGCCGTGTGCCACTATGCGTTGGCGGTCATGGTCACTGCTGGACTGTACGAGACGTCGGGCGACTGGCTGTACGACATCGGTCTGCCCGGCAAAAGCGGCATTGGTGGAGGCATCGTCGCGGTGTCTCCAGGAAAGGGTGGTTTCGGCACTTTCGGGCCGCCACTGGATGCGGCCGGCAACAGCGTGCGAGGGCAGCTCGCCGCGAAGTTCCTGTCGCAAAGACTGGGCATGGATCTGTTCGTGTCCCAACCGGACGAGTGAACAAGAGGCACTGAAGATCGGTCGAGCCGTGGCCCGATCGATCGCAACGTCGGGCAGGTTGGAGGACGCGATGGCAACGCAAGCAATCTCGATCGGCGACATTCATCAGGAAGAGCGCGCATCATGGGTGCCCATGGTCGCGATTGCGTTCGGCCAGATGATCATGTCGTTCAACGTCGCGTCGTTGCCGGTTGCGATGGGGGGAATGGTGGCCAGCTTCGGCGTGCCGCCGACCACGGTCGCGACTGGAATCGTGGCGTACTCGATGCTTGTCGCCGGGTTCGTGATGCTTGGCGCCAAGCTCGCCCAAAGGTTCGGGGCGGTGCAGGTATTTCGCGGTGCCGTCGTGCTTTTCCTGATAGCGCAGATTGCGATGACGTTCAGCCCTACGGCCTCCGTCATGATTTCCGCTCAGGCGCTTTGCGGCGCTGCGGGCGCGGTGATCGTGCCCTCGCTCGTCGCGCTGATTGCCGAGAATTATGCCGGACGCCAGCAGGCGACGGCCCTTGGCGCGTTGGGCTCGGCGCGGGCTGCCGCCGGCGTGCTGGCATTTGTCGTCGGCGGGTTGCTCGGCACCTATATCGGCTGGCGCCCCGCATTTGGAATTCTCATCGTTGCCTCGGCGATCGCTTTCGCTCTGAGTTTCCGCCTGCGGCCGGACCACGGTCGCCCGGATGTCCAGATCGACATGATCGGGGTCGCTCTTGCCGCGAGCGCGATCATCTTCATCAGCTTCGGCTTCAATAATCTGAACAGTTGGGGCGTGATCCTGGCGACCCCTAACGCGCCATTCGACTTGCTGGGCGTCTCGCCGGCACCGGTCCTGATCGTGCTTGGCATAGTGCTCGGGCAGGCATTCCTGATGTGGACGCATCGCCAGCAGGCCGCGGGGAGGACGCCTTTGCTGGCGTTGGAGGTGATCGATTCGCCGGAGGAGAGGTGTGCGGTCTACGCGCTGTTCGCGGTCGTGGCGCTCGAGGCCGCGCTGAACTTCACGGTGCCGCTCTACATCCAGATCGTGCAGGGACGTTCGCCAATCGCGACGGCGATCGCGATGATGCCGTTCAATCTGACCGTCTTTCTCTCGGCGATGCTGATCGTCAATCTCTACGACAAGCTGACGCCCCGCCAGATCGGACGCTTCGGCTTTGGGCTCTGCACCGTTGCGTTGCTGTGGCTCGCGTTCGTCGTGCGCAACGACTGGAGCGAGATTCCCGTTCTCCTTGGCCTCGTGCTGTTCGGTATCGGCCAGGGCTCGCTGGTGACACTGCTGTTCAACGTTCTGGTCACTGCTTCGCCCAAGGCGTTGGCGGGGGATGTCGGGTCTTTGCGCGGAACCACGCAGAATCTGGCGGCTGCCGTTGGCACCGCGGTGGCCGGAGCTCTTCTGGTCGGTCTTTTGAGCACGATCGCGCTCGGCAGGATCGCGGCCAGTCCGGTGCTGACCAAGGAGCTTCAGAGCCAGGTTGATCTCGGCAACATCACTTTCGTCAGCAATGATCGGCTGCGCAGCGTACTCGAAGGCACGAGCGGTACGCCACAGCAGGTCGAGGAAGCCGTCCGGGTCAACACCGAAGCGCGCCTGCGCGCTTTGAAGATCGGGTTGCTGATCATGGCCGGCCTCGCACTGCTTACGGTCATTCCCGCGGGACGGCTGCCGAATTATCGGCCAGGCGAAATACCGGACGACGGAGCGACCGGCGAGGGCGAGCGATCGGCCTGATCGGACGTCGGGCGCCGCGGGGCAAGAAGGTCTCTGCAATAACCAGGTGCCAGATATGGATGAACTCGACCGTCGCATCGTGCTCCGGAGAATGCTTGGCGGCGTCGCAGTCGCTGGTCTCGGAACCGGCTTGCTGATGCAGGCGGCCAAGGCGCTGCCAGTCGCCCCCGAAGATGCCCTCGTCGCGAAGACGGATGATCCGGAGCGGCCGCTTCATATGGTCGTCGCCCGGCCACCACCGCGCCCGCGTCCTCCGCCACCGCGCCGCCGCCGCTGGACCTGTTGGTGGCACAGAGGTCGCCGCCGCTGTGGATGGCGCTGGTGAGGGCAGGCACAAGCTCCGGCGGCGCGAGTGGCGCGGTTGCGCGGCCTGGAATGCGCGACCGTGCCATGGCTGCCAGGGATCAAGGAGGACGACATGGCTACCTATGAGAACAGTCCCACGATGCTCCGCGGCCTGCCTGGCCCGCCTTTATGGGTCTGCGTTCTGCTGGGCCTCGTCATGATCGCCGCGGGCCTTCTGGTGCTGGGAGATGTCGTGCTTTTCACCGTGATCAGCGCCATCTTTATCGGCTGGACGGCCATTGTTGCCGGCGGGTTCGAAATCCTGCACGCCTTCTGGACCAAGGGCTGGGGTGGATTCGTGTGGCAGCTTCTGCTGGGGGTGCTCTACCTTGCCTGCGGAATCGTTCTGCTCAGCCAACCGGTGGCGAGCGCGCTGCTCCTGACCTATGCCCTCGGTCTCATGCTTTTGGTCTCAGGGATTGTGCGCATGCTGGTCGGCATCGGCCATTGGCAGCAGTCCGGCTGGATCATGCTGGCATCCGGGCTGTTTGGCGTTCTGGCCGGCCTCATCATTCTGACGGGATTTCCGGCGACCGGGCTGTGGGTGCTCGGGCTGCTGCTGGGGATCGATCTGCTGTCTCATGGCATCGGATGGCTGACTTACGCTTTACAGCCTGCCGCCAGAGCGGCTCAATAGGCCGTCGATCCTCTAGGGAGCAGCAGAACTCTCATTAATCGTCTGAAATCAAATCGGCTCCTCGCGACATCAATGACGGTCTCGCGCGATGCGCCATCGGCGGAGAGTGGACATGTCAGGTTTGAGGAAGGGCGTGAGAGTTTCGGCGCTGGTTGCGTCGATCGTGATGAGCCTCGTCGCCTTGCTGCCCGCGCAAGCTCAGCAGAATGGCGACGTGCTGTTTCAGAACGTGCGAATTTTCGATGGCAGGAATGGCGCGCTGTCCGGGCCGTCCAATGTGCTGATCCGGAACAACAAGATCGAGAAAATTTCGACTGGGCCGATCGCGGCCGACGCTCAGGTGATTGCCGGCGACGGACGGGTGCTGATGCCCGGGCTGATCGACGCGCACTGGCATGCACTGCTGGTACGCCCGACGCCGGCGGCCGTGATGGCCAGCGACATCGGTTACATCAATCTTCTTGCGGCCGCCGAGGCAACGGCCACCCTCATGCGCGGCTTCACCACCATTCGCGACATGGGCGGGCCGGCCTTTTCCCTCAAGCGCGCGATCGACGAAGGTCTCGTCGCCGGTCCCCGCATCTACCCATCCGGTGCCATGATCACCATCACCGGCGGCCATGGCGACTTCCGGCCGCTGTCCGATCTGCCCAGAACAATCGGCGGCATGCTCAGCCGCATGGAGAGGATAGGCGGCGCCATGGTCGCGGACAGCCCGGATGAAGTTCGCGTGCGCGCGCGCGAGCAACTCATGCAAGGGGCTACGCAGGTCAAGCTCACGGCGGGCGGTGGGGTGGCGTCGCCGTTCAGCCCGCTCGATGTGTCCACGTTCACTGAACCGGAGTTGCGCGCCGCGGTCGAGGCTGCGGAGAACTGGGGTACTTATGCCGTCGTACACGCCTACACGCCGGTCGCGATCCAGCGATCGATCGCAGCGGGGGTCAAGTGTATCGAGCATGGTCATTTGATGGACGACGCGTCGGCCCGCCTGATGGCCGAGAAGGGAATTTGGCTGAGCACCCAGCCCTTCCTCGATATGTCGGGCGCCAGCGCCCTTGGACCTGCGGAGCAGGACAAGATGCGGCAGGTCGTTGCCGGCACCGACAGGGTCTACGGCTTTGCGAAGAAGTACAAGTTGAAGACGGCATTCGGTACCGACGTGTTGTTCTCGAAGGCACTCGCCGACCGGCAAGGCGCCATGCTGTCAGCCCTCACGCGATGGTACACGCCGGCTGAAGCGCTCATCATGGCGACATCGACGAATGCCGAATTGCTCGGTCTGTCCGGGCTTCGAAATCCATATCCAGGCATGCTGGGCGTGGTGGAGGAAGGCGCGTTGGCCGACCTTCTGCTGGTCGATGGCAATCCAATCGACAACATCAAGCTGATAGAGGATCCGGCGAAGAATTTCCTGGTCATCATGAAAGATGGGAAGGTCTACAAGAATCTTCTTGGTGGTGACCGGAACAGGTAGGCGGACATAGTCACAAGGCGGGCCAAGCGGCAGCGTCAAAGCATCGGCTTGTAGCCGATATGGCTGCCGACGTGGCCGGTGGAGCAGCGATCGCCGGAAGGGCAAGGGCAGCTACTACCGCCGAAACTGCGTCAGAAACGTCCGCAAGGAATCGTGCGGGCTCTCGACATCCGAAATCACCCAGCCGTCGGGACCATTGACGACGATGAAGTTGAGCGTGACGGCGCGGCCTTCATTGTCGAATGTCACCGTCACGTCGGCCTTGTCGAACTGCCGGCGCGGGATTGCGATCGAGATCGGGCCGAGCCGCCAGGTCGGGCTCTGCACCAGAAAATCGTAGGGCGCATCGTGCAGCGCGGTCCAGGCACCGCGCAGGGTGGGATCGAAGAATCGGCGAGCCGTTTCCTCGTCGCGCGGCAGGCCGTTGGAATATTCGGCGCTGCCTCGCCCATAATGGGCGTAGACGTTGCGGATCAGGGATTCCGGCGAACGGAACCCGGCACAGGCTGTGGCGGAGGCGAAAACCACCGCAACCAGCGAAAAACCCGCAAGGAATTTGCCGCGTCCCATCAGCTTTATTTGCCGTTGCCCCTGACATATCTTGCAGGGAAATCCCTATGAACGAAAGCTACCCGGCGCGATGCGCGAACTTTTCGACGATGTCCCAGAACAATCTCCGTTCGATCCGCAGGAGGCGGTGCGGCGCCACATCCGCACGCCCCAGCGCAAGCGGTTCTACACCAGCGCCGGCGTCGCCGAGGCCGATGGCGGATTTTCGATCACGCTCGACGGCAAGCCGATCCGCACGCCGTCCGGCAAGCCGATCGCGGTGCCGACGCGGGCCATTGCGGACACGGTGGCGGCGGAATGGAATGCGCAGCGCGAGACCATCGATCCCATGACCATGCCGCTGACGCGGCTTGCCAACAGCGTGATCGAGGGGGTGATCGATCGCATCGACGAGGTCGCCGACGATGCGGCCAAGTTCCTCGGCAGCGACCTCTTGTTCTACCGGGCCGGCCATCCAGAGACGCTGGTGGCGCGCGAGGCCCAGCACTGGGATCCGATCCTGTTCTGGGCCGCCGACGCGCTCGGCGCCCATTTCGTGATGGCCGAGGGGGTGATGCATGTCGGCCAGCCCGAGCCTGCGATCAAGGCGGCGCGGGCGGCGTTCCCGACCGACCCATGGTCGGTCGCGGCGCTCCATGTGGTGACGACGCTGACCGGCTCGGCGCTGCTGGCGCTGGCGCTCGCCCATGGCGTCCGCGACGAGGACCAGGTCTGGGCCGCCGCCCATGTCGACGAGGACTGGAACATCGAGAAATGGGGCGTCGACGAGGAGGTCGCCGTCCGCCGCGCCGCCCGCCAGCTCGATTTCAAGGCCGCCGCCGGCGTGCTCAGGGAGCTCAAGCCGGCCGCCGGTTAACGAGGGGTTTACGGCGCCGGGCTAGCCTGCGGCACGTTCCTCGCGCAGGGCCGAGACCTCCGACATGGCACTCGCCATCAATCCCGTGCTGCCGGTGCTCGCCTCGAAGGAGGCGGACGGCGTTGCGCCGGACCTCAAGCTTGAGGCCGGCAGCGTCGTCAATGCGCAGGTGCTGAAAGTGCTGTCCGCCGATCTGGTGCGGATCGCGATCGCGAGCCTGTCGATCGACGTCCAGACCGAGGTGCCGCTGCAGCAGGGCCAGAACCTGCAGCTCGAAGTGTCGCAGACCAATGACGGCATCCGCCTGCAGCTGGTCGGGCCGGGGCCGGACACCGGCGATGCCGTACGGCTGTCGCCGGCAGCGGCCAACGCCACCGATGCCGCCCAGCCGGTCGCCCCGGCACCGAAGGCTGTATTGACGCCGCTGGAGCGCGTCACCATCACCGCGACGGCGCAGACCGCGGCGGCGGTGCAGGGAAGCCAGGCGCCGCTGTTCGCCAATCTCGCCGCGGTCGCCTCGGCCAATCTGCCGCCGAAGCTGCAGGCCGCGATCGCGCAGGTGCTGGCGCAGCAGACCGGTCTCGACGAGAATTTGAGCGGCGATGCGGTCAAGACCGGCTTGCAGAAATCCGGCCTGCTGTTCGAGGCGACGGTGGCGGCGGGCATTGCGCCCGCGAGCGGCAGCGCGCCCGATCTAAAGGCCGCGCTGATCGTGCTGCGCCAGGCGCTGACCTCGCTTGGTACCGCTGATGCCGGCAGGCCCGCGTCCGCCACACCGCTCCAGCAACCGGCGCAGGCCAGCGCCGCGACGGCGCCGAGCCTCATGCCATCCGGCACGCCAGACCTCGACGTTCAGGAGATCTTGCTGCCGCAGGCCCGCCTGCCGGTCGCCGAGGATGTCACCCGCGGCACCACAGGGTTCGCAGGGGCGCTCGCGGATGCGCTCGATGCCGGCCCGTCCTCCGGCGGCGCGCTCAATCTCATTCAGCAAGCGCTGCACGAACTCGGCAACCCCGCACGGCAAGGCGCCGCGCCGAGGGAGATGCTGCCGGGCGAGGTGCCGGTACGCGACAACACACCGCCACCGCCGTTTCGCGGTGCGCTGCCGTCGGCGCAGGCCGTCGCCGAGCCGTCGATCGCCCCAAACACGCCACTCGCGACCGCCGCGCATCGCCTGCTGGAAAACACCGACGCCGCGCTGGCGCGGCAGACGCTGCTGCAGGTCGCCTCGCTGCCGGACCGCGGCGACGCTACGCGGCCGCAGCTCGACGCCATGCTGCCGCGCTGGAATTTCGAGATCCCGTTCCTGACCCCGCAGGGCACGGCGATGGCGCAGTTCGAGATTTCCCGCGACGGCGGCGGCAATGAGGTCGAAGCCGCCAAGCGGGTGTGGCGCGCGCGCTTCACGCTCGATATCGAGCCGGCCGGCCCGGTGCACGCGCTGGTGTCGCTGAACGGCGAGCGCACCTCGGTGCGGATGTGGGCCGAGCGTCCCTCGACCGCCGCGCAACTGCGCGCCGGCGCTTCCGAGCTGAGCCGGGCGCTGACCAGGGCCGAGCTCACGCCCGGCGACATCGAGATCCGCGACGGCACCCCGCCGCAACCCGCACCCGCCCGCGCCGGCCATTTCCTGGACCGCGCATCATGAGCGAGGCCAACAACCAGCTCGCGGTCGCGCTGCATTACGACCACGCCGGTGCGCCGCGCGTGGTGGCAAAAGGCAAGGGCGCGATCGGCGCCAAGATCATCGAGGTCGCCAAGGCCAACGACATCCCGATCGAGGAGAACGAGGTGTTGGCCGGCGCGCTCTCCAATGTCGAGCTCGGCGACGAGATTCCGGCCGAGCTCTACAAGGCCGTCGCCGAGGTGCTGGTGTTCGTGCTGCGGATGTCGGGCCGGGCGCGCTAGCGGGCGCGTTTTCGAGCGAAGCGGGCACCGGTTCGCGTGAAGAAAACGCGACAGACAAGTGAGTCTTCTTGCCATCCTTTCACCACGATGGCATCCACCATCGTCGTCAATGCGAACCTGCCCAGGACTTGTCGTGATCCATCGCCGCCATGCGCTCGGTCTGCTTGCTGCCGCTACGATCCTGCCATCGCGCAGCTTCGCCAATGTGTCCTACCAGCGCAGCGAGTTTCGCGAGGAGCTGCAAAAGCGGTTCTTCGAGCTCGGCACCGAGGGCACCTTCGTCGGCTACAAGGTCGAGGACTATCTGATCATCGCCAGCGACAAGGTCCGCTCGGGCGAGGGCAGGCTGCCGGCCTCGACCTTCAAGATCCCGAACGCGCTGATCGCGCTCGAGACGGGGGTGGTGCAGGACGCCGACAAGGACCTCTTCAAGTGGGACGGCACAACCCGCAGCATCGAGGCCTGGAACAAGGATCACACGCTGCGCTCCGCGCTCGCGGTGTCGGCCTTTCCGGTGTTCCAGGAGATCGCCCGCCGAATCGGCGAGGAGCGGATGAAGAAATATCTCGAGATCATCGACTACGGCAACCGCGACATCGGCGGCGGCATCGACCAGTTCTGGGTGGCCGGCAATTTGCGGATCGATCCGGTGCAGCAGATCGATTTCCTCGACCGGCTGCGCCGCGGCGTGCTGCCGGTCGACAAGCGCAGCCAGCAGCTGGTGTGCGACATTCTCCCGGTGACGAAAGTCGGCGACGCCGTCATTCGCGCCAAGACCGGCCTCACCGACAAGGAGCACGGCTCGCTCGGCTGGCTGGTCGGCTGGGCCGAGAAGGGCACCGACATCACGGTGTTCGCGATGAACATGGACTGCAAGACGCAGGCGCAGACCGATGCGCGGATGAGCGTCACGCAGCAATGCCTCACCGATATCGTCGCGCTGTGATGACCTGATCTGCGTGTTCATCGCTGGCTGGCGCTACGTAGCTCGACTAGCATCCTCCGATAAAATCAAGCGGAGGAATCATGCATTCAGCAACAGTCTGGCTCTCGTCGCTCACGCTGGCCGCGGCCGGCGGCTGGCTCGCGGCGACGGTGTTCTCGGTGCCGGCCACCAGCAAGGAGCCGCGCTTCCCGCAGCTCACGATGGAGCAGCTCAGCGACCTGCAAAAACCGCTCGGCGAGCAGATCATGAAGGTGTCGAGCGTCGGCATCGGCGGTCCCTACAATCCGATGATCCGGAGCCCGGTGCTCGGCCAGCGGCTCTACGATCTGTTCTATTATCTGCGCTGGCAGACCTCGGTGCCGACACGGCTGAACGAGTTCGCGATCCTGATCATCGGCCGGCAGTGGCGCTCGCAGGTCGAGTGGTTCGCGCACGCGCCGCTCGCCGCCAAGGCCGGCCTGCCACCCGACGTCATCGCGGAGCTCAAGGCCGACAACCGGCCGTCGAAGATGGCCGACGACGAGGCGGTCGTGTACGACTTCGTCACCGAGCTGACCACGACCAAGAAGGTCTCCGACGAGACCTATGCGCGGGCCAAGAAGATTTTCAACGATCAGCAGATCGTCGACCTCACCGCGGTCGCCGGCAATTACGTGATGGTGGCGATGATCCTGGCGATGGCGGAGGAGACCGTGCCGCCTGGCAAGGAGGAGCCGTTCAAGGTTGGTGAGAAGTAGGGGCGGCGCGGACTCCGTTCACCTCGCCCCGCGTGCGGGGAGAGGTCGGAACGCATCGCAGATGCGTTCCGGGTGAGGGGACTCTCCTCAGGCACAGCTATCACCGTGCAAGAGGAAGCAGCCCCTCACCCCAACCCTCTCCCCGTAAGAACGGGAGAGGGAGTAGGGCGCCGTCGCTATTGGCGCCCGATCGCTCGCTGCAAGGTCGGCATCAGCTTCGGGTCGCGGCATTGCGCGACGTTGAAGCGCATGAAGGCGGCGGCCGTCTGCGAGGCGCTGAACACGTTGCCGGGCGCCAGCACGACATTGTCCGTTAGCGCCAGCCGCGCCACGTCGGCGGAGTCGCACCCGTCGGGCAGATGGCACCACAGATAGAAGCCGCCGCGCGGCATCAGCCAGGGTGTGACGCCGATGCGCTGCAGTTTGTCGCCGACGTCGCGGCGGGCGCGGGCAAGGCGCCGGCGCAGCTCCTCAACATGCTTGCGATAGAAACCGCTCGACAGCACGCCGGCGATGATCTCGGTGGCGACCGCGCTCGGGCCGCCGAAACCGGTCGCGACCTGGAGATCGACGAGATCCTCGATCCAGTCCGCCCGCGCGGCGATGAAGCCGCAGCGCACCGATGCCGACAGCGTCTTGGAGAAGCTGCCGATCCGGATCACGCGGCTCAGGCCATCGAGCGCGGCGAGCCGCGCCGAAGGCTCCGGCTCGAAGTCCGCAAAGATGTCGTCCTCGACGATGGTGAGATCATGGGCGGTGGCGGCATTCAGCACGCGGTGCGCGGTCTGCGGCGACAGCGTCGCACCGGTCGGATTATGCAGCGCCGAGTTGGTGACATAGAGCCGCGGCCGCTCGGCGGCCAGTGTCGCCTCGAAGCTTGCGACATCGGGGCCCGATGCCGTGTAGGGCACGCTGACGATGCGAACCTGATGCGCGCGCAGCAGCGCCCGGAAATTGAAATAGCAGGGATCGTCGACCAGCACAGTGTCGCCCGGCCGCAGCAGGAAGCGGCAGACGAGGTCGATCGCCTGCGTGCCGGACGCGGTCAGCAAGAGCTGCTCGGGTGGCACCTCGAGGCCCTCGTCGGCAAACCGCGCCATCAGGATCCGACGCAGCGTGAGCGAGCCGCGTGTCGCGCCATAGTCGGAGAGCACGGCGTCGTCGGCCCGCGCGAGGCCGCGCAGCGCGCGCCGCAGCGCCTCGGTCGGCATCCACTCGGCGGGCAGCCAGCCGCAGCCGGGTTTGAGCGCGCCGGTCTCGGCATCAAGCGATTGCCGCGACACCCAGAACGGATCGACTGCGCGGTCGCGTTGCGGCTGGTCCTTGGCGAGCGCGAGCGGCGGCAGGGCCGTGGACGAGACATAGAAGCCGGAGCCGGGCCGGGCGCGGATCAGGCCCTCGGCCACCAGCCGGTCATAGGCTTCGACGACGGTGGAGGGCGACACGCCCATGGTCGCGGCCAGGCCGCGGATCGAGGGCAGGCGGTCGTCGGCGACCAGCGCGCGGCTCGCCACCTTGGCGCGGATCGCGTTCATCACGTCGGTGGTCCGCGTCGCCTTTGGCGCATCGGATTGCTGTTGCAAGTGTATGCCTACCTTTGCCCATACAGTTTTGCGATATTGTACTGATCTGTAGCTGCCTTGGCGAGCCTCCGCCGGCTATGGTCGGTGCGAGGTGGACTCGGCTTCACCTCGCCCCGCCTGCGGGGAGAGGTCGGAACGCATCGCCAGATGCGTTCCGGGTGAGGGGGAGTCTCCACGGGTTCGGCCGTTACCGAGTATGCGGGGCGGCCCCTCACCCCAACCCTCTAAGAGCGAGCTTCGCTCGTCTCGGCCCCGCAAGAGCGGGGCGAGGGGGCGCAGTTACGTTTTGGGAAGCAAAGTACGATGGACAAGGCTTCGATCGACGGCTGGGGCAGCGGCCTGCTCGGCGTGATTATCTTCAGCGGCTCGCTGCCGGCGACCCGCGTGGCCGTGGCAGAGTTCTCGCCGCTGTTCTTGACTTCGGCGCGGGCGGCGATCGCGGCGCTGCTCGGCGCCGCGCTGCTTGCGGCGCTGCGGCAGCCCTGGCCGCAGCGCAAGGATCTGGTGTCGCTGACCATCGTCGCACTCGGCGTCGTGATCGGCTTTCCGCTGCTCACCGCGCTCGCGCTCCAGCACATCACCTCGGCGCATTCGATCGTGTTCATCGGGCTGCTGCCGCTGTCGACCGCCGTGTTCGGCGTGCTGCGCGGCGGCGAGCGGCCGCAGCCGCTGTTCTGGCTGTTCTCCTGCATCGGCAGCGCGACGGTCGGCGCGTTCGCCTTGTCGAGCGACGGATCGGCGTCGCTGACCGGCGACCTCCTGATGGTCGCCGCCATCATCGTCTGCGGCCTCGGCTATGCCGAGGGCGCGGCGCTGTCGCGGCGGCTCGGCGGCTGGCAGGTGATCTCCTGGGCGCTGGTGCTCTCAGTGCCCGTGGTGCTCGTGATGACGATCATGACGCTGCCGCCGAGCTGGCAGGGCATCGGCGCGCCGGCCTGGCTCGGGCTCGCTTATGTCTCGATCTTCAGCATGCTGGTCGGTTTCGTGTTCTGGTATCGCGGCCTTGCGATCGGCGGCATCGCCAGCGTCGGCCAATTGCAGCTGCTGCAACCGTTCTTCGGCCTCGCGCTGGCCGGCCTGTTGCTGCACGAGCAGGTGCCGTGGTCGATGATCGTGGCGACCATGCTCGTCGTCGTCTGTGTGGTGTTCGCGCGCCGCTTTGCTTGACGTCTGTCTCTCCTCACGGTGAGGAGCGCGGAACGCGCGTCTCGAACCATGAGGCCACAGGCGGGCCTGCATCCTTCGAGACGCCAGCAATCGACGCGCACGCTGTCAATTTGACCGGCCGTGCGTGACGTCAGGAAGCGGGCGCTAGGCGGGCTCCTGCGCTTTCCCGATCCGCCCGAGATGGGTGAAGCCAAAGCCCTTGGAATATTTCAGCCCGTAGCCGAGCGCGCGGTCGATCCCGATATGGGCGAGCCAGATCATCGCGATCGATAGCACCAGCGGCGCCGCGGCGGCAAAGCCCAGCGTCATCAGCGCGACCGGCGCCAGATAGCTGTGGGCGGCGTTGTAGACGATGGCGCCGACCCGCGGGCCGGCGAGATAGGCCGCGAAACTCAAATCCGGCACCAGGAACAGCAGGACATAGACCAGCCACGAGCCCTCCCATTGGGCATAGAGCACGGTCATGCCGAGGAACAGCACGAGGCCCTCCAGCCGGAGCAGGGTGCGCACCCCGCCGGTCGGTGCGCCGGTCTCGACCGTGGCCGTGCTCGTGTCGGTCATCGCCATCTCCCCAGATATCGGAAAATCCTACCGTTTTTGCGCCCGAACCCGTCCACAACCGCCTTTCCGGTTCCGAAATGGCCGTGCTAAGCCATTTCCGAACGAAGCGGACCTCGGCTCGCGCCGGGACGCGGACTGTAGCTAACACGGGCGGAAACAAATGAAAGATATCCTCGATACCCTCGAAGAGCGGCGCGCCGGCGCCAAGCTGGGCGGCGGCGAAAAGCGCATCGAGGCGCAGCACGCCCGCGGCAAGCTGACCGCCCGCGAGCGGATCGAGCTCCTGCTGGACAAGGGCTCGTTCGAGGAATTCGACATGTTCGTCGAGCACCGCTCGATCGAATTCGGCATGGAGAAGACCAGGATCCCCGGCGACGGTGTCGTCACCGGTTGGGGCACGGTCAACGGCCGCAAGACGTTCGTCTTTGCCAAGGATTTTACGGTGTTCGGCGGCTCGCTTTCCGAAACCCACGCGCTGAAAATCACGAAACTGCAGGACATGGCGATGAAGGCGAGGGCGCCGATCATCGGCCTCTATGACGCCGGCGGCGCGCGTATCCAGGAGGGCGTCGCGGCGCTGGCGGGCTATTCCTATGTGTTCCGCCGCAACGTGCAGGCCTCGGGCGTGATCCCGCAGATCTCCGTCATCATGGGCCCCTGCGCCGGCGGCGACGTCTATTCGCCCGCGATGACCGACTTCATCTTCATGGTGAAGAACACCAGCTACATGTTCGTCACCGGCCCCGACGTGGTGAAGACCGTCACCAACGAGGTGGTGACCGCCGAGGAACTCGGCGGCGCCTCGGTGCATGCCACGCGCTCCTCGATCGCCGACGGCGCGTTCGAGAACGACGTCGACGCGCTGCTGCAGATGCGCCGCCTGATCGACTTCCTGCCCTCGAACAACAGCGACGGCGTGCCGGAATGGCCGAGCTTCGACGATATCGGGCGGGTCGACATGTCGCTGGACACGCTGATCCCCGACAATCCGAACAAGCCCTACGACATGAAGGAATTGATCCTCAAGGTCGTCGACGAGGGCGACTTCTTCGAGATCTCGGAGACCTTTGCGAAAAACATCGTCACCGGCTTCGGCCGCATCGCCGGCCGCACCGTCGGCTTCGTCGCCAACCAACCGATGGTGCTGGCGGGCGTGCTTGACAGCGACGCCTCACGCAAGGCCGCGCGCTTCGTTCGGTTCTGCGATGCTTTCAACATCCCGATCGTCACCTTCGTCGACGTGCCGGGCTTCCTGCCGGGCACCGCGCAGGAATATGGCGGCCTGATCAAGCACGGCGCAAAGCTGCTGTTCGCCTATTCGCAGTGCACGGTGCCGCTCGTCACCATCATCACCCGCAAGGCCTATGGCGGCGCCTTCGACGTCATGGCGTCGAAGGAAATCGGCGCCGACATGAACTACGCCTGGCCGACCGCCCAGATCGCTGTGATGGGTGCCAAGGGCGCGGTCGAGATCATCTTCCGCTCTGACATCGGCGACCCCGACAAGATCGCCGCCCGCACCAAGGAGTACGAGGACCGCTTCCTGTCGCCCTTCATCGCCGCCGAACGCGGCTACATCGACGACGTCATCATGCCGCATTCGACCCGCCGCCGCATCGCGCGGGCGCTGGCGATGCTGAAGGACAAGAAGGTGGAGATCCCCGCGAAGAAGCACGACAATCTGCCGTTGTGAGGAGAGCGTAGGGTGGGTTAGCGCAAGCGTAACCCACGACCTTCGCATGCGCGTCTCCCTTTGTTGCTCTTGTTGTCGTCATTCCGGGGCGCGCGTGAGCGCGAACCCGGAATCTCGAGGTTCCAGGGGCGTACGATCCGTGGCGGGTTGCGGCTTCCACCTTCGCTCACTGCGCTACGCGCGCGGACCCGGTCGCGTAACCGGCCCTGCGAACAGAGAGCTGAGCTCAGCCCCATTCCAACCCTTTACGCTGAAAGGGGCGGACAGTCCGTCACGGCAGGCAGGAGAAACTGGTTGAGGATGGCGTTTGAGATGGCATCGTGGTCGAAGGCGTTCACGACGACCACCAGATCGAGCCCGGGCACGATGAAAAGGCGTTGGCCACCGCTGCCGTACGCGGCGATCCAGATCAGGTCGTGACCGTTCAGCAAGGAACGGCCAAGCCACCAGTGATAACCATAAGTAGACGACCACGTGCCCTCCGGCGTTAACCCGCGGCTTGGTCGACTCGGCGATCCACGCGGCGGGCAGGACCTGTCTGCCGTTCCAGCGTCCATCATTCGCGACGAGTTCGCCAAGCTTGGCGACGTCGCGCGGCCGTAGCCGCAATCCGGCAAAGGCCGCGAGTTCGGCACTGCCGGTAAAGCTGAGCCACTCGACATCAGTGATGCCGAGCGGTTCGAACAGCTTGTCTCTGGCAAAAGCATCGATCCGTTGGCCGACGCTCTTGGCAAGGGCCGCAGCCAGGAGGCTGGTGGCGCCGCCGCTATAGTTGAACGATACGCCGGGCGGGAGCGCCATCCGCTGTTGCAGAACATAGCGGTAGGGATCTTTCGCTTCGAGCAGATGCCGTTCGTTGTTCGCCTGACTGTTCCAGCCGCGCGCTTCATCCCACCGTAGACCGTGCGACATGGTGAGCAGGTGCCGGAACGTGATGCGAGCGTTCCTCGTCGTACGAAGATCGGCATATTCGGGGAAATAGTCGATAACAGCGGAATCGAGCGGCGGAAATTGTCCCTTGCCGATGGCCAAGCCGATCAGAAGTGAGGTTACGCTCTTCGAGATGGAGCGGATGTCGTGCTTCGTTTCCGGCGAAAATTGAACCGGTGCCGACCACTCCATCCACCGCCGCTCCCGGCCGGCGAAATAGCGCTCGAACACAAGCTTGCCGCGCCGTACGATGACAACGGCGTGAACGTTGCGCTTGGGCCATTGTTTGAGAAACGCGTCGAGTCTGGAGAGGCTTTCGGCATCGAAGCCGACCTCGGCGGGAGCCGCAGCGACCCATCCGTCGTCGAGCGTTGAACAGGCTAACATTTGATTTGAGTCCGAATCGGATGACCAAGAGCTAGCGCGCGCCTGAAGCGTAGCGATTTCTTGCGAAAATGAACACGGCGGGTTACGGCTTCCGCCTGACCCGCCCTACAGGTCCGAACCCGATGACCGAAGACGAGCCGACCGACGAGATCTCCGAGATCGAGGCGCAGATCGAGGAGCTTGCCGAGAGCGCCGAGCGCTCCCGGCGGATCATTCTCGGCTCGAAGGTCGCGATCGCAGGCGGGTTCGCGTTGCTGGCCGTCGCGCTGCTCGAGCTGTTGGGCGCCGGTCAGACCGCGGCACTCGGATCGATCGCACTGGTGCTCGGTGGTATCGTGTCGCTCGGCTCGAATGTCAGCACACTGCGGCAGACCGAGGCTGCGATCAGCACCGCCGAGGCGCGCCGCGCGCGTTTGATCGGCAATATCGACCTGCGCCTGGTTCACGACGCGCCGCTGAAACTGATGTGAGGCGCGGCGGGCGCGCAAAGCGGCGCCGCAAACTCAGTGTCGTCCTGACGAAAGCCAGGACTCATTATCCCAAGTCTCAATTGTTGCGCGACGCTGGGGCGATCCCGTTCATCACCGAAATGCGGTGGTAATGGGTCCCGGCTTTCGCCGGGACGACAGCGGAGGGAGTTACTTCGACGCCAGCGGTACGTAGTCGTATTCGCCGACGCCTTGCAGGATCAGGAACGTCAGCGACGTCGTGCCGGCGTTGGTGACGAGGTGAGGGCGGGTCGGGCGGACGGCGTAGACTTCGCCGACCTTCAGGTTCACTTCCTCCTTGGGCTCCTGCAGGAACAGCCGCATCTGGCCCTCCAGCACATAGAAGGTGTCGGAGATGTTGCTGTGGGTGTGCCACGGCACCTTCTGGGTCGGCGAGAGCTGCAGCTCCATGATGCGGAAGCCGGGGCGGGCGGCGTGCTGGGCGCGGCGCTCGACTTCGTAGAGATGGCTGGCGTCCTTGACCGGTTGTCCTGGCTTCATGGCGGCCTCCCTGTGGTGTTGTCCCGTCGGGCGGGAAGGCGATGATGCTAGTCCCGTTCTGCCGCGCGCGGAACGGCCGGAATGGTCATGGCGGGCGCGCACGGTGCGTAGGGCGGGGCAGGCGCGGCTGTAACCTGCCCCGCAAGATCTCACTTCATCCCCATGCAGTTCGCATAGAATGTGGTCGTCGCCGGCCAGTCGGAAAACATCGCGCGGACACCGACCTGTCTTGCCAGCACGTCGAGCACGGTCAACGTGTCGCCGTCGCGGTCGATCGCCGCCTTCACCGACTTGTGGTAGAACGCACCGCCTCGGTTGAGCGGCCCGTCGCGCTCCAGCGACCAGCCGATCAGATCGAGGCCGGCGGCCTTCGCTGCCCTGGCGTAAGCCGACGGGACGATCTCGCCCTTGTCGTTCAGCGCCAGCATCGCGAAGATCGGCGGTCCCAGGATCGCGACGCCGGAGGCCTTCAATTCCTGCATCGACGGCTTCCAGGTCTCCGGCCGGTTCGGATCGAGGCCCGCTTTCTCGTAGCGGTCCTCGAGATAGAGCGCCTGGCTGGCAAAGTCGGGTTCGGTCTTCACCCAATAGAGGATGTCCTTAAGGCTGAAGCTCTGTGGGAACACGTCGCTCGGCGGAATGCCGGCGGCCTTGTAGGCGGCGAGCATCTGGGTCGCATATGTCTCCTGGGTGTAGTCGCCGTCGAACGGCATCGCCACCTCCGGCGCCTTCAGCTCGGGCGTGAATTTTGCGCCGAGACTTTTGATCAAGGCGATGCTCTCGTCATGGCTCATCAGCGTGCCGGAATTGGCGTAGAGGTCGGTGCGCCAGCGCGGCGTGCCGTTCTGGTACTCCTCGGGCGTCCTCGCATCCGGATTGAAGCCGTCCATTTTCGCGGTGAGCCGCTTGAATTCGGCGAGCGTGATGTCGCTGGTGCAGCACTTCGCCGAGGCCTTCCTGCCGGCGGCGGGATCGGCCGGGCTGAAGGGTTGCGTGCATTTTGAAGCGAGATCCGGCACCGTCAGGATGTTGGTCGTGGTGTGCAGGTCGCATTGCGAGTGCCGGCACACCAGCTGGCGGTCCCTGGTGAAGGTGACGTCGCATTCGATCACGCCGGCGCCCATCCGTGCGGCGGCGAGATAGGATTCGCGGCTATGCTCGGGAAATTGCAGCGCGGCGCCGCGATGGCCAATCGAAAAATCGGTCTTGTGGAACGGCCCGGTGCATTGGCTGAGCTGCTGCTTCAGGGGCCCGTCCTTCATCTTGTCGACCAGATAGAACGGGCGCGGCCCGAGCTGCGCCTCGCGCGGCAGCGCGATCTCCCCGGCGGCGACGGGCAGCGCGGCGCCGAGGGCGAGCAGGAACGAGAGCAGGGCGGTGCGGTGACGGGCAAGCATGGGTGATCCCCCTGATCAGGCATTGTCAGCAGGCCGACATATCACGGAGCATATGCCGGCCGCCTGTGCGAAATGAAACCATGGAGGAAAACCAATGCCCGCAGCCTATTTCGTCGTCCGCGCCACCGTCACGGACATCGCCCGGCGTGCCGCCTTCGACGCCTGGTATTCGCGCGAGCATCTGCCGGACGCGATGAAATCGTTCGGCGCCGAGCGCGCCTGGCGATGCTGGAGCCTGAGCGATCCCTCGCTGCACCAGGCGACTTATCAGTTCGCCGACGAGAAGGCGCTCGAGCGCGCGGTGAGCAGCGATCACATGAAGCGGTTGGTCGCCGACTTCAACCGTGACTGGCCGGAGGTGACACGCACGCGCGATCTCCTGGTGCTGGCGGAGGAGGCGACGGCGGCATGATGGTTGCGTGACGTCACGACGTCGACAACGCTCGAGTTCCATGAAACGTGAACGCGCGGTTCAGCGAGCGTTCAGCTCGCGAGGCAAAAACTTACTGCTGCAGTTGGTCCAACTCAGCAACAAAGGGAAACGCTCATGGAACGTCGGGATTTTCTGAAGATGGCCTTCGGTGTCGCCGCCGGAGCCGTCACCTTCGCAGCGACGGCGCAGGCGGCGCCGCTCGCGCCGCTTCCCCTCAACCAGGATGCACGCGCACCAGCGGCTGGCGAAGCGCATCCCGCCGTCACAACGGCCGAGGAGGTCGGCCGCATGAAGCCCGAGCAAGTACGCTGGCATTATCGCCATTGGGGTTGGCGTCACCGGCACTGGCACCGCAGGCATTGGGGCTGGCGTCGCCACCATTGGCGCCGTCATCACTGGCGCCGCTGGTGATATCGACTCCATGACGAAAAGAAAAACCCCGCGCCAGGCGGGGTTTTGTTAGTTCGGAATCTGCCGCGATCAGATCGGGCGGCAACGGCCGTAGCGCCAGACGAAGCCGTACGGGCAGGCGCGGACACGCGGCGCCACCACGACGGGGCGCTCGACCACGACCGGCGGGCGCACGACAACGGCGCCCGGCGCGACGACGACGCCGCGATTCCTGACGCAGCCGCCATAGGGGCCACGGTGCCAGCCGGGGCCGCAGCCACCGGCCGCATCAGCGGCGCTGATGCCGGCGAATGCGGTCGTCAGCAGAACTGCTGCAGCAAAAAGATACTTCATGTCTTCTCCTTTTTTATTTTGGGCCGCGCTGCGGCACCGCAACAAGCTTTCGTCTACCGATTCGCCCGGCCGGATCATTGCAGAAGGCGTGCCCGATGTCGCCGACCATAATGTTGCGGCCTGAATGCGACATGAATGTTGCAGCTCACAGCTGCGTCAGCACGCCGCAAGCCGGCTCAGCATCACTTCGAAATATTTCGCGGACGCGGGCAGCCGCGCGCACATGGCGAGCGTACGAAAATACATCGGAAGGCGAGGCAAGCGAGACCGGCGGTTCATCGACGCTTGCCCGAAGGCGCGCCGCTATTGGTCCGGGCCGAACAACGCAGCGAATCGCTTCTCGCCGTTACGCGAAAAATTGACCACGCGGCTGCCCGGCGCAGCGTCGCGCGCGGCCCATTTCAGTTCCGTGAAGCGGTCCATCATGGCAGCGCCCAGCGTGCCGGCGAGATGATGCCGCCGCTCGCTCCAGTCGAGGCAGGCCTTGCACACCGGCCGGCGCGGATGCGTCAGCGCATCGGCGTCGATCTGCAGCTCCTCGGCCATGAAGCGCTTGCCTTCGCCGGTGAGCTCGATCGCCTGCTTGCTCTGGCGGACCAGCTTCTGCCGCTTCATGCTGTCGAGCATCTGAACGCCGAGATCGCCGGCGAGATGGTCGTAGCAGATGCGGGCGCGGCGCAGCGCCGGATCCTTCGGCCCGGTGCGCACCCGCATATGGCCGGCGCGGGCGGCAATGCCCTGCAGGCCTTCCAGCACGTCGGCGACGTCGGGGTCGGAGAGGCGGTAGTAGCGGTGGCGGCCCTGCTTCTCGGGCTCGATCAGCCCGCCGGCCTCGAGCTTGGAGAGATGCGAGCTCGCCGTCTGCGGCGTGATGCCGGCCTCCTGCGCGAGCTCGCTCGCGGTCAGCGCGCGGCCGGTCATCAGCGCGGTCAGCATGTTGCAGCGTGCGGGATCGCCGACCAGAGCGGCGATCCGGGAGATATCGGGTCCTGCTTTCATAGTTCGATGATAGACGAAGCATCGAGGTCGGACAAGCCGCTATTGTTCACCGTGCCGTCATTGCGAGGATTGCTTCGCTGACGCTCGCAACAACGGAAACATGACCGGAGGCCATCAATGACCGTCACCGTTTTCATCCGCTACCAGCTCGATCCATTCAAGCGCGCGATGTTCGAGGAGTATTCGCGGAACTGGCTCTCGATCATCCCGCGCTGCGGCGGCGACCTCATCGGCTACTGGATGCCGCATGAGGGAACAAACAACATCGCCTTCGCGCTGATCTCGTTCGACAGCCTTGCCGCTTATGAGGCCTATCGCGCGCGGCTGCGCCAGGACAAGGAGGGCGTCGCAAACTTCAACTTCGCGGAAGAAAACCGCTTCATCCTCGCCGAGGAACGGACATTTCTCCGCAAGGTCGAGGTATAGTAGGGCCACAGCAGCAATGTGCGGGAGGCGCCCATGATCGTAGTGATCTTCGAAGTCTGGCCCAAGCCTGAGCAACGGGATCTCTATTTCGACCTCGCCGCCGAGCTGAAGCCGATCCTGCAGGAGATCGACGGCTTCATCTCGGTCGAGCGGTTCGAGAGCGTTACCGAGAAGGGCAAGTTCGTGTCGCTGTCATTCTTTCGCGACGAGGCTGCGGTGGAAGCCTGGCGCAACACGATCGAACATCGCCGTACCCAGGCCAAGGGCCGCGCGCGGATCTTCGAGAACTACCGGCTGCGGGTGGCAAGCGTGATCCGTGATTACGGCCTGAACGAACGCGATCAGGCGCCGAAGGACAGCCGCGCGGCGCATGAGCCGCACTAGCGGGCGGATGCGTGGGTGCCTATCTGTGCGCGGCCAATGACTCCAGGGAGCGACCAATGCCACTGCCAACTGCTGACAAACGCGCCGCCTTCAGGAAGCTGCATGAGAGCGGGTGCTTCATCATTCCGAATCCGTTCGATGTCGGCAGCGCCCGCGCCTTGCAGCATCTCGGCTTCAAGGCGCTGGCGTCGACCAGCGCGGGCTTTGCATGGACCATCGCCAAGGCCGACAACCGCGTCACCGTCGATGACGTCTGCGACCATCTGACCGCACTGTGCGCGGCGGTCGATATTCCCGTCAATGCGGATTTCGAGGGCGGCTTCGCGGTCGAGCCCGACAAGGTCGCCGCCAATGTCGCGCGCGGCGTCAAGACCGGCGCCGCCGGGCTTTCCATTGAGGATTCCACCGGAGACGCCGCCAACCCGCTGTTCGAGCACAAGCTTGCGGTGGAGCGCATCAAGGCGGCGCGCAAGGCCATCGATGCCGACAACAGCGGTGTGTTGCTCACCGGCCGCTGTGAGGCATTCCTGTGGGGCAAGAAGGACATCAATCTGGTGATCGAACGGCTGCAGGCCTATTCGGAAGCAGGAGCGGACGTCCTTTATTCGCCGGGCATCGCGACCAAGGAGGAGATTTCCGCGGTTGTGAAGGCGGTGGCGCCAAAGCCGGTCAATCTGTTGATCGGCGGCGTGTCGGAGCTGACGCTGCAATCGGTCGCCGATCTCGGCGTGCGCCGGATCAGCGTCGGCGGAGCGCTTGCTCGGATGGCCTGGACCGGCGTGATGAAGGCGGCCAAGGAGATGGCCGAGAAGGGCACCTTCACGGAATTCGCCAATGGCTATCCCGGCGGCGAGCTCAACAAGATGTTCAAGTAGACTCACACGCAAAAAAGCAGCGGGCCGCCGGGGCCCGCTGCTTCATCGCTCACGATAGCGAGCGGATTACTTGTTCTTGTCGCCGGTCGAGTCGGCCGGCGCCGCCGAGCGGTCGATTTCCTGTCCAGTCGGCTTGTTGGCCGATGGAGACGCCGGCTGCGCAGGTGCCGCGCCCGTGGTCGTGCCGGGCTGGCTGTTCGGCTTCGGCGTCACGTCGCGCATGCCCGGAGGCGGCGCGGCCGGATTGGCCGGCTGCTGCTGCGCGGTCTGCGCTGACGGCGTGGTACCCGCCTCATGCACCGAGGTATTGTTCAAGCCGTAGAACAACGCACCGAGCACCACGGCCACCGCGACGGCGAACATCGCGATCTTGGTGGTGCTGGCCGGTCCCTCCTGGAGTTCCGGGTCCGGCTGCAGCTCGTTGTCCAGGCTGTTGAAGCGCGCCTGACGGCGCATTTCGTCCTCGGTCAGGTTGGCGCGATACGGATCGTCAGGTTGATGGGCCATTGCAAAGTTCCTCCGTTAGCACCTGAAAGCTAAACGCAGGAGGACAATGGCTGGCGCGCGAGGATGTTCCGCGCCAATGTTGCAACCTGTCATGCAGGAACCGCCGATTCCTCGGGTTCCAACCTGTTTCATGAGGCCTTTTCAATGTGGACCATGCCGCCCACCGATTCGGTGCTGCACTTGCTCTCGTTCATTGCGGTTGCGGCGCAGTCGATGACGGCGGCGCTGGCGGCAGGCAGGCGCAGCATGGACTGGGCCGGCGTCTGCATGCTCGGCGCGATCACCGCGCTCGGCGGCGGCACCATCCGCGACGTGCTGCTCGGACATTATCCGCTGCTCTGGGTCGCGCACCCGATCTACCTTGCGGTCGCGGCGGCGGGCGCCTTCGCCACCATCCTGCTGGCGCGGCTCGTGCACCGGCTCAACCTCGCATTCCTGGTGCTCGATGCGATCGGACTTGTGGTGTTCACCATGGCCGGTTGCGACGTGGCCTCGCAAATCGACGTCCCGCTGCCGATCGTGATCGTCGCCGGCATGATCACCGGCTGCGCCGGCGGCGTGCTGCGCGACATCCTCTGCAACGAGGTGCCGTTGTTGTTTCGCAGCGAGCTCTACGCCAGCGTCTCCGTGGTGACGGGACTGTTCTATGTGACCGGCTCCGGGCTGCAGGTGAACACCCAGCTCTGGACCGCGCTGACCTTCGCACTCGGGCTGACGTTCCGCATGCTTGCGATCCGCTACCGATGGGACATGCCGAAATTCGTGTTCAGCGACGAGGAGCGCTGAACGGCTATTTCGCCGTCCGCGCCTTGGCGACCTCGTCCGCGGTGACGGCCGGCGCCGCGTTGCCCCAGGCATTGCGGATGTAGGTCGCAACGTCCGCGACCTCCTGGTCGGTGAGCTTGGGATAGGCCGGCATCGAGCCGCCGTTCGGGGCGCGCGGCGTGGTCACGGTCTGTGCGCCGTCGAGGATGATGCGCAGCGTGCTCGCCGGATTGGCCGACTGCAGATTGGCGTTGCCGGGCAGCGGCGGATAGATCCGCGGCGCGCCGGAGCCGTCGAGCTCATGGCAGGCGATGCAGGCCCCGCGATAGATGCGTTCGCCATTGCTCATCTGCGCCGGCGAGGGCGGGGTGACTTCCGGCTCCGGCGCGCTGGCAGGCAGGCTCTTCAGATAGACCGCGATCGCGCGCACGTCGGCGTCGCGCATCTTCGAGGTCGAATTGAGCACCACCTCGGACATCAGGGGGCCGGCATGGCTGTGCCCGTTGCGGCCGCTCTGCAGATATTCGGCGATGTCAGCGACGCTCCATGATTTCAGCCCGCTGCGCGCGGCGCCATCGAGCCTTGGCGCGAACATGCCTTGCACCGTGCTGCCACTGAGCGCCTGGTCACGCCTGTCGGCGCCGAAGGCGTTCTTGGGCGTGTGGCAGGCGCCGCAATGGGCGAGGGCCTCGACGAGATAGCGTCCGCGATTCCATTCCGCACCCTGGCCCTGGTCCGGCTGGATGATGCCCGGTGTGAAGAACAGTGCGTTCCACGCCCCCATTAGCACGCGGTAGTTCAATGGCCAGCGCAGCTCCGGCGGCGGCGCCTTGTTGCTGACCGGCGCCAGCGTCGCGAGATAGGCACGGATCGCCAGGATGTCGCCGCGGATCAGCTTCGTGAAGTACGGGTAGGGGAAGGCGGGATAATAATGCGCGCCGCTCGGCGCGACGCCCCTCCGCAGCGCGCGCAGGAAATCGTCGTCGCTCCAGCCGCCGATGCCGGTATCGCGGTCGGGGGTGAGGTTCGGCGAGAACACCGCACCGAACGGCGTGTCGATCCGCTTCCCCCCGGCAAAAGGCTTTGCCGGATCGGCCGTGTGGCAGCTGGCGCAGTCGCCGGCGATCGTGAGCGCCTTGCCGCGGGCGATGACGTCGTCGGTCGGCGCGGCGGCGCATTCGCGGGTCGCGAGCGCGCCGCACAACAGCGCTGCAACCAGAATCGCACCCGTCGTTCGAAATCGTCGCCGCATCCGATCACCTTCCGGTCCACAAGACGCGTCACGCCATTTCGCCACGGGCCTGTCCTGCGACAGAAACCGAAACGGCCCTGCAATATTCCCGGCACGAAATTGCGATTTTTGAGCCACGGGCCTGGTCGCCCAGAATTGTGCTGCGCGGGCCGGAAAATCCGACATAGACTGGTTCCAACAAGCTCGGATGACTAGCTAAAAAGCAGTCGTCGCGACCAGCGAAAAGAGGGCTAAATGGGAATCAACCAAGGGCCTATCAGCCTCGACCAGAAATACACCCAGGACACCGGCCACGTTTTCATGACCGGCATCCAGGCGCTGGTCCGCCTGCCGATGGCGCAGATCAGGCGCGACCGCGCCGCGGGCCTCAACACGGCAGGCTTCATCTCCGGCTATCGCGGTTCCCCCCTCGGCGGCTACGACCAGCAGCTGTTCGCCGCCCGCAAGCATCTCGAGCAGTACAACATTAAATTCCAGCCCGGCGTGAACGAGGACCTCGCGGCCACCGCGATCTGGGGCTCGCAGCAGCTCGCCCTGTCGCCGGGCGCCAAATATGATGGCGCGGTCGGCATTTGGTACGGCAAGGGCCCCGGCGTCGACCGCTGCGGCGACGTGTTCCGCCACGGCAATGCGGCCGGCTCCGCCAAGCATGGCGGCGTACTCTGCCTTGCCGGCGACGACCATGGCGCGAAATCCTCCACCGTCCCGCATCAGTCCGACCACGCCTTCATCTCCGCGCTGATGCCCTACCTCTACCCCTCCAGCATCCACGAAATGATCGAGATGGGCCTCCTGGGTATCGCGATGTCGCGCTACTCTGGCTGCTGGGTCGGCATGAAGGTGATCACCGAGACGGTCGAGACGACCGCCGAGATCGACCTCACCGACGAGATGACGCCGTTCATCATTCCGACCGATTTCGAATTGCCGCCGGGCGGCCTCAACATCCGCTGGCCCGACGACCGCTTCGAGCAGGACCGCCGGTTGCAGGACTACAAGGGCTTTGCCGCGATCGCCTTCGCCCGCGCCAACAAGGTCAACCGCATCACGATGGATTCGCCGAACGCGCGCTACGGCATCATGGCCTCGGGCAAGAGCTACGAGGACATCCGCCAGGCGTTGCGCGAGCTCGGCATCACGCCCGAGATCGCCGCCAAGATCGGCATCCGCCTCTACAAGATCGGCATGCCCTGGCCGCTGGAGCCGGAAGGCGTGCGCAACTTCGCCGTCGGCCTCGAGGAGATCTTCATTGTCGAGGAGCGCCGCGAGATCGTCGAGAACCAGGTCAAGCAGGAGCTGTTCAACTGGCGCGAC
Organism: Bradyrhizobium sp. USDA 4504; assembly: GCF_054063995.1. Taxonomy (NCBI): domain Bacteria; kingdom Pseudomonadati; phylum Pseudomonadota; class Alphaproteobacteria; order Hyphomicrobiales; family Nitrobacteraceae; genus Bradyrhizobium; species Bradyrhizobium sp. USDA 4504. Next base: position 3,484,745 of record NZ_JBSSGV010000001.1, on the reverse strand, counting down.
GATGTGCGTCCGCGCATCGTCGGCAAGATGGACGATCACGACAAGCGCTTCCTGACCTTCGCCGCCGAGCTCAGCGTGGCCTCGCTTGCGAGCTCGCTCACCGAACGGCTGCTTCGACTTAATCTCAATCCTGAAATCGCCGAGATGCTGCGCGCCAAGGCCGACTGGTTCAACGGCCGTCAGTCGACGCAGATGCAGGCGACCGCGCCTGTCAGCCGCACGCCGTATTTCTGCTCGGGCTGCCCGCACAACACCTCGACCAAGGTGCCGGAAGGCAGCCGCGCGCTGGCAGGCATCGGCTGCCACTTCATGGCACTGTGGATGAACCGGTCAACCGAGACCTTCACCCATATGGGCGGCGAGGGCGTGCCGTGGGTCGGCATCGCGCCGTTCACCAACGAGAACCACATCTTCGCCAATCTCGGCGACGGCACCTATTTCCACTCCGGCATTCTCGCGATCCGCCAGTCGATCGCTTCCAAGGCCAACATCACCTACAAGATCCTCTACAACGACGCGGTCGCCATGACCGGCGGCCAGCGCCACGACGGCGATCTCTCGCCGCAGCAGATCACCTTCCAGCTCCATGCCGAAGGCATCCGCGAGATCTATCTGGTCTCGGAGAATCCGGACGCCTATCCGGCCGATACGATCGCGCCCGGCGTCAAGCTGTATCACCGCGACGAGCTCGAGAACGTCCAGAAGATGTGCCGCGACACCAAGGGCACGTCGGCGATCGTGTTCGTGCAGACCTGCGCCGCCGAAAAGCGCCGTCGCCGCAAGCGCGGCCTGATGGAGGATCCGCAGCGCCGCGTGCTGATCAATCCCGCGGTCTGCGAAGGCTGCGGCGACTGCTCGGTGCAGTCGAACTGCATCTCGGTCGAGCCGCTGGAGACGGAGCTCGGGCGCAAGCGCACCATCAACCAGTCGACCTGCAACAAGGATTATTCCTGCGTGAAGGGCTTTTGCCCGTCCTTCGTCACGGTCGACGGCGGCAAGCTCAGGCGGCGCGCGCCGCCCGAGCTCGGCAGCATCGATAATCTGCCGGAGCCGGCCTCCAAGCCCGCGCTCGACCGGCCCTACAACATCGCGGTCGGCGGCGTCGGCGGCACCGGCGTGCTGACGATCGGCGCGCTGCTCGGCATGGCCGCCCATATCGAGGGCAAGGCCTCGATGATCCTCGACATGTCAGGTCTCGCGCAAAAGGGCGGCGCGGTGCTGAGCCACGTCCGGCTCTCCGAGCACACCGCCGACGTGACCTGCTCGCGCATCGTGACCGGAACGGCCGATCTGGTGCTTGCGGCCGACGAGGTCGTGGCGGCGTCGAAGGACACCATCACGCTGTGCGATGCGAGCCGCACCGTCGGCATCATCAACAGCCACGTGATCCCGACCGCGGACTTTATCCTGAACCGCGACTTCAACTTCCAGAGCCGCAAGGTCAACAGCGTGCTGGAGACCGAGCTGCGCAAGGACTCCGCGTTCTTCGACTTCACCAAGCCGGCCGAAGCGCTGCTCGGTGACTCCATCGCCACCAACATCATGATGATGGGCTTTGCCTATCAGCGCGGGTTGCTGCCGCTGTCGGCGGAGGCGATTCTGCAGGCGATCGAAGTCAACGGCGTCTCGATCAAGATGAACACCCAGGCGTTCCAGCTCGGGCGCCTGGCCGCCGCCGATCCGGCACGGCTGAGCGGCATGATGAAGGGCGACGACGAAATCGCGCCACCGAAATCGCTGGATGCGATGTCGCTGGACGAGATCATCACCCATCGCATGGCGTTCCTGACCGACTACCAGAATGCACGTCTGGCAAAGCGCTATCGCAAGCTGGTCGACCAGGTGCGCGACGCCGCCACCAAGGGCGGCTATGGCGAGGCGCTGCCGCGCGCGGTCGCGATCAACTACGCAAAGCTGCTCGCCTACAAGGACGAGTATGAGGTGGCGCGGCTGTTCACCGACGGCCGTTTCGAGAAGCAGCTGCGCGATCAGTTTGAGGGCGAGTTCAAGTTCAACTTCAATCTGGCGCCGCCGATCCTCGGCGGCGGGCTCGACGCGCAGGGCCGGCCGAAAAAGCGCGCCTTCGGTTCGTGGATGATGTCGGCCTTCAGGGTGCTGGCGAGATTCCGCTTTCTGCGCGGCACGCCGCTCGACATCTTCGGCTACAACGCCGACCCCAAGCTGGAGCGCGATCTGATCGCGGGCTACGAGAAGGATGTCGCGACGGTGCTCGGCCTGCTGTCGCCGCTCAACCACGACATTGCGGTCGAATTGCTGGCGCTGCCCGATCGCATCCGCGGCTACGGTCCGGTGAAGGACAAGGCGATCAAGGAAGCGAAGGTTCGCTACGCGCAACTCGCCGCCGACCTCGCCAACCCGCCGTCCGCGCCGCGGCAGATGGCGGCGGAGTAGTGTAGCCACACACGCGGTGTCGTCCCGGCGAAAGCCGGGACCCATAACCACCGCACTTTGTCGTAGCGCGACGCTGGGGCCACGGCTCACTCTCACCAACAATCCTGTGGTTATGGGTCCCGGCTTTCGCCGGGACGACACCTGGTGTTTTGGCAGCGCGTACCGTGCCTACGCGCAGTCTCGCCTGACGGAATATTTCCGCGCTTGCCAAGGTCGCGTCGTCGGTTCAGAAAAACGCTCGAGCGAAGAAACGCCAGCGGAGAGCGATTTGACCATCAAGGGCAAGGCCTACATTGCCGGGATCTACGAACATCCCACCCGGCACGCACCCGATAAATCAACAGCACAGCTGCACGCCGAGGTCGCCAAGGGCGCGATCGAGGACGCCGGGCTCACGAAGGACGACATCGACGGCTATTTCTGCGCCGGCGACGCGCCGGGCGGGCTGTGGCCGATGGTCGATTATCTCGGCCTCAACACCAAGAAGCTGCGTCATGTCGACTCCACCGAGACCGGTGGCTGTTCCTATCTGATCCATCTCGGCCACGCCGCCGAGGCGATCGCCGCGGGCAAATGCTCGGTCGGGCTGGTCACGCTGGCGGGCAAACCGCGCACCGGCCCGATGCCGCCGCGCGCCTCGGGCGCCGAGGCCGATTTCGAATCCGCCTACGGGGCTACCACGCACAATGCCTATGGCATGTGTGCCATGCGTCATATGCACGACTACGGCACCACCTCCGAGCAGCTCGCCTGGATCAAGGTCGCGGCCTCGCATCATGCGCAATACAATCCGCATGCGATGCTGAAAGAGGTCGTCACCGTCGAGGACGTGCTGAACTCGCCGATGATCTCCGATCCGCTGCATCGGATGGATTGCTGCGTCGTCACCGACGGCGGCGGCGCGATGATCGTCACGACGCCCGAGATCGCCAAGAGCCTGAAGAAGCCGCTGGTGCGCCTGATCGGCCATGGCGAGGCGATGAAGGGCCCGCGCGGCGGCAAGGATCTCGATCTGACCTACTCCGCCGGCGTGTGGTCCGGTCCGCGTGCCTTCGAGGAAGCGGGCGTGACGCCGAAGGACATCAAATACGCCTCGATCTATGACAGCTTCACCATCACGGTGCTGATGCAGCTAGAGGACCTCGGCTTCTGCAAGAAGGGCGAGGGCGGCAAGTTCGTCGCCGACGGCAATCTGATCTCGGGCGTCGGCAAGCTGCCGTTCAACACCGACGGCGGCGGTCTGTGCAGTAACCATCCCGTCAATCGCGGCGGTATGACGAAAATCCTCGAGGCTGTGCGCCAGTTGCGCGGCGAGGCGCATCCGAAGGTGCAGGTGAAGAACTGCGACCTCGCGATCGCCCACGGCACCGGCGGTCTGCTCGGCGTTCGCCACGCCGCCTCAACCTGCATTCTGGAGCGTGCGTGATGTCTGAAGCGAAGAAGTACAATGCCCCGGTGACCAACCCGGAGACCGCGCCGTTCTGGGAGGCGGCGAAGGCGGGCAAGTTCATGATCAAGCGCTGTAACACCTGCGGCGAGGCGCACTACTTCCCGCGCGCGATCTGCCCGTTCTGCTTCTCGGACAAGACGGTGTGGGAAGAGTCGAGCGGCGAGGCCACGGTCTACACCTACAGCCTGATGCGGAAGTCGCCGACCGGTCCCTATGCGATCGCCTATGTGACGCTGAAGGAAGGTCCGTCGCTGCAGACCAACATCGTCGATTGCGATCTGGAGAAGGTGAAGATCGGCCAGAAGGTGAAGGTGGTGTGGAAGCCGACCGACGGCGCCCCGCTGCCGTTCTTCACGCCGGCCTGATTTTACCCTCTCCCCTTGTGGGAGAGGGTGCCTTCGCTGAAAGCGAAGGCGGGTGAGGGGTCTCTCTCCGCGTAGAGAATCTCTCTGTGGCGCGAACCCCTCACCGAAACGAGTTTGAGACGACTGCCGGTGCTGCCCTCTCCCACAAGGGGAGAGGGCGCAGTAATGGGCACCGTGCCGTTAAGAATACATTCGGGGAGAAAACAACGATGCCGATCGTGTACGAACAGCTGATGGCCCTGAAGAATCTCGGCCAGAAATACAGCTACGCCGACCGCGACGTGATGCTCTATGCCTATGGCATCGGCCTGGGTGCCGATCCGATGGACGAGAAGGAGCTCGCTTTCGTCAATGAGGGCGTGCTGACGCCGCGCCCGCTCAAGGTGGTGCCGACGTTTGCCTCGGTCGCGGCCTGGGGCGCCGGTCCCGGCGAGATGAATCTTAACCGCGTCATGGTGGTCGACGGCGAGCGCGACATCACCTTCCACAAGCCGTTCGCGACCGCCGCGCACATCACGGCCGACTCGACCGTGCTCGACGTGTTCGACAAGGGCAAGGACAAGGGCGCGGTGATCCGCCACCAGACCGTGCTGAAGGACGAGAAGGGCGACAAGCTCGCCACGCTGGTCGCCTCGCGCTTCGCCCGCGGCGATGGCGGCTTCGGCGGCCCGTCCGACGGCCAGCCCGAGCCGCACAAGGTGCCGGAGCGCGCGCCGGACAAGGTGGTCGACATCACGACGCGGCCCGACCAGGCGCTGGTCTATCGGCTGTGCGGCGACCGCAACCCGCTGCACTCCGATCCGGAGTTCGCCAGGAAGGCCGGCTTCCCGCGGCCGATCCTGCACGGCATGTGCACCTACGGCATCACCTGCCGCGGCGTGCTGCAGACCTATGCCGACTACGATCCGTCCGCCTTCAAGCAGCACGTGGCGCGGTTCTCCTCGCCGGTGTTCCCCGGTGAGACCGTGACCATGGAGCTGTGGAAGGACGGCAATGTGGTGTCGTTCGAGGCCAAGGTGAAGTCGCGCGGCGTCACCGTGATCAAGAGCGGCAAGACGGTGCTGGCGTAGCAACGCTCGACGGCCGTCGACTCCCTCGCCCCGCTCTTGCGGGGAGAGGGTGGGGTGAGGGGCTTTCTCCGCAACGGTGGTCTTGCGGACAGACCTGTACCCCTCACCCGGATCGCAAGGGCGATCCGACCTCTCCCCGCCTGCGGGGAGAGGTGAAGAAGAAAGAACAACACGGAGAAACAACCATGGGATTACTCGACGGCAAGGTGGCGCTGATCACGGGCGCCGGCGGCGGGCTTGGTGAAGCCTATGCGAAGCTGTTTGCGCGCGAGGGCGCGGCCGTGGTGGTCAACGATCTCGGCGGCCCGCGCGACGGCTCGGGCTCCGACAAGTCGATGGCCGACAAGGTGGTCGACGCGATCAAGGCCGAGGGCGGCCGCGCCGTCGCCAACGGCGCCGACATCTCGACCTTGGCCGGCGGCCAGTCGGTGTTCGACGACGCCATCAAGCATTTCGGCCGCGCCGACATCCTGGTCAACAATGCCGGCATCCTGCTCGACGAGACCTTCCACAAGGCCAAGGAAGCGAACTGGGACAAGGTGATGAAGGTGCATCTGAAAGGCACCTTCTGCTGCACCCAGCCGGTGTTCAAATGGATGCGTGACAATGGCGGCGGCGTCATCGTCAACACGTCCTCGACCTCGGGCCTGATCGGCAATTTCGGCCAGACCAATTACGGCGCCGCCAAGGGCGGCATCTGGGGCCTCTCCAACGTGCTAGCGATCGAGGGCCGCAAGTACAACATCCGGATCTGGACCCTGGCGCCGGGCGCGCTGACCCGCATGACCGCGGACCTGCCGCGTTACAAAGAGAACCCGGGTGCGGCGCTCGGGCCCGATGGCATCGCGCCGGCCGTGCTCTACATGGTCAGCGATCTGTCGGGCGACCAGACCGGCAAGGTGCTTGGCGTCTCCGGCCCGCGCGGCGTCCGCGAAATGCGGATGATGGAAATGGAGGGCTGGACGCCGCCGTTCACGGGATGGAAGGCGGAGGACATCGTCACCCACGCCAAGGAGATCTTCTTCTCCGAGGAGGAGATCAAGAAGTCGGCGCGGCGGTTCAAGTAAGGATTGGCACCCGCGACCGCGGGACGGCTTCCCGATGCGCAATGGCGCATCGGGAAATGACGCTGTATAGAGGGCGAAACAGACGAGGCACCCATGACCAAACTCACCGCCCAGGCCGCCGGAACCTTTGCGATCGCGCCGACCCCGTTCCACGACGACGGCCGCATCGACGAGGCATCGATCGACCGGCTGACCGATTTCTATACCGATGTCGGCTGCGACGGCGTCACCGTGCTCGGCATCCTGGGCGAGGCGCCGAAGCTCGACGCCGCGGAGGCCGAGCAGGTCGCGCTGCGCTTCGTCAAGCGCGCCAAGAGGCTCCAGGTCATCGTCGGTGTCTCGGCGCCGGGCTTTGCCACGATGCGCTCGCTGGCGAAGAAGTCGATGGATGCGGGCGCCGCCGGCGTCATGATCGCGCCGCCGCCGCATCTGCGTACCGACGACCAGATCATCGGCTATTTCAAGCAGGCGCAGGAAGCGATCGGCGACGATATACCCTGGGTGCTGCAGGACTATCCGCTGACGCTGACCGTCGTGTTCACGCCGGCCGTGATCCGCAAGATCGTGATGGATTCGCCGTCCTGCGTGATGCTCAAGCACGAGGACTGGCCGGGCCTGGAGAAGATTTCGACCTTGCGCAACTTCCAGAAGGACCGCTCGCTGCGGCCGCTGTCGATCCTGGTCGGCAATGGCGGCCTTTTCCTCGATTTCGAGATGGAGCGCGGCGCCGACGGTGCGATGACTGGCTATGCCTTCCCCGAGCTGCTGATCGATGTCGTCAACCTGTCCAAGGCCGGCAAGCGTGATGCCGCGCATGATCTGTTCGACGCGCATCTGCCGCTGATCCGCTACGAGCAGCAGCCCGGCGTCGGTCTGACCGTGCGCAAATACGTGCTGCAGAAGCGCGGCATCATCTCCTCCAGCGCGCAGCGCAAGCCCGGAGCCGTCATCACGCAGCAGGCAAGGGCGGAGGTCGACTATCTCTTGTCCCGTGTGGCGCGCGTCGACCGTCGCGCCAATCTGCAACCGCAATCCAGTGCAGCAGGCTAATCATGACCGAGATCGTTGCCCCGCGCCTTGCGTCGACCGTGCTGCTGCTGCGTGACGGCAGCTCATCGGGCGAAATCGAAGTCTTCATGATGGTCCGCCATCACCAGATCGAGTTCAACTCGGGTGCGCTGGTGTTTCCGGGCGGCAGCGTCGACAAGAACGACAAGGAGATCGCCGCCGATCCCGCGCTCTATTCCGGCGGCGAAGGGCTCGACGGCGACGCGCTCGGCTTCCGCATCGCGGCGATCCGCGAGACCTTCGAGGAGAGCGGCATCCTGCTGGCGCGGCCGCAGGGGTCGAAGGACCTGGTCGATGCGAAGCGCGCGAACGAGATCGCGACCGCGCATCGCGCGCCGCTGAACGAAGGCAAGATCAGCTTCCTCAAGGTGCTGACCGACAACGGCATGGTGCTCGCGCTCGATGAGCTCGTGCCGTATGCGCACTGGATCACGCCGGAGGGCATGCCGAAGCGCTTCGACACCTGGTTCTTCCTGGCCGCCGCGCCGCCCGAGCAGCTCGGCGCCCATGACGGCAAGGAATCGACCGACTCGATCTGGGTGTCGACGCGCGAGGCGCTGGAGGGCGGCGAGACCGGCCGCTTCAAGCTGCCGTTCCCGACCACGCGCAATTTGATCAGGCTCGGCAAGCAGCCGAACGTCGGCGCCGCGCTCGCCGACAGCAAGGGCAAGTCGATTGTCGCCGTAATGCCCGTGATGACCAAGACCGCCACCGGCCGCCAGCTCCGCATCCCCAAGGAAGCGGGCTACGATGGCGAGGTGTTCGACGTCGGGGCGCTGGGGTAGGTCCGTCGTCCTGAGAGACGTCGAGTGCGTGACTCACAGGCAGCGCTATGTCGTCCCGGCGAAGGCCGGGACCCATAACCACCGAACTGCATTGCTGCGCGACGCCGAGGCTGCAGCTTTTTCCAACAACACAACCCTGTGGTAATGGGTCCCGGCCTTCGCCGGGACGACGGGGAAGGAGAGTCGCTTCTCCACATTTCGGCTTATATCGAAATATCATCACCTCGCAGCGATGTAGCTTCCGTCTCAACCATCGAGACGGGATCCCGCCAATGACCACCGCCCCACGACAGCCGAGCATGGCCTTCGAGCTCGCCTTGCTGCTCGCGCTCGCCACCCTGTGGGGCGGCTCCTATACCTTCATCAAGCTTGGTGTCGCGACCATCCCGCCGATCACGCTGATCGCGGCGCGCACCACGATCGCGGGGCTGCTGCTGCTCGTCATCATGCGGATGCGCGGCGTATCGATGCCGGCCGATCGCGCGACCTGGCGCCGCTTCATCTTTCAGGCCTGCCTCAACAGCGTGATCCCGTGGACGCTGATCGCCTGGGGCGAGCGCTTCGTCGATGCCGGGCTCGCCACCATCCTCAATTCGGCCTCGCCGATCTTCACCTTCCTGTTCACCGCCGCGATCACCCGCCATGAGGGGGCGAGCCCGCGCAAGCTGTTCGGGGTGATATCAGGCATGGCCGGCATCTGCCTGATCGTCGGCGTCGATGCGTTCCGCGATCTCGGGCAGGGGATCGTGGCCGAGGTCGCGATCGTCGCCGCCACCATCTGCTACGCCTGTGCCGCGATCTTCAGCCGCGGCTTCAAGGAGCTCGATCCGATGGCGCCGGCAGCGGGTTCGCTGCTCGCGGGCGCCGCGATCCTCGTTCCGCTCAGCCTTGTCGTCGAGCGGCCCTGGACGCTTTCGCCGTCGACGACATCGCTCACCGCATTGCTGGCGCTTGCCGTGTTCTCGACCGCGATCGCGTTCGTGATCTACTTCCACCTGATCCAGACCCTCGGCTCGGTCGGCACCACCGCGCAAGCTTACTTGCGGGTGCCGATCGGGGTGGCGCTCAGCGTCACGGTGCTGGGCGAACGGCTGAGCCCGACGGCGTGGATCGGCCTCGCCTGCGTTGTGATCGGCGTCGCCGCGATGACGATTCCTGCACGAAGGATCGCCACAGCCTGACGTCATCGCCGCGATGACGATTCCCGCGCGAAGGATCGCCACGGCCTGACGTCATCGCCGCGATGACGATTCCTGGGCGCAAGATCGCCACCGCCTGAAGTTTCGCCCGCTGAAACCGACGCCTTGCTGCCGCCGGCCAATGCCTGCATGCTGCCCGCAACGAGATCGCAGGGCGGGAAACGGGACGATGTTGCGGCGGATCAGCCTCATTGCCGGTGCGTGCATGGCGTTGCTGGCGATGGCCGGCACGGTGCGCGCGCAGGACTTCCCGAACCGGCCGATCCGCATCGTCATTCCCTACGCACCGGGCAGCGTGGCCGACGTGTTCGCGCGCATCATGGCGCAGGACATGCAGGAGCAGTGGAAGGGGACGATCGTCGTCGAGGCTAAATCCGGCGCCAATGGCTCGATCGCGGCCGAGGAGGTCGCACGCGCCGCTCCCGACGGCTACACATGGCTATTGGTGACGACCTTCTTCACCGCAAGCCCGGCACTGAACACGCAGCTGCGCTGGGATCCGGTCAGGGACTTCGTGCCGGTCGGGCAGATCTGTCTCGCCCCGAACTTCTTCATCGTGCCGACCTCGCTGCCGGTGAAGACCGTCGCCGACTATGTCGCGCTGGCCAAGGCCAAGCCGGGCACGCTGAACTACAGCCATCCCGGCAAGGGCTCGACCGGCCATCTCGGCTTCGAGCTGTTCAAGCGGCTCGCCGGCATCGACGTCACCGCGATCGGCTATCGCGGCTATCCGCAGATGGTGCCCGATATCGCGAGCGGCCTGATCACCTCGAGCTTCCTGTCGGCCAACCAGGCGCTGGCCCAGGTGCAGTCCGGCAGCATCCGGATCATCGGGACGATCAGCGACGGCCGCTCGAAGTATTTCCCCGACGTGCCGACCATGGCCGAGCAGGGCTTTGCCGAAGCGCAGGTGACGCCATGGTTCGGCTTCGTGGTGCCGGCCGGCACTCCGCAGCCGGTGGTCGAACGCATCAGCGCCGCGCTGGAGACGGCGCTGGCCTCCGCTGAGGTGCGCAAGAAGCTGGATGTCGCCGGTTGCGACGCCCGTAGCGCGCCGCTGAGGCAGTTCGCCGATATCATCAAGGCGGACGTTGCGCTCTGGGCCAGGGTGGTCAAGGAGGCCGGCATCCCGCCGGACTGAGCCGCGCCGCCCTGTGCCGGAATCGGCCACCGGCACCCGCCCGGGGTGACGCCGGTCACACCGCCCGCGGGTTGGGCCGTGCAGCATGTTTCCCCAAAGCCCGTAATTTCCCGTATATTAGGGCGCATTGGACCCCGGCCTTGATGACATGACCGCTGAATTGCCGCCGAATTCGCAAGCGCCGCGTGCGTTCTCCCTCTCCATTGGCCAGCTCACGTTCGGCAGCTTCCTGCTGGTCCTGGCTGTGATCATCATCACATCCACCGCCAGCGTGATCGCGATCCGCCACATCGATACCACCTTCGCCGAGCTGCAGCGGCTGCAGAGTGTCGGCGACATCGCCGAGGATATCGACCGCCGCATGAACGAGCTGCGGCTCGCGGCGCGCGATTTCGTCACCGAGCCGGGCAGCCAGTCGGTCCAGGTCGCGGAGGCGGCCCAGTCGCTGAGCGAGATCCTGAAAAAGACCCGCATCAAGCTGGCGCCCGAGCAGCAGGACATGATCGACGGCGTCACCCAACGGCTGGCGACCTATCGCAACGGCATCGAGCGCATCTCGGCGCTGCTCAGCCGCCGCGCCGAGCTGGTCGCCGGGCTGCCGCCGCTGCGCGACGCCTTCGACAAGGCGGTCGCCGCGAGCAACGATGCGGCGCTGGCCAATGCGCTGTCGCAATCCCAGAGCCGGATTGCCACCGCATTGCTGGCGCACAACACGTCCGCTGCCGAGCAGGCCGCGCAGAGCATGCGGGCGATGACCATCTCCGATCCCGCGCTGCGCGGCGCCGTCGATAATTATGCCGAGGCGATCATCGCGGTCTCGGTGCGCGAGGGCCAGATCGCCGACATCGACAAGGAGGTGCTCGGCGCCGAAGGCCGGTTGATCCAGAAGGTCACCGAGCTGCTCCGCGAGCTCAGCTCTCGCCGCGGCCACGTGCTGTCGCGCGATTTTGCCCGGACGCTGGCCGAAGCAAAATGGCAGAGCATCGTGCTCGGCACGGCGGGTGTGCTGATCGGCCTGTTCGCGTCGGTGTTGGTGGTTCGCCGCACCGTCCGCCCGCTCGCCAGGATCGCGGGCTCGATCCGCAAGGTCGCCGGCGGCGAGAAGAGCGCGTTCATTCCCGGCGCCGACCTCGACAACGAGATCGGCGACATCGCACGCGCCGCCGAAGTGTTCCGCCAGACCCTGGTCGACGCCGACAGCGCGCGCGAGGCTGCCCTGCGCGCGCTCGCCGAGCAGCGGCTCGCCGAGGAGAGCTACCACAAGCTGTTCGAAGCGTCGGTCGAGGGCATCTACGTCACGACGCCGGGCGGCGCGCTGCTCAACGCCAATCCGGCGCTGGCGCGGATGATGGGCTATGCCACGCCGCAGGACCTGATCAAGGGCATCGACGACATCGCCACTACCGTCTATGTGGATCCGGCGGCGCGCGAGCAGTACCAGCAGCTGATGCAGCGCGACGGCACGGTGCGCGACTACGAGTACCAGGTGCGCGCGAGCGACGGCACCGTGCTGTGGCTGTCCGATTCGGCGACCGTCGTCCGCAACGACGAGGGCGAAGTGATCCGCTACGAGGGCACGGTGCGCGACATCACCGACCAGAAGCGCGCCGAAGACGCGATCGCCGAAGGCCGTCGGCTGTTGCAGATGGTCATCGATACCGTGCCCGCCGTCATCAACGTCAAGGACCGCGACCTGCGCTACGTGCTGATGAACCGCTACATGGCGGGAATCTTCGGCATCGAGCCGCAGGACGCGATCGGCCAGACCACCGGCGAGCTGATGTCGCGCTATGGCGCGGCGAAGACCGATGAGAACGACAAGCGCGTTCTGTCGGCGCGGCGCGAGCTCGGCTTCTATGAAGAGGAGTACAAGGACGTCGCCGGCAACATGCGGCAATGGCTGGTCAACAAGCTGCCGATCCTCGACGCGCAAGGCGAGATCGAGAACATCGTCACGGTCGCGCTCGACATCGGCGAGCGCAAGCGCTCCGAGCAGGAGATGCGCAAGGCGAGGGATTCCGCGGAGGCCGCGTTGCGCAATCTGCGGGAAACCCAGAATTCGCTGATCGAGGCCGAAAAGCTCGCCGCGCTCGGCCGCCTGGTGGCCGGCGTCGCCCATGAGGTCAACAATCCCGTCGGCATCAGCCTGACGGTGGCGTCCGCGCTGGAGCGCAAGACCGCGAATTTCGCCACCCAGGTCGAGCGCGGCGACCTGCGCCGCTCCAGCCTCAACGATTTCCTGAACACGGCGCGCGATGCCTCCTCGCAACTCGTCGCCAATCTCAACCGCGCCGCGGAGCTGATCCAGTCGTTCAAGCAGGTCGCCGCCGACCGCAACTATTCGGACCAGCGCACCTTCGACCTCGGCGATCTCACCGAGCAGGTGGTGATGAGTCTGAGGCCCGGCCTGCGCAAGCACAATCTGACGCTCAATGTCGATTGTGAGCCGAACCTGATCATGAATTCCTATCCGGGACCGTATGGCCAGGTGCTGACCAATCTGTTCCTCAACGCGGTCGCGCATGCGTTCCCGGACGGCAAGGCCGGCGAGGTCGAGATCCAGGTCCACGCCGCCGGCGGCGACAATGTCGAGGTGATCTTCGCCGACAATGGCTGCGGCATGAGCCTCGACGTGCGCCGCCGCGCCTTCGATCCGTTCTTCACGACGCGGCGCGATCAGGGCGGCACCGGGCTCGGCCTGCACATCGTCTACAGCATCGTCACCACGCGGCTCGGCGGCCGGCTCTCGCTGGATTCCGCACCGGGCAACGGCACACGCATCCAGATGATCCTGCCGCGCGTCGCGCCGCTGGAGCAGGCCGCGGAATAGCGCGAAGCGTAGTGGCCAACCACGCGTTTGCTCTCGATCCGTCATCCTGAGGAGCGGCGAAGCCGCGTCTCGAAGGATGCACGGCCCGGCTCGTGGCCGTCGATCCTCAGAGGCTCGCTGTGCTCGCGCCTCCAGCGACAAAGGCGAAGCCTTTGCGCGGGGATGACGGGTCTAATGGTTTCAAACCGCTAATTGATATCCGCGAGCTTGTGCAGCGTGGCGCCGAAGATCAGGCTCGCCTTGCCGACCAGCGCGGTCCCGCTCATGGTGCCGCGGGTGTCGGTGAAGGTGCCGGAGACGCCGATGCCGACGGGCGCGGGCCCGCCGAACAGCGGGTTGTCGGTGTCGCGCGGCGTCGTGTGGCGTTGCACAAGGATTTCGCCCTTGAAGGCATCGCCCTTCACCGTGTAGCTGCCGGTGTAGTAAAGATAGGCGTCGCCGCCCAGTATCTGGCCGTCGCGGAAGAGAATGACGCCGCTGCCCTTGCCGACGCGACCGTCCAGCAGGGTGACGTGAATTGAGTAAAGTCCGTTCTTCATGACGTCCCGATTGCTGGCCGCCACGCCCACGGCAAGCCAGTTGGTTTTTTATGCCAAAGCGAGCAACCTCGTGCAATGCGGCAGGTTGATTCCCGGGTGTCCCGCGTTCGGGTGACCCTCGGTTCCTGCCAGGCAGTGTGACGGCGCAATGACAGCGGACCGTACGCGCGAATCAAAGTGGCCCGCGAAATGCATAGCTCTGGTTGCACTGGCCGGTGAGTGCTGGAGCAAACACATGTCTGACTGGATTGAATCCGGCGGCCATTGGGCACGCCCTCGCAGGCTCAATGGAACTTCGGCCCGTTATGCGGGCCACATGATCGCATCCCTCGTGCTGATAACGCTGGTGTTGGTCGCGGCCATGCGAATCGCGCAGGCGCGCGATCCCGACGGCCGCTACGCCAATTCGCCGCTGAAGGAGTGGTTCGACGGCCTGCGCAGCGGCAAAGGGCCGTGCTGTTCGGATGCCGACGGCACAGCGGTCAGCGATGTCGACTGGGAATCCAAGGACGGGCACTATCGTGTGCGCCTCGACGGGGCGTGGATCGATGTCCCCGACGAGGCCGTGGTCACCGAGCCCAACCGGGTCGGTCGCGCCATGGTCTGGCCGATTCCCAGCTACATGGGCGTGACGATCCGCTGCTTCATGCCCGGCAGCATGACTTAGCGCCGCACGCGTGGCTCAGACGTATTTCTGGTCGCGCTCGAGCAGTTCGATCGAGATGCCCTGCGGGCCACGGATGAAGCAGATCCGCACGCCGGGACGGATCGTGGTCGGCTCCTTGGTGAATTCGACGCCCTTGGCCTTGATCTCGGCCGCGACCGCGTCGATGTCCTTCACCGTGAGCCCGAAATGATCGAGCCCCTGATAGGGCGTCACCGGCGCGGCGTTGACGCCGTCGCCCTGGGTCACCTCCGCAATGAACACCCTGGCGCCGCCGAGCTGGACGTCGATGCGGCCGGGGCCGCGGATGATCTCGCCGCCGAGAATGTCGCGCAGCCAGGTCGCGGTGGCCTCGGGATCGGGACTGCGCAGGTGGACGTGGTCCCAGGTGACGACAGGCATTGCGATCTCCTTGTTGTTGTCGTGCCGCTGTTCGGTGCGCGGCACTCGCTCTCGGGCGGCGCAAATCTAGCGAGCGGTTCGCTGGGATACCATCCCTCGTTATGCCTGCCCAAGATTGTCGTCCCGGAATGAAACCATTGCGGCCGTCAGCGATTGTTTTTGCGTGGCCGCTCGACCTGCGGCCGTCCCGGAAGCCGCGCGGTGCGGCTTCCTCTCTGTGTGGGGGCGGCCAGATCAGGCTGCCAGGGTGAGGGCACGACGATGCGGATCGGCTTGGCGTCGTTTCGGAGGTTGGCCGCCGGACGTCTCGGTGAAGGGGGCTTCTACGCCAGCCTGCTGCTGCCGCTGATTGCGCTCGCCGGGATCGCCGCATGGTTCATGCTTCCCGAGCCGAGCGACGCCGGGGACCAGGATGTCTGGCCGGTGTCCTCCATGATCCGCACCGCGCAGAATGCCCCGACCGGCGAGCAACCAGCCCAAATCACAAATCAGACCGCGAGGGATGCGCTTGCCGCACCGGCGGACGAGCCGACCACCGTCGGTGTGGCCATCGCTCCACAGGGGGCAGAGGAGGCCAAGCCGTCCGGGCCCGGCGCTGAAAGGTCGCCGCTGGATAAGCTGCGGATCGCCTCGCAATCGTGGCGGCGCGGCGGGCTGGGTTCGAAGGCGCTGGTCACCCTGACGCTGCGCAATGCCAATGATTTCGCCGTCAAGGATATCGAGATCGCCTGCGCCTTCATCCGCCGGGACGGTCGGCCGCTGACCGAGCGCAAGCGGCTGATCTCCGACACCATCGCCATGAAGAGCCGCAAGACTTACTCGCAAATGTTGGTCGGGTTCGTCAACGTGAACGCAAACAAGGCGAAATGTTCGGTCGTGACGGCGAGCCGCCTCTAATTCCCGGCATCTCGAAAAAGTGACCGCGAATTGACTTGTCGGGTGAACCGTAACGGCCGGACAGGAACTAACTAATAAACCAGCCGTTAGCGAACGACCCGGGAGCGCGGACAGCGTCCGGGTGATCATGCGCAGACGATGAAATCGCCCGCGCGATGACTGATGTCGTCGCGCCGAGATGAACCGCGCCCTGCTGCGCGGGGGGAGCTACCAAAATGCCTGTGGCGCGTTATTTCCTGTTCGTTGGTGGAGTGCTGCTCGCGCTGCTCTTCGTCGTCAATGCCATCGTGCCGCAGGAGGCCGTGGTCGCCGGCCAGAACCAGGGACTGTCGTCGCCGGGCGTCGACAAGACCATGGTGCGCATCAAGTCGACCCAGAAATTGCCCGAGCGGGTGGTGTACGACACCAATTTGCCGACCATTGTTCCGGCGCAGGTCAACGCGGTCGCCGCGGCCATCCCGTCGGCTACGGGCGATGCGTCGGCGCAAGCCCGCGTCCGCAATACGTTCGCCCAGTTCATTCCGCCGGAGAAGGCTGATGCGCAGAAGGTCGCGGCTGAGGCAAAATCGGCTGAACAACCGGCGCAGGCCCAGCCTCAGGCGCCGAAGAAGCGCAAGGTCGCGCGCTACCATGCCCATCCCCAGCAGCCGATGCGGCTGGCACAGCCCGGCATGTATCAGCCCTACCGCGTCGCGCAGCAGCAGCGCATGGGCTTCTTCGGCGGCTTCGGCACCTGGTAAGAAAGGGCTGCCGCAGCCGGCAATCAATCCGCCGCCGCAAACACTTGCGGCGGCTTTTTCATGTCCGCGATCAGGCGGGTGGCCGGATCCGGGACGGCGTCCGAGCGGCGCTCGCTACCTTTAGCGCGGCAGGCGCGGAATCTTGTCCGCGAAGCCGTTGTAGCAGGTCAGCCGCTCGTCCTCTTCCTTCACGAAGCGGCAATCGTTGACGCCCTTGGCCGGGGCAGCCTTCGGCTTCGGCTGCGGCTTGAAAATCTCGTCGTAGCAGATCAGTCGCTCCTTGGTGGCGTCGTCGATGTCCTGACAGGCCTGAAGCTTCTGAGCGACCGATTGAGGCTTGCCGGGCGCGGCAGGCTTCTCGCCCTTCTTGGCGGCCGACTTCTTGCCGACCTGGACCAGCGGCTTGTCGCCGACCATCGGCTGCGAGGTCGCCGCCGCCGGCTTGTCTGCGTCGGCGGGGGCCGGCGTGGTGCCTTGGGCAAGCGCGGCAGCCGGGCAGAAGAGCGCCAGCGCGAGGATGATATGTCTCATGTCGAAAATGTCCGAAATGGCGTGATGACCGGAAGGATGGCGCCGGGGATCGGAAAAGCCCGGCAAGCGCCGAGACTTAACGCAAGTCTTGCCCGAATCCTACCCCCAGAGGTGACCCGCCCGGCACCGATCCACCGGCAAAAGTGAGGGCAATTCGTCGCCGTTCGACCCGCGGGAGAGCGTGAATTGCCTTTGCCCGGCGGGGCGGCTATGACCACGCCATCTGCGCGACTGGCGCTTGGATGGACCACCATCGGGGAGCGCAGAGACTGAACGCCGCGCGCCTGGGCACCGCTTCGAAACGGAGGTGCCATGACGGCGAACATTCTCGATGGGCATGCACATGCCCAAATTGTCATCGACAAGATTGCTGGCGAACTCGACCGGCTGCCCCGCGCGCCGGGGCTTGCGGTCGTGCTGGTCGGCTGCGACCCGGCGAGCCAGATCTATGTGCAGAGCAAGGTCAGGATGGCCGAGCGGCTCGGCCTGCGCGGCGAGGTCGCACGCCTGCCGGATGATGCCAGCGAGTCCGATCTGCTTGCCGGAGTAGAGGCGCTCAATGCGCGCGACGATATCGACGGCATCCTGGTGCAGCTGCCGTTGCCGGCGCATATCGACGCCTTGCGCGTGATGGCGGCGGTCGATCCCGCCAAGGATGTCGACGGCCTGCACGCCCTGAACGCCGGCCGGCTGTTTCATGGCGATGACGCGCTGGTGCCGTGCACGCCGCTCGGCTGTCTCCGGCTGATCAAGTCGGTCCGATCAGACCTCACCGGCGCCCATGCCGTGGTGATCGGCAGCTCCAACATCGTCGGCAAGCCGATGGCCGCGTTGCTGCTGCAGGAGCACGCGACCGTGACGCAGACCCATATCCACACCCGCGGCATCAGCAGGATCTGCCGCGAGGCCGAAATCCTGGTGAGTGCGGTGGGCAAGGCCGGCCTCGTGCGCGGCGACTGGATCAAGCCCCAGGCCATCGTCATCGACGTCGGCACCACGCGCGTCGAGAGGCCGGACGGCGGCTATGCGGTGTGCGGCGACGTCTCGTTCGACGAGGCGGTGCAGGTCGCCGGCGCCATCACGCCGGTGCCGCGCGGCGTCGGCCCGATGACGATCGCCTGCCTGATGGAGAACACGCTGAAGGCGGCAAAGGCGAGGGCGGCGCGGCTGCAATAGCGCGGGATACCTGCGGCGATATGCGAGCGGTGGGTATCGCTCGCGTATCGCGCGCGAAGTTCATGACGTCCGGGGTAATGGAAAGCCCGCACCATTCGTCTATCGTCGCGCGACAGATGGAGGCGCGCGATGCTGTATGCGGAAGATCTCACCGAGGGCCAGACGTTCAAGCTTGGCAGCTACACGATCGGCGAGGCCGAGATCCTGGAGTTCGCCGGCAAATATGATCCGGTGCCAATCCATGCCGATCCCGTCGCGGCTGCGGCAGGCCCGTTCGGCGGACTGATCGCAAGCGGTTTCAACACCATTGCGATCTATCAGCGGCTCGTAGTGGAGGCGATCTGGACCAAGGTGGCGGGGATCGTCGGGCGGAGCTTCGAGATCCGCCTGCCGAGCCCGGTTCGGCCCGGCGCCACGCTCACCGGCCAATCCCAGATCCAGAAGATCACCATCAGGCCGGAGCGGCGCGACGCTGTCGTGATCTTCAAGACGGAGCTGGTCAACGACGAGCAGCGCCCGGTTCTTGTCCTCGTGCTCGACGCGCTGATCCGCATGCGGCCGGCGGAGCAGGGGCCGGCATAGGCGCGGCCTGAGGGGCATCCCGAGGTCATCCGCCTCGGACGGCCGTCAGCGCCTCTACGTGTTCCCCGCACGCGACCTTGTCGTCGCGCAATGTTGCGGCAATTATGACAAGCCGGCGGCAGAACGGCAGCGCATCAATGACGTCATCATCGACGAGGTCGTGCTGCCCGGTATTTGCTTCGTCGATGCGCCGAACGCATTCGACCCAGACGGATGTGCCGCCGTGAAACGCAGCAAGCAGACGAACGGAGAGATCGAAGCCAGGCGGCGCAAGGCCGAGGAATGGCTCCGCATGCAGACCCGACGCGCCGCTGAACGGCAACGGCTTCGCGACTACAAGATTGCGCTGGCGCGCGACGAGGTTGCCGTCGATACGACGCGGCTTGCGCCCTCGAACAGCTATTCGACCCCCGACTTCGTGCTGCGCGGAACCTATCGACCCGAGCCCTTCGTCTGCAAGGACTGCGGTGTTGCCGAGGTCTGGACGCCGTTGCAGCAGAAATGGTGGTACGAGACCGCCAAGGGCGACGTGTTCACCAAGGCGGTGCGCTGCCGGGCCTGCCGCACCAGGGAGCGCGCGCGCAAATCCGCCGCACGCCGCGTGCATCTGGAAGGACTCGCAAGGAAGAAGCCTCCCGTCTCGTAGCGATGGGCGTGACTTCAGGGTCGCACTTCACATCTGATGCGCGGGGAACCGCTGCGCAGGCGGTCAATGCGTCGCGCGTGCGGAACGTTTCGTTGCCTGATTGGTTCGAGACCTTGAAGCCCCCGATGTGGGGTGCGGGCGGGGAGGAACCAGCCAAGGAAACTTGTCAAGGAAACCATCGCGGCCGGAACCAACGAGAAGGAGCAGCGGATGAAACTCAATTCCACGCAAGTCAAGCAGACCATGACGCAACTGAATGCCCAGGTGCTTCCGGACGATCACCCGGCCGTGGCGCAACTGAACAGCGTGTTCGGTGAGCACACATTCTTCGTCGACACCAGCGGGCTCAAGGTGCTTGAACCGGCCCAGACCTCCGACATGCCGGGGCAGACCGGCGAAGTCGTCAGTCTCGCCGAGTGGAGCGATCCGGAGCTGACCTCGCTTCG
Source organism: Bradyrhizobium sp. USDA 4504 (assembly GCF_054063995.1). Taxonomy (NCBI): domain Bacteria; kingdom Pseudomonadati; phylum Pseudomonadota; class Alphaproteobacteria; order Hyphomicrobiales; family Nitrobacteraceae; genus Bradyrhizobium; species Bradyrhizobium sp. USDA 4504. The sequence goes on along the minus strand of NZ_JBSSGV010000001.1, from coordinate 3,464,735 downwards.
GCCGCACGAGCCCGAGCCGACCGGCGTGCTCATCGCGCTTGAACCCAGCAAGCACTGAAGCGTTCCAGCGCGAAGTGAATACCGGTTCGCGCAACCAAAACGCCATCAAGCAAGGGGATTGAGAGCATGATCCGATTCAATCGGATCATGCTCTTTGTGCTGCATCGTGCGACACCGCGATCGGCCGTCCTGATGGCGACAGCCCCGACGTCGCATCAAGAGGTGCCGAAAGTCACATGGCAAATCAGCGCCGCCTGCGTATGCATCGGTTTGAGATGGGTATCCAGGCGGTGAGGGGCAGATGGGGATCGTGCGGCGCTGGAGCCCTGACGAGGACGACAAGCTCAGAGAGCTCGCCAGGGCCGGCAAGAACGCTCTCGAGATCAGTAACGAACTGACCCGCAGCGCTTCGGCCGTGCGCCGGCGCGCCGAGGTCCTGTCGGTCCTGATCATGGCAAAGGCGTTTCGCGCGCGCCCCTCGCATGTCGCCACCCATCTCGAGCGGGTCGCGATCGACGCGATCCGCAACCGCCGTCCGTTTCCCGCGGGCGTCGGCCCGAGCACCATTGCCGGAATGATCGAGAAGGGCTGGATCGTCCCGGAGATGGGGCGCAGATACAACGTGACCGATGCCGGCGTGGAGGCGGTGCGGCGGAAGATTCCGAGCGGCTGAAGGGAATGCCGGCTGCACGCCGGGCGCGCCATGCCGAAGCGGCTTACGCATGCGGTGGGGAAGGCGGACCATTCGCGACCGAATGCAAGATTTCGCGCCCGAGACGGACGTCCCATCCGTTCAATCATCGGGGGCGCGACGACCTGCGGCCTCTTTGTGTCCTCGTCAGCCCACCGATCTGATTGCGCCGATGCTCAACGCCCAGCTAGCCCAAGCCGACCGATATCAAGCCGACCGATACCAGCGTTTCGCCGATCTCGCTGTCACCGTCGGTGACGCGATCAATGCGATCGCCGGGTTGAATCCGGCTCAGCGTACAGACGTGGACTTCCTCGAACGCGAATTCATCCCGGCGCTGGGGCTCAATGACGAACTGCTTCATGAGCAGCCGCCGGAGCTGGCGCCGAACTTCGGCAAGGGCCTCCACCTTTGGCAATACCCGAACCAGCTTGCGCCATACCTCGCCTGGCTTGCGCGCAATTCGTCCGGCGTTTCCTCGTACATGGAAATCGGCTGCCGCTGGGGCGGCATGTTCGTCCTGGTTACGGAGTGGCTCAGGAACAGCGGCGCCGACCTCAAGACCGTGATTGCACTCGATCCGATCGCGCCGACGCCCTTTATCTCGACCTATTTCGATCTGCTGCAGCAGCAGGCCGCTATCGAGCCGATCTACATCCAGGATTTTTCGACCTCGCCGCTGGTCGGTGCGCATGTCGACCGGCTGAAGCCGGACTTCGTCTTTATCGATGGCGATCACAGCCTGCGCGGTGCGCTACAGGATCATCTGCTGGTGCGTTCCCACGCCCGCATCATCGTGCATCATGACATCCATTCCCAAGCCTGTCCGGATACCACGCTGCTCTGGAAGGCGCTGAAGCAGTTCGAGGCGCCGAGCTTCGATACGTTCGAATTCACCAGCCAGTATCTGTCGATCAATGGCTCATTCCTCGGCATCGGTGCCATGAAGCGGCGCTCGGCCCAGATGTAGGACCGGGAGCCGGGCAATCGCCGCGATCACGAGCTCGCGGGCCGATCGCGGAGGTTCAGCTTGCTCTTGTCGCCGCCGGCCCAGGCCAGGGTCTTCGGGTCCATCACGCGGAACCAGAGCGGCGGGATTGCCGCCAGCCCGAACATGCCGGTGTAGCCGTTCGGTAGCCGCGGGATGTCGTCGAAATCGCGCAGCGACTGGTAGGGGCGCATCGGGTTGGCGTGGTGGTCGGAGTGACGTTGCAGGTGGAACGTCATCAGGTTCGAGACGATGTGGTTGGTATTCCATGAGTGGCGCGGCTCGACCGCCTGGTAGCGGCCGTTCGGCAGCTTCTCGCGCAGCAGCCCGTAATGCTCGACATAGTTGGCCTGGGTCAGCGCGTACCAGCCGAGGAAATGGTGCGCGACGATGAACGGCGCGACCTTCCAGCCGAACAGCGCAATCAGCACGGCGGCGACGACGAGCGTCAGCGCAAAGCCTTGCAGGATCTCGTTGTTGACCGACCAGACCGGCTCGCCGCGCCGGGTCAGCCGTTCGGCCTCGTTGCGCCAGCCACGCTTGAATGCACCCGGCAACTCGCGCGTTGCGAACGCATAGATCGATTCACCGAAGCGCGCGCTGGCGGGGTCCTCGGGGGTTGCGACCCAAGTGTGATGGCCGCGATTGTGCTCGACGCGGAAATGCGCGTAGCCCACCGCGCAGTTGGCGAGCATGCCGAACAGGATGTTGAGCCTGTCCGGCTTGTGGCCGAGCTCGTGCCCGATCAGGAGCGCGCCGCCATTGATGGTGCCGACGCCGAGCAGCAAGGCGACATAGGACCACCACGGCAGATCCTGGGTGCCGAAGAAGGCGATCAGCGCGACGTAGTTGATCCAGGGAAATACCACGGTGATGCGCGCGAGCCGCAGGTAATAGGGATCGGCCTCCATCGCGGCGACCACTTCCGCCGGCGGATTGTGGGTGTCTTCGCCGAACACGACGTCGAGCAACGGGATCAGGATGAAGATGAAGACGAAGGGGATCAGCGTCACCAGCGGATTGTGTGTCCGCAGGAACAGCCAGTAGGACAACAGCGGGATCAGCGGCGGAATGAACGAGAGCATCCAGAGATAGCGTTTGCCGTCCCGGTAGGTGATCGTTTCGCCAGCAGCATTGGTGCCCGTGAAGATCATCGCATTCCCTCCAGCATCTCTTGCGAGGCGGCGTTCGCCATTGTTGGGCCAAGCATGCCGCCAGGCGGGCCTGCGCCGCCAGTTCACAACAGGCCAATTTTGTGGCATTTTGCGCCAAGCTTGTTCGGCCGGACGTTCGCGAGGGGGAGGTCGCCGACGCCATGCACGGATCGGAATCCGATGCCCTTCGCACGCCGGTCTCCGCGGCCTATGCGCGGGCCCTGGTGCGGGCATTTGGCCAGACGCGAGGCGATCGCGACGAGCTGCTGAAGGGCACCGGAATTCGGCTCGAGGCGCTCGACCAGCCCGGCGCTCACATGCCGGTATCCTCGCTGGTGGTGCTGGCGGCCAACATCACCCGCCGGCATGGCGAGCTGTGGCCGTTGTCGGCCGCGGCGGTGTGGTCGACATCGCTGCAAGGCGCGCTCGATGTCGCGACCAGGACGGCGCCGACCATCGCGGATGCGTTGGCGACCGGCGCGCGCTTCGGGTCGACCCGCGCGCCCTTCGTCCGCAACCGGCTGCGCAAGACAGCGCGCGCGATCCAGATCGAAATCTCTCCCGCCGTCGCGATGGACGAAGGGCTGTGGCACGCCGTGGCGCTGGCGGTCAGCCTCAACGTGCACGCCGTGTACGTGCAGCTGCTCGAGGATGCGATCGGTGAGGCGACACTGCAATTTCCCTGGTCGCCGCCTGCGGGCGCGGAGCGGCTGCTCGAGCATTATTCCTGCGCGGTGAAGTTCAACGCCGCCGCCTTCATCTTCGAGGTGCCGAAAGCGCTCGGCGCACGGCCGTCGCCGTTTGCCGATCCGCAATTGCACGCCAAGGCCATTGAAGCGCTCGAGGCGATCGAAAATCCGCAGCCCGACACCGCGGCGCTGGCGGGCATCGTCGAGCGCCTGATCGCGGCGCGCCTGCCGCGGCGCCTCGCCGAGGAGGAGGCCGCGCGCCTCGTCGGCACTTCGCGGCGAACGCTGGTGCGGCGGCTCGCCGAGACCGGCTGCGCCTTCCGCCCGCTGCTCGACGGCGTGCTACGCGAGCGCGCGAGGATCATGCTCGCGGCAGGCACCCAATCGCGCGACCAAATAGCGGCCGCGCTCGGCTATACCGACGCGACGAGCTTCAGCCGGGCGTGCCGGCGGTGGTTCGGAGAGAAGGGCGGGCGGGATTAGGGCGCGGTCGATGGCTCGCGCAAGCCCACAGACCCTGGTGGACGATACGCAGACTTAAGCGATGCCGATCCCGTCAATGCGTATGCAGGGCGTCGTAGGCGTGCGCAAAAAACACAGCGGCGCTGAGGAGCAGCAGCGCGACAATGGTCGCTTCCATCATGACACTTCCCCATTATTGTTTGGGAGAAGTGGTACCGGTCAAATGTTTCCGCCCGGTTTCGTCCGCTGATGAAAATGGTTTCGTGGCAGGATCGCTGCAACAATCGGCTGCCGGATCGAGCTCGCGCGGTGCTCGGATCGCTCGGCATCGATACTGTGACGCCGACCTAAAAGCTACGCCGCCGGGCCCGAAATGGTTTGTCCCGGCGGCGCCCTGTCATTCCCAGCGCTGGGGCCCTGAAATTCCCAGTGTCATTTCCTTAGCAGATCCGCGGAGAGACGGCTGTTGCCGAACTCACACAAGCTTCTAAGAGAGGAGCCGACGCCAGGGCCTACACGTCAGCTCCTCCGAAACGTGACCGTGCTGCGTCCCCAACGGTCCCGTCCCTCTGAGAAGCCTGCGCCGATCTAGTTGCCGATTTGCTAACTGTCCCTCTCGTCGGCAGGGCGGCCGATACCATCACTCCAATTCTGATATCGTTTTTCGGCGAGCCTGGCCGGGAGGTAATCCCTATTGGTGCTATTGGCGGCAGGAACGAGCGGTGGTTTTGGAAGTAGTGTCTTCCGGCTCCCGGCTCTCATACCCCCAATCCGGCTGGGAGCCACAGGGGCGGCCTCGGCGCGCGGCGTCGGGGTCGTTCTCATCTTGCAGCATCGCTTCAGAACAGACGCAACGCGAAAACGCTCACTCAGAACGAAATGAGCGCGGCTTAAATTATTGATCTATCGGTAAAATCGCTGGCGCGCTCGGAGAGATTCGAACTCCCGACCCTCGGAATCGAAATCCGATGCTCTATCCAGCTGAGCTACGAGCGCGTAGCGGGTCGATTATCAGACTTGGGCGGGGAGGGCCAGCAGGCAGGCACGGAGCGCGGCACCCAGCGGTGCCGGCACGTCCCGCCGTCTCCCTTATAGCCGTCAGAAGCAGGGATGCCGGCGGTGGTCCTGGCCGATATAGGCGGCCGCGCTCTGGTAGCACTTGTTGCGCGGGGAGCCGTCGTAATAGGCGAAGCTGCCGGCAGTCGGGCCGGGGCCGTAATTGTGCAGATAGCTGATGTGGTAGGGCAGGCCCCAATGGGCGTGGTGGTGATGCCGGTGGTGGCGCGGATGGGCCGTGAGGTCGGCCGCAGCCGCCGGGGTCAGGGCCATCACGGCCAGAGCGAGGGCGGCGAAAAGCTTGGTCTTGGTCATGGGCGGCCTCCGGTCATTTACGGGAATCGGCATTGTGGGCCGCCCCGGGGTCCATTTAACCCGGAATCGGGGCCAAAAGCTGCGGGAAATCAGCCACAGCGCGCCAAATTTTGCCTTTTTGCGGATGCTTAACGGATTGCCAACACAGTCCGGCCAGAGTCTTGCGGTCAGGTCCGCCCGGGCCCGGCCTTTCCCGCGGTTTCGAACGATCCATGCGCATCACGCCCCTTGTCGCCTTGCTGCTCTCGGTTCTGGCCGCGACGCCCGCGCGGGCGGTGCTGCACATCACGCGCGACCATGGCGGCTATGTCGAGGAGTACAAGGCCAAGTACAAGCAGATCCGCGAGCGCCGCGAGCGCGTCGTGATCGACGGCATCTGCAACTCGGCCTGCACGCTGGTGTTCGGCATCGTGCCGCTGAACAAGATCTGCGTTACGCCGCGGGCCAGCATCGGCTTCCACCAGGCCTATTACGACAAGGCCTTCACCTTCGGCATCAAGGTCACCAGCCTCGAGGGCACCTCCGACCTGATGTCCTACTACCCCGATACGGTGAAGGACTGGATCCGCCGCAATGGCGGGCTCACCACCGAGATGAAGAAGATCAAGAACGGGGTCGATCTCTGGAAGATCGTCGATCCCTGTCCGGAAGAGTGGTAGGCGCGGACGCGCTCGCGCTTCGAACCTCCTTCCTCAGGTCCTTGTTCTAGGTCTTCGGGCTTCAAGTCTTCGGGTTTCAGGTCTTGGGCCTGACGTCGCCATCCGACACCAGCAGCACGGACGCCTTCGACTTGCCGAGCACGGCCGCTGCGATGCTGCCGAAATTCAGGCTGTCGCCCTGGATGCGGTCGACGCCGATCACGACGAGGTCGGCCCGGCTTGACGCGATTTCCTGCAGGATCGCGACCTCAGGTGCGGTGTTGGCACGTAGCCGCGTCGTTACGTTGATGTCGTAGCGCGCCGCGGTCGCCGCGATGTCCTTCAGGATGGCTTCCTCATGCGCCAGCGACATGCTGGGGCTGGTGCGGCGGGCGCCCTTGTCGCGCGTGGTCGAGACGTAGACCACCTGCAGCGGCTCGCTCGAAAGGCGCGCCAGCGCGATCGCGACCTCGGCGCCGCGCCGCGAGACGTTGCTGCCCGAGACCGGCACCAGGATCTTCCGCGCATTCGCCGTCGGCTCCTTCTCGTGCACGCCCTTGGCGGCCGCGATCGCCAGCGGGCCGTCGAAGCCGGAGGTCAGGTCGTCGAGCCGCCGGTCGAAGCCGCCGTCGGGACCGGCGACCGCGTCCATGCCGACCACCAGCAGGTCGAAACCTTTTTTGGCTTCCTCGGCGATCGCCTCCGCCGCCGTCTCCTCGCGGGCGCGGCTGATGACGTCGACATTGCCGCCGCCGTCGGCATCGGCTTCGGCGCTCGCCTTGGCCGCGTTGATGACCGCCGCCTCGGGGCTCTCCTCATCGGCACGGTTCTTCTCCTGCAGCTTGGCATTGGCGCCGACATGCAGCACAGTGATCGGCAGGCCGCGCCCACCGGCAAGCTGGCCGGCGAGATGCGCGGCGAATGTCGCGTTGCTGCTCTCGTCGACCGCGAGCAGCAGCCGCTCGAGATTGGCGACGAAGCCGCGCTGCTCATATTCCTCGCGCTCCAGCCGCTCCTTCTCGTCCTGGCCGAGCGGCAGCCGCGCCAGCGCGCTGCGCAGCATCGGCGGCATCGCCATCGTGGTCAGGATCGCCATGGTCACGATCATCGAGAACATGGTCTGGCTCAGCACCCCCATCGACAGGCCGATGGTGGCGATGATCACCTCGGTCGAGCCGCGCGCATTCATGCCGCTCGCCAGTGCGTAGGATTCCTGCCGCGTCAGCCCGCCCAGCGCGCCGCCGACGAAGGCGCCGCCGAACTTGCCGATGCTCGCAATCAGCACCAGCGCCGCGGTCAGCCCCAGCACCGACGGATCCTTCAGCACCGTGAGGTCGGCGCTGAGGCCGGCAAGCCCGAAGAACACCGGCATGAACAGGCTCGAGATCAGCCCGCGCAGCCGCTCGTCGGTCTGCCGGGTCAGGATCGGGGATTCCCCGACCAGCATGCCGGCGATGAAGGCGCCGAGCACGGTGTGCACGCCGATCAGATGCGTGATCATCGCCATCCCGCTCATCAACAGCAGGATCACGGTGATCACCGCCGCCGAAGAGACCAGATTGTCGTTGGCCCAGCGGATCAGCCGGAACACCAGCCGCCGGCCGATCGTGAAGCTGACCGCGAGGAAGGCGAGGGTGCCGAACTGCGCCTGCGCGACCGAGAGGATGTCGAGGCTGCCGCGCGAGGCAAGGCTGAAGATGACAGCGATGATGATCCAGCCGAGGGTGTCCCCCAGCGGATCACCATGGCATCTCCGATTTCCAATTCCGGCGCGGCTCGGCCGGCTTGCCGCATGCGGTCAACGCCCGGGTTCCGAAAGCGATCCCCTGGGTCAGATTTTGGAACAGAGGCGCCGGCGGTTCGTTTTGCTCAGGATGCGTTCATCCTGGTGATGCGAATGTCTCCATGAGCGAGCCTGACCGCCGGAGCGGCTGTGGCTCAGCTCGCGCGAACGGGAGGCTGCAATGGCAACCAGATCCAATCTTTCGAAGGCTGAACTCGCGCGTAGCGTTGCCGGCGCTACATCGGCATTGGTGCTTAGTGCGCTCGTCCTGTTCGTCGCCGCGCATCACTTGAGCGGCGGGTAGGAAGGCGGCGCGTGCCGCGCTGATCCATCAAAGCAGGAAGGTCCCGATCAGGAGGCCGGCCGCAAATGCCCAAAGCCCGAGGGTGCAGGCCGATATGACCCGGACGAGATTGCGCAGATCCACGTCCTGCCAGCTGCTATGGGACCGATACGTCAATTGCAGGCACCCCCTGCGGTGGCCGCCTTTGCTTCGCTTTTGCTTCCTGGGCCGACAGCCTGTTCCCGATAGGTGCCGAAATGAAGGCAACCGGTGGTGGCACCCGATCACGCATTTGCGAGCCGTCGCCTAACGCGCGATGAGATCGGGTGCCGTCGTCATCGCGTTCTAGCTCATTGTTTGAGCATGATTTTGTTTGAGCATGATTTTTTCGAAAAATCGCTGCGCACTTTCCCGGATCATGCTCGGGCGTGCGGTATTGTCTTGCTGTCTGCGGGGGCGCCCGCGGCCGGTCAGGCGGCCCGGCGCTTGCGGGTACGTGCCGCCTTTTTCGCCGAGCGCGACCGCTCCGCCGCGGGGCGGCTCGCGGCCGCCTTGCCGCCGAGCTTGCCGCCCTTGCGCGACGGGGAATGATCCTCGCGCGTGCCTCGGCCGGAGCCGCTCTTCTTGCCGCCGTGGGTCTCCTTGTTGACGGTCGCCCATGCGCGCCGCTCGGCCTCGCGATCCGGAACACCACGCGTCTCGTAGCCTTCCTCGATATGCTCGGCCTGCCGCTTCTGCTTATCGGTATAGCTCGACTTGTCGCCTCTGGGCATCGCGCTCTCCTGTCTATTTTGATCGGGACGTCTGCCGGACTTCAGCCGTGTCGTCGTTCGTTTCGACAACCTCGAATCTGGACCGGCTGAAGCGGCCCAATCCGCTGAGCTCGTAATAGCCGTCACGTTCGATATCCCTTGTCACCTCGTAGACGCGCCCAAGCGAAAGCGTGTCCCGCTGCAACGTGTTGTCGACGCAGCGAACGTGAAAAATCTTGCCGGTTTCGGCCATGCGCTCATCCTGAATTGTTGGTCTGGTTCGGCGTTACTTATCGCGCAACGTCACGATCGCAACCGGCAACCCTGCCGCGGGCCGATCACGAAATTTCGTTCGGTAACTTCCATTCGGGCGCCGGTTCGAACACTTCGCTGTCGCCGGGAATTCGCTTCATGTGATAGCCGGCCGGCAGCACTTGGCCCGGCGCTTCATCCGCGACCGGAACGTCGAAGATCAGTCCGCAGATCAGTGCATGTTCCCACGCTTGCTTCTCCGTCGGAAAAGCCTTGTCGATCTGTCTGTCGCGATCGAACAGCGCGTAGGGCATCTGGCATCCTCGCTGCATTGGCTTGGCGTAGGCGGCTCGCTTGTCGTTCGCCCGATATGTCGAAAACGTCCGTTGCCGACCGGTGTTCCTAAATTCGCCCGCCAGCCGCGAACGCCGAGCCGCTCCCTTGCATGATATCGCTGAGATATTTCGCCGGTGGCTTGCCGAGCGCCTTCTTGAACATGGTGATGAAGGCTGTGACGGATTCATAACCGAGCTCGGACGAGACCTGCTGAACGCTCGCGCCGGCGGAGAGTTCGCGCAACGCGACGATCAAATGCAGTTGCTGACGCCAGCGTCCGAATGTCAGGCCGGTTTCCCTCAGGATGAGACGCGCGAGACTGCTCTCGCTCAGCGCCACGCGTTCGGCCCATTCGGCGATCGTGCGGCGATCGGCCGGATCGTCGGCGAGCGCTGCCGCGATCCGTCGCAAGCGTGGCTCGGGCGAGATCGGCAGATGCAGCTGCTGCAGCGGCATACGCGGCAATTCGCTCAGCAGCAATTGCGCAACGAGGGTTTCAGTGCCGTGGTCCTGCTGCATACGGTCGGAAAGCGCGATGATCAGCTCTCGCAGCAAGGGTGAGATCGACAATGCGCAGCAGCGGTCGGGCAGGTCGGCGGCACCGGGCTCGATGAAGACGAAGAAGATTCGTGCATTGGCGGTTGCGATATTGGTGTGGCGCGTGCCGCCTGGAAGCCAGACGCCGCAATGCGGCGGCACCATCCACAACCCGTTCGGAACGCGGCACATCACGCCGCCGCCGAGCGCGAAGACGAGCTGTCCCTTCCGGTGCGCATGCTCGGCCGCCTCGACCTTGTTTTCGGTGACGTCGAGGCGCACGGCGATGGCCGCCGCCGCGACGTCATCCGGATCAAGGTCCGGCCAGGGATAGCGAAGTTGAAAGCCCATAACGGAGCTGGAAACCCGTTGAGTGACCGAATTTAGCGATCGATAGAATAGATATGTAAATTCTTCCGACAGCCAAGTCGATAGCTTGGCGCATTCAGATGGGCAGGAGCATGCGATGACGATGATAGCACCGATGCGCACGCTGGGCGGGCAGGGGCTGTTGTTGACGGGGATCCTGCTGATCGCCTCGACGCTCCGCGCGCCCATTACCGGCGTCGCGCCGATGCTCGGCATGATCAGTGAGACCAGCGGGATCAGCGCGGCGGAGGCCGGAATCCTGACGACGCTGCCCTTGCTGGCGTTCGCCGCGATCTCACCGGTTGCAGCTGTGCTCGGGCGCGAATGGGGCATCGAGCGGTCGCTGTTCGGTGCGCTGCTTGTCATCGCGGCCGGGATCGCGCTGCGCTCGTCCGGTCCGGTCTGGGCGCTGTTCGCGGGCACCGCCACCATTGGTGCCGGAATCGCCGTTGGAAATGTGCTGCTGCCGAGCTTGCTCAAGCGGGACTTTCCGACTCGCATCGCCAGCCTGACCGGCGCTTACGCGATCACGTCCGCATTGGCCCAGGCGCTCGCATCGGTCGTGGCAATCCCGCTCGCCCAAATCCCGGGATCGAACTGGCATCTCTCGCTTGCGAGCACGCTGATCTTTCCGTTGGTGGCGCTGATAGCCTGGGCACCCCACCTGGGGGCGCACTCGGCCCCGACGGTCGAGCTGGCCTCGTCGCCGCATCGCGGGCGCATCTGGCACTCGCTGCTCGCCTGGCAGGTGACGGGCTTCCTCGGCCTGACCTCGCTGGTGTTCTACATCATCGTCGGATGGTTGCCCGCCATCCTCGTGCAGGCAAGCTACCCGGCGGCGACGGCGGGTACGCTGCACGGTGTGTTGCAATTGGCGACCGCGCTTCCCGGCCTGATCCTCGGGCCGATGGTCCGGCGCATGAAGGACCAGCGCGGGATTGCGATTGCCGTGTCGCTTGCAACCTGCGTCTCGCTGCTGGGATTGTGGCAGTGTCCGTCGCTCGCAATGCTGTGGGTCGCGCTGTTCGGCTTCGGGGCGGGTGCAGCCTTCATCCTCGGCTTGACATTCGTCAGCCTGCGAACCTCGCATAGCCACCAGGCGGCCGCGCTGTCCGGCATGGCGCAGTGCCTCGGCTACTCGCTCGCCGCTGCGGGTCCGCCGCTCGCCGGACTTGCCCATGATGCGACCGGAGGCTGGGAGGTTGCGCTCGCGTGCTGCGCCGTCGCGACGGTGCTGATGGCAGTCCTGGGCCGATCAGCCGGCCGCGCGGCGACAATCTGATTGTCGTTCGATGCGGAAATATCGCGAGCCAGATCCGGCTCGCAACAAGGCGTGGCGGCGGGCGGTCGGTTGTCTGCGCCGCAGGCGCGCGCTACAGAAGGCGGGAAGCCTCGCAAGCAAGAGCCAAGGGAAAAGTATCGTTGAGGACATCTGCCAGCACGTGCATCGCGATCGGATCGACGCTCTTTGCCTTGGCGTCGAGCGCATTCCTTTTTCTGGTTCCTCCGAGTCCGATCGACAGGAACCTGTTGCGTGGCGCCTTCCGTCTTTACAAGGGATATGCGTATCTCATCCCCGTCAAATACGTGGACGGCACGCTCGAGACTGCCCGATTGTACGAAGACGACCGGCTTCTCGGGCCCGCGAACACCGCCCAGCAAGAGATCATCGACAAGGGTGCCGGCCGCTTCGCATTTTACCGGGACACCTGGAATTACTTCGGCCCGGCCTTGATGTTCTCGACCAGCGACAACACAGACCCGAATACCAACGGCAGGAAGTATCACCTGAGATGACGAGCTGACCTGCGCTGTGTCCGGCTGTCGTCACGTCGTGCGTATCACGCCCAGTTCCTTCGACCGTTGGAGAAGAGCCGGCCGGTAAGGCGGGGAGGGATCGTCGTCGTCAGGGATGGCGCAATGGCCGAACTCCTGCTGGATGCGCTGGATCTCCATGACCCGATCGTTCAACCGCTGCAGATGCTCAAGCGATGTTGCCTTCCAGTAGCGGAAGGTGTCGAGCGTAATCGGCACGAAGGCGGTGCCGAACAGCGTTGGATCGGGCACGATGGTCCGCCCGAGCAGCAGGTAGCGGTCCTGACCGACGATGACGAGGGTGGCATACGGCCGCCCTTCACTTACCCTGAGGCCCTTCAACGAAAGTTCGCACAGCTTGCTGAAATAGGGTTCCTCGCGCCAGCGGTCGGGATCATCGAGGTCGACCTGCACATTCAGCGCGTCGAGCCCGAAATGCGGCACCATGCCCGTGGTCTCGGGAAACCAATCATCATCGAGGTGGCCTTGCAGCCAGGCACAGCTGAATGAGCGGCACTGCCGGGGACGCTCGTGGTAGATCTCGCATCCGCCGCCCGCCAGGATGTGGCTGCAGACCGTATTCACCGGCTTGCTGAGATCGGTCACCTCAAGCACCTTGCAGCAGAGGGTGCATGATCCACATTGCCTGACCGTCGGAGCCACGGGAAAGCCGAGGGCCCACGAGCCCTGCCGTTCGCGGAGGAGCAGCTTCTGCTTCTCCAGCGTGCTCAGTGCACGCTCGACCTTGAGACGCGACAATCTGGTCACGCCGATAATATCTTTCGTCGTCGTCGCGCCGCTCTCGACCGCCCGAACGACGACCAACGCCACTTGATCCATTGTTTTTCTTCTTGTCCGGCTCGTGGCCGGCTCTTCTTGTGCAGTGTTTTTGGCCGCCGGTATTCGGCGACGGTATATTCCAGTGCAATCCGGAACGTGCCGCGACCGACGGCTGCGAGATTCCACCGAAGCGTATCGGTGAGGGCGGCATGTCGCATCCGATAAACGCGCATGGCATCCCTGAGGACAAATCGTCGTGATTGGCAGCGCGTGCGGCCGGCGCTTCGCGTGAGAGGACTGGCGAGGTCGGCGAGCTCGCGAGCCTCTGTCACCGCGGCAAGTCGACCCGACGGGCAACTCAGTGAAAACCTGTCAAACCACTGACCGCGCAACACAGCCAGTGTCGTCCCTGCCTAGTGCGCAATTGCGCACGGGAGCAGGGACCCATAACCACAAATGCTGATTGTTGCGCGATGCTGATACGACGAGTCCCGTTCACAACAACCGCCGCGGAGTATGGGTCCCTGCTTTCGCAGGGACGACGCCAGGAAAGAGCCGTGAGCTCTCATTCTCCTTCCTTCCGGCGTCATGCGCGGGTGATGACACCGCGTGTTGGTCATCTTGAATTGCGACTCATCCCCACTGTCGTGCCTGCTTGCGCCGGGACGAAAGTGTGCTTGCGCAAACGGGCGCGGCACCCCACAAAATTCGCGATTGCTGGTTGCTTCATCTTCAGGCAATGACGGTCTGCAATGAACAAGAGCTTCGAGGAAACTGCCGCTCGTCTGGCGCCGGCGATCTTTGTCGTGCTGTGGAGCACCGGATTCATCGGCACCAAATACGTCATCAACAATGCGGAGCCGCTGACCTATCTGGCGATCCGGATGGCGTTCGTGGTGGTGGTGATGGCGGTCATCGCCGCGATCGCGCGGCCGAACTGGCCGGACCGGACTGGTATTTTCCACAGCGCGGTCGCCGGCATCCTGGTGCACGGCTTCTACCTCGGCGGCACCGCGATTGCGATCGCGCATTCGGTTCCGGCGGGGCTCTCGGCCTTGATCCCGGGCCTGCAGCCGATCCTGACCTCGACCATTGCCAACCGCTGGCTGGGCGAGCGCGTCACGCCGCTGCAATGGGGCGGGCTGGTGCTCGGCCTCGCCGGCGTCGTCTTGATCCTGCACAACCGGCCGATGACGGGCGAGGCGGGGTGGGGCTGGCTCGCCTCCGGCGTCTCGCTGATCAGCATCACCTTGGGCACGCTCTATCAACGGCGCTATTGCAACCGGATCGACTGGCGCGCCGGCAATCTGGTGCAGTACATCGCGGTGACGATCTTCTTCGGTATCGGCGCCTTTGTGTTCGAGACCAATGTGGTGCATTGGACCGGCGAGTTCGTGCTGGCGCTGGCCTGGCTCGTGTTCGCGCTGTCGATCGGTTCGATCGGGCTGTTGTACTGGCTGATCCGTCACCATGCCGCGACCTCGGTCGCGAGCCTTTTCTATCTGGTGCCGGCGGTGACCGCGCTGATGGCCTACGTCCTGTTCGACGAGCGGCTGGATCATGTCGCCATTGCCGGCATGGCCGCCTGCGCCGCGGCGGTGCTGCTGGTCAATCGCCGCGCTTAGTCTTTGCGACGGATCTTCGCGTAAGCTGCAAGCGCGCGTTCGCGCCCCTGCTTGTGATCAACGATCGGCGGCGGGTACGTCTTGCCGAGTTCGATGCCGGCGCTCGCCAGCTCGATCGGTGTCGCTGTCCAGGGCTGATGGATCAGCTCGTTGGAGAGCTGCGCGAGCTCCGGCACCCAGCGCCTGACATAGCCGCCGTCGGGATCGAATTTCTCGCCCTGCAGGACCGGATTGAAGACGCGGAAATAGGGCGCGGCGTCAGCGCCGCAGCCCGCGACCCATTGCCAGTTGGCGGGATTGGAGCCGGCATCGGCATCGACCAGCGTATCCCAGAACCATTGTTCGCCTGTGCGCCAGTCGATCAAGAGGTGCTTGACCAGGAACGAGGCCGCCACCATTCGCACCCGGTTGTGCATCACGCCGCTGTGCCAGAGCTCGCGCATGCCGGCATCGACGATCGGATAGCCGGTGAGTCCGCGTTGCCACGCCTCCAGGGCGAGAGCGCTGCGCCTCCACCGAAAGGCATCGAACAGCTCCTGCAAGTTCCGATCCGCCATATCGGGGACGTCGAACAGCAGATGGCGGCAGAATTCGCGCCAGCCGAGCTCGCTGAGGAACTTGTCGATGTCGCCGGCAAGGCGCGAGTCTTCCGCGGCGGCGAAGCGGGCCGCGTGAAAGACCTGCCGCGGGCTGATCTCGCCGAAGCGCAGATGCGGCGACAGGCGCGAGGTGCCGTCGCGGTCGGGCCGATCGCGGTCGTCGGCGTAACCGCTGATCCCCTCATCGAGGAATCGCTTCAGCCGCGCCTGCGCCGCGGCTTCACCCGGTGTCCAGGTCTCGCGCAGGCCGCCGGCCCAATCCGGCCGTGTCGGTTCGAGACCCCAGTCATCGAGGGCGTCGCTCGCGATGCCGCCGATGGATGTGAGTCTTTTCGGCGCCGGCAACGGCCTTGGCGGATCGCCGAGGCCTTGGACGCGCCGCCAGAACGGCGTGAACACGCGCAAGGCCCGGTTGTCCTTGTTGCGGAGCGCCTTCGGTTCGACGAGCAGATCGCCGCGGAAAATTTGCGAGTCGATGCTGTCACTTGCGAGCGCGGCTTCGACTTCTCTGGCAACGGCCTGATGCGGAGCCTGCGCGATGTCGTTCCAGAATACGGCGCGTGCGCCGATTTCGCGCGCCAACGTGGCGATCACCGACGCGGCCGGTCCGGTGCGCAGCACCAGCGATCCGCCTGCCATGGTGAGGCTCTTGCCAAGTGCGCGCAACGACTGCGCCAGCCACCAGCGCGTCGCACCCCCGAGCCGACGTAAGGCCGGCGGCATCAATGCACGGCTCTCTTCGTCGCGCACATAGAGGCCGACGACCGGCGCGCCGCTTGCCGCCGCCTCATGCAACGCCGGGTGATCCGACAGCCGCAGATCGTCACGAAACCAGACGATGATCGGCTGTGCGCGGGTCACCCGGACGCAGTGAGCCTGCCGCTACTTCGGCTGCGGCACGATGCGGATATAAGGCTTCGGCGCCTTCCAGCCCTGCGGGTAGATCGTCTTGGCTTCGTCGTCGCTGACCGAGCCCGCGATGATCACGTCCTCGCCCTGCTTCCAGTCGGCAGGGGTGGCGACGCGGTGCTTGGCGGTCATCTGCAGCGAGTCGATCGAGCGCAGGATCTCCTGGAAATTCCGGCCGGTGGTCATCGGATAGACCATCACCAGCTTGATCTTCTTGTCCGGTCCGATCACGAACACGTTGCGGACGGTCTGGTTGTCGGCGGCGGTGCGGGTGAGGGGATCGCCCGAGGTCGAGGCCGGCAGCATGTCGTAGAGCTTTGACACGTTGAAATCGGTGTCGCCGATCATCGGATAGTTCGGCGCCGCGCCTTGGGTTTCCTTGATGTCGTCGGACCATTTGGCGTGGCGGTCCACCGGGTCGACCGACAAGCCCATCAGCTTGACGCCGCGCTTGTCGAACTCGGGCTTCAGGCGGGCGAGCGCACCGAGCTCGGTGGTGCAGACCGGGGTGAAGTCCTTGGGATGGGAGAACAAAAGCGCCCAGCTGTTGCCGATCCAGTCATGGAACTTGATCTTTCCTTCGGTGGTCTCGGCTTCGAAGTCGGGGGCGACGGCGCCAATCTGAAGTGCCATGATTTTACCTCATCTCTTTGAAGTTGTAACTGAATTTGTATTTGAGGCTGTCTGTTCCAGTATAGGACGGGATAAGGCTTAAGTGAACGGGTTCTGAAAAAAGGTGAAACATTTCTCCTTGAGGACGGAATTCCAAGCAACTTGTTTTGATCCGGATCCCTGCGGCGAAACATCAGCTGCGGCACAAAGGCTTGGAAATGCCCAGATAATGCCGCTTATCGCAGTCATCACGCCGGCCCTGGCTGCTATAGGACTGAACCGTGACGACGTTTAAAGCGACCAAATAGCAACCATCTAAAAATCTCGGAACGCAAGTTCCGAATCATTAACCACTCGTTTACGCCCGCATGGAAAAGCTGGCCTGAGATAGGAATTGAAAGCTCCCACAATGTCTACCCCAAGTACCAAGACCGCTGAGCCTCTCAGCGGTGCGTTGCATCCGTCCTGCCGCAAGACTGCCGCCCATGCGCTCACCATTGTGCGCGACGGCGTGATCACCGGCGAAGGCCCGACCACCAAGGGCCGCATCCATTTCTCCCGGTCTCTCGATGCCGATGACGCTGCCTGGTGCGCGCGCATCCTGACGGCGGCCGCGGTCGAGCATCAGCCGATCAGCCGGGCCGAGATCGAGGCGCTGTTCGCGATCAACGAGGCCGCCGCCGAGCGCAGCGATGGCGGCCGGTTCGACGATCTGCTCGCCAAGGCGATCGCCCACCATGCCGCCTCCGAGTCCGGCCTGCCGGTGCCGCCGCGCACGGTGGCGCTGTCGCCCGACACCGAGATCGATCGCTGGGCGCCGAGGCAGGGCGCCAAGATGGACACCAAGGTCCTGGAGTGGATCGCGGGCCAGATGCGCGGTCAGCGCCGCACCGGCCGCGCGCTGGCGGCGATGGTGGCGACGCTGGTCGGCGCGACCGCGCTGCCGCTCGCGGCGCAGCTCCCCAACGTGTTCGACATCGGGATGATGTAAGCCATCATCCCGCGTAACTGGAATTCGACGAAAACGGCGGGGATTACTTCCCCGCCGTTTTCTGTTTGCCGCCGGTTTCCTCGAGTCCGAGCGTCCGCCCCGGAAACCCGGCGACGTCGAAATAGCGGGTCGAGAGCACTCGCTGGAATTTCAACACGGTGCGCAGGCCGTTGGCCGACGGCTTCTTCGACATGATGGTGCCCTCGACCATCTTCGGCACGATGCCGTTCGGCAGCGCCTCCGACATCACTCGGCCGATCAGCCCGCCATTGTTCGGCGCGCGCAGGCCGAGCAGCTGGGCGGCGGTCATGCCGACATCGGCGTTGCTGACCGGTAGCGGATCGACATAGCCCGCCTTGAAGTCGGGGCCGATCGCCGCAGTGAAGTTGAAGGTGTCGCCGCGGCTGAAGCTGCCATGCATGCCCTGGCCCTGGCGCAGCACGGTGTCGGCGACCTGCACCGAGCAGTTGGTCGGGATCTCGCAACCGCTCGACCAGGAGCGGAAATTGACCACGATCGACGGGTTCGGTGTCACCGCCTTGCCCTTCAGATTGAGGTTCGACATCGGCAGCGTGCCGGGGAAGGTGCCGAGCTTGTCGTCGACAAACAGGCCGCTGACATAGTCCTGCTCGAGCAGCGCCTTGATGACGCGGTCGGCGAGCTTCTTGTCGCGGTTCGGCAGATAGATCAGGTCCGAGCCGCCATTGGTGGCGATCACGACATCGGGCTTGGCCGGGTCCTGGCCGAGCACGCCGTTGCCGGCCTTCGTGTGGGCGTTGTCGGCGACCTTGGCGTTCTTGTCGTTGGGGTCGAACAGCGGCAGGTCCAGCGCCCTGGCGAGGTCGATCGCCACAAAGCCCATCGGCAGGAAATCCTGCGGCGTGTCGCTATAGGCGATCTTGGCCGAGGGGCTGGTCTTGCTCTCCTTCGAGATCGTCGAGAAGCCGTGGTCGGAGGAGACCATGATGTTGGTGTCGGCGGAAAGCCCGAGCTCGTCGAGCGCCTTGCGCAGCTGGGCGAGGTTGTTGTCGGCATTCCTGATGCCGGCCATCGAGGTCGGGCCGTTGATGCCGGGGGTGATGCTGTTGAGGCTGTCGCCGGTGTTGTGCTGGCTGCCGTCCGGATCGCGCGACCAGAACACCAGCACGAACGGCTTGTTGCGCGCCTTGAACATCGGCAGCACGACCTTGGTCGCGACGTCGGCCATGTAGGCCTGCTGCGTCACGTTGGCGACCGTCGTGCCGGGTGTCTTGGCGTCGCCCGCCTTGGCATTGTCGCCGCGGCTCGGCGTGGCGAGCGGCAGGCCCGCTTTGGTCAGCGCGTCCTTCATCTCGTCGGAGAGCGGCACGCCGGTCTTGCCGCCGGTGGAATCGTCGACCACGATCGTGTTCTTGCCGCGATCGGTGTGGTCGAACAGCAGGGTCGGGCCGACCTTGCCGATGGCGGCGGTGCTGAAACCCTGGCCGCGGGCCATCTTTAGCAGCGTCTCCTCGTTGAGGTAGTCGCCGTTGAAGTGATCGTCGACATCGGCGAGCACCGCGTCGTTCTCGATGAAGGGGACCACGGTGTCGCCCGCCGGCGCCGAGGTGTAGCCGGTATAGATCGTGTTGGAGAAGGTGCCGGTGTCGCCGAGATAATGGCCGGTCGACAGCGCCGAGCTGTTCGCCATCGTGAAGGTCGGGAACAGCGAGTGCGAATTCTTGAAGTTGACGCCCTTGTCGCGGATTTCCGCCATCGCAGGCGCCGTCTGCGGCGTCACGATGCCGCCACGCAGGCCGTCCGGGACGAACAGGATGAGGTTGCGGGGCTTGGCGTTCTGCGCCGAGGCGGCGCCCGCCGAAAGCGCGATTATGCTCGCGGACAGTAAGGTAATGGCACGACGCATATTGCTGTTCCCCCTGATGAAGCCCCGCGGCAGCCCGCCGCAGCCTTCGTTTAGTTTTGCCATATGACAGAAATGTTACAGCGCTTGCTCGGCGCTGTAACGGCCGGATTTTTCCCGCAGGACGCCGGTCAACACACCGTCATTCCGCAGGCTGAATCGCGGTTCTCTCATTGCGCGCAGCGCTGCCGGCATGCCCGTACCGGGCATAGAGCGCCGGCAGCACGGCGAGCGTCAGCAGGGTCGCGCTGATCAGGCCGCCGATCACGACGGTGGCGAGCGGCTTCTGCACCTCAGCACCGGTGCCGGTGGCGAACGCCATCGGCACGAAGCCGAGCGAGGCCACCAAGGCGGTCATCACCACGGGGCGGAAGCGGGTGAGGGCGCCTTGCTCGATGGCTTCCCGCATCGGCACGCCGCGCTCGCGCAACTGCCGGATGAAGCTCAGCATCACGAGCCCGTTCAGCACCGCAACGCCCGACAGCGCGATGAAGCCGACCGCCGCTGAGATCGAGAACGGCATGCCGCGGAGCCAAAGTGCGGCGATGCCGCCGGTGAGCGCCAGGGGCACCGCGCTGAACACCAGCAGGGCATCGCGGGCCGAGCCCATCGCCGCCAGCAGCAACAGGAAGATCATCGCAAAACACGCCGGCACCACGACGGCCAGGCGCTGGCGCGCCGCGGCGAGGTTCTCGGATTGGCCGCCCCAGGTCATCCAATAGCCCGGCGGCAGCTGCACCGATTGCGTGACTCTTGCCTGGGCTTCCTCGACCACCGAGCCGAGATCGCGGCCGCGAACATTGGCTGTCACCACGATGCGGCGCTTGCCGTTCTCGCGGCTGATCTGGTTCGGCCCCTCGGTGAAGGAGAACTGGGCGACGCGGTTGAGCGGCAGGCTCTGCACCGGCGAGCTCGGCGTTGCCTTCGGCAATGCGACCGGCAAATTGCTCAGCGCCTCGAGATCGGAGCGCACGCTCTCCGGCAATCGCACCACGATGTCGAAGCTGCGATCGCCTTCGTACACAACACCGGCATCCTGACCGCCGACCGCGGCACCGATCACGTCCTGCACGGCCGAAACGCTGAGGCCGCGCCGGGCGATCGCCGCCTTGTCGACCTTGATCTCGAGCACGGGCAGGCCGCCGGCCTGTTCGACCTTGACGTCGGTCGCGCCGCGCACGCTGCGCAGCGCCGAGGCAATCTGGTTGGCAGCTTTTCTTCTGCATCGGCCCGAACTCGTCACCGAACACCTTGACCGCGATGTCGCCGCGAACGCCGGCGAGCAGCTCGTTGAAGCGCATCTGGATCGGCTGGGTGAACTCATAGACGTTGCCGGGCAGCCGGCCGACCGCCTTCGAGATGTCCTCGATCAGTTGTTCCTTGGTCAGCGATGGGTCCGGCCACTGCTCGCGCGGTTTCAGGATGATGAAGGTGTCGGACGCGTTCGGCGGCATCGGATCGCTCGCCACCTCCGCGGTGCCGGTCTTGGAGAAGACGAACGACACCTGCGGAAAGCGGCTGACGGCCTTCTCGACCGACAGCTGCATCGCCTGCGACTGTGACAGCGCCGTGCTCGGAATCCTGAGCGCGTGCATGGCGATGTTCTTCTCGTCGAGCGAGGGGATGAACTCCTGGCCGAGGCGGAAGAACCCGAACAGGGCGGTCGCGAACAGCACGACCGCCACCGCGATGACCGGCACAGGCGTTGCAACCGCGCGCCGGAGCAGCGGGCTGTAGCAGCGCTTCAGGGCGGCAACGAGCCGGTTTTCCTGCTCCTGCACGCGGCCGGTGATGCCGATCGCGATCAGCGCCGGAACCAATGTCAGCGACAGCACGAAGGCGGCCGCGAGCGCAAGGATCACGGTCAGCGCCATCGGCTCGAACATCTTGCCTTCGACGCCGGTGAAGGTCAGCAGTGGCACATAGACCAAGAGGATGATGGCCTGGCCGTAGAGGCTCGGCTGCACCATTTCCGCCGCGGAGGCCCGCACCGTCGCCAGCCGTTCATCGCGCGTCAGCACGCGGCCGAGCGCATGCTGCTTCTCGGCGAGGTGACGCAGGCTGTTTTCGGTGATGATCACGGCGCCATCGACGATCAGGCCGAAATCCAGCGCGCCAAGGCTCATCAGATTGGCGCTGATCCGGCCTTGCCACATGCCGATCGCGGTCATCAGCATCGCGACCGGGATCACCATCGCCGTGATCAATGCCGCGCGGAAATTGCCGAGCAGCACGAACAGCACGGCGATCACGAGCAATGCGCCTTCGCTGAGGTTGCGCGCCACCGTGCCGATCGTTGCATCGACCAGCTGGGTGCGATCCAGCACCGTCTTGACCTCGATGCCGGCCGGCAAGGACGGCATGATTGTCCGCAGTTTGGCGTCGACCGCGGCCGACACGGTGCGGCTGTTGGCGCCGATCAGCATCAGCGCGGTGCCGACCACGACCTCGCGGCCGTTCTCGCTGGCGCTGCCGGTGCGCGTCTCGCCGCCGATCGAAAGCGTGGCGAGGTCGCGGATCCGTACCGGGACGCCGCCGCGGGTGGTGACGACGACGGCGCCGAGCTCGTCGATGTTCTCGAGCCGGCCGCCGGAGCGCACGACGAAGCCTTCGCCGTTGCGCTCGATATAGCGCGCACCGCGGCTGACATTGTTGGTCTCGATCGCCTTGGCAACGTCGGCGAAGGTGAGACCGAGCGCAATCAGCTTCGCCGCATCGGGATGGACCTGATACTGCTTGAGGTATCCGCCGATCGTATCGACGCCGGCGACACCAGGCACCATCTTGATCTGCGGCTTGATGATCCAGTCCTGCACCGTGCGCAGATACGCGTCCTTCTCGACCTCGCTCTGCAGCATCTGACCGTCCGCCGTCAGGAAGCGGCCGTCGCTTTGCAGGCCCGGCGCGCCGTCGGTCTGCACCTTTTGGCCAGAGTAATGGACGGTCCACATGTAGATTTCGCCAAGGCCGGTCGAGGTCGGGCCGATCCGCGGCTCAATGCCTTGCGGCAGGCGCGCGCGGACTTCGGTCAGGCGCTCGCCGACCTGCTGGCGGGCGAAATAGATGTCGGTGGCCTCGCTGAACACTGCCGTGATCTGCGAGAAGCCGTTACGGGAGAGCGAGCGCGTGCTCTCGAGGCCGGGCGCGCCGGCCAGGGCCGTCTCGATCGGGAAGGTGATCTGCTTCTCGATTTCGGCCGGCGACAGCGCCGGGGCCACGGTGTTGATCTGGACCTGCTTGTTGGTGATGTCGGGCACCGCGTCGATCGGCAGCTTCGTCAATGCAAGGCCGCCGAGGACCATCAGGATCGCCGTCAATGTGACGACCACCCAGCGCCGCCGGATCGCAAGACCAATGATGCGCTCAATCATGGTCGTGCTCCGCCTCGTCCTTCTCGAACTCCGCCTTCAGCGTGAAGGTGTTCTGGACCGCGATGGTCTCGCCGGCCGCGAGGCCGGCAACGATCTCGATATCGTCGTCGTCCTCGCGGCCGGTCCGCACCGATCTCGCCTCGAAGCCGTCGGCATCGCGCACGAACACGGTCGGCGTTCCCTTGATGGTTTGAAGCGCCTTCTTCGAGACGATCACGGTCGACGGCGCGCCTGACAGCGGGACCTCGGCGGTGACAAAGGTACCCGGCTTCCAGCGGTGGTCCTTGTTGGGCATGGTCGCGATCACGCGCGCGTTGCGGGTCTCGCGGTCGAGCAGGGGGCTGACGAAGATCACACCGGCATTGGCTTCATCTTCGGTGCCGATGGCGCGGATTTTCACCGAAACACCTTCGCGGACCGCGCCGATGTCTTCGGGGGAGACCGCGAGATCGACCCAGATGTCGTCGAGATTGACGATGACATAGAGCTCGCTCTCCTGGCCCTCGCGCCCGATCAATCCGCCGAGGTCGACACGCCGCTCGGATACGCGGCCGCTGATCGGCGCGCGCAAGAATTGCGTCCGCAGGCTCTCCGGCGGCTGGTTCGGCAGGTCGGCGATCTCGGCCTCCGAGAGACCAAGCGCGAACAGCTTCTGCCGGGCGCCGTCGAGCTTGATCTGGGCATCGTTCGCGGTCAGCCGCGTGCGCAGGAACTCGTTTTCCGACACGATGCGGGTCTCGACCAGCGTCTTCTGCCGCGCGTAGAGGGTCTGCTGCAAATCGTTGGTGAGCCGTGCGGCGAGGTATTCGCTCTTGGCGTCGGCCACCTCGCGGCTTTCGATCGCGGCGACGATCTCGCCCTTCTCGACGACGTCGCCGAGACGCTTGCGCAGTTCTGTGACCGTCGCAAGCACGCGCACCGAGACCCGGCCGATATGATCCGCATCGGGGATCAGCGATCCCGGCGCGAGGAAATGCCGCTTCAGCATGCCGCCGCTGGCTTGCGCGAACGTGATGCCGGCTTCGCGAACCTGGTCTTCGCTCAGCTCGATATGCCCGGGGGCCTCGTGCCGGGCCTCGGTCTTTGCGTCTGTCGTCGCAGTCTCCTGCGTCGCGGCCGGGAACCTGACCGGCCAGCCGATCCATCCGGCCGCCACAACGACCAGTGCAATGCCGGCGGCCACGCCGGCGAAAAATAGAACAACCCGTTTCATATGCGCCTCTCCGCAGCGCAGGCCGATGGCCCTGCGCTGTCGCGACATCGATCTGTGCGGAAGGGTGCGCGCTGCCGAATGGCAGCAGCGCACGGCCGGTCACGTCGACCGGATCAGGCGCGGGGTGGCTTGAAGGGCGAGCGGCGATCGGCCGAGGCCGGCAGCCCGATGTTGGTGTCGCCGTAGCTGTGCGGCGCATAGGCGATCGGGAACGCGGCCTCCTGCGGAGCCACGGAGGCGACGTGCGTCAGGCAATGGTCGCTGTGAGGCGAGGCGGGATGCGCCGGAGCCTTGCCGCCGGTGTCGTTGATCGACTGCGCGATCGAGAAGCCGGGAGCCGCGTCGGCATCGCCGTCGGAGGTCCAGCCGTGGAAGAACGACAGCACCAGCGCAAGCGAAATCAGTCCCGCAAGCAGGCTGCGCCAGCGGCGCGATCCCGTTGCGTGAGGAGAAGACTGAATCATGGTGCGCGAAGCGTCCATGGGGCCTACTTAGCGCCGTGCCCGCGCGCATTCAAGTTCCGGTCCGCGACAGATTGGCCGCGGATACTATAACGTTACGCGCGGTCTGCGGTTCGGCGCAGCAGCCATCGGCGCGCCGCGACGACCGCCCAGATCGCTTCGACGAGGCCGAACGGCCAGGCGCCCTGCAGGAAACCGTAGGCCGAGCCGAGCGCGCAGGAGACAGCGAAGGCCAGGATGAACCAGGGGCTGCGATCTTCGGCCGCATAGCAGACGAGCATCATGGTCACGGCGAATAACCCGAACAGCGTCAGCGCATCCATTCCGCAGCAGAACTCCTGTTGTAACACTGTTGATATCTGAGCATGCTTGGGATGGAATATCCATCCAGCGTCGCCGCCCTAACCTAAAGGGACTGCACCATGAAGCGCATGCATGTTCACGTCGCCGTCAAGGACATCCCGCAATCGGTCGGCTTCTACTCGGCGCTGTTCGGGGCCGAGCCGACGGTCGTGAAATCAGACTATGCCAAATGGATGCTCGACGATCCCCGCGTCAACTTCGCGATCTCGAGCCGACGCCGCGAACCGGGCCTCGACCATCTCGGCATTCAGGTCGAGAGCGCTGAAGAGCTCGGCGAGGTGTACGGACGGCTGCGCAAGGCCGGCGGCGAGGTCATCGAGCAGGGCCAAACGGTGTGCTGTTATGCCAAGTCCGAGAAGTCGTGGATCGACGATCCCGCGGGGATCGCCTGGGAGACGTTCCACACGACCGGTGAGAGCATCGTCTATGGCGACGGCACCGGCGAGCGGACCGCGCGTGTCGCGCACGAGAAGCAGGAAGACAAACAGAGCGCGTGTTGCGCCCCACAGCCCAAGGCCGCGCCGCCCGAGGCTTCGGCTTGCGGCAGCTCGTGAGTATGGAGCGGCCGAGTGGCCGGCTCTGCGCGAGTCCACGTTGGCCTTAACCGTCCGATAACTGATTTTCCTAACCACCCCTTGGGTTGTGTTCCCGTACAAGGGCATCCACAGGGGCAGGAAAATGTCGGTTGTCTCGACGAGCAGCGTGCCGGAATACCGGCGGCTGTCGATCAAGGGTGTGTTGCGCGCCAGCAGGATGGGCGCGATCCAGTGGCTCGTCTTGAGCGCCGCGCTGCTGGTGCTCGCCATCACGCTTGGCACCGGCTATCTCGCGCTGCAGTTTCGCGAGCGCGCGCTGGAGATGTCCGAGCGCGAGCTCAACAACACTGCGCTGCTGCTGTCGCGGCATTTCGATCAGCAGCTTACAGATCTCCAGCATGTCCACGACGACATCGTGAATTACCTGCGGGCCGAGCAGGTCGAGACCGCCGATCAGTTCGAAAGGAACATGTCACTCCTGAGCGCGCACGAGATGCTGCGCACGCGGCTGGCGGCGCTGCCGCATGTCGGCGGGCTCAATCTGTTCAACGCCAAGGGATGGCTGATCAACTCATCCGAGATGTGGCCGGTGCCCGACATCAGCGTTGCGGACCGGCGCTATTTCCAGGAGTTCACTTCGGGACGGCCAACGTCTCCTGTCATCGTCGAGCCCGCAATGAGCAAGGTGACCGGCAACTGGACCACGATCTTTGCGCGCAAGATCACCGGGCGCAACGGCGAGATCATCGGCTTCGCGAGCCGCGGCGTCGAGCCAAGCCATTTCGAGGATTTCGTCGCCTCGCTGGCGCTGAGCGGCGACACCGTGATTTCGATGATCCACCGCGACGGCACCATCATCGCACGCTATCCGCAGGATGCCGGCGTGATCGGTCGCAACATCATCAATCTGCCG
Organism: Bradyrhizobium sp. USDA 4504; assembly: GCF_054063995.1. Lineage (NCBI taxonomy): Bacteria > Pseudomonadati > Pseudomonadota > Alphaproteobacteria > Hyphomicrobiales > Nitrobacteraceae > Bradyrhizobium > Bradyrhizobium sp. USDA 4504. The sequence continues at coordinate 3,438,360 of NZ_JBSSGV010000001.1, read as the reverse complement.
GTGTTTCAGAAGGTCATCAGCTTTGGCGGCAACACCTCGGGACGGTTCGTTGGCGCTTCAGGCGAGGAGAACGTCGGTGCGGTCAGATCGCTGTCGCATTTTCCAATCCTGATCCTCGCTACCACGAAAACATCGAGCGCGCTGGAGGACTGGCGCACTCAGACCAAACTGCAATTTTGCGCAGCCGTGTTGGCGGTACTGATCATCAGCTTCGCGGTCTTCCTGATCGTCCGCCAGCTGCAGCGGCAGCACGATGCGGCAAGCCGCAGGCTGTCCGAGAAGAGCCAGCACCTCGACACCGCCATCAACACCATGACGCAGGGGCTGCTGCTGTTCGACGCCTCGGCGCGGCTCGTGATCTGCAACCAGCAATATATCGACATGTTCGGCCTCTCGCCTGATGTCGCGAGGCCGGGCTGCCATCTGCGCGAGCTGATCCTGCATCGCCAGGCGATCGGCTCGTTTGTCGGCGACGTCGACGAGTACTGCGCCCGCTTCACCAACCCGAGGGGCGATGAGGTTCGGGACTCCGTGATCACGACGCCGGACGGTCGCAGCATCCGCCTGATCTACAAGCGTGCGCCCGACGGCGGCTGGGCCACCACGCTCGAAGACGTCACCGATGGGCGGCGTGCGCAAGCGCGGATCGAGTATCTCGCGCATTACGACGCGCTGACCAATCTGCCGAACCGGACGCTGTTCCAGCGCCACGCGGAGGGGCTGCTGCTCGAGGCCGCCACGCGCGAGTTCGCCATCCATTACATCGATATCGACGAGTTCAAGCGGATCAACGACACGCTAGGCCATCTGATCGGCGATGAGTTTCTCCGGCGCGTCGCCGAGAAGTTGCGCCAGTCGGTCGGGTCGAACGACTTCATCGCGCGGCTCGGCGGCGACGAGTTCGCGATCGTCCAGCACGACATCACCTCGGACGACGACGTCGGCGACCTGGTCGCACGCATCTATCAGTCGCTGCGCACGCCGTTCGACTGCCTCGGCCACCATTTGTCGAGCGACGCCAGCATCGGCATTGCGATCGCCCCGCGCCACGGCTCCGATCTGTTCCGCCTGCTCAAATGTGCCGACCTTGCGATGTACGCCGCCAAGGCGGCGGGCCGCAGGACCCATCGCTTCTTCGATCCGGCGATGGAGGCGCAGGCCAATCTGCGCCGCGCGCTGGAGGCCGATTTGCGTATCGCGCTGGCCGAGGGCGGCTTCGAGCTGCACTACCAGCCGCTGGTCGACCTGCGCAGCGACGAGGTGACCGGCTGCGAGGCGTTGCTGCGCTGGCGGCATCCCGTGCGCGGCATGATCTCGCCGGCGGAGTTCATACCGGTTGCCGAAGAGACCGGGCTGATCGAAGAGATCGGGCAGTGGGTGCTGCGCACCGCCTGCACCGAGGCGGCAGCCTGGCCGGCGCATGTGCGCGTCGCGGTCAACGTCTCGCCGATCCAGTTCAAGTCGGAGACGCTGGCGCTGAAGGTTGCGAATGCACTTGCCGAGAGCGGGCTCGATCCGCGCCGGCTCGAGCTCGAGATCACCGAGGCGGTGCTGATCGCCGACGACGATGCGGCGCTGGTCACGCTCGGCCAGCTCCGCGCGCTCGGTGTCCACATCGCGCTCGACGATTTCGGCACCGGATACTCGTCGCTGCAATATCTGCAACGCTTCCCGTTCGACAAGATCAAGATCGACCGCAGCTTCGTCAAGGAAGTGACCCGCAACAGTGGCTCGGCCTCGATCATCCGCGCCGTGGTTTCGATCGCAGCCGACCGCAACATGATCACCACTGCCGAGGGCGTCGAGACCGATCAGCAGCGCGACACCGTGCAGATGCTCGGCTGCACGCAGATGCAGGGCTACCTGTTCAGCAGGCCGGTTCCTGCGCGGGACCTGCGGACGCTGCTCGCGGCCGATTGCGTCGCCGCCTGAGCGCCTGTCGATCCGGTCCGTCAGGAACAATCGTCGCCGTCTCCGATTGAGAGTGGAAGCTCTTGAGAGGCGAGGCGGTCCATGAAAAGCAAGCTCGTGTCCGATGCGCCCAGCGCGCAGGTTCACGTCGTCGTGCTCGATAGCGGCGAGGAAGCGTTCGGCGCGCTGACGAAGTTTGCCAATGATGCCAAGGTGACGGCGGCATCGCTCACCGCGATCGGCGCGTTCGAGCGGGCAACCGTCGGCTGGTTCGATTTCGCATCCAAGAGCTATCGGAAGATCGAGATCAACGAGCAATGCGAGGTGCTGTGCGCGATCGGCGATATCGCGACCGGCGACGACGGCAAGGCCAGCCTGCATATTCACATCGTGCTCGGACTGTCGGATGGATCGACGCGCGGCGGCCATCTGCTTGCCGGCATCGTTCGGCCGACACTGGAGGTTGTGGTCACCGAAGCCCCTGCCAGGCTTCGCCGGCGGAAGCGGCCCGAGCTCGGCATTGCCCTGATCGATCCAGCCGCGACCGCCTGACGCTTTCCTCCGAAAAGTTCCTAAAAATCGACCTGCCCGAGGCGCGGAACCGAACCCGTGGAACCGCGTTCCCTTGCGGGGCTCGACCGGCAGGCGATCAATGAAAACCGCAGCAACGTCCGCGGCCATGCTGCTGTTTGCCTCGTGCATGGCAAACGCAGAGAGTGGCCTTGCGTCCTATTATCGTGGCATCGGCAGGAGTGGCGAGATGACCTGCGCGCATCGCAAGCGGCCATTCGGCAGCATGATCACCGTCTCGTATCTGGGAAAATCGATCCGGTGCCGCGTCAACGACCGGGGCCCGTTCGTTCGTGGACGGATCATCGATGTGTCGACCACGGCGGCCCGCGCGCTCGGCATCCTTCAGCTCGGCGTCGCCCATGTCGTGATCCAGTAGAGCGCGGCCGGCGGCAGGATCAGGGCCTGGAAGCAGTCGCCCGCTGTTCGGCGATCGCCTTGCGGAGCGTCCGTGACAGCGCCTCGACCGAATAGGGTTTCTGGATCAGCTCGAAGCCGCTGTGCGCGTTCTCGGCGAGCACGTTGCTGTAGCCGCTGGTCAGCACCACCGGCAGTCCAGGAAAGCGATCGCGGATGATTCCGGCGAGCTCGACGCCGTTCATGCCCGGCATGATCACGTCGGAGAACACCAAGTCGGCGGCGAACTCGTTCTCCGAGAGGATCGAGAGCGCGGCATTGGCATTGGCCGCGCGCTTGACCGAATAGCCGAGATCCTCGAGCAGCTCGGTGGAGAACTGGCCGACATCGTCGTTGTCCTCCACCACGAGGACGCGATAGCCGCGGCCGATCGAAGCCTGCTCGGTGCCCGCGCTGGCGGCGACCTTGGCGTCCGCCGGGCGCATCGCGTGCGGCAGATAGATGGTGAAGGTCGCACCGTGCCCGGGCGTAGAGGTGACCTCGATGTCTCCATCGGATTGCTTGACGAAGCCGAAGGCCTGGCTCAATCCGAGACCCGTTCCCTTGCCGACCTCCTTGGTCGTGAAGAATGGCTCGAAGATCGCGTCAAGATTTTCCGGCGAGATGCCGGTGCCGGTGTCCTGGATCGAGACCGTGACGAAATCGCCGCTGCGCGAGGCCTGGGCGCGCAGGGCAGGGATATTCTTGACCTTCCGGACGCCGATCGTCAGCTGGCCTTCGCCGCTCATGGCATCGCGGGCGTTGACCGCGAGATTGAGTAGCGCGGTCTCGAACTGGCCGATGTCGGCGATCGCAAAGCAGTCGGGATCCTCGATCCTGACCTCGATGTGGATCCGCGCGCCGACCAGCGGGCGGATCAGCTGCGTCACGCTGTCGACCTGCGTGCCGACATTGAACACTTCCGGATTGAGCGGTTGCCTGCGCGCAAATGCCAATAGCTGGGCGGTGAGCTTGGAGGCCCGCTCCACGGTCTCGGAGATCGCATCGATATAGCGGCGGCGCCGGTCATCCGGCAGATCGCGGCGGCGCAGGAAGTCGGTCGCGGAGCGGATGATGGTGAGCAGGTTGTTGAAATCGTGCGCGACGCCGCCGGTGAGTTGGCCGACGGCTTCCATCTTCTGCGATTGCCGCAGGGCTTCCTCGCCGCGGCGCCGTTCGGTGATATCGACGGCCTCCGGAACGGCGCCGACGATGGTGCCGTGCTGGTCCTGCAGCGGCCGCATCGCGAAATCGAAATAGCGCTCGCCGATCGGCAGGCGCAGCTGCATCTCGATCTTGACTTCCTCGCCGCGCATCACGGTCGCGAAGGCATTCTGGATCACGCGCGGCATGCCCTCGGTCGCGGCGAACCACGGCGTGTCCCAGAACGGCTTGCCGACGACGTCGGCGGCATCGGTACAGATGCCGGCCAGCGCCGTCTGGTTGGTGTAGAGCAAGCCGCCATCGCGGTTGAGCAGCATCTGGTATTGATGGCTGGTTTCCAGGATCGCGCGCGTCTGCGCTTCACGGGATTCGAGCTGCGCGGTGCGCTCCAGGATGCGCCGCTCAAGCGACTCGTTGAGCTTGCGCAGCTCGATCTCGGCTTCCTTGGCCGCCGTGATGTCGTGGGCGACGCCGATGAAGCCGATGTGCTTGCCGTTCGGGTCCCAGCGCGGCTGCGATTCCGAGCGCAGCCAGCGCCAATCGCCTGCGGCGTTCCGATAGCGGGCCTCGAGCACGAATGGCTTCAGCGAGAGCTCGCCGGTGATCTGCTCCTGCAGGATTTGCGGCAGGTCATCCGGATGCAGCGCCTTGCGCCAGTCGAACACGATCGCTTCCTCGAACGGCAGTCCAAGGAAGTCGAGATAGGCCTGGTTGGCAAAGGAGCGGGTGCGGTCGAGCTTGGTCACCCAGATCGGCACCGGCGCGCTGTCGGCGATCAGGCGGAAGCGCTCTTCGCTCTCGCGCAGGGTCTCCTGTGCCAGCATCTGATCGGTGACGTCGAGATCGGCGCCGACCAGCCGCAGCGCACGGCCGCTGCGGTCGCGCTCGATCTTGGCGACGACGCGGATCCAGCGGCTCTCGCCGTCGTTCGGGCGGATGATGCGGTATTCGGCCGTGTAGTCTTCGCCGCCGGCCTTGAGCACGCCGAACAGGTGCCGGATCGTGCGCTCGCGATCCTCGGGGTGGATGCGCGCGACCCAGTTCTCATAGGTCTCGTTGATCTCTTCGGGCGGCAGCCCATGCACCAGGAGATATTCGGGAGAGCGGCGGTTGCGCACGCCGTCGCGGAAATCGATCTCGAGTCCGCCGACCCGCGCGATGCGCTGGATCCGCGCCAGCTCCGCTTCGCGCTCCTGGAGCTCGCGATGGGCGCGATCGCGTTCGCGCGCGATCTCCTCAAGATGCTGCCGCAGCCGTTCGGCTGCCGCAGCTTCGGGAAGCACATCAGCGGGATCGGATGGGGTCATACGCGCCGGCAACCTCTCGGTGCAGTCTCACACAGGACGCGGCGGCTTTGCCAGCTTGATTTACGGCAATCGTTAGGCTGAGTCATTCCGGGGCGATGCGAAGCGTCGAACCCGGAATCTCGAGATTCCGGGTTCGCTTCGCGCCCCGGAATGACGATGCAATCCACGAGCTCTTCATTTGCTCTTGGGCGGCCGGCAATTATAGGCCCGGCGGAACCCGGCGGCCTGTGCATCTTCCTCGGAGCAGAACCAGCGATCCGGATTGCCGAGGCCCGGGTAACTGCGGCACGCCTGCAGGTGGTAGATGCCGACATTGCCAGTGACGCGGGCCCGCACGGCGTACTTGCCCTTGATGTTGCAGCTGGCCGGCATCGGCAGGTCGTCGGGGAAGAGCACATTGCGGATCTGCGTGTCACGGTCGGCGGGGCAGGCGTTGCCGAGCAGGGCGCCATCCTTCCTGGCCGTACGAAAATCGCGCGGCGCCACGAAGCAGCCCTTCCAGAGCCCGGCGCGATTGTCCTTGGCGGTGGCTTCATCCGGCTTGAATCGGCCAGTGGCCGACCCCTCGACATTGAGAGCATAGCCCTTCTGGACCAGCACCTGGCTGAGGCTGGTCGGGTCGCCCTCGATCTTGCAGACGCCGAGGCGGCGCTTCTTGAAGGTCGGATCGACGCCGATATCGTCGCAATGAATTGGCTTGCCGCCGATCAGCCTGGTCAGCTGGTCGCGCGCCTCGATCCCGCAAGTCCAGGCGTCGGCGTGCTCGTCGATGCAGAGCTGATCGACCGCCGGCGCGTCGATGCCGTCGAGCCGATAGGTCGTGTTGCCGAGCTGAACGGTGCCGGCGTCCTTGATGACCGCCGTGGCCGTGGGGCCTGCGGTTGCAGTCGGGCTGGTGGTTGCAGACAGGAAGGCCAGGAGAAGCGTCGTGGCGACCGGATTTCGAAACCGCATTTTCTCAACTTCAGATCTTTGGCGGGCAGCCGAACTTCTAGCACAAGCCGGTACGATCCAACCAAGGACTGTTCGCGAGCGGGGCGTGCGAACCGTCACATCCCGATCGGCATTCCGTGGCGCAGAACGGCCGGACATTGCCATTGAAGGGATGCGCATGGGCGAGTTTCGTTATCAACGTCCTCCGCCGAAATCATCACCGGCATTTGGAGCCTGGAATGCCTCGCGCGCTGGCGGCGGAAGAGAAAGACGGCCCAGGAGGCCGCGCCCGATCAAAGATCCAATTGACTTGATGAGAACAAAATAGGAACGTGATGCGCCACCTGAATCCCGGATACCCCATGATGTCTGCACGGCCCGAATCTGACGACGATGACGGGCTGGAAGCCGCTGTCGATCAGGCCATTTCCGCCTGCGGCGGGAATTTGCGCGCCACCATCCGGGCGCTGATCGTGGCCAATGAATTCCTGGAGAACGAGGTCAGCGAGCTGATGAAGGCCGTCGCGAAGGCTCATTCGCGTGGCCGCTTCAAGACCTATTCGGGCTGAAATACCGATCGGGCTACCGCCGAGGACTGACCAGGGACTGGCCGGGCAGTGGGCAGGGTCTGCATTAGACCGTTGCCTCCGGGGCAATTTGCTGTACCAACGGAGTGGTTACGCCCAATCGCCCGTGCCAGATTGCGCGGGGAGGAATCCTGCCAAATGGACAATTCGAAGTCCGAAAAAGCCCAAGCAAGAAGAGCATGTTCAAACGAATCCTGATCGCCAACCGCGGCGAGATCGCCTGCCGGGTCATCAAGACTGCGCGCCGTATGGGGATTGAGACGGTCGCCGTCTATTCCGAGGCCGACCGCGACGCGCTGCATGTCGAGATGGCCGATGAGGCCGTGCTGATCGGACCGCCCGCCGCGGCCGAGAGCTATCTTTTGATCGACAAGATCGTCGAGGCCTGCCGCAAGACCGGCGCGCAGGCGGTGCATCCCGGTTACGGCTTCCTGTCCGAGCGCGAGGCGTTTCCGCGCGCGCTGGAAGCCGCCGGCATCGTCTTCATCGGTCCGAACCCCGGCGCCATCGCCGCGATGGGCGACAAGATCGAATCCAAGAAGGCCGCGGCGAAGGCGAAGGTTTCGACCGTGCCGGGTCATCTCGGGGTCATCGAGGACGACAAGCACGCCGTCCAGATCGCCGACGAGATCGGCTACCCCGTGATGATCAAGGCCTCCGCCGGCGGCGGCGGCAAGGGCATGCGCATCGCGCATTCGAAGGCGGAGGTCGCCGAAGGCTTCAACCTCGCCAAGGCCGAGGCGAAGTCGTCGTTCGGCGACGACCGCGTCTTCATCGAGAAATTCATCGTCGATCCCCGGCACATCGAGATCCAGGTGCTCGGCGACAAGCATGGCAATGTGATCTATCTCGGCGAGCGCGAGTGCTCGATCCAGCGCCGCAACCAGAAGGTCATCGAGGAGGCGCCGTCGCCGCTGCTCGACGAGACCACCCGCCGCAAGATGGGCGAGCAGGCCGTCGCGCTGGCGAAGGCCGTGAACTACGATTCGGCCGGCACCGTGGAATTCGTCGCCGGCCAGGACAAGAGCTTCTACTTCCTGGAGATGAACACCCGCCTGCAGGTCGAGCATCCCGTCACCGAATTGATCACCGGCATCGATCTCGTCGAGCAGATGATCCGCGTCGCCGCCGGCGAGAAGCTCGCGATCGCGCAGAAGGACGTGACGCTGACCGGCTGGGCGGTGGAATCCCGCGTCTATGCCGAGGATCCGTTCCGCAACTTCCTGCCGTCGATCGGGCGCCTGGTGAAATACCGTCCGCCGGCCGAGGCCAGCCATGACGGCATCACGATCCGCAACGACACCGGCGTGCAGGAAGGCGGCGAGATTTCGATCCATTACGATCCGATGATCGCCAAGCTCGTCACCCACGCCCCGTCGCGCGCCGCGGCGATCGAGGCGCAGGCGACCGCGCTCGACGCCTTCTATGTCGACGGCATCCGGCACAACATTCCGTTCCTGTCGGCCTTGATGAACCATCCGCGCTGGCGCGAGGGCCGGCTGTCGACCGGCTTCATTGCGGAAGAGTTCCCCAAGGGATTTTCGGCGCACGCACCCGAGGGCGAGTTCGCGCGGCGGCTGGCTGCGGTCGGCGCCGCCATCGACCACGTGCTGGGCGAGCGCAAGCGGCAGATCTCCGGCCAGATGGGCGGCCGCGTGGTGCTGCGCGAGCGCCGCCGCGCGGTGTGGCTCGACCGCGCCGAGATCGCGCTCGATGTCGCCCGCGAGGGTGACGCCATCGCGGTGCGCTTCATTGCCGCCGACGGGCTCCCTGGCAATCCGCACAATCTGGTGTCGGGCTGGGTGCCGGGCGATCCGGTTTGGCAGGGCACCATCGACGGCAACTTCGTCGCCGTGCAGGTGCGGGCGATCAACAACGGCTTCCGCCTCGCGCATCAGGGTTTTGAGATCCCGGTCTATGTTTTCACCGAGACCGAGGCGACCTCGGCGCGGTTGATGCCGGTGGTCTCGGCCGCCGACACCGGCAAGAAGTTGCTGTGCCCGATGCCTGGTCTCGTGGTGTCGATCGCGGTGACCGAGGGGCAGGAGATCAAGGCCGGCGAGACCCTGGCGGTGGTCGAAGCCATGAAGATGCAGAACGTGCTGCGCGCCGAGCGTGACGGCACGGTCAAGAAGATCCACGCCGCCGCCGGCGCCACGCTCTCGGTCGACGCGCTGATCCTGGAGTTCGCTTAGCACCGTCATTGCGAGCGCCAGCGAAGCAATCCATCTAGCCTCATATGATGAGAGATGGATTGCTTCGTCGCTTTGCTCCTCGCAATGACGTGGATGGAGACACATCATGGCCTTCCGCAAACGCCGCGAAGCCCTGCGATCGATACTCACCGGATCGATCTGCATCCGCCCGGGCTCGGTCTATGACGCGACCTCGATCCGGATTGCGGAGGATCTCGGCTTCGAGCTCGGCATGTTCGGCGGCTCGGTGGCGTCGCTCGCCGTGCTCGGCGATCCCGATATTGCGCTGATCACGCTGACCGAATTCGCCGAGCAGATACGCCGCATGTCGCGTGCGTCGACGCTGCCGGTGCTGGTCGATGCCGACCACGGTTACGGCAACGCGCTCAATGTCCGCCGCACGGTTCAGGAGGTGGAGGCCGCCGGCGCGGCCGGCCTCACCATCGAGGACACGCTGCTGCCGCAGGTGTTCGGCCAGGCCAAGACCCAGCTGATCTCGCTGGAGGAAGGCGTCGGCAAGATGAAGGCGGCGCTTGACGGCCGCAGCGATCCGTCGCTCGTCATCCTGGGCCGGACCGGTGCCGTTTCGATCACCGGTCTCGACGATGCGATCGCACGCGCCAGGGCCTATGAGGCGGTCGGCGTCGATGGCTTGTTCTTCACCGGCATCAAATCGCGTGGCGAGTTGGAGGCGCTCTCGGCCGCGACGACGCTGCCGATCGTGCTCGGCGGCGCGCCGGAGGAGATGACCGCGCTCGACTATCTGGCAAGCCGGCGCGTCAGGATCGCGCTGCAAGGCCACGCGCCATTCGCGGCCGCAACCCAGGCCGTCTACGAGACGCTGAAGGCGCTGCGCGAAGGCACCTCGCCGAAGAACCTCAAGGGTATCGCCTCGTCCGAACTGACCGGCCGCGTCATGCGCGAGGCGGAGACCAAGGCGCGCAGCGGCGAGTTCCTCGGTCTGAAGAAATGAGCGGCGTGATCCGCCACGTCACCATCAGCGGCCGCGTCCAGGGTGTCGGCTATCGCGGCTGGGTCGACGAGCAGGCAAACGCACGCGGCCTCGAAGGCTGGGTCCGCAACCGCCGCGACGGCAGCGTCGAGGCGGTATTCGCCGGTCCCGACGACGTCGTCACTGAAATGATCACGGCATGTGGCCGCGGTCCGTTCTCGGCGCGCGTCGCTGCCGTGCACGCCGCATCTGGCAATTCCGATCTTTTGAACCAGCGCCGGGCAGGGGAGCGGTTCTCGGTCCTGCCCACGATCTGAAGCGCGTCGTTACGCGGCCGCTGAGATCACCAGCGCCTGAATCCGGCCTTCGATCGCGCCGCTGCCGAAGCGGCGCGCAACGGCCGATGCGGCGTGCTCGGTCGCCGCATCAAGGCCGATACCGCCGCGCGCCTCGATCTCGCCGCGCAACGGTGATCCCTGGCAAAAGCCGATCGCAGGATCATGAGGCGCATTGGCCCGGCTTTGCAGCCGAACGTCGTCGATTTCGATCTTGCCGAAGCCCGCGACTGCAAGATCGGCCCGGATCGGGTCGGCCGCGCAGTGGCCATAAGGCGTGCGCGCCAGGAAGCGCGGCGGATCGGCCGGAAAGACCTCCGCCAATGCCCGGGTCACCACGTCAGCAAACTCGTTGTCTTCGATGCGACCCCACATGCTGAACAGGAAACGGCCGCCCGGCTTCAGCACGCGGCGCGCCTCCGAATAACCCTTGGGCTTATCGGGGAAGAACATCGCGCCGAATTGGCAGGCGACGACGTCGAAGCTCGCATTGTCGAACGGCAGGTTCAGTGCATCGGCCTGCCGCCAGGTGATTGCGGTCCCGCTCGGCATCTGTGACTTCGCTCGTTCGAGCATCGGCTCATTCAGGTCGGTCGCCACGATCCTGGTGTCGCTGCCGAGCGCGGACGACAGCGCGCGGGTGACGGCGCCGGTGCCGGCTGCCGTCTCAAGCAGGTCGCGCGGGCCAAGAGCCTTGGCGCGTTGCGCCAGATCGCGTGCGTAGGGTTCGAAAATCATCGGCACGAGGAGCCGGTCGTAAAGCTCTGGAATGGATCCAACGAACTCCTTGCTGGCATGCGCAATCTCCCTTGCGGCCGCGACGCCGGGCAACCCGGCGCACGGCCCATCATCCACGCGGATCAGCTTGGACAAAGAGCTCGGGGGCCACAAAGGAAAACTCCTCACCTCCGATGCACGGCATTCGCCGAGGCGCCGGATAGGTCAGGAGACCTGCCATGTCTCGTGCGCCGTCGTGGACAGCACGGCCAGCCTTGACTTCTGCTCCGAACCGTCTGATATTTCTGTCATGACAGAAATAACCGCCAAGAAAAAACTTCCCGCCGTCGTCGAGCGCTTCATCCTGCATTGGGGCGACATGGGCGACGAATGGGGCGTCAACCGTTCGGTCAGCCAGATCCACGGGTTGCTCTACCTTGCCGAAGCGCCGATGACGGCGGAAGACATCGCCGACACCCTCGGCATGGCGCGCTCCAACGTTTCCAACTCGATCAAGGAGCTGTTGTCCTGGGGATTGATCCGGCGGGTGCCGATCCTTGGCGACCGCCGCGACCACTTCGAGGCCGAGACCGACATCTGGGAGGTCGCGGCCAGGATCGCGGCGGGGCGCAAGGAGCGCGAGATCGATCCCGCGCTTGTAGCGCTGCGCGCCTGCGTCTCCGACGCGGCCGACGATCCCGCGATCAGCCCGCTCGCCAGCAAGCGGCTGAAGGAGATGCTGACATTCACCGAGCTGGTCGACCGTTGGTACACGCAGATGCTGAACGTGCCGCGGCCGCGCCTGGTCGCGTTGATCAAGCTCGGCGAGAAGATCGTGAGTTTCCTGCCCACGGGCAGGGCCAAATAAAGGCGGCGGCGTAACGGGAGCGTGCGATGGCGTCAGCAAGGATATCCGCCTTAAAGACAGCGCCGGCTTCCGATATAAAGCTGCTCGACGACCACCGCTTCCGCGCATTGCTGTCGGACGAGGATTGGGGCCGCCTGCCGGTTGCGATCTGGCGGCGTTTCTCGAAACGGTTCGAGGACGGCAACACCGTCGTCTATGTCGGCGAGGTCGAGGAAGCCGCGTGCAGCCGCATCGGCTGGTGGCTGGCGCAGGCCGCGCGGCTGATCGGCGGACCGTTCCCGACCGGCACCGAAACGCGCGTGCCGATGATCGTCACCGTCACCGAGGACGCGGCAAGCGGCGGCCAGGTCTGGACCCGCATCTGCGCGCGCCGCGACGGCTTCCCGCAGGTGATTCATTCCGCCAAGCGCTTTGCCGGTTCGACCGGGCTCGAGGAATATGTCGGCTTCGGCGTCAGCATGGCGCTGCGGATCGCGGTCGAGCACGAGGCGCTGGTGTTTCGCAGCGTCGGCTATTCGCTGCAACTCGGCCCGTTTCGCCTGCCGCTGCCCGAATGGCTCACGCCGGGCGATCTCACCGTGACCCATTCCGATCTCGGCTGCGGTGACTTCCGCTTCACGCTGGAGATCATCCACCCGCGTTTCGGCAGGCTGATCCGTCAGTCCGCTGTGTTCAGGGAGGCCACGCCATGACGCCGCTGCTTTGGACACTTGTCGCCATCCAGATTGCGATGGGCGCATTCGATACGTTCTATCACCACGAATTCACCGAGCGGCTGGCCTGGCGTCCCTCGCAGCGCCACGAGCTGCAGCTGCACAGCGTGCGCAACATGCTCTATGCGCTGCTGTTCCTCGTGCTCGGCTGGCTGCAAGTGCACGGCATCCTTGCGATCGCGATCATGGCCGTCCTCGTCGTCGAGGTCGTCATCACCTTGATGGATTTCGTCGAGGAGGATCTGAGCCGAAAGCTGCCGCCGAGCGAGCGGATCAATCACACGCTGCTGGCGATCAATTACGGCGCCATCCTCGTGCTGCTGGTGCCGGTCCTGATCGGCTGGGCGATGCTGCCGACCGCCGTCGCGCCGGCCTATGCGGGTCCGTTAAGTCTGTTCGCGACGGCTGCGGCCTTCGGCGTCGCGCTGTTCGGCGCGCGCGACTTTGCCGCGACGAGGCGCCTCGGACGGTTGGCCAGCGTGCCGGCCGCGACGCTGGTCGAGAAATTGCCGGCGCGGCAGACCGTGCTGGTCACCGGCGCTACCGGCTTCATCGGCAGCCGCCTGGTCGCGAGCCTCACCGCATCCGGCCATCAGGTGATTGCGTTGATCCGAAATCCGGCAAAGGCCGACATGCTGCCGCCGCCGGTGACGCTGGTCACGAGCCTCGACCAATTGCCCGCCGACTACGGGATCGACGCCATCGTCAATCTCGCGGGCGAGCCCATCGGCAACGGCCTCTGGACCGAGGCCAAGCGCCGCAAGATCATCGCCTCACGTATCGACATGACGTCTGACGTGATCAAGCTGATCGCGCGCCTCGAACGCAAGCCGTCGGTACTCGTGAGCGGCTCCGCGATCGGCTGGTACGGGCTCTGGCAGGACCAGGTGCTGACGGAGTCGGCGAAATCCCACGCCTGCTTCAGTCACGAATTGTGCGAGGCCTGGGAGAATGCGGCGAAGCCGGCCGCGGATCACGGCGTGCGCGTGGCATATTTGCGCATCGGTCTCGTGGTCGGCATCGATGGCGGCTTCATCACGCGGATGCTGACGCCGTTCGAGTTCGGCCTCGGCGGCCCGCTCGGCTCGGGCAAGCAGTGGATGTCGTGGATCGAACGCGACGACCTCGTGCGCCTGATCGCGCATGTGATTGCGAGACCTGAACTGTCCGGTCCTGTCAACGCGACCGCGCCGATCCCGGTGACCAACATGAAATTCACCGAGGAGCTCGGACGCCGTCTGCACCGGCCGGCGATCTTCCGCGTGCCGGCGGCGCTGCTCCGCGCCGTTGGCGGCGATTTCGCCGACGAGCTCTTGCTCGGCGGCCAGCGCGTGCTGCCGAACAAGGCGCTGAGCAACGGCTTTGTGTTCCGACACGAAACCTTGCGCAGCGCGTTCGATGCGATCCTGTGAGGAGGCCTCGATGTGCAGCACCTGTTCCCGTGCATTCGGAGGTTGGCTTGCGGGCTGTGGCGCGGCGACTGCGGTGATTTCCGCCGTCGGTCAGACCATTGTGATGATGACGTCGCACGGCGATGTCGCGCGGCTGCTCTACGGCATCGTCGTGATGCTGCTTCCGTCGGCCGCGATCTTCGTCATCACTTGTCTGCTCACAGCAATTCCCACGGCGATCGTCGTCTGGTTCACCGAGGAGTTCCATATCCGAGCCGCGGGATTTTTCGCCTGCGCAGGCGCGGCGATCGGTGCGTTGAGCATCACTGTCCTTCTACGATCCCCGGCTGTCTGGACATCCGGACTGGTTTGCCTGTTCGTCGTGGCCGGGTTTGTCGCCGGCCTGACCTACTGGTTCGTCATGTGCGAACTGGCGGCAGGCGAAGACTCGATGTGAACCGCTACGGTGTTCAACCTATGCCGCAGACGCCACGCTCCGAAACGTCGCGGCCAGCGTCCTGAGTGCCGCGAGCTTGGCGGGATCGCTGACTTTCGAATGCAGCATCACCTTCGACGTGCCGAGCCGCGGCAGCTTGTGGGCAGGGCCGATATCGACCAGGCCCGGCGGCGCGATGCGGCGGACGAGGGGCGCGACGGCAAGCCCTGCAAGCGCGGCCGCCACCACCGCGGTGACGCCGCCGCCGACGAAGCTTTCGGTCCAGGCGATGCCGGCCTTGTCAAGCGCGCGCACGGCGAGGGCGCGCACGCCGCAGGGCGGCGCCAGGGTCGCGAGCGGCAGCGCATCGCCGCGCGGCCAGACGAAGCGTTTGGCGGCGAACCAGCCGAATTCGTCCTCGGTCAGCTTCTCGCCGCCGCGCCGGCTGCCTTCCTGGCGCACGATCACGGCGTCGAGCTCGCCGCCATCATAAGCGTCGAGCATTTCGCGCGAGAAGCCGATGGTCACGGAGAGGGCAAGCTGGGAGGCCATCGCGTGCAGCCGCTCCAGCAGCGGCACCAGCTCCGGGCCCGCGGCGTGATCGCTGATCCCGAGCGTGAGTTGCTGCCGCGCTGGTTTCTCGCCGGCCAGCGCGCGATCATGCACCTCGATCAGCGCGCGGGCGTGCTGCAGGAAGGCCGCGCCGTCGGCGGTCAGCCGCACCGCGCGCGGCGAGCGCTCGACCAGCCGCTTGCCCAGCACCGTTTCGAGCCGCTGCAACTTCATGCTGATCGCCGCCTGCGTGGTGCCAAGCGCCTCGGCGGCGCGGGTGAAGCCTTGCAACTCGGCGACGAGGAGGAAGGCCTGCACGGTGTCGATATCGAGCGTGGCGGTCATGATCAAGGATTGTTATCATTGCTATCAATCTAGATAAGATACCAAGATGATGCGCGAAGGTCTAGCTAGAGGAGGCGCAATTGACCCGCGCCAACCGGATTCAAGGAGACCGATCATGCCGCTCATCACCGTCACCTACGCGACCTCGCGCGAGAGGCCGTCGCTGAAGTCCGACATCGCCGCCGCCGTGTCGGACCTGACCGCACGGATTCTGCACAAGGATCCGAAGGTCACCGCTGTTATCGTGAGGTCGGCTGATGCCGGCGACTGGTTCGCAGGCGGCAAGTCGCTCGCCGAGCAGGGGCTTGCGAGCTACTGGCTCGACATCCACGTCACCGAGGGCACCAACACCAAGGACGAGAAGGCGGCCTATCTCGCGGCGCTGTTCAAGCGGATGGGCGAATTGCTCGGGCCGCTGCATACCGAGAGCTACGCCCATGTCGACGAGGTGAAGGGCGACGCCTACGGCTTCGGCGGCCTCACCCAGGAGCGTCGCTACATCGCCGGCAAGCTCGAGGTCGCGCCGCAGAAGGCGGCGTGAAGCCTATGACGTCGCTTCCGGCAGGCGCGCTGCGGTGTCGCCGAACACCTCGGCAAATGCCTGCCGGAGCGCGATGTCGACATCGGCCATCGTGACCGGCAGTCCGAGATCGAGCAGCGAGGTGACGCCATAGCGCGGATCGACCACGCCGCAGGGCACGATGGCCTGGAAGTGCGCAAGATCAGGCTCGACATTGATCGCGATGCCGTGGAAGGAGACCCAGCGGCGCAGCCGCACGCCGATCGCGGCGATCTTGTCCTCATGGCCCGGTCCCTTGTCCGGGCGCTGCACCCAGACCCCGACGCGGTCCTCGCGGCGCTCGCCGCGGACGTTGAAGGCGGCCAGCGTGCGGATGATCCATTCCTCCAGCGAAGCGACATAGGCGCGCACATCGGGCCGGCGCCGCTTGAGGTCGAGCATCACATAGGCGACGCGCTGGCCCGGGCCGTGATAGGTGACCTGGCCGCCGCGGCCGCTCTGGAAGGTCGGAAAGCGCGGCGCGAGCAAATCGTCGGCCTTGCCGCTGGTGCCGGAGGTATAGAGCGGCGGGTGCTCCAGCAGCCATACCAGTTCGGGGGCCGCGCCCGTCGCGATCTTCACTACCCGCTCGTCCATTGCGGCGAGCGAATCGGGGTAGGGCACCGCGCGGTCGGAAATCCGCCATTCGACCGCTTCGCCGCCCGAAGGGCGCGCAAAGGTCGTCAAATCGAGGCTTTGGCGGTCGTTAACCATTAGCTAACCCTAACGTGGTCAGGTGAACCCACAATCTAGTTCCCGTTCGGCGGTTCAGAAGTGCCCACCCTCGATAAAGTCAGCGTTGATCTCATGGTGGTCCTCGGCACCACCACGATGCCGATTCACCAGGTCATGCGGCTGTCCCGCGGCGCCATCATCGAACTGGATGCCACCGAGGCCGACGAGGTCAAGATCCTCGCCAACAACCTGCCGGTGGCCAGCGGCGTGGTCCTGGTCGACCGCAACCGGATTGCGGTCGAGGTCAAGCAGATGCTGCCGAAATCTCCCGGGGTTCGCGGCTAATTCCCGCATTAATCGCCTTGTCCCTGCATCCGTGATTTGTTACATGGCCCCGTCGATCCGGCGGTGCCTTCGGGGTTCCATCCGGTATCCCAAGCGCTCGTGGCGGAATTGGTAGACGCGCTGCCTTGAGGTGGCAGTGGGTAACACCGTGGGGGTTCGAGTCCCTCCGAGCGCACCACACCTCAGCTGATCCTTGAAATCGCTGGACTTTTCGGAGCGTGGCCGCTCGCCGGCTATGCCGGCCCGTGCCTCCGGGGGCAGGTCCGACGAGTGCAGGCGGGTGACGTGGAGGTGCAGGTCGATGCGGTCATGTAACACCGGTCAGGTAGATTCGCGGATGCATGGCCTTACCGGTTTGGTGTTGCCGACCGAAGCCGACCGCTTTCCCCCAATCGCGCGGCTGCAAGCTTGCCTTACCGGAGCGCCTGATGATTCTTTGCGAGCTACGTCTACCGTGTGGTCTCCAACTTCGTGTTCCTGGGGCTGGTCTATTTCACGCTGAACCTTCTGGAGAAGTACGAGCAGCGCGCGACGGTCGCAATTCTGGTCCTGGTCTATGCGGCGATGCACGCCTTTTCCGGCCTGCGCTCGTTCTATTTCTTCCAGCGCATCGAGCGCCTGGAGGGTGAGACGCGGCGGCTCGCCGCGGCGGCCGGCGAGGGGCCAAATGCTGTCGCCTCGCGCAGGCAGATCGTCGCCGATGTCACCGTGCTCAGGCATGCCGGCGAGATCAAATCCTATATCGATATCTTCTTCCTGGCGCTGGTGATCCTGCTCTGCGTCGCCAAGATCGTGGCCAGCTAGATCACGTCAATCAGGCACGCGCTTGCCGGCCGCCGCCGCCTCGGCGCGCGGCGTGCGCTTCTTCACATTATTGGCGACGTGGACTGACGCGTTGTCGGCAGCCGGCGGCGCGACATGCAAGGGCGCGCCGTGGCCTCGGCCGTGCGCCGGGGCGGGTCCCTGATGCGCAGCCTGCTTCGGATGCCTGGCCTGGCGCGCGGAGAACGCCTGCGCGCGCGATACGCCAACGCCAATTGTCGCACGCTGCACGAGGCGGCGATTGGCCGCCGATCGGGCTGCGAGCAGGGTCAGGTCGAGCGCTTCGGGAACGCGGAACACGTCGGGCGCCGGGACCGGCATTGTCGGGACGGATGCGAACCGCGCAAGCTGGGGCTGCGGCCACAGCGTGCGGACGGGCATCGCGACCCGGGTGCGCTGTGCGTGGTCGAGGATGTCGGCATCGCGCCAATCCATGTCGGCAAGCACCGGGGCAGGCAGCGTCCGCGTCGCGGTGAAGACGAAGTTCGGAATCCTGGGCCAGCGCGTGGTCGCCACCGTCTCGGTCGGCGGATGCAGGTACCATTGCTGCGGCTGGGTCGGCGTCGCCGGGCGATCGGGCGTTGCGGGCACGACATGAACGATCCGGTAGCCGCGCTCCTTCAGCGTGTTGAGGATGCGCGGCAGCGCCGCAACGGTGCGCGGCTGGATGTCGTGCAGCAGCAGGATGCCCTTGCGCTTGGCTTCGATCCGCTGGATCGCGAGGTCATAGACCCGCTGCGGCGAGATGTGGCGCCAGTCGTCCGCGGGGAAGTCGGCGCTCCAGACCTGAATGCCTTGGGACGCCAGATAGGCCTCCGGGATCTCGGCGCGCATCAGGCCGGGAATCCGGAAGAACGGCGCGAGCTTGCTCTTGTCGCCATTGAGCGCGGCGAGCGTCGAGGCGATGCCGTCGTCGACCTCCTGCCGCACCTTCTCGAGCGGCATCTTGTTCATCGTCAGCGGATGGTTCTGGCTGTGCGTGCCGACGGTATGTCCGGCCGCGATCAGCTTGCGCACGCCCTCCGGATTGAACCGGGCCTGGGAGCCGATGGTGAAGAAGGTCGCCTTGACGCACTGGCTGGCGAGAATGGCCAGCACCTGGTTGCTGTATTTAGGTAGCGGCCCGTCGTCGAAAGTCAGTACCACTTCGTGATCGGCGAGCGGCAAGGTCTCCGGGTACTGCATGGTGCCGATCCGGGGATGCTCCTTGGGATCGACGACGAGGGTCCGCGAGGTGCCGAGTGCGTTGGGGTTAGGGCAGTCTGCGGCGAGGGCGGCGTACGGCGTCATCAAGCCGCAGCCCAGCAGCGCCGCGCGGACCACGGTCCGCGACCGCTTCCGGATCATCACCAAGACGTTTGCAATCATCGAATCTCGGCCGCATTCCAAACGCACTGACGAATCCTTAGGTGCGGCGCCATGAATGCCGCCTTAACGGTCTGTAATCCACCTAGCGTCCCGGGTTCAATGTGTCCGGTCGGACACGGTTTTCAGCGCCGCCGGGACGATGTGGACGACGTGGTATTTATGCTCCTGCAGGTACCTCAAGAAGGCGGGCAGCATCTCGGCTGTCCGCATTTGCGGGTCATGCAGCAGTATAATTCCCTTGCGGTGGCCTTCGAGCCGCCCGGTGAGCAGCTTGAGTTCCTCCTCGGGGGTCATCTTGTTCCAATCGCTGGCCCAGAAATCGGCTCCGAACACCGCGATACCGCGCTTTTCCAGATGGTCCAGCAGGGCGGGTGTCGATTCGAAATAGGGGAACCGGAAGAATGGCGTGCTCGGGACCGTGCTTGCGGTGCCGCGCAGGGCCTTCTGGACCGCTTCGATCCCCCGGTTGATGTTCGCCTCGGCCTGATCCAGCGGGAGCTTGTTGAGATGCGGATGGTCCCAGCTGTGATAGCCGATGCTGTGGCCGAGGCGCGCGATCTTGCGGACCATATCGGGATGATCGGCCGCGTTGCGGCCGACCATGAAGAAGGTTGCCTGCACGCATTCGGCCGCCAGCGCCGTCAGCACCTTGTCGGTGACCCCCGGCGTCGGTCCGTCGTCGAAGGTCAGCACGACCTCGCCATCCCTGAGCGGCAGGGTCTGCGGAAAGCTCTTCAGCCCGACGCGCGGATAGGTCGCGGGGTCGACCTCGAGTACACGTGAGGTGCCGAGCGCGTCCTTGCGCTGGCATTCGGCGGCGTGCGCCGAGCCGAACAGTGCAACAGGCGCGAGCGCGACCAGCGCCGCGAAAGCCTTCCGGAGCGGTCGCGGTGCGCTCGACATCTTTCTCATTGCACTGGGCCCCACCGATTAGGTAATCCGTTCCGCACTCATCCAACCAGTTTTTCCCCTCCTGTCAAACCGGCGAAACACGGCATGGCCGAGAATTTCGACGTTGCCGAACCCGCCGAGGCCGATCCGCTGGCCCGGATGCCGATGCGGGACGAGGAGGGCGAGCTCCGCGGCGAATTCGTCGCGGCGATCACCCGGGCCATCCACGCCGCCGACCGGCCGTTGCTGTGCGAGGTGGTGGCGGAACTGCACGAGGCCGATCTCGGCGACCTGATCGTGGCGCTGGAGCCGGTCGACCGCGTCACCCTGGTCGAGATCACCGGCACCGATTTCGACTTCTCGGCGCTCAACGAGGTCGACGAGACGGTCCGCGAGGAGATCCTCGAGGAACTCGAGCCGGAGACGGTTGCCGAGGGCGTCCGCGAGCTCGAATCCGACGACGCCGTCGAGCTCCTGGAGAGCCTCGACGAGGAGGACCAGGAAGAGATCCTGGAAAAGCTGCCGGCGGCCGAGCGCGAGGACATCGAGCGGAGCCTGCTGTACCCGGAGAATTCCGCCGGCCGGCGGATGCAGACCGAGTTCATCGCGGTGCCGCCGGATTGGAATGTCGGGCAGGCGATCGACTATATGCGCGACACGCCGGATCTGCCGGATCGCTTCTACGAAATATATGTGGTCGATGCCGACAAGCACCTGCTGGGCGCGGTGCCGCTCGACGTGCTGCTGCGCACGCGCCGCCCGGTTCCGATCAAGGACCTGATCGACGAGGACCGCCGCCGGGTCTCCGCGCTGGAGGACCAGGAAGAGGTCGCGCGGATGTTCGGCAAGTACAACCTGGTCGCAGCTCCCGTGGTCGACACCATCGACCGGCTGGTCGGCGTGATCACCATCGACGACGTCGTCGACGTGATCGAGGAGGAGGCAGACGAAGACTTGAAGGCGCTCGGCGGCGTCACCAGCGACGAAGAGCTGTCCGACACGGTGTGGACCATCGCCCGCGGTCGCTTCAACTGGCTCCTAGTCAATCTCGCCACCGCGTTCCTGGCCTCGTCGGTGCTCGGTCTGTTCGAGGGCCAGCTCGAGAAGATGGTGGCGCTTGCGGTGCTGGCGCCGATCGTGGCGAGCCAGGGCGGCAATGCCGCGACCCAGACCATGACGGTCGCGGTGCGCGCGCTCGCCACCCGTGAGCTCGGCCCGTACAACGCGATGCGGGTGGTGCTGCGCGAGACCATGGTCGGGCTCGTCAACGGCATCGCCTTTGCCGTCATCACCGGCGTCGCCGCGGTGGCCTGGTTCAAGATCCCCGGCCTCGGCATCGTGATCGGGCTTGCGATCATCTGCAATCTGGTGGCCGGCGCGCTCGGCGGCATCCTGATCCCAATGGTGCTGGAACGGGTGCGGGCTGACCCCGCGGTCGCCTCCGGCACCTTCGTCACCACCGTCACCGACGTGGTCGGCTTCTTCTCCTTCCTCGGCATCGCCACGCTGTGGTTCGGCCTCAAGTAACGCGCTCGCGGGCAGGGCGGCGCATGGTCCGGGCGCGAGCCGCGCCGGGCCGCTTATCGTTAATCCGAACTTAACGCGCTTCATCGATGATGCCGCTATCTCCAAGGGGCCATCACGGGGGCCATCATGCAGCGGTTGCGGCTCAAGGCGGACGGACGGATCGTCGAATTGCGCGACGGGCAGGAAATCCCGCTCGTGCCCGCACATCCCGACCAGGCAGCGATGCAGCCTGCGGCAGCGCAGCCGGCCGTACGCGATCTGCGCCGCCGGGCCCAGCTCACCCAGCTCGAATTCGCCGCCAAGCTCGGCGTGCCGGTGGAAACCATCCGCAACTGGGAGCAGGGCAAGCGCGCGCCGCGTGGACCCGCCCGCGCGCTGCTCGCCGTGATCGCCCATTCGCCGGAGACGGTGTTCGCCGCGCTGTCGAGCGAGCCGACGGCGGCTTGAGCGGGTAGGGCGCGCTCTATCATCGCTGCAATCTCGGTGTCGTCCCTGCCTAGTGCGCAATTGCGCACGGGAGCAGGGACCCATACTCCGCGGCCCGTGTTGTGAACGGGACTCGTTCGTTCGACCGTCCCGCAACAATGCCGATCTGTGGTTATGGGTCCCTGCTTTCGCAGGGACGACAGCGAGCGTGTTGCGCGAGCTGTGAATCAAGCTTCCGCGTCCTCGCGACATGATCTGCCCGAGCTTGCTTTTTGTTCCGCCCTCTCTTGAACAGAGGGCGCAGGGAAAGCCGGGTGCCGATCGCACCCATGGGCCCCGAGCAAAAGGTAGAAAGCTCGGGGGTAGGACCACAGGTGTAACCGGAAACAACCCGGCTTTCCCTGCGCGATGGGTTACGGCTTATACGTGCTCTCCCCGGCGAGACTGGGCTTTTTTGTCGCCGCCCTCGCAAACGCTTGCGCACTTTGCGAGAGGACACCTGCCGCTAGGGCGTCAGGCCTGCACGATTTCGCCGTCCGCATCATGCGCACTCGTCAGTTGCGCTTGCCGCGTCCACCGCATCTCACCGCAACACTCCTGACGATGCGCAGCGCCCCTCGATCGGGTGAGACGGGTTATTCATACACTGAGTTGCGCTTCGGATAAAGCGAAATATTTTTGCTTCGGAGGCTTGACCTGTCGGGCAACTCAGTGATCGGCAATTTCCGGGCAGTCTTGCCGCGAGCGCCAATCCGCGTGACACGTCTGTCCATATCAGGCGTTCAAGCATCCATCACCCGCAGCACGGCTGTTTGGCTTTCGGTGCGCAGCAGAACTGCTGGTCCTGGAGCCATCGGTCGCGCGGCTTGCAGCTCGACGGACGCGCCGAGAGATAGACGCGGATCGCCGCGTCGCCGGCATCCATGCGTTCGGCGCGATAGATCTGCATCGGCCGAACACCGTCGCTCACCTCGAACGTCAGCCGGGCTTGCGGGTCGAAGCCGACGGCCTCGTCGACCTTGCGGATGATCGCAAGAAATTTTCCGGCCGGCATGTGACCGCGGTTTTCCTCCTCGATGTCCCAGAGCTGAATGAAGGTCTCGCTCCAGCTCTCCGGGTTCGCGCCGCAATCGAGCGCCCTGAACGAACCGGTCTTGACTTCGGTCACGTGGTAGCTGGGGCGGACGTCCCGGCCGTCGTAGCTGAAGATCAGCGGTTTCTCCTTGTGCGCCTCAAGGCCGGAAAGGAGGGCCGCGGATGACAGCTCTTCCACCGGAAGCAGGGCGCCGACGATCGAACGGGTATTGGCAAGCGTGTCCATGGCTGCTATCCGTATTTCAACGATTGTTGAATTGTAGGATTATCGAAAGATGGAGGAGCGTCAAGCCCGAACCGCCTTCGCCGCGTTGTCGCAGGAAACGCGGCTGCGGATCGTGCGGCTGCTGGTCCAGGCGGGTCCCGAGGGGATGGCCGCGGGGGCGATTGCGGAGGCGGTCGAGGTGTCGCCATCCAACGTGTCGTTCCATCTGAAGGACCTCGAGCACGCCGGCATGATCGTGCCGCGCCGCGAGGCGCGCTCGATCATCTACTCGGCGGATTTCACCGGTTTGCGTGACCTCATCGCCTTCCTGATGAAGGATTGCTGCGCGGGCCACCCGGAGATCTGCGCGCCGGTGCTCGCCGCCGCCCAGTGCAAGCCTTCCACCAGCAAGAAGAGAGCGCGTGCGTGATGCGCGATTTCGATCTGCCACGGCGCCTTGTGGCGGAATGTCTCGGCACGTTGCTTCTGGTCGCGACCGTCGTCGGCTCCGGCATCATGGCAGAAACCCTGACCAAGGACGTGGCCCTGGCGCTGCTCGGCAATACGCTGCCGACCGGGTGCCATGCTGGTGGTGCTGATCACGATCCTTGGACCGATATCCGGCGCGCATTTCAATCCGGCGGTGACGCTGGTGTTCACGCTCAAGGGCGAGCTCCGCCCGCCGCACGCCGCGCAGTACGTCGCGGCGCAGGTGCTCGGGGGAATCCTGGGTGCGATGGTCGCGCATGCCATGTTCGGCCTGCCGCCCCTGGTGTTCTCCGCCAAGGCGAGGACCGGGTTCCCGCAGTGGTTTGCGGAATTCGTTGCCGCGTTCGGACTGGTCGCAACAATCATCGGTGGCCTGCGGTTTCGCGAGGCCGCTATCCCATGGCTGGTCGGGCTCTACATCACGGCCGCCTACTGGTTCACCGCGTCCACGTCTTTCGCCAACCCGGCCGTTGCCATCGCGCGATCATTCACCGATACGTTTTCCGGTATCCGCGCGCAGGACCTGCCGGGATTTATCGTCGCCGAGATTCTGGGGGCGATGGTCGCGCTGGCGCTGATGACGTGGCTGTTGCGGCAGAGCGAAACGAAGATGGAGGCAATCCGATGACGATCACGATCTACCACAATCCCGATTGCGGGACGTCGCGCAACGCGCTGGCCATGATCCGCCAAAGCGGGGAGGAGCCGGAGATCGTCGAGTATCTCAAGACGCCACCCGCGCGCGACACGCTGATCGCGCTGATCAAGGCCATGGGCATGACGCCCCGCGCGCTGCTCCGCGAGAAAGGCACGCCTTATGCAGCGCTCGACCTTGCCAATCCGAAATGGAGCGACGACGAGTTGATCGATTTCATGATCGCGCATCCGATCCTGATCAATCGGCCGATCGTGGTCTCGCCGAACGGCGTGAAACTGTGCCGGCCGTCCGAGGCTGTGCTTGAACTTCTCGCCACTGACATTGGCCAATTCGTCAAGGAGGACGGAGAAGTGGTCCCGCCCAGGACGCCGGGTGCGCGCGCCGGATGAGCCGCCGTGCAGACAACGTCCTGATTGTTGCGCTCGGGACCACGCAAACCCTTGCCTGGGCGTCGAGCTATTATCTGCCCGCCATCCTCGCGGACCCGATCGCGCGGGACCTCGGCATCTCGACCAACTGGCTGTTCGCCGCGTTCTCGATGGCGCTGGTGATCTCCGGGCTGCTCGGTCCGCGCGTCGGCCGCCAGATCGACCGGATGGGCGGACGCGAAGTGCTCTGCGCGTCCAACCTCATCCTGGCGTCCGGGCTGATCCTGCTCGGGCTGTCGCAGGGCGGCGTGCTGATGGCGGTGAGCTGGCTGTTGCTCGGCGTCGGCATGGGTCTTGGCCTGTATGATGCAGCCTTCGCGGCGCTCGGGCGCATTTACGGCAACGCCGCCCGTCGCTCCATCACCGGCATTACGCTGATCGCGGGCTTTGCCAGCACGATCGGCTGGCCGCTGAGTGCGTGGGGGCTGGCAACCATCGGCTGGCGCTGGACCTGTTTCGGCTGGGCTGCGGCGCACATCCTGATCTGCCTGCCGCTCAACGGCCTCCTGATCCCCAGGCTAAAGCGGGAGCATCGGATCGCGGCCGACACGCCGAAGCCGCACATCGCCATCGACCGCGCGATGGTGTTACTCGCCTTTGCCTTCGCCGCCGCCTGGAGCGTGACGTCGGCGATGGCGGTTCATCTGCCGCGAATTCTGGAGTCGCTCGGTGCGACGCAGGCGCAGGCGATCGCGGCGGGCGCACTGATCGGCCCGGCTCAGGTGGCGGCGCGCATTGTCGAAGCGAGCCTGCTGAAGCGCTTCCACCCGCTCTGGTCGGCGCGCCTGGCCTGCATCACACATCCCTTGGGCGCCTGCGTCATCGGCCTGTTCGGCGGTGGCTTCGCGGGGGTGTTCGCGCTGTTGCACGGTGCCGGAAACGGCATCCTGACCATCGCGCGCGGCACGCTGCCGCTGGCGATATTCGGTCCGAAGGATTACGGCTACCGCCTGGGACTGCTCGGCGCGCCGTCGCGACTGTCTCAAGCCCTCGCGCCCCTCATATTCGGATTCCTGATCTCGCCGCTCGGTGGCTACACGCTTGCGGTCACATCGGCTCTGAGCTTGGCCGCGCTGCTGGCGCTGTTCGCACTCAAGGCCGGGCCGAAGACCCCCTCGCGGTAGCATCACGCCCCTTCATCCGCCGGACCGTGTCGATGAACGCCTTGATGATCGGGGAATGGCCGCGTCCGCTGTGATGCGCGATGCTGTACTGGGTCTTGATGGTGCGGTCGCTGATCTCCAGCGCGCGCAGATTGGGATGCGGCACGAATTCGAAGTCGGCGACGACGCTAATGCCCAGGCCGCGCTCGACCGCCTTCCACACACCCTCGCGGCTCTCGATCTCGAACACCGGTTCGATCCTGATGCCCTCGGCCTGCATCGTCGCCTCGAACGCGCGCCGCGTGGTCGAGCCGCGCTCGCGCAGCACGATGGGCTGGTCGGCCAGCTCGCGCAGCCTGACCGACTTGCGCTTGAACCAGGGATGGTCGCGGTTGACGAACACGATCACGCGGTGCGTGCGGTAGGGGATCATGGTGACGCGCGGATCCTCCGGCACCTCCGCCAGGATCGCGACGTCGGCCTCGAAGTCGACGATGTGGCGGAAGGTGCGTTCGGAATTGCCGAGCAAGGTCGAGATCTGCACCTCCGGATGATCGCGCTTGAACGCCGCGATGATCTCGGTGGCATGAAACGGCCCGACGGTCGCGACCCGCAGATGGCCCTTGGTCGCCTTGCCGTGCGCGGCCAGGAGGTCGTGAGCCTCGTCGCAGAACGTCATGATGCCGCGGGTGATCTCGAACAGCGCGGCGCCGGCCTCGGTGAGCTCGGTATGCCGCGGCTTCCGAATCAAAAGCTCGACGCCGTAGCTCTCCTCCAGCTCCTTGACCTGGATGGTCAATGTCGGCTGGCCGACGTTGAGCACGCGCGAGGCCGCGGTGAAGCCGCCATGGGTGGCGACCGCGTGGAAGGCGCGAAGCTGGCTGAACACTATTGACATAATCAATAGAACGCATCCGTAGAATGAATTTGTCAATAGCAGCCGGCGCCGTACCTTCGCGCCAAACGGAGGACGCGCGGATGGACTGGACTTATTCCAACCCGGTGAGGATCGAATTCGGAGCCGACAGCTTCGACAAGCTGCCGGGGCTGATCGGCAAGCGCGCCTACGCGCTCGTGACCTATGGCGAGCCGATCTTCGACGAGCTCGAGCGGCGGCTGCGCGCCGCGGCGGGACCGTCTGTCTTGACTATTCGCGACGTCGCGCCCAATCCGGACTACCGCCTGCTTACCGAGCAGACCGCGCGCTTTGCCGGGCTCGCGAGGCAGCCCGAGGTGATCGTCGCGCTCGGCGGCGGCTCGGTGATCGACTCCGCCAAGGTGTTCGCGGCCGCCGGCGGCGACTTCGCGACCGTCAAAACCTATCTGGAGACGCAGCAGGGCGCCGAGCGCCTCGCGGCGATCCCGATCATCGCGGTGCCGACCACCGCGGGCACCGGCAGCGAGGTGACCTGCTGGGGCACGGTGTGGGACGAGGCCAACGGCAAGAAATACTCGCTGGCGCGTCCGTCGCTCTATCCGACCCATGCCGTGATCGATCCGCGCCTGATGCTCGGCAAGCCGCAGCTTCTGACCGTCAGCACCGGGCTCGACGCGCTGTCGCATGCGCTGGAGAGCATCTGGAACGTCAACAACAATCCGGTGTCGGCCAACCACGCGGTGGCCGCGGCACGCAGCATCCTCGAGGTGCTGCCGAAGCTCGCCAACGACCTCGGCAATCTCGAGCTGCGCAGCCGCATGGCGCAGGCGGCGCTGTTCGCGGGCCTGGCATTCTCCAACACCAAGACCGCGATCGCGCATTCGCTGTCCTATCCGATTACGCTGCGGCACGGCGTCCAGCACGGCATCGCCTGCTCGTTCTCGCTGCCGATGGTGCTGCGCAGCGTCAAAGGGGCGGGCGGGCTCTGCGAGGACAGCTTGAGGCAGATCTTCGGCGCCGACCTGGCCCGCGCGGCCGACGATCTCGAGGACTGCATGGCGCGGCTCGGCATCTCCTGCAATCCGGCCGCCTACAGGATCGAGCGCGCCGAATGGCACGCGCTGATCGCGGACTCGCTGGAGGGCGAGCGCGGCCGCAACTTCTTAGGGTCGAAGGAACGGTTGATCGAGGCAGCGCAGACGCAGCGGATGCCGAGCGCGGCGAACGCGTGACGACGGCGCAGTGACGAGGAGAGGCATCATGCAAGACAATCGTAAAACCATCACCGTGAACGGGCGCGATTACGAGGCGCCGACGCGGCCAACCGTCGTGATTTGCCTCGACGGTTCGGAGCCCGGCTATATCGAGCGGGCGATCGAGGCCGGCGTCGCGCCGACCTTCGCGCGCTTCATGAAGGAGGGCGCGCACGTCCATGCCGCCAGCGTGATCCCGAGCTTCACCAATCCGAACAACCTCTCGATCATCACCGGACGTCCGCCCGCGGTGCACGGCATCGCCGGCAACTACTTCTACGACACGGCGAACAACGCCGAAGTCATGATGAACGATCCGAAGTTCCTGCGCGCACCGACCATCCTCGCCGGTGTCCACGACGCCGGCTACAAGGTTGCCGCCGTCACCGCCAAGGACAAGCTGCGCACCTTGCTTGCGTACGGTCTGGACTATTCCAGCGGCCGCGCCATCGCCTTCTCGTCCGAGAAGGCCGACCAGGCCACCAGGGCGGCGAACGGCATCGATGATGTGCTCGATTTCGTCGGCCTGCCGCTCCCCGAGGTCTACTCGGCCGATCTGTCGCGCTTCGTGTTCGCGGCCGGCGTCAAGCTGGTCGAGCGTTACCGTCCCGATCTGATGTACCTGTCGACCACCGACTACATCCAGCACAAGGTCGGGCTCGGCACCAAGATCGCCAACGACTTCTACGCGATGATCGACGGCTATCTTGCGAAGCTGGATGCGCTCGGCTGCAACATCGTGGCGACCGCCGACCACGGCATGAACGACAAGTTCCTGCCCGACGGCAAGCCCGACGTGATCTACCTCCAGGACGTCATGGACGACTGGACCGGTACGGGCGCCGCACGCGTGATCCTGCCGATCACCGATCCCTATGTCGCCCATCACGGCTCGCTCGGCTCGTTCGCGACGATCTACACGCCGGAGGGCGCCAACGTCGACACGCTGCTGTCGCGGCTGCGTGCGACCGGCGGCATCGAGGTCGCGCTGACGCGCAAGGAGGCCTGCGCCAGGTTCGAGCTGCCGCCGGACCGGATCGGCGACATCGTCGTGATCTCGACCAGGCACAAGGTGCTGGGCACCAGCGAGTCCCGTCACGATCTCTCGGGCCTGACCGAGCCGCTGCGCTCGCATGGCGGGCTCACCGAGGAGCGGGTGCCGCTGATCGCCAACCGCAGGATCGCGCTGCCCGCCGGTCACGCCCTGCGCAATTTCGACGCCTTCGACGTCGCGCTCAACCGCATCCAGTGACGCATTCGGACCCCAAGGACAGTGCCATGAACATCCAGAGCCCGGCCGTTCGCCATGAGCAGATGCGGATCGCAGGCAGCCTCGTCGACACCGACGAGCATGTCGAGGTTTTCAGTCCCTACACCAACAAGGTGGTGGGCACGGTGCCGGCGGCGCGGCCGGAGCATGTGCGCAGCGCCTTCGCCAGGGCGGCCGCGTTCAAGCCGAAGCTGACGCGCTACGAGCGCCAGCGCATCCTGCTGCGCACCGCCGAGATCCTGGCCGGGCGCAAGGAGGAATTCGCGCGGTTGATCACCGCCGAGTCCGGCCTGTGCTGGAAGGATTCGCTCTACGAGGCCGGGCGCGCCTATGACGTCTATTCCTTTGCCGGCCAGCTCGCGATCAAGGACGACGGCGAGACGTTCTCCTGCGACATCAGCCCGCAGGGCAAGGCGCGCAAGATCTTCACGACGCGCACCCCGCTGCTCGGCGCGATCTCGGCGATCACGCCGTTCAACCATCCGCTCAACATGGTGAGCCACAAGATCGCGCCGGCGATCGCGACCAACAACCGCGTGGTGCTGAAGCCGACCGAGCTGACGCCGCTGACCGCGCTCGCGCTCGCCGACGTGCTCTACGAGGCCGGGCTGCCGCCGGAGATGCTGTCGGTGGTGACCGGCAACCCGCATTCGATGGGCGATGCGATGATCACCGATCCGGACGCCGATCTCGTCACCTTCACCGGCTCGGTCAGGGTCGGCAAGCACATCGCCAATAAAGCGGGCTACAAGCGGCTGGTGCTCGAGCTCGGCGGCAACGATCCGCTGATCGTGATGGAGGACGCCGACCTCGAGAAGGCGGCCGAGTTCGCGGTGACCGGCGCCACCAAGAATTCCGGCCAGCGCTGCACGGCCGTGAAACGTATCCTCTGCGTCGAGGCGGTCGCCGACGATTTCGCCGCGCTGGTGCTGACGAAGGCACGCAAGCTGAAATGCGGCGACCCGATGGACCCGACGGTCGACGTCGGCACCGTGATCCATGAGGGCGCGGCGAAGGAATTCGAGCGCCGCGTCAATGCCGCCGTCGCCGACGGCGCCGAGCTGCTGCACGGCAACGCTCGCGACGGCGCGCTCTATCCGCCGACCGTGGTCGACCGGATTCCCTACACTAGCGAGCTGGTGATGCAGGAGACGTTCGGGCCTGTGATCCCGATCATCCGCGTGCCCAACGACATCGACAGCGTGATCCGGATCTCGAACGCGACCGCGTTCGGGCTGTCATCCGGCGTCTGCACCAACCGGCTCGACTACATCACGCGGTTCGTCAATGAGCTCGACGTCGGCACCGTCAACGTCTGGGAAGTGCCGGGCTACCGGATCGAGATGTCGCCGTTCGGCGGGATCAAGGATTCCGGCCTTGGCTACAAGGAAGGCGTGCAGGAGGCGATCAAGAGCTTCACCAACGTCAAGACCTATTCGCTGCCCTGGCCGGTCTAGAGCAGCGCGTTCGACGAGGGCCGCACGCGGACAACAAGAACAACGCGGCGGCCGACTGCGATCAACCAAACAAAGGGGAGGCCTCAATGTCGATCACGTTCAGTCCGTCGGGCGTCGGCTCGGTCGGAGTCCAGAATCCGGAGCTTGCGACATCGTTCCGCCGCGCGCAGTGGCGGATGCTGTTCGCGGCGATGTTCTGCTATCTGTTCTTCTACACCGGGCGGCAAACCTTCGGCTTCGCCATTCCCGGCATCCAGGCCGAGTTCGGCGTCACCAAGGAGGCGCTGGGCTGGGCCAGCGCGGCGCTGCTCTGGTGTTACGCGGTCGGGCAGGCCATCAACGGCAATCTCGGCGACAAGTTCGGCGGCCGCCGCGTGATGAGCGCCGGCGCGATCCTCTCCTTCATCATGAATTGGGCCACCAGCCTGTCGACCGGGATCGTCAGCCTCACCGCGTTCTGGGGCATCAACGGCTATTTCCAGTCGATGGGATGGGCGCCGGGCAGCCGGCTGCTGTCGAACTGGTGGGGCCGCCACGAGCGCGGCACGGTCTACGGACTCTATACATTCGCGGCCGGTCTCGCCTCGGTGCTGTCGTTCGTCACCTCGCTGGTCGTGGTCGGCTACTTCCAGCTCGACTGGCGCTGGATCTTCCGTATCCCGGTCGTGCTGCTGCTGCTCGGCGGCATCGCGTTCTATCTGATCGCGCGCGAGAAGCCCGAGGACATGGGCTTTGCCTCGCCGCATGACGAGGCCGACGATTTCACCTCTGCGGAAACTGCGGTCAGCGCCAATGAGGGCTCGCTGGCGCGCTACAAAGCGGTGCTGTCGAACTGGCGCCTTTTGGTCGCCGGCGTCGCGATCGGCTTCCAGAACGCGGCGCGTTACGGCCTCTTGGTGTGGGTGCCGGTGCACTTCCTCGGCAGCAATTGGGCCAAGGCCGGCGCCGCCTCGGTGATCGATCCGCGCTGGATCAGCATCGCGCTGCCGGTCGGCATGGCGGTCGGCGCGTTCAGCAATGGCTGGGTCTCGGACAAGGTGTTCGGCTCGCGCCGCTACCTCGCCATTGTGCTCTACATGGCGCTCGCCGCGGTCACCTCGCTGTGCATGTACGCGATCCCGACCTCGGACGCCGTTCTCGGGATGACCGTGCTGTTCCTGTGCGGCTTCTTCACCTACGGCCCGCAATCCTCGTTCTGGGCGCTGTGCCCGGATCTGGTCGGCCACAAACGGGCAGGGACCGCGACCGGGGTGATGAACTTCTTCGCCTATCTGTTCGCAGGTCTCGGCGAGCCGATGATCGGCCACTTCATGGACAAGCATAACCAGACGTCGCTGGTGTTCCTGGTGGTCGCTGTCTGCGCGACCTCCAGCGCGGTGGTGGCGGCCTTCATCCGTCGCTAGCTCACTCACTGCGTCCCGGGCAACGGCCCCGGGGCGCCGCTGTCCGTGCCTCCGTAGATGGGGTAACGGGCCGGCCGCCCGCTCGCTACGGCGCAATTTGGAAGCGCGCTCGCGAGCGGCCTGTTGGTTGGAAGGCGGTCGTCCCTCAAACTGATGGTGTTCAACGGAGTCGGGCAAGCCCGCTCCAGGCATCATTAAGGGACGACCATGTACCACTATGCAGGAATTGACGTGTCTTTGGAATGCTCGAGCGTTTGCCTTGTCGATGGGACAGGCAAGATTTTGCGCGAGACGAAGGTTGCGAGCGAGCCGGCGGCGCTGATCGCCTGGTTCCGGTCGCTGGGTCTGGTACTGGAACGGATCGGGCTGGAGGCAGGCCCCTTGTCGCAATGGCTGTATGCGGGTCTGCGAGACGCAGGGCTTGCGGTCGAGCTGCTGGAAACGCGGCACGTTCGCGAAGCCTTCAAGTCGATGCCGGTGAAGACGGACCGCAACGATGCCCGCCGGATCGCGCAGTTGATGCGGCTCGGCTGGTTCCGGCCGGTGCACTGCAAGTCGGTCGCGGCGCAGGAGACCCGCGCCATCCTGACGGCGCGCAAGCTGCTGCAATCCAAGCTTCGCGATGTCGAGAACAGCCTGCGCGGCATACTTCGCGGTTTTGGCCTGAAGGTCGGTGCGACCACCGAGCGCACGTTCGCCGGACGCATCCGCGAGCTCGTGACCGGCCATCCCGGACTGGAGTTGGTCGCGGCGGCGCTGCTCCAAGCCCATGCGGTGCTGCTGCGGGAGTTCAAGAGCCTGGACAAGCACACCCAGAAGCTCGCCAGGACGCATCCATCCGCCAAGCTCCTGATGACAACGCCGTCCGTTGGTCCGATCGTGGCGCTCACCTATGCCGCGGCGATCGACGACCCGAAGCGCTTCCGCTCCTCGAAGGCCACGGGAGCCCACTTTGGGCTCACCCCGAAGAAGTACCAGTCCGGTGAGACCGACTACACCGGCCGCATCAGCAAGATCGGGGATGCCTCCGTGCGCGAGGCACTCTACCAGGCAGCTCACGTCATGCTGACCAAGCCGGTCAAGAATTGCTCGGCATTGAAGAGCTGGGCGATGCGGATCGCCCGGCGCGCAGGCATGCGCAAGGCCAAGGTAGCGCTGGCTCGCAAGCTCGCCGTGATCCTGCATCGCATGCTCGCCGACACCAAACCGTTCAACCCGATGACCAAGGCCATCTAGCCAGGAGCAGCAATCGGTTCCGGGCGGGCCACGACACCAGGCTCTCCCCGAGCGAAGTCCCTCCGCTGGGACGATGGATCCGGTCAGGCCGCCATCCGGGAAGTGGCTCACGACCACGCAATCCGTAGATTGGCCGGCCGGCTCCTCAATGCACCCCATCAGGCGACGGCCTTCGCGCCGATCCCGTACAGAAGCAAGTGCCCGGCGAGTGGATGACGCGAAAAGGGATTGACTAACCAAGGCCCGTTACAGAAGCCCGGATGAAGCGAAGCGCAATCCGGGGCTGGTTTTGTCCCCGCATGTCGCTTCGCTCATGCGGGCTACGCTCGTTTTTGCAGTGAGCAGAGCACCGAGGCGGGCGATTTGTTGCAGCGGCGACGCCGGGCCAATTCCCTGCAATCGCCTGCCTCGCGCGGCTGACCTGACGCCCAATTCCTGATCATCGGCTGCTCAATTGAAGCACAAGATTGATAAAATATCGATTTATATCAATAAGATAAACTAAATTGTATGCAGAATACAAAATGTGCTTGTCCCGTTTGCCGCCTTGAAGCAGACTTCACGCAGGGCAGGAGAGGCCAGCGACCGTCAAGGACGAGGGGCGCGGCAGGGCAAAACAATCTGTCGGGAGGAGCAAGCAATGAGCGATCAGGTGTCCACCATCGCAATGGCAGATACGGCAAAGCCTTCAGGCGTGCGCTGGAAGATTTTCCTGCTGATGCTGTTCCTGATCTCGATCAACTATATCGATCGCGCCTCGCTCTCGGTCGCGATGCCGGTCATCGCCAAGGAGTTCGATATCGATCCGGCGATGCAGGGCCTGATCCTGAGCTCGTTCTTCTGGACCTATGCGCTGATGCAGGTGCCGGGCGGCATGCTCGCCGATCGCTTCAAGCCGCGCATCGTGATCGCGCTCGCGACGCTGTTCTGGGGCTTCTTCCAGGCGCTGGCGGCGCTGTCGACCAGCTGGATGCTGCTGCTGCTGACCCGGCTCGGGCTCGGCGCGTCGGAAGCGCCGATCTATCCGGCCGGCGGCAAGCTCAACGCGATCTGGATGACGCAGACCGAGCGCGGCCGCGGCGCCACCTTGCTGGACGGCGGCGCACCGCTTGGTGCGGCGCTCGGCTCGATCGTGATCGCCTGGTTGATGGCGGCGTTCAGCTCCTGGCGCGTCGCCTTCGTCATCGCCGGCGTCGGCACCATGCTGTGCGGGCTGTGGGCCTGGTACTACATCCGCAACGTGCCGCGCGAGCATCCGTCGGTCAATGAAGCCGAGGCGCGCTATCTCGAGGAGGCGCACGCGATCGAGGATGCGGCGACGCCGCCGTCTTCGGGCGCAAGCTGGATGGCGTACTTCCGGTTTCGCTCGGTGTGGTGCATGTGCCTCGGCTGGATGTTCTTCAACACCACGTTCTACGGGCTGCTGACCTGGATGCCGACCTACCTGTTCAAGGTGCACGGCTTCGACATCAAGGCGCTGGGCGGCGCGTCCTTCATCATCTTCTTCGCAGGCTTCGTCGGCGAACTGGTCGGCGGCTGGATCGGCGATAACTGGCGGGAGCGGGGAGGGTCGCCCAACACCGTGTTCCGCACGCTGTTCGGCATCGCGGCGATCATGGCGACGGTGTCGATCTTCCTCGTCGCCTACGTCACCAACGCGGTTGCGGTCGTGGTGCTGCTGTCGACGACGCTGTTCTTCCTGCGCTGGTGCGGCATGTACTGGGCGATTCCGTCGGCGCTGGCGGGCCGCGGCAAGTCCGGCTTCCTCGGCGGCTGCATGAATCTCGGCGGCAACATCGCCGGCATCACGACGCCGCTGATCGTCGGCTTCATCGTGCAGGCCACCGGCTCCTATTTCCTGGCCCTGATGTATTTCGCCGCCGCGGGCATTGCGCTGTTGATCTGCTCGACCCTGATCGATTACAGCCGCAAGCTCCCGGTCTAAAACGGATGCGGCCGAATCCGCCAAGGATTCGGCCGCTTGATGAGGCTCACCAATGACACGTCCCGTCCGGCTCGGCATGCTGACGCCGTCGTCGAATACCGCGCTCGAGCCGATCACCTGCGCGATGCTATCGGGCGTCGACGACGTCTCGGCGCATTTCTCGCGCTTCAAGGTGACCGAGATCGCGCTGTCGGAGCAGGCGCTGCGCCAGTTCGACGCCAGCGAGATTCTTCGCGCGGCCGAGCTGCTGGCGCATGCCAAGGTCGACGTCATCGCCTGGAATGGCACCTCGGCAAGCTGGCTCGGTTTCGACCGCGACGAGAGCCTGTGCGAAGAGATCACGGCGGCAACGGGTATCAAGGCCTGTACCACGGTGCTGGCCTATCGCGACGTGTTGCGGCGGATCGGCGCCAGCCGCATCGGGCTGGTGACGCCGTATCGCAAGGACGTGCAGGAGCGGATCGTCGCCAACTGGAATTCGCAGGGGCTGCACTGTTTTGCCGAGCGGCATCTGTCGCTGCAGGACAATTTCTCCTTTGCCGAGGTCAGCGAGGCCGAGGTCGCGCGGCTGATCGAGGAGGTGGTGCGCGAGGGCTGCGATGCCGCCGTCGTGCTCTGTACCAACATGCGCGGCGCCGGCGCGGCCGAGCGGCTGGAGCGCGGATTTGGCGTCCCGGTGCTGGATTCGATTGCGGTGACACTGTGGGCATGCCTTGCCGCGGCCGGCTGCGATCCGTCGCGCGTGCAGGGCTGGGGCAGCCTGTTCTCGAACCCCGATCTGCGCGCGGCCGCCGCGATCCACGTGGGAGGGCGCGATCTCCAATCATGACAGTGAAGGCAAGCGGTGACTGAACCCAAGGCGACCAGACGTAACAAGGAACCCAAGCGCGCGATGACCGCGCTGCAACGGCGCCGTCTGCGCGTGCCGCGGGTTGGGCTGCACGAGCAGGCGGCGACGCGGCTGCGCACCATGATCGTGCGCGGCGAGCTGGCGCCGGGGCAATCGCTGGGGGAGGCGGACCTCTCCGACGCGCTCGGCGTCTCGCGCACGCCGCTGCGCGAGGCGCTGAAGCAATTGGCGAGCGAGGGCCTGGTCGAGCTGCGGCTCAACCACAGCGCCGTGGTGGCGCCGTTCCGCCGTGCCGAACTCGCCGAACTGTTCGAGGCCGTCAGCGGCATCGAACGCTGCGCCGCCGAGCTCGCCGCGCTGCGCATGGAGCCGGACGACTTCGAACGGCTCGCGGCGCTGCAGGACAAGATCGAATGGCATCACGGCCGCGGCGAGCTGCGCGATTATTTTCAAGTTAATCAGCAGATCCATTCGGCGATCGTCGGCTTCGCCCGCAATGCCGTGTTGAAGGCGACGCACGAGGCGCTGCTGGCGCGGGCCGAGCGGGCGCGCTTCTTCGCGCTGTCGGTGCTCGGCCGCTGGGATGAATCGGTGGAAGAGCATCAGGAGATTTTGTCGGCGCTGAAGGCGCGTGATGCGGCCCGGGCCGGGCAGATACTGGCCCACCACGTGCGCCGCACCGGCGAGATCGTCGCCGAGACGCTGGATGCCAAGGCAATGAACGACAAGGCGGACGACGCCGCGGCACCGGAGGCACCGGCAAGGCCACGCGGCCGCAAGACGAGGGACGTTGCGCCATGAAGATCCTGCTGATCAATCCCAACACGACGGCTGATGTGACGGATCTGCTCCATGCCGCCGGCAGCAAGGCGGCGTCGGCCGGCACCGAGCTCGTGCCGCTCACCGCCGCGCGCGGCGTGCCTTATATCGCCACCCGCGCCGAGGCCCAGATCGGTGGTGCGATCGCGCTGGAGATGCTGGCCGAAGCCGGCCCCGGCGTCGATGCCGCTGTCATCGCGGCGTTCGGCGATCCCGGCCTGTTCGGCGCGCGTGAGCTGTTCGCCTTCCCCGTCGTGGGATTGGCCGAAGCTGCGATGCTCACGGCCTGCATGCTCGGCCGCCGGTTTGGTATCGTCACCTTCGCCGGCGCGCTGGCGCCCTGGTACGAGGAATGCGTCGCCATGCACGGGCTGAGCTCGCGCTGCGCCGGCATTCGCACGCTTGACGGTCATTTCCAGTCGATCTCGGAGGTGCAGGCCGAGAAGGAGGAGCTGCTGGTCGCGCTCGCCAACCGTGCGGTCGATCAGGACAACGCCGACGTCGTCATTCTGTCGGGCGCACCGCTTGCCGGACTCGCGGCAAAAGTCCGCGACCGCATTCCGGTGCCGGTGGTCGATCCGGTCGCGGCGGCGGTGCGGCAGGCGGAGACGCTCGCCGTGCTCAAGCCGCGCAAGGCGGTGGCCGGCACCTTCCGCCGTCCCGATCCGAAGCCGACGCGCGGGCTGGCCGAGCCACTCGCCGCAATCATCGAACACCGCTCACCGAAGGAGGGAACAAACTGATGTCCTTCGACACCATTATCCGCGGCGGCATCGTGGTGACCGCGGCCGACACCTTCGCCTGCGACGTCGGTATCCGCGGCGGCAAGATCACGGCGCTCGGCCATGATCTCGGCGATGCAGCCACGATCATCGACGCCACCGACCGCCTGGTGCTGCCCGGCGGCATCGACAGCCATGTCCACTTCGCCCAGCCGTCCGGCGACGGCATCGTAATGGCCGACGGTTTTGCCAGCGGCACGCGATCGGCGGCCTTCGGCGGCAACACCACCGTGCTGCCGTTCTGTCTGCAGGAGAAGGGCCAGACCCTGCGCGAGGCGCTGAAGCATTACCATTCGCTGGCCGAAGGCGAGTGCCATGTCGACGTCGCCTTCCATCTCATCCTCACCGATCCGACCGAGCATGTGCTGGGCCAGGAGCTGCCGGCCCTGGTCGAGGACGGCTACACCTCGCTCAAGGTCTTCATGACTTATGAGGGCCTCGCGCTGTCGGACCGGGAGTTGCTCGAGACCATGTCGGTCGCGCGCGAGACCGGCGCCATGCTGATGGTGCATGCGGAGAATTTCGACGCCATCCGCTTCCTGACCGACCAGCTCGAACGGACCGGTAACACCGCGCCGCGCTTCCATGCGACCTCGCGGCCGATCCCGGTCGAGCGCGAGGCCACCCATCGCGCGATCTCGCTGTCCGAGCTCGTCGACGTGCCGATCATGATCGTGCATGTCTCGAACCGCGAGGCGATGGACGAAATCCGGCGCGCGCAGCAAAGGGGCTTGCGGGTCATGGGCGAGACCTGTCCGCAATACCTCATGCTGACCGAAAAGGATCTCGATCAGCTCAACATGGAAGGCGTAAAATACGTCTGCTCGCCCCCGCCGCGCGACGTCGCCAGCCAGCAGGCCTGCTGGGAAGGTCTGCAGCAGAAGGTGTTTTCGGTGTTTTCGTCGGACCATTGTCCGTTCCGTTACGACGACCCGCAGGGCAAGCTTGCGCCGAAGGGACGTACCAGCTTCCGCTGGGTGCCAAACGGAATCCCGGGCGTGGCGACGCGGCTGCCGATCCTGTTCTCCGAAGGCGTGGTGAAGGGGCGGATCGACCTCAACAGCTTCGTCGCCTTCAGCGCCACCAACCATGCCAAGATCTACGGCCTCTATCCGCGCAAGGGTACGATCGCGGTCGGCTCGGATGCCGACATCGCGCTGTGGGACCCGAAGCGCAAGGTGACGATCCGTCACGAGTTGATCCACGACGGCGCGGACTACACGCCCTATGAGGGGCTCGAGGTCACGGGCTGGCCGGTGCTGACCATGGTGCGCGGCAAGGTCGTCGTCGATAACGGTACGCTCATTGGCGGCAAGGACCACGGCACCTATCTGCCCCGCGCCAAGCCGCCGAAGGCCATTCCGTAACGCGACCAAATCCGTAACAAGCAAAGAGAGAAGGCAGGAGATCAACATGCCCTATGCTGTGACAGACGACGGAGTGCGGCTCTATTTCGAGGAGACCGGATCGGGGCATCCGGTGATCCTGGTTCACGAGTTCGCCGGCGACTTGCGCAGCTACGAGCCGCAGATGCGGCACTTCGGCAAGCGCTTCCGGACCATCGCCTACAATGCGCGCGGCTTTCCGCCGTCGGATGTGCCGGAGCAGGTCTCGTCCTATTCGCAGGCGCGCGCCGCCGACGATATCCTGGCGGTGCTCGATCATATCGGCGCGCCGAAGGCGCATATCGTCGGTCTGTCGATGGGCGGCTTTGCGACGCTGCATTTCGGATTACGTCACCCTGATCGGGCGCTGTCGCTATGCATCGGTGGCTGCGGCTACGGCGCCGAGCTCGATAAGCGCGAGACGTTTCGCGCCGAGGCCGACGTGATCGCGGGCATGATCCGCAAGGAGGGCATGCCGACCTTCGCCGAGCGCTACGCCTACGGGCCGACCCGCGTGCAGTACGAGAACAAGGACCCGCGCGGCCATGCCGAGTTCAAGGCCATGCTGGCCGAGCATTCGGCGGTGGGATCGGCCAACACCCAGCAGGGCATACAGAAGGAGCGCCCTTCGCTCTACACGCTGGTCGACGAGATGAAGCGGATCAAGGTGCCGACGCTGATCATCACCGGCGACGAGGATTGGCCTTGCCTGCTGCCGGGCATCCTGATGAAGCAGAGCATCCCGTCTGCCGCGCTCGCGGTGATGCCGAACTGCGGCCACGCCATCAACATCGAGGAGCCCGACGAATACAACCGGATCGTCGGCGAATTCCTGGCGCAGGTCGAGAGCGGCCGCTGGCCGCAGCGCGATCCGCGCGCGGTCAGTGCTTCGATCACGGGAATGAAGGGGTAGGCTTCACGCCGAGTTGAATCGCGGCCTTCATCCGCCACCAGACCAAGCATCCGCGCTTTTCGGGACACATCCCCGGAAGGCGCGGATTTTTTTCGGGCGTGAGCAAGCCGCGACAGCCGGCGGTGCACAACCTGTTCGCATGATTGCTGGCTGCTGCAGTCATCTCCAACGCGATCCGTTCAATTCCATGTCTTGTGACCGAAACCGCGTCCACAGATAGCCGATCGCGTGAGACGGAAGAGGAGGGCGTCTGTCATGCGCGCAAAGATTGGTCCCCCGGTATCTGCAACCGATGCGGACATGAGCGCGCATCATCGTTCGTCGCATTCATTCGACCGACACAGCGCTGTCATCGGTGGTGGATAACTTGTCGCAGGTCGACGTCATAAATCCTTAAAAATAAAAAGGGGCACTACGGTGAAAGCCAAATTTCTTTCGACGGTCGGAGTCTGTCTGGTTGCTGCCGCTGCGGTGATGTGCAGCGCCGCCGCTCAGGACGACAACAAGGGCAATAACGGCCACGATCATCATCCGCACGACATCCACACCCAAACGCCGATCAAGCATCTCGTCGTCATCTTCAACGAGAACCGCTCGTTCGATCACTACTTCGCAACCTACCCGGTTGCGACCAACCCGACCGGCTCGATTCCGTTCACGGCGAAGCCGCATACGCCGAAGGTCAACAATCTCGCCAGCGCCAATCTGTTGACCAATAACCCGAACACCAATCCGGCCAACGGCACCGGCGCAACCAATCCGTTCCGCCTCGACCGCACCCAGGCCAACACCAAGTCGCAGAACCACGCCTACACGCCCGAGCAGCAGGCAGTCGACAACGGCAAGGAAGACCTGTTTCCGAAATTCACCGGTCGCGGCACCGCCGGCGGCGTCGGCGCGTTCGGCACCAACGGGCAGGTGATGGGCTATTTCGACGGCAACACCGTCACCGCGTTCTGGAATTATGCCCAGAACTTCGCGATGAGCGACAATAGCTGGACCGACACCTTTGGTCCGTCGACGCCCGGCGCGCTCGAGGTGATCTCCGGCCAGACCAACGGCGCGCAGAACATCGTCGGCTCGTCATCTTCGATCGCCGACGGCCAGGGCGGCCTGACGCTGATCGGTGATACCGACCCTGCCTACGATGCCTGCTCTAGCACGACCAGCCAGGTCCTGATGACCAGCAAGAACATCGGCGACCTGCTCAATGCCGAGCAGATTAGCTGGGGCAGCTTCATGGGCGGCTTCGACCTGACGCTCAAGAACAGCAACGGCACCACCAACTGCGGCCGCAGCACGTTCTCGAGCAACGTCAACGGCACCGTCGTGGACTACATCCCGCACCACGCCTGGTTCCAGTACTACAAGTCGACCGCCAACCCGAGCCATGCGCGGCCGAGCTCGGTGAATGCGGTCGGACACACCTATGTGCCCGGCAGCAAGACGCTCGATCCGGCCAATCACGCCTACGATCTCGAGGACTTCTATGCTTCGGTGAAGGCCGGCAACTTCCCGGCCGTCTCCTACATCAAGATGCCGGCCTATCAGGACGGTCATCCCGGCAACTCCGATCCGCTCGATGAGCAGGCCGGCAATGTCGAGCTGATCAACTTCCTGCAGAAGCAGAAGGAGTGGGGCGAGACCGCCGTCATCATCACCTATGACGACTCCGACGGCTGGTACGACCACCAGTACCTTGCACCGATCAGCGCCTCGTATGATCCCACCGCCGACCAGGTCAACGGTCCCGGCCAGTGCGGTCGCGGTATCGGCAGGCAGACGCCGCCGAACGGCCTCAACGGCCAGCCGGTAAACGGCCGCTGCGGTCCCGGTACGCGTGTCCCGTTCCTGGTGATCTCGCCCTTCGCCAAGCGGAATTACGTCAGCCACACCCGCATCTCGCAGGCCTCCGTCGTTCGCTTCATCGAGGACAACTGGCTGCACGGCCAGCGTCTCGGCGGCGGCTCGTTCGACGACAACGTCGAATCGATCGCCGACATGTTCGACTTCGAGCGCGGCCACGGCCAGGACCACGAGTACCGGCAGGACACGCTGTTTCTCGATCCGACCGCCGGCACCGTCATCGTCAGCGCGCCGGACGATCACCATCACCACTAACGCCCTTCGGTTCTGATCCAATCAGAACCGAAGCTCTGCCCTGACGCGTTCTGCTCGCGCGAACTGGTCTCCAGTTCGCGCGAAAACGCTTAACGACACTGGATCTGATATGAATGGCCGCACCTTGTGGCTTCTCGGCGCCGGCCTGCTGTGCATGGCCGGCGCCGTTGCGGCCGTCGAGACGCAGGGACTTCCGGGGACCAATCCGAACCCGGTGCAGCTCAGGCGTCCGCCTGTTGCTCCGCTGTCCGCCATGGCGCAGCTCGGCCAGAAGATTTTTTTCGACGCGTCGCTGTCCTCGTCGGGCGCATTGTCATGCGCGTCCTGTCACAGTCCGGACCACGCCTACGGGCCACCCAATGATGGGCCGGTGATGCTCGGCGGGCCCGCGCAATCCCGGCAAGGGACACGCGCCGTGCCGGGCCTGACCTATCTCGAGCGGCAGCCGAATTTCAGCATCGGGCCGGAAAAGGACGAAGACGACAATGTCGTCGACTTCGCGCAACTGGCCGCGCTCGGCCAGCAGGCTCCGCGCGCCAAGAAGGTCGCGACCGGGACTGCCGCGTCGGCGGTCAACATCGTGCCGCAGGGCGGACTGTTCTGGGACGGCCGCGCCGATACGCTGCAGGACCAGGCGATCTTCCCGCTGCTTGATCCCAACGAGATGGACGGCGGCAGCATCGAAATCGTGGCGCAGAAGCTGCGCCAGGCGAGCTACGCGCCGCGCTTCGCCGAGCTGTTCGGCGCCGGTGTCTTCGACAATACGCGGCTGCTGGTCGCGGAGGCGATGTTTGCCGTCGCGCGCTATCAGGTTGAGGAGCCGAGCTTCCATCCCTACACCAGCAAGTTCGACTACTGGCTGGAGGGCAGGGCGCGATTGAACGAGAGCGAATTGCGCGGCCTGCAATTGTTCAACGATCCGGACAAGGCCAATTGCGGCGGCTGCCATACGTCGCAGCCGACCCGGGACGGTCTGCCGCCGCTGTTCACCGATCACCAATATGAGGCGCTCGGTGCGCCGCGCAACGCCGCGCTCGCCGGCAACCGCGATCCCGACCATTTCGATCTCGGGGTCTGCGGTCCGTACCGCACCGACATTGCCGAGCAGACGCAATATTGCGGGATGTTTCTGACGCCGACCTTGCGCAACGCGGCAACGCGTCGCGTGTTCTTCCACAACGGCGTCTTCACCAGCCTCGAGCAGGTGCTCGACTTCTATAACTTCCGCGATACCAATCCGGAGAAGGTCTTTCCGCGCGGCGCCGACGGCACGGTGCGCAAGTACGATGACCTGCCGGAAAAATATCACGGCAATGTCGACGTCAGCGATCCGCCGTTCGAGCGCCATCTCGGCGACACGCCGGCGATGACGGCGCAGGACGAGGCCGACATTATCGCCTTCCTGAAGACGCTAACCGACGGCTACCAGCCGGAGCGGTGAGACGTCGCGACGTTCCATCGCGGAACCGAACCGCGAGTTGGCAGGGCTTCGTCATGCGCGCATAATGGGCGCATGAATGTCGTCGAAGGCAACGGTGCCAGAATCCCGGCAATCGGGCTCGGCACATGGGAGCTGCGCGGGCGGACCTGCGCACGCATCGTCGAGCAGGCGTTGCGGCTCGGCTATCGCCACATCGACACCGCCCAGATCTATGACAATGAGCGCGAAGTCGGCGAGGGGCTGCGTGCCTCCGGCATCAAGCGCGACGACGTGTTCGTCACCACCAAGGTCTGGACCACGCATTTCATGGCCAAGGATCTCGAGCGGTCGGCGAAGGAGAGCCTGGCGCGGCTGCGCCTGACCGAGGTCGATCTGTTGCTGCTGCACTGGCCCAATGCACAGGTGCCGCTTGCCGAGACGCTCGGCGCGCTGGCGCGGGTCAGGCAGGCGGGCCTGGCGCGGCATATCGGCGTCTCCAACTTCAAAGTGGCGCTGATCAAGGAGGCGGTGGCGGCATGTCCCGAACCGCTCGCCTGCGACCAGGTCGAGTACCATCCTTATCTCGACCAGGCCGATGTGATCGAGGCCTGTCGACGCCGCGGCATGGCGTTCGTTGCCTACAGCCCGATCGCAAAAGGGCGGGTCAAGGGCGACCGCGCGCTCGCGCGGATCGGCGACCGCTATCGCAAGAGCGCTGCCCAGGTCTGCCTGCGCTGGCTGGTGCAGCAGAATGTCTCCGCGATCCCGCGCACCTCGAAGCTCGAACGCCTTCAGGAGAACATCGACATCTTCGATTTCGAGCTGTCCGTTGACGACATGCGCGAGATCTCGGCGATCGGGAGCGCTGACGCACGGTGACGGGCCCCGCGACGCATGGGCTCTTTGCCTGAGCATCAAGTCTTGGAAAGCATCAAGTTTTGGAAAAATGGCTGGGTCCTGATCCGGATCATGCTAATGCGCCGCTGGCCGATTGCAGCTTTGGACCGAATGGGGATTGAGGCAGGCGGGTTCCGGCCGGTATTGTGGCCGGGCGGGAAGAGACGTCACTGATGTGATCGAGTGGGATGAAGTTTCGGCCAAACGCGGATCTGATGGCGTCGGTGTTCGTGCACCTGATGCTGCTCGCGCTGATTTTCCTTTATTCGGAGGTCCATCAATTCGATCCCGTCGCCGCTGACACGGTGCCGGTCGAGATCGTGACGCCGCAGGAGGTCGCCAAGTCCGAGGTCGAGACCAAGCCCGAACCGGCACCGAGCCCGTCGCCAAC
The DNA here is from genome assembly GCF_054063995.1 of Bradyrhizobium sp. USDA 4504. Classification (NCBI taxonomy): domain Bacteria; kingdom Pseudomonadati; phylum Pseudomonadota; class Alphaproteobacteria; order Hyphomicrobiales; family Nitrobacteraceae; genus Bradyrhizobium; species Bradyrhizobium sp. USDA 4504. The sequence goes on along the minus strand of NZ_JBSSGV010000001.1, from coordinate 3,393,378 downwards.
GCCCGAGTTGCAGTTGCCGTCGCTCGATAAGCCGGTGGATTCGGCCAAGCCCGAACCATCGGCACAGGCGCCCGCGCCGCAGCAGAACGCGCAACAGCAACCGCCGCAGAAGCAGGCGACGCCGCCGGCGCCCAAGCCCAGCCCGGCGCCGCAACGTGCCGCGGCCGAGCCGCCGCCCGCGCCGGCACAGCAAACGCCACCGATGCCCCAGCCAACGGCGCAGCAACAGGCGGCAGCGTCGCCGCCTGCCTATGCGCAGCCCGAGCCCGATCTTTCGGTCAAATACAACGTCATGCTCGGCCTGCCGCCGGATATCTCCGTGAAACCGCCAGCCAGCGCGCCGTCCGGCCTCGGACCCGGCAAGGACAATTTCGACGCGGCCGCCACCGAGCAGGCCGATGTCGGCTCGAGCGTGGTTGCCGAATTCCGCCGTCATCTGAAGACCTGCCTGAAGCTCCCGCCGACGCTGAGCGCGGGCGACGACGTGAAGATCAAGCTCAGGGTGTTCATGAAGCCTGACGGCAAGCTCGCCGCGTCACCCTTGCTGATCGAAGCCACCGCCTCGGAAAAGGGGCCGCTGTTGCTGAAGAGCGCGACCGATGCGCTGCAGGCCTGCCAGCCCTATGCGATGCTGCCGCGGGATCGCTACGGCGAATGGAAGGTGCTCGACCTCGATTTCAGCCCGCGCGATTTCGCGTCGTAGACCAGGGACGAGCGGCGCACTCGGCCTCGCCCCGCGTGCGGGGAGAGGCCGGATTGCATCGCCAGATGCAATCCGGGTGAGGGGGAGTCTCCGCGAACGCGTCTCTCTCCGTCGATGCGGAAACAGCCCCTCACCCCAACCCTCTCCCCGTAAGAACGGGGAGAGGGAGCGCAGCACGGCCTCGACCGTCGCGTCAGCTTCCCATCGCCTGCCAGGCATTCGAGGCGAACTGCCGGCGCCAGATCACGATCACGACCGCGGCTGTCGTGACGAACAGCACCCAGGGGCTGACGAACCAGCCGAGATAGCCGAGCGCGAAGAAAAACGCGCGCTGGCCGCGGTTGAAGTGCCGGCCTGCGGTCTCGAACAGCCGCGTGGTGCGGATCACATGGGCCTCGGCCTCCGGCGTGTCGCGCTGGTCGGCCGGCGGCATCGCGCCGAACAGGATCGCCACATAGTTGAACAGGCGATAGGCCCAGGCGAATTTGAAGAAGGTGTAGATGAAGATCAGGATCAGCCCGATGCACTTGACCTCCCACAAAGCGGGCGAGGGCGTGAGGTTGACCGGCAGGGCGCCGAGCACGGCGAGCGCGTCATTGGTGGCGCGCAATAGCGCCAGCCCGCCGCCGATCGCGATCAGACTGGTGGAGGCAAAGAACGCGGTGCCGTTCTGCAAGCTGGCCATGATCTGCATGTCGACCATCCGTGCGTCGCGGTTGAGCAGATTCCGCACCCAGATCTCGCGATAGACATGCATCCGCGCCGATAGGCTGTCGCGCCCATACGCGGTGTGCTCCAGCGTGATGGCGTAGACCAGCCATTCCAGCGCAAAGAAGCCGACGGCCAGGATGTCGGTCCAATAGCCGGTCATGTTGCCTTCCTTCGTGAGCGCGCGGCTGACTGTCCGCGCCGGGCCGCATCCGCGTCATGTACAGGTTGAACGCGTGCAATGCACTATGGCAAACTACCGAGGCAACAGGATTCCCGGACATGCTCAAGCTCGTCATCGGCAACAAGAACTATTCGTCATGGTCGATGCGGCCCTGGCTGGCGTTGCGCGCCAACAACATCCCGTTCGAAGAGGTCTTCATTCCGCTCTACACGGACCAGGCCGACAAGGACCGCATCCTATCTTTCAGCAAGGCTGGCAAGGTGCCGACGCTGATCGATGGCGACGTCACGGTGTGGGATTCGCTGGCGATCATCGAATATCTCGCCGAGAGATTTCCCGAGGCGAAGCTCTGGCCTGCGGATCGTGCCGCGCGCGCGCATGCCCGCGCGATCTCGGCGGAGATGCATTCCGGTTTCATGCCGCTGCGCAACGAATGCGGCATGAATCTGCACCGGCCGATCCGCGCTGTCGCGCTGTCGGATGATGCGCGCGCCAACGTGGCGCGGATCCAGGATATCTGGGCCGAGTGCCATGCGCGCTACGGCAAGCAGGGTCCGTTCCTGTTCGGCGCATTCTCTGCCGCCGATGCGATGTACGCGCCCGTGGTGCATCGCTTCCGCACCTACGCGATCCCGGTGAAGGCCGAGGCGCAGCACTATGTCGATGCCATGATGCAGCTTCCGGCATTCCAGGAATGGACCCGCGACGGCGTTGCCGAGACGCTGCGGATCGCCCGATTCGAGGATGTCTGACGGTTGCTGCGCTTCCGAATTGTGACAGCGGTCGCAAAGATCGCGGCTTGACGCCGCGGGGCCGAAGGCGTCGAATCCGGAAAGGCTGGTTTTGCAAGTCGTGAAAGGACTTAGACCATGGGCATTCTCGATTCCCTGGAGAATTCGCCGGAGCTGAAAGGCATGCTTGGCCAGCTTGGCGCGGCGGTGATCCCCGTCGTGCTCGGCGAGGTCCTGGGCAATGGCGGGCAGGGCGGCTTGTCCGCGATCGTCGCCAAGCTCGAGCAGGCCGGGCTTGGCGAGCAGGTCAGATCCTGGATCGGTACCGGTCAGAACCTGCCGATCACCGCTGAGCAGCTCCAGCAGGTGCTCGGCAGCGACACGGTCAAGCAGCTCGCCGCCAGGTTCAACATTCCGGTGGACCAGCTGTCCAAGGTGCTCGCCCAGCAACTTCCGGCTGCGGTCGACGGCGCGAGCCCGGGCGGCAAGCTGCCGCAGACCGCTTGAGCCGGTGGAATCAGGGTTCCAACCGGGCTCGGCGGGCAATTTCCGGCTGGCACGCAAATTGCTGCCTATCGCCCTGAAAAACCTGCAAAATCGCACCTTCGCTATGCCCCAATCTTGCTGGATTTGGGGAGGTGCGATGTGCTAGCTTGCCGCAGGGTTCTCAAAATGCCGGCCTGAGCTATCGGGACTGTCAGCTCAGCCAGCAATCTCTAAGAAAATGGAGAGGGCGTTGAAGCATAAGTACTCGATTGGCGAGACCGTCTATTTCACGGCCAGCAACGTGGCGCGCCCCGCCGCGAGCGGCACCTATCAAGTGATCCGTCTGCTGCCGACCGACGGTGACGATTGCCAATATCGCATCAAGAGCTCGACCGAAGCTTTCGAACGGGTGGCCAAGGAGAGTCAGCTCGCGCTGTCCTGAAGGAGTGTTGTGCGCAAGCCGGCGGCTGGAGCGGGTTCCGCGCCGCCGCCGTCAAAAGGCCCTGTTCGCAGACCCATTGTGCTGAAGGTTGGACGTCGGGGTGGCGGCGTTCGCCGTCGCCGATTGTGCTTACGCTGCGTTGAGGGACATCGCGCATGAACTGGGCTTCCTCGCTGGATCAGATCTGGCGCTCACCGACCTTCCCGATGTGGCTGACGCTGGCCGCTGCGGGGTTCTTTGGGATCGTCGTTCTGGTCACGCTGCTGCGTGCGGAAAAATCCGTCGCCAACGGCGCGCTGACCGTGATCACGCTGCTGTCGATCGCGGTTGCGGTCGCCGCGACGATCCGTGGCTTCGGCTCGGGCGGGCAGGCGGTGCCGGCCGAGACACGGACGGCGCAACTGGCCAGCCAGACGGTGCCGGCGCTGGCCTGCGTCGACGACCTCGCCGGAGACGCCGTTCTCAACGCCTGCGAGAAGGTGCTGTTCGGTTCATCGGATACGGCGGCGGCGGCGGTCAGCTACGCGGCGGCGCAGGTCTCGCGCCTGACCGCGCTGGGCGACCTCGCGACCGCCGAGCGCAATTCGACCACCGAGTTGCAGGCGCTGCGCCGCGCCATCGAGCATGACCGCTACGGCCTGGTCGCCTATGCGCTGATGGCGCGCGACCACTGCACGCCGACCGCGTGCCCCGCGTTCCGCTCGCTCGGCGACAACCATCAGATCATCGCCAACATGAACGAGCGGACCTACGAGAACCTGATCACGCGCTACGCAGGGTCGTGGAACGCGCCGGCCGGCGCCCAGGCATCGGCTGCCTCCGGCCTGGTCGCGGCGCTGCCGCAGTCGTTGCCCACCGGCAAGCCGACCAATGCGGAGTTTCCGAGCTCAGCGAACACGCCGCCGGTCAGCATCATGACGCCCGAGCCGGCAAAGCCGGCCGCCGCCGCACCAGCGCCGGCCGCGCGCGCTGCCGCCGCGCCGCCCGCCGCAGCCCCGAAGCGTCCGCCGGCGGCGAAGCGCCCGGTCCAGATCGCGCCGGCCCCGGCCGCGCCGGCGTCGCCTCCTGCCGCCGCCAGCGCACCGGCGGCTGCGAACGAGCAATGAGCGTGATGACGGCGGCTTGAGCCGCCGTCGTTGCGCCGTTCCGGCTTCGTTTGGCTCGAAAAGCGCTCTAGTCCCGATATCCACCGCCGCGGAGAGCGCTCCCTTTTCAAAGCGCTCGCCGGCCGCTACATCCGGCGCATGCCGCTTCATCTCATCAAGCTCGCCGTCGGTTGCGACTCCGTCAAGGAACTCAAGGGCTGGGTTGCCGAACGGATGGCGACCGCGAAGAAAAAGGGCCTGCCGCTCCGTCACGTCCACATCACGCGGATGACGCCGAAGCGCGAGGAGGAGATCCTTGCCGGCGGCTCGCTCTATTGGGTGATCCGCGGCGAGATCGCCGCGCGCGAGAAGATCATCGCCATCGAGCCGTTCCGCGACAAGGACGGCATCGGACGCTGCCGGCTGGTGATGCAGCCCAAGGTGATCGCGGTCTCGCCGCGGCCGATGCGGCCGTTCCAGGGCTGGCGCTACCTGACCGCAGACTCCGCGCCGGCCGATCTCACCAAGTCGAGCGCCGCCAGCGTGGCATCGATGCCCGAGCCGATGCGCCGCGAGTTGCGCGACCTCGGCTTGCTGTAAGCAATCGGGTTGCTCTGAGCAATCGAACGGCAGTGATCCGGGATCACTGGGTTACGAGATGCAGCCGAGCCCATTCTGAGGCCGGGACCTCGACATAACGGCCACCCGCCCTGTCGGCGGTGACGTCGAACAGTTCATGGCCGATCCCCATCTCGCTGAGATATCTCCGGAACTGATCGGTGAAGATTGTGGTAAGGCTTTCGCGGTGCTCGGCAGAGACGTTGGGTGCGAGCCGGTCGTAGATCTGCATCCTTGCGGTCAGGATGACGCGGTTGCCGGGCGGCAGGTTACGATGCACGCCGCCCGCAAGCATCAATACACATGCAAGCTCGCAGGGCACACCGGAGAGCTTTTCCTTCGCATCCAGCGGGCCGCCAGGCCGCTTCAGTGCAAAGCATTCCTCCTCGGGTTTTCCGTTGCATGCCTCGACCTCGGTTGCCGCCACCGCCGCATCGATGCCGCGACCGCGCAGGATGCGACCGAGGCTGGCAGCGACGGTGAGGTCGGAGCCCGGTTTGACATTGATCACCACCGGCAGCTTGCGTCCGTTCTGCCGGTCGAGGATCGCTAGCAGGCGCTTGTAGGTGTCCCATTGCACCGCGCCTTCGGCCGCGATCCAGTTCGAGCAGCCGGGGCCGCAGGCATCAGGCGCACCATGCGCGACGTAGAAGATCATGGCGCCGGGCGCCGAATTGACGCCGCCGACCGGCGGCCGGGTCTGTGCCTGCGCCCCAGCCGCGGCCAGCAGCGCGATGCCAAGAACAATGCCTTGCCTGAAGTAATGGTTCATTCCGATCGCCCTTGAAAGGCGCGATCATCCATGCGTCGCGAGCGTGGCGCAAGCACCCGGCCGCACAGATGAGGCCGAGCCCTCATTACAGGCTCGCATCCTCTCTGCGCATGAACCGTTTCACACTTTTCCGGTCCGGTCTCAGACCGCGATATTGTCGATCAGGCGCGTGCTGCCGAGCTTTGCCGCCACCAGCATCCGCATCGGGCCGTCCTTCGGCGAGCCGATCGGCGCCAGGGAGGCGGCGTGGCGCACTTCGAGATAATCGAGCACGAAGCCGGCCCTGGTGATCGCCGCGGCGCCGTCAGCCATTGCGGTCGCGGTATCCTCGCCGGCGCGCAGGCGGCCGGCCGTTTGCTTCATCACCCGGTGAAGCTCAGGGGCGGCGCGCCGTTCCTCCGGCGAGAGGTAGACGTTGCGTGACGACATCGCGAGACCGTCGCGCTCGCGCACCGTTTTGGATCCGATCACCTTGACCCCGAGGTCGAGGTCCGCGGCCATCTGGGTGACGACCCGGAGCTGCTGAAAGTCCTTCTCGCCAAAGATCGCGACGTCGGGCCGGACCTGGGTGAACAGCTTGCCGACCACGGTGGCGACGCCGCCGAAGAAATGCGGCCGGAAGCGATCCTCGAGCCCGGCGGTGGCCGGCCCCTCCGGCACGATCCTGGTGGCGAAGCCGTCCGGGTACATCGCCTTCACCTCGGGATGCCAGATCAGGTCGACGCCCTCGGCGGCGAGCTTGGCGACGTCGGCTTTCCAGGTGCGCGGATAGGAGCCGAAATCTTCGGTCGGCGCGAACTGGGTCGGGTTGACGAAGATCGAGACGACGACCCGCTTGGCGCGGCGCTTGGCGAGCCGCACCAGCGACACATGGCCATCATGGAGCGCTCCCATGGTTGGGACCAGCGCGACGGTTGCCTTCTTGACGCGCAGCGTGTCGACGGCGCGACGAAGGGCGGGGACGGTACGGACGACGGTGGGATTTCTCGGCATCTGGTCTCGGCTCGTGGGGCAATCCGGGTGGGAACGAATCTGGGCGGGACGGGTTGGCGTTCGGCAGGTCACGCAGCTTACCAAGTCCGAACCACGATCGGCAAACCGGCCGATAAGCCTTACACGATCTCGAACGTGCGCGGATCAAAGCCGCCGATCGACGCAGCAGTCTTGCTTGATCGATTCATCAGCACGGCCGCAATCGATTTCCTGTCGCAGCGATGCATTTCACTTGACCGCAGCGGCGCTCGCTTTGAAGATCATTGCGGGGATTTGAATCATGTTGGTGCAGGCTCGTCAGGGTCAATCCGGCTCCGCACATGTCATCGTGCTGGGCAACGAGAAGGGTGGATCGGGAAAGTCGACCACCGCCCTGCATATCGCCGTCGCGCTGCTGAAGGCCGGGCAACGCGTCGCCAGCATCGATCTCGACTGCCGCCAGCAGAGCTTCACCCGCTACATCAGCAATCGCCAGGCCTGGGCGCGACGCACCGGGCTCGACCTCGAGCTCCCGGCACACCACTGCATCAAGTACGGCGAGACGATGCAGATCGAGGAGAACGAGAACGCGGAATTCCAGCAGTTCATGGCCGCTGTGAGCGCGGTGGAACGCGCCTGTGATTTCATCGTCATCGATACCCCGGGCGCGGACAGCTACCTGATGCGGCTCGCGCATTCGATGGCCGACACTTTGGTAACCCCGATCAACGACAGCTTCCTCGATTTCGACGTGCTCGGCACCGTCGATCCCGCGACTTACGCGGTGACCGGCGAGAGCCATTATGCGGAGATGGTGCGCGACACCAGACGCAAGCGCCGCCAGCTCGATGGCGCCTCGACCGACTGGATCGTGGTGCGCAACCGGCTCTCGATGCTCGGCTCGCGCAACAAGCAGCTGGTGGCCGACGGCTTGAAACAGCTCTCGCTGCGGCTCGGGTTCCGTGCGGTCGACGGCTTTGCCGAGCGGGTGGTCTATCGCGAATTCTTCCCGCGCGGGCTGACGGCGCTCGACGACATCGACGAGGCGACGCTCGGCACCCGCCCGAGCCTCGGTCACGTCACCGCCCGCGAGGAGGTGATGAGCCTGCTGCGCCAGCTCAAGCTGCCGCTCGACGAGCGCGGCCGCCGCAGGGCCGCCAACCGGGCCGAATGGTTCAGCCAGGTCGACAAGCCGCTGGAAGTCGACGACATCATCGGCGGCTAGACCGCCGGGCACTCCTTCTGGCAGGTTCCAGGGCGTCGGGCGTCCAGGAAGTGACTATCGTCACTTCCTGGCCCGTCCAGAAGCACGGTAGTCTTGCGGGGTTTTCGGCCACTCCGTCGCCAATATGCCGGAACAAAGCTGGCCAGATCCGGTTTTCCCAAAGCCAGCCGCGTTTCCGCTCCTCGTTGGTTGGTCTTGAGGTATTATCGTACCGCAGAGCCATGGCGCCAGAAGCGAATGCACAAAGGTTGTGTGCACCGCACAATGAACGTGCTGCGAAGTCCCAACTTTTAGACTTCCTGTCACGGCGCTGTGACATATATTCTCAAAAGGAGGCCGAAGAGTCTCCGGCCAAGAATAGCCCTGAAAAGGCGGGCACCTCGAGGACGTCATGAAGCGTGGAATTCTCGTTCTGCTTTCTCTCTCCGTGGTGATCACGGCGGCCTATTTCACCGCGAGCAAGTGGGCGATCCGTCATGAAACTCTCATGTTCAAGGACCCGACGCGCGATGAGCGGCCGGTCGCGGTCGACGTTGCCGTGCGCTTCGACAAGGAGATGCAGGCCGACGCTGGCATGATCACGCTGCCGGTTGCGATCCTCAATCATGGCAATACCGTCAAATTCACCGAATATTCCTTCCTCGCGAACGTGTTCGCGGCGCGCGGCTATCTGACCATCAGCATTCAGAACGACCTGCCGTCGGACGGACCGATGGTGACCAAGGTCGGTGAGCTCTATGTCGGCCGCCTGCCGCAGTACCAGCGCGGCATCACCAACATCAAGTTCGCGATCGAGGAGATGAAGAAGCGCCAGCCGAACGCGGACTACAGCAAGCTGACGATGGTCGGCCATTCCAATGGCGGCGACATCGCGATGTATTTCGCCAAGCAGTATCCGGACGAGATCAAGAAGGTGGTGACGCTGGACAATCTGCGCGTGCCGTTCATGACCGACGGCAAGTTCAAGATCCTGTCATTCCGTTCGCGTGACTCGCAGTTCAAGCCGGATCCGGGCGTCGTTCCCGATGCCGACGAATGCGAGAAGGCCGGCATCACCGTGGTGAACACCAACTTCCAGCACAACGACATGCGTGACACCGGGCCCGAGAAGGCCAAGGACTCGATCCAGGCCATGCTCGATAAATTCCTCGCCGACACCGACAGCGCTGTCGCGCCGGTCGACACCAGGAATGCGCCGCCGAAGATTCTGGAGCCCGGTCCCGTCTCGCTCTACGTGCCGGTCGAGAAACCTCAGACCTTGACCGATAAGCTCAAGAAGTCGCTCTCGCTGACCAAGACCGAGACGAAGAAGGATCCGTCGGTCACGAATTGACCGGGCGGCTCGCGGTCCAGGCTGGCCTCTCACGTTGACCAATCCACTGCCGCGGCCCACATAGTGTTTGCTGTACGAGGCAAGCGCTGATGGCCGGCAAGACGATCAAACCGACATCCGGAGGCGATGTACGCCCGGCCCATGCGCCTGGCGTGCCGGCATCCAGCGCGAACGACATCGCGGCATTCGTCGCCAAGGCGCGGGCGATGTCGCCGCATCGCGCCGGCGCCCACGGCAGGCTGGTGTTCGCGCTCGACGCCACGATGAGCCGGCAGCCGACATGGGACATGGCGTGCACGCTGCAGGCGGACATGTTCCGCGAGGCCGGCGCGCTCGGCAGTCTCGATATCCGCCTCATCTATTATCGCGGCTTCAATGAATGCCGTGCGTCGGGCTGGATCTCCGACAGCGCGCAGCTCGCGCGGCTGATGAGCAAGATCGATTGCCAGGGCGGCAACACCCAGATCGGCAAGGTGCTGTCCGAGACGCGTCGCGAAGCGGTCGAGGCAGGGGTGCGCGCCTTGGTGTTCGTCGGCGACGCGATGGAGGAGAGCGCCGACGATCTCTGCGCCAAAGCCGGTGAGCTCGGCCTGCTCAAGGTGCCGGTCTTCATGTTCCAGGAGGGCAGGGATGCGACCGCCGAGCAAACGTTTCGCGAGATCGCGCGACTGACCGGCGGCGCCTGGTGCAGGTTCGATCCCGGCGCAGCCGCCCAGCTCCGCGAATTGCTGCGTGCCGCCGCAGCCTATGCCGCCGGCGGCCGCGAGGCGCTGCTGCAACTGGCGAAGACGACGAGCGGCGCGGCGAAGCTGATCGGCCAGATGAAATAGCGCCGCGTCGCGTCAGGCTCCGCCTGATGCCGGTGAGACGAAGCTTCGCATGCTTTTTGCCGCCGGGCCGCCTATATTCCCGACATGCCAACGCTGATCGCCGGCGTCATCGCCGTTGTCGTCCTTTATTCCGCGCTGCAGATGTTCCGTGCGGCCAATCCCGCCGTGCTTGCGCGCGCGATCAAGATCGGCGGCGGGGTGCTCGCGCTGGCGGTCGCGGCCTTTACCGGCGTGCGGGGCGAACTGGCGGTGGCAATTCCGCTCGGCATTTTCGGCGCCGGACTGCTCGGCTGGTCGCCGTTCGGAAGCACCGGATTTCCCAATCTCGGCGGTATGTTCGGCGGTTCGCGCAGCCAGGGACAAAGCTCGCGGGTGCGCTCGCAATATCTCGATATGACCCTCGATCACGGCAGCGGCGTGCTCAGAGGCCAGATCGTGGCCGGACCGCAGGCCGGCCGCATGCTCGACGAGTTCGACCTGTCGCAGTTATTGGCGATGGTCCCGAGCTTCGACGCCGAGAGCGTCGCGCTACTTGAAAGCTATCTGGACCGCCGCTTTCCCGCCTGGCGTCAGGACGCACAGGGCGACCGGGCACGGGGGCAGGGCCGTGCGGCGTCGGGCGGCAAAATGACGAACGAGGAGGCCTATCAGATCCTTGGCCTGCAGCCGGGAGCGACGCGCGACGACATCAGCCGGGCTCACCGTACCCTGATGAAGAAACTCCATCCCGACCAGGGGGGCTCGACGTACCTCGCGGCCCGTGTGAACGAGGCCAAGGACACTCTGCTTCGCACGCATCTCTAACTCCGGCTACGCTACCAACGCCACAGCCGAGAGCTGCCTTCCGTTTCTGATTGATGCCCCGTTGGCCCGCCGCTGTCCGGCGTGGCCGATCGCTCTTTCGGGAAAACTTAACCGTAAAATCTTGACGAGAAGTTTCATGGTTGCGCCGCTCGCGGACGGCCGGCTGTTTTCGCGGCGGCAAAAGCAAAACGGCCGGCGCTTGCGGCGCCGGCCGTTCGAAATCAGCAGATGCTGACGATCAGTTGCGAACGGTGATGCAGGAGATCTCAGCGCGCTTCAGCGTCTTGCAAGCCGCCTCGGCCTGATCGCGCTCGAGGCCGGCAAAACGGGCGCGATAGAGCTTGCGATTATCCTTGGCGACGACCTCGGTAAACGGGTCCGCCTTGCTGAGCAGGCCGCGGGCCGAGCTGCGCGCCAGGTCGATGCGCTTGTTGGCTTCGCCCTCGGACTCCAGCGCGCCAACCTGGATGATCCAGCCGGTATGCGCGGCGCTCGGCTTTGCTGAGCTGGTCGGCGGAGCGGCCTGCACGCCGCGGGTTGCGGGTTCGATCGACGCCATGGCCTGTGGCGCCGGGGTAGCGGGTGCATGGACGGCCGAGGCTGGCAGCACGCCGAGGATGCCGTTGCCGGTGCCGAAATTGGCCGGCTGCGGCGGCATTTCCGGCCTCGAGGTCTCGGCGGCCCGCGCCATCATCGCATTGGAGGTCTCGGGGACCTCGCCGCGCGAGGGGATCGTGTTGGTGATCGGAGGCGCGGACTGCGCCGGGCCGGCCGCGGCGAGCTTGATCTGGCCGGCTTTGACCTGCACCGTCTTCACCTTGACCGGCTTCATCGGTTCAGCCGAGCCGGGGATCGCGGCGATCGGCTGGGTCTGGATCACGCCTGAGGTCAGCGGCGCCGGCTCGGGCTTGGCCTGCGGCTCCGGCTTGGCCGGAAGCGGCGGCAGCGCGGCGGCGGCCGCCGCCATCAGCGAGGGCTTGCTGGCCGGGCGCGGCGCCTGGATCGCGGCAGCTGCAGCGGCGGGCTCCGATGCCGCGACCGGCGAAGTGTCCGGCGCGCGCGCACTATCCGCGTCGGCGACCTCGACATTGGCGTCGGCCGGATTGCGTTCGGTGATCGCTGCGGCAGTGCGGGTGGTCGCGGCCTTCCCGACGTTCTCGGCGAGCAGGTTGCGCATGATGGCGTCACGCGAGCCGCCGCTGCGGCCGCCAAGCACCACGCCGACCAGGAAGCGATTGCCGCGGCGCATCGAGGTCACGAGGTTGAAGCCGGACGCGCGGGTGTAGCCGGTCTTGATACCGTCAACGCCCTCGACGTTGCCGAGCAGATGGTTGTGGTTGCGGATCGATTGGCCGCGGAAGTTAAACACCGAGGTCGAGAAGTAGCGGTAGTAGCGCGGGAAGCGGTCCTGGATCGCGCGGCCGAGAGTCGATTGATCGCGCGCCGTCGTCACCTGCTCATCGTTGGGCAGGCCGGAGGCGTTGCGATAAACGGTCCGGCTCATGCCGAGCGCACGGGCCTTGCGGGTCATCATCCGGGCGAAATCGTCTTCGCTGCCGCCGATCGCCTCGGCGATCACGACCGCGGCGTCATTGGCCGAGCGGGTGACCAGGCCCTTGATGGCGTCTTCGACCTTGATGGTCGAGCCGGGCCGCAGGCCGAGCTTGGTCGGGTCCTGTTCGGAGGCGTGCTCGGACACCGGCATTTCGGTGTCGAGCTTCATCTTCCCGGAATCGAGGCGCTCGAACAGCAGATAGAGCGTCATGATCTTGGTCAGCGAGGCCGGGTGGCGCAAGCCGTCGGGACTGGTGGCGGTGAGCACCGAACCGGTGTTGCCGTCGACGATGATCGACGCGAATTGCGGGCTGTAGCTCTCGCGCGCTTCCTGGCTGTGGTGGTGACGGGCGTAGTGGCGCCGGTGACGGCGCGCCTCGGCGCTATCACTCGTGATCAGGATCGCCGTCGTGACGGTAACGAGCCCAAGAACGCCAACTCGCAGCGCCCGCGAGGAGGCCAAGGTTGTTCGAAGCATCTACTTCCCCGTCCCAATTTCTATCTAGATCACTGGCTCGTGAGGCGAAATTGTGCCCGGCGGCCATCGATCCTTGCCTGCGCAACAAACCACTTCGGGCAGAACCATCGGCCGAGGTGGCGGCTCAGGTCGCTCTTCTAGCTAAGGTGTTGTTCACAAACAGCTTTCGAGGCTGTCTGTCGGAAGGCGAACAAAGTCCGGGAATCAGGTTAGGCGGACCGAGTTTCCAAAAGATTAAGCAACCGTTGCGTAGTCCCCCGGGGTTTATCGCGAATGCCGGAGATTCGGGGTTGTGGGATTGTGCGATGCACAATATTCGTTGACTCTATTGTGCGATGCGATATGGCTATCGGCGTCAGGGGGCCGGGAGCTTCCCGGCAATGGGAATTTGCGCCTTCAAGTCTGGGAAAAGGAATTCCATCCATGGTCAAGATCGAAGACATTCAGAACTACGGCAAAGAGCATTTCGAGTCGGTCACCGCGTCGGCGAACAACCTGCAGAGCGGCGTTCAGGCCATCGCCACCGCCTATGGCGACTATGCCAAGAAGTCCTTTGAGGACACCAAGTCGTTCGTCGAGAAGCTGTCGGGCGTGAAGTCGCTGGACAAGGCGCTCGAGGCGCAGACCGAGTACCTGCGCTCGTCCTACGAGACCTTCGTTGCGGAATCGCAGAAGATCGCCGGCCTGTACAGCGACTGCGCCAAGCAGACCTTCAAGCCCTATGAGGGTCTGGTCTCCAAGTTCGCGCCCGCCGCTCAGTAAGCGTTGCCGTCCAAGACAAACGAAAAGCCCGGCCGTTTGGCCGGGCTTTTTTGTTGTGCCTCAAGCGGGCGACTATTTGGCCAGCCGCAGCTTGCTGAGGGCGGTTCCGATCGTGTTGAACGTCGTCAGGATCTGGGTCGAGCTGGTGAGCATGAAGAATTTGTCGGGCGTGCTGGCGCAGTTCTTCAGGACGGTCGAGGTCGGATCGGCGGGCGAGTGCGTGTTCACCTGGATCGTGTAGATCGTGTACAGCGGTTGGCCGCTGGAGTCCTTCGCGGCCTGCAGATTCTGGCACAGCAGGGCCTGCCTGGCGTCGATCGGGTTGCCGGAGGCCTGCGTGCGGCCGTCGCCGTATTCGGGCCAGCGGTCCTCGGTGTTCAGACCGTCGGACAAGAGAATGATGACCCGGTTGTAGGTGGTGTTGGAGTCCTCCGCCGGCGTGTTCAACGGGCCGCCCACCAGTAGCGACTGCCATGCCCACGCCAGGCCGACCGCCTGGTTGGTGCCGCCGGTCGGCTGCATCGCGTTGACCGCATTTTTGAGCGCGGTCCAGTTGTAGCTCAACGGAATGATCGGCTCGAGCTGCGGCGAGGAGTTGCTGCTGCAGTAGGAGTAGCCGTTCTCAAAGAGCTCGTTGGCCGGGAAAAGCGTGGTGACGTCGGATGACGCCGGCAGCACGCCGGTCGCATCATTCGGCTGGGTGCGGTCGGCGATGCAGCCCGTCCAGTTGCCGATCGGGTTGGTGGACGCTTGCCGCCAGTCGTTTTTCACGGTGGGGATCTGGTTGGTCGAGGTCCATTGATTGTTGGTCCATCCGACGACGGCGCTGACCCGGGGCTGGCCCTGATTGTCGGCCGTGTCGTTGGGGCCGGGCTGCGTCCAGTCGTGGGTATACAGCTTGCCGGTGCATTGATAGACGCCGCCGGAGGTGCCGCAACTGCAGCCGGAGACATCGTTACCCGACGAATTCTTCGGACAGCTGCACGACGTCGAGCCGCTGCAGAACACGCCGGTGCCGACCTGCGTGCTCACCCAGCAGCCATTGTAGCGCGTGTAGGAGTTCGCATCGACGCTGGGGCAGATGTAGCCTGAATAGGTCCCGCTCGAGGGGATGTAGTTCGCGCTGCCCGTATTTGTCGGGCTCTTCTGGCAGGTGAAGCCGCCGTTGTTGTTGGTCCACGGGCATCGCGCACCGGGTCCGACCGCGTGCCAGTTCATCGGCAGGCTTGCCTGCATGGTGCCGTTGGCGGGCTGCGTGGTCGGGGGATTGAGCCAGTCGGTCCAGTCGATCCAGCTCTGACCGACATTGCTGGTGCCGACATTGACGACCTTCTCGAACGGAATGACGGAGATATAGACGTCACCATTGTTCTTGCTCAGCGCGCTGAGCTGGTCGATCAGCCCGCCGGTTCCGGCCACCGCGTTGCGCAGCGCGGTGATCTTGTTGTCGTCCGACATCGATCCCGTGTTGTCGAGGGCGAGGGCGACGCGCATCTTGACGTTGCCCCAGGTGGTGGTCGTCGAGCTCTTGAAACCCAGCGTCGGAAAACCGGCCAGCTGCATGAAATCGGATTTGATGTGGCCGGATCCGCCCAGCAGGATGGTGGCCGCCGCGCTCGAGGTCGGGGTGGTGTAGTTCGCCGTGACGGAAATGCCCTGGCCGTCCTTATTGGTGTAAAGCGCGGTGAAATAGGTCTGCGCCTTGCTCGGGATATCCGCAGCCGTGATGTTGCCCATGGTCAGATCCTTGGACAGCATCAGCGCGGTCGAATCGAGGGCTGCCTGCATCGCGGAGCGGGCGTTGTTGGCGCGGGTATAGTCGATCGCGGCTCCCACGAAAGCGAGGAGCGGCAGCATTGCGAAGGTGAAGATCACCGCGACATTGCCGTTATTTGCCCTGGAAAACCGGCGAGCAACCGCGCAGACGCGATCGGAAATGGCTGAACCAAGCATGGCACTCTCGTCGAAATGGATTGCGGTGGCATCTCGACCGGCGCCGCTAAACAGATGGTGAATCGGGCGCGGGAAACCCGGCAGGGCGGCGCGGGGGAGGCTCAAAAGCCGGGCAAAAGCACTCGCTATCCTCAATGACGTCTAAATTGGCCGCCCGACTCCTTTGTCAAATCGGGCAGAAATGATTAACCTTCCGAGGGTTGCCGCGCCCGGAATCGGACCGGTGGGCCGCGCCGGGTCTGCGCTTGCGGCTGGGCCTCGCGAGGCCCATATTCGGGAAGTCGATCCGGCCGCCGGATCGGACCGGGAGCGGCAATCTGGAAAGCATTGCTGGGGGTTCCGCGATCAGTCTTGCGGCAATCGCGACCACCATCCAATTGCCATCCGGTTTCCCGCCATCCGGTTTCCCTTGGGGAATTCGAACGCCTGAGCCATGTTGCGATCCACGTTGACAGTCCCGATTTCCGAGCCGGTTTCGTCGATGCCGGCGGTGGCCGCCGCGCCGGCGCCGAAAATGAACAATGATGACAACCGCAATGGGACGGGCAACGGCCCCTCGACCTCGGTCATCACCAAGGTCAAGCCGAAGACCAAGCGTCCGAACCTGTACCGAGTCCTGATCCTGAACGACGACTACACGCCGATGGAGTTCGTCGTTCACGTGCTGGAACGATTCTTCAACAAGGACGCCGAGGCGGCGACCAAGATCATGCTGCACGTTCATCACCACGGGATCGGCGAGTGCGGCGTTTTTACCTACGAGATCGCCGAGACCAAGGTGACGCAAGTCATGGACTTCGCGCGCAAGCACCAGCATCCACTGCAGTGCGTGATGGAAAAGAAATAGGTCGCTGGAACGACTGACCCGCCGCGAGGCGCGGAACGGGTCTTGCATCGCGGTTTTTGATGGTGGTGAACGGCGTTCCCGTACGATCACGGGCGTCGCCGCGCGACGCCCCGATGCCCCGAATTTAGAAGAAAACCATCATCGCGGGACCGGTCTTTCGCCACGATCCGTCGTAACTATATCAAAGGCGATCACGAAGGTTGTTATTGCCTGACCCGGTAATGGCGATCATGATGGCAGGGGGCCATAGAGGACGCGAATGCCAACTTTTTCCCAAAGCCTTGAACAGTCGCTGCACCGTGCATTGGCGATCGCAAACGAGCGTCACCATCAATACGCGACGCTCGAACATCTGCTGCTGTCGCTGATCGATGACTCGGATGCGGCGGCTGTGATGCGGGCCTGCAGCGTCGATCTCGACAAGCTCAGGACCAGCCTCGTTAATTATCTCGAGACCGAATTCGAAAACCTGGTGACTGACGGCGCCGATGACGCGAAGCCGACCGCCGGGTTCCAGCGCGTGATCCAGCGCGCGGTGATTCACGTCCAGTCGTCCGGTCGCGAGGAAGTGACCGGCGCCAACGTCCTGATCGCGATCTTCGCCGAGCGCGAGAGCCACGCCGCGTACTTCCTGCAGGAGCAGGACATGACGCGCTACGACGCCGTCAACTACATCAGCCACGGCATCGCCAAGCGGCCCGGCGTGTCCGAGGCGCGGCCGGTGCGCGGCGTCGACGAGGAAACCGAGACCAAGGGCAACGAGGACGCCAAGAAGAAGGGCGAGGCGCTCGAGACCTATTGCGTCAACCTCAACAAGAAGGCGCGCGACGGCAAGATCGATCCGGTGATCGGCCGCAATGCCGAGATCAATCGTGCGATCCAGGTGCTGTGCCGCCGCCAGAAGAACAACCCGCTGTTCGTCGGCGAAGCCGGCGTCGGCAAGACCGCGATTGCCGAAGGCCTCGCCAAGCGCATCGTCGACAGCGATGTGCCGGAAGTGCTGGCGGCCGCGACCGTGTTCTCGCTCGACATGGGCACGCTGCTTGCGGGCACCCGCTATCGCGGTGATTTCGAGGAGCGGCTCAAGCAGGTCCTGAAGGAGCTGGAGGCGCATCCGAACGCCATCCTGTTCATCGACGAGATCCACACCGTGATCGGCGCCGGCGCCACCTCCGGCGGCGCGATGGATGCGTCCAATCTGCTGAAGCCCGCGCTGGCTTCGGGCACGATCCGCTGCATGGGCTCGACCACCTACAAGGAATACCGTCAGCACTTCGAGAAGGACCGCGCGCTGGTGCGGCGCTTCCAGAAGATCGACGTCAACGAGCCGACGGTGGAAGACGCAATCGCGATCCTCAAGGGCCTGAAGCCCTATTTCGAGGATTACCATCGGCTGAAATACACCAACGAGGCGATCGAGGCGGCGGTGCAGCTGTCGTCGCGCTACATCCACGACCGCAAGCTGCCCGACAAGGCGATCGATGTGATCGACGAGTCCGGCGCGGCGCAGATGCTGGTCGCCGAGAGCAAGCGCAAGAAGACGATCGGCATTAAGGAGATCGAGACCACGATCGCGACCATGGCGCGGATCCCGCCGAAGAGCGTGTCGAAGGACGATGCCGAGGTGCTGAAGCATCTCGAGCAGACCCTGAAGCGCACGGTGTTCGGCCAGGACAAGGCGATCGAGTCGCTGGCGGCGTCGATCAAGCTGGCGCGAGCCGGCCTGCGCGAGCCGGAGAAGCCGATCGGCAGCTACTTGTTCTCGGGTCCGACCGGCGTCGGCAAGACCGAGGTGGCCAAGCAACTGGCGGCGTCGCTCGGTGTCGAGCTGCTGCGCTTCGACATGTCCGAATACATGGAGCGGCACACCGTGTCGCGCCTGATCGGCGCACCTCCCGGCTATGTCGGTTTCGACCAGGGCGGCCTGCTCACCGATGGCGTGGACCAGCATCCGCATTGCGTCGTGCTGCTCGACGAAATCGAGAAGGCGCATCCGGATCTCTACAACGTGCTGCTGCAGATCATGGATCATGGCCGGCTCACCGACCACAACGGCAAGCAGGTCAACTTCCGCAACGTGATCCTGATCATGACCACGAATGCCGGCGCGGCCGATCTTGCGCGGCAGGCCTTCGGCTTCACCCGCTCGAAGCGGGAAGGCGACGATCACGAAGCGATCAATCGCCAGTTTGCGCCGGAGTTCCGCAACCGGCTGGATGCGATCGTCTCGTTCTCGCACCTCAATGCCGAGGTGATCGGCATGGTGGTCGAGAAGTTCGTGCTGCAGCTCGAGGCGCAACTCGCCGACCGCGACGTCACGATCGAGCTGTCCGAGCCTGCAAAGGCCTGGCTGATCGAGCACGGCTATGACGAGCAGATGGGCGCACGTCCGATGGCGCGCATCATCCAGGAGCACATCAAGAAGCCGCTCGCGGATGAGGTGCTGTTCGGTCAGCTCAAGGGCGGCGGACACGTCCGCGTCATCCTGGTCAAGGACGAGGCGACCGCCAAGGACAAGATCGGCTTCGAATATGTCGAGGGCCCGGTCACGCCGAAGCCCGAGAACCTGCCGCCGCGCAAGCGCAAGCCGCCGAAGGGCGGTCCCAACGGCGGCGGAGGCGGCACCAAGGGGCCGGCCTCAAAGGGACCGATGGTCAAGGTCTGAGGCGCGAGCGAACAACCAAACGAAAAGGCCGGCTGAACAGCCGGCCTTTTTATTTCTGGCGGTGGGAGGCGCGTCTCCGTGCCTTCACTCGCCCTTCAGCCGCTGACCCTCCTGGACCCGCACCCGGTCGGCGCCGCGGCTGCCGGCCGAGGACAGCCGGAGCGTGCTGAGCGCAGCTCCCACGACGGCAAAGCCGACGCCGACCATCAGCGAGATCTGGGTGCCGTCAGCCGGATAGCGAGCCAGCAGCAGCGCCACCAAAGCGGCGCCGATGGTCTGTCCGAGCAGGCGCGCGGTCCCTAACATGCCGCTGGCGCCGCCCGAGCGCTCGCGCGGGGCGGCGGCGATCATGGTGCGGTTGTTCGGGGTCTGGAACAGGCCGAAGCCGGCGCCGGCCAGCGCCATGCGCCAGACCACGTCGATCGGCGTGGCGTTGACCGGCATCAAGGCCAGCGTGCCCAATCCCGTCGCGAACAGCAGCAGGCCGATGCCGCCGAGCAGGCCGGCCGGATAGCGTTCCACCAGCCAGCCCGCGAGCGGGGCGGCGAACGCGACCGCAATCGGCCACGGCGTGATCAACAGGCCGATCTGCACCGCCGAATATCCGAAATGGTTTTCCAGATAGAACGGCATCGCGACAAAGGCCAGCATCTGGCCGCAGAACGAGGCGATCGAGGTGCCGATCGAGAGCGCGAAGATCGGAATCCGCAGCAGGTCGACGGGCAGCAGCGGCGAGGGCAGATGCTGCTGCCGCCGGTACAGCAAATGCGAGGCGACCGCGGCGACCGCGAACTCCAATGCGCAGAGATACAGCGACCCGCCATGGCCGGCGCTATCGATCGCGCTGATGCCGAACCCGAACGCGATGGCGCTCATCGCGGCGCTCTGCCAGTCGAAGGCGTGAACCGCCGGCCTGGTGTGCGGCAGGAAGCGCCAGCCCAGCGCCAGCGTGACGATGCCGAGCGGGACGTTGATGGCGAACAGATACGGCCACGTCCCGACCGCCAGGATGAACGAGGCGATGGTGGGACCGACCGCGGCCGAGATCGCGACCACCAGCGCGTTGACGCCGATGCCGCGGCCGAGCAGCGAATGCGGATAGATGAAGCGGACCAGCGCGGTGTTGACGCTGAGGATTCCGGCAGCGCCAAACCCCTGCAGGATGCGGGCGACCGTCAGCAGCGGCAGCGTGTGCGACAGCGCGCAGAACAGCGAGGCCAGCGTGAACAGCAACAGCCCCGCCAGATAGACGCGGCGATAGCCGATGATTTCGCCGAGTGAGGCCAGCGGCAGCAGCGAGATCGTGATCGCCAATTGATAGCCGTTGACGATCCAGATCGAGAACGCGGGGCTGGCGTTCAGATCCCGGGCAATGGTCGGCAGCGCAACGTTGGCGATCGAGCCGTCGACGACGGCCATCACGAGGCCGAGCGCGATCGTGAGAACGGCCCAATTGCGCTGCGGCTGCGGCAGCCCGTCGGGATGCTCTGTCATCGCGGACGACATGTCGTGGAGGGGCTCTCGGTTCCGGCGTTGCGGGGATTACCGCATGTTGGATTAGCCCGGCCTTTGCAACCCCGAATGCCGGATGCCGGCCGCGACGGAAACGAAGGCTCCGAGCCGAGGCGGCTCAGCCCTGGCCGAGCAATTCGTTGATGCGCCGCTGTAGCTGCCGCTTCTTGATCTCGCTGCGGCGGACCCGCTCGTCGAGATCGCTGACCGGCGTGTCGGAGGTCATGATCCGGAAGGCGAGGCCGACCTTGTTGGCCTGGCGCCAGATCAGGCGGGCCAGGAACGAGCGGCCCTTGCGTGCGACGCTGAGATTCATCTCTTCGGGCAAGTGCGCGGCATCGCTAAATTCAACGCAGGCACCGCCTTCGCTGATGTTGCGGACGACGCAATCCATCGTCGAGCCGCGTTCATTGATCTCCGCAACCGCACCATAGAACACCTTCTCGCGTACGTTCTGGCGCCGGTCCTGCATGGGAAATCCTCCAAATGAACGGCACGACTGTACCGGTCCGCCCCAGCGAAAAGAAGGGCGCCGGGGAACCCGTTGCAGTTAGTGTAAATATTTGCATCCGTGAGGGCGTGGATTCCCGGCTATTTTGCGCCGCAAGAGACCTATGGCTTCCCTCGAAAAAGCTTTAGTTCGGCAGCCGGCTTTGCCGCCAGTCGCGCGGCGACAGGCCGTAATGGTCACGGAACACGCGGCCGAAATGCGAGAGATCGTTAAAGCCCCAGGCGAATGCAATCTCGCCGATGTGGCGATGCGCGTGCGCTGGTGAGGCGAGGTCGCGCTTGCAGCGCTCCAGCCGCTGCGCCAGCACGAAGCGCTGGAACGAGGTGTCCTCGTCGGCCAAAAGGCTGTTGACGTAGCGCGGCGAGATGCCGAGCGCGGCGGCGGTCTCGGCGAGGTTGAGCTCGGGGTTCGGCAGATGCGCAAGCACATGCGCCTTCAGCCGGTAGAGCAGCGCGGAGCGGTGGGTCGAGGCGGGCAGCGCGGCGCCGCCGAGTCGCTCGCTCATCGCCATCGCCAGCAGGTCGGCGGCCTGGTCGGCAAGGCGGATCGCGGTGTCAGGATCGAGCTTGTCGGCGATCTCGGAGAGCCCCGCGATGAACTGCCAGGCGAGCCGCTGCACGGGACGATCCGATGTGAACGTGGTCGCAGTTAAGCCCTGGGTGCCGGCGAAGCGCCGGTGCAGGATGGCGCGCGGCACCTGGAAGATGGTCTGCGTGAAGTCGGCGTTGAAGCGCAATTCATAGGGCCGGGTGGTATCGTAGAATGCGAACTCGCCCGGTTGGATCACGGTCTCGCGGCCGTCCTGCAGCACGGCGCCCGCGCCACTCCGGCCGAGGGCGAACAGAACAAAATCCTCGCTGGCGCGAGCGATCCGCGACGGGGTACGCAGCACCCGTTGCCGGCTCGACGAGACGACCGAGCATTTCACCGCGCCCAGCTGCGCGCTGGTGATGGCGCCGTGGAAGGCGGTGCCGAGGTCGGACTTGCAGTCGAGCTGCACGAACACGTCGCAGACGATGTCCTGCCAGAGCGCAAGGCGCCGATGGGTGGGCGCGTCTTCCGTGGTGAACAGGGCCGGCATGATTTCCTCCCTTCACGAGTGCAAACGCTGGCCACGCAAACAAAGCAAGCTTCATACCGGGGACGGCCGGGGAATCTCCTCCGCAGTCGAATTTTCCTTCCGTCCTGGTCGAACGGCGTGCCCGGTCCCGGGGCAGCATGATGTCAGAGGCCGCCATGGCCGATCAAGCACGAACCGGCCGCAAGCGTCGGCCGCGAGGAGGACATCATGGGCATCGAACATCCGAAATACCGCGTTGCGGTGGTGCAGGCCGCACCTGCCTGGCTCGACCTCGACGCCTCCATCGCCAAGTCCATCGCGCTGATCGAGGAGGCCGCCGCCAAAGGGGCGAAGCTGATCGCGTTTCCCGAGGCCTTCATCCCCGGCTATCCCTGGTACATCTGGCTGGACTCGCCGGCCTGGGCGATCGGACGCGGCTTCGTGCAGCGCTATTTCGACAACTCGCTGAGCTACGACAGCCCGCAGGCCGAGAAGCTGCGGCTCGCGGTCAAGAAGGCCGGCATGACCGCGGTGCTCGGCCTGTCCGAGCGCGACGGCGGCAGCCTCTACCTCGCGCAATGGCTGATCGGGCCCGACGGCGAGACCATCGCGAAGCGGCGCAAGCTGCGGCCGACCCATGCCGAGCGCACCGTCTATGGCGAGGGCGACGGCAGCGACCTTGCGGTGCATGACCGTCCCGGCATCGGCCGGCTCGGCGCGCTGTGCTGCTGGGAGCATCTGCAGCCGCTGTCGAAATACGCGATGTACGCCCAGAACGAGCAGGTCCATGTCGCGGCTTGGCCGAGCTTCTCGCTGTACGATCCGTTCGCGCCGGCGCTCGGCTGGGAGGTCAACAACGCGGCCTCGCGGGTCTATGCGGTCGAAGGCTCGTGCTTCGTGCTGGCGCCCTGCGCCACGGTCTCGCAGGCGATGGTCGACGAGATGTGCGACCGCGACGACAAGCACGCGCTGCTGCATGTCGGCGGCGGACATGCCGCGATCTACGGGCCGGACGGCAGCTCGATCGCCGAGAAGCTGCCGCCCGAGCAGGAGGGCCTGCTGCTCGCCGATATCGATCTCGGCGCGATCGGGATCGCCAAGAATGCCGCCGATCCGGCCGGACACTATTCGCGCCCCGATGTCACGCGTCTGCTGCTGAACAAGAAGCCCTCGAAGCGCGTCGAGCATTTCGCGCTGCCGCTCGACAGCCTTGAGGAGATCGACGCGGCCGCGAGCTGAAAGCACGACATCCAACGGGAGGCGACTGCCATGGAATCCGCCATTCCATCCCATTTGCAGACAGTCTGATCGCGTCATCGGCGTGTGCCCGACGACTACGCGCCGCCTTATCCATCCTTCGTCGCGCGCCACAAGCCCGCGGTCACGCGCGTGATCATGGCCTATTTCGGCGTGCAATATCGCGGTGAGAGGAGCGCGGCGGCGACCGACGCGCTGGCGCAGATCGCCACGCGCTTTGCCAGAGAAAACAGTCCGACGCATTGGGACCGCGCGCAATATGTCGACCAGGCCGGCTTCACCAACGTCGTCTCGGTCGCCTATTGGGACGATGCCGGGCGTTTCGACGCCTGGTTCGACGGCGCGCGCGAGGCCTGGACCGGCAGCGGCGCCAGCGATGGCGTCGGTCGCTTCATCGAGGTGCTGCGGCCGCATGTTGCGCGCTACGAGACGCTGTTCTCGTCGCTCGGCCGTCCGGAGGGCGTCGCGGTGCTTGCCGACGGCATGAGCGGAGAGGTGCAGGAGCACGCCTATTGGGGCGGCATGCGCGACCGTATCCCGCTGTCGCAGACCGACGCGATGACGCCGGGCGGCGAGCCGCGCGTGATCCGCGACGGCGCACGCATCCGTGTGGTCGCGCATGACAATCTCTGCCTGATCCGTTCCGGACAGGATTGGAGCGATACCGAGGCAGCGGAACGCAAGATGTATCTCGACGATGTCGAGCCGGTGCTGCGCGAGGGCATGGATTTCCTGCGCGACGACGGTGTGCCGATCGGCTGCTATGCCAACCGCTACATGCGCGTTGTCGATGCGGAGGGCAGGCCGACCGAAAAGTCTTACGGCCAGAGCTGGTGGAAGAGCCTTGCGGCACTCGAGCGCTGGGCGGAATCGCACCCGACCCATGTCAGGATTTTTGGCGCGGCGATGAAGTATCTCTCGACCTTGGGGCCGAACGCCAAGCTCAGGCTGTATCACGAGGTCACGTTGGCAGGCGCCGACGAGCAGTTCTTCGAATATCTCGGCTGCCATGAACGGACCGGCATGCTCACCGCCGTACAGGTCGCCCGAGCGACGACGCCTTGAGTTGGCTAAGTGCTCGTGTCTAGCGCCGAGCCTTACGCCACGCGCTCGCGCAGGCCCTTGGCGACTTCCTTCTGCGCGTCGAACTCGCGGCGCAGGCGGGCCAGCTCCTCGGCGCTGAGCGCATCGGCGTTGCTGTAGTCGCGCTTCCAGGAAGCATCCTCGCTCCAGCGCAGCGGTGACTGCACGGTGGTCTGCGGACCGGGCGCCTGCTCAAGCACGCGCAGCGCCAGCTCCAGCGTGAACGCCTGCGAGGCGACGTCCTGCGGCTTGCCGGCGGAATTGCCGAGCGGGAAATCGGAGAACAGGAAACGCGGCACCGCGGCATGCTCGACGATATCCTTGGCGCAGCCCATCACGACGGTGGAGATGCCGTTGGCCTCGAGGTGCCGCGCCACCAGGCTGACGGTCTGGTGGCAGACCGGGCAGTTCGGCACCAGCACCGCGGCGTCGACCTTGTCGTCACGGCAGCGCTTGAGGATTTCGGGCGCGTCGGTCTCGATGGTGACGCGGTGGCTGCGGTTGGTCGGCGCGCCGAAGAAGCGCGGCGCGACGTCGCCGATCGTGCCGGCCGCGGCGAGGCGCTTGAGCTGTGCCAGCGGGAACCAGGTGCCGCTGTCGGTCGCCGTGGTGTGGGTGCGGTCATAGGCGATGTGCGAAATCCGCAGATCGTGCTGCTTTGACGTGTCGCCGTCATAGACCGCATAGAACTTGGCCCCGCCGTTGTATTTCGCGCCGGGACCCTGGTCGCCCCGTGCCGGATCGAACGGCGCCGCGGTCGTGATGATGGCGACCCGGGACTGGTTCAGCGGCTTCTTCAGGGGCTGGAACGGGGCGGAGGTGTAATGCGCCCAGCGGTAGGGGGTGGTGTAGCCGATAGCCGCGTAATAATCGCGGGTTCGCTTCATATAGCCGATCGGGGCGTCGTCATCGGGGGCAAAGCCGAGTTGATCGTCGGATGCTGCGGCCATTTGCGCTCCCTTTTGCGCGCCATCATTTCAGTCCATAGCTAGACCACGAGCTTGCGGTGTCAAGCCGCGCCCGCACGGGAACAGAATTGCCATGCGAACCGGTCGTTGCGCCGCATTGGTCATGCTTGTGCTGCTGGTGCCGCCGGCCCGGGTCGGCGCGGAGGACGCTCCGGCCGCGGCCCCGGCGCCGCCGCCTGGCGCCGAGCAGCCGGCAGCGCCGCCCCCGGACAAGCCCGCTGAGCAGCCCGCGGCCGCGCCGGCGGAGCCGCCTGCGCCACCGTCGGGAGAGCAGGCCGCACCATCGGCCGACAAACCTGCCGCGTCCCCGGCGGATACGCCCGCAGCGCCGGCCGAGAAGCCCGCGGCGGCGACCGACAAGCCCGCGGACGATGTGCGCGAGAGCGACACCCGCGAGGCGATGTGCCTGATGATCGAGTCGGCGGCGCGGGCCAACGATCTGCCGCTCGAATTCTTCGCGCGCGTGATCTGGCAGGAGAGCCGCTTCCAGGCCGATGCGGTTGGTCCGATGACGCGCAACGGCCAGCGCGCGCAGGGCATCGCGCAATTCATGCCGGGCACGGCAAACGAGCGCGGGTTGCTCGATCCGTTCAATCCGGTGCAGGCGCTGCCGAAGTCGGCCGAATTCCTCAGCGAGCTGCGCAACCAGTTCGGCAATCTCGGCCTCGCGGCCGCGGCCTACAATGCCGGCCCGCGCCGGATCCAGGATTGGCTCGCCGGCTCCGGCTACATGCCGCAGGAGACGCGCAATTACGTCTCCGCGATCACCGGCTCCAGCGTCGACGACTGGGCCGCTGCCGGGCGCAACGGCAAGATGCCGCAGCGCGCGCCGACCAAGAGCTGCCGCGAGCTGATGGCGTTGCTCAAGCGCGCGCCCAACCCGTTCGTCGCAGGGCTCGAGCAGCACATCACGCTGTCGGCGGCCAAGGTGTGGGGCGTCCAGCTCGCCGCCGGCTTCAGCCGCGACAAGGCGCTGGCGATGTATGCCCGCGCCATCAAGCGCCTCGCCAACGTGATCGGCGACCAGGATCCGAGCCTGTTGAGCTCGCGGCTGCGCACCCGCGGCAGCGCGACCTTCTACCAGGTGCGCATCGGCGCCGACACGCGCCCCGAGGCCGACGGCCTGTGCAACCGCATCCGCAAGGCGGGCGGGGCGTGCTTCGTGCTGAAGAACAGGGCGTGATTGCGTGGATCGGTAGCCCGGATGAAGCGAAGCGCAATCCGGGACAGCTCTCGCCGGTTGCAAGAGCGGCCCCGGATTTTCGCTGGCGCTTCATCCGGGCTACCAAGGCGCATACCCGCCCTGTGCCGTCTCTTGCTTGACCCTGCGTTGTCAGCGCCCTAAGCCGCCGCGATTGCAAACCATCCGGTTCCCCGTGGCGCTTCCTCCGCTCGATTCTCCGCAATGGCACACCTCGTTCCGCGCCTTCCTGTGGGGCGCACGGTCGATCGGCGCGACCGTGTTGACCCTGGTGCTGTTTGCGACCTATCTCGGCATCGGCGCGCTGGCGCATGATTCCGGCTTCTCGCTGGGCTGGACCCTGGCGAGCACGGCGTTCGTCTGGGCCGGTCCCGCGCAGATCATCGTGATCACGACACTCGGCTCCGGCGCCACCGTGCTGCAATCGGCGATCGCGGTCACCGTCAGCGCGATCCGCCTGTTTCCGATGGTGGTGTCGGTGTTGCCGATGATGCGGACCGAACAGACCAAGCGCCGGCATCTGATCCTGGTGGCGCATCTCACCGCCGTGACGCTGTGGGTCGAATGCTTCCGCTTCCTGCCGCAGGTGCCGCGCAACCGGCGGATCGCCTTCATCCACGGGCTCGGCTGCGGCCTGGTCACGGTCTGCCTGATCGCCAACACGATCGGCTACATGCTCGCGGCCAACCTCACGCCGCTGTTCGCCGCCGGCATGCTGATGCTGACGCCGCTCGCCTTCCTGTTCTCCACGGCGCGCAACTGCCGCGAGCTCGCCGATGTCATCGCGCTGGTGCTCGGCCTATTGCTGTTCCCGCTGGCGGCGATGCTGAACAGCGGCGTCGACATCCTGGTCAGCGGCGTCGTCGCCGGCACCATCGCCTATGCCGTGCACCGCGCGAGGGCAGGCATCGTCGGGGCGCGCGCATGAGCGGTTTCATCGGCGAATGGCACGCGCTGGCGATCCTGTTCGTCGCGGGCGTCATCCCCAACCAGATCTGGCGCATGCTCGGCCTGTGGTTCGGCGGCGGCATCGACGAGAATTCCGAGCTCTTGGTCTGGGTGAGGGCGGTCGCCACCGCGATCCTCGCCGGAATCATCGCGCAGATCGTGGTGCAGCCGCCGGGCGCGCTCGCCAGCGTGCCGGACTGGCTGCGTTACGGCGCCGTCGCCGCGGGCTTTGTCGTGTTCATGCTGGCGAGGAAATCGATCTTCGCGGGCGTGATCGCGGGCGAAGTCGTCATGATCGCGGGCAAATACTGGCTCGGCTGATTGCGGCGTCCGCATTATCCGCTAGTCTCGCTCCCCAAGAAACGGGGAAACGGCATGCAGCGGCGCGCATCATCGCTATTCATTGTTGCTCTGACGGCGTTGCTGGCGGCGACGCTGCCGGCGCGTGCCGCGGATTATCCGACGCGACCGATCAAGCTCGTGGTGCCCTATGCCGCGGGCGGGCCGACCGACGTGCTCGGCCGCATCGTCGGCGAATATCTCGGGCGCGATTTCAAACAGGTGGTCGTGGTCGAGAACAAGGCCGGTGCGCAGGGCGCGATCGGCGCCGAGGCCGTGGCGCGCTCCGATCCCGACGGCTACACGCTGTTCGTGACGGCCGCCTCGATCTTCGTGCTCAATCCGATGCTCTACAAGAAGCTGCCCTACGATCCGGCCAGGGATTTTCGCCTGCTGTCCGTCATCACGGACGCGCCGATGATCATGGAGGTGCACCCGTCGGTGCCGGCGAGGACGATCGCGGAGTTCGTCGCTTACGCGAAGAAGAATCCTGGAAAACTCAATTTCGGATCGGCGGGCACCGGCGGCACGGTTCATCTCGCCGGCGAGATGTTCAAGCAGATGGCCGGCGTCGAGATGACCCACGTGCCGTACAAGGGCGCAGGACCCGCGCTGACCGATCTGCTGTCCGGCAACATCCAGCTGATGTTCGACACGCTCGGCACCGCGCTGCCGCCGGTCAAATCGGGCATGCTGCGGCCGCTCGGCGTCAGCTCGACGGAGCGCATCCCCGATTTGCCCGATCTGCCGACGATCGCCGAGAGCGGCTATCCCGATTATGCGGTCAGCGTCTGGTATGGTATCGCAGCGCCGTCGAGGGTGCCTGACGACATCGCCGACAAGATCAAGGCGAGCCTCGACCGGGCCTTGAACGACGAAGCGTTCCGCGCTTCGCTGCTCAAGATCGGTTTCCCGCCGCTGCATGCGAAGAGCCAGGCCGAGATCGACAAGTTCGTGAATACCGATCGCGCGCGATGGGCGGGCGTGGTCAAGGCGCTGAACATATCGCTGGATTGACACATGGTACGTGAAATGGAACTGCGCCAGGGCGAGGTCGCCGTCGACATGCCGACGGCGCGCGATGCCGCGCTTGTCTTCATCGGCCGCATCCGCACGCCCTGGACCTCGCGGCTGGCGACGCCGCGACAGGGGCGCCATGACGGCCCGGTGTGCCGGCTCGAGATTTTCGAGCCCTGGGTCGCCGCGATCAAGGGCGTCGATTTCTATTCAAATCTCGAGGTGCTGTACTGGCTGCATCAGTCGCGCCGCGACATCGTGCTGCAAAGCCCGAAGAACAACGGCAACACCCGCGGCACCTTCTCGCTGCGCTCGCCGGTGCGCCCCAATCCGATCGGCACCGCGATCGTCAAGCTGGTCGGCGTCGAGGGCAACGTCATCTTGGTGCGCGGCCTCGACTGCCTCGACGAGACGCCGCTGATCGACGTCAAGCCCGATCGCTGCGAGTTCACCCCGCTGGCTCCGCCGCAGGCCGGGGACTTTGAGACGGAGTAGAATCTCTCAACCGGTCATTCCGGGGCGATGCGAAGCATCGAACCCGGAATCTCGAGATTCCGGGTTCGCGCTCCGCGCGCCCCGGAATGACAGCGGTGGGATTACTTCAACGCTGCGATCAGCTTCGCCGCGCTGGCCTCCAGCACCTTGCCGTCTTCCTTGTGGCTCGCGGGCGGCAGCAGTGCGACGCCGTCCTTGCGTGGCATGACGTGCATGTGCAGATGGAAGACGACCTGGCCACCGGCCGGCTCGTTGAATTGCTGGACCGTGATGCCGTCGGCTTCGAACGCCTTCATCGCGGCGGCGGCGAGCTTGTGCGAGGCGCGCGCGACATGGGCGTAGTCGTCGGGCTTGATGTCGAGGATGTTGCGGGCAGGGGCCTTCGGGATCACGAGCGTGTGCCCCGGCGAGCGCGGCATGATGTCGAGGAACGCGAACACGTGCTCGTCCTCATAGACCTTGTAGCAGGGCAGCTCGCCGCGCAGGATCTTCGCGAAGATGTTGTTGTTGTCGTAGGCGGCGGGCATGGCGGCGGCTCCTCGATGATGCTGATTTATTGCCTAGGTGGCGGCGGAGACGTCAAGCGTCGTCGTCGACCGTCTTGCGGAACGGGCCGGCCTCGGTGAGCTCGCGGCCGACCTCGGCGACATAGTCGCGCTCGCGCTTGAGGTAATCGGCGATCGCACGGCGCAGCCCGGGATCGGCGATGAAATGCGCCGAATAGGTGGTCTGCGGCAGGTAGCCGCGCGCCAGCTTGTGCTCGCCCTGCGCGCCGGCCTCGACCACCTTGAGGCCGCGCTGAACCGCGAAATCGATCGCCTGGTAGTAGCAGACCTCGAAATGCAGGAACGGGTGGTGCTCGATCGCGCCCCAGTTGCGGCCGAACAGCGTGTCGGAGCCGATGAAGTTGATCGCACCGGCGATCCAGCGGCCGTTGCGCTTGGCCATCACCAGCAGCACGTCCCGGCTCATCGTCTCGCCGATCAGCGAGAAGAATTCTCGGGTCAGATACGGCCGGCCCCATTTGCGCGAGCCGGTCTCCATGTAGAACTCGAAGAACGCATCCCAGGCGTCCTCGGTGATGTCCGAGCCGGCCAGCCAGTGGATGGTGATCCCGGCGGCGACCGCCTCGCGGCGCTCGCGCTTGATGCCCTTGCGATGGCGGGAGTTCAGCGAACCGAGAAAGTCGTCGAAGGTCTTGTAGCCCTGATTGTGCCAGTGGAACTGCTGGTCGGTCCGCTGCAGGAAACCGTGGGCGCCGAGGAACCTGGCCTCGTCCTCGCGGGCGAACGTCACATGCACGGAGGACGCCTCGGTGGCGTTGCAGAGCGCCCGCAGGCCCCGCGCCAGCGCCGAGCCGATCACCTCGCGGTCGACGCCGTCGCGGATCAACAGCCGCGGCCCGGTCGCGGGCGTGAAGGGGACCGACACCTGAAGCTTCGGGTAATAGCTGCCGCCGGCGCGGTGGTAGGCCTCGGCCCAGCCGCGGTCGAACACGTATTCGCCCTGCGAGTGCGATTTCAGATAGCAGGGCACGACGCCGACGATCCGGCCATCGAGCTTCGCGATCAGATGCCGCGGGCCCCAGCCGGTCCGCGGACAGGCCGACTTGGAGGCTTCGGCGGCGGCAAAAAAGGCGTGGGAAACGAATGGGTTATAGCTCGAACTTGCGGTGGTCTGGCAATCCTTTGCGGAACCGGGCGAGGCCAGCGTGTCGAGGTGATGGATGCTGTCCGCATCCGCCTTGGGATTGGCGCAGGCGTCCCATTCGGCGGCCGGAATGCCGCCGATGTCGGCTACAGCCTCTAGGGTGATTTCAGAAGACGCCATCGAGAATGAAGACCGGTGCCTCGTTTGAGCATGATCTTCCGGAACAGCTGGCTCCACTTCCGGATCATGCCCCGCATTGCGCCATCGCCGATGACGACCAACCCTCGCCAACATCGTGCGTCGCAGCGACGAGTTCAAGACTGCAAGGGCATGTCTCGGACATGTCAGGTTCCCGGCACGAACCCCTCGAAAATCATCTGGTCGGCGTAGCGCGCCGCGCGCTCGCGCTGTTCCACCGTCCGCACGGTCCAGGCCAGCAGCGCACAGCCGAACACGTTGCGGGCGATCCACGGCTCCGGTGCCGGCAGCTGGTTGACCCAATAGGCGACGAAATGCGGCTCGGTCGTAAAGCCGTGCCGCAGGTATAGCATGCTGTCGCGCTGTGCCGGCGTCAGCTTGTCCCAATGGCCGTCGTCATAGGTGCGCTGGGCGGTGATGCCGCGCGGCAGGTTCGGCATGATCTCGCGCAGCGCCAGCACCTGGTCGGGATCGAAGGACATGCCGACCACCGGGCCGGAATAGGACGCCAGCACCTCGGCCATCCGCCGCACCAGCTTGCGGTCGCCGTCGAAATGGCTCTTCACCTCGACCACCAGCGGCACGCGGCCGGCGACCAGCGCGCAGAGATCGCCGAGCGTCATCATCTGCTCGGCGGTGTCCTTGAACTTGACGGCCTTCAGCTCGGCCGCCGTCCTGGTTGCCAGCAGCCCCGCCCCCTCGGTGAGGCGGCCGAGCGCATCGTCGTGATGCACCATGGCCTCGCCGTCGGCGGTGAGCTGGATATCGCACTCGATGGCGAAGTTGCCGGCTACCGCGGCGGTGGCCGCGGCCGGCATGTTCTCGATGATGCCGCGTGCGGCATCGTGCAGGCCGCGATGGGCAACCGGCCGTTTCGTCAGCCAATCAGGAGCGCGCATCGATCAGGCGACTTCGAACACGCCTTCGACTTCGACCGCGGCGTCCGCGGGCAGCGAGGCGACGCCCACGGTGGTACGGGCATGGCGGCCCTTGTCGCCGAACGCCTCGACCATCAGGTCGGAGGCGCCGTTCAGCACCTTCGGCCCGTCAAAGAAGTCGGGCGCCGAATTGATGAATCCGCCGAGCCGCACCACGCGCACGACCTTGTCGAGGTCGCCGAGCGCGGCCTTGATCTGGGCCAGCAGATTGATTGCGCAGCCGCGCGCGGCAGCGGCGCCCTGTTCGAGCGTGACGCCGGCGCCGAGCTTGCCCTTGGCGATCAGCTTGCCCTCGGCGTTGAAGCAGACCTGGCCGGACACGAACAGCAGGTTTCCGCTGCGGACGAAGGGGACATAGTTTGCGACCGGGGAGGTCGGCTCGGGAAGTGTGATGCCCTGTGACGCCAGTTTTTGTTCGACGGTACCCGCCATTTTTGGTCCCCCAATTGGATTGCACGAAGCCTGAAACGCGGTCAGGGCCAAGTTTGTTTCGATTGTTTCGCGCATCGTGCCGCCGGTTGCAAGCGACGGTAAGGTGAGGACAACGCGGCCATGACGTGCCGAATCGCACGGAAAGCTGCCGAAAATGACGGCAATTTCGCTGCATACATTGCCATTTTGTCAGACTTGCCCCAGTTGCGGCGCAATACCACCGTCACTATTGTGGCGAATCCCTGCCTCCTTGAGGAAACCACATGACCCTGCCGTTCCGGACTCCGTCGCGTGCCCTGGTGTTTGCGATCGCCGTTGCCGCAGGATCCGGCCTGGTTCAGGGGCCCGCGGTCGCTGCGGCAAGCGGGCCGTTTCTCGCGCATCAGGCGCTCTACGACCTCAGCCTGGTGAAATCGCGCGGCTCCAACTCGGTCAGCGATGCGCGCGGGCGCATCCTCTACAATTTCTCCGGCAACTCCTGCGAAGGCTACACCTCCGAATTCCGCCAGGTGTCCGAGCTCGACAGCGGCGAGGGCAAGGTGACGCTGTCCGATCTTCGCTCCACGTCCTGGGAGGACGCGTCGGGCAAAAGCTACCGCTTCAAGATCGACACGCGGATGAACGACAGCGAATCGTCGCCGGTCGACGGCATCGCCGAGCGGGTCGGCGATCATATCACCGTGAAGCTGACCCAGCCGGTCAAGAAGACGTTCAATATCGACGGCAAGATCGTGTTCCCGACCGAGCAGATCCAGCACATCATCGCTGCCGCCCGCGACGGCAAGTCGGTGCTCGAGCAGACCGTCTATGACGGCTCCGACAACGGCGAGAAGATCTACAACACGCTGACCGTGATCGGCCGGCCGATCACAGGCGACCGCGCGCCGTCATCGCCCGATCCGTCGACGGCGAGCAATGCGATGAAGGCCATGACGCGCTGGCCGGTGACGGTGAGCTATTACGACAGCGACGCGCGCGCGAAGGACGGCGAGCAGACGCCGGTCTACGCGATGTCGTTCGAGCTGTACGAGAACGGCGTCTCCCGTGCACTGGTGCTGGACTACAACGATTTCGTGATCTCGGGCGCGCTGGACAAGTTCGACGTCAGGGATTCCAAGCCCTGCAAGTGAGGGCTGGCTATCGCCACCCACTCAGCGTCGTCCCGGGCAAGCGAAGCGGGACCCATCACCACAGGGGTGAGTTGTTGAAGGGGGCTGTGGCCCCAGCGTCGCACAACAATCACCTTCGGTGGATGGGTCCCGGCTTTCGTCGGGACGACGGCGGAGCAAGCCCGAGCACTCCACGACACCGCACTGGCCGGAACCGTCCGGCACGAGTAGGCTTCCCACAAACACGCGTGTCAGGGAGGCACCTCATGAGCGAGCTCAACCACCTTCGCCCCAGCGGCCTGCATCACAATCCGGCTTACTCCCACGTCGTCGTCGCCTCCGGCGCGCGCACGATCTACATTTCGGGACAGGTCTCCGTCGACGAGGAGGGCCGCGTGGTCGGCGCCGGCGATCTCGCCGCGCAGACGACGCAGGTGATGCAGAACCTCGGCATGGCGCTGAAGGCCGCCGGAGCCAGCTATTCCAATATCGTGAAGATCACGACCTTGGTCGTCGGCTACAAGCCGGAGCTCCGTCCCATCATCGGCAAGGCACGTTCGGCGTTCTTTGAGGGCATGGAGCCGCCGGCCTCTACGCTGGTCGGTGTCACCGCGCTCGCGGCGCCGGAATGGCTGATTGAGATCGAGGCGGTTGCGGTCGCGGATTGAAGGGCTGCGCAGTCGTCGTGCGCGGGCTCGACCCGCGCATCCATCGCTTTTCAAAGAGTCCTCGTTGATGGATGGCCGGGTCAAGCCCGGCCATGACGACCGATTACTCTTCCGCGCTCTTCTGCGGCCCCTCATAGGCAATGCCCCTGATCACGGCGGCATTGCCGAACTTCTTGCGCAGATTGTCCATCGCGCGTTCGGCGTGCGCCGAGCGGCGGTCGAGCATGTCGGAATCGTTGGCCTGCGCGCCCGGGCGCAGCGCGCTGACGCCGGTGCCCATCAGGCGGAAGGCGGTGCCGTCGATTTCCTTCGCGAGCATCTCGCGCGACACCGCAAAGATCTTGGCGGCAAGCTGGGTCGGGGTCTGGATCGATTGCGAACGGGTACGCTGGCGGAAGTCCGCGGTCTTCAGCTTCAGCGTGATGGTGGACCCCGAGAGCTCGCTGGTCTTCAGCCGCGCCGAGACTTTCTCCGACAGTTTCCAGAGCAGTCTTTCCAGCGTTGCGAAGTCGCGGATGTCGGTCTCAAAGGTGGTCTCGCTCGAGATCGTCTTGGCGCCGCGATCGGCCACCACGCTCCGGTCGTCGATGCCGCGCGCGAGCCGCCACAGCCGGCGGCCTTCGCTCGCGAACTGCTTCATCAATTCGTTCTCGTCGGCGCGCTGCAGGTCGGCAATGAGGCGGAAGCCGCGCTGCACCAACTTCTCCTGGGTCGCGGGGCCGACGCCGTAGATGAACCCGACCGGTTTGCTGGCCAGCATCTCGCGCGCCTCGTCCTGGTCCAGCGCGGCAAAGCCCCTCGGCTTGTCGAGGTCGGAGGCGATTTTGGCGAGGAACTTGTTGCAGGACAGGCCGACCGACACCGTGATGCCGATGTCGCGCTCGACATCGCGGGCGAATTTGGCGAGCACCTTGGCCGGGATCATGCCGTGGACGCGCTGCGTGCCGGCGAGATCGAGGAAGGCTTCGTCGATCGACAGCGGCTCGACCAGCGGCGTCAGCGCCTGCATCGCCTGCCGCACCTCGCGCCCGACCCGGACATACTTCGCCATGTCCGGCGGAATTACGGTCGCATCCGGGCAGAGTTCCAGCGCCTTGAACATCGGCATCGCCGAGCGGACGCCATAGGTGCGGGCGATGTAACAGGCGGCCGACACGACGCCGCGCTTGCCGCCGCCGATGATGACCGGGCGGTCGGCGATCTCGGGATTGTCGCGCTTCTCGACGGTGGCATAGAACGCGTCGCAGTCGATGTGCGCCAGCGCCAGCGCGGGCAGGGCGCGATGACGCACCAGCCGCGGCGAGCCGCAATGGCTGCATCGCTTCACCTTGATATCGAGGTCGCCGAGGCAGTCTCGGCAGAAACTGAGGGGGCCGTCGGAAGCTGCCGCTGCCGTCGTCACGGCACGTCGCGCTCCCATTTCGGGTCGCCCAGCGCCTGATGGGCGGCGGCGATATTGGTCGGGTGCAGTTCCGAGGCCCTGGCAAACGCCTTCACGGTGGCGTCGTCGCGCATCACGAAATCGAGCACGCTCGCAAGAAATTGAGGGTTGGACGCGGCGTTCCGCAGCGTCTCTGGACCGATTCCGGTTTCAGCCAGGAACAGGCCCAGCCGCTCGGGATCGCCGGCAATGAAGCCGAGCGCCTGAATCGCAACGATTTCAGCAACTTCCCGGGGGTTGTGAACAGGCTTTTTCAACGCGCCGGTTTGCCTTTCCGTTAACTTATGGTCTCTATTGAGAGGCCCATCATGCCCGAGTCTTCCGCGTGTGTTCAAGCAACGGAAACCACACTGCGGAAGTTGGAGTTCGGGTTAACGGGTTAGAGCGATTCTGGCGCTAGTTTGAATTCACATTTTCGACGCGCCCCGAGCGCGGTGCGTGAGGTGCCGCAGCCGGGCCCGTCTCCTGGGTTTGGGAGGGACGGGATGGCCAAAACCGTCCTGATCGTGGAGGACAACGAGCTCAACATGAAGCTCTTTCGCGATCTGTTGGAAGCGCACGGCTATCAGACTTCGGGCACCAGCAATGGCTTCGAAGCGCTCGACCTTGTCCGCAAGCTGCGCCCCGACCTCATCCTGATGGACATCCAGCTACCCCAGGTTTCCGGCCTGGAGGTCACGCGCTGGATCAAGGACGATCCCGATCTGCGCGCAATTCCGGTGGTCGCGGTCACCGCCTTCGCCATGAAGGGCGACGAAGAACGTATCCGCGAGGGCGGCTGCGAAGCCTATTTGTCCAAGCCGATCTCGGTCGGCAAATTTATTGAGACTGTCCGACGCTTTATCGGATAGGGGAGTTGTGGTGCAATGTCCGCGCGTATCCTCGTGGTCGATGACGTTCCGGCGAACGTCAAGTTGTTGGAAGCCCGTCTGTCAGCCGAATATTTCGATGTGTTGACTGCCTCCAACGGGACCGAGGCACTGGAAATTTGCGCACGCGCCGAATGCGACATCATCCTGCTCGATGTCATGATGCCTGACATGGACGGCTTCGAGGTCTGCCGCCGGCTGAAGTCGAATCCGGCGACCCATTTCATTCCGGTCGTCATCGTCACTGCGCTCGACAGCCCGGCCGATCGCGTGCGCGGCCTTGAAGCCGGCGCCGATGACTTCCTGACCAAGCCGGTGTCCGACGTCGTGCTGATCGCGCGCGTGCGCTCGCTGACGCGGCTGAAGATGATGACCGACGAACTGCGCATGCGCGCCATCACCTCGCTCGAGATCGGCATGCAGGCGCCCGAGCGCAGCGCGATCGCCGACAAGGGCACCGGCGGCCGCATTCTCCTCGTCGACGACCGGCCGTCGTCCTACGAGAAACTGGCGCCGATCCTCTCCGCCGAACACAACGTCGACGTCGAGATCAATCCGTCGGAAGCCTTGTTCCACGCCGCCGAGGGCAATTACGACTTGCTGATCGTGTCGCTCAGCCTCGACAATTACGACGGTCTGCGGCTGTGCAGCCAGGCCCGCTCGCTGGAGCGCACGCGCCAGGTCCCGATCCTCGCCATCTCAGATGCCGACAACAACACACGGCTGATGCGCGGGCTCGAGATCGGCGTCAACGACTACCTGCTGCGTCCGGTCGACAAGAACGAACTGTTGGCGCGGGCACGCACCCAGATCCGCCGCCGCCGCTACACCGATCATCTGCGCGACAATGTGCAGAACTCGATCGAGATGGCGATCACGGATGCGCTGACCGGTCTCAACAACCGGCGCTACATGGAAAGCCACCTCGCGACGCTGGCGGAGCAGGCCTCGATCCGCGGCAAGCCGCTGGCGCTGATGATCCTCGACATCGACTACTTCAAGGCGATCAACGACACCTACGGCCACGATGCCGGCGATGATGTGCTGCGCGAATTCGCCGTCCGTATCCGCAAGTCGATCCGCGGCATCGATCTTGCCTGCCGCTATGGCGGCGAGGAGTTCGTGATCGTGATGCCCGAGACCGACTTGCATGTCGCCGGGATGGTCGCCGAGCGGCTGCGCCGCTCGATCGCGGGCGAGCCCTTCACCGTCGACAAGGGCGGCAAGCGGATCACCGTCACGATCTCGATCGGTCTCACCACGCTGGAGCGCAAGGGCGAGCAGGTCACCGATGTGCTCAAGCGTGCCGACACTGCGCTCTATCGCGCCAAGCATGACGGCCGCAACCGCGTGGTGTCTGCGGCAGCGTAGCGCGATCTCGTAGCCCGGATGCAGCGAAGCGCAATCCGGGGTATCGCGCCGCTTGCACCAGCTTCCCGGATTTCGCTGCGCTCCATCCGGGCTACGAAGTGCCCTTAGCGGCCGCGTCTCACCGCGTCATAGGCCATCCGCTTGAACTCGAACGAGAACGGATGGACGAACGCCATCTGGCGCTGCGCCATCATGACGCCGGCGATGCCCGTTTTGGGCGAAATCCACCACTGCGTGCCTGCGACGCCGCCCCAATAGAGCTCGCCGGCGGCGTCGGGATGATCGATCGGGGAGGGGTTGAGGATCAGTCCGCCGGCGAGACCGTAGGTCTTGCCGGGCTGCTCGCCCATCATCGCAAAGCGGATCCATTGGCCCGGCGTGAGCTGGTTGGTCATCGCCTCTGCGATCGTCTCCGGCTTCAGCAGCGTCGGTCCGCCGGGCAGCAGGCTGCGGATCAGTGCGACCATGTCATGCAGCGTCGAGACGAGGCCGCCGCCGCCATTGAAGCGCGGCACCGGGCGCAGATAGGCGCCAGGATAGGGCGCGTTGTCGGTGCGCGTCAGCCCGGGCTTCATCGGGTCCATCAGATCGGCGCCGGCGTAATAGGCGACGAGCCGGTTGTGATCCTTCTCCGGAACATGGAAGCCGGTGTCGACCATGCCGAGCGGATCGAGGATGCGCGCCTTTATGAACTTGTCGAACGGCTGGCCGCTCACCACCTCGACCAGCCGTGCGACCACGTCGATGGCAACGGAATATTCCCACGACGAGCCGGGATGGAACACCAGCGGCAGATCGGACAGACCGTCGACCATGTCGGCGAGCGTCGTCATCGGATTGAGGATCTTGCGCTCGTTGTAGGCCTTGAAGATCGGTGTGCCCGGATCGAACAGGCCGTAGCTGAGGCCGGCCGAGTGGCTCAGCAGATGGCGAATGGTGATCGACCGCTGCGCCGGTTCGGTGTCGTCGATCGACGTCGCGCCCGGCCGCAGCACCTTGCGGTTTCTGAGTTGCGGGATGAAGGTCTCGATCGGATCGTCGAGCCGGAAGCGGCCTTCCTCGACCAGCAGCAGCGCCGCGCAGGAGGTGATCAGCTTGGTGTTGGAGAAGACGCGGAAGATGTGATCGGTGCGCAACGGAATCTGCGCTTCCTTGTCGGCCCATCCGACGCAGCCCGTGTCAGCGATGTCGCGCCCGACCAGAACCGTCCAGGAGATGCCGGACAGGAGATCGTTGTCGATGTAGCGCTGCATGGCCGCGCGCGCCGGCGCGAAATCATAGCCGGTGGCCGTCACCTTCAGATCTTCCATGGTCGTTTCCCCTGTTGTGCCGCAAGTCTTCTAAGTAGCAGGTCTTCGCGCGGTCGCTGCCAATCTCGCCGGACGGAATATCCAGCCGGGAATGCCGTGGCCTGCGGTCGGTGTTAACAACCAAACCTGACTTCCGCACGCAACCGGATTTATCCGGCGCGTTTCTTGCCGGCGGGGGCGGGGCTGCCGACCTTGACGCCTGCATTTGCCAGCAACA
This sequence comes from Bradyrhizobium sp. USDA 4504, assembly GCF_054063995.1. NCBI lineage: Bacteria > Pseudomonadati > Pseudomonadota > Alphaproteobacteria > Hyphomicrobiales > Nitrobacteraceae > Bradyrhizobium > Bradyrhizobium sp. USDA 4504. Next base: position 3,353,632 of record NZ_JBSSGV010000001.1, on the reverse strand, counting down.
CGCGCGCGGCTTCCTTGGCCGCGTGCGCCATCGCCGGATCGTCGCGCACCAGATCCTGCGCGATCGAGCCATCGACCAGCAGCGTGAGCTGGGTCGCAAGTCCCTCGGCATCGGCAACGCCGAGCCGCCGCAGCAGATCGCGAAACCAGAGCCGGCGGCTTTCCTTGAAGGCGATTGCGATGTTCCTGAAGGTGCGATCCTCGTCCTCCGGCCCGAGCTCGGCCACCGCGTTCACGAACGGGCAGCCGCGAAAATCCTTCGCCGAGAAGCGCCGCTCCAGCGAATCGAAGGTTGCGAGAATCTGCTCGGCCGGCGGCTTGTCGGAGGGACGCGGCTGCACGAAGCGGCGTTGCAGATAGGCTTCGATCAGCGCGTCCTTCGACGGGAAGTGGTTGTAGAGCGTGCGCTTGCTGATGCCGATCTCGGCCGCGATGGTGTCGACGCCGATGGCGCGAATGCCTTGCAGGTAGAACAGTCTGTCAGCGGTCTCGAGGATCCGCTCCTTCATGGTCTGTTTGGGAGGCGGGGAAGCCATGCGCCAGCCGTGATCCTCTTCGCTTGACAGTCGGCCCCCTGTATAGCCTAAGTGCACAGGTCTGTGTAACCAAAACATGCATGAATCGCAGGCCATGGCACGCGTGCCGTGCCGTTATGGGAGAATAAGAACAATGCCCCTGTTGCAGGTCCTGCGTCCCACCCTTCCCATCCTGATCGGCGCCTCCATCATGCTCACGCTGAGCATGGGGCTGCGGCAGAGCCTCGGCATCTTCATGCAGCCGCTGACGCACGACATCGGCATCTCGATATCCCACTTCACGCTGGCGCTCGCGGTGCAGAACCTCGCCTGGGGTTTTCTGCAGCCGGTCGCCGGCGCGATGACGGTGCGTTACGGCTTTCGCCCGATCATGGTGGTCGGCGCGCTGGCCTACATCGCGGGCCTCGTGCTGATGACGACGGCGCATGGGCTCGTTGCCATCATGATCGGCGCCGGTGTCCTGATCGGCCTTTCGCTCGCCTGCACCGCGAATGCGATCGCAATGTCGGTCTCGGCGCGCGCGGTGCCGGAGACGGTACGCTCGACAGTGCTCGGCATGGTCTCCGCCGCGGGCTCGCTCGGCGCGCTGCTGTCGGCGCCGATCGGCCAGATGCTCAATGAGGGTTTCGGTTGGCGCGTCGGACTTGCCGGCTTTGTCATTCTCTCGATCTTCATGATCCCGGCGGCGTTGTACGCCGGGCGCGTCGACAAGATTCCGCTGCCGAAGCCCGCTGGCGACGACATCGGCAACGCCACCGCGGCGACGGCGGCGAAGACCGCGTTCGGCAACGCAGCCTTCGTGGTGATGACCTGCGCCTACATGGTCTGCGGCATGCAGCTCGTCTTCCTCACCACGCATCTGCCGTCGTATCTCGCGATCTGCGGGCTCGATCCGATGCTGAGCGCGCAGACGCTCGGCATGATCGGCGGCTTCAACGTGCTGGGCTCGCTGTTCTTCGGCTGGGCCGGCCAGCGCTGGAACAAGCTGGCGCTGCTCGGCGCGATCTACATCCTGCGCTCGCTGGCGCTCGCCTGGTACTTCATGCTGCCGGCAACGCCCGGCTCGACGCTGCTGTTCGGCGCGATCATGGGCTTCCTCTGGATGGGTGTCGGTCCGCTGGTCGCGGGCGCGGTGGCCGAGATGTTCGGCTTGCGCTGGCAGGCGATGATCCAGGGCCTCGCCTTCATGAGCCACCAGGTCGGCAGCTTCCTCGGCGCTTACGGAGGAGGGCTGATCTACGACTCGCTCGGCTCCTACACCATGGCCTGGCGCATCGGCGTCGCGCTGGGCCTTGCCGGCGGCATCATCCAGCTCGCCTTCGCGCTGATCCGGCCGGCGCAGCCGCCGCTGCTGAAGGCCGCTTAGCAGAATCCCTGCGAAGCTGGCGGCTGCTCCTTGCGAGGGCAGTCGCCAGATGCTGCCTAGTTTTTGACCGGCCACTTGCCGCAAGAGCGTGCAATGGAGCGCGATGCTGTTCCGGCCGCGGATCGAAGCGATAGCGTTTTCAAAGTGTTACGCGGCGCGCAGTGGTGGCACGAATCTTGTTTCAATTTGGCTAGAAATCGTGCCGGAAACCCTCGCTGAGGGTTCCGGCCTGGGGACTTTGGGAAGGGCTGGCCGCGATGGGGCTAGTCGCCGTCATTCTCCAGCCATCCGCGCACCACGGCCTTTGCCGCGCCGCCGAGCAGGAGGCCCTTGTGCCCTGCGTCGGGCCTGATGCCGCTGCGACTTCGCTGCATCCCGCCACCCGCACCGCGGCACTTCGAGACATCCCGATAGCCGGACGCGCGCTGTCCTTCGGCGCTCACGCTGCGAACGCGCCGCGCCCATTCCGAACGTCAGCATTTCTCTTGTGATGGGAGGTCGATGATGGAGTCTGCGACACACACGCGCCAGAAGCTCGTGAGAATCGTGGTTGCCTTGTTGGGCGTGGCGTTCCTTTGCCTGCTGTTCAACGATCTCGCGCTGGCCGAGGATGCGGCGGCGCCGCCTGCCTGTGGCGGCAAGATTCTCGAGAAGTGCACGCCGAATTCCGGCGACACCGCCTGGATGCTCACGTCAGTCGCGCTCGTCCTGATGATGACGATCCCGGGGCTCGGCCTGTTCTATGGCGGCATGGTGCGCAAGAAGAATGTCGGCGATACCGTGATGACCAGCTTCGCGGTCACCTGCCTGGTCACGATCCTGTTTGCCGTCCTTACCTACAGTCTTGCGTTTCGTGCCGGCACGCCGTTCATCGGCGGCCTCGATCGCCTGTTCCTCAAGGACATCCTGAGCGACATCGGCAAGGGAGGCATCGGCAATCCCAATCCGCTCGCTGCGACGATCCCCGAGTCCGTTTACATCTGCTTCCAGATGACGTTCGCCATCATCACGCCGGCGCTGATTGCCGGCGCGTTTGCCGAGCGGATGAAGTTCTCCGCGATGCTCTGGTTCATCGGGCTGTGGGCGATCTTCGTCTATGCGCCGATCGCGCACTGGGTCTGGGGCCCTGACGGCATATTCTCGGCCGGCAACGACGCTGCGTATGTCAAGGTTCTCGATTTCGCCGGCGGCACCGTTGTGCACATCAACGCCGGCGTCGCGGGCCTGATGTGCGCCATCATGCTCGGCAAGCGCGTGGAGACGGGGCCGGCGCACAATATGGTGCTGACCTTCATTGGCGCCTCGCTGTTGTGGGTCGGCTGGTTCGGGTTCAACGCCGGCTCCGCTGTCACGGCCGGAATGCAGGCGGGCATGGCCATGCTGGTGACTCAGATCGCCACGGCGGTGGCGGGCTTCACCTGGATGCTGGTGGAATGGGCGTTGAAGGGCAAGCCGACCGTCGTCGGAATCTGCTCGGGTGCCGTGGCGGGCCTCGTCGCGATCACGCCGGCCTCCGGTTTCGTCGGGCCGGTCGGCGCTTTCGCGATCGGCATCGCCGCCGGCGTCTGCTGCTACTGGGGATGCACCGGCTTGAAGCGCATGTTCAGCTACGATGATGCGCTGGACTGCTTCGGTGTCCATGCCCTTGGCGGCATCGTCGGAGCGCTGCTGACCGGGGTGTTCGCGGTCGAGCAGTATGGTGGAACGGCAGGTGTTCTGGAAGGAAATCCCGGGCAGTTCCTCAATCAATGCATCGGCGTCGCGACGGTTTTCGTGTATGATGCCGTGGTGAGCCTGATCATCCTGTTCGTGATCAATCTCTTCGTCGGGCTTCGAGTGACGCGGGACATCGAGCGCGAAGGGTTGGATCTGGCACTGCACGGCGAGGTCGTGCAGTAGACTTTGGCGGCATTCCGCGCAGCTGGCGATCTTCGCCCGCTGGCGCGGATTTAAGCTGTTCGAGGTGATCCGATGAACTGGTTCTATTGGAACACAGCGTGGTCGCTGTTCTTCAGCCTCATTTGGTTCATGACGATCACACACAATCCGGATGCAGAGATCGCAGACGCGCATCTGCGTGACGAGGCGTTCAAGGGTTAGCTCCGGTAGTAACGCCACATCCTGAGGAACGTCCGGTGGATCTCGTCGGGCGTCCGGTCGAATGGCTCCAGATTGACGCGGACTACGCCACGATGGTCCATGCGCCACGGCAGGCGCATCAACAGCCGGTAGGCCGGCCGCTTGCGCCAATCGGCCACCAGCGCGCTGCCGAGCGGTCCGTTAAGCGCGATCTGCAACTCGTGAACCGTCATCGCGCGCTCAGCGATCTCGACGAGGTCGATGCGCGTGATGGCGCGCCAGCGGATCAGCCCGAAGGCCTGGATGAAGATGCCGTACTGGTTGGCCCCGATCGTCGGACGACCAGCCTCCAGCAGGGGGATGTTGTAATAGGCGAAGCCGCCCGCTGCCGCTGCCGGCGCCAGCCAATAGATCGCGCCCGTGATCCAGGTCGCGGTCAGGAAGATCGCGGCGAGGGCTGCCGTGACATAGACCGGAAAGTAGATGTCCTCGCGGCCGTAAGCGATCGAGTAGCCGCCGACGTTTCCCTCGTCCAAGGTTGCGATCATCTGAGCCCTGCGCCCGGGACTGCTCCGGGAATCATGAGGGATGACGCAAGCCTAGAAAGCAAAAACGGGGCCGCGAGGGCCCCGTTTGAAACGTCGGAAGCAGCCGATCTTACTTGATCTTGGCTTCCTTGAACTCGACGTGCTTGCGCGCGACCGGGTCGTACTTCTTCTTGACCAGCTTGTCGGTCATGGTGCGCGAATTCTTCTTGGCAACGTAATAGAAGCCGGTGTCGGCCGTCGACACGAGCTTGACCTTGATGGTGACCGCCTTGGCCATGTGCAAAACCTCGAAAATCGGGGGAATTCGGGAGCCGGCCAAATCGGCCCGCGTTTGGCCGGGAAACTAGCCAGAAACAGCCCAAAGTCAAGGATTTCTGAGCCAAGATCACCCCGATTCCGGGCCTATTACCCCTCGAAGAACTGATTTTTCGGCCGCGGCAGGCCCAAATTCTCGCGCAGGGTCCGACCTTCGTACTCAGTGCGGAAAATCCCGCGCTTTTGCAGTTCCGGCACCACCTTGTCGACGAACTCGAACAGGCCCTGCGGCAGATAGGGGAACATGATGTTGAAGCCGTCGCTGCCCCGGCCGGTCAGCCATTCCTCCATCTGGTCGGCGATGGTCTGCGGCGTGCCGACGAAGGCGAGCCCGCCATAGCCGCCGACGCGCTGCGCGAGCTGGCGCACGGTGAGCTTGTCGCGCGCCGCGACATCGACGAGGCGCTGCCGGCCGCTTTTGCTTGCATTGGTTTCGGGGATCGGCGGCAACTGTCCGTCGGGATCGAAGCCGGACGCATCGGTGCCGAGGATCACCGACAGCGAGGCGATCGCGCTGTCGTAATGCACGCGGCTGTCGAGCAGCGCGCGCTTCTCTTTTGCTTCTTCGACGCTGTCACCGACCACGACGAAGGCGCCTGGCAGAATCTTCAGATGCTCGGGATCGCGGCCGATCTTCTCCATGCGGCCCTTGATGTCGGCATAGAGCTTCTGTCCGTCGGCCAGGCTGCCGCCGCCGGTGAACACGGCTTCCGCGGTCTCGGCCGCAAGCTGCCTGCCGTCATCGGAAGCGCCGGCCTGCACGATGACAGGCCAGCCCTGCACGGGGCGGGCGATGTTCAGCGGACCGCGGACCGAGAGATATTTGCCCTTATGATTGAGCACATGCATCTTGTCGGGATCGACGAACAGTCCGGACTCGACGTCGCGCACGAACGCGTCATCGGCGAAGGAATCCCACAGGCCGGTGACGACATCGTAGAACTCGCGGGCGCGCTTGTAGCGCTCGGCGTGCTCCATATGGTCGTCGAGCCCGAAATTCAGCGCCGCGTCCGGATTGGACGTGGTGACGATATTCCAGCCGGCGCGGCCGCCGGAGATGTGGTCGAGCGAGGCGAAGCGCCGCGCGACGTGATAGGGCTCGTCGAAGGTGGTCGAACCGGTCGCGATCAGGCCGATATTCTCCGTCACGGCGGCGAGCGCCGATAGCAGCGTGAACGGCTCGAACGAGGTCACGGTGTGGCTGCGCTTCAGCGCGTTGATCGGCATGTTCAGCACGGCAAGATGGTCGGCCATGAAGAAGGCGTCGAATTTGCCGGCCTCGAGCTTGCGGATCAGCGTCTTGATGTGGTCGAAGTTGAAATTGGCGTCGGGCCAGGCCCCGGGATAGCGCCAGGCACCGGTGTGAATGCTGATCGGCCGCATGAACGCGCCGAGCTTGAGTTGACGCTTCGCCATTGCCCCGTTCCGTCCTTGATGTCGTTAGCGGAACAGATAGGGAGGCGTTTCGCGGCGCGCCATCGGGAAGATTATTTTGTTTTTGGCCGCTCTCTCGACAGTGTCATTCCGGGGCATCGACGCAGCGATGAACCCGGAATCTCGCGCCGCAATCTCGGGATTCCGGGTTCGATGCTGCGCATCGCCTCGGAATGACGAGGATCATACTACGCCCCCAGCACGTCCTTCTGCATCTTGCCGCCGTAGAAATGGAAGAACGGCACCGGCGCGTCGTGGCGGAGCGGCCCGGTGGCGAGACGGCGGTCGAGCTCGGCGAGCACGTTCTTGGTCATGGCATGCGCGTCGGCGAGCGGCTCGGAGCCGATCTCGACCCAGACCAGCTCGACCAGCTCGGCATCGGCATGCACCACGCCCTCGACACGATGCGCGATGGTCGACGCGTCGGCAGTGAAGAAGCGCGTGTCGAAGCGGCGGACGCGGCCGGGCGGGGTGATCGCGCGCGCGATCAGGAACAGGCCGGACGGATCGGGCAAGAGACCAGCGTCGGCGAACGGTGCCCAGGGCCCGTCGAGCTTGTGCGGCTTCTCGACCTTGCGGCCGAGGCAGAGCCCGGTCTCCTCGCAGGCCTCGCGGATCGCGGCGTTGGCAAGCGCACGCGCGCGGCCGGGCGTGATCTTCGGGCTGCCCTTCAACAGATTGGCTTCGAGCTCCGGCGTGATCGGCGCTGCGACCGGCACACGGTTGTCGGCCTTGTCGACGCGGCCGCCGGGGAAAACGAATTTGCCGGGCATGAACACGACCTTGTCGTGACGCTTGCCGACCAGCACCTTCGGCTTGGCGCCGGAGCGATCGATCAGGATCAGCGTCGCCGCATCCTTCGGCCGGAAATACGCATGATGGTCGGCTTCTTTTTCGCCCTGGTGGACGACAGCGGCGGGCGCGGCAGCTTCAGTCATTTCATCCCTTTCATTTCTTCTTGCGGCCCGGTTTAGCTAGACCGGCGGGATGTCGCTAGGGGGATTCTCGTCAAAGCCATGCATGCGCAGGGCCCATTGCAAGCCGATCACGGCTCCCTTCACCGGCTGCAACAGCGCCAGCGATGCGAACAGCGTGAACGGCAGATAGATCGCAAGTTGCAGCCACACCGGCGGCGAATAATTGGTCTCGATCCACAGCGCCATCGGTACCACGATATGGCCGACGATAACGATGACGAGATAGGCAGGCAGATCGTCCGCGCGATGCGGCGTGAAGTCGAGGTCGCAGACCGGGCAATGGCCGTCGCATTTGAGAAACTTGCGGAACAGTCTGCCTTTTCCGCAGCGCGGACAGCGGCAGCGGAACCCGCGCTTCATCGCGCTCCACACGTCGCGCTTCTCGGGCTCGGCCGCCTCGCGAGTCCAGACCACTGTCGGTGGTGTCACTTCCATGACTTGCCTCGCTTCGATTTGCCGGACTTCTGCTGCGCCGGCTTGCGATCCTTCTTGCGCGATTTCCGCTCCTTGTGCGCCTTCTTGCCTGATCGTTTTGGTCCCTTGTCAAATCCGGCGGCACGGCGCTCGGCCCTTACGCTGTCGCGTTTTCTGCCGCGCGGAATTGCCTGACCATCGGATAATAACTCAAATCGCAGCGCGCCGGCTATCGGCGCGGCTTCCACCAGACGCACATCGACGACGTCGCCGAGCCGATACATGGTGCCGCTGCGCGTGCCGATGAGCGCGTGGCGAGTTTCGTCGTAGTTGAAATATTCGCTGCCGATGGTGCGGATCGGGATCAGACCGTCGGCGCCGGTGTCGTCGAGCTTCACGAACAGGCCGGATCGCGTCACGCCGGAAATGCGGCCCTGGAACGAGGCGCCGACCTTATCGGCAAGGAAATGCGCGATCAGGCGGTCGGTGGTCTCACGCTCCGCCTTCATCGCGCGGCGCTCGGTGACGGAAATCTGCGCGGCGATCTCGGCGAGCGTCTCCACGGTTTCATCGGTCGGCAACGCGCCTTCGCCAAGCCCGAGCGCGCGGATCAGCGCGCGATGCACGATCAGATCGGCATAGCGGCGGATCGGCGAGGTGAAGTGCGCGTAGCGGCGCAGGTTCAAGCCGAAATGGCCGTAGTTCTCGGCGGAGTATTCCGCCTGCGCCTGCGAACGCAGCACCACCTCGTTGACCAGCGGCTCGTAGTCCTCGCCGGCAACCTGCGCCAGCACGCGGTTGAATTGCGTGGGACGCAGCGCGCCATGCTTGGTGAAGGGCAAGTCGAGCGTCTTCAGGAATTCCTGCAGGTTGTGCACCTTCTCCTGGCTCGGCTCGTCGTGCACGCGGTAGATCAGCGGCAGCGCCTTCTTCTCCAGCATTTCGGCCGCGGCGACGTTGGCGAGGATCATGAACTCCTCGATCAGCCGGTGCGCGTCGAGCCGCTGCGGCACGATCACGCGATCGACGGTGCCGTCGGCTTTCAGCAGGATCTTGCGCTCGGGCAGATCGAGATCGAGCGGGTCGCGCTCGTTGCGTGCAAGCTTGACCAGCTCGTAGGCCGACCACAGCGGCTTCAGGATCGGATCGAGGATAGGGCCCGTCGTGTCATCGGGCCTGCCGTCGATCGCGGCCTGCGCCTGCGCATAATGTAGCTTCGCAGCCGAGCGCATCAGCACGCGGTGGAAGGTATGCGAGCGCTTGCGGCCGTCGGCGCCGATCACCATGCGCACCGCGAGCGCGCCGCGCGGCTCGCCCGGCACCAGCGAGCAGAGATCGTTGGAGATCCGCTCGGGCAGCATCGGCACGACGCGATCAGGGAAATACACCGAGTTGCCGCGCTGCAGCGCGTCGCGGTCGAGCGCCGAGCCGGGCCGCACATAGAAGGCGACGTCGGCGATCGCAACATGGACGATGAAGCCGCCCTTGTTGTTCGGATCGGGATCGACTTCCGCATGCACCGCATCGTCGTGATCCTTGGCATCCGGCGGATCGATGGTGACGAGCGGCACGTCACGCCAGTCCTCGCGGCCCTGCAAGGTTGCGGGCTTGGCGTCTTCAGCTTCGCGCAGCGCAGAAGTGGAGAACACCTGCGGGATATCGTGGGTGTTGATCGCGATCAGGCTGATCGCCTTCTCACTGGCGATCGAACCGAGCCGCTCCTTGACGCGGGCGGAGGCGAGGCCGTAGCCGCGGGTGCGGATCAGGTCGACGCTGATGAGATCGCCGTCTTCGGCGCCGCCGCTGTCGGCCTTGGCGATGTTGAGCTCGCGGCCGGCCTGCTTCTTGTCGACCGGGATCAGGCGCCCGCCGCCATCGGGATTGCGACGGAAGATGCCGAGGATCCGGGTGCGCCCGTGATCGATCACCTTGATGACGCGGCCGCGATAGGGTGTGCCGTCTTGCTCGTCCGTGACTTCGACGCGCAGCAGCGCGCGGTCGCCGACGCCGGCGGTGGTCCCGGGCTTCGGCCGCCGCGGCGTCTCGATACGGATTTTCGGGGCGGTGCCGTTCTCGTCCGAGTCCCACTCGGCGGGCGTGGCGATCAGCTCGCCGTCGCTGTCGCGGCCGGTGATGTCGGCGAGCAGGGTCGGTGGCAGCGCCGCCGGCTCGTGGATCTTGCGGCCGCGCTTGGCAATCGTGCCGTCGTCGGCGAGCTCACGGAGGATCCGCTTCAGCTCGACGCGGTCGGCGTTCTTCAGGCCGAACTCGCGCGCGATCTCGCGGGTGCCGACCTTGCCTGGATTGGCGCGGATGAAGGCGACGATGGCGTCCCGGCCCGGAAAGCCATGGTCGGGTTTTCGTTTCACTTATCCTCGTGCCTTGCCGGCGCTTTTCTTCGCGGGCGCTTTCGCTGGTGCCGATGATTTTGCAGGCGACGTCTTGGCACCGGAGGCGACCGGCGCGCGCGCCTTGCTGGTCGCATCCGTTTTCGGCTTCGCCGCGGCTTTCTTCGACGCAGCCTTCTTGGCGGGCTCGGCCTCGCCGTCGCCGTCAGTCTCGGTCGCCTCGGACTTGGCTTTCTTCGCCTTGGCGGGCTTTTCCGCCTTGGCCTTCTTGGCCTTTTTGCCGCCGCCCTTGGCCGCGCGCTCGTCGATCAGCGCGATCGCCTCGGCGAGCGTGATCTGGTCGGGGGTGCGGTCGCTCGGGATCGTCGCGTTGACGCCGCCCGCCGCGACATAGGCGCCGTAGCGGCCGTTCTTCAGCGCGACCGCGCCGAGCGTCGGATGATCGCCGAGCGGCTTGCCGGGATCGGCACCGAAGCGGCGGCCGCTCGGGCCCTTCGCGATCTTCTCCGCGATCAGCGTGACGGCACGGTTCAACCCGATGTCGAAGACCTCGTCGCCGGCCTCGAGGCTGGCATAGGTCTTCTCGTGCTTGACGAACGGCCCGAACCGGCCGAGGCCGGCGGTGATCGGCTGTCCGGTTTCCGGATGCTTCCCGATCTCGCGCGGCAGCGACAGCAGTTTCAGTGCCAGTTCGAGATCGACATCGGCCGGTGAGGTGCCCTTTGGAATGCCCGCGCGCTTCGGCTTCTCGCCTTCGGCGTAATCCTTCTGCTCGCCGAGCTGGATGTAGGGGCCGAAGCGGCCGGCCTTCACCGTGACATCGAAGCCGGTGTCGGGATCGGTGCCGAGCACGCGGTCGGCGCTCTCGGCGCTGTCGGCCGCGAGCGGACGGGTGTAGCGGCATTCCGGATAATTCGAGCAGCCGACGAAGGCGCCGAACTTGCCGGCCTTGAGGTTGAGCCGGCCGGTGCCGCAGGTCGGGCATTGCCTGACGTCGCCGCCATCCGCGCGCGGCGGATAGATATGCGGGCCGAGCATCTCGTCGAGCGCGTCGAGCACCTCGGCGACGCGCAGGTCCTTGATGTCGTTGACCGCGCCGATGAAGCCGCGCCAGAAGTCCTGCAACACCTGCTGCCAGGCGATCTCATTGTTGGAGATGCGGTCGAGCTGCTCCTCGAGATCGGCGGTGAAGTCGTATTCGACGTAGCGCGAGAAGAAGTTCTCCAGGAACGCGACCACGACGCGGCCCTTGTCCTCGCCGTGCAGCCGCTTCTTCTCGAGCTTGACATAGCCGCGGTCCTTCAGGACCTGCAGGATCGAGGCGTAGGTCGAGGGGCGGCCGATGCCGAGCTCTTCCATCCGCTTCACCAGCGAGGCTTCCGAAAAGCGCGGCGGCGGCTCGGTGAAATGCTGGGTGACGGCGAGGCTCTGGCGCTTCACGGCCTCGCCCTCGCTCATCGCGGGCAGGCGGCGCGAATCCTCGTCCTCCTCGTCGTCGCGGCTTTCCTGATAGAGCGCGAGGAAACCATCGAACTTGATGACCTGGCCGGAGGCGCGCAATTCCAGCACGCGGGAGCCGGCCTTGGCCTCGATGTCGACGGTGGTGCGCTCGAGCTCGGCCGACTCCATCTGGCTCGCAATGGTGCGCTTCCAGATCAATTCATAAAGCCGCGCCTGATCGGCATCGAGCCGTCGGCCGATGGTGGCCGGGCGACGCGACAGATCGGTCGGGCGGATCGCTTCGTGCGCTTCCTGCGCGTTCTTGGTTTTGGCCTGGTACTGGCGCGGGGCGTCCGGCACGTAGGCGTTGCCATAGTCCTCGCCGATTACCTTGCGCGCCTGCGTGATCGCTTCGGGTGCGATCTGCACGCCGTCGGTTCGCATATAGGTGATGAGGCCGGTGGTCTCGCCGCCGATGTCGATGCCCTCATAGAGCCGCTGCGCGATGCGCATGGTGTGCGCCGGCGCGAAGCCGAGCTTGCGGCTCGCTTCCTGCTGCAGGGTCGAGGTGGTGAAGGGCGCCTGCGGATTGCGCCGCGCCGGCTTGGCCTCGACGGTCGCGACCTTGAACAGCGCGGCTTCGATCGCCTTCTTGAAATCCTCGGCTTCCGCGCCGGAGCCGATGTCGAGCCGTGCGATCTTCTTGCCGTCGGCGCCGACCAGCCGCGCCTCGAAGGCATCGCCGCGCGGCGTCAGCAACGTCGCGACCAGCGACCAGTACTCCTTCGGAACGAACTTCTCGATCTCGAGCTCGCGGTCGCAGACCAGCCGCAGCGCGACCGACTGCACGCGGCCGGCGGAGCGGGCGCCGGGCAGCTTGCGCCACAGCACGGGGGAGAGGGTGAAGCCGACCAGATAGTCCAGCGCACGGCGCGCCATATAGGCGTCGACCAGCGCGCCATCGATCTGGCGCGGCGCCTTCATCGCCTCGGAGACGGCCTGCTTGGTGATGGCGTTGAACACCACGCGCTCGACCTTCTGGTCCTTTAGCGCGCGCTTCTCCTTCATCACCTCCAGCACGTGCCAGGAGATCGCCTCGCCCTCGCGATCGGGGTCGGTTGCGAGGATCAGACGGTCGGCACCTTTGAGCGCCTTGGCGATGTCGTTGAGCCGGCTCGCGGCCTTGGCATCGACCTCCCAGATCATCTGGAAATTGGCGTCGGGATCGACGGAACCATTCTTGGCCGGGAGGTCGCGAACATGGCCGAACGACGCCAGGACCTCGTAGGAGGACCCCAGATATTTGTTGATCGTCTTGGCCTTGGCCGGCGACTCCACAATGACGATATTCATGTCATTCCAATAGCTTACGGGAAAACTTGAAGGTGGGTTCCGCTAGACTCGCGGCCCGCCGTGTCGGGGCGAACATGGGTGCTGGGGCGGTCCCTGTCAAATCGCCAGATATTGAAGGGAGGCGCCAAGCTGTGGAGTTTCTATCCCAAGGGTTGCGAAATGCGTCCTAGAGTTGCGGCCGGAAAGGGCTTATCTCTTTATATACAGCGTAGGAATCGGATTAGGCCTTTTGAGCAGCACAGGGGGCGGCCGGAAGCGCAAGGCGTCCGGCGGGCGGCGACCGGCGGGCGACGAGACGGCTGGGGAAGGCGGCCCCGACGATGCCCTGGTCCTGATCGCAGGCGCCGCGACCTAACTCGCCAAACTCGCCCGGCGCCACAAACCGAAGTCCTCGACCGCCTGTTCGCGATGGCCCGTCTGGAGGCCGACGAGCAGCTGCGCTCGCGCAGCCGGAGGAAGCTGTCGTGAGGGGCGTTACGGGAAGCAGGGTCGGCCGTCGTCCTGGCGAAAGCCGGACCCATAACCACCGCATTTGATCATGAACGGGATCGCGGCCCCAGCGTCGCGCAATAACTCTCATTTTGGGTAATGGGTCGTTTCGCCAGGACGACGGTGGGGATGGACCGCAATTCAAGATGTCAAACAGCGCGGTGCGGCGAAACAGAAGTCGTGATTTGCGACCCTTCCTGGAGAAAGGAAGAACGCTAGCTCGCGCCACATCCACCGCCGTCGTCCCGGCGAAGGCCGGGACCCATACGCCGCGGCGGGTGTTGAGAACGGGACTCGTCGTCCCAGCATCGTTCAACAATCCGCATTTGTGGTTATGGTCCCTGCTTTCGTGTTCGGTCCCGTGTGATTGGCGAGGGCCTGGATTGGCGCCAGGTAGCCGAGGCATTTGAGGCGGGTCCGATTGTAGTCGTGGACGAACTTGGCGATGAAGGCGTCGCGGTCGGCGTGGTTGACAAAGGTACGGCGGGCGCTGCCCCGTTTGTGTTCGCGGCCAATGGCTTCGGCGATGCGCCGGTTGAAGCGTTCGACGAGGCCGTTGGTCTGCGGGTGGTAGGGCTTGGTCAGGCGATGCTGGATGGCGCGCTGCTTGCAGAGCCGATCAAAGGGGTGGTCACCGGAAGGCTTCCCGACCGGTTTGTTCTTCTTGTCGACGGCGAAGCGGTCGGTGAACTCGGCTCCGTTGTCGGTCAGGATGGTGTGAACACCGTGCGGAAAGTCGGCCAGGAAGCGCTTAAGGAAACCGGTCGCGGTCGCTCCGTCCCGCCTGGAATGGACCTCGACAAAGACGTAGCGGGTGGCGCGATCGATCGCGACAAAGGCATAGCTGGTGCGGCGTTGCAGCGCGGGCAGATACTTCACGTCGATATGAATGAAGCCGATGCTGGCGCTTTCGAAGACGCCGGCCCTGGGCTTGTCAGGCTTGGCAAGCCGGCTGATGCCGTTGCGCTGCAGGCAGCGGTGGATCGCGCTGCGGGACAGCTTGGCATTGATGCACCGCTGCATCACCTCGACGATATCGTCCAGCGGCAGCTGCAGCGATGTCCGCAGCTCACACACTGCCCGTTCCTCAAGGGCGGACAGGCTGGTCGTGAGGTGCTTCGGCCGATGCGAGCGATCCTCGACCGTGCTGCGACCGCGCCAGCGATAGATTGTGGTCTCGCTGACCCCCAGCTCGGCCGCCAATTGGGCGACCGACTTCCTGCTGCGCTGGATGTAGGCACGCGTCTTCGGTGTCGTCGTGGCGTTCGCATGCAGGCTCAGTTCCATGACGCGAAGCGCTCCATGATAAAAGCCACGCCTCGTTCTACACCGATTCCATCCAACCAATCAGCAGGGACCAAACACGAACGCAGGGACGACACCCAATATGGGTCGTCGTATGTGAGTCATACATCCGCATCCTCGCGACGCGAGGCGTATTCGGATAAAGCGAAATATTTTCGCGGGCGAGGATTGACAAGTTTTTGGTGAGTTGCCCGTCGTGTCGTACCAGCAACACCCGTCCTACGCACTCACGAGGCGCCGCGCGCGCTTCGCTGCAGGCCGCGGCTTCAGCGTCGTATCCGCGGCACCCAGCACGCGTCCATCCTGCGAATAGAGCGCGAGCTTCTTCACCGGCTTGCCCTTGTCGCGGTCGACCAGGATGGTCGCGATCTCGTCCGGATGCTCGTCGAATTCCTCGGTCCATTGCCGCAACGCGACCAGGATCGGAAAGATGCCGTGGCCCTTCGGCGTCAGGACATATTCCTGATAGGCGCTGCCGTCGGAGGCGGGGACCGTCTTCAGGATGCCGCGTTCGACCAGCGTGCGCAGCCGTGTGGCAAGGATGTTTTTGGCAAGCCCGAGGCTCGCCTGGAATTCGCCGAAGCGGCGCCGGCCGAGGCTGGCGTCGCGGATGATCAGGAGCGACCACCAGTCGCCGAACACGTCGAGCGCGCGTGCGACAGGACAGCTGTCGCCTGCAAGGCTGGTTCGTTTCACCGGCTGTCTCCAGGAGTTTGGGCCATCACGACCTTGTGTGGTTGCAATATTAAACCGTATGCCTTAGCTAGGCAAAGAAGTTTAATAATGCAACCAACTGGAGGCGGACATGAGACTGGCGAACAAGACGGCGTTGATCACCGGCGGCAACAGCGGCATCGGGCTCGCGACAGCGAAGCTGTTCGTGGCGGAGGGCGCCAAGGTCGTCATCACCGGGCGCAACAAGGAGACGCTTGCGGCGGCATCCAGGGAGCTCGGGCCGAACGCGCTCGCAGTGGTGGCTGATGCCACCGACGTCGCGGCGCTGGAAGCCGCGGTGAAGCAGGGCGCCGAGAAGTTCGGCAAGTATGACGTTCTGTTCGCCAATGCCGGCATTCCCGGCCAGACGCCGGTGGGCGGCACCACGCTGGCCGCATTCGAGAATGTGATCCGGACCAATCTCACCGGCGTGTTCTTCACGGTGCAGGCGGTCGCGCCGTACCTCAACGACGGCGCATCGATCATTCTCAACGGCTCGGTGATCTCCGTGCTCGGCAATCCCGGCTACTCGGCCTATGCCGCGAGCAAGGCCGGCGTGCGCGCGATGGCGCGGGTGATGGCGTCAGAATTCTCGCCGCGCAACATCCGCGTCAACGTGGTGGCGCCGGGCGCGGTGCGCACGCCGATCTGGGGCGCGGCGATCGCGACGCCCGAGGCCGAGAAGATCTTCGAGCAGCGGATCGGCAAGACCACGCCGCTCGGGCGGATCGGCGAGCCCGATCACATTTCAAAGACCGTGCTGTTCCTGGCGTCCGACGACGCCGCGCATGTGCAGGGGCAGGAGCTGTTCATCGATGGCGGTGCAACGGCATCACCGGCGGGCGCGCCGATCTATCGCGGATAGAGCCTTTCCGTTCCGATTAAATCGGAACGCGGCTCTGGTTTTATTCTGACGCGTTTTCTTCACGCGAACCGGTATCCACTTCGCTCGAAAACGCTCTGGTTTGTTTCTCATTGTATCGAACGGCCGGTGTGAAGCGTTTCATACCGGCCGGTTTGGCTTGCGACTATCATCGCGCGCATTGAACCTTTGACGTACTGCCCGGACTCCTGAATGGGCGGGGAATTTTTCACCACGGAATCATTTGGAGTGCCGCCATGCCGAAAGCAGCCCGCATTTCGACGTCGATCCCGGTTTCGCCCGCATCCGAAAGTTCAGATACGACGCAGTTTGTGACGGTCGCGCTGTTCTCCGGCATCGGCCTGTTGATTTCGCTGGTCGCCGTCATCCTCGGCATACAGGGCGTCTGGTTCTGAGTTCGTCCACCTGAACGGCCTGCCGCCGCCAGGCGACGGCAGGCACTTTGAATCACATCAGGCTGCGTTCAGGCTGCCGGCGGCCTGCAGCGCGCCCGCAACCGCCTTTTCGCGATGCTCGGGGCCGACCTGGATGCCGTCGGCGGGGATAAACTCGACATTCCTGACGCCGATGAAGCCGAACACGCCGCGCAGGTAGGTCTCGAGGTGCTCGAGCGCGGCCATCGGCGTGTCGGCGCCGTAATAGCCGCCGCGCGAGATCGCGATGATGACGCGCTTGTTGCCGGCCAATCCCTCGACGCCGCCGGTGCCATACTTGAAGGTCTTGCCCGCGACCAGGATGCGGTCGATCCAGGCCTTGAGCTGGCTCGGAATCGTGAAATTGTACATGGGCGCGCCGATCACGACGATGTCGGCGGCGAGGAACTCGTCCAGCACCGCCTGGCCGGTCGCGATGTCGTCGCGTACCGACGGGTCCGGCGCCGCGCCCTGGCTGGCGGCGAGGTGCAGGCCGGAGAGGTGGGCGAGCGGCGTCTGGCTGAGGTCGCGGTAGCTGACGACGAGGCCCGGATTGGCCTGGCGCAGCCGCTCGACGGCAGCGGCCGAGACCTGGCGGCTGACGGAGTGGGGGCCGAGGACCGAGGAATCGATGTGCAGAAGTTTCATGGCTGGGGTCACCTTTGGTATAGGTTTGTAACTGGCGCTATATGAGTCACCGCCCTAAATCTCCGCAAGAACGCACATTTTTGAAACCCGAGCACACCAATGGAACCCGAGCACATCGATGTAACCGCCGAAACCGGCCTGCCGCGTGGTCCCGGGACGCATCAGGACTGCCGCGGCGTGGCCTCGGTGCTGTCGCGGGTCGGCGACAAATGGAGCGTGCTGGTCATCATGCTGCTGCGCGATGGACCGCGCCGCTTCAACGAGCTGAAGAGGATGATCAACGGCATCTCGCAGCGCATGCTGACCTTGACGCTGCGCGGCCTGGAGCGCGATGGCCTGGTGACGCGCACGGTGTTTCCGACCATTCCGCCGCGGGTCGACTACGAGCTGACCGATCTCGGGCGCGGACTGGCGGTGCCTGTGATGGCGCTCGGCGAATGGGCGTTCGCGCATCTGCCAGAAATCGAGGGCGCGCGGAACGATTTCGACGCGCGGAATGGCGAAGGCTGAGTTCGGAGCCTTCGCGTTCGGACAAGCAGACCCGTCATCCTGAGAGCCTGCGTAGCAGGCGTCTCGAAGGATGCACGGCCACCAGTCGAGCCGTCGATCCTTCGAGACGCGCTGCGCGCTCCTCAGGATGACGGACAGGCGTTTGCGCGAGCGAGATATTCAGCTCGTCAAATCATCGACACCAGCCCGCCGCCGTGGCGTTCGAGCCTGCCGGCGAGCTCGAGCTCGAGCAGCACGGCGCGGACAACGGCCGGCGACACGTCAGCCATCCGGATCAGATCGTCGATGCTGATCGGGCTCGGCCCGAGCAGGTCGATGATGCGCGCGCGATCGCCGCTATCAGTGGCAAAGTCCAGCGGCTCGTCGTCCTCGCGCGCGCCAAGCATCACCGGCCGCTCCATGATCGGCGTCACCGCGCTGATGACGTCGGCGGCTTCGGTGACCAAGGTGGCGCCTTGCTTGATCAGATCGTTGGCGCCGGCGGCGCGCGGATCGATCGGCGAACCCGGCACGGCGAACACCTCGCGGCCCTGTTCGGCCGCCATCCGCGCCGTGATCAGCGAGCCCGAGCGATGCGCGGCCTCGACGATCACGACGCCGAGCGAGGCGCCCGAGATCAAACGGTTGCGACGGGGAAAGTCGCGCGCCCGCGGCACATGGCCGAGCGGCATCTCCGAGATCGCCGCGCCGCGCTCGAGCAGGGCGGCCAGCAGATCCTCGTGCTCCGGCGGATAGATCCTGTCGTGGCCGCCGGCGAGCACGGCGACCGTGCCGCTGGCAACGGTGGCGCGGTGCGCTGCCTGATCGATGCCGCGGGCGAGGCCCGAGATCACGACAAAGCCGGCATCGCCAAGATCGCGCGCCAGGGTGCCTGCAAATTTCAACCCGGCGCCGGAGGCATTGCGGGAGCCGACGATCGCGATCATCGGCCGCGTCAGGGTATCGCGCGCGCCGCGCACGGCAAGCAGCGGCGGCGCGTCGTCGATAGTGGCAAGCCGCGCCGGATAGTGCGCTTCCTCCGGCGCGACGAGATCGATGCCGAATTTGCGGCAGGCCGCGAGCTCGGCGGCGGCGTCGGCCTCGCTGCAGATCCGCCCGGGGCCGGAGGCGCCGCCGCGGCGCGCGAGGTCAGGCAGGCGCTCCAGCGCGTGCGCCGCATCGCCAAAATGGCGGAGCAGCGATGCAAAGGTGCGCGGGCCCGGTATTATGGCGCAAACGCCACAAGGGCACGCGCCTAATGCCGTCCATTTGAAAGGAATGGACGATGCGCGGCGCACGAGCGGCTTGGGCCGCAATGTTTTTAGGTACCGTCGTTTCCGGTGGGGTACTGTTCTGGAATCATAGTTGCGGCATCGGGTCCGTAGGACACATAAACGAAGTCAGTGTGCCACTCGTTATTGAAGATGTCCCTGTAATAGACGCGACCGCCTACGCACAACCTGCTTGCTCCCGAGAGAACGGCGTCTATTTCCTGCTGACTGAATGTCCGATCAGCGTTTTTATCAACTTTGATCTCATTGGCGAAATAGGAGTTTCTAGAATTTGGCTCGCTTCTGAGCTGGTCGGACGTTGGCTTGTCAAACGCGGGGATATATCCGCGAGGTACTACTATGACTCCAGTACCCATGATGACCCCGTGGGGAGGCGTTTGGCCGACGTTACGGATGCTAAAGTGACCCAAAGTAGTCTTTCCCGCCTCGAAATTCGAGAACGGCAAAGCTTCAACAACGAGATAGGCCCGCAATTGGCGCTGGGCCGTGTCCCGCATGGATTCCAAAGTGGCCTTGGCGACATCTGCCGACTCCTTCGCCGTGTCGGCAGATTTTCGAGTCAGTTCGAGCTGCCGTTCGCCCGCCTCATACAATTTGAAGGTGGCCTCTCTCAGCCCAGCGGTCTCCTTAAACAGGCCGGCCGTTTTGACCGCCAAGACAACAGTGAAAAGCGCAATGATCGCGTCCGAGAGCTTAATATTGAGAAATTCAAGTGCGTGCTCGGCCGCCTGTGCCTGTTTCTCTTTGCGCTTGGTTGCCTGTTCGGAGGCATGAGACTCATCGAGGGTGGCCGGCGCAACCTCGGCACCTCGCTTTGCACCCTCGGCCCTATTGTGCTGTTGCTCGCTTGGAATTTGCTGTGAGGCCGTAAGCGCTTCGAATCCTAGCGGTAAGGCTACGGCGAAGAACAACAATATCCAGACAGCATTCCAAAATGACTTTGGCACCATTTGCCCCAAGTGCGGTGCGAATATCCCTCAATACTACCTGTTGGGGTCCAGCGGGCGCAATACACCTAAAGGGTACTACTGCGTTTCACCTAACGAATTCGTGACCTAACGGAAACGATAGATTTCTTGACCCAAACAAAAAACCTATCATATTCGTTACCTATCGTATTCGTTAGGTAACGGCTGTGTCTCAACACTTCCTCCTCAGCAAAGCGGCAAAGACCCTGAGCCTAGCTCAGGTCTTCCGCATGTCTGACGCGGAAGCCGAGATGGCCTTCAAGGCTATCCGTTGGGCTTCGACCGCTGGCGCTCCGATTTGCCCTTCCTGCGGCTCCGTAGAGGCTTACGAAGCCCGCCGTCCGAACGGCTCCCTGCGCTTCCGCTGCAAGGGCTGCAAGAAGGACTTCACCATTACCAGCGGCACCCTGTTCGCAAGCCACAAGCTGCCTCTGCGCGGCTATCTGGCGGCCATCGCAGTGTTCTGCAACGAGGTGAAGGGCAAGTCCGCGCTGGCGCTCAGCCGTGACCTGGGCCTCTCCTACAAGTCCGCTTTCGTCCTCCTACACAAGCTGCGCGAGGCAATGGCGGAAGAAATGAAGGGGCGCGTCATCGGCGGCGAGGGCAAAACGGCTGAAGTAGATGGCGGCTATTTTGGAGGTTATGTAAAACCAGCAAACCAGAAAGAATATCGCCGCGACCGCCGATATGCCCGCAATCAAAATGGGAAACGGAAGGTCGTCGTCGTCGTCCGTGAGCGCGGCGGCAATTCTGTGCCAGCGGTTTTTGGCTCTGAAAGCCAAGCCGCCGCTTTCATTCGTGCCCGCATTGCGAAGGGGACTGTCGTTCATGCCGACGAAGCCGCTTCTTGGGATGGATTACACGAACGTTTTGAAATGAAACGAATCAACCACCAAGAAGCTTACTCCTTCGACGGCGCCTGCACTAATCAGGCTGAGGAGTATTTCAGCCGTTTGCGTCGGGCGGAGATCGGTATCCACCATCATATTGCTGGCGCGTACCTGCTTCGTTATGCGCAGGAGTCCTCATGGCGCGAGGACAATCGCCGGGTCTCGAACGGGGATCAGGTGAATCGGATTGCCGCGCTTGCATTGAAACGCGGCAAGTCGGTGGACTTCACCGGCTACCGGCAGCGGCACGCGCGCTAGCTATGTAGCTTTGGCACCATGCGCGCCGCCGCCATTTTGATCTCCAGCCAAACAAGAGGAGATGGCTGCGATAGAGGCGGAGAAAGCAAGCGCAATCAAAACTAGCGTGGCAAACAGAAGCGCCGCAGCCGGGCTATTGCCTACCGTCGCGATCATCCAGTTAATGATAAACCGCGCAAAGTCCTTTTGGAATTGATGCGGGATGCCGTCTCGGACGACTGGCATACGGGGACGACGAAACGGAAGCGTGAGCGCCACCTCAAACATCCAAAACGTCAGCTTCCACGCTTGCCAGTTGCTGTAAACTTCATCCAAGCGACGGTCGAGTTGGGCCTTGCGCGCCTCACTCACTTGCGACGAATGAAAGAGCCTTTCGGCAATATCCAAGGCCTTCTGGCGGCTTGGCTCGGTTGCCCTAAAAAGTCCGCGCGACAAAAGTGCGTAAAACAAAACGCCGCCAAGGATAAACAGGGCGGCACGAATAAGATCGTAATCCATCGTTACCTCCTCAGCTTAAGACGCCGCTCGCCGTACTTACGTTTGGACTTTGCCTTCGGTTCCACAACTATAAGTGCCCAAATGAAAGCCGCAAGTGCGCATAAGATCGCATAGCCCGGCCAGTATTCGGCCAGAAGATACATTAAATAATTGAGGGAATTGACTAACTTTTCGTGAGATGCGGGGTATTTGGTGGCAAAACCCGTCTTATTGGCCGCTTCGAGCAATGCAAAAATGCTGCCCGTGGCGCCGGGAACTGCCGCCAAAAAGACGGCCCAATAAGTCAACCAACTACGCAACATTCCAAAATCGTCCCGACAATCTGAGGTTTATTACTCAAGATTCGCTCGGAACGGAAGAAAGTTCCCTTTAGCCCTTTAGTCGCCACCTCGCCGGACTGCTCTCGCCAACCCGCTCCACGGCTTTCCCCTCATGGTTCTTGAGGCTGTGTTGGATACCCAGCGCGATGCCCTGCACGTCGTCGCCGGTAGCGTCCTGCACGCCATGGGCGGCAAGAACGGCCTTCGCCAGTTCCGTCGTCGTCATTGGCTCCGTGGCCGTCCTGAGCACGTCCAGCGCCCTCCTATAGAGGGTGCCGCGCTTGAACCACGGGTTGGGCTTCCGCCGCTTCACCGCGATCCGCCCCAGGTTGTAGCTGGGGTCCAGCATCTTAATGACGGCCTCGACGTGCCGCATCTGCTCGCTGAGCGCGTCGTGCTGTTGCCGGTTGGCGAGTATCTGCCCGCCTAGCTCCATATGGAGCCGTTCAAGGGTGTTGATGGCCGGTCGGGTGTGAGGGTCTTTCGTCGGTCTGCCGCGCATCGCCGCATCCTATCGAATATGATAGCTAACGGATATGAAGGGTTTGACCGGAAGTCAAGGCCGGTCTATCATATTTGTTAGCTCACGAAATCGATAGGAGATGCCATGGTCCTACCCAAGGCGGAAGAGGAATGGGGCCAGCGAGCCAGTGCCTTCCTCAAGGCGGAAATGAAGAAGGCTGACGTGACCTATGCCGAGTTGGTCAAGCGGCTAAAGAAGCACGGCCTCAAAGACGAGACAGAGGCAGGGATCACCATGAAGCTCAAGCGGGGGTCGTTTTCGGCGATCTTCTTTCTTGCGTGTGTTGCAGCGCTAGAGCTTGAACAGGTGGCACTGGAAGAGATTTAGACTGGCACAAACTGCGCATATCAAACTTCTTTATGAGAACACTAAGTTGTTCTCGTCCGGAGAACTCCGGATGCAGTTTGTGCCATAAGCTATTCGTTAATTGGCTTGTGGCGTTTGCGCCATAATACCGCGCGGGCCGACATTGTCGGAGCGGATCAGCCGCAGGCGGTTGAGCCGTTCGGTGTCGGTGAGTTTTGGAGGGCTGGGCGAGCGGTCATGCATACGGGGCCTAGCTTCGCCCAACCTGAGATTGTGATCAACTGCGACATTGGCGCAGCCGCGCGCGACGCGCTAAAAGCGCTTGGCAAGAAGCCGCCAAAAACCGTCAAGAAACAGGAAGTCCGCCGATGATTTCGCTTGCCGATCTCCAACGCCGCATCGCCTCCGGCGAATTGTCCACCGATGTCGCCATCACGCAGACGCGGGACGCCATCGCGGCGCAGGACAAGACCATCGGCGCCTTCGTCCGCCTCGACGAGACGGCGCGTGGGCAACAGGCCGGGCCGCTGCGTGGAATTGCAGTCGGCATCAAGGACATCATCGATACCGCTGACCTCCCGACCGAGATGGGCGCCGCGATCTATCGCGGGCATCAGCCGCGCGCCGACGCGCCGGTCGTGATGGCGCTGAAGCAGGCCGGCGCCACCATCATCGGCAAGACCACGACAACGGCATTCGCGGCGAACGATCCGACCGCAACGCTCAATCCGCACAATCACGCGCACACGCCGGGCGGATCGTCGTCGGGCTCGGCCGCCGCGGTCGCCGCCGGGATGATCCCGCTGGCGCTCGGCACGCAGACCGGCGGCTCGGTGATCCGGCCGGCCTCGTTCTGCGGCGTCGCCGCGATCAAGCCGAGCTACCGGCTGCTGCCGACCGTCGGCGTGAAATGCTTCTCCTGGACGCTTGACACGGTGGGGCTGTTCGGCGCCGGCGTGCGCGATGTCGCGCTGGGGCTCGCTGCGATGACCAGGCGACCTGAACTGGTGGTGCCGTCGAAGGTTTCCGCGCCGCGCATCGGCGTCGTGACGCAGGCCTTCGCCGGTTCGCCTGAACCTTCCGGCGCGGAGGCGTTGCAGAAGGCCGCGCGTGCGGCGGAGCAGGCCGGAGCGACCGTGCACGAGTTCGCTGTGCCCGAGATCATCGCCGAGGCGTGGCGGATCCATCCGGTGGTGCAGGAGTTCGAGGCGCATCAGTCGTTCGCCTGGGAATACGGCCGGAACTACGATGCGATGCCGCCGCTGCTGCGCGGCCGGCTCGACGAGAGCAGGGGTGGCACGCCGGCCGAATACGACGCAGCGATAGACGTCACGCTGCGCGCACGGCTGGCGCTGGCCACGATCCTCACCGAGGTCGACGTGCTGCTGACGCTGTCGGCACCGGGCGCGGCACCCGAGGGTTTGGCGTCGACCGGCGATCCCCGTTACAACCGGCTCTGGACCTTGATGGGCGTGCCCTGCGTCAACGTGCCGACACTGACCGCCGAGGGCGGATTGCCGGTCGGCGTCACCGTGATCGCGGGGTTTGGCGATGATGCCAAAGCGCTGGCGGCCGCGAGCTTTGTCGAGGACGCGCTGAAGCGGTAGGCCTAGTCATTCCGGGGCGATGCGCCGCATCGAATCCGGAATCTCGCGCCACAACCTCTGGATTCCCCGGTGCGCAATTGCGCACCTGAGGTTCATCGCTGCACGATGCCCCGGAATGACATACGTCACTTCCGCTCGCCGATCTTGCCCTCGGTACCGGCCTGCAGGCGCTGGATGTTCTCGCGGTGCATGTAGAACAGCAGCAGCGTCAGCACGGCGAACAGCGAGGCGAGCGCGTTATGGCCGAACCACCACAGGAACAGCGGCGTCACGAACGCGGCGATCAGCGCCGACAGCGACGAGTAGCGCGTGGTGTAGGCGGTGCCGAGCCAGATCACGGCGAAGATCAGCGCCGCCGGCCAGAACAGGCCGAGCAGCACGCCGAGATAGGTCGCGACACCCTTGCCGCCGCGAAACTTGAGCCAGACCGGGAAGAGGTGGCCGAGGAAAGCCCCCAGCGCCGCCAGCATCGCCGCGTTCGGGCCTTCGATGGTGCCGGCGATGATGACGGCGACGGTGCCCTTCAACATGTCGCCGAGCAGCGTCGCCGCGGCGAGGCCCTTGCGGCCGGTGCGCAGCACATTGGTGGCGCCGATATTGCCCGAGCCGACCGTGCGCAGATCCTGCGTGCCGGCCATCCTGGTCAGCACCATGCCGAACGGGATCGAGCCCAGCAGGTAGCCGATCAGGAAGGCGAGCGGCAGCAGCCCATCAGCAGACATCGCAGTGGTTCCCTGGAGCGGTCCGGCCCGAACGGGGCAGTGCCGTCAATGAAATATTAACCATAAATCCGCACCATGGCCTTGGGAGGGAGCTTATCATGGCTTCTGTTCGCAGGCGGCTGGAGCAGTTTTTCTTTGTCGTTTACGTCGCGGCCATCGTCGTTGGCACAACGATGGAAGCGATGTCGCAACTCGCGTCGCGCTAAGTTCCACCCCAGTTTCAGACGTGCTCGTAAACGGTCCGTCCGCCGACGATCGTCCGCGTCACGCGGCCCGAGAAGCGGGCGTCGTCGAACGGCGTGTTCTTGCACAGTGATTTGAGATCGTCGCGGTCGAGGACCCAGGGCGTGTCGGCGTCGATCACGATGACGTCGGCCGGCGCGCCCGCGCGCAGCGTGCCGCCGGGCAGGCCGAGCAGCTCCGCCGGCCGTGTCGACATCGCCCGGATCAGCGTCTTGAAGTCCATCTCGCCATTGTGGATCAGCCGCAGCGCCGCCGGCAGCATGGTCTGCAGGCCGACTGCGCCGCTCGCCGCTTCCGCGAACGGCAGCCGCTTGACCTCGACGTCCTGCGGATTGTGGTCGCTCATCACGACGTCGATCAGCCCGGAGGCCAGCGCCGCGACCAGCGCCTTGCGGTCCTCCTCGGTGCGCAGCGGCGGGGCCAGCTTGAGGAAGGTGCGGTAGGGGCCGATGTCGTTCTCGTTCAGCGTCACGTGATTGATCGAGACCGAGGCCGAGACATTGTGGCCGGCGTCGCGGGCGCGCTTGAGGATCTCCAGCGACTCGATCGAGGTCAGCGAGGCTGCGTGATAGCGCCCGCCGGTCAAGCCTGCGAGCCGCATGTCGCGTTCGAGCATGATCGACTCGGCCGCGGTGGGAATGCCGGCGAGGCCGAGCCTTGTGGCGAATTCGCCCTCGTTCATCACGCCTTCGCCCACCAGATTCGGATCCTCGGTGTGATGCACGATCAGCGCGTCGAAATCGCGGGCATAGGTCAGCGCGCGCCGCATCACCTGGGCGTTGGTGACGCTGCGGTCGCCGTCGGTGAAGGCGACGGCGCCGGCGGCCTTGAGCAGGCCGATCTCGGTCATCTCCTGGCCCTGCATGCCCTTGGTCAGCGCCGCCATCGGATGGATGTTGACGATCGCGGTGTCGCGGGCCCGGCGCAGCACGAAGTCGACGGTCGCCGAATTGTCGATCACCGGCGAGGTGTCGGGCTGGCAGATGATGGTGGTGATGCCGCCGGCCGCGGCGGCCTGGCTGGCGGAGGCGAAAGTCTCGCGATGGCTGGCGCCGGGCTCGCCGACAAAGGCGCGCATGTCGATCAGGCCGGGGGCCACGATCTTGCCGGCGCAATTGACGATGTCGGTGCCTTCGGGGACGCCGGCGGCGCCGATGCCGCGCTTGGCGTCACGGATCACGCCGTCGGCAATCAGGACATCGCCCGGACCGTCGAAATCGCGCGACGGATCGATGACGCGGGCGTTGGCGAGCAGGATGGGGCGGCGGTCGGTCAGCATCGGTCTCACGCGTTCGGCAGGTTGCGGGCGAGCGCTTCCAGCACCGCCATGCGCACTGCCACACCCATTTCAACTTGTTCACGGATCAGCGACTGCGCGCCGTCGGCGACGAAGGTGTCGATCTCGACACCGCGGTTCATCGGGCCGGGATGCATCACCAGCGCATCCGGCTTGGCATAGCCGAGCTTCTTCTGGTCGAGGCCGAAATAGTGGAAATACTCGCCCGACGACGGCACGAAGGAGCCGTTCATGCGCTCGCGCTGCAGCCGCAGCATCATCACGATGTCGGCGCCGTTCAGCCCCTCGCGCATGTCGCGCGCGACCTCGACGCCCATCCGCTCGATGCCGGGCGGCAGCAGCGTGGAGGGGGCCACCACGCGGACGCGCGCGCCCATGGTGTTGAGCAGGAAGATGTTGGAGCGCGCCACGCGCGAATGCAGCACGTCGCCGCAGATCGCGATCGTCAGCCCCTCGAGCCGGCCCTTGTTGCGGCGGATCGTCAGGGCGTCGAGCAGCGCCTGGGTCGGGTGCTCGTGGCTGCCGTCGCCGGCGTTGATCACGGAACCGTCAACCTTGCGCGCCAGAAGCTCGACCGCGCCGGAGGCGTGGTGGCGCACCACCAGGATGTCCGGGTGCATCGCGTTCAGTGTCACCGCGGTGTCCATCAGGGTCTCGCCCTTGCGGGTCGACATCGATGACACCGACATGTTCATGACGTCGGCGCCCAGGCGTTTTCCGGCGATCTCGAACGAGGACTGGGTCCGGGTCGAGGCCTCGAAGAACAGATTGACCTGGGTACGGCCGCGCAGGCTGGCGCGCTTCTTGTCGACCTGGCGGTTGAGCTCGACATACTCCTCGGAGAGGTCGAGCAGGCCCGTGATGTCGTCAGCGGAAAGGCCCTCGATGCCCAGCAGATGCCGGTGACCGAGGACAAAAGTCGATTTCAATGATGGGGTCATTAAAGCGAGAGCTATAGGCGCGGATGGCCGGTGGGGCAAGCGCGAAGAGGGCTCGCGGGAGTTTTCCCCGAGTAAGATATCGCCGCCTTCCCGGCGGTCCTGCCGGGGCTCGCCGCGGGACATCCGCGCCTTGCTTTTGCGGGGGTTTCCGGAACAAGACGTGGATGGCGGGGCACAGGCGGAGCGGCAGCGACGCCGTCCTCCTGACGGGCTATACCCGGCCGTGACGCCGGAGCGAGACCTCGTGAAAATTGTCGTGATCGCATGGATGGCCATCGCATTGATCCCGGGGGCGATCTCGCCTGCCTTCGCTCAGAACTTGCCCGGCGACTTCGCGTTCCTTCGCGACATCGATCCGACCATCATCCAGGACATCCGCTACGCCGGCGCGAACAATTTCATGGGGCGGCCGATCGCGGGCTATGGCGCGGCGGAATGCGTGGTGAAGCGGGAGGTCGGGCTCAGGCTCAAGGCCGTGCAACAGGAACTGGCCCGGCAAAGACTGTCGCTGAAGATGTTCGATTGCTACCGGCCGGCCCGCGCTGTCGCCGACATGGTGGCGTGGTCGAAGAACGGCACCGAGACCGCCGCCGAGCGGCGCTACAACCCGGCCTTTTCGAAGGCGGACCTGTTCCGCCTCGGCTACATCGCCACCCATTCGGGCCATTCGACAGGGGCCGCGGTCGATCTCACGCTGGTCGATCTTGGCGCCGACAATTCGCGCAAGTTCGATCCGGCCAGGGACTATGCCGACTGCACCGCGCCAGCCGCCACGCGCGCTCCGGAGGGCAGCGTCGACATGGGCACCGGTTACGATTGTTCCGACCTGAAGGCCCACACCGCGACGGGCTCGATCACGCCTGCGCAGAGGCGCTGGCGCGCCATGCTGGTCGCGGCGATGGCCCGGCAAGGGTTCGCGAACTATGCCAAGGAATGGTGGCACTTTTCGCTGCCGCGGGCAGGCGGGCCGGCCTACGACTTCCCGATCGTCCGGGCGCGGTAGCGCGTTTTCGAGAAGTGGACGCCGGTTCGCGTGAAGAAAACGCCTCAGAACAAGAGACTGGAGCTTCGATTCTGTTTCAATCAGAGCCGAAACTCTAGGGCAGGATTTTCCTCAAATCCGAAGTATTTTCGCAAGACGACGCTTGCCATCGCAAAAGTAGCTGAGCGACCTTTCAACACTCCTTAATTGTGGCCGTATGAAGTGCCGGCAACACGGGAGCATGCAGCATGCGTTTCGCAGCCATTGCAATTGTTGTCGTCGGCGTCGCCGGCGTCTTGATCTATGATCGACACGACAAGAGCGCGAATTATCAGCGCGTCGATGCCCGCATCAGCGGCGTCAGCGAGCAATGCTATCTGGAAAAGGTCGAGCGCGGGGTCATCACCAAGACGACATCGACCTCCGATCTGACCCGCTGCGAGATTGCCGAGCTGCTGCGCAAGGAGCATCCCAAGTGGCAGGGCTATGACGTGAAGCACAAGATCGAGGTGAAGGTCGTCTATGTCTCGCCGGTCGACGGAGCCACCCACCAGTCGAGCCTGCAGATGTCCTATTTCCCCAATGACAAGCCGCTGCGCGCCGGGGACGTGTTTCCTGTCCTCGCCTCCAAGACCAAGGCGGACAAGACGCGTTCGATCTGACCGCCGCGGTTCGACAGGACGGAAGCACAACCATGCGCCTTGGCCTCTACGCTATGATCGCTGTCGCCGTCGCGAGCTTCTATGTCTATAGCGAGCTCGACAAGCGGCTGAACTTCCGGCCGATCGACGCGCGCGTCAGCAGCGTCAAGGAACAATGCTACATGGAGAAGACCGAGGGGTCGCGGAGCTCGACCTCCGATCTGTTGCCGTGCGAGCTTACCGAGCTGCTGGCACGCCATCATCCGAAATGGCAGGGCGCCGACATCAAGCACAAGATCGAGATCCGGTTTGCCTACATCTCGCCGGTGGACGGCGCCGCGCATGAGTCCAACCTGCAGTTGGCGGCCTATCCCGATAACCGGCAATTGAGCAGCGGCGACATTTTTCCTGTCCAGGCTTCCAGGAAGGAGGCGAACCGGACCCGCGTCAATGACTGGGTCGACCGCTGGCTCGGCCGCCATGCGCCCAAGCATGGCAGCATCTGAACGCGATGAGCTTGGGCGCAGGCTGGTCCTACGCGCCGATAAACCCGCGGCGCAGCAATCCGCCCAGCACACCGCGAAGACTGGCGACGGCGGCGATGTTGCCGTGCGACGCGCTGAACAGCCACACCACCAGACGCTGATACTGTTCGGCGCTCGGCTCAAGCCGCGCCAGCACGGTTTGGCGGGATCGCGAGACCATGGAAATGTCGGTCCACCCCAGCTCCTCCAGGTGAATTCTGTAGCGCCAGCCGGCAAGCTCAAGCGCCTCGCCCGACCGACCCGAGAGCCGCACCGAGTCCGGTGATATCGCGAGCAGGCGGCACGACAGGATTTTTCCTTCGCCGAAGAGCCAGACCAGTTCGTCCGTCTCGAACATGTGACCGGAGCGAGGCAGCTCGAAGCAGACCAGGAACGCGATGAAGGCGATCAGCATCGCGATCGCCGCCCACAGCATGTTGAAGAAATCGAGCGAGGAAATCTCGCTGGCGCCGTACGGGGAGACGTACGCCCACACGATGCTTGCGGCGGAGCTTGCCGCGATCAATCCGAAAATGGCGGCGAGTTTCCAATGGATGCGCGGCGCCGATCGATCACCTCCCTTGTCGGTGATCTTGAAGGGACGTCCGAACGGCTTGACGATGGCGCTGAGCAGCGTTGCGGTCACCGCAAAGCAGGTGACGGCGTGGGTGGCCTCCATGAACAAGGGCAGCGTCCGCGCGCGCGATATCCAGCTCATGTAGATAATCTGTCCGAGCAGCGCCGGCATGCCATAGCGCAGGAAGGAATGATAATCGGCTTCGAACGCGGGCAGCCCGCCGAACCAATAGATCGTCGGTGCGATCAATAGCAGCACCATGAAGGGTTTGGAGAGCCAGTTCAGCACGCCGTGCACATAGTGCCAGCGCTCGGTGAAGCTGAAGCCGCGGCCGAACAGCGGTCCGTTGCGCAGCAGGGCAACCTGTATGGTGCCAAGGCACCAGCGAGCGCGCTGAGTGACATATTCCGGGCGATAGCCGCGCGCCAGCATGGTGTAAGTGAGGTTGATATCCTCCGAGATCGCCGGTTCGGGAAAGCCGCCGATCTCGTCGAGCCGGTCGCGGCGAACGACGAAGGAGGTGCCGACGCAGAACGCGCAGCCCCACGCATCCTTGGCGGGTTGAAAGACGTCGAAGAAGAAGCGTTGATCGTCGACCCAGCTCTTCTCAGCCAGGAGATTATGCTGGATCGGATCGGCGTTGTAGTAAAACTGCGGGGTCTGCACGATCGCAACCTCCGGATCGGACAGCAGCAGGCCGACCGTGCGTTTCAAGAAGTCACGCCGCGGCGCGAAATCCGCATCGAGCACCAGAATGACCGGCGCGGCGGTCGCACGGCCAGCCGCGGCCAACCCGTTGTTGAGGTTGCCGGCCTTGGCACCCCTGTTGTCAGGCCGCGTCAGATGGCGTGCGCCGACCCGCTCGCAATAGTCCCGCAGCCAGTCGCGTCGCGTGTCATCGAGAACCCACACCGTCACATTGGCATAGTCGAGCGCCAGCGCGCCCAGGATCGAGCGCTGGAGGATTTCGAGCGGCTCGTCATAGGTGCAGATGAAGACGTCGACGGCGGGATCGCGATTGTCCGCGGCCAAAAGCTGCTGGGCGGCGTCGGCCTGCGCGGTGCGGTCGGTGCTGCGGAACAGGATGACGATCGAGATCAGCGTGTAGAGGATCGCGAGCAACTCGAACGCAATGAAGAGCCGCGGCCAAAGACTTTGCGCCGATAACTCGAACGGCGGCAGCGTATCGCTCCATCGCCACAGCGCATACATGACGAGAAGGGCCGCCGTGGTCGTCCCGAACAGCGTACGGTGGCTGGCATGCGACGGCTCCAACAGCCGAGCCATGACCAGAAGCCCGAGCAAAATGCCGACGTCGATGGTCAGGACTGACACGATATCCGCGGCGGATGGGAACATTAGCGTATCCTTTTGCCGGTGAACGGATTCCAGCCGGTTTCGGCCAGCGCGGCCCACGCCGTCGCGCCGAGATGCGGGCGGCGGTAGTAGAAAAAGTCGGGATCGCCGCCGCTGGTCGGATCGATCGATAATCCCGTCGTCAGCCGCGCCGGCCGTGACGCATTGAGCAGGCCGGACGACGTCTGGTCCGCCTTCAGGTCTGCCAGCAGTCGATCGCTCTCGTGTAGGTCGCCGCTGATCCGGTAGGCCAAGGCCGCCTGCGCGGTGCCCTCCACCCAGAGGCCGTCGCGATCGCCGTTGAAATCGAAACCGCCGTCGACCCCGAGCCGCGCTTTTGCGAAGCCGAGCGCGCTCTTCCATGCTGCGGGCGATTCAGGCATCGCCATCCACGGCCAAAGCTGCGCGTCGAGCGCGAGCAGGCCCTCGTCCGCGAGGCTGCCGTCAGGCTTCGTCCCAAGCAGGAAGTGATCGCCGCGAAAGGCGCGATCGAGCAGCCGCCGCGCCTGTCCTGCCGCGCTGTCGTATTTCCGTTCGCCAGTCAGGCGGAACAGCCAGCGAGCGG
Organism: Bradyrhizobium sp. USDA 4504; assembly: GCF_054063995.1. Taxonomy (NCBI): domain Bacteria; kingdom Pseudomonadati; phylum Pseudomonadota; class Alphaproteobacteria; order Hyphomicrobiales; family Nitrobacteraceae; genus Bradyrhizobium; species Bradyrhizobium sp. USDA 4504. Next base: position 3,321,372 of record NZ_JBSSGV010000001.1, on the reverse strand, counting down.
CGGCGTGAACGTCGGCGTTGTGCTCGGTCGACATCCAGGTGAGCCTGACCTGCTTCGGATCGTAGCCGTGAAAGCCGCCGTAAAAGCCATTTTCGGAAGCGGTTGCGCCGATCATCCAATCGACCAGGCGCTCCGCGTCGGCGAGATATCGAGGATCGTGGGTTGCCTGATGCAGCGTCAGCAGTGCCAAGGCAGCCCAGGCGACGTTTCCGGTCGAGGTGCCGTCCTGCGCCGGATCCTCCGCCCAGACCCTGGCATGTCCGTCCCACCAACCCGGTAGATCGGGAATAGGCTGGTTCACCGCGCCGGCATGATAGGCATTGCGCACACGGCCGTCATCGAAGCTCCGGTCGTTGCCTGCGGCGCGGCTGAGCGCGTTGCTGATTGGCCTTGCATCCGACACGTTGCCGCAGGCAACAAGCGCAATGACGGCGAGCGCATTGTCGTAGACGAACGCCGTCGTGGCGAGACCCGTGGGAAGGGCCGCTTCATCCTCGCCGGGCTCATAGCTGCGGACGAAGACCGCGTCGGCCGCGCTGCTGTGCGGCGCGACCGCCTTTTTCAGCCCGGCGCAGAACGTGCTTGCGGTTTGCGCCGTGTGGCCTGCCGCCGGCGCGCCCACGATCGCCGCGCACAGCATCATCGCGATGGCCGATTTCATTGCGATACGAGGGCACGAGTTCCGGATGGTGGTTCGTTGTCGTCGGCCTTCGGCTGCGGCGGCTCCGAGGCATGGAAAGCGTCATGCAGACGAGCGATACCGGCGCGCCGGGCATCCGCATCCGGCGGCGTCTTCTGCGCGGTATCGGCGGTGCCTGCGTCGCCGCCGATCCACGACGCAACGTAGTGGCCGAGCCGGTGCCAAGTGACCGACATCGAGGGGACCACACCATTCTCGCGCGTCACCGTCACCCATTGGCCGACCGGACAGGCGGACGCGTCGGCGGTCCCCGCTTGCTGCACCGGTCCGCCGTCGCCTGCCTGGTCCGGCGTGATGATGGCGTAGAGTTCGCGCCGCTCGGTTTGCGGGAACGGAACGGCAAAGCGCTCATCGGCTTTGTCGCTGGTCTTCGGTACGACCGCAGTGACGACGCCGGACCGCAACGAACTCCCGTCGATGCGAACGCGGGTGCCGGGCATCATGCTCTGGCCCTGCCGGTAGGAAAAGATGGCGACGACAAAGCGCTTGTCGCAGTCGATGACGGAGCTGATAGTATCACCGGCGCTGACATGCCGCCCCATCGCGGCGCCGACGCTCGAGACCTTGCCCTGGCCGCGCGCGACGACATCGGCATCCGCCAGCGTCGCCAGCCTGCGCGTTTCGGCGTCGATCAGGTGCTCGAGATCGGCAAGCACTGCGGCTTGCTGCTTTTGCTCGATTTTCATCCGCGTGGCGTCGAGATCGATGTCCCTGCGCTTCTGGGCCAGATTGTTGAGAGCAACCAGTTCCTCGCCGACATAGATACCCCTGCTCAGGGCGTTGAGCTGTGCCATCTTCTGATTCAGCTTGGCGGCCTCTGCGTCCGCACCATGTATGGTCGCGGCATATTGCTGAGTTGTCGGCCGGAGCATGTCGTTACTCGCGGCATTGCGTGTCACCATATTGGTCTGGCGGTCGACCAGGGCCTTCTTTTCACCGCTCGCGGCGTTGGATTGAGCGACACGGGCGCGAAGCTCCTCGATCCGCGACTGTAACTGACCCTTGAGCTGGCTGGTCTGGTCAGCAATCTCGCCATCGAGGGACGAAACATAGTTGAAGTCCGATTCGTGCTTTGCGCGCGTCGCATCGAGCTTCTGCCGTGCGTCGGACGCCTTTTCCTGCAACGCGATCAGCGTCCCGCGATCGATCCTTGGATTGCTGATCCGCGCCAGCGTTTCGCCATCGCGGACGTCCCGGCCCGGAAGCACCGTCAACAGGCCGACTTCGCCGCTGATCGGCGCGGTCAAAAGCGTAACGGGGGCGTTGACCACGGCACGATCGGATTGATCTGCAACGATCGGCGGCGTCACCGCGGTGAGCATCAGGACAGAGAGCAATCCGGCGACGCCGATGGCGGATATTCTCAGTATTCCGGGATGTTTCCGCACAGTACCGCGCGTTTCAGATCTATCAATCATCAGTTCTCTCTCGGTTGGGAGGGCCTAAAAGAGCGCGTCTTGGTGATTGGTTGCCTGTTTTTCCCTGCGCATGGCTAGGACTGCAACAACGCAGAGCGCATTTGGTTGCTGCAGAAACCGAGCGGAAAACCTGCAGCAGGAGCGGCGGACGCACGGAGGAACGGGTGAACGGCAGCCCGGATCGCCGGTTCCGGCCGTACGGCGGCGGCTGATGATAGCGGACAGCCCAAGGGGCGTCCGTTGATGGGCCCTGCTGCGATATCGCCCCGCGATCGGAGCGGACATCGGCTGCGCGGACCCCGATAACCCCCGATTCACCAGCACGCGGCCGAATGCGCATTTTTCGCTGCCCGGCACCGGCTCACGGGCTTATGATCCTCCGATTCCATTGCGCCGCGGCTGGCCCGTGATCCCGGCCGGAAGAGGCCGGTTGTCCAGGCCGCATGCGTGCAGACCAGTTGCCGAGGAGACCATGACGCAGGCTCCGTTTGCCACCCACGACGTCTTCAACCAATCGCCGCCGTTCGAAAATGTCGACCTGTCCACGGTGGATGCGCCGCTCGCCGCGGCGGTCGCTGCCAATGGCGGGGCGGCGGCAACGGCTGAGCTGTCCGATTTCGGCAAGCATTGGGGATCCGCTGCCATGGCGGAGCGCGGCCGCATCGCCAACGAGAACACGCCGAAGCTGCGGCTGTTCGATGCCAAGGGCAATCGCCGCGACGAGGTCGAGTTTCACCCGGCTTATCACGAGCTGATGGCGCACTCCGCGCATGCCGGCGTGCACAACTCGACCTGGAGCGCCGACGGCAAGCCGGCCGGCGGAGCGGCCGAGGTGGTGCGTGCGGCAAAGTTCTACATCGCTTCCCAGGTCGAGACCGGCCATCTCTGCCCGATCACGATGACGCGCGCCTCGGTCGCGGCGCTGGCCTCGCAGCCGGATATTCTGGCCAAGACGATGCCGGTGATAGGAACGCGCGCCTACGATCCCACCTTTGCGCCGTGGTGGAGCAAGCGCGGCATGACCCTCGGCATGGGCATGACGGAAAAGCAGGGCGGCACGGATGTGCGCGCCAACATGACGCGCGCCGAGCGCGACGGCGGGGCCTGGCGCATCACCGGGCACAAATGGTTCATGTCGGCGCCGATGTGCGACGCCTTCCTGGTGCTGGCGCAGACCATGAATGGGCTGAGCTGCTTCTTCATGCCGCGCTTTGCGTCCGACGGCACGGTCAACGCGATCCACTTCCAGCGCCTGAAGGACAAGCTCGGCAACCGCTCCAATGCCTCGTCGGAGGTCGAATTCCACGGCGCTTATGCCGAGCTGATCGGCGAGGAGGGCAAGGGCATCCGCACCATCATCCAGATGGTGCAGCTGACGCGGCAGGATTGCGCGATCGCATCCGCCGGGCTGATGCGATCGGGGCTGGCGCATGCGCTCCATCACGCGCGGCACCGCAGCGTGTTCCAGAAGCATCTCGCCGACCAGCCGCTGATGCAGGCGGTGCTGTCGGACATGGCGCTGCATGTCGAGGCGTCGATCGCGCTGGTGATGCGGCTCTGCCGTGCCTTCGATCGCGCGCCGGCCGATGCGGGCGAGGCCGCCTATATGCGGCTGCTGACGCCGGCGATCAAATACTGGACCTGCAAGAGCGCGCCCGGCTTCCTCTATGAGGCGATGGAGTGCCTCGGCGGCAATGGCTATGTCGAGGAAGGCATTTTGGCGCGCCATTACCGGGAGTCGCCGGTCAACGCGATCTGGGAGGGTTCCGGCAACGTGATGTGCCTCGACGTGCTGCGCGCGCTCGGCCGCGAGGCTGACGCCGCACTCGCGGTGCTGCGCGCGCTTGCCGAGGAGACCAAGGGCCTGCCGGGCGCCGCCGAGGCCGTTGCCTCGATCGGGCAGTCGTTCCGCCGGCCGGACAGCGAGCGCGTCGCGCGACTTGCGGTCGAGCAGCTGGCGCTCCTGGCGGCAACCGCGGCGCTCAACCAGGTCTCGCCGAAAAACGCCGAGCTGTTTGCGACGACACGGCTTGCCGAACGCCACGCCGGCATGTACGGCGCGGTGGACTTATCCGATGCCAATCAGCGCGCGCTGCTGGCGCGGGCGCTGCCATGACCACATTGACCACCGTCATGCCCGGCCTTGTGCCGGGCATCCACGTCTTTGCTTCGACAGGGCAAGGAAAGACGTGGATGGCCGGGACAAGCCCGGCCATGACGAATTGATAGAGCCGAGGTTCGCTGATGGATTCTCTCACGCCGCAAGACGCGACTGCCGCGATCGAACCGCCGCCGCTCCCCCCGCGGGTCTGGAAATTCTGGGGCACCGCGCTGTGGGGCCTGTTGATCTTCGCCGCGATGTTCGTCGGCCAGGTCACGGTCATCGTCTGGCGCATCGTCGCGCAGGGCGGCGAGGTGTCGACGGCCGGCATCACCCATGTGGTCGCCGACGGCCTGACGATCTCGCTCTCGGTCCTCGCCGGCCTGCCGATGGTGCTGCTGGTGCTGTGGTTCGCGATCCGCCGGACCCGGATCCCGTTCGCCGATTACCTCGGGCTGCGCGGGACGTCGTGGAAGAACGTGATCATCGGCATCGTCGCGCTCGTCGTGCTGGTCGGAGCCTGGGACATGGTGTCCCGCGCCGCCGGCCGCGAGGTGTCGCCGGGCTTCATGGGCGACGTGCTGAAATCGGCGCAGGAGCACAGCGCGCTGTGGCTCCTGGTGATCGCCTTCGCCGTGGCCGCGCCGCTCTGGGAGGAACTGTTCGCACGCGGCTGGCTCTACCGCGGCTGGTCGGAATCCGCGCTCGGACCCTATGGCGCGATCCTGCTGTCGTCGATCGTCTGGACGGTGATGCACCTGCAGTACGACTGGTTCTTCCTCTGCCAGGTGCTGACGATCGGCCTCCTGTTCGGCTATTTGCGCTTCCGCACCGGCTCGACCTGGCTGACCATCCTGCTGCACGGGCTGAACAATTTCGCGGCGACGATCCAGACCTGGTGGCTGGCGGGCTGAGAGTTCCCTATGCTAGGTTGAAGCTAGGCCCACCTTCGCTGCAACGTTGTTGCAGAAGAATCCCATATGTCGAACTTCGAGAATGCCAACGCGCCGGTACCGGCTTCGGCGAAATCGCCGCGGGTATGGGATTTCCTGGAGACGACGCTTGTTGGCCTTCTCGCCTACGGCGCGTTTCTTCTGACGGGAGGGCTTGGTGTTCTTGTCCTTATGCACGCGCAGTATGGGACAATCCCGATTGCTCAGGCCGGGCTCGAGGGACGCTGGCAGGGTGCAGGTCTGGTGCTCGGAAGTCCAGCCGCTGTTGCGGTGCTTTGGGTCGCCGTCCGCAAGCTCGATCGGGGCTTTTTCGAGTACCTTGCGCTCAATTGGCCCAGTTCAAGAGAGCTTTTTCTCGCATTGGCCATCGCGGCAGTTCTGCTGATTGTGGAGAGCTGTTTTCTAGCTTTCGTAGGAGCAGACACGAGTTGGGCCGCTCCCAATCTGAACGTGCAGGGGCGGGTTGGCTTGCTCACCTTCCTGATCGGCTGCTGCTTGGCCGCGCCGATCATGGAGGAGTTTGTCTTCCGCGGCTTTTTGTTTCGAGGATGGTCGCAGTCCTTCCTCGGACCAGTCGGTGCCATCGTCTTGACATCACTGGTTTGGGCTCTCAACCACACGCAGTACGATTGGTCCTATCGTTTTTGTCTATTCATTTTCGGCCTCGCTCTGGGCTACTTTCGTTGGCGCAGTAATTCGACCTGGCTGACTGTGATCGTTCACTCGGCCTTGAACATAGTCAGCTGCTTCATGATAGGCCCTTACGCTTAACGCCCCATCGCGACGACACGATCGGCAACGTGATGGCCGCCGGAGCCGTCTGCAGCGCGATGATCCGGAACAAGCAGTGGCGCATCGCCGCCCATCGGAAGGTTGACGAAGGGGATGCCAGCATCCCGTCCGAGTGCTATGATCTGGATCAATGAATGAGCGCGGGCCGGACTGAAACCAGGCAGCGGCGGCTGCCGTCGTGCGAGCTCTTCTCATGGCTATCTTGATCCGAGCAATCCTGGCCAGCATCGTTGCGCTGGCGTCTCTCGGCGCCATCACGCAGCAGGTGCGCGACCAGGGCGTTACCGACACCGAAATCCGGATCGGCAATGTCATGCCGTATAGCGGCGCGCTGGAGATTTTCGGCCAGATCGGCAAGGCGGAAGCCGCCTATTTCGAGATGATCAACGAACGCGGCGGCATCAATGGCCGCAAGATCCGCTTCATGTCCTATGACGATCTGTCGGATCCCGCCAACGCCATGGATCTCACGCGCATTCTGGTCGAAACCGACAATGTGCTCTTGATGTTCGGTTCGTTCGGCACGCCGGGGAATCTCGCGGTGCGGAAGTATCTCAACGAACGGAAGATCCCCCAGCTTTTCGTTGCTTCCGGCGATCACGAGCTCAGCGAGCCGTCGCTCTATCCGTGGACCATGGGCTGGCAGCCTTCGTATCGCGAGGAAGGGCGCATCTACGCCAACTACATCCAGGCGTTCTATCCCGGCAAGAAAATCGTGGCGCTTTGGGAGAATGACCAGTTCGGGCGCGAATTGTTCAAGGGACTGGTGCAAGGGCTGGGCGACGTCGCCCACAACATCAGGGTCGACATCGCCTATGATGTCGACGATCAGCACCTGGACGGCCACGTCTCGATCCTGAAGCAATCGGGTGCCGAGGTCTTTGTGTTTGCCGGAGTGCCGGAAAATGCCGCCAAGGTGATCCGCGCGGCGGCTGACCACGGCTGGCGGCCGGTGTTCGTCGTGAACCAGATGGCGTCATCGATCGAGACGGTGCTCAAGCGGGCCGGCACGGAGAATGCGACCGGCGTCATCACCGCCGCGTTCCTGAAGGATGCGAGCGATCCGGCCTGGAGAGCGGAGCAGGGCGCCTGGTACAGCTTCCTGGACAAGTACACCAAAGCCGGCGGCAAGGATGACGCGGCCGCAGTCTACGGCTATGCCGCCGCCGAAACGATGGTCGAGGTGCTCAGGCAATGCGGCAACGACCTGTCGCGCGAGAACGTCATGAAGCAGGCTGCGGCGCTCAGGGATTATCAGGCGTCCGCCTTGCTCCCCGGCATCAAGATCAACACCGCTCAGTTCCGACCGGTCGAGCAATTGCGGTTGCTTCAGTTCGATGGCCGTAGCTGGCAGCCGATCGGGGATGTGCTCGATACGGCGTTCGCCGGTTCGACCGGGAAATAGCGGCGATCAACATAAGCCTACGAGCCGCGCGCAATTGTTGCGGGCCTTCGCTCTTGCTGAAGCGCAAGGGCGAGTTGTGGTGCTACGTCGCTGGGACCGGCGGGCCGGTCTATTGCGGGAGGGCGCGCCGCTCGGCGCCGACGGGGCCTCGAAAGAGACGCAACTTCGAAAGTAATGACTTGTTGCGCGGATGGCACAGGAGGCCGCGGCCAAATCAGGTACATTGATACTGTATTGAAAGACTTTTCATCACCCGGAGCATTGCGTTGGCGTCAGACGCAGTCAGTCTGGCTGATACAACAAGCGTAGCGGACGCGGCGGCTGCTACAGCGCCGTTTCGCGTAAAGATCGTGACGCGCGACGAAATCGCCGGTTGTCCCGCTTGGGAGGCCAGTTTCGCCGACCTGCGCAAGGATCACCGCTACTACGAAATCCTGGAGGATACGCTCCGCGAGCGTGTCGAGTACCGGTACTTCGCGATCATCGACCGGGCAGGCTGTCTCCATGCCGTCCAGCCGTTTTTTCTTCTCGACCAGGACGTTCTCGAAGGACTTGGAGCGCAATGGCAGCCGCTGCTGGCGCGCATCCGAGGCTTCATTCCCGGGTTTCTCAAAATGCGAACCCTGATGATCGGATGCTTCGCCGGTGAAGGGCATCTTGCCGGATCAAGCACGGTGCCGTCCGGCAAGATCGCCGAGATTCTTTGCGGCGAAATCGTCACGCTCGCCCGATCGTGCGGGGCGCAACTCATCGTCCTGAAGGAATTCCCTGCGCGCTACCGGCCGGTGCTGGATTGCTTTGTCCGGCGCGGCTTCGCCCGTGCGCCGAGCATGCCGATGACGGCGCTCAATATAGAGCACGACGACTTCGATGCCTACATGCAAAATGCGCTGCCGCGATCGGCACGCTGGCAGCTCCGCAAGAAATTCAAGGCAACCGACGGCGAAACCATAGCTCTTACTGTCACCGACGACGCAAGGGATGCCGTCGACGAGATCTATCCGCTCTACCTGCAGGTCTTCGATCGCTCGAAATTCCGTTTCGAGAAACTGACAGCCGACTATCTCCGCCGGCTCGGCAGCGACATGAAGGACAAGGTTCGCTTCTTCATCTGGCGCCGTGGCGGCAAGGTGATCGCCTTCAGCCTTTGCATGGTCGAAGGCGACAGTCTGTTCTGGGAGTATGTCGGCCTCGACTATGCTGTCGCGCTCGACCTTCATCTTTATTACTACACCATTCGCGACATGATGAATTGGGCGATCGCCAACGGTTACAGATGGCTTCGAAGCACGGGTCTCAGCTACGAACCGAAATTCCGGATGCGGCATGATCTCGATCCGCTCGACCTCTATGTGCGGCTTCGCTCTCCGCTTCCGAACGCGATCTTCAGGCTCCTGTTGCCCTGGATCGTACCGGCCCGCTATGACAAGATCTTGCGCAAATTCGCGAACTATCGCGAAGTCTGGTAGCGACCGATTGCGCGGCGATATTCAAGGCCGATCGGGTACGCCTTCTAAAGCCCCACCGCGGCAATCACGATCGGCATCGTGATCGCGGCCAGAATTGTCTGCAGCGTGATGATCTGGGCGAGCAGCGGCGCGTCGCCGCCCATCTGGCGCGCCAGCACATAGGCTGACGGCGAGGTCGGCACCGCGGCGCAGGCCGCGACGATGGCGAGATTGGAGCCGGTGACGCCGAACCACATCGCGAGCGCGACCGTCAGCACCGGCATCAGCACGAGTTTCAGCACCAATGCCGCGCAGGCGGCGAGGCTGGGCCGGAAGATGCCTTCCAGATGCAGCCCGGCTCCGGTGACGAGCAGGCCGATCGCCAGCGACGAGCCGCCGAGCGCGTCGGCGACGTCATACCAGATCTGTGGCAGCGGGATGTGCGCGACATTGATGACGAGCCCGATGACGCAGGCCCAGATCAGCGGGTTCTGCACGACAGTCATCACGATGGCGCCGGTCGAACGCTTCTCGGACGAGGCATATTTCGCCAGCACGGCGACGCTGAAGACATTGACCAGCGGGATGATCGCGACCATCGCGACCGAAGCCAGGGCAAGGCCTGTGCTGCCATAGAGGTTGCGCGACACCGACAGCGCGACATAGGTCTGCCAGCGGGTCGCGCCCTGGAAGATCGAGGTGAAGGCGGGGCCGTCGACGCCGGCGCGCGCCAGCGGGCCGCGCAGCGCCAGGCAGAGCAGGCACATCACCAGCGCCGCGAGCAGCAGCGCGCCGCCGACGCCCGCGACCGGCACTTTTGTCAGATCGGCCTTCACCAGTGTCTGCACCAGCAGCACCGGGAACAGCACGTAATAGGTGAGCTGCTCAAGCCCGTGCCATTGGCTGTCGAGCGGCATCAGCGTGCGCTTCAGGACGACGCCCAGCACGATCAAGAGGAACACCGGCAGCAGCGCCGCGACCACCACCGCCATGGTCAGCGCTCCCCGCGCAGCTTCGCGAGCCGGTCCAGCGCGCCCTGCAGAATGAAGATCGCGGCGTGCTCGTCGATCACCTCGGCGCGCCGGGCGCGGCTGACGTCCATCCCGATCAGCTCGCGCTCGACCGCCGCGGTCGAGAGCCGCTCGTCCCACAGCCCGATCGCAAGCGCGGTGAGGCCGGCGAGGTTGCGGGCAAACGCCCGGGTCGATTGCGCGCGCGGGCCTTCGCTGCCGTCCATGTTGATCGGCAGGCCGAGCACGAAGCCGACGGCGTTGCGTTCGGCGGCGATCGCGAGCAGCCGCGCCGCGTCGACCTTGAACTGCTTGCGCTGGATGGTCTCGACGCCGGTCGCCAGCCGCCGGTCCGGATCGGAGGCGGCAACGCCGATGGTCTTGGTGCCGAGGTCGAGGCCGACAAGCGCGCCGCGCTCGGGCCAGTGCGGCGCAGCTTCGATCAGGGGAAGGATGGGGGCGGGCATGGCGCTAGCGCTTAGCACGCGCCCGCGCGCCGAGGCAAAGCCCGGCACTGCCGTGGCGTCCATGCGAAAAAGCCGGTCAGGCGGCGATCACCCGCTCGTCGCCACCGAGGCACGCGGCCAACCCCTGCAACGCGCTGTACTGATGCGCGGTGCGGCGCTGGATGAACAGCGTCTCGACATGCGCATGCTGCGGATTGAGCTTGTGGATGTTGATGTCGCGCTGGACATGGTCGCGTTCGACGACGGCGCGCGGCAGCAGGGTGACGCCCATGTCGGCGGCGACGCAGCCGACCATGCCGTCGAGCGTGCCCAACTCGAAGCGCGCGGCCGACGGCCAGCCGAATTCCGTGAACACCTGTTCCAGGCGTTGCCGGTAGGTGCAGCCGGTGCGGAACACCAGCGCGGTCGGGCCCGACTCCGGCGTGCCGGCGCGCAGGGCGGCAAGCGATTTCCAGCGCTGCGCGGTGACGAGCACCAGTTCCTCGGTGAAGGCTGACGTCGCGATGAGTTCGGCATGCTCGATCGGGCCGGCGACGAATGCGCCGTCGAGCGAGCCGTCGAGCACGGCGGCGACGAGATCGGCGGTCGGCGCGGTGCGCAAGGTCAGGCGCACCGCCGGATAACGGCGATGAAACTCGGCGAGCAGCGTCGGCAGCCGCACCGCAGCGGTCGTCTCCATCGAGCCGATCGACAGCGGTCCTTTCGGCTCGCCATCGTCGCGCGCGGCGAACACGGCTTCGCGCGACAGCGCCGCCATGCGCTGCGCATAGGGCAACAGGCGGCGGCCGGCGCCGGTCAGCGACATGCCGCGGCTGTGGCGCTCGAACAGCGCGGTGCCGATCTCGGCCTCCAGCGCCTTGATGCGCTGGGTGACGTTCGACTGCACCGTGTTCAGCTCGTCGGCGGCCCGGGTGATGCCGCCGAGCCGCGCGACCGTGGAAAAGGTGAGCAGGTCGGTCAATTCCATCTGGGATCACCGTTCTGATTTAGAGATGGTAGCGTTCTCTAGTATTCATTTTCACAGAATGTTAGCCCGACCTAGTCTGGTTGTCCACAAACCCCGGAGGAACGCCATGTCGATCGACACGCCGCTGACTGCGCTTTTGGGAATCCGACAACCGATCTTGCTCGCACCGATGGATGTGGTCGCGGGCGCGAGGCTCGTGACTGCGGTCAGCGCCGCCGGCGGCCTTGGCATTCTCGGCGGGGGCTATGGCGACCGGCCTTGGCTCGAGCAGGAGACGGCGAAGCTCCGGAAATCGACGACCCCGTTCGGCATCGGCTTCATCACCTGGAGCATGGCGAAGCAGCCGGAGGTGTTGGACGTCGCGCTTGCAGCACAACCGCGCGCGATCATGCTGTCGTTCGGTGATCCGAAGCCGTTCGGACCGCGGATCAAGCAAGCCGGTGCGCGCCTCATTTGCCAGGTGCAGGACGAAGAGATGGCGCAGGACGCACTGGATGCCGGCGCCGACGTCCTCGTCGCGCAGGGGACCGAGGCCGGCGGTCATGGCGCGTCGCGAACCACTCTTGATGTCGTGCCGGCGATCGTTGATCTCGCCGCGGGGCGTGTCCCGGTGGTTGCCGCCGGCGGCATCGCGGACGGCCGCGGTCTTGCCGCCATGCTGATGCTCGGCGCCTCCGGTGTGCTGCTCGGCACACGATTCTACGCGAGCCAGGAAGCCGAGATCGCTGACGAAGCGAAGCGGCGGGTCTGTGCCGCCAAGAGCGGTGAGACGGTGCGTGGCATCGTCTTCGATCTGTCACGCAACAATGTCTGGCCGGCTCCGTTCAACGGGCGCTGTCTCGTCAACGATCATGTCCAGCGCTGGACGGGACGTGAGGTCGAATTGCTCCAGAATGTGAAGAAGGTTGCCGCCGACTATGCGGAGGCCAAGGCGCGCGGCGATTTCGACGTCGCCGCCGTCATCGCGGGCGAAGCGGTTGGGCTGATCCACGACGTTCCGCCGGCGGCCGAGATTGTCGACAGGATCACGTTGGAGGCCGAACAGATTCTGCGTGGACGTCGCAACTCCGTGCTCAACCCTGCGCAGGCGCCGGCTCCTGCCTGAAAAGGCGTGAATCGGAACGCGCATCGCATAAGAGACTTGAATCCGTAGCGATCGGTGATAGTTCCGCTCGCTGGCTTTCTTATCGAACCGACCCTCTCCTTTTTGCGGAGAGGGTTCAAAACCAACAACAACCAGTTCAAGAGCAAGAAGAATGTGGCCTGATCGACGTCTAACTGATCTCTTCAAAACCGAATTCCCGATCGTACTGGCGCCGATGGCGGGCGTGATGGATGCGGAGCTTGTCATCGCAGCCGCAGAGGGTGGCGCACTCGGCTCATTGCCATGCGCGATGCTATCGGCCGAGAAGACACGCGAGCAGGTCAATATCATCCGTCAGCGCATTTCGGCGCCCGTCAACATGAACTTCTTCTGCCACACGCCGGTCGAGACCGATCGCGCGCATGAAGCGACATGGCGGCAGCTGCTCGCGCCTTACTATCACGAGCTCGGCCTCGATCCGGATGCGCCGATCAACGCGGCGAACCGCGCGCCGTTCGACGCGGCGTTTTGCGCCGTGGTCGAGGAGCTGAAGCCCGAGGTGGTCAGCTTCCATTTCGGCCTGCCGGAGCCGAAGCTGTTGCAGCGGGTGAAGGCGGCCGGCGCGATCGTGATGTCGTCGGCGACCACGGTGAAGGAGGCGATCTGGCTGGAAGAGAACGGCGCCGATGTCGTCATCGCGCAGGGCGCCGACGCCGGCGGCCATCGCGCCATGTTCCTGACCGAGAATATTTCCGAGCAGCCCGGGACGTTCTCGCTGTTGCCGCAGGTGGTCGATGCGGTGAAGGTGCCGGTGGTCGCGGCCGGCGGTATCGCTGACGGGCGCGGGATCGCGGCGGCATTCGCGCTCGGCGCCGCGGCCGTTCAGATCGGCTCGGCCTATCTGCGCTGCCCGGAATCCAAGGTAACCCCGCAGGGCCGTGTCGCGCTGGCGCAAGCGAGCGACGAATCGACCGTCATCACCAATGTGATGACCGGACGCCCGGCGCGCGGCGTCGCCAACCGCGTGATGCGCGAGGTCGGGCCGATCTCGCCGGACGCGCCGGCGTTCCCGCACGCAGCAACCGCCCTCGGACCGCTGAAGGCGGCTGCCGAAAAACAGGGCAAGGTCGATTTCACCAATCTGTGGGCCGGGCAGGCGGTGCGGATGGGCAAGGAAATGCCGGCGGCCGAATTGACCCGCGCGCTCGCCGGCGCCGCGCTGGCGCGGATGGCGGCTCTGTCTCAGGCCTGACGCGCGGCCTCGTTCAGACCAGGCAGGCCACGTAGAGGATCGCGACCCCCAGCGCCGTGCCGATCGACCAGAGGGCGGGGTCCCAGCCCTCCGGGCGGGGGCTGCCGTTGAGCATTGACATGACGCGCTCCGAACTTTTCTGTTTGGTGGAGTAGGCGCCGTGAATGTTTCGAGACGACGTCGCGGTGGCCGCGAACTGGTTTCGTCGTGCGTTTCGCAGCCGGAATGCGTGGCAGGGTGTCTTGCCCGGTCGCCGGATGGGCGCAAAGCCCCGTTGGGCGGGCAAATTCGCGCGGTTGCGGCGCAAAACCGGCCTCTGCTATACGGCAGGCTGACCTTTCAGCCCCGAGGCCCTATATAATGTCCGTAGACGCCACGACCGTCCGCCGCATCGCGCACCTGGCGCGGATCGCGGTCAGCGACGCCGAAGTTCCCCATCTCCAGGGCGAGCTGAACGCGATGCTGGCCTTTGTGGAGCAGCTGTCGGAAGTGAATATCGACGGCGTCGAGCCGATGACCTCGGTGACGCCGATGGAGATGAAGAAGCGCGCCGACGTGGTCAATGACGGCGAGATCGCCGACGTCATTGTCCGCAACGCGCCCGACACCGTGAACGACTTCTTCCTGGTGCCGAAGGTGGTCGAGTAACGCAAGCATCGCGTTTTCGAGCGAAGTGGATACCGGTTCGCGTGAAGAAAACGCGTCAAACAAAAGCGACAAAGTTCAATGTGTCTGCTGTGCGACGATGAGAAGGCCTACAAGGTCTATATGGACTTCCTCGATGCCATGGAGCGCAAGGGGAAGGTCGCCGATCCCAACGCGGCGATGGACGCCGTGCTCGACCATCTCGAGGCGCTTGACGCCGCCCGCGCCAAGGAAAATGCCAAAGCCCGGCATGACGACCCCGCCAACGACAAGACCCTGTCTCCGTTCTTCTGCAGCCCGATCAATAAATGACTGATTTGACATCGCTGACGATCGCCGAGGCCCGCGAGGGCCTGGCGAGCAAGTCTTTCACAGCCGTTGAGCTGACCGACGCACATCTCGCCGCGATCGAAGCCGCGCGCGTACTCAATGCCTATGTGCTCGAGACGCCCGACCGCGCCCGCGAGATGGCCAAGGCCGCCGACGCGAAAATTGCAAAAGGCGAGGGCGGACCGCTCGCCGGCATCCCGCTCGGCATCAAGGACCTGTTCGCGACCCGCGACATCAGGACCACTGCGTGCTCGAATATCCTCGGCAATTTCATTCCGCCCTACGAGTCGACGGTGACCTCGCAGTTGTGGCGCGACGGTGCAGTGCTGCTCGGCAAACTCAACAATGACGAATTCGCGATGGGCTCGTCGAACGAGACCTCGTGCTTCGGCCCGGTCACCAACCCGTGGCGGCGCGAGGGCTCCAACACCACGCTGGTGCCGGGCGGCTCGTCCGGCGGCTCGGCTTCGGCGGTGGCGGCTGCTCTCTGCATGGGCGCGACCGCGACCGACACCGGCGGCTCGATCCGCCAGCCCGCCGCGTTCACCGCAACCGTCGGCATCAAGCCGACCTATGGCCGCTGCTCGCGCTGGGGCATCGTCGCGTTTGCATCCTCGCTCGACCAGGCCGGCCCGATCGCGCGCTCGACGCGCGATGCCGCGATCCTGATGCGCTCGATGGCGGGGCACGATCCCAAGGACACCACGTCGGTCGACATCGCCGTGCCGGACTACGAGGCCGCGATCGGCAAGTCCGTGAAGGGCATGAAGATCGGCATCCCCAGGGAATATCGGCTCGACGGCATGCCGGCCGAGATCGAAAAGCTCTGGAGCGAGGGCGCGCAGTGGCTGAAGGCCGCCGGCGCCGAACTCGTCGAGGTGTCGCTGCCGCACACCAAATATGCGCTGCCGGCCTATTACATCGTGGCGCCGGCGGAGGCCTCGTCGAACCTCGCGCGCTACGACGGCGTGCGCTACGGGCTGCGCGAACCGGGCAGGAACATCATCGAGATGTACGAGAACACCCGCGCCGATGGTTTTGGCGACGAGGTGCGCCGCCGCGTGCTGATCGGCACCTATGTGCTGTCGGCCGGCTACTACGACGCCTATTATCTGCGCGCGCAAAAGGTCCGGACGCTGATCAAGAAGGACTTCGAGGACTGCTTCGCCAAGGGTGTCAACGCAATCCTGACGCCGGCGACGCCGTCGGCGGCGTTCGGCATCGGCGAGAAGGGCGGCGCCGATCCGGTCGAGATGTATCTCAACGACATCTTCACGGTGACCGTGAACATGGCGGGCCTGCCGGGCATCGCCGTGCCCGCCGGCAAGGACTCGCAAGGCCTGCCGCTCGGCCTGCAACTGATCGGCCGTCCGTTCGATGAGGAGACGCTGTTCTCGCTCGGCGAGGTGATCGAGCAGGCGGCCGGCCGGTTCACGGCGCCTAGATGGTGGTGAGCGATGGCGGATTTCCGCGCCAGTCTCGCTGACACCGCGCCCGATGCGGCGCTGTCGCCGCCGCTCGCCGCGTTGTGGTGGGCGAAGAAGGGCGATTGGGACCAGGCGCACCGCATCGTGCAGGATGAGGGCGACGCCAATTCGGCCTGGGTGCATGCCCATCTGCATCGCGTCGAAGGCGATCTTGGCAATGCCGGCTACTGGTATCGCCAGGCCGGCCAGCCGGCCGCAAAGGACACGCTCGAGGCCGAGTGGGAGCGGATCGTTGCCGCGCTGCTGGCGCAGCGCGGCTAAAGGACGCCGGTGCGGAGGCACCGCGAGCATTAACCCTGTTTCGGCCGCCATGCCGCCGCCCAGATTGGCCGTGATAGGCTAGTGGAACCGGGCGGGGGCCAGCGGCAAAAGAGAGTATTCGTGCGTGGGTCGGGCATAGGGGGATGGCTGTCAGCAATGCTGGTGGCCGTGGTGGCGGCGGGCCTTGCCGGCTGCGCCTCCGTCTACAATCTGCCCGGCAATGTGCCGCTCGGCGCCGCGCTCGCCGACAACAGCAGCGCTCGCGACATTCCGGCCTACGAAGATGATCTGCTGCTCGCGCTGTCGTTCTCCGGCGGCGGCACCCGCGCGGCGGCGTTTTCCTTCGGCGTGCTGGAGGAGCTTGACCACACGCGTTCGAGTGCGGCGGGCACCAAGACGCTGCTCGACCGCGTCGACTTCGTCTCCGGCGTCTCCGGCGGATCGGTCACCGCCGCCTATTTCGGATTGAAGCGCCGCGCGGCGCTCGACGATTTTCGCCAGCGCTTCCTGCTGCGCAACGCCGAGGAGGGACTGAAGACCCGGATCTCGCTCGGCAATATCGGGCGCGCGCTCGGCGGCGGCGTCAACGACAGCCAGTTCACCGACTGGCTCGATCAGAATTTGTTCGACGGCGCGCGGTTCGACGCACTGGCCGACGATCGCCGGCCGCGGGTCTGGATCAACGCGTCTGACATCTACAACCGCACGCCGTTCGTGTTCGGCAAGACGTCGTTCGATGCCTTGTGCAGCGACATCAGATCGTATCGTGTCGCCGAAGCGGTGGCGGCATCGGCCGCGGTGCCGCTGGCATTCGCCCCGATCGTGCTGCAA
This sequence comes from Bradyrhizobium sp. USDA 4504, assembly GCF_054063995.1. Taxonomy (NCBI): domain Bacteria; kingdom Pseudomonadati; phylum Pseudomonadota; class Alphaproteobacteria; order Hyphomicrobiales; family Nitrobacteraceae; genus Bradyrhizobium; species Bradyrhizobium sp. USDA 4504. The sequence continues at coordinate 3,304,221 of NZ_JBSSGV010000001.1, read as the reverse complement.
ACCTATCCCGGCGGTTGCGCCGCGCCGCTGCCGGCCTGGCTCGAGCGGGTGCGCAACGATCCGAACGCACAGCCGTTGCTGCGCGCCTACGCCGAGGCCCAGGCACATTACCGCGACGGCTCGATGCGCTACGTCAAGCTGCTCGATGGCGGCCTCGTCGACAATTACGGTCTGTCGGGGCTGAGCATCGGCTTGCTCGCCGCGCAGCGTCCCTACGAGCCGCTGAACGAACGGCAGGCGGCCAAGCTGAAGCGCATTCTGTTCCTGGTGGTCGACGCCGGCCGCGGCATCTCAGGCGACTTCGTGCAGACGCTCGAAGGGCCGAGCGGCGTCGAACTGGTGTCCGCGGCCGCCGACACCGCGATCGATGCCAGCGTGCGCTCCAGCTACGCCGCCTTCACGGCGCTCGCCGAGGACTGGTCCGGCAAGCTGAAGCGCTGGCGCTGCGGGCTGTCGGCGGCGGAGCGCAGCCGGCTCGGCGTCGGCGCCGGCTGGAAATGCGGCGACGTCGCGATCTATGTCGAGCGGCTCGGCTTCGATCGGCTCGGACCGGACCGCGCCGGCATCCTGAACGCCATCCCGACGCGGTTGTCGCTGCCGCCGGAGCAGGTCGACCAACTGATCGCGGGCGGCGCCGACGCGCTGCGCTCGAGCAAGGCCTACCAGCAGTTCCGGCGCGGGCTCTGATCCGCCGCAGGCGACGGCGGCGGGCTGCAAGGGGACTGTAAGGCGGCTTGACTGGCGCGATCGGTTGCGCGAAGCCCAATCCATCCCAGATATCCTTTATCCGGAAACCGAGATCCATGACCGCATCTGCCGCCCCGCACAAACTGATCAAGAGCGCCACCGGCGATTGGGAGGTCGTGATCGGCATGGAGATCCATGCCCAGGTCACCTCGAACGCGAAGCTGTTCTCCGGCGCATCGACCGCGTTCGGCGGCGAGCCCAATTCACATGTCTCGCTCGTCGATGCCGCGATGCCGGGCATGTTGCCCGTGATCAATGAGGAATGCGTCCGCCAGGCGGTGCGCACCGGTCTCGGGCTGAATGCGCAGATCAACCTGCGCTCGGTGTTCGACCGCAAGAACTATTTCTATCCGGACTCGCCGCAGGGCTACCAGATCAGCCAGTACAAGTCGCCGATCGTGGGCGAGGGCGAGGTGTCGCTCGAGCTCGACGGCGGCCGCAGCGTCACGATCGGGATCGAGCGGCTGCACCTGGAGCAGGACGCCGGCAAGTTGCTGCACGATCAGTCGCCGACGATGTCCTATGTCGACCTCAACCGTTGCGGCGTTGCGCTGATGGAGATCGTCTCCAAGCCCGACATCCGCGACGCCGAGCAGGCCAAGGCCTACGTCACCAAGCTGCGCTCGATCCTGCGCTACCTCGGCACCTGCGACGGCGACATGGAGAAGGGCAATCTGCGCGCCGACGTCAACGTCTCGGTGCGCCGTTACGGCGAGACCGCGTTCGGCACCCGCTGCGAAATCAAGAACATGAACTCGGTCAACTTCATCGGCCAGGCGATCGAGTACGAGGCGCGGCGTCAGATCGAGATCATCGAGGACGGCGGCTCGATCGACCAGGAAACCCGGCTGTTCGACCCGAACAAGGGCGAGACCCGCTCGATGCGCTCCAAGGAAGAGGCGCACGACTACCGGTACTTCCCCGATCCCGATCTGTTGCCGCTCGAGTTCAGCCAGGCCTTCGTCGACGATCTCAAGGCGCAGCTGCCGGAACTGCCGGACGAGAAGAAGTCCCGTTTTATTACGGGCTTCGGCCTGTCGCCCTATGATGCGAGCGTGCTGGTCGCCGAGCGCGAGAGCGCGGAGTTCTACGAGACGGTGCTGTCGGGCCTTGCCGACAAGGCACGCGACGGCAAGCTCGCCGCCAACTGGGTGATCAACGAATTGTTCGGTCGTCTCAACAAGGAAGGCGTCGAGATCGCAGCCTCGCCGGTGTCGGCGGAGCAGCTCGCCGCGATCGTCGACCTGATCGGCGAGGGAACGATTTCCGGCAAGATCGCCAAGGACTTGTTCGAGATCGTCTGGCAGGAAGGCGGCGATCCGCGCGCGCTTGTCGAGGCGCGCGGCATGAAGCAGGTCACCGACCTCGGCGCGATCGAGAAGGTGGTCGACGACATCATCGCGGCCAATCCCGACAAGGTCGAGCAAGCGAAGGCGAAGCCGCAATTGGTCGGCTGGTTCGTCGGTCAGGTGATGAAGTCGTCGGGCGGCAAGGCGAACCCGCAGGCGGTCAACGACCTCTTGAAGTCGAAGCTCGGCATCTGAACAACAGGACAATGATGTTGTCCTTGGAGCATGATCCAGCCGGATCATGCTCCCTTGCATGCTCCTTTGCCGTCACCTTCGGTGTCGTCGCGCGCGCGTGAACGTGGCGTGATCCTGCCTCACACCCTCCGTTCGTGGCGCGCCGGCGCCACCGGCGCCGAATCGCAGAAGCCGCGATTCGTTCGCAAATCCGGTTCGGATGACCTCAAACGAGGCAAAAGCCGTCTTTCCCACGAAAATTTTTTCGTTGCCAAAAATTACGACTCGGCGTCGGCGACGTGCCGCTTTTCGTCTTCGCTCGCGACTCAGCGCAACGACGATCTCGCGTCGATCGCTTCAATGCGAATTCAAGAAAAGCCTACAACAGAAGGCATTTCCTGCAACGTTGACAAATGCCGATGTCGGCGGCTGTTGCACTTCTTGCATCGTCGCGTGAATGAAGTGTCGATTTGAACGGCGGCGCGCGCGGTGCGCGTTGCCACCGCTGCGTCAACACTTCCTTAAGCGGGACACTGTTTTTTTCGGTCTGTTGGTGTATTCGGGAAGTAGTGCATATCGATTCCCGAGTGCACGCAGCGAAGTAGAGCCATCTCACATACTGGAGGGCAACATGGCTAAGAAGGCAAAGAAGGCGAAGAAGGCGAAGAAGGCGAAGAGCGCAGTGAAGAAGACTGCGAAGAAGACCCGCAAGGTCGCCAAGAAGAAGTAAGCCTCTCGCCTCGAGAGGATTGCCGGCGGCTTGACGCCGGCACGTCGCGAGAGCCAGCGGACGGACTGCTGAGAGGCATATCCCACCCCCAAGGCTCTGGCTGACGAAAGAGGGTGTCGGCGAGACATCAGGTCAAACGGCTGGATCGAGTTTCGGAGAGGGCAACCTTCCCAAAGCCGGTCCGGCAGAAGAAACAGAGATTTCTTCGTTCGGTGCGGAGCCCGCTTGGTTCCGCAATTTCACCGGCGAGAATGCCGAGCTGAAATCTGGTCCTGACGTGTTCGCCGACCCCCTCGTTCCGGCGGCCCGCGCAGTCCGCGCCCGGCAGCCACTTTCCCCATCCATCCCCGTTCCGGATCGACGCTGGGCCTGACGGCCTCGCGTTGCTTTTGTCTGTGCACCCGACCGCACGCCGCTCCGCGGCTCGTCCATGGTCGCGCCGCCCCTCCGTCAATTTCGAAACTGATTGCCTGGTGGGACCCGCCGGCGCCGCGGCCAATGTCCGCCATGGTTATCGTTGTCCCAAACACCAGGGTAAACCGGCGTTCACGAATGCAAGGAAGTGCCTGCGGCACAGGCACTTCTGCGATTCCTCGATGCGCCCTCGGCGACGCCGATTTACATCCCGTTCATCGCGATACTTAAACCGCTCTTCAAATTTGATGGGCCATGATCATCCCAACAAGCCGGCAAACGGCACGCGGTGATCCCGAGGATCAGCGCGGGGCATGATCAAGAGATCAGCCCGGGCATGATCAAAGATCAGCCAGGGAATGACAGGGTAGTTTCAACAGTGGACGGGGGCCGCGCTCGGGGGAGGGCGGCCAGCAACAAAAAGGGGAATGAGAATGTTTCAGGGGGTCATCGATCAGGAAAGCGCTGTCCCGGTTGCCGCAACGGCGATCCAGGACGTGCTGTTCGAACGTGGTATGTATTGGGCGAGCGGCCGCTCCGGTGTGGTCAACCTCGTCGCGGCGCACAAATGGTTCAACCTGGCGGCGCTCAAGGGACGTACTGACGCGATCGCGCACCGTCGCGAAGTCGCCGAGCAGATGTCCGATGTCGAGATCGCGGTCGCCCAGCGTGAAGCCCGCGCCTGGATGACGACGCACTAAGCCAACCGATATCGATGGAGCCTCGGCTCCCTCGCTCCACCTAGAACCAGTATCGCGCCGCGTAGACCACCGTCATCAGCGCTCCGGCCACGATGACGAATTGCCGGACGGTGTGGCCGGGAAGGATCCGGATCAGGAAGCCTCCGGCATAGCCGCCGATCATGGCGCCGAGCAGCATCGCCAGGGTCTCTGGCCACCGCACCGCTCCCTGCAAGATAAAGATCAATGTGGCAGCGAGCGACACGCAGGTCGCGAGCAGGTTCTTCAACGCCTTGATCGCCCTGATGTCGCTGGGCTCGGTGATCGACAGCACCGCGGTCAGGATGACGCCGAGACCGGCGCCGAAGAAGCCTCCATAGATGCACGACAATCCCAGGACAGCACCGCTCGCGCTGGTCGAGGGCAAGGCCGCGGCCTTGTGGCGCTCGACGGTCCACCCCTGGATCTGCGGCGCGAAGCCGAACAACAGCGTTGCAAATGCGATCAAGGCCGGCACCGGCAGCAGGAACAGCCGCTCGGAAAGCAGCGACAGCACGCTGGCGCCGACCGCGCCGCCCACCGTGGCGATCACGACGAAGCTGATCGTGCGCCGCGTCGGCGGCGGCAGCTTGCCGCGATCGGCGAGCGCCGCGATCAAATGCCCCGGCGAGATCGCCACCGCATTCGACGCGTTGGCGATGACGGCCGGCAGGCCCGCAGCGAGCATCGCCGGAAAGGTGATGAGTGTGGCGCCGCCCGCCAGTGCATTGATGATCCCTCCGGCGACCCCGGCCGCCAGCAGCAGAAGACTTGTCTGGGTATCCATCCTTCACCCTCTTGAGGGTGAGGAGGCTAGCGGGCGGCGCGCCAATCGGTCTGGAACGTCTGTGACGTCACTTCAGCCGCGCCAGTAGACGCCCGGCGTCGTGCCAAAGGTGCGGCGGAACAGCCGGGTGAGGTGGCTCTGGTCAGAAAAGCCCGCATCGGCCGCGATTGCTGCGATTGGGGCGCCGGCGCGCAGCAATTGCCGGGCAAGATTGAGCCGGGCCAGCAGACGGAAGGTATGCGGCGGGATGCCGAGCTCGCGGCTGACCATGCGGCTGAAGCCTTCGCGGCTTCGCCCGAAGCCGGCGGCAATCGCTCCGATCGGCGCGACGCTCTCGGTCAGCGTGATGCCGAGCTTCGTCTTGTCGGTGCACCCGGCGGGGTGGGACGGCGCGCACGACAGGATGTCGTCGGCGATCTCGCTGACGTGCCCAGGCGAGATCTCGTCGACGTTCCGCCAACGCTGCCCGAAACGGATGATCCGCACCGATGAGCAGACGCGGCCGGCAGGAACGTAGGCGTTCAGGCAGACCGTTTCCTCGTCCGACATCGTCATCGGCGCATGCAGCATTCCGGCCGGAATCAGCGCGGCATGGCCGGCGGGCACGGTGACGGTCGCGCCGCCAATGCGAAAGGCGCGCGACCCTGACAGCACCAGCACGATCTGGTTCTCGTCATGGAAGTGCGGCTTGAGGCCAAGCGAGCCGGCGCCGCGCCACGATGCCAGCTCAACGATGTCTTCCCTGTCGGCTCGCCGATAAGTCCAGGCATTGGTCATGGCGAGGCGAGCGATCACGGAGGTCTCGAAACGATGGGGCGGTGATCTCCGAGCGTAGCACGGGGGTCACCGACCGTCATGAGGGCCTCACGCCTGCTCAACCGAGGCGATCGGCGAGGCCGTTCGCATGGTCGCCATTGCGATGAGGGCGGCGACGAGGTTGGCGGCTGCACTGATCGCCACCGGAATGAAGTAGCTGTGGCTGATGTCGTAGGCGAAGCCGGCGGCGCTCGGGCCGAGCAGCGTGCCAACCGCGACGCTGGTGTAGAGGATGCCGATGATGCCGCCGACATTGCGGCCGCCGAAATGGTCGGTGACGACAGCGGGCAGGATCGCGACCCAGCCGCCATAGAACAGGCCGAACAGCAGCGCGAAGACCGTGAGCGACCAGAAGGTGCCGGCGATCGCCCAAATCGCCAGCGAGACGGCCATGCCGAGATACATCGCGACCAGGAATGCATCGCGGCCGACGCGGTCGGCGATGCCGCCGAGGAAGAACCGGCCGGCCGTGCTGCCAACCCCGATCATCCCGAGCAACAGCACGGCCAGCGTCGGCGCCACCTGATGATCGACCGCAAACGGCACGAGGTGCACGAAGGGCACGAATACGCCGAACGCGCTGATCAGGCAGGCGGCATAGAGCCCGGCGAAGCGCGCGCTCCGTACCGCAGCGCGGATCGAGACGCCCTGGCGGAGCGGCGCGCCCGATACCGTCTCGAGCGGATCGCCGTCCGGTCCGGTGCCGTAGCGGCGCGGATCGTCCGCGATCAGCAGGGATGCACCGATCCCGGCGACGGCGGCGACAACGCCCAGCACGACATAGGCATCGCGCCAGCCGAGGCTCGTGATCAGCCAGGTCGCGAGCGGCGGCATCACCAGTGTGCCGACCCCGATCCCGCTGACGGCGAGGCCCGACGCAAAACCGCGCCGCCTGACGAACCAGCGCTGCACGGCGCCCAAGGTCGGCACGTAGGCGCAACCGACACCGGCGCCGATCCCGATGCTGTAGGCGGCATAGACCTGGAGGATGGTCTGGGCCTGTCCCGCCAGCACCATGCCGAGACCGACCAGCGCCATTCCGAGGCCAGCGAGCCTGCGTGCGCCCCAGCGATCGGCAAGCGGACCGGAGATCATCCCCAGGCCGAAATACAGGAAGCCAGCGAAGGAGAACACCAGCGATACCGAGCCGCGCGAGGCGCCGAACTCCCGCTGCAGGGACTCGACGAAGGACGAGAATGTGTAGGCGCTGCCGAAGCCGATCAGCGTCACGACGAAGGCTGCTGCGACGACGTACCGGCCGTAGAACGGCTTGGCGCGTTGATAACCGGCGTGCATGACGGCATTCCTCATGATCGTTCTCCCTGTGCCGCATGACCACCGGCCTTGCTCGGCGGGTAGAGCAGCATCTGTGTGCAGCGAAACAGCGCGATGGTCTTGCCCGTCGCCTCGGTGCGGATCTCGGCGTCCCACACCTGGGTGGTGCGCCCGGCGTGAACGAGGCGCGCCTCGCAGCTCATGCCGCCTTCGCGCGCGGCGCCGATGAAGTTGGTCTTCAACTCTCCGGTGGCGAAGCCGATGGCGCCGTCCGGCAACGACGCGAGGCAGCCGAACCCGCATGCGGTATCGGCCAATGCGACGATGCTTGCGCCGTGCAGCAGCCCGTGCGGCGAGAAGTGTTTTGCGGCAATCTCGAAGCGGCCGCGGATGTGGCCACGTCCGGCTTCGAGCCACTGAAAGTCCAGCAGGCCGGGCAGGCTGCCGGCTTGCGACGCGTTGATGCGCTCGACGAGCGGGCCGGTCTGGCCGCCGGCAGCGATCTCGCGGAGGCCGAGCTTGCTTGCGACCTCAGTCACGGCTTGGCTCCATCAAGAAACGAAGCCGTCGGGAGCGGCAAAGAAAGTTAGAAAATCTAAGTTCCATGGTTCGACTTTCTCTGCGTTGACGCAGCTTTCAGCATCGGATTAAGCTGATAGGGCGCCCCGAATGTCGAGTTGGCAAACCAGATTTGCTGGGCAATTCAGATTAGAAAATCTAAATCATGGAAAGCCGGCTTCCACCCCTGAACGCGCTCAAGGCGTTTGAATCCGCTGCTCGCCATCTCTCGGTGAAGCTCGCGGCCGAGGAGCTATGCGTGACGCCGGGCGCGGTCAGTCAGATGCTCAAGACGCTCGAAGCCGATCTCGGCGTGAAGCTGTTCGAGCGGGTTCCGCGCGGCATCTATCTCACCGACGCCGGCCGCGACTATCTGCCGTCGATCCGCAACGCGTTTCGCCAGATCGCGGATGCCTCGCGCCGCGTCGCGGCATCGGTCGATGTCGGTACGCTCACGGTGAGCGTCACGCCGTTCTTTGCGTCGGCCTGGCTGGTGCCCCGCATGGCCTCGTTCCAGGATGCGCATCCCGAGATCGATCTGCAGATCGTCACCAGCAACACAGTGGTCGATTTCTCGCGCAGCGGCGTTGACGTCGCGGTGCGCCACGGCCTTGGCCGCTATCCGGGGCTGCGCAGCGACCGCGTCGTCACCGTGGAGATGGTGGCGGTGGCATCGCCGTCGCTGGTTGAGCGACTTGGCCGGCCGGCATCTCCGGGCGAACTCGCGGGCTGGCCGCAGGTGCATGACGCCGATCGCAAGGGGTGGAGCCTGTGGTTTCAGGCCAACGGCATCGCGGAGGTTCGCACGCCGCGCGGACCCTCGTTCGATGACAGCGGCCTTCTGCTGAAGGCCGTGCTGACGGGGCAGGGCGCGGGCCTGCTGCCGGCCGCGATGGTCGCAAATGAGATCGCGAGCGGCGAACTGGTCCAGCTGCTCGAGACCGCGCATCTGGAGGAGTTCGCCTACTATCTCGTCTGTCCCGACAACCGGCAGTCGCTTCCGAAGATCGCGGCGTTCAGGGAATGGATCCTGGGACCGGAGGCTCAGTCGGCGGCGGAGCACTAAAGCGCGACGAAATTATGCCAGGCCGAGCAACGGACTCTGCTTCACCTCGCCCCGTGTGCGGGGAGAGGCCGGATCGCATGGAGCGAAGCGCAATGCGATCCGGGTGAGGGGGAATCTCCGCGAGTCTAACTCGAAGTTGTTTTGCGGATGCAGCCCCTCACCCCAACCCTCTCCCCGTAAGAACGGGGAGAGGGAGCACAGCGGCAGTGGACGGCTCACCGATAGAACGCGTTGGGCGGCACGCCAAAATGCTTGCGGAACATCGCGGTGAAGGCGCTCTGGCTGGCATAGCCGGCATCGAGCGCGACATCGATCACGCGGGCGCCGCGCGCGAGGCGTTCGAGCGCGAACAGCAGGCGGGCCTGCTGACGCCATTCGCCGAACGTCATGCCGGTTTCCCTGGCGAACAGACGATGGATGGTCTTCGACGTCAGCTTCAGCCGGCGCGCCCATTGCTCCGCCGTGGAGCCATCGTCCGGGTGGGCCACCAGCGCGGCGCAGATCCGCGCGAGCCTTTCGTCGCGCGGCATCGGCAAGTGCAGCGGCAGCACATCGACTTCGCGCAGCTGGTCGAGCAGCACGCGCATCAGGCGCTCATCGGAGGTCGCGGGCGCATAGTCCAGCGGGACGCGCATCGCGGCGACGAACAATTCGCGCAGCAGCGGCGAGACCGCGAACACGCAGCTGGCCCCCGGCAGATCGGGAGCCGCGTCGGCGTCCACGAACACGGTGCGGATCTTGACCGCGCCGCACATCCGGACCTCGTGCGCGAGATCGGCCACCAGCCACACCGCACGGTTGGGCGGCACCACCCAAGTGCCTTCAGCGCAGCGAACGACCATCACGCCTTCGATCGCATAGAGCAGCTGGCCGCGCGGATGCGCGTGCAGGCCGGTCGACGCGCCGCTCGGATAGTCGATCTCCATCGCCGCCATCGGCCGCGCCGTGGCGTGATAGTCGAGGTGCCGTGTGGTCAGCTCGTCCAACACGTCTTCATCTCGCATGTCCCAATCTCACTAGGTGAGGTCATTCTAGCGTGAGACGGACGTTAGCGCGACAGGTAGTTGCTGGAGCGTCCTTCACCAACGCGCTGCCGGGTCATGTTCAAGCAGAAAGTCGCACTTCTCTATCCCTTCGTTGCCATCGTGCTGTGGGCGGGCAACGTCATCGTCTCTCGCCTCTCGGCGCACACGATCGGTCCGCAGGCGATCACCTTCTATCGCCTGCTGGTCGCGATGCTCTTGATGTCTCCGTTTGTGGCGCGCGGCGCCTGGCGCAATCGCCGTGCGATCTGGCCGCATCTCGGTCCGCTCGCGATCCTCGGCTTCCTTGCGATGTGCCTGTTCCAGAGCCTGTCGTATCTGGCGGCCGAAACCGCCACCGCGACCAACATGGCTGTCTTCACCGCGCTGACGCCGCTGTTGACGGTCGCCCTCAGTGCCGCGCTGCTCGGCGAACCGCCGACGCTTGGCATGATCTGGGGCGCACCGCTGTCATTTGCGGGCCTCGTCTACCTCGTCAGCGGCGGCGACTTGTCGTCGCTGTTGCAGAACGGCGTGCATGCGGGCGACGCGCTGATGCTGCTGGCCGCGATCGTCTATGCGCTGTACGGCGTGCTGCTGAAACGCTGGAATCTCCCGATCACTGGATGGCAATCCACCTACATGCAGGCGCTGTGCGCGCTGGCCGTGATGTTTCCCGCGTTCCTCGCGACGCCGGCGCCGCTGCGTCAGGTCAACGCCGAGACTTTGCCGCTGATCGTCTATGCCGGCGCGCTCGCGTCGGTGGTGCTGCCGTTCCTCTGGATCCGCGGCGTCGCGCAGCTCGGCCCGAACCGCTGCGCGATCTTCATGAATCTCTTGCCGGTGCTGACGGCCGCGGCCGCGATCGTGATGCTCGGCGAGCCGGTCAGGCCGTTCCACGTCATCGGCGGCGGCCTCGCGCTGCTCGGTGTCGCCAGCGCGCAAGCCTTGCCGCGGCCGCTAAAGATCACGATCGGTGCGTGATAACGAAGTGACGGATCGCCGATCTCGCTGTTTTGATCGCATGTGAGAAGCCAGGGCAGAATACAGCGCTACGCTCGGCGATCACCTGTTCGGTGAAACGGAGTGATCGTGATGCGTGTTGCCTTGCGTGTTTGCTTGCCTGTTGCCTTAGCCCTGACGTTGCCCCTTGTGGTCCTGTGGAGTGCGGATGCTGACGCCGCAAAGGCGCATCATCGTCGCGGGCGACAGCACCTCATCATCCGTCCAAGTGAACAGGTCGTGTCTCCGGACCGGTACGTATATCCGGGCTTTGGCCCGATCCCGCCCGGCGAGAACCGAAACCTCGATCCATCCACCCGCGGCAGCGGCTGACGTCGTCGCCGCCGCACTGATGCTTCATCGCATCGATCGCTCTGCCCGCGTGCAAGGAGCTGGTCAAAGACCGAGCTATGCTGCGTCGGTCACCAGCTTGTGCTGAGATCTCTCGGCGACGCGCTTTTCGAGCGTGGCAATCGTTCCCTTGAGATTGGCGTGCCGCTCATTGAGCGACCTTGCCAAAATCGGATACCTCGCGTCCGATCGGTCATAAATTCCCACGCGCGCTTCTTCGGTCGCGATGTCGGCTTCGATCTGCCGGCAGGCCAGGACGAGATCGGACAGCATCTTGCTGACCGTCGACTCGCGTCCGCTACGTCCGCCAGCTGTCTCAAAACGATGATGCATGTTCATTTGCGTGCTCCGAATGTCTGAGTTCGGCACACCGAGAACAGCTGGCGCCGAACTATTCACGGATACATCGCAAGTTCCCTGCCAGTTGGGGGTCCGTAAGAATACTGTCGGGGCGGTGCGGCGCGGCGTGTGCCGCCGGCTGGCGACAGTCTGATGGCTCGGACTATTCTCGCCGCCACGCCGGAACGCAAGCACCTAGCGTGACGCGCTTGTAGTCTCGCGCGGCGTCCTGATCTCCTGCCTGTTCGGCAAACCTGACCGCTGCTTCCATGTCTTGAGCGGCGGACGCGCTGTCGCAGAATTGGCTGCCAATTTCAGCCCGGTATCGATATGCCCTGTAGTTCATCGGGTTGTACCGAAGCGCAAGGTTGTAGCTGTTTTGCTCCTCAGTGGCGCCTCGGCGTGCTTCATCCGACTGACTGCCGAAATTGGTTTGGCGATTGAGCGCCTGGAGTGTCCCGAGCTCCGTGTAACGCAGAGACATCGCGCCGAAACTGGCAGGAAGTGCGTCACCCGACGAAGAAGGTTGCCTCGCCGAGGTGCGTTCAATTTCGATCTTCTTGTACTTGATGGCGTTGCCGTAGTCCCGCAAGCCTTGGAAGGTGCTCGATATTTCGCCGGTGATCGACGCAAGATAAGCGGTCGAGAGGCGTCGATCGCTCAGCAGGTTGAGACACGCCCGTATCTTTGCCTGCGCAGGCAAGACGTCGCGACATTCCTTGTCAACCACACGCCACTCGTCCCGCGAATGCAGCGTCGGCGGCGTCTGCGCAGCAGGCAGAACGAGAACCAGCGCGAAACAGATCGCTAACCTGAGACCGCGACTTGGGCCATCCATCTATTTCTTCGCCTTCAGCTCGATCTCGACCGGCCGACGGATTCTTCGCGCGGGCGCCTTGATCATTTGATGCCAAATAATCAGGCCGAGGGAAAGCTGACGCGGTTCATGGATGGGCCTAAAAGTGGGGCCGTTCGTGACTGGGAAAGACCGAACGACCCCAGCCGGCCCGTAGTGCCAAAATGGAAGAAATAGGCCGGCGCTCCAGTTACGGAGTCGCCGGACAAATGGTTTCACCAGAGCCAATTGACGTCGCTACCGTACGTCCCCAATGCGGCTGCTTGCTATGAACGGGCGGGGTCGGCTTGACGGCAGGTCGTCAGGACAAACGCTGCCTTGCTACATTGCCACTCGCTGCCAAGCGCAGCGCTCGAGACCGGCCGCGGGGCAGCAGCGATCGCCAGCACAACAACCATGCAAGCCAGCGAAGTTGCGACCACGAGCCTGCCTGCCTTGGATGAGAAGCGCTGCCGTAACCAGGGACCCAAGTCGGCGGATCGGCGAAGCTGGGCGTTACGCAGAACCTGGTCGGTATCCTGGAAGTGGATGCCACTGTCTTGCTGCATGGCTTTACCCCGGAAATATTCAGGTGAAATAAACAATGCGGGGATGGTGGGCGCGGTTTGTTGCGTGCTCGCTTCGCGGAGCCGGGAATGATGTTTCATTCACGCGGAGGTGACAACCGGTCCAGGCCACGGGCCGATGCCGGCATTCCTCCAGGACGACCCTCTTAGGACCGCCGCTCAAGAGTGAGTAAAGGGCTGCTTTTTCTGCGGCTTATGGACAATACCGGGCGAACAAGAGAACTGGAAAATACTTTCGAAGTCACAGTCAGCGGTCGCACGCCAATACCGTTTTGGATGTGGGCGATTGCCTCGGCGGTCCCCCATTTCGGATGGAGCAACGGCGAAGGCATCAAAGGTGCGGCGCTCGCCGTGTTGTTCGCTGGCCTGCTCGATAGGCCGCTTCCGGATCGTCTGCCCGGCTGGGCAACCGACTGGATCTGATCAAATCCCCAAAAAGTACGCCGCCGGTCTCAAAAATACACGCCCGGCGGCGTTTCCTTCCTGAACTGGGACACTGAAATCCCCAGCACGGTCCAGAGTGCAGGCACTATGCCATCGCGGTTCGCGCCGGGGCGGCTAAGTACCCGTGTCGCGTCGCTGGATTGCTTGACCTAGATCAAACCCCACGACCGAAACACAGCCTCGCATGCGCTCCTCCTGTAATTTCAATGGAGGGTAGCATGGCAGTAGTCGTGCAGTACGTGGTCAAGCCGAATCCAGGCGGTGACCTCGCAGGAATACTCGAATTGGCAAAGGAGAGTGCCGCGCTTTGGCGCAAGCATGGTGGCAAACCAAGGTTCTGGTCTGTCGCCGTCGGTGAAGCCGGCAATTTCGTTTTCTCAGTAAATTTTGAGACGTTTTCGGCTTATGGCGCGGCGGTTGACAAGCTGAACGCCGATCCAGCTTTCCAGACCTGGCAAGCGAAGAGATTGAAAGCGGGCTTGACCACCCTTGTGCGCGCGAACATGGCAATCGAGATTGAACTTTAAGGGAGCGCCGTGCAGCACGCCAAAAGTACGCCGCCGGGCTCGAAATGGCATTGCCCCGGCGGCGCTTCTTTATCCAGCCTTGGTCATATTTGCAGTAACGGTCGAACTGATCGCCGTCTCAAGTTTCGGAAAATCGGTACGATTCTGAGAGATGAATTTGACCATGCTCTCGCACGAGGTTGTCACCCATGTCTTAGGTACGACCTGTTACCCATGTCTCCGGGCTGGACAAATAGTTGGCTGGCGGAGACGGAGGGATTCGAACCCTCGATAGGCCTTTACAAGCCTATAACGGTTTAGCAAACCGCCGCCTTCAGCCACTCGGCCACGTCTCCAATGGCGCCGATATGCCCGAGAGGGCGCTGAGCCGCAAGCGGCAGATTCAGATTGCGCCAAGGTGATTTGAGGGCAGCTCGGCCGCCGGCCGTCCCCAAGCCTTTATAAACCGCGCCGATCGGCTCGTATCGGAGCGCGCGGTTGCTTAAAATGCAAGATATAACAATAGATTAGCTGGATCTTTGGTCGAGGCTGGAAGCTGCGGTCGCCCAGCCTGTTGAAAACCCGTTGCGCCGGCTCATTCCACGCTGGCGCCGCGTCGCAAATCGGCCTCGATCTGCAATTTGGTGCCGCCGCCGAACCGGGCGCGATAGACCTGCAGGTTTTCCATGATCCGCTGGACGTAGTTCCGCGTCTCCGAGAACGGAATCAGCTCGACCCAGTCGACCGCGTCGACCTTGGGATCGCGCGGATCGCCATAGCGCTCGATCCACTTCCGCACGCTGCCGCGGCCGGCATTGTAGGCGGCGAAGGTCAGGATGTAGGAGCCGCGATAGTCCTCGAGCAGGCCGCCGAGCTCGGCGGCGCCGAGCATCGCGTTGTAGACCGGATCGGTCTTCATCCGGTTGAGGTCGAAGCCGATGCCGGCGCGCTTGCAGACGTAACGTCCGGCGTCCGGCGTCACCTGCATCAGGCCGTAGGCCTGGGCCGGCGACACCACCGCAGGATTGAACGCGCTCTCCTGGCGCGCGATCGCGTAGACGACGCTTTGCTCGACCTCCGGCCCGACCTGGCGGAACGAGGGGATGCCGTTGACCGGATAGGCGTAATGGTCGAACGGCAGTCCGCGGTTGAGCGCGGCCTTGCCCATCAGCAGCATGCCGCGGGCATCGCCGTGGCGCGCGGTGAGCTCGCCGAGGCCGGCAAGGGCTTCCGGATCGCCATTGTCGCCCATGTCGCCGAAGATCGGGATCGCGAGCTCGCGCGCGTCGATTTCGTAGAGCAGCGCTACCGCGCGTACGATCTCCAGCCGCTCGGCGCCGCGGCCGCGCGGCGCGCTGTTCAGCTCGATCTGCGGCAGGCCGAGCTTGGCGCGCGCGAGCTGGCCGTAATAGCTGGTGGACTGCTCGGCCGCGCGTCCGTAGGCGGCGCGCGCCTCCTGGCCGCGGCCGGCGGCTTCCGCGGCGCGGCCCTGCCAATAGCCGGCACGCGCCAGCGCGGTCGGGTTGGCGCTGCCGACGCCGATCCGCGCGAAATGCTGGGCGGCGAGGGCGGGATCGTTGAGGAAGCGCAGCGCGATCCAGCCCGAGGTGAATTCCTGCTCGGTCTTGTAGATGTCGCGGGCCGGCAGCGCCGCGTCGCGCGCGATCAAATAGGCGGTACGAAACTCGTTGGTGTCGATCATCTTGCGCGCCAGCAGCCGGCGCTCGATCCACCATTCGTCGACATTGTAGAGGCGGGAGGCTTCCTTCGGTGCGCTCAGCATCAGCCGCGCGGCCTCGGAGAATTTCTCCTCGCGGCGGAGCAACTGGATCCTGGCGAACAAGTAGCCGGTGTCGCCGGAGAGTTCGCTCGGCACGGCTTCCAGCAGCGCGCGCAGGTTCGAACCCTTGCGGGTGGCGGCGATGCGTGCTTTCGCGAGCGCCACGTAGCCGGAGCCAAGGCGTTTGGCTTCGCGCATGCCGGCGGCCTCGTTGTCGGTGCCGTACAGCATGGTG
Source organism: Bradyrhizobium sp. USDA 4504 (assembly GCF_054063995.1). Classification (NCBI taxonomy): domain Bacteria; kingdom Pseudomonadati; phylum Pseudomonadota; class Alphaproteobacteria; order Hyphomicrobiales; family Nitrobacteraceae; genus Bradyrhizobium; species Bradyrhizobium sp. USDA 4504. The sequence continues at coordinate 3,288,485 of NZ_JBSSGV010000001.1, read as the reverse complement.
TCCATGCGTGCCTTGTGGTCGCCGGCAGTCAGGAAGGAGCCGAACAGCTCAAGCGCGGTGTTTTCGGTGTCCTCGCTCATCCCGTCGTTGCGCCAGGCCTCGCGGACCAGGCGCTCGGCATTGCCGCGGTCGCCGCGTCCGATCATCACCTTGGCGAGCGAGAGCCGGCCCTTGGCCGAGACCGGCGATTCATTCTGGAACCAGGCCCAGACCGCGGAGTCGTCGCGGTGGTCGTCCCACAGCGAAGCCTCGATGCGGCGACGCAGGAAGGTCTGCGACGGCCAGCTCGGATTGGCATCGAGGAAGGCGCGGTAGCGCTCGACCGAGGCGCCGTTGTCCTCGCTGCGCAGGATCAGCCATTCGGCAAGCTTGCGCGCGACCGGATCTGAGATCGAGGCCTCGGCCTCGGTGGCGTCCGCCGGCTTGCGCTTGCGCAGCAGCTCGACGACGCTTGCAAGCGCTTCCTTGTCCGACTGCGACGTCGAGGATGTCGCGGCCACGGCCGCAGGCAGCACCGGCTTGCGCGCGATCGGCGCGGCATGCTGGCGGGTTGCCGGAACCAGTGCGGGCGCGGGCACCGACCTGTTCGATACAGTTCCCGTTGCAACCGGAGCGGCGGGCTTGTTCGCGGTGGTCTTGGATGTGTTGGTCTTGGACGTGGTGCCCTTGGATTCCGTGGGCTTCGGAGCCGTTGCCTTGTGAGCTTCGGTCTTGGCAGGAGCGGCCTTGGCTCCGTCCGTCTTGACCGCGCCGGACATGGACGACGTTGCCTTGTGAGTGTCAGTCTTTCCAGCGCTGGTCTTGGCAGCGTCAGTCTTGGCCGCGTCAGTCTTGGCGGCGCCGGGTTTGGTTGCCGCTGGCTTTGACGCCGCCGCCTTCGGAGCCGTGGACTTCGGCGCGGTCTTGGAGGCGGCGCTCTTGGAAGCTTGGGCAGCGGGCTTTGCGGTTGGAGCATCCTCGGCGGCCCAGGCATCTGCCGTGATGGCGGCAAGGCCGACAACGAGCGCCAGGCTCGTCGCCAGCGCCGTCGACCGCAATGTGCCTGCACGAACGGAACGGATCACAGAAGTCCTCTGCGGCCCCGAATCATCTGGTCGTTTGGGCCATGGGTTCTTATTTGATTGAAAACGTACACAAAATACTAAGAAGCCTGCCGGTGCGGCTGTTTGCGCCAGCACAACGGCAAAATCGCGGCTGGAAACGATTTCGCGCTCCGCAGATTACCGCTGGGAATAGGTACGGTACGGCCCTTTCGCCTGTCCGCCAGACCCGATATGAATTGCCTTTCATGGCGTTTCGCAACAACCGGGTGCCGGTCGCACGGACGTGAAGCGCGCCAACAACAAAGGTCCGTCGACCTAGCCTTTAGCCTGAAGCGTTTGGAGGAAGTCCATGGCAGCCAAGACAAAATTCCGGGGATCATTCACTGCCTTGGTGACGCCCTTCAAAAACGGCTCGGTGGACGAAGCCGCCTTCCGCGGCCTCGTTAACTGGCAGATCGCCGAGGGCACCCACGGCCTGGTGCCGGTCGGCACCACCGGCGAGAGCCCGACGCTGAGCCACGACGAGCACAAGCGGGTGGTCGAGTGGTGCATCGAGGAGGCCAAGGGCCGGGTGCCCGTGATCGCCGGCGCCGGCTCGAATTCGACCAAGGAGGCGATCGAGCTCGCCGAGCACGCCGAGAAGGCCGGCGCCACCGCGGTGCTGGTCGTGACGCCGTACTACAACAAGCCGACGCAGGAAGGCATGTATCAGCACTTCAAGGCGATCAACGATGCGATCGGCATTCCGATCATCATCTACAACATCCCGCCGCGCTCGGTGATCGACATGTCGGTCGACACCATGAAGCGGCTGTTCGAGCTGAAGAACATCGCCGGCGTCAAGGACGCCACCGCGAGCATGGTGCGGGTCTCGCAGCAGCGCGCCGCGATGGGCGAGGATTTCAACCAGCTCTCCGGCGAGGACGCCACCATCATCGGCTACATGGCCCATGGCGGCCACGGCTGCATCTCGGTGACCTCGAACGTCGCGCCGCGGCTGTGCTCGGAGTTCCAGACCGCCTGGCAGAAGGGCGACGTCACCACGGCACTGAAGATCCATGACAAGCTGATGCCGTTGCACACCAACCTGTTCATCGAGAGCAATCCGGCGCCGGTGAAGTACGCGATGTCCCTGCTCGGCAAGCTCGACGAGAAGCTGCGCCTGCCGATGGTGCCGGTCACCGAAGCGACCCGCCAGGCGGTCCGCAGCGCGATGGTGCACGCCGGCCTGATCAACTAAGCCGGACCGCGACCGCCGTGAACAGTGCCGTGCGCAATGTCGAGCAGAAGGGGATGGGCATGCTGAAGGAATTCCGCGAATTCGCCATGAAGGGCAACGTCGTCGACCTCGCCGTCGCCGTCATCATCGGTGCAGCCTTCGGCGCGATCGTCACCTCGCTGGTCGGCGACATCATCATGCCGATCATCGGCGCGATCACGGGCGGACTCGACTTCTCCAACTATTTCACCGGGCTTTCCAAGGCCGTGAACGCGACCAACCTCGCCGACGCCAAGAAGCAGGGCGCGGTGCTGGCCTGGGGCAGCTTCCTGACGCTGACGCTCAATTTCCTGATCGTCGCTTTCGTGCTGTTCATGGTCGTCCGCTTCATGAATCAGTTCAAACGCAAGGATGAGGCCAAGCCCGCCGAACCGCCGAAGCCGTCCGACGAAGTCGTGCTGCTGACGGAAATCCGCGACCTCCTCAAGAAGAGCTAAAGTGGCCGAGAAGAACGAACGCCCGATCAAGGTTGTTGCCGAAAACCGAAAGGCCCGCTTCAACTACGCAATCGAGGACACGATCGAGGCCGGCATTTCGCTGACCGGCACCGAGGTGAAATCAATCCGCAACGGCAAGAGCACGATCGCGGAATCCTATGCGGATTCCAAGAACGGCGAGATCTGGCTGATCAACGCCAATATTCCTGAATATCTGCAGGCCAACCGCTTCAACCACGAGCCGAAGCGGCCGCGGAAGCTGCTGCTGCATCGCAAGCAGATCAACAAGCTGCTCGGCGCGGTCGACCGCGAGGGCATGACGCTCATTCCGCTGAAGCTGTATTTCAACGAGCGCGGCCGTGCCAAACTGCTGCTTGCGGTCGCCAAGGGCAAGAAGCTGCACGACAAGCGCGAGACCGAGAAGAAGCGCGACTGGAGCCGCGAGAAGGGCCGCCTGATGCGGGCGCGGGGATAGCGTTCAAGTCGTCATTGCGAGGAGCGAAGCGACGAAGCAATCCATCTGTCCAGTGCGCGTCTCTATGGATTGCTTCGCTTCGCTCGCAATGACGACCGAGGGAGATTTGGGTCATGAGCCAATCGAGCCTTACTGACGTCGACTGGAGCAAGATTCCGGCGCCGACGGATGACGGCGGCGCGGGGCATCTGACCGGCATGACGATCCCGCCGGTCAGGCTGCGCGCCACCGACGACACCGCGGTGGCGCTGTCGGCGCTCAAGGGCCGCACCGTGGTGTTCGCCTATCCGCGAACCGGCGAGCCCGGCAAGATCGGGCTGGTCGACGAATGGGACTTGATCCCCGGCGCCCGCGGCTGCACGCCGCAGACCTGCGCATTCCGCGACCTGTTCGCCGAGCTGAAGGCGGCCGGCGCCGCCCAGGTGTTCGGGCTGTCGACGCAAAGCAATGCGTACCAGGCCGAGATGGCGTCGCGCCTGCATCTGCCGTTCCCGGTGCTGTCCGACGAAGCGCTGGAACTGACGCACACGCTGAAGTTGCCGACGATGTCGGTGGCGGGGCTGATCCTGATCAAGCGGCTCGCGCTGGTCATCGACGATGCGCGCATCAGCCACGTGTTCTATCCGGTGTTCCCGCCGGACCGGAACGCCGGAGACGTGCTGGAATGGCTGAGGGCCAATCCGCGGACGGACTAGAGCAATACGAAGTCATGGGTCGTCGCAGGGGGCGCTGCCAAAATATCGAGAACAACCCCATGCAAAGCAGCCGGCGGCGGCCGGCCTTCACCAGGCAACTTGACACGTCGGGCAACTCAGGGATACTTTTCTATTATTCCGAAGTCGCGCGAGTGGGTACCCTTTGGCAGGCTTTGGATAGCCGTTCGCAATGCGGATACCGGAAGGGGCGCTAGCCGAGTTCCTTGCGCACGGTCGCGAACACCTTGCGGAACATATCGGTCGTCAACACGCCGGTGTTCGTGTTGTAGCGCGAGCAATGGTAGCTGTCGTAGAGCTTGAATTCGCCCGCGCTATGCACGGCACCGTGCACAAAGGGCGCGGCCGCCAAGCGAACATCCAATGCCTTGAGAGTCGATTCGTGCGCGATTCGTCCGAGCATCACGATCGCGCGCAGCTTCGGCATCGCCGCGATGGTGGCGCGGAGGAATTGCCGGCAGGTGTTGATCTCGGCCGGCAGCGGCTTGTTCTGCGGCGGCACGCAGCGCACCGCATTGCTGATCCGGGCGTCGACCAGCTTCAGGCCGTCGTCCGGCCGCGCCTGATAGACGCCGCTGGCAAAACCATATTCGAGCAAGGTCGCGTAGAGCAGATCACCGGCGTAGTCGCCGGTGAAGGGACGGCCGGTGCGGTTGGCGCCCTGCATGCCCGGCGCGAGGCCCACGATCAACAACCGCGCATTCGGATCGCCGAACGATTCCACCGGCGAGTTGAACCAGTCCGGATGCAGTGCGCGCGCCTGCGCGCGGAAGTCGGCCAGCCTGACACAAAGCTGACAGTTGCTGTCGGGGCGCGTAGCAGCAGCGACGAGATTACTCGTCGAAATCGTCATCGGCTCCCCGTGGGGCCATGGTGGTCGCGCGCTGCAGGAATTGCGGGGAGTGGTGACGCGGTTCGCGCGGGGCCGGACGTTCCGACGGATCGCGGCCGAGCTTGGATTGCAGCTCGACGAGGTCGGTGAAGACGTCGGCCTGCCGGCGCAGCTCGTCGGCGATCATCGGCGGCTGGCTGGCGATGGTGGAGATGACCGTGACGCGAACGCCGCGGCGCTGCACGGCCTCCACCAGCGATCGGAAGTCGCCGTCGCCGGAAAACAGAATCATCTGGTCGATGTGCTCGGCGAGTTCCATGGCATCGACGGCGAGCTCGATGTCCATGTTGCCCTTCACCTTGCGGCGGCCGCTGGCGTCGATGAATTCCTTGGTCGCCTTGGTGACCACGGTGTAGCCGTTGTAATCGAGCCAATCGATCAACGGGCGGATCGACGAATACTCCTGATCCTCGATGATCGCCGTGTAGTAGAACGCACGGAGCAGGGTGCCGCGACTCTGGAACTCCTTGAGGAGGCGCTTGTAGTCGATGTCGAAGCCCAGCGTCTTTGCGGTGGCGTAAAGATTCGCTCCGTCGATGAAGAGCGCGATCTTGTTGGAAACAGGTGACGACATCAAAGTGTTCTCGCGTGGTTGTTAGTGTTCTTAGCGCGGCGGTGATCAACCGCGCGCAATTTCCGGCGTTGCTGCCTAAAGTTCTGTGAATCTTTCCCCGCGACAGTCACCACCGCAATTATGGTGAGGCGAGGGCAAAAAGCCTAGACCCTTGACATTGCAATGAAGAGATTTACTCGCCTGGGACAGCAACCTGGCCATGTCGTCAGACGCTCCGGCCCTTCTGGCCCCCGTCAGACCGGGTTATCAGAGCCTGTTCGGAAGGCAAATCACAAATTTTACCTTGCGAAACCGGGGCTAGGCCTATAACTAACCCTCATAACCTACATGTTCGGTCCCTTTTACCACGGAGCGCCTCGAGATGGCTCGCGTCACCGTCGAAGATTGCATTGACAAGGTCGACAATCGTTTCGACCTCGTCCTGTTGGCCGCGCATCGCGCCCGGATGATCTCCTCGGGGTCGCAACTCACGGTTGATCGCGACAACGACAAGAATCCGGTCGTCTCGCTGCGCGAGATTGCCGATTCGACGATCTCGCCGGAAGACCTGAAAGAGGAACTCGTTCACTCCCTGCAGAAGTTCGTCGAGGTCGACGAGCCCGAGCCCGACACCGTGCCGCTGATCGGTTCCGCCGGTGCCAGCGTCGACGCCGACGACACCGAGGTGGCGGTCGAGCGGATGACCGAGGAAGAGCTGCTGAAGGGCCTTGAGGGTCTGGCGCCCCCGGAGGAGCAGCCCGAGGAAGACGAGTAAGCTCGCCGTCGTTTCGAACAGATTTGCCGAAGGCCCGGACATTGCTCCGGGCCTTTGCTTTTGTTGACAATTTTGCTGTTACGGTGCGTCCTACGCGGACGCGGGAAATTGAATGGTTCCGGGGCCCGCGCGGGGTGCTGCTTCATTGGAAAGCGCACTAGATTGAGGAAAGGTGGGACGTTCCGGTCCCGCGCGAGAGGCAGCGAGTTCATGGCGTATCGACGCCGCAGTTCCATCCAGATGCAGGCTGCAACCGAAACGGTCGCGGTGGCGCCGACGTCGTCCACGGCGGAGAGGCCGGCCAAGCCGCGGACGCGAATGATGCGACAATATGACCTTGTCGAGCGCGTCCGCTCCTACAACCCCGACACCAACGAAGACCTGCTCAACCGCGCCTATGTCTACGCCATGAAGGCGCACGGCACGCAGACCCGTGCTTCCGGCGATCCCTATTTCTCGCATCCGCTCGAGGTCGCCGCGATCCTCACCAACCTCAAGCTCGACGACGCCACGATCGTGGCGGCGCTGCTGCACGACACGATCGAGGATACCGAGGCGACGCGGGCCGAGATCGACAATGTGTTCGGTCACGAGATCGGCGCGCTGGTCGAAGGCCTGACCAAGCTGAAGCGGCTGGAACTGGTGTCGCGCGAGGCCAAGCAGGCCGAGAATTTGCGCAAGCTGCTGCTTGCGATCGCCGACGACGTCCGCGTGCTGCTGATCAAGCTCGCCGACCGGCTGCACAACATGCGCACGCTGGAATTCGTGCCGCCGGCCTCGCGCCGGCGCATCGCCGAGGAGACGCTGGATATCTATGCGCCGCTGGCCGGCCGCATGGGTATGCACGAGATGCGCGAGGAGCTCGAGGACCTGTCGTTCTTCGTGCTCGATCCCGAGGCCTATGCGGTGGTCAAGCAGCGGCTGGACTCGTTGGCCGAGCGCAACCGCAATTTGATCGGCGAGATCGAAACCCAGCTCTCCAAGAACCTGCAGAAGAACGGCATCACCGCGCGGGTGTTCGGCCGCCGCAAGCAGCCGTTTTCGATCTGGACCAAGATGGAGCGCAAGTCGGTCGGCTTCGAGCAGCTGTCCGATATCTACGGCTTCCGCATCATCCTCGACGATGTCGGCGCCTGCTACCGCGCGCTCGGCATCGTCCACACCACCTGGCCGGTGGTGCCGGGCCGCTTCAAGGACTACATCTCGACCCCGAAGCAGAACGACTACCGCTCGATCCACACCACGGTGATCGGGCCGGGCAAGCAGCGCGTCGAGTTGCAGATCCGCACCGAGGACATGAACCAGATCGCCGAGTTCGGTATCGCCGCGCATGCCTTCTACAAGGAGGGCGCGGGCTCGCCGCACGAGCGGCTGAAGCACGAGTCCAACGCCTTCGCCTGGCTGCGCCACACCATCGGCATCCTCTCGGAAAGCGCCAATCCGGAAGAATTCCTCGAGCACACCAAGCTCGAGCTGTTCCACGACCAGGTGTTCTGCTTCACGCCGAAGGGCAAGCTGATCGCGCTGCCGCGCAACGCCAACGTGATCGATTTCGCCTATGCCGTTCACACCGGTGTCGGCAACAGCGCGGTCGGCTGCAAGATCAACGGCAAGTTCGCGCCGCTGTCCTCCGAGCTGCAGAACGGCGACGAGGTCGAGGTGCTGACCTCGAAGGCACAGTCGGCGCCGCCGTCGGCCTGGGAGGCGCTCGCCCGCACCGGCAAGGCGCGGGCCGCGATCCGCCGTGCCACCCGCGACGCGGTGCGCGACCAGTATGCCGGCCTCGGCCGCCGCATCGTCGACCGCCTGTTTGCCCGCGCCAAGATCGAATACGCCGACGACAAGCTGAAGGGCGCGTTGCCGCGGCTCGCGCGCGGCTCGATCGAGGACGTGATGGCCTCGGTCGGGCGCGGCGAGATCAAGGCCTCCGACGTCGCGCGCGCGATGTATCCCGATTACAAGGAAGAGCGGCTGGTGCGCTACGGCGCCAAGAAGGGTCTCGCCGCCAAGCTGAAGACGCAGAACCCGCCGCATCCGGCGCGCGCCACCTCGGTGATCCCGGTGCGCGGCATCAATTCCGACCTGCCGGTGAAGTTCGCGCCGAACGGCGGTGCCGTGCCGGGCGATCGGATTGTCGGCATCGTCACGCCGGGCGAGGGGATCACGATCTATCCGATCCAGTCGCCGGCGCTGAAAGATTTCGAGGAGGAGCCGGAGCGCTGGCTCGACGTGCGCTGGGATATCGACGAGACCATGCCGCAGCGCTTCCCGGCCCGTATCCTGGTCCACAATGTCAACGAGCCCGGCAGCCTCGCCCAGATCGCGACCGTGATCGCCGAGCACGACGGCAATATCGACAACATCCACATGTCGCGCCAATCGCCCGATTTCACGGAGCTGACCATCGATCTTGAGGTCTATGACCTCAAGCATCTCAGCGCTATCATCGCCCAGTTGCGCGCCAAGGCCGTCGTCGCTCGGGTCGAGCGCGTCAATGGGTAACGTCTCGTCGTTGCCGGGCTTGACCCGGCAACCCATCTTTCCAAAAGGATGGATGCGCGGGTCAAGCCCGCGCATGACGGGCTAGATTGCAGGTCAAAGAGATGTCCAAAACTCCGCCGCTGCGTCTCGGTATCAATGTTGATCACGTCGCCACCCTGCGCAACGCCCGGGGCGGAGCGCGGCCCGATCCGGTGCGGCTGGCGCTTGCCGCGATCGCGGCCGGCGCCGACGGCATCACCGCGCATTTGCGCGAGGATCGCCGCCACATCCGCGATGAGGACATGGCGCGGCTCAAGGCCGAGATCTCCAAGCCGCTGAATTTCGAGATGGCGGCGACCGACGACATGCTGCGGATCTCGCTCGCCACCAAGCCGCACGCGGTTTGCCTGGTGCCGGAACGGCGCCAGGAGCTCACCACCGAAGGCGGCCTCGACGTGGTCGGCCAGCACAACGCACTGGCGCCGTTCATCGCGCGGCTGGGTGACGCCGGCATCCGCGTCTCGCTGTTCATTGCCGCCGATCCCAGGCAGATCGAGATGGCCGCGAAGCTGAAGGCGCCCGTGATCGAGATCCACACCGGCGGCTGGTGCGACGCTGTGGTCGACGGCCACCAGGACAAGGCGGAGGCCGAATGGAAGCGCATCGTTGCCGGCGCCAAGCTCGCGCAGGCGGCCGGGCTCGAGGTCCATGCCGGCCACGGGCTCGACTATGACACCGCGGAGACGATTTCCGCGCTGCCCGAAATCCGGGAGTTGAACATCGGTTATTTCATGATGGGCGAGGCACTGTTCGCCGGCATCGCCGGGACGGTGCGCGAGATGCGTGCGGCGATGGACCGCGGCCGCGCCAGGGCGCAGGGTGGCGTCAGCGCATGATCATCGGCATCGGCTCCGACCTGATCGACATCACCCGGGTGGCCAAGGTGATCGAGCGCCATGGCGAGCGCTTTCTCGACCGCATCTTCACCGACGCCGAGCGCGCCAAGGCGATGCGCCGCGCCAACAACGAGAAGATGGTGGTCGCAACCTACGCCAAGCGCTTTGCCGCCAAGGAAGCTTGCTCCAAGGCGCTCGGCACCGGTATCCGGCGCGGGGTGTGGTGGAAGGACATGGGCGTCGTGAACCTGCCGGGCGGGCGGCCGTCGATGCGGCTGACCGGCGGGGCGCTGGCCCGGCTGCAGGAACTGACGCCCGAGGGCATGCAGGCGCAGATCGACCTTTCGATCACCGACGATTGGCCGTTGGCCCAGGCCTTCGTCATAATTTCGGCGGTTGCCCCCGCCAGATGATCCCGCGGTGCCGGATTCTGCCGGAAAACTTCAGCAAACTAAAAAATCATTGATATTTCAATGAATTGCGAAGTTTTGAGGCGGCGATTGATTGCGCCCCTGCGAACAACCGTCTAAAACGCCGCAGGGTTATATCGAGCGAGACGCTGATTCCGGGTTTAGGCCGGAATTTGCCCTCAAGATCAGAATCAAGGCCATTTTCCTCACGCGAAGGCCGAACGCTTCGCGCGAAGAGAACGTTCTGCCACCGCGTGGACATCAGTCCACGGGAATTGGGAAAGCAATGAGCGTGACCACCGGGACCAAATCTGAAAGCGGCTTGGGCGAGACCATCCGCGTCGTCATCCATGCTCTTCTGATCGCGCTCGTCATCCGCACCTTCCTGTTCCAGCCGTTCAACATCCCCTCCGGGTCGATGAAGGCGACGCTCCTGGTCGGCGACTACCTGTTCGTCTCGAAATATTCCTATGGTTACAGCCACTATTCGATCCCGTTCTCGCCGAACATTTTCTCGGGCCGCATCTTCGGCTCGGAGCCGAACCGCGGCGACATCGTGGTGTTTCGGCTGCCGCGGGATGACTCCACCGACTACATCAAGCGCGTCATCGGGCTGCCCGGCGACCGCATCGAGGTGAAGAGCGGGCTGCTCTACATCAACGATGAGCCGATCAAGCGGGAGCGGCTGAGCGATTTCGTCGGCGAGGATCCCTGCGGCTCGGCGGATGCGACCGCCCGCGTCAAGCGCTGGAAGGAGACGCTGCCGAACGGCGTCAGCTATGAGACGCTGGACTGCACCGACAACAGCTACATGGACAACACCATCGTCTACACCGTTCCGCCCGGGCATTTCTTCATGATGGGCGACAACCGCGACAACTCCACCGACAGCCGCTTCCTGTCGCAGGTCGGCTACGTGCCGTTCGAGAACATCATCGGGCGAGCCCAGATGATCTTCTTCTCGATCGCCGAGGGCGAGCAGGCCTGGATGATCTGGCGCTGGCCGCTTGCCGTGCGGTGGAATCGCCTATTCTCTATCGTGCGATGAACGACGATACCGCATCCATCAACGATCCAGCGCCGACCGGCGAGCCGAGCCAGACGCCTGCCGCCGACGGCACAGCCGCGCCGAAGAAGCGGCGCAGCAAGGCGGCCAAGGCCGCTGAGGAGAAGGCCGCGATCGCCGGCACCGAGGCGCGGATCGGGTACACGTTCCAGGATCCCGCGCTGCTGACCACCGCGTTCACCCACGTCTCCGCGCTGAAGCCCGCCACGCGCAACCGCGCCGACAGCTACCAGCGGCTGGAGTTCCTCGGCGACCACGTGCTCGGGCTGATCGTGTCGGACATGCTGTTCCGGTCGTTCCCCAAGGCCGACGAGGGCGAATTGTCGAAGCGTCTCGCCGACCTCGTGCGCAAGGAGAGCTGCGCCGACGTCGCCAAGGCGCTCGGGCTGCTCGAGGACATCAAGCTCGGCATGGTGAAGGCGGTCGAGGGCGCCCGGCTGCGCAAGTCCGTGCTCGGCGATATCTGCGAAGCGGTGATCGGGGCGATCTTCCTCGACGGCGGCTACGAGGCCGCGCGCCAGTTCGTCGAGCGCAACTGGACCGAACGGATGCACAAGCTGCGCCGGCCGCTGCGCGATCCCAAGACCGTGTTGCAGGAATGGGCCCAGGGCAAGGGGCTGCCGACGCCGGTCTATCGCGAGGTCGAACGCACCGGTCCGCATCACGATCCACAATTCCGCGTTGCGGTCGACCTGCCGGGCCTGGCCTCCGCCGAGGGCCTCGGTGGCAACAAGCGCGCGGCCGAGAAGGCGGCGGCATCCGCGATGATCGAGCGCGAAGGCGTCGGCACCAATGACTGACGAGGCCAAAGGGCAAGGGGACGCGACGCGCTGTGGCTTCGTCGCGCTGATCGGTGCGCCCAATGTCGGCAAGTCGACGCTGGTCAACGCGCTGGTGGGCTCCAAGGTCACGATCGTCTCGCGCAAGGTGCAGACCACGCGCGCGCTGATCCGCGGCATCGTGATCGAGGGCAACGCGCAGATCATCCTGGTCGACACGCCCGGCATCTTCGCGCCGCGGCGCCGGCTTGACCGCGCCATGGTGTCGACCGCCTGGAGCGGCGCGCACGACGCCGATCTCGTCTGCGTGCTGCTCGATGCGAAGTCGGGCCTCGACGAAGAGGCCAACGCGATCCTGACCAAGCTCGAAACCGTCGCGCATCCGAAGATCCTGGTGCTGAACAAGGTCGATCTCGTGCAGCGCGAGAAGCTGCTGGCGCTGGCGCAGGCCGCCAACGAGCGGATGCGCTTCGAGCACACCTTCATGATTTCGGCGCTGTCCGGCGACGGCGTTGCCGATTTGCGCCAGACGCTCGCCAAGCTGGTGCCGGCGGGGCCGTTCCTCTATCCCGAGGACCAGATGTCGGATGCGCCGATGCGGCATCTGGCGGCCGAGATCACGCGCGAGAAGATCTACAGCCATCTGCATCAGGAACTGCCGTACCAGTCGACGGTCGAGACCGACAGCTGGACCGACCGCAAGGACAAGTCGATCCGCATCGAGCAGACGATTTTTGTCGAGCGCGAGAGCCAGCGCAAGATCGTGCTCGGCAAGGGCGGCGCCACCATCAAGTCGATCGGCGCGCAGGCGCGTGCCGAGATCGCCGAGATCATGGGCGTCCCCGTGCATCTGTTCCTGTTCGTCAAGGTGCGCGAGAACTGGGGTGACGATCCCGACCGCTACAAGGAAATGGGACTGGAATTCCCCAAGGAATAAGAGTCGACGCTTGCATGAACGTGCCCAGAAATGTGCTGTGGTTTGAGGTTCTGCTCTATCTGTCGCTGACGCTGGATGCGCTGTCGGTGGCGTTTCAGGACCGCACGCCGACTGTCCTGAAGACCGAGCAGGTGATCATGGGTGAGACCCTGACGGCCGGCTGCATGATCCTGCTCCTGATGTATTTCGTCCGGCTTGCCGCGCAGCACCGCAAGAACTGGCCGCGCTGGGCGCTGCTCGCGGTGCTCGTCTTGTCGTTGATGTCCCTGGTGCAGGTCATCGGCGCAAGGGGCATGGAGATCGACAGCGCCATCGAGGTGGTGTCATGCATTCTGACCACGGCCGGGCTGTATTATTCCTTCACCGGCGACGCGCGGGGCTGGTTCAACGCGTAGCGAATGACGCGTGCGGAAAGCTGCGTTCATCCGCGGAATCCTGCTAGACTCCGCACATGGAATGGACCGACGAAGGCATCGTGCTGGGCGTGCGGCGGCATGGCGAATCCTCCGCCATCGTCGAGCTGTTGACGCGCGAGCACGGCCGCCATCTCGGCCTGGTGCGCGGCGGCGCCAGCTCGCGGATGCGGCCGCTGCTGCAGCCCGGCAACAGCGTCACCGCGGTGTGGCGGGCGCGGCTCGACGAGCATCTCGGCATGTACGCGCTGGAGGGCACGCGGCTGCGCGCGGCGACGCTGCTCGGCTCGTCGCATGCGGTCTATGGTGTCACGCATCTGGCGGCGCTGGCCCGGCTGCTGCCCGAGCGCGATCCGCATGAGGACATCTACGAGATGCTGGAGGGGACGCTCGACGATTTCGAGGACGCAGGCGTTGCCGCCGTGCACCTGATCCGGTTCGAGCTCGCGATGCTGACCGAGCTCGGCTTCGGACTCGACCTGGAAAACTGCGCAGCCACCGGGGAGACCACCGACCTGATCTACGTGTCGCCGAAATCCGGCGGCGCGGTGTCGCGCGCCGCCGGCGAGCCATGGCGCGACCGGCTGTTGCCGCTGCCGGCGTTCCTGCGCGAAGGCGCGGGCGGCGCCAACAGCTGGTCGGACCAGGACCTGCTCGACGGCTTCCAGATCACCGGCCTGTTCCTGCTCCGCCACGTGCTGGAGCCCCGCGGCCAGGGCCATTCCGACGCCCGCGACGGATTTATCAACGCCGTGACGCGGCGGCGGGGCCGGAGCGCGGTTCCGTAAGGCCGATTCGGGCCTTAAATTCCCGCTGATTCGCGGCTTGCCCGATTCAGCGCCAAGGTTTAACGCCTCCCCATGGGAAAACGACAGATACCGCCGGAAGAGCCGGCCGAAATTCACGAGGTGCCGCTGCGTGATGCGCTCGAGGAGCGCTATCTCGCCTATGCGCTCTCGACCATCATGCATCGCGCGCTGCCGGACGCCCGCGACGGGTTGAAGCCGGTGCATCGGCGCATCCTCTACGGCATGGACCTGCTCGGGCTCGACCCGCGCGCCGCGTTCAAGAAGTCGGCCAAGATCGTCGGCGACGTGATGGGCTCGTTCCATCCTCACGGCGACCAGGCGATCTACGACGCCATGGTGCGCCTGGCGCAGGATTTCTCCTCGCGCTACCCGCTGGTCGACGGCCAGGGCAATTTCGGCAATATCGACGGCGACAACCCGGCCGCCTACCGCTACACCGAAGCGCGCATGACCGAGGTCGCGCGCCTCTTGCTCGAAGGCATTGACGAGGACGGCGTCGAGTTTCGTCTCAACTATGACGGCCAGTCGAAAGAGCCGGTGGTGCTGCCGGGCGGCTTCCCGAACCTGCTCGCCAACGGCGCGCAGGGCATCGCGGTCGGCATGGCGACCTCGATTCCGCCGCACAACGCCGCCGAGCTCTGCGACGCCGCGCTGCATCTGATCGAGAAGCCCGACGCCAAGTCGAAGGCGCTGCTGAAATGGGTCAAGGGCCCGGACTTCCCGACCGGCGGCATCGTGGTCGATTCCAAGGAAGCGATCGTCGAGGCCTACACCACGGGGCGCGGCTCGTTCCGCACCCGTTCGCGCTGGACCCAGGAGGAAGGCGCCCGCGGCACCTGGGTGGTCGTCGTCACCGAGATCCCGTGGCTGGTGCAGAAGTCGCGGATCGTCGAGAAGATCGCCGAGCTCATCAACGAGAAGAAGCTGCCACTGGTCGCCGACGTCCGCGACGAGTCGGCCGAGGACGTCCGGCTCGTGATCGAGCCGAAATCGCGCACCGTCGATCCGGCGCTGATGATGGAGTCGCTGTTCCGGCTGACCGAGCTGGAAAGCAAGATCTCGCTGAACCTCAACGTGCTGATCAAGGGCCGCATCCCCAAGGTGGTCGGCCTTGCCGAGTGCCTGCGTGAATGGCTCGACCACCTGCGCGACGTGCTGGTCCGGCGGACCAAATTCCGCAAGACCCAGATCGAGCACCGCCTGGAAGTGCTGGGCGGCCACCTCGTCGCCTATCTGAACCTCGACAAGGTGATCAAGATCATCCGGACCGAGGACGAGCCGAAGCCGGTCTTGATGAAGACCTTCAAGCTCACGGAGATCCAAGCCGATGCCATCCTCAACATGCGCCTGCGCAATCTGCGCCGCCTGGAGGAGATGGAGATCCGCACCGAGGACAAAGATCTTCGCAAGGAGCTGAAGGGCATCGAGGGCCTGCTCGGTTCCGAGACGGAGCAATGGGCCAAGGTCAGCGATCAGGTGCGCAAGGTCCGCGATATCTTCGGGCCGAAGACGCCGCTCGGCAAGCGCCGCACCACCTTCGCCGATGCGCCCGAGCATGACCTCGCCGCGATCGAGGAAGCGCTGGTCGAGCGCGAGCCGTGCACCGTCGTGATCTCAGAGAAGGGCTGGGTACGGACGCTGAAGGGCCATGTCGAGGATCTCTCCGGCCTTGCCTTCAAGACCGACGACAAGCTCGAGCACTCGTTCTTCGCCGAGACCACCTCGAAGCTGTTGCTGTTCGCGACCAACGGCAAGTTCTATTCGCTCGACGTGGCAAAACTGCCGGGCGGCCGCGGCCATGGCGAGCCGATCCGCATGTTCATCGACCTCGAGCAGGACGCCGCGATCATCTCGCTGTTCGTCAACAAGGGCGAGCGCAAGTTCCTGATCGCGAGCAGCGAGGGGCAGGGTTTTGTCGTCAAGGAAGAGGACTGCGTCGGCAACACCCGCAAGGGCAAGCAGGTGCTCAATGTCGAGATGCCGAACGAGGCCCGCGCGATCACGACCGTGAACGGCGACACCGTTGCGGTGATCGGCACCAACCACAAGATGGTGCTGTTCGGCCTCGACCAGGTGCCGGAGATGGCGCGCGGCCGCGGCGTGCGCCTGCAGAAATACACCAGCGCGTCGCTGTCTGACGTTGCGGTGTTCGACGCCAAGGCCGGCTTGAGCTGGAAGGATTCCGCCGGCCGCGAGCACAGCATGACCATGAAGGAACTGGCCGACTGGCGCGGCAACCGCGCCGACGCCGGCCGGCTCGCCCACGGCCTGCCGAAGTCGAATAAGTTCAATCGCGGCGTGGAGTAACGGTGTTGTAGCCCGGATGAAGCGAAGCGAAATCCGGGAGCTCGCGCCGGATCACCAGTGATCCGGATTGCGCTGCGCTCCATCCGGGCTACGGGGGCTCAGTGCGCGGTGTGATAGTATCCACATTTCACCGCGCTATAACCGTCGCCGACGACATCGGGCGACGGTTGCCATGGCGCACAATCACGACCACGACCACAGCGGTCATTCTCACGGACATGCCGGGCATTCCCATGCCGGGCACAGCCACGCGCCTGACAGTTTCGGCACGGCCTTTGCGCTCGGCGCGTCGCTGAATACCGCCTTCGTCGTCGCGGAGCTGATCTTCGGCTATTCCGCCAACTCGTTGGCGCTGGTCTCCGACGCGGTTCACAATCTCTCCGACGTCATCGCGCTGCTGTTGGCCTGGGGCGGGGCATGGCTCGCCGGCAGGCGGCCGACCGATACCCACACCTATGGCTACCGTCGCGCCTCGATCCTGGCGGCGCTGTTCAATGCCGGGCTGCTCCTGATCGCGGTCGGCGGTATCGCGGTCGAGGCGATCAACCGCTTGCGCGAGCCGGCGGAGGTCGCAAGCTGGACCGTGGTCTGGGTCGCGGCGCTCGGCATCCTGATCAATGGCGGCACCGCGCTGCTGTTCATGCGCGGCCGCGACAGCGACCTCAATGTCCGCGGCGCCTATCTGCACATGGCGGCGGATGCCGGTGTCTCGCTCGGCGTCGTGATCGCCGCGCTCCTGATCATGGCGACCGGCTGGCAGTGGCTCGATCCGGCGATCAGCCTGGTGATCGCCGTGATGGTGCTGCTGAGTGGCTGGGAGCTCGCCCGCGACAGCGTCAACCTCGCGCTCGACGCGGTGCCGAGGGGGATCGACCTCAAACAGGTGAGGGATTATCTCGCAGCGCTCGAAGGCGTCACCGAGGTGCACGACCTGCACGTCTGGGCGATGAGCACGAGCGAGACCGCGCTGACCGCGCATCTGGTGCGGCCCGGCGGACACGACGACGTCTTCCTGCATCACGTCTGCGCCGAGCTCTCGGAGCGCTTCAGCATCCACCACGCGACGCTGCAGGTCGAGATCAGCAGCGAGACCTGCCGGCTGGCGCCGGCGGAAATGGTCTAGCCTAGGCAGCCGCGATCCACTCGCATTCAATTGATCGATCGACCCATGTCCACGTCTTCCACGGGCGGCGACGACACGGCACATTGCGGCCACGCGAATGGCTGGCGTGATCAACGGAGGGCGACGTGAAGAAGGCAATCGGTCTTGCAATGTTGTCCTTCGCCGTGGGCGCGCTGCCGCATGCGGACGACGCCGAGCCGGCGAAACCAGGCGTCGAGAAGCTCTACATCCTCAACTGCGGTGAAGGCGTTGCCGGCGACATTTCACGCTGGTCGCCCGGCGTCAACGAAGGCAAGTCGATGGACTTCGTCGACAATTGCTACCTGATCAAGCATGCCCGGGGCTGGTTCCTGTGGGACACCGGGATTCCCGACGCGGTGGCGGCGATGCCGAACGGCCTTGCGCCGGCCGATCCCAAGGCGGTCACCTGGCGGCGGCCGAAGACGCTCGCCGCGCAGCTCGACCAGCTCGGCGTCAAGCCGTCGGACATCAAGGCGATCGCCGTGTCGCACACCCATCCCGATCACATCGGCAATGTCGAGCTGTTCCCGGCCGCGATGCTGTATGTGCAGAAGGCGGAATATGAATGGCCCGGCGCCAACAACGCGCCGCGCTTCAAGCCCGAGCATCCCGTGACCAAGCTCGAAGGCGACCGCGACGTGTTCGGCGACGGCAGCGTCACCATCCTGTCGACGCCGGGCCACACGCCCGGCCACCAGTCGCTGCTGGTGAAGCTGCCGAAGACAGGTGCGATCGTGCTGACCGGCGATGCCGTTCACTTCAGGGATAATTGGGACAATCGGCGCGCGCCGAGCATGAACGCCAGCAAGGAGCAGACGCTGGCCTCGATGCAGAAGATCGCCGATACGCTGACGAAAGAGAAGGCGCAGCTCTGGATCAACCACGACAAGGCGCAGCGCGACGGGCTGAAGCTGTCGCCGGAATTCTACGACTGAGCCGCCGTGGCGGTGTTCGCTTTCGACCAGTTTCGAAAGATCTGCGCGGTCTTCTCGTCCATCGGAAAGAAGCTTTCGATGCGCAGCTCCTGCAGCGTGACGTCCTGCGGCGTCCCCAGCGTCGCGATCGTGGTGAACAGCTGCAGGCTGACGTCGCCCTTGCGGAACAGCATCGGCAGCACCGGTCCGGATGCGGGTCCGGTCGGCGCGGCCAACGCGGCCTCGACACCGTCATAGGCCAGCAGGCGCTTGAGCAATTCCGCCGTCGCGGTGGTGCCGTCGGCGGCGGCATCGGCCTCGACGCTGCGGACGAAGTGGCCGGCCACCTCGGTCCAGTTGGTGAGATAGGGGCGCAACACACCGGGCGCGACCAGCGCATCGGCGAGGTTGACCGCCGTGCCTGGCGCCAGCGGCCCGACCAGGAATTCCACCAGTTGGCTTGCGCCTGCATTGGCGAGCAGCAGATTCCAGTGCCGGTCGACCACGACCGCCGGGAAGGGCTCCTGCTGTGCCAGGATGAAATCGAGCGCGTAGCGGATCTGGGCGAGCTCCGGCGCGGCGAGGTCGGTTTGCCGCCAGACCGGCGCGAAGCCGGCCGCGACCAAGAGCGCGTTCTGCTGGCGCAACGGCACGTCGAGCGCCGCGGCAAGCCGGATCACCATGTCGCGGCTCGGCGCGGCGCGGCCGAGCTCGAGAAAGCTGAGATGGCGCTGGGAGATATCCGCGCGCCCGGCGAGCTCGAGTTGCGAGTGCCCCTTGCGCTGCCGCCACCAGCGCAGGCTGGCCGAAAAATCGCGCTGCTGCGACATGAATACCTGTGAAGTAGTTGCCGGAATGATCTTGCTGGGCAAGATGCCACAAGCGAACCGAAAACGCATGGGGATCGGAATGGGCGAGTGGATCGGCGTTGCGATTGCACTGGTCTCGAGCTGCCTCGGCGGCACCGCCGCGGCGATCACCCGTTACCTGGCGGGCAATGCCGACCCGATCACGCTGGCGATCCTGCGCTGGGTGATCGGCTTTCTCTGTGTGCTGCCCGCCGCGGTCCTGCTCGGGGCGAAGTGGCCGCGGCGTGACGACTTGCCGGCGGTCGCGGCGCTCGGCGTCGCCTTCTTCGGCGTGTTCTTCGTGCTCTATAATCTCGCGATGTCCTACACGACGGCGGCGCGCGCCAGCCTGGCGCTGGCGACCTTGCCGCTCTCGACGATGGTGGTCGGCGCCTTGCTCGGCTTCGAGCCGCTGACGATGCGCAAATCGATCGGGGTCTCGATCGCGGTGCTCGGCGTTGGCGGCGGCGCTGGCATCCGGGCTGGCGGCGGCGCCAGTGGGCGCATGGCGCGGCGAACTGATCATGGCCGCCGCAGTGCTCTGCATGGCCTTCTACAACGTGCTGTCGCGGCCGTTCATCCGCCGCTCCAGCGCGCTCGGCTTCCTTGCCGTCGGCATGGGCGCCGGCGCGGCCGCGCTGGTGGCGGTGGGATCGTTCACCGGCAGCCTGGCGACGCTGCGCGAGTTCGGCACGTCGCAATGGATCGCGGGGCTCTATCTCGGCATAGCCGGCGGCGCGCTGGCTTTCATCTGTGGGTGCTGGCGCTCGAGCGGGCCTCGCCGACCCGCGTCGCCAACACCATGACGGTCAATCCGATCGCCGCCGCGCTGCTTGCGAAGCAATTGGTCGGCGAGCCGATCACGGCCAATCTGGTCGTCGGCCTGATCGCGGTCTTCGCCGGGATCTGGATCGCGACGTCGGAAACCAAATCGGTCTGATCAGCCGCGCGGCGCGGCAGGCGCGGCCGCCGGCGGGGCAGGCGAGTGCGTCGGCTTCAGCGTGCCGGCGTAGAACGACAGGACGAACACCAGGATAAGGCCGACAAGATAGACCCCATAGGATTGCGGCGGGGTGATCGCCCATTGCATGAGGCGTCGGATCGGGTTTGGCGGGCCAGCGTCGTTGTCCATGCGCTGTTGTGCGCGAAGGCCCGGACAAAAGGAAGCGGAATCGGCGCCATTCGGCGGCCGTGTTCCGCGCGAAATGGTGAGGCGGGCGGCCTTGCAATGCCGCATTGGCGTTCGCATCTGTCACGCGACGACCAGCCCTTCCTCCCGCACCAATTGCCCGGCATAATCCAGCTTATGGAACTGACGCCCCGTTTGCGCATCATGAATTGGCTGGTCCGTCAGGGTCTGACGGGCCTGCCGGAAAACGACCTGCTGCGCGGTTTCTGCGAGCGCTGCCGGGCGGCCGGCATGCCGCTGTCGCGGGCGATCGTCTTCATCGATACACTGCATCCGATCTTCGAAGGACGCGGTTTCCGCTGGAACGACGGCGAGAGCAACGAGGCCGACATCTTCGAATACGGCTCGACCAGCACCGGCGAGGCCAGCCAGACCTGGCGGCGGTCGGCCTTCTATCACATGCTCGAAAACGGCCATGACGAGATAGTGATCGATCTCGCCGACACCTCGCACGATTTCTCCATGATCGGCGAGTTGGCCGAGAAGGGCCACAAGCATTTCGCCGCCTTCGTGCATCGCTTCGGCGAGGCCGGCACGATCGGCGAGATGGACTGCTTCTACTCCTACTACACCACCCGCCGCTCGGACGGGTTCGACGAGAACCACATGGCGGCGCTGCGCGACCTGGTGCCGGTGCTCGGGCTCGCGATCAAGTCGGCCGCGCAGGTCGAGATCGCCCGCACGCTCGGACGGGTCTATCTCGGCCGGGACACCGCGGAGCAGGTGCTGCGCGGACGCATGCAGCGCGGCATCACCGAGAAGATCAAGGCCGTGCTGTGGTACTCCGACGTGCGCGGCTCCACCGCGATCAGCGAGCGGATCGGCCCGGACGAGATCATTCCGTTCCTCAACGACTATGCGCAGGCATCGATCGACGCGATCCATGACGCCGGCGGCGAGGTGCTGAAGCTGATCGGCGACGGCGTGCTGGCGATGTTCACCGGAGAGAACGTGGCAGGCGCCAAGCGAGCGGCGCTGCGGGCCGAGCACAGATTCCGGCATAACATCCGCGTGCTGAACGATCGCCGCGAGAACGAGGGCCGGCCGACCACCACGGCCTATGTCGGGCTCCATGTCGGCCAGGTGTTCTACGGCAATATCGGCAGCGAGGACCGGCTGGATTTCACGGTGGTCGGGCCCGCCGTCAACGAGGTGAGCCGGATCGCATCGATGTGCGCCTCGGTCGACCGCGAACTATTGACCTCGACCGATTTCCGCACCGGGCTCGACGCCGCCGGCCGCAACTATCTGGTCTCCACCGGCCGTTTCGTGCTGCGCGGCATCGGCCATGCACAGGATCTATACACGCTGGATCCGGCGATTGCCGCCGACGAGGTCGTCGGCGGCAAATACGAGCGGTACCTGGCGAGCTAGCGTCTCTCCACCGTCGTTGCGAGAAGCTCGCGACAAAATTGCAGAGCAATTTTGCGCTGAAGCGACGAAGCAATCCATCGTCCCGCATATGCGGAAAAATGGATTGCTTCGTGGAGCCTGTCATCGGGCGCGCATTCGCGCGACCCGTTGGCTCGCAATGACGGCTGAGAAGACCCGGGATCAGCAGCGCGCGGGGTCGCCGACCATGTCGGGCTGCCGCGTCAGCGACACCGCGGGCGACATCAGGATCACCAGCGCCTGGGCGGCGAAGATCGCGGCCGCGAGATAGAGGCAGGCTTCGGCGCCGTAGAGGCCGCCGACGACCGCGCCGAGCGCGGAGCCGAGCGGGCGCGCGCCGTAGCTCATGATGTTGATCGCCGAGACGCGCCCGAGCAGCGAGGGCGGCGTCACCGACTGCCGCAGCGTGGTGGTCGAGATCACCCACAGGATTGGGCCGACGCCGAGCAGGAAGAAGCTGAGGCCCGCGAGCAGCGGCGTCGCAATCCAGGTCGTCAGCGCCATCACGGCCGCGGCGACGAAGCCGGTGACCGGGCCGAGCCCGATCACGGTGCCGAACGCCAGCCGCTTCATCACGCGGGTCGCGAACAGCGCACCGACCACCATGCCGACGCCGTACATCGCAAGCGTGGTGCCGACGCCGGTGGCGCTGAGCCCGAGATGGCGCACCGCATAGGGCACGAACACGGCGAGCAGCAGGAACGACGCGGTGTTGAAGATGAACTGGGTGATGAACACCGGCCGCAGCAAGGCGTGGTGCATCACGAAGGCCGCGCCTTCCTTTATGTCCTGCAACGGATGGCGCCGCGGGGCAGGCTGGCGCGCCGGCTCGTAGATGCCGGCGAGCAGCACGACCGCGATCGCCGACAATGCCGCGGCGAAGCCGAATGCGGGCGCGGCCCCGACCCAGCCGACCAGCACGCCGCCGAGCGCGGGGCCGCTGGCGAACGCGACGGTACGCGCGAGCTCGATGCGGGCGTTCGCCGCCGGCAATTGCTGTGACGTCACCAGCGAAGGGACCAGCGCCGGCGCAGCGACGCTGTAGGCGACCGTGCCGCAGACCGCGATGAAGCCGAGCAAAGCGAGCAGCGGCAGCGTCATCAGGCCGAGCCACAAGAGCAGCAGGATCGCGGCAAGCGCGGCCGCGCGCAGCGCTTCGGAGCCCGCCATCACCCAGCGCCGCGACACGCGGTCGGCGAGCAGGCCGGCGGGAATCGCAAACAGGATGAAGGGCAGCGTCAGTGCGGTCTGCAACAGGCCGGTCTGGCCTTCGCCGACGCCGAGCAGCAGCACAGCGACGATGGGCGCAGCCGCAAGCGCAATCTGTTCGGCGGATTGCGCGGCGAGATTGGACCAGGCCAGGCGGTTGAAGGTGGCCGGCAGGCGAGGCGTATCGGCGGACATGACGGAATCCTTGATCATTCGACTGCCCGGTAGTGTGTGGTTGGAAGAGGCCCGATCCCACCCGTTTCCCGATAACGCCAAAAGCAGAAGCCCGCCGAAGGGGATCGGCGGGCTCTTCCAGAGTCAGACTTGGCTGAAAGCTGTCACTGCGGTTTGGGAGCAGGCGCCAGTTGGCCCGTAATGCTGCCGACCAGCGCGGTTGGCGCGCTTTCGATGCCCACCGTCGGTGTTTCGGCGACCTCGGCCTTGCGCTGCGCCAGCGCGCTGGTCAGGCTGGTGAGTGCGTCGGAGCCGGCGGGGAAGCCGGCCTCCGAGAGGATCTTGTCGATCATCGGCTTGAATGCGGAGACCGACAGCAGCTGCGCGGCGAGCCCGTCGCCGAGCCCGAGGCCGCCATTGCCGTTGGCGTGGCCGTTGGCGCCGCCGCGACCGAGCATGCTGCCGGTGTCGAAGATCCGGATGTCGGAAATCTTCTCGATCGGCTTCACCGCCTCGGCGAGCGCGCTCGGGATCACGTTGATCCGCGCGAGGTTGAGATCGTAGGCGATCATGTCGGCGCTCAGTCTGTTGCGCGCCTCCGCCTTCATCGTCGCGACCTCGGCTTCGGCCTGGCCGAGCGCCTTGACGCCGGCAGCGCGGGTGGTGGCAGCCGCCGCATCGGCCTTGGCGAGCACGTTGGTGGCTTCCGCCTTGTTGGCGGCGGCCTGGCGTTCCGCCTCGGCCATCACCGTGATCGGCATCGCGTCGGTCTCGGCCGCCTTGCGCGCCGCGATCACGTTGATGATCTTGTCGCGCTCGGCGATCTCGGTGGCGCGGGCGGTGGTGACCTTTTCCTCGGCAGCGATCGCAACGGCACGCGCGGTCTCGGCGATGGTCTGGGCTTCCGACTGCTCCTTGCTCTTGGCCGCGACCGCGATCGCGCTTTCCTGCGCGACGATCTGAAGGTCGCGCTCCATCTCGGTGTTGCGGCGCTTGACCGCGAGATCGGCCTCGATCTTGCGCGTGTCGCGGGCCTGGTTGGCCTCGGTCTGCTTGTTGGCGACCGCGAGCTCCTGCTGGATGCGGTATTCGGCCTCGTTCTGCAGCGCGGTCTGTTCGACCTGCGCCGTCTGCGCGCGCATCGCGGCGGTCTTGTTGGCGATGTCGCGCTGCTGGGCGAGCTCGGCCTCGCGCTTGGTGCTTTCGATCGTCAGCGTGGTCTGCCGCGCCACCAGATCCTGCTGGGCGATGTTGACCTCGGTGGTGCGGACGATCTGGTTGCGCTCCTGCTCACGCTCCTTGGTGATCTTGGTCAGCGTGGTGAGACCATGCGCATCGAAGAAATTGCTCGGGTTGAAGTGCTTGATGTCGCTCTGGTCGAGCTTCGTCAGCGACACCGATTCAAGCTCGAGACCGTTGTTCTGGATGTCGGCGCCGACCGCGTCCTGCACCGCCTTGACGAAGGTGGCGCGCTGCTCCTGCAATTCCTCGAGGTTCATGGTCGCGGCGACCGAGCGCAGGCCGTCGACGAACTTGGCCTCGACCAGCTCGCGCAGCTCGGCCGCGTCATTGGTGCGGTTGCCGAGGGTCTGCGCCGCGAGCGCGATCGACGACGCGTCGGGTTTGACGCGCAGATAGAACTCGGCGCCGATGTCGACGCGCATGCGGTCCTTGGTGATCAGCGAGTCCGGGCCGCCGCGCGCGACCTCGAGCCGTAGCGTTTTCAAGTTCACCGCGGCGGTGGAGTGGAAGATCGGCAGCACGAGCGAGCCGCCGTCGAGCACCACCTTCTGGCCGCCGAGGCCGGTGCGGACATAGGCCTCATCGCGCGTCGAGCGCTTGTAGAGCTTTGCGAACAGGAGACCGATAACGAGGATGACGATGACGCCAATAACGACGGGTACAGCAAGTTCCCACATGTGTTATGCCCTGTTGGAAGATCGTTGTTGTTCGACGAGGTCGGCTGGAGCGGCAATCGCGATGAAGCCCTTGGCATCGCGATCGACCAGCAGCACGCTGGCGCCGACCGGCAATGCCTCGGACTCCGCGCTGGCACGCGCCGACACGGTGTGCCAGTTGCCGAAGACATCCTTGAGACGGACCCGGCCGGGCAGGCCCTGATCGAGCGGGCCGACCGACACGGTTGCGACCTTGCCGACAAAGTCGCTGTCGTTGACCGCATAGCTCTCGTCGCGCGGAATGACGCGGGCGAGGCCGCGGCTGGTATTTCTGATCACGGGGATGCTGCCTGCGGCAGCAACCACCGCGGCAAGCGAGACCGGGATGGCGGTGCCTGCGGCATGCGCCAGTCCCTGAAGCAGGAAGCCTCCGATCGAGAAGATGCCGAGGATCAGGATGATCAGGATCAGGAGGGGAAGCCGTCCGGCGTTGATCCAGAGAAACAGGCCACTGAGAGCATTGTGGCTCTCGGCCTCGACCGCGAAATCCTTGCCGATCAATTCGCTGATCGAAAGTCCGATCATGGTGCTGAACAGTTCGATACCGCCAAGTGCCACCATGATCGCAGCCGCGACCGCGAAGGGCCGCACGTCGGGGGCGAGCAGAATGTCGCCAACTGCACTCATTTTTCTGACTTGATCCTTTCAAGCCGCGCCGCGATTTCCTTTTCGCGATGCAGGCGATCGAGTTCGTCAAGCTCCTTGTCGCCGAGCACGCTGGAGGCGGGAACGCCGGTGACCCGGGCGATCGCCGCCATGGCGCGCTCAGCACTCAATGTATTGGTCGTCGATGGGCCCCGGCTGGTTTCGTCCTGGGCCTCGCGGATCAGGCTTTGTTCGAGATCGGCCAAACGCGTCTCCGCCTCGCGGCGCGCGCCGAGCATGGCCTGCAGCGCCTTGGTCTGCTCGTCGATTTCGAGCTCGATGAAATCCATCGCGCGTTCCAGCGCGATCACCTGCGACTCCAGATCAATTTGCCGTGCGACGCCGGCACGCGCGAGATCCTCGCGATTTTCCGCAAGTGCGAGACGAATCTTTTCGTTCAGATTGGTCGTTTCGGTATCCAGTTCTTCGCGCCGCTTCTTCAGGCGGAATTCTTCGGCGCGCGACTTGCCGAGCGCGTAGCGCGCTTCGTCGGCGCCGGCGTCGATCTCGCGGATCGCCTGTTTGACCAGCGCGACCTTGTTGTTGTTCTCGACATTGTCGATGGTCTGGCTCGCGATGGCGGCAAGAAGCCGGCCCATGCGCGCAAGGATGCCTTCGTGAAGCATGGTCTTCTCCTCCGGTTGTGCTGATTTCGATTTGACGGCGATGTGGATTTCGTAGCCGCGTCCATCCGAGATCAAATGCGCCGGGAAGGGGCTTTCCCAGCCTGAGACATATCCCGGCACATCGAACGGCACCAAGACGCGTCCGCTAACAGTGCTAATGGTCAGTGAAGTTGGGCCCTTGATCGCAAACAACTTGTCGTCGAGCGGTATCCGGCGGACGGCGGCGCCTGCGATGTAATTGGCACGGTCGCGCAGGCCGAGCGTCACCAGCCGTGCGGGGAGGCCGGTCTCCTTGCGGATCTTCTCGTAGGCCTGGGCGTGCAGCGAGACGAGGTTGGCGCCGACGGGGGCGACCTCGGCGAGGATCGCCATCATCCGGTCATAGGCCGCAAAGGTCGCCTCGATCGCCTCGATGCCTGAAGGGTCAGGGGCGAGGGCGTAACGCAGGGTTGCGGTGGGCGTCTCGACGGGCAGCTTAATCATGCATCTAACGTAAAGCGCTTCCTTAGTGCTTTACAAGGAGGGCGGTGGTATCATTTTCGTGAGCCTAGATGCAGTTGCAAATGAGTTGCAATAACGGGACAGATCGGCCATCCTTGTCGGATGGATGCTCGGACCCCTGAACTGTCTTCCGTTTCGGTTCCCAATGCCGTGCCAAGTGGCTGGCGGGGCGATGCCGGACATGTGCGCAGCCTGCCTGAGGTGAACGCGACCGTCGCGGTGCCGTCAGGCGGCCTGTGGTGGCGGCGGCTGCTGGCCTTCGCCGGGCCGGGCTATCTGGTTTCGGTCGGCTATATGGACCCCGGCAACTGGGCCACCGACCTCGCGGGCGGATCGAAGTTTGGCTACACGTTGCTGTCGGTCATCCTGCTCTCCAACCTGATGGCGATCCTGCTGCAGGCGCTTGCCGCGCGGCTTGGCATCGCCACCGACCGCGACCTGGCGCAGGCCTGCCGCGCGACCTACTCGCGCCCGGTGAATTTGCTGCTGTGGCTCGCCTGCGAGGCCGCGATCATCGCCTGCGACCTCGCCGAGGTGATCGGCACCGCGATCGCGCTCAAGCTGCTGTTCGGCATTCCCCTGATCGGCGGCGCGCTGCTGGCGGCGCTGGATGCGTTCCTGCTGCTGCTCCTGATGAATCGCGGCTTCCGCTTCCTCGAGGCCTTCGTCATCGCGCTCTTGATCGTCATCGCGGTCTGCTTCGTCGTCCAGATCGCGGCCGCCGCGCCGCCGGTGGCCGCCGTGCTCGGCGGCTTCATCCCGTCGCGCGAGATCGTCACCAATCCGGAGATGCTGTACATCGCGATCGGCATCATCGGCGCCACCGTGATGCCGCATAATCTCTATCTGCACTCCTCGATCGTGCAGACCCGCGCCTACCCGCGCACCGAGGAGGGACGGCGCGACGCGATCAAATGGGCGACCACCGATTCCACCATCGCGCTGATGCTGGCGCTGTTCGTCAATGCCGCGATCCTGGTGCTGGCGGCCGCGACCTTTCACAAGAGCGGCCATTCCGATGTCGCCGAGATCGACCAGGCGTTCGAACTGCTGTCGCCGCTGCTCGGCCTCGGCATCGCCTCGACGCTGTTTGCCGTGGCGCTGCTCGCCTCCGGCCTCAACTCGACGGTGACGGCGACGCTGGCCGGCCAGATCGTGATGCAGGGCTTCCTCGACCTCAAGCTGCCCGACTGGCTGCAGCGGCTGGTGACCCGCGGCATCGCGATCGTCCCTGTCATCGTGGTCGCCGCGCTCTATGGCGAGAGCGGCACGGCGCAGCTGCTGGTGTTCAGCCAGGTCGTGCTGTCGATGCAGCTGCCGTTCGCGGTGATCCCGCTGGTGCGGTTCGTGTCCGACAAACGCAAGATGGGCGCGTTCGCGATCTCACGCCCCGTCGCGGTGGCGGCGTGGATCGTCGCAGGGTTGATCGTGATCCTGAACGTGAAGCTGCTGATCGATACGTTCTTCGGCAGCTAGTCCTGCGGCTCGGCGAGCACCTCGCCTGATGCGTCGACGCGCAGCCAGCCCGACGGCGCGAGCCGCTGCTGCGGCAGGAAGCGGCCCTTGTAGTCCATCTTCTTGGAGCCCTCGATCCAGTACCCGAGATAGACGTAAGGAAGGCCCTGCCGGCGGGCGCGGGCGATGTGGTCGAGGATCATGAAGGTACCGAGCGAGCGGGCCTCCAGCCCGGGCTCGAAGAACGAATAAACCATCGACAGCCCGTCGCTGAGCACGTCGGTCAGCGCCACCGCCATCAGCTCGTCGCCGCGGCCGGTGATGGCGCTGTCGCCATTGCGCTTGCGGTACTCGATGATCCGGGTCTCGACATGGCTGTCCTCGACCATCATGGCGTAGTCGAGCACGGTCATGTCGGCCATCCCGCCATTGCGGTGGCGGCGGTCGAGATAGGCGCGGAAGACCGAATATTGCTCCGAGGTCGGCACCGCGGTGCGCTGCTCGCCGATGATGTCGGCGTTGCGGGCCAGCACCTTGCGGAAGTTGCGGGAGGGGCGGAATTCGTTGGCGATCACCCGGACCGAGACGCAGGCCCGGCACTGGTCGCAGGCTGGGCGGTAGGCGATCGACTGGCTGCGGCGGAAGCCGCCATGGGTCAGCAAGTCGTTGAGATCGCCCGCTTTGTCGCCGACCAGGTGCGTGAAAACCTTCCGCTCATGTCGGCCCGGCAAATACGGGCAAGGCGAGGGCGCCGTCAAATAGAACTGGGGAGTATCACGCGAATGCTGGGTCACGTCAGATCGTCGGGCTCCACAAACAATACAGGCAGCCGAGTGAGCATCGCCCCCCTGAGGCTAACGGTCAATTGGTTTAGGCGGGCCTAATAGGAGGTCCGCGCGGCCGGGGCGACGGGGGTCCGGACCGAGCTGTTGATAATGACGGTTCCGAGGACGATGTCGTGCAGCAGCCGGCGGCGGCCGTTGAGCAGCCCGATCAGGAGCACTAGCGGCGACAGGAACGAGATCGTCACCCAGAACAGCACCGCATGGGTGGCGCCGAGCACGAAATAGCCGCGCGCACCGTACCAGGTCCGCAGTTCCAGATCCATCATGCGCATGCCGATGGTGGCCGAGTGCTGCCCGCCGATCGAGGCGCCGTAGTAGACGATCGCCCAGACGATCGAGGCCGGCGAGACCAGCCAGAACAGCGCCCAGCCGAGACCGAGCGTGACGAGGCCGAACACCGCGATGAAAATCACCGCCAGGATCACCGGCACCGACAGCACGAACAGGTCGATCAGGAACGCAAAGACACGTCGCGTCAGCACGCCGCGGAACAGGTCCGGCTGCATCATTGGGTCGAACGCATGCGGAGGAACGCCGCCGTCGTTGCGCCAGGCCTCGTTGCGCCAGGTGCCGCCGTCATTGCCGTAAGACATGACCAACCTCCGATGAAAGTCCCGCGCAGGACATGGGAACAGGAGGCGCATTCGCCAAGCCTGCGCGAACATTAACTAGCCGAAATAATCCGGCGATTCGGGGGCTGGATTGAGCGGTTCTACCTTCACGCCGTCATTGCGAGCGGAGCGAAGCGATCCACTTGTCGCAATAACGGGCGGCGGCCGTCAGCTCTCCGCCTTGATCTTTTCGGCGGCCTTCGGCGCGAAATAGGTGAGGATGCCGTCGGCGCCGGCGCGCTTGAAGCCGACCAGGCTCTCCATCATCGCGCGCTCGCCGTCGATCCAGCCATTGGCGGCGGCGCCCGCGATCATCGCGTACTCGCCGGACACCTGGTACACGAAGGTCGGCATCGCGAAATGGTCCTTCACGCGGCGGACGATGTCGAGATAGGGCATGCCCGGCTTCACCATCACCATGTCGGCGCCCTCGGCGATGTCGAGCTCGACCTCGCGCAGCGCCTCGTCGGAATTGGCGCTGTCCATCTGGTAGGTGCGCTTGTCGCCGGTCAGCGTCTTGGCCGAGCCGATCGCGTCGCGGAACGGGCCGTAGAAGGCGGAGGCGTATTTCGCCGCATAGGACATGATCTGCACGTCGCCGAAGCCGTTGTCGTCGAGCGCCTCGCGGATCGCGCCGATCCGGCCGTCCATCATGTCCGACGGCGCGATCACGTCGCAGCCGGCCTCGGCCTGGGTCAGCGCCTGCTTCACCAGCACCGCGACTGTCTCGTCGTTGAGGATCCTGCCGTCCTCGATCAGCCCGTCATGGCCATGGCTGGTGAAGGGATCGAGCGCGACGTCGCAGAGCACGCCGATGTCGGGAAACTCCTTCTTGATCGCGCGCACCGCCTGGCAGACCAGATTGTCGGGGTTGAGCGCCTCCGAGCCCTGCTCGTCGCGCAGCGACGGCTCGGTGAACGGGAAAAGCGCGATGCAGGGAATGTTGAGCCTTGCCGCGCGCTCGGCGTCGCGGACGATCTGGTCGACGGTGAGCCGGTCGACGCCGGGCATCGAGGCCACCGGCGTGCGGGTGTTGTGGCCATCGACCACGAACATCGGCCAGATCAGGTCATTGCTGGTCAGCACGTTCTCGCGCACCAGGCGTCGGGCCCATTCCGACTTGCGGTTGCGCCGCATCCGGATCGTGAGGTCGAGCGAGGGGGAGGCGAGGGCATCGCTCTGCCGCCGGGGCGCATCACGCAGTTCAATCGGGCGCCCGAATTTGATCGCCATGTCTTCTTCTCCTCGACGGACGGCATTCTGGACCTGATAAGGTCTGGACCTGATATAAGTCCGTTTCTAGCACCTGTCAGGGCCGCCGTCATTGCGCCGCTATTGCATCCGTGGCGCCCTTGATTTGCCGCAACGGCAATTGATTTTGCGTCCCCGGCGGGCCAAGACTGCGCCCATGAACCCCATTTTGCAGCCGCTATGCGGCGATTCGGATGTCTGACACCTCTGCACGCGATCAGGCGCGGGACAATGCCATCTCGGTGAGCGCGATCTCGTCCGACCGGATCGAGCCGGACGACAATGCGTGGACGCGGCGCCTCGTCATCTTCCTGCGCATCATGGCCGTCGTCTCGGTCGCCAAGGGCCTCTATCACTGGGCCCAGGTGACCGGCTTCGTCGGCGGCGAGGAGGAGGCCTTCGAGAACCAGTCGATGGCCTGGCAGACCGCCACGATCTATTTCGCCGTCATCGAGCTCGTCGCCGCCGTCGGGCTCTGGCTCGCGACGCCCTGGGGCGCCGTGGTGTGGCTGACCACCGTGGTGTCGATGGCGGTCATCGAGCTGATGTTTCCCGGCATCTATGGCGGCAGTCTCACCGTGGTCGGGCTCGAGGCGCTGATGCTCGCCGCCTATCTCGCGCTGGCCTGGATGTCGGCGCGCGAACGCCCGCCATAGGCCGGCGTGCAGCGATGGCCTGATGCACTGTTGCCCCGTGGCGACAGCGCCACGAATAGCCGGCCGCGGCCGGCAATATTTGCCAGCCGTGCGCGCAACGAGAAGACAGCTCTGCTGGTTCTGATAGGTGGGTGCCGACAGATCGCATCCGTTTGAGACACTCCCTTGCGGGACCGTCTCTACGGGACCTGCCGTCGGGGCCCATTTCACCGGACCTCGGCGCGTGTGCCGGCCGGCTTTGCGCGGGCCGACGGCGGAACCGGTCTGGCCCCCACAACAGATCGGCACCGCTTGCGCGCATCGCGTGCACGTCCCGCCGCTGCACTCCGGTAAAATTTTCAAAGAATTTTCCGGTAACCAATCGGTCACCGTAAAGGGTTCCCTCATACCCGTTACGCCACCGTTTCGAATTCAGACGATGCTGTTTCCGAATGTGACAGGGCAGGCAGACGAAGCGTGAACAAGGGTCCGCCACCGTCAATGAAAAGTTGCGAAAAGCCTTTGATCCATGGGCTTAATCCACGATTCACTGTCTTAAATTCATGATCTCTTTATTCTCTTATTTAAGCGGATATTCAAACGGCCCCCTTACGTTGGACCTATCAGGCGGGACACAAGTTTCGTCGAATAAAGTCGATAAAAACGACAAACAGGGGAAGTGTCATGATGAAAGCCGTTGCGACAACGGCGGCGGATGCCGCTGATCGCGCTACCGGTCAAGCTCCGGTGCAGCCGCTCTATCTCGAAGCCCTGACTTTGGTGGAGCGGCTGCATCGCCGGCTCCTCGACGTCATCAAGGACGAATTCGATCGTCGTGGCCGCGCCGACATCAACTCGGTGCAGGCGCTGCTCCTGTACAACATCGGCGACAAGGAGTTGACCGCCGGCGAGCTGCGCACCCGCGGCTACTATCTCGGCTCCAACGTCTCCTACAATCTGAAGAAGCTCGTCGAGCTCGGCTTCCTCGATCATCAGCGCTCGCGCGTCGATCGCCGCTCGGTCCGCATCCGGCTGACCCCGCAGGGCCAGGAGGTCCGCAAGATCGTCGACGCACTCTATCAGAAGCACGTCAAGACGGTGGAGCAGGTCGGCGGCATCTCGAACGAGGAGTTCGCGAGCCTCAACAAGTCGCTGCATCGCCTCGAGCGGTTCTGGACCGACCAGATCCTGTATCGCCTCTGAGCCTTCCCGTTTTCGCCTGATGGCCAAGCCGGCCGCGCGAGAAGACCGGCAGCCTTCCTTCAGTCCAGCCTTGCTCCGGTCCAACCTTGCTCCAGTCAACGCATCGGTCATGCCCGGCCGATGCGTTTTTCATGCTGCACCTGCGAAAATAAATGGGCCCCGGCGAGGAACCAAGGCGTTCCCTGCGGCTTATCCGTTAGCCAACGGAGAGGCAGGGATATGTTGCTCGAACGCGGGATTGAGGTGCTGAATGTCGAGGTCGTCGGTGACGCCTACGCGA
Source organism: Bradyrhizobium sp. USDA 4504 (assembly GCF_054063995.1). Classification (NCBI taxonomy): domain Bacteria; kingdom Pseudomonadati; phylum Pseudomonadota; class Alphaproteobacteria; order Hyphomicrobiales; family Nitrobacteraceae; genus Bradyrhizobium; species Bradyrhizobium sp. USDA 4504. The sequence goes on along the minus strand of NZ_JBSSGV010000001.1, from coordinate 3,255,340 downwards.
TCGCCTCGAACTATCTGCGCAAATCCGGCGCCATCGCCGACAATTTCGCCACCAATGAGCGCCTGCTCGGCATCATCGTGAAGCTGTTCCAGCGCGGTGAGATGAACCGCCTCCGCCTCGCCAACAAGGCGATCGCGAAGTTCGAGGCCGAGACGCTGGTGGTCGCCTGAGCGTCAACCCGGAGACTTCAATGGAAGCCGCTATCGATCGGATCATGCAGACGTATGATCTGCTGCTCAACCGCACGCCCGCTGCGAGCGACGAAGCGCGGGCGAAGGTGACAGAGTACGTGCAGACGCTGTTCGACGCCGGCGAGCGCGATCCGCATCGGTTGACGGTGTGCGGGCTGACCTATCTGCGCCAGCTCGACGGTAGTACCGACCACGTGAAGGCCGGCTATACCGGGCTGTAGCGGCGCGCCTGGCTTCGCGGTCTGATTCCGCGTCGTCGGCAAGGCTTCCTCGGCGGCGATTTGCTTTGCTCGCAACGACGCGATGACGGTGCAGGTTCCTCGCGCACGATCGTCGTCCTGAAAGCAGGACCTATAACCACCGCATTTGGCGATGAGCGGGATCGCGGCCCCAGCATCGCGCAACAATAGTGATTTGGGGTAATGGGTCCTGGCTTTCGCCAGGACGACACTGAGTTTGTCGTAACTCAAAACTGAAATGGAGCAACCGAAACCGCCAACTTTCCGTCGCTCGATTTCTGCACGGTGAATTCGACTTCCTTGGAAGCCTTGATGTCGCCCACGGAAACCGAGATGCCGCCGCTGCATTGCAATGTTCGCTTGTCCTCACTTGCCGAGGTCGTGACGATCTTTTCACCGAGGAGGTATTGTGGATTTGCGTTTTCCGCAGTGGGCTTCGCCGTCGATTCCCTGGCGGCGAAATTGACAAGCGGATTGCGGTGATCGTTGGAGATGGTCTGGAGCACGGCCTTCCGGGTTTCGATTGAATCGCACTCGAGTTGATCGCCGCAACCACCCAGAACTACCAGAACCGGAAACCCTAAAAACCAAAGCAGTCGTGACGGCATGCCGATTGACTTTGTGTGGGATGGATGGTTTCCAACAACCGACCCAACGGAGCATGGTTCCTGCGCTCGCGCTCGGCGCGGCCGCTCCGGCTGCGGCTTGCGATCTTGCTAACCGGCCGGCCACTATCGAAGGGAACGCTAATCTTGCCGCTCCGTTGGTCCTCGATTGCTTGCGAGGACCCGATCATGCGCGCAACCGTCCTGTTCGCTGTCCTGGAGCTCGTCCTGGCGTTCGGCGTTGCAGGACTGGCAAGTGTGAGCCCAGCCAGCGCCCGGGATTATCGCTGGTGCGTGCAGGGGCGCGGCGTCGGCTATCCCGGCGATTGCATGTACCAAACCCGCGCCCAGTGTCTCGCGTCAGCTTCCGGAAGGAACGTGACCTGCGGGATCAATCCTCGTGCCGCATATGGGCAGCAGCGGCGGGGATATCGCGACCGCTATTGATTGTCGCGCCGATGGCGCGCGCGAGGCGGTTGGGGAAGGGCGCACCCTAAGGGTGATGCGGTTAGCCGGGGCCGCTTTTTGAGCCTGCCGTTTTGAAACCTCTCCTGCCCTATGGAATCTCTCCTGCCCTATGGATAGGTGTGGCCTTTCTGAGCAACGCGCACAGCCAGTGGCGTGCGGGGAAGATCCCCAAACTCGGACGAGTCGTAGTCTCGGCCTTCAGGTGTCACGATGTGGATGTCGTAACACTGCGACCGTGAAAGCTCTTTTGCCTTGCGTAGAGCTGCTTCGGCCGTGCCACGACGGTGCACGATCTCTCCAAACTTGCACCTAGCTTTTACGGTGAAGCTCATCTTTCTTCTTTTTCTTGTTTCGTTTGACGACCTCGGCCTGAGCCCGGAACGCTTGGGCGAGGCTCTTCATTTGCTCGGCCGCGAATTCGTCAGCCGTCCGCACCGCCGCCTGCTCGGCGGTCTTGGCCTGTTTCTTCAGGTCCTTGGCCATGCCCATGCCCTGTAACGTCCATGCCGTTTCGCCAGTTCCATCCGTCTGATCTCATTGACGCGAAGCTGGCAGGAACTTTTTAGGCTTCCCGGGCTTTTTGATTTTGCTTTTGGGGCAGCCAAACGTCAGCGTTGGAGAGAGGAGCCATGAAGCGACGACGCCGGGTTAGGCAGATTTTCCCTCTTGAAAAACGCCTCGCCCAAGAAGCCGAACGGCTACGTCAACGGGCCAAGAACCTTCCTCCCTGTCGAGAGCGAGAGACCCTGTTGAGGCAGGCGCGGCATGACGAAACCACCGCCAATTTGGCGGCGTGGCTACTGTCTCAAGGTCCGCGGGCACCCATCTAGGAGGACGCTCAATGCATACAAACCACCACCATATCGACGGTGTGGAGATTGCCTTTGTCAGCGCTGCGACCGTGTCGCTTGTGGCTCTCATCGCCTCCATGGCCTGGCTTTTGCTAGGGTGAAATTCCGAACCAGGGCTCCGATCCGAGACCTTCGATCGGGATCGTTAGGCGGAACCCATGGAATGAAAGATCTTCTCCAGCGTGACCAATGAGCCAAAGACTGCGCCGGTCACAGCGAGGAAGACAGCGAAATAGTAGATCAGATACATAAGGCAACGTCTCCCGGATGCGTAGCAAGCCTCCGGATAACGGACGCGTCCTTTGATGGTTCGAAGGCACGCGGGTGGCTTTGCGGCCTTCGCGCGAGGCGAGCGGCGGGCATCACGAGCGGATTTGCTCTCCCGCCGCCATGAATCGCTCACGCCGCGCGTGACGACCGATCGGAATCGTCGAGCAACCGGCCTAGTATCCGGCGTTCTTCCTCGATCCTCCGTCGATAGCGTTCGCGCTCTTGTTCCGAGGTCGCGCTATCCAGCAGGAATTGATAGTGACCGATGACTTTTTCGCTGCCTCTTATGAGCAGTTGTTGCAGCCCATTCATGGCGTGATCTCCTCGCAAGCTGCGCGATCGAACGAGGAGGGAAGGGATGGAATGTCGGCCGCGAGGCCTTGCATTGCCGTGGTTTCTTCGGACAGCCGTCTTTCGATGAATTCGCGCTCGAGGTCGGAGAGCTGGGTCTGCAGCAATCGCCGATACCGATGAATATTGTTGCGATGAGCGCGCAACTGTTCAAGCCGGTGGTCGAACAGTTCTGAGCTCCGGCGCCTTGCCTGTCCAAATCTTGACCGCCAGCGTCCCTCGAGGCGGTCGATGACCTGCTTCGGTAGCCTGATGTCTGTCATCTCGCGCTCCTATGCAGCCAGGCAGCGGTCGACGGAGCGCAGGCGGGCAGGCCGGCCGCCTGGCGGATGGTGCGGATCGCTGTCGAGCGCGCGAAGCGCTTCGAGGATGTCGCTGACAGGAACGGGCGCTTTGAGCCCCTTGGGTGCGCGCAAAGCGGGATTGGACGCTACAGCGCTGGCGTCCGAGGCCCAGGATGCCAGGAGAGCGCGTTTCTCGGCCAGGCTCAGGCGAGAATCCCGCACCACATCGTGCGGGACCTCATATTGGTGGTGATCGCCAATCGGCAGATGAAAGGCAATAACGTTATGAGCAGGCGCGGTCGTCGGCCGCATGGATACCTCCGTTCGAAAGACGAGTTGCTGAGAAGAGTGAGAAGACGAAGCCGCGACCTGTTCGTCGGACGCGGCTTCGCCGGTTCAATCAGGCGGCGACGTTTTCGAGCTGTCGGGGCGCCGTGTTCGATGCCGCGTTGATCGCGATGCGTCGCGGCTTCATCGCCTCCGGCACTTCGCGCGCCAGCTCGATCCTGAGAAGCCCGTTGTCGAACGCCGCGCTCTTGACCTCGACGTAGTCGGCCAGGCTGAACTGGCGCTTGAATCTGCGCGTCGAGATGCCCTGATAGATGTATTCGCGCTCGGCCTTCTCGACCTTGACGCCTTCGACAGTCAGAACGTTCTGCTCTGCCGTGACGGAAATCTCATCCGGCGCAAAACCGGCGATCGCGAGCACGATCTGATAGCTGTCTTCGGACAGCCGTTCGATGTTGTAGGGCGGGTAGTGATCTTCGCCGGCCCGGTGGGCTGCTTCGGCAAGATCAAAGAGCCGGTCGAATCCGATGGTCGACCGGAACAGGGGAGAGAAGTCGTATGTGCGCATAGCCAAATCCTCCATAGAGCAAGATGGATATGAACGGCACCGGACACGACCGGTGCCCGTCTCGCCTGGCCCCGAGGGGCGACCAGGCCCCAGCCACCGCGTTGGGGGCTGGCGCGAAAGAAAATAAAAACCGGAGATATCGTGTCAAGAACCCGGCCGAAAAATTTTTGCGGTTGATTCTCCGCGTCAGAACCGCGGCTGAAGCGGCGGCGGATCAGCGCCGCTCGAGGGAGGCCTGTTGCAGACAAGACATGCCGGTGGAAAATTAGGTCGCCGATTTACATAGGCTAATGCCGGAACCGCGGGGGCGTTGATCGATTGGACTGCCTGGCTCCAACAGCTCGGCCCCGGATCAGGCAACCGGCCCCAGCACCGGCCTCCAGGCCCCCAAAGGTGCTGGGGCCGTTTCGTTGCGCGACCCTGGTCCGTTCCGGCGAGCTTGGATAGGGCCGCCATCACTTGCGTGAATAGCGCCCCGTCTGCTCTGAGCGAGCAGACGGGGCGTCGATGCTACTTATTCTCCGGCTTCCAAGTCGTGCTGGCGCGATCGTATTTGAAACCAGGTGCGGCCTTCAGGCTGTCCTTGGTCTCGTCGAGCGTAAGCCACCACTTGTCGTCTTTCTTTTGAGACTTGACGGCCGTGAACGGCACGATCACGTCCTTTTCGCCGGCGCCGAGGAAGCCGCCGACACCGACGACGAGACCGGTCACCTTGCCGGACTTGTCGACAAGCACGTCGTCGATCGTCCCGATCTTGGATTCCTTCGGGTCGTAGACATTCTGCTTGTAGTAATTGGTGATGGTCGAACTGTCCGCCGGCGCGGCGGGCATGGTGGTTGCGGCATGCGCGGCGGTAGCGAACGCTGCGGCCATGATGCAGCCGATAGCTAAGTACTTCATAAGTGAAACTCCTCGCCTTCAGTGAAGATGGCCGAACAGGTAGATACCGCCGCCGATGACGATGATCGCCGGCACGGCCCAAAGAATGATGACTGGCATGCGATCGCCTCCTAGTCCGAGGTACAGACCTTGACGCTCTTCATGCCGGTCTCGGCCTCGGAGCGCGTCTTGTAGACAGTGCCTGACGGGCTGACGACGGTGGTCGTCGTGTCGACGGGCTTCTTGTCGACGATCGTGCACTTCTTCGTCTTCACATCCTGGACGACGTAGAATTCATCCGCTGCGAATGCCGGCGAGACGAAAGCGGCAAGCAAAGATGCCGCGACAATGGTCTTAAACTTCATGTTCTCTCCTCCAATAGCCGTACCAATCGGCGGAGGTGGAACGGGAGAAAATGGCGAAGGTTCCTAGAACCGAACTTGCGTTGGCGAGCCGTGCCGAATCAAAGCAAGCGAAAAATGACCGGAGATGGTGCGGCGATTTGCAGCACTGGCTAGCTGCGCCCTCCGGCTTGCCGAAGGCTGTGGCGAATGGTCGCTAGGGACACGCAGACGCGAGATCGGCGAGCGATTCCTGACCCGAAGGGACCGCGCTTTCCGAGTGGCGATGCGATCACGTGACCGGATGCAGCCGGCGATCCGCAGGCTGCTTTCCGAAAATTCAGGAGGAAGCCCCATGATCTCGTCCCACATGCGCCTGTTCGGCGCGGTCGTCGCGCTGTTGCTCGGGGCGAGCGGTCCGGCGCCCGCGCAGCAGCTCGAGCTCAAGCTGATGGCGCCGGCGGCGCCGGGCGGCGGCTGGGATCAGACCGCGCGTTCGATGCAGCAGGCGCTGGTCGCGGCCGGCATCGCGCGCAGCGTCCAGGTCACCAACGTTCCTGGCGCCGGCGGCAGCGTCGGCATCGCGCAGTTCGTCAACGGCGCCAAGGGCGACAGCAACCAGATGATGGTGAACGGCTTCGTCATGGTGGGCGCACTCGCCATGAACAAGTCGCCGGTGACGCTGGATCAGGTGACGCCGATTGCGCGCCTCACCGAGGAGACCCAGGTCATCGTGGTGCCGGCGAACTCGCCGATCAAGACGGCGCAGGATCTTGCCGCCGCGGTGAAGGCCGATATCGCCAAGGTGACCTTTGCCGGCGGCTCGGCCGGCGGTGTCGACCATGTGATGGCGGCGCTGTTCGCGGGCACGGTCGGCGCCGACGCCAAGAAGATCAACTACATTCCGTTCTCGGGCGGCGGCGAGTCGCTTGCAGCCATTCTCGGCGGCAAGGTCACGGCCGGCATTTCCGGCCTCAGCGAATATGAAGGCCAGATCAAGGCCGGCAAGTTGCGCGCGCTCGGCGTGACGTCGGCGCAGCGTCTGCCCGGCGTCGACATCCCGACCTTCAAGGAGCAGGGCATCGATCTCGTGCTGGCCAATTGGCGCTCGGTGGTCGCTCCGCCCGGCATCACGCCAGAGCAGCGCAAGGTGCTGAGCGATGCGGTCGAGAAGATGGTGAAGTCCGATTCCTGGAAGGAGATCCTGAAGCAGAAGGGCTGGGATGACGCCTATCTCGGCGGCGACGCCTTCGCGGATTTCCTGAAGAAGGAGATCACGCGCGTGACCGAGGTGCTGAAGTCCGTCGGCCTCGTGAAGTCATGACGCCGGACGCGGCGTCTGAAAACCTCCGGCCGGCGCCGGCGCGCCGCGTCGATCGCGCCGGCGTGGTCATCGCGGCCGCGCTTGCCGGGCTTGCTGCGGTGCTGGTGTGGGACGCCAGCAAGCTGCCGTCGACCACGATGTACGGCATGGGGCCGGAGGCGATGCCGGTCGTCATCGCGATCGGCCTTGTCATCCTCGCGGTCGGCAATCTGATCGACGCGCTGCGCGGCAAGCTGCCGCCGCGCGAGAGCATGGATCCGAAACCGGTGTGGCTGATCATCGGGGGCCTGGCGCTCCTGATCGCCATCATCGGCTTTGGCGGCGGCTTCATCCTCGCCACCTCGGCGCTGTTCGTCACCACGTCGGCGGCGTTCGGCCGCCGCGCCGTCCTGGCCGACACCGCCATCGCGCTCGTGATCACGACGCTGATTTATCTCGCGTTCGACAAGCTGTTGACGCTGACCCTTCCCGCCGGCCCGCTGGAGCGACTGCTGTGATGGACACTTTCGCCGCGCTGGCGCACGGCATGGCGGTCGCCATGCAGCCGATGAACCTGCTCTACGCCCTGATCGGCGTGTTCCTGGGCACCGCGGTCGGCGTGTTGCCGGGCATCGGACCGGCGCTGACGGTCGCGCTGCTGCTGCCGGTGACCTACAAGCTCGATCCCGGCGGCTCGCTGATCATGTTCGCCGGCATCTATTATGGCGGCATGTATGGCGGATCGACCACCGCGATCCTGATCAATACGCCGGGCGAGAGCGCGTCGATGGCGACCGCGCTCGAGGGCAACAAGATGGCCAAGGCCGGCCGCGGCGGCCCGGCGCTGGCGACCTCGGCGATCGGCTCGTTCGTGGCCGGCACCATCGCCACCATCGGCCTCGCATTCCTCGCGCCATGGCTGGTCGATTTCGCCGTGCGCTTCGGGCCGGAGGATTACTTCGCGCTGATGTGCGTCGCCTTCGTCACTGTGTCGGCGACCTTCGGCGACTCGCCGGTCCGCGGCCTCACCAGCCTGTTCATCGGCCTCACGCTCGGGCTGGTCGGCATCGACAAGCTGACCGGTCAGGCGCGGCTTGCCTTCGGCATCCCCGAACTGCTCGACGGCGTCGAGGTGACGACGCTCGCGGTCGGCCTGTTCGCGGTCGGCGAGGCGCTCTATGTCGCCTCGCGCCGGCATCACGCCGAGGAGAAGCTCGAGCCGGTGCGCGGCTCGCTGTGGATGACGCGGGAGGACTGGCGGCGGTCGTGGAAGCCGTGGCTGCGTGGCACGCTGTTCGGTTTTCCGATCGGGGCGCTGCCGGCCGGCGGGGCGGAGATCCCGACATTCCTGTCCTATTCCACCGAGCGGCGGCTGACCAAACATCCGGAGGAGTTCGGCAAGGGCGCGATCGAAGGCGTCGCAGGGCCGGAAGCGGCGAACAACGCGTCCGCCGCCGGCACGCTGGTGCCACTTTTGACGCTCGGGCTGCCGACCTCGGCAACGGCTGCAATGATGCTGGCGGGCTTCCAGCAATACGGCCTCAACCCGGGGCCGCTGTTGTTCGCGGAGCGGCCCGACCTGGTGTGGGGCCTGATCGCGAGCCTGTTCATCGCCAACGGCATGCTGCTGGTGCTCAATCTGCCGCTGGTCGGCCTTTGGGTGCGGCTGCTGGCGATCCCGCAGCCCTGGCTCTATGCCGGCATCCTGGTGTTCGCCACCATGGGCACGATCGCGGCGAAGCCGTCGGTCGTCGAGCTGTCGATGCTGGCGGCGTTCGGCGTCATGGGCTTTCTGATGCGCCGGTTCGACTTCCCGATCGCGCCCGTCGTGATCGGGCTGATCCTCGGGCCGATCGCCGAAAGCCAGTTGCGCCGCGCGCTGGCGATCAGCCTCGGCGATCCCATGGTGCTGCTGCAAAGCCCGATGTCGGCGACGCTGCTTGGCATAGCGCTGATCGCGCTGCTGGCGCCGTTCGTGCTCAAGGGATTGGGGCGATTCAAGGCGAACGAGGATTAGGACGCGACCAGACCGTAAAAGGCCCGCTCCGGGGCTCGCATTTCGGAGCGGGCCAGTCTGGGCACGGCAAATATCGCCGCGACGCGAAACCTAGCGTGACAAGCTGACACCACCCTGACGACAGCGAAAAAAGAGAGGCGGCCGAATGCCGCCTCTCGGTCACATGATTTTCCGTGAACTGAAAGTTCAGCTCACCATTTGTAGGCGAGGCTCGCCGTGATGCGGCGGCGATCGCCGTAGTAGCAGGAGCTGATGGTCGCGCAGCTCGCGACATAAACCTTGTCAGTGACGTTCACGACGTTGAGCGCCGCGCGCCAGTTGTTGTCCCATTCGTAATGCAAGGCGAGATCGCCCAGCACGACCCCCGGGACGCGTGCGGTGTTCGCGGTGTCGGCAAAGGACGAGCCGACATAGCGCACGCCGCCGCCGAAGCCGAAGCCCGTGAGCGGCCCGTCGCGGAAGGTGTAGTCGGTCCACGCCGATGCGAGCTGACGCGGCGCGTTGGTCGGCACGGTGCCGATCAGCGCGGGATTGAGGTCCTTGCTGACGAACAGCTCGTAATTGGTGTAGCTCGCCACCAGCTTGAAATCGCGCGTGATGTTCGCGACCGCCTCGAGCTCGACGCCGCGCGAGGTGACTTCGCCGTTCTGGGTCTGGAACAGCGGGTTGTTGGGATCGGTGGTCAGCGCGTTCTTGCGCTTGAGGTCGAAATACGCGACGCCGAACCGTGCGTTGAGCCCGACCGGCTCGTACTTGACGCCGACCTCGGTCTGCTCGGAGGTTTCCGGCAGCAGCAATTGGCCGGACGCGGTGGTGCCGATGACCGGGTTGTAGCCCGTCATGTAGGAGACGTAGGGCGCAACGCCGCTGTCGAAATTGTAGATCGCGCCGACACGGCCGGAGAACTTGCTGTCGTCGCGGCCCTGGGAGGCGCCGATCCGGTTGTTGTTGGTGAGATCGACCCAATCCTGGCGGCCGGACAGCACCACAGTCAGGCGGTCGAGCTTGACCTGATCCTGCAGGTAGAGCCCGGCCATGCCCTGGGCGAGATAGCCGTTCTGATAGAGCGGGCCGCTATACGGCAGGTTGGTGCCATAAACCGGATTGAGCACGTTGAGATTGGTGCCCATGCCAAAACCCTGGCGGTCGTCGATGCCGTAATATTTCAGATCGACGCCGACCAGCGCGGTGTGCTGCAGCGCGCCGGTGGCGAAGCGGTATTCGAGCTGATTGTCGAGGTTGAGCTGGGTGGCGATGCCGCGGGTGTAGAAATTGCCGCGGGTGATGTCGGCGGCGGCCGGCGTCGTCGCATAGCCGAGCCCGTAGAGGCCGGCATAATAGACGTCGACATGCGCCATGCGCGCGTTCTGGCGGAAATCGACGCTGTCGGTCACGCTCTTCTGGAACTGGTAGCCGACCATCTGCTGGTCGCGGCGGAACTGGTCGGCGCTGGGATCGCCGACAAACAGGCTGGTCGGAATCCGGCCGAACGGCGCGTTGGTGACGGTGCCGACATAGGGCAGGAAGTTCAGCGCGCGGGTGTTGCTGTGCGAGGCCATGCCGAACACGGTGAGGCTGGTGTCGGCATCGGGCCGCCAGGTCACCGACGGGGCGAAGAAGAAATTGTTGTCGTAGACATAGTCGGTCTGGGTGCCGCCGCCCTGGGCCTGGCCGACGAGGCGGTACTGCACCTGGCCGTTGCCGGGCTGCGCCGTCGCGCCGCCGATGTCGAACTGGGTATAGGCGTTGCCGAAATTATTGACGCCGGTCTCGATGTAGCGAACGGGCTCGGCCTGCGGCAGCTTGCTCACCGCGTTGACGAGGCCGCCCGGCGCCGAGCCGCCATACAGGATGCCGGACGGACCGCGCAGCACCTCGACGCGCTCGAGATTGAAGGGCTGCAGCTTCCAGCTCGCATAGGAGGTGTAGAACAGCTGCAGGCCGTCGAGGAACAGCGACTCGTTCTGCGCCGGGAAGCCGCGGATCATGAACCAGTCGTTGCGGAAATCGGTGCCATAGGTGCCGCCGATGACGCCCGGCGTGTAGCGCAGCACCTCGTCGAACTTGCTGACGATCTTCTGGTCGCGGATCTGCTCGGCGCTGATGACCGACACCGATTGCGGCGTCTGGATGATCGGCGTGCTGGTCTTGGTGCCGCTGGCGCTCAGCCGCGCCAGATAGCCGGTGACCGGGCCGTTGGCGCGTTCGTGCCCGCCGCTGGCGCCCGCGGGCTGCTGAGCGGTCTGTGGCTGCGCGCCCACCGGGGCGGCCGTCGCGCGGCGCGAGGCGCTGCGTGCGCGCGTGGACCGTTGCGAAGGCTGCTGCGATCGCGCCGCTTGCCGCTGCGGCGCCTCGACTGTCACGGACGGCAATTGCGTCTGGGCGAAGACATCGTCCGCACCAACAACCGAAAACACAACGACAGCCGAAGCAGCAAACCGCTGCGGCCGAATCCACCTGCACGACATTTATTCCACGCTCCGTAAAAAAAATCTTGAGCGAGTCGTTATCACGGTGATTTTCGCGAGCAGCCTGCACGGGGTTAGAAGCTGTCGAAGTTGCACGCAAAGCTTGGCTGTGTGACCGGGAGACAACGGCGTATGACGCGCAATTGCACGCATCGCGTGAGAGCCTTGAATCGATCCGGTGTTGAACGATTCAAAAATCGAACGATTCAAAAATTGGCTCGTCATCTCGTGGGTCGATGCATCGCGATCGCGCGCGACATGATCAAGCGAGTCCGATGTCGCGCGGTTGCGCGAGCAACGCGTTGAAACCTCGAGGCGATAGTTGTCTCGTCCGCGGTCCCCGCGCGGTCGGGAAGGGGAGTGAGTTCCACTCGGCGGCTGCCACAGCCCTGCTGGCCGCGCGGCGGGAACCGGGTGGCGGGGGCGGCCGTCCGGCCGGCTGGCAATCCCCGCCATCCCCACCATATCTGGCATAATTGACCGGCAGGGACCGCAACCGCTTGGCCATTTTGGGGCGATGTGATAACGCTCTGAAACCAGCTTCGACCGCCACTCGTGACCGTCCGCATCCTGCCTAAAGGCTTGCGGCGGTGGAGATATTTCGCCGATGACCTCGTCCAGCAAGACCGCTTCCGCGCCCGATTCCTTCTTCACCGCAACCCTCGCCCAGGCCGATCCCGAGATCGCCGCCGCGATCAAGGGCGAGCTCGGCCGGCAGCGTCATGAGATCGAGCTGATCGCCTCGGAAAACATCGTCAGCCGCGCCGTGCTAGAGGCGCAGGGCTCGGTGATGACTAACAAATATGCGGAGGGTTATCCGGGCGCGCGCTACTACGGCGGTTGCGAGTGGGTCGACGTCGCCGAGACGCTGGCGATCGAGCGCGCCAAGAAGCTGTTCGGCGCCGGCTTCGCCAACGTCCAGCCGAACTCCGGCAGCCAGATGAATCAGGCGGCGTTTCTGGCGCTGCTGCAACCAGGCGACACCTTCATGGGCCTCGACCTCGCGGCCGGCGGCCATCTCACCCATGGTTCGCCGGTCAACATGTCAGGCAAGTGGTTCAAGGCCGCGCACTACACCGTGCGCCGCGAGGACCAGATCATCGACATGGACGAGGTGCAGAAGCTGGCCGAGCAGGTCAAGCCGAAGCTGATCATCGCGGGCGGCTCGGCCTATTCGCGCGCCTGGGACTTCAAGCGCTTCCGCGAGATCGCGGATTCCGTCGGCGCGTATCTGCTGGTCGACATGGCGCATTTCGCGGGCCTCGTCGCCGGCGGCGTGCATGCCTCGCCGGTGCCGCACGCCCACGTCACCACTACGACGACGCACAAGTCGTTGCGCGGCCCGCGCGGCGGCCTGATCCTCACCAATGACGAGACGCTGGCCAAGAAGCTGAACTCGGCGATCTTCCCGGGCCTGCAGGGCGGTCCGCTGATGCACGTCATCGCCGCCAAGGCGGTGGCGTTCGCAGAAGCGCTGCGGCCGGACTTCAAGGTCTACGCCAAGAACGTGGTCGAGAACGCCAAGGCGCTGGCGGAGACGCTGCGCGGCCATGGCCTCGACATCGTCTCGGGCGGCACCGACAACCATCTGATGCTGGTCGACCTCAGGCCGAAGGGCCTGAAGGGCAACATCTCCGAGAAGGCGCTGGTGCGCGCCGCCATCACCTGCAACAAGAACGGTATCCCGTTCGATCCCGAAAAGCCGTTCGTCACCTCCGGCCTGCGGCTCGGTACGCCGGCGGCGACCACGCGCGGCTTCGGCGTCGCCGAGTTCAAGCAGGTCGGCGGCATGATCGCGGAAGTGCTGAACGCGCTGGCGCAGTCGCCGGACGGCAAGGCGCCGCTGGTCGAGGCCGCGATCAAGGAGCGCGTCAAGGCGCTGACCGATCGCTTCCCGATCTATCAGTAAAAGGTCGTTGCTAGAGGTCCCGTCGGATGCGCTGCCCGAGCTGCAATTCTCTCGACACGCAGGTCAAGGACTCGCGTCCGACCGAGGACTCCGCGGTCATTCGCAGGCGTCGCGTCTGCATGGCCTGCAACTTCCGCTTCACGACCTTCGAGCGGGTGCAGCTGCGCGAACTGACCGTCATCAAGCGCAACGGCCGCCGCGTGCCGTTCGACCGCGACAAGCTGGTGCGCTCGCTGCAGATCTCCTTGCGCAAGCGCCCGGTGGAATCCGAGCGGGTGGAGAAGATGGTGTCCACCATCGTGCGCGAGCTCGAAAGCGGCGGCGAGGCCGAGGTCTCCTCTGAGGCGATCGGCGAGATCGTGATGGAGCATCTGCGCCAGCTCGACGACGTCGCCTATGTGCGCTTCGCCTCGGTCTACCGCAATTTCCGCGAGGCCAAGGACTTCGAGGCCGTGCTCGACGAATTGACCGGCGAAGAGGACCCGCGGCTCGCGACGCTACGCAAATGATCTTCCGCATTCTGGAAGACCAGTTCGCGCAGAAGGCCAAAGAGGCCAAGGAAGCGGCAAAGGCGGCCGATCTGCGCTTCATGCAGCTGGCGCTGGCGCTTGGCCGGCGCGGGCTCGGGCGCACCTGGCCCAATCCGGCGGTCGGCGCCGTCATCATCAAGGACGGCGTGATCGTCGGCCGCGGCTGGACGCAAGCAGGCGGCCGGCCGCATGCCGAGGTCGAGGCACTCAGGCGCGCCGGCGATGCCGCGCGCGGCGCCACGCTCTACGTGACGCTCGAACCCTGCTCGCATTTCGGCCGCTCGCCGCCTTGTGCGGACGCCGTGGTGGCGGCCGGGCTCGCCCGCGTCGTCTCGGCGATCGAGGATCCCAATCCGGAAGTCGCGGGGCAGGGGCACGCCAGGCTGCGTGCCGCAGGCATCGCGGTCGATGTCGGGCTGTGCGCGGAAGAGGCCGCGCGCGACCATGCCGGGCACTTCCGCCGTATCCGCGACAAGCGCCCGCATGTGATCCTCAAGCTCGCGGTGTCCGCCGACGACAAGATCGCTGCCAGCGGCCATAAGCCGGTTACGATCACCGGAGAGGCCGCGCGGACCCGGGTGCATCTGCTGCGCGCGCAGAGCGATGCGATCCTGGTCGGCATCGGCACGGTCAAGGCCGACGATCCGCTCTTGACCTGCCGGTTACCGGGGATGGCGGCGCGCTCGCCAGTGCGCCTGGTGCTGGACCGCGCGCTGCGGATTTCTGGCGACAGCCGCCTGGTGCATTCGGCGCGCGAGACGCCGCTCTGGGTGATGACCTCCGACATGGCGGAGGCGCCTGCCGCGGTGAAGCTCGGCGCCGCCGGCGCGCAGGTGATCCGCATCGCCGCCAGCGCGCCTGATGGTCTCGATCTGCCGTCCGTCCTGCATGCGCTGGCGGAGAGGGGGATTTCGCGGCTGCTGGTCGAGGGCGGATCGCGCGTGGCAAATTCTTTCGTGGCAGCCGGCCTTGTCGACGAGATCTGGCTGTTGCGCGGACCCGATGCGATCGGTGCCGGTGGTGTTCCCGCGCTGGACGCAATGCCGCTCGACGCAATCACGCAGTCGCCCGCCTTCCGGCTTCGTGCTAGCGAAGCCTTGGCCAAAGATGTTTTGACTATCTACGATCGATCCTAAGTCGTCATGCCCGGGCTTGACCCGGGCATCCACGTCTTGGTCGCCAGCAGTGAAGTAAGTCGTGGATGGCCGGGTGAAGCCCGGCCATGACGAAGAGTAAGAGGTTTGTTGTGTTCACGGGAATTGTCACCGATATCGGTGAGATCACCAGCCTGAAGCAGGTGGCGCAGGGGCAACTGCATCGCATGCGGATTGCCTGCGACTACGACCAGACCACGATCGCCAACGGCGCCTCGATCGCCTGCAACGGCGTCTGCCTCACCGTCGTCGCCTCCGGCACCGCCGATGGCAAGACCTGGTTCGATGTCGATGCGGCGGCCGAGACGCTCGGCATGACCACCGCCAAGCATTGGGCGCAGGGCGGCCGGCTCAATCTCGAGCGCGCGCTCAAGATCGGCGACGAACTCGGCGGTCACATCGTGGCCGGGCATGCCGATGGCATCGCCACCATCGTCAAGCGCGACGACCTGCCCGACATGGCGCGCTTCGAGCTGCGAACCAGCCGCGAACTGGCGCGTTTCATCGCGGCGAAGGGATCGGTCACGCTGGACGGCGTGTCGCTGACCGTGAATACGGTCGGCGACGTCAGCTTTTCGGTGCTGATCATCCCGCACACGCTTTCCGTGACGACCCTGAGCGCCTGGAAGGCCGGCAGCGAGGTCAATATCGAGGTCGATCTGATGGCCCGCTACGCGGCGCGGCTGTCGGAGATGAAATGACGGCATAGCCGTCAAGCGGCAGTCATTCCGGGGCGATGCGAAGCATCGAACCCGGAATCTCGAGATTCCCCGGTGCACTATTGTGCACCTGCGGTCTGGTCCTTCGGACCATCCCGGAATGACAGTGCCTGAGGCATTCGTGCTTGGCTTCAGTCGTCGGGGCGACTACAAACTCGCGAAACGTTGACATCCAACGTTATCGGTAAATGTCAACAATATGAAATGGATACGTAGATGGCTGACGCGCGGCGCGCACCCCTGAAGGACCAGACCGACATTACCGGCGCACGCGTGCTGATCGTCGAGGCGCGGTTCTATGACGACATCCAGGACGCGCTGCTGGAAGGCGCGTTGGCCGAGATCAAGGCCGCGGGTGCGACGCACGACGTGATCACGGTGCCGGGCGCGCTGGAGATTCCGGCGGCGATTGCGATCGCGATCGATGCGGCTGAAGCGAACGGCAAGCCGTATGACGCGGCGATCGCGCTCGGCTGCGTGGTGCGCGGCGACACCATCCATTTCGAGATCGTCTCGCAGGAGTCCTCGCGCGGATTGATGGATTTGGCCATCAGCCGGAAATTCCCGCTCGGCAACGGCATCCTCACCGTCAACACCGAGGCGCAGGCCTGGGCGCGGGCGCGCGCCAGCGAACTCAACAAGGGCGGCGACGCGGCGCGTGCGGCGCTGGCGATGCTGCGGATCAAACGCCGCCTGGCAAAGGCCTGACCATGGCAGACAACAAGAAGCCCGCGAAAGCCCCCGACAGAAAAGCCAACCGCCGCGGCGCGGCACGGCTCGCGGCGGTGCAGGCGCTCTATCAGATGGACATCGGCGGCGCCGGCATCAACGACATCTTCGCCGAGTTCGAGAGCCACTGGCTCGGCAACGAGGTCGAGGGCGAGAAATATTTGCCGGCGGAAGCCGCGTTCTTCCGCGACGTGGTCTCCGGCGTGGTGCGCGACCAGGCCCGGCTCGATCCTTTGATCGACGAGGCGCTGTCGAAGGGCTGGCCGCTGAAGCGGATCGACGCCATCCTGCGCGCGGTGCTGCGGGCAGGCTCCTACGAGCTCGAGCACCGCAAAGACGTGCCGGGCCGCGTGGTGGTCTCCGAATATGTCGACGTCGCGCATGCCTTCGTTGAGAAGGACGAAACCGGCATGGTCAACGCCGTGCTCGACCAGATCGCGCGCCAGTTCCGCGGCGACGAGTTTGTGCGGAGCTAGGTGCCGCGATGCCGCCCACCTCCGTAGCCGTCACCCTGAGGTGCCGTAGCGAAGCGGAGGCCTCGAAGGGCGACGGCGTGGCGCTACGGTCGCATCGGGGCCGTGCATCCTTCGAGGCTCGCTTTGCTCGCACCTCAGGATGACGGGTTGATGACCCAAGCAAGCAAACATACCTCCGGCGAAGACTCCCTGATCGCGCGCTATTTCAAGCCGCTCGCGACCGATCCGGGTGCGTTCGGGCTCGACGATGACGCCGCCGCGCTGAGGGCGGCCGGCGAGGACATCGTGGTCACCACGGACGCCATCGTCGAGGGCGTGCATTTCCTCGGCGATGATCCGCCCGACACGCTGGCGCGCAAGGCGCTGCGGGTGAACCTCTCCGACATCGCCGCCAAGGGCGCGGTGCCGGCGGGCTTCGTGCTGACGCTGGCGCTGCGCGGCGCCGAGGAGGCCTGGCTGAAGCCGTTTGCCCGGGCGCTCGGCGAGGACGCCGCGCATTTCGGCTGCCCGCTGCTCGGCGGCGACACGGTCTCGACACCGGGGCCGCTGATGATCTCGATCACTGCGTTCGGCCGGGTGCCGCAGGGCACGATGGTGCATCGCGCGGGAGCACAGGCGGGCGACTGTGTGTTCGTCACCGGCACGATCGGAGACGCCGCGCTCGGCCTCGATGTGCTCCGGGGTGGCCCGGTCGCCGCGGCTCTGGCGGACGATGTCGTCGGGCGGGATTTTCTTGCCGCCCGTTACCGTGTTCCGCAGCCGCGCAACGCCTTGGCCACGGCCGTCCGCACCCACGCCAGCGCCGCGATGGATGTGTCCGACGGTCTTGCCGGCGATCTGACCAAGCTTTGCGCAGCCAGTGGTGTGGCGGGCGTGATCAACGTGCCGAGCATCCCGTTGTCGTCCGCGGCCGCAGGGCTGCTCGCGCGCCGGGCGATCGGTATCGAGACCTTGGTGGCCGGCGGTGATGATTACGAGCTCTTGTGCGCGGTCCCGAGCGATCATGTCGACGCGTTTCTGCGCGACGCACGGCAGGCCAAGGTCGCGGTGACCGCAATCGGCGGCCTGATCGCAGGCTTGTCGCCACCAAGCTTCCTCGACGGGCAGGGGCGGGAACTGAAGCTGAGGCGGCTGTCCTACAGCCATTTCTAGAGCGTTTTCGAGCGAAGCGGGCACCGGTTCGCGTTAAGAAAACGCGTCGGAACGGAAGCAGCTCTGGACTTCCCGCGCCTGATCGCGCCGATTTTCCTTCTAAATAGCTGCCGATATCGGCGTTTTCGGCCACGGGTGGCGTTGCACAGCGGTAACGATTTTGGCAAGGTCGCGCCCGATTTGAGGCAATCCGTTTTTGGGGAGGATTGTCCTCGCAAAATAAGCGCCTGCCGCCCCCTAGCGGCACAAGAAGGCGCGGGGGTTACATCAAGGATCTGAGGCAACATGACAGCTTTATGGTTGATTGTGCTCTGCGGGGCGCTTTCCATCGTCTACGCGATCTGGGCGACGCAGTCGGTCTTGAACGCGGATGCGGGTAATCCGCGCATGCAGGAAATCGCGGCCGCGGTGCGCGAGGGCGCACAGGCCTATCTGCGGCGGCAGTACACCACGATCGGCATGGTCGGTATCGTGATCTTCGTGGTGCTGGCCTACTTCCTGGGCCTGCCGGTGGCGATCGGCTTTGCGATCGGCGCCATCCTGTCGGGGGCTGCCGGCTTCATCGGCATGAACGTCTCGGTGCGCGCCAACGTCCGCACCGCGCAGGCGGCAACCACCTCGCTCGCCGGCGGCCTCGAACTCGCCTTCAAGGCGGGCGCGATCACCGGCATGCTGGTTGCGGGGCTCGCGCTGCTCGGCGTCACCATCTATTTCATGATCCTGGTCAAGTTCATGGGTCTGGAAGCGGGCAGCCGCACCGTGGTCGACGCCATGGTGGCGCTCGGCTTCGGCGCCTCGCTGATCTCGATCTTCGCCCGTCTCGGCGGCGGCATCTTCACCAAGGGTGCGGACGTCGGCGGCGACCTCGTCGGCAAGGTCGAGGCCGGTATCCCCGAGGACGATCCGCGTAACCCGGCCACCATCGCCGACAATGTCGGCGACAATGTCGGCGACTGCGCCGGCATGGCGGCGGACCTGTTCGAGACCTATGCGGTGACCGCGGTCGCCACCATGGTGCTCGCGGCGATCTTCTTCGCCAAGACGCCGATCCTGGTGAACATGATGACGCTGCCGCTCGCGATCGGCGGCATCTGCATCATCACCTCGATCATCGGCACCTTCTTCGTCAAGCTCGGTGCCAGCCAGTCCATCATGGGCGCCCTCTACAAGGGCCTGATCGCCACCGGCATCCTGTCGCTGGTCGGCGTCGCGCTCGTGATCAATTGGCTGGTCGGCTTCGGCAAGCTCGACGGCGTCGACTATACCGGCATGGCGCTGTTCTGGTGTGGCGTGGTCGGTCTCGTCGTCACCGGCCTGATCATCTGGATCACCGAATACTACACCGGCACCGACTATCGCCCGGTGAAGTCGATCGCCTCGGCCTCGGTCACCGGTCACGGCACCAACGTGATCCAGGGCCTCGCGGTCTCGATGGAAGCGACCGCGCTGCCCGCGATCGTGATCATCGCCGGCATCCTCGTCACCTACAGCCTTGCCGGCCTGTTCGGCATCGCGATCGCGACCGCCACCATGCTGGCGCTGGCCGGCATGATCGTCGCGCTCGACGCCTTCGGCCCGGTTACCGACAACGCCGGCGGCATCGCCGAGATGGCGGGGCTGCCGAAGGAGGTGCGCAAGTCGACCGACGCGCTCGACGCGGTCGGCAACACCACCAAGGCGGTGACCAAAGGCTACGCGATCGGCTCCGCCGGTCTCGGTGCGCTGGTGCTGTTTGCGGCCTATAATCAGGACCTCAAATTCTTCATCAGCGACTCCAATGCCCATGCCTACTTCAAGGGCGTCAACCCGGACTTCTCCCTGAACAATCCTTACGTCGTGGTCGGCCTGCTGTTCGGCGGCCTGCTGCCATATCTGTTCGGTGCGATGGGTATGACCGCGGTCGGTCGCGCCGCCGGCGCGATCGTCGAGGAAGTGCGCCGTCAGTTCCGCGAGAAGCCCGGCATCATGCAGGGTACCGACAAGCCGGACTACGGCAAGGCGGTCGACCTGCTGACCCGGGCGGCGATCAAGGAGATGATCATCCCGTCGCTGCTGCCGGTTCTGTCGCCGATCGTGGTCTACTTCCTGATCTACGCGATCGCGGGCGGTGGCGCAGCCGGTAAGTCGGCCGCTTTCTCCGCGGTCGGCGCCATGTTGCTCGGCGTCATCGTCACCGGCCTGTTCGTCGCGATCTCGATGACCTCGGGCGGCGGCGCGTGGGACAACGCAAAGAAGTACATCGAGGACGGCCACTACGGCGGCAAGGGCTCTGACGCCCACAAGTCCGCGGTGACCGGCGATACCGTCGGCGATCCCTACAAGGATACGGCGGGCCCGGCGGTGAACCCGATGATCAAGATCACCAACATCGTGGCGCTGCTGCTGCTGGCGATCCTGGCGCACTGAGCGGCGGACACGACTGAAACGAGGCCCCGCGGTGAAAGCCGCGGGGTTTTATTTTTGAACCAGACGCGAACAACACGGAGATCAATCGATGTCGCTCTCATCCGCACGGAACTACGCGCTCCGCGCCTCCAAATCGCAGGATCAGAAGGAGGCCATCGAGCTGCTCTCGAAGGCGATCATGGAACTGGCGATGTCGATTGAAGCGACCGACGCCAAGGTCAAGAAGATCAACAAGTCTTCGTAGCGTTGGCCGCAACGTGCTCAGGAAACGTCGTGACGGCGGCTGTTACTTGACCTCCATCTGCAAGCCTTCCTTCTCGATGATCGCCGCGAACTTCTTCGTCTCGGCATCGACGAAATCGGAGAATTGCTGGGGCGTGCCGTAGTCGGCGCGCGCGCCCATGCCGGCGATGTTCTTCTTGACGTCGTCGCGCTCCAGCATCGCCTTGACTTGGCGGTTCAACTCGTCGAGCACCGGGGCGGGCGCGGTCTTCGGCAGGAACACGCCGAACCAGGACGAGACGTCGAACTTTGCCAGTTCCGGCGCGCCCTCGCGCATCGTCGGCAGGTTCGGTGCGGAATCGCTACGCTCCGGCGTGGTGACACAGAGGCCGTTGAGCTTGCCGTCCTGCACCTGCGGCAGCGACGGATAGAGATTGTCGAACAGGATCTGGATGTCGCCGGCGAGCCCGGCCTGCAATGCGGGACCGGCGCCGCGGAACGGCACGTGCGTCATCTTCAACCCGGTGAGTTGCAGGAACCAGGCGCCGGTGAGGTGAGGGCTCTGTCCGGTACCGGACGAGCCGTAGGTGAGCTTGTCCGGATTCTTCTTCAGAAAGGCGATCAATTCGGGGATCGACTTGAGGCCGGTCGACGGATGCGCCGACACGATGTTCGGGATCCGGATCATGTTGGAGACCGGCTGCAACTGGTCGGCCTTGTAGGTCAGGTTGCGGAAGATGCTGTAGGCGATCGCGTTGGGGCCGGGATTGCCGATCAGGATGGTGTGGCCGTCGCCCTTGGCGCGCGCGACCTCGGATGTGCCGATGGTGCCGCCGGCACCGGAGCGATTCTCGACCACCACCGACTGGCCCCAGAGCGGCTGCAAATGCGCCGCGAGCAGCCGCCCCATCACGTCGGTCGAGCCGCCGGCCGCCGCCGGCACGACGATGCGGACGGTCTCGGTCGGCCGCCAGTCACCGGCGCCGAGGCTCGCGCGCGGCAGGATCGCCGCGGCCGTCAATGCGGCCGTGCCCGACAATACCGTACGACGGGAAAATCTCTTGGCTGTCATGCGTTTACCCCCTGCTCAGGCTCTTGTTTGCGAGCAAACTAGGGGACCGCTTGCCCCTCGGGCAAGCGACAACTTGGCGCAGCGGCTTATGCTCTGGACTCCGGTTTGACGCGTTGTCTCACGCGAACCGGAGCCCCCCACTTCGCTCGAAAACGCTCTAGTTGAAGCTCAGCAGCTTGAAGAGCGGTGTCAGGTAGGACATTTCCTGGCCCGACGTCGGCGTGGACCGGCTGACGAAGTCGAAGATCTTGCCGTCCTTCAGGCCGTAATTGGCCAGTCGGCGCACCTGCCGGTTCTTGTCGAAATAGACCGCGATCACGCGCTGGTCGATCACCCGCTGATTCATGAAGGCGACCGGGCGGGAGGTCCGTTGCGAGATGTAATAAAACACCTCGCCGTCCAGCGTTGCGACCGTCGAGGGCGTGCCGAGCACGATGAGCACCTGGTCCTGGCTCGCGCCGATCGGGATCTGCTCGAGCGCCCCCTCCGGCAGGATGTAGCCCTTCTGGAATTGTTCCCCGGCGCAGCCGCCGAGTGCGGCGCAGACGAGGCCAATCGCCGCGACGGCGCGGAGACGCGAAAAGAACCCGCGCGCGGAAGCGGCGCGAGACTGTCGTGAAAGAGTGTGGTTCATCGGCGGAACTGATCCGTCCCCTTGCATCGGCCGAGGCATTGACGTACCGGGCAGCTCAATGGATTGCAATCATGCCGAGCTCCAATGGGCGACCTCTCAACAGGCGACCCTTTGGGGACCGGCAGCCGGAACCCGTCATGCTTTGGCCGTTCAATCACTTCAGAAGACCCCGGGTGCCCGCGCGCAGCACCATTGAGACCATCTATGGCATGATCGTGACGCAGGCGCGAGAACCGTTGTTTTACCGTGACTTGGGCGTTCCGGACACGGTTAACGGCCGTTTTGACCTGCTTCTCATGCATCTGTGGCTGGTGCTGCGGCGACTGAAATCCGTCGAGGGCGGCGTCGCGCTATCCCAGGCCCTGTTTGATCATTTCTGCATCGATATGGACGACAATCTGCGCGAAATGGGCGTCGGCGACCTCACGGTGCCGAAGCGCATGCAGGCGTTCGGTGAAGCCTTCTACGGCCGCACCGCGGCCTATGATCTGGCGCTGACCGACAGCGAGGCGGCCTTGGCCGAGTCGTTCTGCAAGAACATCCTCAACGGTCAGAACATCGACAAGGCCCGCGAGCTCGCCGCCTATGCCAGGGAGGCGATCGAAGAGATGGCGCGCGCCGATCTCGCGGCGTTGGCCAAGGGCGCGTGGCGCTTTCCGGTACCACAGCCTGCGGGGACGGCGGCATGAGCGGCGGCGGCACAGGGCAGCCCGATGCACGGCGCGACCGCGACCCCTGGCGGGTCCTGGTCAACATCGCGCAGATTCCGGAGACCGGCCTGCATCGCGAGATCGCGGCCGACGAGGCGGCGCGCAAGGCGATGGCCGAAGTTGCCGAGTTGCGGGAAGTCGTCTCCGCGCGTGCAGAGTTCGACCTGCAGCCCAAGCGCGACGGCAGCTACCACGTCACCGGCAGAGTTAAGGCCAGGATCGGGCAGACCTGCGTGGTGACGCTCGATCCGATCGAGAACGAGATCGATGAGCCGATCGATGTGGTGTTCGCGCCGCCCGAGCAGATCCCGCAAATGGCCGACCTGGTCGACGACGCCGACGACAGCGATGAGGAAACGCCGGACCCGCCGGAGCCGATCGTCGGCGGCTTCATCGATATCGGCCGGCTTGCCACCGATGCGCTGTTTCTCGGCATAGACCGGTATCCGCGCAAGGTGGATGCGGTCTTTGAACAGAAGGCTGAAGCGCCTGACCCGGAAAATCATCCTTTCGCGGCGCTGAAGGCGCTGACGGAAAAGCCGGACGGCAAGAAGCCCAAGGGAAGTTGAGGGCGCCTGGCGCCACATTTGCGGGGATGGCTTGCCTGCAAGCTTGCGCGAGCGGTGTTCCTAGTTACTTCAAATACGTGTCACAATACATTGAAATACAATGTATTTCTGGTATGCTCCGATGTGTTGCGTGACGGTTCGGCAGCTGCCTCATTTGCGGTCAAGAGGTTGTGTCGGACCGAGGACACGCTATTGTCGCGTCCCGGCCGGGACGCGAGTTGGTGTTTCGCCGCGCGCCGTTGACGGCGGTGACTTCAAGCTCGCGGTCTTCGTCTGAAGGCTGCGGGAAAGCAGGCTTCCGGGACGTTCATGCCTCAAAAGGTTCGAATAGCGCTTGACGCCATGGGGGGCGATGTCGGCGCTTCCGTCGTCATTCCCGGCGCCGCGATCTCGTTAAGCCGTCATCCCGACAGCGAATTCCTGCTGGTCGGGGACCGGGCCCAGATCGAGCCGGAGCTCGCCAAGCATCCGGCACTGAAGGCGGTATCGAAAGTGATCCATACCGACGTCGCCGTGAAGAACGATGAGAAGCCGAGCCAGGCGCTGCGGCGGACCCGAAGGGCGTCCTCGATGTGGCTCGCGATCGACGCCGTGAAGCATGGCGAGGCCGACGTTGCGGTCTCCGCCGGCAACAGCGGCGCGCTGATGGCGATGGGCAGCCTCAATCTGCGGACGCTCCCCGGTGTCGACCGCCCGGCGCTTGCGGCGGTGTGGCCGACGCTGCGCGGCGACTCTGTCGTGCTCGACCTCGGCGCCACGATCGGCGGCGACGCCCGCCATCTGGCGACGCTGGCGGTGATGGGCAGCGCCATGGCGAGCGTGCTGTTCAACCTCGAACGGCCGACCGTCGGCCTGCTCAACATCGGGTCCGAGGAGATGAAGGGGCACGGGGAAATCCGCGAGGCGGCGGAGATGCTGCGTGCGATGAACTCGACTCAGTTCAACTATATCGGCTTCGTCGAGGGCGACGCGATCGGCAAGGGCCTCGCCGACGTCATCGTGTCGGAAGGTTTCAGCGGCAACATTGCGCTCAAGGCCGCCGAAGGAACCGCGCGCCAGATGTTCACGCTGCTGCGCGAGGCCATGTCATCTAGCTGGCTAGCGCGGATCGGCTATTTGCTGGCCCGCGGCGCGTTCCAGAAGCTGCGCGACAAGCTCGATCCCAACAAGTCGAATGGCGGCCTGCTGCTCGGCCTGAAGGGCGTCGTGGTCAAGAGCCATGGCGGCACCAACGCGGAAGGCTTTGCCTATGCGGTGGATGTTGGCTATGAGATGGCCCACTTCGATCTCCTCACCAAGATCAATCAGATGCTTAATCGCGACGGCAGTGCGCTGGTGCAGGCGCAGACCGCGCAGGAGGCTGTCTCGTGACTGCTATACGTTCGGTAGTGCTCGGCTGCGGCTCATATTTGCCGGAGCGGGTTTTGACCAATGCCGAACTGGCCACCCGGATCGACACGTCGGATGACTGGATCGTGCAGCGCACCGGCATCAGCGAGCGCCACATCGCGGCCGACGACGAATTCACCTCGCATCTGGCGATCAAGGCGGCGCAGGCCGCGCTCGCCCACGCGCAAGTCGATGCGCAGTCGATCGACCTGATCGTGCTCGCGACCTCGACGCCCGACAACACCTTTCCCGCCACCGCGGTCGCCGTCCAGCACGGGCTCGGCATCAACCATGGCGTCGCCTTCGACCTGCAGGCGGTCTGCTCCGGCTTCGTCTTCGCGCTGGCCACCGCCGATAATTTCCTGCGCGCCGGCACCCACAAGCGGGCGCTGGTGATCGGTGCCGAGACCTTCTCACGCATCCTCGACTGGAACGACCGCGGCACCTGCGTGCTGTTCGGCGACGGCGCCGGCGCGGTCGTGCTGGAGGCGCAGCAGCATTCCGGCACCACCAGCGACCCCGGCGTGTTGACGACGCATCTGCGCTCCGACGGCCGCCACAAGGCGAAGCTGTTCGTCGATGGCGGGCCCGGCTCGACCAGGACGGTCGGGTATCTCCGGATGGAGGGCCGCGAGGTGTTCAAGCACGCCGTCGGCATGATCACCGACGTGATCGTCGACGCCTTCAACGCCACCGGCTTTACCGCCGAGGACATCACCTGGTTCATCCCGCACCAGGCCAACAAGCGAATCATCGATGCGTCGGCGCACAAGCTCCATATTGCGCCGCAGAAGGTGGTCCTGACGGTCGACAAGCACGGCAACACGTCGGCGGCCTCGATCCCGCTCGCGCTGTCGGTCGCCGTGAAGGACGGGCGCGTCAAGAAGGGCGATCTGGTGCTGTTCGAGGCGATGGGCGGCGGCTTCACCTGGGGCTCGGCGCTCGTGCGCTGGTAGCGTATCGCCAAACAGTATCGACAGGTTGCCGGTATCTTTCCTGCGCCTGGGCGCTGGTCGCTGTTGACCATTGCGCGCTAAGCTTTTAATTTCAGTCAAGAAATTGTTCGCCGAGAGTGCGGGGCAGGCGATGACCACGGGAACCGGAAAAACAGTTACGCGCGTCGATTTGTGTGAGGCGGTCTACCAAAAGGTGGGTCTGTCGCGCACGGAATCGTCGGCATTTGTCGAGTTGGTGCTGAAGGAGATCACCGATTGCCTGGAAAAGGGCGAGACGGTGAAGCTGTCCTCGTTCGGCTCCTTCATGGTGCGCAAGAAGGGCCAGCGTATCGGCCGTAATCCGAAGACCGGCACCGAGGTGCCGATTTCGCCGCGGCGGGTGATGGTGTTCAAGCCGTCGGCGATCCTGAAGCAGCGGATCAATGGCCATGTCGTCACCAATGGCGACGGCAGCAAGGCCGACTAGAGCGTTTTCAAGCGAAGTGGATACCCGGTTCGCGTGAAGAAAGCGCGGCAAACCTAGAATCCGGAGCCCCGTTCCGATTCAATCGGAACGGAAAGGCTCCAGGCATTGAGCTCAAAGGAGCGGGCATTTGGACAAGGCGCCGGATGCGTTCCGTACCATCAGCGAGGTCGCTGATGAACTCGATATTCCCCAGCATGTGCTGAGATTCTGGGAAACGCGCTTCGCGCAGATCAAGCCGATGAAGCGCAGCGGCGGACGCCGCTATTATCGCCCCGACGACGTCGACCTGCTCAAGGGCATCCGCCGGCTGCTGTACGGCGAGGGCTACACCATCCGCGGTGTGCAGCGGATCCTGAAGGAGCACGGCATCAAATCGGTGCAGGGCATCGCCGACCAGACCGCGGCGGTCTCGTTCGGCGCGGTCGAGGAAGCCGTCGGCAACAGCATGGCCGAGCCCGACGACCTCGAGAGCAGCGACGGCCTCGATTTCGACGGCGAGGAGGGTGATGGCGACGAGAAGGGGATCGACTACCGATTCGTCGATCCCGACGAGGATCCGATCCTGTCGACCTACAAGGCGCACGCCCAGCCGGGCAAGGCGCCCGCCGCGCCGCCGGTTCGTCCCTCCGTTCCGTCAGTCGATCGGGAGCGGCTCGAACGCGTGCTGCAGGAGCTGGTCGCCTGCCGACAGATGATCGACGCGGCGATGAAGGACGGCTGAGGCAAGGAAGCCTGCCGAGGAAACCTGCCAAGGGAACCGGCCTCGGAATACAGTCTTTGAGAGCCTGCCCCGCCTTGCGCGAACGCAGGATCGCAGCTAATGGAACGGCATCGGAGCGTGGCGCAGCCCGGTTAGCGCACTAGTCTGGGAGACTAGGGGTCGGAGGTTCAAATCCTCTCGCTCCGACCATTTTTCTCAAAATTCGTTCGGTGTGGCTTGAAGCGGGCGCGCATCGCTCGCCGTCGGCTTGCGATTGGTTGCCAATGCTGTTCGCCAGTCGCGGAAAGCTGTGCGCGGAAGCCAACACGCTGTCGTTAATATCGAGCAAACGCTCGTTGAAGAGGCAGCACCAAGCCGATCGCATCGGCGGCTGTCGTTGTCGATGAACAATCGTTCATGGAACGCCACTGATTTCAGGCGGTTAGTCGCGGGGCGCATTTTGGAGGACAAGATGAAGCACGCAATCATCGTCCTTTCCGCGGCATGCCTGATGGCTTCCACCCCGGTTGCTTTTGCACAGGGCGTTTCGAGCAAATCACCTGGACACGAGATGCAAAAGAAGGGCTCCAAGAAAGGAAGTCACGGCGCTTCGGGCTATGCACCCGGGCACGAGATGCAGGCACGAGGATCGAAAGCCGGGAGCCCAGGGGCCTCTGGCTACGCCCCTGGTCAGACGACGGGGTCGGGCAGCGGGATGACCGGAGGCAGCTCGACCAGGTCCAGATAGTTACACTGTAAGTTTTTCGGGGCCCCGGCCGTCAGCGCCGGGGCTCCTTTTCCATAGCCCGTTCACGGATCGACCGCGGCTTGGCCCGTTTCATGCTTTCCATTGAGGGGCAAATGGGGGGCCAACATGATTGCTGAACACTTTCTGGTCTGGGCTGCGCTGCTGAGCGTTCTCGCCTTCCTGGCGTTCCAGTCGCCGGGGCGCGGACACCGATAAGTCTCCGCTTCCAACGCTTCGCGAGGTGAGCGGCGCGATCGTGCCGGTTGCCAGTCGTCCCGTCTGCTGCAGAGCCGGTCGCCTCAGGCCTCGGCCTCCATCGCAACAATCAGGCAGGCCTTTTCCAGGCGGTTGGTAAGCATCGAAAGCTTGGCCGTGAACTCGGCCAGCTCAGCCTCGCTGAACTCCTCGAACACGGTTTTCTTGAACGCCTTGTGCTGTTCGGCGAGGCCTGCGAGGTGCCTTTTGGTCTTGTCGGTCAGCGACAGCCGCACCACGCGCGCATCGGCCGGGGAGGGCGCGCGCCGCAGCAGCTCCTTCTGCTCGAGCAGCTTGGACTGCGTGGTCACGAACGACGGATCGACGTGCAGCAGCTTCGACACCACGTTGATCGGCACGCCGTCATCCTTGTCGAGATCCGAGATCGCGATGAGAATCATCCATTGCGGACCGCTGACGCCAAGCGACTTGCCCCAGAACTGACGGACGCGCTCCAGATGCGAGTTGATGGCCGAAATCTCGAGCGTGAACCGCTTGATGATGTCGAGATGTTCGATGGCGCGCTGGCGCGTCGAATCCTTCCTTGTCACTGACACAGCTTCCTCTTCCCTCGGGCGCCGACTCAGCTTTGTGCTGATTTATTTCTTGTTTTCCGCGCTGCAGTAGGTTTTTTCCCGCAAGCCGCCAACGAACGCAAGTGAACGTAAAGTAATTATGATGGTCGTGTGACGGTTGGACTATTTGGGATGTGACAAGTTTTCTCAGGTAGGCAAAGGGCTTACAGGCAGCGTTGCCGGCGAGACACAGTGTGGCCGCATTCGCATTCCTGACTTTATAAACTATTTTGATTGGCGAACTCGCCAATGCATATTGAACCCGGCGGTAGGGGAATCTCGATCGTCCCGTTGCGGTGATCGTTCAAGTCCGTCGCACACCACAGATTGATCTGAGGGTGCGGGGTTTGGGGAAAACGGTCTTGGACAATGCGGGAGGATCACGGGGCGCTCGCGGCCTCGGACTCTCCGCATATGAGCAACTTGGAGGTTTAATATGAATTTGAAGAGCCTTATCCTGGGCTCGACGGCTGCGCTGGTCGCGGTCGGCGGGGCACAGGCGGCCGATCTTCCCGTCAAGGCCAAAGCGGTCGAGTACGTGAAGGTTTGCTCGCTTTACGGTCCGGGCTTCTACTACATCCCCGGCACCGACACCTGCATCAAGCTGGGCGGCTATGTGCGTGCTGACGTCGTGGTGAACGGCAACAGCGTGTACGGCGCGAACTACAACGGCGCCAGCGGTGCCAACAACCGTTTCACGAACGGCTACACCTGGCGTTCGCGTGAAGACTTCAACATCGATACGCGCACCGCGACCGAATACGGCGTGGTCCGCACCTATTTCGATGCGGTGTTCACCTGGACCTCCGACACCTATGCCGGCCAGGGCAACGGCTCGACCGTGTACTCGGCGATCGGCTCGTCTTCTGCGCCGAACAACGCAGGTTCGGGCAACGTGGCTGCCGGTACGGTCGGCGTCTACTACGCCTTCATCCAGTTCGCCGGCTTCACGATGGGTAAGGCGGTTTCGCAGTTCGCTGCCCCCTGGAACGGTTATCCGGGCAACAACTACGACGCACTCGTCGGTGGCGTGAACACCACCAACGGCATCAACCAGTTCACCTACACCGCGCAGTTCGGCAACGGCGTGTCGCTGGCTCTGTCGGCGCAGGACCAGGTTGCCTACATGCAGGCTGGCGTGAACAACCTCGGCGTCGGTGGTGCCTACGGCTCCAGCGACTACGCCGGCACGATCGCTCCGGACTTCGTCGCTTCGCTCAAGGTCGACCAGGCTTGGGGTATCTTCCAGGCGTCGGTCGCCGCGCATGACAACCACGCTGCCTACTATGGCGGCACCGAGTTGACCGGTCATCCCGACGACAAGTGGGGTTGGGCTGGTGCGTTGGCCCTGTCGATCAAGAACATCCCGACCGGACCCGGTGACACCATCAACATCCAGGGCGTCTACACCGACGGTGCGACCCGTTACAACATCCAGGAACTGGCCAGCCAGGCCGGCGCGATCGCCATCTTCGGCGGTTCGAGCCTGCCGGGCGTCTATGGCAGCGTTGGCTTCGGTACGGCACCCGACACGGTGTTCGGCCCCGGCGGTCAGCAGCAGTCCATCAAGACCTGGGGTATGCGCGGTGCGTACACCCACAACTGGGATCCCTACTGGAACACCAGCTTGTATGGTGCGTTCGCCGCTGTTTCGTACAACGACGCGGCTAAGTCGCTCATCTGCGGCGTTGGTGGCGTCGGTGGTTCGTTCCGTGCCGCATTCGCTGGCGGCGCTGGCGTGACCGCCTGCAACCCCGACTACAACATCGCGCAGATCGGCGTGATCACCCGTTGGACCCCGGTCAAGAACCTGACCTTCTCGGCCGACGTGACCTACTCGCACCTCGATCAGAAGTATGCCGGTATCATCACGACGTCGTCGACTGCTATCGGCAAGCCGACCGCGACCTACGAGCTGAAGGATCAGGACACTGTCCAGATGCTCTTCCGCGCTCAGCGCAACTGGTAATTCCGGTTGATCTGATCACGATCCAACAGAACCCCGGCAGGGAACTGCCGGGGTTTTTCTTTGCGAAAGATTCTAAGGAGAGCTGCGCTGCGTCAATTCGGTCCACGCGAACGACGAAGACGAGCCATGCGATTCATTCGCCGCAGACTTATTTACTTACCTGATCTACTAAACTATATACGCCACGGCCAACACATTGAATGATGGCTCTTAGCTAGCTGCTAAGCCTCCCAAACCTCCGGCAATGCCCTGCCGGAGGTTTTTGATTCAAGGCCCAGCCGGCGGCGACGATGGTGGCGCGGGTTGCCGTCGCCTTGCCGATTCGATGCCGTCAAGATTTGACGGAATCGATCCGCAGTGCATTCTCGCCATTGATGGGACGCTTCAAGAACAGCCGCCTGGCGCGCATGAGCAGCGGCCACTATTGCCTGATCCGGGATCTCGGGCTGGTGAAGGGCGGCAAGGGATTGCGGCACCATGAGGTAATCATCGATTTCTCCTGGCGCGGCCTGCTCAAGCTGGCCCTGAGCGCGGGTGCCGGCGTCCTGCGGCGGCGCGCGTCCGTGCGCATCGAGACAGCCGAATAGCACGGGGCCGCGTCATGACGCGGCTTGGCCTGCGGCCAGGATGCGCGCGATCATCGCGTGAGTCTCACGCTTCGTGAACAAGCATTCGAATTCGAGCGACGTGATCGCAGCATTGTCAGAGCTTCGCCCATAACGATCGCACGCTGTGCCACGCCGCGCGCTGCGCTGTGCGCCGATTGCGATCAACGTAGTTCATCTGTGCAAGGTGCTGTCGCGCTGCTTCGCTGGTTTTACCTCGGCAGCTGCGGCCGCGGTGGAAATTTCGGCCGCGATCGCCATCAGCGTTGTCGCGACCAATCTGTTCAGGATGTGCACGATCATGGTCTCCGATTGTCGATGTCGGATTGTTCGCAACGCGGAATGATTTCGTTACGCGGCCACCGTCTCAACCCGCAGCAGGCGGCTCACTTGCGCGTGAGGCGGCGCCGTTGCTGGGCGACAATTCGGTGATGTAAGGTGCCGCAGCCAAGCGGTTGGGGCTGCGATCCGCGCTCCGGCCGAAACAAAGAAGAACAGGGCAAGAAAAATAAGGGAAGGAACGGATCTCACATGAAGGATTTCGCCGGAAAGATTGCCGTCATCACCGGTGGCGGCACGGGCATGGGGCGCGAGCTGGCACGGCAGCTCGTTGCCGAGGGCTGCAATGTCGCGATGTGCGACGTCTCGGCCGAGGCGATGGCCGAGACCAAGCGGCTCTGCGAGGTCGAGAAGCTGCCGCAGGGCCTGCGCATCACGACGCACGTTGCCGACGTCTCGATCGAGGATCACTACAAGCGCTTCCGCGACGAGCTGATCGAGCAGCAGGCGACCGACAAGATCCACCTGCTGTTCAACAACGCCGGAATCGGTGGCGGCGGCAGCCTGTTCTCCAACACGCGCGAGCAGTGGGAGCGCACCTTCAACATCTGCTGGGGCGGCGTCTATCTCGGCGTCCGCACCTTCCTGCCGCTGTTGGTGAAGGCCGACGAGGCGCACATCGTCAACACCTCGAGCGTCAACGGCTTCTGGGCCTCGGTCGGCATGGGCGTGTCGCACACCGCCTACAGCGCGGCGAAATTTGCCGTGAAGGGATTCACCGAGGCGATGATCAATGATCTCCGGCTCAACGCGCCGCATGTGAAGTGCTCGGTCGTGATGCCCGGTCACATCGGCACCTCGATCGTGTCGAACTCGCGCAAGGTGCAGAACGGCTCCGACCAGCTCAACGCCGACGAGCTCAAGCAGGCCCGTCAGCGTCTGCAGGGGCAGGGGATCGATGTCGCCAAGATGTCGGACGCCGACATCCAGCAGCTCGCGCTCGACCGTGCCCGCATCTTCCACGATGAAGCGCCGACCTCGGCGGCGGCCGCCGCCAAGGTCATCCTCGACGGTGTGAAGGCCGAACGCTGGCGCATCCTGGTCGGCGACGACGCGCATCTTCTCGACGAGCGCGTGCGCAAGGCGCCGGAACAGGCCTACTCGCCGGCGTTTTATCAGGACCTCGTGGCAGCGACCGGGTGGAAGGTCGGCTGAACGGCCGTCCCGCATCGCGTGCGGGACGGATTCACTCAAGCGCTATCCGCGCATCGCGCGTTGGCGCGATCCCGCTTGATAGGCGAGGCGGTAATGCCCTGAGCAATAGGGCATGCCGCCGAGCGGTGTGTTGCCGCAGAAGCAGAAATCATCGGCGCCTGGGGTGCTGATCGGCCAGCGGCAGCGCTGCTCGCTCAGCTCGAGCAGCGAGCAGCTGTTGGCGCTGACGATCGGGGCGTCGTCGGGCTCCTGCTCGTAGACCGCCTGGAGCAACCGGAGCTGCTGCTTGGCAGTCGCCCGTTGCGCGGCGTGGGCGGCGGATTTCTTGCGCCGCGCCCGACGTTCGTCCGGCGTCGTGCGTGTGAGGTTCAGCCGCGACAGCTTGCCGATCACCGCATTGCGGCTGACGCCGATATTGACGGCGATGTCGCGGCAGGAGAGGCCGGCTTCAAAGTAGATCTTGAGTTGGTCGACGCGCTCCGGCGTCCAGGTCTCTTGGATGGCAATCATCTGACGGTTCCACGTTCTGTGTTGAACCGCCGCGCCGGCACACGCGCCCTTAGTTCTTGAGCATGATCTGTTCGGAAAACCGGTTTCCACTTTTCCGGATCATGCTCTCAGGGCGTGCGGCCGTTGTCGCGGATTGCAAGCAACCCGTCCTTGATGGCGAGCCGAATGCCTTCCTCGATCAATGTCCGTGCGACGCCCGGGACGCTCGTGCCGTGGGTGCCCTGTCTCACCAGCTTCTCGAGGTATCCGATGGTCGAGAGCGCCAGCGTGACCGGGACGCGGTCGGTTTCGGCCTTTTCCGTAGCCATGGTGAAACGCTTAACCCCGAACGCCTGTACTGAAAAGTATCTATTTAGAGTCTATTTAGGAATGAGGCGGTTCGTCAAGCCGTGGGCGGCAAGAAACAGCCAGCCGCGTCCAAGCGCGCTGGAAGCGAGTTCCAGCGCGCGGGTGTCATCGAATTATTGAGGTAGATGAAGGTGTTAGGGCCGTAACTCGACCTTGACCGGGAACTTCTTGAGAAGCCGCTCAGCCTTCTCGGCCTTGTCCGGAGGCGCGCTCACCCTCAGGTACAGTCCGCGCGACGGGTCGGTGATCGCGTCGACAGTGACCTCGCCGGACAATCCTTCCAGCGCCAGCAACTCGCGCGCGGCCTCGCCGGCGGCGATCTCGCGCAGCTTCGGCTTGAAGATCTTGCCGACCGGAGTCACCGGCATCTCCGGAATCACCGACACCACGCGCGGGCGCGCCGGCGGCTCCAGGATGTTGTCCTGCACGAAGGCGGCGAGCGCGTTCGGATCGATATGGGTGCCGGGCTGCGCCGAGACGAACAGCATCGGCACTTCGCCGGCGTAGGTGTCGGGACGTCCGACGGCCGCGGCAAGCGCCACGCCCGGAAACGCCAGCGCGGCGTCCTCGATCGCGCGCGGATCGATGTTGTGGCCGCCGCGGATGATGACGTCCTTGGCGCGGCCCATGATGTAGACGAAGCCGTCGGCATCGATCCGGCAGATGTCGCCGGTGCGCAGCCAACCGTCGCGGAACGCCTCCTCGGTCTGCTTCTTGTCGACATAGCCGGCGAACACCTGCGGGCCCCTGGTCAGCAGTTCGCCGACCGGCGAAGGCCACGGTCCCGTGTGGAGCTTGCCGCCGTCGAGGATCGCGAGTTCGACCAGCGGATTGCGGGTGCCGACGCTCTCGGCGCGCGGCTTCACACCGTGCACATCGTGAGTGATGGCACCGGCGAGCTCGGTCATGCCGTAGAGCTGCTGGATGCAGGGGCCGCCCCAGGTCGCAAGATAACGCCGCTCGATCTCCGGCGGGCAGATCGAGGCGCCGGTGGCGGTGACGCGCAGGGTCGAGATGTCGCTGTCCGCGACCGGGATATCGGCGAGGGCGCCAAGTATCGTCGGCACGTTGCCGGCGATGTTGATGCGGTACTGCTCGATGATCTGCCAGAAGTGCCGGACCAGCGCCGGATCGCGCGCGCCGGCGGGACCGGGGATGACCATCGTCGTGCCGGCCGCCAGGGAATTGGCCGTGGTGCAGAAAAGGCCGCCGACATGGAACAGCGGCATCGTGATCATCGCGCGCTCGCCGCGATGGAAATCGAGCGCCATCCGCGAGGATACGGTGGAGGCGACCATCGCGCGGTTGGTGAGCCGCGCCACCTTGGGATGGCCGGTGGTGCCGCCGGTCGGGAGCATCACGGCGACGCGGTCGGCCTCGCTCATGTCCTTGGACTTGCCGTAGTCGTCGCGCCAGGCGGGATCAGGCCGCAGCACCTCACCGTCGAAGGCGATGCTGCCGTCGAGCGGCACGATCACAATGTGCTTCAGGGAAGGTACCTCGCGCTGCAGGCCCTCGACCCTCTCATAGAGCCCGCCTGGCATGCCCGGCGGCGGCGCCAGCAACAGCTTCGCGTGGATCGCATTGAGCTGGGCGACGATCGCTTCGCGCGTGAACAGCAAATTGAGCGGCTCGGCGACGCCGCAGGCGGCTGCGCCGAAGATCGCGACGACGGTCGCGGGGCACGCCGGGAGCAGGACAGCCACCGCGTCGTCCTTGCCGATGCCGTGCTTACGGAAATAGGTTTCAGCGGCCTTGATGCAGCCCATCAAGTGATCGTTCGAGATCACGACCGGGTTGGGATCGAGCGGCGAGCGCAGATAGATCGCGGCTTCAGCGTCCGGAGCGCCCTGCGGGCCGCGGGCAATGAGGTCGAGGATGCGCGGGCATGCCGCGAGCGTCTCCTGCATTTCCCTGTCGCGCGCAGCCTCGTCGGCCGGCGAAAGCCTGTCCTTCAGCATATCCGTCCCCGTCCATTCTTGTTCGTTGGGACGGGGATTGTATCGAGCCGTGCTCGCGGAACACAAGTGCGGCCATAGCACTCAGTCATTCCGGGGCGGCTCGCCGAGCCGAACCTCAGGTGCGCGAATTGCGCACCGGGGAGTCTCGAGATTCCGGGTCTGGTCCTTCGGACCATCCCGGAATGACGATCTCAGCCGTGGACCACGGATTTGGCGATCATGCAGTGGATGCCCTTGGAGCCGTTGACCGTCTGCGTCACGCGCAGGTCGGCGGCAAGGCTGCACAGCGTGTAGGCATCCTCACGCGACAGGTTGCGCTTCTCGCCGAGCAGCACGATCATGTCGCGCAGCGCCCGCACCACGCACTGGTCGAGATCGGGATCCATCGCCATGGTCATGTAATGATCCGCGGTCTCTGCGCGCGGATAGGCGAGCTTGATATCCTTGCGCAATGTGAGGCGGAAGCGGCCGGTCAGCGCGGTCTCGATCGCGGTGACGCAGACCTCGCCGTCGCCCTGCACGCCATGGCCGTCGCCGCAGGAGAACAGCGCGCCCGGAACGAACACCGGCAGATAGAGCTTGGCGCCGGCGCCGAGCTCCTTGTTGTCGAGATTGCCGCCCATCGCGCGCGGGATCAGCGAGGAGATCCGGCCCCAGGCCGGCGGCGGCGACACGCCCATCACGCCGAAGAACGGCTTGAGCGGCAGATCGAGCCCCCAGGGCATACGGCCGACCATGCGCCCGCGATCGAGCGGGATGTTGAGGACGCGTGTTTCGTGGAAATCGTCGGGCAGGGTGCCGGACAATGGCTTGATCAGATTGTAACCCCAGTCCTGTCGCAGCTGAACGTCGAGAATATCGACCTCGAGCACGTCGCCGGGTTCGGCGCCGGCAACCGCGATCGGGCCGGTCAGAATATGTCCGGGTACCATCCGCTCGCACTTCGCATGGATCTCGTCGAGCTCCGGCGGAACGTAGAATTTGCCGCGGTCGGGCACCACGTCCGGGCCGCCGCTGACGGTCTCGATCGTGATCTCGTCGCCGCTCGCAACGGTCAGAACCGGTTTCAGCTTGGCTTCAAAGAAGCCCCAATGGCAGGTTTCAGGGCTCGACTTCAGATGATGATGGGTCATGTGACGGCTTTTGATTGGTTTCCCAGCAGCGTATGACGCTGTAGCAGAACTTCGCAGGGGCTTCTCTTGTTTTTTGTGCTCTCCAAGACGCTCGGCATCATGCTGTTGCCGATCAACTTCCTGATCGGTATCGGCGTGATCGGCACCGTGCTGCTGTTGACGCGGTTTGCGCGCCTCGGCCGCAGGTTGATGGTGGCCGCGCTGCTGCTGCTCGCGATCTGCGGCTTCTCGCCGCTCGGCAATGTCCTGATCTCCACATTGGAGCAGCGCTTCCCGCCATGGGATGCCTCGCGCGGCGCGCCGGACGGCATCATCGTGCTCGGCGGCTCGATCGATGCCGATCTGTCGGTTGCGCATGGCACGCCGGTGGTGCGCAGCGCGGCCGATCGCGTCATCGCGGCGGCGGCGCTCGCGCGCAGATATCCGAACGCGCGCCTCGTGTTCACCGGCGGCAGCGCGAACCTGATCTCGAACGATGCGCGCGAAGCCGACTATGCCGCCGAGATGTTCGAGGGGCTCGGCATTGCCAGATCGCGATTGATCATCGAGCGCCGCTCGCGCAACACGGTGGAGAACGCCGAATTCTCCAGGGCGTTGGTCGATCCCAAGCCGGGCGAGCGTTGGCTGCTTGTCACCTCGGCCTACCATATGCCGCGCTCGGTCGGGCTGTTCCGCAAGGCGGGATTCAATGTCGAGGCCTATCCGGTCGATTGGCGCGTCGGCGATGTCTTCAGCTTCGCGACGCTTGCGATCGAGGGCCTGTCACGCACCGATCTCGGCACGCGGGAGTGGGTCGGGCTTCTGGCCTATCATCTGGCCGGCAAGACCGACGATTTGTTGCCGGGACCGGCTGCACGTTGAGGCGTAGGCACTTGTCGCCTCCAACGGCCAATCCTAACATCAAATCAACAGGCGGCGCCAAGCCGCCGATCACGGGAGTTTTCGCCATGCAACAGCAGACACCGCCGGAACAGTTCGACCTCGGCGCAATCGTCGCCGACCTGAACAACCTGCTGCGGCTGAAGACCACGGTCATCGGCATCAAGATGTTCGCGCGGGTCAAGGAGATGGAGGCGATCCCGAAGATCCGCCGTCCATCGGCGGTCCACACCACGGACCAGATCGTCAGCATGGCCTCGCGGATCGGCTGGACCGTCGGCATTACCGGCGACGATCTGGTCGGCGCGCAATGCCGCGCCGTGATCGGGCTCGCGCCGCAGGACGAGAAGTGGCTTGCCGGCGAGAACTATGTCGGCGTCTGGCATGGCACCGCCGAAGACGCGCGCAAGCGCCAGGAGGCGCTCGACGTGGTGCCTTACGGCCAGTACAAGGCGATGGCGGTGAGCCCGCTGACCAGCGGACGGCTCAACCCGCCCGACATCTGCCTCGTCTATGCGACGCCGGGACAGATGATCATCCTGATCAACGGGCTGCAGTACACCGGCTACAAGAAGTTCGAGTGGGGCGTGGTCGGCGAAACCGCCTGCGCGGATTCGTGGGGGCGGGCGCTGAAGACCGGCGAGCCGAGCCTGTCGCTGCCATGCTTCGCCGAGCGCCGCTATGGCGGCGTGCCGGACGAGGAGATGCTGATGGCACTGCCGCCGGCCTATCTGGTGAAGGCGATCGCCGGGATGAAGCAGCTTGCCAAGAACGGTTTGCGCTACCCGATCGCGCCCTATGGCATCCAGGCCGACGTGCGCGCCGGCATGGGCGTCTCGTACAAGAAATAGCGCATTGCGTTGCCGCGCCCGCGATGACAAAAGGGCGCCCATTCGCTGCGCAGGGAGCCTGATCCATGTCCTCGTCGAAACTCGACATCGTCGTCTATGGTGCGACCGGCTTCACCGGCCAGCTTGTCGCCGAATATCTCGCGGCGCATTATCGCAACAGTAGCCTGACATGGGCGATGGCCGGGCGCAGCAAGGACAAGCTCGCCTCGGTACGCGACGCGATCGGCGCGCCCGCCGACACGCCGCTGATCGTCGCCGATGCCGGCGATGCCGCCTCGCTGAAGGCGATGCTAGCGCAAACCAGGTCTGTCATCTCGACGGTCGGACCGTATCAGCTCTATGGCAACGAGCTGATCGCGGCCTGCGTGGAAAGCGGCACCGACTATTTCGATCTCTGCGGCGAGCCGATCTGGATGCGGCAGATGATCGACAAATACGAAGCCGCCGCGAAGGCCAGCGGCGCGCGCATCGTGTTCTCCTGCGGTTTCGACTCGGTGCCGTTCGAACTGGGCGCGTTCTTCGTGCAGGAGGAAGCGAGGCGCGTGTTCGGCGCGCCGGCGCCGCGCATCAAGGGCCGCGTGCGCGACATGCGCGGCACGCTGTCCGGCGGCACCGCGGCGAGCGCCAAGGCGACCTTCGATGCGGTCGCCAAGGACCTCAGCCTGGTTGCGATCCTCAACAACCCTTTCGCGCTGACGCCGGGCTTCGAGGGTCCGAAGCAGCCGCGCGGCAGCAAGCCGGCCTATGAGGAGGATTTGCACTCCTGGACTGCGCCGTTCATGATGGCGCTGATCAACACGCGCAACGTGCACCGCTCCAACATGCTGATGGGCTTTCCCTACGGACGGGACTTCGTCTACGACGAGATGGTCCTGACTGGCCCGGGCGAGAAGGGCGAGGCCAACGCCAAGAAGGTGATGGCGTTGAATTCCGAGAAGACCGGCCCAAGCGCGCCGAAGCCGGGCGAGGGGCCGTCAAAGGAGGAGCGCGAGAACGGCCGCTACGATCTGCTTTATCTCGCGGTCGCGCCCGACGGCCGCATGGTCCGCGCCGGCATCAAGGGCGATCGCGATCCCGGCTACGGCTCGACCTCGAAGATGATCTCGGAATGCGCGATCTGCCTGCTGCGCGATACACCCGACGTCGCCGCCGGCTTCTGGACGCCGGGAGCGGCGATGCAGCACAAGCTGATCAAGCGCCTGATCGATCACGCCGGGCTGACCTTCGAGGTCGAGAAGTAGCTTCGCTTACCTCGCCCCGCTTGCGGGGAGAGGTCGGATCGCATCGTCAGATGCGATCCGGGTGAGGGGGTACAGATCCGTCCGATCGCATTGCTCGTGGAGAGAGCCCCTCACCCCAACCCTCTAAGAGCGAGCTTCGCTCGTCTCGACCCCGTGAAGGACGGGGAGAGGGAGAGGCGCTACGCCGCCGCGCGCGGATTATAAGCGTACATGAAGTCCATGCCCTTGGACGACACCGGCAGCAGCAGCTTCAACATGTGATCGCGGAGCCAGGCGCCGGTCGGGCTGAACTCGCGCTTGCTGTTGCCGTTGCGCCGGGCGATCGCCACGATCTTCTCGGCGCGCGGGCGCCGCTCGTGCTCGAAAGCCTGGAACGTCATGCCGAGCTCCTGGCCGTCGCGCATCAGGATGCCGAGCCGCAGCGCGTCTTCCAGCGCCAGCGATGCGCCCTGGCCGGCATGCGGGCTCGTCGCGTGCGCGGCGTCGCCGATCAACAGCGTGCGCTTGCGCGACCAAGTCGGCAGCGTCGCGACGTCGAGCGTGTCGGTCACCACGATATTCTGGGCGGCTTCGATGATCTCGGGGATCGGCGCGTGCCAGCCGGCGTGGAAATCGCGCAGATGCTGCCTGATTGCGTCCTGGCTCCGCAGGCGGTAGGCCGCCGCGGTCATGCCGTGCGACGGCTGCGTGCTCCACCACATCGCGCCCGTGTCCGGATCGGGGCTGCACATCCCATAGCCGAAGAAGCCGCTCTGCCCGAACGTGGTCGCCACCCTCTGGCCGATCGGCAGCTTCTCGATCACCGCGCGGGGCACGAATCCGCCGAAGCCGATCAGCCCGGTGTCGAACGGCGTTGGGCCGTCAGGGATCACGTGGCGCCGCACCGCAGAGTGCACGCCGTCGGCACCGATCACGAAATCGCCCTCGGCGGTGGTGCCGTCGTTGAAATAGGCGATCACGGGCTGGTCGCCGCGGTCTTCGATCTTCACAAGTTTCTTCTCGAAGAACACCGAGACGTTGGAGGCCCAGGCCTTGTCGATCAGCGTCTCGTTCAACGTCGCGCGGCACATGTTCACCGCGGGCTGGCCGAAGCGCTGCTGCATGTTCTGGTTGAGCGAGCCGAGCTTCTTGCCGCCCTGCGAATAGAAGTCGAAGGACTCCGCGATCGAGCCGTTGCGGATCAGTTCGTCGGCGAGGCCGAGCTCGGCCAGCACATGCATGCCGTTCGGCGCGATCTGAAGCCCGCCGCCGATCCCGGTGGAGTAGGGCCAGGCTTCATAGAGCTCGGTCTCGATGCCGGCGCGGGTCAGGAACATCGCGGTGACAGGACCTGCGATGCCGGCGCCGATGATCAGAGCTTTACGGGGACGTGAGGTCATGCCTTGCTCCATGCATCCGTGTGGGATAGGAAAGGTCAGTTGCTAATTATCTTAGTATATAAGATATTAGGCGAGTAAGATATAGGAGCCGATTTGTCAAGCACGACGTCGCGCGAAACGCTGATGCAGGAACTCGAGGAGGCGATGCGCCGGTCATCCGCGCAGGGCGTGATGTACGGCCAAGCAGTTGCAAACATGGCCGGAATCTCCAATTCCGACATGGAATGCATGGATATCCTGCATCTGGAGGGGCGGGTGACCGCGGGGCGTCTCGCCGAGGTCACCGGGCTGACCACCGGCGCGATCACCGGCGTGGTCGATCGTCTGGAGAAAGCGGGTTACGTGCGCCGCGAGCGGGACGAGAGCGACCGCCGCAAGGTCTTCATCTCGGTGGTGGAGGAAAAAGCGGCGGAGATCGGCAAGTTCTACGTGCCGATGCAGGAGGCGATGCTCAAGCTGTGGAGCAGCTACACCGACGACGAGCTGCGCTTGCTGCTGCGTTTCGCCAATGACGGCTACAAGGGCGTGCTGGAAGCGACCGGAGCATTGAAGGCGGTGATCGACATGCCGCCGGAGCAGCGCGCCAGCCTCAAGATGCCGCCGAAGACTCGTCGATGATCCGTGCCGACGTCGCGCGGTAGTGCTCGGCTGCCGCATACATGCCCCACATCGTGCCCAGCATCATCCAGAAGTGCCGCCAGTGGTCGGTATCGATGATGAAGCTCTCGCCGACGAAGCCGAGGAACGCCGAGAAGACCGCGAGATAGCCGCGCTGCCACGGCACCCGCATGTAGATGTAGCGGAAGCCGATGATCGCGGTGACGAACACCAGCGCCGGATAGCAGATCCCCGAGATCCAGCCGCCCGACATGAAGGCGTTGAGATAGGAATTGTGGGTGTCCTCGGGGAAGTAGGTGTGGAATTGCAGCGGCCCGATGCCGAACGGCAGCTCCAGCGCCATCTGGGCGCCGAGGATGTGGCGGCCGAACCGGCCGAAGCGGCCTTCGTCATAGCTCTGGTCGAAGCTCGCGCGCTGCTTGAACATGTCGGCGACCGAGCCGATCGAGAGCAGCACCGCGATCAGCGCCACGGCCAGGATCGCGGCGATCAAGGTCATCACGATGATGCGCGAGCGCTGCGCCTGCGAGCGGCTGGTGAACACCATCAGCGCCAGCATGAAGGCCGCGGTGATCACGAGGCCGCCCCAGGCGGCGCGCGAGAACGACAGCAGGATCGCGAGCGAGATGATGCCGAAGGCGATGGCGTTGCGGAGCGCCTTGCCGAAGCGGTCGGAGACCACGCTCTGCAGTGTGAACAGCGCCGGCAGGATCAGGAAGGCGCCGAGCACGTTCGGGTCCTTGAAGGTTCCGCGGGCGCGGTCATACAGCGTCAGCAGGTCGTAGCCGCCGGGCACCAGACGGAAGTAGCCGGCGATGCCGGCGAGCGAAGCGATCATCGCGCCGACGATCAGGCCGCGGCGCAGCATGTCGAGGCGGGCTTCGGTATCCTCCGACATCACCATCGCGAAGAAGATGACGGTGATGGCCATGTACCAGGAGGTCAGGATCCAGTTCACCACCTCCGGCTTGTCGAGGAACGGCACCGCACCGATGCTGTAGCCGACATTGAGCACGATCAATGTGAACAGCAGCGGCATGAACACGAGCCGCATGCGCAGGCCCGTGGCGAAGAACAGCACGCAGGCAGTCAGCGTGACGAGCTCATACGGGCTCGGCTCGATGAACACGATGGCGCCGGACGCGCCGGCCAGCCACACCAGCGCCCGCTGCAGCGCCAGCACGCCCGTTGGTGCTGATGTCAGCGAATGGGTCGTCCCGGCTGTCGCCGCATAGGCCATCGGATACTCACGCAACGCA
Organism: Bradyrhizobium sp. USDA 4504; assembly: GCF_054063995.1. NCBI lineage: Bacteria > Pseudomonadati > Pseudomonadota > Alphaproteobacteria > Hyphomicrobiales > Nitrobacteraceae > Bradyrhizobium > Bradyrhizobium sp. USDA 4504. The sequence continues at coordinate 3,212,599 of NZ_JBSSGV010000001.1, read as the reverse complement.
ACGGACACAGAACCTGACACCCGTTATTGCGAGGAGCGTCAGCGACGACGCAATCCACCTATCCCCTAGCGGCAGCGTGGATTGCTTCGCTGCGCTCGCAATGACGTGCGGTTTGAACCCGCCTCGATCAGTACGCGTTCTCGCTTTTCGTCAGCAGCGAGAACGGGGTCTTGAGCAGGATGTAGAGGTCGAACAGCACCGACCAGTTCTCGATGTAATAGAGGTCGTATTCGACGCGCTTCTGGATCTTCTCGTCAGTGTCGACCTCGCCGCGCCAGCCGTTGATCTGCGCCCAGCCGGTGATGCCGGGCTTGACGCGGTGGCGGGCGAAGTAGCCGTCGACCGCCTCGTCGAACAGGCGGTTCTCCAGCTTGCTCTGCACGGCGTGCGGGCGCGGGCCGACCAGCGAGAGATTGCCCTTCAGCACAACGTTGAACAGTTGCGGCAATTCGTCGAGCGAGGTTTTGCGGATGAAGCGGCCGACGCGGGTCACGCGCGGATCGTTCTTGGTCACCACCTTGGAGGCGGTGGGGTCGGCCTGATGGTGGTAGAGCGAGCGGAATTTGTAGACGTCGATCCGCTCATTGTTGAAGCCGAAGCGCTTCTGGCGGAACAGCACCGGGCCGGGGCTGTCGAGTTTCACCGCGAGCGCCACCAGTCCCAACACCGGCAGCGCCGCAACCAAGGCCAGACCGCCGACCACGCGGTCGAACAGCCATTTCAGCACCAGATCCCAGTCGGTGATCGGCGCCTCGAACATATCGAGCGTCGGCACCTTGCCGATATAGGAATAGGAACGGGGGTGGAAGCGCAGCTTGTTGGTATGGGCCGACAGGCGGATGTCGACCGGCAGCACCCACAGCTTCTTCAGCATTTCCAGGATGCGGGTCTCCGCCGAGATCGGCAGCGCGAACAGCACGAGGTCGACGCGGGTGCGGCGGGCGAATTCGACGATGTCATCGATCTTGCCGAGTTTCGGTGCGCCGGCGCAGGTGTTGGTGGCGCGATCGTCATTGCGGTCGTCGAACACGCCGAGCAGATGGATGTCGGAATCATCCTCGGCGTTCAGCGCCTCGATCAGCTGCTCGCCATTGTGGTCTGCTCCGACGATGATGGTGCGGCGGTCGAGCCGGCCGTCATGCGCCCAGGCGCGCACCATCGATCGCAGCAGCAGCCGTTCGGCGATCAGCACCGCAAGGCCGACGCAGAAGAACGACGACAGCCAGACCCGCGAGACCTCGCCGCCGAGCTTGACCAGGAAGGAGATGCCGATGAACAGCAGGAACACGACGGCCCACGACGAGATCATGCGCGTCATCTGGCGAAGCTGGCCGCGGAAGATCTGCACCTGGTAGATATCGGCGGCCTGGAAGCAGACCACGGCGGCAGCCGACATGCCGAGGATCGATGCGATGTACCCCCAGTGAATACTGCCGCCGGCGAGCGGCCTGACATAGGCGAGATAGAGCCCGACGCCGACCAGGCTGAGCAGCACGAAGTCGGCGAGGCGAACCACGCCGGCGATCACAACCGGCGAGTAGGCGCCGCGAACCTTCTGGTTGGTAACGGCGAGCGCGGCCGGCGAGAGGCGCCGGCGCCGTTCGATCTGCGGCTGAGCGGCCGTCGCAGACGCAGCGGCATCCAGCATCGAGCGTGCGTTAAACGGTTCCACGAGTCCACGTCCATTCCTGCGCATGCAGATGGGCATCCGCGCGCAGCACGAAAATTCCCCCGGACGTGACTTAAGGGGACAAATCGGAAGAAACGGTTACGTGTGCAAGAAGTGGTTAACGTTTGGCAAAGGCGTCGCGATAGCCGGCCAGTACACCCTCGACCATCGCGCTTTGCGAGAAATGTTCCGAAATCCGCTCGCGCAATCGCTCGGCGCGCGCCGCGGTCGCGGCGGGATCGTCGAGCGCGGCCTTGATCGCGTCGGCCATCGCTCCAGCATTGCTCGGCGCGAACAGGGCGTCGGTGTGGGTATCGAAGATCTCCGGGATGCCGCCGACATCGGCGGCGATCATCGGAACGCCGGCCGCGCCCGCCTCGATCACTACATAGGGCATCGAATCGCCGCGCGAGGGCACCACGAGCAGGCTGCCCTTCGAAAAGCCATAGCGCGCCTTGACGTGACCGATGAAGCGGACGGCCTCGCCGAGCGACAGCCGCGTCACCTGCTCCTTGAGGCGCTCGAATTCCTCGCCGTCGCCGCCGAGCGTCAACGTCACCGGCTTGCCCTCGGCGCGCAGCTTCGCCACCGCGTCGATCAGCAGATCGGCGCCCTTGATGCGCCGGAACTCGCCGACATAGGCCACGTCGGTGGCATCGTCGGCGCGGGGGACCGGTTCGAACTCCTCCGCGGTGACGCCGTTGAACACGCAGCGCACGAGGCCTGCCGGCTTGCCGACGGTGCGCTGATAGGTGTCGCGGGCAAACGCGCTCTCGAACAGGAACAGGTCGGTGCTGTTCATCAGGGTGCGCTCGAGCTGGCTGTAGAAGCGGCCCTTCCAGGTGTCGAGCGGGTAGTGCAGCGAGCCGCCATGCGGCGTGTAGACCCGGATCACCTTGCCCGACCGCCGCCGCAGCCGGACATAGGCGCCCGGCCTTGGCGCCATGCCCGTGGACGACATCGGGTTTCAGCTTCCGGATCAGGCTGGCGATGTGGGCCCAGACCATGAAGTCGGCGAAGCGCGGCTCACGGCGTATCGCGACGCGGTGGACGCCGAGCTTGAGCCGCGGCTCGATCTCGGCAAGCGCCGCGTCGGCCCGCGCGCCGCCGGTCAAACTGTCGGCGACGATGCCGACATGATGGCTGCGTTCGATCTGGCCGTTGGCGACGTCGAGGATGTGACGAATGATGCCGCCGACCGGGGCACGCACCACGTGCAGGATGCGGAGGGGCGGTTGCTGATTTTGATCCTGCGCCATCGATCAGAACCAGCGCTCGCCGACGAACACGGTGTCGCCGGGGCCGATCGGCGTGCCCAGGGGAGCGACGAAGCGGCCGGCGCCGGATGCATTGGTGTGGGTGACGGTAACCTCGTCGCGCCTGGCGCGCGGCGAGAAGCCGCCGGCGATCGCGATCGCGCTTTCGACCGTCATGTTGGGCACATAGGGATATTGGCCGGGGGCCTGGACTTCGCCGAGGATGAAGAACGGCCGGTAGGCCTCGATCTCGACTGCGACCGACGGCTCGCGGATGAAGCCGTTGCGCAGCCGCGCGGTGATCTCGGCGGCAAGCCCGGCGGGCGTCCGGCCGCGCGCCGGCACCGAGCCGAACAGCGGCATGGTGATCGCGCCCGCGGCGTCGATCGCATAGGCGTTGGTCAGCCCTTCCTGGCCATAGACCACAACGCGGAGCTTGTCGCCGGGGCCGAGATTATAGCCCTCGCGCGTCGGTGCGGGATCGGCATAGGCCACGGGCGCAGCATACGCCATCGGTTCGAGACCGGGGTCACCGGCAAGCGGCGACGCTCGGACCATGCAGCCCGACAGCGCGAGCGCAGCGACCAGACAAATAAGGGGAGCGCGCAGATCGCGCATGCAAGGAATCCCGCGACAATATCGGCTCCGATTAACGGCACCCATGGTTAACAAAGAATGACGGGGCGGGTGGTGGCGGCCATGCCCGTCAACCCCACCGATTAACCCAGCGGCAACCTTAATGGACTGTAATCGCCCCATTGAGAGGGAGTCGCGGTGTCCGCGGGGGTTCGTTATGCGTTTTGCATTCTGGCGTAGAGGCAAGGATAAGGCCGTCGTGCAACGGGCGTTGCCGAAGTCTGCGCCCGTTGCCGACGAAGCTGTCGTGAAGCCGGCTGCGCCCAAGCCTGATCCCGACAAGCCTGCTCCCGACAAGCCGGCCCGTCCGGCGGAGGCGGCCGATCTTGACCTGCACGTGCTCGGCCGCGCGCTGGCGCGCAAGCGCGGCTGGATCATCGTGCCAACGGTGCTGGTGTTCGCGTTGTCGCTTGCCGCGGTCAACGTCGTGACGCCGCGCTACAAGTCGGAAGCGCGAATCCTGATCGACAATCGCGAGAACGCCTTCCTGCGTCCGAACGGCGAGCGCGACCTGGAGCGCACCTCGCTCGACGCCGAGGCGGTGACGAGCCAGGTGCAGCTGTTGCTGTCGCGCGATCTCGCGCGCGACATCATCAAGAAGAACAAGCTGGCCGAACGTCCGGAGTTCGATCCGGTGCTGCGGGGCTTTTCGCCGCTGAAGTCGCTGCTGGCGCTGTTCGGCATCGGCCGTGACCCGTTCAGCCTGACGCCTGAAGAGCGGGTGCTTGATTCTTATTACGAGCGCTTCCAGGCTTTTGCGGTCGACAAGTCGCGCGTCATGGTGATCGAGTTCCAGTCCGAGGATCCCGAGCTTGCGGCGCGCGTCGCCAACTCGATTGCAGACGGCTATCTCGTGCTGCAGCAGGCCGCGCGGCAGGACCAGGCCAAATCCGCCAGCACATGGCTGCTCGGCGAGATCGACAAGCTGCGCACCAAGGTCGCGGACGCGGATTCGCGCGTCGAGGAATTCCGCTCGAAGTCGAGCCTGTTCGTCGGCACCAACAACATCCCGCTGTCGAACCAGCAGATGGGTGAGCTGAACACGCAGCTCAACAATGCCCGCGCGCTGAAGGCGGATGCCGAGACCAAGGCACGGCTGATCCGGGAGATGCTTCAGGGCGGCAAGCCGATCGAGGCGTCGGAGGTGCTCAATTCCGAGCTGATCCGCCGGCTGGCCGAACAGCGCGGCACGCTGCGCGCGCAGCTTGCCGAGCAGTCGTCGACGCTGCTCGACAACCATCCGCGCATCAAGGAATTGAAGGCGCAGATCGCCGATCTCGACCGGCAATTGCGCGAAGAAGCCGGCAAGGTTTCGCGCTCGCTGGACAATGACGCCCGCGTCGCCGATGGCCGAGTCATGGCGTTGCAGGCGAGCCTGGACCAGTCGAAGCGGCAGGCGTCGTCTAGCAATAGCCAGGACGTGCAACTGCGCGGGCTGGAGCGCGAAGCCAAGGCGCAGCGCGACCTGCTTGAGGCCTATCTCGCCAAGTACCGCGAGGCGACGGCGCGCGAGAACATCGAGGCCGCGCCGACCGACGGTCGCATCATCTCGCGCGCCTCGGTTTCGAATACGCCGGCCTATCCGAAGAAGCTGCCGATCGTGCTGATCGCGACGCTGGCGACGCTGCTGCTGTCATCCGGCATCATCATCACCGGCGAGCTGCTGCGCATCTCCGCGCCCGGTGCGGTTGGCCGCGCCTTCGCGCCGGCGGCTGCCGTGATCAGGCGCCGCGAGCCGGTCATGGATGCCGCAACCGTGGACCAGCCCGCGCCGGCGCTGCCCCCTGAACCCGCGCTCGCATCGCCGGTCGCGCCGAAGCCGGCCGTGGAGCCCGAACTGCCGCTGGAGCCTGCGGCTGCCTATGAACCTCCGCCGCAGCCTGAGTCCGCCCAGACTGCCGACGAGATCGATGAGCTCGCCGAGCGCCTTGTCGCCGCCGGTCCCGCCGCCCACAAGGTCACCGTGCTCGGCCCGGCCGCGGCTGATAGCGTTACGTTGACCGCCCTGACGCTGGCGCGTCTGATGGCGCGCCAGGCCAAGGTTGTCGTCGTCGATCTCGTCGCGTCCTCGCCGGTGCTGACGTCGGCGACCGTCGATCCGGCGGCGCCCGGCCTTGCCGAGCTGATGCAGGGCGAGGCGACCTTCGCGCAGATCATCACCAAGGACCGGCAGTCGCGTGTTCAGATCGTCAGCGCCGGGCGTCCGGGCTTCGATCGCTCGCATCTGCAATCGCCGCGGCTCGCCCTTGCGATCGATGCGCTGCTCAGGGTCTACGACCACGTGCTGCTCGACGCCGGTTCGGCCCTCGACCTGCCGGCCGAACTGCTGACCGCGAAGGCACAGGCGGTCGTCGTGCCCGACGCCACCATGGCGCAGGATGCTCGCCACTCGATGGTCGAGCAACTCAGGGCGGTCGGCTTCGCCGAAGTGACGATGCTGAGCAAGCCCTGCGCGGCGTCGGAAGCGGCTGTGAGGGGCCCGCGGGTGGTGGCTGCCTGAGCGCCACCGTCAGCCCGTCGGGGTAAATCCGGTCGCCCGCACGATCCCTTTCCAGCGATCGGATTCGGTGGCGAGCAGTTGCGCAAAGTCATTCATCGCGATTGCGTCGACGTCGACCGACAGTTTGGCCATGCCGGACTTGACCTCGTCGCTGCGCAATGACGCCTGGATCGCGCCGTTGAGTTGCGCGACGATTGCCGCGGGCGTCTTCGCCGGCAGGAAGATGCCGAACCAGGTCACGTCCTGAAGCCCGGGGTAACCGGCTTCCGCCACCGTCGGCACATCGGGGAGGGATTTGAGACGGCTGGGACCGGTCGTCGCCAGAGCGCGAAGCTGTCCGGACTGGACCTGACCCAGCAGGCTGTCGATCGGCATCACCGCCGACGCGATCTCGCCCTTCAGGAGATCCTGGACCGCCCCTCTGCCTTGATAGGGCACGTGGAGATAGTCGAAGCCCGCGGTTCGGCCGAGCATCGCACCGATGAAATGCAGGGTGGTGCCAACGCCCGGCGTGCCGTAGGTCGCCTGTGTCGGGTTGGCGCGGCACCAGGCGACGAAGTCGGCGAGGCTCCTGACATCGTTCGGGACTTTCGGGCCGATCGCCAGCAGCGTCGCGAATGAGCCGACGGTCGATACCGGCGTGAAGTCCTGCGGTGTGTATGCGAGCGAATTGTAGGTGTGTGGAAACAGCGCGATGAACCCAAGCGGCGCGAGCAGCATGACCGATCCATCGGCCTCGGCGTTCTTTACCGCCTCGATCGCAATCCGGCCGCTCGCGCCGGGCCGGGTCTCAACGACGATGGAGTCGGCATAGTCCTTCATCTGCCCGGCAACGAGCCTTGCGACGGCGTCGGGCAATCCGGGCGTGTAGCCGGTCAGGATATGGGCGGTCTTCAGGCGGGGCTGCGCGCCGACTGGCCGGACCAGGCCTGCGGCGGCGAGCGCGGCACCGGCCGCTGACGCGGTCAGGACGTCGCGACGGGTCAACATGCATGCCTCCATGGTCGTCGAGCCGCGCCGTTCGGGGCGCGACGATCTGCGTCATCGCACGCGGAGGATGCGTGAGGCGGGGATAAACGTCCAATGCTAGTGTCTGAGGCGTCCATAACCGTTTTGGTAAGGATCGCTGATGCAGGACATCGAGCGTGCCCGACGCCGGATCAAGCTGCGCGACCCGCACATCCTGCTCGTTATCGCGCAGCGCGGCAGCATGGCGAAGGCTGCCGCGGAGCTCGCGGTGTCGCAGCCGGCGATATCGCGGGCGGTCAGCGACATGGAGCACGCGCTCGGACTTCGGCTGTTCGATCGTTGCCGTAACGGCATCGAACTGACGGCCTATGGCCATGCTCTGGTTCGACGCGGGGTCTCGATCTTCGACGAGCTTACCCAGGGCTTGCAGGAGCTCGAGTTTCTGGCCGATCCGAGCATTGGAGAGTTGCGCATCGGCAGCACGGAGAGCATCGCAGCGGGCTTGCTTCCGGTGGCGATCGACCGCTTCACGCGGCAGCATCCCGGCATCCGCATCAATGTCGCGCAGACCGTTCTCAGCGATCTGCGCTACCGCGAACTGCGCGAGCGCAACATCGATCTGCTGCTTGGATGGACGCCGACGCCGTTTGACGAGACGGACCTGGCCGTCGAGCCCTTGCTCGATGATCGGCGCGTCGTGGTCGCGGGAAGGCGAAGCAAATGGGCGCGCGCATCCAGGCTCGAATTGGCTGACCTCGCTGACGAGCGCTGGGTGTTGCCTCCGCCGGACACCTTTCCGGGCGCCGCGGTGGCGGAGATATTTCGCGAATTCGGAATGCAGACACCGAGCGCGCCGATCACGACGCTGTCGCTTCATTTGTGCTGCCGGCTCGCCGCGACCGGCCGCTTCATCACCATGCTGCCGGGCTCGGTCGCGCGGTTTGCCGGCGGCGATCTCGGCCTGAAGGTTCTTCCGGTTCAGCTTCCGCGGGCGGCCGCCGTCTCGGCCGCGATCGTCACGTTGAAAGGCCGCACCTTGGGTCCGACCGCCGAGATCTTCATCGCCTGTATCCGCGAGGTTGCCAAGGCGGCCGCAAGCAAGGCGGCCGCCGGCAAATGACGGGCATTGCAGGCGCCGTTCCGCGCAGGCGGGTTTAGTGCGCCATCATCGGCGCGCGCGCGGTTCGCTCGAGCACCGGATCGATCCGCAGCCTGATCGTGACCAGCGCGCCGATCAGTCCCATCACGGCGAGCAGCAGTAGCCCTGCGGTAAAGCTGCCGGTCAGGTCCTTCAGATAGCCGACGGCGAATGGGCCGGCGAAGCCCGACAGGTTGCCGAGCGAGTTGATCGCGGCAATGCCTGCCGCCGCCGAGGCGCCGGTCAGGATGCCGGCCGGCATCGGCCAGAACATCGGCGGCACCGCCGACACGCCGATCTGCGCAAGGCAGAGCAGGGCGACGATCAGCACCGGATTCGACATCAGCCCGGCAAGGCCGATGCCGACGGCGGCGAGCGTCAGCGCGCCGGCGACATGGTATCGCCGCTCGCCGGTCTTGTCGGAATGGCGGCCGAGCAGCACCATGCCGACCGCGCCGAACACGAAGGGCAGGGCCGCGATCAAGCCGGTCTGGGTGTCGGTGACGCCAAACGCCTTGATGATGGTGGGCAGGAAGAATGCGACGCCGTAGCTTGCCGCGTTGAGGCAGAAATACACGAAGGCGCAGGCAAGGACCCGCGAGTCGGTGAGCGACTGCAGGACGGAAATATGCTCCACGGCCTCGGTTTGCTGCCGCTCGCGCTCAAGCGTGGTCTGGATCCACTTGACCTCGTCGGGCTGCAGCCAGCTTGCCTGGCGCGGAAAGTCCGGCAGGAAGGTCAGGACAGCGAAACCGACCAGGACCGACGGCAGTGCCTCGCAGACGAACAGCCACTGCCATCCGGTCAGGCCGGCGCCCGACAGGTTGAGCAGCAATCCCGAGATCGGCGCCCCGATGATGCTCGAGATCGGGATCGCCAGCATGAACAGGCTGATGACGCGCGCACGGTACACCGACGGGAACCAGAGCGTCAGGTAGAAGATGATGCCGGGGAAGAAGCCGGCTTCGCAGGCGCCGAGCAGGAGGCGCAGGAAGTAGAAGATCCATTCGCTCGACAGGCCGCTCGCCGCGGACATCTGCGGGATGAAGGCAAATGCGGCCGAGACGATGCCCCAGCTGATCATGATGCGGGCGATCCACCGCCGCGCACCGAACCGCTCCAGCAGGATGTTGGAGGGCACCTCGAAGAAGAAGTAGCCGATGAAGAACAGACCGGCGCCGAGCCCGTAGGCGGCCTCGCTGAGGCCGAGCGCCGCGTTCATATGCAGCTTGGCGAAGCCGACATTGACGCGATCGAGATAGGCCACGAAGTAACACAGGATGAGGAACGGAATCAGCCGCCGCATCATCTTTCCGATCGCGCGCTTCTCGACATCGTCGCTCATCGTTCCCATCCCTTCCTGTTGTTCGATTCGGCAGACGATCACTGCGCTGTTCGGGGCGGCCTGGCGCACCCGCAGCGGTTCGTCGCGTTGCTCTTGCAAGTCTTCTTCATTGTTGTGTAATCGACTGCCGCGTGACTAATGGCATTTGGGAATGGAGCCACGGCGAAACTGTCATGATGCACCGCGGTATAAACGCGGGAACCCTGGAGCGTTTTCCGGCGAAGTGGCTGCCGGCTCGCGTCAAGAAAACGCCTCAAAGCAGAATCTGGAGCCCCGTTCCGGTTTAGTCGGAGCGGAAGAGGCTCTTTCCGGGCAGGATGGTGGCGGGCCGTGATCAGTAATCTGAAACTGCGCCAGCTGCGCCTGCTGGTCGCTCTCGACAATGAGCGCAAGTTGCAGCTCGCCGCCGAGCGGTTGAACATCACCCAATCAGCGGCATCGAAGATGCTTGCCGAAATCGAGGCGCTGGCGCGGGTTCCCTTGTTCGAGCGCACGGCGCGCGGCGTCGAACCGACGGCCTATGGATCGATCCTGATCCGTGGCGGCAAGAGCGTGCTGGCCGATCTCGACCAGGTCACCGACGAGTTCGCGGGCTACAAATCCGGTGAGCTCGGCACCGTCTCCGTTGGAACAGTCGCCAAGCCGAGCATCGACCTCGTCGTCGACGTGATCCAGTATCTCGGCGAAAAGCTGAATCGGGTGAACATCTCGCTCGATGTCAGCACCAGCCCGCCATTGATCACGCGACTGCTGGCGCTCGAGTTCGATTTCGTCGTCGCCAGGATTCCCGCCGGCATCGATCCCCGGCAATTCGACTATTACGAGATCGGCGCGGAGGAGGCGGTGCTGCTCGTTCGCGCGGAGCATCCGTTGGCCGGCCGCGAGACGGTCGAGCTGGAGGACATGGTCGACCAGCAATGGATCTGCCAGCCGCGCGAATCTTTCATGCGCCAGGCGCTCGAGAGGCTGTTCATGAGCCGCGGCGTGACGCCGCCGCGCCGGGTCATCAACACCGAGTCGTTTTTCGCCTCGGTCGGAATTGCGGCGGGCATCGACGCGATCGTGCCGGTCCCCATGCTGGTGTTCGATCTGGTCGATCCGCAGCGGTTCAAGGTGCTGCGCCTGCGCGACAGGCTGTTGTTGGAGAATTACGGCCTGATCAAGTTGCGCAAGCGTGCGCTGTCACCCGCTGCGGCACTCTTGTTCGACGCGATGAAACGGCTCGGCGTACCGAATGGCGGCGCAGAGCAGGGCGACGCGGCGAGCTGAATACTCAGCGGAACATGCTGCGCAGGTTCTGGGCAATCTCGAACAGCGCCGGATTCTGCTTGACGGCGCGCTTGGCGCGATTGATGGCCGACAGCGCACTGGCCGCCGGCTTGCCGCGCAAGCTGAGCGGAATGAAGCTGTCGACGACGGCTTCATCGTCCTTGCAGAACAGCCGCTTGTACTCGTCCGAGCCGATGCCGAGATCCAGAGCGCGGTAGTTCAGGCCGGCATGGCGATCGATGATGTCGCGCATCAGGATCAGGCCGGGGCTGAACTTGGAATTGGCCGACATCGTGTAGGTGTTGAACATCATCGAGAAGCGATGACCGTCGGACACGCCGGCGAAGATCGCGATCACTTCCTCGTCGCACTCCAGCGCGTGGATGTCGATCGCATAGCCGTTGCCGTCGGCGCGCGGCGCGAGGCAGGCGGCACGAATGAACTGCTCGATGCCCGGCTCGGCGAACACGTTCGGCAGCTTCTGCTCGGCCATGCGCTGCGGCTTGACGCGGAAGAACCAGTCGAGCAGGCGGCAGACATCGGCGCTCTCGCTCGCGACGTAATAGCGGTAGCCGGGCAGCGCCTGCAGCTTGCGCTCCTTGCCCTTGAGGCGGCGGCGGAACGAGTTGCTGATCAGCGCCGCCGGTGCCGCGCCGGGCTCGATCGCCAGCACCGGGCAGTCGTTGACCGAAGCCTGATGCGGCAGCAGCGCCAGCGGATTCGGCAGATCCCGCCAGCGCAGCGGCTGCTGGCAGAGCGCGAGCGCATCGGCGCGGGAGCGTTCGGCGATCGATCGGATCAGGGCCGCGATGTCGGCTTCCGTCGCATCGGCGGCGAAATCCTTCGCGCACAGCGCCATGTTGAAGGTCGCATGCCTGCCGCCCATGAAGCTCGCGCAGTTCGCGCCGAGGCGGGATTCGATTGCGAGCGGCAGCAGCAGCAGCGGCCGGCGTTCGCTGTCATGAGCGACGACGATGAAGGGCCGCAGGCCCTCGCGCTCGCCGACCTGGCGTTGCCAGCTGGCGAGGAAATCGAACCGCTGATAGGGCGTGTAGCTGTGCTGCGACGTCTCGAAGCCGCGCCAGGTCGCTTCGGCCGCGGTGAGATCATGAAAGATGTCGACGCCGGCGACGCGGATCGCGTTCGGCCACGCCCGCGTCTCAGCCGTCTGGCCTTCGATTGCCGCCGCCATGGTCATCTCGGAACCCGAAATTTTAGGGTATTAATTTACAGTTCTCGGCTGGGGCCGACCTTCGCAGGGAAATGTCAACAAAGAGTAAGAACAATGCCGCGGCGGTGTGCGGGAACCGCCTGACAAGGACGGGGATCTTGGCGCCGGACAGCGGGATTTTACGACGGGCCCGAATGGAGCTCGCGTATTTCAGTGGCGCCTTCAAGCTGCGGGAACGCGAGAGCGGCGGCGCCGGGGTGATCCTGCGCTTCGCCCGCGTTCGTCCCGCGCGACGCGGCCGGTTTCAGCCGCTGAAGTCTCAGGAGATCACCCCGGCTTTCCTCGATCGCACGATCCGAGCGCTGAAGCGCTGGCGGTATGACATCGTCGGGATCGACGAGGCTTGCCGCCGCGCGGTGACCTTGCCGGTGCGCCGGCGTTTTGCCTGCCTGACCATTGACGGCGCCAGCAAGGACATCGTCACCCATGCTTGGCCGGTGCTCGCCAGGCACGGCGTTCCCTTCGCGCTGTATCTGCCGACGGCCTTTCCCGATGGCGTCGGCGTGGCGTGGTGGCTGGTGCTGGAGGAAATCATCGCGCGCGAAAACCGCATCAGCATGATGATCGACGGCCGGGAGCGGCACTTCGCGATTTCAAATCTCTCGGACAAATACGAGCTGTTCGATTTCCTGTCCGGCTGGCTGCGCAAGCTGCCGCCGTCGGACCTGTCCTACGCGCTGAACGATCTCGCCAGGCGCTATTCGGCCGACGCAGCCCAATTGTCACGCAATGCGTCACTCGACTGGCAGGATCTGGCGAAGCTTGCCGCCGATCCGAACGTGACGTTCGGCAGCGCGACCGTGAACTATCCGGCGCTGTCGAGCCTCAGGGATGCCGACGCGCAGCGCGAGATGGCGATGGGCAAGGCGGTGGCCGAGAGCGCGCTTGGGCGGCAGGTCAGACATTTCGCATTCCCGTTCGGGGACCGCGATGCGTTCGGCCGTCCGCATGTCGTGATGGCCGAAGAGGCCGGCTTTGCCAGCGCGGTGTCGACCATACCAGGGGTCGTCGAGGCGCAGGGGCGCACCAACCTTCACGCGCTGCCGCGCATCGCATGGGACGGCCGCGTGCGCTCGCTGCGGATGATGCGGGTGCTGCTGTCGGGCGTGATGTTCGCGCCGGTGCGGCCGACGCGTAGCGCGCGCGACCAGGACGTTACTTAGGCGCGATCGGGCCGCGACATCCAGGCGACGATCGGCATCGCCGGCAGCACCCAGCCGAGGCCAGCGACGACGTAGAAGATCGCCTGCAGCAGCCCCGAATTGGCAAGCCAAGGCGTCTGCGCGACCGTCATGCCAAGCAGCGACCACACCACCACCAGGATCAGCAGGAAGATGGTTCCGAGCAATTTGCGGGTGCGTATGGCCATGGCGGATATGTACGACTCGTGATCCAGGGCGTTTTCGTGCGAAGCGGGCACCGGTTCGCGCAAAGAAAACGCGTCAAAACAACATTCTGGAGCTTCCTTCCGACTTGATCGGAACGAGGCTCCGGGCGGCGCTTGCGCCGCTGGCGCGGCGGACTATAAGGGGCCCGAAAATCCAATCAAGTCAGGGCGAAATGGCCGGTATTTCCGCAAAGACATCGCAGCTCCGCGCCGTCAGGGTATGGCTGGTCGCGGTGGCCGCCCTGATCGCCCTGATGGTCTTGGTCGGCGGCGCCACGCGGCTGACCGAGTCCGGCCTGTCGATTGTCGAATGGAAGCCGGTGACCGGTACGCTGCCGCCGCTGACCGAGGCGCAGTGGACCCAGGCCTTCGAGGGCTATAAGAGGATCCCGCAATATCGCGAGCTCAACGCCGGGATGACGCTCGAGCAATTCAAGACGATATTCTGGTGGGAGTGGAGCCACCGGCTGCTTGGCCGCGTGATCGGCGCGGCCTATCTGCTGCCGTTCCTGTATTTCCTGTGGCGCGGCGCGGTGAGCGGCGAACTCGGCCGGCGATTGTGGGTGATTTTCGGCCTCGGCGCGCTGCAGGGCGGCGTCGGCTGGTGGATGGTCGCGTCCGGCCTCTCGGAACGCATCGAGGTATCGCAGTATCGGCTGGCGACGCATCTGGTGCTGGCGCTCCTGATCTTCGCGGCGATCGTCTGGACGCTGCGGCGCCTGACCGACCGCCCAAGCGTGATCGCGCCGCTCAGGCTGAAGATCACGAGCGCGGTGCTGCTCGTGCTGACCTTCGTGCAGCTCTATTTCGGCGCGCTGGTCGCGGGGCTGCGCGCGGGCAGGGTTTATAATACCTGGCCCGACATCGACGGCGGCTTCATTCCGTCGGCTGACCGGCTTTGGTTCGAGACACCGTGGTGGCGCAATCTGTTCGACAACACGCTGACGGTGCAGTTCGAACATCGCATGACCGCCTATCTGCTGTTCGCGCTGGCGATCGCACATGCGATCGATGCCATGCGCGCGCGCGCCGGCGGCGCGGTGATCGCGGGGGCCTGGTGGCTGGTGGCTGCGATCACGCTGCAGGCGACGCTCGGCATTCTGACGCTGCTGCATCGGGTGCCGATCGATCTGGCGCTGACGCACCAGGCCGTCGCCATCGTCGTGCTGACACTAGCGGTGCTGCAGGCCGAGCGCTTCGCCGCGCGCCGGACCGAGCGGGATCAGCCGACCCTCGTTGCGGTCGGCCAGCCCGGTTGATCGATCAACCTCTTTGATCGATCAGGACAAATAGTCGAGCCCGATATCGAGCGCGGCCGAGCTGTGGGTCACCCAGCCGACCGAGATCAGGTCGACGCCGGTTGCGGCAATCGCTGCGGCCGTCGCCGCGGTGATGCGGCCGGAGGCTTCGGTGATCGCCTTGCCGCGCGCCATGTCGACCGCCTGGCTGAGCTGCTCGGTCGTCATGTTGTCGAGCAGCACCGCGTCGACGCCGAGCGTCAGCGCCTCCTCGAGCTGCGACAGCGTGTCGACCTCGACCTCGATCTTGACGAGATGGCCGGCATTGGCCTTGGCGCGCTCGATCGCGGTGCGGATGCCGCCGGCGAGCGCGATGTGGTTGTCCTTGATGAGCACGGCATCGTCGAGGCCGAAGCGATGATTGCCGCCGCCGCCGGCGCGCACCGCATATTTCTCCAGCGCACGCAGTCCCGGCGTGGTCTTGCGGGTGCAGACGATCTGCGCGCGGGTGCCCGCCACGGCCTTGACCAGCGTAGCCGTTGCGGTGGCGACACCGCTCAGATGGCAGAGGAAGTTGAGCGCGGTCCGCTCGGCGGTGAGCAGGCTGCGGGCCGGGCCGTCGATGATCGCGATGACCTGGTCGGGTTCGACCGCGCTGCCGTCGGGCCGTTCGGCGCGCAGCGTGATGGCCGGCGACACCGTCTGGAAGGCTGACCGCGCGACATCGAGCCCGGCGATCACGCCGGGCTGCCGCGCCCGCATCACCAGCCGCGCCTGCTGGCCGGCCAGCACGATGGCGTCTGCGGTGATATCGCCGGCGCGGCCGAGATCCTCGCGCAAGGCGGTCTGCACGATCGGCTCATAGATCAGCGGCAGCAGGGGGGTGAGGGTCATGACAGGGCACTCCTGGCAAATGGCGTGGATTCGACGATGTCGCGCGCGGCGGCGAGTGCATCGGCGCGGGTAAGGGACGACGGAACGGCCGACGCAGCAATGTGCGGGAAATCGCTGCGGAAGTGGCCGCCGCGGCTTTCCTCACGCCGGATGGCGGCAACCGCGACCATCAATCCGACCAATGCTGCGTCGGACGCCGCACTGTGACCGCATGCGAGTGGATAGAGGCTGCGGATCGCGCGGGCGATCCCGTCGCGGTCGCGCAGGACGCCGAGGCCCTGGGTGAGGATCGGTCGCACGGCGGAGGGATCGGAAGCCTGTGGCATCGCGTCGTCGCGCAGCATGGCGCGCGGGCCCGCACTCACGCTTTCGATGCTCTCGGCGACCCAGCGCGCGCAGACGATCGCTTCCATCAGCGAATTGCTGGCGAGCCGGTTGGCGCCGTGCAACCCGGTGCGCGCGGCCTCGCCGCAGGCCCACAGGCCCTGCACCGTGCTGCGGCCAAAACCGTCAACCGTGATGCCGCCCATGTGGTAGTGAACCGCCGGCCGGATCGGGATCGGATCATGGGCGGGATCGATGCCGGCCATCTTGCAGAACGCGCTGATCACGGGATACCGCTGCGCAAACTCCGCGCCCGGATGTTGGCGCGCGTCGAGGAAGGTGCGATGCCCCGCGGCGCGGTGGCGCCACACGGCGCGCGCGACGATGTCGCGTGGCGCAAGCTCGGCGCCGGGCTGATCGGCCATGAAGCGCTCGCCGGTCTCGTCGATCAACACCGCGCCATCGCCACGGATCGCCTCGGTCAGCAGCGGCATCGGGCGCGACGGCCCGTCGAACGCGGTCGGATGAAACTGGACGAACTCGATGTCCGACAGTTTTGCGCCGGCATGTGCGGCAAGCGCGAGCCCCTGGCCGAAACATCCGCCGGGATTGGTGCTGTCGGCGAACAGCCCGCCGATGCCGCCGGTTGCGATCACGACGCGGTTGGTTGCGATCGTCAGCGCGCCGCTTGCGTTGGCTGCAAGCACGCCCCTGACCGCATTGTCCTCGACGATCAGCCGGCGCGCCTCGACGCCTTCCAGCAGCGTGATCGATGGTGTGCGCCGGACCGCCGCGATCAGCGCGCGCATGATCTCGCGTCCGGTACCGTCGCCGGTGGCGTGCACGATGCGGTTGCGGCGGTGTGCGGCCTCGAGCCCGAGGCGCCAGCTGCCGTCGGCGTGGCGGTCGAAGGCGACGCCGAGCCTCGCCAGCTGCTCGACGGCGGCGGGCGCGGCGTGGACGATCCGGCTCGCGGCGGCCGCGTCGCAAAGGCCGGCGCCGGCCGCGAGCGTATCGGCGAGATGCAGGGCAGGGCTGTCATCTGCGCCGACCGGCGCCGCAAGGCCGCCCTGAGCCCACATGCTGGAAGCTTCCGCGCCGAGCGGCGACTTCGACAGCAGCACGACCGGCTCGGGGGCGAGCTGAAGCGCGGTCATCAGCCCGGCGGCACCGCCGCCGATGATCACCGGGCGGCCGTTGAGATCGGAGATATCGATGCTCATATCGCCAGCATCCTTTCGACGCTCTTGCGCGCGCGATCAGCGATCGCGGAGTCGATGGTGACCTCGTGCTGGTTGGTCTCCAGCGCGTGACGGATGTTCTTCAGCGTGATCCGCTTCATGTGCGGACAGAGATTGCAGGGGCGGACGAAGTCGACACCGGGATTTAGCGCGGCGATGTTGTCGCTCATCGAGCATTCCGTCAGCAGCACGACGCGCGGCGGACGTTTGGTCTCGACGAACGACTGCATCGCAGCCGTCGACCCGGCAAAGTCCGCTTCGGCGACCACCTCGGGCGGGCATTCCGGGTGCGCCAGGATGGTGACATCGGGATGATCCTCGCGCAGCTGACGCACGTCATCGGCGGTGAACAACTCGTGCACCTCGCAGTGGCCCTTCCAGGCGATGATCTTCTTGCTGGTCTGCTTGGCGATGTTCTGCGCCAGATATTCATCCGGGAGCATGATGACGCGCTCGGCGCCGAGCGATTCAACCACCTTCAGCGCATTGCCCGACGTGCAGCAGATGTCGGACTCGGCCTTCACCGCGGTCGAGGTGTTGACATAGGCGACGACCGGTGCGTCCGGGTAGCGCGCGCGCATCAGCCGCACGTCCTGCGCGGTGATGGAATCCGCCAGCGAGCAACCGGCCTTGAGGTCGGGGATCAGCACGGTCTTGGCCGGATTGAGTAGCTTCGCGGTCTCGGCCATGAAGTGCACGCCCGCGAGCACGATGACATCGGCATCGACCTTGGTTGCTTCGCGCGCGAGCAACAGGCTGTCGCCGACGATATCGGCGACGCCGTGGAAGATCTCCGGCGTCTGGTAATTATGCGCCAGTACCACCGCGTTGCGGCGGCGTTTCAGCGCGAGGATCGCATCGACGTCCTCGGCGAACGTGGCCCATTCGAACGGCGGGATGACGCGTTTGACGCGCTCATAAAGCGGCGCGGTGCGGGTGAGCAGATCGGTATCGAGCGCAACCATTTATACTCTCCGTGAGCATAAGATGGCTTATACTTATCCTGAGCATAAGGCGTGTCAA
Organism: Bradyrhizobium sp. USDA 4504; assembly: GCF_054063995.1. NCBI lineage: Bacteria > Pseudomonadati > Pseudomonadota > Alphaproteobacteria > Hyphomicrobiales > Nitrobacteraceae > Bradyrhizobium > Bradyrhizobium sp. USDA 4504. The sequence continues at coordinate 3,194,479 of NZ_JBSSGV010000001.1, read as the reverse complement.
GTGCGCGAAAGCGGGAGCTTGGTGCCGGCGACGGCCCGTTCGGCCAGCACGGCATGGCGGAAGCGGAACAGCTTGGCCGGCCGGCCGACGGTATCGGCGGCCATTGCGCCAGTCTCTTCAACGAGTTCCTGCTGCTCGATCAGCCGGCGGAAGTTCTGCTTGTGGACCAGCCGGCCTGCGAGCGCCTCAACACTGCGTTGCAGTTGCAGCAGGGTGAACTCGGCCGGCATCAGCTCGAATACCACGGGACGGTATTTGATCTTGGCGCGCAGCCGCGCGATCCCGGTCGCGAGAATGCGGCGATGATCCGCCGTCATCGGCTTGCCCGGCACGACCGGCGCCTCGCGGGCATGCCCGCGTCCGGCTTCCGGGATCAGCGCGGCCTCGTAGAGCAGCTCATAGCGTTGCAGCACCAGCTCTTCGTTCCAGTCGCGATCGTCGAGTCCAAAAGTGATGGCGCAACGCTGCCAACGCTCGCGCTGCAGCGTTGGCGACGGCGCCGCCTTCGCCCACGTTTTGAGCTTCGGCGCGATCGTCTTGGCCAGGAAGGCCGGCGCGCCGGCGCGATGATCCTCCCAGGGGAAGTAGTCGTACCAGCCGGACCAGTGCGCCTCAAAGCCTTCGCCGACACGATCCTCGCGGGTCAGGCCGAGATAGCTGATCGAGACGCTGTGCGGCCCCTTGGCATCGCCGGAGCGGCCGCGGTCGGCAAAGGTGTAGAGCTGCTCGACATAGCCGAGCGGGTGGCCGGTCTGCGCTTCGACCCAGGCCCGCAGCGCGGTCTGCAGCGAGCGATGGGTGAACTCGAACGGGCCGCTCGGCAGCGCGGAGCCGCCGGCGATGGTCATGATCTTGGGCGTGCCCTCGGTGACGGCGACCAGCACCGCGACGAGATCGGCGGTCACCGCGTTCCCCGAAGCCGGTGCGCTGGATTTCTGCGGCGATCTGGCCACCCGATCGGTCCGCGCTAGCAGTAGCCGTAGACGCCACAGGCGTAGGGCAGGCGGTCCCAATAGGTCACATAGGCACCGCCGTAGTACGGGCCGAAATAGTTGTAGGAGTGCCAGTTGCCGTAATAGCCGGGCAGCGACGACGACCCCGGCAGCAGCGGCTCGCCGGGCACGAACGGGATATACGGCTCGGAATTGAGCGGGATCACCACGGGCTGCTCGACGATCACGAGCTGGCGTCCGCGCCGCACATAGGTCGGCGATGTGATCGTGGTGCGGTAGGCGTAATGCCGGTGCGGCAGGCCCGCCGGCAGCTGGCGCGCGGCCTTGACGGTCGCGCTCTTGGCGACGGCCGGGCCGTCGGCGGCGTCAGCAGGCGGGATCGCAAACAATGCGATCGCGAGCGGCAATGTCCAGCGCAGCATCAATGGTCTCCCGAATCATCCGGAGCCTATCACTGCCACTTTAAGCCGGATTGAACGTTAACGAGAGGCCCGTCGGTATTAAGCGTTAACGGGAGGCCCGCCGCCTTGGGCAAGCTGCCGGAGCGATGCGGCGCACCGCTCCGGAACAATTGCGGGATCAGGCGCGCAGGGCCTGGTCGAGGTCGGCGATCAGGTCTTCCTTGTCCTCGATGCCGATCGAAAGCCGCACCACCTCGGGCGCCGCGCCCGACCTCACCTTGGCGGCGTCGTCGAGCTGGCTGTGGGTGGTGGAGGCCGGATGGATCACCAGCGAGCGGGTGTCGCCGACATTGGCGAGATGCGAGAACAGCTGCAGGTTCGACACCAGATTGACGCCGGCGTCATAGCCGCCCTTAAGGCTAAACGTGAACACCGCCCCGGCTCCCTTCGGCGCATATTTGCGCTGCAAGGCGTTGTACCTGTCGCCGGGCAGGCCGGCATAGTTCACCGCCGACACGGCGGGGTGGGTGGAGAGGAATTCCGCCACCGCCTTGGCGTTGTCGCAGTGCTTCTGCATGCGCAGCGGCAGCGTCTCGATGCCGGTCAGGATCATGAAGGCGTTGAACGGCGACAGCGCGGGGCCGAGGTCGCGCAGGCCGAGCACGCGGCAGGCGATCGCGAAGGCGAAGTTGCCGAAGGTCTCCTGGATCCGGATGCCGTGATATTCCGGGCGCGGCTCGCTCAGCATCGGATATTTGTTGTCCTTCGACCAGTCGAAGGTGCCGGCATCGACGATGATGCCGCCGAGTGAGTTGCCGTGACCGCCGAGGAACTTGGTCAGGGAGTGCACGACGATGTCGGCGCCGTGGTCGATCGGCTTGATCAGATAGGGCGAGGCCAGCGTGTTGTCGACGATCAGCGGCACGCCGGCCTTGCGCGCAACGGCCGCGATCGCCTCGATATCGGTGATGCTGCCGGCCGGGTTGGCGATCGACTCGATGAAGATCGCCTTGGTGTGCGGCGTCACCGCGCGCTCGAAGCTTTCGATCTCATCTGGGTCGGCCCAGGCCACGTTCCAGCCGAACGCCTTGAAGGCGTGCGTGAACTGGTTGATCGAGCCGCCATAGAGCTTGCGTGCCGCGATGATCTCATCGCCGGGCTTCAACAGCTGCTGCAGCACGACGACCTGCGCCGCGTGACCGGAAGCGACGGCGAGCGCCGCGGTGCCGCCTTCGAGGGCTGCGACACGTTCCTCGAGCACGGCATTGGTCGGGTTGCCGATGCGGGTATAGATGTTGCCGAAAGCCTGCAGGCCGAACAGCGAGGCCGCGTGGTCGGCATCGTTGAAGACGAATGACGTGGTCTGGTAGATCGGTGTCGCCCGCGCGCCGGTGGTGGGATCAGGCTGCGCGCCGGCGTGCACGGCGAGGGTGGAAAATCCCGGAAGGCGATCGGTCATTCTTTAGTATCCTGTTGTGGTCTGGTCGAAACGCGCGGCATGCTGATGGCGACGGCGCCCGCCGTCAAGCGAGTTGGGCGCATCGCCAGTTTTTGGAGGGGCATCCCGCGCTATACCGGATGATCGCAGCGATTATTCCGCCGCGATGTCAGGTCGTCTCGGTCTTGTTCTTTGCCGCGCGGTCGGACGCCGCGGTCTGTCCGCCGCCGAAGCTCGTGCGATTGAGCGACAGCCGCATGCCCTGCGTCGGGATCGGCGCACGCTTGGAACTCAGCGTGCGCGAGTTGACGCCCATCCACGAGATCTCCGACGACAGCCGGCCATACTCGATCTTCGGGCAGCGGTTCATCACCACTTTGAGGCCCGCGGCTTCCGCCTTCTCGGCCGCGGCGTCGTCGCGTGCGCCAAGCTGCATCCAGATCACCTTCGGCGGCGTTGACAATTTCAGCGCCTCCTCGACCACGGGCATGATGTGGCTTGAATTGCGGAAGATGTCGATCATGTCGATCGGCCGATCGATGTCCGCAAGCGAGGCGATGAACGGCTTGCCCATCAGCGTCTTGCCGACATGGCCGGGGTTGACCGGGATCATGTCGTAGCCGCGCTGCGCCAGATATTTGAACGCGAAATAGCTCGGCCGCACATTGACCGGCGAGGCGCCGACCATCGCGATGGTCTTGACGTTGTTCAGAATGCTGCGGATGTAATTGTCGTCGTAGGCGTCGTGATTCATTTTTCTTCCGGGTTTGTCATTCCGGGGCTCGCGCAGCGAGAACCCGGAATCTCGAGATTCCGGGTCTGGTGCTAATGCACCATCCCGGAATGACGACCTCAGGTCGTCACTTGTCCTGCCACTTCGGATCGCGCTTCTCGATGAAGGCACCGATGCCTTCCTCGGCGTCGCGCGCCATCATGTTTTCGGTCATCACCTCGGCGGCGAAGCGATAGGCATCGGCGAGGTTCATCTCGGCCTGGCGATAGAACGCTTCCTTGCCGAGCTTGACGGTGTAGGCCGATTTCAGCGCGACCTTCTCGGCCAGCGCGATCGCGGCGTCGCGTTCGGTGCCAGCGGATACCACGCGGTTGACGAGGCCGATGCTCTGCGCCGTTGCCGCCGAGACCGGCTCTCCGGTCAGCAGCATCTCCATGGCCTGTTTGCGCGGCACGTTGCGCGACAGCGCCACCATCGGCGTCGAGCAGAACAGCCCGATGTCGACGCCCGGCGTCGCGAACGCCGCCGCTTCGGAGGCGACCGCGAGGTCGCAACTTGCGACGAGCTGGCAGCCGGCCGCGGTGGCGATGCCCTGGATGGATGCGACCACCGGCTTCGGCAGGCGCACGATGGCCTGCATCATCGCGCTGCAGGCGTTCATGATTTGCGCGAAATAGGCGCGGCCGCGGTCGGCATCGCTACGGCGCGCGGTAAGCTCCTTGAGGTCGTGGCCGGCGCAGAACGCCGGGCCTTTGGCGGCGAGCACGACGGCGCGGATGCGCTTGTCGCCGCCGACATCGTTCAGGGCGGCGTGCAGCTCGGCGATCAGGCCCTCGGAGAGGCTGTTGCGCGCTCCGGGGCGATTGAGCGTCAGTAGCGCGATACTGCCGACGGTCTCGCGCAGCAGGATCGGCTGGTGTTGCGGCGCTTCGGCGCGGGCGGCTTGGGCGGACATGCTGAAATTCCACTTTGGTCTCTGTGACAACTTAATGTAACAGGCAGGCTGAAGCGAGGGCAGGGACGGCATGGCGACTGCGAAAATGAGCGTGGCTGACGTGGAGGAGTTCCTGCGGAGGGAATTCCCGCAGGCGTTCGTCTACGACGATGTCCGGATCGAAAGCGCCGACGGCGAGACGGCCCTGCTGCGCCAGCGCTTCAGCGAGCGCATGCTGCGGCCTGGCGGTACGGTGTCCGGGCCGACCCTGATGGGCCTGGCGGATTTCGCGATGTACGTGGTGCTGCTGTCGGCGATCGGGCCGGTTGGCCTTGCCGTGACCACCAACCTCAACATCAACTTCCTGCGCAAGGGTCAGCCGGGGCAGGACGTACTTGCGGTGGCGAGGCTGCTCAAGCTCGGCAAGCGGCTCGCGGTCGGCGAGGTCAACCTGCTGTCCGGCTCGTCTCCCGATCCCATCGCCCATGTCACGGCGACCTATTCCATTCCAAATCAATAGGCTTTTCTACGGTATTATTGCACCATAATTGCAAGCCATTGTTTTTTCTGATGTAATTTGAGCGCGTGGGCGTTGACGCGCGATCGCGGCTTCTCTAGAAAGCTGCCAGTTCGGCGCATACGGCGCCGATTTCTTTTTCACGGATTTCACACATGAGCACGTTCTCGGCCAAGCCCGCCGAAGTGACGAAGAAGTGGGTCGTGATCGACGCCAAGGGTCTGGTCGTCGGTCGTCTCGCCACGCTCGTCGCGATGCGCCTGCGCGGCAAACACCTGCCCACCTACACCCCGCATGTCGATTGCGGCGACAACGTCATCATCGTCAACGCCGCGCATGTGGTGCTGACCGGTCGCAAGCGCGACCAGAAGACCTACTACAAGCACACCGGCTTCATCGGTGGCATCAAGGAGCGCACCGCGAAGCAGATCCTCGAGGGTCGCTTCCCCGAGCGCGTCGTCGAGAAGGCGATCGAGCGCATGATCCCGCGTGGTCCGCTCGGCCGCATGCAGATGGGCAATCTGCGCGTCTATCCGGGTGCCGATCATCCGCATGAAGCGCAGAGCCCCGAGAAGGTCGATATCGCTTCCCTGAATCGCAAGAACACGAGGGCCGCATAATGTCCGATACGTTGCAGTCCCTCGACCAGCTCTCGCAGGTCAAGCCGGCCGCTCCCGACGCGCCGAAATACGTCAAGAAGGTCGACAAGTACAACCGCGCTTACGCCACCGGCAAGCGCAAGGACGCGGTCGCCCGCGTCTGGGTCAAGCCGGGCTCCGGCAAGATCTCGGTCAACACCCGCGAGTTCGAGGTCTACTTCGCCCGCCCTGTGCTGCGCATGATGATCCAGCAGCCGCTGGTCGCTGCCGCCCGTAACGGCCAGTATGACGTGATCTGCACCGTCGCCGGCGGCGGTCTCTCCGGCCAGGCCGGTGCTGTCCGCCACGGCATCTCGAAGGCGCTCACCAACTTCGAGCCCGAGCTGCGCGGCGTCCTCAAGAAGGGCGGCTTCCTGACCCGCGACAGCCGCTCGGTCGAGCGCAAGAAGTACGGCAAGGCGAAGGCCCGCAAGTCCTTCCAGTTCTCGAAGCGCTAATTCGAGTTCTAAAATTCGCGGCAATTGCCGCGGGCATCGAGTTGCAGAGGGCGCCGCGAGGCGCCCTTTTTGCTGCGTCCGACCGGCGATGCTTCTGCGCGAATTAGCGCAGTTTTTCATGAAAACTTGCGTGTGCGTGCAAACGAAATTGGAACTCGCACCTTCTAGCTTGCGGGCTCGCAATGGCGCTGCATCACCGTATTTATTTGCGCCTGCGAACGTTGCATCACACCGGGCTGGGGTGAGTTTATGTCGTTCGATCCATCGACACTTTATTTGTTCGCCACCATGGTCGCGGGCATGCTCGGCGCCATGCTGTGGTTGTTCGGCAGGCAGGAGAACATTTCCGCGCTGAAATGGTGGGGCACCGCCTATCTGCTCGGCGCGGCCTCGGTCGCGGTCTGGACGGTCGGCAGTTCGACGCTCGATCCGATGGTTCTGCTGGGCCTCAATGCGATCGGCTTCGCCGCCTGCGGCCTGGTCTGGAATGCCGCGCGCATTTTCCACGGCCGCAAGGCCAATTTGCTGGGCCTCGTGCTCGGCCCGATCGCATGGATCGGGGCGGTGACGACGGTTGAGGATCCCGCGATGCGCCTGACGATCGGTGCCGGGATCGTCGCGATCTACGCCGCGCTGACCGCATCAGAACTGTGGAGCGAGCGCCGCCGCGCGATGCAACGGCGCTGGCTTGCGATCGTCATCCCGGTCGCGCACGGTTGCGTCCTGATGCTGCCGATCCTGGTCGGCGACCTGCTGCGACTGAACGGCCAGAATTTCGTCTCCAGCTTTTGGGTCACGCTGTTTTCGATCGAACTCGTGCTGTACGCGATCGGCACGGTGTTCGTGATCTTCATGATGGTGTCGGACCGCGCGGTGGCCGTGCACAAGACGGCCGCGTCGATCGACCCCCTGAGCGGCATGCTCAACCGCCGCGGCTTCACCGAGGCCTGCGCACGGGTGATCGAGCGCGAGTCCGTTGCCGGCCGGCCGGTCACCGTGATGATCTTCGACATCGATCACTTCAAGTCAATCAACGACCGCTTCGGCCATCCCGCGGGTGACGAGATCCTGAAGCTGTTCTCCGCTGTCGTGGTCAACAGCCTCAGGATCAGCGATCTGTCGGGCCGGATCGGCGGCGAGGAATTCGCGGCGCTACTGCCGTGCTCGCTGGAGGAGGGTGTGCTGGTCGCCGAGCGCGTGCGCGAAGCCTTCGAGAACAGCAACATCACCTGCGAGGAAGGCGCGGTCGACACCACGGTCAGCATCGGCGTCGCAGGCGGTCCCGCCGGCACCGAGCTCGAGGTGCTGTTGGCCTCGGCCGACACCGCGCTCTACCAGGCCAAGCGCGGCGGCCGCAACCGCGTCGAGGCAGCGGAGGAATTGCCGCTCTCGCTGGAGAACTGGCGGCGCAAGACCGCGGGCCTGCCGGCTTCGGCGCGGCAAAAGTCGGCGAGCGTCCGGGCATGAGTGCGGTAACGAGTGGTTAACCATTCGATCCCATGCTTTCGGGCATGGAGTCGATCCGCACCCGCAATCCGCAGTCAGCCCTGATGTCGCTCGAAGCCGACGCGGTTTCGGCGCGCAGCGGTTTCGCCTGCCTGTTCTCGGACTCGCATGAATACGAGACCGCGCTGATCGCCGAACGGCGCGCGCAGGGGCGATACCAGCCGCCAAAGAGTCGCTGGCCGATGGTGATGCTGGCCGGCGTGATGCTGATGGTCGCGGGAACGGTGCTGCTGCTCTCCTGACGTGCGGTCACGCGGCCCGCGCCGGATCCTCCGTCTTGAAGTGGTCGATCATCACCTTGGCGATCGCCATCAGCGGCAGCGCCAGCGCCAGCCCCCAGATGCCGAACACGACGCCGAGCAGGATCTGGAACGCGAACAGCGTGGCCGGCGGGATGTCGAGCGCCTGGCGCTGGATGATCGGCGTCAGCACGTAGCTTTCCAGCGCGTGGACGCCGAGGAACAGGATGAAGGCCGACAGCGCCGCGATCCATCCGGTCGCAAGGCTCGCGAGCACCACGATCAGCCCGCCGAGGATCGCACCGACCGTCGGAATGAAGGCGAGCAGGCCGGCCTGGATGCCGAGGATGAACGAGCTCGGAATGCCGATGATGGCAAGCCCGATCCAGGTGACGAGGAATACCGCCGTCATCGTGATGATCTGCGCGATCAGCCAGCGCTCCAGTGTCTCGCCGATGCGGTCGACGATGATGGTCGCCTGCGCGCGGTACTTGACCGGCGCGATGAACAACAGCCCGGCGCGGTAGATGCTGGGCTGGGCCGCGAAGGCGAGCCCGAGAAACAGCACGATGAAGAAGTTGCCGACGACGCTGACGGTGCCGAGTAGCACCTTCAGCGTCTGGCTGATGATGGCGCCGCCGCTTGAGGCCAGCGCGCCGGCGCCGGGGATGCCATGGGACTGCGACGATGGGGGCGTCGTTGTCGTCGTCGTCACGGCGGTGCCTTCGCCCTTTGCCTCGCCCGCGGCATTGGTGAAATCGAGATAGCTGGTGTCGACCCCGTGCTGTTCGAGGAAGTCCTTGACGCTGCCGAGCTGCGATTTGATCGTGTTGCTCAGCACCGTGGCCTGCTGCGCGATCGTGGTGCCGCCGAGGAACACGATGCCGGACAGCAGCCCGGCCATCGCCAGGCAGACGATCGCAAGCCGCAACGCGTGGGGCAGCTTGGTCAGCCGGCCGAGCAGGGTGGTCATGGCATTGAGGGCGACCCCGAGCAGCATGCCGGCGAACAGCAGGAACAAGGTCGCGGCAAAATGCCAGGCGAAGGTCAGCAGGGCAGCGAACAGTACCACGCCGATGCCGCCGACGGCGATCGCCCATGCCAAGTCGTTGCGGGCCTGCAGGCGATTGTCAGCCGAGTCTGTCACGGGTGATTCCCCCTTCGCGACGGTGTTTCGAGCAGTCTTTGGCGAAAACCCCGCCGGGATCAAGCTGGCGGGGCCGTGCCGGTTCGCCGCTGACGGGGTGCGGGGCCGGGCGCGATCGGTGGGCGTCTGGCCGGCTTTGGGTCCCGAGGGGCGCGAATCTGTGCAGGACTGCAAGCCCCCCTGTGCAGATATAGACAGTTGATCCGGCGGGAACTCGAAGGCATGATCGTCTCCGCAACGTCGCAAACTTAGAAGAATCATTGCGCGAGACTTCAATAATGAGACGGCCCGTGGTCGGCGTGATCGGAAACGCCCATCGCATCGAAAATCGTTTCACAGTCCAGATGGTCGGGGAGCGCAACCTTCGCGCGGTTGCCGAGGTGTCGGGCGCGGTGCCGCTGATGTTCGCCGGCAGCCCCGAAATCACCGAGGTCAGTGCCTTGCTCGACGTGGTCGACGGCGTGGTGCTGACCGGGGCCCGCGCCAATGTTCATCCGACCCGCTTCAATACCGAACCTTGCGCCGCCCACGAGCCCTACGACATCCACCGCGACGACGTTGCGCTGGCGCTGTCGGAAGCCTGCGTCGCGCGCGGCGTGCCGATCTTCGGCATCTGCCGCGGCCTGCAGGAGATGAACGTCGCCTTCGGCGGCTCGCTGCATCCGGAGATCCGCGAGATTCCGGGCCGCATGAACCACCGGATGCCGCGGCTGGAGAACGGCGAGATCCATCCTGACCCGACCGTTGTGTTCGCCGACCGTCATGACGTCGCGCTGACACCGGGCGGCGCGTTCGCAAAAATCCTCGGCCGGGAGACCATTCGAGTCAATTCGCTGCACGGCCAGGGCATCCTCGAGCCCGGCAAGCGCGTCGTGATCGAGGGCATCGCCGAGGACGGCACCATCGAGGCGATCCGCATCGCCGATGCGCCGGGTTTTGCGCTGGGTGTGCAGTGGCACGCCGAATACGATCCGCAGCGCAATCCGATCAACCGCGCCCTGTTCGAAGCCTTCGGCGACGCGCTGCGCGAACGGCGGCGGGCGGCGTAGGACGGTTTCACCGCCACCGTCCCTGCGCGTTAATCACGACGTCGTCTCCGAAAAACGCGCTGTCGTCCCTACGAAGGCAGGGACCCATGCTCCGCGGCGGTTGTTGTGGAGGGGGACTCGTCGTTGCGGCACTGCTCAACAAGGACCGTCGGTGGTTATGGGTCCCTGCTTTCGTGTTCGGTCCCGTGTGATTGGCGAGGGCCTGGATTGGCGCCAGGTAGCCGAGGCATTTGAGGCGGGTCCGATTGTAGTCGTGGACGAACTTGGCGATGAAGGCGTCGGGTCGGTTTGTCGAACCTCGGTTCGGGAAGCCATGAAAGACGCGGGGCTTTCCTTGGCCAATCGATGAGCCGAGCGGCAGGCGAGTAGATCGTTCCTAGAACTCAGGACGTCACGAAAGCAAAGTGTGTTGTCGCCGCAACGTCACAAGAGTTCCGTTGAGCATCGCACCTGTTGGGACTTCACTGTGTGGCAAATTCCCCGTTTAATAAAGGCGGACCTGAGGCAAAGATTTTACCACCAAGACGTTCATTTAAGATCAGGTTCAAGAGGCCGCTGACCAGCGCCAGCGGCCTCTTCGTGTTGCTTCATTGATCGCAAAGTGCAGGTACCGGCCGTTGCCGCGTCGACGGCACGCAGGAAGCAGCACGTCACGGCATTAGCGCACTGACCATGGCCATGCCGGCGGTTGCGGTTTGCTGGTGGCGTGCGGCCGCGTCGGGGTTGGCGCCGGTTTGCGCGCCTGGGCAACATCGGTCGACGGCCGCGGACGCGGCAGTGGTATTTCTGGGGCTACCGTTGGCTGTTCGGGGCTCACCTTCGGCTCTGCGGCGTTCGCAATGACACCGGCCAGCTGGTCCTGGCTTGCGTTGAGCCGCTCGGTGACCGTCTCGCTCTCGCGCGCCATCTGATCCTGGGTCGCCTTGATCTGGTCGATGATATCTTTGCTGCGTGCCATTTCTGCTTGGCTCGCCTCGAGTTGGCTTGCGACATTTTTATGGTCGCGGACCAATTGTTCTTGCCTCACCTCAAGCTGTTCGACCGCCTGCCTCAAGGCCGCGAGATCGCGCGCCATCGGTTGAAGCTGCTGCGCCAAGTCGGAAGAAAGTGCGGCGGCAGTCGGCGCAACGTCTTTCGGCGCGGCGTCTTTCGGCGGGGTTTGCGCAGGAGGTGAGGAGTGGCCAGGGGAGGCCACCATCGCCGTATCGCTGGGTGACGACCACCACCAAGCAGCGCCACCTATGCATGCTGCCAGCACGGAACCGACAATGGCCAGGTGGCGCCAATCCGCCAATCGATGAACCGCTTCTAGCGGCGCGTGAAACGCTTTCTTGCCGGTCGGCGGGCCGGAAGGGCTGACTCCTGCTTCGCGCGCGAGGTTCGAAAGCTGCTCTTCCAAGCTCACGAGCCGCCCTTCCGCGACCCTGTCATTCAGCATGGAATCCATTTTGTGCTCCGTAGCAAATGCAAAGTCACCCGCCTTGAGAGCAGATCCGCTCTTCGGCGCGCTAACATTCAACGGGACCCAGATGGGTATTTGCAGCTTAAGCCTACGAGGGATGAGGATGCGGCCTGCACGTCACATCGTCTCTCTTTTTGTAAGCTCATCCTTCCTGAACTGTCCCGACGATTTTGGCCGAGATATTGTTCGTCCGCAATCGGGAACACCGCTTGCCACGGGGCGCTCGAGCTCGTGGATCGAGGTCCTGTTCGGCCGCCTCACGATGCGTCTCGCAGCCGAGGCACGTTACTTCGAGGTGTCGTAAGTCGGCGTTGAGAGCGTCGCCAAGCGCCGGCGAGGGCTGGGCTGGACCCAGAAACGCGGGAGTGGTCCATGTTTGGCGAGCGACCATGTCGGCATCCCGCCTGGCGCGTTCGGCCGACGGCTGACCACGGCGCCAAACATGCACTCCGGGGCCCTCCTGCAAATTCTCGGTATGTTGAGTTGTGCTGCCGGCGAGATGTACCGCTGGTCGACAGGTCGCAGCTATACTTCCGGTATTGCGCGTGCGCCGGAATCGGCTTTCCTCCGTACTAATACGGATACGAAAGTGGCGGATTGCGGCGCCGGACTCGGCTAAGCAACAGGGATATTTGCTCCGGCGCCGACGACCCTTTCCGAATACTGCTTTTCCTTTTCCATTTTCGGGTGCAGCCGACACGAGGGGTTGGTCGGGATGAATTTGTCGGGCCGTCTGGCGATGGGGATGTTGTTTCCCGTCGCCGCGCTCCTGCTCGCGCTGGGCTTCATCCATGGCGTAACCTGGCCGGGCGTTCTGCTCGCGGGTGGCGCGGTTGCGGTGGTATTGATGACGGCTGAGGTGATTGCGAGATCGCTGTCCAGGACGCCCGCCCAGCTGGTGCGGGCGGCGGAGGCGTTGTCGCGCGGCCAGCAGGTCTCGCTCGGCTCAAGCGATGACGGCGAGACCGCTCAGCTCGCGGCGACGCTTGCCGAATTGTCGGCGCAGCTGGGCAGCAGGCAGCACCTGCTGGAGAAGACCGTCGAGAGCATCCGCGATCCGGTGGTGGTCGCCGACGAGCACGGGATGATCGTGATCGTCAACGCCGCGGCGCGACGGCTGTACAGTGTCGAACCCGGTTTTGATACCCTGACCGGCGTTCGCACCTTCCAGAACTATTATGCCGACGGCACCACCGTGATGCCGATCCCGGACACGCCGATGGCGCGTGCGCTGCGCGGCGATGACGTCGACGATTTCGAGCTGATCGTCAAACCGCAACCGCCGCAACCGGCCGTCTTCCTTGTCGTCAACGCGAGGCCGCTGCGCGACGATACCGGCAATCTGCGGGGCGCGGTCGCCGTACTGCACGACGTCACCGCGCAGCGTCGGGCACACCAGGCGCTGGTCGAGAGCGAGCAGATGGCGCAAGCCATCGTCAGGACCGCGCTCGACGCCTTCGTCCAGACCGACCAGGACGGCGTCATTCTCGACTGGAGCCCGCAGGCCGAGGTGCTGACCGGCTGGACGCGCTCCGAGGCGGTCGGTTATCGGGTGGTCGAACTGGTGTTTCCGGAGGAGCTGCGCCTCGCGCACCGGCAGCGGATCACCCGCTTCCTGCAGGAGACCGCGGCCGGCGGCATGGGCATGCGCTATGAAACGGCGTGCCTGCACCGCGACGGTCACCGGTTCTATGTCGAGGTGTCCCTCAACGCGCTGCGCCGCGGTGACGGCTGGATCATCAATTCCTTTGTCAGGGACGTCAGCCAGCGCCGGATCGCCGAGGAGCAGTTGATCCAGGCGCAGAAGTCGGAATCGCTGGGGCGGCTGACCGGCGGCATCGCGCACGACTTCAACAACATGCTGACCGTGATCACCGGCACGATCGAGATCCTCGCCGACGGCGTCAAGGACAACCCGCAACTCGCCGCAATCGCCAAGCTGATCAGCGATGCCGCCGATCGCGGCGCGCAGCTCACCTCGAGCCTCCTGGCATTCGCGCGCAAGCAACCGCTGCAGCCCGGCGAGACCGACGTCAACGACCTGGTCGGCGAGGTGGCCCGGCTGCTGTCGCAGACGCTCGGCTCGCAGACCGAGATCAGGACGGAGCTCAGCCGCAACGCCTGGCTCGCCTTCGTCGACCGCAGCCAGCTTGGTGCTGCGCTGGTCAATCTCGCCATCAATGCGCGCGATGCCATGCCTGACGGCGGCACGCTGAGCTTTGCGACCCGCAACATCCAGCTCGGGATTCCCGACGCCGTGGCGTGCGGCGTCGAGCGCGCCGGCGATCATCTCGTGATCGAGGTGACCGATACCGGCACCGGCATTTCGCCGACGCATCTAGAGAAGATCTTCGATCCGTTCTTTTCCACCAAGGAGGTCGGGCAGGGCGCCGGGCTTGGGCTCAGCATGGTGTTCGGCTTCGTCAAGCAAAGCGGCGGCGGGATCGAGGTCAAGAGCGAGCAGGGGCGCGGCACCATCTTCAGGATCTATCTGCCGAAGGCCGACGGCACCGCACAGCGCGCGGCGGAGGAGGACGATCTGCCCGTCAGGGGCGGTGACGAGACGATCCTGTGCGTCGAGGACGATCCTACGATCCGGGACTATGTCACGGGCCAGCTCGAAAGCCTCGGCTACAACGTGCTGGTCGCTGCGAACGCGGACGCCGCGCTCGAGATCGTCAAACGCGGCACCGCGTTCGACCTTCTGTTCACCGATATCGTGATGCCCGGCAGCATGAACGGCCGGCAATTGGCGGAGACGCTGATGGCCGGGCGCCCGGCACTGCGGGTGCTGTTCACCTCGGGTTACAGCGACGGCGTGCTGCCCGCACAGCAGGGGCGTGGCGGTCACGGCATTCCGCTGCTGACCAAGCCCTATCGGCGCGGCGAGCTGGCGCGGATGCTGCGGCGCTGCCTTGATCTTCAGGTCGACTTTCAGGGCGATCCGGTTCCGCAGCCTTATTCCGTGCAGCCCGATCTCGAACGCTTCCTGCGCGAGAATCCGCCCGCGAAAACGTAGACCGTGGCGTGACCTGGATGCCAACGGGTCCGCAACGCGTGGCCCGATGATAAACTGCGCGAAACCCATCATCCCTGATGTGGCCGCTATTTGATGGGTTTCGCTTCGCTCTACCCCTCCTACGCGTTAAGCTCCCGCGACAAAGGCGCGGCCGGTCAACGGCCCGATTTCAGGGAGTATGGAATGCAGGACCGCAAATGGTCGAGGCGCGACTGGCTCAAGGTGACGGCGGCCACCGCCGCCGGCATGGTATTCGCGGAGCCGCTGCGCGCGGCGGCGCCGCCGGCGGAAGCCGTGACGCCGGAGCTGATCGCAGCCGCCAAGAAGGAAGGCAAGATCTCGTTCTACAGCGCGCTGGAGCTGAACACGGCCGAGCGTCTCGCGCGTGACTTCGAGCAGAAATATCCCGGGATCAGCGTCCGCGTCGAGCGCTCGGGCGCGGAGCGTATCTTCCAGCGCATCGCACAGGAGCAGGGCAGCGGCATCAACGCCGTCGACGTCGCCAATTCCACAGATCCCGCGCATTACCTCGACTGGAAGAAGAACGACTGGCTCGCGGCCTATGTGCCGGAGGACGTCGCCAGGCATTTTCCGGCCGACCAGATCGATCCCGACGGCACCTCGGCGACATCCTGCGCCTGGTTCGAGGTAATCGGCTACAACACCGAGCAGGTGAAGCGCGAGGAGGCGCCGAAGAGCTACGCCGACCTGCTCGATCCCAAGTGGCGCGGCAAAATCGTCAAGGGCCACCCGAGCTATTCCGGCGCGATCATGACCGCGACCTTCGTGCTGGCACGCGACCTCGGCTGGCCGTATCTGGAGAAGCTGTCGCAGCAGCGCGTGATGCAGGTGCAGTCGGCGGCCGATCCGCCGAAGAAGATTCTGCTCGGCGAGCGCGCGGTGATGGCCGACGGTAACGACTACAACCTCGTGCTGGCCAAGGATCAGGGCAAGCCGGTCGAGGTGGTCTATCCGGCCGAGGGCGCGCCGCTGATCATCGTCCCGAGCGGCATCTTCAAGAACGCGCCGAACCCGAATGCGGCGCGGCTGTTCCAGAGCTACTTCTTCAGCGCCGAGACGCAGCAGATGCTGGCCGACGAATTCGCGCACCGCTCGTTCCACGCCAAGGTGAAGGAGAAGGCCGGTCACGTGCCGCTCGACAAACTGAAAATGCTCAAGGCCGATCCGGCCCAGGTGCAGGTGCAGTCGGAGGAGATCAAGGCGAGGTACGCGAAGCTGTTCCGGGTGTAGGTCAAGCTCCGTAGGATGGGTAGAGCGAAGCGAAACCCATCGCTTGTGCAGGGGGCGAGATGATGGGTTTCGCTGCGCTCTACCCATCCTACAGATCCAAGGCTACTAGCGTCATTGCGAGCGAAGCGAAGCAATCCATCTTTCCGGATACGCGGAGAGGTGGATTGCTTCGCCGCTTCAGCGCAAAATTGCTTTGCAATTTTGTCGCGAACTCCTCGCAATGACGCGGATAACGCTCGGACCGCCGGGCGGCGCAGTGAGGGGCTGCGGTCGGCTAACCTCCCACTTCCGCGCTGAGCATCGGCCCGAACAGCTCCCATCGCTCGCCCTTGAGTCGTCTGAGCTGCATCTGCTTGATCGGCGCGAAATCGATCGGGCTGGTGTTCATTGCGATGCCGGGCAGCAGGTTGGTGGTGCGGAAGGCCTTCAGGTTGGCAGCCTGCTTCATGACGTTGGCGCGCGTGAGATCGTCGCCGCACTGCTTAAGCACCTGAACCAGCGTCTGAGCCGCATTGTACCCTGTCATAATCAGGCTGTCGGCCCGATTGCCTTCGGGGAAATATTTGGAGAGATATTCGTCGAACGCCTTCATGCCGGGATCGTCCTTCCATTGCGGATCGAGCGGATCCATCAGGTAGGCCACCGAAATGATGCCTTGTGCGTTCTCGAAGCCGGCAGGCTGGATCACGGCGCCGAGCGAGGAACCTACCGAGTTGAGGATGTGCAGCGGTTTCCAACCGATCTCGGCCGCCTTCTTGATGGCCTGCGCCGCGAATTTCGGTGTGGCGATGTCGACGAATACGTCGGCATTCATCGATTTCATCTTGACGATGTGCGTGTCGATCGTCGGCTCGGCCACCTCATACGCATCCTCGATCACGATCATCGACGCCGCCTTGTCGCCGAGGCCGTCCTTCAGGCCCTTGAGATAGTCCTTTCCATAATCGTCGTTCTGGTAGAGGACCGCGATCCTGCCGCCCGGCTTTTCCTTCAGGATGTGCTTGGCGTAGATCCGTCCCTCGCTCTGATAACTGGGCTGCCAGCCCATGGTCCATGGGAAGCTTTGCGGATCGTTCCACTTGGTGGCACCGGTCTGAATGAACAGCTGCGGCACCTTCTTCACGTTCATGTATTTCTGAATCGCGCCGTTGGATGCCGTGCCGAGAGAGGCAAAGATCAGCAAGACCTCGTCGCCTTCGACCAGCTTGCGCGCCTGCTCGACCGTCTTCGGCGGACTGTAGCTGTCGTCGTAGGAGATGAAGTTGATCTTGCGGCCATTGATGCCGCCCTCGGCGTTGATCTTGCGGAAATAGGCCGCCTGGGCCCGGCCGCTGGTGCCATAGGCGGATGCCGGCCCGCTATAGGGCATGATGTTGCCGATCTTGATTTCGGTATCGGTTACGCCGGTGTCGTATTTCTTCTGGGCGAATGCGCTGCCAGCACAGACAGCGAGAATGGTGATGGCGGTCGAAAGCGCCGCCATTCGTCGAGCGACGAAAGACATCTCGTTTCTCCCCATGCAGAAAAATGAATGTGTGTTTTATCGGAGGCCGCTTTCGGGTCCTTGCCGTCAGTGAACACCCGAGCCCAGGCGTTGTCGATCCCGGAAACACAACCTTGTGTGCGGTTCGCATCACGTCATCAGGTTCGTCAGCGTTGCTGACCGTAGTCTTCCGGGGCTTCCCGCGATCAGGCCGCGCGCATCGATCGTTGCGCGCGATAGGCCTGCGGCGATGTCAGCGTGAGCTTGCGGAAGGCCTTTCGAAAGCTGCTCTCGTCCTCATAGCCGGTGGCGCGGGCGATCGCCTTGATCGGCTGCGCCGTTGTTTCCAATAGCGTGCGGGCGTGCTCGACGCGGCGGCGCATGATGAAGGCCTGCGGCGGCTCGTGGGTCAGTTCGCGGAAGCGGCGGTTCAGTGTGCGTTCGCTGAGGCCGAGCGCATGCGCGAGGCCGCGCACCGTGATCGGGGTCTTGCCGGTGCGGCGCACTAGCATGTCCGCCTTGATCAGCAGCGGGTCCTGGCCGAGCATGTAGCCGAGCGGCATGAAGATCGCCTGGGTGCGCTGCGCGGTATCGATCACCGCATAGTCGGCGCAAACCTTTGCGACCTCCGCGCCTTCGACGAGCTCGATCAGCCGCAGCAACAGATCGACCCACGACATCGGGCCAGCGGCGCAGACCAGGCGATCGGCCTGCGTGATCACGGCATCACCGGCGAGATCAACCTTGGGATGGCGGCGACGCAGCTCGCTCTGCAGCCACCACGTGATGGTGGCGCGGCGACCGTCGAGCAGGCCGGCATTGGCGAGCAGCAGCACGCCGCTGCAGAATGCGCCGATCAGCCGGCCGCTGGCATGCTGCTGGCGCAGCCAGGCGCCGGCACGGTCATATTGCGGTTGCAGGCGCTCGGCGGTGAGATGATCGACCAGGCTGCCCGGCACGATGATCGCGTCGCACGCCGTCCGCCTGCCCACCGTACCATCGACGGCGAGCAACTTGCCGCCGCCGGCGCGCACCGCCTTGCCGTCGAGCGAGAGCGTCTGCCAGCTGAAGCGCGCCTTGCCGCCGTGCAGCTGCATCACGTGGTTGGCGAGGGTGAGGATGTCGGCGATGCCGACGACCGCCGATTGCATGCAGCCTTCCAGCGCGAGGATCGCAAGCTTCATGGGACCTCCGGAATTTGCCGTCATGCTAGCCGATCAGCGCGATCGGGCGGTGGCAGATATTGCCCGATCTCTGTCCGATCGGCCACTGCCTGATTGTGCCGTGCCGGTCCATCTTCGCTGCGTTGTCACACCCTCAGCAATGGAGAGAGACCATGCCTTACGTCACCATTTCCACCGTCCGCGGCATCTTCGATGTCGCGCAGAAGCAGGCGCTGCTGGAGCGCGTCACCGATCTCATAGTCGAGATCGAGGGGCAGGGTAACCCGGACTTCCGCCGCAACGTCTGGGTCAAGATCGAGGAGGGCGAGCCGGCGAGCTGGTCGCTCGGCGGCATGATTCCGACGCCGGACATGATCGCCGGCACCTTCGGCGCGCTCGACGCCGGCGGACGGCGGCTCGCCAAGGCGAAGGTGTAACTGCCCTGCGTAGGATGGGTAGAGCGAAGCGAAACCCATCATCTCAAGGCTTGCACCGGTGCGATGGGTTTCGCTTCGCTCTACCCATCCTACGCACCGTTCTCACCCAAAAACAAAAGGCGCTTCCGGTGGAAGCGCCTTTCGCTTGTCGTCGGTGCCGTAAGATTTACAGCGAGTAGTACATCTCGAATTCCACCGGGTGCGGGGTCATTTCGAAACGCGCGACCTCGGTCATCTTCAGCTCGATATAGGCGTCGATGAAGTCGTCGTCGAACACGCCGCCGTTCTTGAGGAACGCGCGGTCCTTGTCGAGGCTCTCGAGCGCCTCGCGGAGCGAGCCGCAGACGGTCGGGATCTGCTTCAGCTCTTCCTTCGGCAGATCGTAGAGGTCCTTGTCCATCGCCGGACCCGGATCGATCTTGTTCTTGATGCCGTCAAGACCGGCCATCAGCATCGCGGCGAAGCCGAGATAGGGGTTGGCCATCGGGTCGGGGAAACGCACCTCGACGCGCTTGGCCTTCGGGTTCGCGGTGTAGGGGATGCGGCAGGCCGCCGAGCGGTTGCGCGCGGAATAGGCGAGCAGCACGGGGGCTTCATAGCCCGGCACCAGACGCTTGTAGGAGTTGGTCGACGGGTTGGTGAAGGCGTTGATCGCCTTGGCGTGCTTGATGACGCCGCCGATGTAGTGCAGGCAGGTCTCCGACAGGTCGGCGTATTTGTTGCCGGCGAAGGTCGGCTTGCCGTCCTTCCAGATGGACTGATGCACATGCATGCCCGAGCCGTTGTCGCCGTAGACCGGCTTTGGCATGAAGGTGGCGGTCTTGCCGTAGATGTGGGCGACCTGGTGGATGCAGTACTTGTAGATCTGCATATGGTCGGCCATCAGCGTCAGCGTGTCGAACTTCATGCCGAGCTCGTGCTGAGCCGAGGCCACCTCGTGGTGATGCTTTTCGACCTTGACGCCCATCTTGGCCATCGCGCCGAGCATCTCGGAGCGCATGTCCTGCACCGAGTCCTGCGGCGGCACCGGGAAGTAGCCGGCCTTGGTGCGGATGCGGTGGCCGAGGTTGCCGCCCTCATATTCGGTCGCCGAGTTGATCGGCAGCTCGGAGGAGTCGAGGCGGAAGCCGGTGTTGTATGGTTCGGCCGAATAGCGCACGTCGTCGAACACGAAGAACTCGGCCTCGGGGCCGACGAACACGGTGTCGCCCACGCCCATCGACTTCACCATCGCCTCGGCCTTCTTGGCGATGCCGCGGGGGTCGCGGTTGTAGGGCTCGCCGGTGGTCGGCTCGAGCACGTCGCAGGTGATGACCATGGTGGTCTCGGCGAAGAACGGGTCGATCGTCGCGGTGACCGGGTCGGGCATCAGGCACATGTCGGATTCATTGATCGCCTTCCAGCCGGCGATCGACGAGCCGTCGAACATCGTTCCCTCGGCGAAGATGTCATCGTCGATCATGCTGACGTCGAAGGTGACGTGCTGCCACTTGCCGCGCGGATCGGTGAAGCGCAGGTCGACGTATTTGACGTCGTTGTCCTTGATCGATTTCAGGACGTCTTTGGCGGTCTTCATGAATACCCCTTATGGATGTGCGGGTCGGTTTCCAGCGGAGAGCGACGTTATTCCCGCTTTTGGCGAGTTCGTGTGACTACACAAACGAAATCAGGCTGCCGAAGCAGCCTTTTTTCTCTTTTGCCGTCGGAAAATCCGGATAGCACCGCCCTTAAATAGCGTCCAGCCCGGATTCGCCGGTCCGGATGCGGATGGCTTCCTCGATGTTGGAGACGAAGATCTTGCCGTCGCCGATCCTGCCAGTCTGCGCCGCGCGGCGGATCGCGTCGATCGCCTTCTCGACCAGGTCGTCGCCGATCACGATCTCGATCTTCACCTTGGGCAGGAAGTCGACGATGTATTCCGCACCGCGATAGAGTTCGGCATGGCCCTTCTGGCGGCCAAATCCCTTGGCCTCGGTGACGGTGATGCCTTGCAGTCCGACTTCCTGGAGCGCTTCTTTCACCTCGTCGAGCTTGAAGGGCTTGATGATGGCTTCAATCTTCTTCACTGAGCGCCTCCCGGGCATTGCAGATTGCAGGGTCGAGTTCGATGCGCGTGGGGCGCAGTCTGGTTGGTCTTAAGGCTTCCGGCCGGTAGCCGGAAACACGCGCAATGGTCGCATGAAGCGGCCTTGCGCGCGGCTTCCTCAAAAGCAGGGTCTATGCCAAGTTGTTAAGGTCCCCGATTTCAGAATGTTATCAGCCTTTTAACAGGCAATCGGCTGATATCGAACCACATGGGCTATGATATCCGAGCCTAACAAATAGGCAAATAGATCAATCCGTATGCAGTCGGCCAGTAGAAACCCCGCGAACGTCACAGGAATTGCCTCTCGAAAAGGCGAAGCGATTGAGGATTCGGCATGGACGTTCTGACCACGACCGAGATGGAGCGCGCTGACCGGTTGACCATCGCAGCCGGAACGCCGGGCTTCGCGCTGATGATGAGCGCGGGCCAGGCCGTCGCGGAAGCCGCGATGGACCTGGTCGAGGAGGGGCCGATCGTGGTGGTCGCCGGCCGCGGCAACAATGGCGGCGACGGCTTTGTCGCTGCCGCCGAGCTTGCCGCGCGCGGCCGCGAGGTCTCGGTGATCCTGCTCTGCGAGCGCGACAGCCTGCAGGGCGACGCGGCGCTGGCGGCGAAGGGCTGGAAATATCCGGTGCTGCCGTTCAACCCGCAGGCGCTCGGCAAGCCGGCGCTGATCGTCGACGCGCTGTTCGGTGCCGGCCTCAACCGGCCGGTAAAGGGCGATCCGCTGGAGATGATCGCGGCGATCAATGCCAACAGTACGCCGGTGCTGGCGGTCGACCTGCCGAGCGGCATCAACGGCACATCGGGCGCGGTGATGGGCGCGGCCGTGCAGGCCACCGAGACCGTCACCTTCTTCCGCAAGAAGCCCGCGCATCTGTTGCTGCCGGGCCGGATGTATTGCGGCCGGGTGCGCGTCGCCGACATCGGTATCGCCGCGCAGGTGCTCGACGAGATCAAGCCGCTGACCGCGGAGAATGCCCCGGAGGCCTGGCGATGGTCGTTTCCGGTACCGCGGATCGACGGCCACAAATACGCGCGGGGGCACGCCGTCGTGGTGTCGGGCGATCTCGCCTCGACCGGGGCGGCACGGCTCGCCGCGCGCGCCGCGCTGCGCGCCGGCGCCGGCCTCGTGACGCTGGCCTCGCCGCGCGATGCGCTTGCCGTCAACGCTGCGGCGCTGACTGCGGTGATGGTGCGCGCGGTCGACAACCCGATCCAGTTCGCCGAGTTGCTTGGCGACAAGCGCCTCAATGCCTGCGTGATCGGTCCGGGCGCCGGGGTCAGCGCGCGGACCCGTGACTTCGTCCACACCGCGCTGTCGGCGCAGCGGCATCTGGTGCTCGACGCCGACGCGCTGACCAGCTTTGCCGGCGCGCCGGACCGGCTGTTCGAGGCGATCAAGTCGAGCGCCGGTCAGCAGGTGGTGCTGACGCCGCATGAGGGCGAGTTTCCGCGGCTGTTCAGCGATATTTCCAACAAGCATCCCGGCCGCTCCAAGCTCGAGCGCGTGCGCGCGGCGGCCGAGCGCTCCGGCGCGGTGGTGCTGCTGAAAGGCGCCGACACGGTGATCGCGTCTCCCGACGGCCGCGCCACCGTCGCCGCCAATGCGCCGCCGTGGCTCGCCACCGCCGGCGCCGGCGACGTGCTGTCGGGCATCATCGCGGGTTTCCTGGCGCAGGGCGCCGCGGCCTTCGAGGCCGCCAGCATCGGCGCCTGGATGCACGGCGAGAGCGCGAGCGAGGCGGGCCCCGGCCTGATCGCCGAAGATCTCACCGAAGTGCTGCCCGCCGTGTTCCGCCGCCTCTATGACGAGTTCGGGATTGAGTATTAGGCGGCTGGTGCTGGCCGACATGGATGTCGCCGCGCGCGCGCATCGCGCGGCATTCGATCAGGCGCTGCCGTGGCTCGCCGGCCTGCACACGCCCGACGGCATTGATCGGATGATCTGAACAACTGGTTAGATATTTGCGTTTCTGCGATCGGTCGAGCTGGCCTATACGATTCAAAACCGTCGCCTCTCGCCCGGAACAGCCAGATGAACGCACCGACCAGCCTGCTTTCGACCGCTTCACGGACCGCCGCCGCTCCGGCTCACGGGAGCGTCGACCCCGCGTCCTATCGCGCGGCGATGCGCCACCACGCCGGCGCGGTGACGATCCTGTCGGCGGGCGGGCCGGGCGACAGAACGGGGATGACGGCGACGTCGGTCTGTTCGCTGTCGGACGCGCCGCCGCGGCTGATCGCCTGCGTCAACCGCTCGGCGAGCGCGCATGGCCTGATCCGGCGCACCGCTGCGTTCGGCGTCAACATGCTGCACGCCGACCAGGCCGAGCTGGCTAATGTGTTCGCCGGCCGCCGCGGCATCGAGCGGGACGATCGGTTTTCCGACGCCGACGGCTGGCTGTCGCTTGCCACGGGCGCGCCGATCCTTAAGGATGCGCTGATCGGGCTCGACTGCGAGCTGATCGACGAGCATGCGCACGACACGCATTCGATCTTCGTCGGCGCGGTCCGCGCGATGCATCTGCGTGAGGGGGAGACGCCGCTGATCTATTTTGGTGGCGCGTTCTGCGGGTTGGCCCGGCGGACCTAAGGGCGCGGCTTGAGGAATTTGTGAATCACTGATGTCAGCGCGCCGGCGGCCGGCGAGAACGATTGTCCGCGCAACGAGACGATGCAGACGGTGCGCTCCAGCGTCGGATTGACGATCGGTAGCGCCTGCATCGTCTTCCTGACCGGCCGCGGCAAGGCGACCTTCGGCAGGATGCCGACGCCGAGACCGGCGCCGGCCAGCGCGGCCAGCGTGTAGCTGTGCTCGACCTCGAACTTGATCTTCATCTGCAGATTGCGCGTGGCGAGCGCGCGCTCCAGCATCGAGCGCAGCGCCGCCGATTTTGAGTTCAGCAGGATCGGATAGGCGGACAGTTCGGTGAGGTCGACCGCGCTGCGCTTGCGAAACGGAAACGCTCTTGTCGCCAGCGCATAGATCGGGTCGTTGAACAGCGGCGCGAACTGAAACTCGGTCGAGCCGTCCATCTCCGGCCCGATGCCGAAATCCGCCTCGCGCCGGCGCAGGCAGTCCAGCATGTCCTCGGCCGCAAGCTCGCGCAGATTGATGTTGATGCCGGGATAGCTCGCCTGGAAGGCGTGCAGCGCCTGCGGCAGGATGGTCGCGGCAATGGTCGGGACGCAGGCCAGCGACAGCGTGCCGCGCTGGATGTCGATGACCTCACGGATCTCGCGCAGGCCGTTCTCCCATTCGCCGAGCGCGCGCCGCGCATGCGTCAGCAGTTGCAGTCCCTCCGCGGTCAGCTCGACGCGTCGCGTCGTGCGATGAAACAGCGCGGCGCCGACCTGATCCTCCAGCAGCTTGATCTGCATGCTGACCGCGGATTGCGAGCGGTTGAGCTGCTCGGAGGCCTGGCGAAAGCTCTTGTTCTCCGCGACCGCGATGAACATGTGCAGCAGCTTGAAATTGATCTGCGACATCGTTTTGCCCTGCAGACGATTGTCCCGGAGAACTGAACAGTTCTTAAGATAATCTCGTTAGAAAGATCAGTGTCGGACATCTAGCATGATTGTTGTTGGCCGCGGGAGACGATCCTGCGGCGCGATGCAGAAAAGATGCTCCAATGTCCTTCACCGTCACCAAGCCGCGCACGCGCCGCGTCCAGCGTTCCGAACTCGCGGTTCCCGCGACCTCGACCCATTTCTTCGAACGCGCAGCGAGTAGCGCGGCCGATTTCATCTTCCTGGATCTGGAGGACGCGGTTGCGCCGCCGCGAAAGCCCGAGGCGCGCGAGATCGCGATCGAGGCGCTGAACCGGATCGACTGGGGCAACAAGACGCTGGCGGTGCGCATCAATGGCCTCGATACCGAATGGGCGCATCGCGACATCATCGAGATCGTCAGCCGCGCGCCGCGCCTCGACCTCGTCATGGTGCCGAAGGTCGGCACCGCGTTCGACGTCCGTTTCGTCGACGCGCTGCTGGCGGGGCTCGAGCGCGAGTTCCCGCGCGCAAGGCCGCTGGGCATCGAGATCCTGATCGAGACCACGCTTGGACTCGCCAATGTCGAGGACATCGTGCAGGCGTCGGAACGGCTGGAAGCGGTCATCTTCGGCATCGGCGATTACTCGATCGACCTGCGTACCTGCGGCGAGATCATCGGCGCCTCCGATCCGCGCTATGCCGTGCTCACCGATGCGGACGAGGGCGGCGCGCGCCGGATGCACTGGAACGACCAGTGGCACTTCGCGCTCGCCCGCATCGCCAATGCCTGCCGCGCCCACGGCCTGCGTGCCATCGACGGCCCCTATGCCAATTTCGGCGATGCCGCAGGCTTTCGCGCCAGTGCGGCGCGGGCGGCCGCGCTCGGCTTCGAGGGCAAATGGGCGATCCATCCCTCGCAGCTCGAAACCGCCAACGAGGTGTTCTCGCCGACCGCACGCGAGATCGGCTGGGCGCGCGAGATCACGGCCAAGATCCAGTCCGCCAGCGCCGGCGGCGACGGTGCCTTCGGGCAGGACGGCGTGTTGATCGATCTTGCGGTGCTCAAGCGCGCGCAGGCGATCATCGACCGCCATGACGCAATTCAGGCGGCGGGCAGGCAAGGAGCGCGCGATGTCGCATGAGCCACCGCTGTCCGGAATTCGCGTGCTCGACATCGCGACCTTCGTGGCGGCGCCGTTCTGCGGGACAGTGCTGTCCGATTTCGGCGCCGAGGTGATCAAGATCGAGCAGCCGGGCACGGGCGATCCCTTGCGCCGGTTCGGCACCCCGAGCGACTGCGGCGACACCTATGTCTGGCTCAGCGAGGCCCGCAACAAGAAGTCGGTGACGCTCGATCTGCGCAGCGAGCGGGGCGCGGCGCTGTTTCGCGAGCTGGTCCGCCAATCCGACGTGGTGCTGGAGAACTTCCGGCCGGGCACGCTGGAGAAATGGGGGCTCGGCTTCGAGGCATTGCGCGAGATCAACCCAAAACTCGTGATGCTGCGCATCAGCGCCTATGGGCAGGACGGCCCCTTGCGTGACAAGCCGGGCTTTGCCCGGATCGCGCACGGCTTCAGCGGGCTCGCTTATCTTGCCGGCGAGGCGGGACGGGCGCCGGTGATGCCGGGATCGACCTCGCTCGCCGATTACATTTCCGGGCTATGGGGCGCGCTCGGCGTGCTGCTGGCGCTGCGCCATGCCGAAGCCACCGGACACGGGCAGGTGGTCGATATCGGGCTCTATGAATCGGTGTTTCGGCTGCTCGACGAGATGGCGACTGTGTTCGCCAAGACCGGCTTCGTCCGCGAACGCCTCGGTGCCGATACCGTCAATGTCGTGCCGCACAGCCATTACCAGACCGCCGACGGCAAATGGGTGGCGCTGGCCTGTTCGAGTGACAAGATGTTCGAGCGCCTGGCGCAGGCGATGCGGCGGCCGGATCTCGCGACCGACCCGCGCTATGCGGCCATGGCCGGCCGCCTGGCGCGGCGCGAGGAGGTCAACGGGATGGTCGCCGACTGGATCGGCTCCATGCCGCTGGAGACGGCGCTTGCCGAATGCGAGCGCTACGACGTGCCCTGCGGGCCGATCTACAGCATCAGTGACATCTTCGCCGACCCGCAATACCGCGCCCGCGGCAACATCGCTGAGGTGCCCTCGCGCGCCGGGCCGATTGCGGTGCCGAGCGCGATCCCAAAAATGTCGCGCACGCCGCCGCAGTTCAAGCATGCCGGCGTCGCGCTCGGCGCGCACACCGACGAAGTCCTGACCTCACTTGCCGGCGCAACCGCGGCGGCGCTCGCCGCGCTGCGCAGCGACGGGGTGATCTGACATGCCCCAATTCTCCCGCGGCCACGAAGGAACCACGCCATGACCAGGCAGATGAAATTGATCGGCTTCCTGCAGGCCCAGAATTGCTCGAACTATCCCGCCTCCTGGCGCCATCCCGACTCGAAGCCGAACTGGTTCTCGCGCGACTATTACCAGGAGATCGGGCGCACGCTGGAGCACGGCAAGTTCCATCTCGCCTTCTTCGACGACCGGCTCGCGATCCCCGATCGCTTCGGCGACGATTTCCGCGAGACCATCCGCCACGGCGTGCGCGCGGCGAAGCTCGATCCGGTCTCGGTTGCGCTCACGATGGGATTGGCGACCGAGCGGCTTGGCATCGGCGTGACCTATTCGACCACCTATTACGAGCCGTTCCACGTCGCGCGGGTGTTCGCGACGATGGACCTGCTGCTAAACGGCCGCGCCGCCTGGAACGTGGTGACCTCGCTGAACGACTCCGAGGCGGCGAATTTCGGCGCCTCGCAGCATCTCAGCCACGATTTGCGCTACGACCGCGCGGACGAGTTCATGGAGGTCGTGCTCGGCCACTGGAACAGCTGGGAGGACGGCGCGGTCAGCTTCGACCGCGAGAGCGGGCTGTTCGCCGACCCGGCCAAGGTGCACCGGCTCGACCATCACGGGCAGTTCTTCCGCTCGCGCGGCCCGTTCACGGTGCCGCGCTCGCCGCAGGGCCATCCGGTGATCATTCAGGCCGGCCAGAGCGGCCGCGGCAAGACCTTTGCGGCGCGCTGGGGCGAATTGATCTTCGTGATCTATCCCAATCTCGACATTGCGAAGAAGCAGTATGCGGACCTCAAGGGAACGCTGGCCAAGACGGGCAGGGACATCAACATCGCGCCGGCGGTCTATCCGGTCGTCGCCGAGACCCAGGCCGAGGCCGAGGACAAGTTCGCGGCGATCAACCGGCTCGCCAAGCCGATCGATGCGCTGACGCTGTTGTCGGAGGTGTTGAACTACGATTTCGCGGCCAAGCCGATGGACGAGCCGTTCACGTCGGATGAGCTGGCCTCGATCAGCGGGCTGCA
Organism: Bradyrhizobium sp. USDA 4504; assembly: GCF_054063995.1. Classification (NCBI taxonomy): domain Bacteria; kingdom Pseudomonadati; phylum Pseudomonadota; class Alphaproteobacteria; order Hyphomicrobiales; family Nitrobacteraceae; genus Bradyrhizobium; species Bradyrhizobium sp. USDA 4504. Next base: position 3,166,693 of record NZ_JBSSGV010000001.1, on the reverse strand, counting down.
AGCAATCCGCGACCGCGTGATGAATCTCAGCGGCAAGCCCAATCCGACACCGCGGGACTTCGTGCAGTTCAGCGGGCGCGGGACGCTCGCTGAACTACCGACCTTCGTCGGCTCGCCCAAGGCGGTCGCCGATCAGATGGAGCGCTGGTTCTGCGAAGGCGGCTGCGACGGCTTTGTCGTCGCCGCCACCCATGTGCCCGGAACCTACCAGGACTTCGTGCGCCTCGTCGTGCCCGAGCTGCAACGGCGCGGCCTGTTCCAGCGCGAGTATCAGGGCGACACGTTGCGCGAGAACCTCGGCCTGCCGCGGCCGCAAGCCATGCATGCGAGCGCAGACGAGGAGGCGCGCGTCTCGACCGGATAGCGCGGGCACAAAAATCGGCGCGGACAACGATCAAAACAAAATCAAAATCAGGGAGGCTGAAGTGACCAAGGGCGTTAACGCGGGGGGCCGGCTCGACAGATTGCCGATCTCAAGGTTTCACTACCGGATCTTCGCGCTGATCGGAGCCGGGCTGTTCGTCGACGGCTTCGAGATCTTCCTCGCCGGCAGCATTCTCGGCGCACTGGTTCAGTCCGGCTATTCGGACCTCGCGCAGAATGCGCGCTTCATCTCGGCGACCTTTGTAGGGATGCTGATCGGTGCCTGGCTGGCGGGCGTCGCCGGCGACCGCTTCGGCCGCAAGTTCGCCTATCAGGCCAACCTCCTGATCTTCGGCCTCAGCGCGCTGGCGGCAACGCTCGCGCCGTCGATGAGCTGGCTGATCGGGGCCCGCTTCGTGATGGGCCTCGGGCTCGGCGCCGAGATCGTCGTCGGCTATGTCGTGCTCAGCGAATTCATCCCGCCGCAGCAGCGCGGCCGCTGGGGCGCGGCGCTCGCGACCTGCACCAATGGTGCGCTGTTCGTCGCGACGCTGGTCGGCTGGGTCGTCATTCCGCACCTCGGCTGGCGCTGGATGTTTGCGCTGTGCGGCATTGGCGCGATGATCGTCTGGTTCCTGCGGCGCTCGCTGCCGGAATCGCCACGTTGGCTCGAGACGCAGGGCAAGAGCGCCGAGGCGGAGGCGGTGCTGGCGGCGATCGAGCAGGAGGTCGGCAAGGGTAGGACCCTGCCGACCCCGGCCTATCAGCCGGCGCCGGTACAGCCGGACGTTCGCTTTACGCGCCTGTTCTCGCGCGCACTGATCGCGCGGACCATCGTCGGCTGCCTGATCCTGATCGGGCTCAACACCGCGGTCTACGGCTTCATCGCCTGGATCCCGACCTTCTTCGTCAAGCAGGGCATCAACCTGTCGTCATCGCTCGGCTACACCATGCTGATGACGCTCGGCAGCCCGCTCGGCACGCTGTCGGGCATGTGGATCGGCGAGAAGATCGACCGCAAGCCGTCGCTGATCGTGCTGTCGCTCGCCGCGGCCGGGCTCGGGCTGATCTATCCGATGTTCATCAACCCGGTCGCCTTCGTCGTGATCGGCTTCCTGCTCGTGTTCACGGTGGCGGTGATGCTGGCGCTGGCCTGGGGGCTTTACATCCCCGAACTGTTCCCGACCGAGCTCAGGATGCGCGGATCCGGCATCTGCAACACCGCCGGTCGCCTGATGTCGATCGTGACGCCGTTCATCGTGGTCGAGCTGTTCATCAGGTTCGGCGTCACCGGCGTCGTCTCTGTGGTGGCCGGGCTCCTGGTGGTGCAGGCGATCGCGGTTGCGGTGCTCGGCATCGAGACCCGCAAGCGTCCGCTGGAGGCATTGCGGCCGGAGGCGATGGACAGCGAAGCGTCATCGGCGCAGGCGCGCGGCAAGCTGCAACCGAGCCCCGGCGGGATTGCCGGAGGCGGGGAGTAGGCGTCGGGCCAAAGGCCCCGGTCGAAAACGGCCGCGTTACAGCGCCCGCACTGTGCTCAGATGCGGGCGCTCGACGCTGACCTCAGGTCGATTTCATTCCGCTGCTGAAATCAGCGCGGTTTGGCTCACCCGCGTCTCGCCCTTGAGATTGTCGACGGTGACGTGTGTGTCGTACCAGGTCAGCCGCGGCCGGACTCCGAACCGTCCGGTGAGCTCGACGATCTTGGCCTCGGTAAACCATGCCTCGGCCGCCTCTCGGCTCTCCCAGAGATAGACGCCGCCGGTACCGGCCTCTCCATTGAGATAGTCTTTGCGGATCAGCCCCTTTGTTGCGAGCTTTCGGTAAATGGGGGCGGTGCCCATGCCACCCCTGATGGCCTGTTCTTCAGTTCGTTTCGGAAGGTCGAATTGAACGACGACGATACACTGTGCCATCCCTGTTCTCCGATCTGAGCCACATGGTGCCAGATTCGCTCGGCGGCACGCCGATCAACTCCGACACTACAGGATTTATCCGACGCTTGTCCCGAATTGACGGGTTCCGTTTCGCGATTTCGATGCGAATTGATGTGATCGCCATGGGCTCGACGACATCAGGCCGTTGGGTAGGCCAGAAGGTGGGCGGGGCGCTGCTGTTGACCTCATGTCGCGTTTTAACGAGACTGTTGCTGGACGCCCCGCGATGGCGGGGCTAGGGCCCTCAACATTCTCTCGGATCCTCCAGAAACCTCTCGTGAGTGGCAGGCAGAACAATTTCCTCGCTCAGGCGCTGCAACAAGGCGCCTTGGCGTTGCGGGCGCAGCAGTTTGCTCAGGCCGAGCAGATTGCGACGAACCTCCTGAAATCAAACCGCACGGACAGACACGCCGCGCTTCTTCTGGCGCATGCCCTGATGGGGCAGAACCGGGGCGGCGAGGCGATCGCAACGCTCGAGCGGGTTGCGCGTCGCACCGACGATGGAGAGGTCGAGACTTTGCTCGGCGCGCTGATGTGCGGCGCGGGCCGCGTCGCCGACGGCATCGCGCAGCTTCGGCGCACGGCGGCACGCCGCCCGCCATATTTTCCGTCCTTTCAGGAACTCGCCGGGCAGCTTGCCAAGGCCGGTCAACACGACGAAGCGATCAGCACGATCGAGGCCGGTCTCGCGCTGGCCCCTGAGAGCGCCGACCTGAAGCTCGCTCTCGGGCGCCTGTTGCAGGAGACCAATGACGTCGCGCGGGCTGCAAGCGTCCTGACGGCGGCACGTGATGCTGCGCCGGGACGCCCCGACATTCTCAACCAGCTCGGGCGGGTCCTGATCCTCCGTGGCGACTACGCCGCAGCCGCGGATGCGTTCCGCCGCGTGCTCGCGCAATACCCGGATGATCGCTCAACCCGCGCCCACCTCGCCACCTGCCTTTTCGAGCAGGGGGAGCGCGATGCTGCCGAGGCAGCGCTGCGCTCGGTGATGCGCGGTCAGCCCCAGCTGTTTGGACGCGCGGCATTCGTCATGGCCTCGGGATCTCATGGCCGCTTCTTCTTCTCCCAGAGCGCCGCTGCGAAGTTCCTCGGCGGGGACTGAGATTGCGCGCGGCGGACGGCATTCCGCCATGCCTTACGCCCTGAAGTTTCTCCGGTAGAGGTTCGGCTGCCGTCTGAGCTCGGTGCGGAGTTCGCCGACCCGCTTGGCGTCTTCCGCGGTGAACGGCGATGCCTGCGCGGTCCAGTCGTCTCGCTTGACGGGAATACATTGCGCGATCGGAGTCCCCTTGGGGAGGACGCCTCTGAAATTCCTGTCGTGCCAGTACGCCGGAAAGTGCACCCAATTGTCGGCATAGAGGTCGGAATTGACCAGGCCGCTGAGTGTGGTGAATGGCAGATCGAAGCGGTTGACGGGATGGGTGAAGTAGATCGCGTAGCCTTCCGGGGCTTCGACGGTCCACAAATTGTGGAATTTGAGAAAGAAGCGGCCCTCTTCAAACAGCGGAGTGCCGGTGACCTGACCCGGGTCGTGGAAGCCGATCGGTGAGCGTGGGAATTCCGGCGTGCCTCCCGGCGGCAGGTCCTGGTCCCAGGTGATTTCGCCGTCCTCGACTTTGAGATCGCAAACCAGCGGCAGCAAGAACCCGCAGGTCATCGCATCCACGAACGGCGGGCAGCGCTTGATGGTGTCCTCGTCGTGCAGGTTGATCGAGGAGAAGGCCGTTGCCGGCATCGCCCTGAGCCAGTCGGGAACGCCCTGCGCCGCCGGTATGGGGGCCGGTATCAGTCCGTCAAGCTCCGTCGGGCAACGGAATTTGAGCGTCAGCTTGCTATTGGTCGACATTGGGCGCTCCGATTTCGGATCGACCTACATGAATGCGTCGCAAAGGTGAAGCGTGCGCTCACCGGCCAGGATCGCCGCTAGCTGACGAGATACTTCGCGACCGCCGGCTCGTTCCATTCGATGCCGAGCCCGGGGCCCTTGGCGGTCACCGCGCCGTCGACGATTTCGGCGGGCCTTGTGAGGATCGCGCCGGCGAAGTCGAGGAACTCGAGCCAGTGCGCGGTCGGCGTCACCGCGAGCAGATGCGCGCTGACTTCCGCGAACAGATGGCTCGACATCGGGATCGAGGCGGCGTCGGCTTGTCCCGCGACTTGCATCCAGCCGGTGACGCCGCCGACCTTCATCACGTCGGGCATGATGAAGTCGGATGCGCCGGCCGCGATCGCTTCGGCAAAGCCGCGCGGAAACCACCAGTTCTCGCCGGCCTGGATCGGCGTCGGCGAGGTCTCGCGGACTTTTGCGTGGCCGGACAGGCTCTCCTGCGGCACCGGCTCCTCGATCCAGTGCAAATCGTAGGGCGCAAGGCGGGCGATGCGGCGGGTCGCCTCCGCCGGATCGAGCGACTGGTTGAAGTCGATCATCAACGCGATGTCGGGGCCGAGCAGGGCGCGCACGTCCTTCACGACGCGCTCGTCATTGGCGGCATCACCGTCGCCGCCTTTGATTTTTATACCGCGAAAACCCTGGTCGAGCGAGCAGCGCAGCGCGCGCTCATCGGCGACGGGATCGACCACGCCGTAGCTGTCATAGGCCTTGATCGGCTTCGCCGAGCCGCCAAGCAGTTCGACCAGCGGCCGGCCGGCGAGCTGGCCGAGCACATCCCAATAGGCCATGTCGAGTCCGGATACCGCCATGCCGACCAGGCCCTGCCAGCCGAGCAGCCGAAACTTGGCGTCCATTGCCTTGATCAGGTCGAACGGCGCGACCGGCTTGCCGATGAGCTCGCGGCCGATCTCCTCGATCAGATAGGCAAGAGGTTTAAGCGTGAGCTTGCTGTAGGCGAAGATGTAGGTGCGGCCGGTAACGCCTTGGTCAGTCTCGACATCGATCAGAACCAGCGGGCCGGAATCTATCACGCCGAAGGCGTTCTTCACAGGGCGCTTGAGCGGCACCACGACGCTTCGCGCCTTGACTGCGCGGATCGCTGCAACTGTCTGGCTCATGGACGTTTCCTCTTCTTGTTATTGGACACTGTACCATCGGACGAGCCGCGGCGCGGCCCAGTCGGTCGCGACCTGCTCGATCAGGTAGCGGCCCGGATATTCGGCGAGGAAGGCGATGCGCTGGGTCTGGCCCGGCTCGATCGCGAGCGTGTCGAGCCAGAACGGCTTCCAGCCGTCGTCGAGCCGGTCGAGCAGACGGAAGTGATGGCCGTGCAGATGAAAGACGCTGGCGATCGGGCCGCGGTTGGTCAGCGCCAGCACCACCGGCCGGCCGGCTTTGGCCTGAAAGGCCGGCGCGGCCGATGGCTTGAAGTCCGCCGGGCGGAACCATTCGGTCGGCGTACCGAGAGTTAGCTCGAACCTTGCGGCGCTCTTGAGATCGAGCTGGGCGGGCATGTCGTTGCCGGGCAGCGGTGGAGCCGGCGGGAACGGCGCCGGGCGGACCGGCGGATCGTTCGAGACGGCCAGCTTGCCGACCGGGCGGGCCTGCTTGCCATCGTGCAGCAGGATCGGAAAGCTGGTTCCGGCCGGTCCGGCCGCGTCGACGAAGACATCGGTACGGCCGCCGGGAGCCAGTACCAGCGCACCGTTGCGGGCCGGAAACGGTTCGGCCGGCTGGCCGTCGATGGCCATCACACGGACATCGAGGTTCTCCAGCTTGATCGCCAGCACGCTGCGTTGGCTGCCGTTGATGAAGCGGAGTCTGAGGCGGGCATTGGCCGGTGCCGAGATGTCGTATGAGGTTTTGCCGTTAATCGTATGAATTTGCGTCGAATCTTTTGGATCATTGCCGGCCGGGATTGCGCTTCCGTCCGGTCGCAGGCGCCACTCCTCGATCAGCAAGACCTCGTCGCGATCGACCGCGACCGGCGAGGTGCCGGTCACGATCAGCGGCCGCGGCCGTGCCGGCGCCGTGCCGCCATCGCCGAGCAACGGCTCGCACAGAAAGGTGCCGGCATGCCGAAGCGGCAGCTGGAAGCTATCCTTTGCCCCGGCGGCAAGCAGCGCCCGGGAGGCCAGTGGCTCCGCCGCCGCGACGCCGTCGAGCCCGCGGCAATCCAGCGCGGCCGCGACCGGCAGATCATTGCCAAAGGTGACGTCGAGGACCTCGCCGCGCTTGAAGCGGAGGTCGCCGCTGCCGAGCGACCAGACCGGTGTCTCCGGTCCGCCAGGACCCGGTCCGTCCGGACGAAGCGAGATGCGGTCAGGTTTGGCCTGGAGCGCGACCGCGGTCCGGCCCTGCGCCGCGCCGGTGGCCGGCAGAGCGGGGCAAAGCGCCGCGGCGCCGAGGGCGGCGATCAGGTTGCGCCGGGTGAGTGAAAATTCGGGACTTGCGGGAGGACTTGCCATCCGGCCGATGCGGACCATTTTCAAGTGTACCTGTCCAGTCGCGATCGGTCGCAGGGCGGGCTCAACAGCGGCCATTTTTTTGCTGCGAACCGGTGGGCGCATGTTATAAGCCCGGCCGCCCGCGGCATCGCGGCCGGACTGGGATGCTTTTCGCGCGGGCGTGGCGGAACTGGTAGACGCGCTGGATTTAGGTTCCAGTGACGAAAGTTGTGGGGGTTCGAGTCCCTCCGCCCGCACCAAGCGCTTACAGCGTTTGCATGACGAATTCTTGGAGAACCTTTGGCCCCGATGGGGTGAGGGTTCGCCGAACCCACAGACGTTAGGCCGCAAGGCCCATCGTCGAACAGATTGAACACTGCCACGGCCGCTCGGGCCGCGGCAAAAGCGGAAGAAGATTGATACCATGCAGGTCACCGAGACCCTCAACGAGGGATTGAAGCACGAATTCAAGATCAGCGTCCCGGCATCCGATCTCGATGCCAAGGCGGACGCCAAGCTGGTCGACCTCAAGGACAAGGTCCGTCTCAACGGCTTCCGTCCCGGCAAGGTGCCGGTGGCGCATCTCAAGAAGATCTACGGCCGCTCGGTGATGGCCGAGACCATCGACCAGACCATCAGCGACACCAACCGGCAGATCTTCGAGGATCGCGGCTTCCGTCTCGCCGGCGAGCCGAAGATCACGATGCCGACCGAGAAGGACCAGGTCGAGGAATTGCTGTCGGGCAAGACCGACCTGACCTACACCGTCGCGATCGAGGTCGTGCCGCCGATCCAGCTCGCCGATTTCAAGTCGTTCTCGGTCGAGAAGCCGGTGGTCGACGTCTCCGACGCCGATGTCGACGATGCCATCAAGCGGATCGCGGAAGGCAGCCGCCCGTACAATGCCAAGACCGAGGGCGTGGCGGAGAAGGGCGACCGCGTCACCATCAGCTTCAAGGGCACCATCAACGGTGAAGCCTTCGACGGCGGCACCGGCGAGGGCATCCAGGTCGTGATCGGCGCCGGCCAGTTCATCCCGGGCTTCGAGGAGCAGCTGATCGGCATCGGCACCAATGAGACCCGCACGCTGAAGGTCTCGTTCCCGAAGAACTATCTGAACGAGAAGCTCGCCGGCCAGCCGGCCGAGTTCGAGACCACCGCGACGCTGATCGAGGCGCCCGGTGAGACCACGATCGACGACGAGTTCGCCAAGACGCTGGGCCTGGAGTCGCTCGACAAGCTGAAGGAGGCCGCCCGCGAGCGCCTGACGGCCGAGTTCGCCGGCGCCACCCGCCAGAAGGTCAAGCGCGCGCTGCTCGACCGGCTCGACGACAGCCACAAATTCGAGGCGCCGCCGTCGCTTGTCGCCGAAGAGTTCAATCTGATGTGGAACTCGATCAAGGCGGAGATGGACTCGTCCGGCAAGACCTTCGCCGACGAGAACACCACTGAGGAAGCGGCAAAGGAGGAGTACCACAAGATCGCCGACCGCCGCGTCCGCCTCGGCCTCGTGCTGTCGGAGATCGGCGAGAAGAACAAGATCACCGTGACCGACGACGAGGTGTCGCGCGCCGTGATCGAGCGTGCGCGCCAGATGCCCGGCCGCGAAAAGGAAGTCTGGGACTACTACCGCAGCAACGCCCAGGCGCTGGCCCAGCTTCGCGCCCCGATCTACGAGGACAAGGTCGTCGACTTCGTCCTAGAGCTCGCCAGTGTGACCGAGAAGAAGGTCACCAAGGAGGAGCTGTTCAAGGATGAAGACGCCGAGAAAACTGCCGCTTAATTTCGGCACCTCGCGTTAATGATGAACCGCGAAAGCGCGCCTCGCGACGGGTCCCGTCGCTAGGCGCGAAGACGCGAATCAGCTTGAACTTCTGCGACCTGCCCAGGTGGCTAGTGCGGCGAGTTGACGGCCTTGTCGGCCGGAAATTGGCCCATATCTGGGTTAAGCCTTGAGGCAGTAGTCTTGAGCCAAGTAGTCTTGAGCAAAGTTCTGCATCACCCCTAACCCTTGGGTTCTTTCATGCGCGATCCCGTTGAAACCTACATGAACCTCGTGCCGATGGTCGTCGAGCAGACCAATCGCGGCGAACGCGCCTACGACATTTTCTCGCGCCTGCTGAAAGAGCGCATCATCTTCGTCACCGGTCCGGTGGAAGACGGCATGTCGACGCTGATCGTCGCGCAGTTGCTGTTCCTCGAGGCCGAGAATCCGAAGAAGGAAATCTCGATGTACATCAACTCGCCGGGTGGCGTCGTGACGTCGGGTCTTGCGATCTACGACACGATGCAGTTCATCCGTCCGCCGGTATCGACGCTGTGCACCGGGCAGGCGGCCTCGATGGGCTCGCTGCTGCTGGCTGCGGGCGAGAAGGACATGCGCTTCACGCTGCCGAATTCCCGCATCATGGTGCACCAACCCTCCGGCGGCTTCCAGGGTCAGGCCACCGACATCATGCTGCACGCGCAGGAGATCCTGAATCTCAAGAAGCGCCTCAACGAAATCTACGTGAAGCATACCGGTCAGACCTACAAGGCGATCGAGGACGCGCTGGAGCGCGACAAGTTCCTCACCGCCGAGGACGCCAAGGCGTTCGGCCTCGTCGACAAGGTCATCGACAAGCGTCCGGACGATCCGGCCGCCGCGAAGGCGGCCTGATCTGGGCAGGCATCTCGAGGCGTCGGTGTGATCTCCACATTGACGCCTCACATAACCGGCAAAAGCAGGGTGCTGGACCCGCCGGCGGGTGCATGCGCACAGCGGAAAGTTCCGCTTTCGTGCTCATATACCGACGTGGTAATCCCGCAACGTTCCGTGGATTTCGACGCGTATTCCACGTGCGATCGTTGAAAATCACGGTATTGTCACGGTCTTGAGCCGGCCATCCGATTAGCGAATTCTTGATAGTCGGGTGCCAGCATGGTTGGCTGTGATGCATCGGCTATGATCGCGGAGATTCGAATAAACCGTGATCCACACGGTCAGTATTGCGTAAGGGTCTTTTTTGGTACGGAATTTGCTCTATCTACCCAACAGCCCGGTTGTGTGCCGGATTGGGTCGATCTGGCAAACAAGATCGAACGGCGGACGGAGATAATGAATGAGTAAGGTCGGCACGAGCGACGCCAAGAACACGCTATATTGCTCGTTCTGCGGCAAGAGCCAGCATGAAGTTCGCAAGCTGATTGCCGGACCGACTGTCTTCATTTGCGACGAGTGTGTCGAACTGTGCATGGACATCATTCGCGAGGAGAACAAGTCCTCGCTGGTGAAGTCGCGCGACGGCATCCCGACGCCGAAGGAAATCTGCAAGGTCCTGGACGACTACGTGATCGGCCAGAGCCATGCCAAGAAGGTGCTGTCGGTCGCCGTCCACAACCACTACAAGCGGCTCAACCATCAGACCAAGCACAACGACGTCGAACTGGCGAAGTCGAACATTTTGCTGATCGGTCCGACCGGTTCGGGCAAGACGCTGCTCGCGCAGACGCTGGCCCGCATCCTCGACGTGCCCTTCACCATGGCTGACGCGACGACGCTGACTGAAGCCGGCTATGTCGGCGAGGACGTCGAGAACATCATCCTGAAGCTGCTGCAGGCCGCCGACTACAACGTCGAGCGTGCGCAGCGCGGCATCGTCTATATCGACGAAATCGACAAGATCAGCCGCAAATCGGACAACCCCTCGATCACCCGCGATGTGTCGGGCGAGGGCGTCCAGCAGGCGCTGCTGAAGATCATGGAAGGCACTGTGGCTTCGGTCCCGCCGCAGGGCGGCCGCAAGCATCCGCAGCAGGAGTTCCTGCAGGTAGATACCACCAATATCCTGTTCATCTGCGGCGGTGCGTTCTCGGGCCTCGAGAAGATCATCTCCGCGCGCGGCCGCTCGACCTCGATCGGCTTCGCGGCGCAGGTGCTCGCGCCGGAGGACCGCCGCACCGGCGAGATCTTCCGTCACGTCGAGCCGGAAGATCTGCTGAAGTACGGCCTGATCCCGGAATTCGTCGGCCGTCTGCCCGTCGTTGCGACGCTGGAGGACCTCGACGAGACCTCGCTGAAGAAGATCCTGACCGATCCGAAGAACGCGCTGGTGAAGCAGTACCAGCGGCTGTTCGAGATGGAGAACATCGAGCTGACCTTCGCCGACGAGGCGCTTGGCGCGGTCGCCCGCAAGGCGATCGAGCGCAAGACCGGCGCGCGCGGCCTGCGGTCGATCCTGGAGAGCATCCTGCTCGAAACCATGTTCGATCTCCCGGGCCTGGAAGGCGTCGAGGAAGTCGTGATCTCGCGCGAGGTCGTCGAGGGAACGGCGCGTCCACTCTACATCTACGCGGATCGTTCCGACCGCGCCGTCGAGAGCAGCGCGAGCGCCTAAACGGCGCTCGTCCCGACCCGCCAAAAATGCACGGCTGCCGGACGCTCCGGCGGCCGCCGTGGCGCAGCAGCGGCGCCCTTACGGCGTGGCAGCAAATGCTTGTTTAGCCTATATTTCCCGACACTTCTGAGACTTGACACCCCCCCGCCTGATAGCCACCTAATGCTATCGGTGAGGGATCTCATCCGTTGAGATTCGTCGCTTCACGATGCGGAATAAGCGGCTGCCGACGGCATTCTCATTCCGCATCACCAAGGCACCTTGTGGCGGTTGCGCAAGCAGGCGGACTGCGTGCAAGGGGGCACAACAAAAGGATTAGGCCATGACGACCTCAAAACCCCGGCCAACGATCGTCCACGGCGAAAGCCACTCCTATCCGGTGCTGCCGCTCCGCGACATCGTCGTCTTCCCGCACATGATCGTGCCGCTCTTCGTCGGCCGCGAGAAATCGATCCGCGCGCTCGAAGAGGTGATGAAGAACGACGCGCTGATCATGCTCGCGACGCAGAAGAACGCGTCCGATGACGATCCGGCACCCGATTCAATTTACGAGACCGGTACGCTCGCCAGCGTCCTGCAGCTCCTGAAACTGCCCGACGGCACCGTCAAGGTGCTGGTCGAGGGCCTCGAGCGCGCGCGCGTCGAGAAGTATTCCGACCGCAGCGAATATTATGAGGCGACCGCGGTCGCGCTCGCCGACACTGACGCCAACTCGGTCGAAGCCGAGGCGCTGGCGCGGTCGGTCGTGTCCGACTTCGAAAGCTATGTGAAGCTGAACAAGAAGATCTCCGCCGAAGTCGTCGGCGTGGTTCAGGCGATCACCGATTTCGCCAAGCTCGGCGATACCGTTGCCTCGCATCTCGCGGTCAAGATTGCCGATCGGCAAGCGATCCTGGAGACGTTGTCCGTCACGCAGCGCCTGGAGAAGGTGCTGGGCCTGATGGAGAGCGAGATCTCGGTGTTGCAGGTCGAGAAGCGCATCCGCTCGCGCGTCAAGCGCCAGATGGAGAAGACCCAGCGCGAGTATTACCTGAACGAGCAGATGAAGGCGATCCAGAAGGAGCTCGGCGACGACGAAGGTCGCGACGAGCTGGCCGATCTGGAGGAGAAGATCTCCAAGACCAAGCTGTCCAAGGAAGCGCGCGAGAAGGCCCAGCACGAGCTGAAGAAGCTGCGCCAGATGTCGCCGATGTCCGCGGAAGCGACCGTCGTGCGCAACTATCTGGATTGGCTGCTGTCGATCCCGTGGGGCAAGAAGTCCAAGGTCAAGAAGGACCTCGAGGCCGCGCAGGCGGTGCTGGACTCCGATCACTACGGACTAGAGAAGGTCAAGGACCGTATCGTCGAGTATCTCGCGGTGCAGTCGCGCGCCAACAAGCTGACCGGACCGATCCTGTGCCTGGTCGGGCCTCCCGGCGTCGGCAAGACCTCGCTCGGCAAGTCGATCGCGAAGGCCACGGGGCGCGAATTCGTGCGCGTGTCGCTCGGCGGCGTGCGTGACGAGGCCGAGATCCGCGGTCACCGCCGCACCTATATCGGCTCGATGCCCGGCAAGATCATCCAGTCGATGCGCAAGGCGAAGACCTCGAACCCGCTGTTCCTGCTGGACGAGATCGACAAGATGGGCGCCGATTTCCGCGGCGATCCGTCGTCGGCGCTGCTTGAGGTCTTGGACCCCGAGCAGAACTCGACCTTCAACGACCACTACCTGGAGGTCGACTACGACCTGTCCAACGTGATGTTCATCACGACCGCGAATACGCTGAATATTCCCGGCCCGCTGATGGACCGCATGGAGATCATCCGGATCGCCGGCTACACGGAGAACGAGAAGGTCGAGATCGCGCGCAAGCATCTGATCCCGAGCGCGCTCTCCAAGCACGGTCTGGACTCCAAGGAATGGTCGATCGACGACGCGGCCTTGCTCTTGATGATCCGCCGCTACACCCGCGAAGCGGGCGTGCGTAACCTGGAGCGTGAGCTCTCCACACTCGCCCGCAAGGCGGTGAAGGAGCTGATGATCTCCAAGAAGAAGTCGGTGAAGGTCACCGAGGCGAACATCGAAGAGTTCCTCGGCGTTCCGAAGTATCGCTTCGGCGAGATCGACGACGAGGATCAGGTCGGTATCGTCACCGGTCTGGCCTGGACCGATGTCGGCGGCGAGTTGCTCACCATTGAAGGCGTCATGATGCCCGGCAAGGGCAAGATGACCGTCACGGGCAATCTGCGCGATGTGATGAAGGAGTCGATCTCGGCGGCGGCGTCCTACGTCCGCTCGCGTGCGATCGTCTACGGCATCGAACCGCCGATGTTCGACCGCCGCGACATCCACGTTCACGTGCCGGAGGGCGCGACGCCGAAGGACGGTCCGTCTGCCGGCGTTGCGATGGCCACCGCGATCATCTCGGTCATGACCGGCATTCCGGTCCGCCACGATGTCGCGATGACCGGCGAGATCACGCTGCGTGGTCGCGTGCTGCCGATCGGCGGTCTGAAGGAGAAGCTCCTGGCCGCCGCCCGCGGCGGCATCAAGACGGTGCTGATCCCGGAGGACAACGCCAAGGATCTCACGGAGATTTCCGATGCGATCAAGGGCGGCATGGACATCATTCCGGTCTCGCGGCTGGATGAGGTCGTCGCCAAGGCGCTGGTCCGCGTGCCCGCGCCGATCGTCTGGGAAGAGGAGACGAGCAAGGTCGACGTCAAGCCCGATGCTTCCGATGAAGCGTCCGGCGGCCTGACGGCGCACTGAGCGAGCTCAGATCGACATAAGAAAACGGCGCCTTTGGGCGCCGTTTTTGTTTTCGCTGTTCGCGATCAGGTCGGGAAGGCTGCGGCTCTGTCCGCGGCGGCAAAGTGCGCCATCTGATCGGCATGCGCTTTTGCGAAAGCCGGCCGGGCCGTGGCGCGCGCGACGTAGTCGCGACACGCGGGATATTCCGCCAGTCCGTCGAAGCGGTCGACCAGGCGCAGCACATCCGCCATGAGAATGTCGGCGACGGAGAATGGCCCGGCCAGCCATTTGCGGCCCGCGAGCACCGGCTCCATGTACCTGAGCCGGGATTGCAGGAAGCCGTCGAAGCGTGTCCATGCCGACGTGCCGCCGCTCTCGCCCGAGAATACCAGGAGCGACCAGGGCAGGCTCGCCATCTCGACCGAGTTGAGCGCTGCGAACAGCCATTTCAAAGCCTCGTTGCGTTGGTGCGGATCGGTCGGCAGCAGCGCGTCGCTGCGCTCGCCGAGATGCAGCAGGATCGCGCCGCTCTCGAAGATCGAGATGTCGCCGTCGGTCAGCCACGGCACCTGGCCGAACGGCTGGTGCGCGAAGTGCTCGGCGCTCCGATCGCGAAATGGCACGCTCGCAACGCGATACGGCAAGCGCGCCTCTTCCAGTGCCCAGCGCACCCGGAGGTCGCGCACAAATCCCCGCGGCATCTCCGGAACCCAATCGAAGGTGGTAAGCGTCAGGTCGGCCATTGGGGATCTCCATTTGCTGGCTTCACAGCAAAGAACGAACCAATGGCGCGCATTCCGACACCCCGACGGGCTTTTTCGTCGTTGCGGTACGGAACGATCGAGTTGCCGGCGTGGGTACGCCGGCGCCGGAACTAGTCTTTCCTCTCGACGACGAAATTGCCGATCGCGCCGAGTGCCATCAGCACGCTGGTGCCGAGGAACACCGCGGGCATGCCGATATGGCCGCCGATGAAGCCGCCGGCGAGCGGGCCGATCACCTGGCCGGCATATTGCGCCGAGATAGAATAGCCGAGCATGCTGCCGGTGACCGCATCAGGCACGTTGTGCCGGATCACGCTCGCGATGCAGGGCAGGAGGCCGCCGAGCGCGAGCCCCATCAGGAAGCGCAGCAGGATCAACTGCCAGCCGCTGACCACGAAGGCCTGCGGGATCAACAGCAGCGCGGAGACAGCAAGGCAGATGGTGATGATCCGCCAGTGGCCGACCCGATCGGCCAGCTTGCCGAGATGCGAGGACGACAAGAGGCTGCCGAAGGCCGCCGCCGACATCACGAGGCCGGCGACGAACGTCACCTGCGGTGCTTCGACCAGTTGCGCGACATAGACCGTGATGATCGGCTCGATCGACATGTTGGCGACCATCAGCAGCAGGCCGGTTCCCCACATCGCGACGACAGGGCGCTTGTCCGGGACCAGCGACCAGCCGCCACGCGCCTTGCCGCCTTTCGCGGTCTTCGGGCGTGCTTCCTCGCGGATCAAAAAGGTCGTGCCGAGGAAGGTGAAGAAGATGACGCCGCCGATCAGGAAGAAGGTCGCGCGGATGCCGATCAGCCCCGGCAGCACGCCGCCGATCAAGGGACCGACCAGGCTGCCGGCCATGATGCCGGCCGACAGCACGCCGATCGCCCAGCCGGATCGCGCTTTCGGCGTCTGCGCCGCGACCAGCACGGTCGAACCCGACGCGTAGCCGCCGAGCAGGCCGGTCAGCAGCCGCAGGCCGACCAGCTCATAGACGTTGTGCGCCATGCCGATCAGCGACATCGCGATCGCCATGCCGAGGCTGGCGCGGATCAGCATCAGCTTGCGGCCGTAGCGATCGGCGAGCCGTCCCCACAGCGGCGCCGTCAGCGCCGCGCTGAAGAAGGTCGCGCCATAGGCGACGCCCGACCATTGCACGATCGCGGCATGATCGGTCACGCCGAGCTGCTCGACATAGAGCGGCAGGAACGGCAGCAGCAGCGTCATCCCCACGATTGTCGTGAAGGAGCCGAACACGCAGACGATCAAATTGCGTTTCCAGGGGCCCGCGTCGAGCAGGGCTTCGCGATCGACTTCGATGTTCATGTCAGCGCAGCCCGATCACGGCGAAGCCGCGCGCCCGCAGGCCGCGGCGATCCTCGTTCAGCGAACGCAGCAGGCGATCACGGGTATCGGTGATGTGGTCGGCGGCCTCGCGCGCGGCGGCCTCCGGATCGTTGGCCTTGATGAAGCCGAGGATGCGCCGGTGCTCGCGCCAGGCCTGCTCGCGCGACGGCTCGGTCCACACTTCCAGCCAGCGCGCCCGCGACAGCCTCGTCATGGCGCCGGCGATCGCCTTGACGATGAAGGGGTTGCCGGAGAGCCGCGCGATCTCGACATGGAAATCGGTGCCGACCCGATGCCATTCCTCGCGCGGCGCGCCGGACTGGCAGGCATCCAGCATCTCCTCGACGCCGGCGATATCGGCTGCGCTCGCCCGCGCGCAGGCGAGGCGCACCGCCGTCGTCTCCAGCGGAATCCGGAACTCGGCCAGCGCCTCCAGCTCACCGAGGTCGATCGGTGCGACGATCCAGTTGCGGCCGTCGCGGCGCACCAGCTCTTCGCCTTCGAGCCGGACCAGCGCGGCACGGATCGGCGTGCGCGATCCCTCGAACCGGCTCTCCAGCCAGCGCTCGGTCAGTCGCTCGCCGGGGCCCAGGTCGAGCGACAGGATCATCTCCCGGAGCTGGTCATGGATCTGAAGCATCTGCGACATGGCGCCGTCCTTTGGCCGCCTTAGCGGGTACAGAATCTCGGTCTGGCGGGTTTGGTATCCCGATTTGGTATCCCAAACAAGGTGGGTACGGGATACCGGCGTTGCTCCGCAAGGGAAGTGGGCCGAGAGCCAGGCCCCCTGGACGATGGAACCGCGCCCACGGCGGTTGCTTTGTTTGACGGAATTGGAGAGCGCCATATGCGTATCGACGGGCAATGCCATTGCGGGGCTATCACCTATCAGGCCGAGATCGACCCGGAACGGGTCTCGATCTGCCATTGCACGGACTGCCAGGCGCTGACCGGCTCGCCCTACCGCGTCACGGTGATCTGCGACGCCGAACAGGTGCGGCTGACCGGAGGTGCGCCGAAGGTCTACGGCAAGCGGGGCGATAACGGCCGAATCCGCTTCCAGCACTTTTGCGGCGATTGCGGTTCGCCGCTGTTTACGAGTGGCGAGGACGGCGGGCCCGACGACTGGGGCATCCGCTGGGGCAGCATTCGCCAGCGCGGCCAATTGACCCCGCGACGCCAGGTCTGGTGCCGCTCCGCTGCGCCATGGATCAATGATCTCAAGGAATTGCCAGCGCACCCCAAGGACTGGAGCTGACGGATTGAGGTGTTGCGGCCTTGCGCCTCGGGGGCAGGCGAGGCTAAAGAGGCGCGCAGGTAAGGGCGGCTAGCTCAGCTGGTTAGAGCATCTCGTTTACACCGAGAGGGTCGGGAGTTCGAATCTCTCGCCGCCTACCAGCCTTCGCACCTCACGGGCTACGGCTGGGCAAGCCAGCCTGTGAGCACGAATTCATCCGCTTGTTCGGTTCGCAGGGCGAAGGCTGTCGCACCGAAGCTCGAAGAGCGCAGGCGGACCGGCTGCCTGAATGTGCGGGCGTGCTTCCCCGTTTTGGATCCAGCCCTATGGCTGAAGCATCCTGATGGTCGCGATCGGCCACTTCCCGATGTGGCCCTTGATCGAGATGCGCAACCCATGAGATTCGTCGAGAAACACGCCCTCGACGGTCCCTGCGGTTCCATCGGTGAGAACCGCGGCTCGTCCGACCAGCTCGGCCTCCGCTTGCACATGCTCGCGCAGGATGACGGTGGCGCGGTGTTTCACGAGCTGCAAAGCGGCCTCTGGTTGATGAGCCCTACGGAGTAAGGCCATTGCATCGCTCTCGGTGAACGCGCGGAGAGGGCGCGATCCCGGCCGTGGAGTAGTCTCATGGGGATGGCCGGGACCGCGCTTGCTCCGCGCTGGCGTGCCGAATGTCATTCGATCCCCGATGGTGCGAAAGGTGCCGAAAGTCACGCGCTCCGATTTGATGCCGACGCTGCAGCGATGCTATTCTGTCCGCCTAACCGGGAACTTGATGCATGCGCAAACTCGCCGCGATTTTTCTTCTCACCATGATTGCCGGACCCGCATTCGCACAGTCGGATCACGTTCAGCGCTATCGCGAAGAGGTCGAGAAGTCGCCGGCCGATGCGGCCAACGAGGCGCGCCAGCAGCGCGCCTATCAGCGGGCGCTCAGTGGTGTGCCGGATCAGAAGCCGACCGATCCCTGGGGCATCGCGCGCAGCGACGGGCAGGGCGCGCCCAAGGCGAATGCCGCGAAGCCGAAACCGGCCAAGCCCACGAGCGCAGCCGCCAAATAGAGCTCCGAGCGCGGATCAGGTCGATGAAATACTACGTCTGCAAATTGACCGGACCGCGCCCGACCTTTCCTCAGGATATGGCGCCGCAGGAAGCCGCCATCATGCAGGCGCACGTCGCCTATTGCGGCGAACTGCTGCAGGCCGGCAAGGCGCTGGTGTTCGGACCGGTCGCCGATCCCGCCGGGGTCTGGGGACTCGGCGTGCTGCAATTGCCTGACGATGCCGATCCGCAGGAGATCGTCGCCAACGATCCCGTCACCAAGGCCGATGCCGGATTCACCTATCAGCTGATGCCGATGCTGCGCGCCGCGACGCGCGAGACTTGCTAGGGCATGATCCGGAAAAGTGCGAAGCGGTATTCCGAAAAGGATCATGCCCAAGCATGAGACGACAGAAGCTTCCTAACGAGGTTTGGATCGCATGAACGCTGGCCATCCGCAGAACGCCGACCAGATTGCTTATTGGAACGGGCCGGGCGGTCAGCGCTGGGCCACACGGCAGGCCGCGCAGGATATCGTGCTGCAGCCGGTGCTCGACCTCCTGATCGATCGTGCCGCGCCGAAAGCCGGCGAACGCGTCGTCGATGTCGGCTGTGGCAGCGGCGCCTCGAGCTTCGCGCTGGCGGCCAAGGTCGCGCCCACAGGTCACGTGCTCGGCGTCGATGTCTCGGAGCCGATGCTGACGCGGGCGCGGCAGAGCGCGCCGCAGGGTTTGCCGGTGGAGTTCGCGCTGGCCGACGCGACCATCTATCCGTTTGTCAGCGAGAGCTTCGATCTGTTGGCCTCGCGCTTTGGCGTGATGTTCTTTGCCGATCCCGTGACGTCGTTCGCCAATCTGCGCAAGGCGATGAAGCCGACCGGCCGTCTCGCCTTCGTCTGCTGGCAGGAGCCGCGCGAAAATCCGTTCTTCATGACGCCGCTTGCTGCCGTCTACAAGCACGTGCCGAAACTGCCGCCGCTAGGGCCCGAGGATCCCGGCCCGTTCGCGTTCGCCTCCGAGGCCCGGGTGAAGCGGATCCTGGGCGAAGCCGGCTTCTCCGGCATTGCCATGGAGCCGTGCCGGGTTGAGCTTGATGTCGCGACCGGGCGCGGCATCGATGCCGCGATACAGGGCGCGCTCGAGATCGGGCCGGCCAGCCGCGCGCTGGAAGGGCACCCTGATGAGGTGCGCGCTGCGGCGATCGCCTCGATGCGCGAGGCGCTGGCGCCTTTCTTGAAGGGCGATGCGGTGCTGCTGCCCGGCGCGATCTGGATCGTGACCGCGCGGGCATAGAACTCTCGGGACCAAGCACTCCGTCATTGTGCGCGCGAGCAAGCAATCCATCGCGCCGCATATGTGCCAGCATGGATTGCTTCGTCGCTTCAGCGCAAAATTGCTTCGCAATTTTGTCGCCGAGCTCCTCGCAATGACGGAAGAAAAAGGAGCTGCGACTCCTACGCTCGCTCTTCCCAGATCATCGCCAGGTGCACGATGGTCTGCACGGCTTTCTCCATGTCCTGCCGGCTGACCCATTCGAGCCGCGAATGGAACGCGTGCTCTCCGGCGAAGATGTTCGGGCAGGGCAGTCCCATGAAGGACAGCCGCGAGCCGTCAGTGCCGCCGCGGATCGAGGTCTTCACCGGCGTGAGACCGGCGCGCTCGATCGCCTCGATCGCATAGGCCACGATCTGCGGGTGGCGATCGATCACATCCTTCATGTTGCGGTACTGCTGCTTGACCTCCATGCGGTAGGTCGAGCGCGGATAGCCCTTCATGATGTCCTTCACGATGTCTTCCAGCAGCGATTCCTTCTGCTTCAGGCCGGCCTCGGTGAAATCGCGCACGATGAAGTCGATCCGCGCGTTCTCCAGCGCGCCGGAGATCGCGACCGGATGCAGGAAGCCTTCCTTGCCCTCGGTGGTCTCGGGCGAGCAGGTGTCCTTCGGCAGGCGATCGACGATCGCGGCGGCGATCTTGATCGCGTGCTCCATCTTGCCCTTGGCGAATCCCGGATGGGTCGCGACGCCTTCGATGATGATGCTGGCGCCGTCGGCCGAGAAGGTCTCGTCCTCGATATGGCCGGCGGTCTCGCCGTCCATGGTGTAACCGAAATCGGCCCCCAGCTTCTTGATGTCGACCTTGTCGACGCCGCGGCCGATCTCCTCGTCCGGCGTGAACAGGATCTTGATGGTGCCGTGCTTGACCTGCGGATTGGTGATCAGGAAATGCGCGGCATCCATGATCTCGGCAAGGCCCGCCTTGTTGTCGGCGCCGAGCAGGGTGGTGCCGTCGGTGGTGATGATGTCGTTGCCGATCTGGTCGGCTAGCGCTTGGTGCTCGGCGGGGCGGATCACCTGCGAGGCATCGGCGGGAAGCACGATGTCGCCGCCGCGGTAGTTCTTCACGACCTGCGGCTTGACGTTCTTGCCGGTGCAGTCGGGAGAGGTGTCCATGTGCGAGCAGAAGCAGATCACCGGCACTGTCTTGTCGGTGTTGGCCGGGATCGTCGCATAGACGTATCCGTGCGGATCAAGATGCGCGTCGGATATCCCCATCGCCTGCAGCTCGGCGACCAGCAGGCGCCCGAGATTCTTCTGCTTCTCGGTGGAAGGCGTGGTGGGTGAATCCGGATCGGACTGGGTGTCGATCACGACATAGCGCAGGAAGCGCTCGGTGACGGTGTGCTTGAAGTCGAGAGCCGGTGCCAGCATGAAAACCGCGCAAAAAACTGGAGAAAGGAACAATGCGCTTTGGCGAAGTTGGTTCGCGCGAGCAAACCGCGTCAAGGCGAGTTTCGAAGGACACTCCTATAACAGAAAAGCGCCACCCCGGGGCCGCGTCACGAGCCGGAATGGCGCTTTGCCTTAACGGAGAGAGTAGGCGCTAGACGGCTTCCTTCAGCTCCTTGGCGGCGCGGAAGGCGACCTTCTTGCTGGCCTTGATGTGGATCTGTTCGCCGGTCGCCGGGTTGCGGCCCATGCGGGCGGCGCGCTTGCGGACCTGGAGGATGCCGAGGCCGACGATCCTGATGCGCTCGCCCTTCTTGAGGTGCTTGGTGATCCTGGTGACCATATCGGTCAGGATCGCCTCGGCCTGTTTCTTGGACAGCTCCTGCTCTTCGGCGATGGCCGCCGCCAAATGCTTCAGCGTGATCGTCGCCGGTGTCGCTGCTTTCTTCGCCATGTCTGGCCCTCCTCGTTGCTGAATGGCTGGATTGCTGCTTTTCACGCGAATGGCGCGCCGTTCGCGTCGGGAAAATGCGTCCGGACAAGTCCTGAAAACCGCCGGTTCCGGGAACGGCAGCGCCGGGCCGGCCACAGGAAACCCAGACGTATCAGGCCTTATTTGATTCGGGGCTTCGCTGACTACGCCGTTTCCCCTGAAAACAGGCGACAACCCGCGTATGTGCCGCGAAAATGCCGATGCTGTGCAGGGATCCGCAACCTCCTTGACTAACCGGATGCGGGCCTTTATGCCCTCGGTCCTGCGCGGATCAATCCGACGATCGGCATCCGCGGGAGTAGCTCAGTTGGTTAGAGCGCCGCCCTGTCACGGCGGAGGCCGCGGGTTCGAGTCCCGTCTCTCGCGCCATTTATTTCAATGACTTAGCAGCGTGTTTGGCCCGAAACCATTGGTCCCTCTGGACCGGTGCCATAACGAGTTGCCTGCCCTCCTGTTCACTGCACCTGGCGAACTGCCGCGACAGCTCAGGACGCCGCGAGGCCGACAACGCTGACGGGTTGAGCGGCCTGCTCGAGCCTGACCGATAATGCCACGCGCTGTTCGGGCGTCAGCCACCACAGCAGGAACAGCAGTGCTATCCCGTTCGACAGCAGGCCTGTCGTGAGCGGCACGTTCATGATCGCCTGAACTGCGATGCCGGACGAAACCGCGATGAAGCGCGGCGACAGGTGCTTTGAGACCATCGATCCCACCGACAGGATCAGGCCGCAGACGAAAGCCGACACCGGGGCGAGCGCAAGACCGACCGATGCGATGCCCTCGGTGGCGAGGAAGGACGCGTTGAAATTGCCGTCCTGATAAATCGCTCCGAGGGTCGGGCCGAGCTCGCCGTACGGGCAGGCGGTTATGTATCGCAGGACGGTGATCTGGCAGAACCGGGTGAGTTCGCGGTGCGCAAAGAAGTCGGCGTATTGATCGAGCGCGAGTGACGGGATCGCGACGAAGCGCAGATTGATGGTGCTGAACACGATGTAGGTCTTGTCGGACACGAGGACGGCGAAAGCCAAAAGGCCGACGATCATCGGGATCAGAAATGCGAGCACCGTGGCCAGCCGCGGGTCGAACCGGCCGTACAGCCAGAACAGAAACGGCAGCCAGATCGGCAACAGAAGGACGGTCTTGTTGTTGACGACGGGATAGAAGCAAAGCGCAAGCAGCAGCACCCCGGCCGCCGGCATCCACCGGCTGCGCGATGCGAAATGCGCGAACAAATAGGGCAGGACCGCGCCGGTCATGATTCCGGTGAGATAGTTCAACAGCGCCGGGCGCACGACGGCGGTGCGGGCTGCGCCATAGGGATTGCCAAGATTGGCCCCGTAGGAGATGTCGGCCACCAGCACGGCGAAGCACGACGCCAGCAGCAGAATCGCGATGCGCTTGACGGCCGCCTCGGACAAATCGGGCCGCCAAACCGGGATATTCTGTAACATCAGAGGGATCATCGCTGCGGCCAGCGCGGCGATCATGGCCCAGCGGGCGATGGCGTGCGGATAGTCGAAGGCGCTGAAGAAGCTGAGCCAGACGAAGCCGAACACGGCTGACAGCAGCGAGAAGCCGACCAGATAACCGAAGCTGAATCGTGCCGCGACGAACGCCGGGACGAACGCGACCATGATGGTGATGCCGAGGACGGCCTGCGCGGTGATGCCGGATCGCCAGACATGCATCGCCGGGAATGCGTGCCCACAGGCGATCATCGAGGCGACGCTGAGGACGAAGAACCCGGGGATCGTGACCCCGACAACCAGGTCACCGCGCGTCAATGTCATCGGTCCGTCCGAATCCGAAAGCTGCCAGGCAGCTAGCCGGTCGGCCCTGGACGAAGCAAGTTAAGCAATATCTCGGTCTGTGTTGTTATGTTTCTGCCTGGCCATTCGTCTCCGCGATGCCCTACGAATTCACACAACGGCAACGCCCTGCCTTGATCAGGCAAAGAATGCGGCGACCGCGTTGAGGTCGGATTGTCCCGGTGCATCGCCGCGCAAATTGGCGTCGATGATGCGGCGGCAGGCGTCAACCGTGTGGGTGTCGCCCAATTCGTTGGCGGCCTCGAGGATCGACCAGACCGTGTCCAAGGGAACGTCGCTCTGCGTGGTCGCCTTCGGGTCTGACAGCATTGGCGGGGCCGCGGTTAGAATTCGAACAGGTCACGGCCGCGCCGCGCCAAATTGTGCAGGTCCGCCACCGTGCCGCGCACCGCGTTGCAGCGGCGGCATTCGATGATGGTGTCGCCGGATGCATGCGCCGGATCGGCGACCTTGATCGCCAGGCTGCCGCAATCCGTGCAGATGATCTTGAAGCCGGTTGAAATTACTTGCTGCTGCAAATTCATTGTGGCCTGCGCCTTTGTTGACGCCGACCTTAGCCGGGCAACTTTTAAGACTGGGGTCGCGGAGCGGATTGCAATCGAACAACCGCGTTAGGGCGCGGTTAAGATTTCGCTGCGGTCGCGCGGCCCTGCAAATGCAGCGTCGGCCTGCCGAGCCCGGCCGCGGCGGCGCGCACGGCATCGCGGGCATTGACGGTGATGATGCCGGCGGCGTGGGCCCAGACCGCGAGGTCGGAGGCGCTGTCGCCGGCGTAGATGAAGCCCCCGGGAAATGTCCTTTGCAACAGGTCGGCCTTGTTGGCGCCCTTGAGATTATGTTCGCCGTCGGAGGCAAGCACCTGGTCGATCCAAGGCAGACGCGACGCCAGCTTCTGAGCGAGCAGCGCGTCGGCCGCGGTTGCCAGCACGATGCGGCGGCCGGCCGCGTTCTCGCGCTCGGCCAATGCGACGACGTCCTGGTGCAGTTCGATCCGGCTCCAGTCGATGCGCTGGCGCTGTGCGAGCCGGCGCTTCAGCGCCGCGCGGCCGCGCGTCAGCCAGGCGGCGCATGACACGACGATCAGCGGATTGCGGCGCAGGATCGAGACGAAGCTCAGATAGAGCAGGTCGCCCGTGATCAGCGTGCCGTCGAGGTCGAGCACCAGCGGCAGCGATGCCGGGAGGCCGAGCAAAGGGGGCGACCCGTCGGTGCGGGAAGCATGCTGCGGCTTCGCAATGTTGTCGCCGGCGAGGCGAGGTTCAGTCATTCGCGGCGCTCAGCCGGGTTGCGACCTTGCACACGTCGATCGCGCGCACTCCGGTCTCGGTGGTCCACAATCGCCGTAGCCGAACCTGCTCGCAAAGGCCACACCGTCCTGGTCCGAGCTTGAGACGATCAGGACCAACAAGAAAGGCCGCCCAGGGGCGGCCGTTGTGTCTGCCGAGGCTTGAAAGCGTCTTAGCGGACCGTGGAGGTGCCCGACGAGGTGATCGCCACCGGCTTGCCAGCCTTGATGACCTGCGTGGACTGGGCAGTCTGGGTGAAATCCGCGTTGTTCCGGGCCGAAATGCCGAGCGCCGCGATCCCGATCCCCGCAATAAGGGCAACCACCACAATCTTGAGATGGGTCGCGCGGTCAGCTGAATGGATCGAGTGGTTCATGGTCGCCTCCGGGCGTCTGTGCGCCGTCTATGGCAGGTACTGGTAAGGCCCATCTGTTTCCGGATCGTTTCGTGAGTTCCGGGAAATGGTTTCGTGCCACGGGCGGATTGGTTTCACCGTGCCTTGCGTCACACTGCCGGCCGGCTAAAACTGCCCAAGGCGCGGAAATGCGCTTGGGAGAAAAACAATAATGAAAACAATGAGACTAACCCGGCGCCGGGTCCTTGGAACCGGCTCCGCGGCACTCGCCGCCACGATGTTTGGTAAGCGCGCCGTTGCGGCGGCCGAGTTCGACTTCAAGCTCGGCGTCAACACTCCGGAAACCCATCCGCTAACAATCCGCCTGACTGAGGCCGCCAAGGCGGTCGGCGCGCAGTCGTCCGGCCGGGTCAACATCACGGTGTTCGCCAACAGCCAGCTCGGAGGCGATCCGGAGATGCTGTCGCAGGTCCGCGCCGGCGGGATCGAGCTGCTGGCCGCGCCCAGCATGACGCTGTCGACGCTGGTGCCGCTATCGGGGCTGCCCAGCATCGGTTTCGCCTTTCAGTCCTACGACCAGGTCTGGGCGGCTATGGACGGCGGCGTCGGCGACCTCGTGCGCGAGGCGATCACGAAGACCGGCGTCGTGCCGCTGAAGAAGGTCTGGGACAACGGCTTCCGTCAGATCACCTCGTCGTCGAGCCGGCAGCTCAACAGCGTCGACGATCTCAAGGGTTTCAAGATCCGCGTGCCGGTGACGGCATTGCTGACGTCGCTGTTCTCAGGGCTTGGCGCGCTGCCGTCGAGCATCTCCTACAGCGAACTCTATTCGGCGCTGCAGACCCACATCGTCGAAGGGCAGGAGAACCCGCTGGCGCAGGTCTCGACCGGCAAGCTCTACGAGGTGCAGAAATTCTGCGCGCTCTCGAACCATTGCTGGAGCGGTTACTGGATCCTCGGCAACCGCCGCGCGATGGCGGCCCTGCCGCCCGATCTGCTCGAGTTCATCAATGCCGCGTTCGACGCCGCGGCGGTGAAGGAGCGCACCGATCTGGTCGAGATGGACCGCTCGCTGCAGGCCGAGCTGACCGAGAAGGGCATGACCTTCAACAAGCCCGATCCCGTGCAGTTCAGGGCCGCGTTGGTGAAGGCCGGCTTCTACACGCAGTGGCAGAAGACCTACGGCGCGGACGCCTGGGCGGCGCTGGAGAAATACACCGGCAAGCTGACGTGAGCGCAGCCTGACATCACGCGCCGGCTCGGCTGAGACGGGTGCTAGCTCGCGCGCGCGATGTCGGCGCGGATCGCGCGTGCCGCCAACACGAACAGCAGGGCACCGAGCGTCGTCGTGAGCGCGGCCGACAGCAGCGAGTAGCGAACCGCATCGACGCCGTAGGTGCCTTTCAGCGCGTCATTGATCATGCCGACGGCGAGGGGGCCGACGCCCTGGCCGAAGCAGGTCGCGGTCAGCAGCACGATCGCCGAGGCCAGCGCGCGCATGCTGGGTTTTGCCACCGTCTGCGCAATCGCGAAGATCGGGCCGAGATGAAAGCCGACCATGAACGAGGTCAGCGCCAGCGTCGCGACCATCAGCGTGAAGCTTTGCGTCAGCATGCACAGCGCGAACACCGGGCCGGCGAGACCGGACATGATCGCGGGCGCCCACAGCTTCCAGCGGTCGTCGCGACGGCCGATCTGCGCCACCACGAGGCCACCGATCAGCGTGCCCGCCATGCCGGCGAGACCCTTGAAGGTGCCGGCATAGGTGCCGATCTCGGCGCTGGTGAGGTGATGGATCCGCGCCAGGAACGGCGGGATCCACACCGCGGTGGCGTAGTTGGTGTAGGTCGTCAGACAAGAGCCGATTAGCACGATGACGAAGCTCGGCTGCGATACCAGGAAACGCAGCGTCGGCCCCAGCGGCTCGGCCTTGAAGGTCTCGGCCATCGCGCCGCGCTTCGGCTCGGCGATCGTCAGCCACAAGACGGCGGCGAGCGCGATGCCGGGCAGGCCGGCGGTGAAGAACGCCATCCGCCAGCCATAGTGCTGGTTGACATAGCCGCCGATGAAATAGCCGAGGAAGACGCCGAGATAGGTGCCGATCGCGTAGATGCCGAGCGCGCGCGGTCGTTCGTTTTTGCATTGCGAGGCCGGCGTGCCCGCCGACTCCCCGATGCCGACGCCGACCCGGGCCAATGCCAGCGTCGTGATGCTGGAGGCGAGGCCGCAGAGATAGGTCATCGCGCTCCAGAACGCGAAGGCGACCGCGACGATGTTGCGGCGGTTGAGGCGATCGGCCATCCGCGCGATCGGAATGCCGAGCAGCGAATAGAACAGCACGAAACCGAACCCGGCGAGCAGGCCCATCGTGGTGTCGCTGAGCGTGAACTCCTTCTTGATCGGTTCGATCAGCACGTTGAAGATGGTGCGGTCGAGGAAGTTGAGGGCGTAGATGATCGTGAGCAAGGCGAGGACGTAGTAGCGGAGCGCCGAGGGCGCGGCCGCAGCTTGCGTTGGCGCGGCCGCCTGCGGTGCGACATCGACCATCACTTCCTCCCCCGATCTTCTTTGTTGTTGTTGCTTGCGCGCGGGCCTTACGCCTCGCGGATGTAATTCCCTGCCTCGAATTCGACCGGCCTCGTGTCGGCGTCGAACGACACCCCGATCGGGTCGCGGCCGGTGGCCATGGCCTCGAGCTGGTCAGCGAGCATCCGGCGGATCATCAGGATGCCGCGGTCGCTCTGGCCAAAATGCTCTTCGGAATGGATCGTCACCGCTCCCTGGCCGACCTGGGCCTCGTAGTCGCCGGGAAATTGCTGGTGCTCGGCCTCGGTCATGTCCCACCAGAACTTGCCGTTGAACTTCGAGCGCATCCGCCCGATATCGCCCGCGTTCTTGACCCGGCCGGCGACGTAGATGCGGAACGAGGTGTCGTCGATCGGCAAGGTCCAGCCGATCGATTCGACGCGCGCGAACTGCGCGACGCGCGGATTGGGCACGACGCGGAGTGTGGGGAGGGCGGCCTCGGTGACGCGATAGAACACCTTGCCGTCGTCCTGCCTGCGGATCGAACGCACCGTGATGCCGCGCGGCGACATCTCGAACTTCACGTCGGGCATCGAGGCCATCATGTTGGTGAACTGCGGCCCTGAGAACGAGCCGTGCAGCACCGGCACATGGTAGGGGTCGGCGACGTTCTCGAAATGCTGCAGCCAGTTGCAGGGGATCACGGCAGGGCCGCCGCCGCCGATCGAGGAATCGTCGGCCTCGACGAACTCGCCGTCGTCCATGTTTTCCAGGCACTCGTAGCGCGGCAGCACCGGCCTTTTCTCGGCCGGCCCCATATAGGCGAAGATCAGGCCGTAGCGTTCCTGCACCGGATACCAGGGCTGGCGCACCTTGTCCTTGAACAGGCCGCCGTCGGGCTCGCAGGGTTGTTCGAGGCAGCGGCCCTCGGTGTCGAATTTCCAGCCGTGATAGCAGCAGCGGATACCGTCTTCCTCGACCTTGCCGTAATAGAGCGTGGTGCCGCGGTGGCAGCAGCGCGCATGTAGCAGGCCGGCCCGGCCATGCCGGTCGCGGAACAGGATCAGGTCTTCGCCAAGTGCGCGGACTTTTCTGGGGATATCGGAGGCGTCACCGGTGAGGCCGACCGGGTGCCAATACCGGCGCAACAGCTCGCCCATCGGCGTGCCGCGGCCGACCGAGGTGAGCTCGGTCCGGGTGCTCGACGGCTTCATCGCATAGGCCGTGCCGAGATCGCGGTCCCGCTGGGTGATCGTCATGTTGTCCTCCCCGCCGCTGGTCGGGCGCCGGCGGCTGATCTATCGTTGACCAAGTCAACGATAGATAGATGACAATGTCAACAATATCGTTGAGCTTGGCAGCGCGCGGCTTTGTTGGCAGAGGTTGGTGATGACCGAGAAGCTCAGGACTGAGAGGGCCTTGCCGCCGGAGGCCGTTGTCGATTCCGAACTGGCGCCGATCACCGCGATGATGTCGTCGCGGCTGATGGTGCTGGCGAACCTGCTCAGGCGCGGCGCGATGCTGCGCTACAAGCGCCTGACCGGCCTGTCCTCGGTCGAGTTCGGTCTGGTCGCCTCGCTCGGCCGGCGGCCGCCGATGAGTGTGGTGCGGCTCGCCGAGGCCGTCGGCATGGACAAGGGGCAGATCAGCCGGGCGCTCGCCGAGCTCGTGGCGCGCAAGCTGGTGGCGAAGGCGGCCAATCCGCGCGACAACCGGGAGACCCTGGTCTCTCTCACCAAGGCCGGCCTGGCAGCCCATGATGCCATCGTGGCCGGCGCGCAGGAGCGAAACCGGCACCTGCTGGAACAGCTTGCGCCGGGGGATCTTGAGCTGCTGCTCGGACACATCGATCGGCTCACCCTGACCGCCGCCGAGATGCTCGCTGCCGAGCGGGGGCTGGGCTGATATGGGGAGAGCGCAGGGCACCGGATGGCCGCCGCGGCGTTGCCCATGGAGGCAAGCGCATCCGCCTGATGAGGCCAAGAGCCCGCGGGAAGGACGGTAAAACCGTCAAAATAGCTTGTCTTGCGCCCCCTGTTGCGCTGCGCTAAAGCCTCAAGAACAATTCCAATCAACGAATCTGCGGCATGTCCGAAACCGCAGCAAGAAGGCCTCGCCGATGACCGGCATCCTGCAGAATTATCTCCCACTTGTGGTCTTTATCGGAGTCGCGAGCCTGATCGGTCTGGCACTCCTGATCGCGCCGTTCCTGGTCGCGTTCCAATCGCCGGACCCGGAAAAGCTGTCTGCCTATGAATGCGGATTCAACGCTTTTGACGACGCTCGCATGAAGTTCGACGTCCGGTTCTATCTGGTGGCGATCCTCTTCATCATCTTCGACCTCGAAGTGGCGTTCCTGTTCCCCTGGGCCGCGGCGTTCGGAAAGCTCGGCGCCACCGGGTTCTGGTCGATGATGGTGTTCCTGGCCGTGCTGACGGTCGGGTTTGCGTATGAATGGAAGAAAGGCGCGCTCGAATGGGATTGAGCCCCACCGCCGCAACCTCCCAGCCGGCGATTGCCAAATCTGAGATCGCCATGGCTCCGAAGGGTATTCTTGATCCGTCGACCGGTAGGCCGGTCGGCGCCAATGATCCGTTTTTCCTCGAGGTCAATCACGAGCTGTCCGACAAGGGCTTCTTCGTCGCCGCAGCCGATGACCTCATCACTTGGGCGCGCACCGGCTCCCTGATGTGGATGACCTTCGGTCTCGCCTGCTGCGCGGTCGAGATGATGCAGGTCTCGATGCCGCGCTACGACGTCGAACGCTTCGGCTTCGCACCGCGTGCCTCGCCGCGGCAGTCCGACGTGATGATCGTTGCGGGCACCCTGACCAACAAGATGGCGCCCGCGCTGCGCAAGGTCTACGACCAGATGCCGGAGCCGCGCTACGTCATCTCGATGGGCTCCTGCGCCAATGGCGGCGGCTACTACCACTACTCCTATTCGGTGGTGCGTGGCTGCGATCGCATCGTGCCGATCGACATCTACGTGCCGGGCTGCCCGCCTACGGCGGAGGCACTGCTCTACGGCGTGCTGCTGCTGCAGAAGAAGATTCGCCGTATCGGCACTATCGAACGTTAAGGTTTCAGGTATGGACGACGGCAAGCTCGACGCCCTTGGGCAGACGATCGTGAGCGCGCTTCCGGGCGCGGCCACGGCGCACTCGGTCGCGTTCAATCAGCTCACTATCGACGTCGAGATTGGCAGAATCGTGGACGTCGCCAGGTTTCTGCGTGACGATCCCGGCTGCCGCTTCGTCAACGTCACCGACGTCACCGCGGTCGACTATCCGAGCCGCGAGAAGCGCTTCGACGTCGTCTACCATCTGCTGTCGCCGACGCTGAACACGCGCGTCCGTTTGCGCGGGCAGGCCGACGAGACCACGCAGGTGCCGTCGATCATCGGCGTCTTCCCGGGCGCCGACTGGTTCGAGCGCGAGACCTACGACCTCTATGGCGTGATCTTCACCGGCCATCCCGACATGCGCCGCCTGCTGACGGACTACGGCTTCGACGGCCATCCGCTGCGCAAGGATTTCCCGCTCACCGGCTTCGTCGAGGTCCGCTACGACGACCAGGAGAAGCGGGTGCTGTACGAGCCGGTCAGGCTCAACCAGGAATTCCGCAAGTTCGATTTCCTTTCGCCCTGGGAAGGCGCGGACTATCCGCTGCCCGGCGATGAGAAGGCCAAGGCGGAGCCGAAGCCATGAATGAACAGCCGCAAAACCTTCGTAACTTCACCATCAACTTTGGGCCGCAGCATCCGGCGGCGCACGGCGTGCTGCGCCTCGTGCTGGAGCTCGACGGCGAAGTCGTCGAACGCGTCGATCCGCATATCGGCCTGCTTCACCGCGGCACCGAGAAGCTGATCGAGCACAAGACCTATCTGCAGGCGATTCCCTATTTCGACCGGCTCGACTATGTCGCGCCGATGAACCAGGAGCATGCGTTCTGCCTCGCGGCGGAAAAGCTGCTCGGCATTACGGTGCCGCGCCGCGGTCAGTTGATCCGCGTGCTCTATTGCGAGATCGGCCGCATCCTGTCGCATCTGCTCAACGTCACCACCCAGGCGATGGACGTCGGCGCGCTGACCCCGCCGCTGTGGGGCTTCGAAGAGCGCGAGAAGCTGATGGTGTTCTATGAGCGCGCCTCGGGCTCGCGCATGCACGCGGCGTTCTTCCGCGTCGGCGGCGTGCATCAGGACCTGCCGCCGAAGCTGATCGACGACATCGAGGCGTGGTGCGATCCGTTCCTCAAGGTCGTCGACGACCTCGATCGGCTGCTCACCGGCAACCGCATCTTCAAGCAGCGCAACGTCGACATCGGCGTGGTGCCGCTCAAGGAAGCCTGGGAGTGGGGCTTCTCCGGCGTGATGGTGCGCGGCTCGGGCGCGGCCTGGGACCTGCGCAAGTCGCAGCCCTACGAGTGCTACGCCGAGATGGATTTCGACATTCCGATCGGAAAGAACGGCGACTGCTACGACCGCTATCTGATCCGCATGGAAGAGATGCGCCAGTCGGTGCGCATCATGAAGCAGTGCATCCAGAAGCTCAAGGCACCCGACGGGCAGGGCCCGGTCGTGGTCGAGGACAACAAGATCGCGCCGCCGCGCCGCGGTGAGATGAAGCGCTCGATGGAAGCGCTGATCCATCACTTCAAGCTCTACACCGAAGGCGTGCACGTGCCGGCCGGCGAAATCTATGCCGCGGTCGAGGCGCCGAAGGGCGAGTTCGGCGTCTACCTCGTCGCCGACGGCTCCAACAAGCCCTACAAGTGCAAGATCCGCGCGCCGGGCTTCGCCCATCTGCAGGCGATGGATCACATCTGCAGGGGCCATCTGCTGGCCGACGTTTCCGCCATCCTGGGCTCGCTGGACATCGTGTTCGGCGAAGTCGACCGGTGACGATGTCCGCATCCGAACCGCGCGCAATGAGAGTTTGATCGATGTCCGTCCGCCGCCTTGCCCCGAAGGAATTGCAGCCCGCGAGCTTCACGTTCACGGACGAGAATCTTGCCTGGGCCAAGAAGCAGATCGAGAAATATCCGCCGGGACGGCAGGCTTCGGCCGCGATCGCGATCCTGTGGCGCGCGCAGGAGCAGCATGACGGCTGGGTCTCGGAAGCCGCGATCCGCGCTGTCGCCGACCTGCTCGAGATGCCGCATATCCGCATGCTCGAGATCGCGACGTTCTACACCATGTTCCAGCTCTCGCCGGTCGGCAAGAAGGCGCATGTGCAGGTGTGCGGCACCACGCCGTGCCGGCTGCGCGGCGCCGCCGACCTGATCGAGGTCTGCCAGCACCGCATCCATCACGATCCCTTCCAGCTGTCGAAGGACGGCAACTTCTCCTGGGAAGAAGTCGAGTGCTTAGGGGCCTGCGTGAACGCGCCGATGGTGCTGATCTGGAAGGACACCTATGAGGACCTGACCAAGGAAAGCTTCGGCAAGGTCCTCGACGGCTTTGCCGCCGGCAATCCGCCGAAGCCGGGCCCGCAGGTCGACCGTCAGTTCTCGGCGCCCGCGGGCGGGCCGACGACGCTGAAGGAAACCACCTGATGCGGAGCTTTCAGGTGCTAGCAGATGAGACGGGAAGGGGCGCTGCGATGAAGGCTTGGCGCACGATCGCCCTGCATACCGTTGTCGCGGCGGGCTTCATGTTCCTGCTGCAACGCTATGGCCTGAGCGCCACGCTGGAATCCAGCCTGTTGTGGGCCATCGTGTTCGGCGGCTGCGCTGCCGGGCTCGCTTATTCGCAAGCCAATCGGTGATGTTCGGAAAGTTTTGAGCATGCTCGACGACAAGGACCGCATCTTCAAGAACCTCTACGGCCTGCATGATTGGGGCCTCGAGGGCGCGCGCCGCAGAGGCGCCTGGGATGGCACCAAAGGGATCATCGACAAGGGGCGCGACTGGATCATCAACGAGATGAAGGCGTCGGGTCTGCGTGGCCGCGGCGGCGCCGGCTTCCCGACCGGCATGAAGTGGTCCTTCATGCCGAAGGAATCCAAGGACGGCCGTCCGAGCTATCTCGTCGTCAACGCCGACGAGTCGGAGCCCGGCACCTGCAAGGACCGCGAGATCATGCGGCACGATCCGCATCTTTTGGTCGAGGGCTGCCTGCTCGCGAGCTTCGCGATGGGCGCGCATGCCTGCTACGTCTATATCCGCGGCGAGTTCATCCGCGAACGCGAGCGGCTGCAGGCGGCGATCGACCAGGCCTATGAGGCCAAGCTGGTCGGCAAGGACAATATCAACGGCTGGCCGTTCGACATCTATGTCGCGCACGGCGCCGGCGCCTATATCTGCGGCGAGGAGACCGCGCTGCTCGAGAGCCTCGAGGGCAAGAAGGGCCAGCCGCGGCTGAAGCCGCCGTTCCCGGCCAATGTCGGCCTCTATGGCTGCCCGACCACCGTCAACAACGTCGAGTCGATCGCGGTCGCACCGGACATCCTGCGCCGCGGCGCCGCCTGGTTCGCCGGCATCGGCCGGCCGAACAATGTCGGCACCAAGCTGTTCTGCATCTCCGGCCACGTCGAGCGGCCCTGCAACGTCGAAGAGGCGATGGGGATTCCGTTCCGCGAGCTGATCGAGAAGCATTGCGGCGGCATCCGCGGCGGCTGGGGCAATCTGAAGGCCGTGATCCCCGGCGGTTCGTCGGTGCGCATGGTGCCGGCCGAGCAGATCATCGACACGCCGATGGATTTCGACAGCCTGAGCAAGCTGCGCTCGGGCCTCGGCACCGCGGCGGTGATCGTGATGGACAAGTCGACCGACCTGATCCGGGCGATCGCGCGAATCTCCTATTTCTACAAGCATGAGAGCTGCGGCCAGTGCACGCCGTGCCGCGAGGGCACGGGGTGGATGTGGCGCGTCCTGACCCGCATGGCCGAGGGCCGCGCCCACAAGCGCGAGATCGACATGCTGCTGGAGGTCACCAAGCAGGTCGAGGGTCACACTATCTGCGCGCTCGGCGACGCCGCCGCCTGGCCGATCCAGGGCCTGATCGCGCATTTCCGTCACGAGATCGAAGAGCGCATCGACCAGTATTCGCACAAGGCCGATCTCGACGATCAGGGCGTGCGCGATCCCATGCACATGGTAGCCGCGGAGTAATGTTGGCGATGACGCAACAGGCCGCGTGGTGGCAGAAACACGGGACGCTTGCGCAGATGGCGCAGGCGACCG
Source organism: Bradyrhizobium sp. USDA 4504 (assembly GCF_054063995.1). Classification (NCBI taxonomy): domain Bacteria; kingdom Pseudomonadati; phylum Pseudomonadota; class Alphaproteobacteria; order Hyphomicrobiales; family Nitrobacteraceae; genus Bradyrhizobium; species Bradyrhizobium sp. USDA 4504. The sequence goes on along the minus strand of NZ_JBSSGV010000001.1, from coordinate 3,132,153 downwards.
TGGCGCTGCTCGGCTTTGTTGCAATCCTGCTGCAGATCAACGAAATCCGCACCTCGAACCGCGCCTCCAGCGCGCGTTCGGCGTTTCTCGGCTACACCGATCTCGCATTCCAGAATCCGAAATTCGCTCAGCCCGACTACGAGGCCATCAAGGCCGCCAGTCGCGAGGAGCGATCGCAATATGAGAGTTTTGTCTCGTACTTCCTCTATGCCTGCGAGGAGACCTTTGCCGCCTTCGCGGATAAGCGCGAATGGCAGGCATCGTGTGACTACGACCTGAAACCGCATCTGCCGTTCCTCTGCGAGAAGAACCAGGCGCAGCCTGCCTATCTCGCGACCTACGGCGCCGACACCCAGCAATGGGTGAAGACCTCATTGAAAACCGCGAGCGTCGCACCGCCCGACTGCAAGCTCGGAAAGACTTGAGACAGACATGAGCAAGATCATCGTCGATGGCAAAGAGATCGATGTGCCGCCGGAGTACACGCTGCTGCAGGCATGCGAGGCGGCCGGCGCAGAGATTCCGCGCTTCTGCTATCACGAGCGGCTGTCGATCGCCGGCAATTGCCGGATGTGCCTGGTCGAGGTGAAGGGGGGCCCGAAGCCGGTCGCGAGCTGCGCCTGGGCCGTGCGCGACTGCCGTCCGGGCCCGAAGGGCGAGCCGCCGGAGATCTCGACCCGCTCGCCGATGGTGAAGAAGGCGCGGGAAGGCGTGATGGAGTTCCTGCTGATCAACCATCCGCTCGACTGCCCGATCTGCGACCAGGGCGGCGAGTGCGACCTGCAGGACCAGGCGATGGGCTACGGCGTCGACACCAGCCGTTTCGCCGAGAACAAGCGCGCGGTCGAGGACAAGTATCTCGGCGCGCTGGTCAAGACCTCGATGAACCGCTGCATCCAGTGCACGCGCTGCGTCCGCTTCTCCGCCGAAGTCTGCGGCGCGCCGGAAATGGGCGCGACCGGCCGCGGCGAGGACATGGAGATCACCACCTATCTCGAGCAGGCGCTGAGCTCGGAGCTGCAGGGCAACCTCGTCGATATCTGCCCGGTCGGCGCGCTGACGTCGAAGCCCTACGCCTTCGCGGCGCGGCCCTGGGAGCTCGGCAAGACCCAGTCGGTCGACGTCATGGACGGCGTGGGATCTGCGATCCGCGTCGACACCCGCGGCCGCGAGGTGATGCGCATCCTGCCGCGCATCAACGAGGCGGTGAACGAGGAGTGGATCTCCGACAAGACCCGCCACATCGTCGACGGCCTGCGTACGCAGCGCCTCGACCGGCCCTATGTGCGCGAGAACGGCCAGCTCCGGCCGGCGACCTGGCAGGAAGCCTTCGCCGCCATCGCCGCCAAGGCCAGCCGCAGCGACGGCAAGCGGATCGGCGCGATCGCCGGCGATCTGGCCGCGGTCGACGAAATGTATGCGCTGAAGGAAATGCTCGCGAAGTTCGGCTCGGTCAATCTCGCCGTGCAGGGCGGCGATGCGTTCGACGCCAAGGCCGGCCGCGGCTCCTACATCTTCAATCCGACCATTGCCGGCATCGACCAGGCCGACGCGATCCTGATCATCGGCTCGCATCCGCGCAAGGAAGCCGCGGTGCTGAACGCGCGGATCCGCAAGCGCTGGCGCACCGGCGGGCTCAAGGTCGGCATGATCGGCGCCAAGGCCGATTTCACCTATGACCATGAGTATCTCGGTGCGGGTACTGACACGCTGGCCGATCTCGTGGCGGGCAAGCACTCCTTTGCCGACGTGCTGAAGAATGCGCAGCACCCGATCATCCTGGTCGGCGCCGGCGCCTACACCAGGCATGACGGCGCTGCGGTGCTGGCGCAGGCCGCCAAGCTCGCCGTTAATGTCGGCGCGCTGAAGGACGGCTGGAACGGCTTTGCCGTGTTGCAGGATACCGCCTCGCGCGCCGGCGCGCTCGATATCGGCTTCTCGCCGGCGGCCGGTGGCCTGACCGCGGCGCAGATGACGACCTTCGGCACGCTCGACGTGCTGTTCCTGCTCGGCGCCGACGAGATCAAGGTGCCGGACGGCACCTTCGTGGTCTATATCGGCACCCATGGCGACCAGGGCGCGCATCGCGCCGACGTCATCCTGCCGGGCGCGGCCTATACCGAGAAGTCCGGCATCTACGTCAACACCGAAGGCCGGGCGCAGATCGCCAACCGCGCCGCATTCCCGCCGGGCGAGGCCCGCGAGGACTGGGCGATCATCCGCGCGCTGTCCGACGTGCTCGGCAAGAAGCTGCCGTTCGACTCGCTGCAGGCGCTGCGTCAGGCTATGTTCAAGGCCTACCCGCATCTGATGCGGCTCGACCAGATCGAGGCCGGCAAGCCCGACGACGTCAAGGCGCTGGCAGGCAAGGGCGGCAGCGTCGACAAGGCGGCATTCAAGCCGACCGTCGAGGACTTCTATCTGACCAACCCGATCGCGCGGGCCTCTGCCGTGATGGCGGAGTGCTCGCGGCTGGCGTCGGGCCGAATGCTGACGGCAGCGGAGTGAGCGTGACCTGATGGCTGAATTCTTCGCAAGCTCGTTCTGGACCGGCTTCCTCTGGCCGCTGATCATCATGGTCGCGGAGAGCCTGTTGCTGCTGGTCGTGCTCCTGATCGCGATCGCCTACATCCTGCTCGCCGACCGCAAGATCTGGGCGGCGGTGCAGATCCGCCGCGGCCCCAACGTGGTCGGGCCGTTCGGATTGCTGCAATCCTTCGCCGACCTCCTGAAATTCGTGCTGAAGGAGCCGGTGATTCCGTCCGGCTCCAACAAGGGCGTGTTCCTGCTCGCGCCGCTGGTGTCGTGCATCCTGGCGCTGGCCGCCTGGGCGGTAATCCCGTTCGATCTCGGCTGGGTGATCTCCGACATCAATGTCGGCGTTCTCTACATCTTCGCGATCTCGTCGCTGTCGATCTACGGCATCATCATGGCCGGCTGGTCGTCGAACTCGAAATATCCGTTCCTGGCCGCGCTGCGCTCGGCGGCGCAGATGGTGTCCTACGAGGTCTCGATCGGCTTCGTCATCATCACCGTGCTGCTCTGCGTCGGCTCGCTGAACCTGTCGGCTGTGGTCGAGGCGCAGAACACCCGCGGGCTTGCGCACCTGATCGGCCTGCCGCAGCTCACCATCCTGAACTGGTATGTGTGGCCGCTGTTCCCGATGTTCGTCGTGTTCTACGTCTCGGCGCTGGCCGAAACCAATCGTCCGCCGTTCGATCTGGTCGAGGCCGAATCCGAGTTGGTCGCCGGCTTCATGACCGAATACGGCTCGACCCCGTATCTTTTGTTCATGCTCGGCGAGTATGTCGCGATCACCACGATGTGCGCGCTGGCGTCGATCCTGTTCCTGGGCGGCTGGCTGCCGCCGGTCAATCTGCCGCCGTTCACCTGGATTCCGGGCATCGTCTGGTTCGCCCTGAAGGTGTTCTTCATGTTCTTCATGTTCGCGATGGCGAAGGCGATCGTGCCGCGCTACCGCTACGATCAACTGATGCGGCTCGGCTGGAAGGTGTTCCTGCCGCTGTCGCTGGCGATGGTGGTGATCGTGGCCGGCGTGCTGCAGTTCGCCGGCATCGCGCCGAAGTGAGGCCGTCATGAGTGTCAATGTCAACGCAACAGCCCGCTCGCTTCTGCTGTCGGAATTCGTCTCGGCGTTCTTCCTCGCGATGCGCTATTTCTTCCAGCCGAAGCCGACGCTGAACTATCCCTTCGAAAAGGGCCCGATCTCGCCGCGCTTCCGCGGCGAGCACGCGCTGCGCCGCTATCCGAACGGCGAGGAACGCTGCATCGCCTGCAAGCTGTGCGAGGCGATCTGCCCGGCGCAGGCGATCACGATCGAGGCCGGCCCGCGCCGCAACGACGGCACCCGCCGCACGGTGCGTTACGACATCGACATGGTGAAGTGCATCTATTGCGGCCTGTGCCAGGAGGCATGCCCGGTGGACGCCATCGTCGAGGGACCGAATTTCGAATTCGCGACCGAGACCCGCGAGGAACTGTACTATGACAAGGCCAAGCTGCTCGCCAATGGCGACCGCTGGGAGCGCGAGATCGCGAAGTCGATCGCGCTCGACGCGCCATACCGGTGAGGTGAGGGCATGATCCTTCCGGCGCTGTTCTTCTACCTGTTTGCTGCGGCCTGCGTGGCCTCGGCGGTCATGGTGATTGTCTCGCGCAATCCCGTGCACTCCGTGCTGTTCCTGATCCTGGCCTTCGTCAACGCGGCCGGGCTGTTCATCCTGATGGGCGCCGAGTTCCTCGGGATGATGCTGATCGTGGTCTATGTCGGCGCGGTCGCGGTGCTGTTCCTGTTCGTGATCATGATGCTCGACGTCGACTTCGTCGAGCTACGCGAGGGCTTCATCCAGTATCTGCCGATTGGCATCGTGATCGGCGGCATCTTCATGTTCGAGCTGCTGCTCGTCGTCGGCGCCTGGGTGATCAACCCGGCCGTGACCAAGACGATCACCGCGGCGATCCCGACCAATGTCAGCAACACCGAGGCGCTCGGCCTCGTGCTCTATACGAAGTACATCCATTACTTCCAGCTCGCCGGCATGGTGCTGCTGGTCGCGATGATCGGCGCCATCGTGCTGACGCTGCGCCACAAGGCCAAGGTCAAGCGGCAGAACATCAACGTGCAGAACGCGCGCACGCCCGAGATGGCGATGGCGATGCGCAAGGTGGCGTCGGGGCAGGGCCTGCAGGATGCCGACGCGGCGGAGTGGGTGAAATGACGATCGGGCTCGGACACTATCTCGCGGTCGCCGCGATCCTGTTCACGCTCGGGATCCTCGGCATCTTCCTCAACCGCAAGAACATCATCGTCATCCTGATGTCGATCGAGCTGATCCTGCTGTCGGTTAACATCAACCTGGTGGCGTTCTCGACCTTCCTCGGCGACATCGTCGGCCAGGTGTTCGCGCTCTTGGTGCTGACGGTGGCCGCCGCCGAGGCTGCGATCGGTCTCGCCGTGCTGGTGGTGTATTTCCGCAACCGCGGTTCGATCGCGGTTGAAGACGTCAATCTGATGAAGGGCTAGGCGCAGTTATGGTTCAGGCAATCGTATTCCTGCCTCTGCTGGGCGCCATCCTCGCAGGCATTATCTCGCTGGTCGGTGCCCATGCGCGCTGCCCGAGCGGCGATACCGTCGACCATCACGACGATGCGCATGGCGACGCCCATGCCTCCGCGGCCCATGACGATCACGGCCATGATGACCATGGCCATGACGATCACCATGTCTCCGAGCCGGCGGCCGCCGGCTCGCGCCTTGCCGAGCTGATCACCACGGGCCTCTTGTTCGTGTCGGCGGCGCTGTCGTGGTTCACGCTGGTCGATGTCGGCTTCATGCACCATGACGCGCGCGTCGTGCTGCTGCCCTGGATCAACTCGGGCGACCTGCAGGTGGCCTGGACGCTGCGGGTCGACACCCTGACCGCGGTGATGCTGGTCGTGGTCAACACGGTGTCCGCGCTCGTCCACCTCTATTCCATCGGCTACATGGACGAGGATCCGAACCGGCCGCGCTTCTTCGGCTATCTCTCGCTGTTCACCTTCGCGATGTTGATGCTGGTGACGTCGGACAACCTCGTTCAGCTGTTCTTCGGCTGGGAGGGCGTCGGCCTCGCGAGCTACTTGCTGATCGGGTTCTGGTACCAGAAGCCGTCGGCCAATGCCGCGGCGATCAAGGCCTTCGTGGTCAACCGCGTCGGCGACTTCGGCTTCGCGCTCGGCATCTTCGCGATCTACGCGCTGGTCGGCTCGACCGATTTCGAGACCATCTTCCATGCCGCGCCCGGTCTGACCGGCAAGACCATCAACTTCTTCGGCTGGCAGGCCGACGCGCTGACCTTGACCTGCCTGTTGCTGTTCATGGGCGCGATGGGCAAGTCGGCCCAGTTCCTGCTGCACACCTGGTTGCCGGACGCGATGGAAGGTCCGACCCCGGTGTCGGCACTGATCCATGCCGCGACCATGGTCACCGCCGGCGTGTTCATGGTGGCGCGGCTGTCGCCGCTGTTCGAGCTGTCGCCGACCGCGCAGGCGGTGGTGATGTTCTTCGGCGCGACCACGGCGTTCTTCGCCGCCACGATCGGCCTCGTGCAGAACGACATCAAGCGCATCGTCGCGTATTCGACCTGTTCGCAGCTCGGCTACATGTTCGTGGCGATGGGAGCGGGGGCCTATTCGGTCGGCATGTTCCACCTGTTCACGCACGCCTTCTTCAAGGCGCTGCTGTTCTTAGGGGCAGGCTCGGTGATCTACGCGATGCATCACGAGCAGGACATCCGCAACATGGGCGGCCTGTGGCGCAAGATCCCGTACACCTTCGCGGTGATGTGCATTGGCACCCTGGCGCTGACCGGCTTCCCGCTGTTCGCCGGCTACTTCTCCAAGGACGCGATCATCGAGGCGGCCTATGCGGCGCATAATCCGTTCGCGACCTACGCCTATCTCTTGACCATCGTGGCCGCCGGCCTGACCTCGTTCTACTCCTGGCGCCTGATCTTCAAGACGTTCTTCGGCGAGCCGCACGACCAGAAGCACTACGACGCGGCGCATGAGAGCCCGGTGTGGATGCTGGTGCCGATCGGCGTGCTCGCCGCCGGCTCGATCCTGGCGGGCCTGCCGTTCAAGGAGCTGTTCGTCAACCCGCACGGCGTGGAAGAGTTCTTCCGCGAGTCCGTGAAGATGAACCCGCACATCCTCGAGGACATGGAGCACATGCCGGGCTGGCTTGCGCCGCTGCCCACCGTGATGATGGCGCTCGGCCTGTTCATCTCGTATCTGTTCTACATCCGCAGGCCGTACCTACCGGTCGAGCTCGCGCAGCAGCAGCCGATGCTGTACCAGTTCCTGCTCAACAAATGGTACTTCGACGAGCTGTACGACTGGATCTTCGTGCGCCCGGCGAAGTGGCTCGGCTACACGCTGTGGAAGAAGGGCGACGGCTTCATCATCGACGGCTTCGGTCCCGATGGCGTCTCCGCCCGCGTGCTCGACGTCACCCGCAACGTCGTGAAATTGCAGACCGGCTACCTCTATCACTACGCATTCGCGATGCTGATCGGGGCCGCCGGATTGATCACCTGGTTCATGTTCGGCTTGGGAGGCCAGTAGATGACAACCTGGCCCATCCTTTCGGTCACGACCTTCCTGCCGGCGGTCGGTGCGATCCTGGTCTATCTGCTGGCGCGGGGCGGTGACGAGACCGCGAGCCGCACGGCGCGCTGGATCGCGCTGTGGACCACGCTGATCACCTTCGCGATCTCGCTGATCCTGGTGGCGCGCTTCGATCCGGCCTCGACCGACTTCCAGTTTGTCGAGAAGGCGTCCTGGCTCGCCACCGGCATCACCTATCACATGGGCGTCGACGGCATCTCGCTGCCGCTGATCATCCTGACCACCGCGATCATGCCGCTCTGCATCATCGCGAGCTGGAAGTCGGTGACGCAGCGCGTCGGCGAATACATGATGGCGTTCCTGATCCTGGAAACGCTGATGGTCGGCACCTTCTCGGCGCTCGACCTCGTGCTGTTCTATTTGTTCTTCGAGGGCGGCCTGATCCCGATGTTCCTGATCATCGGCGTCTGGGGCGGCCCGCGCCGGGTCTATGCGTCGTTCAAGTTCTTCCTCTACACCTTCCTCGGCTCGGTCCTGATGCTGCTCGCCATCATGGCGCTGTACTGGAACGCCGGCACGACCGACATCCCGACCCTGATGCACACCGCGGTGCCGCGGTCGATGCAGACCTGGGCATGGCTGGCCTTCTTCGCCTCGTTCGCGGTGAAGATGCCGATGTGGCCGGTGCACACCTGGCTGCCCGACGCGCACGTCGAGGCGCCGACGGCGGGCTCGGTGATCCTGGCCGCGATCCTGCTGAAGATGGGCGGCTACGGCTTCCTGCGCTTCTCGCTGCCGATGTTCCCGCTGGCCTCGCACGACTTCGCGCCGTTCGTGTTCGTGCTGTCGGTCATCGCCATCATCTACACCTCGCTGGTGGCGATGATGCAGGAGGACATGAAGAAGCTGATCGCGTATTCTTCCGTCGCGCATATGGGCTTCGTCACCATGGGCATCTTCGCGGTGACCACGCAGGGCGTCGCCGGCGGCATGTTCCAGATGGTCTCGCACGGCATCGTCTCCGGCGCGCTGTTCCTTTGCGTCGGCGTCGTCTACGACCGCATGCACACCCGCGAGATCGCGGCCTATGGCGGTCTCGTCAACCGGATGCCGCTCTACGCGCTGACCTTCATGGTCTTCACCATGGCCAATGTCGGTCTGCCGGGCACCAGCGGATTCGTCGGCGAGTTCATGACGCTGCTCGGCACCTTCAAGATCTCGCTGCCGACGGCGTTCTTCGCCACCACCGGCGTGATCCTGTCGGCCTGCTACGCGCTCTGGCTCTACCGCAAGGTGGTGTTCGGGGCGCTGGTCAAGCCGTCGCTGATGTCGATCAAGGATCTCACCTTCCGCGAATGCGTTACGCTGTTCCCGCTGATCGCACTGACCATCCTGTTCGGCGTCTATCCGAAGCCGGTGCTCGACATGTCGGCGGCCTCGGTGCAGCAGCTCGTCAACAATTACCAAACCGCCGTGACTGCCGTGAAGGCAGCCGCGCTGACCGTCCAGTAAGGCCCTCGTCATGAGCTTTTCCAGTGCAGGTTATCAGTTGCAGCCGGTGCTCCCGGAGCTGGTGCTCGCGGTCGGCGCTATGGTGCTGTTGATGATCGGAGCCTATCGCGGGCAGGGGACGACGCGGCTCGTCACGGCGCTGGCGATCTGTCTCCTGGTGCTGACCGGCGTGCTGGAACTCTGGCTGCCGGCCGGCAAGCTCGTGACCTTCGGCGGCAGCTTCATCGTCGATGATTTCGCCCGCTTCCTGAAGGTCCTCGCGCTGATCGCCTCGGCGGCAACCCTGATCCTGTCGACCGAGTACCTGTCCCAGCCGTCGAGCCGCAACTTCGAGTTCTCGATCCTGGTGCTGCTGTCGACGCTCGGCATGATGGTGCTGATCTCGGCCGGGGATTTGATCTCGCTCTATCTCGGCCTCGAGCTGATGAGCCTTGCGCTCTACGTCGTCGCCGCCAGCCAGCGCGACAATGCCAAGTCGAGCGAGGCGGGCCTGAAGTATTTCGTGCTCGGCGCGCTGTCGTCGGGCATGCTGCTCTACGGCGCCTCGCTGATCTACGGCTTCACCGGCACCGTCAGCTTCGCCGGCATCGCGGCCGCCGCGACGACCGGCAGCATCGGCATCGTGTTCGGCCTGGTGTTCCTGCTCGCCGGCCTCTGCTTCAAGGTGTCGGCGGTGCCGTTCCACATGTGGACGCCCGACGTCTATGAGGGCGCGCCGACGCCGGTGACGGCGTTCTTCGCGTCCGCCCCGAAGGTCGCGGCGCTCGCGGTGTTCACCCGCGCGACGCTGACCGCGTTCCCGGGCATCGTCACCCAGTGGCAGCAGATCCTGGTGTTCGTGGCGATCGCCTCGATGGCGCTGGGCTCATTCGCGGCGATCGGCCAGACCAACATCAAGCGGCTGATGGCCTATTCCTCGATCGGCCATATGGGCTTTGCGCTGGTCGGCCTCGCCTCCGGCACGGTCGAGGGCGCCCAGGGCGTCCTGATCTACATCACGATCTACGTCGCGATGACGCTCGGTTCCTTCAGCATCATCCTGGCGATGAAGCGCAACGGCCAGGCGCTGGAGCAGATCAGCGATTTCGCCGGGCTGTCCCGCACCAACCCGTCGCTCGCCTTCATCTTCGCGATGCTGCTGTTCTCGCTGGCCGGCGTGCCGCCGCTCGCCGGGTTCTTCGGCAAATGGTACGTGTTCGTCGCCGCTATCAAGGCCAATCTGTTCACGCTCGCCGTGATCGGCGTGCTGACCAGCGTGGTGGGTGCGTTCTACTATCTGTCGATCGTCAAGGTGATGTATTTCGACCAGCCGCTCGGCAAGCTCGACCCGGTCCGGGTCGAGCTGCGCACCGTGCTGGCGGTCGCCGGCATCTTCAATCTCTTCTACTTCGCCTATCCGGGCCCGCTGGTGAGCGTGGCCACGGCGGCGGCCAAATCACTATTTTGACGCGTGCGGTTCCGAAATTGGGATGCTGGCTTTCGGAACCAATCATGCGCATAACGCTGACATGACCTTCACGCTCGGGCCTCGGGCCATAGCGGCGGGCTATCGGCTCGCCGCCTTCGATCAGATCGGCTCGACCAATGCCGAGGCGATGCTGCGCGCCCGCGGCGGCGAGCGGGGGCCGATGTGGTTCGTGACGCCCGAACAGACCGCGGGCCGCGGGCGGCGGCAGCGGGTCTGGGTCGCGCCGCGCGGCAATCTCGCCAGCACGATCCTCGAGGTGACGGACGTCCAGCCGGCAGTCGCCGCTACCCTCGGCTTCGCCGCCGGGCTGTCGCTCGAAGCTGCGCTGCGGAAGGTCAGCATCGAGGCGGCGCTGCGGCTCGGGCCGGACAGCCCGAAGTTCACCCTGAAATGGCCGAACGACGTGCTGGCCAACGGCAGGAAGCTCTCGGGCATCCTGCTTGAGGCCGAAGCCATCGGGAGCCGGCTGGCGGTCGTCGTCGGCATCGGCACCAATGTCGTCGCAGCACCAGAGGGGACGCCGACGCCGGCCGTATCGCTCGCGGCGCTCGGCATCCAGATCGGGGCGGAGGAGCTGTTTGCCGCGCTGTCGGACGCCTGGGTCGAGTTTCGCGGCATCTGGGACGACGGCCGCGGCTTCCCCGAGATCCGCAGGCTGTGGCTGGAGCGCGCGGCCGGGCTCGGCGAGAAGGTCGCGGTCCAGACCGGCTCGGCGACCCTTGAGGGCACGTTCGACACCATCGATGATACCGGCTGCCTGATCGTCCGCACTGCTGATGGCGAGCGCCTGCCCGTGACCGCCGGCGAGGTCTATTTCGGCGCCGCAGCCTCGGTGAGGGCGAACTGATGGCGCGTCCGGACGAGCTCACCTTTGCGCCGCTCGGCGGCGTCGGCGAGATCGGCATGAACCTGTCGATCTACGGCCTCGGCAACCGCCACCAGCGGTCCTTCCTCGCGGTCGATCTCGGCGTCTCCTTCGGCGACGAGGAGCATCTGCCGGGCATCGACCTGATCATGCCCGACGTCCGCTTCCTCGAGAAGGAGCGCAACAATCTGGTGGGCCTCGTGCTGACGCACGCCCATGAGGATCATTTCGGTGCCATTATCGATCTTTGGCCGAAGCTCGGCTGCAAGATCTACGCGACGCAATTCAGCGCGGCGCTGTTCGAGGCCAAATGCGCCGCCGAGCGCAACCCGCCAAAAATCCCGGTCACGGTGATCCCGTCGGGCGGGCGAGTCGATATCGGTCCGTTCAATGTCGAGTTCATCCCGGTCGCGCATTCGATTCCGGAATCGCACGCGCTGGCGATCAAGACCGATCTCGGCACCGTGCTGCATACCGGCGACTGGAAGATCGATCCGACCCCGATCATCGGCCAGCCGACCGACGAGCGGCGGCTGCGCGAGCTCGGCGATGAAGGCGTGCTGGCGCTGGTCGGCGATTCCACCAATGCGGTGCGCGACGGGCGCTCGCCGTCGGAGACCGAGGTCGCCGCCACAATCAAGAAGCTGGTCAAGGCGGCCAAGGGCCGGGTCGCGGTCACGACCTTCGCCTCCAATGTCGCCCGGGTGCGGGCGGTGGCGGACGCCGCCAATGCCGCCGACCGCGAGGTCGTCGTGGTCGGCCGTGCCATGGAGCGCGTGGTGCAGGTGGCGCGCGAATGCGGCTATCTCGATGGCTCGCATAAATTCCGCAGCGCCGACTATTACGGCCATTTCCCGGCCGACAAGGTGCTGGCGCTGTGCACCGGCAGCCAGGGCGAGCCGCGTGCGGCGCTGGCGCGGATCGCCAATGACGACCATCCGCAGGTCACCCTGAACAAGGGCGACACCGTGATCTTCTCCTCCCGCACCATTCCCGGCAACGAGAAGGCGGTCGGCTCGATCATCAACAACCTCGTCATGCAGGGCGTCGAGATCATCACCGACCGCGAGCATCTGGTGCACGTCTCCGGCCACCCGCGCCGCGACGAGCTGCGCGACATGATCTCCTGGGTGCGGCCGCAACTGCTGATCCCCGTCCATGGCGAGGCGCTGCATCTCGCCGAACACGCCAAGCTGGCGCGCGCCGCCGGCGTGCCCAAGGTCCTGACCTGCCGCAACGGCGACCTCGTCAAGCTCGGGCCCGGCGAGCCCGGCATCATCGGCGAGGTGCCGGCGGGGCGGCTCTACAAGGACGGAACCATCCTGGAGGACGCCAAGTCGCGCGCTGTGGTGGAGCGGCGGCGGATGGGCTTTGCGGGCTGCGCCTTCGTCGCCATCGCCATGACCGAGCAGGGCGAGCTCGTCGACGATCCCGAGGTTGATCTGGTCGGCATGCCGGAGAACAATGCGGCGGGCGAACTGCTCGACGACATCGTGTTCGATGTGGTGGTATCGACGATCGAGGGCCTGCCGAAGCCGCGGCGGCGCGATCCGGACGCGCTGGGGGAATCGGTGCGGCGCGCGGTGCGGGCGGCGCTGAACGAGCAATGGGGCAAGAAGCCGATCTGCGTCGTGCACGTTCTGACGGTTTGAGCCTAAGCATGATCCGGAAGAGTGCGAAGCGATTTTCCGAAAAGATCATGCTCAACTAAAGGGAGAGAGAGATGCTGGGCCGGCTCAATCACGTCGCGATCGCGGTCAAGGACGCCAAGCAGGCCGCGAAGATCTACGGCACTGCCTTCAATGCCGAGATTTCCGATGCGGTGCCGCTGCCGGAACACGGCGTGATTACCGTGTTCGTGACGCTGCCGAACACCAAGATCGAGTTCATCGAGCCGCTGGGCGAGACCTCGCCGATCGCGAAATTCGTCGAGCGCAATGCCGACGGCGGCATCCACCATGTCTGCTACGACGTGCCCGACATCATCGCGGCCCGTGACCGCATGATCGCCGAGGGTGCGCGGGTGCTGGGCGACGGCCAGCCGAAGATCGGCGCGCATGGCAAGCCGGTGCTGTTCTTCCACCCGAAGGACTTTTCCGGCGCCCTGGTCGAGATCGAACAGGCCTGAGGCCGCATGGCTTACCAGATCTCCACCGGACTTGCGATCTACTTCGTGCTTTGGTGGCTCGTGCTGTTCCTGACGCTGCCGTTCGGCGTGCGCAGCCAGCACGAGGACAATGTCGGCGCGCCCGGCACCGACCCCGGCGCGCCGATCCTGGCGCGGATGGGCCGCAAGCTGCTGTGGACCACGCTGATTTCCGCCGTGATCTTCGCGATCGCGATGTGGGCCTATCATTCCGGCTATCTCTCGATCGAGCGGCTGTCGAAGCTGATGGGGATGCCGTTCTGATACGCAGTTTTCGTGGGATCAGAAGTAGCCCGCATGAGCGAAGCGACATGCGGGATCACTTTCCCGGGTATCGCGGAGCCTGTCATCGGGCGCGCGTTTGCGCGACCCGTTGGCTCACCCGGGCTACGAACCGATGGGGATGCTGTTTTAGAAACTGATGCCAATGGAGTGGGGATCAACCTCGCCCTGGCAATGCGGAGGAGGCGACCACGATGAACCTGCAGTCCCAGCCGGGCTCCGGGCCGAGCGCATATCGAATCCTGCGGGAAGCCGATCTGCGGGATTATCTCGCGGGGCTGCCCGCCATCGTCGCGCAGCTCGGCGGCGCGCCGGCGGACTGGTCGATCAGCGAGGTCGGCGACGGCAATCTCAATCTCGTCTTCATCGTCAAGGGCGGAAGCGGCGGCCTCGCGGTCAAGCAGGCGCTGCCGTATGTGCGCCTCGTCGGCGAGAGCTGGCCGCTGCCGCTGTCGCGGGCGCATTACGAGCACATGGCGCTGGTGCATCAGGCGCGGCTGGCGCCGATGCTCGTGCCGGCGGTGCTGCATCATGATGCGCCGCTCGCGCTCACCGCGATGGAGCTGCTCGAGCCGCACATCATCATGCGCAAGGGCCTGATCGAGGCCACGTGGTACCCGCGCTTTGTCGAGGATATCTCAACCTTCCTGGCGCAAACGCTGTTCTTCACGTCCGACCTTGCGTTGTCGGCCGCGGAGAAGAAGCAGGGCATCGCCGATTTCGCCGGCAACCACGCGCTCTGCAAGATCACAGAAGACCTGATCTTCACCGATCCCTACCGCATCGCCGAGCAGAACCGCTGGACCGCGCCGTATCTCGACGCCACGGCGGCGGCGTTCCGCGAGGACCTCGACCTGCATGTCGCGATCTCCAGGCTGAAGCTGAAATTCATGGCGAGCCCGCAGGCGCTGCTGCACGGCGATCTGCATACCGGCTCGATCATGGTTACAGACAGCGAGACCAGGGTAATCGATCCCGAGTTCGCCTTCTACGGCCCGATGGGCTTCGACATCGGCGCCGTCATCGGCAACCTCCTGATGGCCTATCTCGCCTCCGCCGGCCACGAGCGCGCGCCGGGCGAGCGCGCCTCGTTCGAGGCTTGGCTACTCGCGACCATGGAGGGCGTCTGGAGCGAGTTTTCCCGAAAGTTCCTGGCGCTGTGGCGCAGCGAGGCGAACGGCGACGGCTATCCGGTGTCGCTGTTTACCGGCGAGGCAGGTGCCGCGCGGTTGGAGGCAGAACGGCAGGCGTACATGGCGCGGCTGTTCGAGGACACCGTCGGCTTCGCCGCGGCCAAGACCATCCGGCGCATCCTTGGTCTCGCGCACAACATCGACTTCGAGTGGATCGCCGACGAGAAGCAGCGCGCGATCTGCGAGGCGCGGGCCCTCAAGCTCGCCCGCAATATGATGCTGGAGGCGCCGTCCTACACGACGATCGGCGCGGTCACCTACGCCGCCCGCGAGCTGCGCCACTGGCAGCCGGATTTTGCGAGGTAGCCGGGAAGCGTAGGATGGGTGGAGCGAAGCGGTACCCATCATTCTGACAGCGCGATAAGAGTTGATGGGTTTCGCTTCGCTCTACTCGTCCTACGCAGCGCGGCTTTCCCTGCGCCCTCTTCAACGCGAGGGCGGAACGAACAGCAAGCTCGGACAAATCATGTCGCGAGAATGCGGATGTTTGACTCACAAGCGATACACACTCGGCGTCGTCCCGGCGAAGGCCGGGACCCATAACCACCAACGATCATTGTTGAGCGACGCTGGAATGACGAGTTCCTTCAACAATACCCGCCGCGGCGTATGGGTCCCTGCTTTCGCAGGGACGACGAATGGAGAGAGCTGTGTGCTCAGCTCCTTCATCCTTAATCCGCCGCCTGTTCCCGCAGCCGCTGCGCGTACACGTTGATGATCAGCGCCGCGAGCAGGATCAACCCGCGGATCAGGATCTTCAGGAAGCTGTCGATATTGACGTGGTCGAGGCCGTTGTTGAGAACGCCGAGCACGAACAGGCCGACGATGGTGTTGCCGATGCCGCCGCGGCCGCCGAACAGGCTGGTGCCGCCGACCACCACGGCCGCGATCGAATCCAGCAGATAGGTATCGAACTCGTTCTGCTGGGCGCTGCCGAAATGGGCGACGCCGAGCATGCCGCCGATCCCCGAGCACACCGCCGAGATCACCATCACACTGCCGAGGATGAGCTTGACGTTGAGGCCGGCAAATTCCGCGGCCTCGCGGTTGCCGCCGACCATGTAGACGTAGCGGCCGAACCGTGTGTAGGTCAGCACCAGGTGGCCGCCGAGCAGCATCACCGCGGCGACGATCACAATCCAGGGGATGCCGCCGATCGAGCCGGAGCCGAGCGTCGTGATCAGGTCCGGCACCTTGTAGGCGATCTGGCCGCGCACCAGCAGCGCCGAGACGCCGGCCGCAATCTGCATCATGGCGAGCGTCATGATGAAGGAGGGGATGCCGATCATGGTCAACCCCAGCGCGTTGACGAGGCCGAGCAGCGCGCACAGCGCCAGCGCCAGCAGGATCGCGACGATGCCCGGCATCGGGACATTGGCGATGTTGACGTAGGATTCCTGCAGCGTGAAGTACGCCACCGCAATGCCGGTGACGTTGGCGATGCTGGCGATCGACAGGTCGATCTCGGCGCACAGGATCACGAAGGTGAGGCCGACGGCGATGATGCCGGTGACCGACACTTGCGTGAGGATGTTGCCGACATTGTCGATGGTGGCAAACGACGGGCTCGCGATCGCGAAGAAGGCGCTGAGGAAGATCAGCGTCAGGAACGGCGCAATGTTGCGCATCTGCGAGCGCACGAAGGGCGCCAGCCCGCGCGACCGCTGGTGATCCGCTCGCGCCGTGGCGCCGTCACTGCTTGCCATCATGTCTCTCCATCAAGCGCGATGAGGTGGTCATCGCGCTTTCTCTGTTTGTTTGAGCATCGGAAAACCGCTTCGCACTTTTCCGGATCATGCTCTAGGCCGCCTCCAGCAGCCGGTCCTTGCTGACCGCTTCGCCCGCGAATTCGCGCACCACCGCGCCGCGCTTCAGCACCAGGATCCGGTCGGCCAGCGACAGCACCGTCTCCGGCTCGGTCGACAGCACGATGATCGCCAGCCCCTTGGCGCGGAGATCGCGCACGATGTTGATCACGTCGTTCTTGGCGCCGACATCCATGCCGCGGGTCGGCTCGCACAGCACCAGGACGCGCGGCGGATAGGCTAGCCATTTCGCCAGCGCCACCTTCTGCTGATTGCCGCCGGACAGCATGCCGAGATCGAGGCCGACCACCGGCGGCCGGATCTGCAGTTGCTCGACCTGGCGCTGGGCGATCGCACGCTCGCGCACCGGCTTGAGCAGCAGCGCCGAGATCCGTTCGAGGATGCTGATCGAGATGTTCTTGTAGACCGGTTCCTGGTGGAACAGCATGGCGCGCCGGCTTTCCGGCACCAGGGCGACGCCGGCCCGTCGCGCCGCCGCGGTGCTGCGAAACGTCTTCGTGGCGCCGTCGACCGCAAGCGTTCCGCCGTCGGGTCGCAGCTTGCCGAACAGGATGCGCGACAGCTCCAGCTGCCCGCAGCCCATGAAGCCGTAGATACCGAGCACTTCGCCGGAGCGGGCCTCGAACGAGACGTCCCGCAGGCTGCGGCGCAGCGAGAGCTGATCCACCTTCAGCACCGCCGCGCCTCCGCTCGATTGCGGGAGCATCAGGTCATCGGTGTAGCTGTGTTCCAGCGCCTCGCCGCCGCGGCCGATCATGGCCTCGATCAGGGCGCCCTTGGTGGTGTCCGCGGACGCGGTCTCCGCGATCTTCCGCCCGTTGCGGAACACCGTCACCACGTCGGAGACCCGCAAAATGTCCTCGATGAAGTGCGAGATGAAGACGATGCTGGTGCCTTCGTCGCGCAGCCTGTGCAGCGTCGCAAAGAGGCGTTCGACCTCGGGCGGAGAGAGGGCGGAGGTCGGCTCGTCCAGGATGATGATGCGTGCGCCGGAAAACAGCACGCGA
The DNA here is from genome assembly GCF_054063995.1 of Bradyrhizobium sp. USDA 4504. Lineage (NCBI taxonomy): Bacteria > Pseudomonadati > Pseudomonadota > Alphaproteobacteria > Hyphomicrobiales > Nitrobacteraceae > Bradyrhizobium > Bradyrhizobium sp. USDA 4504. Next base: position 3,114,726 of record NZ_JBSSGV010000001.1, on the reverse strand, counting down.
GCGATCTCGATCAGCTGCTGCAGGCCGATCGGCAAATCGCCGAGCCGCGTCATCGGGTTGACGTCGATGCCAAACCGGGCCAGCTGCTCGCCGGCCTCGCGCGCCATCCGCCGCCATTGCACGAAGCCGAGGCGGTTGGTCGGCTGGTTGCCGAGGAACACATTCTCAGCGACCGTGAGATCAGGCGCGACGCTGAGCTCCTGATGCACCATGCCGATGCCGGCGGCGTGCGCGTCACGGGTGGAGCGGAAGCGGGTCTCCTTGCCGTCCAGCATGAAGCGGCCGGAGAACTCCGGATGCACGCCGGCGATGATCTTCATCAGCGTACTTTTTCCGGCGCCGTTCTCGCCGACGAGACCATGGATCTCGCCGGCGTGCAGCGCGAAGTCGATCCCACGAAGGGCTTCGACGCCGCCGAAGGCCTTCGTGATCTGGTGCAATTCGAGGATCGCCGAGCGTCCCTGCGTCATGAGGCCCGCTCAGATCAGGAAATGATCCTCCATCCATTGCATGCCGGCGGCGTTGGCCTTGGTCACGACGGGACCGTCGGTCACGACATTCTTCGGAATGCCCTGGCCGCTCTTTTCGCCGCCGACCACGGCGGCGACGCCCGCGACGATCGCGCCGCCATGGATGCGGCAGGACGGATTGCGGACGGTCGCGAACATGCGGCCTTCGCTGACCGCCTGAATCGCCGGCGGCATGGCGTCGACACCGCCAATCAGGATGTTGGTGCGGTTGCGCGCCTTCATGATGTTGTAGGCGGCGAGCGCCATGTCGTCATTGTGGAAGAAGGCGGCGTCGATCTGCGAGTATTTGGTCAGATAGGTTTCCCAGAGCCGGGCGGTCTTCGAGACGTCCCAGTCGGCGGGCTGGGTATCCAGCACCTCGATGTTCGGGAACTGCTTGATGACCGAGTTGAAGCCCTTGGCGCGGCCCTGCGCGCCGGTATGGCCGAGCGCGCCCTGGGTCATGATGACCTTGCCCTTGCCGCCGATCGCGTTGCACAGCGCCTGCGTTACGGAGGCGCCCATGAACTCGTTGTCAGGTGCGAGGAACGAGTGGACGTTAATTTGATCGAGAGGAGCAATAAGCGTGTCCATGTCGATCACGGGGGTCCCGGCGTCGATCATCTTCTGCACCGGCTGGGTCAGCGTGCCGATGCCGAACGCCTGGATCGCGACGAAGTCCCATTTCTGCGACGCCATGTTGTCGATCGCGGCGCGCTGCTTGACGGCATCGAGCTGGCCGTCGAACCAGGTCACCTCGACGTTGAACAGCTTGCCCCAGAACTCGGCGGCCTGCTTGCCTTGCGCGCACCACGTCGCCTGCAGTCCGGCATTGGACAATGCCGCCTTCAGCGGCTTTTCCGAGCGTCCCGTTTCGGCGGCGAGCGCCGACGTCGTCATGCCCATTCCGCCGAACAGGCCGGCCGCAGCTCCACCTGCCGCCGCCATCTGCAGAAGGTCGCGCCGCGTCGTCGACGCCTTGTCCATCCCCTTGTCGGTCCCTGGCATTGCTTGCTCCCTCTTCGTTTTTCTGACCGTCGGCGTCAGTTGCACGCGCCGCGGATAAAGCGAGTGTGTCACAATCGGAACGGTGACGCTACGGCCTCTCGTCCACGAGATGTTTCTGCTGCAGCACGATGGCTTCGATGTCGCCGAGCAGCTTGTGCCACGCAGCATCGATCTCCGCAGACCATTGCTCGCCGAGAATGTCGCGCAGCGTATCGGCGATCACCGCGAAGAACGCGACGAACAGTTCGCGCGGCGTGCCGTAGGCGTCGTGCGAGAACACTTCCGATTCGATCAGGCGAAAATGTCCGCGGCGCTCGCCCGCGAAATCGAGGATGGCTTCGATCGTCAGCTGCAGCATCGAGCCTTTCACCGGCTCGCTGCCTTCGGTGCGAAACATCGCCTGCGTCTCGGGATGTTCGCGAAATAGGCGGCGATAGACTGACGGTGTCAGATCATCGCAAGCCGCTGCTGCGAGTTCAAAGCTGCGTTCGATCGGATTCAATGATGGAGCCATAGTGGATTGCGATCATCACATAAAAAAAGAGCAGGGCTCAAAGCCCTGCTCCAAAAATTGTGTCGACCCTATTTGCCCCAAAAATTCGATTTGATCTTGATTGATGGGGTGACGCTGCTTGTGCGCGTCGGGCTCCTCCCGAGACTTGGACCACCAGGACACACCTCGCGGCTGGCCTGAGCCCGAATTGGTAGACTATCTTTCCAGGCTTGTCATCATTTTCGGCAACGATTGTTCAATTTTCGAGCAATTTGCGAAATGATTGGGATGGCGCCACCGGCGGTTGTGACGGGAGATATAAAACACGTGGCAGGGTAAGGGGATACGACTGATTTCGGAGTTGCCGTGACGCAAGTGCCACGCTCGGTTATTTCCGTCGGCTGGAAGAAACCGGACGCATCGGCGATCTCGACTTCCGGCGCCCATGGTGGTTAGTTCCGTGGCGGATGGATTTGCGATGCGCCGGCGGCTGAAGAATTTTCTGCCCATCGTCTTGGTTGCCCTGCTGGTGCAGATTCTTGCACCGATCGGGGCCTGCTGGGCGGCGAGCCTTGCCGCGTCCGATCCGCTCGCGGCCGCCACCATCTGCCACGGCGATGCCGGCTCCGGAGCGGGGCAGGGTGACCAGACCAGTCACGACGCCCATGACGGCTGCTGCTCGGCCTGCAGCGTGCTGCAGACCGGTGCGCCGGTTGATAGCCCGCAAGTTGTGGCCCAGGCCGTCGAACGCCTGCCGAACCCGATCGCCTGGCTTGATTTCGCCTCCGAGCTCGATCGTTCGCGCGCCGGCCTCTCGGCGCAAGCCCGCGCGCCGCCGCTGTTTTCCTGACGACCTTGTCGCTGCCGGTGCGTCCCGCGCCAGCAAGTGCCCTTGAGCAAGCCGGCCGGAGCGCCGGTGTCAGGATTCATCCATGTTTCGCTATCATCCGCTGGAGGCGGCAAGCGTGCTCGCGCTGGGCGCGACGCTTTGCGCATTGCCGTCCGCTGCCGAAGCCCAGGCGCCCAGCACAGAGCTACCCTCCGTCACCGTCGAGGCGCCCCGGACGGCGGTGCGCGCCAAGCCGGCGGCGCAGAAGCCGCGCGTTCGTGCCGCGTCCGTGCGGCGGCCGCCGAAGCCGGCGACAGCGCCAGCCGTGACGGCGGCCCCAGCGGACGGCGCGAGGCCGGGGGAGACGCTTGCCGCGACCCGCGACGGTTTGAACCGGGCGCCGACAGGCCAAACGCAGACGACCATCGACCGCAGCCAGTTCGACAACCGACCGGCGTTCTCCGTCGCCGATGTGCTGCGCGACAGTCCGGGCATCTCGATCAAGCAGGGCAACGGCCCGCGTGATTTCGGCATCTCGATCCGCGGGTCGAATGCGCGGAACGGCTTCGGCATCCGCAACCTCGTCATCTTCGACGACGGTTTCCCGGTGACCCAGCCGGACGGCCTGTCGCGCAGCGACCTGATCGATCCGCATGCCTATGGCGCCATCGACGTGGTCCGCGGGCCGTCATCGGCGCTCTACGGCAATTATGCGACCGGCGGCGCGCTGAATTTCAGGACCCGGCCGGGCGGCAAGATCGACGGCGTCGAGTATGGCGTCGACGGCGGCAGCTTCGGTTACCTCAACAACTATCTCGCGGCGGGCAAGAAGGTCGGCAATTTCGAGGCCTCGCTGTTCGCGAGCGACGCGCGCGGCGACGGCTACATCGGCAACAGCTGGTTCAACACACAGACCGTTAATTTCCTCGGCACGCTGCAGGTCACGCCGGACGACCGCTTCACGGTGAAGCTGATCAACAACGACCTGACGACGCGCCTGCCGATCCGCTCCTCGCTCAACCAGTTCTACCAGAACCCGTTCCAGCAGGGCTGCACGACCGGCGCGACGGCCGCGCCGGGATGCGCCACCGTGACGTTGTTCAACAACGGATTCAACGCGGCGGCCGGGACCGACAGGGAGACCGCGGTTCAGGCCGGTCTCGGGCGCGACGACCGCCGTACCATCGTCGGCGGCCGCTGGGAGCACGACTTCGACAACCAGACCACCTGGCGCAACCAGTTCGTCTTCGACGACCGCAATATCAATCAACCGACGGGATCGACGAGCGCGATCGGCGACTTCCCGTCCTACAACTACATGAGCGACGTCGTCAGACGCGGCGATATTTTTGGGCTGGATTCGACGACCTATTTCGGCGGCTTCTACAATACGCTCACCGCGTCGAGCGACACGCGCAATGTAATGCCGGGCGGAAATGCGACGCTCGGAAGCCTGTCGAGCAATTTGTTCAGCACGACGACAAATTACGGTGTTCGCGCACGCGAGGAATTGAAGCTCACGTCTGCGCTGACGGCCGTTGCCGGCATTGGCTGGGAGGCCACCAGTCTGACGGGCCGGAACACCGCCTACAGCTACGCCGGCGCGGCCGGAACCACGACCACGGCGATCACGACGGCGGACCGGCAATTCCAGAATACCGCGCCCGAGCTCGCATTGCTGTACCGGCTGAGCAGCGAGTGGCAAGTCCGTGGACGAGTGGCAACCGGATACGGCACGCCGCAGGTCAGCAATTTGTTCGTCCTGCCGAGTGGCGCCTCGGGCAACAACACCCAGCTGCGGACGCAAAAGAATCTCGGTTACGATGTCGGTGCCGACTGGACACCGAACAACGCGCTCAAGCTCAGCGTCACGGGCTTCTACGAGTTCTTCAAGGACGAGCTCGTTTCTCAGGCCACGCCGCTTGCGGGCATCTCCTACACGTTCAACGCGCCGCGATCGGAGCATCGCGGCGTCGAGCTGGCCGCCGACTGGAAATTCCTGCCGGGCTGGCGGTTCTCGGCGGCCTACACTTATCTCGACGAGGTCTACACGGAATACGTCGAGAACATCACGAACGGCGCGGTGTTCAGCTTCAATCGCGCCGGCAACAAGATTCCCGGCATTTCGCCGAACGAGCTCACGGCGCGGTTGGGCTACGACCAGCTGTCGGGTCAGTTTCAGGGACTTGGCGGGTTCGTCGAAGTGCAGTGGAAGGACAGCTTCTACATGGACAACGCCAACCTCTTGAAGGCGCCGGGCTATGAGCTGGTCAACCTCAATCTGCACTACAAGACCGATCTCGTCTCCGATTATTTCAAGGCGCTGAACCTCTACATCGAGGTGAGGAACGTCTTCGACCGGACGTACGTGGCGTCGGCGAACAACATCTCAAATTCGGTGACCGCGGCAGGCATTCAAAATCCCGCGAGCGTACTGGCGAACTCGACCAACTCGATCTATGCCGGATCGCCGCGCGCCGTCGTGGCGGGCATGAAGATTGCGTTCAAATGAGGAGCGCATCGATGACCTATCGCAAACCGGTCGCCCTGACGCTGCTTGCATCGCTCATGCTCGCGGCCTTGCCGAGCCTTGCCGTCGCACAGATGAGCCATCAGCACGCCTCCGAAGCGGCCTGCGAAGAGACGGCCCTGCGCTGCGCGACCAAGGTCACGCCCGCCTTTGGGCGGGATGGGACATTGTGGCTGCTGTGGATGGCCGGCGGCCATATCTCCGTCGCGAGCTCAAAAGACCAGGGCAAGAGCTTTTCCACACCGGTGCAGGTCACACGGGAGCGGCTCAGTCTCGATTGGGGACCGGATGCGCGGCCGAAGCTTGCGATTGATGCCAAGGGCAACATCGCTGTGGCCTTCTCGATCTTCCGCGATCAGAATTTCAACGGTCAGGTGCTGACCACGCGATCGACCGATGGCGGGCGCAGCTTCGATGCGCCGAAGCCGATCACCACGAACAATGAGAGCCAACGGTTCGAGGCGATCGGTTTCGATCCTGCGGGGGCGATGTTTGCCGCGTGGCTCGACAAGCGCAACCGCGTGCCGGCGCAGCAGCGCGGCCAGAAATATGACGGTGCCGGATTGTTTTTCGCGTCATCGGGAGATGGCGGAGCAACCTATTCCGACGCGCGTCTCGTCGCCGACAACACCTGCGAGTGCTGCCGCCTCGCGCTGGCGTTCGATGGTGCGGGCCATCCTGTGGTCGTGTTCCGGAACATCTTTGAAGGCGGCGTGCGCGACCATGCGGTCGTGACGTTCTCCGACCTGGCTACGCCCGGCGAGATACATCGGGTGAGCCGCGACGACTGGCAGATCGCGGCCTGTCCGCATCACGGTCCGAGCCTGACCATATCGCCCGAAGGAACCTACCATGTGACGTGGTACACCAACGGCAAGGCGCGCAAGGGATTGTTCTATGCGCGCTCGCGCGACGGCGGCAAAACCTTCTCCGATCCGCTTCCGGTCGGTCAGCCGAACCGCAGCCCATCCCGGCCGCAGATTATCGCGGGGCCGCAGGGGCTTGTCATGGCCTGGAAGGAATTCGACGGGCAGAAGACGACAATCGATCTCATGACATCGCACGACGATGGAGCGACATGGTCGAAGCCAACGGTGATCGCGGATACCGCCGACAGTTCCGACCATCCGCTGCTCGTCTCGGACAGCCGGCAGACCTATCTGTCGTGGATGACGAAGGCCGACGGCTACCATTTTCAAGCGATCGAGGGCGAAGGCGAACCATGAAGCGTTATCTGCTGGCTGCGCTGGTCCTGCTCGCGACGCTGCCGTCCGCATTGGCGGCGGGAGAGGGCGCGCCAAAGCCGTTCGAACGCGGCAGCTGGCAAAAGCTGCTGCATGCGCATGCCGGTCGTCCGACCCTGGTGCATTTCTGGGGAGTGACCTGCGGACCATGCAAGGTCGAGTTGCCGGAGCTTGGCCAGTTCATGAAGGATCATCCCGGAATCGATATCGTCACGATCAGCGCGGATCTGGTTCCCAACCTTCCGGAAGCGACGCGATCGATGCTGGATCGCGCCGGCCTCGGCGCGGCCGAAAACTGGATCTTCGACGACGGCTTTGCCGAGCGGTTGAGATTTGAGATCGATCCGGCCTGGCAAGGCGATATCCCGCGAACCATGCTGATTTCCCGGGATGGAACGATCACGACGATCGAAGGGGCGGCCGAAATCGCCGATCTGAACAAATGGTCCAGCGCCCAGTCGGCAGCAACCCGATGACACTTGAATTTCAACTTGAAAGGAAATCCGTCGCCATGAAGACGCTCTCCCGCATCCTTGCCCTCGCAGCGCTGACCGCTGCACTCGCGTCGACGTCCGCGCGCGCGGAGGACGTCAAGGCCGGCGATCTCGTGATCACGCAGGCCTGGACGCGCGCAACGCCGAACGGTGCCAAGATCGGCGGCGGCTACCTGACGATCGAGAACAAGGGGACGACGCCCGACCGGCTGGTGTCAGGCACCGGCGATGTTGCCGGCAAGATCGAAGTCCACGAGATGTCGATGGACAATGGCGTGATGAAGATGCGTGCGCTCGACAAGGGCCTCACCATCGAGCCCGGCAAGACCGTGAAGCTCGCGCCGGGCGGCTATCACCTGATGATGTTCGATCTGAAGAATCCGCTGAAGCAGGGCGACAAGGTGCCGGTCACGCTCGAGTTCGAAAAGGCCGGCAAGGTCTCGGTCTCGCTGGACGTGCAGGCCGTCGGCGCGCAGGGGCCGGGCGGCGGTCATTCCGGCCATGGCGACCATTCCGGTCACATGGACATGAAGAAGATGTGAGGCAGCCATGCGATCACAGACGTTCCTCATTGCCACGGCGGCGCTGCTCGCAGCGCAGCCGGCGATCGCGCATATCACACTCGAAGGAAAGCAGGCGGCGGTCGGATCGTATTACAAGGCGGTGTTCGCCGTGCCGCATGGCTGCGCGGGCTCGGCGACAATCAAGATCCGGGTGCAGATTCCGGAGGGCGTGATCGGAGTTAAGCCGATGCCGAAGGCGGGCTGGACTCTCGATGCGGTCACCGGCAAATACGCCGCCCAATACGACTATCACGGCGCCAAGCTTTCCGAGGGCGTCAAGGAAGTCGCCTGGAGCGGTGGCAAGCTTGCGGACCAGAACTACGACGAGTTCGTGATGCAGACGTTTCTCACCGATACCTTGAAGCCCAACACCACGTTGTACTTTCCGGTCGTGCAGGAGTGCGAGCAGGGCGTCAGCCGCTGGATCGATACCCCAGCCGACGGGCAGGGCGGCGGGCACGACCATGGCAGCAAGACACCGGCTCCCGGCGTCAAGCTGCTGCCGAAGTCGTAAGCGATGCGGCTGGTCGCAAACCTCGCAGCGCTGCTCGTGGCGCTGTGTCTTGCGACCTCAGCCCATGCGCATGCCGTCCTGATCGGCGCCGAACCGGCCGACGGCAGCGTGGTGGCTGAAGCACCCAGGACGGTGGTGCTCCGCTTCAACGAAGCGGTGGCGCCGACGGCGGTCAGCCTGCTCGACGCCGCGGGCAAGCCGCGCGACGTCGCGTTCCGCGCCGTCGACCAGTCGGTGATGGTGACGCTGCCGGCGGGCCTGCCGCAGGGCACGCAGGTGGTCAGCTATCGCGTGGTGTCGCAGGATGGCCATCCGGTCGCGGGCTCGCTGCTGTTTTCGATCGGCGTCGTCACCGGCTCGGCGGCGCCGTCAAGCGACGGCGTGCTCGATGTGTTGATCTGGCTGGCGCGGCTCGGGCTCTATCTGGGCCTGTTTGCCGGCGTCGGCGGCGTGTTCTTTGCCGCCTGGATCGGGCAGGGCCCGGCCGGCGAACGGCTGATCATGTGGTCGCTGAAGATCGGCCTTGTCGGCGCGATCGCGTCGCTTGGCTTGCAGGGTGTCGACCTCTTGAACCTGCCGCTCTCGGGCATCGTGACGTGGGCGGCATGGGCCAGCGCCGCCGCTACCAGCCTGTTTCCCGCGCTGCTGCTCGCGATCGCCGCGATGCTAATCGCGGCGATCGCCTGGCGCAGCCCGTCGTTCGGTGCAGCTTTCACCCGCACCGCGATCGCAATGATCTGTGTCGGGCTGTCGTTTGCGGTCAGCGGCCACGCCGCCACCGCTTCGCCGCAATGGCTGACGCGAGCCGCGCTGTTCATCCATGGCGTGGGCGTGGCGTTCTGGATGGGCGCGCTCGCGCCGCTGGCGGTGCTTGCCTGGCAGCGCAAGGATTCGCTGCTGCGGGTGCTGCGGCATTTTTCGACGATCGCGGTGCCGGTCGTCGCGTTGATCGCCTTGTCGGGCCTGGCGCTCGCGATCGTCCAGCTCGACAGTTTTCACGCGCTGATCGACACCGGGTACGGCAACATCCTGGTTGCGAAACTGGTGCTGGTGGTGTTGTTGCTCGGGCTCGCTGCGCTGAACCGGTTGGTGTTCACGCCGGCCATCGCGCGCGAGTTTCATCGGACACGGCCGCTGCAGCGCTCGATCGCGCTCGAATTCGTGCTGATGATCGCCATTCTCGGCCTCGTTGCACTCTGGCGCTTCACGCCGCCGCCGCGCGTGCTGGCGATGTCGGCCGATGTTCCGCTCGCGGTCCACATCCACACCGATGCCGCGATGTTCCAGGTGCTGATCGCGCCGGGCAAGGCCGGGCAAAATGACTTCGTGCTGCAGCTGATGAACGGCGATGCCAGCCCGTTCACGGCCAAGGAGGCGACGCTGACGCTGAGCTTGCCCGAGCGCGGCATCGAACCGATGGAACGCGCCGCCGCGCGCGGTGCCGATGGCTATTGGCACGTGCGCAAGGTGCCGTTGCCGGTGCCGGGCCGCTGGCACATGCAGATCGACGCCTTGGTGACCGATTTCAAGAAAGTGACGCTGGAAGACGATTTCGAGGTCAGGTAAAGCCGCGGTCGGCGCGCTGGGCACTTCGATGGTACGCAATTCGTTCAAATGGCCGAAAATCGCCTGATTTGAAGGGTTTTTCTTATTTGGCGGCCTTGTGTTTTCACAGCCGATCCGGTTTCACTGCAGCTCTTCCCACGCTTTCCTGATTCCCGAGTAACGCCATGCGATTGTCGCGGTTTTTCCTGCCCATCCTGAAAGAAAACCCGAAAGAGGCGGAGATCGTCTCGCATCGGCTGATGCTGCGCGCGGGCATGATGCGGCAGGAGGCTGCCGGCATTTATGCCTGGCTGCCGCTCGGTTTCCGGGTGCTGAAGAAGATCGAGCAGATCGTTCGCGAGGAACAGGACCGCGCCGGCGCGCTCGAGCTCTTGATGCCGACGCTGCAGCTCGCCGATCTCTGGCGCGAAAGCGGCCGCTACGACGCCTATGGCCCGGAGATGCTGCGCATCCTCGATCGTCACAAGCGCGAGCTGTTGTACGGGCCGACCAACGAGGAAATGATCACGGAGATTTTCCGCTCCTACATCAAGTCCTACAAGAACCTGCCGCTCAACCTCTACCACATCCAGTGGAAATTCCGCGATGAGCAGCGTCCGCGCTTCGGCGTGATGCGCGGCCGCGAGTTCCTGATGAAGGACGCCTATTCGTTCGACCTCGACGAGGCCGGCGCGCGGCGCTCCTACAACAAGATGTTCGTGGCCTATTTGCGCACCTTTGCGCGGATGGGCCTCAAGGCGATCCCGATGCGGGCCGAGACCGGCCCGATCGGCGGCGACCTCAGCCACGAATTCATCGTGCTCGCGGAGACCGGCGAGTCCGGCGTCTACATCAACCGCGATGTGCTGGACCTGCCGGTGCCGGGCGCGGACGTCGATTATGACGGTGATCTGACGCCGATCATCAAGCAGTGGACTTCGGTCTACGCCGCGACCGAGGACGTCCACGAGGCTGCGCGCTTCGAACAGGAAGTGCCTGAGGCAAAGCGGCTGAACACGCGCGGCATCGAGGTCGGCCAGATCTTCTATTTCGGCACCAAATATTCCGAGACCATGAAGGCGATGGTGGCCGGTCCCGACGGCGTCGACGTGCCGATCCATGGCGGCTCCTACGGCGTCGGCGTGTCGCGTCTGGTCGGCGCGATCATCGAAGCGTGTCACGATGACGCCGGCATCAAATGGCCCGAGGCCGTCGCGCCGTTCCGCGCCGCGATCCTCAATCTCAAGCAGGGCGATGCCGCGGTCGATGGCGCCTGCGAGCAGCTTTATCGCGAGCTCTCGGCGAAGGGCGTCGACGTGCTCTACGACGACACCGACCAGCGTGCCGGCGCCAAGTTCGCCGCGGCCGATCTGATCGGCATCCCGTGGCAGATTCTGGTCGGACCCAAGGGGCTTGCGGACGGCAAGGTCGAAGTGAAGCGTCGCAGCGACGGCTCACGCGACAACATGAGCCCCGCCGACGTGGTCGCGAAGCTCGCGGGTTAAAGTTTATTCACGCCGCGCTGATCGGCGGGGTAATCCGGCCACATTTGGCCCGAATCATGGGATTATCGACAGATGGATGAGACCATGAGCGAGCCAGTCCGTACCCCGCCCTTTGCGCCATTCGAATGGCTGCTGTCCGGACGCTATCTGCGCGCGCGCCGCAAGGAAGGCTTCATTTCGGTCATCGCCGGCTTTTCGTTCCTCGGCATCATGCTCGGCGTCGCCACGCTGATCGTGGTGATGGCGGTCATGAACGGCTTCCGCAAGGAGTTGCTGGACAAGATCCTCGGCCTCAACGGACATATTCTGGTGCAGCCGCTGGAATCGCCGCTGACCGACTGGAAGGATGTCGCCGACCGCATCAGTCAGGTGCAGGGCATCCGCCTCGCCGCGCCGGTGGTCGACGGGCAGGGGCTCGGCTCATCGCCGTTCAACGCCGCCGGCGTCTTCATCCGCGGCATCCGCGCCGACGATCTCAACAACCTCACCTCGATCGCCAAGAACATCAAGCAAGGCTCGCTCGAGGGCTTTGATGAGGGGCAGGGCGTCGCGATCGGTCGCCGCCTCGCCGACCAGCTTTCGCTGCATGCCGGCGACATGATCACGCTGGTCTCGCCGAAGGGCGCGGTGACGCCGATGGGCACCACGCCGCGCATCAAGCCCTACAAGATCACTGCGGTGTTCGAGATCGGCATGTCGGAATATGATTCGACCTTCGTGTTCATGCCGCTGACCGAGGCGCAGGCCTATTTCAACCGCAACAACGACGTGTCCTCGATCGAGGTGTTCACCACCAATCCGGACAAGATCGAAACCTATCGCAAGCTGGTGACGGAGGCGGCCGGCCGGCCGGTGTTCCTGGTCGACTGGCGGCAGCGCAATTCGACCTTCTTCAACGCGCTTCAGGTCGAACGCAACGTGATGTTCCTGATCCTGACCATGATCGTGCTGGTCGCGGCGCTCAACATCGTCTCGGGACTGATCATGCTGGTGAAGGACAAGGGCCAGGACATCGCGATCCTGCGGACCATGGGCGCCTCGCAGGGCTCGATCATGCGGATATTCCTGATCACTGGCGCATCGATCGGCGTCGTCGGCACGCTGGTCGGTCTGCTGGTCGGCTTGCTGATCTGCTTCAACATCGAAACCATCAGGCAGTTCCTGTCGTGGCTCACCAACACGGAATTGTTCGATCCCACACTGTATTTCCTGTCGAAGCTGCCTGCTGAAATCGATTTTGGCGAGACGCTCGCCGTCGTGATCATGGCGCTGACGCTGTCCTTCCTTGCGACGCTCTACCCGTCGTGGCGCGCCGCGCGCCTCGATCCGGTCGACGCGCTCCGGTACGAATAAGGAGCGCACATGGCGGAGGGGGCGGAAGACACACCGGTCGTCTATCTTCATGACATCAAGCGGGAATACCGGCAGGGCGAAGCGACGCTGACCGTCCTGAACGGCGCCAATCTCGCGCTGTGGCCCGGTCAATCGGTGGCGCTGGTGGCGCCGTCGGGATCCGGCAAGTCGACATTGCTGCACATCGCGGGCCTGCTGGAGACCCCCGATGACGGCGAAGTCTATGTCGCGGGCACGCCGACCTCGCAGATGTCCGACGTCGACCGCACCCAGATTCGCCGTTCCGATATCGGCTTCGTCTATCAATCGCACCGGCTGCTGCCGGAGTTCTCGGCGCTCGAGAACGTCATGCTGCCGCAGATGATTCGTGGCCTCAAACGCTCCGAAACCGTGAAACGGTCGACCGAGATTCTCTCCTATCTCGGGCTCGGCGATCGCATCACCCATCGCCCAGCCGAGCTCTCGGGCGGCGAGCAGCAGCGTGTCGCGATCGCGCGCGCGGTTGCCAACGCGCCCCGGGTACTGTTCGCGGACGAGCCGACCGGCAATCTCGATCCCGGCACGGCCGACCACGTCTTCAACGCGCTGATGCAACTCGTGAAGGCGACCCGGGTCGCGATGCTGATCGCGACTCACAATCTGGATCTCGCCGCGCGAATGGATCGCCGGGTGTCGCTGTCGAACGGACAGGTTGTCGAGCTCGAATAGTGCGCCGTCGCGTGAACTGGCTAGCGGTGCGCGTGAAGAAGCCGCGCTAAGACGAGAGAATCCGCAGCCTTTTTCCGTGTCGCTTCGATCGGAACGAAATACTTCTGGCTCTCAATAAGCGGGGCGAGGCCGTCTGCCGGATGCTCTCGGCTGCCTGTCGATCGGCGGCCCGGCATAGTAGGGGTTGTTGATGCAGATCGCCGCGAGGCCGGACGCCGAAGCCTGGCACTGCGCGATCGACGTGTAGCCGCAGTCGGTATCCTCACCGCCCCATCGGTAGTTGGTTTTGCAGACCGGCGAGGTCGAATCGTATTTCTGGGCGCTGGCCGGCGCGGCTGCCAAGGCCAGGAGTGTCGGCAAGAGTGCCAGAATCAGACTGCGCATCAGAAATCTCCTCGTCGGCGCCGGCAATGCTGATGCCGAGCGCGCGCGAATAGGCACCTGTGCGCAGCGCCGGATCAACTCACATTCCCGCGCCGGGGTTGCCGGACCGAGCGTATCAGTGGATGAACAGGTCGAAGAAATTGCCCTCACGGCGGTCCCGCGGGGACACGTGAAGATACGAGCGCGGGTCGTTGTCGCCGGCATAATAGGGGTTGGCGATGCAGTTCTGCCCGATGCCCGAAGCGGTGGCCAGGCACGCCTCATACGACGGATAGGAGCAGTTGCTCAGGCCGGGATAGCGGTCGCCTTGAATGCAGAACGGGTAACGCACGCCGACGGCATGCGCGGGCACAGTCCCCAGCGTCGCGAATGCGGCCACAGACGCCGCAGCAGCAAGAATCATCGTCCGCATGTGCATTCCTTTTGCTGCGAAGATTCGACCTTGGCGACGATCCAAATCGGACAAGCCGGTTCCGGTCAACGATCTTGCGCCCAGCTGCGCACGCAGATCCGAATTGTGAAGATTGTGCGGCAATTATGTGGCAAAAACTCCAGGAAGTGCCCGTAATACAGTATTAACTTCAAATTTGAGCGAAGTCGTTTGGCCCTGCCTGTTGCCGCGAAGTTACAGCAATTCCGCCGGGGGCTGCTATGACGGTGTCTCGCGGCCTTGGGGGCCTGTAGAAAAAGTTGGAACGGGAAAATGAAAAAGATTTTGCTTGTCACCGCCAGCATGCTCGCGCTCAGCGCGACTGCTGCTTCCGCGGCTGACCTCGCGGCTCGCCCTTACACCAAGGCTCCGCCGCCCATGGTTGCCGCTGTTTATGATTGGACTGGCTTCTACATTGGTATCAACGGTGGTTGGGGCCAGAGCCACGACAACCGTTCGGTCGACGGCTTCGGCGGCGTCGGAAGCTTCGACGCCAACGGCGGCACCGTCGGTGGCCAGATCGGCTACCGCTGGCAGGCCGGCGGCTGGGTGTTCGGTCTGGAAGCTCAGGGCAACTGGGCTGACTTCTCCGGCAGCACCGGCAACCTGGTCGTCCCGGGCGGCATCGTTCGCTCGAAGACCGATGCGTTCGGCCTGTTCACCGGTCAGATCGGCTACGCCTGGAATAACGTCCTGCTGTACGCCAAGGGCGGTGCTGCGGTCACCGATCGCAACTTCCAGTTCCTCAACGCGGCCGGCAATCTGGCGTCCGAGACCGGCTTCGACACCCGTTGGAGCCCGACGGTCGGTGTTGGCCTCGAATTCGCCTTCTCGCAGGGCTGGTCGCTCGGCGTTGAGTACAACCACATCTTCGAAGACACCCATGGCGCGACCTTCGTGACCCCGGCTGGTGTTGCCGTGACCGGCTTCCACACCGGTGGCGACACCGACATGGTCCTCGGCCGTCTGAACTACAAGTTCGGTGGCCCGGTCATCGCGAAGTACTGATCGCTCGCTTAATTCAAGCGGCATCGAAAACCCCGGGCTTCGGCCCGGGGTTTTTTGTTGGCCTGGCGGCGCCGCCGATCGGCCAGGAGCAGGGGACGGGCTTTGCCGTCCGCTCCGGTATTCGGGTCGGGTTTGATTGGGCGGGGCTTTCCAACCGAACAGTCAACGCCGCATATTCGCGGGCATGACGGACCTGCAGCTGACTTCCCAACTGACGTGCCCGTCCTGCGGCCATGTCTCCATCGAGACGATGCCGACCGACGCCTGCCGGTTCTTCTATGATTGCAAGGGCTGCGGCACTCGCCTGAAACCGAAAGCAGGAGATTGCTGCGTGTTTTGCTCATACGGAACGGTCCTTTGCCCTCCCGGGCAGGCTGGGAATTGCTGCGGTAACTAGCTCCCCGGAGGCTCAAGACGAGTTCGCCATCCGGATCACTGTCGGCGGCGAGACGTCGGCCGCTCAGGAATTAACCACAGGGGTCACTTCTCGAACTGGGTCGCCGGCGTTGCTTGACTCCTAGAACAAAAAAGGAACAATGTTCTACATACGTTCCAGTTCAGGGAGAGCGGCCATGTTGAAGATTTTCGTACAGGAAGCTGCAGCGCTGGCATCGATCACGCTGTTCGTCGGGATGATCGCGGTGTGGGCCCAGCTGATCACCCAATTCTGAAAATGCGCCCGCGGGGACAGGGGCATCGCTGGCGGCATGGTCTGCCCCTGGGGAAAAGCAGGAGGACTTGCCGCCACGCCGCGTTCGGCGTGGACTTGGCAGGGGTCAGGCTCCACCATGGGATTGCGAGTCGGGTCTGACACTTTCGAGTTCCGGCCCTGGCGCTCGCTCCATCCCTGACTCAAGAGATTCCGTAAGCAGCCATGCCGAATGCCGGATTCGTTCACCTTCACGTTCATTCCGCTTATTCGCTGCTGAAGGGCTCGATCAAGATCGCCAAGCTGGGCGAACTCGCGAAGGCCGACCGCCAGCCGGCGCTGGCGCTGACCGATACCGACAACATGTTCGGCGCGCTGGAATTCTCCGACAAGATGGCCGGCTACGGCATCCAGCCGATCGTCGGCTGCGAGCTGGCGGTGGATTTCGGCGACGTCGATCCGAATACGCGGAGCATCCTTGCGACGACGGGCCCGGCGCGAATCGTGCTGCTGGCGGCGCGCGAGCGCGGCTACCGCAGCCTGATGCGGCTGAACTCGCGGGCGTTCCTGGAGACGCCGGTCAACCAGACCCCGCACATCAAGTTCGATTGGCTCACCGACGACGCCGAGGACCTGATTGCGCTGACCGGCGGCCCGGACGGGCCGATCGCGCTGGCGCTGCGGGCAGAACAGGCGGCGCTGGCGACCACCCGCTGCGAGCGCCTCGCCAGTCTGTTCGGCGATCGCCTCTACATCGAATTGCAGCGCCACGGGGCCGACAAGGAACGCCGCACCGAGGGCGGCCTGATCGATCTCGCCTACAGCAAGGGCCTGCCGCTGGTCGCGACCAACGAGCCGTATTTTGCCAGCAATGACGACTACGAATCGCATGACGCGCTGCTCTGCATCGCCGGCGGCCATCTGATTGCCGAGACCAACCGCGAGCAACTGACCCCGGATCACCGCTTCAAGACCCGCGCGGAAATGGCGGTGCTGTTCGCCGACATCCCGGAGGCGCTGGCCTCGACGGTGGAGATCGCCGAGCGCTGCTCGTTCCGGCCGAAGACCCGCAAACCGATCCTGCCGTTCTTCACGGTGGGTGCCGCCGCCAGCGCCGATGCCGCCGCCGACGAGGCCGCCGAGTTGAAGCGCCAGGCCGAGGAGGGGCTCGCGAATCGCCTGCGGGTACACGGTCTCTCGCCGGGAATGACTGAAGAGGACTACAGCAAGCGGCTTGCCTTCGAGCTCGACGTCATCACCCGCATGAAATACGCGGGCTACTTCCTGATCGTCTCCGACTTCATCAAATGGGCGAAGGCGCAGGGCATTCCGGTCGGGCCGGGCCGCGGCTCCGGCGCCGGCTCGCTGGTCGCCTGGGTGCTGACCATCACCGACCTCGATCCGATGCGGTTTGCGCTGCTGTTCGAGCGCTTCCTCAATCCCGAACGCGTCTCGATGCCGGACTTCGACATCGACTTCTGCCAGGACCGCCGCGGCGAGGTGATTCAGTACGTGCAGGAGCGCTACGGCCGCGACCAGGTGGCGCAGATCATCACCTTCGGTACGCTGCAGGCGCGCGGCGTGCTGCGCGACGTCGGGCGCGTGCTGCAGATGCCCTATGGGCAGGTGGACAAGCTGACCAAGCTGGTGCCGCAGAATCCCGCAGCGCCGGTGACGCTGGCGCAGGCGATCGAGGGCGAGCCGAAGCTGCAGGCGTTCCGCGACGAGGATCCGGTGGTCGCGCGTGCGTTCGACATCGCGCAGCGTCTCGAAGGCCTGACGCGCCATGCCTCGACGCATGCCGCCGGCATCGTGATCGGCGACCGGCCGCTGAGCGAGCTGGTGCCGCTCTACCGCGATCCGAAATCCGACATGCCGGTCACCCAGTTCAACATGAAATGGGTCGAGCCGGCGGGCCTCGTGAAATTCGACTTCCTCGGCCTGAAGACGCTGACCGTGCTGGACGTCGCGGTGAAGCTGCTCAAGCAGCGCAACGTCCATATCGATCTCGCGACGCTGCCGATCGACGATGCGCCGAGCTATCAGATGCTGGCGCGGGGCGATGTCGTCGGCGTGTTCCAGGTGGAAAGCCAGGGCATGCGGCGCGCGCTGATCGACATGCGGCCGGACCGCTTCGAGGACATCATCGCGCTGGTGGCGCTGTATCGCCCGGGCCCGATGGCGAACATCCCGACCTATTGCGCGCGCAAGCACGGCGACGAGGAATCGGAATATCTGCATCCGATCCTGGAGCCGATCCTGAAGGAGACCTTCGGCGTCATCATCTATCAGGAACAGGTGATGCAGATCGCGCAGCAGATGGCTGGCTACTCGCTCGGCCAGGCCGACCTGCTGCGCCGCGCGATGGGCAAGAAGATCCGCGCCGAGATGGACAAGCAGCGCGACATCTTCGTCGCCGGTGCGATGAAGAACGGCGTGGCGAAGGGCCAGGCCGAGACGATCTTCGAGCTGCTCGCCAAGTTCGCCGACTACGGCTTCAACAAGAGCCACGCGGCCGCCTATGCGCTGGTGTCCTACCACACCGCCTATATGAAGGCGCATTACCCGGTTGAGTTTTTGGCGGCGTCGATGACGCTCGAACTCAACAACACCGACAAGCTGTCCGAATTCCGTTCCGAGGCGCAACGGCTCGGCATCAAGGTCGAGGCGCCCAACATCAATCGCTCCGGCGCGACCTTCGAGGTCAGCGAGAACACGATCTACTACGCGCTCGCGGCGCTGAAGGGCGTCGGCATCCAGGCGGTCGAGCAGATCATCGAGGAGCGCAACAAGAAGGGGGCCTTCACCTCGCTCGCCGATTTCGCCGCGCGGGTGAGCCCGCGCGCCGTCAACAAGCGGATCATCGAGAGCCTTGCGGCGGCCGGCGCCTTCGACACGCTGGAGCCGAACCGCGCGCGCGTCTTCGCCGGCGCCGATGCGATCCTCGCCGCCTGCCAGCGCAGCCATGAGGCGGCGACCTCGGGCCAGAACGACATGTTCGGCGGCGCGGCGGACGCGCCGAGCATCATGCTGCCGCAGATCGAGCCGTGGCTGCCCGCCGACCGGCTGCGGCGCGAATATGATGCGATCGGCTTCTTCCTGTCGGGCCATCCGCTCGACGACTACGCCACCGCGCTGAAGCGGCTGCGCGTGCAGTCCTGGGCGGAATTCTCCCGCGCGGTGAAGACCGGCGCCACGGCGGGCAAGGTCGCGGCAACCGTGGTGTCGCGCATGGAGCGGCGCACCAAGACCGGCAACAAGATGGGCATCATGGGCCTGTCGGACCCGACCGGCCATTTCGAGGCGGTGCTGTTCTCGGAGGGCCTTGCGCAATACCGCGATGTGCTCGAGCCGGGCGCGGCCGTGCTGTTGCAGCTCGGCGCCGAATTGCAGGGCGAGGACGTGCGGGCGAGGGTGCTGCACGCCGAGCCGCTGGATCACGCCGCGGCCAAGACGCAGAAGGGCCTGCGCATCTTCGTCCGCGACACCAAGCCGCTGGAGTCGATCGCCCGCCGCCTCAACATGCCGGAAGCCGCGCCCGCCCCGGGCGGCGCAGCAAGGGCACCGGCCGTGAAGCCGGCCGCCGCGCCGCCACCGGCGGCGGGGGCCGATGGCGACGTCTCGCTGGTGATGATGCTGGACCTCGAAACCGAGGTGGAGATGAAGCTGCCCGGCCGCTACAAGGTCTCGCCGCAGATCGCCGGCGCGATCAAGGCGGTGGCGGGCGTGGTCGACGTGCAGACCCTGTAAACTGGGGACTCCGGACGCCAAACAGTGCCGTTTCGGCACGAATTGGGCCCGGCCGGCCGGTGTAACCGGCCGTATTTCCTTGCTTCTGGCGCAAATCGCGCTATATAGCGCGCCATCTCACACGGAAACATGGCTCTCAAGGCCGTCCGGTGGCAACCGGGCCATTCAGGCGCGTTTGCTCACACGTTTCCGGAGGAACCAACCGGAGAATTATCACTATGTCGCTACCCGATTTTTCTATGCGTCAGTTGCTTGAAGCTGGCGTTCACTTTGGCCACCAGGCCCACCGCTGGAATCCGAAGATGCAGGATTACATCTTCGGCGCCCGCAACAACATCCACATCATCGACCTCGCGCAGACCGTGCCGATGCTGCACCGTGCCCTGCAGGCGGTCAGCGATACCGTCGCCAAGGGCGGCCGCATCCTGTTCGTCGGCACCAAGCGCTCGGCCCAGGACGGCGTTGCCGACGCTGCCAAGCGTTCGGCGCAGTACTTCGTCAACTCGCGCTGGCTCGGCGGCACGCTGACCAACTGGAAGACGATCTCGGCCTCGATCAAGCGCCTGCGTCATCTCGACGACGTGCTGTCGTCGGGCGAAGCCAACTCCTACACCAAGAAGGAGCGGCTGACGCTGCAGCGCGAGCGCGACAAGCTCGACCGTTCGCTCGGCGGCATCAAGGACATGGGCGGCCTTCCCGACATGATCTTCGTGATCGACACCAACAAGGAAGACATCGCGATCCAGGAAGCCCAGCGGCTCAACATCCCGGTCGCGGCGATCGTCGACACCAATTCGGACCCGAAGGGCATCACCTATGTGGTGCCGGGCAATGACGACGCCGGCCGCGCGATCTCGCTGTATTGCGATCTCGTGGCGCGCGCCGCCATCGATGGCATCTCGCGCGCTCAGGGCGATTCCGGAATCGACATCGGTGCGTCGGCGACGCCCGTGCAGGAAGACCTTCCGGCGGCTGCGCCGTCCGGCTTCCAGGGCCTCGCCGGCCCGCGCGGCACCGCCGACAACCTCAAGAAGCTCACCGGCGTGTCCGGTGCGATCGAGAAGAAGCTCAACGACCTCGGCATCTTCCACTACTGGCAGCTCGCCGAGCTCGACCACGACACCGCGCACAAGATCGGCGAAGAAGTCGGTCTGCCGAGCCGTGCCGACGCCTGGGTCGCCCAGGCCAAGACGCTCGCCGAAGCGGAATAAAGGCTACGCGGCGTGGCCGGGTCTCGCCCGGCCGCCGCTTCTATTCCACGAACAACGATCTCCCTGTTGCAGATAGCGGCGCCATCGGGCGCCGCGGTTTCTGTACAGGCAAGAAGGACATTGAACGATGGCAACGATCACAGCAGCGATGGTCAAGGAGCTCCGCGAGTCGACTGGCGCGGGCATGATGGATTGCAAGGCGGCGCTGACCGAGAACAACGGCGACATGCAGGAAGCGCAGGATTGGCTGCGCAAGAAGGGCCTCTCCAAGGCCGCCAAGAAGGCCGGCCGCGTCGCGGCCGAGGGCCTGATCGGCGCGCTGACTTCCGGCACCAAGGGCGTGCTGGTCGAGGTCAACTCGGAGACCGACTTCGTTGCGCGCAATGAGCAGTTCCAGGGCCTGGTCAAGATGATCGCCCAGGTCGCGCTGCACAACGGCGCTGACGTCGAGAAGATCAAGGCGGCCAAGGTCGGCGACGTCACCGTCGAGACCGCGATCTCCGACGCGATCGCGACCATCGGCGAGAACATGACGCTGCGCCGCGCCGCCTCGCTCGAGGTGAGCAAGGGCGTGGTGTCGAGCTATGTCCACAACGCGGTCGTCGAGGGCGCCGGCAAGATCGGCGTGATCGTGGCGCTGGAGTCCGCCGGCAAGACCGACGAGCTCGCGGTGCTCGGCCGCCAGCTCGCCATGCACGTCGCGGCGGCGAAGCCGCTGGCGCTCGACCCGGCCGGGCTCGATCCGGAGACCGTCAAGCGCGAGAAGGACGTGCTGGCCGACAAGTACCGCCAGCAGGGCAAGCCGGAGAACGTCATCGAGAAGATCGTCGATTCCGGCCTGAAGACCTACTACAAGGAGGTCTGCCTGCTCGATCAGGCCTTCATCCACGACAGCGGCAAGTCGGTTGCCCAGGCGTTGAAGGAAGCTGAGGGTAAGGTCGGCGGGCCGATCAAAATCGCTGGCTTTGTGAACTATGCTCTCGGTGAGGGAATCGAGAAGCAGGAAAGTGACTTCGCCGCCGAAGTCGCGGCCGCCAGCGGCAAGAAGTAACCGCTGACACCAGGGCGTCCGGCGCTCTGCGCCGGAGGCCTGCCTGCGCGGGATAAGAAAGCGATCGCATCATGGCTGAGCCGATCTATCGTCGCGTAGTGATCAAGCTGTCCGGCGAATATCTGGCCGGCTCCCACGGGTTCGGTATCGATCAACCGACGGTCGATCGCATCGCCGACGACCTGATCGCAGCCCGCAAGCTCGGTATCGAGGTCGCCGTCGTGATCGGCGGCGGCAACATCGTCCGTGGCGTCGAGGTGTCCTCGCGCGGCGTCTCCCGGCCGACCGGCGACACCATGGGTATGCTTGCCACCATGATGAACTGCCTCGCGCTGGAGGCGGCGATCGAGCGCAAGGGAACCCCGGCGCGGACCTTGTCGGCATTCGTGATGCCGGAGATTTCCGAGCTGTTCACCCGTAGTGCAACGCACAAATATCTCGCCGAGGGACGCATCGTCCTGCTCGGCGGTGGAACCGGCAACCCGTTCTTCACGACCGACACCACCGCCGTGCTCCGCGCGGCCGAAATCGGCGCGCAGGCGGTGCTGAAGGCCACCAATGTCGACGGCGTCTACAGCGCCGATCCGAAGAAGGACCCCAAAGCCAAGCGCTTCGACCGCCTGACCCATTCGCAGGCGATCGAGGGCGGCTACAAGGTCATGGACGCGACCGCTTTCGCACTTGCCCGCGAGACGTCGCTGCCTATCATCGTGTTCTCTATCGCGGAGCCCGGTTCGATCGGTGCGATTCTGCGCGGTACCGGACACGGCACCGTCGTCGCCGGCTGATTGCCGCGCCTCCGGGTCCAGATTTTGGACCCGAGGGCGTCGACAGCCGGTTTCTAGTGAAAGGGAGAAACGTCATGGCCGCAGCTGGTTTTGACATCAACGACGTGAAGCGCCGCATGCAGGGCGCCACGCAATCGCTCAAGCACGAGCTCGGCGGCCTGCGCACCGGCCGTGCCGCGGCCTCTATGTTGGAGCCGGTCCAGGTCGAGGCTTACGGCTCGCATATGCCGCTCAACCAGGTTGCCACCATCAGCGTGCCCGAGCCGCGCCTGCTCTCGGTGCAGGTCTGGGACAAGACGATGGTCAAGGCCGTGGAGAAGGCAATCGTCGACTCCAACCTCGGCCTGTCGCCGGCGACCGAAGGACAGGTGCTGCGCTTGCGGATTCCCGAACTCAACGAGGAGCGCCGCAAGGAGCTCGTCAAGGTCGCGCACAAATATGCGGAAGCGGCCAAGGTCGCGGTACGCCACGTGCGCCGCGACGGCCTCGACGTGATCAAGAAGCTCGAGAAGAATCACGAGATCTCCGAGGACGATCAGGAGCGCCTGTCGAACGAGGTCCAGAAGGCGACCGACGGCGTGATCGCCGAAGTCGATCAGCTGCTTGCCGCCAAGGAAAAGGAAATCCTGACGGTCTGAAGGCGCTACGGGAACGAGCCGATGTCGAACGCCGCCGCCCCAGCAGCTGACGGACCGGATCGCTCCGGCAGTCCGTTGCATGTGGCCATCATCATGGACGGCAACGGGCGCTGGGCCGCTTCGCGCGGCCTGCCGCGCGTCGAGGGCCATCGCCGCGGCGTCGAAGCGCTGCGCCGCGTGGTGCGTGCGGCCCATGAACTCGGCATCGTCTATCTCACCATTTTTTCTTTCAGCTCGGAAAACTGGTCGCGGCCCGCGAGCGAGATCGGCGATCTGTTCGGCCTGTTGCGCCGCTTCATCCGCAACGATCTGGCGACGCTGCATCGTGACGGGGTGCGGGTGCGCGTGATCGGCGAGCGTGACGGGCTTGACGCCGACATCTGCGCGCTGCTCAACGAGGCAGAGGAGCTGACGAAGAACAACGTCAAGCTCAGCCTTGTGGTCGCCTTCAACTATGGTTCGCGGGCGGAGATCGCCGCCGCGGCGCGGCGCCTCGCGCGCGAGGTTGCCGAAGGCAAGCGCGACGCCAACTCCATCGATGCCGACACGCTCGGGCAATATCTCGATGCGCCCGACATTCCGGATCCGGATCTGATTATCCGCACCAGCGGCGAGCAGCGTCTGTCCAACTTCCTGATGTGGCAGGCCGCCTATAGCGAACTCGTGTTCGTGCCGATTCACTGGCCAGATTTCGACAAGGCGGCGCTCGAAGGCGCGATTGCGGAATACGGCAAGCGCGAGCGCCGGTTCGGCGGGCTCGCTGCGAAAACCGGATCGTGACCGAGGGCGAGGCCGCGCCGGCGGCAGCAAACGAGGAGGGGTCGCGCAATCTCGCGATGCGCGTGATTGCGGCGCTGGTGCTGGCGCCGGTTGCGATCGCGCTGGCCTATATGGGCGGCGTCGCCTGGTCGCTCCTCGTGACATTGGCGGCGGCCGGATTGTTCGCGGAATGGCTTGTTGTCACCGGACTCGGACGCGAGCTCCGTGTCGTGGTGCCCGGCGTGGTCGCGTTGCTGTTCGCCGGGCTATGCCTGATGGCCGGCCGTATCGATGCGGCCCTGATCGTGCTCGCCGCCGGTGCGGTTGTTGTGGCACTGACGTCCGGCGCGCGGCGCAACTGGGCCATTGCGGGACTGCTCTATGCGGCAGGGGCCGAGATTGCATCGGTCCTGCTGCGCCTCGACACGGCGAAGGGCTTTGCCGCGCTGATGTTCGTGTTGCTGATCGTGTGGGTCACCGATATCGGCGGCTACTTCGCGGGCCGCAGTATCGGCGGGCCGAAGCTCTGGGTGCGGGTCAGCCCGAAGAAGACATGGGCGGGCGCGGTTGGCGGCTTCGGGGCGAGCCTGCTGGTCGCTGCCGGCTTTGCCGCCCTTGAGATCGGCTCGACCGGTCCGCTCTTGATGCTCGGCGCCGTGTTGTCGGTGGTCTCGCAACTTGGCGATCTCTTCGAATCCGCGGTGAAGCGGCGGTTCGGCGTGAAGGATTCGAGTCACATCATTCCCGGTCATGGCGGCCTCCTGGACCGCCTGGACGGATTTGTTGCGGCCGTCATTGTGGCGGCGATTTTCGGCTTTCTCCGTGGTGGCGCCGATGGCGTCGGGCGCGGTCTTATGGTTTGGTGATGAGATGAGCGCAGTTCCGTTGCGTAACAACAAGGCCGCGGCGGCATCCGCCCTGCGGACCGTAACCGTCCTCGGTGCCACCGGCTCGATCGGCGACAGCACTATGGATCTGCTGCGTGGCGCGCGCGACCGCTACCGGGTCGAGGCGCTGACCGCGAACAGCAATGTCGAGGGCCTCGCCAAACTGGCCAAGGAATTCGGCGCGCGGTTCGCGGCCATTGCCGATCCGGCGAAGCTTTCGGAGCTGAAGGACGCGCTGGCCGGAACCCGGACCGAATGCGGGGCCGGGGAGAGCGCGATCATCGAAGCGGCCGCGCGGCCGGCCGATTGGGTGATGGCGGCGGTCAGCGGCGCGGCCGGGCTGAAGCCCGCACTTGCCGCGGTCGATCGTGGCGCCACCGTCGCGCTGGCCAACAAGGAATGCTTGGTCTGTGCCGGCGATATCTTCATGGAGCGGGCCAGGAAGGCCGGCGCCTGCATCCTGCCGGCGGACTCCGAGCACAATGCGCTATTCCAGGCGCTGGCTTCCGGCAACCGCGAGGAACTGACGCGGGTGATCATCACCGCGTCCGGCGGCCCGTTCCGTACCTGGGCGCCCGCCGACATCGAGCAGGCGACGCTGGAACAGGCGCTGAAGCATCCGAATTGGAGCATGGGGCAGAAGATCACGATCGATTCCGCCTCGATGATGAACAAGGGTCTCGAGGTGATCGAGGCGTCCTATCTGTTCGCTTTGACGCCCGACGAAATCGACGTGCTGGTGCACCCGCAGTCGATCATCCACGGCATGGTCGAGTTCTCCGATCGCTCGGTGGTCGCCCAACTCGGCACGCCCGATATGCGGATCCCGATCGCGCATTGCCTCGGCTGGCCCGACCGCGTCGTCGGCCCGTCCGCCAAGCTCGACCTCGCCAAGATCGGACAGCTCACCTTTGAGGCGCCGGATTTTGAGCGCTTCCCGGGGCTGCGGCTGGCCTACGAGGCGTTGCGGATGGGGCACGGCGCGACGACGGTCTACAACGCTGCGAACGAGATCGCGGTCGCCGCGTTTATCGCCGGCAAGATCAAGTTCGGCGCGATCGCCCGGCTGGTCGAGGCGACGATGAACGATTGGATCAAGTCAGGGAATCAGCCACCACTGCACTCGGCGGATGATGCGATTTCCGTTGACCATATCGCGCGAAATAAAGCTGCCGCCCTATTGCCTCAAATTGCCTTAAAGGCAACCTAGAGGGTTGGGGACGGAGCCTTTGGCTCTTGTCGAGGGAAAATCGAATGCCCGAGTATTTTATTCATAGTATCAATGCGTTGAGTCATGGGCTTCTCGGTACCATCGTTCCCTTTCTCTTCGTCCTGACCATCGTCGTCTTCTTCCATGAGCTCGGCCACTTCCTGGTCGCGCGCTGGGCCGGCGTGAAGGTGTTGACGTTCTCGCTGGGCTTCGGCCCGGAGCTCGCCGGCTTCAACGACCGGCATGGCACGCGCTGGAAGATCTCGGCGATTCCGCTCGGCGGCTACGTCAAATTCTTCGGCGACGACAGCGAGGCTTCGACGCCGTCCACCGAGACGCTCGCCGCCATGACGGCGGAAGAGCGTGAAGGCAGCTTCCATCACAAATCGGTCGGAAAGCGCACCGCCATCGTTGCGGCCGGCCCGGTGGCGAACTTCATTCTCGGCGCCCTGATTTTCGCGGGCATGGCGCTCTACTACGGCAAGCCGAGCACGATTGCCCGGGTCGACGGCCTAGTGGCCGAAAGCGTCGCCGCGAACGCCGGCTTCAAGGTCGGCGATGTCGTCGTGGATATCGACGGCAGCGCGATCCAGAGCTTCGCCGACATGCAGCGGATTGTAGCTTCGAATGCTGGTTCAGAGCTTGGATTCAAGGTGAAGCGCGATGGTGCGATTGTCGCGCTCAAGGCGACGCCGGCGCTCCGGGAGGTCAAAGACCCCTTCGGCAATGCCCACCGAATCGGCGTGCTCGGAATCGAGCACAAGGCTCAGGTCGGCGAAGCGACCAGCGCCTCGGTCGGCGTGCTGGAGGCCCTCAAGATCGGCGTCGAGCAGGTTTGGTACATCATTTCCAGCACGTTCAAGTTCCTGGGGTCGCTGTTCGTTGGAACCGGCAATCCGGCCGAGGTGAGCGGCGTCATTGGAATCGCGAAGCTGTCGGGGCAGGCCGCGAGCGCCGGGTTCCAGTTCGTGATCAACCTTTGCGCCATCCTGTCGGTCTCGATCGGCCTGCTGAACCTGTTTCCGATCCCGCTTTTGGATGGCGGACACCTGCTTTTCTACAGCGCGGAGGCGCTGCGGGGACGCCCGCTCTCGGAGCGGACGCAGGAGGTGGGTTTCCGAATCGGGCTGGGTCTGGTCCTGATGCTGATGGTGTTTGCGACGTATAACGACATCCTCAGGATCGCCGGGTCCTGAAACGGGCTTTTTTGTGGCGTTGCCAATGGGCAACGTCTTGGAACGAAAATGGAAATGTTCAGCTCTAGTAAGTTTGCCCCCTTGGCAAATTTGGTTACAAGCTGAGCGGCAGGTTGGGAATCTGTCGGGTCGTTGGGGAACGATCTGGCATCGTTAAGATAAGGGCGCATTGCGCATGATGTTTGGAATGCGAGTGAGGGGGGGGCTGTTCGCCGCCTTGGTCATGTTCGCCGCGCCGGTGGTTGCCACCTTGGCGACCGTAGCTGTGTCTGTGCCTGCGTCGGCGCAGACCGTCGATTCGATCACGGTGGAGGGGAACCGCCGTGTCGAGCTTGAAACCATCCGCTCCTACTTCCATCCCGGACCGGGCGGTCGGCTGGCCCAGGCCCAGATCGACGACGGTCTGAAGGCGCTGATCGAGACCGGCCTGTTTCAGGACGTCCATATCGACCAGCGGGGCGGGCGCCTCGTCGTGGTCGTGGTCGAGAACCCGGTGATCGGCCGCGTTGCCTTCGAGGGCAACAAGAAGATCAAGGACGAGCAGCTCACCGCTGAAGTTCAGTCCAAGCCGCGCGGCACGTTCTCGCGCCCGATGGTCCAGTCGGACGCCCTGCGCATCGCCGAAATCTACCGTCGGTCCGGCCGCTATGACGTGCGGGTCAATCCGCAGATCATCGAGCAGCCGAACAACCGCGTCGACCTGATCTTCGAGGTCAATGAAGGCGTGAAGACCGGCGTCCGGTCGATCGAGTTCATCGGCAACAGCGCCTATTCGGCGTCCCGTCTGCGCGACGTCATCAAGACCCGCGAATCGAACATCCTGAGCTTCCTCGGCGGCAACGACGTCTACGATCCCGACCGGGTCGAGGCCGATCGCGACCTGCTGCGTCGCTTCTATCTCAAGAACGGCTATGCCGACGTCCAGGTCGTGGCCGCGCTGACCGAATACGATCCCGAGAAGAAGGGCTTCCTGGTTACCTTCAAGATCGAGGAAGGCCAGCAGTACCGCGTCGCGTCGGTCAACTATACGTCGTCGATCGCAACGCTCGACCCGAACGCGCTGCGCACCTACTCGCGCGTCAATGTCGGCTCGCTCTACAACGCCGAGGCGCTGGAGAAGTCGGTCGAGGAGATGCAGATCGAGGCATCGCGCCGCGGCTACGCCTTCGCGGTGGTCCGGCCGCGCGGTGATCGCAACTTCGACAATCACACGGTGTCGATCACCTTCGCTATCGACGAAGGTCCGCGCACCTATATCGAGCGCATCAACATCCGCGGCAACAGCCGTACCCGCGACTACGTGATCCGCCGCGAGTTCGATATCTCGGAAGGCGACGCCTACAACCGTGCGCTGGTCGACCGTGCCGAGCGCCGGCTGAAGAACCTCGACTTCTTCAAGACGGTGAAGATCACCACCGAGCCGGGTTCCTCCAGCGATCGCGTCATCCTGATCGTCGATCTCGAGGAGAAATCGACCGGCGACTTCTCGGTGTCGGGCGGTTACTCGACCACGGACGGCGCGCTGGCCGAAGTCAGCGTCTCCGAGCGCAACCTGCTCGGCCGCGGCCTGTACGCGAAGGCGTCGGTGACCTACGGCCAGTATGCCCGCGGCTACTCGCTGTCGTTCGTCGAGCCCTATCTGCTCGACTACCGCGTCGCGCTCGGCCTCGACCTCTATCAGCGCCAGCAGCTGTCCAACAGCTACATCGCCTACGGCACCAAGACGCTGGGCTTCAGCCCGCGGCTCGGCTTCAGCCTGCGGGAAGATCTGTCGCTGCAGCTGCGCTACTCGATCTACCAGCAGGAAATCACCCTGCCGTCGACGCTGAACAACTGTAACAACGTGCCGACCCTGCCGGATGGAACGCCCAACCCCGCGTTCAATCCGAGCCCGGCCTATGCGAACCTGAACGGGATCAGCCTGGTGTCGACCAATGGTCTCGGCTGCTTCTTTGACGGCGAAGCCTCGCTGCCGGTCCGCAAGGAGCTGGCGGGCGGCAAGACCCTCACATCGGCACTGGGTTACACGCTCAACTACAACACGCTCGACAACAACAAGAACCCGACCGACGGTCTGATCGTCGACTTCAAGCAGGACTTCGCCGGCGTTGGCGGTGACGTCAGCTACATCAAGACCGCGATCGACGCGAAGTACTACACCCCGCTGGTCTCCGACATCGTCGGCGTGATCCACGCCCAGGGCGGCATCCTGAACAAGCTCGGGACTTCGGATCTGCGCATGCTCGATCACTTCCAGATGGGCCCGAACCTGGTCCGCGGCTTCGCGCCGAACGGTATCGGTCCGCGTGACATCAACCCGTACGGCACCATGGACGCCATCGGCGGCACCAAGTACTGGGGCGTGTCGGCGGAACTGCAGATGCCGTTCTGGTTCCTGCCGAAGGAAGTCGGGCTCAAGGGCGCGGTCTATGCCGACGCCGGCGGGCTGTACGACTACCAGGGCCCGACCTCGTGGGCGGCGACCGGCGAAGTCAACGTGCCTGGCTGTGTCAGGCCGACGAACAATCCGCCGTCTCCGGGTACGTGCCTTGGCCTGAGCTACGACGACAGCAAGGTTGTCCGCACCTCGGTCGGTGTCGGCCTGATCTGGCAGTCACCGTTCGGCCCGCTGCGCTTCGACTACGCGGTGCCGCTGACCAAGGGTGCGTTTGACCGCACGCAAGAATTCCGGTTTGGCGGCGGTACGACGTTCTAAGACCGATTGCCAACCGGACTGCGACGGATGGAATGGCGCAGCCGATCTTCTACAAGAGTCCTCCTTCGTCATCGCTGGCTGAAATAGCCGCGCTGACGAAGGCGCAACTGGTCGACCCCGAAAGGGGCGCGCTTCAGATCAGGGGGCTGGCCTCGCTCGACGAGGCCGGTCCGATGCATCTCGCCTTTTTCGACAATCTGAAATACGCCGACCAGCTTGCCGCGACCAAGGCCGGGGCGTGTCTGGTCAGCCCGCGCTTCGAGGCGCAGGTGCCGAAGGGCACGGCCGTGCTGCGGGCGGCGAAGCCGTTCCCGGTGTTCGTCGAGCTCGCCCGCGAATGGCACGCCGATGCCCTGCGGCCGCAATCCTGGTTCGACACCGAGGGGATCGCGCCGTCGGCGATCATCGATCCCACCGCGCGCCTCGAGGACGGCGTCATCGTCGATCCGCTGGTCGTGATCGGCCCGCGGGTCGAGATCGGCTCGGGCACCATCATCGGCGCCGGCGCGGTGATCGG
This sequence comes from Bradyrhizobium sp. USDA 4504, assembly GCF_054063995.1. Taxonomy (NCBI): domain Bacteria; kingdom Pseudomonadati; phylum Pseudomonadota; class Alphaproteobacteria; order Hyphomicrobiales; family Nitrobacteraceae; genus Bradyrhizobium; species Bradyrhizobium sp. USDA 4504. Next base: position 3,084,237 of record NZ_JBSSGV010000001.1, on the reverse strand, counting down.
GGCCGATGTCAAGATCGGCCGCGACTGCAATGTCGGCGCCAAGACCACCATTCAGTTCGCGCTGATCGGCAACAACGTCCTGATCCATCCCGGCTGCAATATCGGCCAGGACGGCTACGGCTTCATCTTCTTCGGGCCGGCCGGCCATGTGAAGGTGCCGCAGACCGGTCGCGTGGTGATCCAGAACAATGTCGAGGTCGGCGCCGCCTCGACCATCGACCGCGGTTCCCTGCGCGACACCGTGATCGGCGAGGGCACCAAAATCGACAATCAGGTCCAGATCGGCCACAATGTGACGATCGGCCGGCACTGCCTGCTGGCGGCCCAGATCGGGCTCGCCGGCAGCCTGACCATCGGCGACAATGTCGCGCTCGGCGCCAAGGTGGGCATCAACAACCACCTCAAGATCGGCGACGGCGCCCAGGTGACGGCGATGAGCGCGGTCAAGGACGATATCCCGGCCAACGGTCGGTGGGGCGGGCATTTCGCCAAGCCGACCAAGCAGTGGTTCAGGGAAATTATCGCAGTGGAGCGTCTGGTGCGCGACAACGAAGCCAAAGGTGAGGGGCAGGAGTGATGGAGGAGGCACCGGTCAAATTCGAGCTGGTGGATATCAACGATATCCTGAAGACGCTTCCGCATCGCTTTCCGATGTTGCTGATCGACCGGGTGATCAAGATCCGCACCGACTACAGCGGCATCGGCATCAAGAACGTCACCTTCAACGAGCCGCCGTTCCAGGGTCACTTCCCGGATCGCCCGGTCTACCCCGGCGTGATGATGATCGAGGCGATGGCCCAGACCGCCGGCGTCATCGGCATCAAGTCGGTCGAGGGCACCGAGAAGCCGCGCGCGGTGTATTTCCTCACCATCGACAAGTGCAAGTTCCGGAAGCCGGTGATGCCCGGCGACACCATCGAGTATCACATGCGCTCGCTCGGCCGGCGCAAGACGATGTGGTGGTTTCACGGCGATGCCAAGGTCAACGGTCAGGTCGTCGCCGAAGCCGATGTCGGTGCGATGCTGACGGATTAGGCCGCGCCGGTCTCACGACGTGGTGCAGGTGTAGCGGCCGTCCGCGCCCGCGATCCGCAGGACGCGATTGAGGAAGATGCCCATCGACGGTGCGTTCATCAGCGCGTCGTAGGTTTCGGCAGGGACGCCGCAATAATGCTGGTAGCTGCCTCTGACCGCCACCAGCAGCGCGCGTTGATCCGTGCTGTAGCAGACCCGCTGGACGATCGTGCTGCGGTTGATGTCGTGGCATTCGAAGCTCGAGAGATCGACCGCCGTGCTGTTGCCGAGATCGACCGTCTCCGGGCCGATTGGCGCAGAGAGCAGGCTGAGGATCAGCGCGGCGGCCCGGACCATGGTTCGGTTGCGACCTTCTCTTGCAACAGGCCGTCATCATACGTCACTGGACAGGGCGGGCAAAGTCGCGCTAACGACCGCCCCAATCGATAGGCTGGCGCCTCGATAGCACCTTGGCGCCATTAACGAATTCCGGACCGAAATTTCATGAGCATGATCGACCCGACTGCGCGGATTGCCGATGGCGCTGTGATCGGGGCCGGCACCGAGATCGGTCCGTACTGCATCGTCGGCCCCAACGTCGTGCTCGGTGAGAACTGCAAGCTGATCGCGCATGTCACGATCAGCGGGCATACCAGGATCGGCGCCGGCTGCATCATCTCGCCGTTCGCAGCGCTCGGCGGGCCGCCGCAGGATCTCAGCTATCGCGGCGAGCCGACCCGCCTCGAAGTCGGCGAAGCCTGCACGATCCGCGAGGGCGTGACGATGAATGTCGGCACGGTCAAGGGCGGCGGGCTCACGCGCGTCGGCGATCGCGGCTTCTTCATGAACAACAGCCATGTCGGCCATGACTGCATGGTCGGCAATGGCGTGATCTTCGCGACGTCGGCGACGCTCGGCGGCCACTGCGAGATCGGCGACTTCGTCTATATCGGCGGCCTGTCGGCTGTGCACCAGTTCACCCGCGTCGGCTCGCAGGTGATGATCGGCGGCGTCTGCGGCGTGCGCGGCGACATCATCCCGTTCGGCCTCGCCAACGGTCAGTACGCGGTTCTCGAAGGACTCAACATCATCGGCATGCGGCGCCGCCAGTTCACCAAGGCGCGGCTGGCGACGGTGCGCGCGTTCTATCAAAAGCTGTTCCACGGTCCCGGCATCTTCGCCGAGCGGCTCGCTTCGGTGCAGCCGCTGGCGGGCGAGGATCCGGCGATTGCGGAAATCCTGGCCTTCATCGAGGGCGGCAAGCTGCGCCCGCTCTGCCTTCCCGCCGATACCAATTGAGCAGGGGATGGCCGCCAGCATGACGTCAGCGGCTCCCTCGCTTTCCTCGCCGGTCGGCGTCATCGCCGGCGGCGGCGCCATGCCGTTCGCGGTCGCCGACTCCCTGGTTGCGCGCGGCATCACGCCAGTGCTGTTCGCGCTGCGCGGCGCCTGCGATCCGGCGCGCGCGCAGCGGTTTCGTCACCGCTGGATCTCGGTCGGCCAGCTCGGGCGGGCGACCCGGCTGTTCCGCGACGAAGGCTGCCGCGATCTGATCTTCATCGGCACCCTGGTGCGGCCCGCGCTGTCGGAGATCCGGCTCGACTGGGGCACGCTGCGCCTGCTCGGCCACGTCGTGCGCGCATTTCGCGGCGGCGACGATCATTTGCTGTCGAGCGTTGGCCGCATCCTCGAGCAGCAGGGCTTCCGCATGGTCGGGATCAAGGATGTCGCGCCCGATCTGTTGATGCCGGAGGGTGCCGTGACGCGCGCGGCGCCCGACGGCACGGCACTCGCCGACATCGCGCGCGGACGCGGCGTGCTTGACGCGCTCGGCCCGTTCGACATCGGTCAGGCGGCCGTGGTGATCGACGGTCATGTGGTAGCGGTCGAGGATATCGAGGGTACCGACGGGCTGCTCGCGCGCGTCGCGCGGCTGCGCGCCGAGGGCCGCATTCGCGCCAAGGCCGGCCGCGGCGTGCTGGTGAAGGCGCCGAAGAGCCGGCAGGATCTGCGCTTTGATCTGCCGACCATCGGCCCGCGGACGGTCGAGGGCGCGGCAGCAGCCGGTATCGCCGGCATCGCCGTGATCGCCGGCAATACGCTGGCCGCCGAGCCGCAGGCCCTGGTCGAGGCCGCCGACGCCAAGGGGCTGTTTGTCATCGGGCTGGCGGGCTGATGCAGGAGCGCAGCCCCAGCACCGCTCGCAAGATCTTCCTCATCGCGACCGAGGAATCCGGCGACCGCCTCGGCGCGGCACTGATGCAGGTGCTGCGCCAGCGGCTCGGCGATGCCGTGCAGTTTTCCGGCGTCGGCGGCCGGGCGATGACTGCTCAGGGAATCGTCCCGCTGTTTCCGATCGAAGAGCTCTCGATCATGGGCTTTGCCGCCGTCGTGAAGCAATTGCCGAGAATCCTGCGATTGATCCGGCGCACCGCCGATGCCGTGCTCGCCGACGCGCCTGACATGCTCGTCATCATCGACAGCCCCGATTTCACCCACCGCGTCGCCCGTCGTGTCCGCGCCCGCAATCCGAACATTCCGATCGTCGACTACGTGTCGCCGTCGGTCTGGGCCTGGCGGCCGGGCAGGGCGCGCGCGATGCAGGGCTATGTCGACCACGTGCTCGCGCTGCTGCCGTTCGAGCCGGAGGAATATCGCAAGCTGCAGGGACCGCCGTGCAGCTATGTCGGCCACCCCCTGACCGAGCAGCTCGCCTCGCTGCGGCCGAACGAGGACGAGCAGAAGCGGCGCGATGCGCAGCCTCCGGTGCTGTTGGTGCTGCCCGGAAGCCGGCGCAGCGAGATCAGGCATCATCTGGCGCTGTTCGGCACAGCGCTCGGCCAGCTCAACAAGCAAACGCCGTTCGAGCTCGTGCTTCCCACCATGCCGCATCTCGAGGCGATGGTGCGCGAGGGAGTCGCGTCGTGGCCGGTGGTGCCGCGGCTCGCGATCGGCGAGACCGAGAAGCGCGCCGCGTTCCGTGTCGCCCGCGCTGCGCTCGCGAAGTCGGGCACGGTGACGCTGGAGCTCGCGCTGTCAGGGATTCCCATGGTGACGGCCTATCGCGTCGGCGCCGCCGAGGCGTTCATCCTGCGCCGCGCGATCCGGGTGTCCTCGGTGATCCTCGCCAATCTCGTGATCGGCAGCGATATCATTCCCGAGTTCCTGCAGGAGGACTGCACGCCGGACAAGCTCGCGGCGGCGCTGGGCGACGTGCTTGCGGATTCGCCCGATCGTCTGCGGCAGCTCGTGGGGTTCGCGACGATGGACGGGAAGATGTCGACCGGCGACCAGCCGCCGAGCGTCCGCGCCGCCGACATCGTGCTGGCGGAAATGGGCCGCCGTTCGGCCTAGCCAATCGATCGTGTCCTCGTTCAGTTCAGTGGCGACATCCCGCCGCAAGGATCTCGCTTGCGCTGAATATTTAGACCGTCCTAATATTAGCAATAGCTAATATTAGGACGGAGCATGCCATGAAGATCGACCCGGTCGCCTATCTCGGAGCCGTCATTCGCGAAGTCGCCTTCCGGGAACGCGACGGCAAGCCGGCCCGGGCGGTGATCGCGACCCGCAGCTACGACACCGACATTGCCGATCTCTGGGATGTGCTGACCAACCCCGAACGCATTCCGCGCTGGTTCCTGCCGATCTCGGGCGACCTGAGGCTTGGCGGCCGCTATCAGTTCCAGGGCCATGCGGGCGGCGAGATCACGACGTGTGAGCCACCGCGCCGGCTTGCCGTCACGTGGGAGTCCATGGGCACGGTCAGCTGGGTTAGCGTCACGCTGGCCGAGAATGGCCCGGACGCCACGCGCCTGGAATTGGAACACCTCTCGGTGATCGAGGGCGACTTCTGGGACCGCTACGGGGCCGGTGCGGTCGGCGTCGGCTGGGATCTCGCGCTGCTAGGGCTCGCGCTCTATCTGGCCATGCCGCCCGGCGAGGAATTCGACCGCGCCGCCGCGTCCGCCTGGCCAGCCACCGGCGACGGCAAGGAATTCATCCGCCGCGCCAGCGAGGACTGGTGCAGGGCCTCGATCGCGGCGGGCACCGAGGAGGCTGCGGCGCGCAGATCGGCCGCAAACACCACGGCGGCCTATTGCGGCGAGCCGGAGCCGGGGAGCGGAGGCTAGAGCATGATCCGGAAAAGTGTGAAGCGGTTTTCCCTCGCGACAAACGCGAAGCGTTTGCGCGGAGATCATGCTCAAGCAAAGAGCTAAAGCGGGATGACGATGCAGTCTCATCGCGCTTTAGCGACCTTGCACGCCTTCGACATCCTCGGCGATCCCGTCCGCCGGCGCATCCTGGAACTGCTTGCGACCGGCGAGCACAGTTCGGGCGACGTCGTTGCGGTCGTGCAGCGCGAGTTCGGCATCACCCAGTCGGCGGTGTCGCAGCAGCTGCGGATCTTGCGCGACGCCGGTTTCGCGTCGGTGCGCGCCGAGGGCACGCGCCGCATCTATGCGGTCGAGCCGGCGCGGCTGCGCGAGGTCGACGACTGGCTCGACCGGTTCAGGGCGTTCTGGCTGCCGCGCCTTGACGCGATCGCGACCGAAGTCGCGCGGGGCAAACGAAAACGGCGCCATCAGGAATGATGGCGCCGTCCCGGATTCTCTTCAGCGATGCAGCTTACTTGCGCTTGTCGATCTGCACATAGTCGCGGCGTGCGACGCCGGTATAGAGCTGGCGCGGACGGCCGATCTTCTGCTGCGGGTCCTCGATCATCTCGCTCCACTGGCTGATCCAGCCGACGGTGCGGGCGACCGCGAACAACACGGTGAACATCGAGACCGGGAAGCCCATCGCCTTCAGCGTGATGCCCGAATAGAAGTCGACGTTCGGGTAGAGCTTGCGATCGATGAAGTAGGGATCGCTGAGCGCGATCTTCTCGAGCTCCATCGCGACCTTGAGCATCGGATCGTCGCCGTGGCCGGTCTCCTTCAGCACCGCGTGACACATCTTCTGCATGATCTTGGCGCGCGGATCGTAGTTCTTGTAGACGCGGTGGCCGAAGCCCATCAGGCGAACTTCGCTGTTCTTGTCCTTCACCTTGGCGATGAAGTCCGGAATGTTTTCGACCTTGCCGATGCCGTAGAGCATGTTGAGCGCGGCCTCGTTGGCGCCGCCATGCGCCGGGCCCCACAGGCAGGCGATGCCTGCCGCGATGCAGGCGAACGGGTTGGCGCCCGACGAGCCGGCGATGCGTACCGTCGAGGTCGAGGCGTTCTGCTCGTGGTCGGCGTGCAGGATGAAGATCTTGTCGAGCGCGTCGGCGAGCACCGGGTTGATCTTGTAGTCCTCGCAGGGCACCGCGAAGCACATGTTGAGGAAGTTCTCGGCAAACGAGAGCGAGTTCTTCGGATACACGAAGGGCTGGCCGACCGTGTACTTGTAGGCCATCGCCGCCAGCGTCGGCACCTTCGCGATCATCCGCATCGAGGCGATCATGCGCTGACGCGGATCGTTGATGTCGGTGGAGTCGTGATAGAACGCGGCGAGCGCGCCGACGGCGGCGACCATGATCGCCATCGGATGAGCGTCGCGGCGGAAGCCCTGGAAGAACCGCGCCATCTGCTCATGCACCATCGTGTGATGGATCACGCGATGGTCGAAGTCCTTCTTCTGCGCCGGGGTCGGAAGATCCCCGTACAGCAGCAGGTAGCAGGTCTCGAGGAAGTCGCCGTGCTCGGCGAGCTGCTCTATCGGATAGCCACGGTACTCGAGCACGCCGGCGTCGCCGTCGATGTAGGTGATCTTCGACTGGCAGCTGCCGGTCGAGGTGAAGCCGGGGTCGTAGGTGAACACCCCGGCCTGGCCGTAGAGCTTGGCGATGTCGATGACATCAGGCCCAACCGTGCCGCTCAGGATCGGGAAATCGTAGTTCTTGTTGCCGATGGTGAGTGTGGCTGTCTTGCTGGATTTTGCGTCCATCGTGATATCCCCGATGAATTCGTTGCGAAAACCGACCTTGCCCAGTCGCTAAATTGCGGCCCATGGCGGGGCGGAACGGCTTGTGGAGAAAGCGTCCGGGATTGGGTAGCTCATTGCCATGTGCGCTGCAAGATGGACCCTGGAGGGGGTCCATGCAGGATCACGCCGCCTGATCGGCGAGGCGGGCAAGGCACTCCTGGCGTCCCAGCACGGCCAGCACGTCGAATATGCCCGGCGACGTCGTGCGTCCCGTCAGTGCCACCCGAAGCGGCTGGGCGACGGCGCCGAGTTTCAGGTTGTTCTGCTCGGCGAAATTCCGCATCGCGGTCTCGGTGGTTTCCGCCGTCCAGTCGTTGACGGCTTCCAGCGCGGTGCGCAGGCGGCCGATCAACGCACGCGTTTCCGGCGTCAGCAGCGCCACAGCTTTCGGATCGAGCGCGAGCGGACGATCGGCGAAGATGAAATAGGCGCCCGAGATCAGCTCGATCAGCGTCTTGGCGCGCTCCTTCAGGCTCGGCATCGCCCGCAGCAATTGCGCGCGGGTGGTGTCGTTGAGCTTGGCCTTCAGCGCGGCGCCCTCGGGAACATAATCCAGCACGCTCTCGAACTGGGTCACGAGGGATTGATCGTCGCTCTGTCGGATATAGTGACCGTTGAGGTTCTCCAGCTTGGCGAAATCGAACCGTGCCGCAGAACGGCCGATGCCCGAGAGGTCGAACGCGTCGATCATCTCCTGGGTCGAGAAGATCTCCTGATCGCCATGGCTCCAGCCGAGCCGGACGAGGTAGTTGCGCAAGGCGGCCGGCAGGTAGCCGAGCGCGCGGTAGGCGTCGACGCCGAGCGCGCCATGGCGCTTCGACAGTTTCGAGCCGTCGGGACCGTGGATCAGCGGAATGTGGGACATGCTCGGCAGTTCCCACTCCAGCGCGTCGTAGATCTGCTTCTGACGCGCGGCGTTGATCAGGTGGTCGTCGCCACGGATGATGTGAGTGACGCCCATATCGTGGTCGTCGACCACGACCGCGAGCATGTAGGTCGGGGTGCCGTCGCCGCGCAGCAGGACGAGGTCGTCGAGGTTCTCGTTCTGCCAGACCACGCGGCCCTGCACCTGGTCCTCGATCACGGTTTCGCCGGTCTGCGGCGCCTTGAGGCGGATGGTCGGCTTGATGCCGTCGGGCGCCGTGGCCGGATCGCGGTCGCGCCACATGCCGTCATAGAGGCGGGTGCGGCCCTCGGCGCGCGCCTTCTCGCGCATCGCGGTGAGCTCTTCCGGCGAGGCATAGCAGTAATAGGCGCGCCCGGCGGCGAGCAGGCTCTCGGCGACCTCGCGATGGCGGGCAGCGCGGCTGAACTGGTAGATGACCTCGCCGTCCCAATCGAGCTCGAGCCACTTCAGGCCGTCCAGGATGGCGTCGATCGCCTCCTTGGTCGAGCGCTCACGGTCGGTGTCCTCGATCCGGAGCAGCATCTTGCCGCCGAGCTTCCTGGCATAGAGCCAGTTGAACAGCGCGGTGCGGGCACCTCCGATATGGAGGAAGCCGGTCGGTGAGGGGGCGAAGCGGGTAACGACGGGTTTGGTCATGATCGAGCGAGACGTATGCTGAGACGGCGGTGGTGTATATCAGGAACCGGACATAACTAAACCCCCGGCTGACCTTTTGCCCACCAAACCAGGCCTCAAACCAGACTTGAAACCAGGCTTGAAACCAGACTTGGCCGGACGGCACGAATTTGGCAGAAGGTTGAGCTGACTCCTCCAGGGAACCCTTTGATGACGACTGACACGACGGCAGAGGCAGGGCGCGACTTCATCCGCGACATCGTCCAGGCCGATCTCTCCTCCCACAAGCACAACCGGATCGTGACCCGTTTCCCGCCGGAGCCGAACGGCTACCTGCATATCGGCCACGCCAAGTCGATTGCCCTGAATTTCGGCATCGCGCAGGAGTTCGGCGGCCAGTGCAATTTGCGCTTCGACGACACCAATCCGACCAAGGAGGAGCAGGAGTACATCGACTCCATCCAGGCCGACGTCCATTGGCTCGGCTACGACTGGGGAGCCAACCTGTTCTATGCGTCGGACTATTTCGAGCGCCTGTACGATTGGGCCGAGGGCCTGATCAAGGCCGGCTATGCCTATGTCGACGATCAGTCCCAGGAGGAGATCCGCACTTCCCGCGGCACGCTGACCGAGCCCGGCAAGAACTCGCCGTTCCGCGACCGCTCGGTCGAGGAGAACCTCGACCTGTTCCGCCGCATGAAGGCCGGGGAGTTCTCGAATGGCGCCCGCGTGCTGCGCGCCAAGATCGACATGGCCGCGGGCAACATCAACCTGCGCGACCCGGTGCTCTACCGCATCTTGCACGCCCATCATCCGCGCACCGGCGACAAATGGTCGATCTATCCGAGCTACGACTACGCGCACGGCCAGTCGGACGCGATCGAGGGCATCACCCATTCGATCTGTACGCTGGAGTTCGAGGATCACCGCCCGCTCTATGAGTGGCTGCTCGACAAGCTGCCGGTGCCTTCGAAGCCGCGCCAGTACGAAATGGCACGGCTCAACCTGACCTATACGCTGCTGTCCAAGCGCGTGCTGACCCAGCTCGTCCGTGACGGCCACGTCTCGGGCTGGGACGATCCGCGCATGCCGACCATTGCCGGCTTGAAGCGGCGCGGCGTGCCGCCGGCCGCGGTGCGCGAATTCATCAAGCGCATCGGCGTCGCCAAGGCCAACAGCGTGGTCGATGTCGGGATGCTCGAATTCTGCATCCGCGAGGAGCTGAACCGCACGGCGCTGCGCCGGATGGCGGTGCTGCGGCCGCTCAAGGTGGTGATCGAGAATTATCCGGAAGGGCAGGTCGAGGAGATCGAGGCGATCAACCATCCCGACAATCCGGAAGCCGGCACCCGCAAGATCGCGTTCGGCCGCGAGCTCTATATCGAGCGCGACGACTTCATGGAGAATCCGCCGAAGAAGTTCTACCGCCTCTCGCCCGGCAACGAGGTGCGGCTGCGCTATGCCTACTTCATCAAATGCACCGGCGTGGTGAAGAACGACGCCGGCGAGATCGTCGAACTCCGCGCGACCTACGATCCCCTAACCAAGGGCGGCAACGCGCCCGACGGCCGCAAGGTCAAGGCGACGATGCACTGGTTGCCGGCGGCGCAGTCGAAGCCGGCGGAGGTCCGTATCTACAACCAGCTGTTCGCCAATCCGAGCCCGAACGCGGCCGATTTCGCCGCCGACCTCAATCCGCAGTCGCTCGAAGTGCTGAAGGATGCGCACGTCGAGCCGGCGATCGCCGAGAGTAATTCGCCCGATCCGGTGCAGTTCGAGCGGCAGGGCTATTTCGTGCGCGATGCGGATTCGACGCCGGACCGGCTGGTGTTCAACCGCACCATCGGCCTGCGCGACACCTTCGCCAAGGAAGTCGGCGGCAAGGGCTAGCCGAGAGGAAGCGCGTCCCGAGCGGACAAGCGGACGGGGGATCGATGCCTGATGAATCCGACGAGATCGTCTCCGCCATCATCGCCAGATGGTCGGCGGGTTTCAGCAGGCTCGATGCGAATGCGTTAAGCGCGCTCTATTCGAAGAGCGCGTTCTTCTTCGGCTCGAACCCGACGCTGTATCGCGGCCGCGACGGCGTCAAAGCCTACTTTGACGGTCTGCCGCGCTGGCGCGCGCCGCGCGTTCAATTCAGCGATGTCAGGGCAGAGCGGGTCAACGCCGATCTCGTCAACATGGCGGGCATCGCGTCATTCTTCCTCGACGGCGATGCGCCCTCGCTCGCCGTCAAGATCACCTGGGTGATCGCGCGCGAGGACGGCGACTGGAAGATCGTCTGCCACCACGTCTCGTCGCAGACGCCGCTGATCTAGGCTCAGCGCTGGAGCTGACGCAAAAAGTCGAGGGCCGGCGGGCCCTCGTAGTCAGGGAGAGTGCGCGGGGCCGGGCGCCTCGCGGCTGCACCCAACTCGCAGGCTATCCGGATCGCGCTGCATTGCGAGGAGGGACCAAGGTCGTAGGCTGCGGAGCGCGGCTTCCGGGCGCCCGGACGGTCGTCGGCTTGCGGATCAGCAGCGGCAACACATCGCAGGTCGGACAGATGCTTTTTTGCCCGCGCCGCACCATGTCTTCGGAAGAAGGAGGTGAGGATCATGCGCATTCAACACTGGCAGGATGCTGCCAGCCTGTTGGTAGGCGCCTGGCTGGTCGCATCGCCGTTTGCACTGGGCTTTTCCGGGGCAGCTCTCTGGATCTCCATCGCGCTCGGATTGGGCGTCGTGCTGTTCGCCCTGGAGGCATTCATCATTCCGTCCTATCTGGAGGAATGGGGCGAGATGCTGATGGGGTTGGCTCTGGTGGTGGCACCCTGGACGTTCGGCTACCAGCAGGGATCGGTCACGACGAGCAGCGTGCTCGCCGGCGTCGCGGTGATCGTGCTCGCGTGCTGGGAGCTGACGATGGATCGTGATTTCGCCACCTGGTGGCACGATCGCTGGCATCACCGAGCTGGCTGAGAGGAAGCTGACTGAGACGTTGGCCTGACCGCCAACCAAAGGCGGCCGGAGCGGGGATTTGCGTGGCGCGGGATCCCCTCTGCCGCCCGATGCAGGTTCTGCAGAGACATCTCGCCAGAGACGGCGGGTGTGGGACGATTCAGAAGCGTCGTCCCGCACTCGCTGGACGGCGGCCATGGCGCCTGCTGCAGGGTGAGAGCGCTTTCGAGCGACGTGGATAGCGGCTCGCGTAAGGAAAACGCATCGAGACAAGATTCTAGAGTCCCGTTCCGATCCCGTCGGAACGGAGCTGTAGTCGCCCGTCAGCAAGGTGACTCCGTCACGATGCGGCTTTCGCCTCGATCTGCTCCCAAATTCTGGTCTTGCGTGTCTCGGGCATGATGAAAACGGCGATCACGAAGCACACTGCGGGAACGACAATCGGGTAGATCAGCGCATAGCCGATGCTGCCGGTCGCCGCGAAGGCGGCTGATGTGATGAACGGCACCAATCCGCCGCCCCAACCATTGCCGATATGATACGGCACCGAGACCGAGGTGTACCTGATCCTGGCCGGGAAAAACTCCGCCAAGAACGCGCCGACCGGCCCGTACACCATCCCGACATAGCAGACGAGGATGAAGATGATGAAGACGGCGACCGGATAGTTGATGTGTCCCGGCTGCGTGACCATGCCGAGCCACAGATACAGCGGATAGTAGGTGATCGCGGCAAGCAGCATTCCTCCGAGGATCACGGACTTGCGGCCGATCTGATCCGACAGCCAACCAAAGAAGATCAGGCTCGGCGTTGCGATCAACAATGCGGCTCCCACGATGTAGGCCGAGGTAACCGCATCGACCTTGGAGACCTGCTGCAGGAAGTACAGTGCCCAGAATTGACCACTGTACCAGACCACGCCCTGTCCAATCAGGACGACGATAGCGATCAGGATGTACTTGATGTTGGCGCTGAGGAAGGCTTCCCGCCAGGGATTCCTGGTCATCTGTCCCTGTGCCTTGATCTCCTGGAAAATCGGCGTCTCCTGGAGCTGCAGGCGGATGTAGATGGCGATGGCCACCAGCACGAACGAGACCAGGAACGGTACGCGCCACGCCCATTCGTCAAAGGCCTGATTGCCGGCCCAGGTTCGGGTCAGAACGATCACCGCCAGCGACACCACGATCCCGAGCGTCGGCGAGGTTTGTAGCCAGCCCGTGTAGTAGCCGCGGCTGTCGTCCGGAACATGCTCGGCGACGTAGGTGATGGCGCCGCCATATTCGCCGCCCAGGCAGAGACCCTGGATCATCCGCAAGCCGAACAGAACGAATGCGGCCGTCAGGCCGATCGACTGATAAGTTGGGATCAGTCCGATCGCTCCCGTTCCCAGGCCCATTCCGCTCAGCGTAATGAGGAATGTATATTTGCGGCCGACCCGATCGCCCATCCATCCGAACAGGAAGGCCCCCAGCGGGCGGATCAGGAATCCCGCAGTGAACAGCGCGATCGTGCTCAGCAGGGCTGCGACGGGGTGGGATTGCTCAAAGAACTTGACCGAAAGAACGGCGGCCAGGCTGCCAAAAATATAAAAGTCGTACCATTCAATGATGTTTCCCACTGACGCAGCGACAATCACGCGGCGAAAATCGCTTGGTACTTGAATTGCCATGTGCTGCTCCTCTCAAATGCAAACGCTACTCCTCGCGTTTTTCAGCGATCTATCCGCTCGCGGAGTGCGCGTGGTGCACGGCGTTACAGGCGAGATTTGCGCGTTCGTCCGCAACGCCTGATCTCAGGGGAGTTGTGGCCACCTGAGAGGAGCTCCAGCGGCCTTCAAGTGCCGCGAGCCGTCACTGCCTCATCTCCGTCTCTTCGGGAGCGGAGGCATCAGGACAGTCTATTCCTAATGTGATCGGTATCTTAGTGAGACTTTCGGCTCGATCGATTTGACGCAGGCGGCAGCCGTGGCCCGGCGCGAGCTAGGCAAGGCGCAGGACGATCCAGATACCCGGGCGTTCCCGGTCCGTATTCTGCATCCGTTCCGCTAGTCGGGTGGGGGATATTGTACTTCCCGTACCCAACCGGAGGCGCTACCATGAGTAGCGCCGGGGATCGCATTTCCTCCGGTTGGGGCGCTTTATGGCAATTAGCCGAACATTTGATCGCTGGGCGGGAAATGCCATCAGCGAAACGCGTTCATTGAGGCAGCTTTCAATGAACGTCCGAAATGGAAAAGATTTAGGCGTTTGGTACGGGGCCCTAACTATAGCGGCAAGTAGGCTTGCTCAGCTTTGCCGAGAGATCGACATGGATGTGGTTGCGCGCCAATTCGACGCCTTCCACCTTCAAATGCTTGACGCAAAATATGCCGACGACCCGGCCAAGTTAGTCGATCGCGTCGATGGGCTTATCGCTGTATTGGAACGAGAGCTCATGGAGCAGTGGTTCCACAGAGTGGCCCCGATTAAGAAGCCATTTTATGGTTTGGGTCTAGGGCAGGAAGCCAAACAGGCCTTCAAATCCGCAAACGAGGATATGATCGAAGCAAACACCTGCTACGCTCTAGGACGGAACACTGCTGCGGTGTTCCACGCAATGAGATGCGTGGAAATCGGCCTGCGCGCGCTCGTTATGGAGCGTCGAGTAATCTTTAGAAAAGGTCCGGTAGCTTGGCAGCAATGGAATGAACTGATTACCGAAGCAGAGAAGGCATTCGAGCGCGACGCCAGCGCGATTACCAAGGGTCCGTTAAAGGATAGATTCTTGGAATTCTATCGAGGGTCTTTGCGTTCATTCCAGGGATTCAAAGACGAATTCAGAAATTACGTGTCCCATACTCGCGGCTCATACGATGAGCGGACGGCATTGCGCGTCATCAGTGATGTCGAGGTTTTCATGAACCGCTTGGCAACGGGAGGGTTGGAAGAGAGGGGCAAGCGCATCCGATGGCGCTAGCCTTCCTTCCTTGCCCGCGCAATCTTGTCAAACCGCTTGTCGAATTCTTCGCCGCTCTCATCAACGCCAAGCTCCCGAGCGATTTTCTTGAATCGCTCGGATTGCTCTTTGTCAGTCAGCTTAGGCTTTGCCTTTTTCTTTTTTGGCACGCCTGCTTTTGGGGCCATATGGTGCGGTCTCACTGATTAGTCGTTCGATAGGTCAGGCGCTTTCCGCGAACACCCTTGAGCGCTTTTTCCGCCCGCGCCAGATCGTCGTAACCGGTCGCGATACGGTTGCTGTAGCGGAAATCAAACTCGCTCAAATATCGGTGCAGATGCTTCTCTTTGCAATGCTGGTAGATGCCCTTCATGCCGCGCTTGAAGATGCTGTAGTAGCCCTCAACCGTGTTGGTGGTGATAAGACGGCCAGCTTCGCGGCGAACGTATTCGTCCTTGCTGTGGTTCACAGTGTCATGACTGGCAACGGCGCCAGACTTGGCGGCGTACTTGTAGGTGTACATTTCGTCGGTCATGAGTTGCGCTTCGCGGCTCAGATTTTCCTTGATGATGGGCATCAGATCGCCAGCGCGCACGCCATCAACGTGGAAGCTGCGTGCGGAACCGCCGCGCTCAACGAGGGTAAAAACGACGTTGCGGTTCGACCACGCCTGACGGCCGGTCTTGGGCTGGCCTTCGACGAAGCCAACGAAGGTCTCGTCCGCTTCCACGATCTTACCGCCGCTGCCCATTGGCGGCATCATCAGGCCGTTGACGCGCATGGCTTCGCGGATGCGATGCGAGATGAACCAAGCGGTTTTGAGGGTGCAGCCAAGGGTGCGGTGAAGCTGGTTGCTGCTGATGCCCTTCTTGCTGGAGGTCATCAGGAAGATCGCCTGCAGCCAATGGCGCATGGGGACGTGGCTGGCTTCAAAGATGGTGCCAACCTTCACGGTGAACGGCTTGCGGCACTGGTAGCACTTGTAGGTGCCAATGCGGGTGCTCTTTCCGCCCATCTTGGAAATGCGATCCGCGCCGCCGCAATGCGGGCAAACCGGCCCATTCGGCCACAGGCGCGCTTCAACGAAGGCGTAAGCGGCCTCTTCGTCGTGGAAGTGCTTGGCTGAAATGACCGATTTCATGACGATTCTCCCTTATGAACCAACTATATATCGGCTCATTGGGTACGTCAAGTAAAGCGACCTATGAAAGGTCAAAATTCGGTCGTGCGTCAGTTTGAAATTCGTTGACCGCGACCTGGTTCTCGGCTCCGCCCAGTATCAAGCACGTCTCCACGTCATTCGTGGAGCGCCAGAACCTCACCATGCGCATGTCAATGCGTCGGTTTACGCGTCTAACGAACGCCTTCTCTAAGAAGGTCGAGAACCACTACCACGCGCTGGCGCTGTACTTCGTTTGGTACAACTTCATCAAGCAGCACAAGACATTGCGCATGACGCCCGCGATGGCTGCGGGACTTGTTTCATCGCCGATGGAAATGAGCGATATTGTAACTTTAATCGACAAGCGCGAGGGCGAGCCGAAGAAGCGCGGGCCATACAAGAAGCGGGCAATTTCGGCCTCTTAAGCTTTGCAAGATGGGGAGATTTCCATGGATCGTCTGGTTATCGTTGCTGTGATCGGCTTGTTCACTTCGTCCGCCAACGCCATGACCATGGAGGAATGCCGGGCGCAGTACAAAGCGGAATTCAGCCACCCCGCAAAGAAAAAGGGGATCGGTATCGATTGGCATGGCTATCAAACCAAGCGCTGCGGTATTGACCCGAACGCTAGCGTGCCAGCGCCGAAAGACACTCCAAAGCCTCACTGATTTCAAACTGAGGCATTACCCAAAATTCGAGAGAACATCCACCTTCCACGAAAGGTTAAGTCACGGGCGCGTTACAATTCGCTCAACCTCTGCTAGCGTCATTTTCACGCAATTGATTCCGACAAGTTTGGCGACCAAGACATTGAAAAGACAAATAAAAAATATAAATAGGGCTAGGCTTGCGAATGGCCCCCAATAAGGATTTTGACCTAGTTAAGCATTTCATGTTTCACTTGGTCACAGGCGGTCTGATGTTCCTTGGAGCTGGTGCCGTATCGGCTGGGCTGGAGCTAGCCGCAGATTATCTCGACGAGTTCCGGAAACTATGGCTACTAGCGATTGTTTTTCATCTGGTAGCAATCGTGATTCTGGCCTTAGATGTAGGAAGTCTCGTGTTTTTCCTGATGATCCGCACGTACCGGTTCGTGAAAGACACATGGTCCATGAAGGACGGCTGAGATGAAGAAGAGCAGCAGCAAACGACAGATTAGACGAAACGTCTTCGCTGGTTCGCCTCACAAGGGGTCGTCGAGGATTGTCGAGGTGACGAAGGTCCATGGGAAAGCAAAGACCATGGCGAACACCAAAGCTGAAGCGCGAAGCCTTACCGGAATGGTGAAGGACGACATAGCATTGTACTTGTCTCCACTTACCGCCGTCGCCGGTGAGTTTCGCAGGCGCTTGCGCGGCGCGTAAAGAACGAGCCTTCCCACTTTCCATGCCCATCAAAGGCCGCCAAATCCGGCGGCCTTTTTCTTTTTGGCAACTGGGTACGCAAAGTATAATATCTCCAGTCGGGTGACGGGGCGATCCGCTAGCCTGCCGCCCGGCAGGGATCGCAAGCGGAATGGCGGAGCAGGGCACGACGCCGGGCGGCAAACGCGGCTACGCGGGGACGTGGCCGCCGCGCACGGCTGCGCCGGTCGGCGGCTTTCTCCCGGCGCGCGCCGGCATCTGGAAGCCTCTCGTCGAGACATTGCGGCAATGGGCGCGCGCCGAGGCCGGCGCTGGCCGCCTGTTGCCCTGGGTGCCGGTGGCGTTCGGCACCGGCATCGCGTTCTATTTCGCGGCCGAGCACGAGCCGGTGCTGTCGGTCGCGGCCACCGTCGCAATCCTGCTCTGCCTGCTGGCGCTGCTGCTGCGGCGGCGCAGCGTGTTTCCCGTCATCGCGCTGCTGGCCGCGGTGGCCGCGGGCTTTGCGACGGCGACCTGGAAGACGGCGCGCGTCGCTCACACGGTGCTGGCGCGGCCGATGTTCTCGGTGGCGCTGACCGGCTTCGTCGAGACGCGCGACATCCGCGAGAAGACCGATCGTTTCGTGCTGCGTGTGGTTTCGATGGAGAGCCCGCGCGACATGACGAAGCTCGATCGGGTCCGGCTCTCGGTGAAGAAGGGCACCGCGCCCGATGTCGGCAGCTTCGTTGAATTGAAGGCACGGCTGATGCCGCCGCTCGGGCCGCAGCGCCCGGGCTCCTATGATTTCGGCCGCGACCTGTATTTCCAGGGCATCGGCGCCTCCGGCTTCGTGATGGGCGCGGTCAAGACCAGGGAGCCGCCTGCGACCGGCGGCTTTGCGCTGCGCTACGCCGCCTTCATGCAGGGCCTGCGCGACGCCATCGACGCGCGGATTCGCACCACGCTCGACGGCGACCAGCGCGCGATCGCAACCGCCTTGCTCACCGGCCGGCGCGACGCGATCTCGACGCCGGTCAACGATGCGATGTTCATCTCGGGGCTCGGCCACGTGCTGTCGATCTCCGGCTACCACATGGCCGTGGTGGCCGGCGTCGTGTTCTTCGCGGTGCGCGCGCTGCTCGCGCTGTTTCCGGCGCTGACGGCGGCGCATCCGATCAAGAAATGGGCGGCGGCGGCCGCGCTGGTCGCCGCCGCATTCTATCTTCTGCTGTCGGGCGCCGAGGTTGCGACGCAGCGGTCGTTCTTCATGACCGCCGTGGTGCTGCTCGCCGTGATCGTCGACCGCCGCGCGATCACCTTCCGGACGCTGGCGGTGGCGGCGCTGATCGTGCTCGCGATCGCGCCGGAGGCGCTGGTGCATCCCAGTTTCCAGATGTCGTTTGCGGCAACGCTCGGGCTGGTGGCGCTAGTGCAGATCGGGCTGCCGAACCTGCTGGCGTCGCCCGACCATTCGGCGACCGCGCGCGTCGCGCTGTGGGGCGGCCGGGAGCTCACGATGCTGATACTGGCCTCGCTGGTGGCGGGGCTGGCGACGACGCCCTATGCCGCGTTCCATTTCCACCGCGTGACGCCCTACGGGCTGCTCGCCAACCTCGCGGCGATGCCGGTGGTCTCGGCGGTCGTGATGCCGGCCGGCCTGCTGGGGCTCGTCGCCATGCCGTTCGGCTTCGACGGCGTGTTCTGGGCGATCATGGGTCTTGGCATCGACTGGATGATCCTGGTGACGCAATGGGTCGCCGCACTCCCGGGCGCGGTCGGCCGCATGGCGGCGTTCGGCATCGGGCCGCTGATCGCAGCGAGCGCCGGCATCATCCTGCTCGGGCTGCTGCGCACGCCGCTGCGCTGGTCAGGTGCGGTGCTGCTGCTGGTGGCTCGGTCTGGGCGCTCAGGGTGCCGCAGCCGGACGTGCTGATCTCGGGCGACGGCCGCAATGTCGCGGTGCGTGGCGGTGATGGACGGCTGCATCTGATGCACAGCGCCAAGGATGCATTTTTGGTCAAGGAGTGGCTGGCGGCGGACGCCGACGCGCGCACCGCCACCGATGCGTCGCTCGGCGAGGGCGTCTCGTGCGATGCCGGCGGCTGCGTGACCCAGGGACCCGGCGGCACCTTCGTCGCGCTGGCGACCCGGTCGGAGGCGCTGGCGGACGACTGCGAGCGCGCAGCCCTGATCGTGACGGCGCGGCGGGCGCCGCAGGGCTGCGCGGCATCGGTGATCGATGCCGAGCGGCTGCGCCGCCACGGCGCGCTGGTGCTGCGGCGGAGCAGGGACGGCTACGTCGTCGATGCGGTCAAGCCCGGCGGGATCGACCGGCCGTGGTCGCCGGCGGTTCCCGGCGACGGCGAGAGCGAGACGACGCTACGCGCCCCCGCGCCGCGGCCTGCGGTGGATGCGACGCCGGCCGAGACCGATCTGCAGGGCGATGATTAGCCGTGGTCCGGCAAGGGCGCGCTTGGCAGCTCGAACAGGCCGAGATGGTATTCGTCGGAGTCGGGGCCGGCGTCGGGCTTCTTGACGAGAGTGAAGGAAGCCTCGGGAAATTGCTCCCAGACTTTCAGGTCGTCGGCCGTTACCGTCAGCCAACCGAACCGGAACATGTAGCGGCCCGGTTCCGTGACGCGTCCAGCCTTTTGCCATGTGACCTTATCGACCACCGCGCACGTCCTCCGTACCCGATGATGCGCCAAGGTGCCAGCCGACGCAAATCTCCTTCTGCGCCCCGGAAGCGGGAGTCCGGGGTCGCCCGAAATTGCTTAGGTCATCCGCCGCCGAACAGCTCATTCCGCGGCGACGATGCGCTCAACCCAAAAACAGCGTTGCGAATGCGGAGGGCCGCCGCTCCGCAACCTTCGGCTTCTGCTCGACCGGCGGATGCAGCGCCGGCAATTGCAGCACGCTGACGCGCTGTCCCTCGACCAGCTGGGTCACCAGCACATGGCTGCCGTCGGGGAATTCGACCGCGTCATGATGCCGATCGGGCACGTCGGGCTCGACTTCGTTGAACACGCCGACGCGATAGTTCAGCGTCTTGGTCCAGATCCAGCGGCTGTCGTAGCGAACGTTCTCGGCGAAAGCGAGCTCGGTGCCCGGCAGCATGCAGACCGCGACAGTGGGGTCATTCTCCGAAGCAAAGCCGCGGGTTGACGTGCCGCGGAACGTCGTCGTGATCAGCGTCTCTCCGACAATGGCGGGGCGCGATGCCACGGCGTGCAGACTATAGTCACACATCGGATGGCTCCTCATTTCGAGGTAGCGACCCGTGCCTCTCCTTGAGGCATTAGGGCCTCTACCAGAGTGGACGATAGCGAACGAGCGTCTGCTCGTTTCTGGGCGATTGTACGACTGGTCCGAGATCGCTCCGATCACAAACACGCGACGCTGCGCGAGAGGTATCGGAGCGCATCGGGCAGGCCGTACGCTACACTATCATGCAAGGAACGATCCGACGTGTTGCTCGTTCCCGGCCGCCGCAAGTATTTGCAATTCAGTATTTGCGATAAAGGCCGATCAGCTTGCCCTGGATGCGGACCCGGTTCGGCGGCAGGATGCGCACTTCATAGGCGGTGTTGGCCGGCTCGAGCGCGATCGATGCGCCGCGGCGGCGGAAGCGCTTCAGGGTGGCTTCCTCCTCGTCGATCAGCGCCACCACGATGTCGCCGGTATTGGCGACGTCGTTGCGCTGGATCAGCGCCATGTCGCCGTCGAGGATGCCGGCATCGACCATCGAGTCGCCGCGCACCTCGAGCGCATAGTGCTCGCCGGCACCGAGCATGTCGGGCGGCACGCTGATGGTGTGGCTGCGGGTCTGCAGCGCCTCGATCGGCGTACCGGCGGCGATCCGGCCCATCACGGGGACCGCGACCGGACGGTTGCCGTCGTCCTCGGCAATCGGCGGCGTGCTGGCGCGCCGGCCGAGGGTGCCTTCGATGACGCTGGGCGTGAAGCCGCGGCGGCCGTTGCCGCCGCCGGCCGAGAGTTCGGGCAGCTTGATGACCTCGATGGCGCGGGCGCGGTTCGGCAGGCGGCGGATGAAGCCGCGCTCCTCCAGCGCAGTGATCAGGCGGTGGATACCGGACTTCGAGCGCAGGTCGAGCGCATCCTTCATCTCGTCGAAGGAGGGCGGTACGCCCGCCTCTTTCAGACGTTCATTGATGAAACGCAGTAGTTCGTACTGTTTGCGCGTGAGCATCTCGAGTATTCCCCCGGTTGATAGCGTCGTTCGATTCCGAGACTCTTCTGGTGGGGCCTGCAGGCCGGGCCTGACCTCAGGAGCATGTGCTCAATGCACCTGCTTCCATGCAGCTTCCCGAATGTAGACACCAGTACTCGAAACAAATCATGAACGGACACTATATGTTCGATATGTGTTCCGCAACCACTTAATTTCCGGTGAACGTGTCGGGCAACGCACAATCGGCGGGGCGCGAAAACCCTATTCGGGCAGTGTCAGAATCTCGCATTCGCTGCCCTTGACGGCAGCTGCCGCAAACGGCGGACGCACGAGAAGTGCCCGTGCCGCAGCGAGATTCCCGAGCAGCGACGAGTCCTGCTGCGTCACCGGCGTTGCGATCAGCCTGCCGTCCTCGCGCGCTTCGAGCCGCGCACGCAGATAGTCCTCGCGCTGGTCGTTGGCAGCGAGGTCGCGGCCGAGCAGGGCGCTCGCGCGGCGATGACGAATCACTTTCCGGCCGCTCAGCGCCCGAATCAACGGCACCAGGAACAGGAAGGCGCAGACATAGGACGACACCGGATTGCCCGGCAGGCCGATCACCCGCATCGCGCCGAGCCGGCCATGCATCATCGGCTTGCCGGGCCGCATCGCAATCCGCCAGAACGCCATCTCGACCCCCTCGGCTTCCAGCGACCGCTTGACGAGATCGTGGTCGCCGACCGAGGCGCCGCCTGTCGTGATCAGGACATCGGCACCGGCCTCGCGCGCCCGGCGGATGCCCGCCGTGGTCGCCTCCACCGTGTCGGCGGCAACGCCGAGGTCGACGGTCTCGGCGCCTTCGGCGCGCGCCAGCGCCCGCAGCGCGTAGCCGTTGGAATAGACGATCTGGCCGGGACCGGGCTGCGAGCCCGGCATCACCAGCTCGTCGCCGGTCGCCAGCACCGCGACCTTCGGGCGGCGGCGCACCGCAAGTTCCGGATAGTTCATGGCGGCCGCCAGCGACAGCGCGCGGTCGGACAGGCGGCTGCCGCCGGCGAGCAGCACCTCGCCCTCACGGAAGTCGACCCCAGCCGGGCGGATGTGCCGCCCGACGCTGGCGGCCTCCGTGATCGTGATGTGGTCGCCGTCGACGGCGGTGTCCTCCTGGATGATCACCGCGTCGGCGCCATTGGGGATCACGCCGCCGGTGAAGATCCGCACCGCCTCGCCGGCGCCGACCGTCCGCTCGAACGGCCGGCCGGCGGCGACTTCGCCGATCACCTTGAGCCGGGCCTTTAGATCAGCCGCATCGGCGGCGCGCACCGCATAGCCGTCCATCGCCGACATCGGCTGCGGCGGCTGGGTGCGGAGCGCCGCGAGATCGTGCGCAAGCGTGCGGTGGTAGGCGGCATCGAGCGCGACCATCTCCTCCGGCAGCGGTTCGGCGCCGGCGAGGACGGCGGACAGGGCATCGGCAACCGGCATCAGGGCCACGCTCAGAGTTCCTCAATTCCTAATCTTCAAATTCCAAGTGCGGTCAAAGCCCTTGCCACGTCATCCGTCGATGTCACGTGGATAGCATAAAGGCCGCGGGCCCGCGCACCTTCGATATTGGCGGCCAGGTCGTCGAAAAACAGGATCCGCGACGCCGGCACGCCGATGGCTTTTACCACATGATCATAGGCCTCGGCGTCGGGTTTGCGGAAGCCGATGCTCGAGGACAGGAAGACGTTGCGGAAATGGCTGAGCAGGTCGGCGTGGGTGACCGAGAAATGCGCGACATGGGCCGGATTGGTGTTGGAGAAGGCGTAGAGCGGCATCCGCTTGGCGGCCGCCGCGAGCAGCGGGGCGATGCCCGGCATCTCGCCGGTGAAGATCGCGTTCCAGCCTTCGAGGAACTGGGCGTCCGTGATGTTGATGCCGAGCGTCCGGCGCAGATTCTCGAAGAAAGCCGCGTCGTCGATCCGGCCGATCTCATGATGCTTGAAACTGTCGTCGACGACAAAGCGCGTGGCGAGCTCGGCGGGCGCACACCCGGCATGCTGCGCCCAGTGCGCCATCACCTTGTCAAAGTTGATGTCGAGCACGACGCGGCCGATATCGAACAGCAGCACGTCGACGGAGTTGGGAGTGAATTGCGAGGTCATTGCATGAAACCGTGTACGAGAATTGCGGGCAGGCGGCAATGTCCTCGATTTCAGTGACCGGTGCGTGGATTGTACGTGGCGTTGCATTCATCGCGAGACTGTTCCCGCGCACACCACCGTCGTCCCGGCGAAGGCCGGGACCCATAACCACCGCATTTGATCAGGAACGGGATCGTGGCCGCAGCGTCGCGCAACAATTGAGATCTGGGGTAATGGCTCCCGGCCTTCGCCGGGACGACGGCGGGTGTCGTCGCTTGTGCGTCAAACATCCGCATTCTCGCGACATGATCTGTCCGAGCCTTGCTCTTTTCACCCTATATTTTTGCTGCGGGGCTTGGCTTGCCGCGTCGGGCAACTCAGTGGCACGCACGCACTAGCTTTCAGCGCACCATGCGACTTGATGCTTGCCGGCGGCTTGACGCCCGCCGGGCGTAGCTCTCACAGCCTGGACAGCGCCAAGCCGAGGTAACCGATCAGCGCACCGGTGCTGAGAATGATGACGACGAGCGCCTGTTCCGAGCGTGCTTGCAAGGTTTTCCGGGTCACGGCGGGGACGCTCCGTCTTTCGAGATCATGCGGTCCAACGAACAGCATCGATTTCCGTTCCGGTCCTTCCCCCGGGAACCTTCACGACCTGCCGAGTGACGCGACGGACGCGGAACAGGAACGCGGCTCGGCTGCCTATGAGGGCGGCGCGATCCCCGGAACGGGGAAGGCGCGGCACATCTCGACGCTGTTCGACCTCAGTCGCTTGACGACCGCTGCATCTCCCTTCGACCGGAGGGATTCCGCAATGAGTTCGGCGATGAGGCGCATTTCGGGCTCGCCCATGCCGCGCGTGGTCGCCGCCGGCGTCCCGAGGCGAATGCCGCTCGGCTTGAGCGGCGGACGCGGATCGTCGGGAATGATCTGCTTGTTTGCGGTGATCCCGACGGCGTCGAGGATGTTCTCGGCCGCGCCGCCGTCCACGCCGACGCTGGCCACCGTATCCACAACCATCATGTGATTATCGGTTCCGCCGGTGATCAACGTCATGCCACGTTCCATCAACGCTTCGGCCAGGACCTTCGCGTTGCGCATGACCAGTCTTGCATAGGCCTGAAAATCGGACGTCGATGCCTTCTTCAGCGTGACCGCGGTTCCGGCCACAACGTTCATGTGCGGACCTCCCTGCAATCCCGGGAACACCGACGCGTCGACCTTGCCGGCGAACTCCCGGCGACAAAGAACGATGCCGCCGCGCGGCCCGCGAAGCGTCTTGTGCGATGTCGTCGTCATCACGTCGAAACCCGCATCGAGCGGATTGCGCAAGGCGTTGCCGGCGATCAGGCCGCCGTAATGGCTGACGTCGGCCATGGTCAGTGCACCCACTTCATCGGCGATGCTCTTGAAGGACGCATAATCCAGATCGCGCGGATAAGAGCTGTAGCCGCACAGCACCAGCTTCGGGCGGACGTGCCGGGCCATGGCGCGGAGCTCATCGAAATCGATGGCGCCGCCGTTTGACGGCTGCGTCTTGTAGCGGGCGAAGTTGAAGAGCCGCCCCATGTGCGACACCGGCGCGCCATGAGTGAGATGGCCGCCGTGTGACAGGTCCATCGCCAATATCGTATCGCCGGGCTGCAGCAGGCCGAGATACACGGCCTGGTTCATTGGCGACCCGGACAGAGGCTGAACGTTGGCATGTTCGGCGCGAAACAGCGCGCAAGCGCGCTGGCGGGCAAGGTTCTCTATCTGGTCGGTAAATTCCTGGCCGCCGTAATAGCGGCGTCCCGGATAACCTTCGGAATACTTGTTGGTGAACACCGATCCCAGCAGCTCGAGCACCTCGGGGTAGGTGTAGTTCTCCGATGGAATCAGCTCGACGCCGTCTTGCTGGCGGCGCTCTTCGCCCTCGAGCGCAAGGGCAACTTCCGAATCGTTGAGATGGAGTTGATTGCGGAATGACGGCATGGTGCGGGCTCCCTAAGACGCTGGATCATCAGCTGAACGGGTTGCCCAGGCGAACGGCGTTGGAACCCTTCGCGCTTCACCGTGGTCAATTCCACGTAAGCTCGCCAGTCGCGCGAGGGGCGAATGAGCCTGCGAAGCTCATCGCGAGCAGAAGGCTATCCAATCCCCGGCGGGCTCGCAAGGGTTGGTTGCTGGCGCCGCCGCGGGCCCAGCGTTGGGCGAGATCGAACATCTGGCGACAGCCACGGCAATGGCGACCAAACCGAGGGACGTCCGGCTTACCCAATGAACCGATGTCCCGATGATCAATGCCGTCTTCGGCTGAGGGCCAATAAGGTGCATGACCATCCGTCACTTGCGGGCCGTCAGGCTTGCGGGGTGGCTGACCGTGTGGCTGTGGCACCCGCGAATCTATTCCTTGACGAAGATATGAGACTTTATCTTCCACTGCCCGTCGGGTTGGCGTTCAAGCAGTCTCACGGTGCTGCCAGAAATTGGCGCCGCCTTCTCATTTATTACTAGCGTGGCCGTGAAATGCGAGGTGGTGTAGGCGTAGTTTCCCATGGGCAACACATCGAGCAACTCAACCTTGTGATCTCTGACGCTTCTTCCCCGCCCGGCAAAGAAATTACGGATTGCCAAAGGGCCGGTGACTGGCTGCGCACCAGGCGGCATCAATCTGGCGTCAGCGGCATACAACGGTAACAGGGCATCGAAGTCTGCGTTGTTGATGGCGGCATCCCATTTGGCAGCCGCCGAGGAAAGTTCGTCGGCAGGTGGGGCTGCCCCTGCGGGACTGACGCAAGTACAAGTAAAGATCAACAACAGGGTGCATGAAGGAAGAGAAGGGCGGCTCATCTTTGCCTCCTTTAGCTGAGATGCTTAGCGCGGGAGCGCATTCGCAAACGCTATAGCCGAGGCAAGCAGAACCACTAGTCCAGAAAGTGGACTGGATATCCTCAACTGGCTGAGACTCGATCTGCGGCCGCCGGCGCCTCATCGGCATATTTGCTGCGTGGGAACCAAGTCCGCATGCTGTTCACAAGATGCCTGGGACCGTCGATCTCGATTTTGCCGAGCTCACACGCCCGTAGCAGCGGCATCTCTTCTACGAAAATCTGCACGAGCGTCAGCAGACTCGCATAGAGGCTGATATCGACCTTGAAGCCGGGGTCATCCCAGCAAAGATCGGCTTCCTCCTTCTTCACAACAAACCACCAGCGCTTTGGCCGAGCGTCCGCAATCTCGATGTACAGAACGAAGTCGCATGGAATGTGCCTTAGATCGAACGAACGGCGCATATTCCACATGAGCCGGCCCGCGTGAAGTTCGTTGGGTGTGAGCTGGCTGCGAGCCCATTTGTGGCCCCAATAGCCCATTGCATCGATAATTGGCCTGGCTTCCCTGGCTGCCTGGGTTGGATGGTACTCCCAATGCCCGTTATCGCCTGATCTGCGTGAGATTAGCCCGGCTTCTTCTAGCGTTTGCAGGCGCTTGGAGAGGAGGGTCGGCGACATCTGCGGGATGCCGCGGCGAAGCTGGTTGAAGTGGTGGGACCCCAGCAACAGTTCGCGGAGCAGGAGCGGGGTCCACCGCTCCGTGAGAATTTCCGCAGCTTTGGCTACGGGGCAAAATGATCCATAGCCTTTCATGACGAGAACTTTAGCATCACGAGGGCCACCAAGGTAGTCCAGGTTCTGAACTATGTCCCAGACGAGCCAGCATCGAGGCTGTCCTGGAGGTCTGTTACGCGATTTTCTCGAGACTCGGCCATTCGACGATGCCGGCTCGATGTTCGGTTTGCCCGGAGGCAGATGCGGCTCGATTTGCCAGTACGCGGCCTGGCTGGTGCCACCGCGGGCTCAGCGTTCGCCGAGATCGATCTGCGTGAGGATGCCTTGCCGCAGCGCGAGGCGGACCAACTCGATATCGGTGCCGACGCCGAGCTTGTCCTTGATCAGGGAATGCAGGTTCGCGACCGTCTTGGGACTGAGGTGCAGCGCCTCGGCGATCTCCTCGGTGGTGTTTTCCGCGAGCAGCATGCGCAGCACCTCGAATTCCCGCGCGGTCAGGAGGTCGGCCGCCTTGGTCTCGCCGGCAAGGTGGCTGAGCGCGAGCTCGTGGTCGATATCCGGGCTGATCGCGATCTTGCCCGACAGCGCATCCATCACGGCGTGCACCAGCGTCTCCGGCGGGCTGGTCTTGGTGACATAGCCGCTCGCGCCGGCGCGGATCGCCTGCACGGCAAAGGCCGCGCTCTGGTGCATGGTGAACACCAGGATTTTTGCGCGCCTGTCCCACTGCCGGAGGCGGCGGATGGCCTCGATGCCGCCGATGCCGGGCATCGACAGGTCCATGATGACGAGGTCGGGCCCGGTGTCCTTGTAGAGGCGGTAGGCCTCGACGCCGTCGGAGGCTTCGGCGACGACGCAGAGGCCCGGCTGCTTCTGCAGCATCGCCCGGTAGCCCTCCCGGACGACGGCGTGGTCGTCGACCAGCATGATGGTGCGCGCCGCGTGGCTCATGCCGCGCGCTCCACCGGTGCGGCCTCTCGGCTGGCCGCGACGGGAACGATGACGCGGAGCGAGGAGCCGCTGGGCTGTCCGGTCTCGAAGCTGAGCCGCCCGCCCAGCGCGGCGACCCGCTCGCGCATGCCGAGCAGGCCGAGGCCGGACCTGAGCTGGGGATCGCCTTGCGGATCGCCGGGCTGGCCGTCATCGTCGATCGCGAGCACGATCGCGCTGTCGCCGCCGCCAGGCGGCGCCTCGCGCATCTCAAGCCGCAGCATGACGCGCGTGGCGCCGGCATGCTTGGCGGCGTTGGTGAGCGCCTCCTGCACGATGCGGTAGAGATTGGCGCTGACGGAGGCGACCAGGCGCTCGAACGATCCCGATATGGTGATCTCGAACCGTGGCTGTCCGCGGCTGCGGCCGTTCCAGCCGGCGACCAGGCCCTCGAGGCTGGCCGCAAGTCCGAGTTCGTCGACATCGGGCGGGCGGAGCCGGAAGAGGGCGCCGCGCAACGTCTCCATCATGTCGGTCGCGGTCCGCGCGATGCCGTCGCATTCGGCGAGCAAAGGCGGGCAATCCGCGGCCGCGGTTTGGCGCGCCGAGGCGGCGAGCGCACGGATTGCGGCCAGCGACTGCCCGAACTCGTCATGCAGCTCACGCGCGAGGTGCCGGCGCTCCTCGTCCTGCACCAGGATCAGTTTCTGCGTCAGCGCGTTGCGGTCGGAGAGCGCGGCGGCGAGGCGCTCGGCGAGCTGGTTGAAGACATCGCCGATCGCCGACAGTTCGGCGAGATCGAACGGCGGCAGGCGCGCGGCGAGGTCGCCTGCGGCGATCCGCTCGAGCCCGTCGCGGATCTGCCGCGTCGGACGCAGCGCGCGCGCCAGCGCCGCATAGACCAAAGCGCAGAGCAACGGCAGCGCGATCATGAAAACCGCCATCAGCCGGCCGGCATCGTGCCAGGCCTCGGCGGTCGGCACCGCCGGATCGATCCAGGCCACCGCTTCGCCGACGGCAATGCCGCGCGAAACCACCTGCTGCACCGCCTCGCGTCCGGGATCGAACAGGCGGCGATAGAGCGCCGCGAAGGCCAGCGGCGGCGCGGCCGTGTCAGTCTGCGCGCCGCCGCAGAAGCGTTGGCTGATCTCGCCGCTATTGCTGCGAAAGGCGATGCACAGTCCCGGCGTCATGACCGTCGCGGCAACGCTGTCGAGATCGGGAAAGTCGGAACGCGCATTGTTCAGCCACTGGATCTTGCTCTGCTGCAGCTCCAGCGTCTTGGCGGCGACATCGGCAACGGCCGCGATCCGCCCGCGCACCGAGCGGTCGGCCTCGATCAGGAAATAGCCGGAGATGACGGCAAAGCAGAGCGTTGAGACGATAGCCACGCGCAACGTCAGCCGCAGTTTCAGATCGCTTCCGGACCAATTCCACATTGGCGTATCCTCAAGATCGAAGGCGGGCTTCGGCGCGCGATCGCGGGCAGGGTCGTCACGCACATTAAACGGCAGAACGGAGGCGCCGAGAAGCGCCGGCTTGGGCGTTCTTTGGGCGCGGACCATCGTCGTGAAATTTTCCCGGCGCCGGGCGGGAGGCACTCCGCTGCGGCGCGGCGGCCAGTTGGCCCAGGATGCGACCGACCCGCCCGCGCCAGCACCCGAAAGGCCCAGACCATGCGACAATCCCGTCTTGTCTTGCACGCCCTCGCGTTGACCGGCCTTCTGGCCGGACCTTGTCAGTTGCGCGCCGAAACGGGCACGGTGCCAGCATCTCAGCTTGGCGTCAGCATCGATGATTTCAGTTATGTCGACACCTCGGGCGAGGTCCTCGATCAGACTGCCGTGCACCAGAAGCGGCTCGACGTGTTCATGCGCGCGCTGCGCGCCGACGTCGCCGCGGAGCCGCGCTATCGCCTGGTGCCAGCAGCGGCGTCCGCAGGCGAGGCCCGGATCAAGGTGGTCGGCGGCGTGCAGAAGATGAGCACGCTGGTGCAGTGGGCCAAGGTGGCGGTCATCGATGTTGAAGGGAGCCGCGTGCTGTACGAAAAGCTCTACACGTTTCGCGGCGACAATGACGAGGCATGGGACCATGCACGGGTGTTCGTGTCGCGCGAGGTGCGCAGCGTCCTCGCGGGCGTGTTGCCGCCGACGCAGACCGCCACGGCTGCGCCGATCGGACTTGCGGTGTTCGAATTCGAGCTTGAGGACACCTCCGCGGCGCCGGCATCCGGCCTTGCCGACGCCGATGCGGCCTACCTCGCCGATGTGACCAAGGGCGTGCGTGACCGGCTTGCGCAGTCGGGCCGCTACCGCCTGGTCGACACCGGCGGCGCGACCGCCGAGCCCGTCAAGGCGCGCGCGCTGCGCGACTGCGACGGTTGCGAGGCAGCGATCGCGCAACAGCTCGGCGCCGATCAATCGCTGATCGGCGTGATCAGGCGGGTCAGCCGGACCGAATACACGATCGGCTTCCAGCTGCGCGACGCCCGCAGCGGCGCGGTCGTCTCACGCGGCGACAGCGGCCTGCGGATGGGCGCCGATTATTCCTGGACCCGTGGCGCGGTCCGCCTGGTCGGCGATCGCCTGCTCGAAGGTGGGGCGCAGCGCTAGGGATGCTTCGCGGCTGCGGCTGCAACTCTGGCAGGCGGACCATAGCAAAGTGCGATAGCTGCTAGACACACCGTCATCTGGCTCCGGGCTCATGCGTGCGCTATCACCGCCGCCTGATCACCGCACAGGAGCCGCCGATGCGTTTGCCCGCCATCCTCTTCGCACTCACGCTCGCCGCAAGCCCCGCGGCGGCCGAGGAGCTGTCGGGCACGCTGCAGAAGATCAAGGAGACGAAGAAGGTCACGCTCGGCTTTCAGGAGGCTTCCGTTCCCTTCAGCTATCTCGACGACAATCAGCGGCCGATCGGCTTTGCGCTCGACATCTGCCTGAAGATCGTCGATGCCGTGAAGAAGGAGCTCGGCGTATCCGACATCGCCGTCGACTACCTCCCGGTGACCTCGTCGAACCGCATTCCCCTGATGGTCAACGGCACGATCGATTTGCATTGCTCGGCGACCACCAACAGCGCGGACCGCCAGAAACAGGTGACCTTCACCAACACGCATTTCCTCAGCGCGACACGGTTTGCCGCCAAGAAATCCGCAGGGATCAACACGATCGACGATCTCAAGGGCAAGTCCGTCACCGCCGTTGCGGGCTCGGTGAACCTCACGCAGCTCATCAAGGTCAACACCGAACGCAAGCTCGGCATCAACGTTCTCCCGGCCAAGGACCAGGCCGAGGCGTTCCTGATGCTGGAGACCGATCGCGCCCAGGCCTACGCGCTCGACGACGTCCAGCTTGCGGTTGCGATCGCGCGATCGAAGCAGCCTTCGCTCTACATGATCAGCGAGGAGGCGTTCTCGAAGGCAGAGCCGTTCGGCATCATGCTGCGCAGGGAGGACACCCCGTTCAAGGCGCTCGCCGACCGCGCCACGGCGGAGCTCTACAAGAGCCCCGAGATCGAGGTCATGTACAGGAAGTGGCTGGAAGCGCCGACCCCGCCGAAAGGTATCAATTACAACGTCCCGATGTCGCCGGCGCTGCGCCACGCGTTCGCCCATCCGAGTTCGAGCTTCGATCCCGACGTGTACGAGGTCGGCAAGTAGCGTCACTTGCGGGTGTGCCAGCGCAAATCGATTGTGGTTCTCGGAAGCCGCTGCGCTCACCCCCGCGCCGAGCGGCAGTCCGGGTGCACCTCCAATGATTTACGGCCCCAGCGTGACGGCTGGGGCCGCAGGAGGTGGTGTGTGCCTCTGGGGCAATGAATCAGAGGACAACCACCGAACCGCACATCGATGACAATGTTCCGACAGGCTGCGGCCGGCCGTGCCATGCTGCCACTGAGAAGCTTGCAGACCGCGCCAAGACCGTACCATCATGACGTCGGCCGGCCCGAATCGAATGCGGGCCTGGTGGACGTCTCCAGCGTCGGCCTTCGGCCCCAAAGGGTGCCGGGGTCACATTTCTGCTTGCAGCTGATTTTTTTCGCTATGCCGATTGTTCTGCGGAGCCGACATTGAACCACGACGCATTGGCCAAGCTCACCGTCACCATCATTGTCCTGGTCGCGTTGCTGGTATGGCGCGTTGCCGACCAGAAGAAATCGATTGAATGCGGCGCAAATTGCCCGACCGATCTCTCCGCGAGCCGGAAGGCCGCTCAATAGATCGAAGCACCTTCGATCAACGGCGCGGGTCGAACCGGCGCCGATCAAGCCAAGCGAGCTTTGTCGGCGCCATTCCGGTTCACGGCCGCCTGGTCAGCATGGCGCGCGGCCTAGCGCTTTGCGGGTGGGCCGCTCTTGTTGCCTGGTTGTCCCTTGATGTTCGACGAATCCTGTTCCTGGACATGCAGGTTCTGCGAGTTCGAGCCGACCGTGCCTTGCTTGGCGGGCGGCCCGCTCTTGTTGCCCGGCGCGCCGGCGATTCCGGTTCCGGAACTTTGACCGCTCGGAGACGTCGTGGCGTTTGGGGAACCGGCGGCCGTGTCGGGGCGCCCCGGAGGCGTTGCGGCCGCGCCGGGCCTGTCCTGATCGCCGACATAGCCGGATTCACCGGAGTTGCGGGTCTTGGCACCCTTGTCGGCCTCGTTTTGCAGGTTCTGGGCAACCGCGTGTTGCGCCAGTATCGGGCCGGTTGCCATGGCACCGGCGATGAGCAGTGCGATTGTGCGGGTCCTCATGAGTGTCCCTCCTCTGGGTTGCCGGGGACAACACGTATCGCGATCATCATTTCCTATGCGCGCGAAAAATCGCCGCGAGGGAACAGGCATGGCGAGCGTGCCGCGGCCCGCTACAGCGCTGCCATGCCGCGATCCGTTTGAGCGGCCAATTGCGGCCGCCGGCGCGCCTCTATCGGCCATCGCGCGGTGCGTATATCGTCCGCGCCAAACACAAGATCGTCCCGCGCGCCGGGTAACGACGCATAATGAGGAAGCGATGTCCGACATGCTGCTGTTTTCGCCAATGACGATCCGCGGCGTCACGCTGAAGAACCGCATCGTGGTGCCGCCGATGCACCAATATTCCGCCGAGAAGGGCTTTCCGACCGACTGGCATCTGATGAATGCCGGCAAGTTCGCCGCCGGCGGCGCCGGTCTCGTGATCGTCGAATCGACCAAGGTCGAGCGGCGCGGCTGCGGCACGATCGGCGATCTCGGCATCTGGGACGACAAGTTCATCGCGCCGCTCAGCCGCCTCGTCGGCTTCATCAAGCAGCAGAACGCGGTCGCCGGCATCCAACTCGGCCATTCCGGCCGCAAGGCGCGCGCGAGCCGGCCCTGGGAGGGCGATCGCCCGCTCGAGCGCACCGCCGAGATCGAGGACTGGGATGCCTGGACGCCGGTGGCGCCGAGCGCGATTGCCCATAGCGAGCGCTGGCCGGTGCCGCGCGCGCTGGACACGCATGAGGTGAAGGATCTCGTCGCAGCCTGGGGGCAGGCGGCACGGCGCGCCCATGCGGCAGGGTTCGAGGTGCTGGAACTGCACGGCGCCCATGGCTATCTCGTGCACGAATTCCTCTCCGGGCGCTCCAACCAGCGCAGCGACGAATATGGCGGCTCGGAAGCCAACCGGATGCGCTTCCTGATCGAGGTCACCGAGGCGGTGCGGGCGCACTGGCCGGATCACAAGCCGCTGTTCGTGCGGCTGTCGGTCGAGGACAACGCCGGCTGGGGCCCGGAGCAGAGCGCGCGGCTCGCCAGGATCCTGAAAGCGAAGGGGGTCGACGTGATCGATTGCTCATCGGGCGGAATCAGCGAGATGGCGCCGATCCTGGGCAAGGAGATCAAATACAACTATCAGGTGCCGCTCGCGGAATATGTCCGCGCCCATGCCGATATCATGACCATGGCGGTCGGCCTGATCATCCACGGAGACCAGGCCGAACAAATCCTGCGTGATAAACAAGCAGATTTGATCGCGGTCGGCCGGGAAATCCTCAATAACCCGAACTGGCCGATGGACGCCGCGCTCAAGCTCGGCGTCGAGGGGCCGTTCCGCAATGTTCCTCCGCAGTTCGGCTACTGGCTGGGCACGCGGGCCAAGCGCGGATTCGGCACCCAGCCGTCGACCTGGCAGAACGGGTTGCGGGAGACTGGGCCAAAGGCCGACGAAAGGCTGACAGGGGGCTGACAAGAGGCCGATCCGGGCACCGTGACAGGACCGTAATGGTCCGGTGACAAGGCGGCCTTGATCCGACCAAAAAGCCGTTGTGTGGTGCCCCGCGTCGGGGTGGGGCCGAATGTTGCGAAACGTTGCCGGCCGTTAGCGAAGGGATCACGGATAATGCGCAAACATGTTGGCTTCTTGCTCGGGACGGTCGCGGGCGCGTGTCTCACCCTGCTCGTGGCCTCGCCGCAGGGCGCGCATCTGTTCGCCGTCGCCAACGCCGCCGCGCATTCCGACAACAGCAACACCTATTCGCAGCTCAATCTGTTCGGCGAGGTGTTCGAGAAGGTCAAGACCGACTACGTCGAGAAGCCCGAGGACGCCAAGCTCGTCGAGGGCGCGATCAACGGCATGATCTCCTCGCTCGATCCGCACTCCCGCTACATGAACGAGAAGGGCTGGGCGGAGATGCAGGAGACCACGCATGGCGAGTTCGGCGGGCTCGGCATCGAGGTCACCATGGAGGACGGCTTCGTCAAGGTGGTGGCGCCGATCGACGACACGCCGGCCTCGCGCGCCGGCATCATGTCGGGCGACGTGATCACCTCGATCGACGACGACCAGATCCAGGGCATGACGCTCGACCAGGCCGTCAACAAGATGAAGGGCGCGCCCAACAGCTCGATCCGGCTGAAGATCATCCGCAAGGATGCCGACAAGCCGATCGAGGTCTCGATTATGCGCGAGATCATCCGCGTCCGTCCGGTCAAGTATCACGTCGAGGGCGGCGACATCGGCTATATCAGGATCACCTCGTTCAACGAGCAGACCACCGAGGGTCTGCGCAAGGCGATCGGCGATATCCAGAAGCAGATCCCGCAGGACAAGCTCACAGGCTACGTCGTCGACCTCCGCAACAATCCCGGCGGCCTGCTCGACCAGGCGGTCTCGGTGACCTCGACCTTGATGCAGCGCGGCGAGGTGGTCTCGACCCGCGGCCGCAATCCCGAGGAAACCCAGCGCTTCACCGCGCATGGCGGCGACATGACCAAGGGCAAGCCGCTCGTCGTCTTGATCAACGGCGGTTCGGCCTCGGCCTCCGAGATCGTCGCCGGCGCGCTGCATGACCACAAGCGCGCGACCCTGATCGGCACCCGCTCGTTCGGCAAGGGCTCGGTGCAGACCATCATTCCGCTCGGCACCGGCAATGGCGCGCTGGCGCTGACCACGGCGCGCTATTTCACGCCGTCGGGCCATTCGATCCAGGCACTCGGCATCAAGCCCGACATCGAGGTGCTGCAGGACGTGCCGGACGAATTCAAGACCCGCTCGGAGATCAAGGGCGAGGCCTCGATGCGCGGCCATCTCTCCGCCGAGGGCGCCGAGCAGACCGGCTCGCAATCCTACGTCCCGCCGGACGAGAAGAACGACAAGGCGCTGGCCGCGGCGTTCAACCAGCTGCGCGGCGTCACCGTCAACGCCGATGCCAAGAACGCCGACACCAAGGCCGCGCAGAAGCGGCCGGTGCCGAACTAGAACCTGTAGCCCGGATGGCTCCATCCGGGCTGCCAAAATATCGAAAACAACCCCATGCAAAGGAGCCGGTGGCGGCTGGCGCTCGACCAGGCAATTTGACACGTCGGGCAATTACAGGGTATATTTCCAAAATTCCGAAATCGTGCGGGCGCGCCCCTCGGGCTCCGACTTCCGAGCAGCCTTACGCCGCGCCGACCGGCTTGCGTCGCCGCGCCGTGCTCGCGCCCGCGGCGGGGCCGCGGCGATGCCCGGCCAGCAGCTCGCGGATCTGGGCGGCGGGCTTTGGCGGGCTGAACAGATAGCCCTGCATTTCCGAGCAGCCGAGCTCGCGCAGCAATTGCTGCTGCTGCGCGGTCTCGACGCCTTCCGCCGTCGTCGTCATGCTGCGCTCGGCGGCGATGTTGACGACGGCCTCGACGATGCCGGCCGAGCCTTGCGGATCGGCGATGTCGGTGACGAAGCAGCGGTCGATCTTGATCTTGTCGAACGGGAATCGCTTCAGGTAGCTCAGCGACGAATAGCCGGTGCCGAAATCGTCGAGCGCGATCCTGATCCCGATGGCGCGCAGCTGGTGCAGCGCGGCCAACGCGCTCTCGTCGTCGCGGATCAGCACCGCCTCGGTGATCTCGAGCTCGAGCCGGCTCGCTGACAGCCCCGACGATGCAAGCGCCGCGATCACCTTGAGCGCCAGCGTGCCGCTGCGGAACTGCACCGGCGAGACGTTGACGGCGAGCCTGACGTGGTCGGGCCAGTTCACGGCTTCCTTGCAGGCCGTCATCAGCACCCACTCGCCGAGCTGGTTGATCAGGCCGGTCTCTTCCGCAATCGGCACGAATTCGGCCGGCGAGATCATGCCGCGCTGTGGATGACGCCAGCGCACCAGCGCCTCGCAGCCGGTGATCTCGTTGCTGCGCAGGTCGACGCAGGGCTGGTAATGCACTTCGAGCCCGCTGCCTGCGGCGATCGTCTGCCGCAACTCCATCTCGAGCTCGCGGCGGGCGCGGGCGTCGGCATCCATCGCCGGCTCGAAGAAGCGGAAGACGCGCCGGCCGGCCGACTTCGCCGCATACATCGCAAGATCGGCGTTCTTCATGATCTGGTCGAGATCGGTGCCGTCCTTCGGCGCCAGTGCGATGCCGATGCTGGCGTCGGTCGTGACCTGGTGGCCGAGGCATTGATAGGGCGCGCGGATCACCTCGTAGATGCGCGCGACGAGGTCGGCGACCTCGGCCTCGCTCCTCACCCCGGTCTGCACGATCGCGAACTCGTCGCCGCCGAGGCGAGCGACGAAATCGCCGTCGCCGATCACGCCGCTCAGCGTCCGCGCCACGGACTTGAGAAGCTCGTCGCCGACCATGTGGCCGAGCGAGTCGTTGACGCCCTTGAATTCGTCGATGTCGATATAGAGCACCGCAAGCTGGCTGTCGGGCGTGACATGCGGCAGCTCGCGCCTGATCTCCTCGTGGAACAGCGCGCGGTTCGGCAGGTCGGTGAGCGCATCGTAGTGGGCGAGATGCGTGATGCGCTCCTCGGCGCGGCGGCGCTCGGTGACGTCCTCATGGGTCGCAAGCCAGCCGCCGTCGGCCAGCGGCTCGTTGACGACCTGGATCGAGCGCCCGTCGGGCGTCGTGATCACCATGGTGTTGCGGATGCCGACGTCGCGCAGCACGAGATTGACGTAGCGCTCGACGTCGCCCTGGAACGAGCCGGTCCGGTGACGATGCACGATGACGTCGCGGAAGCTGCAGCCGGGCTTGATGATGTCGGCCGACAACCCGTACATCTCGATATAGCGCCTGTTGCAGATCACCAGGCACTGCGCGGCGTCGAACAGCAACAGGCCCTGCGTCATGTTGTTGACGGCGGTGTCGAGCCGCAGCTTCTCCAGCGTCAGGCGCTGCTGCTGGGCGCGATGCTGCTGCACCAGCTTGCGCACCACCAGCGTCAGCAGGATCGAGATCGCCAGCACCGAGATGCTGGTCACCGCGATCAGGATGCCGATCTGCTCGCGCCAGTTGGCGAGCGCCGCCTCGGTGGTGCTCGTCGCGACGACGACGATCGGGAATTTGGTCAGTGCCCGCGACGACACCAGGCGGTCCTTGCCGTCGACCGGGCTGGCGAGCCGCGTCGTGCTCTGCGGCAGCTCGAAAACCTGCTGCTGATTGACCGGACCGTTGCGGAAATTCCTCCCGATCAGCTCTTCGACATGGGGATAGCGTGCCAGCAGCGTGCCGTCGCGATGATGCATCGAGATCGCGGCGCCGTCGCCGAGCGCCACGGTGGAGAAGAACTTCTCGAAGGCCGCCGGCTCGATGCCGCGGCCGACCACGCCGAGGAATTCGCCATGCGGACCGGTGACCTTGCGGACGATGACGGTGGTCCAGTTTCCGGTGATGCGGCTCACCACCGGCGCGACTTGCATGTCGGGCGAATAGGGGCTCGACTTGAAGATCTGGAAGTAGGGGCGGTCGGCAATGCTGGCCTGCGGCAGCGGCCAGGCGCCCGAGCTGTTGATCAGAACGCCGTCGGCGTCGAACACGTTGAGGCTGCCGACATTGGACAGCGCGTCCATCTTGGATTTGAGCATCGCATGGATGTCGGCGGCCGACATCCGGCGCCTGTAGTTCTCCGGCGTCGCGATTGCATTGTCGCGCATGAACGTGATCAGGTCGCGCTGGACGACTTCGAGATCGTCGAGCTGCTGGTCGAAATGCCGCGCCAGCAGCAGTACGGTGTTCTCGAGCTCACGCTCGCTGTTGTGCAGGGCGCGATCGCGGAAATTCTCCGCCATCAGCGTAGCGCCGATCGCGATCGCGGCCATCAGCACGGCGCCGCCAAGGATCAGCCAGCGGATCGGACCGCTGCCGATCACCGATTTGATGTTGAACGTGGCGCTGCCGTTTGGAGTCATTTGCCGCAATCGCTTCCAGGTGTTTCACCCGGAAGTAGGTCTCGTGCACCCCCGGCCCGCGAAAGTCGTATCCAATCGAAATGGAGCGCGGGTTAGCGAGATTGGTTAATGAAACCTTGCGGGCATTGGCGACAGGCCGTCGCGTGCGTACCGGCGATCACGCGCCGGCGCGATAGTGCCCCGATTTGCCGCCGATCTTCTCGACGAGGTGGATGCCCTCGATGCGGATGCCGCGGTCGACCGCCTTGACCATGTCGTAGATCGTCAGGCATGCGACCGAGACTGCGGTCAGCGCCTCCATCTCGACGCCGGTCGGCCCCGTCACCTTGACGCTGGCGCGGACGATGCAGCCGGGCAGCTTGCGGTCGGGTGTGATGTCGATCGTGACCTTGGTCAGCGCCAGCGGATGGCAGAGCGGGATCAATTCCGAGGTCCGCTTCGCCGCCATGATGCCGGCGATCCGCGCCGTCGCCAGCACGTCGCCCTTCTTGGCCTGGCCGGTTTCGATCAGCGCCAGCGTCGCCTTGCTCATCACGACGCGGCCTTCGGCGACCGCGGTCCGCTCGGTCGCGGGCTTGGCCGAGACGTCGACCATCCGAGCCTCGCCCTTGGCGTCGATATGGGTGAGGGCGGTGCCGGAGCCGGAAGGCTCGGCCTTGGTCTTGCCCTTGCTGTTCCGCGCCATTGCGTCAGCGCGTTGCGGTGGCGCGCGGGGCGGCCTGCCGCGTCAGCAAGGCGCGGGTCGCCGCGGTGACGTCCTGCTGGCGCATCAGGCTTTCACCGACCAGGAAGGTCGACATCCCGACCCGTTCGAGCCGGGCGAGATCGCCAGGCGTGAAGATGCCGCTCTCGCCGACCATCAGGCGGTCGGGCGGGATCAGCGGTGCCAGCGCCTCGCTGGTCGCGAGCGTGGTCTCGAAGGTGCGCAGATTGCGGTTGTTGACGCCGATCATCGGCGAGCGAAGTTTCAAGGCACGGTCAAGCTCGGCGCGGTCGTGAATCTCGACCAGTACGTCCATGCCGTAGCCGAGCGCGGCGTCCTCGATCTCCCTGGCCGCCGCGTCGTCGAGCGCGGCCATGATGATCAGGATGCAGTCGGCGCCATGGGCGCGCGCCTCCGCCACCTGGTAGGTGTCGAACATGAAATCCTTGCGCAGCACCGGCAGGCTGGTCGCCGCGCGGGCCGCAACCATGAAGTCGAGATGGCCCTGGAACGAGGGCGCGTCGGTCAGCACCGACAGGCACGCCGCGCCGCCGGCCTCGTAGGCCTTTGCGAGCACGGGCGGATCGAAGTCGGCCCGGATCAAGCCCTTCGAGGGCGAGGCCTTCTTCACTTCCGCGATCAGCGCGCAGTCGCCGCGCGCATGCTTGTCCTTGAGGGCGCGGACGAAGCCGCGCGGGGCCGAGGCCGATCTGGCCTGCGCCTCGACCTCGGCGAGCGGATGGGCGCGCTTCGCGGCTGATATCTCCTCGCGCTTGTAAGCCTCGATCTTGGTCAGGATATCGGACATGTTTCGCGCTCTCAGCCGTTCGAAACCGCGACCAGATGCTTCAGCCGCGCGGCGGCAGCGCCGCTGTCGAGCGACTGGGCACCGATCGCGACGCCTTCCTTGAGGTCCTTGGCGCGGCCGGCCACGATCAGCGCGGCGGCGGCGTTGAGCAGGGCGACGTCGCGATAGGCGCTCGGCTTGCCCTGCAGCACGCTGGAGAGCGCGATCGCGTTGGCATCGGCGTCACCGCCCTTCAGCGCCTCGCCGCCGACGCGGCCAAGGCCGGCATCCTCGGGCGTGACCTCTGATGTCGTGATCTCGCCGTTCTCGAGCGTCGCAACGAAGGTCGGGCCGGTGAGGGTGATCTCGTCGAGGCCATCGGAGCCGTGCACGACCCAGACCTTGTCGGAGCCGAGGTTCTTCAGCACCTGCGCCAGCGGCTGCACCCATTGCCGCGAGAACACGCCGACCATCTGCGCGCTTGACGCCGGCGGGATTCGATAGCGGGCCGAGCAGGTTGAAGATGGTGCGGGTGGCGAGTTCGACCCGGGTCGGACCGACATTCTTCATCGCCGGATGATGCGCGGGCGCGAACATGAAGCCGATGCCGGCTTCCTTGACGCAGCGCCCGACCTGTTCGGGCGTCAAATCGAGCTTGACGCCGAGCGAGGCCAGCACGTCGGCGGCGCCCGAGCGCGACGACAATGCGCGGTTGCCGTGCTTCGCCACGGGCACGCCAGCGCCGGCCACGATGAAGGCCGCGCAGGTCGAGACGTTGACCGAGCCGGAGCCGTCGCCGCCGGTGCCGACGATGTCGACGGCCTCCGCCGGCGCCGTGACCGGCAGCATCTTGCCGCGCATCGCCGTGACGGCGCCGGTGATCTCCTCGACGGTCTCGCCGCGCACCCGCAGTGCCATCAATAGCCCGCCCATCTGCGAGGGCGTGGCTTCGCCCGACATCATGCTGTCGAAGGCGGACGCCGCCTCTTCACGCGTCAGCGTAGCGCCGGTGGCGACTTTTCCGATGATCGATTTCAGGTCGTCCATTCGCTGGCTCAGGGTCTGTTGTTGGAGCTTGATCGCCGCGCAGCGCGTCGTCGCGCTGTCCCGATCATGCTCAATTATTTGCGCCTGTCACCTGTGCGAAGGCTGCCTGGTTGATGGTCACACCGATATCGGACTCGATCTTCGTGACATATTGCGCGACCTGCTCGTCGCTCAGCGACCGCCGCAGCGCCTCGGTGAGCTGCTTGGCCGCGTCGGACGCGAAGTCGACCGGCGGCACCGTCACGTTGGTGACGCGGAAGACCACCCACTGGCTGCCGCCGGCGACGGAGGTCTGTCCATCGCCGTCCTTGGCGGTCCGGAATGCCGCCGCAATCACGCCGGCCGGCACGGCAGGCAGCGAGGCCTCGCGGTTGAAATTCGCCGCGGTTTCGACCTTGACGCCGGCAGCGGCGCCTTCGTCGGCGAGCTTGGCGCCGCTGTCGAGCTTCTGGACGATCTCGGTCGCCTTGGCGCGCAGCTTGGTGGAGATCTGGTCTTCGCGCCACTTGGCCTCGACCTGATCGCGAACCTCGTCGAGGCTGCGCTCGCGCGACGGCGTGATGCCGAGCACGTCGTACCAGACATAGCCGCCGTTGAACTGGATCGGGTCGTTGTCGACGCCAACGTCGCTGTTGAAGGCCTGCGACACCACGTCGAGGCCGCGCGGGATGTTGGTCGCGACCTGGCCGTTCGGCAGCCGTCCGGAGCGATCGACCGCGTCGATGGTGACGGGCGTCAGCTTCAGCTTCTGCGCGGCTTCGACGACGCTGGCGCCGCCGCCGCGCTCGTCTTCCATCTTGTCGCGCAGGTCGGCGACCTTGGTGCGGGCGCGCTCGGAGGCGATCTCGTTCTTCACCTGCTGGGCGAGGCTCTCATAGCTCGGGGTCACGCCGGGCTCGACCTTGCCGACCTTGACCAGCGCGACGCCGAAGCGGCCCTGCACCGGCTGGCTGACTTCGCCGGCGGCCAGGGAGAAGGCGGCATCGGCGACGGCCGGATCGAGGATCGCCGACTTCGCGACCAGGCCGAGATCGACGTCGGCCAGATTGAGGTTGCGCTCCTTGGCGATGTCGTCGAACGACGTGCCCGACGCGATCCGCCCGCGCGCGGCCTGCGCCTCGCCAGCGTCCGGAAACACGATCTGCGAGACCTCGCGCTTCTCCGGCGTGCTGAGCCGGTCCTTGCGCTCCTCGAAGATCTTCCTGGCGTCCTCGTCCGACACCGTTTCCCACTTGCCGATTTCCTCGGGCGTGATGGCGACGAAGGAGATCTTGCGGTATTCGGGCGCGCGGAACTGGGCCTTGTGGTCCTCGAAATAGGCGGCGAGCGCCTCGGGCGAGGGCGGATCGATGGTTCCGGCCTGCGCGGCGCCGAGCGTGATGTAGTCGATCGAACGCTGCTCGTTCTGGAACCGGGTCAGCGCCTCGACCAGCGATTTCGACGGCTCGATCCCGGACGAGATGGTGCCGGCGATCTGGCGCCTGAGGCCAACGCGGCGCTGCTCGGCGATG
This sequence comes from Bradyrhizobium sp. USDA 4504, assembly GCF_054063995.1. NCBI lineage: Bacteria > Pseudomonadati > Pseudomonadota > Alphaproteobacteria > Hyphomicrobiales > Nitrobacteraceae > Bradyrhizobium > Bradyrhizobium sp. USDA 4504. The sequence continues at coordinate 3,041,918 of NZ_JBSSGV010000001.1, read as the reverse complement.
TAGCGACCTTCGGTATAGCCATAGTTGCGGATCACGGCCTGGAAACGCTGCGGGTCGAACTGGTTGTTGAGGCCCTTGAAGTTTGGATCGTTGTAGATCGCGCGCAGCACCTCCGCATCGGACACATTGAGGCCCATGCGGCGTGCTTCCTCGTCCATCGCGGCTTCCGCAAGCGTCTGCTGCAGCACCTGGCGGTCGATGCCGAAGGCGCGCGCCTGGTCCGGCGTCAGCGGGCGGCCGAACTGACGGCCAAGCTGCTGCAGGCGGTCGGTATAGATCTGGCGGAACTGCTCGGCCGAAATCTCGGTCCCGCCCACCTTGGCGAAGGTCGACTGGCCAAACCCCTTGAAAATGTCGGCAATGCCCCAAATTCCGAAACTGACGATCAAAACGCCCATCACCACGGCCATAATCGTCTTGCCGAGCCAGTTTGATGAGGCTTTCCGCATTCCTCGAAGCATGGGTCCAACTTGTTTTACAGGAGGGGAACCGGGTCGTGCCCAATGGGGAGCCGAAAGTCGAGGCTTTTGTCCCGCAGCAGGGCGTCACCGGGTTGAAAACCCATCATAAAGTGGCCGAAGCGCCCCCGCAACCTTGGCCGCGCGGGCGGAAGCGTCGCACGGTGTGCGCGAAGCCGAGCTCTGGAAGTCGCCGCCCGGCTCTGGTAGCGCAGGGACACGCTTGAATGATGGGAAATCCGACATGACCGACGCCATCCGGCCGCTGATCGCCGGCAACTGGAAAATGAACGGCCTGAAATCCTCTTTTGCCGAGTTCGACGCGATGCTGGCGGGCGCCGGCGATGTCGCCGGGAAGGCTGATCTCCTGGTCTGTCCGCCCGCGACATTGGTCGGGGCGTTCGCTGACAAGGCGCGCGGCTCGAAGGTCGCGGTCGGCGCCCAGGATTGCCATCCCAAGGCATCGGGCGCCCACACCGGCGATCTCTCGGCGGAGATGTTCAGGGATCTCGGCGCGGTCGCGATCATCGTCGGCCATTCCGAGCGGCGCGCCGACCACGGCGAGACCGACGCCTTGATTCGGCAGAAGGCGGAGGCCGTGTGGCGCGCCGGGCTGACCGCGATCGTCTGCATCGGCGAGACGCGCGAGCAGCGCGACGCCGGCAAGACGCTCGATGTCTGCGGCACCCAGCTTGCGGGCTCGCTGCCCGACGGCTCGACCGCGGCCAACCTGGTGGTGGCCTATGAGCCGGTCTGGGCGATCGGCACCGGCCTGACCCCGACCGCCAAGGATGTCGAGGAAGTTCATAGGTTTATCCGAGGTCAGCTCACCGATCGCTTCAAGGGCGAGGGAAACAGGATCAGGATCCTCTACGGCGGCTCGGTCAAGCCGTCGAACGCGGTCGAGCTGATGGCCGTCGCCAATGTCAACGGCGCACTGGTCGGCGGCGCCAGCCTCAAGGCGTCGGACTTTTTGGCGATCGCTGCGGGGTGTTAGGGCTGCCCCTTTCGCACCGAGCTCTCACACCGTCATCCTGAGGAGGCCGCAACGCGGCCGTCTCGAAGGATCGACGGCCCAGCTGGTGGCCGTCGACCCTTCGAGACGCGCGGAGCCTGTCATCGGGCCGCGCTTTGCGCGGACCCGTTGGCGCTCCTCAGGGTGACGGGATTGGCAGTGTTGCGCAGACAGTTGCCATCGGCATCTCTGCTTGGCTACGGATTCAGGTTGCCGCCGCCCCGATCTGCTTCCAGTAGATCATCGTCCCGGTGAGACCGCCATGCGGCTTCAGCGCGTAGTCGGGGATGATGCCCGTGAGCTGAAATCCCAGTCTTTCATAGAGTGGCGCAGCGCCATCCTCTGCGGCGGTGTCGAGCACCAGCAGCGTGCGGCCGTGCGCGATCGCAAGCTGCTCGGCCGTGCGCATCAATTCCGTCGCGACGCCGCGATGGCGATGGGCGACGCGCGTCATCATTTTTGCAATTTCCGCCCGATGCGGCTGGTTCGGCGGCAGCTTGAGCAGCAGCGTCACGGTGCCGATCAGATCATTGTCGGTGAATGCGCCGAGCACGATGCGCTCGCCGCGCGCGGCGGCGCCGAGCGAGTCCTGCCAGAATGCATCGGCGTCGTCCGGCGACAACGGATGCATGAAGCTCACCGAGCCGCCGCCGGCGACGGTCTCGACCAGCAGCTCGCTGAGCGCGCTGCGAATCCCGGGCGCATCCTCGAGCGGCTTGATGGCAAACTGCGGCATGCATCAGCTCCGGGCCAGGGCGACCACATAGGTGCAGGAAGCGTTGGTCTCGTTGGCGAATGTCGTCTCTGCCGGCGGGCCGAATCCGAGGCAATCGCCGGCGGCGAGCACGTGGCGTGCGCCGCCTTCGGTGATGATGAGGCTGCCGCTGAGCACCCAGACCAGTTGGCGGATATGCGCGTAGGAGGAGGCGGGCAGGGTCACGGTCTGCTTCGGCGGCAGCTCGACCCGCACCAGCTCGACCGGATGGTCGGGACGGCTGAACACCTGGCGGCGCAGATAGCCGGTTTCCGGATCACGCCAGGCCGGTTGCGCGGCGGCGCGCGACAGCCGTTCGCCCTGGCCTTCGGCGCGCAACATCAGGCCGGCCAAAGTGAGATCGAACGCTGAGGCGAGGCGCACCAGCACGACCGCGGTGGGGCTGACCTCGGCGCGCTCGATCTTGCTGATCGTCGCCTTCGAGACTCCGGCGCGCTTGGCAAGGTCGGCCAGCGACCAGCCCCGGCCATCGCGCTCGAGCCTGATCCGCTGCGCCAGGCGTTGGCTCAGATCGTCTACCAAAGTATCCATTTGTCTACTATAGTAGAAATTGCCGGTTCCCGGCAAGGCCCGGCCGGGCCGCCATCGGCGCCGCTTGTGATCGTCGACAGTGCGACTATCTCGGGGGTGACAATGCCCGGTGCAATCGTGTAACAGGGCGCGACTTCACGAAAACCGTAGAGCCGATAGCGCCGTTTGTCTGGCCGCTTGGCGGCTTGTGACGAAGGCTTGCGATGCAGACTGTCGTTATCATTGTCCACCTCATGATTGTCGCCGTCATGATCGGCGCCGTGCTGTTGCAGAAATCCGAAGGCGGTGGCCTTGGCATGGGTGGCGGCGCCGGCTTCATGTCGAGCCGCGGCACCGCCAATTTGCTGACGCGGACTACGGCGATCCTCGCGGTGGGCTTCTTCATCACCAGCCTGTTCCTGTCCTGGTACGCAGGCTACGACCGCAAGCCGAGCTCGATCGTCGGCACCGGCGCGCCGGCGCAGACGCAGCCGGCCGGCGGCACGCCGATGAACGCGCCGACCTCGGGCGGCATCCTCGATTCGCTGAAGAAGGCCGACGAGCAGCAGGGGCAGCAGGCCCCGAGCGGCCCGCAGGCGCCACGGTCGCAATAAAGCGGGGTGGCCATGCAGGATGCCCCGCTGGCATCCTGCATCAGAAACCCCCATCAATACTCTGAAATCGCTTCCAGTTCGATGCAACCCACAGCCCGGCGAATTGTTTGCCGGGAACAGCCGATTCGTTTTGCGAATCGCCGGAGTCGGATTAAAGGTAAAGTCCCATGGCGCGGTACATATTCATCACCGGCGGCGTGGTCTCCTCGCTCGGCAAGGGTCTAGCTTCAGCGGCGCTCGGCGCTCTGCTGCAGGCCAGGGGCTACAAAGTCCGCCTTCGCAAGCTCGATCCCTATCTCAACCTCGATCCCGGAACGATGTCGCCGTATCAGCACGGCGAAGTGTTCGTGACCGACGACGGCGCCGAGACCGATCTCGATCTCGGCCATTACGAGCGCTTCACCGGTCGTCCGGCCACCAAGGCCGACAACATCACGACCGGGCGAATCTACCAGGACATCATCACCAAGGAGCGCCGCGGCGTTTATCTCGGCGCCACCATCCAGGTGGTTCCGCACGTCACCAATGCGATCAAGGAATTCGTGCTGTCGGGTAACGACGAGTTCGATTTCGTGCTGGTCGAGATCGGCGGTACCGTCGGCGACATCGAGGGCCTGCCGTTCTTCGAGGCGATCCGCCAGCTCAAGAACGAGCTGCCGCGCGATCACGCCGTCTACATTCACCTGACGCTTCTGCCGTACATTCCAAGTGCCGGCGAACTCAAGACAAAGCCGACGCAGCACTCGGTGAAGGAGCTGCGCTCGATCGGCATCCAGCCGGACATCCTGCTGTGCCGCACCGACCGCGAGATTCCCAAGGAGGAGCGGCGCAAGCTCGGCCTGTTCTGCAACGTGCGCGAGAGCGCCGTGATCGAGGCGCGCGACGTCGACAACATCTACGCCGTGCCGGAGGCCTATCACGCCGCCGGCCTCGACGACGAGGTGCTGGCCGCGTTCGGCATCACCGCGAAGATTCCGCCGGCGCTGCAGAGCTGGCACGTCATCAACGAGCGCGTCCGCAATCCGGAAGGTGCGGTGACGATCGCCATCGTCGGCAAATACACCGGCATGAAGGACGCCTACAAATCGCTGATCGAGGCGCTGTCGCACGGTGGCATCGCCAACAAGGTGAAGGTCAATCTCGATTGGATCGAGAGCGAGGTGTTCGAGAACGAGGACCCGGCGCCGTTCCTCGAGCACGTCAACGGCATCCTGGTGCCCGGCGGCTTCGGCCAGCGCGGCGCCGAGGGCAAGATCCGCGCGGCGCAGTTCGCGCGCGAGCGTGACGTGCCGTATTTCGGCATCTGCTTCGGCATGCAGATGGCGGTGATCGAGGCGGCGCGCAATCTGGTCGGCATCGAGGACGCCAACTCGACCGAGTTCGGCCCGACCAAGGAGCCGCTGGTCGGCCTGATGACGGAATGGCTGCGCGGCAACGAGCTCGAGAAGCGCTCGCAGAGCGGCGATCTCGGCGGCACGATGCGGCTAGGGGCCTATCCCGCGGCGCTGAACCGCGGCAGCCGCGTCTCGCAGGTCTATGGCGGCGCGACCGAGATATCCGAGCGGCACCGCCATCGCTACGAGGTCAACACCGCCTACAAGGACCGCCTCGAGCAGCACGGCCTGCGCTTCTCCGGCATGTCGCCCGACGGCGTACTGCCGGAGATCGTGGAGTACGAGGACCATCCCTGGTTCATCGGCGTCCAGTTCCATCCCGAGCTGAAATCGCGGCCCTTTGAACCGCATCCCCTCTTCGCGTCGTTCATCGAGGCGGCAGCCAAGCAGAGCCGGCTGGTTTAACTGAGCGGCCGTCAGCTGCGCCGCTACACGGCGCAGTCCTCGCTGGTCCGGCGTTCTTTCTTGATCGGTGAAACGTTTGCACCAGCCGCCGGCGTGCCGTCGCGCGTCATCAGCTTGTATTGCGGGCGTCGCGTCAGCCGGTAGACCGCGGCCGGCGGCACGTTGAGGATGGCGCGATCGACCAGCGTGGCGCGCAGGCCGAGCCGGTCGAGGATCGGCCGCGGCACCGGACAGCGCATGCCGTAGGTGAATTGATAGAACGCGCCGCCGGGACGCAGATAGCTGAACGCGCCGCCGACGATCGAGATGACCTTGCGCGGCGACATGTTGAGCAGCGGCAGTCCGCTGACGACGGCGCCGACCGGCGCGCCATCGTAGAGCCGCTCCGAGGCGAGGCGCGCCGCGTCCATCCACAGCACGCGCGCGCCGGGAAAGCGCAGCTGCAACAGCCGCATGAAATCCGAGCCGTATTCGATCAGCGTAAGATCCTGCTGGCGCACGCCGCGCTTCAACAGCTGATAGGTGAACGCGCCCGTGCCCGGACCGAGCTCGAGCACCGGGCCGGTGTCGGCGCTGATGTCGCGCGTGATCAGTTCGGCGAGCGCGGCGCCCGACGGCGCGATGGCGCCGACGCGGCCGGGGGCCGCCATCCACGCCGTGAAGAAAGACAGCAGATCATGTGACATTGGGATTCCCAGCAAAGTGTCGCGGCGCTTCGACTCAGATGCGAAGCGTGACGCCTTGTTTGCGGGAGCTGCATTGCGACAACATTGCGCGAGAGCCCCGTTCCGATTGAATCGGAACGGGGCTCTCGACCCTAGTTTTGTCGCGTTTCCTTCACGCGAACCGGTGCCCATCCCGCATCGAGTGCGGGACAGGCTTCGCTCGAAAACGCTTTGGCAGTCACGACGCGAACGGCGCCGGCGGTAAGGTGAGGCGAAAGCACGCGCCGCCCTTCGGACCGTCGAGCACGGAGACGTGACCGCCGTGCAGCCTTGCGATCTCGCGCACCATGTTGAGGCCGAGGCCGGCGCCGCGATCGAGCGGCGCGAGCCGATAGAACGGATCGAATATCCGGGTGCGCTGGTCCTGGGGAATGCCGTCGCCTTCATCCGATACGTCGATGGTCGCGGCGCTGCCGACATGGATGGTGATGGTGCCGCGGCGGCCGCCATGCTGGATGGCGTTCTGCACCAGATTGGTGAGCGCGCGCTCCAGCGCGGCGCGATCGCCCAAGATCTCGACGCGATCGGTTGCGGTATCGAGCGACAGCTCGTAGCCGGCCGCGATCGCGAGCGGCGCGAGGTCGGCCGCGACATTGCGGGCGACCGCGACGAGATCAACGCGGACGAACGGATTGCGGCACTGGTCGAAGCGCTGGATGTCGAGCAGTTGCTCGGCCAATGTCGCAAGCCGCGCCGAATCCTCGAGCAGGCGGGTTTTCTCCGGGCCTGGCGGCAGCGACTCCAGCCGCGTGTTGAGGATCGCGATCGGCGTGCGCAATTCATGCGCCGCGTCGGCGACGAAGCGCTGGTGTCGGGAATAGCCGTCGTCGAGCCGCTTCAGCGCATCGTTGATGGCGGTCACCAGCGGCGCCACCTCGAGCGGCAGATGGTCCGCCGACAGCCGGCTGCCGCGCTGGCGGAAATCGATCCGGCGCGCTTCGTCGGCGGTGGTATCGAGACCGGCGAAGGCGCGCTTCACCACCATCGGCGTCGCGATGAAGGTGGCGCATGCCATCAGGAAAAGGCCGGGCAGGGCAATGGCGAGGAATGCCAGCGTCGTGGCGAGCGCGGTCTTGACGCTCGACATTGGCCCTTGCGTCGCTGTGAGCACCTGCACGGGGCCGGCGTCGGAATTGACGCGCTTCAGCCGCGCCGGCGGCTTGCGCGGATCATCCTCGAACATCTGCCAGCCGAGCCGCGCCTGGCTGATCTGGTCGAGCGCGTCGCCGATCCTGGCGAATTCCGGCGGCACCGCGCCTTCCGTCAGCGAACGGCCTTGCCGGTCGCGCACCAGGAACCAGAGGTCCGGCGTGTCGTCACGAAGCTTTTGCAGTTCGGCCGTCGGGCGCAAAATCAACTCGCCCTTGCCGTCGCGTGCGACCGCGCCCTGCACGATGGAAATCACATGATCCTCATCGCGCGGAACGATCAGGAAGCCGGTGGCACACAACGCGCTGATTAGGCAAACGATCAGCATGGCAAGCAGCAGCGCCTGGAGCGTCACCAGCCGCCAGCTCAGTTGCGAGCGCAGGCAATAGTGCTCGGCCTGTTCGCTCATGACGTTTGCTTCAAGAGATAGCCGACGCCGCGGATGCTGTGGATCTCGACGCCGGCGTTGGCGTCCGCGAGTTTGCGGCGCAACCGCGAGACGTGCGCATCGAGCGCGTTGGACTGGATCTCGTCCTCGAAATTGTAGACGGCTTCCTCCAGCGTCGCGCGCAGCACGGTGCGGCCCATGCGGCGCAGCAGCGTCTCCAGCACCAGCAGCTCGCGCCGCGGCAGCTCGAGCGGACGGCCGTCGACACTGGCCTCGCGATGGCCGCAATCGAACGCCACGCGGCCGGCCCTGATGATCTCGAGCTGCAGGCCGGCGGGGCGGCGCAGCACGGCGCGCAGCCGCGCCATCAGCTCCTCGACCGCGAACGGCTTGGCCAGATAGTCGTCGGCGCCGCTGTCGAGGCCAGTGATGCGGTCGGTGAGATCGCCGCGCGCGGTCAGCACGATGATCGGCACGCCGTCGGCCTTGGCGCGCAGCTTCGGGATCAGCGTGAGGCCGTCGCCGTCCGGAAGCTGGCGGTCGAGCAGGACCGCGCCATGCACGTCGGCACAGATCGCTTCCTCGGCCTCGGCAAGGTTCGGCACGTGGTCGACCACCATGTCGTAGCCCTTCAGCGCCTGCGACAGCGCCGCCGCCATTTCGGCCTCGTCCTCAACCAGCAGTATCCGCATGTCCTTGTGGTCCAACTCCTGAAGGCAGGTTTTAGGGCAAGTAACATTGCAACAACATTGCGGAAATGGCCGCCCGTCGCGAGCAGGGGTGCCATGTTGTCACCCCCTCAAGACAGTCCGGAAGGCGCTGGCTATAACCGCCCGCACACCAATCTGGGAGGACTGCCAATGATCTACGAGACCCGCGTCTATCGCTGCCTGCCGGGACGGCTGCCGGCGCTGCTCAAGCGCTTCGAGACCATCACGCTGAAGCTCTGGGACAAGCATGGCATCAGGCAGGCCGGCTTCTTCACGACGCTGGTCGGGGAATCCAACCAGGAGCTGACCTATCTGCTGGCCTGGGAATCGCTCGCCGAGCGCGAGAAGAAGTGGACCGCGTTCCAGACCGATCCGGAGTGGATCACCGCGCGCGCCAAGACCGAGGAGGACGGCCAGATCGTCCTCAACATCGTCAACCAGCTTCTGGTGCCGACGGCGTTTTCGTCGGTCAAGTGACGCCCGCTGCGGCCATGTTCCCGTCATTGCAAGCGAAGCAATCCATTGGCACCACATATGCGGAGCGATGGATTGCTGCGTCGCTTCAGCGCAAAATTGCTTCGCAATTTTGTCGCGAGCTCCTCGCAATGACGGGGAGGCATCTTTTCTCGGTCCCTTGGGGAGGGAAAGTTGCAGCGACGCTATTGCGGGCAGCCCGAGGTCTGATCGCCCTGGGTCACCATCGGCTTGCCGTTGATGAAGACGCCGTGGCTGCCGGAGGTCGTCTTGCCGCCGCAATGCGTGCGATCGCCCATGACCACCGCCGGCTTGCCGTTGATCAGGACGTTGGGCACGCCCTCGACAAGCGCGCCGCCATTGCTGGTGGTGTCGCCGTTGCGCGCCGCCGGCTTGCCATTGACGGTCACGCCGGTGGCGCCGCTGGTGACGACTCCGGGCTGGCTGCTGGTCTGGCCGTAGGCGAGGCCCGACATTGCCGACAGGGCGGCGACGGCTCCGATCATCAGCGGGATGCGCATGGCTTCCTCATGGGAATCTGTTCCGCGCCAGTTTATAGGCGCTGTTTGGGCGGGATTGTGTTAGCACGGCGCACCCACGGCGTCAGCGCAACCCCCTCATCGTGCGGGATGGCTTGATCCGTCCCGCGCGGGACTGCATGGTCGCCGGCAAAAGGATGCAGCATTTTGACCAATCAGGTTTCCGCGCAAGCCGCCGCGCCGATCGTTGCCGTCGGATCGGCCAAGTTCGGCAATGCCTTGCCGATTTCGATCATCGCCGGTCCGTGCCAGCTCGAGAGCCGCGCGCATGCGCTTGAGGTGGCGTCCGCGCTGAAGGAGATCGCGGTCCGGCTCAAGGTCGGTCTGGTGTACAAGACCTCGTTCGACAAGGCGAACCGCACCAGCGCGACCGCGGCGCGCGGCATCGGATTGGCGCAGGCGCTGCCTATCCTCGCCGAGATCCGGTCTTCGCTCGGGCTGCCGGTGCTGACCGACGTGCATGAGGCGACCCAGTGCGCCGACGTGGCGCAGGCGGTCGACGTGCTGCAGATTCCGGCCTTCCTGTGCCGGCAGACCGATCTGTTGCTGGCTGCGGCCGCGACCGGCAAGGTCGTCAATGTCAAGAAGGGCCAGTTCCTGGCACCGTGGGACATGGCCAATGTGGTCAGCAAGATCACCGGCGCCGGCAACCCCAACGTGCTGGTCACCGAGCGCGGTGCATCGTTCGGCTACAACACGCTGGTCTCGGACATGCGCGCGCTGCCGATCTTGTCGCGCACCACCGGCGCGCCCGTCATCTTCGACGCCACCCATTCGGTGCAGCAGCCGGGCGGCAAGGGTACGTCGTCGGGCGGCGAGCGTGAATTCGTGCCGGTGCTGGCGCGGGCCGCGGTCGCGGTCGGCGTCGCCGGCGTGTTCATCGAGACCCATCCCGATCCGGATCACGCTCCGTCGGACGGCCCCAACATGGTGCCGCTCCGCGACTTCGAGTCCCTCGTCAAGCGGCTGATGCAGTTCGACGCGCTGGCGAAGACGGCGGCCTGACCGGCGGACAACGACATGACCGCAACCAGCGGCATGCCGCCGGCCCTCAACGTGATCACGCTGGCGACCTTCGCGGCGAGCCTGTCGGTGCGCGCGCTCGATCCGGTGCTGCCGCATGTCGCCGAGGATTTCGGCGTCAGCATCGCGACCGCGGCGAGCTTTGCCGCGGTGTTCGCCTTCACCTTTGCCGCGGTCCAGCCGGCGATCGGCGCCGCCGCCGATTTGTTCGGCAAGGCGCGGCTGATGACGATCTGCCTCGGACTGCTCGGCGTTGCCAACATCCTCGGCGCGCTCTCGACCTCGTTTCCGATGCTGTTCGTGACCCGCATCCTCGCCGGCATCGGCTCGGGCGGCGTGTTTCCGGTGGCGCTGTCGCTGACCAGCGATCTGGTCGGCCCGGACAAGCGGCAGCTTGCGATCGGGCGAACGCTGGCGGGCTCGATGACCGGCAATCTGCTCGGTGCGACGGCATCCGGCCTGATCGGCGACTTCCTCGGCTGGCGCGGCGTGCTCGCGGTGCTCGGCGGCCTCGTTATTATCGTCGCGCTGGCGGTTGCAGCCGGCTTCCGCGGCGCCGCGCTGAACCGTCCGCCGCGCACCAGCCTGAAGGCGCTGCGCCACGGCTACCGCACCATCTTCACCAATCCGAACGCCCGCATCTGCTACTCGGCGGTCTTCATCGAAGGCTGCTGCGTGCTCGGGCTGTTTCCCTTCATCGCCTCGTTCCTGTTCGAGCTCGGCGAGACCTCGCTGTCGATCGCCGGCATCGTGATCGCGGGATTTGCGATCGGCGGATTGCTCTACACGCTGACGGTATCGCGCCTGCTGCCGTGGATCGGGGTGAGGGGGATGATGATCGTTGGCGCGACGCTGGTTGCGATTCAACTGGTCGGCGTCGCGTTCGGGCCGCACTGGAAGCTGCAGATGGCGGGCCTCCTGGTGATGGGCCTCGGCTTCTACATGATCCACGGCTGCCTGCAGGTGTTCGCCAGCGAGCTGTCGGTCGAGGCGCGCGCCACCGCGCTGTCGCTGCACTCGTTCTTCTTTTTCATGGGCCAGACCGTCGGCCCGATCGCTTACGGCTTCGGCCTGCAACACGTCGGCAAGACCGCGACGTTGGTGTCAGCTGCCGCCGTGATGGTCGTGCTCGGCTTTATCTGCGCGCGGTTTCTGCGGCAGACCAGGCCCGCCGATGCGCAGACAACCTAGGCGTCCACGGGCCCACCGGCGGTGGCAGACACAACATGCAGGGAAGCGGGGTGCAGCGTCAGGATGACGCATTCGCAGCAGCGTTCGGACGACCGCGCATGGCATGAGGATTGCTTATTTCTCGCCATTTGAGGTGAGAGCGTGGACGTCCAGACTGGCTGGCCTATTCGAGGGAATGCGGACGTCAGGACAACGGGATATGGCACCGAGCCTCCACTTCAGCGTTTTCTGGCCTCCTGCCACCAAGAATTCAAATCGGACAATTCCGGCGCGCTCGCCGACTACATTCCGGAGCTGAAACGGGCCAACCCGGCGCATTTTGGCATCAGCCTCGTCACCATCGATGGCCATGTCTACGAAGTCGGCGACAGCGCCGCTCCTTTCACCATCCAGTCCGTTTCGAAGGCGTTCGTGTTTGCGCTGGCCCTCGATCTCGTCGGCGAAGCGCGCGTCGCGTCGGCGATCGGCGTCGAGCCGAGCGGTGAGGCATTCAACTCGATCCGGCTGACCAACGACAACAAGCCGTTCAATCCGATGGTCAACGCCGGCGCGATTGCCTGCTCCGGGCTGATCCACGAGGTCGATGGCCGCGCCGCATTCGAGCGCATCCGGGACAAGCTCGGCCAGTTTGCCGGCCGCGAACTCGACGTCGACGACGCGGTCCATGCGTCGGAGACGGCGACCGGCAACCGCAATCGCGCGATCGCCTGGCTGCTGCGCAACTACCTCGTGCTACAGGACGGCGTCGATGCCGTGCTCGATATCTATTTCCGGCAATGCGCAATTCTCGTCACCGCGCGCGACCTCGCGGTGATGGCCGCAACGCTCGCCAATCGCGGCGTCAATCCGGTCACCGGCGTCCAGGTGGTGACGCCGCATGTCGTCGCGCGCACGCTGTCGGTGATGACGAGCTCGGGCATGTACGACTATGCCGGCGAGTGGATCTATCGCGTCGGAATGCCCGCCAAGAGTGGGGTCGGCGGCGGCATCGTCGCAGCGCTCCCGTCGCAATTGGGGCTCGGCACCTTTTCGCCGCTGCTCGATGGGCACTTCAACAGCGTGCGAGGCCTGAAGGTTTGCGAGGCGCTGTCGGCGCGATTTGATCTGCATATGCTCAACCGCAGCGGCGACGTCCGCACCTGCATCATCGCCGACTACGACATCTTCGGCATCACCTCCCGCCGCAGCCGCCAGCCGCACGAACAGCAGATCCTCGATGACCGCCACAGCGACACCCGCGTCATCGAGCTGGTGGGGGCGCTCAACTTCGCGTCGATCGACTACGTCACTCGCCGGCTGTCCAACGAGCCGCCCGGCGCGCCGCTGCTGATCCTAGATTTCCACCGCGTGCCCGACATCACGGCAGCCGGCGCCCAACTGCTGGCTGAGAAAATCGCCACGCTCGGAAATTCCGGTGTCACCACGATCATCTCCGGTGTCGAGACGACGTCGCCGGTCTGGGCCACGATCCGCGCGCAGATCGAAGAGCCGAAGCGGTTGCGGCATTTTCCGCTGCTCGACGACGCCGTTGAATGGGCCGAGGATCAACTGATCTACCGCTATGGCGGCTTCACCGAGACCAAGGAGACCGCCCATCTCGGCGAGCAGGCGCTGTTGGCCGATCTCGCGCCCGAGGAGATCGCTGCGCTCGCCGAACTCTCGACGCCGCGCCGCTACGACGCCGGCCAGCGCATCGTCGTGGCCGGCGAGCCGGCCAATTCGTTGTTCTTCCTGCAAAGCGGGATGGTGAGCGTGAAGCTGCCGAGCGGCGTGCGGCTTGCCTCGCTCGGGCCGGGCATGGAGTTCGGCGAGATGGCGATCATCGAGAGCCACCGCAGCGCCGACGTCTGGGCGGACACCCCGGTCAAATGCCTCGAGCTACCGATCGACAGCTTTGCCGACTATCGTCAGCTCCACCCGCAGATTTCGATGAAGATCATGCGCAATCTTTCCGCACTGCTGGCGCGCCGCCTGATCCTCGCCAATGCCAAGGTCGATCTGCTGAGCGCCTATTGAGACGCCGGATCACCCGCGCCCGCGATAGGGCGCGACGCCCTGATCGGGAACCCAGACGCCCTTCGGCAGCCGGCCGGTCTGGAAGAACACGTCGATCGGGATGCCGCCGCGCGGATACCAGTAACCGCCGATCCGCAGCCATTTCGGCTTGATTTCCCCGACGATACGCTTCCCGATCATGACGGTGCAATCCTCGTGGAAGGCGCCGTGATTGCGGAAGCTTGCCGCATAGAGTTTCAGCGACTTAGATTCCAGGAGCCACCGGCCCGGCACAAAGTCGAGCACCAGATGGGCGAAGTCCGGCTGGCCGGTGATCGGGCAGACCGAGGTGAATTCCGGGATAGCGAAGCGCACCAGATAATCCGTGCCGGCCTGCGGATTGGGGACGCGGTCGAGCACCGCCTTGTCCGGGCTATCCGGCCACGCGACGGCACGGCCGAGTTGCAGGGTTTTCTTCGCCATGGGCCTCATCCTTGTGGGAGCGGCCGAAATGAACGGAAGCGGGCGGTTCGTCAACCGTCCGCGTGCGGGGGCAGGGTGCTACGCGGGCGCGGCAGTCTGGATCAGGACCAAGCGGTCTTGGCCGGATTCACAGCCCCAGACCTCGCCGGGCCGGCCATCGAGTTGCCGGACATTCGCGCCGGCGCGGTCGCTCGGAAAGGCGTTGAAGGTCGCGCCCACCGGATCGAAGCGCATGATCGCGTTGGCCGAGAAATCGGTGAGCCAGACCTTGTCCTTGTCGTCGACATAGACGGCATAGGTCCGTGGATTGCTGCCGGGCAGCTTCCAGGCCCTCCACGTCCCGTCGGCGGGATCGTGCACCGACACGTTGCCGCTGTTCCATTCGCTGACCCAGATCCGCCCCCGCGAATCCGACCACACCCGTCGCGCGCCCTGTTTCGGCGTCGGCGGTTGGACCACGCTGGCGTTGCCGGTCGCAGGGTCAATCCGTGCGATATAGCTGCCGGCAAGCGAGGCGTACCAGATGTCGCCGTTTGGGGTCACGGTGATGCCGTAGGGGCCGACGCCGCGCGGTGCCTCGAACACCTTCATCTCACCGGATTTCGGATCGAGCCGGCCGTAGAAGCCGGACTGGCCGGTGAACCAGTAGACGCCGCGCTTGTCGAACACGCCGGTATTGAGATTGGCGTCAGCGGCTTTCTCAGGCAGGCGGAACAGCGTCACCTTGTGGTCGCCGGGGTCGACGCGGGCGATCGCATTCTGCCCGCCCTCGGTTACCCATGGCGCGCCGTCGGGGCCGATCATGACGCCGTGCGGGGCCGCACCCTTGCCGAGGCTGACCAGCTTGAACGCACTGTCGCGCGGATTGAGCCGGCCCAGCGCACCGCTGCGCTGGCCCGTGAACCAGACGGTGCCATCGGGCGCCGGCGTGACATCGTGCAGGCCGGTCCCGGCGTCGACGTTGAAATATTTCACCCGGAACGGCGTCTGGGCATCCTGCGCCTGCGCTCTCGTGGTCAAAATCGCGGCAGTGGTTGAGGCGAGAAACTGGCGACGGTTCATTGCGTTATCCCGGCTTCGTGAAACAATGGGCCAGCACGCGAAGGTAATCCTCGACAGCATAAACCCACCACATTGCACCGTCAGACGGGCCGGGCGGGCGGGCCGTTCACATTTGCTTGCGCGCCGTGTATGACGCGGCGCATCAGCCAACCCCATATCGAGAAAGAGCACGTCATGACTGACATCGTCGACATCATCGGCCGCGAAATCCTTGATAGCCGCGGCAACCCCACGGTCGAGGTCGATGTGGTGCTGGAGGATGGGTCAATCGGTCGCGCGGCGGTGCCGTCGGGCGCCTCCACCGGCGCGCATGAGGCGGTGGAACTGCGCGACGGCAACAAGGCGCGCTATCTCGGCAAGGGCGTCGAGAAGGCGGTCGCCGCCATCAACGGTGAGATCTTCGAGGCGCTCAGCGACCAGGCGGTCGAGGAGCAGGTCGCGATCGACCAGATCATGATCGAGCTCGACGGGACGCCGAACAAGAGCCGGCTCGGGGCCAACGCCATCCTCGGCGTCTCGCTGGCCTGCGCCAAGGCCGCCGCCGAATCCTTCGACATGCCGCTGTATCGTTATGTTGGCGGCACCTCGGCGCGGACGCTGCCGGTGCCGATGATGAACATCATCAATGGCGGCGTGCATGCCGACAACCCGATCGACTTCCAGGAATTCATGATCCTGCCGGTCGGCGCCACGTCGTTCGCCGAGGCGCTACGTTGCGGTTCGGAAATTTTCCACACGCTGCGCGGCGAACTGAAGAAGGCCGGCCACAACACCAATGTCGGCGACGAGGGCGGCTTCGCGCCGAACCTGCCGTCGGCCGACGCCGCGCTCGAGTTCGTGATGAATGCGATCGGCAAGGCCGGCTACAAGGCGGGCGACGACGTCGTGCTCGGCCTCGACTGCGCCTCGACCGAATTCTTCAAGGAAGGCTCCTACGTCTATGGCGGCGAGAACAAGACCCGCTCGCGCTCCGAGCAGGTGAAGTATCTCGCCGATCTCGTCAGCCGCTATCCGATCGTCACCATCGAGGACGGTATGTCGGAGGACGACATGGACGGCTGGAAGGAACTGACGGATGCGATCGGCAAGAAGTGCCAGCTGGTCGGCGACGATCTGTTCGTCACCAACGTCACCCGGCTTGCCGACGGCATCAAGAACGGCCGCGCCAATTCGATCCTGGTCAAGGTCAACCAGATCGGCACGCTGACCGAGACGCTTGCGGCGATCGAGATGGCCTACAAGGCCGGCTACACCGCCGTGATGTCGCACCGCTCCGGCGAGACCGAGGATTCCACGATCGCCGATCTTGCGGTCGCCACCAATTGCGGGCAGATCAAGACCGGCTCGCTGGCGCGCTCCGACCGTACCGCCAAGTACAACCAGCTGCTGCGCATCGAGCAGCAGCTCGGCACCCAAGCGAAATACGCGGGCAGGGCGGCCTTGAAGGCGCTGGCGTAGCGCCCCAGCTTGAACGGGATCCAACAAAACTCAAAAGGGAGATCGGGATGAGCGACGGCAAGAGCGGTCTGCAGCTGCGTTCGCTGCTCAAGAAGAATGGCGAGCTCGAGATATCGCTGGTCAATGTCCCGACCCCCGAGCCCGGCCCCGACGAGGTCGTGGTCCGGGTCGAGGCGACCCCGATCAATCCGTCCGATCTCGGTCTGTTGATCGGCCCGGCCGACATGTCGGCCGCCAAGGTCTCCGGCAGCAAGGAATTGCCAGTGGTGACCGCGCGCGTGCCGGAAGCTGCGTTGCCGGGCCTCGCGGCACGACTCGACGAGTCCATGCCGGTCGGCAATGAAGGCGCCGGCGTCGTGATCAGGACCGGTTCATCGGATGCGGCGAAAGCGCTGATGGGCCGGACGGTCGCGATGATCGGTGGCGCGATGTATGCGCAATACCGGACGTTGCGCGTCAACGAATGCCTGCCGCTGCCCGACGGCACCACGCCGGCGGAAGGCGCGTCCTGCTTCGTCAATCCGCTGACCGCGCTCGGCATGACCGAGACGATGCGGCGCGAGGGGCACAAGGCGCTGGTGCACACCGCGGCAGCGTCCAATCTCGGCCAGATGCTCAACAAGATCTGTCTCAAGGACGGCATCGGCCTCGTCAACATCGTGCGCAACAAGGAGCAGGCCGACATCCTGCACAAGATCGGCGCCAAACATGTCGTCGATTCCTCCGCGCCCGATTTCATGGACAAGCTCACCGGCGCGCTGGTCGAAACCGGCGCCACCATCGCCTTCGATGCGATCGGCGGCGGCAAGCTCGCGGGCCAGATCCTGGTCGCGATGGAGACCGCGATCAACAAGACCGCCAAGGCCTACAGCCGCTACGGCTCGAATGTGCACAAGCAGGTCTATGTCTATGGCAGCCTCGACACCCGCTCGATCGAATTGCCGCGCGGCTTCGGCATGGCCTGGGGCGTCGGCGGCTGGCTGCTGTTCCCATTCCTGATGAAGATCGGTCCGGAGGCCGGCAACAAGCTGCGCCAGCGCGTGGTGGCCGAACTGAAGACGACTTTCGCCAGTCACTACACCAAGGTGGTCTCGTTGCAGGAGACCCTGCAACTCGACAACATCGCCGTCTACAACAAGCGCGCGACCGGCGAGAAATTCCTGATCAACCCGAACAAGGGCTGAGGATCGAAACGCAGGGGCCGTCCCGATGGGGGCGGCCTTTTGCTTTGCATAGACTAATTCCGCGAAACGCTGCGTTTCCGGAATTGGACGATCCATGCACTTGCATCTTTCTTGGTGCGCCGGTAGGTGAGGGGCACCAGTTTCACGCGCAATCCGAGGGGAATTTGCTATGGCCTATAACATCGTCACCATCGTCGGCAGCATCCGCAAACAGAGCTTCTCGCTCAAGATCGCCAATGCGCTGGCCAAGCTTGCACCGGCGTCGCTGAAGCTCGATGTGACGACGCTTCAGGAAATTTCCTTCTTCAACCAGGACCTCGAGGCCGCGCCGCCGGCGGACTGGCTTGCCTTCCGCGAGAAGCTGCAGAAGTCGAACGGCGTGCTGTTCGTGACCCCCGAATACAACCGCTCGATCCCGGGCGTGCTGAAGAACGCCATCGACGTCGCCTCGCGGCCCTACGGCAAGAGCTCGTTCATCGGCAAGCCGATCGGCATCATCGGCAATTCGCCCGGACCGCTCGGCGGCGTCAGCGCGGTGAAGCACCTGCAGAACATCCTGCCGGGCATTTCCGGCCCGATCCTCGGTCAGCCGGAAGCCTATCTCAACGGCGTCGGCGATGCCTTCGACGACAACGGCGAACTGACCAAGGACTCGCTCAAGGGCGTGCTGCAGCAGTATCTCGACGTCTTCGCGGCCTTTATCGAAAAGCAGAACCGCTGAGCAAGAGCCCCGTTCCGATTGAATCGGAAGGGGCTCTGAACATGTTTTGACGCGTTTTCCTCACGCGAACCGGTATCCACTTCGCTCGAAAACGCTCTGGTTCAGCGTTCGTTAACCCCATGGCCGCATGCTCGCGGCCATGGTTTCCCGCACACGCCTCAAATCGATTCTGACCGGGCTCGCCCTCTATACGCTGGCGGCGCTGATGGTCGGCTATTTCGGCGTCAACGCCTACACCGGCAAATACGGCTTGAACGCGCGGCAAGAGCTCGATCAGGAGATCATCGCCCTGACCTCCGAGCTGGCGCGGCTGAAGAAGGAGAGGGCCGAGGGCGAGCAGCGGGTGTCGCTGCTGCGGTCGGACCGGGTCGATCCCGACATGCTGGACGAGCGTGCGCGCTTCCAGCTCGACTACGCCAATCCGCGTGATCTCGTTCGGATCAACAAGTAACTGACGACGCGTTCTCAAATTTCAAAATCATTCGCGCGCTATCACAAAAATGTCGCGCTGCGCTGCAGTGCGGCATAGCAAAATTCCATCGGGCGAACGCAATCCTTCCAAGGCGATTTGAGTTGGGTTAGAGAGGGTTCTCCGACTTCTCTCACCCGGAATTGCCATGGCCGCACCCAAGAAAAGCGTCGCAAAAGAATCAGGGCAGGAGAAGGCCGGCTCTCCCCCCGAATTCACCAAGGAGCAGGAGCTCAAGGCACTGCGGGACATGCTCCTGATCCGGCGCTTCGAGGAGAAGGCCGGTCAACTCTACGGCATGGGTGCGATCGGCGGTTTCTGCCATCTCTATATCGGCCAGGAAGCGGTCGTGGTCGGCATGCAGATGGCGCTGAAGCCGGGCGACGAGGTCATAACCGGTTACCGGGACCACGGCCACATGCTGGCCTGCGACATGGAAGCCAAGGGCGTGATGGCCGAATTGACCGGACGCCGCGGCGGCTATTCCCGCGGCAAGGGCGGCTCCATGCACATGTTCAGCAAGGAAAAGCACTTTTATGGCGGTCACGGAATCGTGGGCGCGCAGGTCTCGCTCGGCACCGGCCTTGCGTTCGCCAACCGCTATCGCGGCAACGATAACGTCAGCGTGACCTATTTCGGCGACGGCGCGGCCAACCAGGGCCAGGTCTACGAGAGCTTCAACATGGCGGAGCTGTGGAAGCTGCCGGTGATCTACGTGATCGAAAACAATCGCTATGCGATGGGCACCTCGGTGTCGCGCGCATCGGCCCAGCAGGATTTCTCCAAGCGCGGCGCCTCCTTCAACATTCCGGGCAAGCAGGTCGACGGCATGGACGTGCGCGCCGTCAAGGCCGCCGCCGATGAGGCCGTGGCCTGGTGCCGCGGCGGCAACGGTCCGATGATTCTCGAGATGCAGACCTACCGCTACCGCGGCCACTCGATGTCCGATCCGGCCAAGTACCGCACGCGCGAGGAGGTCGAGAAGGTGCGTCACGACCAGGACCCGATCGAGCAGGTGCGCAACCGCTTGCTGGCCTCGGGCGCCAGCGAGCAGGACCTGAAGGCGATCGACGCCCAGGTGCGCGAGATCGTCAACGAGGCCGCAGACTTCGCGCAGCACGATCCGGAGCCGGATCCGGCCGAGCTCTACACCGACATCTACCGCTGACCCCACCCGCGCAGACGAATTTCAAGACCGATTTCGGGAGCCGATATGCCCATTCAAGTGCTGATGCCTGCGCTGTCGCCCACCATGGAGAAGGGCAACCTCGCCAAATGGCTGAAAAAGGAAGGCGAGACCATCAAGTCCGGTGACGTCATCGCCGAGATCGAGACTGACAAGGCGACGATGGAGGTCGAGGCAACCGACGAGGGCACGCTCGGCAAGATCCTGATTCCGGAAGGCACCGCGGACGTTGCGGTGAACACGCCGATCGCCACCATTCTCGTCGACGGCGAAAGCGCCGCCGACCTCGCCAAGGCGCCGGCGGCTCCAGCGCCGCAGCCGAAGGCCGCCGAAGCCGCGCCTGCCGAAGCCAAGGCGGAAACGCCGCAGCCCGCGGCGAAGGCACCGGCCGCGCCCGCGACCGAGCCGCTGCCAGATCCGGAAATCCCTGCGGGGACCGAGATGGTCACGCAGACCATTCGCGAGGCGCTGCGCGATGCGATGGCCGAGGAGATGCGCCGCGACGGCGATGTCTTCATCATGGGCGAGGAGGTCGCGGAATATCAGGGCGCCTACAAGGTGACGCAGGGCCTGTTGCAGGAATTCGGCGCCCGCCGCGTGATCGACACGCCGATCACCGAGCACGGCTTTGCCGGCGTCGGCGTCGGCGCGGCGATGGCGGGCTTGAAGCCGATCGTCGAGTTCATGACCTTCAACTTCGCCATGCAGGCGATCGACCAGATCATCAACTCCGCCGCCAAGACGCTCTATATGTCCGGCGGCCAGATGGGATGCTCGATCGTGTTCCGCGGCCCGAACGGCGCCGCCGCGCGCGTCGCCGCGCAGCACAGCCAGGACTACGCGGCATGGTACTCGCAGATCCCGGGCCTCAAGGTGATCGCGCCGTATTCGGCCGCCGATTACAAGGGCCTGCTCAAGGCCGCGATCCGCGATCCCAATCCGGTGATCTTCCTCGAGAACGAGGTGCTGTACGGCCACACCGGCGAGGTGCCGAAGCTGGCTGATTTCGTGGTGCCGATCGGCAAGGCGCGGATTGCCCGCGCCGGCAAGGACGTCACCATCGTCTCCTGGGCGATGGGCATGTCCTATGCGCTGAAGGCTGCCGACGAACTCGCCAAGGAAGGTATCGAGGCCGAGGTCGTCGATCTCCGCACCATCCGTCCGATGGATACCGAGACCATCATCAACTCGGTGAAGAAGACCGGCCGCGCGGTGACGGTCGAGGAGGGCTGGCAGCAGAGCGGCGTCGGCTCCGAGGTCGCCGCGCGCATCATGGAGCACGCCTTCGACTATCTCGACGCGCCGGTGGCGCGCGTCTCCGGCAAGGACGTGCCGATGCCCTATGCCGCCAACCTCGAAAAGCTCGCTCTGCCCTCCGTCGCCGAGGTGGTCGCCGCCGCCAAGGCCG
This sequence comes from Bradyrhizobium sp. USDA 4504, assembly GCF_054063995.1. Taxonomy (NCBI): domain Bacteria; kingdom Pseudomonadati; phylum Pseudomonadota; class Alphaproteobacteria; order Hyphomicrobiales; family Nitrobacteraceae; genus Bradyrhizobium; species Bradyrhizobium sp. USDA 4504. The sequence continues at coordinate 3,020,582 of NZ_JBSSGV010000001.1, read as the reverse complement.
TATCCTACCGGTAACGCCGATGGCCGGTCCCAAGGAGCAGCCGCTGCCGCCTGACGTGATGGGCCGCGACGACGCCATCGAGGTGCTGCGCGCCTTCGTCGTCGATGGCGGCCTGTCGATCGCGTTTCAGCGCGCTTTCGAGGAGCCGGACATGTGGGGGCTCATGCTGGTCGACATCGCCCGCCATGCCGCGCGCGCCTATGCGCGCGAAAGCGAATACACCGAGGACGAGGCGCTCGCGCGCATCGTCGAGATGTTCGAAGCCGAAATCGCCCGGCCGACCGACATGGGCCAAACCAAACCGCGGTCGCAACAAGGTCACTGACAATGCCGATCAATATTCTCATGCCCGCGCTGTCGCCGACGATGGAAAAGGGCAACCTCGCCAAGTGGCTCAAGAAAGAGGGCGACAAGGTCAAGTCCGGCGACGTGATCGCGGAGATCGAGACCGACAAGGCGACGATGGAAGTCGAGGCGGTCGATGAAGGCACGATCGCCAGGATCCTGGTGCCGGAGGGCACGCAGGACGTGCCGGTCAACGACGTCATCGCGGTCATGGCCGGCGACGGCGAGGATGTGAAGGCGGCGGCCAGCGCCGGAGCGGGCGCCGCACCTGTCGCGAAACCCGCCGAGGCGCCGAAGCCCGCCGCCCAGGCCGCGCCGGCGGCGGCTCCCGCACCGGCGGCGGCGCCTGCGCCGAAGCCGGCCGCAGCGCCCGCCGCGGCGCCTCAGGCCGCCGCGCAGGCCAACGGCCACGCCCGCGTGTTCTCGTCGCCGCTGGCGCGCCGGCTGGCAAAGGAAGCCGGCATCGATCTCGCCCGCATCACCGGCACCGGCCCGCATGGCCGGGTCATCGCGCGCGACGTCGACGAGGCCAAGTCCGGCAAGGGCCTGAAGGCGCCGGCGGCTGCGCCCGCCGCGGGACCGGGCATCGCGCCGTCTATGTCGGACAAGCAGATCCTCGCGCTGTTCGAGCCGGGCTCCTACGAGGTGGTGCCGCATGACGGCATGCGCCGCACCATCGCGCAGCGTCTCACCGCCTCGGTGCAGAACGTCCCGCACTTCTACCTCACCATCGACTGCGACATCGGCAAGCTGCTCGCCGCGCGCGAGGAGATCAACGCCGCAGCGCCGAAGGACAAGGAGAAGAAGCCGCTCTACAAGATCTCGGTCAACGACTTCGTCATCAAGGCGATGGCGGTCGCGCTGCAGAAGATTCCGAACTGCAACGTCAGCTGGACCGAAGGCGGCATGCTCAAGCACAAGCATTCCGACGTCGGCGTCGCGGTGGCGATGCCGGGCGGCCTGATCACGCCGATCATCCGCAAGGCCGAGACCAAGACACTCTCGACCATCTCCAACGAGATGAAGGATTTCGCCGCCCGCGCCCGCGCCCGCAAGCTGAAGCCGGAGGAATATCAGGGCGGCACCACCGCGGTCTCCAACCTCGGCATGTACGGCATCAACCACTTCACCGCCGTGATCAACCCGCCGCATGCCTCGATCCTCGCGGTTGGCACCTCGGAGGAACGTCCGGTGGTGCGCGGCGGCAAGATCGAGATCGCGCACATGATGAGCGTGACGTTGTCGTGCGATCACCGTGCGATCGACGGCGCGCTCGGCGCCGAGCTGATCGGTGCCTTCAAGCAGCTGATCGAAAACCCTGTGATGATGATGGTGTGACGGGCATCCGCCATGTACGCGATCGTCGGTCCGTACGTCCTGCTCGCCGCTATCGCCGTCGCGTTGCTCGTCGCGGTCAACCGCGACCTGATATCGACGATCCAGTTCAGGATCATGATGATCGGCGCCGCGGTGCTGGCGCTGGCGTGGTCCGTGTTCCTCGGTGCGGTATGGCGGGAGTACGGATGAATGGCCAGCATGGCTCGCACGCGCTGGCCCTGGATCTCGCTGTTGCTGTCGGCCGCACTGGTGCTCAATCCGGTCGGATTGGATTTTCTACACTCCGCGTTCTTCGCCGGCGAGCAGCTGGCGCGGAACATCGCCCAGCCGATCGTGCTGACGGCCCTGGCCATCATGGCCCTGGTGATCGGACTCGAATGGCTGGTCAGGTCATTGATCGCAAGAAGCCGCGCCCGCGGCGTCACACGTTGAGTTGAACGGGAGCCGCCATGGCCGACACATCCTTTGACGTCATCATCATCGGCTCCGGCCCCGGCGGCTACGTGACCGCGATCCGTGCCGCGCAGCTCGGTTTCAAGACCGCGATCGTCGAGAAATCCTATCTCGGCGGCATCTGCCTGAACTGGGGCTGCATTCCGACCAAAGCGCTGCTGCGCTCCGCCGAGATCTATCACTACATGCAGCACGCCAAGGATTACGGGTTGTCGGCCGACAATGTCTCGTTCGATCCGAAGGCGGTGGTGCAGCGCTCGCGCGGCGTCTCGAAGCGCCTCAATGACGGCGTCGGCTTCCTGATGAAGAAGAACAAGGTCACGGTGATCTGGGGCGAGGCCACGATCGACGCGCCCGGCAAGATCACGGTGAAGAAGTCGGCGGTCGAGGCGCCGAAGGGCGCCAGCGGCGAGGGCAGCTATCAGGCCAAGCACATCATCGTGGCGACCGGCGCGCGGCCGCGCGTGCTGCCCGGGCTCGAGCCCGACAAGAAGCTGATCTGGACCTATTTCGAGGCGATGGTGCCGGAGCGGATGCCGAAGTCGCTGCTGGTGGTCGGCTCGGGCGCGATCGGCATCGAGTTCGCCTCGTTCTTCCACACCATGGGCGCCGACGTCACCGTGGTCGAGGTGCTGCCGCAGATTCTCCCGGTCGAGGATGCGGAAATCGCAGGGCTCGCCCGCAAGCGGTTTGAGAAGATGGGGATCAAGATACTCACCTCGACCAAGGTGACAAAGCTCGAGAAGAAGGCCGACAGCGTGGTTGCGACCATCGACGACGGCAAGGAGAAGCCGCAAGCGGTGGAGTTCGAGCGCGTGATTTCGGCGGTCGGCGTGGTCGGCAATATCGAGAATCTCGGGCTGGAGAAGCTTGGCGTCAAAACCGATCGCGGCTGCATCGTGATCGACGGCCTCGGCAAGACCAACGTTCCCGGCATCTATGCGATCGGCGACGTGGCGGGACCGCCGATGCTCGCGCACAAGGCCGAGCATGAGGGCGTGATCTGCATCGAGGCGATCAAGGGCCTGCATCCGCATCCGATGGACAAGCTGATGATCCCGGGCTGCACCTACTGCAACCCGCAGGTCGCCTCCGTCGGCCTCACCGAGGCCAAGGCCAAGGAAGACGGCCGCGAGATCCGGGTCGGCCGCTTCCCGTTCGTCGGCAACGGCAAGGCGATCGCGCTCGGCGAGGACCAGGGCCTCGTCAAGGTGATCTTCGACAAGAAGACCGGCCAGCTGCTCGGCGCCCACATGATCGGCGCCGAGGTCACCGAGCTGATCCAGGGCTACGTCGTGGCGATGAATCTGGAGACCACGGAAGAGGAACTGATGCACACCGTGTTCCCGCATCCGACCTTGTCGGAAATGATGAAGGAAGCGGTGCTCGACGCCTATGGGCGCGTGCTGAATATTTGAGGCTGCGAACGGCGGCCACGGTCCCGTCATCCTGAGGAGCGCGTCTCGAAGGATGCACGGCCCGGAGCGAGCAGCGGGGCTCGTCGCCCTTCGAGACGGCCGCTGCGCGGCCTCCTCAGGGTGACGGGTCCGACAAAACGAATTCGCAAAGAAAAAGAAAGAGCGCATCTCGTGAAAGACAACGACAACCTCACCATCGAACGCCCGACTTTCGTCACCCATCTCGAATGCGCGATGGAGGGCGATCATTATCCCGCCGACCAGGTGCACAACCTCTCCAAGGCCGGCAAGCCGCTGCTGGTGCGCTATGACCTTGCCGGGGTGAAGAAGGCGCTGACGAAGGACGCCCTGGCGCAGCGTCCCGCCGATTTGTGGCGCTACCGCGAGCTGCTGCCGGTGCGCAAATGCAAGGATATCGTCAGCCTCGGCGAGGTCACGACGCCGCTGATCCGGCTGCCGCGGCTCGGCGCCAAGCTTGGCGGCGGCGAGATCATTGTGAAAGATGAAGGCCGGCTGCCGACCGGCTCGTTCAAGGCACGCGGCCTGGTGATGGCGGTGTCGATGGGCAAGGCGCTCGGCATCAAGCACATGGCGATGCCGACCAACGGCAATGCCGGCGCGGCGCTGGCGGCCTATGCGACCTCCTGCGGCATCAAGACCACGATCTTCTGCCCGGCCGATACGCCGGAGGTGAATGTCAGCGAGATCGAGCTGCAGGGCGCCACCGTCTATCGCGTCAACGGCTATATCGATGACTGCGGCAAGATCGTCGGCGAGGGCAAGGCGAAGGTCGGCTGGTTCGATACCTCGACCCTGAAGGAGCCGTACCGGATCGAGGGCAAGAAGACGATGGGGCTTGAACTTGCCGAGCAGCTCGGCTGGGACGTGCCCGACGTGATCTTCTACCCGACCGGCGGCGGCACCGGCCTGATCGGCATGTGGAAGGCGTTCGACGAGCTCGAGAAGATCGGCTTCATCGGACGCAAGCGCCCGCGCATGGTCGCGGTGCAGGCCTCCGGCTGCGCGCCGATGGTGCGGGCCTATGAGGCCGGCACCGAGCACGCCGCGCGCTGGGAGGACGCCCACACCATCGCCTCGGGCATCCGCGTGCCCCAGGCGATCGGCGACTTCCTCATCCTGCGCGCGGTGCGCGAGAGCAAGGGCTTTGCGATCGCCGTCGATGACGACAAGATCAGCGCCGCCCTCAATGAGGTCGCGCGCGAGGAGGGGCTGTTGCTGTGCCCCGAGGGCGCCGCGACCTACGCCGCCTACAAGGAGAGCCTCGCCGACGGCCGTGTCAGCAAGACCGACCGCGTGATGCTGTTCAACTGCGCCAGCGGCCTGAAATACCCGCTGCCGCCGATCACCCGCACGCTCGACCGGCACAAGCCGATCGACTTCTCGCAGTTCTGACGCCTCATCCGAAGGGCCATCTTGTCGAGAGGTGGCCCTTCAAAAATAATTGGAAACAAGAAAATTGAGGGAGAGCGTGATGCGGAAGCTGGTTCTGGCCGTGTTGGCGATGTTGGCGTTAACGGGGAACGTTTCCGCGGAAACCTATCCGACGCACCCGATCACCATCGTGGTGCCGTTTGCCGCCGGCGGTCCTTCGGATGCGATGGCACGCATCCTCGGCGAGCGCATGAAGCAGTCGCTCGGTGAGGTGCTGCTGATCGAGAACGTGACTGGAGCGGGCGGCTCGATCGGCGTTGGCCGCGCGGTGCGCTCGGCGCCCGACGGCTATACCATCTCGTTCGGTCATCTCGGCACCCATGTCGCCAACGGCGCGATCTACAAGCTCGGCTACGACCTCGTCACCGATCTCGAGCCGGTGGTGCTGCTGCCGAGCAACCCGATGATCATCGTCAGCAAGAACGCCGTGCCGGCGAAATCGCTGAAGGAATTGCTGGAGTGGCTGAAGTCGCGGCCGGCGCCGCCGACCGCGGGCACCGCCGGCGCCGGCAGCGGCAGCCATATCGCCGGGCTCTATTTCGAGAACGTTTCCGGCATCAAGCTGCAATATGTACCGTATCGCGGCACCGGCCCGGCGCTGAACGACCTCGTCGCCGGTCAGATCGACATCATCGTCGACCAGACCTCGAACTCGATCAACCAGGTCCGCGCCGGCAATATCCGCGCCTATGCGGTCACCGATTCCAAGCGGGTCGCGAATGCCCCCGACGTCGCGACGGTCGACGAGGCCGGCCTGCCGGGCTTCCACATGACGCTGTGGTCCGGCCTCTGGGTGCCGAAGGGTACCCCGAAGGAGATCGTGGCCAAGCTCAACGCCGCTGCGGTCCAGGCGATGGCCGATCCGGCCGTGCAGAAGCAGCTCGAGAATTTGGGTTTGCAGATGCCGCCGAAGGATCAGCTCACGCCGGATGCGCTCGGTGCCTGGCAGAAGGCGGAAATCGCCAAATGGTGGCCGATGATCAAGGCCGCCAACGTGAAGGTGGATTGAAACTTGTCATCCCGGCCGCGCGCAATTGCGCGCTAGGCCGGGACGACGTTATTGCGACGGCATTGCCTCAGCCGGCGCCGCGTTGCTCTCCTGCGTTACGACGCGTTCGCCGTTCTTGGCCACTGCCGTGTCGGCATCCTCGAACCGCGCCTGGTAGACCGCGAAATTCTCCATCACGCGCTGCACGTAGTTGCGCGTCTCGGAGATCGGGATCCGCTCCACCCAGTCGACCGGATCGACCTTGGGATCGCGCGGGTCGCCATAGGCCTTGACCCAGTCGCGGACGCGGCCGCGACCGGCGTTGTAGCCGGCAAAGGTCATGATGTGGCAGTTGCGATATTCCGACAGCAACGCGCTGAGCTCGGCTGCGCCCATCTGGGTGTTGTAGACGGGATCGGACACCATCCGGCTCCAGTCATAGCTGACGCCGAAGCGCTTGGCGGTGTCACGGCCGGCTTCCGGCGTCACCTGCATCAGGCCGACGGCGTTGGCCGCCGACTTGTCGCGCTGGTCGAACGCGCTTTCGGTACGCGCGATCGAGTAGGTCATGCTGCGCCCGATATCGGGCGCGATCGGCGTGTGCTTGGGAATGCCGATCACCGGGAAGGCGTAATGGTCGAAGGCAAAGCCGCGCGCGAGCGCGATCTTGCCGATCTGCAGCATGGCGCGGGCATCGTTGCGGCGGCCGGTCAGCTCGCCGAGCGCTTCGAGCATCCCGACATCGGTGCTTTCCTCGGCGAGGTCGGCGGCGAAATAGAGCACGACGTCGGGCTCGCCGATCGCATAGAGCATATCGGCGGCGCGGACCCGCTCGTCGGTCGCCATGCTGCCGGCGCTGGCAGCCGGCGAGGGCGCGCGCAGCTCGACGCCACCATCACGGCCGAGCTTGGCCAGCGCGAGCTGACCGTAATAGGCCGTCGGGTAGCGCGCGGCGGCCTGGTAGTCGGCCCGCATCGCCGCGGAATTTCCGAGTGCCTCGGCGGCGCGGCCGCGCCAATAGGCGGCGCGCGCCAGCACGGTCGGGTTGGTCTGGCCCTCGTCGATATGCGCGAAGTGCGCCGCGGCGGTCTTGGCGTCGTTGAGATAACGCAGCGCGATCCAGCCGCGCATGAAGTGCATGTCGGAGCGGTAATAAGGATTGTCCGGCGCCGCCGCGGGCCGGATCACGTCATAGGCCGCCTGGTACTCGCCCTGGTCGAGCAGCTTGCGGGAGAGGATGCGGCGCTCGCGCCACCACTGGTCGGTGTCCTGCTGCGCCATCGTCTCGGGCTCAGCCGCGATCGTCACGCGCGCGGCTTCGTCGACCTTGTTCTTCGCAAGCAGCCACTGAATTCGGCACAGCGTGTAACCGAGATCGCGGCGGGCATCGGCCGGCACATCGTTGAGCGTGTCCTCTGCCTTGCTGGATTGTCCGCGGACCGCGCTGCAGGCTTTCACGATCGCCAGATCGTTGCTGCCGAGCCGCTGCGCCGCGCGCCTCGCGCCGGCGAGATCCTTGGCGCCGATCAGCTTGTCCATGCGCGCGCGATGGTCGTCGCGCGTCAGCAGGTCCTTGAACGCATCATAGGCGTCGCTCTCGGAGCGATCGGACAGCTCCTCCGAGCGCCAGGCGTCGCGCACCAGCCGGGTGGCGCCGTCGCGGTCGCCTTCGGCCAGCAGCGTGCGGGCGAGCGCGAACTTGCCCTTGGCGCTGATCGGCTGATCGAGGGTGAAGCCGTGCACCGTGGCCGGATCGCTGCGCTCCTGCCAGATCCGCGCTTCGGCGCGCTTGCGCAACAGCGTGACGCTAGGCCAATCCGGATTGGCCGTCACGAATGCCGCATAACGGCTGAACGGCGCGCTCGATTCCGAGTGGCGCAGCAGATACCACTCGACGAGTTTTCGCCCGACCGGGTCGGTGATCCTGGCCTGGATATCGGTCGCGTCGCTGGTCTTGCCTCTGCGCGCGGCGAGGATCGCGTCCCTGATCGTGGCGAGATCGCCCAACAATTGCGGCTCGGCGGGTTTCTCCGGCTCGGGCGCCTTCTCAGCGGATTTGGAAGGATCGGATTTGGCCTTCGCGGATTTACGTTTGTCGGCGCCGTGTCTGGCGTGCCGCCGCTTGCCGGAGGCACTCTCGCGCGCGGCCTTGCCGCCATGCGCCTTCTTGTCCCCGTGGCCGCTTTTGGCCTGGTGCTGGTGATGCGGCTTGGCGGTCGCCTGGACCGGAAGCAGCGCGAGCGCGGCGGCGGTGGCGAAGCACGCCAGCGGACGTAGGCAACGGTTCATTCCCTGGTCCCCCCTGAGAAACCATGAGGCACAACAGAACGCGTCATACGGCGGCACAACCGCCGCAGATTATCACTACCCTCGATTCTCGAGTCTTAATGCAGCTGCAACTCAACAGGGAAAACGCGGCAAAATATGGAATATGGCGTGTGGAACCCGCGGGAACCGGGGTTTTCACGGACGAAAATGGCGGGCAGCACCGTGCTTTGACCGGTTCCGCGTGAGTTGTATCGTCGTAGCGAGCGCACGTGGGGGCTGCCGATGTCACTGCCACATCACTTTTCTCGAGCCGGTGCGTCATGACGGCTCGCCTCAGAACGATCCTCGACGGCGGCCGCTATTTCGAAGGCCCGCGATGGCATCGCGGGCGGCTCTGGTTCGTCGATTGCATGGCGCGGGCGCTTCTGAGCATCAGCTCGTCGGGCGAGTTGCAGGAGCATGCTGCGCTGACCGACGACACGCCGTGTGGTCTCGGCGTCCTGCCTGATGGCGACATCGTCGTGCTGACGATGTTCAGGAAGCGGCTGCTGCGGTTTTCCGATGGAGCGCTGTCGCTCTATGCCGATCTCTCCGAGGTCGCGACCGGCACGATCGACGACATGATCATCGACGGGCAGGGACGCGCCTATGTCGGCGATCTCGGCTTCAACCTGCCGCCGCCGGAGCGCCGCGGTGCGGTCGGCCGGATCATCCTCGTGACGGCCGATGGCAGTGCGCGCGTCGTTGCTGAAGGCTTGCGGTTTCCCAACGGCATTGCCGTCTCCTCCGACCATCGCCGACTCGTCGTTGCCGAAATGGATGGCGCCGGTCTCGCCGAATACGACATCACGCCGGACGGCGGCCTGAGCCTGCGCGGGCGGTTCGGCAGCATCAACGATCCCGACGGCATCTGCCTCGATGCCGACGGGGCGACCTGGGTCGCGTCCTTCACGGAAGATGCTTTTGTCCGGATCGATCGCACCGGTGTGGAGCGTAAGCGCATCACGGTGTCCGGCCGCCGCGCGCTTGCCTGCGCGCTCGGAGGCGCGGACCGCAGGACGCTGTTCAGCCTGAGCGCGGAGACGTCCTACGAGGAGTTACGCAAGGGCAGGTCCGCGTCGCGGATCGATGTGGTCGAGGTCGACTCGCCGGGTGATGGCTATCCGTGAGCCCTGGCCGCAGGCAAGTCTCACCTCTTCTTTTTCTTCTCTTTCTTCTTCAGGATATCGGCCTGGCTCCTGAAAGCACGGGCGAGGGAGCGCATCTGGTTGGCGACAAGTGCGTCGGCCGTCGTCAACGCAACCCGCTCCGCGGTCTGCGCCTGCCTGCGAATTGCCTTGGCCATTTTCATGAAGGAACCAATCGCGCCGCGTCGCTCTGGTTCCTGCACGCGCGACGGCGGCTTGAAGCCATCTCGCGGCCTTGAGTGTTGTTCTTGTTTCGTTCATATTGGCGCGCTCCGGGGGAGTGCTGCCATGGACGCCGAGCGAGACCGCGAAATCATCAGGCTGTGGAACGAGCTCCGCCGGCTGCAGCGCGAGGGACGTCCGACGGCGGTGCTGGTCCGCCGGATCGAGAGGGCGCTCGCGGAACGAGAGCAGGAGGCTGCCTGAAACTACGGTCTGCCGCGTCCTCGCTGCGCGCAAGCGGTCTAGCGCCCGCCGTCCGGCCCCATGATCAGATTCGGCAGCCAGGTCGATATCTCCGGAAAGAAGCAGAGCAACAGCACTGCGAACATCATCAGCAGCACGAATGGCAGCGTGCCCCAGATCACCTCGCTCAAGGGGATGTCGGGCGCGACGTTGCGGATGACGAAGATGTTGAGGCCGACCGGCGGATGGATCAGGCCCATCTCCATCACGATCGTCATGACGACGCCGAACCAGATGATATCGAACTCGGCCGCCCGCAGTGGCGGCAGGATGATCGGCGCGGTCATCAGGATGATCGAGACCGGCGGCAGGAAGAAGCCGAGCACGATCACCATCACGAGGATCGCAAACAACAGCTCCCAGCGCGGCAGGTGCATGGCGACGATCGCTTCCGCGGCCGACTGCGAGATGTGCAGGTAGCTCATCACGTAGGAGTAGAGCAATGACATGCCGATGATCAGCATCAGCATGGTGGACTCGCGGATGGTCGATTTCAGGATCGGCGACAGGTCGCTGGGCGTCCACACGCTGTAGATCACGGCGATCAGCCCGAGCGCCAGGAGGCCGCCGAGGCCGGCGGTTTCCGATGGCGTGGCGTAGCCGCCATAGAGCGCGATCATCACGCCGGTCAGCAGCAGCACGAACGGGATCACGCGCGGCAGCGCGCTGAAGCGCTCGGCCATGGTGAATTCGTCATGCTGCAGGATCGCCGCGTCCTTGCCGGTCGCGTCATAGACGGCGCGGGCCATGGCGTATTCCTTGCGGAAGCGGAACACCGCGTAGAAACCGAACAGCGTCACCAGCAGCAGGCCGGGGCCGATGCCGGCGAGAAACAGCCGTCCCAGCGATTTCTCGGCTGCGACGGCGAACAGGATCATCGTGATCGAGGGCGGCAGCAGGATGCCGAGCGTGCCGCCGGCGGCGATGATGCCCGCGGCAAAGCCGCCGGAATAGCCGCGCTTGCGCATCTCCGGGATGCCGGCCGAACCGATCGCCGAGCAGGTCGCCGGCGAGGAGCCGGCCATCGCCGCGAACAGGGCGCAGGCGAATACGTTGGCGACGCCGAGGCCGCCGGGCACACGGTGCAGCCAGGCGTGCAGCGCCGAATAGAGGTCCTGGCCGGCTCGCGATTTGCCGATCGCCGCGCCCTTCAGGATGAACAGCGGGATCGACAGCAGCGTGATCGAGGCCATCTCCTCGTAGACGTTCTGCGTCACCGTATCGAGCGAGGCCGCCGGCATGAAGATCGCCATGAACACGACCGCGACGGCACCGAGCGCGAACGCGATCGGCATACCGGAGAACATCGCAAACAGGGTGGCAAGTCCGTAGGAGATACCAATACCAAACACGGTCATCGGCGCGCGCCACCCGTCAGCGGAATGATGATTTGCAGGAGTATCTGCACGCAGAGCAGCGTCATGCCCAGCGCCATCAGCACGTAGGGGATGGCGAGCGGCGGCGACCACATCGAGTTGGACACCTGGCCGTCGACATAGGCTTCATGCGCCAGGGTCCAGGACTTCCAGGCGAAGAAGGCGCAGAACGCGAAGCTCGCGACATCGACCAGCCACAGCCGGATGGCGTTGGCGCGCGCCGAGAGCAGCCCGACGAATGCCTCGATGCTGACATGGCCGCGCTGGCTCTGCACATAGGCGGATGTCATGAAGGTGGCGCCGACCAGGAGGAACACGGCCGCCTCGTCCTGCCAGTAGTTCGGGCTGTGGAACAGGGCGCGGCCGAGCACGCTGTAGCTCAGGATCACGCAGGCCGCGACCAGGGCGAGCGCGGCGAACACCACGATGATGTTGTTGCAGATGGACAGCGCGCGCCCAAGCAAGGCCACGGGCGTGTTGCCCGCGGCGATGCTTGCGGTTTCGGCCTGATCCGCGACCGGACCATGGATCATGCGGCGACGTCGCTAGCGAGCTTCAGCAGGTTGGCGGCGGTGGCGGTCTTGGCGCCATAGTCCTTCCACGCGGTATCGCGCGCGATGTCGCGCCACTTGCCGACAATGGTTGCATCGAGCGCGCTGACCTTGGCGCCGGCCTTCTCATAGACCTTGGCGACTTCGGTATCGTCGTCCTGCGCCCCCTTTCGGCCAAACGCCTCGAGCTCGGTGCCGACGGCAAGGATGATGTCCTGCTGGTTTTTCGGCAGCTTGTCGAAGATTGCCTTCGACATCATCAACGGCTCCAGCATGAACCAGTAGGAGGCGCCGGCGCCGGAGGTCAGCGATTTCGCGACCTCCTCGAGGCGGAACGAGATCAGGCTGGTGGAGGAGGTGATGCCGGCGTCGCAGGCGCCGGTCTGCATCGCGGCGTAGAGCTCGTTCGACGGCACCGACAGCACGGCGGCGCCAGCGGTCTGCAGCACCATGTCCATCTCGCGCGAGCCGCCGCGCACCTTGAGGCCCTTGGCATCTTCAGGCGCCACGATCGCCTTGGAGCGGCTGGCGACGCCGCCGGCCTGCCAGACCCAGGAGATCAGCAGAATGCCCTTGTCGGCGAGGAAGTCGCTCAAGGCCTTGCCGACCGGCTCCTTCTTCCAGCGCAGGCCCTGGTCGTAGGTGGTGACGAGGCCCGGCATCAGGCCGATATTGGTCTCCGGCAATTCGCCGCCGGCATAGGGCATCGGATACAGGCTGAGGTCGAGCGCGCCCTTGCGCATCGCCGAGAACTGCGCGTTGGTCTTGATCAGCGACGAGTTCGGGTAGACCTCGGCGGTCAAATCGCCGCCCGAGCGCTTGGCGACCTCGGCCGCGAACATCCTGCACAGCCGGTCGCGGAAGTCGCCCTTGTCGATGGTGCCGCCGGGGAACTGGTGCGAGATCTTCAGCGTGGTCGCGGCATGCGCGGTCCCGATGCCCATCCGCAGGACGGCGGGTGCGGCGAGGGCGGAAGCGAGGACGTGGCGGCGTGTAAACATTGTTCTCCCCTGAGAGCTTCTTGAGTGGCTGTTAGGCCGGCGCGGAGCTTTAGCTTAGCCGGTCGTCGCGTGAATATTCTCTAGTCTGATAGTTCGAGGCGCCCTGATAGTGCGAGCCGATACGGGGCTGCAAGTCCTGACGTTCAAGTCCTGACATTCAAGTCCTGACGTTCAAGCCTTGCCGTTGTTGCGGTGCACACTGATGCGCGGTGACGCCGCGTCGTCACGCAACCGTCGCGCGACCAGCCGCCGGGCGACCGCAGCCGTGCTGCTTCAAGAATTCGTTATTGGAGGTAACGACGGCCGGCGCAAGTGCGTCGAGTAGAGAGCGGCAAGTCGTCGCGCTCACATTCGACCACACAAGGGATCATCACCATGACCACCAAGACCCGCCTCGGCCTTTCCGCCGCGCTGCTCTCGTTCAGCCTGGCGCTGGCGCCCGCCGCCTTCGCTCAGGACAAGATGGGCAAGGATGACGCGATGAAAAAGGAAGACTCGATGTCCAAGGATGCCATGAAGAAGGACGGTGGCATGACGAAGAAGGACGACGCCATGAAGAAGGACGGCGGCGCGATGATGAAGAAAGACGACGGCATGAAGAAGAACTGACTGCCGTCATCGCCCGCTATCCGCAGGCCCGCCGCTCTGGCGGGCCTGGTTGCGCCTTAGCGCTTCTTCTTGCCGCGCTCCTTGCGTGCCGCGTAGCGGGCATCGCGCTTGGCCTTCTGCTCGGCGAGCAGCGCCTCCTCGCGGGCGGCTTCCTCTTCCTTCTCGCGCGCAATGCGGGCGGCCTCGGCGGCGGCGGCCTCTTCCTCGCGGCGCTTCTGCTCGGCCTTTTCGGCCTCGCGGGCTTCCTTGGCCTTGGTGCGGCGTTCGGCAATCGCCGCGCGCTCCTCGGCACGTGCCTTCACAGCGGGATCGTCAGCTCCCGGCTGGGCGCGAAACTTGTTGAGGAGGTTTTGCCGCGCCTGCAGGGCCGCTTTCTGGCGGTCGGCAAAACCCGGTTCCTTGAAGCCACTCATAGAGGAAGCCTTGCTGCTTTCTGTTCGGGTGATGGATGGGGTTGGTTCGGCGTTTCAATAAGTGAGTGGCGACGAAATTGCCAGTGGTGAACGGAGGGCTGTGGAGCAAGGGAGATATGAGCCAGCGTCAAGCGGCCATCGTTCGCCCCGCGGACGCGTGGTGAGTGGCTGGTCACCAAGGGCTGTTGAACAAGGGCTGTTGAAAAGTTCAGCCGCGCTGGAGGTGCTCGCGTCGTCCGTTACCCAGGACTTTGGCGACCGTCTCGGCGGTCATCGCGCTCCGGTCCGAGGCGCGCTGGGCTTCCAGCCTGTCGCGCGCCCTTTCGACGATCAGTAGGCTGATCAGCCGCTGCCTGCTGCTCTCATCGACAGCCTCCGAGAGCAACTGCCTGTAACGCTGATAGTCGTACGTCGTCGCTTCTTGTTCGCTCATCGGCACGCCCCGCACACGCGCTCCACTTCAGCGAGTAGTCTTTCGCGAGTCGCCCCTGGCGCGCAACGGAATTGCGGTGCCGACGGCCGCGGCCGTGCATTTCGTTGTGCGACTGTTGCAGAATTGATCCCACGCAACCATGCAAAGGGTCATGATGCAGACCATGGCAACCGGGAACCGAAGCGGGCATGAGCGAATCCGACGACGGAGGCAGCAGAAGGGGCGCGCTGATCGGACTGCTGGTCGCGGCGGTCATGCTCGCGGTCGGCCTCTGGCTCGCGCATGACCTGACGGCGGCGAGCAAGATGCAGGACTGCCTGATGTCGGGCCGGACCAACTGTAATGTGATCGAGCCGGCGCGCTGACCCCGTCTTGCGGCAGTGCAATATCGATCCCACATCAACCCCAAAGACTCGGGCTGAACTGTTTGATCCCGGTTGTGATTCCGATCGCACGCGGACAGGCGGGCTGCCTCGACTCCTGGAGATCGGCGGGAACCAAGGCCATGATGTCCAAGCTGTGGTCCGGAAAGGGCGCGGCGCTGGCTGCCGCAGGCGCGGCGGGTGCCGTTTTGGTGGCGTATCTATCCCTGACACTGGCGTCGCCCGAGCCGGTGTCCAATGCGGCGCTCGGGCCGGAATGGCAATGCAGCCGGGTTGCTTTCGTGCTGACCACCTGCACCAGGGGGACCGAGGCTGAGGCTGAGGCTGAGGCCAAGCCGCAGGGCGAGGTCAGAGCGATCCCGGTGCGGGCGAAGGACGATTGTCCGCCAGAACTCTAGCGGCCGTATTTCAAGTCATTTCTTGGTGGTACTGCGCGGCTTGATCGACAGGCCGAGGCGCATCGCCATCTTCTTGATCCGCTCCGGCGAGCGGCCGGTCGCCTTGACGACCTCCTCCAGGGACTTCGAGGAGCGTGCCAGTTCCATCAGTCGTCGGTCCTCCTTGAACGACCACCGCGGCTTTCGGGCCATCTTGTTGGTTTCCTTGTGCATTGCTGGGCAACAAAGCCGCCAGGCGGGGTCGCCTGACGGCCTTGCCGGTGTGGGCCCGGACCTTGGGGAAATGTCCGGTGGATAAGCAATACTGCTTCCGAATAAGGCCGCAATTGAAACCGGAATTTAACCTAACCCATCAAGGTTACTTGCAACATTACTCGGATACGGCGTGGCAGGAGGCCTTATGCGCAAGGTCGCCATTTTGAGTGCCGCAGCATTTTTACTGTCCGGTTGCTGGTCCGACCCGGAGGTTACGGGATCGACCAACAGCTGTGCGGCCAATCTTTACAGTCAGTACAATCCCAAGGTCATGGATCAGTGCGTCAACGCCTGCATCAAATGTGATCGCGGCAACGTTACGACCTGCACGACCTCCTGCACGCTGAAGGGCGCGCGGTAATCGATCCGCGCGTCCGATGCCAGCGAGGCCTCGTGGCGTCACGCCACCGAGCCGCCTTGCGTGGCGTGATGATCGCCTTTATCGCGTCTGGCAGCGGCGCCGTCGGCGCGCGGGACACTGAGAGCGTGGAACAGGGCGCGATGAGCGGGCTTTCCTATGTCGCGGTCGACTGGGGCACCAGCAGCTTCCGGCTCTGGCTGACGGGCGCCGGTGGCAAGGTGCTCGGTGAGCGCCGCAGCGATGAAGGCATGACCGCGGCAGCCAGGACCGGCTTTGCGGCCGTGCTGCAATCGCATCTCGATGCGCTGGGTGTGCCGGCCGACCTGCCGGTCGTGATCTGCGGCATGGCGGGCGCGCGGCAGGGCTGGGTCGAGGCCGGCTATATCGCTACGCCGGCGCATCTGTCGGACATCCTCAAGGGCGCTGTCGTGGTCAGCGGGCAGACGCGCGAGATCCGTATCCTGCCTGGAATTGCGCAGCGTGATGCCGCCGCGCCGGACGTCATGCGCGGCGAGGAGACCCAGCTGCTGGGGGCGCTCGGCTTGAATGCGCCGGGCGAGGCGCTCGTCTGCATGCCGGGAACGCATTCCAAATGGGTGAGGGTCCGCGGCGGAACGGTCGAACGCTTTGCGACCTTCATGACCGGAGAGCTGTTCAGCGCGGTCGCGCGCGACACCATCCTGTCGCACGCCGTCGCCGGCGCCGAGGAAGCTGTTGACGGCGATGCGTTCCGCGCGGCGGTCGCGGCGGCATTCGCGGCGCCGGCGCTAGCGGCCAATCTGCTGTTTCGCGTGCGATCGCGGCAGCTGCTGTTCGGCGGCAACGCACAGGCCGCGCGCGAGACGATCTCGGGCACGTTGATCGGCGTCGAACTCGCGGCGGGCCTTGCGGAGCGGGAGCAGGGAGCGCCGGTTACGCTGATTGCCTCGGGCCGGTTGCAGCGGCTCTATCAGATGGCGCTCGAATGCCTTTCGATTCCGCTCAATGTTATGGATGCGGAGGAGGCGGTTCGCCGTGGCCTCGCCGGCGCAGCGGCGGCGATCTGGAAGAAGTGAGGGATCAACGCATGAGTATTCCGTTTCCGCCGATGAAGCGGCCGCTGGTCGCGATCCTGCGCGGCGTCAAGCCGGACGAGGTGCTGGGCATCGTCGGCGCGTTGCTCGACGCCGGCATGACCGCGATCGAGATTCCGCTGAACTCGCCAGAGCCGTTCCGCTCGATCGAGATCGCGGCGAAGCGCGCGCCGGCCGATGTTCTGATCGGCGCGGGCACGGTGCTGACTGCAGCCGACGTCGATCGCCTGCACGACGTCGGCGGCCGCCTCATGGTGTCGCCGAATGTCGATGTCGAGGTGCTGGCGCGTGCAAGGGACCACGCGATGATCACGATGCCCGGCGTGTTCTCGCCGACGGAAGCGCTGCTCGCCGCGCGCGCGGGGGCATCGAGCCTGAAATTCTTTCCGGCCAGCGTGCTCGGCGCCGCCGGCATCACCGCGATCCGCGCCGTGCTGCCGCCGGACGTGATGATCGCCGCGGTCGGCGGCGTCTCGGACCAGAATTTCGCCGAGTATGTGAAGGCAGGCATTCGCGCCTTCGGTCTCGGCAGCAGCCTTTACAAGCCGGGCATGACGGGCGCGGATATTGCGGTCAGGGCAAGGCTGACGATCGAGGCCTATGACAAGGCCGTGCAGGGTACCGGCTAGGCTCGGCGCAAGCGCGCTAATCGTCCCGCCTGCCGCCGTCGATCACCCTGAACAGCGGGGCCGCCTCGCGGGGATTCTCAAGCAGCTCTTCGACCATGGCGATCGCGGCCGCGACGTATTTCCCGGTCGCGGCGTCCAGCGGCCGTTCGGCTTCGTCTGACAGCGCGAGCCTTGCGCCTTCGAGCAGCTTGCGGGTGCGGACGGCGGACTCGTCGCCGGCGGTGAGGGCGGCGCGCGCGATCGATCGCAGCACGAACAATTCGCCCTCCAGCCGCAGCAGGCGGTCGTTCAGCTTGCTCAGGACGGTATTGAGGTTCCGCATGACGCGCTCTCCGGGCATTGGACTCGTCTTCCATACACGGTCATTCCTGACGAAATTCTTGTGGCGACCACGCACCATCTGGTTGGTCGAATGGCATCTCGGATCTCCTCATGTTCCCGGCGGCCCGGGCATTGCCATTTGACGAAGGCGTCGATGGCCCTAATAGAATGGCCGCGGTCCGGCGCCGCCCGGGAGGCGCGTCAGCTTCACCCATCGCTACGAGGGAATAGATATGAGGATTGCCGTCGAAATGACCGTTGCCGCGCCGATCGCGGATGTCTGGCGCGCCTATACGACGCCCGACGACATCAAGCAGTGGAACGCGGCTTCCGACGATTGGCACACGACCGCCGCGACCGTCGACCTGCGCACCGGCGGCGCCTTCTCGTCACGGATGGAAGCCAAGGACGGCAGCATGGGGTTCGATTTCGCCGGCACCTACACCAGGGTCGAGGAGCCCCGGCTGCTCGAATATTCGTTCGGCGATCGCAGCGCGCAGGTCGCATTCACGCCGGAGACCGGCGGCGTCAAGGTGCAGGTCAGCTTCGACAGCGAGGATACTCATTCGGTCGAGCAGCAACGCGGCGGTTGGCAGGCGATCCTGGATAACTTCAAACGTTACGTCGAAGCCAAGCGGCGGTCCTGATCCGGCGATCGGAGGGCGGCGTGACGTTGAAGCGACCGCGCGCGGCGATGCCGGCGAGCATTCGCCGCGAGCTCGATGCGACTGGACCGATGCAGG
Organism: Bradyrhizobium sp. USDA 4504; assembly: GCF_054063995.1. NCBI lineage: Bacteria > Pseudomonadati > Pseudomonadota > Alphaproteobacteria > Hyphomicrobiales > Nitrobacteraceae > Bradyrhizobium > Bradyrhizobium sp. USDA 4504. Next base: position 3,002,122 of record NZ_JBSSGV010000001.1, on the reverse strand, counting down.
CGTTCAAGGCGCGCCCGCCGTATCAGCGCAACGACTATCTGCACTTGATCGGCCGCAGCGTGCGAACTGCAACACAGCGCAAGCGGATCGACCAGATGCTGGCGGAATTGAAGGCCGGTGGGGTGTATATGGGAATGGCGCATCGGCCGAGCAAACCAAAGTGAGACTCTCGCGGCGTGACCGAGCGCGCTGTGCGTTCGCATCGCTCGCGTGATGTTTTGGTCGTGCAAATCCTCATCGAACAAAAAGGACGATCTGGGAATCGTCCATCGCGGTCCTGAAAAATATCGACGACCGATGCGCGCACTCACAATCCTCTAGAGAAACATTCTTGGATTAAGAAATTGCGAAGCGCGCTGCCGGAGCTCACGGCAAGTGGAACCTGCAATCGCACGAACGGAAAGCGATCAGTCCCTCAATCGCCGCCGGAACTTTGTTCACGCACGGAGAACTACGGAATCGTTTCGTGCGCTGAATGATAAAGACGCGAGTGATTTCACGGCACACGGCGAACATCGAAAAAGAAAGGCCTCAGCGCGTGGGCCACGCTGAGGCCAAGTAGACACTTTGGTCGTGAGGCACCGTCGCCGGCGCCTCGATGCCTAACCTATCTTTGTTTCTGTGTTTCCAAATGGCCCATTTGGGCCATGCCGCGTGATAGCCAATTTGGGACATGCGCCGCTGGCACAAAGTGTGCAGACTTGGAGCTGTCAGGATTTTGCATCACCTTCCTGGGGCTAGGGCCAGCGCCGTCCGCATCTATTTCAAGCGGACGGCGTTGTGCATTCCGGCGGCCGCGCCGGCCATCGCCTAGCTGCGCTCAGGGTCAGCGGTCCACCGGCCGAATCTCGAGGTTCTCGATTTTCAGGGGCGGCGTTGAGGGGACGTTCCGCTCGTTCAACGGATGCAGCGTGATCGGCGTATTCGTGCCGCCGGCGAGAACGTTGACGCCGGCGCCGTCGGCATGGGCGTAGCCGCCGGCGAGATCGTCGCTTCCAAGCCACGGCACGGGCGCCATCACCTTCCAGGTCATGGCGACTTCTTGATCTCCGATCAAAACGCCGAGGTTGCGGATGGCCGCGACATAACGCCTGTCCGGCGTGCTATCGACGTGCAGCACGCAATTGAGGTTGGTCACCGGACCCACCACGAACCCGGTATCGGGTCCGCCACGACACTCAAGCGTTCCGGCCTGCACCTGCTGCGCATTGGCGGCTGCGAGCGGCGCAGCGAGAACCGCCGCACCACACAGAGCAGAGGCGATCGGACGGCTTGTCACACGCATGGTGCTGGACAACGCGGATCGGCGCGCAATCGGCCCATGACCCCGCGTGCGGCCTTCGCTTGTGGTTAAGAGAGCCTTAGAGATTGGTTTGATTGCTGCCGACGGTCGACGTTCGCGAGCGACCGGCCAGGAGGACGACGATCAACCAGCGGCGATCCTTTTCATCGCCGTGCCGGCTGACACCTCGATGGTGGAGCTATCGACGTCGAACGAGCGTGCTTGATTTCCAGGCAGGAGAGGCCGCGGGCGAAGCAAGGGAATGGTCCCGGCACTGACGCCGGACCGTTCGGATCATGGCGGTGAGCCCGTCCCGAAAAATTACGCCGCCGGGCTCGAAATGCATTGTCCCGGCGGCGCCTGTTCCAATCTGGGCCCGCAATCCCAGTCATGTTTGTGTCTGCAAAACCGGCGCCAAGGTTCGAGCGCCCCCGTAATCATACGGGGACTGGGCGTCCCGCGATGGATTGGTGTTGGCTGCTTGTGCGCTGGCAAAGGTCCGATTGTCTGGGGTGATCCAAGCCGCGGCGCGAGAACGGCTGATCGCCACCGATGCTCCGCCCGGTCAGATATGATGCTCGAGCTTGCGCATCTCCTGCAGGCGAGCCAGGCAGAAATCCCGATACAATTCGTTGATGAAATCCCACATGACCGAAGCCCCTTGGTCCAATCCCAGGGACACTACGCCGGGTTTGTTTCCGGCCGGCTTCGCGGCTTGCGAAAAATGGTTTCATTGAGGGGGAGTAGGGTGGCGATCCCGGCAGGATTCGAACCTGCAACCCGCGGAGTAGAAATCCGCTACTCTATCCAGTTGAGCTACGGGACCGTGGCGGCCTTGTAGCACCGCCAATATGAAAAATCCGCCTTTCCGCCAAGTCCGTCCGAACCGATTTTTGTGGTCGAACGACAAAGGCGAGCAGGGCGCCCGCCCTGCGTTGGCCTGTCCAGCCTGCCGAGCCGCACGACGCTGCCGCCGGGGTGGTCAAAGGAATGTCGGCAATGCGATCTGCGACGTTTTCGTCCGTTCATGTCCGCGCCTTCACTCCGTCACCTTTTCGCGCACTTTTGGCCCCAACGCGGCGTTCGACCGCGGGGCGTTCAGGAGCTCCATCATGATCGGATTGGTTCGTGCCGCCACGATATGCGCCACGCTGCTGCTCGCCCTGGTGGGCGCCCAGGCCGCGGACAAGGCCTTCAAGCGCGACGATCTCGCCGATTCCGCGATCAAGTTGGAAGCCCAGATCAAGAACGAGGCCGGCGCGGTCAACAAGTCGGGCGCGACCCTGCGCACCGACGCCGACGCCGCCTTCAAGCGCAATGATTTCCGCGGCGGGCTGCAGATCCTCGGCCAGATCGCGGCGACCACGCCAGAGGACGGCGCCAACTGGCTGCGCCTCGCCAGGACGATCTTCCAGATCCGGTCGGCGAGCTCAAGCGAACAGACGTTCCTGATGGAGCGCGCTTCCACTGCCGCCTACATCGCCTATCAGCGCGCCGGCAATGCGGGCGAGGAGGCTGACGCGCTGGCCGTGCTCGGCAAAGCGCTTGCCGAACGCAAGCTGTGGCGCCCCGCGCTGGACAGCTTGCGGCTGTCGCTCGACATGCGCGAGGTCGCCGATGTCCGCGGCCAGTACGAGAAGATGCGCGACGAGCACGGTTTCCGGCTGCTCGATTATACCGTCGATTCCGACGCCGCCTCGCCGCGGGCCTGCTTCCAGTTCTCGGAGGAACTCGCCAAGCGCGTCGACTTCGCGCCGTATCTCGCGCTCGCCGGCACCGACAAGCCGGCCTTGTCGGCGGAGGGCCAGCAGCTCTGCGTCGACGGGCTCAAGCATGGCGAGCGCTACAACATCAATCTGCGCGCCGGCCTGCCGTCGACTGTCAAGGAGACCCTGCCGAAATCGGCCGAGTTCAACATCTATGTCCGCGACCGCAAGCCGTTCGTGCGGTTCACCGGGCGGGCCTATGTGCTGCCGCGGACCGGACAGCGCGGTATCCCGGTGGTCAGCGTCAACACGCCGGCGGTCAAGGTCGACGTCTTCCGGATCGGCGACCGCAACCTGATCAACACGGTGATCGACAGCGACTTCCAGAGCACGCTGAGCCGCTATCAGCTCTCCGATCTCGGCGACCAGCGCGGCGTCAAGGTGTGGTCCGGCGAGCTTGCGACAGCGACTACGCTGAACCAGGACGTCGTCACGGCGTTTCCGGTCGACCAGGCGCTCGGCGACCTGCAACCCGGTGTCTATGTCATGACCGCCGCGGCCAAGGGGCCGGGCACCGACGACGACGGCACGCTGGCGACGCAATGGTTCATCGTCTCGGACATGGGCCTGTCGGCCTTTTCCGGCAATGACGGTATCCACGTCTTCGTCAACTCGCTGGCTTCGACCGAACCGGTCGCCAACGCCGACGTGAAGCTGGTCGCCCGCAACAATGAGATCCTGGCCACGCGCAAGACCGATGCCGCAGGCCACGTGCTGTTCGAGCAAGGCCTGGCCCGCGGCGAGGGCGGGTTGTCGCCGGCGCTGCTGACGGTCATGGGCGAGAAGGCCGACTACGCCTTCCTGAGCCTGAAAACCAATGCGTTCGACCTCACCGACCGCGGCGTCGCGGGCCGGGCGATCCCGGCCGGCGCGGACGCCTTCGTCTACGCCGAACGTGGCGTCTACCGCTCCAACGAGACCGTCTATCTGACCGCCCTGCTGCGCGACGGGCAGGGCAACGCCCTGACCGGGACGCCGCTGACCATGGTGATCGAGCGCCCCGACGGCGTCGAATTCCGCCGCGCCGTGCTGCCCGACCAGGGCGCCGGCGGCCGGATGCTGGCGGTGGCGCTCAATTCGGCGGTGTCGACCGGCACCTGGCGCGCCCGTGTCTTTACCGACCCGAAGGGCTCGTCGGTCGGCGAGACCACCTTCATGGTCGAGGATTACATTCCCGAACGGGTCGAATTCGATCTGACCAGCAAGGAGAAGGTGATCAAAGCTGAAGTTCCAGTGGAGCTTCAGGTCTCCGGCCATTTCCTCTACGGCGCGCCGGCCTCGGGCCTGCAGCTCGAGGGCGACATGCTGGTAGCGCCCGCGGCGAACGGCCGGCCCGGTTATGCCGGCTATCAGTTCGGCGTCGACGACGAGCAGACCGCGAGCAACGAGCGGACCCCGATCGAGGACCTGCCGGAGGCCGATGCCAACGGCGCGGCGACCTTTCCGGTGAAGCTCGAGAAGGTGCCGACCTCGACGCGGCCACAGGAGGCCCAGATCTACATCCGCATGGCGGAGACCGGCGGCCGCTCGGTGGAACGCAAGATCGTGCTGCCGGTGGCGCCTAGCGCCTCGCTGATCGGCGTCAAGCCGCTGTTCGGCGACAAGAGCGTTACCGAGGGCGACAAGGCCGAGTTCGACGTCGTGTTCGTCGCGCCCGACGGCAAGCAGCTGCCGCGCAACGGGCTGCGCTACGAGCTGTTGAAGCTGGAGTCGCGTTACCAGTGGTACCGGCAGAATTCGTCCTGGCAGTATGAGCCGGTCAAGTCGACCCGCCGCGTCGCCGATGGCGACGTCAACCTCGCGGCCGACAAGCCGATGCGCCTGGCCTTCCAGCCGCAGCCCGGCCGCTACCGGCTCGACGTGAAATCGACCGACGCCGATGGCCCCGTCACCTCGGTGCAGTTCGACGTCGGCTGGTATTCCGACGGCAGCGCCGACACGCCCGATCTATTGGAAACCTCGATCGACAAGCCGGAATATGCCTCGGGCGACACGATGACCGTGTCAGTCAATGCGCGCACGTCAGGCAAGCTGACGGTCTATGTGCTTGGCGACCGCCTGCTGACCACCCAAAGCGTCGACGTCACGGAGGGCACCCGGCAGGTCAAGCTCCCCGTCGGCAAGGACTGGGGCACCGGCGCGTATGTCATGACGACGTTGCGCCGTCCGCTCGATGCCGCCGCCGGGCGCATGCCCGGCCGCGCGATCGGACTGAAATGGTTCGGCATCGACAAGAAAGCGCGCACGCTTGCCGTCGAACTGTCGCCGCCCGCGTTGGTGCGGCCGGGCTCGACACTGAAGATCCCGGTCAAGCTCGGCGGGCTCAATCCCGGCGAGGATGCCAAGGTGGTGCTCGCCGCGGTCGATGTCGGCATTCTCAATTTGACCAATTACAAGCCGCCGGCGCCGGACGACTACTACCTTGGCCAGCGCCGTCTGACCGCCGAGATCCGCGACCTCTACGGCCAGCTGATCGACGGCATGCAAGGTACCCGCGGCCAGATCCGCAGCGGCGGCGACTCTGCCGGCGCCGAGCTGCAGGGCTCGCCGCCAACGCAGAAGCCGTTCGCGCTCTATTCCGGCATCCTCACGGTCGGGCCTGACGGGACGGCCGAGGTGAGCTTTGATATCCCGGAATTTGCCGGCACCGCGCGGGTGATGGCGGTGGCGTGGAGCGCAACCAAGGTCGGCCGCGCCAATGTCGACGTGATCGTGCGCGATCCCGTGGTGGTGACCGCGACCTTGCCGCGCTTCGTGCTGACCGGTGACAAGGGCACCATCAGCATGGATATCGACAATGTCGAAGGTGCCGCCGGCAACTATGCCATCAGCGTCAAGGCGAGCGGCCCGATTAAAGCTTCCGGCAATTCGACCACGACGGTGAAGCTCGCCGCCAAGCAGCGCTCCTCGCTGTCGCTGGGCCTCGAGGCCGGCGGCGCCGGACGTGCCGAGTTCGACGTCGACATCTCCGGGCCGAACGGGCTGACGCTGGCGCGGCATTATGCGCTCGACGTCAAGCCGGCGACCCAGGTTCTGGCGCGCCGTTCGATCCGCACGCTGGCGAAGGGCGAAAGCCTGACGCTGACCTCGGACATGTTCTCCGATCTTGTGCCGGGTACCGGCAGCGTTTCGGTCTCGGCGAGCCTGTCGACCGCGCTCGATGCCGCGAGCATTCTGAAGGCGCTCGACCGCTACCCGTATGGCTGCTCCGAGCAGATCACGAGCCGCGCGTTGCCGTTGCTCTATGTCAATGATCTCGCCGCCGGTGCCCATCTTGCGATGGACACCGCGGTCGACCAGCGCATCCGCGACGCGATCGAGCGGCTCCTCGCTCGACAGGGGTCCAACGGCTCGTTTGGCCTGTGGTCGGCGGGCGGCGACGACGCCTGGCTCGATGCCTACGTCACAGACTTCCTGACCCGGGCCCGCGAAAAGGGCTTTGCGGTGCCGGACGTGCTGTTCAAGAACGCGCTCGACCGCGTCAGGAACTCGGTGGTCAATGCCAACGAGCCGGAGAAGGACGGCGGCCGCGATCTGGCCTACGGCCTCTATGTGCTCGCGCGCAACGGCGCGGCGCCGATCGGTGATCTGCGCTATCTCGCCGACACCAAGCTGAACAATCTGGCGACCCCGATCTCCAAGGCCCAGCTTGCGGCGGCGCTGGCGCTGGTCGGCGACAAGGCGAGGGCCGAGCGGGTCTATGGTGCCGCGCTCGATGCGCTGAACCCGAAACCCGTGATCGAGTTCGGCCGGGTCGACTACGGCTCGGCGCTGCGCGATGCTGCTGCGCTGGTCTCGCTCGCTGGCGAAGGCAATGCACCGCGCACCACGCTGACCCAAGCCGTGCTGCGGGTCGAGGCGGCGCGGGGACTGTCGCCCTACACCTCGACGCAGGAAAATGCGTGGATGGTGCTGGCGGCGCGGGCGCTCGCCAAGGAGACGCTGGCGCTCGACATCAACGGCCAGCCGGTCAAGACCGCGGTCTATCGCAGCTACAAGGCCGAGGAGATGACCGGCCAGCCGCTCAGGATCACCAATACCGGCGATGCGCCGGTGCAGGCGGTGATCTCGGTGTCGGGCTCGCCGGTCACGCCGGAGCCGGCGGCCTCCAACGGCTTCAAGATCGAGCGCAGCTATTTCACGCTCGACGGCAAGCCGGCCGATGTCACCAAGGCGAAACAGAATGACCGCTTCGCGGTTGTCCTGAAGGTGACGGAAGCCAAACCGGAGTTCGGTCACATCATGGTGGCCGACTATCTGCCGGCCGGGCTCGAGATCGACAACCCGAACTTGGTGTCATCGGGGGATTCCGGCACGCTCGCGTGGATCGAGGACGGCGTCGAGCCGAAGAACACCGAGTTCCGCGATGACCGCTTCACGGCGGCGATCGATCGGGGCGCCAACGACAAAGCGGTGTTTACGGTCGCCTATGTCGTGCGCGCGGTGTCGCCGGGCAAATATGTGCTGCCGCAGGCCTATGTCGAGGACATGTACAATCCCTCGCGCTATGGCCGCAGCGGAACCGGTGCGGTTGAGGTGAAGCCGGCGAAATGAACAAGGACGCGCGGCGCAAACTCTTCTCGTCATGGCCGGGCTTGACCCGGCCATTCATAGGCGCGTCCATGCGAACGAAGGATGTGGATGCCCGGGTCAAGCCCGGGCATGACAAGCGCAGCGGGCGGCTGGCGCTCCGCGTCGCGGCCGCAATGGCCGTCGTCCTTATTGCGATCACCGGCGCCTTCGCCGCCTGGATCGTTTCGCTCGGGCCGTTGCCGCTCGACAAGGCGCAGCAGGTCTCGACCACGGTGATCGATCGCAACGGCAAGCTGCTCCGCGCCTATGCGATGACGGACGGGCGCTGGCGGCTGCCGGTCGATGCGAAGACGTCAGTCGATCCCACCTATCTGAAGCTCTTGTTCGCCTATGAGGACAAGCGCTTCTATGAGCATCACGGCATCGATCCGCTGGCGCTGTCGCGCGCCGCATTCCAGCTTCTCACCAGCGGTCATATCGTCTCGGGCGGTTCGACGATCACGATGCAGCTGGCGCGGCTGATCGAGCCGCGCCACCAGCGCTCGGTCTACGCAAAGCTGCGGCAGATGGTGCGGGCGGTCGAACTGGAGCGGCAGCTCTCGAAGGACCAGATCCTCGATCTCTATCTTGCGCTGGCGCCGTTCGGCGGCAATCTCGAGGGCATCCGTGCCGCCTCGATTGCCTATTTCGGCAAGGAGCCGAAGCGGCTGTCGCTCGCCGAAGCCGCGCTGCTGGTGGCGCTGCCGCAATCGCCGGAGCGGCGGCGGCTCGATCGTTACCCGGACGCCGCCCACGCCGCCCGCGACCGCGTGCTCGAGCGCATGGTCGAGGATGGCGTGGTGTCCAAGGACGATGCCGCGCAGGCCACTGCGACGGCGGTGCCGAAGATGCGCAAGCAGATTCCGATCCTGGCGCCGCATTCGTCCGATCAGGCGATCGCGACGATGAAGGATGCGCCCGTCATCAAGCTGACGCTCGACGCCGCGCTACAACGGAACCTGGAGGCGCTGGCGCGCGACCGCGCCATCGCGCAGGGGCCTGACGTCTCGGTTGCGATCGTCGTGGTCGACAATGAGACGGGCGACGTGCTCGCGCGCGTCGGCTCGGCGGATTATTTCGATGAGCGGCGGGCCGGGCAGGTCGACATGACGCGCGCGGTGCGCTCGCCGGGCTCGACCTTGAAGCCGTTCATCTATGGCCTTGCCTTCGAGGATGGCTTTGTCCATCCCGACAGCCTGATCGAGGACCGGCCGATCCGCTTCGGCACCTACGCGCCGGAAAATTTCGACATGACGTTCCAGGGCACGGTGCCGATCCGCAAGGCGCTGCAATTGTCGCTCAACGTGCCGGCGATCGCGCTGCTCGACCGGGTCGGTGCCAGCCGGCTGTCGTCGCGGCTGAAGCAGGCCGGCACCAGTCTCGTGCTGCCGAAGGACGAGGCGCCGGGCCTTGCGATGGGTCTTGGCGGTGTCGGCATCACGTTGCAGGATCTCGCTCAGCTCTATTCCGGCCTGGCACGGCTCGGCGCGACTAAACCGTTGCGCGAGATCATGCAGGAGAATGACAGCCGCGACACGATGCGGCTGATGGATCAGGCTGCGGCCTGGCAGGTCGGCAACGTCCTGCTCGGCACGCCGCCGCCGGAGAACGGCGTGCACAACCGGATCGCGTTCAAGACCGGCACCAGCTATGGCTATCGCGATGCCTGGTCGGTCGGCTTCGACGGCCGCGTCACGATCGGCGTCTGGGTCGGCCGTCCCGACGGCGCGCCGGTGCCGGGTCTGGTGGGCCGCACCGCCGCGGCGCCGATCCTGTTCGACGCCTTTGCACGCACCGGCAAAATCCCGGCGGCATTGCCGAAGCCGCCACGCGGCGTGCTGGTCGCATCCAACGCGAAACTGCCGCCGCCGCTGCGCCGCTTCCGGCCGCTCGGCGAACTGGTCCGTAGCGGCAACGACCAGGCTCCGCACATCCAGTTTCCGCTGAACGGCTCGCGCATCGATGTCGATCAATCCGAGGGCGGCCGCAATGCCGCGCTGCCGGTCAAGGTTGCCGGCGGGGTGCTGCCGCTGACGGTGCTCGTGAATGGTGTCTCAGCCGGGGACATCGACAGCCGGCGCCAGCGCCTGATCGAGCCGCCCGGGCCGGGCTTTGCGCGGCTCACCGTGATCGACGCCACGGGGGCCGCGGATACCGTTGTGATCCGCGTGCAATGATCGCACGGGAAAGCGGAGCGGCACGGCCGGAAAGCGGAACAGCACGGTTGTTTGCGCTGCGGTTTCATCGTATGCGAAACCCATGGTGGATGGCCTCCAACCCCGGCGCTTCGGAGCAGGGCAACAGTTTGTAAAACCTGCGCATTCGAGCCGCAGGCTGTTCATGGCGTTCGAGTTCGCAACGGCCAGCCAATGGCGTTCGATCCTGTTCCTGACGCTGACCTGCCTCGTGCTGTTCCTGCCGGGCTTCTTCACCATCCCGCCGATCGACCGTGACGAGGTCCGCTTTGCCCAGGCGACCAAGCAGATGGTCGAGAGTGGCGATTTCGTCGACATCCGCTTCCAGGACGACGTCCGTTACAAGAAACCGGTTGGCATCTACTGGATGCAGGCGGCTGCGCTGAAGACCGTCTCCGCGCTCGGGGTGCCGCGCGCCCAGGTCCGCATCTGGGTGTACCGCCTGCCGTCCCTGATCGGCGCCATCGGCGCCGTTTTGCTGACCTATTGGACGGCGCTGGCCTTCGTGACGCGGCAGGGGGCGTTGCTGGCCGCCCTGATGATGGCAAGCTGCGTGCTGCTCGGGGTCGAAGCGCGGCTCGCCAAGACCGACGCGATGCTGCTGCTGACCGTCACCGCGGCGATGGGCGCGATGGCGCGAGTCTATCTGTCGTGGCAGCGCGGCGAGGATCCCGCACACCCTTCATGGGGTCCGCCCGCGGTCTTCTGGACGGCACTGGCGGTCGGCATCCTGCTCAAGGGGCCGCTGATCCTGATGTTCGTCGGCCTTGCGATGGCGGGGCTTGCGATTCTCGATCGATCGGCGGCCTGGTTCTGGCGCATGCGCCCGGTCTGGGGGCTGATGTGGACCCTCGTGCTGGTGCTGCCGTGGTTCGTGCTGATCTTCCTGCGCGCCGGCGAGACCTTCTTTGCCGACTCGGTCGGCGGCGACATGCTGAGCAAGCTCGGTGCGCAGGAATCCCATGGCGCGCCGCCTGGACTCTATCTGCTGCTGTTCTGGATCACGTTCTGGCCCGGTGCGCCGCTCGCCGGCATGGCGGCGCCTGCGGTTTGGCGGGCGCGGCGCGAGCCCGGTGCGCAGTTCCTGCTGGCCTGGCTGATCCCGTCCTGGATCGTGTTCGAGGCCGTGCTGACCAAGCTGCCGCATTACGTGCTGCCGCTCTATCCGGCGATCGCGATCCTGACCGTCGGCGCGCTGGAGCGGCGCGTGCTGTCGCGCTCGCCGTGGCTCTTGCGGGGCGCCGCCTGGTGGTTCGCGATCCCCGCCTTCGGCGCGGTGCTGGTGATCGTCGGCGCCATCAAGGCGATCCATCAACCGGTGTTTCCGGCCTGGCCGTTGTTCGCCGTCGCGATGGTGTTCGGCCTGATCGCGTGGTGGTTGTTCGAGGACAGCCGCGCCGAGCGCTCGCTGCTCAATGCGGTGATTGCCGCGGCGCTGATGGCAGCCGGCACCTATGGTGTGGTGCTGCCGCGGCTTACCACCGTATTTCCGAGCCAGGAGGTCGCACGCGCCTTGCGCAACGTGACCTGCGTCGGCCCGAAGGCGGCAGCCGCCGGCTTCCACGAGCCGAGCCTCGTGTTCATGACCGATACCTCGACGCTGCTCACCGACGGATCGGGCGCCGCGGATTTCCTCGGGCAGGGCTCCTGCCGCTTCGCGCTGGTCGAACAGCGCTCGGAGCGCGCCTTCGTGCAGCGCGCCGAGGCGATTGGCCTGCGCTACAACGCGCCGGTGCGCGTCGAGGGCTACAACATCTCGCAGGGCAAGGCGGTCTCGATCGCGATCTTCCGTTCCGAAGGGACGGAATGACATGCCGGCGCCGCCAGCCATCCCGGATTCTGCCAATTATTTCGGACGATTGCTGACGCTGGTTTGGCTGTCCTTTGCCCAGCTCGTGCGGGCGCCGTCGCATTCGCGCCGCGCCGAGGCGGCGCGCCGCTCCGCGCGCCACGGACTTTTGCTCGTCGTCATCGTCGGCGCCGTGATCATCACGCTGATGTATGCGTTCGATGTCACCGAGATCGGTCTGATGCCGCCACGCGGCACGCCGGGTCTCTGGTGGGTGAAGACGCTCACCGATTTCGGCAAGGACGAGTATGTGCTGTGCGCGCTTGGCCTGCTGCTGATCGCGGTCGCGCTGGCGGCGCCTGCGCTGCGCGGCGTGCCGCGCGCCACCTTGCTTGGCTTCGGGACAAGGCTGCAATACCTGTTTCTGTCGGTCGTGCTCTCGGTCGCTGTCGGCGAATTGATCAAGTGGATCGTCGGCCGCGGGCGGCCCTTTGTCGGCGGCAAGGCCAATGCCTTCAACTTCCAGCATTTCGCCGGTACCGAGGCCTATTCGAGCTTTCCGTCGGGACATTCGATCACGGCGTTCGCGCTTGCCTTTGCGGTGTCCGCGGTGTGGCCGGGCGCGCGGTTCGCGATGCTGGTCTACGCGCTGGTCATCGCCGCGACCCGGCTCGTGCTGCTGGCGCATCATCCGAGCGACGTGGTGGCCGGCGCGCTGGTCGGGGTGATCGGCGCAATGGTCGTGCGCTACTGGTTCGCCGCCCGCCGCCTTGGTTTTGCCATTCATCGCGACGGCACTGTGGTGGCGCTGTCAGGACCGTCGGACGGGCGTCTCAAAAGGGTTGCGAGGAGCGCCTTCGCCCCATAAAAGCGGTCGCCCGACGGCCGGATCGGGCTGGTTCCATCGCCGACAACACCAACCACGAGTGCCGATTTGCCTGCTCCCGACCAGATGCCGGTCGCCGTTTCCATCGTCGTGCCCGTGCGCAACGAGGCGGACAATATCGCGCCGTTGATCGCCGAGATCGCGGCCGCGCTCGACGGACGCTGGGCCTACGAGATCGTCTACGTCAATGACGGCTCGACCGATGCCACCGGCGAGCGGCTGAGCGCGGTCATGGCCGGGCGGCGCAATCTCCGGCAGCTCCGCCACGCAACCTCGTCGGGCCAGTCGGCGGCCGTGCGCAGCGGCGTGCGCGCCGCGCGCGGCGCGATCGTGGCGACGCTCGACGGTGACGGGCAGAACAATCCCGCCTTCCTGCCGGACCTGATCGCGGCGGTCGAAAGCGGCAACGGTCGCGTCGGCCTCGCCGCGGGCCAGCGCGTCGGGCGCAAGGACACCGGCTTCAAGAAGCTGCAATCGCGCATCGCCAACACGGTGCGCGGCATCATCCTGCGCGACGGCACCCGCGACACCGGATGCGGCCTGAAGGCGTTTCCGCGCGAGGTGTTTCTGGCGATGCCTTACTTCGACGGGCTGCATCGTTTTCTTCCGGCACTGGTCCGCCGCGAGGGGCTGGCGATTGCCTATGTCGACGTCGTCGATCGGCCGCGCCATTCCGGCGTGTCGAACTATGGATTTTTCGACCGGCTATGGATCGGGATCATGGATCTCGCCGGCGTGTGGTGGCTGATCCGCCGCAAGAAGCCGACGCCGGTCGTCACTGAAGTGGTCGCTGAAGTGCCCGGTGTCACTGGTGTGCCGGGCGTGACCGAGGTGAAGTGATGCTGATTCAGTACGGTCAGGCGCTGAGCGCCTATCTCTACGACGTGTTCATCGCCAAGTTCGACTTCTGGCTGGCGTTCGGACTGATCGCGCAACTGTTCTTCACCGCGCGCTTCCTCGTGCAGTGGATTTCCAGCGAGCGCGCCGGCCAGAGCGTGGTACCGATGGCGTTCTGGTTCTTTTCGATGGGCGGCGGCCTGATGACGCTGATCTACGGGCTTGCCAAGCGTGAGCCCGTCATCATCATCGGGCAGGGGCTGGCCACGCTGATCTACATCCGCAACATCATGCTGATCGTGAAGAACCGCGGCCGCGGGTCGAAGACGCTCGATAGCTGATTGCCGTCATCGTCGGAGCGGCGAGCGGTAGGCCTTGTTCGGGAATCTCGATAGATTCCAGCATCGGGCTCAGCCCGGCATCAATTGCGACCGAATCTGAACCAAGGTCAAACATTCGCCCCAAGCCGCATGGCATCTACGGCTTGCCGTGGGCGTGGTGGCATCTCGAGACCGTGCCCCAGGGGATGAGGGGCGTTGATGACCAGCCGTGACGAAGCGACGAAAGGGGGTGGTTATCTATCGAGCGTCCGCGATATTCCGTCGCTTGACGAGCCACCGCTGACCGGCGAGCGCAAATTGCCTGACCGGCGCGCCGTCAGCCTCCGCTGGATGGCGGGGACGATTCTGATCGGATCCGCCGCCGTCGCTCTTCTTGCCGGCGCGCTTCGCGGGGCGTTTGGCGATCACGCGCGATTCGCAGCCGCGCCGGTCGTGTCACTTCCGCGCTTCGCAGGGCAGGTAGTTGACGAGGCGCGACGCGGCGATCGTCTCGACCGGAGGCTCGGCCCGCAGGGCAATTCCGCTGCGCTCAAGATTGAGCAGCTGAGCGATGCCGGCGCGGTCCGTCGATTTACCCGCGTGTCAGCGCGGCTCGCGGAGATCGATCTCGAGCCACACCAGGAAGCGCGGGGAGACGAAAAGGACGACGCGCGAGCGGGCTCGCAACACGACCTGCTGTCGGAGCTGCCAGCCATCATACGGACAGGTCCAGCGCGGCGCCCACTGCCGGGCGGCACCAGCGCCTATGCTGACGGTGAAGACGTGCCGCGTCCGCCGGCTCCGATCGGCGAGGCTGTCAACGTCACCAACCTTCCGAAGTCGCCTACGTCGTCGCGTCACCGCCGACATGTCATTATCGCGAGAAGCGGCGACACGCTGGCCGCCATTCTGCGGGCGCTGGCGGCGGCCGCGGAGGACGCGCCGGCGATCCTGGCCGCTTTCCCGTCGCCTGGCGCTCTGGAGACGCTGTCCGGTGGCGAGAAAATCACGGTCATCGAACAAGGCGAAGACGCCGGTTCGCCGCGCGGCCATGTCGCGAAGGTGTCGATCGAACGCGCCGGCTCCGATGTGTCCGCCGTCGGTCGCACCGATGGCGGCCAATACCAGCCGATCGCGCCCGAACAGCCCGACATCGCCGCGCGCAGCGAGAGCCCGCTGCGTGAGTCGATCGATACGCATTCCGTTCCGGGCGAAACACTGCGTGACGGCCTTGACGCGCTTGCGCGCTCCAACCACGTCGACCAGGGGATCGTTGCTGAACTGATGCGGCTCTGTGGCCGCGATTTCGATCTCGACGAGCCGCTCGGCGACGCCGATGTGGCCGAGATCATCTACGCGCCGAACGACATCGGTCAGCCGGAGTTGGTCTTCATCGATTTGACGGCGGGCGGACAGTCCCGCCGGTACTATCGCTTCACGGCGCCGGACGATGGCAGCTCCGATTTCTATGATGAGACCGGCCAGTCCATCACCAAATTCCTGTTGCGCAAGCCGGTCGTGACCGGCCGCCTTGGCGACGGCTTTGGTTGGCGGATTCATCCGATCCTTGGCGACCGCCGTTTCCATGAGGGCGTCGATTATGCGGCGCCCTATGGGTCGCCCATCGCGGCCGCGGGCGCCGGCGTCGTCGAGACCGAAGGGTACGAACGCGGGTACGGGAAATATATCCGCGTGCGGCACGACCGCGGTTATGAGACGACCTATGCCCACGTCGCAAGCTTCCCGCCCGCGCTGAAGATCGGAGACCGCGTTCGTCAGGGCGAGACGATCGCCTTTGTCGGATCGACCGGGCTCTCGACCGGACCGCACCTCTATTACGAGGTACGGATCAACGGCCGCAACGTCGATCCGCTTCGGATGAAGCTGTCGGGCGGCCGGCTGCTGCAAGGCGATCTGCTCGGGGCTTTCGATCGCCAGCGTGACAGCATCGACCAACTCGCTGCCATCTCCGCGCTTCTGCCGCGGCGTTTCGGCTCCGAACATCGGCCGCCGACATAGCGAGCGCAGATCGCATCACGCCATGCCGGCGCGGCGGGCCTTGCCGGGCTCAGGAGCCCGGAGAGCTCGAAGGCACGGGCGCCGCAACGTCGGTCGCTTCCATGGTGGTGCTCTCGCGATCGGCGGCGGTCTCGCCGGCGGCGTCGAGCACGGGATAGGCGACCGAGCAGATGTGCGAATGGATGCGGCGAAGGTCGCGCAGCACGTCGAGATGCAGCGAAGTGGTCTCGATGGTTTCGGGCCGGCCTTCGCGCAGGCGCTCCAGATGGCGCTCGACGGCGGCCAATTCGGCCGCGCGCAGCGCCGCCTTCTCGGTGAGCAGCTTGCGCGCCTCGTTGGCATCGCCCGACATGAACACGCCGAACGCGATCCGCAGCGAGTCGATCGTGCGCTTGTGGAACGCCGACAATTCCTCCGCGCCTTCGGTGGAGAATTGCAGGCGATGCTTGATCTTCTTGGTCGCGAGCTCGCTCAGGTTCTTGTCGATGATGTCGCCGATATGCTCGAGATTGATCGCGAACGCGACGATCTCCATCGCGCGCTGGCCCTCGCGCTCGTCCAGGCTGCCGCGGGTGAGTTTCGTGACGTAAAGCTTGATCGCCTCGTTCAGCCGGTCGACGGTGTTGTCCATCTTCGACACCTGGTCAACCAGGGCGCGATCGTTGGTCAGCATCGCCGCCATCACCTTGCGCAGCATGGCCTCGGTGTGATCGCCCATATGCAGCACCTCGCGCGCCGCATCGGCCAGCGCCAGTGAAGGCGTCTCCAGCGCACTCTCGTCGAGATAGCGCGGCCGTGATGGATCGGTCTCCTGCGCTCGCTTCGGCAGCAGACGCTCGAGCAGCCGCGCCATGTGGTCGAGCACGCCGATGAACAGCAGCGCGGTCGCAACGTTGAAGGCGATGTGGAACAGCGCAGTCGCCTTGGCGAGATCGGGTTGCCAGGCGTAGATGATCTCGGTGATCGGGCGCAGGAACGGCGCCACCAGCAGGATGCCGACGACGCGGTTGACGAGATTGCCGACCGGCAGCCGGTAGCTCGCCGGATTGTCGCGGCGCGCGCCCTCCAGTAGCGGATTGATGGCACTGCCGAGGTTGGCGCCGAGCACCAGCGCAAATGCGGCATAGGGCGAGATGAACTGGGAAAAGGCCAGCGACATCACCAGCAGCACGCTGGCGACACTGGAATGGACCAGCCAGGTGACGACGGCGCCGATCAGGATGCAGAGCACGGGATCGCCGGTGATCGCGCCCAGGAACACGCGCACGCCCGGAGCATTCTCGGCGGGCGCCATCGTATCGAGCAGGATGTGCAGCGCCAGAAGCATCAGGCCGAGGCCGATCGAGACGCGGCCGAGATCCTTGATCCGGGAGCGCGGCCCGCTGCGGAACGCAACGAGGCCGACGATGAACAGGACCGGCGCGATGGCGGCGACGTTGAACGACAGCACCTGCACGATCAGCGTGGTGCCGATATTGGCGCCGAGCATGATCGCGAGCGCCGGCACCAGGCTGACGATCTCTTCGGCGGCGAAGGAACTGGTGATCAGGGCAGTCGCGGTCGAACTCTGGAGCAGGGCGGTCAGGCCGAGGCCGGCGCCAAGGGCGGTAAAGCGATTGCGCAGCGCCCGGGCGAGCAGCAGCCGCAAATCCGGTCCGAAGGCGCGCAGAATCCCGCTATGGACCATGTGCAGGCCCCACAGCAGGAGCGCCACGCCCCCCATCAGATCGAGCAGAACAATGCTTCCCATGCTTCCTGGCATCCCGGCGAATTCGAGTCGAATGAACATAGGTATCGTCTATCGACTGGCGATCAACCCCTTTTTGTTCTCATGCGACCACGGCGGGAGCGACGCACGCTATCGAGTGAGGCGGCCTATCGGGTAGACGTCATTCGACCTGCAGCACATATCATTCAACTATTCAATCTTTGATTGATCAAAGCTCGTGTCTCCCGGCGAGGGCGCCCCCCGGTAAACGAATCCCGAACGCGACCGCTCAATTGCGATGGGTTCCGCTAGGCAGTTTCCAATCTTTCCCCGCTATGACGATAGGCCAGGAAGTTGCCCAGAAAGGCTTGGGGATCAGAATGTTTATGAATCGCCGCAAGAGCGAACGCCGCCCGTGCCGGAGCGTCGCCAAAATTCAGCTGGGCACAGGGTCGCTGCCACGCGACTGCATGATCACCGATATTTCGGCCGGCGGCGTCAAGGTGATCGCCGAATATCTGGAGATCCCGCCGGAATTCACCATCATCCTGTCGAGCGGCAGTCCGCGTCAGTGCCGGCTGGCCTGGCAAATCGGGCACGAGTTCGGCGCTCAGTTCGTCGATTGAATCTGCCATTTGGCTGCTGTCTCGCCAGGCGTCCGGCACCGCATCTGGGCCGGATGACGGCGACATGATGGCATCCTTAACCGGACCTTAGGGTTAAGCTGTGAGCATCCCGGAACCTTCGCCGTTCCGAGTCTCGCTTTATGTTTGAGAAATTCCCCCGACCCTCAGGCCGCGCGCGCTGTCTCGCGGGCACGGTATCTGCCACGATCCTGCTGATCGGGTTGTCTGCCTGTCAAACCTCCGGCCCGTCTGACATCACCGGCTCATTGGGCGACACGGCGGAGGCCACGCCGGCCCCGGCCGATCCGCGGCGCGACATCGCGACCTACCACGAGCGCGTCCGCGCCAACCCGAAAGACACCGACGCCGCGCTGAAATACGCCCGGGCGCTGCGCGCCACCGGCCAGCGGGCCCAGGCGGTCGCCGTCATGGAGCAGGCGGTGCTGGCGCAGCCCAGCAACAAGGCGCTGCTCGCGGGTTACGGACGGGCGCTCGCCGACAACGGCAATTTCCAGCAGGCATTCGACGTGCTCGGGCGCGCGCATACCCCGGAAGATCCGGACTGGCGCATCCTGTCGGCGCAGGGCGCCGTGCTCGACCAACTCGATCGCCACGACGAGGCGCGGCAGTATTATGCGAGTGCGCTGAAGATCGTGCCTGACGATCCGTCAGTGCTCTCCAATATCGGGCTGTCCTATCTGCTGTCGAAGGACCTGCCGAAGGCCGAGGAGACGCTGCGCCGCGCGCGGGAGCGCGCCCCCGGCGACATGCGGGTGCGAACCAATCTCGCCGTCGTTGTTGGCTTGCAGGGCCGCCAGTCCGAGGCGGAAACCATCATGAAGGCCGATTTGCCGGCGGAGCAGGGCTCAGCCAACGTCGCCGCGCTGAAGCGACTGTTGGCGCGCAGGGATGCGAGCCGCGCCGACGCCGAGAAGATCCCGGTCGCAGCCAGTCGCCGCGACTAGAGCGCTAGCGGGACGCTAGCCGGCGGCCCGGCGCCCGTCATTTCGGCGCGACTGCAGCTTCCTGAGGATGGGCGACAGGAACGACTCGCGGGCTTCGGCGAGATCGGGACGGCCGGTGAGGCGTTGCGCAATCTGCAGGAAAGTCCTTGTGGTGCGGTGACGCGCGGAGACTTCCGCGATCATCTGGCCGTTGTTGGCGGCTTCACCGAACAGCCTGCAGTCGAACGGGATCGCCGCGATCGGCTGGCTCTCGATGGTCTTGGCGAAATCCTTGACCTCGATCTCGGGGCGCTTCGACATGCCGACCTGGTTCAGGCAGTAGAGCGGCGGACGGTCGTTCGGACGCGCGGTCCTCAACAGGTTCATCATGTTCTTGGTGTTGCGCATGTTGGCGAGGTCGGGCTCGGCCACGATCAGGATATCGTCGGCACCGACCAGCACGCGTTTGGTCCAGGCGGTCCATTGATGCGGCACGTCGAGCACGATGCAGGACGTCGTCATGCGCATCGTATCGAAGATGGCATCGAACGCCTCGGCGCCGAAATCGTAGACCTGGTCGAGGGTGGCCGGCGCCGCCAGCAGGCTGAGATGATCGCCGCACTTTGCGAGCAGGCGTTCCATGAAGGCAGAGTCCGGACGCTCGGGCGAGAACACGGCGTTGGCGATGCCCTGCACCGGGTCCTGATTGTAGTCCAGGCCGGCCGTACCGAAGGCGAGGTCGAGATCGACGACGACCGAATCCAGCCCGAGGTCGCGTGCGATGGTCCAGGCGACATTGTGGGCAATGGTCGAGGCGCCGACGCCGCCCTTGGCGCCCGCGACCGCGATCAGGCGGCCGACCGAGACCGCTTCGGAGGCCGAGAACAGGCTGCAGATCGAGCGCACGATGTCGAGCACCTTGACCGGCCCGATGACGTAGTCGTTGACGCCGCGCCGGACCAATTCGCGATACGGCGCAGTCTCGCCGGCCGTGCCGAGCACCACGACGCGGGTGCCGGGATCGCAGACCGTGGCGAGCTCGTCGAGACCGGCGAGGAAATCATGATCCGGCTCGGTCTCGAGCATGATGACGTTGGGCGTCGGCGCCTTGTGGTAGGCGTCGATCGCCGCGGCGATGCCGCCCATATGGACCGAGAGATGAGCCTTGGCGAGCCGGCGGTCGTCGGCAGCCGCGCGTGCGTTCGCGGCGGTCGCGACGCTTGCGCAGAACGCCTGCACGGAAATCCGCGGCGCCGGCGCGATGTAATCGTTGGCGTGCTGCGGCTCGTCTTGTTGTTCGGTCATTTCGCGGCGTCGCTCAGCTTGGCTTTCTCGGCTTCGGGGTAGGCGGTCGCGGTCGACTCACCCTTGCGGTATTTATCGAACGCGATCGTACGGCGCGGCGTATAGGCTGCGGTCTCGGTTCGCGGCTGTTCGAGGTCGGACGGATTGGCGACCATCGCGGCAAGGTTACGCTGCGTGGCGCAGCCGAAATTGTCGTACTGCTTGTTCTGGTTGTAGTTCGGATTGTAGATCGAGGGACCGAGGTCGCTCGGCCACACTCCGCAGGGACCGGCGACGGCGGCCATCTTCGGATAGCTCAGCCGAATGGTCGGAAGCGCGCGCGGATCATCGAGATGGTAGGAGCGCTTGGTGATGGCATGGGCGGGTACGCCCATCGACGCCAGCAGGCCGCGGATCTCCTGATACACCGCCTGTGCCGAGCGCGAGTTCGAGCTGTCGGCCGGCACGTCGATCGCAATCGCGCCGGTGCCTTCGCGCCGCCAGGTGCGCGCCAGCCCCATGACGTCGTCGCGCTGCGCTTCGGTGAGGTTGCCGCGGGCGCGGCCGACGAAGACGACGATCGACTGTTCGCCCTCGGTCACCGCGATCGGATGCCGCTGCCGGTAGTCGTCGCCCACGGTGCCGGTGGCAAGATTGTCGCCCGTCAGATTGCAGCCGCCGAGCGCGATCGCGCTGACGACGACGGCGCCCAACAGCGACAGCGTCCTGGCACGACCGGCTTGTGTGTTGCGTGTCATCATAGGATCCCCCAACCCCTTCAGGTCCGCGCCTCAGTCGATGATGAAGCCGAAATTGACCGGCGTGGCGCCGATCGGCTCGCTGCGGGCGGCGACGCCGTAGATGCGATTGACGCGCGCCAGCAGTGCCGACTGCGCGTCGGAAGCAGGGGCAAATCCGTCGTCGGGACGGGACAGCTCCTTCTGCGCAACGGCGCGCACCACGTAGGGCGTCACGATGACCATGAGCTCGGTCTCGTTGTTGACGAAGTCCTGGCTCCGGAAGAGCTGGCCGAGGATCGGGATCTGATCGACGCCGGGCATGCCGTTGATGGCCTGCTTGGTCTGCTCCTGGATCAAACCGGCCATCGCGATCGAGCCGCCGGAGGGCACCTCCAGCGTGGTGTCGGCGCGGCGGGTCTTGATCGAGGGAATGGTCGTGCCGTTCTGGCCGCCGGTCAGGGCGTTCTCCATCGAGACTTCGGAGACCTCGGTCATCACCTTCAGGCTGATCCGTCCCTCGGTCAGCACCACCGGCGTGAAGTTGAGCGAGATGCCGAACTTCTTGAAGCTGACGGTCTGCACGCAATTGCCGATCGTGCCCGACGTCGTCGTCTGGCAGGTGACGCCGGTCGGAATCGGAAACTCGCCGCCCGAGATGAAGGTCGCCGACTCGCCGGAGATCGCGGTGAGGTTGGGCTCGGCCAGCGTCTTGACCACGCCCGCGCTCTCCATCGCGCGCAGCGTCGCCGTGACGGTCGGCACGCCGAGCTTGTTCAGGGCTGCGCCCGTCAGCCCGTTGTTGGGGGCGAGCGCACCGTTATTGGCGGTGAAGGCGTTGGCGTTGTTGAAGACCACCGCGGCGGTGCCGTAGTTCATGTTGGCGCTGAGGTCGACGCCGAGCTGCTTGACGACGTCCCGGCGGACTTCGGCGACGGTGACTTTCAGCATCACCTGGTCGCGGCCGCGGACCACGATGGAATTGACGACCTTGTCGGCGCTGCCGACCAGTTTGGCGGCGATGTCGCCGGCCTGCTGGGCCTCGACCGGGCTTGCCACCGTGCCGGTCAGGACGACGCTGTCGCCGACGCCCTCGATCTGGACGCCGGGCAGCATCTGCTTCAGCGCGGCGCGCATTCCGTTAAGGTCGCGCTTGATCGCGATGTCGTAGGAGGCGACCTGGTTGCCGTCGGCGTCGAAGAACACCACGTTGGTCTGGCCGACTGCCGCGCCGATGATATAGGCGCGCTGCGCCGAGCGGATCACGGCGTTGGCGATCTTGGGATCGGCGACCAGAACGTCCTTGGCCTCGCGCGGCAGATCGACCACGACCGACTTGCCAACGCCGAGCGAGACGGAGCGCGTCTTGGCGGCGATGCTGCTCGTCACCGCGACATCCGCGTTCTTGTCGGGATCGGTCGCGCTGGCAAGGGCAGGGATCAGCATCAGCGCGGTGATCGCCGACAATGACAGCGCGCGGACCAGCTTGGTCGACGTCGCCATTTGTTTCGCACCCGTCGTCATATCGAAGCCCCCATCACTTCTGTGTCGTCAGAGAGCTCGGGATGCCGAAGCGCACCACCTTGATGCTCTCGCCCCGCTTCGGGGCATGGTCTCTGGTCTCGTCGGTCTGCTCGTTGACGTCGGCGATGCTGCGCAGCGCCAGCGCCAGCGTTCCGCTCTGCCGGGCGCGCGCCAGCGTCTCGGCCTGTTCGGGCTTGAGCTCGAGGGTCACGGTCTTGCCGACGAGGGAGTTGTTGCCGTCCTTCTCCTTCGGCGCCTGGTCGATCGCCAGCACGCGGACGTTGGACAGCAGGATTTCAGTGGTGACGATATCGCGGCCGCCTTGCTGATCGGGATTCTTGTCGCGACGCGACAGGATCACATCGACGCGGTCGTTCGGCAGAATGAAGCCGCCGGCGCCCGTCTCCGGCGAGATTTCGGTGGAAATCGCGCGCATGCCGGAGGGCAGGATCGCGGCCATGAAGCCGCTTCCGTTGGCCTTGACCAGCTTTTGCTCGCGGATCGGTTCGCCGACGATGAAGGGCGCGCGTGCGATCGAACCGATGATGTCGTTCATGGCATTGGCGTTGGCGTCGTGACGGATGAACGCGCTGCTTGCAGTTTCGGCCGGCCAGCGCTGCCACTGGATGTCTTCGGCCTTGACCGATTGACCGAGCCCGATGTCGGACTTAGCGACCAGCACTTCGACGGTCGGCAGTTGCGCGACGGGCGGCGCGACCGGCGCCGGTTTGCGATCGCCAACGCTCGCGAGATACATGGCCGCGAGGCCTGCGACGCCGGCGATGCCGAGGACCACGATGCGTGCCGTTTTCATGCGATTGTCTGAATGCCCTTCACACAGGGCAATCGCGTCCTTGCGGCACTGACAGCCCTTCCCGAGGCATCACTACGGCCGCAAAAGTATAAGGGAACTTGATGGAAGGTCCGGACAATTAAGGGATTGGTGGGGATGGTGAACGGCGAGTTATCGGCGCTGTTGCATCTCCGCAGAATCCCGGAGATCGCGCGTGCTTAAGGCGTACGACGTTGGTCGCAACGCGGCGTCAGCGCCGGTGGAGCGTGGTTAATGTCGTCTAACGTGGCAGGGCGCGAGGATCAGAGCGCGGCCTTCAACGCCGCAAATCCACGGTCGAGATCGGCCTTGAGGTCGTCGAGATTCTCGAGCCCGATATGCAGCCGCAGCGTCGGCCCGCCCGGCGACCATTTGGTCGCGGTGCGATAGTCGCTGCAGTCGAACGGGATGGCGAGGCTTTCGAAGCCGCCCCAGGAAAAGCCCATGCCGAACAAAGTGAGCGCGTTCAGCATTGCATCGACCGCGGTCTGTGGCACCGGCTTCAGCACGATGCTGAACAGCCCGGAGGCGCCGGTGAAGTCGCGTTTCCAGATCGCGTGCCCGGGATCGGTGTCGAGGGCAGGGTGCAGCACGCGATCGACCTCGGGCCGCGCGCCGAGCCAGCGCGCGATCTCGAGTCCGGAGCGGTGGTGCTGCGCAAGCCGCACCGATAGCGTGCGAACCCCGCGCAGCGCGAGATAGACGTCGTCGGGGCCGGCGCAGACGCCGAGCAGGCGGATCGCCTCCTGGATCAGCGGCCAGGCTTTCGCATTGGCTGCGATGGTGCCGAACATGATGTCGGAGTGGCCGCCGATATATTTGGTGCCGGCCTGCATGCTGATGTCGACGCCCTGTTCGAGCGAGCGGTGATAGAGCGGCGTCGCCCAGGTGTTGTCGTCGATCATGAGCGCGCCGCGGGCGTGCGCCACGGCCGATATCGCCCGCACGTCCGGCATCTCGAACGTCTGCGAGCCGGGCGCTTCGATCAGCACCGCGCGGGTGTTCGGCTTGAACAGCGTCTCGATGCCGGCGCCGATCAGCGGATCGAAATAGCTGGTCTCGATGCCGTAGCGCTTGAGCATGTTGTCGCAGAAATTGCGGGTCGGCCGATAGGCATTGTCGCACACCAGGAGATGATCGCCGGTTTTGAGTACGGCGAGCAGCGTGGTGCTGATCGCCGCCAGTCCCGACGGGGCAAGGCCGACGCCGGCGCATTGCGGGCCTTCCAGCGCCATCAGCACGTCCTGCAGCGCCCGCGTGGTCGGGCTGCCATGGCGGCCGTAGGTAAATTCGGCGCGATGGGCGTAGAGGTCCTCCGCGGTCGGATAGAGCACGGTCGAGCCGTGAAACACCGGCGGATTGACAAAGCCCTTCTGGGCCTTGGTGTCGCGGCCGGCCGTGACCAGGCGGGTGGCGGCCTGTTGCGGGTGGGAGGGCGTGGAGCCGTCGGAAGAGGTCATGGAGCGCTGCCGTTAGACTTTAGACTTTTTGCCGCAGCCGTACCGCGTCGGGAAGACGGGGCCGGGCCGGGAGGTGTTACTAACAAGAGGTAGAAGACATGCGTCAACCCCTTGACCCGGCTCGTCAGTCGCTATGTGATGCGGCGCAACTACCAGTCGCCGCACGTTGAGGGGCCTGCCGCGACCTACGATCCGTTGCCTGACCGGTTTGCAGGTCAAACTGCCGGTCAAATCGGCATTTTTGCTGCAAGGGATCATTGGGATGGCCCGTGAACGCGAGGCGATCACAATGCAAACGTCCACCGGACGACCCTGAAAGGCCCCGCCCATGAAACGCGTATCCCTGGCTGTCACCCTCGCCGCTGCCGCCGCCCTGTCGGTCCAGGCCGCCTCGGCGCAAACCCTCAAGACGGTCAAGGACCGAGGCCAGCTGTCCTGCGGCGTCAGCGGCGGCCTGCCGGGCTTCTCGTCGCCGGACGACAAGGGGAACTGGACCGGCATCGACGTCGACATCTGCCGTGGCATCGCGGCGGCGATCTTCGACGATCCGTCCAAGGTCAAGTTCGTGCCGCTGTCGGCCAAGGACCGCTTCACCGCGCTGCAGTCGGGCGAGATCGACGTGCTGTCGCGCAACACCACCTGGACGCTGTCGCGCGATACCTCGCTCGGCGCCAACTTCACCGGCGTGACCTATTATGACGGGCAGGGCTTTCTGGTGAAGAAGTCGCTGAAGGTGAACTCGGCGCTGGAGCTGAACAGCGCGTCGGTCTGCGTGCAGACCGGCACCACGACCGAGCAGAACCTCGCCGACTACTTCAAGGGCAACAACATGAAGTACGAGGTGATCGCGTTCGCCGGTGCCGACGAGACCGTGAAGGCCTACGAGACCGGCCGCTGCGACGTGTTCACCTCCGACGTGTCCCAGCTCTATGCGCAGCGACTGAAGCTCGCCAACCCGGCCGATCACGTCGTGCTTCCCGAGATCATCTCCAAGGAGCCGCTCGGCCCGATGGTTCGCCATGGCGACGACCAGTGGTTCGACATCGTGAAGTGGGCGCTGTTCGCCCAGATCAATGCCGAGGAACTCGGTGTCACCCAGAAGAACGTCGACGAGATGGCCAAGTCGGACAAGCCCGACCTCAAGCGCGCCTTCGGCACCGACGGCAATCTCGGTGAGCAGCTCGGCCTGACCAAGGACTGGTTCTCCCGCATCATCAAGGCCGTCGGCAATTACGGCGAGATGTACGATCGCAACGTCGGCGTCGGATCGAAGCTGCAGATCGCACGCGGGCTCAACAATCTCTGGAACAAGGGCGGCATCCAGTACGCGCCTCCGATCCGCTGATCGGCGACGAGGCGGCTGCGGCGATGACGACCGAGCCCCGAAAACCACCGCTGCAGTTCATCTTCCGCCTGAAGCGCGCGCTCGGCGGCCAGTCCGGCTGGACTGGCCTTGCCGTGCAGATCGTGTTCGCGGCGGTGTTGGCCTGGGTCGCCTATGAGATCGTGGCCAATGCCCGCGCCAACCTGGAGACGCAGCGCATTGCCTCCGGGTTCGGGTTTCTCAAAAACAATGCGGGCTTTGATGTCAGCCTGAACCTGATCCCGTATTCGGGGTCGGACACCTATACGCGGGTGTTCTTCGTCGGCCTGCTCAACACGCTGCTGGTTGCGGGCATTGGCATCGTCTTCGCCACCATCATCGGCTTCATCATTGCGCTGTGCCGGCTGTCGCCGAACTGGCTGTTGGCGCGGCTCGGCGAGATCTATGTCGAGATCGTCCGCAATCTGCCGCTGCTGTTCCAGCTGTTATTCTGGTACCTCGCGGTGCTGGCGGCGCTGCCGGGGCCGCGCCAGAGCATCTCGCTGTTCAACGCCTTCTTCCTCTCCAATCGCGGGCTGGTGATCCCGCGGCCGATCGGCGAGCCCGGGCTCGATCCGCTTCTGATCGCGCTCGCGATTGGCGTCGCAGGCGCGCTGGCGCTGCGCGGCTATGCGAGGCGGGCGCTGTTTCAACGCGGGCAGGCGATCCGGATCTGGCCCTATGTACTCGGCCTGCTGGCTGGCTTGCCACTGGTGACGATGCTGGTGTTCGGGCTGCCGGTGACCTTCGAGCTGCCGCAACTCAAGGGCTTCAACTTCGCCGGCGGCGCGCGGGTGATTCCGGAGCTGGTTGCGCTGGCGGTTGCGCTGTCGACCTATACGGCGGCGTTCATCGCCGAGATCGTTCGCGCCGGTATTCTGTCGGTCCATAGGGGACAGATGGAAGCCGGCTCGTCGCTCGGCCTGTCGCGCGGCACAACCTTGCGGCTGATCGTCGTGCCGCAGGCGATGCGCGTCATCGTTCCGCCGCTGACCAACCAGTACCTCAACCTGACCAAGAATTCGTCGCTGGCGGTCGCGATCGGCTATCCCGACCTGGTCTCGGTATTTGCCGGAACGACGCTGAGCCAGACCGGCCAGGCGATCGAGATCATCGCCATCACCATGGGCGTGTACCTGCTGATCTCGCTGGTCACCAGCGCGATCATGAGCGTCTATGGCTGGCGCATCAACCGGAGCCTTGGGGCATGACCGACGCCACCGCGTCATCCTTCGTCCGGCAGGATCTGGTGCCCGAACGCCGGGCGCCGGTGAAGACCACCGGCCTCGTCGGTTTCATCCGCACGAGGCTCTTGAATTCGCCGACCAACATCCTGCTGACGATCCTGGCGCTGGGGCTGCTCTGGTACACGGTCGTTCCCGCGTTCAAGTTCCTGCTGGTCGATGCGGTCTGGAGCGGCAAGGACCGCAATGCATGTCTCGCCGAGACCGCCGGCCGTCAGGTCGGCGCCTGCTGGCCCTACATCCAGGCCAAGCTCACCCAGCTGATCTACGGCTTCTATCCGGAAGCCGAACGCTGGCGCGTCAACCTGACCTTCGTCCTTGCGGCCGTCCTGTTGCTGCCACTCCTTATTCCGCGCCTGCCGGCGAAGGGCCTGAATGCGGGTCTGTTCTTCTTCGCGTTCCCGGCGGTCGCCTTCTTCCTGCTGCGCGGCGGCGGACTAGCCGGCTTCGGCGTCAGTTGGGTCGCGAGCCTGTTGCAGCTGTTCGACGACAGCATCGTCAATGCCGGTCGGGCGCTGGTCAATCTCAGCCGGAGTTCGGCGATCGGGCCGCTGCTGTGGGCCGTCGGCAATATCATCGTGCTCGTCGGCAGCCTGATCGGCTGGCTGATCTTTCCGCTGACCTGGCTGCGCGAGCAGCTCCAGATGTCGATCCAGCCGCTGTGGTTCGACTTCCTGCTGACCACGGCGATCGTCTCGCTGATCCTGTTTTTCCTCGGCGGCGGCATGCGAACCGGACAACGGGCGCTGCTCGGGAGCCTGGCGAGCTTCGCCGGCATCGCGATCGTGATCAAGCTGATGGGGCTCGACCGCGGCGGACTGCCTATCGTCGACACCAGGCTGTGGGGCGGCCTCCTGGTGACGCTGGTGGTGTCGGTCACCGGCATCGTCACCTCGATGCCGATCGGGATCGCGCTGGCGCTGGGCCGCCGCTCGACCATTCCGCTGATCCGGATATTCTCGATCGCCTTCATCGAGTTCTGGCGCGGCGTGCCGCTGATCACCGTGCTGTTCTTCGCAACCTACATGCTGCCGCTGTTCCTGCCGGGCAACTTCAACGTCGACGGGCTGGTCCGCGCGCTGATCGGCATTGCGCTGTTTGCCGGCGCCTATCAGGCCGAGGTGGTGCGCGGCGGCCTTGCCGCAATCCCGCGCGGGCAGGGCGAGGCGGCGAGCGCGCTCGGCCTGTCCTGGTGGAAGACCACGTCGCTGATCGTGATGCCGCAGGCGCTGCGCCACGTCATTCCGGGTCTCGTCAACAGCTTCATCGCCCTGTTCAAGGACACCTCGCTGGTTTCGATCGTCGCACTGTTCGACCTCTTGGGATCGTTGCACGCGACGTTCTCCGATCCGACCTGGTCGACGCCGACCACGGCCTTTACCGGCTTCGCCTTCGCTGGAATGATCTACTTCGTGTTCTGCTTTGGAATGTCGCGCTACTCGCTGTTCGTCGAAAACCGGCTCAACGCTCACCGCCGCCACTGAACAAGGTCATCATGTCCACAACCCCGATCGTCAACATTTCCGCTCTCAACAAATGGTACGGCGACTTCCACGTGCTGCGCGACATCAACCTGGAGGTCGGCAAGGGCGAGCGCATCGTGATCTGCGGCCCATCCGGTTCGGGCAAGTCGACCCTGATCCGCTGCATCAACGCGCTGGAGGAATTCCAGGAGGGCGAGATCGTGGTCGACGGCATCGACCTCGGCCCGAACCTTCGCCGTGTCGACGAAGTCCGCCGCGAGGTCGGCATGGTTTTCCAGAGCTTCAACCTGTTCCCGCATCTCACCGTGCTCGACAATTGCACGCTGGCGCCGATCTGGGTGCGCAACATCCCGAAGAAGGATGCCGAGGCCACCGCGATGAAGTTCCTCGAGCGGGTCAAGATCCCGCATCAGGCCAACAAGTTTCCCGGCCAGATGTCGGGCGGTCAGCAGCAGCGCGTTGCGATCGCCCGCGCGCTGACCATGAACCCGAAGGTGATGCTGTTCGACGAGCCGACCTCGGCGCTCGACCCGGAGATGGTCAAGGAAGTGCTCGACACCATGGTCGATCTTGCCAAGGAGGGCATGACCATGCTGGTCGTGACCCACGAAATGGGCTTTGCCCGCGAGGTCGCCAACCGCGTCGTGTTCATGGACGCGGGCCAGATCATCGAATCGAACACGCCGCAGGAATTCTTCGCCAACCCGCAGCATGCGCGGTCGAAGCTGTTCCTGAGCCAGATTCTGCGGTGATTTCTGCCGTCATTGCGAGCCACCCGGTCGGCGCAAAGCGCCGCCGGATGACAGGCTCCGCGAAGCAATCCAATCCTCCGCATCGGAAGCATGGATTGCTTCGTCGCAATAGCTCCTCGCAATGACGTCTGCGGGGACACATTCGCTCCCTAGATCAGCGGCAGCTCGATCTTGCTGCGCTTTTCCAGCCATTCCGGGACCGGCAGGTTCTTCGAGCGCATGAAGGCCGGGTTGAACAGCTTGGACTGATAGCGGTTGCCGGAGTCGCAGAGGATGGTGACGATGGTCTTGCCGGGGCCGAGCTGCTTGGCGAGCTGGATCGCGCCCGCGATGTTGACGCCGGTCGAGCCGCCGAGGCACAGGCCTTCGTGCTCCAAAAGCTCATAGATGATGGTCACCGCTTCCTCGTCGGAGATCAGGAACGCAGTGTCGACCTTCGCCGTCTCGACCACAGGCGTGACGCGTCCGAGCCCGATGCCTTCCGTGATCGAATCGCCCGGCGTCGATTTGACCTGCCCATTCTTGAATAGTTCGTACATCCCGAAGCCGTGCGGATCGGCGCAGGCGATGACGATGGCCGGGTTCTTTTCCTTCAGGTAGCGGCTGATGCCGGCGAGCGTGCCGCCGGTGCCGACCGAGCAGATGAAGCCGTCGACCTTGCCGTCGGTCTGCTGCCAGATTTCCGGTCCGGTCGAGTCGTAATGCGCCTTGGGATTGTCGAGGTTGTTCCACTGGTCGGCAAACAGCACGCCGTTCGGTTCGGTCTTGCGCAGCTGCTCCGCGAGACGCCTGCCGAGATGCTGATAGTTGTTCGGATTGGCGAAGGGCAGCGCCGGCGCCTCGACCAGTTCGGCACCGCACAGCCGCAGCATGTCCTTCTTTTCCTGGCTCTGCGTCTCCGGAATGACGATCAGGGTGCGGTAGCCGCGCGCACTCGCCACGACAGCAAGCCCGATCCCGGTATTGCCCGCGGTCGACTCGACCACGAGGCCGCCGGGCTTCAGCGTGCCGCGCCTCTCGGCCTCCAGGATCATCCATTTGCCGGCACGATCCTTCACCGACTGGCCCGGGTTCATGAATTCGGCCTTGCCGAGAATGGTGCAGCCGGTCAGTTCGGACGCGCGTTTCAGCTTGATGAGGGGGGTGTTGCCGATCGCTTCGATGACGTCTTTGTTGAATATCATGTCGGGGAATTTCTTTGCCGGTCTGGGTCTTGCTTGGCGAACCTAGTGTGCTGATCGAAAAAGGGAAGGGCTTTTGCACTGCGGCAAAACACGGGTTCAACACGCTTGACCTCGCAAGCGCGGAGGTCACGGGCTTGGGGAGAACTCCGTTTTGTGGCGGTCGGGTCGGCCAGCACAATCATCCTGTGGTCCGCGGTTTCGCGTGAGTTGCGCGCTCTCGGCCAATCAAGACCTGACGGCGCGGTGCGCGGTGGCGCGAGTCTGGCGCCGTGCCGGCACATCTTGCGGATTCAATGTAACAGCAGCCGAGAAATCCCCATGAAATCTTTGTAAGAATCGTGACCTCCCGCACCGGTCCGAAATGCGCGGAAATGCCGTAAAAAATAGGGAAAAGTCGGCATTCAAGGTAGCTACGAATCGCTTGCGATGCGACGCCGCGCAATCGTGACGGGGCTGTCCGCCCCATTGTCCCAAGGGTAGGATGGGACAGGCAGGTTCCATTGGAAGCATACCCCCGTGAACGTCACCCAGACCATCGCTGAACGCGTCATTCGTGCGCCACGGGCGAAGTCTGGCTTCGGCGGAGAACGGGTGTGACCCAGCCGGTGTCCGTGATGGTGCCTGGAGGCCGGTTCGGCCTCGCCGCCCGCGTGCGCCGGCTCGCGGCACGTTCGCTCGTTGCGCTCGGCCTGGTCGTTGGTTCTGCCGGCTGCATTCTGACCCAGGACATCCCTGACCCAGCGCTCGACGTGCCGCAGGGCTACAAGGCCGTGCGTCTCGGCCGGCCGGGCGACGCGCTTCCGACGCTCGATTGGTGGCGGGGCTTCCGCTCCAAGGAGCTGACGCAGCTGATGGAGGAGGCGCAGACCGTCAACCTCGACATCGCCGCTGCGGTTGCGCGCTTCCGCCAGGCCGACGCGCTGGCGCGGCAGGCCGGCGCGGCGCTGCTGCCGACCCTCAATCTCAACGGATCGGAAACCTACTCGCGCACCTCCGGCTCCAGCGCCAGCGGCCTCACCAATGGCGGGCGCGAGGTGGTGAACTACAACGCCTCGCTGAGCGCCAGCTATCAGCTCGACTTCTGGGGCCAGAACCGCGACGCCGCGCAGGCGGCGGAGGAGACCGCCGTTGCCAACCGGTTTGACCGCGAGGTGGTGGCGCTGACCACGCTGGCGAGCGTCGCTAATGCTTATTTCACCGTGCTCGCGACGCAGGACCGGCTGCGCACCGCGCAGCGCAACATCGCCAGCGCCGAGCGCATCCTCAATGCGATCAAGGAGCGCTTCAAGGCCGGCACCGGCTCCGATCTCGACGTCGCGCAGCAGGAGACTGTGCTCGCCAACCAGCGCGCGCTAGTGCCGCCGCTGCGGCAGACGCTCGACCAGAGTATCAACGCGCTCGCGGTGCTGGTGTCGCGGCCGCCGGAAAGCGTGCGCGTCTCCGGCGGCTCGCTCAACGCCGTTGCGATCCCGCGCGTCAGGCCGGGCCTGCCGTCCGAATTGCTGACCCAGCGTCCCGACATCCGCCGGCAGGAGGCGCAGCTTGCATCCGCCACCGCCAATGTCGGCAGCGCGCGGGCGCAGTTCTTCCCGAGCATCCAGCTGACCGGTACGGGCGGCTACCAGAGCCAGGCGCTGGTCTCGCTGTTCCAGCCGCATGCCGCCTTCTTCAACCTGGTCGGCAGCATGACCCAGCCGATCTTCGACGGCGGCCGGATCCTCGGCAATTTCGAATACACCAAGGCCAAGCAGGACGAGTTGCTGCAGACCTACCGCAAGACGGTGGTGCAGTCGTTCACCGACGTCGACAATGCGCTGGTCGCGATCCGCGAGACCACGCGCCGGCTGCAGCTGCAGCGCGACGTGCTGTCCTCGTCGCGGCGGGCCTTCGACCTCGCCGAGCAGCAGCTCAAGGCCGGCACCGCCGATATCGTAACTGTGCTAAACACGCAGCTGACCCTGTTCCAGGCGGAAGATGCCTATTCGCAGGCCCAACTGGCCCGGCTATTGGCGATCGTGAGCCTATATCAAGCATTAGGGGGCGGCTGGGAACCGAAGATGGAAAGACCGGTCGATGCTCTTTAAGCCCGACTCGACGGACGACGAGAAACGCACGGCGCCGCGCAAGCGGAGCCTTCTCTCGCGCGTGCTGGGGCGCATGGTGTCCTTGCTCATCACGCTCGTGATCCTCGGCGGGCTCGGCTATCTCGGCTGGCTCGCCTTCCAGCCCAAGCAAAATGGCGGCGGCGGGCGCGGCGCGGGCGGGCGGCCTGACCTGCCGGTGCCGGTGCTGGCGGCCACGCCGCAGGTGCATGACGTGCCGGTCTATCTCGACGGCGTCGGTTCGGTGAGGGCGCTGAATACCGTGACCGTGCGCTCGCGGGTCGACGGCAAGCTGCTCAAGGTGAATTTCGTCGAGGGCCAGGACGTCAAGAAGGACGACGTTCTGGGCGAGATCGATCCGGCGATCTATCAGGCGCAATACGACCAGGCGGTGGCCACGAAGGCCAAGGACGAAGCGCTGCTCGCCAATCAGAAGATCGATCTTGCCCGCTATGAGCAGCTCGCTGCCACCAACGCGGGCTCGAAGCAGCAGGCCGATACGCAGCGAGCGCTGGTCGCGCAGCAGCAGGCCATCATCAAGGCCGACCAGGCCCAGATCGACAATGCGCGCGCCACGCTCGGCTATACCAAGATCGTCGCGCCGATCGCGGGGCGCGCCGGCCTTCGCCAGGTCGACCAGGGCAACATCATCCACGCCGCCGATACCACGGGGCTCGTCATCCTGACCCAGCTGCAGCCGATCGCAGTATGGTTCAGCCTGCCGCAGCAGCAGATCATGCGGGTCAACGCCGCGGCCGCGAAGGGCCAACTCGCGGTCGACGTGTTCGGCAATGACGGCGTCACCGTGATCGATACCGGCAAGCTGACCGGCATCGACAACCAGGTCGATCCGACCACCGGCACGCTGAAGCTGAAGGCGGAATTCCCCAATGCCAGCTACCAGCTCTGGCCCGGCCAGTTCGTCAATGTCCGCCTCAAGGTCGAGACCCTGCCGCAGGCGATCGTGGTGCCGACCTCCGCGGTGCAGCGCGGTCCCGCCGGCACGTTCAGCTACGTGATCGGTGAGGGCGATATCGTCACCGCCAAGCCGGTCACGGTCACGCAGCAGAACGAGCATGACGCCGTGATCGCCAGCGGCCTGACCACGTCGGACCGCGTCGTGACGACCGGCTTTGCCAATCTCGCCGATGGCGCGAAGGTCGTGGTCGGCAAGGACGACGGGCCGCCGGCCGCCGATCTCGCGCCGCGCAAGCGCAGCCGCAACCCTGACGGCAAGCGCGGGGCGCAAGGCGAAGGTCAAGGCAAGGACGGTAAGAAAGACTGGCAGGGCAAGGACGGCGAGCATCGCGGCCGGCACGAGCATAGCGAAGGCGATCAGAAGGGGCAGACCGGACCGGCGCCCGCGCCGGCAGCAGGGGGCGAACAGTCGGGCGGCGCGCCGAAGGCGCAGCCATGACCGGCATCCTGACTTCGTAATGTCCGATCTAACAGCGAGCACGCAGCCATGAGCGTCTCCGAACCGTTCATCCGCCGGCCGATCGCCACCTCGCTGCTCGGCATCGCCCTGATGATCGGCGGTGCGCTCGGCTATTGGGCGCTGCCGGTCTCGGCGCTGCCGCAGGTCGACTTCCCGACCGTGCAGGTGACGACGCAACTGCCCGGCGCCAGCCCCGACGTGGTGGCCTCGCTGATCACGGCGCCGCTGGAGCGGCAGCTCGGGCAGATCCCGTCGCTGTCGTCGATGAACTCGACGAGCTCGTTCGGCGTCAGCCAGATCTCGTTGCAGTTCGACCTCAACCGCGACATCGACGGCGCCACGCAGGATGTGCAGGCCGCGATCAATGCGGCCGCCGGCATATTGCCGAAGACGCTGCCGTATCCGCCTGTCTACGCCAAGGTGAACCCGGCGGACGCGCCGGTGATGACGCTGGCGCTGACCTCGGAGACGATCTCGCTGCGGGCGATGAGCGATCTCGCCGACACCATCCTGGGTCAACGGCTGAGTCAGATTTCCGGCGTCGGCCGGGTCTCGATCCTCGGTGGATTGAAGCCGGCGGTGCGCGTGCAGGCCGATCTGGCCCGGCTCGCGGCCTACGGCATCGCGATGGAGGATCTCCGCAACGCGATCGCCGGTGCCAACGTGTCGGGGCCGAAGGGATCGCTCGACGGTGCCCAGCAGTCCTACACCATCGCCGCCAACGATCAGATCGCCGCCGCCGACGCCTACCGGCCGATCATCATCGCCTATCGCAACGGCTCGCCGGTCACGATCGGCGACGTCGCCCAGATCGTCGATGGCCTGGAGAACGACCGCACCGGCGGCTGGTACCAGGGCACGCCGGCCGTCATCATCGACATCCAGCGCCAGCCGGGCGCCAATGTCATCGACGTCGTCAAGCAGATCCGCGCCGAAATCCCGCGGCTGCAGCGGGCGGTCCCGGCCGGCGTCAAGCTGACCATCGTCTCCGACCGTACCGTGACGATCCGCGCCTCGGTGCGCGATGTGCAGTTCACGCTGATCCTGAGCGTCGTGCTGGTGACGCTGGTGGTGCTCCTGTTCCTGCGGTCGCTGCGCGCGACCCTGATCGCCGGCGTCGCGCTGCCGCTGTCGCTGATCACGAGCTTCGGCATCATGTATTTCGCGGGCTTCAGCCTCGACAATCTGTCGCTGATGGCGCTGACCATCGGAACCGGATTCGTGGTCGACGACGCCATCGTCATGATCGAGAACATCGTCCGCCACATGGAAGACGGCGAAACGGTGATGGAGGCCTCGCTGAAGGGGGCCAGCGAGATCGGCTTCACCGTGATCTCGCTGACGGTGTCGCTGATCGCGGTGTTCATCCCGCTGCTGTTCATGTCCGGCCTGGTTGGCCGCATGTTCCGCGAATTCGCGCTCACCTTGACGATCGCGGTCGTGACCTCGGCGATCGTCTCGCTGACATTGACGCCGATGATGTGCTCGCGGCTGCTCAAGAACATTCATGAGGAGGTGGCGGTCCCGGGCCTTGCCGCGGTCAGCCGTTTCATCGACCGCATGGTGGAGTTCTACCATCGGACGCTGCTCTGGGTGCTGCGGCGCCAGCGCGCGACACTGCTGGTGACGTTCGCGACCATCGCGCTGACGTTGATCATGTATGTGCTGGCGCCGAAGGGTTTTCTGCCGCTGCAGGACACCTCATCGATCACGGCGGTGACCGAGGCCGGGCCCGACGTCTCGTTCGCCGAGATGCAGCGGCGGCAGAGCGCGGTCTCAAACATCATCAAGGCCGATCCTGATGTGGTTGGCGTTGTCTCGGTGATCGGTTCGGGTTCGGTCAATCCGACCACCAATGTCGGCCGGCTGGTGATGACGCTGAAGCCGCTCGACCAGCGGCGCGAGGGCGTCGTCAAGGTGATCGAGCGGCTGAAGGAGAAGATCGCGACGGTGCCCGGCATGACGGTCTACTTCCAGCCGGTGCAGGACGTGCAGATCTCGACCCAGTCGAGCCGCTCGCAATACCAGTACACGCTGACCGCGACTGACGCCGCCGAGGTCTCGCAATGGGCGCAAAAGCTCGTCGCCGAGATGCGGCGCGACCCGATCTTCCGCGATGTCTCCTCTGAGGCGCAGGAGGGGGGCCTGCGCGCGGCGATCGACGTCAACCGCCAGCGTGCCGGCCAGCTCGGTGTCAGTCTGCAGGGCGTCACCGATACGCTGAACGACGCCTTCGCACAGCGGCAGATCTCGACGATCTACGGCCAGGCCAACCAGTACCGCGTCGTGCTCGAAGCGCTGCCGATGTATCAACGCGACCCGTCGATCCTCGACAAGCTCTATCTGCCCGGAGCCAACGGCGCGCAGGTGCCGCTGTCGGCGGTGGCGACGCTGGTCCGGACAACGGCGCCGCTCGCGATCTCGCACCAGGCGCAATTCCCGTCAGTCTCGCTCAGCTTCAACCTGGCGCCGGGCGAGGCGCTGGGCGACGCGGTCGCGGCCGTGAAGGCGATCGAGAGCAGGATCGGAATGCCCGGCAGCATCGTCGGGATCTATTCCGGCGACGCCGCCGAATTCTCGCGCTCGCTCGCCGGCCAGCCCTGGCTGATCCTGGCGGCGATCATCACGATCTACATCGTGCTCGGCGTGCTCTATGAGAGCTATATCCATCCGATCACCATCCTCTCGACGCTGCCCTCGGCCGGCGTCGGCGCCATCCTCGCCTTGATGCTGTGCGGGCAGGACCTCTCGGTGATCGGCCTGATCGGCATCATCCTGTTGATGGGCATCGTCAAGAAGAACGCGATCATGATGATCGACTTCGCGCTGGAGGCCGAGCGTCACCAGGGCATGTCGCCCTATGACGCCATCGTGCAGGCCTGCCTGCTGCGCTTCCGCCCGATCATGATGACGACGCTGGCGGCGTTGTTCGGCGCGCTGCCGCTCGCGATCGAAAGCGGCACCGGCGCCGAACTGCGCTTCCCGCTCGGCATCTCGATCATCGGCGGCCTGCTGCTGAGCCAGCTGCTGACGCTCTACACCACGCCGGTGATCTATCTGGCGCTCGACCGCCTCAACCGCCGGATCGAGCGGGCCGTGCCGGAGCCGGGTCCCAGCGGCCCGCCGATCGCGGGCGCCACCGAGGGCATGCAGTGATCTCGATCTCCGAGCCCTTCATCCGCAGGCCGGTGGGCACCACACTGCTTGCGATCGGGCTGTTCCTGGTCGGGATCGTCGCCTACCAGTTCCTGCCGGTGTCGTCGGTTCCGAATGTCGATTTCCCGACCATTCGGGTGTCGGCGTCCAGGCCAGGGGCCGATCCCTCCGTAATGGCCGCGACCGTCGCCGCACCGTTGGAGCGCAAGCTCGGCACCATTTCGGGCGTCGACCAGATCACCTCGACGAGCTCACTCGGCACCACCAGCATCCAGGTGCAGTTCTCGATCGGCCGCAATATCGACCGCGCCGCGCGCGACGTGCAGGCCGCGATCAACGCCTCGCTCGCCGATCTGCCGAGCGACCTGCCGTCGCTGCCCAGGTTCCGCAAGGCCAACCCGGCCGCGTCGCCGGTATTCGTGCTGGCGCTGACCTCGAAGACGATCTCGACTAGCGCGATGTACGACGTCGCCGACACGGTGCTGGCGCAGCGCATCTCGCAGGTGCCGGGAGTGGGCGAGGTGACCGTCAGCGGGGCCGACCAGCCAGCGGTGCGCATCGCGCTCAACCCGGTGTCCCTGGCGAACGCCGGGATCGCGACCGACGACGTCCGGCTCGCGATCATCAATGCCAACCCGCTGGGGCCGGTCGGCATCTTCAATGGCGGCCGGCTGAGCGAGACGCTCTCGATCAACAAGCAGATGCGCACCGCCGCCGAATTCCGCGACATTGTCATCAAAAGCTCGAACGGCAATTACGTCCGCCTCGCCGACGTCGCCGAGGTCGAGGATTCCGTGCGCAACTCGCGCTCGATCGCCTGGTTCAACAAGCAGCCGGCGGTGCTGATCCAGATCACCAAGCAGGGCGACGCCAACGTCATCGACACCGTCGACGGCGTTCGCAGGATGCTGCCGGAATTGAGGAAATGGATTCCGGCGGGCGTCGAGATCTCCACCCTGGTCGATCGTACCGGAACGATCCGCGCCAGCGTCGAGGACATGCAGTTCACGCTGCTGGCGACCGCCGTGCTTGTGATGATTGTGGTGTTCGTGTTCCTGCGCCGGGTGGTGCCGACGATCGCCGCCGGCGTGTCGGTGCCGCTGGCGCTGGCGGGCACCTGCGCCGGGATGTGGCTCGCCGGCTTCTCGATCGACAATCTGTCGCTGATGGCGCTGGCGATCTCCGTCGGCTTCGTGGTCGACGACGCCATCGTGATGATCGAGAACATGTACCGCAATCTCGAGCAGGGCATGGCGCCGTATCCGGCCGCGGTCGAAGGCGCCAAGCAGATCGGCTTCACGGTGCTGTCGATCTCGCTGTCGCTGATCGCGGCCTTCACGCCGCTGATCTTCATGGATGGCATCGTCGGGCGCCTGCTGCGCGAATTCTCGCTGACGCTGGTGTTCGCGATCGCGGTTTCGACCGTGGTGTCGCTGACCATCACACCGATGATCTGCGCGCATTACATCAGGGAGGCGACCTCCGATCATGCCACCTGGTACGATCGCGTCATCGAGGGCACGCTGTCCCGTGTCGTGGCGTTCTACGCAGCGACGCTGCGAATCGTGCTCGGCTATCCCTTCCTGACCCTGGTGGTGTTCTTCGCCACCGTCGCGCTGACGGTGACGCTCTACATCAAGACGCCGAAGGGCTATTTTCCGACCGACGACAGCGGCTTCGTGATCGGCTCGACGCGGGCGTCGGCGGATATCTCGTTCCAGGCGATGCTTCAGCTGCAGCAGCGGCTCGCCGACATCGTGATGGCCGACCCCGCTGTCGCCGGCATCGGCTCGTCAGTCGGTTCCGGCGGCGGCCCGGGCGGCGCCACCTCCAACCGCGGCATCATGTACATCAGTCTGAAGCCGCCGGAGGAGCGGGGCGGCCTGTCGACCGCCCAGGTGATCGACCGGCTGCGCCGCAACCTGTACATGGTGCCGGGCATCCGCCTGTTCATGTTCGCCGCCCAGGATATCCGAACCGGCGGCCGGCAGAGCGATTCCGACTACCAATACACGCTCGCCTCGACCGATCTCGAGCTGTTGCAGAAATGGGCGCCGATCATCGCCAAGCGCATGGAAACGGTGGAGGGCATCACGGACGTCTCCTCCGACCGCGATCCCGGCGGGCTACAGCTCAACCTCGTGATCAACCGCAAGACCGCCTCCAGCCTCGGCGTCCGCGTGCAGGACATCGACAACGCGCTCAACAACGCCTTCTCGCAGCGGCAGATCTCGTACATCTACACCCAGCGCAACCAGTACATGGTAGTGCTCGAGATCGATCCGAAATTCCAGAGCGATCCGTCGAACCTCGAGCGCATCTACGTTGCCGGCGCCAACGACGTGCAGGTGCCGCTGTCGGCGCTGGTGCACTACCAGCGTGGATTGTCGGCGCTCGCGGTCTATCACTCCGGCGGCTTCCCCTCGACCACGGTGTCGTTCAACCTGCTGCCGGACGTGCCGCTGGAGGTCGCGACGACGAACATCCAGCAGGCGGTCGACGAGCTGCACATGCCCGAGGGCATTCGCGGCAGCTTCGACGGCAATGCCGGCGACTTCAACAAGACCAGCGGGCGGCAGCCGCTCCTGATCCTCGGCGCGCTGGTCGCGATGTATATCGTGCTCGGCGTGCTCTATGAGAGCCTGGCGCATCCGATCACGATCATCTCGACGCTGCCGTCGGCCGGCCTCGGCGCGTTGCTCGCATTGCAGGTGACGAACACGCCGCTGACGGTGATCGCCTTCGTCGGCATCATCCTGTTGATCGGCATCGTCAAGAAGAACGGCATCATGATGGTCGATTTCGCGCTCGAGGCCGAGCGGCATCAGGGCCTGTCGTCGCGGGACGCGATCTTCGAGGCCTGCCGCGCGCGCTTCCGTCCCATCCTGATGACGACGATGGCCGCGCTGTTCGCCGGCATTCCGCTGGTCATTGCGACCGGCCCGGGCACCGAGCTGCGCCGGCCGCTCGGCATCACCATCATCGGCGGCCTGTTCGTGTCGCAGATCCTGACGCTCTACACGACACCGGTGATCTATCTCTTGATCGACCGGCTGCGCCAGCGCCGCGAGCCGTCAGGCGTGCACGCACCCGCGGAATAGTTTGAATTGCACGATTGCAAGCGTATAGCGGAGCGATGTCCGAACCGACCGAAGCAAAAACCGATATTGTCGCCGAGATCGAGGAGTGCGCGCATTGCGGCAAGCCGTTGCCGCTGTGCATCTGCGACAGCGTCACGCCGATCGAGAGCCGCATCCAGCTCCTGATCCTGATCCATCCGCAGGAGCAGGACAGGGCGCTCGGCACCGCGCGGCTGTTGGCACAGCATTTCGAAAACGCCGTGGTGCGGATCGGGCTGTCCTGGCCGAGCCTGGCCAAGGCGCTCGGCCGGCCGGTACCCGATCCGTCACGCTGGGCGGCGCTCTATCTCGGCTCCGCCAAGGTCGAAGACCTCGAGACCGACGCCGAGATCGTTGCGATCAACCGCAAGGGCGAGCTCGAGCCGCATCAGCGCGCCATCCTCTCCGACATCGAGGGCATCGTGCTGCTCGACGGCACCTGGAGCCAGGCCAAGGCGCTGTGGTGGCGCAATGCCTGGATGCTGAAGTGTCAGCGGGTGATTCTCGGGCCGAAACGGCCCTCGCTCTACGGCAGACTGCGGCGGGAACCGCGCCGCGACGGCCTGTCCACCATTGAGGCGGCCGCGATCCTGCTGGCGGGGCTGGAGAAGCGGCCGGACATTGCCGCAACGTTAACTAATAGTTTCGAGCGGATGCTGGCGAGATTCCGCGAAGTGCAGGCCAAAATGCCGGAATTGGCGCCAAAACCGAAGAAGCGGGACTTTCGCAGACGTCGGCGTTAGCCGTCCGGCTTGGTTGCCTATCTCGGAGAGGGCGTATATGAAGTGCGCCGCAAGGGGCCACGTGGCGGAGTGGTTACGCAACGGTCTGCAAAACCGTGTACACCAGTTCAATTCTGGTCGTGGCCTCCACTCATCTCATCAATGGCTTGCAGCCAGTCAATGAGAAGCCGCATTAGCTCGCGGCGTACCAACCTTCAGGAAACGGAATCAGCGGCCACGGCGCCTGGTTGTCATTGGCCGCGCGCGGTGGCGGCTGAATGCGGGGCGAGGGCTGAGCCACGAAATCCTCCTGAGCAATGGGCGCGATCGCCGTTCGCACGGCGTCCAGCAGCAGATCAAATTCGACTTCGCTCATCACGCTCTCCGAGGTTCGAGAGCGCCATGGTCGCAAAACAGTCTTCGGTCCGGATTGAGCGATTCGTTCGAATTTTATGAAAAGAACGATGGCGCCCGCTTTGGTTAATGAATCGTTGGTGATCCCTTCGGGAACCTAGGTCGGCATGGCCGCACCTCGTGTGAAACAAATCACAACTTTCTAAAAACTCTTCCCGGGATTCCCGGCGGTATTCATAGCCGTCAAATATCGCAGGAATTTTAGGGAGACGTGACAATGGAGGCAAGTATCGCACGGTGGGGACCAGTCGCATGCCGCACGATCCTCGGCTCCTGCTGACGCGAACGGCGTAAGCCGTATGCGCCTGTATCTATCGTTTTTGTACAGGGAATATTCCCAACGCTCGTGCCGGAGCCGTCATGCCAGCCCGGTGAGGTCGTGCGGCAGCATGGTCTTGAACTGCGTCAGCGCTTGCCGCGCCTTCCTCGGTGGCAGCGTGATCGCGTGACGCACGGCGGCTGCGATCAGTGTCATGGTCAGGGCGGAAAAGGTGGCGAGGGCGGCAGTCGGCATGTCGGGCGCAATCCGCCTGACCGCGTCGGACAACAGGCCGGAGAGCACGGCCATGTCGTCCGCATCGAGCTTCTGCAGGGCGCGGTCGGCTTGCGTCGCCTGCCAGATGTCGCGCATGACAGGCTCGCGCATGAACATCTCGTAGTAGCTGTCGACGATCCTGCACAGCGCCGGGTGCAGGTCGCGCGCGGTCGTCACCGCGGCCAGATCGCGCCTGACGCAATCGCGCCCGACCGCGTTATGGCGTTCGGCCAGGGTGCCGATGATCGCGGCCTTGTCCGGGAAATATTGATAGAGCGAGCCGAATGCGACGCCGCTGCGCGCGACGACGTCGCTCATGCGGAAAGCCTCGCTGCCCTTTTCCGCCATGATCTCGGTCGCACATGCGAGGATGCGCTCGAAGCGCTCGCGGCTGCGCTGCTGGGTCGGGGCAAGCCGCGCCAGCCCGGGCAGGGGGACTTCCACGGATGCGGCCTTTCGTCTCGACATCTTTCGCTTCCCTGCGATCGGGGTTGACGGCTCTAATACGAGAGTTTATCGCATTTCACAAATACGAGTATATCTCGCATTTGGAGGCGGAACGATGCGCCAGATCCTAACCTCGGCCTTGCTGTGGTTTTCCGCGCTCGGCTGCGGCCTGCTCGCCGGGCTCTATTTTGCGTTCTCGGCTTTTGTCATGACCGCGCTCGGCCGCATCGATCAGGCCGCCGGCATCTCGGCGATGAACGCGATCAATGTCGATATTGTCCGTTCGCCGTTCATGCCGGTGTTCCTCGGCACCACGCTGTCCTGCGCCGTGCTCGTCTTGCTCGGCGGGCTCAGATGGCAGGAGCCGGGCGCGATTGCGATGATTTGCGGCGGCGGCCTCTACGTGGTCGGCATGTTCGTCGTGACCGTCGTCTTCAATGTGCCGCTGAACGATCAGCTTGCGGCCTCTGGTCCTGCGGGCAGGTCGGCGGCATCGGTCTGGGCGCGCTATCTGACCGACTGGACCTTCTGGAACCACGTGCGGACCATCGCCTCGCTGGCCGCGACCGCGCTGTTCATCGTTGCCATCGCCGGGCGGTAGCCAACCCCGTTTGCGCGAGGAGCTGGGCCGTCGCGCCCCTGACAGAATCACGGGCGCGGTGCGACCGCCGCGCTGGCGGTGTTTCCAGGCGCCCGCGGGAGCGCGGCCGGGCCGGCGGGCTGGGCATGTCGCACACCGGGCGATAGGTAAGCCCTTGTATCGCAGAGGCTTACCGTGCGCGCTAAAGTTTCGCCGGAGGGGCGATTTGGTTCTTTGCAAGGCCGAAAGGCTTTGTTATACGCTGCCCGCTCGCGAACAGCTGTTCGCCTATTCCTCGGTAGCTCAGCGGTAGAGCATTCGACTGTTAATCGAATGGTCGCTGGTTCGAATCCAGCCCGGGGAGCCAGTTTGGTCTGGCCCCATCGATCCCCCAAATCGCCAATCACAAGCCCGTGGTCCGCAGCGGACAGGCCGAAAACGTCGTCAAATCGACTCAATAG
Source organism: Bradyrhizobium sp. USDA 4504 (assembly GCF_054063995.1). Taxonomy (NCBI): domain Bacteria; kingdom Pseudomonadati; phylum Pseudomonadota; class Alphaproteobacteria; order Hyphomicrobiales; family Nitrobacteraceae; genus Bradyrhizobium; species Bradyrhizobium sp. USDA 4504. The sequence goes on along the minus strand of NZ_JBSSGV010000001.1, from coordinate 2,958,340 downwards.
CCGTCGACACTTGTTCTCGCCGGGTCTTGAGAGGTGATTTTGATGGCCATTAACCTGATCGACCTGTCGATGCCGCAGCCGACGCTCGTTCCGAGCGATGCCCCCGACATCAGTGACGACGAGTGCGTCCGCCGGCTCGCGAGGGCCGTCGAGGAGCATGATTCCGAGCATCTCGATGAAGTGGCCCGCCTGATCGGCCGGCTCGCCGTCACGATCGAATAGACTGCGCCTTGGAGCGCGTTTTGGGAGCGCGTTTCGCCCGCCAGCGGCGTGTTGCGTTTTGGCGGAGCTTGTTCCAAAAGATGGCCCTGTTCTAGCTTCTCCAGCGGCAATGCCGCGACTTGCAGGGTCTCCGCCAATGACCGGTTTTTCGACCGCGCGCCAGTATATGGTCGATGGTCAGGTGCGTCCGAGCGACGTGACCGATGATCGCATTCTCGATGCCATGCTGACCGTGCCGCGCGAGGTCTTCGTGCCGGCCAGCAAGCAGGCGCTGGCCTATCTCGACCTCGACCTCGATGTCGCCGAGGGCGGTGCGACGAGGCGCTGCCTGATCACGCCGGCGCTGCTCGCCCGGATGCTCCAAGCCGCCGAGATCAAGGCCACCGACCGCGTCCTCGTGGTCGGCTGCGCGACCGGCTACGCCGCCGCCGTCGTGGCGCGCTTTGCCGCAGAGGTCAGCGCGACCGAAAGCGATCCGGCCCTTGCCGCAAAGGCGACCACGGCGTTCGCCGAACTCGGGATCCAGAATATCACGGTCAAAGCGGCCGCGGCCGCCGATGGCGATGCCGCGGGCGCCCCGTTTGACGTCATTATCCTCAATGGTGCGACGGAAATCGTCCCGACCGGGCTGTTCGGCCAACTCAAGGAGGGGGGCCGGCTGGTCGGGGTGTTCGGCCTGTTGCCGCCGCCGCGCGCCACCCTGGTGACGCACTCCCACGGGGATTTCGGCCATCGCGAGCTGTTCGACGCCTCGGCCCCCGTTTTACCCGGATTCGAGCGAGTTCCCGCCTTCGTCTTCTGACCCTCTCCTGCGGCGCACGGGCTGATAAAATCCCGTTCCGAATCAGAAGTGTGGCCCGTTTGCCCCATGTGAAGAGTTTCGACCGTGTTCCGTTGCGGGGTAGTTCCGTTGGCCCTAGCTGCGGACTAAGGTGAGGCGGGACTCACTTCGACTGAAGCGACCGCCGGACTGATTTGCGTGTGGGAGACGGCGACTACAATGATTGGATTTCCGGGGATGCGTGGGGTGAAGGTTGTCACCGCGGCTGCGACTGCCGTCCTTCTGTTGGCGGAGATGGGCCCTGTGCCCGCACTCGCCGATACAATCGAGGCCGCGCTGGTGCGGTCCTACCAAAACAATCCCCAGCTGAACGCGCAACGCGCGCAGGTGCGGTCAACTGACGAGAACGTTCCGCAGGCACTGTCGGGCTACCGCCCGAAAGTCGCACTGACGGCAAGCGCGGGGTACCAATACACCGATACGCTGACGACACAGGGCGGCGACGCGAACAATCTTGTCCGCACCCAAATCCATGGCGCCAACGCGCCGCGCAGCGCAGGCCTCACGGTCAACCAATCGCTGTTCAACGCGCAGACCGCGCCCAGGGTGCGCGCGGCCGAAAGCCAGGTCTCGGCGGCGCGCGAGGGCCTGCGTGTGCTCGAGCAAACCGTGATCCTGAGCGCGGCCACGATCTACATGGACTATCTCCGCGACTCCGCCATCGTCGAAGTTCAGCGCAGCAACACGCGCGTGCTGGAACAGACACTGAAGCAGACCCAGGACCGCTTCAATGTCGGCGAAGTGACGCGGACCGACGTCGCGCAATCCGAAGCGCAGCTCGCGGCAGGTAAAACCCAGCAGCTCACCGCCGAATCGAACCTGACGACGACGCGATCGAATTTCCGCCGCATCATTGGCAACGAGCCGCAGAATCTCGCGCCGGGCTCGCCGGTCGACCGCTTTCTGCCAACGACGCTTGCGGCTGCCGTCGATCTCAGCCTGACCCAGAATCCGAACGTCACCTCGGCGATGTACGGCGTCGACGTCAACTTCCTGCAGGTCAAGGTCAGCGAGGGTGCGCTGTTCCCGTCGGTCAACCTGCAAACGTCGGTGCAGCAGCAATACGAGCAGACCCTGATCAGTCAGCGCACATTCAGCGCGGGAACGGCGGTGCAGCTGTCGGTGCCGCTCTACCAGGGTGGTGCGGAATATTCGCTGATCCGCCAGTCCAAGGAATCGCTGGCGCAGCAGCGCCTTGTGCTCGAACAGACCCGCGATCAGGCGCGCGCCAACGTCGTCACCGCGTGGGGCCAGCTGGTCGCCGGCAAGTCGCAGGTGGCGTCGGCACAGGCGCAGGTGACCGCGTCGGAGATCGCCCTGAACGGCGTGCGCGAAGAGGCCAAGGCCGGTCAGCGCACCACGCTCGACGTGCTCAACGCGCAGCAGGCGCTCGTCAACGCGCGCAACGCGCTGGTCACCGCGCAGCACGACCGCGTCGTCGCGTCCTACAACGTGCTGAGCGCGGTTGGCCGCTTGTCGCCGCAGGTGCTCGGGCTTTCGACCAACGTCTACGATCCGAGCGTGCATTACCAGCAGGTTCGTGACAACTGGGCCGGCGTACGCACGCCCGACGGCCGCTAAACACCTTCGCATCGTCATCGCTTGTCGCGTCACGTTTGTGGTTCTGAGTTAATCAGGACCACAAACAGGCGCGTTTGCTTGCATTCGATAATTGGCCTGACATACCGTTTTGTCGGGCAGCAAGGCGATTCGCGGCGCGCCGGCGTAGCGTGATGACAGGTGCGACGCCCCCTGTGATCACGCTGCATTGGGCGACACGAAGCTTGCACAAAGCCTCGGGCGGGCTTGATCTGGGGACAAGTCGGGCGGGAGCAATGAAAATCTCTGCCCGCATCATCGGAACCGGCGAATCCTCTCGGGCTTGATGTAAATTCGTTTCGATGTGGAGTCGGAGATGACGCAACCTGCGAAGGTCCAAGAGCCCTCGATGGAGGAGATCCTGGCGTCGATCCGTCGCATCATTGCCGACGACGAGGCGAAGCCGGCCGCGGCCGAGAAGCCTGCGGCCGCCGCTGCAGCCCCGGCGCCGAAGGTCGAGCCAGCACCAGCAGCCAAGCCCGCGATGAAGAGCCCGCCGTCCGCAGCGCCACCGGCCGCGAAGGCCGCCGCGCCGGCGCCGAAATCACCGCCGCCTGCGCCGGCACCGGCGGCCAGCAACAGTCAGGACGATATCGACTCGCTGCTCGCCAGCCTCGATGAGGCGACGCCCGCAGCCGAGATCAGGCCGTCGCCGCAGCCCGCGGCCCAGCCCGAAGCCGACGTGTTCGAACTCACCGACGAGATGGCGCTGCCGGACCCGGCCGCCGCGCCGTCGTTCCGCAAGGTCGAGCCGCAGGACGACCTCGAGTTCACGGAAGCGCGGAGCCGGGCGCCGGAACCGGCCCGGGAGCCGCCGGCGATCGAGACCGCGCCCATGCAGCAGATCATCTCGGGAACCACGATGCGGGCCGTCGAGTCGGCCTTCAACTCTTTGGCCAACACCGTGCTGAGCAACAATGCGCGGACGCTCGAGGATCTGGTCAAGGAGATGCTGCGGCCGATGCTGAAGTCCTGGCTGGACGACAATCTGCCCGGGCTGGTCGAGCGGATCGTCAAGGCCGAGATCGAGCGGGTATCCCGCGGGCGCTAGCTGCGCGCGGCGTTAGCAGCGCAGCCGGCGCGAGGCTGGCTCCCGCCGTTGGGCCTGGCGGCCCTCAATCAGCTCCCCAAATGCCCTAAACGTCGATTTGACGTACCGGTCCGGTTGACTTGGTGCGCTCCGGCGGCTTTCTAACGCTTTCCATGGTCCACAGCGCATTGTCATGATCGAGAAAAACTACCAGCCCGCCGATATCGAGCACCGGATGGCCCGGATCTGGGAGGAGAGCGGTGCGTTCAAGGCCGGCCGGCCTGAACGCAAGGACGCCGCGCCTTTCACCATTGTGATCCCGCCGCCGAACGTGACCGGCTCGCTGCACATGGGCCACGCGCTCAACAATACGCTGCAGGACATCCTGTGCCGCTTCGAGCGGATGCGCGGCCGCGACGTGCTGTGGCAGCCCGGCACTGATCACGCCGGCATCGCCACCCAGATGGTGGTCGAGCGTCAGCTGATGGAACGGCAGGAGCCGGGCCGGCGCGACATGGGCCGTGCCAAGTTCCTCGAGCGAGTCTGGCAGTGGAAGGCCGAGAGCGGCGGTACCATCGTCAACCAGCTCAAGCGCCTCGGCGCGTCCTGCGACTGGTCGCGCGAGCGCTTCACCATGGACGAGGGCCTGTCGAGCGCCGTCGTCAAGGTGTTCGTCGAGCTGCACCGCGATGGCCTGATCTACAAGGACAAGCGCCTGGTCAATTGGGACCCGAAGCTGCTCACCGCGATCTCCGATCTCGAAGTGCAGCAGGTCGAGGTCAGGGGCCATCTCTGGTACCTGCGCTACCCGATCGAGGGCCGCAGCTTCAGCCCCGAGGATCCGAAATCGTTCATCGTGGTCGCGACGACGCGCCCCGAGACGATGCTCGGCGATACCGCGGTCGCGGTGCATCCGGACGACGAGCGCTACGCCGATCTGGTCGGCCAGCACGTCATCCTGCCGCTGGTCGGCCGCAGGATTCCGATCGTCGCCGACGACTATTCCGATCCGGAGAAGGGCTCGGGCGCGGTCAAGGTGACGCCTGCGCACGACTTCAACGACTTCGAGATCGGCAAGCGTCACGGCCTGCCGCAGATCAGCGTGCTCGACCAGGAAGGCAGCCTCAGCCTGGTGGGCAACGAGGATTATCTGCGCGGCCTGCCTGTCGGCGCCGACGAGTTCGCCGCCGAGTTTGACAAGATCGAGCGCTTCGCGGCGCGCAAGAAGATCGTCGCAAGGCTGGAGGAGTTCGGCTTCCTCGAGCGGATCGAGCCCAACACCCACATGGTGCCGCATGGCGACCGCTCCGGTGTCGTGATCGAGCCGTATCTGACCGACCAGTGGTATGTCGACGCCAAGACGCTGGCGCAGCCGGCGATCGCGGCGGTGCGCTCCGGCGAAACCACGTTCGTGCCGAAGAACTGGGAAAAGACCTATTTCGAGTGGATGGAGAACATCCAGCCCTGGTGCATCTCGCGCCAGCTCTGGTGGGGCCATCAGATCCCGGCGTGGTACGGACCCGACGGCAAGGTGTTCGTCGCCGAGACCGAGGAAGAGGCGGTCGGCCACGCGCTCGGCTATTACGTCGAGCAGGAAGTCATCACGCCGGAGCAGGGCCACGACATGGCGGTCGACCCCGCCAAGCGCGAGGGCTTCATCACGCGTGACGAGGACGTGCTCGACACCTGGTTCTCGTCGGCCCTGTGGCCGTTCTCGACGCTGGGCTGGCCGGACGACACGCCGGAGGTCGCGCGCTACTACCCGACCAATACGCTGGTTACCGGCTTCGACATCATCTTCTTCTGGGTCGCCCGCATGATGATGATGGGCCTCCATTTCATGAAGGAGGCGCCGTTCTCGACCGTCTACATCCACCGCCTCGTCCGCGACGAGAAGGGCGCCAAGATGTCGAAGTCGAAGGGCAACGTCATCGACCCGCTCGGCGTGATCGACGAATACGGCGCCGACGCGCTGCGCTTCGCGCTGACCCGCGAGGCGGCGCAAGGCCATGACATCCGCCTGTCGCCGCATCTGGTCGAGACCAACCGCAATTTCGCGACCAAGTTCTGGAACGCCTGCCGGTTCGCCGAGATGAACGAGTGCGTCAAGCCGGACGGTTTCGATCCGAAGGGCGCAAAGGAGACGTTGAACCGCTGGATCGCGCACGAAACCTCGCGCGTCACCCGCGAGGTCACCGAGACGATCGAGGATCATCGCTTCAACGATGCCGCGGGCGCGATCTACCGCTTCGTCTGGAACGTGTTCTGCGACTGGTATCTTGAGCTCGCGAAACCCGTGCTGATGGGCGAGGAGGGCGCGGCCAAGGCCGAGACCCGCGCCATGGTCGCCTGGACCCGCGACGAGATCCTCAAGCTGCTGCATCCGTTCATGCCCTTCATCACCGAGGAGCTGTGGGCGGTGACCGCAAAGCGCAACGGCCTGTTGGTGCTGGCGTCCTGGCCGCGCAAGTCGGGCGTGACCGGCGAGCAGCTGGCCGCGATCGCGACCGCCGGTCCGGTGGTCGATCCGATCATTCCGCCGGTGATTGCCGCGCTCGACGCCGACGAGTTCAGCGATCCCGCGGCCGAGGCCGAGATCGGCTGGGTGGTCGATCTCGTCACTGCGATGCGGTCGGTGAAGGCGGAAATGAACATCCCGCCGTCGACACTGACGCCGCTGGTGATCGCGGGCGCCTCCGACGAGACGCGGGACCGCGCGCGGCGCTGGAACGACACCATCAAGCGGCTCGCACGATTGTCGGATATCTCGTTTGCCGATCACCCGCCGGAAGGCGCGGTACAGATCCTTGTCCGCGGCGAGGCGGTCGCGCTGCCGCTGAAGGGCGTGATCGATCTCGCGGCTGAACGCACGCGGCTGGAGAAGGAGCTCGGCAAGGCCGACGCCGACATCAAGCGGGTCGATGCCAAGCTCGCCAACGACAAGTTCGTCGCCAACGCGCCGGAAGAGCTCGTCGAGGAAGAGAAGGAAAAGCGCGCGGCAGCAGCGGAGCGCCGCGCCAAGATTCTCGAGGCGATCGAGCGGTTGAAGAAGGCGTCATAGCTGATAACGCCGTGGCGATCAAAACCGCTTGCTGAGGAATTTTGATCCCTTCAGCCCGTAGCGCCAGGGCAGGTCGACGGCCTTGGTGATGCCGATCCGCACCCCGGTGATGATTTCGGGGGCTTCGGTCCGCGCATGGAGCGCGATCGGGGCGCGGTCGAGTGGCAATTCGCTGTGCGCGATGGTGATGCCGAGCGCCTCGCAGAGCTTGCCGGGCCCCGAGCACAGCGCGCGCTCGTCTTCCAGCCCGCGCCGCCTGCGCATCGCCGCGAGCCCATGGGTCGGCTCGATCGCGCGGATCAGCACGGCGCTGGCCGAGCCCGCTTCCTCGCAGACGAAGTTGACGCACCAATGGATGCCGTAGGAGCGGTAGACGTAGGAGAAGCCCGGCGGGCCGAACATCACCTGGTTGCGCGGGGTCGGCCCGCGGTAGGAATGCGCCGCCGGGTCGGTGTGATGATAGGCCTCGACCTCGGTGATGATGCCGCCGGCGCCGCCGACCAGGAAGGTCGCGCCGATCAGGTCGGGGGCGACCTCGTGGACGCTGCGATCGAAGAAGGAGCGTTTCAGCGCCTTGCCGAGGCGCGGCGCGGTCGCGCTGATGGATCGGGGTTTTTGAGCCATTTTGAGGTAGGAATCGGCATGGAACGGGTCGCAAGACTGCCAATATATGGGCAGGTCTGCTAGGGTCGCGGGGCGGGTTGCGAGCTGCGTCAACACCGATTAGCTAAGCCCTTGGTTCGGAGCATTGATCTGCCTGGATCATGCTCCCGCGACTTGCAGGCATCCATGGTCACCATCGTCGACACCATCTCCACCACTCAGCTCCGCCCGCGGCACCCCGAAAAGGTCAACCGGCCGGATGCCGTGTCGCCGCCGAAGCCGGACTGGATCCGGGTTCGTGCGCCGAATACGCGCGGCTATGCAGATACGCGCCGGATCGTGAAGGAGAATGGCCTCGTCACGGTGTGCGAGGAGGCGGGCTGCCCCAATATCGGTGAGTGCTGGGACAAGAAGCACGCCACCTTCATGATCATGGGCGACACCTGCACGCGCGCCTGCGCGTTCTGCAACGTCAAGACCGGCATGCCCGGCGCGCTCGAGGCGAGCGAGCCGGAATACGTCGCGGAGGCCACCGCCAAGCTCGGGCTCAGTCATGTCGTGGTCACCTCGGTCGACCGCGACGATCTCGCCGACGGCGGTGCCGAGCATTTTGCCGAGACCATCCGCGCCATCCGCGCGCGCTGCCCGAGCACCACGATCGAGATCCTGACACCGGACTTCCTGCGCAAGGACGGCGCGCTGGAGCGCGTGGTCGCGGCCAAGCCCGACGTCTTCAACCACAATCTGGAAACCGTGCCGTCGCGCTATCTGACGGTCCGTCCCGGCGCCCGCTATTTCCATTCGATCCGGCTGCTGCAGCGGGTCAAGGAGATCGATCCGACCATCTTCACTAAATCAGGCATCATGGTCGGCCTCGGCGAGGAGCGGCACGAGGTGCTGCAGGTGATGGACGATCTGCGCTCGGCCGACGTCGATTTCCTGACCATCGGCCAGTATTTGCAGCCGACCCGCAAGCATCACGCCGTGATGCGCTACGTGACGCCGGACGAGTTCGCAGGCTACGAGCGGGTCGCCTATACCAAGGGCTTTTTGATGGTGTCGGCGAGCCCGTTGACGCGCTCGTCGCATCACGCCGGCGAGGATTTCGCCAAACTGCAGGCGGCGCGCACGGCCCGCGGCCGCTAGATTTTTGCAAACGGCGGTAAGCCGGCGCCGTCACGCGCCGTTGCTTGATCGGGCCTTGACCGAACCTTGGCCGAACCTTGGACTGGACCAATGCAGCGCGTTCTGGTGATGGGATCGTCGGGATCCGGCAAGTCGACCTTTGCGCGGCGGCTGTCCGCCATGACAGGGATTCCGACCGTGTCGATCGATGCGCTGTTCTGGAAGCCGGGCTGGGTCGAGTCGGGCAGGGACGAATTCGAGCGCCGCGTGACCGAAGCAGCCCAGGAGCCGCGCTGGATCATGGATGGGAACTACATGAGGCATGGTGCAGGGGAATTGCGCCGGGAGCTCTCCGACACGATCATCTGGTTGGACCTGCCGCGGTCGACCTGTATGCTCGGTATCTTCAGGCGGATAGCCGGGAGCTATGGCGAGGTCCGCCCGGAGATGGCGGAAGGCTGCCCTGAGAAGATCGATCTCGAATTCTTCCGCTACGTCTGGACCTATCGCCGGCAGCAGCGGCCGAAGCTGATCGAGTATTTTGCCGGCTTGCGGCCCGATCAATCGCTGGTCTGTTTCACCGATCGGGCGCAGGCGGATGATTATCTAAAGCGCCTCGCACTCGGGCAAAACCGTGCGAGTGTCCACTGATGCCACGATTCTCAAGCAAGCGGCGGGTCCGGCACACCGCACCTCAAATGTTCGATCTGGTCGCCGACGTCGAGCGCTATCCCGAATTCGTGCCGCTATGCCACTCGCTCAAGATCCGCCAGCGCACGCCCAAGGACGACGGCACCGAGGTCGTGGTGGCGGACATGACGGTGTCCTTCAAGTTGGTGCGGGAAACCTTCACCAGCAAGGTGACGCTCGACCGGCCCAATCTGAATATCCTGGTCGAATATCTGCGCGGCCCGTTCAGCAATCTGGAGAACCGCTGGAGTTTTGAGCCGAAGTCGGAAACCGAATGCGATGTCGGCTTCTTCCTGAACTACGAATTCAAGAGCCGGATGCTGGCGATGCTGATGGGCTCGATGTTCGACGCCGCATTCTCACGCTTTGCCGCGGCGTTCGAGAAGCGCGCGGATCAGGTCTACGGCAAGCCGCAGCTGTCGACGTAGCGAAGCCGTCTCGTCTACATCTCTGGAACGCAAATGCCCGGCACGAGGCCGGGCACGACGGATGATGCGGGAGACCGTTCGCCGACTTACGGGCAGGATCGCCGCACGCCGCCGGAGGCGATGTAGGTGCCCGAAGCGGGGTCGTAGGTACGGAAACGCTGGGAGCAATAGGCGTCGTTGTTGGCCTTGGCCTGGCTCGCCGCGATCGCGCCGCCGATGATCGCGCCGGCCGCCAGCCCGCCGATGATCGCCGCGCCGTTACTGCCGCCATCGCGATAGTAACCACCGCGGTAGCCGTATCCGCCGCGATAGCCGTAACGCGGACCACCGTGCCAGTGACGATACTGCACATGCTCGACGGAGGTAGGCTGATCCTGCAATTGCGCGGGAGCGAGTGGTGCGGCGGACGAAGGCACAACAGTCGACAGCGTCATGGCGCCAGCGCTGATGGCGGCCACGACCAAAGTTCCCAACTTCATCATTTGCTCCTTGTTGTGGGATTTTGCTGTTGGACGAACAATCGAAACAGCAGAGTTGGAACAACATAAAGCGGCGAAGCCGCGTCAAAGTTCCATTTCAGGTAAGCGTCACCGGGCCGCAGTTGACACAAGCCCGTGTAAGGCGGGCCGTGGCGCGACTTGACTTTGCGTTGGGCCTATCCGCGCGGCGGCCGGCGGCGTTTCGCAGCGTGGCTCCGCGGCGACCGGGCCACCCTTGGCCGCAACCGGCTGGCCGCCTCGCGACGCGGCTTGGCGGCCTGCGGCGGGCGCGCAAGCTCCATCAGCATGCGCAAGGCTTCGACCACGGAGCGCTGCCGCACCGTGCTGCGGCCGATCGCGCCAAATCGCTGCTCACGATGAATGATGCGGCCGTCGCGCGCGGCGACGGCGAAATGCACCAGGCCGACCGGCTTGCCCGGTGTCGCGCCGCCAGGGCCCGCGATGCCGGTGATCGAGACCGCAAGGTCGACGCCGGCCTTTTCCAGCGCGCCGATCGCCATCGCAGTCGCGGTTTCCTTGCTCACCGCGCCGAACGTTTCGAGCGTGGCCGCCTTGACGCCGAGCATGACCCGCTTGGCCTCGTTGGAATAGGTCACGAAGCCGCGGTCGATCACGTCGGAAGAGCCGGGGATGTCGGTGAGCGCACCCGCGACCAGGCCGCCGGTGCAGGATTCGGCGGTCGCGATGGTCAGCTTGCGCATCCGGCACAGGTCGAGCAGCGAGCGGGAGAGGGCACGAGCGTCGCTGCCGCCCATGTCAGGCACTCCGGCCTTTATCGTCCCAGCCTTTATCGTCCCAAGGGAGACGGACCGTGGCGCTCGCGGTTGCCGCGATGCCTTCCTCGCGGCCGGTGAAGCCGAGCCGCTCGCTGGTGGTGGCCTTGACCGCCACGCGCGAGACGTGGACGCCGGAGATCTCCGCGATCTTCGCCCGCATGGTGTCGCGCAACGGCCCGATCTTCGGCCGCTCGCAGATCAGCGTCACCTCGAGATTGGCAATCCGTCCGCCACGCGCGGTGACGCGCTCGACCGCGTATTTCAGGAACTGGTCGGAGGAGGCGCCCTTCCACTTGGCCTCGCTCGGCGGGAAATGCGAGCCGATATCGCCGTCGGCCAGCGCGCCGAGGATCGCGTCGACCAGCGCATGCAGCCCGACATCGCCGTCGGAATGGGCCAGGAATCCCTTCGTGTGCGGCACGCGCACGCCGCAGATCATGACATGGTCACCGTCGCCAAAGGCATGCACGTCGTAGCCGGTGCCGGTTCTGATGTCGCCGAGCTGGCTTGCGAGCCGCGCTTCCTCGCGCACGAAGTCCTCGGGTGTGGTGAGTTTCATGTTGGCAGCATCACCTTCAAACGTCGCAACCGTCAATCCCGCCCACTCGGCAAGCGCCGCATCGTCGGTGAAATCGGAGCGGCCATCGCGCGCTGCGCGACGATGCGCCTCCAATATTACGTCGAAACGAAAAGCCTGTGGCGTCTGCGCGATCCGCAGGCGCGCGCGCTCCGGCGTCGCCTCGACGTCGCCGGCATCGCCGGTGAGCTTGATGGTGTCGGTGACGGGAATCACGGGGATCGCAGCGCCGGTCCGGCCGGCTGCGGCGATCGCGCGCGAGATCACGGCTGCAGTGACGAAGGGGCGCGCGGCATCGTGGATCAGCACGATATCCGGCTTTTCGCTTGCGAGCGCCTCGAGCCCGGCATGGACCGAGGCCTGCCGGGTCGCGCCGCCCGGCGTCGGCGGCCGATGGCGAAGGCCTGCGACTGCTTCATCGAACAGCGCGGTGTCGTCAGGATTGACCACAGGCTGCACCGCAAACACGTCCGGATGTCCGGAGAACGCCTCCATGGCGCGGTAGATCACCGTCTGTCCGCCGATCGTCCGGTATTGCTTCGGCCCGCCTGCGCCGGCGCGCAGTCCACGGCCGGCTGCGACAAGGATGGCTGCGGTACGCTCAGGCTTCGGCATTTTGAACCAGTGACAGACGAATCGGGGATGAGGGAGACGGCGAGGATCGCCGCGCACAGCCCTTAGCATGACCGCTGCGCAAAAACAGAGCGTTTGCCGATGACTGTGGGAAAAGCAGATTTTGTTGCAGTGCACCTGCACTGATGATAGGAATGTCTAAACCGTAGGCATGAGCCTTGACTGCACAAGAATTGTGCGCAGAATAGGCGACGTCAGCTGCAATGGCGTGGCTGACAGAACGACGAGACGGCTGTGACCGGCGTGCAAAGTACTCCTCGTAACCCATTGAAGATCGGCGATATTGCTGTCGCCAACCGGGTTCTCCTCGCGCCCATGTCCGGCATCACCGATGCGCCCTTCCGGCGACTCGTTGCCACTTTGGGCGCCGGCCTGGTGGTCTCCGAGATGACCGCCAGCAACGATCTGGTGAACGGCAAGCCGATGTCGAAGCTGCGTTGCGAGGCAGCCGGGGTCGGGCCGCATGTGGTCCAGCTCGCGGGCTGCGAGACCCACTGGATGGCGGAGGGCGCACGGATCGCCGAAGGCGCCGGCGCCGACGTCATCGACATCAACATGGGCTGTCCGGCCCGCCACGTGACCGGGGGCCAGTCCGGCTCGGCCCTGATGCGCGACCTCGACCACGCGATCACGCTGATCGAGGCGACGCTGTCGGCGGTCAAGGTGCCGGTCACGCTGAAGATGCGGCTCGGCTGGGATGACCACTCGCTCAATGCGCCGGAACTGGCGCGCCGCGCCGAGGACGCCGGCGTGCAGATGATCACCGTGCATGGCCGGACCCGCTGCCAGTTCTACAAGGGCGAGGCGAACTGGAACGCGGTGCGCGCGGTCAAGGACGCCGTCACCGTCCCGGTCGTGGTCAACGGCGATATCACCTCGTTCGACAAGGCTGTCAGTGCGCTCGAGATGTCGGGCGCCGACGCCGTCATGATCGGCCGCGGCGCGCAGGGGCAGCCCTGGCTGCCGGGACAGATCGGCCGTCGCCTCGAGACCGGGATCGCCGAGGCCGCGCCGTCGCTCGCCGAGCAGCTCAAGCACGTTCGCGCGCTCTATGACGAGGTTTGCAGCCACTATGGCCTGCGCATCGGGCTCAAGCATGCACGCAAGCATCTGGGCTGGGCGCTGGAGGCTGCTGCGGCCTATAGCTGCGCGCCGGCCGCGACCTTGAAGACCTGGCGGCAGGCGATCCTGACCGCGGAAGAGCCGTCCAGCGTGCATCGCTCGCTCGCCGACGCCTACGACGATTTTGCCTGGAGTGCTGCCGCATGACGTCAGCCATGGAATTCCGCCGGCCGGTGCCGACTGACGGGGAGGCCATCCTCAATGCGCTGCCCAATCCGGTGCTGCTGGTCGCACCCGACGGGCGGATCGTCGACGCCAATATCGCAGCCGAATCATTCTTCGAGATATCGACCCAGTTCCTGCGCCGGCAGTCGCTGAAGGAACTGGTGCCGTTCGGCAGCCCGCTGCTGGCGCTGATCGAGCAGGTGCGGACGAGCGGCTCGCCGGTCAACGAATACAAGGTCGATCTCGGCACGCCGCGGATCGGCGGCGATCGCCAGGTCGATCTGCACGTCGCGCCGCTGACCGAGCGGCCCGGGCATATCGTGGTGATGCTGCAGGAGCGTACCATCGCCGACAAGATGGATCGCCAGCTCACCCATCGCAGCGCGGCGCGCTCGGTGATCGCGCTGGCGGCGATGCTCGCCCACGAGATCAAGAACCCGCTGTCGGGCATCCGCGGCGCGGCGCAGCTTTTGGAGCAGCAGGCGTCCTCCGAGGACCGGCTGCTGACACGACTGATCTGCGACGAGGCGGACCGCATCGTGACGCTGGTCGACCGCATGGAGGTGTTCGGCGACGACCGCCCGGTGGCGCGCGGTCCGGTCAACATCCATTCCGTGCTCGATCATGTGAAGCGCCTGGCGCAGTCCGGCTTTGCCCGCAATGTCCGCTTCATCGAGGACTACGATCCGTCGTTGCCGCCGGTGCTGGCCAACCAGGACCAGCTGATCCAGGTGTTCCTCAACCTCGTGAAGAACGCGGCCGAAGCGGTGGCCGATCTCGGCACCGATGCCGAGATCCAGCTCACCACTGCGTTCCGGCCAGGCGTGCGGCTGTCGGTGCCCGGCAAGAAATCGCGGGTCTCGCTGCCGCTGGAATTCTGCGTCAAGGACAACGGCTCTGGCGTGCCGGAAGACCTGCTGCCGAACCTGTTCGATCCCTTCGTCACCACCAAGCAGACCGGCAGCGGGCTCGGCCTCGCGCTGGTCGCCAAGATCGTCGGCGATCACGGCGGCATCATCGAATGCGAGTCGCAGCCGCGCAAAACCACTTTCCGCGTGCTGATGCCGATGTACAGCGCCGCCAAGCAACTCGACCAAAGCAACCGCGATGACGTTCCGGGTACGTCCTCGCCTGCCTCTCAGGATGCACGATGAGGAACACCAATGCCTGCAGGTAGCATACTTGTCGCTGACGACGACACCGCCATCCGGACCGTCCTGAACCAGGCGCTGTCGCGCGCCGGCTATGAGGTTCGCCTCACCGGCAACGCCGCCACGCTGTGGCGCTGGGTCAGCCAAGGCGAGGGCGATCTTGTCATCACCGACGTGGTGATGCCCGACGAGAACGCATTCGATCTCTTGCCGCGGATCAAGAAGATGCGGCCGAATTTGCCGGTCATCGTGATGAGCGCGCAGAACACCTTCATGACCGCGATCCGGGCCTCCGAGCGCGGCGCCTACGAATATCTGCCGAAGCCGTTCGACCTGAAGGAGCTGATCACCATCGTCGGCCGCGCGCTGGCCGAGCCGAAGGAGCGGGTCTCCAGTCCCGCCGATGACGGCGAGTTCGACTCGATCCCGCTGGTCGGCCGTTCGCCGGCGATGCAGGAAATCTACCGCGTGCTGGCGCGGCTGATGCAGACCGACCTCACCGTGATGATCTCGGGCGAATCAGGCACCGGCAAGGAGCTGGTCGCACGTGCGCTGCACGACTACGGACGGCGCCGCAACGGCCCGTTCGTCGCGGTCAACATGGCGGCGATCCCGCGCGACCTGATCGAATCGGAGCTGTTCGGCCATGAGCGCGGCGCCTTCACCGGCGCCAACACCCGCGCCTCCGGCCGCTTCGAGCAGGCCGAGGGCGGCACGCTGTTCCTCGACGAGATCGGCGACATGCCGATGGAGGCGCAGACCCGGCTGCTCCGCGTGCTGCAGCAGGGCGAATACACCACCGTCGGCGGCCGCACCCCAATCAAGACCGACGTCCGCATCGTCGCCGCCTCCAACAAGGACCTGCGCATCCTGATCCAACAGGGGCTGTTCCGCGAGGATCTGTTCTTCCGCCTCAACGTGGTGCCGCTGCGGCTGCCGCCGCTGCGCGAGCGCATCGAGGATCTGCCCGACCTGATCCGGCACTTCTTCTCGCTCGCCGAGAAGGACGGCCTGCCGCCGAAGAAGCTCGACGCCCAGGCGCTCGAGCGGCTCAAGCAGCACCGCTGGCCGGGCAACGTCCGCGAGCTGGAAAACCTCGCCCGGCGGCTCGCCGCGCTCTATCCGCAGGACGTCATCACGTCTTCCGTCATCGACGGCGAGCTGGCGCCGCCGGCGGTCACCTCGGGCAGCACGGCGACCGTCGGCGTCGACAATCTCGGCGGCGCGGTCGAGGCCTATCTGTCCTCGCACTTCTCCGGCTTCCCGAACGGCGTGCCGCCGCCGGGCCTCTACCACCGTATCCTCAAGGAGATCGAGATCCCGCTGCTGACCGCCGCGCTGGCGGCGACCCGCGGCAACCAGATCCGGGCCGCCGACCTGCTCGGGTTGAACCGCAATACGCTGCGCAAGAAGATCCGCGACCTCGACATCCAAGTCTACCGGAGCGGCGGCTAGGGCTGCCAGGGCGGGGCGCGAGCCTCGCTTCAAGCTCGCTACCGTTATTGAGTAGTCACAAATGGTTTTGGGGACACGGCGCCGCACCAGGGGTTTGCGCCGCGGAAATGTCGCAATTCGGCAACATTGTGATATGATTGCATCAGTTCGCAATTCCCGCGGGCGATCGCTCTCAGCTCAATTGCCGGTATGACCAGCGCAGAGACCACCGCTTCAACATTACGCGCCCCGTCGGCCGAGCCCAATGCAGAGGCGCGGGGCTTCCCGCTGCGGCGCTGGCTGGCGCCGTTTGCCGTGGCCATCGCGCTGCTGTCCGCCTTCCTGACCTTCGTGGTGCTGACCGGGCTGACCCCGATCGAGCCCACGTCCGAGGTGGTCCGCTCCTTCCTGATGATCAATGCCGGCACGATCCTGCTGCTGGTCGGCATCATCGTCCGGGAAGTCTGGCAGATGGTGCAGGCGAGGCGGCGCGGCCGGGCCGCGGCGCGGCTGCATGTGCAGATTGTCGGCCTGTTCTCGGTGATCGCGGTGCTGCCCGCCGTGCTGGTGTCGATCGTCGCCAACGTCACCATCGAGCGCGGCCTCGACCGGCTGTTCTCGGGTCCCACCAAGCAAGTGATCCAGAATTCGCTGACCATCGCCAGTGCCTACATGCAGGAGCACGCCCAGCTCATCAACGGCGACACGCTGGCGATGGCCAATGACCTCGCCCATGCCCGGCCGCTCTACGACCAGGATCGCATGACGTTCCTGCAGCTGATGACGGCCGGCGCCGAGTCGCGCAATCTTCCGGTCGCGGTGCTGATGGACAAGGACGGCAAGATCGTCGCCAGCGCCGAGACCGGCGTTCGCCTGAACTACGAGGCGCCGCCGCCCGACATCCTGAAGGACATCAACGAGACCGAGCCGAAGATCTCGGTCTTTCCGGAAAACTACGTCGCCTCCGTGGTCCGCCTGCGGGCCTATGACGACATGTTCCTGTATGTGGCGCGGCTGCTCGATCCGGCGGTGGTTGCCCAGCTCAAGCAGACCCAGACCAGCGCGGCCGAATATGCCCAGCTCGAGACCCGCAGGCTCGGCATCCAGGTCGCGTTCGCGCTGATGTTCGCGGTGATCGCGCTGACCATCCTGATGGCCTCGGTGCTGATCGGGCTGAACTTCGCCAACGGGCTGGTGTCGCCGATCCGCCAGCTGATGGGTGCGGCGAGCGAGGTCTCGACCGGCAATCTCAATGTCCAGGTGCCGGTCAACAAGTCGGAAAGCGACCTCGCGCTGCTCGGCGAAATCTTCAACAAGATGACCCAGGAGCTGCGCACCCAGCGCAACGAGCTGGTCGACGCCAGCGAGACCATCGACAGCCGCCGCCGTTTCATCGAAGCGGTGCTGTCGTCGGCCTCTGCCGGCATCATCGGGGTCGACGCCTCAGGCACCATCGGCGTCCTCAACCGCTCGGCGGAGAAGCTGATCGGGCACGCCGAATCGGAGACGCTCGGCCATCCGCTCTCGGACGTGCTGCCCGAGCTCGACGAGATGATGAAAACCGCGCGCGAGGGAACGCAGCGCCTGGTGCAGGGGCAGGTCACGATCCTGCGCGACGGCCATGAGCGCAATCTGTCGGTCCGCGTCTCGGCCGAGCAGACCAGCCAGTCGCGCGACAACTACATCATCACACTCGACGACATCACCGAGCTGGTGTCGGCGCAGCGCACCTCGGCCTGGGGCGACGTCGCCCGCCGCATCGCCCACGAGATCAAGAACCCGCTGACCCCGATCCAGCTCTCCGCCGAGCGCATCCGCCGCAAGTTCGGCAAGACCATCACCGAGGAGAAGGACAAGTCGATCTTCGAGCAGTGCACCGATACCATCGTGCGCCAGGTCGACGACATCAGGCGGATGGTCGACGAGTTCTCGCGCTTTGCGCGGATGCCGAAGCCGGTGATGGAAGGGGAGGACGTCGCCGACGTGGTGCGCCAGGCGGTGTTCCTGATGAAGGTCGCGCATCCCGATCTCGACATCGAGGCCGACATCAAGCAGTCGCCGCTGCCCGCGCAGTTCGACCGCCGGCTGATCTCGCAGGCGCTGACCAACATCATCAAGAACGCCACCGAGGCGATCGAGCAGGTGCCGCGCGAGGAACTCGGCAAGGGCCGCATCGACGTCGTGGCGCAGCGCGCGAACGACGACATCCTGATCGACGTGGTCGACAACGGCATCGGCCTGCCCAAGGTCGCCCGCGCGCGCCTGCTCGAGCCCTATGTCACGACCCGGGCGAAGGGCACCGGCCTCGGCCTGGCGATCGTCGGCCGCGTTCTGGAGGACCATGGCGGCCGCATCGAGCTCAAGGATGCCTCCGATTTCCGCGACGGCCAGCGCGGTGCCTGGATGCGGCTGCGCTTTGCCGTCACGGGACACGCGGCCAAGCCGGAGAACAAGCCCGAAAGCAAGGACCAAAAACCGGACGTCAAACCGGACAAGGCCGAACCGGAAAGTGAAAAAAATCCGCCGGAGGAGCCGACCAACGGCCCGGCACAAGCGACCAACAATGAACCAAAAATCCAAGAACCGACCCAAGAACCAATCCAAGAACCTATCCGAGATCCCGCTGATCAGGGGCCAAACAATCAAGAGCCAAATGCGCAAAAGCCAAAATTCAAAGCCGCGACGAGCGACTGACAAGGCAGGTGTAACCCATGGCAAGTGACATTCTGATTGTCGACGACGAAGCTGACATTCGCGACCTCGTTGCGGGTATTCTGGACGATGAGGGCTTTTCCACGCGCACCGCGCGCGACAGCGACTCGGCGCTCGCCGAGATCGCCAACCGCCGGCCCAACCTTGTCTTCCTCGACATCTGGCTGCAGGGCTCCAAGCTCGACGGCCTGCAGTTGCTCGAGCAGATCAAGAAGGACAATGCCGATCTGCCCGTCGTGATGATCTCGGGCCACGGCAACATCGAGACCGCGGTCGCCGCGATCAAGCGCGGTGCCTACGACTTCATCGAGAAGCCGTTCAAGTCGGACCGGCTGATCCTGGTCGCGACCCGGGCGCTGGAGACCTCGCGGCTCAAGCGCGAGGTGAAGGAGCTCAAGCAGCTGGCTCCGGCGGCGAGCGTCCTGACCGGCCGCTCGGCCTGCATGAACCAGCTGCGCCAGACTATCGACCGCGCCGCCAAGGCCAACAGCCGCATCCTGATCGTCGGTCCCTCCGGCGCCGGCAAGGAGCTTGCCGCGCGCACGCTGCACCATGCCTCCGGGCGCGCCGAGGGGCCGTTCGTGGTGATCAATGCGGCCGCGATCACGCCGGAGCGCATGGAGATCGAGCTGTTCGGCATCGAGGGATCGAACGGCGAGCAGCAGCGCAAGGCCGGCGCGCTCGAGGAGGCGCATGGCGGCACGCTGTTCATCGACGAGATCGCGGACATGCCGCGCGAGACCCAGAACAAGATTCTGCGTGTGCTGGTCGATCAGACCTTCCAGCGCCAGGGCGGCACCGGCAAAGTCCATGTCGACGTCCGCATCATCTCCTCGACCGCGCGCAATCTCGAGGAGGAGATCGCCGCAGGCCGCTTCCGCGAGGACCTCTATCATCGCCTCTCGGTGGTGCCGATCCGGGTGCCGCCGCTGTCGGAGCGACGCGAGGACATCCCCGAGCTGATCGACTATTTCATGGACCAGATCTCGGCCGCCACCGGCCTGCCGAAGCGGCAGATCGGGCAGGACGCGATGGCGGTCCTGCAGTCGCACGTCTGGCCGGGCAACGTCCGCCAGCTCCGCAACAATGTCGAGCGCGTGATGATCCTGGCCGGCGGCGGTCCGGAGGCGATCATCACCGCCGACATGCTGCCGCAGGATGTCGGCTCGATGGTGCCGGCGATGCCGACCTCCAACAATGGCGAGCACATCATGGGCCTGCCGTTGCGCGAGGCGCGCGAGGTGTTCGAGCGCGACTATCTGATCGCCCAGATCAGCCGCTTCTCCGGCAATATCTCGCGCACCGCGGAGTTCGTCGGCATGGAGCGCTCGGCGCTGCATCGCAAGCTGAAGGCGCTCGGGGTCGGCTGACCCCGGCGCGGCAGGCCGGCAGTCCGCTGGCGGCTCGAAGCGAAGCCCCGGCGGTCACCCGCCGGGGAGCCGACAGGCGGCTCTCGGGGCGGTTTGGATCGATCGGCGGGGCGAGGGCGGGGCCGGTACAACCGGGGATTTATCCACGCTCCACGAGAATATTCGTCTCTTTCCCCGCACTTTCTTAGAATTGCCACCGTGTTCCTACCGACTGCACCGCGAACTGGCTTGCCTAAAAACCGCGCGTAGCCTCTAATCCTACCGCTATGCCTGCCGGAGGGGGATCTCGTGGCAGGTGGGCAGCCGGAGGAGGCTCCGTCAGAGAGCAACAACCGGTTCAATAAAAAGAAGCACAAGCTTGCGGGACAAAAACAATGGCGGCAGACCGCGCACAAAATCTACAAGACACCTTCCTTAATCACGTTCGTAAAACCAAGACGCCACTGACGATATTTCTGGTCAACGGAGTAAAGCTGCAGGGCATTGTCACATGGTTCGACAATTTCTGCTTGCTGCTGCGGCGCGATGGTCACTCGCAGCTGGTCTACAAGCACGCGATCTCGACCATCATGCCCGGAGCTCCGATTCAGTTGTTCGAAGGTGGTGAGGACGCACCGGCTTGAGAGTGAACTGATTGGAACCCTTCAATCGTGAAGGGGGCGCCGACCGTGCCCGGTCGGCGGGGGACGGCAGCACCGGGCGGGTGATCGTCATCGGCCCGTACCTGCGCACGCGCCGTGGCGACGGCGATGCGCAAACGGATTCCTCTGTCCGCGACTATGAAGCGCGGATCGAGGAAGCCGCCGGCCTCGCCGGTGCGATCGACCTCATGGTGGTGGACTCCGTGATCGCGCCGATCAGCCAGATCCGGCCCGCGACTTACCTCGGCAAGGGCAAGGTCGAGGAGATCAACGGGCTCGTCGCCAGCAACCAGGTCGAGCTCGTGGTGATGGATTGCGCGCTGTCGCCGATCCAGCAGCGCAATCTCGAGAAGGCCTGGAGCACCAAGGTGCTCGACCGCACCGGCCTGATCCTGGAAATCTTCGGCCGCCGCGCCAAGACCAAGGAAGGCGCGCTGCAGGTCGAGCTCGCCCATCTCAACTATCAGCGCAGCCGTCTGGTGCGGTCCTGGACCCATCTCGAGCGCCAGCGTGGCGGCTTCGGCTTCATGGGCGGCCCCGGCGAAACCCAGATCGAGGCCGACCGCCGCCTGATCAGCGAGCGCATCACCAAGCTCGAAGGCGAGTTGAAGAAGGTGCAGGCGACGCGGCGGCTGCATCGGGCCGGCCGCCAGCGCGTGCCGTATCGCGTGGTGGCGCTGGTCGGCTACACCAATGCCGGCAAATCGACGCTGTTCAACCGCCTGACCCGCGCCGATGTGCAGGCCGCGGACATGCTGTTTGCGACGCTCGACCCGACCCTGCGCGCGCTCAACCTGCCGCATGGCGGCAAGGCGATGCTGTCGGACACGGTCGGCTTCATCTCCAATTTGCCGACCCAGCTGGTGGCCGCGTTCCGCGCCACGCTGGAAGAGGTGCTGGAAGCCGACATCATCCTGCATGTCCGCGACATCTCCCATGAGGACGCGGAGGCGCAGGAGCGCGACGTCGAGGCGGTGTTGCGCCAGCTCGGCATCGATCCCGATGCCGACGGTGGCCAGCGCATCATCGAGGTCTGGAACAAGATCGACCGCTTCGATCCCGAGGAGCGGGACAATTTGCGCAATATCGCCGCGCGCCGTCCGCCGGAGCGGCCATGCTTCCTGGTTTCGGCCGCAACAGGCGAGGGGATCGATGCGCTGCTCGCCGCGATCGAGGATCGCCTCGCGGCCAAGCGCTCGACGCTCAATCTTTCGATCGACGCCTCCGACGGCGCCGGCATCAGCTGGCTGCACCGCAATGCCGAGGTTCTGAACAAGGAGCTGCATGGCGAGCGCTTCGACATGACGGTGCGCGTCGACGAGACCAAGCGCGACATCGTGATGAGCCGGTTCGCCGCTGTCCCCTACGAGGCGTAAGCCCTCGAATACGGGCCCTGCAATCTTCCGAAATATGAAG
Source organism: Bradyrhizobium sp. USDA 4504 (assembly GCF_054063995.1). Taxonomy (NCBI): domain Bacteria; kingdom Pseudomonadati; phylum Pseudomonadota; class Alphaproteobacteria; order Hyphomicrobiales; family Nitrobacteraceae; genus Bradyrhizobium; species Bradyrhizobium sp. USDA 4504. The sequence goes on along the minus strand of NZ_JBSSGV010000001.1, from coordinate 2,936,244 downwards.
ATGCCGTGACGTTGCAGGGCGCCGATGCGCCTGCGACGCGGCGTCGCACTTTCTGTTTGAAATCCGCGCCGCCTTGGTTCATTGCGCTGTAGAACGCGAAGCCGAGGCGGATCGATGCAGGACACCAGCGAAACCATCACGAAAGAGACGCTCGCCGGCCAGAGCGGTGATCTTGCCCAGGAGCGGGCGCCCGAAATCGTCGAGGCGCTCAATGCCCGGGAGCCCGCGGATGCCGCGAAGCTGCTGCGATCGCTGCCGGCCGAGAAGGCGATCGAGGTGCTTGACCTGCCCGGACTCGACAACACCTGCGAGATCCTGGCCGAGCTGCCGAAGGATACCGCGGTCTCGCTGTTGTCGGGCGTCTCCGACGACCGTGCCGCCGATATCTTCAAGGAGCTGGTCGAGCCGCTGCGCACCACGCTGTTGAACGGGCTCAATCCGGAGACCCGCAACGTCATCTCGGGGCTGTTGGCCTATCCCGAGCGCAGCGCCGGCAGCATCATGACGACCGAGTTCGTCAGCGTGCCCTCGAGCTGGACCATCGCCGAGGTCCTGCATCACATCCGGATGGTCGAGCGCACCCGCGAGACCGTCTACTCGATCTTCGTGATCGACCCGGTCAAGAAGACCCTGATCCAGGCCGTGCCGCTGCGCCGCCTGATCTCGGGCGATCCGCACGCCAATGTGCTGACCGCGGCGCCGGCGCGGAAGCCGTTGATGATCTCGCCGGAGGCCGATCGCATGGAGGCGGCGCGGCTGATCTCGCGCTACGACCTGCTCGCCGTCGCCGTCGTCGACGGCCCCGGCCATATCCTCGGCATCGTCACGGTCGACGACGTCATCGACGCCATCGTCGAGGAATCGACCGAGGACGCCCAGAAGTTCGGCGGCATGGAAGCGATCGACGAGCCGTATTTGCGGATCGGTTTCGGCGAGATGATCAAGAAGCGCGCCGGCTGGCTGTGCGCACTGTTCCTGTCGGAAATGCTGACCGCGACCGCAATGCAGTCGTACCAGAGTGAGCTCGAGAAGGCGATCGTCCTGACGCTCTTCATCCCGCTGATCATGAGCTCGGGCGGCAATTCCGGCTCCCAGGCAACCTCGCTGTTGATCCGTTCGCTGGCGCTGCACGAGGTGCGGCTGCGCGACTGGTGGCGTGTCGCCGAATTGCCGACAGGCATCGTGCTCGGCGCCATTCTCGGCCTGATCGGCGTCGTCAGGATCACGCTCTGGCAGACGCTCGGGCCTGTTCGACTACGGCCCGCATTGGGTGCTCGTCGCAGCGACCGTCGGCACCGCACTGATCGGCATCGTCACCTTCGGATCGCTGTGCGGCTCGATGCTGCCCTTCATCCTCAAACGCATCGGCTTCGACCCGGCCAGCGCCTCCGCGCCATTCGTCGCGACACTGGTCGACGTCACCGGCCTCGTGATCTATTTCGGCGTCGCCGCGGTGATCCTGCGCGGGACGCTGTTGTAGGCTGAGCCTGCGCCCTCAACCTCGGTGTCGTCCCTGCGAAAGTGTTCGGTCCCGTGTGATTGGCGAGGGCCTGGATTGGCGCCAGGTAGCCGAGGCATTTGAGGCGGGTCCGATTGTAGTCGTGGACGAACCTGGCGATGAAGGTGTCGCGGTCGGCGTGGTTGACAAAGGTACGGCGCGCGCTGCCCCGTTTGTGTTCGCGGCCGATGGCTTCAGCGATGCGCCGGTCGAAGCGTTCGACGAGGCCGTTGGTTTGCGGGTGGTAGGGCTTGGTCAGGCGATGCTCGATTGCGCGCTGCTTGCAGAGCCGATCAAAGGGGTGGTCGCCGGAAGGCTTCCCGACCGGTTTGTTCTTCTTGTCGACGGCGAAGCGGTCGGTGAACTCGGCTCCGTTGTCGGTCAGGATGGTGTGAACACCGTGCGGAAAGTCGGCCAGGAAGCGTTCGAGGAAGCCGGTCGCGGTCGTTCCGTCTCGCCTGGAATGGATCTCGACGAAGACGTATCGGGTGGCGCGATCGATCGCGACAAAGGCATAACTGGTGCGGCGTTGCAGCGCGGGCAGATACTTCACGTCGATATGAATGAAGCCGATGCTGGCGCTTTCGAAGACGCCGGCCCTGGGCTTGTCAGGCTTGGCAAGCCGGCTGATGCCGTTGCGCTGCAGGCAGCGGTGGATCGCGCTGCGGGACAGCTTGGCATTGATGCACCGCTGCATCACCTCGACGATATCGTCCAGCGGCAATTGGAGCGACGTCCGTAGTTCACAAACGGCCCTTTCTTCAACCGCGGAGAGGCTGGTCGTGAGGTTCTTCGGCCGGTGCGAGCGGTCTTCGACCGTCGTGCGGCTGCGCCAGCGATAAATCGTGGTCTCGCTGACCCCCAGCTCGGCCGCCAATTGGGCGACCGACTTCCTGCTGCGCTGGATGTAGGCACGCGTCTTCGGTGTCGTCGTGGCGTTCGCATGCAGGCTCAGTTCCATGACGCGAAGCGCTCCATGATAAAAGCCACGCCTCGTTCTACACCGATTCCATCCAACCAATCAGCAGGGACCAAACACGAAAGCAGGGACCCATGACCACCGGCCATCGTTGTTGAGTGCAGCGGAAGTTCTGCATCTTGCTCGCCTCGCTGAATCTCTGGCGATGCGTGGGATTGATACCGTCGACTATCCGTTAGATCACGCGGTATGGGTCCCGGCGTTCGCCGGGACGACGGCGGTTTTGGCTTCATTCCACAACGCGTCCATCTCCTCCAGCGATGCCCCCTCCAGCGAACGCCCCTGCGCCGCCAGCGCCTTCTCGATATAGGCAAAGCGCCGCTCGAACTTGGCGTTGGTCGCACGCAGCGCCGCTTCCGGATCGGCGTCGACGTGGCGGGCGAGGTTGACCAGCGCGAACATCAGGTCGCCGGTTTCCTCCGCGATCTCCGCCTTGTCGTTGCGGTCGAGCGCGGCCTCGATCTCGTCGGCCTCCTCGCGGATCTTGGCGAGCACCGCGCGCGGGTCGTTCCAGTCGAAGCCGACGGTGGACGCCTTGCGCTGCAGCTCCATCGCGCGCGTCAGGGCAGGCAGGCCCGCCTTCACGCTCGCCAGCAGCGATTTGTGCGCAGTCTCTTCGGGCGGCCGCCGCGCGGCGCGCTCGGCCTTCTCCTCGGCCTTGATCCGTTCCCAGGCGCTCTTGACGCCGGCCGGCTGGATATTGCCGTCCTTGTCGGCGAAGACGTGCGGATGACGGCGGATCATCTTCCTGGTGATCGCCTCGACCACATCGCCGAACGCGAACGCGTTCTGCTCCTCGGCCATCCTGGCGTGATAGACCACCTGCAACAGCAGGTCGCCGAGCTCCTCGCGCAAATCGTCGAGATCGCCGCGCGTGATCGCATCCGCAACCTCATAGGCCTCCTCGATCGTGTAGGGCGCGATGGTCTCGAAATTCTGCACGAGGTCCCAGGGGCAGCCGGTCACCGGCGTGCGCAGCGCAGCCATGATCTCGATCAGGCGGGAAATGTCGCGGGATGGGGTCATGGGGCACCGGCATCAAAGAGGTATTGGCTTTATGCCAATACACCCCTCCCGATCCCAGTAAAACACGCCGGAATCGCGACGCTGTCCACGGATTGGCCACGGCGCCGTCAGGTGCTAAATCGCGTTCCATGACCGATCAGAATGCTTCCGACACCGCGCTGGTGCTGTTTTCCGGCGGCCAGGATTCCACCACGTGCCTTGCCTGGGCCTTGTCGCGCTTTGCCCGCGTCGAGATGCTCGGCTTCACCTACGGCCAGCGCCACGCGATCGAGCTCGATTGCCGGGACCAGCTGCTGGCCGGGATCAGGCGGGTCCGGCCGGAATGGTCTGCGAAACTCGGCGACAGCCACACGCTTGATATCCCGACGCTGTCCGAGATTTCCGACACCGCGCTGACCCGCGACGTCGCGATCGAAATGGGCGCGGACGGCTTGCCGAACACCTTCGTGCCCGGCCGCAACCTCGTGTTCCTCACCTTCGCTGGGGCGCTCGCCTATCGGCGGGGGATCCGCCACATCATCGGCGGCATGTGCGAGACCGACTATTCCGGCTACCCGGATTGCCGCGACGAGACCATCAAGGCATTGCAGTCCGCGCTCAATCTCGGCATGGCCAGGGATTTCGAGCTGCACACGCCGCTGATGTGGCTCGACAAGGCCGCGACCTGGCGGCTCGCGCACGAGCTCGGCGGAGCAGGGCTGGTCGACCTGATCCGCGAGCACTCGCACACCTGCTATCTCGGCGAACGCGGCGCGCAGCACGATTGGGGCTATGGCTGCGGCGAATGCCCGGCCTGCAGCCTGCGGGCCAAGGGCTGGCGGGAGTACGTCGCGCAGGGTGGCCCGTAACCGTGGACTGATGGCCCCGCAGGGAGCACGGCCAAAATATCGAAAACAACCCCATGCAAAGGAGTCGGCGGCTGCCGGCGTTCGACACGGCAACGTTCGACACGGCAACTTGACACGTCGGGCAACTCAGCGGTATTCTTCTATTATCCAGAAATCGTCCCAGGCCCGGCTCGACCGGGCGATCCGGTATGCTGCGGCTTCTCGGCTCCAGCACTCCCGTCTCTGGAATCCGTGCGCGCGGTTCTCTCCCCGTCGTCGTCCCGGCGAAGGCCGGGACCCATACGCCGCGGCAGGCGTTGTGGGTGGGACTCGTCGTTCCAGCATCGCGTAACAATTTGCATTTGGGGTTATGGGTCCCGGCCTTCGCCGGGACGACGATGAGGATGAGTTCGCGATTCAAGGCGACCCACCACGCGATGACATCACCCGCGCATGCGCATGTAGGTAATCATGGCATTCGAGGCTACTCGAAATCCCCCGCCGTCAGCACGATCGGCTGGCCGTGCGGGGTGCGGTCGGCGGCGTGGTCCCAAGCGTCGCGGTAGCGGTGCAGTGTCTCATGCGTCGTGACGCCCTTGGCGGCGACGAGATGTTCGAGCGTCGCGAGCCAGTGCTGGTAATAGGTCTCGCCGGTGTCGGGATCGCCGGCGGCCTGCGCGCGCTTGATCTGGTCGGCGAGTGCGGCGGCCCATTCGGGCCAGGTGAACACGCCGCGGTCATGCAGCGTCAAGGCCATGGCGAACGCCTGCGCCTCCCACGGTGCGCGGAACACCGGGCCGTCCTGGTCGCGGGGAATGCTGGACACTGCGCTGGTGGCGCGCGCGGCGGCACCTGCATCCATCACACGGCCTCCAGATACGGCTCGAACGCGTCGATCGAGACCTTGATGGTCGGATCGGAGTCCGGTCCCCACAGCTCGCGTCCGTCGAACACGACGGTGTACAGCCATTGCGGATGCTCGCCGGCGTCGTTGGCCACCGTATCGGGAAATACGTGACAGCCATGATCGCGCTCGACCACCCCGACGTGACCGCGCACGTAGCGCGGCAACCGTGTGTGCGTGGCGGGATGGATGTTCTTCGCCCGCACCCGATCGCCGGCCTTGAATTTCGCAGGTCCCGGCGCGGCGCGGCCGAACTTGCCGCGCACCATCACGCGCTCGACATCGGCGACGGAGAACTTGCCGTGCTTGAGCGATTTCGCCGGCGCGACGGAACGTCCGGCGGCGACATCGTCGTTCGAGATGAAGCCCTTGTCGAGCAGCAGGGCCTCCAGCCCGAGCAGCCATTTCCTGTAGTAGGAGCTCGACAGATAGACCTGCGGCGGCAGCGTCTCGCGATAGAAGCGCGAGGCGTCGATGTTGAAGGCGCCGGCCGCGCCCATCGCGCGGACCATGGCGAGCACCCGGGATTCCCATTCCTCATGGAACATCGGCTCGTTCGTCTCGGGCTCGACCTTGCCGAACCCATCCATGCCGCCCATGTCGTGGACGCCGTTCATGACGGCGCTCCCGGCTTGTTGGGAAAGCCGGTGCCGATCATGGAATCGCGCGTCACCAGCTCGGCGAGCTGGTCTTCGCTCCAGCCCTCGGTGCCTTCGGGCCGCATCGGCAGCACCAGGAAGCGCGTCTCCGCGGTCGAATCCCAGACCCGGATTTCCGTCTCCTTCGGCAGGCTGACGCCGAAATCGGCGAGCACGCCGCGCGGATCCTTGACCGCGCGCGAGCGATACGGCGAGGCCTTGTACCAGACCGGCGGCAGCCCGAGCATTTCCCAGGGATAACAGGAGCACAATGTGCAGACGACCATGTTGTGGCGGCCGGGTGTATTCTCGATCGCGACCAGATGGTCGCCGACCCGGCTGACATGGCCGAGGGTGCCGACCGCCTTGCTGGCGTCCTCGAGCAGCGCCTTCTTGAAGGCGGGATCGGTCCAGGCCTTGGCGACGACCCGGGCGCCGTTATGCGGGCCGATCTTGGTCTCATAGGCCTGCACGATGGCGTCGAGCGCGGCAGCCTCGACATAGCCCTTCTCGGTCAGGATCGATTCCAGCGCGCGGACGCGCAGTTCGGTCTCCGACAGTTCGGAATGGTCGTGATCGTGGTGGTGATGATCATGTTCGCTCATGCCCACAGAATAGGCGAAACCGTCGTGCTATGTCGAGGCAGGCAGTACACAAGAATGCGAGCGGGGAGGTATGCGTGGTTGACTATGTGACGATCGAGAAAGGCCTCGGGCCGGAGGGCCGCATCGCCGTGGTGCGGTTCGACCGCGGCGACGGTATCAACGCGCTGTCGCCGGAGGCGCTGCGGCAGCTGACCGACGCGGCGCGCAGTTTCGAGGACGATAGCGAGACCTCGGTGGTGGTGCTGACCGGCGGCGCCAAATCGTTCAGCGCCGGCTTCGACCTCAAGGACGCCGAGGGGCGTTCTCGCCAGACCATGGACATGGGCACGCTGCGCCGGCACCTGAAGCTCGGGCCGCGGCTGACGCGCGCCTGGCAGGACATGGAGCAGGTCACGATCGGCGCGATCGAGGGGTTTTGCGTCGGCGGCGGCGTGGCACTCGCGGTCGCGCTGGATTTCCGCGTCATGGCGCGCGACGCGCATATACGGGTGCCGGAAATCGCGCTCGGCATGAACATGAGCTGGCAGAGCGTGCCGCGCATGCTGCATCTGATGGGACCGGCGCGCACCAAGCAGGCTGTGATCCTGGCCGACGACCGGATCTCGGCCGAGGAGGCCTACGAGTGGGGCCTGGTGGAGCAGGTGACCGATCCTGGAAAGTCATATGACGCCGCGATGGCGCTCGCGGCCAAGGTCGCCGCCCAGCCGCCGATCTCGGTCGCGATGACCAAGCTGACGGTCAACCGGCTCGCGCATGCGCTCGACGATCTCGCCAGCCACATGGACCTCGACCAGTTCGCGCTGGCGAGCCTGACCGAGGATCACAAGGAAGGCGTCGCGGCCTTCCTCGGACGGCGGAAGCCGCGCTTCAAGGGGCGCTGATGCGTGTCGTTCAAGAGCCTTTCCAAGCTTCGGATCCAGGCTTCGGAATGGCGAAGGCCCTGACGCCGGGCCGGTGCGTCAGGGCCTTTGCGGTGCGGAGACGACCCCAGCACCTTTGCGGGCCCTGGGGCCGACGCTGGGGTCATCCGCCTGCACCGTTGTCTAGACCGAGCCGGCAGCGCGCACCATGCGCCCATCACCGGCATCCGCATTTGCCTATGTGAATCGCGATCGTCGTCCTCTCGGACCGCCGGGCTTACTTTCGCCGCCGCGCTCTGGTGCGGGCTGCTTTCTTTGCTGCGGCCGAACGAACGGCCGATCCCTTGGTTTTTGCCGCCTTGCGTGCCGCGGCCGAGCGGGCCGATGCAGAACGCCGCGAGGCCGCGCGCCGCGTTTGTTGCGACAGCGCCGTGTGCGACGCCGCGCTGCGCGATTCCCGTTTCAGGACGTTGGACACCGCTCGCGAGACGCGCGGCCTGCGTCTGGTCTTTCGTTTGCCCTGGCCCGCCTCATAGGCGTACTCCGCGCTCTTGCGGGTGGTCGCCTTGGCCGCGCCTTTCTTGGGTGGACGGAGCGGAACGCCCGCGCGCCTCGCCTTCGACAGGCCGATTGCAATGGCCTGTTTGGAAGATCGCGCTCCGTGCTTGCCGCGGCGAACCTTGCGAATTTCCTCGTGCACGAACTCGCCCGCCTGGGTGGTCGTCGACCTTCCCGCGCGCCGGTCCTGTCTGGCCTTTTGCATCGTCTTTCGTTCCGGCATCATCGTTCTCCCGTTGCCGATTTCGGTTTCCGGGACATCAACGTCCGGCTCAAGCAAACGGTCCTTCAAGCATCGATTTAGCCACGGCCGCAGGAGCGCCTCTCGTCGATCCTAGGTTCCCGGGATCAAGGCTGCGCAGTGGCGAGCGATCATTGCTTCCTCGTTTGTCGCCATGACGAGCACGTCCACCGAACTGTCCGTGCCAGCAATGTGCAGCTCTGCCGCGGCGTTGGCGCATGGATCGAGCTCAACACCCAGCCATCGCAGGCGTTCGCAGACCTGGCTGCGAACCTCGCCCGCGTGCTCGCCGATACCGCCGGTGAACACCAGGCATTCCAGTCCGCCCAGCGTGCCAGCCATCGCGACGACCTGCTGCGCGATGCGGAACGTGAAGAGATCAACCGCTTCCTTCGCGGCTGGCTCCTGGCTGGCGAGCAGGACACGCATGTCGGAGGAGATGCCCGAAACGCCGAGCAGCCCCGATTGGTGATAAAGCAGCTGCTCAAGGTCGTCGACCGACATGCCGTTCTGCTGCTGGAGGTAAAGCAGAACGCCCGGATCGATCGTGCCGCAACGGGTCCCCATGACCAGGCCGTCGAGCGGCGTCAGACCCATCGTGGTGTCGATGCTCCGGCCGTTGCGCATGGCGCAGAGGCTCGCGCCATTGCCGAGATGCGCCACCACGGTGCGCTTTGCGGAAAACTCCGGCGAGATGTCGGCAAGGCGGCCTGCGACATATTCAAAGGAGAGCCCATGAAAGCCGTAGCGCCGAATGCCGGCGCGTTCGAGATGTCTCGGGATCGCAAACCGATTGACGGGCGGCGCGAGGCCATGATGGAACGACGTGTCGAAGCATGCGACCTGCATCAGTTCCGGCCGGATCGCGCTGATTGCCCGGATTGGCGTCAGGCAGCGAGGCTGATGCAACGGCGCCAGCGGGGTGAGGGCGTCGAGGACGGCAAGCACCGTCCGGTTGACTTCGACCGGTCGCGAAAATTCGCGGCCGCCATGTACGACGCGATGCCCGACGGCACGCAGCCGCTGGCCGAGATGATGTTCGATCCGTGCCAGGACGTCGGCGAACAGCCGATCGGGCGACGCATCTGGTTCGGCTTGCTCCAACGCGAACGACGCGCGGCCGGCCGGGTCGGTGAAGACCAATCGCGACGCGCCCTCGTGCTCGTCGACCTGTGCCTTGCAGAGCAGCGCGGGATCGGTATGCGAAGCATCGAAAACGCCGAACTTGATGCTCGACGAGCCGGAGTTGACGACCAGAACCGCATCGGACGTCGGCATGGCTCAACCGCCCGCAGGTGTGGCGCCGCCAGTGCCGTTCGGCCAGACCCAGTCTCGAACCTCCGGCATGTCCTCGCCATGTTCGCGCACATATCGCGCATGCGCGATCAAGGCGTTCCGGTATCCTTGCTTGATCTGTGCGGCCTTGGTGGCGAGCCCCGGCACGCGCTCGATCACCTCGATCGCGAGATGATAGCGGTCTAATCCATTGAGAACGACCATGTCGAAAGGTGTGGTCGTCGTGCCTTCCTCGACAAAGCCGCGCACATGCATGTTGTCGTGATTGGCCCGGCCATAGGTGAGTCGGTGGATGAGATAAGGGTAGCCGTGGTAGGCAAAGATGACGGGGCGATCGCGCGTGAACAGGCTGTCGAAGTCGCGATCGCTGAGGCCATGAGGGTGCTGTTGCCTCGGCTGCAGCGTCATCAGGTCGACGACGTTGACCACGCGGATCTTGAGGTCGGGGAGGGCCTTGTGCAGCAGATCAACGGCGGCGAGCGTCTCCAGCGTCGGAACGTCACCCGCGCAAGCCATCACGACATCGGGCTCGCTTGTGGCATCTCCGGTTCCGGCCCACGTCCAGATGCCAATGCCGGCGTCGCAATGGGTGGCGGCGTCCTGCATCGAAAGCCATTGCGCGGACGGTTGTTTGCCGGCGACAATGACATTGATCCGATCGTAGGTCCGCAGGCAGTGATCGGCGACCCATAGCAGCGTGTTGGCGTCGGGCGGGAAATAGACACGGACGATGTCGGCCTTCTTGTTGGTGACCAGATCGACAAAGCCGGGATCCTGGTGGCTGAAACCGTTGTGATCCTGGCGCCAGACATGCGACGTCAGCAGATAGTTGAGCGAGGCGATCGGACGCCGCCAGGCCAATTGGCGCGAGACCTTCAGCCATTTGGCGTGCTGGTTGAACATCGAATCCACGATGTGGATGAACGCTTCATAGCAGGAGAAGAAGCCATGGCGTCCGGTCAATAGATAGCCCTCCAGCCAGCCCTGGCAGAGGTGCTCGCTGAGGACCTCCATGACACGGCCGTCTTGAGCGAGATGGACATCATACGGCTCGGTCGGCTCCATCCAGACCCGGTCTGTGGCTTCGAATACGGCATCCAACCGGTTCGATGAGGTTTCGTCGGGTCCCATGATGCGGAAATTGCCGGCATCGGCATTCAGCTTGAGGACATCGCGCAGGTATTTTCCAAGTTCGTGGGTCGCTGCGGCGATCGCCTGACCCGGCTGCTTCACGTCGACGGCAAATGCGCGGTAGTCCGGCAGCCGGAGCTCACGTTTCAGAAGGCCGCCATTGGCATGCGGATTAGCGCCCATCCGGCGGTTCGCGGTCGGGGCGAGGGCCTGGAGCTCCGGGATCAGCGCACCGTCCTTGTCGAACAGGTCCTCGGGATGATAGCTGCGCATCCAGTCTTCAAGCAGCCTGAGATGCTCGGGGTTGTCGCGGACTTGCGCGATCGGCACCTGGTGCGCGCGCCAAAAGCCCTCGACTTTGAGCCCGTCGACCTCCTTCGGACCGGTCCAGCCCTTCGGACTGCGCAGCACGATCATCGGCCAGCGTGGCTGCTCCGATCGTTTGCCGCCGCGCGCCTCGGTCTGGATCTTGTGAATGGCTGCAAGCGCCTCATCCAGGGCAGCGGCCATGGCGCGATGCATCGGCATCGGATCGTCGCCCTCGACGAATAGCGGCTCATGTCCGTAGCCGCGAAAGAGGCTGCGGATTTCCTCGTCGCCCATCCGCCCGAGCAGCGTCGGATTGGCGATCTTGTAGCCGTTGAGATGCAGGATCGGCAGCACCGCGCCGTCACGCGCGGGATTCAGGAACTTGTTCGAGTGCCACGATGCAGCGAGCGGACCGGTTTCCGCCTCGCCGTCGCCGACGACGCAGGCCACGATCAGATCGGGATTGTCGAATGCCGCGCCATAGGCGTGGACCAGCGAATAGCCGAGTTCGCCACCCTCATGGATGGAGCCGGGCGTTTCCGGTGCTGCGTGGCTTGGGATACCGCCGGGGAAGGAAAACTGCCGGAACAGTTTGCGCAGACCGTCCATGTCTCGGCCGACATCGGGATAGATCTCGCTATAGGTGCCTTCGAGATATGTGTTCGCCACCATGCCCGGACCGCCGTGTCCCGGACCGCAAATGTAGATGACGCTGAGATCGAGCGCGCGAATGACCCGGTTGAGATGGGCATAGACGAAATTCAGGCCCGGCGTGGTGCCCCAATGGCCGAGCAGGCGGGGCTTGATGTGTTCCTTGCGCAGCGGCTCGCCGAGCAGCGGATTGTCGAGAAGATAGATTTGCCCGACCGAAAGGTAATTGGCGGCGCGCCAGTAGCGGTCGAGCAGGTCGAGATTGCCGGCGGTCGTTCTTTGTTCGATGGTTGCTTTCATGGAGCCAACTCCTCCCCAAAACTATCACAACAGCTACAGGTTGATCCGCCGGTGATGATCGTGCTCGACTGATGGCGGGGCCGGGCGGGACGTCGGGCAGCGATAGCGGCGGCGGTTCTTGGCTGCGGTTCTTGGCTGATGCATTGCGTTCGCCGGCTCCAACCGCAGGCGCCGACCCTCGTTCCTTCGTTTGCCGCCTTGGAGCCGCGCACCCGCACACCCTAGCGGTGACGGCGACTGGTTTGTTCTTCGGCATCGGCAAACGAGCCATCTCCGGGCGGGATCACCGGTCTCTCATATGTAAATGCCGGAACCAGGCAGAGAGATGACAAGCGGCAGCGACTGATGTTTCGACCGCGATTCGATATCCGCCATAGTCAGCCGAAGGTGCAGTTGATGAATCTCATCGACCGCTACTTTTTCGCCGCAACGATCACTGTGACAATTGTACTCTGGCTGTACGTCGGGTTGCTGGTGGCCGGTAGCTGACGGCGCGCGCCTGGAAAATCGGGACCACCCTCCGCCTTGAATTCCCGCTCTTTGAAATGGGCCATGACCGCTGTCCTAACGGTGCGCGGAACGACGCGGCTGGGAAACCCAACCGGCGGGAGAACGTTAACGCCTCGATCATCCGCGAAGATCAACTGGCAGAGGTACTGCTATGCGTACGATCTTGATCGTGGAGGACGAGTATTTCATTGCCGATGACTGTGCCACGCTGGCACGACAGGCCGGCTATCACGTCGTCGGCCCGTTCGCTTCGATCGACGAAGCCCGCCCGCACGCGTCCGGAGCGTCCGGCGCGCTGATCGACATCAACGTCAATGGAACCTCGTCCTACAAGTTGATCGACACCCTGCTTGCGATGGGAACACCGGTCACCCTGTATACCGGCTACGACCCCAGCACGCTGCCCGAGAAGTATGCGCACCTCCCCGTGGTAACCAAGCCGCGCGGGTGTGCGGAGGCTCTCGGGATCTTGTGCAAGCAGATGAGCGTCGCCGAATAGCCGGCGAGCTCAACGCAGATCGGTGCACGCGCCGCGGGCTGGCCGCGTCCGATCCGGCAGGACGCCGTAGGAACTGTTTTGCTGAGTTGCCCGTCGGCGCCTGTCGCTTGGCCGAATGCCATCTCCGGCGCCTCGGGCTTCCGGCACAGCACTTCGTTGGCAACTTTCCTGGTCGAGGTTTGTTGTCTCCTCATCACCGGCCAAGGCTCTGCCCGTAGGCGTCGGTGGCTGAGAGACCGATTGTGCTCCCGCCTGCATAACAGGGAGTACGTCATGCCCATCGAGCGGCAAATCTATCGTCTTTCCAATTACCGTGATCTCGACGATACCGAGCGGATGATCCGGGTCGTCGAGCACGCGCGCAAGCTCCTCGCCGAAAGCCGCGCCAGCACGTTTCTGGGCCGCAAGACGCAGGAACCCTTCCCGCAGGCGGAAAGCCAATATGGAATCCTGAATCCTGACCTGTGTTGAGCTTTCGCACCTTGCGGAGGCGGAACCATGCTGGGTCACCCCCGCCAGGGAGCAGGCCATGAAGCGGCGCATCGACGCTGGCGACGACCGCGTTCGAACAATCTTCGATGTCTCATGAGATACGTTTGTCGCACTGCCTCGGAGCAAACCCGCTTCGGACTTATCACATGACAGGGCGGCGGCAGCGATCGGGTGACATGTTTCGTCGATGATCGATCCCCTGTTCGCCCGCGCTCAGCTTGCCATCGAAGAAAGTCTCACTTTGCGCGCACAGAAGCGATCGCTCGCGGATCAGCGAGACGATCAGCTCGCCGAGTTGCGGCAATCGGTGCGTAATTCCGCGAGCACGCGCATGGAGATCAAAGCCCACCGCGACAACAGTACGTAAGGCTTTCGCTGGCGGGGGCGTGCAATATCCCTATCGGTCGACAGGCCGACTAGCGGGCTTTGATGAAGCGTTCGAGATGCATGGAGAATTCGTAGCTCAGCGCCAATTGTCGCCAGGACCTGGCCAGCAACTCGTAATCCTTGCGCGTCCTTTCGACGCCGGACGTCGCGGCCAGACGGTCGGCCTCGTCGGCCAGTTGCCGGCATTCCGCGATCCGATCCGTTGAATCGTGCAGTGTCGTTGTCCTTCCTGAAAACGATGGAGGATGCATCACGCCGCCGGTTCACCGGAGATCGCGGACCGAGACAATCAGACAATATGAGCGTCACCCGGCCTCAAGGTCCTGAGCTGCGCGACGACGAGGCGCAACTCGTTTGCCAATTGGGCGTTACGGATGCGGGTTTCCGTGACGGTCGAGAGGTCGGCGATCAGCGCGCTCTCTGCGGCCGTCTGCTCCAGCAGCTCGATACGTCTTTCGATCTCGGTCATTACGCACCCCCCGTCCGATATCGTGACCGGGGTATCGTGAGGCCCTCTGCAGACCTCCGCACTAACATTTGCAAATGCTCGAGCGGATTATTCGTGTCCGGCAGCATCATTGCCGCGCAGGATCATGCCGGCGAGCCCGTGCGCCATGGCGCGATGATCGAACGGCTTCTCCCACAATGGAACGTCCGCGAATTCGCTGCTCAGCACGATCTTGTCGTATCCCGAGGTGAACACCATCGGCACGCCGCGCGCCTGCAGCTCGCGCGCGACCGGATAGATCATCTGCTTGCGGATGTTTACATCGAGCACCGCTCCATCGATCACGCCGCCGTCTTGAAGGATACGAAGCGCATCGTCGATGTCACCGGCCGGCCCGACGATATCAGCACCGAGCGCACGCAGCGCGCTGCGCATGTCGTCGGCAAGGAAATATTCGTCTTCGACAATCAGGACGCGCCGTCCGGTCAGGAGAGGGCGTTCGCGCAAAGGTGCAAATTCAGACATGTCGATTCGGGCCGTACCCGGTGTGATGTCGTCGCAAAATTGGAACATAAGCCGAATGCTCGCCTTGTTGTAAACAATATTGGAAAAGGCAGGTTCCATGTCCAATCGGGACATCATCGTCATCGGCGGTTCGGCTGGGGCGACTGCACCGTTGAAGGAGATTCTGGGCCGGCTGCCGGTGGATCTGCCGGCCGCGGTCTTCATCGTATTGCACATACCGTCTCACGGCATCGGCATTCTCTCCACGGTCGCGAGCGCAGCCGGCAAGCTGCCGGTCCGGCAGGCGGAAAGCGGCATGGTCATCGAAAATGGTCACGTCTATCTGGCGGCGCCGGACCACCATCTGCTGATCCAGAACGGCCACCTGATGCTCGGCCGCGGGCCACGCGAAAATCTGGTCCGGCCGGCGATCGACGCGCTGTTTCGCTCGGCCGCACTGCACTATGGACCGCGCGTGATTGGCGTTGTGCTCAGCGGCCTGCTGTCCGACGGCGCGGCGGGCCTGAACGCGATCAAGCGCTGCGGTGGGGTCGCACTGGTTCAGGAGCCCCAGGACGCTATTTCCGATGAAATGCCGCTCAGGGCATTGGAAGCGACCACGGTTGACCTCTGTATCCCGGGTGCACGGCTTGGCGATGTGCTGTCCGATCTGGTCCGGGAGCGGCCCGGCGCGATCCTGCCGATTCCGCCGGAGATCGTGCTGGAGGTGAAAATTGCGGCGGGCGAGCGCGTCGGCAGCGATACGCTGGTCGAGATTGCCGATCCCGCGCCGCTGACCTGTCCGGGGTGCGGCGGCGTCCTTTCCGAGCTCAAGGTCGGGCACCCGCTGCGATTCCGCTGTCAGGTCGGTCACGCCTATACGGCCGACGCGCTTGCCAAGGAGCAGGAGGGCCGGGTTGACGAGGCGCTTCGGGTCGCACTCCGCATCATCGAGGAGCGCGCCGAACTGGTGCACCGGATGGCCGAGGACGGCCGCCAGAGCGGTCGCCCGGCGGTCGCGCAAATGTATGACGCGCGCGCCGCTGAATATCGCGAATACGCCGATATGATCCGGCGAGTCATGCTACAATCGCTCGATCCGAAGCGACCGGTGCGGAAGGAACCGTGATGGCCAGCGCTGAGCATGCGAACTGGGCCGAACAGCTGCGGTCCGAACGTGCGCTGCTGGTCAAGGCGGACGTCGATATCGAGGAGGGCTGGAGGCGGCTGCGCGGCCAGCAGGATCTGCTGGATTGGCTGCAACGGGCCGGTCACGACACTGTGCAAGCCGAGCGGCTGGTCGGCTTGCTCAAGCAGACCTTGATCGAGTGGGAGCGGCATCGAACCCTGATCGTGCAGCGGGTCGCATATCTCGAGGAGCGGGTGACATCGCACTAGCGCCCGGGAGGAGGATCGGGGATGCGCCTCTGCGCCCTGAACTCCGCTCCGAGTTCGAACATGTGGTCAAACTGCTGGAGGACGCGCTGGCGCCAGAGGTCATTCTCGTCGATGAGGCGATGGGCTTCTGCGGTCGCCCGTTCCGCGCGCCTGATCAGGGCTGTGAGCTCTCCGGATCCATCTATCGTCGGGTCGCCTTCCATCACCTAACTATGACCCTTCCGGTTTTGGAGGGCAATCGATCCCGGAGTCGAGGTTCCCGGGAGGTTGGAGAATTCCTACCTATCCCGTTGGGATAGGACTAAACTCTGCTATCAAAAGACGCGGGCGAGACGCCAGCAGGAGAATGAGAGCCGCTGCAATCATGGATGATGTTGGCCAATCCCAGAGCGGAGACGAAGAGCGCCAGTCCAAGGCGCCGCTGATCATAGGTGTGGGCGCGTCCGCTGGCACCCTCGACAGCATCGAGCGGTTCTTCTCGAAGCTGAGGCTCAATCCGGACCAGGCCGTCGTGCTCGTGTTGCAGTACCGGGATGCCATCGAGGACACCCGGTTGCGCGAAGCGTTGCAGCGATCGGAAGGCGCCCGGCTGTCCGAGATCAGCGACGGACAGCTCGTCGAGGGTGGCACGATCCATCTGTGTCCGTCCGACATGATCACCACCGTTCATGGCGACCGTTTCGCGGTCCGGCGCGCCGAGCAGGCGCGCGCCGAGCGGGCCACCATCGACAGTTTCCTGGTGTCGCTGGCGGAGGAGCGCGCCGAGGAATCGATCGGCGTGGTGCTGGCCGGCACCGGTGGCGACGGCACGCTCGGGGTCGCGACCCTGAAGGATCATGGCGGCCTGGCGATCGCCGAGCGCATCGGGGATGGCGAACCCGATCCGCACGCCGAAGGCAATTCGGCCGTCGCGATCGCGGATTTTGTGCTGCCGCCCGAGGCCATTCCCGAGCATATCGACGTCTATGCCCGCCACCTGCGCCGGCTCGAGGAGAAGCAGGGGTTCGACGAGGTGCTGGCCGCGGCGGCAACCTCGCTTGCGCGCATTGCGGATATCCTTCGCAACAAGACCGGCAACGATTTCCACGGCTACAAGCAGAACACCTTCCTGCGCCGCGTCCAGCGCCGCATGCAGGTGGTGCAGATCGACGATATCTCTGCCTATGTCGATTTCCTGAGAAACGACAAGGACGAGGCGCAACATCTGTTCAACGACCTCCTGATCGGCGTCACGGAATTCTTCCGCGACAAGAAGGAGTTCGATGTCCTGGAAACCCAGATCATCCCGAAGATCTTCGAAGGGAAGGGCGTCGGCCAGCAGGTGCGTGTCTGGGTGCTTGGCTGCGCGACCGGCGAAGAGGCCTATTCGATCGGCATCCTGCTGCGCGAGCATATGGCCGGTCTCGACTCGGTGCCGCAGGTGCAGATCTTCGCGACTGACATCGACGGGCGCGCGCTCGCCGCCGCGCGCGTCGGGCGCTATCGCACCAGCATCGAGAACGATATGACGCCGGAACGGCTGGCGCGCTGGTTCGTGCGCGAAGGCGACACCTACTGCGTCGTCAAGGAGCTGCGCGAGATGTGCATTTTCTCGCAGCACAACGTCATCAAGGACGCGCCGTTCTCCAAGCTCGATCTGATCTCGTGCCGCAACCTCCTGATCTATCTCAATGCCGAGCTGCAGAACCGCGTCATTCCGCTGTTCCATTTTGCGCTGCTGCCGGACCGGTACCTGTTTCTCGGCAATTCCGAGAACGTCACGCGGCATCCGAAGCTGTTCGCGCCGGTCGACCGGCGCGCACGCATCTTCAAGAAGCTCGAGACCGGGACGCGGCTGCCGCCGGAATTCCCGATCACGACGGCGGCCGGGCGAGCCGCGATCGACATACCACCGGTCCGCTCCATCGGCCCCGATGTCGGCCTCGAGCGCCGCGCCCAGCGCATCGCCGAGCGCTATGCGCCGGCCTATGTGATCACCGACGACCACTTTCACATCCTGCATTTCTCCGGCCGCACCGGCCGCTATATCGAGCCGACCGCAGGCACGGCGACCCTCGACCTGCTGCAACTCGTGCACCGCGACCTCAGACTTGAGCTGCGCACGGCGCTCAGCCGTGCCGCGGAAACCAACGAGGCCGCGCATGCCGAGCAGGTGCAACTCGGCGTCAACGGGCATCGCGTGCTGGTCGACATCACGGCCGAACCAATTCTCGACGGCCCTGCGGGTCACCGCAATTTCGTCGTGCTGTTCAAGGATGGGCCGATCCGCCCTGTGGATCGCGCCGAAACCAATCCCAACGTTCTGGTCAGGACCGAGCATGTCGAGCGGCTGGAGAGCGAGCTGCGCGCCACCCGCGAGCGGTTGCAGGCCACGATCGAGGAGCTCGAAAGCACCAATGAGGAACTGAAATCCTCCAACGAGGAGTATCAATCGCTCAATGAGGAGCTGCAATCCGCCAACGAGGAACTGGAGACCTCGCGCGAGGAATTGCAGTCGGTCAACGAGGAGCTGACGACCGTCAACGGCGAGCTGGCGCATCGCGTTCAGGAATTGACCCGCGCCACCAGCGACCTGAAGAATTTCCTCGAGAGCACGCAGATCGCGACCGTGTTCCTGGACAACGATCTGAAGGTGATGAACTTCACGCCGGCGATCACGCATTTGCTGCATCTGGTCGAGACCGATGTCGGCCGCCCGATCGCGCATATCAAGGCGCGCATCCCGATCGAGGAGCTCTACGACGATGTGCGGCGCGTGCTGCGGACGCTAGCCAGCGCCGAGCGCGAGCTGACCGCGCCCGACAGCGGCACGCGCTATATCGTGCGCATCCTGCCGTACCGCAGCATCGACAATTTCATCGCCGGCGTCGTGATCACCTTCATCGACGTCACCGCGATCACGCGGGCCGAGGAGCGGCAGCGGCTGCTACTTGCCGAGCTGCAGCATCGCGTGCGCAACACGCTCGGCGTGGTCCGCTCGATCGCGCGCCGCTCGGCCGAGACCAGCGCGAACGTCGAGGACTACGCATCGCATCTCGACGGCCGGCTCAACGCCTTCGCGCGGACCCAGTCGCTGGTGACCCGCGATCCGGAAGGCGGCGTCGACCTCGAATATCTCGTGGTCGAGGAATTGCTTGCGTACAACGCGAAGGAAGGCGAGCAACTGAAGGTCGCAGGTCCCAGGATCCGGCTCCAGCCCAAGGCCGCGGAGACCTTCGCGCTGGCACTCCACGAGCTCGCAACCAATGCCTTGAAGTATGGCGCGCTGAGCGATACGGCCGGGCGCATCGACGTCTCATGGCGCATCGATGATGCGGCCGATCCGCGGCAACTGCTGTTCGACTGGCGCGAGCGCAACGGGCCCGCGGTGGCGCCGCCGCGCCGCAGGGGATTTGGATCCGATCTCCTGGAGCGGACGCTGGCGTTCGAGTTCAAGGGCAAGAGCACGCTCGAGTTCAATCCGTCGGGACTGCACTGCACGATCGCCATACCGATGAACCCGCAAGCCATCCATACGCCGAGCATGGGGAGCTAGATGCATCCCCCGATCCTCGAGGGAAATCTGGCGCAGCCGGTGATCCGGCGGCTCAATGCCCTGCGGCAATTGTCCGAACGCGGGATCGCGTTGCTGCAACAGGCGATCCAGGAAGGGCTGCATCGGGCCCGCCCGGGCGAAGACCTCGCCACCGAGGGCGATCCGGTCGAGAGCGTCAGGATCATCCTGTCGGGCTGGCTCTGCCGCTACAAGACGCTGCCGGACGGCCGCCGCCAGATCGTCAATTTCATCCTGCCGGGCGACAGCTGCGACGCCTGCGTTTATCTGCTGTCGGTGATGGATCATTCGATCGGCGCGCTGACCCCGGTCACCTATGCCGACATCAAGCGGCCGGCGTTCGAGCAACTGCTGGCGAGCGACCGTTCGCTGGAGGAGGCGCTGTTGTGCGAAACCATGGTGAACAGCGCGATCCAGCGGGAATGGACGGTCAATATCGGACGGCGCGTGGCGCTGGAGCGGGTCGCGCATCTGTTGTGCGAACTCCATGAGCGCCTGCTGCCGGTTGGAATGATCGACGGCGATTCCTGCCTGTTCCCGGTCACGCAGATGGATCTCGCCGATGCCACCGGCCTGTCGGTGGTCCACGTCAACAGGACGCTGCAGGAGCTGCGCGGCTCCGGCCTGATCGTGCTGCGCGACCGCATGCTGACGATCAACGACCTGAAGCTGCTCAAGGACACGGCGCTGTTTTCGGCCGACTATCTGCACACCAAGCGGCGCGGCTGAGACGCGGCAAGGCGGCTCTATGCTGCTCCCCCTGAAATCGCGACGGATGCCGGTGCGGCGGGCGCGCGAGGCGCCGCAGGCGTTCGCTGATGCGATCCTTGAAATGTCGCAGCGGGACTGACGCGGAGGCGCGTCATTTTGCAGAGCGCACTGACGATCTGAACATGACAGTGATTTGTCGCGACGAAGACAGCGCGACGGTCGGCCGCGCAAGATTTGGATACGGCTGTTAACATACTTGAACTCCTCTCGCGCGGTGTCGCGCTACGATGCAGTTCGATCCACGAGGGCAGGGAGGCAATCATGCTCGATGGAGAGACGGCCGCAGTGCTTCGCGCGGTGCTCGACGAGGTCTGCGGAGGCGTGCCGCGCTCGGATACGACGAAGCGGACCAACGTCGCCTCTGGATTGCTGCAGGCCATTCGCGAGGGACGCTCGTCAATCGATGAGCTGCGCATCGCAGGCCAGGCCGCGTTGCGCACCGCCCCGAGCATGTGGCGCTAGGCGGTCTGATCGGGCAATCGCAGCGGCACGATTGTGCGTCGCACATTTGCAGACGTTAGTGCCGGAACTGACTTCGACGCGCATGCTCTCGCGAGCTGACGCGCCGACCGGCCGTCAGCGCAACCAGGAGAACCCCGCTACGACCCCAGCTCTCCATCCCTGAGCTGGGGTCACTTGTGTCGAACAGGGAGTGGAGCCACAGCGATCGAGTAGAGCGTCGAGTGCCTCCTCGATCTCATCCTCCGGTCACGTCCAGCCGCCATGATGGTGAAGGAACGTTCAGGAAAGTTCCGATCCTGTTCCTGCAACATGCGCGGACGCCAGTCGTTATCACGGCGTACTAGAAAGGAGGATGCCATGACGAAGCTTACTTACGCTCTTGCCGCGGTTGCGGCACTCTCGATAGCGGCACCGACCGTTGCGAGCGCGCAGGGTGTGGGCATCTATGTCGGCCGCGACCACGGCTACTACAGCGATCGATATTATGGTGGTCCGCGCGTCGACGTATACCGGCATGACCGGGGCTGGCACCACGGCTGGTACAACCATCATCGCGACTACTACCGCGACCGCGGCTTCGTGATCCGTGGTCATGACTGGGACGACGACTAACGGTGTTGGTCGCACGTCGCGATCAGCAGATCGCGACGACCAATGAGGGCCTCGCTTCGGCGGGGCCCTTTTTTTTGGCCTGCCGCATCGCGCCGGTTCGTCCGCGTAGGAACCTTGGCTTCTCCACCAGATTGTCAGGACGGGAAGGACGGAGGAGGTTTTCATGAACCAGTTGATTTATCTGGTCGGACTGATCGTGGTCATTTTGGCGATATTGTCGTTCTTCGGGCTGCGGTAGGCGCGTCATGGATAACGAGCGAGGGCTTGCCGTGTCCGCCGCCAACAGGACCGGGCTTCGGCTGCAATGGAGTCCGGTCATCGCCGGCGCGCTGGCTGCGGCGGCGCTGTCGGTGATCCTGATCGGCTTCGGCGCTGCGGTCGGGTTGGGTGTCAGTTCAAGCTCGCCGTCATGGCGCGACGCATCAGCCGCGCTCGCGTTGCTGTCGGGGCTGTATCTGATCCTGCAGGCATTGGTGAGCTTCGGCGTCGGCGGCTACATCGCCGGCCGGGCCCAGCGCGTGATCGGCGCGACGCCATCCGACGAGATCGACAGCCGCGACGGGCTTCACGGCCTGACCGCCTGGGCGCTCGCCGTCATCCTCGGTGCTACGATCGTCGCGCTGGTTGGCCTGTCAACCGCGCGTCCGGTGGTTCAGAACCGGCCATCTGCGACGGCCGCGGAGCCGCTGCTGAGCGCCGAGCTCGACCGCCTGTACCGGTCAGTGCGGCGTCCGGCCAATCTCGATATCGGCTATGAGCGGGCAGAGGCCGGTCGCATCCTGCTGACGAGCTCCGGCCGCAGTGGCGTCAGCTCCGACGATCGCAGCTATCTGATCCAGCAGGTGGCGGCCGCGACCGGTCTGCCTGCTGCGGAGGCGGAGAAACGCGTCGACAGCGTGATGGGCGATGCCAGGACCGCCATCCAGCGGTCGCGACGCAGCGCAGTGATCTTGGCTTTCTCGGTTGCGGCGGCGTTGCTGTTCGGTGCGGTCGCCGCGTGGGCCGCGGCCGGCGCGGGTGGCCGTCACCGCGACGGCGCCGCGCTGCCGGAGTGGATGGGCGGCAGGCCGACGACGGCCGTGCCGATTGTCTGATGCAGTTGTGAATGTCCTTCAAGGGAGACGATGATGGCAACGATCTTGGTGATGGACCACTCCGGCGACACGAGACAGCAGTTCGACCCCGACAACAGTGAGCAGCTGGCCTGGGCGAATGCTCGCTTCACCCAGCTCACGTCGGACGGCTACACCGCCGCAATCCGGCAAGCGACCGGAGAGGCGAAGTTGGTCCGCGCGCTCGATCCGACCGCCGAGGAAACCCTGTTCTATCCGAGGCTGGTCGGCGGCTGACGCCAATGCTCGCCCGTCTGCGCGAGATGTCCCTGCGGTCCGTGCTCCGGCGCGCCGCCGGCACGCTGGGTGCGACGCTGGCCGCGATCTGGGATCGCTGGCAGGCCTATGAGCGAATTGAGGCGCGCGGACTTGCGCTGCTGTCCGCGTGGCTGTCACCCGAGCAGCGGGCGCAGTTCGAAAAGTATAAGCGCTTCGACGTCATCGGCTCGGACTCCGGCAAGCGATACCGGATTTGCTACGGCACCTCGACCAACGTCTATGAGATGGACGGCGGCGATCGTATCGTGCTCGGCTGGTGCTTCCGGCCCGTCGGCGCGCTGGCGGCGGGCGACGTGATGCTCGCCCAGAAGATCGCGCTCGAAACCGACGAGCGCGGGACGCTCATGGTCGCGAAGCCATTCCCGAGCTCCATGCCACCACGCGCAAATCTCCCTCCGGTCAGTTAGCGCTCGGTTCGCGCTGTCCCGCATGGCGCAAACTGTTGCGCGTTGCCGGGGAGGAACGTCGATCTTCCCGCCGGGTTGTCGGATGCCGACTTGCAATGGACCTCGTCATGCGCGTCAACACGTCGTCTTCGCTGAGCCTGATCTTCCGCTCCTACCTTGCGGACTTGCGACAATGGATGACGCGCCTGGTGACTGGCTACGCATTTGCGTGCAGCTTCATGCTGGCGGGTGCGGTCTCGCTTCTGATCGCGACCGGGATCGGGGTTGGCGCGGCTTTCCACGCCCTTGAAATGCATTACGGCATCTGGATCGCATATGCCGCGATCGGCGGTGCCTTTGTCCTCCTCGGGATCCTGGGGCTCGTCATGGGCCGCGTGCTGCTCGCGCGTCCTGCGCCGGCCGTGCCGCGCCCGGGCCGACAGGCCGACATGCTCAAGCGCGCGATCGCAGAGCCCGTCGCCGCGCGGCTGATCGCCACCACGCGGACGGGAGCAGGGGCGAGCGTAGATCCCACCACCCGCGCACTGGCCGCCGGAGCTGCAATCATGCTTGTCGGCTGGTTTGCTGCATCGCGCGCCCGGCGTCAGCGCGATGCGATCCAGGACTAGCGATGGGTACGCTGCGCAATTGGCCGAACGACCTGATGCTCGCCGGTGCAACGGCTCTGGCGACGTTGGCGATCGCCCGCCAGCTGTCCCGATCGGAGCGGCCGTCCGCTCGGGAGCAGGGCGTCGAACCCGCGCTGGCCGAAACGCAAGATCGTGGACGGCTCGCCGACACGCCGCTCGAGATTCCGACTGCCGGCTGGAAGGACATTCTGCTGCGCACCTATCAGCAGATCGACGAGGACCGTCTGCTGGCAACCGCGGCCGGCGTCGTGTTCTATGGCCTGCTCGCGATCTTCCCGGCGATCACCGCGCTGGTCTCGAGCTACGGCCTGTTCGCCGATCCGTCCACGATCTCATCGAACCTGCAGAGCCTGGCGTTGATGCTGCCGGAAGGCTCGTTTGCGATCGTCCAGGACCAGATCGCGCGCGTGCTCGCGAAGGGGACCTCGACGCTCGGCCTGACCTTTGCCGCCGGCCTGCTGATCGCGATCTGGAGCGCCAATGCCGGCATGAAGGCGATCTTCGATGCGCTCAACGTCGTCTACGACGAGAAGGAAAAGCGCAGCTTCGTCAAACTGAATCTGATGTCCCTCTCGTTCACGATCGCCGGGCTGATTTCCATCATACTGATGGTCGGAGCGGTGGTCGTCGTCCCGCTTCTGCTACAGCAGGTCGGACTGGGCACGACCGCCGAGCTCGTCATCCGGTTCGGACGGTGGCCGATCCTGGTGCTCCTGCTCCTCACCGCGCTCGCGGTGCTGTACCGCTATGGTCCGAGCCGAACCAGGCCGCGCTGGCAGTGGCTCAGCGTCGGCGCCGTCGCAGCGGCCGTGCTGTGGCTGGCCGGTTCGGTGCTGCTCTCCTGGTATCTGGCGAACTTCGGCGATTACAACGCGACCTATGGCTCGCTGGGGGCGGCCATCGGTCTGATGACGTGGATGTGGATGTCCGCCATCATCGTGCTGTGCGGGGCAGAGCTGAATTCAGAGATCGAGCATCAGACCATGCTCGATTCGACCGAGGGCCGCCGCAAGCCGCTCGGAGCGCGTGGCGCAACCATGGCCGACACGGTCGGCAGGGCGTCTTAGCCGGCGCAGACCCCGCAGCAGCGCACCCGGCAATGAGCATAGGAACCAACGGCATGACCCGCGCTTATGCCAAAATGGTTGAGATCAACGTGCTGGAAAAACCGATCGAGCGGATCAAGCAAACCTGCGAGCTGATGGGCATCGCGGACAGGTTCGACCGCGCGCTTCCCGAACTCGAGACCTTCCTCGAAGCCGAGATCGCGCAGGGCGAAGTCCGCGAGTCGAAGCTGACCCTTGATGGACTTTGCTACCTGCGCCAGCTGCTGGCGCAGGCGTGAGGTATCGACATGGCATTCTCTGAGGAAATGAACCGATGCGTCGAGACCTGTCTGTCCTGCTATAGGACCTGCCTCGGCACGGCCATGAACCATTGTCTCGTCACCGGCGGCAAGCATGTCGAGCCGGCGCATTTCCGATTGATGATGGCTTGTGCGGAAATGTGCCGGACGGCGGCCCATTTCATGCTGATCAACACCCCGCACCACAAGCACACCTGCCGGGAATGCGCGGAGATCTGTGGTGAATGCGCCGAGGATTGCGAGCGCGTCGGCGGCATGGACGAATGCGTGGCGATGTGCCGTGCGTGCGCGGAATCCTGCCGCAAGATGGCGGCCTGACGGCGCGAGCTCCCCGTTCGGTCAATCGGAGCTGACGTAATGGGCGCGCCAGAGCAGCGCCGTGACGATCAGGGCGATGACCCCGGCGGCAATCACGATCCACGGTACATAGTCGGCCATTGGCGCTGACGCTCCGCTTCGCGAGCCGGGCCTTTGCGAGCCAGGGCCGCGAAGCGGAGCCGTGTAAGTCTAGAGTTGCGCGTGTTGGGTGGTCGGGCGTGAGATCTGGCTGAGCGCCATGCCCGTACCATCGCTGGCCTGGATCAGGGCGATATCCCCGAGTGCGATGATTCCGACCAGGCGCTTGTCCCGGCTCAGCACCGGCAGGCGCCGAACCTGGATCGCACCCATGTTCTGCGCGATGTCGTCGAGCTCCTGATCCTCGAAACAATACTTCACCTCGGCCGTCATGACGTCGCCGACCCGCGAGTCGGGGCCGCGACCCATTCCGATGCCGCGAAGCGCGATGTCGCGGTCCGTGATCATGCCGACCAGGCGCTCGCTATCGGTAACCGGCAGCAGGCCGACGCCAAGCGCTGCCATCGCTTCTGCGGCATCGCGGAGCGTATCGTCGGGGGTGCACAGCTGGACGTCAGGTGTCATCGCGTCGCAAACCTTCATGATAGCCTCTCCATTTGGCTGGTTGCGTCAACGGCCTAACGATGCCGCCCGGAACGGCGTTCCTAACAAGGCGAGGCGGATGGCAATGTTGGTCCAGGTCGGATGAAGCGGCGTGTCCCGCTCCGTGCCTAGGCTACGCCGGGATAGGTCGCCGACTTCAGCAGGCGTGCAGGATGTGCCGCGTTGGCCGCAAGCATGGTGGTGGTCTGCACAGTCTTGTCGTAGGGCTTTTTGAGGTCCTTGTAGTCGGTCGGGGAGGGATCCTTGCCCCGCTTCAGCGTGTAGTTCAGCGCAATGGCTTTCAACGATCGGATGGCATCGCGTCGGCTCGTCTCTTTGGCAGCCAATGCAGGCTGGAACCGTTCGTTCCTATTGCGAACGCCGCCTGGGAACGGTGGCGCCGAGTAGCGCGCAAAGCCGTTTGGCATCCGCCGGCGCTGCGCTCTTCTGGTCGTTGTCGAAATAGACATAGATGTCGCATCCCTGCCGCTTCCAGCCGCGGATGCGTTTGGCCCAGTCGGAAAGCTCGGCCGGCTTGTAGTGCCCGCGATATCGGCCGCCCGGGCCGTGGCCGCGGACGTAGACGAAATCCGCGGTCCGTTTCCACGGCGCCGGCGCGTCGTGGTGATCGGAAATGCAGAGCGCGATATTGCGATCCGCCAGCAGCTTCAGGATATGCGGCTCGTACCAGCTGGGGTGGCGGAATTCGAACGCATAGCGCCGCCGCCGCTTCAACAGCTTCAGGAACGAGGCTAGCCGATCGGCATCGATCGTGAAGTTCGGCGGCAGCTGAAACAGGACCGGGCCGGCCTTGTTGCGCAGCAACGACAGACGCTCTTCCAGCAATTGGAGACTGTTGACCGAGTTCGCGGAGAGGCGCTTCCAGTGCGTGATGAATTTCGACGCCTTCCAGGCGAAGACGAAATCCGCATCGGTCGCGTCGCGCCAGCCTGTCACCGCCTGTTCGGTCGGCGTGCGGTAGAAGACGCCGTTCAGCTCAGTCGTCGGAAACTGCGTCGCGTAGTAGTCGAGTTGCCGCTTGAGCGGCAAGCCCTTGGGAAAGAACGGACCGCGCCAGGACGAATAGTGCCAGCCGGAGGTGCCAATCAATACGCGCGCCATGCGATGGTCCAAGCGGTGGATCAAGCCTTCGCTTTAAGGCTTGGTGATCCCGTCGCGCTCGGCAAGGTCGGCTTCCCAACCGAACACCGAGCGGCCGTCGAGCGCAGGAGAACGGGCCCGCTCGTTCGCGACAAACGCCTCGAAGGAGGGGCCGGTGGCGGTTCGTTCCAATCTGCGGGCCTGATCGTCGAGCCGCTTCAGCGCCTGCATCTCCTCATCGCGGCCGAGCTTTGCCTGCTGCACGGCCGACTTCAGCACGCGGATGGTCTCGTCATAGACCTTGATCGGCACCGGGAAGGGATGACGGTCCTTGCCGCCATGGGCGAGCGAGAAGCGCGCCGGGTCGCGGAAGCGATAGGGCGTCCCGTGAACGACCTCGGCGACCATCGCGAGCGACTGCACCGTGCGGGCGCCGACGCCGGGCGTCAGCAGCAGCTCGGGAAAATCCAGCGGCCCGCGATCGGCAGCCGCGGCCAGGGTGCCGTGCAGGCGGCGGACGAACACGTCGCTCGAGCGCACGTCGTGATGCGCGGGCATGATCAGGTGGAGGAGATCCGGTTGCGCGGTCGCGCTCTGCGTCAGCTCGGCATATTCGCGCGTGATGCCGTCCGGCCCCAGCGCAGCGAGCAGATCGAGCTGCGCCTGGCGCGAGCCTTCGGCGCGGTGATCGGTGAGATTGACGATCTCGCCCTGCGCCGGGCCGTCGATCGCGCTGTGCGGCTCGTCGACGAAGCTACGCAGGCCTTCGGAGTGCCAGTGATAGCGGCGGGCCTGCCGCTTGTCGCCGTTCATGCCTTGCTGGACGACGGTCCATTTGCCGTCGTCGGTGACGAAGAAACCATGCAGGTAGAGCTCGAATCCGTCCTGCACCGCGGCGCTGTCGACCTTGGCCACCAGCCGGCTCGCGCGGGTTAGGGCGGCACCGTCGAATCCGACGCGGTCGCCGAGGGCGGACAGTTCATCGGGCGTGCGGCGCGAGTGCTTGCCGCGCCCGCCGCAGACATGGATTCCGAGCTCGCCCTGCAGCGGCGCCAGACCTCGCTTCAGCGCACCGATGACGCTGGTGGTGATGCCGGACGAGTGCCAGTCCATGCCCATCACGGCGCCGAACGACTGGAACCAGAACGGATGCGACAGTCGCTGCAAAAAGGCATCGCGGCCGTAATGGTGGACGACGGCCTGCGTGATGATGCCACCCAGCGTCGCCATGCGCGCCGCCAGCCATGGCGGCACGCGGCCGCCATGGAGCGGAAGATCGGCGCTGCCGGTGCGTCGGGCCATCGGGCTCCCAGATGCTGAATCGGCGTCCAATCTACCAGCAAATGCGAGCATGTGTACAAAGCGGACGTCGCTTCATCGCGCGTCTGGTCAGGCGGCTTCGGCGTTGATGCCGCTGACGGCAAGCTTGGTGAGCGCTTCATCCGTCTTCTTTTCCTCGGCCAGGGTCTGGTCGATGAGCTTGACCGCATCCTTCATGCTGAGCCGGTTGGCCCAAGCCTTCAAGGTGCCGTAGCGGGCGATCTCGTAATGTTCGACCGCCTGGGCTGCCGAGAGCAGGCCCGCGTCGAGCGCCGGCGTGTCGGCATACTCCTCCATGATCTCCTTACCCTCGTCGATGATCCCCTCGATGGCGTCGCACTTCTTGCCGCGCGCCGGCTTGCCCATCAGGTCGAAGATCTGCTCGAGCCGCTCGATCTGTCCTTCGGTCTCGTCATGATGCTTCTCGAACGCCGCACGCAGATCGTCGGACTCGGCGGCCTTGGCCATCCGCGGCAACGCCTTCAGTATCTGCTTTTCCGCGTAATAAATGTCCTTGAGGGTATCGAGGAAGAGGGCGCTGAGATGCTTGTCCGGCATTGGTCGCTCCGTGTGTTGGGTGAATAGTCCGGAGTGCCAACACGAGTGCGGAAAGCAAGTTCCTATCCTTGATCGATGCGTGGCAAAGCGCCTCGTCGGCCGTCGCACATTCGAGCGGGTCACGATGGAGCTTGGTCGGATTGCGAAGTCTGGATTGCGAAGTCTTGCCGCAACGTGCCTTCGGAACGAAGCCTCGGCCGGCCCGTTGGTCGGTCTCATCGTTCAAGGGAGAACCGCAATGGATTGGAATCGTGTCGAAGGCAACTGGAAGCAGGTCAAGGGCAAGGTCAAGGAGCAGTGGGGCAAGCTCACCGATGACGATCTCGATGTGATCGACGGCAAGCAGGACCAGCTCGAGGGCCGTCTGCAGCAGCGTTACGGCTATGCCAAGGATCAAGCCGCCAAGGAAGTGAACGACTGGTACGGCCGCCAGAAATGGTGAACGGGACCGCGTTCCGGGCCCCGCTTCGGCGGGGCCTTTCGCGGCCTGGGCGGCTGAGCTTGCGTGTGACGGCATCCGGTCGGCGCGCGCAGGAGTGAGCGATGGGACAGCTTCTGAGCCCGCCAGGTCCGCGCGCGGCGCACCTTTGCATCGATATGCAGCGGCTGTTCGAGCCCGGAGCGCCCTGGGCGACGCCCTGGATGGACCGCGTGCTGCCGCGCATCATCGAGCTGGCACGGCATGCGCCTGAACGTACCGTGTTCACCCGCTTCATTCCGCCGCGCTCGAAGCACGACGCGCGAGGGATTTGGCGGGCTTATTATGAGAAATGGGAATGCGTGACCCGCGAGCGGCTCGATCCGGAGTTGATCGAGCTCGTGCCGGCGCTCGCCGCCTGTGTGCCGCCGGCCGCCATCATCGACCGGCCGATCTACAACGCGTTCGGCAACGGGCGCCTGCAAGCTCATCTGGATGCGCATGGGATCGATACGGTGATCGTGTCGGGCGGCGAGACCGACGTGTGCGTGCTCGCCACCGTGCTGGCCGCGATCGATATCGGCTACCGGGTGATCGTGGCCGAGGACGCCCTGTGCAGCTCTTCCGATCAAAGCCATGACGCGCTGCTGCAGCTCTATGCCGAACGCTTCAGCATCCAGATCGAGGTGGCATCCACGGCCGATATCCTCCGGATGTGGACCCTCGACGGCTGAAGCGACAACGGGCCGAAACGAGGTACCGGTATCAGGGCGGCCGGAGCAGGGGTGGCAATACCTGCTTCCTGGGGCTGAGCTGACGCCGCTGGCGATGCGTAGCTGCGAGGCAGCCGTTCTGGTCCTGTCAGCGATTGACCATGCGAGACGACCGAGATGACCGGACCGCACAAATCGAGCCAGGCGTGCCTGGCTGATACGGCTCGCTCAACCGCTGGAAGGTAGGACTGGGCCGTCAATCTGCTAGACGGTGCCAAGGTTCCTGATTCTCGGCGTCACGGCGAAGGTGAGCGGAGCTATGGGATAGCTGCCGGTGATCGTAGCCACGCCCATATCCATAATTCGCATAAGGTATATTATGGAATATTTATATCTACAATTAGATCAGATATTTAGTGGGAAATCTTCGCACTGGTCCGCAAGTTGGCGCGCGTGATGGTGTGTCCCGAACTGTCGCCTAGCCGGTGCTGGTGCCGCAGCGATGCACGCGCGCGCATCTCGTCTGAAAGCCGATATTGCCGCCGCGTACGGACGCTGCAATAAGCCCCAG
Source organism: Bradyrhizobium sp. USDA 4504 (assembly GCF_054063995.1). NCBI lineage: Bacteria > Pseudomonadati > Pseudomonadota > Alphaproteobacteria > Hyphomicrobiales > Nitrobacteraceae > Bradyrhizobium > Bradyrhizobium sp. USDA 4504. Next base: position 2,905,372 of record NZ_JBSSGV010000001.1, on the reverse strand, counting down.
CTGTGCAGAGATCGCTGGTGACCCCGCGGCATCAGGTCCGTATAGGATGGCATCTCAGAACAACAACAAGCCTCTTGAGGGAGCAACCAATGAGCTTTTCACGACGCACGCTGCTGAAGGTTTCCGCCGCTTCCGCCGTCCTCGGCGGGATCGGCGCGCCCTATGTCGCGCGCGCCCAGTCGGCCGAATTCTCTTACAAGTTCGCCAACAATCTGCCGGAGTCGCATCCGTTCGTGGCGCGCGCCCGGGAGATGGCCGCGGCGATCAAGACCGAGACCAACGGCCGGTTTGACCTGCAGGTGTTCCCGAACAGCCAGCTCGGTTCCGATACCGACATGCTGAGCCAGGTGCGCTCCGGCGGCGTCGAGTTCTTCACGCTGTCCGGCCTGATCCTGGCAACCCTGGTGCCGGCCGCCTCGATCAACGGCATCGGCTTCGCATTCCCGGACTATCCCACGGTCTGGAAGGCCATGGACGGCGAGCTCGGCGCCTATGTGCGCGGCGAGATCAACAAGGCCGGCCTCGAGGTCATGGAGAAGATCTGGGACAACGGCTTCCGGCAGACCACGTCGTCGACCAAGCCGATCACCGGTCCCGACGACCTCAAGGGCTTCAAGATCCGCGTGCCGGTGTCGCCGCTATGGACCTCGATGTTCAAGGCGTTCGATGCATCGCCCGCCTCGATCAATTTCAGCGAGGTCTATTCGGCGCTGCAGACCAAGATCGTCGAAGGCCAGGAAAACCCGCTGGCGCTGATCTCGGCGGCGAAGCTCTACGAGGTGCAGAAATACTGCTCGATGACCAACCACATGTGGGACGGCTTCTGGTTCCTGATGAACCGCCGGGCCTGGGCGGCGCTGCCGGACGACATTAAGACCATCGTCGCCAAGAACGTCAACGCGGCGGCCGTCAAGGAGCGTGAGGACACCGAGAAGCTGAACGCCACCGTGAAGCAGGAGCTCACGGGCAAGGGGCTCGTGTTCAACCAGCCCGAGGTCGGGCCGTTCCGCGACAAGCTCCGCGCCGCCGGCTTCTACGCCGAGTGGAAGGGCAAGTACGGCGAGAAGGCCTGGGATCTGCTCGAGAAGTCCGTCGGCAAACTGTCCTGATCGATCAAATCAAGCGGGAGGTTTGCCATGGCTCATGTCGAGATGACGCCGGCCGTGGCCGGCGAGGCGGCGTCGCAGCCCCCTCGCCGCCGCTCCGTTCTCGGTTCCATCGACGCGGCGCTCGGAATGCTGGTGGAAATCCCGGCGGCGATCCTTGTCGTCGCCGAGGTCGTGATCCTGTTCGCCGGCGTGGTGTCGCGCTACGTGCTCCATGCGCCGCTGATCTGGTCCGACGAACTGGCGTCGATCCTGTTCCTGTGGCTCGCGATGCTGGGATCGGCGGTTGCGTTCCGCCGCGGCGAGCACATGCGGATGACGGCGCTGGTCGCAAGCGCGGGACCGCGGCTCTGGGCCTATCTCGATGTGATCGCGACCTGCGCCGCGCTGGCGTTCCTGATCCTGATCGTGCGGCCGGCCTATGAATATGCCTACGAGGAAAGCTTCATCACCACGCCGGCGCTGCAGATATCCAACACCTGGCGCGCGGCGGCGCTGCCGGTCGGCACCTGCCTGATGGCGCTGTTCGCGCTGCTGCGGCTGGCGCGGGTCGGCGATTTCAGGACCTTCCTGCTGGCCGCGCTGACCGTAGCTGCGCTGATCGGGCTGTTCTGGCTGGCACAGCCGATGCTGCGGCCGCTCGGCAATCTCAACCTGATCATCTTCTTCGTCGGCGTGGTCGGCTTCTGCGTGTTCGCCGGCGTGCCGATCGGCTTTGCCTTCGGCATGGCGATCTTCGGCTACCTGGCGCTGACCACGCGGACGCCGCTGATGGTGCTGGTCGGCCGGATGGACGAGGGCATGAGCCATCTGATCCTGCTGTCGGTGCCGCTGTTCGTCTTCCTCGGCCTCCTGATCGAGATGACCGGCATGGCGCGGGCCATGGTGGCGTTCCTGGCGAGCCTGCTCGGCCATGTCCGCGGCGGCCTGCATTACGTGCTGGTCGGCGCCATGTATCTGGTCTCCGGCATCTCCGGATCGAAGGCCGCCGACATGGCCGCGGTCGCGCCCGTGCTGTTCCCGGAAATGAAGCAGCGCGGCGCCAAGCCGGGTGATCTGGTCGCCCTGCTCGCCGCCACCGGCGCGCAGACCGAAACCATTCCGCCGAGCCTCGTGCTGATCACGATCGGCTCGGTGACCGGCGTCTCGATCTCGGCGCTGTTCACCGGCGGCCTGCTGCCCGGCGTGGTGCTGGCGATCACGCTGTCGGGGCTGGTGTGGTGGCGCTACCGCGGCGAAGACCGCAGCCACGTCCAGCGCGCCACCGGCAGCGAGATCGGCAAGGCGTTGGTGTTCGCCCTGCCCGCATTGGCCCTGCCCTTCGTGATCCGCTACGCCGTGGTCGAAGGCATCGCCACCGCCACCGAAGTGTCGACCATCGGCATCGTCTACGCCTTCGTCATCGGCCTCTTGATCTACCGCAAGTTCAACTGGCGGCGGCTGTTGCCGATGCTGATCGACACGGCGTGCCTGTCGGGGGCGATCCTGTTCATCATCGGTACCGCGACCGGCATGGCCTGGGGCCTGACCCAGTCCGGCTTCTCGCGGGCGCTGGCGGCGGCGATGACCGGGCTGCCCGGCGGGTCGGCGACCTTCATTGCGGTCTCGATCCTGGCCTTCGTGATCCTCGGCAGCGTGCTCGAGGGCATCCCGGCGATCGTGCTGTTCGGGCCTCTGCTGTTTCCGATCGCGCACCAGGTCGGCGTCCACGAGGTGCACTACGCCATGATCATCATCCTGGCGATGGGCATCGGGCTGTTCGCGCCGCCGTTCGGGGTCGGCTATTATGCCGCCTGCGCCATCGGGCGCGTCGATCCGGCCGAGGGTATCCGGCCGATCTGGGGTTACATGCTGGCGCTGTTGATCGGCCTGATCATCGTCGCCATCTTCCCCTGGATATCGATCGGTTTCCTGTAAAGCACCTTGCGGATGGGATAGAGCCATGAGTGCAGCTCAGAACCAGTACTCGATCGGGTTGGACAAGACGCCGGCCAACTACGTGCCGCTCTCGCCGCTGAGCTTCCTGGCGCGCTCGGCCGCCGTCTATCCCGACCATCTCAGCGCGGTCTATGAGGGCCGCAGCTTCACCTGGAAAGAGACCTACGAGCGCTGCAGGCGCTTTGCGTCCTATCTCGCCGGCCGTGGCATCGGCCATGGCGACACGGTCGCGGCGATGCTGCCGAACATCCCGGCGATGAACGAATTGCACTTCGCGGTGCCGATGACCGGCGCGGTGCTCAACGCGCTCAACATCCGCCTCGACGCGGCATCGATCGCGTTCCAGCTCGAGCATGGCGGCGCAAAGATCATTCTGGTCGATCCCGAATTCTCCGGCGTGATCGCGGAGGCCCTGACCCTGATGAAGGGCGCTAAGCCGTTCGTGATCGACGTCGATGACGCGGCCTTTGGCGGCGGCAAGCGGATCGGCGAGATCGAGTATGAGGCTGCCGTCGCGGCGGGCGATCCCGGCTTCGTGGAACGGCCGCCGGCCGACGAATGGGACGCGATCGCGCTGAGCTATACGTCGGGCACGACGGGCAATCCCAAGGGCGTCGTGACGCATCACCGCGGCGCCTATCTCAACGCCGTCAGCAACATCCTCGCCGGCAATCTCGGTCAGCATCCGGTCTATCTCTGGACGCTGCCGATGTTTCATTGCAACGGCTGGTGCTTCCCCTGGACGATCGCGGCGGCCGCCGGCGTCAATGTCTGCCTGCGCAAGGTCGACCCGGCCAAGATCTTCGAACTGATCCCGAGGCACGGCGTCACCCACATGTGCGGCGCGCCGATCGTCTACAACACGCTGATCAACGCGCCCGATGCGCCAAAGGGTGGCAAGGCAAAGCCCGTCGTCGGCCTGATCGCCGGCGCGGCGCCGCCGGTTGCGGTGCTCGAGGGTGGCGAGCGCATCGGCATCAAGCTGACCCACGTCTACGGGCTGACCGAGGTCTATGGCCCCGCCTCCGTCTGCGCCGAGCAGCCGGGCTGGGACGAGCTGTCGGCTGATGCGCGCGCGCAGCTGAAGCGGCGCCAGGGCGTGTCCTATCCGCTGCAGGAAGGCGTCACGGTGCTCGATCCCGAGACCATGCGCGAGGTGCCGCGCGACGGCGAGACCATCGGCGAGGTCATGTTCCGCGGCAACATCGTGATGAAGGGTTACCTGAAGAACGCGACGGCGACGCAGGAAGCCTTTGCCGGCGGCTGGTTTCACACCGGCGATCTCGGCGTGCTCGACGAGCACGGCTACGTCATCATCAAGGACCGCTCCAAGGACATCATAATCTCCGGCGGCGAGAACGTCTCCTCCGTCGAGGTCGAGGACATCCTCTACAAGCACCCGGCCGTGCTGTTTGCGGCAGTCGTGGCCAAGCCCGACCCGAAATGGGGTGAAGTGCCCTGCGCCTTCATCGAGCTGAAGGACGGCGCCAAGGCGACCGAGGCCGAGATCATCGCCTATTGCCGCGAGCACATGTCGGGGTTCAAGACGCCGAAATCCGTGGTGTTCGGCGTGATCCCGAAGACCTCGACCGGCAAGATCCAGAAATTCCTGCTGCGCAACCAAGTCGGATCGGCCAAGGCGATCTCGGCCTGAGCCTTCAGCCTGCCCGGTCGAGCGTCAGCCGCATGCCGTCATGGGCCGGGATGACGTCGGCCGGCAGGCTCTGCCGCAGCACCTCGTAGTCGAGGTCGGAATGCATGTTGGTGATGACCGCGCGCTTCGGCTTGAAGCGCTCGATCCACGACAGCGCGTCCGCAACGCTGAAATGGCTGGGATGCTGCGCATAGCGCAAGCCGTCGACGATCCAGAGATCGAGACCTTCGAGCGCCGGCCAGCTTTCCTGGGGGATGTCGTGCAGATCGGGCGTGTAGGCGGCGCCGCCGATGCGGTAGCCGAGCGCCGGGATCTTGCCATGATGTACCAGGAAGGCCGCGAGCTTCAGCGGACCGCCCTTCCCCTGGACCGTATGGCTCTCGCCGGCCTCGATCGAATGCCGCGTCAGGATCGGCGGATAGTCGCTGCCTTCCGGCGAGATGAAGCAATAGGAGAACCGCGCCATCATGTCCTTGGCGGTCGACTGGTTGAAGTAGACCGGGATGCGGCGGCGCTGATGCAGCACGACCGAGCGCAAATCGTCGATGCCGTGGGTCTGGTCGGCATGCTCATGCGTCAGGAACACCGCGTCGATGTGCTCGACATTGCTGTCGATCAGCTGCTCGCGCAGATCGGGCGAAGTGTCGATCACGACCCGCGTGGTGCCGTGCTCCATGGTGCGCTCGGCCATGATCGAGCAGCGGCGGCGGCGGTTCTTGGGATTGCTGGGGTCGCAGGCGCCCCAGCCGAGTGCCGGGCGCGGCACGCCGGCGGACGAGCCGCAGCCCAGAATGGTCAGTGTCAGCGTCATGCAGCAACCTTCGGCGCCGGCACCTTGGAGAACAGCCGGAAGAAGTTTTCGGTGGTCTGCCGCGAGATCTCCTCCAGGGAGACGCCGCGGGTTTCCGCGAGCACCCTGGCGACCTCGACGACATAGGACGGCTCGTTGCGCTTGCCGCGGAATTTGCCGGGCGCAAGATACGGCGCGTCGGTCTCGACCATGATGCGGTCGGCCGGCAGCTCGGCTGCCAGCGCGCGCAGCGCGTCGGACTTCTTGAAGGTCAGGATGCCCGTGAAGGAGATCGACAGCCCAAGCGCGATCGCCTTCATCGCGAGTTCGCGCCCGCCGGTGTAGCAATGCAGAACCGCCTTGAACGGGCCGTTCGCGACCTCGTCCTCCAGGATGCGGCCGCAATCCTCATCGGCCTCCCTGGTATGGATGACGAGCGGCAGGCCGGTCTCGCGCGCCGCGGCGATGTGCGCGCGAAAGCCGCGCTCCTGCGCCTCGCGCGACCCGTGCTCGTAGAAATAGTCGAGCCCCGCCTCGCCGAGCGCCACGACCTTCGGATGCTTCGTCAGCTCGATCAGTTCGCTGGCCGGGATGCCGTCCTCTTCATCGGCATGATGCGGATGGGTGCCGACCGAGCAGTAGACGTCGGGAAATCGCTCCGTGATCGCGAGCAGACCGCCGAGCCGTCTCACCCGGGTCGAGATCGTGACCATGCGGCCAATGCCGGCCGCCTCGGCGCGCCCGACGATCCCGTCGAGATCGTCGGCGAAATCAGGGAAATCGAGATGGCAATGACTGTCGACCAGCATGAATTTCGAACCGCTCACTCGGTCTTCGGTTCCACATAGCGCGGGAACACGCCGACAGGCGCCGGCAAAACCGTACCCGGCTTGATCCGTTCGGCGACCGCGGCAAAGCTGCGGGCGTCAGCAGCGATACCGAGGCTGTCGAGCATCTTGCCGCAGGACTCCGGCATCACGGCCTGCGCCATGATCGCGATCTGGCGCACGACTTCGGCGGTGACATACAGCACCGTCTTCTGGCGCGCGGGATCAGTCTTCGCCAGCGCCCACGGCGCCTCGCCGGCAAAATAGCGGTTGGCCTCGGCGACCACGGCCCAGACCGTGTTGAGCCATTGATGGATCTGCTGCGTCGCCATCGCGGTCCGCGACGTCTCCAGCATGGCGTCGGCCTGCGCCAGAATCGCCTTGTCGTTGTCGCTGAATTCGCCGGGCTCCGGCAGCACGCCGCCGAGTTGTTTGGCGATCATCGACAGCGAGCGCTGCGCCAGATTGCCGAAATCATTGGCGAGGTCGGCGTTGATACGCGCGACGATGGCCTCGTGGTTGTAGTTGCCGTCCTGGCCGAACGGCACTTCGCGCAGAAAGAAGTAGCGCATCTGGTCGACGCCGTACTGCTCGGCGAGATTGAAGGGGTCGACCACGTTGCCGACCGACTTCGACATCTTCTCGCCCCTGTTGAACAGGAAGCCGTGTGCATAGACCCGCTTCTGCACGGGAATGCCTGCCGACATCAGGAAGGCCGGCCAGTACACGGCGTGGAAGCGGATGATGTCCTTGCCGATGATGTGCACGTCGGCCGGCCAGTAGCGCCAATGCTTGTCGTTCTCATCGGGATAGCCGACGCCGGTGATGTAGTTGGTCAGCGCGTCGACCCAGACATACATCACGTGCTCGGGATCGTCCGGGACCTTGACGCCCCAGTCGAACGTGGTGCGCGAGATCGAGAGGTCCTTGAGCCCGCCGCGCACGAAACTCATCACCTCGTTGCGGCGCGAATCCGGGCCGATGAAATCGGGCTGGCTCTCATAAAGGTGCAGCAGCTTGTCCTGGTAGGCCGACAGCTTGAAGAAATAGCTCTTCTCCTCGACCCATTCGACCGGCGTGCCCTGCGGGCCGCGGCGGACATTGTCCTCGCCGACGACGGTCTCTTCCTCGGCGTAATAGGCCTCGTCGCGCACCGAGTACCAGCCGGCATAGGTGTCGATATAGATGTCGCCATTGTCCTGCATGCGGCGCCAGATCTCTTGCACCGACTTGTGGTGAGCAGGCTCCGAGGTGCGGATGAAGCGGTCGAACGAGACGTTGAGCCGCTCGTCCATCTCCTTGAACCGCGCGGCGTTGCGGGTCGCGAGATCGAACGGCGTCATGCCCTCGCCGGCCGCGGTCTGGATCATCTTCTGTCCGTGCTCGTCGGTGCCGGTCAGGAAGAATACGTCCTTGCCGTCGAGCCGCTGGAAGCGCGCCAATGCGTCGGTCGCGATCGCCTCATAGGCGTGGCCGATATGCGGCTGCCCGTTCGGATAGGCGATCGCGGTCGTGATGTAGAAGACGTTGCCGCGGTCCGCGGCGGGCACCGGAACGGAAGCGGCCGCAGGAGCCACCGCCGCGGGTTTGGGCTGCTTCGGCGCGCGAACCTTTGCCGGTCTCGGCGCCTTCTCGGTAACGGGAGCCATCGGCAGAGCGGGCTTCTTTGCCGCCGGTGCGGCGGCTGCGGCTGCTTTCTTCGGCGCAGCCTTGGTGGCCTTCGCAGCAGCCTTCTTGGCCGTGCTCTTGGCCGTCTGCTTCGCAGCCTTCTTGACGGCCTTTTTGACGACCTTCTTTGCCGCCGATTTCCTGGCGCCCTTGGCTCCGGTCTTGGATTTGGACTTGGCGGCCTTCTTCGCTTTCTTGGCGACGCGCCCGGCCTTCTTGGCTGCGCGCGCCTTCGCCGTTGCTTTGCTGGTCGCGCGAGCGGGCGATGCCTTCTTCGTCTTCTTGGCTTTTTTCGACGATTTCTTCTTAGCGGTCGCCACCACGGAATCCTTTGCAGATCGAAACGAGATTGTCGGGGGTGTTGTCAGACGGATGTGTTTTCAGCAGATGCGTTTAAGACGCGGTGTCTATCGGGTCGCATCCGCGAGCATCGAAAACACCGAGAAAACCAGCGGCTTGCGCTCCAGATTGTAGGCTTCGGTATCGCGCGCGGCGCGGACGATCTTTTCCCATACCTCCGCCAGCCGTGCAAGGCGCGGCAGATTGGCATTGGCATCGCCCGTGCGCATGCGCTCGCTCATCCAGCGATCGATGCCGTCGATGAAGGCGGCGAGCGCGACGCGGTCGCTGGTGCCGAGCGCTTCGCCCAGCGCATGCAGCTCACGCGGATCGACACTCGGAAGCGTCGCGAGCAGCGCGGCCGTGCGTTGCTGCAGTTTCAGCGCATCGCCGCCGAGCAGCGACAGCGCCCGCCCGACGCTGCCTTCGGATGCTGCGGCGGCTTCCGCCAGCGCGGGATCGTCGGCTTCGATATCGGTTGCAGCCGCGGCCGCGCGCACCACATCGTCCGTCTCCAGCGGCCGCAGCAGCAACTTGCGGCAGCGGGACAGAATGGTCGGCAGCACCCGTGACGGTGCGTGGCTGACCAGGAGGAACAGCGATTGCTGGGGCGGCTCCTCGAGAATCTTCAGCAGCGCGTTCGCGGCGTTGGGATTGAGCTCGTCGACGGTGTCGACGATGCAGACGCGCCAGCCGTCGACCGCAGCGGTCGAGCCGAAGAACGAGATGGTCTCGCGCGTCTCGTCGACCGTGATGACGGTGCGCATCACGCCGCGATCGTTGAGGCCGCGCTCGAGCACAAGGAGCCCGCCATGAGCGCCTGCCGCGACCTGCCGCGCCACGGGGTCGGCCGGATCGACCCGCAGCGTCGGCGCCTGCTGCACCTGGGACGATTTCGGATTGCGAAACGCCAGCACGAACCGCGCCATGCGGTAGGCCAGCGTCGCCTTGCCGATGCCCTGCGCCCCGCCGATCAGCCAGGCGTGCGGAATTCGCCCGCTGCGATAGGCATCGAGCAGCGCGGTCTCCGCCTCGCGATGCCCAAACAAATCCGGCGTTTCGCGCGGATGGCGGGCGGCGCTCTCCTGTTCGACCTTGCGCGCGCTCATGCGATGCTGTCCGCCACAAGCGTTGCGCGCAGATGTTCGCGCAGCGCGGCCCATATCCTGGCCGTGACCGTGTCCGGATCGGCCGTAGCGTCGATCAGGACGCAGCGCTCCGGATCTTCGGCCGCGATCCGGCGGTACGCGTCACGCAAATCCTGATGGAACTTGATGCCTTCGGCTTCGAAGCGATCGGCGGTGGCGTCGCCGCGGCGCGAAGCGGCGCGTTGCAGTCCGACCTCGACCGGCACATCGAGGATGAAGGTCAGATCGGGCTTGAGATCACCGATGGTCACGCGCTGCATGGCGTTGACCAGTTCGGGCGACACCTGCCCGAGCTGGCCCTGATAGGCACGCGTGGAATCGAAGAAGCGATCGCACAGCACCCAGATGCCCTGGTTGAGCGCCGGCAGGATCACGGTGCGGACATGGTCGTCGCGCGCGGCGGCGAACAGCAGCGTCTCGGCCTCCGGCCCGAGCAGCTTGCCCATCCCCGACAGCACGAGGTGACGGATGATCTCCGCCCCCGGCGAGCCGCCGGGCTCGCGGGTCACGATCGCGCTCAGCTTGGCGGCATCGAGCCGTTCGGCAAGCTTGCGGATCTGGGTCGATTTGCCCGACCCCTCGCCGCCCTCAAAGGTGATGAAGCGACCGCGCAAGCTCGGCCGTTGGACTGCTGCTTCCGCCATGTCAGAGCTTCTCGACCCCTGCGCGGAACATGCCGATGACCAACTCCTGAGCGCCGTCGAGCGCGCGACGCATCGTCGATCCGGTGCCGACCGCGTCCGCTGCGAAGACCGGAGCCTCCATCGCGACATTGGCGCCGCGCCACACCCGCACCACCCCGATCTTCTGGCCGGCGGTGATCGGCGCCTTGACCGGGCCGCTATAGATGATGCGCGCGAGCAGCTTGTCGTTGCCGTTCTTCGACACCATCACCTTGATCGGATCGGGGCTGACGAGCTTGACCGAGCGGCTCTCGCCGCCGAACACCCGTGCGTAGCCGACCGGCTGGTTGGCCGCGATCAGGGTCCGGGTCTCGAAGCTGCGGAACCCCCATTCCAGCATCTTCTTGGCTTCGGTCGCGCGGTCCTCGGAATCCTCGAGGCCATTGACCACGACGATCAGCCGTGTGTCGTTCTGCACCGCCGAGCCGACCATGCCGTAGCCGCCTTCCTTGGTGTAGCCGGTCTTCAAGCCGTCGGCACCGGGCAACGCGTTCAGCAGCGGATTGCGGTTCTGCTGGCGGATCTTGTTCCAAGTGAATTCCTTCTCGCCGAACAGCTTGTACCGGTCCGGGTAGGTCAGGATGATGTGCCGCGCCAGCGTTGCGAGCTCCCGCACCGTCATCTTGTTGGCCGGGTCGGGCAGCCCGTTGGAATTGCCGAAGGTCGACTTGGTCATGCCGAGCTCGCGGGCGCGCTTGGTCATGAATTCGGTCGCAAAGGTATGCTCGTTGCCGGCAATGCCTTCGGCGAGCGCGATACAGGCGTCGTTGCCGCTCGGGATGATCGCGCCATGCAGGAGATCGTCGACCGAGACCTTGCTGTTGATTGCCGCGAACATCGTCGAGGTGCCGGACGGCGCCCCGCCCCGCCGCCAGGCGTTCTCGCTGATCCGGTACTCGTCCGTGAGCTTGATGTCGCCCTTCTTGATGGCGTCGAACACCACCTCGGCCGTCATCAGCTTCATCATGCTGGATGGCGCGCGGAGCTCGTCGGCGTTCTTCTCGAACAGCACGCTGCCGCTTGAGGCCTCCACCAGGATCGCGGTCGGCGCATCGCCGTCGAACCCGCCCTCTTCCTTCTTGGCGCCCTGGACACTGTTGTTGGCGGCATAAACCACTCCGCCGCAACCGATCGCCAGCGCGACCGCGGCCGCGACCAGGCCGCGCCAGCAACGCCCGGCGCGAGCTGACAACGTGCGGGGAACTGCGGTCTGGGCTGCCATCGGCGATGTCCTGAGAGACTGCGTTCTAACAGCTGGAAGTATCGCAAACAACTGAGGTTTCTGCGCTTGTGCACGGCCGGCCGGATTGCCGGTTGCGTTGAACGTCCCTATCCTTGGAACCAGCTAACGTCAGCAGAACCGGCAAACAAGGCGGAAACGCGAATGTCATCCTCCCGCACCATCTCCGCCAACGGCATCGACATGTTTGTGCGCGAGGCCGGGCAAGGCCCGCTGGTCGTGCTCTGCCATGGCTGGCCGGAACTGTCCTATTCATGGCGGCACCAGATCGCGGCGCTGGCCGCGGCAGGCTTTCGGGTCGTCGCGCCTGACATGCGCGGCTTCGGCCGCACCGGCGCGCCGGCCGAGGTCGGCGCCTACACGATCTTCGATACGGTCGGAGACATGGTGGCGCTGGTTGCCGCGCTCGGCGAGACCCGCGCGATGATCGTCGGCCATGACTGGGGCGCGCCGGTGGCCTGGCACGCGGCCCTGTTCCGTCCCGACATCTTCACGAAGGTCGCCGGCCTCAGCGTGCCGCCGCCGTTCCGCGGCCGTGGTCGCCCGCTCGAGACCCTGCGCGACAGCGGCATCACCAATTTCTATTGGCAGTACTTCCAGCCGCCCGGCGTGGCCGAGGCCGAGTTCGAGCGCGACATCGTCCACACCATGCGCCTGGTGCTCGGGCGTGGCGTCTCCGATCCGAGCTCGATGTTCGTCGACGAGGCCAAGGGCTTCCTCGGCAAGCTGCCGGCCGGGATGCCATTGCCGGCCTGGCTGACCGAGGCCGACATTGCCGAATTCGCCGAAGGCTATCGGCACTCCGGCTTCCGCGGCGGCCTCAACTGGTACCGCAATCTCGACCGCAACTGGGAGCTGACCGCGCCCTGGCAGGACGCGCAGATCCATCAGCCGTCGCTGTTCATCGCCGGCTCGAATGATTCGGTGATCACCGGGCTGATCGGCGCCAAGCGTGTCGCGGACATGGAGCGCGTGCTGCCGAACCTCAAGCAGAAGCTGATCATCGAGGGGGCCGGCCACTGGATCCAGCAGGAGCGCCCCGACGAGGTCAACGCGGCGCTGATCGCGTTTCTGAAGTGATCAGGCCAACAGCCTGATCTGTAAGCGCATGGCTCAGTAGAGGCCGCGCCCGCTCAGGACTTCGGCCGGTCCGCGCGCGTCGATCGGGACATAGGCGGCCGCCGGGCTCGGGCTTGCGGCGTAGCGCGCGTCGCCCTCATAGGAGACTTCGCGCGGATTGCTCAGAGCGCGGCGGTGCGACCGGCTCGAGGCCGACATTTCCGAGGTGGCGCTCACCGAGGCGTAGTCGGCCTGGGTGTTGCCGAGGCTGTAGGGCCGCCCCTCCGGCAACGGAACGTCGCCACGGACCCGGCCCGAGGAGGATGACATCTCCGGCACGAACGGCCGTGCCGAGGCGACGCGGACCATCGACGGGGACGGCGCTGGAGTACCGGTGCGCAGGGTCGCCATCAGCTGGCGGTCGTCGGACCCCTCGAGCGGCGCCCGGCCGACATATTCGACGCGGACGCGAGCCACGCCATTGCCTTTGAATTCAAGCAGCTCTGCGGCTTTGTTCGAGACGTCTATGAGGCGATTGCCGTGGTACGGGCCGCGGTCATTGACCCGAACGACGAGCGATCGGCCATTGCTCAGATTGGTGACGCGGGCGTAGCTCGGCATCGGCAAGGTCGGATGGGCGGCGGTGAGCGAGCCCATGTCGAACACCTCGCCATTGGCGGTCAGGCGGCCATGGAAATCGTCGCCGTACCAGGACGCCATGCCCTCGGCGCGGTAGTTCTCGTTCTCCTCCGGCACATAGGTGCGGCCGGCGACAACATACGGCTTGCCGATGCGATAGGTGCCGCCGCCTTTCGGCACGGGATCACCCAGCGCCACCACGCGCGGGCTCGACGACACCCCGTATTTGGGGTCGACCCGGTTGGCGAACTTGTTCGAGGAGGCACAATTGGCGAGGACGAGGCACGTCGCCACCGCAACGGCGCCGCGCGCCGTCCGGATCATCGAATCTGGCCGTCTAATCCCCATCTGCCCCAAGTACCATTCTGCCGGACGTGCGCCTACTCCGAGGCGTCGAAGTCGTTTGCCGTCGCTGTGCGGCCCACCTCCGCACCAGAGCGTGACGATATCGCAACCGGAACACGGCGGAAATGGGGAGAGCCGGCGGGCGGTGGCGTCTTGGTGAATGGTCTGTTGCGCCGCCTCCGTCGTTCTACTGACCTTCGCCCCTGCCAAACGCCCTCGCCTGTCCCGCGATCAGACACACTGTTGCAGCAAATCATCAGTCCGGGCGCATCTTGGATTCCAACAATTGAATCTTTTTGACTGTGCAAGCCTGCAATCGTTCTCTCCTCCGTGTGGGGCGCAAAGGAAGTTTGCGATGATCGAGACGGTTACAGCGGTGATGGGCCTAGTGAGTGCGGCGATCTTCTTGGCGCACGCCGTGGAAGGCTATCGGTACCGGGCCTGACAGTCCGTTGAAGGCGGAAAGACGCGTCACCTCTTTCCAGGAGTGAATGTTCGGAAAGCTTTAATCAATTCGGATGAGCATCGATTGAAGGCAGGTGTATCATGCGTAATCACGATTTGGTCTCCGACGGGTTTCTGACCCTGACCGCAGCAAGCCTCGTGCTGCTGTGCTCGAGCCTGCTGGCGTTCGCTTTCGGCTGAACGTTTTTGAGATTCTACCGGCGCCCGTGCGACGGGCATCGGTTACCCCTACTCATTCCCCGCCAAACGGGTTGCGGCAGACGCGCTGTCTTCTCCCCGCCCCACTCGTGACGCATCCTCGCCGTTTCCCGAAGAGGATGTACGGATGACCGGCAGTGTCAGGGAGGGAACGTCCGCCCTTCTCGTCAGCACAGATGGCCGGCTGCTGATGCAACTGCGCGACGACCTCCCGCATGTTACCGATCGCGGAAAGATCAGCCTGTTTGGCGGACGGCGGGAGGGCGCCGAGACCTTCCTCGAATGCGTCGTTCGCGAGATCCACGAGGAGATCGGCTACTACTTGCCGCCCGAGCGTTTCGAGTTGATCGGCCGCTATTCCGGTCCCGATCATGCAACGCCAAACGGCGCGCTTCGCGGCGAGGTGTTCCTCGCGCGCGATGTGCCCATCGACCAATTGACGGTGACCGAAGGCCGCCTCGAGATCGTCGCCATCGACGACCTCGAACGCATCAGCGGCAGGCTCGCGCGCCCGGCTACGTTTGCGCTGGAGATCTTCCTGAAGCGCGAACCGATGACCTGAGCGCCGAAACCAGCGTGCGGATGTGATCGTCGATCATGGCCAACGCGACTGACGGATGAGCAAAGTCGATATCGTCCACGTGCCAGTAAGTCACCCTGTCGGCGACCTCGGGGAACCGACGCTCGATCAGCGGACGGTGCTCGGTCTCCTTGAGCGCGATCACGAGGTCGGCGTCGTCGAAATCGGCCAATGAACAGGGCTGCGGAAAGCGCGCTGCGCCCTCCGGAACGATGCCGCTCGCGCGAAGACGATCGTCGGTGAAGACTGACATCGGCCCGACATTGTCGGGCGATCCCCGCTCGGCCGCGCCTCTGGAGGAGGCGCGCCACGCCAGTTGTTCGGCTCTTGCAAGATGGTTGAACAGTTCCTCTGCGTATCGACTGCGATAGTAGTTGCCGGTGCAGAGAAAGAGGACACGCTTCATGGGCGTCATGATGGCCAAGGTGGGCCCTCGCGGTCAACGGCGTTGCGAGCATGGGCCCTTTGAGTTCACGGACCGGGCGAATGACGGGTCGGCCCGGGTTTCGCTGCCAGGTTCGCGTTGCGTTCGGCGCCGCCCTACGCTAAGGGCCTGATCCTTGATCCGGAAGGGTGGCCGAGTGGTTTAAGGCACCGGTCTTGAAATTCTGGAATCACTGTCCCGCATGGTGTTAGCGCGTCCTGTTACGTGCTGAATTCCAAGGACAAAACGAAAGGGCGACACAGTGTTGTGCCGCCCTGTTTTGTTTCGTTTTGACGAGTTGGGTAGCAAAAGCGGTAGCAGTTCCCCTCCCCGGGTCAGTTCACCGTGCCGCCGCGGTGCTCGATCTGCTGGACGGCGCCGCCGGTCTCGCGGGCGATCTCCCGGGCGGCCTGGACAGCGAAGCCCAGGGCGTCGCCGATCGAACTGCAGGGCATGAGCAAGGTGCACTGGTCGTCCCAGGCTCCTTCGCGCTCTACCGCGAAGTAAAGCCGCACCAAGCCACCGCTCAGCGGCTCGACTTTGCGGACGGTCGACGCGACGTGTTCCGGCGCGCGCCGGCGGGCGGTGCTGCTCATGCCTGCCCCCTTACCGCCAGCGCATCCTGGATGGTGAAGAGGAGCGTTTCGAGCCGGCTGTCGCCCCGGAAGTGAAACTCGACGTCGTCGAATTCCTCCACGAGATAGGAGATGAGCGCGCGCAGGCCGTGCATCGTGGCAGGCGGTGTCGCCAGAAGCTCGTCGAACGCCTCTGATGCCGCGTCGCCGGCCGCATCGGTGGCACTCTCGGCATCGCCGAGAACGTCGCTGTGGCGCTTCAGCACCGCATCCAGATCGGCATGGGCCTTCTGGCGCGCTTGATCCGAGAGGCCGACGAAATTGTCTATTTGCTGGTGGCTATGGCAGATCATCGGTCGTGACATCCAAAGGATGGTCACGTATGGGCGAACGCCTATGCCCTCGTCGTAGAGCTGTTGCTCGCGTCGCGACTGCTCGGCGGTCGCGTCAGAATAGGCCTTCTCCGCCGCGCGATGCGCCTCGATCAGCGCAAAGATCGGATCGGCATCAACCGCCATTGCTGCGGCTGTGGTGGGGACAAGGGCGGCGACGGCGGCACCGGCGAGAAACCGCCGTCTCGATGTGGTATCTGTGGTCTTAGCCTGTTGTGACATGGATCAAGCTCCGTGTTGCTGGAGGTCAGGCTCGTCGCGGTGTTCCAAGCACTTCGGCGAGCCGCTTGCTTTTGGCAAGTTTGAATGATGTAATACATCAGAATGAAAAAGGCAATACTAAAATCATCGAGAGGCGGAAAGCGTCCTGGTGCTGGTCGGCCAGCAACAGGCAACGATCCCGTGCGCACACTGCGGCTGTCGGATGAGTTCATCCAAAAGGTCGACCACTGGGCAGCAGAGCAGGAAGATGCTCCCGGCCGGTCCGAGGCGATCCGCCGGCTGGTCGAGATCGGGCTGAGGGCTAAGACGAAGTGAATTCCCCTGATCCCAATTTCTACGGCATAACCCTGCCACTCGTTTTAAGCGCGGTCCTGACCTTGATGACGTCCATTGGAGCTGCCTTTTTTTCGGCTCGATGGGGCACCGCTCAAGCTCGAAGGCAATTCACAAAGCAGATCGAAGATGATGAACGAGCAGCCGCGGCGGAATTGATCCCGCTGCTGTTAAAGCTTTCGCTCGACTGCGACAGAAAGAAAAACAATCTGTCGCTCTACCTTTCTAGCGATGGCGAGGAAGGCAATGACGAGCCCATGAGCGGAGTGAACTTTCCGGCCGCTATCCACGCCGCCGCAGCCCGGCTTGGCCCTAGCATCACAGAGCGCGCGATCAAACTGGAGACCTGCAAGACTCGCGCTGAAGGGTACGTGCACGAAGGGTCCGGCCATATCGACCGCTTCGAGCTCGACCAATCGATTTTGAGTTTTCTCGCTCTGCTTTCATTGCGAGCACGTTACCTTGTCGATCAAGCTAGCGAAAGAGTTGGGCTAAGGGCGCGCCATCCTAAAGACGACATGGATCGCCTCTTGAAAGAGGCGATGAAGCATATGCACGAGATTGATTCCGGCAATGAAGAAAGCTGGTACTGACTACCGCAAAATCCTGTTCCTGAAGCCGCTGCTCTCCCTCACCTGAGAGCACAAGTACCTGAAGCCCAAACTAAACCCCCGTAAAAATCCGGCAGAACGCCCCGCAACCTTCACGCGTGTTGCATTTCTGCCATTGACTCAACCGAGGGTTATGGTGGTACCCTACAGCCTTTCATTGGCGGGGTTTTTCATGAAACAGTTTTTAGGCGCGCTGCCGCTGGTTTTATTGATTCTGTCGTCTCCTGTTCTCGCACAATCAACGACGGCTCGAGATCCATCACCACAAGGACCGGGAAAAGGGGAAGTTATCTCCGCGGTCGAGCAACTCAACATTGCTCCTGGTCAGGCGAAGCTGATCAAGTTCAATCGCATGATTGGCGATATCCAGACCAGCGTGAACAATGTCGTCAGATCGTCTGTTCTAGGCGACAAGTTTTTGATGTCGGTGACTGGAGTATCCGCCGGAGCCACGGATCTGATCGTCGTCAATCAATACGGCGACGTCATGTATATCGGGCACGTCACCGTTTCTCCAGGGCTTGAGGCAGACGGCGACGCTCCGCACATCGTTCGGATGTATGGTTGGTCGGACACCAAAAAGGGCTCCGCCAATTTCGGTACGATCCTCAATATCACCAATGGTGACTCGAAGGGTACGGCTGGCGAGCCGACGGCTAATTACGTCGAGATGTACTGCAGTTCTACGGGTTGCGGCCAGCCAATTAGCCGGGGCAATCAGGGAGCGGGTTTAGACACGACCGATCCGCAGAAGGAGCGGCAATGAAGCGCCTGCTGTTCGCGATTTTCATCGCGTCCATTAGCACGTCGTCGTGGGCCGGGGGGTATATGGGTTTCGAGAAGCCCTGCCCTGATCAAGATCCGCGCTTGAGTCCACCCGCCCCGTGGGAAACCTGCGATTACGTAACAATTATCAAGCGTTGCGATGGCGATTTATCGGAGCGCGTGTTCAAACTGCCACGCCATCCATCCAAGCTAATGTCGGAGAATGGGCCAGATCACCCGCGACGATTGGTCTGTCATCACGACAACGAGTGACCGCGGCTGCGGGCTAGGCACTGAAGAAGGCCTATCGGTTCCAACTTGGCGCAACTCCACCACTAGCGAGCTGCGCCATTATCGCCTCTCGCTTCAGTTCTTCGAGAACACTCCGCTTCATCTGCACAGGATAGTCGCCGGCATTGGTGCGGAGATCGATGGTATGATGCTCGCCGCTGCCTGAGCTGCTCTCGATCAACGGCGCTTTGCCACCGATGCTGCCATCGAAACCGATTGGGCTATCGATCGACAACTGAGGGAAACCTACCTGAGCGCCGCCCCAAGCTGATCCACCGAGACCCACCGATCCACCTTCCGCAAAGTGTCCGACCGCGCCGCCCGTTGAGACATAGGTGTCATCGTTGGGATTGTCGTTATGGCCAAATTTTCCTTTGAACCAGCTTTTGTATTTCGGCTTCTTGGACTGCTCCCGCATTCCCGCCTTGCTCTCTGCAATTCCTTTCTTGACGACAGGGTCATCCAGGAGTGGATCGCCGGGCAGGTGCAGGATGCCATCGACGATCGCTCCGCCGGATCCTGGATCGAACGTGACCGTATGCTGGCCGGGTCCAAGCCTGGTTGCATTGGCGAGTGTGCGGCCGATGACACCGTCATCATCCGACACGTCGCCACCATCGGCGTAACCGTTTGCGTTGAGCTGATCGAGACGGGATCGCCCGATCTTGCGGGCCGAGCTGGCGCGGATGACATATTCACCATCGCTTAGCCGCGCAGGTATGGAATCGCTTGTCGACGTGCCGGGCCCGCTGACGTGACCTCCGCCGTCCATATTCTTGCGCACTTCACCGCCTGAAGCCACTTGCACGCTCGCGGGTTTGGCCTCAATACGCGAGGCGACAGCTTCCAGCGCGGCTGCCAGCTTATCGCCCGCCGACGTGATCGACTGGCTGGCGTCGGCAACTGCTGTGCCGGAAGGGGCTTCGCCGCGAATGCCGCCGCTGGCTGGCTCGTCAACATTCAGGTCCGGCCGCTTCGCGTTGTTCGCGGCGGCTGAGATACTTTCTAGGATGGTGCGCAGCGCGCTGGACAGATCCGCAGTCTGCTGCTGCGGTTGAGCCTCACCCACACGCGGCGCCTGTTCAGGCGCGACGGAGGGCGCTGGGGTGGTCGGACCCGGCGCGATTGGCCAGTTGTATCGCGAGTTGGGATCGCGACGGATGTAATCGCCACCATCAGGCGCGGGCGTGAAGCTGTCTCGCTTTCCCTTTGGTCCGATGACGTCCACATCGTTGGGCGTGCCTTGATACGGTAGCGGCTTCGCTTCAATCGGCTGCCCAATCGTACCAGGATCGCTGATTGCCGGGGCGGGCTCGCTGCTTGCGCGGCGGCGACGCCGGCCGACTCTTTCGCTGCATGTAGTAGGCGTCGAACATCTCAAGTCCCCTTTCTGCGTAAGTGTCCGGGAGCGCGCGCCAATGGAGCCAAACACGCGCTCCCGGAGTGATGCCGGCACAGCACCGATCCATCCTCGGTACGCCCGACGGCCGGCATAGCTTCAATCCTTCTTCGGTGCGGGCATATCGCTGGCAAGGCCGAGCGCCGCGCGCGGATCCAGATCTGCCCGAGGCAACAGCCCAGCAAGTTCGCTGAAGGCCGCCTCGTCGCGTTCGGATGCCAATGTGTCGGCATCGATCTCGGCGAGCTTGGCGATGCGCTGCTCAACGGTGAGTGCGTTGGCATCGTCGCCGACGCCGGCCAGTTCGCGATCAATCGCTGCGATGAACTCCTTCGGGAACAGCCAGGCAAGCAGCCCGACCGGGTCGGTCAGGTAGACCGCAGCCGCGCTGCCGCCGTGCTGGGAAACACCGACGCGCTTTTGGGGAAACTCGATCGGCTCCAGCCGGTCAATCAGCGGTGACACGTCAGGTCGAGCCGCCTCGATGCGCTGCTCGAGCTGCTCCCGGATGAGCTTCTTGGCGAGAGCCACCGGGAACGGTGATGCCAAGACCGCCTGCCTGTCAGCCTTGAGGGTGCGGGTGCGGCGCGCCGCGCGCTCCAGTGCGTCGATGGCGGTTTCGCCTGATTTGAGAGCCGAAGCATCGCCATCATGCAGCCGAATGCCGCCATCCTCGGCATCGAGCAGATACCGTTCGAGATTGGTCACGAGCCGAGCTGCGGACTGCCAGGACGTGCTCAGCTCGGAATTGCGCTCGGTCGAGCGGGCCAGCGCAGCAGTCGCATTCTTGATCTCTGTATTGGCCTCGATGAACGCGGGGTGGCTATCGTCGTTTCGATGTTCGGGCGGCATATTGGCGCGAAGGTTTTGCAGCCGACCTTCCCACGTCTGCAGGTGCAGCCGCATTTCCGAGACACTGTCGGAAACCCGGCGCAAGGCCGCGTGTCGGTCGCCCTTGATGTCGCGCAAGCTGAGGAGCTTATCGCGGATCTGGTGCGGAACACGGTCGGCGATGTCGGGTGCGAAGCGGAGCGGCTCGGCACCGGCCTCGCTGCGATCAGCCTTGGCCTTGGCTTCCACTCCCTCCGACAACGTCGCGCCGCGAATGATGCTCATGTTTTTTGCTCCCAAATCAGTTGCCGAATTCGTCGCGCACCGCATTGCTCATCGCAACTTGGCAAGAATTCTCCTGATGGTTGATGGACTTGGAGTGTCCGGATTTGGCGGTGCCGTCCGAAGGATCATCCAGTACAACTCCGTCCTGCCTGTTGCCGGTGGTGTCGCTGCGGATCGATCTCGGCGCCAAGCGCCCGCCGCATAGCGGCTCAGGCCGCGCGAAATCTCATGCGCAGCGGCGTGGTCAGCAAGCTCGGCGAAGTACCGGCGCCGGCAATCGACGATGAGCGAATCCCGCTCGGCGTGTCTCGCCGGCATCACCGCGCGCAGCGCCTCCGCGGCCGCCGCTCTGTCCGACACCGACAACTCGGCGCCGGCAGCGAGCACCTCAGCAAGGCGGTGCAGGTTGACGCGCAGGGTCATTGGCGAGGCGCCTCGGCGGACCACCTCCACTGATCGACGCAGTCACGGTGAAGATGAACTCCACCGTCAGCACCTTCAAAGACTTCAACCGTGACGCCATTCCCGCCACAATGGGCGCACCGGCTTTTGTGCGCTACCTGCGCTACCTCGGCTACCGGATTGTTTTGATTGTTCAATTCAGTAGCGCTGGTAGCGCTGGTAGCGCTCATATTGGGCAGGTAGCGTTTCCAGGCGTCCGCGAAGCTCTCGGCCTGGTACCCCTTCTTGTTGGTGCCGGAGATTTTGACGTCGCAGGACTTGATCCCGTACCCTTTCAGTCGCTTCGCAAGCCCTCGGTCGTCGAGGGAGCGACCGTGTCCGATATTCTTCCACCGTGACTCCGGCCGGTCATGCAGCCGCTGCAGCAAGGTGTCGGTCCAGAGCCTGCCATCGGCGCCAAACGCCTCCCGGATGTCGGCCAGCAGCTCGACGCCGTCGGACATGGTTTCCGCCTTCCCGCCCTGGACGAAGTGCACGGCTGCCTTTCGCGCCAGCTCTGGCCACTTGCCGCCGGCGGCCTCAGCAACAAGCAGAAGCGGCTCCCAGCATTCGGCCGCCCGATCGGTGACGCCGGCCGGCATCTCCGGCGTCGCCGCGCTCAAGTCTGACAACGAGCTCGCCCACGCGGCGATCTTGTCGTAGATGCCGGTTGCGATCGGCTCGATCATCCGGGTTCGGAATTGCTCGACCTGCTCGTCTGGCGCTCTCCGACGCATTCGAATAATGATCGCGCGAGAGGCCAGCGTATCTGGCAGGTCCTTGAGACCCGCAAGCGCAACCGGAGCGAACGAGTCCAACTCCTCCACCTCGATGCGCTTGCCGACGGTGACGCAGCGATATGCCTTGGCGCCGCGCTTGTATCCAGAATTCAGGATGGATCGAACATCAAGGTTGCCCTCCTCGCGCTTGCTGTTGCCGAAGAGCGCGTCAATCTCGTCGAACAAGATCGTGTGCCCGCCTTCGGCCACCTTCCTGACGAGCGCCGCCGGCGACAGATTGAAGCTGAGCAATGCCCCCGGCGTTAGAGGTTCCGTGACTTCTAGCCCGCGCGTCTTGCCGCTCTCTTTCTCCTCCGACATGAAGGCTAGCCGCGGCGACGTGTGCCAATGCGTCATGCAGTGGGCGTGAACGATCCACAAGGTGTGCGCGATCTGGGCGTGCTCGCTCGGATGGCGCAGGTAGCGCCCGATGAATTCGAACACTTCGCGCAGGACGCGTTCGCCTTGACCGGCATCGGCCTCTTGTACAAGTCGGTCAAGCTCGTTGTTGTCGGCGATGCTGATGTCCATCAAAGCGCCTCCAAGACGGCCGGAGGTGCCGCTGTCACGGCATCGAGGCAACCGGGCGCAACATCGTGACACCACTCGACCGCCGTTTCCGGCGTTATCACCCCGGTGGCCAGAGCAACCCCAATGAGGTTGATTTCTTCGCGGACCAATTGGATGCGAAGCGACGCGCAGCGGAGCGCTGCAATGACAAATTCCGTGTTGCTCATAGTGCGATCCTCGCTCCCAGAAAGTCACCGAGGGCGAGAGCCGCAGCCTGTGCGTGCTCGATCTCCTGAAATCGATGCTTGCTCTGCCAAAATGTGGCGCGGCTTTCGTAGCAAACCGAATAGCGGACATCGCCGCTCGCCGGATCACGGATCAGCGAGACGCCGACCTTCCCGCCGACGGCACCGGAGATAATTTCCTGGATGTTCTTGGTCACGACTGCCCTCCCGCGTAGGCCAGTTCGGCCAGAACAAGAGCGGTTGCGACGGGCATTGCAAAGCGCGACATGATGCGCGCGGCTTGCAAGGTGAGAGGGCTGGCTGTAGTTTGCGGGAGATCGCCGCCAAGCAGATCACCGACAGACACAGCCCCGCCCCTTGTGGCGGGGTTTTTGCTGGGCATCAGTCAATCCCCAGCTTCTTGCGCAGCGGGGCCGTGGGCACCTTCAGGAGACGCCCCACGCGGATGGTTTCGATTTCACCCCGCCTGACGGCGTCGTAGCTCCCGTTGCGGCTAAGACCATAGCAGATGCGCCCCACGTCCGGCACATCCGCGGTCGGCCTCGACAGCAACGCCTGCAGTTCCTCATTTAACTTCAGCATTGGCTCACCTTTCGTAGTAGGGCCACTGTTGGCCCTATCCAAGAGATGCGCTTCGTACCTGACAGTCAAGTCTGAGCCAAAGTTGGCCCCAGAAAAATCATGGGGCCACTTGCGGCCCCATGCAGTTCATGCCAGATTGTCCCACGTAGTCATCGAGAACCGAGGGGCAATGCATGACAAAGAAGCCGACCGAGCTGGTGAAGCTGAATCTGCGGTTCGATGAGGGGTTGAGGGCGACCTTGGAGAAGCGTGCATCCAAGAACAACCTTTCCCTGAATTCCGAGATCGTGGCTCGGCTGGAGCGGTCGATCGATGCTGAAAAGGTCCGAGAAGAACGTCTTGCTGATCTGCGGGACTACTTGTCGTCGGAATGGGGCACAGACGTCTTCAACATCGCCTTGAGCACGTCGAGGGCGCTCGCCAGCATCGAGCGGTTTACCGGTCACCGGTGGGTTGAGGACGACCACACGTTTGAGCTGTTCACGCTCACCCTCCTTCAGCTCGCGAAGAACTACCGAGACATCGTCATGCGCAACTACGGGAAGGAGGATCCGCCAGGCAACCGGCTGGCAAACGCCAAGACTGACGAGCAGCTGGCCGAGGTGTTCGCAGAGCTGAGCGGTATCTCTCCTCCGTATCCACGGCCCGACAAGGACGCGGAGTATCAGGCGGCGGACCGGGCGAGCAGCCTGAGAGAGTTCAAACGAAAGATTGCCAAGAGCAGACCTTTGCCAGGAGACGAAGCATGAAAGGACATATCCGCGAACGATCACCGGGCCATTGGGCCATCATCATCGAGCAGCGCGATCCGGCGACGGGAAAGCGCAAACGCAAGTGGCATTCCTATAAGGGTAGCAAGCGGCAAGCGCAGACCGAGTGTGCTCGCCTGATTTCTGAGGTGAAAGCTGGCGCGTATGTCGAGCCTTCCAAGACCACGGTTACGGAATTTCTGACGCGCTGGCTGAAGCACATCAAACCCAACGTGTCGCCTCGCACTCACGAACGATACGAACAGATCGCGACGAAGAACATCGCCCCATTGATCGGCGCTAAGATCCTTTCGAAGCTGCAGCCCATCGACGTCAGCGAGGCCTATGGGAAGGCGCTTCAGTCAGGCCGGCGCGACGGCAAGGGCGGCCTGTCGCCGCGCACTGTGCACCATATGCACCGCGTCCTCTATTCCGCGCTGAACCAGGCCGAGCGCTGGAAGCTGATCGTTCGCAATCCCGCCGCCCTCCTAGAGAAGCGCGACCGCCCCAAGATTGAGCGAAAGGCAGTTCGAACGATCGACGCCCCGTCGACCGCCGCCGTGTTCGACGCGGCCCGGGAACGCCGGCTGTTTGTGCCGTTGATTCTCGCCTCTCTATGCGGTCTCCGCCGAGGCGAAATCACGGCCCTCCGCTGGAAGGCGGTCGACCTCGAGAACGGGCAGCTCGCCGTGGTGGCGAGCACGGAGCAGACCGACGCCGGTGCCATCCGGGAGAAGGAAGCAAAGAGCGGCCGGGCGCGAACGGTTGCCCTGCCCGCCATGGCGGTCGAGGAACTGCGGCGCT
The DNA here is from genome assembly GCF_054063995.1 of Bradyrhizobium sp. USDA 4504. Classification (NCBI taxonomy): domain Bacteria; kingdom Pseudomonadati; phylum Pseudomonadota; class Alphaproteobacteria; order Hyphomicrobiales; family Nitrobacteraceae; genus Bradyrhizobium; species Bradyrhizobium sp. USDA 4504. The sequence continues at coordinate 2,880,455 of NZ_JBSSGV010000001.1, read as the reverse complement.
GGCGCGTTGCGCAGGCGCAGGAACTGCTGCGGCTTGGGGTGCGCGCGGATGATGACTGGCACGTCGTAACTCAAGCCGACGGCTCGCCGCTCCAGCCCAGGAGCCTCACACATGTCGTCTCGGCGTTCCTGAAGGAGTGGCGGGTCACCCTGCACGGGTTGCGCCACAGCCACGCCAGCCACTTGCTGGTGTCGAACATCCACCCCAAGGTGGTCCAGGAGCGGTTGGGACATTCCTCGATCGCGATCACGATGGACATCTACAGCCACCTGATGCCGAACATGCAGGGAGAAGCCGCGGCGGCGGTTGACGGGGCGATGCGCGCGGCCATAAAGAAGCGCACCGACGACGTTGGGTAGCAAAGCGGTAGCAGAGTCCTAGTTTTGTTCTCTCTGCCGAGACGAAAAGCTAAACAATTTCAAGGCTTGGAAGGGTGGCCGAGTGGTTTAAGGCACCGGTCTTGAAAACCGGCGTGCCCGCAAGGGTACCGTGGGTTCGAATCCCACCCCTTCCGCCACCGCTTTCAATTGGGCGCTGTCCAGCCGGGCTCAGAGCTGAGACCAAAGCGGCAGCGATAGCCAACCACCAAATGGCCGCAACGGAGGTAACGGGTTGCGCGTCGCCGTATCCAGCCACCTCCCGCAGGACGTGATCCGCAGAAAGTGATCGCTTCGGCGTTGTGCGGTTGTTTCCGAATATTGCTCGGGCTGGAGCCGTGATGATAGCTCTGAGGAGCAATGCGTCGCGCACTACCTTGGGTTTTGGCCGTTACTTTTCTGATTGGTTTTGTCGCTTCCTTTGCGGAGCTGCAGAGGATGCGCAACCGTTTCGGCGAAGTGTCTCAGCACGCCTTTCACGATCATGCCGCGGTGCGCGAATTCATGATACGCGCTGCGCTCGCCGACGCGCCGGCGCCGATCGTCGTGCTTGGCGACAGCATCACCGAAATGGCTCCGCTGCCCCGGCAGCTCTGCGGACGTCCGGTCATCAATGCCGGTGTTGGCGGTCAGACCATCGCGGAGGCAAAGCAGCTCGCCGGGCGCGTGCTGCAGGACCAGGGCGCATTCTTGCTCGTGCTCGCGGTCGGCGCCAACGACGCCGGATCGCCAACGGCGCAACGCGACTTCGCCAACCTCATCGAGACCGTCAAGTCGCTCTCGACGCGGCCATTGGTGACCATCGCCGTCGCAGCTGACGAATCGACCAACCGGGCGATCGAAGCCGCCGCAGTTGCGCGTGGTGTTCGGTTTATCGACCCGCATCTGCCGCCGGGCGCGAAGATGGCCGACGGCATTCACTTCACCGCGGCCGCCTACAAGGCCTGGGTGCCGGCACTTGAGGCTGCGATCTCGGCGGAATGCACGATGTGACGCGTAGTCACGTCTGCCGCATGAACTCCGCAATCAGGCCGGCGATTTCCCCAGGCGCATCCTCGAAGCAGTAATGCCCGACGCCGGCAAGGCGTCTGACCGGCGCCGTCGGGAAGATTGCGGAAAACAGCGGCAGGAAATGCTCCGCGCGCAGCGTGCGGTCCGCCTCGCCCCAGATCGCGAGCGCAGGCTTGCTGCGGATCAAGCGGTGGGCGGCGGGATCGGGCGTCTGGAATTGATGCGCGCCGGTCGCAAAGCCCTTGGCCCAGCCGATCGCACCGAGGCAGTCCGCCGGACGGGCGAAGTGCGCGCCGTAGGCGGCGAGCCAGGCGTCCGTGATGACGGCGTTGTTCTCGAATCCGTTGAGCTTCAGCGTGCTCAAAATGTTGAAGCCGAGCTGTCCGAGAACCGGCTCAAGGTCGCCGCTCGCCTCGGCCTTTGCGATCCATTGAAACCACGGCGAGACCTGCGCGTTGGCGGCGACGCGATCGAACAGATCGCTCTGCCCGAACGGCGTTGGCCCGTTGGCGGAGACGATGCGGCGAATCCGGCCCGGATGCCGGGCCGCCAGCCCCATGCCGACCGGGCCGCCGAAATCATGCATGACCAGCGTGATGTCGGTGAGATCGAGCGCGCGGACCAGCGCTTCGAGATTGTCGACATGGTCCTGAAGCCAATAGCTGCGATGCGCCGGCGTCGCGCTCTTGCCAAAACCCATGTGATCCGGAACGACCACCCGGTGCGTCGCACTGAGGCTCGGCACGAGGTGGCGGAACAGATAGCCCCAGCTTGGTTCGCCGTGCAGGCAAAGCAGCACCTCGCCGTCCCGCGGACCTTCGTCGACATAATGCATCTGAAAGCCCGGCGCCGCGCTGAAATGCGGTGCGAAAGGAAAAGTGCCGTCGAACGCGGCGTCGGCTTGGATCATGGCGCACCTCAGGAGGTTTTAATTTGCAACCATCGTGTATCGCTTGAGGTTTTATTTTGCAACCAATATATCGAACCCACGATCGGGTGGTTTTCCGGCCGCGGCTCTGAGCGCCGATCATCCCCCAGGGAATGAGTGTTGAGGATCACGATGGCCAAGCGAGTGAGCCACAGGGACTCGATGTGCGGCGTTGCCCGGCCGCTGGATGCGATCGGCGACTGGTGGTCGCTGCTGATTGTCCGCGATGCGTTCGACGGGCTGCGCCGCTTCGGCGAATTTCAGAAGAGCCTCGGGCTTGCCAAGAACATCCTCTCGGCGCGGCTCCGCAATCTTCTGGCGCACGGCATCATGGAGACGGTGCCCGCAAGCGACGGCAGCCCCTACCAGGAATATGTGCTGACCGAAAAGGGACGCGGCCTCTTCCCGCTCCTCGTGGCGCTCCGGCAGTGGGGTGAGGATTTCTTCTTTGAGCCCGATGAGGCGCATGTGCTGCTGGTCGACCGCAAGAACGGGCTGCCGGTGCGACGGCTCGAATTGCGCGCGCAAGATGGACGCGTCGTTGGCGCGGAGGACACGATGGTGCGGCTGCCGCCGGCTTCACCTGAGTGAGTGAAGCAAGCGTGTCGCGCGCGCCGTCAACGGCAACCGGATGTTAACTCTCCGTGCCGCAGCATCCGCGCGTGGAGGTTCGACCAATGCAGACATTCCGGATTTCGCTGAGCGATGGGACGCGGCAATTCCACACCGCGATTCAGGCGCCGGACCCCGCTTCCGCGCGCATCAAGGCCGCCTATTTCTTCGATATCTCGAAGTGGCGGATTTTGAGCGTGTCGCTGAGTGGAGCCAGCGCCGCGGCGGCGTAGTCGCTGCGCGCCCTACGCCATCCGGTCGAGTTCGGCGGCGGCGAGCTGTGCAATCGTAAGGTCGATTTCGGCGAGCGGATCGTCATCCCCCAGAAACCATGCGGCCGACAAGCCGGTCCAGGCTACGATCCATGACAGCAGGCGCCGGCGATCCAGCCGCGCGGCTTCAACGACGATGTCGAGTCGCCGCGCAAAGCGTCCGGGTTCGGTCGCGACCGGCCGTGTCGGATCCGCAAGATCCGGATTGGTGAAGATGTTGGCGAAGTCGAAGCCGCGCTCGCCGACGAGATGCTTCGGATCGATCGCAAGCCAGCCGCGCGCGCCGAAGTCGAGCACGTTGTCATGGTGCAGGTCGCCATGCAGGACCACGATCTCGCGCTGACTGCCCAGCAGAGCTTCGGCAACTTCCGCCGATCGGTTCAGAATGCCGCCATGCGCCCTCGCCGCGGGCCACAACTCACGAAACCAGTGCGTCAGCGGCGTCAGATCCGGCCGCGGCTTCGCTCGCTCGGCGTGAAGCCGATCAGCCGTTGCGCAGAGAATCCTGCAGGCCTCGTCGTCCCGGCCGGTTCGCGCCATTTCGCTGAGCGAAGCCGATCCCGTCGCCCTCTCGAGCAGAAGGGCGTCGCCGTCACGGGCAAGAACCCGCGCCGCACCTTCGCCGTCCCACCACTCCATCACGATGGCACCGAGGCGCTCGTCCGGCTCGTGCGAGAGCTTGAGCATGGCCGGCTCCCCATGCCGGCGCACCGGCAGCAACCGTGCGGCGCGCGTCACGATCGGGTCGCCGTCGGGGACAAGGCTCCAGGCCGAGAGATAGGGAGCGAACATTTGGGTGGACTGACCGGGGACGAAGAAGCGAGCCTCGTGGTTCTAATCATTGCTTCCGCGTGCTGCCACGCCGGTTCCCTGCGGCGCATCGTGGCAGGGCCACGCGAACCGGTTCCCGCTGCCCTGGCCATGTTGGCTGATGACAGCCCCCACCCATCTCGCGCTACAATGTCGCAGCCGGTGCTACGGAGGGTGTGGCGATGCCGCGAAAGGGAATTACCGGACACGACGAATGGGTGGTCACGGAGGCCCTGGCCACAGCGCTGGTGGCGCTCGAACAGCTGCCGACAAAGCATCAGCCGCGCGCGCATATGGAGGATGTCCGAAAAATTCTGACCGCCAGATGTGAGGCCGGCGCCGTCACGCTGCATCTTGCGCAGGCCAAGTGCCGGTTGTTTCCCGACACCGATCCCCTGACCATCTACGAGGAGTATGGCCTCAAGGACGGACTCGGCTAGCGCGCGCCGTCTGGAGCATTAGTCGCGGCTGACGCGCCAGATCGTGCCGTTGCCGTCTTCGGAGACCAGCAGTGCGCCGTCGCGAGCGACCGTCACACCGACCGGACGGCCCCAGACCTCATTGTCGCCGATCACAAAGCCGGTGACGAAATCCTCGTACTCGCCGGTCGGCACGCCGTCCTTCAGCCTGATGCGAATGACCTTGTAGCCGGTCCGCTTCGACCGATTCCACGAGCCGTGTTCGGCGGCAAAGGCATCGCCGCGATACTCCGGCGGAAAGCTGCTGCCGGTGTAGAAGGTCAGGCCAAGCGACGCCGAGTGGGCCTGCAACAGCACGTCGGGGACCGTCACCTTGTCCTTCAGGTCGGGCCGCGCGCCGGCATGCGCGGGGTCTTCGTTGCCGCCGATGTAGTACCAGGGCCAGCCGTAGAACGCGCCTTCGCGGACCCGTGTCACATAGTCGGGCACAAGATTGTCGCCGCGGCCATCGCGCTCGTTGGTCGAGCACCACGGCGTGCCGCTTCCGGGCTGGATCGCAAGTCCGACGCAGTTGCGGATCCCCGTGGCAAACAGCTTCTGGTTCTTGCCATCAGGATCGAAGGCGAGCACGGCGGCGCGATCGGTCTCGTCGCCCCATGCCGCGCCGAGCGCATGGTCGCGGCTCCAGGCCTCGATGCCCTTCGGCGGGCGACCCAGCCCCTCGCCTGCGTTGCCGGCGGAGCCGACAGACACCAGCATCCGCTTGTCGTCCGTCGTGAACACGATATCACGCGTGGAATGGCCGTAGCCGGGCGGCAGCCGGGCGACGATCGTCTCGGGTTTTCCCGACGCCTTGAGATCGCCGTTACGGTAGGCAAAGCGCACGACGCTGTCGGTGTTGGCGACATAGAGCCATTGCGGATTGTCACCGCTCGGAAAGAACGCGATGCCGAACGGCTGGTTCAGGCCGGTTGCGTAGACTTCATTGGTCGCAGGCCTGGTGGCGCCCTCGGCGCTGCGCAGGATACGAATGCGGCCGGAGCCCGTTTCCACCACGTAGATATCGCCATTGGGCGCGGTCCGGATGATCCGCGGACCGCTGAGCCCGCTCGCAAACAGTTCGACCTTGAACCCTGCCGGCACCTGCGGCGCGGCCGACGCAGGTCTCGGCATGACGCGCGGAAACTTGCTGCTCGACGCCGTTGCCCCGGGCTTGGGTAAGTCCTGCGGCGTGATCAGGCGCACCGTGCCCGGCTTGTCGCGTTGCCAGTCGCCGAAGGCTTCCGCGCCTTTCAGCACGGGCTCGGCGCCCGACCGCGTGATGCTGATCGCCGCGAGGAAGACGACCGACAGACCCGCACCGACAAGACTCGTCCTGGGCATATGCTCCTCGCGCGATTTCCCTTCGGCCACGCCGTTCATAGCGTGGTTCGGCCGCTCCCGCGTTCACAATGTCGTCTGCTCTAATGTCCCTTGGGTGGCGCCGTCAGATCGACCGGTTTGATGATCAGCGCCAGCGGGATCATCACGAGGCCGATGATCGAGAGCATCCAGAACACGTCGATATAGGCGAGCAGGTCGACCTGCCGCTGCAAGGTCTGGCCGACCCAGGCGACCGCCTGGGACGCGGCGTCCGATGCGTTCGACCCCTGTGCCTCAAAGAAGCGCGTCATCGTGTCGATGGTCTGCTGATACCCGATGTCGGACGGCGCGGCATGTTCGACCAGCCGGCTCTGGTGGAATTGCTGGCGTTGCGCCAGCGCGGTCTGGGCGAGTGCGACGCCCATCGACCCGCCGATGTTGCGCGCGACGTTGATCAGCGCCGAGGCTTGGTTGGTCTTGTCCGGCGGCACGCCGTCATATGAGGCCGTCGTGACGGGGAGAAACAGGAACGGAAGCCCGGCGGAGAGAAAGATGCGTGAGAGCGCAGCATAGCCATAGGTGATGTCGCCGTTCAGTCCCGTCAGATGCCACATCGAGAATGCGACGATGCAGCCGCCGATCGCGATCAGATATTTCGGCTGGACGCGGCTGACCAGATGGCCGACCACCGGCATCAAGATCAGGGTGACGACGCCGCCGGGCGACAGTGCGAGCCCGGCAAGCAGCGCAGTATAGTTCAGCTCGGTCTGCAACAGCTGCGGCAGGAGCTGCGTCGACGAGATCAGCACCGCGCCGGTGCACAGCATCACCAGGAAGCACGATCCGAACTGGCGACGTCCCAGCAGGCGGAGATCGACGATCGGGTCCTTGCGCGTCAGCTCCCAGGGGATCAGCGCGATCAGGCAAATCGCAGAGGCCAGCGCGAAGCCGACGATCATGTTGGACCCGAACCAGTCCTTGCGCTGGCCTTCGTCGAGCACGAATTCGAGCGAACCGAGCCCGATCGCGACCAGTACGAAGCCGATGTAGTCGACGCGCAGGCCGTCCTTGAGGAGCTCCTTGCGCTCCTGCTCGGCGCCGAACGGCTCCTTGACCAGCGTCCCGACCAGGAACAGCGAGAGCAAGCCCATCGGCACGTTGATCAGAAAGATCCAGTGCCAGCTATAGGTATCGGTGATCCAGCCGCCGAGCGTTGGCCCGACCACGGGAGCAACCACCACCGCGACGCCGTAGATCGCGAACGCCTGGCCACGCTTGGCCGGCGGAAAGGAGTCGGCGAGGATCGCCTGCTCGCTCGTCGCCATCCCGCCGCCGCCAAGGCCCTGGATGATCCGGAACAGAACCAGCGCCTCTAGGCTCCAGGCAAGCCCGCACAGCAGGGACGCGAACGCGAAGGTGCCGACGCAGATCATGTAGAAGCGCTTGCGGCCGATCACGGTCGAGAGCCAGCCCGAGATCGACAGCACGATCGCGTTGGCGACCAGATAGCTGGTGATCACATAGGTGCTCTCGTCGATGCCGACGGCCAGGCCGCCCGCGATATGGCGCAAGGCCACGTTCGCGATCGTGGTGTCCAGCACCTCCATGAATGTCGCGATCGAGACGACGAAGGCAATCAGATAAGGATTATGTCCGCCGGCAGCCGAACGCTCCGGCGACCAGGCCGCGCCGCCGCCTGCCGCAACGTCGCTCATCGCACCCTGGTCCAGGGCACGACCGACATGCCCGGCCCGATCGGAACGTCATTCGGCCAATTGTCGATCACGATCTTCACGGGAACGCGCTGCACGACCTTGACGAAATTGCCGGTCGCGTTCTCCGCCGGCAGCAGGCTGAACGCAGTGCCCGAGCCCGGCTGAACCGAAGCCACGCGGCCAGTGAGCTTGCGCCCCGGATACGCATCGATCCTGATCTCGACCGGCTGGCCCGGGCGCATGTCCGTCAGCTGCGTTTCCTTGTAGTTGGCGGTGATCCAGACCTCGTCAGGAACGAACATCATGACGCTCTGGGCCGGCGCCACATAAGTGCCGACCGCGCCGCTCAGCTTGACGACGCGTCCGGATTGCGCTGCGACGATGCGGGTATATTGCAGGTTCAATTTGGCCTGATCGAGCTGGGCCTGCGCCTGCTCCAGCGATGCCTTGCTGCTCTTGAGCTGAGCCTCAAGCGTCTTGACGCCGAGCTCTGCGGCAGTCACTGCCGTTCTGGCGCGGCTGGCATTGGCCTGCTGGGCGTCGAGATCCGAGCGGGTCTGCTGCTGCCGCTGCACCGTGCCCGCGCCCTTTTCGACGAGGTTCTGGGCGCGCTCCGCCTCCTCCCGCGCGAACTTCAATTGCGCCTCGGCCTGTTGCTGCTGCGCCTTGGCTTCCTTGATCTGCTCCTGCTGGCTGTCGATCTGGGCCTCGACATTGGCGATATTGGCCTCTGCGACCGCGACCTGTGCGCTGGCCTGATCGACTGATATCTTGTAGTCGCGCTCGTCGATCCTCGCGAGGAGATCGCCGGCATTGACGTGCTGGTTGTCGGTGACGGGGACCTCGACGACATAGCCGCCGACCTTCGCCGCCACCGCAAAGCTGCGTGCGGCCACGAACGCGTCATCGGTCGATTCATAGTGACGCACGTTGAGCCAATAGCTCACGCCACCGATGATCGCGAGCAGGAGCAGACAGGCGCCGACTGTGGCAAGCAGCCAGTGCTCGCGCAGCCGGTCGCGCATCGATGGCTTGCGCTCGGTTTCCTGCTGTGGCGCGGATCCGCGGTCGGGTCGCGATCCTTGCTCGGGGTTGCGCTCGGGCTGCCGCGGCTTCTCCCCGGACGGCCCGCGCTCTCGGGTTTGGGCATCCAAGGCAGCACCTCAAGCCACGAATGGAGCGATCAAGCCCCGTTAACCGCAGCGTCCGGCGCTTGGTTCCTGTTCGATGGGAGGCGCTACACGGCCCTGGAACTGACCATGGGCTGGCGCTGCTCGGCCGTCGACAAATCGCGGTAGGCCGCGGGCTCTCCGGCCAGCGCCTTGAGCGGAACCGTGAGCCGGCACACCAGGCCCTCGGTGCGCCAATCGAAGTCGGCGCGGCCGCCGAGCTGGGTCTCGATGCTGGCGATGACGCTTCTCGTGCCGAAACCTCTCTGCTTCGGCTTGGTCACGGGAGGTCCGCCGGATTCCACCCAGGCCAGGATCAGCGTTTCGTCGTGCAGTTCCCAGGTGATCGCAAGCCGGCCCGACAGCACCGACAGGCTACCGTATTTGGCGGAGTTGGTGACGAGCTCATGCAGCGCCAGCGCCAAGGTCTGCGCGGTCGCGGGCTGCAACTGCACCTCTTCGCCATCGATCTGGATCTGTCCGGCTTCCGAATACGGCGCGATCTCCTCGGCGACCAGCCGCCGGATTTCGGCGCCCTGCCAGCTCGACAGCGACAGCACGGTGTGAACGCGTGCCAGCGCCGTGATGCGGCCCTCGACCGCCCGCACATAGGCGGTCACGTTCTGCGCGCGCGTAAGCCGCACGATCGATTGTGCCAGCGCGAGCGCGTTCTTGGCGCGATGGTCCACCTCGCGGGTCAACAGGCTCTGCCGCTCCTCGGCCTTCTTGCGATCGGTGATGTCGACGGTGACGCCGCTCACCCGTACCACCTTGCCGTTGCGGTCGCTGGTGGCCGCGGCTGTACCGACGCACCAGCGCACTTCGCCGTCCGGCCGCATGACGCGGAATTCGGTTTCATAGGACGTCTGGCCCTTGCCGAAGCCGGTCCAGGCTTGCCGGAGGTGCTCGACATCGTCGGGATGAAACAGCGCTTGTATATTGTCGGAGGTGAGCTTGAAGGATTTCGGGTCGACGCCGAAGATCTTGTATTGCCCCTCGTCCCACATCCAGTCGCCGTTGACCCAATCCCAGTCCCACGAGCCCATCTTGCCGGCCGCAATCGCCATGCTGCGGCGTGCCTCGCTTTCGACCAGTCGCGTGGTCGACTGCTCGAGCTCGGCGGTGCGTGCGCGCACGCGGTCCTCGAGCTCCGCGTTGAGGCGTTCGAGCTGTCGTGTCTTGCGGTAGAGCTCGGCGAACACGCGGATCTTTGCCCGCAGCACCTCGGGCACGACGGGCACCGGCACGTAATCGACCGCGCCCATCTCGTAGCCGCGGAGCCGGTCGATATCGCTGACCTGGATTGCCGAGATGAAGATCATCGCGGTCTTCTGGAAGCGCGGATGGTCGCGGATCATCGCCGCGAGCTCGAAGCCGTCGAGCTCTGGCATGCAGACGTCGACCAGGATGACCGCGACTTCGTTCTTGAGCAGGAACTCCAGCGCCTCGCGGCCCGACGACGCGGCGACCAGTGTCTCGCCGAGCTCCTTCAGGATGACCTCATAGGCCAGCAGCTTCGCCGGCTGGTCATCGACCAGAAGGATGTTTACCTTTTCGTGGTCCATCATGTTCGATCGCCGATCAGCGGTGCAGCCACATGCGGATCGCCAGCAGCAGTTGCTCGGTGTTCACGGGTTTCGCCAGATAGTCGGACGCGCCTGCCTCCAGGCATTTCTCTCGATCGCCTTTCATCGCCTTCGCGGTCAGCGCGATGATCGGCAGCCGCGCGAAGGCGGAGTTTTGCCGGATGGCGCCGATGGTCTGGTAACCGTCCATCTGCGGCATCATGATGTCCATCAGCACGATCGCAATCTTGGGATTGGATTCGACCAGCGAGATGGCCTCGTGACCGGTTGTCGCAGTCAACACCTTCATACCTCGCCGCTCCAACACGCTCGAGAGCGCGAAGATGTTGCGGGCATCGTCGTCGACCAGCAGTGCGGTCTTGCCAATAAGATCCTCATCGGAACTATTGAGCTTCTCCAGCATCCTCTGTTTTTCGACGGGCAATTCCGTGATCACACGGTGCAGGAACAGTGACGTTTCGTCGAGCAGACGCTCCGGCGATTCCACGCCCTTGACGACGATGCTGCGCGCCATCGTATGCAGTTCCGCGTCTTCTTCCGCTGAAAGTTCCCGGCCCGTAAACACGACGACGGGTATATTGGACAGCGTCTCGTCCTTGCGGATCTGATCCAGCACTTCGAAACCGCTCATGTCGGGCAGGCGCAGGTCGAGCACGACGCAGTCGCACGGATTTTCGCGCATCGTCGAGAGCGCCCCTGCCCCGGTGCCGGTGGTCACGATCTCGATATCCTCGTGCCCGAGCAGTTCGGTGATGCTGAGCTGCTCCGCCGCATTGTCCTCCACGATCAGCAGGCGCTTGCGGCGTGGTCTGGCGTATTCCTTGATCTGCGACAGCGCAGCGCTGACGCCTTCCGTCGTCGTCGGCTTGTTGACGAAGGAGAACGCGCCGCGCGCCAGCGCGTGCTGCCGGTCCTCGTCGAGCGTGATGATCTGAACCGGAATGTGACGGGTCAGCGGATTGTGCTTGAGCTGGCTCAGCACCGTCCAGCCGAGCATGTCGGGCAGGAAGACGTCGAGCGACACCGCGCTCGGCTGGAACTGCTTGGCCAGATCCAGCGCTTCGGCGCCGCGGCTTGCGACCAGCACCTTGAAGCCCTTGTCGCGCGCCAGATCGATCAGCACCCGCGCGTAATGCGGATCGTCCTCGACGATCAGCAGGATGGTGTCGCCGGGCTCGAGATCGAGCCGGTCGTCCGGAAGCTGCTCGATCACACGCTCCTGCGCGCCCGAAGCCTGCAGTGCCGGCGCCGGCGCGTGCGGCATCGCGATCGGCTGAGCCTGCGGGCGCAGTGCCACCGAGGGTCCGGCATATTTCAGCGGCAGATAGAGCGTGAAGGTCGAGCCCTTGCCCGTCGCACTGCGCAGATGGATCTCGCCGCCGAGCAGACCCGCGAGCTCACGGCTGATCGCCAGTCCAAGACCGGTGCCGCCATATTTGCGGCTGGTGCCGGCGTCGGCTTGCTGGAACGCCTCGAAGATCAGCTTCTGCTTGTCCTGTGGAATGCCGATGCCGGTATCCGACACCTCGAACGCAACGACCGCAGGCGCCGCGTTGAGGATCGGATGCTCCACACTCCAGCCGCCGAGCGCGGCCGACACGGTCAGGCTGACGCCGCCTTCCGCGGTGAACTTGAACGCATTCGACAACAGGTTCTTGAGCACCTGCTGCAGCCGCTTGGAGTCGGTCACCATGCTGCGCGCAAGATTGGCGTCGACATCGATGCTGAACGAGAGATGCCGGTTCTCCGCCTCGTGCCGGAACGGCCGTCCGACGGTCTCGAGCAGGCTCGATGTCAAAATCTCCTCGGCGTCGACCGTCACCGTGCCGGACTCGATCTTGGAGAGATCGAGGATGTCGCTGATCAGGTTCAACAGGTCGGTGCCGGCGCCGTGAATGGTGCGGGCAAACTCGACCTGCTTGCCGGTCAGATTGCCGTCGGGATTTTCGGTGAGCTGCTGGCCCAGGATCAGGATCGAGTTCAGCGGTGTCCGCAACTCGTGCGACATGTTGGCGAGGAATTCGGATTTGTACTTCGAAGTCAACGACAGCTCGGTCGCCTTTTCTTCCAGCGCGCGCCGCGCCTGCTCGATTTCCTGGTTCTTGCGCTCGACGTCGACATTGCGTTCGGCCAGCTGCTGGGCCTTCTGCTCCAGCTGATCGTTGGTCTGCTGCAATTCCTTCTGCTGGGTCTGCAACTCGCCGGCGAGCTGTTGCGACTGCTTGAGCAGCGCCTCGGTCTGCATCGTCGCCTCGATGCTGTTGAGCACGATGCCGATACTGTCGGTCAACTGTTCGAGGAAGGTGATCTGCGAGGTCGTGAACGAGGAGATCGAGGACAGCTCGATCACCGCCTTGACCTGGTTCTCAAACTGCACCGGAAACACGACGAGGTTCTTCGGCATGATCCGCATCAAGGCCGAATTGATCGGCACCGCATCGCCGGGAATTTCGGAGACGAGACGCTGGCGCTTGTCGAGCGCGCATTGGCCGATCAATCCCTCGCCGAACTGGACGATCTGCGGATGCGGATTGCTGCTGTCGCTGGCATAGGCCGACAACAGGCGCAACTGCGCATTCTCGGGATTGTCGACCTGGTAGATCACGCCCATATGCGCGTTGATCAGCGGCGCAAGCTCGGTCAGCAGCAGCCGGCCGACGGTCGCAAGATCGCGCTGGCCCTGCAGCATGTTGGTGAAGCGCGCCAGATTGGTCTTCAGCCAGTCCTGTTCGGTGTTGCGCTCCGTGGTGAGACGGAGGTTCCCGATCATCGTGTTGATGTTGTCCTTGAGCTCGGCGACCTCGCCGCGGACGTCGACCTGGATCGAGCGCGTCAGGTCGCCCTTGGTCACGGCGGTCGCCACTTCCGCGATCGCGCGCACCTGCGAGGTCAGGTTGGCCGCGAGTAGGTTGACGTTGCCGGTGAGATCCTTCCAGGTGCCGGCCGCGCCGGGCACGTTGGCCTGACCGCCGAGCCGTCCCTCGACGCCGACCTCGCGCGCCACGCTGGTGACCTGTTCGGCGAAGGTCGCAAGCGTCTCGGTCATGTTGTTGATGGTGTCGGCGAGCGCGGCCACCTCGCCCTTCGACTTCACCGTCAGGTTCTGCTTCAGGTCGCCGTTGGCGACCGCGGTCACCACCTTGACGATGCCGCGCACCTGCTCGGTCAGGTTGACCGCCATGACGTTCACGGTGTCGGTGAGGTCCTTCCAGGTGCCGGCAACGCCGCGCACCTCGGCCTGGCCGCCGAGCTTGCCCTCGGTGCCGACCTCGCGCGCCACGCGCGTCACCTCGCCGGCGAAGGCGTTGAGCTGGTCGACCATGGTGTTGATGGTGTTCTTGAGCTCGAGGATTTCGCCCTTCACGTCGACCGTGATCTTGCGCGACAGGTCGCCGCGCGCCACCGCGGTGGTGACTTCGGCGATGTTGCGCACCTGGGTGGTCAGGTTCGCCGCCAGCAGGTTGACGTTGTCGGTGAGGTCCTTCCAGGTGCCGCCGACGCCGGGCACCACGGCCTGGCCACCGAGCCGTCCCTCGGTGCCGACCTCGCGCGCCACGCGCGTCACTTCGGCGGCGAACGAGCGCAGCTGCTCGACCATCGTGTTCAGGGTGTCCTTGAGCAGCAGGATCTCGCCGCGCACGTCCACGGTGATCTTCTTCGACAGGTCGCCGCCGGCGATCGCGCTCGCGACCTCGGCGATGTTGCGGACCTGCGCGGTCAGGTTCGACGCCATGAAGTTGACGTTGTCGGTCAAATCCTTCCAGGTGCCGGCGACGCCGGGCACTTCGGCCTGGCCGCCGAGCTTGCCCTCGGTGCCGACCTCGCGCGCCACACGCGTCACCTCGCCCGCAAACGCATTGAGCTGGTCCACCATCGTGTTGATGGTGTTCTTGAGCTCGAGGATTTCGCCCTTCACGTCGACGGTGATCTTGCGCGATAAGTCACCGCGCGCCACGGCGGTCGTCACCTCGGCGATGTTGCGGACCTGCGCGGTCAGGTTGCCGGCCATCGAGTTGACGTTGTCGGTCAAGTCTTTCCAGGTGCCGGCGACGCCGGGCACGTTGGCCTGGCCGCCGAGGCTGCCGTCGGTGCCGACCTCGCGCGCCACGCGCGTCACCTCGCCCGCGAAGCGGTTGAGCTGGTCGACCATCGTGTTCAGCGTTTGCTTCAGCTGAAGGATCTCGCCGCGCACGTCGACGGTGATCTTGCGCGACAGGTCGCCGCCGGCGATCGCGGTCGCGACCTCGGCGATGTTACGAACCTGCGCCGTGAGATTGCCGGCCATCGAGTTGACGCTGTCCGTCAGGTCCTTCCAGGTGCCGGCGACGCCGGGCACCTCGGCCTGGCCGCCGAGCTTGCCGTCGGTACCGACCTCGCGCGCCACGCGAGTCACCTCACCGGCGAAGGCGTTGAGCTGGTCCACCATCGTGTTCAGCGTTTCCTTCAGCTGAAGGATTTCGCCCGACACGTTCACCGTGATCTTCTTCGACAGGTCGCCCTTCGCCACCGCGGTCGCGACCTCAGCGATGTTGCGGACCTGCGCGGTCAGGTTCGAGGCCATCGAGTTGACGCTGTCGGTGAGATCCTTCCAGGTGCCGGCGACGCCGCGCACCTCGGCCTGGCCGCCGAGCTTGCCTTCGGTGCCGACCTCGCGCGCCACGCGCGTCACTTCGCCGGCGAAGGCGTTGAGCTGATCGACCATCGTGTTGATGGTGTCCTTCAGCTCGAGGATTTCCCCGCGCACGTCCACCGTGATTTTCTTCGAGAGGTCGCCGCCAGCGACCGCGGTCGTCACGGCGGCGATGTTGCGCACCTGCGCGGTCAGGTTCGACGCCATGAAGTTGACGTTGTCGGTCAGATCCTTCCAGGTGCCGGCGACGCCGAGCACGTTGGCCTGGCCGCCGAGCTTGCCTTCGGTGCCGACCTCGCGCGCCACGCGCGTCACTTCCGACGCGAACGCGTTGAGCTGGTCGACCATGGTGTTCAACGTTTCCTTCAGCTGAAGGATCTCGCCCGACACGTTGACCGTGATCTTCTTCGAGAGGTCGCCGCCGGCGATCGCGGTCGCGACGTCGGCGATGTTGCGGACCTGCGCAGTCAGGTTCGACGCCATGAAGTTGACGTTGTCGGTCAGGTCCTTCCAGGTGCCGGCAACGCCGGGCACCTGGGCCTGGCCGCCGAGCTTGCCCTCGGTGCCGACCTCGCGCGCCACACGCGTCACTTCCGACGCGAACGAGTTGAGCTGGTCCACCATCGTGTTGATGGTGTCCTTCAGCTCCAAAATCTCGCCGCTGACGTCGACCGTGATCTTGCGCGACAGGTCGCCGCGCGCCACGGCCGTGGTCACGTTGGCGATGTTGCGTACCTGGGCGGTCAGGTTGCCGCACATCGCGTTCACCGAGTCGGTGAGGTCCTTCCAGGTACCGGCGACGCCGGGCACGATCGCCTGGCCGCCGAGCTTGCCGTCGGTGCCGACCTCGCGCGCCACGCGCGTCACTTCGGAGGCGAACGAACGCAGCTGATCGACCATCGTATTGATGGCTTCCTTCAGCTGCAGGATCTCGCCGCGAACGTCGACCGTGATCTTCTTGGACAGGTCGCCGTTGGCGACCGCGATCGTCACCTCGGCGATGTTGCGGACCTGGCCGGTCAAATTGTTGGCCATCGAGTTGACGCTCTCGGTCAGGTCCTTCCAGACGCCGGTCACTTCCGGCACCTGGGCCTGGCCGCCGAGCTTGCCCTCGGTGCCGACTTCGCGCGCCACGCGCGTGACCTCCGAGGTGAACACCGAGAGCTGCTTGATCATCGTGTTGACGATGTTCGCCGACTGCAGGAATTCGCCGCGCAACGGCCGGCCCTCGACGTCGAGCTGCACGGTCTGCAGCAGGTCGCCTTGCGCCACCGCAGCGACCGCGCGGGTGACCTCGCGCGTCGGCCACAGCAGATCATCGATCAGCGTGTTGACCGAACTCTCCATATCGGCCCAGGCGCCGCTGGCGAGGCCGAAATTGACGCGCTGGCGGGTCTGTCCCTCGCGGCCGACGACCTGGCCGACGCGCGCCAATTGCTGCGCCATGCGCTCGTTGGCGGCTGCGATTTCGTTGAAGGCGTCCGCGATCTTGCCGTCGATGCCGAGATAGTCGCCACGCATCCGGACCGAGAAATCGCCGGCGCGCATCGCCTGCAGCGACTGCAGCAGGTCATGCGAAGAATCGAGGCTTCCGTTTGATTGCTGGCTGCGGCGCGTATCAGCACGGGGACGAGGCGACGAACCGAGATCGGTCATGTAATTTCCCCTACGCGCTGGCTGCGAATCCAGAGACTCGGAAAAGCCAGTGTGACCATCAGAATGACTGCCCTTGATCTATTCAAGCGGGAAAACGCCAAAACCGCAATTTGTGACGCAAACCGAGTACCTTAATCGCGATTGGAACCAAAAGTTCCGACCGTTGGCCGAACTTTTCCGAAGAACGACGGAGCCGGCCCTGATCGCCCGGTCCTCGTGCTCGCATGGAACATTGACCATCCCTGCGCGTTTCGGGCGGGGGCAGGATCGGTGATGGTTAAGAAATCAGAACAACTCAAACGGGGCATCGTCGAGAGCCGGCACGATCGTCGGCCGGTGGCTGGCGGCGTGGTCGACTACGCCATTTGCACGCTCGGCCCCGATGGCCGGGTCATCAACTGGAACAAGGGCGCCGAGCGCATCACGGGCTATCCGGCCAAGGCGATCCTCGGCAAGCACTTCTCGGTCTTCTATCCTGCCGAAGACCGCGCATCCGGCGTTCCGGCGAGAGCGCTGCAGATGGCGCGGAAGGAGAAGCACTCAGCGGCCGAAGGCTGGTCCGTCCGCAAGGACGGGTCGCAATTCTACGCCGCTGTGGTCATCGATCCGATCTACGAGAAGCGCAAGCTCGTCGGCTACACAATGGTCACCCGCGACATCACCGAGCGGCATCAGGCGCGCGCGGATCTCGAGGCCAGCGAAAGCCAGTTCCGCCTGCTGGTGAGCAATGTCACCGACTATGCGCTCTATATGCTGACGCCGGCCGGCATCGTCGCCAATTGGAACGCCGGCGGCGAGCGCATCAAGGGCTATTCGCCCGGCGAAATCATCGGCCAGCACTTCTCGCGGTTCTATACGCCGGCCGACCAGGCTGCCGGCAAGCCCGCCCATGCGCTCAAGATCGCGGAAGAGACCGGGCATTACGTGGAGGAAGGCTGGCGGGTCCGCAAGGACGGTTCGTTCTTCCGGGCGAGCGTCGTGATCGATCCGATCCGCGATACCGACGGCAGCCTGGTCGGCTTCGCCAAGATCACCCGGGATATTTCCGAGCGGCGCGACGCGCATCAGAAGCTCGAACAGGTGCAGCGCCAGCTTGCGGAATCGCAAAAGATGGATGCGCTCGGCCAACTGACCGGCGGCGTCGCGCACGACTTCAACAACCTGCTGATGATCATCTCCGGCAATCTGCACCGGATCAAGCGCGAGGTGATGAGCGAACGGGGGACGCTTGCACTCGGCGCGATCGAAACCGCATCCGAGCGTGCCGCGTCCCTGACCAGGCAGCTCCTCACCTTCGCGCGTCGGCAGAGTGTCAATCCGCAGACCATCAACGTCGCTGACAGGATCACCGCGGTGCGAGAGGTTTTGACCAGCGCGCTCGGCGGCGCGATCAAGCTGAACATGGAGATCGGACCGGATCTCTGGCCGATCTTCGTCGATCCGACGGAATTTGAGACCGCGCTGATCAACCTCGTGGTCAATGCCCGGGATGCGATGACCGGCGGCGGCACGCTGACCGTCGCGGCGCGCAATGTCCCGGAAGCCGCCCAGGTGGTCGTCAGCATTACCGACACCGGCGAAGGCATTCCAGACGATGTCATGAACAAGGTCTTTGATCCCTTCTTCACCACCAAGCCGGTCGGCAAAGGGACCGGCCTGGGGCTGTCCCAGGTTCACGGTTTCGCGCACCAGGCGGATGGCCGGGTCGAGATTACAAGCGCGCTCGGCAAGGGCACGACGGTCAGCATCTATCTCCCGCGCGGGACTGCGGCCGCAAAGCGCACGGCTACGGGGCACAGCACGCCCGGCTTGGCCACGATCCTGCTGATCGAGGACAATCCTGCCGTCGCCGATGCGAGCACGGGCCTGCTCGAACAGCTCGGCTACACCGTGCGCTGGGCCTCGAACGCGGAGGCCGCCTTGTCGGAAATCGACGCCAACGGGATCGATGTGGTGTTCAGCGACATCGTCATGCCCGGCAGGATCGATGGACTGAAGCTGGCGCGCACGATCCGGGACAGAAAGCCCGAGCTGCCGATCCTGCTGACGACAGGCTACAGCGCGAGCGCACGCGACGTGAGGTCCGACTTTCCGGTGTTACGCAAGCCGTACCACATCCACGACCTCAGCCGCGAACTCGCAAAGTTGACGGGGCACGGCGTCGGCAGCGCGACGAGCGGGCCATCCGGCAACGCTTCGAGCGAGTTCGATGCCACCGCGCATGACGTCGTGGCAAGACCAAAGGCGAAAGCCCGCTCCTAGTGTGCTGAATGCGAAGTTCGTGCGATTTCGCGGCAGCCACTTTCACGAACTTCGCATTCATAAAGCACACTAGAATCATAAGTTTGCCAGTGTCCTTATCGAATCCGAAGTTCGCTCCGAAGATGCGGCAAATGATGCGAACTTCGGATTCGGGACACTAGTTCAAAATCGAAAGGCTAGCGTTCCGCCGGCCAGCTTCGCCGCACCAATTGCACCCGCTCGATGCGGCTGCATTGCTCGCAGCGGTACTGAAGAATATCCCTGCCCTCGCTGCCCGGATGGCTGCTCTCGAGCCGCATCGTCCTGATGCAGCTGATGCAGGAGATCAGCGTCAGCAGTGGACTGCGATCGTCATTCATCGATGCCCGCGGTGGCGCGGTCGGATCGGCGATCATGGCGCTGGGCGATGCTATGGTATTGGCTCTCACCACAAGAAAATGCAGATCCTGCGGTCCCAGTTCCTTCCTTGAAACCTGATTTGGGCCTGAGCCGGTGTTCGAGGCTCCCTACTTTGGACAAACCCCCGGATCACACCCGGGCGTTGCTGTGACCGGGCGCAGGCTTCGCCTTGTCCTTGTCCACCTTGACCTTCGTGCCGGCGCGGTCCTCGAAGCTCCGGCTCAGCCGCTCCCGGACCGTAGGGAGACGCTCGCCGCCGCCGGCGGCTTTCCACCGGCCGACCAGTTGGGCCACTTCGGCTCGCATCGCCATCAGCCGGTACGATGCTTCACTGCAATCGAGGTCGCGGTTGACCTGATCCCGGATCGACGCCTCGATCAGGCTCATCTCAGCTCGCAACGTGCTGATCTTGCGCCGAATTTCATTGATCTTATTGTCCATGTCTTGTTAGAACAAAAATAGAACATATTGTCAAGTCACGATCCAGCAAGCGAGGCAAGCAATGAGCGTGGCAGCGGTAAGATATGGTGGGGTCGCGGAGCGGCTTGGTGGGCTGATGACCCGTGCCCAGGCGCTGCGGTTGAGGAGCCTTGCCGAGGAGGCCTATCAGCCGAACCAGTACGCACGCGACCTGACGTCCGAGGAAGCCGAACGGCGGATCGACGCGCTGAAGGCGGAGATCGCGCTGGCGGATTCGTTCTGACCGTCCGCGCCAGCCAGGCCGGACGTCCCCTTAAGGCTTTGATATAGCGGCGCAGCTAGGTCTGTTCCTGTTATTGCTGCTTTGTCTTATTGCTGCTTGGTCCTGGGGGAGCCTGACGTGCTGGAGTTGGAGAAGCGGTCGCCGCTTGCGTTCCCGATTACGCTGAAGGACGGGCGAACGCTGGCGACGGTCGGCGACGCCGCGGACTACCTGTCCGCGCTAAACCTGGATCAGCGCGAGCGCGGCTACTGGAAGACGGCGATCATGATGTTCAACAACGCCATGCGCGAGCCGAGCTATCTGAAGATCGCAACCATGAACCTCCGGTCCGCGCTCGTGTATGACCGCCTGGTCGATGACGTTGGCCCGTGATTGTGGTGCCGCGGCTACAGCCGAATCGGCGGTGGTTGCGTAAGGCGCTGTTCGTTATGGCCGCAAACAAGGTAACGGCGGTACACGCGACGGCCGGGTGCGCAATGCGCTTCAGCCGCACTCTCGGGCCGCCTTGGAGGGCCAATGGAACACCAAGGAGGCTCATTTTCTTTTCAAAGCAGTTTCGCGCGGACGAACAGCATCCGCAACGCGTTGGTCGCTTGCACCGTCAGCATGGCGTTACCGGCCGCTCTCTCGAGCGCAACCAATGCCTCGTCATGCAGCGAGCGGAACTCCATCCATTCGACGGCGCTGAGATTGCTGATGAAGCTATAGGCCTGGCCGACGGTCGCGAGCGTCACCGTCTCGCCGTTCAGCCGCACCTTGAACGTCGCCTTCAGCGGCGTGTCGGATTTGGATACGTCACCCATGGCGGGGTTGTGCGCCGCGCCGCGTTAATGTCAATCTAATTTCTCTCCGTCCGCCTCGGCGCGCCGGCCCCAATGAATCGCAATGTCTGTTAGCGTTTCGTGGGGGTGATTCGTGACTGATCTTGCCAACACAGCCTATCTCGATGCGCTCAATGCCGAGCAGCGCCGCGCTGTCGAGCACGGGGTCGGCAAGGATTGCATCGTCGGCGCGCCGCTGTTGGTGATCGCGGGCGCGGGGTCCGGCAAGACCAACACCCTCGCCCATCGCGTCGCGCATCTGATCGTCGCTGGCGCCGATCCGCGCCGCATCCTGTTGATGACCTTTTCGCGGCGCGCCGCCGCCGAGATGGCCGGCCGCGTCGAGCGCATTGCGCGCCGCGTGCTCGGCGATCGCGCCTCGGTCATGACCGACGCGCTGAGTTGGGCCGGCACGTTCCACGGCATCGGCGCGCGGCTGCTGCGCGAATTCGCCGAGCGTATCGGCCTCGACCCGGCCTTCACGATCCATGACCGCGAGGATTCCGCCGACCTGATCAATCTGGTCCGCCACGATCTCGGGTTCTCCCGCACCGAAAGCCGGTTCCCCACCAAGGGCACCTGCGTTGCGATCTATTCGCGCTGCGTGAACGCGGAGATGCCGATCGAGGCCGTGCTCGGCCAGTTCTTCCCGTGGTGCTCCGGTTGGGCCAGTGAATTGAAACAGCTGTTCGGGGCCTATGTCGAAGCCAAGCAGCGGCAGAACGTGCTCGATTACGACGACCTCCTGCTCTACTGGGCGCAGATGGTGACGGACAGCGCGCTGGCCGAGGAGATCGGCGGCCGTTTCGACCATGTGATGGTCGACGAATATCAGGACACCAACCGCCTGCAGTCCTCCATCCTGCTCGCGCTCAAGCCCGCGGGCCGCGGGCTCACCGTGGTCGGCGACGACGCGCAGTCGATCTATTCGTTCCGCGCCGCCACCGTGCGCAACATCCTTGACTTCCCGGCCCAGTTCAGCCCGGCCGCCGAGATCGTCACGCTCGATCGCAACTATCGCTCGACGCAACCGATCCTGTCGGCCGCCAATGGCGTGATCTCGCTCGCCAAGGAACGCTTCACCAAGAACCTGTGGACCGACCGGACCTCGACCCGCAAGCCGCTGCTCGTCACGATCCGCGACGAGGCCGATCAGGCCCGTTACATCGTCGAGCAGGTGCTGGCCAATCGCGAGGAAGGCACCCTGTTGAAGCACCAGGCGGTGCTGTTCCGCACCTCCTCGCACAGCGGACCACTGGAGGTCGAACTGGCCCGCCGCAACATTCCGTTCGCGAAATTCGGCGGCCTCAAATTCCTCGACGCCGCGCATGTCAAGGACATGCTGGCGCTGCTGCGCTTCGCCGCCAATCCGCGCGACCGGGTTGCAGGTTTTCGCATCCTGCATCTGTTGCCCGGCGTCGGACCGGCCTCGGCGCAGCGGGTGCTCGACCGCATGACCGAGGCCGCCGATCCGATTGCTGCGCTCGTCGCGCTGCCCGCTCCGCCCCGCGCCGGTGCGGACTGGCGGCTGTTCGTGGAGGCCATCGAGAACCTTCGCTACTCGGAATGGCCCGTCGATATCGAACGCGCCCGCCTCTGGTACGAACCGCATCTCGATCGCATCCACGAGGACAGCGAGGTACGCCGCGCCGATCTCATTCAGCTCGAGCAGATCGCCGCCGGCTACCCGTCACGCGAACGTTTTCTCACCGAGCTTACGCTCGATCCACCCGATGCGACCAGCGACCAGGCTGGCGTGCCGTTGCTCGATGAGGATTATCTGATCCTGTCGACGGTCCATTCCGCCAAGGGCCAGGAATGGAAATCCGTCTATGTGCTCAATGTCGTCGACGGCTGCATGCCCTCCGACCTCGGCGCCGGCACGTCGGCCGAACTCGAGGAGGAGCGCCGCCTGCTCTACGTCGCGATGACCCGCGCCAAGGACGATCTGCATCTGCTGGTGCCGCAGCGCTTCTTCGTTCACGGCCAGGCCGCCAAGGGCGACCGCCACATGTATGCCTCGCGCACCCGCTTCATCCCGGAACGACTGCTGCCGATGTTCGAGCGGACCACCTGGCCGCGCGCCGCGGCCGCGCAGGCCTCCGCGGCCAACCGCGCGCCGCCGATCGACATCGGCGCCCGGATGCGCGGCATGTGGCGCTGACGCCGGTTCGAAGATTTTCATACGGGCTGGAACCAAGCCGCCGACCTTGCGTTGAGGCGGCGTTCGTAATCGGCAAACGACCATCCCCGACGGCTTCGGCGCGCAGTTGCACGCTGGAGCCGTCTTTTTTGCGCCGCGTCAATTCACGCGAAAGCCAATTCACGCAGGAAATAATGTGACGGGCTGGTCGAAGCCCTTCAGGGTGTAATCGGCACCGGCTGCCGTGATCATGTCGCGGGTTCGATCCCGCACGGCCGTCGTCACAAGGATCTCGCCTGACCTGGCGGCCGCCTGCGCGCGTGCCGCGCGATTGACCACCGTGCCGACTGCCGTCAGGTCGCGGTGGGCCTGGCCGAACTCACCGAAATTGGTGTCACCGCTATCCAATCCGATTCCGATTCCGATGCCGATCTCGATGTCGCCGGCGCCGATCGCCCGCACCAGCGCATCGTGCCTGTCGCGAAAACTGCGCTGGATCTGGCGCGCCGCGAGCAAGGCCTGCACGGAGATCGTCGCGCCGCACCGGGAAATTGAAGATCGCGAACACGGCATCGCCGATGGTCTTGTTGAGGATGCCGTCATAGCGCCAGATCGCGGCGGCGCAGTCGTCGTAGAACGCGTCGAGCAGCGAGGTCAGCCCGTCCTGCGCGATGGTCTGCGTCAGTGTGGTGTAGCCGCGCAGATCGGCGAACAGGATGGTGGCGTCGATGGTCACGGCGCGCGCCTTCATGATCTTCGAGAAGGCCATCTCGCAGAGCGTGCATGTGTTCGGGTTCATGCGGCTCGGCCGGGCGCCGAACAGACGCAACGGCGCCGCCAATGGACCGCGCAACGGGATCGGCATATGCAGGTTCTGCCAGCAGCCAAGGCAGATCGTTGCAGGTTCCGGAGTCATCGGCGGATCACCTGCTGTTCCAGCAACGAAACCCGACCGCCTTGGCACGCAGGTTCATGGGCGTCCCCAATCGAGATAGCCGCGCTCAGGCGGTTGCCACGAAACTCACTCCAATTCGCGACTTCTTACTCCAGATCACCTGGCACTCGTAGACGACCGAGGCGTCGCGGGCCATCACCAGGCGGAATCGGTGCGGGACGAAGGCCGTATTCTCGACCTCGATGGCCGCCCCCTCCGGCGAGATGTTCACGATCGTGCAATGCATGACCGAACCGCCCGACGAGACATAGCCGGGTTCATTGACCTCGGTTCGCGGATGCTTGCGCTTTTCGTCCACCCGGCTGCTCCCCGCTTCCTCCACGCAAACGTGGGCGATCGGCATTGCAGAAGTCAACGGCTCCGGCGGCTCACATCGGGCTTTCGCACCACCATTTGTGCGCAGCTATACGCCGAACCGCTTATCGCGCGAATGCAGATGAGCCCCGCGTCGGCGCGGGCTTGTCGTTCGCGCTGGCACGAGGATAGCCTCATCCTATGGGCGATGCGCTGGCGCGACGCACGCTCCGGGGAACAATGAACAGGCGCCATGGGGAGACGCGCCATGTTCGAGATTCTCGATCGCCGGACGACTCTGACCGGCAACCAGATCAAGATCCTTGCGGCGGCCATCATCGGCGATGCGCTGGAATTCTTCGACTACTTCCTGATCGGCTTCGTGCTCGCGTTCCTGATCGGACCGTGGAAGCTCACCTTCGGCCAGTCGGCCACCGTGCTGATGAGTTCCGGCATCGGCGCCATCCTCGGCGCCTACCTCTGGGGCTGGCTCGCCGACCGGGTCGGGCGGCGTATCGTCTTCATCGGCACGGTGCTGAACTTCTCGATTGCGACCGGCCTGCTCTATTTCACACCGGATAATGGCTGGGTCTATCTGGCGATCCTGCGCTTCTTCGTCGGCACCGGCGTCGGCGGTCTTTATTGTGTCGACCTGCCGCTGGTGCAGGAGTTCATGCCCTCGCACAAGCGCGGCTGGGTCGGCGGCCTCGTCACCTGCGTGATCCCGCTCGGCGTCGGCCTCGGCGCGGTGCTCGGAGCCGTCATGGGAACCGATCAGTGGCGGCTGTTGTTTGCGATCGGCGTGCTGCCGTCGGTCCTGGTGCTGCTGGTTCGGATCTGGGTTCCGGAGTCGCCGCGCTGGCTGTGCCGGCAAGGACGCTATGACGAAGCCCGCAAGTCGCTCGCCTGGGCGCTGCAGGTGCCGCCGTCGGAGCTGCCGCTGCCGAGCGCGGCCGACGCCGGTCCGATCGTCACGACGAGCTGGTTCGATCTGTTCAAATATCCGCGCAGCCTGATCGTCTCCTGGCTCGGCAATGCCGGCGCGCAAACCGGCGTCTACGGCATCACGCTATGGGCGCCCGCACTGTTCGTGCTGCTGCTGAAGGTGACGCCGCAGGAAGCCGCCAAGATGATGATCCTGCTCAGCATCACCGGCTTCCTCGGCCGCATCTCGTTCTCCTGGTTCTCGGAGCTGCTCGGACGGCGTGTTGCCGGCGGCCTGCTCGGCTTCGGCGCCGGCGCGCTGACGATCATTGCCGGCTACCACTACGATGCGACTTTGTTCGGCATGTCGGCGTTCTGGCTGCTGCTGGCCGCCGCCTTCTTCTTCTCCGACGGCGGCTTTGCGATCGTCGGTCCCTACGCGGCGGAAGTCTGGCCGTCGCATCTGCGTACCACGGGGATGGGGTCGGCCTATGGCTTCGGCGGCATCGGCAAGATCATCGGGCCGGTCGGGCTTGCGCTGATCGTCGGTTCGAACAACTACCTCAAGCCCGACGTGCCACTGACCCAGATCCCGACCGCCTTTGTCTATCTCGGCTGCTGGTTCCTGATGGCGGGGGCCGTCTATTTGTTCTTCGGGCTCGAGACCCGGGGCAAGTCGATCGAGCAGATCGACAAGGAGCTCAATGCGACGGCCGACGTCGCGGCCTCCGCAACGATCCGGCGCGCCTGAGGGAGGCCGAACATGAATGTGACTGCTGCGGACCTTATCGGTGATCGCGACGTGATTGCCCGCGCCGAGGCGATCAGGGACACGGTGGCGGCCGCCTCCAACGATATCGAAACGACGCGCCGCCTGCCGCCCGACTTGCTCGACCGGCTGCATGAGGCGCGGCTGTTCCGCCTGCTGCTGCCGCGTTCAACCAACGGGATCGAAACCGACCCGGTCACCTTCTTCCATGCCATCGAGACCATCGCCAAGGCGGATGCCTCGACGGCGTGGTGCCTGAGCCAGGCCGGCGGCTGCGCGATGTCGGCGGCCTATCTCGACCTGCCGGTCGCGCAGGAAGTGTTTGCCGACCCGCGTGCCGTGCTGGCCTGGGGCCCCGGCCCGAGGGTCAAGGCCATCGAGTGCGAGGGCGGCTACCGCGTCACCGGGGTCTGGTCGTTTGCCTCGGGCGGGCGGCACGCCACCTGGCTCGGTTCGCACTGCCCGGTCTATGCCGCGGACGGCTCGCCGCGCCGGGATGCCAATGGCGAGCAGGTCGAGCGCACCATGCTGGTGCGGACCGAAGACGTCGCATGGACCGACATCTGGAACACGGTCGGATTGCGCGGTACCGCCAGCGACCAGTTCGCGCTCGACGATTTCTTCGTCCGCGCGGACCATTCGATCACCCGCGAATTCGACCGCGAGTGTCGCGAGGATGGCCCGCTGTACCGGATGAGCAACCATACTTGCTACCAGATCGGCTTTGCCGGAGTCGCCTGCGGCATTGCCCGCAGTGCGCTCGACAATTTCGTCGACGTCGCCCGCAACAAGGTGCCGCGCGGCATGAAGAAGACACTGCGGGACAATGCGGTGGTGCAGTCCGGCCTCGCCCAAGCCGAGGTCAATCTGCGCGCCGCCCGCGCCTTCCTGCTGCAGTCGATGGCCGACATCTGGAAGGATCTGGTTGCCGGCCACAGCATCACGGTGGCACAGCGCATGACGATCCGGATGGCGGCCACCCATGCCATCCACAAGGCGCGGGAGGCCGTCGATTTCGCCTACAACACCGCCGGCGCCACCGCGATCTTCGACGGCCATCCGCTGGAGCGGCGCTTCCGCGACATCCACACCGTGACGCAGCAATTGCAGGGCCGCTTCAGTCATTTCGAGACGGTCGGCGCCTGGATGCTGGGCGTCGATGCCGACCTCAGCTTCGTTTAACCCGATTTCTCAAGGAGAAGAACCATGCCATTGGGTGGACTACAGCATTACACCATCGAGCCG
Source organism: Bradyrhizobium sp. USDA 4504 (assembly GCF_054063995.1). Classification (NCBI taxonomy): domain Bacteria; kingdom Pseudomonadati; phylum Pseudomonadota; class Alphaproteobacteria; order Hyphomicrobiales; family Nitrobacteraceae; genus Bradyrhizobium; species Bradyrhizobium sp. USDA 4504. Next base: position 2,853,393 of record NZ_JBSSGV010000001.1, on the reverse strand, counting down.
CAGGATCTGGAGAAGACCAAGGCGTTCTATTGCGATGTGCTCGGGCTTGAGAACGGCGAACGGCCGCCGCTCGATTTCCCCGGCTACTGGCTCTATTCCGGCGGTCAGGCCACCGTCCATCTGATGGGCACCCGCAAGCCCCGCGACGGCATCGTGGTGCGCGGCACCGAGAAGAAATATGAGGACACCGGCCGCCTCGACCATATCGCCTTTGCCGCCAGCGACGTCGAAGCCGTGCGCAAGCGCCTGCAGTCGAAGAACGTCACCTTCCGTGAGCAGATCGTGCCGCGCACCGGCGACACCCAGATCTTCCTCTACGATCCGGACGGCGTCGGTGTGGAGCTGAACTTCCCGAAGAGCTAAGCGCCAGCGTTTTGCGGATCGCTGATTGCCGCGGCAGAGCCGTCCGAAGGACATCGTCGCTTTGCCGCGCCGATGTCCCGGTCATTGACGGCTCAATCCGCGCTGGCCTCGGGCGCTGTGGATGGTTCCCGACAAGGCCCTGACTCGGCCATCACTCGGGCGTGATCCGGTCCGTTTTTCTTCAACATTGAATGACGAATTAACCGGGCCGCGCCGCTGCGGCAGAATAGCCGGGTGCTGCGCCTTTAACCTACCCCAGGGCTTGGTGGCCCGGCTATTCGTCCCCACTTGGCCGGCGAGATTTCCTCAGTCGAGCCCGCGTTCGTGGCTCAGGCGGACCATTTCGTTGATGAAGATTTGTTTCTGCTTGTCGTCGAGGCTGGCAAACAGCGGCTCGGCGGCGTCGGCGACGCCGCGCTGATCGACCGCCCGGTCATTGAGGAACTGGGCCTCGTTGCGCATCTGCTCGATGATGTCATCCGGCGGATCGCGCTGCGCCCGCGCGATGCGCAGGTTGAGTCGGTCGGCGCCGTTGTGGCCGAGATAGTGCATCGCACTGTTGAAGCCGGCCCAATTCTTCTCCTGCTCCGGCGTCAGGTTGAGCTCCTTCTTGATCCGTTCGATGTTGGCGTCGCTGTTGGCGACGATCTGTTCGGCCGTCAGCTGCGGCGCGCCGGCCTGGGTCAGCACGGTCGGCGCTTGCTTCGCGCCCTTGTCCTTTGCGGCGGCCTTGGCCGACTTGGGGGCCTTGGCGCCGGCCGCCGCGCCCTGTGCGTTCTTGCCGCTGCCGGCATTGGGGTTGTTGCCATTGTTGCCGGTCAACACCCCGGTCACGCCGGTCACCACCCCGACAACGCCGCCGATGGCTCCGCCGAGAACGCCGCCGACCGGCCCGGCAGCCTTGTTGCCCTCGCGCGCCCCCTTTTCGACGCCCTGCACGATCTGCGCATCGACCATATGAGGCACTGCGAGCAACGTGACGGTGGCGGCCCCAACCGCGGCGCACAATCTCCATTGTGCGCGCAGCTTCGCTACCGGGATGAGCATGATCGGGTCTCCGTGATCGGTGGTGGATTGCGGAATTGATGCGGGAGTAGGTTCGACAAATCCGGACTTTAGCGTTTCCGGCTTCAGCAAGTCTATCGGCCGCGCCGGGCATCAACATGGCGGAACAGAGTTCGCTGAGGCTTGACCGGAAAGCTGCGGCTCAACCGCGCACCGTCTGCGACCTTGTCTGCGTCGCCGCCCGCGTGCGTCGCAGCATGATCGCAAGACGCACGGCAAACCGCCGGCAACTGCAGTGATGCGAACGGCACTGCCTGCTATTTGACCACAACGTTAGTTCTAGTTGGCATCAGCATCTCGTTTCTCGACAGATGCCGGCAATTCTGTTCTGATCGGTTTCAACGCAATCCCGCGACGTCGCGCAAACGCGACGCACAAAAAAGAACAACGGGATTCAAAAAGTCTTTTGTCCGTCGGCTACCAGGGAGGGAATGCCATGTCACGGAAGAAGCTCTCGCGCCGAGAATTCGTCGCAGCGACAGCGCTGTCATCGGCCGCGCTGATTACAGCCCCCTACGTGCGTGGCGCCTACGCAGCCGGAAAGCTCTCGATGGGCTTCTGGGATCACTGGGTGCCCGGCGCGAACAGTGCGTCCACCGAGCTGGTCAATGAATGGGCTGCCAAGGAGAAGGTCGAGGTTCAGATCGACTACATCACCAGCCAGGGCAACAAGAACATCGTCACCATCGCCGCCGAGGCGCAGGCGAAATCCGGTCACGATATTTTCCAGATGCCGACATGGTGGCCGCAGGCCAACGCCGAGTTGCTCGAGCCGGTCAACGACATCATGGATCCGCTCCTCAAGCTGAACGGCGATGTCAACGGCACGGTGAAATATCTCGGCCAGGCCGGCGGCAAATGGCTCGGCGTTCCCGCCAGCGTCGGCAGCCAGATCAAGGGTCCTTGCTCGCGCATCGACCTGATGAAGAAACACGCCAACATCGACGTGCAGGAGATGTATCCGGTCGGAAGCGAGCCGAAAGCCGATAACTGGACCCTCGATACGTTCCTCAAGGCGGCTGAAGCCTGCCACAAGGCCGGATTCCCGTTCGGTATCGGCCTTGGCGAAACCAGCGACAGCGTCGACACCGCCGGCGCGATCTTCCAGTCGTTCGGCGCGCAGCTGGTCGATGCCAAGGGCAATCTCACCGTCAAGACCGACGCGGTGCGCCAGGCCCTCGACTACTACAAGAAGCTGCTCGCCTTCCTGCCGCCCGATGTGGCGGCATGGGACGACGCGTCCAACAACAAGTGGCTGGTCGCCGGCAAGGGCGCGATGATCCTGAATCCGCCGAGCGCGTGGGCGGTCGCCAAGCGCGATGCTCCGCAAGTCGCCGAGCAGTGCTGGACGCACGGGTTCCCGGCCGGGCCGAAGGGACGCTTCGCGCCCTATCTGCCGTTCTTCTGGTCGATCTGGTCGTTCTCGAAGAACAAGGAGGCGGCCAAGAGCCTGCTGACGCACCTGTCGCAACCTGCATCGATCGAGAAAATGGTGGTCGCCAGCGGTGGCTATGACCTGCCGGCCTACGAAAAGCTCACGACCTTGAAGGTCTGGGCGGAGCAAGCGCCGCCAAAGGGGACGCTCTACCACTATCCGAACCCCTATAAGCACCAGACGCTGTCGATTGCGGCCTCGCCCGCGCCGCCCAAGATCGCGCAGCAGATCTACTTCCAGGCCACGCTGACCAAGATGTGCCTGCGGTACTACCAGGGTGAAAGCATGGAAAAGACACTCGCCTGGGCCGAGGGCGAGTGCGAAGGCTTCATGCGAAGCTGACGACAAGCGAGGTCTCGCGCGACCACCCGTAATGTTGGCCGCGCGAGGTCCCGTCTTCACATCCCAGCCGCCGGACTGGCGAGCTGTGCAACCAACCCGCGCGAGGGACCTGCGTTATGGTTGACGTCGCATTCCAATCCAACCGCGCAGCCGCTGCCCAGACGGGACGAAGGCGCGCCGGCCTGCGCAACGCGCTGCGGCGCAAGTCGATGGCCGCGTTCCTGATGACATTGCCGCTGATCCTCCTGATCGCGATCCTGGTGCTCTACCCGGCCCTCTACTCCTTGCACCTCGCGACGCTGAACAAGGCGATGACGAAGTTCGTCGGGTTCGGCAATTTCGAGTTCCTGTTCAAGCGCGACACCTTCTGGCTGGTGGTCAAGCAATCCTGCATTTTCGCGATCTCGGCGGTGATCTTCAAAGCCCTGATCGGCTTCATCGTCGCGCATTTCGTGCACAACGTACCCGCCAACAAGCAGCGCAAGTGGCGCGGCATGCTGCTGGTGCCATGGGTGATCCCGCCGGCGATGAGCACGCTGGCGTGGCTCTGGCTGTTCGACCCCTCCTACAGCGCCTTCAACTACACGCTTTCCTTCTTCGGCATCGGGCCGATCCCGTGGACCGGCGATGCGATGTGGGCGCGCTTCTCGGTGATCCTCGTCAACGTCTGGTACGGCGCGCCATTCTTCATGATCATGTATCTGGCGGCGTTGAAATCGGTACCCGACCAGCTTTATGAGGCGGCCGCTATCGACGGCGCCAATTGGTGGCAGCGCATCTGGTACGTTACGCTGCCGATGATGCGCAACATCATCGCGATCACGACGCTGTTCTCGCTGATCGTGACCTTCGCCAATTTCGACATCGTGCGCATCCTGACCGCGGGCGGGCCGCTCGACCACACCCATATCTTCGCCACCTGGGCGTTCCGCGTCGGCATCGAGGGCAGTGATGTGCCGCTCGGCGCCAGCGTTTCGCTGTTCATGGTGCCGATCCTCGCGGTCGCGGCGATCTTCATCCTGCGCGACATCACCAAACGCGGGAACGAAGCCTGATGAGCTCGCTGACGATCGACAAGTCCGGACCGACCCGCAAGGTCAAGTACGGCAGCATGAGCCGCGACCGCGCCTGGGCGCTACGCTGGTCCTATTTCTTCCTGGTGCTGTTTGCGATCTTCTCGCTGACGCCGCCGATCTACATGCTGATCACCTCGCTGAAGAGCAGCGCCGAGATCTCGGCCGCGACCAATCCGTGGTGGGTCTATCATCCGACACTCAGCAACTACATCGAGCTGCTGACCTCGAACCAGTTCCTGCGCTTCTTCTGGAACTCGGCCTGGGTCTCGATCATCGTGGTCACCATCACGATGCTGATCAGCGTGCCGGCGGCCTTTGCGCTGGCGCGGATGAAATTCTGGGGTTCGGCGACGCTCGCGACCGGCGTGTTCCTCACCTATCTCATTCCGGACAGCCTGCTGTTCATTCCGCTGTTCAAGATGTTCGCCGTGTTCGGCGACTGGACCGGCATCCAGCTGGTCAATCGCTGGTACGTGCTGCTGTTCATCTACCCGACGCTGACGGTGCCGTTCTGCACCTGGATCATGATCGGCTATTTCGCCTCGATCCCGAAGGAGCTCGACGAGGCGGCGATTATCGACGGCGCGAGCTGGTTCCAGACGCTGACCCGGATCTTCATCCCGGTCGCGCTGCCCGGCCTGATCGCGGCCACGATCTTCGCCTTCACCGTCTCCTGGGCTCAGTTCCTCTATCCGCTGGTGTTCACGACATCGACCGATCAGCTGGTGCTGCCGGTCGGCATCATCACGACCCTGATCAAGGGTGACGTCTTCAACTGGGGACAGATCATGACCGGCGCCCTGCTCGGCGCCGCGCCGCCGCTGATCATCTATGCCTTCCTGATGGACTACTACATTGCTGGCCTGACCGCCGGTGCGACAAAGGGTTGAACTTATGGCTGATGTCAGTTTGCGGAAGGTTGTGAAGCGTTACGATGAGGTCGAGGCGGTGCGCGGCATCGACCTTGATATCGCCGACCATGAGTTCGTGGTGCTGGTCGGGCCAAGCGGCTGCGGCAAGTCGACGACGCTGCGGATGATCGCCGGCCTCGAGGACATTTCCGACGGCGACATCATGATCGGCGGCGACGTCGTCAACGACGTGCCGCCGAAGGACCGCGACATCGCGATGGTGTTCCAGAACTATGCGCTCTATCCGCATATGACCGTTGCCGAGAACATGTCGTTCGGCCTGCGGCTGAAGCACTATCCCAAGGCCGAGATCAAGAGCCGGGTCACCGAGGCAGCCCGCATGCTCGACATCACCGACCTGATCGACCGCAAGCCGAAGCAGCTCTCCGGCGGCCAGCGCCAGCGCGTCGCGATGGGGCGGGCGATCGTGCGCAATCCGAAGGTGTTCCTGTTTGACGAGCCGCTGTCCAACCTCGACGCCAAGCTGCGCGTGCAGATGCGGATCGAGATCAAGAAGGTGCATCAGAAGGTCCGCACCACGACGGTCTACGTCACCCACGACCAGGTCGAGGCGATGACGCTTGCCGACCGCGTCGTGGTGATGAATCACGGCAGGATCGAGCAGATCGGCACGCCCAACGAGCTCTACCACAAGCCGGCGACCCGGTTCGTCGCAAGCTTCATCGGCTCGCCCGCGATGAATTTCGTGCCCTGTCGGCTCGAGGACACCGGCGGCAAGCTCAACGTGCGGCTGACCGATCGCCTCGCTTTCACGCTGCCGCCGGCACGCGCCGCCCGCTACCAGGCTCTCTCCCGCACCGACAAGCTGTTGCTGGGCATCCGGCCCGAGCACGTCATGGAGGCGCGGCCGCATGCCGAACCGGGCATCGAGCCGTTCGACGCGACGCTCGACGTCACCGAGCCGATGGGGATGGAGACCCTGGTCTATTTCACGCTGGAGGGCACCCAGGTCTGCGGCCGGGTCAATCCCAATGCCGGTGCGCAGGATGGCAGCCCGCTCCGATTGGCTGTGGACCTCAACAATATGCATTTGCTAAACGAGGTGACCGGCGTCGTCCTTTGACGGCGCACAAGAAACCTCAAGGGCAGGAAATGGCCACCAACAAGAAGAAGATTTTCGTCACCCAGACTTTGTCACCGGGGGCACGGGTGCTCCTCAACGAGCGGGACGACGTAGAACTCATCGAATTTCCCAACCTGATCTCCGCCAAGGACTTTCAGACCATGCTCGAGCAGCATGCGCCGGTCCATGGCGTGGCGCTGGGCGCAACCCGCTTCGGCGAGGCGGAGCTGGAGGCGTCCAAGGGCATGATGGTGGTGACCCGGATCGGTGTCGGCTATGACGCCGTCGACGTTCCGGCGCTGTCGCGCCGCAAGGTGCCGCTGATGGTCGCAGGCACGGCGAACTCGCCGTCGGTCGCCGAACAAGCTGTGTTCATGATGCTGACGCTGGCCAAGCGCGCGCAGGAAATGCACACGATGGTCAAGGACGGCACCTGGGCGAGCCGGCTCGGCGTGCTGCCGTTCGATCTCTACGGCAAGACCGTCCTGATCGTTGGCTTCGGCCGCATCGGCACCCGCACCGCCAAGCGCTGCCTCGCCATGGAAATGAACGTGCTGGTCTACGATCCCTACAAGCCCGCCAGCGAGATCACGGCTGCCGGCTGCGAGGCCGTGTCGAACCTCGAAGCGGCGCTGCCGCGGGCGGACTTCGTCACGATCCATTGCCCGAAGAATCCCGAAACCGTCGGGCTGTTTAACGCCGCGCGGATCAGGTTGATGAAGCCGACCGCCTATCTCATCAACACCGCCCGCGGCGGCATCGTCGACGAGACGGCGCTGCACGACGCGCTGGTGTCAGGCAAGCTCGCCGGTGCCGGCCTCGACGTGTTCGAGGTCGAGCCGCCGCCGGTCGGCCAGCCCCTGCACGCTTTGCCCAACGTGATCATGGCGCCGCACGTCGCGGGCGTCACGGTCGAGGCCGTCGATCGCATGAGCGAGCAGACCGCACGCAATATCCTGAGCGTGCTGGATGGCAATCCGCTGCGCCAGAATGTGATCAACCAGGACGTCCTCGGCTGAGCTTTCAGCCTTCCTCGTTTGCGCCGCGGCCGATCCGAAACGATCGGCCCGGCGATGCGGAGTACCCACATGGCCTTCAAGGAATTCGGCAACTACGATGCGGTCGGTCTCGCCGAACTCGTCCGCAACAAGGACGTGACGCCGAAGGAGCTGCTCGACGAGGCGATCGCGCGCACCGCCGCCGTCGATCCGAAGATCAACGCGGTCGTCGTCAAGCATTACGACTATGCCGAGCGCCAGATCGCCAGAGGGCTGGCTGACGGTCCCTTCACCGGCGTGCCGTTCCTGCTGAAGGACCTCGATCTGCTCGAAGGCACCCGCACCACGTCGGGCGCCAGCCTGCTGAAGGACTTCGTCGCCGATCACAACGGCACCCTGGCCCAGCGTTTCCTCGATGCCGGGCTTGCGATCTTCGGCAAGAGCTCGAGCCCGGAATTCGGGCTGATGCCGACGACGGAATCCCGCCTGTTCGGCCCGACCCGCAATCCCTGGAATCTCGACCATTCCTCCGGCGGCTCGTCCGGCGGCGCTGGGGCTGCGGTCGCGGCCCGCATCCTGCCCGTCGCGCATGCCAGCGACGGCGGCGGGTCGATCCGGATCCCCGCCTCCGCTTCCGGGGTGTTCGGCATGAAGCCGACGCGCGCCCGCAATCCGGTGGGTCCCGATCGCGGCGAAGGCTGGGGCGGCTTCTCCGTCGGCCATGTGCTGAGCATCAGCGTCCGCGACAGCGCGGTGATGATGGATGCGATCCACGGTCCGGAGCCGTCGAGCCTCTACGTGGCGCCGCCGCCGGAGCGACCGTTCTCGCAGGAAGTCGGCCGCGATCTCGGCCATTTGCGCATCAGCTTCACCGACAAGTCGCCCTACGGCGATGCGATCGATCCCGAGATCGCTGCGGCGGTGCGCGACATAGCCAAGCTGCTGGCGGGCCTCGGCCATCACGTCGAGGAACGTGCGCCGCCGCTTGCGGCCGATCCCGCCGCAGTCATGACGACCATCGTCGGCGGCAACACGGCGCTGACGATCCGTCTGCTCGAGCAGCGCGTCGGGCGCACCCTGACGTCGGACGATGTCGAGCGGCTCACGCTCGCCAGCGCCCAGAATGCGACCAAGATGAACCCGGCCGACTACGTGGCCGCGCAGCTTGCGGCGTTCCAGATCTCGCGCGCGCTTGCGACCTTCTTCGAAGGTTGCGACATCTTCCTCAGCCCGACGCTGTGCGCGCCGCCGCTCCGCCTCGGCGAGCTGAACACGATGTCCGAGGACCTCGGCCACATCGCGCCGGTGCTGCGCCGCTACATGCCGGGCACCTCGATGTTCAACATGTCCGGACAGCCGGCGATGTCGGTGCCGCTGGCTTGGAACAAGGCCGGTCTGCCACTCGGCATGATGTTCGCGGCCAAGCTCGGCGAGGAAGGACTGCTGTTCCGCCTGGCCGGCCAGCTCGAACAGGTCCGCCCCTGGAAGGACCGGCGTCCGCCGGTTTGCGCGTAGGCCCCACCGAAGCGCCCGGGCTGACAAAGGCCAGTCAGATCAGGTAGATAGGAATGGCGTCGGCGCGATTCCGCCAACGCCGAGCCTGGGAGACCGAACCGTGAGTGACCCGACCGACAATGCGCTCGCCGCAATCGCGAGCATCCTCGATCAGACGACGACACCTCCCGAGAAGGCCAAATCGTCCGACAAGACGGCGGATAAGGAAGCCGAGCCCGCCAAGGAGCCTCCGGTCTCCATCGCGATGCCGCCGCCCCTTCCGTCGTCAGTCGAAGTCGTATCAGTCGAGACCGTGTCCATCACGACCGTGTCCGTCGAGGCCGCGCCCGCCGAGTCGTCGGCGGGCGAGCCGCCGCCGGTCGAGGCGTCCGAACCGGTCGAACAGCCCGAGGCAAGTAAAGCTGAAGCAAGTGAACCGGAGCCAACCGAACCGGAGCCGAGCCAGCCGGAAGCGGAGCCGGAGTCGATCCAGCCGCCGCCCCAACCGATCGAGGCCAATGGCTATTCCAAGTCCGGCCCAGGACCAATGGCCGCGCTGCGCTTCCGCTGGACGGTGCGCCAGGACGGCGCCCAATATTATGTCGACGAGACCGTCGGCGAGGCATCGACCCCGCTCGTCAACGGCCCGATGGAGCGGGACGCCGCGATCAAATTCGTCGACGATCGCGAGGCCCAAGCGCGGCGGCGCTTCGAGCATTTCAAGCACGAGATGCTCAGCCGCACTGCAAGCGTCGTTCAGGCGAGCAAGGACAGCAACGAGGCCTGAGACGCGATACGTGCCCTTCGGGCATCGCAATCAAATGCGGATGGAAAAGACCTCGATGTTTCGCGCGCTGGCCGGCCTCGCTCTCGCTTTGCTCCTGTCCGCCGCGCACGCGCAGCAGGCGCCGTCCCGGCTCGATGAGATCGTCAAGCGCGGCATCCTGCGCGTCGGCATGACCGGCGACTATTTGCCCTTCACCTATCTCGACAAGGAGACCAAGGCCTTCCGCGGCTTCGATGTCGACATGGCGCAGTCACTCGGCAAGGCGCTCGGCGTCAAGGTCGAGTTCGTGCCGACATCGTGGCCGCAGATGACCAGGGATTTCGAGGCCGACGATTTCGACATCGCGATGGGCGGCGTCTCCATCACCTTCGATCGGCAGAAGAAGGGTCTGTTCTCGACGCCGATCATGCGCGAAGGCAAGACGCCGATCGCGCGCTGCGCCGACAAGGGCAAGTTTGAGACGATCGCCGAGATCGACAAACCCGGCACCCGAGTCATCGTCAATCCCGGCGGCACCAACGAGCGCTTCGCGCGCGCCCACGTGAAAGCCGCCGAGATCCGCGTCTTCAACGACAACACCAAAATCTTCGACGAGATCGCCAAGGGCGACGCCGACCTGATGATGACCGATGCGTCCGAGACGCGCTATCAACAGAAACTGCATCCCGGCGTGCTGTGCGCCGTGCATCCCGACAAGCCGTTCGACTTCGCGGAAAAGGCCTATTGGATGCAGCGCGACGTCGCCTTGAAAGCGTTCGTCGACCAATGGCTTCACATCGCGCGCGAAGATGGCAGCTACGCGAAGATCTACGCTGCATGGTTCGAATAGCCCGCGCCACGCTCAAAATTTGAAGCGCACGGCCTGAAACCAGACCGCAATCCAGCGATTTGAACCTAGGCCGCGAGGATACGACTCATGTTCTGACCGTGATCTAGGACACGTTCAGCGAGGTGGTCACCGGATAGCCTTGCGAACAGGTTCCCTGCACCGGAGGTCGGGATGAGAAAACTACTGGCGATCGCCACGTTCGTACTGGCGAGCACGGCCGCAGCGCAGGCGCAGTACACATTCGATTACGGCGGCCGCACGATTCGAATCGATCCCGATCGCGGCACGGTTTCGATCCCCGGCGTCTACGACAATACTCCCCGCCGCACCAAACGCGCCAAAAGCGAGGACACCGAGCAGAAGCGCAAGGTTCCGAAGGAAGCCAACACGGACGCCAAGTCGGACACTAAGACGGACGCTAAGACGAATTCCCAGGCCGCGCCGCCCAGCGCGCCAGCAGCGACTGCTCCGCCCGCCGTCGATCAGGCCGCCGTCCCGCCGGCGCCTGCCGCAACGGCAGAGCCGCCCAGCACGGGCGTTGCGCCCACGCCGCCTTCAGCTACAGCCGCGACCACACCGCCGCCGCCCGCGGCGCCAGCCGTCCAGCAAACTGCGCCGGCTGCAAAGCCCACCACCGCTCCAACGGTCGGCGCCGCCTCGCCGAGCGCTCCGGTGCCCAAGCCGCTCGCCAATCCCGTGCAAGCAGCGAACTCGCCGCTCGGCGTCTGGCTCACCGAAGAGAAGGAAGGCAAAATCCGCATCGAGCAATGCGGTGGCAATCTCTGCGGGTACGCCGTCGACAAGAAATCGAACGCCAACGGCGAACAGGTGCTGGTCAACATGAAGGCGGGCAAGGACAAGTGGAGCGGCCGCATCTTCGATCCGAACAGCGGCAGCACCTACGATTCCACCATCGCGATGAGGAGCCCGGACACGCTACGCGTCCAGGGCTGTGCGTTCGGCGGCATGTTCTGCGGCGGCCAGACCTGGACGCGGGTGAATTGATTGCCTGCAAATCGTAGCCCGGATGGAGCGAAGCTTAATCCGGGATTTTCACCATGGGAGAGACTGCCCCGGATTGCGCTTCGCTCCATCCGGGCTTCTGTAACGGGCCTTGGTTAGTCAATCCCTTTTCGCGTCATCCACTCGCCGGGCACTTGCTTCTGTACGGGATCGGCGCGAAGGCCGTCGCCTGATGGGGTGCATTGAGGAGCCGGCCGGCCAATCTACGGATTGCGTGGTCGTGAGCCACTTCCCGGATGGCGGCCTGACCGGATCCATCGTCCCAGCGGAGGGACTTCGCTCGGGGAGAGCCTGGTGTCGTGGCCCGCCCGGAACCGATTGCTGCTCCTGGCTAGATGGCCTTGGTCATCGGGTTGAACGGTTTGGTGTCGGCGAGCATGCGATGCAGGATCACGGCGAGCTTGCGAGCCAGCGCTACCTTGGCCTTGCGCATGCCTGCGCGCCGGGCGATCCGCATCGCCCAGCTCTTCAATGCCGAGCAATTCTTGACCGGCTTGGTCAGCATGACGTGAGCTGCCTGGTAGAGTGCCTCGCGCACGGAGGCATCCCCGATCTTGCTGATGCGGCCGGTGTAGTCGGTCTCACCGGACTGGTACTTCTTCGGGGTGAGCCCAAAGTGGGCTCCCGTGGCCTTCGAGGAGCGGAAGCGCTTCGGGTCGTCGATCGCCGCGGCATAGGTGAGCGCCACGATCGGACCAACGGACGGCGTTGTCATCAGGAGCTTGGCGGATGGATGCGTCCTGGCGAGCTTCTGGGTGTGCTTGTCCAGGCTCTTGAACTCCCGCAGCAGCACCGCATGGGCTTGGAGCAGCGCCGCCGCGACCAACTCCAGTCCGGGATGGCCGGTCACGAGCTCGCGGATGCGTCCGGCGAACGTGCGCTCGGTGGTCGCACCGACCTTCAGGCCAAAACCGCGAAGTATGCCGCGCAGGCTGTTCTCGACATCGCGAAGCTTGGATTGCAGCAGCTTGCGCGCCGTCAGGATGGCGCGGGTCTCCTGCGCCGCGACCGACTTGCAGTGCACCGGCCGGAACCAGCCGAGCCGCATCAACTGCGCGATCCGGCGGGCATCGTTGCGGTCCGTCTTCACCGGCATCGACTTGAAGGCTTCGCGAACGTGCCGCGTTTCCAGCAGCTCGACCGCAAGCCCTGCGTCTCGCAGACCCGCATACAGCCATTGCGACAAGGGGCCTGCCTCCAGCCCGATCCGTTCCAGTACCAGACCCAGCGACCGGAACCAGGCGATCAGCGCCGCCGGCTCGCTCGCAACCTTCGTCTCGCGCAAAATCTTGCCTGTCCCATCGACAAGGCAAACGCTCGAGCATTCCAAAGACACGTCATTCCTGCATAGTGGTACATGGTCGTCCCTTAATGATGCTTGGAGCGGGCTTGCCCGACTCCGTTGAACACCATCAGTTTGAGGGACGACCGCCTTCCAACCAACAGGCCGCTCGCGAGCGCGCTTCCAAATTGCGCCGTAGCGAGCGGGCGGCCGGCCCGTCACCCCATCTACGGTCTCATAAAATCAAAAGCCCCACCTGATAGCGGGGCTTTCATCTTGCGAACTGCTACGACGCTTCAGCCGACCTTGCCGCTGTATTCCTCGTCGGTGACGTGCTCCATCCAAGTCGAATAGACGCCATCGAGCGCCTCCTGCATGGCGATGTGGGTCATGCTGTTGTCCGGCGAGGCCCCGTGCCAGTGCTTCTCGTTCGGCGGAATCCAGACGACGTCGCCAGGGCGGATCTCCCTGATCGGGCCGCCCTTGGCCTGCACGCGCCCGATGCCGGAGATCACATACAGCGTCTGTCCGAGCGGATGGGTGTGCCAGGCGGTGCGTGCGCCGGGCTCGAACGACACGCGCGAGGCGTTCAGCCGCGCCGGCGCGGGCGCCATGTTGATCGGGTCCTGTAACACCGTGCCGGTAAAATTCTCCTTCGGCGCGCGGCGGGTCGGCCGCGAGCCGGAAACGTGGATGTCCATGGGGTTACCTCCCTTTCTTGACGTTATTTCTTGGTCGCGGCGTAGCGCGCCTTGGTCTCGGCATTCATCGGATACAGGCCGGGCAGCTGGGCGCCATTGTTCACCTCGTTGACGATCCACGCTTCCATCCGTTCCTGCTCCGGCCCCTCGGCCAGCACGTGATCGAGGAACGCCTGCGGGATCAGCACCGCGCCATCCTGGTCGGCCACCACCACGTCGTTCGGGAATACGGCAACGCCGCCACAGCCGATCGGTTCGCCCCAGCCGACGAAGGTCAGACCTGCAACCGACGGCGGAGCCGCGTAGCCGTCGCACCACACCGGCAGGCCGGTGCCGAGCACGCCCTCGACGTCGCGCACCACGCCATCGGTGATCAGCGCCGTCACCCCGCGCTTGGCCATGCGGGCGCAGAGGATGTCGCCGAAAATGCCGGCATCGGTGATGCCCATGGCATCGACCACGGCAATGCAGCCCGCCGGCATCGCCTCGATCGCGGTGCGGGTCGAGATCGGCGACGACCAGGATTCCGGCGTCGCCAGATCCTCACGGGCCGGCACGAAACGCAGCGTGAAGGCCGGTCCGACCAGCCGCTTCTGCCCTGGCTTCAGCGGCTTGGTGCCGCGCATCCAGATGTTGCGCAGGCCCTTCTTGAGCAGGACGGTGGTGATGGTGGCGGTGGACACGTGCGACAGCGTCGCGATCGCTTCGGCGGACAGTGACATCTGGAAAGCTTGCTCCGATGGGAGGAAAAGACCGGCGCATGTTGCCGGGCAAAGGCCTTGCGTCAAGGGCTGCGCGAAAAAGCTGCGATCATCCAGATTTATCACTGGCATGCCGATTAATTTATTGAAGTTGCTGCATCATTTTGCACGAAGCGAATTCCGTTTTATCTCGAAACACGCTAGCTTGATGGTTGACGAACAGCGCTTCACCCAATGGCCGACCCCTTAAGTCCTCCCCGCCTTTTGCCGAGTGGCGACAGCGCCATCACGGTGGAATTCAGCCGCACCATCGACGACGCCGCCAACCGGCGGGTGCTGGCGCTCGACCGCGTCATCGCTGCCGAGCCGATTGCCGGCATCACCGAGACCGTGCCGACCTACCGGTCGCTGCTGGTGCATTACGACCCCGTGCAGATTACTTTCGATGCGCTGGGCGAGCAGCTGCTGGCACGCGCCGCCAAGGCGCCGCCGACCGAGACCGGAACGCGGCGCTGGCGCATCCCGGTGACCTATGGCGGCGAGCACGGCATCGATCTCGAGGACGTCGCGAAGGCGCTCAAAACCACGCCCGACCAGATCGTGGCGCGCCATGTCGCCGGCGACTATCGCGTCGCCATGATCGGCTTCACGCCGGGCTGGTCCTATCTCAGCGGACTGGAGAAGTTCCTGCACATGCCCCGGCGCAAAGATCCGCGGCTCCTGACCCCGGCCGGCACCATTTCGATCGGCGGCATCCAGACCGGCGTGCAGTGCCTGGCCGGCCCGAGCGGCTGGCACCTGCTCGGCCGCACCCCGGTGCGAACCTACCAGTTGCATCGCGATCCGACCTTCCTGCTGGAGCCGGGCGACGCCATCACCTTCACGGCGGTGGACGCCAAGACCTTTGCCGAACAGGACCGCGCCGCCGAGGCCGGCGAGTTCGTCGCCGAACTGGTGACGCCATGAGCAAGCTCGTCGTCAGCTCGATCGGCCCGGCGAGCTCGGTGCAGGACGCTGGTCGTCCGGGCTCGCAGCGCTACGGTCTCGTGCCGAGCGGCGCGATGGACCGGCTTTCGCTGGCGGCCGCCAACACGCTGGTCGGCAACGACCTGTTCGCCGCCGCGGTCGAGATCGGCCCGTTCGGCGCCAGCTTCACCGCGCGCGGGGGCGCGGTGCGCGTCGCCCTCGCCGGCGCGTCGCGCAATGCGGATATCGGCGGCCGGCCGGTCGCGTTCGACAGCTCGGCGACGCTTGCCGAAGGTGAGACGCTCACTCTCGGCTTCGCGCGCGGCGGCTCGTTCAGCTATCTCGCGATCGAGCACGGCATCGAAGGCGAGCCGATGTTCGGCAGCCTCGCCGTCAACGCCCGCGCCGGGCTCGGCAGCCCCTACCCGCGGCCGCTGCAAAGCGGCGACGAGTTGACGACGCAGGCTGCAAGCGGCGCGCCCGAGCGCCGCATCGAATTGCCGGCCGCGACCGATGCGCCGATCCGCATCCTGTTCGGCCCGCAGGACGACGAGTTCGCCGAGGACCACAAGGAGCTGTTGGTCGACAGCGAGTGGAAGATCTCGGCGACCAGCGACCGCATGGGCTATCGCCTCGAAGGTCCCGCCATCAAGCATCTCGACGGCCACAACATCGTCTCCGACGGCACCGTGAACGGCAGCATCCAGGTGCCCGGCAACGGGCAGCCGATCGTGCTGATGCCGGACCGCGGCACCAGCGGCGGCTATCCGAAGATCGCAACCGTGATCACGGCCGATTTCGGCCGCTTCGCGCAGATCTCGGCCGGCCGGCCGTTCCGCTTCAAGGCGGTGACGATGGCTGAAGCGCAGGCCGAGGCGATCAAGTTCCACGAGCTGCTGCGTTCCCTGCCCGACCGCCTCCGCGGCATTGAGGATTTTGGTCTCAACATCGAAGCGCTGCGGGATGCGAATGTCGCGGGTCAGGCCGTCAACGCCGTCGATGTGTCGACCTGGCAAGTTGCGCTACCCTGAATCTGTACAACAACAGACGGATCGATCGTCATGACTTCAACTATCGACCTCAATTGCGATCTCGGCGAAAGCTTTGGCCCCTGGGAAATGGGCAATGATGCCGCGATGATCGAGCTTGCGACCTCGGTCAACGTCGCCTGCGGCTTTCATGCCGGCGACGCCGACATCATGCGCAAGACGGTCGAGCTGGCGAAAGCGCGCGGCGTCAGCGTCGGCGCCCATCCCGGCTATCGCGACCTGCACGGCTTCGGCCGCCGCCCGATGCCGGGACTGACGTCCTCGGAGATCGAGAACCTGATCGCCTATCAGATCGGCGCCCTGCAGGCGATCGCGACCGCGGCCGGCCACAAGGTCACCCACGTGAAGGCGCATGGCGCGATTTCCAACGTCGCTTGCGAGGACGACATGACGGCACGAGCGATCGCCAATGCGATCAAGGCAGTCGATCCCAATCTCATCTTCGTGGTGCTCGCCAACTCGAAGCTGGTGCGCGCAGGTGAAGCGGCGAATCTGCGGATGGCGCATGAGGTGTTCGCCGACCGCGCCTATGAGGACGACGGCAACCTGGTGTCGCGCAAGAAGCCCGGCGCGGTGCTGCACGATCCCAAGGCGATTGCCGATCGTGTGGTGCGGATGGTGCAGGACGGCGCGGTCGTCTCGGTCACCGGCAAGGTGATCAAGATGCAGACCGATACCGTCTGCATCCATGGCGACACGCGTGGCGCCGTCGAGATTGCGCGCGGCCTGCGCGAGGCGCTGAAGCAGGCGGGCATCACCGTTGCGCCGTTCAAGACCGCGCACTAAGCCGCGAACATCGATCAAAA
Organism: Bradyrhizobium sp. USDA 4504; assembly: GCF_054063995.1. Lineage (NCBI taxonomy): Bacteria > Pseudomonadati > Pseudomonadota > Alphaproteobacteria > Hyphomicrobiales > Nitrobacteraceae > Bradyrhizobium > Bradyrhizobium sp. USDA 4504. The sequence goes on along the minus strand of NZ_JBSSGV010000001.1, from coordinate 2,836,481 downwards.
AAGGGCCGGCCGCCGTGCCGGCCCTTTCGATTCCGTTAAGAGTCTTCTTAAACCCAAACTTGCCGTTTGATTGTTAGGTGCAGCTTCCGAGCCTTTGATTGTCCTCTTAGGAAATTGGGTACGAAAGCATGTTCCGCACCAGCCTCTCCCTCACCATTGCCGCGGTTGCCACCGCCGCCTTCACCAGCGCGGCATCCGCCGGCTGCTACAGCTGCTATACGCCGCCGCCGCAGCCGTGCACGACCTGCTATCAGGTGCAGAGCGTGCCGCCGCAGTATCGCACGGTGCAGGAGACCGTCATGGTGGCGCCGGGCCGCGTCGTCGCGCATCGCACGCCGGCACAGTATCGCACCGTGATGGTGCCGAGGACGGTGATGGTCGCGCCCGAAGGCGTCGCCTATGAGCGCATTCCGCCGCAATACGCCACCCAGGAGCGCGTGCAGATGGTCTCGCCGGGCTATTCCTACTACGCGCCGGTTCAGCAGACCTGCAGCACCTGCGGTGGCGGCTACGGCTACGGATATGGTCGCGGTTACGGCTACTGAGCTGTCAGCATCCAGCCAACACAAAGCCGCCGCCTGAGGACATCAGACGGCGGCTTTTGAATTTTCCGAAGGACTCAGAACGGGTGGACGGACAGCGTGCCGAACACGATGGCCGCGATCACCGCAAAGGCGCTGTACAGCGCCGCCGTGTGAATTCCGGTCCCGGACTTCCGTGAAATGTTACGCGCGTAAAGGTGCAGGCGGGCCTCCGCCGATAGCTCGCGCATGGTCGATCTCCAACGCCCCATTGTCGGACGTATGGAATATCGTTCGCGCCCGGATTCAAGCGGGCGGCAAAAATAGCGACGCCGCCGCCTTCGGGAACTCGGTTCCGAGAGGAATATTCCTTCCCGCGCGCTCGGCCGAGAATCCTATTCGCCGCAATTCGAGGCGTCGGGAACCCGCGCCAGTCCCGCGATAACCGAAAATCTCGAAAACAACCCCATGCAAAGTAGCCGGAGGTCGATAGCCGAGGCGCTGCCGCCGCCGCGCCTGTTGCCCATCCCTGTCTGTCCCAGCAACACGACGCACCGGTCGTGCACGTGCCGCCGGAAGCGGCCGCTGCGGCGCGCTCAGGCCTTCCAGCGCCCGATCTTGAACGCCGCCAGATGGCCCGGAACGTCGCTCGGGTCGAAAGGCGGGCCGGCGAACGCCCCGATGGCGCTGGAGGCGCCGGCCGGGCGACCCGATGCCGCGTCGTAGAGATCGGGCCTGAACACGGCCATGGCGGTCTTCAGCGCTTCCGGCCGGTATGGCGCCTGGCCCCAGCGAACCATCTGCGCATAGAGCCAGGCCGCCTGCCCCGGATCAGGCCGCGCCGCCGCCTCGCGCCCGACCAGCAAATAGCGATTGCTCTCGCGCATGGTGCCGTCGGGCGAAATCTTCAGGTGGCCATCGAGCGTGCGCTGGATGACGCTGGCATCGACGCCGATCCGCTCGGGCTGCGCCAGGATGCGCGCGACCTCGGACCGGTTCTCGGGCCGCTCGATGAACTCCACGGCGCGCAGATGTGCACGCACCAGCGCCGCCACGATGTCGGGATGCTTCTCCGACCAGCTCTGCCGCACCGCCAGCACCTTTTCCACCGCGCTGAGCAGGATGTCGGAGACGAAGTGCAGGATGTGGCCGATGCCGAGATCGACCGCGATCGAATTCCAGGGTGCGCCGACGCAGAACGCGTCGACATGACCGTTGGCGAGACTGTCGACCATGTAAGGCGGCGGCAGCACCACGAGCTGGACATCCTCGTCGGGATCGACGCCGCCGGCGGCCATCCAGAACCGCAACTGGTAATTGTGGGTCGAGAACGGGAAGGTCATGCCGAAGGTCAGCGGCTCCGCCCCGCTCTTCCGCCGCTTGGCCACCACGCGGGCGAGCGCCTGTGCGGTTGCCATCGGATCGAAGCGGTCGCCGTCGATCTCTTCCATCAGCGCGGCGTGCAGCGCCGGCGATACGGTGATGGCATTGCCGTTGAGCCCGAGGTTGAAGGGCGCCGCGATCGGCACCTTGACGTGACCGAGCCCGAGGCTCGAAGCGATCGCCACCGGCGCCAACAGATGAGCGGCATCGAACAGGCCGATATTGAGCTTGTCGCGGACGTTCGACCACGACACTTCCCGCACCAGCGTGACGTCGAGGCCTTCGGCCGCCGCGAATCCCTTGTCGACCGCAACGATCAGCGCGGCAGCGTCGACCAGCGGAATGAACCCGATGCGCAATGGTGTGGTCATTTCAACAGCTCCGACGCCGTCAGGATCGATTGCGCGATCTCTCCGATTTTCTTTTTCTCGCGCATCGCGGTCGAGCGCATCAGCACGTAGGCCTCCTCCTCGGTCAGTCCCTTCACCTTCATCAGGATGCCCTTGGCGCGATCGATCACCTTGCGCTCCTCCAGCGCGTGCTTGGTGCGGTCGAGCTCGTCCTGCAATTTGGCGAAGGCATTGAAGCGGGAGACGCACAGATCGAGGATCGGCTTCATCCGCTCCTTCTTGAGACCGTCGACGATGTAGGCGGAGACGCCCGCCTCGACCGAGGCCTGGATCGAGGCGGCGTCGCTCTGGTCGACGAACATCGCGATCGGCCGGCGGACGGCGCGGCTGACCTGGAACATTTGTTCCAGCACGTCGCGACTGGGGTTCTCGAGGTCGATGACGATGATCTCGGGGTCGAGCGCATAGATTCGCGAGAGCAGGCTCTGCATCTCGCTGATATGCACGACATCCGTATACCCGGCCTCCCGCAGTCCCTCTTCCAGGATGGCCGCTCGGATCGGGCTCTCGTCGACTATGACGATCTTGGGAGACGATTCAGCGCTCATCGACAACTCTTAAGGCCCGGCAGATGCATCCATATCATGCCGGAAGCGCCGGGAAAGGGTTGTAATTCTCGGCAATTGGGACTAGCTCCTGCCCATTCATCAGGCAGATCAGAGATATGCAAGAGGCCGCCGCGCCGAAAGTGAGCTTTGTGTCCTTGGGGTGCCCCAAGGCGCTGGTCGATTCCGAGCGCATCATCACCCGGCTGCGCGCGGAAGGCTATGAGCTGGCGCGCAAGCATGACGGCGCCGACATCGTCATCGTCAACACCTGCGGCTTCCTCGACAGCGCCAAGCAGGAATCGCTCGCCGCGATCGGCGAGGCCATGGCCGAGAACGGCAAGGTCATCGTCACCGGCTGCATGGGTGCCGAACCGGAGCAGATCGAGAGCGCCTATCCCGGCGTGCTCTCGATCACGGGGCCGCAGCAATATGAGAGCGTGCTGGACGCCGTGCATCGGGCGCTGCCGCCGGCGCACAACCCGCATATCGACCTGGTGCCGCCTCAGGGCGTCAAGCTGACGCCGCGGCACTACGCGTATTTGAAGATATCCGAAGGCTGCAACAACCGCTGCAGCTTCTGCATCATCCCGAAGCTGCGCGGCGATCTGGTGTCGCGGCCGGCCAATGACGTGCTGCGCGAGGCCGAGAAGCTGGTGAAGGCCGGCGTCAAGGAATTGCTCGTCATCTCGCAGGACACCTCGGCTTATGGCGTCGACCTGAAATACGCCGAGAGCCCGTGGCAGGACCGCAGCGTCCGCGCAAAATTCTTCGATCTCGCCAAGGAGCTCGGTGAGCTCGGCGCCTGGGTGCGGCTGCAATATGTCTACCCCTACCCGCATGTCGACGAGGTCATCGGCCTGATGACCGAGGGCAAGGTGCTGCCCTATCTCGACATCCCGTTCCAGCATGCGAGCCCTGACGTGCTGCGCGCGATGAAGCGCCCGGCTGCGCAGGAGAAGACGTTGGCGCGGATCCAGAAGTGGCGCGAGCAGAGCCCCGAGCTGACGCTGCGCTCGACCTTCATCGTCGGTTTCCCCGGCGAGACCGATTCCGATTTCGCCTATCTGCTCGACTGGCTCGATGAAGCGGAAATCGATCGCCTCGGCTGCTTCAAATACGAGCCGGTTGCCGGTGCCGCGTCGAACGCGATTGGCAATGCCGTACCCGACGAGATCAAGCAGGAGCGCTGGAATGCGCTGATGGCGCGGCAGCAGAAGATCTCCGCGAGGCGCCTCAAGCGCAAGGTCGGCACCCGCCAGCAGGTCATCATCGACGAGGTTGGCCCCACGGTGGCGAAGGGCCGGTCAAAGGCCGATGCGCCCGAGATCGACGGCGCCGTCTACCTCACCAGCCGCCGCCCGCTGAAGGTCGGCGAGATCGTGACCGCCAAGATCGAGCGCTCCGACCAGTACGACCTGCACGGCAGCGTCGCCGGATTCTAGCTCCAGTCCGCTCCTTCGAGACCACCCCGGATACCAAACGGCGTCCGTTGCTAGACGGAACTCAAGCGTCGCCGACAAATTGTTGGTCCAGGAGGAATACGATGAGCCGAGCAGATCTTTTGAGGCAGGCCGAGAACGCGGAGCGCCACGCTGACCAAGCCACCGATGAGGAAATCAAGAGCGCGCTAAAGAAGGCCGCCGATGATTATCGGCGCGAGGCCGCGCAGGAGACTGCTATCGCGACAATCGCGTCAGAAGCTGCCGAGCGCGGCTGAAACATCACGGAAGATAGTTGTGCTGAGTACGAGGATCTGGAAGATCACGACGAGAATGCAAAGCAACTGATAAAATGGAACGGACGGTTCGATCGGCTTTGCCCAACGCACCCAAGCAAAGGTCTCTCGCCCCCTAGCGACAGCTTCATCAGTCATGCTCATTGCCTGCCTGGCTCCCCACAATGGCATCAAGACAAGCCAAACTAGGAAAATCGGGCAAACGAAGAGGTAGGATATAGCGTTCTCAGGCTCAAGCGGCTTACCGAACCTATCGAGCCCATGACGGATGATTTCCGAGGGAATTGGAAACTTGAGGTAGATGTACAAGGTCACGCTTATACCCACGAAGGCAAGCAATGCATTGATGATTGCCGTGCGCTTCATGAGTTGCCGAAGGACACCGGCCAACTCGTCGGGCACCCGAGGACGGGCTTGCGCATTTTGAGACATTCAGGTCGAAACCTTCGAGCTTCTGCGAACAAGGCTAGAACAGCACGCGGGCCGGTAGCAACTGCGCGGGGTTTCCGCTCCGTAGGAACGCCGCTTCTTTCCGTTCGTTAACGGAACATCACCGCACGGCTAGTGGCAACTATCGGTGATGAGATCGCCCGGTTTAGCGCTCCGGCCCAACACCAGCAGGGAGCAACGCCATGACCAGCAAGCGGCGTCGTTTCAAGCAAACCCAATCACTGCAAGAACGCCTAGCCGACGAGGCCGTGCGCTCGCAGGCCAAGGCACTCTCTCCGTCTGCAAAAAAGAAGCCCTGCTCAGGAGAGCCCGGCAAGGCGAGACCCCAGCCAATCTGACGGAGTGGCTGACGACCCCAGGTTCACGAGCGCCGATCTAGGCCGCGCCATGATCAACCAGCCCCAATTCGATTCCTATTCGACGGCTGCGCGCGTCTGTCTAGGAGTTGCGGTCTTTAGCGCCACGATGCTCGCTGCACCGATGACGAGCATTCTTATGTAATAGGGCCTCTCAGTTGGCCGGTCTGCAGCGAGGCTGACGTATTACCCCTATTCGCGCAGTAGAAAGGGCCCCAGCTGCGAAAGCTGAGGCCAGTGTTCAGCTGGGCGTCTCAGTGCCGGTAGCGGTGCGGCACCGAACAGGGCGAACAATGCGGCCGCAAGCGCTTCGTTCCTACTCATAAAAAAGGCCCCTGCATCCGGATCATGCAGGGGCCAAGCTGGATCGCCGCACCGCTGTTCACCGAGAAGCAACGGTCGTCGTCCTAGGGCAGAAAAAACACGAAATGAAAATCACGCGCCCTCTTGCCCGGATCATCCCAACGACATCCAGTTCCGGAAATAACTCGTGTGAATCTCGGCGAGACAAATTGCCGCTTTTTCCTGTCCCAAGCGACGGTCCCAATAGAGATGGTCGCGAATGTGCCCCGGGTCTTCGGGGGCAAGACCCGGGGCACGTTCATTCGTCTAATGCCGCTCTGCCGAGGAGCGGCGCATTGCTAACGACGCGTCGAAGGTACCGTTCCTAACGTCTTCCTTATCGCCGACCCGAGCCGGCGCTCAACTCGCTTGCGGCTATTGCCGACCTTCTTGACGGCCTTCTTCACCGATGCTGCCGACTTCCGGGTTTTCCTCGCCTCATAGCTCACCTCGTAATCCTGCCCGCCGGCGACGCGCGCACGGTCCTGCTTGCGACCGCGCGCGGTCTGCTTCCGCGCTATGCCCGTCGAATGAGGCGCTGTCCGCGCTTGACACCACCGCCCCTCTCGCTGTATGGGCCTGCGCCATGAAGCTGAACCGGACCCACCGCCGCGCCATCTGCCGTCGTCGCACCCGCGACGATGCTGGGCTGCGCCGTGTCCGACGCCATCGCTGATCCTATAAATCAGCCGAGGTTTTCGAGAAGGCCGCGCCCCCAAGCGCGGCCTTCTCGCTTTTCGGCCTGACCTTTCCCAACACCGACCCCAGAGGAGATCGACATGACCAACGCTACCCATCCGTTCGATGCGCTGATGGACATCACCGCTCGCCCCGAGGTCGTGTTCGTACGCGGCGCCGGCTCGTATTTGTGGGACAGCAACCGCAACCGCTATCTCGATTTCGTGCAGGGCTGGGCCGTCAATCCCCTCGGCCACTCCCCGGTCATCGTGGCCGACGCGCTGGCGGCGCAGGCGAGACGGCTGCTGACGCCGAGCCCGGCGTTCTACAACGAGCAGAGCCTGAAACTGGCAAAGCTGCTGGTCGACAACAGCTGCTTCGACCAGGTGTTCTTTGCGAACTCAGGCGCGGAGGCCAATGAGGGTGCGATCAAGCTCGCGCGCAAATATGGCACGAAGTACAAGAACGGCGCGCATGAGATCATCACCTTCGAAGGCGGCTTCCACGGCCGCACGCTCGCGACCATGTCGGCCTCGGGCAAGAAGGCGTTCGAGCCCCTGTTCGAGCCGAAGGTCTCGGGCTTCCGCAAAGCCAGACTGAACGACATCGAGTCGGTGCGAAAGCTGATCACGTCGTCGACGGTCGCGGTCATGCTGGAGCCGATCCAGGGCGAGGCCGGCGTCTGGCCCGCGACGGATGAGTTCTTGCAGGAGTTGCGGGCGCTGACCCAGCAGCGCGGCCTGCTGCTCATTGTCGACGAGATCCAGACCGGCATCGGCCGGACCGGAAAGCTGTTCGGCTATCAGCACGCCGGGATCGAGCCCGACATCATGACGCTCGGCAAGGGCATCGGCGGCGGCGTGCCGCTCGCGGCCCTGCTCGCGACCGAGCATGCCTCGTGCTTCGATCACGGCGATCAGGGCGGCACCTTCAACGGCAATCCGCTGATGTGCGCCGCGGGGCTTGTCGTGCTCGATCAGATCGGAAAGCCCGATTTCCTGAAATCGGTCGTCGATGCCGGCCTTTTGCTCGAGCGCGAATTGCAGCGGCTGTCGTCGCGGCACGGTCTCGGCGAGATCAGGGGCCGCGGCCTCCTGCTGGCGCTCGACCTCAAGATGCCGATCGGTGCCGCCGTGGTTGCCGAGGCGTTCGCGGCCGGCGTGCTGATCAACTCGCCGCAGCCGGACACGCTGCGCTTCATGCCGGCGCTGAACGTGACGCGGGAGGAGATTTCCCTTGTCATCGACTGCCTGGATACGGTGCTGACCAAGGTCGGCGCGGCGCGGCGGGTGGCGTAGGATCCTCCCCGCTCGTCATTGCGAGAAGCGAAGCGACGAAGCAATCCACCTTCCCGGGTGGAGAGGTGGATTGCTTCGCGGAGCCTGTCATCCGGCGGCGCTTTGCGCCGACCGGGTGGCTCGCAATGACGGCGAGAATTACGGCCGCAGGATCGCTGCGCCCGTCGTCGCCCGGCTCTCCAGGTCGATATGCGCCTTGGCCGCATCCTTCAGCGCATAGGCGTGGTTGATCGGCACATGCAGCTTGCCGTTGATCACGGCGGCGAACAGCGTGTCGGCGCCTTCGAGCAATTCCTTGCGGGTGCCGACATAGTCGTTGAGCTTGGGCCGCGTCGCGAACAGCGAGCCGTGGTTGTTGAGCTCGGCGAGCGGGAACGGCGGTACCGGGCCCGACGCGTTGCCGAAGGAGACGAACAGACCGCGTGGCCTGAGGCAGGACAGCGATCCCGGGAACGTGGTCTTGCCGACGCCGTCATAGACGACGTCGCAGAGCTCGCCGCGGCTGATCTGCTTGACGCGTTCGACGAAGTTCTCCTCGTTATAGAGGATGACGTGATCGCAGCCATTGGCGAGCGCGAGATCGGCCTTCGCCTTCGAGCCGACGGTACCGATGACATGCGCGCCGAGCGCCCGCGCCCATTGGCAGGCCAGCAGCCCGATGCCGCCCGCCGCGGCGTGGATCAGCACGCGATGGCCGTGCTCGACCTTGAAGGTCTTGTGCAGGAGATACCAGACCGTGAGGCCCTTCAGCATCAGCACGGCGCCCTGCTCGTAGGTGATATGGTCGGGCAGCTTGACGAGCTTGTCGGCCGGGATGACGCGCTCGGACGCGTAGCCGCCGAGATTGTAGTAGTAGGCGACGCGATCGCCGGGGTGGAAATTGGTCACGCCCGGACCCACGGCCAACACCTCGCCTGCAGCCTCATTGCCGGCAATGAACGGCAGGCCGGGCGCCTTGTAGAGGCCGGTGCGGAAATAGACGTCGATGAAGTTCAGACCGACCGCATGCTGGCGGATCCGGACCTCGCCCGTCCCCGGCGCGCCCACCTCGACGTCCTCGTAGGTCAGGACTTCCGGGCCTCCCACCTGGTGCACGCGCACAGCCTTGGTCATGTCGTCGCTCCCCTCAATATCAGCGTCAAGCGAGCGAATGCCATCGCGGCCGGCTTGTCAACCAAGCGGGCCGGAACCGGCTACGCCACGTTCCGGAAAAGTGGGAAGCGGCTTTCCCTCGCGACAAACGCGCTGCGTTTGCGCGGAGATCATGCCCATCAGCGCGCCGGCTTCCTGCGGTTGCGCTTGGCCATGACGTTGAACGCCTCGACCGCGGCCGAGAAGGCAATCGCGAAATAGATGTAGCCGCGCGGAATGTGGAATTTGAAGCCGTCGGCCACCAGCGCCACGCCGATCAGCACCAGGAAGGCCAGCGCCAGCATCTTGGTGGTCGGATGCTCCGCGACAAACCGCGCCACCGGTCCCGACGAGATGTACATGATGACGCAGGCGATCACGACCGCCGCGATCATGATCTCGATGTCCTGCGCCATGCCGATCGCGGTGATGATCGAATCCAGCGAGAACACCAGGTCGATAATGATGATCTGCACGATCACCCAGAAGAACGCGCTGGCGCTCGGCCTGTCGCCGGCTTCCGCCTCGCGCGCCTCGACCTCGCCGTGGATCTCATGGGTCGCTTTCGCGATCAGGAACAGGCCGCCGCCGATCAGGATGATGTCGCGCCACGACAGCGCGACGTCGCTGACTGATATCACCGGTTGGGTCAGCCCGATCAGCCAGACCAGGATCGAGAGCAGCAGAATGCGGAACACCAGCGCCAGCAGCAGGCCGATCTGCCGCGCGCGCTTGGCCTGCGCCGGCGGGATCCGCGACACGATCACCGACAGGAAAATCACGTTGTCGATGCCGAGCACGATCTCGAGCGCAGTCAGGGTCAACAGCGCCGCCCAGGCTTCCGGGCTGGTGATCAGTTGCATCATGCTCTGAAGGCTTTCATCCGGCGGATCACGGTATCGCTGCCGATGATGTAGACGGCGATGGCGCAGAGACCGAAGGTGATCGGGGCTCCGACCACGAAATCGTTGGCGAGCGTGTACATGCCGAGCAGCGCCCATGCGCCGAGCAGCCACAGCGTCAGCCAGCGCAGCCGCACCACACGCAGCGGATGCAGCACGTGGAACGGCGCGAAGGTCAGCACGATCAGGAGCGCGACCACGATCGTCGACAGCACGGGCGGCAGATGCAGCAGGAACAGGTAGAACGCCGCCGCATTCCACAGCGCCGGGAAGCCGCGGAAATGGTTGTCATCGGCCTTCATGCGGCGGTCGGCGAAATACAGCGCGCTGGAGACCACGATGCCGATGCCGAGGATCGGCGCCGCCAGCGGCAGCAGCATGCCGCTCGCGGTGATCGCATAGGCCGGCACGAACACATAGGTGACGAAATCAACCACCAGGTCGAGCACCTCGCCCGACCAGTTCGGCTGCAGCCGCACCACGTCGAGCCGGCGCGCCAGCGGGCCGTCGATCCCGTCGATGATGAGCGCGACCCCGAGCCAGGCGAACATGTTGGCCCAGTGCTCGCGCACCGCCTCCAGCATCGCCAGCAGCGCGACCCCGGCGCCGAGCGCCGTGAAAATATGAACGGTGAATGCGGCGGTCCGCATCCGTTCTGGCAACGCATCGGGCTGGCTCGAATGCTCCATCGGCCGAGTGCTATCAGGAATCGGACCGGTTTGCATATGCGGTCTTGCGGCGTTCCGCCGCGCAAAGCGTTGGAGACTCTTGGTGGTTACCGATGGCTTGAAAATCGGGCCAAGCATGTCAAATGTCCTGATATGACCGACAGCTCGCTGGATTATGACGTTATCGTAATAGGCGGCGGTCCGGCCGGATTAACGGCTGCGATTGCCCTTGCCGACGCAGGTGCGCGGACTGCGCTGCTGGCGCGCCGCGCGCCCTATGCCGACAACCGGACCACCGCGCTGCTCGGTGCCTCGACCGATATCCTGGATCGGCTCGACGTCTGGCGGCGCTGCAGCGACCGAGCGGCGGCGCTCAAGACCATGCGCCTCGTCGACGACACCGGCCGCCTGATCCGTGCGCCCGAGGTGCGCTTTTCGTCCGATGAGATCGGCCGCGAGCAATTCGGCTTCAACATCGACAACCGCTCGCTGGTCGCGGCGCTCGAGGACCGCGCCGGCGAAATGTCCGCGCTGACGCGGTTCGACGATGAAGCCGCCTCGGTGCGGCCGGACGATGCCGCGGTTACCGTGGTGACGCGGCAGGGCCAGTCGCTTCAGGCCCGGCTCGTGGTCGGTGCCGACGGGCGCAATTCATTGTCCCGCGAGGCCGCCGGCATCGAGGTGACAAGCCGCGAGCTCGGGCAGTCCGCCCTCACCTTCAACGTCACCCACACCCGGCCGCACCACAACATCTCGACCGAGTTCCACACCGAGCACGGCCCCTGCGTGTTCGTGCCGCTCAGCGGCGTCAGAAGCAGCGTGGTCTGGGTCTCGGCGCCCAAGGAGGCCGAGCGGCTGATGGCACTCGGCGACGACGAATTGTCGCTCGCCGCCGAGCGGCAATCGCATTCGATCCTCGGCCGCATCGAGGTCCAGGGCGGCCGTCACGTGTTTCCGCTCGCGATCGAGCGGCCGCGGCAATTCGCCAAGGACCGGATCGCGCTGGTCGGGGAATCCGCCCATGTGCTGCCGCCGATCGGCGCGCAGGGCCTCAATATGGGACTGCGCGATGCCGCCGATATCGCCGAGATCACCGGCCAGGCGATCGGTCGTGGCGAAGATCCCGGCGCGCCCAATGTGCTGTCGCGCTACCAGGCGGCGCGGCGCCCCGATGTCGCCAGCCGGACCTGGGCGATCGACATCGCCAACCGGTCGCTGCTGAGCGATTTCCTCGGCATGCAGACGGCGCGTGCTGCCGGCCTGCATCTGCTCGGCGCATTCGGCCCGTTGCGGCGCCTGGCGATGCGCGAAGGCCTCGCGCCGTCGTGGCGGCGGTGAGCAAAGCGTTTTCGAGCGAAGTGGGTACCGGTTCGCGTTAAGAAAATGCGTCAAATAAGAAGCGCGCCGATCAGGGAAACACCAGCCGTCCGCTCTGGATGAACCACATCACGCTGGTCAGCGTGACCACCGAGGCGAAGGTGCCGATCAGCACCGCGACCGACGCCGGCTCGATCCAGGTGTCGTTCTGCCGCGCGATCACGAACACATTGAGCGCCGGCGGCAGCGAAGCCATCAGCACCGCTGTCGCGGCCCAAGGCTGCGCGAACGGGCCGAACAGCAGCATCAGGCCGAACGCCAGCAGCGGATGGATCAAAAGCTTGATCGCGACCACGCCCGGGACCTCCCACGGCACCCGCTCGAACGGCCGCAGCGCCACCGTGATGCCGAGCACGAACAGCGCTGTCGGCGCGGCGGCGTTTTCCAGGAACTGGATGGTGCGATCGAGCGCGACCGGGATCGGGATGTGAAACGCGGCGACCAGCGCCCCGAACACCGCCGACATGATCAGCGGGTTCTGCACGATCTGTCGCAGCACCACGCCGAGTGCGTGCAGCAGCGAGGGATGGTCGCGGTCGGTGAGCTCGATCAGCAGCGGCACGATCGAGAACAGGAAGATGCTGTCGCAGCAGAAGATCAGCGCCGTCGGCGCCGCCGCCTTGGCACCGAGCACGGCGAGCGCGAGGCCAGGCCCCATATAGCCGATATTGCCGTAGGCGCCCGACAGGCCGGCCAGCGTCGCCTCGCGCAGCGTGAGCCCGCCGATCAGCTTGCCCGCGACCATCGCCAGGAAGAATGCGAGCACGGTTCCGAGCGTGGTGGCGATCAGAAATGGCGGGTTGTTCAGCTGCGCAAACGGCGTCTTGGACATGATCCCGAACAGCAGCGCCGGCAACGAAACGTAAAGCAGGAAGAAATTCATCCAGGCGAGCCCGCTCTCTGGCAAATCCTTGGCCTTGCCGCACGCATAACCGATGAAGATCAAGCCGAAATACGGCAACGCCAGATTGAGGATATCGATCATTCTGAAAGTAGTTTCTCGGCCGGATTTCGGGTCGTTTTTGCAGGGCTGGAATCGGTAAAGCGCGGGTTAATTCGGACCTTAGCCCCTAGCATCGGCCACAATGTTGGTCTATCGACGAGCCATGATCAAAGCGCGCACCGCCAAGTTTCAGATCGGGCAGATCGTCCGTCACCGGGTGTTCTCCTTCCGGGGCGTGATTTTTGATATCGACCCGGAGTTCAACAACACCGAGGAATGGTGGCTGTCGATCCCCGAGGACATGCGGCCCCACAAGGACCAGCCGTTCTACCATTTGCTCGCGGAAAACTCGGAGACCGAGTACGTCGCCTATGTCTCGGAGCAGAACCTCTTGCCCGACGAGTCCGGCGAGCCGATCCGGCATTCGCAGGTGGCGGAGATCTTCATCAAGGATAAATCGGGCGGCTACCGTCCGCGCAATCCCTCGCTGAACTGAGGTCCGGCGGCGCTCCGGCGAATGCCACGGCGTTCGCGCTGCCACGCTCACACCCCCTCGCGCCTGGCCAAGACAACCGCGATCGCCCAGACAACAAATCCCGCCAGCGCCAGCCCCGCGCCGACGAGGCCGGTCGACGTCCAGCCATAGCCGGCTGCGACCGCCATTCCGCCGAGCCACGGACCCAGCGCATTGGCGACGTTGAAGGCGGAGTGGTTGAGCGCCGCGGCGAGGCTCTGTGCCTCGCCCGCGACGTCCATCAGGCGGGTCTGCAACACGGTGGCGAGCGCCCCGCCCAGCCCGATCAGGAACACGTCGGCGGTCAGCGTCCAGAAATTTCCGGCCGCCAACGGATAGAGCGCGAGCGTCGCCGCCGACCACAGCAGGAGCCCGCCCGCGGTTGCCATCAGCGCGCGGTCGGCGAAGCGCGGCACGATGATGTTGCCGGCGGTGAGGCCGGCGCCGAACACGCATAGCGTGACCGGCACCAGCGCGGGCGAGGTGTGGGTCACCGCCAGCATGGTCGAGGCCAGGTAGGTGTAGACCGAGAACAGCCCGCCGAAACCGATGGCGCCGATCGCCAGCGTCAGCCAGACATGCTTGCGCCCGAGTGCCGACAGTTCGCGCAGTGGGCTCGCCTTGCTGTTGGCGGCATCACGCGGGGCGAAGATCAGGACCAGGACCGCGGTCAAGAGCGCGAGGCCGGCGACGATCGCGAAGGCCCAGCGCCAGCCGATCGCCTGCCCGACCCCGTTGGCGAGCGGAACGCCGATCGTGGTCGCGATGGTGAGCCCCAGCAGCACGCGGCCGACAGCCGCCGTGCGCTTGTCTGTCGGGACCAGCGAGGCCGCGACCAGCATGGCGATGCCGAAATAGGCGCCGTGCGGCAGCCCCGCCAGGAAGCGCAGCGCCAGCATGGCGTGATAATCGGGTGCGAGCCCCGAAAGGCCGTTCATCAGCGCGAAGAAACCCATCAGCGCGATCAGCAGCGTCCGCCGCGTCATGCGCGCCGACAACACCGCGATGACCGGCGCACCGACGACGACGCCGAGCGCGTAGGCGCTGATCGCGTGGCCGGCCTGGGGCTCGCTGACGTGCAGGTCGTGGGCGAAGAACGGCAACAGGCTCATGGTCGCGAATTCGGCGATGCCGATTGCGAAGCCGCCCATCGCCAGCGCGAGATGGACGATGCCGGGATGAAACGTTCCGGGGACGTTGTCCTGGCTGACGCGAACGCCAGCATCGACCGAAGCACCGCCGGCCGGCTGCTCCCGAGGCCGGGAGCGCAGTTCCCGCCGCTGCGTGCCGGCTTGCTGGGACATTGCGCGACTTCCATGACTGCGAGCGGCGGCCAGGATTCGCGGAAGAACCACGCGCGCATTCGCGCATCGAAGGCGCCGTTCGCGCTTTCGTCTGGCCTCCCGTATCGGATTTATGATTGTGCTTCGACGCCGGATTGGTCCGGACAAGGCACCAACGATGCGCGCTCATCGCGCGACGCAATCGAAGCACCCTTCGACGACCATCGCACACGATCTGCGCAATCACCAGCGCAGCAGGCTGCCAGCAGCCAGTCTGTTTCGCATGACAAAAAAGGCGCCCTTCCGGGCGCCTTTTAATCGCGATGATCTCGCGTTTTCTCGAACGCGTGATTGAAGTGCTTACTTGGCCGCCGGGTTGGCCGGCGCCGGAGCCTGCGCAGAGCCACCGCCGGCGCCTTCCAGCTTCTTGCGCTGCTCTTCGGCGCGCTTCTGCAACTCTTCCTGCAGCTTCTTCGAGTTTTCCTCGAACACCTTCGGATCGGTCGGCGGGCCGTCATAGGCCTTGGCGAATTCGGTGTTGAGCGGCAGCGGCAGCGTCAGCGGCGCGCCGTTGGAATTGATCGCCTGGACCACGAGGTTCTGGCCCTTCTTCATGTTGGCGATCAGCTCGGGCGTTGCTTCATAGTCGGACATGCAGCCGTTCTGGAAGCAGATCACATAGGGCGCCTGCTGCGGCGGGTTGCCGTCGACGATGATGCGGGTGCCGTGCACGAGCTGCATGCCGAGCGGCAGCGTGACGCGCAGGATCTTCTTCGGCTCGCCTTCCGGCTCGATGATCACGGCGGCGATCACCGGCTGGCCGGACTCGATGCGGCCGTCCTTGCCGGTGAAGCAGACCTGCTTGGCGTTGGCTTCCTGGCCCTTCAGGCAGAACTTGGTCCAGGGGGCGTAGATCAGCTGGATCTGCTGATCCTGCGCCGGCGGCTGGGCGGCCGCATTGGGCGGCTGGCCGGCGGCCGGTGCTTGGGCGGGCGCCTGGGCTGCCGGAGCCTTCGGAGCTGCCTTGGGTGCCGCCTTGGGCGCAGCCTTCGGTGCCGCAGGCGCCGGCGCTGCCGGCTGCTGGGCCCGAGCGGCAGGAACCAGGAGCGCTGCAGAGAATGCCGTCGCCGCCATCAGGGCAACAATTCGCCCATGCGGCCGGACCGGGGCGGCCAAGATACGGAAATTCATTGCGGAAAACCCTTTCTGAACGGAAGCCCGAAACCGCTGCAGGCGCCGACACATAGCCGTTTGGGCGGCTGTCTCCTAGTCAATTGAGGCGGATACGTGACAGGCGTTCCCGCCTTCGAATTGCACGCCTTCAATACAGCGGCGCGCGGAAAGATCAATGCCGACAAGCGGATTTGCGCCCATCTCGCGGCGAGTTTCAGCGGCCTGTGATAAACCTCCGGACGTGACGTTTCGCGAATCAAATCCGGCGCCTCACGCACGTGTTCCCGGGCACACTTGGCGCGCCGCATGGGCCGCCATCTGGCTGGTGTTGGGATTCCTGGGCTTGGGAGTCCTGACGAGCGGGCTGGTCCCTGCGGCCGCCGCCGAGAGCCACGCCATCGCGATGCATGGTGCCCCCGCGCTGCCACCCGACTTTACCCACCTGCCCTATGCCAATCCCGACGCTCCCAAGGGCGGCCGCCTGGTCCAGGGCGTGATCGGCACCTTCGACAGCCTCAATCCCCTGATCATCAGGGGCATCGCCGTGCAGCAGGTCAGGGGCTACGGCTATGAGCGCGGTTATGTCTACGAAAGCCTGATGGCGCGGGGCAATAACGAGCCGTTCACGCTGTACGGCCTGCTCGCGCGCAGCGTCGAGACCGACGACGCCAGAAGCTATGTGACATTCCACATCGATCCACGCGCCCGCTTCTCGGATGGCCGGCCGGTACTGGCCGACGACGTGCTGTTCTCGCTGGCGCTGCTGCGCGACCATGGCCGTCCGATGCACCGCCAGTATTATTCGAAAGTCGCAAAGGCCGAGGCGCTCGACTCGCTCACGGTCCGGTTCGATTTCGGCGGCGTGGCGGACCACGAATTGCCGCTGATCCTCGGCCTGATGCCGATCCTGCCGCGGCACGCCATCGACCCCGAAAAATTCGAGGAAACCACCTTGGCCCCACCGATCGGGTCCGGCCCCTACCGCGTGACGGCGGTCAAGCCCGGCGCCAGCGTCACCTTCACGCGCGACCCCAATTATTGGGGCCGCGACCTGCCCATCAACCGCGGCCTCTGGAACTTCGACGAGATCAGGCTCGATTACTACCGCGAGGCCAACGGCATGTTCGAGGCCTTCAAGCGCGGCCTGTATGATTTCCGGACCGAGACCGAGCCGTTGCGCTGGCACGACGGCTATGACTTCCCGGCGGCGCGCAACGGCGAGGTGATCCGCGACACCATCAAGATCGGCACGCCGCGGCCGTCCGAATTCCTGGTTTTCAACAGCCGGCGGCCGAAATTCGCCGACCTGCGGGTGCGTCAGGCACTGGCGATGCTGTTCGATTTCGAATGGGTCAACCGCAACTATTATTTCGGACTGTTCTCACGCGCCGGCGGTTTTTTCGCCGGATCGGATCTGTCCGCCTATGGCCGCCCCGCCGACGATCGCGAGCTCGAGCTGCTCAAGCCATATCTGTCGCACATCCAGCCCGATATCCTCGACGGCCGCTATCGTCTGCCGGTCACCGACGGGTCGGGGCGCGACCGCGGCCTCCTGCGCACTGCGCTCGCGCTGCTCGCCGAGGCGGGCTACGCGCTCGACGGCACGGTCTTGAAGCAGCGCTCGACAGGGACGCCGCTGCGCATCGAGATCCTGGTGACGACGCGCGAGCATGAGCGGATCGCCCTCGCCTATCAGCGCGACCTGAAGCGGGCCGGCATCGAAGCCGCGGTGCGGGTGGTCGACGCGGTGCAGTTCGAGCAGCGCCGGGTCGGCTATGACTTCGACATGATCCCCATCCGCTGGGACCAGTCGCTGTCGCCGGGCAACGAGCAGTGGTTCTACTGGAGCAGCCAGGCCGCCGATGTGCCGGGCACAAGGAATTACATGGGCGCCAAGGATCCCGCCATCGACGCCATGATCGCGGCGCTGCTCGCGGCGCGCGAGCGGCCGGCCTTCGTCTCGGCGGTGCGGGCGCTGGACCGGGCCCTGATGTCGGGCTTCTACGCTATCCCCCTATTTAACTTGGGAGAGCAATGGATCGCGCGCTGGAATCGGATAGAACGGCCTTCGACCACGGCGTTGACGGGCTACCTGCCGGAAACCTGGTGGCAGAAGCCCGCCGCGCAGTCCAAGTGATTTCCAAGTGATTTGCGACCCGATGCGGCATGACCTGGTCCGATCGAAGCGATGCAACCGACGTTGAACCTGTGAACCAGTCGATCACCTCGCCAACGCTCGATACCTTGTTCAAGCGCATTTTGGCGCGGCAACCCGAGGCGCTGGCGCTGGTCGACCCGCTCAACAAGCAGCGCATCACCGGACAGACCCGCAAGCGCCTGACCTATGCCCAGGCCGACCGCGCGATCTCGGCGATCGCCGCCCACTTCGTGCAGAGCGGATTGCCGGCCAACACGGTGATCGCCGTGCAGCTGCCCGGCACGGTCGAATTCGCCTTGACCGTCCTTGCCGCGCATCGGGTCGGCCTGGTGGTGGTGCCGCTGCCGCTGCTGTGGCGGCAGGCCGAGCTGACGTCCGTGCTCAACCGCACCGCGGCGCGGGCGATCGTCAGCTGCGGCCGGATCGACGGCGTCTCCTATGCCGACATCGCCATGAACGCCGCGGCCGAAGCGTTCTCGATCCGCCATGTCTGCGGCTTCGGGACCGATCTGCCCGAAGGCATGGCGTCGCTCGACCAGGCGATCCTGGAGGACTCCCGGGCCTCGCGCCCGATGATCCAGGACGGCCGCAAGCCGGCGCTGATCTCCTTCGACGTCACCAGCGAAGGTCTTCGTCCGGTGCCGCGGGCGCATTTCGGCCTGATAGCCGGCGGGCTCGCGATGTCGCTGGAGAGCGATCTGCCGCAAGGCGCCACCATCATGTCGGCATTCGCGCCGATGTCGTTCGCCGGCATCTGCGCGTCGCTGGTGACCTGGCTGCTGTCGGGCGGAACGCTGGTGCTGCACCACCCGTTCGACGAGGAAGCGTTCGAGACCCAGTTCAACGATCACACCTGCAACACGCTGATCGCGCCGGCGCAGCTCGTACTGCGGCTCGACGAGCGCGGCCTGTCGGAGCGCCTGCCCAGCCTGCGCACCGTGATTGGCCTCTGGCGTACGCCCGAGCAGGTTGCCTCCAGCGCGCACTGGAGCTCGCGGCGGGTGACCATGACCGACGTCTATCTGTTCGGCGAGGCCGGGCTGTTCGGCGCCCGCCGCACCGCCGAGGACGGATCGCCGGCCGTGATCAAGCCGGGGCCGCACAGTGCGCCGCGCGAAGCGCCCGGCGCATCGGTCGCCGGCGAGATCCTGCTGACGCCGAAGGGCACGCTCGGCCTGCGCGGCCCGATGGTGCCGGTCGCCGCCTATGCGCCGCCGCCTCCGCCCGGCGACAGCCTGATCGCGCCGCCGCCGCGCGATTTCGTCGACACCGAATATGCCGCGCGGGTCGATCGCGCAACCGGGGCCGTCAACATCACCGCGCCGCCGTCGGGGGTGATGACGGTCGGCGGCTACCGCTTCCTCGCCCAGGAGCTGCAGGAATGGTCGCGCCGCCTCGGCCAGGGCGCGCTGCTCACCGCATTGCCGGACCGTCTCAGCGGCCACCGGCTGGCCGGACGGGCACAGGACAATGCGCGCGCCCGCGACGCTCTCACAGAACTTGGGCTTAACCCTTTGATGGTCGAAGCATTTCGCGACCGTGGCGGCGCCGGGTTGAGTTAAAATCTTATCATTGTGTTAGTCTTATCATTGTGTTGACGCCGCATTAAGCCATGCGAACTAGCATCGCAGCCGTTGCTGATCTTAAGCATTGGTTTTCGAGCGTTCGAATGTCCCAGCAAGGTCCGGTCCTCATCGTATCGGCGTCGACAAAGCCGTCGTTTGCCGCAGCCCTCGATGAGACGAAACTCTTCCCGGTCGTGGTCACCGACTGGAACGAGGTCGGACGGGCCATCGAGCAGGTCAAGCCGGCCGCGATCATCGCGGCCGCCGAGGGGGTCGACTTCGTCACCCTGTCGGGCCTCGCCAAGCGCGCCGCCGCCCGTGCGCCGTATCTGCCGCTGATCGCGGTCGATCCCGCGACCACCCTGCCCGACACCGTGATCGCATTCTTCCAGAGCAAGGGTCTGCCGGATCGGCTGGTCGCCCGGCTCAACGCGTCCTTACGCGTTCGCGCGCTGCATTCTACCGTGATGCGCCGCCTGGTGCCGCCGGCACCGATCGCCCTGTCTGACATCGATCCGATCGGAGAGGCCACCGCGCTGTTGATCGGCCGCGGCGGCGCCTACCCGACGCTGTCGGTCGCGCTCGGCGAACGCGCCGGTGTGGTCGGCGCATTGAGCATCGAGGCCGCCGCCAAGCATCTCTCGAGCCGCGACATCGACGGCATCGTGCTGGCGGAAGGCTTCACGCCGCGGGTGATGGATGCGTTCCTGACCGTGCTGACCGAGGATGTCCGCTTCCGCCCGTTGCCGGTGATCGTCGCCTCGGGCGAGCTGACGCCGCGATACGAGCTGCCCAATCTCGAGATCGTCACGGCCGGGCCGACCCGCATCGCCGACATGGCGCTGCCGATGATCCGCCAGCACGCCTTCGAGGCGCGGCTCGGCCGCATGCTGAAGGCGATCGACGCCAAGGGCCTGATCGATGCCCGCACCGGCCTGCTCACCAAGGCCGCGTTCGAGCGCGACTTCGCGACCGCGGTCTACCAGACCGCCGAGCGCGGCGGCGCGCTCTCGGTGGCACGCTTCACCTTCGACAACACGCAGCCGCGCGCGCAGTTCGACGGCGCGCGGATCATCAGCCGGCTGATGCGCCGAGCCGATTTCGGTGCCGTGCATGACGAGCGCTCGCTGGTCGTGGCATTCGCTGGCACCGACCTGCGCAACGCGCAGGCGATCACGCGGCGATTGGCGAGCGTCATGCGCCACACCCAGAACGGCCGCCGCGACGCCCGCGCCGAGCCCGCCGTCAGCGTCGCAACGCTGATGCCGGGCGATTCCGCACTCTCGCTGCTGGGGCGGCTGTTCGGAGCGCCGGAGCGCGCGGCGTCGTAAGGCCCGCGGATTTTAGGGCACGGTCATCGCCGGCGTAGCATGACCGATCAAGCCGCTGCGATTTCAGTCCGGCAACAGCCCCATGCCCGCGGCAAGCAGCACGAGAGCCTCCATGATCATATGGGCGCAGAGCTGGGCGGCCATCCCCTGAACGTCCTGTGGCGGGCTGACCGTGTTGAAATCCATCGCGACGATATTCAAGCCTGAAAGGCTGCGCAGCAATTCGATCCCCTCGCGGGCCGACAGGCCTCCCCAGGCGGGCGTGCAGACGCCGGGAGCAACCGATGGATCGAACACATCCATGTCCCAGCACAGATAGACCGGCCGCGCGCCGACGACCTGGCTGAATTCCGCGACGGTCTGCGCGAAACCGCGCCGCATCAGCTCCTCGATCGTGACGACGCGAAATCCGAGCGACCGCGTATGTTCGAGCACACCCGGGCAATAGGTGAAACCGCGCACGCCGATGTGCCAGGATCGGCCGGCGTTCACCACGCCTTCCTGCGCCGCGTTGGTGAACTGCGTGGCCGCATTGTACCGATCGTCCGGCGTATACGGATATGCATCGGTATGGCTGTCGATATGCAGTGCGACGAGATCCTTGTGATACCGGGCGGCGGCGCGCATCAGCGGAAGCGAGACCGAACCGTCGCCGCCGATCCCGACCGGCACCGCGCCAAGCTCGAGAATCCGGCCAGCGGCAGCCTCGATCTTGACAAAGGCGTCTTCGATGCGTCCCGGCACCAAGGCAACATCGCCGGCATCGACTGCACCCAGCAATGACAGCACATCGACGTCGGCGAGCGACGGATGATAGCGGCGAATGAGCCGCGACTCCCGCCGGACCTCCAGGGGACCTTGCCGGGCGCCGACGCGGAACGGATGCGTGCCGCAATCGAACGGCACGCCGAGCACGGCAGCGCGGCTGCCCGGCCGCGGTAACCCCGCCGGCAATCCCATGAATGTTTCCGGACCCACGAAACCCGCCACGTCGCTCATTCTCTGTTCTCTCTTGTCAGCATGTCGAAGGCGGTCAGCGCGTGCACGCGCGACACCGTCGCCAGTTCGGCGATGTCAGCGTACTCGTCCGGCGCGCCCATGTTGTGAGGTGTCGGTCCATAGACGACCGTCGGGATTCCGGACATGCGAAACCAGCGCGCATCGGAGCCGCCGACGCGCATGTTGATCGCCGGCGCCCTGCCGATGATGTCCGTCGCCGCAGTTGCGCAGCGCGTGACGATCTCGTCACCGGGGCCGGTGTGATTGGGTTCGAAACAGCGCAACACGCGCCATGTGATCCCGGGCAGATCGAGCACCTCTCGCAACAGCGCCAAAACAGCTTCCGACGTGACGCCGACCGGCAGACGCAGGTCGATGGCCGCTCGCGCCTGGCTCGGCACCAGGTTCGGTGACGAACCGCCACTCACCGTTCCGATGTTGACTGTGACGCTCGACAGGACGTCGGCTTCGCCGGCGCCGCACAACGGTTCGGAGACAGGCCTTGCGCGGCGGATGGCATCCGCCACATTGACCGGCATCACAACCGCCAGGCTGCGCAGCTTACTCACTCTGTCCAGCGCTTCGCGCAAGCGATCGATCGCATTGATGCCGAGATGGACATGCGCGCCGTGCGCCGCGTAGCCCTCCGCCTCGATCTCGATCCAGAGGAATCCCTTCTCGCCGAAGCGCAGCACCATCGGCGAACCGGCGTCGCCAATGATCACGGCGTCTCCGCTGGCATGGGAGACCTGGTCGAGCAGGTATTTGGTGCCATACGGACCCATGCTTTCCTCGTCGCCGGCGAGCGTCAGCACCACCTCTCCCGCCCATGCCTCGCGCTGCTCGGCCAGTGCGGCCATCGCGGCCATTGATGCCGCAATGCCGCCCTTCATGTCAGCCGCGCCGCGGCCGTAAAGGCGGCCGCCCACGACCTCTCCGTCGGGATTGACCGACCAACTCATCCGCTCCCCCAACGGATAGGTGTCGAGATGGCCGTTGAACACGATGCGGCGGCCGGGGGCATGGCCTTTGATCCGCGCGACGACGTTGACGATCTCGGCTGTCCCCGGATGCAGCTCAACCGCAACGCCCGGCACATGCGCCCTGAGGAGATCGGCCGCCAGCGCCGCGACGGCGCGTGTGTCGCCGTCCGGATTTGGCGACGCCACTCCGATCAGCCGCATCGCCAGCTCGACGACCTGGCTGGTCCGATCGCTCGAAACCGCGCGGCGAACTCGATCAACGTTGTGCAAGGCGCGCTTCCCATATGCGGATTGAGTGGGTGAGCGGCCAGCAGATCGCGAAATACACCACCGCGATGAAGGTGAATATTTCCAGCGGCCTGAACGTTGACGACGACAACTCCATGCCGCGCCGCGTGACCTCGCCGACCGACACCACGGACGCAAGCGAGGAATATTTGATGAGCTGGACGAAATTGGCGGCCAGCGGCGGCAGCACGCTGCGAATCGCCTGCGGGCCAACGATCCGCACAAAGCTCTGCGCGGGCGTCAGGCCGAGCACCTGCGCCGCCTCGCGGTGCCCGACCGGAACGGTCTGGATGCCCGCCCTGAAGACCTCGGAGATGAACACCGCCGAATAGAGCGAGAGACCGAGGATCGACGCGGCCAGCGCATCGATCCTCACATTGAAGACGATCGGCAGCACGTAATAGACCCATAGCAGCTGCACGAGGATTGGCGTATTGCGGACGATTTCGCCGACCGAAAGCGCGATGATGCGCGCGATGCAGAAGCGGGACATCTGCATGATCGCGATGACGAGCCCCAACAGGGTCGCCACCACGAGCGTGACAATTGAAATGAAAAGGGTCATTTCCATGCCGGAGGCAAGAAAGCCCAGATTGTTCGGGATGACGTCCCAGCGAAAGCTGTAGCTTTGCATCTGATGTCTCAGGGCGCGACGATCGGTCCGAGCTTGTTCTTCTCGGCGGCGGCCTTGAGCCGGCCGTCGAGCTTGATGGTGCGTACGAACAGGTTCACGTAGTTCAGCCAGATCTGGTCACCCTGGTTCATGACGTACGCGTAAGGCGTCACGGACAGGTTTTCCGGCGGCGCCACCGTCGTAGTCCAGTCGAACTGGGCATTCATTTTGATCGAGGCCGGATAATCGGTCATGACGACGTCGACGCGTTGCGCCATCAGCTCAGCCTGGGTCGTGGCGGGAGGTGCGACCGCGACGGTCTTGGCGTTCTTGAAGTAGGACCGCATGAAGTTCTCGACATAGCTGCCGAGCGAGACGCCGGCGTTGACGCCCGGCTTGTCGATATCCGCCCAGGATGTGATCGGGCCGCCTTTGCGCACGACGGCATAGACGCCGCTCGTCAGATACGGGTCCGAGAACGCGACGGCCTGCGCACGCTTCATCGTCGCCCCGACGCCGAACATGCCGAGATCGCATTTGTTGGCCTGCAGGTCGGCGATGAAACTGCCAAAGCTGGTCTCCACATAGTCCAGCTTCACGCCCATGTCCTTGGCGAGTTCCTTGGAGAGATCGATGTCGATCCCCTCGAGCTGTCCGCTATCTGGATTGCGGAACGAAATTGAATAGTACATCGGCCAGATGCAGACCCTGAGTACCCCGCTCTTGGTGATCTCGTAGAGGCGCGACTGCGTCTGCTGGGCAGCCGCCGGCGTCATCGAGAGAAAGAGCGCGCAAACGAAGGCAAGTCGGCGCAGATTTGGCATGAGCTTCAATCTCCTGTCGTGCAGTGATCACTCGTCAAACTGATTGAGAAAGCGCTTGGCGCGCTCGGTTGTCGGCCGTTCGAAAAAGGCGGCCGGCGTGCCGTGCTCAACGATCATCCCCTCGTCCATGAACACGACATGGCTCGCCACGCGGCGGGCGAAGCCCATCTCGTGCGTCACCACGAGCATCGTCATGCCTTCGAGCGCGAGCGTGCGCATGACCTGCAGCACCTCGCGGCGAAGTTCGGGATCGAGAGCCGACGTCGGCTCGTCGAACAGGAGTATCTTCGGCTGCATGGCAAGCGCCCGGGCGATCGCGACGCGTTGTTGCTGGCCTCCGGACAGCCTGGCCGGATAGGCATCGCGCTTCGCCTCCATGCCGACCTTCTGAAGCAGCCGTTCGGCCGTGACGACCGCCTCATCCCGGCTGACCCCGCGCACGCGCATCGGGGCCTCGATGATGTTTCCCAGCACCGTCATGTGCGGCCACAGATTGAACTGCTGGAACACCATTCCGATTTCCGGCCGCACCTTGCGGGCAGCGAGCCGCACATCGGACGATGGCCGGGCCTGCGAGACCGTCGCCCCCTCCATCACGACGCGCCCGTCGGAAGGAGCCTCCAGCAGCGCCATGCATCGCAGAAGGGTCGTCTTGCCTGAGCCGCTTGGACCGATGATGCAGGTCGACTGCCCGGTGCCCAGCGCAAGATCCACGCCGTTCAGAACGGTGTGGGCGCCGAAGCGTTTGACCACCGCTTCGGCGGCCAGGACCGACGCGGCGCACGATGCGTGGCTTGTGTTCATCCCCGCAGACCCTCCAGACGACTTCATCTCGAAACATAAGCAAATATAATGCCAATGCTCGTCACGCTCAGATTGCGGTAACATTATCTGGAATTTCGCCGGCGTGGTGTGCGAAAATTCCTTGTATTATTGGCGTTTCCCTTCATGCTCATACCACGAGCGACATCGAAACGATATATAGATATTGGTTATGGATCGGCGTCTTGTTGAGATTTTTCATGCTGTTATGCAGCATCGATCGGCAACCGAGGCCGCGCGTGCACTCGGGGTATCGCAGCCGGCTGTGAGTGCGGCCTTGAAACGGCTGGAGGCAGATGTCGGGTTTGCGCTGTTTCGCCGGGAGAGCCGCCATATCGTGCCTACGCCGGAGGCGCATCTGTTGCACAATGAAGCGATCCGGGCGCTCGCCGGGTTTGCCGAACTGGAGGACGCCGCTGCCGGAATCTCCGCAGGCAAGCGCGGCGTTCTGACGATCGCGAGTCCGGGACCTGGGATAGTCTGGCTTCCAGGCGTCGTCAGCCGCTTCCAGCGCGAGCGCCCGTCAACAACGATCAGGCTCCTGACCCGAAGCTCCGAGAATGTCCGGAGCCTGGTGTCGGCACGTGCATTCGACTTCGGAGTCGCCGAGCCGCCGTTCGACCGCACCAATGTCGTATTGCGGCGCTACCGAATGTCCCTGGACTGCGTGATGCCTGCAACGCATGCACTGGCTGACCGGAAAGTCGTCACTCCCGATCTTCTCGAGCGACATGATCTGATCATTACCTCGCAGAGCCGATCGACCTATGCCGCGGTATCTCGCGCCTTCGAAGCCAGCGGTACGCCGTTTCATCCGGCGATCGAGTGTGAATTCTTTGCCGTCGCGCTCAACCTCGTCATCGATGGCGCGGGTGTCTGCCTCGTCGACGCGCTCAGCGCGTCCGAAACGCTCAGGCGAACCAGCGGAGCGAGCAAGCTTGTCGTCCGCCCCTTCGCGCCGGCGATCCACTACGAGGTCGGAGTCCTGAAGCCGACGATCGGCGAACTCAGCGTTCTCGCCGAGCAGTTCCTGAAACTG
This sequence comes from Bradyrhizobium sp. USDA 4504, assembly GCF_054063995.1. Lineage (NCBI taxonomy): Bacteria > Pseudomonadati > Pseudomonadota > Alphaproteobacteria > Hyphomicrobiales > Nitrobacteraceae > Bradyrhizobium > Bradyrhizobium sp. USDA 4504. The sequence continues at coordinate 2,810,147 of NZ_JBSSGV010000001.1, read as the reverse complement.
CTCGACGACCACGTTGCGCCCTATTTGATCCGATCCTGAGCCGAGGCCTGCGTCGGACCGCGTGTTAAGCCGCCTTCTTGCTCTCGGCGAGGTTGGCGAGCTGGCGCAGGATCTCGGTGGTGCCGGCGAGCCGCTCTTCCGGAGTATCCCATTCCTGGAAGAACACCACCTTCATGTCGGGCCGCACCTTGGCGGCCTGGCCGTGCTGGCGGATGAAGCTCACCAGCCGCTCCGGATGGGCAAAGCTGTTGTCGCGGAATGCGATCACGGCGCCCTTCGGGCCGGCGTCGACCTTCCCGACATTGGCCCTTCGGCAATAGGCCTTGATCGCCGCGACCTTGAACAGATAGCGCACCTCGTCCGGCAGCACGCCGAAGCGGTCGCGCATTTCGGCGGCGAAGGCGTCGATGTCCTCGTCGGTGTCGAGATCGGCGAGCCGGCGATACAGCGACAGCCGCACGCTGAGGTCGTTGACATAGTCATCGGGGATCAGGACCGGCATGCCGATCGTGATCTGCGGCGACCAGCGGTCGGCGGCCGGCTCGGCGACGCCGGCCTTGAGGTTGACGATCGCCTCCTCCAACATCGACTGGTACAGCTCGAAGCCGACTTCCTTGATGTGGCCGGATTGCTCTTCGCCGAGCAGATTGCCGGCGCCGCGGATGTCGAGGTCGTGCGAGGCGAGCTGGAAGCCGGCGCCCAGCGTCTCCAGCGACTGCAGCACCTTGAGCCGCCGCTCCGCCTGCGCCGTGATCTTCTGCTGTGCCGGCAGCGTGAACAGCGCATAGGCGCGCAGCTTGGAGCGGCCGACGCGGCCACGCAGCTGGTAGAGCTGGGCGAGGCCGAACATGTCGGCGCGGTGCACGATCAACGTATTGGCGTTCGGGATGTCGAGACCGGACTCGACGATCGTGGTCGAGAGCAGGATGTCGTACTTGCCGTCGTAGAACGCGGACATGATGTCCTCGATCACGGTCGGCGGCATCTGGCCGTGGGCGACCGCGACCTTCATCTCCGGCACGTTCTTGTCGAGGAAATCCTTGACGCCGGCGAGGTCTTCGATCCGCGGCACGACATAGAACGCCTGCCCGCCGCGGTAGCGTTCGCGCAGCAGCGCCTCGCGGATCATCAGGGGATCGTGGGGCGCGACGAAGGTGCGCACCGCAAGGCGATCGACCGGCGGCGAAGCAATGATCGAGAGCTCGCGGACGCCGGTCAATGCAAGCTGAAGCGTGCGCGGGATCGGGGTCGCCGACAGCGTCAGCACATGGACCTGGGCGCGCAACTGCTTCAGCCGCTCCTTGTGGCTGACGCCGAAATGCTGCTCCTCGTCCACGATCAACAGGCCGAGGTCCTTGAACTTGATGGTCTTGCCGAGCAGCGCATGGGTGCCAACGACGATGTCGACGTTGCCGTCGGTGAGCCCCTTCTTGACCTGGTTGAGCTCCTTGGTCGACACCAGCCGCGAGGCCTGCGCGACATTGACCGGGAAGCCGCGGAAGCGCTCGGTGAAAGTACGCGAGTGCTGACGCGCCAGCAGCGTGGTCGGCACCACCACCGCGACCTGCCTGCCCTCCAGCGCCACGGCGAACGCCGCGCGCAGAGCCACCTCGGTCTTGCCGAAGCCGACATCGCCGCAGATCAGCCGGTCCATCGGGCGGCCGATCTCGAGGTCCTTCAAGGTCGAGGTGATGGCCCCGAGCTGATCCTCGGTCTCCTCATAGGGGAAGCGCGCACAGAACTCGTCATAGACATGCGGCTGCAGCGGGAATTTCGGCGCCTCGTGCAGCTGCCGCTCGGCCGCGATCTTGATCAATTCGCCCGCGATCTCGCGGATCCGGTTCTTCAGCTTGGCCTTGCGTGCCTGCCAGCCGCCGCCGCCGAGACGGTCGAGCTCGACATTGGCGCTGTCGGAGCCATAGCGCGACAACAGCTCGATGTTCTCGACCGGCAGGAACAGTTTTGTTTCGGCGGCATAATGCAACTCGAGACAGTCATGCGGCGCGCCGGAGACTTCCAGCGTCTGCAGCCCGACGAAGCGGCCGATGCCGTGCTCGACATGGACCACGAGATCGCCGGTTGCAAGGCTCGTCACCTCCGAGATGAAATTGTCGAGCTTGCGGCTCGCCTTGCGCGGCCGCACCAGGCGGTCGCCGAGAATGTCCTGCTCGCTGATGACGGCGAACTCGTCGGTCTCGAAGCCGGATTCCATGCCGAGCACCGCCAGCATGGTTTCGTTGCGCGGCGTCGCCTGCACGATCCGCCAGGTGTTGACGCTGGTCGTGTTCAGGAGCTTGTGGTCGCGCAGCATCGCGCCCATGCGGTCGCGCGAGCCCTCGCTCCACAACGCGATCACCACCTTCTTGCGCTGTGACTGCAGCGCGCCGACATGGCCGACCACGGCCTCGAACACGTTGACATTGCTGTCGGCGCGTTCGGGGGCGAAGTTGCGGCCCTGCCGCGCGCCGGCGTCGAACACGTCGGGCGTGCCTTCGGGCACCGCGAACGGCGTCAGCCGCGCCAGCGGCGCATCGCCGAGCAGCTTGGTCCATTCGGCCTCGGTCAGATAGAGCTGGTCCGGCGGCAGCGGCTTGTAGACCGCGCCGCTGCCCGGATGCTCCAGCGCCTCGCGCCGTGCGTCATAGTAGTCAACGATCTGCGAGAAGCGTTCGCGCGCTGCGTCCTCGCCCTGCGGCTCGATCGCAACCGTCGCCCCGTCGAGATAATCGAACAGCGTGTCCATCCGCTCCTGGAACAGCGGCAGCCAATGCTCCATGCCGGGGTGACGCCGTCCCTCGGAGACGGCTTCATAGAGCTGATCGTCGCGCCCCGGCGCGCCGAACGCGGCGACATAGCCCATGCGGAAACGCCGGATGGTTTCGGTGGTGAGCTGGAATTCCGACACCGGCACGAGATCGAGCCCGCGCATGTCGAGTAGCGTGCGCTGGGTCTCGGCATCGAAGGTGCGGATCGATTCCAGGCTGTCGCCGAAGAAGTCGAAGCGCACCGGCTGGTCGAGGCCGGCCGGAAACAGATCGAGGATGCCGCCGCGCACGGCATATTCGCCGGGCTCGCGCACCGTGGACGAGCGGGTGTAGCCATTGTGCTCGAGCCAGGCCACGACCGAATCCATCGGCACCACATTGCCGGGCGCAACCGACAGCGCTTGCGCTGCGACCTGATCGCGCGCCGGGACCCGCTGCACGGCCGCATTCACCGTGGTGAGCACAATCAGCGGCTTGTCGCTGCCGACCAGCCGCGACAACTTGGCCAAAGCGGTGAGCCGTTGCGCCAAAATGCCGGAATGCGGCGAGACGCGGTCGTAGGGCTGGCAGTCCCAGGCCGGAACCTGCATCACGGCGATATCGGGCGCAAAGAACTCCAGCGCGCGGGCGAGCTGCTGCATCCGCGTGCCGTCACGGCACACCACGGCAAGGCTGACCGCCGGCCGCTTCGGCTGCGCCGCGATCGCGCGCGCCAGGTCGGAGATGACGAGCCCTTCGGCGCCCTCGGCGACGTTGGCGATGGTCAGCACCCGGCCGGGCGCGAGCATCGCGGCCGGTGATTTCATCGGCTGTTTCATGCGCTGGGATCCGCGACCCGGAACGACTTGATGCGGGCAAACAGCGCGGTGGCATATTCGGACGGCAGCACCTTGTCGCCGGTCAGCGCCGCATAGAGGTCGGGATCCGGGACCTCGATCAAATGCTCGAGCTCGCTGAGCTCGTGATCGGACAGCTCGCCAATGGTCGCGTCGGCGAAGCGGCCGAGGATCAGGTCCATCTCCCGGGTGCCGCGGTGCCAGCAGCGAAACAAAAGCCGCTTGCGGCGGTCATCGAGCCCGCTGCTCGATCGTGTCGATCCCGTCATGTCCCAAAATCCATCCAACGCCAAAAGCCCGGACGTGCCGGGCGGGCTTGATATAGCCATGGCGATGGCCGATGTCAGCCCTCATTCGCCGCGTTTTGGGGTTTCCCTGGGCGCATGCCGTCATTGCCGGGCTTGCGCGCCCGTCGAAGTCTTGGCGTAGACGGGACCGGCCGACATCAGCTCCAAAAAAAGACGTGGATGCCCGGCACAAGGCCGGGCATGACGGTGTGAAACGGTCTTGGATTCGTCGATGCGCCCAGCCCTGCTCAATCCGCTGTTTGCCCAGGTCACGACCCTGCAAGGGGTCGGCCCGAAGCAGGACAAGCTGCTGCGCTATCTGCTCGACCGCAGCGAGACGCCGCGGCTGGTTGACCTGCTGCTGCATCTGCCGGCGAGCGTGATCGACCGCCGCGCCCGGCCGAAGATCCGCGACGCCGCGGTCGGAACCATGGTGACGCTCGAGGTCACCGTCGACCGCCATCGCCCGCCGCCGCCGCGCAATTCGCGCGCGCCCTACCTTGTCTATGCCAGCGACGACACCGGCGACGTCGTGCTGACCTTCTTCCGTGCCCAGCCCGGCTATGTCGAGAAGCTGCTGCCGGTCGGCGAGAAGCGCTACGTCTCCGGCACGCTGGCGATGTATGACGGCATCCCGCAGATCGTGCATCCCGATCGCGTCGTCGATGAAGCGGGCTTTGCAAAACTGTCCGGCATCGATCCGGTCTATCCGCTGACCGAGGGGCTTGCGATCGGCTCGCTCCGCCGCGCCATCGCGCAGGCGCTGACCAGGCTGCCCGAGCTGCCGGAGTGGATCAGCCCCGAGGTGCTGCGCCGCTGCAACTTCCCGCCGATCAGGGAGGCGCTGACCCGCGTGCATGTGCCGGTCGAGCTGACCGATATCCTGCCCGACGGTCCGTTCTGGTCACGTCTCGCATTCGACGAGCTGCTGGCCGGCCAGCTCGCGCTCGCCCTGATCCGCGCCACGCTGCGACGCCCCAGCGGTGTGCGCAACGCCGGCGATGGTCATCTGCGCCGGAAGATCATCGATGCCCTGCCCTATGCGCTGACCAGGTCGCAGCAAGAGGCGGTCGCGGCAATCATCGCGGACCTGCAGCAGCCGGTGCGGATGCTGCGCCTCGTGCAGGGCGATGTCGGTTCCGGCAAAACCGTGGTGGCGCTGCTGGCTGCCGCCGCGGTTGCGGAAGCCGGCAAGCAGGCCGCGCTGATGGCGCCGACCGAAATCCTGGCGCGCCAGCACATCAAGACCATCGCACCGCTCGCCGAGAGCGCTGGCCTACGGGTTGCGATCCTCACCGGCCGCGAGAAAGGCAAAGAGCGCCGCGAGCTGCTGGCACAGCTCGAGGCCGGCGAGATCGATCTGTTGGTCGGCACCCACGCACTGATCCAGGACGACGTGATCTACAAGGCGCTGGCGCTTGCCGTGGTCGACGAGCAGCATCGCTTCGGCGTCCGCGAACGGCTCGCGCTGACCTCCAAGGGCGAGGCCGTCGACGTGCTGGTGCTGAGCGCCACCCCGATCCCGCGCACGCTGGTGCTCACATACTTTGGCGACATGGACGTCTCGGAGCTGCGCGAAAAGCCCGCCGGCCGCCAGCCGATCGACACCCGCGCGGTGCCGATGAGCCGGATCGAGGACGTCATGGACGGCGTCGGCCGCGCGCTCGGCGCCGGCAAGCTGGTCTACTGGATCTGCCCGCTGGTCGATGAATCCGAGGCCGAGGGCACCGAGCATCTCACCAACGCGACCGAACGTTTCGAGAGCCTGCAGAAGCGGTTCGGCGATCGCGTCGGTCTCGTGCACGGCCAGATGAAGGGCACCGAGAAGGACCGCGTGATGACGCAATTCGCCGCGCACGAGATCGGCCTCCTGGTCGCGACCACGGTGGTCGAGGTCGGCGTCGACGTGCCCGCGGCGACCATCATGGTGATCGAGAACGCCGAACGTTTCGGGCTTGCGCAGCTGCATCAATTGCGCGGGCGCATTGGCCGCGGCTCGGAGGCCTCGACCTGCCTGCTGCTCTACAAGGAGCCGCTCGGCGAGATGTCGAAGGCGCGGTTGAAAGTGATCCGCGAGACGACGGATGGATTCCGGATCGCCGAGGAGGATCTGAAGCTGCGCGGCGAAGGCGATGTGCTCGGCATCCGCCAGAGCGGCCTGCCCGGCTACCGCATCGCGCGCTCCGAAGTGCACGGCCAGCTCATCACCCAGGCCCGCGACGAGGCGCTGCGGATCATGAAGGACAACCCGAAGCTGAAGGGCGAACGCGGCGAAGCGCTGCGCGTCCTGCTCTACCTCTACGAACGCGACGAAGCCGTGCCGCTGATCGGCGCGGGGTAGCGGCCAGCCCCGTCATTGCGAGCGCTCTACCCAGCGTCATTGCGAGCGCAGCGAAGCAATCCATCGTTCCGCATATGCGGAAGCGTGGATTGCTTCGTCGCTCCGCTCCTCGCAATGACGGTATATACTTGCGGCTGGGGGACATCATGAAACAACCATGCGTCTACATCTTCGCCAACAAGCGTCACGGCACCGTTTACATGGGCGTTACCGCAACGCCCAAGCGTGCGTTTGAGCATCGCGAGGGATTGGTGAAGGGCTTCTCGGCCAAATATGGCTGCAAGATTCTGGTCTGGTACGAATTGCACAAAACCATGTACAACGCGATCACTCGTGAGAAGCAGATCAAGGCCGGCAGCCGCGCGAAGAAGATTGCGCTGATCGAGGCGCTGAATCCAGATTGGAACGACCTCTACGAGACGCTGATCTAGGTGTGCTCATCGCCCCTTCCCGCCGTCATTGCGAGCGTAGCGAAGCAATCCATCGGTCCGCATATGTGGAATCATGGATTGCTTCGTCGCTTCGCTCCTCGCAATGACGAGGATGGAGTTGGGCCTCTTATTCGACCTTGGCCGGCGCGGGCTGAGTTGCCGGCTGCAGCGAGGCCTGGTTGGTCGAAGCCTGGCTCGCAATGCGCGCAGCATTGGCCATGCCGGCGAGCGCCGCGGCGCGCTTCTGATCGGCGGTGCCGCCGGGCTGCACCACGCCGGCGGACATGATCAGCGTCGCGGCATCCTCGGTGCTCATTTCGATCTCGATGATCTTGCTCTTCGGCACGTAAAAGAAGAAGCCGGTGGTCGGGTTCGGCGCGCACGGCAGGAACACCGAGATGTGCTCTTCCGCTCCGGGCAGGCTAGCGGCAAGTTCGGCGCTCGGCGCCTGCGAGATCAGCACGATCGACCACATGCCGGGCGAGGGAAACTCGACGAGGCCGACGCGGCGAAAGCTCGAGCCGTTGCCGGAGAACAGCGTTTCGAACACCTGCTTGAGGCCACGATAGATCGCGCGCACCGCAGGGATGCGGCCAAGCAGCCGTTCGCCGAGATCGACCAGGGTTCGCCCGATCAGATTGGCGGTGAGGAAGCCGAGCAGCGTAAGCGCGATGACCGCGACGATCAGGCCGGAACCCGGCAGCCCGAATGGCAGATAGGTTTCCGGCCGGTAGGCCGTGGGCACGAACGGCCGGACCAGATTGTCGACCCAGTTCACGAACCACCAGGTCAGATACAGGGTGATCGCAACCGGTCCGGCCACCACGAGGCCGGTCAGGAAATAGTTGCGAAACCGCGCCATCAGCCCGCGCGGGGCATCCGGGGGCAATTCACCGGTCGAGGCGGGAGGCACTTGGTTGGAGGTCATTGCGGTTCCAGGGTCGTCGAAGCGGCCGTAGTCCACCACCCAGCTAAGCCATTCTGTCGCATTTTTGAAGGGCCGCGTGAAGCCGCGGCTTGCGACTATTCGACCGTGACCGATTTGGCCAGATTCCGCGGCTGGTCGACATCGGTGCCCATCACGACAGCGGTATGATAGGCGAGCAGCTGCACCGGAACGGCGTAGACCATCGGCGCGAAGGTCGCCCCCATGTCCGGCATCACGATCGTCACCAGCGACTGGATGGTCGCCTCCGCCGCGCCCTTGGCGTCGGTCATCAGGATGATCTTGCCGCCGCGGGCGGCGACCTCCTGCATGTTGGAGACGGTCTTCTCGAACACCTTGTCGTAGGGCGCGATCACCACGACCGGCATGTGCTCGTCGATCAGCGCGATCGGCCCGTGCTTGAGCTCGCCGGCGGCGTAGCCCTCGGCATGGATGTAGGAGATTTCCTTCAGCTTCAGTGCGCCCTCCAGCGCCAGCGGATAGCTGGTGCCGCGGCCGAGATAGAGCACGTCGCGAGACTTCGAGATCTCGCGCGCCAGCTTCTCGATCTGCACTTCAGTGGTCAGCGCTTCCGACATCAGGCGCGGAATCTCGACAAGGCCATGCACCAGCTTGGCCTCGTCGGCATCGGACAGCTCGCCGCGCGCCTTGCCGGCGGCGACCGCGAGCGAGGCCAGCACCATCAGCTGGCAGGTGAACGCCTTGGTCGAAGCGACCCCGATCTCGGGACCGGCGAGCGTCTGCAGCACGGTCTCGCTCTCGCGCGCGATCGTCGAGGTCGGCACGTTGACGACCGAGAGCGTGTGCGCACCCTGCGCCTTGGCGTAGCGCAGCGCCGCCAGCGTGTCGGCGGTCTCGCCCGATTGCGAGATGAAGATCGCAAGATCGCCCTTGCGCAGCGGTGCCTCGCGGTAGCGGAATTCGGAGGCGACATCGAGCTCGACCGGTAGCCGCGCCAGCCGCTCCAGCCAGTATTTCGCGACGAAGCCGGCATAGCTCGCGGTGCCGCAGGCGGTGACCGAGACGCGCTGGATATCCTTGAAGTCGAACGGCAGCTTCACCGGCATGGTGACGCGCTCGGTCGCCATGTCGACATAGCGCGCCAGCGTGTGCCCGACCACTTCGGGCTGCTCGTGGATCTCCTTCGCCATGAAGTGACGGTAGTTCGCCTTGTCGACCAGCGCCGTTGCCGTCGTGTGCTTGATCGCCTCGCGGTGGACGATGGCGTTGTCCTTGTCGAAGATCGTGGCGCCCTTGCGATTCAGCACCACCCAATCGCCGTCCTCGAGATAGCTGATCGTATCGGTGAACGGCCCGAGCGCGATCGCGTCGGACCCGAGAAACATCTCGCCTTCGCCATGGCCGACCGCGAGCGGCGGGCCGTTGCGGGCGCCGATCATCAGGTCATCCTCGCCGGCGAAGATGAAGCCGAGCGCGAACGCGCCGCGCAGCTGCGACAGCACCGCCCTCACCGCATCGATCGGCTTGACGCCGCCCTTCAGCAGATTGTCGACCAGATGCACCACGACCTCGGTGTCGGTCTCGGTCGAGAACGCCGCGCCCTTGGCCTCGAGTTCCTCGCGCAGCTCGCGGAAATTCTCTATGATGCCGTTATGCACCACGGCGACGCGCTCGGTGGCGTGCGGGTGCGCGTTGTTCTCGGTCGGCCGCCCGTGCGTGGCCCAGCGGGTGTGGCCGATGCCGGTATGGCCGCCGAGCGGCTTGGCCTCGAGCCGGGCCTCGAGATTCTTCAGCTTGCCTTCGGCGCGGCGCCGCGCCAGGCCGCCATTCTCCAGCGTGGCGACACCCGCGGAATCATAGCCGCGATATTCGAGCCGCTTGAGCGAATCCACCAATTGCTCCGCGACCGGAGCGCGTCCAAGAATGCCGACGATGCCGCACATGCGGTTCAATGTCCCCAAAAATCGCCGAAAATTTGCCAAAGCGGCGACACGGTCCCTTAACGGGAATCGCCGGCCGCAAGATACTCAATAATTATTGCCGATTGCGACAGTCTTAAACGGCAAGGTTGATGCGAAAGGCTGGTTAATCGGGGCTAACCATTTTGGCAAGAGCGCGTCAGCGCGGATCCGCCGGCGCGGGCCACGGTTTCGCCTCCCAGATCGTGGTCCATTCCTGACCCGCGCCGCACGCAGGCGCGCTGACCTCGACGCGAACCACGACAAAGCTTTCGCGATTGGTCACGTCTAGCCGATAGACATGCCGCAGGTGTGGGCTGGGACACAGGTCCGATCCGGTTTCGGCCTGAAACAAGCCGGCCTCCTCCCTCCATGTGATGAAACCCGGAGTGTCCGTCGTACCGAAGCCGTTCAGCGCGACGTACGGAAATTCCATCGGCTTTGGTCTGCTGACGTCGGAAAGATCGAACGCGCGATGCGATCCGGTCACGGAAAGCCGACAGAACATCAGCGCGAGACGGTGCCCGGCCACTTTCATGAAGCGAACCGGCAACTTTTCGATGTCATCACTGTATTTGCAGCCGGATTGCTCGGCCGCAAGCGCGAGCATCCTTGGCACCAAGGCCGGATCGGAAATTTCAAAGTCCGTGCGTCCATTGGCAAGGCTGCTCCATTCGCGAAGCGCCTCGCGTCGTGCATTGATGCTCGCAGTTTCGTCGCCGCGCGCGACCGACACGAGCGGCGGACCGGCCGTGAGAAGACCTCCGAGCAGCACCTTGATCAATCCAGCGATCAGCCGCGCGCTCACGGTTCCCATCCCCGGCCACGCAGCCAGACCTCGCGGCACGTAACCAGCATGCCGAGCAGTCCGTTCTTGAGGAAAAACAGATAGAGCGCGAACAGCAGCACGAAGCTGGGCCGATCGTCGCCCCAGGAAACGAACTCAGGTTGGTCGTGTGTCTTCCGGGACAGCACCGCCAACTGTCCGGTCTCGGCCCATTGGTAGAGTCGTGCGGCGCTGAAGTACGTCACCAGGCTGCAAAAGACGCCAATCAGAACGGTCGCGGCATGTTTGCGCATGCCGTGTTTTGCCTTGTCGCCTCCTAAGAGCGATGAAACCGCAGACGGCAAACGTCGTTAACCGCATCAATATGTCATTAACGCCTTTCGGCGAGGCCAGCCGACGCTGGCGGTAGTCGACGCTCCCGGGACGCCCTAATGCTCCACCCGGTAGAGCCGCCATCGCTCCGGCACGCCTTTGAGCTGGTGCGCGCCGCGGTCCTTGAAGCGGATTTCGGACTTTGACATCAGGTCCTTGACCGCTCTCGAGACCAGCACTTCGCCGGCCCGCGCTTTCGCCGCGACGCGCGCGCCGATGTGAAACGCAAGCCCGATCACCTCCGCGCCACTCACCTTGTATTCGCCCGCGTGCAGTCCGACCCTGATCTCCAGCCCCAGCGTGCGCACGGACTCGCGGATCGCGGTCGCGCAACGGATCCCGGCTGCCGGCGCGCGGAACGTCGCCAGCAACCCGTCGCCCGTGGTCACGACTTCCTTCCCCCGCAAGGCCTTCAGCTCCCTGCGCACAGCGACATAGTAGTGGTTCATCACCGTCGCCCAGCGCGTGTCGCCGAGCCGCGCGGCCTTTTCGGTGGATCGGACGATATCGACATAGAGGATCGTGGCGAGCGCCTGCTTGAGCTGCGAGTCCCGGTCGGTGGTTCGCCGCCGGTTAGCGATATTCCCAGCCAGCGGTTCATAGCGATGGCTGCGTCGCCGCGCGATGGCGGCCTTGGTGTAGTCCTGGGCGCGCTGCACCGTGCGGCAGCGAATGGTTTTTTCCTGCGGTGGAAACGTCCAGTGGACCTTTCGCCTGTCGCCCGCGCCATCAACCTGCACGGCGCCCCATTTCAGGAAAACCGTCGAGCCGGCCCGTCGAATGCACCATGCCTTCGACGTGTATCCGGAAACGTTCGACTGATGGACTCCGATGCGAAGGAATTTTGGCATGAGCGTCCGGCCGATCGAAGGTCGTTTGGCAGCCTACCCAGGGTAAAGCGTAGCCATACATTCCCGCGTTGGCAACGTTGCAGGTTTGCGGTGTCAGTAGCTCGTGATCTGTCGCCTGTTTGTAGCTCGTGAAGTGTCGTGTTTTCGGTGCTCCGGAACAAGGGGGGCGCGATGGGCACGGCATCCATTCACGAGGGTGTACGACGGATGCGGTTTTCAGATTTGCTGGATCGGACGGAGGCGAAGGAACTGACGCAGGAGGCAGCTTCGGAGGTTCTTGGGATCAGTGTTCGGACGTTTCAACGCTGGGCGGAGCGCTATGAGGCGGAGGGCGACGACGGGCTTGTCGACCGCCGGCTGGGGCGTCGTTCGCCACGGCGGGCGCCGGAGGAGGAGCTGGAACGGATGCTTGCGCTGTACCGGGACAAGTACGCGGACTTCACGGTGAAGCACTTCCACGAGCAGATGCAAAAGCGGCACGACTATGTGCTGGGCTATACGGTGACGAAGCTGGCGCTGCACGCGGCGGGGCTGGTGCGGAAGGCTCCGAAGCGTTCGGCGCACCGCAAGAAGCGGCCGCGGCGGCCGCTTCGGGGCATGCTGCTGCACCAGGACGGATCGCGCCACGTTTGGATCGAAGGCCTGCCCGCGAGGGACCTGATCGTCACGATGGACGATGCGACCAGCGAGATCTACTCGATGGTGCTGGTCGAGGAAGAAGGAACGGCCTCGACCTTCCAGGCCTTGCGCGAAGTGATTGGCGAGCATGGCCTGTTCTGCGCGCTCTACACCGACCGCGGCAGCCATTATTTCCTGACCCCAAAAGCTGGCGAGAAGGTCTCGAAGACGCAACAAACCCAGGTGGGACGGGCTTTGTCGCATCTTGGGATCGAGCATATCGCAGCCTATTCGCCGCAGGCGCGCGGGCGCTCCGAGCGGGTGTTCGGCACCTTGCAGGACCGGCTGCCGAAGGAGCTGCGGCTTGCCGGGATCACGACGGTTGAGGCTGCCAACGCGTGGCTGAAGGCGCATTACATCCCCGGGCACAACGCCGCGTTTGCGATCAAGCCCGAACAGGAAGGCACGGCATTCGTGGCCGACCGGCATGAGGCCTGGCGCGAGGCGCTGTGCGTGATCGAGGAGCGAACCGTCGCCAACGACAATACCGTTGCATGGAACGGTCGGCGGCTGCAGTTGCCGCAGAGCCGGCTCAGACCTCACTTCGTCAAGGCCTTGGTGCGGCTCCATGAGTATCCCGATGGCACCGTCAGCGTGTTCCTTGGACCGCATCGATTGGCGAGGTTTGCGCCTGACGGACAGCAGATCAGCCCCGACGCGCTTCAGCCTGGCGGCGTGCTCGGAGCCGTCAAGGACAAGCCCTGGCGGGCGCGCAAGCGCGCGTCCTTGACCGCTCCTGCGCGCGCCGCCGTCGAGAAAGTGCGGGTCGGGGCGGAGAAACGGGCTTCAAGTCGAACAAAGAAACTCACCCACAGGGCTAAAACCGCCACAACAGCCGTGGCATGATCAATCAGGGAAAGCCGTCCCCGCCTTCCGGCTCCCCTGCAAATCAGACACGAAGGCGACAGATCACGAGCTACAAAAACACGACATCTTCACCCGCTACGGACACGTTGCAGGTTTGCGGACTATCGAGAATGCCGGACCGCGATGTCCGCGTCGGGTCCCGCACGCGGACGAAGGATCGTGTGAGGCAGCACCAAGGCTTCGTCAGCTCCGGAGGTCGCGGCCCTGCCCATTCGATGCAGCGTCGGCATCGACCGACAGAATTGCCGCGTCTTGCACGTCCGCTATCGGCTGCTCTGGATCGCGGAATCGAGCCGGGGTCAACCGGCTGCGGTCGACCGTCACGCCGAAGATGTCGAAGCGGTTGTAGTAACCGACCACGTCGTGAAACTGTTTCGGCTCGACGCAGCGATTGAGATCGATCTCCGCGTAGGCGATCCCCTCCTCGTCCTGCAATCCATCGCCGAAGACGCTGCCGGTCGGATCGACGAAGAAGCTCGCCGCACGTGGTGTCTGGTCGATCACGTCGGCGATCGTTCGATCGCGTTCAATGAGGAAGGCGCGCAGTGCCTGGTCCATGTAGCCGGCGGTGACGATCCCGAATACCTTGGCTTCGAAGCAATGGGCGCTGGCCCGGATGCGGTTGGCGGCCACGTTGTCGAAATTGCCGCCGCCTGCCGGGCGCCGGGTGGGCCACATCGGCGGCCAGCTCGAAATGTGCACCTGCTCGCCCTGCGCCATCAGCGCGAAGCGGGCCAATGGGTTGGTATTCTCGCCGCAAATCAACCCGCCGATCCGGCCCTGCCGCGTCTCCGCGACCTTGAGGCCCGCACCATCCCCTGACGACCACACTAGCTTCTCATAGAAGGTCGGAACCAGCTTGCGGTGATGGATGAGAATTTCTCCGGTCTCGCCGATCAGCAGGTTCGAGTTCCACAGCCCCCCGACGCTGACGGCCGAGCGCTCGCTGATGCCGATCGAGACCGTGACGCCGAGGGCGCGCGCCTCGGCGCAAAGCCGCGCCACTTCCGGTCCGTCCGCCAGCACGGATTGCTCCGCCATGCGCACGAACAGATCGTGGTTGTCGATTGGAGGCCACAGCGCAGCCCAGACCGGAAAGGCGGGAATATAGGTTTCGGGAAACGCGATCAGCGCGGCGCCGGCCCTGGCCGCCTCGCGAATGATGGCGATCGCCTTTTCGGTGGTCGCCCAGCTGTCGAGGAAGACGGGCGCGGCGTGGACGGCAGCAGCCTTGAAACGAGGAAGCATGTCGAAAATCCCGGCTAGGACTAGGGGAGCGAAGCGGTATCATCCCTGGCTTGCCGGCGTGCATGGGAATTGTCGCAAGGTCGGTTGCGAAGGATCGGAACCGCCACGCGCTGGAACGGGAATTGCTTTGCTGACAAGGGCCGCAATTTCAACGGCCGCAACCGGGAGGCAGGTGATGTTCGACACGATCAACTGGGACGATCTGCGGGTGTTTCTCTGCGCCGCCCGCGCCGGGAATTTGAGCCAAACGGCAAAGCGGCTGCGGCTCGACCATTCCACCGTCAGCCGGCGCATCGCCCAGATGGAAGCTTCGCTCGGGGTTGCGGTGTTCGAACGCCACCGCACCGGGCTCAAGCTGAACGAAGTCGGCGAGCGGCTGTTGCGCCATGCCGAGCGGGTCGAGAGCGCGGTGATCGCGATCCGCGAGGAGGCCAGCGCCAGCGACACCCAGGAGCTCGTCGGGACCGTGCGGCTCGCCACCATGGAGGGGATCGCCTCGCTCTATCTGGCGCAACGCTTTGCCAAGCTGCGACGCACCGCGCCACAGCTCACCGTCGAACTCGTCACGTCCGCCCAGACGGTCTACGTTCATAAGCGCGAGGCCGATCTGTTCGTGTCCTTCTTCCGGCCGCCCGGTCCGGGCCTGATCTCGGAGCGCATCGGCAAGTTTCGGCTCGGGCTATTCGCGAGCCAGGACTATCTCGACCACCACGGGATGCCCGCAAGCCTGCGCGACCTGCAGGATCATTGGTTCGTGTCCTATATCGAGGACCTGATCCAGGTCGACTCGGTGCGCTGGCTCGCCGATGTCATCGAAGAGCCGAAAATCGCCTTCCACTCCAACAGCATGATCGCGCAGATGAACGCCGCGGCGGGCGGCCTCGGCATCGTGATGCTGCCGAGCTTTGCCACAAGGGACCGGCCCGACCTGATACCGGTGCTGCCCGCTCTCGCCGGCACCGTTCGCGAGGTCTGGCTCAACGTCCACAGCGACCTGCAATTCGCCCCGCGCATCCGCGCCGTCCGCGCCTTCCTGAAAAATACCCTGAAGCAGGATCCCGACATGCAGGTCACGCTGGCCGATGTCGTGCCGCAGCCGCGCACAGCAGATTGCAAAAATCCATAATTCCCTTCCGTCAGCCCCCGGCTGAAGCTCGTTCGATTGGCGCAAGCAGAGCGCGCTGAGTTTTTGAGGGAGCCGATATGAACGTGGTTATTCCCGGCAATGCCGATCCGGCGCCGAACGGCGGCGCATTGGCCAAGAAGCAGGCCGAGAAACTGGCCAAGAAGCGGCTGACAGTCGCGCTCGTTCTGAGCGTTGCGATGATCGTGATCTATTTCGGCTTCATGGGGCTTTTCGCGTTCGACAAGCCGCTGCTCGGCACCATTCTGATGCCCGGCCTGTCGCTTTGCATTGTGCTCGGCCCGCTCGTCATCATCTCTTCCTTCGTGCTCTGCCTGGTCTACGTGCTGTGGGCGAACCGGGTGTTCGACGCAGGCGTTCGCGAGCTTCGCTAAGGGGACAGGCAAATGGGCAGCAGCACGCTTTCGATCGGGTTCTTCTTCGCCTTCATGGCGTTGACGCTGGCGATCACCTATTGGGCTGCGCGGCGCACGCGCACCACCGAGCACTTCTTTGCCGCCGGCGGCCAGGTCACGCCGTGGCAGAACGGCTGGGCACTCGCGGGAGACTTCCTGAGCGCCGCGGCCCTGCTCGGAATTGCCGGCATCGTCACCTCGAACGGCTTCGACGGCATGATCTATTCGATCGGGTGGCTGGTCGGCTGGCCGATCATTCTGTTCCTGATCGTCGAGCCATTGCGCAATGTCGGCCGTTTCACCTTCGCCGACGTCGTGGCCTATCGCCTGCGCCAGCGCCCGGTGCGCCTCGCCGGCGCCATCGGTACACTTGCCGTGATCCTGTTCTACCTGATCGCCCAGATGGTCGCGACGGGATCGCTGATCAAGCTGCTGTTCGGCCTGCCCTACACCTGGTCGGTCGTCGTCGTCGGCAGCGTCATGCTGGTCTATGTGCTGTTCGGCGGCATGTTGGCGACGACCTGGGTGCAGGTGGTCAAGGCTGTGCTGCTGATGGGCGGCGGCATCCTGCTCGCCCTCCTCGTGTTGACCCATTTCGACATGAACCCGCTGAAGCTGTTCGCCGCGGCATCCGAGAAATACGGCACCAAGGTGCTGCAGCCGGGATCGAAGGTGGTCTCGGGTCAATGGGATGCCATCTCGCTCGGGCTCGGCCTGATGTTCGGAACCGCCGCGATGCCGCATGTGCTGATGCGGGCCTACACGGTGAAGGATTCCAAAGCCGCACGGCTGTCGATCCTCTATGCCACCGGCCTGATCGGCGTCTTTCATCTCATGGTCTTCATCATCGGCTTCGGCGCCATGGTGCTGGTCGGCGCCGAGGCGGTGGCCAAGGCCGGCGGCGGCGGCAACATGGCAGCGCCCCTGCTCGCACTCACCGTCGGCGGCAACGCGTTCTTCGGCTTCATCTGCGCGGTCGCGTTCGCGACCATGCTTGCCGTCGTCGCGGGGCTGACGCTGTCGGGCGTCGCCACGCTCTGCCACGACGTCTGGACCAATGTGATCAGGAGCGGCACCGCTTCGGAAGCCGAGCAGCTCAAGGTCGCGCGGGTCGCGACGGTTCTGATTTCCATCCTCGCCATCGGCCTGGGCATCGCGTTCGAAGGCCAGAACGTCGCGTTCATGGCGGGACTTGCGTTCTCGATCGCCTGCGCCGCCAACTTCCCTTCGCTCGTGCTCGCCATCACCTGGCGCCGCTTCACGACGCCTGCTGCCGTGGCGAGCATCCTCGTCGGCACACTGAGCTCGCTGGTGCTGATCTATCTGTCCCCGACCATCCAGGTCGACATTCTCGGCAAGCCGCTCGCCGCGGTCGAGCATCAATGGTGGTTCGTGTCGCTGCGCAATCCCGCGATCATCAGCATGCCGCTATCCTTTGCGGTCGCGATCCTGCTGTCGCTGGTGACACGGGAGAAGAACGCAAACCTCGCCTTCGACCAGATGCAGCGGCGCATCCTGCTCGGACCGGTAGAGCCGAACACCGACGAGCCGCGCCAGGCGAAGAATGCGGCATGAACCGGGTCAACCGATCGACGTTGCGATCAGCCCGTTGCGAACCCCGTCACCCGATGCGCATATGTGACTCACAGATCGCGCAACACATACAGTGTCGTCCCGGCGAAAGCCGGGACCCATAGCCACCGACGGTCATTGCTTCACGATGCTGGAACGACGAGTCCTGTCCCCAACTTCCGCCGCGGAATATGGATCCCGGCTTTCGCCGGGATGACATTTTATGGTCGAGACAGGCTCGCAAATATGTCGCGAGAAGATCACTTCCCCTTCGCCGCCTTCTCCTTCAGCTTCGCCGTTCGGTAGCGCGCGGCGCCGCCTTCGCGGATGGACTGCTCGCTGCGCTCGAGCGCCATCGCATCGTCGGGAACATCCCTGGTGATCACGGAGCCCGAGCCGATATAGGCGCCCTTGCCGATCGTGACCGGCGCGACCAGCGACGTATTGGTGCCGATGAAGGCGCCCTCGCCGATCAGCGTCTTGTGCTTGAGGAAGCCGTCATAGTTGCAGGTGATGGTGCCGGCACCGAGGTTGGAATTGGCACCGACATGGGCGTCGCCGACGTAGGAGAGATGGTTGACCTTGACGCCGGCCTCCAGCCTCGAACCCTTGGTCTCGACGAAATTGCCGATCTTCACGCCGTCGCCGAGCGAGGTGCCGGGCCGCAGCCGCGCGTAGGGTCCGAGCTCCACCTTCTTGCCGATCGTGGCTTGGGTGATGTGCGAGAAGGAATGGATCACGGCGCCGTCGTCGATCGAAACGCCGGGTCCGATCACCACGAACGGCTCGATCGTGACGTCCTTGCCGAATTTGGTGTCAGCGGCGAGATAGACCGTCTCCGGCGCGATCAGGGTCACGCCGGCCTCGAGCGCCTGGTTGCGCAGCCGCGCCTGCATCACGGCCTCGGCCTCGGCGAGCTGCGCCTTGGTGTTGATGCCGCGCACTTCGTCTTCGCTGGTCTCGATCACGACGGCCTCCAGTCCGAGTTCCCTGACAATGCCGACGGCATCGGTCAGATAATATTCGCCCTTGGCATTGGCATTGCCGATCTTCTCGATGATCGCGAGCGCCTTCCTGCCGTCGAACGCCATCACGCCGGCATTGCACAGCGTGATCTTGCGCTCTTCGGCACTGGCATCGGCCTGCTCGCGGATCGCAACCAGCTTGCCGTTCTCGACCACCAGGCGGCCGTAGCCGGTCGGGTCTGCGGCATGGAAGCCGAGCACCGCAAGCGCCGCGCCGTCGCGCAGCGGCGCGCGCATGCGGGCGAAGGTCTCGGCCGAGATCAGCGGCGTGTCGCCGAATGCGATCAAGAGGTCGTCGGCGCTGCGGGCGATCGCCTCGCGCGCCGCCAGCACCGCATGCGCGGTGCCGAGCCGCTCGCGCTGCACGAAGGTCTGTGCGTCGGGCCGCACCCGACGCACCTCGTTGGCGACCGCCTCGTGGTCCGGGCCGATCACGACCGCCAGCTGCGACCCCTCGCCGGAGGCCGCGGCGTTGAGCACGTGCGCCAGCAGCGGCTGCCCGGCCACGGGGTGCAGCACCTTCGGCAGCGACGAGCGCATCCGCGTGCCCTCACCGGCCGCAAGAACCACTGTCAGGCTCGTTCGCGCAGTCATTCGCAATCCTCGATGTCGCGCGCAGTTCGCTGCGCAAAGCTGTCTTCGAGGCCGTCTTTAATTGTTTTCCCCGGCAGAAGAAACCGATTCGCCTCCGTGGCGCTCCGGATTCAAGTTCCCGGTCCATTTCCTGTTAATCTTTGCCTCGTGATTCGGCGGGCCTTGAGGAGGGCCAAGCGGGCTTTGGCCAAAGATCGCGACAATCTGGCGGCGGAATTCGACACCGAGAGCACCACCGGCTTTTTGGCCGAGGAGGATGCTCTGGATCGCCGCATGCTGTGGCGGCTCGGCTCGTGGGGCGTTGCCGCGGTCGGCGCCGTCACCGTCGCGGTGATGGCCAACCAGTCGGCGTTGACGCTGCGGCGCGACCAAGTTGCCGCAGCGGACCTCGCGCGACAGGCCCAGCAGTTGCAGACGCTGGCGAAGGAGAGCCACAACGAGACGCGCCGGCTGGCGTCTGCGATCGATACGCTCAACGGCGACCGCGACCGGCTGTATTCGCGCGTCACCACGCTGGAGCAGGGCCTCGACTCCGTGACCGGCGCGATCGCCAGGCAGCCGCCGGCACCATCGCCCTTGGCAGCGCCCGGTACCTCGCCCGCAACCGCCAGTTCGTCGCCCGCCGCCTCCGCGCCAACCGTTGCCGCCGTCGCAACGATGCCGACGGTCGCATTGGACAAGCCGGCGGCGATCGACAAGCTGCCCACAGCCGGCGACAGCAAGGCGACTGGGCCGATCGAGAAGCCGGTTGCGGCGGCCGAAAAGCCGGCAACGGCCGACAAGAAACCCGCGTCCGCGCCCGCCAAGCCGCAGGCCGCCGCGGAGAAGCCGCCAGCCTCCGACAATTCGCCGCCGAATTCCGCCACGGCCGCATCGATCGCAAGTCCAATGAGCGCCGCCGCGGCCGGCGCCGAGGATGCACCCGCTGCGCCGGTGCCGGTCGCGGACAAGCCGCTTGTCGACAAGCCGGTCCTGGCATCGCTCGATCCTGCGGCGAACAAGGCAACCGAAACCGTCAAGCCGCCGACCGCCAACGATGTCACCGTCGCACCGATCCCTCCGCTGGTGATCACAGCGGATCCGGACGCCGAGGACGATGCGCCGCAGGCACAGATCCACCGCACCGAGTTCGGCGTCGATCTCGGCACGGCCAACTCGGTCAATGGACTGCGCGCGCTGTGGCGCGGCCTGTTGAAGTCGAAGGCCAACGCGCCGCTGGCGGCGCTGCGGCCGATCATCGTGATCAAGGAGAGCAGCAACGGGCTCGGCATACAGTTGCGCCTGGTGGCCGGACCGCTGAACGACGCCGGCACCGCAGCCAGGATCTGCGCGGGCCTCAGCCTGGTGCAGCGGACCTGCGAGACGGCGATCTATGACGGCCAGCGACTGGCCCTCAACGAGCCGGCCGCCGGAGCCAAGCCGGCGCCGTCGCATCGCCGGGCCGTGCCGAAGCGCGCCGTCGCGCCGCCGCAGCAGCAGCAGCAGCAGCCGGTCGCCGAGGACAAGAAGCCGGAGCCGACCACGATCTCCTCGATATTCCGGCGGAACAGCCAATAATCATGTGAGCCAAGGGATTGTGGCCGGATTTTCAACCGATTTCGATGCTCCGACCGAACTTGTCCCGCAACCCGATCCCGACCATAGTGCCGCGATGACAAAACCTCCGTTCCGCCTCTCCCCCTATCAGGTCCAGTTCCTGATGGTCGTGGGCTTCGTCACCGTCGGCTACGCGCTCTACGTGCGCTATCTGGCAATCGAGTTCTCTCCCGTTGCGCTGGCCTGCGACGCCGGCGCGCAGACCATGCTCTGCAAGGCTCGCGCGCTGTCGACCGTACTGTTCAAGAACTCGGTGTTCGGGATCACCGCGCTGGTAATCGCGGTGCTCAACCTGACGCGGCCGTCGATCGTGCTGCTCACCGTCGGCTTGATCGCTGCGGGGCTCGGGATCGTGCTCTACAATGTCGTGCTGTCGGGGCTCGCGATCGGGCTGTTCATCCTGGGTTTTGCGCGGCCCGCGCCCGCCACAGCGTAGCGGCGAGCAAGAGGTACATCACGCAGGTCCAGTCCGACTGCCAGTTGATCGTGCCCTCGTTGTAGATCGTGTAGCCGGCGGCGATCACCAGCAGGCCGGCGAATACGGATTCCGCGAGCGGCCGGATGCCTTCCTTCGGACGGTTGAGCATGGTCAGGAGCGCGAATGGCACCACCGCCATGGTCAGCGAGGCATACGGGAAATCGCGGTAGCGCGGATCGAAGGTAAAGCCGAGCGCGGTTTCGGCAGCAATCACCGTGGTGATGATCAGCACAATTGCCAGCGCCGCGCCGATCACGCCCTTGCCGCGATAGTCGCGCGGCCCGACCAGCTCCAGGAAGGTCGGCAGCGACCGCCCGGCGATCAGCGCGTGAGCCGTCAGCAGCGGCGCGGCAATGCCCGCTGCGAGCAGCACGCCCCAATGCAGCCAGCCGCCGACGCCGTAGCTCTCGTAATACATCTTGTCGCCGGCAATCCCGAGCAGCGCCCCCGCCGTCGTGGCCGAAATGGCGACCGCGATCCAGGCCGACGGCCGCGGCGTCCAGGGCCGGCGGCGCAGCGTCAGCCAGGCCGCGAGGAATGTGGCGACGGACAGCGCCATGCCGCCCGCCATCTGCAGCTTCCAGTCCGGATAGTTCGTGATAGCAACGCCGGGCGGATATTTCACCTGCCGCTTGACCGAATCGAACAGGCCCCAATTGCCGCCGACGGTGCCCTCGAGCTTGCGCTTCCAGGGCTGGTCGTAGGCCTCGATCAGGTTGACCCGAAAGCCCTCGCGCTTGGCGAGGTCGAGGATCTCGGACACCACCCGCGCCTGGTTGGTGCGCGACGGCAATGCGCCCTCCCGCATCCGCCCCTGGCTCGGCCAGCCGGTCTCGCCGATCAGGATCTCCTTGCCCGGGAATGTCACCGCGATCCGCTTGCGGATATCGTCGACATGCGCCGCGGCGTACTTCGCCTTGACCGGGATGTCCTCCCAATACGGCAGGATGTGAATGGTGACGAAATCGACCGCGTCATAAATCTCGCGGTTCTTCACCCAGTATTCCCAGACGTCGGCATAGGTGACGGGAAGATTGCCCGCCGCCGCCTTCACTGCGCGGATGTTGCCGGCAAGATCGGTGGCGGTCATCTCGCCGCGCAGCAGCACCTCGTTGCCGACGATCAGCGAGGTGACGACGCCGGGATACTCCTTGGCGAGCCGCACCGCGATCGCGATCTGCTGCAAATTCTTGAAGCGGTTGCTGCTGAGCCAGATGCCTTGCATCACCTTCAGCCCGACCTTGGCCGCAACGCCGGGGACCTGGTCGAGGCCGTTCTCGATCGAATAGGTGCGCACGCAGTCGGTGACCTTGGCGAGATCGGTCAGATCCTGCTCGATCTGCTCGACTGGAATCTGCGTGGTGGGATCAAGCGGCGTCTGCGCGCCGCGGAACGGCGTATAGGACACGCATTGCAGCTTTGCAGCGGGATCGATCGGCGCGCGCACGAGCGTAATCGGCGTGGCGAGCCACCACCACACGGATGCAATCACGGCGAGCGAGATCAGGAGAAGCGCCAGCGGCGTACGAAGCGAAATCGGTTCCATCCTCCGGGGGACCGTCGAATTAGCCGGTCACAGCCCATCTGCCAAGAGCGGGATTAGGTCAATACCATGGTTGTCCTGCGACAGTTTTGCGCTGGGTCGATAAAGTTGTGAGTTTGCTGGACAAAATACCAAATTCCAGTCATCAGATTTCGCCAGAGTCTCCGCCGCACTGGAGACCTATTTGGACGGCATCACGCGAGCCGTTAGGATGATCCCGCGGGGGCAGGAACATTATCGGGGAATACATGCGTCGACGGCTGCTTGAGTTGAAGAACACTACTTTGCGCCATCTTGCCGTAACGGGCCTTGTCACGGGCCTTGCGCTCCTCATTGGGGCCGGCGGCGCGTTCGCCCAGAGCGGCACGCCGAATCCGCCGGATCAGGCGAAACAGCAGCCTGGACAGCCCGACGCCAACGCAAATGCCGCACGGGAAGCCAACCAGCGCAAGGTCGAGGAGTTCGTCGAGGCCCAGCAGGCCATCAACGGCCCGGCCGGCAACCCGGAATGCGTCTGGCTCGGCCGCCGCGTCGTCCGCTTGATGTGGAACGACGACCTCGATACCGCGTTCCGCCATCTCGACCTCTACGACCGGTTCGGCTGCCCCGGCGGCCACGTCCAGGCGGCGTTCCGCTGCCTGACCCGGTTCGGCGCCCAGATCGACGACAAGGTCCGCGGCAGCCTCGACGGCCGCATCCACGCCTGCTGGATCAATCCGGGCGCGCAGCCCCAGGCCGCGGCCGCCGCCGCTGCTCCCACCCCGGCGCCGGCGACGGCCGGCACCGCCGCACCGGCACCGGCAGCCTCGCCCTCGCCTGCACCGACCCCGTCGGCGTCACCTGCGCCGGCGTCGAAATAGCCATATCCCGCGACCGGGGTCCGGCCGCGATTTTTTCGCGGCTGGAACGGCTTGCGCCCTTAAAACGCCATCGCGGCACACCAGTTGTTAAATCGGATGGCGGAGATATCTTTCCCTCCGCTGTCGTGTTGGTCGAACCCAGGGGACGGGTTCGCTTAGTCCTCAATCTCAGGCCCCGTATGGTTTAACCGCGATGCGCGCCGTCGTCGCCGTCCTGTTGCTTGTCACCGCCGCCCACGCCGCCCTGTGGGGTCTCTTCCAGGAGAAGCAGTCGGCGCCCGATTTCCGTGGCACGCTGCCGAGTCTGTCCTACGCTCCGTTCGAGTCAGGCCACACCGTCGCAGACGTTGCCGCCGACACCGAGAAGGTGCGCACCGACCTGCGAAAACTGTCCACGCTCACCAAAGCGGTCCGCCTCTATTCGTCGACGGAAGGCAACGAGCTGGTGCCGCCGGTCGCCGCCGAGTTCGGCATGAAGGTCACGGTTGGCGCGTGGATCGACAAGGACGCCAACCGCAACAACCGTGAGATCGAAGCCGCGATCAACCTGGCCAAGCGCAACAGCAACGTCATCGGCATTGTAGTCGGCAACGAAACCGTGTTCCGCGGCGAGCAGGTGCCGCTGGAAAACCTCGGCTCGGTTCCGGAGATCGGCGTGCCGCCCGAGGAGTCCGAGAGGATTCTTCGCGAGGAAGCGCAGCGTCTTCACGACGCGGAAATGCAGCCGGATGAAAACGGCAGCAGCGGCTTGAGCAAGCGCGCTGAAGCGATCAAGTGGGCAGTCGCCGAAAACAACGTGCACCGGCTGATCAAGGTGATCCAGCGGGTCAAGAAGTCGGTCAACGTCCCCGTCACGACCGGTGAAATCTGGAACATCTGGCGCGACCATCCGCAGCTCGCCAACTCGTCCGACTTCGTCGCCGCGCACGTGCTGCCCTACTGGGAAAACTTCACCGACAAGCAGGCGGTGGACCAGGCGGTCGACCGCTACAATTTGTTGCGCGACTCCTTCCCCGGCAAACGCATCCTGATTGCCGAATTCGGCTGGCCGAGCCAGGGCTACAATCTGCGCAGCGCCGTTCCCGGCCCGTTCCAGCAGGCCACCGTGCTGCGCAACTTCGTCACCCGCGCCGAAGCCATCGGCATGGACTACAACATCGTCGAGGCGATCGATCAGCCCTGGAAGTTCTTCGAAGGCGGCGTCGGACCCTACTGGGGCATCCTCAATGCCGACCGCGAGCCAAAGTTCGCCTGGACCGGTCCGGTCACCGATCCGAACTACTGGAAGATCGCGCTGGTCGCCGTCCTGGTCGGCCTGTTCATGTCGCTACCGATCCTGCGGCTGGACCAGCCGACCGTGATGCAGGCGCTGCTCTTGTCGGCGGCCGCCAACGGCGTCGGCGCCTGGGTCGCGACCGTGTTCTCGTACTGGACGACGCACTACTTCGTCTGGGGCTCGGCCTTCGCGCTCAGCCTCGGCCTGGTGCTGCTGGTTCCGCTGGTGCTGATCGCGATGGCGCGGATCGAGGAGATCGCGGCGGTGGCGTTCGGCCGCGGCCCGCGCCGGCTGATCGGCAAGAGCGCGCCGCTCGCGCCCGCCACGATCGGCGAGAACGTCAAGTTTCCGAAGGTCTCGATCCACATCCCGGCCTATTTCGAGCCGGTCGAGATGCTGAAGCAGACGCTCGATGCGGTGTCGCGGCTCGACTATCCGAACTTCGAGTGCGTCTGCATCATCAACAACACGCCCGATCCCGACTTCTGGCGGCCGATCCAGGATCACTGCCGGCTGCTCGGCGAGCGCTTCAAGTTCATCAATGCCGAGAAGGTGCAGGGCTTCAAGGCCGGTGCGCTGCGCATCGCGATGGACCGCACCGCGGCGGATGCCGAGATCATCGGCATCATCGATGCCGACTACGTCGTGCATCCGGACTGGCTGAAGGATCTCGTGCCGGCATTCGCCGATCCGCGCGTCGGCCTCGTGCAGGCGCCGCAGGAGCATCGCGACGGCGATCGCTCGCTGATGCACTACATCATGAACGGCGAATATGCCGGGTTCTTCGACATCGGCATGGTCCAGCGCAACGAGTTCAACGCCATCATCGTGCACGGCACGATGTGCCTGATCCGCCGCGCCGCGATGGACAAGGCCGGCGGCTGGTCCTCTGACACGATCTGCGAGGACACCGATCTCGGCCTCTCGATCCAGCAGCAGGGCTGGCTCACGCACTACACCAATGTGCGTTACGGCGAAGGCCTGCTGCCCGACACCTACGAGGCCTTCAAGAAGCAGCGCCATCGCTGGGCCTATGGCGGCTTCCAGATCGTCAAGAAGCACTGGCGGCGCTTCCTGCCCGGCGCCAGCCGGCTGACGCCGGATCAGCGCCGCGAGTTCTCGCTGGGCTGGCTGAACTGGCTCGGCGCCGAAAGCCTCGGCGTCGTGGTTGCGATCCTCAATCTGATCTGGGTGCCGATCGTTGCCTTCGCCGACATCGCGATCCCCGACAAGATTCTGACGCTGCCGATCATCGCCTCCTTCATCGTCTCGCTGGTGCATTTCGTCGCGCTCTACCGGCTGCGCGTGAACATCAAGGCCGGTCAGATGTTAGGGGCCATGATCGCGGCGATGAGCGTGCAGTGGACGGTGTCGCGCGCGGTGGCGCAGGGCCTGATCACCGAGCATCTTGCGTTCGCCCGCACCTCCAAGGGCGGCCTGTCGCGGATGTCGATCGAGTTCCAGGCGTTCTGGGAAGCCGTGATCGGCGTGTTGCTGCTGATCGGCGCCGTCGTGCTTGTCGTCACCAACGGCTACAAGCAGGTGCGCGAGATCTACATCTTCGCCGGCGTCCTGGTGTTGCAGAGCCTGCCATTCCTGGCGGCGGTCTCCATCGCAATCCTGGAGAATTCGCGGATCAACGAGTTCGCATTCTGGCGCAACAGCGCGATCCGCACCGCGGAACTGATCGGGTTGCGCCCGGTCAGCCTGCCCTCGGTCGCCGCCCCGTCGCAGCCGGTCGGCTCGGAAATCCGCCGCGACAACTGAGCCAACTTCAAGAAGCGGCCCTAAGCACAGGCGCCGGAACAGCAAATCCGGCGCGTCGGTGCACAATTGAGCGCCCGTCGGCTATTGACCCGATGGGCCCTGCCCCCTACACAGCGCGGGCTGGAGCACGATCCGGAGCGGTTCACCGCTGGCGTCCGGATCTAATGTTCAGGTGAGTGAGCGCGTAGCTCAGGCGGTAGAGCACGTGACTTTTAATCATGGGGTCGAGGGTTCGAGTCCCTCCGCGCTCACCAAACAAATTCTGTCCAGCCCGGAGACATGGGTAACAGGTCGTACCTAAGACATGGGTGACAGCCTCGTGCCGAACGGGTTGTCGCGGGGTTGCAGGGTTTTCTGCTCCAGGTCGAAGTATCCCAAATCATAGTGCATGAAGCTGACGAGCCAAATGCCGTCGTCGACCTCCTTGATGCCGAGTTTTAGTCCAGCCAGCACGGTGGAGAGGTTGATGCGCTTGCGATGCAGGCAGAGCCGTCCACAGGCGGTGACGAGCACCTCGCGATCGTGGAGTGGTCTCCTGCTTGAGCGTGAGGTGCATGCGCTCGTGACGGCCGTTCTGCTGCGGATGGCCGGGCTTGATGCGTTCGATGGCAATGCCAAGCCGCAGCCACCACACCGAGAGCTTTGAGAGATTGAACAAGGCGTTGGGACTGGCAAACGGCACGCCATTGTCGGAGCGAATGGCGCGCGGCATGCCGCGCTCACGGAACAACCGCTCGAAGGCCGCAATGGCCGGCTCCTCGCGGGTGGAATCGAGCGCTTCGCACAACAGCAGGAAGCGCGAGGCATGGTCGGTGACGGTCAGCGGGTAGCAATAACGGCCATTGCCGAGCTTGAACTCGCCCTTGAAGTCGGCGCACCACAGATCATTGGGTCCGGCCCCCGCGGACAGAGGCGTGCCGCGCGCGCGGTGGCGCGGCACGCCTGCGCGCTTGACCAGGCCATGGCGATCGAGAACCGCATGGATGGTGCTCTTGGCCGGAACCCGGATATCGCCGTCGAGCCGCCGGACCAAGAGCTCACGGATCTTGCGCGCGCCCCAGTGCGGTTTCTCGGCTTTGAGACGAACAATCAGGCCCTCGATTGGCTCGGGGAGCTGATTGGCATAGCGCACCGGTCGCCGCGACCGATCGCATAGCGCCGCCGCGCCCTGTTCCCTGTAGCGATCGAAAATCTTGTAGCCGGTCTTGCGGGACACGCCGAACTCCCGGCAGACGTCCGTCATGGCCTCCCCGTCCAGCAGACGGGCGACAAAGCGAAGGCGCTCTTCCATCACCGAACTCGCTTTCCACGGCATCCACACCTCCCGCAGAACAAAAGCGGAAAGTGTAACCCATGTGTCCGGTACGAAATGTCACCTATGTCTCGGGCCGCTCAGAGCTTCTGCGGAGGGTCGTCGAGGCTCTTCCCACGAGGTTGGATGCGGACGGAACAGCCTACATCAATGCTCTGTTTCCGAATCCTCCGGGAACGAAAATCAGGGATCATTTCGATGCTTGGCTTGAAGGCAATCTCACGGAGTGGGATGTGCTGGATCACACCTGGCCTGTGCCGGGATATCAAGATTTGTTCTCCGAGCAGCCATTCCAAGGTGATATGAGCGCGTGGCGCTTTGGCGTGGTGAGTATGCGTCGATCGCGGATTGGCCGGGGTTGGTGGAAGGAAGTCGCAGGCAATGGCCTGTTTTTTCGAGAGGACGGAAGTTGCAGCGTAATCGCTGATCACGATGCCTACGGGCCACCTGCTGGAATATCGTAGGACACGCGGAACACGGCATCACTCCCGGCAGACGTCCGCCATGGCCTCCTCGTCCAGAAGACAGGCGACAAAGCGACGGCGCTCTTCCATCACCGAACTCGCTTTCCACGGCATCCACACCTCCCGCAGAACAACAGCGGAAAGTGTACCCATGTGTCCGGTACGAGATGTCACCGATGTCTCGGGCCGCTGAAACCATTTGAGCCAAGTAGTCCCCCTCCCAAACATTCGCGAAATTTCCGTGTGGCAGTGACATCGCTCTCGTGGTGTTTGGAAGCCGGCCCGGGCCCTGGCGCCGGCTCTTGTTCTTAATTTTGTGTGAACCAAGCCACAGTTGTTCGGCGTGATCTTTAGTAGGTTTTCGGCGCTGGGGATTTCAGGGCCCAGAGGCTGGAAGAACAGGGCGCCGCCGGGACAACTCATTTCGGGCCCGGCGGCGTAATTTTTCGGGACGGTCAGAACTGCAATCCCAATGCTCGGACCAGACGCATTCGGACGCCAACGGCTCGTTGCTCTCCCTGTCGCAGTCATCACGTTCGGCGTCGCTTGCGTCGAGCCTGCCTGCGGTTCTCCGGACCGGTCGGAGGCGCGTGTATTCCGGCATGAGCCTTGCTCTTTAGGTGGCGCAGGAAATTTCAGTGTCCCGGTTCAGGAACAAGCTGTCGCCGGATGTGTCTTTTGGAGACGAGCAGCTGGATTCATTGGGAGGTATCGTTGAGATACGCAGCGCCCCTACAGTCAAGGTTTGTCGTTCGGAGAGGAAGCACCGACTGGATGGTTTATGATCGAGAGCTCAAGGGACCAGCGCAGTTGAAGAAAGACGGCCACTTCGCCGAGAAGCTGACGAAGGAACAGGCCGAACACATAAAGCAGGCCTTGACGGACGCCCTTGAGCCCGAGCCGTAGGCAGAGCTGGATCGAATACCCCGATCGGTGGCGACACAAACCGCGAACAGATGACATCTGTGTTACCTCGTAAGGTATATGAACAGAGTTGGGCAAAGCGAACGAGGCGCGGCGAAATGGCGGCGCATCGGTGGAGCAATTAGGCCCTTGCGAAATTCAGCTTTGGCCACGGGACGTTCTGAGCGGGCCACGTCGCCGTTGGAAGGGAACGATCGGGGAACAGCTCAAGGCACAACGAAAACCGCCCCCCTCACAAAGTTTACCCCCGCGCCGAGGGGGAGCGCGACGCATGACGGCGCAAGCGCGCCGTTCAGCGCACAATTCGGAGCGAACATTCGGAACGCTGCTGGAGTTCGGCCGTCAAGATAACGGCAGTTCGCCCTGACCGCCTGTCCAGTCGATGATATCGAGCTGCATCCCTCGCTTCAGCATCTCGGCCTCGAGGCTGCCGGCATGCCGTTTCCACTCGGGCGTCGCGCGGACGCGGAATTTTGGCTCTTCGCCGGCTGCCTCGAATTCGTCGTCGGCTCTGAGCGCACCGCGGACGGCTTCGTACATCATCTTCAGGCTGGCGTCGGTGAAGGCGCCGTAGTCCATCGGTCGTCTCCCTTGACACTGTGGGACGCAAAAGGCCGCCACGTAGTCACTCGTGGCGGCCTTCTGCTAGCGGCCCATCCAGATGGCCTGAAACGACGTTGCGTGAGTCGGGTTAATGAAACGTTGTTCGTGCGGCGCGCACTCAGATAGCGATGCGGTCGAAGTCGATGGCTATCCTGCTGTTCGGGAAAGTCCTCGTCGCCTCCGCCAGAATGTCCTCGTCCGGATAGCGGCCGGAGATGTGCGTGAGGACGAGCTGCTTGACCCCGCTCCGCGCTGCGAGCGCGGCGGCTTCGCTGGCCGTCAAATGCCCGTAGTCGCGCGCGATGGCCGCGTCGCGCTCGAGAAACGTCGCTTCGATCACCAGCACGTCGGCGTCCCTGACGTGTTCAGCCAGCCCCTCGGTTGTTTCAGCATCACCGACAATGACGAGCTTCTTTCGCCCCTGGGCCGGGCCAAGCACCTGCTCCGGATCGATGGTGCGACCATCGTCCAGCTTCGCCTGCCGCCCCTCCGCCAGCTCCCGGCGAACCGGCCCATCAGGCACGCGCAGCGCCAGAAGCCGGTCCGGGAGGAGATGCCGGCGTATCGCGCTCTGAAAGGTGAAGGCGAAGCTGTCCGTATCCCGGTGGCGGACGGGAAAGCAATCGACGGTGAATTCGCCGGCGTCGAGGACTCGCCCCTCGCTTAACGGCACCAGATCAAGCGGGATCGGCGCTCTGCCCTCGCCCCACAGGCCTGCCAGCATCCGGACGACGACATCGAGCGTGCCTGGCCCGGCATGAATCGTCATCGCATCCGAACTTTGCCGCAACCGGAGGGTCGAAAACAGCCCGGGGATGCCGAGCACATGATCGAAATGCCCGTGGGTCAGCAGCAGGTGATCAAGCCGTCGAAAGCCGGCGCCGCTCCGCAGCAGCTGGCGCTGCGTTCCCTCGCCGCAATCGACCAGAATACGACTGCCGGCTGCCTCGACGAGAATGCCCGGGTGATTGCGCTCGGGAGACGGCACGCTTGCCGACGTTCCCAGAAAAGTCAGCGAGAACATCGCAGCACCTCGCCTTCCGACTGCCGACGGCGCCACGCCGCCGAGATCGCGCAATCTGATGGCAGCGTCGCCCGATGTGTTCAAGCATCTCGATGCCGACGACGGTGGACCGAAAGGTCCTGAAGCCGGCGGCTTTAGGCGCAGACCGCATCCGCGCCATCGGGATCGGTCGTCGTGACCGGCGCCCTCGTCACGCCCTCAACCGGTCACAGCCTCAAGCATCGAAACAGCTGCGCGAGCGCGGTGTTGGCGGATTGCGCGCGCCGTTCGACGATTTCGGCCGCGGCGGCGTAGTTGCGCGCCAGGATCTGGAGCGCGCGGCGGGCATCCGGCAGCGTGGATTGCTCCGCCATCTCCAGGCACTGATGCTCGAAATATCTGAGCTCCTCAAGTTCGGTCATTCGCGAATCGTCCGATCGGGTCCTTACATTTTCGAACTCAGTGCGCCAGCGCCCTAGTGAAAGTTTGGCAAGTTTGTTGCGGGGGACGCGCAATCTGGTCGGAGTGTTTCTGGACGCATGATTTGATGACCACCGCTCCGTGACCGATGCGAGGGTGAGCCGCGCGGATCGACAAGCGCGTGCAATCGTCTCACAATGCGGCGGGCTCGCTTGGCGAGCCTCGGAACACACGCGGTTGGTGCGGTATCGAATTGGCTTTGTTGGACCGATGAGGAAACGCGATTGGGCTTTCGTGGCGGCCTGTGTGGCAGGCGCGCTGCTGTTCGGCGTCTGGAGTTTCCAGATGGGTATCGCGTATCATCGATCCCAGCACGGCGCGACCGACCTCTCCAGTTCGCACCGGCGGAGCCAGGACGGCGCGTCCGCGCACAGCCCGGCCCGGCCGAAGGCGGATGATGGCGATCAGGCCGGGCAGCCGCGATAGACGCCACGATCGCGTTCGTCACCGCCACATCGCGTCGGACTAGGCCCAAGCCAGGCCTGCCATGCCGGCGGCGCCATCGTCATCTGTCTTCGCATGCGTGAGCCGCCTGCGGCGCGTGCTGTCCTTGGCGCGACGGTGACGAACGCCAAACCTGTGCAGCGCCATCGGCACATGCTGCATCACGCCGCGGACGAGACCGATAGCCTGTCTGACGACCGCCACAACCGTCGCAACCCGGGTAAAGAAGCCGATCAGGAAGATCATCGAGAAAATGTCGATATAGGCCAGCACATCGCCGACCAGCATCAGCTCGGGAGGAAGCGGAATCCGGTGCCAATAGGCGCCGATCACGATCGCAACCGGGATCAGCGCGATCAGCTTCCGCAACGTCAGCCGATCGAGCAAGGCGGCGAGCTCAACGACCAGGATCTGCCACAGCCAATCGCCAAGCGCGGCCGGCTTGTCGATCGTCCAAGTTTGCCACAAACGCTGCCACATCGCCGCTCCGCCTCCCCTTGCGCGCAATACCGGCGCGCTACGGCTTCGACGACGCCTCGCTGCCGCTGCCCTCGTCTGCGGCGCCCTGCGCATCAGCCGGGTCGGCCGATGGAAAGATGCGCTCATAATTCGCACGCGCCTCGCGGATCAGACGCGCACGCTCGCGTTCGGACTTCGAGATGAACCTGATGATCTCGCCCATATTCGCTCCAAGGCAGAAAAAATGATCCGACCGTCAGCTATGCAACCATCGTGCCCGACGGTCGCTTGGCCCGACCTCCTTGCACCGCTCAGCGGAACGCCCGCGGCGCCAACCGCTGCTGGCTGAAGGCAACGCGCGGATTGATGCCGCAATAGGCGTCGCGGCCCGACGCGGATGCCTGGCACTGCTGATAGGTCTGGTAGCCGCAATAGCCGGGATATCCCTCCTGCCGGCCCTGGATGCACCAGGGATACTCGTAGGGATCGGCCGCCGCAGGCGACGCGGAACCGACAATCCAGCTCGTTCCGAGCGCCGCGAACGCCAGAATTGCCCAATTCGTCCTGCGCATGATCGTGTTTCCTTGCTCAATCCGGCTCCCAGCCGCTGATCTAGGTACGGCGGCAGGATCTGCGAGGTTTCCGGGCACCGCCTCAAGAAGCTGTGACGATGGCTCAAAGCCCGGTCGCGCCACGGTGAGGACCGGCTGACCGGTCATCGGCCCCCGCGGCCTCCAGACCCGCTGCCCGCCGGGCCATCCCAGCGCATGTAGTTAACCGGCGCCTAATCGCAGATGCCCGGTTGAAATGTACGACTTAAGCGCGCCGCAAGGCGGCTGCCCTAGTCTCCCGCGCGGCTCAATGGACGACGACACCCGGAGAGGGCTCGTCGCACGGGGGATAATCATGCGCAGCACGCTCATTGCTTCAATGATCCTGTCACTTGCGGCCGGAGCGGCCGTTGCCGGACCACGAATGTCGGGGGCGTCCGAGGCGGCACCAAGCAGCGTCGAGAAATATCGCGGCTACGTCTTCGATCTCTCCGAGAACGCCGACCGCAAGGACGTCACCAGCATCGCCGACATGGTCCGCCGCCAGCTCGACGTCGTGGAAACCGCGGGCTTCAGCCCGAAGGTGTTGCAGTTCTTCCATCGCGTGCCGATCGTTGCGAGCGAGATGGCGTGTCTCGACGAAGGCGCGGCAGCGGCCTGCTATGGCTTGACGCCGCCGGAATGGGACCGCGGCACGACCCGCGACGTCACCATCTGGGATCACGACAAGCAGCAATGGACCAATTCGGATCCGCTCGCGCTTGCGCTCGATTCCGGCATCGGCATCATCAGGATGCGTCCGAACATGATGCGTTACGCGAAGGACCCGGTGCTGCTGCACGAATTCCTTCACGCCTATCACGCGCGGCTGATGCCGAACGGCTTTGAGAACAAGGGCATCAAGGGCTTCCTCAGCCAGGCCAAATCGAAGGAGCTGTTCGCCAAGGAGGCCTATGCGCTGAAGAACCAGCAGGAGTTCTTCGCGGTGACGGCGAGCATCTTCCTGGCCGGCAAGGATTCCGAGCACGAACCCTATACGCGCGCCACGCTGAAGGAGAAGATGCCGGACTACTACAAGTTCCTCGTCGGCCTGTTCGGCGCCGATCCCGATGAAACCGGCGTCACGCCGGTCGCATCGGCCAACTGAGCCCGGTATCCCACAAAAAAACGAGGCCCGGTGTGCCTAGGAGACCGGGCCTCGTTTCTGATGTCCCCCGCCTCGTGGCGGATCAGGTCTTGTCGTTACGCGACCTTGTCCGCGCGATCCATCCCGGATGATTACGGGGTCGGGCGCGCGCCGGCCTCACTTGCTGTAGCTGTAGAACCCCTGCCCGGTCTTGCGGCCGAGATGGCCGGCGTCGACCATCTCCCTCAGCAGCGGCGCCGGCCGGTACTTGGGGTCGTTGAAGCCGGTGTAGAACACCTCCATCACCGACAGCATCGTGTCGAGCCCGATCAGATCGGCGAGCGCGAGCGGGCCGATCGGATGGTTGCAGCCGAGCTTCATGCCGGCATCGATCTCCTCGGCGGTGGCAATGCCTTCCTGCAGCGCGAAGATCGCCTCGTTGATCATCGGGCACAGGATGCGGTTCACCGCAAAGCCGGGGCTGTTCTTCGCCGTGATCGCCACCTTGCCGACTCGCTTGGCGAACGCTTCGGCCTTGGCGACGGTGTCGTCCGAGGTCTGCAGGCCCCGGATCAATTCGAGCAGCGCCATCACCGGCACCGGATTGAAGAAATGCATCCCGATGAAGCGGTCGGGACGATCGGTCGAGGCTGCAAGGCGGGTGATCGAGATCGACGAGGTGTTGGTTGCGACCAGTGCGCTCGGCTTCAGCCCCGCACAGAGATCCTTCAGGATCTTGACCTTCAGCTCCTCGTTCTCAGTCGCGGCTTCGATCACCAGATCGCAGGCGGCGAGCTTGGCCTTGTCGGTGGTCGCATTGATGCGCCCGAGCGTCGCGTCGCGATCGGCCGCGGTCATCTTCTCCTTGGCGACCAGCCGATCGAGACTGCTCCCGACCGTCTTCAGGCCGCGCTGGACCGCCGCGTCGGAGATATCCACCATGGTCACGCCGAGGCCTGCCGCCGCGCAGATCTGCGCGATGCCGTTGCCCATGGTCCCGGCGCCGATAATGCCAACCGTCTCAATCATTGCGTTCGTCCCTCGTCGCTTGCGTGGCCGCGCGGCCGCATCGTCAAAAACGGCGGACCGGAGGGGTCCGCGGATGGCGCATGAATAGCAGTCCGGCCGCACGGCCGATACAGCGGAGGCTGGTATTCCGGTGAGGTCTATTCGGGGCGCGGCGGGACAGGCCGCCGTGGCGGAACAGCGGGCCGCGGCGGCGATAGGGTGCGCGGCGGTTCGGCCGCGCGCGACGGTTCGAGCACGCGGTTAAATCGGACGATCCACCAGGCCAGCCGCCCGTAGCTGCGGCGCAGCGCCGATCCAAATCCCTCGTCGATGTCCTGGTCACGATCCATACCCCTATCAATAACGTGCATCCTTGAAGGAACGGTGAGCGCCATCACGTGCCGCGCCGGCAATCGTTAGGAAGCTGGCAACTATTTCGCGCAAGCCTCGGTTGACGGCGTGGGCGCCGTAATCTCCCGGATTGCGTGCGAGAGACATTGCGCCGCAGCATCGCCATGCCGGTGCGACTCGCATTTTGTTGATCGAATTTTCCGCGGCGCGCCGCGACACAAGGACATTAGACGACGAGGGCTACGCCCATGCTTGCTGAAAAATTCTTTTTGGTGCTCGAGACATTGCTCAACGGCCAGACCCATTCCGACGGAAGCCCCCGCGTGGTGAGCACCGCGCCCCACATCCCGGTCGAGCTTCCGCGCGAAGGCCAGCCGAAACGCAGCCCCCGCTAGGCCGCTTGCTGGCGGCAGGTGGTCGCCAAGGCCGATCTGGAGTCGCCGCGGCCACGTTGCTGCGGAATGCTGATCGCGACGTTTGCCTCCGCCAGTTGGCCCGTCGTGACGCACGAAGCCATTTGGCCGGAGCGGCTCCTCCGCTCGTGATCCAGCTCATACTACACCGCTCCCGCAACGACGTGGTGCCGCCGTGGACGATAAGACCGACAGCAAGACCGATTTCGGAAGCATCGCCGTCGCAATCTGCGTCGCCGCCTACATCGCGATCATGCTGGCTTATCTCGCCCAATACGATCTCGGCCTGACCGCCGCGCAGACGCGCCATCTCTCGATGCTCGCGGCGCTGTCCCTCGCGCTGCCGGTCGCGCTGGATTTGCTGCGCACCGGGCCCGGCGACGCTCGCTGACGCGGGCACGAACAAGCCTGCCGCCTCCGATCTGCCCTGCCGCAAACGCGCCCGCGCAACATAGCGCTAGGTGAAGCGACGCGAATCAGCGTTACTTTGCAACTGATCGCTTCGTGGGATTTGGCGGCATGACCCAGCCCGACGTGTTTGATCAGAAGGTTCTGGATCAGAACATTCGCGAACTGCAGGAATGGCTGCGCAAGGCCTGGCAGCAACTCGCGGACCCCTCGCTCACCGCCTTCTCCCGCCGCGAATTGCGCAACCAGATGAAGCAATGCAACGCCGATTTGCGCGTGCAACTGCAAGCCGCCTCCAAACGAATGCTGATGCAGCCCGCCTCATCGGGCAGGAGGTTCGCCAAGCCGCCGCTGCGGATCCTCGCCTAGGCATGATGCCAGCGCGCCAAAATGCCGCGATCTCCTGCTGCATGCTGGCCATACGCACCCTCTGCTTGTGCAGGGACGTCCGACAAGGCACAGCAAAACCGCTCCGGTATGCCTATATTGGGTCGTGTAGCGGCCAACGCCGCCAATGTTTAGGTACTCCCGTGCTATATCTGGAACTTGCGATCGTGGCGGTCTTGATCGTCGTCAACGGTCTGTTGTCGATGTCGGAGCTCGCGATCGTTTCCTCGCGTCCGGGGCGTCTCGCGGCGCTGGTCGAACGAGGCGTCAGCGGTTCGCGCCGCGCCCTTGCACTGGCCTCCGATCCCGGCAAGTTCCTCTCTACGGTGCAGATCGGCATCACGCTGATCGGCGTGCTGTCGGGCGCCTTCTCGGGCGCAACGCTCGGCCAGCGTTTGACGCAATGGCTGTTTGAGCTCGGCGTGTCCCCAAGTGTCGCCGACGCGGTCGGCGTCGGCCTCGTCGTCGGCGTGATCACCTATGCCTCGCTGATCGTCGGCGAGCTGGTGCCGAAGCAGATCGCATTGCGCGATCCCGAGTCGATCGCGGTCAAGGTCGCTCCGGCCATGACCATGATGGCGCGGCTGTCGCTGCCGCTGGTGTGGCTGCTCGACCGTTCCGGCAAGTTGCTGCTGTGGGTGCTCGGCCATCGCGAGGATGCACAGGACCGCGTCAGCGAGGACGAGATCAAGACGCTGGTGGTGGAGGCCGAGAACGCCGGTGTGCTCGAGCCCGGCGAAAAGGAGATGATCGCCGGCGTGATGCGGCTCGGCGATCTGCCGGTCGGCGCCGTGATGACGCCGCGCCACGAGGTCAGCCTGATCGACCTCGCCGCTCCCGCGGCCGAGATCCTGGCGACGCTGCAAAAGAGCAGTCACTCGCGCTGCGTGGTGTTCGACGGCAACCGCGACCATGCGCTCGGCATCGTGCAGGCCAAGGACGTGCTCGACGTCTACCTCGCGGGCCAGACGCCCGACATCCGCGCGCTGACGCGCGATGCGCCGATCATTCCGGAGACCGTCGACGCCCGCGACGTGGTCGCGATCCTGCGCGACTCCAGAGTGCATATCGGCCTCGTCCACGACGAGTACGGCACCTTCCAGGGCGTCGTCACCAGCGCCGACATCCTCGAGGCCATCGTCGGTGCCTTCCACACCGAGGAAGGACCGGCCGAGCCGGCCTATGTCCGGCGCGCCGACGGCTCCTACCTGATCTCCGGTTGGATGCCGGCGCTGGAATTCAGCGAGCTGCTCGGCATCACGCTGCCATCGCCGCGGCCCTACCAGACCGCGGCCGGCTTCCTGCTGCATGAATTCGGCGCGATCCCCGATGTCGGCGCGAAAACCGCCGCGCAGGGCTGGGAATTCGAGATCGTCGACCTCGACGGCCGGCGCATCGACAAGGTTTTGGCCAGCAAGCAGCCGGCGGCCTGACATTTGCCACCCGGCCGTCCTGTTGATAAGGGGCAAGACAGCGAAACAGGCCGCCGCGGTATGCTATCGGCATAGCGGCGGCCCGAGCAATCCCCGAGTAAACCCCACGGAATAGATCCCGATGCGCATTACCCTTGTCGGTTCCCGCCATTTCGGCGTGACGACCCTGAACATGCTGCGCGAACACCACGTCACGCTGGTCAGGGTGGTCGTCCATGACGGCGAGGACCGGCTGGCGGCAGCGGCCAGGGCGGCCGGCATCGAAGTCGTTGTCCAGGCTGATCCCAAGCTGGTGACGGCCGCCGAGATCGCGCCGGACACCGACCTGATCGTGACCGCCCACAGCCATGCCCGGGTCAGCAGGGAGGCGCTTGCCGCGTCCCGGCTCGGCGGCATCGGATACCACCCGTCGCTGCTGCCGCGCCACCGTGGCATCGCCGCGGTGGAGTGGACCATCAAGGAAGGCGATCCGATCGCCGGCGGCAGCATCTATCACCTCGCCGACCGCATGGACGCCGGCGCGATCGCCGCGCAGGACTGGGTGTTCGTCAAGAAAGGCGAGACCGCCCGCGAGCTCTGGGAGCGCGCGCTGGCGCCGCTCGGTTTGCGTCTGCTCGCCCAGGTCATCGACTATGGCAAGGTCAACGGCTCGCTGCCGGCCAAGGTCCAGGATGAGCAGTTCGCGACCAAGGCGCCGAATCTGAGCCCTGGCAAACACTAACCGAGCTAGAGTACAACAATACCTCGTTCGGAAAAGCCATGCTCGGATTTTCCGTTCCTGATCCGGAACCGAATTCACCATGATGTGTTTGAGTTCACAGGAACATTTGGGGACTCCCGCGACGCAGCAAATTTTGAACACATTGTGACAGGATAAGCCGCGTCATCACACGAAATTACAGGGATTTGATTCATGCGTTCGATCCGCATTCGCGACCTGATTTTGGTCACTTCGGTCGCTTCGGCTGCTGCCCTCACCGCTGCTCCCGTGTCCGCTCAGCAGCCTTATGACGGGCTTTGGAACGTCACCGTCGTCACCAAGACCGGCAGCTGCGAACCGTCGCAGAGCTCGACCGTGACCGTCGCTGAAGGAAAGATCTCGGCACAGGGCGCGGCGATCTCCGGCACCGTCGGCAGCGGGGGACTTGTGCGAGTCTCGATCAATGGTGCATATGCGAACGGACAACTCAGTGGCAACTCCGGATCGGGGAAGTGGAATGGGGCATCAGCTGGCGTACCATGCAGCGGCCGATGGGAAGCATCCCGTCAGTAAGATCACCAGCCTATCAAGTTTCTTTGCCATCGCGCGGCGGCCAGCATTTGCAGCCGCCGCGTTTTTCGTGACCGCACTCGCAAGTACCACGGGCCATGCCCAGTCCGGCCCGTTCGCCGGCATGGCGGGCACCTGGTCGGGCGCCGGCTCGGTCACGCTGGACGACGGCTCCAGCGAGCGCATCCGCTGCCGGGCGACGTATCACGTCGGCGGGCCCCGGATGACCATGAGCCTCACCTGCGCCAGCGACGCTTACAAGTTCAACCTAGCGGCCGATGTGCAGGCCGAAGGCAGCGTGGTCAGCGGCAATTGGAGCGAGTCCAGCCGCAATGTCAGCGGCTCGTTGCAGGGTCGCGGCGGCGGCGGCAACTTCCAGGTCGTTGCCAGCGCTCCCGGCTTCAACGCCGATATCTCGATGCGCACCACCGGCAACAAGCAGGCCGTTACCATCAGGGCTGACAGCCAGTTCCGCGGCGCCAGCATCACGCTGTCGAAGTAATCGATCCGAACTCCAACCTGGAAAGCCCTCGAGTCATCCCCGAGGGCTTTTTGTTTACGCCCCAGCGGTGCTATGCCGCAGGCACGAATGCGGTGACCTCGATCTCGACCTTGGCGCGCTGATCGACCAGCCCGTCGATATAGAGCAAGGTGGACGGCGGGAAATTGCGCCCGAGCGTCTCCTTCCACGCCGCGCCGATACCGGCGCCCGCGGCCTCATATTCGCTGCGGCTGGTCAGGTACCAGGTCAGGCGGACGATGTGCTCGGGGCCAGCACCGGCCTCATTCAACAGCTTGATGATGCGCTTCAACGCGGTGCCGACCTGGGCGGCCATCTCGGGGGCGTAGTCGCCCTTCTCGTCGCCGCCGGTCTGCCCCGCCAGCACGATCCACTTGCCGGGCGCGTCGAACGCGACACCGTGCGAGAAGCCGCGGGGTTTCGACCATTCGGCCGGTTGCAAGACGCGCATGAGCAGATCCTCCTTTTTGGCGTTCGTCATTCCGGGATGGCTCGCAGAGCCAGACCCGGAATCTCGAGATCCCGGGTTCGCCCGTTTCACGTGCGCCCCGGGATGACAGCGTAGTCGATGCTGCTTAGCAGAGATCGCGTGGGTGACGCATCACCGCGCAGACGGAATTGCGCGTTGCAAATTCATGGCAGCTCGCCGATACCGGGCACCCCTCCTCCGCCGTTCCCCGTCATGGATCGCACGCCCTCAAAGACCCGCGCAGCATTGTGGATGTCCGGCTGGCTCGCGCTGATGCTGATCGTGGCGGTGGCCGGCCGCGAGGCGACGCGCGAGGTCAACGTCTTCCAGCTGATGGCCGTGCGCGGCGTGCTCGGCTTCGCGATGCTCTATCCGCTGATCCACATGAATGGCGGGTTTGCGATCGTGAAGACGGCACGGGTGCACGTCCATATCGTGCGCAACCTGATCCATTTCTGCGCGCAGCTCGGCTGGTTCTTTGCGCTGACATTGATCCCGATCGGCCAGGTGGTCGCGATCGAGTTCACGATGCCGATCTGGACCGCGATCCTTGCGGCGAGCTTTCTCGGCGAGCGGATGACGCTGTGGAAGATCGTCGCGATGGTGCTTGGGCTGGTCGGCGTGTTCGTGATCGTGCGGCCGGCGGCCGGCGCGATCAATCCGGGCCAGCTGATCGCGCTCGCCGCGGCGGTCGGCTTCGGCATCTCGGTCGCCGTGGTCAAGTCGCTGACGCGGACCGAGCAGACGCTGACGATCATGTTCTGGATGCTGGTGGTGCAATCGCTCGCGAGCATCGGGCCTGCGGTCTATGTCTGGACCTGGCCGCCGCTCTCGACCTGGGGCTGGCTCGCCGTGATCGCGTTCTGCGGCACGTTCTCGCACTATTGCATGGCACGCGCCCTGCTCCACGCCGACGCCACTGTCGTGATCCCGATGGATTTCGTCCGCGTGCCGCTGACGGCGATCGCCGGCTGGCTGATCTATGCCGAAAGGCTCGATGTCTACACGGTGCTCGGCGCGGCCATGATCCTGGCCGGCAACCTCATGAACCTGAAACCGACCGCAAGGAAGCCGGCGCGCGCGAGGTGACGCTCGCGCCATGCGCGCGCAGCGTCGCCGCGCCCCGCCAGCCAAAGCCCGGGGATCGTCCCAGGCCTCCTGGTTTCGAAAGCGTGTTACTTTCCGGCGGCCTTGCGCAGCGCCGCGTTGATGCGATCCTGCCAGCCGGGGCCGCCCTCCTGGAAATACTCCAGCACGTCCTGATCGATCCGCAGCGTGACCTGCTCACGGACGCCGGGGACAGCGACGGTCTTTGGCACCGCGTCCGCGACCTTGGTGGTGGCGCGCTTGAACGCCGCCTCGGCTTCGCTGCGCGCATCGTTCAGGGTTCGCGGTCGCCTCGGCTGGTCAGCCATATGCTGGATTCCTGTGTCTCAGATTCCTTCAAACAGTACCGTAGAGAGATAGCGCTCCGAGAATGACGGCACAATCGCCAGAATGGTTTTGCCGGCGGTTTCCGGCCGCTTGCCGATCTGCAAGGCGGCAGCGATCGCGGCACCCGACGAGATACCGCCGGGGATGCCTTCGTTGCGCGCCAGCTCGCGCGCGGTCTCGATCGCGGTCGCACTGTTGATCTTGACGATCTCGTCGATCACCGAGCGGTCGAGGATGTCAGGGATGAAGCCCGCGCCGATGCCCTGGATCTTGTGCGGCGTATGCTGGCCACCCGACAGCACCGGGCTCTCTTCCGGCTCCACCGCGACGACACGCAATGATGGCTTGCGCGGCTTCAGCACCTGGCCAACGCCCGTGATGGTGCCGCCGGTGCCAACGCCGGCAACGAAGTAATCGATGTTGCCGCCGGTGTCGTTCCAGATCTCCTCGGCGGTGGTGCGGCGATGGATCTCGGGATTGGCGAGGTTCTTGAATTGCTGCGGCATGACAGCGTTGGGCGTCGTGCGCACCAATTCCTCCGCGGTCGCGATCGAGCCCTTCATGCCCTGCGCGGCCGGGGTCAGCACAATCTCCGCGCCGAGAAAGGCCAGCATCCGCCGCCGCTCGATCGACATCGATTCCGGCATGACGAGCTTGAGCCGATAGCCGCGCGAGGCCGCGACATAGGCAAGCGCAATCCCGGTGTTGCCCGAGGTCGGCTCGATCAGCACGGTGTCGGCGTTGATGATGCCGGCCTTCTCCATCGCCACGATCATCGCCGCGCCGATGCGGTCTTTCACGCTGGCTGCCGGATTGAAGTATTCCAGCTTGGCGAGGATCGTCGCGTTGACGCCAGCCGCCTGCGGCAATCTGCGCAGCCGCACGATCGGCGTAGAGCCGATCGCATCGACGATGGAGTCAAAGACGCGGCCGCGTCCGGGTTGCACTGCACTCGTTGTCGACGGCGCGTCCATCAAGCGGCTCCTGTAGCGGATGTGCTGGGAATATGCGGTCTTGTCTCATTAGAAGCAGCGCACCATGGCACGCAAGTGAGAAACCGCCGCAACGCGAATTCGTTGCATCGCA
Organism: Bradyrhizobium sp. USDA 4504; assembly: GCF_054063995.1. Taxonomy (NCBI): domain Bacteria; kingdom Pseudomonadati; phylum Pseudomonadota; class Alphaproteobacteria; order Hyphomicrobiales; family Nitrobacteraceae; genus Bradyrhizobium; species Bradyrhizobium sp. USDA 4504. The sequence continues at coordinate 2,767,424 of NZ_JBSSGV010000001.1, read as the reverse complement.
AAATAGAACCTACGCAAATAACGTAAAACCTACGCATTTGTGTTGCGACAAGGTCAAACAAATGGGTTTATATACTTTCGTCAGGTGCAGCTCAGAACGCAAAGGAGGTCACATGCCAGCTCTCGCTGAAGTTCTGTCGACCACAGCGTCCAGGCCCGATCCGCGCGGCTGCGATTTGCCGACCTGTCCGGTGTGTGCGGACTCCATGGTGGCGGCGGAAGCCTCCGCGTACCTGTTCGACAATTTGATCAGCTATCTCTGGACCTGCGACAACTGCGGTTACGGGTTCGTTACCAAACACGCGGTGAAACCGATCGTGTGCAACTGATCACACAGCTCATCTTGGAGCGATGTCACCGCGCGCCCAACCGGCGCGCGTTTTCGTTCTGAAGTCCTCGAACGTGCCGTTCGCCACCGCATCGCGGATGCCCTGCATCAGCTGCTGGTAGTAGGCGACGTTGATTTCGGACAGCAGCATTGCCCCAAGTGTTTCGCCTGATCGAACCAGGTGATGCAGATAGGCACGCGAATAGCCGCTCGCCGCCGGCCACGGGCTCTCTTCATCGAGCGGGCGCGGATCGTCGACGTGCCGGGCGTTGCGCAAATTGATCTGCCCGAAGCGGGTGAACGCCATGCCGTGGCGTCCGTTCCGTGTCGGCATCACACAGTCGAACATGTCGACGCCGCGCGCTACCGCCTCGAGGATGTCCTCCGGCGTGCCGACGCCCATCAGATAACGCGGCCGATCGACCGGGAGCGCCGGCGCGGTCTCCTCGATCATCGCCAGCATCACCGCCTGCGGCTCGCCGACCGCGAGCCCTCCGATCGCGTAACCGTGAAAGCCGATGTCGGTCAGCCCGCGTGCGCTGGCGTGCCGCAAATCCGGGACGTCGCCGCCCTGTACGATGGCGAACAGCATGTAGCCGTCCGGCGCCGCCTCGAAGGCGCGCTTGGAGCGCTCTGCCCAGCGCAGCGACAGCTGCATCGCGCGCTCGATGTCGGCGCGCTCCGCCGGCAACCGGACGCATTCGTCCATCTGCATGGCGATGTCAGAGCCGAGCAGCCGCTGCACCTCGATCGAGCGCTCCGGCGACAGCTCGACCTTAGTGCCGTCGATATGCGAGCGGAAGGTCACGGCCTTCTCGGTCACCTTGCGCAGCTCCGAAAGCGACATCACCTGGAAGCCGCCGGAATCCGTCAACATCGGGCCGCCCCAGCCGGTGAAGCGCTGCAGGCCGCCAAGCCCGGCAATGCGCTCGGCGCCCGGGCGCAGCATCAGGTGATAGGTGTTGCCGAGCACGATATCGGCGCCCGCATCGCGCACCTCGCGCCAATGCATGCCCTTCATCGCGCCCGCGGTGCCGACCGGCATGAAGGCGGGCGTCCGCACGAGGCCGTGTGGCGTGGTCAGGCGCCCGGTGCGGGCGGCGCCGTCGGTCGCCAGCAGTTCGAAATGATTGGGAAGAGTCATGCGGCTGCTTATTGCGTGTCGCCGGTGCCCGATCAACCCGTCGGATTGCGGCCCTCGCGCGACTTCGTGAACACGGACGACCGGCCGGATGCCGGCCTTGCATCATCAGCCCCGTTAAACAAAACGAAACAGTGTCGTTTTATGACGACAATAGAGCAACCGGCTTCCCGCAGCGACGTCGATCCGCGAACGTGACTGGCAGACATGGTCTTACCCCCTAGCGCCCGGCCCGCCGGCGCCGGCCTTTGGATAACGGCCGCCCGCGCGATCCGGCAAGCGATCCTGCTGTGCGGCCTCGCCTTGGCGCTTTCGGCCTGCAGCTCGCTGCCGCGGATGCCCTACACGGCCGCCGACGCCGCCAATTCGCGGGTGCTCGACCTCGACGGGCTGCGCCGCTATGCCGACGAGCCGGCGTCAAAATTCAAGCTCGAGAAGAGCGACCTCGCCCCGATCAAGACCTACCTCGCCCTCTCCGGCGGCGGCGCCGACGGGGCTTATGGCGTGGGCGTCCTCAACGGCTGGACCGCGGCCGGCAACCGCCCGGCCTTTTCGGTTGTCTCCGGCGTCAGCACCGGCGGACTGATTGCGCCCTTTGCCTTCCTTGGCCCGCGCTACGACGACACGCTGAAGGAGGTCTACACCTCGGGCATCGCGGAAAGCCTGCTGCAGGATCCGAGCCTGATGCGGGTGCTGTTCGGCTCCGGGCTGTTCGGCAACAAGCGGCTGCGCGAACTGGTGGCGCGTTACGTCGGTCAGGACATCCTGAGCGAGGTGGCGCGCGAAAACGCCAAGGGCCGAAAGCTCCTGATCGTCACCACCGATCTCGACACCCAGCGCACGGTGATCTGGGACATGGGGCGAATCGCCGCTGTCGGAACGCCCGAGGCGCTGCAGCTGTTTCGCGACGTGATGGCCGCCTCCGCCAGCATCCCGCTGGTGTTTCCGCCGATCATGATCGACGCCGAAGGCCAGGGCCGCCGGTTCCAGGAGATGCATGTCGACGGCGGCGTGACCGCGCCGGTGCTGACATTGCCGGATGCGCTGCTGTTCCGCGAGCGCGGCTGGCCCCCAACAGCCGCATGAACATCTACATCCTCGTCAACAAGAAGCTCGAGGGCAACTTCGAGCTGGTCTCGAACTCGACGATCGAGGTCGCCTCCCGCAGCATTTCCGCGATCACGCAGGCGCAGACACGCTCCGTGATCCTCTCGACCTATGACTTCGCCCGGCGCAACCGGCTGGGTTTCCATCTGTCCTACATCGAGCGCGGCTATCCGGCGCCGGAAACGCAGGGCTTCGACACCGCCTATATGCGCGCGCTGTACCAGTACGGATACGACAAGGCCGCCGCCGGGCAGGCCTGGACTGCAACGCCCCCTTAAGCGGCCTGCTCCCGGTACCGCGCGAATGGACGAATCCGCACGGCGCGGGTTATAGACCGGACAGACCCGTCCGATGCACAACGAGATGAATGGGCAAATGGGATTGACGGCAACCAAGGCCAAGGTGGCCAAGCGCGGCGTGATCAAGTCACGCGGCGGCCGGCCGACGCGGGACGCTGCGATCGAGCGCGACCAGCGGCTGATCGAGGTCGCCACCCGCCTGTTCCTCGAGCGCGGCTTCGATGCGACGTCGATCGACGCGGTGGCCGAGGCCGCCCGCGTCAGCAAGCCCACCGTCTACGGTCAGTATGGCGACAAGCGCGGCCTGTTCGCCGCGGTGCTCCGCCGCGAGATCGCCCGCTGGCTTGCCCCGCTCGCCGCCGCGGCAGCCGAAGCGCAGGCCGGCGGCAACTGCGACGGTTCGGTCGAGGAACGGCTGACCGAGCTCGGACGCCAGCTATTGGTGCTGAATTGCAGCGCCGACTCCATCGCTTTCAGCCGGATCCTGACCGCGCAGGCAATTAATTTCCCCGAGGTCGCCAAGCTTGCCGTCGACGAGGGCTGGTCGAAAGCGGTGTCCACCACGGCGGATTTCTTCGACCATCTGGTCGATAAAGGCGTTCTCGATCTCGAGGACACCACAATCGCCGCCGAGACATTTCTCAACATGGTGGTCGGCCACACCCACCGGATGGCAACATTCGGAATTCCGATCGACATGAAGACCGCCGAGACCCGGATGGAAGTCTCGATCCGGCTGTTTCTCGCCGGCGCCGTCGGGCCGCAGGACCGGCTTCGCGATGCGGCCAAAGAGGCGATCAAGGAAGCGACGAAGGCGCGCCGCCGCCCGGCCCGCTGACAGTTTTAGGATCGTTGCATCGCCTCACACGTTGTCGTGATGAGCCTTGAAGGAAACAGAACGAAACCGTATTGTTTAGTTGCAATGAGACGCGAAACCCAAGTTCAGCCCCCCAACGGTTTCGTGTCGCCTTGTCACTTCGATCGTCAGGACGGAGCTGCCGCCATCGCTCCGTCTGAACGTTCGGCGGCCGACCTCTGACTAACAAAGGTCGGCCGCACTTTCTCTGCCCGGGCGGCGGTTCGACGCGACGGATGCGACCATGACGACGGGACGATTACACGCACTGCGGCATTGGGTATTCGGCACGCGGCTGCTGGCAACCGCGCTCATTGCCCTGCCCTTCGCGACGCCGGCGCACGCGATCACGAGCTCAACGGCTGCAGCACTTACCCCGCAGGATAACGACACCGCGCTCGATGCGCACACGGTTCGCCGCGAGCTCGACAGCTTCCAGGCGGCCCAGATCTCGCTGCGCAAGGCGATGGCGATTGCGGAGGCGCTGCATTCCGGTTCGATAACCGCCGACATCAGCTTCGACGGCGCGTCGGAGCCTGCGGTCTACCGGGTCAAGACCATGCAGCAGGACCGCATCTGGCGGCACGCCATTGACGCGGCGACCGGCGAAGTGGTGGGTGGCGAGGCCGCCGCGCCGCTGAAGTCGCTCGGCACCGAAGACCGTGACAACCTCGCCGTGCTGAGGGCGCTCCGGCATCGCCTCGCCGACGCCGTGCGGGTGGCCGAGCGCACGACCTCCGGAAAGGCGATCAGCGGTGGCCTGATGCGCGAACGCGGCAAGCTCAATTTCGTTATCGTCGTGCTCGCCGGCAGCGACCTGAAAGAGGTGATCCTCGAACCGCCCGGCGCGCGCAGGCGCTGAGGCCGGCGCGGCACTCGCCAAGTTTTCTCTCGCCAAGTTTTCGCCCAAAAGCCGTTGACGGACGCCGATCTGTCCCGCATAAGTCCGCTCCATGATCACCGCGACCAAACGCACCAGCAAAACCACCAAGCCCTCCGGGGCCTCGGGAGGCGTGCGCGCGTAGTCGGTCGAACCGCATCATCTCTACCCGAAGCCCCGCCTGATGAAGGTCCGGGGCTTTTTTGTTGCCTGAAATACAACTCGAATGGAGGACAATGTGAGTAACGATCCCGTCGTCGCGATTGTCGGCGTCACCGGTGCCGTCGGCGCCGAATTCATCGCCACCATGGACAAGCGCGGCTTCCGCGTCGGCAAGCTGAAGGCGCTGGCGAGCGCCCGCTCGGCCGGCAAGACCATCAGCTTCCGCGGCAAGCCGATCGTGATCGAGGAACTGACCGAGCGCGCCTTCGAGGGCGTCGACATCGCGCTGTTCTCGGCCGGCAGCGGCATCTCCAGGAAGTTCGCGCCGCTTGCGGTGAAGTCCGGCGCCGTCGTGGTCGACAATTCCTCGGCGTTCCGGATGGATCCGAACGTGCCGCTGGTGATCCCCGAGATCAACGCCAACCGCATCCGCGACCACAAGGGCATTATCGCCAACCCGAACTGCGCCGCCATCACCGCGCTGGTGCCGCTGTGGCCGATCCACCAGAAGAACCGCATCAAGCGCGTGATCATCTCGACCTACCAGGCCGCGAGCGGCGCCGGCGCAGCTGCGATGGAGGAGCTCGTCGAGTCCACCCGCGCCAATCTCAACGGACAGGTCTACACCCCGAAGGTGATGCCGCACCCCTACGCCTTCAACCTGTTCAACCACAACACGGCGATCGATCCGGAGACCGGCTACAACGACGAGGAGACCAAGGTCATCAAGGAGACCCACAAGATCTTCGAGGACGAGAAGATCGCGGTCGGCGTTACCTGCGTGCGGGTGCCTGTGCTGCGCGCGCATTGCGAGTCGATCACCTTCGAATGCGAGAAGCCGATCACCGAGGACCAGGTGCGCGCGATGATGGCGCAGGCGCCGGGCGTCAAGGTCGTCGACGATCGCGCCAAGAACTACTTCCCGATGCCGATCGATGCCTCCGGCCAGGACGACGTGCTGGTCGGCCGCATCCGCAAGGATCTCAGCGACCCCAGCGGTCACTCGATCTCGATGTTCGTCGCGGCCGATCAGCTGCTCAAGGGCGCCGCCCTCAACGCGGTGCAGATCGCCGAGCTGCTGCCCGAACGCGCGATGGCGTGAATGCAAGAACCGTCATCCCCGCGCAATGGCGCAGCCATTGTCGCTGGAGGAGCCCGCGCGGCGGGCGTCTCGAAGGATGCATCGGCCCCAGTCGGGCCGTCGCCCTTCGAGGGCCGCTGAAGAAGCGGCCGCCTCAGGGTGACGGTGAAGCAACCGTGCTTGCGGAGCTAGCCTCGCGCGCGAAACAGCAAACACGCATCGCCATACGAATAGAACCGGTAGCCGTCCCTGATCGCATGCGCGTAGGCGCCCTGCATCGTCTCGAGGCCGGAGAAGGCCGAGACCAGCATGAACAGCGTCGAGCGCGGCAGATGGAAGTTGGTCAGCAAAATATCGACCGCGCGGAAGCGGTAGCCCGGCGTGATGAAGATCGAGGTTTCCGCCGCAAACGGCTCGATAGTGCCGTCGGCACTGGCGGCACTTTCCAGCAGGCGCAGCGACGTGGTGCCGATCGCGACGATCCGGCCGCCTTTTGCGCGCGCGGCATTCAAGGCGGAAGCGGTCTCGGCGGTGATGCAGCCCCACTCGGCATGCATCTTGTGCTCCGAGGTCTCCTCGGTCTTCACCGGCAGGAAGGTCCCTGCCCCGACATGCAGCGTCAGGCGGTGCAGCTCGACACCGCGGCTCTTCAGCGCGGCCTCCAAGGCCGGCGTGAAATGCAGCCCCGCCGTGGGCGCTGCGACCGCGCCCTCATTGGCGGCGAACATGGTCTGGTAGTCGCTGACGTCCTTCTCGTCAGGCTTGCGCTTGGAAGCGATGTAGGGTGGCAGCGGCGTGGCGCCGACATCGGCGATCGCCTGGTCGAGCATCGGACCATGGAACGAGAATGACAGCGTCACCTCGCCCTCCTGCCCCTTGGCCTCGACCTCTGCATCGAGATTGCCGAGCAGGCACACCCTGCCCTCATTGCCGAAGCGGATGGTGTCGCCGGGGCTGAGCTTCTTCGCCGGCTTCACCAGCGCCTGCCAGCGTGAGCCGTCGAGCCGCTTGATCAAGGTCGCCTCGATCTTCGGTTCGGTGTCGCGCCCGATGCGGCGGCCCTTGAGTTGCGCCGCGATCACCTTGGTGTCGTTGACGACGATCTGATCACCCGGCTCCAGCCACCGCGGCAGGTCGGCGATCGCGGCGTCGCGCAGCACGCCGCCCGGATGCACCACCAGCATCCGCGCGGCATCGCGCGGGCTCGCGGGGCGAAGCGCGATGCTTTCCGGGGGCAGTTCGAAGTCGAAGAGGTCGGTGCGCATGGCGGTGACTAATACTTCAGCGCCGTCATTCCGGGGCACGCGAAGCGTGAACCCGGAATCTCGAGATTCCGGGTTCGATGCTGCGCATCGCCCCGGAATGACGGAGTGTTTGACTTACGCCGCGTCGGCGGCCATGCGCGCCTTGACGATCTTGTCCGGATCCTTCACCGGCTCGCCGCGCTTGATCTTGTCGACGTTCTCCATGCCCTCGGTGACCTTGCCCCAGACGGTGTACTGGCCGTTGAGGAACGAGGCGTCGTCGAAGCAGATGAAGAACTGGCTGTCGCCGGAATCCGGATTGGCGGCGCGGGCCATCGAGGCGGTGCCGCGGACATGCGGCTCCTTGTTGAATTCGGCCTTCAGCTTCTTGCCGGAGCCGCCCATGCCGGTGCCCTGCGGGCAGCCGGTCTGCGCCATGAAGCCGTCGATCACGCGGTGGAATACGATGCCGTCGTAGAAGCCCTCGCGCACCAGCTCCTTGATCCGCGCGACGTGGCCGGGCGCGAGATCCGGGCGCATCTCGATCGTGACCGGGCCCTGGGTGGTTTCGAGGATCAGAGTATTTTCGGTAGCAGCCATGCTCGCTTCTCCTGGCTTCGGGGTGGATACTTCTTATTCCTGAACGGGATCGCGAATGGGCGGCCGGCGACTGCGCCGCCCAGGCTCTCGGTAAATGGCAACGGCGTGCAGCGTTGCAACGTCTCCATCACCGCGATCCGGTATGCAATCCGGTCGTTGTCGGTCGCCTCCTGCGATTCATAGCTGATCCTGGGATGCCCGAGGATCGCGCCCTCGCGGTTGAAGCTGACAATGACGGTGATGTCGATCGGGCCGGCCTTGTCTGCCGGCGGCGGCCGCCAGCAGCGGTGGATGGCAAGAACAACGTCCTTGATCGTATTGAGTTGCTCCGGCTCGGCCTGCACCGGTGCGGTCAGCGTCAGGCAAACCAGCGGCGCGGCGAACCAGGCGAGTGGTTTGCAGCGCGCCGCCATGCGGATCACTTGATGTCGGATGCGACCTGCACCTTCACCATCTTGTCGGGATCGGTGACGGCTCCACCAGGAGAGCCCGCAGACGCCTTCTTCAGCTTGTCGACCACGTCCATGCCCTGCACCACCTCGCCGATCACGGTGTACTGGCCATTCAGGCTCGGCCCGTCGGCGAACATGATGAAGAACTGCGAATTGGCGCTGTCGACGCTGTCGCCGCGCCGGGCCATGCCGACGATGCCGCGCTTGAACGGGACCTGGGAGAATTCCTGCTTCAGGTTCGGATATTTCGAGCCGCCGGTGCCGTTGAAGTTCTGGCCGTCGCCGGTCTGCGCCATGAAGCCGTCCATTACGCGATGGAACGGCACGTTGTTGTAGAAGCCCTCGCGCGCCAGCTGCTTGATGCGCTCGGCATGCTTGGGCGCGATATCGGTGCGCAGCTTGATGACGATGCGGCCCTTGGTGGTGTCGATCACGATCGCATCGGCCTTGTCGAGATTGGCCGGCAGCGGCTGTGCGACCGCGGGCACGACGCAGAGCAGCGCAGCAACGAATGCAAGAATGCGGATCATGGCAACTCCGGAGCTTTAACGTTGGGGTGTGGCAGGCCGCCGGGATCAGCCGGCGAACTTGGCCTTCAGGCTAGCTGCGACTGATGACGGCACGAATGAAGAGAAGTCGCCGCCCATCTGGGCGATTTGGCGCACCAGTGTGGCGGTGATCGGGCGGACCGCAACCGACGCCGGAACGAACACGGTATGCACCTCGGGCGCCATGGCCTCGTTCATGCCGGCAAGCTGCATCTCGTAATCGAGATCGGTGCCGTCGCGCAGGCCGCGAATCATCAGCGTGGCCTTGGCCGCGCGCGCCGCTGCGACCGTGAGATTGTCATAGGTCGCGCTCTCGAAGGCGCAGCCTGCCTGCTGGGCGATGGGGCCGAACACCTCATGGACCATGGCCAGCCGTTCCTCGGTGGAAAACAGCGGCTTCTTGCCGGGATGGACGCCAATGGCGACGATCAGGCGGTCGCAAAGGAAGACGGCCTGTTTCACCACGTCCAGATGGCCGTTGGTGACGGGATCGAAGGAGCCGGGATAGATCGCGATACGGGACATGGTCCCTCCTAACCCGCCCGGCTCTCCCCGGCAAGCCGCCCGGGTTCCATTGCTCGCTCGGAACAAATTTCCAGTCGTCCAGTGAACGAGTCCTGGGATGCCAGCGTCTACGGGGTGAATGTTTCGTCGGCCGTTGGCGGACGAAACAAAACCGGCCCGCGACGAAACCATTTCCCGCGGTGGCGAAGACACCAGGAAACTTGCGGCCGGTAGACATTGGACAACGAAACGACGGGCCCGGGCGGCCCGATCAACTGGGGACCGTCATGATCAAGGCACTTTCCGCCATCGCTGTTGCCGCGTTCATTGCCGCCGCGCTCACCGTGCTGCCGGGCTTTGCGCCGCAGGTCGAAGCCTCCACCCCGCAGCCGCTGGCCAAGAGCGACCGTCTCGACGTCCACCCGGTCGGCAAGGACTGCTCGCAGCAGGCCTGGCCGAATTTCGAGGCCGCGTGCCTGCGCAGCGCCGGCAACAAGACAGTGGTTCGCGAAGCCCGCCTGGTCACCGCCGACCGTACCCCGTAGCCCGTAGTCGAGCGACGTCCCTCGTCAGCCCGGCGTAAGGTCAGGCCGTCACACAAAACCCAATGGTAATTTGCGACGTCCCGTCGCAGACTATCGTCTAAGGCGCCCGGCCGGATGACCCGGCGCGCGCAAGACACCGGGGGATTGCCGTGACGAGTACGCCCGCCATCGTTTCTTCTGGCCACCCCCCGTCCAGTCCGATCCCGGTTGCCGTCACGCTCGGTGCCCTGGGCGTCGTCTATGGCGACATCGGCACCAGCCCCCTCTATGCCCTGAAGGAAGCCGCCAAGGCCGCCACCCATGGCGGTCCGCTCACCGAGAGCGCGGTGCTCGGCGTGGTCTCGCTGATCCTGTGGGCGCTGATCCTGATCATCTCGATCAAATACGCGATGCTGATCCTGCGCGCCGACAACCGCGGCGAAGGCGGCATCGTCGCGCTCTTGGCGCTACTCTCGGCGCGCAACGCGGCGCCCGGCACCTGGCGCGCCCATCTTCTGGTGGTCGGCCTGATCGGCGCCGCCCTGCTCTATGGCGACGGCGCGATCACGCCGGCCATCTCGGTGCTGTCGGCGATCGAGGGCCTCAAGGTCGACGCGCCCTCGCTGACCCCTGCGGTGGTGCCAATCACCGTCGTGATCCTGATCGGCCTGTTCATGATGCAGAAGCAGGGCACCGGCTTCATCGGGAGGATCTTCGGCCCGGTGATGCTGTTCTGGTTCGCCGTGCTGGCAGCGCTCGGCATTCACGGCATCGTCAAGGCGCCCGGCGTGCTGGTTGCGCTGAGCCCACTCTATGCATTCGATTTTCTGATCCATCAGGATTTTCACGTCAGCTTCGCCATCCTCGGCGCCGCCTTCCTCGCGGTGACCGGCGGTGAGGCGATGTATGCCGACATGGGGCATTTCGGCCGCTTTCCGATCCGGCTCGCCTGGTTCGCCGTCTGCCTGCCCGCTCTGGTGCTGAACTATTTCGGCCAGGCCGCGCTGTTGATCACCGACCCGACCGCGATCGAAAACCCGTTCTTCCAGCTGTCGCCGGACTGGTCGCATTACCCGCTCGTCCTGCTCGCGACCATTGCCACCGTGATCGCCTCGCAGGCCATCATCTCGGGTGTGTTCTCGCTGACCCAGCAATCGATCCAGCTCGGCTTCCTGCCGCGCATGCACATCGAGCACACCACGAGCGATGCCATCGGGCAGATCTACGTGCCGCTGGTGAACTGGCTGCTCGCCGCGGGGACACTCGGCGCGGTGCTCGCCTTCGGCACCTCGGACGCGCTCGCCGGCGCCTACGGCATCGCAGTGTCGCTGTTGATGGCGATCACCACGCTGCTTGCAGCGCTGGTCGCGATCCAGTGGGGCTATTCGCCCATCATCGTGATCGCCGTGAACGGCTTTTTCTTCATCATCGACGCGATCTTCTTTGCGGCGAACTCGACCAAGCTGTTCGAAGGCGGCTGGTTCCCGCTGCTGCTCGCCGCTGCGGTGGCCTTCCTGATGCTGACCTGGCGCGGTGGCGTGAAACTGGTCGAGACGGCGCGCAGCAAGCTGCGTCAGCCGGAAGAAGATCTGATCGAGACCGCGGTCAACAAGTGCCACAGCCGGCTGCCGGGCACCGCCATATTCCTCGCCTCCGCCCCTAACGGCGTGCCGCTTGCCTTGACCCAGTTCGTTAAGCACAACCACGTGCTGCACCAGCGCGTGCTGCTGGTCACCGTACAGATCGAGGAATCCCCCCGCATCCCGGACGAGGATCGCGTTGTGGTTCACGACGTCACCCCGGGCATCATCCGCGTCATCCTGCGTTACGGCTTCATGCAATATCCGACCGTTTACGAAGGGCTAAAGCTCGCCTGTCGTCAGGGCAAACTGCCCGGTCTCCGTCTGACCGATGTGACCTACTACATCGGCCGCGAGACCATCATCCCGCGGGAAGACATTCCGGGCATGTGGGTGTGGCGGGAATCGCTGTTCGCGTTCCTGCAGCGCAACGCCGAACGGTCGGCGGCGTTCTTCGGCGTGCCGACCGGACAGGTCGTGGAATTCGGGACGGAGATCGAGATCTAGTCCCACAGCCCGGATGCGGACATGTCAGACGATCCGCCTCTTCAGCTGAAGCCGCGGCTGGCGATTCCGATCGATCAGGCTCAGGCGATCATCGATCGGATTGCGCCAGGCGCGCGCGTGGCAGGCATCACCGAGCTACGCGGCGGCGAGATCAGCACGATCCTCCAGATCACGCGGGCTGACGCGCCAAGCTGCATCCTCAAGGTCTACCCCGCCCAGCTGCAATGGAAGATGGCGAAGGAGGTCTATGTCCTCGGTCTTCTGCGCGACGCCGGCATTGCCATTCCCCGCATCCTCATAGCCGACGACAGCCGCGCGCTGATCGACTTCAATTTTGTGCTGATGAGCAAGCTCGACGGCGTCGTGCTCGGCAACCGCGAGGCGGCGCCGACGGATCAGGAGCTGTTTTCGATCTACGCCGCCATGGGCACGGCACTCCGCCGTATCAATGGCATCACGCTCGACAGCTTCGGCTATATCGGCCCGCACGGCGTCTGGACGTCGTACCCGACCAACCGCGCCTACATGTCCGCGCAGTTCGCGCGGGCTCCCGATGGCCGCCTCGTCGGCGCCCGCGGGCATAATTCATTCGGGCAATCCCGCCCTCCGAAGCCCCTCGATCAACAGCTGCGCGTTTGGGTACCCGCCCCTGGCGATCATTGCGGAAATTGTAAAGGCGGGATCGAGCTGAAGCAGGAGCGCCGCCGCCTCGCGCGCCTCCGCGTCGCGTCCGAGATGAGCGAACGCGGACGCGAGACAACGGTAGGCCAGCGAATAGGAGGCATTCTGGCGCCGGCATTTATTCGCTGCGGCAATGGCCTCGTCAAAGCGGCGAAGCTCGATGAAGGCCATCCCCATCCCAACAAACGTGATGGGTAGCCGCGGGTCTAACGGGCTCAGGCGGATGGCGCGTTCAAAACTCCGGACCGCTTCATCGGGAAGCCCGGCAACTCTGTAGACGCTGCCTCTGGCGGTCCATGCGCGATATGAATTCGGATTGAGAGCGACCACCCGGTCGGCCAATTCGATCTCACTCTCACAATCGCCGACCATGTACGCCGAGGTGAGGGAAACCCAGGCTAATGTTTCCGCATCACCATCGTCGATGCTCAATGCCAGGCGAAGCAGCCGGACCGCTTCCTTGCGGTCAAATTGAGGATCGACGGCATGCCCCCAAAGGATGTTCTGCATGTGAGCGAGACCTGCCAGAGCGGCGACAAAGCCGAACCGGGGATCAAGCTCCAAAGCACGATGCGCCAGCCTGATCGCCTCGGCCAACCCGTCGGCGGTCATCAGGTAATGCTGCTGCATGGCGCGGAGATAGAAATCATAGGCGGTGAGGTTCTCTGGTCGCCGTGCCGACAGGCCGATTTCGATCTGCAGCAATTTTGGTTGAATGGCCGAGACGACGGCGACGGTCACCTCGTCCTGGAGAGCGAATATGTCCGTCAGGTCACGCTCGAACCTGTCTGCCCAGATGTGCGTTCCGGTAACCGCATCGATCAACTGCCCGGTGATGCGAACCTTCCCCGCGGCCTTGCGCACAGACCCCTCAAGGACATAGCGGACGCCGAGCCTGCGGCCGACCTCCTTGATATCGACCGCCCGGCCCTTGAAGGTAAAACTCGAATTTCGGGCGATCACGAACAGCCATTTGAAGCGCGACAGCGCCGTGATGATTTCCTCGACCATTCCGTCCGCGAAGTATTCCTGCTCGGGGTCGCCGCTCATATTCTCGAACGGCAGCACGGCGATCGACGGCTTGTCAGGGAGCGCCAGAGCTTGCGCGCTGTCGACCGGCGGCTCGGTCGGGGCGCTAGCGGGATGGCCCGCGTTTATCCTCAATCGCCACGCGCGCATCGGCTCAGCAATGTTCTTCAGGTTCTGCGAGCCCATGTCCTCGAACACGGCATCGACCTTGCCGCGGATTTGACGTTGCGCATCGTCCGAGATGCAGATCCCGCCGGGCTCCGCGATCCCTTCAAGGCGGGCGGCGATATTGACGCCGTCTCCAAAGATATCGTTTTCATCGACGATGATGTCGCCGACGTGGATGCCAATGCGGAATTCGATCCGCTTGAGTTGCGGCACCGTGGCATTTCGCTCGGCCATTCCGCGCTGGACCTCAATGGCGCAACGCACCGCATCCACGACACTGCCGAACTCGGCGAGCATGCCGTCGCCCGTGTGCTTGACGACCTTGCCACGGTGTTCGCTGATCTTGGGATCAGCGAGTCCACGCAGACACTCCCTCAGCCGGACGTGTGTCCCTTCCTCGTCCAGGCCGGTCAACCGACTATATCCGGCCACATCAGCCGCCAGGATAGCTGCAAGCCGCCGCTCAACGCGATGATCGGTCACAACGGCCTCCCGAAATCGGTAGATCCGCCGGACCCCATCAAAGCATAGGGCGTTGCCCTTGGGCTAGGGGCGTAAGGCAGGCCGCCGGATTTCGCGGAGCCTGTCAACGGGGCGCGCATGTTGTGCGCGCCCCGTTGGCTGCATTCGGGCTGGGGGTTCTCCGAAACGGCGGCGCTAGCCGCCGTTGCCGTTCTCGCCGTTTTCCTCTTCAGGAATGTGCTCGACCGAGACCACGTGCTCGTCCTCGGCGGTGTCGAACACGATCACGCCCTGGGTCGAGCGGCCGGCGACGCGGATATCGGCCACCGGGCAGCGGATCAGCTGACCCTTGTCGGTGACCAGCATGATCTGGTCGGCGTCCTCGACCGGGAACGACGCCACCAGGTTGCCGTTCCGGTTGTTGACGCTCATCGCGACGATGCCTTTGCCGCCGCGGCCGGTGGTGCGGTACTCGTAGGACGAGGTCCGCTTGCCATAGCCGTTGACGGAGACGGTCAGCACCACCTGCTCGGCCGCCGACAGTTCGGCATAGCGCTCCTGCGACAGCTGGATCGCATTCGCTGTCTCCTCGCCCTCGGCCTCGACCGGCTCCTCGGTCGCGGCCTCGCCGGCCACGGCGCGGCGCATCTTCAAATAGGCCGAGCGCTCGTCCGACGTGGTCTCGACATGGCGCAGGATCGCCAGCGAGATCAGCTTGTCGGCCTCGGGCAGCGCAATGCCGCGCACGCCCATCGAGGTGCGGCCGGTGAAGACGCGCACATCGGTGACCGGGAAACGGATGCACTGGCCGCCGGCGGCGGTCAGCAGCACGTCGTCATGCTCGGTGCAGATCTGGACGTCGACGATCGCCTCGCCTTCCCCGAGCTTCATGGCGATGATGCCGGAACGGCGCACGTCGACGAAGTCGGACAGCTTGTTGCGGCGAACGGTGCCGCCGGTCGTCGCGAACATCACGTCGAGATTGGCCCAGGAGGATTCATCCTCCGGCAGCGGCATGATCGTCGTGATGCGTTCGCCCTGCTCCAGCGGCAGGATGTTGATCAGCGCCTTGCCGCGCGCGTTCGGCGCGGCCATCGGCAGCCGCCAGACCTTCTCCTTGTAGACCTGGCCGCGCGACGAGAAGAACAGCACCGGCGTGTGCGTGGACGCCACGAACAGGCGCGAGACGAAATCCTCGTCGCGGGTCTGCATCCCGGCGCGGCCCTTGCCGCCGCGGCGCTGCGCCCGGTAGGTCGACAGCGGCACGCGCTTGACGTAACCCGCATGCGACACGGTGACGACCATGTCCTCGCGCTGGATCAGGTCCTCGTCCTCGACCTCGCCTTCCTGCTCGATGATCACGGTCTTGCGCGGGGTGGCGAACTGCTGCTTCACCTCGGCCAGTTCGGTCTTGACGATGCCCTGCACGCGGGCGCGCGAGCGCAGGATGTCGAGATAGTCGGCGATCTCGGCCGCGAGCTTGTCGAGCTCTTCGGAAATCTCGTCGCGGCCCAGCGCGGTCAAGCGCTGCAGGCGAAGGTCGAGGATGGCCCTGGCCTGCTCCATCGACAGCCGCAGCGTGCCGTCCTCGTTGATGCGATGCCGGGGATCGTCGATCAGCGTGATCATCGCCTCGACGTCGCGTGCCGGCCAGTCGCGTGACATCAGGGCCTCGCGCGCGGTGTTCGGATCGGGCGAGGTCCGGATGACGCGGATGATCTCATCGATGTTGGCGACCGCGATCGCGAGGCCGACCAGGATGTGGGCGCGGTCGCGCGCCTTGCCGAGCAGGAACTTGGTCCGCCGGGTCACCACCTGCTCGCGGAACGCGACGAAGATGGTGAGCAGGTCCTTCAGATTCATCGTCTGCGGACGGCCGGAATCCAGCGCCAGCATGTTGGCCGGGAAATTGGTCTGCAGCGGTGTGAATCGGTAGAGCTGGTTCAGCACCACGTCGGGCACCGCTTCGCGCTTCAGCTCGATGACGACGCGATAGCCGTCACGATCGGACTCGTCGCGCAGGTCCCCGATGCCCTCGATCTTCTTCTCTTTGACGAGATCGGCGATACGCTCGACCATCGTCGCCTTGTTCACCTGATAGGGAATCTCGGTGATGATGATCGCTTCGCGATCCTTGCGGATGGTGTCGATCGTCACCTTGCCGCGCATCACGATCGAGCCGCGGCCGAGGTGGTAGGCGCTGCGAATGCCCTGACGGCCGAGGATGACGCCGCCGGTCGGGAAGTCCGGTCCGGGAATGATGTCGATCAGTTCGTCGATCGTGAGCGCCGGATTGTCGATCAGCGCCACGCAGGCATCGACGACCTCACCGAGATTGTGCGGCGGGATATTGGTCGCCATGCCGACGGCGATGCCGCCCGCGCCATTGACCAGAAGGTTCGGGAACCGGGCCGGCAGAACCGACGGCTCTTGCTCGGAGTTGTCGTAGTTCGGCTGGAAATCGACCGTTTCCATGTCGATGTCGGCCAGCACGGCGAGCGCCGCCCGGGTCAGCCGCGCTTCGGTATATCGATAGGCGGCCGGCGGATCGCCGTCGACCGAACCGAAATTGCCCTGGCCGTCGATCAGCGGCACGCGCAGTGAGAAATCCTGCGCCATGCGGACCATCGCGTCGTAAATCGACTGGTCGCCATGCGGGTGATATTTACCGATCACGTCGCCGACGACGCGGGCGGATTTGACGTATTTCTTGTCCGGCGTATGTCCCTGCTCATGCATCGAATAGAGGATGCGCCGGTGCACCGGCTTGAGCCCGTCGCGCGCATCGGGCAGCGCACGCGACACGATCACGCTCATCGCGTAATCGAGATAGGACTTCTTCATCTCGTCGAGGATGGAAACGGGACGAATATCTGAGGGTCCCGGCGGCTCGCCGGGCTTGTGGTCGTCGTTATCGGACAAAGGGGAAATCCGGTCGGTTCTGCTGGGGAATCATATAGCCCATCAGGGGCCTGATAACCACCCTTGCGCGGCTCCGGCAAGCCGTTTTTCCGTTCGTTTTTTCATGCACTTACGGGTGGAGCACCGAGGTTCCGGCTGCCTGGTCGGGAAGCGCGTGGCGAATGGCGAATAGCGGATGGAAAAATCCCTATTCGCCACTCGCCAGTGGCAGTTCGCCTCGCCAGTCAGTGGCCGAAAACCACTGCGTGCATGATCCGCCCGGGCATCAAGGTGAACAGTCCGGCGATGAGCAGCGCGCCGAAGAAGATGCCGATCATCGTGAACCTGTGGCGGCGGACATTGTGGCTCCGTGCGGCCGTGACGCCGAGCGCCAGCATGGCGAGCGAGAAGATCGACAGCAGGTGGATCGGGCTCCAGGGACCGACCAGCTGGATCTGATGGATCCAGAACGAGCTTCCGGCGACCACCAGCATCAGGATCACCCAGATCCAGCCCAGGGTCCGGTGCGGCAGCGTGCCCTTGGGGGCGGCGAGCTGGATGGAGCCGAGCACGAAGGCGGCCATCGCGGCAAAGGCGTGGAGCGGGATCGCAGGCGCGGCGTCGAGCAATGGCGCGAGGCTCATGATGGCCGGCCCTCGGGTGAAGCTCGCGGCCAGGCATCAAATGCCGCAGGCCAATGTAAATATCATTTACATCAGGCTGTGTCAAAGTCCAGGGAACCCGCATCCCCTTACGTCGAACCACCGACGTTCTGACAGAGAGTTACCGGGTTATCCTCATATTCCACACGAGGAAATTGCTGGTGCCGATCGCAACGACCGTTCCGGGAAATGATCTTCACGGAACGGCGCCTGACGGAATCGACGGAAGCGCGACCGCTGCTCAGAACGGGATGTCGTCGTCCATGTCGCTGTTGCGGCTGCTGCCACCACCCGCGGCGACGGCGCGGCGCGGCGCCGAGCTGACTGGTCCGGCCGAACCGAAATCGCTGCCGCCATCATCGGAGAAGCTGCTGCCCCCACCGCCACGCCCGTCGAGCATGGTGAGGTTGGAGTTGAAGCCCTGCAGCACGACTTCGGTCGAGTACTTCTCGACGCCGCTCTGGTCGGTCCATTTGCGGGTCTGCAACTGCCCCTCGATGTACACCTTGGCGCCCTTCTTCAGATACTGCTCGGCGACCTTGCAGAGGCCCTCGTTGAAGATCACGACGCGGTGCCACTCGGTCTTTTCCTTGCGCTCGCCGGTGCCCTTGTCGCGCCAGGTTTCCGAGGTGGCGATGGAAAGGTTTGCGATCGGACGGCCGTCCTGCGTCCGCCGGATTTCCGGATCCTTGCCGAGGTTTCCCACCAGGATCACCTTGTTCACGCTTCCTGCCATCGCATCATCTCCACTCAAAAACCGGGCGTCCGGACATTCGGCCGCCACTCTCAACCTTCGCCACTTACGCCGCAGGCGTCGTGGATGACCCTATACGCCGGTGCCGGCTCGTCGCCTTTGCCGTCTCGCGGTTATCCACGGATATCGGGATATAGCACCGGATCCGGCATCGTTCCAGTTTTGTTCGCCACAACCATCCGTAGAAGCGGCGAGTGCCGTCAGAGCGGCAGTCGATCTCGGTGCAGGCCGACGCTCGGCAGCAAGATTTAGAAAAACAACAAACAAATCAGCAGCTTGCCTTATCGATACTTCTCCCGCGAGTGTTGCATTTGGGAGACTGCGTTTTCGGTTGAATCAGCGTATAGCTCCAACCATGGCGCGGGCGCTCGCGTCTGGGATCGTGCTTCGGGACCGTTTGGAAGCCGATCGGGGTGCTGGGGGATTGATAATGAAGAAGTTTTTGCTCGGTACGGTTGCTCTGATTGCGTTTGCTGCGCCTGCCGCGGCTGCCGATCTCGCTGCGCGCCCGTACACCAAGGCGCCGCCGCCCGTGGTTGCCCCGATCTATGACTGGACCGGCTTCTACATCGGCGCCAACGGCGGCTGGGGCTCGAGCCACAATTGCTGGGACCAGCTCCCGGCCGGCATCTTCCTCGCATCAGATGGTTGCCATGATGCAACCGGCGGCGTCGCCGGTGGCCAGATCGGTTATCGCTGGCAGGCTGGCGCCTGGGTGTTCGGCCTCGAAGCGCAGGGCGACTGGGCTGACCTGAAGGGCAGCAACAACAGCGCGATCTTCCCGGGCCTGTTCACCAACCAGTCCAAGATCGACGCGTTCGGCCTGTTCACCGGCCAGATCGGTTACGCCGTCAACAACGTGCTGCTCTACGCCAAGGGCGGCGCGGCGCTGACCGACAACCGCTTCAACACCTACTTCACCCCAACCGGCGTGCTGGTCGGCAGCGCCAGCGACACCCGCTGGGGCGGCACCGTCGGCGCCGGCATCGAAGTCGGCTTCGCGCCGAACTGGACCGCGGGCATCGAATACGACCACCTGTTCATGCAGGACAAGACCTATAACCTGATCGCCCCCAACGGCACGCTGAACAGCACCATCCGCGATCGCCAGGACGTCGACCTCGTTACCGTCCGCGTGAACTACAAGTGGGGTGGTCCGGTCGTCGCGCGCTATTGATCGCGCCAGGCCGATTGATCCAGACGAAAGGCCGGCCTCGCGCCGGCCTTTTTGTTTGCGCCTGTTTGTGCGCCGGCTTTTTCGTTGCGTGTGCACGCGCACCTCACCGGGGCCGTTTTCGGTGCGTTGTGGTTTCGCGGATACACACGTTCCGGCATTTCTCTGTAGAAGCACCAGCACGTCACGCGACACTGCTGTGACGCTCTCTTCAAGATATCTGAAGGGACAACAAGAAAATGGGACTGGGACTTTGAAAATGAGGACTGTTTTGCTGGCCTCGGCCGGCATGTTTGCACTGAGCGCTTTTGCACCGGCAATGGCCGCCGACATGGCGGCACGCGCGCCTTACGTGAAGGCTCCGCCGCCAGCCGCGATCTACAACTGGACCGGCTTCTACGTCGGTGGCTTCGGCGGCTACGCCAGCGAGAACTCCGGCACCCCGAGCATGGAAGGCGGCTTCGGCGGCGGCACCATCGGCTACAACTGGCAAGCCGGCAACATCGTGTACGGCCTCGAGGTCGACGCCGCAGGCGCTGACATCGACGCATCGGTCTCCGCGCTCGGCGTCACCGCCCGCAGCAAGATCGACTCGCTCGGCACCGTGCGCGGCCGCCTCGGCTTCGCCGTCGACAAGGTGCTGTTCTATGGCACCGGCGGTTACGCCTGGGCCAACAACGAGGTCAGCGTCACCGCGCTCGGCGTGACCGCCTCGCAGAGCAACTTTCACTCCGGCTGGACCGTCGGCGCCGGCGTCGAGGCGTTCATCGCGCCGCAGTGGTCGATCAAGGGCGAATACTTGTATCGCAGCCTCGACAGCGAGAACTATTTCGGCGTGCCGTCCGGTACGCTCGAGCTGCACAGCGCCCAGTTCGGCGTCAACTATCACTTCGGCGGCCCGATCGTCGCCAAGTACTAAGCCTGAGCGAATTGCCTGACCGCCATCGGCGGTCAGATCGCACTGGCCGGCCTAGCGCCGGCCTTTTTGCGTAAGCGCGTTTTCGAGCGAAGTGAATTGCGGTTCGCGTCAAGAAAACGCGTCACAGCAGGAATCCAGAGCTCCCGTTCCGATCCCATCGAAGCGGGAAAAGGCTCTAGCGGAACCGGCGCTGCTGACGGCTGCTGCCATCAGGCAAACTATCCGTTGATGGACGCGACTCAGCACTGGAAATTGTCGACCGTTCTTCCTACGTTCCAGTCTTCACACCCCATCGGCGCAAGGTCCCGGCATCACCGGCGATGCGCGCCCAAAAGGCGCCAAGCATGCGCCCGGAACTGTCGCTATGGATGAAGTGCTCAAGGCGAAGCGCCAACAGAACGCCGGCTCCTCATCGCGCGCCATCACGATCCGTGGCGCGCGCGAACACAATCTGAAGAACATCGACGTCGAGATTCCCCGCGACAAGCTCGTGGTGTTCACCGGCCTGTCCGGCTCCGGCAAATCGTCGCTCGCGTTCGACACCATCTATGCCGAGGGCCAGCGCCGCTACGTCGAATCGCTGTCGGCCTATGCGCGCCAGTTCCTCGAGATGATGCAGAAGCCGGATGTCGACCAGATCGACGGCCTGTCGCCGGCGATCTCGATCGAGCAGAAGACCACGTCGAAGAACCCGCGCTCCACCGTCGGCACCGTCACCGAGATCTACGACTACATGCGCCTGCTCTGGGCGCGCGTCGGCGTGCCCTATTCGCCGGCCACCGGCCTGCCGATCGAGAGCCAGATCGTCTCGCAGATGGTCGATCGCGTGCTAGCGCTGCCGGAAGGCACCCGCCTCTATCTGCTGGCGCCGGTCGTGCGCGGTCGCAAGGGCGAGTACAAGAAGGAGCTCGCCGAGTACCTCAAGAAGGGCTTTCAGCGCGTCAAGATCGACGGCACCTTTTACGAACTGTCCGAGGCGCCGGCGCTCGACAAGAAATTCCCGCACGACATCGACGTCGTGGTCGACCGCATCGTGGTGCGTCCCGACCTCGCCCAGCGCCTCGCGGAAAGCTTTGAGACCGCGCTGAAGCTCGCCGAGGGCCTCGCCGTGATTGAATATGCCGACGCGCCGGCGGCGGCCGCCCAGGACGACAAGAAAGAGGACAAGAAGAAAACCGCCAAAATCCACGACAAGAGCGGGCCCGAGCGCATCCTGTTCTCGGAGAAGTTCGCCTGCCCGGTCTCCGGGTTCACGATCCCCGAGATCGAGCCGCGCCTGTTCTCGTTCAACAACCCCTATGGCGCCTGTCCGGCCTGCGGCGGCCTCGGCGTCGAGCAGCATATCGACGCGGACCTGGTCATCCCCGACAAGGAGCTGACCTTGCGCAAGGGCGCGATCGCGCCCTGGGCGAAATCATCCTCGCCCTACTACATCCAGACCCTGACCGCGCTCGGCAAGCACTACAAGTTCACGCTCGACACCAAGTGGAAGGACCTCACCAAGAAGGTCCAGAACGCGCTGCTGCACGGCTCCGGCGACGACGAGATCAAGTTCTCCTATGAGGACGGCGTCCGCTCCTACGACACCAAGAAGCCGTTCGAGGGCGTCATCACCAACATCAACCGCCGCTACCGCGAGACCGAGAGCGAGTGGGCGCGCGAGGAACTCGGCAAGTATTTCTCCGACGTGCCCTGCGAAGGCTGCAACGGCCACCGCCTGAAGCCGGAGGCGCTGTGCGTCAAGATCGGCGGCAAGCACATCGGCGAGATCTCCGAGCTCTCGGTCAAGCGCGCCGGCGAATGGTTCGAGACGGTGCCGGAGGCGCTGAACGCGCAGCAGAACGAGATCGCAACGCGCATCCTGAAAGAGATCCGCGAGCGCCTGACCTTCCTGCTCGACGTCGGCCTGAACTACCTGACGCTGTCGCGCTCCTCCGGCACGCTGTCCGGCGGCGAGAGCCAGCGCATCCGCCTCGCCTCGCAGATCGGCTCGGGCCTCACCGGCGTGCTCTACGTGCTGGACGAGCCGTCGATCGGCCTGCACCAGCGCGACAATGCCCGCCTGCTCGACACCCTGAAGCGGCTGCGCGACCTCGGTAACACCGTGGTCGTGGTCGAGCATGACGAGGACGCCATCCGCCTCGCCGATTATGTGCTCGATATCGGGCCCGGCGCCGGCATGCATGGCGGCCACATCGTCGCCGAAGGCACGCCCGACCAGATCATGCGCAATCCGAAATCGCTGACCGGCAAGTATCTCACCGGCGAGTTGTCGGTGCCTGTGCCCGACCGGCGGCCGCCGAACCACCGGCGCACCATCAAGGTCGTCAACGCCCGCGGCAACAACCTCAAGAACGTCTCGGCCGAAATCCCGCTCGGCCTGTTCACCTGCGTGACCGGCGTCTCCGGCGGCGGCAAGTCGACGCTGTTGATCGACACGCTGTACCGCGCCATCGCCCGCAAGCTGAACAACGCCAGCGAGGGCGCGGCGCCGCACGACCGCATCGAGGGCCTCGAGCACATCGACAAGATCATCGACATCGACCAGTCGCCGATCGGCCGCACGCCGCGTTCCAACCCCGCGACCTATACCGGTGCCTTCACGCCGATCCGCGAATGGTTCGCCGGCCTGCCGGAGGCGAAGGCGCGCG
This sequence comes from Bradyrhizobium sp. USDA 4504, assembly GCF_054063995.1. Taxonomy (NCBI): domain Bacteria; kingdom Pseudomonadati; phylum Pseudomonadota; class Alphaproteobacteria; order Hyphomicrobiales; family Nitrobacteraceae; genus Bradyrhizobium; species Bradyrhizobium sp. USDA 4504. The sequence continues at coordinate 2,744,211 of NZ_JBSSGV010000001.1, read as the reverse complement.
GCTACGAGCCCGGGCGCTTCTCCTTCAACGTCAAGGGCGGCCGCTGCGAGGCCTGCCAGGGCGACGGCGTCATCAAGATCGAGATGCACTTCCTGCCCGACGTCTACGTCACCTGCGACACCTGCAAGGGCAAGCGCTACAACCGCGAGACGCTGGAGGTGCTGTTCAAGGGCAAGAGCATCGCCGACGTGCTCGACATGACGGTCGAGGAAGCCGCCGAATTCTTCAAGGCGGTGCCGCGCGTGCGCGAGACCTTCCAGACCCTGCACCGCGTCGGCCTCGACTACATCCATGTCGGCCAGCAGGCGACGACGCTGTCGGGCGGCGAAGCCCAGCGCGTCAAGCTGGCGAAGGAGCTGTCAAAGCGCGCCACCGGGCGCACGCTCTACATCCTGGACGAGCCGACCACCGGCCTGCACTTCCACGACGTCGCCAAGCTGCTCGAGGTGCTGCACGAGTTGGTCGCCCAGGGCAACACGGTGGTGGTGATCGAGCACAATCTCGAGGTCATCAAGACCGCCGACTGGGTCATCGACCTCGGCCCCGAAGGCGGCGACGGCGGCGGCGAGATCGTCGCCTGGGGCCCGCCCGAGGACATCGTCAAGGCCCCGCGCAGCTACACCGGCAAGTTCCTGGCTCCGGTGCTGAAGAAGGCGAACAGCAAGCCGAGGAAGAGCTCAGCGAGCGAGGCGGCGGAGTGACACAGGCCGGGTGAGCGAGCCGCAAACATTCATCTCGTTCGAAGATGAGGGCGCGTCGTCCCCTGCAGCGGTGCGCGCCAGCATCCTTGAGAATGTGACGAGCAAAGCGGCGCTCTTGGCCACGCTCGCTGCACAGCTCGAATTTCCCGGTTACTTTGGGAGCAATTGGGATGGGTTCGAGGAATGAATCCGCGATCTCTCGTGGTTGCCGCACGGTCCCGTGCTTGTAATGCATGCTGATGTGCGGCTGGTTGGCGACCTGCCGAACGCGATGACCTACGTTGCGATACTGAATGACGCTGCTCGCAAAATGTCAGGATCGAAAGACCATCCGCTTTCGGTTGCATTTCCCCTCAGATATCGCGACCAGGTCATGTGGCTGCTTCGAGCAGACCAGGCCCGTAGCAAGTAGCCTGGATGAGCGAAGCGATATCCGGGGCCTCTCGCGGCCAACAATGACCGGTCCCGCATATCGCTTCGCTCATGCGGGCTACACACTTAGCTCCCACGGCAGGTGGCGATCTGCCAGACGTTGGCCCAGGCATCCCGCACCATCGCGCGTCTGTCGCCATAGGGCGTATCCGCAGGCGGCTCGATCGATTCAGCGCCTGCCGCGATCGCCCGCCGATAGGTCTCGTCCGCGTCTCGAACATAGACGTAGAGAAAGGCCGACATCGCCTCGCGGACGCCTCCGCCGTCGCTGATCAGGATGATCGAGTCTCCGATCCGGATTTCCGTTGGCGCGCCGGAGCGCACTTTGCCCTGCGCATCGAAAACGTCTCGAAGAAATCTGGCCAAGCCAGTGAGGTCGCGGGTGACAATTCGCGGTATGACGGAAGGCCAGCCGGCGGGCTTGAATTGGGGCATGTGCCTGACTTAGTAGCCCGCATGACCGGAGCGATATGCGGGGTCTATCAGCCGAACAAGTTGACCGCTCCCGCATGTCGCTTCGCTCATGCGGGCTACGGTCTCTCAACCGCTCTGCTACACCGCCCAATAGTTCGGGTGCGTGTACGATCGCGAGCGGTCGCCCCAGTCGAATTCGTCGCCGTCGAATTCGGAGGGTCCTGACCGCAGATCATCCAGCGTCACCTCGGCCTCGAAGGCCTGCCGCACAGGATCGAATCGCAGCGCGGTCCATCTGACGGGATAGTGGTGGTGGGTACTCAGCACGCCTCCGGTCTTGATGATGGCATAGGCCACCGTTCCGCTCACCTTGTCGAGCATCAGCCGCTCGATCGACCCGAGCTTGGCGCCATCGCGCCCGAAGACGCAGACATGCTCGACCCGGTCACTGGGCACCAAGGTATGATGCATGGCATCCTCCCTGTGTTCCGCTTATTTGCCCGATAATATATGCCTGCCGCGCTGGTGAGCCAATGGGGCGCGGCTCGGCGACCGGCCGCAGGGGCCGGTTGGCTCTATCCTGCGGCGGCGGACGCTTGCACAATTTCGGAATAATAAAAACGTACCGCTGATTTGCCCGACGCGTCAAGTCGCTTTTCCGAGTCTCGACGGCAGCCTGCTCCTTTGCATGGGGTTGTTTTCGATATTTTGGGACACCCCACGCACCTTCCCCCTACTCCGTCCGTCTGAGGAACGCCCCGAACGCGCGCGGGCCGTCGCCGACCTTGACCTCGCCAATCACCTTCAGCTCGGCGGCGTCGATCATGCTCAGCGTGTTGCTTTCCCAGTTCGCGACCAGGATGCGCTTGCCGTCGGCGGTCGCCTCGATGCCTTCGGGGTAATCGCCGACCGTGATCCGCTTCACGGGCTGCAACGTCGCGAGGTCGAACACGCTGACCTTGCCGTCATACTGGTCGGTGACGAAGCCGCGGCCCTGCGCCAGCGCCACCGCGTAGGGGCGCAGGCCGACATGCACGCGGCCGATCTCGCGCGCGGTCGCGACGTCGATCACCGAGACGTCGTTGGTGCCGACATTGGCGGTGTAGGCACGCTTGCCATCGGCATCGATGGTGACACCAAACGGCCGACTCCCGACCTTCACGATCCCCCTCAGCTCGCGCGAGGCGGTATCGATGATGGAGACGCTGTCATCGTCGCGATCCGCCGACAGCAGCAGCAGCCCATCCGGTGTCACCGCCAGCCCGGACGGCGATGCACCGACCGCGATACTTGCGACGACACGCTGCTCTCTGGCATCGATCACCCGCACCGCGGCGGCGTACCAGTCGGCGACATAGACCATCGCGCCATCGGGCGCGACCGCGATGCCGAGCGGCCCGCCGCCGACATCGACCCGCCCCACGACCTTTCGCGCCGGCGCGTCGACCACCGTGACCGCCTTGGCATCCGGGCTGGTCACATAGGCGAAGCGGCCGTCATTGCTGACGGCAACGCCCGCCGGCTTGCCGCCGATCGCGATGGTCGCGACCGGCTTCGAGGTCGCGAGATCGACCACCGTGAGATCGTCGCTGAGCTGGTTGGTGACGAACGCCTCCTCGGCGCGCGCGGCGCCGAGGCTGGCAAGCAGCGCGACGAGCGCAATCGCGCGCACGGCTAAAGCCCGACGAGATTGGGACAAACCATCATCGCGCTTTAGCTCCTCGTCTTGAGCATGATCTTGTCGGAAAACCGCTTCGCACTTTTCCGGATCATGCTCAGGTCCCGCTCTCGATCTTCTTCTTCAGCGCTTCGAGCCCGGTCTTGTAGAGCCCGCTCACCGCCTTCACCGCGGCCTCGTCGCTCAGCTCCGGCGGCGGGTCGTTGTTGGGAAAGCCGCGATAGAACGCGCCGGCCCATTCCAGCTTCGACTTGCCGTCCGGCGCCGGCGACACCGTCAGCGTCGAGGAATAGTTGGTGACCGGCAGCACCTTCACGTCGACCGCCGTGATCCGGTACGAATAGCTCATCATCTCTGGTTCGTATTTGTAGAGCTCCTCGTCGATGGTAATGCCGGGCGCCAGTGTCAGCCGCCGTGTGGCGCCGATCTCGTTGCCCTTCTCGCCCTCGGTCTTGGCGACACCGGCAAGCCAGCTCATGTCCTGGAAATTGCCGATCACCGCCCACACCTTGGCCTGCGGCGCATCGATCTCGATGGATTCCCGCACCTTCTGGCGGGTCGGCCCATGAGCCCAAACGGCCCCCAACACGGCCAATGCCGCCACCACCACGAAAGTCCGTGCGATCGTCCGCCTCATCCTTGGTCCTCTCCCGATGTCTGTCGGCCCTGCGCCGCCTGGCGCATGCCGCAGTTTATGATTGGAGGTTCTAGACTAGACCGGCAACCTGCTTCTTGCACCAGAGCGAACTCGCACCCGCCGGCTTCCCCGGGAGGCAAGCCTGCCGGGCAGCGGCGTCAGTCCTCGATCGCCGCCTCGACGAACCCCTTGGGGTCGTCGCAGAACTCGCGCATCAGCCGGTAGTGATCGGTCTCCCTCAGGCCCACCGGCTCCAGCGCGTATTTGCTCAGCCGCAGCAGCGTCGCATTCGGATAGGCCATCAGCACCGGCGAATGCGTCGCCATGATCACCTGGCAGTGGCCGGTGCCGTTCATCCGGTGCAACAATTTGAGGAATTCGATCTGCCGCGACGGCGACAGCGCGGATTCCGGCTCGTCGAAGATGAAGATGCCCTGCCGCTGGCAACGCTCGTTGAAGAAGCGCAGGAAGCCCTCGCCGTGGGAATAGGACAGGAAGTTCGGCGGCACGTCTCCGACATCCAGCGCGGCCTCGTCGACGTAGCGCGCCACCGAGAAAAAACTCTCGGCGCGGAAGAACCAGCCATTCGTGATCTTAGGTAGCCAGCTGGCACGCAGCGCCGACGCAAGCGAGCCGCCCATCTTCTCAACGGCATTGCCATGGTCGACCGCGCGATAGCCCTTGCCGCCGCCGGCGTCGTCATAGCCGGCCATCACGGCGATGCCTTCGAGCAGCGTCGATTTGCCGGTGCCGTTCTCGCCGACGATGATCGTGATCGCCTTGTCGAAGCTCAGCTCGAAATCGTCGCGCAGCAGCGGCAGTACGAACGGATAGGCATCGCGGTTCGGAATTCGCGCAGGATCGAGCCAGACCCGCTTCAGATACGGCGCAGGCATGTTGATCGGGCGGTTTCGTCTGGCCATGTGCGCGGATCCGGGGAAACAATGGCGGGCGGCCCAGTTTATGATAAGAGCCCGCAACAATCCTAGATGGCCGGATGCCCCATGCCCAGCAAGTCTTACGCACTCTTCCGCAAGGCGATCCTCAACGAACAGCAAGCGGTCTGCATCTATGACGGCCGGCCGCGCGAACTCTGCCCGCACATCATCGGCCACAACAAGAGCGGTGAAGAGGTCGTGCTGGCCTGGCAGTTCGGCGGCTCGAGCTCGGGCCAACTGCCGCAATGGCGCTGCCTGCGGCTCGCTCACGTCAGCGACATCAGCCTGCGCAACGGCCCTTGGCACGAGGGCGGATCGCATCGCACCGAGCAGACCTGCGTCAGCGAGATCGACCTCGACATCAACATCCATGTCCGCAAGCGGAGGTGAGCGGCCCCTGCGCCCCCTGGTCAAGAGAGGGCGGCGAAGGCGGCAAGCCTCGGACAATTCATGTCGCGAGAATGCGGATATGTGACTCGCAGATCGCGCAACAAATTAGGTGTCGTCCCGGGCAAGCGAAGCGCGACCCGGGACCCATAACCACCGAAGGTCATTGTTGCATAACGCTTGAGCCACAGCTCGCTTCGACAACGAATGTCTGTGGTTATGGGACAGCGGAGGCCGCGGCGCGATATCGGCTCCGGCGAACGCCAGGACGACCGCCGGGAGAAAGCGCCCGCCCCTACGGCTGCTCCGCCTCCGCCAGCACCTCCAGCGCCAGCTCCATCGTCATCAGCACCGGATTGTCGCCGCGCACCAGGCGTCCCTCGGCGATGCCGCCGAGATAGTCGACCAGCGCGATGTCGAGCTCGGCATGCAGCCGGCCATCCGCGTCCGGTGCGATCTCGCCCGCGGTCACCGCGAGCTCGGTCGCGAACGGCACCACGCTGTGGCCGTCGGTGAAGACGGCGCCGATGGTCGAGCCGACGCCGCCATGCAGCCGCGCGCGCAGGATGCCGTGCTGGCGGCAGAAGGCTTCCAGCGCGCAGGCAAAATCCTGGTTCGGCCGCAGCCGCAGCGCGAAGGCATGGCTCGTGGTCCTGGCCCCACGCGGCTCGGCTGCGACCGGACCGAACAGCTTGAAATTGGTTTCGCTGTCCGCCTCGGCCAGGAACGTCGCGCCGTCAATCCCGAACGCGTTCACCTCGAACGGCTCGGCGACAATGGTTTCTTCCGGCAGCATGTGGCCGCCATTGAAACGGCCGTCGGCCTCAGTCCACAGGCCGTGGCAATGAAAGAACGGCGCGCCGTCGCGTTCGCCGAAGGTCAACGCCGCCAGCTTGAGCCGGGTCACGCCGTCGGGACGGAACGTGTCGCTGTAGAACGCAGCGTTGACGCCATCCTTCGACAGCGCCGGCATCACATAGGCGAACGGCCCGAGCGCGCCGCTTTTCGCGCTCAGGACGCCGCTGCAAAAGCCCTCCGCCGCAAAGCCGCGGCGCACGGCTTCGAGCAAGGGAATGCCGGCCTCGAGCACGAATGAAAAGGCGCGGCCGCGCGCCCTGACCCATTGGATGCGCTCTGGATGCGGAGCGCCAGGCTGGGCGATGCTGCGCATCGCCTCACGCGCCCGTCGATTTGGCGATCACTTCGAGCAGCCCGCGCGCCTCGAGCTCGTCGCGGATCAGCCGCTTCGGCACCTTGCCGTAGCCGGACTTCGGCAGCGCCTCCCAGAAGAAGAAGCGTTTCGGCATCTTGTAGCGCGGCACTTTTGGCGCGAGATGGGCGGCAAGCTCCGCCTCCGCGACCGCCTCGGTGCCCTCGCGCGCGACGCAGACGGCGACGCCGACCTCGCCCCAGAAGGGATCGGGCACGCCGAGCACCGCGACCTCGCCGACCGCGGGATGGGTCAAGAGCTTCTCCTCGATCTCGCGCGGATAGATGTTGGAGCCGCCCGAGATGTACATGTCGGAGGCACGGCCGGTGATGTAGACGAAGCCCTCCTCGTCCATGTGGCCGAGGTCGCCGGTGCGGAACCAGCCGTCGCGAAACGCCTTCGCATTGGCCTCGGGGTTGTCGTAGTAGCCCGCGAACACGCCGGGACCGATCACGCAGATCTCGCCGGTCTCGTGCGCCTTCAGCTCGCTGCCATCGTCGCCCTGGATCGAGACCTGCATCCCGGTGCGCTCGAAGCCGCAGGTGCCGATCCGCGCATGCGGCCCGTCCTCGGGATCGTGAAGTCCGGGCGGCAGCACCGTGATGTTGCCGGTGACCTCGCCGAGGCCGAAATACTGCACCAGCACGCCGCCGAGCTTGTTCAGCGCCGCCTTCTGGTCCTCGCGATACATCGGCGCGCCGGCGTAGATGATGTAGCGCAGCGAGGAATGGTCGTGCTGGTCGGCGGCGGGATGCTCGACCATCATCTTCAGGATGGTCGGCACCGTGAACATGTTGCTGACGCGATGCTTGGCGATCAGCCGGAAGGCTTCGGCGATGTCGAACTTCTCCGACGGCAGCAGGATGGTCGGCACGCCGCGCGCGGTCTGCACCAATTGATGTACGCCGGCGCCATGCGATAGCGGCGCCACCACCAGCGAGGCGTCCTCTTCCGTGGTGCCGGGCATCAGGTCAGCGAGATGGTTGGTGATGACGAAGGCCATCTGGCCATGGGTCAAGACCGCGGCCTTGGAGCGGCCGGTGGTGCCGGAGGTGAAGAAGAACCAGCAGGGATCGTCATAGTCGACGGCAACGTTCTCGACCACAGCGCCGGCGTGCTTGGCGATGACATCGCCGAGCGTCGCCTCGCCGAACGTGCCCTCCTCCCCGATCTGCCAGACGAATTCGAGCGCGGGATTGGCGGCCGCCTTGGCATGTTCGGGGAAGTCGGCGTGGCACAGAAACGCCTTGGCGCCGGAGGCCGCCGCGAGATAGGCGACCTCGTCCGGCATCAGGCGGAAATTGGTCGGCACCCAGACCGCGCCGAGCCGGAAGGCGGCGAACATCGACCAGAACATCTCGTCGCAGTTCTTGGAATGCACCAGGATGTGGTCGCCCTTGACGATGCCGCGCGCGGCCAATGCCGCCGCCAGCGCCGAGACGTTCTGGTCGATATGGCGCCAGGACCAGGCCTTCTCGTTCCAGATGAAGCCGGGGCGATCGCCGTGGCGGCGGGCGTTCTGGGTCAGGATGTAGGCGAGGTTCATGACCCGGCGCGATACCCGCGCGATCCCGCCGCGCGGCGCGGCAGCAGCCGTCCCGCTCATTGCCGCCCCGCCGATACGCACAACAGACAGGGCAAGGTCAGGACGATCATCGGGTGTTTCCTCGGTCAGAACCGGGCGTCTTCAAGCGCCGCAAGGGATTGGTACCGCCCGGTTTATCGCCAAGCCGCCGCCTTCGGCAAGGCCCGACGGGCGCGGCCCGATGATACCGCGCGCCGGCGGCGGTCAACCCGTTGTTTTCTGCCCAGCCCGCTACTGCGGGTGCTTGGCGAGTTCCTGCTCGCTCAGGTTCCAGTCCTGCCACAGCTGCAACGCGCCTATAAAGGCGACCAGCGCGCCGAGCAGGATGTGCCAGAACTGCAGCGCGTGGTCCTCGGCGTAACCAAAGACCATGGGCGATGCCATCAGCCAGAGACCGAGCAGGATGCTGGCCACCTCCTCCCAGCGGTGCAGCGCGACATATTCGAGCTGGGCGATGCCGAGCACCAGCATGCCGACGATGAAGCTGTTGAGGACGAGGTGGCTGCGCTCGATATCGACAGCGCCGCTCACCTGCATCGGAAACCAGGGCGAGACCATGATCAGCACGCCGAGCAGCATGCCGAGCCAGTCCTCCCAGGGACGGTGTGTGTTGAAGAAACGATTGTCCGACATGACGAACCTCCTCCGACAAGAGGCATACGTCGGCGGCCGGCTCCGCCACTCCGTACCAGACGACCATCCAGCCGCATCAGGGGCGTATGTCTGTCATCAAACGTAATCGAACTGCATCCATCCGCAAGGCCCGTCCCGCGTATGTGCGACACGGCAGGAGCGATCGTTGCCGGCAAGATGTCACCGCGCTCCGCCGAGCCGCGCCAGCGCTCCCTTGGCGCTCTGCAAATCGGGCTGCAGCTCGAGCGCCTTGCGGAAATCGGCCGCCGCGCCCTTCTTGTCGCCGAGCCGCAGCTTGGCCTGGCCGCGATTATTCCAGGAATAGACGTCGTTCGGATCGTATTGCAGCGCCTTGTCGTAATCGGCGAGCCCGCCCTTGTTGTCCCCTTGAAAGAGACGGATCATGCCGCGGTTGCGCCAGCCGCGCGCATCGGTCGGCGCGATCCTCGCAGCCTCGCCATAGTCGGCGGCGGCGCGATCGAGCTGCTCGGTATCGCGATAGACATTGCCGCGGTTGATGTAGGCGAGCACGTTGGGCTCGAGCTTGATCTCGGTGGTGAAGTCGGCGATCGCATGCGCCGCGTCGCGCTTGCGGTAGTAGACGAACCCGCGATTGCCATAGGCGGTGGCGAGCTGCGGATTGTATTTGATGGCGAGGCTGAGATCGGCCAGCGCGCGGTCGAGATCGCCCTTGTTGAGCCAGGCATCGCCGCGATTGTTGTAGGCCAGCGCAAATGCCGGATCGATGCGGATCGCCTCTTCGTAATCGGCAATCGCATGATCGAGATCGCGCTTGAAGGCGTAGACGCGGCCGCGATTGGTATAGGCGCAGGCGTAGGCGGGATCGAGCTTGATGGCCTCGTTGAGGTCGGCGAGCGCTGCATCGAGCTCGCGCTTCTCGGTCAGCCCATGGCCGCGATTGCAATAGGCCCCGGCCAGCCGCTTGCCGGTCTCGGTCTTGCCGTCGATCACCGTGGTGCAGGCGGCCACGCGGTCGCCGGGCGCCGTCGTCAGGCCGACGCAGGTCTGCCAGCTCGGATCGTCGCCGGCGGCGGCTTGCGGCGGGTCTGGAAGCGTCAACGCGGCGCCGAGCAACACGGCGGTCAGGCAGGCCAAAATGCGCATATCGTCAATCCACAAATGCCAATTTGCGGGTTGGTCGCGGCTTTGCATCGGCGGGTTCACACGCTTACATCAGGGCCTGCGAATCAACCGGGATTTTGCGATGGCCGCCGTCCGCGACAACAGGGACCAAAACCGCTTCGAACTCGACACCGAGGGCGGCCTCGCTTTCGCGAATTACCGGCGGACGCCCGCGGCCGTTATCATCACCCATACCGAGACACCGCGCGCCCTGCGCGGCCGCGGCATCGCATCGGAGCTGGTCAAGGGTGCGCTGGATCTGATCCGCGCCGACGGCCACAAGGTGATCGCCAGCTGCGGTTTCGTGGTGGATTACCTCAACAAGCATCCGGAATACGCGGATCTTGCAGGTTAGAGCCCTGCCCCTCAGACGATCTTGATCGACATGTCGGGCAGGCCCTCGAGCTTGCACAGCAACACGTCGCCCTTGACGACCGGGCCGACGTTCTCCGGCGTACCGGAATAGATGATGTCGCCGGCCTTCAGCTCGAAGGCCTCGGAAAGCTTCGCGATCTGCTCGGCGACGCTCCAGATCATGTTCTTCAGATCCGAGCTCTGCCGCACCGTGCCGTTGACCGCGAGCGATATCGCACCTTGCGTGAAGTGGCCGGTCTTATCAGCCGGATGGATCGGCCCCAGCACTGCGGCATGATCAAAGCTCTTGCCGATCTCCCACGGCTTCTTTTCCGCCGCCATGCCGTTCTGCAAATCGCGCCGCGTCATGTCGAGGCCGAGCGCGTAGCCATAGACGTGATCGAGCGCCTTGTCGGCCGGAATATTGGTGCCGCCGGATTTCAGCGCGGCGACCAGCTCGACCTCGTGGTGATAGTTCTTGGTCAGCGACGGATAGGGATGATCGGCGACCGTGCCGATCGCGACATTCTGGATCGCGTCGGTCGGTTTCTGGAAGAAGAACGGCGGCTCGCGGGTCGGATCGGAGCCGCGCTCGATCGCATGCGCCGCGTAGTTGCGGCCGATGCAGTAGATGCGGCGGACCTGGAACACTTCGCTGGCGCCAACGATCGGGATCGTCACCGCCGGTACCGGAAACATCGCCTTCGACGCGGTCTCGGCATGGGCCGGCGCGGATTGCGCGGCGGCGCCGGCCAGTGCGAGGGCGCCGGTCGCAAGCATCGTCCGGCGATCGAGATCAGTCATGAGCGTTCTCCTTCTTGTTCGCCGATCTATAGATGCTCGCCGATCCATAAAAAAGGCCCGCGCTGGCGCGGGCCCTGGCCGTGTGCGGGATGATGATCCGCTCAGTGCTTGATGTCCGGGGGCAGCTTGCCGCCATTGGCCGCGAGCTTCGTCATCACCTGCTTGTGCAGCCAGATGTTCATGCTGGCGGAATCGCTGGTGTCGCCGGAGTAGCCGAGCTCCTTGGCGAGCTCCTTGCGCGCCGACAGGCTGGAGTCGATGTCGAGCGCCTTCATCAGGTCGACGATCGAGGTGCGCCATTCGAGCTTCTCGCCCTTCGCGGCCACCGCCTTGTCGAGAATGGGGGCGACGTCAACGGACTGCGCGGGCGCTGCGCCGGCCGGCACCGCTGCAGGAGACGACGATGCACTGCCGGATCCACCGGCGGGAGCTGCGCTTGTGGCCGATCCGCCTGCGGGCGCGGCGCTGGCGCTGCTACCGAAGATCGCGCCCATGATTTTTCCGAAAATGCTCATCGTTCGCTCCCAAGACTGTTGAGATGTGAAAGCCAGACGGCGCTGGGACGCCTGACCGCGGTCGCAGTTGAAGTCTATAGCCCCCTCCATAGCTTGCCAATGCGACATTCACTTAAGCGTGAGTGCTTTTGCCACGGTTTGGGAGTAGCCTTGCCGAACAGTTCGCGACACGGCCAGTTCCCTGCTCTGTCTTTCGCGTCTGGCTTGATCGTGATCGCTTCGAGAGGCGGCAGGTTTGTGCCCGCGTGCCGGGCGCCAGATGCGACCGCCCAGAGGGAGACAACGACCATGGCCACGTCATACCAAGGCAATGTCAGTTCGATGACGCAGAGCGGACAAGGCGCCGCGTCTGCGCCGGTCATCCGCACCATCGGCCTGTCCGATTTGCATCATGCGCTGCGTCTCGGCTGGGAAGACTTCAAGGCGGTGCCAAGTCACGCCATCGTCCTCTGCCTGATCTATCCGGTGCTCGGCCTCGTGCTTGCGCGCACCGTGCACGGCTATTCCGTGCTGCCCCTGCTGTTTCCGCTGGCCGCGGGCTTTGCCCTGCTCGGCCCGTTTGCCGCCATCGGCCTCTACGAAATGAGCCGCCGCCGCGAGGACGGCGGGGAAGCATCTGCCTGGGATGCCATGGAGGTATTCCGCTCACCGTCATTCGGCGCGATGCTTGGGGTCGGAACGCTGCTTTTCGCACTGTTCGTGACCTGGATCGCCACCGCCCAGGCCATCTACACGGCGGTGTTCGGCTATGAGACCGCGGCCAACATTCCCGATTTTGCCGCGCGCGTGCTGACCACCCAGCAAGGCTGGTGGCTCATCGTGGTCGGCTGCGGCGTCGGCTTCCTGTTCGCGCTCGTCGCGCTTTGCATCAGCGTGATCGCCTTCCCCATGATGCTCGACCGCCAGGCGACCGCCGGCGAAGCCATGGTGACGTCGATGCGCGCCGTCGCACAGAACCCGGTGCCGATGGCGGCCTGGGGCCTGATCGTCGCGGTGCTGCTGGTGCTGGGCACGATCCCGTTCTTCCTCGGGCTTGCCGTGGTGATCCCGCTGCTCGGTCACGCCACCTGGCATCTCTATCGCGAGGTCATCGTCAAGGATCCGAATGCGCGGCCGGTGATCCCCGAACCGCGCGAGCGCAAGCCTGCCGCGGACTTCCCGGCCAATCTGTTTCCGTGGCGGCGCAGCGATCGCGGCTAAGCGCCGCTAACCCGGATTCGTAAACGTCAAAGCAACCGCCGGCCGATATGTTCGGCCGGCGGTTTGTCGTTCAGGATCGTCAAATGGGTGTGAAACTGGCGTGGCATTTGCAGCGCGGCCTGAGAAAAAGCGGCTCGGTCACGAGCCTTGTTTTGGCCGCTGTTGCCGCGAACATACCCGCCGCCTTGCGCGACCAATCGATGACATCGCAGACTCCGGAGTGAATTGCTTATGACCTCTCGCTCTTGCTTTCGCACGCTCGCCATCGGCGCGTGGCTCCTGACCTCGACGGCATCGGCGCTGGCCGCTCAATGCGGCACGGGCACGTTCGAATCCTGGCTCGACGATTTCAAGAAAGAGGCTGCGACGAAGGGCATTTCGCAGAACGCGATCCAGGCCGGGCTGGCTGGCGTCACGCAGGACAAGGCGATCCTCGCCCGCGACCATTCGCAGCAGGTGTTCAGCCAGACCTTCGAGCAATTCTCGAGCCGCATGGTGCCGCCGCGGCTCAATCGCGGCTCCGACATGATGAAGCGCTACGGCTCGGTGCTGTCGCGAATCGAGGAGGCCTACGGCGTACCGGGCGAAATCCTGGTCGCGATCTGGGGACTGGAGACCGATTTCGGCGTCAACACCGGAAAGTTTCCGACCATACGTTCACTGGCGACGCTCGCCTATGATTGCCGCCGCTCCGACATGTTCAAGGCCGAGTTGATGGATGCCTTGCGCATCGTCGAGCGCGGCGATCTGCCGCCGCAGGAGATGCGCGGCGCCTGGGCCGGCGAGATCGGCCAGACTCAATTCATGCCGTCGTCCTACATCAAGTTCGCGGTCGACTTTGACGGCAACGGCAAGCGCGACCTCCTGCACAACGTGCCCGACGTGCTGGCGTCGACGGCGAACTACCTGAAGAGCTATGGCTGGAAGAAGGGCAAGGGCTGGGAGCCCGGCAGCGAGAATTTTGCGGTGATCCAGCAGTGGAACAAGAGCGAGGTCTACGCCAAGACGATCGGCTACTTCGCCACCCAGCTCGCCAAGGCTCCGTAGCGCTTTCACACCAGCTTGCGTGGCGCAGCGAGCCAAGGACGAGGCCACCCTTCTGCTCTGACTAGATCAAAGCCGGTCCAGCTACGGATGAATCAAAAAGGGCCGACTGCCCCAGGCAATCGGCCCCTATCGCCATGATCAAAACCTACTTCGCCATGCTGGCTTCGGCAGCCTTGCTGAGATGCGCGCCGCAAGCACCCCACTGGTTGTTCAGCATCGCGTCCTGAGCGAGCGAGACTTCCTTCTCCGCCGCGAATTTGACCTCATTGTCAGCCATAGCTTCGACTGCAGCTTCGGTCTTGCCGAGATTGGCACCGCTGCAGCCGAGGCCCGCGTGATGACGATGCGCGGCCTGAGCGGGAGCGACAGCGTAGGCAACGGCAGCCACGGTGGCTGCTGCGATCAATGTCTTAATCATGGGATGATCCATCTGTTGTTCTTGGACAGATCCCAGCGTGATTGCGGAATCTGCGGAACGATTATTCGCTGTTCCCGACACCGTTCAGAATGAACTTCGCGCGATACAAACGTGATGAGCGCTGCGCGCGCATCGCGCATGCGTTGCATAGTGTTTTGATTACATGTCGGTAAGGAAGCGGCGCCGCAATAGCTTTGCTCGACGTGTTCACTTCAATCGAGCTGCACTTCCGATAATCAGCAGCGCGTTCGCGCGGCAGGCGAAAATCTGAGCGGGCGGGAGGGGCCGAACTACCTCCGAGGTCAATGCGACTGATTGACGCTGCGTCCGCCTAGGTGCCAACCCCATCATGCTATGAATATTAAATCATTCATACGGCAATATTTCGCATGCGAATCACGCATGGAACACGCCGCCGTGATCTGGCGTCAGACGCGTGCCATCCCTTGACCGAACGGTCTGTAATTACCATATGATCGGCGTAGTTCAAGTCACTACCATTCTTCTAACTCACTGATCTCAAGAAGATTTTGACGCCGTCGCCCGGCTCTGCGGAACTTTGGTCCACTGGACCTGGCTCGATGCGCCAAACGGTTAACCGGAACTTACCGCCGCTATGCGTTTTGAGCTTAGCTGCATCGCAACATCGGAACTACCGCACTGCACTATATCATCTATATTCACTTCAACGATGAGGCTTTTGAAAAGCTGAATCTGAATTACTAGGAGACTACCATGTTGCTCTCGCTCATCCGCATGATCCAGGCTTTCCGGGATTATCAGCGCAATGTCAGCGAACTGTCCCAGCTCAGCGATCGCGAACTCGCCGATATCGGCCTCGACCGCTCGGACATTCCGCGCGTTGCCGCCGGCACCTACAACGGCTAATCGGCCGCAAGCCATCTGCTAAACGGATAACGCCCGCCTCCACAGCGGGCGTTGTCGTTTGTGGTGCGGTTTCAGATGCATATGAGATCAAAACGCGCTAACGCTGCGCGATGACACCGCATCAATCCCCTTCCCAACCCGTGCACATCGTGGGCGCGGGGCTCGCCGGCTCGGAAGCCGCCTGGCAGGTCGCCAATGCCGGCGTCCGCGCCGTGCTGCACGAAATGCGCCCGCACCGGATGACCGAGGCGCATCGGACCGAAGGCTGCGCCGAACTGGTCTGCTCGAACTCCTTCCGCTCCGACGATGCCGCCAACAACGCGGTCGGGCTGCTGCACGCCGAGATGCGGCGGCTGGGCTCCCTGATCATGCGCTCGGCCGACGCCAACCAGGTGCCCGCCGGCGGGGCGCTGGCGGTCGACCGCGACGGCTTTTCGGCCGCCGTCACCAAGGTGCTCAACGAACATCCGCTGATCGAGATCAGCCGCGAGGAAGTCGCAGGGCTGCCGCCGGCCGACTGGAGCAACGTCATCGTCGCGACCGGCCCCCTCACCTCGGCACCGCTTGCCGACGCCATCAGGCTTCTGACCGACGAGAGCGCGCTGGCATTCTTCGACGCGATCGCGCCGATCGTGCACAAGGATTCCATCGACATGTCGGTGGCCTGGTTTCAGTCGCGCTACGACAAGGTCGGCCCCGGCGGCACCGGCGCCGACTACATCAACTGCCCGATGACGAAGGAGCAGTATGACGCCTTCGTCGCGGCGCTGCTCGACGGCGAGAAGGTCGACTTCAAGGACTGGGAGACCAACACGCCCTATTTCGACGGCTGCCTGCCGGTCGAGGTGATGGCCGAGCGCGGTCACGAGACGCTGCGCCACGGGCCGATGAAGCCGGTGGGATTGACCAATCCGCATAACCCGACGGTCAAGCCGTATGCGATCGTCCAGCTGCGGCAGGACAACAAGCTCGGCACGCTCTACAACATCGTCGGCTTCCAGACCAAGCTGAAGCACGGCGCGCAGCAGCGCGTGTTCCGCACGATCCCCGGCCTCGAGAACGCGGAGTTCGCCCGCCTCGGCGGCCTGCATCGCAACACCTTCCTGAATTCGCCGAAGCTGCTCGACGGTCAGCTGCGTCTGCGCGCGCAGCCGCGGCTGCGCTTCGCCGGGCAGATGACAGGCTGCGAGGGTTACGTCGAGTCGGCCAGCGTCGGCCTGATCGCCGGCCTTTGTGCCGCCGCCGACATGCGCGGTGCCGCGCTGACGCCGCCGCCGGCGACGACCGCGCTCGGCGCGCTGCTCGGCCACATCACCGGTGGCCACATCGAAACGATCGAGGCCGGTTCGCGCTCGTTCCAGCCGATGAACATCAATTTCGGTCTGTTCCCGCCGCTGGCCAGTGCGCCGACCAAGAAGCCGGACGGCTCGCGGCTGCGCGGCAACGAGAAGACCGTCGCCAAAAAGCAGGCGATCAGCGCGCGCGCGCTCGCCGATCTCGACCACTGGATCGCAGAGCATCTGCGCGTTGCGGCAGCGGCCTGACAGTCATGAGCTTGCCGAAAGACGATGACGCCACCCTGTCGGTGCGGTGGAGCCAGGGCGTGCTGCTCAAGCGCGACGTGTTCTCGACCGTCGAGCGCGGCCGCTTCCGCGCCGATGACGGCGAGGTCGACGGCGTGCTGCGCCGGCTCGATCAGGTGCCGTTCTGGTCGTTCGCCCTGGCGCTGCATCTGTTCTCCCGCGAGCGCCGCGCGCTGACCTTGGCGCGCGACCTCGACGTCGGGCCGAAGCTGTTGTGGGCCGGCCGTCGCGCGCTGGTCCGTGGCTTCATCGACGGCGCGGCGCTGCATCTGGCGAAGCCGCACGGCGACGTCGCCTATTTTCGTTCCGCCAAGGCCGCGTTGCGCAAGCTGCATCGCGCCGGCATCTGCCACAACGATCTCGCCAAGGAGCAGAACTGGCTGGTCGGCCGCGATGGCCGCGCCTACCTCACCGACTTCCAGCTTGCCGCCTGCTTCAAGACCCGCAGCCGACTGTTCCGCATCGCCGCCTATGAGGATCTGCGGCATCTGTTGAAGCACAAGCGCAGCTACGCGCCGGAGGCGTTGACGCCGAAAGAGCGCAAGGTGCTCGCAAAGAAGTCCGCGGTCGCCAGCATCTGGCTCAAGACCGGCAAGAAGGTCTATCAGGCGATCACGCGCGGCATCTTCAATTTCACCGACCGCGAAGGCGGCGGCCGGAGGCTGGTCAACGACGCCCCGGTATTGATCGATCTGATCCGCAAGAATCCGCAGGTGCGCGACACCGCGATCGTCGCCTTTGCCGACCGGCGCGTCGGCGTCGGACTCTACGCCTTCGTCGAGGCGGACCAGTCCGCGCTGGAAAAGACGCTGCGCAACGAGCTTACCGCGGCCAGGGGCGTCAAGCCGCCCGAACACATCCAGATCGTGCACGCGCTGCCGCGCGATGCCGCCGGCAAGCCGCGCACCGAAATCCTGCAGCTCGTCGCCATGAACCAGATCGACCTGATCGAACCGATGATGCGCAGCGACGCCGATCGCGAGTTCCTCAAGGACATCCTCGAGCAACGCAAGAATTTGCGCGACCGCTTCAATTTTGAAGTCGCCGAGATGGACCGGCCGGCGGGTTAGAGCGCGCTTGTCGGCGCGTGGCCCTCGACAAACGTGGCGCGAAGCTTCACTCTTTGCGAGGGGTAGCGCGCTCAAGGGACAAGTTTAATGCCACTCACCCGTGGCCGGATCGGGGGATACAATTCCGAACGACTGGCGTTCGGATTCACCATGATGAACGGCGACCAGGAAATCGAATGCCAGATCAGCGACGCCGCACTGGACGAGTTGGCCGGCACGCGTGGAACGGCGAGCATGGCGCGGCAAGCCCAGTTCGTTGCGCTGCGCGACGCGGTCGAACAGATCGCATCCGACATCTATGACAGCGGCCCGATGGTCAAGGGCAGAACGATCCGGATCTTCACCAAGCACATCTCGAAGGAGCAAAGCTAGCGACCGAACTCCTCCGTGCGCGCGGCTCGCCACAACGTCCAGAGTGTGCGCAGGCGTGAAACCGGCTTCGGCAGGAACGGGTCGTAGTCGTCCCTCCTCGCCCGGTTCAGCTCGCGCCTGACATGGGCGAGCGGCAGGAAGATCGGCCTCACGCCGGACGGGACATCCGCAAGCAGCCCGAATGCGGTCTTGAGATGGCCCTGGGCCTCATCCGCAAGCTGATCGATGGCGGCACGGATGTTCGGCGTCACCTTGCCGGCAAACACCTCCTCCTTGCTGCCGCCGTGCTGCTGCAGCAGCTGTAACGGCAGAAACAGCTGATGCCGTGAGGCGTCGCGTCCGAACGAAGCGATGACCTGCGCCATGCCCTGGGCAAGACCCGCATGACGGGCCAGGTGATCAATCGCCTCCGACGGTCGCGCCACCACGCGCGTAGCCTGCGAGAACAGCACTGAGGCCGTGGCGTCGAGATAGCCCTCGAGCGCGGCCAGCGACGGCATCGGGTCGTTGTAGAGATCGAACTGGTGCTCCTCGACCAGCTGCGAGAATGGCGAGACCGGCAGACGGTGATTTCGGATCGTGTGCAGCAGTTCTGCCGCGACCGGATTGCCCTCGACGCCGCCATGGCCCGCACCGGCCAGCATGTCGGTCCACCATTGCAGCCGCATCTCGCCGGGCAGCGGCTGGCTGACCTGCTCGTGCACGCGCGAGACCTCGATGTTGAAGGCATAGATCGCAAGCATCGCCCGCCGTTCCGGACCCGGCAAGAACAGGGTCGACGCGTAGCGTACGAAGTCATGGCTCCGCACCAGATCGGCGCAGAAGGCCGCGCCGTCCTTCGGTGCCTCTGTCGCGCTCATGGCACCGCGATCAGCGCCGCCGCGACGCGACGCCGCTCGCCCAGCATGATGTTGTAGGTGCGGATCGCGGGTCCCGTCTGCATCGGATCGAGCACCACCTGCACGGCCCGCAGGGCCTCGCGCAGGCCCTTTGGCGGGACCCAGACGTCGGTGCCGGTGCCGACGATCAGCGTGTCGATCGCATTGGCGGCCGCGAACACCTTTTGCAGCGAGTATTCGTCGATCTCCTGCGGCCTGGTGACCGGCCAGGCCCAGATCGAGTCAGGCAGGCACAAGAGCGAGCCGCGGTGCGACATATCGGCAAACGCGAAGCCGCCCTTGCCGTAGGCCTCGATCGGCGCCGACCTCGGAAGATGGGGAGCGTCCGAGGAGTTGCTCATGACCGGCTACTTCTTGGCTGCCGCCGTGTCCGGCTTCTTGGCCGGCGCGTCCTGCGCCGCGTCTCCACCCCGCGTGGTGTGAACACCGAGATAGATCAAAATCGGCGCCGCGATAAAGATCGATGTGTAGGTGCCGACCAGCACCACGCCGAACATCATGACCGCGGTGAAGCTGTGGATCGCCTGGCCGCCGAACAGCAGCAGCGCGAGCAAAGCCAGCGTCACGGTGACGTGGGTGATGATCGAGCGCGACAGCGTCGAATTGATCGATTCGTTCAGCAGCTGCGGCATCGGCATCTTCTTGTAGCGCCGCAGCATCTCGCGGATACGGTCGTAGATGACAACGGTATCGTTGAGCGAATAACCGAGAATCGTCAGCAGCGCCGCGATGCTGGTGAGGTCGAAATCGACCTGGGTGATCGACATGAAGCCGATCGTGAGCACGATGTCGTGGACGTTGGCGATCATGGCGCCGAGCGCGAACTGCCATTCGAACCGGAACCAAAGGTAGATCAGGATGCCCATGATCGCGAACATCAGGCCGATCATGCCGTAGGCCAGCAGTTCGCCGGAGACGCGCGGTCCCACCACCTCGACGCGACGGTAATCGACGGATTCGCCGAGCGCGCCGCGCACTTTCGTCACCGCATCCTGCTGCGCCTTGTCGCCGCCGGGCTGCTCGGCGACGCGGATCAGGACTTCCGCCGGACCGCCGAACTGCTGAAGCTGCACCTCGCCGAGGCCAAGGCCGTTCAAGGTGGTGCGCATCGCGGCGATGTCGGCGGTGCCGGATTTCGCCTGCACCTCCAGCAGCGTGCCGCCCTTGAAGTCGATGCCGAAATTCAGGCCGTGGGTGAAGAACAGCGTGATGGCAAGGATCGAGAGCAGCGCCGAGATCGGGAAGCTGATGCGGCGAAAGCGGGTGAAATCGAAATGCGTGTCGTCCGGCACGATGCGCAGCGGCGGCAGCAGGCCGAGCGCCGCGACCACGGTCAGGACGGCGATCAGGATGCCAAGGCCAATGAGAACGGTATGGGTCACAACAGGCCTCTCAGATCGGCACGGTTTGCGGCCGCTTCCACCGCACCCAGCCGGCGACGATCAGGCGCGTCAGGGTAAAGGCGGTGAACACCGTGGTGATGATGCCGATGCCGAGCGTCACGGCAAAGCCGCGGACCGGTCCGGTGCCGATGTAGAACAGCACGGCGGCGGCGATGAAGGTGGTGATGTTGGAGTCGAGGATGGTCGCCAATGCCCGCTTGAAGCCGGCGTCGATCGCCGAGATCGCGTTGCGGCCGCCGCGCAATTCCTCGCGGATGCGCTCGTAGATCAGCACGTTGGAGTCGACCGCGATGCCGACGGTCAGCACGATGCCGGCGATGCCCGGCAACGTCAGCGTGGCGTTGAGCAGCGACAGCAGTCCGAAAATCATGGCGACGTTGATCGCCACCGCGATGTTGGCGAACACGCCGAACAGCCGATAGGTGATCAGCATGAACACGATGACCAGGATCGAGCCGACATAGGCCGCGAGTTCGCCCTTCTCGATCGAGTCCTGCCCGAGGCCGGGACCGACGGTACGCTCTTCGATCACGGTCAGCGGCGCCGGCAGCGCGCCGGCACGCATCAGGATCGCCAGATCGTTGGCCGACTGCACGGTGAAGCTGCCGGAGATCTGGCCCTGTCCGCCGGTGATCGGCTCACGGATCACGGGTGCCGAGATCACCTTGTTGTCGAGCACGATCGCAAACGGCTGGCCGACGTTTTCGGCGGTCGCCTGCGCAAATTTGCGCGCTCCCGACGTATTGAACTTGAAGCTGACGATCGCCTCGCCGGTGCGCTGGTCAAAGCCGGGCTGGGCATCGGAGAGCTCGCCTCCGGAAACCAGAACCTGTTTCTTGACGACATACGGAACCGGCGGCGGTGACGCGCTCATCAAGAGCTCGGAGTCCGGTGGCAGGCGGCCCTGCTGGGCCTGGTCCGGCGACACCGAGCTGTCGACCATGCGGAATTCCATCTTGGCGGTCTTGCCGAGCAGCTCCTTCAGGCGCGTCGGATCCTGCAGGCCCGGCACCTGGACCAGGATGCGGTCGGTGCCCTGACGCTGGATCACCGGCTCGACCGTGCCGAGCTCGTTGACGCGCCGTTCGACGATCTGGATCGATTGCTCGATGGTCTGCCGGATGCGCTCGGTGATCGCGGCCTGCGGGACCCTCAGACGGATCAGGCCGCCGCCGGCATCGGCAACCTCGAGGCTGCGCTGGCCGCTGGAGCCGAGCAGGCCGCCGAGCGGCTGCGACAGCTCGCGGAGCTTCGACAACGCCGTCGCCTGGTCGCCTTCCTTGGAGATGCGGACTTCCACCGCGTCGTTACGCGTGTTGAGGCCGGTGTAGCCGATCTTGGCTTCACGAAGCACCTTCCGGACATCGTCGCGGATCTGGTCGAGCTTCTCCTTCTTCACGTAGTTGGAGTCGACTTCGAGCAGCAGATAGGAGCCGCCCTGCAAATCGAGGCCGAGGACCAGGCGCCGCTGCGCCCAGGCCGGCCAGGTCTTCACCTGCGCTTCGGGGAAGAAATTGGGCACGGCGCACAGGCAGACCACCAGCGCTGTCAGGATAATCCCCAGCGCTCGCCACCGCGTGAAATACAACATCGAGTTGACCCGTCAGATTCCAAAAAGGCGCCGCGGCAATCAGCTCGCGGACGCCTCGTCCTTGGCGTCGCCCTTCGCCGGCTCACCCTTGGTACGCACACCAGAGATCATCTGGCGCATCTGGCGCACGCGAACGCCGTCCGAAATCTCGAACTCGATCTGGTCGTCGTCGACCACCTTGGTCACCTTGCCGACCAGGCCGCCCGAGGTCACCACGGTGTCGCCGCGGCGGATGTTCTTCACGAGGTCCGCATGGTCGCGCACCTTCTTCTGCTGCGGGCGCAGAATCAGGAAGTACATGATGACGAAGATCAGCGCGAATGGCAGCAGCGACATCAACATGCTGTTGGTGTCACCAGTCGCTCCAGCCTGGGCAAACGCAGGAGTAATCAGCATTCGGACGATCCTCGGATAAGACGGGAAAGAACCGGCAGCGGCCTCGGATTCGGGGCGGTATGGCGGTCCGGACAAATTCGCGCGGACTATAGCGGCCGCGGTCCCAATTGCAACGTTAACGGACCTTCATTTAGGGCGCTTGCGGGACCGCCGCCAGCCCGATAAGGCTGCGCCGTCAGGAACTGGACAAATGCCGAAAAAAGCCAAGAAAACGACCAGTAAAACAACCCGCAAAACCACCCCCAAGGCTGCTGCCAAGCGCGCTGAAAACGCCGCGACAAAACGCCCGGTAACGGCGCTCGACGGCGCAGCGGCCGAGCGGATCGCGAACGCCCTGGAGGTCATCGCCAGCCGCCTCGCGGACGCCTCCCCGGCCCTCGATCCGGCCGAGACCTTCGGCGCCGCGGACGCCTTCGTCTGGCATCCGGACGGGCGCCTCGCCCCGGTGCCGCGCGTCAGCCGCGTCGAGATCGGCCTGCTCAAGGGCGTCGATCGGATGCGCGATATCCTGATGGAGAACACCGAGCGCTTCGCCGACGGCCTGCCCGCCAACAATGCGCTGCTCTGGGGCGCCCGCGGCATGGGCAAGTCGTCGCTGGTCAAGGCCACCCATGCCAGCATCAATCTCGACCGCAAGCCGGCCGACCGGCTGAAGCTGATCGAGATCCACCGCGAGGACATCGAGAGCCTGCCCGGCCTGATGGAGCTGCTGCGCAGCTCCTCCTTCCGCTTCATCGTGTTCTGCGATGACCTCTCCTTCGACGGCAACGATGCCTCGTACAAGTCGCTGAAGGCGGTGCTGGAAGGCGGCATCGAGGGGCGCCCCGACAACGTCATCCTCTATGCGACCTCGAACCGGCGGCATCTGCTGGCGCGCGAGATGATCGAGAACGAACGCTCGACCGCGATCAATCCCGGCGAAGCGGTCGAGGAAAAGGTGTCGCTGTCGGACCGCTTCGGCCTCTGGCTCGGCTTCCACCGCTGCAGCCAGGACGAATACCTCGCGATGGTGAGGGGCTATTGTGACCATTACGGCATCAAGATCGCCGAGGACGAACTCGAGCGCGAGGCGCTCGAATGGTCGACCACCCGCGGCTCGCGCTCGGGCCGCGTCGCCTGGCAGTACACGCAGGAACTCGCAGGCCGGCTCGGCGTGCGGCTTAGTGGCAATTAACAGGAAATGGGAGGCATAGCCCTCCCGTCATCGCCTGTGTAGCCCGGATGAAGCGCAGCGCAATCCGGGATCGGTGCACGCCGCGGGTGAGCTCCCGGATTTCGCTTCACTCCATCCGGGCTACGCGGCTGAGCGGCAAGTAATCGTCGCTGCAATCGTCAAAACAAAACGGGGGATGCTTGCGCCTCCCCCGCTGTCTTTGTTGTGAGACTTGGAAGTCCCTTGAAGTCCCGACGCGTAGCTTACGCGCCGTTGAGGAACTGGAGCGGATCGACCGGCGACGATCCCTTGCGGATCTCGAAGTGGAGCTGCGGCGAACCCGCCTCGCCGGACTGGCCCGACTTGGCAATTACCTGACCGCGCTTGATGGTATCGCCGCGCTTCACCAGGATTTCGCTCGCATGGGCGTAGGCTGTGACGTAGCCGTTGGAATGGCGAACCAGCACGAGATTGCCGTAGCCCTTCAGCTCATTGCCCGAATAGGCGACGACGCCGTCTTCGGCCGCTTTCACCGGCGTGCCCTCGGGCACCGCGACGTTGATGCCGTCATTGACCTTGCCGTTGGTCTTCGAGCCGTAGGCGGTGATGACCTTGCCGCGCACCGGCCAGCGGAAGGTCGGCAACGCGCCGGTGGCCTCGCTCGACTTGGTGACGACGGGCGCTTCAGCGGCGGCCGCCGGCTGCTCGACCGTCGCGGTTGGCTGGACCAGCCGCGCGCTCTGCTGCGGCAACGCGGTTGCAACAACCTTCGGGGCCGCGACCGCCGGCGCCGGAGCCACGGCAGCAACCGGCGCGGCGGCAACAGGTTGCGCAACGGGCGCGGGTGCCGCCATCGCCGTCTTGGCGCCGGGCACCACGAGCTTCATGCCGAGGCTCAGCCGGGCCGACTGGTCGAGGTTGTTGGCGCGGGCGAGCTCGGCCACCGGGATGTGGTGCTGACGCGCGATGCTGTGCAGCGTGTCGCCGCGATTGACATAGTGGACGCCGGCGGGCGCGGCTGCCACGGCGACAGGGCGCGCGGCCGGTGCGGCCATTGCCGGCGCCGCGGCCGATGCGGTCGGACGCGGAATGACCAGCTGCTGGCCGGGCGACAGCGCGCGCGGTCCCTTGTAGCCGTTGGCGCGCAGGATCTCGGCGGTCGAGACGTTGTAGCGGCGTGCCAGCACTTCCAGCGTATCGCTGGTGCCGACGATGATGGTGGTGCCGTTGTGCCCGGCAGGGGCTGCGGCGACCGAATGCGGAACGGTGCCGGTGGATTCGATCTGCGGACGCGCGGGCGGCGGCGTGTAGGACGAGACCCCGCGCCCTCCTCCGGAGACGCCGGCATTGCCATTGGCGACCGGATAGGACTGCGGCGCCGCTGCGACCGGCGGCGGCAACGGCTGTGACTGGTATTGCGAATACTGCGGTTGCGTTCGCGGCCGCGCGTATTGCGGCAACTCGCGCGGCGGCGGCGCCTGCTGCACGGTGCCGGTCGGCTGCGGATCAAACGCAAACGGATTTTGCGAGTAGGAGTTTTGCGAGAAGCGCGACGACATATCGGCGCTGCAACCGGCAAAAGCCATGGACATCAGCGTCAGCACCGCAACCTGCGGTACGCGACGCGAGCGAAGCAACTCAACAACCCCAGACATGGTTACTCACTCGTACGCAACAAAAGACTGTTTTGAGTAAACACGTACCGAGTAAATAACCGCTTAACCCTGCGAATAAGGCGTTGGTGCCAAGCAGCAAATCGCCAAATTTACAATTCGCGCGCGATTCCCGGCAACGCCGGCACAAAGCGGACGTCGACCAATTCCTTGCGGTCGAAGCGGTTCTCGGTCCGCACCACGCGGACGAGGGTCTGGATACCCTGATGCGGCCCGACCGGGGCGATCAGGATGCCGCCGGGTTCGAGCCGCTCCAAGAGCTTCTCCGGGATCTGCTCCATCGCCGCGGTGACGATGATGCGGTCGAAGTCGCCTGCCCCAGCCGGAACGTCGAAGCCGTCCCCGAGCAGCACCTCGATATTGTAATAACCCAGCTTTTCGAGGCGCTTGCGGGCGCCGTCGGCCAGCGTCCGGTAGCGCTCGATGGTCAGCACCTGCTTGCACAACCGGGACAGCACGGCCGCCTGATAGCCCGAGCCGGTGCCGATTTCGAGCACGCGATGGTCCTTCTGCAGTTTCAACTGCTCGGTCATGTAGGCCACGACGAAAGGCTGGCTGATGGTCTGCCCACAGGCGATCGCAAGCGCGCTGTCGCGATAGGCCTCGTTACGATCGCGCGGATCGACGAAGACCTCGCGCGGCACCTCCTCCATCGTACGCAGCACCGCCTGATCGCTCACCCCACGCCGCCGCAGGGTCAGCTGAAACATCATTTTCTCGGTCGGATCGGGGTTCACGGCCATGTTCATCAGCGTCTCTGGGCGGCAGCGCGGAATCTTGCCCTCTAGTGTGCTGAATGCGAAGTTCGTGCGATTTCGCGGCAGCCACTTTCACGAACTTCGCATTCATAAAGCACACTAGAATCATAAGTTTGCTAGTGTCCTTATCGAATCCGAAGTTCGCTCCGAAGGTGCGGCAAATGATGCGAACTTCGGATTCGGGACACTAGATGCCATTGAAATCCGAAATACCGCGTTAAGGAAAAATTTCCCGTCGCGTTTTGTTCCCGGCCAGGAACCATCGCCAGATTTGGCATTGGCGCCGGCCCGGCCCCCTCACATATAATTGGCGGCGATGCGCAGTTAACGTCTGGGTGGCGCAGATCAGGGCGCTCGTAGGGCCAACACACCTCGTTGGCTGTTGGGCAAATCTTGCGCAGCAAAGCCCGCCAGCGAGATGCGGAAAACGCTGTGGCGCGCCGGAAAAGGACCAATTCCCGAACGTTTGCATTGCGCGCTGTAATGTTATTTGCGAGCCTGATTCAGGGAAGGGCAAGGATTCCATCATGACAGCGATACGGCCGGCGGGCTGTTCAGTTTTCCTCGTAGAGGACGAGGTCATGATCCGGATGATGGTCGCCGATATGCTGGAGGAACTCGGCCATAGCGTTGCGGCCGAGGCCGGCGAGATCGGCGAAGCGGTCAAGCTTGCGCAATCGACCGAATTCGACCTCGCGATCCTCGACGTCAACGTCAATGGCAAGGTGATCACCCCGGTCGCCGAACTGATCAACGCCCGCAACCGCCCCTTCATCTTCGCGACCGGCTATGGCTCGTCCGGCCTGCCTCCGGAGTATCGCGACCGTCCGGCGCTGCAAAAGCCCTTCCAGCTGGAAACGCTGGCCCAGGTGATCTCCAGCGCGATGAAGGGCGCGCCGGTCTAGCCGCAAGTTGCGCGCGTAGCCCGGATGGAGCGAAGCGTAATCCGGGGACTTCACAATACGGGTTCCGGATTTCGCTTCGCTCCATCCGGGCTACAGATTCCCCGAGGATTACTTCAGCGTATCAATCAGCGTTTCCGAAAATGCTTCATCGGTGCGGTCGAGCCGCAGCGGTGTGACCGAGACGTAGCGCGCCGCAAGCGCGGCGAGATCGGTGCCTTCGGCCGGCGCATCCATCATCGCCGCGCGCTCGAAGCCGATCCAGAAATACGGATTGCCGCGTCCGTCGTGACGGCGATCGATCTTCAGGAACCCCTGATTGCGCTTGCCCTGCCGCGTGATCCGGATGCCCTTCACGTCATCGGGCATGCAGGACGGGAAGTTGACGTTGATCACGGTGTTCCTGGGGACGCCGGCGCCGATCACCTTGCGGATGATGTCGGGCCCGAATTTCAGCGCGGTGTCCCACAGCGGCGCATTGCGCGTCTCAATCGAGAATTCCTGCGACAGCGCGAATGACGGAAAGCCCAGAATGGTGCCTTCGAGCGCGCCGGCGATGGTGCCGGAATAGACCACGTCCTCGGCGACGTTGCGGCCCTTGTTGACGCCGCTCAGCACGAGATCGGGCAGCTTGTCTCCGAGAATGTGGCGCGCGCCCATGATGACGCAATCGGTCGGCGTGCCGCGCACCGCGAAGTGACGCGGGCTGACCTCGCGCAGACGCAGCGGATCGTTGAGCGACAGCGAATGCGAGACGCCGGACTGATCGAGCTCGGGGGCAACGATCCAGACGTCGTCGGACAACGCGCGTGCGATCTGCTCGACGACCTGCAGGCCTGGAGCATGAATGCCGTCATCATTGGTGCAGAGAATTCGCATCCGTCAAAGTGCCTTTTGTTCCGATTCGGCGCGGGTATCGGCTTCTTGAGTTGACTGTCGTCTTAACCGGCTAGGGCCGCGGAGGCAAACCTGGCGATGGCCCGCGCCATCGTGCCGACGTCACGCGCCATGGACGGACAAATCGCGCGCTGCCGGCGATCTTGCGCTCGAACACCGGCCAGGCTGCTCTGGCCGGCCGCCGAACAACCGCGATCACGGGCGTTGGCCGCGGCGCCTCCGGCACTTTGACCCGTGGGGTCTGACGCAGTTCGGCCCCGAGCCCCCGGGACGCGACAGCTTCTGACCTTGGAGGCTCGGGCTTGGCAGGTTCAGGCTTGGCAGGTTCAGGCTTTGCTTCAACCTTGGGAGCTTCAGATTTGAGAGCTTCAACCTTGGGAGCTTCAACCTTGGGCGGCTCAACCCTCCGAGCTTCCGGCCTGGCCGGCTCAAGAGCAATTGGTGCGGTTTGGCGAGGCTCGGGCTCGGGAGGCTTCGGAAGCTCCGACGTGGGGAGCTCGGACTTGATGGGATCGGCCGTGATGGGATCGGCCTTGGCCGGCGCGGTCGTGAGCGACTCAGCCTTCGGAGCTTGTAACGCGCGAGACTCAGCCCTGGACGGTTCGGGGGCGACCGAAGCCGCTTGGGGGAGCTCGGACCGCGCCGGCTCGACCTTCCGAGGCTCAACCCCGAGCGGTTCGGGTTTGAGCGGCACCGGAGCGAGCGCTTCGCCCGGCGCCGTCGCAGCCGATTTCGATTTCAGCCTGGCCAGCAGCTCCTCGATCGAGGGCACCGATGTCGCGTCAAGCGGCGCGCGCGGCGCGGCCGGCGGCGTCGCCCGGACCGGCGGTGGCGGCGACGCAATCGGTGCAGGTGGTGGCGGCAGATCTGCCGGCGCCAATTGGGCGAACTTGCCGCGCGCGATCTCCAGCGCCTTGTCGAAGTCGGGCCTGTCGATCCAGGCCTTCGATTGCACCTCGGTCACGCGCGCGTCCCACAGGCGCGCGGCCTCGATGTCGTAATAGCCCATCTGCTTCTGATTGATCAGCTGCAGACCGTGGCCCGTGACGGCCCATTGTCGACCTAGCCAGTGGATGTCACGGTGCAGCGGCATCGCACTGGCCCTCGCCTCACATGCCGTGCTCGATGACCTTGAGCCCGCCCATATAGGGCTGCAGCACATCGGGCACCGCGATCGAACCATCCTGCTGCTGATAAGTCTCCATGACGGCGATCAAGGCCCGCCCGACCGCCGTGCCGGAGCCATTCAGCGTATGCACGAAGCGCGGCTTGCCGTCGGGGCCGCGATAGCGCGCGTCCATGCGACGGGCCTGGAAATCGCCGCACACCGAGCAGCTCGAAATCTCGCGATAGGCGCCGCCATCGCCCTGCCCCGGCATCCACACTTCGATGTCGTAGGTCTTCTGCGCGGAGAAGCCCATGTCGCCGGCGCACAGCGTCATTACGCGATAATGCAGGTCGAGCTTTTGCAGAACCTGCTCGGCGCAGGACAGCATGCGCTCGAGCTCATCCTTGCCGGCTTCCGGCGTCGTGATCGACACCAGCTCGACCTTTGTGAACTGGTGCTGGCGGATCATGCCGCGCGTATCGCGTCCCGCCGCGCCGGCTTCGGCACGGAAGCAAGGCGTCAGCGCGGTGAGCCGCATCGGCAGCTCCTTCTCGTCGAGGATGGATTCGCGCGCGAGGTTGGTCAGCGAGACTTCGGCGGTCGGGATCAGGCCGAGGCGCTCGCTGCGCAGATCGGCATTCGGCGACGCGAGCAATTCGCCCTTGATCGCCCAGAACTGGTCGTCCTCGAATTTCGGCAGCTGTCCGGTGCCGAACATCACGGCGTCGCGCACCAGCAGCGGCGGATTGATCTCGGTATAGCCATGCTCGCCGGTGTGCAGGTCGAGCATGAATTGCCCAATCGCGCGCTCGAGCCGCGCCAGCCCCTTCTTCAGCACGACGAAACGTGCGCCGGACAGTTTCGCCGCCGCCTCGAAATCCATATAGCCGAGCGCGGTGCCGAGATCGTCATGCAGCTTCGGCGCAAAGCCGTAGTCGCGCGTCTTGCCGTACACATGGTGCTGGACGTTGCCGTGCTCGTCGGTACCGTCGGGCACCTCGTCGAGCGGCAGGTTCGGAATCGACGACAGCTCTTTGGTCAGCTGTTCATCGGCCGTCTTCGCCGCCGCCTCGAGTTCTGGCATCGTGGTCTTCAGCTCGGCAACTTCAGCCATCAGCTTGGCCGCGCGCGCCTCGTCCTTTGCCTTCTTGGCCTCGCCGATCTCCTTCGAGGCCGCATTGCGCCGCGCCTGGGCCTTCTCCGACGCCAGGATCGCCGCCCGCCGCTTCTCGTCAATCGCCAGCAGCGACGGCGACAGGGCCTCTAACCCGCGGCGCTTCAGGCCGGCGTCGAAGGCTGTCGGGTTGTCGCGGATCGCTTTGATGTCGTGCATAAGTCAGTCCTGGCAGGCTATGCGTAAGCAACCAACATTGCGTTGGCAAACTACGGTTTGCAGTTCCACTACCACGACCGTCATCGTCAGCGAAAGCGGGTGATCCAGCATTCCAGAGACGTCGGCGTGTCACCGAGAAGCCGCGGCGTACGGGATACCCCGCTTTCGCGGGGTATGACACCGACTGTGAGGTGAAATCACCCTATTCGGCCGGATTGGTCGCCCCGGACGACGCATTCGAGGTCGCGGCCTTCTTCTCCACGATCCGGACCGCGATAATGGCGCCCTCGTAGAGCGCGAGCAGCGGGATCGCGAGCGAGGCCTGGCTCAGCACGTCGGGCGGCGTCAGGACGGCGGCGATGATGAAGGCGATCACGATGAAGTAGCGCCGCTTCTCCTTCAGCATCTTCGAGGTGACGATGCCGATGCGGCCGAGCAGCGTCAGGATCACCGGCAGCTGGAACGCGATGCCGAAGGCGAAGATCAGCGACATCATCAGCGAAAGATATTCGCCGACCTTGGGCAGCAGCTGGATCTGCGCGGTCTCCGCGCCGCCGGCCTGCTGCATGCCGAGCGAGAACCGCACCAGCATCGGCAGCACAACGAAATAGACGAGCGCCGCGCCCATCACGAAGAACACCGGAGTGGCGATCAAATACGGCAGGAACGCGTTGCGCTCATGCCGGTAGAGACCGGGCGCGACGAATTTGTAGATCTGGGTGGCGACGATCGGAAACGAGATGAAGCCGGCGCCGAACAATGCGAGCTTCAGCTGGGTGATGAAATATTCCAGCAGCGCGGTGTAGATGAACTTCGAATTCTCCGGCCCCGCGATCCAGACGAACGGCCAGACCAGCACGTTGTAGATCTGCTTGGCGAAGAAGAAGCAGATGATGAAGGCCACGCCGAAGCCGAGCAGCGCCTTGATCAGCCGCGAGCGCAGCTCGATCAGGTGATCCATCAAGGGGGCCTTGCTGGCCTCGATGTCTTCGGCGCTCATGACGCCCTCGCGTCCTTGAGCGCGTCGGGCTGTACCGGCGTCACGTCCTGCGGCGCAGGCTCGGCCTTCACCTCATTGGTGATCGCAAGCGGCTCGCTGGCTGCCGCGTGCGCCTCGGCCTCGACGAAGGTTTCCGGCGTCGGCTCGACGGGAGTCGTGGGCGTCACCGGTGTGTCACTTGACGCCACCGGTGCGTCGATTGCGGACGCGACCTGCGCATCGACCGGCTTGTCGATCTGCAGGGCGTCGCTGACGTCCTTCTGCAGCGAGGTCATAATGTTGCCGTTGGTGATGCCGGTTGCGGCCTCCTTGACCTCGTCAAAGCTCTTTTTGAGGTCGGCCATCTCGGCCTCGCGCATGGCTTCCTGGAATTGGCCCTGGAATTCGGAGGCCATCTTGCGGGCCTTGCCCATCCATTGCCCGACCATGCGCAGCACGCCCGGCAGTTCTTTCGGGCCGATGGCGATCAGCGCGACGACCGCGATGACGACCAGTTCACTCCACCCGATATCGAACATGAATTCTTCCGCCTAAGCGCGCCGCCATCGGCCCCATCGCTCCTAACAGGATCTGGGGCTGCCGGCGCCTTTTCTCAATCGGCGTCCATAGCGCGTCTGTGCGACGGCGTCACCGTTTCGCGCAAGAAAAAACGTCGAAATATGCGTCAGTACAAGCGCGTTAGACGGCCTTGCTGCCGACGTCCTGGCGCGCGGCCGACGTCGCCGCATTGTGATCGATCGACTTGGTGGGCTCGGTCTTCTCGGCGACCTTGTCGTCGTCCTGCATGCCCTTCTTGAAGGCCTTGATGCCCTGGGCGACGTCACCCATCAGATCGGAAATCTTGCCGCGTCCGAACAGCAGCAGGACCACTGCGATCACGACGATCCAGTGCCAAATGCTCAACGAACCCATCCTGCAACCCTCCAGAAATGGCCGGCGGACCGGCCTGAACTTTGCCGGAAGGTAGGCCCGCGGGGTGTCAAAAACAAGGACCTCGGCCGCGGCAAATCGCTGTCGCGGCTACGTAATATTGCTAGGCTTAACCGGGAATATTCAGGCCTTCTCGCCCTTGTCCTCGGTGGCGGCGTCATCACCCGCGTGGTCGGCGCGGTCTTCCGGCTCGCCGGTGTCAGGTTCGGCCGCATCCGCGTCAGAGGGAACGTCCGCCTCGACCTCCGCTTGGGCGGTCGTTTCGACCTCAGCAGTCCCGACCTCATCAGTCGTTTCTGCGTCGGCCTTCGGTTCCTCGGCTTCCAGCTCGACGGCCGGCGCCAGCAGCAGTTCCAGCGTATCACCCGGCTCGAGCGGCTCCTCGTCCTCCCGCAGCGTCGCGTCATCCGACGGCGACGGAACGGAAAATCCGGTCGGCAGACGCGAGTCGAGCAGACCCGTGCCCTTCAGCTCCTCGAGCCCCGGCAGGTCGCCGAGCGCTTCCAGGCTGAACTGCGACAGGAACGCGTCGGTGGTTCCGAAGGTGAGCGGACGGCCCGGCGTCTTGCGCCGGCCGCGCGGGCGGATCCAGCCGGTCTCGAGCAGCACATCGATCGTGCCCTTCGACGTGACCACGCCGCGAATCTCTTCGATCTCGGCGCGAGTCACCGGCTGGTGATAGGCGACAATCGCAAGCACCTCGATCGCGGCACGCGACAGCTTTCGGGTTTCGGTGCTTTCGCGCGTCATCAGCCACGACAGATCGCCGGCGGTGCGGAACGTCCACTTGTTGGCGACACGCACCAGGTTGACGCCGCGCGGCGCGTATTCCGCCTGCAGCTGCGCGAGCGCCGCCTTGACGTCGACGCCGTCGGGCATCCGCTTTGCCAGCGTTGCCTGATCGATCGGCTCGGCCGATGCAAACAACAGGGCTTCCAGGAGCCGCAATTCCTCAGGACGCGCCACCGGATCCATAGGAGAAACCTCCTCCTCGGGCTCTTCTCTGCGCACTTCCGCCAAGCTTGCCATGGGCTTGCTCTCCTTCTTCCACTTACTCAACCGACAGGTCCGGCGCTGCCATTGCGGCCTGCGCTTGACGCTTTCGGAAATAGATCGGCGCGAACGCCTGCTTCTGGTTGATCTCCATCTCGCCCTCGCGAACCAGCTCGAGGGCGGCAGCGAAGCTCGATGCGAACACCGTCGCCTTCTGGGTGGGATCGGCGACGTAATTCATCAGATACTCGTCGAGGCAGCTCCAGTCCTCGGCGATGCCGACCAGCCGCTCCAGCGACGCACGCGCTTCGGCCAGCGACCATACGGTACGCTTTTGCAGATGAACCGTCGTCAGCACGCGCGACTGGCGCTGCGTGGCGTAGGCCGACAGCAGGTCGTACAGGGTCGCGGTGAACTTCGGATGCTTGATCTCGGCGATCGATTCCGGATTGCCGCGCGGAAAGATATCGCGCTGGAACTGGGGCCGGTTCATCAGCCGGTTCGCCGCCTCGCGGATCGCCTCCAGCCGGCGCAACCGGTTGGCGAGCGCGGTCGCCATTTCCTCGGCGCTCGGCCCCTCCGCGCTCGGCGGCTCGGGCAGCAGGAGCCGCGACTTCAGGAACGCCAGCCACGCCGCCATCACCAGATAGTCGGCCGCAAGCTCGAGGCGAATCTTGCGGGCAGCCTCGATGAACGAAAGATACTGGTCGGCAAGCGCAAGGATCGAGATCTTCGACAGGTCGACCTTCTGCTGCCGCGCCAGCGTCAACAGCAGGTCGAGCGGGCCCTCATAGCCCTCGACGTCGACCACCAGCGCCGGTTCGCCCTCGGCGAGGTCGGCCGGCCGCCCGGTATCAAACGAAAGAATTTCAGCGGTCATGCCGTCCCTACCCGATCCAACAACGCATCCAGTTCAGCCCGTGCCGCCTGCCGGTCGAGCGGCTCAGGCGGCTTGCGCGCGGCGAGCGTCGCCTTGGCGCGCTCAAGCGCCTTGCCGGTCAGTTCCGGCGTTTCGCGTGCGACCTCGCGCATCTCGTCAATATTGCCGTTGCAGTGCAGAACCATGTCGCAACCGGCGGTGACGATGGCGCGGGTCCGCTCGGCAATCGATCCGGCCAGCGCATTCATCGACACGTCATCACTCATCAACAAACCCTGGAACCCGATCAGGCCGCGAATCACCTGTTCGATGATTGTCGCAGAAGTCGTCGCCGGATGGACGGGGTCCAGCGCGCTAAACACAACATGTGCAGTCATGGCCATCGGCAGGTCCGCAAGCGGCTGGAACGCGGCAAAATCGGTCCGTTCCAGCTCGGCCCTGGCGGTATCAACGGTCGGAAGCCGGAAATGGCTGTCCGCTGTGGCCCGGCCATGGCCGGGAATATGCTTGAGAACCGGCAGTACCCCGCCCTGTTCCAGCCCGTCCGTGACCGCGCGGGCGATTGCCGCGACCTTGCCGGGTTCAGTTCCATAGGCCCGGTTGCCGATCACCGCGTCCGCCCCGGCCACGGGAACATCGGCCAAGGGCAGGCAATCGACGGTGATTCCGAGATCGGTCAGATCGGCCGCAATCAGCCGTGAACTGAGCCGGGCTGCCGCAAGCCCGAGCTTCGGATCGATGTCGTAGAGCGCCCCAAAGCTCGCGCCCGGCGGATAGGCCGGCCAATGCGGCGGGCCGAGCCGCTGCACCCGCCCGCCTTCCTGGTCGATCAGGACCGGAGCATCGGAAACGCCGACTGCGGACCGGAGTTCCTCAACAAGAGCCGCCACTTGGGCAGGACTCTCGATGTTGCGCTTGAACAGGATGAAGCCCCATGGCCGCTCGGCGCGAATGAATTCGCGTTCGGCGTCGTTGAGGATCAGCCCGGATATGCCCGTGATGAATGCGCGGTTCGTCATTCGGCCGATTAGGCCGTATGCAGCTCACGGGTCAAGGAAACGGCCTTTAATTTCTTTGGATGAGGCACTGCGGTCCACCCGCCGACATCAGGCTCTTGCACAGCTGGCTCGCCTCTTCCGAGGACGCGAACGGGCCCGCGAAGGCGCGGTAGTAGACGCCTTTCTCTCCGAGATCGACGCGCTTCACCACCAAGGGCTGCGAACCGAGCACGTTGCGATACTTGCCCTGCAGCGTCCGGTACGACGCCTGGGCGTCCGCCTCGTTCTTCTGCGAGGAGACCTGGACCAGATATCCGCCGCCCCCAACCGGAGCCGCCGAGGTCGAGGCCACCCGGGTCGGAGGTGCGGCCGGAGCCGCCTCAGCCTGGCCGGGAACAAGCGACATTGGCGAGTTGACGCTGGCGTTGGCCGCAGCCGGGTTGCCGCGCGACACCGGAGACTTCGCCGCCGCCGGAGGCTTCGCCGGCACGGTTGCGGTGGCCTGCGTGCCATCGGACGTATCGCCCTTGACCGAAAGCGTGCGGACCTTGCGCGGCTCGTTGTTCGGCAACGTGCCGTTCGCGGTGATCGGCGCCGGCGCCGGCTGTGCCGTCTGCACGCTGGCGGGCGGCGGTGGATTCGCATTGGCGTTCAGCGGCGGAAACACGACGCGCGGTCCGGCGGTCTTCGAATTGACGTCGACCGGCGTCTCTTCGCGCGACACGATCTTCTCGGTGCCGTCGCCCGTCGCCATGCGGTCCGGCGTCTTGGCCGGCGCGTCGGCCTGGGCCGGGATCACCTTGGTCGGCGTGTTGTCAGCCTTGATGATCGGCGGCTCACCGCTGCGGGGCGAACCGACGTAGGTCCGGTAGGCATACGCGCCACCGACACCGAACACGCCGAGCGCCAGCACCGCGGCGACCGTTATCAGGCCGCTGCGCCGCCGGCGGGGCTCGGGTTCTTCCTCGTAGGCCTCCTCATAGGCATAGGGATCGTCCGGATAGGCGGGATCGCGCTGCAGGTCCTGCTCGCCGGCTTCCAGCTGGCCGTAGAGCGCGTCGTCATAGCGCGACGGATCCTGACTCTGACCGCCACTCTGATAGTGCGGCTTCTCGTCAAATGCCTCCGGCTGCCGAGGGGCCTCGACCGGCCGATACTGCGCCACCGGCGCGGGCGCGGGCTGCGCCTGCTGAGCCGCGTAGCGATGCAACGGATGCACCGGCTTCGGCTGGTAGTCCTGCTCGGGCTCTTCGTCTTCGATGTTCTGCACGGGAGGCGGAGCGACAGCCTCCTGCCGCGCGCGCTGCATCCAGGGCGGCGGGCCCGCGGGCGGCGCATCCTCGTCCGCGGCCTGCGGCTCGTACTGTTGCGGCCGCGCGTTGGCGCGCGACTGCAGCGGTCGCGGCGGTGGCTTGTTCGCGCTGCCGAAGGGATCCGTCTGGCCGATCAGCCGTGCCAGTTCGGCAAGCGGATCGCTGTCGGCCTTGGAAGCCGTGTCGGCGGGAAAATGTCGGTCCTGATATCGATCAGCCATTGTGATCATGCATCCCCTTCGGGACAGCGCCAAGATCGCCGGCACAGCCGGTCCGAACGAGTTGGCCCCTGCCAGATGCCCTCACAAATCCCCACTCGTGAGGGCCTAATGCCCCTGCCTACCGCATCTCGGTCGGAGCGTGGACGCCTAGAACAGCTAAGCCCGATGCCAGAACCGAGACGACGCCCTGAACCATTGCCAGTCGCGCCCTCGTGATCTCTGCATCATTATTGATAATGAAGCGTAAATAGGGCAAATCGCGCCCCTTGGTCCAAAGCGCATGAAATTCACTGGCCAAATCATAGAGATAAAAAGCGATTCGGTGCGGCTCATGTGCCACCGCGGCAGCCTCGATTATCCGCGGATAAAGCGCAAGCCGCTTGAGCAGTTCGAGCTCGGCCGGGTCGGTCAGCCGCTCGACCGTAGCATTACGGAGATAGGCCAGCCGGGCCTCATCGGTCTCGGGCAGATCGGGAACCGCTTCCTCCCGCGCGTTGCGGAAGATCGAATGGCCGCGGGCGTGGCCGTACTGGACGTAGAACACCGCGTTGTCTTTTGACTGCTCGATCACCTTGGCGAGGTCGAAATCGAGCACCGCGTCGTTCTTGCGGAACAGCATCATGAATCTGACAGCGTCGGAGCCGACCTCGTCGACCACCTCGCGCAGCGTGACGAATTCGCCGGACCGCTTCGACATCTTCACCGGCTCGCCGTCGCGCAGCAGCTTCACGAGCTGCACGATCTTGACGTCGAGCACAGCCTTGCCCGCGGTCACCGCCTTCACGGCGGCCTGCATGCGCTTGATGTAGCCACCATGATCGGCGCCGAACACGTCGATCAGATTGGTGAAGCCACGCTCGAATTTGTAGCGGTGGTTGGCGATGTCGGATGCGAAGTAGGTGTAGGAGCCGTCCGACTTGATCAGCGGACGATCGACGTCGTCGCCATAGGCGGTGGCGCGGAACAGCGACTGCTCGCGGTCCTCGTAGTCCTCGACCGGCTTGCCCTTCGGGGGCGGCAGGCGGCCCTCGTAGATGTCGCCCTTGGCGCGCAGGAAATCGATGGTCTCGGCGACCTTGTTGTTTCCTGACGTGATAAGCGAGCGCTCGGAGAAGAACACGTCGTGATGGATATTGAGCGCGGCGAGATCGCCCTTGATCATCTCCATCATCATCGCGATGGCCTTGTCGCGCACGATCGGCAGCCACTCGGCTTCGCTCATGTCGAGCAGCTTCTTGCCATATTCCTTGGCGAGTGCCTCGCCGACCGGCACGAGGTAATCGCCGGGATAGAGCCCTTCCGGGATCGCGCCGATGTCCTGGCCCAGCGCCTCGCGGTAGCGCAGGAACGCCGAGCGCGCGAGCACATCGACCTGAGCGCCGGCGTCGTTGATGTAGTATTCGCGGCAGACGTCGAAGCCCGCGAATTGCAGCAGGCTGCACAGCGCGTCGCCGAACACGGCGCCGCGGCAATGGCCGACATGCATCGGTCCGGTCGGGTTGGCCGAGACATATTCGACATTGACCTTCTCGGCCTTGCCGATGTCGCTGCGCCCGTAAGCCGAGCCGGCGGCCAGCACGGCACGCAGCGCGTCCGCCCAGACCTGCGGCTTCAAGGTCAGGTTGATGAAGCCGGGCCCGGCGACATCGACCGAGGC
This sequence comes from Bradyrhizobium sp. USDA 4504, assembly GCF_054063995.1. Taxonomy (NCBI): domain Bacteria; kingdom Pseudomonadati; phylum Pseudomonadota; class Alphaproteobacteria; order Hyphomicrobiales; family Nitrobacteraceae; genus Bradyrhizobium; species Bradyrhizobium sp. USDA 4504. Next base: position 2,706,097 of record NZ_JBSSGV010000001.1, on the reverse strand, counting down.
CACCAGCGCATCGGCGCGCAGCCGCTCGGCGATCTTGTCGGCGAGCTCGCGCGGCTTGGCCTTGGCATCCTTGGCGAGCACCATCGCGGCATTGGTCGCCATGTCGCCATGGCTGGCGTCGCGCGGCGGCTCCACCACGACGCGGGACAGATCGATGCCGGCGGGCCAATTGTCCTCGGCTGCGACAGCGGCACAGATCGCATGCACGCGCGTCAGCATGTCGGCAAAAAGGTGTGGTGAAGTAGTGGTGTCGGCCATGGCAGGGCGCTAACGCAAATCCGGGGTCGAGTCAAAAAGCCTTTGGTGCTCGATCAGGGCGAAACGGTCGGTCATCCCGGCAATGAAATTGCCGATCCGCCTGTTCCGAGCGCTTCCGGTCTCCTGCACGCTGCCCTCGATCCATTCCGCCGGCAGGTCTTCAGGCGATTGCTGGTAGCGCTCGAACAGATTGCGGACCACCTCCTCCGCCTCCCCCATCACCAGCATCACCCGCTTGTGGCGATACATCCGCCGGAACAGGAACGCCTTGATCGCCGCCTCCTGCTCCGCCACCTCCGACGGAAACGCGATCAGCGGGGTATTGTGGTGGCGCACGTCGTGCGCCGATTGCGGCTGCGCGGCCGCGAGGCGCCGGCTCGCCTCGTTGAAGACCGCGCTGATGAAGTGTGAGATCAGCTCACGGACCAGTTCGGCGCCGCGCCGGACCTCGTCGAGCCCGGGATAGTGGCGGTCGATCTCGGCGATGATCTCAGCGGTCAGCGGCATCTCCTTGAGGTCGTCGACCGCGAACAGGCCGGCACGCAGGCCGTCATCGATATCGTGCGCGTCATAGGCGATGTCGTCGGCGAAGGCCGCGATCTGCGCCTCGAGCGAGGCATAGCTCCAGAGCTCGAGGTCGTGGCCCTTGTTGTAGTCGGCAATCCCGATCGGGATTCCACTTACCAGGTAGCGGCCGGCGGGTGCGCCACCGCGCTCGGTCAGCGGACCGTTGTGCTTGACGATCCCCTCGAGCGATTCCCAGGTCAGGTTCAGCCCGCCGAATTCGGGGTAGCGATGCTCCAGCGAGGTGACGACCCGCAGCGCCTGCGCATTATGGTCGAAGCCGCCGTCATCCCTGAGGCATTCGTCGAGCGCCCGCTCCCCGGCATGGCCGAACGGCGGATGGCCGAGGTCATGCGCCAGCGCCAGCGTCTCGGTCAGGTCCTCGTCGACCCCGAGCTGGCGGGCCAGCGCCCGGGCGATCTGCGCGACCTCCAGCGAATGGGTCAGCCGCGTGCGGTAGTGATCGCCTTCGTGGAAGACGAAGACCTGCGTCTTGTGCTTGAGGCGGCGGAACGCGGTGGAATGAATCACCCGGTCGCAGTCGCGCCGGAACGGGCTCCGGGTCCGGCTCGGCGGCTCCGCGACCAGCCGGCCGCGGCTGCGATCGGGGTCGCAGGCATAAGGCGCGCGGGGGGCAGCCATTCCGACCGACACTGTATTTTAGTCCTTATCCATTTGATTCCATGGTCCGACGCACTTAACTATGACTGAGGCGGCCGACCAAATGAATTGGGGATGACGCCGGGCCTGATCCGGATCGGATCATGCTCAAATAGGGTTTCGGAGACCGACATGACTGCTGCCATCACCGTCAGCGAACGGGCCGCCCGCCGGATCGGGCAGATCCTCAGCAAGGAAGGCGAAGGCGCCAAGCTGCGCATTTCGGTCGAGGGCGGCGGCTGCTCCGGTTTCCAGTACAAGTTCGACGTCGAGCGCACCCAGGCCGATGACGACCTCGTGATCGAACGCGACAGCGCGGTGGTGCTGATCGATCCCGCCTCGGTCCCGTTCCTCGCGGGCTCGGAGGTCGACTTCGTCGACGACCTGATCGGCGCCTCGTTCCGCGTCGTCAATCCGAACGCCACCGCCTCCTGCGGCTGCGGCACCAGCTTCTCGATCTAACGCTTCGCGATCCCGGGCGGTTTCTCCCGGCGCGCCGGTTTCCGGCTCGCGCCGAATGCTCGGCTATTCCGCCGCGACCACCTGCGGCCGCTCGACGTCGCCGCCCGCCTCGGCTTGCGGGTCGAGCTTGCGGCGCAGCCTGCGGTCGATGCGGTCGAGATAGATGTAGATCACCGGCGTGATGAACAGCGTCAGCAGCTGCGACACGCAGAGGCCGCCGACCACGGCGACGCCGAGCGGTTGACGCAGTTCGGCGCCGGCACCCGCGCCGAGCGCGATCGGCAGCGTGCCGAAGATCGCCGCGAACGTCGTCATCATGATCGGACGGAAGCGCAGCAGTGCCGCCTCGCGGATCGCGTGCTCGGCGCTGAGGCCGACGCGGCGACGCTCCAGCGCGAAGTCGACCATCATGATCGCATTCTTCTTGACGATGCCGACCAGCATCACGATGCCGATCATCGCAATCACAGACAGCTCCATCCCGAACATCATCAGCGTCAGGATCGCGCCGATACCGGCCGACGGCAGGCCGGAGATGATGGTGATCGGGTGGATGAAGCTCTCGTAGAGAATGCCGAGGATCACGAAGGCTGCGAACACCGCGGCGAGGATCAGCACGCCCTGCCCGCGCAGCGAATCCTGGAACACCTGCGCGGTGCCGGAGAAGCCGGTCACAATCGTCGGCGGCAGGTTCGCGGTCTGCTCGAGTTCGGTGATCTTGTCGACCGCGTAGCCGAGTGAGGTGCCCGGCGCGAGGTTGAACGAGATCGTCACCGCCGGCTGCTGGCCCTGGTGGTTGATCTGCAACGGCCCGACCGTCGGCACCAGCCTCGCCACCGCATCCAGCGGAATGGTCTGGTTGTTCGCGGTCTTCATGTAGAGCTTCGAGAGGTCGGACGGATCGACGCGGAACTGCGGCTGCACCTCGAGGATGATCTGGTAGTCGTTCGACGGCATGTAGATGGTGCCGACCTGCCGCGCGCCATAGGCGTTGTAGAGCTGGTTGCGGACCTGATCGACGGTGACGCCGTAGACCGCCGCCTTCTCGCGGTCGATGTCGACCGTCATCTGCGGGTTCTTGATGTACAGGTCGGTGGTAACGTCGAGCAAGCCCGGAATCTTCTCGATCTTGTCGCGCATCTCGGGCGCCAGCCGGTACAGCGCCTCGGTATCGCCGCTCTGCATCACATACTGATACTGGCTCTTGGAGATGCGCCCGCCGATGCTGAGGTTCTGGATGCTCTGGAAGAACGCCTGCATGCCCGGGATCTCGCGCGCCTTCTGCCGCAGACGGCCGATCACCACGGTGGCGTTGTCACGCATCTTCTGCGGCTTCAGCGCGATGAACAGACGGCCGTAATTCGCCGTCGGATTGGGACCGCCGGAGCCGACCGTAGAGTTGATGTACTCTATCGCCGGATCGGTCCGCAGCACCTCGACCAGCGCCTGCTGGCGCACCTTCATCGCCTCGAACGAGGTGTCGGTCGCAGCCTCCGTCACGCCGATCAGAAAGCCGGTGTCCTCCTGCGGGAAGAAGCCCTTCGGCACGATCATGTAGAGGTAGACGGTGCCGCCCAGCGTAGCCAGCGTCACCACCAGCATCAGGGCCTTCTTGGCCAGCACCCAATCCAGCGCCCATTCATAGGCCCGCAGCCAGGCCTCGAACATCGCCTCGAACGCCCGCAGCACGACGTTCGGCCGCTTGGTCGCGTCATGCGCGCGCAGCACACGGGCGCACAGCATCGGCGTCAGGGTCAGCGACACGAAGCCGGAGACGATGATCGCAACCGAGATCGTCACCGCGAATTCGCGGAATACGCGGCCGACGATGCCGCCCATCAGCAGCACCGGGATGAACACGGCGATCAGCGAGAAGGTGATCGAGATGATCGTGAAACCGATCTCGCGGGCACCCTTCAGCGCCGCCTCGAACGGCTTCATGCCGTGCTCGATGTGGCGGACGATGTTCTCCAGCATGACGATGGCGTCGTCGACCACGAAGCCGACCGAGAGCGTCAGCGCCAGCAGCGTCATGTTGTTGATGGAGTAGTCCAGCGCGTACATCGCCGCGCACGTGCCGAACAGCGAGATCGGCACCGCGAGCGCCGGGATGAAGGTGGCAGAGGCCGAGCGGAGGAACAGGAAGATCACGAGGATCACGAGGCCGATCGCGATCAGCAGGGTCTCCTCGACGTCGCTGACCGCCTGGCGGATCGAGACCGAGCGGTCCATCATGACCTGCATGGTCACCGAGGGCGGGATCGCGGCGCGCAGCGCCGGCAGCTTGGCCAGCACGGCGTCGACCACCGCCACGGTGTTGGCGTCGGGCTGCTTCTGGATCGCGAGCACGATCGCCCGCTCGTCGTTCATCCAGGTCGCGATCTTGTCGTTCTCGACGCTGTCATAGACCTTGGCGATCTCGTCGAGCCGGACCGGCGAGCCGTTGCGCCAGGCGACATAGATCTGGCGGTAGTCGGCCGCCTTGTCCATCTGGCCGGAGGCCTGCAGCGCGACGTCCTGCTTGGGGCCATTCAAGGTACCGACCGGCGTCGACGAATTGGCGCGCGACACCGCGGCGCGGATATCCTCCATCGAGACGCCGCGCGCGGCGGCGGCCTCCGGATCGGCCTGAACGCGGATGGCGAATTTCTGCGCGCCGTAGATCAAGACCTGGGCGACGCCCGGCAGCTGCGACAGTGCCTGCCCGATCGTGATGTCGCCGTATTCGTTGACGCTCGACAGCGGCAGCGTCGCCGAGCCGAGCGAGACGAACAGCACCGGGAAGTCCGCCGGGTTCACCTTTCGGAAGCTCGGCGGGATCGTCATCTCGATCGGCAGCCGTCGTTGCGCGATCGTCAACGCGGTCTGCACGTCGAGCGCGGCGGCATCGATGTTGCGGTTGAGGTCGAACTGGATGGTGATGACGCTCGTGCCCTGCGAGGAGTTCGAGGACATCGAGGAGATGCCGGCAATGGTCGAGAGCTGGCGCTCGATGATGCCGGCGACCGAGGCCGCCATGGTGTCGGCGCTGGCGCCGGGCAGGGTCGCGGTCACCGCGATGGTCGGGAAGTCCACCTTGGGCAGCGCCGAGACCGGCAGCAGGCGGAAGCCGAACACGCCGAATGCGATGATCGACGCCGTGATCAGCGTCGTCATGACCGGGCGGCGGATGCAAAGCTCGGAGAGCGTCATCGGTCAGGCTCCGGCCTTGCGCGCCCGCAGTTCAACCCGCGATCCCTCCGAGAGCAGCAGCTGGCCGTCAACGACGACGCTTTCATCGCCCGCCAATCCGTCTGAGATCACCGAGCTGCCCTGGAAGGTGCGATCGACCTTGACCGGCCGAACCTTGGCAACGCCGTCCTTGACGACGAAGACGAAATTGCCGTTCTGGCTGCGCTGCACCGCGACCGTCGGCACCACGACCGCGTCTTCGCTGCGGATGATCAGCTTGGTCTGCACGATGGTGCCGGGCCAGAGCGTCTCGCTCTCGTTGTTCATGATGCCGCGCACGGTCACCATGCCGGTGGTCGCGTCGACGGCGTTCTCCACCATCGCGACCTTGCCGCGCTCGGAGCGCTGGTGGCCGGGAATGGTCGCGATCACCTTTGAATCGCCCTTCCCCATGGCGTCGCGCAGATCGACCAGCGCCCGCTGCGGAATCGCGAAGGTGACGTAGACCGGTGCCATCTGGTTGATGACCGCGAGCGGCTGGGTGTCGGCGGGGCGGACGAAGTTGCCGACCTTGACGTTGGCGGCGCTGATCCGTCCCGCGAATGGTGCGCGGATGACGGTGTAGCTCTTCTGGACGCGGAGGTTCTCCAGCGCGAAGCGGTCGGCCTTGATGGTGCCGATCAGGACGTCGGACTGGGTCTTGGCGTTGTCGAGGTTGACCTGGGTGGTCGCACCCTTGCCGACCAGTTCGGTGTAGCGGCGGAGGTCGCGCTGCGCGCCCTCGAGCTGGGCCTGGTCGCGGGCCAGGACGCCCTCGGCCTGTTCGATCTGCGCGTCGATCTGCCGCGCGTCGAGGGTGAACAGCAGGTCGCCTTCATTGACCCTGGCGCCGTCCTCGAAATGCACCGAGACGATGGTGGTCTCCAGCCGCGACTTCAGCGCCACGCTGGAGATCGGCGTGACCTGTCCAATGGCATCGACATCGACCGGAACCGATTTGCGTTCCGCCTTAGCGAGATCCACGGACACCACGCGCGGCCGCGCCGTCCCTTGCGCGGTGGCGGCGCCGCCACCCATCCATGAAGTGCGGGTCATGTAAGCCGCCCCGGCCGCAATGCCGAGAACAGCGACAGTCAGAACCAAATTGCGTTTTTTCATAAGTTTTGCACGTGCGCCGCCGGCTTCCCTTGAAGGCCGGGTGCGCGTCGTCACTCCCCCATCGGCAATTGTTGCGCCTTGTTTCCTGAGAGGGTTAGCACAGGCGGACCGCCCATGGTATGCCACCTAAGTGAAATAGTGCGGCTTCAATCCGGTGATTTGCATGCGCATCGCCGGACGTTTTGAGTAACCGGGCCGCATCCGTTCTGCTTCATTGAGCTTTCGAATCGCGACCTTATGTCCACCTCCGTCCTTGTCTGCCCCTGGGAAGAAGCTCGCGAACGCTCCCGTGCCATCCGCTACAGCGTCTTCGTCGAGGAACAGCGGGTGCCGGTAGAATTGGAATGGGACGACATGGACGCATCGAGCTGGCATGCGCTGGCGTTCGCCGACGACGGTGCGCCCTTGGCCACGGGCCGGCTGTTGCCGGACGGTCATATCGGCCGCATGGCCGTGCTCAAAGCTGCGCGCGGCACAGGCGTAGGCGCCCGCGTGCTGGACGCGCTGATGGCCAAGGCGGCCGAACTCGGCTATCCGGAACTGATCCTCAACGCGCAGACGCACGCGGAGCCGTTCTACGCACGCGTCGGCTTCGAGCGCATCGGCGCGGAATTCGAGGAGGCCGGCATCCCGCACATCGAGATGCGGAAGCGCCTGGTCTAAGCGGGGCGGCGCTCGGTCACGTGCCCCCACAATGAAGGAAGTCCGATGGCAGTTCGCATCGCTACGTGGAACGTCAACTCGGTCCGGCAACGGATCGAGCTTCTGGTCAGCTGGCTGAAGGAGTGCTCCCCCGACATCGTCTGTCTGCAGGAGATCAAATGCGTCGATGATGCGTTTCCCCGCCTCGAGGTCGAGGCGCTCGGGTACAATGTCGTCACCCACGGCCAGAAGACCTTCAACGGCGTCGCGCTGCTGTCGAAGCTGCCGTTCGACGAAACCAAATCGGGCCTCGCCGGTGACGACGAGGACGCACATGCCCGCTTCCTCGAGGGCGTCGTCACGCTGAAGCAGGGCGTGATCCGGGTCGCGTGCCTTTATCTGCCCAATGGCAACCCCGCCAATACCGACAAATATCCGTACAAGCTCAAGTGGATGTCGCGGCTTCTTGAGTATTCGAAGGAGCGGCTGAAGGCCGAGGAGCCGTTGATCCTGGCCGGCGATTTCAACGTCATCCCGGCCGCGCGCGACGTCTACAATCCCGCCGCCTGGGCCGATGACGCCCTGTTTCGGCCTCAGACCCGCGAGGCCTTCCAGTCGCTGCTCGGCCTCGGCCTGACCGACGCGCTGCGGGCGGTCAATGACGAGCCGGGCCAGTACACTTTCTGGGACTACCAGGCCGGCGCCTGGCAAAAGAACTGGGGCCTGCGCATCGACCACCTGTTGATGTCGGCACAAGCGAGCGACCGGCTGATCGACGTCGGCATCGACAGCTATGTGCGGGCTTGGGAGAAGCCGTCCGACCATGTCCCGGTCTGGGCCGATCTCGATTTCGAGATCGCCTGACCCCGCCGGCCGGCGGGAAGATCAATCCCGGCGGCCCTGCACCCAGTGCTCGAGCATCTGCAGCGCCATCGCGCGATCGTCCTCGGAGGCCTTGGCGATCGCCCGGTTGTAGCTTTCCTTGATCCAGGCCTCATCCGGCGTCGCGCTGTCGCGCGCCAGCGTCAGCCACATCAGGCCGCGGGCCCGCTGCGGCGGCAGGCGGTCGCCGTTGAACAGCATCTGGCCGAGCAGCGCCTGCGCCTGATGCTGGCCCTTCTGGGCGGCAAGCCCGAGCCAGCGCGCGCCGTAGCGGAAGTCGTCCCGCGAGGCGTCCGGCGTCTTCAGGTAGAGCCGGGCAAGGTCGTATTGGGCGTCGGCATTGCCGAAATAGGACGCGGCATAGGAGAACATCTCCCGCGCCCGCTCGGTGTCCGCCTTCACCTTGGAATTGGGAATGCCGCTCAGATAGTAGCGGCCGAGCGCGACGAAGGCGTTGGCCACGATCGAGGCCTGCGGTGCCGACGGCGAATCCTCGGCATGCGCATTGGCGATCCGGCTGAAATATTCGAAGGCGCGCATGTCGTCCTGGATGACGCCGTCGCCCTCGGCGTACATCTTGCCGAGCTTCCACTGCGCGACGGGGTGGCCGCCTTCGGCCTGGTACTGCAGCGTGCTGAACGACGAGGTCGGCGAGGTCGCCGCAGGCGCCACTGGAGTGGCGGCCCGTTTCAGCGCGCCGGCGGTCCCCGGCTGCGGGGAAACCACAGGAAGAACCGTATCTTGTGGGTTGACCGGTGCGCCGTCGAATCCGAATCCGGGGCCCGCCACCGGGATGGCCCCTAACGCAAACGCCAATATCGTACGCCTAAACGTCCGCATAACACTGTTTCTCGTACGCGCCACCCGGATGGGTGACTGCGCCATCCACCGCCGGCCCCACTTGCTCGGCGTACTTCCACAGCGCACCAGATGTATGGTTCGTCGCGCGAGGGGCCCATTTGGTCTTACGATTTGCGAGTTCGGCGTCGCTCAAATTTACGTTAAGGGTGCCGGCGACCGCATCGATCTCGATGATGTCGCCGTCTTGCAACAACCCGATCGGCCCGCCGACGGCCGCTTCAGGTCCAATATGTCCGATGCAGAAGCCACGGGTGGCGCCGGAGAACCGGCCATCGGTGATCAGGGCAATCTTGCCGCCCATCCCCTGCCCGGTCAGTGCCGCCGTGGTCGCCAGCATCTCCCGCATGCCGGGACCGCCCTTCGGCCCCTCATAGCGGATCACGATCACCTCGCCTTCCCTGTAGGTGCGCTTCTGCACCGCCTCGAAGGCGTCTTCCTCGCGGTCGAAGCACCGGGCCGGACCGGTAAACCTCAGGTTGGACATTCCCGCGACCTTCACGATCGCACCCTCCGGAGCGAGATTACCCTTTAGCCCGACAACGCCACCCGTCACGGTGATCGGATTGTCGGCGGGCCGCACCACATCCTGGTGCGGATTCCATTTCACGCTTTTGAGGTTTTCGGCGATCGTTCGGCCAGTGACGGTTAGGCAATTCCCGTGCAGGTGGCCATTGTCGAGCAGCGTCTTCATCAGCAGCGGAATGCCACCTACTTCAAACATGTCTTTGGCAACATAACGGCCGCCCGGCTTCAAATCCGCGACGTAAGGAGTCTTTTTGAAGATTTCGGCAACGTCGAACAAATTGAATTTAATGCCGCACTCATGGGCGATCGCCGGCAGGTGCAGCGCAGCATTGGTCGAACCACCTGAGGCTGCAACCACGGCCGCAGCATTTTCAAGGGCTTCGCGGGTGACGATGTCGCGGGGCCGGATGTTTTTCTCGATCAGCTCCATCACCTTCTCGCCGGCGGCGGCGCAGAAGGAGTCGCGGATCTCGTAGGGCGCCGGAGCCCCGGCGGAATACGGGAGCGCGAGGCCGATCGCCTCGGAGACGGTCGCCATGGTGTTGGCGGTGAACTGGGCGCCGCAGGCGCCGGCCGACGGGCACGCCACCCGCTCGATCTCGTCGAGGTCCTCGTCCGACATGGCGCCGACCGAGTGCTTGCCAACCGCCTCGAACATGTCCTGGACGGTGACCGGCTGGCCGCGGAAGTTGCCGGGCAGGATCGAGCCGCCATAGATGAAGATCGACGGAACGTTGAGGCGGACCATCGCCATCATCATGCCCGGCAGCGACTTGTCGCAGCCGGCGAGCCCGACCAGCGCGTCATAGGAGTGGCCGCGGACCGTCAGTTCGACCGAATCGGCGATGCATTCGCGCGACGGCAGCGACGAGCGCATGCCGTCATGGCCCATTGCGATGCCGTCGGTGACGGTGATGGTGCAGAACTCGCGCGGCGTGCCACCGGCCGAGGCCACGCCCTTCTTCACCGCCTGCGCCTGGCGCATCAGCGAGATGTTGCAGGGAGCGGCTTCATTCCAACATGAAGCAACGCCGACAAAGGGTTGATGAATCTGGGCTGTCGTCAGCCCCATCGCGTAGAGATAGGACCGGTGCGGAGCGCGTTCGGGCCCTTCCGTCACGTGACGGCTGGGCAGCCTGCCCTTGATGTTCGTCTTGGCGTCCATCGCGACCCTGTTCCCGGCGCTCTTTCCTCCATCAACGCCGGAACCCGAAAAAATGTCCCGCCGTCGGAGCGCTGGCTATTCAGCTACGTGAATATCCTTTCATGTCGGGGTGTGGCTAAAAAGCGGCGCGACTACGGACCGGGTGCTTTTAAGGTTAAATGTTCAGGCATCGTTGCAACATCGCAACAATCGTGGCCGCCGCGCAACCATGTATTATCAGTCCTTATAGGGACCTGACGGGGACCCGACCACCTGCAATTTGCCCGGCGGCCAGCTTCGGTGGCGACGGAGGTGACCAGCACTCCGTGCGATTCCTGCCGTGCTCCTTGGCCTGGTAGAGCGCCGCATCGGCAGCCTTCATTAGGGCATCGATCCCCGGCATGCTTGTGAGCGCCTCGGCAACGCCGATGCTCACCGTGAGTGATACCGGCCGATCATCCGCACCCACCGTCAGCGCTTCCGCCCTCTTGCGGATGCGTTCGGCGACGGTTCGGGCGCGCGACAATGTGGTCTCCGGCAGCAGGACGGCGAACTCCTCGCCTCCAACGCGGCCGACGACGTCGGACTTGCGCTTGCCCCGAATGCATATCCCGGCGACAGCCTTGATGGCCTCGTCACCGACCGCATGTCCGAAGCGGTCATTGATGCTCTTGAAGTGATCGATATCGACCATCAGCACGGATACCGAACGATAGTAGCGCTGGAACCGGCTCCACTCCGCATCCAGCGTCGTCAGGAAGTGCCTGCGGTTGAACAATCCGGTGAGCGGATCGGTGGTCGCGAGCACCTCCAGCTGCCGTGCGTTGCGTACGAGATCGGTCACGTCGACGAAGGTCAGCATGCGACCGCCGTTTGCCATCGTCGAGCAATGGATCCTGATATGGCGACCGTCCGGCGTCTGCACGTCGCGCTTGTGATCGCCTGCCTTGATCTCCGCAATCCGCTTCGCAGGAAAGGCCCTGATCTGCTCCGGGGTCGCGCCCGTCGGAGCGGCGCGGCGGTTGCGCGTGAGCAGCGTGATGTATGCCGGATGCCGCGCGACCTCCTCCTCGCTCACCTCCCAGAATTCCCGCATTCGCCGATTGAGGAAGATCGCATTGAGATCGCGGTCGAGCAGGACGACGCCGTCCTCCACAGTCTCGAGCGCGCCGGTCAGCACCTTCAGCTTGTCGGACGCGCGCACGATGTCGGTCACGGGCGTGTAGCTCACCATCCGGCCGCCGTCGGGCAGCGGCGTGCACTGACATCGAACCACGTCGCCATTGCTGCGCCTGAGATCGATCGGGCTCGGGTCCCCGACGTTCACGAGGCGGACGCGCTCGGCAACATAGGCTTCGAGTTGCGCGGCCGGCAGCTCGTAGGCCATCGTCTTGCAGCCGTGATGCATCAGGTCGGTGAAGCTGGGGTTGCGGTCGGCCACCTCGTCCGGAAGCCGCCACATGTTCCGAAACGCGCGGTTGATGAACTGGGCCTTCAGCTCCACGTCCAACAGCAGGATGCCGACGGGTATCTGATCGAGCGCCGCGCGCAGCGCCAGCATGTGCCCGCGCAGAATATCGCCGCTGCGCCGCTCCGGAATGGCGGCCGGCGCAGGAGCGGCAGGCGTGGGCGCCGCAGCGTTGGCCTGCTGCTCTTCAAAAGCCAGGCCGAGCTGGCGGTCCGATTGCCACAGCCGTTTGCATGGCTTCACCTGATTGCTGCCGACGAGCAACAGTTGAATGTGATCGGGAATGCCAACGACACTTTCGAGTTCCACGGTGGCGCCCGTCTCCGTGAGCTGGCGGACCGTGCAGTCGAAGGCCGACCGGCCGAAGTTGAAGACGATCTTTCCGGCCAGAAACGTTCGGCCGCGGGAAGCTGACACCTGTCCGGACATAGCGAGAATCCACCTGGAGCAATTGCGAGCCCCTCACCTCAGCACGTTTGAGTCACCAAGCCATGAACGCTTTCCGGAGGGTTTATCGGGAGCCGAGCCGATGACGCCGGCTGTGTGCGCCGCAAAACGGGTTCCATTCGGTGGAAAGGACTCGCTCGTAGGGTGGAGCGAAGCGATACCCATCATTCGCGCCGCGGATACTGAATTGATGGGCTTCGCTGCGCGCTACCGATCCGATTACGGCTCCGCCGCATCGTCCTCATATCCGAGCGCTTCGATTTGCCTCCGGAATTCCTCGAAACGCTCATGCGCTTCCGCCTTCGCTGTTCGAGCTACGGCGGACAAGTCGCTCCCATCAATCGGTCAAAGTCACTGCCGGGAAGAATTTAGTTCTACCCCATAATTATGCTGTGTTAGACACAGTCCGAGTAGTAGCGTCGCAACTCCCTCAGTAACAGTGTCAGGGAAACGCCCGCCATGTCTGCTCTCCAAGCAAAGCTGGAACGATTTGAGATCCTCGCCGACGAATGCGAGCTGATCGCTAGCAGGACGCTGGATGGGAGCAACCGCGAGCTATACCAGCGGCTGGGCGGGCACTATCGCGAGCTGGCGACCGATATGAGGGCCGTGATCGCGACGATCAATGCTCCTGCGGCGTAAGAAAAAGGGCCGCTCGAAACAACAAGCGGCCCAAGTCTAGGGAGGAAACGCCCTCAAGGAGGGCGGCGATAGCGCGAGGCGCTGTCGCACGCTACGCATATGGGTTGAGAGTCCAGCATCGGGAGCCCAGACTGCGCAAGCCAGAGGCGCGACTATGAGCCTTGAATCTGCGCTTCGCAGCGCATAACTCCCAACGCGACCGCCGACGATTGAGGCGGCTACGATCCCAAATCGCTCCAAGCATCCCACAATTTACGATTTGGCGAGCCGCGTGCGCTTCGCGTTGAGCGCGGACGCAACACGGCTGACCGGCGGACGGCCGAGCAAGCCGGCCATCTCGTTGGTCGCGGCCAGCAGTCTGTCCATATCGATCCCGGTCTTCACGCCCATGCCCTCGAGCATGTAGACGACGTCCTCGGTCGCAACGTTGCCGGTGGCGCCGGGGGCGTAGGGGCAGCCGCCGAGCCCCCCGGCGGCGGCATCGATGACGCGAACACCCTCTTCCATGCCGGCATAGAGATTGGCCAGCGCCTGGCCGTAGGTGTCGTGGAAGTGCATCGCAAGGTTGCCGACCGGCAACTCGGAACCGACCGCACGCAGCATCTGTTTGGCCTTCAGCGGCGTGCCGACGCCGATGGTGTCGCCAAGCGAGATCTCGTAGCAACCGAGATCCCACAGCGTCACCGCGAGGTCGGCGACCGCCTTCGGCTTGATCTCGCCGTCGAACGGACAGCCGAGCACACAGGAGATGTAGCCACGCACCTTGACGCCGTCGGCCTTGGCGCGCGCCAGCACCGGCTTGAAACGCTCGATCGATTCCGCGACCGAGCAATTGATATTGGCGCGCGAGAAGCCTTCGGAGGCCGCCGCGAACACCGAGACCACCGCGGCGCCGGCCGCGCGCGCGGCGTCATAGCCCTTCTCGTTCGGAACCAGCACGTGGAATTCGGCGCCCTTGATGTGGCTGACGCCGCGCAGCACCTGGTCAGAGCTCGCCATCTGCGGGATCGCCTTCGGCGACACGAAGGCGCCGACCTCGACGGTATTGAGCCCGGCCGCCACCAGCGCCTCGACGAAGGCGATGCGCGCCTCGACGCTGACCGGCGTCTTCTCGTTCTGCAGGCCGTCGCGCGGCCCCATCTCGACGAGCTGGATCTGATCGCTCATGATGCGGCCGCAGGTTCGACTTCGGCAAGCTCGACGCCCTCGCCGACGATGTCGCCGACCTTGCATTTGAGCTTCTTCAGCAGCCCGGCATAGGGCGCGCGCAGGGTCTGCTCCATCTTCATCACTTCCAGGGTGAGGATCGGGGCGCCCTTCTCCAGTGTCGCGCCCTCCTCGGCCAGCAGCGCCACCACCGTGCCCGGCAAGGGCGCCACGATCTTGTCCTCGCCGACCTGCTCCTCGCTCTCGCCGCCGAACGGATCGACCCAGTGCAGGTCGAAGCGGCCGTTGCGGGTGCGCAAGTAAAGCTCGTGGCCCTCGATGACCGAGGCTATACTCGACTTGAGGCCGTTGAGCGTCAGGTCGAAGCCGTCATCGCCGGCTGACGAGATGGCGAAGACGAGTTCGCGCCCGCCGACGGAGAGCGTCGACGGTCCGTTGCCATAGTGCAGCGTGATGGTCTGGGCAGGCTCATGGCCCTGCCGGAACGAAAACACCCGCTGACGGCGGCCGACCGGCATCCAGCCGAAGGCCTGCCAGGGCGAGTTGGCCTCGCGTCGCGCCGCCTTCTGTTCGTCGTTGACGATCGCGGCCACCGCCGCGCAAAGCTCGAACTCGCCGGCCGTGCCCGTGCTCGATGTCAGGTTCTTCAGCTCGCGCTCGATGAAGCCGGTGTCGATCGCATTGGCTCGCGTATCCTTGTGCGTCACCAGCGCCGACAGGAACGGGATATTGGTGACGATGCCGCGGACATCGGTCTCCTGCAGTCCGCGATTGAGCTTGTCGATCGCGCCCTCGCGCGTCGGCGCCCAGGCGATCACCTTGGCGAGCATCGCGTCGTAGTACGGCGAGACGTTATCGCCGCTGCGATAGCCGGCATCGATGCGCAGGCCGTCGCCTTCCTGTGGCGTGCGCCAGGTCTTGATGCGGCCGACCGAGGGCATGAAGTTCTTCTGCGGGTTTTCCGCGTAAACGCGCGCCTCGATGGCATGCCCGTTCAGCCTGATCTCGTCCTGCTTCAGCGGCAGCGCCTCGCCGAAAGCGACGCGGAGCTGCCATTCAACGAGATCGACGCCGGTGATCAGCTCGGTGACGGGATGCTCGACCTGCAGGCGGGTGTTCATCTCGATGAAGAACACGTCCTTGCCGTCGGAGACGAACTCGATGGTGCCGGCGCCGATATAGTTGACCGCGCCGGCGGCCTTGCGGGCGGCCTCGCAAACCGTCTCGCGTTGCGCGGCGTTCAGCGTCGGCGACGGCGCCTCCTCGATCACCTTCTGGTGGCGGCGCTGCAGCGTGCATTCGCGCTCCCACAGCGAGAGCAGATTGCCGTGGCTGTCGCCGATGATCTGCACCTCGATGTGGCGCGGGTTCTGCACGTATTTCTCGATCAGCATGCGGTCGTCGCCGAACGCCGCCTTGGCCTCGCGCTTGGCGCTGGTGATCGCGGCCGTGAGCTCAGCCGCCGAATTGACCACACGCATGCCGCGGCCGCCGCCGCCGGCGGACGCCTTCACCAGCACCGGGAAGCCGATCCGGTTGGCGGCCTCCGCCAGCGTCGCCTCGTCCTGGGCCTCGCCGTGATAGCCCGGCACCAAGGGCACGCCGGCCTTCTCCATCAGCGCCTTCGAGCCGGACTTCGAGCCCATCGCCGTCATCATCTCGGCGGTCGGACCGACGAACACCAAACCTGCTTCAAGACAGGCCTGCGCGAACTCGGCATTTTCAGACAGGAAGCCGTAGCCAGGATGCACCGCCTCGGCGCCGGTCTCCTTGGCGGCGGCGATGACGCGCTCGATGTTGAGATAGCTGTCGCGCGCCCGGGCAGGCCCGAGCAGCACGGCCTCGTCGGCGAGCGCGACATGCATCGCGTCGCGGTCGGCCTCGGAATAAACCGCGACGGAGCGCAGCCCCATGGCGCGCGCCGAGCGGATGACGCGGCAGGCGATCTCGCCGCGGTTGGCGATCAGAAGCGTGCGAAAACGCCGGGTGAGTTTTGAGCGGTCCATGATCAGATCCTGGGTCACATCCTGAACAGGCCGAATTTCGTCGGCTCGATCGGCGCATTCGCCGCCGCCGAGAGGCCGAGCCCGAGCACGAGGCGCGTATCGGCGGGATCGATCACGCCGTCATCCCACAGCCGCGCCGTGGCGTAATAGGGATTGCCCTGCTTCTCGTATTGCGCGCGGATCGGCTCGCGGAACTTGTCTTCCTCTTCCGCCGACCAGCTCTCGCCCTTGGCCTCGATGCCGTCGCGCCGCACCTGGCTCAGCACCATCGAGGCCTGCTCGCCGCCCATCACCGAGATGCGCGCGTTCGGCCACAGCCAGAGGAAGCGCGGGCTGTAGGCGCGGCCGCACATGCCGTAATTGCCGGCGCCGTAGGAGCCGCCGATCACGACGGTGAATTTCGGCACCCCGGCGGTGGCGACCGCCGTCACCAGCTTGGCGCCGTCGCGCGCGATGCCGCCGGCCTCGTACTTCTTGCCGACCATGAAGCCGGTGATGTTCTGCAGGAACACCAGCGGAATGCCGCGCTGGCAGCACAGCTCGATGAAATGCGCGCCCTTCAGCGAGCTCTCGCTGAACAGGATGCCGTTGTTGGCGATGATGCCGACCGGATAGCCAAAAATATGGGCGAAGCCGCAGATCAGCGTGGTGCCGTAGAGCTTCTTGAACTCGTCGAATTCGGAGCCGTCGACGATCCGCGCGATGATGTCGTGCACGTCGAACGGTTTTCTGCCGTCGGCGGAGACCACGCCATAGATCTCCTCGGCCGGAAACAGCGGCTCCTGCGCAGGGCGCATGTTGAGCTGTGCCTTCACCGGCTGCTTCAGCGTGCCGACGATGCGGCGCGCGATCCCGATCGCGTGGGCATCGTTCTGGGCGTAGTGATCGGTCACGCCGGACTGCCGGGAGTGGACATCGGCGCCGCCGAGTTCTTCGGCGGTGACGACCTCGCCGGTCGCGGCCTTCACCAGCGGCGGACCACCAAGGAAGATCGTGCCCTGGTTGCGTACGATGATGCTCTCGTCGGACATCGCCGGCACATAGGCGCCGCCCGCGGTGCAGGAGCCCATCACGATCGCGATCTGCGGGATGCCCTGCGACGACATCTGGGCCTGGTTGTAGAAGATGCGGCCGAAATGCCGTTCGTCGGGAAAGATCTCGTCCTGCAGCGGCAGGAAGGCGCCGCCGGAATCCACCATGTAGACGCAGGGCAGATTGTTCTGCCGCGCGATGTCCTGGGCGCGCAGATGCTTCTTCACCGTCATCGGGTAATAGGTGCCGCCCTTGATGGTGGCGTCGTTGGCGACGATGATGCATTCGCGGCCCGCGATGCGCCCGACGCCGGTGATCACGCTGGCCGAATGCACGTCACCGCCATAGAGCCCGTTGGCGGCGAGCGGCGACAGCTCGAGAAATGCGGTGCCGGGGTCGACCAGGAGATCGACGCGATCGCGCGCCAGCATCTTGCCGCGCGAGGTGTGCCGCTTGCGCGAGGTCTCGCCGCCGCCGCCGGCCACCTGGTTGAGCTTGCCGCGGAGCTCCGCGACCAGGCCGCGCATCACCTCGGCGTTGCGGGCAAATTCAGAAGATGTGGGATCGATCGTCGAATGAAGCGGCATCGGTGTTTGCACGTTTCGTTGGAGTATCGGTGGGGTTCAAGGTCAATCATCGTGCCGGGGTGAGCACAACTGCCACCACTGGTGCGGTGACAGCCCCTCACCCCGCCCCTCTCCCCGCAAGCGCGGGCGAGGGAGAAGACATCAGGCTGTCTTGGCGAACAGTTCGCGGCCGATCAGCATGCGGCGGATCTCGCTGGTGCCGGCGCCGATCTCGTAGAGCTTTGCGTCGCGCAGCAAGCGGCCGGTGGGATAATCGTTGATGTAGCCGTTGCCGCCGAGCAGCTGGATCGCATCCAGCGCGCATTGGGTGGCCTTCTCCGCGGCATAGAGGATGGCGCCGGCGGCGTCCTCGCGCGTGGTCTCGCCGCGATCGCAGGCCTTCGCCACCGCGTAAACATAGGCGCGCGAGGCGTTCATCGTGGTGTACATGTCGGCGACCTTGCCCTGCACCAGCTGGAACGAGCCGATCGGCTCGCCGAACTGCTTACGCTCGTGCACGTAGGGCAGCACGACGTCCATGCAGGCCTGCATGATGCCGATCGGCCCGGCCGCCAGCACCGCGCGCTCATAGTCGAGACCACTCATCAGCACGTTGACGCCGCGGCCGACCTCGGAGAGCACGTTCTCCTCCGGCACCTCGCAATCCTCGAACACCAGTTCGCAGGTGTCGGAGCCGCGCATGCCGAGCTTGTCAAGCTTCTGCGCGGTGGAAAATCCCTTCATGCCCTTTTCGATAATGAACGCGGTGATGCCGCGCGGGCCGGCGTTCGGATCGGTCTTGGCGTAGACCACCAGCGTATCGGCGACCGGGCCGTTGGTGATCCACATCTTGTTGCCATTGAGGACGAAGCGGTCGCCCTTCTTGTCGGCGCGCGTCTTCATCGAGACCACGTCCGAGCCCGCCTGCGGCTCCGACATCGCGAGCGAGCCGACATGCTCGCCCGAGATCAGCTTCGGCAGGTATTTGCGCTTCTGTGCCTCGTTGCCGTTGCGGCGGATCTGGTTGACGCAGAGGTTGGAATGCGCGCCGTAGGACAGGCCGACCGAGGCCGACGCCCGCGAGATCTCCTCGACCGCGATGCAGTGCTCGAGATAGCCGAGGCCCGAGCCGCCATACTCCTCCTCGACGGTGATGCCGTGCAGGCCGAGCGCGCCGATCCTGGGCCAGAGGTCGCGCGGAAACTGGTTGCTGCGGTCGATCTCGGCGGCGCGCGGCGCGATCTCGTTGGTCGAGAAATCATGCACCGTCTCGCGGATCGCATCTGCGGTCTCGCCAAGGTCGAAATTGAAGATTGCCGCCTGGTTCGAGGCCATGATCCCTCCCGTGAGATTCATCTTGCAATTAAACGATCATACGTTTTTTTCTTGGCTTCGCAAGCAATCGTGCTATGGTTTGTGCGCGAAATCCGCAGTTCATTGAATTCACTGGGATTTCATGCGATATACATACGGTCGTTCGCTTGTTTCCTGGTCCTCCCTGGCAAGCCAACACCCTCCGAGGCCCCGATGGCACGCACGATCGGCTCACACGGCCCCACCACGCTGGAGGCGATCCGCAAGGCCGGCGTGCGCCTGATCTTCGAGCACGGCTACGAGGCCATGAGCCTGCGCCAGCTCGCCGCCGAGGTCGGCATCCAGGCGGGCTCACTCTACAACCATATCTCAACCAAGCAGGACCTGCTGTTCGATCTGGTGCAGGACCATATCAACGATTTGCTGCGCGAGCTTGACCTTGCGCTCGAGGGCAAGGCCGATCCGGGCGAGAAGCTGCGCGCCTTTGTCGCGTTCCACGTCACCTATCACATGACCCGCAAGCGCGAGGTCTTCATCGCCAATTCCGAGCTGCGCAGCCTCGATGCGAAGAACTACGACGCGGTGGTGGCGCTGCGCGGCGCCTATGAGCAGCGGCTGGCGCAGATCCTCACCGACGGGGTGGCGGACGGCGCGTTCGAGGTGGTCGACATCCAGGTCGCGACCTTCGCGATCCTGGCGCTGCTCACCGGGCTGTGCACCTGGTACCGCCCCGGCGGCCGGCTGACCCGCGACGCCATCATCGCGGCGCATGAGAAGCTGGTGCTGTCGGGCGTGGCGCCGCGGGCTGCGATCGGCCAGGCGAGCCACGGCAGCGACAGCCGGCGCGCCGCCGTGGCGGGCTCGTGACCGTGACCGAGCGCCCACAGCTCGATGACATCGATCTGCGGATCCTGTCCGAGTTGCAGCGGGACGGCCGGATCAGGATCAACGAGCTCGCCGAGCGGGTCGGCATCACTGCCCCGCCTTGCCTGCGCCGGGTTCGCGCCCTGCGCAGCCGCGGCGTGATCCAGGCGATCCGCGCCACGCTGGACGAGCGGCTGCTCGGCTATGAGGTGACGACCTTCGTGCTGATCCAGCTCGACAGCCAGACCCTGAGCGCGATCGAGGCGTTCGAGGCTGATGTGGCGGCCGTGCCGCGCTTCCTGCAATGCTGGCGGATCTCGGGCGATGCCGACTTCATGCTCCGATGCGTCGCGCCCAGCGTCGACGAGATGCGCCAGCAGCTGCTGCAATTCGCCGGCCTGCCCAATGTGCGTAAGATCAGAAGCTTTCCGGTGCTCGGCGTCTCCAAGGACGCGCCGCTGCCGATCCCGGGCGCCCTCGCCGCGCCCGCGGCGAGCTGATCGGGCGCTAGTCTGGACTTAGTGGGTCCAACCTTAGTGGGTCCAAGGCTCCCAGCGGCGGAACGCGAAATTGTCGGCATAGGCGATCTGGCGGTGCGCCGAATCCTTCGGCTCGATCACCTGGTAGGCGATGCCCTTGCGCTCGCAATAGGCGACCGCCTCTTCCTTGGTCTCGAACTGCAGCGTCAGCTGCTGCTTCATGTCGGTGGACGAGGTCCAGCCCATCAAAGGCTCCACGGAGCGCGGCTGCTCCGGCTCGTAGTCCAGTTGCCACTCTTTGGTCTTGGCACGTCCCGATTGCATCGCGTTTTTGGCGGGCTTAAAAATGCGTGCGGTCATGGATGGTCGGCCCCGTGGGATGTGCGACATGGAAGCGATTTGAAGGAAACCGCCGGGATAGTATAGAGACACCTATCAACGATCTGATCGGTGATTCCTCGATCTCGGAGGCAGCCTTCGCCGGACCGGTATAGTCATTCTACCGCGCTGTGACAATCTGGCCTCGGGAGGCTTCCCTTAGCAGTCCCCCGGGCCCGCGGCGCGATCTTCTCGACAAGCATCACCTCGAGGAAACGGCGCGCCATGGAAATCCACGCTACCCTGCCCGAAAAAGGACGTGACCTCCGGCTCGACCTGTTCCGCGGGGTCGCGAACTGGGCGATCTACCTCGATCACATCCCCGACAACGTCGTGAACTGGATCACGACGCGGAATTACGGCTTCAGCGACGCCGCGGACCTGTTCGTCTTCATCTCCGGCTACACCGCCTCCTTCGTCTATGCCCGCATGATGCTGGAGCGCGGCTTCATCGTCGGCGCCACCCGGCTGACCAAGCGGGTCTGGCAGCTCTATGTCGCCCACATCATCCTGTTCGTGATCTACATCGCCTCGATCAGCTATCTGGCGCTGCGCTTCGGCGATTCCGAGATCATCAACGAGTTCAACGTCGCCGGCCTCGTCGACAACGCCACCGAGACGCTGCGCCAGGGCCTGTTCCTGAAATTCAAGCCGGTCAATCTCGACGTGCTGCCGCTCTATATCGTGCTGATGGGCCTGTTCCCCCCGGTGCTGTGGTTCATGCTGCGGCGGCCGAACTGGACCATGGCGGCCTCGCTCGTGCTGTGGCTGGTGTCGCGCCACCAGGGCTGGAACCTGCCGGCCTACCCGGCCGGCAGCTGGTACTTCAATCCGTTCGCCTGGCAGGTGCTGTTCGTGTTCGGCTCATGGTGCGCGATGGGCGGCGCCCGCAACAACATGCGCATCATCAACTCGCGCTACACGCTGTGGTTTTGCATCGCCTATATGATCTTCGCGCTGATCATGACGATGGCCGGGCGCTTCCCGGACTTCGGCGCCATGTTCCCGGACTGGCTCTATTCGGCCTTCAACCCGAACGACAAGACCAACCTCGCGCCGTATCGCTTCCTGCACTTCGTGGTGATCACGGTGCTGGTGATCCGCTTCATCCCGAAGGACTGGGCGGCGCTGGAGTGGAAGGTGTTCGATCCCCTGATCGTCTGCGGCCAGCAGTCGCTGGCGGTGTTCTGCGTCGGCGTGTTCCTGTCCTTTGTCGGACATTTCGAGCTCTCGATGAGCTCGGGCTCGCTGTTCGCGCAGATCTTCGTCAGCATCTCCGGCATCGCGATCATGACGATCGTGGCCTATTACATCTCGTGGTCGAAGCGGCAGGACAAGCCGGTCAAGCCGCCGGCGGCAAAACCCACGGCGCCGGCGAAGGCGGCGTAAGTCCCTTATTTTTGAGCAAGGCCGCGCAAACGCTTCGCGTTTGTCGCGGGGAAAACCGCTTCGCACTTTTCCGGGCCATGCTCTAGAGCATTTTCGGTTCTGATTGAATCAGAACCGAAGCTCTAGATTCTTGTTTTGACGCGTTTTCTTCACGCGAACCGGTGCCCACTTCGCTCGAAAACGCTCTCTAGCCGCCGCGACTGGTATCCTGCGTCGTCGAGGAGACGATGGTGGCGACGTCGCCGAACGTCGTCATCACGGGCGTGACGACCTTGTGCATGGCGGTCTTCGACACCAGCGTGTCATGCATCACGAGGTTGTCGATCCCGGTGGTGAGGAAGCAACTCACCGCGTCCTGCGGCGTCTCGATGATCGGCTCGCCCTTGACGTTGAACGAGGTGTTGATCAGGACCGGCACGCCGGTCAGCGCCTCGAACTCCTTCAGCAGGCGATAGAGCATCGGGTTGGTCTCTTCCCGCACGCTCTGCACCCGCGCCGAACCGTCGACATGCACGATCGCCGGGATCTTGTCGCGCCATTCCGGCCGCACCGGCTTTGCGATCAGCATGTAGGGCGAGTCCTCCTCGCCTTCGAAGATCTCCTTCATGCGCTCGGCCAGCACGATCGGCGCGAACGGCCGGAAGGCCTGGCGGTGCTTGACCCGGCTGTTGAGGATATCCTTCATCTCGGCCCTGCGCGGATCGGCGATCAGGCTGCGGTTGCCGAGCGCGCGCGGACCGAACTCGGAACGGTCCTGAAACCAGCCGATCACGCGCTGGTCGGCGAGCAGCTTTGCGGTGTCGCGGCAGATATTGTCGCTGCGCTTCGCGTCGACCTGGATGCGCACCAGGAAGCTTTGCAGCGCGGCGGCCACCTCGGCGTCGCTGTAGCGCCGCCCGACATAGGCGTGGTCCATCACGAACGAGCGGCGCTGCTTGAGCACCTCGAGCCAGCCGTAATAAGCGCAACCAATCGCGATGCCGTCGTCGCCGGCGGCGGGCTGGATCCAGATGTTTTCGAAACCCGACTCGCGCGCGATGCGCCCGTTGGCCACGCAGTTCAGCGCGACGCCGCCGGCGATGCAGAGATTTTTCGCCCCCGTGGTCTCGCGCAGCCAGCGCGCCCGCGCCAGCAGCACGTTCTCGGTATCGTCCTGCACCCGCCAGGCGATGTCCTCCCAGTGCCGCATCGTCGGGCTCTTGTCCCAGCTGCCGCTGTCGAGCACGAAGGGCTGCTGGTTCTCGGCGCCCCAGAACGGCACGTGCAGCTTGCCGTCCTTCATCTCGAGCAGATGGCCGACCTGCTCATGGCGGCCATAGGGCGCCAGCCCCATCAACTCGCCGCACTTGTTCCAGTCGCCGAACACATAGGTCGAGACCCGGCTGTACAGCGCCCCCAGTCCCGGCATGTTGTAGAACTCGTCCGACAACAGCCCCCGCGCCGGCTCCATCCAGACCTTCTTCAGGCATTCGAGCCTGGCGTCGTCGAACCTGTAGTAGCTCTCGGACTCGCGGGCCAGCGGCGACGCCTCATCTTCGGAGCAGGACTCCATCGCGTCGGCCCGATAATTGCCGACGCCGTCGACGATCATCACGACGCCGTCCTTGAATGGGGACACCGCGAACGCGCTGTAGGCATGCGCGAGGTGGTGCGAGATCGACACCACCTTGTCGGATTTGGAACGAAACAGCGGGTGCTTGATTGCCTCGTTGCGTTCGGCGATCGGCAAGAAGCCCGGCATATCCTGGTGGAGCATCCGCTCCTCCATCTCGGGCACCGGCAGGATGTAGCTGTTGCGCACCACGAGATCGACGTCGTCGAGGGTGATGCCCTCGGCCGACAGGCAGTAGTCGACGACTTCCTTGTAGAAGCCGGAGGCGTGCTTCTCGCGGGTGATGCGCTCCTTGGAGATCGCGTAGGCGATCGCGCCGTCACGCAGCAGGCAGGCGCTGACGTCATGGTCGTAGACGTTGAGACCAAGGACGTAAGTGTGTTGTTTCGGCATGGGCACTCTTTGGAAGGATACAGCAACGCTCAGAGAACAGGATCGTGTCGACTTCAAGTTCTCGCCGGCATTTTCCGAGGTTCTCAAACCTCTGCTTCTGCGATGCACAAATCAAATCGGCGCAACGCAAGATGAACAGAATGAACGGCGGATGAACGACAAGATGAGCGCAGCAACGACAGCATCCTCTGCAGGCGGGACTGTAACTTGACCTTACCTGTTGGTCTCAATAGAGTCGTTAAAGCTCGCAAGAACCTTAGTGAAAATATTGTCTTAGCATGCACGAACCGAATGCCGGTGTCGCGCGTCTAAGCGAGACAGCCAGCATCAGTTCAGATGTTTGGAAGTGGACTGGAGATCTTCAGAATGACTAAACGCTACAATATCCTGACTCGTTGCCTGGCAGCAGTCGCTTTGTTGTTCGTCTATGTCGCAAGCACCTCCGCCATCCTGGTCGGCGCCACTACGTCGTCTGCGCAAGCGCAATGGCGCGGACGCGGCGGCTGGGGCTATCGCGGCGGCGGCTGGGGTCGCGGCCGCGGATGGGGTTATGGTCGCGGCTATGGATACGGACGCGGCTATGGCTACTACGGTGGTGGGCCCCGTTGCTGGTGGACCCCGCGTGGCGTTCGCGTTTGCCGGTGGTAACAACCGCCCGGTCGACACAAGCGATATTAAAGACATGAAATCAGGTGCGTCGTTCCCGACGCACCTGATTTGCTTTTTGGGGTTGGTTCACCTGCCGGGCTTGGCTCAGCTGCGGCACGCAAGAAAGAGCCCCGGAGACGCCGGGGCTCTAGTCACGGGAGAGAACGCTTCCGAAATCGGGACGCGAGGACGAGCCGGCGGCCCGATCACCCAATGCATCTACTGCGTGCATTAAAGCAGATTCGGCTGCCTCAGGCTGTAGCCGTGCCGCAACAACCCGCCGTAATGCACAGCCTGTCCACCGGTTCCCGAAGCTGGCCGATCACAACCCCGGCGCGCCTAGCCGTCGAGGATGGCGACCGCCCTCGTCCAGCCCGCCGACGCGCGCTCGATCTTCACCGGGAAGCACGACACCATGAATCCGGTCGACGGCAGCTGCTCGAGATTGTGCAGCTTCTCGATGTGGCAGTAACCGATGTGCCGCCCGGCCTTGTGGCCTTCCCAGATCAGGCTGGCGTCCCTGGTCTCGGCGTATCTCTTCGCGGTGAAGACGAACGGCGCGTCCCAGCTCCAGCCGTCGATGCCGGTCAGCCGCACGCCGCGCTCGAGCAGATACATCGTCGCCTCGTAGCCCATGCCGCAGCCCGAATTGACGTAGTCGGGCTGGCCATATTTCGCGCCCGCGCTGGTGTTGACGACGACGATCTCGAGCGGCGACAGCGTGTGGCCGATGCGCTTCAGCTCGGCTTCGACATCCTTGGCGGTCGCGACATAACCGTCAGGCAGATGGCGGAAGTCGAGCTTCACGCCCGGCTGGAAGCACCACTCCAGCGGCACCTCGTCGATGGTCCAGGATCGCTCGCCGCGGTTCATGGACGGATGGAAATGCCAGGGCGCATCGAGATGCGTGCCGTTGTGGGTGGAGAGCGAGACCTGCTCGACGGCCCAGCCCTGTCCGTCGGGCAGGTCCTCCGCCTTCAGTCCATCGAAGAACTGCAGCATGCGCGGCAGCCCCTGCTGGTGATCGATATACTGGATGGTCGGATGGTTGCCGGGCGGATCGGCCGGAACGTCGTTCTGCAGGGGAACGGAGATATCGATCAGTCTGCGCGCCATGGTGCTTTTCTCGCGGATTGGTCTTGTCGGGCCGAACTACCCTGCCAGCGCGCGCGCGTTATCGGCAAGCCACATCCGCTCGAGATCGCGCAGCTCACGATGTCGTGGCTTGGACTGCGGCAAGGCGGCGCAACGTTGAACCTATCCCCCGCCGGCACGACCCATTGGCACTGGGGATTTCAGGGCCCAGTATTTCGACGGCGCCGTCTGGACGAGCATATTCCGTCCAGGCGGCGTTGTTGCCTCAGGCGAGACAATCTCGGCCGAAGCTTGGTTACCCGTACCGGAACGCTGTTCACGCACAGAGAGCCACAGAAACAATACGTGTGCTCATTTCGCGCGGATTGCTGGTGGTGTTGCCACGCCGATACAGAGATACCCCCGCAACGATGCTAACCAACCTGCATCTGAACCAAGACGGGGTTGCGTCGTGTCGGGATTTGATCACTGGAACGGTGCAAATAGAGCCTACTCGTCCGCCGAAGCGCCACATCTGCGCGATGAGCAGCAGCAGTTCGACCGCTATCACAAATTCGACGACCCCATCTCGCGACCGCCGGAGGGTGGCTCAAGAACCGTGATCCTCGATCGCTACAACCCGCCGGCTCGTTGATCTGGTCAGCGCCCGGGCGGCTGAAGTTGCGAGCAGTGGAGCGCGGGGGCTTCGGTCCCGCGCTTGCTATTTCAGGGTGCCAACTGACCGCGATTTGTGGACCAGGTCAGGCGCGAGTGCCGAGCACGCGCCGACCATAAACATCGCGTCCGCCTCATCTACCGACGGAGCGTCTCTGTTAAGTCTTTGATTGGGATGGTCGGGGCAGCTGGATTGGTTCTGCCCCGACGAAAATCTCAGCAAAATCAATAAATGCTTGAATCACAAAGGCTTATTGGCTACCGCTAGCCCCGACAACTGTTACGACTCGATGTTGCGAGGGGGCAATGGCGCTAGCGTCAAACATTCAGCGGCGGGGCGGTTCCGCCGTCTATTACGTGCGGCTCGCGGTCCCGAAAAAGCTTCAGGCCATCGTCGGCAAGAAAGAGATTTGGAAGTCCACTGGTGTCCGCGATCCGAAGTCGGCGCGCGTCGCTGCACTGCCTATTCTGGCGAAGTATCGGGCGCAGTTTGAAGCGCTCTCCCAGCGCCAAGAGCCGACGCCGGGCGACCTACAGGCGGCGATCTGGCGCCACTATGAAACCCTGCTGACCGACGACCAGCGCCAGCGCGCAGCTATGCCTACGGCCGCGATGGTGCAGGACGCGACGGACAAACTCGCCGACGATATCGCGACCGGCGCGGTCGAGTGGTCCGACGATCCGCTTGTCCGGTTGAACGCCGCCTCCGACGTCATCGCAATGAAGGGTGTCGCGGCCTTCCTCCGCGAGGGACGCGCCGCCAAGCTGGCCGCGCTCCGCGAACATCTGGGGACGGGTGAAACCGCGCTGATCGAAGGAGCGGCGGATGACGTGATTCGGCGGGACCGGCTGCTGATCGAGAGGGGATCACCCAAATACCGGGAGCTATGCCAGTTGCTGCAGCGTGCCGAGATTCAGGCGCTGGAGCGCGCGGCCGAGCGCGACGCTGGGAACTGGACTGGTGTGCCGGCTGATCCTGATGTCGCGCCGGCTGATCCGACCTTGGGGAAGCAAAAGGCCGCTGCCGGCGAAGGCCTGTGGGAGCTTTACGACCGTTTCGAGAGCGAGAAAAAGGCTTCCGTGAGCCTCGATACGTGGACCCAGAACCGGGTCATCGTCGGGCTGTTCTTTGAGTTCATCGGCGAGACTTCGCACGTGTCGGCGATCACCAGGAAGGCCGTCCGCGACTGGAAACATGCCCTCGCCTCCTGGCCGGTGAAGGCCCTCAAGATCAAAGAATTCGAGGGCATGACCTTCCGCAAGATCATCGAGGCGAACAAGACGGTCGGCAAACCGTCGATCAGCGAGAACACAACGAACCGCTACCTCTCCGCGATTGCTGGATTCTGCGAGTGGCTGCTCGTGAATGACTTCCTCGGACAGGACGTCATCCGAGGCATGTTCCTGTCGATCGACAAGAAAAAGCAAAAGGTGTTCCCTTACACTGACGACCAGCTGCGCGTGATCTTCACGTCCCCACTGATGACGCGGTGCGCCGGTGACGACCAGGAACACAAGGCCGGGAATGTCGAGATCAGGGACTGGCGCTACTGGTTACCGTGGATCGCCGCCTATACTGGCGCGCGGCTTGGAGAGCTCGCGCAACTGTTGACGGCGGACGTTCGCCAGATACACGGCGTCTGGTGCATTCACGTCACGCGCGAGGGATCGCGGCTCAAATCGACTAAAACGGGCGGCTCACAGCGCGTGATCCCGATCCATAGCCAGTTGATCAAGCTGGGGCTGCTCGACTACCACGCCAGGATGGTTGCGCGCGGAGAGCAACAGCTATTCCCCGAATTGCAGCCGGACACGCGCGGATTCTTCTCGCGCACGCCGTCGCGGTTCTTTGCGGGCTACTTCAAGCGGATCGGCGTCAAGAGCGACAAGAGCCAGAACTTCCATTCATTCCGGCATGGTGCCGCCGATGCATTCCGGCGCGCCGGCTTCCTGGATGAGCAGTTCGGGCCACTGCTCGGTCATACCAAGAGCACCACGACAGGGCGCTATGGCGTCATGCCAGTGGGGCCGTTGCGGGATCGAGTGAAGATGATCGAAGCTATACGATACTCGCTGATGGAAGCGCGCCCCTCGTCATAATTTGGCTGCACTACGCTCGAAGTTCAACTATAAGCTTCGCGCATCAAACGGAGAAGGCAGCATGATCGGCGCACCCGACTACGCATCTGAGTTCTATATCATCGAGCGCACCGTGGAATTGGTCGCAAACAAGAATACATATCGCATCGAGGTAATAAAGTCCGTCGCCGGAGCCGAGCATTACAGCACAAGGGTCTATCAAAGAGAGGATTACGTGCTGCAGCCGGCATACCCCTGGTCATCGGCAAACGGGTATGAGCGGAAACCAGAGACTGTCGAGATGTGGAAATCGATCGATGTGGGTTGGACCCAGAGAGATACGGCTGATGGCGCCCTAAATCAGGCCCTGGGCTTCCTTGGCGAGCGCTTCAGAAAAGTGGACTAGTTCTCCAACTTTTCCGCGAAATCCGCCCAGTGAGAATACGCAATGGGCGGGGCGGCGATGGTGAGAAGAGCCAGATCAGACGACCTCCAGTCCTGGGTATCGTCATAGATAATCGCCTGCTGAACATCGGCTCGCTTGGCCCTCTTGAGGTCCAAGTGAGACACTAAGGCAGCATTAACCGACGACGAATCCGGAACGACCGCATCCATAACGATCATGGTCCCGGAAGGACGTCGAATCAGAAAATCAAACTTGTGGACCTTCGTGCTCGCTCCGGGCATATGCCCTCCCGCCTTGAACGCGTCGCGGAACTGCACCTGGAGCTTGTCTCCGATCTCTTTTCTAAAATCGGAGTGTCGTTCCGGCTTGAAGTTTCGGAGCAGTATCTCGGAACATCGCACAGACGTTTCTGCAATGAGACTGATGGCCGCCGTGAGCTCGGAGCGCCTTACAGGCGAAGTGTATATGGCTCCGGACTTATCGACCCTCAAATTGCCCTGGCCGCGCAGTAGCACCTGCAAAAGCTTATGAGCAGCGACTTTGTGCCCTCCGGCACCATGCAAAGTTTCGACTGCTCCGGCTCCATCCGAAACGACAAAGACGTCATTCCCGCCCTCGATGGTCACATAGACGACGGCATTCGAGGGATAGGTGGACAAAGTCGGCACAAACACGCGTGATCCGACTAGCTGTGGCTTGAACCAAGCTTCTAGCTCTTCGGTGACGACTGAGAGCACGTTACTCATAGCAACAAGTCTTTGTTTGGCAGAGCCGGAAGAGGCCGAGAACCAAGATTGATATTGGCGATCCCACACAGCCAGCGGAACGAATTCTCAAAGCCCTTCACCTGAGGCGGCAGTAGCACTGCGAACTCAAGTTCCTTCGGAGGCTCCGACTTGCATAGCATCCGGTTGTGCTCCCAAAGATGCACGTGGGGTCCAACGATCCAACCATGCACGATCCCGGCCGGTAGACCAATTCCTTTCACACTGTGGTTAAGGTGACGTTCTAGTTCTCCGTGGTCGATTCTCGTCACTGCCGCGCCGTATACGAGCAAGATCGTGAATTTCGGCGTCTCATAACGAGGGTATGCATCGACTATGAGATTGAGAGGCGTCACCTCGCCCTTGACCGCGAGGGGTGCAAGCCAACGCATCTGTCCATCGTAGTCGGTGCTAACCCACTGGGGGATGCCGACGATCGATTTCTCGGTCGCCATCAGCGCATCAATAGTTTCGCGCAGTTCCATTCCGACTCAACAGCGGGTTGCACTGGCGTCAGATTAGACGGCGCTCCAGATGGAACAAGCTGTTAACTCGATCCATCCAAGAGAACATAATAGGAACGATCGGTCAGATCAAGGTGTCAGTCGATCTTCCAGGTCGGCGAGCGCAACATGTGCCCATATGCACGATGGCCATACGCCGCCGTGCACACCGAGCGCGACCTTCACCTGGTCGTCGGTCATCTCGCCGGACCAGGGGCACCCTTCGAGGTCAGCGAGTCGTTCGGCCAGTCCCGGGCGATCGGCGAGCAGCGGTCCCATGGCGAGGTGGATCAGATCGACGTCGCCTTGGCCTGCGACTGAGCGCACACGATCGACGACGGCGGTGTAGAGAACGGTCGGATAGAACTCTTCAGGCATTGGTGGTCCCATTGGTGTGATGCAATTCGCCATGCATCAGCGATCTGGGAACCATAGACAAGCCCACCAATTTCGGGAATAACGAATTGTCAGCGATCACTGACTCGGGGTGCGAGTCAGAACAGTCACTTGGCCGGCTCAACTTTATTTTGATCAGTGGTCACTGACATAGCGTCGTCCGGCGCGCAATCGCCATTCGCCATCGCTTCGACCGTTTCAATGACGCGGCGGCGTGCAGCACGGTCCCGGATCGAGCGGAAGGCTCGGAGCAGCCGGAATGCATCCGCTGCGTCTTTGCTCAGTCGTTCCTTCGTCAAGCTCGCCCTCGCATGATCCGCCTGATCTCGGTGTAGACCGACCTAGCTTCCCGTCCTAACGGTTGAGTTAGCGTAAAGGTCCGAGGGCCGATGATCTTGGCGACCTTCCGCTGGTTGCGCATGCAGTAGGTCGCCCAGCCGTCATCACAGGGGACGGGACCTACCCAAATCTGAAACTGCCTATGCTTCTGCCACGGCCCCCATGCCTTCCACATGATCTGCCTCAATGCCGGGTGTTCATCAAGGTAGGCACCGAACGCGCCCTGAATGTGCAGCCGCCCTTCCGGGGTGATGTCGATCGCGAACCAGTAAGGCAACCGAATGCCAGCCTTGGATAGCTCTCGATCGAACGGGCGTTTCAGCGAGTCCAGGAAGCCTGCAGGATCGCCTAAGGCCTTGGCGTGCGCCTCGTCAGTCAGATTGAACCGGAACGGATGGGCGGGCTTCTCCGCGATTTGGAGCGCCGCCGTCGCTGCTACCGCTTTGACGGTGTCACCTACCAGGGACCACACAGGGACGTGCTGGTTGTCGTTTAGGGGTGTGGGTGAAGGGACGGTTGAGGGGGTGTTGGGTGTGGCAAGTGAAGTGGTCCCAACAGCCGACGATGCGAGAGGATCGAAAGACCGCATCTTTTCAATGGTTTTGCGGTCTTTCGACGACGAGCGCCGGACACGTTGTGGAACGTTTTTCGACCGCTTTTTCTGGCGGTTGTCCTGCAGAATGGCAGTCGGTTGGCTATAATCATCCTGTTCGGACTTATTCGTCAGCAACGTCAAGTTCGGCTCCTGCTAGAGGCCAACCGCTTTCTCCGGGCGGTTGGCCTTTCTTCAATGGATGAATATAGCGCCCGCTCGAAGGTTTGCGCTCAGTCGACGGCCGATTAGGCCTCAAGCCCGAAATACTGCTCAAGGTTCGCGGTCAGCGTGAACGGCGTGTCGAAGGTCTCTTCCACGCCGACGCACTTCCACTTGCGAGTGATGCCGTTCGCCGGTGTGTAATAGAACGGCGTCGTGATGTGCCCCTCCAGGAAGGTCACGATCGCTGCCTGCTGTTCGGGTAGCAGCACGTCCCAGGTCAGGCTGATCTTGCGCTTGATCGGGTTGGAGCCGTCCGGCCCTTCCTGGGTATAGCCGTCGCCGAACTCCGCCTTGCGCGTCTTGATGTCCCGGGAGAGCTTCGTGCCCGGGCTCGGCGGCGGGTTGGGAGTGAACGTGTCGAGTGCCATCATTACCTCTTCAAGATGCCGCCCGGACGCATCTGCGCTCGGACTTCTTTAACGACGATCTGGCGGATGGTGGGTTCAATCTGCCGGCCGATCTTCTGGCCCATGGCCTGATGATCGGCGCTGGACTGGCCGGGGTTGCCCTGCACTGTGACGTTGATCGTGGGCGCGACGGTGACGCTGCTGCTGTTGACCATGGCGCCGTCCGAACCGCTGCCGGCAGCGCCGGAGATGTCACGCGCCATCGCGGCGCTGACATGGTTGGGAAACACCCGCGAGCCGCGCGGCAGGTTGACCAATTCCGGACCGCGCTCGCCGACCAACGCCAAGCCACCGGGCGCGACGCCGCCGTCCGCGAAGGCCGGGATGAGCGATCCGCCGCCGCCGAGGCCGAGCGAGCGCATGAGCGGTGCGACAATGGCCTGCTTCACGATCACTTCCTCGATGCTGCGGATAATGCTTTTCGCCATCGAGGCGAAGGCGTCACCGGCGCTCTTGGTGCCGTCGATGAGGTCGGCCAACCCCGACGTGAGCGAGTTGGACACGGTGTTGCTGATCTCCCGTAACGCTTCATTGGTGCGCATGGCGTTGGCCTCGACGCTGTTGAGGGCCGTCGCCACGTCCGGGTAGATACTCCGCAATTGCTCGGCGATTTGCACGTCGCTGGGATCGAGCAGCGCGGTCTGCCGGCCGCGCCGGATGTCGTTAGTGATCCGTGCCTTCGCCAGCGCGTCGGCCGCAGCGCCCGCCTGTTCCTGCAGCTTCTTAAACTGCGCGGCCTGCTCAGAGGTCTCTTTACCGCCGTTCGCCTGCACCGCTGCTGTCTCGGCGGCCTGCGCCCGGAATCGCGCCAGCGCGGCGTCGCCAAGACCAACAGCCGCCGTGTCCGCTTTCGTCACCTCAATGTGGCGCTGCAGGCTGCTGATCGCGCGGTCAACGGCGTCGGTATCATCGATCGCAGTCTTCACGCCGGGCA
This sequence comes from Bradyrhizobium sp. USDA 4504, assembly GCF_054063995.1. NCBI lineage: Bacteria > Pseudomonadati > Pseudomonadota > Alphaproteobacteria > Hyphomicrobiales > Nitrobacteraceae > Bradyrhizobium > Bradyrhizobium sp. USDA 4504. The sequence continues at coordinate 2,672,971 of NZ_JBSSGV010000001.1, read as the reverse complement.
CCTTGGACACGTCACCGCGCACGGCGTCCGCCACGCTGCTTGTTTCTTGCATGGCTCGCCGCGTATTGGCCGGGTTCAGCATTGCCGCACGGAGCCGGTTGGTCGCGTCGAGGCGTTGGACGTTGACGCCGGTCTCAAGCCCTTCCGGAACCGAATTCAGGCCCAGCCGTTCGCTTAGGTCGGTCAGCTTCTTCCAGACGGACGCATTGCCCATCGCCGCGAAGGCGTCGGGGATTTCCTTCACCGTCGCATAGAGACGATCCGCCAGCCCGACAAGCTGAGCGAAGGTGGTGACGACAGAGGCCCAGTTGTCCCGCGCATTGAGGCCCAATTCGGCCATATCGCGCTGAACGGGCTTCCACTTATCAGCGAGAATCTGTTGGGCCTCATTCATCCGGTCCCGAAGCTGGATCACGCGGCCGATGTCATCCTGGCTCACGATCTCGGCCTTCGACATAGCGTCGGCCTTCCGAAGCATCTGATCGAGATAGTTATTGTCAGCCTGCAAAGCCGCCCGCACAGGTTCACCGAACGCCTTGCCCGCGATGTCCAGCGCCGCCATCTGCTGGCCCTTCTGCATGGCCTGATCGATCAAGCTAACAATGGCACGGAGGCGCTGTTCGGTGTTAGACGCACCAGCGAAAGCACCTACGCCGGTGTTGCCGGCGAAGTTGCCAGCCTTCACAAGCTCGTCAATCCGCTGCTGTAGCTCGCTGCCGCCCAAGCGATCGGTGGAAGCTTGGCTGAACCGCTGCAACGCCTCCGTAACCTGATCAATGGACATGATGGCGCTCGGGGCGGACTTCGTGAACCGCTGCCAGAAGTCCGTCGAGACGCCGGACGAACTCGCCTTCGCGGCGATGTTGCTGAACGTTTCGATCTCTTGGCCTGCAAGCTCAATGCTCTTCTTAAGGAACTCGAACGTGTCCACGACTGCGGTAACACCGAGCGCGATGGGTCGCAGGACGCTCAGCATCTTGCCGAAAGCGAGTGTAGCGGCACCGGCCGCGCCTTGCGAGGCGAGAAACCCCGCCGACATTTTGATCGTCTGGGCAGTGACGGCGCGCGCGGCATTCGCCGCTGTCACGTTCATCTCGTTCATGTTCTTCTTAAAGCCGTCTAGACCGACGACCTTGATGGGAATGTTAAGCGCTGGCGTCGGCATTGGGCTTTCCTGCATAGAGGGCGAACAAAACGGCTGCAGCGGCCCCTGCGTTCTCGGCGATGGGTTTGGTGCGGACGTGATCGTTCAAAAGCTGATCGGCCTCGCGTTCGGAGGTGCCGGCGCCGATCAGTCCTAGCTCTAGGATGCGTTCAACATCCTCGATGGTGTAGCTGCCCGTCTCGAATCCGAGGAGTAGAGTCGCAGGCGGCTTCCCATTGACGCCAGCGTAGCTCAACACGCGACGAACCCACGGGTGATTGAGATTCAAGGCATAGTTTCGATCGCCCCAAGTAATGTCCCGGGCGCAGGGATCGGCTTCAGTCATTGATTGATTACCTCGTTAACAGCGTTTTGAAGTGCTTCGTTGATTTCGTCTTTGCGGGCGCGGTAGGTCGGCCAGAAGAAAGGTCGCGCTGGCTGTCTGGAATTCCCATACTCGAAGGCCTCAGCGTGATCGTATGGCTCGCCAGAACCACCCCTAACCTCGCCGGTCGTAAGATCGCCTCCAGCGGTCACTATCCATTCCGTCGGCTCGTTGCCCTTGACGGTGGTGCAGGACTCTTCGAGATGGCCGGTTTCACTTGGCGACTGTTCCAACGATTGCAGCGCGCGGCGCTGTGCGTCCGAAAGCAACTGCGCCTGTTCGCGGACTACGTCGTCAAGGTGCGCCTCCAGCTTGTCCGGAAGCGCTTGCAGCCAAGCGTCAAAGTCGTCCTGGTCGCTCATGATACAAAATCCCCCGGTGTAAGGGTCGGATCATCCCAGAGCGATGGACCGCCATCGCCAGCGGCCGCTCGCGAAACGGCCATCCAAGTCGCGGATGCACCGTCAATGCGGTCGGTCGACTTACCCTTGTGAATGGTCCGGTTGTCGTTGGTGTCTTTGTGAATGGCGACGTTGGCGAAGCACCAGCGCAAGATCGGGTGTCCGCCATGACGGAATTTTCCATCGATGATCGCCCTTTCAAGCGTGTTGAGCGCCGGAGATTGGGTCGCCCAGCCCTGCCGCATGGTCACAACCGGAAAACCATCGTCGATCAGGGGGGCCATGACGGCTTGCGCATACGCCACGTCAAACCCAATCTCGCGAACCTCGAAACGTTCGGCGAGGCCGCGAATGTAGTCGGCGATGGCGCTGTTATCGATGACGTTACCGGGCGTGGCGGTCAGGAACCGGTCTTTTGACCACTGCGAATAGTTCACACCGTCGACGTCGCCGCGCCGGAGGATATCGGCCTCGGGGCAGAAGAATTGCGGCAACACGGTATAGGTGTCGCCATCCTTGAAGCACGCGACGACGGCCGAAATGTCGGTGGTTTTCGACATATCTACGCCGACCCAGCAGGGCCGACCGCGCAGGGCTTCATAGTCGATCGGTGCCGCGCCCTGGTCATAGATCGCCATGTCAACGAATGGCGAGGTCGAGTGATCCTGCCAGATGTTAAGCTTGAACTGCTTTAGCGATGCACGTTCGCCGGGCGAGGTCTTGGCGTGCTCAACGTGTCGCCGGAACGCCGCGATCGAAGGGTATCCGTGAACACTACCGGGATTGACCTTGCGCCACACGTCATCGCTCGACCAATCACAATCGGGGTCGGCCTCAAACAGCACGGGTAGCCATGATGGATCGACGATCTCGCCCCGGGCGATCTTCCTGGCGCGCTCGATCACTTCCCATGCAATGCTGTCCTGACCGCGACCGGCTGTCGTCGCGATAACCAGCAACGTGTCGTCGGTCTTATCGAGACCGTTGCGGAGCACCTTCCAGAGGCCGTCACCCCGCCAAATGTGGATTTCATCGGCCAGCACGAACGTCGGTGTCCGACCTTCCTGCGCCGGTGCGTCGCTAGAGATTACCTCCAACTCGACGCCAGCCCCGGCATAGCTGATCTTCTTGGCGCTGTTGAAGGCGTCGTAAATCTTGGTGGCCGGCACCAGGTGCTTGGTATCGGCCTTGACGATGCCACACGCCTCTTTGAACGCGATACCTGCCTGTCGGCGATCGCTGGCCGCAAAGATCACTTCGCCGCCCTCTACCTTCTCGGGTCCAAGGGTGTGGAGAAGAGCGAGCGCGGCAGACAGAGAGGTCTTACGGTTGCCGCGCGGCACCAGGATCACAACCGTCTTGACGATACGTGAGCCGTCCGGATGGCGCGGGCCATACACCGCCCGCACCACCCTTTCCTGCCATTTGTCCAACTGGAAGGCCTTCTTTGGCAGGCGGGACTTGGGATGTTTCAGCCGCCGCAGGAACGTGACGGCCTTCTCGCCGCGACCCATGGGGTCATCGATCGGGCTATCGTCGTAAATCCAATGCGGAAACGTGTCCTTAGACGGCGAGCGGGTTGTCATCGTCGCCTTCGTCGGTGCCGTTGTCGCGCACCGCCGGCCGCGACCGGGAAACGGGCGTGAGACCGAGCTCGGCCGCAAGCTGGCGTTGGACCGTCATGCATTGGATCATGGCTCGGTTAAGCTTGAGATCGAACCCCTTCTGCAATTCCGTCTCAAGCTCGCGGATGCGCCCGGTAGCAACGCAATAGGAGGTAAACGTGGCGAGGTCCGCGACCGTCAGGATGCGACGGCGCGTTAGTTCCGGCATGGTGTTGCGCCATTCCGCCTTGGCGAACTTCGACAACCAGGACGGCGGCTTCATGTCGCCGATGGCGTCGGGGTCAGTCTGAATCTGCGGCTTTGTGCCCTTCACGATATACTCGCGAACTCGCCGAAGTGCTCCCGCTCGGCGTCGGCCCGCGCGTCGCCAGCGGCTTCAAGCGTCGAATACGTGCCCAGATTGACGTGCCGGCCGTCGACAAAGATGGATGCGCGGTAGTTCCCGTTCGCACTGAGGCGCACGCCTTTGACGCCAAGCTTATTGCTGGCCTTCCGGCCGCGCGCGGTCTGACGCGATGACGCCAGTCTGAGGTTCGCCCAGGTCACGTCCGACCGGTCATCGCTCCAGAAGCTGACACCACGCGCCGGCCATTCGCCCGTCATGTAGAGCCACGCTAGACGGTGCCCGCTGTAATCGCGGCCGTCGATCTTGATCCGGAGATAGCCCTGTGGGCAGATGCTACCCGCAACCTTGCCGTCACGGGTGAAGGTGCCGGCGATGGGGTCATAGTCGAGAACAGCGCGAAGGCGCCGAGCGGTAAGGGTCACGCTCCAACCCTCTCGCAAACGATATCTACGCCACGGCGGCGCCCCAATTCCTTCAAGCGGGTGATCTTGAAGGCCTGTCCGTCATAGAGGAGCCGGTGATCCAAGCTGAGACCGTCCAGCCAGCGGCACCGGAAGGTGATCACGGTGTCCGTCACGTCGCCGCGCTGGCCCTCGCGGTTGTCGGTGGCGTTCTCCAGTTTCTGGGCGCGCATGGTTGCTACCTTCGCCCAGGTATCGATCGCGGTGCCGTAGAGATCGAGGCCGGTCGTGCGACGCTGGATCTCAATCACGCGGTCTAGATTTCCGGCGCGCATCAGTTGGCCTTCACGATGGCCGCGACGTTGATCACGGCATGGGAGAAAGAGCCGTGCGGGTCGCGCAGGAAGCGGGTATCGCTGGCGCGCATGTCGAGCACAGTGAAGTGGTCCAGCGACACGGCGCCGTCGCGCTGGACGTCGACGCGCATGGCGTCAACGATCAGGCCCGCCGCCTGTTTCGCCAGCACGAGGCCGGGCTCTTGGAACCAAGCGTGCAGCGTGGTGTGAACGGTCGCGTCCCAGCGCCGGTAGACGGTCTGCCCCTCGCCGATGATGACGCTGGGCATGCGCTCTGGACGTCCTGTGACGTCCAAAACATTGTCGGCCGGGATCATCGCCATGAGGCCGGCCGACGCCAACAGGCGCGCGCGGACGGCCTTCTGCAGGTCCAGAGAGGGGTCAAAGCCGGCCATCAGAACGAAAACGCCCGGTAAGGTGACAGCAAATCGAGCAAACCGAACGGCAGCGACTGGGCCGTGACGCCGACAAGGCTAGTCTCTCGGTTCTCATAGAGGTGCGCGGTCAGTTGCAGCACGGCCTCGCGAACCGGCGCCGCAGTGGTGTCGGAATCCACGTCTCCAGCGGTATAGGCCGCGACCCAAGCCTTCGCCGCGTCCAACTTCCCTTGGATCAGGGCGTCGTCGAACTCGGTGGTGACGTTCAGATGGGCCTTGGCTTGATCGAGGGTGATCACTGAAAAAACCTCAATTAGATGCTGTCTTGCGCGGTGGGGAATGACCGGTCAGGGACGCTTTTCGCTGGCGCTTGACCCACCCCCGGGGATGTTTGCCGTTGACGTTTGGCCGGTGCGAACAACGCTTCCTCGATCGACCAGCCGCAACTGATGCGGTAGTAGACGGTCTGCTTGAGAACCGGCGACTCTTTAAGCCAGTCCGCGAAGCGCTTGGTCACGCCGTTGATCGTGCACGTCTTGCCCCGCAACTTGACCGGCTTGGGCTTCACTGACCGTTCTGCGCGCACGCGCTTCGGTGCTGCATCGACGCGCTTGCGTGCGGCTGCCTTGACAAAGTCCGGCTCGAGCTCGGCGAGCGCACACACTTCGTTGAAGTGGCGATTGGGTTTGAACAGGTAGTCGTGAGCCTGCTGACGTTCTAGGTCGGTGCAAGCCACGCCACAGGCGTCCGAGATCATTTGATTGATGAAAGCCAGCCACAGGGCTTTGCATGCGCTGGTTTCTTCTGAATCAGCGGTCATTACGCTTCTCTTTGCTTTGCTTACGGCTGGTGTGACAGGGCGACGACGCCAAGGCCTGCCAGTTCTTGCGGTCCCAGAAGAGCTTCATGTCGCCGCGATGGGGAACGATGTGGTCCACGCAATCGGCGATCCGACCGCAACCACAGGCGCAATGGTGGTTCTGAGGCAGAGCTAGGAACGCCCTGCTCTCGCGCTGCCATTTGGCGCCATAGCCACGCTGCGAGGCCGTTGGCCGGCGCTTATCGGCGTCAGCCTTGCGAGCGATCTGGCACGCGCACATGACGCCGGATGCGACCTTACGGCCGCAGGAACAGATTCTGGGTGGACGCACCGGCATTACAGCGGGACCTCGGCCATGCTGTGGACATTCTGGTTGCCGAGCGCGTTGAGGCGGTCGCGCACTGACTTGACGTCTGTGACGGTGGTGTCGTCTTCGTCGTCCTTGCCGCTGCCGAAGATGGCCTTGAGCATCTCCATGCGACCCTTGTAGGCCTCAGTGATCTCGGCCGGCGTCGCGTTCCAGGCCTGCTCTGGCGTCCAGCCTAACCACCCGGTGGCTCGGCGATAGAGCCCGGCGAAGTATTCATCGAACGACATGGGCTTGCCGGTCGGCTCGGTGTCGGACTGGTCGTCATCAATACCGGCGAGCAGCATGACGAACCGCAATAGCGGCTCGCGAAGTGCGCTGATGGTCTCAAGGGTCTCGTAGGCGATCATCAGTTCGGCCGCTGTCGGATTGACCGCACCCAAGCGGACCAGGTCCATTATGGTGGTCAGTCGCCATGCGGCGATGTCGTCGGAGAGCTTCTGGAAGCCGCCGTAATCCCGCTCAAGGCGGGACGCGGCTCGCAAGGTCGGGCGTAGCCTGATCGTGCCGGAGGGAAGCACGATGACCAGTTCGTCATTTGCGAGCCGCATGTTCATGGTCCCTTAAGTCGCCGAGACCTTGAGCTTCACGAACCGGTCAGGATTCGTGATGTCGCCGCCGACGCGCTTGCGCGAGTGGAAGCGGGTCTGGCCCTTGGTCGCCAGCGAATACGGGTCTCGGAGCACCTGGAAGCTGACCCGGTCCACGATGCGGTAGCCGGAGAGATCGCCGAACAGGATCGGCGTCTTGCCGGCGCCGATGTCGTCCATGTCGACGGCCTCGACGATCGGCCGGCCGAGCAGCGTCGGCACTGCGTCGCCGTTGAGGTTGTCGATCAGAAGGTAGCGGCCCGTGCCGTCCTTGAACTGGCGGATCGCCGACATGGTGTTGCGGTTCATCAGCCACACGCCACGCTGCGCCCATTGGGTCGCGATCGAGTGGAACACGCCAATGAGCACGTCGGCCGGGTTGGTCGCCGGGAAGCCACCAGCCGCGCCGGTGATCACCTGGGAGATGCCAGCGGCGGTCATCAGGCCCTTGGGCTGGGTCGTGCCGTTGCCCTTCACGAAAGCGGTGCCCTCCGCGATACCGAAAGACTCGGCGGTGTCGGAAGCCAGTTCGCCTTCGAGATTGTAGGCGTTGTCCTCCAGCAATTGGTTGGACACGTCGGTGTAGGTCGCAGCCTCATAAGGCGTGATGTTCACGCCGGTGTAGGCCGTCTCGCTCTCGGTGCGGTCGTCAGTGTCAGCCACCCAGGTCGCGGCCGTGCTACCGGTGCGCTTGGGATACTGAACCTGTGCGGCGCCGATGGTGACGACGCGCGCATACTGGCGGATTGGGGAGAACAAGCGCAGCAACTTCAGCACTTCGTTGCCGAACTCGGGCGGGGTCAGAGCGCTGTTGCCGGTGACGACCAGGGACTTCTTTTCGAGGTCGCCGATCGCATCCGGGCCAAGGCGCAGGAAATTCTCGAAGGCCTTCATTTCGAGGCTGGCGTCGGCATTGCCGTTGCCAGTCGGCAGCCGCGATGCCTTGGCCTCAAGCTCGTCAATGCGGCGCTTGAGAGCGGCGTTGTCGTCGGCGCTCTTCTTTTCGAGCCGGGCCTGCAGGTCGGCGAGCTCTTTCTGCATAAGCTCGGCCGACGACAGTTCCGGCGCGTCCTTGAATTCGAGGGTGGAGAGATGCTTCATAGTGGTAGTTCAACCTTCCTTGGTTTGATGAGATCAGAGCTTTGCCGTGAATTCACGAATGGCCGTCGCGACGGCGAGCGCGGCGTCCTGTTCTTTTGCTGAAGAGATGCGGGCGCGCGGGTGCGCGGGATCGCGCACGATCGAGACTTCCGCGAGATCGAGCGCGGTGATCACTCGATTGCGGCCCTGCTTGGTCGCCTGCTTGGTGCGGAAACCGATCGACAACCCGTCAACCAGCTTGCTCTTCAGCATGGCGAGCACGGTGCGCGATCGCAGGTGATCGAGGTGCAACTGGCCTTTCACCTGGAGACCGTCCGGACCTTCGTTGATCTCGGTCCAGGTGCCGACAAGGTCGGCCGGATTGTGCTGGAATAGGATCGGCAAATTCTCGGCGATCACGCCGAAAGCGCCCTTGGTAATGATATCGCCGACGCTGTCCGGCTGGCCGTAGAACCAGGCCAAGCCGGTGATCTCGCCGGCATCGGTGATGGTGAAGCTGGTTTTGACTTCGATCTTATCGAGCGTCATTTGGTTGCCTCGTTCGGTGCGCCGAAAAAGACACGTTCAAGAATCCTGGCGGCGATGGGATAGGTCTCGGCGATCGGTCGATCGGCGACATAGGCTGCGACCAGTTCAGCGGCGCGCTTCGGCGCGGTGCCGCCACCGATCAGCGCTAGCCGGATGGTCTCGCTGAGATCGGCCTGTGAGAACTGGCGGTAATTCACGCGATTGAAGAGCGCGCCGATCGGACCGCACTTCGCCTCAAGCTCGGGGAGAAGCTTGGGCGTAAGCTGGAACGTGTGCTCGGCGTCGCCGAAGAATGCGCTGTAGGGCGTCATCAGTAGGACCCCGCTGGTGCAACCGCGCCGCCCATCGCACCCAGGTAACCAGACAAGCTTTGGCTGCTGTAGGCGCCGATATCCTCGATGTCGGCGTCGAATGAGATGTTGACGGTCTGCACCATGGTGCGGCCGTAGATCAGTTGGATCGGATCGCCCTGCTGACCGACGTTACCCGGGCCGTTCAGGTTGTAGGACTGGGATTGCTCGGTGCTCTCGGTGGGCCTGGACAGCAGCGTGGAAACGCCGGCCAGCGTTAGGCCAAGGCCTACCATTGCGATATTGCCCCACGTGACGCCGATACCCGGAATTGCCGCCGCGCTCATGTTCGCGAGCGGTGCAGCCAGCGTGCCGCCCGACAGGAAAATAGCGCCACCGATCAGAGCGACGCCGATGATCGTCTTGGCCGCGCCCTTCCCGTTCGCCGCACCACGCGCGGCCGGGATCAGGTGGAGATCAGCGGCGCCCAACTTGAGCTTGTTTACGAACTCCATATCGGTGAAGTGCTGACCGGAATGCTTGTCGCCTCGCACCAGCTTGAATGACCCTGTCTGGAGGGCCTTCACGAACTCGCCGGGGAATGCACAGTTCAGTGCGCGCAGGGCCTCGCCTGCAGTCGCAACGTCGAACCGGTGCGTCTTGCCAAATTGCTTGCCGAGCCTGCCATGCAGATGAATGGTGCGGATCATTGGGTCCTCATGACAACGACGCTGACGGAACGGCCGTTCTCTCGCGCGAGGATGATCCAAGGCAGTCCCGCCGCATGCTGTTGAGCGATGTCCCACTCTGATGCGGCCGCAGGGCCGCGCGGGTGCGAGTGGACGACGGCCTGAATCGTGCCTGCGATGCAGGCTCGATCGTAACGGTCGTCGTCGATCTCGAAATTGGTCAGCGGGTCTTTGGCCTTGTTCTCACAGGCGACGTAGAGATCGCTCGCAATGAAGCCGCAGCTTTCCTTGGGAAACTCACTGCGCGCGTGAGCTTTGGCCGCTTCGATCGCCACATGGCTCTCGTCAAGCATCAGGCGGCCTCCGCGTCGGTGTTCTGGTTGTCATGCGGCTGACCATTGAGTTTGCCGCCGGCATAGGCGGACGACGTCCACGGGTTTTCGAGCACGTTGCCGCCCTCGATCGGTCCGAGAGACCAGCCGAGATCGCGCGCTTCGTTGGGCGTCATGATCCGGCCGGAGACCGCGTTGGCGAGCGCCTGACTGCGCTGGGCGAGATCGGCCTTAACGAGGTGCGTCGTGTCGTATTCGACCGTGACGCCGGCATCGCGCTCGGCTTCCGTGAGCAGCTTGAGCGTGAATTCCTGTTGCTGCGCGACAAGGTGCGGCAACAGCGTGAAACTCAGGAATTCTTGGCCCAGTGCCTCGATCGACCGGGCGACGTTCTTTTCCATCGCCATGAGCAGGTGCAAGCTGACCCGGAAGATACGGGCGATCTCGCCGAGCATGTAGGTGCGCAACTCGATGTATTGAGCGTCGGTCGCGTTGAGCATGAGTTGCTGGAACTTCATGTCGTCGGTGACCCAAGCGGTGCCGCCCGCGCTAGAGCCCGAATGAGCGGCGCTGAATGCCGCCTTAGCCTTGTCGAGAGCGTCTTTCCCGAACGTCCGGGGGACACTCATGATGCCGCTGGGCTTCGCGCCGTTCAGGAACAGTTGGTTCGCGAAACGCTCCAGCACGATCGCCAGAGCAATGGCGTCTCGGTTCTCGCCGACCAGTCCGCGCGTCGGATCATAGGCGGGTGTGGCGAAGTGCAGGATCTGCGAGCCCGGGATGGGGGTCGCGGCGCCGTTCGCACTGGTCTTGAGCGCATACGCTGGCTCATAGTTGTCGAAATTGATCACGATTGACGACAGGCGGGGATCGAGCCGGAACAGTCTGATGCCGTCATCGACGCGCATGACATGACAGAACGCGCCGTAGGGCTGCAGCAGGCAGTCCATCGTCATCAGGCGCTTGAAGGTCGCGGCGGGCTGCCAGCTATTCGGCGCCTCGTTGAGAAGCTTGGTGATGGGATGGTCGGCGATCTCTTCGGGGCCGTCGTCGGTCTTTTTGAACACCTTGACCGGGAGCGACGACACGGCCTCGGAGATCGCGCGGACCGCGCAAGAGACCGGCGCGCACTGCATGGCGCTGTAGGGAGAGACGGAGATTCCGGCGAGCGTCGGGGTCGCACCGAACAGGTCGAAATAGAAGCCGCTCGCGTCGGCGAGGCTGGCTTTGGTCTCTAGGGGCGCCGGAGCGGCCTTACGGAATCGATCGAGGAAGGACAAACGCACATCACGGTTGGCGCTCGCTGGGTCGGCGAGTGCGGGAGAATCAGGGTTCTCTGTGTGTGCATTCGTTTCAGGACTCGGCCCGAACGTGAAATTATATTGCGCGACAACTACGGCAAAATTGAGTCGGAAGTCCCGACTAAGTGCCTCGATGGACTGTTACGAATTGCAACGTTTTTCGAAAGTTGCATTCGGTTAAGTCGCTGACTTTACTGGATAAAATTGCAAATGGTCGGGGCAGCTGGATTCGAACCAACGACCTGCAGTACCCAAAACTGCCGCGCTACCAGGCTGCGCTATACCCCGACATTTCCGAGAAGCCCCGTGGATACACGCTTCAGCCAGCGCCAGCAAGGCACCGGTGCGGGGCTTCGTGCGGCGAATCCGGCATCGGTTTCCGCCCGGAAATCGCGTCGAAACCGGCTGCTAACGGCCGCCGAACAGCGGATGGGCAACCCGGTCGCCGGGCTGGATGCCGTATTTCTGCGCGGTCCCGGCAATCACCTCGAGCACGCCCTTGGCGAGCCCGCGCGACGGAATGATCCGGGTCGAGAGCGGCTCGGTGTTTTCCGCGATCCGCAGGATGCGCCCGTCGGCGCGGATGAAGATCATGTCGAGCGAGATGTAGGTGTTCTTCATCCACATCGACACTTCCTGCTCCGGTGAGAAGTCGAACAGCATGCCTTTGCCGTCCGCGAGCTCCTTCCGGTACATCAGGCCGGTCTCCTTCTCCTGCTCTGTGGTTGCCATTTCGACCGAGAAGACGTGCACGCCCGATTTGGTGACGATCTCGAGCGGCTGGACGCTGGCAGCCTGCGCGGCCGGAGCCAGCAGCGCACCGAACATGATCACGAGGCAGGCCATCAGCCACGAACGATGGCGCCCAACAATGCGAACGAAATTCATCGACAAATACTCACACCGGGGAAGATTTTCCGGCGGACCCTAACCCGACGATTGCGGCAAATGCCAGAGCCGAGAATGCTCGCCGGCGGCTCACGTTTCCGTCAGGGAGGATCAGACCCGGATCAGTGCGAGGACAGCGCCGACGGACCGGTCTCCGGGTGGATCTCGGCGGCCATCATGCCCTTGGAGCCGGGCCCAAACCGCACCAGCACGTACTGGCCGGGGCGCAGTTCGGTCATGCCGAAGCGGCGCAGCGTCTCCATATGCACGAAGATGTCGGGCGTGCCCTCGCCGCAAGTCACGAAGCCGAAGCCGCGCAGCCGGTTGAACCACTTGACCTGCGCGCGCTCGAGCCCGCTTGTTGCCGTCACCGTGACATGGGTGCGCGGCGGCAGCATCTGCGCCGGATGGATTGCCGTCGATTCGTCCATCGAGACGATGCGGAAAGCCTGGTAGCCCTTCGCGCGCTGCACGCATTCGACGACCAGCCGCGCGCCTTCATAGGCGGTCTGATAACCGTCGCGCCGCAGCACGGTCACGTGCAGCAGGATGTCGGGCCAGCCATTGTCGGGGACAATGAAGCCGTATCCCTTCGAGGCGTCGAACCATTTGATGACGCCGGAAACTTCGACGAGGTTGGCCGCTGCGTCGCCGAGGCCTGAGAAAGCATCCATCGCCGGATCGCGTGGCGCGCTTCCATACTCGCCTTGACCAATCCTGCTTTGCCCAACTCCGCCCATCGGCGGTCCGCCGAGCTTCTTGGACTCAAATCCGTCCGACCCCATGACCCCGGACCCCACACATCAAATGCAGATCGCCGTCGTTGCGGCGCACCCTGTACACGCTGCTCTCCATGACCAACTCACTCGGACTGATTTGGACGCGGCGCGAATCTCTCAACCAAAAGATAACACTCCCGCTTGCGGGGCATAGCTAAAAAACGATTCTTGCGGGAACTATGAACAGACTTGCAGAGCCGCGAATCAATCAGGCATCAATTGCCTACGAAAGGACCAAGCGTGTCGCCGATGTCGTGGCGGATCACCAGATCGGCGATGTCGTCCTGATCGGTCGGCTCGTTGTTGATGATCACGAGCCGCGCACCGCTCTCCTTCGCCATCATCGGAAAGCCTGCGGCGGGCCACACCACAAGCGATGATCCGATCGCCAGAAACAGGTCGCAGTGCCGGGAGAGTTCCGCCGCGCGGCGCATCGCATCCTCGGGCATCGATTGCCCGAACGAGATCGTCGCGGTCTTCACCGGATCGCCGCAGTCCGCGCAGTCGGGGGCGCTGCCCGTCTTGTCGAACTGCTGCTTCACCCACGACAGCTCGTAGTCCTTGCCGCAGCCGATGCAGCGGCCATAGGTCGTGTTGCCGTGCAGCTCGATCACGTCGTCGGCCTTGAAGCCCGACGCCTGATGCAGATTGTCGATGTTTTGCGTGATGATGCCGGGAACCTTGCCGGCCCGGTAGAGCGACGCAAGCGCGCGATGCCCACGACCGGGTTTGGCCGCCGCAAACGTCTGTTCCATCGCAAAGCGGCGCCGCCAGGACTCGTCGCGCGCGTCCTGGCTGGCGACGAACTCGTCGAACGGAATTGGTCGGTTGCGGGTCCACAACCCGCCGGGCGAGCGGAAATCGGGAATGCCGCACTCGGTGGAGATGCCCGCCCCGGTGAAGGGCACGATGGACGACGCCTCCGCAATCATGTTGCCGAGCTGCTCGACGCCGCTGCGCAAGTCTTTTGCGATCACTAAAAACAATCCGGTTGGCCGCAGCGACTATAGCACGGCCCGACCGATTGCGAGCTCAACCGTTGCGCGAGCGATCGGCTGCGAGCGGCGTGTCTTGATCGATCGGCTTGCGATCAGCTGCGTCGGCGCCTCCGCTTGGTCGCTCTTCCAGCGCCTCAGCATCATCACATTCCTGCACTGGCTGCTCCGCATTGACGCCCAATTCGCCGACGCCAATGCGCCCGGGACAGGACCACGGCCAGGAGGATGGGCATGACCGATCAGGAAGACCGCGTCGCGCGCGAGCGCGAGGAGATCGTCGCACGCGTTGCCAGCTTCAGGGCGACGCAGCAGAAGTTCGAGCGCGATCGCCAGGAATATTACGACAACACGCTCGGCAATGCCTGGAGTGGATTTCAACGCAAGACCGCTTGACGCAAGACCGCTTGATGTCCTTGCCAGGCGACCGCGTTCATGGTCCGGGCGCCATGAGGCGCAAGTGAGAAAGCCCCGAGCGGCGTGCTCCGGGCTTATGGCTATTGCCAGTGCCGCCGTGCGATGGTTGCCGCAAACGCAGTTCCGGTTCCCTCGAGCGTTTTCCGTTCCGATCGGATCGCTCGAAAACGCGCCAGCCATACGATAGCGCAAAGCTACCATCGGTTAGCGCTGGAACAAAAATACAACCTCAGAGATTAGCTTGGCGGTGAACGAGGTTGGCATCAATGCCGGCATGGATGGAACTGCTGCTTAACGTGATGGGCTTTGCCGGCTTCATCGGCATCGCGATGTATCACAAGCATCCGAATGGGAAGCTGCCCGACTGAGCGTCGGCGGCGCGTCTCGGCTTGCCGCTCCCCCGGCTTGCCGTCTTCAGTTTGCCTTCCGGGCCTCTCCCGCGGTCCGGACCAACCGGTCCGACTTCACCAGCACTTTGCCGCTCTCCGGCTGCGGCCGCAGCCAGAAGCTGATCACGACAAAAGCCGAGCAGAACAGCAGCCCCACCACCATCACGCGCCGGTGGGTCGGTCGATCAGCACTGTGGAACGATGGCATCATGGCTGTCACCCGCAGCCATCCCAATCGCAATCGCAGGTGGAGACAACACGATGCTGCTCTTAACCTAACCAGGTAGGGTTAGCGGTGGCCGGGTAACGCCTCGTCCGGATCTCCCGATCGGCGGCCGCAGCGGGATTCACAGCGATATCCCCTGCTTGTCCGCAGCAAATCCACAACGCCAGCGGGTCCAATTATCCAACGAAATACGCATCTTGCTGCGCGCTTGTCCACAGCCTCGCGCCGCGTGCGCGCATTCAGGCATCGGCGAGCCATTTCAGGGTGGCCCGGAAACCCAGGCTGCGGGTTCCAACCAGCACGGTTCCGAACACCTCAGCCTCGTCGCCGCTGAATGTGCCGGAGAACCCGCTCGTCACTTCCTGTCCGGCGAACAGCGGACGGGTGAACGGGTCCGCGAAGGGCGAATGCTGGTTGGTGCTGAGATGTCCCTTCCAGGTGCCCTCGCCGGCCGTATAGGCCCCGATTGACCAGAAATATGGCCCGCCGCCGATCAAGAGACCGTCGCGCAGGATCAGGATGCCGCTGTCGCGGCCCCTCACGCCGTCGGTCATGTGGATGTGGATCGAATAGAGCCCGTTCTTCATCGATCGCGCCGCCCGGTCCTGGCGGCCCGCAGTATGGCTCCAATCCGGCCGGCGTGCGAGGCCGATACCGCCCGGCCCTCCGAATCGGCGCAAAAAGGCAGCTCCCCGGGCGCTTACAAATCGTTAAGAAACCCCTGACAAGGTTCGATCCTCCGGAGGGAGAGAGCCATGCTCGTATACCCCGTACCTGTCGAAGTGACGCAAGCCAGAGTGCAGCTCGTCGTCGACCAGACGGCGAAGGAGCAGCCGCGCATCATCAATGAGGATGTGCTGGATGTCTTCGCCGCGAAGAACCAGGCCGACCGTGAAGCGGTCGAGACCATCCTCGACATCAAGGTGTGAGAGCGGCAGTAGCCGACAGGAACCTCTCGACTGCGCACGGGTCATCCTGGTGACGCCAGGAGGCACCCATGTGCAAGCTGATCGCGGTCACCGTCTTCACCCTGATATGCGGCGGGGCCTTTGCCCAGGATATTGGTCCAGCGCCGCAGAGCGGCATGGAACGGCCTGAAAACACCAACGGAGCCACTCAGAGCGGCGCGATGGACACCACGGGGATGGATGTGAAGCGGGCCAACAAATCCGAGATGAAGAACACGGCAAAGGGCGCGGCAAAAAGGGACGACGCAAAAAAGTAGGTTCCCACGACGGAACGTCCGGGAAGCTGCGACCTTAAAAAACGACCTTGAAAAAAAGACGCGACCATCAAAAAAAGGAAGGAACGAGTCTCTCGTTCCGCCGTTATTTTGGCGAGCGGTACAACGAGGGAGAAATCCACCGGAAATATCAGCTCAACAAGCCCCGTCAGCTTACTTCGGTAACTGGCGGGGTTTTGTTTTGTGGAGGCGCCCATGTACGCCCTGTTCCGCGGCAAGACTCAGCTCGGAAGATCGTTCGCGACGGAGAAGGAAGTTTGGGAGGCGGCGCTGATCGACGGTCTTGTCGAGGATGTTCCGGTCGCAGACGAACTCGGTGGCCAGATCCTGCCCGCCGGCTATCGCGTCGAGCGGGTCGATGAATACGAGCCGTAGCCCGATTGGAAACCCGGACGTTCCTGACGCCGGTCAGCCAATTGGAGGAACCAGCCGGCCGAAACGACATGCACATCGCGCGTGGTGCCGACAGCTCACCGCCCTGTCGGCTTTGGAAGGCCCCGCGAATCCCCCTCGCGGGGTCTTTCTTTTGAACCTTTCGCGCGCCGCGAAGACATAAAGGGCGCTGGGGGATTTCAGGGCCCAGCATCCGGCGCAGCGCTGTGGGACGAACATACTCCGTCTACGCGGCGCTGTTGCATTTTACAAATTCAACCTTAAGTTTGGTGTCCAACAGTTGACGGCTCACGCCCTGAGAGATCCCCAGTCCGTCAGCTGGGAAAGCCCCGCATCCAGCCTGCGGGGCTTTCTATTTTCCGGACCCAGGAACCTTCCGCGCGCAGCGACATTGTCTGCCCGGTTGCCGGCACGATCTCCCCAAGGCCGGTCGGCATAGACCTCGCGAGCCCACTCGCGGGGTTTTGCGCTTTAGAGGCCGTCCAACCTCGCGCGTCCTTGATTGGCCGTGATCGGCAATCGGTGCGATAGAGGCCGCGCCTCCAAGGCTCGACCACAAGCCCCGTCCCAGAAATTTCGCTGGGCGGGGCTTTCTTGCATCCGCTGCTGCGCAAGCGTGTCGCGGCACGTCCCGTCCATATCCGGCCGCGTGATCGCGCGGCGCAACCGGAGCCAACGCTCGCGAAGGCGTGAGCATGCAAAGGCGAAATGCGATCGGCAAAACTCGCGCTAACCCCTGCCCCGCGTCGCGTTTTGCTGCTATTCCTTGCCCCGTCTCGCCCGAGCCCAAACAAAATCTCTGAATCTGCAGGAGGATAAGAAAATGCGCTATCTGCACACCATGCTGCGCGTCCGCAATCTTGATGTCGCGATGAAATTCTATCAGGACGCGCTGGGGCTGAAGGAAGTGCGCCGCATCGACAATGAGAAGGGCCGCTTCACGCTGGTGTTTCTCTGCGCAGAGGAAGACCTCCATCTGCTCAAGTCCCTGCCGCAGACCCGCGGCGCGCCGCTTGTCGAGCTGACCTACAATTGGGATGAGGAGAAATACGGCGAGGACCGCCATTTCGGCCATCTCGCCTACGAGGTCGACGACATCTACGCGACCTGCGAGAAGCTGATGAAGATGGGCGTCACCATCAATCGTCCGCCGCGCGACGGCAACATGGCGTTCGTGCGTTCGCCCGACCTGCACTCGATCGAGATCCTGCAAAAGGGCGAGCCGAAAGCCCCGGCCGAGCCGTGGGCATCGATGCCGAACACCGGCCATTGGTAAACACCGCGCCCGCTCCTACGTTCCTGTCGGCGTTTCGCCCTTGCTGAAGCGCCGAACGATCGCGAGGAACGCGACACGATCGTTGACGTTGCTCCCTCACAAGCATGCGAGGAGGCAACGATGGGAAGAGGAATTTTGCTTTGGCTGTTGGGTGTGCCGATCCCGGTGATCATCGTGTTGTGGTTGTTGTTCGGTCACTGACGGCGTCTTGATGCATCGCTATCAACAAGGCTCTGCCGCTATGCGGTGGAGCCTTTTTTTGCTCTCGGTACAATTCACCCCGCGCTTTTCCCCGACGCTTCAGCTATGAACGCGCGCAAAGCACAACAGCGGGAAGAAACGCGTGATGGACGGTAAGCCGCAACTGACGATCTGGGGTCGGGCCAACTCGGTCAACGTGCAGAAGGTGCTCTGGTGTCTCGCCGAGCTCGACCTCCCCTATCAGCGCATCGATGCCGGCATGCAGTTCGGCAAGAACGATCAGCCCGACTATCTCGCGATGAATCCGAATGGCCGCGTCCCGACGCTGGTCGACGGCGACTATGTGCTGTGGGAATCCAATTCGGTGATGCGCTATCTCTGCATGGCCTATGGTCATGGCGCGCCGCTCTATCCGCAAGCGCCGAAGGCGCGCGCCGCCGTCGACCGCTGGCTCGACTGGACGCTGTCGACGCTGCAGCCGGTCGACCGGCCGGTGTTCTGGGGGCTGGTGCGCACGCCGCCGGAGAAGCGCGATATGGTCCAGCTCCAGAAGGACGCCGATGCCGAGGGCGTGGTGTGGCGCGTCGTCGAGGCGCAGCTTGCAAGGCGCCGCTTCATCGAGGGCGATCAGTTCACGATCGCCGACATCGCGCTCGGCGCCTTTGCGCGGCGCTGGCTCGGCGTCGAGGGCGTCACCAAGCCGAAGCTGCCCCATCTCGAACGCTGGTTCGGTGAGATCGCGGGGCGGCCGGCCTTCGTGCGCTTCATCGCGCCGCCGATGTCGTGAGCGCGGGAGGCAAGCCGCTCAACGCCCGCCGCTGGACATCCCGCCACCGACGCTGACGGCGCCACCGAGCTTCACGCAGGTGTCGGAGCCCTCCACCTTGACGAAGCCGGGTCCGTACGATGCGCATGGATTGCTCCGCGTCGCGGATTTCGACGGCAAGGTTTTGCCGGCGTCCGTGGGCATCTGGAAATTGCGGCGGTCGCCCTGCTGCGCGAACGCGGCGGCGGGAAGCAGGACGGCGATGATGGCAATGCAGGTCTTGCGCATCCGGCCTTTTATCCCACGCCGCCGGACGAGGCTAGCTCATGATGCGATCGGGAAGGATCGCAGCATGAGCTAGCTCTTTTCTTGAGCATGATCTGTTCGGAAAACCGGATCCACTTTTCCGGATCATGCTCTACCGCACGAACTTGACGCCGAACGTCCTGCCCTCGCGCCACACCACTTCGCAGGCGCGCCCGGTGCGGGCGTCGCGCGAGAACGCCAGCCGCAGCTTTGCCGGCAGCGTGTTGTTGTCCTGGACCGTGATCTTGGCGCCCGACGAGGACATGTCCTCGACCACGCAGGGCCGCGCGGCAAATCCGCCGTCGAGCGTGATCCAGCCGGATTGGCGCAGCGATTTGCGCGTTTCGCGCTTCCTGGTCCCTGGAGACATCACATCATCCCGAGCCTAGCCGTATCGCCGCTAACTTACCAAAGGGTTGCGAAACAGCTGCGGATTGCAGCGATCCGCCGACCCGTGCACAACGGACGAGACGGCGCGGCGAAAGCGTCCGTCCGAGCACAATGCGTTGAGTTGGCTGGATTTCCGGCTGGCCATGATGGCGCTCCCTAGCGGAATCGAACCGCTCTCTCCACCGTGAAAGGGTGGCGTCCTAACCGATAGACGAAGGGAGCAAAACTCCCGGCAAATCAATACGTTAGACGTGAGATGCGCCGGACTGGCCACGGCCCTCAAGCCGCGACGGGCGAACGTATAGTGGCGATTGGCCGGGCGGGCAAGCGTTCAGAACGCTTTTCCCGGCTTGCAGGTCACAGGGAAGGACATCTGGAGATCACCTGCAGGACAATCCGGCCTCGATCGAGGTCCAGAAGCCGCAATGCGTCGGCACATGCGCATGCGCCCGCGAGCCCCCGACGTGAATCAGGATTGCGGCAGCAAGCGCGACGACGACGACGGGAACAATGAATCTTCGGATCGACATGGGCCTGCGCATCGACCGACATCGTGGCCTAACTAAGGCCTGCGAGCCGGCTGGATGTCCAGGAACAGCGCTCAGCGCCAGCCGCTAGTGATTGCTGGCGACGTCCTGACGATTATTCGGCTGCGCCGCCACAGGCGTCCGCTTGATGCAGGTGCTGCAGATCACGAGCTTGCGCGCCAGCCGGTCGTCGGCATCCGCTTCCGACAGTCGCGCCGGCGATGTCTCCGCCACCGCAGGCGACGCATTCCGCGCATGGCGCCGCGGCTGCGGGAGATTGGGATCCTGTCCGGCACCGTCCCAGGCCAGCGGACCTGTCCCCGGCGGCGGCGTGGTCATGCTGTATTGCTGCGAGACCTGCGCGCAGGCGCCGACAGCGATCGGAAGAAACAGCACAGCGGCCTTGCGAGCCCAGTTCCGGAATGCAGACATGATCACACTCTCACGCTATTCGTACTGCGACCTAAGAGCAGAACCGCTAAGAAATCGTTTGCCCTGATTGTTCCGTCGCATCCAACCGCGTCGGCATCAAGACGGGATTGAGGCGCCAAGGCGCAAATCAAGACGGCAATCCGGAGTCCAATCATGCCAGGCATCAACGGTCGCTTCGACGGCAAGCGCGTGCTCGCCGATCTCAACGCGCTGCGCGCGATCGGCGCCTACAAGACCGGCGTGCACAAGCCGACATTCTCGGAACCGCATCTGCGCTCGCTCGACTGGCTCGCGACGCGTTTGCCCGACGCCAATCTCACCGCAACGATCGACGGCATCGGCAATGTGCTCGGCTCCAGCGCGAAGGCGGGGCCAAAACTGCTCGCCGGCTCGCACCTGGAGAGCCAGAACCATGCGGGCTGGCTCGATGGGCCGCTCGGCGTGATCTACGCGCTCGAGGCGGCGCGCGTCATCAACACCGACCCGGACGCGAACGGCGCGGTCGAGGTCGCCGCGTGGTGCGACGAGGAAGGACATTTCGGCAGTTTCCTCGGCAGCCGGTCGTTTGTCGGCGCGGTGACCGAAGCCGACATCGACGCAGCCCGCGACCGCTCCAGCGATCGCACCATGCGCGATGCATTGCGCGACGCAGGCTTCGCCGGCCGCCCGCGCCTTAATGCCGAGGCCAGCCGCCATATCGGCTATCTCGAAGCGCATATCGAGCAAGGCGACACGCTGGAAAGCAGCGGACTCAAGATCGGCGTCGTCACCTCGATCGTCGGCATCTGGCAGTACCGCATCACGTTCGCCGGCGAGCAGAACCACGCCGGCACCACGCGGATGGCGGTGCGCAGGGACGCCGGCCTCGGGCTGGCGCGGTTCTGCGTCGCGATCGACGACAGCTTCCCTGCCCTGTCGGGACCGCGCACGGTGTGGACCACCGGCCGCATCACGCTGGACCCAGGCGCACCGAGCATCATTCCAGGCGGCGCCGAGATGCTATTCCAGATTCGCGACGACGATCCCGAAGTGATCGGCCGCCTCGAACAACAGCTGCATCGCCTGGCGGCCGAGGCCACCGCTCAGGGCCGTTGCGGTGTGAAGGTTGAGCGCATCCGCACCGGGGTGCCCGCGATGATGACGCCTGCATTCCAGGATGCGATCGAAGCCGCGAGCGCAGCCTGCGCCGGCGGCAAATCGATCCGCATGCCGAGCGGCGCCGGCCATGACGCCCAGGTCCTCGCCACCATCATGCCGGCGGCGATGCTGTTCGTGCCGTCGATCGGCGGCATCAGCCATCACTGGAGCGAGAACACCGACGACGCCGATATCGTCACGGGTGCCGAGGTCTTTGTCGAAACCTGCCGGCGCCTGCTCGCAGGTTAGATCGCCTTCAGGTCGGACCGCCCCGGTTGCCCGACTTCAGCGAAGCCAACGCGTGCGAGTCCTGCACGGTGCTTCTCCTTGCGGTGAAGAAGACGTACAGCAAGCAGATGTCGATCAGGATCGTGCCGGCCATGACGCTGTAGGCCCACGGGCTTTCCATCAGCTTCACTTCGATCAATACGCGCGACAGGCCGAATCCCACGACCCACGCATCAAAGCTCATGCAGATCCGGCGAAACGTCTCGGCGTCCAGCCGCCGGATCAGCCAGGCACCGAGCGGTATGCCGAGGACAACGCAGGGAACGAGCACAAACAGGATGCTCCGGCTCTCGTCGATGAACAGACCGAGCTTGTAATACGCGATTGCAGTAAGGCTGGACTCCGTCACCCGAACCAGTGCGAGACCGGCCCGAAACTCATCTTTGACGAGGCCCTGATTGTTGAAGAGGATCGCCAGCGGCGGGCCCGAAATGGTCGTGACCGAGTACAAGATCCCGAGCATCGTTCCGAAAGGCAAACCGACCAGCCATTTCGACTGGATCGGCCTCCGCCAACCGGCCGCCTGCAGCAGAATGAGCGGCAGAATGATCGAGTAGGTGGCGAACTTGGTCCAGCCGGGCTGAAGCGACGTCAGCGCAAAGGCTCCGACCGCGATGCCGGGCAGCATGCCGATGAGAATAGGCAGCACGCGCCGCCACACGGCCGGAACGCCGCTCAGATTGATGCACAGGACATACAGATTGACGAAGACTTCGACGATGACCACCGCGGGATTGAGGACGCGGTTGGTGTAGAAGACGAGTGCGACCGGCACCGTGAGCGAGGAAAACCCGTAACCAAGCGCGCCATTTACAAACGCCGCAAACAGCGCGATCACGGCAAGAACGATCACAGCAAAATCAATCGAAAGCATCTCTGGCTTTTACCGGATCGGTCGCCTTGCCCACCGCATTATAGCCCAACGACGGGGACGCGGTGCCGAAAGCTGATCGGACCCACAGGCCGCGATCCCGGAATCGTCGGGCTACCAAAGCTCCTGCGCCTGGAACGCCATGGACCTGGCGCTTGGCAGGAACCTGTCCGGGAGCCGCCCTCGGCCCTTAGCTGATCAAGGTCCGCAACGGCACTTTCCAACCCGCTTTCGTAAGGCACCGTGGCATATTGGTCACGAGAACGGCATCAGACCGATTTGCAATCCGCTGAACTTGCTGCCATTTCTTCGGCACGCATCGCTTTGGTGCCATTAAAGGGGCCCGTCCGGCTCATGTTGTTGCTTGAGTCGCTTCCAACCGTCATCGGCGCCGCCGCCATTGCCCCCGCATTGCTGGTGTTGTGGCTGGTCATCGCCGCTGACGAGCGCCCCGGACCGCCGGTTCAGGTGTGGCTCGCCTTCGTGCTCGGCGCGGCCAGCATCTCCCTGCTCGGCTTGGCGCGAATTCCGTTCAATGCGCTGCTTGCCATTCCCGACAATCCCTGGGCGACGCAGGCGGTGCGTGCAGCTTTCGGAGTCGCGGCACCGGAGGAGATCGTCAAGGTGCTCGTCATCGTCGTCATCTCGACGCGGCGCCGCGCCTTCGCCGATCCGATGGATACGGTGGTCTATGGCGCGGCCGCCGGACTTGGATTTGCCGCCTATGAGAACCTCGCCTATCTGGTCCAGCACAAGGACATGTGGCGCGCGCTCGCGGCATTGCGCAGCGTGCTCACGGTGCCGTTCCACGGCGCGCTCGGCATCATCGCCGGCGCCTATCTTGCGATCGCGCGCTCCGGCGGCGCGCTCGGCGCTTACCGGGGTCACCGCGACTGGGCGCGCATGACGAATTGGGCGCTGGTGCTGGTCGCGCCGGTCGCGCTGCACGCGGCGTTCGATTTTCCGCTGCTCGCGCTCCAGCGCATCCCCGATCTCGGCTCGACCACGCGGCTGCTGCTCGGCTCGGCCAGCGTGCTGATCGGCTTCTCCTCGATCGGCTTTGCAATCCGCCTGGTGCGACGCCTCGGCAAGCATCATGCGCCGCGCACCGACGTTGCGCGCGAGCGGCTCAGCCAGCTGCGGCGGATGTGGGCGCTGCTGCTGATCGGCGGCGGCGCCGGCTTTGCCGGCGTCTCCTTCCTGCTCACCTCGCTGCATCATTGGTACGTCAATCCCGAGCGCAATGCGTCGTTCATCCTGGTCCCGATCGGCTTCACCTCGATCCTGATCGGACTGGCGCTGCTCATCGCGACCACCGCCGTCTACTTCCTCGGCCGCAACCGGATGCGGACCGCCTCGGAGGGCTTTCCGTCCGCTCCCGGTCAAAGCTAGCGCCCCGGCCGGCACCGCTCCCCTTGCAAAACAACCTCGGCGGGTTCAGGGAGAGACACAGACCAGGCGCGAGAGGACGATGGGGCACAACTACAAGAATTATCGGCCGGATATCGACGGCCTGCGGGCCGTTGCCGTCTCGTTGGTCGTGCTCGGCCACGCGTTCCCGCAATATGTTCCCGGCGGTTTCGTCGGGGTCGACATCTTCTTCGTCATTTCCGGCTACCTGATCACCGGGATCATCTATAGCGACATTCAGAACGGGAGCTTCAGCCTTGCGACGTTCTATGCGCGTCGCATTCGCAGGATTTTTCCCGCCCTGATCGTCGTCTTGATCGCCGCCTTCATCGCCGGATGGCAACTTCTGATGCCGAGCGAGTTGGTGGCCCTTGGAAAGGAGATTGCGGCAGGCGCGGGTTTCTCGGCAAACCTGCTGTTCTATTCGGAGGGTGGCTATTTCGATGCGGCCGCGCAAACGAAGCCGCTGCTCCATCTCTGGTCGCTCGGCATCGAGGAACAGTTCTATCTTGTCTGGCCTTTGCTGCTGTGGGCGCTGATGCGATGGCGGATCGCCGCCGCCGCTCCCCTTGCCCTGATCTTCATCGCATCGCTTGTCGCAAATATCCTGGTCGTTCGAACCAACCCTGAAGCCGCATTCTACCAGCCGTTCACGCGGGCGTGGGAGCTCGCGGCCGGAGCATTGGTGGCCGTCTGCCTGCCCAACGGATTCTCCGCGGCGCGCGACCTTCTCGGATGGTTCGCGCTCGCGGTGATCGCTGCGGTAACCGCATTCTATTCGCCCTCCATGACCTACCCCGGGATCGCAGCGGTGGCGCCGGTCGCCGCAGCTGCCGCCCTCATCATGTCAGGTCGCAATCGATTTCTCTCGACGCGTACCGCGGTCGCGATCGGGCTGATGAGCTATCCGCTCTACCTCTGGCATTGGCCGATCCTGGTTTTTGCGGCGAGCTTCAAAGGTCGTCCCCTGACTTTGGCCGAGAACGGGCTGGCCGTTGGGGCCAGCTTCATTCTGGCCTGGGCAACCTATCGCTACGTCGAGCGCCCAATCAGGTTCGGGCAGTGGCGGGTGGCGCCGGTCCTTGCGGCATCGATGGTGGCCGTTGCATCGGTGGGAGCATTGGCGATCGTCGACGGCTTTGCCTTTCGGCTTCCGGCGATCGTTCGCGAAGCCGGCGCCATGACCGTATCCAGGGACTTCCTGAGATACGGCGAATGTCATATCTCCGCTTCCGCCGATCCCGCGTTTGATCCGAGTTGCGTTGACGCCAGCAAGCGCCCGCTTGTTTTCGTATGGGGCGATTCGACCGCCGGCATGCTTGCCGCCGGGCTGCGGCAAGTCCAGGGCGATCAATTCGGGTTAGCCCAGCTCACCGTCAATTCCTGCCCGCCACTCTTCACCGCGCAGGCCGAGACCATTCCGTTTTGTGTTCAAACCAATCGCCACATCGTTGCTGCGGTTGCCCGCTCGCACCCCGATGTCGTGCTTCTGCACCTGGCGTGGAGCAAAGAACCCACCGCCGACGATCTCCGCCCGACGATTGTCGCCCTCAGACAGGCCGGCGCCGCCCGTGTCATCCTGGTCGGCCCTGTCCCCGTCTGGACCGACACGGTGCCCCATCTGACGGTGCAATATTTCCTGCGCCATCATACATTGATCCCGGAACGCAGCCACGATGTGCGATCGACCAAGCAGACTGACGACAGGATTGGGCAGCTCGCCGCCGATCTCGGGATCGAATATCTGTCGCCCTATGACGAGCTCTGCAACGCGGACGGATGTCTGACGAGGGTCGGGACCAGCGCAAACGACCTGGTATCGGCCGACTTCCTGCATCTGTCGCCGCGCGCCTCGCGATATCTGGCGGCCAGGCTTGTGCCAAGGATTCTGGCTGTCGAAAACCGCCATGCAGAAAGATGAGCGCACAGCTATTGCCGCCGCAACTGACGGGCTGACCATTTATAACCGGTTAGGATAGACTGCACACGCGCAGATCCGGAGAGCCGCGATGACCCTGTCCAACGACCTCGACAAGCTGCGATCGAAAATGCAGGCCGCGGTGAAGGCGCACTGGAAGGCGTTCCTGTTCGAAGGCATCCTGCTGGTGATCCTCGGCATCGCCGCGATGATCGTGCCGACCTTCGCGAGCCTCGCCGTCACCATCTTCCTCGGCTGGATGTTCCTGATCTCAGGGATCGGCGGGCTGATCGTGACGTTCTGGGCGCGCAACATGCCGGGCTTCTGGTGGTCGCTGATTTCGGCCGCGCTCGCCGTGCTGGCCGGCATGGTGCTGCTCGCCCGTCCGATGCAGGGTGTGCTGACGCTGACCATCGTGGTCGGCGCCTATTTCGTCGCCGAGGGCGTCGCCACCGTCATGTACGCGCTGGAGCACCGCCGCGAATTGTCGGGACGCTGGTCCTGGCTGCTGATCGCCGGCCTGATGGACATCGTGATCGCCTTCTTCATCATCGCGGGCTTGCCGGAATCCGCGGGATGGGCGATCGGCCTCCTCGTCGGCCTCAATCTGATGTTCGGCGGGGCGACCCTGATCGGCATGGCGTTGGCGGCGCGCAACACCTGACGCCGAACCGCGGGGGGCTTGCATTTGGGGGGTGACAGCCCCAAATCCCTGCGCTATAGAGCCGCCCCATGATCACCGTCGCCACCAGCTATTTTTGGTACTTTAGCTACGACAGCTCGCTGGCGGCAGGAGGATCGCGCTCAATCTGAAGAATTGCAGCAAACGTCCAAAACAAGCCGCCAGACCTGGCGGCTTTTTTGTGTGCCGGCAGGTCCCGAAATCCAAAGGAGCCAGCCGTGTTGAGTACGACAGACGATCTTCGCATCAAGGAATTGAAAGAGCTCAGTACGCCCGAGGAGGTGATGCGGGAGGTCCCGCGCACCCTGACGGCGACCCGGGTGGTGATGGGCGCCCGCAACGCCGTCCACGCGATCCTGAACGGCACCGATGACCGCCTGCTGGTCGTCGTCGGCCCCTGCTCCATCCACGATCCCGCGGCGGCCGTCGATTACGCCGAGCGCCTCGCCAGCCTGCGCGAACAGCTCGCCGACCGCCTCGAGATCGTGATGCGGGTCTATTTCGAGAAGCCGCGCACCACCGTCGGCTGGAAGGGGCTGATCAACGATCCCGATCTCGACGGCAGCTTCGACATCAACAAGGGCCTGCGGCTCGCCCGCAACGTGCTGTCGGCGGTGAACAATCTCGGCCTGCCGGCCGGCACCGAATTCCTCGACATGACGACGCCGCAATACATCGCCGATCTGGTTTCCTGGGCCGCGATCGGCGCGCGCACCACCGAGAGCCAGATCCATCGCGAGCTGGCTTCCGGCCTGTCCTGCCCCGTCGGCTTCAAGAACAGCACCGACGGGGGCGTGCGGATCGCGGCGGACGCGGTGAAGTCGGCCTCGCACCCGCATCACTTCATGGCGGTCACCAAGGGCGGCCGTTCAGCGATCGCCGCGACCAGCGGCAACGAAGACTGCCACGTCATCCTGCGTGGCGGCCGGGCGCCGAACTATGATGCCGCGAGCGTCGATGCTGCCGCCGCCGAGCTCGGCCGCGCCGGTGTCGCGGCGCGGCTGATGATCGACACCAGCCACGCCAACAGCAGCAAGAAGCCGGAGAACCAGCCAGCGGTTGCCTCCGACATCGCGCGCCAGGTCGCAGGCGGCGAACAGCGCATCATCGGCGTGATGATCGAGAGCAATCTTGTCGCGGGACGCCAGGACGTCGTGCCAGGCAAGGCGCTGACCTACGGCCAGAGCATCACGGATGGCTGCATCGACCTCGGGACGACGGCTGACGTGTTGAAGCAGCTGGCCGATGCCGTCGACGCAAGGCGCAGCGTGCGGCGTGACGGCCTGCAGGAGCGTTCGGCCTGACGCGGCCGAACGGATTGAGCGTTGCCGGCGGGGCGAATATCGCGCCTCGCCGGTCAGCTGCGTGGGTTAGCAACCGCGGCAGATGCTCTTGATCTTCCTGTCGAGCGCCGCGTCTTCCTTGTTGGCTTGACTGTTCGGATCGCTGATATTCTTCTCGCTGCCAACGTCGCCGCGGCGCGGCTGACGATGTCCGATCGGCGCCTCCGGGACCGTCCCGCCCTTCTGCATGGAGGACGATCCGCCCTGTTGCTGCGCCCAGGCTTGGGAGATGCCAAGCTGGGGCGCTCCGGCCGCAACCATCATCAGAGCCATCAACAAAACTGTCTTCCGCATCTCGCGTCTCCGCTTCTCAACCCTATCGCGCCCGTTCCGGCACCTCGACGGTAGCACAGTTGCGTCGCCCCTGCGCTGCGCAATCCTGTACCTTCCGTATATCGGCCATCGTGCCAAGGAGCCAGATTCCCGCGGCGACCAGCACCACAAAGAAGCCGAACATCACAGCATTTTCGATGCTGCGGTTGCCCTCATCCTCGGGCGGCTCCTGCCGTCCGTCCCCGGCCCCGCTCATCGCCGCCTCAGGATTGCGGCGGGTAAAGATGAACGTCACCACAATAATCGACGATACGGTAGCGCCGTTCCATCGGATCTTCACGTTCGCGGGAAGCCGGCTGCGACAAATAGCTCGGGCCGATCGGCGCCTTGCCGTGGCCGCCGGGGATGTCGAGCACATAATCCGGCTGACAAAGTCCGGACACACGCCCGCGCAACGCCCGCATCAGTTCCTGCCCGGCTTCGATCGTGGTGCGCAAATGCGCTGTGCCGGGCGCAAGGTCGCCGTGATGCAGATAATAGGGCTTGATCCGGCACTCGACGAAGCCGCGCATCAGCGCCTCGAGCGTCGCAGCATCATCATTGACGCCGCGCAGCAGGACGGACTGGCTTACCAAGGGAATGCCGGCGTCTGCAAGGCGCGCGCACGCTGCGCGGGCATTGTTGCTCAGCTCACGCGGATGGTTGGCATGGATCGCAATCCAGGTCGTCGCGCCTTCGACCCGCAGTGCCGCGATCATCTCGGGATTGATACGGCCCGGATCGGCGATCGGAACACGGGTGTGGAGGCGAACGATCTTCACATGATTAATGTCGGCGAGATCGGCCATGATCTCGGTCAGCCTGCGCGGCGACAGCATCAAGGGATCGCCGCCGGTCAGGATGACTTCCCAGATCTCCGGATGGCTGCGGATGTAATCCAGCGCCGCACGGTAGGCGTCATCGGACAAGGCCGAGGCCTTTCCCGGCCCGACCATTTCGCGCCGGAAACAGAACCGGCAATACACCGCGCAGACATGGACGAGCTTGAACAACACCCGATCGGGATAGCGATGCACGATTCCGGCGACCGGCGAATGCGCTTCGTCGCCGATCGGATCGGCGTTCTCGCCCGGCTGCTCGACGAGTTCGTCGGCGCTCGGGATGAACTGCCGCGCGATCGGGTCGGCGGGATCGGCCGGATCAATCAGCGCGGCGAGCTCCGGCGTCACCGCGACCGCGTAGCGCGCAGCAACCCGCTCGAGCCCGGCCAGTGCTGCGACCGGCGCGAGCCCGGCATCGACCAGCTCGCGCGGCTGTCGCAGCGTCGCCGCCAGTTTTGGATCGATCCTGTTCATGTCTCTCCCGCAGGCGGCGTCCAGACCACCTGATCAATTCGTGGCGCGCCGCTCGCGAGCATCACCAGCCGGTCGAAGCCGAGCGCGACGCCGCTGGCCTCCGGCATCTGGCCGACCGCGGCAAGGAAATCGTCATCGAGCGGATAGCGCTCGCCATAACGGCGGGCCTTCTCATCCATCGCTGCGGTGAAACGATGGCGCTGCTCGGCCGCGTCGGTCAGCTCGCCGAAGCCGTTGGCGAGCTCGACGCCGCAGGCATAGACCTCGAAACGCTCGGCGACGCGCTGATCGCCGGCCTTGGTGCGCGCCAGCGCGGCCTCTGGCGACGGATATTCGAACAGCACCGTCAGACGGCCCTGTCCCAGATGAGGCTCGATATGCTCGACCAGCACCTTGCTGAAGATATCGGACCAGGTGTCGTCATCTGCAACCCGCACCCGCGCTGCTGCAGCCGACGCCAGCGCTTCGCGGTCGCCTTCGCCGCCTGAGATCGTCGCCAGGAGATCGATGCCGGCGAAGCGCTCGAAACCTGCCGCGACCGTCAACAACTCCGGCTCCGCAAACGGATCGGCCGTCCTGCCGCGGAATGAAAACCGGCCGATCCCGGTCGCCTGAGCCGCATGGGCGATCACCACGATCGTGTCGGCCATGATGGCGTCATAGCCGGCATTGGCGCGGTACCATTCCAGCATCGTGAATTCGGGCAGATGCAGGTCGCCGCGCTCGCGGTCGCGGAACACCCGCGCGAACTCGTAGATCTTCGGCTCGCCGGCCGCGAGCAGCTTCTTGCAGGCGAACTCCGGCGAGGTGCGCAGATAGCGGGGCGCATGTGAGCCATCGGCCTGCCTGAGCTCGGTGCGAGGAGCGTGCAGATGGGTCTCGTTGCCCGGCGAGATCTGCAGGATCGCGGTCTCGACCTCGGCAAATCGCTGCTCCTCGAACCAGGCGCGCAGCGCTCGCGTGATCGCCGTCCGCGCCTGCAGGAACGGCCTGCGGTCGGCATAGCGCTGCGGCATCCACCAGGGCGACGGCCGGTCATGAGCTGTCATCGCCAGAGCATCCTCACGGATTCAACATCAACGAGCCGCCATCCGCACTCAAGAGTCCCGCGCAACCGATTGATTCCACACAAATTCATAAGCCTACACAGCCCGAGCCTCCGCGGAACGCAGCGAGGCTGATCCCTTCTTGTCGAAAGACGCGCACCTTGTCCATGCGCGCGCGTGGCTGAACCTGAACCACGGCTCGCGCGTCCCATCCGCAGTTTCGCTGAAACGGATGAGCCCATGGCCGAAAAATAGGGCCGATCGGGACGGCCGGGACGGTTGGCAACCTTGCGAATTCGGCCGCAAAAGACTGGCATCTCAGGGACAAATCAGTATGTTGCAGCCCGAAATCGCCGCCATGGCCGAGGGGCTGCCGATCCGGTTGGCGCCCTTAGGCTCTCAAATTCAGGAAAACACCTTTGAAAGTCATCGCCAGTTCCATCCGCAAGGGCAACGTCATCGAGCAGGACGGCAAGCTCTATGTGGTCCTGTCCGCCGAGAACATCCATCCCGGCAAGGGCACCCCGGTCAGCCAGATCGAAATGCGCCGCATCGGCGACGGCGTGAAGGTTTCGGAGCGCTACAAGACCACCGACCAGGTCGAGAAGGCCACCGTCGAGGACCACAACTACAACTACCTCTATGAAGATGGCGACGGCTTCCACTTCATGAACAACGACAACTACGACCAGGTCCAGGTCTCCAAGGAGATCGTCGGCTCGTCCGCGCCGTATCTGCAGGAGAACATGACCGTGAAGCTCTCGATGCACGAGGGCAACCCGGTCGCGATCCAGCTGCCGCAGCGCGTGACGCTGGAAGTGGTCGAGACCGAGCCTGTGACCAAGGGCCAGACCGCCTCCTCGTCCTACAAGCCGGCCATGCTGTCCAACGGCCTGCGCACCGGCGTGCCGCCGCACATCACCACGGGCACGCGCATCGTGGTCATGACCGAAGACGGTTCCTACGTCGAACGCGCCAAGGACTGAGCGCTTGAGGCGCGGTGGGATTTGAAATGAATCGTCACCGCGCCTCAACTTGTTGGTTAAGCATCAACTTTAGCGAAAACCGCTACACACTTTTCCGGAACTTGCTTTAGTCTTACGGGCGATCCGACATGAGCCCGGGGTGTGCAGTGAACAGGAAGGTGGTCAGCTTCGTCAGTTGCTGGCTGGCAGCCCTGCTCTCGCCTCTTCCCGGCGCCCATGCCGACGAATTCCGAACGCCATCGATCTCGGCCATGCGGGTCGAATGGCGCGCCGTGCTCGACCAGCTGCGGCAGGAGATCGGCAGCCGCCCGGCCATCGCCGCCGGCTTCACTTTCGCAGGCCAGCGCCGCGTGCCCGCCACCGATCCGCGGGCGACGCCTGCGCTGGTGCAGTTGAACGCGGTGACAGCGCCGCTGTTTCCCGGCATTGCGCAGAGCCCGATCCCGGTGCTGCTGCCGCTCGACCCCGCAAGCTATCTCGACGCGCGGCAAAACGGTGCGCTGGACAGCCTGTCGATCGCGCGCTACCAGGCCGACTTCCGCGCGGTCGATTTCTTCCATGCCGGTGCATCGGGCTACGATGCCGTGTTCTCGCTCGACCCCGGCGCCGGCGACGGCCTGCCGCCGCGGACATTTGCAAAGCCGGTCGAGGTGCAGATTTCCGGCTCGATCCTGGTTTACGACCTCGCCGACCGGCTCGGCGGCAAGGGCGAGCCGGTCAGGACGCTGGCCGCGCAGTTTCCGGACCTGCGCCGCTTCATTCGCGAGGGCTATGTCCGCTACGCCTTCACCCGCTTCGGAATTCCCTATGTCGTCTCGATCCAGTGCCTCGACAGCGCGCCGCGGCCGAAGCGGCTGGCCTGCCGCGAGGCCTATCCGGTCGCCGAGCGGTTTCTGAGGGCCCTGCGCATTGTCGGCGGCCAGCCGTCACGGCCACGCAGCGACGTCGCCTCCGACATCGCCGAGCGGCCGGCCGCGCAATCCGCCGACTTCACCTACCACCCGAGCGGCGACATCGTCGCGGGCAGCGGCGGCCGCAGGCAACAAGGCGGCCACGCCGACTTCACCGTCTATTCGCAGATCCGTTTTCCGCTCGAGAAGGCGCCGGCCTTCGCCCACTCGCAATCCTTCGCCAAGCGCAAGCCCGGCGCGGCCATCGACACGTATCCCTGGCAAGACAATTTCTGCGAGGCGCGCAGCTTCGAGGTCGGCCAATGCGCCAGCGGCTACGGCCATCAGGGCCAGGACATCCGCCCCGGCGCATGTCCTGTCGACAGCAAAGATGGCTGCGACCCCAAGCAGCAGGCGGTCGTTGCGGTGCGCGACAGTATCGTGATCCGCTCGGCGCAGCAGCAGGCCGCGACGTTGCAGGTCAACACCCGCACCGAGCATGTCCGCTTCCGCTACATGCACATGAACCCGTCAGTGATGGATGCAGACGGCCTGCTCAACGGACGCCGCGTCAGCGAGGGCGAGAAGATCGGCGTGGTCTCGAACTATCTCGACCACCCCAACGGCACATCGCGGCATCTGCATTTCGACGTCCAGCTGTTTACGCGCGACGGCTGGCTGTGGGTCAATCCCTACACCACGCTGGTGTCGGCCTATGAGCGGCTGATCCGTGGCCGCGGCCGCGAGATCGGACCGGAGCCCGGGCTTGCAGCCGCCGTGGCCCATGCCCTGCCCGACGACGTCGTGCATCGCATCGACACCCAGGAAGGCGGCGGCAATTAGAGTGTTGTCGAGCGAAGGGGACACCGGTTCGGGGCGCACTGCCAAAATATCGAAAACAACCCCATGCAAAGTAGCCGGCGGCTGCCGTCGTTCGACACGACAACTTGACACGTCGGGCAAATCAGCGGCATTATTCCATTATTCCGAAATTGTGCAAACGCCCACCGCAGGTTCCATTCGGAATCGCATCGATGCGCGCCATGTCGCGGCGACAATTGCCAGCTTGAATGATCATGATGGAAGCAGCAATCCGCGGGAACCTGTCCCGCTTTGACCGTCGGACGCAAGTCTCTATCAGATGCCCATTCAGGCTGGACCACAACCAAGCATGCTCTCGACCTTCCGCTGGTTCTTTCTTTCGGTGAAAGGCCGCATCAGCCGGCAGGAATTCGGCCTGGGATTTTTCGGTCTCGTGCTGGTCGACATGCTCATCATTCGCATCGGCGTAAGGCTCGACCACGGTCCGCGGTATTATGACAGCAGCCCGCCCGCCGACGACCTGTCCGTCCTGCGCTTGCTGCTCATGTTGTCGTTGTGGCCGTTCGCCGCGATCCTGGTGAAGCGGCTGCACGACCTCAACGTCTCGGGCTGGTGGGCGCTGACGATCCTCGCCGTTCCCCACCTCGCCGCCGCGCTGCACGTCAAATACTGGGTCCCCTATCTGGCGCTCGTCGCAACGCTGAGCGTGCTGCCGGGATCGAAGGGTGACAACCGGTTCGGCCGCGACCCGCTGGCGCGCGCCGGCATCTAGCGCCCTCCGCCGTGGTTGCGATCAGTCGATCTCCATCGCAGCCAACGCCTCCTTGACGCGCCTCTGAGCGTCCGCGGGCAGCGGCAATATCGGACGTGGAGGCTCGGCCGCGCAGACCCCTCTGAGATTGGCAAGTGCGTAGACAACACGCAGACTGGAATATGTCCTGAACAGATCCCAAATCGGCTGCAGACGCGCGTTGAACTCTCGCGCCCGGGCCGCATCGCCGCTCCTCGCGGCGCGAACGATGTCCACGCAGACCTTCGGGAAGATTC
Organism: Bradyrhizobium sp. USDA 4504; assembly: GCF_054063995.1. Taxonomy (NCBI): domain Bacteria; kingdom Pseudomonadati; phylum Pseudomonadota; class Alphaproteobacteria; order Hyphomicrobiales; family Nitrobacteraceae; genus Bradyrhizobium; species Bradyrhizobium sp. USDA 4504. The sequence goes on along the minus strand of NZ_JBSSGV010000001.1, from coordinate 2,638,622 downwards.
CTGCGACAACGCTGTACCAGGTATCTCCGCCCGCCAGCAGCGCCTCGGTGCAATTCCAGTCGGCGCTGTAACCCAACGCAACGCCGTCCGGAACCACAGCCCGCAATTCCCTGAGATGGCCCGCCACGGTCGAAGCATCCAGCGCCGGACTTTTCACCGCGACGATTCCCTCGACCCGGCTCAGACGGCCGATGAGAGCCGGCGTGAATTGAAAATGAGTCGTTCCGGGATTGTCATAGATGCAGATCGGCAACCCGCTCTCGCGGGCCACGGTTTGAAAATGCTCAAAGACCTCGTCATCGGTTAGCGGGGTATAGGAAACCGCCGCCAACAGGCCCGCCGTCGCGCCGGCATCACGCGCATCTTGAGCCAGCCGCACCGCATCGTCGGTGCGCAGTGCGCCGATGCCAACCAGTATTGGTGTGTTGCCGGCCGCCGAGGCGATGGCCGCTTGCACGGCGCGCCGCCGCTCATCACGGCTGAAATAGGGATATGAGCCGGTACTTCCGAGCAGCCCGACCGAATCCACCTTCGCCGCAATCAAGGGGTCGAGCAAGGCGCGGAGCGCGCCTACATCGACCCGCCCATCCCGGCTCGAAGGTGTTATCGGGAAGGCAGAGAGCCCCTTCAGGCTGATCATCGATTTGTCCCTCGTCGGCAACCGTCGCCGCAACGTGTCGTGCAATCAATCGACACGCCCCGTTGCGCGCAAGGTCCAGTTTCACGCGAACTGGGCACCAAACTGGTCCAGTGCGCACGTCTTGCAGAAACGAGCGCCCAACCGATCGCTATTCGAGCATCGTGGTCAGCTGCGCGCCCTCGTCCGCCACGAACACCGCGATCAGTTCCGCCGGCTCCGTCGTGCTCGCATTGGCCGAGACCATGTGGGTCGAGCCCGGCGGCTCGAAGAACGACTGGCCGACCTTGAAGGTCTCGACCGGCCCGTCGCCGAGCTGGGAGCGGATTTCACCCTTGGTGATGTAGGCAGTCACCGAACCGGAATGGCGGTGCGGCGGCGTGAAGCCGCCGGGACCATAGAACACGCGCACCACCGTGACACGCTTGCCCGCCACATTGGGCAGCGCGTGCGAGGTGATGACCTCGACCTTGTCGAGCGGTGACGCCGCATTGGCGCTGGCGCACAGCGGCGCGATCACAGAAGAGATCGCGTCCATCGGGGTCGGCACTGCCTTGCCGATCACGAAGGCGGAGGCCAGTCCCGCGATCACGGCCAGCGCGACCGGCCGCGGCGGCCGCGCGAATGGAAGGGATGGTGTCATTGCCATCGAGGTCATTGCTTTTCTCCCTGTCGGTTGCCGTTTGATCCGCCTCGACGTTACGAAGCCGCCGCGTCCGCACGCTGCCGGCGCGGCGGCGGCGTCCAGCGATAGGCCGCGCCGAACCGGTTCCAGACATTGATCGATGCGATCGCCGAGGTCAGGTAAGTCAGCTCCTGCTCGGAGAATTCGGTGGTGGCCTGCGCATAGACCTCGTCGCTGACGCCGTTCGGCAGGGTCGTCAACGCTTCGGTCCAGGCCAGCGCGGCGCGCTCGCGCGGCGTGAACTGCGGTGCCTCGCGCCACACCACGACGAGATTCAGCTTGTCGGCGGGCACGCCGAGGCTCTCGCCCTGCAGGATGTGATACTGCACGCAGAACGCGCAGCCGTTGATCTGCGAGGCGCGCAGCTTGACGAGTTCGAGCAGCTGCTTGTCGAGGCCGGCCTTCGCCGCGAACTGGCCGAGCGCGCGCACCGCGGCGAAGACGTCGGGCGCGAGCTTCTCGAAGTCGGTGTATTCCTTGCGGGCATGTGACATTGGCCTGGCCTCATGTTATCAGTGTACTGAGATATTATCAGAGCTCTGATATCGTCGGCAAGATGCGGGCATCGGCAAAGGCGGCAGCACGCGACATGGCGGCAATGCGGAAACGAGGCAAATCGGGCACCGCCGAGCGGCGCCCGGTCGGAAAAGCCGCCGGTCGACGGGCCGCAGCGAATGCGGGATCGAGCGCAGGCGACGTCATGTTCGCCCCTTCCGTTCCGGCGCCGGGCGAAGGCAAGCGCGGCGAGCAGGGCTATCTCGCCTATCTGCTGCGTCAGGCCCACGCGGCCTCGCGGCTGTCGATGGAGCGCCAGCTGGGACAGCTCGGCGTCACCTCGCCGCAATTCGTCGTGCTGACGATGCTGAAAGCCTATCCGGGGCTCTCAGGCGCCGATCTGGCTCGCGTCGCGCTGCTGACCCCGCAGACCGTGAGCGTGATCATCCGCAACCTCGAGCGCGACGGCGCGATCGGCAAGACGCCGCACCCCGTCCACGGCCGCGTGTTGCAATGGACCCTGACCGGCCATGGAACCGCGCTGCTGGAGAAATGCCGGCAGATCGCCCAGGCCCAGGAGCGGCGGCTCGCCGCTAGCCTCGACGCGAGGTCGGAGCAAATTGTCCGGCAATGGCTGTCAAAAATCGCCACAGATTTGCAAGACACATAGCTCCTGCGGCGGCGTGGCTTTTGGCTCACCCGATCGGCGCCGCTACACTGGCCCGATGAAACAGCCTGATTCTCCGAAATCCCCTGCCCGCCGCGCCGCCCTTAAGGCCGGGCTCGCGGCCGGCGTGGTGCTCGTCAATCCGCTCGGCGCGCTCGCGGCCGCCCCTCCGGGCTTCGACCAGTGGCGCGACAATTTTCGCGCTCGCGCGCTCGCCAAGGGCATTTCGGAGGCGACCTGGAATCGCTGCATGGGGCGGATCGAGCCCGACATGAGCGTGTTCAGGCAGATGCGCAACCAGCCTGAATTCCACGAGCAGATCTGGCAGTACATCAACCGCCGCGTCTCCGACTGGCGGGTCATTCACGGCAAGGAGGCGCTGAAGAAGAACGAGGCGCTGTTCGGCCGGATCGAACGCGATTTCGGCGTCGAGCGCGGCACGCTGCTCGCGCTGTGGGGCGTCGAGTCGGCCTATGGCGATCCGCTGGTGCAGCAGAACCACATGACGCCGGTGTTTCCCTCGCTGGCGGCGCTCGCCTGGAACGAGCCGCGTCGCAAGGCCTATTGGGAGACCGAGTTGATCAACGCGATGAAGATCGTGCAGCGCGGCTGGAGCACGCCCCAGGAGATGAACGGCTCCTGGGCCGGCGCGATGGGTCATTCGCAGTGGATGCCGGAAGTCTGGCTCAATGTCGGCTTCGACTATGACGGCGACGGCAAGGTCTCGCCGTTCGGCCGGCCCGACGACGCGCTGGGCTCGACCGCGAAATATCTCGTCAACCGCGGCAAGTGGCACCGCGGCGAGCATTGGGGCTACGAGGTCCGCGCGCCCGGCGGCGGCGGCAGCGGCAGCCGCACCTATGCGGCCTGGGCCAGCGCCGGCGTCGTCAGAGCCGACGGCCAGCCGTTTCCGCAGCCGAACGCATCAGCGCAACTGTGGATCCCCGTCTCGGGCGGCCCGGCCTTCCTGCTCGGTCCGAACTTCAATTCGGTGAAGAGCTACAACCCGTCGATGAACTACGCGCTGGCGATCTGCCATCTCGGCGATCGCTGCCTCGGCGGGCCGCCCTTCATCCAACCCTTCCCGGGCTCGGAGCGCGCGCTGACGCTCGCCGAGGTGCAGGAGATGCAGACGCGGCTGACCAAGGCCGGCTTCGACACCGGCGGCACCGACGGCCGCGTCGGCAACGACACCATGAAGGCGATCAAGGATTTTCAAATCAAGACGGGCCTGTTGCCCGCCGATGGTTACGGCGGGCTCAAGGTGCTGGCGCGGTTGCGCCAAGGCGGCTAGCCATCATGCGATCCGCGTAGCCCGGGTGAGCGAAAGCGATACCCGGGGACGCATTTCCCGCATATCGCTCCGCTCATGCGGGCTACGACAGTTCGCTCCTACCGGCTCGCAGGCTGCCGCACGACGCCGCCGGCATTCATGCCGCCGTCGATCACGAGCTCGCTGCCTGTGACGTAACGCGACGCGTCGGAAGCGAGATAGAGCACGCCCTGGGCGATCTCGATGGCCTGGCCGGCGCGGCCCAGCGGTGTGGCGAACCTCGCGCGCTCCTCCGGATCGATCGGCGCGTTCTGGCCGGCGCCGGTCGCGCCGGTCGGGATCTTGCCCCAGATCGGCGTGTCGATGATGCCGGGATGCACCGAGTTGACGCGGATGCCGTCGCCGATCTGCGCGCATTCCATCGCGATCGACTTGGCGAACAGCCGCACCGCGCCCTTCGTCGCGCTGTAGCCGGAGAGCGTCGCCGCGCCGCGCAGGCCGGCCAGCGACGACATCATGATGATGGAGCCGCCGCCATGCTTGCGCATCAGCGGCAGCGAGTGCTTCACCGACAGGAATACGCCATCGATATTGATGGCGGTCTGGCGGCGCCAGTCCGCGAGCGACATCTCGACAATCGAGGGCGCTCCGATGCCGATGCCGGCATTCGAGACCATGATATCGAGGCGGCCATGGCGCTTGCCGATCTCACTGATGATTTCGATCCAGCGCTCCTCGCTGGTGACGTCCTGCGGCAAGAAGGTCACGTTCCGCCCGGCCTTGGTGAGCCGCGCGGCGAGCTCGGGTCCCCTCAACTCATCGATATCGGTCGCAATAACGGTCGCGCCTTCCTGCGCGAGCAATTCAACGATGGCCTCGCCAATGCCCGATGCGCCGCCGGTCACCAGCGCAACCTTGCCTTCAACCTGTCCTGACATGTCCTCTCCCAACGTTTCTTATCGGATCACCGTCGGGCCCTGATCCGGCACCGCGACGTCGAGGACACGGAATTGCACACGTTCGGTGCCTTGCCAACGGTCGACCGCAAGAGAGCCCGCCACGTGCAATTGCTGGCCGCGATTTTGCGTCAAGGCGCTGCCGAGCTTCTGTCCGACGGAACGGAACGCGATACCGTTGACGATGGAGCCGTCGCCTGACTTGAAGCGCAGCCGCAGATGCGCCTGCCCGACTTCGTCGGCATAGACCAGCTGATGCGACGGCAGCGCGATCACCGGTTCCGGATTGGCGCTGCCGAACGGGCCAGCACGATTGAGTGTCGCGGCGAACTCCGGCGTCACCGCGCGCGCGGTCACGGCGCCGTCGATGAACAGCTCGTTCTCGTGCCGCGAATTGGCGACGTCGGCCGCCAGCGCGCTCTCCATGTAAGCGCGGAATTCGGCGAGCTTCTCCTTGCGCAGCGTGACGCCGGCCGCCATCGCGTGCCCGCCGCCCTTCATCAAAAGGCCGTCGTGCACCGCCTGCCGCACCGCCTTCCCGAGATCGACGCCGCCGATCGAGCGGCCCGATCCGGTGCCGATGCCGCCGGGCTCCAGCGCGATCGCGAACGCAGGACGCGCGAACTTCTCCTTCAGCCGCGCCGCCACAAGCCCGACCACGCCGGGATGCCAGCCTTCCGCCGCGGTGACGATGACAGCGCCCTTGTCCTCGAGCCCGAGCGAAGCCAGCGCCTCGGCCTCGGCCTGCGCCTCGGCCGCCTGCTCGATCACGCGCCGTTCGGCATTGAGGCGATCGAGCTCGGCCGCGATCCGCGCAGCTTCCGAGATATCGCCTTCGAGCAATAGTCGCACGCCGAGATCGGCGCGCCCGATCCGGCCGCCGGCATTGATGCGCGGTCCCAGCATGAAGCCGAGATGCCAGGCCTCCGGCGGGCCGTTCAGGCGCGCGACATCCATCAGCGCGGTGTGGCCGACATGGTCGCGGCGACGCATCGCGATCAGGCCCTTGGCGACGAAGGCCCGGTTGAGCCCGATCAGCGGCGCGACGTCGGCAACGGTGCCGAGCGCGACGTGATGCAGCACGCTGAGCAGGTCGGGCTCCGGCATCTCGCCGGTCCAGAAGCCGCGCTGGCGCAGTTCGCGATTCACCGCGACCAAGGTCACCAGCACGAGGCCGACCGCTGCGAGATGGCCGAGCCCCGAGAGATCGTCGGGCCGGTTCGGATTCACCAGTGCGTCGACCTCGGGCAACACATCGCCGGTCTGGTGATGATCGATCACGACGACCGACATCCCGAGCTTCCTGGCTTCCGACAGCGGCTCGATGCTGGTGGTGCCGCAATCGACCGTGACCAGCAGCGTCGCGCCCTTCGCCGCCAGCGCACGCACGGCGTCGACGTTCGGCCCGTAGCCTTCGAAAATGCGGTCGGGAATGTGGATCAGCGGGTCCAGCCCGCAATGGCGCAGATGCCAGGTCAGCAGCGCGGCCGAGGTCGCACCGTCGACATCATAGTCGCCGAAGATCGCAACCTTCTCGCCGCGCACCGCGGCATCCGCGATGCGCTTGGCCGCGTGCTCCATCTCGGTGACCGTGTGAGGATCCGGCATCAGCTTGCGGATGGTCGGGTCGAGGAAGTCGGGAACCTCGTCGATCCCGACGTCGCGCCCCGCCAGCACGCGCGCCAGCATTTCCGGCAATTGATAGCGCTGCACGATCGCGAGCGCCCGCGCCGCCCCGCGCGCATCCAGCCGGTCGCGCCAGAGTTTTCCGGTCAGCGACCGCGTCACGCCGAGGAACGCCTGTGGCGCCTCGACGGGCAGTGCGGATGCGTGCAGCGTCATGAGCCCTTCCGAACAGAGCGTTTTCAAGCGAAGTGGGCACCGGTTCGCGTGAAGAAAACGCGTCAAACAAAAATCCGGAACATCGGTCCTGATCCAATCAGGGCCGATGCGTCCGGCAGGAATCGTAACGCTTCGATGATTTGTGGACCAGTTCTAGCAGCCCATTCGGCTGGCGATTTCCCCGAAATCCTTGGCCACGATGTCCCACTCGCCGGTGGCCTCGAAATCGTACTTCTGCAGCGGACCGTATTCGGTCGGACGCGCCACGAAGGCGGTCTTCAGGCCGAGCTTCTGCGCGTGCTTCAGGTCGTAATTGTGGGCGGCGACCATCATCACCTGCTCCGGCGGCAGGCAGAGCAGCTTCGCGGCGCCGAGATAGGTTTCCGGATCGGGCTTGTAGTGCTCGAACAGTTCGGCCGACATCACGAGGTCCCAGGGCAAGCCTGCGAACTTCGCCATGTTGGTGAGCAGCGCGACGTTGCCGTTGGAGAGCGGCGAGATGATGTATTTGGTCTTCAGCCGGGTCAGGCCGGCGACGCTGTCGGGCCACCCGTGCAGGCGATGCCAGCCCAGCGTCAGATGCTGCAAATCGGCCTCACTCAGCCCCTTGATGTCGAATTGCGCGACGAGTTTTTCCAGCGAGCGGCGGTGCAATACGTCGAGGATGACGTAGCCGTTCTGCGGGTTCTTGCGCACCTCGTCCATCGAGGCCGCATAGACCGCGCGCCAGCCGTCGACCAGCGCCGTCCAATCGGCCTTGATACCGCGCGTCTCGCCCCATCTGGTGAAGTCGTTGATCAGGCTGGTGCGCCAGTCGACCACGGTCCCGAACACGTCGAACACCAGCGCCTTGACCCCGGACAGATCGGACATGCGCGTCTCCCTTGTTGTTGTTTTTGGTCCGTCGTTCCGGGGCGATGCGAAGCATCGAACCCGGAACCTCGAGATTCCGGGTTCGCGCTTCGCGCGCCCCGGAATGACGGTTGTTGTAGGCTCGTCCTCAATCCAGGTGGAATTTCTCAAGCTGCCGATGTTCGGCCTTGATGTAGCGCACGGTGCCGGTGACCGAGCGCATCACGACCGTCTCGGTCTCGATCACGTCCTTCTTGAACTTCACGCCGGTCAGCAGCGAGCCGGTGGTGACGCCGGTAGCGGCGAACAGGCAGTCGCCCTTGGCCATGTCCTCGATGCCGTAGATCATCTTCGGATCGGTGACGCCCATCTTGTGCGCGCGCTCGCGCTTCTCCTCGGTGTCGAGGATCAGGCGGCACTGCATCTGGCCGCCAATGCAGCGCAGCGCGACCGCCGCGAGCACGCCCTCGGGCGCACCGCCGGTGCCGATATACATGTCGACACCGGTCTCATCGGGCTTGGCGCAGTGAATGACGCCGGCGACGTCGCCGTCGGTGATTAGTTGCACGGCAGCGCCGGTCGAACGCACGCTGTTGATGATGTCGGCATGGCGCGGACGATCGAGCACCAGCACGTTGATGGCGGTCGGGTCGACGCCCTTGGCCTTGGCGAGCCGGCGGACATTGTCGGCCGGCGGCGCGTCGAGCTCGATCACGTTCTTGGCGTAGCCCGGGCCGATCGCGATCTTCTGCATGTAGACGTCGGGCGCGTGCAGCAGCGTGCCGCCATCGGCCATCGCCATGGTGGCGATCGAGCCCGGCATGTTCTTGGCGCACAGCGTGGTGCCCTCGAGCGGGTCGACCGCGATGTCGACCTTGGGGCCGGCATTGAGGCCGACCTTCTCACCGATGAACAGCATCGGCGCCTCGTCGCGCTCGCCCTCGCCGATTACGACCGTCCCCTCGATCGGCAGCTTGTTGAGCTCGCGCCGCATCGCGTCGACCGCGGCCTTGTCGGCGGCCTTCTCCTGGCCGTGGCCGCGCAGCCGCGCGGCCGACACCGCCGCGCGCTCCGTCACGCGCACGATTTCGAGCGTCAGGATGCGCTCGAGCAGCATCTGCGGCGGAACGGAAATATGGGTCGACATCGGCGTACTCCTTAAGCCTCTGGGACAGGCCAGCCTGCCCGCATCAATCGTCTCACGCCCGACCCGTTCAGGCCATGCGCTAGTTTTTCTCGATCCGGATCACCTGCGGCCGGCCGCTGATGACCTTATCGCGCTGCACTGCGGCCAGCGCACGATGCACGGCATCCTCGCTGGTCGCATAGGTAATCAGAATGACCGGGACCGGTGAAGGTTTTTTGGCCGCACCGTTCACATCGACGCCATCCGGGTGCCGTTGCACGATGGATTCCAGAGATATCTTCTGTTCCGCCAGCCGGGTGGCGATTGTTGCGGCAGTGCCTGCAAGATCGCGCGCCATCAGGCGGATATAATAGCCACCCTCATGGCGTTCCATCGGCGCCTTGGTGGTGTCGCGCAACCGCTCCACCGGACGGCCGAACGGCTTGGCGCGGATGCCGCGGGCGACGTCGGCGATGTCGGCGACCACGGCGGAGGCCGTCGCGCCGCCGCCGGCGCCCGGCCCCACCAGCGTGATCGGCGGAATCCCCTCGCCGTCGATCGCGACAGCGTTGGTGACGCCCATCACCTGCGCGATCGAGGATGATTTCGGCACCATGGTCGGATGCACGCGCTGTTCAATGCCCTTTGCCGTGCGCACCGCGACGCCGAGCAACTTGACGCGGTAACCGAGTTCCGCGGCGGCCTTGAGGTCTTCCGGCGTGATCGAGGAGATGCCTTCGACGTAAACCGCGCTTTCCGCAACCTTGGTTCCGAAGGCGAGGCTGGCCAGGATCGCGAGCTTCTGCGCGGTGTCATGACCATCGACGTCGAACGACGGGTTGGCTTCGGCATAGCCGAGACGCTGGGCGTCCTTCAGACACTCCTCGAACGATAGGCCCTCCTGCTCCATCCGGGTCAGGATGTAATTGCAGGTGCCGTTGAGGATGCCGTAGACGCGGTTGACGCTGGTGCCGGCGAGGCCCTCGCGCAGCGTCTTGATGACCGGGATCGCCGCACCGACCGCCGCCTCGAAATTCAGCGCGCCGCCATGCTTCTCGGCAGCCGCGGCGAGACGCAGTCCATGCTTGGCGATCAGCGCCTTGTTGGCGGTGACGACCGACTTGCCGGCCTTCAGCGCGGTCTCGATCGCGGACAGCGCGGGATCTCCAGCGCCGCCCATCAATTCGACGAAGCAGTCGATATCGGGATCTTCGGCGAGCGCCTCGGGGCTCTTCGCCCAGGCGATGCCGCGCAGGTCGAGGCCGCGCTTCTTGGCTTTCGAGCGCGCCGTGACCGCGACGACGCGAACGCCGCGGCCGCTGCGCTCGGCCAGCGCACGTCCTTGCGTTTCGATGAGGCGGACGACATCGGCACCGACGGTGCCGAGCCCCGCTATGCCCACGTTCAGGGGTGCGACCATGGATTTAAGGGACCTGGAGATTAAGCAACCTGGAAGGATTAGCGTCGGTTGGCGAGAGGAACGACGTTGTGCAACGTTTCGATGCCGCTTTCAAGGAAGCGGCGCACGCCGCGCGCAGCCTGCCGGATGCGCTGCTCGTTCTCCACCATCGCGATGCGGACATAGCCCTCGCCATGCTCACCGAACGCCACGCCGGGCGACACCACGACGCCGGATTTCTCCACCATCAGGGTCGCGAACTGCATGCTGCCGACCGCCTCGAACGCCTTGGGCAGCGGCGCCCAGGCGAACATCGAGGCCTGCGGCGGCGGAATGTCCCAGCCGGCGCGACCAAATGACTCGACCAGCGCATCGCGGCGCTTGCGGTAGGTGTCGCGCATCTCGCGGATGCAGTCGTCGGGACCGTTCAGCGCCGCGGTCGCCGCCACCTGGACCGGCGTGAACGCGCCGTAATCGAGATAGGATTTGACCCGCGCCAGCGCCGCGATGATCCGCTCATTGCCGACCGCAAAGCCCATGCGCCAGCCGGCCATCGAGAACGTCTTCGACATCGAGGTGAACTCGACGGTGACGTCGATCGCGCCGGGCACCTGCAGCACCGACGGCGGCGGATTGTTCTCGTCGAAATAAACCTCGGCATAGGCGAGATCGGACAGGATGAAGATGTCGTGCTTCTTCGCGAACGCGACGAGATCCTTGTAGAAGTCGAGGTCCGCGACGTAGGCTGTCGGGTTCGACGGATAGCAGACGATCAGCGCGATCGGCTTCGGGATCGAATGGATGATCGCCCGCTCGACCGCCTCGAAGAACTGCGGCGTCGGCTCCGAGGGCACCGAGCGGATCACGCCGCCCGCCATCAGGAAGCCGAAGGCATGGATCGGGTAGCTCGGATTGGGGCACAGCACGACGTCGCCCGGCGCCGTGATCGCCTGCGCGACGTTGGCAAACCCCTCCTTCGAGCCGAGCGTCGCAACCACCTGGGTGTCGGGGTTGAGCTTGACGCCGAAGCGGCGCGCATAATAGGCGGCCTGGGCCTTGCGCAGGCCGTTGATGCCGCGCGAGGCCGAGTAGCGGTCGGTCCGCGGCTTGCCCAGCGTCTCCTTGAGCTTCTCGATCACATGCGGCGGGGTCGGCAGGTCCGGGTTCCCCATACCCATGTCGATGATGTCGGCCCCGGCGTTGCGCGCGGCCGCCTTGGCCTGGTTGACCTTCTCAAAGACATAAGGCGGCAGACGGCGAATGCGGTAAAAATCTTCCATGGGACCCTTGCTCCGACAACCGCGATGCCAGAATCGACCCCCTTGGCGTAGTTTGCGGAAGCCGGCTCGGCCTCTGACAGAAATCGCACTGAATCAATGACTTAGAGCGAATTCAGGCGCACGATCTGGGGGCTGCGGCCGGATCTGCGGTTGAACTGGGTTTCTTTTAGCACGGACACCGGGCGGCGCCAGCGCTGATCGGCCGTTTGTCGGGCGCTACTTCCCGCTTTGGGCAGCCGTCGAGGCCTGGCGCGCGCGCGCGGCAATGAGCTCCTGCTCGATCTTGGCCTGGTCCGCCGGCTTGATCGTCGGGTCGGCGCGGTCGGGCGGAAGATCATGGACCGGCAGGTAGCCGGCGGCGTCCTTCTCGCGCGCCGGCGCATCGGCCGGCATCGTCATATCGGCGATCGTGCTCGAGCACCCGCTCAGCGCCACCAACGACGCGAGCAGCACTGCGGCCGCGAGCCCCCTGTTCATTCGATCGATCGGCATGCGCCGAATTGTCCCCAACAAGCTAGCGCGCACGTCGCACGTTGCCGACACGGGTCGCACTGGTACGAGCCTTGCAGCGTCCCGCTGCGTTAATTTCGACTTTAGCGTTTCAAACCATTGTCGCCCGAAACGCTTAAAGCGGGAACACCAAAAGCGACCCCTGAGGCTTCAATATGACGGAACAAAGATTTTTTCTCGCACCGCAACAGAGCGAAATGCTGGATTTTGACTGATTTGCGTTGCCGCACCGCGCGATGACGCCCTCCAAACGACGCGATATTGTACCTCAGATGAGCAACGTTAGTACCGACACCCAGGCCACCCCGAAATTCAACGCCGAAGCCTTCGCCATGAACATCGCGCGGGCGATGGAGAGCAGCGGCCAGGCGCTGGCAGCCTATCTCAAGCCGCGCCAGACCGGAGAAGTCCGCGACAAGCCGCCGAATGAGCTCGGTGAGGTCATCAAGACCTTCAGCGTGATCGCCGAATACTGGCTGTCCGACAAGGAGCGCGCCTCGTCGCTGCAGATGCAGCTCGGCAAGGACTATCTCGATCTCTGGGGCTCGGCGGTGCGCCGCATGGCCGGCGAGGCCGATGCCAAGCCGGCGATCGCCCCGGCCCCGCGCGACAAGCGCTTCCAGGATCCGGAATGGAAGTCGAACCAGTTCTTCGACTTCATCCTGCAGCTCTATTTGCTGACCGCGAAATGGGCGCAGCAGCTGGTCCATGACGCCGACGGGATCGATCCCCACACGCGCAAGAAGGCCGAATTCTACGTCCAGCAGATCACCAACGCGCTGGCGCCGTCGAATTTCGTGCTGACCAATCCGGAGGTGCTGCGCGCCACCGTCGAGACCAATGGCGACAATCTGGTGCGCGGCATGAAGATGCTGGCCGAGGATATCGAGGCCGGCCACGGCACGCTGCGGATCCGCCAGTCCGACTCGAGCAATCTCGAGGTCGGCGTCAACATGGCGACGACGCCGGGCAAGGTGATCTTCCAGAACGAGCTGATGCAGCTGATCCAGTATTCGCCGGCGACCGAGAACGTGCTGCGCACGCCGCTGCTGATCGTGCCGCCCTGGATCAACAAGTTCTACATCCTCGATCTGCGCCCCGAGAAATCCTACATCAAATGGTGCGTCGACCAGGGCATCACGGTGTTCGTGATCTCCTGGGTCAATCCGGACAAGGAGCTCGGCAAGAAGACCTGGGCCGACTACATGACCGAAGGCCCGCTGACGGCGATGGACGTCATCGAGAAGGTCACCGGCGAGATGAAGGTGCATACCGCCGGCTATTGCGTCGGCGGCACCCTGCTCGCCTCGACGCTCGCCTATCTCGCCGAGAAGCGCCGCCAGCGCGTGACGTCGGCGACGTTCTTTGCCGCGCAGGTCGACTTCACCCATGCCGGCGATCTCCTGGTGTTCGTCGACGAGGACCAGATCTCGGCGCTCGAACGCGACATGCAGGAATCCGGCGTGCTCGAGGGCAGCAAGATGGCGATGGCCTTCAACATGCTGCGCTCGAACGACCTGATCTGGTCGTATGTCGTGAACAATTATCTGAAAGGCCAGACGCCGTCCTCGTTCGACCTGCTGCACTGGAATTCGGATGCGACGCGGATGCCGTCGTCGAACCACTCCTACTACCTGCGCAACTGCTATCTGGAGAACCGGCTGTCGACCGGCACCATGGTGCTGGACAACACGCTGCTCGATCTGTCGAAGGTGAAGGTGCCGGTCTACAACCTCGCCGCCCGCGAGGATCACATCGCGCCGGCGGAATCGGTGCTCTACGGTTCGCAGTTCTTCGGCGGCCCGGTGAGATATGTGCTGTCCGGCTCCGGCCATATCGCCGGCGTGGTCAATCCACCCGCGTCGAACAAGTACCAGTACTGGACCAACGACAACATCAAGGACATGAAGCTCGCCGACTGGCTGAAGGGAGCCGAGGAGCACAAGGGCTCGTGGTGGCCCGACTGGCGCGGCTGGCTGGAAAGCCATGACCCGGAGACGGTCCCGGCGCGCATGGTCGGCTCCAACGGCACGCAGGTGCTCGAGGACGCCCCGGGCAGCTATGTCCGCGTCCGCGCGTAGCGCCAACTCTTCCGCTCAGCTATAAACAGACGGTCCCGACGGTCGGGAATCGAATTCACGTGAGGGGGAGACGATGACGCGCGAACTGTTCTGGCTGTCACTGACGGTGATCCTGACCGGGCTGTTGTGGATCCCCTACATCATCAACCGCTGCCAGGTGCGCGGCCTCTCCGCCGCCATGGGCAACCCCTCGCGCAACGACAAGCCGCACGCGGAATGGGCCAACCGGCTGATGTTCGCCCATGACAACGCGGTCGAGAACCTCGTGATCTTCGCGCCGCTGGTCCTGATCCTCAATGCGGCCGACTATTCCACCAAGTGGACCGTGCTCGCCTGCGCCGTCTATTTCTGGGCGCGCGTCGCACACCTGATCGTGTACACGCTCGGCCTGCCGGTGTTCCGCACCCTGGCTTTTACGGTCGGCTTCCTCGCCCAGGCGGTGCTGGCGCTCGCGATCTTCAAGGTCCTCTGATCCAGATATTCCCGCCGGTTGCGGCGACAGCCGCGCCGGCGCGGCCTCAACTACCCGCCCTTGCGCACCACGATGTGCAGCATCGTCGCGGGCGCCTCGTCAAAGCTCTTGATCTCGCTGGTGTCGGACGAGACTTGCGTCCACGCCCCTGACGCGGCGTAGGTCGCAGCGAGCCAGTCCGCCGCGGGATAATTGTAGTAGCGGCCGATGCTGTCGCGGCCATCGCCATGGCCGATCTTGTAGCTCGCGTAGAAAACGCCACCGGGTTTCAGCGCCCGATGGATGCGGCCGATGATGTCGGCCAATTCGTCGCGCGGCACGTGCAGCAGGCAGGCGCTGGCCCAGACGCCGTCATAGGCTTCGCGGTCCTCGAGCTCATCGAACAGCATCGCCTCGACGGGATGTTTGATGCGGCGCGCCGCGACCTCGGCCATCTCGGGCGACCCGTCGGTCGCACGCAGCACAAAGCCTTCGGCGAGCATGACGGCGGCATGATTGCCGGCGCCGCAGCCGAGTTCGAGGATCGCGCCGCCCGGCGGCAGCAGCTTCAGAAAGCCGATCAGCCGGGTGGACGGGGCTTTCGCCCACCCGGCATAGGCCTCGGCATTGCGCCGATAGAACTGCAGCGTGGCGTCGTCCACGATCCGCGTCGCCGTCAGCTGTCGGCCAGCCCGAGCATCAGCCGCATGTTCTGGACCGCGGCACCCGAGGCGCCCTTGCCCAGATTGTCGAGCCGCGCGACCAGCACCGCCTGGTGGTGCTTGTCGCTGGCGAAGACGTAGAGCTCGAGTTGGTTGGTCTCGTTGAGCGCCTCCGGCTCGAGCCGCCCGCCCTTGGCGGCCTCGTTCTGCAGCGGCATCACCGAGACATATTTGCTGCCGGCGTACCATTTCGCCAGAGTCGCTTGCAGATCGGTACCATCAGGCTTGCCCGGCAGCGCGTCGAGTTGCAGCGGCACCGAGACCAGCATGCCCTGCCGGTAGTTGCCGACCGACGGGATGAAGATCGGCCTTCGCGTCAGGTGCGAATAGAGCTGCATCTCCGGAACGTGCTTGTGCTCGAAGCCGAGGCCGTAGAGTTCGAAGGCCGGCGCCGAGCCGTCCTCGAAGCTGGCGATCATCGACTTGCCGCCGCCCGAATAGCCGCTCACCGCGTTGACGGTGACGGGATAATCCGCCGGCAGCACGCCGGCATCGACGATCGGCCGCAGCAGCGCGATCGCGCCGGTCGGATAGCAACCCGGATTGGAGACCTTCTTCGCGTTACGGATCTTGTCGGCCTGGTCGGGCGCGAGCTCAGGAAAACCGTAGGCCCAGTCGGGCGCAACGCGATAGGCCGTCGAGGCGTCGAGCACTTTCGGCGCGGCATTGCCCATCGTGTCGATCAGCGCCACAGTCTCCTTGGCGGCCTCGTCAGGCAGGCAGAGGATCACGAGATCCACCTCCTCCATCAGCGCGCGCTTGGCGCCGGCATCCTTCCGCTTGTCCTCGGCGATGTGCTTCACCGCAACGTCGCCGATCGAGAGCAGCCGCTCCTGGATGCCGAGGCCGGTCGTGCCGGACGCGCCATCGACGAACACGGTGGCCTTGGTCGCACCGCTCCTGGTTTTCGGTTGGTTGGTGTCGGTGAGGGTCATGGCACGTTCCTTTCGAGCTCGTTCGTTTCGTTTAACACATCTGGCCGCGCCTGCGCCGCCAACGGGGATAAGCAGTTATCCTTAGATTGAGCGCCCCTCGCCAGCGACAACAACCCCCGCTCATGGAAACAGCGCGATCTGCTCCAGTCCGGTGGTTTCGGGCAAGCCGAACATCAGGTTCATGTTCTGGATCGCCTGTCCGGCCGAACCCTTCACAAGATTATCGAGCGTCGAGAGCACGATGGCGCGGTTCTTGATCCGGTCGGCGACGACGCCGATCTGAACATAATTCGAACCACGCACGTTCTGCGTCTGTGGCAGCACACCCTTCTTCGTCACATATACGAACGGCTCGTTGGCGTAGGCCCTTTCCAGCTCGGCGCGCAAATCGTCCGGCGTAGCCCCGTTGAGCTTGACATAGGATGTGCAGAACTCACCCCGCGCCATCGGAATGAGATGCGGGGTGAAGTTCACCGTCACAGCCGAGCCAGCGGCCGCGCCAATCTCCTGCTCAATCTCCGCCGAGTGTCGATGGCTTCCGATCGAATAGGGCGACAACCCTTCGCCGGCCTCGCTGAACAGCGTGTTCTGCTTCAGTCCGCGTCCGGCGCCGGTGACGCCCGACTTTGCGTCGATGATGATGTCGTCGACGTCAATCAGCTTTGCCTTCGCCAGCGGAACAAGCGCCAGCAGCACCGCCGTCGGATAGCAGCCGGGACAGGCTACCAGCCGCGCGGCCGTGACCTCCTCCCGGTAGAGTTCGGTCAGCCCATAGACCGCCTCGTCCTGCAATTCGAGCGCCCGGTGCTCATGCCCGTACCATTGCGCGTAGCTGTCTTTGTTGCGCAGCCGGAAATCCGCGGACATATCGAGGATCTTGATTCTGGGATTGGCTTTCAGCACCGCGGCGATGATCTCTTGCGTCGTCCCGTGCGGCAGTCCGCAGAACACGGCATCGAGCCGCGTCCAGTCGACCTTTTCCCATTCCACGAGTTTTGGCAGGTCGAGCATGAAGAAGTGAGGAAACACCTCGCTCATCGTCTTGCCGGCATGGGTGTTAGCGGTAAGCGCGGTGATTTCGGCATTCGGGTGCCGCGCCAACAGGCGCACCGCGTCGGCGCCGGTGTAGCCGGACGCGCCCAAAATTCCGATTTTCTTCTTCGTCATTGCTCGCTCCTCGGAAGCGTAGTCATCTCGGTCTGTATCAGCGCGAAAGCCTGCGGGCGCACCTCGCGCATCAAGGCCGCGATGTCTTGGGCACCGGGTTCGGCCTGCAAAGCGAGCGTGTTGCCGACCGCCGCGAAATCGGTTTCAGACTTGTGCTGGTTCAGCTTGAAGCTGCCCTCCACCTCTTCCACCATCATCTCGAGACCCACGATGGCCTTCTTCATGGTTTCCAGCCTCGCGGCGGTCATCTTGCCCGACACCCACGGCTTTTTCGGCAGCAGCCGGTCCTCGAACTTGGCGCTCAGCGCGTCGATCTGAACGGCAAGCTCGTCATCCGACAACGTCCGCACCGGCCCGGTCAGATGCACCGCCTGATAGAGCCAGGTCGGCACCTGATCGGGTGACACGTACCAGTCCGGCGAAACATAGGCGTCGGCGCCGGTAACGGCCAGCAGCCAAGGTGACCCGCCCGCCAGCTTTACCAGCGGATTGTGACGGGCAACATGAAACAGCGCCCGCGGCGTCCCGTCGGCGGCGTAAGTCAAGTAGAACGGGAGCGCGGAGGCGATCGGCTTGCCGCCGTCCCACGCGCAGGCCATGCCGAAACCACGCGCTTCCGCGAAGGCAAGGCTCGCGGCACGGTCAGGCTTGAAGGGCGGTGGCGTATACATGGTCAAAGCTCCTGCATGACGAAGGAGCCGCCAGATCGAACCGCGTGTCTTTTTCAGGAGAGCGCCGCGGGATCGGGTCCGGCGGCAGAGGCGATGGTCTTAAACGCGAGCGACCGCCCATACCGCGATAATGCGGCGGCGGCGGGCAATGATGATGGTCGCGGCGTTGATCATGGCCGCGGCTATAAGGCCGCGCCCCCTTGACGTCAAGTTGTTGCTTGTCATTCCGGGGCGATGCACAGCATCGAACCCGGAATCTCGCGCTAGGACCTCCAGATTCCGGGGTTCGCGCTCCGCGCGCCCTCAGGTGCGCAATGGCGCACCGGGGAATGACTGGCTAGATCGCCGGATTCCACGGTGCCGGCACGACGCGATAGCCGCTGCCGTCCTTCACCACATGGCCGAGGCCCGGGAACGGATAGTGGAAGCCCTGCACCTGGAGCCGCTCGGCAACCACCATGTCGTAGATGCGCCGGCGGGTCTTCTCCGCCACGTCGCCGTCCTGGTCGAAGAACGCATGCCAGCCGGGGTTGGTCGCGAACAGGTTCGGATTGTTGGTGACATCGGACTGGATGAAGACCTTGTCCGGGCCCGAGGCCAGCACGTAGGAGGTGTGGCCCGGCGTGTGGCCGACGGTCTCGACCGAGGTCAGGCCCGGCGCGATCTCCTTGCCCCACTCGTACGGCGTGACCTTCTTCTTCAGGCCGGCTTCGAAGATATTGCGGTTGTTCTTGAACAGGCCCTGCATGCGGCCGGCCGGCGCCCGGCTCATCTCGCCGTCGTCCATCCAGAACTTCCACTCGGTCGCCGGCACCAGCACCTCGGCATTCGGGAATGCCGGCGTGCCTTCGGCGGTCAAGAGGCCGTTCACGTGGTCGCCGTGGAAGTGCGAGATCACGACCATGTCGACATTCCTGGGATCGAAGCCGGCGGCGACGAAATTGTCGGCGAACAGGCCATTGGCGCCCTTCGTGCTGGCCTTCGCCAGCGCACCATTGCCGGTGTCGATCACCACCAGCTTGCCGCCGGTGTTGAGCACCAGCGGTGCGAACCAGATCGTCATCATGTCGCGCGGCATGAACGCCTTCTCAAGCGCCGCGTTGACGTCGTCCCGCTTTGCATTGGAGATGAAGGAGTCTTCCAGCTTGAAGACATTCTTGCCATCGGACACAACGGTGACGAGGATGTCGCCGACCTTGTAACGATAGAAGCTCGGCGCCTGCTTGTCGGCAACCGGCGCCACAGCGCCCGCAGGAACGGTTGATAGCAACGGTGCGGCGGCGATGCCGGCAGCGCCGGCGAGAGCATGACGTCGTGTCAATTCCATGTGCTGTCCTTCCAAGTGAAACTGCGCCCGATGAATTCGCGCCCGGTGGGCGCGGTTGTATCAGCGTTTCGATACTCGCGCGATGCCGACAGCTCGAGCGGTTACCCTCCCGCCTAACCCCTGCAGGTCGGCCTTATTCCGGAGCTTGCTACACCACCCGCCACACCCACTCGATGGCATGGGCAATGACGTCGCCGAACAGCAGCAGTGCCGCCGACCAGACCAGCGCGGAGACGAAATTGGCGATCTGGAATTGCCAGTACGACATCTCGAAAATGCCGGCCGCAAGCGGCACCGAGGCGCGCAGTGGACCGAAGAAGCGGCCGATGAAGATGCTGGGCACGCCCCAGCTCTTCACGAAGGCCTCGCCCCGCGGCAGGATCTCCGGGTAGCGCGACAGGGGCCACATCTGCGCGACCTGCTCCTTGTAGCGATAGCCGAACCAGTAGGAGACCCAGTCGCCGAGCGCGGCACCAACGCCGCCCGCGATCCAGATCGGCCAGAAGCTGATCCCGCTGACGCCGATCAGGGCGCCGATCGCGACCAGCGCGCCCCAGGCCGGAACCAGCAATGAAATGAAGGCGAGCGATTCAGCGAACGCCAGCAGCATGACGATCGGAGCGGCCCAGGCCTGGTGGTGCCGCACGAATTCGGCCAGGGCCCGCGCAAGGTCTTCCATCTCGTCGTGTGCCTTCCCGCTCCGTTGAACCTCGAATGAACCTTTCTAGCGGCACGCAGCCTAAGAACAGGTAAGCCAGCCGATTGCGTGACATCAAGTCACAAAGGCGGGGATCGACCGTGATTTCCCGTAAGGCCCCTGAGGTCCAGGTTGGCATCTCCCTCACAAGAAAAAGGAATTACTGGATGATCGGATCGCTGATGATGTGCGTGAGCGTTCTCGTCCTGCTGTTCGGAATGCTCGCGGGCATCGCCATGGGTATCCAGCACGACTTCACGTTGGGACCGGCGCATGCGCATCTCAATCTGGTCGGCGGCGTGCTGCTGTTCCTGTTCGGCCTCTACTACCGGCTGGTGCCGGAAGCGGGCAGCATGCTGCTCGCCAGAATCCAGGGCTGGCTGCATATCGTCGGCGGCGTCCTGTTCCCGGCCGGCGTGGCCGCCGTGCTGCTGAAGGGACCGTCGTTCGAGGCGGCGCCGATCGTCGGGTCACTGCTGGTGGTCGCCGCCATGGCCCTGTTCACGGTCATTGTAATCCGCACCTCGCAGGCGTAATCGCGGTTTCCTATCTATGGGGATGGCCGGGCTCCAGGGCGCGGCCGTCCCCATTGGCAGCCCATCCGTGGCATAGTCAGAGCAACCGATTCGCCGCGCCGTGACCGGCGCGTCACTTGAAGAACCATGGCCAAATCATTGAAGTCGAACGCCAAAAGTAAATCTGCCGACGATCTGTTCGGAGCCCCGGAACCGAAGGGACGCGCCCCGGCGAAGGCTGCTTCGCGATCCGCTGGAAGCGCCGAAGCCGGTTATACGGCGGCTGACATCGAGGTGCTGGAAGGGCTGGAACCGGTCCGCCGGCGCCCCGGCATGTATATCGGCGGCACCGACGAGAAGGCCCTGCACCACCTGTTCGCCGAGGTGATCGACAACTGCATGGATGAGGCGCTGGCGGGCCACGCCACCTTCATCGACGTGGAGCTGACCGCCGACGGCTTCCTGACCGTGACCGACAATGGCCGCGGCATTCCGGTCGACCCGCATCCGAAATTCCCGAAGAAGTCGGCGCTCGAAGTCATCATGTGCACGCTGCACTCGGGCGGCAAGTTCGACTCCAAGGTCTACGAGACCTCGGGCGGCCTGCACGGTGTCGGTGTCTCCGTGGTCAACGCCCTCTCCTCGCGGCTCGAGGTCGAGGTTGCGCGCAGCGGGCAGTTGCATCGCATGACCTTCGAGCGCGGCCACCCCAAGGGCAAGCTCGAAGACCTCGGCAAGGTCAACAACCGCCGCGGCACGCGCATCCGCTTCAAGCCGGACACCGACATTTTCGGCGCCAAGGCGGCTTTCAAGCCGCAGCGTCTGTTCAAGATGACGCGCTCGAAGGCCTATCTGTTCGGCGGCGTCGAGATTCGCTGGCACTGCGACCAGGAGCTCCTGAAGGGCGTCGAAGACGTCCCGTCGGAAGCCAAGTTCCACTTCCCCGGCGGACTGAAGGATTATCTGGCCGCGGCGATCCACGCCGATACGCTGGTGCATCAGGATATCTTCTCCGGCAAATCCGGCCGCAGCGGCGCGCATGGCGCCTGCGAATGGGCCGTGGCCTGGACGGCCGATGCCGACGGCTTCCTGTCGTCCTACACCAACACGGTGCCGACGCCCGATGGCGGTACGCATGAATCCGGCCTGCGCAGCGCATTGTTGCGCGGTCTGAAGGACCACGCCGAACGCGCGGGCCAGGGCAAGCGCGCGGCGTCCATCACCTCGGAAGACGTGATGGTGGGCGCGGCCGTGATGCTCTCGGTGTTCGTGCGCGAGCCTGAATTCCAGGGCCAAACGAAGGACCGCCTCGCCACCGCCGAAGCGCAGCGCATCGTCGAACAGGCGATGAAGGATCCGTTCGATCACTGGCTGTCAGGCAATCCGAACCAGGCCAACCGGCTGCTCGATTTCGTGATCGATCGCGCCGAGGAGCGGCTGCGCCGCCGCCAGGAAAAGGAGACCGCGCGCAAGACGGCCGGCAAGAAACTGCGTCTGCCCGGCAAGCTCGCCGACTGCTCCGACGCCGGTACCGAAGGCTCTGAGCTCTTCATCGTCGAAGGTGACTCGGCCGGCGGCAGCGCCAAGCAGGCGCGCGACCGCAAGACGCAGGCCGTGCTGCCGCTGCGCGGCAAGATCCTCAACGTCGCCTCTGCCGGCAAGGACAAGCTGACCGCCAACGCGCAGCTCTCCGACCTCGTGCAGGCGATCGGCTGCGGCACGCTCGCGCATTACCGCGAAGAGGATCTGCGCTACCAGCGCATCATCATCATGACCGACGCCGACGTCGACGGGGCGCACATCGCATCGCTCCTGATCACCTTCTTCTACCGGCAGATGCCGCGGCTGATCGACGAAGGGCACCTCTATCTGGCGGTTCCGCCACTCTACAAGCTGAAGCACGGCACCAAGTCGATCTACGCCCGCGACGACGCGCACAAGGACGAGCTGCTGAAGAGCGAGTTCAACGCCAACGCCAAGGTCGAGGTGAACCGCTTCAAAGGCCTCGGCGAGATGATGCCGGCGCAGCTGAAGGAAACCACGATGGATCCGGCCAAGCGCACGCTGCTGCGCGTGGTGCTGCTGGCCGACGATCGCGAGGGCACCGCCGACTCGGTCGAGCGGCTGATGGGCACCAAGGCCGAAGCCCGCTTCGCCTTCATTTCCGACAAGGCCGAATTCGCCAGCGACGACCTACTCGACGTCTAGGCCCAACCGATTGATCTGAAATGAATTTCCGGCCGCCCCCAGATTGGGGCGGGCGTTGCCATTTTGCCCGTTCGGAGAGCCCCAGTGGCTTCGTTTTCGGCCGGATGTGTCTCACCAGCAACAGCATTTCCGGCGGAACCACGTATAGTTCGACCATGAGTTTCGGGAATCGGTGCCAGCGCACTCCCCTGAGCGACCTGATCGAACGCTAGTCGAGGATTTGGATATGAAGAAGATTTTGCTCGCTCTGACCGCGGTTGCTGCGATGACGGCATCGGCGTCGGCTGCCGATCTGGCCGCCCGCCCCTACACCAAGGCTCCTGCCCCGGTTCCGGTCGCTCCGAGCTGGACCGGCTTCTACATCTTCGGCGGCGGCGGCGGCGGCGTCTGGGATGCTGACACGGGCGTCCAGTCGACCGTTACGGGTGCGCCGATCCTCGGCTTCAACCAGCGCCAGGGCGGCGATGGCTGGTACGGCACCGTCGGTGCCGGTTATGACTGGCAGACCGCCAACAGCTGGGTCATCGGCGTGTTCGCCGACGGTCAGTTCGGCAGCCTGAAGGGCACCATCCAGGATCAGGGTCCGTTCGTCGCCGGCAACATCAAGAACGACTACAGCTGGGCGGCTGGTGCGCGCCTCGGCTACCTGATCGCGCCGAACGTCCTGTCCTACGTCAACGCCGGTTACTCCAGCTCGCACTGGAAGGGCACCACGCTGTTCAACACCGCGAGCGCGCTTCCCTCGGGTCTGCACACCAACGACTTCGATCGCGGCGGCTGGTTCGTCGGCGGCGGCGTCGAGAACAACCTGAACATCTTCGGCATCACCGCGCCGGGCTGGTTCATGAAGACCGAGTATCGCGCCGCTTACTACGACAACAAGAACATCTCGGAGCTGGTCGACGGCACCAACCTCTCGAACGGCCGCGACATCACCTTCAAGCCGCTTGTCCAGACCATCAGCACCTCGCTGGTCTACCGTTTCAACTGGACCGGTCCGGTTGTCGCCAAGTACTGAGCTGCGTACTGATCCCTGCTGAGATAGCAGAGCAAAAGCCCCGGCATTGTCCGGGGCTTTTTTGTTGCCCGAACGTCATGGAAATCGCCCGACGCGCAAGCCCGCCGGCGCAGGGCGGACCGGCTGTGGCCGATCTGGTCAGCGCCGTGACGATCGGGCACTCTCGCGCCCGGTTCAAACCTCAACGGACAACAACAATGAAAAACGGACAGTTTGATCTCTCGGGCCGGGTCGCCATCGTCACCGGCGGCAATGGCGGCATCGGGCTTGGCATGGCGCGCGGCCTGGCGGACGCCGGCGCGGCGGTTGCCGTGGTCGGCCGCAACGAGGCGAAGTCAAAGGCCGCCGTCGAGGATCTCGGCAAGCGCGGCGCCAAGGCGATCGCGGTGGCAACCGACGTGACCGACAAGGCCGCCGTCGCGGCCATGGTCGAACGGGTCGTTCGCGAGCTCGGCCGGATCGACATTCTCGTCAACAACGCCGGCATGAGCATCCGCAAGCCTCCGCACGAGCTCGAACTGGAGGAGTGGAGCAAGGTGATCGACACCAACCTCACCAGCGCGTTCATGTGCTCGAAGGCGGCTTATCCGGCGCTCAAGGCGTCGGGGCACGGCAAGATCATCAATATCGGCTCGATGATGTCGATCTTCGGTGCGAGCTTCGCCGCGGCCTATGCCGCGAGCAAGGGCGGCATCGTACAGTACACCCGCGCCTGCGCCAACGCCTGGGCTCCCGACAACATCCAGGTCAACGCCATCCTGCCCGGCTGGATCGATACCGACCTGACCAAAGGCGCGCGCCAGCAGGTGGCCGGGCTGCACGAGCGCGTGCTTGCGCGCACGCCGGCGGCACGCTGGGGGGCGATCGACGACTTCGCCGGCATCGCCGTGTTCCTGGCGTCGCCGGCGTCGGACTTCGTCACCGGCACCGCGATCCCCGTCGACGGCGGCTATTCGGTGATGGCCTGAAAACACGGGCGCTCTTCCGGTCGCGCGGCGCGCAGTTCAGCCCGCGGCCGGCGAATGCACGTGCTCCGGCCGCACCCCGACGGCGACCAGACGTGCGGTGAGGCCCTGCAGCCAGGGCATTGCCGTGATCAACCGCAGCGCCAACGGCACCGGCTGATCGCCGGCCTTCAGCGCCGCGCTGATGATGTTGTTCTGCGCAATCACCTGCATGCGCTGCGTCACGCGCACCGGGAATTCGCGGCGCCGCCGCACCGCATCGAGCTCGTCTTCCGACGGCACGCCGTGAACGAGCTTCGCCGCCAGGATGTTGGCGGTCGCGACCGCATCCTGCACCGCGAGGTTGACGCCGACGCCGCCGATCGGCGACATCGCATGCGCGGCGTCGCCGATGCAAAGCAGGCCGGGACGGGTCCAGCGCGTCAGGCGATTGATCGCGACCGTGAGCAGCTTGACGTCGTCAAAGCTCTTCACGTCGGCAAGGCCGGCCTTGAGGATCGGCGCCAGCCGCAGCACGTCGTCGAGCAGCGCCGGCAATCCCCTCGCCTTCACCGCCTCGTATTGGCCCTTGGCGATCACATAGGCGCATTGCCAGTAGTCGCCGCGATCGAACGTCACCATCATCTTGCCGTGCTCGACGCGGGCGAACAAATTCTCGGTCTCATCCGGACGCCGGCCGACGCGAAACCACAAAACGTCCATCGGCGCGCCGATCTCCTCGACGTCGAGGCCGGCGCGCTCGCGCACGATCGAATGACGTCCGTCGCAGCCGACGGTGAGATCCGCCTCGATCTCGACCGGGCCGTCGAGTGTGTTCGCGTGCACGCCCGCGACAGCATCGCCGCGCCGGATCAGATCGGTCGCCTCGGCCTTCATCAGCACCTTCAGCGAGGGGAAGCGCTTGCCGCTCTCGCGCAGGTAATTGAGGAAGTCCCACTGTGGCATCATCGCGATGAAGGGGTATTTGACGCTGAGGCGGCGGAGATCGGCGATCCGCACCGAGGTGCCGCCGAACATGCCGTCGAGCGTCTGGATGTCCTGATGCGGCAGCTTCAGGAAGCCGTCGATCAGGCCGAGTTCGTCCATCACCTGCAGGGTCGACGGATGCACGGTGTCGCCACGGAAGTCGCGGAAGAAGTCGGCGTGCTTCTCCAGCACCACGACATCGACTCCGGCGCGTCCGAGCAGATAGCCAAGCATCATGCCGGCCGGCCCACCACCGACCACGCAGCAGCGCGCCCTGATCTGACGCGTGTTCGGTCCTGCCGGATTGCCTGCATCCATGATGCCGTCCTCACCGCTGCCTCGCCCCTCAGAATCCGATTGTAACGCGGATCTGGCGGCAAGGATGCAAGGCTATCGCCTGAAGGTCTTGATTTCCGACACGCTGCCGTCGCGATAGGTCAGCTCGACCGAGACCGCCCTGGTCTGCGGCGCAAGCTTCAGATAAGGCTGCGCGTCAGACGGGATCGCGCTGGGATCGCGCGAATTGCAGGATGGCATCTTCAGGACCTTGTCCGGCACCGCGGTGTCGATGCCGATGCGCACCTCGCGGATCGCGCAGCGATACGACATCAGGTGCGTATAGTAGACCAGCAGCCCGTTGAACTCGCGGAATGACAGCCAGCTGGTCGCGGTCATGTCGAGGATCTTGCGCTGGTCGCGGATCAGCGCGGCGTCGGGATCGAACTTGATCGGGAACGGCCCCTGCATCATGCCTTGCGTATCGACATAGCGAATCTCGATCGTTGCGGCCGGCGCATCGGCCGGCAGCTCGACCGACGGATTGGGCATCCGCTTGCGCGTGCGCGGATCGAGCGTGTCGATGAAGCCGGTTTCGCGGAAATCGCCGCTGTCGCCGATCCGCCAGGAAATCCCGAGCGTCGGATCGGCGATCGAGAACACCACGGTCCAGCCGCCATTGTGCCGCGAGAAGCTCGCGATCGGCGCGTTGATCGAATCCTCCTTAGGCAGCTTCGGCACCGCGACCGGCGGCAGCGCGGCCACCTGCTGCGGCGGCGCGGACGGCTTGGTCGCCTCGGCCTGCCCCTTCGCGATCCCGTTCAGGAAGACATCGTCGACCATCTGGTCGAAATAGACCGGGATCTGCTTGTGCTTCACGGTCTCGGCCATCTCACTGACCAGGCGCCGCGTGCGCTGCGCGACCTGCACGAGATTCTCGCCGGGCTGCAGCAGCTCCTTGGCGAAGGTCCGCGTGAATACCGAATTGGGATTGGCATCATCGTTCGAAAGACGGTCGAGCGCGGTCTGGCGCGGCCCCGCCGAGAACACCGAGAACACGCCCTCCGGCAGTTGCGTCATCGGCGCGAGGCCACCGCCGCCGGCGACCGCGCGCGTGCCGGCGCGCTCGAACGGATTGTTGCGGCAGGCGTCGAACACCAGGATCGAGGTGCGCGCCTTCTTGTTCTGCAAGCGCTCGACGATGCGGTCGGCGAGAACAGAGGCGTCGCGCACCAATTCCTCCTGCCCTTCGGTGGCGGCCGGCACGTCGGTCGGTAGCAGGAAATTCTGGCCGGCGATCTCGAAGCCGTGGCCGGCATAGAAGAAGAACGCGGTATCGCCGGGTTCGACGGCGCGGTCGAACGCGAGCAGCGTCTCGGAGAACGCCTGCCGGTTGAGGTTCTCGGCTACCATGACGCTGAAGCCGAGCTGCTTCAGCGTGTCGCCCATGGTGCGGGCGTCGTTGACCGCCTTCTGCAGCCTGGGCACGTTCCTGTAGTCATTATTGCCGATCACCAGCGCGACGCGCTTTTCGGCCTGGGCGGGTGCGGCCGATGCGACAAATGCAACCGCCCAAAGGATCGCCGAAAGTCTCGAAAGCCAGCTCTTCATCCCGTTTCCCCGCCTGCACGACAAATGCGCCGCCCGTGCGACCGCCGTCTAATAGTCGGACCAGCCGTTTCGCCGGTTCAAGGCCGGCCGCGGACGGCCGTTCCGGCCGGCCACGCCAGGCCGAAATGAGGGATCCGATTTGTCTTAGGTCAAGTTTCTTTTTACGGCCCGCGTGATAGATTCGAAGCTCCATCCGGTTCGAGCTCTCCGCACGTCGCAACGGCTTTTCCGTGCACACATGGTCTACTGATCAAGTCGATCCCAAGGATCGCTTCGACTATTGGCGCGAGGTCCGCGCCAAGGGGCTGTTCGGCGTCACCGCCGAGTTGGAAGCCGACCGGCGCCGCGACTTCTTCGGCGAGTTCTCGCTGCGCAAGCTCGGCGATGCCGGGCTGGTCGAGCTGCGGGCCTCGCCGTACCGCGTCGAGCGGCGCACGGGCGACATCGCCGATGCGGCCAGCGACAGCCTGTGCATCTACCAGCAGCTTGGCGGCGGCGGCTGGTTCGGCGGCGCGCGGCTCGATGAATTTGCCGTTCGCGACGGCATGTTCGCGACCAGCTATTCGGACCTGCCCTATCGCACTGTCCCCCTGCACGATGACGGCTTCCACCTGCGCATCATCAAGGTCCCGGTGGCCAACATCGTCCCGCCGGGCGCCGAGCTCGGCGAACTCGTCCCCAGGCCCGTGCAGGATGAGACCGCGCTGCGGGCCCTGCTGGAAGCATGCTTCCGCGACCTCATCGAAAGCAATGATGCCGCGGCGGCGGGCACGGCGCCGACGGTGCAGGCGCTGGCGCATATCGCGCTGATCGAGCGCGGCATCATGCGGCCGAAGAGCCGGCTCGCGCAGCAGGCCTTGCGAACCGCCCATTTGTCGCTGGCCCGGCGCCTGATCCGGCGCCACCTGGCGCGTGCGGCGCTGTCGCCAACCCTGATTGCCGGCCTGCTCGGCATCTCGGTCCGTCACCTGCACATCCTGTTCGAGGAAACCGAGATGAGCTTCTCGGAGACCGTCACCGCGCTCCGGCTCGAGCAAAGCCGCCGCCTGCTCCGCGAGCAGCCCAGGCAGACGATCGCCGAGGTCGCCTTTGCCTGCGGCTTCGAGAGCCTTGCGACGTTCTACCGCCTCTTCAATGCATCCGAATCCATGACACCGGGCGACTACCGCGCGCGAACGGCCTGAGCGCCCGTCCGGACCGGCCGGGACACCGCGCTCGCAGTTTGCCGAGCTCCGCCGCGCCCCCTTCACTCCTTGAACTTCACACCGCCGCGCGATCCGACGTTCGTTGAACCGAAGTGATCAGCCTGCGCGCATTGAGAAGATATTTTCCGGCCATTTCGCCAGAACCACTGCGGCGCTTCGCCCGGGTTCGGCACCGCAAATTTCCTTACCGACGACGCGCGCGCTCATGCAGAGCGAGGGATCAGTCACGATGCGCGGTAAGCACGGGGATCACAGCCAGGAAACGCCAGCTACAGGCGCGACGCGCATTTATCTCGATGCCGCGGACCTGCGAGCGGATCAAATCCCGGCATCTGAGCCAGCCCGTCAGGGCTCAGCGGCGACCGGCAATCACGGCTGGACGCCGCTGCTCGAAGCTTGCCTCGCCGACTTCAAGGAAGCGACGAAGGCCGGTGATACCGCTTGCATTCCTGCGCTGGTCAAGATCGTGGCGGACCTTGCGCTGATCGAGCGCGGTGTGATCAGGCCGGGCAGCCGCCGGGCGCAGCAGGCGCTGCGCGTCGGCCGGCTCAGCCTCGCGCGCCACCTGATCACGCGCCATCTTGCCAAGCCAAGCCTGTCGCCAGGGATGGTCGCCGGCATGCTCGGCGTCTCGGTCCGCTACCTGCACGTCCTGTTCGAGGCGACCGGGGCAAGCTTTTCGCAGACCGTCACCGCCCAGCGCCTGAGCGAGAGCCGAAGGTTGCTTTGCGAGAAGCCGCCGCGGCCGATCGCCGACATCGCCCTCACCTGCGGGTTCGGCAGCCTCGCCACCTTCTACCGGATATTCGGCGATTCCGAAGGCCTGACGCCCGGCGGATTCAGGATGAAAAACAGCGCGGAGGCCCCCGCTGTGACCTCGCCGTCCGGGGCGGGGGTCGTGATTCATTTGACCGCCAAATGACGAAAAGACGCGTATTTCAGTCAAAACGTTAAGCTTTTTCGGCCATCCGGCTGGTTCCAAGATTGACTTTACCGCTTTCGCCCCTATGTTGCGGGCAACGCGGCCCTCGGATCGAAACGCGATTCGTCAGGTTTGCCGTCCGTCGGCGTTAGTCAGAGCCCCCGAGCTTTATAGAAAAGCGAGCCGTTTCGGGGCCGAACGCGACAGCCTTTTACCTGCGATGCCGAACGGCGGTTTCGACCAGAGGCTCAATGTCTTTTTCCAATCTAGGCCTGTCCGATAAGGTCCTCGCCGCAGTTGCGGCCACCGGTTACACCAATCCCACTCCGATCCAGGAACAGGCAATCCCGCACGTTCTCGCCCGGCGCGACGTCCTCGGCATTGCCCAGACCGGCACCGGCAAGACCGCTGCCTTCGTTCTCCCGATGCTTACCCTGCTCGAGAAGGGCCGCGCCCGGGCACGGATGCCGCGCACCCTGATCCTCGAGCCGACCCGCGAGCTTGCCGCGCAGGTGAAGGAGCAGTTCGACAAATACGGCGCCGGTCAGAAATTGAACGTGGCGCTCCTGATCGGCGGCGTCTCGTTCGGCGACCAGGACTCCAAGCTGATGCGCGGCGTCGACGTCCTGATCGCTACGCCCGGCCGCCTGCTCGACCACACCGAACGCGGCGGATTGCTGCTCACCGGCGTCGAGCTGCTGGTGATCGACGAAGCCGATCGCATGCTCGACATGGGTTTCATCCCCGACATCGAGCGCATCTGCAAGCTCGTCCCGTTCACGCGGCAGACCCTGTTCTTCACCGCGACGATGCCTCCGGAGATCAGCCGCATCACCGAGGCCTTCCTGCACAATCCTGCGCGGATCGAAGTCTCCAGGCCCGCGACCACCGCCGTCACCGTGACGCAATTGCAGGTCCCGGCCGGTCGCGAAGCGCATGACAAGCGCGAGATCCTCCGCCGCCTGCTGCGCGATGCCAAGGATCTCAACAACGCGATTATCTTCTGCAATCGCAAGCGCGAAGTCGCCGTCCTTCACAAGTCACTCCAGAAGCACGGCTTCAGCGTCGGTGCCCTGCACGGCGATATGGATCAATCCGCCCGCACCGCGGCCCTCGATCAATTCCGGAAGGGCGAGATTCCGCTGCTCGTCGCCTCCGACGTCGCCGCCCGTGGTCTCGACATTCCCGCGGTGAGCCACGTCTTCAATTTCGACGTACCGCACCACCCCGACGACTATGTCCACCGCATTGGCCGTACTGGCCGCGCCGGACGCACCGGTACTGCGATCTCCATCGTCACCTCGCTCGATAGCAAGTCGATGACCGCGATCGAGAAGCTGATCGGCCAGCCGATCCCGCGCGCTGAGGGCGACTACACCGTTCACAGCGAAGCCTCCGACGAGGACGCCGCGCCGCGCCGCTCGCGTGGCCGCGAAGGTTCGCGCGATGGTGCCCGCGGCGGCCGCAAGCCGCGCCGCGAGCGCGAGGCGCGCCACGGTGAACGCGAGCCGCGTCACGGTGAACGCGAAGCGCGTCACGAGCGGGAGCCCCGCGAGGAGCGCGCAGCGAAGCCGGAGCGTGAACCGCGCCACGGCCGCAATTCGGCTCCGCAGGCCGCTCCGTCGCACGTGCCGTCGATCGGGCGTGCCGAGCCACGGCGGCCGCAGCGCGAGGTGGACCATGAGCCCGCCGATCATTCGCACCTGCCCGCCTTCCTGCTACGACCTGTGCGCGCACGCGCATAAGGCCTGCTCTGATGCCGCCGCGCCAGCGGCGGTATTCCGGACACTTCTGTTACCGCCCACGACCGGCGCACGCGCTGATTCCTCAGCGTTTGAAGCAAATGCGCCCAGTTTGCGCCTCGCACCAAAGCGCGATGAGATTTGCGCGAAGCGTCATCGCGCCTTAGCTCGTTGTTTGTGCATGATCTTTTCGGAAAACCGCTGCGCACTTTTCCGGATCATGCTGTAGCGAGCAAACGAAAAGCGCCCGAAAGTGGCGCTCAAGGCGGACAAACATCGGGCGCGCCGCATGGTCGCCGCAGCCGGCTTCCCCGTAGTTCCACTGTTTACCTTGCCTTCACTCTCGTCCCGTACCCTCGCCCCAATAGTTTAGTCATTGCTGCCGGGTTTAATCGGCATTGCGTGCATTGAGGACGTGACAGTGGTCAAGCTGCTGGACGAACACGAACGTACGTTGGCCTTTGCCGAAGTGGCGCTTGGCCAGATCCGCTCGCTTCGCCAGACCGCAGTCCCCCGCAACTATGAAATCTGGTACGTCTACGCGACCGGATACAACGCGCCGCTCAACAAGGTCATCAACGAGACGCTGGCGCGCAGTGGCAAGCTCTCTGAATCCGATCTCGAGCAGATCTACGAAACCTACCTTTCGCACATCAAGACCTCGGACCGCATCGACAAGGTCGGCGCGCGCGTCATCGGCGAGATCGACGCCGTCATGAAGCTGATCACCGATGCGCTCGGCGTGTCCGCGACCTATGACGCCAGCCTCGTCGGCGCCAGCGATAAGCTTGCGAGCGCGACCACCCGCGATCACATCAAGCCAATCGTCGATAGCCTGGCGAAATCGACGCGCGAGATGCGCGAGACCAATCAGGCATTGGAGAACCGGCTCGCGCTGTCGAAGTCGGAGATCAGCGACCTGCAGCATAGCCTCGAGGCGATCCGTGCCGAGAGCCTGACCGATCCGCTCACCGGCCTCGGCAACCGGAAATATTTCGACCGCTCGATCGACATGGCGGTGCAAGCCGCGCTCGCCAGCGGCGAGCCGCTGTCGCTCCTGATGTTCGACATCGACCACTTCAAATCGTTCAACGACTCCTACGGCCATCTCACCGGCGACCAGGTGCTGCGGCTGGTGGCACAGTCGCTGAAGCAGAACATCAAGGGCCAGGACATCACCGCCCGCTATGGCGGCGAGGAATTCGCAGTGGTGCTTCCCAACACGGCGCTGCGGCAGGCGCTGACGGTCGCCGACCACATCCGCCGCGCCGTGATGGCCAAGGAGCTGAAGAAGAAGTCGACCGGCGAGATCCTCGGCCGCGTCACGATCTCGGTCGGCGTCTCCATGCTGAAGCCGACTGACGACACCGACTCGCTGATTGAGCGCGCCGACGCCTGCCTCTATGCCGCCAAGCGCGCCGGCCGCAACCGTGTGATCTGCGAGGCCGATCCGGAATACAGCACCGAGATCCAGACCCGCGTGGCGTGAGCCGCATATGCGGGTCTGCGGATTGCTTCGTCGCCCATGCTCCTCGCAATGACATGGACAAATTCGCTCATCCTTTCAGGGTGATGGGGATGCAGCGCAATCTCTCCCCTCGTCGTCCCGGCGAAAGCCGGGACCCATAACCACAGGGTTGAGTTGTTAGAAGGTTGTGGCCCCAGCGTCGTGCAACAATGACCTTCGGTGGTTATGGGTCCCGGCTTTCGCCGGGACGACATCGAGCATGTTGCGTCATCGAGAGGCATACATTCACGGTCTCTCAGGATCGGGACCGATTCTTTCCTGTGCGCTTCTTCCGAGCCGAAGATTGCTTCGCAGTCGCCTTGCTCGCGGCCACCTTCTTCCCTGCGGTCTTCCTGCCTGCAGTCTTCTTCGCAGGCGCCTTCGACTTTCGCGCAGCCGCTCGTTTCCTCGGCCGCTTGCGCAGGGCGGCGCGCTGGGCGGCGCCGAGTGCCGACCGTGCCCAGACTGCGAGTTCTTCCGAATCATCGAACAGCCGTGCCGGCAGCTGCCAGTAGGAGTTCACCGTGACGGTCTTCGACCGTGTCTGATACTGGAATGGCCCGCAGCCCTCCGCCTCAAATTGCGGGATGGTCTGCTCGTCGGCACGAAAGTAGAGCCCGGCACGCAAGGCGAGCGCGAAGTTAGTGCCGTCCGCGGAGATGCCGTAGCCGGAGAACATCCGGCGCAGCGTGACCGGGCCGAAATCGGCGAACAGGTCGGTGAGGAATTCGCGGTCCATGTGCCGATCGCCCCCGTTTCTGTCGCCTCATGGTAAGGAGCACGTCTCCATCCATGTCATTGCGAGCGTAGCGAAGCAATCCATCGCGCAACAAGCGGAAACATGGATTGCTTCGCCACGCTCGCAATGACGGGCAACACAGGTGCCGATCACACAACAATCGATATGCGGACGTCTCTAGACCGTGGCCGGCTTGAGCTGCACCGATTCGCCGCAGCCGCAGGCGGAGACCTGGTTCGGGTTGTTGAACACGAACTGGGCCTGCATTTTGTCGGCCACATAGTCCATCTCGGTTCCAAGCAGGAACAGCACGGCCTTCGGATCGACCAGGATCTTCACGCCCTTGTCCTCGACCACTTCATCGGTCGGACGGATCTCGTGAGCGTATTCGACGGTATAGGACTGTCCGGCGCAGCCGCCATTCTTGATGCCGACGCGCAGCCCGACGATCTCGGAATCCGCGCGCTTGGTCAGCTCGGTGATCCGCTCCGCGGCGGCATCGGTCAGTTTCATGACCTGCGGGCGCGGCCGCTTCGGCTTGGCCGGGGTTGGTGAAGCTTGCGTCATGTCACTCATGTGGTCAGTCCCAGCGGCAAATCAATTGCCGATCTTCTTGAGCCTAAGTCCAATCCGTAAAGGTTCTTGATCAGAACCTTTACCTCTTGTTCTGACGCGTTTTCTTCACGCGAACCGGCATCCACTTCGCTCGAAAACGCTGCGACGCATCACCACATATTGAGGACGAGGCGCGCCTCGTCCGACATCCGGTCCGGCGTCCAGGCCGGATCCCACACCAGGTTGACGTTGACGACGCCGACGCCGGGAACGCTGGCGACCGCGTTCTCCACCATCTGCGGCAACTCGCCGGCGGCCGGGCAGTTCGGCGTGGTCAGCGTCATCATGATGTCGACCGAGCGATCATCCTTGAGATCGACCTTGTAGATCAGGCCGAGTTCGTAGATGTCGGCCGGGATTTCCGGGTCGAACACCGTCTTCAGCGCCGCGACGATCTCGCCGCTCATGCGCTCGGTCTCCTCCACCGGCAGTGCCGAGGTGGTTTCCATGGTGGCCGTCTTGACTTCGGCTGTATCGGTCATGCGAACAATTCCCGCGCCTTGATCAGCGCCTGCGCCAGATGGTCGACTTCTTCCCTGGTATTATACATCCCGAAGGATGCACGGCAGGTGGCCGTCACGTTGAACCGCTCTAAAAGCGGCATCACGCAATGCGTGCCGGCGCGCACCGCAATGCCCTGACGATCGATCACGGTCGCGACATCGTGGGGATGCGCGCCCTTCATTTCGAACGAGATCACGGGACCCTTGTTGCGAGCGGTTCCGATCACCCGCAGCGAGTTGATCTCGCGCAGGCGCTCCTGCGCATAGGTGAGCAGCTCATGCTCATGCGCGGCGATGCGCTCCTTGCCGATCGAATTGACGTAGTCGATCGCAGCCCCCAGCCCGATCGCCTCGACGATCGGCGGCGTCCCGGCCTCGAACTTGTGCGGCGGATCGCCATAGGTGACCCAGTCCTTGGCCACCTCACGGATCATCTCGCCGCCGCCGTTGAACGGCCGCATCGCCACCAGATGCTCGTGCTTGGCATAGAGCGCGCCGATGCCGGTCGGTCCGTACACCTTGTGACCGGTAAAGGCGTAGAAATCGCAATCGAGGTCCTGGACGTCGATCGGCAGGTGCACCGCGCCCTGTGCGCCGTCGACCAGCACCGGGATGCCGCGAGCGTGCGCCAGCCGGATCACCTCCTTGACCGGAACCAGCGTGCCGAGCGCGTTCGACATCTGGGTGATCGCGACGATCTTGGTACGCGGGGTCAGAAGCTTCTCGAACTCCTCGATCAGGAAGTTGCCCTCGTCGTCGACCGGTGCCCACTTGATCACGGCACCATGGCGCTCCCTGAGGAAATGCCAGGGCACGATGTTGGAGTGGTGCTCCATGATCGAGAGGACGATCTCGTCACCCTCCTTGATGTTCACCCCGCCCCAGGACGACGCCACCAGGTTGATCGCCTCGGTGACGTTGCGGGTGAAGACGATCTCTTCATTGCGGCGGGCGTTGATGAACTGCGCGACCTTGCCGCGGGCGCCCTCATAGGCCTCGGTCGCGGCATTGGCGAGGTAATGCAGGCCGCGATGCACATTGGCGTATTCGCTCTTGTAGGCCTCGGTCATGCGGTCGAGCACCGCATTCGGCTTCTGTGCCGAGGCCGCGTTGTCGAGGTAGACCAGCGGCTTGCCGTAGATCTGCATGGCGAGCGCCGGGAAATCCTGCCGCACCAGCGCGACGTCGTAACTGCCGTTGGCGACCGCCTTGTGCATGCTCACGCCCTCGCCTGAAGCCAGCGCTGCGCGGTGGCAATTGCGACCTCGCGCAACGCTTCGCTGGCGATGGTCTCGATCGCCTCGCCGACGAAGGCCTGGATCAGGAGCGCCTGCGCTTCCTTCTCGGGCAGTCCGCGGGCGCGCATGTAAAACAGCAGGCTTTCGTCGAGCGCACCGGTGGTCGCACCGTGACCGCAGGTGACGTCGTCGGCGAAGATCTCGAGTTCGGGCTTGTTGTCGGCCTCCGCGTCGTCGGACAGAAGCAACGCACGGGTCATCATCTTGGCGTCGGTCTTCTGCGCGTCGGGGCGGACGATGATGCGGCCCTGGAACACCGAATGGGCGCGGTCGTCGACAACGGCACGGAAGATCTCGCGGCTCGCGCAGTGCGGCACCGCGTGATCCATGAACAGCGTGGTGTCGGCGTGCTGCTTGCCGTTGATCAGATTGACGCCGTTGGTCTCGACCGTCGAGCCCTCGCCGGCGCAGGTCACCGCCAGCTGATAGCGGCTGACATGACCGCCCGAGGTCAGGCCGAAGGTGTTGAAATGGGCATGCGCGCCGAGCGACACCGTCGCCGAGGAAATGTTGAAGGCATCGACGCTGTCTTCGACCAGGCGCACGTGATCGAGCCGTGAATTGTCACCGATCGCAACAACCAGTCCGTCATGGGTCTGGTAGGCCTTGGCGCCGTCGGCGGCGAGATAGCTCTCCACCAGCGTCACGCCGGTATCGCGGCCGAGCCGGAGCAGCGACCGCGTGAACGTCGAGGCCGGCGCAGTGCCGGATGCGACATGCACGATGTGCAGCGGCTGGGTCAGCACCGTGCCGTTGGCGACGTCGATGACGACCCCGTCGGTCGCCATCGCGCCATTCAGCGCGATCATGGGGTTGGCGACATCAGACGCGAGAGCCTGTGTCGCGACGATCTCGTCGCCGGCTTCCAGCGCGAGGCGCAGCGGATTGATCGAGAGCCCTTTCTCCAGATCTCGCCAATCGGAGAGATCAGGCGCGAACGCGCCGTCGACCAGCACCAGACGCCGGACGCCTTCGATCGCGCGGGCCTGTACGACGGCCCTGGCGCGGCTCAGCGCGGCATCATCCGGTGCCGCCGCGAGCGGCAGCACCTCGCGCATCAACGCGCGCAGGTCGGTGTATTTCCAGTCCTCGATCCGGCGATGCGGCAGGCCTGATCGTTCATAAGCCTCGAAGGCCTGGCGCCGCTGATCGGCGATCTTGCCCTCGCCCGGCAGACGGTTGCGCACCACGGCGAATGCATCGCCCAGCGCGCGCCCGGTCTCGGTCTTTGCAACAACGTTCATCACAAAACCCGCGTTTGTCAGGCAGCGTCTTCGAACTGCGCGTAACCGGACTCTTCCAGCTCCAGCGCCAGTTCCTTGCCGCCGCTCTTCACCACCCGGCCCTTCGACATCACGTGCACGAAGTCCGGCACGATGTAGTTGAGCAGCCGCTGATAGTGGGTGATCACGACCATCGCGCGCTCCGGCGAGCGCAGCGCGTTGACGCCGTCGGCCGCGATCCGCAGCGCGTCGATGTCGAGGCCGGAATCCATTTCGTCGAGGATGCAGACGGCCGGCTCGAACAGCGCCATCTGCAGGATCTCGTTGCGTTTCTTTTCGCCGCCGGAGAAGCCGACATTGACGCCGCGCTTCAGCATGTCCTGCGGAATGTTCAGCGACTTGGCGACCTCGCGGACCTTCTTGAGGAAGGCCGGCGACGAGATCTCGTCCTCGCCGCGCGCCTTGCGCTGGGCGTTGAGCGCCGCGTGCAGGAAATTCCAGGTGGTGACGCCGGGAATCTCGACCGGATACTGGAACGCCAGGAACACACCCTTGGCGGCGCGCTCGTTCGGCTCCATCTCCAGCAGGTCCTCGCCCCTGAACAGGATCTGCCCGCCGGTGACTTCATAACCCGGCTTGCCGGCGATGACGTGGGAGAGCGTCGACTTGCCGGAGCCGTTCGGCCCCATGATCGCGTGCACCTCGCCCGGGTTCACCGTGAGCGACAGCCCGTGGAGGATCTCACGCTCCTCGACACGAACCTGCAGATCTTTCACTTCAAGCAGAGACATCTGATTTTTCCTGAGCATCACCACGAGGCGCGTCGGCCGCGCCGTTGGCGGGATGGATTAGCCAACCGAACCTTCAAGGCTGATCGAGATCAGCTTCTGCGCTTCCACCGCGAACTCCATCGGCAGTTGCTGCAGCACGTCCTTCACGAAGCCGTTGACGACGAGGCCGACGGCTTCCTCCTGCGAGAGCCCGCGCTGGATACAGTAGAACAGCACGTCCTCGGAAATCTTCGACGTCGTCGCTTCATGCTCGAACGTCGCCGAGGAATTCTTGGCCTCGACATAGGGCACGGTGTGCGCGCCGCACTTGTCGCCGATCAGAAGCGAGTCGCAGGCGGTGTAGTTGCGCGCGCCGGTGGCCTTGCGGTGCGCGCTGACCAGGCCGCGATAGGTGTTCTGCGACTTGCCGGCGGCGATGCCCTTGGAGATGATCCGGCTCGACGTATTCTTGCCGAGATGGATCATCTTGGTGCCGCTGTCGACCTGCTGGAAGCCGTTCGAGATCGCGATCGAGTAGAACTCGCCGCTCGAATTGTCGCCGCGCAGGATGCAGCTCGGATATTTCCAGGTGATCGCCGAACCGGTCTCGACCTGGGTCCAGGAGATCTTCGAATTGCGACCACGGCAGTCGCCACGCTTGGTGACGAAATTGTAGATGCCGCCCTTGCCTTCCGAATTGCCCGGATACCAGTTCTGCACCGTCGAATATTTGATCTCGGCATCGTCGAGCGTGACGAGCTCGACCACGGCGGCGTGCAGCTGGTTCTCGTCGCGCTGCGGCGCGGTGCAGCCCTCGAGATAGGAGACGTAGGAGCCCTTGTCGGCGATGATCAGCGTGCGCTCGAACTGGCCGGTGTTGCGCTCGTTGATGCGGAAATAGGTCGACAGCTCCATCGGGCAGCGCACGCCCGGCG
The DNA here is from genome assembly GCF_054063995.1 of Bradyrhizobium sp. USDA 4504. Lineage (NCBI taxonomy): Bacteria > Pseudomonadati > Pseudomonadota > Alphaproteobacteria > Hyphomicrobiales > Nitrobacteraceae > Bradyrhizobium > Bradyrhizobium sp. USDA 4504. The sequence goes on along the minus strand of NZ_JBSSGV010000001.1, from coordinate 2,599,831 downwards.
GCACGTAGACGAACGAGCCGTCGGAGAACACAGCCGAATTCAATGTCGCGAAGTAATTGTCCGAGGTCGGCACCACGGTGCCGAGATATTTCTGCACCAGCTCGGGATGCTCGCGGATCGCCTCCGAGATCGGCATGAAGATCACGCCGGCCGCCTTCAGCTCCTTCTGGAAGGTGGTCGCAACAGAAACCGAATCGAACACGGCGTCGACCGCGATCTTGCGGTTCGGCGTCTGCTCGCCACCGGGCGGCGGCTCGACGCCCTCGAGGATCGCGACCTCGCGCAAGGGGATACCGAGCTTCTCGTAGGTCTTGAGGATTTCCGGATCGATCTCGTCGATCGAGGACAGCGTCTTCTTCGGCTTCGGCGCCGCGTAGTAGTAGATGTCCTGGTAGTCGATCTTCGGATAGTCGACGCGCGCCCAGGTCGGCTCGGTCATGGTCAGCCAGCGGCGATACGCCTCCAGGCGCCATTCCAGCATCCAGGCCGGTTCGTTCTTCTTTGCGGAGATGAAGCGGACGGTGTCTTCCGACAGCCCCTTCGGGGCCTTGTCGGACTCGATCAGCGTCTCAAACCCATATCGATACTGGTCGACGTCGATGCGCCGGACGCGCTCGACCGTCTCTTGTACAGCAGGCATTCAATCCTCCGCTCGCGGTTTCAAGGACCGCGGTGGATCTCAAGTTCCGAAAATCTCTTACGATGCTTTGATGACGAAATCCGCTTAGAACAGTTCAAGCTGTGTTTCGTCGTCCCCCCTTAACTAAGGTATCGGCGAGCTTTCGCCAAGCCTTGAGGGTCAAATCCACGTCTGTCTCCGTGGTAGACCAGCCAAGACTAAGCCGCACCGCTCCCTGGGACACCTCCGAACGGTATCCCATTGCCTCCAGCACGTGGGACGGCTGGACCTTGCCCGAGGAGCAGGCGGAACCGGACGAGACCGCGATTCCCCCAAGGTCGAACCCGATGACCGCCGTCTCGGCCTTCATTCCGGGCGCCGTGAACAGAACGGTATTAGGCAACCGCTTGACGTCATCGGAGAACACCAGCACGTCCGGCGTCTGCCGCAGCCCGTGCTCGAGCCGGTCGCGCAGTCCCCTGACGCGGGCTGCATCGGCCTTCAGCGCCGCCATCGCGGCCTTGGCGGCCGCACCGAACCCGGCGATGCCGGCGATATTCTCGGTCCCTGCCCGCCGCCCGAGCTCCTGCCCGCCGCCGCGCAGAAACGCCTCAAGGCCCTCGACGCCCTCGGCGAGCACCAGCGCGCCTGCGCCCTTCGGTCCGCCGATCTTGTGCGCCGACAGCGTCACCAGGTCGGCCTGCGTCGAGGCCAGATCGAACGGGATCTTGCCGAACGCCTGGATCGCATCGACATGCAGCAGCCCGCCAGCCGCATGGACGATTTCGGCGACATCAGCCACCGGCTGAATGGCACCGGTCTCGTTGTTCGCCAGCATCACCGAGACCAGAGCCGGCGGACCATCGGCCAGCAGTGCGCGCAGATGGTTGAGATCGATCACACCGGCCCGCGTGACATGGATTGCGGAGGTCGCCTCCGTCGCAAACCGACCGCCCGCGAGCACGGACGCGTGCTCGATCGCCGACACCAGGAGCCGCTGCACCGGCGCGCCCGCAGCGCGGCGCAATCCCGGCGTCAGTGCGAGCGCATTGGCTTCGGTCCCACCGGAGAGAAACACCACGTCCCGCGGCCGGCCGCCGACCGCCTTCGCCACGGCATTGCGGGCATCCTCAAGCAGCCGTCGCGCCCGCCGTCCCTCGCTGTGCACCGAGGACGGGTTGCCGATCAATTCCCACGCCGCAGCCATCGCCGCCTTCGCCTCCTGGCGAAGCGGCGTGGTGGCATTCCAGTCGAGATAGACGCGATCGTCCATGGAGCTATCCGCGGCAACCACCATGGTTGCGGCCTTCACTGCGAGATAACGACAGTTAACGACCGAGACCAGATCAGACGTCACCGGCACGGGAGATTTTTCCCGCGCGGCGGGAGCCTCGCGCTGCAGCCAGACACGGCGTTCGCGGTCCCCCAAGCGCGATCGCATTTTGACAGACTGAAACTTCAGGTAGCCTCCGAAGCAATCCGGCCGTGTCGATCCGGATCGCCGTCGCCGCGTCGGCAACGTGCGCGTCGCGACGCGGATTCGCGACCGCCAAGCGGCACAATTTCCTTGATTTTTGCCCCTTGCGTCATGCTAGAAGGCCTCCAGCGTGCCGCGCGGCGGTGCCTGCGCCGATTTCATCACGAGCTGCTCTGTTCGCGAACCGTCGCTGAAGATGGCTCCAACCGGTTGATTGATCGACGTCAATCAAGGGAACGCGGCAATCAAGGGAACACAATGCCTGAAGTCATTTTCACCGGCCCTGCTGGCCGCCTCGAGGGCCGCTACCACCCGGCCAAGCAGAAGAACGCGCCGATTGCGATGATCCTGCATCCGCATCCGCAGTTCCACGGCACGATGAACCACCAGATCGTCTATCAGTGCTACTACGCGTTCGCGCATCGCGGCTTCTCGGTGCTGCGCTTCAACTTCCGTGGCGTCGGCCGCAGCCAGGGCTCGTTCGATCACGGCACCGGCGAATTGTCCGACGCCGCGAGCGCGCTCGACTGGGCGCAGGCGATCAATCCGGAGGCCCGTGCCTGCTGGGTTGCGGGCTTCTCGTTCGGCGCTTGGATCGGCATGCAGCTTCTGATGCGCCGGCCGGAGGTCGAGGGATTCATCTCGATCGCGCCGCCCGCCAATCTCTACGACTTCTCGTTCCTCGCGCCCTGCCCGTCGTCGGGCCTGATCGTGCACGGCGACAAGGATGCCGTGGTGCCGCCCAAGGACGTCAACACGCTCGTCGAGAAGCTGAAGACGCAGAAGGGCATCGTGATCGACCAGCAGGTCATCCCCGGCGCCAACCACTTCTTCGACGGCAAGCTCGAGCCGCTGATGGAGACGGTGACCGGCTATCTCGACATGCGTCTCGCCAACGTGCGCTGACGACGCCGACCTTGTAGCCCGCATGAGCGAAGCGACGTGCGGGTCGCGGCCGACAAGACCCCGGATATCGCTGCGCTCATCCGGGCTACGGCACTGACCTATTCCGGCGCCAGCTTCAGCGCCGCAATCCCGACCAGCACCAGCGCAATCCCTGCGACCTTCATCGGATTGAGCGCCTCGTTGAACAGCAGCACGCCCATGGCCAGCGTGCCGGCCGCGCCGATGCCGGTCCACACCGTGTAGGCGACGCCGACACCGAGCACCTGCAGCGCGCGTCCGAGCAGGAACACGAACGCGGCGAGCAGCAGCAGCGAGACCAGCGTCCAGCCGAGCCGCGTATAGCCTTCGGCATATTTCATCGAAATCGCCCAGCCGACGTCCAGCAGGCCGGCGACGACGAGCGCGATCCAGGCAACCGAATGCGACATGGCTTACGCGGCGAGCTTCAGCATATGCGCGCGGTGGCCGACCAGGAACGCATGCAGCAGCGCCGGATAGTCAGGCGACACCGCACTGCGTACGCTCGGCCGCTGTGCCAGCGCGCTGCGCCAGGCGCGAAGTTTTGGCGTGTGCGTGAAAACAGCGAGATCGGTCAGCTGGTCGAACAGATCGAAATAGCGGAAGATCGGCGCGAACACCGCATCCACCAGACTGAAATTCTGGCCAGCGAAGAACGGACCAGCGCCGAGTGCGGCCTCGACGCGCGCGAATTTTGCCACGACCGCCTGCCGCTTGCTCTCGAAGGCCGCGGCATCGGTGGCAGTCTCGAGCCCCCAGAGATCGCCGAGAATGGCCGAGCCGAACTCCATCCAGGCGCGATGCTCGGCGCGGACAAGAGGATCCTGTGGGTGCAGCTTCGCCCCCGCCTGCGTCTCCTCGATGTACTCGCAGATCACGTTGCTCTCGAACAGCGCGACCTCCTTGCCGTCGTCGCGCGTCACCACCAGCACCGGCACCTTGCCGAGCGGCGAGATCTTCAGGAACCAGTCCGGCTTCCTGGCGAGATCGATGTCGATCCGCTCGAACGGCACGCCCTTCTCACGCAGCGCGATCACCGCGCGTTGCACATAGGGGCAGAGCTTGTGGCTGATCAGTTTCAGGGCGGCCATGACGAACCTCGCGTTCAATGCAACTGCATCGAATTAAATGCAGCGGCATGGAACTGTCAAGGTAGATGCATTTGCATCTAAATCACGGTCGCGCGATAATGCCCCCGGTCATCGGGATCGGCACCCCCGTTGTGGCAGGGTAGCTCAGAGGCAGGCCCTTCATGCCGCGCGCGGCAAGGAAGCCGAACGCCTGCGCCTCGATCGCATCCGCCGCCCAGCGCGAGCGCCTCGGCCGGCTCGACGGTCGCCGGCGCGAGGCGCTCGCGCAGCATCCGCAGCATCGTGAGGTTGGAGGCGCCGCCGCCACAGATGATCCAGCTTTTCGGCTGTTTCGGCAGCAGCGGCACGACGCGGGCGATGGCCGCGGCCGTGAAGGCGGTCAACGTCGCGGCGCCATCGGCCGGCGCCACGGCGCCGAGCTTGAGACTGGCGAAGTCGTTGCGGTCGAGCGATTTCGGCGGCGGCAGCGCAAAGAACGGCAGCTTCAGCGCCTGTGCGATCCAGGCGTCGTCGGGCTTGCCCATTGCGGCGAACTTGCCGGCGGTGTCGAACGGCTGATGCATCTGACGGAACATGAAGTCGTCGAGCAGCGCATTGCCCGGCCCGGTGTCGCAGGCGATCAGCGTGTCCGTGCCGTCGATATACGTGATGTTGGAGACGCCGCCGATATTGACCACGACGATCGGCCCCTCGCGGTTTAGCGATTGCGCCAGCGCGCGGTGGTAGACCGGCACGAACGGCGCGCCCTGCCCGCCGGCCTCGACGTCGGCGGCACGGAAATCGTGCATCACCGGAATGTGGATCACCTTGGCGAGCGCCAGGGCATCGCCGATCTGCACCGTCAACCTCCGCTCGGGGCGATGCAGCACGGTCTGGCCATGGAACCCGACGATGTCGATATCCTGGGCCGAGATCCGGTGCTGTGCTGTGAAGCTGGCGACCGCCTCGGCATGGGCCGTGGTGACGGCCTGCTCGGCCTGCCGCAAAATCCCCGGCCGGGCGTCGCGCCGCGACAGATGGACCGCCTCCGTCAGCGCCTGGCGCAGCAGGCTGCGCTCGCCTTCGGTATAAGGCCGATAGCCCGAGGGGCCGAAGGCCTTGATCTGGCGGCCGTCGGTCTCGATCAATGCCACGTCGACCCCGTCGAGCGAGGTGCCGCTCATCAGACCGAGTGCCGTTAACATCATGCTGGAAGCGCCCCAGCCGGGAACCCCCGGCTTGTCTCAAACAAGTACATCCTATAATGCCACTGCGCGTCCGCCTGCGGCAGCCTCAAGCATCAAGGTTCCGCAAATAGATGCAAAAACCGTAAAACAAGAATGATCTGGCTCGCCGACAAATGACTGCATTTAAATCGGATTTCCTGAACACTTTACAGGAACGCGGCTTCGTCCACCAGTGCTCCGATTTCGAGGGCCTCGACGCGCTTGCCGCGAAGGGCCAGGCGACCGCCTATGTCGGCTATGACTGCACCGCGCCGTCGCTGCACATCGGCAACTTCCTCACCATGATGATGCTGTACTGGCTGCAGCAGAGCGGCAACAAGCCGATCACGCTGATGGGCGGCGGCACCACGATGGTCGGCGACCCCTCGGGCAAGGACGAGACGCGCGCAATGCGCACGGTTGCGGAGATCGAAGCCAACAAGGTCTCGATCCGCGGCGTGTTCGCCAAGGTGCTGCGCTATGGCAACGGGCCTTCCGACGCCATCATGCTCGACAATGCCGAGTGGCTGACCAAATTGAACTGGATCGAGATGCTGCGCGACATCGGCCGGCACTTCTCGGTCAACCGCATGCTGACCATGGACTCGGTGCGGCTCCGGCTCGAGCGCGAGCAGGAGATGAGCTTCATCGAATTCAACTACATGGTCTGCCAGGCCTACGACTTCGTCGAGCTGTCGCGCCGCGCGGGCTGCCGGCTGCAGATGGGCGGCTCCGACCAGTGGGGCAATATCGTCAACGGCGTCGATCTCGGCCGCCGCATGGGCACGCCGCAGCTGTTCGCGCTGACCACGCCGCTGCTCACCACCGCCTCCGGCGACAAGATGGGCAAGACCGCCAAGGGCGCGGTGTGGCTCAACGCCGACCAGTTCTCGCCCTACGATTTCTGGCAGTACTGGCGCAATGTCGAGGACGCCGACGTCGTCAAGTTCCTCAAGCTGTTCACCATCCTGCCGATGAGCGAGATCAGCAAGCTTGCGGCGCTGGCCGGCGGCGAGATCAACGAGGCCAAGAAGGTGCTGGCGACCGAAGCGACCGCCCTGCTTCATGGCCGCGATGCAGCGAACGAAGCCGCCGAGACCGCGCGCCGCACCTTCGAGGAAGGTGCGCTGGCCGAAACCTTGCCGACGGTGGAAATTCCGCGCGGCGAATTTGAAGCCGGCGTCGGCGTGCTGGTCGCCTTCGTCAAGGCCGAGCTCGTCGCTTCCAACGGCGAAGCGCGCCGGCAGATCAAGGGCGGCGGCCTGCGCGTCAACGATGCAGCCGTGACCGATGAGAAGATGCTGCTGACTTCGGCCAATCTCACGCCGGAAGGCGTGGTGAAACTGTCGCTCGGCAAGAAGCGCCACGTCCTGCTGAAGCCTGCATAGGCGCATTCGCATTTGTCGGTTGTCGGGAGCGCGGAAAGCGCGCTCCCATCTTTCCGATGGACCAGACCACGCCTCCGAACGTCACGCTTGCAACGCCGGCGAAGCAGTCCCGCGTCGCGCTGAACGTGCTCGCGCTCTGCTTCGTGCTGTCGGTGCTTGGGCGCGGCCTTAGCGACAGCTTCACCGTTTTCCTGAAACCGATCTCGGAAAATTTCGGCTGGGACCGCGCCTCTGTGGTGTCGGTCTACTCGCTGACCTGGCTCGCCAGCGGCCTGACCGCGCCACTGGTCGGACGCCTGTTCGACCGCTCGGGTCCGCGCCTGGTCTATGCGCTCGGCCTCTCGCTGCTCGGTTGCGCCTTCCTCGTCGCCTCGCGCGCGCAAGCGCTCTGGCAATTCCAGCTCAGCGTCGGCCTCTGCGTCGGTTTCGGCACCGCGCTGATCGGCAATGTGTCGAATTCGATCCTGCTCGGCCGCTGGTTCGGACCACGCCTGCCGACCGCGATGGCCGTGATGTATTCGGCGACCGGCGCGGGCCTGTTGCTGCTGTTGCCGCTGTCGCAGGTTCTGATCGACCGGATCGGCTGGCGCGAGGCCTATCAGGCGTTCGGCGTCGGCGCGCTCTGCCTGCTTGTTCCTCTGGTCTTTCTGCCGTGGCGGCTGCTCGCCGGCGGATCGCCGCATATCGTCAGAAAGGCAGAGGCTAGTCTGGCCGACGAAGGCTGGACGCTGCTCAGCGCGATGCGCCACCACGCCTTCTGGGCGCTGTTCTCCACCTTCTTCTTCACCGCGATCGCAATGTATGCGCTGACCGCGCAGATCGTCGCCTATCTGATCGATGTCGGCTTCCCGCCGCTACAGGCGGCAACCGCCTGGGGCTTCTCCGGCGTAGCCCTGTTCGTCGGCATGCTCGGCGTGTCCACCCTCGACGGCATCATCGGCCGCCGGCCCTCGGTGCTGTTCAGCTACGGCGTCTCGATCCTCGGCATCATTCTGCTCTGGCTGCTGCAGTGGTATCCGAACTACTGGCTGCTGACCGGCTTCATCATCTGCTTCGGCAGCATGATCGGCTCGCGCGGCCCGTTGATCACCGCGACCGCGCTGAAGATTTTTCGCGGCGAGCGCGTCGGTACGATCTACGGCACGATCATGATCGGCAGCGGTCTTGGATCAGGGCTAGGCTCATGGGGCGGCGGCCTGATCCACGACTGGACCCACAGCTACAATCCGCTGATCGTCTTCGCGCTGGTCAATGTGGTGCTCGGCCTGATCCCATTCCTGGTGGTGCCGGCGCTGCGACGGTGAGTTCGGACGCGTCCGCTTGCCCCTGCGGAGGCGATGTGGAATCCGACACGAACGCATGCCGGCCTTGGGCCAACGCCTTTGGGCCGACAGGCGGCATTCGCGAAATGAAACAGGCCGCCAACAGCAGCGGCCCTAGTCGATGGCTCCAATTCCTTGATTGCGAGAACCGACTCGAGCAGGCTTGTAAGCCCGGAAGTCGATCCTCTGGTCCGGTACTGCTAGCCGCAGCGACGAACTCTCCGGACCGATCCGTCGTCACGCTCGATCGTGACGGTGCGGCATCCGCGATATCCGCGATCATACCCGTAGGCGCGATAAGCGGGTCGATCGTAGTCTCGGTAGTAACGGGGCTCCGGGCCCACTCTCACGCCGCCGAGCGGAGTATCAACGGCAACCTGAGCTGACGCGGGTGCAATGGAGATCGGCGTGGCCATAGCGAAACCGGCGACCGCCAGTACACCAGCCAATAACAGGGCTCTCATGAGAGTTCCTCCTGAGTTGTTGAATTGCTCTCCAACATCCCAGACAGGGCAAGGTTCCTGCGCGAACGTCATCCGGTCGGCGGGCCGCTCGGACTTGGTCGCAGCCTCGGATGAATGCGGACAGGAACCCGCCGCTGCGCGTCAGCGCGCGAGCTCGACCGACCTTGAAAGCAGGCGTCGATGAGCGAGCGTTCTAGTTGTTCGTCGTCGGCAGATCGTTCGGGCCGTACTGCTTGAACTCGAAGATCTTGCGCGTCAGGCCGGGCGCCAGCGCAGAGATCGGATTGACGCGCAGCACCGGTGCGCTCGGCGTTCCCACCACTTCGTAGGTCACGCCGATCAGGCCTTCATTGCTGCCGGCGCCGAGGAAAATCCCGAAGAACGGGATCTGGCCGAACATGTTGTTCAACCCGTACATCGGAATGAAGGTGCCGTTCATCCGCACCTGGTTGCCGATATAGTCGATGCTGCCTTCGATGGTCGCGCCGATGGTCGGTCCCTTGACCACACCATTGCGGATCGAAAGCTGGCCGCTCTGGCGCGTGAATTCGGCGCGTAGCGCGTCGAACCCGATGCCGTTCTGGGTGCTGACCGGCCCGCCGGCAACGGCCCGATCGAGCTGGGTTTCGCCCTTCACCGAGAATCCGGTGATATTGATGAGCCCTTCCCTGGGGCTCGGCTCAGGGATCGGCGGCTCCATCGCGAGCGTAAGCTGGCCGCCGACCACCTTCGAATAGGTGTCGATGAAGCGCAGGAACGCACCGGCGTCGCTGGTCTGCAGATAGATCACCTCGCGGCCCTGCTGGCGTCCGCGCATATCGACCGTGACGGGGGTGTCGCGACCGACCTTGCCGCTCAGCGTGAACGCCTTGAAGAACCCGTTGCGGCGCGAGACCTTGGCGTCGACGCTGCGCAGCGCTTCGCCGTTGAATCCTGCGACCGCGCCGAGTTTCAGGTCGACATCGAAATCGGTGGTCCTGGTCTTGCTCTTGGGATCGCTATCGCGGCCGGAGATCGCCGACTTCAGGAAGCCGCGGCCGTCGAACACGTCGCCGCGCATCGTCACCTTGATCACGCCGTCGGGACCGCGATCGGCCCGCAGCGAGGTCTTGTCGCCTTCCGACGGCGCGTAGGTCGGGAAGTACGCATTCATGAGATCGCCGTTCTGGTCGACCTCGAGCGCCCCCTTGATCGACACGCCGGCGCCGTCGATCGAGATATCCTCGAACCGGGTCGATTGCCCCTTCGGCACCACGTTGAAGGTCGCCTTGCCGGCCCGGCCCTGCGCCTTGACCCAGCCCGGCAGGATGTTGTCGAGCTTGAGCTGGGTCAGGTCGGCCTCGACGCCCATCTTGGTGGTGGGATTGTCGCCGCTGCCGATCTTGCCGCTCAGCTTGATCGGGATCGCGCCCGAGACCGCGGGACCGAGGTCGAGCCCGAGGCGCGCGCGGCTCGCATCGTCCAGCGTCGCCTGCAGCTTGACGTCGGCGTCGCCCTCAGCCGGCTTGCGGTAGTCGAGCGAGGCCGCCTGCCCGTTGATCTTGACGTCGCCCTTGACCTGGAAGCCGGCATTGCTGGCAATCACTTTCAGCGCGTTGGCTTCGAGCTTCTGGTTCATCACCAGCTTGTCGACGGCAACGCCGGCGATGTCGGCGGTGACCGAGTAGAGCGTATCGGCCTTGGTCAGCTCGCCCTTCACGGGCATGCCGAGATTGATCGTCGCGGTGACGTTGCCCTTGCTGGCGTTGGGATCGATCGGCGGACCGGAGAGATCGCTGAGCCGGTCGGAGGCGAGGATTTCGGCGGCAGCCGGCACCGGACAGTCGACCCGGAACTTGACCTTCGACGGCGACGGCTTCGGCGCCATGTCCGGCACCTCGAAGGTGAAGTCCGACAGCGTGATCTTGCGGCCCGCCGGCGTGTCGGCAATGCCCTGGTTGATGGTCACGGTCGCGCTGCGGCCGGTCACCCTGGCCTTCAGATCCGCGTCATGCACCGCGGGCATCTGATCCACCGGACGCACCGTGACACCCGAGGCGACAATGTTGACCGAGAGGCCGTCATCCGGAATCGGCGGTCCCTTGCGCGACAGGTTGTGCACCGGCGAATTGACGCCTACATCGATACGCTGGAGCGTGCCGCGGTCGATGCGCTCGAGCACCCATTCGCGAACCTCGGGCACGATGATGACCGGCCACATCCGTTTCAGGGCCGAGGCCGACATCGGCGTGCCGGCGAATCCGAGCTGCAGCCGCGGCTCGCCGGAATAGTCGATGCTGCCGGTTCCGGCGACGCCGATCTCGCCATTGGAGATGTCGGCCTGGGTCAGCAGCACGCGCTTCTTGTCAGTGTCGAACCGGAAGCCGATGTTGATGCGATTGAAGATCAACGGTGGTTCGTTCTTGTCGGCGCCGGCCAGCACGATGGTGCCGCCCGACAGGCCGGCCTGCCAGTCGGTGACGTTGTCGTTCGGCGGCTCGAGATGGCCGAGCAGCGTGATGCGGTTGGCGCCCGAGACGACCTTGATCGGCGCCAGCAGTACGCGCCGACCCGAATCCCATTCCACGCTCATCTCGGCCGCATCGATCGGCATCGGATAGTCGGGCGTGTCGGTGTCGATGATGTTGCCGGCGCCGACATTGATCTTGCCGCGGAAGTATGTCGGCAGGCCGTCGCGGCCGAGTTCGCCCTTCATCTCGCCCGACAGCGGCAGGTCGGCGGTGTAGGTCAGATCCTTGGTCCGGAGCGCGAGCAAGATGTTCCGGGTGGAAACCTTGTCGGCTTTGATGTCGACCGAGCGCACGCCGTTCTGCTGCGGTCCGACCAGCACGCGCACCGACCAGGGCTTTGCGCCCTCCTCGCCGAAGCTGAGCGCGACGCCGCCGCCGCTCGGGCGCCGCAGGCTGAGGCTGATGTTCTCGAAGCTCCATTTGTTGCCGCGCTGCTGATCGTCGACGACGAGATTGCCGTTCTTCAGGCCGATCTCGTTGAGGTTCTGCCCGTCGAGGCCGGTCATGCTGAGGCTGTCGAGCCAATCGAGACCGGCGAGCAGCCCGCTCTGAGCCGAATCGGACGCGCCCGCGGAGGGCTCGGCGGCAGCTGGCGGCGAGGCAACCGGCGGCGGCGGGGCTGCGGGTGTCGGACGCGGGAATGTCGGCGGCATCCCCGCCTCCCGCTTGGAGGCAACGCCGGTGGCCAGCGGTTTTGCGGTGTCACCGGCGGACACGGTGACATTGCCGTCTGGCGTGATGCGCACCGACAGCTCCGCGTCGACCAGATTGAGGCTCTCCGCCCGCAACTGGCCCATCAAGAGCGCGGTTCCCGACAGGCGCACTTCGGCCTTGGGCGCGCTCGCAACCACCGCATGGTCGCGGTCGCGGACGATGATGTCGCGGATGCGCACCGCGATCCTGACGCGGCCGGCGCGCTCGATCTGCGTTCCGCCGACCTCGACCGTGTTGCCGTGGCCGATGTTCTCCTCGATCGCCGCGGCGAGCCACGGCGTCGCCATGTCGAGATTGATCGGGCCGGCGCCGAGCCGCCACCACAGCCCGCCGAAGCAGGTCGCGAACATCGCGACCAGCACCACGAGGACCAGTCCGATGCGACGGATCCAGCGCTCGCCGTTCAACCAGCGCCGCATGCCGGAGCAGAAATCGGTGAAGCGATGCAGGTTGGTGTGGGAACGCGCCAGCAATTGCCGCGCACGGTTGCCCGCCGCCTCATCCTGCTCGTCCCACGCAGCGTCGTCCTCCCATTGCGAGAGGTCAGCCCCGGCGCGCGGATTTGGACCCTGCGGCGACGTGTTCCTTGCCATTGCCTCTCGGTGCTGACGGCGAAGCTGATCGCCGCCATCGGGGCGCCCGTCGATCCGTATCGAGCGCTCCTGTGCCGGCATCGCCGCCTATCCTCGCCTAATCATGTTACTCGCCGATGGCCCCCAGAGCGGACCAAACCAACCAATCAAAAGCCAATTCAGCAAGCGGACGGGTCACGCGTCGAATTCCTTGTCACCATACTCCGTGGCCATCAAACTTGCCCAGCGGCCGGTGCGAATCCGGCCGCCGCCAATAAGACCGCAATACCCCAATGGTTGAGCTTCGGAAAGCGACGAAAGGAAGGCGTATGTCCAAGAAAACGCGCAAGAAATCCTCCAACACAACCGGGAAGCGGGTCGCAACAAAGGTTGCGCGCGCCGCAAGCGCAAGCACTGGGAAGTCCGCGACGAAAACCCGCACAGCGGTTGCGAAGAAGGCAGCGGCCAAGAAAACAACTAAGAAAACGACCAAGGCGACCGCAGCGGGTGTTCGAAGCAAAGCCTCGCACAAGGCGGCATCGAAACCGTTAAAGCGAGAGCCGGCCGCGACCGTGACCAGTTCGTCCGCCGTCACACTTGCCGAGGGCGCCGCGGCGCCTGGCTTCAACCTGCCGCGCGACGGCGGGGACAGCGTTTCGCTGAAGGATTTTGCCGGCAAGAAGCTGGTGCTGTTCTTCTACCCCCGCGCCGACACCCCCGGCTGCACCCGGGAGGCGATCGATTTCACCCGGCTCAAAAGCGAGTTCGTAGCGGCAGGGACCGAAGTGGTCGGCATTTCCGCCGACACGGTTAAGGCGCAGGAGTCATTTCGAAACAAACACCAGCTGTCGGTGCCGCTGGTCTCCGATCCGGCCCACCAGATGCTGGAGGCCTATGGCGCCTGGGGCGAAAAATCCATGTATGGCAGGACCTTCATGGGAATTATTCGCACGACGGTTCTGGTCGATTCCGGTGGAAAGGTCGCCCGCATCTGGCGTCATGTGAAGGTCGACGGCCACGCCGAAACGGTATTGGAGGCCGCCCGGGCGCTCTGACGGGACGGGTTCCGTTTCCAGAAAATTAACCATGACGAGCTCAAATCGGCCCCGCAAATTAGCCGTACGGAGCTTGGTCCGACCGGCCGCGGGAGTACCGATGTCGAGCCGGTCCGGACACCACAAACACCATCATCCGCAGGACCATGGCCGGACGCCGGTACGCCGTCCGGCAGCCCATCACCCCGCACCTGCCGCCGCGGCGGTGGCGGCCTCCGGCGAGGGCTATACACTGGTCCATGCCGGCAAGCAGGTCCGGTTCGGGCCGGTGGTGTTCTGGATCATCGTCGGCACCGTGGTGCTGCTCGGCATGTGGTCGGCGGCGACCGCGACCTATTTCGCGTTCCGCGACGACGTGCTGACCCGGCTGATCGCGCGCCAGGCCGAGATGCAATACGCCTATGAGGACCGCATCTCGGAGCTGCGCGCCAAGGTCGACCGCACCACCAGCCGCCAGCTGCTCGACCAGGAGCAGTTCGACCAGAAGCTCGACCAGATCATGAAGCGGCAGTCGACGCTGGAATCGCGCGCCACCGCGCTCGGCGCGATGCCTGACGTCACCAGCACCGGATCGATCAAGCCGCAGGGCCGCGCCGAGGCGGCGCCGTCCTCGGGCACCCTGAAACCCTCCCCGATCAGCGACACCGTGATCTTCGTGGCGCCGCCGGATCGCGAGGCACGACTGGAATCGCGCGCGCCACTGATCGCCAAGATGCAGCCGAACCAGTTCGCCAAGGCCCAGGGCGTCGACAACGTGCTGGTCCGCCTGCAGACCTCGCTTGACCAGGTCGAGCGGCGCCAGGTTGCCGCGCTCGCCTCGGTCGAGGATAGCATCGATTCCAGGGTGCGCCGGATGCGCGGCGTGATCTCCGATCTCGGCCTCAACATGGCGCAGCTCGAGGCGGCGACGCCGCGCTCCGGCATGGGCGGGCCCTTTGTCCCTGTGAAACTCTCTGCCGACGCCGGCGCGTTCGAACGCCAGCTCTATCGCATCAACATCAACCGGGCACAGATGCAGCGACTGAACCAGACGCTGGCGCTGGTGCCTTACCGCAAGCCCGTGGTCGGTGAAGTCGAATTCACCAGCGGCTTCGGCGTGCGCTCCGACCCCTTCCTCGGCCGGCCGGCAATGCATACCGGCCTCGACTTCCGCGCCGCGCAAGGCGATCCGGTGCGTGTCACCGCCAATGGCAAGGTGGTGTCGGCGGGCTGGGCCGGCGGCTATGGCCGCATGGTCGAGGTCGATCACGGCAACGGGCTCTCGACCCGCTACGGCCATCTCTCCGAGATCGGCGTCAAGGTCGGTGAATACGTCAAGATCGGCCAGGTGATCGGCGCCGTCGGCTCGACCGGCCGCTCCACCGGTCCGCATCTGCACTATGAAACCCGCATCGACGGCGAAGCGGTCGATCCGCAGAAATTCCTCCGCGCCGGCGTCCGGCTCAGCGCGGGCTAGCTCAATCTCACGACGATCGATCTGAAGATCGGCGCAAGCGGTCTCGCTTGCGCCGATCTTGTTTGTGGTTTCAGCGGCGGCCGCCGCCCATGCCGCCGGGCGGTCCGCCGCCACCGAATCCGCCGCCGGGCCCGAACGGACCACCGCCACCGCCGCCAGGGCCGTTGCCCTGGTCGTTGCCGCGCTTCTTGACCTGCGCGCCCGCGAGCGACGTTCCGGCAAGCCAGAACGCTGCCAACAGCGCGCGGCGCGAAATGACCGGCGGGCGCTTCACGCTGCACCGCCTTCGTCGGCATCGTCATCGACCGGACCATCCGGCCCCTCGCGGTAGATGTAGATGCCGAAATTCAAGCGATAGTCGCCGCCCTTGTCTTTTGCGAGCGCGCGGTTGGCCTCGCGGTTGGCGACCTTGAGCGCCTCCATCGCCAGCTCGCGCGAGCGGCCCTCGAGCCGTTTCGCCAGCTTCGCCGACAGGCCGTCGTAATGCACCGCGCGTTCGAGGAAGCGCGGCGCGGCCGACGACACGTTCATCTCGGCGGCCGCCACGTGATCATGCAGGTTGCGGCCGAGATAGTGCCATTTGCGGTCGTCGTCGCCATGCGGCACGAAGGCCTCCTCGACCAGCATGATCTCGTCGTCGTCATTGATGGTGACGAGCTTGCGGTCGAGCCATTCGTCCAGCACGGCGCGCGGCCGCACATCCTTGGTGATCGATTCGACCAGCGTCTCGAACGACGGCGCGCCTCCGTCCGCGGTGCGCGGCAGCGGCAGCGGATCGCCCTTGGCATCGGTGAACTCGGGCCCGGCCAGCCAGCGCGCGATGATCGCGCTGGTGCGCGACAGCGTCGCCGGCACTGCATTGACCGGCGCGCCGGCGCCGCGCAGCCGCGCCACCTCCTTGCGGTGGATGCCGGTCAGCAGGCTGACGCGGCTGTCGGTCTGCTCCTTGCCCTCGAGCGCGAAGTCGTGCTCGGCGACGTTGACATAGAGCTCGCGCAGCAGCTGGGTCAGCGCCGGAAACGTCATGCCGCCGCGGATGCAAAGCCGCACCAGCGGGCGGAACATCCGCGCCAGCGGCGTGTGCAGCTTCGCTGCGGCGATCGGCGCGAACGATCCCACCTTCGACTTCGGGGCCTTGGCATTCATGCCTAACTTTTAGCCGTCCGCGCCGTGGGACACAATCCCACCTCACTTGACGTGTGATATTTTCCCACTTGTGGGAAACAAAATCATCTCCGGACAAGGTTCGCGCGCTCGCCAGCGGGTGTCACGGAGTCCGGCACTGCCGCCATCGCCACGGACCGCTCCATGACGTCTGCCCGATTCGACCTTGCGATCGCGGAAGCCTGCCGGATCGCCCAGGTTCCGTTTGAGGAGTTCGTGTCGACGGTGATGGCGGGCGGCTATCCCTGCCTGCCGGGCGTTGCGCCCGGAACGCCGCGCCGCTTCGACGAAACCGACCTGCTCGCGCTCTATCGTTACCTCGATGAAACCGACATGAACTCGCCGATCATGCGCGGCGGCCTGCGCCGCACCGTCAGCTGGTTCAAGCACAAGCTCGACGCGGCGACCTCGCTCGAATTCATCATCGCCTTCCTGCGCTCGATTCATCTGCTGCCGACCAGCGTCAAGCTGATCGAGAACCGGACCGAGGGCCTCGAATACATTCCGACCGATTTGCGCGATCTCGAATTGTTCGGCGATTTCCTGCTCGAGCCCGGCTTCTACAGCTATCAGGACACCTCGGCCCTGACCCGGTTGCCGCCACCGCGGGTCGATGCGCGCGACTACGACGTCATTCTCGTCGACACCCCGACGCGGGTTGCGATCCAGCGCCGCCCGGGCGCAAAGGTGATTTGCGTCGTGCATGACCTGTTACCGATCACCGATCTCAAGCTGGATGACATCGCAACACGCCTGTTCCTGTCGCGCTTTTTCACCAGCGTGAATCAGGCTGACGAGCTCGCCTTCGTCTCGAACTACAGCATGAACCGCTTCCGCGCCCTGCTCCCGCAATATGCGCACATTCCGGCGCGAGTGGTCTATCCGCGAACCCGTTTCGACGTCGCGGAAGCGCCGCTTGTACCGGCGCCAACCGCGGTCCCGGCACGGCCGAGCTTCGTCGTCATCGTCTCGAACGAGCCCCGCAAGAACCTCGCCGCCGTCATCCACGCCTTCCGCAAGTTGCCGGAGGCCGATCTCGTCGTGATCGGCTATGCCGGCGGCGCCAACCAGGCGCGCAACCTGCCGAAGAACGTCCGCTTCTCCGGCTATGTCGACGAGCACGAGAAGGCGGCACTGATCGCGGACGCGCATGGCCTGATCATGCCGAGCCTCGCCGAAGGCTTTGGCGTCCCGATCATCGAGGCATTCGCGGCCAACACTCCTGTGCTGTGCTCCGATATTGCCGTGTTCCGTGAGGTCGCGGGCGAGCTTGCCGACTATTTCGATCCGTTCTCGACCGACTCGATCTGCGCCTCGGTGCGACGCGTGCTGGCGCAGCAAGAGCAATGGCGCGACCGGATCCGCGCGCGGCGGGCCGAGCTGGCCGAGCGCTTCGGCCACCACACCCAGGCGCGCGACCTGCTGTCGCATCGTGCTGCCCCGGACGTCGCGGCCGCTGCTGCGGCGCTCACCGCCGCGATGGCGACCTTCAACGGTGCAACCGCGCACGGCGTGTAACCGGTCATGAGCACCGATTCCGACGCCATTGGTCTCGCAATCGAACCGCCAGCACGATGGCGCGATCGCGTCCGCACCTGGTCCGCCTCAGTCGCCTATGTCCGCGCCACCGATACCCTGATCGCCTTGGCCACGGCGTCGCTACCCTGGTCGACCACGGCACTCGCCGTCTTCATGCTGCTCTGGCTTGTCGCCGTGATCCCGACCATCGACTGGGAGCAGTTCGTGCTCGACCTCGCGCGGCCTTCCTTTGCGTTGCCGATCGCGCTGGTCGCACTCGCCGTGATCGGTGTGGCGTGGTCGGAGACGAGTTGGGCCGAGCGGCTGCAGGGCATCAAGCCGCTCGGCAAGCTGCTGCTGCTGCCGTTCCTGCTCGGCTACTTCCAGCGCTCGCAACGCGGGCTCTGGGTGTTCCTGGCCTTCCTGGTGTCCTGCACGGTGCTGATGATCCTGTCCTGGATCGTGCTGGCGCTGCCGCAGCTCAAGCTCGCGCACACCGCATCCGACGGCGTGCCGGTCAAGAACTACCTCGACCAGAGTCAGGAGTTCGCGCTCTGTGCGTTCGCGCTGGCACTGCCGGCATTGACGACGCTGCGGGCCCGGCAATGGCGCTTCGCTGCCGGCGCCATCGCGCTGATGCTGCTGTTCGTCGCCAACATGCTTTATGTCGTCTCGGCGCGGGCCGCGCTGGGCTACATGCCGGTGCTGTTGATCCTGTTCGCGTCGCTGCATCTGTCGCGGCGCGCCACGCGGCTGCTGTTCGCCGGCGTCGCGGTCACCAGCCTCGTGGTCTGGACCACGTCTCCCTACCTCCGCCAGCGCATCGCCGACGTCGGCATCGAGTATCGGGCCCACGATACGTCAGGCATCGCTTCCACGGCGCAGCGCCTGACCTATTGGCGGAAGTCGGTGAAGTTCATCGGCGAGGCGCCGCTCGGGCACGGCACCGGCGCGATCAGGCGCATGTTCACGCAGGATGCCGTCGGACAAGCCGGCCTTGAGGCCGAGGTGATCAACAACCCGCACAACCAGACCCTCAATGTCGGGGTCCAGTGGGGGTTGATCGGCATCCTGCTGCTCTACGCGATGTGGATCAGCCACGTCAGGCTGTTCGCCGGCCGCGATCTCGTGAGCTGGATCGGACTCGCCGTGGTCGTGCAGAACATCACAAGCTCGCTGCTCAATTCGCATCTGTCCGATTTTCACGAGGGCTGGATGTACGTGATCGGCGTCGGCGTCGCCGGCGGCATGGCGCTCCGCGCCCGCCGGCCGGAGAAGATTTTGGCGGACAATGCCGCGGCAGGCGGGTTGAAGCGGCTTGTATAATCCGGAGCTGCATCTGCTCGCGCCGTGTGTGACTCACGGGTGGCGCAACAAATTCAGCGTCGTCCCGGCGTAGGCCGGGACCCATTACCACCGAAGACGATTGTTGCGCGACGCTAGGGCCACAGCTTCCTCACCAACCCAATCCTGTGGTTATGGGTCCCGGCCTACGCCGGGACGACGGTGGTGTTTGCCGAGCGAGCATCGGCTTCATCACTCCCCGCCTACCGCGACGCTTCGTGCCCGACCTCGCCGGTGATGACGTCACCGAACAGCTCCCACGCATCGCCGTTGAAGCGCATCAACTGCATCTGCTCGATCGGGAAGTAGTCGTCGGGAGAGGTGTTGACCATGACGCCCGGCAGCATCAGGTCGGAGTGGAAGTTCTTCAGGTTGGCGGCCTGCTTCATCACGTTCTCGCGCGTGAGATTGTCGCCGCATTGCTTCAATACCTGCATCATCGCCTCGGCCTGGACATAGCCATAGAGGTTGTTGGCATTGGCCTTGTCGCCGTCGGGGTAATACTTGTCCATGAAGGCACGCCAGCTCTGCACCGCCGGATCCTTGTCCCAGGTCGGATCGGTCGGGTCCTTCAGATAGGCGGTCGAGATGATGCCCTTGGAGAACTCGAGCCCGGCCGGCTTCAGCACCGAGGCAACCGAGGTCGCGGTGTTGGCGAGGAAGAATTTCGGCTTCCAGCCGAGCTCGCCCACCTTCCGGATCGCCTGCGCCGAGCCCTTCGGCGCCGCCCAGGAGAAGAAGATGTCGGCGCCGGAATCGTGCAGCGCGACGATCTGCGAATCGATCGAGGGATCGGAGACCTCGTACGACTTGTCGGCGATGATCATGCCGACCTTGTCGCCGAGCCCGTCCTTCAGGCCCTTGAACTGATCCTTGCCGGCATCGTCATTCTGCCAGAACACCGCGATCTTGCTGTCGGGGAATTTGTCGCGAATGTACTTTGCGTAGATGCGGCCCTCGCTCTGGTAGTTGGGCTGGAAGCCCATCGTCCAGGGAAAGTTCTTGGGATCACCGAACTTGGTGCCGCCGGAGGCGACGAACAATTGCGGCACCTTCTTGGCATTCATGTATTTCATGATTGCCGAATTGGACGGCGTGCCGAGCGGCTGGAAGATCAGCAGCACCTCGTCGCTCTCGACCAGCTTGCGCGCCTGCTCGATCGCCTTCGGCGGCGAATAGGCGTCGTCGTAGCTGATGAAGTTGATCTTGCGGCCGTTGATGCCACCCTGCTCGTTGGTCATCTTGAAGAACGCGGCCTCGGTCTTGCCGATCACCCCATAGGACGACGCCGGGCCGCTGTATGGCATGATGTTGCCGATCTTGATTTCGCCATCACTCGCGCCGGGATCGTATTTCTTCTGCGCGGTGGCCGAGGTCGCGATCAGTGCGGCACTTGCGAACGCCGCGATTGCGCCAATATATCCGAAACGAGCCGGCATCGTTTTCTCCCGATTTTTGTCGTTGGTTTTGGCGGCAAGTCTCGCAAGAGACGCATGTGCTGGCAAGCGCTGGGTTTTTCCGCTGGGCGAAACGGCATTGTTGCCTGGCGCTATTTATGATTGAAGGTCGATCTGGGGATCACGAGTCGAGGCGTTCTGATTGCGTAAACCGGACATCCGTACCGGTCCGCGGCATCCGCATCTTGCGGCCGCGGGCTATGAGATCACGCGCCGCCTCAGCGAGTCTGCGCTGGCGAAGCGTGGCCTGCACAAGGCCAATGGCGCGTTCGCGCAGCGCACGATCGCCTCGATCCGCGAAAAGCTGCAGCGCGGCGAGACCGTCTATATCGCAGGCCTCGCCTGCCCCGGCACGCACAATACCGGCGTCGCGCTGGTCGAGATCACCCAGAAGGACGGACCGCGCCTGATCGTCAACAACGAGGAAGAGCGCTTCTCCGGTAACAAGCACACCAACGAGTTCCCGCAACACGCGCTCGACGACATGCGCAAGGTGTTGCAGCGGATGGGCCGCGACATCGGCGATATCGCCGCCTTCGTCACGACATGGGACTATCCGGCGCTGCTGGCGATGCTGATCCGCACCTCGCTCGAGGAAGCGCCGGCCAGCCTCAAACTGCTGCGCGCCCCGATCGCACCGGCGATCAATCTGCGCCAGCTGGATCAGGTGCGGCGGCTGTCGCACCGGCTCGGCGGGATGTACGGGCTCGACAAGCAATTGCCGCTGATCTGCATGCCGCATCACGACAATCACGCCTGGTACTCGTTCACGGCCTCGCCATTCGCCGATGCGCGCGAGCGTGTCGCGATCGCGGTGCTCGACGGTACCGGCGACGTCGGCTCGATCTCGCTCTATGTCGCCGAGAACGGCGAGATGAAGCAGCTCTATTGCAACGAGAGCCTGTTCGACTCGCTCGGTGCTTTCTACACCGTGATCTCATCCAGCCAGGGCGGCTGGACTTGGCTGTCCAGCGAGGGACGCTACATGGGCGCCGCCGCCTGGGGCGACATGAACCGCGCCACCAATCCGTATTATCAGCGCTTGAAGGCGGTGCTGCAGCTCGGGCCCAACGGCAGCGTGCAGCTCAATCGCGCGATGGCCAATTGGTACGCCGATCCCGCCGACAATCCCTATCGTCAGCCGCTGATCGACATTCTCGGCCCGCCGCTGCGCCCGGACCAGCTCTGGAATCCAGACGCCGTGCTGCGCGTCGAGGACATCAATCACCGCCCCGACACCAAGGACCGCGTTGATAAGGCAGCCGCGACGCAACTGGTGTTCGAGGACGCGATGATCCATGTCATCGACCATCTCCTGCGCACCACCGGCACCGACCGCCTGGTGCTGACCGGGGGCGTCGCGCTGAACGCGCTCGGCAACATGCGGCTGCTCGAGCATTTCGACGAGGCGTGGTTCGAGCGGGCGCAGCAGCGCAAGACGCGACTGCATATGTGGGTGCCGCCGGTGCCCGGCGATCCCGGCGTGCCGATCGGCGCCGCCTGGCTGTTCGCGCATATGGCGGGCGCGCCGCGCGGCGCGCCGCTGTCGCACGCATTCTATTGCGGCCTGCCGCCCTCGAACGCCGGCATCACCGCGGCGCTGCAAGCCGACGACATCGCCTCGACCGAGATCGGCAATGTGGCGACGTCAGAAGGGCGCGATGCGGTTGCCGACCTGATGGCATCCATGGTCGCGCAAGGCGGCGTGATCGCGATCTATCAGGGCGCCGCCGAAACCGGCCCGCGCGCGCTCGGCCATCGCTCGATCCTCGCCAATCCCTGCGATCCCGAGGTGCGCGAGCGGCTCAACGAGCGCGTCAAGTATCGCGAGGCGATCCGGCCGCTGGCGCCGATGGCGACGCTGCAAGCTGCGCGCGATTATTTCGAGCTGGAAGACGGCGCCTCCGACGCTGACTACAACGCCTATAACTACATGGTGCTCACGGCGCATTCGAAGCCCGAGGCGCGCGCGAAGATTCCGGCGGTGGTGCATGCCGACGGCACCGGCCGCGTCCAGATCGTGCGCGAGGCCGACGATCCCCTCACCTATGCCTATCTGAAGGCGCTCGGCCGTCATATCGGCGTCGAGATGTCGGTCAACACCTCGTTCAACGTCGCAGGTCCGATCGCGCAGACGCCGGCGCAGGCGATGAACACGCTGCGCCGCTCCAAGGGGCTCGATGCCGTGGTGTTGGTCGCCGACGACGGCACCGCCTACGCCGCCTGGCACGGCGGCGAGCGCGACAGCGGCCGCTTCAGCGGATGGTATGCGGCGTGGAAGCAGGCGCGCGGCTGAACCAAACCAGCACGCGGCCGTCGATCAAGAGCAGCGCGCTCGCGATCACCAGCGCGCCGATCACCTCGCGCAGTGCGATCGGCTCGCCGAGCACGAGATAGCCGAGCAGCATCGCGGTGACCGGAATCAGCAGCGTCACCAGCATCACATTGGTCGCTCCGGAGCGCTGCAGGATCTGAAAGAACACGATATAGGCCAGCGCCGTCGACAGCGCCGCGAGCCCGAGCACGGCGAGCCATGTCGCGGGATGCGGCATCGGCAACAGCCACGGCCGATCGACGACGGCGGCGATGGGCGCCATCAGCACCGCCGAGGCCATCATCTGGAACGTCGCGGTGCCCAAGGGCGGCACGCGCTGCGGCAGCCGCCGTCCGACCAGCGCCGCGATGCCGTAGCTGAAGGCGCCCGCGAGGCACAGCAGGATGCCGATGCCCTGCCGGCTCTCGAAGCCGAGCGCATCGCCATGCAGGATCGCAACCCCGATCAGCCCGACCAGAACGCCCGCCACGCGGCGCGCTTGCAACCGTTCCTCGCCGGCCGCCGCCATCACGACCACCGCGAACAGCGGCGTCGTCGCGTTGAGGATCGAGGCCAGCCCGCTCGGAATATAGGTCTGCCCGAACACGATCAGCGCGAACGGCAGCACATTGTTGAACAGCCCCATCGCAACGAACGGCGCCCAGCCGGACAGGCTGCGCGGGAATTCGATTCCGGCGGCCCGCAGCAGCGGCAGCAGGATGATCGTGCCGAGCACGACGCGCAACAGCACCAGGGTCAGCGGCGGCAATTCGCGCAGGATCACGCCGTTGAAGAAGAACGAGCCGCCCCAGAGTACCGACAGCAGGACAAGCAGCCCCCAGTCGCGGCGATCGATCCAGTTGTCGGCGGAAGGCATGTCGGGCACTCACCTGCAGTCGGACAGGTGACTAGGGCAGCGCCGCGAATATTCCCACCCGATTTCCGACAATGGCGGCCCGCCTATTTCGGCCGCGACACGATCTCGATCATCTGGCCCTCGTCGGCGTCGGGCGCATGGGCCTTCGCCTTGTCGTAGGCGGCGAGCGCGGCGCGGCTCACGGGCACGCCGGGCAGCAAGGTCTCGGCGAGCCGCACGGCGTAGTCGGCATCCTTGTGGCGCAGCGCCGCGGTGAACGATGCGCCGGAGAAGTTGCGGTCGATCATCCGCTTGGAGTGGCGGATCACCTGCGGGCTCGCCACCGCGCCGGTCGCCAGCGCCTCGGCCACCAATTGCATGTCGAGGCCCGCCTGCTCGGCGATCGCCACGCCCTCGGCGAGGCTTGCGATCTGCACCGCGCCGATCAGGTTGTTGATCAACTTGAACACAGTGCCGGTGCCAACCGCGCCGAAATGGCGGATCGTGCTGCCGATCGGCGCTAGGAACGGCCGCGCCCGATCGAGATCGGCGGGATCAGCGCCCACCAGCAGCGTCAGCTTGCCGGCCGCCGCCGCCTCCGGCAGGCCGGTGACCGGGCAATCGATGTAGACCAAGCCACGGCTCTGCAGTTCGCGCGCCATCTCGACCGTGTGCTGGTACGAGACCGTGGAGCATTCGATCGCGAGCGTGCCGGCCTTCATGTTGGCGGCGGCGCCGTCCCTGGTCAGCCAGACCGCGCGCGAGGCTTCGTCGTCGGCGACCATGGTCACGACAGCATCGGCGTCGATTGCGGCATCCTCCGGCGAGGTCGCCCACAGCGCGCCGCGAGCGATCAGGTCCGCGGCCTTGGCCTTGCTGCGGTTCCACACGGCGACCGTGAAGCCGGCATCGAGGTAACGGCCGGCCATGCCGTGGCCCATGCGTCCCAATCCGATGAAAGCGACGCGCGGCATGGGCTAATCCACATCCTCAACGGAACCGGGCCCGGTGCCGAAGGCACGCTGCGCCAAGGTCGCCGCCATGAATTCATCGAGGTCGCCATCGAGCACCCCCGACGTGTCGGAGGTCTGCACACCGGTGCGCAGGTCCTTCACCATCTGATAGGGCTGCAACACATAGGAGCGGATCTGGTGACCCCAGCCGATGTCGGTCTTGGCGGCCTGATCGGCGGCAGCCTGCTCCTCGCGCTTCTTCAGCTCGATCTCGTAGAGCCGCGCGCGCAGCATGTCCCAGGCCTGCGCCCGGTTCTTGTGCTGGGAGCGGCCGGCCTGGCAGACCACCGCGATGCCGGTCGGGATGTGCGTCAGGCGCACCGCCGACTCGGTCTTGTTGACGTGCTGACCGCCGGCGCCGCCCGACCGCATGGTGTCGGTGCGGACATCGGACTCCTTGATCTCGATCTTGATGGAGTCGTCGATCACCGGGAAGATCTGCACCGACGAGAACGAGGTGTGCCGCCGCGCGTTGGAATCGAACGGCGAGATGCGCACCAGGCGATGCACGCCGGCCTCGGTCTTCAGCCAGCCATAGGCGTTGTGGCCGCTGATCTGGATGGTGGCGGACTTGATGCCGGCCTCTTCACCCTGGGATTCTTCGAGGAACTCGATCTTGAAGCCGTGCTTCTCCGCCCAGCGCGTGTACATGCGCAGCAGCATCTGCGCCCAGTCCTGGCTCTCGGTGCCGCCGGCGCCGGCATGGACTTCGAGATAGGAATCGAACTTGTCGGCCTCGCCCGACAGCAGCGCCTCCAGCTCGCGCCGGGCGACCTCCTTCTTGAGATCCTTGAGCGCCTTCTCGGCCTCGGCGACCACGCCCTCATCGTTCTCGGCCTCGCCGAGCTCGATCATGCCGATATTGTCCTCGAGCTCGCGCTCGACCTTGCCGATGCCTGAGAGCGCGTCCTCCAGTGAGGTACGCTCCTGCATCAGCCGCTGGGCCTTCTGGGGATCGTTCCAGAGATTGGGGTCTTCTGCGAGCTTGTTCAGCTCAGCGAGGCGTGCCGTCGATTGTTCGACGTCAAAGATGCCTCCTCAGCAGCCCGACTGACTGCTTGATCTCTTCAACAAGGCGTTCGATTTCCGCGCGCATGGTCTTTCAGGTGTTGGCTAAAAAGGTTCCGGGGGATGTAGCGACCGGCGCGGCAAAGCGCAATCGACTTGGCCGCACTATCCCGGCGATTTGGCCGGACAGGCCGCTAGTAAAGCCCCCCGGTTCCCGGACGCATGAAGAAGCCGCCATCCGGCTGCGCCCCATTCTGCGACGGCTGCGGGCCAGGCGCAGGGCCGCGCCCATCGGCATCGGCGACGCCGATGACCGAATAGTTCTCCGGCGGCGCGGTGCCCGGCTTGAAGGCTTCGAGGATGGTGTTGCCGCCGTCGCCGGGACCGGCGCGCATGCCGGTCTTGGCGTCGACGCGGATCAGCTTGATGCCGGCCGGAACCTTGAACGGCGTCGGCGGCTTGTCGGCGAGCGCAAGCTTGAGGAAGTCGCGGGCGATCGGCGCTGCGACGTGGCCGCCGGTGGCGGCGCGGCCGAGATTGCGCGGCTTGTCGTAGCCCATGTAAACGCCGACTGCGAGATCCGGCGAGAAGCCGACGAACCAGACGTCCTTCTCGTCGTTGGTGGTGCCGGTCTTGCCGGCGATCGGCTTGCCGACCTCCTTCACGACGGTCGCGGTGCCGCGCTGGACCACACCTTCCATCATCTCGGTGATCTGGTAGGCGGTCATCGGGTCGAGCACCTGCTCGCGGCGGTCGACCAGCTGCGGCTCCGGCTGGCTCTTCCAGCCCCCGGGCGCGTCGCAGCCGCGGCATTCGCGGGTGTCGTGCTTGAAAATGGTATGCCCGTAGCGATCCTGGATGCGATCGATCAGCGTCGGCTTCACCCGGCGGCCGCCATTGGCGAACATCGAATAGGCCGTGACCATGCGCATCACGGTCGTCTCGCCGGCACCCAGCGCATACGACAGATAGTTCGGCAATTCGTCATAGACGCCAAAGCGCTTGGCGTATTCGCCGACCAGCGGCATGCCGATGTCCTGCGCGAGCCGCACCGTCACGGTGTTGAGCGAGCGCTGCAACGCGTTGCGCAGCGTGGTCGGGCCGTAATATTTGCCGGTCGAATAGTTTTCCGGACGCCACACGCCGGCGCCCTGCCCCTGATCGATCTCGATCGGCGCGTCGATCACGGTGGTCGACGGCGTATAGCCATTGTCCAGCGCCGACGAGTACACGATCGGCTTGAACGACGAACCCGGCTGCCGGTAGGCTTGCGTCGCGCGGTTGAACTGGCTCTGGTCGAACGAGAAGCCGCCGACCATCGCGAGCACGCGGCCGGTCCACGGATCCATCGCCACCATGGCGCCGGACACTTCAGGCAATTGCCGCAGGCGATACTGGCCTTCGACCGCGTTGCCGTCCTTGGTCACCAGCGGATCGGCGTAGATCACGTCGCCCGGCTGCAGCACCTGCGAAACGGCGCTCGGCGCCTTGCCCTTGGTCTTGGCCCAACGTACGCCGTCCATCGTGATGATGCCGGTCTGCCGCTCCTTGCTGACCGCGCCGCCGAGTTCGCGGCCCGGCTGGAAGCCGATCCGCGCCGACTGATCGCTGGTCTCGAGCACGACAGCCATCCGCCACGGCGAGATGTCGGAGAGCGACTTCACGTCGGCAAGCTTGACGCCCCAGTCACCGGAAATGTCGAGCTTGTGCAGCGCCCCGCGCCAACCCTGCGCCTCGTCGTAATTGACGAGCCCCGCGACCATGGTCTTGCGCGCCATCACCTGGATCTTGGGATCGAGCGTGGTGCGCACCGACAGACCACCCTCGTAGAGCTTCTTTTCGCCGTAGCGCTCGAAGATGTCGCGGCGGACCTCCTCGGCGAAATATTCGCCGGCGAAGATATGCGCGCCGTTCGAGCGGCTGGTGACGTTGAGCGGGTCCTTGCGCGCCTTGTCGGCGTCGGCCTGCTTGATCCAGCCGTTCTCCAGCAGACGATCGATCACATAATTGCGGCGCTCGATCGCGCGGTCGCGGTTGCGCACCGGATGCAGCGCCGCCGGCGCTTTCGGCAGCGCGGCGAGATAGGACGCCTCCGCAATCGTCAGCTCGTTGACCGACTTGTCGAAATAGACCAGCGACGCCGCCGCGATGCCGTAGGCACCGAGGCCGAGATAGATTTCGTTCAGATAGAGCTCGAGGATGCGGTCCTTGGAATAGGCGCGCTCGATGCGCATCGCCAGCAAGGCTTCCTTGATCTTGCGGCTGAACGAGACCTCGTTAGTGAGCAGGAAGTTCTTCGCGACCTGCTGGGTGATGGTCGAGGCGCCCTGCGGGCGACGGTTCGAGCCGTAGTTCTGCGCATAAAGGATCGCAGCGCGCGCCATGCCCTGATAGTCGATGCCGCCGTGCTCGTAGAAGTTCTTGTCTTCGGCGGCGAGGAAGGCGTTGATCACGAGCTTCGGCACCGCCTGGATCGGCAGATAGAGCCGGCGCTCCTTGGAGTATTCGCCAAGCAGCGCGCCGTCGGCGGCATGCACGCGGGTCATCACCGGCGGCTCATAGTCCTGCAGCTGCGAGTAGTCGGGCAGATCCTTGGAGAAATGCCAGATGGCGCCAGCGACGGCGGCGACACCGACCAGGAACACGACGGTTCCGGCGGCGAACAAGAAACCCATAAACCGCACGAGCAGGCGCATTATCGACGTTCCGTTCCTACCCTCCGGCGCTCAGTCGTCAGAAGCGCCTGTCCAAAAGTGCGAAAGCCTCACACAACGAAGCTTTGGCCCAGCGAGCCACCTTGCGCACGCGAGTATACAAGAGCCGCCGGACAATATGGTCGATTCTGCGGACCTGCGGTCCATTGTCTATACCGTCGCGGCTGTGGCCAAACTAGGGCTTCGGCGCAACGGCCCCGGCTTTTCAGCGAGCCGATTTCACTTTGCCGACCCGGCAGTTGCCAGCCGTTTGGCGAAGAACGTGTCGATCGCCTGCACCATCGAGCCGACCGCCTTGTTCCGCCAGCTCTCCGAGACCAGGTGCTCGAGGTCCCCCTTGTTGGAGACGTAGCCGATCTCGACCAGCACGGACGGCACGTCGGGCGCCTTCAGCACCCGGAAGCCGGCCGATTTGAGCGGATGCTTGTGCATCCGCACCGTGGTCTTCATCTCGTCCATCAGAAGACGGGCGAAGCGATTGGAAAACGTCTTGGTTTCACGCTGCGCGAGGTCGATCAGGATGTCGGCGACCTCGGTCGGTTCGTCGGTCAGGTTCACCCCGCCGATGGCGTCGGCCTTGTTTTCCGCCTCCGCCAGCCGTTCGGCCTCGGCGTCGGAGGCCTTGTCCGACACCGTGTAGATCGTGGCGCCCTGGGCATCGCCCTCGCGGCGCGGCAGGGCGTCGGCGTGGATCGAGACGAACAGCGCCGCGGACTGGGAGCGCGCGATCTTCACCCGATCGTTGAGCGGGATGAAGGTGTCGTCGGACCGCGTCATGACCACCCGATACTTGCCCGACTTCTCGATCCGGTCGCGCAGGGCAAGGCCAAAGCCGAGCACCAGGTTCTTCTCGGTCTGGTCGCCGGATTGCGTGCCGTTGTCGATGCCGCCGTGACCGGGATCGATCACGATCAGCGGGCGCGCGTCGGTGACCGCGACCGGCGGCAGCGCCGCCGAGGTGACGGCCGGAATGGTGGCGGTGGTGGATTCGGAAATCGCCGGTTTCGATTCGGGCCGGCTCGCGGGCGCCAGCGACTGCACGAAGCTGGTGCGGTCGACCTCCTCGAAGTCCAGCACAAGCCGCGGCGGCTGGCCGTTGGCGGCGTCGAGCACGTAGGAATTCGCGATCTTCACCGGTCCGGTCAGGTCGAACACGATCCGCGAGCCGCCGGGCATCACGAGGCCATAGCGGAACGCCTTCACCAGGCCCCGCCCCGCCGAGCCGGTGCCGGCCGCGAGCTGAAAATCGACCTGCGGGATATCGACCACGACGCGGTAGGGGTCAGCCAGCGGGAAGGCGCGAAATTCGATCTTGCGGTCGAGGTCGAGGATGAATCGGGTCTGCTTGGCGTCGCCGGCGAGCCTGGCGCCGGATGCGACCGGGAAATTCGGGGAGCTCGCGGCCGGCGCAGGCGGGCTGTTCTGCGGGCCCTCAGCGGCGCTCGGGGCGCCGGCAATGGCAAACACCGATGTTGCGGCGCAAAATAGCCCGCATCCCAGAAAAACAAGGTGTTTTGCGCGGTTCGCCACCCGATTCGTAGCCTCCCAGCTGCTTCTTACCGCATTAGAACCACACGGTTAATCGCCCCCTAATGACGCTCCGGCGAAAAGAACCGAGTGTTGCGGCGGCGTGACGCTTCCCTTGCACGCGGCGGTCAATCCACGTATGTACGAGGTGCTGACGGCTAGTACTCCCGGTTGTGTCGCGTTCAGCCTCCCGGTGCAGCGGTGGAACCTTCCTGATCGAAGATCCCGCCGTGTTTTTCCGGTCCCTCCCCAGCCAGCGCCGCGCGCGGCTGACACGGAGTGGCGGATTCAAGCCCGAGCGGCGTCCGGTCCCAGGCACACTCCCTCGCCAGAGGGACGGTTTGAGACAAGGCATAACCGATTATCCGGTCCCTTGGGGCCTCGATATGCGATGGCCGGCAGGCGCTTCGGCGCCAGACGGGGCTTTCAGCAAAAGATACGGCGGTATTTTTCGCCGCCAACATGTTTAGACGGGCCGACGCTTAATGCGCCAGACTGCATTGCCGACCAGGATCCCCCGAATGATCGCGCTGACGCGAGGTGAAAACTTCGCCCGTCGCATCATCCCGGTGAGTTCCCGTCCGGCGCTGCGCCGCGAGATGCGTTTCGGCCTTCCCCTCACCCCCGAATCAGGTGGACCGTCGCGTCACCGGGCGGCGCAGTTTGCGCGCGCCATGATCCGCGCCCGCCGCCGTCAAGAGCTCCAAAATGCCCAACAAGATGTTGATCGATGCCACCCACCCGGAAGAGACCCGGGTCGTCGTGGTCCGTGGCAATCGCGTCGAAGAGTTTGATTTCGAGACCGCCCAGCGCAAACAGCTGCGCGGCAACATTTATCTCGCCAAGGTTACGCGCGTAGAGCCGTCGCTGCAGGCCGCCTTCATCGAGTATGGCGGCAACCGGCATGGCTTCCTGGCCTTCAGCGAAATCCATCCCGACTATTACCAGATCCCGGTCGCCGACCGTCAGGCGCTGATCGAGGCCGACGAGCGCGCCCATCGCGAGGCCGAGGAAGAGCACGAGAACCGCGGCCATCGCCGCCGGTCGCGCCATCGCAATGCCCGTCGCCGCGGCCATGGCGAGCGCGTCCAGAGCGAGGTGATCGAGGGCGCGAACGACACCCAGGCGCTGCCCACCATCGAGGCCCACGAACATCCCGTCGATGCCGAGCATCATGAACATGATGCCGGGCACCAGGATCACGGCGTGGTCGCCCACGAAGGCCACGAGCATGAGGCGCATGATCATGCGCATCACGAGGACCATGAGCATCACCATGATCATGACCACGACGATCATGGCGACCACGATCATGGTCACGACGACCATCACGACCACGATCATGCCCATGATCACGACCACGCCCCCGAGGTGAGCGAGGCGGCGGTTGCCGACGCCCCCTCCGACCCCGTCGTTGCGGTGGTCGAAGCCTCCGCCGCGTCGGCCGCGCCCGAGACCGTCGAGACGGTCGAGGTCAATCATGAGCCCGAGCGCGCCCATGAGGAGCAGATCGAGGAAAACGCCGCGCATGCCGACGACGCGCCGCATGTGGCTTCCGACGAGGTTCACGCCGATGAGCACGCGGTCGCCGAATATGGCGCGCTCGCCGAGGTGGTCGCGCCCGAGACCGGGCCTGGCGACGAGGCCGGCGAAGATGACGAAGAGGATGACGGCGAGGAAGGCGAGGAAGAGGACGTCGTCGAGTCGGTCGGCGGCGACGACGTGCTCGAGGAGGTTCCGGAGCGCCCGTTCCGTCCGCGCCGCCAGTACAAGATCCAGGAAGTGATCAAGCGCCGGCAGGTGATGCTGGTGCAGGTCGTCAAGGAAGAGCGCGGCAACAAGGGCGCCGCGCTGACCACCTATCTGTCGCTCGCCGGCCGCTACGCCGTGCTGATGCCCAACACCGCGCGCGGCGGCGGCATCAGCCGCAAGATCACCTCCGCCCAGGACCGTTCGCGGCTGAAGGAAGTGGTGCAGGATCTCGACGTGCCCGAGGGCATGGGGATCATCCTGCGCACCGCCGGCGCCTCCCGCAGCAAGCCGGAGATCAAGCGCGACTTCGAATATCTGATCCGGATGTGGGAAACGGTGCGCGACCTGACGCTGAAGTCGCAGGCGCCGACGCTGGTCTACGAGGAAGGTTCGCTGATCAAGCGCTCGCTCCGCGACCTCTACAACAAGGAGATCGACGAGATCCAGGTGGCCGGCGAAGCCGGCTACCGTGAAGCGCGCGACTTCATGAAGATGCTGATGCCGGCCAATGTGCGCGCGGTGAAGCAGTATCGCGACGGTCAGCCGCTGTTCTCGCGCATGGGCGTCGAAAGCCAGCTCGACGCAATGTTCTCGCCGACCGTGCAATTGCGCTCCGGCGGCTACATCGTGATCAACCAGACCGAGGCGCTGGTCTCGATCGACGTCAACTCCGGCCGCGCCACGCGCGAGCACCATATCGAGGACACCGCGCTCAAGACCAATCTGGAAGCGGCGGAAGAAGTCGCGCGCCAATTGCGCCTGCGTGACCTCGCCGGCCTGATCGTCATCGACTTCATCGACATGGACGAGAAGCGCAACAACCGCGCGGTCGAGCGCAAGCTGTCCGACTGCCTGCGCCAGGACCGTGCGCGGATCCAGGTCGGCCGCATCTCGCATTTCGGCCTCTTGGAAATGTCGCGCCAGCGCATCCGCGCCAGCGTGCTCGAAAGTTCGACGGAGCCCTGCCCGCAATGCGGCGGAAGCGGTCACGTCCGTTCGGTCTCGTCGGTGGCGCTGCAGCTGTTGCGCGGCATCGAGGAAATCCTGATGAAGGGCGCGACCCACAATCTGGTAGTCCGCACCCGCACCGACGTCGCGCTCTACGTGCTCAACCACAAGCGCGGCCATCTGCGCGACCTCGAAGACTCCTTCCGGGTTTCGCTGTCGATCGTCGCGGACGCCACGGTGCATGGCCAGCAGTCCTACATTATCGACCGCGGCGAGCAGGTGCATACGCTCGAAGCCGCCAAGGCGCTGCTCGCTGCGCAGGCTGCCGCTGCGCCGGCCCAGGCCGAAGAGGCCGATGACGAGGAAGAACTGTTCGAATACGAGGCCGAGCTCGAAACCGACGAGACCGAGGGCCTCGCCGACGAGCGGGCGGCCGGCGATGAATCGGGCTCCGCCGAGGGCGAAGGCGACGGTCAGCGCCGCAAGCGGCGCCGCCGGCGCCGCGGCCGCGGTGGCGGCAGCGAGGCGCGTGAAGGCGCCCAGCAGCCGCGCGAGGACGGCGATCTCATGCATGTCCTGCCCGAAGGCACCGAGGCGGTTGCCGCCGCCGATGCCGAAGGTGATGAGGACGAAGGCGACGAGCAGCAGAGCGCTGCCCGCGACGACCAGGCCGGCAATGGCGATCGCCGTCCGCGGCGCCGCGGACGCCGTGGCGGCCGCCGCCGGCGCGGCAGTGGCGGACCGGATGACGGTCTCGCCGGATCGATCTCCGATGAGTTGAGCCCGGCGGCGACGTCGGAGGCCTCCGACGCAGTCGCCGATTTCGATAGTCATGACGCGGAGCCGGCTCCCTCGCTGGCGCAGCCCGAATTGGTCGCCGAGCCGCCGGAGTGGCAGCCGACCGAGGTCGCCCCCGTCGAGCCGGTCGCGGCACCCGAGCCCGAAACTGCCGCGGCGTCTGCCGCCGAGGACACTGCCGAAGGCGACCGCGCGCAGCGTCGCCGCTCGACGGTGCGCGAAAAGGTCAACTTCGCATCGAGCCCGCAGCCCGAGGCATCAGCGGCGCTGGTTCAAAGCCCGGCGGAGGAAGCTGCCCCTGAGCCGGCCGCGGCTGCTCCAGAGCCGGCTGCGGCCGAGGCTCCGGCCCGCAAGGGCTGGTGGTCGCGCCGCTTCGGCGGCGGCAACTAGCACCACCTGCAAGTCAAAACGCCCGGCTCGCGCCGGGCGTTTTTATTGAACAGGCAATCCGTTCGTCAGATGCCGGCGCAACGGAGCCTGACGGAGACGGATCCCAATGCAAAGCGCGATCGTTCTTGGCGGCGGCATGGTGGGTGTCAGCACGGCGCTGCATCTGCAGCGCCGCGGCTGGTCGGTGACGCTCGTCGACCGCAAGGAACCGGGCCGCGAAACCAGCTACGGCAATGCCGGCATCATTCAGAGCGAAGCGGTTCGGCCCTACCCGATGCCGCGCGATCCCGCCATCCTCGCCCGGATCGCGATGGGGCGCACCAACGACGTGCGCTACCGCCTGGCGTCGCTGCCGCAGCATGCCGGCCCGCTGCTGCGCTATTGGTGGAACTCGACGCCCGAGCGGCACCGCGAAGCCACCATCGCGTGGGCGCGCCTGATCGCCTACGCCACCGCGGAGCACGACACGCTGATCCGCGACGCCCATGCCGACAATCTGATCCGCCGCGCCGGCTATCGCCTGCTGCATCGCGACCCGGCCGCGCTGGAGCAGGCCATTGCAATCGCCGAGGAGAACCAGCGCGACTTCGGCGTGACGTTTCGCGTGCTTGATGGCCGCGAGCTCGCCGAGGCGGAACCGTTGCTGCGCGACGACCTGCCCGGCGCCATTCACTGGCTTGGGCCCTGGACCGTGTCGGACCCCGGCGGACTTGTTTCCGCCTATGCCGGACTGTTCGAACGTCTCGGCGGCACGCTGCTGCGCGGCGATGCGCAGACGCTGACGCAGACGACGTCCGGCTGGTCGGTCGACACCAGTGGCGGCCGGATCGATGCCGCCCACGTTGTGGTCACGCTCGGCCCGTGGTCACCGCAATTGCTGCGCAAGTTCGGCTACCGGATCCCGCTAGTACGCAAGCGCGGCTACCACATGCACTACCAGGGCGGCCGCTCGCTCGACCTGCCGCTGGTCGACACTGCAAATGGCTACGCGATGGCGCCGATGGCCAAGGGCATCCGCATCACCACCGGCGCGGAGCTGACCAGTCCCGACGCACCGGCGACGCCGATCCAGCTCGGCTACGCCGAAGCGGCGGCGCGCGAGCTGATCGAGATCGGCAGCCGCGTCGAGCCCGAACCGTGGTTCGGCACCCGCCCCTGCACAACCGACATGCTGCCGGTGCTCGGGCCGGTGCCGCGGCATCGCGGGCTGTGGGTGAATTTCGGCCACGGCCATCAGGGCTTCACGCTCGGCCCCGCGACCGCGCGGGTGCTGGCCGAAACGATGAACGGCGAGGCATCCGCGGTGGACACCTCGCCGTATCGGCTGGACCGGTTCTAACTAAGGAGAACTAGTCCGTCGTCAACGCGGTCTCCATGTCGGTTGGGTCGACCTGTTTGGCGAGATTGGCATTGAGCTTGTCGCGGTCGAGCTCACCCTCCCACCAGGCGACGATCACGCAAGCCACGCCGTTGCCGCACAGATTGGTCAGCGCGCGGCACTCGCTCATGAACTTGTCGATGCCGAGCACGATCGCCATGCCCGGCACCAGCCGCGGATCGACCACCGCAAGCGTCGCCGCCAAGGTGATGAAGCCGGCGCCGGTGATGCCGGAGGCGCCCTTCGAGGTCAGCATCGCCACGATCAGGATGGTGATCTGCTGGCTGAAGGTGAGATCGAAGCCCAGCGCCTGTGCGATGAACAGGGTCGCCAGCGTCATGTAGATGTTGGTGCCGTCGAGGTTGAACGAATAGCCCGTGGGCACCACGAGGCCGACCACCGATTTCGAGCAGCCGAGCCGTTCGAGCTTCTCCATCAATGACGGCAGCGCGCTCTCGGAGGACGAGGTGCCGAGCACGATCAATAGCTCGTCCTTGATGTAGGCCAGGAACTTGAAGATCGAGAACCCCGCGATCCGCGCGATGATGCCGAGCACCACGAACACGAACAGCGCGGCGGTCAGATAGAATGTCGCGATCAGCCCCATCAGGTTGAGGATCGCGCCGGTGCCGAACTTGCCGATGGTGAAGGCCATCGCGCCGAACGCGCCGATCGGCGCCGCCCGCATCACGATCGAGATGACGCCGAACACGGCGTGCGCGGCGTCGTCGATGAACGAGCGGATGGTGTGGCCGCGCTCGCCGAGGCCCATGATCGCGAAGCCGAACAGCACCGAGAACAGCAGCACCTGCAGGATCTCGCCCTGCGCGAATGCACCGACCACGGTGTCCGGAATGATGTGCAGCACGAAGTCGACGCTCTTCTGCGCCTCCGCCTGCTTGGCATAGCCGGCAACCGCCTGCGCGTTCGCCGCCGCATTGCCGAAGCCGGCACCGGGCCTGACCAGATTGCCGACGAGCAATCCGATCACCAGCGCGAAGGTCGAGACGACCTCGAAATACACCAGCGCCTTGACACCGATGCGGCCGACCTTCTTGGCATCTTGTATATGGGCGATGCCCGATACCACGGTGCAGAAGATGATCGGCGCGATCACCATCTTGATCAGCTTGATGAAGCCGTCACCGAGCGCCTTGATCCACTCGTTGGTGGCAAGGCCCGGCCACAACCAGCCGACCAATGCGCCGAGCACGATCGCGATCAGGACCTGGACATAGAGAACTTTATACCACGGCTTGCTGCCGGCGCTCGCCGGCGCAGCCGTGACAACGGTTGCCGTTGCCATGTGTCACTCCCCCTCAGAAATGGCGGAAACAGCCAAGATCAACTTGGCGGTTCAAGTCAAATGGAACTGTGTGGGCCCTGCCGCTTATCCGCGATGATCCGCCCGCCACAGTGCCGGCGAAACCACGGCACTGCGCTGCGAAACCGATCCGAAAGGCAAAGCGAACGCCGGAAGGCTCTTGATGGCTCTTGGAGTTTGAAGGCTCCTGGAGTTCGCGGGCTATTTAAGCCAATGCGCGATCCGTGCAACTGCTTCCTGCATCTCCGCGGCCGAGCGTGCATAGGAAAAACGGATGAAGGCGCGGCCGTGGATCGGATCGAAATCGACGCCGGGGGTCGCCGCGACATGCGCCTTCTCGAGCATCTCGCTGGCGAAGGCGAAGCTGTCGGAGGTGAAGTCGGAGACGTCGGCATAGAGGTAGAACGCGCCGTCAGCGGGAAGGAATTTGGTCAGGCCGGCCTTCGGCAGCCCTTCGATCAGGATGCGGCGGTTCTCCTGATAGCCGCGCTTGATCGCCTCCATCTCCTCGCGGCCTTCGAACGCCGCTTCGGCCGCGATCTGCGACAGGGTCGGCACCGAGATCGACAGGTTCTGCTGCAGCCGCTCGATCGGCCGCACCAGCACGTCGGGCACCACCATCCAGCCGACACGCCAGCCGGTCATGCAGAAGTACTTCGAGAACGAGTTGATCACGAGCGCGTTCGGCGACAGCTCTGCGGCCGTCACCGCAGGAAACGCATAGTCGAGCCCGTGATAGATCTCGTCGGAGATGAAGCGGATGCCCGCGCTGTCGGCGGCCGCCATCAGGGTCGACAGCGCCTCGCGCGACATCATGGTGCCGGTCGGGTTGGCGGGGCTGCCGACCAGCACGCCCTTCAGCGGCGCCTTGCGATGGGCGGCGAGCAGCGCCTCGCCGGTCAGGGCATGGCGGGTGTCGCCGGAGGTTTCGATCAGCACCGGCTCGCAGCCCAGCGCGGTCAGGATATGCCGGTACGGCGGATAGCCCGGCACGGTCACGGCGACCCGGTCGCCCGGCTCGAACATCGCAAGAAACGCCAGGATGAATCCACCCGACGAGCCGGTCGTGACGATGATGCGCTCAGCGTCTACCGCGCAACCATACGTGTCGCTGTAGTGCCGGGCGATGCGTGCGCGCAGCGAGGGAACGCCGAGTGCCGAGGTGTAGTCGATCCGCCCGTCCGCAAGCGCGGCCTGCGCGGCCGCGATCGCCGGCTTCGGCGCGCCTGCGGCAGGCTGCCCCACCTCCATATGGATGACATGGCCGCCGGCGGCCTCGATTCGCGCGGCCGCCGCCATCACGTCCATCACCATGAACGGCGGAACATCGCTCCGTCCGGACGCTGTCAACAGGCTGCCTACACGGTCTCTCGGTGTCGCTTCACGCATGGATTTCTGCTATTGCACGGCCGCTGCCGAATTCGGGTTCCCGTTACCGGCTGCCGCCCCAGACTGGCCGCATTCGGTGGCTCCTTATAACGCTTTCAGGCCTAGTGAATACCCGGTTCGCGTGAAGAAGAACTGCAAAAACAACAGACTGCGCCACGCGCCTGATCCGGTCGGGCCCGGAACACGGACTTGTGCCGGCGCGTCCAGTCATCGCCGATAGATCGCCCATGCTGTTCCGCCTCGCGCTTCGCACCAGGACCTTCAAGCTGACCGCGCTCATGACCGCGGTTGCGCTCGCGGTCGGCCCCGTGGTCCCTGCGCGAGCCCAGCAAAAAGGCCCGCCGGTGCTGCGCGACACCGAGTCCGAGCAGCTGTTGCGCGAATACACAAGGCCGATCCTGCGCGCCGCCGGTCTGGAGAAGCAGAACATCCAGATCGTGATCATCAACGACGGCTCGTTCAACGCCTTCGTCGCCGACGGCCGGCGCATCTTCGTCAATTACGGCGCGCTGCTGCAATCGGAGACGCCGAACCAGATCATCGGCGTGCTGGCGCACGAGACCGGCCACCTCGCCGGCGGCCATCTCGCCAAGATGCGCGAGCAGCTGGCGCAGGCCCAGACCCAGATGATCATCGCGATGCTGCTCGGCGTCGGCGCGCTTGCCGCGGGTGCGGGCGGCCGCGGCGGCGGCAATGGTCTCTCCAGCGCCGGCGCCGCGGCGATCTCGGCGCCGCAAGCGGTCATTCAGCGCACGCTATTGTCCTATCAACGCCAGCAGGAAGAGAACGCCGACCGCGCCGGCGTCAAGTTCCTGAATGCGACCGGACAATCCGCCAAGGGCATGTACGAGACGTTCAAGCGCTTCACCGACGAGAGCCTGTTCGCCTCGCGCGGGGCTGACCCTTATCTGCAGTCGCATCCGATGCCGGTCGATCGCGTCTCCGCGCTACAGGAACTGGCGCGCTCCAGCCCCTATTGGGACAAGAAGGACGATCCGGCGCTGCAGCTGCGCCACGACATGATGCGCGCCAAGATCTCGGGCTTCATGGAGCGGCAGGACACGGTCTACCGCCGCTATCCGCTGTCCAACACCAGCCTGCCGGCGCGCTATGCACGCGCGATCACGACCTATCTGCACGGCGATCTGCGCTCGGCGATCGCGCAGATCGACGGCTTGATCCAGGTGCAGCCCAACAATCCCTATTTCCATGAATTGCGCGGCCAGGCGCTGCTCGAAGGCGGCCGGCCGGCCGAAGCCATCGCGCCGCTGCGCCGCGCAGTGCAGCTCTCCAGCAATTCGCCGTTGATCGAGATGCTGCTCGGCCAGGCGCTGGTCGCCTCGGACAACAAGGCCTACACCGACGAGGCGATCAACATGCTGCGTGCCGCGGTGGCGCGCGAGCCAGAGGCGCCGCTCGGCTATACCCAGCTCGCGATGGCCTATGGCCGCAAGGGCGACTATGCCCAGGCCGACCTCGCCTCGGCGCAGGCCGCCTATCTCCGCGGCGACACCAAGACCGCCCGCGATCTTGCGTCACGCGCCAAGACGCGGTTCGCGATCGGCACGCCCGGCTGGGTCAAAGCTGACGACATTGTGAGCGCCAAGCCCATGCCGGGTCAGAAAAACAACTAGAAATAAACCGTAGTTCCATACAACGATCACCTAAACCGGCTCACGGCCCCGCCGTTTTTTTGAGCCACCGCGAACAAGGATTTTGTCATGCCAGCGCTTCGTTTTCTTGCCCCTGCCCTGCTCGCGCTCGGCGTTTGCGCCGCGCCGCTTCCGGCGTCCGCGCAGAGCTTCACCGACACCCAGCGCGGCGACATCGAGACCATCGTGCGCAACTATCTGATCGCGCACCCGGAGGTGCTCGAGGAGGCGATGAACGAGCTGAGCAAGCGGCAGGCCGCCGCCGAAGCCGAGAAGCATGAGCAGAGCGTCGCCAAGAACGCCGACACCATCTTCAATTCGCCGCGCGGCGTCATGCTCGGCAACAAGGACGGCGACGTCACCTTCGTCGAGTTCTTCGACTACAATTGCGGCTACTGCAAGCGCGCGATGTCCGACATGCTCGATTTGATGAAGGCGGATTCGAAGCTGAAGGTCGTGCTGAAGGAATTCCCGGTGCTGAGCCAAGGCTCGGTCGAGGCCGCGCAGGTCGCGGTCGCCGTGCGCATGCAGGATCCGACCGGCAAGAAGTATCTCGATTTCCACCAGAAGCTGCTCGGCGGCCGCGGCGCCGCCGACAAGGCGCGCGCGCTGGCGGTCGCCAAGGAGGTCGGTCTCGACATGGCGAAACTCGAGAAGGATATGGCGAGCCCCGAGGTGAAGGCGACCATCGAGGAGAACTTCCGCCTTGCCGAATCCATGGGCATGAACGGCACGCCGAGCTACGTGATCGGCAAGCAGGTCGTGATCGGCGCCGTCGGCGTCGACAACCTCAAGGAAAAGATCGGCATCGCCCGCTGCGGCAAGGCGACCTGCTGATCGCCGCTCCGACAGCGCTCATCGCGTACAAGATCCGGCTGCGATGCAGCCGGATTTTTTGTGGCCGCCACCGAACCGATTCCGCGCGGGTCGCAACCAAGGGCCGTCACCAACGACGCAAGTCGCGCGAGGCCGAAAATATAGCGCGACCTAATCTCGAGATCGAAGAGCATTTCGGCGGCTTCAATTTCGGCGGCGGCAACGGCCAGCTCGATCATGCGGGCGCGGAGTTCGACTGGGCCTGCGGTTGAAGCAGCCGCGCATTCATCTCGCGCGTTCATCGCGCATTCACCTCAAGAACAAACCGCAAGGAACCGCAAATCAACAGGAACATCGCACATGCTCTCCCGTTGTCGGCGCGGGCAATGCTGAAAAACGAGGAGGAATTGCGATGTCTAACCGCTTTCTGATTTCGGTCGCGGCGGCGGCTTTGATCGCCGGCACCGGTTTCGCGAACGCACAGGGCGCCGGCGGCGCCAACAAGGAAACCGGGGCCGGTGGTGGTGCGACCACGCAGCAGTCTGCACCGTCCGGTGGTGCGTCATCGGGCACCATGCAGCATGACAAGAGCGGCATGAAGGGTTCCGAGCATTCGACGACCGGTGAGTCGAGCACCAAGGGTGCGGAGTCCGACAAGTCCGGCACGGCCACCAAGGGCGCGCAGGACAGTACCCAAAAGTCGAAGGGCATGAGCTCGGAGAACGAAGCGACCAAGGGCTCCAAGGAGGGCTCGAAGGACATGAAGGCCGAAGGTCGCGACAAGAGCGGCAACATGAAAGCCGAGGAGCGTGACAAGAGCGGCAAGATGAACGCCGAGGGCCGCGACAAGAGCGGTGCCGGTGCCACGACCAACCAGAACGCTCAGACCAAGAGCCCGGCCGACCCCAACCGCGCGCAGACCAACGACACGAGCCGCACGCAGACCACGACCGGTAACGCGGCAACGTCGGCCACCGCGGCTCCGCCGG
This sequence comes from Bradyrhizobium sp. USDA 4504, assembly GCF_054063995.1. Lineage (NCBI taxonomy): Bacteria > Pseudomonadati > Pseudomonadota > Alphaproteobacteria > Hyphomicrobiales > Nitrobacteraceae > Bradyrhizobium > Bradyrhizobium sp. USDA 4504. The sequence goes on along the minus strand of NZ_JBSSGV010000001.1, from coordinate 2,558,683 downwards.
CCGAGAAGCGCAGCCAGATCACGACCGCGATCAAGTCGGAGCACGTGACCGAAGCCACCAACGTCAACTTTAACGTGTCGGTCGGCACCCGCGTTCCGGCTGACGTTCACTTCTACCCGGTGCCGGAGCGGGTCGTGACGATCTACCCGCAGTGGCGCGGCTATCAGTTCATCCTGGTCAAGGGCCGCTACGTGATCGTGCAGCCTGAGACCCATGAGATCGTCTACATCATCGAGGGCTAAACCGGCCTCGGTGCGAGGGCGCCCAAACGGGCCCTCGCCTTCATCTCGACCCCGCCCCCTTCGGGGCGGGGTCTTGCTTTCGGCCGCACCCCGCATCACGCAGTGGATGGCGGGCCGGAGCGCCCGCCAAGGGCAGCTTCCGCAAGATTTGGTTAATCAGCATTTTCCGCAGGTTAGGACAGTCATCTAACAGGGTGGAGGAAGTTGTTGAAGACGTTCTGATTTCACCTAAAGACTTCCCCTTCGGCCGGTTGTTACCTATAACCCGGCCCACTCCACCCCTTGTCGGACCCCCTCTCGGAACCTTTGGCCGGAACTCTTGGCAGGAAACTCTGGAATGGCTGCTGCCGGAACGATCTATGTGCTGAACGGCCCGAACCTCAATCTGCTGGGGACGCGCGAGCCGGAGACCTACGGCCATGCCACCCTCGCCGATGTCGAGAAGCTGTGCGCGGACACCGCGCGCCAGTTCGGGCTGAGCGCCGACTGCCGGCAGTCCAACCGCGAGGGCGAACTGATCGACTTCATCCATGAGGCCCACGCCAAGAAGGCGGTCGGCATCATCATCAACGCCGGTGGCTACTCTCATACCTCGATCGCGCTGCATGACGCGCTGATCGCGGTCAAGATCCCCGCGGTCGAAGTTCACGTCAGCAACATCCACGCCCGCGAAAGCTTCCGACACCACTCGTTCACTGCTAAAGCCGCCTTCGCGTCACTTTGCGGCTTCGGCATCGACGGCTACCGGCTTGCGATCATCGGCCTCGCCACCAGGATCGGCGTCAAGATCGACGCCAAGCCAAAGACATAATCGTCAATCCTGACGTTCCCCGTCACCAGACAAAGATTTTGGATCACAGAGCATGGCGCGCCAGCCAGACGACAAATCAACCGCAAAAAAGAACGACTCCAAGAGCGACGACAGCGCCCTCATTCGCGAACTCGCGCTGCTGCTTGCGGAAACCAATCTGACCGAGATCGAGATCGAGCGTGCCGGCCTGCGTGTCCGCGTCGCGCGCAACATCAGCATCGCGGCCTCGGTGCCCGCCGCCTCCGTGACGGGCGTTGCCGCACCGGCCGCCATTGCCGTCCCGGTGGCTGCGGCTGCGACCGATCTCGCCAAGCACCCGGGCGCCGTGCCGTCGCCGATGGTCGGCACCGCCTATTGGGCGCCCGAGCCGGGCGCCAAGCCGTTCATTGAAGTCGGCACCAAGGTCTCCGCCGGCCAGACGCTTCTGATCATCGAGGCGATGAAGACGATGAACCAGATCCCGTCGCCGCGCGCGGGCACCGTGACGCAGATTCTCGTCGAGGACGGCCAGCCGGTCGAATTCGGCGAGCCGCTCGTCATCATTGAATAGCTTCCGTCAACACCAGGCGCTGCGATGTTCGACAAGATCCTCATAGCCAATCGCGGCGAGATCGCGCTTCGCGTGCTGCGCGCCTGCAAGGAGCTCGGCATCTCGACCGTCGCGGTGCATTCCACCGCCGACGCCGACGCCATGCATGTGCGGCTCGCCGACGAGAGCGTGTGCATTGGCCCGCCGCCGTCGAAGGATTCCTATCTCAACGTGCCGGCGCTGCTCGCGGCCTGCGAGATCACCGGCGCCGACGCCGTGCATCCCGGCTACGGCTTCCTGTCTGAGAACGCGCGCTTCGCCGAGATCCTCGCCGACCACAATCTGGGCTTCATCGGACCGAAGGCCGAGCACATCCGCCTGATGGGCGACAAGATCGAAGCCAAGAAGACCGCCAAGCGCCTCGGCATTCCCGTGGTGCCCGGCTCGGACGGCGCGGTGACCTCGGAGGCCGACGCGCTCGCGATCGGCAGAGACATCGGATTCCCGGTGCTGGTCAAGGCGGCGGCCGGCGGCGGCGGCCGCGGCATGAAGGTCGCCCATACCGAGGCTGACCTCGCGCTCGCGCTCTCGACCGCGGCCAACGAGGCCAAGTCGGCGTTCGGCGACGCCTCGGTCTACCTGGAGAAATACCTGCAGAAGCCGCGCCACATCGAGATCCAGATTCTCGGCGACGGCCGCGGCGGCGCCATCCATCTCGGCGAGCGCGACTGCTCGCTGCAACGCCGTCACCAGAAGGTCTGGGAGGAAGGCCCCTCGCCCGTGCTCGCGGCGGCGGCGCGCGCCAGGATCGGCGAGACCTGCGCCAAGGCGATGCGGGACATGAAATATCTCGGCGTCGGCACCATCGAATTCCTCTACGAGGACGGCGAGTTCTATTTCATCGAAATGAACACGCGCATCCAGGTCGAGCATCCCGTCACCGAAAGCATCACCGATATCGATCTCGTGCTGGAGCAGATCCGGATCGCCGCCGGCGGCGACCTTCCGGCCAAACAGGACGACATCGCGATCATCGGCCACGCCATCGAGTGCCGCATCAATGCGGAGAACCCGCAGACCTTCCGTCCCTCGCCCGGACGGATCACGCAATTCCATCCGCCTGGCGGCCTCGGCGTGCGGATCGATTCCGCCGTCTATCAGGGCTATGTGATCCCGCCCTATTACGACTCGCTGGTCGGCAAGCTGATCGTGCACGGCAAGACCCGCGGCGAATGCCTGATGCGGCTGCGCCGGGCGCTGGACGAGATGGTGGTCGACGGGATCGAGACGACGCTGCCGCTGTTCCGCGCGCTGGTGCGCGAGCCCGACATCATCGAGGGCGACTACCACATTCACTGGCTGGAGCAGTACCTCGCCGGCCAGCCATCCGACGCCGCAAAATAGTTCGGAACTCCGTGGAACCCAGCCCTTCCTCAAACGTACTATAGGGTTATTGGCTTTCCACGGGGACGCGTTGAATCCCACTCCCATAGCGAGATCGTCGTGACGCTCGTTTCACGACGCCGGTCGACGTTACAGATCCTCCTGCTATCGGCGGGATTTTTCGTGCTGGTCGCGGTCAGCGTGGCGTCCGTCCTGCTGGTCAACAAGGCGCGCGAGGACAACGCCTGGGTGATTCACACCGTCGAGACCGACAGCCAGATTGCCAACCTGCTGCTCGACATCAGGCGCGCCGAAAGCGCGACCAGGGCGTATCTGCTGACATCAGCACCACAATACCTGTCCGAGTACCAGTCCGCGGCAGCAGGAGTCCCGGCCGCGCTCAACCATCTCCAGATGATGACCGTGGATAATCCGGCGCAGGTTGCCAATGCCGCGAAGCTCAAGGCCGCCGTCGAGCAACGGCTGGCCGAGTTCGCGCTCAGCATCGAGCGCGTCAAGAACAACGACACGGCGACCAGCATCGACGTCCTGCGCAAGACCACATCGACCGATGCGGTCGAGGCGATCGTCCGGATCGCCCGCGACATCCGCACCGAGGAGGATCGTCTGCTGGTGCTGCGCACCGCGACGGCGGACAAGACCCAGGTGCTGGCCTCCTCCGTCACGATCGCCGGCTCCTGCATGGTGCTGGCGCTCGCCGCTCTCTCGGTGGTGCTGCTGCGGCGATCGTCGCGGGCGCGCGACGAGGCCGAGGCCAGGTTGCGCGACAGCAACGTCAATCTCGAAACCATCGTTGACGAGCGCACCTCCGACCTGCGCGAGGCCAACGAGGAAATCCAGCGCTTCGCCTATATCGTCAGCCACGATCTGCGCTCGCCGCTGGTCAACATCATGGGCTTCACCAGCGAGCTCGAGGAACTGCGCGGCGACATCTTCAAGCGGATCGCCACGCTCAATCGCGCCGCCTCGCTGGCGCCGGCGATGCCGGAAGACGCGACCGATGTGGCCGAGCCAGAGCTCGAAGGCTCCGACAAGCAGCTATCCGACGACTTCAATGAATCGCTCGGCTTCATCAAATCGTCGATCGCCAAGATGGATCGCCTGATCAGTGCGATCCTCAATCTCACCCGCGAGGGCCGCCGCGAGTTCAAGCCCGAACGCATCGATCTGTATGAGCTGATCGACGGCATCGTCAAGACGATGGCTCACCAGGCCGTCGAGGCCAACGCGACCGTCGAGGTCGGCGCGCTGCCCAATATCGTCAGCGACCGCCTCGCGCTGGAGCAGATCTTCTCCAATCTGATCGACAACGCCCTCAAGTACCTCAGGAACGGCGTTCCCGGCGAGATTTCGATCGAGGGCCGCACCAAGCTCGGCTTCGCGATCTTCGAGGTCACCGACAACGGCCGCGGCATCGATCCGAAGGACCACCAGCGCATCTTCGATTTGTTCCGTCGGGCCGGAACCCAGGACAAGCCCGGTCAGGGCATCGGGCTTGCCCATGTCCGCGCACTTGTGCGCAGACTGGGCGGCACCATGTCGGTAGCATCGGAACTTCACAACGGCAGCACCTTCACGATCACGCTGCCCATCAATTGGTCAGGCAAGAACCGGGACAAAGTGACATGAGTGATCCAGTCACCATCATCATGATCGAAGACGACGAGGGCCATGCCCGCCTGATTGAGCGGAATATCCGGCGCTCGGGTGTCAACAATGAGATCATCCCGTTCACCAACGGTACAGAGGCGGTCAACTACCTGTTCGGCAAGGATGGCAGCGCCGTCGAGCGCAAGGGCCAGGCCCTGCTGATCCTGCTCGATCTCAATCTGCCCGACATGACCGGCATCGATATTCTGAGGCGGGTCAAGGAGAACAAATATCTCAAGTCGACGCCGGTGGTCGTGCTGACCACGACCGACGACTCCCAGGAGATCAAGCGTTGCTACGAGCTGGGTTGCAACGTCTACATCACCAAGCCGGTGAACTACGAAAGCTTCGCCAACGCCATTCGTCAGCTTGGCCTGTTCTTTTCCGTGATTCAGGTGCCGCCGGCTGCCGTATGACCAGCGCAACGCCGACACTGCTCTACATCGACGACGACGCGGCGCTGGCGCGCCTCGTCGAACGCGGGCTGACGCGCGCAGGCTACAAGGTCGTGCACGCCGCAAGCGGCCAGGAAGGCCTCGATCGGCTCGCCCAGGGCGGCATCGACGTCGTCGCGCTCGATCAGTATATGCCCGGCCTCGACGGGCTGGAGACGCTGGAGCAGATCCTCAAGATACCGGACGCTCCGCCGGTGGTGTTCGTCACCGCGTCGCAGGATTCGGCGATCGCCGTCACCGCACTGAAGGCCGGCGCGGCGGACTATCTGGTCAAGGACGTCAGGGGCGAATTCATTCCCCTGCTCCAGGTCGCGGTGAACGGCGCGATCCGGCAGGCCGCGCTCCAGAAGGCGCGCGACGAAGCCGAGGCCGAGGTGCACGCCTCGCGCGACCGCTATGCCGCGCTCGCCGCGGAGCGTGAGGTTCTGCTCCGCGAGGTCAACCATCGCGTCGGCAATTCGCTGCAGATCATCGCCTCGTTGCTGCATCTGCAGGCCAACTCCGCAAGCCAGCAGGATGTGAAGGCCGCGCTCACCAACGCGATGGGGCGCGTCGCGGCCGTCGCACAGGTGCACCGCCGCCTCTACACCTCGCACGACTTCAAGACGGTGATGCTCAACCAGTATCTCGAGGCGCTGCTCGAGGATCTCCGGCGATCGGCCGAAGGCAACAAGATGTCGCGGCTGACCTTGAAGGCCGACCCGATCGAGATCGATCCCGACCGCGCGGTAGCGATTGGCATCATCGTCAACGAGCTGGTCATGAACGCCGTGAAATACGCCTATCCCGACGGCGCCGGCCCGATCCATGTCGAGCTGAAGCCGCAAGGCGACGATCTGCAGCTCGCGATCAGCGACGACGGGGTCGGCTTTTCCGATAAGGCCGATCCGCGCGGCACCGGCATGGGCCAGCGGATCGTCAGCGCGATGGCAGCCAAGCTCGATGCCAGCGTCGAGCGCGACCCCGGCCACAAGGGCACCCGCTTCGTGGTGCGGTTCGCCCGCGTCAGCCCGGCGCTCGACAAATCGACAAGCGCCGCCGCCAGCTAATGCCGCCAATTTCAGCAAATTCGATTGATTTGTCCGGTTCGCTTTAACGACTGCGTCATGCTGTTGATGAATCGCGGCGCGCCAAGCCTGACCGATTAAGGAAGTTCTGGGCGTCCCTTGCGATGCTTGTGCCGACTGCTTGGCAGGAGCGGCACGCGATGTTCGGGCGCAGGCCAATTTTTGGAAAGAAGCAAGAGACGACCCAAGAGACAAACTCGGGCGAGCTCAAGGAGACCGTGCGTCCGGCGCCGGGCGCCGAGGGCGCGACGCCGGCTTTTCACAAGCAGCAGTGGGATCACCCGCTGATCGGGTCGATGCTGCGCGATGCAGGCTTCGCGCCTGCTGACGAAGCCAGCATCGTGCCGACGGCAGACAATCGCCTTGCCGTGTTCGCGGCGGCCAACAAGCGATTGCAAGACCGCACCGAGACCTTCAACCGCGACATGACGGCGCGGCACGGCCACTGCCACGCGGTGCCGTTCCTGGTCATCGACCAGAAGATCTGGGATGGACCGCATGGCGCGTTTCTCTACGCGCAGATGGGGCTGATCGGCTACGACGAGTGGAACGTGATCATGCTGGCAGGAGATCCGCAGACCACGGCGTCATGCGGCCTCGCAGGCCATCCCGGCTTCCTTCCATCCGTGACGCAAGTCATGACCGAGCATGTGATCACGTGGAAGGCGCGGCACAACGCTCTGCTCGAGACGTACGGAATCACCACGACCGGTGGCCGGGATATCTCGCACGAACAATACGAGATGGAAAAGGACACCTTGCGCAACGAAATCATCGACAAGGCCGGCTGGATGAAGCTGCGCATCATCGACAAGCTCTTGCGCAAGGCCTAGAGGCATCAAGCCTTTGCGAAGCGCCTCACTCGTGCCTGCCGCGGTGCCGGCGTGCGCGGTGCGGACGGCAGTCCTGGCACGGCGCGCCAAACACAACCTGCGACGGATAGGGTCGCGCGGAATGCCACGGCGTCGAGCCGAACAGGCCGGCCGCACCGAACCCCGCGCTGAAGGGATCGGCCGCGAAATTGCCGGGGAAATAGCCGTTGCTGCGAAAATCCCGGTCGTCGTCCCTGCCGTCGAAATACGCGCCGCCGGCGCTGCCGTAGCGCAACGGCCGCTGCTGGGCCGATGCCGCGGCTACGCTGAGCGCGATGGCGGCGCAGGCGATCAATCCTCTCATGGCGATCATGGCCAGAACCCTCATTGCGGAAGGGTGCCCCAGTCGCCCTTCCAGGCGATCAGGCGTCCCTTGCCGAATTGCAGATAGAGCCCGTCGCTGCGCCTCGACAGCACGCTGCCCCTGACATTGGGCAGCGCGACGAACAATTCATTGCCCGGCGTGCCGCGCACGTAATTCAGGGGAACGCCGAGCGACCGGCTGGCCTGGTCGGCGCTCATGCCGAAGGCGAGCGGAACGCTGTTCGGTGGCCGCTGCTGCGCGCGGGACGCGCCGGTCGATGCGCCGAGCCCGATGACGAGGGCAACGAGGAGTGCCGCGAAACGCTGCATGGCTGACCTCATGGCACTGCCGCCGCCAGCGTACCGGCGGGCGTCCAGCCGCCGCCGAGCGCCTGGAACAGGCTGCTCGCCGCGAGCAGCTTGTTGAGCCTGACCGTGACCAGATTGTTCTCGGCGGTGAACAGCGTCTGCTGCGCCTGCAGCACCGTGATCAGGTTGACCGTGCCGCCGCGCAGCTGCGTCTCGGCGACCTCGAACGCCTTGCGCGAGGCGGCGACGACGTCGGACTGCAGGCGCTCCTGCAATGTGTACTTCTGCAACGCGATCAGCGCCTTCTCGACATCGGCGAAGGCCGACAGCACCGCCTTGCGATAGGCCTGCAGGTTTTGCAGCTGCTGCCCCTTGGCGAGCTTGAGCTGGCTCTCCAGCAGGAAGCCGTCGAACAGCGGCTGGGTCAGCCCGGCGGCGAGCGTGTAGTACCAGGCGCCGGGCGCGAACAGCGCGGCGAGCGCCGCGCTCTGGAAGCCGGTAGTGCCGGTCAGCTGGATCTGCGGAAAGAATGCCGCGCGCGCCGCGTCGACGCTGAAATTGGACGACGCCAGCTGCGCCTCGGCCTCGCGGACGTCAGGCCGCTGGTAGAGCAATTCCGACGGCAGTCCCGGCGTGACGCGCGGCACCGCGATCTGCGTGGTGGACCCGCCGCGCACCTTGAAATCGGCCGGCGCGCGCGCCACCAGCACGGCGAGCGCCGCGGTGTTCTGCCCGACCGTTACCTCGAGCGGCGGGATCGCCGCGCGCTGCGTGGCGACCAGCGCCTCCTGCTGCGACAGATCCAGCTGCGAAGCGGTGCCGCCCGCAAATTGCGACTTGATCAGCGCAAGGATGCGCTCGGCCGCCGCGAGGTTGCGGCGGGTGACCTTGATCTGGTCCTGCGCCGCCAGCAGCTGGAAATAGGTGTTGGCGACCGTCGCCATCGTGGTCAGCGCGACCACCTCGCGATTGTAGCGCGCGACGGTCGCGCTCTCCTCGGAGGCCGACAGCGTCGCGCGGTTCTTGCCCCAGAAATCGACGATGTAGCTTGCGCTCAGCCCCAGGCTGTACTGCGAGAAGGTGCCGCTGGTGCCGAACGACGAACTGGATCCCGTTGCCACGCGCTGACGCTCGGCATTCGCCGATCCGGAGATGGACGGCAGCAGCGCGGCGCCGGACACGCCGACCTGGGCGTCGGCCTGCACGATCTGGGCGATCGCCACCGCGATGTCGAGATTGTAGAGCTGCGCGGACTCCATCAGCCCGGTCAGTTCGGGCGAGCGGAAGCCGCGCCACCAGGCGAGCGCCGGAACAGCCGCGTCGGCATCGCCTTTGGCCGCAGTCTTGTAGCTCGCCGGCACTTCGAGGCTGAGCTCCGGCTTCTCCGCCCCGGGAATACAGCCGGACAGACCGAGGCTGAGGCCGCCGAACGCCGCCACGCGCAGAAACCGGATCGGCTTGCGCATCAACTGAAGATTTCGCAACGCTGTACCTGTCGGCATTTACTCGCCCGGTTGAAGTGAGGAGCCCGGCGTCCGCATCGCGCCGCCACGGCGCGCGCGCTGGGCCCACAGGCGGAACCGGTCGAGATAGAGGTAGATAACCGGCGTCGTGTAGAGCGTGAGGACCTGGCTCAGGATCAGGCCACCGACGATGGCGATGCCGAGCGGCTGCCGCAGCTCGCCGCCGTCGCCCATGCCGATCGCCAGCGGCACCGCCCCGAGCAGCGCGGCCATCGTCGTCATCATGATGGGGCGGAAGCGCAGCAGGCAGGCCTCCCGGATCGCCTCGAGCGGCTCCAGCCCGCGCCTGCGTTCCGCTTCCAGCGCAAAGTCGATCATCATGATGGCGTTCTTCTTCACAATGCCGATCAGCAGGATGACGCCGATCAGCGCCATGATACTGAACTCGGTCTTGAATGCCATCAGCGCCAGCAAGGCGCCCACACCCGCCGAGGGCAATGTGGACAAGATGGTCAGCGGATGGATGTAGCTCTCGTAGAGCACGCCCAGCACGATGTAGATCGCCACCAGCGCGGCCAGGATCAGGAACGGCTGGTTGCTCAGCGAGTCCTGGAACGCCTTGGCGGTACCCTGGAAGGTGCCGCGGATCGTGGCCGGGACCCCAATCCGGTTCATGGTCGCCTCGATGCTGCCGACCGCCGTGCTCAGCGACACGTTCGGCGGCAGGTTGAACGAGATGGTGTTGGCGACCAACAGACCCTGGTGATTGACCGCAAGCGGCGTCGCGCCCTGCTTGAATGCTGCAACTTCCGACAGCGGGATCATGGTCTCGCTGCTGGTGGAGACGGCCGATCCGGTCGAGGCAACGCCCTTCCCGGTCGAACCGATCGAGTTGGTGGCCTGGTTGCGCGCGGCCTGGGCGTTGGCTGCACTGGCCGCGCTGGAGTTGCCTGGGGCGACGACCGTGCCTGCCACCGCGTTGGTCGATTGCGAGCCGCCGACCGATCCGCCGGACGTGCTGATATAGACGTCCTTCAGCGTCTCCGGGTTCTGCCAGTAGCGCGGCGCGACCTCCATGATGACGTGATACTGGTTGCGCGCGACATAGATCGTCGACACCTGCCGCTGGCCGAAGGCGTCGTAGAGGGTGTTGTCGATCTGGCTCACCGTGATGCCGAGCCGGGCCGCGGCGTCGCGGTCGATCACGAGATCGGATTCCAGGCCCTTGTTCTGCTGGTCGCTGTTGACGTCGGCGAGATCAGGATCGCGCTGCAGGGCCGCCGCGATCTTCGGCGTCCATTCATTGAGCTCCTCCAGCGTCGATCCCTGCAGCGTGTACTGATACTGCGCGTTCGAGGCCCTGCCCCCGACCCGGATGTCCTGCACCGCCTGCAGGAACAGGCTCGCGCCCGGCACCACCGACATCTCGCGGCGCAGCCGCGCGATCACGCCGTCGGCGCCGATCTTGCGCTCATCAAGCGGACGAAGCGAGACGAACACGAAGCCGGAATTGGTCTGCCCGCCGCCGGTGAAGCCGACCGCCGTCTCAACCGCCGGATCGCGCTTGATGATGCCGACGAACCGCGCGAGCTTCTGCTGCATCAGCTGGAACGACACGCTCTGGTCAGCCTGGATCGAGCCGACCAGCCGGCCAGTGTCCTGCTGCGGGAAGAAGCCCTTCGGGATCACGTCGTAGAGATAGAAGTTGAGGCCGAACACCGCCGCCAGGATCAGCATCACCGACAGCGGATGCGCCAACGCCGCGGTCAGCGTTCTGCGGTAGAAATTTAGCATCGCCTCGAAGAAGCGCTCGCTCGCCCAATAGAGCCGGCCATGGCTGCCGGCGTCGGGCTTGAGCAGCACGGCGCACATCATCGGCGTGGTCGCCAGCGAGACCGCGAGCGAGATAAGGATCGAGATCGAGATCACCATCGCGAACTCGCGGAACAGCCGCCCGACGATGCCGGCCATCAGCAGGATCGGGATGAACACCGCGATCAGCGAGATGCTCATCGACAGCACGGTGAAGCCGACCTCGTTGGCGCCCTTCAGCGCCGCCTCGAGCGGGCTCAGCCCCTGCTCGATGTAGCGGGTGACGTTCTCCAGCACCACGATGGCGTCGTCGACCACGAAGCCGGTCGCGACCGTCAGCGCCATCAGGGAGAGGTTGTCGAGGCTGTAGCCGAACAGGTACATCGCCCCGAAGGTCGCAACCAGCGACACCGAGACCGCCACCACCGGAATGAAGGTGGCCCGCGCATTGCGCAGGAAGGCGAACACCACGATGATGACCAGCAGCACCGCCAGAACCAGGGTTCGTTCGACGTCCCGGAGCGAGGTGCGGATGGTGGTCGAACGGTCGACCGCAAAGCCTATATCGATCGCCGGCGAGACTGACGCCTGCAGCTGCGGCATCACCCCCTTCACGAGGTCGACGGTACTGATGATGTTGGCGTTCGGCTGCCGGTAGAGGATGATCAGCACCGCCGGCTTGCCGTTCGCGAGACCGGCATTGCGCAAATTCTCGACGCCGTCGGCCACCTCGCCAACGTCGGAGAGATGAACCGGCGCGCCATTGCGGTAGGCCACGATCAGCGACTTGTAGTCGCCGGCCTTGTTGGCCTGGTCGTTGGCGTAGACCTGGTAGCGCTGGTCGCCGACGTCGATGCCGCCCTTCGGGCTGTGGGCGTTGGCGCTCGACAGCGCCGCGCGGACGTCTTCCAGACCGATGCCGTATTTGTAGAGCGCCTGCGGGATCAGATCGACGCGCACGGCCGGCAGCGAGCTGCCGCCGACCACGACCTCGCCGATGCCCTCGACCTGCGACAGCTTCTGCGCCAGCACCGTGGAGGCGGCGTCGTAGAGATCGCCGCGCGTCAGCGTATCCGACGTCAGCGTCAGGATCAGGATCGGCGCGTCGGCCGGGTTGACCTTGCGGTAGGTCGGATTGCTGCGCAGGCTGGTCGGCAGGTCGGCCCGCGCCGCATTGATCGCGGCCTGCACGTCGCGCGCCGCGCCGTTGATGTCGCGGTTCAGCCCGAACTGCAGCGTGATGCGGGTCGCGCCCACCGAGCTCGACGACGTCATCTCGGTGACGTCGGCGATCTGGCCGAGATGTCGCTCGAGCGGACTTGCGACCGTGGTCGCGACATCCTGCGGGCTGGCGCCGGGCAGCGTCGCCTGCACCGAGATGGTCGGGAAATCCACCTGCGGCAGCGGCGACACCGGCAGCTTGAAGAACGCGACAATGCCGGCCGCCGCAAGCCCGAACGTCAACAGCGTCGTTGCCACCGGCCTACGGATGAAGGGCGTTGACGGATCCATGGCTCAACGCGACCCGCTCGCCTCGCCGATCTCGTCCGCCCGCCCGGCAAACCGCAGCGCGAGGCGATCGAACCAGAGGTAGATCACCGGTGTCGTGAACAGGGTCAGCAGCTGGCTCACCAGGAGGCCGCCGACGATCGAAATGCCGAGCGGATTCCGCAGCTCGGACCCCGCGCCGCTGCCGAGCATCAGCGGCAGCGCGCCGAGCACAGCTGCCATCGTCGTCATGATGATCGGCCGGAACCGCAGCAGGCAGGCCTGATAGATCGCCTCCCGCGGCGGCTTGCCCTCGTTGCGCTCGGCATCGAGCGCGAAGTCGATCATCATGATCGCGTTCTTCTTCACGATGCCGATCAGGAGGATGATGCCGATGATCGCGATGATCGTGAGATCCTGTCCGGCCATCATCAGCGCCAGCAGCGCGCCGATCCCGGCCGAGGGCAGCGTCGAGAGGATGGTTAAAGGATGGATGAAGCTCTCATAGAGCACGCCGAGCACGATATAGACCGTGATGATCGCGGCGAGGATCAGGAACAGCTGGTTGGACAGCGAGGACTGGAACGCCAGCGCCGCGCCCTGGAAGCTCGTGATCATGCCGAGCGGCTGGTTGATGTCGGCCTGCGCCTGCTTGATCGCCGTCACCGCCCCGCCGAGCGAGGCGCCGGGCGCCAGGTTGAACGAGACGGTCGCCGACGGGAACTGGCCGAGATGCGAGATCTGCAGCGGCGCGGTCTCCACCCGCATCTTGGCCATCACCGACAGCGGCACCGGCGTCGAGCCCACCGATGACGGCAGGTAGATCGACGACAGAGAGTCCAGCGAAGTCTGCAGCGACGGATCGGCCTCGAGGATCACGCGGTACTGGTTCGAATTGGTGAAGACGGTCGAGACGATGCGCTGGCCGTAGGAATCGTACAGTGCGTTGTCGATCGTCGCCGGCGTGATGCCGAATCGCGCCGCCTGGTCGCGGTCGATGTCGACGAACACCGAAAGCCCCTGCGCCGAAATATCGCTCGTGACATCGCTGAGCTGGGGCAATTCCCGGAGCTTGTCGACCAGCTTCGGCGTCCATTCCGCAAGCTCGTTCGGATCGGCATCCTGCAGGATGAACTGGTACTGCGTCCGGCTCACCGTGCCTTCGATGGTGAGGTCCTGGACCGGCTGCATGTAGAGCGTGATGCCGGTCAGCGCCGCCGTGCTCGCCTTGATCCGGTCCATGATCGTCGAGACATTGGCCTTGCGCTGCTCATGCGGCTTCAGATTGATCAGGATGCGGCCGCTGTTCAGCGTGGTGTTGGTGCCGTCGACGCCGATGAACGACGACAGGCTCTGCACGTCCGGATCCTTCAGGATCGCGCTGGCGAGCCGCTGCTGCCGCTCGGCCATCGCCGCATAGGACACCGATTGCGGCGCCTCGGAGATCGCCTGGATCACGCCGGTGTCCTGCACCGGAAAGAAGCCCTTGGGGATAACGACGTAGAGCAGCGCCGTCAGACCAAAGGTGGCGAGCGCGATCAGCAGCACGAAGGTCTGGCGATCCAGCACCCAATTGAGCATCCGGGCGTAGATCGCAATGACGGCATCGAAGCCTTCGCGGCTGAGCCGCTGGAAGGTGTTTTCCCGCGCCATGGCCTCCGGCTTCAGTAGCTTGGCGCAGGCCATCGGCACCAGGGTCAGCGACACCACGGCCGAGATCAGGATCGTGACCGACAGCGTGATGGCGAATTCGCGGAACAGGCGGCCGACGACGTCGCCCATGAACAGCAGCGGGATCAGGACCGCGATCAGCGATACCGTCAGCGAGATGATGGTGAAGCCGATCTGCTCCGACCCTCGCAGCGACGCCTCGAGCGGCGATTCGCCCTCCTCGATGTAGCGCGAGATGTTCTCGATCACGACGATGGCGTCGTCGACCACGAAGCCGGTCGCGATCGTCAGCGCCATCAGCGACAGATTGTTCAGGCTGAAGCCGAACAGATACATCGCGCCCAGCGTGCCGACCAGCGAGAGCGGCACCGACAGGCTCGGGATCAGCGTGGCGCGGGTCGAGCGCAGGAACACGAAGATCACAAGCACGACCAGAATCACGGCGAGCGACAGCTCGTATTCGACGTCGCGCACCGAGGCCCGGATCGTGACGGTGCGGTCGGTCAGGATATTGAGGTCGATCGCGGCCGGCAGCGTGGCCTGCAGCTGCGGCAGCAGGTCCTTGATGCCCTGCACCACCGAGATGACGTTGGCGCCGGGTTGGCGCTGGATGTTGAGGATGATCGCCGGCGTCTCGTTCATCCAGGCGCCGAGCTTGTCGTTCTGCGCGCCGTCGACGACGTTGCCGACATCGCTGAGGCGGACCGGCGAGCCGTTCTTGTAGGCGATGATCAGCGAGCGGTAGTCGCTGGCATTGCGGATCTGGTCGTTGGCATTGATGGTGTAGGCGCGCATCGCGCCGTCGAAGTTGCCCTTCGGCGTGTTGACGTTGGCGTTGCCGAGCGTGGTGCGGAGATCGTCGATGTTGAGGCCATAGGCCGCGAGCTTGCGGATATCAGCCTGGATGCGCACCGCGGGCCGCTGGCCGCCGCTGATGCTGACGAGGCCGACGCCCGGCAGCTGCGAGATCTTCTGCGCCAGCCGCGTGTCGACGAAATCCTGTACCTGGGTCAGCGGCATGGTCTTCGAGGTCAGGCCGAGGGTCAGGATCGGCGCATCGGCCGGATTGACCTTGGCGTAGATCGGCGGCGCCGGCAGGTCCGACGGCAACAGATTGCCCGCGGCATTGATCGCGGCCTGCACCTCCTGCTCGGCGACGTCGAGCGAGATCGACAGGCCGAATTGCAGCGTGATCACGGACGAGCCCGCCGAGCTCACCGAGCTCATCTGGGTCAGATTCGGCATCTGGCCGAACTGCACCTCGAGCGGCGCCGTCACCGACGAGGTCATCACGTCGGGGCTCGCGCCCGGATAGAAGGTCTGCACCTGGATGGTCGGGTAGTCGACCTCCGGCAGTGCCGCGACCGGGAGAAATCTGAATGCCAGCATGCCCGACAGCATGATGGCGATCATCATCAGGGTCGTCGCTACCGGCCGCAGGATGAATGGCCGCGACGGGTTCATTTCTTCTGCCCGTCCTCGGACCGCTTGTGGTGGCCGCCTCCGGGATCAGCGCCGTCCTTACTATCTCCCTTGCCGTCTCCCTTCGCGGCCCCGTTCGCCGCCCCCTTGGCCGCAGCGGCAGGGTTCGCGGCATCGGCGGCGGAGCGCACCACCACCTTCGCACCCTCGCGCAGCTTGTCGGCGCCGTCGATCACGATGCGATCGCCGGCCACGAGCCCGGACAGCACCTCGACCCGGTCGCCGTCGGTGACGCCGAGCTTGACCGGCCGAACCGAGACCGTGCTGTCGGCGTTGACGAGATAGACGAAGGTGCCGGGGACACCGCGCTGGATGCCGGCGGTCGACATCGTCGTCGCATCCTTGTGGGTATCGAGCAGCAGGCGGACGTTGACGAACTGGTTCGGAAACAGCGTGCGCTTGTCGTTCTCGAACTGCGCCCGCAGCTTGATGGTGCCGGTGGTCGCATCGATCTGGCTGTCGAAGGTCTGCAACGATCCCTCGGCGAGCTTGTTGGCGCCGCTGCGGTCATAGGCCGCCGTCGGCAGCACCGCGCCCTCCCTCAACCGCTTCGAGACCGCCTGCAGATTGTCCTCCGGCAGCGTGAACAGCACGCTGATCGGCTCGAGCTGCGTGATCACGACGAGGCCGTTGGTATCGCCGGGCGTCACATAGTTGCCGAGATCGACCTGGCGCAGTCCGACGCGCCCGTTGATCGGCGACACGATGTGACAATATTGCAAATTCACCTCGGCCGACTTCACCGAGGCGCGATCGGCCTCCACCGTGCCCTGGTACTGCGCGACCAGCGCGACCTGGGTATCGAGCGTCTGATGCGGCACGGCGTTCTGCGCGGCGAGGTTCTGGTAGCGGGTGAGATCGACCTGGGCGCCCTTCAGCTGCGCCTCGTCGCGGGCGAGCTGGCCCTTGGCCTGCGCCAGCGTCGCCTCGTAGGGGCGCGAATCGATCTCGGCGATCAGGTCGCCCTTCTTGACCTCATCGCCCTCCTTGAAATCGATCTTCATCAGATAGCCGCTGATCTGGCTCCTGATCGTCACGGTCGCGAGCGACGTCACGGTGCCGAGCGCATTCAGGCTGACGCCGATATCGCCCTTGCCGATCGTCTCCGGTACGATCGACATCGGCCCGGCGTTGCGCCCGCCACCGGCCTGCGGCGGCGCGGCCTGCTGCCGCGTCCACCAGACGATGCCGGCAAGCACCGCCAATACGAGACATCCCGTCAGAAACCCCCGCCAACGCGATCCTCGCCTGGTTCGCTCGGGCGCCACAATCGACGGGTCTTTGATCTGCTGGTCCATAACCTGCCCACGAAGAAACACGAATGAGCTCGCGCGGCTCTATGTGTCCCCTGAACTCCGCGCGCGCCACATCCGACGAAGCATTTTGAAGGCTTCTGCCGGACAAAGCGCGTTAAGAATTGTAAGGATAGCGGCTCTTCCCGGTCGGCCGCTGTTTCTCGCTGGATTGTGGCTATTTTACCCGATCATTTGTAACCAGGGCAACACGATCAGCAACAATCCGGCAAAGTAGATCAGGCCGAAGATCAGCCCGAATTTCCAGAAGTCGCCTTTGCCGATATAGCCGCTGCCGTAATACATCGGCGCCGGTCCCGTGGCATAGGGCGAAATCACGCCCATCAGGCCCAGCGAATAGACGCAGAGCAGCATCAAGGTCTGCACCGACAGGCCGGGAATGCTGGAGCCGACGGCGAGCACCACCGGCAGCACCGCGGCGGTATGCGAGGTGATGCTCGAGAAGAAATAGTGGATCCAGAAGAAGAAGGTGACGAGCAGGATCATCCCGACCAGCGGCGACGTGCCGGAAAGCGGCTTGGCATAGCCCTCGGCGACCCATTTGATGAAGCCGATCTCGTTGAGGCCGGACGACAGCGTGAGCAGCGAGGTGAAATAGAAAAATACCTCCCACGCACTCTTCTCCGCGACGATGTCCTCGAACGCGATCACGCCGGTCAGCAGCATCAGCGAGATCACGACGAACACGACCGTGGTCGCGTTGATGAAATTCGAGCCGAGCAGCGGCACGCTGATGTTGGGATTGGAGCCGCAGATCCACAGGAACATCGCGAGCACCACCAGCACCGCCATGATCCATTCGTGCCGCGACGGCGGCCCCATCTTGGCGAGCTCGCCCTCGCTCCAGGTCACGATCTCGGGGCTCTCCTTGATCTCGGGCCGGCAGACCAGATAGCTGAGCAGCGGCACCAGCAGCAGCAAGAGGATCCCGAGCGGCGCGAAGCCTATGAACCATTGCGACCAGCCGACCTCGATGTTGACGAGCTTCTTGGCGATCGAGAGCGCGGCGGCGTTCGGCGCCAGCGCGGTCAGGAACAGCGAGCTGGTGACGGCCGTGGTCGCGAACGCGGTCCACATCACGAAGGTGCCGATCTTGCCCGCGGTCGGGCCGGGCTCGGAGCCGTAGATGCGCGGGATGTTGCTGACGATCGGATAGATGGTGCCGCCGGAGCGCGCGGTGTTGGACGGCGTCGCCGGCGCCAGCACGAGATCGGAAAACGCCACCGCATAGCCGAGCCCGATGGTGCGGCGGCCGAGGCCGCGCACCAAGAGCAGCGCCAGCCGGCGGCCGAGCCCGCTCTTGCGATAGCCGATCGAGAACACGAAGGCGCCGACGATCAGCCACACCGTGCTCTCGGAAAAGCCGCCGAGCATCCAGCGCAGCGATTTGTTCGGGTCGTGCTCGACATAGCCGCCGATGCCGGCGACCGTCAGGCCGATCAGACCGACCGCGCCGACCGGCATCGATTCAAGGATCAGCCCGGTGATCACGGCGGCGAACACCGCGAAATAGTGCCACTGATTGGCGTTCAGCCCCGAAGGCACCGGGACCAGATAGATCACAAGCCAAACCAGCAACGGCGCAAACGTCCGCCATGACCATTTCATGCAGCGTCCCCCTCACCTGTGTCGATTGTCGGGCGCGCAAGCCGCCGTGTCCCGGCAGCGCCGCCATCTTTTTGTTGCAATCTAGCACGACCGCGCAGTCCGTCTCGGGAAACTGCTGCGGAACGGCGCGGCTTGTGGAGGAACCAGCGCGTTTCGTCAACACGTAGCGTCCCGGTGGCAGCCCCCATCGCAAGACCGCCCGCGCTTTGCTATCCTTGGCGGTATGACGTCACGCGACTCCGCCTCCTCCGAGATCACGCCCGAGGTGCTGCTGCGCGCCTATGCCTGCGGCATCTTCCCGATGGCGGAGAGTGCCGACGATCCGACCCTGTTCTGGGTCGAGCCGGAATTGCGCGGCGTGATTCCGTTCGACGGCTTCCGTGTCGCCTCCCGCCTGGCGCGCACCGTGCGCTCGGATGCCTTCACGGTCACCGTCGATACCGCGTTCAAGGCCGTGATCGCCGGCTGCGCGGCGCCGCAGCCCGGCCGCGACGACACCTGGATCAACAGGCGCATCCGCGATCTCTATGTCGGGCTGTACGCGTCGGGCCATTGCCATAGCGTCGAGGTCTGGCAGGACGACAATCTGGTCGGCGGGCTCTACGGCGTCAGCCTCGGCCGCGCCTTCTTCGGCGAAAGCATGTTTCACACCACGCGCGATGCATCGAAGGTCGCGCTGGTGCATCTGGTGGCGCGGCTGATCGCGGGCGGGTTCGAACTGCTCGACACGCAATATGTGACGGAGCACCTGAGGACGTTCGGCGCGATCGAGATCTCGCGGCGCCGCTATCGCGCGCTGCTCGACAAGGCGATCACGGGCGCGCCGGCGGATTTCCGCAAGCTCGACGCCACCCAGCCGGTCAAAGGTGCCGACGCGCTGGCAATCATTGCCGAGCGCAATTGAACGGTTGATCGCGTAGCCCGGATGAAGCGAAGCGCAATCCGGGACAAGTCTCTCCGCGGAGAGAAACCCGGATTTCGCTGCGCTCCATCCGGGCTACGCCGTGCTTGCTAGTTCCCAAACAATCCGCCGAACAACCCGCCCGGCCGCTGCTGTTGCTGGGGCGGCGGAGGTGGCGGCTGCTGCTGCTGGTATTGCGGCTGTGGCGGCGGACGCGGCGCGGCCTGCTTCGGCGGCGCGCGCTTCTGGGCCGGCGGTGGCGGAGGCGTCGGCGCCTTCGGCGGGTCGGGCGCAGCGGTCACGATGGTCTGGTCCGGCCCTTTGCAGTCGGTCAGCCAGATGTCGTAGATCGGATGCTCGACGCCGTGCAGGCCGGGGCTTGCCGCGAACATCCAGCCCGAGAAGATCCGCTTCACCTCGCCCTGCAGCGTGATCTCGTCGACCTCGACAAAGGCGTCGGTGTTGGCGGCTTCCGTCGATGGCCTCGTGTAACAGGCATCGGTCTTCACCCGCAGCGCGCCGAACTGCACGGTCTCGCCGATATCCTCGTCAAAATTGATGATGCGTCCGGTGATCTTGTCGAGACCGGAGAAGCTCGCCTTCTTGTTGGTAATCTTGGTCGACGGCGGCTCCTGCACGACCTCGTCGCCCGGCTGCAACGTGGCAGGCGTCTGCGGCGGGGTGCCTGGGGGCGTGCCCTTGGGACGCTGCCCCGGCGGCAGCGGGTTGGCGCCGGGCGGCGTATTGGCGACGGCGGGACCGCCGGGTTGCGGCGGCTGCACAGCGACACCGGGCTGGGTGCCCTGCGGAGCCACCGTCGAGCCCGGCGGCGGCGCCAGCGGCTGCGACTGCACGCTGCCGGGCGGCGGCACCGCCTGGCCTGGCGGCAGCGCCCGCGGCTGTGTCGGCAGCAGACGGCCGCGCGGCAATTCCGGCACTTCCTCGTCGTCGTCGCTGGGAGGAGCCGGCTGACCACGCGGGATCGAGCCGGGCGGACGCGGCGCGGGATCGGAGAAAATCGTTCCGATCTGCGCGCGCGCGGGCGGCGCAAGCGAGATGGTTGAGGCGGCAACCAGGGCCGCAAAGCCAGTCAGGGCAACGGTTCGAAGCATCTCGCGCGGCTTTAAAGGGCGAATCGGGCTCGCGACAGTCTACCTTGATATCGGCCGCTCGCAGGCCACCGGTTAACACGCCGAATACGGCGGGGAAAGGGCACCCGGCCACCTCTCCCCGGTCCACTGGGCAGCCTCTGGTCACTCCTGGGAACACGTGTGATAGTCCTCACGCTGAAGGCACGCCGCCGCGCGTGAAAACCAGGAAAATCCGGATCGAACCGGACCAGCCAGAGGAAACCCACCATGCCCGATCGCATCAGGCTCGACGGCCGGGTCGCCGTCGTCACCGGGGCTGCCGGCGTCATCGGAACCGCCTCGCTTCAACTGCTCGCCGAACGGGGTGCGCGGATTGTCGCAGTCGACCGCAAGGGCGCCGATCTCAAGGCCGCCATCAAGGACCTGCCCGCCTCGGCCGAGGCCCTCGCAATCGAAGCCGACGTTACCGACGAGGACGAGGTCAAGGACTATGTCCGCGCCGCCGTCGACCGCTTCGGCACCATCGATGCCTTCTACAACAACGCCGGCGTCGAGGGCGACATCAGGCCGATCCCCGAATATTCGCTGGAGAGCTTTCGCCGGGTGCTCGACGTCAATGTGGTCGGCGTCTTCCTCGGCATGAAGCATGTGCTGCCGGTCATGCTGAAGCAGAACCAGGGCAGCATCATCAACACCGCCTCGATCGCGGGCCTGATGGGATCACCGATGATCGCGGTCTACAGCGCGAGCAAGCACGCGGTGATCGGGCTGACCAAGAGCGCGGCCTGGGAATGCACCGGCACCAGCGTGCGGGTCAATTGCGTCTGCCCCGGCATGATCGAGAGCCGGATGCTGAGCACGATCCTGCAGGGCCGCTCCGGCGGCAACGCGCCGCCGCCGATCGAGAAGATCGTCGACCGCATCCCGGCGCGCCGGCTCGGCCTCGCAAGCGAGGTCGCCTCCATCGTCGCTTTTCTTGCCTCCGACGAGGCGAGCTACGTCTCCGGCTCCGCCTACACCGTCGACGGCGGCCGCACCGCCGCCTGACACGACCGTCATTCCGGGATGGTGCGCAAGCACCAGACCCGGAATCTCGAGATTCCGGGTTCGATGCTTCGCATCGCCCCGGAACGACATCACCAAAAGAAGGTCCTCCCAATGCCCGTCGTTCTCGATCCCGATGCCGCTGCCGTCTACAAGGCGTTCCAGGAGTCCGGCCGTCCCGCCTATGAGACGCTGACCGCGCCGGAAGCGCGCGACTATTACCGAGCCGCCCGCGTCGTCTCCAATCCCGAGCCTCCCGCGTTGGAATCGAGCAAGCCGCTCGCGATCCCGGCGCCGCACGGCACGATCCCTGCCCGCATCTACACGCCGTACACGCTGCGCAAGAAAGACGGGCTCGCGCCCTGCCTGGTGTTCTTCCACGGCGGCGGCTGGGTGATCGGCGACCTCGATACCCATGAGGTGGTTTGCCAGAAGCTTGCCCATGAGGGCGAGCTGATCGTGATCTCGATCGATTACCGCCTCGCGCCCGAGCATCGTTTCCCTGCCGCGGTCGATGACGCCGTCACCGCGACCCGATGGGTCGCCGCCAATGCCGGGGATCTCGGCATCGACGTCGCGCGCCTGATCGTCGGCGGCGACAGCGCCGGCGGCAACCTCGCGGCGGTGGTTGCCCTGACCGCCCGCGACGGCGGGCCGAAGCTCGCGGCCCAGCTGCTGATCTATCCCGCGACCGATTTCTCGCGGAAGCATCCCTCGCATCGCGAGCCCGAGACCAGCATCCTCCTGACGCATTCGGTGATCGGCTGGTTCGCCAACCATTATCTCGGTGACGCCGACAACAACGACTGGCATGCCTCGCCGGCGCGCGCGAAGGACTTTGCCGGCTTGCCGCCGGCCTATGTGCTGACCGCCGGCGCCGATCCGCTCCGCGACGAAGGCGACGAGTATGCGAAATTCCTCAAGGACGCCGGCGTGCCGGTGACCTACCGGCATTTCCCCGGCCAGTTCCACGGCTTCTTCACCATGGGCAAGCTGCTCAATCAGGCCAATATCGCGGTGACCGAGATCAGCGCCTGGCTGAAGACGCTGGGCTAAGCAATCAGATCAGCGGCGACGTGCCTAGCGTCGTCCCGATCGGGCTCGCGAGCGCATCGCGAGCCTGTTGCGGCGTTCCTGTTGCGGCGTTAGTGCGCCTTGAAGTTCCCCACGCCGCGCGATAGTGCCGCCGTCAGCGCTTCACGCCGCCGGGCACTCCAGCCATCGAGATCGTCTTGCTCACGCCACTCCTCGTCTACGGTATCCCGCTCGATTTCATCCTGTTCGCGCTGACGCTGCTCGGCGTCGCGATCTTCCATCACCACACGCTCGCGGTGGCGCTGACGGGCCTTGCCGCGATCGTCGCCTACAAGCTGCTGTTCGCGGGCTTTGCGAAATTCGGCGCGGGCCTGCCCGGTCTCGCGCATCACATGGAGCATGAGTGGGTCACGCTCGCCAACCTGTTCCTGCTCCTGATGGGCTTTGCGCTGCTGTCGCGCCATTTCGAGGAGAGCCGCATTCCCGACGAGATGCCGGCGCTGCTGCCCGATGACTGGAAGGGCGGACTGATCCTGCTGGTGATCGTGTTCGTGCTGTCGGGCTTCCTCGACAATATCGCGGCCGCGCTGATCGGCGGCACCGTGGCCCGCCACGTGTTCCGTGGCCGCGTCCATATCGGCTATCTCGCGGCCATCGTCGCCGCATCGAATGCCGGCGGCGCCGGCAGCGTCGTCGGCGACACCACGACGACGATGATGTGGATCGACGGCATCAGCCCGCTCACGGTCGTGGAGGCATATGTCGCAGCCATCGTCGCGATGCTGGTGTTTGCGGTGCCGGCCTCGCTGCAACAGCACCGCTTTTCGCCGATCGTGAAGGATGCACCGTCCGGCCTCAGAATCGACTGGGCGCGGGTTGCGATCGTCGCCGTGATCCTGCTCGCCGCGCTGACGGCCAATGTGACGGCCAATCTGAAGTTCCCCGCGCTGCTCGATGCGCTGCCCGTGCTCGGGCTCGCGGTCTGGGCCGCGATCCTGGTCACCTCGGTGCTGCGCCGACCGGATTGGTCGGTGATGCCCGAGACGCTGAAGGGCACCGTCTTCCTGCTCGCGCTGGTGACGGCGGCCTCGATGATGCCGGTGGAGAAATTGCCTGCCGCATCGTGGCAGACCGCGCTCGGGCTCGGCTTCGTCTCGGCGGTGTTCGACAATATTCCCCTGACCGCGCTGGCGCTGAAGCAAGGCGGCTATGACTGGGGCTTTCTCGCCTACGCGGTCGGATTTGGCGGGTCGATGGTCTGGTTCGGCTCGTCGGCGGGCGTTGCAGTGTCCAACATGTACCCGGAAGCCAAATCGGTGGTCCGCTGGATCACCCAAGGCTGGCCGATCATGGCGGCCTATGTCGTCGGCTTCTTTGTGATGCTCGCACTGCTTGGCTGGCATCCCGACGCGCCACATTGACGCAACACAATGCTGCAATGCACAATTGCGCTTACCTCAAAACTGTGGAAAATCGAGACAATTCCGTTGACATTGCTAAACTCCATTCGCCGTAACAAGTTATGGAGAGTTCGCATGAGTGTTAGTGCAGAAGTCCTCGCCCGCGCTCCGTCGGAGCAGATGGAGGACGAAATCAACACGGTGACTTCGCATCGACCACGCAGCAACATCCGGCCCCTCTCGCCGATGCCGGACTATGTCGAGCATCGCAACGGCGTCAACGAGGTGGGCAAGCTGTCGGCCGAGGCGGTCGTGCGCGAATATGAAGCGGCGGTGAAAGAGATCGAGGCCCTTGGATCGGAACTGCAACTGGCCGCCAAGAACTGCGAGGTCATGGTCGCAGGCGTTCATGACATGATCGCGGAGATCAAGGAGTTCGCTGCCGGTTACCGCGATCAGGGCAAGCGCTTCTTCCTGCAGATCGAAGCCGTCTCGCTGATGACCGCGGAGGTCAGGGATACCTGCGAAGCACTCAAGAAGAAGATCGCAACCGATACATTGGGCCAGTGATCTTTCGGTTGAAGCACGGTTCGCGATCAGAGCATCCGTGGATCTCTGCGATCGTGGGCTGATCCTGTATTGGTGAATGACTGCGCTATTCCGGCGCGGCGGAACCGTTAGTTCTATTCAAGACCAAGTCGCTCAAGACTAAGTCGTTCAACATCTTGCCCCGCTTCGGCGGGGCATTTTTTGTTGCGAGACGAGTGATCTCTGCACGGGCTGCGTCCTCGAACCGGCCGGACCTCCGTCCATGCCCTTAACGTGCGTCAGTTGCACGCCCGGTCATGTCCGTTGCCGGAGGCAAATCGGATATCGCGGACCAGCGATCGCTGAAATCCTTGGCCGGGATTGTGTCCGTGCCGGCGACGGCAATGCCGTCGGTCCGGGGCGCGTGCGACTTGATGGTCGCGGCGGTCGCGGTGACAGCCAGCAGGGCGACAGCCACGAACCCGGTAATCGTTCGATGCTTTGTCATTAGAACCTCCTCGGGTCCCCAATGCCCACTTAACGTGGGTCACGGGAACCCTCGTCAGGTTCATCACTGCAAAGACGACATGGATCGCGTGAAATCGGACAACGAGCTTGTCCCAAACGCGCCTACCCGGCCCGCGCCGCACGCCGCAGTGATTGCGGCGGCTGGCCGAAGGCGCGGATGAAGGCGCGGCGCATCCGCTCAGGATCGCGGAAGCCGGTGATCTCGGCGACGCGCTCGATCGCCTCGCCCGACGACTGCACGCGCTGCCGCGCGACTTCGATCCTGAGCCGCTCGACCGCTTTCGACGGCGTCGTGCCGGTCTCCGCGATGAAGGCGCGGGTGAAATGCCGCGAACTCATCCCGGCCTTGTCGGCGAGGTTCTCGACCGTCAGCGGCGCATCGAGATGCTCGCGCGCCCAGGCGAGCAGTGGCCCGAACCGGCCGTTCGGCGTCTTCAATTCCAGCAGCGAGGAAAACTGCGACTGCCCGCCGCTGCGCCGATGATACAGCACGAGTTGCCGCGCGGTATTCTGCGCGACCTCGTCGCCATAGTCCTCGGTGATCATCGCGAGCGCGAGGTCGATGCCGGCGGTGATGCCAGCCGAACTCCAGATATTGCCGTCACGCACGAAGATCTGGTCCGGCTCGAGCTTGATCTTCGGATAAGTCTTCACGAAATGCGGCGTGCGCTGCCAATGCGTGGTGGCGCGGCGGCCGTCGAGCAGGCCCGCCTCGGCCAGCACATAGGCGCCCGAGCAGACGCTGGCGACGCGAATGCCGCGGCTGGCCATCCGCCGCACGAATGACAGCGTGACTGGACAGGTCGCCGGCGTGCGCACACCGTTGCCGCCGGCAATGATCAACGTCGTGATCGCCGTCGATGGCTTGAAGCCGCGTGCGAGCATCTCGACACCGGACGAAGAGCGCACCGGTCCTGCCTTCACGGCAAGCGTCCTGATCGCCGGCGCGTTGTTGGCGAAGCGCGCCGCGATCTCGAAGGCCGCGATCGGCCCGGCCGCGTCGAGCAGCTGGAAGTCGGGAAAGATCAGGATGCCGATCATCGCCAAATCCTCGCGGGTGACGTTACTTTCCTGGCAGCCCTCTCTCAGGAGCCTTCGTCCGAAAATAAGGGAAATACGCCATTTTGGACGAGAGGCCATCATGACATCGTGGTTCCGTCAAGCGCTATTTGGAGCCCCCGATGACCGAACCCCTGCAGATTGGATTGCTCGTCTTCCCGAAGGTGACCCAGCTCGACCTGACCGGTCCGCTGCAGGTGTTCTCCTCGGTCCCCGGCGCCAAGGTGCATCTGATCTGGAAACGCATCGAACCTGTTCCGACTGATTCCGTCATGGTCCTGACGCCGACCACGACCTTTGCCGATTGCCCGCAGCTCGACGTGATCTGCGTGCCCGGCGGCTTCGGCACCAACGACATGGTCGGCGACGAGGAGATGCTGGCCTTCCTGCGCAAGCAGGCCGAGGGTGCGAAATACGTCACGTCGGTCTGCACGGGATCGCTGGTGCTCGGCGCGGCCGGCCTGCTCAAGGGCTTTCGCGCCACCACGCATTGGAGCTCGATCGATTTCCTGTCGGGCTTCGGGGCCATTCCGACCAGGACGCGCGTCTGCGTCGACCGCAACCGCTTCACCGGCGGCGGCGTCACGGCGGGCATCGACTTTGCGCTGACGCTGGTGTCGCAGCTCGTCGACCGCAAGACCGCGGAAGCGATCCAGCTCAGGCTCGAATACAACCCGGCCCCGCCGTTCAACGCGGGCTCGCCGGAGACCGCACCGGCCGAGATCCTCGCTTTCATGAAAGAGCGGATCGCGCCGTCGCAGGCGCGCCGCGCCGACTTGATGGGCCGTGCCGCGGCACGGCTGTCCTGACCTGATCGCCGCAATCGGGATAGGGGGGAGCCTCGCAGCCCCTCCCACCGGGTCACCGGAGGCGGTCGCCCGCCCCCGGTTCCCACAGAACGTGGCGTGCGGATTTCCCGCACCGACGCTCTTCGACAGTTGGTTCACAGCACTGCAAGCGCTTGCAGCTCCCGATAAGGGAGGCGCAGCTTAGGCTTCAGCAACGGTGTCCGTTCTTTGATTTGGTTGAAGGCGTCCCAAGTGAGGCGTCGGCCTGCCCAGCTGCGGCTGCGCAGCATTCCGCGCCAGTAACGCTCCACGGCCCGATAGACTTTTACGAGGCTCCGGAGATTTCCGGCGACGCCGTAATAGCCATAGTGGCCGCGCAGGACGAGGTTGATTTCATCGGCCTGGTCACTGATCTTGTAATGCCGTATTTGCCGCATCAGCTCCTGCAGAGACATAAGGCTGCGCTTTAGCCGAGATTTCTCGGTGCGCATCCCAACCTTGAAGTTGCCTTTTTGGTTTCGCGTGCAATAGAGCGTCAGCCCCAGAAAGTAGATTGTTTCCGGGCGGTTTCTGCCGCGTTTGCCCGCATGTCTTTGCGCGAACCGACCAAACTCGACCAACTTGGTCTTGGTCGGCTCTAGAGTGAGGCCGAACTTCCCCAACCGAAGACGCAAGGCCTCCTGTACGCGGGTGGCGTCCGATCGATATTGGAAGCAGATCACAAAGTCGTCGATATAGCGCACCAGTCGGGCTTCGCCCCGCAACCGACCCTTCACCACGCGTTCGAACCAGAGGTCGAGAACGTAATGAAGGTAGAGGTTGCTCAAAAGCACACTGATCGATCCGCCTTGTGGCGTTCCTTGTTCGCTCGGGTGCACCGCTCCGTCTTCCAGGATGCCCGCTTTCAACCAGCGCCGGATCAAGCTGATCAGGCGCGGATCACCGACTCGATGTTCGACAAACCGGAGGACCCGATCATGATCGAGACTCCCGAAGAAGTTCTTCAAATCCGCCTCCAACACCCAGCTGATCATGCCGCCGGCGATCACCTCATTGAGGGTCGCCAAGGCATGATGGGCGCTGAGCTTCGGCCTGCCGCCGAACGAGCAGGGTAAGAAGTCCTGCTCGTAAATAGCGGCCAGCACCTCAGCCGTGCTGCGCTGGAGCGCCCGGTCGGCGACAGTTGGAACCCCGAGGGGGCGCTTCTCCGTCTTACCGGGCTTGGGGATATAGACCCGCCGAATGTTCGGCGCCCGATATCCCTGGCGATGGATGGATTGGAGCATTGGCCCTATCCAGTCCTCGAAGCTCTCCTTCGCCGCCTCCACCGTCTGTCCGTCCACCCCGGCGGCGGAGCGCTTCGGAATCTGTAATAGATTCTTTTGCACTCGGTCGCGCGTGATGTGATGGGCCAACGAGGTGAAGCGAAGATTTGTCTCGCGCCGAGCTTTCACTGCTATTTGTTCAAGTTTCGTTTCCATGGTCAGCTGATCTTCTCTTTGCATAGAAGGCCGTAACTCCCGTTGAATGGAGCCCATGTCGCCCAAGAACAATTCAACTACCGCTGACCGCTTCCCCATGTGGCCGGCTCTCCCGTCCTCGGAGTACTATCGGTCAGTCTGACTTCCACCCGGTCGTCAGACCCTTCTCACCTCAGCGGCTTGGCAGGTCTTACAAGCTTGCGCTTGAACCGGATGGATCTCCCTTGTTCACGCTGCTTCCTTTGATTGCATGCTGGCGGTACGAACCCCGGGAGCACCTCTGACCGCTCGCGTTGTCGCGGCCTGCGGTTCCGCCTTCCCCTTTGAGAGACAGGGTCGGCTACTCCGATCACGTTCGATTTCGGGGCTATTTTCCCGTTCACTTCATTCCGGCCTACAACCTCCCTGTCTACGCTTCGCAACGGCCGTTACCGGACGCCACGCAAGACTCGGTTCGCGGCTGCTCGCTAGGCTTTGCCGCGGCCGTCATCTCAGACGGCAGACTTCAACGCGCTTGCAAGGCGCAACTCCCACACCACCGTACATACGGGTCCGTATACGGCGGTTCACCGGATTAAGCGCGAACGGTTTGTTTTGCGTCCGCGCCAGAGGCTCAGATAGTGGTCTCCGTCGTGTCGGCTTCGGCCCCTTTGAGCGGCGCCGTCCGGGCTTCACCCTTTCCCGCCGCTCCAAAGGCCAGTGACCTGGATTTCAGCCGCATGGCCGGCTCGAGGCTTCCACATCCAAACGTCTTTCCAGCGTTCGGGCCTTCAGCGAAACTCGTTCCGCCTACTATGCCGTCTGCTGACTTCTCCGTCGCGATCACGGACCTTGCGGCCCGCTCAGTCCGGTCGCCCGGACACGCCGAAGATCTCCCGAGGTAAGTTCGACCGCCTTCCCTGCACGCCCGCCGGATTTACCACCCCAACCCTTGATGACTGTGGACTTTGCGATCATTGGCTCGCTCGTCCGGTTGGGTAGGCCTCGTTATCCGGTTTTTGTCCATCGGGCCGCAGGTTTGCTCCACCACGCTTCCTTCAGACCCCACCTCGCGATGACGCCCTTGCGCTTCGCTAACCCTTCGCCGCCATCAGGCTGGGTAAAGGACTTCCACCTCCAAGCTGTCGAACATGCTCGGCACACCAAGAAAAAGGCCGCCCGGTTTCCCGAGCGGCCCTTCCTGTCTCACGGTAGCCTCACATTTGCGGGCGATTTCAGGACGTCTGTACCGGGGGCCTATCTCCCGGCCGCATCCAACTCGGAGGCCGCTGCACATCGGGACAGTCGCGATCTGGAGCCCGATCCGACGCGATGGTTTCCCATCTCCGTAAGATGGCCCTATTGAGCCGCGAACCCGCGCCCGGCGCAAGCGGGCAGCATCGGCTGCAGCCCACCTGTCCCCGCTGTTACCGTTGTTCACAGGCGCGCGCTTGCGCTGCCGGGCGCGTGTGCGATGCACGCGCGTCGTTACGCACGTGCACGTCAGAACAACAATGCGTGAAAGTCAGCTTCCCGGCGTCCAGGCGTGATAGTCGCCGGTCGCCTTGGGGCGGCGGCCGCTCGCCAGCGTCGAGCCGGACGGGCGGTAAGCCTGCGCGGTGCCGGTCAGGTTCGGCAGATGCGGCTTCTCCCATTCGCGCGCCTGGTAGCTCTCCTCGGTCGGCGGCACATCAACCGTGTGATGCAACCAGCCGTGCCAGCCGGCCGGAATGCGGGAGGCTTCGGCGTAGCCGTTGTAGACCACCCAGCGGCGCTCGAAATGCAGCGTCGGGTCGATCTCACCGCCCTTGGTGCGGTAATAGCGGTTGCCCTGCTCGTCCTCGCCGACCAGTTCGCCGAATCGCGAGGTCCACAACTGCGTGCCAAAGGTCTGGCCATTCCACCAGGTGAAGAATTTCAGCAGGAATTGTTTCATGCGTGGCCGGTCGTCGGTTCGAGGCTATGGGCTCTGATGCCACCTCATTCCCCAAATGTCCAGCCGCCGCCAAGGTAGCTCCGCACCCCTCGGACAGCTCCCGGTTTATGCACCCGTTTGGCGACCAAATGACGCGCTCACGAGGAGTTTTGTTCAGCTGCCATACATGAGCCGCCGGCTACGCGAAGATGACCCACAATCAATGTGGAGCACGGGAACGTCCGACCACAGAGATGGTTAGACATTCACCGTTTTGATGGAGTCCAAAATGATCAATATGAAGGTTCTGAGCACCGCCGCGGCTCTGGCGCTTGCGCTGCCGTTGGCTGTGGCGCCGACCGTTTCGTTCGCCCAGTCTGCCGCACAGATGGGCGCGATGGGCGGCGGCGGTGGCCACGTTGGTGGTGGTGGTGGCGGCGGTGGTGGCTTTGGCGGCGGCGGCCACGGAGGTGGCATGGGCGGCGGCGGAGGCGGCGGCTGGCACGGCGGCGGTGGCGGCGGTCACTGGGCCGGTGGTGGCGGCGGCGGTTGGCGCGGCGGTGGCGGCTGGCACGGCGGTTACCATCGTGGCGGCGGGTTCTGGCCCGGCGCGGTGGCCGGTGCGGTCGTCGGCGGCGCCCTCGCCTCGGGCGCGTATTACGGCTCCGGCTATGGCTACGGCCCCGGCTATTATGACGACAGCTACGGCTATTACGATGAACCGTCTGTTGCCGTGGAGGTGCCGAGTGGCGGCGGCGCCAGCTACTGCGCGCAGCGCTACAGGTCCTACGATCCTGCCTCGGGCACCTATCTCGGCTATGACGGCCGGCGGCATCCCTGCCCGTAATGAAGGCCTGAATTCTTGATTGCAAAAGGGCGGCGCCAGCGCCGCCCTTTTTTCATGTACGCAAGTCTTATGTGCGCAAGGCGACCGCGACGGCCGCGAACGTCACCACGAGCGCTGCGATGTCGCTCGTGCTGAGCGGCTCGCGCAGCATCGCCGCTGCCGCAAGCACGCCGACGACGGGGACCAGCAGCGTGCCGATCGACGCGGTCGCCGCCGGCAATCGCTCGAGCGCCGCAAACCAGCAGACATAGCAAAGGCAGAACTGGATCAGCGTCATGTAGATCATCGACGCCCAGCCGAACTGCGACAGCGCGGCGAGCTGCGGCTGCTCGATCATGATGCCGATGATTGCGATCGGCACGCAGCCGATCGCAAGCTGCCAGGCCGCGAGCGACAGCGGCGGCATCGCGAGCTTGAACGATTTGGTCAGCACCGTGCCGAGCCCGACGCAGACCGCGCCGGCGAGCGCGAACAGAATCCCCGGCAGCTTGCCGAGGCTTGCGTCGATGCCGCCGCCGCCGATCAGCACCGCGATCCCGGCGAGCGCCACCGCAAGCGCAAGCGCACGCGGCAGCGACACACGCTCGCCGAGCACCGGCCAGGCCACCAGCGCGACCCACACCGGAATCGATATCCCGAGCACGGCCGCCTCGCTGGCCCGCAGCCAGATCAGCGCGAGGCCCATGGACGCGACCCAGCCGCCGATCGACAGTGTCGACACCAAAGCAAGCCGCAACCACATGCCGTCGGGCACGCGCAGCGTCTGTCCCCGCACCAGCGCGACCAGCCCGAGCGCAACCGCGCCGACCACGCCGCACAGCCCGCGCGCGGACAGCGGCGGCCACTCCGTGAGCAGGAACTTCATGATCGGGAAGTTGAGTCCCCAGCCGATCGAGGCGACCACCAGGAATGCGACGCCAAGCGGTGACAGCGGGGCGCGGCCGGCGATGGGAACTGCGGTCATGGACCTGTCGTAAAGGGGATGGACAAATACAGGTGATGTGTCACGGCTAGCTGGAAATCTGCTTGTCAGCAAACAGCATATGCATTCTATGATACAGACTTTCCGTCTAGGTTCCGCCTTAATTGACGAACAGGCCAAGCGAGTCGCCGGCACGCGAGGCCGTTAGAAAGAGGATGCATCGTGCCGAGCGTTCTCGTGGTTGATGACGACCCGATGGTGTGCGTTGCCATCGAGGTGTGTCTGCAACGCCAGGGCTTCGAGGTCACCGTCGCCGATGGCGGCGAAGCCGGCATGCGCGCGCTGGAGCAGGCCACCTTCGACGTCATGCTGGTCGACGTCTTCATGCCGCATATGCGCGGGTTCGAGGCGATCCGCGTCTTCCACGAGCGTGCCCCCGATATTCCCGTCATCGCGATGTCCGGCTATGCCTTCGCCAATGCCGATCGCGCGCCGGACTTCCTGCGGATGACGATCGAGCTCGGCGCGTCCGCCTGCCTGCGCAAGCCGTTCACCCCGCAGGCGCTGATTGCCGCCGTTAACGAATGTCTTGCGAAGTATGCACCTTCCGCTCGTCTTTCGAAATAATTGCTCGTACTAATCGTCGATGGCTTCCCAGCGTCTCATTCTCGGCAGCGGCCTTGCGATCCTCCTCGTCATCAGCGCGGCGTCGATCGGGTTGGACGTCAAGTCGCGCAGCGAGATTGATTCGGTCGATCGCACGCTCAGCATCCTCAAGCGCATTTCGGACGCGCGTCAGCTGCCGCGCAGCGTCGAGAGCGCGGCGCGCGGTTTCGCGCTGACCGGCGATGCGTCCTTTGCCGACGAGTTTCGCGAGCAGAGCGCAGCCCTCACCGCGGCCTTCGACGATCTGATGGCGGCGGTGACGTCGGCCCCCGAGGAGGCGCAGCTGATCACGGGCACCAGGGTCGAGGTCCAGCGTGCCATTGCGCTCGGCGCCGAGCTGATCAGGTTGCGCAGCGCGGGCGACACGGCCGGCGCCGCGGCGCTGGTCTCCGCCGGCGAGAGCCGCGCGCTGACCGACAAGGTCGGCGCGGCGCTCGACCGCCTGGTCACCGAAGAGCGCCGCCTGCTCCGGATTCGCACCGACCAGTCCAAGACCAATGGACGGCTGCTGCTGATGATCGATCTCGCCGGCGTGGCGATGATCCTGCTGCTCGCGATCGCGCTGACGCTGACGGCCCGGCGCGCCAGCCGCGAACTGCAGGGCGCGCTCAGCGCGACCAAGGCGACCAATCTGTCGCTCGAGGGCAAGGTCGCCGATCGCACCAAGGATCTCGGTGCCGCGCTCGAAGAGCTCCGCCGTTCCACCTCGGTGATGGAAACCACCTTCCGCACCATGGCGGAGGCGGTGCTGGTGATCGACAGCGCCGGCACCGTGCTGCTGTCGAACCCGGCCGCCGAGAAGATGCTGCGCTACAAGCCGGGCATGACGGTCCGGCAGCTGCGCGCCATGAGCAACGTGTTCCAGTCCGACGGCGTCACGCCGATGCAGGCCGACGACATGCCGTCGGCCAGGACGCTGCGCGGCGAGGAATTCGACGGGCTGGAATTCGTCGCCAAGCCGGTGCGCGGCGCGCCGGAGATTCACCTCGTGGTGTCGGGCCGGCCGCTGCGCGATGGCGACGACACCATCACCGGCGCGGCGCTGATCTATCACGACATCACCGCCTCGCGCGAAACCGAGCACAAGCTGCAGCAGGCACAGAAGCTCGACGCCATCGGCAAGCTGACCGGCGGCGTCGCGCACGACTTCAACAACATGCTGACGGTCATCACCGGCACCACCGAGACGCTGGTCGACAGCCTGCGCGCCCAGCCGCAGCTCGCGAAAACCGCCGAGCTGATCGACCGCGCCGCCGAGCGCTGCCGCGAGCTGATCCAGCATCTGCTCGCCTTCGCGCGCCGCCAGCCGCTGGAGCCGCGCACCGTCGACATCAACGGCACCGTGGTCGACATCGCCAAGCTGCTGCGGCCGACGCTCGGCGAGCAGATCGAGATCAGTTCGGTGCTGGCGCCCGATGTCGCCAGCGTCCATATCGATCCGTCGCAGCTTGCCAACTCGCTGCTCAACATGGCGATCAACGCCCGCGACGCGATGCCGAACGGCGGCAAGCTGCTGTTCGAGACCAGCAACATCGTGCTCGACGACGCCTATGCGGCTGTCAATCCCGACATCACGCCGGGCCGCTACGTGCTGCTCGCGGTCAGCGACACCGGCACCGGCATGTCGCACGCGGTGCAGGACAAGGTGTTCGAGCCGTTCTTCACCACCAAGGAAGTCGGCAAGGGCTCCGGCCTCGGCATGAGCATGGTCTACGGCTTCGTCAAGCAGTCCGGCGGACATATCAAGATCTACAGCGAGGAAGGCCACGGCACCACGATCAAGCTCTATCTGCCCCCTGCCCGCGGCCAGGTCGAGGTCGAGGCGCCCCCGCCGGAGCCGGTGCGGCGCGGCAGCGAAGTCATCCTGGTGGTGGAAGACGACCAGCTGGTACGCAACTACGTCGTCACGCAGCTAGGCGCGCTCGGCTACAAGACCATCGCCGTGCCCGACGCCCGCGCCGCGCTGGCCCTGGTCGACAAGGGCGAGAAGTTCGACCTCCTGTTCACCGACGTGATCATGCCCGGCGGCATGAACGGCCGCCAGCTCGCCGACGAGGTGCAAAAACGCCGCCCCGGCATCAAGGTGCTCTACACCTCGGGCTATACCGAGAACGCGATCGTGCATCACGGCCGCCTCGACGAGGGCGTGCTGCTGCTGGCCAAGCCCTACCGCAAGGCGCAGCTCGCCAGCATGCTGCAGCAGGCGCTCGGCGAGTGATGTGAGCGCCCGATAGCGCGTGGCGCCTCGCTCGGATGGCCGCTCTGCGCGCTCCCCGTCATTGCGAGCGAAGCGAAGCAATCCATTTCGCCGCTTGTGGAGGCAGTGGATTGCCGCGGCGCTGCGCGCCTCGCAATGACGCGGTGAAAGAGAAGCGACTTACCTCGTCGCGAGCGCGACGCCGGCGAGCGTGAACAGCAGCGCGACGATCTGGCTTGGCCCCAGCGGCTCGTGCAATGCGACCGCGGACGCCACCACGCCGATCACAGGCACCGCCATGGTGCCGATCGCCGCCACCGAGGCTGGCAGGCGGGCGAGCGCGGCAAACCACGCGACATAGGCGACGCAGAACTGGATCAGCGTCGAATAGACCAGCAGCCACCAGCCGACCGTCGTGATGCGGTCGAGATGCGTGGTCTCGATCACGAGGCCGACGATCGCGATCGGCACGCAGCCGAGGCCGATCTGCCAGGCCGCGGCCGGGATCGGCGGCATCACCAGCGGATATTTCTTGGCCAGCACGGTGCCGAGCGCAAAGCCGAAGGCGCCGCCGAGCGCCATGATGATTCCCGGCAGCTTCTCCTTGCTTGCGGTGATGCCGCTGCCGCCCATGATCGCGGCGAGGCCTGCAAAGGCCATCACCAGCGCGATGGTCCGCAGCAGCGTCGGCCGTTCGCCGAGCACCGGCCAGGCCAGCAGCGAGGCCCATACCGGCATCGTGTAGGCGATCAGCGCGGCCTCGCTCGCCGGCAGCCAGAGCAGCGCCAGCCCCATCAGCACCATCCAGCCGGTGACGTTGAGCGCCGCATAGAGCACGAGCCGCGGCCACAGCCGTTTCTCGACATGCAGGCTCTGGGCGCGGATCAGCGCCAGCACCGCCAGCAGCACGGCGCCGATCACCCCGGTGGTGCCGCGCAAGGTCAGCGGCGGCAGCTCGCTGAGCAGGAACTTGGTGGACGGCCAGTTGAACCCCCAGCCCACCGAGGTGATGGCGAGGAACATCAGGCCGGCGGGCGCAAGGCGCGGCCGCGCTTGAGGCTTCTGGACTGTCATGGAACCCGGCAAGGGTGTGAAAAGGATGTGAGTCGGCCTCACCTTGCCCGCGATTTTGTCGCCCGACCATCACGGCTCTGACATGCCTGATCCGTACTTTGCCCGTAGGCCTACGTGAGTCCCCAAAATTCAATCCGGGACCGCGAATAAAAACTTCGCCTGTGAACAGCGGGGCGAAGCTCCGATCCACAGGCGATAGGAATTTTTTTGGCTTGGGAATCCCTGAGGACTCACCGATAGTTGGCCCGATCACAGGCGCGGCAACGACCCCTGTTATCCCCCTCTTTCCACCATATTTAGTGTTTGATTCAGAAACTCGTACTAGTCCTTGACGGGCGTAACGGACATGGCCTAGCTTTCAACCTGTTCGGCGCGAGTGTGTTTGGGTCCCCGCCGGTCGCTCCCACAAGGGTTCCAAAATGACCACTCCGCCAGGCCTTCGGGCCGCGGGTGAAGGGCTTTTCTGCCCTGATTTTGGGGCCGCCGTCGGGGACGACAAACGGGCCGCGAAGGACCCGGAAACAGAGGCCGTAACCGGCCCGCAAGAAGCGTACGCGTGACGTGTCGCGTGAAGCGTTTTGGGGCGTTGAATGCATGACCCGGAGCACCCGACCAGTCGGGCGCCGCGCCGGGACGATGCCGCCGCAGGACCGGTCATACCGGTGCCCAGCGGATGAGAGAAAACAGGCCGGATCCACCGGCTGAGCTGCGGATGACGGGAGGCGTGCTGACGCGTGTTCCGAAGTCCGCGAACAGACAACATTCCGGCACCTGCGGGGAAACGTGGGGCCGGGCAGAAGAAGAGACGGGGCTCGACCATGCGAATCGAACGACGCAACACCACCAGCGGACAATCTCCCTATGCCGGGATCAATTTCCGCCTGACCACCTCAGAGATCCGCAATCCGGACGGCTCGGTCGTGTTCCGCGCCGAGAACGTCGAGGTTCCGGAGTTCTGGTCGCAGGTCGCCTCCGACGTGCTGGCGCAGAAGTATTTCCGTAAAGCGGGCGTTGCGGCGCGCCTGAAGAAGGTCGAGGAAGAGACCGTACCGTCCTGGCTGTGGCGTTCGGTGCCCGACACCGAGGCGCTTGGCCTCCTGCCAGAGAGCGAGCGCATCGTCGGCGAGACCTCGGCCAAGCAGGTGTTCGATCGCCTCGCCGGCTGCTGGACCTATTGGGGCTGGAAGGGCGGCTACTTCTCCACCGAAGAAGACGCCCTCGCCTTCTTCGACGAGCTCCGCTTCCAGCTGGCCAAGCAGATGGTCGCGCCGAACTCGCCGCAGTGGTTCAACACCGGGCTGCACTGGGCCTACGGCGTCGATGGCCCCGGCCAGGGCCACTATTATGTCGACTGGAAGACCGGCAAGCTGACCAAGTCGAAGTCGGCCTATGAGCATCCGCAGCCGCATGCCTGCTTCATCCAGGGCGTCGGCGACGACCTCGTCAACGAGGGCGGCATCATGGACCTCTGGGTGCGCGAGGCGCGCCTGTTCAAGTACGGCTCCGGCACCGGCTCCAACTTCTCGAGCCTGCGCGGCGAAGGCGAAAAGCTGTCCGGCGGCGGCCGCTCAAGCGGCCTGATGAGCTTCCTCAAGATCGGCGACCGCGCGGCGGGCGCGATCAAGTCCGGCGGCACCACCCGCCGCGCCGCCAAGATGGTGGTGGTCGACGCCGATCACCCCGATATCGAGACCTATATCGACTGGAAGGTGAAGGAGGAGCAGAAGGTCGCCGCGCTCGTCACCGGCTCCAAGATCAACCAGAAGCACCTCAAGGCCGTGATGAAGGCCTGCGTCAACTGCGAAGGCAGCGGCGACGACTGCTTCGATCCGGAGAAGAACCCTGCGCTCCGCCGCGAGATCAAGCTCGCGCGCCGCGCGCTGGTGCCGGACAACTACATCAAGCGCGTCATCCAGTTCGCCAAGCAAGGCTACAAGGACATCTCGTTCGACACCTACGACACCGACTGGGATTCCGAGGCGTATCTCACCGTCTCCGGCCAGAACTCCAACAACTCGGTGTCGCTGAAGGACGATTTTCTGCGCGCGGTGGAAACGGACGGTGACTGGAATCTGGTCGGCCGCACCACCAGGAAAGTCACAAAAACGCTGAAGGCCCGCGACCTCTGGGAGAAGATCGGCTACGCCGCCTGGGCGAGCGCCGATCCCGGCCTGCACTTCAACACCACGATGAACGACTGGCACACCTGCAAGGCGTCCGGCGACATCCGCGCGTCCAATCCGTGCTCGGAATACATGTTCCTGGACGACACGGCGTGCAACCTCGCCTCGGCCAACCTGCTGACGTTCTACAGCACGACCACCAAGCGGTTCGACATCGAATCCTACGAGCACCTGTGCCGGCTCTGGACCATCGTGCTCGAAATCTCGGTCATGATGGCCCAGTTCCCGTCGAAGGCGATCGCCGAACTGTCCTACGAATTCCGCACGCTCGGCCTCGGTTTTGCGAATATCGGCGGCCTCTTGATGACCATGGGCCTGCCCTATGACAGCAAGGAAGGCCGTTCGCTGTGCGGCGCGCTGACCGCTGTGATGACCGGCATCGCCTACAAGACCTCGGCCGAGATGGCGGCCGAGCTCGGCACCTTCCCGGGCTACAAGAAGAACGCCGCCCACATGCTGCGCGTGATCCGCAACCACCGCCGCGCCGCCCACGGCAACGCCACCGGTTACGAGGCGCTCTCGGTCAACCCGGTGCCGCTCGATCACGCCTCCTGCCCGCAGGCGGACATCGTCACCCATGCCAGGCTGGCCTGGGACGACGCGCTGGCGCTCGGCGAGGTCAACGGCTACCGCAATGCGCAGACCACGGTGGTGGCGCCGACCGGCACCATCGGCCTCGTGATGGATTGCGACACCACCGGCATCGAGCCCGACTTCGCGCTGGTGAAGTTCAAGAAGCTCGCCGGCGGCGGCTACTTCAAGATCATCAACCAGGCGGTGCCGTCGGCGCTGCGCGCGCTCGGCTATCGCGAGAGCGAGATCGCGGAGATCGAGGCCTACGCCGTCGGCCACGGCTCGCTGTCGAATGCACCGGGCATCAATGCCTCCACCCTGAAGGCCAAGGGCTTCACCGATGAAGCCATTGCCAAGGTGGAAAAGGCGCTGCCGACCGCGTTCGACATCAAGTTCGCCTTCAACAAGTGGACTTTCGGTGAAGACTTCATCCGCGACCAGCTCGGCATCGGCGCCGAGGCTATCGCTGCGCCCGGCTTCGACCTGCTCTCGGCGGTCGGCTTCAGCAAGCGCGAGATCGAGGCCGCCAACGTGCACATCTGCGGCGCGATGACGGTCGAAGGCGCGCCTCATTTGAAGGCCGAGCACTACCCCGTGTTCGACTGCGCCAACCCCTGCGGCAAAATTGGAAAACGCTACCTCTCGGTCGAGAGCCACATCAGGATGATGGCGGCCTCGCAGCCGTTCATCTCGGGCGCGATCTCCAAGACCATCAACATGCCGAACGACGCCACGGTGGAGGACTGCAAGTCCGCCTACCTGCTGTCGTGGAAGCTGGCGCTGAAGGCCAACGCGCTGTACCGCGACGGCTCGAAGCTGTCGCAGCCGCTGAACTCGCAGCTCATCGCCGACGATGAGGACGAGGACGATGCGGTGGAAGCGCTGTACGAGAAGCCGATGGCCGCGCGTGCCGCCCAGGTCTCGGAGAAGATCGTCGAGAAGCTGGTCGAGCGCATCGTCGTGATGCGCGAGCGCGAGAAGATGCCCGATCGCCGCAAGGGTTACACCCAGAAGGCGGTGGTCGGCGGCCACAAGGTGTACCTGCGCACCGGCGAATATGACGACGGCCGGCTCGGCGAGATCTTCATCGACATGCACAAGGAAGGCGCGGCGCTGCGCTCCTTCATCAACAATTTTGCGATCGCAGTATCCCTGGGTCTGCAATACGGCGTGCCGCTGGAAGAGTATGTCGACGCCTTCACCTTCACCCGCTTCGAGCCCGCGGGCCCGGTGCAGGGCAACGACTCGATCAAGTACGCGACCTCGATCCTCGACTATGTCTTCCGCGAGCTCGCGGTGAGCTACATGGCGCGCTTCGATCTCGCCCATGTCGATCCGAACGAGTCTGGCTTCGACGCGCTCGGCAAGGGCGTCGAGGAAGGCAAGGAGCCGGATGAGGCCCCCGCCCAGCACCAAGCGACCAAGTACCTGTCGAAGGGCCTGACCCGGTCGCGCACCGACAACCTCGTCGTCATGCGCGGCGGCTCGGCCGCGGTGAGCCAGGGCGCCGACAACGCGCCCGCCGGCAACCGCGTCACCGCGCTCGCCTCCCACGGCGCAACCGCGCGCGGCGCTTCCGACACCGTCGAAGGCGCGGTCGCCCTGAAGCAGGAGGTCAGCCACGACCTCTCGCCGACCGAGAAGCTCGAGGCATTGAACTGGAGCAAGCCCGGCACCGCCGCAGCCGCCGCCCCGTCGAAAGCGGAGCGTCGCGCCGAAGCGAAGGCCAAGGGCTACGAAGGCGAGATGTGCTCGGAGTGCGGCAACTTCACGCTGGTGCGGAATGGCACGTGCATGAAGTGCGATACGTGCGGGTCCACGACGGGGTGTTCGTGAGGCGGTAGATCGCACTGACTGACAAAAATCACAGAGGCCGCTCCAACGAGCGGCCTTTACTTTTATAGCGATACGCGACGCAATATCCGAGACCGGCATTGCAGGTCGCACGAGGATTTAAAGAAAGTGATCATTCAAAAAGTGGCTAAGGTCCGGACTTCTGATCCTGCCCACTATGCTTGGACCAAACTCCGCAAGTTCCAAAACATTGAAGCGGTCACGGATACAATAACAGGTGTCCACGATGTCCCGATCGAGCATCGAGACAATGCGAGAAAACAAGCCCGCCAACTTCGCTATTGCATGATCCAAGCCAGAGAGTACTTCGAAGCCGCAAAGGCCGTTACCATCGCTACCAAGCCAAACTTACTCTACTACGGCACTATGAGCTTGGCGCTCGCCGAAATTCTGATGAAGCAATCCGGGCTTAGCAGCCTCGACAAGGCCCGCGAAGAACATCACCATCACGGCTTGACGATGTCAGCGGGTGCAATTCCAAACGGCGCTAACCTCGGTGTCGCGTCTAAAGAAATTCGCGCGTTCCCATTAGAGGTGAGCGGACGCCGCAGAGGGACTTTCGAAATGTGGCATCGCTCCAGCCGTGAGCATCCACTCGCCGGGGATCAGACCGTGATCTATCCCACGGGCAGAACGACGACTGCGTTCTCAGGGCTCTTCGGCGCACTTGACGTACCATATCCGCCGATTCCGAAAACTGGTCTGAGTTTGAATGATTGCCTAAGCGGACTCCCCTTGATGCGAGACACCGGTTCGGCGGCATACTTGCCTTCAGGCTTCATCCGTGGCCGATGTGACTCACGGCTCGTCCAGGGGGCAGAATGGAGCCAGAGTATCCGTTTGATGTTTCACCCAAGCCCCCTAGGTGGTGTGGACTCTAAGGATTCCCTTTTAGGCGCAAATCAGATTCAAGGCTGCTTTTGGGGAGGCCGCCTTGGGTGTGATGGACCGCTTGGTATTGAGCGACGCGACATGGGAGCGGATGGCGCCGCTGATCATCGGCCGGCCTGACCAGAAGGGTTCGACCGGACGGGACAACCGGATGTTTGTGGAGGGCGTACTTTGGATCGTGCGCACTGGCTCTCCCTGGCGTGATCTTCCGGAGGTGTTTGGAGACTGGAACAGCGTGTTTCGGCGCTTCAGTCGATGGAGCATCAAGGGGGTCTGGTGGCGCATATTCGAAGCGATGTCCGGTGATCCGGACTTCGAGTATCTGATCGTCGACTCCACCATCGTCCGGGCGCACCAGCACGCCGCTGGGGCGAAAAAAGGGGGTCTGAAGATCAGGCGATCGGTCGCTCGCGCGGTGGCCTGAGCACCAAGATACATATGGCCGTTCGCGGCCTGGGATGTCCCGTACGGTTCAAGCTCACCGCAGGTCAGAAGAGCGACGTACCGCAAGCCGCCGAATTGATCGAGGGATTACCTGCCCAGGTCGTCATGGCGGATACGGCT
The DNA here is from genome assembly GCF_054063995.1 of Bradyrhizobium sp. USDA 4504. Classification (NCBI taxonomy): domain Bacteria; kingdom Pseudomonadati; phylum Pseudomonadota; class Alphaproteobacteria; order Hyphomicrobiales; family Nitrobacteraceae; genus Bradyrhizobium; species Bradyrhizobium sp. USDA 4504. The sequence goes on along the minus strand of NZ_JBSSGV010000001.1, from coordinate 2,516,684 downwards.
TATGACGCCGATCACTTGCGCCAGGCGATCGCTGCCAAAGGCGCGCTCGCCGTCATCCCCAACAACCCGTCACGTGCGCTCAAATATCCGCTGGACAAGCAGCTCTATGCCCAGCGTCATCTCGTCGAATGCTGCTTCTCAAAACTCAAGCAGTTCCGCCGCGTCGCAACCCGCTTCGAAAAGACCGCCCGAAATTACCTGGCCGTCGTTACTCTCGCAGCCATCGTCTTATGGATGCGATAAATGTCCACACCACCTAGTGCAAGCGCTGATTGAACGAACCGAAATCAGGCCGGACATGGTCGACTATATCGACGTAGCCGAGGTTGGAGGAGGCCTACAAATCGACCTTAGGTCCGGCTTTGTACAAGGTCACGTTGGTTTTCGCCTTCCTCCCGCCGCGACAATTGACACGCTCGAATGGCGAATGTGAGCGAACGATCCGCCACTCAACGAGTTTGGATACTTTTACGTAGCGCTCTTTCTGGCGGGCAACTACGCTCGCTACTACCCGGACAGATGGCTAGTGGATGTGGAGCAATCGACGCCTCTTGGCCTCGCAATAGAAGAGCTCTGCAATATTGCGGAGTGGCGGGTGCCATGGCTTTCATTGTGCGAACTCGATTTCAATCTTTATGTAAACGAGGCGTAACCAAACGTAGGAACGCTCCGCTACCTACCAAACAAGCAAGCAAGCGTAGCCCGGATGAGCGGAGCGACATCCGGGGCCGACACGCAGGTCACAAGATCAATCCTGCATATCGCTTCGCTCATGCGGGCTACTAGCTTCGCTGACCCGCCCTACGCGCTGCACCCCAGATCATCTTGGCACAAACGCAGACATCCGGCACGCTTCCCAACCGCTCGAAAGTGCTGTCATATGCGCTCCGGAGACACTTAGCGTTTGGGGCAAGGGTCCCGGCTTGCGGGAGGAGAATGCGCGTGAAAGAACTCGCTGGAAAGACCGCGTTCGTGACCGGCGCAGCGTCAGGCATCGGGCTGGGGATCGCGACCGCTTTGGCCCAGGCGGGGGCGAAAGTCATGCTTTGCGATATTGAGGAAGCGGCTCTGTCCGCGGCGATCGAGCAACTGAGGCGCACCAACGTCGATGTCGACGGCGTGAAGGCGGACATCTCACTCAAAGCCGAACTCGTGGCGGCCGCCGAAGCCACGACTGCCCGCTACGGCAAGGTGCACATCCTCGTCAACAACGCGGGCGTCGGTGGCGGTGGGCCCTATGGCACCTGGACCGACGCGTCGTGGGATTGGACCCTGGGCGTCAACCTGATGGCGACCATTTGGGGAATCGAGATTTTCGGGCCGTTGATAGAGCAGCATGGCGAGGGCGGACACATCGTCTCCACGGCCTCGATCGCCGGTCTTATTTCAGGGGCGAGCAACGCATACAATGTTTCGAAGTACGGCGTTGTCGCGCTGTCCGAGGGACTGCGCCTTGAACTCGCACCCCGCGGGATCGGCGTATCGGTGCTGTGTCCCGGCTTCATCCGCACGCAAATCGTGAACTCGAGGCGCAACCTTCCCGAGCGCTTCGAGGGGGCGGTCCGTACCTTGCCGACGTCGGGCCCAATTGCCGAGCAGATCAATCTGATCCGCCAACGCGTCTCCGAGGGCATCGATCCCAACTATGTCGGTGAGCTCGTTCGCGAAGGCATCGAAAACGACTGGCCCTATATCTTCACCGACCTCGAATTTGAGCCGATCGTCGACACCCGCTTCGCCGCAATCAAGCAAGGCTTCGACCGGATCCGCGGGCGCACCCCGAAGCGATGAGCGCGCAGCAAGCGTAGGGCGGATGAGCCAATGGGCCGCGCGAATGCGCGCCCGATGACAGGCTCCGCGACATCCGGGACCAGCATCACAGCACGTGACCACCCGACCCCGCATATCGCTTCGCTCCTGCGGGCTACCGGCTGGCACGCCTTTCAAGAAGCAGCGTGCGGTCGGCGATGTCCTGCAATTCGAACGCCTGGGAGTCGAGGAATGCGACGGAGCCGTTGTTGGGGTCCGCGGCAAGGCGATGGGTTTCGCTGAGATGATGCTTCAGCCAGGCCCGCTGCTCCCTGAGCAATTGCGCGTGCGCCTCGCCCTTCGAGCTGGCGAGAAGGGCTTGATAGGCGGTGTTGAGCCTCGTGTCCCACTTATCGATTTCGGTCTTGCCGCAATCGAGCATCTTCGTCGACACCCCTTCGGCCTTGTCCATGCACGCATCATACTCGACGCTTTGTTGCGCGCGGACCGATAAGGTCCCGAGCACGAGCATCGCCGCAACAATGACTGGCCTCCGCGAAAGCATCACCACGTCCAAATCACCCTACCTAGCGTCTTTCTCCAACCATCGCCGCACAAAGGCGTCCCTGGCAGCGCCTGGGGCCGACGGCCGACGCAGTTTACGCCGGCAGCACGATCACCTTCGTTTTGACGGGCGTTCGCGAATAGAGGTCGATCATGTCCTGACTGAGGAGGCCGGTACAGCCGCTCGTAATACCGTTCCCGATCGCTTCGGGGGCGCTGGTGCTATAGATCGTGTAAAGCGTGTACACCCCATTTTGGTAGAGGTAGAGCACGCGCGCGCCAAGTGGATTGTCGAGCCCCCCCGCCATGCCGCGAGCATATTTGCCCGCCTCCGGCTGGCGCGCGATCATCTCCTTGGGCGGCGTCCAGGTCGGCCATTCGGCTTTGCGCCCGACATAAGCCTCCCCGCTCCACCGGAACCCATCGCGGCCGACATTGGCGCCATAGCGGGTCGCGTTTCCATCGCCTTCGATGCGGTAGACATAGTATTTGCTCGGATCGACGATGATCGTACCGGGCGCCTCATCGCTGTCGTACTTCACGGTCTTGCGAAAATATTTCGGATCGACCTTACTGACGTCGACCGCGGGGATCGGGAATTTCTCGTCGGGCACGGGCCCGTAGACCTTCTCCGCCTCGGCCAGGCTCATGTAGTCGGACGCACAACCGGCCAGGCTCAGTGCGGCGAGACCAGCAGCAGAACCGACCAGAAACGCCCGGCGGTTGAGAAGCCGCGACCGAGGCCCAGGCGGAGCGCGCTCGCCCATCGCACCAGCGTCGGCAATTCCACGGTCCATGATCATGATTTCTGATTTTCCCTTGTCCCGTTACGCGGCCGAAGCAGACTTTGGCATACAGTAGAAGGGAAAAGAAAAGTTCTTCGTCATTGTCTGAGGTTGACCAACAGATGGTCTTGTGAATCCTTCCGAGAACAATGCGAGAACTTCAGCGGATTACGCTTCCGCCTTCGCTCAATGAGCTAAAGGTCGGCGGGTTACGCCTTCGGCTAATCCGCCCTACGCGATGGCAACAACTGATTGATCACGTTTCCATGCGATTGATCTGCGGCGCTTTGTCGGACCAAATTAGTATGGAATCACCGCCCCACCACCCTGCCGCATTCCATGCGGAAAATGAATCGAAGGTGAAAACCCAATGAGACGCGTTGTCCAGGCTTCGCTCGGACTCCTCGCATGGAGCATTCTCCAAACCTCGCCCGCATTCGGCCAGCTCAAGGGCAACGCCGACAACATTGTCGGAACGGATATTTCCCGCGCGAGAGCACCGACTACAGGCTGGCGAAGATCAAAGGCGCAGCCGGCGACAGGATCTATTTCCGCGGCGATGGCAACGAGCGTTGCCCCGACGACCAAGCCTGTCGTCTGAAAACTTATGTCGTTCGCAACGATGAAGTCATTGTTTCCCGGACGTCAGGCAAGTTCGCATGCAGTTGGTTTCAACCTCGCAAGGGCACTGAGACGGTCGGCTGGATCGAGATCGAAAGGCTTGCGTGGCAGGAGGACATACGACGACCGGCAGAACGGGATTGGCTCGGCGAATGGCGTGCCTACGACAACGTCATTCGCATCTCGAAATCGAAAGAGGCAGGTCAGCTGGCCATCAAGGGCGAGGCCATTTGGGGTTCGGGCAGCCGCACCCATTCCGGCGAGCTTGATTACGAAGCAAAACCTTCAGACGATAAGATGAAATTCGGTGACGGGACGGACGAACTCGACTGTCAGGTCACGATGCAGCTCGTCGGCAAGTTACTGGTTGTCGGCGACAACCTCCATTGCGGCGGGACAAACGTCTCATTTTCAGGTGTCTACCAAAAGAGACCGACGCGATGAGCATCTCGCGGCTCGTAGGGCGGATTAGCGCAGCGTAATCCGCCCTTCGTCGCGGTAACGCCGAGCAGCGGGTTACGAGGAGTCTATCATCGGACACGCGCTCCGCGCGATCCGTTGGCGAACCCACCCTACTCGTTACGTGCTTGTTCGTTCGCTCAGGCCGCCTTCGCTGCACCTCGATCGCGAAGAGATTGGTGTGAAGCTGGCAAGATCATTGCCGCTGTCAGACCGAGATCGGCGGGACGAAATCGACCCGTTGCGGACGTAGATGGGTCGGCCATAATGTCTCCTTTTCTAGGCAATTCGGTCGGAGGTGAGATGGTCGATCCGTGGCCCGCAGATGCAAAGTTTCAAATGGGTGACTATGCCGCCAAGAAAGGGCGAGCATCATGGCGCGGTCGAATCGTTGGTTGGTATCGTACGGATTTGACCAGGCTCGGATATGCGATCGAGAGCTACTTCGAGCCCGGCTCGGTGCAGATTTACCCGGAGACGGCGATCGACGCATGGCAGCCGCCGGCCTTGGAACGTGAGTGACCGATTCTCACCCTCCTGCGACCTTCGGAACGTTTGCTCGTGCACGAATCGGAAGCCTCGTAGCCCGGATGAGCGAAGCGATATCCGGGACCGGCATCGCCATACGCACGACCGACCCCGCATGTCGCTTCGCTCATGCGGGCTACCGCTGCCGCCCTGGCCGAGAAACAGACCGGACACCGCGCATCGCATGCGCAACAAATCGATCAGACGCCTTCAGCCACGCGCAACGTGATCCGGGTCAATTCCGACGGGCGGCCGAGCCGCAAGGCAAAGCCAGGCCATAGCGCGGTGCCGTTGTTGACGTAGAGCGTCATCCCGTCGACGTCGTAGCGGCCCGAGACGAAGCCGGCATTGGCGCGCGCGGCGAGGCGATCGATCCCCAGGATCAATCCGCCATGGGTGTGCCCGGAGAGCTGCAGGGCGACGCCGAGCCGGGCGGCCTTTCGTGCGTCGCTCGGCTGGTGGTCGAGCAGGACGACGGGCGCGCCTTTCGGGGCGCCGTCGAGAACCGCGGCAAGGTCGCGGATCGAATGCCCCCGGTGGCGCGACGCGCGGTCGGTGATCCCCGCGATCACCAGGCGGCCGCCGCCGCGTTCGAGCACGATGTGCCGGTTCTCGAGCGAGCGCAGGCCGAGCGCTTCGTAGTGCGCCATCCAGCCGTCATAGCCGAAGATATATTCGTGATTGCCCGAGATCACGTAGACGCCGTCGGCCGCCATCAGGTCGCGCAGCGGCGCGATGTCGCCCCGCCGCGCGTCGATGGTGCCGTCGATCAAGTCGCCCGTGATCGCGATCAGGTCGGCGCCGAGCTTGCTCGATCGCTCGACCACGGCGCGCGCCCAGGGCGCGGGAAACAGCCGGCTGATGTGCAGATCCGTCAGTTGCAGGATGGTATAGCCATCGAACTGAAGCGGAAGTCCGCGGATGCCGACCTCGACATCCCTGAGCGGCGGAATGCGCATCGCCTGATGGACGCCGATCGCGGCGGCTGCGCCCGCGAGCGCAGCAAGTGCGTAGCGGACGCCGTCGGGCGCGCCGACGAAGCCGCCGTGGATCAGCGCGGCCACCAGCAGCCCGGCATCGAGCGCCAGTTGCAGCAGCGCCAGCAGCATGATCGCGCCGAACGCCCAGTTGAACAGGACGACCACCGGACGCGGAAACTCCGGCGAGAATTCCGATCCCGACGACAGCCTGTTCCAGCGGTGAAACTGCAAGGCGACCAGCACCAGCAACGCGGCGACGATCTTTGCCGGCAGCGGCCAGTCGAGCGGCCAGATGAAGCGGGCCAGGATCAGCAGGCTGGTCAGGCCGAAGATGAGTTGGGGAATTGGTTCGCTCCGGATCGGATCGGTTAAGGCTGCGCGGTCGGCGCCCAGCGAAGGTAGGGTGGATCGGCCGCGCGCGTAAGCCGCCATCGTCAGCACATTTTCGGCAAGTCGCGCGTCGCCGAAACGCTCTGCGCTTTTGTCCCAGTAGTCCGGATGAGCCAACGGGTCGCGCGAACGCGCGCCCGATGACAGGCTCCACGACATCCGGGGTCCGCCTCGCACCGGCCCCCGCATATCGCCTCGCTCATGCGGGCTACGGGCTGCGCGCGTTGCTGTGGAGCGCAGCCGGAGGCCGCGTTGACGCCTCGGGTCTCCGGGCACCTTCCCCATCAGCATTATCGGCCCCTCCCGAAAAATGAACTTGAACGTCGCTCATTTCCATGTCAGATATTGAACATTGTTCATTTTTGTCGGAGCCGACGATGCAAACGACCTTCCGGATGGACGGATTGACCGGGATCGAACGGCCCGTGAAACCGTGGATGAAAGTCGCCCCGACGATCATCACGATCGGCATCATTGCGGCATTCGCGGTGCACGGGCGCATCGCGCAGCCGGCGGGCTATAACGATTTCGCCGACCACTCGGCCCTGTCAGGCATTCCCCACGCAGGCGATGTTTTGTCGAACATCGGCTTCGCCGTGGTCGCGATCTGGGGCTGGCTGGCGCTACCGCAATAGCGATCGGCTGCGCGCCGGATGGCCCGGCTACCGCCTGTTCCTGATCGGACTGTTCCTGACCGCGTTCGGGTCCGCCTTCTTTCACCTTGCTCCCGACAATGGCCGGCTGACCTGGGACATGCTGCCGATCGCGCTTGCCGGCGCGGGCCTGCTGGTCGGCGTCCGCGGCGACACCCGGCCGGAATCGAAGACGAACATCGAAACGATCGTGCTCGGGCTTTACGCCGCCGCCAGCGTCGCGTGGTGGGTCCATACCGACCGGCATGGTGCGGGCGACCTGCGGCCCTATCTGCTGCTGCAGGTCCTCCCGCTCATCCTCATCCCGCTCTGGCAGTCGATCTATCGCGCGCCGCGCGCCGACCGCATCGCATTCGCCGCCGCGATGGCGCTGTACGTTGTGGCCAAGATCGCCGAGGTGCTCGACCACGAGATCGCAAACACGCTTCATTTCGTCAGCGGGCACACCTTGAAGCATCTGCTCGCGACTTCAGCCACGGCCGCAATCGTCTGGGGACTGACGCGACGAATCTCCGATGGCGGCGGGCGACGGGGTTATTTCGGAATAATGGAAAAGTATCGCTGATTTGCCCGACGCTTCAAGTCGCTTTTCCGAGTGCCGGCAGCAACCTGCACCTTTGCATGGGGTTGTTTTCGATATTTTGGATGGGCAGCTCTGCTTCCTCGATCGCATCGGGCGGATTGACCGGCAAGGCGACCGCATCCATATGCATCTGCATGAACCGGCTGCCCCCGCCGTTTCGCATCCACCTGGACACAGCCAAATACCATCGGCTCACCGTCCCTAACGCTCCGGAGTCGCCGTGGCCGCCCTCTCCATTCTCGATCTCGTCCGCGTCACCGAGGAAACCGACGCGCGCGGCGCGCTCTATAACGCGCGCGATGTCGCCGTGCATGCGGAGGCGCTCGGCTATCGCCGCATCTGGGTGGCGGAGCACCACAACATGGCGGGCATCGCCAGCGCCGCGACGTCGGTCGTGATCGGGCACATCGCGGCGGGCACCAAGACCATCCGTGTCGGCGCCGGCGGCATCATGCTGCCGAACCACGCACCCTACGTTATCGCCGAGCAGTTCGGCACGCTGACGCGGCTGTTTCCTGACCGTATCGACCTCGGCCTCGGCCGCGCCCCGGGCACCGACCAGCTCACGCTGCGCGCGCTGCGCCGCACGCCGGAATCCGCCGAGAACTTTCCGCAGGACGTGCTCGAGGTGCAGGCCTTCCTCGCCGCCGCCGGTCCCAACCAGCGCATCCAGGCGGTGCCAGCCGCCGGCACCGACGTGCCGCTGTGGATTCTCGGCTCGAGCAATTTCGGCGCGATGCTGGCCGGCGAGCTCGGCCTGCCCTACGCCTTCGCCTCGCACTTTGCCCCCGAGCTGCTGATCCAGGCGCTGCAGATCTATCGCGCCCGCTTCAAGCCGTCGGAGCAGCTCGATCGCCCCTACACCATGGTCGGCGTCAACATCATCGCCGCCGACACCGACGAGGAGGCGCGGCGGCTCGCGACCACGCAGCAGATGTCGTTCACCAACATCTTCCGCGGCGCGCGCGGCCTCAGCCAGCCGCCGATCGACGACATCGAGAGCTACTGGTCGCCGGCGGAGAAGGCGCAGGCGATGCGGATGCTCGCGCGTTCCATCATCGGCTCGCCCGCGACGGTGCGCGCCGGCATCGACGCGCTGGTCGCGGAGACCGGCGCCGACGAGCTGATGATCGTGTCCGACGTCTACGATCACCAGAAGCGGCTGCGATCGTTCGAGCTGATCGCCAAGGCCGGCGGGATCACACCGCAGACGTAGCCTGCAGGATGGGCAGTAGCCGACACACTAACGCAGCCTCACTTCGGCGCGCCGGCGGGCGCCTGCGACTGCGCGAGCTGGCCGAGCGTCACGCTCAGCGAATTCGGCGCGTTGTCCCGCAGCATCGAAAGCTTGACCGAGCTGCCCGGCGCGCCCGCATAGACCTTCTTGGTCAGCTCGTTGGCGCTCTTGATCGGCTCGTCATTGACCGAGGTGATCACGTCCCCTCGCCTCAATCCGGCCTTCGCTGCCGGACCGCCGGTCTGCACGCCGACCACGACCGCGCCGTGCAGATTGTTCGCACCTAAGCTTTCGGCAATGCCGGGGGTGATCGATTGAATCTGGGCGCCCATCCAGCCGCGCGTGACCATGCCCTTGTCCTTCAGCTGCGGGATCACCGTCTTCACGGTATCGGCGGGTATCGCAAACGCGACACCGACCGAGCCGCCGGAGGGCGAGAAGATCAGGCTGTTCACGCCGATCACCTCGCCATGCGTGTTGAAGCTCGGCCCGCCGGAATCGCCGCGGTTGATCCGCGCGTCGATCTGGACGAAATCTTCCGACGACCCCGTTTCCAGGTCGCGTGCACGCGCCGAGACGATCCCCGCGGTGACGGTGTTTCCGAGACCGAATGAATTGCCGGCCGCGAGCACCCAATCGCCGGTGCGCGGCGCTTGATCCGCGAGCCTGACATAGCTGAAGTCGGTCCGCCCATCGACCTTGAGCAGGGCCAGGGCGCTGACCGGATCCTTGCCCAGGACTTTCGCCTTGTAGACCTTGTTGTCGCTGGTGCGGACATCGGCGCGGTCGCTGCCGCCGAGGACGTGATTGTTCGTCACTGCGTAGCCGTCCGCCGAGATGAAGAAGCCCGAACCGATCGAGGTCATCTCACCCAACTTCGGCAGATTGCCCGGTCCGCGCCTGCCGGGATCCGGAACGGCCCTTCCCGGCGTGTCCTGATCGGGAGAGCCGTCCGGCCCGAGAGAACCGCCGGGGGAGTCACCGGGAGACGAGTCGTCGTCATCCGCCGCAGCCGCCACCTTGGCGTTGACGCCGATCACGGCCGGCCCGACCTTCTCGGCAAGGTCGGCGAACTCGCCGGGACCACCATTGCCGTGATCCGCGCGCGAATTCACCGGCTGTGCGTGGGCAAGACTTGCGGTTACAAGACTTGCGCACACAAGACTAGCGCCCACCAGCAACGCCGACGTGAAGGCGGCGGTGACGAGCGACGTGCGAAGGCAGACGAAGGCCGAATTTCTCTGATTCATCTTCCGCGTCCATGTTTGGGATCAGCCGATTGCTCCTGGATGAATTGCCGGCCCGGACGCGACGATCAGTGAACCGTTCCCCGCAAGCACAGGGGCGCAATGCCGAGCGACGGACGGCAACGGATAGAGGCGCAGACCGTTCCACCGGCATCCGCGGGTGGACGAGTGGCTCGCCACCTTTGCGCCGCTTTGCGCATCAAATCGCCGGGTTTTTGCTTGCTTTGGCCGCCTGTGCCTCTACGGTGCGCCCGCAACGACGGAGACGATCTCGACTATGGACGCCGCAATGAACTGCCCGAAATGCAATTCCGAGCATGCCTATCAGGACGGCGTTCTCTGGGTTTGCCCGGAATGTGCCCATGAGTGGAGCAGCGATGCGGCCGCGGCCGCCGAGACCGCCCAGCAAGCGGGCGTGCGCGACGCGCATGGCAACCCGCTGACGGACGGCGACAGCGTCATCGTGATCAAGGACCTCAAGGTCAAGGGCTCGTCGTCGGTGGTCAAGGGCGGCACCAAGGTCAGGAACATCCGCCTCACCGAGGGCAGCGACGGACACAACATCGCCTGCAAGATCGACGGCATCGGCGCGATGAATCTGAAATCGGAGTTCGTCAAGAAGGCCTAGCGTAGCCCAGCTTACGCATCCGCCAAGGCTTTCGCCGGTGCGGCGGCAGCCTTCGCGATGTGCCGGTTCTTGTCGTCGACCAGCACGACCCGCGGATGAAATTTGCGCGCCTCGTCGGCGTCGAAGCTGGCATAGGCGACGATGATGACCTTGTCGCCGGCCATGGCGAGCCGTGCGGCCGCGCCGTTGAGGCCGATGGTGCCCGATCCCGCCGGCGCCTCGATCACGTAGGTCGAGAAGCGCGCGCCGGTGTCGATGTTATAGATGTCGACGCGTTCATTGATGAGGAAACCGGCGGCCTCGATCAAATTGCGGTCGATCGAAATCGATCCCTCGTAATGCAAGTCCGCTTCGGTGACGTGCGCGCGATGAATCTTGCCCTTCATCAAAGTCACTTGCATCGAGACCATCCCGTATCGTTGCGTCGGAATTTTCCGCGCCGCCAATAACGGCGCGCCGCCTCCGCGTCAACGTTGTCCGGGTGTACGCTCGCTTCGAGCGCAGTTCCGCGACGATGGGTTTGTCCTGAAATCGTTGACCGCGCCGGGCTGCAATGCTCCGCGCCACCGAAATCGGAGAATGAATGCGCTGCGGCGGAGCCTTTCCGGAGCAGGCTATTATTTGTGACCCGGTAGCGAACGCCCTACTCTCGCTTGCTCGCAATCTCGTTCGCCAAGACCACTATCACCTCGCCGTCGAGGATCGGCTTCGCGACCTCAAAGAAGCGCGCCACAGCCGGCGAATTGTTGTGCCGGTCCATCGCCGCCTGATCCAGGTATCGCTCATACGTCGAAAATATCCGCGGACTGTCGACATCCTGCGAGACGTAGTAGCCGACGGTGGACGGCTCGTTGGCGCGGACATGCTCGACGACGTCGAGCAACGCCTGACGCATCGCCGGCTCATGGCCCTTCTTCGCGCGGATGATCGCCGTGATTGCCAGCATGCACTCTCTCCGGAGGTTAGTAGCCCGTAGGACGGGTTTCGTGGAGTTTATCATCGGGCCGCGCGACGCGCGGCCCCGTTGGCTCGACCCATCCTACACGCTTTTGACTGGCTCACACCCGGCTCAACGCCTGCGCGATGTCGGCCACCAGGTCGGACGGATGCTCGATCCCGATCGAGAGCCGGATTGTCGAATCCAGCACGCCGATCCGCTTGCGGATATCGGCTGGCACGCCGGAATGCGTCATGGTGGCCGGCAGGCTCGCGAGCGACTCGGTGCCGCCGAGGCTGACTGCGAGCTTGAAGATCTGCAGCGAGTTGAGGAATTTCTCCGCCGCCTGCTGCCCGCCGGCGATGTCGAACGAGAAGGTCGAACCGGCGCCGCTGCTTTGGCTCGCGAACACGCGCCCCGCGGGGGACGCCGGATCGTGATGGCCGAGGTAATGCACCTGCGCCACCTTGGGATGGTCGCGCAGATAATCGGCGACGATCCGCGCGTTGCGGTCGGCCTTTTCCATGCGCAGGCTGAGCGTTTCCAGCGAACGGCTGATCATCCAGCAGGAATGCGGATCGAGCTGGGTGCCGATCGCGCCGCGCAGCGCCTTGATGTCCTTCATCAGCTTCTTCGAGCCGAGCGCCGCGCCCGCGATCAGGTCGGAATGGCCGCCGACATATTTCGTCAGCGAGTACAGCGAGAGATCGGCGCCGTGCTCGATCGGCCGCTGAAATACCGGCCCGAGCAGCGTGTTGTCGCAGGCGATGATCGGCGTATGGCCCTGTGCCTTGCCGATCGAATCGGCGATGCGCCGCGTCAGCGCGATATCGACCAGGCCGTTGGTCGGATTGGCCGGCGTCTCGATGAAGATCATCGCGACACGGCCCTTCTTCATCGCCTCGTCGGCAGCGGCGCGGATGACACTCTCGTCGAGGCCGTCGGCAAAGCCCACGGCGTGAATCGAGAAGCCCGCCAGTGTCCTGGTGAACAGCGTCTCGGTGCCGCCATAGAGCGGCTGCGAATGCAGGATCACGTCGCCGGGCCGCGCGAAGGCCAGCACCGTGGTCGAGATCGCCGACATGCCGGAGGAGAACAGCGCGCAGCTCTCGGTGCGCTCATAGATCGCAAGCCGGTCCTCGACGATCTCGCTGTTCGGATGGTTGAAGCGCGAATAGACCAGCCCCGCCCCCATGCCCTCCGGAGGCTCGCGCCGGCCCGCGACAAAGTCGAAAAAGTCCTTGCCGTCCTCGGCGGTGCGGAACACGAAGGTCGAGGTCAGGAACACGGGCGGCTTGACGGCGCCCTCCGACAGCTGCGGGTCGTAGCCGTAGTTCAGCATCTGGGTTTCCGGATGCAGCAGGTGATTGCCGATATGGGTTTTGGACGGAAACGGTTTTGTCATGGCCGGTCTCCTGTTCACGGGCCGCCGCGCTGGCGGCGATTCCCGGAATGATGGGACCAGCATACCCCAGCTTTATGCCATTCAGCCAAAGCACGGCATCAGACAGTTCTGGATAACGAACGGCCGGCGTGCGCCTTGCTCCGCCGGCCGTTCCGAATGTCAGGCAGTGTGAAGACGCGGGCTACCAGCCGCGATCCACGTTGCGCACCTCGCCGGTCCGCGCGTCGACATCGACCTTCATCCAGCGGCCGAGGCGGTCACGCCCCTCGACCTCCCACTCGTCGCCGAGGAACTGGGTATTGGACACCGTCACGATGCCGAGACCGGTCGCGACATCGAGCGCGGCCTCCATCGAGACCTGGCTGCCGGAATCGTAGGCCATCGCCGGCGTCGCTGCGCCGATCGCCAGGGCCGCGATCGCGGGAATAATGAAACTTCGCATGGCTCACTCCTCATGGAACAGGATGTTATGCCGCATAAAACGAGCGGCGCACCCATCAGTTCCGACAACAGGAGTGCGAAGCAGCGCGAAACTTCAGCAGTTGCGGCGATTTGGTGGCGGTTCCGGTTTCATCGACGCACGCCGTTCGCCTTGCGCGCTCTCTTCTTCCACATTCGAAATCCGCCTTCGAATGCGTTGGCGTTGTCGCCGAACCTCACCTTGGGCGGCGGGTTGTCGACCTTGTCGGCATTGCCGCCGCCGAGCACGATGTACTCGGGCTCCAGCGCGGCGGACAGCCGCGCGATGACGTCGTCGACGCTCTTGCGCCATTTCTTCCGGCCGCGCCGCTCGAGACCCGCGGCGCCGACATAATCCTCGAACGTCGCGCCCTTGCGGTACGGCAAATGACCAAGCTCCATCGGCTCGTAAACACCGTCGACGATCATCGCGGAGCCGAGGCCGGTGCCGAGGCCGAGAAACAGCATCCGCCCGCCCTGATAGCTGCCGATCGCCTGCATCAGCGCATCGTTGACGACCCTGGTCGGGCGGCCGAACGCGTGGTGAAAATCGAAGCCGGCCCAGCCGCGGCCGAGATTGTGCGGCTCGGTCAGCGGACGGTTGTGAACGACGGGTCCCGGATAACCGACCGAGATCACATCATAGGACCAGTCCTTGGTGAGCAGCTTGACCTGCCGCACCATCTCGGTCGCGGACAGAGTTGGACCTGACTCGAATTCGCGCTTGATGCGCTCTTTGTCGGTCATGACCTTCACATGCGTGCCGCCGACGTCGATCGCCAGCACAGTACGGCGCGACGCGGGCCCGTTCGTCTTCTTGCTGGTCTTGTTGCCTGCCTTCCTGGCCATCAATCCGCTCTCCTATGCGCGCCGAGTGGAGCAGAGAAACGCATCGCGCACCACAGCGACGTTCTGCATCTGACTCCAATTTGTTCGCCAAGAACGAATCGGAATCGAACAAGTCAGGAGAGTCCAAACATTAAGAAGTCGTGTGCATCATCAACGGCGCGTAGCGATTGCGCTGCGGGGCGATGTGGGGCCGTGCGCTGTCCGCACAAATTCGGCCCGTCGGCCGGACTAATCCTTTGACACGAAATCCTTCAAGCGAAGCCGGCTCCGGTGATCCGCATGCGTTTCTTCGCCCGAGGGATTGAGGCCCCGAAAATAGGTCTTTTGCCACCGCTGCTGCGTTGCCCCCGATCCCGGGTCCTGCAAGTCGGTATTGAAGGCGTTGCGGCCTTCGGACCACAGTCTGTGCTCGCGCTCGATGTCGGGCGCCTTCGATAATGGCAACGTCTCCGGCTCGATCCGCTCAAGACTGCCACGCTCAATCGGAAAAAGATGGCAATAGGGCTCCCCCCGCTCAAATCGTATCTTTGTGTTTGAACGCGTGAATCGCCAGTTCATCGTGAAGGTGTACGGTGACCAATCCGTCTCGATGACCCCGCTCAACGGCGCAATGGCGTCTTTCGGCCTGTTGATGGGTCCGGTGACAAAAAGGTCGAAACCAGGATCGGTGCGGAACAGGCACGGGACGTGGAAGGTCAATACACCATGTCCGAAGTGACTCACAGCCGGCGCGTCGGTGCCGAGATCAGCCTTGACCCGAATGGTCTCCTTATGATTGAGCCCGTCCCAACGAGCCGAGAAGCCTGACGGACAGAGCAGTTCCCAGCCATGGGCGTTTGCAATGTTGAGTGGCAGGCAGCGGTACGCATAGCGCTGGTCGGAAGCATCCATCCAATCGCGCTCGGGCGATGCAGGCCGGATGTGAACCGCATGGCCGTCCATCGTATAGGCAATGAGCTTTGGCATCACCCAGCCTTATCGCGAGAACCAGCTGCTGCCGCCGCTTGGCGGACCAGTCAACTTATAGCTCAACCCTACGCGAACAATGTTTTCAGTCAATTTCGCCGAGTGGTCCCAAGCGTACGCGCTGAGCCCACCGATGTTCTGCAGTGCCGGGGCCGTCCGATCACCGAGATCGACATAGAGATATTCGAACTTCGCGGTCCAAGGGCCGCTCACGACGGCCTCCCAGCCGACGCCCGCCGTCCAGCCCGGCTTCACACGGGAGTCGGAGCCCGCAAATCGAAAGCCACTGAAGCCGGGAAAATCTGTTGCCGTCGAAAATGCATAATCCGCATAGGCGAGGCCCGCGGTCACGTACAGCATGTTCGATTGATTGGCCAGGATTCCCAGACGCCCACGGACCGTGCCGAGGTAATTCGAGCGAAAACTGTTTTCCCAGGTGGTTGATACGCCGGCCGCGAGCGGAAACGGCCCGCGCAGCTGGGACGATTGCAGATCTGTGTAGTTGATGTCGGTTTCTAGTCCGATGACCGTCTTGTCATACTGCACGTTGCAGGAAAGGCCGCCGCCGGCAGTCAGCCCTCCCGCGTTCCGGGTATTGATCGAGCCCGCCTGCTGAGCGGCGATTTCGGGAAGGACGCCGTTACGTTGCGCGAAATCGATGATGGCGCCATTTGGATCGGAAGAGAATTGCGCCTTGGCTGAACCATACCCCGCATTCACGCCGACACTGCAGCCAGTCCAGCTGAACGGGGCGACTGGCGGCGGCGCCTTGACCGGCATATAAGCGGCCAACGCCGAGCTCGTCTCGTCGAAGCGCATCCGGAAATGCGCTTTCGCCTCCCAGGCATCGATCCCGGGTCACGCTGCTCGCATTGATGCAATAGTCGTTGGTCGCGGAGCGATAGCCGTCGAAGCCCAGATGGATTCGGTCCGCGGCGACCGCGACGTTGCCGGAAACGAGCGACGCCGCGGTCCCCAATAAGAAGGGACGAACTCGCGTCTGCCAGTATCGCTCCGTCGGAGCGGAACATGCGTGCTGTCGGTTGGATCCTACCGAGGCTTCGGTTGGCATCGTTGATGGAATCAAGGCCGAACGAGTTCGCGGTGCATCCATCCGCGGTCTCCACAAATCGGCCCCACTGCACGCTAGCGCTTGGGGATGAAATATTCAGTCACATAATTGCGGCGTGATGAATTGCTACCTGAAATAGTTCCTTGATGTTGCCGCGTGGCAACGATTCACTACAATTTCCACGATAGTTCCTCGCAACCTCGCGCGATCGGCGCCGAACTCTCCGCATCGTCGCGCAAGCTATGGCATAAACTGCACCTTGCTCCCGTGGGCCGCACAACGATCGCGTTCGCGATCCGACTCCAGTTTGTTCGCGAAGAACGAATCGGAATCAGGAAAATCGGCGCGATCCAGATGTTAACAACGCACATACATCGACCGCATCCGAACAATCGATGTTGTATCATGATGGGATTATTGCTCTCGGCGTGCAACACCGCGGCGCATCTCAGGCACACTGCGTTCTCCCGCATCACTGATCGATCGATGAGTCGCACCACGGCCACGTTCCCGATCCGACTCCAGTTTGTTCGCGAGGAACGAATCGGAATCGAAAAATCGACGCAAAACGATTCTTAACAAGAGGTTTGCGCGATTCGATGCCGCGGCGCTTCGTACGGCGGATGAGCGCAAGCGTAATCGGACATCCACCGACGACATCACCGCGTCGGGTTACTCCGCGCCCATTATCGGCCGCGCTTCGCGCGGACCGGTCGGGTCGCCCGCCCTGCACGCTGAGCGAGCCGCCAGCCTTTGAGGTGAAGCCAGAGCGCTTCGGCGACCGGTCCGTGCGAATGCTGGCGATGACGGACTGCCGCAAGATTTTCCTCGCGGCCCGGAAAATTCGGTCCGGCGATGCTGATCAGCCTGCCGTCCCGCAGCTCGTCCTCGATCAGCCATGCGGGCAGATGGCCCCAGGCAAGACGATGCAGGATCAGCTCCTTCTTCATCATCTGGTCCGGCACGCTACACTGGTGCGCACCTTCGATCAGGAAGAAGTTTTCCGGCGACGCTCGCCGCGCCGTGTCGCGGATGACGCACTGCGTGAACGGGCGCATCTGCTCCGGCGTGACTTTCTTCGTCCACGCAAACGGCAGAAAGCCGGGAGCGACGACCGGCACCATGGTCGTGCGCGAGAGCCTGATCTGTTCGAAGCGCGGATCGGACGGCTCCGCGCGATGAAACACCAGATCGGCGTTATCATCGATCAGGCGCTCGAGCGGTCCGCCGACCGCCTCATATTCCAGGTGCAGGCGCGTGTTGGGATAGCGGGCAAAGAACGCCGAGAGCATCTGCAGCACCGGCGGCCGCGGGCACAGGTCGCCGATGACGATGCGCAGGACGACTTCTTCTCCGCCTGCAAGCTGCTCCGCATAGCCCCGCAGCAGATCGAGCTCGCGCAGCGTCACCTGCGCGCGTGCGTGAAACGTCCGGCCGGCGTCCGTCAGCCCGATACGGTATCCGCTGCGATCGAACAGCGTGAGGCCGAGTTGCTGTTCGAGCCGGGCGACCGCCGCAAACACCGACGGGTGCGACCGGTTCAGCGCCGTGCCGGCGGCCTGAAAGCTTCCCTCGGTCGCGACAGCGTCAAAGCAGCGCAAATCGTGCAGCTTGATCCGATCCATTGTTCATAAAACCTTACAGAGATTGATCAATCTTAGTAATTTTTCTTCGAAGGCGCGAGTCCTAGCCTGGGTCGACGCGAAGCCTGCCGGCTTCCACCAGCACAAGGGACTGACGAGATGAGCGGCGATCGACACTTCACCACGGCGGATGGCTGCCGGATTGCGTACCGCATCGACGGTCCCGACGATCGGCCGGTGCTCGCGCTGTCGAACTCGATCGCCACCAACCTGCACATGTGGGATCGTTCGATGCCGGCCCTCAGCCGGTCGTTTCGGGTGCTCCGCTACGACACCCGCGGTCACGGCGGGTCGGACGCACCGGTGGGCGCCTACTCGATCGACCGGCTCGGCCGCGACGTGGTCGAACTGCTCGACGCCCTCGGCATCAATCGCGCGCATTTCCTCGGTCTGTCGCTCGGCGGCTTCGTCGGGCAATGGCTCGGCATCTTCGCGCCTGACCGCATCGACCGCCTGATCCTCTCGAACACCTCGTCCTATCTGGCGTCCGAACTGGCGTTCGACGAACAGATCCGCGCGGTGCTCGCGGCCACGGACATGAATGGAATCGCAGACGGCTTCATGCGCAACTGGTTTCCGGCAGCGATGCTGGCCACGCCGAACGAGGTCGTCGACGAATTCCGCAACATGGTGCTGACCACGCCGCCGCGCGGTCTCGCCGGATGTTACGCCGCACTGCGCGACGTCGATCTCCGCCGCGTCATCTCGCTGATTGCGGCGCCGACCCTCGTCGTCGGCGGCAAGAGCGACACGGTCACGCGGGCCAGCCACAGCGCTGATATCGCCACGACAATCACCGATGCCAAGCTTGTCCTGCTGCCCGGCGTTCACATCCTCAATATCGAGCAGCCGGATCGATTCAACAGCGAGGTCGTGAGCTTCCTGGCGCTCCACCACATGACTGCGTAGCCCGGATGAGCGAAGCGACATCCGGGACCGCTCCAAGAGTACGTGGTCAGGCCCGCATATCGCTTCGCTCGTGCGGGCTACATGGATCACGCACCACATGTTCCCCATTCGACTCCATTTTGTTCGCAAAGAACGAATCGGAATCGAACAAATCAGCGCGGAGCGATTCTTAACAACACGTTCGCGGACTCGATGCCGATCGGCTCTATGGCGCGGATTAGCGCAAGCGTAATCCGCCCTCTGTCGCGTAGAGACAGCGCCGGGTTACACGGAGCTGACCCGCCTTCCGCACGGTCCAATGTCGTATTCAAGCTCCGGCCGCAGCGCGTGCATCTTCTCCGCCAGCCTTTGGCTTGCCGTCTCCTCCGCGCGCGCGAGGCGATTGACCAGCGCGACATAATCCGCATCGCTCTTGTGCTGGTTCAGCTTTGACTGGCCCTCGATCTCGTCGACGACGATGTCGATCACCCTGATCCCCGCCAGCATCGCTTCGCGCTTGCCGGGCTCCATCTGCGTCAGGTCCCAGGGTTACTTTTGCAGCCGCGCCTCGGAGACCGCGAGCAGCGCGTCGCCATGGCCGCGGTTCTCGCCGTGATCGCGCAGATGCGCGACGCCGGACAAATGCACCGCCTCGTAGAGCCAGGTCGAGACGTTGTCGGGTGAGACATACCAGTCGTTCGAGATGTAGGCGTCATCGCCGGAGACGATCAGGAGAAAGCGCCTGACACCGTCGGCGAGCTCGACCAGCGGATTCTTCGCGGTGAGATGGATCTGCACGATCACGCGATCGTCGCCCCGCTCGATCACGAACGTCACGTGGGACGCGCGCGGGCCGCGTGCATCGGCGGCGACGATGGCGCCGAAGCCGCGCGCCGCCGCAAAGGCGAGCGCGCGGTCTTGCTCAATGCGAAACTGGGGACGGAGGATGTGCATGGCGGCGGCGCTCGCGAGCTGGAGGGAGACGACCCAGCAAGGCTAGCGCAACTTTCGCCGGAGATCACCGCCATGCACGATCCGGCTCAGCAGATCATGGCATTGTCGCCGTGATCGCAGACGCCGCCGGGCTGGTCGCGCGGCAGCGCCTCGGACTCGCCGAAATGCGGGACCGCCATGCGCGGCGGACCGCCGCTCCAGCGGCCGGCGGCGGCATGGCTCTTCACGAGCGCGGATGGGCCCGCCGCCGGCACTTCGTGTGCCATGGCCGACGCCGTCAGCATGGCGAGCGCGGTCAGCGCGGCCGCAATCTGTTTGATCCCTGACATCAGTTGCTCCTGTTGGATACGGCGCGCCGGCGCGTTGTTCGTCGCCGCCGATCGGTTCGCGCTCACATCATGATCGATCGCTCTGCCGTCTTATTCCGACGCCATGAGGCAAGCGTTTGGATGCAGGACAGTCCACCCACGCATCTTCTTCCACGTCGATCCGACACGATCGGTTGATCGCAGCGTGACAGACGAGGTCCCGACGCGAACCCGCAAATCAAACCCGGCTGCGCCGCCTGCGACAAAACAGCCCCACGGGCAACTCAGCAAAACCTGTCGATATCAGAATAAGAAAATATTCCGCCTACTGCCCTTTGCTCGCGGCCCATGGGTGCGGTCAGACAAAACATGTCGCGAGAATGCGGATGTATGACTCGCAGCGCACCACACGTTCGATGTCGTCCCGGCGAATGGAGAAGATGCGCGCGCCGACTCCATCACCGTCATGCCGGCAGTAAAGGCGAGGGCTTTGCCCAGGAATGATCGAGCTTAGCAATGCCGCGGAATCCCAATCCGCCGTTGAACTGACGGCAACTGGCAGGTTACGCTGTCTCCACGCTCACGCCCTCCCGCTGGAAGGATTCCCCATGAACGGCAATCGATATTATGGCGTCCGCGTCGAGGGCGCGAAATACGGCGTGGGGTTCGGCTCGGCGCTGGCGATCGCGATCTCCTACACCAAGAACCATTCGATCCTGTGGGCCATCATCCACGGTATCCTGGGCTGGCTCTACGTCATCTACGCCGCACTGTTCGGGTGATGCGCACAAGATGACCGTCATCTCGATCCAGTCACAGGTCGCCTGGGGCCATGTCGGCAACAGCGCCGCCAGCTTTCCGATCCAGCTGCACGGCATCGATGTCGTCGCCGTGCCGACCACGCTGCTCAGCAATCGGCCGGGCTATCCGACCATCCGCGGCCGGGTGCTCGACGTGCAGCTGGTCGCCGACCTGCTGCGCGGCATCGAGGAGCGCGGCGCGGTCGAGGCCGCGCGGCTGATCCTGTCGGGCTATCTCGGCTCGGCCGACATCGCGATGGACGTTGCCGACTTCGTCGAGCGCGCGAAGGCGGCGAACCCGGCCCTGCTCTATTGCTGCGATCCCGTGCTCGGCGACCGCGACCGCGGCATGTTCGTGCGGTCGGACATCCCGCCGCTGGTGCGCGACCAGCTCTGCCCGCTCGCCGACATCATCACGCCCAATCATTTCGAGTTCGAATTCCTCTGCGGCGCACGCGCGACGACGATCGACGACGTCGTCGCGCAGGCGAGCGCGCTGATGGCGCGGGGACCTGCGACCATCGTCGTCACCAGCGCCGAGCTGGCCGGCACGCCGCACAGCGAGATCGAGACGCTGGCGATCGAGCGCACTCAATCCGACAAGACTTGCGCCTGGCGCGTGCGCACGCCGCGGGTTCCGATCAGCCCGTCCGGCACCGGAGACCTGTTCGCCGCGCTGTTCGTCGCCGCCCGCGCGCGCGGCCTTGCGACGCCGGATGCGCTCAGCCACGCTGCGTCAGGCATCCACGGCGTGCTGGAGCGCACGGCGCAGAGCGGGACCGAGGAAATGCGCATTGTCGAAAGCGCCGGCGTGATGCTTGATCCGAAGCCGCGCTTCGCGGCGGTTACCATCGCCGCATCCTGACATCCGGGACAGGTCTTCATGATCGACATCACCACCCTCCTCACCTACGCCGCCGTCGTGCTCGGCCTGTTCCTGATCCCCGGGCCGGCGGTGCTGCTGGTGCTCGCGCGTTCGGTCACCGGCGGAGCGCGCGTCGGCGTCGCGACCGGGTTCGGGATCGCCCTCGGCGATCTCGTCCACACCGCGATGGCGACATTCGGCCTCTCGGCCGTGCTGATGACCTCGGCGCTGGCGTTCTCGGTCGTGAAATATGCCGGCGTGATCTACCTGATCGTGCTCGGCGTCCGCGCCCTGTTCGAGAAGAACGACGACCTGGATTTGCCGGCGGCGCAGCCGGTCGATCCGCGCCGCGCGTTCCGGCAGGCGATCTGGGCGGAAATGCTCAATCCGAAGACCGCGCTGTTCTTCCTCGCCTTCCTGCCGCAGTTCGTGCACCCCGGCCACGGCTCGGCGGTGGCGCAGTTCGCGACCCTCGGCCTTATCTTCGTCGTGATGAGCGCGGTCTACACCTCGCTGCTGGCGCTCGCCGCCGGCCAGATCAGCCCGTGGATCAGTCGGCATCGCCGCATCGGGCAGTGGCAGGGCCGCGTGGTCGGCACGATCTACATCGCGCTCGGTGTCCGCCTTGCGTTCCAGGAGCGCTGATGTCCCCGCTCAAGCCGCAGGCCAGCTACGACGACTTCGCCCGCCTCGATATCCGGATCGGCGAGGTCGTCGAGGTGCAGCCGTTTCCCCGCGCCCGCAATCCGTCCTACAAGGTCGGCGTCGATGTCGGCGCCGGGCGAATCATGTGGTCGAGCGCGCAGATCACGAATTACGAGCCGGCGGCGCTGGTCGGCGCGCTGGTCGTGTGCATCTGCAATCTCGGGCCGAAGAACATCGCGGGTTTCACCTCGGAACTCCTGATCCTCGGCGCCAAGGACGCCAGCGGCGAGGTGATCGTGCTCGGTCCGCGCAGCGAGGTTGCGATCGGCGAGCCGATCTTCTGACGTCGGGCTGATCACAGCCGCGTGATTCAAATCGTCTGGAATCCCCGTAGTTTACCGATGGGGGATCACCCGGATTCTCCGTGCCCGCGCGCGCTGCTATTGCAACGCGCGAGAATCGCTTCGGCATGGGAATCGGAAGAATGTCTGCAGTTTTCTTTCACTGCTCCGACGACAAGCACGTCATCCTGGATCGCACCGGCGCCGCCATGGATCTGGCGGAGGCGCGCGTGTATGCGGAGCAACTGGCGCGCAGCTTTGTCATGACACCGAGTGTGGAGGACTGGCGCAACTGGGCGGTCCACGTCACCGACGACATCGGAACCGAGATCTTCGAGCTGCCGTTCACTGCCATCCTCGGCGAGCTGCATTGAGGGCGTGCCATGAATGCGATGGAACTTGCCCTGCAGCCGTTGCGACCGCCACCTCGCCCGCCTCGTCGCGCGCTGCGTCGCGCTGATCGATGGCGTCATCAATCCCTATCGCCCCGAACTGTATTACATGCGCGGACCCCTGGCCCGAAATGCCGCGCCCGGCGGCAAGCCGCGCTGCGCGACTAGCTTCGCGGCATCCACAACGAGAAAAGGCCGGCGGGCGTTACGCCACCGGCCTTCTCCTGCAGCTGCCGGTTCCCGGAGTCCGGTTCCGCTGCGATTCCACTTGGTCCTGAGCTTGCGACGACTGTTTTAATCAAATCTTAACGGCATGGCGGTGAGCTGGTTCAAAGGACTCCTTCGCCGTGCGGCGTGGCTTGTTCGTTCGTCGTGCTTGATGCGCTGCACATCGTTTTTGCGCCGATCGCACGTTGATTGTGCGCCACGCATCTTAGGGAATGCTCGATTCAGTGTTACCCTGTGATGCAAACCGAAACGGAGACTTCGGAATGCCGTACTACACCTTCGATCTCGTGGTGGGGGACGAGTTCCGCAATCAAGGAACCATCATCCTCGAAGACATCAGTCTCGCCTCCGACCGCGCCGACCAGCTCGCCAACGAGCTGTCGCAGGTCAAGCCGGAGCTGAAGGCGCGCGGCTGCGCGGTGCGCGTCACCGACATCGACCGGCGCGAGCTCTACCGCACGCCGCTCGATCCCGTGCCGCGGTGGCGCAGGGCGGGCTAGCGTCCGTCGGTTAGATCTGCGGCGACCGCGCTCGCCTCGCGCGGTCCCAGTGTTGTTGCGCGACGGCGGGGTCGCTGCCCCGCCCGCCGTCAGCTCTGATGCGGTCCGCGCATCATCTTCAGCGCGTCCTCGATATGGCGCCAGTCGCGCGCGTCGTCGGTCTCGCCCTTGCTCTCGCAGGCCACGGCGTTCTGCGCGGCCTGGGCGATCGCCTGCGGACCGTGCTTCAACAGCATCTGCCGCGCGATGGTGTGGATTTGCATCTCGGCTAACATGGCGCTCTCCTCGGCTGTCGACTGCTGACATCAGAAACCACCGAGCGCCGCGTCTGGTTCCAGCAGCGCGCCGGGCGCGCCACAATCAGCGGTTCCCACCCGGCGCGGCGGCGGCTACAGAGAGAGCCATGGCGCAGAACATCTATGACGATCCCGGCTTCTTCGCCGGCTACAACCAGCTGCCGCGGCAGGTCCGCGGACTGCTCGGTGCGCCCGAATGGCCGGCGATCCGCGCCATGCTGCCCGATGTCGCGGGCAAGCGCGTGGTCGATCTCGGCTGCGGCTTCGGCTGGGTGTCGCGCTGGATGCGCGAGCAAGGCGCATCCGACGTGCTCGGCATCGACCTCTCGCAGAACATGATCGGCCGCGCCGCGGCCATGACGCAGGATGCGGCGATCACCTACGAGATCGCCGACCTCGAGACGCTGGAGCTGCCGAAATCTACCTTCGATCTCGCCTACTCCGCCCTCGCCTTCCACTACATCAGGGATTTCGATCGCCTGGCGCGCATGCTGTATCGCGCGCTGGTCCCGGAGGGGCATCTGGTCTTCACCGTCGAGCATCCGGTCTACATGGCGGCCGTCCATCCGGACTGGGGGCAGGACGAAGACGGCCACAAGACCTGGCCGGTCAACCGCTACTTCATCGAAGGCGAACGCCGGACCGACTGGTATGTGAAGGGCGTGCTGAAATATCACCGCACCATCGGCACCACGATCAACGCGTTGATCGCCGCCGGCTTCACGCTGCGCCATGTCGAGGAATTCTGCCCGACGCGGGAGCAGGTCAAGGCCGCGCCCGAACTGGCCGACGAGCTCGAACGGCCGATGATGCTGCTGGTGTCAGCGCAACGCTAAAGCATGATCCGGAAAAGTGCGAAGCGGTTTTCCGAGGAGATCATGCTCTAACTGAAGAGCTAAAGCGCGATGAAGCTTCAACCCGAACTCATCGCGCTTTGGCGTCAAGCCGCGAGCAGCTTGTCGAACTCCTCGGGCGGGTATGATTTCCCGTCCTTGTCGGTGATCACCACCTGCCACCCTTCGCTCGCCCAGACCTTGGCCTTGGCGATGATGATGAAGGTGCTCTCGCGCTCGATCCTGACCGTTTCGTTCTCGCGTTCTGCGATCATCTTGTAGGCCAACGCTTGTCCCTCGCCGACTTGGTCCATCCGGCGTTTGTTGGCAGCGGCTTTGGGCCGGATTTCGCTGGGACTGTGACAATTTGGTGGAACCGCCGGCGCAGGATCCGCCAGCGCGCAACGTTCGGTCGCGCCTATGCGAGCTTTCCCATCAAGGTCGGCATATCCAGCGCCAATGAGTTGACGCTGCGCGCGAATCGCATCTGCGGCCCCTCGAAGGTGCAGGTCACGGTGTCGCGAAACGCCGATTCCACGCAGGTCCAGGTCATCACGAACGTGCGCAGGTCGCGCTAGCTGCCGCTCGCGACCACGCGCATCAGGTCGGGCTGGTACTCGTGATGCAGCTTGTTGCCAGTCATCGTCGCGGTGCCCTCGCGCGGCGCATCGAGGCCGACCTCGATCCGGTGCGTGCCTCTGCCGTCCTCGAGCGTGCGAAGCCGTCAGTTTCTTGATTGTTGTTTGGCATGGCCGCCCTCCAAAGCAGAACGGAGGTTATGGCGCCGGCTCGCCCTGTCGACGCATGCGGCGCGCATGGCGGCCACAAGAAAAACCCCGCCCTGGGGGGACACCAAGGCGGGGAAGGTTCATTGGGTAGAAATCCACGCGCCTGGAAATGGAGAGCGCGGGGAAGTAGCGGCAACAATTCTATTTGCCGCCGTCATTCGGACAACAGGATTAAAGCGCGCGCAACGCCGGGACTTTTTCCCGATCGAGCTGGCAAAAATCCCGAACCTGGCTTGCGCCACGCTATTTACTGCACCACGTCGAGCCTGACATTCGTGATGCCCTTGCCGATCATGCCGAGCGATTGCGCCGCAGAATGCGAGACGTCGACGATGCGCCCGGGGACGTAGGGTCCGCGGTCATTGACGCGCACGGTGACCGAACGACCGCTCTTGACGTCGGTCACGCGCAGCTTGGTGCCGAATGGCAATGTCGGATGCGCGGCGGTCAACTCGCGTCCGTCGAACTTCTCGCCGCTCGCGGTCGGCTGCTCCTCGCTGTAGAAGCTCGCGACGCCCTGCGACGCAATCTTGGTGTGGCCGGTCCTGCGCGAGGCATACGGCGTATGCTTGCGCGCCGTGGCGACACGTGTGCGTGTCGCAGATGACGCAGCCCGCGTCGGCTCGATCGACGCAGGCCGGCTCGCTAGCGCCTGTGAGCGCTGGCTGACAACGGAGGACTGCGCGCACGCCGCGAGCGACGCCGCGCCGATCATCACGGCAAGTAGCCGGAGCGGCTTTTGGGCATGCGCAAACGGGATCGGGGCCGCAGCACCATGCGCGCTGCATTTGACGCCGACGTACGAGTTGACTGCATCGTCGCGTGACATGTTGCACCCCCAACTTGCGCCCCCAGCCCAAGCCGAAAATCCAACGGCCTATCAGCCGAATCCAATCGGGGCGGAACGGTGGCGGAGCACGGTCGGAGGTGCCGGACGCCATGCGATTTGCCCTCGGGTGTGGTGGATGCGCCACACAACCCAGGGAGCTTTCATCCGGAATGCGGTAGGGGCGCTGCGCGAGAGGCCGTGGACGTTCGTGCGCTTCGTCCCCGGCTTGGGTTCCCGAAACTCCCCAACCTCTCCACCCTCTCGCCTTGCTTTGGTCAAACCGGACTGGAGTCGTGGGGACAGGGTCAGGGGTCAATACAGAGCGTAAATTTGCCGGCCGCCCATTTGCGGTTGACCTTGGAATGAAACGGGGACCGCCATGCAATCGACACTGAAAGACGCAGATCCACACGATATTTTCGCGATCGAACCGAGCTTCGCTCCGGTACGCCCGGACAACGCCGCCGCGCCTGCCGGAAGGACAGCGCCGGGGCAGCGCGAGCCCTATTTCGGCTCGAGCCTCGCGCCTTCGTCCACACCCCCGGTCGCGGCCGTCGCCTCGGTGCCGCCGGTCACGCCAATGTCAGTGGCGGCCGAGCCGGCCTATAGCGCGCCAAGCCATGACGGCCGACTGGACGACATCAGATTGGACCGCGCGCCGCGCCCCACCAGCAAATGGGCGATCCGCGCCTTCTGGTTCTGCTTCGCGATCGCTGGCGCCATGGGCACCGCGGCGTGGCAGCACTACGGCGATCGCGCCAAGCAGATCGCCGCCGAGTGGGCGCCTCAGATCGCTGCACTGACTTCGCTGATCCCAGGCAAGGCAGCCTCCGCCTCGGATCAGGTGAGTGCGCCGCCAGCACCGGCGGCGACAACCGATCAGGCGGCAGCTGAAGCTGCACCGGCCACTCCGCCACAGGACGTCGCCACGGCCGTGCCCGCCACGGCCGCGCCGGCGCCCGCCCCTGCCGCGGCACCGGCTGCCGCAGGAGCGCCGGTTGCGCCCGCTACCGCGGCGGCACCAGCCGCAGCGGCACCCGACCAGACGCAATTGCTGCAATCGATGGCGCGCGATCTCGCGTCGATGGGACAGCAGATCGAGCAGTTGAAGACCAGCATCGATCAGCTCAAGGCCGGCCAGGATCAGTTGGCACAGCGCGTCGCTAAGACGACCGAGACCAGGGCCGTCGAGCCGCGGCCGGTCGCTCCGCCGCGCCCGCGCGCCGCGGTCACGCCGCAGGCGGCGCCGCATGCCGCCGTTGCGCCGCCGCCGGTGCGCCGGCCGGCGCAGGCCTATATCCCGCCGCCTCCACCGCCCGCTTCAGCAGCACCGCTGCCGGCTCCCGCCGCCGCCCCGCAGGCGGTTGCGGCACCGCGGCCGGTGCAGCAGCAGTCCTCGGTTGTTGACGCGGATGATGGCGGCCCGGTGGTTCGGCCGCCGATGCCGCTGCGCTGAAGCCCGACCGACCTTTAAAAAAGCTTGCGGCCGATCGCGATGACGCGATCGGCCGCAATACACTTTGTATTCGAATTACGCGCTCTGTCCCGGCGGCAGAACGACCACGGTCGCGCCCGGCTTGACCCGCTGATAAAGGTCGATCACGTCGCCATTGGTCATGCGAATGCAGCCCGACGAGATCGCCTGCCCGATATATTCGGGCTGGTTGGTGCCATGGATGCGATACAGCGTGTCCTTGTTGCCCTGGTAGAGGTAGATGCCGCGGGCGCCGAGCGGATTGGCCGGTCCACCGGCGACACGCTTCGGATACGGCCCGAGCCGCTCCTGGATATCCTGGGTCGGAACCCAATCCGGCCATTCGGCCAGGCGGCCGACGGTGGCGACGCCGGAGAAGGCCATCGCCTCCTCGCCGACGGCGACGCCGTAACGGATCGCCTTGCCGCCGGGCAGCACGTAATAGAGGTAGCGCGCGTCGGTATCGACCAGGATCGAGCCCGGCTGCTCCCGACGGGTGTACTCGACAATGTGCCGCTGGAACTGCTGCGGGATCTTGGCATCCGCATAGGGCGGATGCGCCAGCAATTGCCGATCGCGCGACGTCATCGCGACATCCGTCGCCGGCGACAGCGTCGCCTGCATGCAGCCGCCAAGCGCAAGCGATCCCACCAGCACCGCAGCAAGCCCCAACTTTGACACGATCATTCTCCCCTGCGTCAACTTGTGCCACATGCTGCCGAAATCGTGCTCAAATCGTGGCAGCGCAGGTTGGAACACGTCCGTTTGATCGGTTCTTTCCGTGAGTGTGTCCTGGCGGTTGCACTCGGTTCCCTTGGACGCTAGCTTCACAAAAAACGTCCAAAACCTCCGGAGGAAATTCATGCGTTACGCCCTGCTGATCGGCGGCCTGATTGTCGCAGCAACCCCTGCCCATGCCGATCCGCGCGCGGCCTATGTCACGATGGTGCTGCAGGCCTTCGCCGCCAAGGTCGAGTGCCCCGGCACCGATCTGGTCTATCAGGACCTCGTGCAGCGGGCGCAGGACATGCATCTGCCCGACGGCACCACCGAGAAGGTGCGCAAGGCGATCGCCTTCATGCATACCGGCGGCAAGATGGGCGAGAAGCAGGCCGACGACCTGATGACGGAAGTCGCGATCGCAACCCAGACCACCGACCTCGATCAGCGCCGCGCCGGCAGCATGACGACCTGGTGCCAGGACCAGAAGACGCGGCTCGCGGGTTACATCAGGACGAAGGAATAGAACGCGTTTTCGAGCGAAGCCTGTCCCGCACTTGATGCGGGATGGGCACCGGTTCGCGTGAAGAAAACGCGTCAGACAAGAATCCTCAATCGAGCTCCGGCGGCGCGAACCAGTTGGTCAGCGACAGGCCGCCGTCGACCACGATCGACGCCCCGGTGACGTAACCCGAGAGCTTGTGCGAGAGCACGGCAAGCGCCATCGGCGCCAGATCGTCCGCCTGGCCAAGCCGCCCGAGCGGAATGTGCTTTGCCAGCGCGGGATCGGCGACGAAGCCGCCGGCCGCGATCGCGCCGGGCACCAGCGCATTGACGCGGATGCCATAGCGGCCCCAGCTCTTGGCAAGCTCCTTCACCAGCATCGCCATGCCGGCCTTCGTGGTCGAGTAATGCGGCAGGTTGCGCGGCGTGCCGGCATGCAGCGAGGTGAGCAGCAGGAACGAGCCCGGCGTCTTCGCCGCGATCAGCCTGCGCGCCAGTTCGCGCGACAAATGAAAGCCGGCATCGAGATTGACCGCATGCATCTGCCGCCAGATCTCTTGATCGACGGCCATCGCATGATCGGCTTCGCGGCGCGGCGGCGAAGCACTGTGGACGAAATGGGTCACCTGCCCGAGCGAGGCTTGCGCATGCGCCAACAGGGCGTCGCACGCCGCGTGCTGCGCGAGATCGCCGGCCCACGCGACCGCGAGTTCGGGACGCGGCGCGGCCTTGATCGCCGCCAGTACCCTGTCCTCATACAGATCGGCAAACACCGTCCGCACACCTTCGCCGACCAGGGCCTGCGCAATGGCGCGGCCGATGCCGTTGCCCGCGCCGGTGACCAGGGCTGTCTCGCGTGCGGGATCGAACGGCGATGTGAAGAGGCTCATGATCGCGAAACTCCCGGGATTGGCAGACCTGCGCTCAGTAGGGCGGCGCCTTGCGCGCCCGCTGTGCCTTGGCGGCTTCGATCCACCAGGAAAAATCCTCGGCAAAGCGCGGAAAGGCGCGTTCGAGCGCCTTGCCGCCCTCGCCGATCGGCTTGCCCTCGGCCGATAGCGTCTGCGCGATCGGCCCCGCACCGATCGTGCTCGATACCACCACCATGCCCATCTCGGACAGCGTACCGTGCCAGGCGGTCGCGGCACGCACGCCGGCGAACCGCCCGGCCGAATAGCTTGCGATCGCCGCGGGACGCCAGAACCATTCCTCGAGGAAATGGTCGGTCAGGTTCTTGAGCCCGGGCTGAATGCCCCAATTGTATTCGCCGGTGACGAACAGGAAGCCGTCGGCGTCGCGGATTTTTCCGGCGAGCGTTTCGAGCACGGCCGGCGCCTGCCCCTTGGGATGTTCCTTGTACATCCGGTCGAGCATCGGCAGGCCGACCTCCTTGGCATCGATCAACTCGACATCGTTGCCGCGGGCACGAAGGCCGTCGACGACGAAATGTGCCAGCCGGATGCCCATGCGATCCGAGCGATAGGAGCCGTAGAACACGAGTATGCGGTGGGTCATGGGGCGATCCTAGCACGGTGCGGCAACAGCGTCCTGCGGCGCGGGCGCGGTGAGCCGCCGCGCACAAGTGTTAACCGGCATGCCGGCTCGTTCCGCCAGCATTAAGCAATTCGTCGCAGGCCCTTCGCCGTGGCCAAAAATCGCCAGATTTGTTTTCTGGATATGTTTTCGCTTCGAGAAGGAGGAACCGACATGCGGATCGCAAAGCTGGTTTTCGCAGGCTCGCTCGCAGCCATCGCTGCCGTTGCCACGCCCGCGCTGGGCAAGAGTACCGAGCGGCAGAAGGCCGACGACAAATCCACGACCACCACCTCGTCCGGCTGCCAGGCCTATCAGCAGGCCGCCGATGGCACCTGGAACCAACTCCCCTGCGGCGAAGCGGGCTCGAACGGCGCCACCCAGCACCGCCCCGCGGCCAAGGGCGCTGACGACGACGAGCACTGACGTGTCACGCCCGCCGCCACGCGCGGCCGGGCGACGCGGCGCCTTCGACTTTCGGACCAAACGGCCGGGGCCGTTGCGGCGGCTCCCGCATCATAAACCCAAGCTTAATGCACGCCCGCTACGGTTGAGGCCACCCCTCTCTCGTCAAGAATGGCGCGCATCCCATGAAAATCGGTACTCTCCTGACGGCCGCGATCGTCTCATTGTCCGCGGTCGGCGGCGGACTGGCGGCCTATGTCGCGGTGACCAAGTACCAGACCATGGACAAGATCTCGACCGCGCAGAGCCGGCTCGAAATCGTCCGCGCCGTCGGCGACATCCCGCGCTACATGAACTCCGAACGCGGCATGTCCACCAACCTCTTGTTCAGCACCGGTGCGATCGACCAGAAGCAGATCACCGATCTCGACAAGCTGCGCAAGCTGACCGACGGCGCCCTCGCCAAGGTCAATCAGGTCCGCGCCACGCTGCCCGGCTCGCTCGACGACGGCGAAGCGGTTGCGAGCGCGATCGATGCGCTGAAGGCCAAGTTCGTCGCGCTCCGCGACGCGATCGAGAAGGCGATCGCAGGTCCGGTCGATGCCCGCCGTCCGGCGGCAACCAAGATCGTC
Organism: Bradyrhizobium sp. USDA 4504; assembly: GCF_054063995.1. NCBI lineage: Bacteria > Pseudomonadati > Pseudomonadota > Alphaproteobacteria > Hyphomicrobiales > Nitrobacteraceae > Bradyrhizobium > Bradyrhizobium sp. USDA 4504. Next base: position 2,484,994 of record NZ_JBSSGV010000001.1, on the reverse strand, counting down.
GCCGACAACTCCGTCTTCAACGCCGGCGTCACCGTGCTGCTCGACGAGCAGGTGCGCCGCCTCGCCGGCCTTGACGGCAACGCCTACCGCCAGGCCAGCTACGCCAATGTCGCCTGGACGCTGCGCGACACCGGCGGCCTCAATGCCAGCCTGCACAAGGCGCTGGTCGGCGCCAAGCGCGTCGCGACCGAACAGGAAAAGCTGGAGCTGTTCCGCAGCACCGGCCGCACCGAGCAGATCCTCTCGACGCTGCAGGAGTTGCGCAACAATCCGGCGACATCAGCCAATGTCCTGACGGCGCTGGGCAAGATGCAGGCCGACTACGTCGAGCGTTTCGGCAAGGCGCTGAAGCTCGCCAAGGAAGGCGCGATCTCCGGCAAGTATGAGCAAGACGTCGAGACCTATTACGCCGAATCCCAGATCGGCCTCGCCTCCATCATCACCGTGCGCGACGCATTCTACGAGAACGCCGAGCAAGGCCTTGCGGGCGCCTATTCGTCGGCGCGCTTCAGCTTCGTGGTGGCGCTGATCGGGCTGCTCGCGGTCGTTGCCGTCAGTGCCGGCCTGATCGTCATGGTCCGCCGCCGCATCCTCAACCCGATCGCGGCCCTCACCGGCCGGATGTCGCGTCTTGCCGCGGGCGAAGTTGCCGAGACGATCCCGGGCGCCGCGCGCAAGGACGAGATCGGCGCGATGGCCGCCGCCGTGCAGGTGTTCAAGGACAACAAGATCGAAGCCGATCGCCTCGCTGCCGAGAAGGAAGCCGAGAACGACGTCAAGATGCGCCGCGCCCGCGTGCTCGACGATCTGACCCGCGCCTTCGAAGCCAAGGTCACCGAACTGGTCGGCGGATTGTCCGCGGCATCCTCGGTGATGGAGGACACGGCGCAATCGATGTCGGCAACCGCCGCCGACACCAACCGCCAAGCCGCAATCGTCGCCGCGGCGTCCGATCAGACCTCGACCAACGTGCAGACGGTGGCGAGCGCCACCGAGGAGCTGACCTCCTCGATTTCGGAGATCGCCCGCCAGGTCGCGACCTCGACCGAGATCGCCGCGCGCGCGGTCGATCATGCCCGGCGTACCGGCGACACCGCGCGCTCGCTGGCCGAGGGCGCGCAGAAGATCGGCGACGTCGTGACGCTGATCCAGAGCATCGCGGCACAGACCAATCTGCTGGCGCTCAACGCCACCATCGAGGCGGCCCGCGCCGGCGAGGCCGGCCGCGGCTTTGCCGTGGTCGCGTCCGAGGTGAAGTCGCTGGCCGGCCAGACCGCGAAGGCAACCACGGAGATCTCCGAGCAGATCACCGCGATCCAGACCGCGAGCGACGAGACCGTGACGGCGATCCGCAGCGTCATCGACGTCATCACCGAGATCGACCAGATCGGCACCGCGATTGCCGCCGCGATCGAGGAACAGGGCTCGGCGACCAAGGAGATCTCGCGCAGCGTTCAGGAAGCCGCGCGCGGTACCCAGGAGGTCAATTCCAACATCTCCGGCGTGCAGCGCGCCGCGGACGACACCGGCGGCGCCGCGAACCAGGTGCTGGGCGCGGCCGAACAGCTCTCGACGCAGTCCAAGGACCTCGCCGGCCAGGTCAACCGCTTCCTGTCCGACGTGCGGGCCGCGTAATCGAGACCACGTGGCGACCACGTGGCAGGTTTTCTCCTCGTCATTGCGAGGAGCGACAGCGACGAAGCAATCCATGTCTCCACTGCGGCACGATGGATTGCTTCGCTTGCGCTCGCAATGACGGGTTTGCTTGAGGGCCGCGCGCCCTGCTAGCCGCCGCGCAGGCCGAGCACGCGGCGGGCGATCGCCTGGCGATGCACCTCGCTCGGGCCTTCGTAGACCCGCATCAGGCGGGCCTTCTGCCACAGCGCGTTCAGCGGCAATTCCAGCGTCACGCCGAGCGCGCCGAGCGTCTGCATGGCGTGGTCGCAGGCGTCATAGGCCATCTCGGTCGCGAACACCTTGATCATCGAGGCCTCGTGGCGGATGTCCTCGCCGCGGTCGGTCTTGTCGGCGGCCTCGCGCACCATCAGCCGGCACGCATGCATGCGCGTGGAGATATCGGCGATCCACCACTGGATCGCCTGGCGCTCGGCGAGCTTGACGCCGAACGTCTCGCGCTGTTTGGCGTGCTCGCACATCATGTCGAGCGCACGCTTGGTGATGCCGACGCAGGTCGATCCCATCTCGAGCCGCCGCGTGCGCAGCCGCAGCTGCATCGGCGCGTAGCCCTTGCCGACCTCGCCCAGCACGGAGTCCTTCGGGATGCGGCAGTCCTCGAACACGATCTCATAGGTCGAGCCGCCGCCGACCATCGGAATCTCGCGCTCGATGATGAAGCCCGCCGTGCCCTTCTCGACGATGAAGGAGGTGATGCCGCCCTGGCGCTGATCGTTGCCGACCCGCGCCATCACGATGATGAAGTCGGCGGCGCGCGCATTGCTGATCCAGATCTTGCGGCCGTTGAGCACCCACTGTTCGCCTTCGAGCACCGCGCGCGTCTTCATGCCCGCGGGATCGCCGCCGGCTCCGGGCTCGGAGATCGCGATCGCCGAGGCCATCCGGCCTTCGATATAGGGCTGCAGATATTTCTTCTTCTGCGCGTCGGTACCGACCGCCTGCAGCATGCGCAGGTTCGGCGAGTCCGGCGGCAGCACGAACGGCACGCAACTGCGGCCGAGTTCTTCGTGCACCGCAGCCATCGTGCGCGTCGGCAGGTCGTGGCCACCGAGATCCTCGGGCGCATCGAGGCCCCAGAGGCCGAGCTCCTTCGAGACGTCGCGTAGCCGCTTGCGCTGTTCCGACGTGAGCTCGGGGTGATCGCTGCCGGGCAGCTTCGATTTCAGATAGTGCGGCTCGAGCGGGATCAGTTCGCGATCGACGAATCTCGCGACGGTCTCGCGGATCATAGCTGTCTGTTCATCGTCGCTCATCTGGGATTCCTCGCCCGCGCTGTTGTGCTTCAAAAAACCAGTAGCGCATTTTTTACCGGCGAGAATAGCGGAAACGCGCAGCCACGCTCACGCTCGCGCGATGGTTTCACGGCGCGGAATTCAATATCCCGCGGCGTGGTCGGCGCGTACGCCAATGCGCCGGACACGCCCGTGCATCGCGCAGCCGATCGCGACGCACGAGGTTGTTATCCCCTGAGCAAGCGATCGACGCGGCGCTAATCGGCAAAGCCGACGTAGCGGACAAAATCGTTGTTGGCCTCGCGGTCGGAGCGCACCGCATTGGCGGCAAAGCTGTCGTCGGGATAGCCCATCGCGACGCAGGTCATGATCACCTCATCTTCCGGGATGTCGGCGACCTCGCGCACGATGTCGGAGCGCATGATGCCCTGGCCGTTGATCACGCTGCCAAGGCCGCGATCCCAGGCTGCCAGCACGATGCCGTAGCAGAGCGCGCCGAGATCGAAATGGCAGACCGCGCCCGGATCGAGGATCCGGTCGTAGGTCAGGACCAGCGACACCGGGGCGTCGAACTGGCGGAAGCCGCGCAGCACCCAGTCCTGCCGCATCGGCTTGTCGTCGCGGGCGATCCCCATCGCCCCGAACAGCTTCTTGGCGATGTCGACCTGGCGGCCGCGGTGCACGCCCTGGTATTCGCCATGGCTGACGATGTCGCGCTTCACCTTGGCACCGGCGACCATCTCTTCCATGTTGCGGCGGCGCACTTCCTCCAGCGGCGCCCCGGTCAGGACGTGAACGTGCCAGGGCTGGGTGTTCATCGAGGACGGCGCGCGCTTGGCCACCTCGATGATCTCCTCGACGGTCGCCCGCGACACCGGCTGCTTCTTGAACCCGCGCACGCTTTTGCGTGACTGTACCAGCGTCTCGAATTCCATTCCGCGCTTCCCCGATTTTGTTCCGCGCTGCGCGCGGAATTTCCTTGATCTGATCGGGTTATTTTATCGACAAAATCGGCCATGGGAACTTGATCGGGCCAAGAATCCCGTATCCAATCCGGCCACTGGTTTGGTTTAGGGAGAACCCAGATGAAGCGGATTTTCTTGGCGGCCGTGATCGCGACCTTTGCCGCCGGTTCGGCATTTGCACAGGACGCCTCCTGCGAGACGAAAGCCGTCGGCAAGGACGGCAAGCCGCTGGCCGGCGCGGCCAAGACCTCGTTCATGAAGAAGTGCACGACGGACGCCTGCGAGACCAAGGCAGTCGGCTCCGACGGCAAGAAGCTCGCCGGCGCGGCCAAGACCTCGTTCATGAAGAAGTGCCAGAGCGGCGCCTGAGCCTCTCGCCGACGCCTTTTCACCCCTCATCGGGACAGACTTCAATCGGGACAAACCATCGGGTCGCGCAGGGCGCGGCCCGAACGGCTATTGGCCGGTGGATCGCCCCTGATCGGCGGGCGCCCTCAGAACGATACGCCGACCCGCACACCCCTGCTCCAAACCCGCCGGCAACGCTTCCGGGTGTTGCCATGAAACATTTCGAAACGCTCCGGCAATTGGGTCGGCTTGGCAAATTCCAGGCAGGCCCCGCCGGCGGAATAGTCCACCAGCCGGCACTCGATCAGCGGCGCCTTCGGTTCAAGCTGGAGCTTGACCACACTGGACACGCATCCGCTCGGACGAACACGCGCAAATCTCCGGGGATGCATTGCCGTCGCCTCTGGTGAAATCGTACCCACAGGCTCGTCGGCGGCCGTTAAGATTCCGTTCAGATCGATGGTTACGAACCGTGTCCGCGGGACGGATCGGCGCGGGTGGCGCCCGGACGGCGCGAGGCGGCCAATGTTTCGGATGGCGCTTCCCCGAATTGCGACCGATAGCTGCGCGAAAAATCGCTCAAGTGCCAAAATCCGTAGGCCAGCGCGCACATCTTGACGCTGGGCGCACCGGCCAGCAGTTGCTGGCGCACCAGCCAGAGCCGGCGCAACCGCAAATAGCGATGCAGGCTGACGCCCCGGTAGCGCTGGATGGCGTCATGCAGCGTGCGCACCGACACGCCGATCTGCCTGGCGAGTTCGCCGCTGTAGATCGGGTGCGCCACGTCGCCTGCCAGAATTGCGCGCGCGTCGTTGAAGACCTTGAACTGGCGCGTCGTGTTGGCCCGCGTCGTCCACTTGGCCGGCACAATCTCGGCGAAGGCGTTGTCGATCGCGGCAAGCAGCGTCTCCTTGATCGACTCGCCGCTGGCGAACGGGGCATCATCGGTCGGCTGCGAGGTCACGAGCAGGATGTGCCTCACCACTTCGCGCAGCCGATCCTGCGCGCGTTGAGAAATTTCGTGAATGCTGAAATGGAGACCCGCCTGCGGCCAGCCACGATCGACAATCTCCGGCGTAAACATCACCGAGGCATATTGGCGGGGCGTCTCCTCCACCGACGAGTAGAACGCGCCGCCGCCACCGAGCACGATGACCGCGCGATCGCGCTCGACGCCGTTGAAGCGGATCGGGACCCCGTCATCCATCGTGAAGCCGGCCGCAGTGGTGTGCGGCGCAAGCTGTGCGTCGACGATCCGCGGAAAGGACTGCGTGTAGTTGAGCTCGCATCCCGGCAAACTCAGGATGACCTGCTCGGCCGAAATCTTCCGCGCAAGTGGCGTGAAATCAACATCCAGATTTCGGATCGAACTCCGGAATGCATCAACATCGTCAAAACGAAAGACTCTCGGCACCGGTAATGGCGCCGTCAAATGACCGCTCCCGTGAAATGCTCTTGAAAAATTGCGCGCGACGCGGCGCCTTGCGCGCCGGCCGCATCAATAAATTCCATGCACAAAATGCGAATCGTCCAATAGGTTCAATCAGGAAAAATGCGGTCCGTTCGTCGAACCGGACAATCCGCCAATGTAACGCGGCTGCCGAATTTCGATAGTCTTTAGCGGGATATCCACCGCCGCAATCGGCCCTCCCCATCAATTTCTATACCCCTATTAAAGATTCGAGGAGCAAATTGGCATCGGGAACGATGATGTTCCTCGTCGCGGACCATTTTAGAGACCGCAATGACAGTTATTGCCTCGCCCGATCTTATTGCCAAACTCGACCATGTCTTGAAAGCTGGCTCGCCCGACCTCCGCACGCGCATGCTGCAGGAGGTGGCCGGGTTGTTTCTCGAAGACGCTCACCGCCTCAGCGCGCACCACGTCGAGATGTTCGACGGCATCCTGGTCCGCCTGACCGAGAACGTCGAACTACGGACCCTGACCACGCTCAGCCGCTCGTTTGCCGATTTGCGCTTGGTGCCGCGGGAACTCGCGCGCCGTCTGGCCAACCATGACGACGCCGATGTCGCCGCTCCGATCCTGCGCAAATGCGAATGCCTCCCCGATGCCGACCTGATCGACATCGCCTGGATGCGGGCCGAGGGACACCTCTGCGCGATCGCAGGACGCAAGGCCGTCAATGCGGAGCTCACGGACATTCTCCTGATGCGAGGCGACAGCAGCGTGCTTCGGGTCCTCGCGCGCAATCCCGGCGCTGAACTGACCGGCGCGGGCCTCGCCATGATGATCGATGCTGCCGAGCGCGACGACGACATCGCCGACGGATTGATCTCGCGCAAGGATCTACCTCGCCGCGTTCTTGCCGACCTCGTTATGCGGTCCACGCCGCGCCAGCAGGCCCGGCTGCTCAAGCTTGCGCGGCCCGATCTTCAGGACACGATCCGCGCTGCAATCGATGCCAGCGCAGCCCGCGCCTCCGCGACCCCACCAGCCACAATCGACGATGCGGAGGCGCGGGCCACGGTAACGACGAAGCGCTCCCGGGCAGGAAGCGCTCTCAGGTCGTGCGAGTGATGCAATGACGTATGGTGACCGCACGGCGGAACGCGTCAGGCTCGAGACGCGCTATCCCGTCAATCTCATGGGTGTCGACGGCACGTGGCGGCGGAGTTGCATCCTGCTCGACGTCTCGCAGAGCGGGGCCCGGCTCGAGGTCGACGGATCGCTCGATGTGCTGAAGGCCCAGGAGTTCTTCCTGGTGCTGTCCTCGCGTGGACTGGCCTTCCGCCGCTGCGAGCTCGTTCGCGTCGACGGTGCCGAGATCGGCGTGAGGTTCATCGAAGAGAGACGGCGAAAGGGACGCCCCGTCATTCCAAGGTGAGGATTGCAAAATGAGGATTGGCGCAACCGGCCCGAAGGGAAGTTGACGACATGACCGTACAGAGAGCGACCAACATCAGGGTATCGACCGCCTCCGCCGCACCGTTGCGCGGGACCATCGAGATCGACTGCGCCGGCAGCGTCGCGACGTTTGCGATCGACGAGGAAATGGCGCATCGCCTGTGCGCCGATCTGGAACGGTTTCTGACCCAGGTCCCGCGCCGGACCCGCGCAGCGCGGTGACCTTGAGCTGCCGACTGTCGCGCGCCTACTCCCGCTTGAAGCGATAGTCGAAGCGATCGCCATCTGCCTTGATCAGGCCGACCGTCGGGGCCGGAAAATGGATCGGCAGGATCAGCGTGTCGGTCTCGGCAACGGAGGCAAAGAATTTCCGCCGCGATATCGCCGACTGCTTCGGGTCCCAATCGGGCTTGGCCGACCATTCCGGTTCGCGGCACTGGATTGCATGGTGCATAAGGTCGCCGGCGACCACCGCGCGCTGCCCCTTCGAGAAGATGTTGATGCAGCAATGGCAGGGCGAATGGCCCGGGGTCGGCGTCAGCGTCACGGTGTCGTCGAGCGCGTAGTCGTCGTCGACCAGGAGCGCCTGCCCGGCCTCGACGATCGGCAGGCAATTGTCGCGGAACACCGTACCGGGCGGATTGGCGCCCTTGGCGTTCTCGGCCTCCCAGGCCGCATACTCGCCCTTGTGGAAGACGTATTTCGCGTTCGGGAAGGTCGGCACCCAGCGCCCGTCGCGCAGCGTCGTATTCCAGCCGGTGTGGTCGATGTGCAGATGGGTGCAGAACACATAATCGATCTGCTCATAGGAGATGCCGAGCGCGAACAGCTCGTTGCGCCAGCGCTCCTTGCCCGGGAAGTCGAACGGCGGCGGGTGGCCCTTGTCCTCGCCGGTGCAGGTATCGACCAGGATGGTGTAGCGCGGCGTCCGCACCACGAAGGTCTGATAGGTGATCACCATCATGCCGCGCGCGGCATCGAAGACCTCCGGCTCCATCGTCTTCAGATGATGCTTGAACACATCGTCGTTGTAGGTCGGGAAGAAATCCTGCGGCCGCCGCCACGGTCCTTCGCGCTCGATCACCGCGTCGATCGTGATGTCGCCGATCCTGATCTGCTTCATGGTTGTTTCGCTCCCGGTTTTTTGTAAAGCGTAGCGGGCGGCACCTCGCCTCACAAGCCGAGCGCCGTGCAGCACGCCATGCGGCTTTGCATTGCTGGAGGGAAACAACCATGCCGCAAATCATCCGAAATCCTGCTCATGCTGCGGGAATGACCCATTGCGCGATTCCGATCGTCCTCCTGATGCTCACGACATTGCCGACAGCGGCGGCAGCCGCGCCCGACACCGTTTTCTTTCCGAGCGCCGACGGCAAGACCGAGATCGTCGGCTACCTGTTCAGGCCGCAAACGCCGGGCCCGTACCCTGCCATCGTGCTGCTGCACGGCCGCGGCGGCCCCTATTCGACCAATGTCAACAAGGACTGCACGCTGGTGTCGCGAACCAATCCGTCGGCGGCCTGCAATGCCGGCAGCCTGTCCAAGCGCCACGCGATGTGGGGACAGTATTGGGCCGACCACGGCTATTTCGCGCTGCTGCCGGACAGTTTTGGTCCGCGCGGCAAGGCGCACGGCTTCGGCCGCTACACGCATGACGATCCTGATCGCAGCGACGTCAATGAAAAGACTGTGCGGCCGCTAGACGCCGAGGGCGCGCTGAGCTGGCTGCGCAGCCAGAAGGAGATCAGCAGCAACCGCATCTTCCTGCAGGGATGGTCGAATGGCGGCAGCACCGCGCTGAACGTGATGCAGCGGCAAGGCGCGACGACGTCGGGGTATCGCGCCGCGCTCGTGTTCTATCCGGGCTGCGGGCCGGCCGCGCTGCTGGCGCAGACGCTCGGGTCGGCAGCACCGATCACGATGTTGCTCGGCACGGACGACGAGGAAGTATCGCCCGACCGCTGCCGGGACGTCGCCAGCCGCTCCGTTGCTGCCGGCAGCAAGATCGACGTCGTGGTTTATCCGGGTGCCACCCACGATTTCGACGATCCCGGCCGTCGCCGCCAGTCGAATCCCGCCAACAGCGCGGCGCTCCAGGACGCGATGGTGCGGGCGATTGCCGCAATCGACGGCTTGAAGGATTAGGCCGCCGCAAATCGACCAGAAAGCACCCCTACCCGGGCCGGCGATCCAGCAAGGAACCGAGTCGCTTGGGCAGGAAACTGAAATACGCGGCAGCGGCGATCGTTGCCGTCGCCGCCGCAATCTACCTCAACAACACGAGCCTTCTCGCAACGCATGCCGGCGGCAAGCCGGTGCTGCTCGCCCATCGCGGCATGGCGCAGCGCTTCGACGAGCGCGACCTCAAGAACGACACCTGCACCGCGGCGCGCATGCTGCCGCCGACCCATGACTATCTCGAGAACACGATCCGCTCGATGCGGGCGAGCTTCGAGCGCGGCGCCGATATCGTCGAGCTCGACGTCCATCCGACGACCGACGGCGAGTTCGCGGTGTTTCACGACTGGACCGTCGATTGCCGCACCGATGGCCAGGGCGTCACCCGCGAACAGCCGATGGCGCGGCTGAAGATGCTCGATATCGGCTATGGCTACACGGCCGATGACGGCAAGACCTTCCCGTTCCGCGGCAAGGGCATCGGCCTGATGCCGTCGCTGGACGAGGTGCTTAAGACCTTTCCGGATCGCCGGCTCCTGATCAACGTCAAGAGCCGCGATCCCTCGGAAGGCGAGAAGTTCGCAACGGTCTTGAACCGGCTCGCCGCCGAACGGCGCAAGCTGATCATGGTTTATGGCGGCGACGAGCCGATCGAGGCGATCCGGCGGCTTGCGCCGGAGACCCGAACCATTTCGCGCGCGACGCTCAAGAGATGCCTCGTCCGCTATATCGGCTATGGCTGGACCGGCATCGTGCCTGATGCCTGCCGCAACGCCATCGTGCTGGTGCCGATCAACTACGCGCCCTGGCTATGGGGATGGCCGGACCGCTTCCTCAACCGCATGGCCGCGGCCAACAGCGCGGTCTTCGTGCTCGGGCCTTATCAGGGCGGCGAATTCTCGACCGGGGTCGACGATGCCGACCTGTTCCGGCGCCTGCCCGAAAGCTATTCCGGCGGGATCTGGACCAACGAAATCGAGACCATCGCCCGCCTCGCCGGGCGTTAGATCCGGCCTCCTCCTGTCATCTCTCCGTCATAGAAATTGTGCGACTGAAGCGGCTCGTCGCATCGAGGACAACGCTATGAACGCACCGAGCCTGACCCGCCCCAAGATCGCCGAAACCGTCATCGAGCCGACGGTCAAGCTGCGCGAGGTCAGGGTCGGACGTTGCTGTGAGGTTCTCGGCGACACCGCGATCGAATACACCGAACTTGGCGACTACTCCTATCTCGGCAGCGGCTGCATCGTCGCCGACGCCGTGATCGGCCGCTTCTGCGCGATCGCGGCGCAGGTCCGGATCGGCGCGCCCAATCATCCGCTCAAGCGCCCCTCCCAGCATCGCTTCACCTATTGTCCGGAATATTACACCGCCTCAGCCGAGCGCGATCATGACTTCTTCAGGAACCGACGCGCGGATCGCGTCGTGATCGGTAACGACGTCTGGATCGGCCACGGCGTGATCGTGCTGCCCGGCGTCACTGTCGGAGACGGCGCGGTGCTGGCGGCCGGCGCCGTGGTCTCGCGCGATGTCGCGCCCTACACCATCGTCGGCGGCGTGCCGGCCCGGCCGATCAAGGAGCGGTTCAACCGCAAGATCGCCGCCGAGCTGTCGCAGATCGCCTGGTGGAACTGGCCGGCTGAAACCATCTGGGAGCGCCTGCCGGAATTCCAGTCCGGCGACGTCGAGGCGTTTTGCGCGCGATGGCGGACTTGAGCTAGCTCCGCAGTCCCGGCGCTTCCTGGCCGGTACGCGCGACATACTCAGTGTAGCCGCCGCCATATTGGTGGATGCCGTCAGGGGTTAGCTCCAGCACGCGGTTGGAAAGCGCGGCGAGGAAGTGCCGGTCGTGCGAGACGAACAGCATCGTGCCTTCGAACTCGGAGAGCGCTGATATCAGCATTTCCTTCGTGGCGAGATCGAGATGGTTGGTCGGCTCGTCGAGCACCAGGAAGTTCGGCGGATCGAACAGCATCTTGGCCATCACCAGCCGCGCCTTCTCTCCACCCGAGAGTACCCGGCACTTCTTCTCGACGTCGTCGCCGGAGAAGCCGAAGCAGCCGGCCAGCGCGCGAAGGCTGCCCTGGCCGGCCTGCGGAAACGCGTCCTCCAGCGACTGGAACACGGTGCGCTCGCCATCGAGCAGGTCCATCGCATGCTGGGCGAAATAGCCCATCTTGACGCTGCCGCCGACCGCGACCGCGCCGTCGTCGGGCTCGGTTGAACCGGCGACCAGCTTCAGGAGCGTCGACTTGCCGGCACCGTTGATGCCCATCACGCACCAGCGCTCCTTGCGACGGATCATGAAGTCGAGGCCGTCATAAATGCGCTTGCTGCCATAGGCCTTGTGGACGTTCTTCAGGCTGACGACATCCTCGCCCGAGCGCGGTGCCGGCTGAAATTCGAACGCCACGGTCTGCCGCCGCCGCGGCGGCTCGACCCGTTCGATCTTGTCGAGCTTCTTGACCCGGCTCTGCACCTGGGCGGCGTGCGAGGCGCGCGCCTTGAAGCGCTCGATGAATTTGATCTCCTTGGCGAGCATTGCCTGCTGCCGCTCGAACTGCGCCTGCTGCTGCTTGTCGGAGAGCGCGCGCTGCTGTTCGTAGAACTCGTAATTGCCGGAATAGGTGGTGAGCTGGCCGGCGTCGATCTCGACCACCTTGTTGATGATCCGGTTGATGAACTCGCGGTCATGCGAGGTCATCAGCAACGCGCCCTCATAGCCTTTCAGGAACTGCTCGAGCCAGATCAGGCTTTCGAGATCGAGATGGTTGCTCGGCTCGTCGAGCAGCATGACGTCCGGACGCATCAGAAGAATACGCGCAAGCGCGACGCGCATCTTCCAGCCGCCGGAGAGTTTGCCGACGTCGCCGTCCATCATCTCCTGGCTGAAGCCGAGACCCGCCAGCGCCTCGCGCGCGCGGCCGTCGAGCGCATAGCCGTCGAGCTCCTCGAACTGATGCTGCACCTCGCCATAGCGCGCGATGATATCGTCCATCTCGTCGGCCTTGTCGGGGTCGGCCATCGCGGCCTCGAGTTCCCTGAGCTCGGCCGCGACCACGCTGACGGGCCCTGCCCCATCCATCACCTCGGCGACCGCGCTGCGGCCGGACATCTCGCCGACATCCTGGCTGAAATAGCCGATCGAAATGCCGCGATCGAGCGAGACCTGGCCCTCGTCCGGGATTTCCCGGCCCGAGATCATCCGGAACAGCGTGGTCTTGCCGGCGCCGTTCGGCCCGACGAGGCCAATCTTCTCGCCCTTCTGGAGCGCCGCGGAGGCTTCGATGAAGAGGATCTGGTGGCCGACTTGCTTGGAGACGTTATCGAGGCGGATCATGCTCTAATACTGGGGAACTGAGGGTTTGCGGCCTCTTATTCGATCTGGGCCGTGGGTGGAAGCCCATTCCGCAGGTTCGTGCCGCGTTTCGTGCATGCCACGATCGTTGCCAATCGAATATGACATGAAGCGGTTCGACGATCGGTTTTGGGGCATCTTATGCAAGTCTGGTTTCTCTATCTGCTCGCGCTCGGCGCCGGCATCTGCGTCGCCGTTCAGCAGGTCCTGAACGGCAATCTCAGGTCCGCCCTCAACTCGCCGGCCTGGGCCGGGCTCGTCAGCTATCTCGGCGGGCTCGTGACGATGGCGGTCGTGCTGGTCGCGACGCGCGAGCCGGTGCCGTCCTGGAAGCTGGTGACGGCGGTGCCGTGGTGGGCCTGGAGCGGCGGCGTCCTCGGCGGCATCTTTATCCTGCTGATGATCCTGCTGCTGCCGCCACTCGGCGCCGCGACCCTGCTGGCACTGGTGGTTGCGGGTCAAATGCTCGCGGGCATCGCGATGGACCATTTCGGCCTGTTCGGGCTGGCGCAGCACCCGGTGTCGGTTTCACGGCTGGCCGGCATCGCGCTGATCATCGGCGGCGTGCTTCTGATCAAGGATTGACGGGCTCTCCTCAGGCGCGGCGCATCAGCCGCAATTCGGCGGACAGACGAAGGCTGCGCTTGCCGGCCAGCGCGATGCCTTCGAGCTCGGCACCGTCCGCACGGCACGAACCGGCAAAACCGATGCCGACTTCATAACCGCCGAACACCGGGTACTCGCCCTTCGCCGGCGTATGCTCCTGGTTGACGATCTCGCCTCGCCAGCGGCCATCGGCCGACGAATACGAACCGAGATAGTAGAAGAACGCATCGCCGCCGAGGATGCGGCCGTCCATCAGCAGCATGACCCCGGTGAGCCCGGCATCGACACCGTCGAGCGCGCGCAGATGGATCGAGTACAGTCCGTTGACGATGCCGCCGGGACCGACCGCCCCGCGCGGCGGCAAGGCCTCGTCGTCGAGCGGCGCCAAATTCGCCCAGAACACGCCGTCCGGCATGGCGTCGGCCTTGCCCTCGAGCAGGATGGTGGAACCCTCGCTCCTGCCGCGCACCTTGATGACGGTGACGTCGGCGCCCATCAGCGGCTTGAAGTTCGGATCGTCATTGTGGCGCTCGGTGATCACCTCGGCGGCGATCTCGCCTTCCGTCACCTGATAGGTGCCGAGATGGGCAAAGGCCGAATTGCCGCCCAGCATCTTGCCGTCATGCATGCACATGATGCTGCGGCCGAATGCGCCGTTGATGCCGTACTCGACCTTGTAAAGTCCGTTGAGCACGCAAAAATCCAAAAAATAAAATTGATTCTATTCGCCCCATAGCACCAGGCCGAGCGCCGCACCATTGCGTCTTTTGGCGCAGGCACGCCCGCAATGTCCGGGTGTGGACAGCAGCCGATTCGTCGCTTAGCTGTAGGCACCGCCCGCGTCGTGCTGCGTCACGCGGGATCCGGTCTGCCGGTTCTCTGATCTCCCAGTTCATTGTGTCCAAGCATTTGCGCATTCCGCCAATGGTCGCGCGGCCGCACCCGGCCTCGACACAGGCGAGGCTTCGAGGAGAATCACATGATCAATCGCTTTGGCCTGGCCGCCGCGCTGGCGCTGCTGCTCGGCGGCGACGGCACAGCCCTGGCCCAGTCACTTCCCGACTATATGGGGCCGATCTCCGGTAAGACCTCATCAACGCCGGCCGACGTCGCGACCAAGGACGTGCTCGCGCTCAACACCGGCATGTTCGAGCTCTACGGCGATGCGGCGCGGATCTTCCAGAAGAACATCCTCGACAAACACCCGGTGATCCTCGGCCTGTTCTCCGGCGCCGGCGGCCGCCTGATCCTGTACCGGCCGGGGAAGCCGCCGACCGAGGCGCCGCAGGTGCCGATCGTCTATCAGCTGCTCAAATCGGTCGGCCACAGCACGATGGCGCTGGCCGAGGTGGTCGGCCCCTATGTCAACAATCCCGACGACAAGGCATGGCGCGGGTCGATGCAGGCCTATCGCAGCCGGATGCAGTCGGCGCTCGACGGGCTCGATGCCACGCCCATGCAGGCGGACTGGCGCGACAACAACCGTGCCATCCTCAAGAACAACATCGCTTTCATGGATGAATGCCTCACCGCGGGCGCGATCCCCTTCGCGACGCTCGAGGCGTTCGGCAAGAAGCAGGCGCCGCTGCTCGCCAAGAACGTCGCCTGGGCCGCACAGACCCAGGTCGCGCACTGGATGACGGTCATAGCCGACTGGAAATCCCAGCTCGGCGCCGACTGGGACAAGACCTACGGCGCGAGCAACACGATCTATGTGGCGCGGCAGAACAACGTGATCTTCAGCGTGCTGGCGCAGTTCTTCGGGCCCGACGCCATCAACAGCCGCCTGATGCTGATCGAGACGATCTCCTTCACCACCACGCCATCGGACATGCTGGAATCGCTGACCCGGATCATCGCGGACCGCTCGGTCGGCGCGCTGTTCTTCGGCAGCTATCACCTGATGGACTATGAGCTGATGGGGGGCGACGCGCGTGAGGCGATCATCGCCGAGACCAAGAAGCGCGGCATGACCGCCTTCCTGCCGCCGCTGGTGCCGTTCGGTTCCAAGCAGTGGCCGACGCTGATCACGCCGGGTCCGGGACCGGCCACCATCGCCGACCTGAAGTGAGACCAAAGCTACGAGTGAGGCAGCTACGACCTATTGCGGCGTTGCGGTTGCGCTCGCTTTGCCGCAATACTTTCACGTGCATTGCACCAATTGTTAAACCCCGGCGCGATATGCCGTCGTCGAGGTGTCGATGAAAGATCAGACCATGCGGCCTTCGCGACGCGATTTCGTGAAGTGGTTGTCGGCAGGCGGCATCTCGGTCAGCCTGTCGCATCTGGCGCTGGCGAAGGAACCGGCTTTCGCGACCCGCGAGACGCTGCCCGGCCGCGGCCATTTCAACCCGGCGGAAAAGGGCGCCGGCCGTGTCGACGGCGTCGCCAAGGTCACCGGCGCAAAACTCTACGCGTCCGACTTCCGCGCCGCCGACATGCCGGGCTGGCCCGCGACCACCGCGCACGCCATCCTGGTCCGCGCCGATGACGCGACGCATGTCTATGCCGGCATGGACCTCGCCCGTCTCGATGGTCCGGCAAAGCCGTCGGTTATCGTGACCGCTGCCGATCTCGACCGGATCGGCACGCGGGTCCCGGAATTCTACACCGGCGACCTGTTCTGCCCGGTCGGCAAGACGCCGCTCTATCTCGGACAACCGGTCGCGCTGTTGATCTTCGAGCAGTTCGACGCCTTCGACCGCGCGCGCCTCGCGCTGCGCGACGGCGGCTTCGTCAAATTCGGCGACGAGACCGGGCCGGTCATCCTGCCGAACTACGGCGCGTATCGCTTCACGCGCGTGGCGGGCGCCTCGCCTGACGCGCCCGACATCTATTCGCCGATCCAGGCCGGTTGGGTTTCGCCGAGCCGCATCCAGAACGCGGCGCTGCCGGTCTGGCTGCCGCTCGCCAAGGAGACCAAGGCCGACTACGCCAAGGCCGCAACCCATGGCGAAGCGATCCGCGCCCAGCTCGCCAAGGACGATCCATCACAGCTCGTGCTCGACCGCGAGTTCGAGACCCAGTCGGTCGATCCGATGTTCCTCGAGCCGGAGAGCGGTCTCGCCTGGTACAGCGACAACAGCGGCAATCTCGAACTGGTGCTCGGCGTGCAGTCGCCCTATGAGGCGACCGAGTCGATCGCCTTCATGCTCGGCAAGGCTCGCCCGCCGTTCCGGCCCTCGCACATCAACGCGCAGTTCGCCCATGTCGGCGGCGGCTTCGGCGGCCGCGACCATACCCCGTTCGTGCTTTACGTGGCGCTGGCGGCGATGTTCTTCCCGGGCCGGCCGGTGCGGCTGGCGCAGGACCGCTACCAGCAATTCCAGGGCGGCATCAAACGCCACCCGATCAAGATGCGCTCGCGGATCGGCATCGATCGCGCCAGCGGCAGGATCACGGCATTTGCCGCCGATCATGTGCTCGACGGCGGCGGGCTCGCCAACTTCTCCGCCAATGTCGCGGTCGTCGCCGCGACCGCTGCGATCGGCATCTACGACATCCCGAAAGTCGACGTCACCACCGTGGCGCTGCACTCGCGCGGCGTCACCGCAGGCTCGATGCGCGGCTACGGCACGCTGCAGACCATGACCGCGCTCGAAGTCCTGGTTGACGAGGCGGCGAGCGAGCTCAAGGTCGATCCGATCGCGTTCCGGCGCAACAATGCGCTGAAGCAGAACGGCCGGACCATGACCGGCAATCCCTACATCGTGTCGGTGCGCACGCCAGACATCCTCGACAAGCTCGAGAAGCATCCGATCTGGCAACAGCGCGCTGGCTTCAAGCAGAAGGCGCCGGAGGGACGCCTGGTCGGCACCGGCGTCGCCTGCGTCACCAAGGATTACGGCTCGGGCGCGGATTGCTCGCTCGGCCGGGTCGAGATCGACCCCGAGGGACGGATCGCGATCCACTGCGACCACGTCGAGATGGGCAACGGCGTCGGCACCGCGCTCGCCAACCGGGTCGCGAGCCATCTCGGCGCCGTCGCCGACGAGGTCGCGGTCTCCCGGGTCGACAGCTACGACGCGCTCGGGCTCGTCACCTCGGGCGATCCCTACACGATGGATCAGAAGACCCAGGATCTCGCCGAGAAGAACCCGCGCTGGGTGCCGGCGATCAGTTCGGCAACCAGCGCGTCGATCGGCGCCCATGTCGGCACGCACTCGTCGGCCGAGGCGGCCCGCGTCATCTTCCGCTTCGGCCTGTGGCCGGCGGCGCTCGAGCTCTGGCACATCGCCAAGGCCGATCCCCGCACCCGCCAATGGGACAAGGCGCACTGGAAGGATGGCCAGCTGGTGCTCGACGATCTCGCGCCGCTACCCTTGCCAAAGCTTGCCGCGACCGCGCATGCGCGCGGCTTCGTCACCGGCGCCATCGCGCACAGCTTCTCGCGCTGGGCCTGGTCGCGCGCCCGCTTCCCGCTGTTCGGCGAGCAGTACCGCGCCGAGATCGACGCGCTCGCTATTCGTCGCGGCCGGAGCCAGTTCGAGCGGATCGACCGAACAAGCGTGAAATTTCCACCGACCGACAACAACCGGATCGGCACCGCCTACACCTCGATGTGCGGCACGCTGGTCCGCGTCGAGATCGAGCGCGCGACCGGCAGCTTGCGCATCGCCAAGGCCTACAGCGTGTTCGAATGCGGCCAGGCGCTGGTGCCTGAAGTGGTGCTCGGCCAGTCGCATGGCGGGTTCGCGATGGGCGTCGGCTACGCCCTGCTGGAAACCCTGCCGCCGTTCGAGGGCGGGCCCGGCAACGGGCAGTGGAATCTCGGCCAGTACCTGATCGCGCGCGGCTCCGACCTGCCGCTGCACGATCTCGAGATCGAGATGCTGCCGCCGCTGACGCCGGACGAGCCGCCGAAGGGCATGGCCGAGGTGGTGATGATCCCGATCGTGCCGGCGCTGCTCAACGCCATCAACGATGCCACCGGCCACCGCTTCCGCTCACTGCCGGTGACAACAAGCCTGCTCAAGGGAGCGCTGGCGTGACGACGCTCAACCTCACCATCAACGGCCAGAAGCACGGTCCGATCGAGGTCCGCGACGACCTCTCGATGAACGATTTCCTTCGGGAAATGCTCGGGATGACCGGCACCAAGTTCGGCTGCGGCGCCGCGCAATGCCTGAGCTGTGCCGTTATCATCGATAATCCCGACGGCACGAGCTACACCACCCCGACCTGCGTGGTGCCGGCGGCCAATTTCGACGGCAAGGCGATCCGCACCGTCGAGGGCCACGCCAGGGACGGCGAACTCTCGGCGTTGCAGCGCGCCTTCATCGACCACTTCGCGTTCCAGTGCGGCTATTGCACCGCCGGTTTCCTCAACGAAGGCCAGGTGCTGCTCGAACGGCTGGCGAAGACGCCGGTGGCGCGGGACCAGCTCGAGAGCGTCATTGCGGATGCGCTCGACGGCCATCTGTGCCGCTGCACCGGCTACATCAAGTATCACCAGGCGGTGCGCGACGTGATCCTCGCCGATGCCAAACGCTATCTGACCGCCAGCAAGTGAGCGCGCGAGCAATGCCATCGCAAACGCGGTTTCGGATCGTTGCGGTGCTGACGGCGCTCGTGACCAGCCTGTGCGCAGGCTACGCGGCGTCGGAAAGCGCGAGCCACGCCCTCGCCTCGCCGGAAAGCTTTGCCGGCATCGAGAATGTCGAGCAGCGCTCGGCGGCGATCTTCACCGAGCTCGGCAAGGTGTTGACGCATCCGCGCTGCACCAATTGCCATCCCGCCGGCGACAGCCCGCGGCAGGGCGACATCAGCCGCATGCATCAGCCGCCGGTGACGCGCGGTGCGGACGGCCACGGCAAGGACGCCATGCGCTGCTCGATCTGTCACCAGCACGCCAATTTCGACCCCGGTCGGGTGCCGGGACACCCGGAATGGCACCTTGCGCCGCGCGAGATGGCATGGGCCGGCAAGACCGTCGGCGAGATTTGCGCGCAAATCCGCGACCCGGCACGCAATGGCGGCCGCAAGGTCGAGGAGCTGATCGAGCATATCGGCAAGGACACGCTGGTGGGCTGGGCCTGGCATCCCGGCTTCGGCCGCGCACCGGCACCGGGCACGCAGGCGCAGGCCGGCGCGCTGGTCGAGGCCTGGGTGAAGACCGGCGCGGCCTGCCCAGCGCCTTAGTTGCGCAACTCCGAACTAGTGGCGCTTGAAATACTGCACGTCGCGCTCGTGCTTCTCCGCCGCCGCGCGCGACTTGAAGGTGCCGAGATTGCGGCGCTTGCCGGTCTTCGGATTGACCTTGCGGGAATAGAGCCGGTACTCGCCGGAACTTAGTTTGCGGATCATCGCAACGCCTCGCCAATGCCTTTCGCATGTCAACGACATGCCGCGGAGAGCGTTCCAGTTCGGTTAGAAGCAGAGATTGGTCACGGCATTGCCGCGCTTGTCCTTGATGACATAGGGACAGCGGGCCCGCTCCAGCGCCTTCTTGGCATCCTCGTCGCCGAGCGCCGCCGCCCGCTCGTAATAGGCTTTTGCGGCATCGCTGTCCTTCGGCCCGCCGCGACCGGCCTGCGCGAAGGCGCCCATCCGCTCCAGCGCGCCCGGATGGTTCTGCGCAGCGGCCTTCTCGAACAGCGCCCGCGCGCCGACATCGTCCTGCGCGCCGCCCTGGCCTTCGGCCAGCATCATGCCGAGCTGGTACTGCGCTTCGGCATTGGTCTCGGCGGATTTGGCGAGCAATTCGCGCGCGCGTGCCGGATCAGCTGCCGCGCCGCCGCCGCCGAGCGCGGCGAGATTGCTGACGCCGCGCGCGTTGCCGGCCTGCGCCGCGCGCTCGAACAATTTGCGGGCCTGCGCCTCGTCTTTGGCAACGCCGGTGCCGTTGCCGTAGAGCACGCCGAGCTCGACCATCGCCGAGGTCGAGCCCTTGTCGGCGGCCTTGCGCCAAGCGCTTGCGGCTTCCGCCGTCTGCCGGTTGGCGGCATAGGCCCGGCCGAGCTGGTACATCGCGCGGCGCGACGATCTTGCGGCCACCGCGCAGTACTTGATCGCGGTCGCGATGTCGGCCGACGCGATGTCGGGCACGCCCTTCACGTCGGCCGGCTTGTCGGGATCGGTGGGATCGGCGGCAAGCCGGTCGCACAGCACGAGATCGGCGGATTGCGCGTGGGCGAGCACCGGCGCGGCCAGCGCAGCGACGACGACAATAGCTTGGAGAGGTCTGAACATGGGCGGCAGGTTGCGTCGCTGTGCGGGCAAATTCAAGGCTCAAGCCCGGTCTCGCGCAGCACCGGCGCCACATCGGCTGACGACAAATAGCGCAGCAGACGATCAGCCGCTTCCATGCGCTCCGACGTCGTCATACGGCCCGCGGAGAACACCGCCGGCGTCTGCAAACCCAGCGGAATTGGCCCGACCACCTCGATGCCATCGATCTGCTTCAACTCACTGATCTGCTGGATCGCGAGGTCGGCCTCGCCGCTGACGAGCTTCTCCGCGGTGAAGCCGCTCGGAATGATCACCGCCCGCGCGTTGATCGCCTCCACAATGCCGAGCCGCTCGATCAGCTGCGCGAACAGGATGCCGCTGGCGCCGAGCCGCGAATAGGCCACCGCCCGCGCACCGAGCAGCGCCGCACGCAGCGCGGCTTCAGTCGCGATGTCGGGATGAGCCGCCCCCGCCTTCACCGCGACGCCGACATAGGAGCGCGCGAGATCAACGGCACTTTCCCGCGCAACGCGGCCCTCGCCGATCATCTCGTCGAGGCCCTGGCGGGTCAGGATCACGAGATCGGAGCCCTCGCCGCCGCGCAGGCGTTCGAGTAGTGCCAGCGTCGGGGCGAAATCGGCGTCGATCGCAACGCCGCTCGCCGCCTGATAGGCAGCGGCGAGCCGCGCGACCGCGCCCTTCAGCGCCAGTGTCGAAAGAACGCGAACCGAATTGCCCATATGGCCTATGCCCGCCGCATCAGCTTGAGCGCGGCCGTGAGGCGCAGGCTGCGCTTGCCGGCAAGCGCGGTCGCCTCCAGCACGGCGCCCTCGGCGTCGCAGGTGCCGGCAAAGCCGATGCCGACCTCGTGGCCGCCAAAGATCGGGTTCTCGCCCATCGCCGAAGTGTGCTCCTGATTGAGGATCTGGCCCTTCCAGCGGCCTTTCTCGGAGGTGTAGGTGCCGAGATAGTAGAAGAAAGCGTCGCCGCCAAGGATGCGGCCGTTGTTCAGCAGCATCACGCCGGTGAGGCCGCCGTCGACCCCGTCGAGCACGCGGATGTGGATCGAATAGAGCCCGTTGATGACGCCGCCCTCGCCGACCCCGCCGGCGAGCGGGATGTCCCCCTCGGTGATCGGCGTCATCACCGACTGGAACGGCACGCCGGGCAACTCCTTCAGCTCGCCCTGGAAGCGGTAGAGCTCGCCGTCCGGCCGGCCCTTGGCGATCAGCGTCGCATCATCGGTGCCGGCCATCGCGCGGTAGTTCGGATCGGGGTTGTGGCGAACGGTCTGGATTTCGACCGCGACCTCGTCGCCGTCTTTTGCGTAGGTGCCAATATGAGCGAACGCCGAATTGCCGCCCAGCATCTTGCCATCGCCGACATACATCACGCCGCGGCCGACGGCGCCGCCGAGTTCGAACCGGACCTTGTAAAACCCCTCAAACAAGCGCCGCATCCCCGGCAGCCAAGATGCACCCGTTATCTAGCGCGGTTCATAACGCAGCGAAACCGGTTTCGGCGGAACGCCGCCTGCAAAGGGTATCGCTAAATAGCGAAGGTCCGCCAAGGCTGTCGCCCTGGCGGACCCGATTTGCGGTACCGGATGGCTCCATCCGGGTCCGATAGCAGCTTAGGCCGCAGCCACTTAAGCCGCAGCCTTGGCGCCGGTCGGCACCTCGGAGATCGTCTTCAGGATCTGCGAAGCGATCTGGTAGGGGTCGCCTTGCGAGTTCGGACGACGGTCTTCCAGATAGCCCTTGTAGCCGTTGTTGACGAAGGAGTGCGGAACGCGGATCGAGGCACCACGGTCAGCCACGCCGTAGCTGAACTTGTTCCAGGGCGCGGTCTCGTGCTTGCCGGTCAGGCGCTTGTCGTTGTCCGGGCCGTAGACGGCGATGTGATCCATCAGGTTCTTGTCGAAGGCCTTCATCAGGCTCTCGAAGTACTCCTTGCCGCCGACTTCGCGCATGTACTTGGTCGAGAAGTTGGCGTGCATGCCCGAGCCGTTCCAGTCGGTGTCGCCGAGCGGCTTGCAATGGAATTCGATATCGATGCCGTAGCTCTCGGTGAGGCGCAGCATCAGGTAGCGGGCCATCCACATCTGGTCAGCGGCGGTCTTGGAGCCCTTGCCGAAGATCTGGAATTCCCACTGGCCCTTCGCCACTTCGGCGTTGATGCCTTCGTGGTTGATGCCGGCGGCGAGGCAGAGATTGAGATGCTCTTCGACGATCTTGCGGGCGACGCTGCCGACGTTCTTGTAGCCGACGCCGGTGTAGTACGGGCCCTGCGGCGCCGGATAACCCTCTTCCGGAAAGCCGAGCGGACGGCCGTCCTTGTAGAAGAAGTATTCCTGCTCGAAGCCGAACCAGGCGCCTTCGTCATCCAGAACGGTGGCGCGCTTGTTCGAGACATGCGGCGTCTTGCCGTCGGGCATCATGACTTCGCACATCACCAGCACGCCGTTCTCGCGCGCGGCGTCGGGATAGCAGGCGACCGGCTTCAGCACGCAGTCAGAGCTGTGGCCTTCAGCCTGCTGGGTGGACGAACCGTCAAAGCCCCACAGCGGAAGCTGTTCGAGGGTCGGGAACGACGCGAATTCCTTGATCTGCGTCTTACCGCGCAGGCTCGGCGTCGGCGTATATCCGTCGAGCCAGATATACTCGAGCTTGTACTTGGTCATTGAACCTCTCTGTTGATGATGCAAAACCGTGAGGAACCGAAAGCCAGTCGGCCGCCGCACGCGTACCCGGCCACCATCGGCCGGCTCTTACTAAGCAATTAAAATGCCAGTCGCTGCACTGCGGTGCCCGCCCGGCCGCGGATGTCCACAGCGGAGATCGCATTTTTTTCTGCGACATAGCAGCGCGGCTGGCATGCGCCGCGGTCAGTCAAAATCTTCTCCCAGCGCCCTCCGCCGCCCGTTTCTGCAGCAAATTCGGCTACGGCATCGCCTGCCGCTTAATGCGGCGGCAGCGCGATGTGACAGTTCGTGTCCAACGATCGGGTGCCCCGCAACCATCGTCGCGGCTCAAGCGTTGGTCAGCTACATCCTGCCTCACAGGAAGCAAACCCGAATCTGCCCACGAATTAGCCAAACAATGACTATTTCTTGTTCACTTGCACCCCGCCCAGCCCGGGCCGATATCGAAAACACGGTAACCACACGCGAATGAGTCGGGCGCACCATGGAGGCTCGCTCCGGCCAAAGGAGACTTTGACATGATCACCACGGGCCAAAACCAAGGACCGATCCAGGGATCGGCAACAATCTATCAATTCCCGGCAGGGGGCCGCGCGGCTCTCGGCGGACGCCGCTACGGCGAAGCGCGGACCGCGCTCGAACTCGCCGCTGAAGTCGAGACCTCGGCCTGCAGCGAGAGCTGGTACCATCAGGCGGCCATCGACGACGCCAAGCCGGGCCGCGATCACTGATGCCGATGCGATCGAGGGGCGCGACGCAAAAACGTCAGACAGCAGCAGAACAATAACAAGGGTCGGAACGCGAGCGTTTCGGCCCTTTTTTCATGCCAGCTCGCAGGCCGTCGCCGGCCGCCTTGCATGCCGGAGCCTGGCAAGCCCGGCCCGGCTGATCTCGAGCGTGACTCCGCCGCCCTTGTAGCGCGTGCCCGTCAGCGACAGGCGCTTCTTCAGCGTCACCGCCTTGCCGTCGAGTTGCAGATGCGCGCGCGTATCCCCGTTGAAGAACCCGGCAATGAATTGCGTGCCGTCGGCGCAGCGATAATTCCGAAAGGCGGACTGCGCCGACACGTTCGAGGAACCAAAGAGCTCGAAAAGAATTGCGCCGATGACAATGGCGCCCCCGCGATAAGTCATATTCTCCCCCCAACGGGCCGGTTATAGACCTGTCTGCGCCGCTATTCCTGCGCCAAGACCTCATCAGCTGCAACAGGCCCGCCCGATGTCCGAAGCCCCTGCCCGTCATCTCAATCTCGCCGGCGCCAGCAATTTTCGCGACCTCGGCGGCTACCAGACGCGCGACGGGCGGACGGTGCGCTGGCGCCAGATCTTCCGCTCCAACCATCTTGCGCATCTTACCGAGCAGGACGTCGCCGTGGTGCGCTCGCTCGGGGTCAGAAGCGCGTTCGATTTTCGCGGCGTCGCCGAGCGCGCCGAGGCGCTATGCGGCATGAGCGACGTCACCGTGCATTCGCTTCCCGTCGAGCCGACCGTGGTGGCTTCGCTGCGCGAGATCGCCAGCAACCGTCAGCTCTCGGAAGCCGATGCGATCGACGTGATGCGGGACTCCTACCGGGGCTATGTGCAGGACAACACCGCGCGCTACCGCACGCTGTTTGCCCATCTATTGGAAGACCGCGCACCGCTGGTGATCCACTGCACCGCCGGCAAGGATCGCACCGGCTTTGCCTGCGCGCTGATCCTGCACGCACTCGGCGTATCCGATCAGGTGATCGCGGACGACTATCTCCTGACCAACCGGTTCTACAAACGCGACCCGGCCCACAGCACCGAGCTGCCTGACGACGTCAAGCAGGTGCTCGGCACCGTGCGCGCGGCATTTCTGGAGGCTGCATTCGAGGCGATCGATGCCGACTATGGCAGCCTCGACGGTTATTTCCGCGACGGCCTCGGGCTCGGCCAGGCCGAGCGCAAGGCGCTTGAAGGCCGCTATCTGCAGGCCTGATCAGTTCGCCCGACTTTTCGAGCGACGTGCACACCGGTTCGCGTGAAGAAAACGCGGCTGAACCAAAAAAGCTCAGGCCGCTGCGGCCTCGAGCTCGAGTTCCGCATCGAGGTCGGCAATCACATCCTCGAACGCCGAGATCGCCTGCTGGATCGCGGCGATCTGCATCAATTCCCAGCTGCCCACTGGTCCGTTGCGGTTTTGCAGCGCCACCACGAGATCGCGCCGCTGCTCCTTAAGCTGAACCAGCGGTAAACCGTGATCCGGAAGATTTCCCATTCGCATAACCCCTACCTTGGCTGGAGTTCCGCTTCTAAGGAAAGGGTTCTGCAAACGACTTACAGAACTGCTGCAAATTTTATCCAACCGGCCCTACCCCGTAGTCTTACGTAGTCGGGCCGACGTCGTTGGGCTTACGTGATCGCCTCCGGCTTCAAGGCGTCGTCGATCGCGCCGAACAGCGACTGGGTTACGCAATTGGTCGCCCATTCGCTGGTATGAAGCTGCCCGCCATCGTCGAGCTCGGCGAGTGGAATCCCGTCATCGGTCCAGCGCTTCATCAGCGCGAAGCGGCTGAACAGATTCACCTTCTTGCTTGCGGTCACTTCGGCGATCATCGGCATGATCACGTTGGCGAGATTGAGCGCAGCTTCCGTGCCGACGATCGCCTGCGTGTACTGGGAATCCATCACGACGACGTCAAGCGGAAGCGCTGTGAGCACGTCGAGCCCGGCCTCCAGCGTCGCGCGCACCTCGGCCGGATTGTAGCCCTTGTAGACGGCGTTGGTGCCGACCTGCCAGATCACCAGCACCGGCGCCTCAGCCGTCACGTCGGACTCGATGCGCGAATATTCCTCCGGCGCCTCCTGCCCGCCGATCCCGCGATTGATCACGTCGATCATCCGGCCGAAGAAGCGTTGCCGCAGCAGCATCTCGAGCCGCGGCGGAAACGGCAGGATGTTGTCGGCGCCCGCGGTCGAGGACGATCCAAGCGCCATCAGCTTGATCTTGCGCTGATGCCGCAGCGCATCCGCGAAGTGCGGCAGCTTATGTCCGAACCTGATGAGATCGGGATGGGTTTCGCACGGTCTGGGTGTCGGCATCGCAAACATCCTTGAGGTGAATGAATTGATGAATGCGCGCAGTAGGCGGCGAAATTGGCGGCATTGCAAATGAATTCCGCCTGATCATAGTGGGCATTCGTTTGCTCGCGAATGCGGAGACCGCCATGCACGGAAAAGCCATCGTCATCACGGGCGCCCTTGGCGCGCTTGGCAAAGTGGTCGCCACAGAGGCGCTGGCGCGCGGCGCGCGCGTCGCCGGCATCGATCATGCCGCGTCAACGCTTGCGGCGACGGCCGACCATATGGAGCTGGGCGGTGTCGACCTCACCGACACGGCGCAGGCGACCGCCGCGATCGACAAGGCGGCCGCGCATTTCGGCCGGCTCGACGGGCTGATCAACATCGCCGGCGGCTTTACCTTCGAGGCGGTCGGCGACGGCGACCCGGCGACCTGGCAGCGCATGTATGCGATGAACGTGATGACGGCGCTCAACACCTCGCGCGCCGCTATCCCGCATCTCACCAAATCGGGCGCCGGACGGATCATCAATATCGGCGCACTCGGCGCCTTGCAGGCGGCCTCCGGCATGGGTCCCTATGCCGCCTCGAAGGCCGGCGTGCACCGCCTTACCGAGTCGCTCGCTGCGGAACTGAAGGGCAAGGTCACGGTCAACGCGGTGTTGCCCTCGATCATCGACACCGCCGCCAATCGCGCTGCGATGCCGCAGGCCGACATCTCCAAATGGGTGACGCCGAAAGAGCTCGCCCAGGTGATCCTGTTCCTCGCCAGCGATGCCGCGAGCGCCGTCACCGGCGCGCTGCTGCCGGTGAACGGGCGGGTTTAGATGCGCTCCCTCTCCCGGATGCCTTTCGGGTCGATCTGGCCGATGCCATATGCTCGTGATGACTACTGCAGAAGACATCGAAAAGGCCGTCGACGGCTGCCTCCTCGTGAGCTGGCCCGCTTTCGCGCCTGGTTTGAAACGTTCGATGCCGAGCGTTTCGATGCAGCGATCGAACGGGACGCAAAGGCCGGGAAACTCGACGCCTTGGCGGACGAGGCCTTGGCAGCTTATCGCGCCGGACAGTCGCGCGACTTGTGAAGCACTCGGCCTCCCCCAAATTTTGGACTGCCTACGAATAACTACCCGTTCCAATCCGTGAGCTCGCCGACGCGAACTTTGCGCTGTTGAAGCGCAATTCACGTCATCCATCTCTACAATTCAAGAAGATCGGGCGATTTTGGTCCGTTCGGGCTGGCTTGCGCTATCGCGCGCTTGCCGTCGAAACAAACGAGGATACCTCTGGTTCTGGATCGGCTCGCACGCAGAATATGATCGCCTGATCAGCTGAGGCCGCGAGCGCGACTAGCATCGGCAGTTCAGTCCGCAACCAGCAGCCGCAGCTTCGACCGGAAGCGGATGCTCTGCTTGCCGGCGAGCGGCATGCCGTCACCTTCGGCTGTCTGGTCGGTGTAGGTGCCGGTAAATCCGATCGTGACCACCTTGCGTTCCCACACCGGGCGCTCGCCATCGGTCGGCGAATGCTCCTCGTTGGTGACCTCGCCCTTCCACTTGCCATCGGCTGCGGTGTAGCTGCCGTAGGCAAAGAAAAACGAGTCGCCGCCGCGCATCTGTCCGTCGCGCAGCACCATGACGCCCTGGTTGCTGCCAGAGACGCCGTCGAGAAATTCGACGGTGATGTGATCGAGCCCGTTCCGGATCATGAGCTGCGCCTGGTCCCGGTTCCGACAATAGCCGCTCGGCCGTGTCTTGGGCAAATTCCAATCGCATCGGCGGGCGCAATTCCGCGCTATGCTGGCGCACCGAGTCGCGGCCGATGCCGCAGGAGCCTGCCTGTTGGAAACCGCGCTTTATCTGCCCGTCAAACGCTTCCTGGAAAAGCTCGGCTTCACGGTGAAGGGCGAGATCGGCGGCTGCGACCTCGTGGCGCTGAGCGGCGATGATCCACCGGTCGTCGTGGTTGGTGAACTCAAGCTCGCCTTCAATCTCGAACTGATCCTGCAGGCGGTCGATCGCGCCGGCGCCGCTGACGAGGTGTGGATCGCGGCCAAGGTGTCGGCCCGCGGCAAGGGCCGCGAGAGCGACGCGCGCTATCGTAATCTGTGCCGGCGGCTCGGCTTCGGCATGCTCGGTGTCACCGACCGCGGCGACGTCGAGGTGCTGGTGCCGCCGCCGACCGCGGCGCCCCGCCGCAATCCGAAGAAACGTTCACGGCTGATCACCGAGCACCAGAAGCGCAAGGGCGATCCCGCAATGGGCGGATCGACGCGGGCGCCGATCATGACCGCCTACCGGCAGCAGGCGCTGGCCTGCGCCTGTGCGCTTTCGGATGGGCCGCGGCGGGTGCGCGACCTCCGCGCGGATATTCCCGACGCCGGCAAGATCCTGCTGCATAATGTCTATGGCTGGTTCGATCGCGCCGAGCGCGGCATCTATGTGCTGACCGATGCCGGTCGCGCCGCGCTGAAGCGCTGGCCGCAGCAACAGATGAGTGCATCCGGGGCAGAAGCCATCCCGTAGAGCATGATCCGGAAAAGTGCGAAGCGGTTTTTCGAAAAGATCATGCTCAAACAAGAACCTAAAGTGCGATGATGACTTGGCTTCATCGCGCATTGGAGGGGGAAATCATGATCGTCGTCACCGGCAGCGTCACCGCCCGCCCCGACTCGTTCGACGAGGTGCGGCGGCTGAGCCTTGAACATGTTCATCGCTCGCGCACCGAGCCCGGCTGTATCTCCCACGCGGTCCATGTCGACTGCGAGAATTCGCTCAGACTGGTGTTCTTCGAGCAATGGGCCGACCGCGCCGCGCTGGCGGCGCATTTCGCGGTCCCTGCGTCACGCGATTTCGTCCGCTCGCTGCAATCTCTCGCGGCCGCGGCGACCACCATCGAACTTTATGACGCTCACAAGATTGAGAGACTCTAGCTGCATGGCTGGATTGCCATCTCACATTCATATTGCAATGCAACATTGGGGACCTTACGTATCTCTCGCGATTCAATGATGAGGCGGCGATGAGCGGAGACTGGAACACCAAGTATGGCACCCGGCGCGTGCGGCATGATCCGCCGACGCTGGAAGAAGCAATCTTCGCTGCCATCGGCATCACCGATGACGTGGAGGCCCAGGCCGAGATCGCGTCGGCCCTCATGGGGCTGCCCTATGACGACGTGCTCGCCGAGGTGAAGAAGACCGCGCGCGTCAGTGCCCGCACCGGCACGGCAACCCGTGTCATCGCCGGCGAACAGGGCGCGCAGCGCTCCGTGGTAGTCGAGCGCCGCGTGGTCCGCCGCTTTGCGACCGACAAGCGCACCGGCACCTGAGACGCACCATCCAATCGCTGAAAGAAAAAGGGCAATCCATTGAGTGGATTGCCCTTTTTCGTTTGATCTGGGGTTCTTGTTGGACGCGTTTCCTTCACGCGAACCGGTATCCACTTCGCTTGGAAACGCTGCCGATTCAGGCCGCCCGGCCCCAGCCGGAGATCTGCATCACCATGCGCCAATACGCGCGGTTCATTTCGACGATCGCGTGCGCAGCCTCGACCGGCGTCACCGCGGCGACAGCCGGCGCCGCTTCGGGCTGCTTTTGCTCGCTCAGGTCGATGCTGCCGGTCGACTCGCCATGACGGAAGGTCAGCTGGGCACCGAACTTGGTGGCGAGCGCCCGCATCGCATCGTTCTGTGCGCCAGTGGTGATGCGCAGGCTGCCGTAGCCCTTGGCGTGCGCCTCGGCGATCAGCTTGCGGAACAGGGTGCTGCCGACGCCCTTCCGCCGCGCCGACCGCTCGACGCTGAAAGCGATCTCGGGCTGGGCATCCGGTGACTGCTCCGGCGGATGCAACTCGGCCGCGCCGCGGACCACGCCGTCCTCGAAATAGGCGATGATGACCGTGCCGTCATTGGCGCAGCGCTCGGCGTAGCGGCGGATGAAACTGTCGTCGATGAAGCCATGAAAACGATCATGACGGCTGGTGCGATCCAGCCGCAGCAGGTGATCGCGCAGCAGCGGAAGCTCTTCCTGCTGGCTCAACGTCCGCACGGTGCCCTTGGCGGCCGTCGAACGAATGGAATCATAGTTCATTTCATAACTCCTCTTGGTAGCCCTCGAGGAGGCGTCGAGTCCCTAGCAACCCCTATATTGTGCGACGCACCATAAAATTCAAGCGCCGAGATTCATTCAATTAAGGCATGTGGTGATTGGTAAATCACATTATCGCCCCATCATAGTACCAGCTGTGTCTGGGTCACTACCGCGACCAGCTTGCCGTCTTCGGTCTCCAGCCTGGTCTGCCACACCTGGGTCCGCCGCCCGCGGTGAACCGGTGTTGCGGTCGCAATCACGGTCGTCCCCTCCTTGGCGCCGCCGATGAAGTTGGCCTTGCTCTCCAGCGTCGTGGTGCCCTTGGCGTCCCCAGGCAGGTTGATCACGGTCGCGGCGGCGCCGACCGAGTCCGCAAGGGCCATCACCGCGCCGCCATGGATCGTGTTGCGGAGGGTGCAGAGGTCCGGCCGCACCACCATTTTCGCGACCACCCGGTCCTGATCGGCCTCGATGAACGTAACGCCCTTCAGTTCCGCAAACGGCATCTTCATCGACTGGATCTTTTCGAGCGGCGTCATGGGCACTCCCTGCTTTGTGGCCTTCTTCGAGGTTGATATCGGGCATGATGGATTGCCAGAGCGGGCCCTGCAATGACGTCTGAGGTAATGGCGCGAATGACGTCATGACATCAGTGACAATGTGCCTCGGAGCCTGCATACCGCCTGCCATGCGCGACTTCCCTCCCCGTCGGATCGTCTGCCTGACCGAAGAGACGGTCGAGACGCTCTATCTGCTCGGCGAGCAGGACCGCATCGTGGGCGTCTCCGGCTACGCGGTGCGGCCACCGCAGGTCCGCCGCGAGAAGCCGCGCGTGTCGGCGTTCATCTCCGCCGACATGCCAAAGATCCTGGCGCTCGACCCCGATCTGGTGCTCGCCTTCTCCGATCTGCAGGCCGACATCGTCGCCGATCTCGTGCGCGCCGGCGTCGCCGTCCACGTCTTCAACCAGCGCGACGTCGCCGGCATCCTCGCGATGATCCGCAGTCTGGGCGCAATGGTCGGCGCCGCCGACCGCGCCGATCGGCTCGCGCAAAACCTCGAACAACGGCTGGCGACGATCGCGGCAACGCCGCGTCCGGCACCGCGGCCAAAGGTCTATTTCGAGGAATGGGACGATCCGCTGATCAGCGGCATCGGCTGGGTGTCCGAACTGACCGAGATCGCCGGCGGCGAGGACGCGCTGCCGCATTTGCGCGTTCACAAGGCGGCGAGGGATCGCATCGTCACGCCTGACGCGGTGCGCGCGGCGATGCCCGACGTGATCCTGGCGTCCTGGTGCGGCAAGAAGGTCGTGCCCGACCGCATCCGCAAGCGTGAGGGCTGGAGCGAAATCCCGGCGGTGCGCAACGACCGCATCGTCGAGATCAAGTCGCCCATCATCCTGCAGCCCGGCCCCGCCGCGCTGACCGATGGGCTCGATGCGATCGTGAAGGCGTTGTGGGCGGAGCGCTGAAACCTCCAGCGTCGTCCCGGCGCAGGCCGGGACCCATACTCCGCGGCTAATGTTGTGATCGGGACTCGTCCTCGCAGCGCTGCACAACAAGCAGGATTTGTGGTTATGGGTCCCGGCCTTCGCCGGGACGACAGCGAATTTGTTGCGCAATCACGCAC
This sequence comes from Bradyrhizobium sp. USDA 4504, assembly GCF_054063995.1. Taxonomy (NCBI): domain Bacteria; kingdom Pseudomonadati; phylum Pseudomonadota; class Alphaproteobacteria; order Hyphomicrobiales; family Nitrobacteraceae; genus Bradyrhizobium; species Bradyrhizobium sp. USDA 4504. The sequence goes on along the minus strand of NZ_JBSSGV010000001.1, from coordinate 2,453,106 downwards.
AAGACTATGATTGCAATGGCATAGGGAGAAGGAAGCTACGCCTTCTCTACGCCGCACCATTCCGCGATGAACAGCGCCATCGCCTTGGTCGCTTTCCGCAGCGACTCCAGTTCGACATATTCGTTGAAGCCGTGCATCGCCGCGCCGGTGGCGCCGAAGCAGAGGCTCGGGATGTTGTGGTTCAAACCGTAGAAGCGCGTGTCGGTCAACGCGGTGAAGGCGCGGTCTTCCACAGCGCCGCCATAGACGACCGAGTGCGCCTTGGCGAAGGCAGCTTCCGGTGCCTCGGAGTTCACCAACTCGTAGCCTTCCGACAGGAAGCCCGACCATTCGACCTGCGGCGGATTGTTGGAGAGGAAGCGATGATCGCGCGACGCCGCCGACACGCAGGCCAGAATCTCCTTCTGGCACTCGGCGATCGACCAGCCCGGCAAGACCGCGATGCGGCAGTCGACGTCGCACCAGGCCGGCACGCTGGAGGCCCAGTCGCCTCCCTTGATGATGCCCGGATTGAAGTTGATCGGGTGATTGACGCCCTTGAAATGGCGGTCGGCCTTGGCGCGCTCGTTCCAGGCGATCTCGAGCTTCTCCAACGCATGCACCAGATGATACGCCGCCATGATCGCGTTCGAGCCCGCGCCGGCCTCGAACACATGCACCGGGAAACCGCGCACCTTCAGGCGGAACCAGATCACGCCGACCTGCGAGCGGATCATCGTGCCGTTGGTCGGCTCCGGGATAAAGCAGGCATCGGCGCGATAGCCGCGCTGCAAGGTCGAGAGCGCGCCGACGCCGGTGCTCTCCTCCTCGATCACGGACTGGAAGTGAATCCGCGCCGTCGGCTTCAGGCCGGCCTTCACGATCGCATCCAGCGCGTAGAGCGCGGCGATCGTGCCGGACTTCATGTCGCAGGCGCCGCGGCCATACATCCTGCCGTCCTTGATGACGGGCGAGAACGGCGGCGTCTCCCACATCTCGAGCGGACCGGTCGGCACCACGTCGCAGTGGCCCTGCAGGATCAGCGATTTGCCGGCATTGCTGGCCGGGCGGTAGGTGCCGACCACCGTGCGTGCCTTCGAGAAATCATGCTCGATCGGGCCGAAGCCGCGCAAATCCTTCAGCTCGTCGAGATTGATGTGCCAGTCGTCGACCTCGTAGCCGCGCTCGCGCAGGAGATCGCCGATCATGTCCTGGCACGGCCCCTCGGCGCCGCGGGTCGAGGGGATCGCGACAAAGGCCTGCGTCGTCGCAAGCTGCGCATCGAATCCCTCATCAACAGCGGCAAGGATTCGTTGTTGCGTCTCGGCAGTCATGCTTTGGCTCCATCGGGAAAACAGATCAGGCGGGAGCCGCAGCGTAGCCCGATTTCACTCCGCCTTGTATTGCGCAAAATAGGCATCCCGCAATGCATCTTCGAGCAGCCGGCCCTCCGAATAACCATCGAGCGTCTTCGGCCGCGTCACGCCGTCGAGCAGCCGCGGACACGGCTCCGGCGCGCCGAGCACGGTGCGCACCGGAATGCGCTCGGCATAGATCGGCAACTCGTAATCCTCGTCATCGTCGGCGACGCCCTTGGCGCGAATTTTTGCCGAGGCCTCCTCGATCTCCATCGCGATGAACGAGGTCGCCTTGATCTCCTGCTTGTTGCTGGCACGCAGGCTCGCGGTGCGCTCGGGAAAGAAGCGGTCGACCATCGCGACGATCGCGCGTTCCTTCTCTGCGGGGTCGGTGACGAGATAGGCCGACCCGAACGCCATCACCGCGCGATAGTCGGCCGAGTGGTTGAAGCCGCAGCGCGCCAGCACCAGGCTGTCGAGATGGGCGACCGTCAGGCACACGCGTTGCCCTTCGGACTGGTTCTCCAGCATCCGGCTCGCGCTCGAGCCGTGCCAGTAGAGCCTGGTGCCCTCGCGCCAGAAGAAGGTCGGCGTGCAATAGGGCTGGCCGTCGATCACGTAGGAGACGTGGCACAGCATCGAGGCGTCGAGGATCTTGTGCACGGTGGCGTGGTCGTAGAAGCCGCGGTCGTGGCGGCGCTTCACGCGGCTGCGGGACGACATGGGATAGGACGGAGCGGATGCGCCTTCGGTCACGGTGAGCCTTTCGAAATCTGGAATCTGTCCAGAGTTGTAGCGGCTCATTTGGTCTGCGATAGTGCCAATTCCATGCGAAAAATTCCGACCAATTCTCGGGAGCCCGCGGCGCGCAAGGCCGAGCTGCCGCTCGATCTCGCCGGCCCGCACGTCACCCCCGGCGCGGCCTCGCAGCAGCGGCTCTATCAGGCGCTGTGCCACGCGATCGTCGGCGGCCTCGTCAAGCCGGGCGAGCCGCTGCCGCCGTCGCGCGCGCTCGCCAAGCAGACCGGCTTCCGCCGCAACGCGGTCACCACGGCCTATGAGCGGCTGATCGCCGACGGCTTTGCGGTGGCAACCACGGGCTCCGGAACTTTCGTCGCGGCGCGCATTCCGGCGCAGGCCGCCGCACCGCGCCGCGCAAGGATCGCGATCGAGCCGCCGCAGCACAATGCGCTGTCGCTCGGCTGCACCCATATCGACGAGCGCGCATTGCAGCGCTTCCGCGCCTTCGCCGGCCGCAGGCTGCGCGCCTTCGGGTCCGAGCATCTGCATTACGGTGATCCCCGCGGCAGCAGCGAGCTGCGCGCGGCGATATCGGACCATCTGCTGTCGGCGCGCGGGCTGCGCTGCGACCCCGACCAAATCATGCTGGCGTCCGGCACGCTGCATGCCCTGCGCATCGTGCTCGGGGCGATCCTCAAGCCCGGCGACCAGGTCTGGTGCGAAGACCCTGGCTATCCGGCGGCGCGGCGCGCGATCGAGCATTGCGGCTATCGTCCGGTGTCGGTGCCGGTCGACATGTCGGGCATGCGCATCGACAAGGGGCGCGCGTCCGCGCCGCAAGCGCGCGCTGCCTATGTCACGCCCTCGCACCAGTTTCCGCTCGGCGTGCAGATGTCGATGCCGCGCCGGCTCGAGCTGCTCGACTGGGCACGGGATGCCGGCGCCTTCGTGTTCGAGGACGACTACGACAGCGAGTTCCGCTACGACGGCGCGCCGCTGTTGTCGCTGGCCGGCATCGATCATCTCCGCCGCGTGATCTACATGGGCACGTTCGCGAAGACGCTGTTTCCCGGATTGCGGATCGGCTATTGCGCCCTGCCCGAAGCCTTGATCGGCCCGGTGACGGCGGCGCGCGCCGCGCTCGACCGCTTTCCCGCCACGTTGATGGAAGGCGCGGTCGCCGACATGCTGAACTCCGGCGCCTTTGCGGCTAACTTACGCAAATCGCGCAAACTCTATCGCGAGGCGCGCGACATCCTGGCGTCGACGCTTGTGAGCGCATCCGAAGGCGAGCTCACAGTTCCCGTGCCCTCGCAGGGCCTGCACCTCGTGGCGCGGCTCGATCCCGCGACCGATCCGCTGATTGCCGCGCAGGCAAAGGCTAATGCCGGCGTCGGCGGCTGGCTGCTCGCCGAGACCTATCATCGCGCGCCGCCTCTGCCCGGCTTCGTGCTGGGATTTTCCGGCCATCCGGTTCCGCAACTCGTTGCATCGGCGGAACGATTGGCGAAGACAACGCTCGCCGCGCTGCGCGCGACGCGCAAGACATCGGTCAAGCCATCCGCCAAGCCGCAGCGCTCTAGGAGAATCGCAGTCACCTGACTAAGGTCGCCCGCGTTCAGTCAGTGTCCGCTTACGGAGATACCGGATGCCAAATCGCAACGTCCTGTATCTCGTGATCGCCGCGCTGGTCGTGATCGCAGGCATGCTCGGCTACAATCTTTATCAGGCGAACAAGCAGCCCGAAGGCCTTCAGATCAATGTCGGCCCCGACGGGCTCAAGATCCAGAACAAGTAAAGGAGGCTGCGATGCTGCGCTTGGGATTCGTCGCGCTGGTCAGCGTCGCAGCTCTTGGCGCGATGACTCAATCCGCCGCAGCAGAGCAGTCCTACATGCGCGAGGGCGACATCGTCGATCTGCGGGTCGGCCAGCGCGTCCTTGTCGATGACGGCTCGTGCCCGGCCGGGCAGATCAAGCAGGTGGTCGGCTCCAGGCTGAGCCAGAACGGCGTGGTGCGGACCAGCAGCTGCGTGCCCCGCCTCGCCAAAAAGTAAAACGCCCCGCTGTCGCGAGGCGCTGCGGTCCTCATTGCTTTGATGCGCGGCTCAGTTCGAGACCGGCTCGAACATGCATTGCAGGGTCGGCTTGGCGATCTTGGTGAAGGTCGGGCCGATCTCACCCTGCTTGGACGGCGGCACCCAATCGGTCTCGATGGTCGGCACGCCGGTCTCGCTGATACCGCGCAGCAGCGCCTGGCGCAGGTCGGGATCGTCCACGGTCGCGGCGGCGTGGTCGTGCAGGCAGCCGCACACCGCCTCGGGATGCGCCCAGCGGCCGAGCATATGCGGCGCGCATTGCCGCACGAACTCGTCGCGCGGTTCAGGCACGCGGTACAGTGAGCGGATCTGCATCGATTCGAGGGGGAGCTGGGATTGGGCCTGCGCGGCGCCCGCCAAAGGCCCCATCAGGACGAGCGATGCCAACATCGCGGCGGAACAGATACGGAGCAGCATGGGGAGCCTTTACCGGCAGTTCTATTTTTTGCGTCGCGCTCAGTTTGCCTGCGCCAGCACCATCGGGGCCGGGGTGACCACCGGCGAGCCGTTATAGGAGAAGGTGCCGATACCGGGCAAACCGCTGTCCGGGGAGCCTGCCATCGACGAACCGGCCATCACAAAGGCGAAGGTGAGGATCAGGCTCATGGTTCGCATCTGACAGTCTCCGTTATTCCGCTCGGCATCCGGCGCCGTTATGTGACGGTCTGATAACGATCTGCCGTTTCCGGAGTTCTGCGGAACAAGCCGAAAATGGTTTCGTCGGAACTCGAATTGTTTCGTCGACCAGCGGTCCACGAAACATTCGGCGGAAAACACCAATGATTTCATCGGCAGGAGCGTGGCTGAAAGGCTGTTGAAAACTTCGCACGACAATGCCGGACCCCGGCCACTGCCGGAGCGACGGCCAATTATGCGTGCAAACTGAACGAGCTAGCGCGCTTTGTTAACTTTCCTTTGCTGAGAGGAGAAGCAGCACAGCAAGGGCGGCGGTGAACCGGGCGGCGGTTTCGTCGACTCATGTCTGGGCGCCGTGCAACCATCTTCGCGGTGGCACGTTGTCGTAATCCCTCCCGATCCAACGAAGGATGTCAGTCGTGGGCAATGGCAACATCGGTGTTGGCAATGAATCCGCGGCGAGCAAATCCGGCCAGCAGCAGATGACGGCCGCGATGCCGCAGCAAGGCGCCTACGTGATGGGCGACAATGAGTGCGCGCCGCAGAAGCTGGTCCGCCTCGTCGGCTGCCGCGACTCGAAGGTCAAATCGGGCCTTGGCATCAGCGCGAAGCAGTTCGGGCAAACCGAGCGCTAGCTCGCCCACCGCCTCAGCCGCCTGGGCCAAGCCCCTGCTCCAGCTATTGAATGAACTCGCCGCACTTCTGCACGGCAGCATCGGCCGCGCCCCACGGCATGATCGGCACCGACGACGTCGAGTTCTTTGGCGAGCCCTCGATCAGGCGGTCCGAATAGACCATGTAGACCAGCACGTTGCGCTTGGCGTCGCAGCCGCGCACGATCTGCATCTTCTTGAAGAACAGCGACCGGCGCTTGCTGAACATGTCATCGCCCTGCCCGAGCTTGGTCTTGAAGCGGATCGGCCCGATCTGCCGGCAAGCCAGCGAGATATCGGAGACTTCCTCGGCAAGGCCAAGCCAGCCCTTGAAGCCGCCCCTCTCCGGCACCGTGAAGTGACAGGCGACGCCCTCGACCTCGGGATCGTCGACGCCATAGGTCGCGAGCTTGTCGTTGGGGCTCACCCATTTGAACACGGTGGAGCGGCGAAAGATCAGGTCCGGCTCGTCGGCCGCGACCGCAGGACCCGCCTGCCCCAAAGCCAGCAACATCAGCAGCACCGCGCATCCCCATCGAGACAACCGTCGCAGGTCACACAAGCTCACAGTTCTCGATGTCATTGAGGTCTCCGCGGGGTGGGTCCCGCCTATGTAGTGCGCAAACGCCGCACAGGAAGGCGCTGACAGTTCGGTGATCGAACGCGGCGCTTTAACCTCTTGTGAGGCTTTTTTGTTACTCTTTCGTCGAAAATACCGCCCTCACGGAAGGGTTAGATCGCTTGCGCTGGTGAACGCTTTGTGCGTCTGCGACAACCAACATGTAGTTTGGACTGGGATTCGGAATATGCGCGCAGGTGGACGGCGGATTTCGGTTTTTGACTTCGCGAATGAGCGGTTCTGGCAGCTGGCAATTCTGACGACCGCCGGCACCGTCGCCGCCTCCACGCAGGCCGATGCAGCGCTCTATTACTGGAACCGCGACTCCGCCTTCTACGGCGACTACGAGCCGATGCCGCAGCCGCACCGGCAAAAGCCGAAGCGCAACACAGCCAAGAAGAATCCGGCGATCGAGAAGGAGGCCGGCAGCAAGCCGCAAGGTCCCCTGATCATCTCGGTCTCGATCGACCAGCAGCGGGTCAGCCTCTACGACGCCAACGGCCTCTATGCCGAGAGCCCGGTGTCGACTGGCATGAAGGGGCATTCGACCCCGATGGGTGTCTTCAGCGTCATCCAGAAGCAGAAGTATCACCAGTCCAACATCTACAGCGGCGCGCCGATGCCGTATATGCAACGCATCACCTGGTCGGGCATCGCCATGCACGCCGGCGTGCTGCCCGGCTATCCGGCGTCCCACGGCTGCATCCGCATGCCGATGTCGTTCGCGGTCAAGATGTACAATTGGACGCGGATGGGCGCCCGCGTCTTCGTCACGCCGGGCACGATCTCGCCGGAAAGTTTCTCGCACCCGCTGCTGGTCACGCAAAAGGTGGCGCCGCAGCAGCCGGTCGCCGACGACATTCTGAAGATGGATGCGCCGCTCGGCGTGAAGAGCGACAAGGGCGCCGACAAGCAGTCTAGTCTCGATTTGCGCAGCAGCGTCGGCCATGCCGCCGCGTCGCTGCGCGACAACACCCACACCGCCGACGCCAGCAGCGCGATGCCGGCAGCGAGTGCGTCAGTGACAATGTCCGATGCATCCTCTTCCACGGCGCGCGACGCCATCGCGGAGAAGATCGCAGCGGACAAGTCCGAGACCGTGAAGCCCGAGACGGCCGCCGCCGACAAGCCGGCCGAGACCAATTCCGCCGGCCACGACAGCAACGCGACCACAGATGACAAGACGGTCGGCGAAACCACCGCCAGCACCGACACGCCAAAGAGCGAGGTCTCCGCAAGCGATCCGGTGAAGGCGGAAGCCAAGGCCGACGAGCCGAAGGCGGACGCCGCCAAGCCTGGTGTTGCCGAGGCGCCCAAGATCGATGCACCGAAGACCGACGCACCGAAGGCCGATGCCTCGAAGGCCGCTGACAAGCCCGCCGAGGCAGCGACTGCAGCCGATGCGCCCGACGCCAAGAAGGATCCGGCGCGGCTGCCGGGCACCGCCAGGATCGACGTGCCGAAGCGCGCCGGCCAGATTGCGGTGTTCATCAGCCGCAAGGATTCCAAGCTCTACGTGCGGCAGAATTTTGCACCTCTGTTCGAGGTGCCGGTGACGATCGCGGCAAGCGACCGGCCGCTCGGCACCCATGTGTTCACCGCACAAGCCGACAAGACCGATACGAACCTGCTGCGCTGGTCGGTGGTGACGCTGCCGACCCGCAACGTCGCCCGCATCGACGTCGAAGAGCGTACCTCGCATCGCCGCAAGGTCGCGGCCGCAGCAGTGGCCGAGGCCAAGCCGCAGCCGGTGACCAACACTCCGGCCGAGGCGCTCGACCGCATCTCCATTCCGGCCGACGTGATGGCGCGGATCAGCGAAGCTCTCGGCACCGGCGGATCGATCATCGTCTCCGACCTCGGTGTGAACCAAGGCGAGACCGGCGAAGGCACTGACTTCATCCTGCCTTTGCGCTGAGGCCATCCGGGCGACCCGCTTCCGGCAATAACGCCTTCTTGAAAGCCTGCGCGTCCCCTCCGGATTATGATCCGGACGAACATCTGTTCCGGGGACGAGACCATGATGGACCGCAGGACCCTGATCGTGACCGCGATCGCCGCAGCCGCGGCATCCCGCCCGCTGCATGCCGAGCAGCCCGCGATAAGCCGGATCACCGCCTACGCCTTCTCATTTCCGGCACTCGGCGGCGGCGATATCAGACTTGCCGACTATGCCGGCCGTCCGCTGATGATCGTGAACACGGCCTCGCTTTGCGGCTTCACGCCGCAATATGCCGGCCTGCAGCAACTCTGGACCGAATTCCGCGATCGCGGCTTCGTCATCATTGGCGTCCCCTCCAATGATTTCGGCGGCCAGGAGCCCGGCGGCCCGACCGAGATCGCCGAGACTGCGCAGCATCAATATGGCGTCACCTTCCCGATCGCGGCGAAAGCAATCGTCCGCGGCGCGAGCGCGCATCCGTTCTACCGCTGGGCGGCGGAGGCCCGGCCGAAGGACGTGCCGCGCTGGAATTTTCACAAATACCTGATCGGCCGCGATGGCTACATCGCCGACGTTTTCGCTGAGTCGGTTGCGCCCGACGACACGCGCATCAAGACCGGGATCGCACGGGCATTGGCGGCCGCCTGAGATATGACGATAATCCCCGGAATTAACTGATCCGACGAGGATTTTGGACACGCGCTCGCCACGTTCATTGCCTTGGCGTCGCCACTGCGACTAGGGTACGATCGGTTGGGGGCGAAGCGACCCGGTCGCGGCAATGCCGGCGTCGGGAGCGCGAGCAGCAGGGAACACGCCATGCGCATTGCGACAGGTCTGATTTTTGCGGGGACCGTATCGTTGCTCGCGTCGAGCGCAGCTTGGTCGCAGACGTCGCCCCCCAAGGGCGCTACTGCGGCACCGACAGCACCAGCACCAGCGGCCGCGGCTCCCGCGCCCGCCGCCGCAGCCCCGGCAGCGGCCACTGCAACCGCAGCCCCGGTTCCGCCGAAGCAACCGCCACAGCCGGCGCGCGCCGCCTGCAACAATCCGAACGCGCTCGGCGTCGGCCGCACGGTCGAGATCGACACCACCGGCGGTCCGGGCTTCGGCTTCGAGCATTTCAAGCAGCTCGACTTCCTGCGCGACCATGAGGTGGTGCTGACCTTCGACGACGGCCCGTGGCCGGGCAACACGCCGGCGGTGCTGAAGGCGCTCGCGGATGAATGCACCACGGGCATCTTCTTCCCGATCGGCAAGCACGCGACCTATCACCCCGAAATCCTGCGGCAGGTCTATGCCGCCGGCCACACGGTCGGCGCCCACACCTGGTCGCACGCCAATCTGAACAACAAGAAGCTGACCGAGGATCAGAAGAAGGACGAGATCGAGCGCGGCTACGCTGCGGTCAAGTGGGCGCTCGAGACCTCACCCTCGCCGTTCTTCCGCTTCCCGGCGCTGCAGCATCCGCCGGAGATGGTGACCTATCTCGGCAACCGCAACATCGCGATCTTCTCCTGCGACCTCGACTCCTTCGACTTCAAGGCGAGCAAGCCGCAGCAGGTGATCGACACCGTGATGAAGAAGCTGAACAAGCTCGGCAAGGGCATCATCCTGATGCACGACTTCCAGAAGCACACCGCGGAAGCGCTGCCCACGCTGCTGACGCAGCTCAAGGCCGGCGGCTACAAGGTGGTCGCGATGCGCGCCAAGTTTCCGGTAACGGTGCTGCCGCAATACGAGCAGGAGCTCGCCAAGGACGTCAAGCTGCCGACCGTAAGCTCGCGCCCGGTGAACAGCGTCGTCACCACCGTCGATCAGCAATAACGCCGGCGACAATCCTGGTGCCGGCGCTGCGTATCGAAGGCTTCGTCATCGTCTCCGCCGATGGCCGGCTGGCGAATGCGCGGAATGTGATGCCCGACGACCTCAAGATCGAGGGCGACAAGCGGTTCTTCACCGCGGCCCTCGACCGCGCCGACCTCGTCGTGCATGGCCGTCACTCCCAGGAAGAGCAGCCAAACGCGCCGAAGCGGCGGCGGCTGATCCTGACCAGCAAGGTCGCGGCCACCGCGCCCGACCCCGACAATCCGAAGGCGCTGTTGTGGAATCCCGCCGGCTGTCCGTTCGAGACGGCGAGCCGCGAGGCCGGCGTGACCTCGGGCATGGTCGCGATCATCGGCGGCCCCGGCGTGTTCGACATGTTCATGGACCGCTACGACACGTTCTGGCTCTCGGTCGCCCCGAAGGTGCGCATCCCCGACGGCGAGCCGTGCTTTCCGGGCGTCCCTGCCCACACCCCGCAACAGGTGCTATCAGCGCACGGCCTGCACGCCGGCGCGCCGCAGCTGATCGATGCCGCGCAGGATGTCAGCGTGACGCCGTGGCGGCGAAGCGCATAGATCCCGAGCAGCTTGCGATGAACAACGGCATGACCTCCGTGGCGAAGGCCGTAGCTCTTGTGGCGATGGCGTCGCTGGTCGCAACCAGCGCAGTCGGCGCCTGCAAAACCACCCTGCGCGGCGAACTCGTGCAAGCGCCCGGCGACCGCAAGGCCTCTGTCGGGGAATTCCTGTACTTCTATCTCGTCGAAATGACGCCGGAGAGCCCGACGGGCTCGGAGAAGCTCTTCCAGTCCTTCGTGGTTCCCAACATGAGCAAGACACTTCCAATTCCGTTCGCCCTGGAGATCGAACAGGCCAAAGACTGCCCAGGCAAACTCGAGCTGCGCGTCGATACCAAAGACCGAGACATCATGCGACTTGGCACGGATGCGTCGTCGGCTGGCAGGAAAACGGTCCGCCTCGAGAGGTTTGAAAGCGTACCTATGTGGGGACCATCTTTCTGAACGTCGCAGAGGGGGTTAGCGCCAGCGTAACCCGCCACCCCTCTTGCCGAATGCGCAGGTCGGCGGGTTACGCCTTCGGCTAACCCGCCCTCCACAGCTGCGTATCGTCCTACACGTCCCCATAGGCCGGGTCGTCGCGGCGCGGGCCGCGGCCGTAGCCGGCGATGATGAACAGCGCGCCGATCAGCGACAGGTTCTTCAGCGCATCGATCAGCGTCCTGAGGTTGTCGGGCGCCGGCTGATTCCAGAAGTCATGGAAGTAGAAGGTGGCGAAGCACACGAAGATGATCAGGAGAATCGCGAAGAACCGCGCCAGCACGTTCACCGCGATCATCAGCCCCGCGACGATCTCGAAGCCGCCGATCGTGACCGCCAGCAGCTGCATGAAGGGCATGCCGACGGCGGTTTCGATCTGCTGCGTATAGGGCGCGACCACGGCCGGGATCGTCACCTTGGCCGCCAGCAGATCCGCCGTCGCCTGGATGCCGAACAGCTTGCTCGCTCCCGAATAGAGGAACAGCACGGCGAACAGGATCCGCCCGAAGGTGATGAACGCTGGCATGGGTCGGCCTCACTGGATGGCGGAAATCGGACGAAGCAGGCGAAGCGATTATGGTCGCTCCGCCTGCCTCGATCAAATCGAATCCATCTCGGTTCAAACACGATGCGGAAAACCGCGCTGCGGTTTTCCGAACATAACGTGCTCAAACAACGGCCGTCAGCCGAACAGCGTCGGCTGCGCGCGGCCGGCGCGCTCCTGGGCTTCGACGGCGGCAACCGCCGTCATGTTGAGGATGCCGCGCGCCGTCACGCCGGGGGTGAGGATGTGCGCCGGGCGCGCCGGACCGATCAGGATCGGCCCCACCGGCAACGCGTTGGCGAGCGATTTGATCATCTGGTAGGCGATGTTGGCGGCATCGAGGTTCGGCATGATCAGGATGTTGGCCTCGCCTTCCAGCCGCGACTGCGGCAGCACCAGGCGCCGCGCCGCCGCCGACAGCGCGGTGTCGCCCTGCATCTCGCCGTCGGCCTCGATCTCCGGATGCTTGTCCTTCAAGAGCTGGGTCGCCCGCCGCATCTTGCGCGAGGAATCCGTGTCATAGCTGCCGAAGTCGGAATGTGACACGAAGGCGACCCTCGGCTTGAAGGCGAAGCGCTGGACGTGGATCGCCGCGAGCGATGCCACTTCAGCGAGTTCCTCCGCGCTCGGGTTCGGCCGCACCTGGGTATCGGCGAGGAAATGGGCGCCGGTGGAGGTGATCATCAGCGCCAGCGCGGCATAGTCGCTGACCCCCGGCAGGAAGCCGATGATCTCGCGGACATGGCGCAGATGGCTCATGTAGCGGCCCTCGACGCCGCACAGCATCGCGTCGGCCTCGCCACGCGACACGGCAAGCGCCGCGATCACGGTATTGTTGGTGCGGACCACGGTCCGCGCGGCCTCCGGTGTCACGCCGCGCCGGCCGGCGACGTCGATATAGGACTGCACATAGGAACGGTAGCGCGGATCGTCCTCGGGATTGATCAGGTCGAAATCGCGGCCGGCCTTGATCGACAGGCCGAAGCGCTTGATCCTGGTCTCGACCACCGACGGCCGGCCGACCAGGATCGGCCGCGCCAGCTTTTCCTCGAGCACCACCTGCGTCGCGCGCAGCACACGCTCGTCCTCGCCTTCGGCGTAGATCACGCGCACCGGCTGGGTCTTCGCCTTGGCGAACACCGGCTTCATGGTGAGGCCGGAGCGGAAGGCGAAGCGTCCGAGATTGGCGGCGTATTCGTCGAAATTGGTGATCGGCCGGGTCGCGACGCCGGACTCGATCGCGGCCCTGGCCACCGCCGGCGCGATGCGCAGGATCAGGCGCGGATCGAACGGGCTCGGGATCAGCGAACCGGGGCCGAACCCCTGGGTCTCGCCGCTCTCGAAACCATGGGCCACCGCATCCGACGGCGGATCGCGCGCGAGCTGCGCGATCGCGTCCACCGCGGCATGCTTCATCGCCTCGTTGATCGCGGTGGCGCCGACGTCGAGCGCGCCGCGGAAGATGAAGGGGAAGCAGAGCACGTTGTTGACCTGGTTCGGAAAGTCCGACCGCCCGGTGCAGATCATCGCGTCGGGACGCGCCAGACGCGCCTCATCCGGCATGATCTCCGGCACTGGATTGGCCAGCGCCATCACCAGCGGCTTGTCGCCCATCTGCTTGACCATTTCGGGCTTCAGCACACCCGGTGCAGACAGTCCGATGAAGATGTCCGCGCCGGGAATGACGTCGGCGAGCACGCGTGCGTCGGTCTTCTGGGTATAGACCGCCTTCCAGCGATCCATCGTGGTGTTGCGGCCCTCATAGACCACACCGTCGATGTCGCAGACCCAGATGTTCTTGCGCTGCGCCCCCATCGAGACCAGCAGATTGAGGGTTGCGATCGCGGCGGCGCCGGCGCCCGAGCAGACGATCTTCACGTCAGACAGTTGCTTGCCGTTCAACAACAGCCCGTTGACGATCGCCGCGGCGACGATGATGGCGGTGCCGTGCTGGTCGTCGTGGAAGACCGGGATCTTCATGCGCTCCTTGAGCTGCGCCTCGATCTCGAAGCACTCAGGTCCGCGGATGTCCTCGAGATTGATGCCGCCGAAGGTCGGCTCCAGCGCGGCAACGGTCTCGACTACGCGCTCGATCGTGTCGGCCTTGATCTCGATGTCGAACACGTCGATGCCGGCGAATTTCTTGAACAGCACCGCCTTGCCTTCCATGACGGGCTTCGAGGCCAGCGGACCGATATTGCCGAGACCGAGCACCGCGGTGCCGTTCGAGACCACGGCGACCAGATTGGCGCGCGCGGTCAGCGTCGCCGCCTCGGCCGGGTTCTTGGCGATCTCGGTGCAGGCGGCGGCCACGCCCGGCGAATAGGCCAGCGCCAGGTCACGCTGGTTGGCAAGCGGCTTGATCGCCTGGATCTCGAGCTTGCCCGGCCGCGGCAGCCGGTGATAGGCGAGCGCCGCGTTGTGGAGTTCTTCAGACGATGACGACATGCGTGCTCCCCGCGTTTCCGGCCCAAATTTCTTGTTTCTGTGCTAATCCAGGCAAAAGTCAGTTGTCCGGCAAATCGAGCCGGATGTGAAGCATGTCCAACCACTTGGATGCAACATCCGATAATATCCCCGTCAATAGGTCCGGGCCGGCCGTTCATCGACGCCTGCCCCTCCCCGCGCCATTCGGCCGGGATTGGCAATTTTTTTCCCTTGATGATCCGGAGTTGACCGAATGAAGAAAATTCTGCTCGGCCTGATCGCCGTGGTTGTGATCGCGGCCGCCGGCTTCTTCGGTTTCGACTTCTACGCCCAGCGCCGGGTCACGCGCGACGTCGAGGCCGCCTTCGAGCAGGTCCGTGCCACTGGCGCCAAGGCGAGCCACGGCAAGATCACGTTCGACGTCAAGAGCCGCACCCTGACGATCGCGGACGTCGCCACCGAGTCGGGGACGCAATCCCCGGTCAGCGTCAAGATTGCCAGTCTCACGATGACCGGCCTCGGTCAAACCGACGCGGCACGGGTCTCCGCCGGCAATGTCGAGTTCAGCGATGTCGAGATCGGCATGTCGGGACCGACCCCGACGATCGCCTCACTGACCTACAAGGCGCCGCGGATCACGGTGAAGGATTATTCCGGCCCCGCCAGCCTGCCCCAGCTTCCGGCGTCGTCGTCGATCTTCGAGCTGTACCGGTCCGCGTTCGGACTGCTCGCGAGCATCAACGCATCATCGGTCGCTGCGCCTAGCCTGACCGGAACGATGACCTTCAGCGCCGCCGCAAAAGCCGGCGACGGCGCCGGCGGCGAATTCGCCTATTCGGGCATCGCCATCGAAAACATGAAGGACGGAAAAATCGCGTCCAGCAAAACCGACAAGGTTGTGTTCACGATCAACCAGCAGGCGGCCGGCAAGCCGATCAAAATGACCGGCGAGCTCGCCAACATCGCCGCGACCGATATCGACGTCGGCGCGATGGCTGCGATATTCGATCCAGGCAAGGCCAACGATGACAGGGAGTATCGGATCCAGGGACACGTTTCGGCCGGTCCTTATGTCATTACCGCCGGGCCCGGTGTGAACATGCGGATCGAGGGAGTGACCGTCGACGACACCAGGATCAATCCGTCACGGATGCAACTGCCGGCGCTGCTGGCAATGATCCCGCCGCAAGGGAGTCCGCCGCCGTCTGCCGCCCAGGCACGCGAACTGCTGGACAAGGTCGCCGGCCTCTATTCGGGCATCGGAATCGCAGATGCCGAGATGCATGGGCTCTCGGTCGAGACGCCGCAGGGCCCGCTCAAGCTCGCCTCGATGCGGTTCAACTTCGAACACGGCAAGATCGGCGAGCTTGCGGTCGAGGGACTCGATACCCGTGCGCCGAACGGTCCCATCAAGGTCGGACGCTTTGCGCTGAAGTCGCTCGACGTCGCCAACTTCATGCGGCTCTCGGCGCAGTTCGCCGCGCAGAAGCCGTCGGCCGAACAGGCGCTGGCGCTATTCCCGCTGATCGAAGGCGTCGAGGTCAAGGGCGTCGCGTCGCCCTACAAGGCCACCGGCAAGCCGGTCAACATCGACGTCCTCAGCCTCGACTGGGGTCAGTTCGTCGGATCGATCCCGAGCAAGCTGCGGCTGACCGCGAAGCTGGCGGCGCCGCTCGATGCGGCCGATCCGCGGCAGCAACCGCTCGTCGCTGCCGGGATCGACCGGGATGGCCGTCGACGCCGATCTCGGCGCCGTCTGGACCGAGACCTCACGCGCGTTCGCGCTCGAGCCGGTCAAGCTCGACATCGCGGGCCTGCTGAGCGCGTCGGCGAAGGTCACGCTCGGCAACGTGCCGCGTGAGGCATTCTCGACCAGCGCCGCGGAAGCAATGGGCGCGGCCGCGCAGATCGAAACCGGCACGATCGAGCTCGCGGTCCACGACCTCGGCGTCATCGATCTCGCCGTCGCTCAATTTGCGCGCACCCGGAACGTCAGCCGCGACGAGGCGCGCAAGGTCATCCTCGACGCCATCAAGGCGCAGGGCGGCGAGATCGGCGGGGGTAATCCCGACGCCACCGCGCTCGTCACCGCGATCGGCCAGTTCATCGAGACGCCGGGACAGACGCTGGTCATCAAGCTCACTCCGCGCGCGAAGGCGCCGGCGCTTCAGCTGATGCAGCTCCTCAAGACCGATCCGCAATCGGCGCTGGCGCAGTTCCGGATCGAGGCCTCGACGGGGTTGTGATTGCTGGGCCCTTACCTGCTTTTCCCTCTCCCCGTTCTTACGGGGAGAGGGTCAGGGTGAGGGGCTGCTTCTGCAAAATTGCTGTCGAACGGACTCGCGGAGGCTCCCCCTCACCCGGATTGCATCTAACGATGCAATCCGACCTCTCCCCGCAGGCGGGGCGAGGTGAAGGCCCGCCTAACCCTTCGCCGGCAGGTTGGTGCGGATGTGCAGCTCCTTAAGCTGCTTCGGCGTTGCTTCCGACGGCGCGCCCATCAGCAGGTCCATGGCCTGCTGGTTCATCGGGAACAGCGAGATCTCGCGCAGATTGTTGGTGCCGCAGAGCAGCATCACGATACGGTCGAGGCCGGCCGCCATGCCGCCATGCGGCGGGGCGCCGTACTGGAACGCACGGTACATGCCGCCGAAGCGGTCGATGACCTCCTGCTCGCCATAGCCTGCGATCTCGAACGCCTTCACCATCGCTTCCGGCTTGTGGTTGCGGATGCCGCCGGAGGCGATCTCGTAGCCGTTGCAGGCGATGTCGTACTGGAACGCCTTAATGGTCAGCGGGTCCTGCGTCGTCAGCGCGTCGAGGCCACCCTGCGGCATCGAGAACGGGTTGTGCGAGAAGTCGACCTTCTTGTTCTCCTCGTCATACTCGTACATCGGGAAGTCGACGATCCAGGCGAGCTCGAACCGGTCCTTGTCGATCAGGTTCAATTCCTCGCCGAGCTTGGTGCGCGCGAGACCCGCAAACTTCCAGAATTTCTCGGGATCGCCGGCGACGAAGAACGCAGCATCGCCCTCCTTGAGGCCGAGTTGATCGCGGATCGCAGCGGTGCGCTCGGGGCCGATGTTGTTCGCCAAGGGGCCTGCGCCCTCGCCGCCCTCGCGCCACATGATGTAGCCGAGACCCGGCTGGCCTTCGCCCTGCGCCCACGAGTTCATGCGGTCGCAGAACGCGCGGCTGCCGCCGCCGGTGCCCGGGATCGCCCAGACCTGGTTCTTCGGGTCTTCGAGCATGCGCGCGAACACCTTGAAGCCGGAGCCGCGGAAGTGCTCGGAGACTTCCTGCATCACGATCTTGTTGCGCAAATCGGGCTTGTCGGAGCCGTATTTGCGCACGGCCTCCGCAAACGGAATCCGCGGCCAGTTCCTCGTGACCGGCTTGCCCTTGGCAAAGTCCTCGAACACGCCGGTGATGACAGGCTCCATCGCCGCGAACACGTCGTCCTGGGTGACGAAGCTCATCTCGACGTCGAGCTGATAGAACTCGCCCGGCAGACGGTCGGCGCGCGGGTCCTCGTCGCGGAAGCACGGCGCGATCTGGAAGTAGCGGTCGAAGCCCGACATCATCAACAGCTGCTTGTACTGCTGCGGCGCCTGCGGCAGCGCGTAGAACTTGCCGGGATGGATGCGCGACGGCACCAGGAAGTCGCGCGCGCCTTCCGGCGAGGATGCCGTCAGGATCGGGGTCTGGAATTCGAAGAAGCCCTGCTCCTTCATCCGCTTGCGCATGGAATCGACCACCGCGCCGCGGGTCATGATGTTCTGGTGCAGCTTCTCGCGACGCAGGTCGAGGAAGCGATATTTCAGCCTGATATCTTCGGGATATTCCTGCTCGCCGAACACCGGCAGCGGCAGCTCGGCCGCCGGGCCCAGCACCTCGATCTCCTTGATGTAGATCTCGACCATGCCGGTCGGCAGCTCCGGATTGTCGGTGCCGGCGGGACGGCGGCGCACCTTGCCGTCGATCCGCACCACCCATTCGGAGCGGAACTTCTCGACCTCGACGAATGCCGGCGAGTCCGGATCTGCCACGCATTGGGTGATGCCGTAATGGTCGCGCAGATCGACGAACAGCACGCCGCCATGGTCGCGGACCCGGTGAACCCAACCCGAAAGCCGGACCGTCTGGTCGATATCGCCCTCTCGGAGCGCGCCGCATGTGTGTGACCGGTAGCGATGCATAGTCGTTCCAAAAACTGATGTCGGAGGAGAATCGCGATAGGAAACTTCCTATCCGAAGGCGCTGGGTTTACCCGAGCCCGCTCGGGGCGGCAACCAAGGGAACGCCCGCTTTTGGCCCGAAACTGCAGATTTTGCTGCGATCCGGCGCCAGATGGGCGCCAATCGTTTGCCTATTCGGCCCGCAGGCCTATCTTCGGGATATGACCATTCATTTCCCGTTCCAGAACACCTATTCGGCGCTGCCGGCGAACTTTTTCGCCCGCGTCGCGCCGACCCCGGTGGCCGCCCCCCGGCTGATCAAGCTGAACCGGCCGCTCGCGGTCCAGCTCGGGCTGGACCCGGACCTGCTGTCGGCGCCGGAGGGCGCCGAGATCCTTGCCGGAAAGCGGCTGCCTGACGGCGCCGACCCGATCGCCATGGCCTATGCCGGCCATCAATTCGGGCACTTTGTTCCGCAGCTCGGCGACGGCCGCGCCATCCTGCTCGGCGAGGTCATCGACAAGGACGGCGTCCGCCGCGACATCCAGCTCAAGGGATCCGGCCCGACCCCGTTCTCCCGCCGCGGCGACGGCCGAGCTGCGCTCGGTCCGGTCTTGCGCGAATACATCGTCAGCGAGGCGATGTTCGCTTTGGGCATCCCGACCACCCGCTCGCTCGCCGCCGTCGTCACCGGCGAGCCCGTGATGCGCGAGACCGCGCTGCCCGGTGCGGTGCTGACCCGCGTCGCCGCGAGCCACATCCGCGTCGGCACCTTCCAGTTCTTCGCCGCCCGCGGCGACACCGACGGCGTGCGCGCGCTCGCCGACCATGTCATCGCCAGGCACTATCCCGAGCTGACGGACGCCGCCCAGCCCTATCACGCGCTGCTCGCCGGCGTCGTGGCGCGGCAGGCCGCGCTGGTCGCGCGCTGGCTCCTGGTCGGCTTCATCCACGGCGTGATGAACACCGACAACACCTCGATCTCGGGCGAAACCATCGATTACGGTCCCTGTGCCTTCCTTGATGCCTACAACCCGGCGCAGGTGTTCTCATCGATCGACGAGATGGGCCGCTACGCCTATGCCAACCAGCCGCGCATCGCGTTGTGGAATCTGACCCGGCTCGCCGAATGCCTGCTGCCGCTGTTCGCAGACGAGCAGGAGAAGGCCATCGAGCAGGCGCAAGTGATCCTCGGCGAATTCCCCGAAAAGTTCACCGCGGCCTACAACGCCGGGCTGCGCGCCAAGGTCGGCCTGTTCACCGCGCGCGACGGTGACGAGGCGCTGATCCAGGACCTGCTCGACGCGATGGCCAAGAACGCGGCCGACTTCACGCTGACCTTCCGCCATCTCGGCGAGGCCGCAAGCGATGACGCCGCGGACGTCCGCGCGCAGTTCACCGATCCCGCGGCGTTCGACGAATGGGCCGCCCGCTGGCGCACCCGCCTCGCGCTGGAGCCGCAAGCGCCGGCCGAGCGCAAGGCCGCGATGCAGGCGGTCAATCCGGCCTTCATCCCGCGCAACCACCGGATCGAGGCGGTGATTGCGGCTGCGGTGAACTCGGATGACTACGCGCCGTTCGAGGAATTGCTGACGGTGCTGGCAAAACCCTATGAGGACCAGCCGCAGTTCGCGGCCTACGCCGATCCGCCGCTCCCCGAGCAGCGCGTGACGCAGACGTTCTGCGGGACGTGAGGTCTTTCCGCCGTCATTGCGAGGAGCGCAGCGACGAAGCAATCCATACCTCCGTGCATGCGAGCCGATGGATTGCTTCGCTTCGCTTGCAATGACGTTGGTGCGACCCTCACACCGTCACCACGATCTTGCCGAACTGCGTGTTCGACTCCAGGTACCGGTGCGCCTCGACGATCTCCTCGAACGCAAACGTCCTGGCGATGATCGGCCTCAAGGTGCCATCGGCAAGCCCGTCGAGGATGAACGCCTTCGCCGCGGTAAGCCGCGCGGGATCGCGCACGATCTCGTGCACGAGGTAGCCGCGCAGGGTCAGGCTCTTGCCGAGCACGTTGGCGAGCGGAAACGGCGTCGGCTCAGGACTGAGTCCACCATATTCGATCAGGATGCCGCCGGGTGCCATCGCCGCCGTCAGCGGCACGAAGGCGGGGCCACCGACGGCATCGAGCACCACGCGCACGCCGTTCGGTCCCGCGATCTGCTCCAGCCTTGATTGCAGATCCTGCTCCGCCGACGCGATCACGTGCGCCGCGCCGGCCTCGCGCAGCGCCTGCGCCTTGGCCGATGTCCGCGTCACCGCTATCGGGACCGCGCCGATCCGGTTGGCGATCTGGATCGCCGCGAGCCCGACGCTGCTCGACGCCGCTGTGATGACGACGAACTCGCCTCGCCCGAGCCTTGCAAGATCGACCAGCGCACCGAACGCGGTGAGATACTGCATCCACACCGCAGCGGCCGTTTCAAAACCGAGCGCGGGCGGATGCTTGACGACAAGCTCCGCCGGAAAGGTCGCGAGCTCGGCATGGGCCGGCCAGCGCACCATCGAGACCGGCGGCACGATGCTCACGGCATCGCCCGGCGCAAATTCTTCGACGCCTTCGCCGATCGCCGCGACAATCCCGGCGGCTTCCAGCCCGAGGCCGGACGGCAGCGTCGCGGTCTCGATATAGCTGCCCCGGCGCAGCGAGGCCTCGGCGCGGTTGAGCCCGAGCGCCTTGACTCGGATCTGAACCTCGCGGGGCGCCGGCGGCGCAACCGCGATCTCCTCGATACGCAGCACCTCGGGACCACCATGCTGGTGAAAGCGGACGCCGCGGGCCATGGGCGAACTCCAAAACAATTGAATGGAATGCCGCTATGCCCGGCGGCGATCGCCGGATAAATCACCCGGTAGCTCCGACAATCGAAACCAGGAGTTTTGAATTGGATCGCCTCACCAGCATGGCCGTCTTCGTCAGGGCGGTCGATCTCGGCTCGTTCGCGGCCGCCGCCGATGCGCTCGAGATGTCGGCCCCGATGGTCGGCAAGCATGTGCGCTTCCTCGAACAACGGCTCGGCGTCCGCCTGCTCCATCGCACCACGCGGCGGCAGAGCCTGACCGATTCAGGGCAAGCCTATTACGAGCGCTGCCGCATCGTGCTCGGCGAGGCCGAGGCGGCCGACGCGCTCGCCTCCGATCAATCGTCGCAGCCGCGCGGGCGGCTGCGGGTGACGATGCCGGCGCTGCTCGGCCGCTACTGCATCGTCCCCACGCTGCTGAAGCTCGCGCAGAAATATCCCGCGCTCGAGCTCGATCTTTCGTTCGGCGATCCGATCGCCGATCTGATGGAGGGCGGTCACGACCTTGCGATCAGGACCGGCGAGCTCAACGAGCAATCCGGCGTGATCGCGCGGCGCATCGCGCGCCAGCGCATGGTGGTGTGCGGCTCGCGCGCCTATCTGAAGGCCCATGGCAGGCCGCGCACGCTCGACGAGCTCGGCCGGCACCAGGCGATCGTCTACCGCCGCTCGGGCCGCGTTCGCCCCTGGCTGTTCCCGCGCGCCGGTCTTGCGCCGCACGAGGTCTGGCCGGCCGGGCGGCTCAGGCTCGACGACCTCGAAGCCATCGCGGATGCCGCAGCGCGCGGCATGGGGCTGGCGTGGCTGCCCTCCTGGCTGGTGCGCGAACGCCTCGACACCGGCGCGCTGGTCCGCGTTCTCGGCGACAGCGGGGAATTTCCCTACGATTGCCACGCGCTGTGGCTGCCGACGCCGCGACTGCCACTCAAGATCCGCTTTGCGGTGGATGCGCTCGCGGCCGCGCTGCCGAAGCTCGTGGCGTAGCGCCGCGCCCCCGATTTGTTTGCAACGATTTCGCGCGCGCATCGTTGGCCGTGCAGCGCGGAACGTGCCGCCTCGTCCGATCCAGGTTCCGTGCCGCCGTGATGATGGAGCGCCAGCATGAACCAGCGCGATGACGACCTGAAAACCGCGATCGAGCGCAGCAACCCGAACGGCGTCGAGCCGCCCTTCTCCGAGGACGATCTGCAGCGACAGCAACTCGGGCCGCGCGGCGTGCCCGGGCAACCGGACCCGGCGAAGATGACGCCACAACGCGCCAAGAAGACGCCGGTCGATTCCGGTTCCGGCGGCCACACCGCCTGAACGCCGAAACAACCTGAACGCCGAAACAAGAAGGGTTTCACGATGAGGATCACCAGCTTCAAGGACATGTATGTCGCCGAGCTTCAGGAACTCGCAAGCGTCGAGGAGCAGCTCGCCGTGGCGCTGGCGCGGATGGCGGAGATCGCCTCGCATCCGTCGCTCAAGGATGCGTTCAGCCGCCATCACCGCGAGACCATCGTGCAGGGCGAGCGGTTGAAGTCGCTGCTGCGGATGCACGGGGCCGATCCGCTGGAGCACACCGACCAGGCCATGCAGGCGCTGATCCACGAGACCGCCAAGATGGTCTCGCTGCTGCCCGACGACAATCTGCGCGATGCCGGCCTCGTCGCGTCGGCGCAGAAGCTCGCGCATTACGAGATCGCCGCCTATGGCAGCGCGGCCGCCCTCGCCGGTCAGCTCAATCTGCGCGACGACCAGCGGCTCCTGCACGACAGTCTCGACGAAGAGCGGCACGTCGACACGCTGCTGACGGCGCTCGCCAAGGGCGAGATCAACCAGGACGCCCTCGCCGCGTGACACGGCAGGATGGGTGGCCCGTAGGATGGGTAGAGCGCAGCGAAACCCATCAGCTCATCTCGCGAGCGGCACCACTATGGGTTTCGCGGAGTTCTATCAACGGGGCCGCGCCTTGCGCGGCCCCGTTGGCTCTACTCATCCTACGCATCGACGCGCGCGGGAAAAATGCTGCTGCAAATTTCGCGCTTCGCGGAGCTGCTGTCGTTTTTATCTCGCGACTATTGCCCTGCATGGGCCGTTCGATCAGCCTCTCGTGATTGATGCCATGGGGAAGACGAACGATGAGCTTCAGGTTCAAGCAGGTTTTCGCAGACACCCAACAGGCGCTCGGCGCCGAACCGGCGCAGGCGCAGGCCGTGTTCCAGGCGACTTCGCAACTCGGCGACGGCGTCAATAGCCGCGTTGCCGTGCGGCAATTCAACGTCAGCGTCGACGAGCCACCGGCGCTGGGCGGCGAGGACACCGCACCGAACCCGGTCGAGTACATTCTCGCCGCGCTCGGCTCGTGCCAGGAGATCACCTATCGGCTCTATGCCGACGCGCTCGGCATTCCCCTCAACGGCGTGTCCGTCAAGCTGTCGGGCGCCATCGATCTGCGCGGCTTCTTCAGCGTCGATCCAGACGTGCGAGCCGGTTTCCAGCAGATCGAGGCCGAGGTCGCCATCGACAGCCCGGCCTCCGCGGCCGACATCGCCCGGCTGAAGGAAACCGTCGACCGTCATTGCCCCGTGCTGGACATCCTGCGCAACCCGACGCCGGTGGATCTGAAGCTGCGCACCGGACCGCTCAGCGTAGCCGTCTAGCTTCGCGATGTGAGCGTTAACTCACTCTCCACCATGCGCCGAGGCCGGCAGCGGTAACCATAAGGCTTAACAGCGCGTCAACGCTCCCCCAACAAGTCTAACTGTTTCTGATGGGGAGAATGGCCCGTGGACGCATTTGCATTCGAATTTATGGGATTGGCGATGATCGCGCTCTGTCTCGTCGTGCTGGCGATGCCCGCCGCGCGCCGGCCGTCGAAGAACATCCGCTACGAGTGAGAGCCGCGAGAAATAACGCGCTCAAACGTCATCGAATGGCGATATGCTCGCGCTGACGAGTCCCGACCTGGGACGCAAATTGCCGGAATTGACGACGCTTGAACGACACCGACGTCCCGCAGCCAGGCCCAGCGCCCGCCACCGCGAGCTCGACGCACTCGCCGCTCGAGGTGCTGCTCATCTTCTTCAAGCTCGGCGTCAGCTGCTTCGGCGGCCCGATCGCCCATATCGGCTATTTCCGCGACGAGTTCGTCACCCGCAGGCGCTGGCTTGACGAACAGGCCTATGCGGATCTGGTCGCGCTCTGCCAATTCCTGCCGGGCCCTGCGAGCAGCCAGGTCGGCTTTTCGCTCGGCCTGATGCGCGCCGGGTACCTGGGGGCGCTGGCCGCCTGGACCGGATTCACGCTGCCCTCGGCGATCGCGCTCGTGCTGTTTGCCTTCGGCGCCAGCGGATTGAGTGGCCCGGTGGGTAGCGGCCTGGTGCATGGCCTCAAGCTGGTTGCGGTGGCGATCGTCGCCCAGGCCGTCTGGGGCATGGCGCGCTCGCTTTGCTCCGATCGCGAACGCGCCTCGATCGCGACGGTCGCAGCACTCGTCATCCTCGCCAGTTCGTCGTCGATCGCGCAGATCGGCGCGATCATTCTCGGCGCCATCGCCGGGCTTTGGTTCTGCCGGGCGCACCAGGCCAACGGAGTCACCCATATCGCGATGCCGGTATCGCGCCGCGTTGGCGTCGCGGCGCTGATCCTGTTTGTCGCGCTGTTGGTCGGACTGCCGCTGCTGTCGCGGACATGGCCCGGCCTCGGCCTGTTCGAGGCCTTCTACCGCTCGGGCGCATTGGTGTTCGGCGGCGGCCACGTCGTGTTGCCGCTGCTGCGCGAAGCCGTGGTGACGCCGGGCTTTATCGGCGACGATGCGTTCCTGACCGGCTACGGCGCCGCGCAGGCGGTGCCGGGCCCGCTGTTCACCTTTGCCGCCTATCTCGGCGCCGTGATCGGCGGCCTGCCGGGCGCGATCGTCGGCCTCGTCGGCGTCTTCCTGCCGGGACTTCTCGTGCTGCTCGCGGCGCTGCCGTTCTGGGATAGCTTTCGCAAACGGCCGGCGGCGCAGGCGATGATGCGCGGCGTCAACGCCGCCGTCGTCGGCCTTCTGGGGGCCGCGCTCTACAATCCGGTGTGGACCAGCAGCGTGCACCGTCCGCTCGATTTCGGCATCGCGCTGGCCGGCTTCGTCCTGCTCACGGCATGGCGCGCGCCGCCGCTCGTGGTGGTCGTGCTCAGCGCGGCCGCCGGCATCGCCACGGGGCTCCTGCAATCGTGAACGATCGCGCGGTCGTTTCGCCGGGTGGATTAAGAACGCCTTCATGCCTCGCCGCCACGATAGCGGATATATGCCGAGCGTTTCTAAACAACCGGATCCGACCCGGGTTCCCGTGCTGGACCTGCTGCGGCTCGCCGCGGTCGGGGCCGTGATCCTGTACCATTACGGCTTCTGGGGCGTGGCATCGAACGGCGTGCAAAAGGTGGCGATGCCGTACCTCGCCCCGGTCGCGCAATACGGCTTCCTCGGCGTCCCCGTGTTCTTCGCGATCTCTGGCTTCGTCATCGCCTATTCCGCCGAAGGCCGCACGCCGGTCGGTTTCGCGATCGCCCGCTTCAGCCGGATCTATCCGACCTTCGTCATCTGCATGACGCTGACCTTCCTCGCGACGCTGCTGTTGGGCCACGCGTACTTCCACGTGACGTGGGGGCAATGGCTGACAAACCTGTTCATCGCGGCCCCGATGCTCGGTCAGCCCTACATGGACGATGCCTACTGGTCGCTGGTGATCGAGGTCGTGTTCTACGTCTGGATCGCGCTGTTCCTGACCTGGGGCGTCTTTCCGCGGCGCATCGACACGATCATCGTGGCGTGGATCGCAATCACCTTCGCCAACGAGCTGACCCTCGACGTTCCGCTGTTCGAAAAGCTGTTCATGGCCGACGACAGCGGCTTCTTCGCCGTCGGGCTCCTGATCTATGAGCATTACCGGGGACGGCGCGACACCAGGCTGTACAGCCTGCTGACGCTGGCGATCGGCACGGCGACGTTCCAGGCCGTGCACAAGCTGGAGCGGCTCGGCGTCCACACCCATGGCAGCTTCGATCCCCGCGTCGTGACGGTGATCTGCATCGTCTCGCTCGGCATCGTGTTCGCCGCCACTCGCATCAAGTCGGTAGCCCTGCCTGCAGGCCTCGTCAGGGCCGTCGGCGGCATCACCTATCCGCTCTATCTGCTGCATCTGCAGCTCGGCTACGTCATCCTGCTCTTGATCACACCAACGCCGGACGCGCTGTCGACCGCGCTGGTCGTGACGGGCATGGTGGTGCTGGCATGGCTCGTCTGGCGCTTCCTCGAAGGCCCCGCGCATTATCTCGTCAGGGACAGGCTGACGACGCTGGCCTCGCGGCACGGATGGCCGTCACGCGTTCGCGCGAACGAAGCCCGGATCGATCGGGACGACGTTGCCTCGCCAATCGAGGCCAGCATCGCCAACCGCTGATCAGTTCGGCGCACATCGCCGGAACAGCATCCACCCAACGTTGCCGCCGCCGCGAACTTGGGCCGAAGCGAGCACCATCATTCATCTGCGATGCGTGGAGACGACGGTCAGGCGCAAGCGGGCGGACGGGCCCCGGGGCGCCTCTGTATCCTTAGACCCGCCCGCTCCATTCTTGATCTCCGGGCATTTCCATTGCCAGTTCATTCGCCAGCTCGAGCGCTTCCTTGACGTCAGGCGTACCTAGACCTTCCGTGAACGTTCGAACGACGGGTAGCAACAGCTCGGCTGCTCGCGCCTGTTTGCCGGAATGTCGCCATAAGCGCGCCAGGCTGACAGCTGACCGTAATTCAAAGGACCGCGCGCTTTGCCTGCGCGCCAGCTCGATCGAGGCGAGGAACATTCGCTCGGCGGATTCAACGGACGATGATCTCGAATCATTGAGCGTCATCTCACCTTGCAGACGATAGATCTCAGCTTCGTAAAAATGCTCTCCCGTTCTTCTCCCGATCGCCAGTGCGCTGTCGAGTTCGTGCAAGGCAGCATCCGGCAAGCCGGCACTTGCATAAGCCTTCGCGAGCAGGCTTCTGAACCAGCAACTGGCTAGCCGGGCGCTCATGCCCTCGTAGGCGTCGATAGCCATTCGCATCTGGTTCAATCCCTCATCGACATTCCCGAGCTCGGTCATCGCCCATCCTCGCAGGATGGTTGTCTGATGCTTCCAGTGCAGGAAGCCGTGTTCCGATGAGAGAGCCAGTGCCCTGTTGGTGTAGTCGTGGGTCCCTTCGACATCGCGGAGATGCTGGCAAACGTAAGCGCCGAATGTCAGCGCAAATGATAACGTGAAGGGGTGGCGAAGGTCTTCCGCTTCCGAAATAGCCTGCTGGCTATATCGGCGCGCCGCGTCAGGACGGCCCAGAAACCACGACACGTACCCGAGATACGAGAGCGAGACGATGCCAGGATGGATGCCATGCGTTGCCGTCAGGGCGCCGTGTAGATCAGGACTGTACAGATTCCTGAAGCGATGAAGGTGATGTTCGGCAGCGACAAACCGCCCGCGGTACAGCATCGTCATCGCGATGGCCCGATGCGCCTCGATCAGATATCCCGTCTGTTGCGTCGCGGACGAACTTTGGTTCGACGCCTCGCGCCTTGCGAACTGCAGGAGCTCCGCGCTCAGCTCATGCGCCCGTGCGAGATCGCCGCGGATGAAGTGGCACACCCAAAGTCCGCGCGTCGCCGCAAAGACCTTCGCCATGTTGCCAAGATTCCGGCCGAGTTCGAGCGCGCGAACATAGTTCTCCTCGACTTCCTGCACGGCGTATCCCTTTGCCGCGATCAGGGCAGTGCCCAGGGCGATGCGAAGCTCAAGCTCGGACTCGTTTCGGCCCTGCATGCCGGGTGAGGCTTGCAGAACCCCGAGCCCACGACGCAAATGACCGATCGCCTCCAGAGTCGCACCCTTCATTGCGGCCTGCTTTCCGGCCTTGAGCCAGAAACCCGCGGCCGGCTCGCTTTGTCCAGATTCGGTCAGGTGGTAGGCGAGAAGCTCCGGTTCGCGCTCGATCTTTTCCGGATATTTTTCGGCGAGCACGCGTCCGATCTTGGCGTGCAGCGTCCGTCTTTCCCTGTGCAACAAGCTTTCATGCGCCGCATTCTGGATCATCACGTGCTTGAACGAGTACAGCGCCTCCGGCAGAAAGCCGAAGCGGACGATTAATCCGGCTGCCTCCAGATGGTTCAGGGCGGCTTCGATCTGGTCCGCCGGCGCTTCGGCAACCTCGCGAAGGATCTCATAAGAAAACTCGCGGCCGATGGTGGCGCCGATCTGCGCGATTTTCTTGAATGATCCCATCCGGTCGAGGCGGGCCATCAGGGAATCGTTCAATGTCGCGGGAATAGCGAGCTGATGCCACGGACCGGACAAGACGTAACGTCCATGCTGCTCAGTCAAGACGTCGGATTCGAGAACGGCCTTGGTCAGCTCTTCAAGGAAGAGCGGCACACCATCGGTTTTGACAATGATGTCCTCAATCACCTCTCGGGGAAGCTCCTTTTCTCCAGCCACACGTTCGACCAATAACGTGCGGACCTGTCGGCCGAGACGCTTGAGGTTCGCACTGATGGTGTGCGCGTGATCCTTCCAACCCGGCTGAAACTCCGGACGACCGGTGATCACGACAAGGATCGACGTGGTGCGAACGTTCTCCACCAGCAGATCGAGTACGGCCCGCGAGGTGGGATCGATCCAATGTGCGTCCTCAAAATCGATCAGGAGCGTCTGCCCGCGCGCTTGCGCGAGCAGATGGTTGACGAGCGTGGCGATCGTCGCATCCTTCAGCTGTTGCGGCGAGAGATCCAGGGCCGCGTAGCGGTCCCCGGTGGGAATTGAAAGCAACGCCGCAAGGATCGGCACCACTGTGTCCGCCTCGCCGTTCGAGGCGGCGACACCAGCTTCAAGCTTTGTCAGCCAAAGCGCAGACGCGTTCTCGCCGTCAAGGCCGAGCGCGAATTTGAGATGCTCGATGAAGGGGTGAAAAGCGGTGCTGCTGTAATAGGGAGAGCACTGGAACGAAACTTGTCCGTGCTGATCACCTGCGATCCGCTCCCGCAATTCCTGAACGATCCTGGACTTTCCAATTCCCGGCTCGCCGGTCAGCAGCACGACCTGCCCCTCATGGGCTTTCGCTTGCTGCCAACGCGTGAGCAGCAGCGCAACCTCTTCGGTGCGGTTGACCAGCGGCGTCAATCGGGAGCCCATGGCTGCGGCAAATCGCGTCTCGGCGCGGCAGGGCCGAACCACGAGCCAGGCCTGGGCCTTCGCGGATATCCCCTTCAGCGCGTGAAATCCGAAGTCCTGGTAGTCGAACTTTCCTCTCAGCAGGGATTGCGTCGAAGACGCAATCACGACGCCGTCCGGAGGCGCCAAGGCCTGCAGACGGGCAGCCAGATTTGGCGTCTCGCCGACTGCGGAATCGTGCTCCTCGGTGTCCTGTCCAACCAGGTCTCCGACGACAACAAGGCCGGTCGCAATCCCGATGCGCACACTGGGCTCATGACTTGCAACGTCGCGGGCGTCACTCGCTCTCGCCGACGACAGGCTCCGTACAATTTCGAGCGCCGCGCGCACCGACCGCTCGGCGTCATCCTCATGCGCATTCGGATAGCCGAAATAGACCAGAATGCCGTCCCCGAGGTAGCGGGCCGCGAAGCCTTCGTACCGCTTGACCACGCTGACGCACTTTTCCCTGAAGCTCGCGATCACGTCGCGGACGTCTTCGGGATCGAACTGCTCGGACAGCGAGGTCGAACCGACCATGTCGCAGAACATCACGGTCAGCTGGCGCCGCTCGGCGCTCACCGCCGCGCTTTCCGCGACGCTCCTACCGCCGGCGGGACCTTTTGCCGAACGGGTCAGGGAAGCAACCGCGCGCTGCAAGCGCTTGCGGTCTCCCAGCGGAAGTCCAAGTTCGACCAGATCCTGCTCGGTCAAATCGGGCAGGATGTCCAAACCGATGCGATGCAGGACAAAGAGGTCGCTATACTGGCCGAGATCAACGGTTTCGAGCCAGTGCTTGAGAGCAGCCTCCATATCGGCGCTTGGCTGTTTCTCCGGCATTGTGATCCGTCCGACTGCGGGCCATTGGCGACAATGGGCCTCGTTCGACGATGCCAAGGGACCTGTTTACCCCAGACTGGACGCGTTCACAAAGTGCGAAAACAAGGAGCAGACCGATCGAAGACGCACTCTGCCCTCGGTCACTCGGATATTCGAGATAGCGCACGCGCTGGTATTTTGGCCCCTTCGCCGACTGCGATGGCGCTGTAGGCGAAACCAGAGTCGCCCCCTCGGGCGCCATCATCCAACCTCCGGCATGTTCGGTACTCGGCGCGACAAAGGCGCTCGGCGAACGACGGCGTGACTCACGAATTTGCGCGCGGAGCCATTCGATTTTGCGCGCTATGACAGGCAGCCCCTGCCACCGAGTTGCCCGTCTGGGGCTATCCAGTCCTTGGCAACGCTGCCCGGTGCCGTGACCAGCGATTGCTCGCCAATCCGGCACAGAACACCGCGTCAGCGCTGTTGGGGATGGTCTGCGCGAACCATCGGTCGACATCCGGCGAGGTTTGGGTCGTCGGCTCATCGCGATAGCGAAGCCGGCCATAGGCCCTCCGCATCACCATCGTCGTCTTCTCGACGGTTTGACGAGGGTACAGGGTTGCAGCCAGTTTGAGACAGAGATCGTCGAGATCATCCGCGTGCGTGTCGTCCGAGATAGCCGGCACGACGCTGCGGCACTGCGCGCGACCCAGCACGTAGATGACGGGATTTCTCGTTCGCCAGCACAAGCAGAATTCAGCCGGCGCCGCCGGGTGACCGAACTCCGCCGTCATAGCGGTATCGAACATCCGCTTGAAAGAGCCGCGACCACGATGCGTGTCTCTGACGGCGGTACCCGAGAGATAGATCACCGACGTGCTGGCAAGGGCGAGGCGCTGAATGATGAGGTAAGCCACGCATTCACCGCCGTGATGGAGCAGGACAATGCCGTGGTCGGGCTTGAACGGAGAGTGTTCGCGGGACCAGAACTTTTCCTTCGTCAACCAATTCGTGTCGATGATGCTGTTGATGCTCTCGAGCACTGCATCGCGGCGTTGTTCCGGGACTTCAGAGGCGATTTGAAACAGCTCGCTGGTGACAGCCCCGGGCTGCGTCGCGATCACGATAGCGGCTCCTCGTTGGTCATCGACTTCAGGTTGCTTTGGCAGAATACGGCACCCATGATCGGCCAGGCAAGCCGGCCCCGAGAAAGCTCAGCACTCCGGTTGACCCAAATCGCCATCCCGACGGCGCAAGCTCCCGCAGCGGCGCGCCCCCACTACGACTGTCATCGTCCGCGAAAGCGGGCGATCCAGTACGCCGCGGCCTCTCGGTTCGAGCACAACTGTCTCTGGAATACTGGGCGGATTCAACCGGTCGAGCCGGGCGATCAAAGCTGCAAGTGGGGACGCAATGACGGCGCGGTGCGCCTCGTCACCATGACGGGTCGGTTGCAGAAGTCCGCAAATGTCACAGCCCCAAGCGTGGCGACGCATGACTTCGGAATAATGGAAAAATATCGCTGATTTGCCCGACGTGTCAAGTTGCCGTGTCGAACACGCTAGCTGTCGGCTCCTTTGCATGGGGTTGTTTTCGATATTTTGGTCGTGCGCCCCGGCGCCAGCGGGCTATCGCCTGTGGCGCTCAGCCCCCGATCGTCATGCCCGGTCAAGCCGGGCGGTGACACCGAAGGTGGCGGACGACCGACGAACTGCCGGCACGACCGGGCCGAAAACACCCTCGAATCACGCCCAATCAATTCAAAAATGGCCCGTCCCTCACCCCGCGCAGGGCCAAAATCCCTGCAAGACCCTTGACATAGCTGCCCTTTCGGCAGAACGCGTGTGGTCAAGCCGTTATGGACACTTCATGGATTTGATTAGCACGACCTCCGACCTCGCCGCCGCCTGCGACCGGCTCGCCAAACACAAGGTCATCACTGTCGACACCGAGTTCCTGCGGGAGACGACCTACTATCCGCTGCTCTGCGTCGTGCAGATGGCGAGCGCGGACGAAGCCGTCGTGGTCGACGCGCTGGCACCCGGCATCGACCTCAAGCCGTTCTTCGACCTGATGTCGAACGAGGCCGTGCTCAAGGTATTCCACGCCGCGCGGCAGGACATCGAAATCGTCTGGCACCTGTCCGGCACGATCCCGCATCCGATCTTCGACACCCAGGTCGCCGCCATGGTGCTCGGCTATGGCGACAGCATCGCCTACGACCAGCTCGTCGACCGCGTCACCGGCCACCGCCCCGACAAGACCCACCGCTTCACCGACTGGTCGCGCCGCCCGCTGACCGACGAGCAGCTCCACTACGCCGTCTCCGACGTGACGCATCTGCGCGAAGTGTTCGCAGCCCTCGATGCCGATCTGAAGAAGCGCGACCGTAGTGACTGGGTCAGCGAGGAGATGGAGGTCCTGACCTCGCCGAAGACCTACGACTTCCATCCCGAGCGCGCCTGGGAGCGGCTCAAGACCCGCGTGCGTAAGCCGCGCGAGCTCGCGGTGCTGATCGAGGTCGCGGCCTGGCGCGAGCAGGAGGCGCAGAGCCGCGACGTGCCGCGTTCGCGCGTGCTCAAGGACGATGCGGTCGGCGATATCGCCACCCATGCGCCGACCTCGCTGGAGAAGCTCGGCAATCTGCGCTCGCTGCCGAAGGGCTTTGAGCGCTCGAAATGGGGCGCTGACATCATTGCCGCCGTGCAGCGCGGGCTCGCCCGCGACCAGGCCATGCTGCCCAAGCTGGAGAAGCCGAGAAACAATTCCAACGGCGCGGCGACCGTCGAGCTGTTGAAGGTGCTGCTGCGCATGACCTCGGAGCGCCACGGCGTCGCCAGCAAGGTGATCGCCACCGTCGACGACCTCGAGCAGATCGCGGCCAGCGATCAGGCCGAGGTCGGCGCCCTGCACGGCTGGCGCCGCGAACTGTTCGGCGAGGCCGCGCTCAAGCTCAAGCACGGCCAGCTTGCGCTGGCGATCGACAAGGGCCGCGTGGTGCGGGTGGACCGGGGTTAGCGCGTCCGCCTGGTGCCCGCCAGGTTCCACCGGCAGTCGGCCAGTGGCCGAACGTGTTGCCCCGGAGTTCGACCGGCACAGGCTGAGGTTGCGTCACGCAAAACCACCGCGCTTGCTAAGGCGCAATTTTCGTGTTGCAATCCGTTCACAATCGGATTTGCGGCCGTTCGACTGTGCGTTTCGCGACGTTGATATCCAAGGCTTCGATGTACAGGGCCTCGAGAGGCGAAACTTCGGACTTGAAGACTTTGGATCTGACGACCCGGGAAGTGAACAGACAGCGCAAAGTCCGCTTGTGGCGTGGCACGTGGAAAACGTGGCCGCGTCTTTTTTATGTCTAAACTGGGAGAGAGACGATGCCGAAGGGTACCGTCAAATGGTTCAACCCGACCAAAGGTTACGGGTTCATCAAGCCAGCCGTCGGCGACAAGGACGTGTTCGTCCACATCTCGGCGGTCGAGCGCGCGGGCCTCAGCACATTGAACGAGAACCAGTCCGTCGAGTACGAGCTGGTGGAGAACCGCGGCAAGGCGTCGGCAGAGAACCTCAAGGTTCACTGAACGCCGCTGCCAGCGGAATTCATCCTGATGCCTCCCCCGGCCGCATCACCCCGGGGGATGTCTCCTGCAACCGCGCGCTAAGGCGCCGGCGCGATCAGGGTATGGTCGGTTGCGCCGCTGCCCAGGGTCTTGCAGAGATCGCCTTCCAGCTCGAGCCGGCCGCTCGCCAGCAGCCGCAGCGCCTCCGGATAGATGCGATGCTCGATGGTGATCACGCGCGCGGCGAGCGTCTCGGCCGTGTCGTCGTCAGCGACCGTGACCGCGCCCTGCATCACGATCGGTCCGGCGTCGGTCTCCGGGATCACGAAATGCACCGTCGCTCCGGACAGCTTGACCCCTGCACGCAACGCCTGGCCGTGCGGATCGAGACCCGGAAAGCAAGGCAGCAGCGAGGGATGGATGTTGAGCATCCGCCCGTACCAGTGCCGCGCGAACTCGGCGGTGAACAGCCGCATGAAGCCGCCGAGGCAGATCAACTCGACCTGCCTGTCGTCGAGCGCCCGCTGCAGCACGGCCTCGAAGCCGGCGCGGTCCTTGCCGAACGGCTTGCTCTCGATGACGATGGTCGCAATGCCGCTCGCGGCCGCCTTCTCGAGCCCGGCGGCATCGGCACGGTTCGAGATCACGGCCACGATCTCGGCCGGGAAATCCTCAGCCTTCGCAGCCTCGATCAGCGCGGCCATGTTGGAGCCGCGGCCGGAGATCAGGATGGCGACGCGGCGCTTCATCGCGAGAGATCGAGATGACCGTTATAGACCACGCGATGCTCGCCTTTGGCCTCGATCACCTCGCCGAGCAGTGTCACCGTCTCGCCGCCGGCGGTAAACGCCTCGGTCACGGCGTCGACCGCATCAGCCTTGACGATCGCGATCATGCCGATGCCGCAGTTGAAGGTGCGCAGCAGCTCGAGCTCGGCGATGCCGCCCTGCTCGGCCAGCCATTTGAACACCGGCAGCACCGGCAGCCGCGCCAGATCGATGCCGACGCCGAGATGCTTCGGCAGCACGCGCGGAATGTTGTCGGTGAAGCCGCCGCCGGTGATGTGGGCGAGGCCTTTCACCGCGCCGGTGTCGCGGATCGCGCGCAGGCAGGATTTCACATAGAGCCGGGTCGGCGTCAGCAGCGCGGCGCCAAGCGTCATGACCGGCGCGAACGGCGCCGGCGCGTCATAGGCAACGCCGGACTGCTCGACGATCTTGCGCACCAGCGAATAGCCGTTGGAGTGCACGCCGGAGGAAGCCAGCCCGATCACGGCATCGCCCGCCGCGATATCCGCGGTCGGCAGCAGCGTGCCGCGCTCGGCCGCGCCGACCGCAAAGCCGCCGAGGTCGTAATCGCCATCCTTGTAGAGGCCGGGCATCTCGGCGGTTTCGCCGCCGATCAGCGCGCAGCCGGATTCGCGGCAACCCTCGGCGATACCAGCGACGATCTGCGCGGTGGCCTCCGGGTGCAGCTTGCCGCAGGCGAAATAGTCGAGGAAGAACAGCGGTTCCGCGCCCTGCACGACGAGGTCGTTGACCGACATCGCGACCAGATCGATGCCGATGCCGCCATGAATGCCGGTCTCGATCGCGATCTTCAGCTTGGTGCCGACGCCATCGGTCGCGGCCACCAGGACCGGATCCTTGAAGCCGGCGGCCTTGAGGTCGAACAGCCCGCCGAAACCACCGATCTCGGCGTCCGCGCCAGGCCGCGCGGTGGCCCGCACCATCGGCTTGATCAGATCGACCAGTCGATTGCCGGCGTCGATATCGACACCCGAATCCGCGTAAGTGAGCCCGTTTTTGCGCTCGGTCATGCCCAATTCCAGATGATCAGGGGCTGGTTACGAGGAATTCCGCCCCCGCGCAATGGCTCGCGGCGCTGCTGCCGCGATACTATGTAGATAACACAAGGCGGCTGCGCAAAAGAGCCGGATATCGAGTAAAATCAGGCTTCTAGCCGGGAAGCGATCCAAGTTGAGCATTCCGAACATCATCACCCTCGGCCGCATCATCCTGGTGCCGGTGATCGTCTGGGCCATCGTGTCCAGCCAGATGGAGATTGCGTTCGCGATCTTCGTGATCGCCGGCGTCTCGGACGCGGTCGACGGTTTCCTCGCCAAGCGCTTCAACATGACGAGCGAGCTCGGCGCCCTGCTCGATCCGCTCGCCGACAAGGCGCTCCTGGTGTCGATCTATGTCGCGCTCGGAATCTGGGGCGCGGTGCCGCGCTGGATCGTGATTCTGGTGGTGTCACGCGACATCATGATCGTCTCCGCCGTGATTGTGTCATGGTTGTTCGACAAGCCGGTCGAGATGAAGCCGCTGATGGTGTCGAAGCTGAACACGGTGGCGCAGGTCGCGTTCGCAGCGCTGGTGCTGGCCTCGCTCGGCTTCGGCTTTCAGCCACACCCTTACGACCTGATCCTGATGGGCCTGGTCACGATCTTTACTTTGGGTTCGGTGTCCCTCTATCTCGTGGAGTGGGTGCGGCACATGAGCACGATCGAAGCTCGGTAGGCGGGATCCGGAAAAGTGGAAGCCGGTTTTCCCGCGACAAACGCGACGCGTTTGCGCATGGCTAAAATGAAGTTGTTTGGAGACTTGCGTGGCCAGTAGCGTTCAACCTCGTCAATTGGCCTTGGCCCTGCCGCACGAGGAGAAGCTGACCCGCGACGATTTCCTTGAGGGCCCTGCCAATGAGGCGGCGCTGGCGCTGATCGACGGCTGGCCGGACTGGCCAAACCGAATCATGCTGCTGGTCGGGCCTGACGGCTCCGGCAAAAGCCACCTCGCCGCGATCTGGGCCGAGAGCGCCGGCGCGCGCTCGACCGCGGCGCATGCGCTGACCGCCGACACGGTGCCGACCGCGCTTGCGACCGGTGCGCTCGTCGTCGAAGACCTGAGGCCGGCGGATTTCGACGAGCGCGCGATGTTTCATCTTTTAAATCTGGCGCGCCAGGACGATGCCTACGTGCTGATCACGGCGCGCATTCCGCCCTCGGCGTTCGAGATCGAATTGCGCGACCTGCGGTCGCGGCTCCGCGCGGTGCCGACCGTGACGCTGCTGCCGCCGGACGACCAGCTGTTCCGCGGCCTGATCGTCAAGTTCTGCGCCGACCGCCAGATGAGCGTGGACGAACCGCTGGTCAGCTATCTGAGCAACCGGATCGAGCGTTCCTACGTTGCCGTCCGGCAGGCGGTCGAGCTCCTGGATACCGAGGCACTCCGGCTCGGCCGTCCCGTCACGCGGGCGCTGGCGGCGGAGCTGTTGCGCGACGCCTGATCCATCCCGCGGCTTGACGGCGCAGGCGAGCGGAACATCAATGTCATCGAAACGTCATCGCAATATCACATGGTCTCTGCGGCTCTCGGCTACACCGCCCCGGCCCCTGCCCTGAATTGGACCAGCACTTTATGGACTCGGCACAAGCTACTGAAATCAAAGAAAAAGAGGCGGAGTTTCCCGCCATTCCCGCAATCGCGACCAGCCCCGAACGCTTCATCAACCGGGAGCTCTCTTGGCTGCACTTCAACCGGCGGGTGCTCGAGGAATCGGTCAATCTCGGCCATCCCGTGCTGGAGCGGGTCCGCTTCCTGTCGATTTCGGCGAATAACCTCGACGAGTTCTTCATGGTCCGTGTCGCCGGCATCAAGGCGCAGGTCCGCGAGGGCATTACCGAGCGCAGCCCGGACGGCCTGCTGCCGGCCGATCAGCTCGTGATGATCAACAAGACCGTCTCGCAGCTCGCCTCCGACCAGCAGGCGATCTGGAGCGACCTGCGGGATATCCTGGCCAAGGTCGGCATCCAGCTGGTCGACGGCCGCGACGTCACCAAGTCCGAGCGCAGCTGGATCGAGGATCACTTCCTCCACAGCATCTTCCCGCTGCTGACGCCGCTGGCGATCGACCCGGCGCATCCCTTCCCGTTCATCCCGAATCTCGGATTCACGGTGGCGCTGCAATTGTCGCGGATCTCCGACGGCAAGGCGATGAACGCGCTGATCCGCATGCCCGGCAAGATCGACCGCTTCATCCGCATCCCCTCCACCAAGGAAGGCGCGCCGGCGCGGCTGATCACGCTGGAGCAGGCCACCGGTCTCTTCATCGGCCGCCTGTTCCCCGGCTACACCGTCAAGGGCCAAGGCGCATTCCGCATCATCAGAGACTCCGAACTCGAAATCGAGGAAGAGGCCGAAGACCTCGTTCGCCTGTTCGAGACCGCGCTCAAGCGGCGACGCCGCGGGTCGGTGATCCGGCTCGAGATCGAGGCCACGATGCCAGAGGAGCTGCGCATCTTCGTGCAGCACGCCTTGTCGGCCGCAGACGACGAAGTGATCCTGGTCGACGGCGTGCTGGCGATGAACGAGCTGTCGCAGCTCACCCGCCTCAATCGCCCCGACCTCGAATTCCCGCCCTATGTGCCGCGCCACCCCGAGCGGGTGCGCGATCATGGCGGCGATATCTTCGCCGCCATCCGCCAGAAGGACCTCGTGGTCCATCACCCCTACGAATCCTTCGACGTCGTGGTGCAGTTCCTGCAGCAGGCGGCACGCGATCCCGACGTGGTCGCGATCAAGCAGACGCTCTATCGCACCTCGAACAATTCGCCGATCGTGCGCGCGCTGGCGGAAGCCGCCGAGGCCGGCAAGTCGGTGACCGCGCTGATCGAGCTGAAGGCGCGCTTCGACGAGGAAGCCAATATCCGCTGGGCCCGCGACCTCGAACGCGCCGGCGTGCAGGTGGTCTACGGCTTCATCGAATTGAAGACGCATGCCAAGCTGTCGATGGTGGTGCGCCGCGAGGGCGGCAATCTCACGACCTATGTGCACACCGGCACCGGCAACTATCACCCGGTCACCGCGCGCATCTACACCGACCTCTCCTACTTCACTTCGGATCCGATCATCGGCCGCGACGTCGCGCGGGTCTTCAACTACATCACCGGCTATGCCGAGCCGAGCGACATCGAGAAGATGGCGGTGTCGCCGCTGACGCTGCGCAAGCGGATCATCGAGCACATCCACGGCGAGATCGCCCACGTCAAGCACGGCCGGCCCGGCGCGGTCTGGATGAAGATGAATGCGCTGGTCGACCCTGATATCATCGACGCGCTGTACGAGGCCTCGCAGGCCGGCGTCTCGGTCGAGCTCGTGGTGCGCGGCATCTGCTGCCTGCGGCCGGGGCTGCCGGGACTGTCGGAGAACATCCGCGTCAAATCGGTGATCGGCCGGTTCCTGGAACACGGCCGAATCTATTGCTTCGGCATGGGTCAGGGCCTGCCGAGCACAAAAGCTGCTGTGTATATCTCGTCCGCTGACATGATGCCGCGAAACCTCGACCGCCGCGTCGAGGTTCTCTGTCCGCTGCAAAATCCCACGGTGCATCAGCAGGTTCTCGAACAGATCATGGTCGCGAACCTGAAGGACACCGAGCAAAGCTGGCAATTGTTGCCGGATGGGTCGTCAACGCGTATGAAGGCCGCGAAAGGCGAAGAGCCCTTCAATCTGCATGACTACTTTATGACAAATCCGAGTCTGTCCGGCCGTGGTAAGTCTCTCAAGGAATCTTCACCGCGCCGTCTCACGCGTCGCAACGAGCGTCAGCAGCCATCGTCTTAAGGGGGCCTTACGGTGAAGCGGCCGCGGAATCGCGCTTCCAGCGTCGCTGTCATCGATATCGGCTCGAACTCGGTTCGTCTCGTGGTCTACGAGGCGATGGCGCGCAGCCTCATCACAATCTTCAACGAGAAGGCGCTGTGCGGGCTCGGGCGCGAGGTGCAGAGCACCGGCCTGCTCGCAACCGATGCCGTCAACAAGGCGCTCACCGCGCTGCGCCGTTTTCGTGCGCTGTGCAAGATCCAGCAAGTCGGCCGCGTCTACGCGATCGCGACCGCGGCCTGCCGCGACGCCAAGAACGGTCCGGACTTCATCGCCAAGGCCGAGCGCATCTGCGGCGCCAAGATCGAGATCCTCACCGGGCCGCGTGAAGCGAAGCTATCCGCGCTCGGCGTCGTCTCGGGCGTGCACAATCCGAACGGCATCGTCGGCGATCTCGGCGGCGGCTCGCTTGAACTGATCGATGTCAAGGGCAGCCGCGTGCGCAGCGGCGTGACGCTGCCGCTCGGCAGCCTCGCGCTGCAGGACCTCTCCAACAAATCGCTCAAGCGCGCCGAACGCATCGTCAAGAACGAGCTGCTCGGCGTCGCCCAGCTCAAGACCGGCCGCGGCCGCACCTTCTATGCCGTCGGCGGCACCTGGCGTGCGCTGGCGCGCATTCACATCATCCAGAGCGGCTACCCGCTCAAGGTGATGCACGGCTATTCGATCCCGGCGGCCGACGCACTCGACTTCGCGCAGCGGCTGCGACGGCTGGCGGCCACCAACATGCTGGCCAATATCGAGTCGGTCGCCGACGCGCGGCGGCCGCTATTGGCCTATGCCGCGCTCGTGCTCGAATACATCATCCGCGTGGCCCAGCCGAAGACCATCGTGTTCTCGACCTTCGGCGTACGCGAGGGCCTGCTCTACGAGATGCTGCCGCAGGCCGAACGCGCCAAGGACGGACTGCTCTGCGCCGCGCAGAATCTCAACGAATTGCTGTCGCGCTCGGCCCGCCACGCCCAGGAGCTGACGGCGTGGACCGACCGGCTGGTGCGCGTCGTCAGGCTACGCGAGACCGAGGAAGACCGCAGGCTGCGGCACGTCGCCTGCCTGCTCTCCGACATCGGCTGGCGGGTGCATCCCGATCATCGCGGCGAGGAAACCCTCAGCCTGATCATGAACGGCAATTTCGGCTCGATCACGCATCAGGGCCGCGCCTTCGTCGCGCTCTCGGTGTTCTATCGCTACGCCGGGCTCAGCGAGGAAAACGAGCCGCCGCCGCAGATCCGCGCGCTGGTGACGCCGGCGATGGACGAGCGCGCCCGCGTGCTCGGCGCCGCATTCCGCGTCGCGCATCTGATCACGGCGGCGCGCACCGGCGTGCTGCCGGCAACCCATTTCCGCACCCAGGGCCGCAAGCTGATGCTGGTGTTCGAGCACCGGATGGTGGATCTGGTCGCCGACCGCGTCGGCAGCCGCTTCAAGCAATTGGCGCGGCTGGTCGGGCGCGCCGGCTCGATCGTGCGGCGCTAGACCTCACGCCGCCTTGGCGGCGTGCTTGGCCTTGCGGAGTGCGTGGCGGCGCCAGATCGACCCCACGACCAGCACCACGATGATGCCGAGCACCGCGAGCGCGATCTCGCCGCCATTGCCGCCATGGGCGAATTGCGGCGACATCCCGACCGACGTCAGCCAGGAATCGAGCTTGGTACCGAGCGGTCCGGCGAACAGCGCGTCCAGCTTCGGATGCACGGCGGGATCGGTCGCGATGACGTCGCCCGCGATCCAGCCGAGCAGCGCGGCGCCGGCCCAGACCAGGACCGGCAGCTTGGTGAGCAGCGCCATGATCAGCGCCGCGCCGGCAACGATCAGGGGAACGCTGATCGCAAGTCCGAGCACCAGCAGCGGCACGCTGCCGTTGGCGGCGGCGGCCACCGCGATCACATTGTCGAGGCTCATCACGATGTCGGCGACGACGACGATCTGAACCGCGGCCCACAGATGCGCGGCCGCGTGCACGCTGTCCTCGTCCTCCTGCTCCGGCACCAGCAGCTTGGCGGCAATCACGATCAGCGCCAGCCCGCCGACCAGCTTCAAATAGGGAAGCTCCATCAGGCTGGCGACGATGCCGGTAAAGATGACGCGCAGCAGCACTGCCGCGGCGGCGCCGAGAATCATGCCCCACAGGCGCTGGCGCGGCGCGAGCCCGCGGCAGGCGAGCGCGATCACGAGCGCGTTGTCGCCCGACAGCAGGACGTTGATCCAGATGATCTTGCCGACGGCGACCCAGAACGTCGGCGTCGCCATCTCGTTCTTGAATTCGGTGAAGAACGCGCCGATGTACGCCGGATCAAAGATCTGCCACAGCCAGTCCACAGCGAGTCCTATTCGGCCTTGCGGCCGCCCCTGGCGGCGGTCGTCCGCCGCTCCCCGGTTCTACTTCGACGCGGTCTCCTCGGGAGACCGCGCCACTTTCAGCAATACGGTGTCAGCCGACGATCTCGTTGCCGGCGAAGAACTGCGCGATCTCGATCACCGCGGTCTCCGGCGCATCCGAACCGTGCACCGAGTTCTCGCCGATCGACTTCGCATAGAGCTTGCGGATGGTGCCTTCAGCGGCCTTCGACGGGTCGGTCGCGCCCATCACGTCGCGATATTTCAGGATAGCGCCCTCGCCTTCCAGCACCTGGACCACAACCGGGCCCGAAGTCATGAAGTCGACCAGCTCGCCGAAGAACGGACGCGCCTTGTGGACGGCGTAGAAGGTCTCGGCCTGGCCGCGGGTCATGCGGATGCGCTTCTGCGCCACGACCCGCAGGCCCGCCTTCTCGATCACCGCATTGACCGCGCCGGTCAGGTTGCGCTCGGTGGCGTCGGGTTTGATGATCGAAAAGGTGCGTTCAATCGCCATGATTTCGTCCTTGTAAACTTGGCTGGGAGTTGCCGGGGCTTATATCGGCGCGACGGGATAACGGCAAGCGACCCTGTGACGCGTTAGCCTTTAGTTTTGACGCATTTTCACGACGAAAACCGTCGTTAGGGCGCCCTCCGGACAGCGGCCGGCTCGGCCAACTTACCGCGATTTCACCTAGGTGAACCCATTCTGTCAGCGCCGTGCCGCTGCCGTTCAGCTCAAGTCACATAGGCTCTGCAGCGATCGGACGCCTTGCTGGCCCCCCATCCGCAAGCCTCACAGGACGTCTCGGGAAATGTCACCGCGGGCGCGTCGCGCGCGCCCATACCTCGAGGAGACGATCATGTTACGCAAACTCTCGCTTGCCGCCGTCGCCGCGGTTTCGCTCGGTGCCGCCGCGCTCGCCCCGACCTCCGCTTCTGCGTGGGGTGGTTGGCATGGCGGCTGGCACGGTGGATGGCACCACGGCTGGTGGGGCGGTCCGCGCGTCATCGTCGGCGGCCCGGCCTATTACGGCGGTTATGGCTACGGCGGCGGCTGCTACGTGCGCCGCGTGGTGCCGACCCCGTGGGGGCCCCGCTGGCGCCTGGTCAACCGCTGCTACTGATCCATCGAATCTACGACTGCTCCCCTGACTTGCTTCTCGCCCCGGCCCTCGCGCCGGGGCTTTTTTCGGGTCCGCCGGGGGAACCCGGGCATATATGGGACCCACTACCTCAAGGCGAGAGCAAGGCGCGGAAACCAAATTCGGGGTCGCGACTTGTCATGGCGAGGAGCTACTCGAACATGCGAGGTGGAACTCGCCAAGAGACATGCCATGACGATGACAATGAGCAAGATCGACAAGGACGCCGATCAGATTGATCACAAGACCTGCCGTTACATCTGCGATGCCGTAGGCGAACGGCTTCAGCAAAGCATGCGGCCAGAGCCCGCACTTTCGTCTCGCCTGCAGCAACTCCTCGACGAGATGCAACGACGGGAAGGCGATCGCCATTAGATGTTGAGGGCTGACCAGCAGCCCAATTGCGTTTTTGCAACAGCTCCGGGAGAGATTTTACGAACAGACGGGGTTGCGTTTGGCGGCGGGTCCGGTGACAACGCTGCATGCTCTCCATCACTGACATCTCGGTCCGGATCGCCGGACGGCTGTTGATCGATCACAGTTCGGTGCAAATTGTACCCGGAGCCCGCGTCGGATTTGTCGGCCGCAACGGCGTCGGCAAATCGACGCTGTTTCACGCCATCCGGGGCGACATCCCGACCGAGAGCGGCAGCATCGCGCTGCCGCCGCGCTGGCGTATCGGCAGCCTCGCGCAAGAAGCGCCCGACGGGCCCGAAAGCCTGATCAACGTCGTGCTGAAGGCCGATCTCGAGCGCGACGCGCTGCTGCGCGAGGCCGAGACGGCGCACGATCCGCACCGGATTGCCGAAATCCAGACCCGGCTGGTCGACATCGACGCCCATTCCGCGCCCGCCCGTGCCGCGGCGATCCTCTCCGGCCTCGGCTTCTCGACATCAGACCAGGCGCGGCCGTGCGCGGAATTTTCCGGCGGCTGGCGCATGCGCGTGGCGCTGGCGGCGACGCTGTTCTCCGCGCCCGACCTCCTGCTGCTGGACGAGCCGACCAACTATCTCGATCTCGAAGGCACCTTGTGGCTCGAGAACCACCTCGCCAACTATCCGCGCACCGTGATCGTGATCAGCCACGACCGCGACCTGCTGGACACCTCGGTCGATCAGATCCTGCACCTCGATCGCGGCCGGCTGACGCTCTACAAGGGCACCTATTCCTCGTTCGAGGACCAGCGCGCCGCGCGCGAATTGCTCGACGCCAAGCACGCCAAGCGGCAGGCCGATGAGCGCAAGCGCTTGCAGGACTTCGTCGACCGCTTCAAGGCCAAGGCCTCGAAGGCGCGGCAGGCGCAGTCGCGCGTGAAGATGCTGGAGCGGATGAAGCCGATCACCGCGCTGGTGACCCAGGATGTTCATGAGATCTCGTTCCCGGCGCCGGAGAAGCTGCTGTCGCCGCCGATCATCGCGGTCGATGACGTCTCGGTCGGCTACGAGCCCGGCAAGCCGGTGCTCAATCGCGTGACGCTGCGCGTCGATACCGACGACCGCATCGCGCTGTTAGGGGCCAACGGCAACGGCAAGTCGACGCTGGTCAAGCTGCTGGCGGGCAAGCTCGCGCCGTTTGCCGGCCGGATCACGAGGGCCGACAAGCTGTCGGTCGGCTATTTCGCCCAACACCAGGTCGACGAGCTCAATCTCGACGGCTCGCCCTATGATCACATCCGCAAGCTGATGCCGGAGGCGCCGGAGAGCAAGGTGCGCGGCCGCGTCGGTGCGATCGGCTTCTCCGGCAAGGCCGGCGACACGCTGGTGAGGAGCCTGTCGGGTGGCGAGAAGGCGCGGCTGCTGCTGGGGCTTGCCACGTTCTACGGCCCGAACATGATCATCCTGGACGAGCCGACCAACCACCTCGATATCGACAGCCGTGCGGCGCTCGCGGAGGCGATCAACGAATTCCCCGGCGCCATCATCATGGTCTCGCATGATCGCTATCTGATCGAGGCCTGCGCCGACCGCCTGTGGGTCGTGGCCAACCAGACCGTCACGGCCTATGACGGCGATCTCGACGAATATCG
The DNA here is from genome assembly GCF_054063995.1 of Bradyrhizobium sp. USDA 4504. Classification (NCBI taxonomy): domain Bacteria; kingdom Pseudomonadati; phylum Pseudomonadota; class Alphaproteobacteria; order Hyphomicrobiales; family Nitrobacteraceae; genus Bradyrhizobium; species Bradyrhizobium sp. USDA 4504. The sequence continues at coordinate 2,408,483 of NZ_JBSSGV010000001.1, read as the reverse complement.
ACGCATGATCCTGTCGGCCAATGACGGCCGGCCGGCCTCGCGCGAGCGCGTCAAGGAGGCCGCGAAGCCGGAGCGCATCCGCAACGAGAAGCGTGCTTCACCCAGGCAGCGGGTCGCGCAAGCTGAGGCCGAGATCGAGCGCATCAACGCCATCATCGCCAAGATCGATACCGCACTCGCATTGCCCGATATTTTTACCCGCGACCCCAAGCAGGCCGCGCAACTGACCAAGGCGCGCGCCGGCGCCGAGAGCGCGCTACAGCGCGCCGAGGAAGACTGGCTGGAAGCCAGCGCCGAACTCGACGAAGCGGCGAGTTAGACCGGGCGGAGCCACATATCCGATGTCGTCCCTGCGAAAGCAGGGACCCATAACCACAGATGGTCGTTGCTGCACGATCGTCGAACGACGAGTCCCCATAACCACATCCGCCGCGGCGTATGGGTCCCTGCTCCCGTGCGCAATTGCGCACTAGGCAGGGACGACCCGTGGAGGGAGCCGAGGCTCTCATTCTGTCCGGTGTGATGTCCGCGCGTCCGGTGTCATGCCCGCGCATACAGGCATCGATCTGCCGCTGCGGCGAAAACACTCTAGCCGTGCGAGGTCTTTTTCTTCTTCGGCTTCGCCTGCTTCGGCTCGGGCACGGGATCCGGGCCGCGCTCGACGGACGACAGGCGCCCCGAGGTAAAGGTGTAGATGCCGGCGCGCGCGCCGCGCGACCAGGTCACGACCGCAACGCGCCCGCCGCCCGGAGCGCTGGACAGGTTGACGCTGTCGGGCGCGCCGATGCCGCGCACGACGTCGCATTCAGTGTGGCCGAGTGCAACGCTGCCGCCCGTTGGCTGCGGCGGTGGTGCACCGCCGGCCTGTGCGTTGGCATCGGTGGCGCCCGGCGGCGGTGCCATGCCTGGACAGCTGCCGTCGGCACTGACGAGATCGTCGTTCGTCACCGGCTTGTCCGGCGTCAGTGGCGGCGATTCGATCGAGATGTTGCGGATGAACACCCGCCCGGGACGCGAGAACCATTCCGCATCGCGCGAAAACAAGTCGGATCCGGCGCCCGAACAGCCGGCAAGTCCCGGTGCAAGCACCAGCAACGCCAGCAGCGACTTCCGACTGAATGTTCCGTCCCGCACGATCGACAAAGCTCCTACCCTTACCTAAGGGCTTGTCCGAACATCACTTTGCGGCATGACAGTGGCCCGCCCCAAGAAACGTCGAATTATCATTAATTAGTAGCTATCGCTATTGGCGCCGCTGCCAGCGTCCCCGCTCGTCGGTCTGCCAATAGGTGACCTCGAAGCCGCGCGCCTTGCAAGCGGTCCAGCTTTCCCTGGCCGAGGCCACCGCGTCGGGGTCGTCGCCGTTGAACACGAGGACCACCCGCTCGTAGCTGTCGCAGTCGGCCGGCAGCGCCGCATTATCGACCAGGAAGCGGACATTGGCCCGATTCGGATTGCTCTCCTCGATCGACAGGATGATCGGCTGGTCCTGCGCGTCGGCGACGCGCGAGGTCGCGTGCGGCAGGAACGAATCGTCACTGTAGGTCCACAGATGCGCGTCGAGCGTCTCGGCACGGTCCTGTGACGTCGATTGCACGACCACGCGCCAGCCGCGCTCGAGCGACTTCTCGAGCAGCGGCGGCAGCACGCTCTCCAGCGTGATGTTCTGCAGGTGGTAGAACAGAACCTCGGTCATGCGCTGGCCGACACTCTATTTCCTGGCTTCATAATAGTCGGAGACCAGCCGCTCGAGCAGCCGGACGCCATAACCCGAACCCCAGCTCTGATTGATCTCGGTCTTCGGCGCGCCCATCGCGGTGCCGGCGATGTCGAGATGCGCCCACGGCGTGCCGTCGACGAAACGCTGCAGGAATTGCGCTGCTGTGATCGAGCCGCCGTTGCGCCCGCCGGTGTTCTTCATGTCGGCGAATTGCGAATCGATCTGCTTGTCGTATTCGGGACCGAGCGGCATGCGCCACACCTTCTCGCCGGTCTCGAGCCCGACCTTGGCCAGCCGCTCGGCGAGCTCGTCATTGTTGGAGAACATGCCGGCGTGATCGGTGCCGAGCGCGACCATGATCGCGCCGGTCAGCGTGGCCAGATCGACCATGAATTTCGGCTTGAACTTCTTGGCGACGTACCAGAGCACGTCGGCGAGCACGAGGCGTCCCTCGGCGTCGGTGTTGATGATTTCGATGGTCTGGCCGGACATTGAGGTGACGATGTCTCCCGGACGCTGCGCATTGCCGTCGGGCATGTTCTCGACAAGGCCGATGGCACCGACCGCATTGACGCGGGCCTTGCGCGCCGCCAGCGCGTGCATCAGCCCGACCACGCAGGCCGCACCGCCCATGTCACCCTTCATATCCTCCATGCCGCCGGCCGACTTGATGGAGATACCGCCGGTGTCGAAGCAGACGCCCTTGCCGACGAACGCGACCGGCGCCTCGCTCTTCTTGCCGCCGTTCCAGCGCATGATCACGGTGCGGCCGGGTCGCGCCGATCCCTGCGCGACGCCGAGCAGCGCGCCCATGCCGAGCTTGGTCATCGCCTTGACGTCGAGCACCTCGACGCTGACGCCGAGCTTGCGAAGCTGGCTGGCGCGGCGTGCGAATTCCTCGGGATACAGCACGTTCGGCGGCTCGTTGACGAGCTCACGCGCCAAATACACACCGTCGACGACGGACGCTTCAGGCGCGTAGGCCTTCCTGGCGGCGGCAACATCGTCGACGGCGATCGAGACGTCGGCCCGCAGGGCGCCGTCCTCGCCGTCTTTCTTCTTGGTCTTGTAGCGGTCGAACTTGTAGGCGCGCAGACGGATGCCGGTGGCGATCGCGGCGGCCTGGCCGGCGGCCATCGCGGCTTCGGGCAGTTCCGCGACCACGGTCATCGAACCGCTGCCGGCATTGAGCTTGCCGGCCGCCACGCCGCCAAACTTGAGAAAATCCTTCTCCTTGAGGTCGGCCGCCTTGCCGGTGCCGATCACGATCAGCCGCTCGACCTTGATTCCCTCCGGCGCCAGGATGTCGAGGACCGCCCCACTCTTGCCCTTGAACTGGTTGGCGGCCGCGGCCCGCTTGACCGTCTCGGCGGCAACTCCCAGCGCCTTCCGGGTGGCGGCTCCCAGCTTCAATTGGTCGTCGCAAAAGACCACCAGAATACCGCGAGCGGACGCGGAGATCGGAACAAAGCCGACCTTGACGGCGTCGGACATAGGAAAATCCTCCAGAACTCAGGGTGTTGCTCGGACCTGAGGCGGTCCTTCCGGCACGCGGGGTGAGCATTGCGATGGCGGTCCGGAACCAGTCCGGACCGGGCTTGTCATACACTATGACCTGCCGGCTGCGCCGCTGCCAAGCGCCGGAGTGGCCGGAAGGCCACAAAAGCGATTAATTAACCATAAATTAAGCGTGCCTTGGCCCGGCCATTTTGTTGACGGATCAAAGGGATGGTAGTGAGAGAGTGACTAGAGAGTGAGCCGGACGGGTCCGCGGCTCGACCATAGGGGAACCCGGGTTGACGGGGATGGTCGAGAGCCGTGCGTTTGGTTGCGTGCAGGGGGCCTTGGGGGTCGTGCGGTAGCGATGGGGTCGATCGACAAGTACATCTTTAAGACGACGCTGGCGTCGTTTGCGCTTGTCCTGGTCAGCCTCACCGGCGTGATCTGGATTACGCAGGCGCTGCGCGGCATCGACCTGATGACCAGCCAGGGTCAGACCATCCTCACCTTCCTTGGCATCACCGGTCTCGTGATTCCCGCCCTGGTGCTGATCATCGCCCCGATCGCGCTGATGATTGCGATCTCCCATACGCTGAACAAGCTCGCGACCGATTCCGAAATCATCGTCATGAACGCGGCGGGCTTCTCGCCGATCCGGCTGTTCCGGCCGTTCTTCCTTGCCACCTGCGTGGTGGCGGCGCTGGTCGCCTTCATCGGCGCCTATCTCGCCCCCGACGGCATGCGCCGAATCAAGCAGTGGGACGCCGAGATCACCGCCGACGTGCTGACCAACATCCTGCAGCCCGGCCGCTTCGCCCAGCTCGACCAGAACTTGACGATCCGGATCCGCGAGCGCCTGCCCGGCGGCGTGCTCGGCGGCGTCTTCGTCGACGATCGCCGCGATCCGCAGGAGCGCGTCACCATCATCGCCGACCACGGCACCGTGCAGAAGACCGACCGAGGCTCGTACCTCGTGCTCTATGATGGCAATCTGCAACGGTTCGAGGTTGGCAAGCGTGATCCGGCGCTGGTCGCGTTCGCCCGTTACGCCTTTGACATGTCGAAATTCTCGCAGGGCCGCGACGTCACGCTCGGGATTCGCGAGCGCTATCTCTGGGAGCTGATGTGGCCGGACGAGGAAGACAAGACCTATCAGCAGCTGTCGGGCCAGTTCTTCGCGGAGCTGCATGATCGCTTCATGGCGCCGATCTATCCATTTGCGTTCGCTGCCCTCACCTTCGCCTTCCTCGGCGCGCCGCGCACCACGCGCCAGAGCCGCAATTTCTCGATCGGCGGCTCGGTATTCGCGGTGTTCGGCCTGCGCATGGTCGGGTTCGCCTGCTCTGTCATGGCGGTGAAGACGCCGCTCGCGGCGCTGGTGCAGTATCTGATGCTGTTCGGCGGCATCGGCGTCGGCATCTGGATGATCGTCGGAGGCGTGGTCGTCGAACCGCCGCCGCGGCTGATGGAAGCGATCAACAGGAACAACGAGCGCATTGCGCGCCTCTTCCGGAGGCCGGCAACCGCATGAGCATGGTCACAAACACGCTCGGGCGTTATTTCGCCGGCCGCTTCGTGGTCGCGGCGGTGGGCGTGTTCGCGGGCATCTTCGTGCTGCTCGTGCTGGTCGACTACATCGAGATGGTGCGCAAGACGTCGGGCCTCGTCTCGGCCTCCGCGATCACGGTCGCGGAAACTTCGCTATTCCGGGTGCCGCAGCTGCTCGAGAAGCTGATGCCGTTCTGCGTGCTGATCGGCGCCATGACCTGCTACCTCGCCTTGTCGCGTCGGCTGGAGCTCGTCGTGGCCCGCGCCGCCGGCGTCTCGGCCTGGCAATTCATCTCGCCGGCGCTGGCCAGTGCGATCATGCTCGGCATCTTCGCGACCACCGCCTACAATCCAGTATCGGCCAATCTGCGCGAGCTGTCCAAACGGATGGAAGCCGAGCTGTTCGGCTCGGCGCCCGGCGGCGGCATTCAGGACGCGTCCGGCTTCTGGCTGAACCAGATCAACGACGAGGGTCAGGCGATCATCAATGCGGCGCGCAGCGAGCAGCAGGGCGTGCGGCTGACCGGCCTCACCGTGTTTCGATTCGATACGGCGCTCCAGTTCAAGGAGCGAATCGAAGCGCGCGAAGCGGCGCTCGAAGACGGCCGTTGGGTGTTCAAGGGCGTGCGCCGATTCACCCTCGATAAGCCTCCGGTGGATCAGGACACCTTCTACCTGACCACCACCCTTACCCCGGCACAGGTGCGCAACAGTTTCTCCACCCCGGAAACTGTGTCCTTTTGGCAACTGCCGAACTACATCCGTTCGTCGGAGAGCTCAGGGTTCGCGACGGCCGGCTATCGCTTGCAGTATCACAAGCTCATCGCACAGCCGTTTTTGCTGGCTGCGATGGTGATGTTGGCGGCTTCTGTGAGCCTCCGCTTCTTTCGGATGGGCGGCGTGCAGAAGATGGTTTTGAGTGGCGTGGGCGCAGGCTTTCTGCTCTACGTGCTGTCGAAAGTAACTGAAGATTTGAGCAAGGCTGAGTTGATGCATCCCATCGCTGCGGCGTGGTTGCCTGTCGTTGTGGGCAGCCTCACCGGTTTCTTAGCCTTGCTGTACCAGGAGGACGGGTAGTGGCTATCGTCGCCGCCCGCCAGTTGAGGTCGCCTGCTCTCGGGCGGCGCAGTGTCCTGCGCCGTCAACGGAGCCGCATGGCCGCGTTTGGCGTTTCGATCTCAGCTCTCCTCGCCGCGTTCGTCGTGGTCAGCGCGCTCGACGTTGTCGCGTCGACGCCGGCTGCCGCGCAGGCCTTCACCTACAATCCGCGTCCGCCGAAGCCGCCCCGCCCGCCGGCCAAGAATGACGGGCAGATGCTGGTTCAGGCGACCGAGGTCGATTACGACTACAACAACCAGCGCATCTCGGCCGTCGGCAACGTCCAGATGTTCTACAACGGCACCAGCGTCGAGGCCGACAAGGTCATCTACGATCAGAAGACCAAGCGTCTTCATGCCGAAGGCAACATCCGCATGACCGATGCGGAAGGCAAGATCACCTACGCCAACATCCTTGATCTCAGCGACGACTACCGCGACGGGTTCGTCGATTCGCTGCGCGTCGACACCGAAGACCAGACCCGCATGGCGGCGACCCGCGCCGATCGGTCCAGCGGCAATTACACGGTGTTCGACAACGGCGTTTATACCGCCTGCGCGCCCTGTAAGGATGATCCGAAGAAGCCGCCGCTCTGGCAGGTCAAGGGCGCGCGCATCATCCATAACCAGACCGAGAAGATGCTCTATTTCGAGAACGCCCAGCTCGAATTCTTCGGCGTTCCGATGGCGTATCTGCCCTATTTCTCGACGCCCGATCCGACCGTGAAGCGCAAGAGCGGCTTCCTGATGCCGGGCTTCACCACCTATTCGGCGTTCGGCGTCGGCGTCGAAATCCCCTATTACTTCGCGCTCGCGCCGGACTTCGACGCGACGTTCAATCCGCGCATCACGTCGAAGCAGGGCGTGCTGTTCCAAGGCGAATTCCGCCAGCGTCTGTCGAACGGCGCTTACCAGATCCGGCTCTACGGCATCGACCAACTCGATCAGGACGCTTTCAAGGGCCAGCCCGGTGACCGCCAGTTCCGCGGCGGCATCGAGACCAAGGGTCAGTTCGCGCTGAACGACAAGTGGACCTGGGGCTGGGACGGCGTGCTGCTGTCCGACTACTACTTCATGTCCGATTACCGGCTGGCCCAGTACAAGGACCCGTTCGGGTCGTTCCTGTCGCTGCCGACCGAGGCGATCTCGCAGCTCTATCTGACCGGCGTCGGCAACCGCAGCTTCTTCGACGCACGCGCGATCTATTATCTCAGCTACTCGGGCAACCAGAACCAGGTTCCGGTGGTCGCGCCCGTTATCGACTACAACAACGTGATCAACAGCCCGATCTTCGGTGGCGAGTTCAGCTACAAGGTGAACTTCACCAACCTGACCCGCGAAACCGCGGTGTTCGACCCGATCACGGCACAGGCCGCCAACCCACTTAACCCGTTGTGCACGACCACGTCCGCTGATCCGATGGCGCGGACGCCGTCGCAGTGCCTGCTGCGCGGCATGCCGGGCACCTACACGAGGCTGACCGCCGAGGCGCAGTGGCGTAAATCCTATACCGACCCGCTCGGCCAGATCTGGACGCCGTTCGTCGGCGTCCGCGCCGACGCCATCAACGCCGACATCTCGAACCAGCCGGGCGTTTCCAACTTCCTGCCGGTCGGCGACACTCAGACGGTCCGCCTGATGCCGACCGTCGGCTTCGAATACCGCTACCCGTTCATCAACGTGCAGCCGTGGGGCACGACGACCGTCGAGCCGATCGCGCAGGTCATCATCCGGCCCAACGAACCCGACGCCGGCAAGCTTCCGAACGAGGACGCGCAGAGCCTGGTGTTCGATACCTCGAACCTGTTCGCGGTCGACAAGTTCTCCGGCTACGACCGCGTCGAGGGCGGCAGCCGCGCCAATGTCGGCGTGCAGGCCACCACGCAGTTCGATCGCGGCGGCAGCGTCAAGGCGATGTTCGGACAGTCCTACCAGATGTTCGGGTTGAACTCGTTCGCGGTCGCGGACGTCACCAACACCGGCATAGATTCCGGCCTGCAGAACCCGCGTTCGGATTATGTCGCAAGCCTCGCCTACTCGCCGAACCGCACCTACACGTTCAGCGTCCGCTCGCGGATGGACGAGGCGACCTGGAACATCAACCGGTTCGAGGCCCAGGCCAGCGCGAACTTCGACCGCTGGTCGGTCAGCCTGATGTACGGCGACTATGCCGCGCAGCCGGAGCTTGGCTATTTGACGCGCCGCGAAGGCATCCTCGCCAGCGGATCGGTCAAGGTGGCGGCGAACTGGGTGGTTCAGGGCGCGGCGCGCTGGGACCTTGAAGCGAACAAAATCAACCAGTACGCGTTCGGCGCGGGCTATGTGGACGACTGCTTCGTGCTGGCCGCCAACTATGTCACGTCCTATACCTATCAGGCCGGCTCGACGCCGCCCGTCCTCAGCCACGCGTTCATGTTCCAGATCGGGCTGCGGACGATCGCGCAGACCTCCACGTCCAGCAGTTCGGCTGGCATGCAGTAGCGAGCGAGCGGTCTGGCGGGGGGCTTGGATTGCCTGCGGGCCTGTGGCTCCGGCTTGAATTGGTTTAAACGGCTGACATGACGATAATGACGACCGCTAGCCTGCCAACGCGCCGCTATCAGCTAGTGTTGAGTTCCCTGCTGGCTCTTTTCCTTCTGCTGGGAGGCAGTGTGCGACTGCATGCCCAGACCATCGCCGTGATGGTCAATGGCGAGCCCATCACCAATTACGACATCGAGCAGCGCGCCAAGCTGAACGCTCTGACCGGCGGCAAGACGCCTGATCGGAAGACCGTCCTCGACGAGCTGATCGACGAGAAGCTGAAGATCAAGGAAGCCAAGAAGTTCGGCGTCGACCCCTCCGCCGGCGATATCGAACAGTCCTTCGGCGGCATGGCGCAGCGGATGCGGCTTTCCGGCGACCAGCTCACCAAGGTGCTCGAGGGCAAGGGCATCCGCCCGGATACGCTGAAGCAACGCATCAGGGCCGACATGGTCTGGACCAGCCTGGTCCGCGGCCGCTTCAAGGAAAGCCTGCAGGTTGGCGAAAAGGACGTGGCCAACGCGGTCAAGGAGACCGGAGGGGCGGCTGAGGCCGAGGCGTTCGAATACAGGATGCAGCCGGTCGTTCTGATCGTGCCCCGCGGCGCGCCGCAGTCGGAGTTCGAGGGGCGCCGCAAGGAAGCCGACAGCCTGCGCGAGCGCGTCACCAGTTGCGAGGAAGCCAACACCTTCTTCAAGTCGATGCGCAACGCCGCGATCCGCGAGATCGTCGTGAAGACCTCGGCTGACCTGCCGCAGTCGCTGCGCGACATCCTGGACAAGACCCCGGTCGGCCACCTCACCCCTCCCGAGGTCACCAAGCAGGGCGTCGAAATGGTCGCCCTCTGCGGCAGGAAGGCAACCACCGTCGACACGCCGAAGAAGCGCGAGATGCGCGACAAGATGTACGTGCAGAAGTACGAGGCGAAGTCGAAGGCCTACCTGCAGGAAGTCCGAAAAGCCGCGATGATCGAATATCCAGGCGGGCGATGATCGACTATCGTTGACGCATGGCTCAACCTCTCGCACTGACATCCGGCGAGCCCGCAGGCATCGGCCCCGACATCACGCTCGCCGCATGGCTGCGCCGCCGCGAACTCGATCTCCCGCCGTTCTATCTGCTCGGCGACCGCGCCGCGCTTGCCGAACGCGCCAAGGCGCTCGGGCTTGCCGTCGAGTTGGCCGAGGTCAGCGCCGCGGAGGCATCCGCGACGTTCGCACGCGCCCTCCCCGTGGTTGCGACCGGCAAGACAGCGACGGCGCGACCGGGCCAGCCCGACGGCACGAGTGCCGATGCGGCGCTGGCATCGATCCGGCAGGCCGTCGCCGATGTCGCCGCCGGCAAGGCCAGCGCCGTCGTCACCAATCCGATCGCCAAGAACGTGCTGTACCGCGCCGGCTTCCGACATCCCGGCCATACAGAGTTCTTGGCCGAGCTTGCCGCAAGCGGCGGGCGCGCGCCGCAGCCGGTGATGATGCTGTGGTCACCGGCGCTCGCCGTTGTCCCGGTGACGATCCATGTGTCGGTCCGCGAGGCGCTGGCGCAATTGACGACCGACCTGATCGTGTCGACCGCGCGGATCGTGGTCGCGGACATGAAGGCGCGGTTCGGCCTCGCAGCGCCGCGGCTCGCCATTGCCGGCCTCAATCCGCATGCCGGCGAAGACGGCACGCTCGGCATGGAAGACGTCGAGATCGTCGCGCCCGCGGTCGAGATCCTGCGCCGCGACGGCATTGCCGTCCGAGGCCCGCTGCCGGCCGACACCATGTTCCACGCAGCCGCGCGCAAGACCTACGACTGCGCGATCTGCATGTATCACGACCAGGCGCTGATCCCGATCAAGACCGTCGCGTTCGAGGACGCCGTCAACGTCACGCTGGGGCTGCCCTTCATCCGGACCTCGCCCGATCACGGCACCGCATTCGATATCGCCGGCACCGGCAAGGCCAATCCGTCGAGCCTGATCGCCGCCCTCCGGCTCGCCGCGCGCATGGCCGCGGCATCAAGCTAAGTGAGCACGATCGACGATCTGCCGCCGCTGCGCGACGTCATTCGCGAGCATTCGCTGTCGGCGCGCAAATCGCTCGGCCAGAATTTTCTGCTCGATCTCAACCTCACCGCGCGCATTGCCCGCGCCGCGGGCCCGCTGGAAGACTCCACCGTGATCGAGGTCGGCCCCGGTCCCGGCGGCTTGACGCGCGCGCTGCTTGCGCTGGGTGCCAAGCGCGTGATCGCCATCGAGCGCGACGAGCGGGCGCTGGCTGCGCTCGACTATATCGCCAAGCGCTATCCCGGCCGCATCGAGATCGTGCATGGCGACGCGCAGCGCTTTGACCCGCGTCCCTTGCTCGATGGCGCCAAGGCCAAGATCGTCGCCAACCTGCCCTACAACATCGCGACCCAGCTGCTGGTCGACTGGCTGTCGATCGAGCCGTGGCCGCCCTGGTACGACATGATGGTCCTGATGTTCCAGCGCGAGGTCGCCGAGCGCATCGTCGCCCATGAGGACGAGGAGGCGTATGGCCGGCTCGCGGTGCTCGCCAACTGGCGCGCCGAGACCAAGATCCTGTTCGACATCTCGCCCGCGGCCTTCGTGCCGCAACCGAAGGTCACGTCCTCGGTGGTACGATTGATACCGCGCGCCGCGCCCGAGCCGTGCGACCGCCGCATGCTCGAGCAGGTCGCAGCCGCCGCCTTCGGCCAGCGCCGCAAGATGCTGCGCCAGAGTTTGAAATCGCTGTCGGTCGATCCGGCGCGGCTTGCTGCCGCAGCCGATATCGACGCGACACGGCGCGCCGAAACCATTCCGGTCGCGGGCTTTGTTGCCATGGCCCGGGAATTGGCCGATATACGGGCCACAAAATAGAACAACAGGAGAAAACGTAATGGCGCGTATGGTTCGCCAATCCCTCGTCAAATTCGACGCACCGCTGTGCGAAACCATCGTCGACACGCCGAAGCCCCAGGGACGCGAAGTGCTGGTGCGCATCGAGCGCTGCGGCCTGTGCCATTCCGATCTCCACATCCAGGACGGCTACGCCGATCTCGGCGGCGGCAAGAAGCTCGACACCACCCGCGGCATGACCCTGCCCTTCACGCTCGGCCATGAGATCGCGGGCGTGGTCGACGAGGTCGGCCCCGATGCGCCGAAGGATCTGATCGGGACGAAGAAGGCCGTCTTCCCCTGGATCGGCTGCGGCCAGTGCCGCGACTGCCTCGCCGGCGACGAGAATCTCTGCGTCAAGCAGCGCTTCCTCGGCGTCTCGATCGACGGCGGCTTCGCCACCCACGTGCTGGTGCCCGACGCAAAATACCTGCTCGATTACGATCCGCTGCCGGTCAACCAGGCCGCCACCCTGATGTGCTCCGGCGTCACCGCCTATGGCGCGCTGAAGCGCCTGGTCGATCGTCCGCGCCAGCGCAATCTGCTGCTGATCGGTCTCGGCGGCGTCGGAATGATGGGCCTGTCATTCGCGCAGGCGATGTTCAAGCAGCCGATCACGGTTGCCGATCTCAGCCCCGCGGCGCGCGAGACCGCGCTGAAGAACGGCGCGGCGGCCGCCTATGACCCGGCAGAGCCCGATGTCGTCAAGCGCATGCTGAAGGAGAGCGACGGCGGCTTCGACGGCGTCGTCGACTTTGCCGGCAACGAGAAGTCGATGGCGTTTGCGGTGTCGACGGTCGCGCGCGGCGGCAAGATCGTGGTGTCCGGCCTGATGGGCGGCCAGTTCACGCTGCCGATGGTGCAGTGGGTGTACAAGCGCATGACCATCGAAGGCTTCATGGTCGGCACGCTGGCCGAAGGTCAGGAATTGATGGCGCTCGCCCGCGCTGGCAAGATCAAGCCGACGCCGATGAAGGAAGAGCCGATGGCCGACGTCCAGAAATGGATCGACGAGCTGCGCGCCGGCAAGGTCGTCGGACGCATCGTCCTGAAGAACTAGAGCATGATCCGGAAGAGCGTGACGCGTTTTTCCGAAAGATCACGCTGAGACATGACGTCCCGCCGGTGCTGCTACCGCCGGCGGGACGCGGCCGCTCCGATGGAACCTGACGGTCGAACCAAGCCATCGTTCGGTTCACGTTCCTCGGGCTCGCCGCAATTGCGGCACGCCGCGAGCCCCAATTAAGCCCCACCCGTTCCGGATTTGCGGCGCATTGCGACCCAACTCTTTGCCGAGATTGGGATCTCCAGCGTTTGCGTTAAAAAAGAGATACCGGGGACGCGTATGTCAAATCGTTCAGCGAAATTCGCTGCGGCGCTTGCCGCCAGCATCCTGGCCGGCGCCAGTTGCAGCGCCATGGCCCAGACCGCCGCCAATACGGCCAATAGCACCAACAACACGGCGGACACCTGCCTGGCCGCGCCCAAGGGAACCGCGCCTGCGGGAAGCCACTGGTTCTACCATCTCGATCGCAGCAAGAAGAAGTGCTGGTATCTCGGCGAGGCCAAGAACGAGGCCAAGAACAAGGCCGCCAAGACGGCGACGACGAGCACGCAGCAGCCGCCGGCGGCAGCAGCGCCCGATACCACAACGGCCGACGCGACGCCGCCACAGAGCCAGCCGACGCCGCAGAGCCAGCCCGCGCCGCAGCAGCCGGCGATGCGCAGATCAGTCGCCGATGCCCATGCCGAATGGCCCTCGCCCCAGGTCGCAGCCGTACCTGCGCCAAGCGCCGACGCCGGCCAGGCCGGCGGAACGGCAGCGACGCTCGACCCGGCAGCCACGCCCACCGGTACCAACGCGCAGCCGTCCGACGTGAACGCCAGATGGCTGGATGCATCGAGCATGGCCGGAACCAACGGAACCAGACGCGCCGCAGACCAGCCGACCGCGGTTGCGCAGGCAGACACGACGCCGCAACCGGCGGCCGCGCCGGCGCCTGCCGCCCCCGCCACGGCCGAAGCGTCCGTGGAGAAGTCACCGTCGTCGACGCAGATGCTGCTGATCGTGATGGTTGGAGCCCTGGCGCTGGCCGGCCTGGTCAGCACGCTGGTTTTCCGGCTGACCCGCACGCGTACGCCGCCTTACGAGACCGAGGATGAGTGGCAGGCGCCGTGGGATTCGCTGCACACCGAGCCGGCGCCCCCGATGGCAGTTGTCAGCCGGGATCGTCCGCTGCGGCTGTCCGAGGCTGCGCCGCGCCGCGCCGAGACGCCCGTTCCGCGCCGTGCGGAGACGCCCGCTCCACGTCGCGCGGAGACGCCCGCTCCACGCCGCGCCGAGAAGCCTGCTCCACGTCGCGAGACTACGCGTGATCGGGATCAAAGGGAGCAGGACAACAAGCAGATCGCCGCGATGCTACAGCGGCTTGCGCGCAGCGCGACGAACTAAGGTCCGCTTAGGAAAAAATGCAAACGGACGTGATGCGCTCGCATCACGTCCGCAACGCGCTACTTCTCGAGCTGACGCTGCAGGCCGCGCACGAATTCGGTAAGGCCGGTGCGGCGCTCGCGCTTGAGGCGCTCGGCCTTCAGGATCGACTGCACCTCGGCAAAGGCATCGTCGACGTTGTGGTTGACGACGATGTAGTCGTATTCCGCCCAATGGCTCAGCTCATGACTGGCGCGGCTCATCCGTCCGCGGATGACCTCTTCCGAATCCTGCGCCCGGGTATGCAGCCGCCTCTCGAGATCGGCGGCCGACGGCGGCAGGATGAACACCCGCACCACATCAGCGCTGGCTTTCTGGTGGAGCTGTTGCGTGCCCTGCCAGTCGATATCGAACAGAACATCCTGCCCCACCGCTAGGGCGGCCTCGACCGGCGCACTCGGCGTGCCGTAGCGGTTGTCGAATACGGTGGCCCATTCGAGCAGTTCACCCTGCTCGACCATCTTCTCGAATTTCTTCTTGTCGACGAAGAAATAGTCGCGGCCCTCGACCTCGCCCGGCCGCATCGGCCGCGTGGTCGCCGACACCGACATCTTCAGGCCCGGCTCGCGCTCCAGCAGCATGCGCGACAGCGTCGTCTTGCCGGCGCCCGACGGCGACGACAGGACGAACATCAGTCCGCGCCGCTCAACGCCGTCAAAACCCTGCGCCGTCATCATTCACTCCAGATTCTGGACCTGTTCGCGGAACTGCTCGACCACGTTCTTCATTTCAAGCCCGGTGTTGGTCAGCTCGACGTCGTTCGACTTCGAGCAGCAGGTGTTCACCTCGCGATTGAATTCCTGGGCGAGGAAGTCGAGCCGGCGCCCGACCGGACCGCCCTTGCCGATCATCTCGCGCGCCTGGGCGATGTGCGAGGCGATGCGGTCGAGTTCCTCGCGGATGTCGGCCTTGGTGGCGATCAGGATCGCCTCCTGGTTCAGGCGGTCGGCATCGAAGCGGTCGGACGTCTCGAGCAGGGCCGCGATCTGCTCGGCCAGCCGCGCCTTGATCGCCTCGGGCTTGCGGCCGGGAGCGGTCTCGGCGCGCCTGGCGAGCCGCTCGACCTCGTCCATCCGCTGCATCAGGATCTGCCCCAGCGCATCGCCCTCGCGGCGGCGCATCTCGACAAGGCTGCCGAGCGCCTGCTCGAAGGCCATCGCCGCCGCCTCGCGCGCCGCCTTGTCCTCGTCCTCGTTGCTCTCGGGCTCGACCACCTCGATGACGCCCTTGATGCCGAGCAGTCCGTCGATGCTCGGCGCCACCGCGTCGATCCGCTGCGCGAGCGTGCCGGCGACCTTCACCACGGCGGCGAGCACGTCCTCATTGATCCGGATCGTCTGCGCCGCGTCGGTGCGCTTGACGCTGAGATTGGCGTAGACCGTGCCGCGCGACAGCAGCTCGCCGGCCCGCTTCTTGGCAAGCGCTTCCAGTTCGTCCCAGCCCGGCGGAAGCCGCAACCGCAGGTCAAAGCCCTTGGCATTGACCGATTTCAGCTCCCACTCGAACGTATAGGGACCGCTTGCGCCATGGCTTCGGGCAAAGCCAGTCATGCTCGACAGCGCCATCGCGTGAACTCTCCAACAGAAGGATATGGGACTCACCCGGAGCCTGCGAGACTCGTGGGGAGCCGGTGCGACCTTAAAACGGATTCCGTGAAAGTGGAATTACGTTCCACCACCGGAAAATGCAGAGCTACAGCATGATCCGGAAAAGTGTATGGCGGTTTTCCGAAAGATCATGCTCAAACAAGAAGCTAAAGCGCGATGACGCTCGCGCTTTAGCGCTGCACCACCGGCGGCGAATTGGTCTGTTGGGCTGCGCCCTGCCGACCGCGCGGCGGCTTCTTTTGATTGGTGGGCTTCGGCGTCGTCGCCGTGGGATTGGTGTCGGCGCCGGGCGTCGCGGCGGCGGGCGCCGGATCATCCGCGGGCTCGACGGTGTCGTTCTGGATCTGCTTTTCCGACGCGCGCAGCTTGGCGACGTTCTTCGCGTGCTGGTCGTAGGTTTCGGTGAAGGCGTGGCCGCCGGTTCCGTCAGCGACGAAGAACAGGTCGCGGGTGCGCGCCGGATTGGCGGTCGCCTCCAGCGAGGCGCGGCCGGGATTGGCGATCGGTCCGGGTGGCAGGCCGTCGATCACATAGGTGTTGTAGGGCGACGGCTGCGTGATTTCGCTGCGCTTGATCGGACGGCCCAGCGTTCCCTTGCCGCCCACCAGTCCGTAGATGATGGTCGGATCGGACTGCAGCTTCATCCGCTGGCGCAGGCGGTTCACGAACACGGCGGCGACGCGGCTGCGCTCGTCGGCGCGGCCGGTTTCCTTCTCGACGATCGAGGCCAGCGTCACCAGTTGGTCCGGCGATTTCAGCGGCGTGTCGGTGTTGCGGCGTTCCCAGATTTCGGCGAGCACGCGCTTCTGCGCCTGCTGCAGGCGCTGGATCACCTGGTCGCGCGTGGTGCCGCGCGGGAATTTGTAAGTCTCCGGCAGCAGCGTGCCCTCGCGCGGGATCTCGCGCACCGAGCCGGTGAAGATGTCGTTGTCGGAGAGCCGCGTCACGATCTGCTCGGAAGTCAGGCCTTCCGGTATCGTGATGGCGTGCTGCACCACCTTGCCGTCGACGATGGTGGCGATGACGTCGCGCAGGCTGGCGTTCTTCTGGAACGAATATTCGCCTGGCTTGAGATCGGAGCTTGCCTTCAGCGCGAACACGCCACCGATGAAGACCCACGGATTGACGTTGATCACGCCCTCACGCGAGAGCACGTCGGCAATGTCACGCTTGCCGGCGCGCGCCGGGATGTTGACGATCTTGTCTTCCTGCAGCGGTCCCGGCGATTCCAGCGCCTGCTTGCCGTAGTAATACGTCGCGCCGGCGCCGATCATCAGGATGATCAGGATGGTGAAGATGGCATTGCCGACGATCACGAAGGGATTGCGGGCGCGATCCGAGCGCTTGGGCGGCGGCGGAAGCTGTTCGGGCTCCAGCGCGGCGCGTGGACTCCTCGGTGAAATGGGCGGCCTCTCACTCATCGATGCAAACCAATATCCTGCCGGTTGAATCGTGGCCGGGCAAACCCCTGCCCTGCCAATAGCATACGCCCGCTATTAGGAGTCACCGCGGAATACGGCAAAACGGTGGACTAGTTCTAACGACCTACTAATTGGTCACGCGCTGCACGATCACGGAAGCGTTGGTGCCACCGAAACCGAAGGAATTGGACAGCGCCACATTGACGTCACGCTTGCGCGACGTATGCGGCACAAGATCGATCGCCGTTTGCACCGACGGATTGTCGAGATTGATGGTCGGCGGCACCACGTTATCGCGAATCGCCAGGATCGCGAAGATCGCCTCGATCGCACCGGCCGCACCGAGCAGATGTCCGGTCGCGGACTTGGTCGACGACATCGAAACCTTCGAGGCCGCATTGCCGAGCAGACGCTCGACCGCGCCGAGCTCGATCTCG
This sequence comes from Bradyrhizobium sp. USDA 4504, assembly GCF_054063995.1. Lineage (NCBI taxonomy): Bacteria > Pseudomonadati > Pseudomonadota > Alphaproteobacteria > Hyphomicrobiales > Nitrobacteraceae > Bradyrhizobium > Bradyrhizobium sp. USDA 4504. The sequence goes on along the minus strand of NZ_JBSSGV010000001.1, from coordinate 2,391,255 downwards.
TCGCCGACCTGGGTCGAGGTGCCGTGCGCATTGATGTAGTCGAGGTCGGATGCCGCGAGGCCGGCGCGCTTCAGCGCCATGGTCATGCTGCGGAAGCCGCCATTGCCGTCCGGCGGCGGCGAGGTGATGTGGAAGGCATCGCCCGACAGGCCATAGCCGGTGACCTCGGCATAGATCTTCGCGCCGCGGCGCTTCGCGTGCTCGTATTCCTCCAGCACGAGGACGCCGGCGCCCTCGCCCATCACGAAGCCGTCGCGATCCTTGTCGTACGGCCGCGATGCCTTTTGCGGGGTCTCGTTGAAGCCGGTGGACAGCGCACGCGCCGCGCAGAAGCCGGCGATGCCGATGCGCGAGATCGGCGATTCGGCGCCGCCGGCGACCATCACCTCGGCGTCGCCGAGCGCGATCAGCCGCGCCGCGTCGCCGACCGCATGCGCGCCGGTCGAGCACGCCGTGACCACTGCATGATTGGGCCCCTTCAGGCCGTGCTCGATCGAGACGTAGCCGGAGGCCAGATTGATCAGGCGGCCCGGAATGAAGAACGGAGAGACCCTGCGCGGTCCGCGCTCCTTCAGCAGCACCGCAGTCTCGGCAATGCCGGTGAGGCCGCCGATGCCGGAGCCGATCATCGTGCCGGTGGCGAACTGGTCCTCGTCCGACTTCGGATGCCAGTCGGCATCGTCCAGCGCCTGCTTGGCCGCGCACATCGCATAGACGATGAAGTCGTCGACCTTGCGCTGGTCTTTCGGCTCCATCCACTGATCGGGATTGAAGGTGCCGCCAGTGCCGTCGCCACGCGGAATGTAGCAGGCGACCTGGCTCGGCAGGTCGGACACGTCGAACGTGTCGATCTTCTTGCCGCCGCTGTCTCCGGCGAGGATGCGCGCCCAAGTTGCGTCAACGCCGCAGCCGAGCGGTGTAAGCATGCCCAGCCCCGTGACGACAACTCGTCTCATTTCCACCTCTCCGGCCAGCAATGCGCGGCTGATAATAAGAAGCCGGGGGACCGCTCGATCACGGTCCGTCCGGCCCCGTCAACTTCGCGATCGGCGTCAGCTCTTCGCGTTCTTCTCGAGAAACTTGGTCGCGTCGCCAACGGTCAGAATCGTCTCCGCCGCGTCGTCGGGAATCTCGCAACCGAATTCTTCTTCGAATGCCATCACGAGCTCGACGGTGTCGAGGCTGTCGGCGCCGAGGTCATCGATGAAGCTCGCGCTATCGACCACCTTCTCGGGTTCGACACCAAGGTGCTCGACCACAATCTTCTTAACCCGCTCGCCAATCTCACTCATCGTTCAACCTCGTTGTTCCATTGGACCCGACCCCAAGACGATACGAGCCATCGTGGTCGTCTCGATTACTCAGTCGCGCATAGTCTTGATTCGGCCCGGTCGTAGCCGATTAAAGCCCCGGCGAACGGCAGGCGTCGCCACGCCAATATACAGGGTTTCAAAATCCTGCAATGGCGTTCTTCGCCCATCCACGGGGGCTTCAGCTACCATACTTCCAAAGCCTTGACTACACGCCTGAACCGGCTCCCGAAAACGGCTTTTCGCCGCATTGCGAGAGGCGGCCAGTAGCTCAAATCATAGCCATCCCGCCGTTGACGTGGATCGTCTGTCCGGTGACGTAGGCGGCCTCGTTCGAGGCCAGATAGACCGCCGCGGCCGCGATGTCCTCGGGCGTTCCGAGCCGCGCCGCAGGAACCTTCGCCAGGATGGATTCGCGCTGCTTGTCGTTGAGCGCATCGGTCATCGGCGTCTTGATGAAACCCGGCGCGATGCAATTGGCGGTCACGCCGCGCTTGGCGTATTCGGCGCCCAGCGTCTTGATCAGGCCGATGATGCCGGCCTTCGACGCGGTGTAGTTGCCCTGCCCCGGATTGCCGGTGACGCCGACGATCGAGGTGATCGCGATGATGCGGCCGAAGCGCTTGCGCATCATCAGTTTGGTCGCCGCGCGCGCCAGGCGGAACGTCGCGGTCAGGTTGACCGCGATCACGTCGTCCCAATCCTCGTCGCGCAGCTGCACGAACAGGTTGTCGCGGGTGATGCCGGCGTTGGCGATCAGGATGTCGACCTGTCCCATCGCAGCTTCCGCTGCCGGCACCAGCGCCTCGACATCATCCTTGCTGGAGAGATTGCACGGCAGGACATGCACGCGCGCGCCGAGCTTGGCCGCAAAGCCGTCCAGCACCTCGCGCCGCGTCCCCGAGATCGCTACCGTTGCGCCCTGCGCATGCAGCGCCTGCGCAATCGCGCCGCCGATGCCGCCGGTTGCGCCCGTGACGAGCGCCGTCTTGCCAGTCAGATCAAACATCGAATTCTCCTTCCGGCTGCTTCAAGCCGAAGCCGCGAGCGCGTCCTTGGCCGCAGCGATATCGTTCGGACCGCCGACGGACACGCCGACCGCGCCGTCGGCAATGCGCTTGACGAGGCCGCTCAGCACCTTGCCGGCGCCGATCTCGAAGAACCGCGTCACGCCCTGCCCTGCCATATAGGCAACCGACTCGCGCCAGCGCACGGTGCCCGTGACCTGCTCGATCAGGCGGCGGCGGATCTCGTCGGGATCGGTGATGGCGGAGGCCAGCACGTTGGAGACCAGCGGCGCCGCGGGCGCCTTGATGGTCACCCCCGACAGCGCCTCTGCCATCGCATCGGCCGCCGGCTGCATCAGCTTGCAATGGAACGGCGCCGACACCGGCAGCAGCATGGCGCGCTTGGCGCCCTTGGTCTTGGCGATTTCGACCGCGCGATCGACGGCGGCCTTGTCACCGGAGACCACCACCTGGCCGCCGCCATTGTCGTTGGCGGCCTGGCAGACTTGTCCCTGCGCCGCCTCGTTGGCGACCGCCACGGCGGTTTCGTAATCGAGACCGAGCAGTGCGGCCATCGCACCGACGCCGACCGGCACCGCCTTCTGCATCGCGAGCCCGCGGGTGCGGAGCAGCCGCGCGGTGTCGCTGACGGAGAGGCTCCCGGCGGCGGCCAGCGCCGAATACTCGCCGAGCGAGTGTCCGGCAACAAAGGCCGCATTGCGGCCGACCGAAAAGCCGGCCTCGCTCTCGAGCACGCGCAATGTGGCGATCGACACCGCCATCAGGGCGGGCTGGGCATTTTCGGTGAGCTGCAATGTCTCGCCGGGACCATCCCAGATGATCGCGGTCAGCTTCTCGCCCAGCGCGGAATCGACCTCGTCGAACACCGCCCTGGCCGCCGGAAAGGCGTCGGCCAGGGCCTTGCCCATGCCAACCGCCTGCGAGCCCTGCCCGGGAAACGTAAATGCTGCCGTCATCGGCGATCCCTACCTTGTTGAGCGTGATCTCCGCGCAGGCGCTTTACGCCTGCCGCAGGGGAAAACGGTATCCGCGTCGCGCAAAACGCGCCACAGCGGGTCCGGGCCAATCCCTTGCAACCAAGCCTTGGCAATCAGGCCTTGGCAACCAAGCCTTGGCAACCAAGCCTTGGCAGCCCAGGCTTGGCAGCCCAGCCTTGCAACCGGCCCCGGACCGGGCCGTAAGACACTGACGGAGGCGGTGCTGTCAAGCCGCGCCAGAGGAACCCTGGGGATGCCGGTCCCGGCTCCGGGCTAGTGTCCCGAATCCGAAGTTCGCATCATTTGCCGCACCTTCGGAGCGAACTTCGGATTCGATAAGGACACTAGCAAACTTATGATTCTAGTGTGCTTTATGAATGCGAAGTTCGTGAAAGTGGCTGCCGCGAAATCGCACGAACTTCGCATTCAGCACACTAGAACCCGCCGGCATTCTGGTCGGCGTTAACCTCGGCGCCGGCCCTCGCCCGGCGTGCGCTGTTGACCAGCTGGCCCGGACGATCCTCGTTGGCGGGCCTGGCGGTCGCCAGCCGCAGCACGGCGGCGTAGCCCGGCTGCACTTCCATCCGGCCGGCATAGCGGCTTTCGCTGAGGATGCGGTGGACGCGCGGCAGGTTGTAGCAGGGCACGTAGAACAGCAAATGATGCTCGAGGTGATAGTTCACGTAGTACGGCGCGATGAAGAGACGCTCGAGGACATTGGCCCGCGTGGTGCGGGTGTTGCGCAGGGGATCGGAGCTGTCGGGCACGACGGCGTGTTCGGCAATGTTGCGGATGCGCGTGATCACCATCATCCAGGTCAGCAGCGGCACCAGCCACAACAGCGGATAGGCCCACCACACACCGGCGGCGGCGAGGCCCGCGAACAGCAAGGCGTTGGTGACGCATTGCGGCCCGAGCTTCTGCCAGAAGTTGGCGGCGCGCCGCGACAACGGCCACTCCTTCGGCCCGATCGCATTGAGCAATTGCGCCTTGCGCTGCTGGTAGCCGGTCTGCCCGGTGATATCGCGGAAGAACTTCCGGCGGTAGCTCAGCTTCGTGATCGGAAACGGCGCCGACAGCACGAGATCGGGATCATCCTCCTGCTGCGTCCGCGCATGATGCTGCAGATGATAGCGGCGATAGCCGCGGGTCTCCGCGAAGATCGGATAGGCGCAGAACCACTGGCTCAGCGTCAGGTTGGTCCTCTCGTCCGCCGACAGACAGCCGTGCGCCCCGTCATGCATCAGGATCGCAAGCCCGAGCTGGCGCGAGCCGATGATCGCAACGGCGAGCAGATAGGTCAGCGGATTGGGCCACCACGCGACCAGCGCGATCGCGCCCAGGATCAGCGCCCAGGCATGCACGATCAGGGCTGCGCCCTTCCACGTCGTGCGCTCGCGCACCGCAACCAATTCGTCCTCGGTGAGGAAATCGCGGGCTCGCATGCGAAGCGCGGTCATGTGCCTGTCTCGCCGTCCGTTGAGGATGAAGTGTCGTGATCGCCGACCAGGCGCAGCCGCGTCCCGTCATTGGCCGACGTCGAAGTTGATGTCGCCTGCTCGCCGAGCGCGCGCAGCAATTCGCGGCACATCTCGTCGGCAGCGCGGCCCATCGCAAAACCTTCGACGATCACGCCGATCGCGATCGCCCAGAACCGCCGCGAGCTCTCCTCGGGCGCGCGCAGCGAGCGCCAGCCGTGCCGCTCGACCTGGCCCGCATAGGCGCGCGCGCCCTCGCTGTGCAGACGTTCGATGGTGCGCTCGACAAGGGGCGCGAGGTCCTGCCGGCGCCGCGTGAGGGTCAAGGCCTCCGCGAAGAAAGCGACCGTGTCGGTCGCGGTCACGGTCTCGGCCAAAGCGTGGGTGTAGTCGCGCGGGGTGTGGGCATTCAGGGCGGCCTGCTCGGTCGCGCGCGCGAGATAGAGCATGTCGCGGCTGGCGGCTTCGACGAACAGCGCTTCCTTGGTGCGGAAGTAATAGGTGATCTGGCTCGGAAAGGCGTCCGCGGCCGCGGCGATATCGGAGATCGATGTGCCCGAGAGCCCGCGTTCCTTGAACAGGCGGCTGGCGGCATCGAGCAGCAGCGAGCGCATCTTGCGCCCCGCCGACCGCGTCGCGCGGACCGCGTGCTTCGGATCGGGCGCAGACATGCCGCTGGCGGTCTCCGAACCCATATCTCGTCCTCCCAAAGATGTTTGTATGATATACAAACAAAGAAATCAACGGGAAATCACCCGAGGTTGCGTCAAACGGCCTGGAGGGCCACGACACCTCGCACATCCGGGGACCGAGAACCCTTGCTTTCGCGGCCAAAATCCATATAAGCGCGCCATTCGTGGGCTCCGGCCGGGAGCTGAACGGACGGTCTCAGCAAATTCACCCGTTGATTTTGATGTGGCAGGGCCAGTCGGCCCGTCGTCCCGTGCTCCCGCCTTCTGAGCAGCTCGAGTCCTTTCCGAAGGTCTCGAAGGGCTTGTCGCCGGAAACCGCGCCAACACAGGAAAGGACAACCATGCCTCTTTATGAGCATGTTTTTCTCGCGCGTCAGGATGCGAGCACCCAGCAGGTGGATGAACTGACGGCCCAGATGACGGGGATCGTCGAACAGGGCGGCGGCAAGGTCACCAAGACCGAGAGCTGGGGCGTGCGATCCCTCACCTACCGCATGAACAAGAACCGCAAGGCGCATTTCGTGCTGATGAACATCGACGCACCGTCGGCTGTCGTCACCGAGATCGAACGTCAGGAGCGGATCAACGAAGACGTCATCCGCTATCTCACCGTGCGCGTCGAAGAGCACGAGGAAGGCCCGTCCGCGATGATGCGCAAGGCCGACCGCGATCGCGAGCGCGATGACCGTGGTGGTGGCTTCCGTGGCGACCGCGAAGGCGGCTTCCGTGGTGACCGCGAGGGTGGTTTCCGTGGCGACCGTGGCCCGCGCCGTCCGCGTGAAGAAGAAGCTGCGACCGAGGAGTAATGAATCATGGCTGATGCTGGTGCCCGCCGTCCGTTTTTCCGTCGTCGCAAGTCCTGCCCGTTCACGGGCGCGAATGCGCCGAAGATCGACTACAAGGATTCCAAGCTGCTGATGCGTTACGTCTCCGAGCGCGGCAAGATCGTGCCGAGCCGCATCACGGCCGTGTCCGCCAAGAAGCAGCGTGAGCTCGCCCGCGCCATCAAGCGCGCGCGCTTCCTCGGCTTGCTGCCTTACGTGATCAGGTAATCGTTTCCGGCCGGCGGCATACGTCGCCGGCCGCTCATTCTCATAAGGCTTCCGGGTCGTCCGGTCGCCGATGGTTGGGGTTCTCGAAGCAGGACCCCTAACCGCTCGAAGGGGGCGGGACAGCTGATGATCGGAATATTCACCGTTGCACTCGCAGCCGGCGCCGCGTCGGCGCTGATGTTCGCCTCGATCAGTTCGGGCGCGGCGATCTCGATATTGCTGTTCTATCTCGCACCGCTGCCGATCATGGTGGCGGCGCTCGGCTGGGGCCCCCTCGCCGCCGCTATCGGTGGAGTGGGTGCGGCATCCGTGCTCGGCACGCTCTTCGGCCTTCCCTACAGCATCGCGTTTGCCATGATGGTCGCCGTGCCCGGCTGGTGGCTCGGCCACCTGGCCCTGCTCGGACGGCCGGTCGCGGGCGAAGCCGGCGACAGCACCAAGCAGCAGCAGCCAGCGATTGAATGGTACCCCGTCGGCCGCATCCTGCTCTGGATTGCAGCCTTCGCCATCGTTACCACGACCGCCGCGCTGCTCACGCTCGGCACCGATACCGACACGATCACCGGCACGTTGCGGCGCGGCCTGCTCAAGATGCTCAGCACCGGCGAAGCGCAGCCCAGCGGTGACATCGAACGGCTGGTCGACGCGTTGGTGATCTTCGCGCCGCTCGCGGCGACCATCATCGCCATGGTGACGCTGACGCTGAACCTTTGGCTCGCCGGCAAGATCACGCAAACCTCCGGGCGGTTGAACCGGCCATGGCCGGATTTCCGCACCACGGCGCTTCCCGCCGTGACGTTGGTCGCGCTGCTGGCGGCTGTCGCCGTCAGCTTCATCGGCGGCATGCTTGCGCTGCTGGCGCAGATCGTCACCGCGGCACTCGTAATCGCCTATGCGCTGGTCGGCTTCGCCGTTCTGCACACCTTGACGCTGTCGCTCACCAATCGCGGCTTCTGGCTCGGTGGCATCTATGCGGTCGTCGTCATGTTCGGCTGGCCGATCGTGGCGATGTTCGCGCTCGGCATCGCCGACGCCGTGTTCGGGCTGCGCCAGCGCTATCTGCAGACAAGACCGCCGCCTTTGCCCGCGGCTTGAGATTCGATCCAACCACTTAAACCCGTACTTTGCATCTAAAGGAGAACGAAAATGGAAGTCATTCTGCTCGAACGCGTTGCCAAGCTTGGCCAAATGGGCGAAGTCGTGCGCGTCAAGGACGGGTTCGCCCGCAACTTCTTGCTGAAGCGCGGCAAGGCGCTGCGCGCCACCGAGGCGAACCGCGCCAAGTATGATGGCATGAAGGCCGAGCTCGAGGCCAACAACATCCAGGCCAAGGGCGAAGCCGCCAAGGTCGCCGAGAAGATCGACGGCCGCGACATCGTCATCATCCGCCAGGCCTCCGAATCCGGCCAGCTGTTCGGCTCGGTGACGGTGCGCGACATCGTCGCCGCGCTGGCTGCCGACGGCGTGACGGTGTCGCGCCCGCAGGTCTGGCTCGACTCGCCGATCAAGGTGATCGGCGCGCAGAAGGTGACGATCGCCGTCCACCCCGAGGTCGAGACCAGCGTCACCGTGACGGTCGCCCGCTCCGCCGAAGAGGCCGAGCGGATCAAGCGCGGCGAGGACATCTCGACCCGCCAGGAAGACCAGGACGCTGCCGCCGAGGCGCTCGCCGCCGCCGGCGAATTCTTCGATCCGGAAGTCCAGCACGACGAGGAAGCCGCGCCGGCTCCGGCCGCCGAAGAGAAGTAAGCTTCTCTCCATCGTCCAACCGACTAAACGCTACGAAGCCCGGCCTCGATCAGTCCGGGCTTTGGATTCGTGCCGCCGCCTTGTCGTCGAGCATGGCGATCGACGCCAATGCGGTCGCGGTGTGCTTCTCCTTGCCGTCGATGACGCAGAACACGTCGGCTGCAACGACGGCGACCTGACGTCCCGGCTTGATCACGCGCGCCCGGCAGATCAGACGATCGCCCGAGGCCGGCGACAGCAGGTTCAGCTTGTATTCCGCCGTCAGCGCCGGCTGGCCGCGCGACGTCGCCGCTGCGATCGTGGTGGCGTTGTCGACCAGAAACGCCGTCACTCCGCCGTGAAACAGGCCATGCTGCTGCAACAGCTCCGGCCGGCGGTCGACCGCGAGCGTGCAGGTGCCGCGCGACAGCTCGGCTACCTCGGCACCGACAAGACCCATGAAGCCCTGCCGGCCGACATTGTCGCGAATTCGCGTCGCGATCGGTGCAAAGTCCGGATCGGTCTCGCTCATGAAGTCTCTCCTGTTCGTTCTGGCGCACCCGGCGCCACCACCGCGCGGACCGCGCAGGCGATCAGCGTCTCGACCTGTTCGCGCGGATCGCCGGTATGGCGGCCCGATAGCCAGGCGCGGCAGAAGATCTGCGCCGGCCCGACGATCTGGCTGAAGAACAGCACGGCGCTCATCGGCAGCAATTCGCCGCGCGCGAGCAGCGGCGCACGCCAGCGCTCGATGCCGTCGGTGAGCCGCGAATTCTCGCTGCGCTGCGCGCCGCGCACCTCCTCGCCCCACTCGCTGCGCGAAATCTCGAACAGGAAGCGCGCCTCGCGCCGGTTGCTCACGACCCAATCGAGATGGGCGTGGATCAGCCGCTCAACGCCCTCGCCCGCCCCGCAGCTGGCGTCGACCGAGCTGATGATGGTGGCGTGATAGGCCTGCAGGATTTCCAGGAACAGGGTGCCGGCGAGCGCCTTCTTCGAGGTGAAGAAGTGGAAGAAGCTGCCGTTGGACGCGCGGGCGCGGGAGCGAATCTCGGCCACCGTCGCGCCCTCAAATCCGTCGCGGTCGAACACCGCCAGTCCCGCTGCGAGCAGATCTTCGCGCGCCGTGCTCAAGTCGTCCTCCTGACTAGATTAACACTCTAGAGCACTGCTCTAATGATGATCAAACAAATACGCCGGACCTTGCGGCCCGGCGTTGGCGATTACTTCGAGGTCGGAGCTTCCGGCGGGCCGGAGCCTGGCGTCGTGGGCGGTGGCGGCGGCGGCGCCGTCGCAGTCACCGGCGGCGCGGCTGGCTCCGGAGCGGGAGATGCGGCGGCTGCCGGCTCGGACGCCGCAGGCGCAGCCGCGGCAGGCGCCGGTGTGACCTGCGGAACCGGATCGGATCGCACGGCAGCCGGCTCGCCGCCGCCATTGCTCTTGGGCGCGTCGACCTTTGCCGTGTCGGGCTCGGCGGCAGGCTTCGCCGGCTTCTCGGCTTCACCCTTGTCATCATGCCGGGTGGATGTCTTGGGGTCTGTCTTGGGCTCGTCGCTGGTCGCCGCGCCCTTGGGCGTCTCCTCGGACTTCGGCTCCTCGACGGGCTTGCCGCGACGGCCGTGCTTCTGACGCGACGGCTTGCCCTCGCCCAAGGCCTGCGGCGTCTGGCCGTCATCCGGCTTCGCGCCTTCCGGCGTCTCGCTCGGGCGGGCCATCCGCTTGCCGCGGTGAGCTGGACGTCCTTCGGGATTCAAGCCATCGCCATCGGGTTTGGCCCCTTCCTGCGGCGCGGCATCCTGGTGCCGTCGGCGGGCCGGACGCTCGGACGGCTGCTCCGGGGACTGGTTCGCCTCCTGCCTGCCTTCCCTACCGCCCTTAGTCCCCTTGGGCTGATCCTTGGCCTGGTAGCGCGGGTCGTTGGCACCATTCGAAATCAGATAGGAGGCAAGCACGCCGGCCATGTCGCTGGACGTCGTGTAGTGCTGGCGCAGGAAGCCCGGCAGCGAACCGGCCGGGACCGATTTCAGCAGGCCGCGCGGGCTCTTGTGGCAAGCTGTGCAGGTGCTTGCGAAGATCTGGGAGGGGCTCTTGCCGGCCTCGAGGTTTTGCGCCTGCGCCGATACGGCTGACAGGCAGCCAATCAGAAGCGCCACCGTCGCCAGACTGAGGGCTCGGCTCAACATTCCTTAAGTCTCCAGATTCCGGAAAAATCGCCGCCAGCGCCTGATGGATCGGCCGCGGCGGTCACCTTTTAGCCGATTATCGCGCGAATGGAAGCGCGCCCATGACGCATCCACGCAATTGTCACATTTTGGAATATCGGCTTTGACCACAACGCTATAGCGCGATCTAATTCCCTGCCTATCTTGAGGTTGGGGACACATTGGAGTGATCAACTCCGGTGGTGTCGGTGTGCAGCTTGCCGTTCCGTTGGTGTTTCGATGGACCGATTGTTGCGATACTTCTTGGGGCGCTTCATCCGCCGCGGTTCGATCACGTTCACGACCGCGAGCGGCGCTCAGTTCATCTGCGGTGATGGCACGGGTGTACCGGTCGCCGTGCGCTTCATGACGCGAGGGGCGGAACTCCGCATCCTGGTCGATCCCGAACTTTATCTCGGCGAAGCCTTCATGGACGGCACGTTCGTGGTGGAGCAAGGCACCGTCGCCGACGTGCTGGCGGTCCTGATGGGTCAGGCAGCCATGCTGCCGAACTTTGCCAGGCTGCAGGCCTGGGTACGCTTCCTCGGACGCCGCGCCCAGCAGATCAATGTGCGCGGCCGATCCAGAAGCAATGTCGCCCGTCATTACGATCTCGACGGCCGCCTCTATTCGCTCTTCCTCGACGCGGACAAGCAATACAGCTGCGCCTATTTCGAGACGCCGGACGCGACGCTGGACGATGCCCAGCTCGCCAAGAAGCGTCACCTCGCCGCAAAACTCCTGATCAAGCCCGGGCACCGCATCCTCGATATCGGTTCCGGCTGGGGCGGCCTTGGGCTCTATCTCGCCGAGATGAGCGGCGCCGACGTCACCGGCGTCACGCTGTCGACCGAGCAGCTGCAAATTTCCAACGCCCGGGCGGCGGAGCGGAACCTGGCGCAATCGGCGCGCTTCCTGCTGCAGGACTATCGCGACATCCCCGGGCCGTTCGACCGCATCGTCTCGGTCGGCATGTTCGAGCATGTCGGGGTCGCCTACTATGAAACCTTCTTCGCGCGCTGCGCCGAACTGCTGAGCGACGACGGTGTCATGGTGCTGCACTCGATCGGCCGCTCGACCGGCCCCGACGTCACCAGCCCCTGGATCCGGAAATACATCTTCCCCGGCGGCTACATTCCGGCGCTGTCCGAGGTCATGCCGGCGATCGAGAAGGCCGGATTGCTGATCTGCGACATGGAGATCCTCCGCCTGCACTATGCCGAGACGCTGAAGGCATGGCGCGAGCGCTTCATGGCGCGGCGCGAGGAGGCCGTGCGGCTCTACGACGAGACCTTTGCCCGGATGTGGGAATTCTACCTGGCTGCGTCGGAGATGTCGTTCCGCGTGCAGAACATGATGAACTTCCAGCTCCAGCTCACCAAGCGCCAGGGCATCGTCCCGATAACCCGCGACTATATCGGCGGCGAAGAAGCCCGCCTGCGGCTGAAGGAGGCCGGCGCGGCCAAGCCCCGGCTGCAACTCGCCGGCGAATAGGTCTGAAGGAACGGGTACTGCTAGTTGCGCAGGCTGTAGGCCGACCCGCAATGGCCAAAGGTCGGCGCCGGACGCGCCAGATGGGCCGCGGCGGCCGAAATCAAGCTGGCATCGCAGGGAACATTGCGAACCTCGGGACGCGCCGCCTGCTCCATGGCATCGACAAGCGCCGCCAGCCAGCGGCGATCCATGCCATCTGCCCGGCCAAGCCTTGATCGCGCTGTCTGAAACTCTCGAGCCATCGCCGCCGTATCTTGCCTGAGCGTAGACAACCTGGAATCCGCCGGGTCGTTCCCGCGAACCTGCCGCAAAAAAAGTGCGGCGCATGTGATCTGCTTCACAGAGGTCTGTCCCGGACTGTCGTAGTGGTCCGGAATGACCCGAGAAACACACCAGACGATGTTGGACCCGCAGCGCGATATCGCGACTGACTACGCCCTGATCGCCACTGGCGTGGTGGCCGCCTTGATCGCGCTGGCCTTCCTCATCCTGGTCTGAGAAATCGACGCCAACAGCCGCCTCGCCTCTCCATGGGTCCGCTCGCCTGGCAAAAGGTTCAGGCGGCGTCCAATTTTTGCCAACGACCGTGCTGATCGGCCGGCTCCCGACCGGTTTCGGACAAAACCCCAGTCAAGCGGAATGCATCCGGCTGTTTCGGATTCACACCTCGCGTTGTGTGAATCGTGCATAAGAAACATCCGTCCTTTCGCTTCGTGCCGGGCTGGCGCTTCATCGCCGCCCCACAGCCGAAAATCTCAGTAACGACGAAATCAGAAGAATAAGCTCGTCCATGGCCTTGATTGATTCGAACGTCCACAAGCTCGCGCCCGACGCCGCATCCCCGGCCTACCGAAGTGCGCCGCACAACATCGAAGCGGAACAGGGCCTGCTGGGCGCGATCCTGGTCAATAACGACGCCTTCTACCGGGTCTCCGATTTCCTGGAGCCGAAGCACTTCTTCGAAACCATCCATCAGCAAATCTATGAGACCGCCGGAAGCCTGATCCGGATGGGCAAGGTCGCGAACCCCGTGACCCTGAAGACGTTCCTGCCGGCCGAGCTCGACATCGGCGGCATGACGGTCGGCCAATACCTCGCCCGGCTTGCCGCCGAAGCGACCACCATCATCAACGCGCAGGACTACGGACGCACCGTTTACGATCTCAGCCTGCGCCGCAACCTGATCCAGATCGGCGAGGACATCGTCAACGTCGCCTATGACGCGCCGGTCGACTTCGCGCCGCGCGCCCAGATCGAGGATGCCGAGCGGCAGCTCTACGGCCTTGCTGAAACCGGCCGCTATGACGGCGGCTTCCAGCGCTTCGCGCAGGCACTGACGATCGCCGTCGACATGGCGGCGAAGGCGTTCCAGCGCGACGGCAAGCTGTCGGGCATTTCGACCGGTCTGCGCGACCTCGACGCCAAGATGGGCGGCCTGCAGCCGTCCGACCTCATCATCCTCGCCGGCCGTCCCGGCATGGGCAAGACATCGCTCGCCACCAATATCGCCTACAACATCGCCAAAGCCTATGTGCCGGAAGTCCAGGCGGACGGCACCACCAAAGCAGTCAATGGCGGCTGTGTCGGCTTCTTCTCCTGCGAAATGAGCGGCGAACAGCTCGCCACCCGTATTCTCGCCGAGCGCACCGGCATCCCCTCGAGCTCGATCCGTCGCGGCGGCATCTCCGAGCTCGATTTCGAGAAGATCCGCGACTGTTCGATCGAGCTGCAATCGCTACCGTTCTACGTCGACGAAACCGGCGGTCTCTCGATCTCGCAGCTCACCGCGCGGGCGCGACGGCTCAAGCGCCAGAAGGGCCTCGACCTGATCGTGATCGACTATATCCAGCTGCTGCAGGGCTCGGGCAAACGCGGCAACGACAACCGCGTGCAGGAAATCACCGAGATCACCACCAACCTGAAGGCACTTGCCAAGGAACTGAACGTTCCGATCATCGCGCTGTCGCAGCTGTCGCGTCAGGTCGAAAACCGCGACGACAAGCGGCCGCAGCTGTCCGACCTGCGTGAATCCGGCTCGATCGAGCAGGACGCCGACGTCGTGATCTTCGTCTATCGCGAGGAATACTACCTCGCCAACAAGGAGCCGCGCGCGGGCACGCCGGAATATGAGAAGTGGCAGATGGACATGGACCTTGCCCACGGCAAGGCCGAAGTCATCATCGGCAAGCAGCGACACGGCCCGACCGGCACGGTCGATCTGCACTTCGAGGCCAGCGTCACGCGCTTCGGCGACCTCGCACCCGACGGTCAGGTTCCGGATCACGGCCACTGAGATCCGGACTCGGTTGAACGACGCAGGGCACCCGCGTACAACTGAGCCATGAACATCGTGACTGACGCGAAATCGCAGCTGACATCCGAGGCCAGTTTGCTGGCGGCCCACCCGACCGCCAGCGGTATCCTCACCATCGACCTCGACGCCATCATCGCCAACTGGCGCAAGCTCGAGAAGACCGCGGTGCCGGCCGAATGCGCCGCCGTGGTCAAGGCCAACGCCTATGGCTGCGGCGCCGAGCAGGTTGCGCGGGCGCTGGCCAAGGCCGGCTGCAAGACCTTCTTCGTCGCCAGCGTCGAGGAGGCCGCCGCGGTGCGCGCGGCCGCTCCCGAGGCGACCGTGTATTCGCTCGGCGGTTTTTTCCAGAACACCGGCGACGCCTACGCCAGGATCGACTGCAAGCCGGTGATCGGCGATCTCAACGAGCTCGCCGAATGGGACGTGTTCTGCCGCCGCTCCGGCTGGTCCGGCGGCGCCGGCATCCATATCGACACCGGCATGAACCGGCTGGGGCTCACGGTCAGCGAGGCACAGGGCATCATCCCGCGGATCAATGCCGGCGATCACGGCATCACGCTGGTCATGAGCCACCTCGCCTCCGCCGAATTGCTCAACAATCCCGCCAACGCCAAGCAGCTTGCGAGCTTCCGCGAGATCGCGAGCCTGTTCACTGGCGTGCCGGCCTCGCTGGCGAATTCTTCCGGCGTGTTTCTCGGCGCGCAATTCCAGTTCGAGATGGTGCGACCGGGCTGCGCGCTCTATGGCGTCAATCCGACGCCGGAGGCCGACAACCCGATGCAGCAGGTGGTCGATCTCAAGGCGCGCATCGTGCAGATCCGCAACATCGATCGCGGCGAGACCGTCGGCTATGGCGGCACCTGGACCGCGCGCCGGCCGACCCGGCTTGCGATCGTCGCCGCCGGCTATGCCGACGGCTATTTCCGCGCCGCCAGCGCCAATGACGGCACCCGCGGCGCCGAGGTCGTGGTCGCCGGCAAGCGCTGCCCGATCGCCGGCCGCGTCTCGATGGACCTGATCGCGGTCGATGTCACCGACCTCGACAAGAATGCCGTGCGGCGCGGCCACATGGTGACGCTGATCGGCGAAGGCATCACGGTCGACGAGGTCGCGCATCATTTCGGCACCATCGGCTATGAGGTGTTGACCAGTCTCGGCCGCCGCTTCGTGCGCATCTACAAGGGCGGCGATGCCGTCGCCGCGAGAAGCGACGCGGTCGCCGAGACGAGCGAGCCGGCTGCCACGCCCGCAGCACCGCCAGCCTTGCCAACAGCAGCGCCCGCTGCGCCGCCGCCACTGCCGGCCGCCGAGCCAACAGCGACGTCCACCTGACATGATCAAGGTTCGCGATTGCCGATGCGCATGAAGATCGCGACCTTCAACATCAACAACGTCAACCGCCGCCTGCCCAACCTGTTGCGCTGGCTGAAATCGGCCAGGCCCGACATCGTCAGTCTGCAGGAGCTGAAGGCCAGCGACGCCGAGTTTCCCGCGGCCGCGATCGAGCAGGCCGGCTACGGCGCGGTGTGGCAGGGACAGAAGACCTGGAACGGCGTCGCCATCCTCGCGCGCAAGGCCGAGCCGGTGCTGATCCGCACCGCCCTGCCCGGCGATGCCGGCGATCACGAAGCGCGCTACATCGAGGCCGCGGTGCGCGGCATCGTCGTCACCAGCCTCTATCTGCCGAACGGCAATCCGCAGCCCGGGCCGAAATTCGATTACAAGCTCGCCTGGTTCAAGCGGCTGCGCGCCCATGCCGCCAAGCTGCTCAAGCAGGACGTCCCGGTGGTGCTCGCCGGCGACTACAATGTCGCGCCGACGCCGTTCGACATCTACCCGACGCGGTCCTGGGACAAGGATGCGCTGATCCAGCCGAAGAGCCGCGCCGCCTTCAAGGCGCTGGTCGATCAGGGCTGGTGCGATGCGATCCGCGCCCTGCATCCGGACGCGCCGATGTTCACCTTCTGGGACTACAAGCGCCAGCGCTGGCCACGCGATGCAGGCCTGCGGCTCGATCATCTCCTGCTCAGCCCCGCAGTGGCGCCGCGCCTCGTGAAAGCCGGCGTCGACCGCGCCATCCGCGGCGAGGACGGCGCCAGCGATCACGCGCCGGCGTGGGTGGTGTTGAGGTGACGGGTTTGCGTGTCGCGCTCGCGCCACAATCACTCTGTCGTCCCTGCGAAAGCAGGGACCCATACTCCGCGGCCGATGTTGTGAACGGGACTTGTCGTTCCGGCGGCGCGCAATAATCCGCATTCGTGGTTATGGGTCCCTGCTTTCGCAGGGTCGACAACAAATGTGTTGCGCGGTCTGTGAGTCATACCTCCGCATTCTCGCGACATGATTTGTCCAAGTCTTGCTGCGCTGCGCACGATGGCGTGTCGATGGTTCGGCGGCGCCCTTGCGCCGTCTCGAACCATGAGGTCACACTGAGCCCCTCTCCCGGGACACGCATTCAGCATGGCTCGGGATCACCTCACCGGAGCGCGCAGGTGGGCTTTCTCTTCGTCCTCATCGTCGGCCTGGTCGCCGGCACCATTTCCGGCATCGTCGGCACCGGCTCGTCGATCATGCTGATGCCGGTGTTGGTCTATCAGTACGGGCCGAAGCAGGCGGTGCCGATCATGGCCGTCGCCGCCGTGATGGCCAATCTGTCGCGAATCCTCGCCTGGTGGCGCGAGGTCGACTGGCGTGCCTGCATCGCCTACTCGATCACCGGCATCCCGGCCGCCGCGCTCGGCGCGCGCACCCTGCTCGCGCTGCCCTCGCATGCGGTCGATATAGCGATCGGCGTATTCCTGATCGCGATGGTGCCGGTGCGGCACTGGCTGGCGCGGCACAGGCTGAAGGCCAATCTCTGGCATCTCGCAATCGGCGGTGCGCTCATCGGCTACCTCACCGGCATCGTGGCCTCGACCGGCCCGCTCAGCGTGCCGCTGTTCCTGTTCTACGGTCTCAGCAAGGGCGCGTTCCTCGCCACCGAGGCGGCGAGCTCGCTCGGGCTCTATGTCAGCAAGTCGGTGACGTTCGAGCGTTTCGGCGCGCTGACGCCGGACATTGCGCTGAAGGGCCTGATCGCCGGCGCCTCGCTGATGGCCGGCGCTTTCATCGCAAAGCGCTTCGTGCTGCAGCTGAAGCCGGAGTCGTTCCGCCTGATCATGGACGGCATCATGCTGGCGGCGGGCACGGCGCTGTTGTGGTCTGCAATGACGCAGTAAAATTCCGACATCGACCGGGCCCTGGGCAAACGGATTTCACCGTGACGAACACCAACATTCTCCCGATGGTGTCGTAATTCTACGGGGCTTTGCGCATCGGGTGGCGTGTACCCCGAAAGAGTTTTGTTGAGCGCTCACCTTCCGTTGTTATCCGGATTGCCATCGTCCGGCCGCTGCGTTTATGACAATCTCATTACTTGCACTTGATCGTTTGCGGAAAAGAACTTTGCTCCAGCAGGCATCACAGGGTTGATCGACGACCCGGATGCGAGTCCCGAGAGTTCAGACGACGAGGTTCAGCGACACCTGGCGTGCAGATCGGGCGCAGAGCCCGGCGCCTGATGTCGCCGATGTCGGCCTGACGAATGCGGGATCGCAAGTCGAAGCATTGGGAGTCGCGGGTCGTCAAAGCCCACGACAGGCGGGAAAGGCAGGCGCGCGATGCGCAAGATGATGATCACGACTGCGGCGATTGTGACGTTCGCCGTTGCCGGCTCGGCGTTCTGGCCGACGGCAAGGCCCGATGTCGCGCAGTTCGGAGACAGCGTCTACGAGACGATCTGGGTCTGGCGCATTCCGGCCTACGCCAACAATCCGTCGTGGCGGGTTCGCTGGAGCTGGAGCGATCCGTTGCGCGCGCAGGCGAGATGCTGCCGCGCTCTGCCGACGAGTCTGACGCCGCGCGAGAATCCGCCGCTGCTGCTGTCGAGGCGGGACATCCACGTTTGACCGCGCGTACAAACGAGAGCAGTTCCCTTGCGCGAAGCGCATTTGATTCAAATTCGCGCTGTAGTTGAACTTACTTTTTATCCTTAACCAGAAACCTGATCTTTGATTTACATCTGCAAGATGCGGTTTACCTTGTCTCCGCGAGCACAGCGGATTCAGGGACAACAACAACATGCGCCAACCAAGCCTCACCCTGTGGTTGACCGTTGTTCTGGCGACGCAGGGATTGAGCGTCGCGGCAGACGATACAAGACCGGGGCAACCGGGTGCCGTTGCCGCTGCTGACCGCGTTGCATGTTCCCTGCAGCCAAAAAGTGAGGAACCGTCCGATCCGTCGTCGACCTCGGCAATTCCTCACGCCGAAAAATTCGTCGCGCGGGAACATTTCAAGGAGGACATCGCCTCGAGCGCGCCGGTCAGGATTTCCTGGTTAGGCGCGACCTTCGCGCAGCGCTTCACGAACAAGATCGAGGACGATAGCGGCGGCGCATCGTTGCAGACCTTCATCCTGAGCGCAGCCTCGAGCGACAAGGAGATCCTCGCCAAACTGGGTCAGAGCCACGAGAGCAGGCTGGCCGACGTCTGGTGCGCGTTGAGGCGACAGCCCAGCGGCAGCAATGGCCCGCTGGAGGTCAACGCCAAGCCGAACGTGTTTTACGTACGCGACAGCGCCGGAGAGCTTGGTGCCGTCGACGTGCTGTGGGGCGGCGTCGGCTGGGAAATCGGCGCCAGCCCGGTCGGCGACAAGCCGCGCTGGCCGGGCGGAACGCGGGTGTTCTCGCGCTGAGCCGGCCCCGCCATCTCGCGCTTCGTCTTCTTCGATGGATCGTGCGCGGCGGCCGAACCGTGTTATGCATCGTGCTCGACAGCGCGACTCACCTGCTCCATGGCCAAATCCACCCTCTCCTTCGTCTGCCAGAACTGCGGCGCGGCGTATAATCGCTGGCAGGGCAAGTGCGATTCCTGCGGCGAGTGGAACACGCTGGCCGAGGAGGACACCACAGGCTCGGTGCCGGTCTCGATCCGCAGCAAGCGCAAGGGGCGGACGTTTGCGCTGGAATCGCTGTCCGGCAAGACCCAGGACGCGCCGCGGCTGTCGTCCGGGATGGCCGAGCTCGACCGCGTCACTGGCGGCGGCTTCGTCCGCGGCTCGGTGCTTTTGGTCGGCGGCGATCCCGGCATCGGAAAATCGACGCTGCTGACCCAGGCGACCAGCATGATGGCGCGCGCCGGCCACCGCGCGGTCTATATCTCCGGCGAAGAGGCGGTCGCCCAGGTGCGGCTGCGCGCCGAACGGCTCGGGCTCGCGGACGCGCCGGTGCAGCTGGCTTCGGAAACGTCGGTCGAGGACATCGTCGCGACGCTATCGGAAGGCGCGGTGCCGCGCCTGATCGTGATCGACTCGATCCAGACCATGTGGACCGACACGGTGGAATCCGCGCCCGGCACGGTGACCCAGGTCCGCGCCTCGGCGCAGGCCCTCATTCGCTTTGCCAAGAAGACGGGTGCCGCGATCATCCTGGTCGGCCATGTGACAAAGGACGGCCAGATCGCCGGTCCCCGCGTGGTCGAGCACATGGTCGATGCGGTTCTGTCGTTCGAGGGCGAAGGCTCGCAGCAGTTCCGCATCCTGCGCTCGGTGAAGAACCGTTTTGGCGCGACCGACGAGATCGGCGTATTCGAGATGACCGGCCTCGGCCTGCGCGAGGTCACCAACCCCTCGGAATTGTTCCTCTCCGAGCGCGAGCTCGGCAGCCCCGGCACGGCGGTGTTCGCCGGCATCGAGGGCACCCGTCCGGTGCTGGTCGAGTTGCAGGCGCTGGTGGCACCGACCTCGCTCGGCACGCCACGCCGCGCCGTGGTCGGCTGGGACCCGAGCCGGCTGTCGATGGTGCTCGCGGTGCTCGAAGCGCATTGCGGCGTCAAATTGTCCGGACATGACGTCTATCTCAACGTCGCCGGCGGCCTGCGCATCCAGGAACCGGCCGCGGACCTTGCCGCGGCGGCCGCGCTGGTCTCATCGCTGGTGAACGCGCCGCTGCCGACGGATGCGGTCTATTTCGGCGAGATTTCGCTATCGGGCGCGATCCGCCCGGTGGCGCAGACCCCGGCCCGGCTCAAGGAGGCCCTCAAGCTCGGCTTCGCCCGGGCCATCCTGCCCGAATCGGCCCGCGGCGAGAGCGGCGGCGATTCAGGGCTCACCCTCAACAGCGTCGGCAATCTCACCACGCTGGTCGCCGAAATTGCGGCACGCGGGACGCCCCGGGGCGGCCGGCGCGACCAGGGCAGCTCCGGAGGCCCTGATGCGGCTGAGAAAAATGCCACACCGGCCCGATTCCGTCGCGAGACCAGCTAAAGCGGGCGTGACGTATCAGCCCCCCGCCGCTATACATCCGCCGCGCGGGACAGGTGGCGCTCTGGCCTTGCCGGATGCCCCCAATGCGCCTCAGTTAGGACGGCACCGACTTCGCCGATTCGCGAGAGCCCTTAGCAGCGTAAGCCCTTAACAACGTAAGCCCTTAACAGCGTACCGAAACGTACCAGCGGACCTGACCAGCCGATGCCCATAACGATACTTGATCTCGTCCTGCTCGGCGTGATGCTGATTTCGGGCCTGCTCGCGATGGTGCGCGGCTTCATGCGCGAGATCCTGTCGATCGCGGCCTGGGGCGCCGCCGCTTTGGTCACGCTATATGCGTTCTCGAAGCTTCTGCCGACCGCCAAGACCTATTTCAACAACGACACGGTCGCCGCCGTGGTCGTGGTGGCCGGCGTCTTCATCGGCACGCTGATCGTGGTCTCGATCGTCACGGTGCGGATTTCGGACATGATCCTGGATTCCCGGATCGGCGCGCTCGACCGCACCCTTGGCTTCCTGTTCGGGCTCGCTCGCGGCCTCCTGATCGTGGTCGTGGCGTTCATGTTCTTCACCTGGCTGGTTCCGGACAAGCAGCGGCCCGATTGGGTGACCGGGGCGAAGTCCCGCGTAGTGCTGCAGGGAACCGGGGATTGGCTGATGTCGCTCTTGCCTGACGACCCCGAGAACACCATCTTAAAGAAGTTCAAGAAGAATAAGCCAGACGACGATTCTGCGGCCGATACCAATGATCAGGCGACGCCGGCGTCGGGTGATGGCTATAGCAAACCTGCGCGTGACAGCTTGAAGAAGCTGATCGAGAAACCCGCGGGCCGATAAACTATTTGGGCCCTTACGAGAGGCGATGAACGAGATGCAGACCCCTTCGGATCATACCGACCAAATGGATCTCGACCTCGGCCCGATCGAACTGCAAGACCCTCTCAGATACCACCCCGACCTCGATGGCGACTCGCTCCGCGAGGAATGCGGCGTGTTCGGCATCTTCGACCATCCCGAGGCCGCCGCGATCACCGCACTCGGCCTGCACGCCCTGCAACACCGCGGCCAGGAAGCTGCCGGCATCGTCTCCTTCGACGGCAGCCGCTTCCACAGTGAACGCCGCCTCGGCCTGGTGGGCGACGCCTTCTCCCGCCGCGAGGTGATCGAGCGCCTGCCGGGCAACGCCGCGGTCGGCCATGTCCGCTACTCCACCACCGGCGGCACCATCCTGCGCAACGTGCAGCCGCTGTTCGCCGAGCTCAGCGCCGGCGGATTTGCGGTCGGCCACAACGGCAACCTCACCAACGGCCTGACCCTGCGCCGCGAGCTGGTCAAGGGCGGCGCCATGATGCAATCGACCACCGACACCGAGGTGATCCTGCATCTCGTGGCGCAGTCCAAGCGCACCCGCTTCATCGACCGCTTCATCGAGGCGCTGCGCACCATCGAGGGCGCCTATGCGCTGGTCGCGCTGACCAACAAGAAGCTGGTCGGCGCGCGCGACCCGCTCGGCATCCGCCCGCTGGTGCTCGGCGATCTCGACGGCCGTCCGATCCTGACCTCGGAGACCTGCGCGCTCGACATGATCGGCGCCAAATACGTCCGCGACATCGAGCCTGGCGAGATCATCGTGTTCGACGAGCGAGGGGCTCACAGCCACAAGCCGTTCCCGCCGAAGCCGGCCCGGCCCTGCATCTTCGAATACATCTATTTCGCGCGCCCGGATTCGATCGTCGGCGGCCGCTCGGTCTACGACGTGCGCAAGGCGTTCGGCGCCCAGCTGGCGCGCGAGAGCCATCCCGAGGTCGACGTCGTGGTGCCGGTGCCGGATTCCGGCGTGCCCGCCGCGGTCGGCTACAGCCAGTATTCCGGCGTGCCGTTCGAGCTCGGCATCATCCGCAACCACTATGTCGGCCGCACCTTCATCCAGCCGACCCAGAGCGTGCGCGAGCTCGGCGTGCGCATGAAGCATTCGGCCAACCGCGCCGCGATCGAGGGCAAGCGCATCATCCTGATCGACGACAGTCTGGTCCGCGGCACCACCTCGAAGAAGATCGTGCGCATGATGCGCGACGCCGGCGCCCGTGAGGTGCATTTCCGCCTCGCCTCGCCGCCGATCCTCTACCCCGACTATTACGGCATCGACCTGCCGGACCGCGGCGGCCTGCTCGCCGCGACCCATTCGCTCGAGGAGATGCGCGACATCATCGGCGCCGACTCGCTCGCCTTCCTGTCGATCGACGGCATGTACCGCGCGATGGGCTATGAGGGGCGCGACCCGGCAAATCCGAGATTCGCCGACCATTGCTTCACCGGCGCCTACCCGACCCACCTCACCGACCAGAGCGAAACCGAGGCCCCGCCGCGCCAGCTCTCGCTGCTGGCGGAGGCGAGCTGAGGCGAAGCGTCATCCCGGGGCGATGCGCAGCATCGAACCCGGGATCTCGAAGTTGTCTTGCGTTCTTGCCTCAAATTTCGAGATTCCCCGATGCGCGATTGCGCATCTGAGGTCTGGTCCTTCGGACCATCCCGGAATGACCATGTCTTTTAGCCATGGCCGGGCTTGTCCCGGGCATTTCCGTCTGTAATACCCCGGGCAAACACGCGGACAGACAGACATGACAAAACCCCTCGCCTCCCGTATCGCCCTCGTGACCGGCGCCTCGCGCGGCATCGGCTATGCGACCGCGGTCGCACTGGCCAAGGCCGGCGCGCATGTCGTCGCGGTGGCGCGCACGCAAGGCGGGCTGGAAGAGCTCGACGACGAGATCCGCAAGGCCGGCGGCAGCACCACCCTGGTGCCGCTCTCGCTCACCGATTACGACGGCATCGCGCGGCTCGGCCTTGCGCTGCATGAGCGCCACGGCAAGCTCGATATCCTGGTCGGCAATGCCGGCACCGCAGGGCCGTCGTCGCCGCTCGGCCATATCGAGCTGAAACCATGGAACGACGTGTTCGCGATCAACGTCACCGCCAACTTCCAGCTGATCCGCTGCATGGACCCGCTGCTGCGCCAATCCGACGCCGGCCGCGCGGTGTTCGTGACGTCGGGCGTGGCCCACAAGGCCAACGCCTATCTCGGCCCCTATGCGGCCTCGAAGGCCGCGCTGGAGGCACTGGTGCGCTCCTGGGCCAACGAGACCGCCAACACAAAGCTCCGCGTCAACCTGTTCAGCCCCGGCCCGATTCGCACCCGGATGCGCGCGCAGGTATTTCCCGGCGAAGACCCGATGACGCTGGATACGCCCGACATGGCCGCCGAATTCATCGTGCCGATGTGTTCGCCCGCGTGGACCGAGACCGGCAAGCTCTACGACTACAAGGCGCGCACGCTACGCAGCTTCCAGCCGCCGGCGTGAGCCCGGCTCTCTCTCTCGTAGCCCGGATGGAGCGAAGCGCAATCCGGGATAATCTACGCCGAGAAACCGGCCCCGGATTTCGCTTCGCTCCATCCGGGCTACGCACCTCCTTGCGATTGACTCGCTCGCGTCCCCACGATTGACTGCCCTTCCCAGCGGGACGCCCGCCAAGAAAAAATTTCGGGAGGCAACATGACGCCGACGTTCAATCGCGCGCGCTTCATTCTGTCCGGATTGTTTCTCTCCGCCTGCATCGCATCATCAGCCCTTTTTGCTCAGCCAGCGCCCGCCAGGGCCAGTGACGTCCCGACGTTTGCGGTCGATGCGTCCTGGCCGAAGCAACTTCCCAACAACTGGATCCTCGGCCAGGTCGGCGGCATCACGGTGGATTGGCAGGGCCACATCTGGGTGATCCACCGGCCGCGCTCGCTGACCGACGACGAGAAGGGCGCGAGCCTCAATCCGCCGCGCTCGAAATGCTGCGTCTCGGCGCCGCCGGTGCTCGAATTCGACGCTGACGGCAATCTACTGCGGTCCTGGGGCGGGCCGGGTGACGGCTATGAGTGGGTTGGCCGCGAGCACGGCATCGAGGTCGACGAGCGCGGCTTCGTCTGGATCGGCGGCAACGCCGACAATGACAATGCGATCCTCAAGTTCACCCTCGACGGCAAGTTCGTCTCGCAGATCGGCTCGATCGCACCGAGCAAGGGCAGCAACGACACCACCCAGCTCGGCAAGCCCGCCGAGACCGCGATCGACAAGGAGGCCAACGAGATCTACGTCGCCGACGGTTACGGCAACCGGCGCGTCATCGTGTTCGATGCCACCACCGGCGCCTACAAGCGGCACTGGGGCGCCTATGGCAACAAGCCCGACGACGCCAAGCAGCCACCCTACGATCCGAAGGCGCAGGTCGCGCAGCAGTTCGGCAATCCCGTGCACTGCGTGAAGATCGCCGATGACGGACTGGTCTATGTCTGCGACCGCATCAACAACCGCATCCAGGTGTTCAGGAAGGACGGCAGCTTCGTGAAGGAGTTCTTCTTCGAGAAGAGCACGCTCGGCAACGGCGCGGTGTGGGACATCGCGCTGTGGCCCGATCCCAAGCAGACCTACCTGCTCTCCGCCGACGGCGAGAACAACGAGATCCGCATCATCAGGCGTGACGACGGCGCGGTGGTCGGCAGCTTCGGCCGCAACGGCCGCAACGCCGGGCAGTTCCACTGGGTGCACGCGCTCGCGGTCGACGCCAGGGGCAACGTCTATACCGCCGAGGTCGACACCGGAAAGCGAATCCAGAAATTCAAGCTGACCTCCGACGCGCTCAAGTAAGGGTTTCACCGGATGACGCTTCGACGCAGGCCCACCCGGCTTTAGGCGGATTGCCGCGCCCCCCGGGAAAGGGTAAGCGGGAACTTGAGCGACCGGCAAAAAGGCTCCGCAAGAGGGCTGCCCGGGCTTTAGACAGTGGAGGGAATTTCATGACAACGACGTTTGCGCGGCGCTGCGCCGCGCTTCTTGCTTGCGCCGCACTCGGCCTTTCAACTTCTGCGTTCGCGCAGGACAAGACCGTCAAGATCGGCGTGCTGAACGATATGTCGAGCCTCTATGCCGACATCGGCGGCCCGAACTCGGTGGTCGCGATCAAGATGGCTGTGGAGGATTCCGGCCTGCTCAAGAAGGGCTGGAAGATCGACGTCCTGAGTGGCGACCACCAGAACAAGCCCGACGTCGGCGTCAACATCGCTCGGCAATGGGTCGACAACGAGAAGGTCGATGCGATCGCCGACACGCCGAACTCCGGCGTGGCGCTTGCGGTCAACAATCTCGTCAAGGAAAAGAACATCGTCCTGCTGAATTCGGGCGCGGCGACTGCCGACCTCACCGGCAAGGCCTGCACGCCGAATACGATTTCATATACCTACGACACCTACATGCTGGCCAACGGCACCGGCAAGGCCCTGACGAAGGCCGGCGGCGACACCTGGTTCTTCCTGACGGCCGATTATGCATTCGGCCACGCGCTCGAGCGCGACACCACCGCGGTCGTCAACGCCAATGGCGGCAAGGTGCTCGGAAGCGTCAAGCATCCGATCAACACCGCCGATTTCTCCTCGTTCCTGCTGCAGGCACAATCGTCCAAGGCCAAGGTGGTCGGCCTCGCCAATGCCGGCGGCGACACCACCAACGCGATCAAGCAGGCGGCCGAATTCGGCATCGTTTCCGGCGGCCAAAAGCTCGCGGCGCTGCTGCTGTTCATCAACGACGTGCATTCGCTCGGGTTGAAGACCGCGCAAGGCCTGACGTTCACGGAATCCTTCTACTGGGACATGAACGACCAGACCCGCGCCTGGTCGAAGCGGTTCTCCGCCCTCGCCAGCAAGAACGCGATGCCGTCGATGACCCAGGCCGGCAACTACGCGATGGTGCTGCACTATCTCAAGGCGATGGAAGCGCTTGGCGGCAATCCGCATGACGGCGCCAAGGTCGTCGCCAAGATGAAGGAATTGCCGACCGACGATCCGCTGTTCGGCAAGGGCCCGCTCCGCGCCGACGGCCGGCGCCTGATTCCGGCCTATCTGTTCGAGGTGAAGAAGCCCGAAGAGTCCAAATATCCCTGGGACTATTACAAGCTGATCGCCACGATCGCGCCGGAAGACGCCGCAAAGCCGCTTGAGGCCAGCGACTGTCCGCTGCTGAAGAAGTGACCGCGTAGCGGTCATTCCGGGGCGCGCAACGCGCGAACCTCAGATGCGCAATTGCGCATCGGGGAATCTCGAGATTCCGGGGTTCGATGCTGCGCATCGCCCCGGAATGACTTTTTGCACCTTCTTACTTCGCCGCCGACTTCGCCTTGACGGGCGGCGGCAGCGATGCCCATTCCCTGTCGGCGCGCGGGCCGCCGACGTCGCCGGTCAGGCCGACGAGCTGGCCCGGCTGCACGTCCAGCGTCTGCGTCCAGGTCTGGGTCTGGCACAGCAGCTTGAGCAGGCATCCCTTGAGCTTCAGCCGGTCGGACTTGTCGCGCCACAGCGAGACCGCATAGGACTTGCCGTCCTCGGCGTTGTAGATGTCGCCGTCGAACCTGCCCTCCGGCGTCAGCTTCAATCCGAGGATCAGCTGATGGCCGAGCAGCGCACGCGTCCGCTTGTCGGGTTCGGGATTGAAGCTGTCGCGGAGCGGCTGGCCGTGTGAATCGAGCGGATCCTTCATCCACACGATGAAGCCGCAGATGCGGTCATGCGCAGGGCCGCAGCGCTCGAGGCGGATGCGTGCGCGGCCGTCTTCGGTCAGCCAGGTGCCGCTGGGATCGGCTGGGGCAATCGTCTCGGCGCGGCCGGTCGAGCTCATCAGCAAGGCAGCGACGAGGCTGCGCAGAAACATGCGAACCAGAAAGTTCATGGTAAAGGACCTTTCAGCGTCGGGATGGTTTGCGGACGCGCGCGGCGCGCGTCACTTCAATTGCGCCATGAAGGCATCGGCACCCTTGTCGATGCCGGCGGTGGCCGCGGCGAGATCGCCGACGCTGGCCTTGATGTCGTAGGCATTGGGATATTGCTTGCTGACATAGGCGCCGAGCAGCCGCGAGGTCGAGCTGTCGAACATCTCGACGGCATGGATGACGGAGCCGGTCATCGTGCCCTCGCCGTCGCGCGCGGCCTGCACGCCGTTGTAGACCGCGCCCGCCAGATCGAAACGCGACAGCGTGCCGAGCACCGGCGTGTTGGCGACCGCGCCGGTCAGCGTCAGCCGCAGGCGGAACGTGTTCGGCCCGCGCGTGTTCACCAGCGTGAAGCGGCCGCGCAGTTTGTCGGCGAAGCGGGTCTGCATGTAGGCGGCGAGCGTCTGCTTGTCCTTCTCGGACATGTCGCCGAACTGATGATCCGCGCCGCGATAGATCACGACCGGATCGATCATCACCTTGTTGTAGCTGCGCCAGTCGACCGGCGGCGCATAGCGATACGGCACACGCCCCGAAGAATCGGACGTGTCCGGCGTCATGTAGGCCGACGATGCCACATCCGAATAGGCCACCGGCGTGACGGCGGCACATCCTCCCGCGAGGACGCAAAGCGCCATCGCTCCCAGACCGCGCGCGGCGATCGAGCTCTCCATTCCAATCTCCTCATCCGACCCTAAAGCGGAAGAGCAGCTCGGCCGCAGCCGCGTCCGGGGCTGAAAGTACGGCTGCGGCCGTCACTGCCGGTCTGACTCGCCGTCGCGGCGCCGCCAGACCTTGCCTCAGTGCGATCAATTATGAAACCGACCAGTTGGTTTGTGAAATTGCAATCGCAGGAAACGCGTCGGAAAAATGCGGCGGTCGAAATGTCGTGTTGGCTGGCGAGGCGGCTTCGCGAATGGCGGCCGCGCGTTGTCACAAACCCGCGACATCTCGTGTGGTACGGCAGAAATCGCCGGGGGATTTCAGGGGCCCGGTGCCGATCCAACGCCGCCAAGCGATCCATATTCCGCTTGGGCGGCGTTGCGCTTTCGGCAGCGCCGGAAATTCAGCCGCGCTTGCGCGCCGATGCGGGCTTTGCCGCGCGCGCGCCGGCCGGAGGCGAAGATTCCGTGCGCGCCGCCGTCGTCTTGGCTGGCTTTGCTGCCTCCGTCGCGCCCTGCTCCATCGCGGTCCACTTGCTGTCGTCGAGCAAGCGCTCGAACAGACGATCGCGCTCGGCCTCGGTCAGCGACAACATGCCGAACAACGAACTCAGCAGCAGCCCCCGCGCCGCCGCCCAGCGCAGCAGCGCGAGATCGGGATCGCTCGCCTCGGCCTTCATCAGCGCGACCTTCTTGATGTCGACATCGCGCGGCATCGCCATCAATTCGGGGTTCTCGTTCATCGCCGCCAGCAGTGCGAACGCCCCTGCCCGCGGCGTTGAGATCGCCTCCCGCAGCGTCGCGATCTGCGCCGACAGTTCGGGCTGGTCCGTGGTCCCGCGTACCTTTTCGATGTAGCGGTTCGAGAATTCCTCGAAATGCGCCATCTGCTGCTCGAGCAAGGCGCGCAGCACCGCTTCCTTGGTGCGGAACTGGTGCATCACGCCGCCCTTGCTGAGACCGCTCTCGCGCGCAATCGCGTCCAGCGTCAGGCGCCCCGGACCGTCGCGCGTCACGATGGTGATCGCGGCGTCGAGTGCGGCGTTGCGGGAGCGTTCCGAGCGGGAAGGATTATCCATGGTGTACTCAGGAAGGAGTCGCTTGAGATCACAGTATCTCAGTGGCTTCGGTCAATCTCAAGCGCTGCGAGGCAGCGCGAACGGCGTCCCCGAAATGGCGATGTCGCCCTCGGAAGGCGCATCAATTTCAGGAATCGGTCATCAACCTATCCGATCGCTCACGCGCACAAGCGAACCTTCTGCAGCAGGCCATGAAGGAAGCCGTAGGCCATTCGGCCGACGACCCGTTCCCCTCGACCGCGTGCGCGGGCGATGGCCTGCGCCTCAGCATGACTGGCGGCGACAATCGTCCCGTGCCTGCCGCCATCGAGTTTCAGGTCGGTCAGGTAGACAAGGCCGCGCGACGTCAGCAGCGCCGCCTGCGCGGCGCTGAAGCGGGTCAATTCATCGCAGATATCAACGGCCTCGTCGGTCACCATGCTGCTCCTGGCAGCGCGCCCCGGAGCGAGGCGCGTCTTCATCCGGTATCAGCTCTTATACAAACCAACCGGATGGTTTGTAAATGGACAATGGACAATATGACGCAATCCGCCCGGTGCGGCCGGACACATCATCGTGTCGGATCGGCGCGCTCGCATTCGTCCTCGAAGCATCAGCCAGCATTCGGAGCACGCGAGCGATGACACAGCAGAAACAGAAAGCGGAAACCGAAATCAGGGCGCTCATCGACGCCTGGACGGACGCCGTCCGCCGACGCGACTATCCCGGCATCTTCGCCCATCACGATCAGGACATCGTGATGTTCGACGTTCCGCCGCCATTGCAGTCACGCGGATTGGATGAATACCGGAAGACGTGGGACTTGTTCTTCAGGTATCATCGCCCATCCTACGCCTTCGATGTCGAGGAGATCGCGATCACGGCTGGCGATGATGTGGCCTTCGCGGTCGCGGTGATGCGGTGCGGGCCACCTGATGCCACGTTCCAGTTCAGGCTGACGATCGGATTGCGCAAGGTCGACGGCGAGTGGCGCGTCACGCACGAGCACCATTCGGTGCCGGCGACGGAATAGAGCGTCTCGTGGTGGATCCGTCGGCGGCCCGCCCTACGCTCTCTTTGCCGCCGTCGTGCGCCAGGCGATGGCGAGCGCGAGCAGCAGCAGCGCGCCGGCCAGATAGAACGGCGCGCCGGGCATCTTCACCGGCACGGTATCGCCGATGAAATACGCAAACGTCAGCGTGAACAGGAACGGGCCGATCAATTCCGACATGCTCTGCACGCTTGAAGTCGCGCCCTGCAACTGGCCCTGTTGATCGGCGGCGACGAGCTGCGTCGTCAGCGCCTGCGTCGCAGCGCCCGAGAGGCCCCACAGCGCCATCACGGGAATGCCGATCCAGAACAGCTGGCCGGTCGGCGCGGCGCCGAAGATCACGAAGCCCAAGGCGCCGCAGACGAGGCCGAGGAACAGCGCGTTGCGCTCGCCGAGGCGCTGCACGATCGGGCCGATCGCCGCGCCCTGCACGATCATGCCGCAGAGCCCGACCAGCGCCAGCGTCGCGCCGACGGTGCCGGTGTCCCAGCCATAGCGATAGGTGGCGTAGAGCACGAACACCGAGGGCAGCACGACATGCGCGAGCTGGCCGAAGAACGTCGCCAGCGACAGGCCGGCGAGCGTCCGGTTCGAGCGCAGGAAATGCAGCGCGCCGATCGGATTGGCGCTCTTCCATTTGAACGGCGCGCGCCGCTCCACGGGCAGCGATTCCGGCAGGATGAACAGGCCATACAGCCCGTTGACGAAGCTCAAACCCGCCGCCGCCCAGAACGGCAGCCGCGGATCGATCTCGCCGAGCAGGCCGCCGAGCGCCGGTCCGAGGATGAAGCCGGCGCCGAAGGCGACGCCAATCTTGCCGAACATCGCGGCGCGCTGCTCCGGCGCGGTGACGTCGGCGATATAGGCGAACACGGTCGAGATGCTCGACGAGGTGATGCCCGAGATCGCCCGCCCGATGAACAGCCAGATCAGGTTCGGCGCCAGCGCCATCAGCACATAGTCGGCGGCGAGGCCGAAATTCGACAGCAGCACCACCGGCCGGCGGCCGAAGCGATCGGACAGCGCGCCGAGGATCGGCGAGCAGACGAACTGCATCAAGGCCCAGATCGAGCCGAACACGCCGAAGATGCGCGCCGCATTAGCGGTGTCGTTGTTGACGAAGCCCTCGATCAGCTTGGGCAGGATCGGGATGATGATCCCGAGCGCGAGCATGTCGAGCAGCAACGTGATGAAGATGAAGATCACCGCGCCGCTGCGCGGTTGCGCTACAGCAACCGTGTCGCCCTCCGACCTTTCGCTCACGACGGGCGTTTGCGCTTGTGGGCGAACGGATTGGCCTTCTCGCGCAGCGTGATCCGGATCGGCGTGCCCGGCAGATCGAACGTCTCGCGCAGCGAGTTGATGAGGTAGCGCAGATAGGATCGCGGGATCGCGTCGGCGCGCGAGCAGAACAGCACGAAGCTCGGCGGGCGCGCCTTCACTTGCGTGATGTAGTTCAGCTTCAGCCTGCGGCCCGAGACCGCCGGCGGCGGGTTGGTCTGGATCGCCTGCTCGAACCAGCGATTGAGCGCCGAGGTCGGCAAGCGCCGGTTCCAGACCGCATAAGCCTCCTGGATCGCCGTCATCAGGCGGTCGATGCCTTCGCCCATCAGGCCGGAGACGGCGACGATCGGGGCGCCCTTGACCTGCGGCAGCCAGTGGTCGGCATCGGTGCGCAGTTGCGAGATCTGGTTCGGCTTGCGCTCGACGAGGTCCCATTTGTTGACCGCGAGCACGATGGCGCGGCCCTCGCGCTCGATCAGGTCGGCGATGCGCAGATCCTGCTCCTCGAACTTGTTCTGCGCGTCCATCATCATCACGACGACTTCGGCAAAGCGCACCGCGCGCAACGCGTCGGCGACCGAGAGCTTTTCCAGCTTCTCCTCGATCCGCGAGCGACGGCGCAGGCCAGCGGTGTCGAACACCCGGAACTGGCGGCCCTGCCAGGTGATCTCGACCGCAATGGAATCGCGCGTGGTGCCGGCCTCGGGGCTGGTCAGCAGCCGCTCCTCGCCGAGCAGATGGTTGATCAGCGTCGACTTGCCGGCATTGGGCCGGCCGACGATGGCAACGCGGATCGGGCGCTGCGCGGCCTCCTCCTCCGAGATGTCCTCGTCATCCTCAAGCTCGTCGTCTTCCTCCGGTGTCTCCGGCACCAGCGCGCTCAGCGCCTCGTGGAGGTCGCCCATGCCCTCGCCATGCTCGGCGGAGATCTGGACGGGATCGCCGAGCCCGAGCGCGTAGGATTCCATCGCGCCGATCTCGCCATGCTTGCCCTCGGCCTTGTTGGCGACCAGCACCACCGGCTTGTTGGCTTTTCGCGCGAAGTCGGCGAAGGCACGGTCGGTCGGCGTCAGGCCGACGCGGGCGTCGATCACGAACATCAGGGCGTCGGCGAGCTCGATCGCGGTTTCGGTCTGCTCCTGCATCCGCGCCGTCAGGGAGCCCTTGGCGCCTTCGTCCAGACCTGCGGTGTCGATGATGGTGAAGTCGAGGTCGTAGAGCCTGGCCTGGCCCTCGCGACGGTCACGCGTCACGCCGGGCTCGTCGTCGACCAGCGCGAGCTTCTGGCCGACCAGCCGGTTGAACAGCGTCGACTTTCCGACATTGGGCCGGCCGATAATGGCGATGGTAAAAGACATGGATCATCCAGGCGCGGTCTGTTGTCCGCGGGTCAAGGTGCTGGAAAGAACTACAGCAGGAATGGGGAGCGGTCGAAGCAAATGATGGAGCATCTTCTCCCTCTCCCCGCTCTTACGGGGAGAGGGTTGAAACTCCCCCTCACCCGGAATTCAAGCTGTGCTTGAATTCCGACCTCTCCCCGCAGGCGGGGCGAGGTGGAATCCCGCTCGCAATTAGCGTGAAAATCCGCCGCTCGGTAGCGGTGCGGGGAAGGCGCCGCCGGATTGTTGCGTGGTCTGCTGGGCCGGCGCCGCGGGCTGTGGCTGCTGGTCGTCGGCGGGCGGCGCGGTGGTGCGGCGGCGGACGATCTTCTTCGGCTTCGGCTCCGGCGGCAGCGCGGCGGGCGCGCCCTCCTCGGCTGCGGCATCGGGAGCAGCCGCCTGATCCGCGGCCGGCGCCGCCCTGCCCTTGGCGTGCTTCTTGGCGCCCTTCGGCGGCTCGGGCGGCGGGGCCGGCTGGGCGGCAGCGGCTGCCGCGGCGTTCTGCTGATCGAGCTGTTCCTGCTGCGAGCCCTTGTACAATTCCTTCGGCACACCCTGCTCGAGGCCGGGCACGCCTTCGGGGAAGACCGGCTTGCGGTCGCCGGCCAGCTTCTTCTTGGTGTCAAGGAAGTCGAGCAGGTCGCTCGGATCGAAATTGGACATGCCGCCACCGCCGCACCCCGCCAGCACGCTGCAAAGCGCTGTCAGAACTGCGGCTGCGATCAGGCGTTGCGAGCGGCGCATGGTCGATCTCTCACTCAAACTCGGGTTTCGCGCCAAGTCAGCTCTTCGCGACCGGCGGCAACAAGGCCTGCAGCGCTTCGGCACGCGAGCGCAGGCTCGGCGGCGTCTCACCGTCATTGGCAATCTGGTCGAGCCACTGCCGCGCGGCGGTGGCATCGTTGGCGCGCCAGGCCGACAGCGCCAGCAGCTCGCGGGCGGAGTGACGGAACGTCGAGTCCTTCGCCGTTGCCGTGGCCTCGAGCCGTTGCAGCATGTTCGGATAGGTGGTGGTTTCCATCGCGAGCTGCGCGGCGCGGATCCGCGCCAGGTCCTGCTCGGGACCGCCGACGCTGCGGTCGGCTGCGATCTCGTCATAGAGCTTCGCGGCAGCCGGCTGATCGCGGGTCGCGACCTCGGCGGCCATGCGCAGCCGCGCCAGATTGCGGTAGCCGGACGGTGCCTTGGTGATGAGAGCGGCGAACGCAGCCTCGGCCTCGGCGTGCTTGTTCTGATCGGACAATTCGACGGCACGGTCGAACGCCGCACCGGCCTCGGCGGCCTTCTTGGCCTCAAGATACTGGTAGCCGCGCCAGCCACCGACGCCCGCAACGATCAGGATCGCCAGGGCGATGATAAAGAGCGAGTACTTGTCCCACAGCTTCTTGAGCTGATCGCGACGGACTTCCTCGTCGACTTCGTCAAATAATTCAGACACTTAAGGCTATCCCATCCCCTCGGGACCGCTGCTATCGGTGGGGCCCAGCCCTACCCGATCCCCACATCGCGGCGGCGTTACCCTAATGGTGTGGCGGAGGCAAGGCAAAGCGAGGCGGATCAAAGCGTTAACGGGGGACGTTTGCGACTTGCCGCAACAGGCCCCCAGCCCGCGCTGCACGTGCCGACCTAAGAGCGAGCTTCGCTCGTCTCGACCCCCGCAAGCGGGAGAGGTCGACCGAATTCGCGGATGGTACGTCCACGCCTCGCTAGGTGCCTATCGCGGACAGGCTCTCCCTGATCTGGCGCTTGATCACCTTGCCGTTGGCGTTGCGCGGCAGCGGCTCTGATGTCAGCGCCATGGTCTCCGGCACCTTGTAGTCGGAGAGCCGCTCGGCGCACCAGGCGCGCAGGCTCTCCGCATTCACGTCCGTGCGGGTCACGATCACGGCGTGCACGCGCTCGCCGAGCACCGGGCACGGCTTGGCGATGATCGCGCTCTCGACCACGGCGGGATGGCCGGCCAGGACAGACTCGACCTCGGCGGAATAGATCTTCAGGCCGCCGCGATTGATCATGTCCTTCTGGCGATCGAACACGTGGACGAAGTTTGCCGCGTCGATCGAACCGAGATCGCCGGAATGCCAGAAGCCGGCGGTGAAACTCTCCACGGTCGCCTTCGGATTGTTCCAGTAGCCCTTGATGACCGAGGCGCTGCGGATCCAGAGCTCGCCGATCTCGCCGCGCGGCAGTTCG
This sequence comes from Bradyrhizobium sp. USDA 4504, assembly GCF_054063995.1. Lineage (NCBI taxonomy): Bacteria > Pseudomonadati > Pseudomonadota > Alphaproteobacteria > Hyphomicrobiales > Nitrobacteraceae > Bradyrhizobium > Bradyrhizobium sp. USDA 4504. The sequence continues at coordinate 2,356,247 of NZ_JBSSGV010000001.1, read as the reverse complement.
CGGCCGTCAGCGCCCATCACGATGATCTCGGCGCCGGGGCACGGCAGGCCGACGCTGTCGATATGGGCGGCGGTCAGTTCGCCCGGCATCAGCGTCGAGGGCGACGTGGTCTCGGTCGCGCCGTAGCAATTCGCAAGCTTCAGCCCGGGAATCTTGGCGTCGAGTTTTTCGATGGTCGCGACCGGCATCGGCGCGCCGCCGAAGCCGCCGATCCGCCAGCTCGACAGATCGTAGCTGTCGAAGTCCGGCTGCATCAGGCAGAGATTGTACATCGCCGGCACCATCACCGTGTAGCTGACGCGCTCGCGCGCCGCGACCTTCAGATATTCCGAGGCCTTGAACTCCGGCATGATGATCAGCGCGCCGGCGCAGCGTGCCATGGTGGTGATGTTGGCGACCGCGCCGGTAACATGCGCGAGCGGCACCGCGGCGATCGAGCGATCCGACTTGGTCAGCTTCAGGCACGACACGAACACCATCGAGGAGTGGATGATGTTGCAATGGGCGAGCATGGCGCCCTTCGGCCGGCCCGTGGTGCCCGAGGTGTAGAGGATCATCGCGGTGTCCTCTTCCCTCACCTGTGCCGGCGCCTGGGCCGCAGCGTTGTCGGCGAGACCAGCGAATTGCGATGCGCCGTCATCGCTGACCGAGATGCGATGCTTGAGGCCGGGAACGTCGGCCGCATCAGGGATGCGGTCGGCAAGCGTGGCCTCATGGACCAGCAGCGTCGCGCCGCAATCGTTCAGCACATAGGCGATCTCGGGCTTCTGCTGGCGCGTCGAGAGCAGCACCGTGACCAACCCGGCATGCGCGGCGGCGAACATCGTCAGCACGAACTCGATGCGGTTGCCGAGCAGGATCGCGACGCGGTCGCCGGGCGCAAGGCCGAGTCTTGCAAAGCCCGCCGCGACCTTGGCCGATTTCTCCGCGACCTCGCGCCAGCTCAGGCGCGTCGCGCCGCAGACCAGCGCCTCGCCGTCGCCGTTCTGCGCAACGGCGTCCGCGATCATCGCCCAAAGGCTGCCGGGCCGCTCCGGGAAAGCCGGCACGACGCGGTCGCCGAACCGCGGCTCGAGCCGCATCGGCGGAATTGCGTGCTGCGACCAGTCCATGCGCGCCCGGTCAGCTCTTCTTCATGCCGTAGACGTGCTCCGGCCCCGGGAAGGCGCGGCTCTTCACGTCGCGCGCATAGCCGGCGATCGCCTCCTCGATCATCGGCCCGAGATTGCCGTAGCGGCGCACGAATTTCGGCGCCCGCGGCGACAGGCCGAGCATGTCCTCCAGCACCAGCACCTGGCCGTCGCAGGCAGCGCTGGCGCCGATGCCGATGGTCGGCACGGCGATCGACTGCGTGATCTTGCGCGCCAGCGGCTCGGCGACCGCCTCGACCACGATCGAGAACGCGCCCGCCTCCGCGATCGCCCTGGCGTCGTTCTCGATCGGCGCCCAGTTCTCTTCCTCGCGGCCCTGCGCGCGGAACGAGCCAAGCGTGTTGATCGACTGCGGCGTCAGACCGATATGGCCCATCACCGGAATGCCGCGCTCGGACAGGAACGCCACCGTCTCCGCCATCCGCGCGCCGCCCTCGAGCTTGACCGCGCCGCACAGCGTCTCCTTCATGATCCGCACCGCGGATTGAAACGCCTGCTCCTTCGAACCCTCATAGGAGCCGAACGGCATGTCCACCACGACGAGCGCAGCTTGCGAGCCGCGCATCACCGCGCGGCCTTGCAGGATCATCATGTCGAGCGTGACCGGCACGGTGGTCTCGAAGCCATGCATGACGTTGCCGAGGGAATCGCCGACCAGGATGGCGTCGCAATGACGGTCGACCAGCGCCGCGGTGTGCGCATGATAGGACGTCAGCATCACGATCGGCTCGCCGTTCTTGCGGGCGCGCAGATCGGGCGCGGTCTTGCGCTTGATGGCGGATTGAACAGACATAGTCAGGCTCCCATGACAGGCACGCCGATCACGACCGGGTGGAACGCAAACGCCAGCGCCAGATAGACGATGACACCGACCGCGATCGCGATCAGGTCGTTGGTTGGGCCGCCCACCGGAATCGGCGGCGCGCCAGCATCCGTGCGGCGCTTCAGCGAGATGCGGTCATAGACCGCCCAGCCGAGAAACGAGCCGAACAGGATGATCGAGCCGAGGTCGCCGTTGGCGAGCAGATGCGCGAACGCCCACAGCTTCACGCCGGCGAGCATCGGATGCTTCAGCGTGGTGTAGATGCGGCCGCGGATATAGGAGGCGACGACGAGGATGACGGCGGGCAGCATCAGCGCGACCGTGATGTGCTTGAGCGCCGTCGGCGGGGTCCAGACGTCGATCCATCCGCTCGCGCGATAATGCGCAAAGCCCCAGATGATCAGCACGAGCCCGGCCGCGGAGGCGAGCGAATAGGCGATCTTGTAGCCGCCCTCGCCCATCGCCTTGATCAGGCCGGCGCGCATCTCGCGCAGGCTTGACAGCACATGGACGCCGAGGAACAGCACGAGACCCAGGATCATGACGAGCAGTCCCACGATGTTCCTCCCCTGATCGAACTAATGCCTTCGCGTATCACCTTCGCCGGGCGGGTGGCAATGCGTCACGCCACGACTCCGTCATTCCGGGATGGCCCGCAGGGCCGGACCCGGAATCTCGAGGTTGCCGGGCGCGCAAGCCAATCCCGGGATTCCGGGTTCGCGCTTGCAGCGCGCCCCGGAATGATGTGTCTCACGGCTTGCCGGCCGATTTGGCCAGCTCCCGGTTGTCGACATAGCGGATCATGATCGGCCGGCCGGCCAGCGCGCCGCCCAATCCGCCGGTGAATTTCAGCGGCAGGCAGGCATCCAGCGAGGCGTTGATCGCATTGAGGTAGGTGGTGCGGGTGTCGGCCGGGATGCCCCGCGTCGAAAACGTCAGGCGCGGCGCGCCGATCATCTCGCCCGATCGTTTGAAGCTGAATCGCACCGACATCTGCATGCCCGCGCGCGCGTCGTCCGGCGGTGGCGGCGCCCAGCAGGCGCGCAGCGCGGCGAACAGATCGCCGATGGTATTGAGATCATGATCCGGCTTGCGGTACTTCTCGGCCTGATCCTGCGGTGGCACGGTCAGGATCGTGAGCTGGAGATTTTCGCCGTACGGATAATCCATCTCGGGCAGGCATGGCCCGTGGTTGAACACGCTGCAATAGGACGGGATGCAAGGCCCTTCGTCGAGCACGCTGCAAGGCGTGTGTGCGAAGGGCGCCGGGTTGATTTGTTGCCGCTGCTGCGCAGAGGCCGCGCTCGCGAGCGCAAAGGCCGGCACGGCAAAAGCGAGGCAGATGGCGACGCGTCGGAGCATGCAGGCGGACCCGGATTGCACTCCGGAGAAAATGGGTCCGCGGCCGGACCGCATCAAGCGGGGCGGCGTTCAATTCCTTGCGCTTGTCAATACTAAAACCTAGGTTCGGCCGGTTCGTGTCCCCTTGATACCGGCGAGGATGAGATCGATGCCGGCGAGATAGTCGACACGGTCGTCGTGGTCCCGCATCGCGCCGGCCACGCTGCGTGCAAACGGGTAGTCGCTTGCGTCGAGCGCGGACCAGTCGGTCGCCACCGCATCCAGGAAGCTCGATCGGTCCAGGCCATGCGTCCGCGCGAACTGCGCGTTGGCTGCGTTCTGGCCACCGACGCCAAGGATGTAGTTCAGCAGGACCGAGACGATCGTCCACTGCGTGTCGGCAGCCACGCCAAGCGCGCGAACCTGCTGGCCGATGCATTCCAGAACGCGCAGGGTCGGCAACTGCCCGGCAGCACGGATCAGCGCTGTCCCGACCCACGCATGCGCCTCCATTGCGTCGAACATGCCGAGCGCAAGGGCGCGAATGGTGGCCTTCGGCGATCCGCCGACCACGTGCTCATCGACCATGCGCGCGACAATGGCATCGCAGGCGGCGACCAGCAGATCACTCTTGTTGGCGATATGCCAGTAGATCGCGCCGGGACCGGTCGCGAGCCGTTCGGACAGGGCACGGAACGTCAGACCGTCCTCGCCGCTTTCGTCCAGGAGTTCGATCGAAGCCTCGATGATGCGATCCCGCGAGAGCGAGTCCTCGCGTCGCTGGCTGCTGCGCGCCTTCTTGACCATGCCGAACCTTGACACGTCTGGAACGGCATTCCAAGTATTGGAACGACGTTCCATAACTCTCAGCCCGGAAGGACTCCGCATGAAATCTCCCGTCACGATCGTCGGTGCCGGCCTCGGCGGCCTGACGCTTGCCCGCGTCCTCCATGTCCACGGGATCGCAGCGATCGTCTACGAAGCGGAAGCCTCCGCAGAGGCACGAACGCAGGGCGGCATGCTCGATATCCATGAGCACAACGGCCAACGCGCGCTGAAGGCCGCAGGCCTCTTTGAGGAGTTCCGCGAGCTGATCCACCCCGGCGGCCAGGAAACCCGCGCGCTCGATACCCAAGGCAATGTCCTGCTGCATCATCCGGATGACGGCACGGGCGGGCGCCCCGAGGTACCCCGAGGCGAGCTACGTCGGATCCTGCTCAACTCGCTGCCCGAGGGCACGGTGCATTGGGGATCTAAGGTCACCGCGGCCACTCCGCTCGGCGGTCGAAGGCACCTATTGAGCTTTGCCGACGGCATGACGGTGACGACTGAGCTTCTGGTCGGCGCCGACGGTGCCTGGTCGCGCGTGCGATCGCTTCTCTCCGCACACAAGCCGACTTATGTCGGCACTTCGTTCATCGAGACATATCTGTTCGACGCCGATGTCCGTCACCGAGCGAGCGCGGAAGCGGTTGGCGGCGGCGCGATGTTCGCGCTGGCGCCGGGAAAGGGCATCGCCGCGCATCGTGAGCCGAACGGCGTGCTGCACACCTATGTGGCGCTGACCAAGCCTGAGGAATGGTTTGCCAACCTCGACTTCTCCAACCCTGCGAGCGCCCTCGCCCGCGTCGCCGAGGAATTCGATGGCTGGGCCCGGGCGCTGACCGCGCTGATCACCGATGGCGAGACGGCGCCGGTGCTGCGCCTCATCCATGCGCTTCCGGTCGCACATCAATGGGACCACGTGCCCGGCGTCACGCTGCTCGGCGATGCAGCGCATCTGATGGTTCCATCGGGTGAAGGCGCCAATCTCGCAATGTACGACGGTGCCGAACTCGGCGCGGCGATCGCTGCCAACCCAGGTGACGTCGAGGCCGCGCTCGCCGCCTATGAAGAGGACCTGTTTCCCCGCAGCGCGTCCGAAGCGGCTGATGCGGAGGAGCTCCTCGAGTTGTGCTACGGCGCCAACGCACCGCAGAGCCTCATCGACTTTTTCGGCAGTCACCTCCCCGCCGAGAACCGTAGCGAGTAACGGAGAAGCCGCGGCGTACCGGGTCCCCCGCCTTCCCGGGGGACGACACCGGAGCGAGCGCCACTACGCCTTCTTCTTCACGTCCTTGACGTTGGAGAAGGTGATGCCCTCGGCGCGCTCGCGGGTGTAGCCAAGATAGAACTCGTTCTTGGCCATGAACACGGGATCGCCGTCGACGTCGTCGGCGATGCCGGAATTGTTGGCGGAGATGAAGGCGTCAAGCTGCTTGCGGTCGTCGGACGAGATCCAGCGCGCCAGCGAAAATTCGCTGATCTCGAACTCGACCGGCAGCGAATATTCCGCATCGAGCCGCGCCTTCAACACATCGAGCTGCAGCGGGCCGACCACGCCGACCAGGGCGGGCGCGCCGTCGCGCGGGCGGAACACCTGCACGACGCCCTCCTCCGACATCTGCTGCAAGGCTTCCTTCAGCTTCTTCGCCTTCATCGCGTCGATCAGCCGGACGCGGCGGACGATTTCCGGCGCGAAGCTCGGTACGCCGACGAAGGTCAGATCCTCGCCCTCGGTCAGGGTGTCGCCTATCCTGAGCGTGCCGTGGTTGGGAATGCCGACGACGTCACCGGCAAAGGCCTCGTCGGCGACCGAGCGGTCCTGCGCGAAAAAGAACTGCGGGCTCGACAGGCTCATGTTTTTGCCGGTGCGTACCAGCTTGGCCTTCATGCCGCGGCTGAGCTTGCCCGAGCACAGCCGGGCGAAGGCGATGCGGTCACGGTGGTTCGGATCCATGTTGGCCTGGATCTTGAACACGAATGCGCTCATGCGCGGCTCCGATGCCTCGACCTTGCGCAAATCCGAGTCCTGCGCGCGCGGCGCCGGCGCGAACTTGCCGAGGCCTTCGAGCAAATCGCCGACGCCGAAATTGCGCAGCGCGCTGCCGAAATAGACCGGCGTCAGGTGGCCCTCGCGGAACGCCGCGAGCTCGAACGGCTTGCAGGCTTCCGAGGCCAGCGCGAGCTCGTCCTTGACCTCGGCGACGTCGAGATTGGGATTGCGCTTGCCGAGATCGGCGATGTCGATCTGCTCGGTGGCGCCGGTCTTGGCGCCGCCGCCCTCGAGTAGCCGCACGCCGCCATTGACGACGTCATAGGTGCCGAGGAAGTCGCGGCCACGGCCGACCGGCCAGGTCATCGGCGTCGTGTCGAGCGCCAGCGTCTTCTCGATCTCGTCCAGAAGCTCGAACGTGTCGCGGCTCTCGCGGTCCATCTTGTTAATGAAGGTGATGATCGGGATGTCACGCAGCCGGCACACCTCGAACAGCTTTCGCGTGCGCGCCTCGATGCCTTTCGCCGCGTCGATCACCATCACAGCGGAATCGACCGCGGTCAGCGTGCGATAGGTATCTTCCGAAAAGTCCTCGTGGCCCGGCGTGTCCAAGAGGTTGAACACGAGGTCGTTGAACTCGAAGGTCATCACCGAGGTGACGACCGAGATGCCGCGCTCGCGCTCGATCTTCATCCAGTCCGAGCGCGTGTTGCGCCGCTCGCCCTTGGCCTTGACCTGGCCCGCGAGATTGATGGCGCCCCCGAACAGCAGCAGCTTTTCCGTCAGCGTGGTCTTGCCGGCGTCCGGGTGCGAGATGATCGCGAAGGTACGCCGTCGCGCCACTTCCTCTGAAAGCGGCGAGCGGGACGGCGATTCGGCTGAAACTGAAATGTCGGACATGGCGGGGCATTTGGCAGGGAAAACGGGCGCAATCAAGGGCGTTTTGTCGCAATGCGGAACGCCCGCACCATCCCCATATGGGCACCGGAAGGACGACCTTCTCCTCACCATACCATTCGCGGGGACGACCCTGCCTTATCTGGAGGGTTCGTGATGGCTTGGACCATTCTGTTCACCGCTGGCCTGCTCGAGATCGGCTGGGCGATCGGGCTGAAATATACCGAAGGTTTCGCGCGGCTGGTGCCGTCGGTGCTGACGCTGGCGGCGATGGCCGGCAGCGTGATCCTGCTCGGCCTCGCGCTCAAGACGCTGCCGATTGGAACCGCCTATGCGGTCTGGACCGGGATCGGCGCGGTCGGCACCGCGGCGCTCGGCATCATCCTGCTCGGCGAACCCGCGACCGCGATGCGGCTTGCCAGCATCGGACTGATCGTTGCCGGCATCGTCGGGCTGAAGCTGGTCGGCTGATTACTCCTTTTTGGGACGCGTTTTCTTAACGCGAACCGGCTTCCACTTCGCTCGAAAACGCTACTTCAGAATCTGCACCGCCCAATAGCTCGCGGCTGCGACCGCGGCCGACGCCGGGATCGTGATCACCCAGGCGTAGACGATCGAGCTCGCCACATTCCAGCGCACGGCGGAAAGCCGCCGTGCGGCGCCGACGCCGACGATGGCGCCCGTGATGGTGTGCGTGGTCGATACGGGAACCCCGAGATAGGTCGCCATGAACAGCGTCACGGCGCCGCCGGTTTCGGCGCAGAAACCCTGCATCGGCGTCAGCTTGGTGATCCGCAGCCCCATGGTGCGGACGATCCGCCAGCCGCCCATCAGGGTACCCAGCGCCATCGCGCCCTGGCAGGCCAGCACCACCCAGAACGGAATTTCGAAGGTGTCGCCGAGATGGCCCTGCGAATAGAGCAGCACGGCGATGATGCCCATGGTCTTTTGCGCGTCGTTGCCGCCATGGCCGAGCGAATAGAGCGACGCCGAGGCGAATTGCAGGATGCGGAATGCGCGATCGACCGCGAACGGCGTCGAGCGCACCGAGAGCCAGGACACGATCGCGACCAGCACCAGCGCCAGCAGGAAGCCGACCAGCGGCGACAGCACGATCGCGAGCAAGGTCTTGGAGAGCCCGCTCCACACCGCCGCCGAAATCCCCGCCTTCGCCATGCCGGCGCCGACCAGGCCGCCGATCAGCGCGTGCGAGCTCGACGACGGAATGCCCAGCGCCCAGGTGATCACGTTCCAGACGATCGCGCCGACCAATGCTGCGAAGATCACGGTCGCATCCACCACCGACGGCTCGATGATCCCGGTGCCGATCGTGTTGGCAACGTGCAGGCCGAACACGAGGAACGCGACGAAGTTGAAGAACGCCGCCCAGACCACCGCATATTGCGGCCGCAGCACGCGGGTCGAGACGATGGTCGCGATCGAGTTCGCGGCATCGTGCAGGCCGTTCAGGAAGTCGAACAGCAGCGCGACCGCGATCAGGATGGTCAGAATCGGAAGACCCAGCGTGGCGTCCACGTGATGGCCCTGCCCTATTGTGCTTTGTTGAGCATGATCGCCGCGCAAACGCTTCGTGTTTGTCGCAGGGAAAACCGCATCACACTTTTCCGGATCATGCTCAGACTTGCTCGATCACGATCGAGTTGATCTCGTTCGCCACGTCGTCGAAACGGTCGGCCACTTTCTCGAGATGGTCGTAGATCTCCGCGCCGACGATGTAGTCCATCGTGTTGGCGTCGCGGTGCTTCAGGAACAGCTCCTTGAGCCCGATATCCTGGAGATCGTCGACCCGGCCCTCGAGCTTGGTCAGTTCCTCGGTGATCTGGGTCAGCATCGAGACGTTGTGGCCGATCGACTGCAACAGGGGCAGCGCGCGGCCGACCAGATTGGCGCATTCGACGATCAGGCCGCCCATCTCGCGCATCGGCGGCTCGAACTCGCGCACCTCGAACAGCATGACCGCCTTTGCGGTCGCCTGCATCTGGTCGACCGCGTCGTCCATCGAGGTGATCAGGTTCTTGATATCGCCACGATCGAACGGGGTGATGAAGGTGCGGCGAACCGCGGTCAGGACCTCGCGGGTGACGCTATCGGCGTCGTTCTCGAACTGATTGACGCGCTGGCAAAAGACCGGAGTCTCCTCCCCGCCCTTCAGCATGTCCTGCAACGCCAATGCGCATTGCACGGAGGTCCGGGCGTGTCGGGCGAACAGGTCGAAAAACCGCTCTTCCTTGGGCAGGAAGGCGCGAAACCAGCGCAGCATGTCTCAGTTCCATCATTCCGGGACAGCCCTTTTAGCGACTGTCACAGAACTGTCATAGAGCATCTGGCGGGGAAAGCATCGGGGTCGACCGCCCGAGCGGGCGGTCGTCCACCGCTATGTCGGCCGAAAGTCGCCGGGACCTGCCCTACAGCGACCGCCGCAACAAATGGGCCAGCTCACCGACCAGGCCACGCCGGAACAGCAGCACGCAGGCCACGAAGATCACGCCCTGGATCACCGTCACCCACTGGCCGAAACCGGCGAGATATTGCTGCATGGCGATGATCACGAAGGCGCCGACCACCGGGCCGAAGATGGTGCCGAGACCGCCGACCAGCGTCATGAGCACGATTTCACCGGACATCGACCAGTGCACGTCGGTGAGCGAGGCATTCTGCGCCACGAACACCTTCAGCGAGCCGGCAAAGCCCGCCAGCGTGCCCGACAGGATGAAGGCGAGCAGCTTGTACTGGTCGGTCTTGTAGCCAAGCGAAATCGCCCGCGGCTCGTTTTCGCGGATCGACTTCAGCACCTCGCCGAACGGCGAGTTGATGGTGCGGTAGATCAGCAGGAACCCGGCGAGGAAGCCGACCAGCACGACATAGTAAAGCACCAGCGGCTTCGAGAGATCGAAGATGCCGAGCAGGTGGCCTTGCGGAATGCCCTGGATGCCGTCTTCACCATGGGTGAACGGCGCCTGCAAATAGAGGAAGTAAAGCAGCTGCGACAGCGCCAGCGTGATCATCGAGAAATAGATGCCCTGCCGCTTGATCGAGATGTAGCCGGTGACCAGGCCGAGCAAGGCCGCGGCCGCGGTGCCGACCAGGATGCCGAGCTCCGGCGTCAGCCCCCACACCTTCAGCGCGTGGGCCGAGACGTAGCCGGCGGTGCCGAGGAACATCGCGTGGCCGAACGACAGCAGGCCGCCATAGCCGATCAGGAGGTTGAAGGCGCAGGCGAGCAGCGCGAAGCACAGCGCCTGCATGACGAAGAACGGATAGATCCCCGTCCACGGCACGATCGCCAGCAGCAGCGCCATCGCGGCGAATACGATCATCTCGTCGCGCATCGCGCGCGGCGTGATCGGAAGTGTATCGTCGGTCAATGCTGACATATCAAGCCGCCCGTCCCGTCAGTCCCGTTGGCTTCACCAGCAACACCACCACCATCAGGACAAACACCACGGTGTTGGAGGCCTCGGGATAAAAATACTTGGTCAGTCCCTCGATCACGCCTAGCGCGAAGCCGGTGATGATCGAGCCCATGATCGAGCCCATGCCGCCGATCACGACCACCGCGAACACCACAATGATGAGATCGGCGCCCATCAGCGGACGGACCTGGTTGATCGGCGCCGACAGCACGCCGGCAAGCGCGGCAAGACCGACGCCGAGCCCGTAGGTCAGCGTGATCATGCGCGGCACGTTGATGCCGAACGCGCGCACCAGCGTCGGGTTCTCGGTCGCGGCGCGCAGGTAGGCGCCGAGCTGCGTCTTCTCGATCAGGAACCAGGTCGCAAGGCACACCACGAGCGAGAAGATGACGACCCAGCCACGATAGATCGGCAGGAACATGAAGCCGAGATTGACGCCGCCCTTGAGCTGATCGGGGATCGAGTAAGGCAGGCCCGAGGAGCCGAAATAGTTCTGGAACACGCCCTGCACGATCAGCGCGATGCCGAAGGTCAGCAGCAATCCGTAGAGATGATCGAGGCCGGTCAGCCATTGCAGCATCGTCCGCTCGAGGATCATGCCGAAGATGCCGACCACGACGGGTGCGATGATCAGCGCCCACCAGTAATTGATGCCGCCCAGGTTGAGCAGGAAATACGCCACGAAGGCGCCCATCATGTAGAGCGCGCCATGCGCGAAATTGATGATGTTGAGCATGCCGAAGATGACGGCGAGCCCCAGACTGAGCAGCGCGTAGAACGAGCCGTTGATCAGTCCCACCAGAAGCTGTGCGTAGAGAGCCTGCATCGAATGAGCTTTCGCTAGATAGATGAAGCCCGCCGGCCACGCGCATGGCCGGCGGGCATGATCGTCACTTCTTCAGAAGCGCGCAGGCGCTCTTGTCGAGCGGCGTGAAGGCCTGGTTGCCCGGCACGGTGCCGACCAGCTTGTAGAAGTCCCACGGTCCCTTGGACTCCGAAGGCTTCTTCACTTCGAACAGGTAGGCGTCGTGGGTGACGCGGCCGTTGGGCTCGACCTCGCCCTTGCCGAACAGCGGATCGTCGGTCGGGATCGTCTTCATCTTCGCGACCACCTTGGCGCCGTCATGCGGATTGCCGCCGAGCGCTTCCAGCGCCTTGAAGTAATGCATGAGGCCCGCATAGACGCCGGCCTGCACCATGGTCGGCGGCGCGCTGTTCTTCATCCGCTCCGAGAAGCGCTTGGAGAAGGCGCGGGTCTTGTCGTTGAGGTCCCAGTAGAACGTCTCGGTGAAGTTGAGGCCCTGCGCAGTCTCGAGCCCGATCGCCTTGACGTCGGTGAGGAACAGCAGCAGCGCCGCGAGCTTCTGGCCGCCCTTGACGATGCCGAACTCGGCCGCCTGCTTGATCGAGTTGGTGGTGTCGCCGCCGGCATTGGCGAGACCGATGATCTTGGCCTTGGAGGCCTGCGCCTGCAGCAGGAAGGAGGAGAAGTCAGCGGTGTTGAGCGGATGCTTGACGCCGCCGACCACCTTGCCGCCATTGGCGGTGACGACGGATGTGGTGTCGCGCTCGAGCGCGGCGCCGAACGCGTAATCCGCGGTGAGGAAGAACCAGGTGTCCCCGCCCGCCTTCACCAGCGCCTGGCCGGTGGCGTGGGCGAGCATGTAGGTGTCGTAGGTCCAGTGCACGGTATTCGGCGAGCACTGCGCGTTGGTGAGATCCGAGGTGGCGGCGCCCGAATTGATGTAGACGCCGTTCTTTTCCTTCACGACGTTGTTGACCGCGAGCGCGACGCCGGAATTCGGCACGTCGACGATGGTGTCGACCTTGTCGACGTCGAACCACTGGCGGGCGATGGTGGTGCCGATATCGGGCTTGTTCTGGTGATCGCCGGAGATCAGGTCGATGGTCCAGCCCTTGGCCTTGAGGCCGGAGTCCTCGATCGCCATCTGCGCCGCCAGCGTCGAGCCGGGGCCGGCGAGATCCGCGTAGAGGCCGGACTGGTCCGACAGCGCGCCGATCTTGACCGTCTTGTCGAGCTTTTCCTGGGCGGAGGCGACGCTTGCGGCGGACAGCACCATCGCGGTGCCGAGCAAGAGCGCCGAAATCTTGTTCTTCATGTCGTATTCCCTCGTCCTAAATTTTCTGGTTCTGGCGATATCAGACGCCGAGATAGGTATGGAGCTTGTCCATGTTGGCCGACAGCTCCGAATTCGCGAAGCCGTCGATCACCTTGCCGTGCTCGACAATGTAATAGCGGTCCGCAACGGTCGAGGCGAAACGGAAATTCTGCTCGACCAACAGGATCGTGAATCCCTGCGACTTCAGGCGCGCAATGGTGTGCCCGATCTGCTGGATGATGACCGGCGCCAACCCTTCGGTCGGCTCGTCCAGCATCAGGAAGCGCGCGCCGGTGCGCAGGATGCGCGCAATCGCCAGCATCTGCTGCTCGCCGCCCGAGAGCTTGGTGCCCTGGCTGGTGAGGCGCTCCTTCAGGTTGGGAAACAGCGTGAAGATCTGGTCGAGCGGCAGGCCGCCCGGCCGCACCACCGGCGGCAGCAGCAGGTTCTCGCGCACGTCGAGGCTGGCGAAAATGCCGCGCTCCTCGGGACAGAATGCGATGCCGAGCCGCGCGATCCTGTCCGAGGTAGCGCGGATGATTTCCTGATTGTCGAAGCGGATCGAGCCGGAGCGCTTGTTGATGACGCCCATCACCGACTTCAACGTGGTGGTCTTGCCGGCGCCGTTGCGGCCGAGCAGCGTCACCACCTCGCCGGCCTTCACGTTGAAATTGATGCCGTGAAGGATGTGGGATTCGCCGTACCAGGCCTGCAGATCCTTGACCGTCAGCACGTCGGCGCCGGCCGCAGCGACGGGCTTCTCCGCCAGTTTTGCCTCAGCCATGACCCGCTCCCAGATAGGCTTCCTTCACGCGCTCGTCCTTGGAGAGGTCGGCGTAGTTGCCCTCCGCCAGCACCTGCCCGCGCGTCAGCACGGTGATGATGTCGGAGAGGTTGGCCACCACCGAGAGGTTATGTTCGACCATCAGGATGGTGTATTTCGCGGAGATCCGCTTGATCAGCGCCGCGATCTTGTCGATGTCCTCGTGGCCCATGCCGGCCATCGGCTCGTCGAGCAGCATCATCTCGGGGTCGAGCGCGAGCGTCGTTGCAATTTCAAGTGCGCGCTTGCGGCCGTACGGCATCTCGACCGCCGGCGTATTGGCGAATTCGCTCAAGCCGACGTCGTTCAGGAGCTCGTGGGCGCGCGGATTGAAGCGGTCGAGCACGCTTTTCGAGCGCCAGAAATCGAACGACGAACCGTGCTGCCGCTGCAGCGCCACGCGAACGTTCTCGAGCGCGGTCAGATGCGGAAATACCGCCGAAATCTGAAACGAACGGACCAGCCCGAGGCGCGCCACGTCGGCCGGCGGCATCGCGGTGATGTCGTGGCCCTTGTAGCGAATCTGGCCTGCCGACGGCTTCAGGAATTTGGTCAGCAGATTGAAACAGGTCGTCTTGCCGGCGCCGTTCGGCCCGATCAACGCATGGATACTGCCCCGACGCACTTTCAACGCGACGTCGCGAACGGCGAAGAAACCCGCGAATTCCTTGGTCAATCCGCTGGTTTCGAGGATGAACTCATCGGCCAAATAGATTCCCCCATACGCCATCGCTGCGAAGCCCCTCGCCCGCGTGGCCAGCTTTTTTCGTGTCCGACAGGCGTCCGATCCGTCTTGGAAACCGTCCGGGGCCCGTCGCCTCCGGGCCGGAATATGCCGTCATCTGCGGCAGTTACGCAAGGTGGAAAGCTGTGCAGTGCGGCATCAGCGTGACCGGTTCCGGTTGATCCTTAGTCGAATGGCATTTCCGTGCGCTTTGCGCCTCGGGAAAGCGGTCGTTAACGGTGTTTTGCTCCGGACTCCCACTTTCATAGAATATTTGCGCCTCTCGCCGAAGCTCCGGCCATTGCATGATGAACGGCTAGAGCCTTGCATTTCAAGCGCGCCAATTCTTCGGTCGTCAAATCGATCCCGCAACGTGATTTCCTCGGCACGTGGCTGCGACTTTATGCCCGCAGCCAAACCATCCCGCAGATCGATGAACTTGTCCCTGGCCGCATCCCGTCCGGGGATGTGCCTGAATTCGGCTAGCCGATGCAATTCCGAAGCGCCGATCCATCGATGGTCAAATCGATCACGCAGCGGGTGCTGCTGAACGCCTGGCTGCGCGGGCTGCGCCTGCCGGACGCGCTTCCTCTGTTGTGCGACTTCCATACCGAGGGCACCGCCGACGAGCGCGCCGACATGATGAGCTTTGACGTGGTCGGCAGTGGCGAGGCGGCACGTTTCCTGATTACGCAGGAAGGCGCAAGGCTGACGACGGCCTATGGCAACGAGCACATCGAGCCGCCGCTGCGCACCAACCGCTTTCTTGACGATGCGATCGGACCCGAGCGCTACGCAGGAGTGATCCTGTCATATCGTGCTTGCCTCGCGCTCAAGCGTCCAACCTATACGGTTGCGGAGGTCACGGACGCCGACGGCAAGGACGTGTCCTATGAGCGGCTGCTGCTGCCGTTCGGACGCGGCGACACCGTCGAGCACATCATCGGCTCCTACAAGGCGATCAGCATCGAAGGCGGCTTTCGGCTGCACAATCTGATGGGCGTGAAGGCGAAGTCGGTCCCGGTCGTCACCATCAGGGCGGTGATCGACCGCAGGTCCGTGCCCGCGGATCGTCCGGCAAGTCAGGATTCAGTCGAGCTGATCTAGACTCGTCACTTCTCGCGAAGCGGTCGCGGCATCGCTGGAAGCGCCTTAGCCCTTCTTGCGCGCCTTCGCCGGCACTTCCTTGGCGTAGATGTCCGGCTTGAAGCCGACCACGCGCTTGCCCCCGAGATCGAGCACCGGGCGCTTGATCATCGAGGGCTGCTCGGCCATCAGCGCCAGCGCCTTGCGCTCGTTCAAGCCTTCCTTGTCGGCATCGGGCAGCTTCTTGAAGGTGGTGCCGGCGCGATTGAGCAGTGTCTCCCAGCCGACCTCGTCGCTCCACTGCTTGAGCTTATCCTTGGCGATCCCGGCGGTCTTGTAGTCGTGGAAGTCGTAGGCGACGTCGTGATCGTCGAGCCAGGCCCGCGCCTTCTTCATGGTGTCGCAGTTCTTGATGCCGTGAATGGTGATGGTCAATGCCGTTCCCCGCATGCGATTGCGGCGGGAAATTAGCCTCGCGGCAATCCCGGCGCCAGATCGGAGCCATCAGGTCTCCACACCGATATTGCCGGCATTCAATGCGCATAGTGCGTGAAGACGAAATCGTGATCGCTGGCATGGGCCTCGTGGCAGGCGAAACAGGTCTCGTGCTGAGCGGCATCGACCGGCTTGCCGTCGACGAAGCGGCCGAACCCCCAGCCTCCGGTCGATGCATATTTGGCCGCGTCCTTGACCATGACCTGCACCGTGGTCGCCGGCCCCGCGATGAAGGCGCCGTTGAGGCCATCAACGGGCTTGCGCTTCCAGGCCAGCTTGACCAGCACGGTGCCGTCGGGGAAACGCGCGGCGCCGTCCTGATAGGCCTTCACGGCGGTGGCGTTGCCGAGCACGCTGCGAAGCTCATCGAGCCCGGTCTCCTCGCCGACCGCGATCAGCTTCCAGTCGCGATAGCCGTCAGGGATTTTCACGCCGAAGATCGGCGATGCCGGTGCAGCATCATCGGCATGCCCGACGGCGAACGGCAATGACGCGCTGATGCAGGCTGCTGCGGTCGCGGCAGCTGCCCATTTCACAATTTGTCTCATGATCCCCGATCCGCTCCGTCTCAGACCTTGCTGACGTCGATGATGGCCTGGACGAAGGCCTGCGGCGCCTCCTGCGGCAGATTGTGGCCGATGCCGCCGGTCAGAAGCCGATGCTCATAGTGGCCGGAGAATTTCTTGGCATAGGCCGCGGGCTCCGGATGCGGCGCGCCGTTGGCATCGCCTTCCATCGTAATGGTCGGGATCGCGATGACGGGCGCCTGGGCGAGCGTCTTCTCGAACGCGTCGTACTTCGCCTCGCCCTCGGCGAGACCAAGCCGCCAGCGGTAATTGTGGATCACGATATCGACGTGATCAGGATTCTCGAAGGCCGCCGCGCTGCGGTCGTAGGTGGCGTCGTCGAACTTCCACTGCGGCGACGCCAGCTGCCAGATCAGCTTGTTGAAATCGTGCCGGTTCTTGGCATAGCCCTCGCGGCCGCGCTCGGTCGCGAAATAGAACTGGTACCACCATTGCAGCTCGGCCTTCGGCGGCAGCGGCATCTTGCCGGCCGCCTGGCTGCCGATCAGATAGCCGCTCACCGAGACCATGGCTTTACAGCGCTCGGGCCAGAGCACCGCCATGATGTTGGCGGTGCGCGCGCCCCAATCATAGCCGCCGAGCACGGCCTTCTCGATCTTCAACGCGTCCATCAGCGCGATGATGTCGGCTGAGACCGCGACCGGCTGGCCGCTGCGCATGGTGTCGCTGGAGAGGAAGCGCGTGGTGCCATAGCCGCGCAGATGCGGCACGATCACGCGGTAGCCGGCCTCGGCCAGCGCCGGCGCGACGTCGGCATAGCTGTGGATGTCGTAGGGCCAGCCGTGCAGCAGGATCACTGCGGGACCGGACGCAGGACCCATCTCGACATAGCCGGTATTAAGCACGCCGGCATTGATCTGTTTGACCGGACCGATCGTGGTGTGGGCGCCGGCCTTGATCGCAGGCAGCGCCGGCTTGGACTGAGCCTGAGCGGAACCGACAAACCCGAACCGG
This sequence comes from Bradyrhizobium sp. USDA 4504, assembly GCF_054063995.1. Lineage (NCBI taxonomy): Bacteria > Pseudomonadati > Pseudomonadota > Alphaproteobacteria > Hyphomicrobiales > Nitrobacteraceae > Bradyrhizobium > Bradyrhizobium sp. USDA 4504. Next base: position 2,338,997 of record NZ_JBSSGV010000001.1, on the reverse strand, counting down.
GAAGCGGCAAGGATCCCGCCGGCGATGCCAAGGAAGCGGCGGCGCTGCTGATTGATGGACTGCGACATGGCGATCTCCTTAAGTCTGGTGTCGGGATTGAATATTGCAGAGACCGCCCCCGTCCGCTTTCAGAGGACGTGGATTTGTCCTTCAGAGCGTCGTGATTTTGGCTCCACCCAGCCTGTGCTAGGTTCCGCCACGAACTCAGCCGCCGGCCGCCGGACTCTTCGATTTGACTTACCATTTCAACGACTTGACCCTCGATTCCGAGCGCCGTGAGCTGCGCCGCGGCGATGCTCTGGTGGCCGTCGAGCCGCAGGTCTTCGACCTCATCGAGTTCCTGATCCGCGCCCGCGATCGGGTGGTCAGCCGCGACGAGGTGCTGGCCGCCGTCTGGCACGGCCGGATCGTCTCGGAAGCGACGCTGAGCAGCCGGATCAACGCCGCGCGGACGGCGATCGGCGACAATGGCGAGGAGCAGCGGCTGATCCGCACCCTGCCCCGCAAGGGTCTCCGCTTTGTCGGCGATGTCCGCGAGGTCACCGCGCACGATCGCCCTGTTGCAGACAATGCCAGCCCGCCGCGGCCGAGCGAGGGTCCGTCGATCGCGGTGCTGCCCTTCACCAATATGAGCGGCGATCCCGAGCAGGATTATTTCGCCGACGGCATCGCCGAGGACATCACCACCGCGCTGGCGCGTTGCAGCCGCCTCACGGTGATCGCGCGCAACTCCGCCTTCACCTACAAAGGCAAGGCGGTCGACATCCGCCAGGTCGGCCGCGATCTCGGCGTCGGCTATGTGCTCGAAGGCAGCGTCCGCCGCGGCGGCGATCGGTTGCGGATCACCGGGCAGTTGATCGACGCCAGCTCTGGCGCGCATCTGTGGGCCGACCGCTTCGACGGCGCGGCCGCCGACGTGTTCGATCTGCAGGACCGCATCACCGAGAACGTGGTCGGCGCGATCGAGCCGACCCTGCTCGTCGCGGAAGCCGAACGGCTGCGGGCAGCGCCGCCCGACAGGCTCGACGCCTACGACCTGCTGCTGCGCGCCTACAGCCTGCGTTACGAGTTCACGCCCGAGAGCATGGAAGCGGCGCTCGATTGCCTCGACCAGGCGCTGGCGCTCGACCCCGCCTACGCGCCCGCACTGGCGGCCTCCGCCTATTGTCATGCGATGCGCCATGTCCAGGGCTGGCTGAAGCTGAACGATGCCTACCGCGAACGCGCGGTCGCGCAGGCCTGGCGCGCGGTCGAGCTGGCGCCCGGTGACCCGCAGGTGTTGTGGATGGCGGCGTTCGCGATCTGGAACATGGCCGACGAGATTGAGCCTGCGCGCGACCTGTTCGAGCGGTCGCTTGCGATCAATCCGAACTCGGCGATGGCGCTCGTGCTCGGCGGCTGGATCGAGGCGATGCGCGGTAATCAGAAAGCCGGCCGCGCCATGATCGAGCGCGCGCAACGGCTGAACCCGCGCGACCCGCGCGGCTGGTTCGCCGCCGCGGCGCTGGCGATCTGCGCAGTGCTCGACCGAAATTTTGCCGAAGCAGTGATGTGGGCCGACAAGGCGCTGGCGCAGAACCGCCGCTTCGCGGTGGCGCTGCGCGTCCTGATCGTGGCGCTGGTCAGGACCGGCGACACCGCACGCGCGGCCCAGATCGCGCGCGAGCTGCTCAAGGTCGACCCGGAGTTCACGATCTCCGGCTTCCTGTCGCGGATTCCCTTTCCGGTGGAAGCGATGTCCGCGACCTATCGCGAGACGCTGAAGGCGGCCGGCGTCCCGGACTGATGCTGCTCCGGCGGCGCGACGTCATTCACCCGCTGGTCAGGCCAAGATACCTCCATCGACCACCAAGGCATGGCCGACCACAAAGCTTGCCGCCGAACCGCATAACCATAGAACAGCGGCAGCGATTTCTTCAGGTTCACCAAGGCGTCCGATCGGTTCGGCTGCTACGAACGCCTTGACGATCTCTGGATCGTTGTTCCTTGTTACCCGCTTCGCCATCGGAGTATTGCCGATAATGCCCGGGCATACTGCGTTGATACCGATGCCCTTCCCGGCATAATCGAGTGCGGAGGCGCGGGTGAGACCTATCACCCCGAATTTGCTGGCGGAATAGGCGGCGCGCCCTTTGGAGCCCCTCATCCCGCCGATCGACGAGCAGTTGACGATTGCGCCGCTTCCTTGTGCGGTCATGTGGCGAAGCTCCGCCTTCATGCAGTTCCACACACCGCGCAGATTGACATCGATGATGTTGTCAAACTCGGCATCTTCCGTTTCAACCAATGGCGCAGCATCGCAGTTGATGCCCGCATTGTTGAAAGCTGCATCGAGCTTCCCGTAAGTCTCGATCGCCTGCTCGATCATTGCGTTCACCTGGCCCCGATCCGTTACATCGCAGCCGACGGCAAGGACGTCATGACCCGCGGATCACAGTTCAGCAGCGGCAGTTTCGAGCAACGCTGTGTTGCTGTCTGCAACGACCACGGACGCGCCTGCAACACCAAATGCCCTGGCTGTCGCCAGACCAATGCCACCAGCGGCGCCGGTAACAAGCGCAACCTTTCCTTCGAAGCTCTCTACCATTGCTGACCTTTCAAAATGCTGGATCTCGTCGAATAGGCGGCGCTGCTCAGAGTGACGGAATTGGCTTACTCAGCTTGCTCAGTGTCATCACACGCGCATGCGGGTGATCCAGTATTCCAGAGACGCCGATTGTTGAGCCGAGAGGCCGCGGCGTACAACCGCACCACGCGAAGCGTTGCGCCGACTCCGGCGGGAGAGCGCCTGCTCCGAAGCGTCGGGCCGAAATTTGAGGAAATGGACGCCGAGCTGTCGGCCCTTGGCGAGTTGCGGGAGAAACCGGCCGGCAACATCCGGATCACTGCGACCGAACACGCCGCCGAAGCGATCCTGCTGCCCGCCCTGGCGAAGATCCTGCCGAATTACCCGGACATCAGTGTCGAAGTCATTGTCGACTACGGCCTGGCGAACATCGTTGCGCAGCGATACGACGCCGGTATCCGACCTGGCGAGCTGGTCGCCAAAGACATGATTGCCGTTCGCGTCGGACCGGATTTGCGGTCCGCGGTCGTGGGCGCTCCGTCATATTTTGCCAACCGAAAGAGGCCGCGCACGCCCCAGGATCTGACCAGCCACAACTGCCTGAACCTGCGCCTGCCGACCCATGGCGGGCTCTACGCTTGGGAATTCGAGAAGGACGGGCGCGCGCTCAACGTGCGGGTCGACGGCCAGCTCGTCTTCAACGGCGCAGGCCCGCTCCTGCAAGCGGCGTTGAACGGCTTTGGCCTCGCATACCTGATGGAGCGTAACGTGCAGCCCTACGTCTCCGACGGACGGCTCGTTCGGGTACTGTCGGATTGGTGTCCTCCATTTTCCGGATACCACCTGTACTACCCTAGCCGTCGTCAACCTTCACCGGCATTCTCGCTGCTGGTTGAAGCTCTTCGGTTATCGAGGGAAGTAGGCGGCACTCCCGCTTGCGGCCGTTCGGCGATCTCGGGAGATGACCGCTTTTTCGCCGCTGTGGGGGTTGAGCGCACATCAGCGCCAGCCGCTAATGAGTACACAGCCCGGGCAGTGGACTTGTAAGCGTGGAGCCACAGCCGGCTTGAAGCGAGCACTACAATCCCGGTGATCTCGCCGCCCAAGCCTTGGTGGCCTGACAGCTTTCCATCGCTCGCGTGTAGGCAGGGCGTGCCGTCGTGCGGGCGAGATAGTCCCGCTCGGTAAGACCGGGGACGTAGTTGCCGGTTCGCATGCCGAGCAGAAGGGCGTAGCTCACCGAGATATCGGCAGCGGTGAATCGGTCGCCGGCGAGATAGGGGCAATCCGCGAGGCGGCGGATAACCAACCCCAGCCGGCTCTCGAAGGTCTCGAATGCCCAGCAGGTAACCCGGGCATCTCGCTCGGCTTCGGGCGCCAGTTGGCGACCGACAATGACGGCGTTCATCGGCCCGGCGAGCCCGGCCTCGCCCAGATGGAGAAATTGCAGATAGGACGCGAAGGCGGGATCGTCCGGAGCAACGGCAAGCGAACCTGAGCCGTGCCGGGCGAGCAGGTACTCGAGAATCGCGATCGATTCGACCATGATCGTCTCGCCGTCCTGCAGTACCGGAATGAAGCCGGCAGGGTTGATGGCGAGGAAATCGCGATCATTCTCGACTGCGAACAGATCGACCGGGCGCAGCCGATAAGCCAACCCTAGTTCCTCGAGCAGCCAGACAACACGGAAGCCACGACCTTCGCCATAGACGGTGAGCATAGTTAAGCGTTCCTGGATTGGGCTGGATGGACGAACTCGCTGAGGTGAGCCAGTCCCGCCACGGACTATCGATGGAGCATCATGCACGCAAGGCTTGGCGCATAGTCGTCATCCTACAGTGCGGGCCCTTCCCACTTCATGGGTTCACGACCTGGGCTGCGGCCGCGAACGAGACGCGTTCCCCTCTCCCGCCTGCGACGCAGTCAGTTGCAGAGGCCCGCAGATGCCATATGCGACAGCCTTGGGACGAGCGGACACCTGCGCAATTTCGGAATATTAGAAGAGTATCCCTGAGTTGCCCGACATGTCAAGTTGCCTGCTCGAACATGCCTGCTCGAACACCGGCCGCCGCCGGCTGCTTTGCATGGGGTTGTTTTCGATATTTTGGCAGCGCCCTATCCGACGGCCCCTTAACTTCATATTGCTCTAGCCTGAGCCGCCCGGCTCCAGCGCCTCGCCGAGCTCGAGCGGATGCGCCATCGTCTCGTGCAGCGCCTGCTTGTCGAGCTCGCCTTCCGACAGGCTGATCACGACGCAGGCGACGCCGTTGCCGATCAGGTTGGTGAGCGCGCGGCACTCGCTCATGAACTTGTCGATGCCGACCAGGATCGCGATCGACTGGATCGGAATATCGGGCACGATCGACAGCGTTGCGGCGAGCGTGATGAAGCCGGCGCCGGTGACGCCGGACGCGCCCTTCGAGGTGATCATGGCGATGCCCAAAATGCCGAGCTCCTGCCAGATCGTCAGATGCGTGTTGGTGGCCTGCGCCAGGAACAGCGTCGCCAGCGTCATGTAGATGTTGGTGCCGTCGAGATTGAAGCTGTAGCCGGTCGGCACCACGAGGCCGACCACCGAGCGCGAGGCGCCGAGATGCTCCATCTTCTGGATCATCTGCGGCAGCACCGTCTCCGACGACGACGTGCCGAGCACGATCAGGAGCTCGTCCTTGATATAGGCGATGAAGCGGATGATCGAGAAGCCGGCGAGCCGCGCGATGGCGCCCAGCACGATCAGCACGAACAGGATGCTGGTGAGGTAGAAGGTCGCGATCAGCGCTGCCAGATTCAGCAGCGAGCCGAGGCCGTAGGCGCCGACCGTGAAGGCCATCGCGCCGAATGCGCCGAGCGGCGCGACGCGGACGATGATCCGGATGATGCCGAAGAACATCTTGGCGGCCGTGTCGATCGCTGACGCAATCGGCTCGCCGACCTTGCCCATGAGAGCGATGGCGAAGCCCGAGAGGATCGAGATCAGCAGCACCTGCAACAGGTCGCCGCGCGCGACCGCGCCGAGATAGCTGTCCGGAATGATCGCCATCAGATGGGCAACGATGCCCTGCTCTTTGGCCTGCGTGACGTAATTGGAGACCGATTTCGGATCGATCGTGGAAGGATCGATGTTGAAGCCGTGGCCGGGCTGTAGCAGCTCGCCGACCAGAAGACCGACCGCAAGCGCCACCGTCGACACCGCCTCGAAATAGATCAAGGTCTTCAACCCGACCCGGCCGACGCGCTTGAGGTCGCCCATCGAGGAGATGCCGTGCACCACGGTGCAGAAGATGACCGGCGCGATCATCATCTTGATCAGCGCGATGAAGCCGTCGCCCAGCGGCTTCAATTCCTTGCCGAGATTCGGATAGAAATATCCGATCAGGACACCTGCCACGATCGCGATCAGCACCTGGACGTAGAGGATCTTGTACCAGGGCTGATGACGGGGATGGGCAACGGGCTTGATGGCGGCTGTGGTCATGAGGTGCCCCGGCTGGGATGAACTCAACTGGTGATGCCATCTTGGCGGAGCCGCGCGCAAGCGACAATGCCCATTCGCACCGTCGCGAGCGCACACGAATCTGTCATAGACTGCGGCCGGCTCGCATCGGGAGGCTGGGAATGGAATTCACGGCATTGTTTCTCGCCATCACCATCGCCCTGCTGGTGGCCTGGCGTGGCCCGCGTCCCGTCGCGATCGGTCTGTTCGCGGTGATCCTGATCGCCTGCGTCGCGACCTTGCTGCACCACGCCACCGACCGTCTCACTTTGTCGTTCTGAGGCCGGCCATGAACGACACGCAGGCCGTCACCCTCAATGCCGTCGCGCTCTATGGGCTGGCGCTGGTACTGGCCGCCGCCTTTGCCGCGCAGCTGCTGCTCCACGAGCTGCCCTGCCCGCTCTGTCTGTTGCAGCGCATCCTGTTCGCCCTGCTGGCGATCGGGCCGATCCTCAATATCCGCTTCGGGCCACGGCCGAGTCATTATGCGTTGTCGCTGCTGACGGCCGTCCTTGGCGCCACGGTCTCGGCCCGGCAGGTGCTGCTGCACATCCTCCCCGGCGACGCCGGTTACGGTTCGGCGCTGCTCGGCTATCGTTATTATACGTGGGCGCTGATCGGATTTGTCGTCGCGATCGTGCTGCTCGCGGCGATACTGCTGTTCGACCGCCAGTTCGAGCACCGCGCGGCGCCGGGCAGCTCGCCCGGCAGGTTCGCGCAAGGTGCGGTGTGGCTGGTGGTCGGGCTGACGGCACTGAATGTGTTCTCCACCCTGCTCGAGTGCGGCTTTGCCGCCTGTGCCGACAATCCCATCGTCTATGAGCTGCTGAAGTAGGTTGCCTAGGGACGCTTCGGAATGTTCAATCCGCGCTCCACCGCCGGCCGCTTGAGACCGCGCTCCAGCCAGGCCGCGACCTGCGTGAACTCGTCGAATTCGACGAGCTCGCGCGCACCGTAGAAGCCGATCAGATTGCGCACCCAGCCGAGCATCGAGATGTCGGCGATGCTGTATTCATCGTCCATGAACCACTGCCGTCCGGCGAGATGCGTCTCCATCACGCGGAGCAGGCGCTTCGACTCGGCGACGTAGCGCTGCAGCGGCCGCTTGTCCTCGTAATCCTTGCCGGCGAATTTGTGGAAGAACCCGACCTGGCCGAACATCGGTCCGATGCCGCCCATCTGGAAATGTACCCACTGGATCGCCTGATAGCGGAGCGCGACGTCCACCGGCAGCAGCTTGCCGGTCTTGTCGGCGAGATATTGCAGGATAGCGCCGGATTCGAACAATGGCAGCGGCTTGCCGCCGGGGCCGTTGGGATCGAGGATCGCCGGAATCTTGCCGTTCGGGTTCAGCGACAGGAACTCCGGCGCCTTCTGGTCATCCTTGTTGAAGTCGACGAGATGGACCTCGTAGGGCAGCCCGATCTCCTCGAGCATGATCGAGACCTTCACGCCGTTCGGCGTCGGCAGCGAATAGAGCTGCAGGCGGTCCGGATGCTGGGCGGGCCAGCGTTTTGTGATGGCAAAGGCAGACAAGTCGGTCATGTCGACATTCTTTTGCAGGGTTGTTGTTGGACGGCTAATGTACGGAGCTCAGTGAAAGCCGCAAGGTCTGCAACCGGCCATGAACGATCAACAGACGGGCGCAACGACAGGCGCAATGCTCGGCCTCTCCGACGACGAACTCGCAACGCACCCGACCGTGTTCGCCCCCGATGCGCTCGCCGGTCGGGTGGTCGTGGTGTCCGGCGGCGCCGGCGGCATCGGCCGCGCCATCGCATGGCTGTTCGCGCGGCTCGGCGCGCATGTCGTCGTCGCAGGCCGCAATGCCGGCAGGCTCGACGCACTGGTCGATCGTCTCGTCCATCGCGGGCTCAAGGCGTCCGCGCATGTCGCCGACATCAAGGATCCCGACGCGGTCGATGCAATGTTCGAGGCGCTGTGGACCGAGCACGGCCGTGTCGATCATCTCGTCAACAGCGCCGGCGGCCAGTTCCCGCAACCCGCGATCGACGTCTCGATCAAGGGCTGGAATGCGGTCATCAACACCAACCTCAACGGCACCTGGTACATGATGCAGGCCGCGGCGCAGCGCTGGCGCGACCGCAAGCATCCCGGCAGCATCGTCAATATCGTCGTGGTCACGACGCACGGCCTCTACGGCATTGCACACTCGATCGCGGCACGCTCCGGCGTGATCGGCCTGTCGCGCGCGCTCGCGGTCGAATGGGCGCCGCTGAACATCCGCATCAACTGCATCGCGCCCGGCGCGATCGAGACCGAGGGCTGGAACGTCTACAGCGAAGCGGCGCGCGCCGCCTACCCGCGCTCCAATCCGATGATGCGCCCGGGCACCCCCTGGGACATTGCGGAGGCCGCCGTCTACCTCGCCGCGCCCTCCGGCAAGTTCATCACCGGCGAGACGCTGACCGTCGACGGCGGCGGCCAGCATTGGGGCGAGACCTGGACGACCGGCAAGCCCGACTATTTCAGAGGCGGCGAATAACGCCCGCATGGCGGTCGCCCGACGCGCTTCCCTCACTTGCCGTCGTCGAAGCTGACGATGACGGCGGCGTTCGCGATCAGGATCGGGTCGTTGCCGAGATCGGACGGAATCTCGAGCCCGCCCGCGATCGCCTTCACGGTCTTGGTGCCATAGGGCAATTCCTTCGCGACCGCTTCGATATCGACATCTTCGGGATTCGGCACGGCGATCGTGACGTCGACGAACATGTCGTTGGCGGTCTTGCCGAGCATGCGGAAGAAGCCGAGGCTGGAATGACGGATGGCATCCGAGACGGCCCGCTTGGCGGCCTTGGTGGCGTCGCGGCCGTGGACGTCGACGCCCATGCCCATTTCGGTGATACAGCGCACGCGTGTCATGAAGGTTCCTGTTGTCGTTGGCGTGAGAGACCTTCACTCCTTCGGCCCCTGCGTGCGCGGCGTCAAGCCGGGTCCCTCGCCTCGCTTACGCGCTTGTGATCGCCGCGCGCCAGCATCCATGCCGCAATACCGGCAAGGATCGCCGCAGCCACCACCATGATGCAGGCCGCGCCCCAGCCCCATGCCGAGACCACGGCGCCGACCGCGATTGGACCGGTGACCTGGCCGAAATTGCTGCCCGTCATCAACAGGCCCATCATGACAGGCACCATCGCCGCCGATGGCGCCGCGGCGGGTGCGGTTGCAAGCAACGTCGCCGGGATCAGGCCGCCGATCGCGGAGAACAAAAGGCACAGCCAGAATGCGCCCCAGCCGCCGAGCACCGGCAGGAAGATTCCAAGCGCGGACGTGCCCATCACGAATGCCGCCACGGCAATCAGCAAGTTGCGGCTGACGCCGCGCGCAAGCAGATGACCGGCGGCGAGATTGCCGACGATGTTGCCGGCCGCGGCCAACGCACTCAGCCCGCCGGCGCCTTGACTGGACACGCCGAGCCGCTCGGTCAGCAGGATCGGCAGGAAGCTGAACAACGCAAAGAACATCAGGCTGTAGAGCGCAAACAGCACCATCAGAAGCGCCGGGGTGCGGCGCCGCGCCAGCGCGGTGGCTTCCTGCATCAGGCCGCTCCGCGCCGGGCCGGTCCGCGATGCCACTTCAGGCACAATGACGCCGGCGAGTACGAACAGCAGGGCGACAAAGGCAGCACTGGCCCACCAGATCGTGCGCCAGCCATCGAAGATCGGGCCGGCGACCAGCGCCAGCGCGATCCCGAACGGCATCACGCAGCTCCACACCGCCATGGTGACGTCGCGCGCGCTGACATCGACGACACGATCCAGCAATGCAGGAGCCGCGACCATCACCAGCAGGAAGCCGAGCCCTTCCAGCAGGCGCGACGCCAACAGCACCGCTAGCTGTGGCGCGAGCGCGCCCGAGGCTGCCCCCAGCGTGACGGCCGCGAGCCCGCACAGCAGCACCTTGCGAGCACCAACCGCGGCAATCACCACGCCCGCCGGAACGCTGCCGACAAGCCCGAGGACCGCAAAGATGCCGGCGATCGTTCCGACCGCGGCAAGGTCGATGCCGAGGCTCTGTTGCAGCATCGAGGCGGCAATCGGAACCTTGCCGACCTGCAGCGCCGCGCCGATCCCGCAACCGATCACGATGGCGACCGTGGCCCATCGCTTCGCCTCGCTCTGCTGCATCACGGCCGTCTCGATCGTCATGCGTCCACTCCGCCCTGGGTCAGAGCACAGAGATAGCGTTTCCCGACCATCGACAGGAGTGATATGTTTTGCATCCGATTGATCGATTTCATAGATCATGCTCGACAACCTCACGCTCGATCAGATCCGCACCTTTGTCGCCGTCGCCGAGAGCGGCAGCTTCCGCGCCGCCGCGGCCAAACTGGCGCGGGTGCAATCCGCGGTCAGCCATGCCATCGCCAACCTCGAGGCCGAACTCGGCCTGACGCTGTTCGACCGCTCCAGCCATCGCCCAGCGCTGACGGCCGAGGGCAAGGCACTGCTGGGCAACGCGCGCGACCTGCTGCTTCGTGTCGACGCGATGCGGGCGCGGGCACGCGGCCTGGGCGATGGCGTGGAATCGGAACTGTCGCTGGTGGTCGATACGCTGTTTCCGATCGCCGCCGTCGGCGCGGCGCTGACGGAAATGCGGGCGGCCTATCCGTCCGTCGGCGTGCGGCTCGCGGTCGAACCGATGGGCGGTCCGATCGCTGGCTTGACCGAACGGCGCAGCACGCTCGCGGTCACGTTCGGCGAGGATTTTCGCGATCCGCGTCTTGCGCTCGATGCGATCTGCGCGGTGCAGATCGTCGCCGTCGCCTCCGCCGGCCATCCGCTCGCGCGCCGCGGCCGCAAGAGCGTGGCGGATCTCGCCGATCATCTGCAGATCGTGCTGTCGGATCCGACCCCGCTGTCGGAGGGCCGCAGCTTCGGCGTGCTCTCGCCGCAGATCTGCCGGGTGAGCAATCAGGACACCAAGCACGCCATGATCCTGGCCGGGCTCGGCTGGGGCCGGCTGCCGCTCTGGCAGGTGGCGCGCGACCTGAAGGAGCGCCGCCTGGTGCGGGTCGAAACCGGCGCGCTCGGCCGCAACGCCGCGCTCGCGATGGAGGCCTATCTCGCCCACCGGCTCGATGAACCGCTGGGACCTGCGGCACGTGCATTTGCCGATGCATTGACGCGGATCGCTGCGGGCACGCATGCGCCGAAGATCAGGGCGAAGACGGCGAAGAAACACTGAGCCGCAGCTATCGCTCGCCCGGCCCTGTGGCGGCCGACCGCAAGCGCCTCAGTCCTCGATCTCGCCGCTGCGGATCGCAAGCCGGATGGCCTGCGCGGTCGTGGCGACGCCGAGCCGAAGCCGCGCACGCCGCAAATGGTTCTCGACTGTGCGTTCGGACAGGCCGAGCGATGCCGCGATGTCGGCCTGGCGTCGTCCCGCCGAAATCCAGCGCAACACCTCGCGCTCCCGCGGCGACAGGCTCGACGCACCGTTCGGCTCGTGCGCTTCCATCAGCCCGCGGGCGGCGCGGAAGGCCGCGGCGCCGATCATCGTCAGCGCCGCACGCGTCCGCGGCGACGCATCGATCCGCGTTCCGGCGAAGCTCATCGCGCCTTCAAGGCCGCTGCGCCCGAACACCGGAACCTGCAGCCCATGGAAACCGGGCCCGCGCGGCGTGCGCACCACGCGATACTTCTCGCCGCGCGCCGACATCACCTTGGACCAGAAAAACGCCTGGTCCACATTGAGGAAATTGCGCGTCACCGGACAATGCCGGACATAGGTCTCGGCATCGACGGTCACGCCTTTGCCGAACCAGTCGCCTTCGACCCAGTAGATCCGGTCAACCAGGTCCTCACGTGCCGGCGACGCCGAGAACATCACGAACCGGTCGTAGCCGAGCGGCACGCTCGCGGACCGCACCGCCGCCTGGATCGCGGGCAAGCTCTCGCTGCCCTCGATCGCAACCACGGCTTCGATGTAGCGGTCCATGCGGTGCCATCGTGTCGTGCGGAAGGCCGGTCGCGCGCGGCCGAGCGCGTTGAGGATTTTCCCTCAAGCGAGGTCGGCCTGCAAGGCGCGCGACATTGGCCCGCCACCGGCGGCGGGGCGCGGTTCACCCCGCCCGCAGGTTGAGCCGCCGCCCGCTCAGTGCCCGCCGAGCGTATCGAGCAGAGCCCTTGCGGCTGCCTTGCCGACATTATTGGCGGCGAAGGGGCTGTCACCGGTGATCAGCTTGCGATCCTGATGGGTCTTGCCGGTGATGTCCTTGTTCAGGATCTCAACCCCGAGCGCCTGCAACTGTTCGCCGAACGCCCAGGTCAGCGCGCCCGGCATGTAGCCGATATCGGGCGTGGTCCGATCGATGGCGTCGGGAAATGCGCAGATCTTGTAGCCCTTGAAGGGATAGTCGCCCTTGGCTTCGCCGACCGCGGACGCCGGCAGCGCCGCCGGGCCATGGCAAAGCGAGATGATGTGCTTGTCGTTGTCGAGCGCCCATTTCAGGGCGGCCTTCACGTCGGTGCTTTCGGGCAAGCCGATCAGCGCACCATGGCCGCCCGGGATGAACACCGCGATATAGTCGGAATCCTTGCCGAGCTTGTTTTCGATCACGTCGGAGAGCTTCAGCGGCTGCTTCAGCCTGGCGAGATATTTCTGGTAGATGCTCTTGACCGCGTCATCCTCCTTCGGAAACGCCCAGAGCTCGAATTTGACCGGATTGCCCGACACGGTCGCGATATCGAATTCGAAGCCCGCCTTGTCGAGATGATACATCGGCAACAAGGTCTCGACGGGATGGTTGCCGGTCGAGAACATCGTGCCGTTCTGCAACAGCAGATAGCGCTCGTCCGCGGCGATCATCAGAATTTTCCAGCGGCCGCCCCTGTAGGCGTTGGGATAGTCTGCGCCGGAGAGATCCGACTTGGCCGAGGTGAATTGCCCAAGCGAGTAAGGCGACGGAGAGTAAGCATTGTTCTCCGCCGGATCGGCTACGGGACGCTTGTCCTGGGATTGCTCGGACATCGAGATATCCTCTCTCATCGTGTTGCGATCCGGCAAAGGTAAGCACGAGATCCGCGATGAGGAATGAGGGATTTCCCTCAACCCACTTTGCCGCGCATCCCTACCCCTGCTTCTGCAACACCGTGATGTGCAGGCGGCGGCGAATCTCCATGCCTTGGCGGCGATAGAGCGCGATCGCCGAGACGTTGCTGGTGAAGACGTGCAGGAATGGAATTTCGCCGCGCGCCACGATCTGGCGGGCGACCGCCGACAGCAGCGCCTGCGCGTAGCCATGGCCGCGATGCTCCGGATGCACGCAGACGGCGGTTATCTCGGTGTAGTTCCCCGGCTTCATCCGTTCGCCGGTCATCGCGACCAGTTCGCCATTGATGCGGATGCCGAGAAAGCTGCCGAGCTCATGCGTCCGCACACTGAACGGGCCGGGCTTTGTCAGCTCCGTCAACGCCATCATCGCAGGAACGTCGGCAGCGCCGAGCGTGACGATCTCGACGCCGGGCACAGAATGGTCCGCGGGCACGCCGATCATCTGCTCGCCGGTCTCGGCCAGCAGCACCTTGAACTGCGCCGGCACCGGGACAGGATCGGGCGTGAACAGCACCGCGATGTCAGGTCCCGACAGCAGTGCACCGAGCGCGGCAAAGCTCCTTGGCGACATGTCGACCATGTCGGCGAAGGGTGCGATCGCGAGCGGAAAGCGCCGCGCATCGGTGCCGCCTTCCGCCAGCTCGCGTTGTCTCGTGGTCAGCGCGCTCCAGATTGGGCGATCGAGCGGATGATTGGGCGGGACTTCGGACATGCGGCGCTTCGCTCCTGATTTTCCTCGAACAGAGCAAGAAGCGCAGGCAAAATCCAGCATGGCGTGTTGTGGTTGTGGCTCACAATCACGCCAGCAGGTGAAACCCCGCTACGCCACCTTCAGGCAGAGCTCGGTGCCACCTTTGAGCGGCAGCGTGATCGACACGAAGCCATTGTCGGGATCGCGCACGAACTCCAGGAAATCCGCCTCGGCATTGTCGTTCATGACGTAGCCGCCGACCCGAAGCTGCGGCGCGACGATCTCGATCACCTGGCGCGCCAGCGTCGGCCCCTTGTCGCCCGGCCAGCCGTCGATCAGGATGAAGTCGACGAGACCACCGAGATCGCGCAGCGTCTTGCGCGCATCGCCCTCGCGGATGTCGGCGTAGTCGGCAAGGCCGGCCTCCGCAAGATTGCGCTTCGCCGCTGCGACCTTGGCCGGCACGATCTCCGACCCGATCACGGTGCCGCCGCCATTGTCGCGCATCGCGGCGGCGAAATAGAGCGTCGACATTCCGACCGAGGTCGCGAACTCGGCGACGCGCTGGGCGCGCAAGCCGCGGCACAACAGATAGATCAGCTCGCCCTGCTCCGGGTGGATCGAGAATCCCTGCTCGGCATAGTCGTGCGGGTCGCGGCTGCCGCTCTGCATCGGATTGCCGCGCACGGGCGCCCGGCGGGTGGCCTGCAGGCGCTCGATGACGGCCGTGACGCGGGCATCGCGGATCGCGCTGTGCGGTTCGGCGTTGTACATGAAGGGGCTCCTTTGCGACTGCGTCATTGCTGCAGGATCTCAGCGGCCGCGCGGTCGAGGATCTTTGCGATCCGCCGCGCCTCTGCGGCATCGCAGCCGCGCTTCTGGCGCAGCGCGCTCTTCAGCGCGTGACGGGCGCGGTGCACCTCGTCGGAGGCTTCGCCATCGAGATCGCTCACACCGGCGAAGGCTTCGCGCACCTCCTCCATGCGGCGGCCGATCCGCGACAGCGCCTCGAGAATGGTATCCGCGGTCGCGCGGTTCTCGCCGAGATACGCCATGCCCTGCTCGGTGATGCTGTAGAGCTTGCGCGCCGCGTCCTGGGTGACGCTGGCATGGCCGATCTCCTCGAGGAACGTCAGCGCCGGATAGATCACGCCCGGGCTCGGGCTGTAGAAGCCGTCCGACCGCTCTTCGATCCTCTTGATCAGCTCGTAGCCGTGCGCCGGCTGCTCGCCGAGCAGCGCCAGGATGACCAGTTGCAGATCCTGCGACGAAAGCCGCCGCGATCCCGGAAAATCACCGCCGCCACCCCGCCCGAAGAAGCCATGGCCGCCGCGGCCAAAGCGGTGACCGCCCCTGCCATGCCGGCCCATGGCGAAGAACCCAAACCGGAAGCCGTCATCGTCCCGGTCGCGAAACATCGATCGTCTCATTTGTGCATTCCTTACTGAAAACATATCTTACGATATATCTACAGATGGAGGGACAACAACCCACATTTTCGTGAAATTTCCGAAATGCACGGCGACGACTGCTGGCCGAGGACTGGCCGGGCTCTCAGTCCGGGGCTTGCCGACCTTCGTGCGGCTGGCCTATGGCTTTGAACGCCTTCCAGCCCCGCGACTCATGCGCCCCAAGACCTTCGAAGCCCATTGCCTGCGCCTGCCCGCCGCCACCAAGGTGGTGCAATGGGAAGGCACGTCGGTGTTCAAGGTCGGCGGCAAGATGTTCGCGCTGGCCGGCGGCTACATCGAGAGCACCGGCGGCTTCATGTTCAAGACCTCGAACATGGCCTATCACCTTCTGATCGAGCAGGGCCTGGCGCGGCCGGCGCCGTATCTGGCGCGCGCCAAATGGGTGCAGTTGATGGCGAACGACTCCCTGCCCGACGCTGAGCTCAAGGCCTATCTCGACCAGGCGCATGCGCTCATCGCCGGAAAGCTCACGCGGAAGTCGCGCAAGGCGCTCGGGCTCGACTGATCGCCGGAGCCGCGACGCGGCTCAACCACCCAGCGGCTTGTCGGAATCGCCCGACAGCAATTTCGGGAACAGCTCCTTGAAGGCGAACTTGTCGTCGCCCTTGGCGCGGTCGAAGCGCAGCACGACGTCGAACCGGCTGCCCTCCCATTTGGTCGGCGGGGTGCCCTTGCTGACCGGGATCAGCGGAAGGATATCGGAGATGATCGCCTTGTGCTCCCAGCACAGCAGCACGACGCCCTTCAGCGCCAGCACCGCAGGCACCAGCCTCGGCTCATCGCCCTTGCCAAAGCTTTCGTTCGGGGTCAGGCCGCGCCGTGCGGCAAGCGCCGAGATCGTCTCGGCCGGACGGCTCGACGGCGGCTGATTGGCCGTGGTGCCCGGTGTCGCGGCATAGATTGCATCGGGCTTGGCATAGTCACCGCCGGTGAGATCGGTGCCGAACAACGCGGTCCACGCGCCCGCACGCTCCCACCCACGGAGCACAAGCGACTCGGTGTCTGAGACGCCATCCGCGGTGAAACCGGGTCCCGGCCAGGAATCGCCCGGCTTCTCGGCATGACGGATGATGAAGAGCGTGAGCGCGTCCATGGGCGGCCTCTCGGGAGAAGATGTGTGGCAGGATCCGGCGTCGGCGACGTCGATCCTATCCCCGATACAGCCTCCGGTTGATGAACCGCATCACAGTTTGCGAAAACTCGCGCGGTACTGCGCCGGCGACACGCCGAGCCGCTCGGTAAACACGATCCGCATCCGGTCGGCCGAACCGAAGCCGCAGTCGAATGCAACCGCCTTCAGCGGCCGGTCTGAGCCCTCGAGCAGCCGGCGCGCGGCGTCGACCCGCGCCCGCTCGACGAATTCGTGCGGCGTGATTCCGGTCTCCTGCGCAAAGGCGCGGCCGAAATTGCGCACGCTCATGCCGACGGCTTCCGCCAGCGACTGCAGCGTGTGGCGCTCGCCGACATGCTGCATGACATGCGCCTGCGCGCGCGCAATCGGCGAATCCTCATCGACCGGCGCGGTGAGATAGGGACTGAATTGCGACTGCCCGCCCTGGCGCTGCGCCACCACGACCAGGCGCTTGGCCACCGCGACCGCAACCTGCGGCCCGTGCCGCTCGGCGACCAGCGCGAGCCCGAGATCGATCCCCGCGGTCACGCCAGCCGAGGTCATCAGATGTCCGTCGCGAATGTAGATGCGGTCGAAGATCACCTCGGCCGCGGGAAAGCGCGCCGCCAGCCGCTGCGCGTTCTGCCAATGCGTCGTCACCTTGTGGCCGTCGAGCAGCCCGGCATGGCCGAGCGCGAAGGCGCCGGTGCAAATCGAACCATAGAGCTCGGCGCGCGCGGGCGCCCCACGCAGCCACTGTGTCAGTTCGGGATCCGGCGCGGCATCGGGCAATGCCGGCCCGCCCGCCACCAGCAGGATATCGAACCTCTCTTGTGCCTCGGCGAAGCTGAGATCGGCCGATATCTTCATGCCGTTCGACGCGCGGAGCGGTTCGCAGTCGGCACCGACCAGCACGGTCTCATAGCCATCGCCCGCTGGCACAAAGCCGTTCGTCTCCGCGAACACGTCGACGGGACCCGCGACATCGAGCGCCTGAACCCCTTCGTGAATCGCGATCGCGACCCTCTGAACCGCCATGCCTTCTCCCTGCCCGCTGGCGCGAAACGACGTCTGGTTGGCCCGATCCGGCGGCGCGCGATCGTTGCGGGATCGGGCCAAAACGGGCGACAAGCACCCCACGGATCGCGCCATCCGGCGATCCGCACACACCGCAGAGACAAGCGCCGGGCTCGCGTGTTCGCACGCCACGGCATCGTCTTGCCACATCGAGGAGCGTCTTGAAATGACCGAGATCATCGCCGGCATCCGCGTACCCGACAGCGCGATGGCCCGCGCCGCCACCCAGCTGGTATGGGATACCGAGGACGCCCTGCTCTACAATCACAGCCGCCGCGTGTTCTTCTGGGGCGCGCTGACCGGCAACCGCCGCAAGCTGAAATTCGATCCCGAACTGCTCTATATCGGCGCCATGTTCCACGACATGGGCCTCACCGCTGCTCACGCGAGCCCCGATCTGCGCTTCGAGGTCGACGGCGCCAACGCTGCACGCGACTTCCTCAAGGGCTATGGCGTTCCGGAGCGCGACATCGAGGATGTCTGGACCTCAATCGCCCTGCACACCACGCCTGGCGTCCCCGAGCATATGCGTCCGACCATTGCGCTGGTCACCGCCGGCGTCGAGATGGACGTGCTCGGCATCGCCTACGACGATTTCTCGCACGAGCACCGCGACCATGTCTGCGCGCACCATCCGCGCGAGGCGAATTTCAAGGAGAACATCATCGATCATTTCGCCGCCGGCACCATCAGGAAGCCGTTGACGACCTTCGGCAACGTCAAGGCCGACGTGCTGGCGCTGAAGGACATGAACTATACCAGGACGAACTTCTGCTCGATCATCCTCGGCTCGAAATGGCCGACATGACGCGACGTCAATGGCGGTTGGCAGGACCGTGGTCGGGGCCGGGATCCCGACCGGCGGCCGCGTGGGAGAGCCGGCCCATGTAATGCGCCCAACCCTTGTCGTGGCTCTCGCACTGCGCGGCGTTCGGCAGGCCGCTATGGGTCATGCGGAGCAGCGTGCCGTTGTCCTGCTCCATCAGGTCGATCTCGATCAGGCTCGATCCCGGCGGCACTTCCTCGCTGCCCTCCCAGCCGAAGCTGTAGGCGAGACGATGCACCGGCACGACCTCGCGGAACGCTCCGCGCGCGGCGCGGCTGCGATCACTGCCGAGCCCCTTGAGGAAGTAGAGGCCCCCGGGATGCGTCTCGGTCGCGGCTTCCAGCCCCATCCAGCTTACGATCTTTTGCGGATCGGTCAGGAAGGCGAACACGGTTGCAGCCGGGGCTGCGATCTGGATCTCGCGTTGAACGATGAAGGCTTCAGTCATAGATCCATGCTCCATTGACAGTCGGCGCTCAGGGATAATTCGTGACAAGGGTGGTGCGTCAACCCCATGATGGTGTGATGCAATTGTCCTGGACGTTGAGCTGGCTGGTCGACGCCGCCGCCGAGACCGCGGGCGCCAACCGGTTGTTGGCGGACCTCGGTAGCCACCTTATCACGGATGGCCTGCCGCTTGCCGGCGGCGCTCTGACGCTCGAGGTTCCGCACCCCCTGATTGCAAGACGAACCTGGCTGTGGCGTGCCGACAATGGCGAGGTCATCGAAGCGCTCGGATTCGCGCCGGAACAACCTTTTGCGATGCCCGATATGGTGGGATCCGGCGACGCCGGCCGGCGCTGGCTCGGAACTCTCGCGCCCGGCCCGATCCACGAGGGCACGATTGGAACGCGGCCGGACGGCCCGACCCTTGGTTGGATCGGGACACGCGCCTTCACGCCTGCCGAGGCGGATCAATTGCGCGAGGCGGCGCGGTTCATGGCCGCGCCGCTCGCCGCGCTCGCGGCGCGCGCGACACTGACGGCGGCGCTGGAGGCGTATCTCGGCCGGCGCAGCGCCGCGCGCGTTCTGGCATCGCCATTGCGGCGCAATACCGGCGAAACCATCCGGGCAGCACTGCTGTTTGCCGACCTCCGCGGCTTCACCGCGCTGTCGGAAAGCCATCCGCCTGCCGAGGTGATCGCGGCGCTCGATGCCTGGTTCGACCGCATCGCGGGCGCCATCCACGCCTTCGGCGGCGAGGTGTTGAAATTCATCGGCGACGGCCTGCTTGCAATCTTTCCGGTCACGACCAGCGCGCGCAGCGCATCCGAGGCGGCATTGCGCGCGGTGTCGGCGGCGCGCGTCGGTATGGCCCATCTCGATGCAGAGCGACGCAAGCAGGGCTTGCCGCCGTTGCCATTCGGCGCGGCGCTGCATCTCGGCGAGGTGCACTGGGGCAATATCGGCGCCGCCGACCGCCTCGACTTCACCGCGATCGGCGCCGCGGTCAATCTGGTGAGCCGGCTCGAAGGGCTCTGCAAGCCGCTCGAGCAGACCGTGCTGGTCTCGGACGCCGTTGCCGCCGAGACCGAGACGCCGCTGGTCGCGCTCGGCACCCATGAGCTGCGCGGCATCGCGCGGCCCTGCGCGGTCTTCACTCTGGCGGAGGGATGAGCCGGTCATCGGAACAGCCGCAGCCAGGGCGACAGATGGAACGCGCTCATCAGCACGTACATCGGGACCATCCCCTGCAATGACAGCGGGCCCTGCATGGCGCCGCAGATCATGTCGGCCGGCGCCATCGCGGCAACCAGCGCCATCACCGCGAAAGTCGGTGCCGCCGCCAGCGACAGAAAGCGCGCCACGATGGGCCCGCGTCCGCTGAGCCGCCCCCTCACCCAATCTTCTCGTGTTTCGAAACCGGTCATCGTTCGATCTCTCTGGAGATGATCCATGTCGTCATGTGCTAGGTTAGGACCGGGCCTCGGAGGGTGAGAGTGACAAGTGTGTCGGGATTCGAATGGATTCGTTGATCATAGCTGCGGCGCGCGCGCTCGCGGCGGGTGATCCCCTCGGCGCACTGAAACGGGTGGCCCTGCGCGACGATGCGCCGGCGCTGGCGCTGCGCGGCATCGCGATGGCCCGGCTCGGCGATTTCGCCCGCGCCAAGGAGCTGCTGCGGCGCGCAGGCCGCGCCTTCGGCCCGCGCGAAGCGGTCGCGCGGGCACGTTGCGTGGTCGCGGAGGCCGAGATCGCGCTGGTGTCGCGCGACCTTTCCTTCCCCGGCAAGAGCCTCGCCGCGGCGCGCGCAACGCTCGCGGCACGAGGCGATGCACTCAACGCCGCCCACGCCGGCTATCTCGAAATCCGCCGCCTGATGCTGATCGGGAGCCTCGATGCGGCCGAGCGCATGCTTGCTGGCCTCGACCCGGCACCGTTCCCGCCGGCGCTGCGGGTCGGCCATGAACTGGTCGTCGCCGGAATCGCGATGCGGCGGCTGCAGACCAAGCCGGCACGCGAAGCGTTGGCCCTCGCAAGGGAAGCCGCGCGCCGCGCCGGCATCGCCGAGCTCGCGGCCGAGGTCGAGAGTACCGCGCGCCTGCTCGCCACGCCCGCGGCGCGCCTGATCGCGCGCGGTAGCGAGCGGCCCCTCCTGCTCGAGGAGGTCGAAGCCCTGATGGCGTCGAAGGCGCTCGTCGTCGATGCCTGCCGCTACGTCGTGCGCGATATCGGCACGACGGTCTCGCTGACCCGGCGGCCAGTGCTGTTCGCGCTTGCCCGCGCGCTGGGCGAAGCGTGGCCGCAGGACGTGTCGCGCGGCACGCTGATCGCGCGGGCGTTTCGCGGCAAGCACGCCGATGAATCACACCGGGCGCGGCTGCGGGTCGAGATCGGACGGCTGCGCCGGGCGCTGCGGCCGCTGGCCGATCTCAGCGCCACGCCTGACGGCTTTGTGCTCCAGCCGCATGGCCGGCGCGAGGTGACCGTGCTGGCGCTGCCGGTCGAGGAGGAGCATGCCGCGGTGCTGGCTTTTCTCGCCGACGGCGAGGCCTGGTCGAGCTCGGCGCTGTCGGTCGCACTAGGGGCGAGCCAGCGCACCGTGCAGCGTGCGCTCGACGCGCTGGCCGCCACCGGCAAGGTGCAATCGGTCGGCCGCGCCCGCGCCCGGCGCTGGATGACGCCGCCGGTGCCGGGATTCACGACGACGTTGTTACTCCCTGCCCCGCTGCCGAACGGCTAGCATCGGGGCGCAATCGGAAGCGTTTTCGAGCGAAGCGGATACCGGTTCGCGTGAAGAAAACGCGTCAAAGCAGGATTCTGGAGCCTCGATTCTGATTCAATCAGAATTGAAGCTCCAGGCGACAGGAGCGCACATGAAAAAGGCCACGGCCGAGATCATCCGGGAATACGGTCCCTTCGACGGCGTCGAGAACGTCGGCGGCGTCAGCTTCGACGGCGAGCAGGTCTGGTTCGCGGCCGGCGATCGCCTGGTCGCCTTCGATCCCGACAGCGGCAACACCACCCGCACCCTCGAGATCGCGGCTCATGCCGGCACCGCCTTCGACGGCAAGCACCTCTATCAGATCGCCGAGGACCGCATTCTGAAGATCGAGCCGAACAGCGGGCGCGTGATATCCACCATCCCCTCACCCGGCGGCGGCCGCGACTCGGGCCTCGCCTGGGCGGAGGGCTCGCTGTGGGTCGGCCAGTATCGCGACCGCACCATCGTTCAGATCGATCCGGAAACCGGCAAGGTTCTGCGCACCATCGAAAGCAACCGGTTCGTCACCGGCGTCTCCTGGGTCGATGGCGAACTCTGGCACGGCACCTGGGAAGGCGATGAAAGCGACGTGCGGCGCATCGACCCGCAGACCGGCGAAGTCATGGAAAAGCTGGAGATGCCGCAGGGCGTGTTCGTCTCTGGCCTCGAGTCCGACGGCGCCGACCGCTTCTTCTGCGGAAGCGGCTCCGCCAACAACAAGGTGCGTGCCATCCGGCGACCGAAGCGCAGCCGCACGTGAAGCGATTTGCGATCACCTTTCGGCCAGTGAAAGAATAGAGCGGATCACCTGGCGCTTCTCGTCCGACAAACCCGCGAGCAGCGCCTCGTCGAGATGCTGTTCTCGGATGAGCCGTGCGAAGACAAGCGGGAGCTGCGAGTATCGATAGTCGAACATCTCATCGAGCTCCCTCCTTCGCTGGTGCAGATACTCGCCAACTTCCCACATCTCCGACGGCGTCGCTGCCGCAACGGCCCTGCTCTTGAATTCGACCATCACCTTGGCGAGTGCGCACTCCACCGCCGAATCATAGGCCTTGCGCGCAATCTTCTTCTCGGCCGGGGACCATTGGAGATCACGGTACATAGTGGGCTCTCGTGCGCCTGACGTCGTGCCAACAGTCATGGCATTCAGCCGTAGACGCCCGACCGATGCAATGACACCACAACGTTGCCCCTTTTGCCCGCCGCTCGGCAAGACCAATGCGTCGGTCCGAGCGGCGCGCTGCATGACGGAGTTAAAACCTCATGCCGGCGCAGGCACCGCCGTGGGCCGCGCCGCCGGCATCGGGCGGAAGGTCATCATGATCAGGAACGCGCCGATGCCGACCGCCCAGGAGCCGACATAGAGCCACGTGTAGCTCGCGAAGGTGTCGTAGATCAGCCCACCGGCGAGCGGTCCGGTCGCCATGCCGAGGCTGCCGGCCATCGCGGTGCCGCCGATCACCGTACCCATCATCCGCAGCGGAAAATTCTCGCGGATCAGCACGGAATACAGCGGCATGGTGCCGGCATAGATGAAGCCGAAGATCGCGGCGACCGCGTAGAATGCGGCGAGCTCGCGCACGAAGACGTAGCCGAGCGCGCCGAACGCCTGCGCCAGCAATCCGAGCACCAGCACGCGCTTGGCGCCAAAGCGGTCGCCGAGCAGGCCGAAGGCGATGCGGCCGCCCATCCCGGCGAGCCCTTCGACGCTGTAGATCGTCACCGCAGCAACCATCGGAATGCCGCAGGTGACCGCGTAACTCACGGTATGGATGATCGGGCCCGAATGGGTCGCGCAGCAGAAGAAATTGGTCGCGATCAGGATGATGAATTGCGGCGAGCGCAGCGCCTGCGCCAGCGACATCGGCGGTTCGCCGTTTTCGGAGACCGCTTCAGCGTGGTCGCCCTGCAGCGCCGGCGGGCGGCGCACCAGGAATGAGACCGGGATCATGATCGCGCCGACCACGCCCGAGACGATCAGCATCGCGGTGCGCCAGTCGTGGTGGGAGATCAGCCAGGCCGCAAGCGGCGACATCGTCATCGGCGCCATGCCCATGCCGGCCGACACCAGCGAAACGGCGAGGCTTCGATGGGTGTCGAACCAGCCGGTGACGCAGGCCATCATCGGCGCGAAGATCGCCGCCGTTGCCGCGCCGACCACCGCGCCGAACACGAACTGAAAGGCCAGCAGCGATGTTGTCTGGCTGGCCAGCGCGAGGCTTGCCGCCAGCACGACCGATCCGGTCAGCACCACCGGAAGCGGCCCGAAGCGGTCGGACAGCGTGCCCCAGATCATGCTGGTGAAGGCCATCGCGAGAAAGCCGATCGTCATCGCGCTGGAAATGCCGGTCACCGACCAGCCGGTCTCGCGCGCCATGGGCTGGAGGAACACCGGCAGCGAAAACATGCCGCCGATCGCGACGCAGCCGAGCAGGCCGCCGGCCGCGACGATCACCCAGCGGTAGGTCGAATTGCTCATTCCGGAACTCCCATGCAGTTCGTTCTGGCTGCAAGACGAACGGACCGGAGCGGAACCGACAGCCGGCGTGCCCGCCAGCTCACTTTTTTGCGAGCATGGCGTCTGGCGCGGCTACCGAGATATTCCAGCTGGTCAGCGGCCAGCCAGACTGCACCCCGGCTCCGGCGCGATCTCACCGAGCGCGCGGATCTGCACAAGCTCGGAACCTTGTGTCTTGGCAATGAACATGTTCATCGCCGCGTGATGATCCTGGCCGAGCGTGACAGGGCCGGTCGGCGACGGAACGGTGAGACCCGCCATCGCGTCGATGATCGCCTCCTTGTCGAGCTTGCCGGCCTTCTCGGCCGCCGCCTTGAGCGCGATCAGCGTGTTGTAATGCGTCATCACATAGTTCGACACCGCGACACCCGGCTCCGCGGCGGCGCGGGCCTTCGCGACGAATGCCTTGACGGCAGGATCCTCGCTCGCCGCGACCGCCGGCACCACGGTCACCATGTTCTGCCCCTTGCCGCGGAAGATGCCGAGGTCGACTTCCGACAATCCAAGAAAAGCGACGGTGATGTCCTTCAACAGCCCAGCCTCGTCGGCCTGCCGGATGAAATCCATCCCGTCGCCCTTCAGCGCGAACAGCAGCACCTTGGCCTTGCTCGCCGCGATCTCCTTGATCAGCGGAGAGAAGTCGGTCTCCGTCCCCAGCGTGTATTTGGTCTCGACCACCTTGCCGCCGAGCTTCTCGATCAAGGGCTGCGCGATGCCGAACATCTGATGCGGCCAGACCCGGTCGGCGCCGAGCAGGAAGTAGGTGTTGCCGAAGGTTTGCGTCATGTAGGGCAGCAGCTGGCCGAGCTCCTGGTTCGGCACCGCGCCGAACGAAAGCAGATAGCGGCTGCATTTGCCGCCCTCGTAATTGGTGGCATACAGCAGCGGCGTCTTCGAGCTCTCGGCAATCGGCACCAGCGCATTCAGGTTGCGCGAGGTGATCGGACCGACCACCCGCCAGCACGCCGTCCTTGTCGACCAGCGAACGCATGGCGTCAGCGGCCGCCTCCGGCCGCGTCTTGTCGTCGGCATATATGATTTCGACCGGCCGGCCGAGAATGCCGCCGGCCGCGTTGATGTCCTTGGCGGCGAGATCGAGCCCGAGCCGCGCCTGCTGGCCGTAGAGCTCGACACCGCCGGAAAACGGCAGCACCGCGCCGACGCGGATCGGTTCGCCGGGTTCAGCGGCGCGCGAAGGCTGAAGCAGCGCACCGCAGAGCAGAAGCGCGAGCGTCGTGCAGATGATCGAGCGTGATGCCATATACGTCGTCCCTTCAAGCTTGATACAACCATGCTTGATCGAGGTTATCGGCGTGGCACTGAAGAATTCGTCAAGCGCCCCCCATTTGCGTCACATTCGAGGCTATGCTCACTCCGCGCGTCGAGACATTTCCGCGCGCCTTCTTCCCCAAAATTTCTGGCCTATCCGGCAACCCGCATCCGCGGAGTGCCGGCCCACGCCTTGTCATGATCGATGAAAGGATCCCCTTTGCAAAACCGCTTCGTCCTGATCTCCGGCTGCTCCGGCGCCGGAAAATCGACGCTGCTGGCCGATCTGCGTGCGCGCGGCTATCCGGTCGTCGAGGAGCCCGGTCGCCGTATCATCGCCCATGAGCTCGCGTCCGGCGGCAAGGCGCTGCCGTGGGTCGATGCGGCAGCATTCCTGCATCGCGCCATTGACGTCGCACTGAAAGATATGGAGATGGCCAAAGCCCATTCCGGATGGGTGTTCTTCGATCGCGGCCTCGTCGACGCGGCGTCGGCGCTGCAGGCGTTGACAGGCGAGCCGGTGCTGCACCCGACCTGCTCCATCCATCGCTACCACGGTCGTGTGTTCATGACGCCGCCATGGCCCGAGATCTACCTCACCGATTCGGAGCGGCGGCACGGCTTCGAAGCAGCCACGGCGGAGCATCGGCGGCTGATGGAGACGCTTCCGACGCTCGGCTACGACGTGATCCACCTGCCGAAGCTATCGCCGTCCGCGCGCGCCGATTTCGTGCTGGCGACGCTCGGCGGCGGCATCCTGACTGAGGCCTGATCAGGCCGTCACTCCGCGGCCTCACGCTGCGGAACGCCCTGCTCGACATCGAGCTGCAAGATGTCGTTGAAGCGATTGAACGCGCCGCACAGCGCGATCCGCCAGGTCAGCTCGACGATCTGCGCTTCCGAGAAATGTTCGCGCAGCCGTGCGAATATCTCGTCGCGGGTCTTGTTCCAGTTGTTGGTTACGGCGATCGCATATTCGACCACAAGCTTGTCGAGCGCATCGAGCTCGGGATGATCCTGATAGTCGAGCAGCCGTTCGGCGCCCGCTTCCGAAACTCCCTGGATCGCGAGCTTCGGCGCATGGTGCGACACGCAATAATCGCACTTGTTGAGCAGCGACACCGTTACCAGCGCGAGCTCGAGATGCCGCTTCGAGACCACCGCCTCGTCGGCGAGATCGACCAGCAGCGACCACATGTGCTTGAAGATCGGCGGGCGCTGCGCCATGACGCCGGCCTGGTTCTCGAACGCGCCATAGGTGGTCATCTTGTCCCACAGCGGCTTGAGCTCGCTCGGCAGGTCGTTCCTGGTCTTGATTGACACGCGTGACATGGATTGCCTCGGATCGGAAATTGAACCAATGCAGCCTGCCCCGCTTCGCCTGATACCGCAAGCCGCAGGGCGGCATGGCAGGCGTCACGCTGGCCGCAACCCGCGGCGCGGTCCGGCAAGCGGAGCAACCGTCGGCTCAGAACGACGTCCCGCCTCCGAACCGGAACTCCTGCACGATGTCGTACTTGCCCTTCGTGATCGGCACGGCGTAATCGAACCGCAGCGGGCCGAACGGCGAGGCCCAGATCAGGCCGACGCCGACCGAGGTTCGTACCACGTTCCCGTCGTCGTATTGAAGGCCGCATTTGCAAGCAGCCGTATTCACCTCGCCGGTTGCGGCCCACGACGTCGGGCCTTGATAACCCCACAGCGAGCCGGCATCCGCATAGACAGCCCCCTTCAGCCCAACCTCGGAGGGCAGGAACCAGAACGGCATCTGCAGCTCCATCGACGCACCCCAGTATTTGGTGCCGCCGAGCGCATCCCCGACCGCGCCAAGGCTCGCATAGGTGATGTCGCGCGGGCCGATGCCGTTGGTGGCAAAGCCGCGCACCAGATTCGGCCCCATCTGGAAATGATCCAGCATGCGCAGATCGTTGTCGCCGACCTTGGTGAGCAGGCCGCCCTGCAGGTGGATCAGTCCGACCAGGTCGGACACCAGCGGCGTATAGTATTTCGCGTCAACCGCGCTCTTCAGATACGTCACGTCGCCGCCGACGCCGGCAAAGTCCTGCTTGAAGTCAATCAGCAGGCCATCGGTCGGGTTCTTGTTGTTGTCGACGGTGTTGTAGCTCAGGGTGTACCCGATCTGCGAGGTCCAGGTCGCCCCTGCGGCCAGCTCCTTGCGCACCGGCAAGGTGGATTCGCCGTCGCCGTAGCAGCCATA
This sequence comes from Bradyrhizobium sp. USDA 4504, assembly GCF_054063995.1. Classification (NCBI taxonomy): domain Bacteria; kingdom Pseudomonadati; phylum Pseudomonadota; class Alphaproteobacteria; order Hyphomicrobiales; family Nitrobacteraceae; genus Bradyrhizobium; species Bradyrhizobium sp. USDA 4504. Next base: position 2,311,471 of record NZ_JBSSGV010000001.1, on the reverse strand, counting down.
TCCATACAGCCCCGACGAGACCGAGTTGGTGGGATCGACGCCGCCGAGCACACTCTGGATGTAGGCAGGCGTCGGATTGAACGCGAGCAACGGGTTGGACGGATTGTTGTTGCAGTTCGCGTAGGCGCTATCGAGCGAGATTTCCTGCTGATAGAGCGAGTATCGCAACTGGAGGGTCAGGTCTTCGCGCAAGGCCAGGCCGAGCCGCGGCGAGAACCCGATCGTCTTCACGCCATAGGTCGTGTAGTCCGTCGGCAATTGCTCCTTGTAATACGCATCGAGCCCGAGCGCGACGCGATAGTCGAGCAAATACGGTTCGACAAAGGACAGCGACAGGCCGCGCGAGTACTGGCCGTAGCTGACCGTTGCCTTGGCAAACAGGCCGCGGCCGAGCAGATTTCGCTCCGAGATGCTGACCTCGGCGAGCGCGCCGTCCGTCGTGGAATAACCGCCAGACACGGAGAAGTCGCCGGTCGACTTTTCCTCCAGGTTGACGATCAGAACGACGCGATCGCTCGTCGAGCCGGGCTCGGTGGTGATCTTGACCGTCTTGAAATAGTCGAGATTCTTCAGCCGCCGCTCGGCGCGATCGACCAGCGCACGGTTATATGCATCGCCCTCGGAGAGATCGAACTCGCGCCGGATCACGTAGTCTCGGGTGCGGCCGTTGCCGCGAATGTCGATCCGCTCGATATAGGTGCGCGGCCCCTCCTCCACGCGAAACATGATCCCCACCGTGTGGGCCTCGAAATTCCGTGCGCCGTCCGGACGGACCACCGCGAAGGCATAACCGCGGCGTGACGCTTCGATCTGCATGTCCTCGACCGACTTCTCGACCGCCTCGACATTGTAGAGCGAGCCTTCGCCGACGCGCGACAATGAACGCAGCGTCGTCGGATCGAAGCCCGCAATGTTCGAGCGGAAACTGACCGTCGCAACGCGGTACTGCTGCCCCTCATCGATCTTGAACATCACCTGAAAGCCCTTGCGCTCCGGATCATACTCGGCGAGCGCTGCCACGATTTGGACGTCCGCGTAGCCGTGCTTCAGATAGAAGCGGCGGATCAGGTCACGGTCGGCCTCGACCCGATCCGGGTCGTAGATGTCGGCATTGCCGAGAAAGCTCAGGAAGTTTGTCTCATGGGTCTTGATCACGTCTTTCAGGCGCGCCGCCGAAAAACTGTTATTGCCCATGAACGCGATGGTCTTGATGCCGGTCTTCGCTCCCTCGTCGACGGTGAAGACGAGATCGACGCGATTGTTCGAGCGCTCGATGATTTCCGGCGTAACGTGCACGTCGTAGCGGCCTGAGCGCCGATAGATCTCGGCGATCCGCAGTGCATCGGACTGCACCATCGGCCGCGACAGGGTGCCCCGCGGCTTGGACTGCATTTCGGCCGAGAGCTGCTCGTCCTTGATCTTTTTGTTGCCCTCGAACGCGACGCGGTCGATCACTGGATTCTCGATCACGGAAACGACGATCCTGCCGCCCGCCTGATTGATCATGACGTCCTGGAACAACCCGGTCCCGACCAGTTCCTTGAGGGCGTCGTCGATGGCAGCTTGATCGAGATAGCCGCGGGGCCCCGGCCTGAAATAGGAGCGGATGGTCTCCGCCTCTACCCTCCGGTTGCCTTCGACCGTGATCGCATCAAGCGATTGGGCCGCCGCCGGAGCGAACAATGGCCATATCACCGGCGCCCCCGGAATCGAAAAGCCCGACAGCACGATCGCCGCGACAAAGCCCCGCCACGTGTTCATTCCACACCTCGCGAACAAGCCCCCCGTTGTGTCGGGATGGTGATGGCTGCGGTGTGGCTGCAGGATTGCGGAATTATTTCCAGTGGTTTGGGACTGTTAGCGCGACGCGACGCAGCCAGCATCGCGAATTGTTTCGGGCTGCGAGCGACGCTTACAGTTCAGAAACACTATGCTTACGAAAAGGCGCAATGCCGCCCACAAGCGACGCCTATGCTGGTCGATTGGTGGCTGAGCGCGCACCAGATCGCGCACAACATGACTTTGACAGGACCTAGTCGCTGACCATGCTTGCACACACTCCAAAGATCCTGATCGTCGAAGACGATCTGCCGACCAGAGACCTGATTGCCCGCTACCTGCGCGACCAATCCTGCCTGGTGGCCACGGCCTCGAATGGCAGGGAAATGGATCGTTACCTCGCCGGGCATTCGCTCGATCTCGTCATCCTCGATCTGATGCTGCCCGGAGAGGATGGATTGACCCTGTGTCGCCGCCTGCGCGGCGACTCGACGATCCCGATCATCATGCTCACGGCGAAAGGCGAGGACCTCGACCGGATCCTCGGGCTCGAGATGGGCGCGGATGATTATCTCGCCAAACCGTTCAATCCGCGTGAGCTGCTGGCGCGGATCAACGCGGTGCTGCGCCGCCAGGCCCAGGCCGGCCTTGCCGGGCGCTCGGGCCAAAGCGCCGCGCGCCTGCGCTTCCAGGACTGGACCATCGATCTTCGCCTGCGCGAACTGCGCGATCCCGACGGCGCCCAGGTCCCGTTGACCAGCGCGGAGTTCGACCTGCTGCAGGTGTTCTGCGAGCGACCCGGCCGGATCCTCACGCGCGATGGCCTCTTGACCATGACGCGCAGCCGGCCGGCCAGTCCATTCGGGCGCAGCATCGACGTCTTGGTCAGCCGGCTTCGCCGCAAGCTCGATACGAGCGAAGGATCGTCGGTGATCCGGACGGTACGCACCGGCGGCTACATCTTCACACCGCATGTGGAGGACGCATGAGCTGGACCCGCAGGATTGCCGCGCTTTTCAGCTTCCACCGGATCAGTGGCCAGATCGCCGCGCTCATCCTGCTGTCGCTGGTGCTCATCCATGCGCTGATCGGGCTTTATTTCGTCAGCCAGAAGCCGAGATCGTTCGCGGACAGGCCGATCCATCAGTTCCAGCTGGTTGCCAAGCTTCTGGCCGAGGCCCCTGCGGCCGATCGCGCAACGCTGTTGCGCGCGGCCGATCGAGCCTTTCCTCGCCTGCACCTCACATTGCGCGACGCAGGTCCGGGCTCGTCTGACGGTGCTTCGTCAGAGCCGCCCGGCGTCGACGATATCGACGAGTTTTCCTCGAAGACCGCGCCGGCGGCGGCTCGGTTGCCGGACGGAGCCCTGTTCGAAGCGACGATCGGCCCGACGAAAATGCCGCCCTTCTTCGGCGGATTCTGGGTCAGCACATTCCTGTTCCTGTTCGTCAGCGTCACGCTGCTCGGCGTGTGGGCCGGCCGCGCGCTCAGCGCGCCGCTGTCCGCGTTCGCCCGCGCCGCCGAGAATTTCAGCATCAGCCAGGCGGCCGCGCCGCTGCCGGAGACCGGCCCGGAGGAAATCCGCGCCGCAGCAGTCGCGCTCAATCGCATGCGCGAACGCATCACCACGTTGATGAATGACCGCACGCGCATGCTCGCCGCCATCAGTCACGACCTGCGCACGCCGATCACCCGGTTGCGGCTCAGGTCCGAATATATCGAAAACGATGCCCAGCGCGCGGAGACCCTGCACGACCTCGATCAGATGCAGGCGATGCTGGAATCCGTGCTGTCATTCCTGAGCGGCGGCAGCGCGGCGAAGCCGACGCTTGTGAACGTCGCTGCGCTGCTGCAGACGATCTGCGAGCAATTCTCCGATTGCGGTCACGTCGTGCGCTACCAGGGCCCGAACAGGGCTTCGCTCCTGATCCGCCCGAGCGAGATCAGCCGCACCGTGACCAACCTGGTGGAGAACGCCCTGAGGTTCGGTAGCGAAGTCGATATCCGGCTGACCGCGTCAGCCGATCAGGCCACCATCGATGTCTCGGACGACGGTCCGGGGATTCCAGAGCACCGCCGGGCCGAAATGCTGAAGCCGTTCGTCCGCGGAGACGAGGCCCGCACCATGGACGAGACAAGCGGCTTCGGACTTGGCCTTTCGATCGCGCAGGCCATGGTGTGCGGGCATGGCGGCCAGCTGTCGCTGCACGACAACACGCGGCACGGCCTTCTTGTTCGCATCAAATTGCCGGGGCCCGTGCACCCTGGATCGGATCGAAGTGGGACGAGCGCGTCGCGACCCGCAGTTCCTGAGCTCGTTGGCTAGAGCAAATTCAGGATCGGGTTTGGCCCGCAGGATCATCCCTTCCTCGGATCGGCGCGTGTGTTGCGCAGCAGATTGTCGCGCAGCCTCGCGACGGTCTTCTGCACGACGGGAAATTCGTCTCCGAGCCCGGTGGCTTCGACCAGGGACACATTGATGTCCTTGTCGAGCAGGCGCCGGCCTGCCGCCGTCAGGCTCACGCGAACCTGCCGCTCATCGGCGGGATCTCTGACGCGGCTGATATAGCCGCTCTGCTCCAGCTTCTTGAGGATCGGCGTCAGCGTGTTGGATTCCAGAAACAGCTTTTCGCCGAGCGCGCTGACGGTCTGCTCGTCCGCCTCCGACAGCGCCACCATGGCGATGTATTGGGTGTAGGTCAGGCCGACCGCATCCAGGATCGGCTTGTAGGCGCGGCCGAAGGCCAGATTGGCCGAATAGACCGCAAAGCACAGAAAATTCGAGAGTTTTCGGCCCTTGGTCTCGGCCTTGGAGGTGCGGGTCACGGGCGTCTCCGGAGTTTGTGATGTCGCGATCCATATAAATCGTATCCGATTAAATCGGAAGTGCTTGACACGATCAAGCCTGAAGCCTATTTCGACACGCACACGATTAGATCGGACACGATCTATATTCATCCCAAAGGAGCTCGCCATGACCGCCAATGCAAAGGTTCTCGTCACTGGAAAGACCCACGTCACCGCCGGCCCGAACGGCGCCGCCCGCTCGCGCGACGGGTTCCTCGACGTCAAGCTGCCGCAGCCGCACCCCGCCGCGGAAAACCTGTTCGGGGCCGCCTGGTCGGCCTGCTACATCGGCGCGATCCAGCTCGCCGCCGGTCAGCGCAAGGTCAAGCTCGCGAGCGAGCCCGAGGTCGACGCCGAGATCGATCTGAACCAGGCCGGCAGCGCCTTCTTCCTGAGCGCCCGCCTCAACGTCCACGTCCCCGGCGTCGAGCGCGAGGTCGCGCAGGAGCTGATCGAAGCCGCGCACGGCATCTGCCCCTACTCCAAGGCGGTCCACGGCAACATCGATGTCACGACCACCCTCGCCTGAAACGAGCACATGACGATCTCCGACGCGGGCCGGCCGCTTGCCGGCTCGCGGTCAGGCAAGTCCAGAAGACTGGAGTTCAAGATGACCAGCAAGCTGATGAAGGCAACGCGCCTGCTCGCAAGGACGCCCTTGTTCACCGCAAGCCTCCTGACCATACCGAGCGCACAGGCGCAGCAACCGGCCGGTTTCACGCGAACCGACCTGCAGCGCCACGACCTCAGCGTCGGCGGACGTGAAGCCGTGCAGGTGCGCGTCGACATCGCGCCGGGCAAGGGCTTCGGCCGCCACACGCATCCGGGCGAAGAAATCATCTACGTGCTCGCCGGCCCCCTCGAATACGACGTCGACGGCAGGCCGCCGGCGAGGCTGAAGGCCGGCGACGTGCTGTTCATTCCCGCCGGCACGGTCCATGCGGCGAGGAATGTCGGCGACGTCACCGCCAGCGAGCTTGCGACTTACATCGTCGAGAAGGACAAGCCGCTGCTGACCCTCGTGAAGTGACCGGTACCGCCTGCCCGCCCCGGCGCCTGGGCAGGCACGGCGACATCGTGTTCACTTCGTGCCGCGAGCCTCGGTCTGCCGCACCGGCCGCGCATTGAAGATCAGGAAGCTGAGCGCGGCCATGATCCACACCCCGATGCCGCCATAGAGCATCACCCAGCCGAAGCCGCTCGCGAGTGCCTGATGCACGACCGGGCCGGTCAGCTCCGGCGCGGCTGCGACGTCGCCGGCCGCGACCCGCTCGCCGATCGCGCGAAGTTGCGCGCCGTCCAGCGCCGGTAGCACCGCCTTCAGATGCGCCAACACGCCGCTTGCCAGGATGAAGCCCATCAGCGCGATGTTGACCGAAAGCGAAACCATCCGCGCGCTCATGTCGATGCCCGAGGCCATGCCGGCGCGGTCGCTCGAGACCGAGCCGGTCGTCGTGTTGGTGACCGGCGTGTTGGTGATGCCGAGGCCAATTCCGGCGAGCAGGCAGCCGGGCAGCATCGTCAGCCAGTCCGGCTGCGCGGCGGCGCTGGCGAATTTCATCAGCATGAATCCGGCGCCGATCGTGAACAGCCCCACCGGAATGATCAGTCCGGGCTGATAGCGCAGCGACAGTCGTTCGGCGAACGGCGGCATCACCAGCGTCGGCAGCGTGTAGGCCAACAAGGCAAGTCCCGCGGACACGCTGTCATAGCCGAGGCCTGCATGAAACCAGATCGGCAGATAGATCATGAAAGGCCAGTAGCTGAGGTTCATCGCCGCCGAGCCGACGATCGAACCGGAGAAAGCCGGGATCCGAAAGACAGAGAAGTCGAACATCGGCCGCCGGCTGATTCTCTCGGCAACCAGGAACGCGGCGAAGCTCGCCGCGGAGACGCCGAGGATCGCAAGCCCCTTCAAGCTGACGAAGCCGAGATCCGGCCCCTGCGTGATGTAGAAGGCGAGGCAGAACACCGCGACCGACATCGTCACGATACCGGCGACGTCGAGGCTGCTGGCCTTTGGGTCCCTCGATTCATGCACACCGCCGACCGTGAGCACGAACGCCGCGGCCGCGAACAGCACGTGGACGAGGAACACCCACTCCCAACTCAGCACCGCGACAACGGCGCCGCCGATGATCGGGCCGAAGCCGAGGCCGATGCCGAAGATGACGCCCCACCAGCCCCAGGCGACGGCGCGCACCCGGCCGCCCTGGAATTCGTGCGAGAGCACGGCGATCTGGCAGATCAAGAGCGCGCCGCCGCTGAGGCCCTGCAGGAACCGGGCGAAGATCAGCATTTCGACGCTCGAGGCAATGCCGCAGATCAGCGAGGTGATGCCGAACGCCGCGATCGCGACCAGGAAGATGCGCTTGCGTCCATAGCGGTCCGCGACCGTCCCGATCGCCATCAGCACCGTGGTGACCGCGATCGTGTAGGCGTTCATGATCCATTGCAGCGCCTTGAAGTCGGCATGCAGCACTCGCTCCAGCGTCGGCAGGATCGCGGGGATGCTGGAAATCTCCAATCCGAAGATCAGGCAAGCAAGGCATACGGCAGACAGCACGACAGCGCCGCGGCGGCTCAGTTCAGTAGACATGATCAGGCCTTTTGTTGTGGCAAGCCAACGGCATACCGCACGCTGTTGCCAGGGTGCTGGCAGCAGCCTCGGTCGATCGACTCACGATGTATTGAGGCAGCAGCGGCAGGAATCGGGTGGCCACGGCGCTTCACAACGCAAAGCTAGTCATGGCTTGAGCATTGGTGAATTGGATGACTAGATATTTCAGAGACAACAAATCCGGATGACTGACATGACCACGCTCGACGTCGACACCGTGAAGACATTCGTGACCATCGCCGACCTCAAGAGCTTTACGCGCGCCGCTGAAACACTCGGCACCACGCAGGGCGCGATCAGCGTCAAGTTGAAGCGGCTGGAAAGCCAGCTCGGCCACAGGCTGATCGAACGGACACCGCGCCGGGTGCGCCTGTCGGCGGAGGGCGCAGCTTTCCTCGCCCCGGCGCAGGAATTGCTCGGCGCGCATGATCGCGCCGTCGCGGCGTTGTCGCCCGTGCGCCCGCGTCGCTTCTCGCTCGGCATTGCCACCCATGTCGGAGGCGCGGAGGTTCCGATCTTGCTGGCGCGGCTGCATGCGCACGACCCGGCGCTCACCATCGAAGTCCGGCTCGAGGATTCCCGCGACCTGCTCGACGCCTTCGATCGCGGCGAGATCGATGCCGCCATCATCCGCCGCGAGGACGACCGCCGCGACGGCGAAATGCTGGCGACGGATCACTATGGCTGGTTCGCCACGCCGGACTTCGTCCATCGCGCGGGCGAGCCGCTGCGGCTCGCCGCCTCCTCGCCGTCCTGCGGCGTGCTCAACATCGCGACGCGCGCGCTGGCGGCGGCTAGCATCCCGTGGACGGAAACTTTCCTCGGCTGCGGGTCCTTTGCCGTCGCCGATGCGGTCGCCGCAGGCCTCGCTACGTCGGTGTTCTCGCGCCGGCTCGCCCCGGCCGGGACGATCGAGGTCAGCGGGCGGCTCGGCCTGCCTGCCCTGCCGCCGTCCGAGATCATGCTGCTGTCGGCGCTGTCAGATGCAAAATCACGCGCGGTGCTGAAGACGATCGTTGGTGCCTTTCGCGAGCATCATCGGATGCCTGCCAATCGCGCGGCAGAGGAAATCCATACCGTCACGGAAGTTGTCGGCTCCTGAACGATCTGTGCGCCGGCCCTCTAGTGTGCTGAATGCGAAGTTCGTGCGATTTCGCGGCAGCCACTTTCACGAACTTCGCATTCATAAAGCACACTAGAATCATCAGTTTGCTAGTGTCCTTATCGAATCCGAAGTTCGCTCCGAAGGTGCGGCAAATGATGCGAACTTCGGATTCGGGACACTAGCGGCGCGCGCTTCCGGCGCGCTTTCCCTCGAACAGCGCACGCTCCGAGGCGAGCGCCCTGGCGAGAAACTCGAGCGTCGCGCGGATGCGCGCGGTGCGCTTGAGATCGTCATGGGTCAATAGCCACAGCGCCGAGCGCGGCTCCGCGAGTGCTTTCGGCGTCAGGCGGCGCAGCGTGGGCGCGAGATCGCCGACATAGCAGGGCAGCAGGGCAAGCCCCAGTCCCGCCGCAGCGGCATCGCGCAGCGCCGGAAGCGCATCGACCCGGCAGGTGGTCCGCGCCGAACGCAGGTTCTCGCGCATCCAGCTGGCGATAACGGTCCCCGCCAGCGCATCGTCGAGCCCGATCCAGTCGTGCACCGACAAATCCCTGTCGACGCGGCGGGCGAGATAGGCGCGTGATCCGTAGACCGCATGGGCAATATCGGCAATGCGCCGTCCGACCAGCAGTTCGGATGGCGCCGGTGTCGGCCGGATCGCGATCTCGGCCTCGCGGCGCGTCAGGTTCGCCATCGCATTCGAGATGATGATCTCCGGCTGGATCTCCGGATGCGCGGCGCGCATCGCCGGCAGATGCCGCATCAGCACCGCGCCGAGCGTGTCCGTCGTCGTGATCCGCACCGGCCCCGACGGCCTGAGGTCCTGCCCCGCCAGCTTGCGCTCGAGCGCAAGCACTTCGTCATCGAGCCGGGCTGCCGACGCCGCCGCGATCTCGCCCGCCGGCGTCGGCGCGTAGCCGTCGCGGAAGCGCTCGAACAGCCGCGTTCCGCTCGCATCCTCGATCGTGCCGAGGCGACGAAACACGGTGGAATGCGTGACGCCGAGCCGGCGCGCCGCCCCCGAGAGGCTGCCTTCCCGCGCGACCGCGAGGACAAGCCGAAGGTCGTTCCAGTCGATGACGCTGTGCATTTTTGCAAACTCACTTCGCAGTGCTGGATAATATCTTATCACAAACGGACAGGCCATCTTCCCGGACGTTCAACCGACGGACACCCCTCGTGAGGGCGCCGTCGATTGCCGAGAGGAGCTGGCAGGTGACGAGCGAGACCACCGAGACGTTGCAATTGCACGCCGCGCGGCCGGCGACGATCGACCCGCGGCGATGGCTGGCGCTGCCGGTGCTGCTCACCGGCGCCTTCCTGCCGATCCTCGATTTCAATGTCGTCAACCTGGCGCTGCCGGTCATTCGCGACAATCTCGGCGCCAGCCCGAGCGAGGTGCAGTTCGTGATCTCGGCCTATGCTGCGACCTACGCCGTCTTCCTGATCACCGGCGGCAGGCTCGGCGATCTCCTGGGGCGGCGGCAGATGTTTTTGATCGGCGTCGCTGGCTTCACGATCGCATCCGTGCTGTGCGGCATCGCGTGGTCACCGGCCATGCTGGTCGCCGGACGGGTCCTGCAGGGCCTCACCGCCACCGTGATGGCGCCGCAGGTGCTTGCCTCGATCCGCGTGCTGTTTCCGGCGGCCGAACAGGGCCGCGCGCTCGGCTTCTATGGCGCGACCTTCGGCCTTGCTAATATCTGCGGCCAGCTACTGGGCGGCGTCCTCGTCTCGGCGCAACCGTTCGGACTGGCCTGGCAGGCGATCTTCCTGATCAACGTGCCGATCGGCCTCGCCGCCTTCGTCGGCGGCCTGCGGTACCTCGCCGACTCGCGCGCCGCGCACGCGCAGCGGCTCGACGTCGGCGGCGTCATCCTGCTGTCGCTCACGCTCGGCCTTCTGGTCTATCCGCTGATCGAGGGCCGGGAATCCGGCTGGCCTATCTGGATCGTCGCGATGCTGCTGGCATCTCCGCTGATGCTCGCCGCCTTCGTCCGCTTCGAGGCGCGGCTCGAAGCCCGTGGCGGCGATCCGCTGGTCGCGCCGCATCTGCTGCGCAACAGCGATTTCGTGATCGGGCTGGTGATGGCGCTCGCCTTCTACATGCTGTCGTCGTTCTATTTGACCTTCGCGGTCTACCTGCAAAATGGCCTGCACCAATCTCCGCTGGAAGCCGGCCTTGCCACCCTGCCCTTTGCCGCCGGCTTCTTCGTCAGCTCGCTGGTATCATCGCTGGTGATGCAATGGCTCGGTGCCCGCACGCTGACGCTGGGCTTTGCGCTCCAGGTTGTCGGCTTCGGTGTCGTGATGCTGTCGGTCGGCGGCGCGCTTCCGCAAAGCCTCGAATTCGGCCTGATCTGCGGCGGGCTCGGCTTCGGCACCGTGATGCCCTCGGTGATCAAGGCCGTGATCGGCAGCATCGATCCGCGCCATGCCGGGCTGGCGTCGGGCATGATGATCTCGACCTTCCAGATCGGCGCGGCACTCGGCGTCGCGATTATCGGCGGCGTCTTCTACAGCCTGCTCGGGCCGCATCCGCTGGCCGATGACTACGCGCACGCCTTCACGATCGCGCTCGGCTGCAATGTCGCGCTGCTGGCGCTCGGCGGCTGGCTGTCGCTGTGGCTGCCGCGCGAGCCGGCGGCGGGTTGAGATCGACACCGCCGACGCGGCTATTGCTTCGCGGCCGCGAGCGGCGGCGGAAACAGCAGCTTGAGCAGGATGGCGGCAAGCAGCGTCACCAGGGCGAGACCGGTGGAGAGATAGAGCGCGCTCGCATCGCCGAACCGGTCGATCACGATTGCATAGATCAGCGGCGCCGCCGCCGGCAGGATGAAGCTCGGGACAATGAGCCGGCCGACCAGCGTGCCATAGCTGCGATGATCGAACAGGATGAGCGGCAGCGTTCCCCTGGTGATGGTCAGAATGCCGTTGCAGGCGCCGTAGAGCAGCGCAAACGCGATCCCCATCTCCCGCGCTGATCCGCTGAACAGGCCGGCGATGAAGGAGAGCGGCATGATCATGCAGGCCATCAGGTTGAGCGCGAGCGGATCGAGCCGGACGCCGAACAGGACTTCGCAGAGACGCGCGGCGGATTGCCCGATCCCCCGCAGCGTTGCGATCCAGACCGCAACGGTGACGGTGAGCCCGAGGCCGGTGAGCACCGCGATCATGTGCGCGGACATGCCGGCGTTCAGGAAGTTCGCGCCGGTCATGATTACGGCATAGAGCCCGCTCGCCGCTGCAAGCTGCCGCCGCCCCACCGCGCGCGGTTGCCTCGATGCCACCGCAGCAGCGCCCGGCACGCCGGCAAATCGCTGGTTCGGAATCAGCAGATGCAGCGGGATCGTCAATAGCGCAATGCCGGCATAGGCCAGCACCGCGCTGCGCCAGCCGAAATGGTCCGATAGCGTATGGCCGAGCGGCCAGAACACGGTGGCGGCCAAGCCACCAAGCAAGGTGATCCCGGACATCGCACGGCGCGCCTCCGGCCCGCCGATCCGGGCCAGCGCCGCGAAGGCCGCATCGTACAGCGTCAGCCGCATGCCGAGGCCAAGAACGATCCAGGATGCGAAATAGCTGCCGATCTGGTGCGAGAGCGCGAGACCCGCGCAGCCGAGCGCGTTGATCACCGCCCCCGCGACCATGACCTGCCGGCCGCCGCTTTTGTCCACCCACCTGCCCGCAAGGGGCGACGTCACGCCCATCACCAAGAGCGCCGCGGCAAATCCGCCGTAGACGATGTCGCGGCTCCAGCCGAGATCCGCGGCGATCTGCTCGCCGAACCCGCCGATCAGATAGTAGGTCGCGCCCCACGAGATCAGTTGAGCCAGCCCGAGGGCAATCACGACCCGGCGTGCGATCACCGGGCCGTTTCCCTGTCTGACGGAAGCGTGGAAGCGCCCGGCCCCAGCGGCCGCTGCATCAGCACGGTGTCGACCCATTGCCCGAGCTTGAAGCCCACCGACCTCAGCGTCCCCACCATCTCGAAGCCCATGCGACGGTGCAGCGCGATCGATCCGGCGTTGCCGCTGTTACCGATCACGGCGATCATTTGCCGCCAGGGTCCCGCCTCCGACCGTTCGATCAGCGCCCGCAGCAGCGCCGCACCGACGCGGCGGCCACGCAGGGCTTCCGACACGTAGACCGAGTCTTCAATGGTGTTGCGATAGGCCGGCCGCGGCCGGTACGCTGTCGCGTAGGAGTAGCCGGCCACCCGTCCGTCGATATCGGCCACGATATATGGCAGCCCAGCGGCCAGCACGGCGGCACGGCGCTCGAGCATCTCGTCGAGTGTCGGCGGCACTTCCTCGAAGGTCGCCAGCCCGTTGAGCACGTGGTGCGCGTAGATGCGCTGCACCTCCGCCATGTCGACCTCTGTGGCGTCGCGGATCACGGTGTCTTCGTTGTCTCTCATCCTTGCCTCGTCTTGCGGCATCATGCCCGTGCTTCGACGGCGCGTCGGTGCACGCTGCGGGCACCACGGGCTCATCTCGACATCGCTGCGCGACAGTCCGACATCCGCCAGCAGGCGATCATCGAGCTCGCGCAGCGCCTGCCGGCGGCGGATGCGCGAATGCGGCGAGACCGCAAGATAGCGCCCCAGCTCGACGATGACACCGCCAATGGACTTGAGGGCGGACAATGCCTGCTCCCGGTCTGCCGAAGCCGTCGCTTGCCGGACTATGCGCCTCGGCGTTATATAAGTGAAGCTTTGACAGCTTATGCACGGCATAAGAGATACTTTGATGAAAAACCTCAACCTCGATTATCTCGAAAGCTTCGCAGTCGTGATCGACTGCGGCAGCTTCTCGGCGGCAGCCGAGCGGCTGCAACTCACGCAGCCCGCGGTGAGCCTGCAGGTGCGCCAGCTCGAGCGCAGCCTGAATGCGACGTTGATCGAGCGGGTCGGACGCAAGGCCAGACCGACCGCCGCCGGCGTCGCGCTGCTCTCCCATGCGCATCAGATCAATGCGGCGGTGGCGTCGGCGGTCGACGCCGTTGCACAGCAAACGACCGGAACGGCAGGCCGCGTGCGGCTCGGCACCGGTGCGACCGCCTGCATCTTCCTGCTGCCGCCGATCCTGAAGGAGCTGCGCGCCGCGCTGCCCTCGCTGGAGATCACCGTCACGACCGGCAACACCGCGGAGATCGCCCGGGCGGTCGAGGACAACACCATCGACATCGCGCTTGTCACGCTGCCGGTGTCGGGGCGCAGCTTCGAGATCACGCCGGTCGTGAACGACGAGTTCGTGCTGATCGCGCCCCGCGACATGCCACTGCCGGCGCGGATCACGCCGGAGGTGCTTGCGACCAGGCCGGTGCTGCTGTTCGAGCCGGGCGGCAACACCAGGCGCACCGCGGACGAATGGCTGGCCCGCGGCGGCGTGTCCTTGAAGCCGTTGATGTCGCTCGGCAGCGTCGAGGCGATCAAGGAGATGGTGCGCGCCGGGCTGGGCTGTGCGGTGCTGCCCGGCATGGCCGTCCCCGCCAGGACCAAGCAGCGCGACCTGGTCGTCCGGTCGCTGTCACCAAAGCTCTACCGCCGGCTCGCGGTGGTGATCCGCCGCGACAAGCGCCTCGATCGCGGGCTGCGGCAGACCTTGTCAGCGCTGAAGGCACTCTCGGCCAAGGACAATGGCCGCTAGAGCGTCGAGCGAGGCGGACGCCGGTCCGCGTCAAGAAAGCAGGCAAGACAAGAAGCGGGAGCTTCGGTTCTGATCCAATCAAAACCGAAGCCCTCGGAAGCACGCCGCGCGTTCTCCCCGTTCTACCCCTTACGTCGCCTTGCGCTCCTGCTCCGCGATCTTGCGGAACGCGGCCTCGCCGGCATCGGTCACCGCCGCCCATTTTGCGTTCGGCGTGGCCTCGGCTTCGTAATTGTCGTGCCAGTTCCACCATTTGTAGGTCGGGCCCTGCGGATAACCCTTCGGCGAGTCCTCCCAGAGTTCCTGGCGGCCGAGCGGCGTGATGTCGAGATAGCTCCACACCGTACCCATCGCCTCGTCGCCGCGGCTGTTGACGAAATAGGTGCGGAAGATCCGCTCGCCGTCGCGGATGAAGACGTTGTGGCCGTGCCACTCGGCAACGCCGAAGTCGGTGTCAAAACTGTCGGTGATCGTGTACCATGGCATGTCCCACTCCATCCGCGCCTTCAGCCGCGCGATGTCCGCCTGCGGCGCGCGCGAGGCGTAAGCCAGCGTGGTGTCGCGCTGATTCAGATGGGAGAGGTGACTGACCTGATCGGCGCCGAGCGAACAGCCGCGGCAGCCATGGTCCGGCCAACCGAACACGCCGGGCTCGAAGAAGGCGCGGTAGATGATCAGCTGCCGGCGGCCCTCGAACAGGTCGAGCAGGCTCGCCTTGCCGTTCGGTCCTTCGAAGACATATGGCTTCTCGACCGCCATCCAGGGCATCCGCCGCCGCTCCGCCGCAAGCGCGTCGCGTGCCCGCACCTGGGCCTTCTCCTTCACCAGCATCTCCAGGCGCGCCGCCTCCCACGCTTCCCGCGACACCACGGGTGGTGTCTGCATCGCCGCCAGTCCGCCGCGATCGTTTTCAGCTGATTTATTCATGATGGTCTCTCCATCTCCGATTTGGACGAACTCCGCTCCCCGAGCGCGGTTCCAGCGCCGGCGGCCGTTCGTCATTGGCCATGCCGCAATCTGGCTCGGCAGCGTTGGCGAGCGGGAGTGACAAGTGTGTCGGGATTTTTCGCGCAGGTGGTCAGACCGCATCATCATATTTGTGATATGCATGCACTTTGCAATTAACTATGCGAACCTCGCCGGCATGAAGCAAACCGCTGCCCCCGCGTCCGATGATGGCCTCAAGCTCAGCGCCTGGCTGCCTTACCGCCTGTTCCTGGTCGCGGCGCAGGTCGCCCGACCGCTCGAGCGCTTCTACGGCGAGACGTTCGGATTGAGCCAGGCGGGCTGGCGCATCCTCGCCGTTATCGCCGAGCGCGACGCGGCCAACGCCTCCGAGATCGGCCGCGCCTGCGCGCTCGATCCGTTCGCGGTCAGCCGCGGCATTGGCCAGCTCACAGAGCTCGGCTTCGCGGTGCGACGCTCCGGCAAGTCCGACCGGCGCTTCGCCGCCGTCAGCATCACCCGCAGCGGCCGGGCCGCGTTCAACCGGATCGCCGCACTCGGCAGCGCGATCGAAGCGCGGCTGCTGGCGCGGCTGTCGGAGAGCGAACGCGCCACGCTCGATTCCGCCCTCACCCGGCTTGAGGGAACAAGCGCGCGGATCGACGCCGACGGCTGGCGCGCACTGCGCGATGACGCCGGCGCGCCATGACGGCCCTGCTGTTCGCAGTGACCGCGCTGCTCTGGGGCGGCGGCGCGCTGGCAACGGCGATGCAGGCCGGCGTGACGCCCGCGCCGTGGTCGGTCGCGCTGCGCATGGTGCTCGCGGGCGTCATCCTGCTCGGCTACGGCCGGATGCGCGGCGTGACGCTCTCGATCCCGCGCAAGGACCGTCCGGCGGTCGCGTTGCAGGGCCTGCTGTTCTTCGCCATTGCCTTCATCGCCTTCTATGAGGCATCCGCACGCATGCCGAGCGGGCTTGCCGCGCTCGTGCTGTCGACATCGTCGCTGTTCGCGGCCGTGATCGCGCGTGCCGTGCTCGGTGTGCCGATCTCTTCCGGATTCGTGTGGGGCGCGCTGTGCGGCGTTCTTGGACTGGCGATCATCTTCCTGCCCGGCGTCGCCGCGCATGGCGCCGCGCCGCTTGCGGGATTCGCCTGGGCGCTCACTGCGGCCATCGCAACCGGCGCCGGGACAACGGTCGGTGCGCGCAACCAGCGCGCCGGACTGCCTGTCGTCTCCGTGCTCGGCTGGGGCGCGTTCGTCGGCGCGACAGCGAGCGCGCTGTGGGCCGCCGCGACGGGCACGCCGTTTGCGGCCGACATCTCGCCCTCCTACGTGACGAGCTTCCTCTATCTTGCGATTGCCGCGTCCTGCATCACCTTCATGCTCTATTTCGAGCTGGTGCGTCGGCTCGGTCCTGGCCGCGCGGCCTATACGCTTGCGCTGGTGCCGCTCGTCGCGCTCGTGCTGTCGGCGCTGTTCGAACACCTCGCGCTGGGTTGGCCGGTGCTCGCCGGCGCCGTCGCGATCCTCGCCGGCAACGTCCTGGTGCTGGCGCGCGATTGACCGGCTCGTCGGCGCACAGCAAGAGGCATGCGGCAAGTTGTCCCGCGCCGGCGATCGCCGGCCGGTCAACCTCTTATTTCCCGATCGCATTAATCGGACGTTGTCCGGCTCGCATATAAAGAAGCAACCCGGGACGACGAGGCGGCTTCGCAGGGTTACCCGATGGTGAATTCCATCCGCAAAATCGGCAACACCGAGTACTTCGCAATCCAGGCCGACGGCCAGGATGACTGGATCATGCGTCCTGCCCTCGGCCAGCGGCCCGCGCGGAATGCCGGGCTGCTGCTGGATGGCATCGCCTGGTTCTTCAACACCGACGCGGGATCTTCTATGATCTCGCGCGTCGCCAACTCGTCGATCGGCTGCAAACGCCCTGGGCGCGCGGCCACGACGGAAAGGACGCGCGCGACGATTATCTGAGTTACGGATTTCTCCAGAGCAAGGATGGCCGGTTCATCTATCTCTTTATCACGCCGCGAACGCGACTGACCTGCATGTCATCGACCTCGAGCGCAGGGCGATCGTCCGCTCGGTTCTGGACATGCCGAGCGGCAACTCGCTGTGCCCGCCGGTTCTGGACCAGGCTGGCCGGATTCTGGTTTCCGCGTTCCGGCACGACAACGGAATCGTTGCACTGTTGCTGCGCATCGATCCGCAGACGGGCATCACGATGTGTCGAGCTGCGAGGGATCGCGGGCGAGGTCGTTCCTGATCCGCTCGAGCCCGTGCGGCCGCTATTGGCTGCGCGCCGACAATTCCCGGCTCCCGATGATTACCGAGGAGAGCTCGCTCGTCTCCCGGTTGCTGGGCAGAGACACCACGGCGCAGCGGGAGTATTTCAGCTTTGCCGTCGAGATCTGGCAGGCGTTTCCGCTCCGGCGGCTGCACTCCGTCGCGCCGATGTGGATGCAGGCGGAAGGGTTGCCCGACCCGGCCCAGCTCGACCTCGACAGACGGAAGCAGGGATTGCCGCCTCGGCGAGGCGAGATCTACCGCAAGGTGTCGCAGTTACTCGATCGCGAGGCCACGCTGACGACCAACCAGATCAACGCGAAATCGCATCCCGATCTGTGGCCGGATCCGAATAGCCACTACGCCAATGTCAGCAGCAATCTCCGCGACTTCGAACTCTCCGAGCGCGACGTGATCGGCTGGCAAGGCGATAGCCAGGCTTTCTGGTTGAAGCGGCATGACTTCGTCGCCTGCGTCGGTGTGGACGGGACGGTTTCGCCCAAGATCATGCTGGAGCGGTTCGGGATGGACGACCGTCCCTGGCTGGCACGCGCCCGCGGCTGGTCGAAGGCGACGCCCCTGCCCGACCGTCGCCTCGATATGCGGTTCACGGAGGGGATGGTGACGGTCTCCGGCGCGCCAGGCGATCCGGTGCACCGCGTCCGGGCGGTGCCCGTAACCGAGGATCATTTCAGGCCCGCGCCACCCGAGCCGCAAGAAGAGGACAAGGATGCCGCGCTCGCCAAGAAGGCCGAGACGCTCGCCAGGCGGTTCAGCACCTACACCGTCGATCTCGCCTCGATGAGCGAGCCCGATTGTGTCGCAGCCATCGATGCGCTCACGGCGCAGATCGGTCCCGATATCAACGAGCGTCCCTACGACAACCACCTGCAGGCAGGGGTTCCGTTGCGACGGCAAGCGGCTCAACGAGAAGAAGTTCTTCTCGCATGTTGCGAAGCACTGCCCCGGCGCCGCACCTGCGATCCGCGGGCTGATCGACGCGGCGTGCACGCACATCGGACCGCATGCCAACGCCTGGTACGATCCTTACGGAGACGAGATTCCGACCGCGCTGTTGGGCTACGCCGCCTGGTGCCTCGCGCGCCTGGATAAAACGAGCAACGATGTCCTGCTGCGCTACTACGGGCTGGTCGATACCGATCACGAGAACTTCTTTTTCGAGAAGATCGCTCCGTTGATGCTGGAGAACGCAGGCGACGCGAGTCCTCGCCTGGAGCTCGCGGAGCAATTCTATTTCGGCGACCTCGGCAATGCCATCGATCACGCCGCGCTCTGGCGAATGGCGAAGATGGCCGAGCATGCGGCGAGCCTGATGACGGCGCAGCAGTACGCGGCGCGATTGCTGGCGCGCGCAGCCGCGACCTTCGCCGCGCGATCGAAGTCGGAGTTCGGGTATTATTGTTTCGACAATCTCGCGCGGTTCCTGACGGATCCTTCGCGATGGGAAACAGAGCTGCTGCAAGAACTCCGCCAAGCGGCGAGCGATCTCGCGCCCCAATAGCGCCGCGGCAGATGAAAATATCACGCCGGCATGTCACATTCGCCGTTCCTCGTTCGTCATGATGTCGTCAACCAACCCAGGGAAACCGACCATGACTGTCAGACTTGATCCGCTCGCCGCCGCCCCCAAGATCATGAAGATCTGGTTCGACGCGTCGGTCGCGATCTCCTCCAGCCTTGAGCCGAAGCTCGCCGAGCTCGTGAAGATTCGCGCCTCGGAGATCAACGGCTGCGCCAATTGCATCAATTTGCACACGACATTCGCCCGCGATGAGGGTGAGACCGAGCTGCGCATCTACCTGCTGTCGGCCTGGCGCGAAGCGCCCTGCTACACCGATCGCGAGCGCGCCGCGCTCGGCTGGACCGAGGCCCTGACTCGGATCTGCGAGCAGCACACCCATGTCGCGGCCTACGAGGCGCTGAAGGCGCATTTCACGCCGGAGGAGCAGGTCAAGGTGACCTTGCTGATCAACATCATCAACGGCTGGAACCGGATCGCGGTCGGCTTTGGCGGCTTCGTCGATCCGCACGTGATCAAGGCCAGGATGGCCGCGGCGTGACCGCGGAAACGGCACGAGACGACGCAGCGGCTGACTTCGCGCCGCTGCGTCCCAGGCTGATGCGCGTCGCCTATCGCATGGCCTCTGCACTAGGCGGCAGGGCTCCGTTCGGTCTGGATCGCCGGCCGATTGACGCGGCGACGATATCTGACTAAAGTCAGATATATGCTCGACCCCGTGTCCCGCGTCCGTCGCTTCAACCGTGCCGTGACCTCCGCCGTCGGCGCGCTCGACACCTCGTTCCTCGGGCGCGGCCGGCCGCTCGGCGCGGCGCGCGTGCTGAACGCGATCGGACACGGCCGCGCCGATGTCGGCGAGATCAGGGATTATCTCGGGCTCGATTCCGGCCTGATGAGCCGCCTGCTGCGCAGCCTCGAGGACGAAGGCCTGATCGAGACCACGGCGCATGGCGACGATGCGCGCCGCCGCATCGCACGGCTGACGGCGGCGGGTAGGCGCGAGTTCAACGCCTATGAGGCGATCTCCAACCGGCAGGCCAAGGACTTTCTCACCCACCACAGCCAACGCGAGGCGCTGCTGGCGGCGATGGACCTGATCGCATCGGCGCTCGGCCGCGACGGCACCGCCCTCGATGAGATGGATCCGCGCAGCGACGAGGCGCGCTACTGCCTCGGCGAATATTACGCCGAACTGGCGCGGCGATTCGAGAAAGGCTTTGACGTCAAGCTGTCACGCGACCCTGAGGCCAAGGATATGGTGCGGCCGCGCGGCAGCTTCATCGTGGCGATGTCGGACGGCCTGCCGATCGGCTGCGTCGGGCTGAAGGGCAGCGGCGGCGAGTTCGCCGAGATCAAGCGGCTCTGGGTCGCACCTGGCGCGCGCAGCCTCGGCCTTGGCCGCCGCCTGATGGACGCAGCCGAGCAGGCCGCACGCGAGCTCGGCATCGCGGTGTTGCGGCTCGACACCAACAGCGCGCTGCCGGAAGCCGGCCAGCTCTATCGCAGGACGGGCTGGACCGAGATCCCGCGCTTCAACGACGACCCCTACCCCGATCTGTTCTTCGAAAAGCATCTCTGAACGGCGCGCGCACGCGGTGCCCGGGATCAGCATGTTGTCCGGCGCGATGCACTGGCCTAAGACACGGGCATGACCATTCGCCCCATCGTGCGCTATCCCGATCCGCGCCTTGCACTGCCGGCCGAGCCGGTGACCATGTTCGACGAGGCGCTGCGCGAACTGGCGCAGGACCTGCTCGAGACCATGCGCGCGGCGCCCGGCATCGGCATCACCGCGCCGCATATCGGCGTATCCCTGCGCGTCGTGGTGCTCGAGTTCGATGCCAGCGAGGGCGCGCGGACCTATGTCAATCCGGAGATCATCCGGACCTCGCCCGAGATAATCCTGCACAAGGAAGGCAGCGTCTCGATGCCCGGGGTCAACGACGAGGTCGAGCGTCACGCCCGCGTCCGCATCCGCTATCAGGATCTCGACGGAAACATGCAGACCGAAGAGTCCGACGGCCTGCGCGCCGTGTGCCATCAGCACGAGATCGATCAGCTCGACGGCGTGTTCTGGATCAGGCGGCTGTCCCGCATCAAGCGGGAGCGCCTGATCAAGCGCTTCGACAAAATCTCGCGGACGTGATCGTAGCCGCGCATGAGCGAAGCGACATGCGGGACAAGCCGCGATCAGCAGACGGAAAGGCCCCGGATATCGCTGCGCTCATCCGGGCTACGCGTCTTGCGCGAGCGAACCAACCTGCCTTCGTCCTACCCTCCCGCCATCAAATCCTTGGCCAGCGCCATGTAAGCCGGCAGCGTCACAGGGTCGTTGGCGGCGTTGCCGGCGGCCGGGTGCGAGGCGTAGCGCGCGATCACTATCTCGGCCTTCGGATCGATATAGAGACCCTGGCCATAAACGCCGCGCGCCATGAAGGCGCCGTGCGCATTGTGCGTCACCCACCATTGATTGCGGTAGGACGCCCCTGGCAGTGTTGTGTAGCCGGCAGGCTTGAATTTCTCGGGATCGCCGCCGCGCGCGATGTCCTCGACCACTTGAGACGGTACGATCTGGCGGCCGTTGAAGCGGCCGTGGTTGCGGATCGTCTCGCCGAACCGGGCAAGATCGCGCAGCGTCGTCGACAATCCGCCGCCGCCGCTTTCGGTGCCGATGCGGTCGACGTGATAATGCGCATCCTCCTCGGCGCCCATCGGCGCCCAGATCCGCTCGGAGAGCAGGTCGGACAGCGTCATGCCGCTAGCACGGCGGCAGATCCAGGCCAGCACGTCGGTGTTGACGGTCTTGTAGGCGAACGCCTTGCCGTGCTCGCCCTGCTTCTGCTGCGCGCAGAGGAAATCGAAGATATTGGTCGCGCCCTCATAGCCCGGCTCGATCGGCGCCATGCCGTTGGCGCGCCGCAGCCCCCACACGTCGGAATTCTTGTCGGTATAGACCTCGGTGTATTTGAGGCCGGTGGTCATATCCATCGCCTCGTGCACGCGGGCATCGCCGAACGCGCTTGCCTTCAGCTCCGGCACGTAATCGGTGATCGGCGCCTGCGGATCGATCTTGCCCTTGGCGATCAGGATACCGGCAAGCGTGCCGGTGAACGATTTGGTCACCGACATCGCGATGTGCGGCTTGTGCGGCCTCAGGGCGCCGAAATAGCGCTCGTAGATCAGCTTGCCCCGGTGCAGCACGGCGATGCCGTCGGCATAGGTTTCCTCTAGCATGCGCGCGAAGGTCATCGGGCGACCGTCCATCGTCACCGATGCCGACGCGCCGATATCATGGTCTGCGCGCGGCAGCACCGACGCCGGCCCTGCCCCGCGCCAGACATTCACGGTCGGCACCAGTTGGCGGATGTTGCTCCAGGCCCAGCGCAATTCGGGGAAGCTGCGGAACGAGCCGTTCTGGAAGGTGATGGTCCTGTCCTGCGGCGGCGGAAAGCCCTGCATCCAGCCAAGCGTCTGCGGATCGGATTCGGCGGCGGTGAGATTTTGCTGTTGATTGGCGGCGGCTGCGACGGACATCAGGGCTGGCTCCAGAGCTGCGAATGCGAATTTCGTATCACGCGACAGCACCAGGCACATCCCGCGTTTGCGCCGGGGTGATCGTCGCGGCGAGCGCACGCCGCAACGCGAATGGCCGCGTGCCGCACACGCCAGCTCGATCGGACACCTGACTATCGAGCCCGGGCCAAATCATTCCACCACGCGGATTACCCCGCCGCCGCGCGCTCGATCGCGGCGATGTCGATGTTCTTCATCGTCATCATCGCCTCCATCGCGCGCTTGCCGGCGGCGCGGTCGGCGCTGTTGACGAGCTCGAGCAGCCGCCGCGGCGTGATCTGCCAGGCAAAGCCCCAGCGATCCCGGCACCAGCCGCACGGCAATTCCTTGCCGCCGTTGGAAGTGACCGCATTCCAGTAGCGGTCGGTCTCCTCCTGGCTGTCGGTGAGCACCATGAAACTGACCGCCTCGTTCGGCGTGTAGTTGGAGCCTCCGTTTAACCCCACGAAACGCCGGCCGAGCACGGTGAACTCGACCGTCAGTTCCTCGCCCTGCCCGATGCCCGGTATCGGAGATTGATGGCCCGCGCCGACATGGCTGTCGGGAAACGTCGCGGCATAAAACTCCGCCGCTTCGCGCGCCCGGCCCTGATCGAACCAGAGGCATGTGACGAGATCGGTCATGGCAGTCTCCTTCCAGGGATCGTCGAGCAGAATGGAGAGGGAATAATCCGTGATTATGGTCCTGGTTCGACGCGGCGCAGGCTTTCGTTCCACAACGTGTTTCGCCATCGCGGATCATGTTTCGCCACTTCGGCTCACGCGCATGATCAACAGCGGCACGATGACGATCACTCCCGCCATCAGCATCACTCCGGATAGATCCGAGAGATTCAGCATCCGGGCACCAAGAATGGCTCCGACGCCGATCGCCGAATTGATGACCGCGGAGTGGACCGCGGCCGCGGACATCGCCATGGAACCGGCCGCGCGTAAGATCCAAGTCTGGAGGCCCGCGAACAGCGCCGCGACGGCGGCGCCCCAGACGATGAGCAAGGTAACAACCGCGCCGGCCCCCAGTTGCGGGCCAAACCATCCAAGCCCGACAAGCGCGCCCGCGAGGGCCAGCAGTCCCCACGTGATGACAGATGTCATGAAGCGATCGATCAGAACGCCGGTCAGGATGTTGCCGACAAATCCTGCTCCGCCAAAGCCGAACAGCATCACACCGATCATGAAGGGCGGCACATCCGCGATCTCGCCGAGGAAGGGTTCGATGAACGTATAGGCTGCGAAATTCGCTGCCGCCATGAACGCCGTTACGGAATAGATTCTCCGCAGGTCCTGTCGGCGCACCACCGCTGCCAGCGCTTGCCATCCCGCCGGCGATCCGGCCCGGAGCCGCGGAAGAACGCCGACCATCAGGGCGGACGTGCACAACCCGACCCCGCCGATCACGCCGAAAGCCGCGCGCCATCCGTTGTTCTGTCCGATGAGGTTGACGAGCGGCACGCCGATGACGGTTGCCATCGAGATTCCGCCGAACACGATCGCTGTCGCAACACCCATGCGATGAGACGGCGCGATCTGCGTTGCGATCGCGGCCGCCATCGCCCAGAAGAAGCCGTGAACGACAGCACCGACCGCCCGCGCCAGCAGCAACCCCGTGAAACCGTCGGAGAGCATTGCCGCAAGATTGGTCGCAGACTTCACCAGCATCAGAACAACGAGCAGCGGTTTGCGGGGAAAACGTTGCAGCAGAACGGCGGACAACAGGCCGCTTGCAGCGCCGATCCAGGCATAGAGCGTGACCGTGAGCCCGACCGCGGCCTGGTCTCGACCAAGATCGAGGGCGATTTGGGACAACAGCCCGACCGGCGCGAACTCGCTCGTGACCATCGTGAACGAAGCAACGCCGAGCACGATGACGGCGAGCCAGACGCGGAGCCCGGGACTGGAAGTGTCAGTCGTCATGCAGGTGACCGGTGTGGCGGCCTGATGTCCCTGATGACGCGCCGATAGTCCTGACGTCGCCTTTCATCCACGAACGCAGCCTTGAGGCTGTTGTCGGCGAGGCTCAATTGCTCCTCGGCAGTCAGGCCCAACGCCGCTGCCGCACGGACGAAGTTCTCGTTGACGTGACCTCCGAAATACGCGGGGTCGTCGGAGTTGACCGTGATGCAGAGGCCGGCGTGGAGCAGCCGGCGCAGATTGTGACGTTGGAGATCGGGGAAGATCCGCAGCGCTACATTCGACAGCGGGCATACCGTGAGCGGCGTCCCCTCGTCGGCAAGGCGCCGCATCAGTGCCGGATCTGCCTCGCATTGGACGCCGTGATCGATGCGGTCGACGCGCAGCCTGTCGATCGCTTCGGCCACGTAGTTGGGCGGCCCTTCCTCACCGGCATGCGCGGTCGTCTTCCAGCCAAGCGCGCGGGCGCGGGCGAAGACCTGGTCGAAGGGTCCGGGCGGGTAGCCTTTTTCCGGTCCACCAAGTCCGAGGGCCAGCACGCCGTCGCGCCAGCGGCGCGCTGCCTCGATGGCGGCGAAGGCCTCTTCAACAGGCTTATGCCGGCGAACGCACAGGATCATGCCTTCAGTGATATCGCGTTGTAACCGCGCGTCTGCATAAGCGGCGCTGATGCCGTCCATGACAGCATCGAACGGCACGCCGCGCTCGGTATGGTCGGCAGGGGTGACGTAGATTTCCGCATGAACGACGTTGTCTTCCCGCGCGCGGGTCAGGTACGCGCGTGCCAGCTCATAGAAGTCGCGCTCCGTCCGAAGCACGGTCAGACCGGCCCAGCAGATCTCCAAAAATGACTGGAGATCGGAGAAGCGATACGCCGAGAGGATATCGGTCATCGAGCGGTACCGGATCGCCACGTCGTTCCGGCGGGCAAAATCGAGCAGCATGCCCGGCTCCAGCGTTCCCTCGACATGCACGTGAAGCTCGGCCTTCGGAACGGCCTTGATGTCAAACAAGGGAACGGAATTCATTGAACGCGATCTCTGGCCTCGGCGTGTTCCGCTTCAGAGCTTTTTCCCGCGCGTCCAACCGGATGCGCGTGCCGAAGCTCGTCCGCCGTACGAGCCCGACCTAGCAGCCTTTGTCGAAAGGTCGCCACGCATAAAATATGCGGGCGTTATCCGGCTGAGGCAGCCTCCCCGCGCATTAGGCAATGGTGGTGACCAGCCGCGCGGGGGCACCGTCGGCGAGCATGATGCGCTCCCACAGCATGCGTCCCGGAAGGATCACGAGATCCGCATCGGAGTTCGGACCCGTATTGACCTCGAGCGAGCTGAGCTGCCCGTCATACCAGCCGAGATCATTGAGGGCGATGTCAGCCGCGAGGATTTCCGGAGAGGCATAGACACGTAGCGATTTGCCCAGGAACTCGGATAAGCCGGTTCGCCATTCGGCCTGCCTGGGCGCCGACGCGGCAAGCAGCCGATGCGTCAGGTCGCACACCAGATGGACCTTGCGCGTCGAGGATTCGACGAGACGCTTCAGAGCGGCATCTTGGGCCGGCTCGAACGGACCCATGAGCAATCGGCGCGCTGAGATCCACTGGGTTTCCGACAGATCGAGAATGCCGCGCTCCCAGCGCGACACGGTCGCCTGATCCACACCCATCAATTCAGCGAGGTAGCTTTGCTTCATCTGACGAAGCAATCGCATTCGTCGCAATCCGCGGCCTTGATCACCCATCAACATTCACCCAACTTTGTTCTGCATCTCGTGGCGCTAGGTCAGCGAAGATATACCCCGCGGACACCGCTACCAGGAACGGCTGCGGCGCAAACTCCGCAGCCGTGCGCGCCTGGCGCTGGTCGAACCACTGGCATGTCACGAGCCCGGCCACGGCAGCCTTTCTTTTTTCGCATAGGGTGGTTGGGGAAACCGCACACCGCCATCACGATCGCAAAGCCTGTCCGGATCGGCCAATTCGGCCGCTATCGCGGCGATGACTGCCATTGAGCAGCGAAATCCGGGGTTCTCGCCTTTGGCAGGACCGGCCCCGGATCTCGCTGCGCTACATCCGGGCTACGCTTGGCCAAATTATTCCGGAATCGGCTGTCGGGGCGCGCGCCGCCCGCTCGTCCTCGGGACGCAAAGGACATGGAGAGAAACGATGACGCCCATCATCACCGCCTTCGAACGGTCGCCCGATGGCGGCAAGGGACTGGCGCGCGATACGCGCGTTCGCTGGGCGCTGGAAGAAGCGGGCCAGCCTTACGAGGTTCGCCTTGTTTCGTTCCAGGCGATGAAGGAACCCGCGCATCTGGCGCTGCATCCCTTCGGCCAGATTCCGACCTATGAGGAAGGTGATCTGGCGCTGTTCGAGACAGGCTCGATCGTGCTTTATATCGCCGAGCGTCATGCGGGCCTGCTGCCCGGCGATGCCAATGCCCGCGCCCACGCAATCACCTGGATGTTTGCCGCGGTCAACACGGTGGAACCGCCGATCCTCGAACTCATGACCGCCAGGATTCTGGAGAGCGACAAGCCCTGGACCAAAGAGCGCCTGCCGCTGGTCATGGATCGCATCCGCGACCGGCTGAAGCAACTCTCCACCCGCCTCGGCAAGGCCGACTGGCTCGACGGCGCGTTCAGCGCGGGCGACCTGATGATGGTGTCGGTGCTGCTCAGGCTGAGAGCATCGGGCATTCTCGAAGAATATCCGGGCCTGTCCGCCTATGTCGCCCGCGGCGAAGCGCGGCCGGCTTACCAGCGCGCTTTCGAGGCTCAGCTGGCGGTCAACACGGGTAAGCGACCGACCGGCTGAGGTTGGCGACAACAGGGACAGCGCCCTTGCGCGGACGGCAAAGCCCCCGGACATCGCTGCACTCGTCCGGGCCAGGTTTGCTAGTCGAATGGATCGTGTTCTGGCAGCGGTTCGGTCAGTTCGAATCCTGGATGAAGTTGCGAGATAATCTCCAGTGCGGTGCGGCCGGGTGCGATCCCCGCGGGGTGCACGCCCGACGCATCGAAATACTGGTTGCTCAGCACCGCGACACCGCATTTCAGTTCCGGCACGACGATCACGATCGCTTCGAATCCGCCTCTGCTCGTCGCGCCGTTCTTTGTGAAAACGGTATGGCCCTGCGTGTCCGTGGTGATCTGCCAGGCGAGGCCCATGGTGACGCTGGTCTTCTCCCCGCAGATGGGGAATGTCCCCCGGTTCTGCTGCGTCAGTGCGATCTGCGACCCGAGCGGCCCCTTCGGCGCCGCGATCTGCGCCGCAAGGAACTTGATCATGTCGTCGCCGGTGGTCTTCAGATCAAAGGCCGTGCCGCCGGTCGGCGTGTTGCGGTCGAAGACGATCGGATATGGCGGCTCGGAGCTCTTGCTCCAATGCCCGATACATCCCTGCGCGATCTTCCATGATGAATTGACGAAGGCTCCGGTCTGCTTCATGCCGAGCGGACCGGTGACGTATTCGGCCAAAATTTCGTTGTAGTTACGGCCCTTGTCTTTCGCAAACATCTGCGTGACCGCAAAGCCCAGGGTCACGAAGCCGATGTTGGAATACTGCCAGCAGCCCTGCGGCGGCGTATCATATTGATTCCACCAGTTGATGAGTTCACTGGAGGGCGGCTCGTCCGCAAACAGCTGCTCGCTGTAGCCAGTCAAGCCGTCCCCCGGCTGCTCCGGCATGCCGGAGGTATGGGTGGCGAATTGCACGAGCTGGATGGCGTCCAGCACCGGCGTTCCCACCGCGCTCGCGCTGAAGAGGTTCAGATAAGGGCCGATGGCGTCGTCAAGAGAAGGCCCGCCCGCCTTGACCGCCACCGCCAACAATGTGCTGGTGAACACCTTGGTCACCGATCCGATCTCGAACACCGTGTCGGTCGTGACACTGAATGGCGCGGGCGAAGAGCCGGCCACGCCTGACAGTCCCTTGGGGTAGACGTAGCCCTTGGTGCCGAACGACTTTTCGTCGTAGACCGCGATGCAGCAGCCAGGGGCGTTGCTGATGCCGAGGTATTTTTCGGCCGCCTGTTGAACGATCTGTGCCGGACTTGTCGTCGCTTCGATCATTTGGTCGCTCATTTCGCCCTCCTGCCGGTGAAGATGCACCATGTTGACCTTTGGTTGCATCATTTCATAGATCGTCGTCCAGCGCGAGTGAAATCACCGTGACCATTTGTTTCAAGTTCGCTCGGTGGAACGTTTGCGCGGAAATCAGCATCGTCAGACGCCGGCTTGCGCCGACTTCCCGGCAGTCGCGAAAAGTCTGGCGCACCTCGCAGGGCGGGTTAACGACGCGCAATCCGCCGCCTCGCGCGTGGCTTCAAGATGCGGCGGATCACGCTTCACCGGTCCACCTGCGCGCTCGGCTGGATTATGCTTGCTGCCGGAGCATCGGAAATGACATGGTCGATCTCACACCGCCGATGCAGGCAGAGCGCAGGACTTCTTCGTGAGCAACAATCAAGCGATCAAACTTGCGGTGATCGGACGCGGCCTGATCGGATCGGCAGCTGCGCGGCATCTGAGCAAGATGGGCCACGATGTTGCGCTGATCGGGCCCGATGAGCCGGCGGATTTTTCGCGCCATGGCGGCGTCTTCGGCAGCCACTATGACGAGGGCCGCATCACGCGGAGTTACGATCCAGGGGCGTTCTGGCGGCAAGCGAACCGCGCTGCGATTTCGCGCTACGGCGAGATTTCAGCGGAGAGCGGCGTGGAGTTCTATCGGGAAGCCGGTGCGCTTCACATCGGCCGCAGCGAAACCACTGATGTTGCACGCAGACGATCACGGCGGAGCGCGCCGGCGCCCGGATCATCGACGAACCCGCGCTGGGGATTTCGGAAAGCGGCTCCGGCGTCACGATCCGGACGCGATCGGGGAGCGTCGAGGCCGAGCGCGTTCTGGTTGCGGCGGGCGGGCACACCCAATCGCTGCTCGGCCGCTCCCTGGGCTTTACGGTCTATGGGCGGACCGCGGCGCTGTTCCGGCTTGGTGCGGCGGAGGTTCAACGCCTGGCCGGAATGCCGTCGATGCGTTGTCTCGGGCCCAAGGGCGACAATCCCTACATCCTGCCTCCGATCCGCTATCCGGACGGCCAGACCTGGCTGAAGCTCGGCGGCGATCCGGTCGATCTTCCGCTCGGCAGCGAGGCCGATATCAAGGACTGGTTCCGCTCGGGCGGATCGATTGAAGTCGCCGATCGGCTTCAAGGACAGATCCTTGAACGCATTCGCGACCTCGCTTTCGAGGAACGCCGCGTCGTGCCCTGCATGACCACCTTCGGCGACAGCGGCCTGCCCTGCATCGGACCGCTTCAGAGCGCGTCACGGTCGCGTTCTGCTGCTACGGCAAGAGCGCAAAATGTTCGGACGAACTGGGCCGGCTCGGCGGCATGGCGCTGCTCGGCGAGGTCCGAGCCGAGCTCGCGCCGTGACGGAGTTTTGTGCGGCGTTTGCGTCCGAACGTTCCTGGGCACGCAGGACGGGTTCGCCAGCGGGTAGCCCGCATGAGCGCAGCGATATGCGGAACGCCACGACACGCCCCGGATGTCGCTTCGCTCATCCGGGCTCCGCTTGCTGAACCCGTAGGAGTGCCAACGCGGACGTAACGCACCCTCACGATCATCACCCGAAGACGTGATGGATTACGCTTCGTTCATCCGGACTGTCGGTGATGGTCTGCATCGCGTGACACAACGGCGAGGATCTCGTTGCTCACGCAGCGTTGAGCCGGCGTGAGTGATGATTGCATTCAAGTCCGCCGATGCCGCGCACAAATATCTGACGAGGCCAGACTCCTTGGCCCCATAAACAACACGGAGAAACTCCATGACCAACGTCGAACTCCTGTCGGCTTCCTTGATCGCGGTTGCCATGATCGCGTCGCCGGCAATGGCGCGTGAAACCCACGCGATGTCCCGCCACGTCGCGGAGGCGAGCGCCGCCGCGCCGACTGACCACGTCTATGTCGACGGTCGCGCCTGCATTCCGGCGCCGCGCGTCGGTTCATTCGCCACCGCGCCCTGGACCGGCAACAATGTCCCCTGCGAGCCGGGTCCATATTGATCGCGTGGCGCGCATCGATCGGTCGAGCGGCCTCCTAGCTGCTTGACCGGCGCGATGTGCCATCGCTCCGCTGAAACAGTGAGTAGCCCGCATGAGCGCAGCGATATGCGGGACTCCACGCGACACACGATAGAAGATGCCCTGGATATCGCTTCGCTCATCCGGGCTACGCTTGCTACCGTCAGCAGCGCAAGGGATTGACCGCGATTTCGCTTGGTGCAATCGCGGCTCGGCTTCCGATCGGATTGCGGCAAGCGCCATCGGCGACCTGCCGCGCATCAGTCGCGTGATACGGACAGTCCGGCGAGAAGCGGAGCGTATGCGGTGAGCCTGCGGGATACGAACTCGGTGAAGAGCCGCACGCGCTTCGTCTTGCGTGTCTCTCCCTGTGTGAGAAGCCAGAGCGTTCCGTACATGTGCAGGTCGGTGCCCGGCACCCTCACAAGCAGAGGGTCGGCATCTCCGACGAAGCACGGCAGCGTCGTCATGCCGATCCCCTGCTGCACCGCGACGATCTGCGCCGCGGCATCTGTCGCCCTGAACGGAACCTCGGCGGCGCGAACCTCACCCTCGTGGGCCCAGTCCGGGATTCCGTGAATACTTATGACGATCCACCTGACGGGATCAGGCGCGCCCGCGCGCCACGCGGCCAGTCGATCGCGGGATATGTAGATGCCGCCGAACAGCTCCGGTCCCTTCAGGCCGTGAAGATTGAGCGGCAGGGTTTTGCGGTCGTAGACGACGCGGATCGCGACATCGGCCTCCCGGTTGGTCAGATTTGCCAGCTCACCGGACGACAGGATTTCCATCTCGATGTCCGGATGCAGTCGTGCGAAATCGGCGAAGTCCGGCATGAGCAGGTGTGTCGCGAGGGGCGGTGCCAGCGTCACCCGCAGAAGCCCGCGCACGCCTTGGTCGCGGCCGAAGACGCGCGTCTCCAGCTGGTGCGACGACGCTTCCATCTGGTCCGCGAGTTCGAGGACCTCCTCCCCCGCAGCCGTCAGGCGGTAACCCGAAGGCAGCTTCTCGAACATGTGCGCTCCGAGCCGCTCCTCCAGCTGGGCGACGCGTCGCAGCACGGTCGAGTGGTTCACCCCGAGCCGTTCGGCGGCAGCCCGCACCGAGCCTCCGCGCGCGACGGCAAGAAAGTAGCGAACGTCATCCCAGTCGATCATGGTGCAATCCGGCACCGCTGGGGTGCGCCTTCCAAAGCCCGTCTCCAATACATCGAACAGCATCTCGTATGTGGGTAGCACGGACGATCATCATAGCCCAAGCCGAATAGCCACGCCGACAAGCGCGGCCCAATTCCGAACGGCGGACACCGATCGTCGCGGCTGGCGTCAGTCATCCGGCCGGATCGATTTCGCACCACCGATGTGCGCGCTTCCGCACTCAACGCCTGACGCCGGCGGAGCTACGTCGAGGTTCTCGGGGGCCATCTCGCAGATGGGACCAGAGACGCTGTCCGACACGACGAAGGGAGAACTCATGGGAAAGCTTGAGGGTAAGGTTGCAGTCATCACGGGTGGATCGAGCGGCATGGCGCTGGCGAGCGCCAGGCGGTTCGTTGAAGAAGGCGCCTATGTTTTCATCACGGGCCGAAGGCAGGAGGCGCTCGACGAGGCGGTCAGGCTGATCGGCCGGAACGTGACCGGCGTGCGCGGCGACGCGGCCAATCTCGACGACCTCGACCGTCTGTTCGACACGGTCAAGCGGGAAAAGGGCAAGATCGACGTCCTGTACGCGAGCGCCGGCGTCGGCGAAGCCATCCCACTGGGCGAGATTACCGAGCGGCATTTCGATGCGACCTTCGACCTGAATACGCGCGGCACGCTGTTTGCGGTTCAGAAGGCGTTGCCGCTGTTCAGCGATGGCGGCTCGATCTTCATGACCGGGTCGGTCGCTTCGGTAAAAGGTTTTCCCGGTTACGGTGTGTATGCGGCGAGCAAGGCGGCGTTGCGCTCATTCGCACGCACCTGGCTCAACGAACTGAAGGGCAGGAATATCCGGGTGAACGTGCTGAGCCCGGGGCCGATCGCCACTCCGATGCAGGACCAGGTCCTCACCGAGGAGGCGAAGCGGATGTTCGAATCCCTGATCCCGCGGGGAAAGATGGGTCGCCCTGAGGAAATTGCGGCGGCCGCGCTGTTTCTTGCCTCAGACGATTCGAGCTTCGTGAATGGGGTGGAGTTGTCTGTCGACGGCGGTTTTTCGGCCATCTGAAATCGAATCAACACCAACACGGATCGGAGAAGCACCATGAGCTACGCGATTGTAGGATTCGGTAAGGTAGGCCAGGCCCTCGCCCACGCCTTCGCCCGTAAGAACATCAACGTGACCGTCGCGAGCCGCCGGCCGCCCGAGGCGTTGGCGCCGCAGGCGCGGGCGATTGGACCCACGGTCGTCGCCAAGTCGTTGCGGGAAGCACTCGAGGCCGACACAATCATCCTGGCGGTCCCGTTCGGGGAGCATCGCGAGGTTGCGAAGGCCCTGCCGAGCTGGAAAGGCAAGATGGTGATCGACGCGATGAACGCGTTTCCAGTCCCTGAAGAGCTGGACGGCCTCCCGTCCTCCGCCTCCGTCGCGAAGGCGTTCACCGGCGCCAGCTTCGTGAAAGGGTTCAATCACCTGGTTGCGGCCAAGCTGGCGGCCGATCCGATCGTCGAGGGTGGCCACCGGGTGGTCTTTCTGTCTGGTGACGACGAGGACGCGACCGCTCCTGTGGCGGCCCTGGCGGAGCAACTAGGGTTCGCACCCGTCAAGCTGGGAAAGCTCAACGAGGGTGGCGCGCTGGTGCACGCACGTGGCCGCACTTGGGGCCCGCTCATCTTCCAGGATTTGTTCAAGAAGGAGCAGTAACGGATTTGCGACCCGTAGCCCGCATGAGCGGAGCGACATGCGGGACAAGACGCGGAGCGCCGATCGGAAAACCCCGGATGTCGCTGCGCTCATCCGGGCTACGCTTGCTATCTTGCCGATCCGCCCTCGCGTAAGACTCGCGAGGGCGGTGTTCGCAAACTACGATCTTAATCAAGATGCCTCGATCGGCTCGGACATCGTTATCCGGTTCTTGACGCTAGGACGCTCCTGCATCGCTGCATACCATGCCAAGAGAGCCTCGCACTCGATCGGCACCGGCACGTTCAACAGTCCCGCGAAGATCAAGCCGCCGATGAGGGTGATATCGGCCATCGTGAACGCCTCGCCGGCGACGAACGGCTGTGCTTTCAGAATGCCGTCAAAGTAGTGCATCCCCCTGACGGCCTTGTCGCGCTGACGGAATCCCCATTCGGGGTTCTGATAGATCTCGACATGAGGCCCGAGACCCGGCGTGGCGTGGTGGAAATAGACGCTGATGGCATCGAGCAGTTCCAGTTCGGCGCGCTTGCTCATCATGTGGATCACGCCCTTTTCGCGCGGCGTCCTGCCGGTCAGCATCGGCGCGCCATCGAGCGCGTCAAGGTACTCGGTGATGGCCGTGCACTCGCCAATGAAGGTCCCGTCGTCGAGTTCGAGCACCGGCAGGGTGCCGGAGTAGTTCTTGGCGAGGAATTCGGGCTTCTTGTGGTCGCCCTTGTAGAGATCGACCAATACGAACTCCACTTGCGGCCGCAGGTTCTTCTCGGCCAAAGCGATGCGAACGCGGGCCGGATATGGGCCAGTTGGCCAATCGTAAATCTTCATCAGGACTCCTGTGTCTACCTGCCACTTGGTAGGCTGAAATTAACCTTCAAATCCGGCCGGTCAACGCCTATCTGTCACTTGGTAGATAACGAAGCGGTGAGGCAACGAAGTGAGTTCGAGCTCTCGGGAAGCCATCCTGGCGACAGCAAAGCGGACCGCGCAGGCACGCGGCTATGGCGGCTTGAATTTCCGTGATCTGGCGGACGAAGTCGGGATCAAGGCCGCCAGCATCTATCACCATTTTCCGAGCAAGGCCGATCTCGGCGTGGCCGTCGCGCGGCGCTACTGGGAAGACACCGCCGCCCAACTCGAGGCGATGCTGGCAGAAACGGCCGATCCTGTCCGCTGCCTGCGTCGATATCCCGATGTGTTTCGCAAAGCGCTCGAGAGCAACAACCGCATGTGCCTCTGCAGCTTCATGTCGGCGGAAGTCGACGACCTGCCGGACGCAGTGAAGAAGGAGGTCCAGACCTTTGCCGACGTCAACGTGGCGTGGCTGAGCAAGCTGTTGGTGGCCGCGGGCCTGGTCAGTTCGAGAAAGAGCGAACAGCGGGCCCGCGCCATCTTCGCCGCCGTCGCCGGCGCGCAGCTCGTCGCCAGAAGCCGCTCCGATATTTCGCTCTACGACTCGATGATCGACAGCTATCGCGCCGCGGGACTTCTGCCGGCATAGATGGCCCGAACGTCAGATCGACGTGAGGCGGCGACGCCCTGCTCCAACTCGATCGTTCTAAGCCATGGTAGCGAGTAGCCCGCATCAGCGAAGCGATATGCGGACACCACGTGACACGCTGACAGGAGGTGCCCCGGATATCGCGGAGCCCGTCATCGGGCGCGCGTTCGCGCGACCCGTTGGCTCATCCGGGCTACGCTCGCTGGTGCACGCACGCGGCCGCGTTTGGGGCCAGCTCATCTTCCAGGATTTGTTCAAGAAAGAGCAGTGATCGGCGCACGGGCGCCGTTCGAAGGGCGGGGAGACGCGCTGGCCGCGCCGGACGGGCAGCGCGCAGTTCGGATCAACGGTTTCAAACAGCGTCAGATATGACACCACGTTCTCGCGACGATAATCGTCCGAGCTTTGCTGTTGGTTTCACCCTCTTCGATCGGAGGGCGCAGGGAAGACCGGGTGCCGATCGCACCCATGGGCCCCGAGCAATGGGTAGGAAGCTCGGGGGTAGGACCACAGGTGTAACCGGAAACATCCGGCCTTCCCTGCGCGATGGTTGTGCGGCTTCCGTCCAAAAACGGGTGGATCCAATTCAACCGCCAAAGCACGTACGACGAAAGCTCAATCGCACTTTTGCTGTCCCAGTTTTGGTTGACGTAGCGGCAAAGGTCTTCGATCGCCTTAACTACTTGGCCTGGGTGAATGGGCTCGAATTCGTTCTGCGTTATACGAACCGTCGCCGTTCGATAGCCGATTGGTGATGCACCCGGATATCCTTGGCGCTAAATATACTATCTACCCATCGGAAAAAATCGCTCTCTCGTCTCATTGTTGGAGAGCCATCCGGGGCCACATATGTCGGCTCCCAGGCATCATTAGCGAAAAATCCAAACGATCGAATTGGTCGACGCGGGTTCGGATGCAACAGGCAAGCATGATGAATCCAGAAGTTCCCAACTGGCTCATCGGTCCCGCTGACATGCATCTCCACTACGAATACGACCGCCGTTACTCGGCGCGTGCGATGGAAAAATCGTTCAGTAAGTTCGCCAAGAGACGGCCCCAAATTTTCTGTTGTGGCCCAGCTTTCCGGCAGCACGCAAAAAATGATGGAAGCATCTGTATCAGGCAGTTGCTTTCGCTTGTGATTCAGCGCATTTTCGATTGTTTGGATGGGAAAACTCTCTGCGGTGAGCGCTGTGACTTCAACGTTCACTGTCTCCCCGTCCGCGATCGCTTGAAAATCAAAATCTTCGCGCCTGATTCCTACCTCGGGCTTAGCTCGTACGTCATAGCCACCCTCAAGAAACATCCGCGCGGCATACATCTGGTAATAAGTGGATCGAAGATCTCGTCCACGCATTCGACGACAAAACTCCGAGAAGCCCGGACATGACCGCATCAGAAAGAGTGTTTCTCCGATAAGCAGCACGCGTCCAACGTAACCATGCCAGATCCCTCCTCTGCTGGTCCGCTGAAGGTCTAGAAAATCGCTTGTTTCTGCCTTTGTTAAATTCTTTCCGAGATAAAATAGGCCGATGTAAGCAGCCGCGAACCAATAGAAGCTCTCCCTATCAAAATCACAAGCAGCATCTCTCAAATAGTCTGCGAGGCGCTTAGGAACGTCATCAAACATCCTCGCCCCCGTCGCACGGCTTAACGCGCTGGAGAACCCCTCACTCCCACTCAATTGTTTAGGAAGATGCCTCCGCGTTGATTTCCAAGCACAAATCCTTAGAGCTGACGGTCTAATTCCGACGGTATACCCGCCCCATTTTTTTGGTCTTGAATTCACAGGAAAATTTCTGTGGCCCTGAGGAATGGTGCCTTCACCAAGTATCGGAATCAATCGAGGCACTAGACGGACTCTAGCTCGGAATGGCCTCCTCTTGAGCTTTCCGCGAGTTTCAGCAAATACCCTCACCGCTCTGCAGGGCGGACCCTTAAGGTCGCGTTTGCGCCGACAGCGGCCACTCCTAACAACTGGGCTCTCCACCCTGTCAAACGCCATCCGGAACTGCCCCCTTTGCGTCATGAAGAACTGCCCCCACCATCGGGTTATGGTACGCATCCGACGGGGGCCGTCTTGCGTGATGGGTGGCAATTCGCGAAGCGTGTGGCCTTAAGTCTAGCTTTAAGGTCATCAGGC
This sequence comes from Bradyrhizobium sp. USDA 4504, assembly GCF_054063995.1. Lineage (NCBI taxonomy): Bacteria > Pseudomonadati > Pseudomonadota > Alphaproteobacteria > Hyphomicrobiales > Nitrobacteraceae > Bradyrhizobium > Bradyrhizobium sp. USDA 4504. The sequence continues at coordinate 2,274,628 of NZ_JBSSGV010000001.1, read as the reverse complement.
GATGCGGGTCGAGGTTTTGGGCGGGTTGGAGCGGCGGCGGCGCTGGTCGCAGGACGACAAGGCACGGATTGTCGAGGAGACATTGGCACCGGGCGCGAAGGTGACTGAGGTTGCGCGTCGCAATGGAGTAGCGGCCAGCCTGGTGTTTACCTGGCGTCGACAAGCACGGACATCGGAACAAGTTGTGCCATCTTTTACGCCGGTGCAGATCGCCGCCGTAGCGGCCTCGGCTGAGGAAGCTCCGAAGCTTTTGCCTACGGTTGATGGCCGAGTTCGCTCCGTGACAGCCGCGCGTACTGGATTGATAGAGATCGATCTCGGCAACCGACGGTGCATCCGGGTGGATGCGCACGTCGATCCGGAGGCGTTAGCGCGGGTCCTCGATGTGCTTGGACGCCGATGATTGCGATACCGGGGAATGTGCGAGTGTGGCTCGCGACAGGCTACACGGATATGCGCAGAGGCTTTCCGTCGCTGGCACTCCAAGTGCAGGAGGTGCTGCACAAAGACCCGCTCAGCGGTCATCTGTTCGTCTTCCGCGGTCGCCGCAGCGATCTTGTGAAGGCGATCTGGCACGATGGCCAGGGAGCCTGCTTGTTCACAAAAAGACTCGAGAGAGGAAAGTTCATCTGGCCATCGGTTACCGGAGAATCGGTAACGATCTCGCCGGCGCAGTTGAGCTATCTGCTGTCTGGAATCGATTGGCGTAACCCTCAAGAAACCCATCGGCCGACGCGGGTCGGATAGCCGCTTTTACGGTTTGAATCTGCTGCTTGATCTGATTCAATGGCTTCATGATATCGAAGCCGGACGATCTTCCATCGGACCTCGTCAGTGCCCTGGCGGCGCTGCAGGCCGAGCGTGAGGCACGGCTGCGAGCTGAGGCGGTGGCTGCCAATTGGCAGGCGCAAGCCGCGAATGCGCAGGCGCAACTGTCGGATACCGAGGCGCTGATCGCGCATCTCGAGTTGCGCATCGAGAAGCTGAAACGCGAACTGTACGGGCAACGCTCCGAACGCACGGCACGGCTGCTCGAGCAGTTGGAGCTAGAGCTGGAAGAGCTCGTCACCACAGCGAGCGAGGATGAGCTTGCCGCGCAGGCCGCAGCGGCGAAGACGCAGAACGTCCGCCCCTTCATGCGCAAGCGGCCGGTGCGCAAGCCGTGGCCGGACGACATCGAACGCGAGCGCGTCGTCATTGAGGCCCCAACGACCTGCGCCTGCTGTGGTGGATCGCGGTTGGCGAAGATCGGTGAGGATGTGACCGGGACGCTGGAGGAGATCCCGCGGCGCTTCAAGCTGATCGAGACGGTACGGGAGAAATTTACCTGCCGCGATTGCGAGAAGATCAGCCAGCCGCCGGCGCCGTTCCATGCCACGCCGCGTGGCTTCATCGGCCCACAATTGCTGGCGACGATGCTGTTCGACAAGTTCGGCATGCACATCCCGCTCAACCGCCAGAGTGCGCGCTTCAAGGCCGAGGGGATCGACCTGCCGTTGTCGACGCTGGCGGACCAGGTCGGCCACGGGACCTTCGCCGTCATGCCGCTCTTCCACTTGATCGAACGCCATGTGCTCGCGGCCGAGCGTCTTCATGGCGATGACACCACCATCCGTATCCTGGCGAAGGGCAAGTGCACGACCGGGCGGATCTGGACTTATGTGCGGGATGACCGGCCCTTCGCCGGGCCTGCGCCGCCGGCGGCGGTCTATTACGCCTCGAGCGATCGACGAGGCGAGCATCCCCAGAAGCATCTGGCGGCCTTCGCCGGTATCCTGCAAGCCGATTGCTACAACGGCTTCGAGCCGCTGTTCGACCCGCAGAAGAAGGCGCTGCCGATTACGCCGGCGTTTTGCTTTGCCCATGCGCGGCGGGGCTTCTTCGAGCTGGCTGACATCGAGAAAAATGCTCGGGAAGGCAAGAAGGGCAAGCCGGTCTCTCCGATCGCGCTGGAGGCGGTCAAGCGCCTCGATGCGTTGTTCGAGATCGAGCGCGCCATCAACGGCCGTGGCGCCGACGAGCGGCGCGCCGTGCGCCAGGAAAACAGCAAGCCGCTTCTCGAGGACATGCACGCTTGGCTGCTGCGTGAGCGCGAAACCCTCTCGCGCTCCTCCGAGGTCCTGAAGCCGATCAACTACATGCTCAGGCGCTGGGACGACTTCGCCCGCTTCCTCGACGATGGCAGGATCTGCTTGACCAACAATTGTGCCGAGCGCGCATTGAGAGGCATCGCATTGGGAAGGCGCAACTGGACCTTCGCCGGCAGCCAGCGTGGCGCCGACCGCGCCGCCATCATGCTGACGATGATCACGACCTGTCACCTCAACGACGTCGATCCCAAGGCCTGGCTTGCCGACGTCCTCGCCCGTATCGCCGATCTTCCCGCTTCGCGTCTGCACGAACTGCTGCCCTGGGAATGGAAACTCCTGCGCCAAGCCGCCGGTCAGCAGGCCGCCTGACCTTCACGCAACGCCATCATAGAGCCCGCCGCGCCCGCGCGCATGCGTCAATCAGGCGGTCTTCGTCGTATGCGTACGGGTTATGATCTTGGTTGAAGGTTGCTTCCGTCGGTGACGGGACGGAGGGAGGCGGAGCCGACCGGAGGGCCGTCACCGACGGGCGGCGGCTTGATGAGGCCGCTCTTCCGTTTGGCGCGGAGCCGGTAGCTGTCGCCGCGGATAGTCAACACGTAGCTGTGGTGCAGGAGCCGGTCGAGGATCGCGGTGGCGACCACCGGATCGGCGAACACGGTGCCCCATTCGGCAACGCTGCGGTTCGACGTGATCAGCATGGCACCAGTTTCGTAGCGCCGGCTGACCAGTTGGAAGAACAGATGGGCCGCGTCGGGTTCCAGCGGCAGATAGCCGAGCTCGTCGACGATCAGTAGCTTTGGCTTCGACAGCGCGAGTAGTTTCTCGTCCAGGCGCCGATCGCCATGCGCCTTGGCAAGGCCAGCGACCAGCGTCGTCGCCGTGGTGAACTGCACCGTATACCCGGCCAGGATTGCCTCTCGCCCGAGCGCGATCGACAAGTGCGTCTTACCGACGCCCGGCGGGCCGAGCAGCAGCACGTTCTCTCCGTTGGCGATCCAACGTGACGCGGCCAGGTCGCGGATCTGCTTCGGATCGATCGACGGCTGCGCCTCGAAGTCGAAGCCAGCAAGCTCCTTCACGGCCGGGAAGTGTGCAAGCTTCAGCGCCATGTCGATGCGGCGATGATCCTTGCGTGCGATCTCGCGCTCGCACAGCAGGATCAGCGTCTCACGTGCCGACAGGTTCGCGCGCGCTGCCTCGTCGAGCAGGCTATCGAGCTGATCGCGGATGCCGGAGAGCTGCAATCGCGCCAGCATGGCATCAAGGGGATCAGTCGGTACTTCGGTTGCCTTCTTTGCGCGCGTCATCAGAAGCTTCCCCCGATCACGGCTTCATATTCGGCAAGAGGACGCAACAACGAAGGCGGTGGAGACGACCCCGGCACCGCCGCCGCAATCTCCGGCCGGCGGACCGCGCCATTGCGCCCGGCAACACCATCGAGATGGGCGGGATCGGCGATCCGCAGCCGGCGCCCCTCCGATTGCTTGTGGACCGCCACCTGGTGCAATCCATGGCGGATCCGCACCTCGCCGCGCCGCGACCGTTATCGCCACGCGCTCGCCAATTAGGCGCCACGGCACTGAGTAACTGTTCGTGTCGATCTCGATGGCGCAATCGTTGCCGACGACCCGGGTTAGTTCGCGCAATGATCCGAACGAGGGCTGCCCGCCGAGCGGTTTCAACCGGTGTGCCTCGTCGCGTACGAAGCGAACCATCGGCGCCTCGCCGGTCGTGCCGTGGATACGCACGTTCGCCACCTCACGCTCCCACTTGGCGAGATGCGCCTCGAATGCCTCCCAACTTACGAAGGAATGCCCCGCGATCGCGTTCTTCTTCACGTAGCCGACGCCATTCTCCGTCTTGCCCTTCGTGCGTGCCCGATATGGCGCGCAGGCGCGTGGACGGAAGCCCCAATGCTTCGCAAACGCGATGAGTTTGTCGTTGAACTGAACCGACCGGCTCACCGCGTCGTGACGCACGACGAGCGCGCGTGGATTGTCCATCAGCACTTCCTCCGGCACGCCGCCGAAGGTCGTAAATGCGCTCTCGAGCCCGGCGAACCAGTGCTCTTGCTTCTCCGCCCGGAACGCACGCACATGCAGCCGTCGCGAATGCCCGAGCGTTGCCACGAACACGAATGCTTTGACCTTCACCCTGCCGATCTCGACCAGACGCTCCCCGAAGTCGATCTGCAGCTGTCGGCCAGGAGGCGTCTCGAACCTCGTCGTCGCCAGCGCCTCCGCCTTCAGCGCCTGGCGATAGGGCTGCACGGCGCGTTGCAGCGTTCGCCGGCTTACCTCCACGCCTTTCTCGGCCAACAGATCCTGGCGAACCACGTCAGCATTGCCGCGATGGCGAATGAACCTCTCGTGCAGCCAACCCTCAAGGCCGTCGAGCAGCTTCGGCCGCTCAGGCGACTTGAACGGCTTCACCCCGCCCGCCGCCACGTAGTCCTTCACCGTGTGATGGCTGCAGCCCAGCTGGCGCCCAATCCGCTTCAGCCCCCATCCGCACGCCCTTAGGCGCAACATCTCCGCCACGTCATCCGGCGTCTTCATCACCTGCCCCCGTGGATCACTCCACGGCGAGCCTCTAGTGATTCGTTCCTCGTTCATTCGCTCTCTCCTCAGCTATCCGAGGAGGGGGCAATTCCTCATGACGCCGAGGGGGCAGTTTTCCATGGCGCGCGACACCACCCTTTGGAGTGGGTGTCGAGCGGAATGCAGGGCTGCTCGGACGGCTGCGCTTTTCCTGCACTTCCAACCTGCAGCAAAGCCGGCGGTCGAAAACGCTAAGAAAGGTGGAGTGCGAGAAAGCGTGACCCTAAGGCGGACGGGCGACGGCGCCCATTCTGGAAGAATATCCTAAAGCCCGCGCTCTTGAGGTCGCAATTCGGGCCGACAAGGTTCACGTGGCGAACAACCTAAAGCGCTGGCAGAGAGCAGAAGGAAGTAGGCCCGTTGAGCCTTGTACCGCGCCTCCGCTCGTCTCGTCTCGAAACCATAGATCACGGCATCTCCAGCCAGCGTAGTGACGCTCCATTTCCATCGGCAGCCACGTTTCGTCAGCAACATCTCAACGCGGAGAACAATTCACCGCGGCCATCTTTCGCAGGATCCATCCAGCCCAGCATGCCCCTTACGGATTTTGTGTAGGTTAGCGGCTCGGCCCAGCCGGCAAATAGAACTTCCGTCGTCGGCAGCGAATGGAACTTGTTCCCCCTTAAGGCTCGCCACAGCGGAACCGGGAACTCTGCGCTGTGGGTTGGGCGGACCGGGGGCTGCGGCCCATGAGGAAGGCGCCATTGCGGCAAAGGCGTCGTGTCAAGCTGTCGTCGCTATTGCAGGACCGCCTTGCGTCGTTTGCAAATTGGGGCGAGGGAAAAAGCTTTGAAGCTACCGCCCGGACCGGAGCGAGAAAGCCTCTTGGTGAAGGTGCGGCAAGCCGAAACTGCGTAGCACACACACGCCGCTCTCGCTCAGACGACAAAGAAGTCCGCCTAGCGGTCTCCCCCATCCTTCTGGACCCAGTTGGCGCGACGACGCGCAGCAACTTCATTCCTTGGATGACGCCAGAACTCGTCGATAGTCACCCTAGGCACCGAAGTGTGACTGGCATCGAAGTCGCAGCCGCCTTCGGTGCCTCACGGTTGAGGCAATTCCTCAGCGACCCTTTCTCGATTGATCCGGGGCAACGATCCCTGTCGAGACCATGAGTATCCTTCTACGAATAGCTCATCAGGGATGGACGGACTTGGCATAGTTCACGAGTCAGATCATGGAGCTAACCAAATAGTTCAAGAAGCGCGATGCTAGCGACCAACTGACAATTTGGCACAACTAAAAGGAAGGATCGAACAATGAAAAGACTGGCGCTTTTTATTTCCCTCGTGCTTGGCGCGACATCTCCATTTGCCTCCGCCCATGCAGGCACGGGAACGGCAACGACTTTGATGACCAAAGAGCTACCCGACTTTCCAGGGAAGGAAGGTATGGTCGAACTTGTCGACTTCGCCCCCGGCGAGGTCTCGCAACCGCACCGGCATAATGCGGATCTCTTCGTCTACGTTTTGGAGGGGAGCATTGTCACGCAGGTCGGAGGTGAAGCCTCCAAGACCGTCAATGCCGGCGAGGTCTTTTATGAAGGGCCCACGGACGTACACGTTGTGAGCCGCAACGCCAGCGCGACAAAGCCTGCGAAACTCATTGTCTTCTATCTGAAAGGTAGAGGCGTGCCGCCGACCGTACTTGTCGGCCATCAAGATAAATAGCGCCGTTTGACGGACTGGAAGGACCGAGCGTGCGGAGTCCCGACGACTTCATCTGAGGGATTGTGAGGTATCGAATGAACCATACAGGGCACTGCCTTTGCGGCGCCGTTGAACTGCGGACCACGGGAGCACCTGAGGCCATGGGATACTGTCATTGCACCACCTGCCGTACCTGGGCCAGCGGGCCGGTAGTTGCCTTCACTATCTGGAAGGCGGAGGCCGTCACGATCACAGCTGGTGAGGAGCATGTCCAAACTTTTGAGAAAACCGAACGCAGCAAGCGTAAGTTTTGCAGACGGTGCGGGAGCCAATTGATGATTGCTATTCCGACGTTGGATCGGGTAAACGTATTCGCAACGACGCTTCCGACGCTCGTGTTCAAGCCATCGCTGCACGTAAATTACGCTGAGACGGTTCTGCCCATGCGAGACGGCTTGCCGAAATTGAAGGATTTTCCGGGCGAAGTGGGGGGATCGGGCGATTCTTTGCCCGAATAGGCTGGCGCGTACATGTGACCAGGGGCACCATGAGAGCCCAGCTGTTAGCGACTTCAGCCGCGATGACCAAGCGCACACCGGGCGCATCAGAAGGCGTAGGTTCAAAGATCGAACTCGGACATCAACGGTGACAGAAGGCTCGCCACGCTGCTGAGCAAGCCATCTCCCATCGCCGCGACCTTCAACGCTTGCGTACTTCGTCCTGAGTGAAACACCCCTCAGCGTACTTTTAGGCTGTAGAGATGAAGCGGCTTTCGGCAGCCTCTGAGCAGATGTTCTCCTTCACTTGTGAAGGCGTTGGCGACGTCGACGCTGCCTTCCGCAATCAGCGATTGAATGAAATCTCCGGTGACCAGTACTGTCGCGTTGAGTGTTCGGCAGTAAGCTTCCACACGACTTGCGATGTTTACGGTATCGCCAACCACTGTGAACTCAAGCCGCTTATCGGTGCCGATGTCGCCCTGCACAACCTCCCCCCAGTGAATGCCGACGGCAATGCGAATGAGCTTGCCTGGGTCGTTGGGATGTCGGGCATTCCATTGGGCGAGGCAATCACGGATTCGCATGGCACAAAGCGCCGCGTTTGTTGCATCCCGGTCACTGGCAAGTGGTGGGCCGAACACGGCCATGAGACCGTCCCCAAGGAACTTGTCTATCGAACCACCGTGCGCAAATACGGCTTCGCCGAGCATTGCCAGCAACTCGCGCAAAAATCCGATCACTTGGTCAGGTGTCTTTTCAGACGCGAAGGCGGTGAATCCAACAACATCGGCGAACAAGACCGCTGCTTTCTCGCGACGAGCTGCGGAAAAGGGCACATCGATCTGAACGAGCCGTTTCACGATTTCCGGCGAGAAAAAACGCGCCAAGTTCCTACGCTCTCGTTTGACCTCAGCAAGACTCGCATTTGCTGACCGATTTTTCAGCACCAGCGCGGTCGTTATTGCGATTGTCGCGAAGCTGACAATAGACCTCAAGGGAGCCGCGCCGACAAAGGTGATTCCGTGCGTTAGAAGATAGCTGAGCGCGGTTAGCGCGACGCATGAAATTCCACTGAAAATGATGCCCGTGCACTCAAGATCGTGCGCGCCAATCAGAATTGCGGCCACGTACAGGGAGGCCACAGTAAAGTGAAGAGATGAAAGCGTATCGACAAGGAAGATGCATATCGCCAGGACAATCGCGAGGAAGGGGTGTGAGCGCGCTCGGTGGAACATGTTAGTCGCTTTGACACTTGATGCCGCGAGATTATGAGGACCTTCCCGCAAAGGATCGGGATGATGATGGCCCATCGCATCCGCCGTTAGGAGCGACGCTTCGAACAAGCCCACAGCAACCGTCGCAGTCCGACGCCTGCCTCAACCTTGATCGCCAACGATACGTATTCGCGACTTGCATCCAAGGGCCATGAAATTGCTTTGCGACTGGTCCAACAGTCTGTCCTTGACGGCCCCGTTCTGTGAGAAGCCAGACAACTCCGAGCCGCTCCGGCACAGCGGGACATCTGGTCAGCGAGATCGTACCTTTAAGCCTCAGTTCGCTGAGACAAGTTTTAGCCCAATCACGCCTCCCACAATGAAGACGATGCAAAACACGCGCGCGAGCGAGGCTGAATCGCCCAGCAATACCATACCGAAAATTGCGGTACCTGCCGCGCCGATACCGGTCCAGACGGCGTAGCCCGTTCCCACGGGAAGCGTGCGGAGCGCGAGGGATAGAAGAAGGACGCTCGACAAGCCGGCGGCGGCGGCAAACAGCGACGGCGTTAGCCGCGTGAAACCCACTGACCACTTCATGCTCAAGGCGAATCCGATTTCAAGAAGACCGGCGGAGACTAGGATGATCCATGTCATATGCGTTAGATCCATTTGTTAGTAAGCGCGATTTTCCGCGCACGTTGTCGGCCGCGATTTGACGGATGGCCTTCGTATCGGGGCGATGCTGAGCCGTTCAGGCAGTGGCCGCTTTGGGGAAGTTGAAGGGCAACAGGTCAGCGATATCGGCGTTGTCTGCGCGCTGAGGCAACTCGGTGAGCACATGGCGCAGCCATGTTAACGGCTCGACACGTGAGGCGCGGCAGGTCAGCATCAGGCTGTAGACGACGGCGCTGGCCCTGGCTCCGTCGACGGTGTCGCTGAACAGCCAGCTTTTTCGGCCAGTGGCAAAAACCCTGATGTCGCGCTCCAGAAGATTGTTGTCGATCGGCATCCTGCCATCTTCGGTGTAACGCGTCAGATAGTCCCATTGGTTCCGGGTGTAAGATACGGCGTCGCCAAGCTTGCTGTCCGGCAGGACCTTCGGGGCGATTTGATCGAGCCATTCCTTGAGGGCGTTCAGGACAGGAATGCTGTGTTGCTGGCGGAAGCGACGGATGCATTGATCCGGCGTTTCGTCTCTGTCCGGTTTCTCGTCCCGCGCCTGCCTTTCAACCCGGTAGAGCTGCTCGAAGAACCGCAGCGCCTGCTCGGGCGGCCCGCCGCCCTTCTTTCTCGCTTTGAGGGCGTCGACAAAACGCCGCCGGGAGTGGGCCATGCATCCAATGTGGGTGGCCCCTTCCAGCGTGCGCCACGCGCTATAGCCGTCACTCATCACGATGCCACGGTAATCGCCGAGGAAGACCTGCGGGTGGATTTGGCCGCGGCCCGGCTGATAATCCAGAAGAACGATCGGCTCGTGACTATCCTTGCCGCTGCGATACGCCCACATGTACGATGTGCTGGTGGCCGCTTTGTCCTTCTCCTTGAGGACCTGAACCGTCGTCTCGTCGCCATGGATGAGAGGCTGCGATCTGAGCCGCAGCTTCAGGGCGTCATAAATGCGATGCAGATGCTTCTCGCTCGAGCCGATCACCCAGTGGCCCAAAGCGCCGCGGCTGACAGGAACGCCTGCGCGTTCGAAGGCCTGCGCCAAGCGGTAGAGCGGCGTGCCGTCGACATATTTGTGAACCAGCGCGAACGCCAGCGTCGAGGCCGTGGCAACGCTGCCCGGCAACGGCTGCGTCGGCATCGGCGCGGTCACGACAGGGGCGTTGATCCCGGTGCGATCGCAATGGCGGCAGGCATATTTGAAGCGCACATTCTGTAAAACCTTCGCCTTCACCTCGATATGAAGTTGCTCGGTGACAGCCTCGCCCATGCGATGCATCTGGCCACGGCAGCAAGGACACGCCTTCTGATCGTCGGGCAGGTCATACTCGACGCGCTCGCGCGGCAGGTTTGCCGGCAGCGGCCTGCGGCCGCGCTTCTTTCCCGTCGTGCTTTCGACCGATGGCAGACCCGTGTCCGGAAGTTCGGCGGTATCGTTCGTTTCGCTGCCGGCGTCATCCTCATCGGCGGCCTGCTCGGCTTCATTGAAGAGACGGTCGACGTGCTTTTCGCTGCGCGGCGCAAAACGATGCAGGCGTGCCAGCGCCAGTTCTTCCTCCAGCTTGACGACGCGCTCCGTGAGCTGACGATTCTCCGCCTCCAGCGCGGCAATGCGCGCCAACAGCACCTCGACACTCGGATTGCCGGTTCGATTCATCGGATTCTTGAATCTGAACCGTTCCGACGCGTCAACCGCTCAACTCAAGAGCTCAGCCGGCAACCTGATATTGCCGCACCGGATGACGGACCATCGCATCGATATCGATGCCGTCGAGGATCCAGTGCAACTGCTCGGTCGTAAGCCGGACGACCGCCTCCTGGCGGCGCGGCCATCGGAACTTGTCCTCGGTCAGCCGCTTCAGGACCAGCACAAAGCCGGACCGGTCGAAGAACAGCAACTTCATCCGGTCGCAACGGCGATTGCAGAACGCAAAAACCGCCGGCACAAACGGATCGAGCGCCATCGTCTCCTGAACCAGAACCGCAAGGCTGTTGATGCCAGCTCGGAAGTCGATCGGCTCACGGTGCAGATAGACCTGCAGGTCACCGCCCAGTCTGAACATGGCCCAGGGCTCCAATGATCGCCGTCAATGCATCCACATCCCCGCATTCCAGCGCGAGCTTCACGCCATTCGGCAGCGACGCGCTCACTTTGGCCGGAGAACAAAAAGCTGGAGACCCCTTGGATTCCGACCCACCCACTTCAGCGCAAGTCGCCGGCAAATCCACCGCCGCCACACTGCCTTGCCGCGACAAACCCCGCTCGGCGGCCCCCTCAAGGTGAACCGGGATGAACGCCGAGGGTGACGACGACGGCGCCGACCTGGCCGCGGCGTCCTTCTTGATCCACTTCCGAAGCAGGTTCGCGTTGACCCCATGTTCGAGTGCAAGTCTCGAGACCGAAACGCCAGGCTCAAGGCAGGCCGCCACAAGACGCTCCTTCGATGTCGTCTCAAAGCGCCGGCGACCGTTCCGACCAACAAGCCTGACACGCAGTTTCTGACCATCGTCGCTCATCATGAGGTATCCACCTATTTAAGTGGACACCTCATGCATCAGAGCACTCAAAACCAAAAGGTGCGGGGAAATTCGCGCTTACATTTGTTATCTGCCGAGCTTCGACCGCATTCGCGGAAACGCGAGATCAACCAGTTGCTGGTCAAGGTCACTTTCTCGGAGGGGTGCTCCAGCTTCAGACCTTCAGTGTCTCGCCTCTTCGCCCCTTCAAAAAGGACCATGACGGAGGTCTATAGATGGGCCATGATTTTGCACCGGCCGGTTCTCAAGCTTGAGTTACATCGAATCCAAGATGCGCCGTCCGAGATTCTCGGCCGTGCGCTGCGAATCGATATTTGTGAAGTTCAAGAGAAGGCCGGATACCCCGTATCGGCCCTTGGTCCAGTCGGTGAGGGCTTCCGCGTACAAGCCCCCTGCCCGCATGCTTGCGACAAGCCGGCGGTCTGAACGGTCGCCTCGCAGACGCAAGATGAGGTGCATACCGCCCGGTTGTCGGTCTATTCGCACGTGCTTTCCCAGCACGCTTTCCAAACCTGCGGCAGTCGCCTCGCGGCGCACGGCGTAGAGCTTCCGCATACGCTGGATATGGCGCGCAAAATGGCCCCCTGAAAGGAATGCAGCAACGATGGTTTGAGTAAGTCCAGGACTGCCCGCGGAAAGACTTTCGATGACTTGCGTAAACCTCTCGACTTGCACCAACGGCACCACGAGATAGGCCAGCCTTATGCCCGGAAAGAGCACCTTGCTAAACGTGCCGGCATAAAGAACTCGCCCATCCCGATCGAGGCTCTTCAGCGCAGGAAGCGGGCGGCTGACATACCGATATTCACCATCGTAGTCGTCTTCAACGATCCATGCCTTGCTTCGCGCGGCCCAGTCCAACAATGCTAGGCGCCGAGGCAACGACAACGACATGCAAAGCGGGCTCTGGTGTGCAGGCGTGACGACCGCCGCGCGAGCGCGGGGCGCCAGTTTGGTTGCATCGGAAACAATTATGCCCTCCTCATCGACCGGAACCGACACGCCTTCGATATTCATGTACTTGAGTATTTCGCGCGTGGGCGGATATCCCGGATCTTCAAGCCAGACGCCATCACCCGCCTTCAGCAAGGCATAACCGATCAATTCCACGCTTTGGCGGTACCCTGAGGTAAGGAACACCTGAGAGGGAGAACAGCTAATCCCGCGTGCAATCTGCAGATACTTGACGATTTCCATGCGCAGCGAAGCCAAGCCGCACACAGGAGGATGGATCATGTCAGATGGCTGCATGGCCCGCACACTGCGCGCGCCGAGACGCGCCCAGATCTTTCGCGGAAAGGCATCTAGGGCAGGCAAACCCATTTGGAACGGCAGGATCGATTCTGGGCGAAAGCTGACGGCGTCCGCGCGGGGAGTCGGTAGCGCTGCTGATCTGGCAATGGGCCCTTGCGGGTCAAGGACCGGGCTGACAATAGTGCCTGCCTGTCTGCGCGCCTCGATATACCCCTCGGCGGCCAACAGAGAATAGGCCGCTTCGATCGTCCCCCTGGCCAGCCCCAACTCGTTAGCCAGCGCCCGTGCCGAGGGAATGCGGTCTCCTGGTTTCAGCACACCATTGGTTATAGCGTCCCGAATGCGATCGTAAATCTGTTGGTAAAGCGGCGCGGCGGCAGCTGGATCAAGAGGCTGAAATTTTTGCAACTTCGCCGCGGGCATCACCTGATCCGATCTGTGAGCGACCAAACGCCCTCGGTGTGTTCCTTTAAAGCTATGAGCCGCCAGTCCCAGCCCGCCGCGGGCGCGCGAAGAGTAATCAAATTGCGCAACTCGCGCGCACAAGTACCCGGCTTCGCTCCTGCTAATGGGGATGCATACGCTGCAGCCCGCGCTGATAGGTCGGCGCCAATAGGCGTGGCATACAGCCGGGATGCGCATTCTCGTATGGCAGCTGACACTTCGAAGAAGCCATCATCCATGGATCAGTGTATCCGGTGGACATATCTACGATTCCTATCAACGAACCGCGGTGCAAGCCTATCTCGACCCTCTGAAGCGCGACCGTCGCTAATGCTCGGCCACATTGGCGATCCGCATCTCATATTGCTTGACTAACCGCACCGGCTCGATTCGAAGTCAGTTCGCGGTCGCTTTCGCCTTGCGAACCACAACGCTGTCGCCTTTCCGAGTAATCTCGACCGCATCCGATTGTCGCGGTGTTGAGAGAACCACGCGCTGGCCAGGTGCGAGTACAGAAATGACACGGATCGGCGTTCCCGCCTCGCCCTGCGCAAGAGTGGCAACGACGCGAAACCCATCGCGTTCGACAGTGTAGTAAGCGATCCCAGATATGCCTCCAAGATCGATGCTCTTGCCTCCGAGTGGACGAAGGCCTTCTGCATTGGCCGCCGTCATCGACGCGATACCGAAAGCAACAGAGAATATGTCGTTGCGGATTGACATACCGACTTCTCCTTTCATGTCTGAGACGTTTGGCCGCTAGAGAGGACGGCCACGCTCCCGATCACGGAAAGACGTCGCCGCTGCAATGCGGCCGTACCGGCAAATGGCGAAAGTACTCTTCCAGCGCCTGATCTGTCTTGATCCTCGCCTCAACGACAGCGTCCCGGCCGAGGGCAGTACCTTCGATGGAGAAGACAGTCAGATCATTCAGTCCTATGACGCCCAGGATGGCTCTTAGATACGGAGTAAGAAAATCCGGCTGACGCGCGCGCTCACCGGAGTATCTCCCGCCCGAAGACACGGCGACAAAGACTGGGCGGTCGCGCAACCTGCCTACATAGCCCTCCGTGGTCGAATCGAACGTTCGGCGGACGCGAACGACGTGATCAATCCACGCCTTTAGTGCAGATGGCACCGTGAAGTTATGCATAGGGGTCCCGATGACAACGTAGTCGGAGCGCTCCAGCTCCTGAATGAGCTCTTCGGATCGGGACATGGAGCCCATTGGGAACGCTTCCGCGAATGACGATTCGGTTGCACCAAGCGCGGATGCATAGCTCGCATCTATATGCGCGATCGCTCCGCCACCGATGACTCGATTTGTGAGCACCGAAGATGGCTCCTTCGCGCGCAACAATTCGATAATCTTCCGAGATATCCTGCAACTCTCGGAGAACTGCCCGCGAGAACTACAGCAAACATGCAGGATTTTCATCATCCACCTATTCTCGCTTCCTTCTCATGCCGGCGCTCATTCCTGCCGCGCCGCGTTGATGGCGAAGGCTCTTGCCTGACGAGCCTAACGGAAGCGCGTCCCGTCCAACCATCGGAGTCGACAAGCAACGCTGAACCTCATTGACTGCGGGTCCTCGGCGCGGCTGCCGTGCTTGGTATGGACTCTTGCCTCTGAGCTGGAGACGAATCTATTGCACCATGGTGTCGTCGACACCTTGTGATCTATCGGTACGCCATCCTGCCCGCGACCGCCAAGACAGCGGTCAATCATGACCCGGTGCCGAGGCTTCATCGCTGAGCCTTCCGCTCACCACGAGGCACCTTTCTCTATACCGGCCTGCCGACAATCGATTTCGCCCACGATGTTCGGTCTCTTTCGTCACGAGCGAATGCTCGTCCCGGAAGTCTGATTGAGACCACGGCACATCTAAACCCACAGATGCAATCCCTGCGACACCTTGGTGCAATGGATTCACTTCCAGATCTGCGCAACCAGAAGTGTGCAGCTGAGACGCTCCATTCGACACACGACGTTTCGTCTCACATCGGAAAGCACAACCCCTCTCACCGGGAGCACTCGATGGTTCATGGTGAATTTGACTACGTTATAGTGGGTGCCGGTTCTGCCGGATGCGTATTGTGACCTGTTCCCCAATTCGCCCCGTTTATAAGTAGACTCCGTTCTGGGTTTGGCCCGTTGGGGAGGGTTGCAAACTCGGTTGGTGTGAGCCCCTTGAGACACGCTCATCTGTCACCTCCATCTAAGGGCCGAGTGTCGATGCGATCTAAGAGTTCGGATGTCGGCTCGGCATTTGAGCTCCCGTCTGTTCATAACGCTTGGTCGCCATTGTCTGCCTGTCCGCGAGCATAGGACGATCATTGAAGAAGGAGCCGTCGGTTGTTCCGACGGCTCCAGTTTTCCCTGGCAGCGGGAGGAGGTGCCAGGACTTGGTCGATGCCCTACTCGTCGCGCCGGCCGACGGCCGATGCCGCATTCGCGACTTTGAGCGAGGCCGCGGGCGGCGTGCGGAATGCGATCGACAGGCGATTGAACACATTCATCAAGCTGACCGCATAGGTTAGGTCTGCGAGCTCCGTGCCGTTGAACTCGGCGACAGCAGATTCATAGTCAGCGGCAGGAACGTTGGTCTCGGCTACGCGAGTTACGGTCTCCGCCCAGGCGAGTGCAGCGCGTTCGCGGACGCTGAATAGCGCGCCCGCATCTCGCCAGACCGGTACAAGCACGAGCTTTTCGACCGCGACTCCGAACTTGAGCAGATCGCGTGAATGCATATCAATGCAATACGCGCAACCGTTTATCTGCGATGCCCGCAAATAGACGAGATAGATCAATTCTTGCGCGAGACTGCTCTCCTGAAGGAGCGCGTAAACCTCTGCGAACGCCTTGTAACCCGCCGGCGACGCCTTGATGTAGTCAATACGGCCGTTCATGGAAGATCCTTTCCTGTTGGTGAGGGCTCTTAGAGACAACGATCGGTATGCGCTGCGATTGCTTCATTTCTGACCTGGCTTGGCAGCAACGACGTCGACAAGTCGCGACTTGGCTTCGATCGGAAACGTCAGGGTCGATGTGGCGCCTTCCAATCCAAATTCATGGCTGATCGTGCCGCCCAGTTCCTTTGCTAGAGCAGCTACGATTTTCAGCCCTTGGCCGATCCCGTATGGGCTCTGGGCTGAGCCGTTGTCTTTAACGCAACATTCAACCAGCAAGCCCGAGGTACGCAGGGTGACCTCAAGGGTCCCGCCGCGATTTCCGAAGGCGTGACGTGCGCTGTTTGTGATCAGTTCCGAAAGGATGAGACCAAGCTTCCAACACCGCTCTGAACGCAACTTGAATGGTCGCAAGATGAGTATCAGCTCAATTCCTTGAGGATCAAGCCGAGCGCACGAGAGCGAATTACAGAGCGCGGCAGCGTATTCAGATGCGTCAATTTCGGTGCAATGTACCGGCATCTGTAACGCCCGATGCGCCACCGCATAGCAATGTAACGTATTGCTCACCTTGGCGAGGGCAGACTTAACTTCGTGAGATGTAGAGCGGCGCGCGATCGATACAGCGAGTCCAATCACTGACGTGAGCTCATTTTTTACACGATGGGAAAGCTCTTGGATGAGCAAATGGTCGACCGATGTTGGCTCGAGGCGCAAATCGACGACGTTCTGTGCGTTGCTGCTGGAGTGGTTCGTTTGCATGTGTTCGGCCTCCATCCCTTTAGTCCCTGTGTGAAACGAATGTTCAGACGTCCTCTCGGATTAAATCCGCAGCCTTTTCGGCAATCATGATTGTGGGAGCGTTGGTGTTGCCGCCGACGATGGTTGGCATCACGGACGCGTCAACCACGCGCAACGCGTCAACGCCGCGTACACGCAGCCGGGCGTCCACCACCGCCATCGGATCGTCATCCGGGCCCATCTTGCAGGTGCCAACCGGGTGATACTGCGTATCGGCTCGACTGCGAATATCGCTCTCAAGACCGGCAACATCGTCGGCTCGCGTCGGGTACAGCATTTCCCCGCGGAGTTGATGGAATGGGCGGGATTCGATAATTCCTTGCTGGATCTGGGCTCCCTTGACCAGCAGCCTTAGATCGCGCTCGTCGGAAAGGAAGTTGGGATCGATCCGGGGCGGATCGCGCGGGTCGTTGCTGGTAAGTCCTACGACACCTCGACTATGGGGTCGCAAGACATCAACGTGGCAGGATATGCCATGGCCAAGGTGGAGCTTGCGTGCGTGATCGTCGACGATTGCAATGACAAAGATCAATTGCAAATCGGGGGCCGGGACTTCTGGCGATGATCGAATGAACGCGCCCGCCGTGCCATAGGTCGTTGTCACTAAGCCGGTACGGCTGCAATTCCACTCAAGGATTGCACGCAGCATTCTCCCTGCGCCTCTGAACGAAATGCCAACCGTCCCGACGTTGTCCAGCACGCGCCACGACTGGATGTAATCGATATGATCTTGTAAATTCGCACCAACACCGGGTAGGTCGTTCAGGATCGGAATGCCAAGCTGCGTCAGCGCCTCGCCAGGTCCTATTCCGGAGAGTAGCAGAAGTTGCGGCGAACCAAAGGCGCCGCCGGAAAGTATCACTTCTCGCCGGGCGTGCGCCTCCTTCACCTCCCCGCCCTGGTAATATGACACGCCGTACGCTCGACGATCCCTCATCAGTATCTTGGCAGAGATGGCGTGTGTCAAAACTGCGAGGTTCTTGCGCGACAGGTTCGGAGTGAGGTAGGCCTTCGCCGTGCTGCACCGCTCGCCATCCTTATGGGTGACCTGATACGCGAAGGCACCTTCTTGCTCCGCTCCATTGTAATCGGGATTTGACCGGATTTGCCGCAGCGCCGCGGCCTCAAGGAACAGCTTGGTGAGCGGGCTCTCGTATCGCTGATAGGTAACGTTCAGAGGTCCGCCCTGACCGTGGTAATCATCCTTGAACTCTTCATTGTGTTCAGCCCGCTTGAACAGCGGCAACACGTCGTCATAGGACCAGCCAGGATTGCCGAGCGCGGCCCAGTGGTCGTAATCCCATTTGTTTCCGCGCACATAGAACATCGCATTGATCGAACTTGAGCCTCCAAGCACCTTGCCACGCGGTTGATATCCACGGCGGCCGTTCAGGCCAGGCTGCGGTACAGTCTGGAACGCGTAGTTGTTGAGCTTTGTCGGTACCATTGCGACGAAGGCAGCGGGGGCCTGTATCAGAACGCTCGTGTCTCGGCCGCCAGCTTCGAGCAGACAGACCGAGACGCTCGGATCCTCCGTGAGGCGCGAGGCGAGCACGCATCCCGCAGAACCTGCCCCGACGATGACGTAGTCGAATTCACGTTTGTCCATGACGCACTCCGGCAGAGAGCTTTACTTCGGCGCCGATTGCGAAAAACAAGGAAGCGACGTTTCATCGGCTGACGTTCGATCTAACGGGTATCGGCAATGAATCCATTGCACGAAGGTGTCGCCAGCCGTCTGACGTTTAAGTGACAAGTCGCGCGATCGTCAGTCGTCGGCCCATGCACGAGCCTTCGCCGATGCCAGTAAATGCCGAAGATCGCGGACAAAATCGATTGTCGATCGAGCAGGCCAGGGAGTAGGCTTCTGGTCAAAGCCGGAGCGGCGATCCTTGAACCGACACCAAGGTATCATCGACCCCGCGTGGCCCCCCGGCGCATTATTCTTTCACGGTGACCGTCAGGAACGAGCCCCATGGAGAACGACCTCAGTCCTGTACTCGATACGCTTCCAGGATTGGTTTGGACGGCGTTACCTGACGGAACTGTAGATCACGTCAGCCGTCGCTGGTGTGAGTACACCGGTCTTGATGCTGGCCAGCTAGTGGGGGCCGGTTGGCGGCGTGCCGTCCATCCGGAAGATCTACCCGGTCTGCTAGAGCGCTGGCGGTCGATTCTGATAGCCGGCGCGGAAAGCGCGATGGAAGCGCGCCTGCGTCGCCGCGATGGAGAATACCACTGGTTCACTATCCGAGTTCGACCATTAGTCGACGGGCCCCAAAAAATCGTCAAATGGATTGGACTGAATATTGATATCGAGGACCGAGGGAGGCTTGGTCGGGCGAGCGAGAGCCTTTATCGCTCCATTTCCGACACCATTCCTGCGATGGTATTCTTCATGACGCCGACGGGGGAACTCGAGAGCGTCAATCAGCATGTCCTCGACTATCTCGGGACGACGCTCGAGGATCTAAAGGGCTGGAGGACAGGAAGTCTGGTTCACCCCGACGATCTCCCTTCGGTAAGAGTGGCTTGGGACCGATCGATAGCCACGGGGGAGCCGTACGATGTCGAGCAGCGTATGCGACGCGCTGACGGCGTTTATCGATGGTTTCACGTGCGTGGGATGCCCCGCAGGGACGCGCGCGGACAAATCGTACGATGGTACATGATCGAGAGCGATATCGATGACCGGAGACGTGCTGAGTCGCTACTCTTGTGCGAAAAGCAACTGCTGGAAATGGCGGCCGCCGGCAGTTCAATGTCGGACATTCTCGTGGCACTGTGCCGCCTCGTTGAGACTACGAGCGAGGGCTGCTATTGCAGCGTGGTGCTGGTCGACCCAACCGGCACGCGGCTTGAACACGGCGCCGCGCCTAGCCTTCCGGCCACCTTCATCAACTCAATCATTGGCCGCCCGGTGAATGTCGATTCAGGCCCCTGCGCGATGGCCGCGCATCTGAACGAGCAGGTGATCGCCGCCGATCTCATGCTGGAAACACGATGGGCGGCCCATGCCTGGTGCCCAATGGCGATGGCGCATGGGCTCCAAGCGTGCTGGTCAACACCGATCACGTCGACGATGGGCAAGGTCGTCGGCGCTTTCGCGATCTACTACGACAAGCCTCGCACGCCCACCCGAGAACAACAGGATCTCATCGCTCAATTTTCGCACGTCGCCAGCATAGCCATCGAACGCGCCCTGAGCGACACCGCGTTGAAGCAAAGTGAAGCGCGCAAGGCCGCGATCTTGGACGCGGCGCTGGATTGTATCATCACGATGGATCACGAAGGGGGCGTAATCGAGTTCAACCCGGCTGCGGAACGCACCTTCGGATATCCCCGTGGCGAGATTGTCGGTAGGGAGTTGGCGGACGCCATCATCCCCCCGGCTCTGCGGAAGAAGCATCGGCAAGGCATGGCTCGATATCTGCGAACGGGTGAAACACGATTGATCGGCAAACGGGTTGAGATGACGGCCGTACGTGCGGACGGCAGCGAATTCCCCGTCGAGCTCGCGATCTCTCGTATTCCTCTGGAGGGACCACCATCGTTTACTTGCTACCTGCGCGACATAACGGAACGCAGGCGGTCGGAGGAGGCATTGCAACGAAGTGGAGCGTTTCTCACCGAAGCCCAGCACCTAAGCAAGACCGGCAGCTTCTCATGGTGCGTCGCGACCGGAGAGATCATTTGGTCAGAGCAGGTTTATCGCATTTTCGAGTTTGACCAAGCGATCCCGGTGACGCTTGAGCTCATCGGATCGCGAGTTCACCCCGACGACATCTCGCTGATGAAGGACATGATCGCCCGGGTGAGCGCGGAGGCAGAGGATTTCGAGTACGAGCACCGGCTGCTTATGCCCGATCAATCGGTCAAATATCTTCATCTGGTCGCGCATGCGACCCGGAACCGTAGAGGTCAGCTCGAATACATCGGCGCCGTACAGGACGTCACCAAGCGCCGGGTCTCGGAAGAGGCACTTGAGGATGTCAGATCAGAGCTTGCCCGGGTATCGAGAATCGCGAGCCTTGGAGCGTTGACGGCCTCGATCGCCCATGAAGTCAACCAGCCCTTGTCGGGCATTCTCACCAATGCCAGCACCTGTATGCGGATGCTGGCCGCGGATCCACCCAACGTTGACGGAGCACGCGAGACCGCGCGGCGCACCATACGGGACGGGAACCGTGCTTCCGACGTGATCGTTCGACTACGGGCGCTCTTCGGCAAACGCCGGTTTTCGATGGAGCGAGTTCACCTCAATGAAGCGACGCAAGAGGTCATCGCGCTGCTGCTGAACGAGCTCAAGAGGGATCGGATCAATATCGAGATGGATTTTGACGATGACCTTCCGACCGTCATGGGCGATCGCGTCCAGCTTCAGCAGGTTATCCTGAACCTGGTTCGCAATGCGTCGGATGCGATGGGCGGTATCGACAATCGCCCCAAGCGGCTCATCGTCAAAACCGAACGCGATACGGATGAGAGCGTGCGCCTTACCGTGAAAGACGAAGGAGTTGGCTTCGCCCCGCATGACCTGCACAGGATCTTTGATGCCTTCTTCACGACAAAGGAAGCCGGCATGGGGATCGGCTTGTGGGTCAGCCGGTCCATTATCGAAAATCATCATGGTCGGCTGTGGGCGCAACCAAATGATACCCATGGCGCTTCTGTTTCCTTTTCCATCCCACTTGGGCTTGCGAGTGCAGAGAACCACGATCTAAGCGTTAATTGGGGCCCTGCCACGCGGGACCAAGTGATGAGGAGCCTTTAATGACGAGCCGTTTGCTCGTTTCGATTGTCGATGACGACGAATCGGTACGTGAATCGCTACCAGACCTGCTGAGGGAATTCGGTTTCGCTGCTGAAGCGTTTTCGTCAGCCGAGGAGTTTCTTGCTTCCGACCATATCGATCTCACGAGCTGCTTGATTTTGGACATGGCCATGCCGGGAATGTCAGGACCGGACCTACAGCGAGAACTCCGGTTACGCCGGCAAGACGTTCCGATCGTCTTCATTACTGGTCACGGTGACGAGACGGTCCGGCCACGCGCAATGGCAGAAGGCGCGGTGGAATGTCTGCTCAAGCCGTTCAGTGACGCCTCGCTGCGCGATGCCATCGATCTTGCGCTTCGTGTGGGCAGAATGCCGCGTAGTACCATCGAATGCGGGAAGGTACGGTAAATTAACAGAGCGCTTGTCCTGGATGTCATTCATGTCGCACACCCTGCCGATCGTGTTTGTTGTCGACGACGATATTTCAGTGCGCGAGTCATTGGAATTGATGATCAGTTCGGCCGGTTGGCGACCGGAGACCTTCTCATCAGCTCAGGGGTTTCTTTCGCATCCACGAGTGCAGGCTCCCAGCTGTCTTATCCTTGATGTGAATTTGCCCGATCTGAATGGTCTCGAACTTCAAGTTCGCCTGGCAGGTGATCGCACGGACATGCCAATCATTTTTATTACCGGATACGGGGACGTGCCGACGTCCGTGCGGGCAATGAAAGCGGGTGCGGTCGAATTCTTGACCAAGCCATTCTCCGACGATGCTCTGCTCGAGGCCATTCGCAACGCCATTGAGCATAGCCGCACCTTACTTGATCGGGAAGTTGAAATTCAGGTCATCGCCGACCGATACCGGATGCTCAGTCGGCGCGAACGAGAGGTCATGTCGTTGGTGACGACTGGCCGGCTGAATAAGCAGGTTGCCTTCGATCTTGGTATCAGCGAAATCACGGTGAAGGCGCATCGAGGTCGGGTCATGAGGAAGATGCAGGCTTGCTCCCTTGTTGATCTAGCAACGATGGCCGCCAAGCTCCGTCTTGGTCAGGACAGGTCTACTTAGTACGGATCTGTGCTTTTCAACGGCGACGAGGCCCTTCTTCAAAGTTCTTCGGTTGCCTCTGGGTCTGTGGCCGCTTCCCAAAAGGCGAGAGCCGACGGCCGTTTGTGATCCGACCCCCCGTGGCCGGCGGTACGTGAACTTGCCTAGTCAGCGGCTACGAGCGCACTTTTCTCCATCGTGCGCTCGGCTTCACCCACAAGAATAGCCTGAGGCGTATCTGCTCGCAGGTGGACCAGTCCCGTTCCGATGGACACGTTGCGTCGCCGTCCTCAATGGGACAGGCGTGGGAAGCGCGGGACGGACGTCAGCGCCACGGGCCTGCGAAATTCCTTACCCAGCGTAGTATGATCGGCTAGAGCGGCTTTGAACTCGCCTGTCCTGCAGACACTTCGCTAGCGGACGCGGAAGCCCGGATAGCGGAAACCAACTCGGCGGTCGTCAGGATCTCGTGAGCAAAGGTCGGACCGTCGATGTCCAGCATAGCATGCAGGGCTTCATGTGAGCGCGCTGCGGTCCCATCACGTACCAACGTAACGTGGAAGCCGAGTTCCATTCCAATGCGGGCCGTCGCTTCGACGCAGGTGTTCGCCAACAAGCCCGTGCAGATGATCTTCTCCTTGCCGTATCGCTTGAGCTGGTGTTCTAGATCCGTGTTGGGAAAGCCGCTCGACGCCCAGTGCTCGGTTGCAACTATATCGCCCACCTCGACCTGGAAGTCTTTGTGAAACGTCCCGCCCCAACTATTCTTCGCAAAGGCTTGCCGTTCCGCCGCGCCGAGCTGATAGGGCGAGGGATACTTCCAATCCACGTAGTCTCCGGGTTCCCAGCGATGATGTGGAACGTGATAGATCGCGATACCTGCCTCACGGGCGGCTCGAACGATCGTGCGAAGGTTTTCCAGCAGGTTGGCCTCCTCGGCGCCTTCCTTAACCCACGGCCAGAGCTTTCCGCCGACGCTCAGGAAGTCGTTGTAGAAGTCGATGCACAGCAGCGCGGTGATCGCGGGTTCGTAAGTAGCCATCGATTTGCTTCCTTGTCTGCACTCAGCGCCAGTATTCGGCCCAGGCTTGCTACCGCCTTCGGATATGCAATCGATTCACGCCGGGCACGACGATCCGTCACTTCGGGGCGGAAGGCCAATCATCGGCGGTCTCAAGAGCAACTGACGACATCTGCGCCTGAACCTCGTGGACGTGCGCAGCCGGTGCGCGATTGATCAGAAGGCTGAGCAATTCCGGGCGACTATAGTGACCACGCGAATCCATCAGGCGCTTGCGTTTGTCGATCAATGAAAAGTCGAGGTCGGCAATCACCGCCCCCTCATCGCAGCGCAACGGCTGTCCCAGGAATTGTCCCTGTGGCGTGACGATTGCCGTGAAGCAACCGCCGGAAATCGGAGCGATCGGACAACCGGTGTCTTGCATGATCCGGGCTTGCTGATCTGCGTCGAGCCAGGCGCACGCATTGACGACGAAGCAAGCAGACTCAAGTGCGTGCTGCCTGATGTTGATTTCGGTCTGTTCGGCGAAAAGGTCGCCGCCGAATGAGCCTGGATACATCGCTGCATGAATCTGCTCGCCGTCCGCCATCAGCGCATATCGAGCCAATGGATTGTAGTGCTCCCAGCATGCCAGCTGCCCCACTCGTCCCACCGCGCTGTCGACGGCCCTGAGTCCCGAAGCGTCGCCCTGCCCCCAGATCATACGTTCGTGATGGGTCGGCGATATCTTGCGACGACGCTGGATAAGGGTGCCATCCGCATCAAAAAGCAGCTGAGTGTTGTATAGCGTTCCACCATCGCGTTCGTTGATGCCGATGGACACCACGATATTGGCTTGCCGGCAAGCCTCACCGATCGCTACGGTCGTGGGTGACGGCACCGTCACAGACTGCTCGAACAGAACGAGGTTCTGACCGATTGCTTCAAATGGACGCTGTACGAACGAGAAATAGGGATAGTAGGGCAGAATGGTTTCAGGAAAGGTCGCGAACTGCACGCCCTCTCGACCGAGCTTGACGATCTTCTGGACAATCTTCGCCGTCGTGTCTTCACGACTGTAGAGAACCGGGCTGATCTGTACAGCTGCTGCTTTGATGATGGTCATGGCTATATCCTCTAAGTGACCGACGTTTATGTGTAGCTAGGAGGACCCGCCGCCTGGCTCAATTGCACCATGGTGTCGTCGGCCATTCTGCGCGGGCACCTCGCGCATGAGCGCCGAGGCAACGAGGCGGCGGCGCGCCCCATCGAAGAGGGCCCAGTGAAACCAAGAAAGCGCCAACAATCGCGATGACTCGATCCCAAGGTATCGGCGACACCTTGGTCTGATTGAGGCGGAGCATGTGTGCGACCAATTGTGGCTGATGAGTTGTGGCCGCTCGATAAGCACCCCGCGGGATCGGAACGACTAACGCGTCGTCCGGATGGTCGCGCGCAGGTGCGATGCGTTGAAGCGCGCAATTCTCCACATACCGCGGTTCAGACCGCGGTCGATCTTGCGATTGGACCGGGAGAGAACGATGAATGAATTCAAACTGCTGATCGACGGCAAGTTGGTGGCTGGTGCAGCAACGCTCGACATCATCAACCCGGCCAACGAGGAACTGCTTGCGGTTGCTCCACGGGCTGATATCGCACAGCTCGAAGCAGCGATTGCTGCTGCGAAAGCGGCGTTCCCCGCATGGTCAGCCAAGCCGGTTCGAGAGCGCGGCGCTCTTCTTGGGAGAGTGGCCGACGCGCTCGAAGCGCGAAAAGACGAGTTCACACGATTGCTGACCCTGGAGCAGGGCAAGCCACTTTCCGAAGCGGCATGGGAGATCACGTTCTCCACAGACATCATTCGCTATCACGCGGAGCTCGATCTGCCGTATGAAGTGCTGAAGGACAATGCGACGCAGAAGGTCGTGCGTCAGCGCATGCCGCTTGGTGTGGTCGCAGCGATCGTGCCATGGAACTTCCCGGTTATTCTGCTGGTCCTCAAGCTGGCGCCGGCGCTGCTCGCCGGCAACACGGTGGTCGCGAAGCCGGCTCCGACCACGCCACTCACGACGCTTCTATTCGGCGAAATCTGCAAACAGATTCTGCCGGCGGGTACCCTCAACATCATCGTGGATAACAATGATCTAGGTGGGGCATTATCGAGCCACCCCGATGTGGCGAAAGTTGCCTTCACTGGCTCGACCTCGACCGGGAAGAAGGTAATGAGCGCCGCAACAAGCACCCTGAAGCGGTTGACCCTGGAGCTGGGTGGCAACGACGCCGCGATCGTGCTTGATGACGTCGACCCGGTCGAAGTAGCTCCCAAATTGTTTGTCGCCGCCATGATGAACGCCGGGCAGCTCTGCCTCGGAGCTAAGCGCATCTACGTTCATGATTCACAGTATGATCGGATCTACGAGGAACTCGCTCGCCTCGCGCGCGAATGGGTAGTCGATGACGGATTGAAGCAGGGGACGCAGATGGGCCCGCTGCAGAACAAGGCGCAGTTTGAGAAGGTGAAGGGCTTCCTGGAAGATGCCGAACGGAACGGCAAGATCGTTGCGGGCGGCGAAGTACTCGGACGCAAGGGCTATTTCATTCAACCGACCATCGTCCGGGACATCGCGGACGATGCGCGACTGGTCACCGAAGAGCAGTTCGGCCCGGTCGTCCCGGTGCTGCGCTACTCTGCAGTTGATGACGCGATCGCTCGTGCCAACAACTCAGAGTATGGGCTCGCCGGAACGGTTTGGGGCAAGGATCTCGATCGGGCGTTCTACGTAGCAGCTAAAATCGAAACCGGGACTGTCTGGATTAACAAGTTTCTCGACGTGTCGCCCGATATTCCCTTTGGTGTCGCCAAGCAATCAGGCGTCGGCGAAGAATTGGGACGAGAAGGCCTCGAGGCGTACACTCAAGCCAAGATCATCAATATGGCGAAGTAGCGTTCGGGAATCCGCCGACGTGCGAAGAGTTGTGCGCGTCTCAAAAGAGGAATGTCCGGCATCGCGGGAACGACTGTTCTGACCTATGGCGGAAATTCACCCCGGATCATAGGAATGGAGCGATTGCGTTCTCATCGCCGAATGCATCGGAGAGAAAGCGCACAGCGGGGTAGTCGCTGTTAAGGCGCATTCTGGTTCAGGAGTAAGAATGATGGGTTATAGGATATTCCTCGCGGGTGCATCAGGGGCCATCGGTAGGCGCCTGACGCCGCTCCTGCGCGGCGCTGGCCACTATGTCTATGGTAGCACCAGGTCAAAAGCGAATGTCGATACGCTGCGGTCGCTCGGGGCGGATCCGATCGTGGTCGACGTCTTCGACGCGTCAGCGCTATCACACGTTGTCGCATTGGCGCGCGCGGATATCGTGATCCATCAGCTCACCGACCTTCCGAAGGATCTTAACCCGCTTGAAATGGGAGCAGCAATCGTTCGTACCGCCCGCATCCGTAGCGAAGGAACGCGCAACATCGTTACGGCAGCAATCGCGGCTGGTGCCCGCCGGTTGGTGGCACAAAGCATCGCGTGGGCCTACGCGCCGGGGATCGAGCCGCACGCGGAGACGGATGCGCTCGATGCTGGGGCCGAGGGAGAGAGCGGTATCAACCTGCAAGGGGTGATTGCGCTGGAGGATTTCACTTTGAAATCGCCGCCGCTCGAGGGCGTCGTCCTTCGCTATGGCCAGCTTTATGGTCCCGGAACCGTTTCGGACCGCCCGTCGAATTCTGCGCCGGTTCATGTGGATGCGGCGGCCTATGCCGCTCTGCTCGCCATCGACCACGGCGATCCGGGTATCTATAACATCGCGCAATCCAACAGGTACGTGGCAACCGAAAAGGCACGCGCGCAACTGAGTTGGACTCCCGACTTTCGTCTTCTGGCTTGACGATTTTCGAGCGCGGTTCAGCTTACCAATCGGTGTTGTTTAAGTGCTCCTCGCGCCGCCGTCTGACCAGGAGCACCCTGCCCTTTCGCCGCTGTCCGACATCAACGAGTCCTTCAAGTCCCAGAAGATGTTCACGTCCAAGGAATGCGAGAGACGCACCCAAGACTACGCTGGACTACCCCACAGTGACCTGCACCACTACCCCCACTCTATCATCTCGGAAAACGTATCGCCGTTGATTTGCAAGCACAATTCTTCAAGTCTGACGGACAAATGCCGACGGTATATCCGCCGCAATTTTGTGGTCTTGAATTCACAGAAAAGTTTGGGACGTTCGCGCTGTCGGCGATTTCGCCATCTATCGTAGTCAATCGAGTGATCCGCGGCACAGACGTGGTCAAGACGGCCGTTACGACATGGAGTTGAGCTTAGTTCAAATACCGTCAAGGAGCGCGCCGGTGCGGTCGTTCGATGGTCCGTACCTGCCGTGCCTGCCATAGCGCGACTGGGATGCGACCAGTTTAATGCGTGCTACCTTCAGGTTTCGGCTGAGGACCGCGAACCGCGATTTGCAACGGTCCCCTCCGCACCATCTGAATCGTAGCTTTCAACCGCAATGCTATGCGACACACCACGAGCGATCGCGTAACACCCCGGCGCGTTACACATGGTGCTAGCCGTCTACTTTAACCGCTATTGTGTTTGTGGGCCCTTAGCTGTCTCCAGCCGCTGTAAACTACCTGAAGGATTCAAATCGTCGGCTGAGGCGTCGTACCTCTGATGATCCCGGCATCTTCCGCGCCCATCGGCTTGAAATCGAGGTACATGTCTGCGCGCGGGATCGCAACTGCACCGGCTCGGGCCACGGCGAGATCCTGCATGCCCGACCCGGAGCCTGCCGCCACTGCGTCAAGAATGAATCCGTCGACGCGGATGGGCAAACCACCGATCAGATTGGTCCAACGACTTTCGTGCGCCAAGGTGACCTGAATCTCCACATCTGCGTGAGCGCCGCCGGTCGGCACGCCGGACAGCGCCGACGTCCGCGCCTTGTTGATGGATGACGTAACGCTCAGGCCTTTCGAGCCGTCCATGCGTCCGAACGCCAAGAGATTGCCGCCAGTATCGACCACCGCGATACACATCGGTTGCCCGATGCGGGTGGCTTCCGTGATGGCTGCGTTGAGCACCTTGAGCGCACCGTCGAGCGTGAGCGTCTTCGTGTCCCTGACGTCGGTCATTGCCGCTCCTCGAACAGTCCTACCGAGAATTCGCGAGCCAGGGTCCGTGCCGCGGCAACAAGGGGCGCATCACCGCCGCGCCAGCCGATGAGAGACAGCCCCACTGGAATAGAGCCGGATGTCGCGACGGGAAGATTCACCTGAGGAAGCCCGGTCAGGCCTGCGATGCCGGTCAGGTCGACGATCTCGTGCACCGCAGCGCGGATCTCCGACAGGCGCGCGTCCCGGCTGATCGGCAGAATGGGCGACGTAGGCAGGCACAGCACGCGCCGCCCGTCGAGCAGATCGTCGAGCCGCTTCGACGCGCTCGTGCGAAAAGCCTTGGCCGCAGCGAGGTCGGCCGGTGGCGTGCGGCCGTCGTCGGCAAACGCGCCAGCGACTTCCGAGGAGAACCGCGGGTTCACCCGGTCGACCCAATCGCGAAAGGTCGCCTGGAATTCGCATCTCTGCAGGATGCGCTGATGCCGCGCCCAGTCGCGAAGCTCGCCTTCGGCCAGGGGTGGATACGATGGTCGCAGCGGCCTGATGTAGCCGATCAACGACCGGCTGGAGAGCGCCCTGCACTGGCGCGTCGGCGATGGCAAAGCAGTCGGACGCAATGATGATATCAGTCGGCAGGGCGTCGGGCACCTGCTCGCCGAGCAGCACGGCACCGACCCGCGCGAACGTCGTCGCATCGCGGGCGAAATAGCCGACGGTATCGAACGACGGTGCCTGGGTCATCATGCCGGCGACGGAGATCCGACCGTGCGTCGGCCGCAGTCCGTAGAGCCCGCAGAAGCAGGACGGCACGCGCACCGAACCGCCGGAATCCGTCCCCAAGGCAATATCGACCAGGCCGCCGGCGACGGCCGAGGCGGAGCCGCTCGACGAGCCACCCGGAACACGGTCCGGCGCGCGCGGATTGAGCGGCGTGCCGTAAAATTTGTTGATGCCGAGCAGTCCGAGCGAGATTTCATCGGTGATGGTCTTGCCAGTCAACGCGGCGCCCGCCCCCAGCAGATGGTCGACCGCCCAGGCGTCGGCCTCTTCTACCTCATGCGTGGCGGCCCAGTCCGGATTGCCGCAGCCGGTCACGGTGCCTGCGACATCAAACAAGTCCTTGACCGCAAAGGTCAGGCCTGAGAGCGGCCCTGACCGGTTTGGACCGCGCTGGATGATGGGACCTGGAACGAAGGCGCCGAGCGTGTCTTGCACTGTGTTTTCCCGATTGAAAGGCAAGCGCGCCCGATCGAGCGCGCTTGCCGTCGCCTCATTCCTTGTAGAGCTTGCGGAAGTCGGGATGGGTGTGGAACCAGTACTCAAAGCCCTTGACGTTCTTCTGGACCGCGTAGTCCGCAAAGCGGGTGTAGAGCGGAATGCGCGGCAGATCGGTCATAACGATGTCGACCATCTTGTTCAGACTGGTCTTGTAGATCTCGGGGTCGCGCGTGAAGCGCGCCTCGTCGATCACCTTGTCGAGGCTGGGGTTGACGTAATTGGCGGTATTGAAGACCGAGTTGTTGCCGCCATGGAACGTCCAGAAGAAGAAGTAGTCGGGGTAGTCGAGCCAGCCGTAGAATTCGGCGATGACCATCGGCATCGTCTTGCTGGCCATCTGGGCGAACCAGTTCGAGCCCGGCACCTTCTCGATCGTGAGCTCGACACCAATCGTCTTCAGCGCTTCCTGGATCAGGATGGCGGTCGGCTCACGCACGGTCGATTCCGACAGATCGATCGACAGCGTGGTCTTGAAGCCGTTGGGGAAGCCGGCCTCGGTCAGCAATTGCTTAGCCTTCGCGAGATCCTGGCCATGCTTGATCGGAACCGGCCACGTCGCATCCGGATAGGGTTTATCCGGGTCGCCGCCAAACATCGGCTTGGCGCGGTTATAGAGCGCGGAGCTGACGATTTCCTTGTAAGGGATGGCGTAGGAGATCGCTTCGCGCACTTTGGGATTGTCGAACGGGGCGATCTTGACGTTCATGTCGACGAACACGAGGTCGTTTTGCACGGGCACACCGATGATCGCGACCTTCCCCTGCTCTGCCAGTTCGGCATAGTCCTTCGGGGGCAGGCCGACCGACATATCGACGTCGCCCTTTTCCAGCAGCGCACGGCGCGTGCCGGCCGAGGCGATCTGCCGATAGATCACGCGCTTGAGCTGGGGTAGCGGGCCGGACTTCCAGGCGTCGAACCGAGTAAACACGGTCTGCTGACCGGGTGACCAGGACTCGACTTTGTAAGCACCACCGCCGCAATCATTGCGTGATACCCACTCGAACGCCCAGGGGTCCTGTGGCGTTGCATGCTTCTTGGCGAGCTCTGAATTGACGATGACGGGCACGGGAACGACGAGGTCGGGCATCGTCAGCTTGTTGAACTGGTCGAAGGTCGCTTTGAATGTGTGATCGTCGACCACTGTGAACTGTTCGGGCTTGACCAGCGATCCCGCCGCCATTTGCACCGCCGGAAAGCCGCCGGCGGCGATAGCGCGGTCGAACGACCATTTGACGTCCTTGGCCGTGACCGGGCTGCCGTCGTGGAACGTGGCATCCTTGCGCAGGTGGAAGATGTAGGTCTTGCCGTCCTCGGCGGCTTCCCAGCTTTCGGCCAGCTCCGGGGTCATGACCTTGGCATCGTACGACACCGTGCCATCCGCCAGCTTCTTCTCGCCATGGCTGACGAGCCGGTCGTAGGCCTGCCACACCACCATGCGGCTGTGATCGTTGGCGGTCGGCACCATCGTGTCGAGGCCGTTGGGGCCCATCTCGGACACGATGACCATCGTGTCCTTGGCGATTTCGGCCGCAAGTGCGGGTGCGCCGGGCAAGGCAGCGGACGCTGTGAGCAGCGCCGCTGTGAGAAGTCTACGATCGAGCCTCATGTCGTGCATTCTCCTTGATATGTGAGTGGGAACGTGACGGCAGCATCAGAGACCGAGGTCGCCCAGCAGCTTCGGCCATTTGTGAGCCCAGGGACGCGCTTGTTCGAACGCACCGGAGGCTGCGAGCACGGTGCGGTCCGCCAAATGGCGGCCGATGATCTGCATGCCGACAGGCAGGCCGGTCTCGGTGAAGCCGGCGGGAACGGTCGCCGCCGGCTGACCGGTCAGATTGCAGATGAAGGTGAAGCAGAGCCAGTCGCCGGTCGTGACCATCTTCTCTTCGATGATCTCGGGGCCCTGCATGTAGAGAGGGAACGCTGGCACTGCAAGCGTCGGCGTGATCAGCAGGTCGTAGTTGGCCATGAACCGCCACATGCGATTGCAGACCATCTGGCGCATCATCTTGGCGTCGGTGAATTCCTCCGCGGTCCACTGTCGCTGCAGCAGCGCGACGAGATGCGGCGACATCTCCTTTTCGTGCCCCTTCATCATGCGGCGCATACCGGTCAGATCAGTGTCGCCGGCAACGATGGTCCAGAATTGCGGGAACGGATCGTCCCATCCGGGACTGGCGCGCTCGACTGTGCAGCCGAGATCAGTCTCGAACACGCGCACCGCCTCGGAGACGACGCGGCGCCACCTCCGGGTCAACAGGCGCATAGCCCCAGTCTTCGCTATAGGCGATGCGAAGGCCCTTGATGCTTTCCCTGGTGGCAGCGACATAGTCGAAGTCGGCGGCCGGAATCGAATAGCGATCGCGCGGGTCAGGTCCGGTGATCACCTTGAGCATCAGCGCCGAGTCGGCCACGGTCCGGCTCATGGGACCGACGTGTTCGAGCGATTCCCAGCTTGACACGCCGGGATAGCGCTCATCGCGGCAACCTGGGTAGAGCGGCACCCGGCCCATCGAGGCCTTGATTCCGTACAGTCCGCAGAGTGCAGAGGGAATCCTGATCGATCCGCCGCCATCGGAACCGATCGCAAATGGCGCGACGCCCGCTGCGACCGATGCACCCGAGCCGGCGCTCGATCCGCCGGACGTCATGTCGAGATTCCAGGGATTGCGCGTGGCCGGGAAAACAGGATTGTGACCGACGCCGCTGTAACCGAACTCCGGCACATTGGTCTTGCCGATGATGACGGCGCCAGCGTCCTTCAGCCGTTCAACCACGATGTCATCCTCATCAGGCACGAAGTCCCGATAGAGGGGCGAGCCCATCACGGTCAGGATGTCCTTGGTGGCGACGAGATCCTTGATTCCGATCGGCACGCCCGCCAGCAGGCCCGGATCCTTGCCGGCTGCAATCTTGGCGTCGACCGCGGCGGCGGCGGCGCGTGCCACATCGGGCGTCGGCGTGCAGAAGGCATGGATGTGGGGTTCGAGCTTCTCCATGCGGCGCAGAACGGCTTCCGTGACCTCGGCGGCAGAAAGCGTCTTGTCCCTGACTTTCGCCGCGACGGTCATGGCATCCATACGGCAGATCTCGTTGTCAGCGCTCATCGGTTTCTCCAGGCGGTGAAGGGGCAAAATGGCAGGCAGCGAAGTGGTCCGGACCTACCGCGCGAAGTGGCGGCATAACCCTGGTGCAAATATCGGCCCCCTTGGGACAGCGGCCGTAGAAGCGGCAAACGTTCGGATCCGGATCGATGGGGCTGCTCGGACTGCCGTCGAGCCTGACCCGCGCTCCGCCGCGCCGTGCCGGATCCGGGATCGCCGCAACGAGGGCCTGCGTGTAAGGGTG
The DNA here is from genome assembly GCF_054063995.1 of Bradyrhizobium sp. USDA 4504. NCBI lineage: Bacteria > Pseudomonadati > Pseudomonadota > Alphaproteobacteria > Hyphomicrobiales > Nitrobacteraceae > Bradyrhizobium > Bradyrhizobium sp. USDA 4504. The sequence continues at coordinate 2,241,395 of NZ_JBSSGV010000001.1, read as the reverse complement.
AAGCGACGCCGTGAAGAGCGTCTCGGCCGGCGCGATCTCGACGATCTTGCCAAGATACATCACGACCACACGCGAGCAGAGAAGCCGCACTACGTTGAGATCGTGCGACACGAACAAATAACTCATCGACAACCGGGCGCGCAGGTCGGCGAGCAACCGCAGGATCACGGCCTGGACCGACACGTCAAGCGCAGAGGTCGGTTCGTCGAGGATCAGCAGCGAAGGTTCGACCGCGACGGCACGCGCGATGCCGACGCGTGCGCGCTGGCCGCCGGACAGCTGATGCGGATAGCGCTGCAGCAGCTCTTCCGGCAATCCGACCAGTGCGGCCGTGGCGCGCACGCGCTTGTCCAGCTCAGCGCCGTTGGTCATCCCGAGCAGCCGCTTCAGCGGATCGGCGATTGCCTGAAAAGCGCGAAACGAGGGATTGAGGCTTTCGGTCGCGTCCTGGAACACGACCTGAATGCGCCGCCGGCTCGGCGAGGCTGCAAATTGGGCTTGCGTCACGGCGGTGAGATCCTCACCACCGATCAGGACCTGGCCGACCGTCGGATCGATCAGCCGGCCAAGCAGGCGAACCATGGTGGATTTGCCGCAGCCGGACTCACCGACCAGGCCGACGCTTTCGCCGGCACCGATGGTCAGATCCACATCGTCGACCGCATGCAGCCGCGCGCCGCGCCCTCTCCGCTTGATCGGGTAAAACTTGGACAGCGATTTGACTTCGAGCAGCGGCATCATGACAGCGGAAACCGGCAGCGCACGAGGTGCGCGGGCGACAATTCGGTCCAGGGCAACTCCGCCTCGTCACAGATCAGCTGCCGCCGCTCACAGCGGCCGCTGAAGCGGCATGGCGGCAACGCACCGCGCAAATCGGGCAGATGACCGGGAATAGAATTGAGGTCGTCCAGACGGGATTCGGGCACGGGCGTGGCAGCCAGCAGCTGGCGCGTATAAGGATGTGCCGGATGCTGCAGGAGCGCCTCAGTCGTCCCGATCTCGACAATGTGCCCGGCGTGCATGACCGCGATCCGATCGCAATACTCGCCGGCTAGGCCGAGGTCGTGCGTAATCAACAGCGTCGACATCCGCGTCGACCGGCTCATCTCCCTGATAAGATCCATGATGACGGCTTGCGTCGTTACATCGAGCCCCGTCGTGGGCTCATCGGCAATCAGCACGGACGGCGTGCAGGCCAGCGCCATCGCGATCATCACGCGCTGGCACATGCCGCCCGAGAGTTCGAACGGATAGGCGTCCGCCCGACGTTCGGGATCGGGGATGCGGACCCGCGCCAGGGCCGCAATCGCCGCTTTCTTGAGATCGCGGCTCGGCAAGCCGGCATGCTCCTGCAGCACGTCCTCAATCTGCTTGCCGATCTTGCGGATCGGATTGAGCGCCGTACGGGGGCTCTGAAAGATCATCGCCATCTCGCGCCCGCGAATCTCGCGCATGGCCTCTGGCCGCGCGGCCAGAAGATCGATTCCGCCCATCGTGATGCTGCCCTTGGTGATCCGCGCGGCTTCATCGTTCAGGCCCATGACGGTGTAGGCGGTAACCGATTTTCCGGACCCGCTTTCACCGACCACGCCGACGATCTCGCCGCGCGTCACGGACAGGCTCACGCTGTCGAGTGCGCGCACCACGCCGTGACGGGTACGAAATTCCAGGGAGAGGTCGTCGATCTCGAGCTGTGCCATCAGACGCGCTTCCTCGGATCGAGCAGGTCGCGCAGTCCGTCGCCCAGCATGTTGAAGGAAAACACCGCGAGCACGAGCGCCGCGCCCGGGAACATGAAGGCCCACCACTCGCCGGAAATGATGTAGCTCGCGCCTTCCGACACCATGATGCCCCACTCCGGCGTCGGCGGCCGCACCCCGAGTCCGATGAAGGACAGGCCGGCGGCGTTGAGGATCGCCCAGCCCATGTTGAGCGAGGCCTGCACCATCATCGGCGGCAGAATGTTCGGCACGATGTGGTTGACGAGAACGCGCAGCGCTCCGTTGCCGCCCATGCGCGCCGCCTCGACATAGCCGAGTTCGCGCCGCACGTTGACCTCGGCGCGCGCGAAGCGGCAGTAGAATGGCAGGTTGATGATCATCGTGGCGATGATGATGTTGGCGACGCTGTTGCCGAGCGCCACCACGATGCCCATCGCCAGCACGAACAGCGGGAACGCCATGATGGTGTCCATGGCGCGGCCAATGATGCGGTCGGTCCAGCCGCCGAAATAGCCGGCCATAGAGCCCAGCGCGAGGCCCACTACGAACGACAGCGCTACCGCCGAAACCGCCATGCCGAGGTCAAGGCGTGTCGCCACGATGACGCGGCTGAGGATGTCTCGGCCAAGCGCATCGGTGCCGAACGGATGCAGCGCACTGGGTCGCGCCAGCTTGGTGGTGGCGGAGGTCAGCAGCGGATCATAGGGCGCGATATAAGGGCCAAAGATCGCGAACAGCGCGAGCAGCGCCAAAATGATCACGGCGACCAGCGTCAGGCGATTTTCGCCGAAGGCATAACCGGTGTTGCGGGCGAGCGTGATGATGCTCATCGCTCAGCCCTCGTACCGGACGCGGGGATCGACCAGCATCGCGAAGATGTCGACAGCGAGATTGAGCAGAACGTAGAGCACCGCCATCATCAGGACGAAGCCCTGCACTGCGGCGTAGTCGGAGGCGATTACGGCCGATACCGCATAGGCGCCGACGCCCTGCCAACCGAACACCTGTTCGATCAGGACGTTGGAGCCAAGCAGGAACGAGAACACCATGCCGAGAACGCTGCTCACGGGTAGCAGCACGTTGCGGAATGCGTAGGTCATCAGGATCTTGCGGACCGGCAGTCCGCTGGCGCGCGCGGTGCGGATGAAATCGCTGCCCAGCGCCTCCAGCATCGCTGCCCGCGTGATGCGCGCGATCGGCGCCAGCGCGAACAGGCCGAGCGATATCGCGGGCAGGATCAATTGGGACAATGCCGCGCGGAGCACCGGCCAGTCACCCGCAATGAGGGCGTCGACGGTGTAGGCTCCGGTGACGTGCGGCGGCGGCGAAAAGGTAATCTCGTTTAGGCGGCCGAGCGGCTGCGGCGCCCAGCCGAGCAGGAAATAGAAGATATATACGAACAGCAGACCGACGAAGAACGTCGGAAAGGCTGCACTCACGGTGACGAGCCCGCGGCAGGCATGATCGACCCCACCGTTGATGCGGGTCGCAGCCCACACGCCCATCGGGATGGCGATGCTGATCGCGAACAGCAGCGCGAAGGACGATAATTCGAGCGACGCCGGCAGCCTTTCGATCAGATCGGTCAACACCGGCTGGCCGGTCGTGAGCGAGCGGCCGAGGTTGCCATGCGCGAGGTCAATCACATAGTGCAGGAACTGCACCGGAAGCGGGCGATCGAGTCCAAGTGTAGCGCGGATGTTCTCGATCGATGCGGCGTTCGCGGCGGGCCCAGCGAAGAAGGCCGCAGGGTCGCCGGGCAGCGCGTGCGAGATGAAGAACGTGAGAACAACAACTCCGATCAGGCTCGGGATGGTGCCCAGCAAACGTTTCCAAACGAAAGCCATCAGCGGTTCGCCTGCCGTTACTCACCGAAGCGACGGCATCGCTGCCGGAGCGCATCAACGTGATCGGGCCCCGTCAACGTCAGACGCAGCCGGGGGCAATCGACATGCATCACAGTCATGCAAAAGGTTAAGCAAGCGCTATGCCAGCTCGGTCATTCCGGTGATCGAGCCGGCAAGTTCTCGAATTGGAGGTTTTTGGGATGCAACGCCGTCGCGCTCGCGCCGAAAAAGAAGCGATGTTGAGCCATCGCTGCTTCAGTTTTCGCCACATGCATCTAATTCATGCACTGGCGCGATCGCCTCAGTGGACCTGCGGCGTGTTGACCCAGACGATCCGCGCTTCGTCCGGCCCGACATTGCGATAACTGTTGGTCAAATAAGCCTTGAAGAAGAAGGAGTCGCCGGCCGTCATCAGATATGTGGTGTCGTCGACGGTGAGTTCGATGGTTCCTGACACGAGGTAGCCGACGGCTTCGCCCTGATGGGTGATGAGGTCGACCTTCTCGCCGCCCGGGGCGACCACATGAATGTTGCCCTCGAGCAAATTGCCCGCGGCGATCGGCACCAATCGCTCATAGGTCACACCGGTGCCGCCGCGCAGTGCGTCCACCAGCACCTTGAGCCGGTCCTCAGGCTTCTGCACCAGCTTGTAGTCGTCGATCTTTAGGCCAAAAAACGAGGCCATGTCTCGGTCGAGCGCGTGGACCATCTTGTCGAGCATGGGCAGCGACGGCATGACCTTGCCGGCCTCGATCTTGGAAATCATGCTCTCGTCACATCCGACGACCTGCGCCAGGTCTCTCATGCGCAGCCCCTTGGACAACCGGGCACGCCGGAGGCGCGGTCCAATATTCAAGGCATTGTTTTCGGACGTCACGTTACGTTCCCAGCAATGCAAGCGGGCTAATACTATGCATATAAATCACATGATTTACCAGCATGTCGTGGCAAATCCAGAGCAAATTTGGGGAAGCCGCCCTCTCGCCCGCTTAAAGGCCGCCTTCCCGAAAACGAGAGTTTGTTAGGATTTATGCCCCGCGGGACTTCGGGTCTCGCCAGCATCGATGCATGGCCTCGGGTGTACCGGCCGTAAGGTCGAACTCCCGCGCGGCAAGGCCTGAAAGCACGTGCGTGGGAACGTCCATCTCATGGACGATTGATTGAGGCTCACTGCGAATAGTTTCTAGTAGAGAACCGGTCGAGCGAAGGCACCGCCGTTTTCTGCGTTAGACGACCGCGCCAGAATGCCTGCTACTGTCCGTTGCCGACCTGACTCTGAGCGCCACAACGTCTTCTTTGAGAATCGTAGCCCCAGCGACACTCTTGCGATAGCGTCGAAGCGTCACTTCCCGCTCCACACCGTTCGTAGATGCGCTACCATTTTTGGGAACAGCGTCGCTTTGCTCTCGTACAGAGAAGTAGCGCGTTGTAGGACTGCGAACCGCATACAACAGTTCATCGACCAATGCCCTCGACCATGCAATGGCTTTACAGGTTGCGGTCACGCAGGGCAGCGCTAACCGCAAACATAGCGCTGAGCCGGGTATCGCGCATGAAACGAGCGAGTAACATCGTGAGACCGACAGATCGGTGCGAATGGGTCGCCGTGCCCGGCGTACGCAATGACCTGTTACGGTGGCTACCTGAAACCGTGAGACGCAGTTTTCGTGACCAGTCTGCCATTCGAAATATTCCGGCTGGTCAGGTCATTTTCCAGTATGGCGATGAACGTAGGGAGATGTACCGGGTCCTCCGTGGGACCGTCCGAATATCCACGATGCGGGTCGATGGTCTCGAGATGGTCTACGCTTTGCTTGGTCCAGGAGAGTGTTTGGGCGCCAGTAGCCTGATCGACGGAGACCGCATGCCGCAAACCGCTGAGGCGCTTGACGACGTCCGACTTCAGGTCTTAAGTTCCGCGGCATTTTCCAAGCTTCGCGAGAGGCATCGCGTCTTCGACGACGCTTTGCTCAGACTGCTGTCGAGCCGCCTGCGGATGCTGAGCGCCCATATGGCAAATGCTGTACTTGCTGATCCACCGAACCGGGTTGCCTTACGCCTGCTTGAGGTCGCGCATGTCGCGCCGGACGGCGGACTGCATGTTTCAATAACGCAGGCAGCACTTGCACTTCTAACTGGAGCGTCCCGTCAAACAGTTAACAAGGTCCTGAAACAATTGGAGCGCAAGGGCCTCATTCGTTTGACCTACCGTCGCATTGAGCTAAGGAATATCGACAAGCTGAAGCGGATGGCGGAAATCATCTGAGTTTCGCTTCCATTCGCTGCTCCTAGCACGACTCGTCTGGCTCAAGTTTCAGTCATGGCGCCAGATATCGCAGCAATTCCGGATCGCTCCGCACCTTCCCCGCCTCGCCCTGCAGCGCGACGCGGCCGCGGTCCAGCACATAGGCGTAGTCGGCGACGCGCAGCGCGAGATCGAGATGCTGCTCGACGATCACGACCGAGATGCTCTTGGCGAGGTCGATCAGCCGCTCGGTGATCTCCTCGATCACGCCGATCCAGACGCCTTCGGTCGGCTCGTCCAGCAGCAGCAGCTTTGGATTGCCGAGCATGGCGCGGCCGATCGCCAGCATCTTGCGCTCGCCGCCGGACAGCGTGCCGGCCGGCTGGTCGAGCCGCTGGCCGAGTTTCGGAAAGATGGCCAGCACGCGATCGACGGCGCTGGCATCGGAATTGAACAGCGAGCCGACGGCGAGGTTGTCGCGCACCGACAGGCGGGCGAACACCGAATGCTCCTGCGGCACATAGCCGATGCCGGAGCGCACCCGCTCCTCGGTGCGGCGGCGGGTGATGTCGCGGCCGTCGAAGAACAACTCGCCCTGCGAGCTTGCGAGCTCGCCGACGATGGTCTTCATCAGCGTGGTCTTGCCGGCGCCGTTGCGGCCGAGCACGGCGACGCCGCCGCGCCAGGGAATGCCGATGTTGACATCGAACAGGACCTGGCTGCGGCCATAACCGGCGTCGAGATGCCTTATATCGAGGAAGGTTTGCTCAGGCACGGCGAAGATAGATCTCCTGGACGCTTTTGTTGGCCTGGATTTCCGCGACCGTTCCCGAGGCCAGCACCTTGCCCTGGTCGAGCACGGTGAGGCGGTCGCAGATGTCGCGGATGAAATCGAGGTCGTGTTCGACGATGACGAGCGAGCAATGCTGCTTGATCGGCTGCAACAGCTCGCCGGTGACGCGGCGCTCTTCGAGGCTCATGCCGCCGGTCGGCTCGTCCAGCAGCAACAGCCGCGGCTTGCCGGCGAGCGCCATCGCGATCTCGAGCCATTGCTGCTGGCCGTGCGACAGCGCCGCGGCGGCGTCATGCGCGCGATCGGCGAGCCGGAACTGGGTCAGCATCGTCATCACCTGGTCGTGCAGCTTCTTGCGGGTGCGCGAGAACACCAGGTCGAACAGCGAGCAGTGTGCCTGCAGCGCCAGCAGGATGTTGTCGTACAGCGTCAGCGTCGGCAGCACCGAGGTGATCTGGAACTTCAGGCTCATGCCGGCGCGCGCGCGCTCGGTCGGCGTGAACGCGGTGATGTCGGTGTTGACGAAGGAGACCTTGCCCGTGGTCGGCACCTCGGCGCCGGCGACGCATTTCATCAGCGTGCTCTTGCCCGAGCCGTTGGGGCCGATCAGGCCGTGGAACTCGTTCTCGCCGACGGTCAGCGCCGCACCGTCGAGCGCGGTCAGCTTGCCGAACACTTTGCTTATGCCTTGCGCCTCAAGGAGCGGCATTGCCGGTCTCCTTCGGGGCTTTGCCGAAACTGCCGACCCGCTCGCGCTCGCCGAGCACGAAGGAGATCAGCCCGAGCGGGCGGAACATGATGACGAGCAGCAGCAGCACGCCGAGGATGATCGGCCAGACGTCGCGATAATTATCCGACAGCCAGAAGCTGACGCCCTCGATGATCACGGTGCCGATCACGGCGCCGATCAACGTGCCGGAGCCGCCGAACAGGACGTAGAGCACGACCTGGGTCGAGAACACGACGCCCAGCATGTTGGGCCAGACGAAGCCCTCGTGGAAGGCATAGAGGCTGCCGGCAAGACCGGCGATGGTGCCGCCGACTGCAAAGATGATCGCCTTCAGATGCTGCGCCTTGTAGCCGAAGAAGGCGATGCGCTGCTCGTTCTCGCGCAGGCCGGCGAGCGCGAGGCCGAATTGCGAGCGGACCAGGAAGCGGCAGAGCAGATAGACGACCACGAGGATGCCGAGCACCATGTAGTAGTAGATCGGCCCCTCCTCGAACTCGTAGCTGCCGAGGGTGAGCGGCGGGATCGACGGGATGCCGTTCTGGCCGCCGAGATAGTACCAGCCGCGCGCCAGCCGGTCCGCGGCATAGGAGCCGGTGAGGGTGCCGAGCGAGACGAAGATCACGCTCGAGGGATAACGCCCGAGCAGCAGGAAGCCGCCGAGCAGCAGCGACGCGGTGAGCCCGATCAGCGTTCCGGCAGGCAGGATCAGGAGGATCGAGGTGACGTTGAGATCGCGCGCCAAGAGCGCCACGCCGTAGCCGGCGGCGCCGAAGAACAGCGCCTGGCCGAAGCTCATGATGCCGGCATAGCCCCACACGAGGTCGAACGACAGGGCGAACAACGCGAGGATCACCACGCGGGTGGCGAACACCGTCAGATAGTCCTGCAGCACCCATGGCAGGACCAGTGCGATCAGCAGCACCAGCCCTTCCACGATCGGCAGGACCTTCCATCCTGCCGATACCCGTCCCGCCGGCGCGCTTGCGGCCGGTGTACCCTTGCCCGTCACGACATCCGGTCCCTCGCCGATGCGTGCGACGGCCTCTCTTGCTGCACCCATCGACTGCTCAGCACTCCTTTGGGTCGACGAGACCATTGCTGCACCCGACGATTTCGTAGTTTCCTCCCTTGGCGACCGCGATGTACATGTTCATCTTGCAGTGACGCTTGCCCGGCACCATCTCGGCGGGCCCGCCGGGACCTTCGGCAATCCTGGCATGGTCGAGGGTGGCCGCAACCGACTCGCGATCGACCTTGCCGGCTTCCTTGACCGCCGCCTCCCACAGCTTGAGGCCGCGCCAGGTTCCGGTCGCAGCACTTCCGGCGGCGAACAGGATCTTGCCGGGAAAGCTCCTGTCGTAAGTCGCCTGGATCTTCGCGCTCACGGGATCGCTCGCGGTGACCGCCCTGAAATAGTCAAGGCAGCTGGCCATACCTTCGATCTCGTGGGGCTGACTTATATTCAAGAGGTTCTCATCAGCCCAGACGCAGGCAAGGCGACCTCCGTTCTTCAAAAACCCGGCTTCACTGAGTTGCTTGAATAATGGGCCAACTCCGGGCGGAATGATCGTGTTGAACACGACGTCGACCTTGTTGGAAATGATACGATTGACAGTCGCACTGAAGTCCACTTGATCGAGCGGGTAATATTCGTCGAACACGACTTCGCCGCCATGGGCTTCGATCAACCTTCGGGCGTAGACGTTAATCGTATGCGGATAGATATAGTTGGATCCGGGCAGCGCGAATTTCTTTCCGCCGTTTTTGATCAGCCACGGGATCAGATCGTCGCATTGCTGCGCGGGGGTGGGTCCAGTGCAGAACAGGTAGGGCGTGCACTCCCTGCCCTCGTAAAGCTCTGGATAGATGTAGAGCGTCTTGCCGCGCGCTACGATCGGATCCTTGATCGCGTTACGCATCGAACTCGTGACGCCCCCAAGGACGAGGTCAACCTTATCCCGCTGAATCAGCTTTCTCACGTTTCCGACTGCGATCGATTCGTTCGATGCTGTATCCTCGAAATAGAGTTCAATCGGACGCCCCAGGAGACCTCCGTTGTCGTTAATCTCCTTGATCACCATCTTTGCAACATTGGCGTCGGCCACGCCAGCGAACGCGATCGGTCCTGTTAGATCGGTGGCGATACCAACCTTGATGGGCCCTTCCACAGCGTTCGCCCAATCGGGCCGGACCACCCAGCTTCCGACGCCGGTCGCGATCGCTCCGGTCGCGAAGGCGAAATTGCTCATGAAGCGGCGCCGCGTCAGGTTCGTGCGTTCAATCGACATGGTGATTAGACCCCTTTCCCTGCAATGAGGCCTTGCGGCCGGAACTTGATGAACACAATCGCGAGCACGAAGACGAGGACGTCGGCGACGACGGGCGACATGACCCATGGCAGCGCGGCGCTGAGCGTGCCGATGACGCCGGCGCCGGCGACCGGGCCGATGAAGGATCCGACCCCGCCGACCATCACGGCAACGAAACCCTGGATCAGGAAACGGATGCCGAGATCGGCAAACAGGCTGAACACTGGCACGATCAGCGCGCCGGCAAGCCCGGCCAGCGCCGCGCCGAACGCAAACGTCGCGCCGTAGATCAGGGGCGTCGAGATACCCGAGGCGCGCGCCAGTCCCGGGTTCTCCAGCGTGGCGCGCACGCGCAATCCGAACGAGGTGCGTGCCAGCAGAAGATAGCAGGCGCCCATCACCAGCAGCGTGATCACGATGATGGTGAAGCGCCAGGCCGAGATGTGGATGGCACCAACGTCGATCGAGCCACCGACCGGCTCCGGCACCGTCAGATAGAAACCGCCGATCAGGCCGCGTACGCTTTCGCGGATGATCAGGCCGAGCGCATAGGTACCGAGCATCGCCACGATCGGCGCCGCATAGAAGCGCCGGATGATGAGCGCTTCCAGCACGAAGCCGAACGCGCCGACCACGACGGGCGCCGCAACCATGCCGGCCCAGATAGGCGCCCCGTGGGCGTAAGCCAGATAGGTGACGTAGGCTCCGAGCAGCACGAACTCGCCCTGCGCGAAGTTGAAGATGCCCATCATGCTGGCGATGATGCCGAGCCCCAGCACGAAAAGGACGATGATCGCGCCGAAGCTCGCGATCTCGAACACCGCAACGAACGTACTAGCCATGTGTGGCGATCCAACTCACCCGCTGAAACCTGTCAGGTCACTACGGAAAGTGCCTCGAGTGTCTCGAATGCCAGTCGGTTGCTCGTTGGAACGCTGCACCAGCCTGTAGAACGGCGGCCTCATCAAAGTGCGCTCCGATGAGCTGAATTGCCATCGGTGCACCCCGGTCGTCGAAGCCCCCGGGTAGAGTCAGGGTTGGACTTCCCGTGCTGTCAAAGACACAGGTGAAGCGGAGCAGATCCTCAAGGGGAGAGATCTGAAGAATGTCGGCGGTGGCGGCGGTGGTCGGGGTCGGCCAGATGGTCACGGGGACGAGAATGACGTCGAGGTTACTGAACTTGGCGCGAAGACGGCTCGAAAATTCCAGACGCGCATGCTGCGCGGACGCGAGATCCATTGCCGTGCTGCTCCGTCCCAGATCGATAAGTGCCGATAGCGCTGATCCGTAACTCTCGGATTTCGACGGATATGTCGCCGCATGCGTTAACGCTGTCTCGGACGAACACAGAATCGGCCAGGTCGACGCAGCGTTCCGCCATTCGGGGAATGAAATTTCTTCAACGATCGCGCCAAGGTCCTCGAAAACCTTTGCCGCTGCCTGCCACACCGCCACGATGCCAGGGTCGACGCCTTCGGTCGCGTAGACACGCGGCAGTCCGATCCGCATCCCCGCAACGCTCCGCAAGGCTGCCGCCTGGTAATCTTCTACTGAATCGTGCACAGCGGTCGGATCGGCAGGATCCGCGCCGGCGATGGCTCCGAGCATGATCGCACAATCGACAGCCGACCGCGTCATTGGCCCGACGTGATCAAGGGAAGCAGCCAGTTCGAAGACGCCGTGGCGGCTGACACGCCCCCACGTTGGCTTGAGACCCGTCACGCCGTTGACCGCGCTGGGAAAACGGATCGAACCGCCGGTGTCAGAGCCGAGCGCACCGAAAGTCAGGCCGGCAGCCGTGGCGACGCCCGATCCGCTGGAGGACGCGCCTGCATATAGCTCGGCACCCCAGGGGTTTTTGGGCGCCGCGACGGTCGGATGATGTTCTGTCCACGCCTGCTCCGTCGTTTTCAGTTTTCCGAGCGAAATAGCACCCGCCGCCTCCAGCCGCCGCACCGCGGTCGCGCTGTAGGTCGGCTGAAAGCTCTTGTGTATCGCCGTACCTGCCGTTGTCAGGGCAAAATCCGTGTAGAAAATATCCTTGTAAGCCAGCGGAACACCGTGGAGAGGGCCACGCCACCGTCCAGATCCGATCTCGCGCTCCGCGCGGTCGGCCTGCTCCAGAGCGCGCTGCGCGGTTACCGTCACGTAGGACTCAAGCTGCGGATCAAGGGCATTGATCCGGTTGAGCATGTGTTTGACGAGTTCGACCGGAGAGATGGCTTTCGTCCTGAGCAAAATGGACAGCTCTGAAAGTGCTAGATAGTGCATCTGGTTCTCCGTATCCGGCCAACTAAATCTGTAGCGCTCAATAGCCGCCCCACCCCAAAAAGCTCGCGAAGAGCTTTTGGGAGCCATGTCGCCGTATCCATCCTGAGGGCCTCAGATCATCTCCCGGCAGGAGCGAGGACAGATCTACCCAGATCGAAGCAAGTACTTCGATTGACTGCCAATCGGCCCATGCTACCTTCGAGCGGATCGTCCCCCGGTCCTGTTTGCTGTTGAGCTTGTAGCGATCTGGAATTCGGGGCGGCATCGGCATTATTGCCGATGGTGGTTTGGCTACATGACCCTGCACCGGCGGGGGCCGTGTGAGGTCATTGTCCGCCGGCGAATTGGGTGTCAGCTGCCGAGCTGTACTTGGCGCGCACCTTGCATAAAATTTACACTGGGGAGGATTGGGGTATGACACCGCATATCCGGGACATCACGTCGAGCGAGCTGAAGCTCTTTGCTGACATCGTCCACCGCCTGGAACGGCTGAGTGCGCAGGATGACGTTCGGCGGGCCGCACTCAGTGACCTCGTCAAACTCCTTCGTGCTGACGGCGGCTGCTCTTGTGTCTGGCAGGAGACAAAGCAGCGATTCTGTGAATCGATCTACGTGGGCGCCCCGCCGGAAATCCGATCGCTCTACGATGATTGGTACCAGTTCAATGATCCCATAACCTCGCGTTTGCGAGCGGCGCGGCGCGCCACGATCGTCGATGAGGTCCTGGACCGGCGCGAGCTAATCAAGACCGAATTCTATAACGACTACCTGCAGCGCGATGCGCTCGAATGGGGCATCAATATCTACATGTTCGATCAACGGAATCGCGACTTGGGCGATTTCCGGATCTGGCGGCGGCGCGGAAAGACAAATTTCGACGAACGGGAAAAGGTGCTGCTGGACGTCCTGGAACCGTTCATCCGGTCCGCGTTGTTACGGGGACACACTCATAGCGACGGCCTGACCACCCGGGAACGTGAGATCACCGAACTGGTATCACGTGGGTGTACAGACCGTGACATTGCTCGCGTGTTAGGCATTAGTTTTGGCACCGTACGAACTCATATCAGCCGAGTGCTCGAGAAATTCGGCTGCGCAAATCGAGCGGAACTGGCTGCCAGTTTTACGAAAGCCCGGTGACCAGACCGCAGGTCATCACAAGCCATTATGTCCCAGCGCTTCCGAGCACTCAGAGGTGATGAGCTATCGGCGGTCTCGTCCGTTCCCAAACGTGTCGCGCAGAAATGCCTGTAGCAGGCCGCCGACCTCAGCCGGCCGTTCCTGCTGCACCCAGTGTCCAGCTCCGTCGATCAAGTGGCAGGCAGCCATTCTTGAACAGACCGTGGCCCGCATCGATTCATAGGCTCCGGGGTGTTGATAGATGCCCCAATCCTGCTTGCCAGCAACGAAGAGAGACGGGACGTCAATACTGCGACCCGACCAGATTTGCAGTTCGGAATTGAACCTGCTTGAGAGAGCACAGCGATACCACTGCAGACCCCCCTGAAAGCCAGTACGGGCAAACTCTGCACTGCAGAACGACAGATCGGTATCCGGGAGCCATTGGTTGGCGGCAACTGCAGCTGCTGACGGCATATGCTCTGCCACGGTAGCTGGCATATCCTTGTCCCGCTCCATGATGTAGTAAGTCGGCATGTTTGCGAGCTCGGCCGCCGACCACGACTTTAGCGGATATGGCGCCTCGCCTTTCCAATCAGCGCTCTTGTAGTGATAGTAAGCCCGCAAGAACGCATGCACTCCCTGCGGAGCATGGCGCATGTGTCTGTCAGCTTCCCGCGTCGTATAGTACCATTGATAGTGCTTCCGCGGCCGCGGCAAGGCCGCGAGTTCACGATGAACGAGGTCTTCCGGTGGAGAAACAGCAACTTTATTTACCGAATTGAACGGAAGCCGAGGCGCCCCGGCGAACGGCGCGCTCATCATGACCACGGACCGGAATACATCCGGTCGTATTAGCCCACACCAGGCGGCGACTGCGGAGCCGAAGTCGTGTCCGATGACGGCATCGACGGCATCGTAGCCAAACGCCGCAACAACGCCGATCGCATCGCGAACGAGGTTCGTTAGCCGAAAGGAAGCAAGATCGCCGTCGTAGTCTGGATCCCACCCGCTTGTACGCCCGTAGCCCCGTTGGTCAGGTGCAATCACATGATAACCGGCCTCGGCCAGGGGAATCATCAACTTGCGCCAGCAGAAGGCCAATTCGGGAAAGCCGTGCAACAGCAGCACGCAAGGCCTGTCAGGCAATTTGAATCCAGCTTCCAGGACGTGTACCCGCAGACCGTTGACGTTTTCCACGTACCGCGAACGGATTCCTGAAGCGAGCGGAATCTCAGGTAGTGAGCTTGTTATCGTCATGCATTCGGTCCTCACTGCTTTCGACGAGCCGCGCACACTCAGCAGCTCGACGACATTCCTGAATTCGCCGGCTCAAATGCCAGGAGCGAACCGTCGCTCCAATGCCCTGTCCTGGCCACGCTGCATGAGGAGAACCCGACGGCTCGAGCATTGGAGCCCCTCGTCGCTATCGATATCACAAGAGAACCGGATCGATTGTCGCCAAATTGACAGAGACGGATAGAGCGACCTGATAGCCTGGCGCCTCTATTAAAACGAAAGACTCAAACGCTTTCCTGCTGGCGACCGTTTGAGCTCGTTCGCTTCCTCCAGACAACGCCAGATGCTTCGCCGATCAAGCGTAAGCCTGCCGGCAACCCAACAATACAGGAACTGCGCGTATGAGCGACCATCCCGATTCAACCGCAACACAGAACGTTATTTCAGCGGCGCGAGCAACCGACAGACGGACGCAAAACGAAAAACCGTCAACGATCCTCCTGAACAGCTCCGACGATGTATTGATCGCGCTTCGCGCTATCGCCGTTGGTGAGACCGTGTCGGACGGGGTAGTCGCGATAGATCCGATTCCAGCCGGTCACAAGATTGCGCGACGTCGGATCGACGCGGGCACAGCTGTTCGCCGTTACAGCTCAGTAATCGGCGTAGCGTCGGCTACCATCGCTCAAGGCGAACACGTTCACGTCCACAATCTCGGCATGAGCGACTATTCCCAAGACAGCAATACTTTTGGCCAGGATGTTCGACCAACGCCTCTCGCGTCCGTGCAACGTACCTTCAATGGCTATGTCCGTGCAGATGGACGCGTAGCGACGCGCAACTATATCGGCGTATTGACCAGCGTGAACTGTTCGGCGACTGCCGCCCGCATGATCGCAGACCATTTCAAGGGCCGTCTTGCCAACTATCCGAATATCGACGGCGTCGTGGCGCTGACGCACAAGAGCGGATGCGGACTTGATGCCAGGATCGATGGCATCGAAGCGTTGCGACGATGTATCGCCGGCTACGCCGCTCACCCGAATTTCGCGAAAGTGCTCATGATCGGACTGGGCTGTGAGGTCAGCAATCTCGATGGCGTGCTGGGAGGGAGTGCGGGCGACGCGCTTGTTATTCAGCAATCTGGCGGGACCGCAGCCACGGTACGAGCGGGTATTGAACGTCTTGAGGCAAGCCTGGAGCGGGCGAACAACATTCAACGGACGCCGGTACCGGCAAGTGAATTGAAAGTTGCGCTTCAGTGCGGTGGATCAGACGGGTACTCCGGAATCAGCGCGAACGCCGCACTGGGAGCTGCTGTTGATCTGATCGTCGCTCACGGTGGAACTGCAATCCTGTCTGAAACGACAGAGTGCTATGGGGCCGAACATATCCTGACCCGGCGTGCTGTTCGGCGAGAAGTTGGAGAAAAGCTCGCTGCGCGCGTGAAGTGGTGGGACGAATTTGCTGCCAGTCACGGAATGGAGATCAACAATAACCCGTCCCCCGGCAACAAGGCCGGCGGCCTCACGAACATCATTGAAAAATCCCTTGGCGCAATGGCCAAGGGCGGCACCACCAATCTCGTGGAGGTCTACGACTATGCCGAGCGCGTGACGGAAAAGGGTCTGGTTTTCATGGACGCGCCGGCGTTCGACCCTGTCGGGGCGACAGCGCAGGTCGCGGGAGGAGCAAATGTCCTGTGCTTCACGACCGGGCGCGGATCAGCCTTCGGGTGTAAGCCGACTCCTTCGCTGAAGCTGGCGAGCAACACGCCGCTTTACCAGCGCATGCCCGACGACATGGACGTTAACTGCGGCACCATATTGGACGGAACGGAGACAATTGAAGAGGCCGGCACGAGGATATTCGATTTGATCCTGGCGACCGCCTCCGGACAAAAAACTGCCAGCGAACGGCTGGGCTACGGGGAAGAAGAGTTTTCGCCGTGGGACAAAGGTATAATGCTTTGAGACTGGTTCATTCATTGTGCTCCTCCGCTATCTTCACGCAGGTGGACGGCTTTGAAATGACCGCTGGCAGCTCTCCGCGGCTACTCGTCCCCAACAGGGTTGTTCAGCCGGGCGGCGGAAGGATGCCCACCTCGGGTTGCCTAGGTCCCGATCCGGTACACATTGTCGCCCGAGAAGCTGAACAATGAAGTCTCCTGCAATGCGCCTCGAACAGCAACTCCCATTGCAGGGTTTGCTTTAGGACGATCTGCAATCAGTCTGAAATGCTCCCTCGGCGCCATTTTCATCTCAACCAGATAGGTCTGGAGATCCATTGGACGCAGTCGCTTGTGGAGCAACGTCAAAGCATCAACATAGCATTCCGTCGATCGCAGCAGAAACCGGCGTTTCCGGCGAAGTGAATTTGAGGTATGCGAGCATCGGACACTTTTTCGTAGCGAAAGAAGCCGCAGCAGCGTATGCTGATGCTGCCCGATGCAGCATTTGATACTCGCAATCGGCGATTTCTTCGAGCGATTGCGGCGCGCACTCGAGCCTCATCAAGGCCAGCCACCCCTTAGGCACTTTCTCCCGGTTCGGTAAGTCGCCGCCCTTTGAAAGCCAGGTACCGACAGTATCGTAAGAAGGCTCGGTCCACTTAGACTCGATAGCAATGCATACGTCCTCGGAGATCGCCATGAGATCGGTGTGTGACGGCGCCCCTCGCCCCTTCGACTGATGATCGACCTTGAACTCAAAATGAAGGTCCACCGGCATCGACACCCGACAAGCACTCAGTACTTTGCGAAACGTGTTCCGTTCGTCTTTCACGAGCGCCAATAGCGGCACAGTTGATCGATACGGCGAGTTAAATTCGTCAACATTGTATGAATGAAGCAACGCGGCAAGATCATGCACTGGCGTTCGATCAAAATAGAGCCCTGCATCACTCGTCATGCAATATGATCCTCTCGATGAAAATCTATGAGGACCGGGTGACCGTTTCCGTTCTCTTGAGTCAGCTCCACTTCTCACCCGGCCAGGATAGTTTCATTATCGTTCTCCCGGCTGCCATGTCGACAGCCGATTGCCCGCCGGAACCCTGGTCTGCCGCAGCGCAACAGGATGGTCTCGCCGCAGCTGCTGGCAGATGGTTCGCCCGGACCGGGCATTTGGAACGCCCCAGGACTCCGACGGCGTGCACTCGCTCCCGGTGTTCACCTCCCTCTCCCGGTTTCGAGAGCACGAGCTATGGCCAGCAGTTTCCAGTCTTCGTCGCGTTGGCCGACCAACATCAAGCCGACCGGGGCACTTCCCGGCTCATGTATCGGGATGCTTATCGATGGGCGATCGAAGTAGTTGAACGGGGACGTGTTCCTGATGATCCGGGCCCGGACGCTGCCTTCGTCACGCATGCAAGTCGCAATTGACGGAGCGATGATCGGGACAGTCGGCATGATCAGGGCATCGAAGCCCGCGGTAAGGTGATCGAGCTCGTGTGACAATGGTTCTCGACGCATCAGGCAATCGGCGTATGCAGTCGCTGCGATCCGGTCCCCAGCCTCGATGCGCGCTCTCACGTTCGGGTCGTATTCGGCGCCCCTTCGGCCGATCAGATCGCGGTGCCAGGCCATCGACTCAACCGCCTGGATGGTTGCGTTCGGACTCAGGGTCTGGAACACGTCCAGCGTTGGCACATCGATCTCGAGGATTCTGGCGCCCGCACGGGACGCCGTGCTGCATGCACGCGCAAAGGCGCTTGCCACCTCTGGATCGAGCCCCTCCAGCATCCTTCCTTTCGGAATCGCGAACCGCAGACTGGTGAGATCGAAGCCGTCCGTCGGGCGCACCTCTTCGCCAGCAATGACACCGAAGACCAGCGCGCAGTCCTCGACCGACCGCGCCAGCGGGCCAACTGTGTCCAGGGTCGTCGACAACGGAATTGCACCGTCGCGGGGCACCCGACGTTGGGTAGGCTTGAAGCCAACTACTCCACAAAAGGCAGCAGGTACGCGGATAGATCCGACGGTATCGGATCCGATGGATGCAACCGCCATACGATCTGCGACCGAAACTGCTGCCCCCGAAGAGGATCCTCCGGGTGTACGGGAGCGATCCCAGGGATTGCCGGGCGTGCCAAAATGCGGGTTCAGCCCAACCGCCGAATAGGCAAACTGCGTCATATTCGTGCGCCCGATCAGGACAGCGCCCGCCGATTTGAGCCGGCTGATTACAGGAGCGTCGGATGCAGCTGGCGCCGTATCGTCCCGTGCCGGAGCGCCGGCCAGCGTCACCTCGCCCTTGACGTCGAACAGGTCCTTCACCGAGACCGGAAGTCCTGCGACCAGCGAACGAGTCTCACCGATCCTTTCCGGGGTGAAGGCAGCTGCGGCAAGCCGCGCCTCCCGATCCCAGACCTTGATGAATGTTCTGGCGCCCTCGCCCGCCGGGTCCTTGATGCGGTCGAGGCATTCTTCGACGAGGTCGATACTGCTGGCCTGTCCCGCGGACAGTCCGGCTGCCAGAGCCCGAATTTCGGACGCAGCAGATGACAGTCCGTTCAGTTGTTCAGTGTGCTTCATTGGCTGACCAGTCCTCGCTGAGCCCGCCAAGCAGCGGGTGGAACATTTCATCGCCGGAGTGCTGTGTGAACTCGACGTTCACCTGATCTATCCGCAGCTCCAGTATCTCTACGCAGGCATTGACGAGCGCGCGTGCCAGGCGTTCCCGCTGTTCGGGCGGGCGCCCCTTCCGGATGTCACACATCAACAGAGCTGCCTCGTACGGCTCTCCTTCAGTGCAACGCCAGACGCCGCCGTCATGGAGCTCGCGAACAGCCACCGAGATCCGCCGGATGTTTGCTTGCATGATGTCGGCGTAGATCTCGCCAAAGCGCCTGGCCAGGCGCTGTTTTTGCTCGGCCGGGTAACGCCCCGGAACGTCGATTTGCAGGTAGGGCATCTTTCACCTCTTCAGTGCTGGCAAAACGCCATTCATGCGAGCCGCGGGGCGCGCAACATGGTCTGGCCACGCGCCCCGGCGACCATCACATTGTTATCGGGGAAGCGCCGACGCCCCACGGAAGCCGAGCAACTGATCGTAGAGATCGGTACGGCGGTCTCTCACCAGGTCGTTCAACTTGTTCCAGATCGGTGCTGTCCGGGCCTCGACGACGTCGATATCGGCGTACAGGATCGTGTCCTCTTCAGGTCCGGCAATCCGGCCAATTGGCCAGCCATTGGTGCCTGCGATGAGGGAATTCCCCATAAAGCCGGCGCCGCGCTCGGTGCCGATCCGGTCGGCAGTTGCGATGAAGACGTTGTTTGCATGGGCTGCAGTCATGGTCAGGTACGCAGCCATGCAGGTACCGCTCGCATCGTAGAGCGGCGGCGGCGTCCACACCCAGCCGGTCGGGATGCAGATAATGTCGGCACCCAGCTGGCTAACAATACGCGCGGCTTCCGGAAACCAGATGTCCCAGCATACCAGGAGACCGATCCGGCCGATCCGCGTCTCAAATACCGGATAGCCCAGATTGCCTGGCGTGAAGAACAGCTTTTCCTCGTTCCAGAGATGAGTTTTTCGATACTTGCCGATGTAGCCGTCCGGCCCCACCAGAACAGCAGTATCGAACAGCTGGTGCCCTTCCAGCTCAGGCAGGCAGCCGACGATATAAACCTGATGCTGTTTGGCAAAAGCTTCCCAGCCGCGAATCGTCCGTCCCTCGGGCACCGGCTCGGCATGCGCGAACGCCTCCGCACGCGAGTCGAAGCAATAGCCCGTCGTCGCCAACTCAGGCAGCACGATCAGATTGGCCCCTTCCGAGACCGCCTGCTGAAGGCGCTTGCGAACAGCAGCCTCGTTCGTCTCCAGATTTTCCAGGCCGACCTGTGGGTTAAACTGGACCACCGCTACACGAGCGGCACTCTTGCGCTTGGTCGCGGCGCTGGCAGTTGCAGATGTCATATGTTGTTACTCCGATGGATTTGGTTCTATTATCGAACCACTTGCGCAAACGCTTGTCTAGTCCTATTTTAGTACCAGACGCAATTTCGAGTCTGGAGCGATCATGAAAAGAACGAGTCTCGGGGATGTGGAATGTCCGGTGGCCAGGGCTCTGGACGAAATCGGTGACTGGTGGTCCCTGCTGATCATCCGGGACGCTTTCGACGGGATCCGGCGGTTCACCGAATTCCAGAAGAGCCTTGGAATCTCGAAGGGGATTCTGACTGCCCGTCTCAAACATCTGGTCTCGATCGACGTTCTGGAAACGGCCCCGATCTCTGACGAAGGCGGCTACCAGGAGTACGTGCTGACAAGGAAGGGCCGCGACCTCTTTCTGGTAACTGTGAGCCTGCGGCAATGGGCCGAGGACCACTGCTTCGGAAAGGCGGAACGCCATTCGATCCTTACGGAGAAAGCGAGCGGGAAACGCGTCCCGAGGCTTTCTCTGCAGGGACGCGACGGCAAGGAGCTTGACGCATCCATGACCTTTGTCCGCAAGGCCGTTGACCTGGACGCACCGCGGAAAGTCGGCGCGCGCCGTGCTGCGCAGCGCTGACGAACCGGACCAAGAGCAGGAGCTGAGAATCGACCAGCGCCTAAATTAGATGTCGCTTGATGCGATGATCGCCTCTGCCACCGATGCGATCGTTGTGTTCGAGTTCATCGCCTTCTCCCGCAGCCGGCGATAGGCTTCTTCGTGCGGGATATTGCGCGTGGTAGTGAGTATCTCGACGGCCTTCTCGATCTTCCGCCTCGCTTTCAGGGTCTCATCCAGCGACTTGATGCGCTGCTTCAGGCGCGCCTCGTGACTGGCAAGACTGACCGCAGTGGTTAGTGCCGCCAGGATACCGAAGATCCGGATCGGCTTGGAGATTACGCCGTGGACATTCAGGCTATGAAGTTCACTGAGTATCTCCGGCGTCTCGTACGCGATGATGCCGATTCTTGCCACGGCATCGGACATGGTCATCCAGCCCGGGGTCTTCCCGTCGCGGCTCGGATTGACGAGGAACAGGACGACGTCGACGTAGGAAGGCAATGTCTCGGGCGCGGGCCAGACGCCCTCGACCTGGCACCCGATGCGCTTGATGTGCGCGAGAAACAGCGCGCGTTCCTCATCATCAGGATGAATGACGAGGACCCGCATCCGGCGCAAGCGCCGCAGCAGATCCTGGTCTTTAAGCGAAATGCGGTCGCTCATCCTCGAGCCTCACGCGACCAGGGAACGATCGTACGAAATCAGATAGGGATCTGGCCGAACAGCCCCTGCGCTCTTCCACACAATCTCGAAGCTGCCGTTCTCGGAAGCCCTGCCGATCATCGGTCGCATCAGGAAGTGGTTATTGTCGAGATCGATCACCTTGTCCCCCGCAGGCCCCCTGAATACAGCGCCGGACAGGATCGGAAGGATGGACTCGCTATCGGAGTCTCCGGCCTGCCTTACTGCATCTGCAAACATGTGGGCGAGCGCATAGCCGGCTTCTGTGTAGACACCCGGTACCTTGTCGAGGCCATATCGCTTTTGATAGGCGGCGACAAACTCCGGGTTCTGCGGCGTGTCCAGCGAGCCGAAATACGTCAATGCTGAAAGATGGCCGGCACGCGCCTCTGGCGACATGCTGCCCAGCTCCGATTCCGTTGTGGTGAGCGACGCGATCGGAACGTTGCGTCCTTGCCGGACCTTGTTGAAGGCCTCGTACAGGACGACGGTGTCTTCGCCGACGACGGTTGAAATGATCGCTTGCGGTTCCTTCGCAACGAGTTGTTCAAGGAACGGCTCAAAGCGTTCTCTTGTGGTCGCGAAAGGAAGGTAAACCTCCCCGACGACTTTTCCGCCACTCTCGGTGAGAAACTCCTTGACGATGCGGTTGATCTCGCGCGCGTACAGGGTATCGGATCCAATCAGGCCGACATCCTTCCCGAAACTGGCGAATAGATACTCCAGTAGCGGGACAATCACCTGGTTCGGAACGGCCCCTCCGTAAATCACATTGGGAGAATACTCGAAACCCTCATAGACAGATGGATAGAGCAACACGCCGTTATAGCGCTCGACGACGGGCACGACCTTCTTTCGGCTGGTCGACAGACAGCACCCCACAATTGCACGGACGCGCTGACGAAGCAGGAGATCAGTAGCCAATTCCTCATATCGCCGGTCATCGCCAGCCGGATTGGCAATTACCGGCTCGAGGGGCCGGCCATTGATACCGCCGCTAGCGTTGATCTCATCGCAGGCAATGAGAACGCCTTCAATATTCGCATTCTCCGTCACAGCCATCGGCCCGGTCTGCGAGAACAGGACGCCTAATTTGACCGTCGCTCCGTCCATCGTCATGCGTCCATGTTGATCCGTCGATCCACCCAGCGTGCAACGGCCAGAAGACGTTCGTCCTGACCATACCGTCCCATCAACATCATGCCGACGGGCAGTCCTTCGGGCGAACTTCCGCACGGGATCGAAATGCAGGGAAGCCCTGCCAGGTTTCCGATCCAGCAGAACCAGGTCATGCTATCCTGCGTCGTAACCCGCCGGCCGCCAAAGGTCTGCCAGTCATCCCCGATCTTCGGAGCAACGACCGGCAAGGTCGGAAGCACGAGCGCATCCCAGTCACCAAGACCGTTCAGCTGCGTGGTGAGTTGGCCACGAATTCGCTGGGCTTTCAACAGCTCGACGCCGGAGATCCGGGTTCCAGCCTCGAGATGTGCCCTGGTCAGGGCGGTGAACCCTGATGGATTTCGGGCAAGCAGCTCAGCGTGATATGAAGATGCTTCACAATGGAGGATCGCTTCCCACGCTGCGAAGTAGGACGAAACTCCCTCCAGCTCGCGATTGGTAACCTCGGCTCCCGAGCGCCTCAGCGCCGACAAAAAGCTTCCATCAACATCATCGGAGCGCTCCAGCCCCTCGCCAGCAAGATTGATCAGCCGAGGCCTGTCGAGGCGTCCGACAGGTCCGAACGCCAGAGACCGCAAGGTGGCAGGATCGTTGCCGTCCTCACCGCAGATGAACGGCATCAAGTGGATGATATCGTCGAGCGCTGCGGTGATCGGACCCGGGGCGTCGAGGGACCAACTGAGTGGAAGAACGCCATTGCGGGAGGCACGGCCATAGCTCGGCTTGAAGCCATAGATGCCACAGGCTCCGGACGGAATACGAATCGAGCCTCCGGTGTCGCTGCCGAGGGCAGCTGACACGATACCGGCCGCGACCGCGGCACCGGATCCGCCGCTGCTACCCCCGGTAATGTGATCAGGGTTGCGGGGATTGCGGGTGGCGCCAAAGCTGGAGGCCGAGTTTGTCGCTCCATACGCCCATTCATGCATGTTGGTCTTGGCAAAGATAACCGCCCCCGCCTTGCGGAGGTTTGCAACGATGGTGGCGTCCTGCCCCTGGCGCTCGAGCGGCAATGCATTGGAGCATGCGGTCGTCGGATAGTCTGCGGTCAGGTAGTTATCCTTGATGGCGATCGGCACCCCGTCGATCGGGCTCAGGGCCTTGCCTTGCCGCCGCCGCTCGTCCGCCGCCCTTGCCTGCCGCATGACAAGGTCGGGATCGAGGGCAACGAAAGCATTGAGTTTGGCATGGCGTGCCGCCCGATCAAGGGAGCCGGCGGCGAGTTCTGAAGACGAGTTGACGCCGGACGCAAGCGCCTCGATCTGCTGGGTAAGGGTCTGTATCACAGCTGCATAGTTTCCTGGATTCCGGGAGTGAAGTAGTGGGACGGTTCGGATCCAACCAGGCGATCCGCGCAGTCAAGGCCTTCGCGAATTCGCTTCAGCGTCGCAGCAACCTGCCCGAGCTGCTCCTCGCTCAACTCCGATGATTCAGGCTTCTTTTGCATGGTCAGACTCCGAGTAGCTCTTGCTGTAATTTCCTGTCAGTTCGCAAACTGTCGCGATCTGTCTCGAGCCGCACGCTGCCCTTCTCCATGACATAGGCACGTGTAGCGATCGACAGGCAGAAATCGAGATCCTGCTCTGCGACCAGAATGGCGACCCCGCGCTCGCGGTTGATGCGCTTCAGGATACCGGCCATCTCGTCGATGATGGATGGCTGGACACCCTCGGTAGGCTCATCGAGGAGCAGGATCTTCGGCCGGGTCGCCAGGGCGCGGGCAAGAGCCAGCACCTGTTGCTGCCCGCCAGACAGGCCGCCGGCAAGATCATCTGCCTTCGGGCGGAGCATGGGGAATTCCCGCAGGGCAGTTTCCACCGCCACGCGGCCGCTGTGGCCATTGGTTTCAGCCGCGACCGCGATGTTCTCGGTAACGGTCATCCGGGGGAAGACATACCGGCCTTGTGGCACGTAACCGATGCCCGCTTTCGCGCGCCTGGCAGGCGACTCCGGCGCGTTATGGCCTTCGATCTCGACATGGCCGGAAAAAGCAGGAATCAAGGCCATGGCGAAACGCATCAGCGTGGATTTCCCAACGCCGTTGCGTCCCAGCAGCGCGACGATCTCGGCCTTGTCCACTGCGATTGACACATCGCGGATGATAACGGTCTTCCCGTATCCGCCGGTCGCGTTGACAATTCTAAACATGCTCGCGCCTCCCGAGATAGATGTCGAGGACCCGATCGTCCGCGCGCAGTTCAGCAATGTCACCTTCGGCAAAGACCTGGCCATGGTGGAGTACCGTCACGTGACCTTCGAGTGTCCTGACGAATTCCATATCGTGCTCCACAACGATCACGGTGGTATGCCGCGCCAGCGTCCGCACGAGAGCCGAGAGCTCCCGCGTTTCCTCATTCGTCATCCCGGCCGCGGGCTCGTCGAGCAGTATGACGCGGGGCGCGAGACAGAGCACCATGCCGATATCCAGCCATTGTTGCTGTCCGTGCGAGAGCGCCGAAGCCTGGACTTTTGCCTGTTGTTCGAAGCCCAGCATGGCAAGTATCCGGCGGCTCACATCAGCCGCTGCCTGCCTGTCGCGAGTCCGGGCGAAGGCAGCAATCGCCAGATTCTCATCCACCGTCAGTTCGCCGAATATCTGTGGCTTCTGGTTCTTCACGCCGACACCCTGGCGAACGCGTTCGAAGATTGGCGCGTTCGTCGCATCCACGTCGCCGACCACCACTGATCCGGCCTCGGGCATGTAGATGCCGACGCAGGCCTTGAGATACGAACTCTTTCCGGCGCCGTTCGGCCCGATCAGCGAATAAGGTCGTCCGGGCTCGAATGCGCGCGTTACCTTGTTGACCGGGATGACGCCACCGAACTGCTTGTAGAGATCGACGGTCGCAAGCCGTTTCGCCGGCCCCGCCTGCTCCGCAGCTTCAACAAGAATGCCTTCCAGCACACCGGGATCAATTGAAACGGCCCCGGCATCGCGCGCTGCCGCATTCGCGTCTGGAAGCGTTCTTCGCCAGAGCTCGCCGATAGCGCCCACCAGACCATTCTTCAGAAAGAGAACGAGCAGGATCAAAACAATGCCAAGGATCAGCGTCGTCTGCCCGCCGACGGCCCCGCCGCCCAGATAATAGGACAGGCCGCCGATCGCGAACGCACCGACAAACGCTCCCGCCAGGGTACCGAGGCCGCCGACCAGGACGTAGATCGGCACAAGGAGCGCCTCCTGAACCGAGAAAATCGACGGGTTAAGGTAGTTGGCCCAAGCCGCGAACATCGCTCCGGCCAGCCCGGCGATCGCCCCTGCGAGAGAAAAACTGGCAACCTGATATTTGCGAATGTCGTAGCCGAGAAGTTCCGTCTTCTGCGGGTCAATCCGAATGCAGTCGATGACACGACCGAACGTGCCGCGCATCAACCACCAGCACAGGAAGTAAACGGCAGCCGACACAATGACGACCGTGACGAATACCTCGACGGGATCGAGTGATTCCGCCCCCCGCCTGAATGCGAGGACTACGCCTGGAATATTCGACAGCCCATTATCGCCGCCGATCTCCGCCTGTCCGACCGAGATCTTCAAGGATTGCGTCAGCGACCACAACAGCAGCGTAAAGGTGTACGAAAGGATCGTCGCCTGCAACGGTCCCATTCGTGCAAAGAAGATAATCGCGCCCAGTGCAGCCGCACTGGCAGCACCGAAGACGGCGCCGGCCGGAAGGCTCCAGACGAGCGTGTTGCCCGTCAGCGGCGCCATGTTGATGGCAAGGATGCTGCCGAAATAGCCGCCGAGGCCGTAGAAGGCCGTTTGTCCGAGGGACAGCAGGCCGCCTCGCCCCCAGACAAGATCGAGGCTGAGACCGAGTAATCCAAAGATCACCCATGACGTTGCGACGTACGCAAGGTAGGGATCGATGAAGCTGGCCGCCGCAAGCGCGGCGCCCGTTGCAAGAACCGGGAAAACCAGGCCAGCGTTCTCGTAGAGCTTCTCAGACAGACCTGTTGCGCGGTTCACGTCTCGGGTCATCTGAAGGTGCTCTTGAGCTGACATTGTCAGTGTCGAAACACGCGGATCCTTTAAAGACAGACTCATGGCTCGTCTCACATCTTGCTGCGCCATTTGGCCGTAATCCCGAGCGGATAAAGCCAGAGGAGAAATGCGGTAATCAGAAAGAAGAAGGCGTCGCCCGCGACCGAAGTCAAAAAGCTCGCCGTTACGGATGCGCCACCGCCGAGACCGATCGCTGTCAGCGCGCTGCCCGTGAGCGTCACCGGCCCTGCGACCACGACGGCAAGAAACGCCTTGATGACGAAAGCGAAGCCCATGGATGGGGTTGCCGGCACGATAGGTAACAGAACAGCCCCGGCAAACCCCGCGAGACCGCATCCGATCGCAAACGTGAGCGTATTGACACGGTACGACTCGATGCCGATTGCCCGCGCCATCTCCGGCATCTGGATCGCGGCACGCGCCTTCATCCCGTACACAGTACGTGTCATGAGGACGTAGACGAAAAGTGTCGCGAGCACGGCGACGCCGATCATCAAAATCGGATAGCCAGCGAGACTGTAATTGCCGATCTTCAGGTTGAACTGCGGCATGCCGATGCCAGGCGTAACCGTACCGAAGATCGTGACCGCGAGCTGATAGAACGCAATACTGAGCCCCCAGGTCGCCAGCATCGTGTCAAACAGGCGGCCGTAGAGACGGCGGATGATCAGAACCTCGACAGCCGCACCAATGGCCATGGTGACAAGAACGGCAATCGGGATTGCGAAGATGAATGGCACACCGTATCGGGTGGCCGTCAGGGCTGCATAGGCCCCGATCATCAAAAACTCACCGTGCGCAAGATTGATAACGCCCATCAGACCGAATACGACCGCAAGGCCAATTGTCGCAATCAACAGGATCGACGCGCTCGACAACGAGGACAGCAACACGGTTGCCAGATAATCCAGTTCCATCATCAACCCTTCCTCCAACGGCGGGGCGCGCGTTGATGGCGCGCGCCCTCCTCGGTGCCTACTTGCTCTCCGGTGCAAAATGCTGGGCGAGCGTGGGGTTTGCGACCAGGTCGCACTTCTCGTTCTCGTAGGCTGGCGCGACGTCCTTGAACGTCTCGACGACCTTGAAGCCATGCCTGTCGTCGCCTTCGACGATGTAGATGTTCTGGCGCAGATGGTGCGACTTCGGCTCGAGCTTCACGGTACCGTTCGGTGCCTCGAAGCTCAGCCCGCTTTCGAGGGCGGCGATAACCGGAGCTGTCTGGGCCACTCCTGCCTTGTTGACCGCCGCCGCCCACAAATGCACGGCATTCCAGATGTCGACCGCTTCCGAGATGATCGGCGTGTCGCTGCCGTACTTCGCAGTCCACAGCTTGACGAACTCGGCATTGACCGGATTGTCGACGACCTGGAAGTAGCCCTGGTCCGCGACGAGCCCCTTGCCGGCCGCCGGTGACACCACGACCTGCTGGTTGCCGGAGCCGTAGTTGGTCGAGACGACGCCGATCCTGTCCTTGAGGCCGGCGGCGGCGAACTGCTCGAGGAAGCCGGTCTGGTTGGCACCGACCGGCAGCGCCACGACGAAGTCCGGCCTGGCAGACTGGATCTTCTGGACGGTCGGCGCGTAGTCGGTGACCGTCAGCGCCAGGAAGTCCTCGCCCACAACCTCCGCACCGGCCTTCTTCGCATATTCCCTGACCCAGTGCGCCGAGATCGTCCCGAAATTGTAGTCGGGCGCCATGATGTAGATCCGCTTGCCGTATTTCTTCACCGCCCAGTCGATGAGTACCGACAATTGCTGCGAGGCGGACGGTCCCGTGACGAAGGTCTGCTTGTCGCAGGCACCGCCTTCGTAGAGCGATCCGTAGAAGTAAGGGATGTTGGCCTTGCGGACGATTGGCCGGATCGCCTCTCGTGACGAGCTGGTGAGACCGGCGAACAGCGCGCTCACACGATCCCGCAGGACCGCCGTATTCGCATACTGGGTGTATTTGCTCAGCTCCGACTGCGCGTCGTAGCCGACAACCTCGATCGGCTTCCCGAGCACGCCGCCCTTTGCATTAATGGTATCAACGGCCAGTTTCAGCGCGTTGTTCTGCTGAATGCCGTAGATGTTCAGGCCGCCGGTCAGGTCGAAAATAGCGCCGATCCTGATGCCGCCTTCGGCGCGCACTGGCTTCCCCGCAAGACAAAACGTGACAGCCACCAATGCGCCAAGGCGCAGTAGCCTTGTCCACGAGCTCCGACTGATGTCCTTGCCCGTTTTGCTGCGCAAAGCACGCCCGTTCGAAACGAAGAGATTGATGCGGGATAACATTTAGCTTCCTCCCTAATATCTTATATGGTTCTATCATCGAACCACATGCCGCAGCCGGTGTCTAGTCTTATTACCGAACTAGTACAAGTCTGTCGTCAGACAGGCCCGTAAGGG
Source organism: Bradyrhizobium sp. USDA 4504 (assembly GCF_054063995.1). Classification (NCBI taxonomy): domain Bacteria; kingdom Pseudomonadati; phylum Pseudomonadota; class Alphaproteobacteria; order Hyphomicrobiales; family Nitrobacteraceae; genus Bradyrhizobium; species Bradyrhizobium sp. USDA 4504. The sequence goes on along the minus strand of NZ_JBSSGV010000001.1, from coordinate 2,212,372 downwards.
CGCGCGTTGATGGGCGCGCCCTCCTCGGCGCCTACTTGTTCTCCGGTGCAAAATGCTGGGCGAGCGTGGGGTTTGCGACCAGGTCGCACTTCTCGTTCTCGTAGGCTGGCGCGACGTCCTTGAACGTCTCGACGACCTTGAAGCCATGCCTGTCGTCGCCTTCGACGATGTAGATGTTCTGGCGCAGATGGTGCGACTTCGGCTCGAGCTTCACGGTACCGTTCGGTGCCTCGAAGCTCAGCCCGCTTTCGAGGGCGGCGATAACCGGAGCTGTCTGGGCCACTCCTGCCTTGTTGACCGCCGCCGCCCACAAATGCACGGCATTCCAGATGTCGACCGCTTCCGAGATGATCGGCGTGTCGCTGCCGTACTTCGCAGTCCACAGCTTGACGAACTCGGCATTGACCGGATTGTCGACGACCTGGAAGTAGCCCTGGTCCGCGACGAGCCCCTTGCCGGCCGCCGGTGACACCACGACCTGCTGGTTGCCGGAGCCGTAGTTGGTCGAGACGACGCCGATCCTGTCCTTGAGGCCGGCGGCGGCGAACTGCTCGAGGAAGCCGGTCTGGTTGGCACCGACCGGCAGCGCCACGACGAAGTCCGGCCTGGCAGACTGGATCTTCTGGACGGTCGGCGCGTAGTCGGTGACCGTCAGCGCCAGGAAGTCCTCGCCCACAACCTCCGCACCGGCGTTCTTCGCATATTCCCTGACCCAGTGCGCCGAGATCGTCCCGAAATTGTAGTCGGGCGCCATGATGTAGATCCGCTTGCCGTATTTCTTCACCGCCCAGTCGATGAGTACCGACAATTGCTGCGAGGCGGACGGTCCCGTGACGAAGGTCTGCTTGTCGCAGGCGCCACCTTCGTAGAGCGATCCGTAGAAGTAAGGGATATTGGCCTTGCGGACGATTGGCCGGATCGCCTCGCGTGACGAGCTGGTGAGACCGGCGAACAGCGCGCTCACACGATCCCGCAGGACCGCCGTATTCGCATACTGGGTGTATTTGCTCAGCTCCGACTGCGCGTCGTAGCCGACAACCTCGATCGGCTTCCCGAGCACACCGCCTTTTGCATTGATGTTATCGACGGCCAGTCTCAGCGCGTTGTTCTGCTGAATGCCGTAGATGTTCAGGCCGCCGGTCAGGTCGAAAATGGCGCCGATCCTGGTCTGGGCCTTTGCCGGCTCACCGGCCAGTAGCACAACCGCTGCAGAAAGATAGATAGCCAAACAAGCGTGTCTCATGGTGTCCCGCTCCGAATCTTCGAGCAGAGCACCAGCTTGGGACTATAGATTGTTCCTAAAAACGCAAAAAACGACGCGCCAAGACCAGATGCCCAGCTACGTCGTTGGAATTTTTCGTGCGCGTCCTCGCACGTCGTCCTGCTTAAACACCGCGCAACGGCTTGTCAATGTGGAAAGAGCCCCCGCCGAGCTCTGTGGCAGCTCAGTGCCTCTCTGGCCCATTTGTACGCTGCGACGCGCAACAACACTCTGGTCATGGATGCGCGATGGAATTGCGGAGCTCGATCGAGTTAGATCAACGTACACAGCTCAGAACGAAAACAGGCAAAAACCGTCTCACAAGAAGCCACGCGACGTTGCGCGATTGCAGCCGATCGCCTGCTCCCACTCTATCATTTTGAACGACGGCACGTCGTTGAGCTGTAAGCACAATTTTCTCGATCTGACGGACAAACGCCGACGGCATACCCGCCGTATTTTTTTGGTCTTGAATCCACAAGAAAAATTGCTCCTCATGGAATGCAGGCAATTCCGCTACCTATCGGAGTCTATCGATTGGATGGCGCGCCGCATGCGCAACCAACACTGACAGTGCCCGCACTGACACAAATCTTAAAATACCGTCAGATGTCAGGAGCATTCCTCCGCTCCCCGGACTGCCGTGCTCCGGCCTAGGCGCCCGGCGTCGACGAACTGGCGACGTCGATAGTGCGCGCTTCGGCGTTAGTCCTCTCCTTCGAGTCAACGTTGAAAGACGATTTTGCCGCCGACAAGCGTGATGTCCGCCTTGATGTCTTTAATTTGCTCTTCCGGAATGGCCATGTAGTCCGCGGAAAGGACCGAGAGGTCGGCAAGCTTGCCCGGCTGGATCGTACCCTTGCGTGCCTCGTCGAACATGTAGCGGGAAGCTGCCGACGTGTAGAGGCGGAGTGCCTGTTCGCGACTGATAGCTTCCGGCGCACCGTAGACGCTTCCGTTCGGATCCTTCCGCGTCACCATGATGTACATGTTGAGGAACGGGTTGATCGGGTTGACCGGGAAGTCGGTTCCGGCACCGAGATTGTCCAGCCCCATCTTCTCGATCAAGGTCTTTGTCGGCACGGCGCGATCGGCTGTTGGCCGCCCCAGGAAGCGCTCGACGGTCGCAGCCTTGTCCCACATGAAGACGTTCTGGAAATCGACCCTGACCCCCAACTTGTGGGCGCGCTCCATCTGCTCAGGTCTGATCAGGCTCGCGTGGATGAGAACAAAACGACGGCCGCTTATGGACCGTTCCTTGTCGGCCGCCTCGAAGGCGTCGAGCACCTGGTCGATGCCGAGATCACCTACGACGTGCACGCCAACACGCCAGCCGTAGCGATTGCAGATTGAGACGAGTTGCGTGAGCCGCTCGGGGGTCTGCTGGGCGATGCCGTGGTAGTTGTCGTGCGAATCCGGATAGACGTCGCGCATCAACGCCGTCTTCAAGGTCATGCCGCCATCGTAGAAGATCTTGATGCCGGCAAACCTGACCCAGTCGTCGCCGAAGCCGGACGAAGCGCCATTAGCCGACATGATCGCTTCCCAGGCGCCTAGATCGGCGGGCGGCTCAGGTCTGTACATCAATCCCGTCCGCAGCGTCGCTTGTCCGGACGCCGCGAGCTTCTGCAGCGTACGGACGTCGCGCGCTTCCGTGGCGCCTTCGACCGCGCTCGTGATCCCAAAACTGTTCAGCGCGCCTTCCGCAAGTGTGAACTGCCTGATTTCATCCTCTTCGGTCCACGGCGGAACGGCCTTCTCGACCCGGTCGATCGCGGTCTCGACGAGGACGCCGATCAGTTCGCCGGCCGCGTCGCGCTCGAAAAAGCCACCGTCCGGGTTTGCGGTGGTCTTATCGATGCCTGCCTTCTGCAACGCCATCGTGTTCGCCATCGAGAAATGCCCGACGGTGCGCAAGTAGACCGGATTGTTCGGAGCGACGCTGTCGATCTCCTGTCTCGTCAGGTAGCGCTTCTCGGCGAGTTGTGACGGCGGGTGCCACGCTCCCCCAACGATCCACTCGCCCGGCTTCTTCTTGGCGACGAAGGCCTTGATTGCCTCGAGCGCTTCCGCGACCGTCTTCGCCCGGCCCATGACGACGACATAGTCGCCAAGTCCAGCCGCCTTGAAGTGCGCATGCGTATCGATCAATCCGGGAACGACGGTCTTGCCGGATACATCAAGCACCTGCGTGCGCGCTCCGGCGAGCGCCCGCATGGACGCGCTGCTTCCGACCGCGAGAATCTTTCCGTCCCGGACGGCGATCGCTTCGGTCACGCTGGATTGCTCGTCAAGGGTCAGGACCCTTCCGTTGACGAGAACGAGATCGGGCGAATTGACGTCCGCCGGCTGTGCTGTAGCGGGTGCTGCGGCTGCGAACAGAATTCCAGCACCGAGTATCGCGAGCACCGTCGACCTGCGGACCATTCAAACCTCCCGATTATCTTGTTCAATAGGCGAACATCTGGTCTTTCTTCGATGATAGCCGCGCGTATCGAAGCGGTCCAACAATCCGGCAGCCGCTCACGCCGCGACGGTGGCTCCCCCATCGACGACGACGGTCGAACCGGTCGAGAAGGGATTGCATGCGAGAAAGAGGACCGCGTTCGCGATGTTCGGCCAAAGCGGTCGGCGGAGAGGGTCTGGCGGAATACCAGAAAGGGACGCTGCTTCGTAATGCTGGTCGAGAGCTTTCCTATACGAGCGAGGATGTCGGTGAAGTTGCCCATCAGGCACCGAATATTTTCGCCAGCAGGTGGACGATTTCTGCGGTCGACACTTTCATGCCGAGATCCTTGCCGAGATCGACCAAACGAGTGCCCCAGCGCTTCAGCTTCCCAACATCCGACCGCGGGCAATTCATCTTCCCCCGGACGACTGATCCGATTGGCACAGCGAACGCGAACTTATTTGCTCGCTCTCTCGCGGGCCAAACGGCGCCACTGCGCTGGTGTCGTCCCCGTTCGGTCGATGAACACGCGCCGGAACGCCGCCACAGACTGATACCCGACCGATTCGGCCACGACCTCGATGCTGATCGTCGGCTTCTTCAGCTCGTTGGCGGCCAAGCTCATCCGGATATCCGTCAACAGATCGGCGGCCGAACGCCCCAGCTTGTCCTGAAAATGACGCGCGAAGGTAGCCCGCGACATGCCGCACAAGTCAGCGAGATCGATCAGATTCCAGTGTCGCGTCGGATCACCGAACATTCCTGCAATAGCCGGTGCAAGTCGCGAATAACTCGTCAGCGCCAGCAGTCCTTCTGGAGCTGACTCAGATTCGCTCGCTGCACGTAACACCAGCGTGAACAGCACCGAGGAAAGCCCGCGAAGGATGGCATCGCCTCCCGGTTTGTCGCTTGTTGCCTCCATCCGCATCAGCGCCACGAGATTGGCCAGATGGTTCGAAGCTGACCCAGTATCGTCCCCAGCAAGCCCCTCTATGGACCGCACTACCAGCTTCGCGGGGAGGCAGTTACGAATCAGGCGATCATGGGGCGCTCCAATGAAAAATCGCCCGCACAACATGTCTAGACGCTCACCCGGGCCACTATTCTTTTTGAAGGCCCACCCTCCAGAACCTTGCCGAACATCAGTCGGCCCCGCTGGAGCTCCACTGCCATCGTGCAGCACATAGGCCGACCCATGAGGCAACAGGATGATATCACCGCCTACCAGTTCTTTGGCCGTTTCAGTATCCGTCTCAAGAAACTCGATTACAGTCCGGCCATTGAGCACGATATGGTAAGGAATCTCATGTGCCGCACACTGAGACTTGGCCAAACGCCACGGCGCACCATACGAGCAGCAAATCTCTAGCTGCCCGGTGACGGTAATAATTTGCAGAAGCCGGCTCAGCCAATCGGCCTGGGGCACATTTCCTCCGGAAAATTAACTGCTCCCGCCTGGATGCGCTCCTAATGACTTTTCTTGAGGCGCATCCAGACTCGAACATTACGCTCGCTAGCTCAGATCGACCCAGCCGGGCTTACGGGAGGGAAGTCTTTGTCTGGATCGAACACGTTGTTGAAGAAGTTCGTCAGGGAGTACATGGCCACCAGGGCGATGATCTCCATGATGTTCGCATCCGTGTAGCCAGCATCGCGCACGGTCTTCAGGTCGGTGTCGCTGACCTGTCCGCGCGACTGGATGACCTTGCGCGCGAACTGGAGGGCGGCGTCGCGCTTCGGATCGGAGGCATGACCCTGGCGCGCAAGGATGATGTCATTGGCCGGCAACTTGGCCATGTGTTCGGCCGTATAGCTGTGCACGGTCAGGCAGTAGTTGCAGCCATTCACCTCCGAGACCGCGAGACCGATGCTGTCACGGGTCTTCACGTCAAGCGTCTTGCTCAAGGAGCCGATTAGGTCGGCCCACGCGTTGAACGCAACCGGGCTCTGCGCGAAGCACGCCAGCATGTTGGGGGTGAATCCAATAGTCTTGGTGAACGCATCGAGCGTCGTTTTCGAATCCGCCGGGACGTGTTCCGGCTTAGGGGTTGTAATTCTGGACATCGATAGCTCCGTATGTGTTGGTGCGCCCCGCTATGGGTTCAACGGAAGCTCAGGACGTCGAGCACGGGCCGGCGTGGCTTCGACGGCCAATTCCCATCACGCATCGGCCCGACCGCGAGAAGCATCACGGGGATCTCGTTGTTGGCGAGGTTGTATTCCTTTCTCGCCGCGGCGGGGTCAAAACCGATCATCGGGGTCGAGCCCCAGCCCATCGACCGGGCAGCGTAAATGATCGCGGCCGCGCCGAAAGTTGCGCTGCGCATCGCCTCGTCTCGTTGCTGCTGCGGGTTATCGTCGTAAATACCGCGGGCACCCTTTTCCGCTTCAGGAAGCTGGTCCGCCGGCATGTAGCCCGCTTTCACCATCGGGCCAAAGACCGCGGGTACGGTGCTCGCATCAGCGAGCTGGCCGATGATGATGAATGTCACCGCCGCTTCGTAGCTAATCGCCTGGTTCCAGGCGATCGGGCGTAGCCGCTCCTTCGCCTCGGGTGAACGCACGGCAACGAAACGCCAGTTCTGGAAGTTGAACGAGGTCGGCGCCGAGGTCCCGATCTCCACTAGGGCGGTGATCTGTTCGTCAGTCAGAACAGCCTCAGGATCATAATACTTCGTAGCACTGCGGCTCAGCATGGTTTCGATGACTTCATTGGTTATGACGAGATCTACGTTAACACTGCGAGTTTGAGCGTTTTCGGCGATGGCGGTGGTCATAGCGGTCCTTTGATCGACATGTTGGAGAGGTATAGATACGGCCACGCACTAAGTGGTTCGAGACGAACTCGGCTCAATTAAAGGCTCGATACGCTCATCTTTCTCCGAACCGACGATGCGCTCTCTCCCCCGTGTTGCATGGCGCAGTTGCAGACACACTGTTCGCACCTCTGCCGTTACAGTGATCAACCTGATTTTCGTAAATGGAGCAGGACGGTGCGAGGCGCTGCCTGCTGGAACAGCATTGGCGTGCCTGGCGACATTCGGAATTGTTTTTAAAAATGGTTAGAGAAGATCAAGCACATCGGCCACCGACATACGCGGCTTCTGCGGCCAGTTCCCAGCTCGCTCCGGTCCAACGGTCAACAACATGGCGGGCACTTCGTTTTCGCCGAGACCAAACTCGGCGGTGCACCGCGTCGGCGTCAAAACCGATCATCGGTGTGGATCCCAGGCCAAAGGAGTGAGCGGCATAGATCATCGCCGCTGCGCCAAAGGTTGCGGTCCGCATGGCTTCGTCACGCTGGCGCTGCGGTTGGTCGTCATAAAGACTGCGTGCGCGGCGTTCGCTCTCCGGCACCATATGTGCCGGCATGATCCCGGCTTCCACGACAGGTGCCAGGCGCTGTGGGAGAGTGTTCGCATCCGCCAACCTGTCAATGACGATGAAGGTGACTGCTGCATCCATGATCGCCGGCTGGCTCCAAGCGATCGGACTGAGGCGTGCCTTGGCTTCAGGCGTACGTAGGGCGATGAAACGCCAATTCTGCAAGTTGAAGGACGTGGGCGCGGTCGTACCGATGCGCACTAGCTCGCGAATCTGATCGTCGCTCAGAGTGGCGGCTGGATCGTAGACTTTGCTAGAGCGGCGACTCAAGATACATTCGATGACGGCATTGATCTTGGTGGTTGCGTTGGGCACGATTATCTCTATGGATGACGGGATAGATTGAGGTACACGAGTGCTTTCGCTCTATGCGGAATTGCTCTCACTCACCGCCCGTATAAGCAGCCAGAAGACACTTGAATGAACGATGCCTGATCCGCCCTGCGAGGCGGTTTTACTCGACGGACGGAAAGTCGACGTCGGTGCCGTTGATACGGTTGAAGGTATTGGTGAAGATGCCGAGTGCAATGGTCAGCGAGATTTCCGCCAATTGGGTGTCGGTGTAGCCGGCCTCACGGATGGCATTGAACTCGTCGTCGCTGATCGTGCCGCTCGTGGCATGCAGGTGGGATACGAAGCGCACCAAGGCATCACGCTTGGCATCACCCGTGGGCTGCCCTGCGCGAATGGCATGCAGCGCGTCGACCGGTAGACCCGCCAGTTTGCCGACGAAGCTGTGCGCAGCCACGCAAACGTCGCAACCGGTCTTCTCACTGATTAGCAGCTTGATGGTTTCGTGCTCTTGCCTGCTCAGGTTGCCCGCGTTCAATGTACCTTGGGCGTCGAGCACGGCGGCCAAAGACGCCGGTATAAGGTGGCCCAATGCGGCGTACGTATTGGGAACGCGACCACCGGAAAGTTTTTTCACGCGCGCATAAATATCGGCAGTGGCGCCGGTCGCGGACTCGACGGCGGGGATAGCGATGCGGCTCATGGTTTGGCTCTCTCGTTAGGCAGTTAAGACCTGCCGCTTTAAGCTCAGCCGATACCGATTTCGAGACTAGGTTTGCTCAATAAAAGACCTAAAAGTATCAAGACAACGAGACGATCGATTCGCCCGATTGCGGCGCGGGACGGCGGACGTTTTCTCGCCGAGTTGAGCTCGATATTCGGGTATTTTATCCAGGATGTACACCGAGAGCGAACGCGTCCTCGCCCTCGCGTGCCAAGCGACGCCATTGCCCCGGCCCCATCCCCACCTTGTCGGTGAAAACACGCCGGAATGCCGACACGGATTGATACCCGACTGCATCGGCCACGAACTCGGTCGACATTCCCGGCTTCTTCAGTTCGTTGGCGGCCATGCTCATGCGGATGTCTGTCAGGAGTTCGATAGGAGAACGGCCCAGCCCGTCTTGAAAGTGCCGCACGAGGGTTGCGCGAGACATGTTGCACAAGTCAGCCAGATCTTGAAGATTCCAGGGGCGCGCCGGACTGTCGAACATGGCTGAAATGGCTGGTGCCAATCGTGAATGGCCGGCAAGTGCCAATAGGCCTGCAGGCGCCTGTTCAGACTCACTTGCCGCGCGCAGTGCAAGTGTGAACAGCGTTAGCGTCAGTCCGTTGAGGATTGCATGCCCTCCTGGTCTTTCGCCAGCGGACTCTATGCGCATCATGCTCACCAGACTGGCCAAGTGGTTCGAAGCTGCCCCGATGCCCGCTTCACCACGACCGGCCATGGCGCGTACCATTAGAGTCCTGGGTAGATAATCGCGGATCAGCCGATCATGGGGCGGTTCGATGAAAAATCGCCCGCACAACATGTCCAGATGCTCTCCTCCGCCATCGTTCTCCCTGAGCATCCATCCTGCGGAAACTTGGCGTTCGTAGGTTCGACCCGGCATACGTCCGCTGCCATCGTGCAAGGCGTGTGCCGACCCGTGAGGAAACAACACAATATCCCCGGCCAGCAATTCCCTCGCCGTCCCCGTTTCCGGATCCTCAATAATGGCACTGCCTTTTAGCACAACGTGGTAGGGAATTTCGTGTGCCGCGGAGTGAGCGAAATCCACACGCCATGGTGAGCCATAAACGCAGCGGGCCTCCACCTGGCCAGTGACCGTCATCATTTGCAGGAGATGGCTTAGCCAGTCGATTTGGGACATACGAGAAGTACCTTCACTAATCTCCACGTGCGAAAAGGCGGGAAGGTGAAGAATCGCCCTCCCTTCCCGAGTCCTCACGGACGAACGCGAATGATCGTCTTCCCCGGCCGTCGCTCGGTCGGGTTGAAGGCAGCGACAGCATCGTCGAGGGTTGCGACAGTGCCAATGTTCGTTCGCAGTCGTCCGTCCCGCACTCGCTGGACGATCTCGCTCAGTTGGGCGCGGTTGGCCTCGACAACGAAGTCAATCGTCCGGCCATCAGCGGGGCGCGCCTCTGTCGGGCCTGCGATTGTCACCAGCGTTCCCCCGGCTCGAACCGCGCTTGCAGACCGCTTCGCGATGTCGCCGCCGAGGACATCGAAAACCAGATGGACTCCGCCAACATCTTCCAGAGCGTCGTTATCGAGGTCGACGAACTCCTGCGCGCCGAAGTCGAGAGCCGTCTGGCGGCCGGCAGCGCGTCCGGTGCCGATCACATATGCCCCGGCCTCACGCGCGAGCTGGGTTGCCATCGAACCGACCACGCCAGCCGCACCGTGCACAAGGACGCTCTGCCCCGCACAAAGGCGGCCGTGCTCGAACAGCCCCTGCCACGCGGTCAGGCCCGGCATCACGAGGGCCGCGCCCACCGTGAAGTCAACGTCCCCCGGTAGCGCGGCGAGGTTGCGGGCCTCGACGACCACATACTCCGCCAGCGTGCCGTCGCGAGTCCAGTCCGTGAGGCCGAACACCCGCTGTCCCACCGATAGCCCCGTTGTTCCATAACTGAGGGCGGTGACCACTCCGGCCAGCTCGTGGCCGGGGATCGAAGGCGTCCGGTCACGGCCGAGACGATCGATCCAGGTCGAGGGCCATGCCAGTTCATCTCCGGTGAATCCCGACGCATGGACCTGAACAACGACATCGCCGTAATTAGCGCCCGATAGGCTGGCGAGCGCTGCCCCCTGCGGCTCCGGCCGTTCCACCAGCTTCATCCCGGCCGTTCCCGCAGCTTGGTCCGTCACAATGATCGCCTTCATCGTGAATCTCCTTGTTTTGACTCACTCGGACTGGCAATGGCATTTGAAAGCTTCGCGCAAGCCGATGGCATCCACGCGCATATGGCGTGATGTCGCGGCCGGCAACCTAGCTTTCACCAAGACGCCACACCTTCAACCAATTGTATTAACAGAGAAATTTGGCGAGTATGGGCTCCTATGGGGTAAGATAAGCAAGCCAACCAGATGCTACAATTGGCCATTTCCGATGGATTGGTTCGGCCAAGCCGAAGGATGAGAAATTGCGCTTCGATCTGACGGATATGCGGTTGTTCTTAACCGTGGTGGAGCGGGGCAGCCTCACCAAGGGAGCCGAGAGCATGAATCTGGCTCTCGCTTCCGTGAGCGAACGCATTTCCGGGATGGAGTCTTCGCTTGGCGCCCAGCTCCTGGAGCGAAATAGGCGGGGTGTCACTACGACGCCGGCCGGTGACGCTCTGGTTCGCCATGCACGGTTGATACTGGATCAGGTAGAGCAGATGCGCGGTGAGTTGCGCAGCTACGGCACTGGCCTGAGAGGACGCATCAGGCTCTTGTCCAACACGGCCGGGTTGGCCGCATTTCTTCCTCCTCGGCTCGGCCGTTTCTTGGTCGCTTATCCAGATCTTTCAATAGATCTCTATGAACGACCGAGCGCCGAGATTGCGCGGGCCATCCTGGAAGGTCGTGCTGACCTGGGAATTGTAGCTTACCACACTGGTCTGGCGGCGTTGCAGACTCACGTTATCGCGCAAGACCAACTCGTCGCTGTTGTGAGCGAAACGCACCGCATCAGCGATCACCAATCGATAGCTTTCGCAGATGTCGTTGATGAGCCGTTCGTTGGCGTGGCCGACGCTGCATTGGAAGCATATTTAGGAGAACGTGCCGCACGCCTGGGTCGGCAAATTTACTACCGCATTCAACTCAGGCGCATTGAGAACATCGCAATGATGATTGAGTCCGGCGTTGGGATCGCCATTTTGCCCGAAGCCTCCGCCAAAGATGTAAGCCACCTCGGTTTGACAATCGTGCCCCTTCGAGACTCCTGGGCGCTAAGGCAGCTTCATCTTTGTGCGCGTGACTTCTCTGCGCTCACACCGCACGCCGGCTTGCTTGCGCAGCAGCTTATGGAGCCGAAGGTCGCGATCTCTTAAGCGCTATGGCCGCCGCAACCCCTCGTGTGAGCTGGCATCGAGCGGTAATAGGCGTGGCTGTCTATGTCATACGCTCGCACATCGTCATCTGCTTCAGAAGAGGAATGGGTGAGCAGCGAGTTCAAGACCGAGAATACCGATAAGGATCAGGAACCAACGTCGAAAGGTTGCCGCGCTTATGCGCCCACGGACCATTGTTCCGACGTGCATCCCCAGCAACGCAGGAATGATCGCAAGGACTGACAGGGTAATACTTCCAAGATGGAAAGCTCCGCCACGGGCGAGGCCTGCCGCCAATGCAATTGTTGAGACCGTGAACGACAGCCCGAGCGCCTGGATGAGATCGTTTTTGGAAAGACCGAGAGCCTGAAGATAAGGAACGGCGGGAAGCGTGAAAACTCCGGTTGCTCCGTTGATTAGTCCGGTTGCCAACCCGATGACAGGCGACAATGAACGTTCGAAGCGCGTGGGAACCGACAGTGGCTTCGCAAATAGGCCGTGCACTGCAAAGATAATCAGGGCGGCACCCAATCCAACACTTGCGTATACGGTATTGGCGCTCGTCAAAAGCCACGAGCCGGCAAGGGTGCCAACCAGTATGCCGAGCATCATCACCCAAAGTCTTTTAATCAGGCCCAGAAAATTCGGCCCTGTAAACAACTGCCAAAAGTTTGTGACGAAGGATGGAATGACCAGCAGAGAAGCTGCACTGACTGGCGGCATGATCGCGCTGAGGACGCCCATAGAGACGGTCGGCAAACCCATTCCCGCCACGCCCTTGACGAATCCGGCGACGAAAAACGTCAGCGCGACAAATAGAACATGCGGCGAAAGATAACCACTCATCCCGACTCCTCGGACCAGGCCGTGTCCCCATTTTTGACTTCGCGTAGGCCCATGGCATCCGCGTGCATATAGCGTGATAGCTCCGAAAAAATGTCGCTCTCACTAAGGGTAAGCGCGAATTTCCCCGCACCTTTTGGTTTTGAGTGCTCTGATGCATGAGGTGTCCACTTAAATAGGTGGATACCTCATGATGAGCGACGATGGTCAGAAACTGCGTGTCAGGCTTGTTGGTCGGAACGGTCGCCGGCGCTTTGAGACGACATCGAAGGAGCGTCTTGTGGCGGCCTGCCTTGAGCCTGGCGTTTCGGTCTCGAGACTTGCACTCGAACATGGGGTCAACGCGAACCTGCTTCGGAAGTGGATCAAGAAGGACGCCGCGGCCAGGTCGGCGCCGTCGTCGTCACCCTCGGCGTTCATCCCGGTTCACCTTGAGGGGGCCGCCGAGCGGGGTTTGTCGCGGCAAGGCAGTGTGGCGGCGGTGGATTTGCCGGCGACTTGCGCTGAAGTGGGTGGGTCGGAATCCAAGGGGTCTCCAGCTTTTTGTTCTCCGGCCAAAGTGAGCGCGTCGCTGCCGAATGGCGTGAAGCTCGCGCTGGAATGCGGGGATGTGGATGCATTGACGGCGATCATTGGAGCCCTGGGCCATGTTCAGACTGGGCGGTGACCTGCAGGTCTATCTGCACCGTGAGCCGATCGACTTCCGAGCTGGCATCAACAGCCTTGCGGTTCTGGTTCAGGAGACGATGGCGCTCGATCCGTTTGTGCCGGCGGTTTTTGCGTTCTGCAATCGCCGTTGCGACCGGATGAAGTTGCTGTTCTTCGACCGGTCCGGCTTTGTGCTGGTCCTGAAGCGGCTGACCGAGGACAAGTTCCGATGGCCGCGCCGCCAGGAGGCGGTCGTCCGGCTTACGACCGAGCAGTTGCACTGGATCCTCGACGGCATCGATATCGATGCGATGGTCCGTCATCCGGTGCGGCAATATCAGGTTGCCGGCTGAGCTCTTGAGTTGAGCGGTTGACGCGTCGGAACGGTTCAGATTCAAGAATCCGATGAATCGAACCGGCAATCCGAGTGTCGAGGTGCTGTTGGCGCGCATTGCCGCGCTGGAGGCGGAGAATCGTCAGCTCACGGAGCGCGTCGTCAAGCTGGAGGAAGAACTGGCGCTGGCACGCCTGCATCGTTTTGCGCCGCGCAGCGAAAAGCACGTCGACCGTCTCTTCAATGAAGCCGAGCAGGCCGCCGATGAGGATGACGCCGGCAGCGAAACGAACGATACCGCCGAACTTCCGGACACGGGTCTGCCATCGGTCGAAAGCACGACGGGAAAGAAGCGCGGCCGCAGGCCGCTGCCGGCAAACCTGCCGCGCGAGCGCGTCGAGTATGACCTGCCCGACGATCAGAAGGCGTGTCCTTGCTGCCGTGGCCAGATGCATCGCATGGGCGAGGCTGTCACCGAGCAACTTCATATCGAGGTGAAGGCGAAGGTTTTACAGAATGTGCGCTTCAAATATGCCTGCCGCCATTGCGATCGCACCGGGATCAACGCCCCTGTCGTGACCGCGCCGATGCCGACGCAGCCGTTGCCGGGCAGCGTTGCCACGGCCTCGACGCTGGCGTTCGCGCTGGTTCACAAATATGTCGACGGCACGCCGCTCTACCGCTTGGCGCAGGCCTTCGAACGCGCAGGCGTTCCTGTCAGCCGCGGCGCTTTGGGCCACTGGGTGATCGGCTCGAGCGAGAAGCATCTGCATCGCATTTATGACGCCCTGAAGCTGCGGCTCAGATCGCAGCCTCTCATCCATGGCGACGAGACGACGGTTCAGGTCCTCAAGGAGAAGGACAAAGCGGCCACCAGCACATCGTACATGTGGGCGTATCGCAGCGGCAAGGATAGTCACGAGCCGATCGTTCTTCTGGATTATCAGCCGGGCCGCGGCCAAATCCACCCGCAGGTCTTCCTCGGCGATTACCGTGGCATCGTGATGAGTGACGGCTATAGCGCGTGGCGCACGCTGGAAGGGGCCACCCACATTGGATGCATGGCCCACTCCCGGCGGCGTTTTGTCGACGCCCTCAAAGCGAGAAAGAAGGGCGGCGGGCCGCCCGAGCAGGCGCTGCGGTTCTTCGAGCAGCTCTACCGGGTTGAAAGGCAGGCGCGGGACGAGAAACCGGACAGAGACGAAACGCCGGATCAATGCATCCGTCGCTTCCGCCAGCAACACAGCATTCCTGTCCTGAACGCCCTCAAGGAATGGCTCGATCAAATCGCCCCGAAGGTCCTGCCGGACAGCAAGCTTGGCGACGCCGTATCTTACACCCGGAACCAATGGGACTATCTGACGCGTTACACCGAAGATGGCAGGATGCCGATCGACAACAATCTTCTGGAGCGCGACATCAGGGTTTTTGCCACTGGCCGAAAAAGCTGGCTGTTCAGCGACACCGTCGACGGAGCCAGGGCCAGCGCCGTCGTCTACAGCCTGATGCTGACCTGCCGCGCCTCACGTGTCGAGCCGTTAACATGGCTGCGCCATGTGCTCACCGAGTTGCCTCAGCGCGCAGACAACGCCGATATCGCTGACCTGTTGCCCTTCAACTTCCCCAAAGCGGCCACTGCCTGAACGGCTCAGCATCGCCCCGATACGAAGGCCATCCGTCAAATCGCGGCCGACAACGTGCGCGGAAAATCGCGCTTACCACTAAGGCGCCATTCTCCAATCTCTTGTTTTATAGTCAAAATCGGCAAGCATGGCGTCGCACTTAGCAAGCTACGCTCACATTACCGATCGCCACAATTGGTCATTTCCGATAGGAAACTTCGGCGACGCCGAAGATTAAGAATTGTGCTTCGATTTGACGGATATGCGGTTGCTCATGACCGCGGTGGAGCGAGGTAGGTCCGCGCCAACCTGAACAGAATCGCGACGAGATCCTTGAGAACACCTTCACAAGAGGCTTGCCCCAAGGAAGCGCAATTCGAAGTGTCGCGAGAATTCAAGGACGACATGTCCCGCGCAGGAGCCAGGGCGCGATGACGACAGCAGACGCTTTCTCCCACTACTACTCGCACTTTACGCGAGACCAGGATCACTTCGAATCGCGACTGGCCAGGCTCAAGACTCCGGTGAAGGTGGTTCGGGGCGAGAAGGACCTCTACATCAAGAAAGAGATGGGCCTTGAGTTCGCCGAAAGTATCCACGCAGAACTCACGCTCCTCCCCGGCATTGGGCACTTTCCTCATCTGCAGAACCCAAAGCTGACTATCGATGAGGTTCGTGCTTCATTTCGATGAGTGCGCAATGGCCCAATCGCTGCACCTCGAGCCGAAGTAGAAGCGCCGGTCCGTGATTGACACCAGACTGATGACCGACATGCTTCTGGCCCGTTGCTGCCGTCGGCCCGGATGTCCGCTTCGCTCCAACTGCTGCCGATCCCTCAAACTGAGGCTTCGCCTCGCAGGCTCCGGCCACTCTGCACGCTATAGTGCGCCACAATACTCTGTTCGTGGAAACGCGGTGGAATTCAGACACCGAGCGGGGTTAAGTAGAGGCCACAACTCGGACCAGCGCTCGTATATGAGAGGAGTGAGAACAGCTTCACCAAAACTACGCCAAACTGCGCGATAGCAGCCGGCCGCCCTACTCCCACTCAATCGTCCCCGGCGGCTTAGACGTCACGTCGTACACCACCCGATTCACACCCTTCACCTCGTTGATGATGCGCGTCGCGGTCTCGGCCAGGAATTTCATGTCGAACTGGTAGAAGTCGGCGGTCATGCCGTCGGTCGAGGTGACGGCGCGCAGGCCGACGACGTATTCGTAGGTGCGGCCGTCGCCCATCACGCCGACGGTCTTGACCGGCAGCAGCACCGCAAAGGCCTGC
This sequence comes from Bradyrhizobium sp. USDA 4504, assembly GCF_054063995.1. Lineage (NCBI taxonomy): Bacteria > Pseudomonadati > Pseudomonadota > Alphaproteobacteria > Hyphomicrobiales > Nitrobacteraceae > Bradyrhizobium > Bradyrhizobium sp. USDA 4504. The sequence goes on along the minus strand of NZ_JBSSGV010000001.1, from coordinate 2,196,211 downwards.
CAGATCGCATCATAGAGGCCGTGCTTGCGGATCTGGTCGATATAGACCGCATCGGCGTTGCGCAGGATGTCGAGCTTTTCCCGGGTGATGTCGCCGGGGCAGCGGATGGCGAGGCCGGGGCCCGGGAACGGGTGGCGGCCGACGAACACTTCGGGCAGGCCGAGCTCGCGGCCGAGCACGCGCACCTCGTCCTTGAACAATTCGCGCAGCGGCTCGACCAGCTTCATGTTCATGCGCGCCGGAAGGCCGCCGACATTGTGGTGCGACTTGATGGTCACCGACGGGCCGCCGGTGAAGGAGACGCTCTCGATCACATCAGGATAGAGCGTGCCCTGGGCCAGGAATTCGGCGCCGCCGATCTTCTTGGCTTCGGCCTCGAACACGTCGATGAACAGGCGCCCGATGGTCTTGCGCTTCACCTCAGGGTCGGTGACGCCTTCGAGCTCGCCCAGAAACTGCTTCGACGCGTCCACATGGACCAACGGGATGTTGTAGTGGTTGCGGAACAGGTCGACGACGGTCTTGGCCTCGTCGAGCCGCAGCAGGCCGTGATCGACGAACACGCAGGTGAGCTGGTCGCCGATCGCCTCGTGGATCAAGACCGCCGCCACGGCGGAATCGACGCCGCCGGACAGGCCGCAGATCACCTTGCCCGTGCCGACCTGGGCGCGAATCTTCTCGATCGCCTCCTCGCGGAAGGCGCGCATGGTCCAGTCGCCGGTCAGCCCCGCGACCTTGCGCACGAAGTTGCGCAGCAGCTTGGCGCCGTCGGGCGTGTGCACCACCTCGGGATGGAACATCAGGCCGTAATATTTACGCGTCTCATCCTGGATGATCGCGAACGGCGCATTCGGCGAGGTGCCGGCGACGGAGAAGCCCGGAGGCATCTTGGTGATGCGGTCGCCATGGCTCATCCACACCTGGTGCTTCTCGCCATGGCCCCAGATGCCGTCGAACAGCTGGCTGTCGGTCTTCACCTCGACATCGGCGCGGCCGAACTCGCGGTGGTGCCCGCCCTCGACCTCGCCGCCGAGCTGGGCCGCCAAGGTCATCTGGCCGTAGCAGATGCCGAGCACTGGAACGCCCGACTCGAAGATCAGCTGCGGCGCGCGCGGCGAGCCGGTCTCATGCACCGATTCCGGACCGCCAGAGAGGATCACCGCCTTCGGCTTCATCTCCTTGAAGGCGGCCTCCGCCTTCTGGAACGGCACGATCTCGGAATAGACGCCCATCTCGCGGACGCGGCGGGCAATCAGTTGCGTCACCTGGCTGCCGAAATCGACAATCAGAATCTTGTCATGCGCCGAGGCCACGGAGGGCGTCGACGGCGCTTGAACTGTGTCTTGGGCTGTGTGCTGGGCTGTCATGGCAAGCAGATACGCGACGGCGCCCGCCCCCGCAACCGCGCTCGAAGGGGCGCCCACATTCTTCTTTGGGCATGGACAAATCCGTATAGGTCAGTATTATTGACCTAATTTGGCCATAAGCCACATGGAGGAAACCAATGCCGGATTTTCACGACCCGCCCCGCCTTGCCGCGCTCGGCCGCGACTGGATCGCCGCCTGGAACGCGCGCGACCTCGAGCGTGTGCTGGCGATGTATGCCGAGGATGCCGAGATGACCTCGGACCGGATCCCGCCGCTCGGCTTCGGCGCGTCAGGCACCGTGCGCGGCAAGGTGAGCTTGCGGGCCTATTGGAGCACGGCGCTGGCGAAATTGCCCGAGCTGCATTTCGAGCTGATCGACCTCTATGTCTCGCCCGACAGCGTCGTCGTGTTCTACCAGAACGAAAGCGGCAAGAAGATCTGCGAGTATTTGCGGCTCGACGCCGAGGGGAAGATCCGGCAGGGCTCGGCGAACCATCTGGTGGGGTAAGGCTGCTTCTCAGCCGTCATTGCGAGCGAAGCGAAGCAATCCATTTTGTCCGCATATGCGGAACGATGGATTGCTTCGTCGCTTCGCTCCTCGCAATGACAGCAGAGGACTCGTAGGTTGAACAGAACGTCAGGAACCACGCGCATGAAAATCCCGACCCTGCCCTTCACCGTCACCGACTGGAACAAGCTCGAGCCTTCAGTGCATCCCGGCGAGACCGGACAGGCGCTGTGGCGCACGCTCAACATCGGCGAGCTGCGGGTCCGGATGGTCGAATATTCGCCCGGCTACCTCGCCGATCACTGGTGCGATCGCGGCCATGTGCTCTACGTCGTCACGGGCGAGCTCGACACCGAGCTGCGCGACGGCCGCAGATTCACGCTGAAGCCGGGCATGAGCTACCAGGTCTCCGACTTCGGCGACGCCGCACATCGTTCGTCGACGAAGACGGGTGCGACGCTGTTTATTGTGGATTGAACACACGTCGTCCGTCACCCCCGCGCAAAGGCTTCGCCTTTGTCGCTGGAGGAGCGCGTAGCGCGTCTCGAAGGGCGACGGCCCGGCTCCATCCCCGTCATTGCGAGCGTAGCGAAGCAATCCATCGCGCCGCTTGCCGAGACATGGATTGCTTCGTCGCTTCGCTCCTCGCAATGACGTGGAGAGAGTTCGCCCTTCGCTCACCGCCTCCGCGCAGCGACCTTCCTCACCTTCGTGTCCGCCCAGCCCAGCGGCTTGCCGCTCTTCGACGGCAGCACGAGCTGCCCGACCGCCTGGCCTGCCTGGTCGAGCAGCACCGAATGCGGCTCGCCGCGCGCAAAGAGATGCGCCTCGCCCCATTGCCGCAAGCCGACCACGATCGGGAACAGGTCGTGGCCCCGCTTCGTCAGCACATATTCCTGATAGGCGCTGCCGTCGGAGGCTGCGACCTGCTCGAGCACGCCGAGCTCGATCAGCGTGCGCAGCCGCGTTGTCAGCATGCCCTTGGCGATGCCGAGATTCTTCTGGAAGTCGCCGAACCGGCGCAGGCCGTCGAACGCGTCGCGCACGATCAGGAGCGACCACCAGTCGCCGATCGCATCCAGCGCGCGCGCCACCGGGCATTCCGCTTTGGCGAATCCGGTCCGCTTCATCGCGGCCAACCTTTCTCGATCACGATTCCGAACTGGTCCTAAAATAGGACTAGACAGCGCCCGGCGCAACTGGTATCATTATGAGACCAGCTTGCGAATTGCAGCGGAGGCAAGATGACGAACCAGACCATGGCTGAGGCCCGGCCGGCCGAGGACCATCACAAGACAAACGACAAGCCCGGCGACACCATGGCTCGCGCTCTGTCGCCCGCCGTCGTGCTGCTGTTCGCCGTCGCCTGCGGGCTGAGCGTCGCCAACATCTATTTCGCGCAGCCGCTGCTGGACACCATGGCGCAGGATCTCTCCATCACGCCGGCGGTGATCGGCGGCGTCGTGACGCTGACCCAGATCGGCTATGCCTTCGGCTTGATGCTGATCGTGCCGCTCGGCGATCTCTGGGACCGCCGCAGGCTGATCGTCGGCCAGACCGTGCTGTCGGCGATCGCGCTCACCATCGTCGGCACCGCGCCGAACGCCGCGGTGCTGCTGGCCGGCATGGTGCTGGTCGGGCTGCTCGCCGTCGTGATCCAGGTGCTGGTCGCCTACGCCGCGACGCTGGCCGCGCCGGCCGACCGCGGCCGCACCATCGGCACCGTCACCAGCGGCGTGGTTTCGGGCATTCTGCTCGCACGGTTTGCCGCCGGCGCGCTGGCCGATCTCGGCGGCTGGCGCGTGGTCTACCTCACCTCGGCCGCACTGACGCTGGTGCTGGCGGCGCTGTTGGCACGCGCGCTGCCGCGGCATGCGCCGCAGCCGATGGCCGGATCGTCCTACGCCAAGCTGTTGCGCTCGACGCTCGCGCTGTTCGTCGAGGAGCAGGTCTTGCGCGAACGCGCGGTGTTCGCGCTCTTGATCTTCGCGAGCTTCAGCGTGTTCTGGAGCTCGGTCGTGCTGCTGCTCGCGGCACCCCCGCTCTCGTTGTCGCATACCACGATCGGGATGCTCGGGATCGCAGGCCTCGCCGGCGCGCTGGCGGCACGCAATTCCGGTCAGTTCGCCGACCGCGGCTGGGGGCAGCGCACCACCGGCTTGTCGCTGCTGCTGATGCTCGCCGGCTGGGTGCCGATCGCCTGCCTCAACACCTCGCTATGGCTGGTCGTGGCCGGCGTCCTGATGATCGACTTCGCGGTGCAGGCGATCCATGTCACCAACCAGAGCCTGATCGTCGCCGCGCGCCCCGACGCGGCGAGCCGGCTGGTCGGCGGCTACATGGTGTTCTACTCGATCGGAACGGGTTTTGGCGCGATCAGCTCGACAATGGCCTATGCCGCCGCCGGCTGGTCCGGCGTCTGCGTGCTGGGTGCCGCGATCAGCGCCTGCGCGCTGCTGTACTGGGTCATCGTGGTGAGCCGGACGCCGGTGCCGATTGGTGCGTGCTCCGAAGCGTAGTGGACACGCCCGTCGTTGCGAGCGAAGCGAAGCAATCCATCGTGCCGCAAGCGGAGAAATGGATTGCTTCGTCGCTTCAGCGCAAAATTGCTCTGCAATTTTGTCGCGAGCTCCTCGACGGCGGGGGAAGCGTTACGCCTTCCTCAGCACCGAGACGAAGAACCCATCCGTGCCGGTGCGGCGTGGCGTCATCAGCAGGCCTTCCGCTGACTGCAGCGCAGCCTCGGCAAAGGCTTCGGCCTTGTCCCACAGCACCGCTGCGGTCTGCTCCGGCGGCTGCACGGAGAACTCCGGATGCCGCGCGATGAAGGCCCTGACCTGCTCGCCGTTCTCCTCCGAGAGCACCGAGCAGGTGATGTAGGCGATCCGGCCGCCGCCCTTCACCAGCGGCGCGGCGCGCTCCAGGACCTCGGCCTGATCCTTCAGCCGCACCTCGAGCGCGCCGGGGCGCATGCGCCATTTGGCGTCGGGATTGCGGCGCCAGGTCCCGGTGCCGGTGCAGGGCGCGTCGATCAGCACGAGGTCGGCGGACGCCTTGATGTCGGACAGCACCTCCTCCTCGCCGCGCGGCGTGCGCACATCGCAATTGTGCACGCCGGCGCGCGACAGCCGCTCATGGATCGGCGCAAGCTGGCGCTTGTCGCTGTCGGTCGCCATCAGCCGGCCCTTGCCCTGCATCATCGCCGCCACCGCCAGCGTCTTGCCACCGGCGCCGGCGCAGAGGTCGATCACCTGCTCGCCGGGCTTGGCCGCCGAGAACAGCGCGGCGAGCTGTGAGCCCTCGTCCTGGATCTCGATGGCGCCCTTGATGAAATCCTCCTCGGCATGGATGCCCGGATTGCGCGCGTCGGCGCCGAGCTCGATGCGCAGGCCGAGCGGCGACCACGGCGTTTCCCTGGCGCCGAGATGCGACAGCCGCGACAGCACCTTCTCGCGCTTGCCGCGCAGCGTGTTGACGCGCAGATCGAGCGGCGCGCGGCTCGCCATCGCGGTCGCTTCCGCGGCGCGGTCGTCGCCGAACACCCTTGCCAGATGCGGGTCGAGCCAGTCCGGATAATCGCCCGCGACATGCGCCGGCGCATCCTCGAGCGAGCGCGAGGCCAATGCGGCCTCCTCGGTCGCGGTCAGCGGATCCGGCGCGAACCGGCCGCCGTCGCACAGCGCCTGGATCGTGGCGATGTCCATGCCGCGTTCGAGCTTCAGCATGCCGAGCACGCGCGACCGGGCGCTGGCGTCGTCCATCAAATAGGCCGCGGAGGATTGCCGGCGCAGCACGTCCCAGATCAGGCCGGAGATCGCGGCGCGATCGCCGGAGCCGGCATAACGGTGCGCGGTGCCCCATTCCTTCAGCGCTTTCGCCGCGGGAATGCGCTGTGCGTCGATGGTGGCGATCAGCTCGATCGCGGCGGAAAGCCGGGCAGCGGGGGTCATTGGTCTCTTTCGGTTGGGCGCATCAGATCAGCAGCAGCAGTCTGAGCGCGAAATACAGCCACATGGCCGCCAGCACCAGCGCGCCGGCGAACCAGGCGAGCGAGCGCGGCCGCACGTCGTTGGAGGTGACGAACACGCCGGCATGGGCAAATCGTGTCACCACGAACACCCAGGACATCAGCACGATGAACAGATCGGCACGGCGCAGCGGCAGCGCAATAGCGATCAGGACATAGAACAGGATCGGCAGCTCGAACTGGTTGGCGAAGCAGTTGCCGAACTTGGTGGCCTGGGCCGGCCAGTTCGGCTCGCGCAGCGCGATGTCGGCGATCTTGGTCTCGCCGCTCGTCAGAGCCCTCGTACGCGTCGTCGCCATGGCGAACAACAGCGCGAAGGTGATCCCGATCTGGATGAAGACCGGTAACAGAACCATTTGAACCGACATCAAAAATCTCCCTCAGCCGCGGGCGCCCGGCCGCCCTCTTAGCCGCGACTCGCCCCCAACACAATGAAGCGTGCGCGGTAACCCGTTGAACCGTAATCCGAGCCCGGGTGACCAACTCCCAGGACCAATGGCGGTTTCAGCCCCTCACGGTTGGCCCGATCAGCATCATCACCCTGATCCTCGACAGCGCGGCCCGGGCAGCGGCGTGCCCGGCATGGTGACGGCAGGACTCGCCGGCGTCGGTGCGGCAACTGGCGATCGAGCGACCGCCCAAGGCGCAAAACCAAACAACACATCAAACAGGGCTTCAAACGAGGCATCGAACAAGACGGCAAAATCGTCATCGTTCCGACTTCGCGCCGACCTATGCTCCGGCCGAAAGGAGCGATGCATGCCCCAATTTCGCCTGACACAGATCTCCGACACCCATCTCGCGCGCCGCTTCAAGCCGCTGATCGACAACTTTCATCGCGTCAGCGAGCACATCGACGCGACGCGTCCCGATCTCGTGCTCAACTCCGGCGACGTCTCGTTCGACGGGCCGACCAGCCGCGACGACCTCGCATTCGCCAAGGAGCTGCACAACGCGCTGCCGGTCGATTGCCTCTATCTGCCGGGCAATCACGACATCGGCGACAATCCGACCGCGGTCGGCCCCACGCCTTCACAATTGCCGACCGAGGAGACGCGCGGCGCCTTCACCTCGGTGCTCGGCGAGGACCGCTGGCATTTCGACGCTGCCGGCTGGTGCTTCATCGGGCTGAATTCGCTGATCATGAACACCGGCCTCGACAGCGAGGCCGAGCAGTTCGACTGGCTCGCAGGCGCGCTCGACAAGGCGGTCGGCAGGCCGGTCGCGCTGTTCCTGCACAAGCCGATCTATCTCGACCTGCCCTACGATGCCGAGCACGCCGAGACCGCGATCCGCTTCGTGCCGCAGCCGGCGCGCCGCCGCCTGATCGAGATGCTCGGCAAGGTCGATTGGCGTCTGGTCGGCAGCGGCCATGTGCACCAGCGTCGCGACTATACGTTCGAGCATGTGAGACACATCTGGGCGCCCTCGGCCGGCTTCGTCATCTCCGACGCGCGGCAGGAGGTGATCGGCATCAAGGAAACCGGTCTCGTCGAATACCGCTTCCAGCCCGACAGTTTCGAGGTCCGCCACCTCAGGGCGAAGGGCCAGGTCGATGTCGACCTGGACATGCTGCTCGGCAAGGAGCCGGCCTGAGCCGCGTCAGCTCCGCGCCGCGTCGTGCAGGTCCTGCTTGATCACGGTGAGCAGCGCCTGCAGCGTGTCCTTGTCGGGCTGTGGTGCCGCCTGCGCGGGCCGTACGCAAGCTACGTGCGGCATGAAGCGGACCGGCGTCGTGTCCGGCTGCTCCTCGACGAATTTTCCATGCAAGACGTCGTCGCGGCGGCCCATGACGAACATCGTCGCCCAATAGCCGACGGCGAGGAGAATGACCCCGAAAACAATAGCTTCAAAAATCATGGCTACACCTGAAATATAGCCATATTGAATCAACTGCTGCGGGTCTCCGTCAAGCAAATGGGGGCCAAAAGGCCCCCAAATCCCCGCCATTGTCGCGCTTTTGATACTTTGTTGCGCGGAATGGGAGCTTCCGGAGCCTGTAACTTAGGCCTTGTCCGGCCCGACCCGGACCAGTTGCTTGCCGAAATTGGCGCCCTTGAGCAGGCCCATGAAGGCCTCCGGCGCGCTGTCCAGGCCCTCGGTCACGAACTCCTTGTACTTGACCTTGCCCTCGCGCACCCACTGCGACATGTCGCGGAGGAAGTCGCCATGCATGGCGGCGAAGTCGCTGACGATGAAGCCGCGGAAGGTCAGCCGCTTGGTCAGGATGTTGCGCATCATCGCGCCGGCCCATTTCGGGGCATGCGCTTCGGTGTCGTTGTAATGCGCGATCAGGCCGCAGACCGGGATGCGCGCGAACGCGTTGAGCAGCGGAAACACCGCGTCAAACACCGCACCGCCGACATTCTCGAAATAGACGTCGATGCCCTTCGGGCAGGCTTCCTTCAGCTTGGCCGCGAGATTGGGATCGCGGTGGTCGAGACACTCGTCGAAGCCAAGCTCGTTCTTGACGTAGGCGCACTTGTCCTTGCCACCGGCGATGCCGATCGCCCGCGCGCCCTTGATCTTGGCGATCTGGCCGACCGCCGAGCCGACCGCGCCGGACGCCGCCGCGACCACCACCGTCTCGCCCGCCTGCGGCTTGCCGATCTCGAGCAGGCCGGTGTAGGCGGTCATGCCGGGCATCCCGAGTACACCGACCGCGGTCGAGATCGGCGCGATCTTCGGATCGATCTTGGCAAGGCCCTTGCCGTCGGACAGCACATGCGTCTGCCAGCCCGCGCGCGATAGTACGATATCGCCCTTGGCAAAGCCGGGATTGTTGGAGGCGATCACCTCGCTCACCGTGCCGCCTTCCATCACGCCTCCGACCGGCACCGGTGCGGCATAGGACGGACCGTCGGCCATGCGGCCGCGCATATAGGGATCGAGCGACAGCCAGATGGTGCGGAGCAGCACCTCGCCCGCACCCGGTGCCGGCGGCGTGTAGTCCTCGAGCCTGAAATTGGCCGACGTGGGCTCGCCGTGCGGGCGCGAAGCCAGAACGATGCGCTTTCCTTGGGACATGATTTCCTCTTGGGATGATTGGTTCGTGGCGCACACGTAGTCATGCAATCCACCTCCCCGCAAGGGAAATGGATTTGCTGTCTTCGCGTTGCGTTGTTTGAAATGTTGTTTGAAATGACAGCCATCATGCCAGGCACATTGGCGCCAACGCGATACCGTCACGTCGCGCGGTTCGCAGGGCCCCCTGGTGGCGGCAGTTTGTCACGGCGCGCCACCGGCAGACGAAGCAGCCGTAGTCAAGTCGCCTGACCCGACCTCGCGATCCGGCAGGGCGGAGCCAGGCGGTCAGGCGGCCCTCCATTGTCGCAACGAGGGCGGCCGCGCAGCTGATCGGCAACCGGTTTCCGGTCGCCCTCGAAACCTGAGTGGCGCAGGACTCCGGTCAGCTTCGCGGGACCGTCCGATGGACGTGAGGCTCTCCGAAGCATTGGGGTTACCTCTTGAGAGCCGATCAGCGTCTTCGCGCCGCAATGTCCGTTTGGTGGCGGCCGGATTCACCTTCGGCGAATTGGCAGCCGGTAGACCTATCTCTGCCGCGCGCGCCCGCGGCAAAAACGCGACCTATCAATCTGGCACTTGTCGGACTTTCGATTCGCTGTAATCTCGGACCATGCGGCACTCGCATGTCTGTTACCCAAAAATGGGGCAGGCATCACCATAACAGGAGCGAACCAACGCTTCGGTTTTTGGATCGAGACCGACATGGCCGGCGACGGATCGTATGATACGTTTCCCAAATTGCTGCTGCGAAACACGGCACAATTTGGCACGCGGCCAGCGTTCCGGCATAAGGATCTCGGCATCTGGCAGAGCTGGACCTGGGCTGAGGTTGCCGAGATCATACGTAGCTACGCCGCCGGCTTGCATCGCCTTGGCTTGCGGCCAGGCGAGACAATCGCGGTCGTCGGCTCCAATCGGCCCAAGCTTTACTGGACCATGATGGCAGCGCAGACGCTGCGCGCAATCCCCGTTCCAGTCTACTCCGATGCAGTGGCTGATGAGCTTGCTTTTGTTCTCGCTCACGCCGAGGTGACGCTGGTCGCAGCGCAGGACCAGGAGCAGGTCGACAAGGTCCTGTCGGTGTCCGACCGACTGCCGCAACTCAACAGGATTATCTACGACGAACCGCGCGGAATCGACGGCTACGACCACGGTCGACTGATCGCAATCGGCGATATCATCAATGACGGCCGCGCCGCGCTTGCAGCCGACCCGGCGCTTGGCGAACGGATCGATGAATCCATTCGGGCCGGCAACGGTTCGGACATCGCGATCATCCTCTACACCTCGGGAACGACCGGCGCGCCCAAGGGCGTCATGCTGTCGGCGCGAGGCTGCATCGATGCTGCAACCGACACCACGCGGTTCGACAAGTTGACCGACAAGGACGTGGTGCTGGCCTATCTGCCGCTGGCTTGGGCGGGCGATCATTACGTCAGCTATGCGCAAGGCCTGGTGGCCGGATTCTGCATGGCGTGCCCCGAGAGCAGCAACACAATCGAGCAGGATCGGCATGAGATAGGACCAACCTTCTACCTGGCCCCGCCACGCGGTTACGAGGCCATGCTGACGCGGCTGATGGTCCGGATGGAGGACGCGGCGCCGATCAAGCGGCGATTGTTCAGCTACTTTCTGGACGTCGCGCGGCGGTATGGCGAGCAAGTCTTGACGGGACGTCCGGTGCCGCTGTCAGGCCGATTGCTCTATGCGCTCGGACGCTGGCTGGTCTACGAACCTCTCAAGAACGTTCTTGGCCTGTCTCAGGTGCGCGTCGCATACACTGGAGGCGAAGCTATCGGTCCGGATCTGTTCGCGTTCTACCGCGCGATCGGACTGAACCTGAAACAGCTCTACGGCCAGACCGAGGCGTTCCTCTATGTAACGTGTCAGCCCGATGGCGAGATCTATCCGGATACGGTTGGTCCGCCGGCGCCCAACGTCGACATCCGCATCGCGGACTCGGGCGAAGTGCAGTTTCGCTCGCCCGGCATGTTCCTCGGATATTTCAAGGATCAGGCAAAGACCGCGGAAGCGATGACGTCCGACGGATATGTCAGGACCGGCGATGCGGGCTTTTTCGACGAGAAAACCGGGCATCTGAAGATCATCGATCGTGCGAAGGACGTCGGTCGATTGGCTGACGGCACGATGTTTGCTCCCAAGTACCTTGAGAACAAGCTGAAGTTCTATCCCAATATCAAGGAAGCGATCACCTTCGGTGACTCCAGAGAGTTCGTATGCGCCATGCTCAACATCGACCCGGTCGCGGTCGCGAATTGGGCGGAACGCAACAACGTCGCCTACGGGTCCTATCAGGAGCTTGCCGGGCATCCGCTGGTCTACGACATGGTCGCCAAAGACGTTGCCGCGGTGAACCGCTCCCTGGCCGGGGAACCGGTGCTTGCGGGCGCCCAGATTCGCCGCTTCCTCATTCTGCACAAGGAGCTCGACGCGGATGACGGCGAGCTGACCCGCACGCAGAAAGTGCGCCGCCGCTTCATTGCCGAACGCTATGCGTCGTTGGTCACGGCACTCTACAACGGAGCGCATGACGCCGACATTTCCACGGAAGTCACGTTTGAGGATGGCCGGAAGGGCACGATCGCTGCACGAGTCGAGATTCGCGACATGCAAATCATCGGTCCGGCAGAATCGCTCGGAAGAGCAGCATGAGAGCGCCAAACGCCAACGAAATCCTGCTGCAGGTCGAGGGCGTGGCACTGGCCTTCGGCGGCGTCAAGGCGCTGCGGGACGTCTCGTTCAACGTCAAGAAAGGCGAAATTCGCGCCATCATCGGCCCCAATGGCGCCGGCAAAACCTCAATGCTGAACGTCGTCAACGGGTTCTATCACCCCAACCATGGCGCCATCACCTTCAAGGGAAGCACCCGGTCCAAAATGCAGCCGTTCGAGGCGGCGCGCGGCGGCATCGCGCGCACCTTTCAGAATGTCGCCCTGTTCAAGGGCATGAGCGCGCTCGACAACATCATGGCAGGCCGCACCTTGAAGGTGCGCCGGGGGCTGTTGTGGCAGCTGCTGCGTTATGGCCCTGCCCTCGCAGAGGAGATCGAGCATCGGCGCAAGGTCGAGGAGATCATCGACTTTCTCGAGATCGAGACAATCCGCAAGGTACCCGTCGGGCGTCTGCCATACGGCTTGCAGAAGCGTGTCGAACTCGGTCGCGCCCTGGCGATGGAGCCCGACCTTCTGCTCCTGGACGAGCCGATGGCAGGCATGAACCTCGAGGAGAAGGAGGACATGTCGCGGTTCATCATTGATGTGAACAACCATTACGGCACGACCATTGCCCTGATCGAGCACGACATGGCCGTGGTCATGGATCTGTCAGATCGCGTAGCGGTGCTTGATCACGGCGTGAAGATCGCCGACGGCACGCCTGATGAAGTGAAGAGAAGCCAAGCCGTCATCGACGCATATCTTGGCGTCGCGCATTGAGGTGCGTCCATGATCGCACTGGGTCAGTTTCTCGAGGTCCTGATCGGCGGATTGATGTCCGGCGTGCTCTATTCGCTGGTCGCGCTCGGCTTCGTGCTGATCTTCAAGGCATCCGGCGTATTCAACTATGCGCAGGGAGCAATGGTGTTGCTCGCGGGATTGGCGCTGGTTCGCGCCCTCGACCTCCTGGTCGCCAACGGCCTTCCGCTTTGGGTCGCGGTCATCCTCGCTATCGGCTTTGCCGCCGTGATCATGGCAGCAACCGCCTGGCTCATCGAGCGGTTCGTGATCGGACCTCTCGTCAATCAGGATGGCTTGACGCTGTTCATGTCGACGATCGGCGTGACATTCGTTATCGAGGGCGCCGCGGAGATGATCTTCGGATCGGATGTCTACCCGTTGCGGCTGTTCCCGACCGACGCCTGGTTCTTGTTCGAAGGCCTGTTCCCGGGCGGGATTCTGGTCAACAAGCTGGACGTCTGGGGCGCATTGATCGCGGGCGTCCTGGTCGCCGGCCTCGCGGTCTTCTTTCAGCGCACCAAGACCGGTCGCGCGCTCAGAGCCGTGGCCGACGACCATTTGGCCGCGCACTCGATCGGGATTCCAATCAGCTGGATTTGGTTCGTGGTCTGGCTCGTTGCCGGCCTCGTTGCGCTCGTCGCGGCGACCGTGTGGGGAACCAAGCTTGGCGTGCAGTTCTCCATCACGTTTCTCGCGCTGAAGGCTTTGCCGGTCCTGATCATCGGCGGCCTCACCTCCATTCCCGGGGCCATCGTCGGCGGGCTCATTGTCGGGGCCGGCGAGAAGCTCGCAGAGGTATATCTCGGTCCATCCATCGGCGGCGGCATCGAATATTGGTTTGCCTACGTGCTGGCGTTGGCGGTGCTGCTCTTGCGGCCGCAGGGCCTGTTCGGCGAACGCATCATCGAACGTGTCTGAGGCAGGGAGGTCGTTGTGCTCTATCGCGAAGCTGGCCAGTTCAAGGCGACCTATGCGGAGGATATGGCGATCTTCCCGATCCGGCAGGATCGTATCGCCCTCGCCGTCTTGCTCGCGATTGCTTTCATTGGCGTGCCGCTGTTGGCCACCTTCCGGATCTGGCCGTTCGGCACCGACTATCTGTTGTGGGCCATCCTGCTGCCCTTCCTCATCCTGGCGCTCGCCGCCATCGGGACGAACATTCTCGTCGGCTATTGCGGCCAGATTTCGCTCGGCAGCGGCGCGTTCATGGCCATCGGCGCCTATTCCGCCTACAAGCTGGCGACCGGCGTTCATATCCCGCTTGCCTGGCTTGGCTTCGCGATCGCGATCCCACCGTTGCCCGTGCTGGCATCCATTCTGCTTGGCGGGTTCATGGCGGCGGGTGCCGGAATCCTGTTCGGCATTCCCAGTCTCCGGATCAAGGGTCTCTACCTGGCGGTCGCAACGCTCGCCGCGCAGTTCTTCTTCGATTGGGCCTTCCTGCGGATCCCGTGGTTCACCAACTACGCCCCGTCGGGATCAGTGAATGCGCCGGAACTGGATTTCTTCGGCATGGTCGTTCGCTCGCCGGTCGAGCGCTACCTGCTGTGCCTGCTCTTCGTGACCGTGATGGCGGTGTTGGCGAAAAATCTCGTGCGCGGCAATCTCGGCAGGCAGTGGATGGCGATCCGCGACATGGATATTGCCGCCGAGCTGATCGGCATCAGGCCGCTTTATGCAAAACTGACGGCTTTCGCGGTCTCTTCGTTCATCATCGGGGTGGCGGGTGCGCTCTGGGCGTTCGTCTACCTCGGTTCATGGGAGCCGCTCGCGTTCTCGATCGACCGCTCGCTTGAGCTTCTGTTCATGGTCATCATCGGCGGGCTCGGCTCGATCATGGGTTCGTTCATCGGAGCAGCGTTTATCCTCATCGTGCCGATCATGCTGAATGTGATTCCGACCAAGCTCGGCCTGCCACTGTCGACGCAAACGATCACTCACCTCCAGTTCATCATCTTCGGATCCTTGATCTGCTATCTGCTCATCAAGGAACCCCATGGCTTCGCCCGGCTGATCTCGATCGGCAAGGAGAAGCTCAGGCTTTGGCCGTTTCCCTATTGAGGCAGTGATCGTGCCTTGATCGCAATCGGGTGACGGCCGCCGACAACGGAGAGGAAGGAAGTACCGCAAGGAGGATATCAATATGGCAAGTATTGCACACAGGTTACTGATACTCGCGACCGCCTTGGCCGGCGCGGCGCTTGGCGCACCGGCCGCAGCGCAAAACGAACAATTCATCCCAATTCTGTCTTACCGGACCGGACCGTACGCTGTGAACGGCGCGCCCTACGCAAACGGCGTGGTAGACTACTACAACCTGATCAATGAACGTGACGGCGGCATCAACGGCGTCAGGATTCTGATCGAGGAATGCGAGACGGGTTACGCGACCGACAAGGGAGTGGAGTGCTACGAGCGTCTCAAGAGCAAAGGACCAACCGGCGCGGCCTTCATCAATCCGCTGTCGACCGGGATCACCTTCGCACTCACCGAAAAGACCGCGGCTGACAAGATCCCGATCATTACGATGGGGTATGGCCGTGCCGATTCCAAGAACGGCGCGGTGTTCGCATATAATTTTCCATTGCTCGGCACGTATTGGTCCGCGGCCGACATCGCGATCCAGCACGTCGCCAAGGAACTCGGCGGCTTCGACAAGCTGAAAGGCAGGAAGATTTCGCTGCTGTACCATGACAGCCCCTACGGCAAAGAGCCAATTCCGATGCTGCAAGTGCTGGCGCAGAAGTACGGCTTTGAGTTCACGCCGATTCCCGTCACGCATCCCGGCGTCGAGCAGAAGTCGCAATGGCTGGCGATCCGCCAGCACCGGCCGGACTATGTCCTGGTCTGGGGCTGGGGCGTCATGAACAGCACGGCAATCAAGGAAGCGGCCGCCGTCGCCTATCCGCGCGACAAGATGATCGGTGTTTGGTGGTCAGGCGCGGAGCCGGATGTGACGCCGGCGGGCGATCAGGCCAGCGGCTACAAATCGTTGATGCTTCAGCATGGCGCAGGAAAATTCCCCGCGCACGCCGACATAGAGAAGTACGTCTACGCCAAGGGAAAGGGTTCGACAGAACCTGGCAAGATCGGCGAAGTTCTCTACAACCGCGGCATCACGAATGCCATGCTCGGCGTAGAGGCGATCCGCAAGGCGCAAGAAAAATTCGGCAAGCAACCGCTGACGGGCGAGCAGGTCCGTTGGGGGCTTGAGAACCTGATACTCACCGAAGCACGAATCAAGGAGCTCGGCTTTGAGGGAATGTTGAAGCCGGTCAGCATTTCCTGCTCCGACCACGAAGGCGCGCGCTACGGGCGCGTCCAGCAATGGGATGGCAAGGGTTGGAAAGTGATCTCCGACTGGTACACGGCTGACGAATCGCTCATCGAACCGCTCGTCGCCGACGTGTCCGCGAAGTATGCCGCGGAGAAGAAGATCAAGCCGCGCGACTGCGCGAAAGAAACCTGACCCGTGCGAGTGATCCGGGAGGCAGGATTGCCTGCTCCCGGATCGCAGCCCCTGCTCGGTTTGGAGGTCCGCGCATGTCAATCGCCAAGGTCGTCACCGCTGCGACGGAAGCGGCAGCGCTGATTTTATCGGTCAACAATATCGAGGTTGTCTACGATCACGTCATTCTCGTGTTGAAGGGCGTCTCGCTGGAGGTCCCGCGAGGCGGCATTGTTGCGCTTCTCGGCGCCAACGGCGCCGGCAAGACGACGACGCTGAAGGCGGTCTCCAATCTGCTGCACGCAGAGCGCGGCGAGGTCACCAAGGGCTCGATCCTGTTCAACGGCGTCGAGGTGAAGTCCCTGTCGCCAAACGAGGTGGTGCGACGCGGCTGCATCCAGGTGATGGAGGGGCGGCGCGCCTTCCCTCATCTGACGGTCGAGGAGAACATCCTGACCGGCGCCTTTACACGGACGGACGGCAAGCTCGCGATCGCGCAGGACCTTGAACGTGTCTACGCTTATTTCCCCCGCCTCAAAGAGCGACGCAGTTCCACCGCCGGCTATACGTCGGGCGGCGAACAGCAGATGTGCGTGATTGGCCGCGCGCTGATGTCACGCCCGAAGATGATCCTGCTCGACGAACCATCGATGGGCCTCGCGCCGCAGATCGTCGAAGAGATCTTCGAGATCGTGAAGGATCTCAACGCCAGGGAAGGTGTGTCGTTTCTTCTCGCCGAGCAGAACACCAATATGGCGCTCAGATATGCAAGCCACGGCTACATCCTCGAAAACGGCCGCGTGGTGATGGACGGCGAAGCGCACGCCCTTGCCGCGAACGAGGACGTCAAGGAGTTCTATCTTGGCGTCGCCGGAGAGAAGCGAAAATCATACCGCGATGTGAAGCACTACAAGCGACGCAAGCGCTGGCTCGCCTAGCGGATGACGGCATCCCGGGCTCCCGGGACTCCGGGTTCGGCCCTTCGGACCCCCCCGGAATGACGGTGCTGGGGCTTACACCCCGCCCGGATAGTTCGGGGCTTCGCGCGTGATGGTCACGTCGTGGACGTGGCTCTCGCGCAGGCCGGCGCCGGTGATGCGGACGAATTCGGCCTTGTCGTGGAAATCCTTGATGTCCTTGGCGCCGACATAGCCCATCGCCGCTCTGAGGCCGCCGGCGAGCTGGTGCATCACATTGCCGACCGGGCCCTTGTAGGGCACCTGGCCCTCGATGCCTTCGGGGACGAGCTTCAGCGTGTCCTTGATGTCCTGCTGGAAGTAGCGGTCGGCCGAGCCGCGCGCCATCGCGCCGACCGAGCCCATGCCGCGATAGGCCTTGTAGGAGCGGCCCTGCCACAGGAAGACTTCGCCCGGCGTCTCGTCGGTGCCGGCGAGCAGCGAGCCGACCATGGCGATGTCGGCACCGGCGGCGAGCGCCTTGGCGAGGTCGCCGGAATATTTGATGCCGCCGTCGGCGATCACGGGCACGTCGGCCTTCTTCGCCGCGGCCACCGCGTCCATGATCGCGGTAAGCTGCGGCACGCCGACGCCGGCGACGATGCGTGTGGTGCAGATCGAGCCCGGGCCGATGCCGACCTTGATGCAGTCCGCGCCGGCATCGATCAGCGCCTGCGCGCCGCCCTCGGTCGCGACGTTGCCGGCCACCACCTGCACCGCGTTGGAGAGCCGCTTGATGCGGTTGACGGCATTGAGCACGTGGCGCGAATGGCCGTGCGCGGTGTCGACCACGACGACGTCGACGCCGGCATCGATCAGCCGCTCGGTGCGTTCATAGCCGGTCTCGCCGACCGTGGTGGCGGCGGCGACGCGCAGGCGGCCGTGCTCGTCCTTGCAGGCGAGCGGATGGGCGACCGCCTTCTCGATGTCCTTGACGGTGATCAGGCCGACGCAGCGATACTGGTCGTCGACGACGAGCAGCTTCTCGATGCGATGCTTGTGCAGCATCCGCTTCGCCTCGTCCTGGCCGACGCCCTCGCGCACCGTGACGAGGTTCTCGTGCGTCATCAGCTCCGAGACCTTCTGCCGGGGATCGCTGGCGAAACGCACGTCGCGGTTGGTCAGGATGCCGACCAGCTTGCCCGGCACGTTCTTGGCGGCACCGGTGACGACCGGAATGCCCGAGATGCCGTTCTCCTTCATCAGGGTCAGCGCATCGGCCAGCGTGGCGTCGGGGCCGATGGTCAGCGGATTGACCACCATGCCGGACTCAAACTTCTTGACCTGCCGCACCTGCGCGGCCTGCCCTTCCGGATCGAAGTTGCGGTGGATGACGCCGAGACCGCCGGCCTGCGCCATCGCGATCGCCATGCGCGCCTCGGTGACGGTGTCCATCGCGGACGCCATGATCGGAATGTTGAGCGAGATTGCGCGGGTGACGCGCGAGCGAATATCGACTTCCGAGGGAAGCACGTCGGACAAACCGGGCTTCAGCAGCACATCGTCGAACGTGAAGGCTTCGCGGATAGCCGGAAATCCCGTGGCCATTGCCAACTCCTTTATCTGCGGCCCAGCCGCGATGGTCTTACGGATGAACGCCGCCTGCGGCGACGCTCGCTGCGTCACCGTCGAATCGGCGCCCATCGGTGGGGTTGACGCTGGTCGATAGCATGGCGGCATGACGAATCAAAGTGTTTGCCAGCCATGCACAGGCCTTTTTAGGGAGCCGGTTCAGGGCGCCCGGTAACCCGGCGGCGGCCCATGGCGGCGGATCGCCTCGACCATTTCGCGATGGCGCCGGTCCTCGCGCTTCATGTGGACCGCGATCAGGGCATGGGCCGACGGCACCAGCAGCAACACGTGGAAAAACAGCCCGAAAACCGCGCAAAACACGATCAGGACCAGATTAAAGATGGCCGAAAACGGCTGTCCGTTCAGGAGCAGTCCGATCGGCGGCAGGAGAGCGGCAAGGACGTAGATCACGGCGAACCTTTGGACACGGGCGGATGCATACCAGCGTCACGCAGGATTTAGGGCGTTTGGCCGGTTCCGCAATAGCGTGGCCGAGGGCAGGATGATATGGCCCGCTCGCCCGCCTTTTCAGCACAGCTGTCCTGTTTTGATGAACAAGCAACGCCTGATCCCGCTCATCGTGGCCACCGCCCTGTTCATGGAGAACATGGACTCCACGGTGATCGCGACCTCGCTGCCGGCGATCGCCGCCGATATCGGCACCAGCCCGCTGACGCTGAAATTGGCCATCACCTCCTACCTGCTGTCGCTCGCGGTGTTCATCCCGGCGAGCGGCTGGACCGCGGACCGCTTCGGCGCCCGCATCGTGTTTGCCGGCGCCGTCGGCGTGTTCATGCTGGGCTCGATCGGCTGCGCACTGTCGTCCTCGGTGACCGATTTCGTGTTCGCCCGCATCCTGCAGGGCCTCGGCGGGGCGATGATGACCCCGGTCGGTAGGCTGGTGCTGCTGCGCTCGGTCGACAAGAGTGCGCTGGTCAACGCGATGGCCTGGGTGACGGTCCCGGCGCTGATCGGCCCGGTGATCGGGCCGCCGCTCGGCGGCTTCATCACCACCTATTTCTCCTGGCACTGGATCTTCCTGATCAACATCCCGATCGGGCTGCTCGGCATCTTTCTGGCGCTGAAATACATCGATCCGATCAAGAGCGAGGATCCCGAGCGCTTCGATCTCGTGGGACTGGTGCTGGCCGGGATCGGCCTCGCCGGCATCGCCTTCGGGCTGTCGGTGGCCGGGCTCAATCTGCTGCCGTGGCCGATCGTCGCCGCGCTGGTCGGTGTCGGCACGGTCTCGATGACGCTTTACGTCATCCACGCACGGCGGACCGGTTCGCCGGTGCTCGATTTCGGCTTGCTGCGGCTGCCGACCATGCGCGCGTCGATCGTCGGCGGCTTCATGTTCCGGCTCGGCATCGGCGCGCTGCCGTTCCTGCTGCCGCTGTTGATGCAGGTCGGCTTCGGCCTGTCGCCGTTCCAGTCCGGTCTCGTCACCTTTGCCTCGGCGGTCGGCGCCATGGGCATGAAGACGCTGGCGGCGCGCATCATCCGCGCCTTCGGTTTCCGCAACATGATGACCGTCAACGCGGTGGTCAGTTCGGCTTTCCTGGCCGCCTGCGCCCTGTTCACGATCTCGACGCCGCTGATGCTGATCTTCACCATCCTGGTGGTCGGCGGCTTCTTCCGCTCGCTGCAGTTCACCGCGATCAACACGGTGGCCTATGCCGAGGTCGAAGCGCCGCAGATGAGCCGGGCCACCACCCTCGTCAGCGTCAATCAGCAGCTCGCAGTGTCCGCGGGCGTCGCGGTCGGCGCGTTCTCGGTTGAAACCACGCTGGCGCTGCACCACCAGACCGAGCTCTCCGCCGACGTGTTCGCGCCGGCCTTCATCGTGGTCTCGTTGATCTCGGCGGCCTCGGCCTGGTTCTTCTGGCAGATGCCGGCTGAGGCCGGCAACGAGATCGCCGGCCGCAAGGCGATCGACATCTCGAGCCGCAAGGGCGCCGAGAAGCGCGCCGCGACCGAAGCCGTCAAGGTCGCGACCGAGGACACCCAGAACGCGCGCGATCAGCGGCTCGGCTGGTCGATCGAACTAGCCGTTTCCGAGGCACGGACACCGCGAGTCGCCGTCAGGTCACGACCAGGCCCATCAGGGGTGGCCGGTCATTCCGCCTGGCTATCCTCGATCCGGACGTTCGATTAGTTCGTATGTGGGAACGTGGGTCGCTTCCAGCCACGATTCCAGCGCAGCTCCGCAGACCGTGCAGATCGCATCACCCGTATGCGGCACCAAGAACTTCTCTTCGGTGCGTCTGTACTCGGCGCCGCAATTGCAGTGAACAATGGTCGCCATCTGGGAAATATGCGCTTGCGTCGCCCGATTTTCCAGTCCTGCAAGAAACGGCCCCAGTGCGCGAAACTGACGCTGCACCAAGGCCGCCAACCCGTGGGGGTTTTCTCCCGGTGGGCTTGGGGGGCATTGGCCGGGAGCAAAAGAGTCGACTCCAGCTACGCACCGAGGTTCCAAGCAGTCGCGCCTAAATGTCGTGCTGCGCGCCTTCAGATCGGGATGACACCCGACTACCCACCCTCCTAAGGCAAGCGGTCGGAATGTCCAGCTGCGCCGGCTGCGCCACCGCCGCGATCGGTGGCTTAACTCCCCACGATGCCACGATACGACGGCCGCTTCGTTCCGGAAAAAAATCTCCGCGAGAGTCAGAAAGCGAACGGAAGCTGCACCTCCGATCCTGCATAGTCCTGCTCAAGCGGGCACGCGGTGACCCGGCATCAGCAAAAAAACCAAATGGAAGGGAGCACTCCAGCTGCGCTTCCCCAGCGTCCGTGCACCGCGAGGCGCGGATTTTCCTTGATTTTGTTTCCCTTGAAAGGATCAGAGCCAGTGAGTGACGTCCAGACGAATGAAGTGAGCGACAATCCGAAAGCCGGCGGCTTCAGCGTGCCCCTGTTCGCGCTGCCCCAGGCCTTTCAGGGCATCGCCGAACAAAATGCGACACGCGCCCGGGAACAGTTCGAGAAGGTCAAGGAAGCCTCGGAGGAAATCTCCGTCTTGCTCAAGGAGGCATATGCGGTCAACGCCAAGGGCGCTGCGGATTACGCAGCCAAGGTGATCGAGATCTCGCATTCCAACGCCAGTTCGGCCCTCGCTTTCATATCCGAACTCGCCGGCACCAGGTCGCTGTCGGAAGTCATCCAGCTTTCGGCCGATCACGGCCGCAAAAATTTCGAAGCGACGACCGCGCAGAACAGGGAGCTCTGGGAGATCGCGAAGAAAGTCGCGACCGAGACCTCCGAGCCGATCAAGAAGAGCTTTGCCAAGGCCTTGAAAACACCTTCCTGAGGAGCCGCCCCCCCCCCCCCCCCGCTCCCAGGCCGGCTGGACCAAGCGTCTCCGTCAGAAGAGGCACGGTCCAGCCGACGGTGCGCGGGACCAGCAATTCCTGACATTGGAGGAGGACCAAGGTGGGCGTCATCATGATCAAATGCCCGCGGACGGGACGTGCGATCAATACCGGCATGAAATCCGACCGTGAGACGTTCCGGTGCAGCACCGTGTTCTTTTCGCGCAGCTATTGCACGAGCTGTCGGACCAATCACGAATGGTTCGCCAGGGACGCGTGGGTGCACGAACCCGAGCACGAATTGCGCAAGGCGTCCTGACATCCGCGCTTGCGTAATCCTTATTCAATCCTTATTCAATCCTTATTCAATGGCTTCGTGATCGCTCAGCACCCGCGCCGCGCGTATGTGCATGAACCTTGTCGCCATTGGTCCACGGTCCGGCGTGCGAACGCCGAGGTCCATGTGGCGGCGCGCCGTGACCGGACGACCTCATCCCTTCCGCAGATATGATGCGGTCGATCCTGCCGCGCATGATCTCGTAGCATTCACAGGCCGCGGTTTCGAGCCGCGGCCTGTCGACCTCGATCGAGCTCCGCCGGTTGGAGCGGATTGCGCCCGAGGCGCGAAGCTTGTGCACGACGTGGGTCACGGTCGTTCGTCGCACGCCCAGCAATTCCGACAGCGTCTCCTGCGTCAGCGGCAGCGTGTCGTCGCCGATCTGATCGTGAACCTGCAACAACCACCGGGCCAGGCGGGCCTCCACGGAATGGAGCGCATTGCACGCCGCGATATGCTGGAACTGAACCAGCAGCGACCGCATATGGAGCTGCACCGCGCTGCCAAGTGCGTGACTGTGCGCGAGCGCGGCGTGAAATCGTGCCGGCGAAATCTGCCACGTCGTGCCCGCGACGCGAACCACCGCGGTCATCGGCGAGCGTATCGACCTGAGTGTCGACAGGATGCCGGCGGCGCCCTCATTGCCGATCATTGTCGTCGCAACGGCCTGTCCGTTCGGCATGTCCATAACGAACGCGATCAATGCCGTGCAGGGAAAATAGATCTGTTCGACGAGGTCGCCCGACCGCACCAGCACGGCGTCGCGTTCGAGCGATATCTTGCGGAGATGAGGCGCAAGCAAATCAAGGTCGGCGGGCGGCAAGGCCGCCAGAAGGCGATTACCTATGCTCGACCTGCGTTCCATCACGGAAGAGCTCCGCAAGACGGAGGCGCGGCTCGCTGCACAAACCTGCCGTGGCGCCAGGCCGAAATACGCAACGAACTGACCGCGCCGGGAAGATAGAATACGCCGTAACGGGAAGAGTTCCAATGGATTCAGGTCAGCTCGCGACGCGCTCGCGTACCGGGCAGCGCTCCGGCCGGGCCCTATGAGGGATCTGGATTGCCTTCGCGGAGGCTTCGGCGAACGCGTCGTCGCTACGTCCCGCGCGATGACGGCTGTTGCTGCCCGCGAAATCCCGTCGCCAGCACATAGCGCTCCGACGAATCCTGCCGGCTGGCGGACGGCTTGACGTGGCGGACGGTGGCGAAATCGCGCTTCAGCTGCGCCACCAGCTCGGCGTCGGCGCCGCTCTGGAACACCTTTGCCAGGAACGTGCCGCCGGGATTGAGCACTTCGCCGGCGAAATGCGCGGCGGTCTCGACCAGGCCGATGATGCGGAGCTGATCGGTCTTGCGATGGCCGGTGGTGTTGGCGGCCATGTCGGACATCACAATGTCAGCGCGGCCGCCCATCATCGCGATCAGTTTTTCCGGCGCGTCGTGGTCGAGGAAGTCGAGCTGCGCGAAGGTGACGCCGGGAATCTCGCCCATCTCCAGCAGATCGATCGCGACCACCTTGCCCTTGCCGTCGACAGCACCGGTCCGCTTGGCCGCAATCTGGCTCCAGCCGCCGGGCGCCGCGCCGAGGTCGACCACGGTCATGCCCGGCTTGAGCAGACGGTATTTGTCGTCGATCTCGAGCAGCTTGAAAGCTGCGCGGGAGCGGTAGCCCATCGCCTTGGCCTTGGCGACATAGGGATCGTTGAGCTGGCGCTCGAGCCAGAGTTTTGACGAAAGCTTGCGCTTGCCGCCGCTCTTGACCGTGACGTGCAGCCGCCCGGTGGTGTCTTTCGCCATACTGCTTCTCTACTCCCTCGCCCCGCTCTTGCGGGGAGAGGGTTTGGGTGAGGGAATGTTTCCGCAATGAAGATGAGAGATGCGCTCGTGGAGAGTTCCCCTCACCCGGATTGCATTAACATGCAATCCGGCCTCTCCCCGCAAGCGGGGCGAGGCAAGGGAAGCTTTAGCACGCCCGCAGCGCGCCGTCCTCGCGCATCATCTCGACCAGCATGCCTTCGCGCAGGCCGCGATCGGCAACGCGGAGCCGCGGCATCGGGAACGCGTTGCGGATCGCATCGAGGATCGCGCAGCCGGCGAGCACCAGATCGGCGCGCTCGACGCTGATGCAGTTGTTGTTGACGCGCGCCTCATAGCTCATGCCGAGCAGCTTCTGGATCGTCGCGGTGACGTCGCAATCGTTCATCCAGATGCCGTCGATGCGGCGGCGGTCGTAGCGCGACAGATTGAGGAACACGCCGGCGAGCGTGGTCACGGTGCCTGAGGTGCCGAGCATGTGCATGTCGCGCAGATCCTTGCCGTGCTCGGCCGCGAACGGCGCGACGTGCCGCGCGACCTCATCGATCATTCGCGCATACAGATCCCTGGTGACGTTCTTGCCGCCGAAATGTTCGGCCAGCGTGACGACGCCGAGCGGGATCGACATCCACGCCTTGATGCGTGGCGCTACGTCGGGCGCGTTGGGGTCGCGCTCGATCCGCACCAGCTCGGTCGAGCCGCCGCCGATATCGAACAGGATGGCGCCCCGCCCCTTCGGATCGAGCAGCGGCGAGCAGCCGATCACCGCGAGCGTCGCCTCGGTCTCACGATCGATCACCTCGAGCTTGATGCCGGTCTCGGCCGCCACCCGCGCGCGGAAGCTCTCGGCATTGCCGGCGGCGCGGCAGGCCTCGGTGGCGATCAGGCGGAGCCGGCGCGCCTTGCGATAGCGAATCTTGTCGCTGCAGATGGCCAGTGCGGCAATCGCCCGCTCAATCGCGGCCTCGCTGATCGAGCCCGTGGCGGCGATGCCCTCGCCGAGCCTGATGATCCGCGAGAATGAATCGACCACGCGGAACCCGTCGCCGGTGGGACAGGCGATCAACAGCCGGCAATTGTTGGTGCCAAGGTCAAGCGCGGCGTAGACGCCACTTTCCGCCGCTGCCGCAACCAACCCTGGCGGGGCTTCGCTGGCCGGAGGGCCGTCGCAAAGCCGCACATGGTCGTTCATCAAAACTGTCTTTCCACGGGACCCCAGGGGATCCGTAGGATCCTTTAGGCCCGCCGAATAATTATCGTTCACGGAAACTTTAGCAGCGTCAAAGCCCTACGCAAACTCCGTTCACATTGGGTCCATGCCCAATCGGGCGTTGTCGTTAAGGGGGGTGTGCGTTATCTCCTCAGCGCCCCCAAACTCCAGCAAATCCGGGCATTTCAGGTCATTTTCGATGCAAGATCACACGCCGCCTGCCTCCCTCGAAAACGCTATCGCACTGCAAAAATACGGTGTCGGACAGCCTGTTCGACGAAAGGAGGACGACACCCTGGTGCGCGGCAAGGGCAAATACACCGACGATTTCTCGCTGCCCGGCCAGGCCTATTGCTGGATGGTTCGCTCCTCGCATGCCCATGGAATCATCAAGGGCATCGAGACGGCGGCCGCCAAGGCGATGCCGGGCGTGCTCGGGGTCTGGACCGGCGCCGACCTTGCGGCCGCCGGCTACAACCCCTTCACCTGCGGCCTGCCGCTGAAGAACCGTGACGGCTCCCCGCTCAAGCAGACCAACCGTCCCGCGCTGGTGACCGACAAGGTGCGCTTCGTCGGCGATCCCGTCGCCTTCGTGGTGGCGGAGACCGCGGCGCAGGCGCGCGATGCCGCCGAGGCCGTCGAGGTCGATATCGAGCCGCTGCCCGCGGTGACCGACGCAGCTGAAGCCGCCAGGCCCGGCGCGCCGCAGCTCTACGACGACATCCCCGATAACGTCGCGCTCGACTATCACTATGGCGACACCGCCAAGATCGAGGCGGCGTTCGCCGGCGCGGCGCACGTCACCAAGCTCGAGATCGTCAACACCCGCGTCGCCGTGGTCTCGATGGAGCCGCGCGTCGCCCTCGCGCATTACGACAAGAAAACCGAACGCTTTACGCTGCAGGTGCCGACCCAGGGCGTCTCCGGCAACAAGGCGATCCTGGCGCGCCTGCTCAACGTGCCCGCCGACAAGGTCCGCATCCTCACCGGCAATGTCGGCGGCTCGTTCGGGATGAAGAATCTCAACTATCCCGAATACACCTGCATCGCGCATGCGGCGCGTGAGCTCGGCCGCCCGGTGAAGTGGCTGGATGAGCGCTCGACCAGCTTCCTCTCCGACAGCCAGGGCCGTGCGCAGCTGATCCACGCCGAGCTCGCGCTCGATGCCGACGGCAAGTTCCTCGCGGTGCGGCTGTCCGGCTACGGCAATCTCGGCGCCTACATCACCGGCGTCGCGCCGGGCCCGCTGTCGCTCAACACCGGCAAGAACCTCGCCAGCGTCTATCGCACGCCGCTGCTCGGCGTCGACATCAAGACGGTCCTGACCAACACCACGCTGATGGGCGCCTATCGCGGCGCCGGCCGGCCCGAGGCCAATTACTACATGGAGCGGCTGATCGATGCGGCCGCCGACGAGATGGGCATCAACCGCTTCACGCTGCGCAAGCGCAACTTCATCAAGCCGTCGCAGCTGCCGTTCCCGGCGGCGTCCGGCGTCACCTACGACAGCGGCGATTTCGCCGGCGTGTTCCAGAAGGCGCTGGAGATCTCCGACTACGACAACTTCGCCAAGCGCAAGAAGGAAAGCAAGAAGAGCGGCAAGCTGCGCGGCATCGCCGTCGGCTCCTATCTCGAGGTCACCGCGCCGCCGAGCGGCGAGCTCGGCAAGATCAGCTTCGAGCCCGATGGCTCGGTGAAGCTCACCACCGGCACGCTGGATTACGGCCAGGGCCACGCCACGCCGTTCGCGCAGGTACTGTCCGACCAGCTCGGGGTGCCCTTCGAGAAGATCACCCTCGAACAGGGTGACAGCGATCTGGTGCGCTTCGGCAACGGCACCGGCGGCTCGCGCTCGATCACCGCAACGGGGCAAGCGATCGTCGAGGCCTCGGCGCTCGTCGTCGAGAAGGGCAAGAAGGCGGCCGCGCACATGCTGGAGGCCTCCGAGGCCGACATCGAATTCGGCGCCGGCCGCTTCACCATCGCCGGCACCGACCGCTCGATCGGCATCATGGAGCTCGCCGAGCGGATGCGCGCCGGCAAGATGCCGGAAGGCACGCCGGACACGCTCGACGTCGATCACGCCACCAAGGAGACGGCGTCGACGTTCCCGAACGGCTGCCACGTCGCCGAGGTCGAGATCGATCCCGACACCGGCGTGACGCGGATCGTGCGCTACTCGGCGGTCAACGATTTCGGCGTCGTGGTCAATCCGATGATCGTCGCGGGCCAGCTGCACGGCGGCGTCGCGCAGGGCATCGGCCAGGCGCTGATGGAGGAAGTCAGCTACGACGCATCAGGCCAGCCGATCACCGGCTCGTTCATGGACTACGCGCTGCCGCGCGCCGGCGACGTGCCGTCGATGCTGGTCGGCGATCATCCCTCGCCGGCGAAATCCAACCCGCTCGGCACCAAGGGCTGCGGCGAGGCCGGCTGCGCCGGCAGCCTCGTCTGCATCGTCAACGCCGTGGTCGACGCGCTGTCGGAGTACGGCATCAAGCACATCAACATGCCGCTGACGCCCGAACGCGTCTGGCGCGCGATCCAGGACGCCAAGGCGAGCGCGGCATAAGGGCTCTCCTGCTCCCTCGCCCCGCTCTTGCGGGGAGAGGGCTGGGGTGAGGGACTCCATCCGGCGAGCAAGGTCGTTGTAACTGGAATTGTGCCTTGCCCCTCACCCGGATCGCATCTGCGATGCGATCCGACCTCTCCCCGTGAAGAACGGGGAGAGGTGGAAAGTTACGCCGCGGCCTGCTCGCGCGGCTGGGTGATCGCGATATGCCAGCAATGCGCGAGCGGGGTGCCATTGCCGAGCACCAGCGCGTCGAGCTCGACGAAGCGGTGGCCCTTCTTGTCGTAATTGCCCGTCACCTTGGCGCGCGCGGTCAGCTCGTCGCCGATCTTGCCCGCCGACAGCAACTGCATGCGGGTGCCGACATGGATCCAGGGCCCGAGGATCGCATTGTCGACCAGGACCTTGTTCATCACCCGCGGCAGCAGGCCGGGATGGCCGAGACCTTCGCGCAGGTAGATCGGGTCGGTCTCCCTGATATCGGCGAGATACTCCTTCGCGGCATCGCCCGACCAGTCGCGCGGGATGGTGCCGAGCCACTTGCCCTCTTCATAGGACGAGGCGCTGACCGGCTTGCGCTCGGAGACCGCGGCGACCTGCTTGTAGTCATCGAGCACGAATTTCGGCGCGGAGGCCGGCAGCGACGCGGTGCCGGTGGCGCAGAGCTCGCCGCGGCTGTGGAGCTCGATCGTCAGCCCATTGCCGGTCTCCTGTCCGGTCAATTCCGCGATCTCGCCGTCATAGACCGGCTTGACGAAGCGCGCCTCGATCAGGCCGCGCGCGAGGAAGTCGCGGCCCCATTTCTCGACCGGCAGGTGCATCATGTAGGCCATCACGTCGACGCCGGGCACCAGCCCGCCGGAAAAGCCGAACTTTCGCGCCACCGTGTCGTCGTGGATCTTGTTCTCCGACAGTTTCGAGGTGTTGTACGCCGAGACGCAGTAGGTCAGCGAAGCCGTCTTCGAATCCATGGGGTTTCCCCTTATTTCCGTTGTTTTTCTCAGGCAATCGTAGTCGAACCGGGCAGCGTGACAAGCCTCTCGTTTTGCTCGCTATTTTCCGCCCGATGGAGTACACGCAGGCCGCGCCTGCCAACCCTGGAATCGATGACTGAAACCCCTGCTCCCACCCGCATCTATGTCGACGCCGACGCCTGCCCGGTGAAGGACGAGATCTATCGCGTCGCGATCCGGCACGGCGTGCCCGTCAGCGTGGTCGCGGGCAATTTCATCCGCGTGCCGCAGGATCCGCTGATCGAGCGCATCGCTGCCGGTTCCGGCATGGATGCGGCCGACGACTGGATCGCGGAACGCGCGCGTGAGAGCGACATCGTGATCACGGCGGACATCCCGCTGGCGAGCCGCTGCGTCAAGGCCGGCGCCGACGTGATCGCGCCGAACGGCAAGCCGTTCACGGAGCAGTCAATCGGCATGACGCTCGCGGTGCGCAACCTGATGACCGATCTGCGCTCGTCGGGCGAGATCACCGGCGGGCCGAAATCATATTCGCCGCGCGACCGCTCGACCTTCCTGTCGACGCTCGACCAGACCATCCGCCGTATCCAGCGCCGCCGCGCCGAGCAGGCGCAGGCGAGCCAGCAGGGTTAGCGCGATGGCTCCTCCCCCTCTCATCCAGCTCAAGGACATCAGCCTGACCTTCGGCGGCACGCCGCTGCTCACCGGCGTCGAGCTGTCGGTCTCCGCGGGCGAGCGCGTCTGCCTGATCGGCCGCAACGGCTCCGGCAAGTCGACGCTGCTGCGCATCGCCGCCGGCCTGGTCGAGCCGGACGCGGGCAGCCGTTTCGTGCAGCCGGGCGCCACCATCCGCTATCTGCCGCAAGAGCCGGACTTCGGCGACCACAAGACGACGCTCGCCTATGTCGAGGCCGGCCTCGGCCCCGGCGACGACCACTACCAGGCGCGCTATCTGCTCGAACAGCTCGGCCTCAGCGGCGAGGAAGATCCGGCGCATGTCTCCGGCGGTGAGGCGCGCCGTGCGGCGCTGGCCCGGGTGCTGGCGCCCTCGCCCGATATCCTGCTGCTTGACGAGCCGACCAACCATCTCGACCTGCCGACCATCGAATGGCTCGAGGGCGAACTGGATAGCCGGCGCTGCGCGCTGGTGCTGATCAGCCATGACCGCCGCTTCCTCACCAATTTGTCGCGCACCACGGCCTGGCTCGACCGCGGCCAGATCCGGCAGATCGAGCGCGGCTTCGGCGCCTTCGAGGCGTGGCGCGACGAGGTGCTGGCCGAGGAAGAGCGCGAGCAGCACAAGCTCGACCGCAAGATCGTCAACGAGGAGCACTGGCTGCGCTACGGCGTCTCCGGCCGCCGCAAGCGCAACGTCAAGCGGCTCGGCAATCTCTTTGCGCTGCGAGACCAGCGCCGCAACTATCGCGGCGCCACCGGCAATGCAACGCTCGCCGCCGCCGAAGCCGAAAAGTCCGGCCGCCTGGTGATCGAAGCCAAGAACATCGCGAAAGCGTTCGGCGAGCGCAGGATCGTCGACGGCTTCTCGACTCGGATCCAGCGCGGCGACCGGCTCGGTATCGTCGGCCCGAACGGCGCCGGCAAGACCACATTGGTGCATTTGTTGATCGGCAACGATCCGCCCGAGTCCGGTTCGGTGCGACTCGGGGCCAATATCGAGATGGCAACCCTCGACCAGCACCGCGAGAGCCTCGACCCGAAGCTGACGCTGGCCGAGGCGCTCACCGGCGGCCGCGGCGATCACGTCATGGTCGGCGACAAGTCGAAGCACGTCATCGGCTACATGAAGGACTTCCTGTTCGCGCAGGAGCAGCGCGGCACGCCGCTGGAAGCGCTCTCCGGCGGCGAGCGCGGCCGCCTGATGCTGGCGCGCGCGCTGGCCAAGCCGTCGAACCTTTTGATCCTGGACGAGCCGACCAACGACCTCGATCTCGAAACCCTCGACGTGCTCGAGGACATGCTCGGCGATTACGAAGGCACGGTGATCCTGATCAGCCACGACCGCGACTTCCTCGACCGCGTCGTGACCTCGGTGATCGTGCCCGAGGGCCAGGGCCGCTGGATCGAATATGCCGGCGGCTATTCCGACATGCTGACGCAGCGCGGCGCCGACGTGAAGCGCGAGACGGTGAAGGCGGATACCGCGACCGAAGAGAAGAAGGAAGCCAGGGCCGCGGCGCCCGAGGCAGCACCGCGGCGCCGGCTGAGCTTCAACGAGAAACACGCGCTGGAAACCTTGCCGAAGACCATCGACAAGCTGCACAACGAGATCGCCAAGCAGCAGAAGCTGCTCGACGATCCCGATCTCTATACGAAGGATCGCAAGACATTCGACGCCGCCTCGGCCGCGATCGCAAAGGCGCAGCAAGAGCTCGCTGCCGCCGAGGACCGCTGGCTCGAGTTAGAGGTGCTGCGCGAAGAGATCGAGCAGGCATGAACACAATGATTCTTGCCGTCATTGCGAGGAGCGGAGCGACGAAGCAATCCATGCATCTGCAAACGCGGACAGATGGATTGCTTCGCTCCACTCGCAATGACGGAAACTCTGCAATGGAGCCACCCCGATGACGACGCCCCTCGCCGCCAAGATCGCCAAGGAATACGGCACGCCCTGCGCCGTGATCGACATGGACCGGGTGGAGCGCAACATCGCGCGCATCCAGAAGGCCTGCGACGAGGCCGGCGTCGCCAACCGTCCGCACATCAAGACGCACAAGAACCCGATGCTGGCGCAGCTGCAGATCAAGGCCGGCGCCAAAGGCATCACCTGCCAGAAGCTCGGCGAGGCCGAGATCATGGCGGACGCCGGCATCGACAACATCCTGATCAGCTACAATCTGCTCGGCGACGAGAAGATGGCGCGGCTCGGCGCGCTGCAAGCAAAGGCCAACGTCACCGTCGCAGCCGACAATTCCGTCGTCGTCGGCGACCTGCCGAAGGCCGCCGCCGCCTCCGGCCGCCCGCTCTCGGTCGTGGTCGAATGCGACACCGGCCGCAAGCGCGCCGGCGTCGAGACCCCGGCCGAGGCGATCGCGCTGGCGCGCGAGATCGCAGCCTCCAAGGGCCTCAGCTTCGCGGGCTTCATGCTGTATCCGACCGAGACCGGCTGGGCCGATGCGCAGAAATTCTATGACGAGGCGCTAGCCGGCGTGCGCGCCCATGGCCTCGACGCGACCATCGTCTCCACCGGCGGCACGCCGAACCTGAAGAATCTCGGCAAGCTGAAGGGCGGCACCGAGCATCGCTTCGGTACCTACATCTACAACGACCGCATGCAGGTCGCGGCCGGCGTCGCGACCTGGGACGATTGCGCGCTGCACATCTATTCCACCGTCGTCAGCCGCGCCGGCCCCGAGCGCGGCATCCTCGATGCCGGCTCCAAGACGCTGACCTCGGACACCGGCGGCCTCGAAGGCCACGGCCTGATCCTCGAACATCCCGAGGCCAGGATCGCGCGCTTCGCCGAGGAGCACGGCTTCCTCGATCTCTCCCGCAGCAACACCCGTCCCAATGTCGGCGACGTGGTGCGGATCGTGCCCAATCACGTCTGCGTCGTCGTCAACATGATGGACGAGGTCGTGATGGTGCGCGGTGACGAGATCATCGGTGCGCTGCCGGTGACGGCGCGGGGCAAGCTGCGGTAGCCGCATACACAGACCTTGTAGGATGGCTAGAGCGTAGCGAAACCCATCATGTCACTGCGGATCGAAGTTGATGGGTTTCGCTTCGCTCTACCCATCCTACGAACTCCGCATTTATTCCCGCATCAGCGCCTGCAGCTCGCGGTCCAGCGCCGCGCGAAACACCTCGATCGGCCGCGCCAGGCGGCCGGCCGGCGGGCGATGCACGATCCAGGCGCGGACTGCGGGATTGAAATCCGCGATCTTCACGGCCTTGAGCCGGCTACGGATCGGGCTTCGTTTCAGCGCCACCGGCGTCACGAGGCCGATGCCGAGCCCGCGCGCCACCAGCGACAGCCGCAGCTCGCTGTCGAGCGCCTCGACCGCGATGTTGAACGGCAGATGCGCCGCATCGAATTGACGCTTCAGCGTCTGGCGAAAGCCGCAGCCGTCCTGGTTGATCACCCATCCGGTCCGCGACAGCCATTCGAGATCGACCGACTTCGGCGTCTTCGTGTCGCGCGCGACGACGAACACCACCGGCTGCGCGCCGAGATCGTCGGCCACGAGATCGTCGGGCGGCGCGGTGCCGTCAGGCAAACAGATTGCAGCGGCATCGAGCTCGTTGCGGCTGACCCGCTCCATGTGGTTGGGCGACCAGCCGGAGACGACGCGCACCGCCAGCGCCGGAAATTCGCCGCGCACCGCATCGAGCGGTCCGGTCAGCCCGGCCTCCGACAAAAACGGTGTCAGGCCGAGCCTGAACTCGCCGCGCACCACGCCGTCATTGGCGACGCCTGACTTGAGGTCGTCGAGCATGCGCAGCAGCCGGCGGCCCTGCTCATAGGCTTCGATTCCCGCCGCCGTCGGCTTCAGCGGCTTCGATAGCCGGTCGAGCAGCTGCGCGCCGAGCATCTCCTCGAGATTCTGGATCCGCCGCGTCACGCCGGGCTGGGTCAGGTTCAGCCGCGCCGAGGCCGCGACGATCGATCCGGTCTCGACCACGGCGACGAACGCCACGAGGTCATGGGTGTTCATAATAATCTCGCATATTCTTCATCATCTTATTTGAATTGTAGCATATTATCCCGATCCCCTAAAGGGGGCCTCGCCACTCCATCGCGAGGTCCCATGACCATCTCCGAAGCTACCAAACTCTCCCCGGCGCGCACCGTCGCCGTGCGTCCGCTGATCTGGATCGGCGCCATCACGACCGGCACCGTCGTCACCAATCTCTTTGCGCCGCAGATCCTCGTCGGTCTGATGGGCCGCTCGCTCGGCATGACCACGCTAGAGGCCGGCCTGATCTCGACGTTGACCCTGCTGGGCTACGCGCTCGGGCTGCTGCTGCTGGTGCCGCTGGTCGACCTCGTCGAGAACAAGCGGCTGATCCTGCGGACGCTGGCCTGCGCTATCGTCGCGGCGATCGGCACCGCGATGGCGCCGACGCCGCTGATCCTGCTGGCCGCCACCTTCATCCTCGGCGCGTCGTGCGCCGCGATCCAGATGGTGGTGCCGCTGGTTGCGTCGATGGTGCCGCCGGAGCGCCGGGGACAGGCGATCGGCGATGTGATGAGCGGCCTGATGATCGGCATCCTGCTGTCGCGGCCGATGGCGAGCCTGATCGCGGACAGCTGGAACTGGCGCGGCTACTATGTCACCTCGGCCGTGCTGATGACGGTGCTCGCCGCAGCACTGGCGCGCACCCTGCCGACGCTACAGCCGGCGGCGAAGGTCAGCTACGGCGCGCTGCTGCGTTCGTTCCCGACACTGCTGCGCGAGGAGCCGGTGCTGCGCGTCCGGTCCTGGACCGCGGCGCTGGTGATGGCCTCGTTCACCGCGTTCTGGGCCGCCGTGGCGCTACGCCTGCCGGACGCGCCGTTCAAGCTCGACGCCAAGGGCATCGCACTGTTCGCACTGATCGGCGTTGCCGGCGCCGTCGCGACGCCGCTGGCCGGCCGCTGGGGCGACCGTGGCCTGGCACGGCCGATGCTGATCGGCTCGCATCTGCTGATATCCGCATCGCTCGCGCTGTGCGCTTGGGCCGGCGTACTGGAGTCGCGGATTGCAGCACTCGTCGCGCTGAGCCTCGGCACCATCCTGCTCGATCTCGGCATCACCACCGACCAGACGCTAGGCCGCCGCGCCGTCAACCTGCTGCGCCCCGAAGCGCGCGGCCGCATCAACGGCCTGTTCGTGGCGCTGTTCTTCATCGGCGGCGCGGTGGGCGCGGCAGCGGCATCCGCGGCGTGGAACTTTGGTGGTTGGACCGCGGTGTGTGCGGTGGCTGCGGCGTTCGGTGTGCTTGGATTCATCACCGACCTCGCCACGAAGACCGGCTCGGAATGAGCCTATCCCGTAGGATGGGTAGAGCGCAGCGAAACCCATCATGCTTCCGCTGGGAAAAAAGTTGATGGGTTTCGCTTCGCTCTACCCATCCTACAGAGCTACGATTTCTGCACGAGCCATCGTAACACGCCCTTCCCAGCGGCGACGCCTGTTGCAAACGACGCCTGCAACAGATAGCCGCCGGTCGGCGCCTCCCAATCGAGCATCTCGCCGGCCGCGAAAACGCCGGGCAGCCGCCGCAGCATGAAATGCGCGTCGAGTTCGTCGAACCTGATGCCGCCAGCGCTCGAGATCGCGCGTGCGATCGGTGCCACGCCGGTGATCCGGATCGGCACCGCATTGATCAGTTCGGCCAATTCGGCCGGCGGCAGCGCGGCCAGCGAACGGCCGACGGCGACGGCCGCCTCCTGCAACAGCCCGATGCCGACCGGCGAGAGCTGCGCGGCCTTGCGCAGGAAATTGGAAAGGGATTGCTTGCCCTTCGGCGCCGACAGACGCGCGACCAGTTCGTGGCGCGCGGCATCGGGCCGCAACGCCACCGTCAGTGTCGCCGTTCCCTTCGCGAGCACCGCCTCGCGCAATTCCGCCGACAGCGCATAGATGGCGCCGCCCTCGATGCCGGCGCGGGTGACGATCGCTTCGCCGCGCACCGTATGCGGACCAATCGTGAGCGCGACGCCCTTGAGCGGCTGGCCCTCGAACCGGTCGCAGAAGATATTCGACCAGGCAACCGTGAAGCCGGAATTGGCTGGCTTGATCGGCGCCATGGCAACGCCCTTTGCGGCGAGGATCTCCGCCCAGGTGCCGTCCGAGCCGAGCCGCGGCCAGCTCGCGCCGCCGAGTGCCAGCACGGTCGCATCGGCCTTGACTGTGCGCTGGCCGTCCGGCGTCTCGAACAGCAATCCCCCGCGCGCGTCCCATCCGATCCAGCGATGCCGGAATGCGAACGCAACGCCGGCGGCATCGAGCCGCCGCAGCCAGGCACGCAGCAGGGGCGACGCCTTGAACGCCTCAGGGAATACGCGGCCGCTGCTGCCGACGAATGTCGGCTGCCCCAGCGCCTCGCTCCAGACGCGCAGTGCTTCAGGCGGAAAAGCCTCGACCGCAGCCTTCAGATGCGGCATCGCCTCGCGATAGCGCGCAAGGAAATCCGGCAGCGGCTCGGAGTGGGTGAGATTGAGCCCGCCACGGCCGGCCATCAGAAACTTGCGGCCGGCCGACGGCATCGCGTCGTAGACGGTGACCTGTGCGCCACCTTGCGCGAACACCTCCGCCGCCATCAGGCCGGCAGGTCCGGCTCCGATGACGGCGACGCTCATGCTCAGAGCTTGATCCCGGCCCGCGCGGCGGCCTGGGCGACATACTTCTGCGTCTGCTCGAACGCGCCCTGCAGCGCCTTCGCGGTCGACATGTCGCTGATCGCGTTGAAGTGCGCGGCGACGCCGTCCGGCGTCCATTCCGACTGCGGCAGGTTGACGCCTTCGGTCTCCAGCACGCGGATCACGGCAAACGAGCCGGCGCCGGCGCCCATGATGGTGCGGGTCGGTGCGTCCTCCGAGAGCAGGAATTCGACCGCGGGCGTGATCGCTTCCGGCTTCATCAGCGCCAGCGCCTGCGGCGGCAGCAGTTCCTCGGTCATGCGGGTCGCAGCCGTCGGCGAGATGGTGTTGACCTTGATGTTGTTCTTGCGGCCCTCTTCGGCGAGCACGTTCATCAGGCCGACCATCCCGGCCTTCGCCGCGCCGTAATTGGCCTGGCCGAAATTGCCGAACAGGCCGGACGACGAGGTCGTCAGCACGATGCGGCCGTAGTTGCGCTCGCGCATGCCGGCCCACAC
Source organism: Bradyrhizobium sp. USDA 4504 (assembly GCF_054063995.1). Classification (NCBI taxonomy): domain Bacteria; kingdom Pseudomonadati; phylum Pseudomonadota; class Alphaproteobacteria; order Hyphomicrobiales; family Nitrobacteraceae; genus Bradyrhizobium; species Bradyrhizobium sp. USDA 4504. The sequence goes on along the minus strand of NZ_JBSSGV010000001.1, from coordinate 2,159,780 downwards.
CGCCTTGCAGCAGTAGTAGGTGCCGGTGAGATGCACGTCGAGCACCTTGGCCCAGTCGGCGACCTCGAGCTTGGCGAACGACTTGTCGCGCAGGATGCCGGCATTGGCGCACAACAGATCGACGCTGCCCCACTCCTTGGTGGCGCGCTCGACCATCGCGGTGACCTGCTCGAAGTTCGAGACGTCGGCGCCGTCGGCCATCGCGGTGCCGCCGGCTTTCCGGATCTCCTCGACCACGGTCTCGGCCGGCGACAGCGACCCACCGGTGCCGTCGCGCGCGCCGCCGAAATCGTTGACCACCACCTTGGCGCCGCGGCTGGCGAGCCCCAGCGCATGCGCCCGTCCGAGACCATTGCCCGCGCCGGTGACGATAGCGACGCGTCCGTCAAACCTGATTGCCATGCTTGTCATTCCTGCTCTGACTTCCCTGCTCCCCTTGTGGGAGAAGGTGGCGCGCGCGAGCGCGCCGGATGAGGGGTTCTCTCCACGGATGAGCACGCGGAGAGAGACCCCTCACCCGGCTTCATCTCGCTCCGCTCGATTTCGCCGCCCTCTCCCACAAGGGGAGAGGGTTAGTGCCCGAGCGGCATGAAAAGGTTGGAGACTTTTGAGCAGCGATGGATGGCCGGGTCAAGCCCGGCGCGCTAGACCGAAGGGGTCATCGACCCGCAGGGTTTCAGGCTTTTGAGCAGATGCCCGCTCCAGCACTCGTGATGCTCTTGAGCGTAGCTAATCGCACCGATCACAATCAAAGCGACTACGACAATTCCGGCGACGATGTTTTGCACCATGGCTGCCACTCCCGGGACCGCACCGCCTAAAGCGGGCATCATGGACACCGGGGAACACAGCCGTCAATGCGCTACATGGGCCAGAGCAGCGCACCGCCTGAAAAACAGATTGAGGTGGCTCGCTGCACCTCCCCGCTTGCGGGAGAGGTGCACAACCCTTCGCGGTTGCAACACAACCGTGTCTTGTGATCCTCAGCTGAAATAGATCAGGCCGAGCCAGTCGGCGACCAGCGCGGGCTTTTCCTCGCCCTCGATCTCGACCGTGACGTTGGTGCGCGACAACAACTCCTTCGGCTTGCGCAGCGTGGCTTCGGCCAGCACGAAGCGGCCGCGGACGCGTTTTCCGGAGCGCACCGGCGAGATGAAGCGCAGCTTGTCGAAGCCGTAATTGACGCCCATCGCGGTGCCCTCGAGCACCGGCATCACCTCGTAGGACATGATCGACATCAGCGACATCGTCAGGAAGCCATGCGCGATCGTGGTGCCGAAGGCGGTCTCCTTCCTGGCGCGCTCGGGATCGACATGGATGAACTGGTGATCCTCGATCACGTCGGCATAGGTGTCGATGCGGCCCTGATCGAGCAGGTGCCACGAGGACACGCCGATCTCCTTGCCGACCATGCCCTGGTAGGTTTCCAGCGACACCGGCGGCTTCTTCCAGACTTCGTTCATTGGCTAACCTCTGCTAACCGGAGGTCCGCACCTTCTGCAGCTCCGGAAATTCTTCCTCGCGGAACTCGACCCCGCGCAACGCATCGCTTCTGACATCGTCGTGTTCGAGCCGGCGCAACTGCACGCGACGGATTTTTCCAGAAATCGTCTTCGGCAGTTCGGTGACCAGCTCGATCTTGCGAATGCGTTTAAACGGTGCGAGCCGCGTGTGCAAATGTTTGAAGATCGACAGCGCGGTCTCCGGCGTTCGTTCGACGCCTGATACCAGCAGCACATAGGCCTTCGGGACCGCCAGCCGGATCGGGTCCGGGCTCGGCACCACGGCGGCTTCGGCCACCGCGTCATGCTCCAGCAGCACGCTCTCCAGCTCGAACGGCGAGATCCGGTAGTCGGAGGATTTGAACACGTCGTCGGTGCGGCCAACGAAGGTCAGATAACCCTCGTCATCGGTGAACACGACGTCGCCGCTGCGATAGATCTCGCCGTCGGTGCCGATCAGCTTGCCGTCGTCGCCCTGATAGCCCTGCATCAGGCCCGCCGGCCGGTCTGCGCCGAGCAGCAAGGTCACCTCGCCTTCCTTCGCGGCGTGGCCGTCATTGTCGGTCACCTGCACGCGATAGCCCGGTAGCGGCCGGCCCATCGAGCCGACCTTCACCTTCTGCCCCGGCGAGTTGCCGGCCAGCGCCGTGGTCTCGGTCTGGCCGTAGCCGTCGCGGATGGTCAGCCCCCAGGCCGATTTGACCTGGTCGATGATCTCCGGATTGAGCGGTTCGCCAGCGCCGCAGACCTCGCGCAGCGAGACCTTGAAGCTCGCGAGCTCTTCCTGGATGAACAACCGCCACACCGTGGGCGGCGCGCAAAGCGTGGTCACGCCGCAGCGGCCGATGATCGAGAGCAGTCCCTTCGCCTCGAAGCGTGGCTGATTCGCAATAAAGATCGTCGCTCCCGCGTTCCACGGCGCGAAGAAGCAGCTCCAGGCATGCTTGGCCCAGCCGGGCGAGGAGATATTGAGATGGATGTCGCCGGGCTGCAGACCGATCCAGTACATGGTCGAGAGATGGCCGACCGGGTAGCTGCGCTGGCTGTGCCGCACCAGCTTCGGCTTTGCCGTGGTGCCCGAGGTGAAATAAAGCAGCATCGGGTCGTCGGCCTTGGTAGGGCCATCGGGCGCGAATGCATCGGACTGCTTGGCAGAATCCTCGAACGGCAGCCAGCCGTCCTGCGCCTGCGTCGCGCCGACCACGATGCGGGCGAGCTTGTCGCTGCCGAGGCCCGCGAACTTCGCGACCTGATCCTGCGTGGCGACCACCGCCCTCGCCTTGCCGCGGTCGAGCCGGTCGCGCAATTCATCCGCGGTCAAGAGCGTGGTGGCGGGGATCACGACGACGCCGAGCTTCATCGCCGCCAGCATGGTCTCCCACAGCGGCACGACATTGCCGAGCAGCAGCAACAGATGATCGCCGCGCTTCAGCCCCTGCGCGCGCAGGAAATTTACAACCTGGTTTGAGCGGCGCGACAGCTCGGCGAAGGACAGCTTGGTCTCGTTGCCGCTGGCGGCATCGACGATCCACAGCGCCGGCCGGTCGCGGCTGTCAAGATTTCGCGCCAGTTCGGCATCGAACCAATCGAGCGCCCAGTTGAACGGCACCGGATCGGGCCAGCGAAATCCCTTCACCGCGGCGTCGTAGTCGGTGCGGTGCTTGAGCAGAAAGGCGCGAGCGTCCTGAAATGTGGTCATCCGGCTTCACCACGTATTCTGACGTCATCCTGAGGAGCCGCGCGAAGCACGGCGTCTCGAAGGATGGCTACAGGCACCGTTTTCGCATCCTTCGAGGCTCGCTCCGCTCGCACCTCAGGATGACGGCGATTTACTTCGGGGCAAGGGCCCTAACGTGCTGGATAATTCCGGAAAAGTCGACCCCGCCGTGGCCCGACGCGTCGAAGGTCTTATAGATCTCCTGCGCGTGCTTGCCGAGCGGCGTGACCGCGCCGGCGGCATTGGCGGCGTCCTGCGCCAGGGTCAGGTCCTTGACCATCAGGTTCGAAGCAAAACCCGGCTTGTAATCGTTGTTGGCCGGCGACGTCGGCACCGGGCCGGGAACCGGGCAATAGGTCGTCAGCGACCAGCACTGTCCCGACGAGGTCGAGGCGACGTCGAACAGCGCCTGGTGCGACAGGCCGAGCTTTTCGGCGAGCACGAAAGCCTCGCCGACCGCGATCATGGAAATACCGAGGATCATATTATTGCAGATCTTGGCTGCCTGCCCTGCACCGCCCGCGCCGCAATGCACGATCTTCTTGCCCATGTTTGCCAACATCGGCTGGGCCGCCGCGAATGCCTTCGGCTCGCCGCCGCACATGAAGGTCAGCGTCGCGCCCTTGGCGCCACCGGTGCCGCCGGAGACCGGCGCGTCGACCGAGGCCATGCCGTGCTTGGCAGCCAGCACATGCGCCTGCTTTGCGCTTTCGACGTCGATGGTCGAGCAGTCGATGATCAGCGCGCCGTTGGCCATCGCGGGCAGCACCTCGTTCCAGACACCGAGCACGTGCTTGCCGGCCGGCAGCATGGTGATGACGACATCGGCGCCCTTCACCGCAGCAACGCTGCTCTCGGCGATCGCGGCGCCATCACTCCTGGCCTGATCGCGAGACGCTGCGACCAGATCGAACGCGGTCACCTTGTGGCCGGCCTTGACCAGATTGGCGGCCATCGGCCCGCCCATATTGCCGAGCCCGATGAATGCGACGTTTGCCATGGGAAGTCCTCCGCTTGCGACGTTTCTATTTGCTGTCGGGAAATTTCAATTCGTCAGCGCCGATCTCGGCGAAGTAAGGCGTGAGCATCTCCGGCGTCACCTGTTCGATCCCGGCCGGCGACCATGTCGGATTGCGATCCTTGTCGATGACGGCTGCGCGCACGCCCTCGCGGAAATCGTCGCTGGCGAACACCTCGAGCGCGGCGCGATATTCGCGCTTCAGGCACTCTTCCAGCGTCGCGGTCGCGCGCGCCAGCCGCAGCAGTTTCAGCGTCACCACCATGCCGCGCGGCGACTTCTCACTGAGCGTCTTTAGCGTGGCATGCGCCATATCCGATCCGTCGGCCGTCAGCGCGGCGACGACGTCCTCCATCCGGCCGTGTGCGAACCAGCCGTCGATTTTGGCCTGCATCGCGGCGACAGGGCCAGCCCTCTCGCTAGTGGCGAAGCCTCCGATCAGCCGATCAATCTCGGCCGAACTCGTACCTGGCGTAACCTTGGTCAGCGCCTCGCGCAGCGCCGGCAGCTTTGCGCTCGGCACCACGGCGTCGGCGAATTTGGCGTAGATCGCATCGGGTCCGTTCATGGTGGTGCCGGTGAGCCCGAAATAGGTACCGATCTCACCCGGCGAGCGCGACAGCAGATAGGTGCCGCCGACATCGGGGAAGAAACCGAGGCCGACCTCGGGCATCGCGAGCTTGGTCCGCTCCGTCACCACGCGGTGGCGGCTATGCGCCGACAGCCCGACGCCGCCGCCCATCACGATGCCGTCCATGAAGGCGACATAGGGCTTTGGGAACTTCTTGATCCGCGCGTTGAGGATGTATTCGTCGCGCCACAGGATCTTGCCGAGATCGCCCTTGACCTTGGAGCTCTCCCAGAGCGCGCGGATGTCGCCGCCGGCGCACAGGCCACGCTCGCCCGCGCCCTCCAGCACGATGACAGCGACATCGGGATCGGCCTCGAACGCATCGAGCGCCCTGTCGATGTCGTGGAACATCTCCAGCGTCACGGCATTGATCGCCTTCGGCCGGTTGAGCCGGATAATGCCGGCAGAACCTTCCTTGCGCGCGATCAGGTCGCCCTCGGCTGCTGCCGCATCATTCATCGCGCGCCCTCGATCAACTTGCGCGACACGATCAGCCGCATGATTTCATTGGTGCCTTCGAGGATCTGGTGCACGCGCAGATCGCGCACGATCTTCTCGACGCCGTATTCGCTGAGGTAGCCGTAGCCACCATGCAGCTGCAGCGCATGGTTGGCGACCTCGAAGCCGACATCGGTGCCAAACCGTTTTGCCATCGCGCACAGCATGGAAGCGTCCGGATCCTTGCGGTCGAGCGCGGCGGCCGCCCGCCACAGGAAGGTGCGTGCGGCTTCCAGCTCGGTCGCCATGTCGGCGATCTTGAATTGCAGCGCCTGGAATTCGTCGAGGCGTTTGCCGAATGCCTTGCGGTCCTTCATGTAGGCCAACGCCTTGTCGAGCGCCGCCTGCGCGCCGCCGAGCGAGCACGCCGCGATGTTGAGCCGGCCGCCGTCGAGCCCGGCCATCGCGATCTTGAAGCCGATGCCCTCCTCGCCGAGCCGGTTCGCGACCGGCACGCGCGCGTTCTCGAACATGACAGCGCGGGTCGGCTGCGCATTCCAGCCCATCTTGCGCTCGTTATTGCCGAACGACACGCCCGGCGTCTTGCCGTCGATCACCAGCGTCGAGACGCCGCCCGGACCCTCGCCGCCGGTGCGCACCATCGCCACCAGCAGGTCGGTGCTGCCGGCGCCGGAGATGAACTGCTTCTGGCCGTTGAGCACGTAATGATCGCCGTCGCGCACCGCGCGGGTGCGCAGCGCGGCCGCGTCGGAGCCGGCGCCCGGCTCGGTCAGGCAGTAGCTCGCGATCAGCTCCATGGTGCAGAGCTTCGGCAGCCATGTGTGGCGCTGGATGTCGTTGCCGTAGGCATCGATCATCCAGGACGCCATGTTGTGGATCGAGATGAAGGCCGACGTGGTCGGGCACCCCGTCGCCAGCGCCTCGAAGATCAGCGCCGCGTCGAACCGCGTCATCGCCGAGCCGCCGACATCGTCCTTGATATAGATGCCGCCGATGCCGAGGCCTGCCGCCTCGCGCATCACGTCGACTGGAAAGTGCTTTGTCTCGTCCCATTCGAGCGCGTGCGGCGCGATGTTCTCCGCCGCAAACGCCCGCGCCATGTCGCGAACCGCGATCTGGTCCTCGTTGAGAGCGAACTGCATCTCGCCGCCTAGCCCTGAAGGTTACCCCACCGTCATTGCGAGGAGCGAAGCGACGAAGCAATCCATTCTTCCACGCGGGGGATAGATGGATTGCTTCGCTGCGCTCGCAATGACGTTCCCGGAAATCACTTCATCGTCGGGATCGAGAACTCCGCGCCTTCCTTGACGCCGGACGGCCAGCGCGAGGTCACCGTCTTGGTCTTGGTGTAGAAGCGGATCGAGTCCGGACCGTGCTGGTTGAGGTCGCCGAAGCCGGACTTCTTCCAGCCGCCGAAGGTGTAATAGGCGATCGGCACCGGGATCGGCACGTTGATGCCGACCATGCCGACATTGACCTTGGCGGCGAAGTCGCGCGCGGCGTCGCCGTCGCGGGTGAAGATCGCGACACCGTTGCCGTAGTCATGGTCGGACGGCAGCGCCAGCGCCTCGTGATAGTCGTGGGCGCGCACTACCGAGAGCACCGGGCCGAAGATCTCTTCCTTGTAGATCCGCATGTCCTTGGTGACGTTGTCGAACAGCGAACCGCCGAGATAGAAGCCCTTCTCGTAGCCCTGCATCTTGAAGCCGCGGCCGTCGACCGCGAGCGTCGCGCCTTCCTTGATGCCGATGTCGATGTAGCTCTTGACCTTCTCGACCGCCTCGCGGGTCACCAGCGGGCCGTAATCGGCCGACGGATCGACCGAGGTGCCGATCTTGAGCGACTCGACGCGCGGGATCAGCTTCTCCATCAGGCGGTCGGCGGTGGTCTTGCCGACCGGCACCGCGACCGAGACGGCCATGCAGCGCTCACCGGCGGAGCCGTAGCCGGCGCCGATTAGCGCATCGACCGTCTGGTCCATGTCGGCATCCGGCATCACGATGGCGTGGTTCTTGGCGCCGCCGAAGCACTGGCAGCGCTTGCCGGTCTGCGCGGCGCGCTCGTAGATGTACTGCGCGATCGGAGTCGAGCCGACGAAGCCGATCGCCTTGATATCGGGATCGTCGAGGATGGCGTCGACCGCCTCCTTGTCGCCGTTGACGACGTTGAGGATGCCGGCCGGCAGGCCCGCCTCGATCATCAGTTCGGCGAGCATCATCGGCACGCCGGGATCGCGCTCCGACGGCTTGAGGATGAAGGCGTTGCCGCAGGCGATCGCCGGCGCGAACTTCCACATCGGGATCATCGCCGGGAAGTTGAACGGCGTGATGCCGGCGACCACGCCGAGCGGCTGGCGCATCGAATAGATGTCGATGCCGGGGCCGGCGCCCTCGGTGTACTCGCCCTTCATCAGATGCGGGATGCCGCAGGCAAACTCGGCGACCTCGAGGCCGCGCTGGATGTCGCCCTTGGCGTCGGGAACGGTCTTGCCGTGCTCGCGCGCCAGCAGCTCGGCGAGCTTGTCGTAGTCGCGCTGCACCAGCTCGAGGAACCGCATCATGACGCGGGCGCGGCGCTGCGGGTTGGTGGCGGCCCATTCCGGCTGCGCGGCCTTGGCGTTCTCGACCGCGGCGCGGAGCTCGGCCTTGGAGGCCAGCGCCACCTTGGCCTGGACCTCGCCGGTCATCGGCTCGAAGACGTCAGCCGTGCGGCCCGACGTGCCCTTGACCTCCTTGCCACCGATGAAATGTCCGATTGAGCGCATGGAAAAACCTCCCTGAAGCACCTGAATCGCCGCTCCTCGCGGCGGGATCGCTTTACAATCCCTATTGACCCTGCATTTTATGGGATTCAAGTCCGATAAATTGCACCATAGATGTGCGGAAATGCTGGATCAAGGCGGCGGCACAATCGACTGGGACGACTTCCGTTTCGTGCTTGCCATCGTGCGCGGCGGGTCGGTTTCGGCTGCCGCCAAGCAGCTCGGCGTCGATCATGCCACAGTGATCCGCCGTGTCGACCGGCTGGAGCGCCACCTCTCCGCAAAACTGTTTGATCGGCGCAAGACCGGCTATCTGCTGACCGAGGCCGGCCAGCGCGTCGCCGACAGCGCGGAGGCGATGGAATCCACCATCGTCGCCAACCAGGAGGCGGTCGGCGGCTCGCGCGCCCACCTCACCGGCACGGTGCGGATCGGCGCGCCCGACGGCTTCGGCAGCCACTTTTTGGCCTCGCGGCTGGTCAAGTTCACCAAGCGGTATCCCGATCTCGATCTGCAGCTCGTCGCCACCGCGCGGCTGTTCTCGCTCTCCAAGCGCGAGGCCGACATCGCGATCAGCCTGACCATGCCGAACGAAGGTCGCATCGTCGGCCGCAAGCTCCTGGACTACACGCTCGGGCTTTATGCCGCACCCGCCTATCTCGCCCAGGCGCCGGCAATTGCTGCGCGCGCCGACCTGCCGCGGCACCGCTTCGTCGGCTACATCGAGGAGCTCCTGTTCACGCCGGAGCTCGACTATCTGCCGCAGGTCTCGCCGAAGATCTCGGCGAAATTCCGCAGCGCCAATCTGATCGCGCAGCTCAACGCCACCATCGCCGGCTTCGGCATCGCCGTGCTGCCGCACTTCATGGCAACGGCCCACCCCGAGTTGCAGCCGGTGCTGCCAGACGAGGTGCGGATCTCCCGCACCTTCTGGCTGCTGATGCACGCCGACAGCAAGGACCTCGCCCGCATCCGCGCGGTGGCGGACTACATCTACGAGACCGTGGAAGCCGAGCGCGCGCTTTTTAGCGGGGTGTGAGGCGGACACCGTGTTATTCCCGTCGTCCTGAGAGCCTGACTGAAAAATGGGTGAGTGATCTCAGTGGGGTGTGATTCCATCGGATTTGCAAAGATTCGAGGGAGAGCACGATGCCCTGGACCAAGATCACTCGGGAGCAATATCGGCGGGACGATCTGCGTTATGCAAGCGATATGACCGATGCGGAGTGGGCGGTGATCAGACGCCTGTTGCCGCGAGCGAACCGGCGCGGCCGGCCGCGTAAGACGGAGCTGCGTCGTGTGATCGAAGCGATCCTCTATATCGTTTCGACCGGCTGCCAGTGGCGGGCGTTGCCGCAGGAGTTCCCGCCCTATTCGACGGTGCAGGGCTATTTTTATAGATGGCGGGATACAGGCCGGTGGCAGAGGATTGTCAGCGTGCTTGTCCGACGGGCGCGAAAAAAGCTTGGACGGACACCGAAGCCGACGGCAGCCGTGATCGACAGTCAAAGTGCGCCAACCACGCAAGCTGGCGGACCGCGCGGCTACGATGCAGGCAAGCGCATCTACGGCCGCAAGCGGCATATCGTGACGGATACCAATGGCCTCCTCCTTGGGTTCATGTTCATCCGGCCAACGTTCAGGACTGCCATGGCGCCGTACCGCTGCTGAAGAACGTGCGGATGAACTTCCCCCGGCTGCGCCACGTCTTTGCCGACCGGATCTACCGCGGAAATCAACTCCTCGACGCGCTCTCAGACTGCGGTCCATGGACTGTCGAGATCGTCGAGCGGCCTCAAGGCGTCAAAGGCTTCCAGCTTCTGCCGAGGCGGTGGGTGGTTGAACGCACATTCGCTTGGTTCGGCAGATGCCGCCGCCTCGCCAAGGACTTCGAGGCGACGGTGGCAACCGAAGCTGCCTGGCTGCTGATTGCACACATCAGGCTCCTGACCCGCAGACTCGCGGCTGCAGCTAAGGTTGGGTGATTTATGAGTCAGACTCTGAGGAGCGCGTAGCGCGTCTCGAAGGATGCACGGCCCCGGTCTGACGGCTCGGAAAGCTCCGGGCCGTCGACCCTTCGAGACGCGCGCGATGCGCGCTCCTCAGGGTGACGGATCGAATATTAGGCGCGCTGCACCAGTTGGCGCTCTAAGCGCTAATTCACCTTCTTCTTCGCCGGTGCCTTGGCCGCGGCGGCACGTCCCAGCACCGCCTCGCGGCCCGCGCTCAGGATCTCGTCGGACGTTTCGCCGCTGCCGGCGATGCGCGACATCACTATGGTGCCCATCATGGTCGCCAGCGTCGCCGTCGCCTGCTTGCGGGCGGCCTTGCGCGGCACGTCCAGGATCTGGTCGGCCATCATGTCGATCATCTGGTCGAGCTTGAGGGCAAACGCCTTGCGGGTCTTCGGGCTCTCGCGGGCGATCTCGGCGCCGAGCGCCGGGATCGCGCAGCCCTGGCCGGGATCGTCGCGGTGCACCGCCGAAAGATAGCCGTCGATGATGGTCGAAAGTCGCTTCTCCGGCGGCGTGTCCGCGGCGACCTTGCGCCAGCGCTCGATGGCGCGGTCCATCGCGTAGCTGAAGGCCTCGATCACCAGCGCCTCGCGCGAGTCGAAATGCGCGTAGAAGCCGCCATGCGTCAGGCCGGCGTCCTTCATCAGGTCGGCGACACCGATGCCGTGGGCGCCCCGCTCGCGCAGCCGCGCCGCGGCCTTCTTGACGATCCGCGCGTGGGTCTCCTGCTTGTGTTCTTTCGAATAGCGCATGCCGGTCTCATGGAATGTTTCTAATCATATAATAGCAGATTTGCGGCCGGAATGCTGCAGTTATTTCGCCTTGTCGGCCACTTTCGGTTCCCCGCCGAGCATCGAAAACGTCGCGGTCGCGTGCACCGCAAGATTGCCCTTGCCGTCGCGGACGAAGCCCTCGGTGTAGCTGGTCTGGCGCCCGAGCTTGATCACCTTGCCTTCGGCGCTGATGGTGCCCGACCGTGCCGACAGCGGCCGCAGATAGGTCAGCTTGAGGTCGAGCGTCACCGAAGTCTGCCCCGCCGGCAGCATGGTCGAGATCGCACAGCCCATCGCGGTATCGAGCAGCGCCGCGGCGGTGGCGCCGTGCAGCAGGCCGATGGTGTTTTCCAGGCTCTCATGCGGCTCGAGTTCCATCACGATGCGCCCCTGCTCGACCACGGCCATGCGGAAGCCGATCAGCTTGGCCATCGGCGGCGGCGGCAACCGGCCGTCGCGGATCGCGCGCATCGCCTCGATCCCGGACATCGGCAGCGCCGCTTTCGCCACCGGTCCGGGCGCCTGCCATTCCACCACGCGGGTGCGCGTTAGATCGGGCGAACGAAGATCGATGCTTTCGGCGGCGGTCATGACGGCTCCATTTATATGACGCATATAATTCTATAGATCCGCATCCCTCGGCGCAACCGCCGCACCCGGTCCCTTGACAGAGCCATGCTTTGTCCGGGACATGGCGCAAGTCATTCCGGGGCGACGCGAGCACCAGACCCGGAATCTCGAGATTCCGGGTCTGGTGCTTGCGCACCATCCCGAAATGACTTGTCGATCCATTCCTGCGCCGGGGCTTTTCCATGGACATGCTCAATCCCCACTGCGGCATCGCCCGCGACGACAGAGGCGTCGTCCGCCTCACCATCTGCAACGCCGGCAAGCTGAACATCGTGAGTTCCGCGGTCACCAACGGCGTGCGCGAGGGTTTTGAGCATCTGGCCGCCGATCCGAGCATCCGCGCGGTGATCCTGGCCGGCGAAAGCGAGCGCAGCATGATCGGCGGCGCCGACATCAAGGAAATGGCGACGCTCGACCAGACATCCGCCGAAGCATTCATCAGCCGGCTGCGCGACCTCTGCGAGGCCGTGCGCAAATTCCCGGCGCCGGTGATCGCCCGCCTGCCCGGCTGGTGCCTCGGCGGCGGCCTCGAGGTCGCGGCCGCCTGCGACGTCCGCGTTGCCGCACATGACGCGATGTTCGGCATGCCCGAGGTGCGCGTCGGCATCCCCTCGGTGATCCACGCCGCGCTGCTGCCGCGCCTGATCGGCTGGGGCCGCGCCCGCTGGCTGATCATGACCGCGGAGAACATCGACGCCCAAACCGCGCTCGCCTGGGGCCTGGTCGACACCGTGGCAAAACTCGGCGGCCTCGACGACGCCGTCGAGCACACCGTCAAGGCGCTGCTGGAATGCGGCCCCGAAGCGCTGCGCATCCAGAAGGACCTGCTGCGGCAGTGGGAAGAGCTGCCGCTGACCGAGTCGGTCAACCTCAGCGTCGGCGTGTTCGGAAAGTCGTTCCAGACCGGCGAGCCGCAGCGCCTGCTGCAGGGATTTTTAGATCGCAAGCGGTAGCGGTTCAGCACCCGTGGCCCGCGTGAGCGCCGCAACATGTCATCTGTAGCCCGCATGAGCGAAGCGACATGCGGGGCCGGATGCCCCGGATATCGTTTCGCTCATCCGGGCGACGCTTGCTGCGCCCTCGCCACACATTCGCCGATGCGTCGATCGGCCAGAGGCCGGGCTACCACCAGCGGCTAGCTCGATACCGGGATCTCGATCAGCACCAGCGTGCCGCGGCCTGGTTCGCTTTCCAGCGCGATCCGGCCGCTGAGCGACGACACGACGGTGTTGAAGGCGATGTGCAGGCCGAGGCCGATATTGCCCCGCTCCCGCCCGGTGGTGAAAAACGGATCGAACACGCGGGCCTGCAAATCCTCGCGGATGCCGACGCCTTGGTCGGCGCAGGCGATCCGGGCGAGCGCCTGATCCGGCTGCGTCACCGTCATGGTGAAGCGTCCGCCGCGGCCGTCGGGATAAGCGTGCGCCGCGGCGTTGAACGCCAGGTTGCTGATCACCTGCGCCAGTGCGCCGGGATAGCTGCTCAGAACGATGCCTTGCGGGCAGTCGAGTTCGACGATCAATCCCTGCCGGGACAGCAGCGGCCCGAGCTTTGCGATCAGCTCGGAGAGCCATCCGCCGAGCTCGAATGTATGGCGCTCCTCGTCGGCGTGATGGATGGCGACCTGCTTGAAGCTGTGCACCATTTCAGATGCCCGATGCAGGTTTTCCGAGGTCAGTCGAAGGCCGTTCTCGATTCGTGCAATGCCCCTTGTCAGGTCGGAGCGCCGGACGGCGGTGCCGCTCAGCGCCTCGCCCATCGCGCGAAGGTCCGCCTCCATGGTGGTTGACGTGGTCAGCGCCAGGCCAAGCGGCGTGCTGACCTCGTGTGCGACACCGGCGACGAGCTGCCCGAGCGAGGCCAGCTTCTCGGCCTGCACGAGCTGCGATTGCGTCGCGTGCAGATCGCGCAACGAGGCTTCCGAACGCTCCTTTTCCTGCTTCAGCGCCTGCGCCGTTCGAAACTGCTGGCGCGCGCGGAACTCGCGGGCGGCGACGGCGTAAAGCGACAGCGCAAAGGCGTTGAGGACCAGGGAATGATTGATGAAGCGCAGCCCCGGCGGCAAAGCCGGCCCGAGCGATTCAGCGATGCATAGCGCAATCCATGTCGTGAGACAGAACACCGCCAGTGGCCCGATCCGCAGCGGCAGCATGGTCGAGACGAACAGGATCACCATCATCACGCCGGGTGCCGCATAGGTGAATCCCGAGGGCAGCACGAGGTAGACGCTCGGCAGCACGCAGCCTGGAACGACGCAATAGACGAGGAAGATCGTCTCGGCCCACGGCTTCATCGCCGGCACCGAGAGCAAGGCGGTGAGCGGCAGCAGGACCAGCACGGCGACCCCGCCGCGGATCGCCAGCGTGGTCGCCACGACGTCGGGATAGAGCACCCAATCCCAGAACGCATATCCGGCATAGGTGAAGGCGCCGAGCAGCATCGCGACCTGCGTCCAGCCGATATTGCCCCGTACGTACTGGTCTACAAATCGGCGCTCCTCGACGATGTCGTCGAAGCGCAGTCCAAGGCGGGTCAAAAGACGGAGCATTACAATATCAAACGAAAAAGGCCTGGCACTGGAACTTGGCACTGGAAATGGGAGCGTCGAAAATGGTCTACGACAGCTTGCCCGCGCTGTCGCGTCCTTTTGGCGCATCGGCGACCGCGGCGCGGCATCGCGCCGCGCCCCTCACCGGGCGTTGGCCGGGGCGTGGGTCGGCCAGAGGTCGGCGCGCCAGTGCAGCGCGATCGCCAGCATGGCGACGAAGCCGGCGGCGGCGAGCAGCGTGCCGGTCGCGGTGTAGCCGATCAGGTCGATCAGGCTGCCGGCGGCGAGCAGCCCGAGCGGCAGGCCGTAGATCACCATCATGCGCACGCCCATGACGCGGCCGCGCAGATGCGCGCTGGCATTGCGCATCAGCATCACGGCGGCCGAGATCATCGACATGCTCTGCGCGATGCCGGCGAGCAGCAGGCAGGCCATCGCGACCGGCATGGTCCTGAGCTCGACGAACACCAGCAGCATGGCGTACCAGGCGAGCGTCGCGCCGATCAGGAGCCGCGCGATGCGTACCCCGCCGGCCATGCTGAGCGTGATCGAGCCGATCAGCGAGCCCACCGCAAAGCTTGCCGAGAGATAGCCGAGCCCGGTCTGGTCGGTATGGAAGATGTCGCGCGCGACATAGGGCAACAGACCGTTGGTGAGCGGAAACGCGGTGAGGTTGGCGAGGAACGCGACGCAGAGCGCGGCGCGCATGCCCGGACCGCTCCAGGCATAGACGATGCCCTCCTTGAGGTCGCGCAGCAGCTTTGAGCCCGGCGCGGCGGCCGCAAGATCGGTCGTGCCATGCGACTTCGGGCGGCTCATGCAGAGCATCAGGATGGCGGCGACGAAATAGAAGCCGGCAATCCCGACATAGACGTAGCCGATGCCGAGCGCCGCGAACAATCCGGCCCCGGTCAGGGCTCCTGCGATACGCGCCGAGTCCTGCGTGGTGCGCGCCAGGCTGATGGCGCCGACCAGCTGCTCCGGCGGCATGATGTCGGCGAGCAGCGCGCCGCGCACGCCGAGATCCGACGGGCGGATCACACCCATGATCGCGACGATGATCATGACGTTCAGCGGGGCGAGATGCCCGGTCAGCGCCAGCGTCATGATGGTGCCGGCGAGCACCGTATAGGCAAAGCGCATCACGGCGAGCAGATCGCGGTGCCCTATGCGGTCGCCGATCATGCCGACGACCGGCGCGACCAGGGTGCCGACATATTGCAGCGACGCCAGCACGGTCAGCAGCAGCACCGAGCCGGTCTCGACCATGATGTACCAGCCGAGCACCAGCGTCTCGACCTCGAACGCCCAGGAGGTGAGCAGATCGGACGGCCATTGAAAGCGATAGCTGCGGATGCGAAATGGCGCGAGCGCGGAGGTCCGCGTGGTCCCGCTCAAGACGCGATGACGCGTGTCACGGCGTGTCCTGCCCTTTTCCTTGTTCTTCTGGGTCTTGCTTCTTGGTCGTGCTTGCGGCGCTTTGAATTCGTCTCGAGTCGCTTGGGAAAACGCTCTGTTCCGGCAGCGTAGCGCCGAGTCGATTGGTGTCAATCGAGGCTGCCGCATGCGGCCATGCACGATGGTATCCGCAGCGACGTGATGGCGTAGCCTCGCGAATCGCAGGCCCTACATCGGCGGCGCGGCGCGCCGCAGCATGAAATGGGTGGGTATGAAGGCGAGCAGTGGCAGGCCGATCATCAGGCCGGCCAGCCACACCAGCGGCGGCACGAAGCCTTGCGCCGCCCTGTCGCTGGTGCCGAAGACGTAGTTGATGTTGACCGGGGTCATGCCCGGGTCCGGCCGCGGTCCCGGCATCACAAAGTAGCAGATCAGCAGCAGCGCCCATGCCAGCACGCCCCAGGCGATCAGCGCGCGCTGGTCATAGCCGAGCCGCCAGACCAGGAACAGCAGCAGGAACGGCAGCCAGCCGTGGAAGCCCGACAGGAACCGCAGGAACAGCGACAGGTTCTGGTCGAACATGTAGTCGGTCATTCCGGTGAGCGAGCAGCCGGCGACATGGGCGAGAAAGTCGATCACCCAAAATGTTTGCGGCACAAGGAGTCCGACGGCGCACATCGAAATCAACAGTGCGCTCTCGGTCCAGACCCCGATCAAGGTGAGGATCAGGCAGACATCGCAGAAATACAGAAAGTTGGTCGGCCCGTAGCAGTAGGTGTACACCGGCACCAGGACAGCCATGAAGGCGCTGAAGCCGATCTTGACGGAGAGCGGAATGCGGGCGGACGGCTGCTCGACGGCGATCACGGACATTGCGGTGGGACTTTCCATTGCACAATCCGCCAGCCCTAGCGCCGGATCGGTAAACAGACCCGTATTCCGCAACCTTGAATTGATCGGCGTCCGGGAATTCGGTTAACGCCAACTCAGCGGCGCCGGTACAGTTTTAGCCGCCCGCGCGCGCGATGATCGTACTAGCATGTCTGTTCCGAAGCCGCGGAGGACGACATGAACGCCTTCGAAGTTTTCGCGATCTACCTGGCGCCCTTTGTAATCATCGCGATCGCAATCCGCCTGCTGATGCAGCGCCATGCCGTCGACCTGCCGGACGTGCAGAAACAAGCGGGCTCCGCGCCGAAGCGACGATTTCTGCTCGGCGCCTGGCGGTCGGATTAGGTCAGGTCGCAGACAAGCTCGGATGCGCCGCCGCCCAGCGAAAATTCTCAATCACTGATTTGCCCGACGGCGCAAGCGACGACCAAGCGAGTGTATGGTTTGTCTGTCTCACCCGATCGAGGGACGAATCGCGATCGTCACGAACGGTCGAGATGCGGACACCTATTCGGTGTCGTCCCTGCCTAGTGCGCAATTGCGCACGGGAGCAGGGACCCATAACCACAGGCCGTCATTGTTGAGCGGCGCCCGAACGACGAGTCCCATTCACAATATCCGCTGCGGAGTATGGGTCCCCTGGCTTTCGCAAGGACGACATTGGTGATGGCGGAACGATCCCGTCCCCAACTCATGCGAACACGACATTTTGTCATGAGAGCCGCAGTTGCATTTTTTGCATTGCATCATATGATGACAATAATTCAATCAAATCCCCGGCATTGAAGGGACTCCTGCCATGGCAACCAGCACCGATCCCGTCGTCATCCTCTCCGCCGCCCGCACCCCGCTCGGCCGCTTCATGGGCGAACTCGCGCCGCTGCCGGCGCACAAGCTCGGCTCGCATGTGATCGGGGCTGCGCTCGAACGCGCAAAACTTGCGCCCGAGCGCATCGACGAGGTGTTCATGGGCAACGTGCTGCCCGCCGGCCAAGGCCAGGCCCCTGCTCGCCAGGCCGCGCGCGGCGCCGGACTGCCGGATGCCACCGGCGCCACCACCGTCAACAAGGTCTGCGGTTCCGGCATGAAGGCGACCATGCTGGCCCACGACATCATCAAGGCCGGCTCGGCCGAGATCGTGCTGTCCGGCGGCATGGAGAGCATGAGCAATGCGCCGTATCTGTTGCAGAAGGCGCGCGGCGGGTATCGCGCCGGCCACGACCGCATCATCGATCACATGATGATGGACGGGCTCGAGGACGCCTATGAGACCGGCCGCTCGATGGGCGATTTCGGCGAGGCGACCGCGGAGGCCTATCAGTTCACCCGCGCCGACCAGGACGCGTTCGCGATGGAGACGCTGAGCCGTGCCCGCAAGGCGGTCGAGGGCGGCGCCTTCAAGGCCGAGATCGCGCCGATCACGCTCGCCGAGAAGGCCGGCCCGCGCATCGTTGCCAATGACGAGCACCCGCTGAAGGTCGATCCGGCAAAAATCCCCGGCCTGAAGCCGGCGTTCCGCGCGGGCGGCACCATCACGCCTGCCGCCTCCTCCGCCAATGCCGACGGCGCCGCAGCGCTGATCCTCAGCCGCCGCTCGCTCGCCGATCGCGATGGACTGCCTGTGCTGGCCGAGATCAAGGGCCACGCCACCCACAGCCAGGAGCCACAGTGGTTCACGACAGCGCCGATCCCGGCGATCAGAAAACTGCTCGACAAGGTCGGCTGGAGCGTCGGCGATGTCGACCTGTTCGAGATCAACGAGGCGTTTGCGGTGGTCGCGATGGCGGCGCAGCGCGATCTCGGCATTCCCAGGGACAGGCTGAACATCAACGGCGGCGCCTGCGCGCTCGGCCATCCGATCGGCGCCACCGGCGCGCGGCTGATCGTGACGCTGCTGCACGCGCTGGAGGCGCAGAACCTGAAGCGCGGCGTTGCCGCGCTGTGCATCGGCGGCGGCGAAGCCACCGCGATCGCCGTCGAGCGGGTCGCGCACTGATCCGGTATACCGTCATTGCGAGCGAAGCGAAGCAATCCATCTCTTTTCACAAACCGAACGATGGATTGCTTCGTCGCTTCGCTCCTCGCAATGACAGTTAGTTATGAAAGGCGTCCGTGAGGCAGTACGACGGCCTGGCGCCTAAGTCCGAAAACGAGGGAACTATGGCATTTTAGCCATGGCTCCTCTGTGCCATATTGCGCATCACGCAAAGCTTTCACCGCAATCGATCCGGAACACAATGATCTCGAACTGGCTTGCTTCCGCCCTCGCCCGCCGCAACATCCACTACGGCTGGGTGATGGTGGCCGTGACTTTCCTTGCCGCCCTGATCTCCGCCGGCACCGTCGGCGCGCCCGGCGTGTTCATCGTGCCCCTGCAGAAGGAGTTCGGCTGGTCCACCGCCGAGATTTCCTCCGCGCTGTCGATCCGCTTCATCCTGTTCGGGCTGATGGCGCCGTTCGCCGCCGCGCTGATGAACCGCTACGGCCTGCGCAACGTGACGCTGGCGGCGCAGTTGATCGTGGTCTCCGGTCTATTGGCCTCGCTCGCCATGACCCAGGTCTGGCAGCTCATCCTGCTGTGGGGTGTCGTGATCGGAATTGGCACCGGGATGACGGCGCTGGTGCTCGGCGCGACCATCGCTGCGCGCTGGTTCGTGGCGCGGCGCGGCCTCGTGGTCGGGATCCTCACCGCAAGCGTCGCGACGGGACAGCTCGCCTTCCTGCCCCTCCTCGCGACACTGACCGAGCGCTACGGCTGGCGCGTCGCCCTTGGGCTGGTCTGCGTCATGCTCGGCGTCGCCGCCTTCGCCGTGCTGATGGTGGTGCGCGACCGGCCGAGCGACGTCGGCCTGCGTCCGTTCGGCGACGAGGGCACCGCGCCGCTTCCCGCGCCGCCGCCGGCCAATGCGCCGATCGTGGCCGCCGCGCTCGGCACGCTGCGCGATTCCGCGAAATCCTCGGTGTTCTGGATCCTGTTCGCGACCTTCTTCGTCTGCGGCGCTTCCACGAACGGCCTGGTCCAGGTTCACCTGATCCCGATGTGCCTCGACTACGGTATCCCGCAGGTGCAGGCGGCAAGCCTGCTCGCCGCGATGGGGATCTTCGATTTCTTCGGCACCATCGTCTCGGGCTGGCTGTCGGACCGCTACGACAACCGCTATCTGCTGTTCTGGTATTACGGCCTGCGCGGCCTGTCGCTGCTGTTCCTGCCGTTCTCCGACTTCACGTTCTACGGGCTGTCGCTGTTCGCGATGTTCTATGGCCTCGACTGGATCGCGACGGTGCCGCCGACCGTGCGCCTCACCGCGCAGCGCTTCGGCGCCGAGCGTGCCAACCTGGTGTTCGGCTGGATCTTCGCCGGCCATCAGCTCGGCGCTGGCGCCGCCGCGTTCGGCGCCGGACTGTCGCGCACGATCTATCAGAGCTACCTGCCGGCGTTCTTCATTGCCGGCGCGCTGTGCATCTTTGCCGCGCTGATCGCTCTGGCGATCGCGCGGCCGCAGCCGAAATCGGTGGCGGAGCCGAAGCCGGTCGCGGCCTGAGGCCGCTTCCCGCGCGACGTGCGCCGGTCAGTACGACAGAATGGTGCGCATCCCGAACACCACGCTGTCCTTGATCCGATGCGTTTGCGTCGGATCGTTGGGATCGACGGCGCCGCCGCCGGGATGGGCGATGTATTGAAACATCGGCTGCATGGTGAAATTCGGGTTCACCACGTGCTGGTAGGTGATCTCGAGAATCGCCTCGTAGTCGCGGATCGGATACGGCGTGCCCGTGAAGATCTGGGTGTCGCGGTCGAGCGCACGCGCGGCGTCCGAAATCCTGGCATAGATCGCGGCGATGCCGAACCGATCGTCCGGATATGTCTCGCTGAAGCCGGTGAACAGGAAGCCGCCGTCGACATAGGTGCTGATCAGATTGCGGTCCGATGGGCTGACCGAGGCGCGCATGAAGAACGCCACGCCCTTGTCAGCGTCCGGCCTGGCGCGCGCAAGCAGCTGCTCGTAGACCATGAAGATGCCGTTGTCCCGCCGCAGCCATCGCGTGTCGCCGGAGCTGTCGGGATCAGCGAGCGACAGCCCGTCGGCCGAGAAGCGCTGGTCAGCAAACGAGCCCACGTGATACCAGGCGCCGCCGGTGATGGTCGCCGGCAGCCTGCTCTCGCCGATCTCGAACTTGTATTTGAGCTGGCCGATCCACCATGGCGGATCGTTGACCCGGAAATTCAGCCCGTGGGCGTTCAATATCTGCGGATCGTCCGTCCCCTGCGGCGGCGAAGCCGAGCCGTCGAACAGTGCCAGATAGGCGGTGATGCGATCGGACAGATTGGCCTTGAACCGGATGCCGGGCACGGCAAGTGGCGGCGACGGTCCGCCGGCCGGCAGAATGGTGCCGACAATGCCGGGCCAGCCGAGCGCCGAATTGATGAAGATGTCGTCGTACTGGCTGTCGATGAACTCGACGTCCGAGCCCTGCTGGCCGACGCGCACCGAGAGTTTGCCGCCGAGCAGCTTCTGCTCGATCCAGAATTCATAGAGCCGCATCGCCGGCAGCGACTCGACGCCGGACACCAGGAACAGGTTGCCGACATAGCTCCGCGACAGCCCGTCGCCGTGGATCTGGTACATGTTGGCGTGGAAGGTCGCGCCGGTCCAGCCCATCGCCTTCTCGAGGTCGATGGTGGTGCCGAGATCGAGACGGCCGGTATAGGCCGCGCCGTTGCTGACGCCGCCGGAGACGTTGGAAAACCCCTCACCGATATAGGTCAGGCTGAACTGGTAGCCGGCTTCCTCGAGCGCAGCCCGCGTATCCGCAATCCGGTCGGCGAAGGGCTGGTCCTCCGCATGCGCCGGCGCGCCGAGTGCGAGGCCCGCGGCCACCAACATCGCGGGGGAGAGAACTCTGTACATGGGAAATGCCGCGGTGCGATCGCGCTATTTGACGATGCCGAGCCGCCGCATCAGCAGATAGGCCAGCAGCGCCGACCCGGCCAACAGGCCTGCGGCCACCAGAAATCCGCTGTCGACGTCGGTCAGCGGCAATCCCTTGGTGTTCATGCCGAAGATGCCTGTGACGAGCGTCGGCGGCAGCAGCATCATGGTGACGACGGACAAGGCGTGGAGGTGCTTGTTGCTCTCCTCCTCGAGCTTGAAGCGCAGCTCTTCCTCGAGCAGGCGGCTGCGCTCGTGCAGTTCGACGATGTCGTGGTCGAGGCCGTCGAGCCGCTGC
The DNA here is from genome assembly GCF_054063995.1 of Bradyrhizobium sp. USDA 4504. Taxonomy (NCBI): domain Bacteria; kingdom Pseudomonadati; phylum Pseudomonadota; class Alphaproteobacteria; order Hyphomicrobiales; family Nitrobacteraceae; genus Bradyrhizobium; species Bradyrhizobium sp. USDA 4504. The sequence goes on along the minus strand of NZ_JBSSGV010000001.1, from coordinate 2,138,208 downwards.
GCGAGCTTGCCGGCCTGCAGCCGCAGCGCCGGGCTGAGATTGTCGGTGTTCTTCTGCTCGAGCCGGTGAAACAGCACGCGCAGGCCGGCGAGCTGGCGATGCAGTCGCACACAGGTGCGGCGCATCCGGCTCAGATTCTTGCGCAGCTCCGATCCGGTATCCTCGGCGAGCACCCGCTCCTCGATCGCATCGATATCGGTGCCGATCTTGTCCGCCATGCGGTCCATGGTATCGGCGATCTCGTCGACGATCTTCTCCAGCAGCGCCGCGACGCTGCCGACGCGATGGCCACCTTCGAGCACGCGGCGCGTCGCATCAGCGGAGCACAGCGCCTGATGGCGGCCGCTGACCAGGAGGCGTTCGGTCATCGCAAAGCGGAGAAAGCCGGTCTCCCGGGTCGCGGCGTCGATATCCCGCACCAGATCGGAAAACACGCCGTAGACGCAATTGTCGACGACGTGGATCTGCTGGAAATTGTCATTCGACAGCAAGAGGTCCCGCGCGAGCTGCGGGATGTGCATGTTGGCGAGCCATGCCCGGGTGCGGACGTCGGTCAGGTTGAAGTGCAGCCACAGCCTTCCGTCATGGCTCGGCTCGATCGGCGCATCGATCGGAAGCGCCTCGGCACGGCCGTCGTGATGCAGGCGGAACGCCCAGACCAGACCGGGGACCGCCTCACGGGTCAGCAGCGACCCGACCGGAGCGGGAGGTGGATCAGCCAGCATGGCCGCCCTCCAAGGCAATCGACAACGCAACCGCGCGAAATGACATGTTCAAAGCCTCGCCCACGCGCAACGCTGAGCAAGCGCGTCCCTTCGACGGAACATAGGAGGACGCGCCTGTTACAGTGTTATGTCAGCGACCGCCCTACTCCGCCGCAAGACCGGTCGGCGCCGCCGCCTCCGCGGCCTCCTTGTTGTAGTCATGCACGACGCGGCCGAACGGCAGCGTCAGATCGGCGAGGAAGTGGTGCGCGCCGACGACACGCTTGACCGGGAAATCGGCGACCGGTGCATTGACATGCGGCACCAAATGCAGCCGGCCCGGTCCGATCCAGGAGCCCTTGACGACGATGTCGGTCAGGTTGATCGCGACCAGCTGGCAGACCTCGAGATGCCCGTCGACGCCGGGGATCATCTTCAGATTAACTTGCGTCTTCGACAGCGTGGCGCGGGTGACGTCGCCATTGCCCGCCATGCTCTCGTGCTTGTAGCCCATCGTGCCCATCGCAACGAGCTGGCCGGCATATTCCAGCGTGCCGGTCAGCGTGTCCTTGACGATCTCGAGCTTGGGATGAGCGTACTTCTTCGGAAAGCCCCAGATCTCACGGCCGGCCGCGATCGGCGGATCATCGTCGAGATACATCTGGCAGACGAAGTTGACCTCTTCGCCATGCAGGCGCGCGGGGATCACGAGGCCGGACTCGGTGTAGCTGCCGAAGCCGGAGCTGTCGGGCATCTTGATCCATTCGTAATGCACGAACGCCTGCTCGATCGGCTCCAGCGGCTCGGGCAGGCCGGCGCGGATCAACTCCGGATCGGTCTCATAGGTGATGACGAGGAATTCGCGATCGATGAAGCGATACGGACCGGCGGGATAGCTCGGGCCGGCGGCCGGCATCGACGGACGCTTGAGCAGATCTTCCCTGCGCATCGCAATAACCCCCTGTTTGAAAAATTTTCCCGGAAGCTAACGGCCGAGATTGACAGCGATGTGAGGAATTTCCGTCAGGCGCATGACCGCGGTTGCGCGTCGCGACCCGCGTCGCGTTGCCGAGGCCAATGCTAACCATGCAGGCAGGCATGCCGGATGCGCCGAGTGTGGGCGCCGCAATTGTCATCACGGCGTCATCGGCGCGCTGAATTCTCGCCGCGAATTTCTGGAGTGTCTGATATGGACGCGCGAACCCCGCATTTCGACGACATCGATCACGCGACGCCGGGCTGGCGTCCGGAAGGCTGCGATCGCGTGGCCCTGGTCCTGCAGGGCGGCGGCGCACTCGGCGCCTATCAGGCTGGCGTCTATCAGGCGCTGCATGAATCCAACATCGAGCCCGACTGGGTGTGCGGCGTCTCGATCGGCGCGATCAACTCGGCGATCATCGCCGGCAATCCGCCCGAAAAGCGGCTGGAGCGGCTGCACACATTCTGGGATCGCATCACCAGCCGCAAGATCTGGCACTACACTCCGGACGGCGACGTCTTCCGCAAGGCGCGCAATTTCACCAGCTCATGGCTGACGACCACGCTCGGACAACCCGGCTTCTTCACCCCGCACCAGGCCAATCCGTGGTTCAGCGCGGCCGGCGCGCGCACCGCCACCAGCTACTACGACACCACGCCGCTGCGCGAGTCCTTGCTCGAGCTGGTTGATTTCGACCGCATCAATTCCAAGAAGATACGCTTCGCGGTCGGCGCAGTGAACGTGCTGTCCGGCAACTTCATCTATTTCGACAATGCCCATGACGAGATCATTCCCGAGCACATCATGGCGAGCGGCGCGCTGCCGCCGGCGCTGCCGATGGTGAAGGTCGGCACCGACCATTTCTGGGACGGCGGCATCGTGTCCAACACGCCGCTGCAGCATCTGCTCGACCAGGAAGACAACATGAACTCGCTGGTGTTCCAGGTCGACCTGTTCTCGGCGCGCGGCGCGCTGCCGCGCGACATCCAGGACGTGATGGCCCGGCACAAGGACATCATGTATTCGTCGCGTACCCGCTACAACACCGACGTCTATCGCAAGACCTACAATCTGCGCACCGCCCTGCACAATGCGCTGGGGAAGATCCCCGACGATCAGCTGTCGGACGAGGAGCGCCAGCTCAAGAAGGCAAACGCCCGGCTGCCGGGCATCACGCTGTTGCAGCTGATCTATCAGCAAAAGGCCTATGAGGGCGACGCCAAGGACCACGAATTCTCCGGCACCTCTATGCGCGAGCACTGGGTGAGCGGGCACGAGGACACCAAGCGCTCGCTGAAGCGGCGCGAATGGATCAAGATGCCCGAGAACGGCATGGGCATCGTGATCCACGACGTGCATCGGGAGGCGGAGTAAATAAGGCCGTCATTGCCGGGCTTGACCCGGCAATCCATCCCGCTTCGGATGACTCATTCGATGGATGCGCGGGTCAAGCCCGCGCATGACGCGTTGAGTCTGAGGGCCCTTACGGCCGCGTCGACATGTTGCTCGGCGGACCAGCCTTGCGGATCGGTTCGGCGAGGCGCGCGAACTCGCAGAGCAGCGAGCGCGTCTTGCGCGGGTCGATCACCTCCTCGACCCAGAACTTCTCGGCCGAGCGGAACGGCGAGCGCAGCTTGTTGAGGCGATCCTCGATCTCGCGCAGCTTGGCGGCGGGATCGGCGGCCGCATCGATCTCGGCGCGATAGGCCGCCTCGATACCGCCTTCGAGCGGCAGCGAGCCCCAATAGGCCGACGGCCACGCATAGCGCATCGAGAAGCGGTTGGCCGGCTGATGCACCACGCCGGCGACGCCGAAGGCGTTGCGGATGATGATGGTGCACCACGGCACCGTGCTCTGGTTGACCGCCGCCATCGCCCGCACGCCGTGGCGGATGGTCGCCGTCTTCTCCGCCTCGAGCCCGATCATGAAGCCCGGGCAGTCCATCAGATAGACCACCGGCAGATGGAAGGTCTCGGCGAAGTCGACCCAGCGCACCACCTTCTGGCAGGCGTCAGCGGTCCACGAGCCGCCATAGTGGAACGGATCGCTGGCGAGCAGCAGCACCGCCCTGCCCTCGATCCGCGCCAATCCGGTGATGATCGGGCGGCCGAAATTGGTGCCGACCTCGAAGAACGAGCCCTTGTCGACGACGGCATCGATGATCGGCCGCATCTTGTAGACCTGCCGGCGGTTGCGCGGCACGGCGGTGAGCAGCGATTCCTCTGCACGTTCCGGATCGTCGGTGCAGGGAATGGTCGGCGGCAGGTCGTAGACCGACGACGGCAGATAGGACAGGAAACGCCGCGCATAGTCGAACGCCTCCTCTTCGGTCTCGACGGCCTGGTCGATCGCGCCGGCGCGGGTCTGGATGTCGGCGCCGCCGAGCTCTTGCTTGGTCAGATCCTGACCGAGGCGCTTCACCACCGGCGGGCCGGCGACGAACATCGCGGAGCTCTTGGTCATGACCGAGTAGTGGGTGGCGGCAAGCCGCGCGGCACCGAGGCCCGCGACCGAGCCGAGCCCGAGACCGACCACCGGCACGCGGGCCAAATTGGCGGTCGTGTACCAGTACCAGCGCGTACCGCCGACGCCGCCGGGCAGATTGGCCGCGCCCCTGGTCTCGATCGTCTTCACCGAGCCGCCGCCGCCGGAGCCCTCGATCACGCGAACGATCGGCAGGCGGAAGTCGTGCGCCATCTCCTCCGCCATCAACGGCTTGGCGGAAATCGATGCATCCGCCGAGCCGCCGCGCACGGTGAAGTCGTCGCCGACCACGACGACGGTGCGGCCGTCGACCCTGGCGCGGCCGAACACGCAGTTCGCCGGCGTCAGGTGCTTGAGTTCGTTGCTCTCGTCATATTCGGCAATGCCGGAGATGGCACCGACCTCATGGAAACTGTTCTGGTCGACGAGCTTGTCGATACGCTCACGAACCGTGAGCCGGCCCTGGTCGCGTTGCCGCTTGACCTTGTCAACGCCTCCCATCTCCCGCGCGAACGCTTCGCGGCGGGCGAGGTCGTCGAGTTCCGGCTTCCAGTTCATTCACTGCTCCCGTCTTGAGGATTTTGTTGTTGTTATGGGCGGTCACCGGAAGCGACTTGCGCTCGATCCGATTGCTGAAGATGTCGCCGTCGGCGCCTTCGAGCAGGCTGCCGAGCGCGGCCGCGAGCTCGACCATTTGCGGCGCGACCTCGCGATGCAGCCGCGCCTCGTCATACATCGCCGAGAGCAGGCCGATCGTGGTGACCACATAGGTCTGATACTGCGGCGACCACAGCGGCACCGCGACGCCGTTGATGTGCGGGCTCCACAGTCCGCAGGCGACGACGTAGCCGTGCTCCTGCAAATGCCGGCGGTTGGCCTCGATGCGCGGCGTCAGCATCTTGGCGCTGTCGGGCAACTCGCCTTCCATCTCGGCGATCAGCGCGTCGCCGACCGCGGGATCGAGCGCGGCCGTGTAGGCGTGGCCGGCCGCGGTGGTCGCCATCGAAATCCGGCTGCCGGTGGCCTCATGCAGGCCGAGCGCGTTCGCCGCGCGGGCGAACTCCAGATAGACCAGGTGAAAGCGGTCGGGGATGACGAAGCCCACCGTGCCGGGCAACTGATCGGCGACATCCTGCAGGCGCAGCCGGATCAGATTGCGCAGCTGCAGCCCCTTCATCATCGTGGTGCTCATCGCGACCGCGCTCGGGCCGATGCGATATTTCTGGTCGCGCGGCAGATAGACCAGCTGACCCATCCGCGTCAGCGTGTGCGTCAGCCGTGACACCGTCGAACGCGGCAGGCCGCAGCGGTTCGAGATCTCGAGATTGCCGAGCCGGGCCTCGTGTCCCTCGAAGCACCGCAACACATCGAAGGCGCGCGACACCACCTGGATGACATCGCCATCGCCTGTCTCGCTGGCGAGCATTCCCTGCCTGCTAAGCCGTTCCGAGCGCCTTCCCATCTGTTTGGCTCCATTCCGTCCTGCGGAATAAAATTCCACTTGCAGAAGAAGCTACCTCAGGCAATCTGCCGCCACAAACAAAAAGCCGTTCGCCGGATGAAATTTCCGCAAGACGGTATCGGAGAGTGGAATGCCAGAGATCAAGGTTGTGACCGAAGTTGCCGGGCGCGTTTGCGCGCTTCCTGTCGAGACCGGCAGCAGCATCGGCAATGGCGACGAGATTGCGTTCGTCGAAGCGATGAAGATGGAAATACCGGTCACGTCGACGACAGCAGGCAAAATCAAGTCGATTCTGGTCAAGATCGACGATGTCATCGCCGAAGGCCAGGCGGTCGCGATCGTCGAGACCTGAGATCCCACCCCTGCCATCCGGCCGCGACAATCTGTCCGGTGATGCAGCGGCCGAAATCGCCGGCTTGCGCCGGAGGTAGCGTTGCCATCGCCGGATCACGATGCAATCATTCCGCCCGGAAAAGTTTCGCACAGCGAAACAAAGGGAGGAATTATGATCCATCGGCTGATGGCGCTCGCGCCTGCCGCTCTTGCCGGCATTTCGATCTTCGCTGCCCTGCCCGCCTCGGCCGACGACATCAAGCTGCCGCCGACCATGGCGGTGACCGCCTACGACACCGGCACCGCCGGCTTCAACATCGCGGTCGGCGTCGGCAAGATGATGAAGGACAAATACGGCACCGACGTCCGCGTGCTGCCGGCCGGCAACGACGTCGCGCGGCTCGCGCCGCTGCGCGCCAAGCGCGCGGTCTCCTCGGCGATGGGATCGGGGACCTATTTCGCGCAGGAAGGCGTGTTCGAGTTCGGCGCCAAGGAGTGGGGCCCGCAGCCGCTGCAGCTCATGCTGTCGTCGGTCGACTGCAATTGCGGCGCGCTCGGCGTGGCAGCCGATGCCGGCGTCAAGGAAATGAAAGACCTTCGCGGCAAGCGCGTCGGCTTCGTGGTCGGCTCGCCGGCGCTGAACCAGAACTCGCTCGCGATGCTCGCGTTCGGCGGCCTCACCCAGAAGGACGTCAAGATCGTCGAGTTCGCAAGCTATGGGGCGATGTGGAAAGGCCTGATCAACAACGACACCGATGCCGCCTTCGGCACCACGATCACCGGCCCCGCCAAGGAAGCCGAGACCTCGCCGCGCGGCCTGATGTGGCCGCCGCTGCCCGCCGACGACAAGGAAGGCTGGGCACGGGTGAAAAAGGTCGGCTCGTTCTTCTTCCCGCAAACCGCAACCTGCGGCGCCGGCATCTCGCCGGACAAGCCGATCCAGCTCGGCAATTACCCCTACCCGATCTTCGTCGCCTATGCGGCGCAGCCGGTCGACCAGATCTACGCGATCACCAAGGCGATGATCGTCAACTACGACGCCTACAAGGATTCGGCGCCCGGCGCCGCCGGGCTCGGCGCCGACCGGCAGACCAAGAACTGGGTCGTCCCCGTGCATCCCGGCGCGGTGAAGGCGCTCAAGGAAACCGGCCACTGGAGCGACGAGCAGGACGCGCACAACAACACGCTTTACAAGCGCCAGGAGGTGCTGGCCGCCGCCTGGACGGATTACGGCAAGTCGAGCCCGCCGTCGGACGACAAGGCCTTCCTCGATGGCTGGATGAAGGCGCGCGCTGCCGCGCTTGCGAAAGCCAATATGCCCAATGGCTTTGAGTGAGACCCGCCAACGCGCGATGAGATCGGGTTAGTCGTCATCGCGCTTGCGCCCGTTCGAGCATGGTGCTTCCGGAAAACCGCTTCGCACTTTTCCGGATCATGCTCTAGGCTACGGGCAAAACGGACAACATTGGGGGATGCAATGCCCGAGAACGCCGCGGCTGCGCCTGCGAAAAGAATCGAGTTTGAAGATCCGCATGCCGGTCTCGACAATCTGCAGGAGGCCGAGGTCACGCGCGTGCGCACCCTGCGCGGGGTGTGGCGCTGGGCGCTGGTGGTCGCAACCGCCGCAACCATCCTGCTCTGCATCAACCAGCAATTCTCGCTGCGCTTCTTCATCGACTACACCCAGCTCAACACCGAATATTTCTATCTCTTGATCGCGCTGATGCTGCCCTTCACGTTCCTGATCTTCCCCGGATCGGAGCGCGCGCCGCTGAACCGCATTCCCTGGTATGACCTCGCGCTCGCCGTCGCGACCTTCGCCGCCTCGATCTGGCTGATGCTGAACGTGCGCAAGGCGGCGCAATATGGCTGGGAGTCCGACGGCGCCCCGAGGAACGTCGTCATCGCCGGCCTCGTGATGTGGGTGATGCTGATGGAGGCGCTGCGCCGGACCGGCGGCTGGAGCCTCCTGCTCAGCGTGCTGCCCTTCACCGTCTATCCGCTGTTCGCCGAGGCCAGCTGGCTCGGGCCGTTCCGCGGCTCGCAGCTGACGCTCGACCAGACCACCGCCTATCACGTGTTGTCCGGCGAGAGCCTGCTCGGCATTCCGATCCAGGCCTTCGCCGATACCGTGATCGGCTTCCTGGTGTTCGGCACCGCGCTGATGATGACCGGCGCCGGAAAATTCTTCATCAACCTCGCCTTCGCGCTGTGCGGCACGTTCCGCGGCGGTGCCGCCAAGGTCTGCATCTTCGCGTCCGGCCTGCTCGGCATGATGTCGGGCTCGATCGTTTCCAACGTGCTGACCGCCGGCACCATGACGATCCCGGTCATGAAGAAGAGCGGCTTCCGCGCCTCCTATGCCGGCGCGATCGAGGCCTGCGCCTCCACCGGCGCCGTGCTGGCGCCGCCGGTGATGGGCGCCACCGCGTTCGTGATCGCGCAGTTCCTCAATATCAGCTACGCGGAGGTCGCGGTGGCCGCGATCATTCCTGCGGCGCTCTACTATGTCGGCCTGTTCATGCAGGTCGACTCCTACGCCGCACGCCACGGGCTGAAGGGCATTCCGCGCGCCGAGCTGCCGCGCGTGATGGATACGATCAAGAACGGCTGGTATTACGTCTTCGTCATTGCGCTCCTGATCGTGATGCTGCTGTATTTCAAGCGCGAAAGCCACGCGCCGTTCTACGCCACCGCGCTGCTGCTGGTGCTGAACCAGATCTTCTCCAAGGAGAGCCGCTGGACGCTCGGGACGATCGGAAAATTCCTCGAGGTCAATGGCCGCACCTTCGTCGAGCTGGTCGGCATCCTCGCCGGTTGCGGTCTGCTGATCGGGGCGTTCTCGATGACCGGCGTGGTCTCGAGCCTGGCCAACGATCTTTTGACGCTTGCGGGCGACAACGCGTTCCTGCTGCTCGTGATGTGCGCCTTCACCAGCCTGATCCTCGGCCTCGGGCTGACCACCACCGCCTGCTACATCTTCCTCGCCATCCTGGTCGCGCCCGCGCTGGAGAAGCTCGGGCTGAACCGGATGGCGGTGCACATGTTCATCTTCTATTGGGGCATGCTGTCGTCGATCACCCCGCCGGTGGCGATCGCCTCCTTCGCTGCGGCCGGCATCGCCGGCTCGCCCGCGATGAAGACCGGATGGGAATCGATGTGGGTCGGCAGCATCATCTATTTCATCCCGTTCTTCTTCGTGCTGAACCCGGCGCTGGTGATGCAGGGACCGAGCCCCTATCTCGCCGGCCTCGGCCTGATGGCGCTCGCGGCCTGCGGCACGCTGTTCATCTGCGGCGGCATCCAGGGCTACCAGGCCTTCGTCGGCGACCTCCGCGGCGCCGGTGCCCTGGAATGGCCGCTCCGGGTGCTGCTGGTGATCGGCGGCTTCGTGCTCGCGACGCCAGGCGGCGGCATCAACCCGCTGTCGCAACTGCAGGTGTCGCTGCTGGGGCTCGCGATCCTCGCCCCGACGGTGTTGATCGCCTTGCTGCTGGTCCGCCGTCAGGCGCTGGTTCCGAACCAGTTGCGCGCGCCTTGATTGCGTTGCACAACAGGAGGCGATGAAACGATCGCCTCCTCCCGTCACCGCCACCACCACGGCTTGGTCCAGCTCGAAGCCGCCGCTGCTGCGGTTTCTGCACACTTGTTACGCAGACTTCCTGCCGGAGGCCGCGGGCGCGGTTGCCGACTACATCCCCGAGCTCGGCAAGGCCGACCCTGCCCATTTCGGCATCAGCCTGGCGACGCTCGACGGCCACGTCTACGAGGTCGGCGACACCAGGGTGCCGTTCACCATCCAGTCGATGTCGAAGCCGTTCGTGTTCGCGCTGGCGCTGGACACGCTGGGCGCCGAACGGGTGGAAAGCGTGATCGGCGTCGAGCCGTCCGGCGACCCCTTCAACTCGATCCGGCTCAATGCCGAGAACCATCCGTTCAATGCGATGGTCAATGCCGGCGCGATCGCCTGCTCCGGCCTGCTCCACGCCGACAAGGGCGACGGCGCGTTCGACTACATCCGCCAGGCGCTCGGCCGCTTCGCCGGACGTGAGCTCGATATCGACGAGGCGGTCTATGCCTCCGAGAGCGCCACCGGCGACCGCAACCGGGCGATCGGTTATCTGCTGCGCACCAACAGCGTGATCACCGAGAACGTGCCTGCGGTGCTCGACGTCTATTTCCGGCAATGCTCCATCCTGGTCACCGCACGCGACACCGCCGTGATGGCGGCGACGCTCGCCAATCGCGGCATCAACCCGCTGACAGAGGAGCAGGTGGTGACGCCCTACGCCATCGCGCGCACGCTATCGGTGATGACCTCGTCGGGCATGTACGACTATGCCGGCGAATGGATCTACCGCGTCGGCATTCCCGCCAAGAGCGGCGTCGGCGGCGGCATTCTGGCGGCACTGCCGGCGCGGCTGGGGCTCGGCAGCTATTCGCCAAAACTCGACAAGCACGGCAACAGCGTGCGCGGCATCAAGGTGTGCGAGACGCTGTCGGCGCATTACGACCTGCATATGCTCAACCGCAGCGACGACGCACGCCACAGCATCATCGCCGACTACAATATCGGCAAGAACCCGTCGCGGCGGGTGCGCCGGCCGCAGGAGCAGGAGATCCTGGCAAGGCACTTCCAGGAGGTCCGAGTGATCGAGCTGGTCGGCACCCTGTCGCTCTCCAATGTCGACTATGTCTCGCGCCGCCTCGCCGGCAGCCCGCGGCCCGAATTCGTGATCTTCGATCTGCGCCGCGTCACCGCGACGACCCGCGCCGGCGCAAGGCTGGTGGCCGAAGCTTTCCAGGAGCTCGCCGAGCTCGGCGTCACCGTGATCCTGTCCGGCATCAAGCGGACCTCGCGCGAATGGGCCACGATCAGCGAGTGGACCAGGCGGCTCGGCAATATCAGGGATTTCTATCTGCTCGACACCGCGATCGAGTGGGCCGAGGACCAGATCGTCTACCGCTATGGCGGCTCGATCGACTTCCTCGAGACCACGGAGCTTTCCGAGCAGCCGCTGCTCGCCGGATTGAGCGAAGCCGAGATCGCCGATCTCACCTCGATTTGCACGGTCCGGACCTACCAGCAGAATGAAAAGGTCATCGCCGCGGGCAGCGAGGCCACCTCGCTGTTCTTCCTCCGCAGCGGCGTGGTCCACGTCACCCTGCCGGACGGCATCCGGCTCGCGACGCTGACTGCCGGCATGGCGTTCGGCGAGATGGCGCTGCTGGAGCCGAAGCGGGTCGCGGACGTGGTCGCCGACATGTCGGCGACCACCTACGAAGTGACGATCGAGGATTTCGAGCGCTTCCGCGAGCGACATCCGCGCGCCGGCGAGCGGATCATGCGCAACCTCGCGCAGATCCTCGCCGAACGGCTGATCCTGGCGAATGCAAAGGTGGATCTGCTGACGTCGGGGTAGGTCTCTCTGTTCTCCCTCTCCCCGCCCTTCGCGGGGAGAGGGTCGGGGTGAGGGGCTGCATCCGCAAAATAACTTCGAGTTAGACTCGCGGAGATTCCCCCTCACCCGGACCGCATTCCGCTTCGCTGCATGCGCTCCGGCCTCTCCCCGCAGGCGGGGCGAGGCGAAGGACTCCGCGACGCGATCCGCTCAGCTCACTACTTCCGTCACCGGCTGCATGTCGATCTCGAAGGTCTCGAGAAATTTCGACGTCATGATGTAGAAGCCGACCGAGAGTTGCAGCTCGATCAGCGCGGCCGGCGTCAGCTTCACTGCGATCGTCCTGAAGGTCGCGTCGGTCGGCTTCTTGAGCTTGACGATCTCGTCGGTGAAGGCGAGCGCCGCGCGCTGCACATCGTTGAAGCAGGTCGCGGACCGCCAATCCTCGAGCGCGGCGTTCTGCTCGTCGGTGACGCCGACATTCTTGCCGATCCGCTTGTGCGCGACGATCTCGTAGGGCGCCTCGCAGAGAATGCCGGTGCGCGTGATCGCAAGCTCGCGGACGACGGGATCGAGCTCGCCCTTGTGGCGGATCGCGCCGCCGAGCCGGCAATACTGTTCAAAGTAGCTTGGCGAATGCGCCATCATGCGAAAGATATTGGCGTTGCGGTTCTTGTCGAGGATCTCGCGGGTCCGCGGGCTTGCCTTCGCGGGATCGGAGTAGTCGATACGGGCCATTTCCTAACCTTGATCTTGCCGTCGTTTCTGTCGGGTTCCGAAACACTAGAGCTTTTTCCGTTCCGATGAAATCGGAACGGGGCCCTAGATCCTTGTTTCGACGCGTTTTCTTCACGCGAACCGATATCCACTTCGCTCGAAAACGCTCTGTACGGGCTGCTGTCGCAGGAGCGACACGCGCGAGTCAAATTGCCGCCGCATTCCCAGACAACGCTGTCACAGTCGATATTCGCTGAGTGGGGACTCGTCAAAAGCGAATACTCGACGCGGGGTGTTCCGAGTAAAAAATCCGGCCGTCTTGCGCGCAATTTGCGCAACGATGAGTCACGCCCAAGTCTAGGGGAAACGCATGAAGGAAGCCACCAAGAGGGCGGCCTCGGAAGCGCTTGCGCAAATGCTGGCGGTGACGGCAATGCTCGTCATCGCCAGCGTGATCTTTTATTGGCACTGAGGCATGATCCCGAAAAGTGTGTAGCGGTTTTCGGAAAGATCATGCCCAAAATGATCCGCAAACTATGAGGGGCAAGAGCGAACCTGTTCAGCCTGGTCTTGCGTTCTGACTGGATCGTTCAGCCCCTCATTTCGCCTTTGCGAAATATGGAACCAGCCTCCCCGCGAATTGCGTGAAGCGCGCCGCGACCTTGTCGCCGATGGCAAGGTCGTTGTCGCCATGGGCCATCATGCGAAAGCCTTCGTCGGCATCGACAAGCACGATGTTGTAGGGCACATGCGCCCGCGCCTCCGGCGTCGCGGCGCGGCAGACCAGCGAGGTCGCATACACCGTCCCTGCCCCACTCGCGCGATGCTCGGCAAGATCTGGCGAACCGCATGCGGCGCAAAAGCTGCGGCGGAAATATTGCCGCGCGCCGCAGCCGTTGCAGGTCTGGTAGACGATGGCTTCAGTGCCCTTGGTCCAGTCCACGATCGGTCCGCTCATCGCACGCGCTCCAGGAACATGCTGACATGCGACGACAGCACGCCGCCATCGCCGTGCAGAAGCGCCACCGAGGCGTCGCGCACCTGACGATTTTCGGCGCGGCCGGTCATCTGCAGATGGGTCTCGATCAGATGCGCCATCGCGCCGCCGACGCCGCAATGGCCGTAGCTGAGCAGGCCGCCATGGGTGTTGAGCGGCATCTCGCCATCCTGATTGAAATAGCCGGCGCGCACCCGCGCCGCCGCCTCGCCGCGTCCGGCAAGGCCGAGATCCTCCAGCAGCATCGCGAGCGTGATCGTGAAGCTGTCATAGACCGCGGCGTAGCGCACGTCCGGGATCGCGACGCCCGCCGCCTGCTTCGCTTTCGCGATCGAAATCTCGGCGCCGAGTTCGCTCAGCGCAGGCGCTGCGGTGACGTGCTGATGGGTGTGTGCCTGGGCGCAGCCGCGGACGCGGACCTGCCGCTCGCCGGTCGGCTCGCGGCTGATCACACAGGCCGCACCGCCGTCCGACACCGGGCAGCAGTCGAGCAGCTTGAGCGGCATCGCCACGGGCTTGGAGGCCATCACGTCGGCAACCGTGATCGGCTCGTGGAATTGCGCGCCGGGATGCGTCAGCGCGTGCTTGCGCATCAGCACCGCGAACTCGGCGAGGTCTACCTGCGTGAGGCCGTATTCATGCATGTAGCGCGTTGCGACCAGGCCGTAATAGGCCGGGATCGTCGGCCCCAGCGTCACCTCGTAGTCGGGATGGCCGACCTGGGCCAGCGCCTGGATCGAGGCGTCCCGGCTCTGCCCGGTTAGCCGGTTCTCGCCGCCGACCACCAGCACGTGTTTTGCAACACCGGCGTCGACCAGGTGATGCGCCAGCATGGTCATCGCAAGCCCGGTGGCGCCGCCGACCTGCACGGCGTGCGCGTAAGCCGGGCGAATGCCGAAGTGCTCGGCGAAGACCGTGGCCAGCATGATGTGCGGCGAGACCGTGGAGTAGCCGCAGAGGATGCCGTCGATCTCGGAGCGCTTCAGCCCGGCATCCGAGATCGCAAGCTCGGCCGCCTTGCTCATCAGGTCGAGCGAGGACAAGCCCTCATGCTTGCCGTAGGACGTGAGGCCGACGCCGGTCACGAAGCTCATTTCAGCGCACCTATCTCAGAGCGTCATTCCGGGGCGATGCGAAGCATCGAACCCGGAATCTCGAGATTCCGGGTCTGGTCCTTCGGACCATCCCGGAATGACAACCTACAATGACTTGCGTCATCTCAATACGACTTCGGAAGGCCGAGCACCTTCTCGCCGATGAAGCTGAGGATCAGCTGTGGACTGATCGGCGCGATGCGCGGGATCAGCGATTCCCGCAAGTAGCGCTCGACGTGGTACTCCTTGGCGTAGCCGAAGCCGCCATGGGTCATCACCGCTTGCTCGCAGGCATGGAAGCCGGCTTCCGCCGCGAGATATTTTGCGGAGTTCGCCGCGGGGCCGCAGGGCAGGTTCTGGTCATACTGCCAGCCGGCGCGCAGCACCATCAGCCAGGCTGCCTCCAGTTCCATCCAGCACTTCGCCAGCGGATGCTGGATCGCCTGGTTCATGCCGATCGGCCGGTTGAACACGATGCGGCCCTTGGCATATTCCGACGCCCGCTTCAGCGCGATCTGGCCGAGGCCGACGGCTTCAGCCGCGATCAGGATGCGCTCGGGATTCATGCCGTGCAGGATGTATTCGAAGCCGCGGCCCTCCTCGCCGATACGGTCTTCGACCGGGATCTCGAAATTCTCGAAGAACAGCTCGTTGGAATCGACTGGCTTGCGGCCCATCTTCTCGATCTCGTGCACGGTGACGCGCTTGCGGTCGAAATCGGTGTAGAACAGGCTGAGGCCATGGGTCGGGCTGCGCACCTCCTCCAGCGGCGTGGTGCGCGCGAGCAGCAGGATCTTGTTGGCGACCTGGGCGGTCGAGATCCACACCTTCTGGCCGTTGACGATGTATTTGTCGCCCTGGCGCACCGCGCGGGTCTTGAGCTGCGTGGTGTTGAGGCCGGTGTTCGGCTCGGTCACCGCGAAGCAGGACTTGTCGCGGCCGTCGATGATCGGCGGCAGCATGCGCTGGCACTGCTCCTTGGTGCCGAACACCACCACCGGATTGAGCCCGAACACGTTCATATGCACCGCGGACGCGCCGGACATGCCGGCACCGGATTCGGAGATCGTGCGCATCATGATCGCGGCATCGGTGATGCCGAGCCCGGAGCCGCCATATTCCTCGGGGATGCAGATGCCGAGCCAGCCGGCATCGGCCAGCGCGCGGTGGAAGTCGGCCGGATAGCCGCCCTCCTTGTCCTTCTTCAGCCAGTAGGCTTCGTCAAAGCGCGAGCAGATCTTGGCGACGGCATCGCGGATCGATTCCTGGTTGGCGGAGAGTGCGAAATCCATCTGTCGTGCTCCTATGCCTGCACCGCTTTGGCCGCGCCGTCGCGCACCATCGCCGCGATCTCCTCGGTGGAGAAGCCTGCCTCCCGCAAAATCTCCGCGCTGTGCTCGCCGAGCCGTGGCGCCAGCCGGCTCGGCTCGACCTTGGTCTCCGACCACCGCGCCGACGGCGTCATGCTGCGGATCCGCCCCTCGGTCGGATGATCGACCACGGGGAAGACGCCGGTCGCGACCATATGCGGGTCCTCCAGCAGGCTCTCGAGATCGTGCATCGGCATTACCGGCACGTCGGCCTTTTCGAGGATCCCGTTCCACTCGGCGGTCGTCTTGGTCTGCAGGATGCGCGCGAGCTCGGCGTAGACGACATCGATATTGGTGGCGCGGCCGGCGAAGGTCGCGAATTTCGGATCGCTGCGCAGATCGTCGCGGCCGGTCGCCTTGAAGAAGTTCTCCCACTGCTTGTCGTTGTAGACGATCACGCAGATATAGCCGTCGAGCGTCTTGTATGGCCGCCGGTCCGGCGACAGATGGCGCGCATAGCCGCCCTTGTCGAGCGGCGGATCGTAGGTCAACCCGCCCATGTGATCGCCCATGACGAAGCCGGCCATGGTCTCGAACATCGGAATATCGACGCGTTGGCCCTGCCCGGTGCGATCGCGATGCACAAGGCTCGCACAGATCGCGCCGACCGCGGTGAGGCCGACGATGCGATCCACCAGCGCGTTCGGCACATAGCGCGGCACGCCGTCCGAGGTTTGCGCCATCAGCGCCGGCAGCGCGGTCGCGCCCTGGATCAGATCGTCATAGGCGGGCTTGGCGGCATAAGGTCCCTCCTGGCCGAAGCCGAACACGCCGGCATAGATCAGCCGCGGGTTGACCTTGGAAACGACGTCATAGCCGAGCTGCAGCCGCGCCATCGCCTGCGGGCGCACATTGTAGACCAGCACGTCGGCCTTCGCGATCAGCCGCAGCACCGCCTCGCGCCCCGCCGGCTTCTTCAGATCGAGGCAGACCGAGCGCTTGCTGCGATTGGTGTTGAGGAACACCGGTCCCATGCCGGGATGCCGCGTCGGACCGATCTGCCGCGTCACGTCGCCGTCGGGGGATTCCACCTTGATGACGTCGGCGCCGTAATCGCCCAGCATCTGCGTGGCGTAGGGTCCCATCAGCACGGTCGTCATGTCGACGACCTTGATACCCTGCAGTGGTCCCATCGTCTTGTTCGCTCCCGGATGTCGTGGTTATAGAGCTAGTAACGGGAGCTATTCCAAGAGATCAAGCTGCGCCGGGCGTATGGGCGTATGCATGGCTGCGGCCGGGCCGCTTCCGTGCGGCGGAACGCAGGCTGGGCAAAACGAAGCGTATTCACCGCCGCCCTTATGCCGGCGACTGCCCCGTCATCACCTCGCGCGCCTTCAGGAGCTTTTCCAGTTCCGCATTCTGCTGCTCGAGCCGCTCGGCGATGCGCTCCTCGACTTCGGCGCCGGCTGCGCCTGCGGCCTGCTCGATCAGCTGCCTGATATTGTCCCGGAGGATCGCGATGCGATCGTTCACTTCCGACAGCGACAGAGACGTCTCGATTCCCATGGTCCGTTCTCCCGGTGACAAGCACAGGCAGCTTAGCGCGGCGGGAGGTCCGGGCATATCCCTTAACCGCCTTAGTGACCCCAATCCCTACTGTGCATGGGGTTGTCTTCGATGTTTTCGATTCAACCCAGGCTCGCCCCGCTTTAGCCCATGCCTTTGGCCAGCATCTCCCGCAGCGCGGTCTTCAGCACCTTGCCGTAATTGTTCTTCGGCAGGGCATCGAGATAGACATAGCGCTTCGGCCGCTTGAAGCGGGCGATCGAGGCAAGGCAATGCGCGTCGAGCTTGCCGTCGTCGGCGGCGGCGCCGTCCGCGAGCACGACGCAGGCGACGACGATCTCGCCCCATTCCGGATCCGGCACACCGACGGCCGAGACCTCGCTGACATCGGGATGGGTCAGCAGGGCTTCCTCGACCTCGCGCGGATAGATGTTGGTGCCGCCGGAGATGATCACGTCCTTGGAGCGGTCCGACAGCGTGAGGAAGCCGTCGGCGTCGAGCCGGCCGACATCGCCGGTGCGCAGCCAGCCGTCCTTCAATGTCTCGGCATTGGCCTTCGGATTGTTCCAGTAGCCGAGCATCACGGTCGCGCCCTTGACCTCGATCTCGCCGGTCTCCCCGGGAGGCAGCGGCGTGCCGTCCTTGTCGGTGATGCGCACGGTGACGACGCTCTGCGCCAGCCCGACTGAAGCCAGCCGTTCGAGATAGCGCGGATGATCGCTCCGGGCGTGCCAGCCGCGCGACAGCGCCGTGATGGTCATCGGCGACTCGCCCTGGCCATAGATCTGCACGAAGCGCTGGCCCATCGTCGTCATCGCATCGGTGATGTCGGCCGTGTACATCGGACCACCGCCATAGATGATGGTGCGCAGCCCCTCGCCGTTCTCGCCGCGCTTCTTCGCGGCATCGACCAGGCGGCGCACCATCGTGGGGGCCGCGAACATCACGACATTGTCAAGCTGGCGGCCGAGGTTGAGCACCTCGTCAGGATCGAAGCCGCCGGACTCCGGCACGACGTGGCGGCCGCCCATCCGGACGTGCGGGAAATTGTAGAGGCCGGCGCCATGCGAGATCGGCGCGGCATAGAGCGAGGCATCGTGCGGCGTCGCCGGATCGACGTCGGCGAGATAGCACAGCGACATCGCGACCAGATTGCCGTGGCTGAGCATCACGCCCTTGGGACGGCCCGTGGTGCCCGATGTGTAGAACAGCCAGGCGAGATCGTTGTTTTCGCGCGGCAGCGGTGCAGGTGGCCCCTCGCCGCTTCGCATCGTCTTGTAAGCGTCGCTGTCGACCGACAGCGTGGTCATGCCGGCGGGGCAGTCGTCCTTCGCCTTGTTCAACGCACCGATCGTGTCATCGGAGACGAAGGCGAGCTCGGCACCGCCATTGCCGCAGATCCACGCCGCCTCGCGGCCGTGCAGCTTGGCGTTGATCGGGATCGCGGCGGCGCCGATCCACCAGATGCCGTAGAGGCATTCGAGATATTGCGTGCAGTTCGACGCAAACAGCGCGATGCGGTCGCCGGCGGCAATGCCGTGATCGCGCGCCAGCGCCGCCCCGATCGAGGCGGCGCGGCGGGCAAAGGTGGCGTAGTCGGCGTCGAGATCGAAACCGGTCAGCAGCGCCGGCGCGTCGGGACGCGCCCGTGCCGTCGCCGCCAGCCATTCGGCAATGTTCAAGCTACTTCGCCGGCTCGAGGATCGAGACGTAGTTGGCGACCGCGGCGCCGCCCATGTTGAAGATGCCGCCGATCTGCGGGTTCTTGAGCTGCATGCCCTCGGGCGCTTGCCCCGTGAGCTGCATCGCGCTCATCACATGCATGGAGACGCCGGTGGCGCCGATCGGGTGGCCCTTGGCCTTGAGGCCGCCGGACGGATTGACCGGCAGCTTGCCGTCCTTCTGGGTCCAGCCTTCCATGATCGCGCGCGCGCCCTGTCCCTTCGGCGTCAGGCCCATCGCTTCATATTCGATCAGCTCGGCGACGGTGAAGCAGTCATGGGTCTCGACGAAGGACAGGTCGGAGAGCTGCAGGCCGGCCTTCTGCAGCGCGCGCTGCCAGGCGGTGGTGCAGCCTTCGAACTGCAGGATGTCACGCTTGGACATCGGCAGGAAATCCTGCGCATGCGCGGTGGCACGGATGTTCACCGCCTTGCCCATGGTCTTGGCGGTCTCGGCATCGGTCAGCACCAGTGCCGCGGCGCCGTCCGAGACCAGCGAGCAGTCGGTGCGCTTCAAGGGACCGGCGACGAACGGGTTCTTGTCGCTCTCGGCGCGGCAGAACTCGAAGCCGAAATCCTTGCGCATCTGCGCATAGGGATTGGCGACGCCGTTCTTGTGGTTCTTGGCGGCGATCATCGCCAGCGCATCCGACTGGTCGCCGTATTTCTGGAAATAGGCCTGCGCGATCTTGCCGAACACGCCGGCAAAGCCGCCGACCGTGTCGCCGTCCTCGGGCAGATACGACGCCTTGAGCAGGTTCTTGCCGATCTCCGGGCCCGGCGTCTTCGTCATCTGCTCGACGCCGACCACCAGCACGATCTTCGCGGCGCCGGCTTCGATGGCGCGAATGCCCTGATGCACGGCGGCCGATCCGGTGGCGCAGGCATTCTCGACCCGGGTGGTCGGCTTGAAGCGCAGCGCCGGATTGGCCTGCAGTACCAGCGAGGCCGTAAAATCCTGCGGCGAGAAGCCGGCGTTGAAATGACCGAGCATAATTTCGTCGACATCGGACGCGGCGATGCCGGCGTCAGCCAGCGCCTCGTTGGCGACCTTGACCACGAGACCCTCGACGGTCTCCGCGTCGAACTTTCCGAATGGCGTGTGCGCCCAACCCACGATGCTGGCGGTCATGGCTGTATCTCCCTGTTCCTGTTCGGAGAGTTATGTAGCGTATCTTCAGGCGGCTTTCAGCGTTTTCATCGCCGTCGCGCACATGGCGGTTATGCCCGCCCAATTGGCGGCGCGGATATCGGCCGCGGGGCACAGCCAGGAACCGCCGACCGCCAGCACATTCGGTTCGGCGAGCCAGGTCACCGCATTGGCCTCGCTGACCCCGCCGGTCGGGCACACCCTGACCTGCGGAAATGGCCCGGCCAGAGCCCGCAGTGCCTTGATACCGCCCGCCTGCTCGGCCGGGAAGAATTTGACGACGTCGAAGCCGTGGGCCAGCGCCTGCATCAACTCGGAGGCGGTCGCGATCCCCGGCGCGAAGGGCAGCTGGCTGGAGGCTGCCGCCGCCAACAGCTCGGGCGTCGCACCCGGGCTGATGCCGAATTTGGCGCCCAGCGCCTCGGCGCGCATCAGGTCGTCACCATTGAGGATCGTGCCGATCCCGACGATTGCCTCCGGCACACCGGCGATGATGGCCCTGGCCGCGTCGACCGCGACCGCCGTCCGCAGCGTCACCTCGAGCGTCCGCACGCCGCCGGCGACCAGCGCCTTTGCAAGCGGCACCGCGTCCTCGAGCCGCTCGATGGTCAGCACCGGGATCACGGTGGCCTGACGGATCAGCTCGGCGATCCGGTCCTGCTTCGATGTCGTTGTCATTGCGAGGCCTTACGGGATGGTGGGAGACGAAGCGCCTTTTTCGGCGGCATGGCGTAGCGCGGAATGATCGCGCCGGGATAGCACACCACTACACCGGCCAGCCGATGGCCGGCGCGCGCCGCCTCCTCTGGCTCGGCGCCGCCGAGCCGCGCGGCGAGATAGGCGGCGGCAAAGCTGTCGCCGGCCGCGGTGGTATCGACCACCGGCTTGGTAAGCTGCTCCGCCTTCACCTCGCGCGTTCCGCCGGCCGAGCGCACGATGCAGGCCGGCTCGGCGAGCTTCAGCACCACCTCGGGGCTCGAGATGCCGGCCAGCAGCGCCGTGTTGCTCTCGCCGGGATAAAGCGGCGCCAGATCCTCGGTCGAGGCAAGCACGATATCGGCCGTCTCGAACGCGCTGCTGAAGACCTTCCGCGCGACGTTCAGGTCCGGCCAGCCGCGGGCGCGGAAATTGGTGTCGAACGCAAACCGCGTCCCCAACAGCCGCGCACGCTTCAGCGCCGCCAGCAATCGCTCCTGCCCGTCCTCGCGCAGGATCGAGAGCGTGATCGCCGAGAGATAGACGACGTCATAGGTCGCGAGTGAGTTCAGGATGTCTTCCGTTTCGGGCAGATCCATCAGGTCGCGGGCGGCGGCGCTGTCACGCCAGTGGAAGAAGCGCCGCTCGCCCTTGTCGTCGGTCTGGATCAGATAGAGGCCGGGCAGCTTGCCCGCCGATCGCGCGACATGCTTGGTGCCGATGCCTTCGCTCGCCCAGCCCGCGATCATCTCATCGCTCAGCGCATCATCGCCGAGCGCCGTGAAGTAATCGACGTGGATGCCGAGCCGGGACAGATAGACCGCGGTGTTGAGCGTGTCGCCGCCATAGGAGCGCGAATACAGCCCGCCGAGCTGGCCGCCAGGAGCCTGGCGCAGCTCGATCATGCATTCGCCGATGCTGGCAACTCTGGTCATCTCAAGCGCCGCGCTAAAGCGCGATGAAGCCTGGTTGAATCATCATCGCGCCTTAGCCCCTTGTCTGAGCATGATCTTCGCGCAAACGCGTTCCGCGTTTGTCGCGAGGGAAACCGCTTCGCACTTGTCCGGATCATGCTTTAGCTCGGACGTTGCTCAGGCGGCGAACTTGCCGCCGAGTTCGTCCTCGATATGGATCCGGATGATGTCGTCGAACGTCTTCTCGGCCGTGGTGAAGCCGAGCTTCAGCGCGCGGTCGGTGGCGAAATCGCGCGGCCAGCCCGAGACGATGCTGATGATGGTCGGATCGGGCACCCGCTTGATCCGCGCGGTGACGTTCTTGCCGGCGACGCGCTCCAGCGACGCGATCTGCTCGCCGACGGTGACGGACATCCCGGGCATGCTGAGATTGCGCCGCGGCCCCATCGCATTGAGATCCATCGTGCCGGCGTGAACCAGAAAGCCGACCGCCGATTTCGGCGAGGCGTGCCAGTGCCGGACGTCCTCGGAGACCGGCAGCACTGCCTCCTCGCCCGCCAGCGGCTCGCGGATGATATTCGAGAAGAAGCCGGACGCCGCCTTGTTCGGCTTGCCCGGACGCACGCAGATTGTCGGCAGGCGGATCGAGATCCCGTCGAGCAGACCCTTGCGGGTGTAGTCGTTGATCAGGAGCTCGCAGATCGACTTCTGCGTGCCATAGCTCGTCAGCGGCGTATGGAAGAACTCGTCGCCGATCTTCTCGGGGAACGGCGCGCCAAACACCGCGATCGAGGACGTGAACACCAGCCGCGGCTTGTAGCCGCCGCCGACGGCACGGATGGCGTCGATCAGATAGCGGGTGCCGTCGAGGTTGATCCGGTAGCCCTTGTCGAACTCGGCCTCGGCCTCGCCCGAGACGATCGCGGCGAGATGGAAGATCACCTCGGGACGCTCGGCGATCAGGGGCGCCGCGGCGCCGGCATCGGCGAAATCGGATGCGACCACATTGACCGGGATCGAGGCATTGGCGGGCTTGGCCGGCGCGACCACGTCCTGCAGCGTCATCCGGGTGATCTCTTGCTTGCCGAGGCGGCCCTCGCGCAAGAGACGCTCGGTCAGCTTGCGGCCGACCATGCCGGCGGCGCCCAGAATCAGAATGTGCACGACCCTGCTCCTTTTCTTGTCTTGTTCGAATTCAGCTGCGGGCCTTGCGCGCTCATTCCTTCACGGCACCCGTCATCGCCGAGACATAATGCTCTACGAAGAACGCGTAAAGAATAACCAGCGGCAGCGAGCCGCATAGCGCCCCTGCCATCAGGGACCCCCAGCGATAGATGTCACCGTCAACGAATTCGTTGACGATGGCGACCGGCACGGTCTTGTTCGGGGTCGATTGCAGGAACGTCAGCGCATAGATGAATTCGTTCCAGCACAGCGTGAAGCAGAAGATGAAGGCCGAGATCAGGCCGGGGACGGCGAGCGGCAGCACGATCTTGATCAGTATCTGCCAGCGGCTGGCGCCGTCGATCAGCGCGCATTCCTCGAGCTCGAACGGGATGGTCTTGAAATATCCCATCAACAGCCAGGTCGAGAACGGAATCAGGATCGTCGGATAGGTCAGGATCAGCGCCAGGGGCGAGTCGAACAGGCCGTACTGAAACACGACGGTCGCGAGCGGAATGAACAGGATCGACGGCGGCACCAGATAGGCCAGGAAGATCAGGCCGCCGACGACGTTGGCGCCCTTGTAGCGCAGCCGCACGATCGCATAGGCCGCGAGCACGCTCGCGATGATCGACAGCACGGTGGCGCCCACCGCCACATACATCGTGTTCCAGAGCCAATGCGGATAGTAGCTCTCGAACAGCAGCTTGTGGACGTGCTTGAAGGTCGGATTCCAGGTCCAGAACGGATTGTACTTGTCGAGATCGAGCAGTTGCTCGTCCGGCTTGATCGCCGTCAGCCCCATCCAATAGAACGGGAACAGCAGGATGATCACGATGATCGACAGCGGGATGTAGAGCGTCACGATCCGCCGCGGCACCGACTGCAGGTAGCTCATGCCCTCGCTGTTGTCGACGCGCGACGGCGTCGACAGGATGCTCTTGAGGTCGACCTTGGAGGCGGGAAGATCAGTCATTGCTCTCTCCCTGCTGCCACTTCCTGCGTTGCAGGCCGAACCATGACACCATGATCGCGGCGAGCAGGAACGGGATCATCGCGCTCGAGATCGCAGCGCCCTCGCCCAGCTGCCCCGCGATGATCGCGCGCTGATACGACAGCGTCGCCATCAAATGAGTGGCGTTGACCGGGCCGCCGCGCGTCATCGCCCAGATCAGCTGGAAGTCGGTGAAGGTGAACAGCACCGAGAACGTCATCACGACGGCGATGATCGGCGTCAGCAAGGGATAGGTGATGTAGCGGAACATCTGCCAGCGCGAGGCGCCATCCAACGTCGCCGCCTCATACAGCGACGGCTGCACGGTCTGCAGGCCCGCCAGCAGCGTGATCGCCACGAACGGTACGCCGCGCCAGATATTGGCGAAGATCACGCAGATCCGGGCCCAGGTGGTGTCGCCGAGGAAATTGATGTTCTGGGTGATCAGGCCGAGATGCTTGAGCGACCAGGAGATGATCGAGAACTGGGAATCGAAGATCCACCAGAACGCCAGCGCCGACAGCACGGTCGGCACGATGAAGGGGATCAGCACCGCGGCCCGCAACAGCGCCTTGAACGGCATGCGCTCGTTGAGCAGCAGCGCCAGATAGAGTCCGACCGCGAACTTCACGGCGCTCGCGATGAAGGTGTAGAGCAGCGTGTTGAAGACCGACAGCCAGAAGATGGCATCGTCCCACAACCATTCATAGTTCTCAGTGCCGATGAAATGACCGACGCGGCCGATGCGGGTGTCGGTGAAGGACAGCCAGATGCCGAGCCCGAGCGGATAGGCCAGGAAGAAGATCAGGAACGCCATCGCCGGCAACATGAACCAGAAGCCGAGCCAGTTCTTGTTGTGGCGGAGCTGATCCCAGGTGGTCGCTTCGCGGATTTCGGTTTTCGCACGTCGCGGCGCAAGGGCGATGTCAGCCATAGGCGATGTCCCGATTGCTCAACGGATTGAGCATGACTACGCAATATTCCAATGATGGCATTCCAATGATGACGCGGGCGGCGGCTCTCCGCCGCCCGCGGCCATCACATCAGCGATAGATGCGCTTCAGCTGCCGTTCGGCTTCCGCCATCGCGGCCTTGCCGTCCTTGGCACCGGTGCAGTAGTTCGCGAACATGTCGACCACAATGAAGTCGGCGATCGCGGTCGCGGCCTTCTCGCCGGGCGTGCCGATGCCGGAGGCCGGCAGCGCGCGCTTCGAGGCCTGGCCGAACACCGCGTTCTTCGGATCGGCGGTCCACACCGGAGCCGAGTCGTAGGCATTGAGCGTGTGGGTGAGATAACCCCGCGCGCCCGACAGCCACTTCTCGAAATTCTCCTTCTCCAGCATGAAGGCGATGAACGCCTTTGCCGCGTTCGGATATTTGCAGAAGTTGAAGGCGAGGATCGGAACCGCGAGTTGCAATTCGGTCGGCTTGCCGATCGAGCCGACCGGCCACAATGCGTGGTCGATGTCCTCGGCGAGCTCCTTCTTGCTCGGATCGTCCTTGGCCGCGACGTAGATCGAGATGCCGTTCGAGGTCAGGAACAGCTCGCCGGACAGGAAGGCCTTGTTGTTGGAGGAGTCGTTCCAGGACGCGACACCCGGAATGAAGGTCTCCGACAGCGCCTTGGCATATTCCAGCGCCTTCATCGTCTCCGGCGAGTTTATGATGACCTTGTCGTCCTTGTCGACAGTCCAGGCGTTGTGGCCCCAGAGGATGTTGTGCACCCAGGCATTGGCGTCGCCGGTGGCGTGGCCGAGCGCGAAGCCGGCCGGCGTGTTGTTCTTCTTCAGCGCCTTGCACAGTTCGAGATAGGCCGGGAAATCGGACGGCACCTGCTTGAAGCCGGCCTTCTCGACCGCCGACTTGCGATAGGTCAAATAGCCGCCGATGGTCGCGACGGGAATGCCGAGCCAGTCATTGCCCTGCTTGCAGGTTTTGGCCGCGGCTTCGGTCCAGCCGCCATACTTGTTGCCGAGATAATCGGCAACGTCGTTCATCTTGAGAACCTTGGTCGGGAACAGCTGCGGCAGCGTGTGCAGGCCCCAGGCGAGGTCGAGACCCGAGCCGGTGTTGGCGGCGACCGAGGCCTTCGGCTGCACGTCCTCGAAGGACTCGCTGAACACGTTCATCTCGGTGCCGGTTGCCGACTTGAAGGCCGCGACCATGGCGTTGAATGCATCGTCTTCCGCGGGCACGAAGCGCTTCCAGCGCATCACGGTGAGCTTGGCGCCGGGCTCCGCCTTCCAGGGCGCGCTCTGCGCCCAGGCCTTGGCGAAGTCAAACAGCGCCGGCCCGGTGAGCATGCCGGTTGCAGCCAGCGCCGTGCCGCCCTGAAGTAGCGAGCGGCGAGTAAAATCGTGCATCGTCCTTCTCCCTATGATTGTGTTTTTGTTGTTTTTGATCTGGCCTGTTGGTCGGCCATTAAGATCGATCGGTCCGTCAGCTGTTCAGTCGCTTCCCCGTCGAATCGTCGAACAGATGGACCAGCGACGGATCCGGCTTGAGCCGAACCTTGTCGCCCGGGTTGAACAGATGGCGCTCGCGGAACACGGCGACGACCTGCTCGCCGCCGAGCTTGGCGAACACCTGGGTCTCCGACCCGGTCGGCTCGACCACCACGATCTCGGCCTCGGCGCCGTCATCGGCAATGGTGAAATGCTCGGGCCGCACGCCGTAGACCGCGGGCTGGCCGTCGGAATTGGTCGGCGCCGATTTCAGCGGCAGCTTGACGCCGTTCGGTCCCTCGAAATAGGCGGCGCCGTTCACCTTCACATTGCCCTTGAGGAAATTCATCGCCGGCGAACCGATGAAACCGGCCACGAACTGGTTCGCCGGCGTGTCATAGAGTTCGAGCGGCGAGCCCATCTGCTCGACGATGCCGTCATGCATCACGACGATCTTGTCGGCCATCGTCATGGCCTCGATCTGGTCGTGGGTGACGTAGACGGTCGTGGTCTTCAGCCGCTGGTGCAGTTCCTTGATCTCGGTGCGCATTGCAACACGCAGCTTGGCGTCGAGGTTCGACAGCGGCTCGTCGAACAGGAACACCTGGGGATCGCGCACGATGGCGCGGCCCATCGCGACGCGCTGGCGCTGGCCGCCCGAAAGCTGGCGGGGATAGCGCTCGAGCAGCGGCGTAAGCGCAAGGATTTCCGCGGCGCGCTTGACGCCGGTCGAGATCTCCTCGGGCTTGGCGCCGCGCAGCTTGAGCGAGAAGCCCATGTTGTCGGCGACCGTCATGTGCGGGTAGAGCGCGTAGTTCTGGAACACCATCGCAATGTCGCGCTCTTTGGGCTGGACATTGTTGACGACGCGGTCGCCGATCGAGATCGTGCCGGAGGTGATGTTCTCGAGCCCCGCCAGCATGCGCAGCAGGGTCGACTTGCCGCAGCCGGAGGGGCCGACCAGAACGACGAACTCGCCGTCCTCGATCGGGATCGACACGCCGTGCAGGACCTCAAAATTGCCGAACGATTTCCGCACGTCGCGAATCTGGACCGACGACATCCACTTCCCTCCCTCAAGTTCCCGACGACGTACGACGAGTGCCGCCACCGCTCTGTTTTGTTCCGGCCGCGCTGGGTGCGCGGCGCTGTTGGACTGACGTTATTGTCCGCAGTTTATCCGGTTTTGGCAATCGTTCGATAGCAATCGCTTGGTAGCGCTGTCAATATCAGTTTGTCTGCGACGAACGTCGTGATATGAGCGGCAAATGGCCCGAAAGCGCATCACGCCAGGCAAGATCCGGCTCGCCGAAGTCGCGAAGCTCGCCGGTGTCAGTCCGATTACAGCCTCACGGTTCTTCAGGAATCCGGAAGCACTTTCGGCCGGCAAGCGCGCGCGGGTCGATAGTGCGGCAAAAGAACTCGGTTACGTGCCCAATCTCGCGGCACGCGCGCTTGCGTCGCAGCGCACCGAGGTGATCGGTGTCCTGATCCCGTCGCTGACCAACAACGTGTTCTCCGACGTGCTGCGCGGCATCTATGACGCGCTCGACGGCAGCCGCTACAGCATTCAGCTCGCCAACACCCGCTACAGCATCCTGCAGGAAGAGCGCCTGCTGCGTCTGTTTCTGGCACAGAAGCCGGCCGGGCTGATCATTACCGGCATCAACCAGACCGCCGATTCCCGCCGCATCATGGAGACGGTCGATTGTCCGATCGTCCAGATCATGGAGGTCGGTCCCTCCCCGATCGACATGATGATCGGATTCTCGCATTTTGACGCCGCAAAAGCCGCCATCGCCCACCTGCTGGCGCAGAGCTACCGGCGGATCGGATTCCTCGGCGCGCGGATGGATCCGCGGGTGCAGCGCCGGCTCGACGGCTATCGCTCCGCGATGACCGACGCTGGGCTGTTCGATCCACAGCTTATTGTGACAACGGCGATCCCGACCTCGGTCACGCTCGGCGGCACGCTGTTTGCCGACCTGCTCGCCAAGGCGCCCGACATCGACGCCGTGTTCTGCGTCAATGACGACCTTGCGCTCGGCGCGCTGTTCGAATGCAAGCGGCGGCACATGGCAGTGCCGGAGCAGATGGCGATCGTCGGCTTCAATGACCTCGAATTCATGGCGTCGAGCGAGCCGACCTTGAGCAGCGTGCGTACCAACCGCTACGAAATGGGCAGAAACGCTGCCGTGATGGTGATCGAGACGCTGGAAGGGCGCCGGCCGACCGAACCCGTCGTCGATCTCGGCTTCAGTGTCATGGAACGGCAAAGCTCGGCGCGACGCAATTGACGTCGCCCGGCAGCTGCCTGTCATAAGGGACGCGAAAATGATAAAATGATAGCGCAACCAAGACCCTTCAACTAAGGTCCAATCCATCACACGAAACACCTGTGCGTGATCGGTCGGGTTTGTAATGCATGACGATTTGCGCAAGGTAGAAACGACCTTGAACCAGAGCCCTTGAATGGGCCCACAAGTTTGCATTGCGGGAGAAACCAATGACAAAACCCCCCACCAACGGGCACGACGCCGCAGGCGCGACCAGCAAGGGCAAGGGCCGCAGGCTCCGCTCCCAGGAATGGTTCGACAACCCGCACAATCCGGGCATGACCGCGCTCTATCTCGAGCGCTATCTCAATTACGGCCTGACGCGAGAGGAATTGCAGTCGGGTAAGCCGATCATCGGCATCGCGCAGACCGGCAACGACCTCTCGCCCTGCAATCGGCATCACCTCGAGCTCGCACACCGCGTCCGCGAGGGCATCCGCGCCGCCGGCGGCATCGCGATGGAGTTTCCGACCCATCCGATCCAGGAGACCGGCAAGCGCCCGACTGCGGCGCTCGACCGCAACCTCGCCTATCTCGGCCTGGTCGAGGTGCTGTTCGGCTATCCGCTCGACGGCGTGGTGCTGACCACCGGCTGCGACAAGACCACGCCGGCCTGCATGATGGCGGCGGCGACCGTCAACCTGCCGGCGATCGTGCTGTCGGGCGGCCCGATGCTGAACGGCTGGCACGAGGGCCAGCGCACCGGCTCCGGCACCGTGGTGTGGAAGGCGCGCGAACGGCTCGCCGCCGGCGAGATCGACTATGAGCAATTCATCGAGATCGTGGCCTCTTCGGCCCCCTCGGTCGGCCACTGCAACACGATGGGCACCGCCTCCACCATGAACTCGCTCGCGGAAGCGCTCGGCTTCTCGCTGCCGGGCTGCGCGGCGATCCCGGCGCCGTATCGCGAGCGCGGCCAGATCGCCTACGAGACCGGCAAGCGCATCGTCGACATGGTCTGGGAGGATTTGAAGCCGTCGGACTTCCTGACGCGCGAGGCGTTCGAGAACTGCATCGTGGTCAACTCCGCGATCGGCGGCTCGACCAATGCGCCGATCCATATCAATGCGTTGGCGCGCCATGTCGGCGTCGAGCTGTCGATCGACGACTGGCAGAAATACGGCCATGACGTCCCGCTGCTGGTGAACATGCAGCCGGCCGGCTTCTATCTCGGCGAGGAATATCACCGCGCCGGCGGCGTGCCCTCGGTGGTGCGCGAGCTGATCAAGCACAAGCGCATCCACGAAGGCGCCCTCACCGTCAACGGCCGCACCATGGGCGAGAATTGCAAGGAAGCACCTGCGCCCGACGGCGACGTGATCTGGGGCTACGACAAGCCGCTGGTGAAGGACGCCGGCTTCATCGTGCTGCGCGGCAATCTCTTTGATTCCGCGATCATGAAGACCAGCGTGATCTCGAAGGAATTCCGCGACCGCTATCTGTCCAACCCGAAGGACCTCAATGCCTTCGAGGGCCGCGCCATCGTGTTCGAGGGGCCGGAGGATTATCACAACCGTATCGAGGATCCCGCGCTCGACATCGATGAGCACTGCGTCCTGTTCGTCCGCGGCACCGGCCCGATCGGCTATCCCGGCGGCGCCGAGGTGGTGAACATGCAGCCGCCCGCCGCGCTGATCAAACGCGGCATCCTGTCCCTGCCCTGCATCGGCGACGGAAGGCAGTCCGGCACCTCGGGCTCGCCCTCGATCCTCAACGCCTCGCCCGAGGCCGCCGCCGATGGCGGGCTCGCAATCCTGAGGACTGGCGACAAGGTGCGCATCGACCTCAACAAGGGCAGCGCCAACATCATGATCTCGGAGGATGAGCTGCGCACCCGCCGCGCCGAGCTGAAGGCCAAGGGCGGCTTCCCGCATCCGGCCAACCAGACGCCGTGGCAGGAGCTCTACCGCAAGACCGTCGGCCAGCACGCGACCGGCGCCTGTCTCGAGCTCGCGACGCGCTACCACGACATCGCCGGCAAGGTCGGCGTGGCGCGCGACAATCATTAGGACGCAAACCGTCATTGCCGGGCGCGGCCCGGCAATCCATCGTTCTTCGAAAGATGGATGCGCGGGTCAAGCCCGCGCATGACTGCCAATCGCCAAAGAAGGAAGAAACGCATGTCAGACCGCCTGAAGGGCAAACGCGCATTCGTAACCGCAGCGGCCGTCGGCATCGGCCGCGCCTGCGCGCTGGCCTTTGCCCGCGAGGGCGCGAGCGTGTTCGCGACCGATATCGACGAAGGCAAGCTTGCGCTGCTCAGGCAGGAAGGCGCCGCCGAGGTTGCGAAGCTCGACGTGCGCGACACCGCAGCGGTCGAGGCAATCGCAAAGCGCGCCGGCAAGACCGACATCCTGCTCAATGCCGCGGGCTTCGTGCATCACGGCACGGTGCTGGAGTGTTCGGACGACGACTGGGACTTCTCCTTCGACCTCAACGTCAAGTCGATGCACCGCACCACGCGCGCTTTCCTGCCGGGCATGCTGGCGCAGGGCGGCGGTGCCATCGTCAACATCGCCTCCGCCGCCGGCGCGGTGAAGGCGGCGCCGAACCGCTACGTCTATAGCGCCACCAAGGCCGCGGTCGCGGCACTGACGCGCTCGGTCGCGGCCGACTTCATCACCAAGGGCATCCGCTGCAACTGCATCTGCCCCGGCACCATCGAGACACCTTCGATGCTTGAGCGTGCGGCGGCTGCCGGCCCGCAGGGACGCGAGATGTTCGTTGCGCGCCAGCCGATGGGCCGGCTCGGCACCGCCGAGGAAATCGCCGCGCTCGCCGTCTATCTCGCCAGCGACGAAAGCTCGTTCACCACAGGCGTCGCCCATGTCATCGACGGCGGCTGGACGCTTTAATCGGGAGGCAGCATGAACAAGATCGATCTCAACGGCCGCTGTGCCGTCGTCACCGGCGGCGCGCAGGGATTTGGCCGCGCCATCACCGAGCGCTTTGTCGCGTCGGGCGCCAAGGTCGCGATCTGGGATTTCGACCAGCCGCTGGCCGAGAAGACCGCGCGGGCGATCGGCGAGAACGTGATCGCGATCAAGACCGACGTCACCAATCCCGACGCGGTCGACGCCGCGCGCGATCAAACGCTGCGGGCGTTCGGCAAGATCGACATTCTCGTCAACAACGCCGGCATCACCGGAGCCAACAAGCCGGTATGGGAAACCGATCTCGAGGATTGGCGCCGGGTGATGCGCATCAATCTCGAGGGGCCCTTCATCTGCTGCAAGGCGATCGTGCCGACCATGATCGGCCGGAAGTACGGCCGCATCGTCAACATCGCCTCGATCGCCGGCAAGGAGGGCAATCCGAACGCCGCGCATTATTCGTCGTCGAAGGCGGGCCTGATCGCGCTCACCAAATCGCTCGGCAAGGAGCTCGCGCAGCACGACATCCTGGTCAATGCGGTGACGCCGGCCGCGGCGAAGACCGCGATCTTCGACCAGATGACCCAGCAGCACATCGATTTCATGCTGTCGAAGATCCCGAAGGCCCGCTTCGTCCAGGTCGAGGAGCTCGCCTCGATGGTGGCATGGCTGGCGTCGGAGGATTGCGCCTTCTCCACCGGCGCGGTGTTCGACATCTCCGGCGGCCGCGCGACCTATTAAACCGCCGCTCGCCTCGCCGGCTGCCGAAGCGCCGCGACGAGATGATCGGCCAGGAGTGACGCCGCGTGCGGCAGGTTTTGCGCGCGATGCAGCCGTATCTCGGCCCGCGGCAGCAGGGGCATGCCGTCGCGCGCGGTCAGCCGACGCAGCGTCGGCGGAAACGTCCCCGACTTGACCACGGTCACGGCGAGGCCCTGCGCCGCGATCGCCTCGACCGCGGACAGGCTGTGGCTGACAAAGGCGAGCCGCCACGGCCGGTTCGCCTCGTCCAGCGCCTGCATCGCCCAGCTCCGGAACAGGCAGCCCTGCGGATAGAGCGCGACGGGCAGCGGATCGAGCTCCTCGACGCGATGCGCAGCGCTCGCGGCCCACACCGCCTGCTCGGTGCGCAGCAACTCGCCCTCGCCGCGTCCCTCGGGGTGCATCGCGATCACGAGGTCATAGGCTTCGCCGAGCCGATCGGTCATCGTCGACGTCAACCCGGTCTCCATCTCGAGATGGATCAGCGGATAGCTGGCGATGAAGTCCTTGAGCAGCGGCGGGACGATCATCGTCCCATAGTCGTCCATCACGCCAAGGCGAACCCGTCCATCCGTGCCATGCTCGCGCACCCGGCCGACCGCCTCCGCGTTGAGGCTCAGGATGCGGCGGGCATAACCGAGCAATCCCTCGCCGGCTGCACTCAGGTCGACACTGGACGTGCTGCGGTGAAACAGTTCGGCCTGCAGTCGCTCTTCCAGCCGCTTCACCTGCATGCTGACGGCGGATTGGGTCCGGTTCAGCGCTGAGGCCGCGCGGGTGAAGGAGCGATGCTCCGCCACCGCGACAAAGGCCTGCAGAAGATCCGGGTCCAGGATGGGCGCGCTCATAACGATCCGTGATTTAGTCGATCAAATCTATTCCATTTCCTGATTATGTCCCCGTCCCTAGATTGCGCAAGCAAAACCAAGGGACGGACGGAATGGGCGAGATCTGGGGGGTGTTGGCGGCGGTGGCATCGAGCGCGCTCGGCGGCACCTCGATCGGGGCGACGCGGTTTCTGGTCGGCGCCATCGACCCGCTGGCGATCGGCGCGTTCCGCTTCGGTATCGGCGTCCTGCTGCTGCTGCCGCTGGCACTGCTGCAACGCCGGAACTGGCCGACGCGGCACGATTGGCTCGGCGTTGCCGGCCTCGGCCTGCTGTTCTTTGCGGGGTTTCCGGTCCTGTTCAATGCCTCATTGATCTTCACCACCGCCGCGCGCGGCGCGCTCGCGCTGTCGACGCTGCCGCTTCTGACCATGCTGGTCGGCGCGGCGCTCGGCGCCGAAGCGCTCACCGCGCGCAAGACCGCAGGCGTCCTGGTCACCATCCTCGGCGTCTCGATGGCGCTGCTCTCCGGCCTCGCCACGGCGCCGCTTGGTGCCTGGCGCGGCGACCTCTTGATGATCGCAGCCGCGCTGTGCATGGCGCTCTACAGCATCTGGTCAAAACCCTATATCCGCCGCGCCGGCCCGATCCCCTTCACCACGCTCGCGATGGCCGCCGGGGCGGTGGTGCTCATTGTCGCCTCGCTGCTGCGCGGCAGTTTTGCGCCGGTTGCCGATTTCGGCGCGCCGCAATGGTCCGGCGCGATCTATCTCGGCGCCTTCGGCGCTGCGCTCACCTTCTATCTCTGGGCCTTCGCGCTGGAGCGGACGACGCCGACCCGGGTGGCGATCTCGGTCACCGTCAATCCGATCGCGGCATCGCTGGTTGGCGCAGCGCTGCTCGGCGAGCCGCTGAGCTGGAATCTTTTGGCCGGCATCGTCACCGTGTTCGCCGGCATCTGGATCGCGACCACCCAGCCGCCTCTGGCGCACGCGGTCGCCCCCGACATGCGCTGACCTGCGGCAACGCTCGCCAGCAAGGCCTTCAGCGAATCCGTGCTAGCCTGAGGTCCGGTCCCAGCGAACCCGAGGCGGCACGCCATTGAACATCTCCCTCTATGACATCTCCGTCTGGGTATTGCCGGTCGTCATTGCGATCACGTTTCACGAAGCCGCGCACGGCTTCGTCGCTCATCGGCTCGGCGACGACACCGCCTGGCAGCTCGGCCGCGTCAGCTTCAACCCGCTGAAGCACATCGATCCGTTCGGCACGCTGATCCTGCCTGCAGTGCTGCTGTTCGCGCATTCGCCGTTCCTGTTCGGCTACGCCAAGCCGGTGCCGGTGAACTTCCGCAAGCTCAATCATCCCAAGCTCGATATGGTGTGGGTGGCGCTGGCCGGCCCGGCCACCAACATCATCCTGGCGATCGCCGCGGCGCTGGCATTCCACGCGCTGCCATTGGTGCCGGCCGATGCCGCAAAATGGACCGCGGACAATCTGAAAAACGCCTTCCTGATCAATATCGTGCTCGCGATCTTCAACATGATGCCGATCCCGCCGCTGGACGGCGGCCGGGTCGCGGTCGGGCTGTTGCCAAGGCCGCTGGCGATCCCGCTCGCCCGGCTGGAGCCCTACGGCATGCTGATCCTGATCGGGCTGTTGATCCTGCTGCCGGTGATTGGCCAGCAAGTCGGCCTAAATCTTGATGTTATTTCAACGATACTGCGAACTCTGACCGGCTATGTAATCAACGCCCTTCTCCTCATTACCGGAAACACATAGCCTTGATCTGCGCACGACCCGACCGAAAACCGGTAGCCATTTTTCCGGGTCGCGCGTTGAGGACAGGAACGCTTCGAGGCCATGGTGATCAAAGCTGCCGATATGCTGATTGCACGACGCGCCGACACCCGAGCGCGGGCCGACTTTGCGACCTGGAAGATGATGGCCAAGCTGAACGGCGCCTCCGCCTTGCCGCCTGAGGCGCAGAATTTCCTGGCCATTTACAACAAGCTGCTGGGACAGATGAGCGAAGCCGACGCCGGCGAGGCGACCATCCAGGAGATGTACCGCACCTACTATGTCGAGATGGGCGGCGCCGGCAAAGCGCCGGAGGTTCCGGCGCGCGCGCGCGAGCCGGTCGCCGACAATGGCAACGTCACGACGTTCCGCCGCCTGCCCCCCAAGAAGACGAGCACCTCCGACCCGAACGCCAAGCGTTCGATGCCGGTGGCACTGATCTTCGCCTGCCTCGTCGTGGTCTACGTCGCGATCCGGTACTACTGGAAATAGCGCCGTCCGCGCTTCACCCTATCCGCGTCTGATGATCGAACTCCGCGCACCGCGGCATCCCGTCGCGCGTCACCGGCTGCGCAATCGCCGCGGCGCGGAATATAGCGCACGATCAAACGCGCCGGCGCTCTAGGCGATGCACCCGATGCCGGGCATAATCCGGAACTCAAAAGCAAAATCATACTGGAGGGAAGATGAAGCGTTCCATTGCAGCCTCGGTCACGACGGCCTTGGTCATGGCCACGAGTCTTGCGTTCTGCGGCGGTGCGTCGGCGCAGACGATGGACAAGGTCGCCAAGGTCGGCGCGCTCGGCGATCAGTCCGGCCTCTATCAGGATATCGGCGGTCCCGGCTCGACGGTGGCGGCGCAGATGGCGATCGAGGATTCCGGGCTGCTGGCGAAGGGCTGGAAGATTGATCTGATCTCGGCCGATCACCAGAACAAGCCCGATGTCGCAGTCAACATCGGCAAGCAATGGATCGATGTCGAGAAGGTCGACGTGTTCGTCGACCTCGCGGCCTCCAATGTCGGACTCGCGATCGCCAACCTCTCGAAGGAGAAGAACGTCGTCAACCTGAACTCGGGCTCCGCCTCGTCCGACCTCACGGGCGCTCAGTGTTCGCCGAACACGGTGCACTGGGTCTATGACACCTACATGCTCGCCAACGGCACCGGCAAGGCGCTGGTCAAATCCGGCGGCGACACCTGGTTCTTCCTCACCGCGGACTATGCGTTCGGCCAGGCGCTCGAGCGCGACACCTCGGCGGTGGTCACCGCGAATGGCGGCAAGGTGCTCGGCAGCGTCAAGCATCCGCTCAACAACGCGGACTTCTCCTCCTTCCTGCTGCAAGCACAAAGCTCGAAGGCCAAGATCGTCGGGCTCGCTAACGCCGGCGGCGACACCACCAACGCGATCAAGCAGGCCGCGGAATTCGGCATCGTCTCGGGCGGCCAGCGGCTTGCCGGCATGCTGCTGTTCATCACCGACATCAACGCGCTCGGCCTCAACGTCGCGCAGGGGTTGAACTTCACCGAGACGTTCTACTGGGACATGAACGACCAGACCCGCGCCTTCTCCAAGCGCTTCATGGAGCGCTTCAAGAAGAACCCACCGACCATGGTGCAGGCCGGCGTCTATTCCTCGCTGATCCACTATTTCAAGGCGCTGGAAGCGCTCGGCGGCAATCCGCATGACGGTCGCGCCGTGGTCGCCAAGATGAAGGAGATGCCGACCGACGATCCCCTGTTCGGCAAGGGCTCGATCCGCGTCGACGGCCGCAAGATCCACCCCGCCTATCTGTTCGAGGTGAAGAAGCCGTCGGACTCGAAATATCCGTGGGACTATTACAAGCTGGTCGCCACCATCCCCGCGGACGAGGCCTTCCTCCCGCTCGAGAAGAGCGTCTGCCCGCTGGTGAAGAAGAGCTGAGGCAACGTCGTTCCGGGCCGCGTGAAACGGCGAACCAGGAATCGACCAGCGGCACATTCAATGGAGAAATGGATTCCGGGTTCGCGACTTGTCGCGCCCCGCAATGACGCCGGGTCTGATCGCAGCCAGCCGCGGCGCGCTACTTCTTCGGCTTGTTGTAATTGACGTCGAGGCTGAACGAGAACTGATCGTCGGTCAGGTCGGCCGGCGGCGCCGGGACCGGATCGGACCGGTGGACCATCGAGATCGCCGCGTCGTCAAAGGCGGCATCTCCGGACGATTCCAGCACGGCAACCGACAGCACCTTGCCCAGACGATTCAGCACCAGGGCGACCTTCACCTTGGCCTCCTTGGCCTTGCCCTTCTCTGGGAATTTCTTGTGCAGGTCGAGATAGGCGCTGATCTTCTTGCCCCACTTGGCGGTCAGCAGCAGCTTGTCCTTGCCGATGCCTGGGTTGGGTGCCTTGGTGGTTTCCGACTGACGCGCGTCCTCCAATTTGGTCGGCGCGGCCGCCTCCGAGGCCTGCTGCGCTTCCTGCGCGTTGGCCTCGACCTTGGCGACCTTGGCCTCCTCCTCCTTCTGCTTCTTGGCAGTGTCTTCCGTCACGATGCGATCGGGGTCGTCGGACTCCACCGGCTTTTCCTGAGGCAGGTCGGTGTCCTTCACCTCGGCCTTCTGCTGCGCCATTTCCTGCACAGCCTGCTGCTCGTCAGCCAGCGGTCCAGGCGGTAGGGCCTCTTCAGTCGCATCCGCGGAAGCCAGCTCGACGGCGTACTCCGCGCCGGCAGCGCCGAGCCCCTCGTCGCCGTCGTCGCCGCGCAAATTGGTC
This sequence comes from Bradyrhizobium sp. USDA 4504, assembly GCF_054063995.1. Taxonomy (NCBI): domain Bacteria; kingdom Pseudomonadati; phylum Pseudomonadota; class Alphaproteobacteria; order Hyphomicrobiales; family Nitrobacteraceae; genus Bradyrhizobium; species Bradyrhizobium sp. USDA 4504. The sequence goes on along the minus strand of NZ_JBSSGV010000001.1, from coordinate 2,100,726 downwards.
AGTGCCAGCGCGGCACCGCCCAGATGCAGCCCGACTGCCGTCACGGCGGCGATCACCCAGAGCCGCTTCGAGGTCCGCAGATCGAGATCGGGGTTGGTGGACATCGCGTTCGCCGTCAGGGTTTGGCAGGATCGGCCTGCGCCGCCGCGGGCGCTCCCGGAACGCCCTCGAGCGCGACCAGCTTCACGTGCGTGTAGCCGCCGGCGCGCAGCAGCTCCATCACGCCCATCAGCTCGCCATAGGGTACCATCCGATCGGCCCGCAGGAACACGTATTTGTCCCGGGTCATGTCGGGCACAGCATCCAGCGAATTGACCAGGTCGACGCGCTTCACCGCGTTCTCCCCGATCGCCAGCGTCAGATCCGGCTTGATGCTGAGATAGGTCGGCTTGTCCGGCTTCTTCTGCGGCGTCGCGCTGGAGGTCGGCAGATCGATCGGCAAATCGACGGTCGAGAGCGGTGCCGCCACCATGAAGATGATCAGCAGCACCAGCATGACATCGATGAACGGCGTGACGTTGATCTCGTGGGATTCCGCGAAATCGTCGTCGCCATCGTTCTCGGAGATCGAGACTGCCATCGCCTACTCCGCCGCTGCGGCGCGCGCATGCGCGTTGCGCGGAACGTCGCCATGGGTGCGATCGAGATCGCGCGACAGCAGCCGTCCGGCGGCGCCCGAGGCTCGGTTGACGAGCTCGAGATAGACCTTCGTGACGCGCGAGAAGTGGTTGTAGATGATCACGGCCGGGATCGCCGCGACGAGGCCGATCGCGGTCGCGAGCAGCGCTTCCGCAATGCCCGGCGCCACCACGGCAAGGTTGGTCGTCTGCGACTTCGAAATGCCGATGAAGCTGTTCATGATGCCCCAGACGGTGCCGAACAGGCCGACGAAGGGCGACGTCGCGCCGATGGTCGCGAGCAGGCCCATGCCGATGCGGATCTTGCGGGCTTCGGCGCGCACGATCTCGGCGAAGCTCGACGCCGCGCGCTCCTTGATGCCGCTGTCGCTCGAGATGCCCGCCGACAGGCGCCCCTCCCGCATCGCAGCAGCGATGAACGACGACAGCACGCTACCCTTGGCACCGAGCGCGAACTGCGCTTCGGCCAGCGAGCGCGATTCAGCGATCTTGGCCAGCGCGCCACGCAGCTTGCGCTGCGCCACCGTCAGCTCGACCATCTTGGCGATGAACACCGTCCACGTGACGAGCGACGCGAATGCCAGACCGAGCATCACCGCCTTCACAATGATGTCGGCGTTCAAGAACATGTTCCACGGCGACAATTCGTGCAGGCCGGTCGAGGTCGACTTCAGCGACTTGCTGTCGCCGCTCGCGGGCGCAGCCAGGGACGCCTCGTTCGCCGTCGGTGCCGGAGCCGCCGCGGCAGGGGCCGGCGCGGCCTGAGCCTGCGGCGCCGCTTGTGCCGGCTGGGCGGCCACCGGCGCGGCCTGGGCAGCCGCCGCAGGCTGGGCCGCCGCCGGCTGGGCGGGTGCGGCCTGAGGCCGGGTCACGGGTGCGGGCTGCGCTACAGGCGCCGTTTGCTGCTGCGCCGAAGACGGCGCGGCCAGCATCAGCATCGCCAGCGAGGCGATCATGGCGGATGCAGCGGGGAACTTGAATGTCATCATCAGTTACACTTCAGCCCAGTGACGGATCAGGTTGTGATAAATCCCGGTCAATTTGACCGTTTCGGGGTCATCGCGCCCCAGCCGCTCCACCAGAGCCTGGATCGCGGTATCGAGATCAAAGATCAGGCTGCGCCCGTGTGCATCCCGTATCATGCTCTGCAGCCAGAAAAAAGACGCTACCCGGGTCCCCCGCGTGACCGGCGTGACCAGATGCAAGCTGGAAGCAGGATAAACTACGAGATCGCCCGCCGGCAGCTTGATTTCATGGGATCCGTAGAGGTCTTCGATGACGAGCTCGCCGCCATCGTAGTCCTCCGGCTCCGATAAAAACAGCGTGACCGAGAGGTCGGTGCGGATCCTCATGCCCGTCAGCCTGTCGCCGCGCACCGCATTGTCGACGTGCAGGCCGAAATGGTGCCCGTCACTGGCGGCATAGCGGTTGAACAAGGGTGGAAAGATTCTAAGCGGGATCGCCGCCGAGATGAAGCGCGGGCTCGCCGACAGCGCCGACAGGATGCGGTTGCCGAGCTGCCGCGCGACCTCGCTGTCGGGCGGCAGCTGCTCGTTGCGCTTGACCATCGCGGACGCGGCGCCGGCGGTCGAGCGGCCGTCCTCCCATTCGGCTTGCGCCATGATGCGGCGGAAGTCCGCCACATCAGCCTTGCTCAATACGTTGGGAACACAGACCAGCATCTCGTGCCGCGAAGCCTCCGTCAGTAACGCGCAGAAACAACCAGATACGCGGCGCGTCCCGGCGCTTCGAGCACGAACGGCGCCGCGCTCTGGTACAGCGCATCGTAGTAGCGCTTGTCGAAGATGTTGTTGACGAACAGCTTCATGGTCCAGTGCTTGTCGATCTTAGCTTCGGCAAAGGCGTCGAAGCGCCAATAGCTCGGGATCGAGGTGCCCTGGTTGGCCGCGAGCAGCGTGCCGCCATAGACCTTCGAGCGATACACCGCCTGCCCGCCTAGCTCCCACATGTCGGTGAGCTGGTACTTGGTCAGCATGCTGAACGACTGGTGCGCGACGTTGGCGAGCGGCAGTCCGACATTGCTGGAGTACAGGATGGTGTTGGCCGGCGGCGCCAGCGACCTCGTCACTGCCGACTGCATCAGCACGAGACCGCCGAACACGCTCCATTTGTCGGTGATCTTGCCGCCGACGCCGAGATCGATGCCGCGGATGCGGTAGGCCGCGCCCGCGGTGATGCAGGAGATATTGCCGGTCGTCCCGGTCGGATAGGAGCAACCGAGCGCTGCCGCCGCGGTGGCGTTGTTCACGTTCTGCGATTCGCGCGCATTTTCCTTCTCGGTCTGGAACAGCGCCGCCGTCACCAGCAGATGACGATCGAACAATTCCCACTTGGTGCCGACTTCGATCGCCTTGTTCTTTTCCGGCCCGAAGATCTGGGTATTGCCGCCGTTCAGCACCGGAGACAGGCCGCCATACGCCGTGCTGGTGCCGTCGAATTCGGCGCCGACCGGGTTGGATGAGGTCGCATAGGCCGCATAGACGCTGCCGTTCGGCAACGGCTTCAAGGTGAGGCCGAGGTTGAAGTTCGGCATCCCGAAGTCGGCCGACTGACTGCCGAATGTGGTCCTGCCGCCCGAAGTCAGATAGCCTGACGTGTTGATCTTGTAGTCGTCGTAGCGGATGCCGCCATTGAGGATCACGAAGTCATTGTAGTTCGCGGTATCCATGATGTAGCCGCTGGTGGTGTCGATCCCGATCTTGGTCGGCAGCCCGGACAGCCCCGACGGAATCGGGAACGGAATGTTGGTGTATTGCGGATTGAACACGCTGACGCCGGAGAGCGATCCGCTTCCCGTGAATGCCGATGTGCCGGTCGTTATTTCCGAGCTCAGGCCGAGATATCTGTCGATCGACGACCGCTCGTTGTCGTATTCGACGCCGGCCGTCGTCGTGTGCTTGAAGCCGAGGCCGTCGACCGACTTGTAGGTCGCCTCGGTCTGGTTGGCGAACACGTCGGTGACCTGGTAGCGGCTTTGCGGATTGGCGCTCAACGTATACGCCGTGAACGGAGCGCCGGCGGCAAGCGTCGGCGCTTCCGGCAGCGTGCCGATGTAGTTCTGGGTCGAACGCGATTCCCGGATCTTGTTGCTGACCACGAGGTCCGGCGTGATCTGCACCTCGGCATTGATCGTGCCGATGTCCTGCCCGGTCCTGAAGAAGTCGCGGTTGACGAAGCCGTAGAAATTGTTGCGGTTGACGCCGAAATCCGGGAACGGACCGCCGGCCGTGCTCGCGGTGCTCGGCCGATAGTACGGCACGCCGAAATCCGGGAGTCCGGTCAGTTCGGTGTGGATGTAGTTGCCGGTGATCTTCACCGCATCGACCGGCTTCCATGTTCCGGCGACGAACGCGCCGTTGCGGTCGTCGGTGACGTAGCTGCGGCCGGCGACGCCGGCATCCTGGAACAGGCCGCCGGCGCGGATCGCCAGTGTCGGGCTGATCACCTGGTTGACGTCGAGCGTCACGCGCTTGGTGCGATCGGTGCCGAACGTGGTGTCCATGTTGTAGAAGCTGTTCTGCGTCGTCGCCTGCTTGGTGACGATGTTGATCGCGCCGCCGGTGGTGCCGCGGCCGGCAAAGGACGAGCCCGGGCCGCGCAGGATCTCGACCTGCTCGGTGAAGAAGTTCTCGCGGACGCTGACGCCGGAGTCGCGCACGCCGTCGATGAAGATGTCGTTGCGCGCATCGAAACCGCGGATGAAGAAGCGGTCGCCGAAGGCATTGCCGCCCTCGCCCGTGCCGAGCGTGACGCCGGCGGTCGACAGGATCGCCGACTTCAGCGATGTGGCGTTCTTGTCTTCGAGCACGTCCTTGGTCAGCACCGTGACCGATTTCGGCGTGTTCAGGATCGGCTCGGGATATTTCCCGGACGACTGCAAACGGTCGCCCTTGTACGGCGCGGCCGGATCCGCGTACGGATCGCGGTCGGCGGGAAGACCGCCGGCGTTGGGAAACGGCACCGGCGCTTGCTGTGCCTGCTGGTTGTTACGGCGCGCGGCGCGGCGCAGCGCGTTGCGGGCGCGGACCTGGTCCGCAGTGGGCCTTGACGTCACGGGCCGCGGGCGAGCGACCGGGGCATCGACATTCACCGGCGGCAGGTTGGATTGCTGCGCTTCAGCCCCCGAAAACGACGCCACCGCGATCAGGCTCGCGACTGCGGAGACCTTCGTGACGGAATAACCGGTGTCATCAGCCGAACCGATCGCTGCATCAAAGCGCAGCGATCTCGGCGCCTTCACATTGCTCATGTCTTGCTCGCCCCAGAAAAATCAGCTCGTTCGCGAAATGAAGCTGCGACGAACTGTCTCCATCGGTTATCGAGCGTGACCTTTTTTATCAATGCGACGAGCGCAACAGTCGGCTTGAATCGCCCCAATTCAAAGCGATTCTAATCTACGGTTTGAAATCGTTCTAAACTGTAGTTTTTAAGTGTTCTAATAATCGTTCTAAATCGATGCCGCCCGTCATTGGCTGCCGCGTGCGGGCGCTGTCCATGCGACCACGCGATTACTCGGCGCTTGGCGGCTTCATCAGCGAAAACAGCTCGTCGATCGTCCGCTGCGCGACCTGCCGCACGCGGTCGCTGTTCTCGAGGCCGGCGATGTTGACGCCGTTGACGACCGCTTTGATCTCGTCGCGGAAGTCGGTGAGAAAGCGCAGCGGGTCGCGCTGCTCGTTGGCGACGCGCGCGATCAATCCGGTAACCAGGATCTGGCATGCCATCATGCGCCCGTTCAACTCATCCATCGCAGCCCTCGTCCTCTCGCATCGTCGCTGCGCGATATGGACGACATCCCGCGACGATTCAACCGGCTCGCGCACGCTGCAACGGGTGAATGGATGGAGCGAAGGAATCTGCGCACGATGAGATGCGCTATTTCGCAGCGATGCGCTCCGCCTCCTCGCCGAGCGCCTTGATGCGATCCTTGACCTCGCGCAGCGTGGCGAGGCCGCTTTCGACATGCTTGTCCGAGACGTCGCGCAGCACATCGCCGGCGATCGCGTCGCGCAGGCTGTCGAGATCGTCGACGAGGCGGCGCCCGCTCCTGGTCAGGAACAGGCGATTGGCACGGCGATCCCTGGGATCGGGACGGCGTTCGAGCAGGCCATGCTCGACGAGGCGGTCGAGCAGCCGCACCAGCGAGATCGGCTGCAATTCGAGGACGTCGGCGAGATCGACCTGGGACAGTCCCTCCTGCTCGCGCAGGCGGAACAGCACGATCCATTGCGCACGCGTGGTGCCTCGCGCCTTGGCGCGATGATCGATATAATTGCGCAGCAGCCGGGAACTCTCGACGAGCTGCGCGATAAACTGGCGTTTGAGATCGAGCGACATAGGGGTCCTCGGTGCGTTTCCCAGGCGAATTGTTTCTGCTCGTTTCTGACCTAAACCTTTCCAAATGTTTAGGATTCTCAAGCCTTGGTGTGTTTACACATTAAGTGCACGCATATTATATCCGCAAGCTCTGTGAACCGTTTCGATCAGCCTTTATTGTTACGTCGAACCCAAGAGTCCGCATGTCAAAGTCACGCACCATCGGTTGGGTTTTAGTGATCGCTGCGGTCGGCGCCGCCGGTTATTTCGGCTGGCAGAAACACACTAGCAACCAGCAGGCGATCGAAGCCGCGCAGAAGCGATCCGCCCAACGCCCGGCCGTTCCGGTCAAGATCTCGCCGGTCGAGAAAGCCGACTTCCCTGTCTATCTCACCGGCCTCGGCACCGTGCAGGCGTTCAACACGGTCCAGGTCCGCACCCGGGTCGACGGTCAGATCACCAGGATCGCTTTCAAGGAAGGCCAGTTCGTCAAGGCCGGTGACACGCTGGTCGAGATCGATCCGCGGCCCTATCAGGCGACGCTCGACCAGGCCAAGGCCAAGAAGGCCCAGGACGAAGCCAATCTCGCCAACGCCAATCTCGACCTGCAGCGCACCACCAGGCTCGGCGAGTTCGCGACACGCCAGCAGCTCGACACCCAGCGCTCCACGGTGGCGCAGCTGACCGCCCAGATCTCGGCTGACGAGGCCGCCATCTTCAACGCCCAGACCCAGGTGGACTACACGACCGTCAAATCCCCGATAGACGGGATTGTCGGCCTGCGACTGGTCGATATCGGCAACATCGTCAATGCCTCGGCCCAGACCGGCATTGTCACGATCACCCAGATCGAGCCGATCACGGTGATCTTCACCGCGCCGGAAGACCAGCTGCCGGACATCAAGGCGGCGCTGGCCGTGGCGCCGCCCAAGACCATTGCCCTGACCACCGACGGCAAGCGGGTGCTATCCACGGGAACCCTGGCGCTGATCAACAATCAGGTCGACACGTCAAGCGGGACTGTCCGGCTGAAGGCGGTGTTTGATAACAAGGACCACGCGCTGTGGCCGGGCCAGTCGGTCTCGACCCGCCTTCTGGTCAGGACCTTGAAGGATGCCACCGTCGTCCCGGATGACGCGGTGCAGCATGGCACCGATGGCCTCTACGCGTATTCAGTCAATCAGGAGAACAAGGCCGAGCTTCGCAAGATCAAGGTCAGCCAGTCGATCGACGGCAAGTCGGTGATCGACGAGGGCCTGTCGCCCGGACAGCAGGTGATCACCGCGGGGCAGTACAAGGTCTCGCCGGGAACCCCGGTGACAACGGCAGTGGCGAGCTCGGATCCGTCCCAGTCGAAGGTTGCGCAGGAATGAGCGTCGGCGCCGGAATTTCCGCACCATTCATTCGTTTCCCCATCGGCACCTCGCTGCTGATGGCGGGCATCCTGTTCGTCGGTCTCGTCGCCTATCCCCTGCTGCCGGTCGCGCCGCTGCCGCAGGTCGACTTCCCCACCATCCAGATCACTGCGACCCTGCCCGGCGCCAGCCCGGAAACGATGGCGACATCGGTCGCCCAGCCGCTGGAACGCCAGTTCGCGCAGATCCCCGGCATCGCGCAGATGACCTCGACCAGCTATCTCGGCACGGCGGCGGTCACCATCCAGTTCGACCTCAACCGCAGCATCGACGGCGCCGCCAACGACGTGCAGGCCGCCATCAACGCGGCCAGCGGCCAGTTGCCGAAAACCCTTCCCTCGCCGCCGACCTACCGCAAGGTCAACCCGGCGGACTCGCCGATCATGCTGCTGTCGGCGACATCGGACACGCTGCCGCTGACGACGGTCAGCGATGCCGTCGACGCCCAGCTGGCGCAGCAGATCAGCCAGATCTCGGGCGTTGCGCAGGTCATCATCGGCGGCCAGCAGAAGCCGTCGGTTCGCGTCCAGATCGACCCCGCCAAGCTCGTCGCCAAGGGCCTGTCGCTGGAGGACGTCCGCGCTGCGATCAACATCGCCACCGTCGACAGTCCGAAGGGCAACATCGACGGCGCCACCCGCGCCTATACCATCTACGCCAACGACCAGCTGCTCACGGCGAGCCCGTGGAACGACGTCATCATCGCCTACCGCAACGGCGGGCCGCTGCGGATCCGTGATATCGGCCAGGCCGTCACCGGGCCCGAGGACGCCAAGCAGGCCGCCTGGGCCAACGGCAAGCGCGGCGTATTCCTGGTCATCTTCAAGCAGCCCGGCGCCAACGTCATCGACACCGTCGACAAGATCAAGGCGGCGCTGCCCCGACTGGTCGCCGCGATCCCGCCGGCGATCAAGATCGACGTGATCAGCGACCGCACCACCACGATCCGCGCGGCGGTCGAGGACGTCCAGTTCACCCTGCTGCTGACCATCTTCCTGGTCGTGATGGTGATCTTCGTCTTCCTGCGCAGTTTCTGGGCGACCGTGATCCCGACGGTCACGGTGCCATTGGCGCTGCTCGGCGCCTGCGCGCTGATGTGGGTGTTCGGCTACACGCTCGACAATCTGTCGCTGATGGCGCTGACGATCGCGGTCGGCTTCGTGGTCGACGACGCCATCGTGATGCTGGAGAACATCAGCCGCTACATCGAAGAGGGCGAGAAGCCGATGGCTGCCGCCTTCAAGGGCTCGCAGGAAATCGGCTTCACCATCGTTTCGATCAGCATCTCACTGGTCGCGGTGCTGATCCCGCTGCTCCTGATGGGCGGCATCATCGGCCGCCTGTTCCGCGAATTCGCGGTCGTGCTCGCGATGACCATCTTCGTCTCGATGTTCGTGTCGCTGACGCTGACCCCGATGATGGCCTCGCGCTTCCTGCGCGCCCACAATGACGAGAAGCACGGTCGGTTCTACCAGCTCAGCGAGCGCGGCTTCGACGCCATGCTGCGCGGCTATCAGAGCGTGCTCGACCTCGCATTGCGCTGGAAGTTCACGACGCTGATGATCTTCTTCGGGACGCTGGCGCTGTCAGTCTACCTGTTCGTCGTCATCCCGAAGGGCTTCTTCCCGCAGCAGGACGTCGGCCTGATCACCGCGACCTCGGAAGCCAACCAGGACATCTCCTTCGCCGACATGAAGCGGAAGCAGGAGGAACTCGGCAAGATCGTGCAGCAGGATCCCGCGGTGGCGACGGTGGCGATGGCGATCGGCGGCAGCGGCCGCGCCGGCAACAACGGCGCGATGTACATCACGCTGAAGCCGCTGAAGGATCGCGACGCCAACGCGCAGCAGGTCATCGCCCGGCTGCGGCCGAAGCTGGAGAAGGTCGAGGGTGCCCGGCTGTTCATGCAGGCGGCGCAGGACGTCCGCCTCGGCGGCCGCCCGACCCGCACCCAGTTCGAATTCACGCTGCAGGATGCCAACCTCGCCGAATTGAACGAATGGGCGCCGAAGATTCTCGGCAAGATGCAAACGCTGCCGCAGCTGCGCGACGTCGCCACCGACCAGCAGACCAACGGCACCACGCTCGAATTGAAGATCAACCGCGACACCGCCTCGCGCTATGGCATCCAGCCGCAGCTGATCGACGACACGCTCTATGACGCGTTCGGCCAGCGCCAGGTGACGCAGTACTTCACCCAGCTCAACAGCTACCACGTCATCCTCGAGGTGTTGCCGGAGCTCCAGGGCGCGATCGACACGCTGAACAAGATCTACATCAAGTCGCCGCTGACCGGCGAACAGGTGCCGATCTCGACCTTCGCGACCTGGACCAGCGTGCCGGTACGGCCGCTCTCGATCAGCCATCAGGGCCAGTTCCCGGCGATCACCATCTCGTTCAACTTGGCGCAGGGTGTTGCGCTCGGCCAGGCGACGGAAGCGGTGCAGAAGGCGATGGTCGACCTCGGCGCGCCGCCGACACTGAGCTCGAGCTTCCAAGGCACCGCGCAGGCGTTCCAGCAATCGTTGTCGACCGTGCCGCTGTTGATCCTCGCGGCGCTCGTGGTCGTCTACCTGATCCTCGGCATTCTCTACGAGAGCTACATCCACCCGATCACGATTCTGTCGACGCTGCCGTCGGCCGGCGTCGGCGCGCTCGCGATCCTGATGGCGGCCGGCTTCGACTTCTCGCTGATCGCGCTGATCGGCATCATCCTTTTGATCGGCATCGTGAAGAAGAACGGCATCATGATGGTCGACTTCGCGATCGCGGCCGAGCGCGACCAGCACATGGAGCCTGTCGCGGCGATCCGCCAAGCCGCCCTGCTCCGCTTCCGCCCGATCATGATGACGACGATGGCCGCCTTGCTCGGCGGCGTGCCGCTGATGTTAGGGACCGGCACCGGTTCGGAAATCCGCCAGCCGCTCGGCTACGCCATGGTCGGCGGCCTGATCGTCAGCCAGGCGCTGACGCTGTTCACGACGCCGGTCGTCTACCTCTATCTCGACAGGCTCTCGAATGCGTTTGCGACCTGGGGCCGCTCGCCGCGCACCGACCACGATGCTGACGACGACGAGCATGGATCGGTCAAGGAGGCCGCCGAGTGACTTGACTTTGCTGGCATCCCGGCACATCCGAAAGATGTTCATTTCGGAGCCGGTACCGTGAAGATTGTCGCCAAGTCGCTCTTCGTCCTGCTGACCGCGTTCGGCATGGCCCACTCTGGCCACGCCCAGACGGCCAAGAGCAAGAACGCGCCCGCTCCGGCAGCTGCGCCCGCGGCTCCTCAGGGTGATACAGCAGCCCCCAACAATTCCGGCTGGATTGCGCGCTGCACCAGTGCGAGCCGCGACGCTTCGCTCGAATGCGCGATGGAACAGACCGCGGTGCTCACCAAGACCGGCCAGCTCATCGTGCTGGTCAATATCCGCGTTCCCGGCGACACCCGCACGCCGGTGGCGCTGATCCAGCTTCCACTCGGATTGAACCTGCCGGTCGGCGCCAAGCTGCAGGTCGACGACGGCAAGGCCGTCGACGTGCCGATCCAGACGTGCGAGGCACGCGGCTGCTACATCAATACGCCGATCGCCGCCGATGTCCTGACCCAGCTGAAATCGGGCAAGCAGCTCAAAGTGTCGTTCCAGAATCTCGGCAAGGAAACCATCTCTATCCCGATGCCGCTTGCCGACTTCGCGACGGTCTACGACAAGATCAAATAGCGCCGCGCAGCGTAGCCGTCCGCTATCGCTCCCGCTTGTAGAGGAACGCGTTGTCCGGCTGCGGCATGCCGATGGTCTTGTAGAACCCGATCGAGTCAGGCGCCGACAACAGCAGGCACATCGATTCAGGTCCGGCGAGGCGCCGCGTTTCCGCGATCAGACGCTTGCCGATGCCATGTCCCTGGTATCCGCGATCGACCGCAAGGTCCGACAAATAGCAGCAATAGGCGAAATCGGTCAGCGCGCGCGACACGCCGACCAGCTTGCCCGCCTTCCGCGCCGTCACGATCAGATTCGCATTGGCGATCATGCGCTCCATCCGGTCGGTATCCGCCAGCGGTCGCCGCTCGCCGAGGCCCGACTGCCGCAGCACCTCGATGAACTCATCGACGCCGATCGACGCTTCGCGGGCATAGAGAATTTCGTCCATCAGCCTAAACCTCTGTTGCAACGAGCCGGACCACACGCGCGAGACCATGGTGGATTACGCCGGACCAATCCACCCTGCCGTGATGGCACACATACGACTGGTCCTCCGTCGGCAGCTGCAGCCGGCTATCTCGTCGGGATTTGAGAGGATGATCACGCCACCGAGGCGGATTGGCTGGGGAACCTGGATTCGAACCAAGACAAACAGAGTCAGAGTCTGTTGTGCTACCGTTACACCATTCCCCAAGAATCGTCCGTGGTATCAATAGCTTAGCTGGATGACTGGACATCTCGGTGCAGCGGGTTCGCCTGCCAAATCAGCGCCCGCGCGAGAGCGACCTTCTACCCGCTTGGTCCCACGCTTGGCAAGCATTGTTGGCGGAGCGGGCGCGAAAATCGCAAGTCGGGACGCCACCGACCCGACCGGTGCGAGCCACACGAGTCACATTCCGGCGAGCAATTCCAGCAGCAGTTCGGGTCAGGCCGCCAACACGGCTCCAACACCAAATCCGGCGGTGCCGAACCCAATCGCGCCGATCCAGCCGTGGCACCCAAATCCCAGCACGCCGATCACGGTTGCCATTCCAACCACCGAAACCGTCCAGGTTACCTGAACCACGACAACGAGCGTCTTGATCATTGGTCTCACGCACAATCGCTTGTTGGAGTAACCGCCCTAACAACGGCACCCGCGGCGCCTTCGCGCGGACGTCGCGACCGTTCTCTCTGGTTGGTGCGGCTCACCGGCGGGCCGTTCACACACCTCCCTCGAAGTTGATCGCCCACAGACCGCCGAACATCAGCGCCAAGCGTGGGGACGCAGGCCTTAGCGCGGGACATCGGCGCAAGGCATGTCATCTGACGTGTCATGCTTACGCATGCACCGCCCGTTCGTGGAAAAGGTCGAGCCGCGTCTCGTGAACGCCTTGCCGGCCCGACCTCAGTACAGCCCGCCCGTCCCTGACCGCATCACGGCCCGATCGGCGTCCGGCGAAATGCCCTGCTGGGTGCCGTCGATCACGTCGGTGCCGGCGACCATCCCGGGATCATTGAACGGCGGCGCCTGGCCCGGCTTGAAGGCCTCGAGCACCACGCCCCGGTTCTGGCCGGGCACAGCGCGCTGGCCAGTCTTGGCATCGACCAGGACCAGCCGGATGCCGACCGGCTGCTTGAACGGGGTGGCGGGCTTGTCGGCCAGCGCGAGCTTCAGGAAGTCGCGCGCGATCGGCGCCGCGGTATGGCCGGCCTGCGCGTTGCGGCCGAGCGAGCGCGGCTTGTCGTAGCCGACATAGAGACCGACCACGAGGTCCGGCGAAAAGCCGACGAACCAGAGATCCTTGGCCTCGTTCGAGGTGCCGGTCTTGCCGGCGAGCGGCTTGCCGACGTCCTTCAGCGCGGTGCCGGTACCGGCCTGAATCACGCCCTCCATCAGCGAGGTGATCTGGTAGGCGGACATCGCGTCAAGCACCCGCTCGCGGCGGTCGACGAGCTGCGGCTCCGGCTGGTTCTTCCAGCCCTCCGGTGCGTCGCAGCCGCGGCATTCGCGCTGATCGTGCTTGAAGATGGTGTGGCCGTAGCGGTCCTGGATGCGGTCGATCAAGGTCGGCTTCACGCGGACGCCGCCATTGGCGATCATCGAATAGGCCGTGGCCATCCGCATCACCGTGGTTTCGCCGGCGCCGAGCGCGTAGGCGAGATAGTTCGGCAACTCGTCATAGACGCCGAAGCGCTTTGCATATTCGCCGATCAGCGGCATGCCGATTTCCTGCGCCAGCCGCACGGTCACCGTGTTGAGCGAGAGCCGCAGCGCGTTGCGCAGCGTCACCTGGCCCTGATACTTGCCGGTGGAGAAGTTTTCGGGCCGCCAGATGTTGCCCTGCCCCTGGTCGATCTCGATCGGCGCGTCGATCATCATGGTCGATCCGGTGTAGCCGTTGTCGAGCGCCGACGAATAGACGATCGGCTTGAAGGTCGAGCCGGGCTGCCGATAGGCCTGCGTCGCGCGGTTGAACTGGCTCTGGTCGAACGAGAAGCCGCCGACCATCGCCAGCACGCGGCCGGTGTGCGGATCCATCGCCACCATCGCACCCGACAGCTCAGGGATCTGTCGCAGCCGGTACTGGCCTTCGACGCGCTGGCCGTCCTTGCTGAAGAGCGGGTCGGCGTAGATCACGTCGCCTGGCTGCAGCACCTGCGCCACCGATGTCGGCGTCTTGCCCTTGCTCTTGGCCCAGCGCGCGCCGTCCATCGTGATGATGCCGGTCTCGCGCTGCTTGCTGATGGCGCCGCCGAGCTCGCGGCCCGGCTGGAAGCCGATCCGTGCCGACTGGTCGTTGCTCTCCAGCACCACCGCCATTCGCCACGGCGAGATGTCGGACAGCGATTTGATCTCGGCGAGCGGCACGCCCCAGTCACTGGTCAGGTCGAGCCTTTGGATCGCACCGCGATAGCCCTGCTGCTCGTCATAGTTCACGAGCCCAGCCACCATGGCCTTGCGCGCCATCACCTGGACCTTGGGGTCGAGCGTGGTGCGCACCGACAGGCCGCCCTCATAGAGCTTCTTCTCGCCATAGCGCTCGAAGATGTCGCGGCGGACTTCTTCCGAGAAATATTCGCCGGCGAAGGTGTGCGCGCCATTGCTGCGGTTGGTGACGGTCAGCGGCTCCTTGCGCGCCTTGTCGGCGTCGGCCGCGGTGATCCAGCCGTTCTCCTGCAGGCGGTCGATCACGTAGTTGCGGCGCTCGACGGCGCGCGCGCGGTTGCGCACCGGATGCAGGCTGGCCGGCATTTTCGGCAGCGCCGCCAGATAGGCCGCTTCCGCGACCGTCAGCTCATTGACGGACTTGTCGAAATACACCAGCGAGGCCGCCGCGATGCCGTAGGCGCCAAGGCCGAGATAGATTTCGTTGAGATAGAGCTCGAGGATCTTGTCCTTGGAGTAAGCCCGCTCGATTCGCATCGCCAGCAAGGCTTCCTTGATCTTGCGGGTGAACGACACCTCGTTGGTCAAAAGGAAGTTCTTGGCGACCTGCTGGGTGATCGTCGAGGCGCCCTGCGGCCGCCGGTTGGAACCGAAGTTCTGGATGTAGGCGACACCGGCGCGCGCCATGCCGGTGTAGTCGACGCCGCCATGCTCGTAGAAATTCTTGTCCTCGGCGGCGAGGAACGCGTTGATCACGAGCTTCGGCACCGCCTGGATCGGCAGATAAAGCCTGCGCTCCTTGGCGTATTCGCCGAGCAGCGAGCCGTCGGCCGCGTGCACGCGGGTCATCACCGGCGGCTCGTAGTTCTGGAGCTGCGAATACTCGGGCAGGTCCTTGGAGAAATGCCAGAACAGCCCTGCGACCGCGGCCAGACCAGCCAGGAACAGGATGGTGCCTGCGGTGAACAGGAACCCGAAGAACCGCAACAGAAATTTCATCGACCAGATTTCCGTGGCGAATACGTCGCTCGTTCTGAGCGCGCTGCGTGCCACTTAGGCCGCCCGGTATATCGGTCGCTCCATGGACCTGCAATTCAACACCGGAGAATTAAAGCAAGCCAAGCGTCAAACTTATGCCATAGAGCCCGGCTCGCGCCCGCAGCCAAATCGGCAGACCTCGCCGACTGGCAGCGCCCGCGGAGGCTGCATCGATCTCCGCTGCAGCGCTGCGCGCTTCGCGCACCGCGCCTGATAGCGCTGCGGTCTCGATACGCTTGCGCGGAGAGCACGTTCCGAAAGAAAAGCGCGGGCCGGACGGATCGATTCCCCGATCCGGCCGACGATTTGGGTGCTGCGACATCAGAAACCGGTGGACAGCGCCGGCGCGCCAATCACATTAAGGATTTGTTAACCATAACTACCGCAAGTTGTTGGCATACACCGACTCGCGACGGGCTGATTTGGATGGCACTGCGCGGATTCAAACGGCCATTTACGGCCGACCCTAACGTTCTTGGATTTCCAAGACCACCCGCATCGGCCATGGGCACAGAAGCCTTGGACCTCGTCTATCAGGCGGCGGATTTGTTCCGCAGCATCGAGGACAGGGCCCGCGCCGGCGAAGCGCGCGCCGAGGCCGCCGAACAGGCGCAGCTCGAAATCATCGCCGCCACCGAGCGCAAATTGAGGGATGCGTCGCGGGCGCTTGAGGAAGCCCGACGGCGCATCGAGTCCCAACAGGAGCAACTCGATGCGGCCGAATTCCGCGCCCAGGCCGCCGAAGCCGAGGCGCGCGAAGCCAAGCAATCCCTGGCTCTGATCGAAGACGCGATCCGCCAGCGCTTGCTGCTGACCAGCGGGCAAAAGGACGGCAGGTCGACCGCCGTCGCCTGACCGCAGCGCGGATCAATTGGAGCGGCAGCCCGCACGAGCGGAGCGACATGCGGGAGCTCAACAAGACCCGGATATCGCTTCGCTCATCCGGGCTACGGATTGTCGCTAGCCGTCACGATCAATAGCCCGCGGCGAGCCCCGAATTGCGCCGCGGGTCGTTCGCGCCATAGAAGCGGTTGTTGCCGACCGGCTTGCCGCCCAGCGACGGCGCGCCGATGATGATCACCGCGAGGTGGTTGGCCGGATGCGGCGGGCCGAATTTGTGGCCCATGCCCTCCAGGATCTTCCGCGTATCCGGCGACAGCGTGTAGTCCTCGAGGTTGGTCACCTCGGGAAGCCACTGCTGGTGGAAGCGCGGCATGTCCACGGCCTCCTGCGCGTTCATGCCATAGTCGATCGCGTTGATCATCGTCAGCAGCACGGCGGTGATGATGCGGCTGCCGCCCGGGGTGCCCATCACGATGACCGGCTTGCCGTCCTTGGAGACGATGGTCGGACTCATTGAGGACAGCGGACGCTTGCCGGGGACGATCGCGTTGGCCTCCCCCTGCACCAGCCCATACAGGTTCGGCACGCCGACCTTGGCGGTGAAGTCGTCCATCTCGTCATTGAGCAGCACGCCGGTCCTGGCCGCCGTCACCTTGGCACCGAACCAGTCGTTCAGCGTGTAGGTGACCGACACCGCATTGCCGTCCTTGTCGGCAATCGAATAGTGCGTGGTGTTGCTGCCCTCATGCGGCGGAACGCCGGGCTTGATGTCCCTGGACACTCCGGCCTTGGCCGGGTCGATCGCGGCACGGATCTTCGCGGCGTAGGTCTTGTCGAGCAGGCGCTCGAGCGGATTCTTCACGAAGTCCGGATCGCCGAGATAGCTGTTGCGATCGACGTAAGCGTGGCGCATCGCCTCGATCTGGTAGTGCACCGCCTGCGCCGAGTGGTAGCCGAGCTCCTTCAGCCGATAGCCCTCGAGGATGTTGAGCATCTCGCAGATCACCACACCGCCCGAACTGGGCGGCGGCGCCGAGACCACGTGGTAACCGCGATAGTCACATTCGACCGGCGCCAGCTCGCGAACCCTGTAGTTGTCCAGATCCTCCTGCGTCAGCAGTCCCTTGCCGGCCTGGCTCGCGGCGACGATCGCAGCACCAACCCAGCCCTTGTAGAAGCCATCACTGCCGCGCTTGCTGATCTCGCGCAGCGTCTCGGCGAGCTCATGCTGCGTCAGCCGTTCGCCGACCTGGAACGGCTTGCCGTTGTTGAGGAAGATCGCGGCCGAGGCCGGATCGTCCTGAAAGTCCTTGGTCGAGGCCTGCAGCATGCTGACGTCGCCCTGGTCGAGCACAAAACCATCCTCCGCCAGTTGCAGCGCCGGCGCGATGACGTCAGCGCGCTTCATCGTACCGTATTTCTCGCGCGCATATTCCATGCCGGCCACCGAGCCCGGTACGCCGACGGCGAGATGCCCCTTGGTCGATAACCCGGGGATGACCTTGCCGTCCTTGTCGAGATACATGTCGGCTGTGGCGCCCTTCGGCGCGGTCTCCCGGAAATCCAGGAAGGTCTTGCGACCGTCGGCGAACTGGATGGTCATGAACCCGCCGCCACCGAGATTGCCGGCGGCGGGATAGGCCACCGCAAGCGCGTAACCAACGGCGACCGCCGCATCGACCGCATTGCCGCCCCGTTTCAACACCTCAACGCCGACCTGGGTCGCGAGATGCTGCGCGGAGACCACCATCCCGTTCTCGGCGGCGGCCGGCGCAACCGAGGCTGCGCGACCGGGAGCAGCCGACATGATGCCGATCGAGACGAGCGCGGCGACCATCCATCGCGCGCGTGCCGTTGGATTTTGCATGGAAGTCTCCCCGGAGAATGCCGGCCTGTCGCGGCTTGCGGTGCTATCTCAACGCGTACATCTAGCAGGCCGCACGCACGCGCACTATAGGCCCGCGCGGTCCCCGCCGCTCGCCCGCAGCCGGCTGTGCCGTCTGCCATAGGCCGCATAGATCACAAGCCCGATCATTAGCCACACCGCGAGCCTGATCCAGGTGTCGAGCGGCAGGCCGAACATCAGGAACAGCGAAGTTCCGGCGGCAGCCGGGGCCACCAGCCAGATCGCCGGCGCCTTGAACGGACGCGGCAATTCCGGATCGCGCACGCGCAGCACCAGCGTGCCGATCGAGACCAACGTGAACGCGAACAGCGTGCCGATCGAGACCAGTTCGCCGACCAGCCCGATCGGCAACAGCCCACCGAGAAGAGCGGCCACGGTGCCGGCGAAGATGGTCGAGACATAGGGGGTCTGGAAGCGCGGATGGATCTTGGCGGCAAAGCCCGGCAGCAATCCGTCATGCGCCATGGCGCGAAAGATCCGCGGTTGCGCCAGCAGCATGATGAGGATCACCGATGTCAATCCGAACAGGATGCCGAGCTTGATGAACGGACCGAGCCAGCCGATACCGATCGCATCGATGCCGACCGCGATCGGATCGGGCACGCTGAGTCGGTCATAGGGCACGATGCCGGTCAGCACGAATCCGACCGCGACATAGAGCGCGGCGCAGATCACGAGCGAGCCGAGAATGCCGATCGGCATGTCGCGCTCCGGCGTCTTCGCTTCCTGCGCCGCGGTCGAGATCGCGTCGAAGCCGATATAGGCGAAGAACACCACTGCCGCGCCGCGGACCACGCCGGACCAGCCGAACACGCCAGGACCGGCATTCGGCGGGATCAGCGCGCCCTCCGGGTTGCCCGCCGTTACCCAGTTCGCCAGGGTCACCGAGGAAGCCGCGGTAGCGAGGAACAGCGCGATCACAACGAGCTTGACCACGACGACGAAGCTGGTGAAGCGCGCGGACTCGCGAATGCCGACCACCAGCAGCGTGGTCACGAAGGCGATGATCGCCATCGCCGGGATGTTGATGACCGCACCGGTCGATGACCACGCGCCGGTGTTGACGTCGTAAGCGAGCGGCGCCGAGGTGAATTGCTGCGGCAGGTTGATGCCGAAATCGCGCATCAGACTGACGAAATAGCCGGACCACCCGACCGAGACCGCGATCGCGCCGACCGCGTATTCGAGGATCAGGTCCCAGCCGATGATCCAGGCGATCAGCTCGCCGAGCGTGGCGTAGGCATAGGTGTAGGCGCTGCCGCAGATCGGCACCGTCGACGACATCTCGGCGTAGCACAGGCCGGCGAAGGCGCAGGCCACCGCACCAAGCATGAAGGAGAGCGTGACCGCGGGACCGGCATTGGCGGCGGCCGCGTGGCCCGTCAGCACGAAGATGCCGGCGCCGATGATGCCGCCGATGCCGAGCGTGACCAGTTGCAACGCCGACAGCGAGCGCCTGAAGATCGGCGTCTCCGCGTCGCCATCGGCCCGCGCCGCCTCCCGCAACAGGTCCGAGGTCGACTTTCGGTCCCAGAAACCGGCCAGAGCGTCTGTCACGCCGGGTGTCCTCCGCTGCTCGGGTCCGGCGGGACCCGACACGATCGGCGGACTATAACGCGCCTAACGTCCAGTCGTTCGCGCGCCGGGCGAATGCCGGCGCCCTTATCCACCGCCAAGCGCGGCGCAGGGCCTTATCGGCAGGGATGGCGGCGGCCGTCGCGGCCAAGGAAGGTGCCGGACGCCGGATCGAATGAACGGTAACGCGCGCAGGCGGAAGATGGCTCCACCGCAGGCATGGCGGCGTAGGCGTTCGCCGGATTGCCGCGGCGCTGCACGGCCTCCTGGGCCTCACCCCATGGCGTCAGGGCGCCGCCGTTGATCGCGCTGCGCCCGGGATTTTGCGCGTCGAAATATGCCGGCTCTGACATCTGGGCCGCGACCGGCGTGAACGTCATTCCCACGAGCAGCATGGCGGCTGCGACTGCCCATGACCTGGTCATGCGGCCTCTCCTATCGATCATAAACGTGTGCCGGATGACGGCCGAGCCGCCCCCAAACGGACATAGGGACGGCAATCCTCCGGGCACAGGGGCCACGACGTCACGATGCTGCGAGCCACCCGGCCGTGCCTGCCGCTCAGTGGTTGTGCACGTCGGGCCGCGGGTCGGAGACGAAGCCGTCGCGGTTCGGCATCTTGATGGCGGCGAGCGACTTGGCGTCGAGCACCGCATTGGCCGGCACGATGCCGTTCAGACTGAGGATGTAGGCTGAAACCGCGTAGACGTCCTCATTGCTCAGCGACTGCGGCGCGTTCTGCGGCATCGCGCGGCGGATGTAGTCGAACAGCGTCGGGGCATAGGGCCAATAGCTGCCGACGGTGCGGATCGGTTTTGGGCTCGCCAGCGTGCCCTGTCCGCCGACCAGGCGATCGCCGATGCCGCCCTGCCCGCTGTCGCCATGGCACGCAGCGCATTGCTCGCTGAACACCGTGCGGCCGTGCTCGACACTGCCGCTGCCCGGCGGCAGGTTGGAGCCGTCACGGCCGATATCGATGTTCCAGCCGGCGATCTCGGCAGGCGTCGCCGCACGCCCGATGCCAAAGCGATCCTCGGCCTGCCCGGCAGTGGCGAGCATCGCGATCGCACTCACAACGAACGCCGTCTTGAGCTTACGCCTGGCCATTGCTCACCTCACCATTCGCATCGATGCGCCAGGGCCAGATCGCGTTGTTGTGGTAGAACGAGTTGAGACCGCGCACCTTGACCAATTCCGCCAGCGTCGGCTGCACGTATCCGGTCTCGTCGATGGCGCGGCTCTGGATCACGGCAGGTTTGCCGTCCCAATGCCAGGGCAAGCGAAAGCGCGTGAGCGCGCGCGTCAACACCGGCTCCTGCAATTCGGCCTGCTGCCAGCTTTTGCCCTCGTCGAGCGAGACCTCGACGCTCTTGATCTTGCCGTGACCGCTCCACGCGATGCCGGTAATCTCGTGAAAGCCCTGCGCAGTCAGCTTCTGCCCGCCGGACGGCCGTGTGATGATCGACTTGGCTTCCATGTAGAAGGTGAATTCGCGCGACGTGCCGTCAGGCATCGGGTCGGTGTATTTCGAGGTCTCCTCGCGCGAATAGGCCGGCTCGGCGACGACCTTGAGCCGGCGCAGCCACTTCACGTTCATGTTGCCCTCGAAGCCGGGCAGCAACAGGCGCAGCGGATAGCCCTGCTGCGGGCGCAGCCGCTCGCCATTCTGGCTGTAGACCAGCATGGCGTCGTCGAGGCATTTCTCGATCGGGATCGAGCGCGTCAACGCAGCGGCGTCGGCGCCTTCGGCCACGATCCATTTGGCGCCGGTCTGCGGGCCCGCTTCGTCCAACACCGTCTTGAGCGGCACGCCGGTCCATTCCGCACAGCTCAGCAGGCCGACGAGGTCGGAGGCCGTCTTGCCGTACGGCTTGGTGTAGACCGGATTGCCGGAGCACTCGAGGAAGTGGATGCGCGACTGCGACGGAAAGCGGCGGATGTCCTCCATCGTGAACACCAGCGGGCGATCGACCATGCCATGCAGCACCAGCCGGTGCTCGGCCGGGTCGATGGTCGGCACGCCGCCATGGTGGCGTTCGTAGAACAAACCGTTCGGCGTGATGATGCCGTCGAGCTCCTGCAGCGGCGTGCGGCCCGAAGCGGAGATGTATTGCGGCAGCGTCTTCGAGATGTTCTTGACGACAGCCTTCTCGTGAACCGACGGCGTGCCATAGGGCTGGCTTCCCATCGGGTCGCCGGGCGCTTTCATCCATTCCGGCACATTGGGCGGAAGATTATTCCCCTGTTCGGCAAGCGCGGTAGAACCGGCAACTCCCGATATGGCGGAGCCACCGGCCAGTGCTGCGCCGGCCTGAAGGAATCGCCTGCGAGACGCCTCTCGCACGCGCTTGTCCGTCGTGTGTTCGCTCATCGACGTTTTCCTCTGACGTTACCAGAGCATGATCCGGAAAAGTGCGAAGCGGTTTTCCGAAAAGATCATGCCAGGACAACAATCCAAAGCGCGATGGCGATTCATCGGGCTTTGGCGCAGCCTAACACCAAAGGGCTGAGGCGAGGCAATGCTCTATCGCGCAGAGCTGCATCGACAGCGCGTCGTGGCCGCTGCTTACCGGTCCTGACCTGCGTTGCCACTCACATCCGTTCGCCGGGCAATTGACTGGCTTGCTTCACCCACGCGGTGAACTGGGCTTCGTCGAGCTCGTCGTTCTCGTGAATGTCGAGATAGCGCGTGTGCTGCTGCTTGGACTCGCCCGGCGGCACCGGATGCAGCGACGCACCGCGAAAGAAAGCCACCTTGACGTAGCGCGTGAAGACATGGATGCCGAGGAACCAGCCGTCGCCTTCCATGCCGTAGAGCGGCGAGTTCCACTTCACCGCCTTGTGCACGCCGGGGACGGCACGCACGATGAGCGCGTCAAGCTTGCGCCCGACGTCGCGCTTCCACCCGGGCATCGCGGCGATATAGGCTTGCACCGGAGCATCGCCATAGCCTTTTGCGATCTGCGGATTGCCGCCCGCGAGCAGACGCGGCTTTGCAGAGCCACGCTTCGCGGCGCTCTTTTTCGCCCCCTTCGCCGACGTCTTTCGCGTCTTGCCAGCCATTGTGCCCGCTCTCACCGGTTCAAATTTCGCGCGGCGCAGCGTCCGCCGCCGCGAACCGGATCATATCGGTTGCGCGGCGGCGCTGTCGTCAGCGACCGCGGGTGTTCGCGGCGGCGTATCGACGCGCTCGGGCGGCCTTCGTGCGGCGGTCTCGCATCTAGTCGATCACGGGCGGGGTGCCGTGGGTGTGAAACGACTCGATCGTCTTCAACCCCCACGCCTGTCCCTTCCTGCGCTCTTCCTCGGTCCACACGATCGGCTTCCAGTCCGGCGCAAGGATCAGGCGTGCGCCGGCGTTGGCGACCTCGACGCGGTTGCCGCCGGGTTCATAGACATAGAGGAAGAAGGTCTGCTGGATCGCGTGCTTGTGCGGCCCGGTCTCGATATGCACCCCGTGCTCGAGAAAAATATCCGCAGCACGCAGGATCTCCTCGCGGCTGTCGAGCGCGTAGGTAACATGGTGAAACCGGCCGCGCTTGCCGTAATGGTCGCGCGTATAGGCGAAGTCGTAGCTCTTGTTCGACATCGTCATCCACATCGCGGCTTCCGTGCCGTCGTTGAGTACGATCTGCTCGGTGGTGCGGCAGCCGAGGTAGTCTTCGAAGAACAGACGGTTGGCTTTGATGTCGACCGCGAGGCAATTGAGATGGTCGAGCCGGCGGACATTGACGCCGCGCGCCGGAAAGCGCTGCGCCTGGTTTTTCAGCGCGGGCTTCAGCTCGGCCGGCGCCTCGTACCACTCGGTCTCGTAATAGAGCTCGATGACATGGCCGTCGGGATCGCGGCAGCGGAATGCCGGCCCCTGCCCCATGTCACCTGGCGACGGCAATTGCGCTCGCAGGGCATTCCATGGCCGGAATCACCTCGTGAAAGCGGTCAAGGCAGGCGTCAGGCGACCGAGACAGCCTTCTCGTGATCCGACGACAGGAGCTTGCGGATTTCAGCCGATGACACCGGCCGGCTGAACAGATAGCCCTGCATGTCGGTGCAGCCGAGGATGCGCAGCAGGTTGCGCTGCTGCTCGGTCTCGACGCCCTCCGCGGTCGTGGTCATGTCGCTGGCAGCGGCGATGTTGACGACGGCCTGGACGATCGTGGACGACGCGCCGGTCCCGGCGAGATCCTTGATGAAGGCGCGATCGATCTTGATCTTGTCGAAGGGGAAGCGCTGCAGATAGCTCAGCGAGGAATAGCCGGTGCCGAAATCGTCGAGCGCGATACGGACGCCGAGTTCGCGCAGCTGATGCAGGATATCGAGCGCAGCCTCGTCGTCGCGGATCAGCACCGCCTCGGTGATCTCGAGCTCGAGCCGCGAAGGTGCCAGACCTGTCGCGGCGAGCGCGGCGGCGACGTTGAGTGCCAGCGTCTGGCTCTTGAACTGGATCGGAGACACGTTGACCGCAACATGAACATGCTCCGGCCAGTTCATCGCCTCGCGGCACGCGGTGTTGAGCACCCAGTGACCGAGATCGTTGATCAGGCCGGTGTCCTCGGCGATCGGGATGAAATCCGCCGGCGAGATGGTGCCGCGTTCGGGATGACGCCAGCGCACCAGCGCCTCGCAGCAACTGACCTGCCCCTCCTCGAGATGGAGCAGCGGCTGATAGTGCAGCTCGAAGCTGCCGTCGGCGATCGCCTGGCGCAGCTCGAGCTCGAGGCTGCGCCGCGCCTTGGCGCGTGCATCCATGCCGGTCTCGAAGAACCGGTAGGTGCGGCGGCCGTCGCTCTTGGCCCCGTAGAGCGCGAGGTCGGCATTGCGCAGCAATTGATCGATGTCGAGGCCGTCGGCGGGCGCAACGGCGATGCCGATGCTGGCATCGGT
Source organism: Bradyrhizobium sp. USDA 4504 (assembly GCF_054063995.1). NCBI lineage: Bacteria > Pseudomonadati > Pseudomonadota > Alphaproteobacteria > Hyphomicrobiales > Nitrobacteraceae > Bradyrhizobium > Bradyrhizobium sp. USDA 4504. The sequence continues at coordinate 2,076,520 of NZ_JBSSGV010000001.1, read as the reverse complement.
GGTGATCAGATGCCCGCTGCAGTCGATCGGCCGGCGGATCGACTGATAGATCGCAGCGAGGAGCTGCATGGTCTCGGTCTGATCGCGGACGGTGGTCTGGATCACGGCAAACTCGTCGCCGCCGAGCCGCGCCGCGACGTCGGTGTCCCCAACGCAGCCGCGCAGGCGGTCGGCGATCGCCCTGAGCAATTCGTCGCCGATCTGATGGCCGAGCGCGTCGTTGACGGCCTTGAACTCGTCGATGTCGATATACATGACCGCGAGCTGCTGATCCGGCCGGATCGCCTTCAGCGCCCGCTCCAGGCGTTCGCGGAACAGCACGCGGTTCGGCAGGTCGGTCAGCGCATCATAATGCGCCATGTGGGCGATCTTGTTCTCGGTGCGCGCACGCTCGGTGACATCCTGGATGGTCGCCACCCAGCCGCCTTCCGGCAGCGGCTTGTTGACGATCTCGATCGCGCGCCCGCCCGGCGCCTGCGTCAGCTGACGCGTGGCGCGGCCAAGCTTCACGTTGCCGATGATGGCGTCGCAGAAGTCGTCGACATCGCCGTCGAACGAGCCCGTCTCCTGTCTATGCGCAATCAGCCGGTGCATCGTGCAGCCGGGCTTGGCGACGTCGGGCGAAAGCCCGAACATCTCGATGTAGGGGCGGTTGCAGATGATGATGCGCGCCGATGCATCGTAGAGCACGAGGCCCTGCGGAATGTTGTTCACGGCGGTCATGAGATTGCGGCGTTCGCTGGCGAGCCGCTCGTCGGAGATTTCGTGCCGCTTGAGCAACAGGAAGACGATCACGGCCATGATCGCGAATGCCGCCATCAGCAGGCCTTCGCGCTCACTCCATTGCGCGGTCGCGCTTCCGAGCAGGCTGCCGACCAACAGGCCGGCACAGAACGCCAGCCCCTTGGTCGAGCCAGCATCGGCATTTCCTGACGATGAATTGCGGTGTTCGATGCGCACGCTGATCTCTCCCAGGGCGCGGCATCGTTACGCAGCACAAATGGAAAGGTCGTTACAACTCGCAGTTAGCAATCGGTTACGCGATACCGGGCGACAGGGTATGACAAATCGCGCCCAATGCCCCGTAAACCTACGGAGCTGCCGATGCACTCCTCAGAGATGGTGAATCCCGCCTTAACGGAAAAGCCGGGAAACAAACGCGGCTGTGCCGGAAAGCGACGATTCCGCCGCCGATGCGCGCGACAGCGCGTAATCTCCCGGTACGATAGAAACAAATCGTCACCGGGAAGGTGTAGATTTAGCCGATGCGGAACCCCGGCGATTTAACGGTTTTTCCAATCCCGGGCGGGCATATTGGTCCGGACATTTAGATTTTGAGAACGAGCCAGGCTGGAACTGTGACACCCTTCGGACGTGTGATCTCTGTGCGCGGCTCGCAGGCCCGGGTTGGGCTGCTGGCGGGCGGCCAGATGCAACTTTCGGAAATGCGAGCGACCGTCGGCCGGTTCGTCAGTATCCGCTGCGCGAGTTCGGTCATTGTCGCTATGATCACCGAAGTGACGTGCGAGAACCTGCCGGCGTCCGACGAATACATGGCGACCGCCTCGGTCGACCTGCTGGGCGAGATCCTGGGCGGCGACCGCCCGAAATTCCAGCGCGGTGTCACCCACTATCCGACCATCGGCGACAGCACCGATCTGATCACGAACCAGGAGCTGCGCACGGTCTATGCGCCGAGCGGCTCGGACCAGATCAATGTCGGCACGCTGCAGCAGGATCGTTCTGTCATCGCCTATGTCGACGTCGAGGAGATGCTGTCCAAGCACTTCGCGGTGCTCGGCTCGACCGGCGTCGGCAAGTCGACCGGCGTGTCGCTGCTGCTCAACGAGATCCTGAAGTCGCGGCCGAACCTGCGCATCTTCCTGCTCGACGTGCACAACGAATATGGCCGCTGCTTCGGCGAGCGCGCCCAGGTGCTCAACCCGCGGAACCTGAAGCTGCCGTTCTGGCTGTTCAACTTCGAAGAGATCGTCGACGTGCTGTTCGGCGGCCGGCCCGGCGTGCCCGAGGAGCTCGACATTCTCGCCGAAGTGATCCCGATGGCGAAGGGCATCTACACCCAGTACCAGAACTCCGACCGGGTCGGTCTCGGGCTGAAGCGCATCGACCCCAAGCAGGTCGGCTACACCGTCGATACGCCGGTGCCCTATCGCCTCGTCGACCTGATCTCGCTGATCGACGAGCGCATGGGCAAGCTGGAGAACCGCTCTTCGCGCATCATCTATCACAAGCTGATCTCGCGCATCGACGCGGTGCGCAACGATCCGCGCTACGCCTTCATGTTCGATAATGCCAATGTCGGCGGCGATACAATGGCCGAGGTGATCAGCCATCTGTTCCGCCTGCCCGCCAACGGCAAGCCGATGACGATCATGCAGCTCGCCGGCTTCCCCGCCGAAGTCGTCGATTCCGTGGTGTCGGTGCTGTGCCGCATGGCGTTCGATTTCGGGCTGTGGAGCGACGGCGTCTCGCCGATGCTGTTCGTCTGCGAGGAAGCGCACCGCTACGCCTCGGCCGACCGCAATATCGGCTTCGGGCCGACCCGCAAGGCGGTGTCGCGCATCGCCAAGGAAGGCCGCAAATACGGCGTCTATCTCGGCCTGATCACCCAGCGTCCGGCCGAGCTCGACGCGACCATCATCTCTCAGTGCAACACGCTGTTCACGATGCGCCTCGCCAACGACCGCGACCAGGCGCTGCTACGCTCCGCGGTCTCGGATGCCGCCGCCAACCTGCTGTCCTTCGTGCCCTCGCTCGGCACCCGCGAGGTGCTGGCGTTCGGCGAAGGCGTGGCGCTGCCGACCCGGCTGCGCTTCAAGGAGGTGCCGCCGCACCAGCTGCCGCGCGGCGAGGCCACCATCGCCACGGTACCGTCGGTCACCGCCGGCCATGACATGCATTTCGTCAGCGCCGTGCTGGAGCGCTGGCGCGGCGCCACCTCGCATCGCGATAGCCCGAGCGGCGACGCCAACTTCAACTCTCCGGCGCCGGCGCGCACCATGGCGCCGGCCGAGGCGCCGATGCTGCAGCCCTCGCTCGGCCTCGATCCGGACCGCTTCTCGCTGCTGAAGAAGCCGCTGCGTTAGCCGAATTCCGCCAGGGCGCCGATGCGCCTTGCGCCCAAGGCGTCATCCACTATGGTCTCGCGTGACGCCGCATCCAGGCGGCACGCCGGAACCATCTCATGACGCAGCCGACCGCAAAACGCTTCCCGACGCCCGCTCTCGACAAGCTCCCCGAGGACATCCGCGCCCGCATCCTGGCGGTGCAGGAGAAATCCGGCTTCGTGCCGAACGTCTTCCTCACCTTGGCCTATCGCCCCGACGAGTTTCGCGCCTTCTTCGCCTATCACGACGCGCTGATGGAAAAGGACTCCGGCCTCTCGAAGGCCGAGCGCGAGATGATCGTGGTGGCGACCAGCGCCGCCAACCAGTGCCAGTATTGCGTGATCGCCCACGGCGCGATCCTGCGCATCCGCGCCAAGAATCCGGAGATCGCCGACCAGATCGCGGTCAACTACCGCAAGGCCGACATCACGCCGCGGCAGCGCGCGATGCTCGACTTCGCCATGAAGGTGAGCCGCGCCGCTGAGGAAATCTCGGAGGCGGACTTCGCCACGCTTGCGGCCCATGGCTTCAGCGACGACGACGTCTGGGACATCGCCGCGGTTGCGGCATTCTTCGCGCTGTCGAACCGGCTCGCCAACGTCACCGGCATGCGGCCGAACAGCGAGTTCTACATGCTCGGCCGGCAGCCGAAATAGAGGACGCCTTGGCGGACTGGAGCGAGATCGTCCTGCGTCTCGGCGCGGCCACCCTTGCCGGTTGCGCGATCGGGCTCGACCGTGACCTGCGCGGCAAGCCGATCGGCCTGAAGACGCTGGGTCTCGTCAGCCTTTCGACGGCCATGGTCGTGCTGTTGGCATTGCAGGCCGTCGAGCCCGGCAAATTCACCGACGCGGTGAGCCGCGTGATCCAGGGCGTGCTGACCGGCATCGGATTCCTCGGCGCCGGCGTGATCGTGCGGCAGGGCGACCGCTTCCAGGTCCGCGGCCTGACCAGCGCCGCATGCGCTTTCTTCGCCGCTTGCGTCGGCATCGTCTGCGGCGCCGGACATTGGCCGATCGTCGTCACCGCCGTCGCGCTGGCGTTCCTGCTGTTGACCTTCGGCAAGCGGACCGAGCGGTGGCTGCACCACTTGCTCGGCGGCAGGGATAATCAACACGGGCCGGCGGTCGCGGCAGATCAGTCGTCAGATGCCGGCCCGCACCAGCCGGGCAAATAGACCGCGTCCTTGCTGCGGCCGAGCGCCAGTCCCTTCTCCAGCGCCTTGGCGAAATTGTTCTCCACCGTCTTGCGCGGGATGTGGCGGCGCAGGAAATCGGCCCACAGGAATTCGCTGAACGGCGTCGTGTCCTTGGCAAAGCCGCCCGCCCGGCGCATCTCGCCGGCGAGGCTGCGGAACGGATCGTCCCTGAGGTCCTTGATCGATTTCGGAATGTCTTTGAAGTGGCGGCGCTCGCCCTTGGAATCGTAGGGATAGACCCAGCGCTTGTTGTCCATCACGCCCCAGAACACGTCACGCTCGACCATCGTGAGATCGCCGATCACCGTGACCAGGATGTCCTTGACGCCCTCGTCGTGCAGCGCCCGCGCCATGTGATGGTGATCGACCACGTAGTAGCGATCGTCGGGACCATGGACGACCGGGATCATGTGCTTGCCCAGCAGTTCGGCGCGCTTCTTGTCCGACTTGTGCTCGCGCCAGCGCTTCCGCTTCTCCGTCACCTCCTGCATGCCGACCGTCATCTGGGTCGGCCGCAGCGACAGGATCGGGACCGGTTTGACGTAAGGCTCGCGCGTGTGGGCCATGATTTATGCTCCCTTTTGACCGGCACTCCGGAACGGGTTCCACTATGTCATGAGCCCGCAGGCGGGTGAAAGAGTCCGGTGTGCCGGAATGGCTTCACGAAGCGGTGGGGGCCGATGGCCGGATGGTCCGCCCTCGGCTGTCGATGCTCCCGGGCTGTCAATGCCCGGGCTGCCAATGCCCGGGCGCGCAGCCTCAACCTCCGTGACGGCGTTGCAGCGCAAACTGTGCATGCGCGAAGGTCGAACGAGTGTGTCGACATCGGCTTGGTCATCGCAATGCCGAGCATCCCGCGCTCCGCAGCAGCCGCCTCGACGGCAAGCCAGTTCCTGGAGGTGATCGACGCATGAATACCACCTCTGCGCGCACCAAGATTTTAGGTGTGAAGTGCAGCGAACATGCTAAACATAACCGGCGACGCGACCGGACTGACAAACAGTGAAGACGCAGCGGCCAATCTCCTCGGATGCCGAGCACGTGGTGCTCAAATTCCGGCCGCGTACCTCGGCGCAGCCGCCCGGCAAGCGCGAGGAGCCGCCCCGAACGACGCGCCCGGCTTCCGTTGCCAACGATCTCTCTCGCTATGAGAAGCCGCGCGAGGAGCCCGACGATTTCCGCCAGCGCATGCTCGCCAACATCGCCGCCTTCGCCTTCACGGTGGCGCTCACCGCGATCGGCATCTGGCTTGCCATGAGCATCGCCGATTTGCGCAAGACCCAGGATTGCGTGCTGATGGGCCGCCGGGATTGCGCGAAGATTACGGTGATGCCGCGCAGCTAGGCTGGCCGGAACCCTGCCCAAAAACCGTCCTTGCGATGCCGGCCAAGCTCCATTGAACTAACGGCCCTGCTCCGATATACGGGCACACGACTCCGGCACCAGCAATCGGGCATTCCGGGGCAACGCGCCCGCCTCCTCTGAGCCGACCCGGAATTACCTTCAATATATCAAAGGCTTAATGATGTCCTCCACATTCGAGCAGATCGCCAACATTATCGCGGAGACCTGCGACATCCCGCGCGACACGATCAAGCCGGAGAGCCACGCGATCGACGATCTGGGGATCGACAGCCTCGACTTCCTCGACATCGCCTTTGCCATCGACAAGGCCTTCGGGATCAAGATGCCGCTCGAAAAGTGGACCCAGGAGGTCAACGACGGCAAGGCCACGACGGAGCAGTATTTCGTGTTGAAGAATCTCGCCGACCGCATCGACGAGCTGGTTGCAGCCAAGAACGCGGGCACGGGCACGGGCTCGTAATCGCCCATCATGCAGCTCGAGATCTTTCAGCTGATTGATCGGATCGTCGACCTCAACCTCGACGCAAGGACCATTGTCGTCGAGGCGGATGTTCCGCCCGACAGCCATTCGGTGTTCGCGGGGCACTTCCCGGGCTACCCGATCATGCCCGGCGTGCTGCTGACCGAAGCAATGGCCCAGAGCTCGGGCTGGCTGATCCTTGGTCTGACCAAGTTCGAGCGCATGCCCTTCCTCGCCATGGTCAAGGAAGCCAAGATGCGCGGCTTCGTCAGCCCCGGCTCGGTCCTGACCATCGAGGCCAAGATCGAGCACGAAGGTTCAGGCTTCGCCGTGACCTCGGCGAAGGTTCGCGTCGGCAAGGAGCTCAAGTGCAATGCCGAGCTGACCTTCCGTCACATCCCCTTCCCCAGCCCGGACTTGCGCGTGCACATGGATGCGATGGCCGCCAAGATCGGGTTTCCGCAGCAGGCACTGAGTAATGGCTGAGAAGGAAGTCTGGATCACCGGCGTAGGCCTGCTCTCCTCGCTTGGCGAGGGACTGGATGCGCATTGGGAGGCGCTCGGCGCCCGGCGCGTCAATGCCGACGAGAAGCGTCTCGCGCCATACGTCATCCATCCGATCGCTCCCGTCAGCTTCGACGCCCAGATCCCGAAGAAGGGCGATCAGCGTCAGATGGAAACCTGGCAGCGGATCGGCACCTATGCCGCCGGGCTGGCGCTCGATTCCGCCGGCGTCAAAGGCAATCAGGAAATCCTGTCGCGGATGGACATGATCATCGCAGCCGGTGGCGGCGAGCGTGACCTCACTGTCGACCTCGCGATCATGAACGCCGACGCACAGGGCAAGTTGCCGCCAGCCCTCCTCAACGAGAAGCTGATGAACGAGCTGCGCCCGACGCTGTTCCTGGCGCAGCTCTCCAACCTGCTCGCCGGCAACATCGCGATCGTTCACGGCGTGTGCGGGACCTCGCGCACCTTCATGGGCGAGGAAGCCTCAAGCATCGACGCGGCACGGATCGCGGTCGCGCGCATTGGAGCCGGCCAGAGTGACATCGCCTTGGTCGGCGCCGCTCATAACGGCGATCGCGGCGACCTCTTGATGCTCTATGCATTCGGCGATCTCGCCCTCAAGGACCAGCATAGCTCGGTCTGGGCCCGCAGGAACAACCCGGGCTTTGCCATCGGCTCCGCCGGCGCCTTCCTCGTGATGGAATCGCGCGAACATGCCGAGGCCCGCGGCGCAAAGCCGTACGCCAAGCTGACCAAGGTTGTCGCCGACCTTGCCCGACGCAAGGAGCCGGGCGCCGTGACGAAATCGCTGCAGGCGTTGTGGCCGCAGCTCGGTGTCAGCGGCGACAACGGTATCCTGATCACGGGCGCGACCGGCGCCGAGCCTGCGACCGCCGAAGAGCGCGCATTCCTCAGCCAGCATGCCGACTTTGCCGTCCGCGCCACCGGAACGACCTTCGGCCACACTATGGAGGCGCAATTCCCGCTTGGGCTCGCGCTGGCCGCGTTGTCGATCTCGCGCGGCGCGCTCTATCCGGCCAACGACCCGACCGGGCTGGAGGTTGAAAAGACCGAAGCGCCAACCCAGATTGTGGTGTTGGGGGTCGGCCACTGGCAGGGCGAAGGCATGGCACTGGTCGAGGCCGTCAGTTAGAGCATGATCCGGAAAATTGTTTCCGAACATCATGCTCGAACAAACAACTAGGGTGCGATGAAGCTCATCGCACTTTAAGTCCGGCGCAAGCACCGACGGGGAAACCATGACAGCACCACGCGATAAATTCGGCCGACCGATCGTTGTCGTGACCGGCATGGGAATCGTGACGTCGCTCGGCGGCGGCAAAACCGACAATTGGAAGCGCCTCACCGCGGGTGAGTCCGGCATCAAGACCGTGACACGCTTCCCGCTCGACAGTATGAAGACGACGATGGCCGGCGCCGTCGATTTCGTCACCGTCGACCCGTTCTCGTCGACCAGCCTGTCGCAGCGTCTGGCGGAGATCGCGACCGAAGAAGCGCTCGAGCAAGCCGGCATCGGCAGCAAGGGCGACTTTCCCGGCCCGCTGTTTCTGGCAGTCGCCCCGATCGAGACCGAGTGGCCGCAGCGGCTCGAAGTCGCGCGCGAGGTTCCGACCAAGGACTTTGGAATCATCGAATACCTGGCGACCTGTAGCGGCGGGAAGTTCGCGCACTTTCACCGGCGCTTCACCTTCGGCTCCGTCGCGCTCAACCTCGCCGAGACCTTCGGTACCAAAGGGTCCCCGATTTCGCTGTCGACGGCTTGCGCCTCCGGTGCGACCGCGATCCAGCTCGGCGTCGAGGCGATCCGCCGCGGCGAAACCGATGCGACGCTGTGCGTCGCAACCGACGGCTCGGTGAACCCGGAAGCCATGGTGCGCTTCTCGCTGCTGTCGGCTCTCTCCACCCAGAACGACCCGCCGCAGGCCGCCTCGAAACCGTTCTCGAAGAACCGCGACGGCTTCGTGATGGCCGAAGGCGCCGGCGCGCTGGTGCTCGAGAGCTACGAGGCCGCGATGGCCCGCGGCGCGCGCATCCTCGGCGTCGTCGCCGGCTGCGGCGAGCTCACCGATTCCTTCCATCGCACCCGCTCGGCCCCGGACGGCAAGCCGGCGATCGGCTGCGTGCGCAAGACACTCGCCGATGCTGGAATGGAGCCCGAGCAAATCGATCACATCAACGCGCACGGGACCTCGACGCCGGAAAACGACAAGATGGAGTATCTTGCGACGTCGGCCGTGTTTGGCGAACACACCAAAAACATTCCGGTGTCGTCGAACAAGTCGATGGTCGGCCACACCATCTCGGCCGCCGGTGCAGTCGAGGCGATCTTCTCGCTGCTCACGCTCGAGCATCAGCGGATTCCGCCGACGATCAACTACGAGGTGCCTGATCCCGCGATCCCGTTCGACGTGGTCGGCAACAAGGCGCGCGATGCCAAGGTGACCGCCGTGATGTCGAACTCGTTCGGGTTCGGCGGGCAGAACGCCTCACTGATCCTGACGCGCGAGCCGGCCTAGCGCCCTCGCCTCATCAGATGAAACGCCTGCTCCTTCGCACCAGGGCGCACCTGCGTGACGCCGCGAAGCCCGTGACCGACGCGGCGATCGGCGGGCTGACGATCGGCCTGCTGCGTACGACGCGCTACTTCGATCCCGAGAAGACCGCAAGATTCTTCGGCCGCGCCGCGCATTTCATCGGCCGCCGGCTGCGCGAGGATCGCATCGGCCGCGAGAACCTCAAGGCCGCCTTCCCGGAAAAGTCACCGGAGGAGATCGAGGAGATCCTGACGGGCGTCTGGCACAACCTCGGACGCATCGGCGCTGAATTCGCGCACATCGACCGCATCTGGGACCACGATCCCCAGAATCCCGACAAGCCGGGTCGCGTCGAATTCTCGGCGCGCAGCAAGCAGCTGTTCGATCAGTTGCGTGACGACGGCAAGCCGGCACTGTTCTTCGCCGCACATCTCGGCAACTGGGAGCTCTCTCCAATTGCCGCCGCAGCGCATGGGCTCGACGCCACCATCCTGTTTCGCCGGCCGAACATCGAAGCCGCCGACCGCGCCATCGAACGCATCCGCGCGGTCAATCTGGGCACGCTGGTGCCGGCCGGCCGTGACGCGCCGCTCAAGCTGGCGCAGGCGCTGAAGAACGGCCAGCACGTCGCGATGCTGGTCGATCAGTATTTGACCAACGGCGTTCCCGTCACCTTCTTCGGCCGCAAGACCACCGCGAATCCGCTGCTGGCGCGCCTGCGCCGGCAGATCGATTGCCCCATCCACGGCACGCGGATCATCCGCCTGCCCGACGGCCGCTTCCGCGGCGAGGTCACCGAGGAAGTCAAGCCGGTGTTCGACGCATCCGGCCAGATCGATATACAGGGCACCATGCAGGCGATCACCGACGTGGTCGAGGGCTGGGTCCGCGAATACCCGGATCAGTGGCTCTGGCTGCACCGGCGCTGGCGGTAGGCTGGCAGCCCTACCTCGTCATTGCGAGGAGCGAAGAGCCTGTCGTCGGGCGCGCGTTCGCGCGATCCGTTGGCTCGCAATGACGGATAGACCTACTTCCCGGTCTTCACCCGCGTCCACAGGCGATTGATGATCCGCTGCGTCGCCGGATCGCGCGCGGTGATCACGAACAGCTTCTTCTGCATCGCTTCGTCGGGATAGATATTCTTGTCGTTGAAGATCTTCGGGTCGATCAGCTTCTGGCTCGCCAGATTGCCATTGGCGTAGGACAGGAAGTTCGAGTTCTTCGCCGCGACCTCGGGACGGTAGAGGTAGTTGATCAGCTCATAGGCCTCAGCGACATTCTTCGCATCCGCGGGGATCGCGAGATTGTCGAAGAACATCTGCGCGCCCTCCTTCGGGATCGTGTAACCGATCTCGACGCCGGTGTTGGCTTCCGCCGCCCGGCTGCGCGCCTGCATGATGTCGCCCGACCATCCGACCACGAAGCAGATTTCGCCAGAGGCCAGCGCGCTGAGATATTCGGACGAGTGGAATTTGCGCACATAGGGCCGGATCTTGATGACGAGATCGGCGGCCTTCTCGAGGTCGGCCTGCTTGGTCGAGTTCGGATCGAGGCCGAGATAGCTCAGCGCCGCCGGCAGGATGTCGTCGGCGGAATCCAGCATGTGGATGCCGCAATCCTTGAACTTGGCGAGGTTCTCCGGCTTGAACACCATGTCCCAGCTGTCGATCTTCGCGTCGGGACCGAGAATCTTCTGCGCGATCTTGACGTTGTAGCCTATGCCGGTGGTGCCCCACATGTAGTTGGCGCCGTAGCTATTGCCGGGATCGTAAGTCGCAAGTTGGCTCGTCACCACAGGCCATGCATTGGCGAGGTTCGGCAGCTTCGACTTGTCGAGCTTGAGGAACACCTTCGCGGTGATCTGGCGCTGCAGGAAGTAGCCGGTCGGCACCACGACGTCGTAGCCCGACTTGCCGGCGAGCAGCCGCGTCTCCAGCGTCTCGTTGGCGTCGAACGTATCGTAGACCACCTTGATGCCGGTTTCCTTGGTGAAGTCCTCGAGGACTCCCGGCGCCATATAGTTCGACCAGTTGTAGAAGTTGACCGTGCGCTCCCCGGCGTCGGCGGAGGCCGAGAGCAGCAGGACCGTCGCGACCGCGCCGACGAAGCTGACGAGACGACGGTTCTGCTCTCGCATTCTGGCCTACCTCTTGCGGCGGTGAACGGCGTCCGACAACCGCTCCAGCGCGGCGTCGAGCGTTGAGTCTTTCTTGGCGAAGCAAAAACGCACGACCGACGTCACCGCATCCTGCTCGTAGAACGCCGACACCGGGATCGCCGCGACCTTGTAGTCCTGCACGATCCGCCAGCAGAACTCGGCATCGGTCTCGTTGAGCCCGAGCGGCGACAGGTCCACGGTGAGGAAGTAGGTCCCCTGCGACTTCAGCACCGGAAAGCCGATGCTCTCCAACCCCTTGGTCAGGCGGTCACGGCTCCGCGCCATGTCCTTGCGCATGTCGAGGAAATAGTCGTCGGGCTTGCCGAGGCCAAATGCCACCGCCGCTTGCAAATTGGGCGCCGTCGTGAAGGTGAGGAACTGGTGCACCTTCGCCGCGACGCGCAGCAGCGGCGGCGCGGCGCAGACGAAGCCGATCTTCCATCCGGTCAGCGAGAAGATCTTGCCGGCGCTGCCGACCTTGATGGTGCGGTCGCGCATGCCCGGGATCGTGATCAGCGGGATGTGCTCGCGGCCGTCGAACACCACGTGTTCCCAGACCTCGTCGCAGATCGCAACCGCGTCGAATTCCTGGCAGAACCGCGCCAACAGTTCGAGGTCCTCGCGCGGATAGACCACCGCCGCCGGATTGAGCGGATTGTTGAACAGCACCGCCTTGGTCTTGTGGTTGAAGACGCTGCGCAGCATCTTCTCGCTCAGCCGCCACTCCGGCGGTTCGAGCCGCAGCAGCCGCGGAATGCCGCCGGCCTGGCGGATGATCGGCAGATAGGAATCATAGACCGGCTGGAAGCACACCACCTCGTCACCGGGCTCGACCACGGAGAGGATCGAGGCGGTCAGCGCCTCGGTGCCGCCGGAGGTGACCATCACCTCGGTCATCGGATCGAGCTTGAGTCCGTGCCAGTGGCCGTAATGCGATGCGATCGCCTGACGGAGTTCCGGGATGCCCATCATCGACGGATATTGATTGTAGCCGTTGATCGAGGCGTCCGCGGCGGCGCGGCGGATGTCCTCCGGACCGGGATCGTCGGGAAAGCCCTGGCCGAGATTGATGGCGTTGTTGTCGCGCGCGGCCTGCGACATCGCCTCGAAGATGGTGACAGGAAGGTCCGCGAAGACCTTGTTCATGGAGGTCATGTCAGGGATCAGCCGCCGGTCTTGGTCGGCAGTCCCGCCGCCTTCCAGCCGATGATGCCGCCCGCCAGGTGCTTGTCGTAGGGCAGGCCCGCGGCCTGGGCGGCCAGCGAAGCCGTCACCGAGCGCTTGCCGGAGCGGCAGGCGAACACCACCTGCTTGCCCTGCGGATCGGGAATCGCCGCCGGATCGAACGTCGACAGCGGCACTACGACGCCATCGGGATAGGCCTCGACGGCGACCTCGTTGGGCTCGCGGACGTCGACCAGCAGATAGCGGCCTTCCGCTATGCCCTTCGACACCTCGTCCGGAAACAAATCTTCCACCTTGTGGTCCGCCACGGAAATATCCTCCCGATATCAGCTTGGCGAGCGTCGCGCGGCCCGCCGTTCCGGGCCGCAAAGTCGCCTCTTGCGCAGAGAAAATCAAGCGTCCGAAACGGGTTAGATGACTCGCAGGATGTGACTGGCAGGACCGCTAGATCGTGACCTGCGTGCCGACCTCGACCACCCGCCCGGTCGGGATCTGGAAATAGTCGGTGGCGTCGTTCGAGGAGCGGCTCAGCGCGATGAACAGATGGTCCTGCCAGCTCGGCATGCCCGAATGCGCCGCCGGCTTCAGCGCACGGCGGGACAGGAAGAACGAGGTCGACATGATGTCGAACTGCCAGCCGAGCTTGCGGGCGATCGCCAGCGTCTTCGGCACGTTCGGCTGTTCCATGAAGCCGAACTTCAGCGTCACCTTGGAGAAGGTCTCGCTCAGCTGCTCCATCCGCACCCGCTCGGACGGATCGATCCGCGGCGTCGGCGCCGTCTCGATGGTCAGGATGACGTTCTTCTCGTGCAGCACCTTGTAGTGCTTGAGGCTGTGCATCAGCGCGGTCGGCGCGCTGACGGGGTCGCTGGTCAGGAACACCGCGGTGCCGGTGACACGCTGCGGCGGCCGCTTCTCCAACATCGCGACGAGATCGGCGAGCGGGAATTCCAGCTTGCGCGACTTCTCGAACAACAGCCGGCTGCCGCGCCGCCAAGTGTACATCACCACGATCATGGCGCCGCCAAGCGCGAGTGGCACCCAGCCGCCCTCGAACACCTTGAGCAGGTTGGCGGCCAGGAAGGTGATGTCCAGGAACAGGAAGGGCGCGACCAGCGCGGCGGCCGCGATCGGCGACCAGCGCCAGACCTTCCAGATCACGACAAAGCCCATCATCGCCGTCACCACCATGGTGCCGGTCACCGAGATGCCGTAAGCCGACGCCAGTGCGCTCGACGAGCGGAACATCAGCACCAGCACGATGACCGCGATGAACAGGAAACGGTTGATGCGCGGCATGTAGATCTGCCCGGAATGCGCCTCCGAGGTGTGGCGGATCTCGAACCGCGGCAACAGGCCGAGCTGGATCGCCTGCCGCGTCAGCGAATACGCGCCGGTGATGACGGCCTGGCTCGCGATCACGGTCGCCATGGTCGCCAGCGCAACCATCGGGATCAAGGCCCAGTCCGGGAACATGAGGAAGAACGGGTTCTCGATGCCCTTGGGATTGCCGATCAGGAGCGCGCCCTGCCCCAGATAGTTCAGCGCCAGCGACGGCAGCACGATGAACAGCCACGCGGTCTGGATCGGGCGTTTGCCGAAATGGCCGAGGTCGGCATAGAGCGCCTCGGCGCCAGTCACCGCGAGGAAGACCGCACCGAGCGTGATGAAGCCGATCACGCCGTGATGCAGCATGAACGACACCGCGAGAATCGGATTGAGCGCGTATAGCACTTCGGGATGCCGCGCGATCTGCGGCAGCGCCGCGACCGCGATCAGGGCGAACCATACGCACATCACCGGGCCGAAGAAGGCCGCGACGCGCGCGGTGCCGCGCGACTGCACCGCGAACAGGACGACAAGGATCACCACCGTGAGCGGCACGACATAGGGATCGAATGTCGAGGTGACGAGCTTGATGCCCTCGATTGCCGACAGCACCGAGAGCGCCGGCGTGATGACGGCGTCGCCATAGAACAGCGCGCCGCTGATGATGCCGAGCAGCACGATCGCGGCGCCGCCCTTGGTCGCCGCGCGCTGCGCCAGCGCCATCAGCGCCAGCGTGCCGCCCTCGCCATTGTTGTCCGCGCGCAGCAGGATCACGACGTATTTCAGCGTGACGACGACGATCAAAGCCCAGAGGATCAGCGAGAGCACGCCGAGCACCGCATGCGCCGTCACCGCGCCCTCGCCGCCGGCGGCGGCAACGACGGCCTCGCGCAAGGCGTAAAGCGGGCTGGTGCCGATGTCGCCATAGACGACACCGATGCTGCCGAGCATCAGGGCCTTGAAGGTGGCGGTTGAATGCGCCTCACCATTGCCGTTTGCCGCCGGCGTTTCCGCCGCGGTGATCGCACTCTCGGATGACATGGGGAAGCTGTGCCTCTGTCTTCTGCCGCACCGCACAATGCCGGGTCGCAGCGCTATACTCCCGGCAGGAATGCATAGGTTAGCCCGGATTCAGGCCTCCGCCATGCACATCACGCATGGGTCACGGCCGATCAATGTCAGAATCCTGCGCCCGGTCAGATAGTTACCTGGGTACCCACTTCAACCACCCGGCCGGTCGGGATCTGGAAATAGTCGGTGGCATCATTGGCGGACCGGCTCATCGCGATGAACAGGTGGTCCTGCCATTGCGGCATGCCGGACTGGGCCGACGGCTTCAGCGAGCGGCGCGACACGAAGAACGAGGTCGACATGATGTCGAACTGCCAGCCGAGCTTGCGCGCGACCGCCAGCGCCTTGGGCACGTTCGGCGATTCCATGTAGCCGAAGCGCAGCCGCACCGCGGTGAACTTGTCGCTCACCTTCTCCATGTTGACGCGCTCGGATAGATCGACGCGCGGCGTCGGTGCGGTCTCGATGGTCAGGATCACGTTGTGCTCGTGCAGCACCTTGTTGTGCTTGAGATTGTGCAGCAACGCGGTCGGCACGAAGCTCGGATCGCTGGTCAGGAACACCGCGGTGCCCTTGACGATATGCGGCGGCCGCTTCTCCAGACTGTGGATCAGGTCGCGCAGCGGCACCTCGATGCGTCGGGTCTTGGCGACCAGGATGGCGGCGCCGCGGCGCCAGGTCCAGATCATCGTCGCCATCACGACGCCGAACAGCAGCGGCACCCACGCGCCCTCGAACAGCTTCAGGAGATTGGCGCTGAAGAAGGTCATGTCGACGATCACGAACGGCAGGATCAATGCCGCCGCCGACGCCACGCGCCAGTTCCACAGCTTCCAGATCACGATGAAGCCCATGATGCCGTCGGCGACCATCGTGGTGGAGACGGCGATGCCATAGGCCGACGCCAGCCCGCTCGAGGTGCGGAATAGCAGCACCAGCAGCAGCACGCCGATCAGCAGCAGCCGGTTGACGCGCGGCAGATAGATCTGACCGGCATGGGTCTCCGAGGTGTAGCGAACCTCGAAGCGCGGCAAGAGCCCGAGCTGCACCGCCTGGCTGATCAGCGAATAGGCGCCGGTGATGACCGCCTGGCTCGCGATCACCGTCGCGGCGGTGGCGAGCCCGACCAGGGGCAGCAGCAGCACGTCGGGCACCATGCGGTAGAACGAGTTTTCGATCGCGCTGGGATCGGACAGCACCAGCGCGCCCTGCCCGAAATAGTTCAGCAGCAGCGACGGCAGCACGAAGAACAACCAGCCGGACTGGATCGGCTTGCGGCCGAAATGCCCGAGATCGGCATACAGCGCCTCGCCGCCGGTCACCGCGAGGAATACCGCGCCCAGCGTCACCAGGCCGATGGTGCCGTGGGTCAGCATGAACTGGAGCGCGTAATAGGGATTGATCGCCGCCAGCACCGACGGGTCGTCCATGATGTGAACGAGCCCCATCACCGCCAGCGAGGCGAACCACACTACCATCACCGGACCGAAGGCGGAAGCGACGCGCGCGGTGCCAGAACTCTGCACAGAGAACAGCACGACCAGGATCAGGATCGTCAGCGGCACCACATAGTGCTCGAGATGCGGGGTGGCGAGCTTGAGGCCTTCGACCGCCGACAGCACCGAGATCGCCGGCGTGATCATGGAATCGCCGATGAACATCGAGGCGCCGACCACGCCGAGCGCGAGCAGCGGCCAGCTGCGCCGACCGATCGCGCGCTGGCCGAGCGCCATCAGCGAGAGCGTGCCGCCCTCGCCATTGTTGTCGGCGCGCAGCAGCAACAGCACGTATTTCGCGGTGACGACGGTGAACAGCGCCCACAGGATCAGGCTGAGCACGCCCAGCACCATGATGCGGGTGACCGGTTGGCCGTGCGCGGCGCCGCCGACCGCCTCACGGAATGCGTAGAGCGGCGAAGTTCCGATATCGCCGAACACCACCCCGATGCTGCCGAGTGTCAGGGCCCAGAAGCTGGAGGTCGGTTGTCCTTCCTGAGCTTCGGTAGATGAGACGCTGACAGCCATGGCGAGGTTGGAACGCCCGATCGGTTGATTTGATCCGCGCGGCTATCGACGCTTCCGCATCGCGTGTCAACCGCGCAACAATGGTAGTTGACGGTAGTATGGTAACCCAGAGCTACGGCTTCAGATCCGGCGGCAGCGGCGGATTTTCCCGCATCAACGTGATGGTCACGCGACGGTTGGCCGGCAGCGTCGGATCGTCGGGAAACAGCGGCTGGCCGTCGGCCTTGCCTGAAACCGCGAAAATATGCGACGGCGGCAGCCCTTCCCGCTCCAGGATCTGCCGCACCGCGTTGGCGCGGTCCGCGGACAGGTCGAAGCCGTCATAATCGCTGCGCGCCGGCACGAAGCCTGCGGCTGTATGCCCCACGATCGCAACCCGCAGCGGCGTCGCCTTCAGCGGCGCGGCCAGCTTCTGGATCAGCCGGCGGGTGCGGTCGTACGGCTCCCTGGAACCGTCCGCGAACATCGAGCGGCCGTCCTGGTCGACGATCTCGAGGTTGAGCCCCTCCTTGGTCTCCTCGAACATGATGTTCTTGGAGATCTCGGTCAGCTCCGGCATGTCCTGCAGCGCCTGGCGGAGCGAGGCCGAGGCGAGCGCAAATTCGCGGTCGATCTTCAGCCGCGCGCCGTTGATCTGGCTGCGCTCCTTCTCGTCCGGCGTCGGATTGGCGGAGGACTCTTCCGGCGAGATGTGCTCGACGTTCTTCAGCTTCGGCCGGGTCGGCAGGCCGTCGGATTCGACGATGCCGGAATAGCGCACATTGGTCTGCACGCCGAAGGCATCGCGCATCGAGCCGGCGACGATCTTCAGCTTGTTGTTGTCCATGGTGGAGAACGCGACGAGCATCACGAAGAAGCTCATCATCAGGCCCATCAGGTCGGCGAAGGTCACGAACCAGCCGTGACCTCCGGTATGGGCGTCGCCGCGCTTTTTCTTGGCCATCGCTGCGTTTCCCGAAAGCGCGGTCCGGTCAGGCCGGAACCGGCTCGCCTTCCTCCTGGCGATGCTTCTCCGGCAGATAGGCCAGCAGCATCTCGCGCACCAGCGCCGGGCTCTTGGAGTCGCGGATCATCAGGATGCCGTCGATGATCAGCGTGCGGTTGGTCTCCTCGTCGAGCAGCTTGCCGTGCAGCTTGTCGGCGATCGGCAGGCAGAACAAATTGGCGACCAGCGCGCCGTACAGCGTCGCGAGCAGCGCGGTCGCCATGAACGGGCCGAGCTTGGAGGGGTCGGTCATGTTGGCGAACATCTGCACCATGCCGATCAGCGTGCCGATCATGCCGAACGCCGGAGCGCAGTCGCCGATCGCGCGATAGATCTTGCTGCCCTCGTCGAGGTGCATCAGGAAGTTGTCGCGGTCGCGCTCCATGTTGTCGCGGATGAATTCGAGGTCGTAACCGTCGGCGACGTAACGGATGCCCTTGGCGAGGAACGGCTCGTCGGTCTCGACCTTTTCGAGGCCGACCGGCCCCTGCTTGCGGGCGATCTCGGCGATGCGGGCGAGCTCGTCGACGAGGTCGCGGGCCGACAGCCGGCTCATCGTGAAGGCGAATTTGGCGCCGAGCGGCAGCCCATGCAGCATCACGCCCAGCGGGAAGCGGATCATCGTCGCCGCGATCGAGCCGCCGAAGATGATGATCATGGCGTGTTCGGAGATGAACATGTGCAGGTCGCCGCCCATGAACATCATCACCGCGATGACGATGATGCCAGCCAACAGCCCGGCGCCAGTCATGATATCCATAGGAGACTCCAACGCGTACGCAACCTGCCCGTCCTGGACGGCGCGCAGCCCAAGGCGGGCCGCGTGGAAAACCCTAACGTTAACGCCATTAAGGACGCGTTACCGAATTTGGTAGGGATAACAACGGGTAAACGCCGGTCTTTTCGCGATGTCGTTGAAGATGCTGGCTTTCCGCATGCGAGCCTGCCGTCGCATGCGCAAATCCCCTCCCCGTAGAACAACGGACATGGGATAGGTTTGCCGGAAGTGTATTCGCGCGAACTGGCTACCGGCTCGCGTGAAGAAGACGCGTCAACACAAGAATCCGGGGCCCCGTTCCGATTCAATCGGAGCGGAAAAGGGTCTCGAGGAAACCAACCAATGAGCAGGACAGGATGAAGGCCGTCGTCGTCGAGCAATACGCGCCCATCGATCAGATCGGGCTGAGGGAGATCGCCACCCCCGAACCCGGCCCCGGACAGATCCGAGTCCAGGTCCACGCCGCGAGCATCGGCTTCGTCGATGGGCTGAAGGTCGAGGGCCGCTATCAGACCAAGGATGCCCTGCCCTTCACGCCGGGCGCGGAATTCGCCGGCGTGGTCGATGCGGTCGCAGGCGACGTCGCCGGCATCGCGCCGGGCATGCGGGTGATGGGCGCGGCGCGCTCGGGCGCGCTGGCCGAGCACATCGTGGTGCCACGCGACGCCGTCGAGATCATGCCCGACGGACTGTCGATGGAGGCCGCCGCGGCCTTTCGCACCAATTACCTCACCGCGCTCTATGCGCTCGGCGAGCGCGGCTCGCTCAAGGCCGGCGAGCAGTTGCTGGTGCTCGGCGCCGCCGGCGGCACCGGCATCGCCGCCATTCAAATCGGCAAGCTGCTCGGCGCGCGCGTCGTCGCCGCGGCCTCGACGGAGGAGAAGCGCAACTTCGCCGCAAGCTTCGGTGCCGACGCTGTCGTCGACTACACGAAACCCGACTGGCGCGACGCGCTGAAGGACGCGACCGGCGGCCACGGCGCCGACGTGATCTTCGATCCGGTCGGCGGCGGGGTCTCGCTGCAGGCGTTCCGCTCGATCGCCTGGAACGGCCGCCATGTCGTGGTCGGCTTCGCGGCCGGCAACATTCCCGCTTTGCCGTTCAATCTGCCGCTCCTGAAAGGCGGCTTCCTGATCGGCGTCGATGCCGCCCAGATCGCGCGGCGCGAGCCCGAGGCGCAGGCGCGCGTGATGACGCAATTGTCGGCATGGCTGAACGATGGCCGACTGACGCCTGTTGTCGGTAAGGTGTTCGGATTCGACGATTTTCGCGCGGCCTTCACCACCATGCAGACCCGTGCGGCGCTCGGCAAGATGGTGGTGCGGATCGGGTCGTGAGAGAGGCAGCGCTATCGCCTCATCCTCGCTGTCGTCCCTGCGAAAAGCAGGGACCCATACGCCGCGGCGGATGTTGTGAACAAAGCTGGTCATTCCAGCGAAGCACACCAATCAGCGCTTGTGGTTATGGGTCCCTGCTTTTCGCAGGGACGACACTGAATGTCGCAAGCCAAGCTTGCCTTGAGGGTCAGAAAAATACGCGACCCTCGCCAAGGTTCGCGAAAATTATCACAGGTTATTGTTACGCGGTTCTGTGCCGCCTTAGCGTTGCGGAGTACGGCATTCGGGGACGAAAAATGCAGGACATGCTGACGCATCTCGAAAAGCTTCGCCGCGACGCGGCGGAATGTGCGTTGATCCGAGACCTGGCGACTGACATGCGCAAGCGCGAGTTGTTCAGCAAGCTCGCCGAACATCTCACGGCCCTTGCCGCCGAGGTGGAGGAAACCATCAACGCAGCCCGCAAGGAGGACCAAGTCATTTAGCGAGGCCTACGTCGAGCGTTCGAAAGTATCGACACTTGTCGTGACGGCTCGCCACCAGTTCACGGGCTTCAGGGCCGCCGCTTCGCCCTCGCGGACCGCGACCAGCGCCTCGTCCGACATGACAATTTGCCGGATGGAACCAACGTCGCAACGGCGCATTGTCATTTCACCCATCGGTTGACAGGTAATATGCCGCCAGTATCGGTAGACGTGCCGATGCTGTAGCATTGCTGGTTCGCCGAGGAGCCTATTCGCCGCAATGTGTTGTATTTCAGGATTCTTTGTCTTGGCACTTTTTGCACATCGAGCATCGAGCATCACGTCGCGATCGCGCGGGCGGATTACCACCAAAGAGGCGCGATGAAGACCGACAAGGCCATCTGGTACGTCTCGTTCGCCATGCGAAATCCTGACGCCGGACATCACCGCTTCGCGCGCCAGACCCGTACCTTCACGACCGAGCAGGACGCCAAGGCGTTTGCGCGCACGCTGCTCGTTCAGACGCAGGACGTCAGCGCCGGAACGATCAATCCGCACGCACCGCGACGCGTGATCGCACCGGCCGCGATCACGGCCTGGGCCGGCGACAGCTGAGGCTTCGCCGCCGTTGCTTCCTACAGGAAGCGCGAGGGCGCAAACGGGGCGAGCGGAATCTCCGGCGCCTTGCCGCTCAGGAGTTGCGCGACCAGCCGGCCGGTCCGGGCCGATCCGACCAGGCCGACATGGCCGTGGCCGAAGGCGTAGACCACATCGCGCGTGGCACGGGCATAACCGATGCAGGGGCGCCCGTCCGGCATGCTCGGCCGATGGCCGAACCAGGTCTTGATCCGCGATGGCGGAATATCCGTCGGCAGCTTCGGGAACATATTGAAGAGGTGCTTGCGCAGGATTTCGGCGCGCTTCCAGTTCGGCGCGGCGTCAAGCCCCGCGATCTCCACCGTGCCGGCGGCGCGCAGGCCCTTATCGGTCCAGTTGACGACCATCTTGGCATCGGAGGCCATCATCGAATTGCGCGGGCCGGATTCCGCATTTTCGATCATGACGTGATAGCCGCGCTCGGTCTCCAGCGGCAGCGGATCGCCGATCGAGGCGGTCAATTGCCTGGAGCGCGCGCCCGCGGCGACGACGGCGGCGTCGCAGGCAATCTCGCCGCTCTCGGTGATCACAGCGACAAGCCTGTCACCGGCGAGCCTGAGGCCCGTTGCCTTGGCGGCGACGCGTTCGGCGCCGTTCGCGACGGCGTGCGCGGCAAGCGCCGCGACATAGGCGCCGGGATCGCGGCAGCGGCCCGCCTCCTCCACCACGACGCCGAATTTGTAGCGCGGATGCAGATCGGGCTCGCGCTGGCGCATCTCGTCTTCATCGAGCTCCAGCCATTCGATGCCGACGCGCTTGCGGATGCGCCAGCCGAGATCGCGGTCGAACGGCGCGCGTGAGGGAAACACATGCATCACCCCGCGCCGCTCGATCAATTCGCCCACGCCGGCTTCCTCGGCGAGTTGCCGGTGCAGCAGCGGTGCATCCTTCAGGAGATCGCGCATCGCCCGCGCGGTGGCCTCGACCTGCGCCTCGGTCCGGCTCGACAGCAGATACTTGACCAGCCACGGCAAGGCCTTCGGCAGATACGACCAGCGGATCGCCAGCGGCCCGAGCGGATCCATCAGATAGCCCGGCACCTTCTTCCAGGTGCCCGGCTCGGCCGGCGGGATCACCGAATGCGACGACAGCCAACCGGCATTGCCGTAGCTCGCCGCCTGGGTGCCGCCGGGCTCGCCCGGATCGATCAAGGTTACGCTGTGGCCCGCACGCAGCGCCTCGATGGCGCTGATGACGCCGACCGCGCCGGCCCCGATGATCGCGACGTGACGGGACTTTTGTTTGGGCATGATCTCCTCGGAAAACCGCTTCGCATTTTTCCGGATCATGCCCTAGCGCGTGGCCTGCGGCGCAAAATCCTTGCCGACCGACAGCGCACGCTGATCGACCAGGCAGTGCAGGATCGCGGGCTTGCCGGAGGCCAGCGCGCGCTCGAACGCGGGCGCGAAGTCTTCGGTGCGCTCGACCCGCTCGCCATGGCCGCCGAACGCCTTGGCGTAAAGCGCGAAGTCCGGGTTCTTGAGCTGGGTGCCGACGACGCGGCCCGGATAGTCGCGCTCCTGATGCATGCGGATGGTGCCGTATTGCGCGTTGTCGATGACGACGACGATCAGCGGCGCGTCATACTGCACGGCGGTGGCGAACTCCTGCCCGTTCATCAGGAAGCAGCCGTCGCCGGCGAACGCCACGACGACCCGGTCCGGATGATGCCGCTTGGCCATCACAGCCGCCGGCACGCCGTAGCCCATCGAGCCCGAGGTCGGCGCGAGCTGCGCGGCGAAAGCGTGGAAGCGATGGTGGCGGTGAATCCAGCCGGCATAATTGCCGGCGCCGTTGCAGACGATGGCATCCTTCGGCAGGCGATCGCGCAGCCAGGTCACGACCTCGCCATACTGGAAGCTGCCCGGCAGCTCGCGCGGCTTGTCGGTCCAGGCGAGGTAATCCGCGTGCGCCTTGGCCGCCTCGCCCTTCCAGGCCGGCACTGCCGCCGGCATCATGGTCTCGACCGCGGCGGCAAAGGCCGCAGGCGTCGCCTGGATCGCCAGCGCCGGCTGGTAGACACGGCCGAGCTCCTCGGCGCCGGGATGGACATGGATCAGTTTCTGGCTCGGCACCGGAATGTCGAGCAGCGTGTAGGACGAGGACGGCATTTCCGACATGCGGCCGCCGATCAGGAGGATGACGTCGGCGCCGGTGATGCGATCCCTGAGCTTCGGACTCGGGCCGATGCCAAGATCGCCGGCATAATGCGAGTGGTCGGCGTCGAACAGCGAGGCGCGGCGGAACGAGGTGGCAACCGGCAGGTCGAAGCGCTCGGCGAAGCGCGCAATGCCCTTGGCGGCCTCCGCGGTCCAGGCCGAGCCACCGAGCACCACGATCGGCGCCTTGGCGCCGGCGAGCATGCTGCCGAGGCGCTCGAGATCGGCCGGCGCAGGCCAGGTCGCCGCAGGCTCGACCTTCGGCGCGTCGGCGACCGCGGCGGTTTCAGTCAGCATGTTCTCCGGCAGCGAGATCACCACCGGACCGGGCCGGCCCTGCAGCGCGACGCGGAAGGCGCGCGCGACCAGTTCCGGAATGCGATCCGGACGATCGATCTCGACCGCCCATTTCGCCATCGTGCCGAACACCGCCTTGTAGTCGAGTTCCTGGAATGCCTCGCGCTCGCGCATGCCGGTGTCGACCTGGCCGACGAACAGGATCATCGGGGTGGAGTCCTGCATCGCGATGTGCACGCCATGGGCGGCATTGGTCGAGCCCGGACCGCGGGTGACAAAGCAGATGCCCGGACGTCCCGTGAGCTTGCCATAGGCCTCCGCCATCATCGCGGCCCCGCCCTCGGCGCGGCAGATCACGACGTCGATCGCGCTGTCGTGCAAGGCGTCGAGCGCCGCCAGATAGCTCTCGCCCGGCACGCAGGTGACGCGCTCCACCCCTTGCGCGACCAGCTGGTCGATCAGGATCTGGCCTCCGGTGCGGGCATTGCTTTTGGTCATGAGGGCTCCCTGCAAGTACTGGCGCGCGTTTGAGCTTCGCGCGGATCGTGGTCCCACGGGGTATGATAGACGGAAATAGGGTGCAAGGCCGAAGCTGCGTCTCCCGCGCGCAGCGGCGCCAAGCCATGCGGTAGGCAATGGGCAACGCCGTTTCGTCATCGATTTCCGCAGAGCGGACGATCGCCGGCAGGATTGAAACCGCCGGCCGGCAAGCAACGCAGGTCACGATCGTCCGGCTCGAGGGCGATCTCGTTGCGCTCGCGCGGGACCACGACGCCGGTCCGTGACCCCGATCGGGTCTCGCGCGGCATGATCAACCTGCGCGGGCTTCTTTCATGAACACCCGCATCGACGATGCGGCCGCCCTGTCATCACGAGGCGCCGATCGACTCAACAGAGCGCAGGCGAAAGAATGCTCGCACGCCGCATCGCCAAGACCGACAGCGCGTGGCCGCCGAGACGATTGCAGTCAAGAGCTCTCCGCTGCGCGCGATGGCGTGGCACAATCTGCATGAGCCACACGTTATGTGCACGATAACAATCATTAGGAGCGCACGCGTGTGCTTCCGTAAGATTACGGTGCAGCGATCGGCCGCTTCACATCTTCGTCGCCGGATCGCGCGGATTTCACGGCAAATCGCGGTGTTGTGCGACGTTTTCGGCTGCGCTCATCGCGAGCATCGCGCGTTCGACCTTGTGCGATCGCACGCGGCGCATTGCGTGCCCTTCTTGGTGGAATTCGAATCGCTTACCGTTCCACACAGTCAGAAATTGTAAATCGTGTAACGCACCTGCGTGGGGCCGGCGGTGGAAGGCATTCCGCTGCCGATCAGGTGCACCGTTTCAATTCACCAAGATCATTATCAAGGCTGGAGGCAATGCATGTTGGGGATGAAGAGCGTCGCAAGCGTGATCGGCTCGGACAGTTCGTACCGGCTGTTCGACGACATGCCGATCAGTGTCATGCTCTGCGAGCTGGACAATTTCAAAATCACCTACATCAACGAGTCGACGCGGCAGAACCTGAAGAAGATCGAGCATGTGCTGCCGGTAAAGGTCGACGCGCTGATCGGGCAATCGATCGATATATTTCACAGGAACCCGCAGCATCAGCGCCGGCTGCTGTCCGACCCGAAGAACCTGCCGCACAAGGCGCGTATCACCATCGGCGGCGAGACGCTCGATCTCACCGTGACGGCGATGACCAATTCGCGCGGCCGCTACACCGGCCCGATGCTGACCTGGGAGCTCGCGACCGAGAAGGCGCGGCTTGAAACGCAGACCGAACGGCTGTTGCAGATGCTCGACAACATGCCGATCAACATCATGATGTGCGACACCGATTTCAACATCACCTACATCAACCAGACCAGCCTCAAGACGCTCGACACCGTGAAGCACCTGCTTCCGGTGGCGCCGGACAAGATCCTCGGCAACTCGTTCGACATCTTCCACAAGAACCCGGCGCACCAGCGCCGCATCGTCGGCGATCCCAAAAACCTGCCGCATGCGGCCAAGATCAAGCTCGGTCCGGAAACGCTCGACCTGCGGGTCTCCGGGCTGACCGACAAGCGCGGCAACTACACCGGCGCGATGCTGAGCTGGTCGGTCGTGACAGGCAATGTGAAGCTGGCGGACGATTTCGAGAAGGACGTGAAGGGCCTTGCCGGGATGCTGGCGTCGGCGTCGACGCAAATGCAGGGCACTGCGCGATCGCTGACGACGACCGCCGAATTCGTCAATCAGCGCTCGGCGAGCGCGGCGTCCGCGTCCGAGGAGCTGTCGTCCTCGGTCAACGAGATCAGCCGCCAGGTGGCCGAGGCGAGCCGCATTGCCCGCATGGCGGTCGACGAAGCCGAGAAGTCCGACAAGCTGGTCGCGGGTCTCGTGACCATGGCGCAGAAGATCGGCGACGTCGTCGCCCTGATCAGCCAAATCGCCGGCCAGACCAACCTGCTTGCGCTCAACGCAACCATCGAATCCGCGCGGGCCGGTGAGGCCGGACGCGGCTTCGCCGTCGTCGCCTCCGAGGTGAAGGCGCTGGCCAACCAGACCGCCAAGGCCACGGAAGACATTTCGGCGCAGATCAACGAGATGCAGGCCGCGACCGGCAACACCGCCACGGCGCTGAAGGCGATCTCGCAGGTCATCGTCCAGATCAGCGAGATCTCGACCGTGATCGCCAGCGCGGTCGAGGAACAGGCCGCGGCCACCAAGGAGGTCACCGCAAACATCAACGGCACGACCAAGGCGATCGACGATGCCAGCAAGGCCGCCGAGAACGTGCTGGCGGCCTCCGGAGAGCTCGCCAGCAACGCCTCAGAGCTGGAAGTTCAGGTCGACAAGTTCCTCAAGAACGTACGGGCGATGTAGCGGCGCACGGCCGAAGGAGATGAGCGCGCACTCACCCCTCCGCGTCATTGGGGCGATGCGCGAGCATCGAACCCGGAATCTCAAGCCGCAACTTCGAGATTCCGGGTTCACGCTTCGCGTGCCCCGGAACGACGGCCAAAGATGCGCCCGCCTACAGCGAACGCGCGATCAGGAGCTTCATGATTTCGTTGGTGCCGCCATAGATCTTCTGGATGCGGGAATCGATGAACATGCGCGAGATCGGATATTCCTGCATGTAGCCGTAGCCGCCATGCAGCTGCAGGCATTCGTCGGCGGTCTCGACCTGCTTCTGCGAGCACCACCATTTCGCCATCGACGCCGTCACGGTGTCGAGGTCGCCGGCGACCAGGCGCTCGACGCACCAGTCGACGAACACGCGGGCGATCATCGCCTCGGTCTTGCGCTCGGCAAGCTTGAAGGCGGTGTTCTGGAATTCGAGCAGCGGCTTGCCGAACGCGGTGCGCTCCTTGGTGTATTCGGCGGTGATCCTGACCGCGCGCTCCATCGAGGCGACCGCGCCGATCGCGAGCGACAGCCGCTCCTGCGGCAATTGCTGCATCAGCTGTACGAAGCCGTTGCCCTCCTCGGCGCCGAGCAGGTTCTCCGGCGGCACCGTGACGTTATCGAAGAACAGCTCCGACGTGTCTGATGCGTGCAGCCCGATCTTGTCGAGGTTGCGCCCGCGCCGGTACCCCTCGGCGCCCGCGGTCTCAACCACGATCAGCGAGATGCCCTTGGCGCCCGGAGCCCCGGTCCGCGCCACCACGATGACGAGATCGGCGGCCTGGCCGTTGGTGATGAAAGTCTTCTGGCCGTTGATGACGTAGGAATTGCCCTGCTTCTTCGCCGTGGTCTTGACGGCCTGCAGATCCGAGCCGGTGCCGGGCTCGGTCATCGCGATGGCGCCGACCATCTCACCCGACGCCATCTTCGGCAGCCAACGTTTCTTCTGCTCCTCCGAGCCATAGTTGACGATGTAATGCGCGACGATCGCGCTGTGCACGGAGACGCCGGTGGTCAGCTCCGGCACCGTGCTCTCGAGGTCATCGAGCACGGCGGCGTCATAGGCGAAGCTGGCCCCTAAGCCGCCATAGGCCTCGGGCACGCTCGGCAGCAACGCGCCCATCTCGCCGAGCGCGCGCCAGGCCGAGCGATCGACCAGCTTCTGCTCGCGCCATTTTTCGGCGTGCGGCGCCAGATCCTTGGCGAGGAATTTGCGGAACTGGTCTCGGAAGGTGTCCAGCTCCTCGGTCATCCAGGACGATCGGTAGTGCATTCTGCCCTCGTATTAAATCAGAAGACCGCCGCCGGCGACGATCACCTGACCACTGATGTAATTCGATTCCGGAGCGCAGAACAGATAGACCGCATCGGCCGCCTCCTCCGGCGTGCCGCCGCGGCCGAGCGGGATCATGCGGCCCATCGCCTCCAGCATCTGCGGCTGGACGCCGACCTTGATGTCGCGGCCGGCGACGTCGATGGTTTTCTGCTGGGTCTCGATCGGCTGGGTCAGGCGGGTGTTGATCAGGCCGAACGCCACGCAATTGACGTTGACCTTGTAGCGGCCCCACTCCTTGCACATCGTGCGCGTCAGCCCGATCAGCGATGCTTTGGCGGACGAATAGCTCGCCTGCCCGGCATTGCCGTAGAGGCCCGCGATCGAGGAGATGTTGACGACCTTGCGGAACACCTCGCGGCCCGCCTCGGCCTCCCTCTTCGCCATCACTCGGATCGGCTCCGACACCGCGCGCATGATGCGGAACGGGGCGACCAGATGGACGTCCAGCATCGCCTGGAACTGCTCGTCGGTCATCTTCTGGATCGTCGAGTCCCAGGTGTACCCGGCATTATTGACGATGATGTCGAGACCGCCGAACCGCTCGATCGCGGCGCCGACGAAGCGATCGGCAAAGCCGGCTTCGGTCACGCTGCCATTGACCGCGATCGCCTCGCCGCCCATGGCCTTGATCTCCGCGACGACCGCATCGCCCGGCTCGGCATCGAGGTCGTTGACCACGACGCGCGCGCCCTCGTTCGCGAGCTTCAGCGCAATCGCGCGCCCGATGCCGCGGCCGGAGCCCGAGACGAGCGCGACTTTGCCTTGCAGCTTTGACATTCAAACCTCCCTCAAACAACGTGATCTTTGCGGTATGCCCGCCTCACCTCGCCCCGCTTGCGGGGAGAAGTCGGAACGCATTGTCAGATGCGTTCCGGGTGAGGGGGTACAGGTCTCACCACCTCCAGAGTGCGCGGAAGCAGCCCCTCACCCAAACCCTCTCCCCGCAAGAGCGGGGCGAGGGAGCGCACAATCCCTCGTGGCGAGACCTTTCGCACTACAGCGCGATAACCGCCTCGCCGGCGAGCTTGATCTCGCCGTTCTGATCCCTGGTGGTCAGCGCGAGTATTGCGCGCCTCTCACCGCCCTGCTCGACCAGCTCGGTCACCGTGCCCTCGCAGGTCAGCTTCGCGCCGAGCTGGGTGATCGCCGCAAAGCGGGTCGAGAACGAGCGGATGCGCGACGGCGCCACCGCGTCGGTCAGCGCCTGGCCGAGATAGCCCATCACCAGCATGCCGTGCGCGAACACGTCGGGGAAGCCGGCCGCCTTCGCGAAATCGATGTCGACATGGATCGGATTGTGATCGCCGGAGGCGCCGCTATACAGCGCGAGGCGATGGCGGGTGATCGGTGGAAACTCCTTGTGGACGATGCGGTCGCCGACAGAGGGAGAGCTGCTCATGACGGCCTCGCATTGCGTACCACGACGGTGCGCGAGACATCGGCGACATGGACACCGTTCTGGTTGGTGACCGGGGTGTCGACCACGATCAGCGTCATCGCCCCGCCCTTCTTGTCGGTCACGCCAGTGACGCGCGGGCGGAAGGTCAAGGTGTCGCCGACCACGACGGGCGCATGATAGTCGAAGCGCTGCTCGCCGTGCAGCACGCGCGCCAGATCGATGTCGAGCGCCGTGAGGAACTCGAACGGGTCCGGCGCATCCATCATCTCGAGGCAGAACAGATAGGTCGGCGGCACCGGCGCCGCCGTGAAGCCGGCCGCTTGCGCGGCCGCCTCGTCGCGATAGACGGCATTCGTCTCGCCGAGCGTATCGAGGAAGAAGCGCAGCCGCCCCGGCTCGACGCGCGCGGTCACGGGCGTAAATGTACGCCCGACAGCGGATTGATCGACCATGACGACCTCAAGCGCGTTCGTAGAGCGTCACGACGCAGGCGCCGCCGAGGCCGAGATTGTGCTGCAAGCCGATCCGCGCGCTCTCCACCTGCGTCGCCGCAGCGGTGCCGCGCAGCTGCCGCGTCAGCTCATAGCACTGCGCAAGCCCGGTGGCGCCGAGCGGATGGCCCTTCGACAGCAACCCGCCGGACGGGTTGGTGACGATCCTGCCGCCATAGGAGTTGTCGCCGTCGTCGATGAATTTCGCGGCCTCGCCCTCGCCGCACAGGCCAAGCCCCTCATAGGTGATCAGCTCGTTGTGCGCGAAGCAGTCGTGCAGCTCGACGACGTCGAGATCATCAGGCCCGATGCCGGCGGCCTCATAGACCTTGCGCGCGGCATCCCGCGCCATGTCGTAGCCGACCACCTGCATCATGTCTGACGCACCGAAGGTCGAGGGCGTGTCGGTCGTCATCGCCTGCGCCGCGATGCGGACCTGCTTGTTGAGGCCGTGCTGGTCGGCGAATTTCTCCGAGACCAGGATCGCGGCGGCGCCGCCGCAGGTCGGCGGGCACGCCATCAGCCGCGTCATCACGCCGGGCCAGATCACCTGGTCGTTCATCACGTCGTCGGCGGTGACCTCTTTGCGGAACAGCGCCAGTGGATTGTTCTTGGCATGACGGCTCGCCTTGGCGCGCACTTTTGCAAAGGCGGAGAGCGGCGTGCCGTATTTCTTCATGTGGCTGAGGCCGGCGCCGCCGAAATAGCGCAGCGCCAGCGGCACGCCGGGCGCGTCGACCAGCTTGTCGGCCGCGGCGTCGAAATCGTCGAACGCACTGGGACGGTCGGTGAACACGGCCCCGAGCGCGCCGGGCTTCATCTGCTCGAAGCCGAGCGCCATCACGCAATCGGCCGCGCCTGACTCGATCGCCTGCCGCGCCAGGAACAGCGCGGTCGAGCCGGTCGAGCAGTTGTTGTTGACGTTGACGATCGGGATGCCGGTCATCCCGACCGGATAGAGCGCGCGCTGCCCGCAGGTGGAGTCGCCATAGACGTAGCCGACATAGGCCTGCTGCACGCGGCCGTAGTCGAGCCCGGCGTCGGCGAGCGCCAGCTTCGCCGCTTCGGCGCCCATCACGTGATACGGCGCATTGGCGCCGGGCTTGACGAACGGGATCATGCCGACCCCGGCAATATAGGTGCGTGACGTCATCGCGTGTCCTCCCGGAAATTACCCACTGGACTATTTGTTACCCATGGGTAATATACGGGCGATCTTCCGGAGTCAATGCGACAACAGCCGACGCGATGGACGCCCACTCCCCCTCTTCCAGCAACGAGTCGCCATGGCTGCCATTCGAAAGCCGGCGCCGCGCCCGCGACGAGAAGCGCGAGGCAGTGCTGCGCACGGCCGTAGCCCTGTTCCTTGAACAGGGCTATCACCGTGCCACGCTGAACGACGTCGCCAAGCGGCTCAACATCACCAAGCCGGCGCTCTACAACTACTTCCGCGGCAAGGACGAGATCCTGTTCGAGTGCTGGTCGATCGGCAATGAGCTGGTCGACGAATGCATTGCCGAGACGTCGGCGGGCGGCGGCTCGGGGCTCGACAAGCTGCGCAAGCTCACCGTCCGCTATGCCGAGCTGATGACCGCGGACTACGGCAAGAGCCTGGTCCGCTTCGACATCCGCGATCTCAGCGAGGACAACCGCAAGATCGTGCAGACTGCCAAGCGGCGGATCGACCGCGCCTTCCGCGACTATATCGCACAGGGCGTCGAAGACGGTTCGGTGAAACCGTGCGACCCGAAGCTCGCGGCTTTCGCCATTGCCGGCTCGCTGAACTGGATCGGCCACTGGTTCCAGCCGGGCGGCGAGCTGAGCGGACGTGCCGTCGCTGAGGAATTCGCGATCCGCCTCACCGAAGGCATCGCCAAAACAACAACGCAAATGACATCAACGCGCAAGACAACGGCGCACGAGAAGGCGGACAAACCGCCTCGCAAGGGAAACGCATCAAGGGAGGAGACGAGTGAACATCACGCACGGACTGCGGCGCGCGCTGCAGGTCAATCCAAACGGGCTCGCGGTCGTCTGCGGTGAGCGGCGGCGCAACTGGCGCGAGGTCGGCGAACGCGTCGCCCGCCTCGCCGCCGCGATCCGCGGCCTCGGCGCCCAGGACGGCGACCGCGTCGCGATCCTGTCGCTGAACTCCGACCGCTATCTCGAGCTCTACCTCGCCGTCGGCTGGGCCGGCGCCGTGATCGTGCCGCTCAACATCCGCTGGTCTTCGATCGAGAACGAGGACGCGCTGCGCGACTGCCGCGCAACGATCCTGTTCGTCGACAGGGCGTTTGCGCCGGTCGGCACGGCGCTGGCAGGCGCCGTCCCCGGCCTGCGGCTGGTCTATGCCGACGAGGGCGACACGCCTGCCGGCATGGAGAATTACGAGACGCTCATCGCGCGCAGCGCGCCTGTTCCGGATGCGATGCGCAGCCGCGACGACCTTGCCGGCATCTTCTACACCGGCGGCACCACCGGCCGCTCCAAGGGCGTGATGCTGAGCCACGGCAATCTGATGGCCAACGCGCTCAACGCGCTCGGCGAAGGCCTATGGCCGAGCAGCACGATCTATCTGCATGCGGCGCCGATGTTCCACCTCGCCAATGGCGCGGCGATGTATTCGGTGCTGCTGTCCGGAGGATCCAACGTCGTAATCCAGGGCTTTACGCCTGACGGCGTCGCGGCCGCCGTGCAGAAGGAGCGCATCACCGACGTGCTGCTGGTGCCGACCATGATCCAGATGTTCGTCGATCACCCGACGCTCGGCAATTACGACCTGTCGTCCTTGAAGCGGATCTCCTACGGCGCCTCCGTGATCAGCGACGCCGTGCTGATGCGCGCCATGAAGGCGCTGCCGCATGTCGAGTTCACGCAAGCCTACGGCATGACCGAGCTGTCGCCGATCGCGACCCTGCTGCACTGGAAGGAGCATATCGGCGACGGCCGCGCCAAGGGACGGCACCGCGGCGCCGGCCGCGCCACGCTTGGCGCCGAGGTCAGGATCGTCGATGCGGAGGACAAGCTCGTGCCGACGGGTACCGTCGGCGAGATCGCGGTGCGCGGCGACATGGTGATGATGGGCTATTGGGAGCGGCCGGAGGAGACCGCGCGCGCCGTGATCGACGGCTGGATGCACACCGGCGACGGCGGCTACATGGACGAGGACGGCTTTGTCTACGTCGTCGACCGCGTCAAGGACATGATCATCTCCGGCGGCGAGAACGTCTATTCGGCCGAGGTCGAGAACGCGCTCGCCCAGCACGCGGCGGTGGCGCAATGCGCCGTGATCGGGATCCCGAGCGAACGCTGGGGCGAGCAGGTTCACGCCGTCGTGGTGATGAAGAGCGGCGCCAGCGCCACGCCGGAAGAGCTGATGGAGCACTGCAAGATGCTGATCGCCGGCTACAAATGCCCGCGCAGCGTCGACATCACCGCGACGCCGCTGCCGCTCTCCGGCGCCGGCAAGATCTTAAAGCGCGAGCTGCGCAAGCCGTATTGGGAGAACCGCGAACGGCGGGTGAGCTGAGGGATAGCTCTCAACGTCACCCCCGTCATTCCGGGGCGATGCGAAGCATCGAACCCGGAATCTAGAGATTCCGGGTCTGGCGCTAACGCGCCATCCCGGAATGACGATGTCTCATGACGCCATTCGACCGCGAGCGTTGACATCGGAGCGCACGGCCGATTGGATCAGCTCTAGATTCAATCCAGCGAGTTCCGATGTCCGCACCCGATACCAATGCCGACGGCAAGCCCCGCCGCCTGATGCACCGCCGCTCCGTCGAATGTCTCGGCTATCTCCGTGACGACGGATTGTGGGAAGTCGAGGCGCAGCTGGTCGACACCAAACCCTATGCCCGACAGGACAAGCATCGCGGGCTGCAGCAGCCCGACGATCCCGTGCACGACATCCGCCTGCGGCTCGCGGTCGACGACAGTTTTACGATCCGCGAGACCGGCACCACGATGGCCTCAACGCCCTACCCGTCCTGCCTCGACGTCGAGGGCATCTTGCAGCGCCTGGTCGGCGAACGCATCGGCAAGGGCTGGCGCGAACTGGTCCGTCGCAAGATTGGCAAGCTCGAAACCTGCACCCATCTCGCCGAGCTGCTGGGTCCCGCGGTGACGACGCTGTTCCAGACCGCAACCTCCGGCAAGGACCCGCAGGGCCGCGGCGCGCTCGATCACCAGCGCGATGTCACCGAGCCGCCATTCTTCGTCGGCGGCTGCTATTCATGGCGGCTGGATGGGCCTGTCGTCGCCGAGACCTTTCCGCAGTTCGCGCAGAAGCCTGTCGAGGCGAAGCCGGGTTCGTGAGCGGTGCCCCGCCGCTGGCCAAGGCGAGTGCATGGTGCGCCGCTGCTGGAGCTCAAATGCAGCTCCTCGTCGCAGCTCTATCCCATTCACGCAGATGATCGAACGCGGCACTAGCTCTCCGGCACGCCGGCCATGCGCATTCCCTCATAAAAGCGCTTACGCTTGGCGAGCCATACCGGATTGTCGGACAGGAAGACGACATTGACGTCGTATCGACGAATGCTGAAGTTGGGATCGAGCGCCAGTCCGGCTTTGGCACTGGATCGTGCTTCCTCGAGGTCTCCCATCATGGCCAACGCGCCAGCCAAGTGAAAGTGAGCGAGCGCAAAATTGGGATTAGCCTCAATGCTCCGGCGAAGCCAGTCCAGCGCCTCGAGGTCTGCATTGGTGCAGGACATCAACTTGGCCATCCCGACAACCATGATCCAGAGAAAGGCACGCGTATCGCGAGGGGACAGTCGTAACGCCTCTTGAATATGCCCCTCGACTTCCTCACCACGCCCCAGCGCATGCTTCCCGAGGCCAATAAACCCATGCGCATCGGCCAAATTCCGATCGAGCGCCAGCGCCTGGCGACATTCAGCGATACCCTTTGCAGCGCGGTGCGTCCGAATTTGAACCGCGCCGAGCAACATGTGGGCTCTGGGGTGATTGGGCGCACGCAACAACACGCCATTCAGCGCCTTCTCCGCGGCCCTGAAATATGCCGGTCCGTCATCGGCCATGGAGGAAGAACCGATCGCAAAATCGACCTGAGCCGCGGCAACCGCTGCTTCAATATTGTCGGGATCAAGCGCGAGGGCGCGCATGAAGAAATCCCTTGCTCGCGCCATAACCGCTGGCGCTATTCCTTTATTCAGGACAGCCCTGCCCTGAAAATAGAGATCCATCGCGTCCGGCTGGGGCAACCGTTCTGCCCGTCGTGCTTCGGCCTTGATAAGCTCGGCGTTCAATGTATTGGCGAGCCGGGATACGATCTCATCCTGCATGTCCAGCAAGTCGGCAGCGGGCTTGTCGAAGCGCTCGGCCCACACATGGGCTCCGGTTTCCGTGTCAGTCAACTGAACGTTCAGGCGAAAGCGATTGCCGCCGCGTTGCACCGACCCTTCCAGCGCGTAACGGACATTCAATTCGCGACCGATCTCCCTCACGTCCACCGCCTTTCCCTTGAAGGTGAACGCAGTGCCCCGGCCGATGACGAACGCGCCGGCGATGCGCGACAGGTCGGTAGTCAGACTGTGAGTCACGCCATCGACAAAATATTCCTGCTCCAGATCGCCGCCAATATTTGTGAATGGTAGAACAACAATGGACAGGTGTGGGACCGAAGATGAACCCGCTGGCCTTCCGGCGTTGTCCGGCATCGACGAGGTCGTGACACTGGCAGAAGCCGGGCGGTCGGCCTGCTCGCCATCCACGACCAGCATGTAGCCGCGGCGAGGCAAGGTTCTCAGGGCCAATCGGCCCGCCCCTCCCAAGGCCTGCCTGATGTCGCCGATGGCCTGGACAAGCGAGTCTTCCGTGACCTCGCAGTCCGACCAGACCTCATCCAATATCTCGTCCTTATGCACCAGGCGCCCGACACGTTGCGCGAGGAGCCGCAGCACCGCCCAGGCTTGAGGACGCAACGGCACGATGTCGCCGCGCCCGTCGAGCAGCAATTCGCGGGCCAGGTCCAAGGTCCGGTCGCCGATCACAATCGAAGGCTGCGATGACTTAAGCAAGAACGCCTCGTTGGGCCATTTCGGAAAATATCGGCAGAATATCGGCGAGGTTTCGGGACCTGGCGGCAATTGTACAGCATCATCTTGCGGCGCGGGATAGCAAAACCGTCCCGAGCAGCGATCCACCAAAAGCGGTCAGCGCCAGGCAGGCCTCCATGATCAGTTCTGTCATCCATACTGCGCTAAGTATTTCAGGTTTCAACCCTTCCCCGGTTGCGGGGACGGACCGGCGATGCGGCCCCGGCGTCAGCGACACCGAGATCAGGATCGGCCAATCAATGCCGCGCAGCGCGCCGCCTTCGAGCCTGAGCAGGTTTGCCCGGGAGTGCTGGACCGGCACCAACGAGCAACATGAGGGGGAATGATCGATGGCCTCTGTCCAAGCATCCGCAAGATTGCTGCACCTTATTCAGTCGCAGCGCGTGACCGCGGTCATCTACGTCGCCGCGAAGCTGGGGATCGCCGAGCTCCTGCGCGATGGATCGCGGCCCCTTGGCGAACTCGTCGAGGCAACCGGCGCGAACAAGCAGGCGCTCCGCCGCCTGCTGACCGCGCTTTCGACCATAGGCATTTGCACGGTCGCTGAAGAGCAATACGCATTGACCGAACTGGGGACTTGCCTTGACGGGGCCGCAACCCAGTCCCTCAAGAACTGGACGATCTTTGAAGGCCAGTTTCTGACCGAATCGTGGACCGGGCTACAGGACTCGATCATGACCGGCAAGACCGCCGCGCAACTGCTTGGCCATGAAAACAGCTTTGATCTCATGGCGCGCGATCCGGAGATGGTCAACATATTCAACGCAGCGATGATGGAGGGGACGCGTCTGGCGATTCCGGATATCCTGGGGGCCTACGACTTCGGTGCGTTCGCTCATCTCATGGATGTCGGCGGCGGCTCCGGCGAACTCGTTGGCGCCATAGCCGGGCAACATCCGCATATCCGAGGGACTATTTTCGACCTTCCGCGCTGCGCCGAATCCACGACTGGCCACCTGAGGCGCAGCGGGCTCAGTGATCGCGTCGAATTCATGGCTGGCGATTTCTTCCAGACGATTCCATCGATCGCGGATGCCATCGTCATGAAGAACATCATTCACGATTGGAGCGATGAGCGCAGCATGGTCATCCTCGCAAACTGTCGAAGGGCGCTCCCCGGAGGGGGCGTGCTCCTGCTTATCGAACGGATCGTGCCGGAATTCCCGAGCGTAAGCGATGCGCACAGGGAACAGACGCTGACCGATCTGCTCATGCTTCGCGGGCCTGGCGGTCTCGAAAGAACGGAAAAGCAGTACGCTTGGCTGTTTCGCGAATCCGGCTTTACTCACACCGCGACCTATCCGGCCGGGCGTCTCAGCGTCATCGAGGCAAAGGTCACCTGAGCTTTCGAGGTCAGACCATTACTCCCGCGCAATGGAGCAGCGACTGGTTCGAAGGACATCATAGGCAAAAGCATACTTTGGAAGGAACAAGAATGCATCTGCCTGCTGCAAGCAAGTCGTCGTCGCCGATATTGGAGAACCCGGCGTACAAGGCCGTGTTCGCCAAGGTCGACTGGCGCCTTATACCTTTGCTACTGATCGCCAGCATGGTCGCCTTTCTCGACCGCATCAACATCGGCTTCGCACAGCTTCAGATGAAGCAGACACTACCGTTTGATGATGCAGTCTACGGGCTCGGCGCGGGCATCTTCTTCGTCGGATATTTCCTGTTTGAGGTGCCCAGCAATCTTCTTCTGGAAAGGATCGGCGCGCGCAAGACTCTGTTGCGGATCATGGTGCTCTGGGGATTGGCGGCGACCGCCATGATGTTCGTATCGACGCCGCTCCAGTTCTATGCGGCGAGGTTCTTCCTTGGTGTCTTTGAGGCCGGCTTCGCCCCGGGCGTGCTGCTGTACTTGACATACTGGTACCCGTCGGTGAGGCGCGGGCAGGTCATCGCGATCCTCGCGTCGGCGCCCCCCATTGTAATGTTCATCGCTGGTCCGCTGTGTGGTTCGATCCTGAAGTATTTCGACGGCGTCAGCGGTCTTTACGGCTGGCAATGGCTGTTTCTGATCCAGGGGTTGCCCGCGCCAATCCTCGGCGTTCTCGTGTATTACCTGCTCAAGGACAAGCCGTTCCAGGCCGCGTGGCTCTCGAAGGGGGAGAAGGCGCTGCTGGACGATGCTTTACAGCATGACGAAGAGAACATCGTGAAGGCGACCTCGGGGACGTTCCGGCAGCTGCTGCGAGACCCGAAGGTCTACCTGTTGTCGCTGGCCTGTTTTTGTCTGCTGGGCGCCAACTACACGATGGTATTCTGGATGCCGACCCTGATCCATAGCTGGGGAGTAAAGGATCCGCTACTGGTCGGCGTCTATCACGCAGTAGCCAACGCTGCGGGTATCGTCTGCATGATCCTGATCGGTCGTCATTCGGACAAGCGGCATGAGCGCCGCTGGCACTATGCGACCTGCGTCACGATTGCCGCCGGCGGCTTGTTCTTTCTCATGTTGCTCCACGGCACTTTTGTTGGTTCGATCCTGGCTCTCTCCTTCGCCGTCATCGGGTTTGTATCAGCGCCGCCGCTCTTCTATGCATTGACCAGTGAGTATCTCTCAGCGGGCGCGGCGGCCGGCGGCCTTGCCCTCGTCACCAGCCTCGGAAATCTCGGTCCGGCGGTAAGCCCGTCGATCACCGGGTTCATCGTGCGGAACACCGGCGACAACATCTATGGCATGTACTTCGTCATGGCGCTGTACTTGCTCTCCGGCGCACTCCTGCTGCTGAGCATGCGGCCCGCAACGAATGAGTTGCTTCCGTCCAGGAGTTGACCCATTCCTGCCAAGATCAAGCCGCCGCAGCGGAATGCTCGACCACAGCCTGCGGCGGGTTGCGGAAGCCGATTGCGATGCGGTTGTAGGTGTTCATCAGGCCGATCGCGATGGTCAGGTCGACCAGTTGCTTCTCGTTGAACACCTCGCGGGCCGCCTGGTAATCGGCTTCCGGAATCGCGGTCTCCGCCACGCGGGTGACGGTTTCGGCCCAGGCCAGCGCGGCGCGCTCCTCGGCGTCGAACAGCGCCTCGGCCTCGCGCCAGACCTGCAGCACCGCAAGCTTCTCGACCTTGACGCCCATCTTCAGCAGGCTGCGGGTATGCGAGTCCAGGCAATAGGCGCAGCCGTTGATTTGCGATATCCGCAGATAGACCAGTTCGACGAGCTGCGCGGAAAGCCCGCTTTGCGTGATGTAGCCATAGACGCCGCCGAGCGCCTTGATGCCCGCTGGCGCGACCTTGTTGTAGTCGATCCGCATGCTCATTGCTTGTGTCCTTCCTTGTCGAACACAGTCAGCGCCTTGTCGTTGCTGTCGACGACGAACACCGCAAGCAGCTTCGCCGGTTCGGTCGCGCTCGCGTTGCGCCCGAGCACGTGATGCGCGCCGGGCGGCTCGAAGAAGCTGTCGCCGGCCCGATAGACATGCGCGGCCTCGCCTTCCAGCTGGCTCTCGATCGCGCCCTGGAGCACGTAGACATAGAGAAACGCCGATTTGGCGTGATGATGCGGCGCCGACGGCTCGCCGGGCGGAAAGTTGACCTCCACCGCGATCAGCGACTTGCCGGGAATGTTCGTGATCATATGCTCGAATTTCGGCGTCACCGATTGCGCCATCGCCGGAGTCGCAAGGGCCGCGCAGGCCAGCAGCGTTGTCATCAAGGTCTTCATCTCGTGCCTCCATCGCTACCGGATAGATGCGGGCACGCATGGCCAAAAAGAAGCACCAAGAATGAACCGAATTGGTGTACCACGGGCCATGCCCAACCCGCTTCCCATCGCGCTCGACCGGTCGGCCAGGACGCCGCTCTCCGAGCAGATCCGCAAGGCGATCGCGGCGGCGATCGACAAGGGCGTGCTGGTGCCGGGCGCCCGGCTGCCATCGTGGCTCGACCTTGCCGCGCAGCTCGGCGTTGCGCGCGGCACCGTGCGGGCGGCCTATGACAAGCTGTCGGACGCCCAGCACATCGTGTCGTCGAAGGCGGGCGGCACCACCGTCGCGAGGCGGCCCAGGAAGGCCGCCAAGCCCGATGCGCCGGTCGCTCCCGGATCGGTCGTGGAGATGTTTCGCGATCTGAGCGGTCAGGGACACTTCCGGATGGGCGTCCCCGCGCAGGATAGCCTCCCCGCCAAGCTGCTGGCGCGAATCCGCGCGCGCGCGCCGTCCGGGCGGAATTGAGCGCGGTGATGCGCTATGTCGATCCACGCGGCGAGCTCGAATTGAGACGCGAGATCGCGGCGCATCTCGCGATCGCGCGCGGGCTCGAATGCTCGCCCGCGCAGATCGTCATCACCTCGGGATTCAGCGGAGGACTCGGCCTCGCGATGCGCGTGCTCGGCCTCGAAGGCCGCCGCGCGTGGATGGAAGACCCGGGATTTCCATTGACGCGAAAGGGCCTCGAGCTCGGCCGGCTGGAGGTCGTCCCGATCCCCGTCGATGCCAACGGCATCGATGTCGAGCACGGTCTCAAGCACGCCCCCGACGCGGCGCTCGCGGTCGTGACCCCGGGCCAGCAGGCGCCGCTCGGCCCGCCGCTGTCGCCGCAACGTCGCGCGCAGCTGCTCGACTGGGCCGCCCAAACCGGAGCCTTCATCATCGAGGACGACTATCTCGGCGAATTGCAGCTCAATGGCCGTGCCGCGCCGGCGCTCGCCTCGCTCGCTCGATCGCGCCGGCCGGGTGATCCATCTCGGCTCCTTCAGCAAGACGATCTCGCCGACGCTGCGCCTCGGCTTCCTGGTTGCGCCAGAGCCATTGGCGGCGCAGTTCGCCGATGTCGCGACGTGCCTGGTCCCCGCTCCCGGCCCAGCGGTGCAGCTGTCCACCGCGGAGTTCATGCGCGACGGTCACTACATCCGCCATCTCAGGCGAACCAAGCGGGCCTATTGCGACAACCGCGATGCGCTAACGACGGCGCTACGGAGCTGGAGCAACGACGTGCAGGTTGCCGGCCTCGCCGTCATGCTGACGCTGCCGGACAAGACCGCCGATGTCGAGATCGTCAGGGCACTGCTCGCGCACGGGCTGGCGCCCGCCCCGCTCTCGCCCTGGTATTTCTCACCGAAGCGCGCGCAGCCGGGTCTCTTGCTCGGCATTGCAACGGTGCCGGATCGCGGCGTTCCGGCCGCATGCAAGCGCCTGTTCGAGGCGATCCGCACCCAAGGTCGCGTCCAAAGTGCGCCGGTCTCGCGCCGGATCAGGAAGCCCGCAGCCCGGTGAGCGTCAGGCTCAACGCCTTGAGCCGCTTGCGCGCCTCGGCGTCATAGGCCTGGGCATGGGCGCGCGCCTCGCGCTTGCCGTCGAAGAACAGCCCGCTCCGGCCTGCCACATCGTCGTCCTGGACCAGACGCAGGATGGCATCACCGCCCTGCTCGACGGTCGAGATCGGCGTCGCGCCGCTGGCGCGCACCATGGTGGTGTTCATGTAGGTCGCGGGGTGCAGCGAGTTGACGGTCACGCCGGA
This sequence comes from Bradyrhizobium sp. USDA 4504, assembly GCF_054063995.1. Classification (NCBI taxonomy): domain Bacteria; kingdom Pseudomonadati; phylum Pseudomonadota; class Alphaproteobacteria; order Hyphomicrobiales; family Nitrobacteraceae; genus Bradyrhizobium; species Bradyrhizobium sp. USDA 4504. The sequence continues at coordinate 2,035,196 of NZ_JBSSGV010000001.1, read as the reverse complement.
GCCTTCCAGCTCCGTGGCCAGGTCGATGGTGAACATGATCTGCGACAGCTTGCTCTGCGCATAGGCGCGCGCACCGCTGTAGTTCTTCGTGATCATCACGTCACCGAAATCGATCGGGTGCTGGCCGAGCGACGCGACATTGACGATGCGCGCCGGCGCGCTCGCCTTGAGCCGCGGCAGCAACAGATGCGCGAGCAGGAAGCCGGCGAGATAGTTGACCGCGAAGCGCAGCTCGTGGCCGTCCTTGCTGGTCTGCCGCGCCGGCCCCTCGTTTTGCGAACCGATGCCCGCGTTGCTGACGAACACATCAAGGCGTTCCTGGTCGTCGAGCACCAGCTGGGCGAACTCGCGGACCTCGGCGAGCGAGGACAGATCGGCCTGGTAGAACATCGGCTCGCGGCCGCTGAGGCGCTTGATCTCGTCGGCGAGCGTCTGCGCCCGCTTGGTATCGCGGCCGTGGATCAGGACCCGGGCGCCAGCCGACGCCAGCTTCATCGCGACGTAGCGGCCGACGCCGTCGGTGGAACCGGTGATCAGCACCGTCTTGCCTGCCATATTCATCGAAATTGCCTTTCGATCGTTCGCCCAGCGCTGCCAGCAAAGATAAAGGCGCCGCGCGGACTTTGCCATGGCATGCCACCACGCCGGCGGCGCCAAAATGGCGTCCAAGATCACCCCCCCCGGGGCTCGGGCCTTCTCCGGAACCGCATACGTACATCTTGTCGCGCGGCCGGCGGTCGCGCGGCGCCGCGTCGCGCGTCAAGGAGATCGCGTTCTGATATCCTCGACGTGAACGACAAGTCAGGATCGGTAAAGGACCGGAATGTCCTCGATCATTCCAGAAACGATGCTGCGAAAGACTCCCTCTCTGGAGCCGTTCGGCATGCTGCTGTTGTTCGGCGCGCTGACCGCGCTGCCGATCGTCCTGACGCTCCGTCTGGTTGAGCCTGCACTCGTGCTGCCCGTTCTCAGCCTGTTGTTGTTCGTCCAGGCAGCCGTTGCTGCGATTGCGGCGCGCGTGATCCACGCGCGCTCAACCGTGGCGAACCTCACGCTGTGGGATTTTGCCGGCGCGTTCACCTTCATGGGGTGCGCAGCGGCGATCCTCGGCGAACCGGATCAGGCGGCGCTGTTCTTCGAGGAAGAAGCAGCAATGCGTCCGGTGTCACGACCGTAATCCCAGGCCGGGCCCCTCTGGCAGCCACAAGCTGCGATGTCGGACTGGAACTCAGTTGGAGTGGCCCTGCTTCGACCCGCGACGCGGATAAGCGTCGCGGTGGATTTGCCGTCCGCATGACGGCAAGAGCCGGTTTCGTCGAAAGGGTCCGCTCCCCGACCTCAAGGGGAACATGACCCATGTCCGAACTATTTTCGCCCGAGTTGTTTTCACTCGACGCCCTCAGCGCATTGCTGCAGGTCGTCGTCATCGACCTCGTGCTGGCCGGTGACAACGCCGTCGTGATCGGCCTTGCCGCGGCCGGCCTGCCGGAGAAGCAGCGCGGCAAGGCGATCCTGATCGGCATCGGTGCCGCGACACTGCTGCGCATCCTGTTCGCCCTGGTCACCACGCAGCTGATGCAGATCGTCGGCCTGCTGCTGGCCGGCGGCATCCTGCTATTGTGGGTGTGCTGGAAGATGTGGCGCGAGCTGCGCGCCGACGCGCACGAGACCACGGCCGAACACGCCGATGGCGCAAAGGGCCAGCGCAAGACGCTGTGGCAGGCCACCACGCAGATCATCGTTGCCGACGTCTCGATGTCGCTCGACAACGTGCTGGCGGTCGCGGGTGCGGCGCGCGAGCAGCCGATCGTGCTGGTGTTCGGCCTCGCGCTCTCGATCGCGATGATGGGCGCGGCGGCCTCCGTCATCGCGCGGCTGCTGCAGAACCACCGCTGGATCGCCTATGTCGGACTCGCCGTGATCCTCTATGTCGCCATCGACATGACGGTTCGCGGGGCGAACGAGATCGCGAAGGTGGCTCCGGCCTGACACCGAAAGCAAAACGGCGGGCCCTCCGGCCCGCCGCTCTGCAAATCGACAACGCGTGCTGCCTCAGTGGATCTCCGCCGAACGCTTCAGCGCGTCCTTCAGCTTCTCCAGTGAGAAATCCTTGCTGCGCGCGATGTCCAGGATCGGGGTCTCGCGGCGGCCGCAGAGTTCGGCGGCCTCGGGCAGCTTCGCCGCGACCTCATAGGGGATCACGATGGCGCCGTGGCTGTCGGCGTGGATCAGATCGTCGGATCGCACCGTCATGCCGGCGACGCGGACCTCGCCGCCAAAGCTCTCGGCATGCACCCAGGCGTGCGACGGGCCGATCGAGCCGGCCAGCGCCTGGAAGCCCGGCGCCCATTGCGGGATGTCGCGGATCGAGCCGTCGGTGATGACGCCGAGGCAGCCGAGCGCCTTGTGCACGTTGCTCTGCACCTCGCCCCAGAACGCACCATAGCCGACGTCCGGGCCGTCGATGTCCTGGATGACAGAGATGCGCGGGCCGAAGCCGGTGCCGACATATTCGTAATATTCGATGCGGCGCTTCGACTGCTCCTCGGCCGAGAGGCCGGATTTCAGCACCGAGCGGATCGTCGTGGTGCGGGCGTAGCCGACCATCGGCGGCAGCGTCGGGAACGGGCAGACCAGCGGCTTCACGGTGTAGCCGATCAGACGGCGCTCCGGCGCGACGATCTCCATCGCGTTGCAGATCGTCGGCGTGTCGTAGCGCGCCAACGCTTCAAGGACGGAAGCAGGAAGCGGGGCGGAAGCGGATGTCGTCACGGCGTTTCTCTCCTGATTTTTGGCGTCAGATCATGATGCGTTTCCAGGGAAACGCATCATGATCTCATTTCTTTGTTTGAGCATGATCTTTTCGGAAAACCGGTCTCCACTTTTCCGGATCATGCTCGAGCGGGCCGTCTCAGCCTATAGCCGAGATCGCAGGCGAACCCAACCGAGGCACGCTCATGGCTGATATTTGCTGGAATGAAACCACTCTATCACCGTCACCCCCGCGCAACGGCGAAGCCGTTGTCGCTGGAGGTGGCCGCTTCTTCAGCGGCCCTCGAAGGGTCGACGGCCCCAATCTCGGAGCCGGGCCGTACATCCTTCGAGGCTCGCCCGGCGGCGCAATTGCGCCGCAAGGCTCGCACCTCAGGATGACGGTCGACTACCGAGGGCGCACTCAGTGCAGATGCGTCGGACGATCGTCGTGGTCACTCTCCGCGACCGGCGCCGTATAGGGAGCAGCGGCCTGCGCCGCCACCGGCGCGCCCGCAGCTTGCGTCTGCGCGGCAAGCTGGCGCTCCTGGTCGCGGTAGGACTTCCAGCCCCAGGGCAGGCTGATCAGATAGAGCACCGAGCCCGCCGACAGGATGTGCCAGGGATAGCCGATCAGCAGCGCGACGATGAACACCACCGACACGAACACCGGCAGCACCATTTCCGGCGGCACGCGCATCTTCACGGTCTTGCCGGAGAACACCGGCAGCCGCGACACCATCAGGAAGGCGATCAACAGCGTGTAGAACGCCGTCAGCGTCGCCGGCGGCATCGGCACGCCGAGGAAGGCGAGATAGATCGGCAGCAGCACGGTGATCGCACCGGCCGGCGCCGGCACGCCAGTGAAATAGTTGGCGGCAAACGCCGGCTTGTTCGGATCGTCGATCGAGGCATTGAAGCGCGCAAGCCGCAGGCCGCCGGAGATCGCGAACACCATCGCGGCGATCCAGCCGCCATTGTTCAATTCATGCAGCTGCCAGAAATACAGGATCAGGCCCGGCGCGACGCCGAAATTGACGAAGTCGGCGAGGCTGTCGAGCTCCGCGCCGAATTTCGACTGGCCCTTGATCATGCGCGCGACGCGGCCATCGATGCCGTCGAGGATCGCGGCGAACACGATGGCGGCGACCGCCAGCTCCATCCGCCCTTCCGTCGACAGCCGGATCGCGGTCAGCCCGGCGCAAATCGCCAGCAGCGTGATCATGTTCGGCACCAGCATCCGCACCGGGATCGGGCGGAACCGGCGGCGGCGATACTCGGTGGAATTCGGATCGAATGGCGTCATGGCCTGATGAATATAGCAAGCGCCGTCCGGCTCCGCCATTGCGGCGGGAACCGGCTGATGGGGCTGGCGAAACAGAGTTAATCGGCGCGGTAAGTCCGGCCCGGATCGGCGTTGCGGAAATCCGCCAGAATCGTCTCGCCGGCGACCGCGGTCTGCCCCTCAGAGACCAGCGCCTTGGTGCCCTCGGGCAGATAGACGTCGAGCCGCGAGCCGAAGCGGATCAGGCCGAAGCGCTCGCCGGCGCCGATCGACTGGCCCTCCTTGACGAAGCAGACGATGCGCCGCGCCACGAGGCCTGCGATCTGGACCACGCCAATGCGCCCGTTGGAGGTCGAGATCACGAGCGAATTGCGCTCATTGTCCTCGCTCGCCTTGTCGAGCTCGGCATTGATGAAGGCGCCGGGCCGGTAGGTAATGCGGTCGATGCGGCCGACCACCGGGCTGCGGTTCACATGGCAGTTGAACACGCTCATGAATACCGAGACACGCGGCAGCGGCTTGTCGCCGAGCCCGAGCTCGGCCGGCGGCAGCGCCTGCACCACCATCGAGACGCGGCCGTCGGCCGGCGATACCACGATGCCGTCGCGCAGCGGCGTCACGCGAACCGGATCGCGGAAGAACAGCGCGCACCAGACGGTCAGCAGCGTCCCGATCCAGCCCAGCGGGGTCCAGATCCAGAACAGGATCAGGCTCGCCAGAGCGAAGCCGCCGATAAAGGGATAGCCCTCGGGGTGGATCGGCGGGATCTGCGCGCGGATGGAGTTGGCGATCGACATCAGAGCTCGCTTGCGTTTCCCCGCCCCATTTGGCGGGAGAGGCCCTAAATCGACTATTCCGCGGCGGTCGGCAAGGGTTTCTCACCCGCATCAGGGCTGGAATCCTCCGACGTTTCGGTGACCGCCGGCGGCAGCCGATTCGGCGCGGTGCCGTCGTCATCGACCTGGGCGAGCCGTTCGCGGGCCTCCTCGGCCTCGCGTTGCCGGTTCCACATGCTGGCATAGAGGCCGTCGGCGGCCAAAAGCCGCGCGTGGGTGCCGCGCTCGGCGATCCGGCCCTGGTCCAGCACGATGATCTCGTCGGCGCCGACGATGGTCGACAGCCGGTGCGCGATCACCAGCGAGGTGCGGTTGCGCGAGACCCGCTCCAGCGCGCCCTGGATCTCGTGCTCGGTGTGGCTGTCGAGCGCGGAGGTCGCCTCGTCCAGCACCAGGATCGGCGGCGCCTTCAGCACCGTGCGCGCGATCGCAACGCGCTGCTTCTCGCCGCCGGAGAGTTTCAGGCCGCGCTCGCCGACCTGCGTCTCATAGCCCTGCGGCGACATCCGGATGAAGCCGTCGATCTGCGCGAGGCGCGCCGCCTCCTCCACCTCGTCGTCGCCGGCATCCCAGCGGCCATAGCGGATGTTGTAGCGGATGGTGTCGTTGAACAGCACGGTGTCCTGCGGCACCATGCCGATCGCCGAGCGCAGCGAGGCCTGCGTCACGGTCTTGATGTCCTGGCCGTCGATCAGGATGCGGCCGCTCGAGACGTCGTAGAGGCGGAACAGCAGCCGCGAGATCGTCGACTTGCCGGCGCCGGAGGGACCGACGATCGCAACCGTCTTGCCGGCCGGCACCTCGAAGCTCAGGCCCTTGAGGATCGGCCGGTCCGCCTCGTAGGAGAAGCGGACATCCTCGAACCGCACGCTGCCGGATGACACCGCGAGCGGCTTGGCCCCCGGAATGTCCCTCACCTCGGGATCGCGCGCCAGCACGTCGAACATCTTCTCGATGTCGATGATCGCCTGCTTGATCTCGCGATAGACCATGCCCATGAAATTCAGCGGCTGGTAGAGCTGGATCATCATCGAATTGATCAGCACGAAATCGCCGACAGTGTGGGTGCCGTTGCGGATGCCGAACGCGCACATCAGCATGGTCGCGGTCAGCCCGGCGGTGAAGATGATCGCCTGCCCGGTGTTGAGCACCGCGAGCGAGGTATAGGTCTTCACGCTGGCCTGCTCGTAGCGCTCCATCGAGCGGTCGTAGCGCCGCGCCTCGCGCTCCTCGGCGCCGAAATATTTCACCGTCTCGTAGTTGAGCAGCGAGTCGATCGCCTTGGTGTTCGCCTCGGTGTCGGAATCGTTCATCCTGCGGCGGATCTCGATCCGCCACTCGGTCGCGATATAGGTGAAGTACATGAACACGACGACCGTGAGCAGCACCGCGAGCACGTAGCGCCAGTCGAACTGCCAGAGCAGCACCGCCGCCAGCAGCGCGACCTCGACGATGGTCGGGATCAGCTGCAGGATCACCATCCGCACGATGGTCTCGATGCCGGAGCGGCCGCGCTCAAGGACGCGGGTCAGGCCGCCGGTCTTGCGCTCGAGATGGAAGCGCAGCGACAGCTCATGCATGTGCACGAAGGTGATATAGGCGAGCCGCCGCACCGCATGCATGGCGACGCGGGCGAAGATGCCGTCGCGCCACTGCGTCAGCACCGCCATGATGATGCGCACCGCGCCGTAGCTGATCGTCATCAGCACCGGCGAGGCGATCAGCCAGACCACCCAGTTCGAGGCCGCGACCGGCGCCGAGCCGGTGCCGTTCAGCGCATCGATCGCCCATTTGAAGGTGAACGGCACCGACAGCGTCGCGAGCTTGGCGAACAGCAGCAGCACCACCGACCAGATCACGCGCGTCTTCAAATCGGCGCGATCGCCGGGCCAGATGTAGGGCCAGAGACGAACGAGGGTGCCGAGCAGCGTCCCCTTCTCGGCGGCCGGCGGCGTGGCCGTGGGCTGTGCGGCGCCGGTCACACTCTGTTGCGGCGGCACCATCAGGCGCCCGCCCGCGCGGCCACGGCGCGGCGCTCCGCTGCGACATCTTTTCCACGGTTTGCCATTGTGCCCGTCATATAGATCGTTTGAACGCGGCGTACAGGCTTATGACGAAAATTGTTCGCGATTCGCGGGAATTTACGGGATTTTTTGGCCCTCAATCCCCATATGGGAGTCTTGACCCTGTTTACGCTGCAGTGCCACAAGGAACGTATGAACCAAATCAAGACTGTCTGTGTTTATTGCGGCTCCGGCCCCGGTAACAATCCCCGTTTCGTTGAAGCTGCCGTCGCGCTCGGCAAGAGCTTTGCCGAAAACAACGTGCGCCTGGTCTATGGCGGCGGCTCGATCGGCTTGATGGGCGCGGTCGCGAGATCGACGCTCGATCACGGTGGCTCCGTCACCGGCATCATTCCCGAATTCCTGCGCGCGCGCGAGAACGCGTTGACTTCGGTTCAGGAGATGATCGTCACGCCCGACATGCATGAGCGCAAGCGCCTGATGTTCGAGCGCTCGGATGCGTTCGTCGCGCTGCCGGGCGGCATCGGCACGCTGGAAGAGTTGGTCGAGCAATTGACCTGGCAGCAGCTCGGCCGTCACCACAAGCCGATCCTGCTCGCCAACATCGACAATTTCTGGGAGCCCCTGCTCTCGCTTTTGAACCACATGCGCATGACCGAGTTCATCCGCCCCACGCTGCCGATCAACGTGCTGATGGCCGATCGCATCGACGAGATCCTGCCGCGGCTGCGTTCGGCGGTGGCACGCACGCCCGAGGCCGCGAAGGATCTCGCGCCCGAAGTGGCGCGGCGGCTGTAACTGTTCGCCGCACTTTCGGCTCCATGACCGTCATGCTGAGGAGGCCGCAGAGCGGCCGTCTCGAAGCACGACGGCCCCGCTGGTGGCCGTGCATCCTTCGAGACGCGCTACGCGCTCCTCAGGATGACGGGTCGAGACAAGTGCTAGCCTGAAATCCTTACTACTCGCTCGGAAACGTCACGGCCTCGATGCGGTTGCCGTCGGGATCGAGGACGAAGGCCGCATAGTAGCGCACGCGGTCGTGCGGGCGCAGGCCCGGAGGACCATCGGAGAGGCCGCCGGACGCCAACGCAGCGGCGTGGAAGGCGTCGACCTCCGCGGTAGTCTTCGCGCGCAGGCAGATATGGGTGCCGCTCTCATGCGGCACCTGCGCCATCGTGGCGCGCAGATTGATCCAGAATTCTGGATAGGCCTTGCCGAAGCCGACCGTCGCCGGCCGCGTGACGAGGCGGCTCAGGCCAAGCGCGGCCAACGTCGGCTCGTAGAACCGCGCGGCCCGTTCCAGATCGCGAACGCCGACGGAGACGTGGTCGATCATGGATACTCCCTCCCCGTTGTCATTCCGGGATGGTCCGAAGGACCAGACCCGGAATCTCGAGATTCCGGGTTCGCTGCTTCGCATCGCCCCGGAATGACGGCTCAATCACTCACGCCTGCGCGCCCGACTTCACCAGCTTGTAGAACACCGAATCCATCAGCGCCTGGAACGAGGCGTCGATGATGTTGGGCGAGACGCCGACCGTGGTCCAGCTCTCGCCGGTCTCGTCCTCGCTCTCGATCAAGACGCGCGTGACCGCCTCGGTGCCACCATTGAGGATACGCACGCGGTAGTCGATCAGCTTCAGGCCATCGATATATTTCTGGTACTTGCCGAGGTCCTTGCGCAGCGCGACGTCGAGCGCGTTGACCGGGCCGTTGCCTTCGGCGGCCGAGATCAGCCGCTCGCCGTCGACATCGACCTTCACCACCGCGAGCGCCACGGTGACGCGCTGGCCGTTGGCGTTGTAGCGCTGTTCGACATTGACGTCGAACTGCTCGACCTTGAAATATTCCGGCACCTTGCCGAGCGTGCGGCGCGCCAAGAGATCGAACGACGCGTTGGCTGATTCATAGGCGAAGCCCGCGGCCTCGCGCTCCTTCAATTCCTCGACCAGCCGCGTCAGCCGCGGATCGCTCTTGTCATAGGCGATGCCGGCACGGTCGAGCTCGGCCATCACGTTGGAGCGGCCGGCCTGATCGGACACCAGCACCTTGCGGTGATTGCCGACGGAATCCGGCAGCACGTGCTCATAGGTCTGCGGATCCTTCATGACAGCCGAGGCATGGATGCCGGTCTTGGTGACGAATGCGCTTTCGCCGACATAGGCCGCATGGCGGTTGGGCGCGCGGTTCAGCATGTCGTCGAGCGTGCGCGACACCTTCATCAGCGTCGCCAGCTTCTCCGTGGTGACGCCGATCTCGAACTTGTCGGCAAACTCCTGCTTCAGCTTCAAGGTCGGGATCAGTGAGCAGAGGTTGGCGTTGCCGCAGCGCTCGCCGAGGCCGTTGAGCGTGCCCTGGATCTGCCGCGCGCCGGCCCGCACCGCGGCGAGCGAATTGGCGACCGCCTGCTCGGTGTCGTTATGGGCGTGGATGCCGAGATGGGCGCCGGGCACCTGCTTGATGACTTCGCCGACGATGGTCTCGATCTCATGCGGCATGGTGCCGCCATTGGTGTCGCACAGCACCACCCAGCGGGCGCCGGCCTGATAGGCCGCCTTGGCGCAGGCGAGCGCGTAGTCGCGGTTCTCCTTGTAGCCGTCGAAGAAATGCTCGCAGTCGACCATCACCTCGCGGCCGAGCGCCTTCGCGGCAGCGACGCTGTCGCGGATCGAGGCGAGGTTCTCCTCATTCGTGGTCTCGAGCGCGACGCGGACCTGGTAGGCGGAGGATTTCGCGACGAAGCAGATCGCGTCCGCCTTGGCCTCGAGGATGCCGGCAAGCCCGGGATCGTTCGACGCCGAGCGGCCCGGCCGCCGCGTCATGCCGAAGGCGGTGAAGCGTGCGTGGTCGAACGCAGGCTTCTTGCTGAAGAACTCGGTGTCGGTCGGATTGGCGCCGGGATAGCCGCCCTCGACATAGTCGATGCCGAGCGCGTCGAGCATGCCTGATATCACCTGCTTGTCCTGCAGGGTGAAGTCGACGCCATTGGTCTGCGCGCCGTCGCGCAGCGTGGTGTCGAACAGATAGAGGCGCTCGCGGCTCACGCGTGGCCTCCCGGGGTCGCGACACCATCGAGCTGCTTCTGCATCGTGGTGTTGGCGAGCCACTCGTCGTTGATAGTGACCGAGTTGCGCTGCTGAGCGACGTAGCCGCGCTTGCGGAAGAATTCCAGCGCGGTGTCGCTGGCATCGACCTTCAGGGTCTTGGTGCCGCGGGCACTCGCGATCTTCTCAAGCGCATCGCACAGCGCGCTGCCGACACCCTGCCCGACCGCGCTCGGATGCACATAGAGCATGTCGATGAGATCGGCGCCCTTCAGCGAGGCGAAACCGACCGGGGCGCCCTGCAAGGTCGCGATCAGCGTGAGCTGGCCGGCGAGCTTCTTGCCGAAGGCCGCCTCGTCGTCGGCGGCCATCGCCCAGGCTTCCTGCTGCGCCTCGCTGTAGTCGTCGCCGGTCAGGTCCATGATCGAGGCCGCGAAGATCGCCGCCAGCAGCGGCGCGTCGTCGGGCAGATACGGGCGCAAGGCGGGCGCGGAGCGGCTCATCGCGCGACCTCCCAGGTGGTGATCGGCTTTCCTTCGGCATCCTTTCCGTCCTTGATCGCCACGCCCATCGCGGCGAGCTGATCGCGGATCCGATCCGACTCCTTGAAGTCCTTGCGGGCCCGCGCCGCGGTGCGCTCGGTGATCAGTGCTTCCACCGCGGCGGCATCGACACCGCTCGCCTGCTGCTTGCGGGCCTCCCACGCGGCCGCGCTCTCCGACAGGAAGCCGAGCAGCCGGAGCGAGCCGGCAAACTCCCTGCGGCTCTGTTCGCTGCTCGACGCAGCACCGCGCAGGCCGTGCAGCACGGCCATCGCCTGCGCCGTATTGAGGTCGTCGTAGAGCGCCTCGACCATCGCCGGCGACGGCGCGCCGGGATCGGCGTCGGCCGCGACCGCGTACCAGTCGTCGAGTGTCTTCGCGGCCTCCTCGGTGGCCTTGGCGGTCCAGTCGAGCGGCGAACGATAATGCGTCTTCAGCATGGCAAGCCGCAGCACCTCGCCGGGCCAATCGGCCAACAGATCGCGGATCGTGAAGAAGTTGCCGAGCGACTTCGACATCTTCTCGCTTTCGATCTGCAGGAAACCGTTGTGCATCCAGACATTGGCCATGCGGTCGGAGTGGAACGCGCAGCAGGTCTGGGCTAGCTCGTTCTCATGGTGCGGGAACACCAGGTCGATGCCGCCGCCGTGAATGTCGAACTTCTCGCCGAGATGCTTCCAGGCCATTGCCGAGCACTCGATGTGCCAGCCGGGGCGGCCCTCGACCTTGATGCCTGCGGGCGACGGCCATGACGGCTCGCCCGGCTTCGACGGCTTCCACAGCACGAAATCGGTGTTGTCGCGCTTGTAGGGCGCGACATCGACGCGGGCGCCGGCGATCATCTCGTCGAGCGAACGCTTCGACAGCGCGCCGTAACGCGGCAACATCGAATTGGCCGCGTTCATCGCCTGCGGCGAGAACAGCACATGATCCTCGGCGACATAGGCAAAGCCGCCGGCAACCAGCTTCTCGATGATGGCGCGCATCTCCGGGATGTGCTCGGTCGCGCGCGGCTGCACGGTCGGCGGCAAGCAGCCGAGCGCCGTGACGTCGTCCTGATACTGCTGATAGGTCTGCTCGGTGACCTTGCGGATCGCCTCGTTCAGCGGCACGCCGGGATAATCCCGCGCGGCGCGGACGTTGATCTTGTCGTCGACGTCGGTGACGTTGCGGACATAGGTCACGTGATCGGCGCCATAGCGATGGCGCAGCACGCGAAACAGCACGTCGAAAACGATGGCAGCGCGGCCGTTGCCGATATGGGCGAAGTCGTAGACCGTCGGTCCGCAGGCATACATGCGGACGTTTTCGGCATCGAGCGGCACAAACGGCCGCTTCTCCCGGGTCAGCGTATCGTAGAGGCGCAAATCCATGGAAACCGTTCCCTTGCGGCCGGGCGGTCCAATGCTCTCATGTGTTGAGAAAAGACGGCCTCAGCCAGCGAATCGCTAGCTCATAATCTCGCGGCAAATGCTGCAGATGGCGAGGTGGCCGTTCATGGTTCCACCATGTCTCACGGCCCCATTATTGCGTCAAGGGGCTGTTTTCGGGCAGTTAGCCACCCGCTCCGCACCGAAATCACGTCAACGCCCTCATGGTTAATCATTATTAAGGATTTGGGCGTATCCGGTCGCTTGCGGTTTCCCCGCCATTTTCACTGGTGCACCATGCGGCCTGTTTCAGCATTGATTGCCTGCACGCTCTTTGTTGCTCCGTCCTTCCTTGTTTCCTCGGCCGCGCTGGCCGACAGCCGCGTCTTCATCGTCGCCAACCAGGCCGACGGCTACGGCATCGACCAGTGCCTCGCCCGCGGCGATCGCTGCGGTGCCTCCGCCGCCCGCGCCTATTGCCGGTCACGCGATTTTGCGCAGGCCACCAATTACCGCCGCGTCGATCCCGACGAGATCACCGGTGCGGTTCCGCACGCCGCGAATGAAAAATGCAACGGCAACAGCTGTGGTGAATTCGTCGCCATCACCTGCCAGCGCTGAGCCAAGCCGCTGGCCAGACGGGGTTATTGCCACACCGGCGCCCCGGAAACGACGTGACGCTGCCCCGAGAAACGGCTATTGCAGCGGCCTTGCCCGCGCGCTTTGGCGTTGATCGCCGCGCGGCGTCGTTTTAATGGCCGGATATGCCCAATAGCTCCCGTTCTCGCTTCTCCCGCTGGTTTCTGAGTTGCGCCGTGCTGGCCGGCATGTCCCTGCCCGCCACGCATGCCCTGGCGCAAGTGCCGCCCGGCCCGCCCGGTCCGGCTCCGCAAGGCGCGCCACAGCCCAATCCGCAGGCCAATCCGATGTGCGGCCGGCTCGAAGGCCAGCTGGCGGCGATCGACCGCGGCGGCGGCTCCGGCGACCCGGCCAAGGACGAGCAGATCCGCCGCTATCAGGACGCGGCAACCCGCCAGCAGGGCGAGCTCGATCGCGTGACGGCGCAGGCCCGGCGCATGGGCTGCGACAGCTCCGGATTCTTCTCGCTCTTCAACAACAATTCGGCGCAGTGCGGTCCGGTCAACACCCAGATCCAGCAGATGCGCGCCAATCTCGACCAGATCACCGCCAATCTCGAGCGGCTGCGCTCGGGCGGGCTCGGCGGCGCCGACCGCGAGAACCAGCGCCGTTCGGTCCTGACCGCTCTGGCGCAGAATAATTGCGGCCCGCAATATGCCGCGGCCGCGCGTGGCCCCGGCAACTTCCTCGAGAACCTGTTCGGCGGCGGTGGCGGCGGCAATCCCAACAATCCGCTGCCCCCGCCCGATGCGCAGTATGGCGCCCAGTCCGGGACCTTCCGCACCGTCTGCGTCCGCACCTGCGACGGCGCCTATTTCCCGATCTCGTTCGCGACCGTGCAGGCGCGCTTCGCCGCCGACGAGCAGATCTGCAAGGCGCAGTGCCCTGCCGCGGATGCCAGCCTGTTCACCTACCGAAATCCCGGCGAGGACATCAACCAGGCGGTCTCGATCAGCGGCGTGTCCTACTCGTCGCTGCCGAACGCCTTCAAGTACCGCACCGAGTTCAATCCATCCTGCTCCTGCAAGCCGGCCGGCCAGAGCTGGGCCGAGGCGCTGAAGGCGGTCGACGACAAGGCGTCCGCCGAGCAGCAGGGTGACATCATCGTCACCGAGGAGAGCGCGCGGAAGATGCAGCAGCGCGCCCAGACCAAGGCCGCCGCCGGCAAGAAGGGCGCGCCCGCAGCCGCAGCTCAACAGCAGCCCGCCGCCGCTGACGCCGCGGCACCGGCCGCGCCGGCGAGCGACGGCCAGATCCGCACCGTCGGCCCGACCTTCATTCCCAAGCGGTAAGAAGAGTTCAGCCCTCGAACGCTTCCGCCGACGCGCGCGAGGTGCGCGCCACCAGCGTCTCGTCGGGCGCCGGCAGCGCCTTGCCGAAATCGCGGAAGCGGTTGGTGATGGGATAGCGGCGGTCGCGGCCGAAGTTCTTCCGCGTCACCTTCACCCCCGGCGCCGCCTGCCGCCGCTTGTATTCGGCGATGTTGAGCAGGCGATCGACCCGGGCCACCACGTCGCGGTCGAAGCCGGCTTCGATGATGGTCGCCAGCGGCTCCTCGCGCTCCACCAGCCGCTCGAGGATCGCGTCCAGCACGTCGTAGGGCGGCAGCGAATCCTGGTCGGTCTGGTTCTCGCGCAACTCGGCGGTCGGCGGCCGGATGATGATGTTGACCGGGATCACCTCGCCTGACGGCCCGAGCGCGCCGTCCGGCTTCCAGCCATTGCGCAGGCTCGACAGGCGAAACACCTCGGTCTTGTAGATGTCCTTGATCGGATTGAAGCCGCCGTTCATGTCGCCGTACAGCGTGGCGTAGCCGACCGACATCTCCGACTTGTTGCCGGTGGTCACCACCATGGCGCCGGTCTTGTTGGAGATCGCCATCAACAGCGTGCCGCGGGCGCGCGCCTGCAAATTCTCCTCGGTGATGTCGCGCTCCAGCCCCTTGAACACCGGCGCCAGAATCGTCTCGAAGCCGTTCACGGCATCGGCGATCGGCAGGATCTCGTAGCGGATGCCGAGCGCCGCGGCGAGCTTGGCGGCATCGTCGAGCGACACCTGCGCGGTGTAGCGGAACGGCAGCATCACGCCGCGCACCTTGTCGGCGCCGAGCGCATCGACCGCGATCGCCGCGCACAGCGCCGAGTCGATGCCGCCGGAGACGCCGAGCAGCACGCCGGGAAAACCGTTCTTGCGGACATAGTCGCGCAGACCGAGCACGCAGGCCGCGTAATCGGCCTTGTCGCCCTCGAGCTGCGCCGTGATCGGCCCGTTGCAGCGCCAGCCGTCGGCGGTCTTGCGCCAGGTCAGCGTCGTGATGTTCTCCTCGAACGCCGGAAGCTGCGCCGCGACGGAAAGATCGGCATTCAGCGCGAACGAGGCGCCGTCGAAGATCAGCTCGTCCTGGCCGCCGACCTCGTTGAGATAGACCAGCGGCAGCCCGCTCTCAGTGACGCGCGCGACGACGATCGACAGCCTGAGGTCGGCCTTGTCGCGGGCATAGGGCGAGCCGTTCGGCACCACGAGAATCTCGGCGCCGGTCTCGGCGAGACATTCGATGACGTTCTCGTATTCTTCGGACTCCTCGAGCCAGATGTCCTCGCAGATCGGCACGCCGATACGCACGCCGCGCACCGTCACCGGGCCCGGCGCCGGGCCGCGCGCGAACAGCCGCTTCTCGTCGAACACGCCGTAATTCGGCAGATTGGCCTTGAAGCGCAGCGCGGCGATGCGGCCGCCGTCGAGCAGCGCGCAGGCATTGTAGAGCTTGCCGTCCTCGACCCACGGCGTGCCGATCAGCATCGCTGGGCCACCATCCCTGGTCTCGCGCGCCAGTTCCTCGATCGCGGCGCGGCAGGCCGACTGGAACGCCGGCTTGAGCACCAGATCCTCCGGCGGGTAGCCGGTGATGAACAGTTCCGACAGCACCACGAGGTCGGCGCCGTCGGCCTTGGCTTTCTCGCGCGCGGCGCGCGCCCTCGCGGCGTTGCCGGTGACGTCACCGACCGTCGGATTGAGTTGCGCCAGGGTAATCTTGATCTGTTGTTCGCTCATACGCTTAAGTTGTCCTGCACAACCGCAAACTTCAATCACCTTCCGGTCATGGTGCGATTGCAGAAATCGCGCCATGACCGGCGGGAGCTTCTTTTGAGCATGATCTGATCGGAAAACCGGTTCCCACGTTTCCGGATCATGCTCGGGAATCAGAACGCGCCCATGCGTTCGGCGAGGGCGAACAGCCAGAACAGCCCGGCCATGACGAGCGCGACGCCGACCGCGGCCGAGCCCATGTCCTTGACCCGCCCGATCTGCGGATCGTGATCCATGGTCAGGCGATCGGCGAGCTTCTCGATCGCGGTGTTGAGCAGCTCGATGACGAGCACCAGCACCACGGTCGCAACCAATTCGACCCGGCGCATCACGGTGGCGCCGACCAGCCAGGCCAGCGGCAGCGACAGCGCCAGCGCCACCACCTCCTCGCGAATCGCCTGCTCCGAGCGAATGGCGAATGCCAGCCCGTTGCGCGAGTTGATGGTGGCTCGCCAGAACCTCAGCAAGTCACGGCCCCCAAGTCCAAGTCACTGCCTGCCCAAGCCACAGCCCCAATCACAACCCCGCAGCGGCCGGCATCGGCTTGACCTTGCCGGCGCGCTCCTGCTTCAGGAGTTCGGCGATCAGGAAGGCCATGTCGATCGACTGTTCGGCATTAAGACGGGGATCGCAGACCGTGTGGTAGCGGTCGTTGAGGTCCTCATCGGTGATGGCGCGCGCGCCGCCGATGCATTCGGTGACGTCCTGTCCGGTCATCTCCAGGTGCACGCCGCCGGCATGGGTGCCTTCAGCAGCGTGGATCTGGAAGAACGACCTCACCTCCGACAGCACGCGATCGAACGGCCGCGTCTTGTAGCCCGAGGTCGAGGTGATGGTGTTGCCGTGCATCGGATCGCACGACCACACCACCTTGCGCCCTTCCCGCTGCACGGCGCGGATCAGGCCTGGCAGATGGTCGCCGACCTTGTCGGCGCCGAACCGGTTGATCAGGGTCAGGCGCCCCGGCTCATCGTCGGGATTGAGGATGTCGATCAGCTTCAACAGTTCGTCCGGCTTCAGCGACGGGCCGCATTTCAGGCCGATCGGGTTCTTGATGCCGCGGAAATATTCGACATGGCCGTGATCGAGCTGACGGGTTCGGTCGCCGATCCAGATCATGTGGCCGGAGGTCGCGTACCAGTCGCCGGTGGTGGAATCGACCCGCGTCATCGCCTGCTCGTAGCCGAGCAGCAGCGCCTCGTGGCTGGTGTAGAAATCGGTGGCGCGCAGCTCGGGATGGCTCTCGAGGTCGAGGCCGCAGGCGCGCATGAAGTTCAGCGCATCCGAGATACGGTCGGCCAGCTCCTTGTAGCGGCGTGATTGCGGCGAATCCTTCAGGAAGCCGAGCATCCACTGATGCACGCTGCCGAGATTGGCGAAACCACCGGTGGCGAACGCGCGCAGCAGGTTCAGCGTCGCGGCGGATTGCCGATAAGCCATCAGCTGGCGCTGCGGATCGGGAATGCGCGCTTCCGGGGTGAAGGCGATGTCGTTGACGATGTCGCCGCGATAGCTCGGCAGCTCGACGTCGCCCTGCTTCTCGGTCGGCGACGAGCGCGGCTTGGCGAACTGGCCGGCGATCCGGCCGACCTTCACCACCGGCAGCGCGCCGGCATAGGTCAGCACGACCGCCATCTGCAACAGGACGCGGAAGAAGTCGCGGATGTTGTTGGCGCCGTGCTCGGCAAAGCTCTCGGCGCAGTCGCCGCCCTGCAGCAGGAAGGCCTCGCCGGCGGCGACCCGCCCCAGCGCCTTCTTCAGGCTGCGCGCCTCGCCCGCGAACACCAGCGGCGGAAAAGTCGCCAGCTGGGCCTCGACATCGGCCAATGCCTTGGCATCGGGATAATCGGGCACCTGCAGCACCTTCTTGGCGCGCCAGCTATCGGGTGTCCACCGCTCGGACATGAGGTCAACTCCTGAGCAAAAACCGCAACTTAATCACGGCATGACGAAAGCCCGGCTTATACACAGGGCTCCGCTTTCCCGCTAGAAGGATTCCTGCAATCTGGTCAAGCCCTTGCAGGGAAATCCGAATTCGCATTTGGTAGAGCATAGCATGAATGCCGGGGAAATCGCCGTGGCCTCCGCCGCGCTGGACGACGTTTTTAGCGACGACATCGTCGTGCCGGCCGCGGACGGCTATCCGCTCGCCGCGACGCTGTTCCTGCCGCGCGGCACGCGGCGTCAGGCCGTGCTGATCAATTCGGCGACTGCCGTGCCCCGCAAGGTCTATCGCGGCTTCGCCGGCTACCTCGCCCGCCGCGGCGCCGCGGTACTGACCTACGACTACCGCGGCACCGGCGGTAGCCGGCCGATGGCGGACTGGGCTGCGCTCGACGCCACCGCGGCGGTGAGCTGGATGCGCGAGCGCTATCGCAGCCTCCCCTTCGCCTATGTCGGCCACTCCTTCGGCGGCCAGGCGCTCGGGCTGCTTGCCAACAATGCCGAGATCCCGCGCGCGCTCCTGATCGCATCGCAGGCTGCCTATTGGAAGCTGATGGCCTCGCCCGAGCGCTACCGCGTCGTCGCCTTCATGACCGGCGTCGGCCTGCCGCTGGCGCGCACGCTCGGTTACCTCCCCGCTTGGGCCGGCCTCGGCATGGACCTGCCGAGGGGCGCGTTCGAGCAATGGCGGAGCTGGGTGATGCGGGAGCGCTATCTGCTCGATGATGCCACGCTGACAGCGCGCGAGAATTTTCCGAAGTTCAAGGGCAAGCTCCGCGCGCTTGTCATGACCGACGACACCTGGGCAACGCGGCCGGCGGTCGAATTGCTGTGCTCCGCCTTCACGTCGATCACGCCGGAGATCATCTCGATCCGTCCCGCCGACGCCGGCGCAAAAGCGATCGGCCATCTCGGCTTCTTCCGCAGCGACCACCGCGACGCGCTGTGGCGCGGTGCCGCGGAGTGGATTGAGGCGGAGGGATAGACGCGGCACTCTCCGTCGTCGTCCCTGCTTTCGCAATGCGAAAGCAGGGACGACGACGCATTTATTGCGCTGCTGGTGAGTCATAATTTCGCATTCTCGCGACATGAATCGCGCGAGCTTTGCTCTTCAACTCGGATTCGCGGTCAAGATGATGGGTATCGCTTCGCTCCACCCATCCTGCCAGCCTCACACCACCTTCCGCGGCGCCGCCGTCGCAGCATCGCCCGTGTTCGGTGTCCCGGTCGGCTCGATCAGCAGCAGATGCACCTCTTCCCGCGCGACGGGGCGATGCTCGACGCCTTTCGGCACGATGTACATCTGGCCGGGCGTTAGCGTCACGGTGCGGTCGCGCAGCTCGATGTCGAGGATGCCTTTCAGCACGAGGAAGAAATCGTCGGTGTCGTCGTGCTTGTGCCAGACGAATTCGCCCTGCACCTTTACCACCATGACGTCGCAGGCATTGAATTGCGCCACGGTGCACGGCGACCAGTGATCGCTGAATGTCGACAGTTTCTGCGAAAGATCGATCGCGCCGCTCATGATGCCTCCGGGTCCGGGCCAGCCTGCCGGACTCGTTAGCTCAGCCGCGCGACGCACTCAATGCACGCCCCTCAGCCTCTCCGGATATGTACTCGGCCCATTGTGCCCGTTGATGTCGCAAGGCGCTTCGCCGTTGGTGGCCCGCCGCGCCAGCAGTTCCTTTTCGGCCTGATACCAGAGCTGATCCATCTTGCCCGGCGGCTCGCCGGCGTCCTTCCATAATTCGTAGGCGCGGGTCCGGATCTCCTGCTCGGTTGGGCCTCTCATGCGCGGCTCCCTCAATTTGAGACATCAAACTGTTTGAGAGTGGAACGGACAGCATAGCGCAAGGTTCCAGGGTGCGCGAGACGGCCGCGCGCCGATGGCGCATCGCCTGTGCACAAGCGCCGTTGCGCAGACCATTCGCCGGAAACCGCGTTCGATTTGAGCGCGCGAAGCGGCCCTGAGGAAAAGTCCCGGGTGGATGTGCATGTCAACAAGGGTGCCCTAATTCCCGGGCACGAAGCGCGGCCGTCGGCGCCGGTCTTGCGGAGGCGCGCTACCCCTTCCGAGGTATGAAACCTTTGCCCCGCTTCCGCAGACAAAAACTCATCAGGATTTTGCCAACCTTCCTGGGGCTAGAGACAGCGCCGTCCGCATGTATTTTAAGCGGGCGGCGTTGGGCTGTCAGGCAGGGCTCATTCCCCGTTCCCCATCGCCAGGAGAACACCAGGACGGCAGCGCCGGCCTGCGGGCTACCGCTACTCCGCCGCCTGGCGCACGTGGCGCGCGGTGGGCGTCCGCATCGTCACCAGCTCTTCGGAAGCGGTCGGATGCAGCGCGATGGTGGCGTCGAAATCGGCCTTGGTCGCCTTCATCTTGACGGCGATCGCGACGGCCTGGGTGATTTCGGCGGCGCTATCGCCGACGATGTGGCAGCCGAGCACGCGGTCGCTCGCGCCGTCGACCACGAGCTTCATCAGCACGCGGGTGTCGCGGCCGGACATCGTCGCCTTGATCGGGCGGAAATCGGTCTTGTAGATGTCGACGTGGCTGAACTGCGCCCGCGCCTCCTCTTCCGTCAGACCAACGGTGCCGACCTCCGGCTGCGAGAACACCGCGGTCGGGATCGTGGCGTGGTCGACCTCGACCGGGCGCTTGCCGAACACCGTGTCGGCGAAGGCATGGCCCTCGCGGATCGCAACCGGGGTCAGATTGGTGCGGTGGGTGACGTCGCCGACCGCATAGATGTTGTCGACCGAGGTCTTCGACCAGCCGTCGACCTGGATGCCGCCATTGGCGGGATTGATGGCGACGCCGGCGGTCTCAAGCCCGAGATTGGCGACATTGGGATGCCGGCCGATCGCGAACATCACCTGGTCGGAGGCGATGCTCGAGCCGCTCGACAGGTGCGTGGTGAAGTCACGGCCGTGCTTGTCGACCTTCGCCACCGTGCAGCCGGTGATGATGGTGATGCCGCGCTTCTCCATCTCGGCGCGGACATGCTTGCGCACGTCCTCGTCGAAGCCGCGCAGGATGTTGTCGCCGCGATAGATTACCGTGACGTCGGAGCCGAAGCCGGCGAAGATGCCGGCGAATTCCAGCGCGATGTAGCCGCCGCCCTGGATCACGATCCGCTTCGGCAGCTCCTTGAGGTGAAACGCCTCGTTGGAGGAGATCACGTGCTCGATGCCGGGCACGATCGGCCCGTGATTGGGCGCGCCGCCGGTCGCGATCAGGATGTACTTCGCCGTCACCTTCTCGCCGGTGGCGAGTCTGATGGTGTGGGCATCCTCAAGCACCGCGCGGGTCTTCGCGATCCGTGCGCCCGACTTCTCGACGTTGGTGGTGTAGGCGCCCTCGAGCCGGGCGATCTCCTTGTCCTTGTTGGCGACGAGAGTGGCCCAGTCGAACGAGACCTGCCCGATGCTCCAGCCGAAGCCGGCCGCGTCCTCGATCTCGTCGTGGACGTGGCTGCCGATCACGAACAGCTTCTTCGGCACGCAGCCGCGGATCACGCAGGTGCCGCCCATCCGGTACTCTTCGGCGACCATGACCTTCGCACCGTAACCCGCGGCGATGCGGGCGGCACGAACGCCGCCCGAACCACCACCGATGACAAACAGGTCGACGTCAAACTCGGCCATGGTAAATCTCAGCTCTAATCGCCGGAATTCGGCTTGATCAACTGCTTTCCCTCAGCTTGAGGGCATCTAGTCTTTCACCGCCGTCATTGCGAGGAGCGATAGCGACGAAGCAATCCATCTCTCCGCTTGTGGGACAATGGATTGCTTCGCTTCGCTCGCAATGACGTAGATTAGTGCGGCGCACTCAACTTGACGCCCGTCATGCTGAGGCGTCGTTTAGATATCCTTGCCGCGCTTCTTCATCTCGGCCTTGAACTGGGCGTTGACGATCACGCCAAACTGCTGCGCCCACTGCTGCATATATTGCAGCGAATCGTTGATTGCCTTGGGCTCAGAGGTCAGAAGCTTCTGACCGAGCGGCGTCTTGTAGAAGATCACGAGATCCTTCAGCTCCTGCTCGGTGAACTCGGCGGCGTAGAGCTGCGCCATGCCTTCGCCGATTTCCTTCTCACTGCCACCCAGGTTCTTGGCGATGACGAGCGCGACCTCGTTGAGGTCCTTCTGGTAGTTGAGGTATTGCTGGAGCAGACCGGTCTTGGTCTTCTCGATGATTCCAGGAACGGCGCCGGCATACATCACCTGCACGTTCTTCATCTGAAGGATTTCCTTGGCGTACCCAATCGCCGCGGGGGTCGACTGCTTGACCTGGGGCATGGGAGGCAGCTGCGGCTGCTGCGCCATCGCCGGTGCGAGCGCCAGTCCAGCCGCCAGCGCCGCAGCCGACAAAAGTCCCGAAAAACGATTCATTCCAAGTCTCCTTGCTTGCGGCCTCATGGCCGTTCAACAACCCGAATTCCCTGCACGCCGGCCAGCACGGCGACGCTGCCAAGCCCGATGAACAGGCCGTGTTCGACCACGCCCGGAATCACGCTGAGCAAACCGGCAAGACGCGGCGGATCGCCGATCCGGCCGAGATGGGCATCGACGATCCAGTGGCCGCCATCGGTGACAAAAACGTGACCGTCCTTGCCCTGACGGACCAGCATTTCGCCGGATACGCCGGCCTCTGAAAACGCCCGCGCCATCGCGGCCTGGGTCGCGGCGAGCCCGAACGGGATCACCTCGACCGGCAACGGAAAGCGGCCGAGCACGTCGACCCATTTGCTGTCGTCGGCGATCACGATCATGCGATCACTGGCGGCCGCGACGATCTTCTCGCGCAGCAGCGCCCCGCCGCCGCCCTTGATCAGGTTGAGCGCCGGATCGATCTCGTCGGCGCCGTCGATGGTGAGGTCGAGATGGTCGATCTCGTCCAGCGTGGTCAGCGGAATGCCGCAGCGGATCGCATCCGCGCGGGTCGCTTCCGAGGTCGGCACGCCGATCACCTTCATGCCCGACCGGACCTTCTCGCCGAGCAGCTCGACGAAATGCTTCGCGGTCGATCCGGTGCCGAGCCCGAGCTTCATGCCGTCGCGCACCTCTTCGAGCGCGCGCGCCGCCGCCTGGCGTTTCAGTGCGTCCATGTCCACGTGCCGATAGCCCCTCGGTTGGTCCGTTACGGGCCGCCATCGGGTGGCCCGGCGGGCGCATATCTAGCGTCGTTTTGCAGGCAGGAATAGCGGCAAGCGGACCAGTCTTTAGGCCGAAACGGCGTCCATCGCGGCCAAAATCGCCGAAAAGCGCTGTTCGACCTCGGCCCGCATCCCGGGGTGGGTGAAAATGTAGAACTGGTCGTCGCGGATCGCGGCCAGCACATGTCCTGCAACCGACGCCGGATCGAGACCGGCCTCCAGGCGTCGCGCGATCTCGGCGACGACAGCGGCCATCGGGCTTGCCGGATCGAGCTGACGGGTCGGGCCGTACTGCTCCGGGCGGTTGCGCCCGCTCTCGCCGATCCGGGTCCGCACAAAGCTCGGACAGAGCACGCTGACGCCGATCCCGAGCGGCCTGAGCTGCATGGCGAGCCCTTCGGACAGGCTGACGACGGCGAACTTGGTCGCCGAATACGGGCTCAAGCCAAGCCCGGCATTCATCCCGGCCATCGAAGCCGTATTGACGATATGGCCACCCTCGCCGTGCCCGCGGATGTGCGGCAGGAAGCTCCTGATGCCGTGCACGACGCCCATCAGATTGACGTCGATCACCCAGCGCCAGTCGTCGACCGAGATCGGGTCAATGCCGCCGCCGGCCGCGACGCCGGCATTGTTGCAGACGACATGGACCTTGCCGAAGGCGCGGAACGACGCCTCCGCCGCGCGATCGACGCTTAGGGGATCGGCAACGTCGCAGACCACGCCATGAGCATCCGCGCCGCCGGCGCGCAGCGCATCGACGGCCTTGTCCAGCGGACCGGCTTCAATGTCGGCGAGCATCACCTTCATGCCCTCGCGAGCAAAGGCGGTTGCCATCGCCAGTCCGATTCCGCTGGCCGCGCCGGTGACGAAAGCGGCTTTTCCGGCAAGTTCCCGCATCTCAGCCTCCCCTATCTCATGACGTGCCCACATCTACTCTTGCATCGCAGCGCCCGGCCCGATAGCCAAAAGCATCATGTCCGCCGCCTCTCCCCCCATCGTCGTATTCGATCTCGACGGCACGCTGGTCGACACCGCGCCCGATCTGATCGGCGCGCTGAACCATGTGCTCGACCGCGAGGGCCTGCGGCCGGTGCCGCTGGCGGCCGCGCGCAGCATGATCGGCGCCGGCGCCCGCAAGCTGCTCGAACGCGGGCTCGAGGTGGAAGGACGCGCGGTCAGCGTCGGTGACCTCGACCGCTTGACCGCGGATTTCGTCGACTATTATGCCGAGCATATCGCCGACGGCTCGCGACCGTTCGACGGGCTCGAGGCCGCGCTCGACCGGCTCGAAGCAAAGGGCCATCGCTTTGCGGTGTGCACCAACAAGCTGGAATGGCTGTCGAAGCTGCTGCTCGACCGGCTCGGCCTGACCAAGCGCTTCGCCGCGATCTGCGGCGCCGATACCTTCGGCATCGCAAAACCCGATCCGACGTTCCTGCGCGAGACGGTGGCCCGCGCCGGCGGCCGGCTGCCCGGCGCCATCATGGTCGGCGATGCTGGCCCCGATGTCGGGGTCGCAAGGCGCGCCCAGGTCCCGGTGATCGGCGTCGATTTTGGCTATACCGACGTTCCGATGACCGAGCTGAAGCCGGACCGGCTGATCAGCCATATGCGCGATCTGCCGGACGCCGTCGCCAGCCTGAGCGCGGCATAAACTTTCCGCAACACACTGATATCGCTTGGCAATATTTAGCCATGCGATTCCACCATTAACCATCCTTTAACGAGCAGGCCCCCCGCTGTTGCGCCTCTGTTCCGACGCACCTATGGTCCGCTCCGGGGATTGTGGCTGATTGCCGCAGTAGAGTGTGGATCATGCGTCGTATCATCGTGATTGCGGCCGCCGGGCTGAGCCTGGCCGGCTGCTCCTCCTTCTCATTGGATTCGTTCAAGTCGGCGCCGCCGCCGATGCCGGTTCAGCTGGATTCAAACCCGCCGGGCGCCGACGCCGTGACCTCGCTCGGACCGGGCTGCAAGACGCCCTGCACCGTGTCGATCCCGGCGCCGGAGACCAACTTCTCCGTCACCTTCAACATGCCGAAGTTCCAGCCGGCGACCGTTCCGGTCACCGTGACCCGCGTTCCCGGCGACTTCACCACGCCGGCCACCACGACGCTGGATCCCAGTCCGGTGTTCGCCGAGCTGCAGCCGGCCGGACCGCCGCCGCGCGCGGCGAAGAAGCCGATACGGAAGAAGAAGCCGAAACCGGCTGCCGCTGCGGCGCCTGCCGCCGCTCCGGACTCCGCGTTCCCCGCCCCGAGCGCGGCTGCGCCGGCGCCGGCCGCCGCGCCGTCGCGCTAGCGCGGGCGGCCGAACCGCATTTGCACTGCACAAGAGCCCGGCCCAAAGCCGGTTTTTGTATTTGGTCGAGACACATCCGCGATTGCGATCATGCATCGCGCGATCTGCCTCGCCTATCGCTTTGCATGCTGCGGATCATCCATACGATCATCCCTTGGGACGCATTGTGACAACGCGCCAACATGCATAGATTGCGGATGCCGGAGCCGATCACGGCGCGGCAGGCAGGAAACAGATTGCAAGGCCCGAACTGAATGAACGGATCCACGCAAGCACATTCCGACACGCTGTTTCGTCCGATGACCGATCCGTTCGGCCGGACCATCCGCTATTTGCGCGTCTCCGTCACTGACCGCTGCGACCTGCGCTGCTTCTACTGCATGTCGGAGGACATGACCTTCCTGCCGAAGGCCGATCTCTTGACGCTGGAAGAGCTCGACCGGCTCTGCTCGGCCTTCGTCGCCAAGGGCGTGCGCAAGATCCGCCTCACCGGCGGCGAGCCGCTGGTCCGCCGCAACGTGATGGGCCTGGTCCGCTCGCTGTCGCGCCATCTGACCACGGGCGCACTCGACGAATTGACGCTGACCACCAACGGTTCGCAGCTGGCGCGCTTCGCCCAGGAGCTGGCCGATTGCGGCGTGCGCCGCGTCAACGTCTCGCTCGACACCCTCGACCCCGTAAAATTCCGGGCCATCACCCGCTGGGGCGACATCGACAAGGTGCTGTCGGGCATCGAGGCGGCGCGGTCGGCGGGACTCGCGGTCAAGATCAACGCGGTCGCGCTGAAGAACCTGAACGAGGACGAGATACCGGCGCTGATGGAATGGGCGCACGGCAAGGGCATGGGCCTCACCTTGATCGAGGTGATGCCGATGGGCGACATCGGCGAAGGCCGGATCGATCAGTACGTGCCGCTGTCCTTGATGCGCGCGCGGCTCGAGAAACACTACACCCTGACCGATCTGCCCGACGACACCGGCGGGCCCGCCCGCTACGTCCGGGTCGCCGAGACCGGCGGCAAGCTCGGCTTCATCACGCCGATGACCCATAATTTCTGCGAATCCTGCAACCGGGTGCGGATCACCTGCACCGGCACGCTGCACACCTGCCTCGGCCACGAGGACGCCTCCGACCTGCGCCGGCCGCTGCGTGCCTCCGCCGACAACGATTTGCTGGCGGCGGCCATCGACCGCGCCATCGGACTGAAGCCGAAGGGGCACGATTTCATCATCGACCGCCGCCACAACCGTCCGAGCGTCAGCCGCCACATGAGCGTGACCGGCGGCTAGTCTTCAAGCTCCCTCCCGACGCGCGGCCTGTCCCCCGATTACCAAGGCGGGACAACAGTTTGCCGCGGCGTCAATTTGTCCATTTTCCGATTGACGGCGTTCCATGGCGCTGATTTGGTGAATCAGCTTTCACGCTAGTCTGGCCAGCATAGGCCGCTGCCCTCCGTCGGCTCTTGTCGACGATTCCCGGCAGCCAAGAACGGCTGAAGCGGATTTCGGGGGAGGACGAACGTTTGCAACTGCTCCTGAAAGTGAGCCGTGGCTCCGTGCGCATGCGCGCGGCGGCCAGATGATGCTTGAAGAGATATTCGGCGCGCGGATGGCGCGACCGTGGAGATCGTGATGCGCCCATTGTTGGCATTAAGTCAGGCCATCGACCAACTCAACGAGAAGATCGGCTACATCTGCAACCTGCTGGTGCTGATCTCGTGCCTGGTCAGCGCCGGCAACGCCATGATCCGCTACGCGTTCAGCTACTCGTCGAACGGCTGGCTCGAGGCGCAGTGGTACATGTTCGCGATCCTCGTGATGTTCGGCGCCTCCTACACCTTCAAGCGCAACGAGCATGTCCGCGTCGAGATCATGTATCTGATGCTGTCCGAACGCGGCCAGCTCTGGCTCGACCTGATCGGAACGCTGTTCTTCCTGATCCCGGCCTGCCTCCTGCTCGCCTATCTGTCATGGCCGTTCTTCTACCAGGCCTATGCAGTCGGCGAGATGAGCGGCAACGCCGGCGGCCTGCTGCGCTGGCCGATCAAGTTCGTTATCCCGTCCGGCTTCGTGATGCTTGCGCTGCAAGGCGTCTCAGAGGTGATCAAGCGGATCGCCGCGCTGCAGGGCTACGTGACCATCGACGCGAAGTATGAGAGGCCGACTCAATGATCACGCTGGAGATGATGCCGCCACTGATGTTCGGCGGCCTGATCGTAGCGATGCTGATCGGTTATCCGGTGGCGTTCACGCTCGCCGCGGTCGGCCTGTCGTTCGGGTTCCTCTCGATCTATCTCGGCTTCTTCGACCTCAACTTCCTGCAGGCGATCCCGGGCCGCATCTTCGGCAGCGTGCTGTCCAACGAGCTGCTGCTGGCGATCCCTTTCTTCACCTTCATGGGCGCGATATTGGAGAGATGCGGGCTCGCCGAGGACATGCTGGATTCGATGGGCCAGCTGTTCGGCCCGATCCGCGGCGGCCTCGGCTATTCCGTGATCATCGTCGGCTTCATCCTCGGCGCCATCACCGGCACGGTGGCAGCGCAGGTGATCGCGATGGCGCTGATCTCGATGCCGGTGATGATCCGCTACGGCTACAACATCCGCTACATCACCGGCGTGCTCGCCGCCTCCGGCACCATCACGCAACTTGTCCCTCCCTCTCTCGTCCTGATCGTGCTCGCCGACCAGCTCGGCAAGTCGGTCGGCGACATGTATCTCGGCGCCTGGGGCCCATCGGTGTTCCAGATCCTGCTGTTCGCCGGCTACACCTTCCTGCTCGGCATCTTCAAGCCGAGCCATGTGCCGGCGGTGCCGATCGAGGCGCGCACGCTGACCGGGTGGGCGCTGTGGAAGAAGTGCCTGCTCGGCATCATCCCCTCGGCGGTACTGATCTTCGTCGTGCTCGGCACCATGATGATGGGCCTTGCGACCCCGACGGAAGCCGGCGCCATGGGCGCGGTCGGCGCCATCGTGCTCGCCGCCATCCACCACAAGGATTTCAGCGCCACCGGCAACAAGGTGCTGATGGTCGGTGTGATCGCCGGCGGCATCGGCACCATCATCGCGATGCTCTACAGCGAGAACCTGCTCTTCAAGCTCGCCTTCGCGATCACCTACGCCGCGGTGGTCTGGATCTGCCTCGAGGCCGTCAAGATCCCGGACCTGCGCGACCTGATCAAGCAGGGCTACGAGACCACCATGCGGATCACCTGCATGGTCACCTTCATCCTGATCGGCTCGACCTGCTTCTCGGTCGTGTTCCTCGGCGTATCCGGCGGCACCTGGCTGGAGCACCATCTGACCTCGCTGCCCGGCGGCGTCTGGGGCTTCCTGATCTTCATCAACCTGTTCATCTTCTTCCTGGCGTTCTTCCTCGACTTCTTCGAGATCGCCTTCATCATCCTGCCGATGGTCGCGCCGATCGCGCAGAAGGTGCTGGCGCCGGTGGTCGGCCCCGACGCCGCGCTGATCTGGTTCGGCGTGATGCTCTGCGTCAACATGCAGACCTCGTTCCTGCATCCGCCATTCGGCTTCGCGCTGTTCTATCTGCGCGGCGTGGCGCCCAAGGAAGTGAAGAGCTCGGACATCTACTGGGGCGCAATGCCGTGGATCGGCTTGCAGGCGATCATGGTGGCGCTGGTGATCGCGTTCCCGGTCGTCGTCACCGGACTGCTCGACAAGCCGCTCGATGTCGACCTCAACAAGGTCAAGATCGAGGTGCCGCAGATCGACCTGCCGCCGCTCGACTTCGGACAGCCGAAACAGTAGCCCGGCATCAGCGCATTCGGCGTGCCCAGAGCATTTCGGTTCTGATTAAATCAGAACCGAAGCCCTGGATTCTCGTTTTGTCGCGTTTTCTTCACGCGAACCGGCGTCCACTTCGCTCGAAAACGCTCGCGGGCGCGAGGCACGCCGCTGTTGACGGCACCGGCGAGGCCTGTGAAGACGGGGATACGGATCGTCCTCCAACTCACAGATCGCCGCCATGCCCCAATTGCATCCCGCCCGCTCGCTCATTCGCCCGCTGATGCTGTCGCTTGGTCTGGCGCTTGCCGCGCCCGCAGCGCATGCAGCCGACATTCGCGCGCTGGCGCAACAGGAACAGCAGCCGCTGCTCGACACCCTGCGCGACCTCGTGCAGATCGAATCCGGCAGCAAGGACATCGAGGGCCTGAACCAGCTCGCCGAGCGAATCGCCGGCCAGCTCAAGCAGCTCGGCGGCACGGTCGATATCCTGCAGACCACCGATATCTACCGCCTCGACGACACGCCGGAGAAGATCGGTCCCGCCGTGCAGGCCGTCTTCAAGGGCACGGGCAGCGCGAAGATCATGCTGATCGCGCACATGGATACGGTGTATCTCAAGGGCATGCTGAAGGACCAACCCTTCCGCATCGATGGCGACAAGGCCTATGGGCTCGGCATTGCCGATGACAAGCAGGGCGTCGCCACCATCCTCCACGCCGTGGCGTTGCTGCAGAAGCTGAACTTCAAAAATTACGGCACGCTCACCGTGCTGATCAATGGCGACGAGGAGATCTCTTCGCCCGGCTGGCGCAGCACCATCACCCGCCTCGCCGCGGAACAGGATGCCGTGTTCTCGTTCGAGGGCGGCGGCACCGACGGCACGCTGCGCCTCGCCACCAGCGGCATCGGCTCGGCCTACCTCACGGTGCACGGCAAGTCGTCGCATGCCGGCGCCAGGCCCGAAGGCGGCGTGAATGCGCTCTATGAGCTGTCACACCAGGTGCTGCAGATGAAGGACCTGTCCAAGCCGGAGCAGGGCCTGAAGCTGAACTGGACGGTGTCCAAGTCCGGCACCAACCGCAACGTGATCCCCGCCGAAGCCACCGCCCAGGCCGATGCGCGCGCGCTCAAAATGGCGGATTTCGACGAGCTCGAGAAAGCCCTGCAGGACAGGATCAAGAACCGCCTGCTGCCGGACTCCGGGGTGGACGTGAAGTTCGAGGTGCGCCGCCCCCCGCTCGAAGCCAGCGACGCCTCGCGCCGCGTGGCCGGCCACGGCAAGACGATTTATCAGGAACTCGGCATGGCGCTGAACGTGGCCGAGCGGGCCACCGGCGGCGGCACCGACGCGGCATTTGCCGCCCTCAAGACCAAGGGCGCCGTGGTGGAAGGCATGGGCCTGTCGGGCTTCGGCGCGCACTCCAACGATGTGGAATACGTGCAGATCAACAGCATCGTGCCGCGCCTCTATTTGACCACGCGCATGATCATGGATCTGTCCGACGGCAAGGTGAAGTAGACCGGCAAGGCCGCGGCGCGTTCGCGGGCCGGCTCAGGACGCCGCCGGCTCCGCCTTGGCGAGGCGGAAGCGCAGCGTGAACTGGGCGCCGCCGGACGGCAGGTTCTCCACCCTCACCGTCGCATCGTGATCGTCGACGACGCCGCGCACGATCGAGAGCCCGAGCCCCGCGCCGTCGGTGCGCTGGCGATCGCTGCGCCAGAAGCGCTGGAAGATCAGGCCCTGCTCGGCGGGCGCAATTCCCGGCCCGCAGTCGCGCACCTGCACCGAACCGTTGTCGTGCACCTCGACATCGACCGAAGTCCTCTCGGCGGTGTACTTGATGGCGTTCTCCGCCAGATTGAAGATGGCCCGCTGCAGCATCTCCGCATTGCCCCTGACCTGCACCGGACTGTCGGTGCCGCGCAACGCGATATCTTTCCGCTGCGCCAGCGCGTAGGGCGCGATCGAGCCGACCACCTCGGCGCACACCGCGCGCAAATCCGCGGTCTCGCCGGGATCCAGCACCAGCGTGTCGAGCTCGGCGATCTCGAGCAGCTGGCTGACGATGCGGCTCATGCTCTCGATGTCGGCATGCAGCTCCCTGGTCCCCTTGGCCGCATCGAGCGTTTCGATTCGGGTCCTGAGGATCGCAAGCGGCGTGCGCAGCTGATGCGCGGCATCGGCCGTGAACTGGCGCTGCACGTGAAAGCCTTCCTCAAGGCGATCGAACGCCTGGTTGACGGCGGTCACCAGCGGCAGGATCTCGCTTGGAATCCCCTCCGTCGGGAGGCGGATATCGGTCCTTGCCGGCCCGATGCTTCTCGCCTCCTCCGAGGCCCGCAACAGCGGTGTCACCGCGCGGCGGAAGATCAGGATGTCGGTGGCAAGCAGGATCAGAAGGATCGGGATGGTGATCCAGCCGACCCGCCGAAAGAAATTGGAGACGATGTCGTCGATGATGACGTCGCGATGCGACAGGTCCTCGGCGACCAGGATGCGCAGCGTCTGGCCGCCGAGCAGCTTGGTGACGCTGGCACCGGAAATCCGGTTGGCGGACGCCGGCAGTCGCGGCGCCTCGCGATGCGACGAAAACAGCAGGTGACCGTCGGCATCGTAGATGTCGTAGCGGTAGCGGCCATAGGCGTCGGAATAGAGTCCCTTCAGGCTGTCCGGCAGGTTGAGTTGCACCTTGCCCGCGGCATCGACCGAGAGGTTCTGGCCGAGATCGGCGGCCTGGTCGCGCATCGCTTCGCGATGCAGCTGATTGATCTCCGAATTCAACAGCCACAGCAGCAGCAGCGGCAGGAAGATCGCCGCGACCGCGACCGCCACGATGTGCAGGAACACGATCCGCGACGTCAGCGACTTGAAGCGGAACACGCCTACTTCTCCTCCGCCATCAGATAACCGACGCCCCGAATGGTATGAATGATGACCCTGGCGCGGTGCTCGGTGAGCAGCTTGCGCAGCCGCGACACGTAGACCTCGACCGCGTTCGAGGCGACCTCGCCGGACAGGCCGAAGATGTGGTCCTCGACATTCTTCTTCGGCACCACCCGCCCCTGCCGTCGCAACAGGATCTCCAGCACCGACGTCTCGCGCGCCGAGAACACGTGCGGAGCGCCGTCGACGAACACCTGCTTGCTCTCGGTGTCGTAGACCAGATTGGCGAGCTTCAGCGAGGAGCCGAGCAGCTGGCCGGGCCGGCGCAGGATGGCTTCGAGCCGCGCCACCAGCTCCTCCAGCGCGAACGGCTTCGCCAGATAGTCGTCCGCGCCGCTGCGCAGGCCGCTGACCCGATCCTGCAGGCCGCCCCGCGCGGTCAGCACCAGGACCGGCAGCGGATCGGTCTTGCGGCGAAGCTCCGACAACACCGACAAGCCATCGCCGTCGGGCAGACCGAGATCGAGGATCATGGCGGCATAACTGACGCTGCGCAGCGCATCGCGCGCCTCGGCAACGCTGTTGACGACATCGGACTCATATCCCGCCGCCATCAGCCCGCTGGCGAGCAGCCGCGAGAGCTCGACATTGTCCTCGACGATCAGAAGGCGCATCGCAGCAATCCTGACTTCATTCAATCGATCTTCTGCTTGCTGTCGTCAAAACAAGACGCATGCGAAGGTGACGTCTCGATGGCGACACAAGCGCATGTTGCTCCAGCTCGTGTTACTGCCCTGAAAACAGATACCGCCTCCCCGCTGCAATCAAAATCTACGCCAGGCGCCTGTGATTGCGCCCGTGTAAGGCTGACGTCAGCTAGCCATGATAACATAACGGATTGCGCGTTCGCGCCCGGAGATCGAGAACTGGCAGCTGCCGCCACGGCCAGCGACCGGCGGTCATGCGTCTTCGCAAGCCGCGTCGCGCCGGGCCGCGATCGCGGCATGGAAAAAGCCCCGGCGCTTTCGCTCCGAGGCTGATTTCCTGTCCAGCTCGCAGCAATCACGCCTGCGAATGGCGCGCCATGAAATTGTCGTAGCCGACCTCGGCGACCTGGAACCATTGATAGCCGTTGTTGGAGAACGAGGTCAGCGAGTCATAGACCTTCTTGAAGTTGGCGTTGGTCGCGGAAACCTCGGCATGCAGCTCCTTGGCGGCCTTGAAGGAAGCTTCCATCACCGCAGGCGGGAACGGACGCAGCTTGGTGCCGACCGCGAGCAGCTTCTTCAGTGCGATCGGATTGGCCTGGTCGTAGCGCGCCATCATCCAGTTGTTGGCGAGATGGCCGGCCTGCTCGAGCACGAA
The DNA here is from genome assembly GCF_054063995.1 of Bradyrhizobium sp. USDA 4504. Lineage (NCBI taxonomy): Bacteria > Pseudomonadati > Pseudomonadota > Alphaproteobacteria > Hyphomicrobiales > Nitrobacteraceae > Bradyrhizobium > Bradyrhizobium sp. USDA 4504. The sequence goes on along the minus strand of NZ_JBSSGV010000001.1, from coordinate 2,002,211 downwards.
CTGATAATGCTTCGGCAGCGCGTTCCACTTGTCGAGATTGATCATCGCCACCAGCATGGGGCCGCCTTCCCACCAGCCGGGGAAGTAATAGTTCGGCGCGACCTTGTAGAAGCCGAGCTTCTCGTCGTCGTAGGGACCAACCCACTCGGCCGCATCGATGGTGCCCTTCTCGAGCGCCGGATAGATGTCGCCGCCGGCGAGCTGCTGCGGCACCGCGCCGAGCTTCTGCATCACCTTGCCGGCAAAGCCGCCGATGCGGAATTTGAGGCCCTTGAGATCGTCGACGCTGTTGATCTCCTTGCGGAACCAGCCACCCATCTGGCAGCCGGTGTTGCCGGCGAGCAGCGAGGTGACGTTGTAGCTCTTGTAGAACTCGTTGAGCAGGTCCTTGCCGCCGCCCAGCATGAACCAGGCCTGGTTGAGGCGCATGTTGGGCCCGAACGGCACCGCCGAGCCGAAGGTGAAGGTCGGGTCCTTGCCGAAATAATAATAGGGCGCGGTGTGCCCCATCTCGACGGTGCCGTTCTGCACGGCGTCGAGCACCTGCAGGCCCGGCACGATCTCGCCCGCGGCAAAGGTCTGGATCTGGAATTTGTTGTCGGTGGCTTCACCGACCGCCTTCGCCATCAGCTCGGCGCCGCCGTGCAGCGTGTCGAGCGACTTCGGCCAGCTCGTCGTCAAGCGCCACTTGAGCTCCGGCATCGACTGCGCGATCGCGGGAGCTGCGACCGTGGCGGCGCCGGCGACGCCCAGACCCGTGACCTTGATGAAATCTCTTCGCTTCATTTGAATCCTGCCCTGTTCGATTGTGTTGTCCGAGCGTCGACTGCTTTCGATCGTCGCGCCGCTTTTCTTTTTGCCGTCATGACCGGTGACCGATCACACGCCGCCTTCGTGCCGAGGCTTCGGATGCGAGCATGGAGCATCCCCTTCACGAATGCCAGACGCAAAAAACCCGGCCTCCTTGCGGAGGCCGGGCAATGCGTTCGCGTCGCGCGAACGCTCGTCCAAAAGGCTAGACGCCGATCAGCCGCGGGTGCGCGAGCGGATCATGAAGCTGTCGAAGGTGTATTCGGCGACCTGCCACCACAGATACTGGTCGGAGCGGTACGCCTGCATGGCCTCGATCGATTTCTTGAAGTCGGCATTCTTGGCCGAGATTTCACCCCACAGCTCGTTGGTCGCCTTGAGGCAGGCCTCGAGCACCTCGTTGGTGAACGGACGCAGCTGCGTGCCGCCGGCAACCAGCCGCTTCAGCGCGGAGGGGTTCTGCATGTCGTAGCGCGCGGCCATCCAGCTGTTGGCGTTGGCGGCGCCGTTGGCCAGGATCGCCTGGTAGTTCTTCGGCAGCGCGTTCCACTTCTCCAGGTTGACGAAGGAGTGCACGGTCGGACCGCCTTCCCAGAAGCCCGGATAGTAGTAGTACTTGGCGACCTTCTGGAAGCCGAGTTTCTCGTCGTCATAGGGACCGACCCACTCGGCCGCGTCGATGGTGCCCTTTTCGAGCGCCGGATAGATGTCGCCGCCGGCGAGCTGCTGCGGCACCACGCCGACCTTCTGCAGCACCTGGCCGGCAATGCCGCCGATGCGCATCTTCAGGCCCGACATGTCGGCGACGGTCTTGATCTCCTTGCGGAACCAGCCGCCCATCTGGGTGCCGGTGTTGCCGGTCGGGAAACCGATCACGCCGAACTTCTTGAAGAACTCGTTGCCGAGCTCCTGGCCACCGCCCTGATACCACCAGGAGTTCTGCATGCGGGCATTGAGACCGAACGGCACCGACGCGTAGATCGCGAAGGTCGGGTCCTTGCCGACATAGTAGTAGGCGACGGTGTGCGACATCTCGACCGTGCCGTTGGAGGTCGCGTCCAGCGCCTGCAGGCCGGGGACGACTTCGCCCGCCGCGAACACCTGGATCTGGAACTTGTTGTCGGTCATTTCGGCGACGTACTTCGACAGCTCGACGGCACCGCCATAGATGGTGTCCAGCGACTTCGGGAAGCTCGAGGTCAGGCGCCACTTGATTTCAGGCGAGGACTGCGCGATCGCCGGCGCGGCAACCGCCGTCGCGGCAGCACCGGCCGCAGAAACTTTCAAAAAATCACGACGCTTCATCGTAAGACTTCTCCTTCAGGGGCGTTTCCCAGTGACCGCAAGCAGTTCTCCGGCAGCCGCGTGAAAGGCTTGCCGAGGCGCTCTGGGTCGGCCCTTTAACACGGAAGGCGGCGTCACGGAAACGCGACAATGGCATGACCGCGCCAATTAAACGAAAGTCTGATGAGGCTGGAAATCAGCCGGAAAATGCGCCTTCAGGCAGCGACGATGACGCCTGGCAGGTGGCCGCGGAGCTGCCGCCGACCGCGCGGTAAATCGCCGCGTGCGGACCGTCCGGCCCGCTCTCAACCGTCGGGTTACCGGAGCTATCAGCGCCGCGTCGTCGCCCGCGCCTTCTTGGCTTGATCAGCCAAATACCGCCCGCGCCGGATCCAGCTTTGCGCGGTTGTCTTGCTGACACCATACGTCTTGGCGATCACCTCGGCGGCCTCGCCGATCGAGTCGGATTTCTTGGCCATGTTGAATGCCAGCCGGGAGGCCTCTGCGCGCTTCTCCCGCGTCAGATGTTTGCGGTGCTGTTTGTTTGCTTCGCGTGATGCTGCCATGTCGATGGTCGCCTCACGGCCCCTTCCCGCAGTTTGGTTTCACCCGTGGCCGCCTTCCGCTGATCGAAGGGTGGTACGATTCGGCCACTCCTGCATAAACATACAGGCCGGAACCGATTCAGCAATCGTCCAAACGCCACGGGCCTGTGAAGAAAGCCCGCCGGGCTCCCGACGCTTCGCGACCAATCGGCCCAGCAGCGCAGGCTCAGGCAGCCGCGATGACGCCTTGCAGCTGCTCACGGACCTTGCCGCCGATCGCGCGGTAGATCGCCGCGTGCGGGCCGTCCGGTTCGCTCTCGACCACCGGGTTGCCGGCATCGGAGGCGGTGCGGATCGCGATGTGCAGGGGAATCTCGCCGAGGAACGGCACCCCCAGCTTCTCGGCTTCGTGGCGGGCGCCGCCATGGCCGAAGATATCCGAGCGGGTGCCGCAATGCGGGCACTGGAAATAGCTCATGTTCTCGACGATGCCGAGCACCGGCACGCTGACCTTCTTGAACATCGCAAGCCCGCGCCGGGCGTCGATCAGCGAGAGGTCCTGCGGGGTCGAGACGATGACGGCGCCCTTGAGCGGAACGTTCTGCGCCAGCGTGAGCTGGGCATCGCCGGTGCCGGGCGGCATGTCGACCACGAGCACGTCGAGCGTGCCCCAGGCGACGTCGCGCAGCATCTGGGTGATCGCCGACATCACCATCGGCCCGCGCCAGATCATCGCGGTGTCCTCCTCGACCAGGAAGCCGATCGACATGATCGACAGGCCGAAGCGCTGCAGCGGGACCATCTTCTTGTCGTCATTGAGCTGCGGCTTCTCGCGGATGCCGGTCAGCCGCGGCACCGACGGGCCGTAGATGTCGGCGTCGAGCAGCCCGACGCGCAGGCCGAGGTCGCGCAGGCCGAGCGCGAGGTTGAGCGCCGTGGTCGACTTGCCGACGCCGCCCTTGCCGGAGGCGACGGCGATGACGGCGGAGATGCCGGGGATCTCGGCCTGCCGGGCCATCGGCGATTGCCCGCCGGGCGGATGCGGATGGCGATGGGCGGACGCCGGCGGGACGCCGCCGGCCGGCCGCGGCGCCGGTGCCGCAGCGCCCGCCTTGCGCTCGGCGGTCAGCGCGATCATCGCGACGCTGACGCCGGGAATGGCGCGCACGGCATTCTCGGCCTGCGCACGCACGCTCTCCCAGGCGCGGGCCTCCGCGGCGTCGACATTGATCGAGAAGAACACCTTGCCGTCGGTGACCGTGATCGCCGACAGCACATTGGCGTTGGTCAAGGCTGTGCCGCGTGGCGACATCACCTTGGCAAGGCAATCGAGGACCTGTTGCTGCGTCACGCTCACCGCGCATCTCCTGGAAAGTTCAAGAGACCGACCCATAGAGCGTTGCAGCGCAAAAGGCTACCTCGCTCCGACGTCGTCCCGCCGCTCGGCCGGCGCGGCGGAGCCGCCTTCCTTGGCGGCCTCGTAGTTCAGCTCGATCATGACCCCGTTGGGGTCGTTGACGAAGATCTGCCAGAGATCGCCGCCGGGAACCTGGCGCGAGTCGAATTCCATGCCCTTGGACTGAAGCCGCTGCCGCATCCCATCGAAGCCCTGGCTGGCAAAGGCGACGTGATGGACGACGCCCGAGTCAGGCTTTTGTGCCTCGTCGGTCGCCGAAATATCGACCAGATGCACGACCGCCTTGCCCTCGCTGTACATCCACGCACCGGGGAACGCGAAGTTCGGCCGCGCGCCCTTTTCCAGGCCCAGGATGTCCTCATAGAACCGCACCGTGGCGGAGAGATTCCGGGTCCGGATATTGAAATGATCGAGCACACCGACGCTCATGCCCATGCGATACACTCCCTTTTTTGTGAAGTTCGTTGGTGGCCCAATCCTAGCACAAAACCGCCTTCTGCCATCCCACCAAGGCCGTTGCCCTCCGCTGCACAGGGGGTATGGTGCGGCTCCTTCCATGGACGGAATGCCCTGCCCGCCGCGACGTTTTCCGGCGGTCTCAAGGGGCGATCACCACGGCAAATCACAAGGTAACAGATATGGCTAAAGTCGCTTTCCTCGGTCTCGGCGTGATGGGTTTCCCGATGGCGGGACACCTCGTGAAAAAAGGCGGCCATGAGGTCACCGTGTACAACCGGACCGCGGCGAAGGCGAAGGAATGGGCCGACAAGTTCGGCGGCAAGACGGCGCCGACCCCGAAGGCCGCCGCCGAAGGCCAGGATTTCGTGATGTGCTGCGTCGGCAACGACAACGACCTGCGCGCGGTCACGATCGGCCCCGACGGCGCCTTCGCCGGGATCAGGAAGGGCGCGACCTTCGTCGATCACACCACCGCCTCCGCCGAGGTCGCCCGCGAGCTCGATGCCGCCGCGACCAAGGCCGGCTTCAAATTCGTCGACGCGCCGGTGTCGGGCGGCCAGGCCGGCGCCGAGAACGGCGTGCTGACTGTGATGTGCGGCGGCAGCGAAGACGCCTATGCGGGCGCCGAGCCGATCATCACCGGCGCTTACGCGCGGATGTGCAAATTGCTCGGGCCGGCGGGCGCCGGCCAGCTCACCAAGATGGTCAACCAGATCTGCATCGCCGGTCTGGTTCAGGGCCTGTCGGAGGGCATCCACTTTGCCAAGAAGAGCGGCCTCGACGTCGCCGCCGTGATCGAGACCATCTCCAAGGGCGCGGCGCAGTCCTGGCAGATGGAGAACCGCTACAAGACCATGAACGAGGGCAAGTACGATTTCGGCTTCGCGGTCGAGTGGATGCGCAAGGACCTCTCGATTGCGCTGGCGGAGGCCCGCCGCAACGGCGCCACCCTGCCCGCCACCGCGCTGGTCGACCAGTTCTATGCCGAGGTCGAGAAGATGGGCGGCAAGCGTTGGGACACGTCGAGCCTGCTGGCGCGGCTGCAGCGGTAACACTTCCCACCATTTCGTCATGCCCGGGCTTGTCCCGGGCATCCACGTCTTTGGATCCACGAAAAGCAAGACGTGGATGGCCGGGACAAGCCCGGCCATGACAACATGGAATTGTCAGACCCGGCGTGCGCGTGTGCGCCCGCCATCGCACAACAGCGGGACCCCCGCGCAAAAGTTAATTTAACTCCCCGTTTACGCTTTTCCTTAGCTCTTTAAGGCAACGCTTAATGATTTAGCGTCACAGATAGACAATGCAAAAAGCCCGCGCGGTTCGTGGGCAGGATTTGTGTTGTTGATGAGTAATCCCGCAGAAAAGCCTGAAGTTGTAGCGCTTCCGGCAGGACCTCAGGTGACGGTGCCGGTGAACAGCCGGCGCGTCGCCGCGCAGCGGGTGCGCGAGGCGCGGGATCGGTTAACGTCAACCAGTGGAACCCGCCCGGCGTTCGACGCCGAACTGCTCCGTCAATACGCCCAGACCCGGATCTCGGCGTCCTACGTCGTGATGCTGCTCGTGGTGGCAACCGGCGTGCTGTTTGGCCTCTGGATGAAGCCGATCGTGGCCGGCGCCTGGACAGTCGGCATCCTCTGCGTCCATCTCGCGATCATCCGCAGTTGTTCCCGCTTCCTCGCCGAACCAACCTCGGTCGCGGTCACCCGCAAATGGCGGACCCGCTTCGTGCTGCTCGACCTGCTCTACGGCCTGTGCTGGACCGCGATCCTGATCCACCCCGCCGGGCGCGATCTCGCCTCCAACACGCTGATGATGTTTTTGATGCTGCTGGTGATCGCGGTCTCCAGCATGCTGGCCGCGAGCCTGCCGATCGCGGCCCTTGCGGCAACGGTTCCGGTGACGGTCGGGATCGCGCTCGACCTCGTGCTCAATGGCGCGTTCGACAATTACGTGCTGGCGCTGCTGGCGCTTGCGGCCGAAGGCTATTTCGCCTTGCTCGCGCACCGCCTGCATTCGACCACGCTGGCGACGCTGGAGGCCCGCGCCGAAAAGGATGCGCTGATCGGCGAGTTGGAACAGGCCAAGGCGATCTCGGACGAGGCGCGGCACCGCGCCGAGTCCGCCAACGTCGCCAAGTCGCGCTTCCTCGCCCAGATGAGCCACGAACTGCGCACGCCGCTCAATGCGATCCTCGGCTTCTCCGAGGTGATGAAGAGCGAGATTTTCGGCGCGCACACCGTGCCGGTCTACAAGGAATATTCCGCCGACATCCATAATTCCGGCGTGCATCTGCTCAATCTCATCAACGAGATCCTCGACCTGTCGCGCATCGAAGCCGGCCGCTACGAGCTGAACGAGGAGGCCGTGGCGCTGGTGCATGTCGTCGCCGATTGCCACCATCTCCTGAAGCTGCGCGCCTCCAGCCGCGGCATCACCATCCACGAGGTGTTCGAGCACGGCATGCCGAGGATCTGGGGCGACGAGCGCGCCATCCGCCAGGTCGTGCTCAACCTGCTCTCCAACTCGATCAAGTTCACCCCGCAGGGCGGCGAAATCTGGCTGAAGGTCGGCTGGACCGCGTCGGGCGGGCAATATCTGAGCGTCAAGGACACCGGAAGTGGCATCGCCGAGGACGAGATCCCGGTCGTGCTGGCCTCCTTCGGCCAGGGCTCCAACTCGATCAAGTCGGCGGAACAGGGCGCGGGCCTTGGCCTGCCGATCGCGAAAAGCCTGATCGACATGCATGGCGGCACCTTCACGCTGAAGTCGAAGCTGCGCATCGGCACCGAGGTGATCGTCACCTTGCCGCCGGAACGGGTGATGAGCGCGCTGGCGCCGATGGCGGAAGAAGCGCCGCCGATGCAGCCGCCGGAGCCCGTCGAGCCCGCGATGGGCGCCGACCGGAAGCGCGTGCGCCGCAAGTCGATCATGAGTGCCGGCACCGGATTGTAGAGCATGTCGCGGAAGATCGTGACGCAGTTATCGATAGAGCCCTTTCCGTTCCGATCGATTCGGAACGGGGCTCCAGATCTTGGTTCTGACGCGCTCTCTCTACGCGAACCGGTATCCACTTCGCTCGAAAACGCTTTGGCAACAAACCCAAGGCGTTCGCGCCAGGACCATGCTCGCGACAAAATGCCGAGGCGTGATGCAGCATCCCATGTCAACCGGCTTGCACCGGCCGCCGAAACCGTTCAACACTTGAACAATGAGCTCAGAGACGCCGTGTATCGCAGTCTGCATGATGGACCCCAGGACGAAGCTCTGCTTCGGCTGTGGCCGCACGCTTCCGGAGATCGCGCGCTGGCACAAGATGGACCGCGCGGAGCGGCTATCGGTGATGGCGACGTTGCCGGCGCGCATGGCCGAGGCTGGGCTCGAGCGCATGGAGCCGCGTCCGAAGCGCGCGTGATCGGCGTTGCGGCGGGAGTGGCGCCGTGACCCGTATCCTCCTCGTCATCGTGCTGCTGATGGCAACCGCCGGCGCCGTCGTTGCCTATGGCGACCCCGAGCAGATCGCCCGCGCCAGGGAGAATCTGACCCAGATCTTCGGCCGCAGCATCACCGCCTCAGCCTCGACCTCCAGCTCCGCCCCCGCCGTGCAGATCGCGCGCGGCCAGGGTGGCGAGTTCGCGTTCCGCGCCAAGATCAACGGCGTCAGCGCCCCGATGGTGATCGACACCGGCGCGACCTCGGTCGTGCTGACCTGGGAAACCGCGAAAGCGATCGGGCTGCCGATCGATATGCTCGAATACAATGTCGACCTCGAGACCGCCGGCGGTCACACCAAGGCGGCGCGGCTGACGCTCGACCGGCTCGCGGTCGGCAAGCTGGTCGAGAAATCGGTGCCGGCGCTGGTGGTGCAGCGCGGGCAGATGAAGACCAACCTGCTCGGCATGAGCTTCCTCGACCGGCTCGAGAGCTGGGGCGTTCGCGCCGACACGCTGAGCCTGACCGGCTACCCCGATGTCACCGGCAGCATCAACACCTCAAGCCGCCACCGGCGCGCGCGCACGGCCGTCGACTAGCGCGACGGCGCCTACTCCACCACTACCGGTCGTCGTCGTGGATCGACGACGGGTGCCGGCACAGCGGCGTGACCTGGATCTCCATGAACGGAAACAGCGGCAGGCTGGACAGGATGTCGTGCAATTCCTGCGCGCCGGAGACGTCGAAGATGCTGACATTGGCGTAGCGCCCGGCCACCCGCCACAGATGGCGCCAGGCCCCGGTACGCTGCAGCTCCATGGCACGGACGCGTTCCGCCGCCTTCAGCGCGTCGACCTTCTCGACCGGGAGATCGTGCGAAACCCGCACATCCATTTCGACGTGGAACAGCATGACAAGTGAACCCCTTCTGCAACAAGATGGAACAGCGTGGAGCCGCCACGCAACTTGTGGCGGCTCCATTGATCCGTCTAACAAATCGTCAGCCCTGCACCAGACCGCGGCTGACGAGGTTGATGTCGTCGGGGTTGACGAGGTCCTTCGCCGTCCAACCGGAGACGTCGTAGTCGCTCATGCAATTGCGCACGAAATCCTGCATGGCGCCGAGGTCGCCGGTGGCGCTCGCGGCCATCAGCGTCTCGACGCGCAGGTTCTCGTAATTGCCCGCATAGTTGCGCTCGTAGAGCTCATGCCGGCCGCCGAACTCGGAGCCGACCGCGTCCCAGAGCAGCTTCAGCAGCTTGATCCGGTCGATCGCGGCATAGCCGTTGGAGCCGCGCACGAAGCGGTCGAGATAGGGCCGGATCGCCTCGCTCTCCAGATCGGCCGAGCTCGACGGCAGATAGATCAGGCCGCTCGCCACATGACGCTCGATCAATTCCTTGATCCGCGGATAGGCCATCGGTGCGAACACGCGATAGGCCAGCCCGTAGTTCAGATTCGGCAGATTGTAGCCATCGGTCCCCTGCCAGGCGATCGGCGATTTCACCATCGCATCGGCAATGCCGTGGAACAGATTGCGCCAGGCGATCACCTCGCCCACCGCCGTCTGCACGCCGCGAAAATCCTTCGACCCGGTCGCCTCGACGGCCATCGAGAACAGGCCGGCGATGAAGTCGAGCTTGACGGCAAGCCGTGTCACGCCGTGCAGCGTGAACCGCGGGATGAAGCCCGAGGCCGGGAAGAACTGGTTGATCTTGTCGGCGTCGCCATAGATGAAGACATTCTCCCAGGGCACCAGCACCTTGTCGAACACGAGAATCGAGTCGTTCTCGTCGAAGCGGCTGGACAGAGGATAGTCGAACGGCGAGCCGGTCGCCGCCGCGGTGAATTCGTAGGACGAGCGGGCAATCAGCTTGATGCCCTTGGCATCCATCGGCGCCGTGAAGATCAGCGCGAACGACTTGTCCTTGATCGGAATGCCGTAGTGGGCGATGAAATTGTAGTGCGTCAGCGCCGAGCCGGTCGCGACCACCTTCGCGCCCGAAACGATCAGGCCGGCGTCGGTCTCCTTCTCGACATGCATGAAGACGTCACGCACCTCCTCGATGGCGCGGTCGCGATCGATCGGCGGATTGACGATGGCATGATTCCAGAAGTCGAGACGCTCCTGGGTCCGGGCATACCACTTTTTCGCATTGCCGGCGTAATCGCCATAGAAGCTTGAATTCGCCCCCAGCGTGCCGAGGAACGACGCCTTGTAGTCCGGCGAGCGGCCCATCCAGCCGAACGCAACCTTCTGCAATTCGGCAATCGCATCGCGGCCCTTGACGAGGTCGTCGGCCGTCTTCGAGCCGAGGAAGAACGGATGGGTCAGCTGTCCCGAGCCGGTGTCGGTCAGGACGCCGATCTGATCCTTCTTCTCATGGAAACGGTCGTACCAGCGCGCCACCATCCGCGCCGAATTGCGGAAGGCTGGATGCTGGGTGACGTTCTTGACGCGCTCGCCGTAGATGTAGATTTCCCGGCCATCCTGGATGCTGTCCAGGAATTCCGCACCGGTATAGACGCTGGTGGTCGACGCTGGCACGTCGGCCCGCAGGGCTGCTGCTGTAGTCATGGGTTTCTCCTCCGCTTGTGTCGCTGGACCGGCGGCGTTGCCACACCGGCCTTAAGACCATCTCGTCACGCTCTTGGACGGCGTGACATCGGAGGAAACGCTACGCGCTCACCCGAAGCGGGCGAAAGGTATCACACCATACCGCGCAGACCGGCCTGGCTCGGGCTATGACTCGATGGCACGGACCGGACGGCAGGGATCGTTCGGCCGGCGCAAGCCGCAGCTGATGCAGCACGGCAAGGGAGCGAACCATGGGCAAGGGTTTTGACAGCAGCGCTGTCGCTTTCCATCGCGATGGGAAATTGGCCCTCGACGCCTGCGTCGTGACCATCGGCGCATTTGACGGCGTCCACCGCGGCCATCAGGAGCTGCTGCGGCAGACCATCGCGGCAGCGCGGCGCCGCGGCATTGCAGCCGTGGTCTACACCTTCGATCCGCCGCCAAAAGTGTATTTCGGCCAGGCCAAGCCGCTGATTTCGCTTCGCGAAAAACTCGAGCGCATCGCAACATTCGCGCCTGACCACGTCGTCGTCGCCGATTTCAACCAGATCTACGTCCGGCGCACCGCGCTCGATTTCCTCGCCGAATTGCAGCTTCTGCGACCACGCGAAGTCATCGTCGGCGAGGATTTCCGCTTCGGGTCCTGCAAGGGCGGCACCGCGCTGCTGTTGCGGCAGCACTTCAACACGCGCATCCTGCCGCCGGTGCGCTGCGGCAATGGCGAGATCGTCTCCAGCAGCCGGATTCGCGCCTTGCGACGATCCGGCCTTGCCGCCACCGCGGCGACGCTGGAAAACTGGCGGGATATCGTGACCGCGCCACCGGCCAACCGATCCGGTTTGGCCCAACTCGAGGTCGCAAGCCAATGACCGCCATCGATCCGCGAGAGTTGCGCTATGCCTGTGGCCAGTTCGGCACCGGCGTCACCATCATCACGACACATTGCGAGGGCCGCGATCACGGCATGACGGCCAACGCCTTCATGTCGGTCTCGCTCGATCCGCCGCTGGTCGCGATCTCGATCGCGAAGAGCGCGAAGATGCTGTGCAACATCCAGAACACCGGCCGCTTTGCGGTCAGCATCCTCGCCGAGGGCATGGAGGATCTCGCCTGGCATTTCGCCGGCAAGCCCAAGCTCGACCTCTGTGACGTGTTCGAGCGCCGCAACGAGTTGCCCGTCATCGCCAACGCGGCAGCGTATTTCGTGACCGATCTCGCCGATGAGATCGTCGCGGGCGACCACACCATCTTCCTCGGCCATGTTCGCGAGATGGCGCTGGAGCCCGGCAAGAAGCCGCTGCTGTTCTGCCGCGGCCGCTTCGGCGGCCTTGCCGATCCGCACCCTGCACCCGCGACGCTGGAGAATGCCGCTTACGAATTTGTCTGGTGAGACCAGCAACCGATATTCCCGAGAACGGGAATGCAAGTTTGAGGAAACTGCAAAAAAAAGGAGGAACGACCATGCTGAACGTCAACAAGGACACCATCACCGACCACGTGATCGCCGCGCTCTCCAAGGACATTCCGGATCGCAACCGGCAGATCATGATGAGCCTGATCCGCCACATGCACGACTTCTGCAAGGAGGTCGACCTGACCTTCGCCGAGTGGTTCGCCGCATGCGAATTCCTGCGCCGCGCCGGCGACATCTCGGACGAGAAGCGCAACGAGTTCATCCTGATCGCCGACATCCTCGGCGTCGAGGTGCTGGTCGACATGCTCGATCATCGGGTCACCGACGGCGAGAGCGAGTCGACCGTGCTCGGACCGTTCTACCGGGAAAACCCGCCGGTGCTGCCCAAGGGCGCCTCCATCATCAAGAAGACGTTCGACAACGCGCAGACCGTCAAGGTCTCAGGGCGCATCAGCGACACCGCGGGGCGGCCGATCGAGGGCGTCACGATCGACGTCTGGGAAGACGCGCCGAACGGCCTCTACGACCTGCAGGATCCGGAACAGCCGGCCTACAATCTGCGCGGACGCTTCACGACCGAGGCCAACGGCGAGTATGCCTTCAGGGCGCTCCGCCCCGAGCCCTATCCGATCCCCTATGACGGCGCCGGCGGCGAGCTGCTGAAATATATGGGCCACCATCCCTGGCGTCCTGGCCACATCCATTTCATGCTTTCGAAGGACGGCTATCAATCGCTGATCTCGCAGATCTACGATTCCGAGACCAAGTATCTCGACAACGACTCGGTGTTCGCCGTGAAGCAGAGCCTGATCGGCAAGTTCGCCAAGGCCCCCGCCGGCGCCGACACCGATCTGGTTCTCAACTTCGACTTCAAGCTCAAGAAAGCCGCCGTCGAACGGCTCGTCGCGGCCGAGTAAGACCCGTTACGTCCTGCCAGGCCCATCAGCCTGGCAGGGCTCACTCTGAACTGACCTGCGAGGACATATGAGTCGTGCCGTGATCGAAATCGCCGAGCCCGTAGAGCGCGTGCAGGCTCACGCGAAGGACACTGCGATCCGCAGCATCCGCGCGACCATCGTGGAGGCACCGACCCGCCGCCGGCACAAGCTCTCGAACACGGAAGTCACGCATCAGGGTTACGTGCTGGTGCGCGTCCTGCTCGATAACGGCGTGACGGGCATCGGCGAAGCCTCGACGCTCGGCGGGCCGCGCTGGGCCGAGGAGAGCGTGGAGTCGATCAACGCCGCGGTCACGAATTATCTGGCGCCGGCGCTGCTCGGACAGCCTGCGCTCGCCTTCGAAGCCAATGCCTTGCGCATGAGCAAGGCCGCCACCCGCAATTTCGCCGCCAAGGGTGCCATCGAGTCCGCCCTGCTCGACGCCACCGGCAAGACGCTGGGCCTGCCCGCCAGCGTGCTGCTCGGCGGCGCCGTGCGCGAACGCATGGAGGTGATCTGGGCGCTGGCCTCGGGTGACAGCAGCCAGGAGGTGGAAGAAGCGAAAGAGAAGCTGCGGCGCCGCGAACACCGCCAGTTCAAGATCAAGTTCGGCTTCAACCGCCCGCAGGTCGATCTGAAGCGGTTGCAGGCGCTGCGCGCCGGTCTCGGCGATGAGGTGCGCCTGATCGTCGACGTCAACCAGGGCTGGACCGAGGCCGAATGCATCCGTTTCATGCCCGCGCTGGAGGAGCTGGATGTTGCCCTGATCGAACAACCGGTGTCGGCGCTACAACTGGAAGCGATGGCGCGGGTCGCGGCCCGCACTTCGATCCCGTTGCTGGTGGACGAAGCGGCTTTCACCAAGGAGGAAATCGCGCGCGCGGGCGCGATGGGCTGCGGCAGCGTCTACTCGCTGAAGCTCGTCAAGAGCGGCGGCCTGTTCGAGATGAAGCGCGCCGCGGCGGTCGCCAGCGCGCACGGCCTCGAGCTCTATGGCGGCTGCCTGCTGGAGAGCAGCATCGGCGCGGCGGCGCATCTCGCCGCCTTCGCCACCATGCCCAGGCTCGAATGGGGCACCGAACATTTTGGTCCGCGAATCCTGGTGGAGGATCTGGTCGTCAAGCCGATCAGATTCGACGAGTTCGAAATCTGCGCCCCTGACGGCCCCGGTCTCGGCGTAGAGGTCGACGAGGACAAGATCCGCGCCTTCGCCCGGAAGGACTAGCCGGATGGCGTCGTTCCCGCGGACAATCGTTCCCGCGGACAATTGACAATCCACGGGCCCACGCCCAGTCTTCGCGTCGCAACCGTCGTCTCGATCGTGAGCACATGACCACGCGATATCGAACCCGGCAGGATTTTTCCGCCGCTTCCGCGGAAGCGCGCGAGCAAGCGTTCGGCTAGCCGTGCCCGATCGCGACGATGTCATGGATCTCAGGCGGCTGGTCTATTTCGTCGCCGTCGCCGAAGAACTGCATTTCGGCCGTGCCGCATCGCGGCTCGCGATCGCGCAGCCGCCGCTCAGCCGGCAGATTGCGCAACTCGAGAGCGATCTCGGCGTCATGCTGATCGACCGGAGCCGCAGCCAGATCCGGCTGACCCAGGCCGGCAGCGTTCTTCTGGAACGTGCGCGCGACGTGCTGGAGCGGCTCGACCGCACGCACCGCGAGATCAAGCGGATCGGCGAAGGCTTTTCCGGGCACCTGCGCGTCGCCTTCGTCGGATCGGCGACCTATGGCGTGCTGCCAAGCGTGATCCAGGCGTTTCGTTCGGCCTATCCTGACGTCGAGCTCGCGCTTTCGGCGATGAACAACGCCGAGCAGAAGCGCGCGGTGATCCAGCGCGAGATCGATATCGCCATCGCCCGCCCCTCGCTCGACGACGAGGAGCTGAAGTCCGAGCCGCTGCTGCAGGAGCCGCTGATCCTCGCGCTCTCTGACACTTCGCCCCTGCTCGAGCAAAAGGTCCCGCGGCTGGCGGCGCTGAAGGCCGAGACGTTCGTCCTCTACCCGCGCAAGCCGCGCCCGAGCTTCGCCGACCACATCCTCAATATCTGCCTCGAAGAAGGCTTCATTCCAAAATCGCAGGTGCTGGCCCAGGACTATCAGACCGCGATCAGCCTGGTGTCGGTCGGCGTCGGCATCGCGCTGGTGCCGAAATCGGTCTCGGAGGCAGAGCGACCCGGCGTCGCCTACCGCGCCTATGAGGGACACAATCCGGGCACTGCGCTGTCGCTGAACTACCGGCGCGACAACCGGATGCCGCATCTGTTCAATTTCCTGAAGGTCGCACAAGACGTCACGCGGCGTCAGCGCAAGCCATAACGATCGCCCTCAGGCCGCGACCGCCGCCGGCGTGCGATCGTCGACGCATGCGATCGCCTCGCGCAGCACATCGATGTCAGCCCCCGGCCGAACGCCGTTCTCCGCGAGGTGCCTGCGGAACGCACGCGCGCCCGGGACGCCATGGAAGGCGCCGACGAAATGCCGCGTGATCGAATGCAGTCGCGTGCCTTCGGCAAGCCGCCGCTCGATATAGGGCAGCATCGCCGCGAACACGTCCTTCATCGTCACGTGCGGCGCAGTCTCGCCGAACAGCTCGGAATCGACGGTGAGCAGCCGCCACGGCTCCTGATAGGCCGCCCGCCCCAGCATCACGCCATCGACATGCGCCAGATGCTGCTTCGCTTCGGCGAGGCTCGTGATGCCGCCGTTGATGATGATTGGCACATCCGGCAACGCCGCCTTGAGGCGATAGACCCGATCGTAGTCGAGCGGCGGGATGTCGCGGTTCTCCTTCGGCGACAATCCGTTGAGCCAGGCCTTGCGCGCGTGCACGACGAGCGCGGCCGCGCCCGCGGCAATCACGGCGCGCGCCAGCGTATCGAGCGCGACTTCCGGATCCTGGTCGTCGATGCCGATCCGGCATTTCACTGTGACGGGAATCCGCACCGCGCGCTTCATCGCCGCAACGCCTTCGGCGACCAGCGCGGGCTCGGCCATCAGGCAGGCGCCGAAGCGGCCATCCTTCACCCGATCGGAGGGACAGCCGACATTGAGATTGATCTCGTCGTAACCGAACTGCTCGCCGATCCCTGCGGCGGTCGCCAGATCGCGCGGGTCGGAACCGCCGAGCTGCAACGCCACCGGATGCTCGCTGGCATCGAAGCCGAGCAGCCGTGCCCGGTCGCCGTGGATAATGGCGCCGGTCGTCAGCATCTCCGTATAGAGCCGCGCCCGCCGCGACATCAGCCGATGGAAGACCCGGCAATGCCGGTCGGTCCAGTCCATCATGGGTGCCACAGAAAAGAGATAGTCTTGCGATTCCAATGATTTACCTTAAGCTCTCAATGGGATGTAACAAGAACGAGTACCCGCCAAATTTGCTGAATTTGCACACGTTTGTACCCGTTTTGACCTCTCGACGCACACGTATCGCACACCGTTTGGGAAAAGCACACGACCATGGCCACCTTCACTCAGTTGCCGTCAGGGAACTGGCGGGTCCAAGTTCGCCGCAAGAACCGTTATGTGGCAGAGACCTTTCGCCGCCGCAAGGACGGCGAGGAATGGGCGCTCGACGTGGAGCGCAATATTGATCGTAGCGGGTCACCCAAACCGCGCGCTGCCGTAAAAGCGAAGACCTTCGGCGACATCATTGATCTGCACATTCAAGACATGCGCGAGTCGGCCGCCCCCCTCGCCGATCCAAAGCGGCCGTACTGAAGGCGCTCAAGATTGCAAACAGCGCGCCCGCAATGCCGCCAGCCGCGGCGATAGCCCCGCCCTCCTCAAATATCTCGGGCTCATAGGCGAACCACCATTCGAACAATCGCCAGGGCAGGTAGACCGGATAGCCGCTAATGGCGAACACGGCGCGCCAAGCCGCGCCTGAAATCCGAGCGCCGCCGCCGTCCATTGCGTCGCTCCCCATGTCGACGCGATGACGATGCCGAAGACAACGGTGATCTGACCGACGTAGATTTTTGCCGGAAACATTGTCCGCCCCACTCGACGCTCGCAACGAGCGCGGCTGAAAAGCGGGATGACGGCTCGCATTCAACCTGAATAAAAATCGCCGTCGGCAACGAGATCCGGCTCGATCAAACCCATCGAAGCAAGATCATTGTCGCGGCAGTCTCGGCGTGGGTGAGGAAGCTCCTCAATTGAAGGTGAATGGCATGATCAAACTGGATCACTGGTTCGGCCTTGCCCAGGATTGGTGATCGCGCATGCGCACACCGGCGAATGAACGAATCGAACGAGGGCCGCTTGTGCCTTCAACGTCGATGGTCGCATCGACCGTCAGCCTGAAAAAGGGCGCACGGTGACGAAAGCACTATCGCCGCGCGACGGGCTGCGCGATGGCAGCGATCTCGTACACGGATCAATTATACTACTATAATACCTCTGTTGTGGTTTGTCAAAGTTGACAAAGTTGCATTCGATACCGATATTGAAGGCGGAGTTCAGCTCATGTCCAAGGCACAGTCAAAGCCCTCCGGTACCGAGGATCTGTCCGTCCACGAGGACGGTGTGATGATGGTACTTAAGCAGAAACCCGCGGCCCTGAAGAGCCTCGCGCTTCCTGCCGACGCGCAGGTCGCCATCGTTTCCAAAAGCGTGACCGCACTGCAGAAGGTGCGTGAGCAGAACAAGCAACTAACGGGGCAAGCATTCCGGTTCTTCTCCGAGGCGGCGAAGAAAACCGCTGTCGTCAACAAGGACGCATTCGCGCCCAATGCCCGCGCGCTCGCCGTTCTCGAGGGCGTCCGCATTGCGCAGGAGGATCTTCGGCGATCCGGCGGTGCGTATGATCTGGACCAGGTCAGAACGCTCCTGCGGGGCATCTCCCGGCAGGCCGTCGACAAGCGCGTGCAGGAAGGCAGCCTCCTTGCGGTACCGGGTCCCAGCAACCACCGAAGCTTTCCGACGCTTCAGTTCAACGTCGACGGCACCGTCGTCGAAGGTCTCAAGTCCGTCCAGGAGGCGCTGCCGACCAACAACCCCTGGACGGTTCTGAACTTCCTCGCCCAGCCTGACGACCGGTTGGGTGGCCGCAAGCCGATCGACCTCCTGAGGGAAGGCAAGGTTGAACTTGTGGTCGAGGCCGCCCGGCGCATGGCTCAGCAAGGCGCGTGAGCGCTCCGCTGCCGCCGGACGATCTCGATCGTCGCCGTCCCCGCCAGGTCCGGCTGCGGGCGGGTACGGTCGTTCACCGGTTCTACACCGCCGGGTACGATCCAATCTTCTTCGATACATCGCGTCTCGGCCGGCTGAATGCGCCCGACGGGAGCTATGGCGTTCTCTATGCCGCCCGAGAGCCTTTTGGCGCCTTCGCGGAGACGTTCCTCCGCGTGCCGGGACGGACGCTGCTCGACCCCAGCCTGCTCCGTCGCAAGGCCTATGCTCGCCTCAAGATCACGGCAGATCTTTCGCTGGTCAGACTGGCCGGCCCCTCCCTCGCCATTCTCGGCGCGACCGCCGAGCTGGTGCATGGCGGACTGCCTTACGACGTGCCGCAGGCCTGGTCGAAGGCGCTTTTCAGCCATCCGCTCAATCCCGATGGCATCGCCTATTACGCCCGCCACGACGACGAAGGTCTCTGCTATGCGCTGTTCGATCGCGCACTCAGCTCAGTCAGAGAAATCGATCGACAGACCAACCTCGATCAGGACTGGTTCTGGCGCCTTGCGCAGCGATACAGGGTCGGACTTGCACCCGGCTAGCCGCGTCGAAGTCGGAGAGGCTCTGGACTAGCGTCCGATGCCGCGCTTCATTCCGATCGACCAGGAAATGCCCTCTCCGCCGACGCTGCCGCTGACGAGTTGGCCACGCGCGCGCTCCAGAACCGGCCGCCAGGGCACCAGGACGAATTCGCGCGACTGCTCGATCAGCGCGTACCGTCCGCTACTGAGCGTGAGCATTCGCTTGTAGACGCCGCTGAGGCTGTCGCCGGCCCTGACGTTGCGATATTCGCGCCCCGTAAGCTTGCCCACACATGCAAACCGTCCGGTACCAATTCTGCAAGCCACGCCCGAAGCGCTGTCCGTACTGCTGACGCGCGCGCAGCCATTGGCGAGCGGCGCCGTTTTGGTCCCCTTTCCTCAATTCGCCAGGGGACTCCACCGCTTTGAGGACTATCTCGCCGAATTTCCGCTGCGCGCGCTCTCGAACGAGACGATTGACGGCTTGGGCTTCTACGGGCCCGAGAAATGGGTTCGGTCGCTGACCGGCAATTTGAAGCTCTTGCGCTGAAGATAACGCCCCGTCGTGAACCTGAGGACTGACCTCATCATGAGCATGGTCGTGTACCCTTACGCCATGGCGCCATCCCCGCTCAAGCATAGCTGCGAGGTGCTCTCGTTGGGATATTAAGACTTCCAGCCCTCGTGAGCCACGTTTCAAGCTCACCGGGAAGCCCTCGCGTGCGAGCGTCCGGCTACCTCAAGGGGAGCCGTGTGACATTAGAGCTTCTGTATTTCGGCTGGTGGTCGGCCGGCCCGCAGGCCTTCCCGAGCCGAAGCTGTCCTCATCACGGTGGAAAAGCTTTTGCGCTCGTCAGCCAGGCCTTCGGCCAACGGACGGTCGAGAGCTGACCGGGTAAGGCGCTTGGCAAAGGCCAGGCCTTCGGCACTTCGGCCCGATAGCTCAGCGCCGATCTCAAGGGAACGCGCGAGCGGATCGGCGACGACCTCATGCACAATTCCGATTTCGTGCGCGCGCTGTCCCGTCACTGTCAGGCCACGAAGGATCATCTCGAGCGCCCTGGCCTCTCCAACGATCCTGGGCAAACGCTGTGTACCGCCACCACCCGGAAAGATGCCGATGCGCGTTTCCGGAAGCCCAATCGCCGTAACACTGCTCCCGGCGATGCGCAGGTCGCAGGCCAGCGAAAGCTCGAAGCCTCCTCCCATGCACAGGCCATTGATAGCCGCAATGACCGGCTTGTCGACCGCTGCAATCGCATCCGTCAGCGCGTGGAAACCGGGTGGTCGAGGACCAGGCGACGGCGGGGCGCGAGGCGCTCCGCGCTCAATCGCGTCTGCGGCCTCAGAGAGTTCCCCAACGTCGTAGTGACGGATGAAGATGCCAGGTAGGCCCCCTGTAATGACAATGACCCGGACCGATAGGGCCATCCCTGCAGCGGCTACCGCATCGAACATCTCAGCCGCCCCGACGGCCGTCATGGTGCCGAATGGGGCGTTAGCATAGGTGATGACACGGATCGCGTCGTGATCCTGGATGGAAACAAGGCGCATAGCCTACTCTCACTGCAACCGCTCGCCGGACAATCACGCGTTGGCGCTGCACCGCTCAGAATGCGCCCGGCTCCCGCACCGATCAAGCCTCGGCGCGCTAAGATTGCCATTGCAGCCGCGCGGTTCATTCTTAAAATCCTGCCTCTCCGGCATACGTTTCGGACGGGCCTGTACAGCGGAGTAGACGTTATGCCCAAACCGGAAAGCTTCCCAATCGAGAAGATCTACGTTCCCGTGAAAAGAAGGAAGGCAATCAAGCCTCAAGTCGTCGAGGAGATCGCTGGAAGCATTCTGGAAATCGGACAACAAACCCCCATTCTCGTCAGGCCCGACGAAGACCGCTTCGTTCTGGTCGAGGGACTACAGCGGCTCGAAGCTTGCAAGGCGCTTGGAGAGACGACGATTGTGGGAATCGTGGTCTCGGCGGAGGATGCTCAGCAAAGGACGCTCTTGTCCGAGGGACCCGAAGCAGATGCAGAACGCGACAAGATGGCGCGATTGAAAAAGCTGCGTCTTGAGAAGGAAGCTGCAGAAAGTTCGAGTGCTGCCTTGAACCGGACGGATAAGCAGCGAGCCCGCTCGGCAAGGGGCGCGGGCGAGAACCCGAGAACAACGCCAAGCCGGACCTCAGCGCCGACGCCGAAAAAGACGTTGTCAGATTGGATCGCCCAGCAGAAGCGCGACGGTGGCCGTTATTGATTGCCCGCCTTCGGTCCTGCATCCAACGTCATCTAGCTGGCGATGGATTTTTCTTGATCTCTCGCTGCTCAAGCGATCTTCTAAGCCACAGCAATACTTGAACTTTCGCCCCATCCATCCTGCGCTCGTTTGAGCCAGCTTAAGCCAAGAGAAATAACGTCGACACACCGGGTCCGGCTCGTCTGCGTCTGGATTATTCTTGCCAATCCACAAAACTTGTTAGCCGGTCGAGTGACCGTCCACCCGGTCAGCGCCTTGCTTCAGCCGCCATTGCAGCAACGAAAAGGATGGATCGGACTCCGGGTGATGTTCGAAGACTCCTCCAACCTCAGTTCCGATGACCACGGTCTGGCGCGGATCGCCCAGCAGATTACCCACCATGCGCACGCCACCGGCGTGTGGTAGCTCGACGAGCAGCGCGAGATACGGGCCGTGCTGCTTTAGCGCCGGGTATGACGGATGCCACACGCGTTCCCAACTGTAGATGCGGCCGGTCGGCTCGACGTCCGTCCACCTAAGGTCAAAGGAATGACAATTGTGGCAAATCCATTCAGGCCCGAACTGCCAGGAACGGCAGCGGACGCAGCGTTGCACCAGCAGGCGGTTTTCCCGCAGGCCCATCCAATACGGCGCCGAAAGCCCATCTGGGTCACTGACCGGAATGGGCAACCCGGCAGGGAGATAGTGCGCACGTGAAGACCCACTCATAGCGTCGCCTCTGAACCCAGAATGAGGTTGCTGGCCGGCGTCACCATCGGGCCGCCGATCACCAGCGCCACATCATTTCGTCGAGCCTGGCTCGCCGACGCGCCACGCACCTGACGAACCGCTTCCAACACCAGCTCAAAGCCGTGCATGTAGCATTCGGCAAGGTTGCCGCCACTGGTGTTGAGCGGGAGCCTCCCGGATGGAGCGATCAAATTGTCGAAGGTCAGGAAGTCGTTGGCCTTCTCGGGCCTGAAGAAGCCGTGCTCCGCCAGCGCCATCACGACACCGCCGGTGAAGTTCTCGTACGCCTGGACCACACCGACATCTGACGGCCCTACCCCGGCCATGCGGTACAGATCGGATGCAACGGTGCCGAAGTTCGCGGTGGCGTAGAGCGGCGCATTGTGCGCCGTTGCCGCCGCACGATGTCCGGATCCGAAGGCCGCACCGAGCAGATAGGCCGGCTTGTGCCGGAAGTCGCTGGCGCGCTCTGCCGATACCAGCACCAATGCCGCTGCGCCGTCATTTTCCATGCAGCAATCGTAAAGATGGAAGGGCTCCACGATCCAGCGCGAGGCATCGTACTTCTCGATATCCAGCGGCTTGCCTCGCATCACCGCGCGCGGGTTGGCCTGGGCATGATGATAGGAGGCGAGCGCAATCGCGCGCAAAGCCTCCTGTCGCACGCCATGCTCGTGCATGTAGCGTTGCACCCGCATGGCAAAGCGCTGCGGGGGAGCCAGCACCCCATAGGGCATCAGATAGGACCGTTCGCCCGAAACGGTGTGAATCCCGGCTGCCTGTCCGAAACGGCCATATTGGGCCTGCGCCAATGAGCGGAACACCACGACACAATCGGCAAGGCCCGCGACGATCGAGGCGGCCGCATTGGCAACCGCCGCGCTGCAACCGCCGCCGCCTCCGCCCCATTGCATGGTCGCGGAGCGCAGTCGATGCGTACCCAGCGCCGCAGCCAGCCGTGACGCCTCGCTGCGATCGTCGCTGTAAGACGAGAAGCCATCGATCTCGCGGGGATCGAGCCCGGCATCCTCGCAAGCCGCCAGGATCGCCTTCAACGCGAGCTTGAATTCCGGATCGGGAGAAGCGCCATGACGATAATATTCGGTTTCACCGATCCCGATCACGGCCACACGGCCCCGCAGCGTCCGCTCGTCTCGCGCGCGCCCGGTCACGGTTTGGCATCCTGTCGCGAAGCCTCGCTGCCGAAGGCTCCGCCTCCGGCAAGGCGCGCGATCTCCGTCTTGTCGTAGCCGAGCAACTCAAGCAGCACGTTCTCGGTGTGCTGCCCAACTGCCGGTGCCGCAACGGGATCCACGATCGGTGTCCGCGAATACCGGATCGGCAGGTTCACGTTCGGCACCCACCCCACCGTCTCATGCGGGATCCGGGTGACGATCCCGCGCTCCCTCGCCTCGGGCGAACGGATCGCCTCGCCGACGGTGCGCAGCTGGCCGCAGGGCACGCCGGCCGCCCGCATCCGCGGCTGCCAGTGCGACCAGGGCTGCCGGGCAAAGGCATCGCCGAGGATCGCGAACAACTCCTCGCGCCGGCGGATTCGATCGGGGCCGGTTGCATAGATTTCGGCCCCCGCGAGATCCTCGCGCTCGAGAACCTGCGCCGTCAGGCGCTGGAAGATCTTGTCGTTGCCGCAGTTGATATAGAAGGAGCAATCGCTGGCCTGGAACACACCCGACGGACACGTGTCCGGGCTGGTGTTGCCGCTTCGCCTCGGATCGGCACCGCTAAAGAGCGACTGCGTGGTCGCGTAGCCGGTCATCAGGACGGCGTTCTCGAACAATGACACCTCGACGGCCTGGCCGTGTCCGCTGCGCTCGCGCGCCAACAGGGCGCCAAGGATCGCATTGCTGGCCATCATCGCAGTGCTGATGTCCATCACCGGCGACAAAGCCCGCACGCCTTCGCGGTCGGCATAGCCGTTCATCGACACGAAGCCGCTCTCGACCTGCGCGATCGGATCAAAGCCAAGCCGGTCCGAAAATGCCCCGTCGCGGCCATAGGCCGACACCGAGCAGTAGATGATCTCGGGTTTGATCTTGCGGCAGCTCTCGTAGTCGAGCCCCAGCCGTGCCATCACGCTCGCGGAAAAATTCTCGACAAGGACGTCCGCCGTCGCGATCAGCTCGCGCGCGATCTTCAAGCCCTCCAGGGATTTGAGATCGAGGGCGACGCTGCGCTTGTTCCGGTTGGTCCACAGGAACGGCGCGCCGTGCCTGAGATCGGGATGCACCGGGGGATAACGGCGCAGATCGTCGCCGCGGCCCGGCGCTTCGATCTTGATCACCTCGGCCCCCATGTCGGCGAGGATCATGGTGGCAAACGGCCCCGCGATGAAATGCGAGAAATCGATCACCCGGATCCCCTCAAGCGCTCTTGGCGCGCCGGCGGGACGAGGCGTGTGCTCGGGGAAGTCGGCTTCAAGCTGATCCAGCATCGGGATATCCGTCAATTTGAGCAGTGTTGATCCAAGGATCGCGGCCGTCGTCGTCAATTGCTCTTCGGCGGGTCGACGAGCGAGCAACCGCCCTGGTCGAGCGGCCGGAAGGCTTCCGGCCCGGACAGCGCGCCGACCTGCTCCAGCAGGTCCCACTTGCTCTTCGAGGCACTCGGGCTCTTCACCTTGAAGATGTACATGTTGTGGATGGCGCGGCCGTCGGCGCGCACCACGACTGGCCCGAACAAGGCGTCATCGATCGGCTTCTCCTTCAGCTTCTGGATCACGGCCGGCGCGTCATTGGTTCCCGCCGCCAGCGCCGCGTTCAGATAGGCCAGCACGGAGGAATAGACGCCGGCGTGGAAGGCGGTCGGCGACTGCCCATGCTGCCGCTCGCCGAATTTGGTCGACCAGGCGCGGCTGGCATCGTCGAGGTCCCAGTAGAACGGCTGCGTGATGATCAGCCCCTCCCCGACCGCAAGCCCGCTAGACTCGACATCGTTGGTGGTGGTCAATAGCGCGGCGAAGGTGCGCCCGCTCTGCTTCAGCCCGAACTCGGCGGATTGCTTGATCAGGCTGACGGTGTCGCCACCGGCGGTCGCGAACGCGATCACGTCGGCGCCCGAGCCTTCGGCCTGCAAGATGAACGAGGCATAGTCCGCATTGTTGATCGGTACATTGACCGATCCGAGAACGGTCCCGCCGCCGGCACCGATCACCGCCGTTCCGTCGCGCACCATCGATTTGCCGAGCGCATTGTCGGTGGCGATGAAGTACCATTTCTTGCCGCCGTGATGCACGAGATAGGCGCCGATGGTGTGAGAGGCCGCCCAGGTATCGAAGGTCCACTGAATCGTATTGGGTGAGCAGTATTTCCCGGTCAGGTCGGACGACGCCGCGCTCGATGCGATCAGCGCCGCTTTGGTGCCGCGCATGACCCCGTTGACCGCCAGCCCAACGGCCGAGTTCGGCACGTCGGCGACCGCATCGACCTTCTCCTGATCGATCCAGCGGCGCGCGATGGCGGCGCCGACATCAGCCTTGTTCTGGTGATCCGCCGAGACGATCTCGACCTTGAAATCCGGATGAAGCCGCATGAAGTCCTCGGCCGCCATTTTGGCCGCTGTCACAGAACCTTCGCCGGCATTGTCCGAGTAAGGGCCGGACGCGTCGTTGAGCACGCCGATCTTCAGAGACCGCGCGGCGACCGCCGTCGCCGGCGAACCGGCACAAAAGGCCAGGAGAGCTATTCCGGCTATCTGCGAAAGATACTTCATTGTTTCCACCCGCCGTATGTTGTTGTGTTAGAGATCGAGCACAAGCGTCCGGGACTTGGCGCCCGAGCAGCAGATCATGACGCTCTTGTTCGCCGCCTGCTCTTCGTTGCTCAGGAACTGGTCGCGATGGTCGGGTATGCCCTCGAGCACGCGCGTCTCGCAGGTGCCGCAGACACCTTCGGTACAGGCATAGTTCGCGGCGATCCCGGCCTCCAGCAGCGCATCGAGGATCGTCTTGCCGGGCTCGACTGCAATCGTGCGGTTGCTTCGCGCCAGCTTGACGTCGAAGCCACCTTCGGTGGCTGGAGCTTCCCGGGCCTTGAAATATTCGACATGTACGTGATCGGCCGGGCGATCGGCCGTCGTCGCCTCGAGCGCCTCGAGCATGGGCACCGGACCGCAACAGTAGAGATGCGCGCGAGGCGGAGCGTTCCTGACGAGCGCCGGGAGATCGAACACCCGTCCCGATCGCTCGTCGTCGAAATCGAGATGTACCCTCGATCGATACGTGCCGAGTTCGTCGAGGAATGCGGCAGCGGCGCGCGTCCTCGCGGCATAGAACAGCTCCCAGTGACGTCCAAGCGCCTCAAGCCGTCGGATCATCGACAGCAGCGGCGTGATGCCGATGCCCCCGGCGATCAGGACAGAATGGTCGGCCTCCTCGCGGAGCGCGAAGTTATTCCGCGGCTCGGAGATCCTTATGATGTTCCCGACCCTGACGGTGTCGTGGACAAAGCTGGACCCACCCCGGCTCTCGCCATCCCTGTTCACCGCGATGACATACCGGTGCCGCTCGCATTGGTCGTTTACCAGCGAATAGCTGCGGATCATGCCGTTCGGCAGATGCAGGTCGATGTGGCTCCCGGCCGTGAACGGCGTCAGTTCGCCGCCCGTCGGGGCAATCAGCTCATACGAATTGATCCGCTCGGCCTCATATCCGATACGCTTGACCAGCACCTCCAGCGTACCAGCCGTGTGTTCGAATGCGCTCACAGCTCGTACCCGAAATCGGCGCCAAGCTTCGCACGCATGAACGGCGCGCCGACGTCAACCCACAAATCCTCCGGCGGCAACCGCAGCGAGACCGCTCGCACCATGAACACGTCCGGGTCCAAGACTCCTTTGGGCTTGATCGCGTGATCGCGATAGGCGCCAAGCGCTTCAAGAATGAAACGTCGCGTCATCGCGATGCCGGTATCACTTGAGCAGAGCGTCTCCTTGGTGCGATCAAAGATCGGCGAGACGCCGCTTTGGCAGGCGCCGTCCTGCACCCAGAGCCCCGGCAGGCCCGAGAACCAGGTGGTCCGCTGCGCCTCGTAGTCGAACTGAAAGCCGTTCTGCGGATTGTATTTCGTCCAGTAGCCTGCGTATGGGACCGTCACCGGGTGCTGGACGAGCGCGTGGCGGCTGGCATGACCACTCTCGCGGCCCTTGTGTCCTTCGGCGAAGACCTGCCGGGTTTTCTCCAGCAGCGGCTCCGATGGATGATAGGAGAACATGATGCAGAGCGTGTTCTCGTCATCGATCGGGACCCAGGCGTGCCCGCTCAAATCCGGGAACGGAGACAGCGGAGGCACCAGCGTATAGAACGGCAGCAGGAACTGGTTGACCCGCCAGTACAGCGTGTTGGCATCGTAATTGCGCCGCGCGGCGATGCTCATGCCGAAATCCTGCTTAATGCATTCGAAGGTCGGGCGCAGGTCGCGCTTCTGGATCCAGGCGCTCGTCGTGCCCTGCGCATCCAGTCGTCCATGAAGCAGCGGCGCGTGCGCTGAATCGATCTCACCCTCGACCGCCTGCAGCCAATTGCACTCCTGGACGCGAACCGAGATGTGCACCTGCTCGGCAGGCACCAGATTCCATTCGAGATTCGGCAGCGGCGGAAGCTCAGCCTGGTCGGGACCCATATAGGTCCAGATCATCCCGTTGCGCTCCTTGCAGGGATAGGCCTTGATCCGCACCCGCTCCTTGAGGCGACTGCGCACTGGCTCTGCCGGCATGTCAGTCACGGCGCCGGTGACGTCGAATTTCCAGCCGTGATAGACGCAGCGCAGCCCGCAATCCTCATTTCGTGCAAAGACCAGCGGCGCTCCGCGATGCGGGCAGGCCTGGTCGACCAGCCCGATGCGCCCCTCGGAATCGCGAAAGGCGACGAGATCCTCGCCCAGCAGCCGGATGCGCTTCGGCTGCCCGTCCGCGGCGAGATCAGCCGACGGCAGGAAAGGAATCCAGTACAGGCGGAAAAGTTCGCCGAGTGGCGTTCCCTTGCCGACCCTCACCAGCCGTTCATTGTCTTCGCGCGAGAGCATGGGGTCGCCTCCTTCAATTGCGTGTGGCCGGGCCTGCCGCGCCGCCGAGAAGCGCGGCGACACGGTCAGACAGTCCGAGATCCTGGGCGGTCCAGAGCGGATCGGATGCGGTGAGCGGCTGGCGTGGAATGGGAGGTTGCTTGCCCTGCTCCACCAGGCCGACAATCAATTCGATGCGCCGCCGCTCGAGCTCGCGCAGAGCGTCCTCGACGACGGCGGCTTCAGCCGTGCACCCCGGCAGCTCCGGATAGGCAAGGCGAACCCGCCACTTCCCCGGCTCGGTTTCGACTGCCTCCGCCTCAAGCAAATAGGGAATCGACAGCAGCTCACGCAGGTCCAAGTTTCAACCTCCCTGAACGACGTCTTCGCATCGCATTTGATACGTATACGTACTACATTATCGGAAGGCTGGCAAGAGCCGAGGCCGACCCTGTCTCCCTCAGAAAGAGGCTGGTGACGTGGTTCGCCACAGGGTTGAGGACGATCAGCCAAGCTGCTAACGGCTAGGACGCAATTCGCAGAACGCAGCTGGGATCCAGACAACGGCATGGCAGCCGATAAAGGCAAGCAGACAACCTCGGCGGCAGACGTTGCACGCGACTGGCAGCTCGAGGGTGGTGTCGGATTCCTGTTGCGTCTGCTGGAGGCCCGCTACGATGGGCTTTATCAAAGCATGACGCGCCAGAGCGATATCACGCCGCGGCAGTTCGGTGTGCTGATGGCGCTGTATCAGTTAGGTCCTCTAACCCCCTCCGTGTTGGCCGAACGGATCAGCTGCGACCGCAACACGCTCAGCGAAATGCTGAAGCGCATGGTCGCGCGCAGACTGGTCTCGAAGAAAGACAATCCGGACGACCGCCGCTCGCTCCAGGTGCAGATCACGGCTAAAGGCGAGGAAGCGCTTCTCGCCGTCATTCCGGCCGCCACCGAGCTGCAAAACATCATGCTGGCCCCCCTTCGCAAGGAGGACCGCGCGCATTTCCTGAAATGCCTGTTGGCGATCGCGAAGGCTCCGCCGCCGGACAGTCCGGCCGATACGTGAAATCGCCGGCGTCCAGCGGCCCTACGCCTGCACCTTCCCGAACGTGCCCGCAGCGGCGAGCGTCGCGATTGCGTCCGGCGACAGGCCCAGGATCCGCGACAGCACATCGTCCCGCTGCGCGCCGATCCCGGGAACTCGACGTCCCATCGGCGTATCGGCCCCGGACATCTGCCATGGCGCATTGACGCCGATGAAGTCACCTGCCCCGTCCGAGACGGTCCCAAACACCCCACGTTGGCGCAAATGGGCATCGGTCAGCGCCGCGCCCGGCGTCCGGTACTCGGCGCAGGGAACACCGGCGCGATCCAGCGCCGCGATGCATTCAGCAACGGTGTGGCGTTCGGTCCATTTCTCGATCACCTGCATCATGGCGGTCCAATTGGCGCCGCGCGCTGGAATGGTCGAAAAGCGCGGATCGTTCACCAACTCTTCCTGCCCGGTCACCTCGCACAGCGCCGCGAAATTACGCGGCGTGACCGGGGCGATCAGAATATCGCCATCGCGCGCGCGGACCGGCCCATAGGTCGGGCGCGGCGAACGGATCGGGAATTGCGCCTCCTGAAGCTCATAGACCAGCAGATTCATCATGCAGTCCATCAAGGCTACATCGACGCGCTGTCCTTTCCCGGTGCGCGTTCGCTGGACCATCGCGGTCTGGATCGCGGAATAGCCGAAGATGCCGCCGAGGATATCGGCGACAAAGATCGCGCCCGGCGCGGGACGCTCCCGGTCACCGGCATAACGCATCAAGGAGTGATCGAATCCGCTCTCGGCATGGACGATCATCGCATAAGCCGCGCGCTCGGCTGCTGGGCCTGACTGGCCATAACCCGAGATCGAGCAATAGATGAGGCGCGGGTTGATCTCGCAGAGCGTCTCGTAGCCAAGACCAAGGCGGTCCATCACGCCAGGGCGGAAATTCTCGACGAGAATGTCCGCCTCCGCGACCATGCGATGTACGAGCCTGATGGCGTCGGCATTCTTCAGGTCCAGCGCCAGGCTACGCTTGCCGGCATTGAGCTGGCCGAAATAGGTGCTGTGGCCTTCGCGCAGCGGCGTTCGCAACCGCATGTCATCGCCTTCCGGAGGCTCGATCTTGATGACCTCGGCGCCGACGTCGGCGAGCAGCCGCGCGCAATACGGCCCTGCCACCATGATCGAGAAATCGAGCACGCGCACGCCGGTGAGCGGCGCCCTGTCGCCATCCTTCTGCATCCGATCTCTCCTATCTCGGCAGCCCGAGCGCGCGTTGCGCGATCAGACTGCGCTGAATCTCGTTGGTCCCGATGCTGATGACCCACATCAGCGAATGCCGCAGGCTTTGCTCGAAGCGACCGTTGTCGATCGCGCCCGGCATCTGCTCGGACAGCGCGGCACGCATGCCAAGGATGTCGAGCGCAGCCTCGCCGAATCGCTCCATCAGCTCACCGGAGAACACCTTGCTGATCGCGCCATATTCCGGCGGCGTCACGCCGTCGGCGGCAAGTTCGGCGCAACGCATCATCAAGAGACGGCCGATCTCGATCTCTGACGCCAAGGTCACCATCCTGTCGCGGATGATTGGATCATCGGCGAGAGACCGATCACCTTGCTTCGCCATCACTTGCGAACGCAGTTGCTCGAAGGCGTGCGCGACCTTCAGGACGATCCCGCCACCAACCAGCCCGCGCTCGAAGGCCAGCGCGCCGGTCAACACTTTCCAACCGCCATTGACCTCGCCGACCAGGTTCTCGGCGGGGATGCGGACGTTGTCGTAAAAGATGTTGGCAAACGTGCCATCATACATGGTTGCTGATGGACTGATCGTGATGCCCGGCGCATCCATCGGCACGATGAACATGCTGATGCCCGCGTGTGGCGGCTTCGCGTCCTTGTCGGTCCGCGCGGCGAGGAACATGTATTTGCCCCACCAGGTGGTGGTCCAGATCTTCTGGCCGTTGATCACCCAGTGATCGCCGTCCCTGGCCGCACTGGTGCGCAGCGCGGCAAGGTCCGACCCTGCCTGCGGCTCGCTGTAGCCCATGCCATGCATCGCTTCGCCACGCAGGATTTCCGGAAGGTATTTCTGCTGCTGCGCTGCCGTGCCGAACATCATCAGCGCATTGGCCTGGATCGCCGCGCCGATCCGCGGCGCCTCGCCCCGCTCCATGGTCTCCATGAAGGCGATCTGCTCCAGGGGCGAGCGCGCCTGGCCGCCGAATTGCTCTGGCCATCCGAGCCCGATCCATCCGGTCTCACCGATGTCGCGGGCGAAGCCGGCATCGAACTCACGCTTGGCGAAGGGCCTTCCGTCGAATGCTTGCTTCGTATCTCCAGTCCAGTGTTGCTCGAGCCAGAGCCGGATCTGCTCGCGAAACGCATTTCCAGCGGCCCCGAGGTCATATTGCGGCAGCCCGACGCCGCCCGCATCCAACAGCCGCGCTGCCAGCCTGCTCTTGGCATCCGAGACGCCGCCAAGCGCGATCGTATCGAGATGCACGCGCTTGAAGTGGATTGGCGCCTCGTGCTCTTCGGCATAACCGATCGCACCGAACGTATGCTGGACCTCCAGCGACACCTGCCGTAGCGCATGACCGGAGAACGCCGATGCGCAATCGGCGAAGTAGCGCCAGCCGCCCTCGCCGCCGTCATGCAGTCTGGCGGCATGGTCGAGGATCAACCTGACGCCTTCGAGCGCAATCAGGCAGTCGGCCAGCTTGTGCTGGATGGCCTGGAACCTGCCGATCGGCTGCCCGAACTGGTGCCGTTCCTTGGCATAGTCCACGGCGAGCTCAAAGGCACGCCGCGCCGCGCCATAGGCACGCGCGGTCAACATCGCTCTGCCCTTGATGCGGAGATGGTCGAGATCGACTGTATCTATGGGAATGCGCGTGAGCGGCGCTTCGTTCAGCCGGACCTCGTAGAGCCCCCACGCTCCCATCGCGCGGGTTGCGACGCACTCGACACCGGGACCGTCAAGATTGATCAGCCCAAGCTGGGCCTGGTCAAGAACGACCAGAAGGTGCGTCGCGCCTCCGGCAGCCTCGACAAAACGAAGCACGCCCTTTGCCTTGAGGTCCGTGACCTCAACCGCTCCTGTGCCGGCGTCCGGATCCAGCGCACCAAATGAGAAGGCGACGGTCGCCTCCCCGGACTGCAGCCGCTCCAGCAGATCCACCGCGACGTCGACCTGCGATCCGGAGATCGCAAGATTGGCGAGCGCCGCAGACCACATCGGCGCCGTGCAGCCGGCCCGGCCGAGTTCCGCCATGACGACGAGGATTTCGGCGAGCCCGCCTTCGCTGCTCTCCGCACCAAGCGCGGCGACGCCCTGCCCAACGAGCTTGCGCCAGATCGCCGACACCTCGTCCGGCGAGGACGATGCGGCTAAACCGAGTGGAAACCAATGCTCGTCCAGGAAACCGCGCAAGGAATCGCGCAGCATTCCTGCGACATCGTCATTCGAGGCTTCGATCGCCGCCATGGTGAGGCCCGCGCTATGCCTGGCCGAATCTGGGCTTCCGCTTCTCCTTGAACGACATAGTCGCTTCCTTGTGGTCGGCAGTCTCGAACGTCACCTGCTCCAGCGCCATCGACGCCTCCAGCAGCATGTTGACGCGCTCCTTGACGATCTGGTTGATCGACAGCTTGGTCCAGCGAATGGCCCAGGTCGGACCGTTGGCGAGCTCGACCGCGATCGCGCGGGCCTTGGCCAACACCTCCGCGCGCGGCGCGACATGATTGACCAGCCCGATCCGCTCCGCCTCATTTCCCTTCAGGAGCGTGCCGCGGATCAGGAATTCCTTGGCCTTGTTGATGCCGACCAGCAGCGGCCAGATCACT
This sequence comes from Bradyrhizobium sp. USDA 4504, assembly GCF_054063995.1. Lineage (NCBI taxonomy): Bacteria > Pseudomonadati > Pseudomonadota > Alphaproteobacteria > Hyphomicrobiales > Nitrobacteraceae > Bradyrhizobium > Bradyrhizobium sp. USDA 4504. The sequence goes on along the minus strand of NZ_JBSSGV010000001.1, from coordinate 1,969,743 downwards.
GTGCCGCCGTCGCCGGCGACGAGGCCGACACGCGAGACGTGGGTGTCGCCGATCCGTGCGTCTTCCGCCATCACCGTGATGTCGCAAAGCAGCGCATGGGTCGCCGCAAGGCCGATGGCATCGCCATTGATCGCCGCGATGATGGGCTTGTCGAGCTCGAGCTGGCGGGTGACTCCGCGGCGGCTGATCATGGGATCGTGTACCTCGCCCTCTTCGAGCACGTCGCCGCCGGGCCGCTCGGACATCGCCTTGACGTCGCCACCGACGCTGAAGAAGTCGCCCGCCCCGGTCAGCACCACGGCATTAACGGCGTGATCGTCGGCGAGGTCGTCCCAGATCGTGCGCAACTCGCGGATCAGCTTCTGATTGATGGCATTGCGCGCCTGCGGGCGGTTCAAGGTCACGGTCGCGACCTTGTCCGCGACCTCGACCGTCAGGCATTCATATTTGGCGTAATTGGACACGTTTGCCTCCATTGTTTCGCTGTTTGAGTTGTTTGATTATTGGCAACGCGGGCGCGCGCTAGCGGCGCATCCCGGGCTGCACATCCGCCAATGCGACGTGAAGCGACATGGCGCCCGGATCCTGCTCGAGCATGCGCTGCACGGATTCCAGATGCGATCGCAGCAATCGGCTTGCCAGATCGACGTTCCGTTCGCTGAGGGCCGCCAGGAACTGTCGCCGCTTCTCGGCCAGCCGTGCCATCGCGACCCCGCTGGAAGCGACCTTGGCATAGACGAAGCGCATGTGGATCTCGGTGACCGAGTCCACGATCATCGCAATCACCTTGTTGCCGGTCGAGGCCGCCAGCAGCTTGTAGAACTCGCGCGAACATTCGACCCGGTCGAGCAGCCGCCCCTCCTTGGTCGCAAGCTCCGTCCGCTCGATATTGGCTTCCAATGCATCGAGATCGGCCCGGCGGGCATTGGCACAAGCCAACTGCACCACGAGGTCGAGGACGTGGACCCGCGCCTCCGACAATTCCCGTACCGAAATCGTGCCGAGGCTCAGCATGTCGCGCATGACCTCGTTCATGCGGCGGGTGTCGCCCTGCTGGATGAAGGCGCCGCCCTTGACGCCCTTCTGCAGCCGGAGCACGCCGGCCATTTCGAGGCTGCGCAATGCTTCCCGCAGCACATTCCGACTGACGCCGAGCTGCTGAGCCAGCTCGCGCTCGGCCGGCAGCTTGTCGCCGGGCTTCAGCACGCCGAGCGCGAGTTGCTCGCGAATGCGCTCGCAGATCTCCTCGAACGTCCGCCTGGTGTGAATCGGCTTGAATGTCGGCGCGGCCGGCGAGCCGGCCGCACGATGATCGGTGGCCCGCTCCCGGCGGCTCGGCGAGGCGGCACGGGACCGCCGCGGCGCGCGAGGGCTTGACTTGGTGCTCATGCGATGAATTATTAAATGGATCACCCATTCAATGGAAGCCCTTTTTTGCTTCCGGCAAAGAAAACGAAACGGGAGTTCGCATGAGTTTTTCCGAGGAGCAGGTCGCGTTCCGTGACAACGTGCGCAGAATGGTCGCCAGGCACGTGGCGCCGATCGCCGCCGAGATCGACGAAACCGACCGCTTCCCGCTCGAACTGGTCAAGCTGTTCGGCGAGATGGGACTGATGCAGCTCTGGGTGCCGGAGCGCTATGGCGGCCCGAATGGCAACCTGACCATGGCCTGCATCGCGCGCGAGGAGATCTCCAAGGTCTCCCCTGCCTGTGCGTCGATCGCCGCGCTCAACACCATGTTCATCATGCCGCTGCTGCATTTCGGCTCTGAGGAGCAGCGCAAGAAGTATCTGCCGATCATCGCCGAGGGTGGCGTGGTCACGGCAATCGCGATCTCGGAGCCGCAGGCCGGCTCCGACGTCGCCGCGCTCAACACCCGCGCCCACAAGGACGGCGATAGTTATGTCCTGAACGGCCGCAAGCAGTGGTGCAGCTATGGTGTCGCGGCCGACTACATCGTGGTCATGGCGCGAACCAGTGACGGCGCCGGTGCAGACGGCATCAGCGCCTTCATCGTCGAGCCGAAGAGAATGCCGGGCATCACGTTCGGCCGCCACGAGCGCAAGATGGGCTTTCGCGGCGCGCCCAACACGCCGATCTTCTTCGACAATGTCCGCGTTCCCGCGGAAAATCTCGTCGGTGAGGAAGGCAAGGGCTTTCGCGCGTCGATGCGCGCGCTCGACCTCAACCGGCCGACCATCGGCGCGCAATCCGTCGGCCTCGCACAAGGCGCACTGGATGCCTGCGTCGCCTACGCCAAGGAGCGCAAGCAATTCAAGAAACCGATCGCCGAGTTCCAGGGCGTGCAGTTCATGCTCGCCGACATGGCCATGCAGATCGAGGCGGCCCGCGCGCTGGTCTACGAATGTGCCCACGCCGGCGATGCCGGCGACTGGAAGCGGCTCAACGTGCTTGCCAGCATGGCCAAATGCGTCGGCAGCGACATGGCGATGAAGGTGACGACCGACGCGGTCCAGATCTTCGGCGGCTACGGCTACACGATGGACTATCCGGTCGAACGCATGATGCGCGATGCCAAGCTGACCCAGATTTTTGAGGGCACCAACCAGATCCAGCGCGTGGTGATCGCCCGCGAGCTGCTGCGCTAGCGCGGATCGATTTCAAGAAGAAGCAATTGCAGGGAGGAACGAACTTGAACCACATCATCAACCGGGCGCTGATGGCCGGCGCGGTGTCAGTACTGCTGGCGGTACCTGCCTATGCTCAGAAAGCCTACGGTCCCGGTGCCAGCGATACCGAGATCAAGCTCGGCCAATCGACGCCGCTGAGTGGTCCCGCATCCGCGTTCGGCGCGGGCGCCGGGCGGGCGGTGGTCGGCTACTTCGAGATGCTGAATGCCAAAGGCGGCATCAACGGCCGCAAGATCAACTTCACGCAGCTCGACAATGCCTACAGCGCGCCGAAGGCGGTCGAACAATCGCGCAAGCTGATCGAGGACGTCGGCATATTGGCCGAGGTCGGCACGATCGGCACCGCGCCCAACGTCGCGATCCAGAAATACCTGAACGCCAAGCAGGTGCCGCAGCTGTTCATCACCGCCGGCGGACGCCGCTTCAACGATCCCAAGGCCTTTCCCTGGACGATCCCGCTCTATCCCGACTTCGAAACCGAAGGCCGCGTCGTCGCCAAATACATCCTCACCGTAAAGCCGGACGCCAGAATCGGCGTGCTTTATCAGAATGACGACTATGGCAAGGACTACCTGAAGGGCCTCCGCGCCGGCCTCGGTCCGAAGGCCGAGCTGATCGTCGCCCAGGCCTCCTACGAGCTCGCCGATCCGACGATCGACTCGCAGATCGTGCAGCTGAAGGCCGCCGGCGTCGACACCCTGATCGAGCAGTCGTCGTCGAAGGCCGCCGCGCAATCGATCCGCAAGGTTTACGAGCTCGGCTGGAAACCCCTGCACGTGATCGGGGGCTCGACCGCATCGGTCGAAACTATCCTGAAGCCCGCGGGCCTCGAAGCATCGAAAGGGCTGGTTACAACGCAATTCCTCAAGCAACCGGGCGACCCGGCGTGGGCCAACGATGAGGAGGTCAAGGCCTACAAGCAGTTCTTGAAGGCATACGCACCTTCAGCCAACCCGGACGACTATTCTGTGCTCGTGGCCTATATGAACGTGCACGCCGTGGAGTTAGCGTTGCGCAAATGCGGCGACGACCTGACCCGCGAGAACCTCATGAAGCAGGCTACCTCGCTGAATGGCGAACGATTGCCGATGATGCTCCCAGGCGTCGCGATCGGCACCCGGCCCGGAGACTACACACCCTTCAGAGCTCTGCGGATTGCGACATTTGATGGAGAAAGCTGGTCCTTGACCGGCGCTCCTCTATCGGCCGACTAGACCAGACTAGACTGCGGGCGGAGAGCCACCAAGGCTCTCGCTAAGCTCGGGTAGGTCTGCTCGAACAAGCAGCTGCGTCCCATCATGTCGCGGCGAATCCTCACACGTTCGGTGACCATTGCGCCTGCCTATCTCTTCTCCGATGCCACCTCCTACTTGAGGGACGGTCGCTTTGGAACGGCTGCCAATCCCCGCCGTTCACCGCTCACATTCAACTTTCGGGATATGCACGATGTCCAAGACCGTTGGCGATTTCGTAGTGCGGCGCCTCCAGGATTGGGACGTGCGGCATCTCTTCGGTTATCCCGGCGATGGCATCAATGGCGTGTTCGGTGCGCTCAATCGCGCCGAAGGCAAGATCGATTTCATCCAGGCGCGCCACGAGGAGATGGCGGCGTTCATGGCGTGTGCCTATGCCAAATTTTCCGGCCGCCTCGGCGTCTGCATCGCGACGTCGGGCCCCGGTGCCTCACACCTGATCACCGGTCTGTATGATGCCCTCCTCGACCATCAGCCGGTGCTCGCCATCGTGGGCCAGCAGGCGCGGAACGCGCTGGGCGGGCAGTATCAGCAGGAGCTCGACCTGGTCTCGATGTTCAAGGACGTCGCCAGCGCGTATGTCGCGCAGGCTTCCTCGCCCGCTCAGGTCCGTCATCTGATCGACCGCGCCGCGCGCATTGCGCTCGCCCGGCGCACCGTGACCGCGCTGATCCTGCCGAATGATCTGCAGGAAGAGGATTACGAGGATCCGCCGCGCGCACACGGCACGCTGCGGTCCGGCGTCGGATACACTCCGCCGAGGATCGTTCCGGCAGAGGCCGACCTCGAGCGCGCCGCCGACATTCTCAACGCCGGCAAGAAGGTCGCCATGCTCGTCGGCGCCGGCGCGCTTGGCGCGACCAACGAGGTCACCTCTGTCGCCGACCGGCTGTCGGCCGGATGCGCCAAGGCGTTGCTCGGCAAGGCCGTGGTGCCCGACGACCTGCCATGGGTGACGGGCTCGATCGGCTTGCTCGGCACCGAGCCGAGCTACGACCTGATGATGGAGTGCGACACGCTCTTGATGATCGGCTCGGCGTTTCCCTATTCCGAGTTCCTGCCCAAGGAGGGCCAGGCCCGCGGCGTCCAGGTCGACATCGACGCCGGCATGCTCTCGATCCGCTTTCCGATGGAGATGGGCCTCGTGGGCGACGCCGGGGAGACGCTGCGCGCGCTGCTTCCGCGCCTGAAGCAGAAGAGCGACGGCAGCTGGCGAAAGACGATCGAGCACAACGTCCGGACCTGGTGGAAGACATTGCAGGATCGCGCGCACCAGCCGGCCAAGCCGGTCAATCCTCAGCGCGTGACATGGGAGCTGTCGCCGCGTATTCCCGATCGCGCGATCATCACCAGCGATTCCGGCTCCTGCGCCAACTGGTTTGCCCGTGATCTGAAGATGCGTCCCGGCCTTATCGCCTCGCTGTCAGGCGGCCTGGCATCGATGGGCGCGGCAGTTCCCTACGCAATCGCCGCCAAATATGCAGCGCCCGATCGTCCCGTCATTGCGCTGGTTGGCGACGGCGCCATGCAGATGAACAACATGGCCGAGCTTATCACGGTCGCCAAATACTGGCGCGACTGGAGCGATCACCGCTGGATCGTCTGCGTATTCAACAATGAAGACCTCAACCAGGTGACATGGGAACAGCGCATCATCAATGCCGATCCCAAGTTCGAGGCATCGCAACGCATCCCCAACGTTTCCTATTCGCGTTTCGCCGACCTGATCGGACTGCGGGGGATTTATGTCGACGACCCCGCACAGCTCGGCTCGGCCTGGGATCAGGCGCTCGCGAGCGACATCCCCGTGGTGCTGGAAGTCAAGACCGATCCGGAAGTGCCCCCGCTACCGCCGCATATTACGCTCGAGCAAGCCAAGAACTTCTCGATCGCGCTCGCCAAGGGCGACCCGAACGAAGTCGGCGTCATCCGCGGCGCAGCGCGCCAGCTGCTCGAGACCGTGTTGCCCGGCAGGGAGAAGTGAAGGCCAGAAGCGATGCATCGCCAAATGATGCTTGCCGTCTATTTGGTCTGCGCAGCGCTGGCGCCGGCGCGCGCCGAGTTGACCGGGTCCGATCTCGCCGGGGTCGAGGCATCCCCCCGGCTCGGCGCCGTGCTACCGCTGAGCGTCCGCCTGCGCGACGAAAACGGCGTCGCACGGCCGATCCGGGAATGGCTCACCGGCGAGCCTGGCGTGTGGGTCCTCGCAGATTTTACCTGCGATACGTTGTGCGGCCCGGTAGTCAGCACCGTCTCCGATGCGCTCCGGCAGTCCGGCCTGCGTCCCGGTCAGGACTTCGATCTGCACGTCGTGAGCTTCGACCCGCAGGATACCCCGGAGAACGCGAAGGATATGAAGCAGGCGCAAGTCGGCCTCGAAGCGCTGGGCGACGCCGCCCACGTCTCGCGCGGCGATGCCGGCGATATCGCGGCACTGACACGAGCATTCGGATTTGAAGCGGTCTACGACCGCGACCACGGCCGCTACGCGCATCCCGCGGCCGCGTTTGTCGTGACGGCAGACGGTCGCATTGCGCGCGTCCTGCCCGGTCTCGGGCTCCATCCCGCCAGTCTGCGCCTCGCGTTGGTCGAAGCCGGTCAAGGCCGCAAGCACGGGGGTCCGCACGACCGCCACACTCGGAGATCCGGCACCTTTGAAGAAGCAAAGGCCCAGCGCCCCGGGGAGAGCACTGAGGCCGATCATTGTCTCACTCGCCACGATCGCCGACGTCAGATAGGCGACAGACTGCGACCAGCCCGCGGCGATTCCGCTTCCGAACGAGCGCGCTTTCGGGATCGAATTAGCACCAGTTGATTGCTGCCGACCAGGCCCTAACTCCGACCGGCACCGCAACTCGGCCGACGATCGACGCGCTTGCGGCCGGGGCCGCTCCAAACTGATCGATGTGCCCCGGGTCTTCGGGGGCAAGAGCCGGGGCACCTTCATTCGTCCAATGCCGCTCTGCCGAGGAGCGACGCATTGCTAACGACGCTTCGAAGGTGCCGTTCCTAACGACTTTTTCACCGCCGACCCGAGCCGGCGCTCAACTCTCTTGCGGCTATTGCCCACCTTCTTGACGGACTTCTTCACCGACGCTGCCGAAGTCCTGGTTTTCTTCGCCTCATAGCTCACCTTTGATCCTAGCCGCGCGGCGACGCGCGCACCTTCGCCTCCAGTGTACAGTTTTGTACATACTTCCAAATCAAACCGCCGGCGCTCAGGTGAATAGGATGAGGTACCTTTCCGCCACTCGATGTTTTGAGACGGCCGCTGACCGGTGCGCCTAGCTCAAATTTGGTGAAAGCATTGGCGAGCCAAAGGTCTCTTAGGAACGACCACAACTGCCCAGGGTTGGGCTCCATCATGAGGAGGATCGCATGGCTTACGAAGAACGGGAGACTGGAAATCTGATCGGCAGCGATAAGGTCGAAGGGACCGCCGTTTATGGTGCCGACAATGAACGCATTGGTTCGATCGAACGGGTGATGATCGACAAGATTGGTGGCAAGGTCTCCTACGCAGTGCTGGGATTCGGCGGCTTCCTCGGCATCGGAGACGATCATTATCCCCTTCCGTGGCAGTCGCTCAAATACGACACCAACCTCGGCGGCTACATTACGGGACTTAACGACAGCCAGTTGCGCGGAGCGCCAAGGTACAGCAACGAGAGCAGTTGGAACTGGTCAGACCCCTCGGTCGCCCGATCGGTCGACGACTACTACGGCCGCATTCCAGCTCCGTGAGCCCGACAACCAACGATCGCCCGACGTGTCCGGTGTGCAAGCACCAAATGGCTCTAGCGCGCGTCTCGGCCGGCAAGCGTGGATTCGAGGAGCGCATGTTCGAGTGCGCCACCTGTGGGCGGACCGTAAAGGTCTCAGTTGCCGTTGATCCCACGGAGACGGATCGGGTTGGTTGGCTCGCCCGTTCGCTGGAGCCCCCGAGTTGAGGAGCTGGCCCGCGCAGCTTCTCTTCAAGGCCGCGACCCACGGCACGCAAGCAAATACTCTGGCCCCTAGCCGACGTACGAACGCTGTTCCACCCACTGCCTCAACCCGATTGAGCGCAGTTGCTCTCATTCGCAGAATTCGGGTACAAACCTACGAATTCGCCTTTGCCTTCTTCGCCACGATCTGTTGCAGGGCCCAGCGCGCGTTCTTTCTGACATCTGGATCCGGGTCATCGGCAATGACCGCCAGGAACACTTCGCCATCCGGATGAGCGATCTCGCCCAACGCGGCGGCGGCGGCGACCAACCCACCATTGACATTGAGCCCCAGCGTCTCGGCCGCCATCTCGCGCACCATCCAGTCGTCGTCCTTGAGCGCACGCATGATCGTTTCCGCCGCCGAGAAGCGTTAGTACTGTCTCGATCTGGGCGATCAGCGCCTCGATTTCCTCCCGCTCGTTCGGTCCGGGATCACGCTGTAGTCGCTGCAGGAGCGCCTGCTTCCGTGCAAGAAGCTTTGCGACGGTCGACATGGGGCCCTCCTCCGTTGCCAGGCAAGCAGGTGCAAGAAGGACTTGGTGCACCGGCTCCTGACGCAATGCCAATTCCCCTTCAGATGGACCTGTCCCTAGCGATAAGGAATGCTAACGCGGATGCGCCCGCACCTGGACGCGCAGACCCGGGTCCAGCCGTTCGTATGTGATTTCGCCCTCGAGCTGCTGAGTGAGCAGGTGCACGATGCGGGAGCCCAGTCCGCCCGGCTCTGCTCCCTCCCGCAGGCCAATGCCATTATCGGACGCCGACAGCTCGATGCCGTCTCCTTTCGACAAAGAAACAACGACGTTTCCTGGCCTGTCGCCAGGAAAAGCATACTTCAGCGAGTTCGTGACCAATTCGTTCGTGATCATGCCGAGCGCAAGCGCGTGGTTGTTCGGCAGGAGAATGTCCTCGCAGACCACCTGGAAGGCAACCGGCCCAGATGGAGCCAAGGACTGGAAGACCTTCTCAACCACGTCATTTAGGAAGTAGCGCATGTTGACCGAGCGCGAGTCCTCCTTGAGCGCAAGATGGTCGTAGACCTCCGCCATCACCTGCACCCTGCGGGCGGTGGCTTCCAGCGCAGCCGCGACCTCCGGCCCGCCGTGCCTTGCCTCCAGCCGGATCATGCCGCCAAGGATTGCGAGATTGTTTTTCGTCCGGTGCGCCATCTCCTGCAGCAGCAAGGTCTTGGTCTTGTCCGCCTGCATGACGCGTCGGAGTTCCGCGCGCTGAAATTCGGCGACGATGGCTGTCCCGGCGGCGGTGATCGCGAACAGTGCATTCGTCGCGAGGAAATCGATGCCGAAGCCACCTGCGTAGCTGAGGTAGGCGCCCACGCCGATAGCGATGAAGGCCGCGAATATTCCAGAGCCGCGATCGAAGATCAGGCCCGAGAGAAAAACGCCGGGCAAAAGCAGGAAATATCCAGGCGCCCCGGTCTGAGTCTGCAGCGCCGTCTGCAGCACGGCGCACACCACCATGATGCAGGCGGAGATGCCGTACCGTACCGGACCGGGCTTGGAAGCCGGTGCTCCAGAACCAGGGGGTAAAGCCTGTTCATTGGATCCCAACCGCGGGCTTGCCGTTCAGTTGCTCATGCACAGTGTTCCCACCGTCGCTGCATCATCGCAAGCCGAATCGGACCTTGCGGATCTTCAGATTTTCTGGCTGTTCAGGCCTTAGATGTCTCGCTGCCGCCTCGCGGGCCAATCGTTCCGCCTTCAGGCACTCCCGGTTCGCATGGAACGCCTGCTGGGCGCGTTCATACTCGACACCGCCACTTTGGCATCCGCGTCACTAAAGACCTTTCGAGCTTCTCCTTCGGTCGGGGTCGGCATTCTCCGCTCCGATATGCGATTGCTCATTGCTCATTGCCCCTCCTCCGAGGGTCCTCGCCCAATAATGTGCATCAGGACCGCCAACCCTGATGGGCAGGCTTTCTCCCGGCGAAGCCTTAGGGGGAGTGCGCCGGGTGGGAAGTGATTCGACGCGCGGTAAGCCCGTTCGTTCCATGGGGCCCGTGACACAGGCAGACTTCCCCTGCGGCCTGGCCGTCGGCTTTTCACTGGGGCCTCATTCGCGGCCTTCTTGCCTTGATCGGCATCAGCATTTTCTTCTGCCCGCTTGATGCCTTGCGCGGCTTCTTGGCGAGGTTGGGCCCCGATCGCCAGTGCCCTCACGGCATAGCCACCATCTGCGGGCTCGACCGAAGGATCGGAAGCTCACAATGATCCCGGTTCAACCCGGCGAGAGGCCGGTATCGAGTAGCTGCGAGACGGCCGCAGCCAATTGCGCGGGCGTAAAGGGCTTCTCGATTAGGACGCTGCCATCGACACTCTGCGATTTCCAGTCTGGCGCGCTGGCGCTCGTCATGTAGATGACAGGAAAGCCAGGCGTGATTTCCCTGATCTGCCGCGCCAGCTCCCATCCGCTGATGCCGCTACCCAGGTTGACGTCCGTCAGCAACGCCCGACACCCCTCTCGCCCATCGCGAAAGGTGGATAGGGCCACCTCCCCCGAATGGACCGAGCAAGCCTCGAAACCGCCGTCGCACAAGGCGTCCTCGATGAAGCTGCAGATCAGAGCTTCATCGTCCACGACCAGAACGCGAATTGCAGCACTCACTTTTAAGTCTCCATCGGGACCAAGGCGGAAAGGCGGGTGGGTCTCGCGTAACGGCAGGGTCGTGGCCCCGAGTGCCGCCTCAAGCCACCGGCACACCGTAATAGGCATTCACCGCCCGCGTGGTCGCGGGGTCACTCCAGTTCCAACTGCTCTCATCGGCATATTTGGGAGCGCCGCGGAGCTGGTCGTGGGTGATGCCGGTGACGTAGCCGCCAAGGTTGGTGTCGTATTTCAGTGCCTGCCACGGCAGCGGATAGTGATCATCACCGATGCCGAGCAGACCGCCGAAGCTCAGCACCGCGTAGGATACCTTGCCGCTTATCTTGTCGATCATGACGCGTTCGATGTAGCCGGCCTTTTCGCCGTCGGCCCCGTACACGTTGGAGCCCTCGACCTTGTCACTTCCGATCAAGCTGAACGTCTCGCGATCTTCCATGGCCATGTTGACCTCCTGAAGTTTGTCTTCAGAAGTCAACCGGACGACCATGGCTCCGTTCCTTGGCTGAAGCCTCGGTGCCGTCGTTCTCGCCCTCCGGCAGCATTCGGCCGGGACGCGACCGCAACGCCTACCCCCGGGTCTAGGATTCCTGCCGCAGCGGAACGACGCACGGCGCGCCGCTCCCACCTTGCGATTGTGGGCCGGTGCGCAGCACGGTGATGAAAGTCTTCGAATTCCCCGAAGCGCCGCCAGTACGGCGGCCCGTGGCGGAGTCAGAAAGCCTTCGCCCGCGCCCGCTCCCGGACGGGTCGACGCCGCTGACGCCGTTGGGTCTAGCCCTCGCGGGTTGAGCCAGGAAGCGGAGATCTGGGCGCTGCAGGCGAAGACTCGGCCCGGGGTCCCTCGCTTCGCAGCTCTACGTCGGAAGGCCGGGCGGCTTCCATGAGCTCCAGCCCCGCGCGGCCCTTCTCTGTGATGCGCCAACCGCCGTTCAGGCGCTCCACCAGTCCTTGCGAGAAGATGTCGAGATCCGGCATGCGTGCGGCCGAGCGCTTGGTCCGCTCGCCCCAGTCCCGTCCGCTCGTCGCAAGGATCGCCAGGTCGCGCTTGAGGTCCGGCATGACGGCGAATCCGTCGGGATAGCTCACCAGGATCTTCAGCACCGTGACCTGGAAGTTCAGGCCACCCGCTCCCGCCCGCTATCGCCACATCGTCGGCGCGCCGTGAAGAGCCTCGCGGCCGACCTGCCTCAGCCGCTCGGGCGAGGTGTCGCCATTCGTCGCGGCTTCCAAAATACTTAAAGCTACGTGGGTGCGTGCGCCGGTCTCATAGCGCGACACGTCTTCGCAGACCTCGTCGAGGACGATACACAGAAGCGCGGTCATTGCCGGATCGAACATGAGGCCCCCAAAGGAAAAAGATTGTAACGCAATCACAATCACATGGGCGCCAAATTCAAAAGTGTTTAGCGCCCCAATATCCAGCCAAGTCTACACTCGAGATCCGGCTCGGCCAGCTCAGAAAGTGGCCGCACCGCAGTGCGGATTGAACCTGCCTTCGGTCAAGCTGTTGCGCGGGCCCCGGCGCCGAGGCATTGCGGACAACCAGCAACCAATGCCTGGTTTTCCCGTTGTCGAGCCGGGAAAGAAACGAGAAAGGAATGATCCGATGAGGAAGTTTGCAATGGTGGGGCGACCGGAGGCGTGATCGCCGGCGCGGTCATCGAAGGGCTTGCCTCCTCGGCGTATGCCTGGGGACCGGGTCCGGGCTACTACGACTACGGTCCAAGGTACAATGGCGCCGGGTACTAAGGCGGGCCATACGCCTACGACGACGCATACGATGCTCCGTAATCACGTGCCGAGATCTTTGGTTTCGGCGATGACCCACACACCGCCCTCGGGCCCATTCGCACTTTTGACGATACGGCCAATGTCGTTCGCGCCGATCTCGAGCTGCGCCGTGGCGCGTGCCCTATCCGATGGGTTCTTTGACAAGCAGATCGATGGGCGGATCGATGATCCCGCAGCGGGCTGGAAGGCTGTTCGGCTGGCTTCCGGCAACCGCACACCGTTTCATATCGAGGCTATCGACGCGCCACATCCGGGAGCGACGGACGCCACACTATCGAGCCCCCTGGTGGTCCAGTTCCAGCTTCGTCCGGACGCGCTGGCCCACTAATCCGCTGGTGACGTGCACACGCCCGAGTTCGCGTACTGTCACTTTTCAAGGTATCGAATGAAGGCAGCCGCAGAATCATTTTCCCAAGGTGCAGTTTTCTCATACGAGACCTTATCCCCGAGGCGGAAGGCTGTGACCCACTGCCGCGCCTCGAACCGGTTCAAGGGGACCTCGTTGCAACGCAGCTCGCCTTTCGACGATGGCATGGTTCAACAGTTCAAGCACCAGGCCAAAGGCTGCCAGCTCTTCTTCTTCGATGGCGGCATCATCGTAACTTTCGAGCGTTTCCGCGATGATTGCGTCAGCCTCGCGTTGCAGGGCCAGCAGTTCCTGGTTGGTTTCCGCGGTCCGCGCGCTGGAAACCATGGCCAGGAGCCTGTTGCGATGGCTGGTGTTTTCCTCCCTTTCGTCCCGATTCAAATAGCGACGCAACCAGGCGCCGGCCGAACCGATCGCGGAGAGGAGCAGGAGAGCGAACCAGAAGTAGTCGCCGTATCTGTCAAGAAAGCTGCGTTCGTTACCTTCGATGACGGCCGCCGCTCCCCGGTGCACGGGCAGCTCGGCATCTTTCTCGGTGTCAGGCTTGGTAATGTGTGCAGCCCCCGGCACTTGTCTGGCAATCGCCTGACGGACAGCGAATAATTGCCGGAAAAAGGCCGCCACCGTCGCTTCAGACAATGTCTTTCGCGCCACGATCAGATGGCTGACGCTGACCGTCTCAACCTTGTCATCAGGCCAAGCCGGATCGGCATTGAAGACGCCGGGCGGAATTTCCTCGGATTCATACCGCGGGTGCTTCAGGGCGATGGCTTCCGATGTCTCGATCGCGAGAAACTTCGGCGCGCCTCGCACGCGGGTCGTTGCAGCGATGGCGTCGGAGGTGATTTTGCTATCGAGCGGACCGAGCGCCATGAATGCATCGAGGGTCGGGTCGCGTGCCAGCTCCTCGATGTGGTCCGTCCCAAAGTGCATAATCGCGACCTTGTCCGCCTGCACGCCGGAGGCGCTAAGGATAACCCGCAGGAAAGCAGCATTCGCCGGGGTCCGCCCGATTACGCCGACACGATGCCCTGCGAGATCGGCGATCTCCTTGATTTTCGGCGCGTGCTTTCTTTTGGAGGCCTTGCCCGCAAGTCCGGAAGGCGCCCACAGCACAACGAAGTTCTTACGCAGCGTGGCGACGGTCTGCGCGTCGGCGGGCATATCCAGGTCGCCGCGACCGACCGCAAGGTCGGCCTTCCCAGCACGAAGCAACGCGAGGGATTCGACCGCCCCGTCGGCTTTGATCGGGGACAGCCTGACAGTTCTGCTTTCGCTGGCGAAGGCATCGGCCATCGCCTCAACTACTTTGTGATCATCGCTTCCGGGAGGTCCAACTGCGATCCGGAGAACTTCCGGCCGCAGCGCATAATACAGTGCGCCCGCTGCGGCGCCAAAGACTAGAAATCCAACGGCCAGGACAAGCAGCAATGAATTGCTCCTTCTTCGCCGTCGGCGGGCAGCGTCATTGGTTTTATCTGTAACGCTTGGCGAGGACATGTGCCGCTGCCAGCCAGAGATCAAAGCGCGTCCTGCTTCCTAGGATATCTGCCGCGAGCGCTTGGTGGAAGAGCGAGTGATGAACAACAACCACGACACGCGCCGTCTTTCTTCGCCTGCAGCGGCGGACTCCTGGGTGCCGAGCAACTTCAGCGCAGTCTCGATCTTGGCGAGGAGCGAGCGCCTGGATTTCGGCTCGCTCGTTCGGGCCGAGACCGGCTTCGAGCCGCGCCGGTAATTGCTCTTTCTGTCCCAGGAGCTTCGCAATAGCAGACATCTCATCACCGCGAAAACGTAATCGACGGCGAAAGGGCCGCTCAGAGAGCGGCCCCATTTCTAGTTCACCAGCTCCGGGTGCCGAAGCTGAAACCGATGCTTGGGCCACCGCCGTAGTAGCCGTAGCCGCGATCGTAGTAGCCTGGACCATTGTAATAGCCGTAGCTGCGGCGAACCACGTAGCCGTCGTCTCCGCCGTAGTAGCGTTGGACATAGCGGGGACCGCGGGTCCGGTAGCAGCGGCCATACTCGTTACAGACAAGACGGACTTGCTCGATGCCCGCAGCCTCAGTCGACGCGATGGCTGCAGGTGCAAGAGGTGCCGCACTCGCAGACGACGCCATCAAGGTCGCGGCGAGAGCTCCAAGCGCGATGTTCTTCATGGATATTCTCCTTCCTTGGCGAGATCAGTCGATCTCTTCGATGATGCGACGTTCATGGGGTTCGACGATGTAGGTCCGGCTGTCCCGGTTGATGTACCGGTACTCGCGAAGGCTCGGAGCATCCCGATTGACCTCTTCGGGAAACGCTTCGATCTCCACGCCTTCCGGCACGCGCTCTCCGGTGCGGATCTCGGTACGAACCGAGCTGCCGGTGGTGGTGCGACGCTCGCGCTCGACCGGCCGCGCTTTGGCGTGCTTGCGGATGACCTCGCGGTCCTTGTCGCTGAAGGTCGTCTTGCGCTGTTCGGTGCGCGCCGGCGCGGCCGCCGTGGAGCGGCCCGAGTACGGCAGGACCGCGACGATCTTGTAGCTGGAGGGCTCCACGATCACGATCTCGTCCCTCACCAGCACGAAGTTGTAGCCCCGGTACTGGGGTACGATCTCGACGACCTCCGCAGGCAGCGGCTGCAGATGTACATCGCGCGGCACGGCCGTGCCGATCGACAACGAGAAATTCACGTTGTTGAGCGGTTGCACATCCAGGTGTGAAATCGACGTGCTGATCCGGGTCTGCTGCTGATCGTTGATGTTCACGGACGCGTTCACGTTCGTGCTCGACGAGCGATTGGCCGTGTTCTGGTGGCTGCTCGGCTGCCGGGCCGTGGTGGTCGGATTGCTACCCGTCGGAGACTGAGCCTGATTGGTGCCCGAAGCCGGTGGGTTCGCGCTCTGTGTCTGATTGTTCGCAGGCGGATTGGTCTGCGCCTGGTTCGAAGGCGGATTAGTCTGGTTGGAGGGCTGGCTCGTCTGCGCCTGGTTGGTAGAGTTGTTCGACGTGGGCGCCTGCGTGGTGTTGGTGCCCGTACCGGAGTTGGACGTTTGGCCTGCAGCGCTCTGGCCGGTCGCTGGCGGAGGCTGCGTCTGGGCCGCATTCGTCGAAGGGTTGGTCTGCGCGGATCCCGGAGCGGAGTTGGACGACGGTGTCGACGTCGAAGAGGACGGCGGCGTCGACGTGGAATCCTGTTGACGCTGCGTAGCCGACGGATTGGAGCTCGACGTGCTCGGAGAAGATTGTGCGAGAGCCGAAGTCGCGAGCGCAACTGCGGCGGTCGTAGCCAACAATAAACGCTTGTTCATCTGAAATCCTCCTAATTGGTCGCCGAACAACACCGGACGAAGGGCCAGGTTCCAGAACGGGAAGTTTCGGCAAATCGGCTGAGACGGCGCCGGTGGAAATTCTTGTCGCCGCGAGAAATCAGTCTCGCGACATGAGCGGTGTGCCTTCCGACTGCCGGGAAGAAACGGAACTTCGCGCCCGCCTGCCCGTTGGCAGTGACTACTTAGAAGCCATTGGAGGAGTCAATGAAGAAGCTGATCGTGTGCGGCGGCCTCGCCGCCTTCGCCCTCGGCACCCAGGCCGCCAGCGCCGCCGAGTTCTACATCGTTCGTGATGCAACGACCAAAAAGTGCACCGTTGTCGACACCAAGCCGACGACGACCACGACGACGGTCGTGGGCGACGGCGTCTACAAGACCAAGACGGAAGCCGAGTCCGCCGTGAAGACCACCAAGGTCTGCACCGAACAGTAAACGGCCATCGCATTGCCGAGCCGGCCTCGCGAAAACGTTCTGAAGGCCATTGGAGGAGAAAATGCTTGTACTGACTTTATGGGCCGTTCCCCGGTGCTCGTTGTTGGCGGCGTCGGCTATTGGATAGTTCACATGCACTGAGCGAACAGTCCGCATGAAAGGCTCGCCCGCAAACCGGGCGATTTTTTTGGACCATTGGGCCCGGCAGAAAAAAGGGCCCAGCGGGGGCCCTTTTTCCGTGAGTTCTCGCCGCACTAATTGTAGTCCGAGTATTTGAACTGCGGGAGCGCCTTCAATTGCTCCTTGTTGCCGCTCATGACCGCGTGGTCCGGGACCCAATCGTTCGCGTTGCGGTTCGTCGTATTCGTCGAAGCCGCGCCGGTGGTGGTGTCGCGCGAGTTGGTCGACGTGCTGCTCGAGCTGGTCCGGACCGGCTCTTCGACGAACTTCAGCTTGTCCATCGAGACGGCGATGTCGTGCTCGCCCATGCCCAGAAAGCCGCCGATACCGATCACCACCGCGTTGATCTTGCCGCTCTTGTCGACGAGCAGCTCGTTGATGTCTCCGAGCTTCTCGTTGGCCTCGTTGTAGACGTTCAGGCCTATCAGCTTCGAAGCGCGCCAATTTCCCTTGAGCGCCATCTTCGCATCGGCCGGCTGGGCCGTGACCGCCGGCGCGGCGCGATCGGCGGGCTGGGTGGATTGCGCGAACGCGCCGCCGCCGATCACGGCAGTGCCAAGCAGAGCGACGGCAAGAAAGCTTTTCATCGATTATCTCCTCCAACGTGAGCCGCACCCGTTCAAGATGCCGGGCCCCAACGCCCGCGATTGCCACTTGTTCCTGATCGCTCCTTTCAGTCGAAACGGGGCGCAAAGGATTCTACCCATGCTTGATGGGGGTCAGGATCCGGTCCACTAACGATGTTCGGTGCTCACGAGCCGGACGACAATTCCTTTGCCTTGGGAGTGAAGGCAAAGCTGCCAAACCTCATTCGAACAGTCTTCCGCTTGCCTTGCGGAGTCGCCGGCCTGCTGGACCTCCGGCTGTGGAGGAGGCACTTCGTCCGCAAGGGCGGCCGTCGCGAGAAGAACAAAAGCCGCCGTGGAAAGAATGGTTTTCATGCGAGCCTCCTGATCGGCGACTCAACGAAGAGACTCTGAAGCCGTGCCGACTTCCGGGCGCGATATGGTTGACCCCGTCTCGAATCCTTCGCGTCCTCCGCGGCCGAGCAGCTCGCGATATCGGCGTTCGTACTCCTTCACCATCCGACTTGCGGCGAAGCGCTCCTCGAACCGGGCGCGGACCACTCTTCTGTCCAGCCGGCCCAGTTCGTTCACTGCCCTGATCGCCTGGTCCTCGTTATCCACGATAAAGCCGGTGACGCCGTCTTCCACCACTTCGGGCACCGAGCCGGCTCGGTAGGCAATCACAGGTGTCCCGCACGCCATCGCTTCGATCATGACGAGCCCGAACGGCTCCGGCCACGCGATCGGAAACAGCAACGCGGCGGCCCCGGCGAGGAACGGCTGCTTCCCGATTTCGTCCACTTCGCCGACAAGTTGGATCTCCCCGCCATCGATGTTCGGCTCGAGCTTCTTCTTGAAGTAGGCCGTCTCCGAGCGCGGTATCTTGGCCGCTATCCGCAGCGGCGTCCGCGCGGCGCGTGCGATGCGTATGGCGGCCTCCGGTCCCTTGTCCGCCGTCAGCCGCCCGAGGAAGGCCAGGTACGAACCACGTTCGCAGGACGGCCTAAACAGATCATTGGGCAGCCCATGCTGGATCGTCGCGATCCAGTTCGCATCCGGAAGTGGTCGACGCTGGTCGTCGGAAATCGCGACGAAGGCCGCGTCTGGGAAAGCCCCGATCACATCGGACAGCCCGGGAAGGTCGAGCCGGCCGTGCATTGTCGTCAGGAACGGCACGCCGGTCCGGCTTAGCACCGGAAGAGGCAACCAGTCGACGTGGGAGTGGATCACGTCGAAATCGCCCGCGCGATCGGCGATGGCTTCGATCAGCAGCGCGCATGCGGCGTTCGGATCCGTTCCCCTTCGCCCCAGGCGCAGCGCACGCGGCCAGACAGGATGGAGCTTTCCCTTTGTCTTCGAATCCCCGCTCGCGAACAGGGTGACGTCGTGTCCGAGCTCGACCAGTTCGTCGACAAGCCAGGCGATCACGCGCTCCGTGCCGCCATAGAGCTTCGGCGGAACGCTCTCGGCCAATGGAGCAAGCTGGGCGATCCGCATGCTAGGCCCCGACCACGGACTGCATGGCAATCACAACGACCGCGGAACTGAGGTATGAAATCGCTAGCAGCGTCCAACTGGGCTTTGTGCTTTCGCAGACCATCCGCGCGACGAACATCTTCACGCCCGTCAACCTTCGTCTTCGGGAGGCTGGTGCAAGTAGGCTATCCCGAAGCTGGCGAGATCTTCGGCATCGCTCTCTCGCTCTTCCCGTCTCCTGTGCAAATAGCGCTCGAGCAGGCAGCGGCGGCTGTGGTGAACGTCAACGTCAGGGTGCGCCGCCCGGTACACGATCCAGGCCGTCTCTGCCGCCCTTCTCACCGTGACTTCGTCGACCATCCTCACGCTCCAAGCGACCGCATCCAGTCGCTGCCAACTCAGCGCGATGGCAAAAGTTTCCAATTTTCTCCGAATCTTCGACCTTTGGTGGAGAAGCGCTCGAAAGGCCGATCAGAAAGCTTTCGCCCGCGCGTGATCGCGGATCCGATTCAGCGCAATGATCTGGCCATCACGGCCCCTAAGGACGGCTCCGCAAAAGCCGGTCGACGGCGCGAACAGTGTCATAGACGGTGGATTTCTTGTGACGAAGGCACGCAGCTAGCGCGTCGATTCTCCGCCGCAGGTGATCAACCAGCCGCTTCGCACCGACAGTCATGCAGCCCCCAAGGCACTTGGACACTTCGAGTTGAGAATAGAGGCGCCGTCAATTGCGTCCCTCGTGTTCGGCGGAGTAAAACGCCGCGGAGACCTCGAGCGGTGCCAGAAGATATGGCGCCGTCAAAACTCCTGCGTAAAAAGTAGCGCGAGACGATCGGCTTAATCAGCTTGACGGTCGCTCGGGTCGCCGGACGGCATTGACCGTCGGCGGGTTGATCATCGCGACCATACGAACATTGTTTCCGGTGGCCATCCGTCAGCGAGCGGCTTCGAACGCCACCATGGCGCCCTTGCATTTGCCGCCCAAAAGGAAAGGACCGCTGGCTTGCCGCTCCAGGATAAGCGGAAGGCGAACCAAGGAGCTGGCGCGCGCCCGGGCGGTGACCACGATCCATGCCACCCGAGCGGCCGAGAAGCGCGCCGCAGGCGAGGCGCTAAGCTGACGTTGAAGCCGACGTGCCGACCAGCACCAGGCAGGCCGGCGCCACTGGCATGGTCCTGACTCGACGAAAACCAAAAGCATCGCATACCAGGCGAGGGTCGTGCCGATCAGGAGCCGCGCCGAGGCGGACGCTGTCGATTCGCGGCTGCCGCATGCGACTTATGGCGGGTTTCATCAGCCGGCCGGCAGCCGCGCCGGCGGCGGCGCCCGCATGTTGCCGGTTTTTCCCGCCTCCAGGAACGAACCGGTTTCTGCAACGTTCACCGTCCGAGGCAAACACGGAGTGGCTGAGATGGGCGCTGGCGACCAGGTCGCATCCATGTCGGTGGTGGCATTTTTCTCGCTTGCACTGATCGTGATATCGAACCAGTTCGTCCAATCGAGGGCGACAAAGAATCTGGCGATGCCTGCCGCGGCAACAGTTGCCGCTCCGTCTAGCGCAGGCAATAGCCCTCATCCCGTTTCAGAGCCGGCAGCCATCGTGTGGTTTGAGAAAGCAGCCGGTTGACTTGTTTGATCAACATTCCCTACCGCGCCAAACGCACGGTCGGCGCACTTTCCCGTTCGCCGCGACCCGGCACAATGATTGGCTCCGGCGCAGCGGGGAACCGCGCCGGAGCCTTTGGGGAAGTTGATTGCGTACGTTTAAGCAGGTTATCAACCGCCACCGAGGCAAATCGTTCCCAGCCATTTGCATATTTTTCCCGACATAAGGGACGGCAGCAAAACCGGGATGTTGGCGCAGCGGCAAAGGTTCCGACCTGAGGAGGTATGAGATGAGACCGCTCGGCGAGACGGCCGCGGGCGCCATCCTGGCGCTGGCCTCCTGACCGCGTCCGCGATCAGCGCATCGGCGGCGATCGCGTGCGCTGGGCGGGTGTGCTGGCACACCCATGAGACCTATGCTTATCCGCGTGAATTCCGCGTCGTGGTTCCGAGGACAATTGGCGCTGGGGGCCGCGAGGGATTCACCTTCCGCGAGCACGAAGGGCGCGGCTATTGGCGCGGCCGCAACTGGGTGACCTGGTGAGCGTACCGACGACGTGATGAGGCCGCCCGCGGGCGGCTGTTTCAGCGCATGCGATCGGCGAGGAACGTTTGCCATTTTCTCCCGTTGATCGGCGCCGGTGCCGATATGCGGTCCGGGATTGCGGTGAAGGTTGTTGATGCCTCTGGTCCGGTACTTTCTGTTCACAGGCGCGACGCTGCTCGGCCTGCTGCTTCTCACCGACTGGTATTTTTCAGCCCCGGCGCCAGTCACCGTCGCTCGCAACGACATCGATCGCACGATCATCCGCATTCGCTCGCAGCACAAATGGCCGGAGGCGATACGCATGGACACCAGCACCCCGCTCCCTGCCGCCGCGCCTGCCCCCACAGCTTCGGCGGCTGTCGCGGCGCCGGTCCCCGCTGCGCCGCCCGCGACGGTTGCGCAGGTTGATGCGTCGCGGGCAGCTCCGCCGGCGCGCCCCGAGCGCAGCGCGCGACACGCAAAGCCCACCCGGCAGGCGCAGCGCGAGAGACGCCAGCGACTTGCACAGCGCGGTCAGCGCTTCGCGAGCTATCGCGAGCCGGAATGGCAGGGCTGGTCGTTCCCGAACTGGTGAGCCGTGAAGCTCTTGCTTGAAGATTGCCGCTACCGGTGCGTTCGTCGCTTCGATTTGGCCTGATGAATGCCGCCTGGTGTACGGCAATGAAGAATTGTCCGCGTCACTGCACGCGACCAGTTCAATTTATGCAAGGATCAGCCAAGTTCCATTTCGACGGCGATCCGTACCAGGTCTGAGTGGTTCTTCGCGCCGAGCTTCTGCTTGAGCAGCGACGTGGCATTGGCGACAGTCTTGTAGGAGATGCCTAGCGCTGATGCGACTTCGACGATCTTGTCGCCGCGGCCGAGCAACCGCAAGATCTCCAGCTCCCGCGCCGACATCTGCGAGGCGGGGCTGGCCTTGATCGCGGCGCCGGCGAACGCGATCGCCTCCGCGAGATGCGGCGAAATGAACCGCTCGCCTGCCGCGACCTTGCGCACCGCCTTGACGAACAGGCGCGGATCGTCGCTCTTGGAGACATAGCCTTGCGCCCCCATCTCCACCGCTCGCACCACGAAAGCGGGATCGTCGTTCATGCTGAACATGATGATCCGGGCGACCGGGTCGTCTTTCCGGATCCTGCGCAGCAGCTCGAATCCGGAGACATCGGGAAGCTTGATGTCGATCACGGTCACGTCCGGCCGCTTCTGGGTAAAGGCGCGCAAGCCGGCCTTGGCATCGGCGGCCTCCTCGATTTTCACCGCCTTGTCGGAAGCAAACAGGGACCGGCAGCCCGACACCACCACCGGGTGGTCGTCGACGATCAATACTCTCATGGACGATTTGGAGGTATCGTGCATCATTCTCTCCCCTGCCTTTGATAGAACTTCGCGCGGAAATTGAAAGAGAAGAATCGCTGAACGGAGCCCGACGTGACAAGACTCTGGAACAGATTCTGGAACCACCTCTCACTTCGTGCCCGGCTGTTGCTGCCGATGGCCGCGATGGTGGTCGGCGCCTTGCTGCTCGGCGGCCTCGCCCTGCAGATCGTCTCCCCCGAGCAGTTCGAGAATGAGAACGCCCAGGCCGCGCGCTCCGCCGAGCTGGTGGCCAATGCGCTGAATGCCGCGCTCGCAGTCGCCGGCAATCCGCCGCAAACCCTCGACGCATTCGCGGACAAGCTCGGGAGGTCCGAGACCATCGCATTCGTGCCGCCTGGAACGCGGCCGCAGCGCAGCGCGGCGGACCGCCACCGCGGCAACATTCCCGCGTGGTTCACTGCCCTGCTCGAGGTTCCGGAGCTCGGCTCCACGCATCCGATCAGGATCGGAGCGTCGCATGTCGGGGACATCGTCTTCAGTCCCGATCTGTCGCCGGACATCGAGGAGAAATGGGCGGGCTTCGTTGCGATCGTCTCGTCGAGCTCGGCGCTGATGCTGCTCGCCGCGCTGAGCGCCTATTTCACGACCGGCGCGGCGCTTCGGCCGCTGGCTCAACTCGGCGCCGGATTGACCCGGATGCGAAACGGCGATTACGTCGCCGCCATTCCGCTGGCCGGCCCTCCGGAGATCCGCGAGAGCTGTGCGGAAGCCAATCAGCTTGCAGTGACGCTGAGGCGGCTTAGCCAAGACAATCGGAACCTGCTGCGCAAGATCGTCGCCGTGCAGGACGAGGAGCGCCGCGAGCTCGCCCGGGAGCTACATGACGAGATGGGCCCGCTTCTGTTCGCGATCCGCGCCAACGCTACCGCGCTGTCGGATCCCGAGACGGAGGGCCCGCCCGAGCCGGGTTCGCCGGCGCATGGCATCCTCAGCGCAGCCGAAGCCTTGCAACAGGCGAATAGGCGCGTCCTCGAGGGACTGAGCCCGCTTTATGTTGCGGATCTTGGATTAGCCGCAAGCGTACAGACGTTGCTGCGAAACGCCCGATCCCAGGCGCCCGGCCTCCGCGTGACATCCCGGCTCGACGATCGTCTGGATGAGCTCGATGCCCTGCTCTCGCAAACCGCGTACCGCGTTATCCAGGAGGGAGTGACCAATGCGCTCCGGCACGCTCACGCGACCACGATGGGCGTCGCCGCGATCGTCGACGGCGATCAAATTCAGCTCGAGATTTCGGACGACGGCATTGGCCTGCCGCCGGACCTGACCTTTGGGAGAGGCCTGACCGGCATGCACGAACGGGTGCGCGCGCTCGACGGAACGCTGCAGCTGGTCCGCGAGCAAGGCCAGACCATCGTGCGTTGCCGAATTCCACTCCAGAACCATGTTGCGCGATAAGGACGCGTCATCACCGCGAGGAAGGGGCGCACCGCATATGCGAAATCTTACCAAGGGTATCGAATACAAAGATGATCCGAACCCCTTGCCTTCATAGCTCAGATAATCCAGCACCCCGTCGTCCTGCGGCGTGATCTCTTCGAGCCCGAAGGCATCCGCGGCCACCGGGACGATAAGCAAACCAAACGAACACGGCGACAAATTGAGGCCGGCTTCAGTTGGCGACCTCTTCGCAAAAACGGCCCCAGCGCAGTCCGAGCGCGTCGAGGCCGAGTTGGACCTTCGCATCCAGCGCGGCGCTAGCTGATCAGCAAGTTGGCGACCAATCCGACAAGGAAAGACCTGTTTGCCAAGCTGGCGGCACACCACCGGAGCTAGCTGATGAGGTCGAGCGGACCATGAAGGCCTCGGCCTAGGAAGTCCGCTAACCAGCGACGCGGGAGATTAAGGCCACCTCCGCAAGTGGCCTTGCATGGCTCCATTCCTACACCGGGACAATTTCCCGTAGCATTCCGGTACAAGGACCGCACATCGATTTGCTATCCTCTGCGTATGCCAAGCACCTTCACCCACAGGGGCGTCACCTTCGACGTAAAACGCCTATATGATGATCAGTTCGAGATCATCATTGAGATCGGCGGAGAAACGACCCGCCATACCGTGCGCACACGATTGGCAGAACTGGCAAAGCGCCGGGCCGAGATGCTGATCGATCGTAAGCTGAAAACAAAAATTAGGCCTGTGTAGGCCGCCCCAGTTGGCGGCCTCTAACAGAAAACGGCCCCAGCACCTTTGGGGACCTTGAGACTGGTGCCGGGGCCAGTCGTCCTTTGATGAATCGGGACGTGACCCGAGGCTTTAAAACTAACACTGGTGTCAGAAATTGCTACTCCTTCCCGATGCGATTGGGTGTCTTAGTTTGTCGTTTGTCGCGGCAGTGCCCTATCTAGACGGCGTGATAAGAAAGGGCCCCAGCAGTGAAGCTGGGGCCAGTGTGCAGCT
This sequence comes from Bradyrhizobium sp. USDA 4504, assembly GCF_054063995.1. Lineage (NCBI taxonomy): Bacteria > Pseudomonadati > Pseudomonadota > Alphaproteobacteria > Hyphomicrobiales > Nitrobacteraceae > Bradyrhizobium > Bradyrhizobium sp. USDA 4504. Next base: position 1,945,166 of record NZ_JBSSGV010000001.1, on the reverse strand, counting down.
GGGCGTCTCAGTGCCTGTAGCGGTGCGGCACCGAACAGGGCGACAAATGCCAATGCTTGCGCTTCGTTCCTACTCATAAAAGAAACCCCAGCATCCGGATCATGCTGGGGCCAAGCTGGGTCGCCGAGCCGCTGTCCGCCAGGAAGCAACGGTCGTCGTTCTAGGGCTGAAAAAATACGAAATGAAAATTACCTGCCCTGTTGGTCGGATCATCCCAACGACGCTCCGGTCCGGAAATAAACCATGTGAATCCTGGCGAGACAATTTCCGCTTTTTCCCGAGACTTGACGCCACCTTCGATGGGGGTTTGAATTCACTTCTCGGCTCTCTCCAAGCCGAGAACCCTACCGCACAAGGCGAGGCCCCGGACGCGCCACGCCGGGGCCTCTGCTGCGGATTGGCAACAAGGGGCGAGCCCGCTCCCTTGTTGCGTGGAGTTGCGTCATGCGTCGGTCCCAGCTAGGCACCCTCGATCGTTTCATCGACGGATCAGACCATCTACCTGGTCGCCGACGATTTCGGGGCGATCGGCCGCGCGCGGCGCGAGGCCGACATCGTGGCGACCGACCTCGATTCGGCTGATCGGCTTCAACACCGCCGAGCGCTGGTCGGAAGACGTATCCGAAGACGTCGCCCGCGAAATCCAGCGCCGTTGCGATCTGCACAGACCAACGTGCCGACGGCCCTGCGGGGCTTTGTCGTTCGACATCTCGACGATCGGCTGCAACTGCCCCTGCGGCTTGTTTGACGCCTCAGAAATCGCGCAGAGCTGGCTGTTAGAGAACCGAAATAAAAAGTCAGGCTAAGCAGACATCTATTCGTAGGCGGCGCCTCTAGAAACGCTCTAATCTCACCTCTTTAGGCATGTAGGTGAGGAATATGTCCTTTGACCCGATGGCCGCGGCGGTTGATTGGCTTGATGCTTACCGCGCTGGCGACATTGAAGATATCGTTGGCATGTTTGCCGATGATGCGGTGATCCATTGCGATTGTGGAGGCCAGAAGACGCTGACTGGCCGGGAAGCGCTCCGGGCTTATTGGGTCGACAGGCTCAAGCGTTATCCCGCCTTCGGGTTGAACGACATGCAGCCAAACCGCGATTACGTCGCGGTCTCTTACATCACGACCAGTGGCTTAGTTAGCGCGCTTCTGATCTTCAATGCAGCTGGACAGATCAAATCGGTTAGCTGTGGTCCCGGCGCCGCCCGAGATTAGGCTCGAGCATCACAACGGCTTTCCGCTCACTTTTTGCGTGGCCTTAAGATCGCTTTTGATCTCGGCACCGAGGCCATTTGTCAGCGCGGATCGAATCTGTCGGGCGTGCGTGATGGCGCCTCAGCGGCAACCACGCGTTTGGACTGCAATGCATGGCACTATAGTTGTCGTGACAACTCCGTTCCCGCGCCTGGGGCCTATGCCCTTATTCCTGTCGTGCGTTCCGCGGCCGAGCAGGCTTGTCAGAGTTTCAGACAGTTAACGGGTGTTATGGAATCCCAGCTTCCGCGGGGTCATTGTCAGTTCATCACCGCACGGCTCTCGGCAACTATCGGTGACGAGAACGCCGCCACCGCGCTCCCGCCCCACACAAACAGGAGCAGCTTTATGACTAGCAAGCGGCGTCGTTTCAAACAAACCCGATCACTGGGAGAACGTCTGACTGACGAGGCCATGCGCCTGCGCTCGAAGGCCAAGGCGGTGCCTCGATTAGCCAATCCTGCTGAGGGGGGCCGGCAAGACGAAGCGGTGGCTCATCTGACCGAGTGGCTGATGTCCCCAAGCTCTGCAGGCGCCAATATAGGCCGCCCATGATCAACCAGCCTCACTTCGACCCCTATTCAAAGGCAGCGCGCATCTGTCTTGGCGTTGCGATATTTAGCGCGACAATGCTTGCTGCGCTGCTGACGAGCATTTTCGCCTAATCAGGCCGCCTCAGTTGGCCGGATAACGGCCCCAGCGCTTCCTCGGCCCGGAGGCTAGTGCCGAGGCAGTTGCCGCGCAACCGTTCCCGCCCCGCGCTGATTCGTAGCACCGCCATCCACTATCTATCTCTCAACGAGTCCCACGGGGCCAAGCCGATGGAAATCGAGGTATACACGGGCCGCTACGAACGCGAACATGGCCACCCGCCGTCCGGACGCCGGGTCCGGCAATTCACCCTGTCTCCGAGACCGGAGCCCTGCTTTACGAAGTCAAGCTCAACGAGCAGATGATCTAGGCGGCGCTGGAGCGAGCCCATGCGACCGCCTAACAGGAAAAGGCATTCCGGATCATGGTGGAACCCTAGGGGCTGCACAGCCATTTCGAGGCGAATTCCACTTTGCGCCGATCGAGAATGTGCCCCGGGTCTTCGGGGGCGAGAGGGGGGCACCTTCATTGCCACTTCCGGTCTGCCGAGGAGCGGCGATTGCTAACGACGCTTCGAAGGTGTCGTTCCCAACGACTTCTTCATGGCGAACCGAGCCGGCGCTCAACTCGCTTGCGGCTGTTGCCGACCTTCTTGACGGCTTCTTCACAGACCCTGCCGACTTCCGGGTTTTCTTCGCCTCGTAGCGCACCTCGTAATCCTGCCCGCCGACGACGCGCGCTCGGTCCTGCTTGCGACCCCGCGCGGTCTGCTTCTTCGCTTTCCTTGCCATTCTGGCCCCCCTGTTGGAAGACGCCAACGCAGGCTAAGATCAGCGGTTCCAATAGCGGACCCCGCGCGCGGAACGATTGCCAAGTCCTCAAATTTGAATCAGGTCGCTGTTATTGGATGGCGTTGTGGCGTTTCAACGGAGGAAGCCCGAAGCGATCGGGACCAAGGCGCTCTTTCCCGGCTTCATCGCGCCGGCCCTGGCATCGCCGATCGATAAAGTCCCGCGCGGCGCACGCTGGATTCACGAGATCAAGTTCGACGGCTACCGGGTCCAGACTCACATCGCCTATGACGAGGCGAAGATCTACACCCGGCGCGGCAACGACTGGACCAGGCGCTTCAAGAAGGTGGCCCAAGACGCCTGGCCGATTTCAGCAACATCAGCCATCATCGACGGCGAGATTTCCCTCGGCAGGCGGCACGACCGACTTCTCTGTGCTGCAGAACGAGCTGCGCGGTAAGTCGACCAGGATCGTGATGGTGGCCTTCGATCCGCTCCATTTCAACGGCCGCGATCTTCGGAAGGTGCCGCTGGTCGAGCGCAAGGCCGTGCTGAAGAAGCTGATTGCCGGCACCGCCATCAGTTCAGCCAGAGCTTCGAGGTCGACGGCCCGAAGATGTTCACCCATGCCTGCAAGCTCGGCTACGAGGGCGTGGTGTCGAAGGTGGCCGACAATGTCTATCCGACCCGGCGCCCGCAGCCGCGACTGGGTGAAGAAGACCTGCGCCCAGCACGAGACGCTGACATCGCGGGCTTTGCGCTCGACGGCGATGAATGGGACGGCATCTATGTCGGCCGACGCAAGGGCGACGAGCTGATCTACGCTCGCAAAGGTCGACCACGGCTTCGACAAGGCCTCGCCCGCCGATCTCCGCAAACGCTTGGCACCGCTGATCCGCAAGAAGCAGCCCTATACCAAGCGCATTGCACACAAGGCGATCTGGGTTGAACCGAAAGTACTGGCCGAGATCGAGTACCGCTCCAAATCCGCCGAGGGCAAGGTACGGCATCCGTTCTTTCGCGGCGTGCGGGAGGACCTATGACCCTACCGCGCTGCAACTGCTGCGATGACACGCGCTGGGATCATTTTGAACGAGCGCAGGCATATTCGAAAGCGAGCGCTGCCCTTGGATCAGCGAAATCCGAACTGAGCCTTGTCGAACAACGGAAGCGGCCTGTCGCCGAGCCCCCCTTGCCGACAATTAAGCGAGGCCTCTGTCTCCGGAATTGCCATCTGTTCCAAAAAAATGGCTTCAGCCGAAGGCGCTGAAGCCAAGTCTCCGCTTTTTTGGTCGTCGCCGGCGACCGTAGCGTTCGACGCCGGCAGAGTAAAACCGCCGTTTCATCCTGCCGTTCCTATTGCAACTTATTCCCACCATGGCCTGCCGAAAAATCCTGCAGCGCAAGGTCGAATTCAAGGAACGGCTAGCTCTTGGAAATGGTTAAGCTCACACGGCTGTAACTGCACGGGTGCGATGGACTAAGATGCACAAAGACTCGATCATGGACGAGTTGCGGCAGATTGAACTTGATGTTGTGGAGGGAGAAAAACGACTCGCGGAGCAGGAGGCGTTGCTGATCGAGTTAAAGAGGTCAAACGAAAGCACCATCAAGGCTCAAGCTCAGTTCGAGATGATGCGAAAAGATCAACTTGACCGCGAGCAACGTCGACAACGTCTGCTTTCTGTTTTGCATCCGTGATCTAGGCAATTTGCTGCATCTCGCGGAACGGTTACAACCTAAAGAAAATCAGCAGCTCCGCCAACGATCCAGAGCGGCGAAAATCCGAGTAACATGAAAATCCGAGTAACATTGACGTCCAGAACCGCAGTTCGCGTTTGAGCCGGCCGCGAAGGACGACACAGGCATTTCGGAGCCGTTCAACCTGGGTTCGGCTAATGAAGCATGGCGCTGAGCCGCAATACTGAGAAATCCGACGATCAGTGTTCAGTCTCGGCGCTCTTCTGTCATAGCTTGCCTTCACGAAAGCGAACTGCCCAATGCCCCGGGAGAGCACTGAGACCGATGCCCGTCCCACCTCCCGAGAGCAACCTCCCTTGCAACTCCACAAATTGCCACTTGTTCCTGAAAGTAAAACGGTCTCAGCGCGGTAGGAATCGCTGAGGCCGGGCTTTGCTTACATACTGCGGCGTCAGACGTTGTGGGGCGGGATCAGCGCCTGGCTTCAGAGTAACCCAACTTCGTCAGGCCCGCTCCTATGAAAAGGACGGCCAGAAGGCTTTGGGCGCAATCGGCCTGTGCTGGGAGCGCGTCCTGTTAGGCAGCAGCACAAAAAAGATGGCCCCAGCATCCGGATCATGCTGGGGCCAGGCCAGATCGAGGACCGCTGTCCGCCGAGAAGCAGCGAGCCTGTTTCCAAGGCTGAAACAATACGAAATGAAAGTTATCTACCCTATTGTTCGGATGCCGCTACTTTTCTGGCTCCACTAGCTAAACGCATATGCGGTCAGGCTAGCGACGAGAACCAAGACACTCAGCGCAGTAACAGACGCAAATGTCCGCTCCACTCCATTCATGCGTTCCATGGTTTTAAGCTCGCTCGTAGGAAGCCTATCGTCGCAGTGTGCAGCAGCGGAGTCATTAACCTTCGTGAATCGCACGCGGTAATTTGGCTTTGGCGATTGGCTTTCTTGAGAGATGATCCCCTTCCAATTGCTTGACCATCGCTATTGGCCATCGACCTTCATGTCCCGCAATTGCAATGCGGAGCCCATGGACGTCATCTACAAATACGTGCTCAATTGTGCCGGCTTTCCCATCGGACAAGACGACCCCCTTGCCCACCAACTCTTTTTCGGAAGCATGAAGTTCGGAGAGGATGTTTAAAGCGCGTTTGCTGCAGTCAAAAAACTCGTTCATGGGTACGCAACTATCCTAAATGTAATCTGAAGCTGCGATCGATTTACGCTGGGGTCGAGCGGTAGCCCACGCCATATGAGCGCCACGCTCGAAGACGAGTTTTCTATCATGCGGGCACCGCGTCATTAGCACATGTGAAACGCGCTTATGGGGCCTGCTGCTTTCTGGCGGGGCGTCTTCGTTCCCCAATTTTCATCACGAATGGAATGAGGAACCTAGAACGCCCATCGCCGATGCATTGATCTTGCAAAGTGGCGGGTACGCCTGGCGCCTATAGGGAATAGCTCGCGCTCGAAGACCAATTGATGGGGGCGATGCAAGGACATCGCCATGAGCACCGATCATCTCGCAGCAATTGCGATTGTACCGCTGGTGCGGATTGGCCGCCTCCATTCCGTCAGCTACGACCGCCACCGGCGGCGCGAATAGCGGCATACGTGAATGCTTTCGTGCCTCAGTCCGGCGGCTAAACACCCTCCGAGGTACCCACCGCCCTGCCGCGCCGCAGCATATCCGCAGCGTTCATCGAGCTCGTATCACTTTCGCCCGGCCGTCCTAGTTGACGGCCGGGCTTTTGCGTTAAACCGAGCTGCTAGGTCACGGGTTCCGATTTCCAGATAAATTGCGACAAAGGCTCAGGCTCGCCGCCGCGACCTGCCTGTTAATTTTGCATTCGGTGCAAAAGAGAACCGCCAATCCGGGTACGGTCGGGCTTGGCGGCTCCGTCCTCTTAGTGGACCGCGAGATCACACCGCGAGGCCGAGCTGGCTTAGATCGGTGGCGACGATAGTCGAGACCGGACGGCTACGGGTTTCCGCGACAATTGCTCAGCGCTGGGGCATGACAGGGCGCGCCTTGTCGTAGTAGTAGACACTAGCGGAGCGCATTTGGCTCCCCGGATCAGGTAACCCAATCGTTCTATCGGTTGCTATTTTCCCCGGTACTATGCGGCGGCTGCGGCCCGCTCGGACCAGCCGTGTGGCTTGCACAAAACCTAGAGCACACTCGGCTAAATAAGAAAGTGAGATAGACGCCTCTAGTTCGACGACGAGTTGCCGGCTACGCTCCTCATTTCGAATGACCGTCCGTTTGATGATCCCGATGGCGAGGAACTGCTGAACGACGAGATGGCCTGGCAGAAGGCCGTGACGACGGTTCGCGATATCGGGTCCAATCTGGACCTCGACAAATCCAATCGTTGGTCGATCGCGGTCAAGGGAGGAACAAAACGCAATCTTTCAGATCGACGTCACCGCCAAGCGCATCGTCTCCCCTTCGAGCTAGCCAGTCGGCTGCAAGTGAAGATAGGCCGGATCGAATCCGGCCAATTCCTCCAATTTATCGTGGTCCAGAATGCGGTAGTGTGGCCGCTCGACTTGCATGATACCTTCTTGCCGCAGTTCCTGCAGCGTGCGGTTGACGTGGACCGTCGAAAGTCCGAGACAATCTCCAAGATCGGATTGCGTAATAGGGAAGTCGAAATCACCGTCGCTCGTTCGACCGACAGCCCTCAATCGACGATGAATTTCGGCGAAAAGGTGGGCCATACGCTCGTCCGCGGACCTGCGGCCGACATTGACGATCCATTCCCTAAAAATCGCCGCGTCAATGAGCGTTTCGCGCCAAAGCGCACCTGTCACATTCGGGCGCTGCTTACACAAGGCCTTGATCGCTTCATGAGGGATGAAGCCAAGCGTGCAGGATGTCAGCGTCGTGAAATCGTGGTCCATGACGTTGAGGTAGAGGCTCTGCAGATCCGGTATTTCGCCGGGAATGTGCAACGAGAGGACTTGCCGCTTGCCGTCCTGCGTGATTTTTGCACGGTACGCAAATCCTTCGGCGAGAAGGCAACATTCCTTTGGCCGGCTGCCATCGGCGACAATAATGTGCTGGGCCGGGACTTGGCGTTCCTGGATCGGCAGCTGCTCAAGTGCCTGAATGTCATCGCTGTCGAGCCGGTTGGAGGCAGTTAACTTTGTGATCAGGCTAGTCGCGGTGCTTGAAGCCATCGGCGTTCTCCCCGCATTGGAGGAAATGAGCGTAGCGCCGGCGGTGAAATGCCTGCTTCGCCAGCGAATGATCGGGAGCACGACACTCTCAGCCACCGGCGCCCAATTGATAGTTGCCGATGATGCTTAGATAACAATTGGGGGGACCGCGATGTTCCTCGATAACCTGGCTGAAGCCCGGCAGTCTCAAGGTACGGCCCGATGGAGAAGCCATACTCTAGATTGATCGACCAGCGGCTCGAGCAACTCCAAGCGCACCGCACCAACATCCGCCATTATCGGTGGCTTCTGAAAACGCAGCTTTCCGACTTGGAGCGTCAGTTCATCGAAAGGCGCATCGGCGAGGAACTGGAGGCCACGCAAGGCGTGGCCTCTGACGCTCCGCCTCTGGGCATATGCCGGCTGTGTCATCCAGCCGCCGGGAGATCGGGAGAAAAACATCCATGATCGAACTTTAAAAGCTACTCATTCGCGTTAGCGAGAAGATCGTCGGTGACTACCACTATCTCATCGATACCGCGACCTCGGAACGGGAGCGCGAGCGCTTTCGCCAGCGCATCGATGAAGAGCAGCAGCTGCTGGATACCCTTCGGCAGCCAGCGCAGATCTCTCGTGCGACGTGACATGGGGATGCACTACCGTAGGATCAAACCAGCTGATGAGTGAGTTGGAGAGCTTGCCCTTGGGCGAGGCTATCCGACTTCGCTGGGTCTTGCGGGACATCAGAGCTAGGCGCTTCATCGTCAGTCCGCTGGATCGGCTGACGTTCAGAATCTCACCAGATGGGCTACGTCGAAACCATGACATGCTTCCCGTTCTGACGGCGGCGGGCATGGGTGAGATTTGAAATCCGAAAGATGACCTCAGCGATCAGGGCACCGCCGCGATAAAAAGCTAAACAGGCGAGGATAGCCGGCGATCGCGAACCAGGGTTCACCCAGCCGTTGCTGAAAGCCGAGGGCTGCCGCGGTCCATTGCGTCGCTCCTCAGGTCGACGCGACGACGATGCCGAACACGATCGTGATCTGACCGATGTAGATCTTTGCTGGAAACATTCGCCGCCCCATCCGCCCACGCACGTGAGCGGCACGATGAGAACGGCGAAATTCGGCGAGCCTTCAATCGAAATAAAAAGTCGCGCCATCAGCGAGCGCGATTTCGATCAAGCCCGATCAAGTGCCGAAGTTGCGGATCAAGATCAGCACAGCATCATCGAATGCTTCAACAGCGCGTGAACACCTGGCGCAGATTGCATCTCGTTGCCATGTCGCGCTCAGCCACCGGGCGATCGGTTACTCAACAGCGAAGAGATATTGCCTCTGTCGGCAGGCGGTGCGTGGTCGCGCCTCGATTCTGCATGACCAAGCTGCTTCTCATTGTGCGCGGGCTTCGGAGTGCCGGATGGATCAGCGATGAGCATGTCGTTCGAGAAATGCCCCGCAAGGCGTGCACATGCCGACCAGGCTCAGGCTTGTTGGTTCCGGCGCGCAGGGAGCAGCTTGTTTGATGACGTCGACATGATCGGCATGTCGATCTTCGTCGGCAGAGCATGCCTGGCCGAGCTTCTTGCGCCCGGCTTGTGTGCCGCTGCTGCTGGTCGAGGCTGCGTTGCGGCCGCGTCGGTGTCGAGCCTGCGGTCCGCGGATCACTGTGGACGAGAGGTTGGCGTGTCGGTTGACTTGTCTGCGAGATCGTAGGCGGCGCGATCGGAGCCGAGCTCGGATACACCCTTCCCTAGTTCGGTCCGGAGCAACGTCTGGAAGCTGTCATCATAGGTCGCGATGCTGGTGCGGATCGCCGCTCTCCACTGATCGCCGCGATCCCATGCCTCCGTATAGGCGGCCGCAAGGTCCGACTGCTGCCTGTTGGCGATCATCGCTTCGATGATCGATCGAGCCTGCAGCCGATCCTTTGCGCTTTTTGCGGTCGCATCGCGGTCCTCCTTGCGGCGGGAGCCGACGATCAGCTTGTGGATGGCGTAGCGTTCGGGCGATGGAATGAGGACCGGCACGCCCGGACCGTGCAACAGCACCGCGCGGATCGGCTGGAAGATCAGGTAGTCGAGGAAACGGAGCGGCAGTGCCGCTGCCCCGCCGAGGGCCGGCATCGGGACCGGCTTGCCTGCCTGGTCGTCCGACCACTGGTTCGGCGTCAGGAATTCAACCTTGAAGTTGCCCCTCGACGTGAATTGGGTGGAGACCCTGCCGTCGGCCTGGCTCGGGACCTCGCGGAAGGTCGGATCGACCTGGCGCAGCACCTCCAGGATGGGAGGCATGGAATCCTTGACCGCCACCGAGATTTCGTGGAATTGCGCAAAGTCGGCGTCGCCGGTCTGCATGGCGGCCGCATCAAGGCGTCGACCGAGCACGGCGGCGTAGCACTGATAAGCGACAGTGCCGACGAGCACGCCCCTCATGCGGAAGAAGCCCGCCTTCGCCAATTCTTCCACCACCTGGCCAGCCATCGGCAGAGGACGCGGCAGATAGGCCTCGCGCGTCAATGTGGAAACGAGACGGCGACGTCCCTTCAGATCGGCCTTCAGATCCTTGAATGCTTCGACCCGCTTGGTGATCTCTGGATCGTCGACGGGACCGACATAGCGGCGGTGTTGGCCCGCGCCTTCGGGCTTCGGCGTGTCGAAGTACCAGTATTTTTTGCCCTTCACCTCGACCGCTACGAAGCGGCCGCTCATGGAAAATTCGGAGGTGAAGCTCTCGTCCAGGCTTCGCTGGACAAGCTCCGAATAGAGCGTCTGGTAGCTGATATCGAGGGCTTGGTTCGACGGCATCTCGGAACCTCGCTATACTATTTTCGCGAGAATAGTATAACCACCGGTATTCTGGAACATTTCAGCTATACTATTCTCGCAAAAATAGTATAATACTCATTAATTTCAATTCCTTGGACACACAAAAGATGAATTCCACGAACGCTCCTGGATGGAACACGAACGCTCCTGGACGGAAACTGACTGACTTTCCGAGCATCCGGCCACTAGCGTCCAATTCCGCGCTTGATGCCGATCGACCAGGAAATGCCCTCCCCGCCGACCTGACCGGTGACCAATTGCCCGCGCGCCCGCTCCAGCACCGGCCGCCAGGGCACCAGCGCGAACTCATGCGATCGCTCGATCAAGGCGAACCGCCCACTGTGCAGCGTGAGCACGCGCCGGTAGACGCCCTCAACCTTGTCGCCGGCCTTGACGTCGACATGCTCAAGCCCGGTGCGCGCGGATATGTCGGCCGCAGTCCTTGCCAGCTCACGGGCCTCGAGCGTCTCGAGCATGTTCAGCGCGTACCGCGCTTGCCCCCCTTGCTCTCGCGCCAGCCCCTGCTCGATCAGCCATTGCCGCCTGGTTCGCAATGCGGTCTCGACTTCCGCCCCGAAGCCAGCCGACACGAACCCATCGGGCTCCTTGCCAATCAGCTTGCGATCAAGCCACGTTGCTCCCAGCGCCTGCGGCAGATCTTCGAGTCTCTGCCATGACAACACCGCGACGCGTACCGGATTGCGCGAGCGCTGCAGCTTCTCGTATCGGAGCGCCCGGTCGAGATAGTCGTCGCCGACATTCCAGCTCCCGTCGGCAAGACGGCTTACCATTGCCTCACGCCGCATCGCCTCCAGACGCCGTACGTGCGATCCGACATATTCGCTCGATGCCTGCGGGTCGAACTCCCGGTGCAGGCGGTCGCTAGCGAACCGGAATCAAACCGGATCGAAGTAGTGCATCTCCAGGAGCAGACAGCCGCCGACGGATTTGAACGGACCGTGCGGCGCGTGCGGAGGCCGGCAGGCGTAAGTGTTCGGCGGGAAGCTCACGCCGCCCTCGCCCTTGTCATCGTTGCCGACGATCAGGTCGCCCGAGACGAGATAGACCTCTTCCCAATACTCGTGCGAGAACGGCGCCGTCGTATAGACGTCGGGCGCAAAACGGAGCAGCCGGGTTCTCGTACCGTGCCGATTCTCCTCATCTCGGCCGCCGGCGATGATCTTCTGCTGGATGCCGGCCGGATAGCCCGCGGGCGTTTCCCACCCGGTGGTCTTAACGAGCGTGTAGAATTCGTCGTGCTTCTTGTTGACGGGCATGTGTTTGCTCCCTGATTCAGGCGGCTTTGCTGGAGGTCGAGACGCCGTTGAGGTCGTAGGAATCGAGCATCGTCTGCACCAACCGATCGGCGCCGGTCCAGTCGTAGGTGCGATAGGAATGGCCCTTGGTAACGAAAGTCGCGCCGGCGTAGAACATCTCGTATTGCTGATGGTGCGACCCGAACTCGGAGCCGACGGCGTCCCAAGCGAGCTTGTAGAATTTCACGCGGTCGTGCGAATTGGCCTTCGGCGACTGCTGCGTCTGGTCGATCAGGGCAGCAATCTCCGGGTTGCCGAAGTCCGCCACCGACGAAGGCAGCATGATCATGCCGCCGCCGGCGAGCTCGCGCAGCGTATTGATGATGTGGGCGTAGAGCTGCTGCGTCAGGACCTGTGCGGAATAGAGCGTGTGCCGATCCGGGATGAAGTAGGGACCGACCTGCGTGCCCTTTGCCTCCATCGCAGCCACCAGCGCATCGACCATGCCGGTCTCGGCTGCGAGCTGACCGAGCATTTCGCGAACCTGCGGGAATTGCGTGACGCCGTTCATTTCGGCGATCCGATGCGCAAGGCCAGTCAGGAACGTGAGCTTCACGCTGAGAGGGACCATCGCCTGGTAGTTTTGGTAGACGTGACAAGGCATGGCGTGGAACTGCTTCTGGCACATCTCGACGTTGCCCTCGATGAAGACGCGATCCCAAGGCACCTTCACGTCGTCGAAGCAGAGAACTGAGTCATCCTCGTCGAAGCGGCTCGACAGGGGATTGTCGAACACCGCGCTCGCAATGCCATGATTTGGCGAGGAGATTGACCGCGTGAACGATGCACTCCTGACGGCGTCGAAACCCGAACTGCTCGACAAGGAAGGAGACCGCACGCTTCGCGGCCTGCTCTACGATTATTTCGCGTTCGGACGCAGTCTTGAGGCCTGCCGCGAAATATTCGCGGGCTTCGTCGACCTGTCGCCCACCCAATATCTGATATTGATTGCGATCAAGAATTCGACTGCGGAAGAACCGATGGGCGTGAATCAGGTCGCCGAGCGGCTATATCTGAGCGGCGCCTTCGTCACTAACGAGATCAACAAGCTGGTTTCCGACGGCCTGCTCGAGAAAAGCTCCCCCCCGAAGACGGACGACGGGTGCAACTTGCGCTCACCCAACGCGGAATGAGCCTACTAATCCGCCTTGCCGCTTTGCAGCGCCCGGTCAACGACGCCTTGTTTAGCATGCTGACGCGTGAGGAGTTCAAAGTGCTGTCCCAGTTGCTGTCACGGCTCGCTTCGAACGCCGACAACGCGTTGAAACTCGCCGAACACGCCAGAGCGACGCTCAAACTGCAGGAGGATCAGAACGCCTCCCGAGCCAAGGCACCTAAGCTTCGTCAGAAGCGGCCAGCAGCACGTCATGGCCCGCTGTAATTCCCGTTCTGCGCCGTGACGGAGCAAATCGTGGCCAATGGTAGCGCGAGTCCGCTACATGAGCAGGCTAGCTGACCTAGTCAGGTCAAGGCCAATTCTTAGGTCCGACCAGATCGCGCCAGACCTCTCGCTGTCGCGACGATACCATATTCAGAAGGTCGGGGTCGATGACGCCTGGACGATCAACCTATCCCATGCGCCAGGCACACCACCGCGATCGCATCGACAATGCGCTGGTCGAGACTGGCGTAAGCGCCCAGATCGGTCTGTGCAGGCACCGACCGGACGATCTCAGGGCTCGCCGACGCCGCGACGAAGGTCGTCTGGCGGATAGCCCTAGCGCCTTCTGTTTGTCGCGAACGGATGGAGCTGATTCGGCGGCTGGCCGCTCGTGCTCGGCGACGTGATTGCATGACGCGATGCCTACCGTGCTCGCCAGCCTGCGTCGCTCTGCTTTTGCTTCGGCCGGGCCATATAGCTTCCCGTAGCGTCCCTGCGCCTGTTGAACGTCAAAAAAAGCAAAATGGCTCCTTGCGGAGCCCCGAAATCTCGCCGAACGTTTCGCTCCAATTCAAATCGTGCGTCTTGCCATTTCACGCCAATCTTGTGGAATAATTCAGCTATCGATCGCGCAAGTCATATGCGATGGGACGCGTGCCGACGTTTACCAGCAAGTTGCTGCCGCCTGTAGACAACGGGCTGGACTTTCATCAAACGCGCGAAAGTGCGGCTGAAACTACTTGCACTGGAATAGCCGAGGAATTTTGCGACGTCGGACAGGGGCTTACTCGAGTCTACGAGCAGCCGGCAAGCCAAATTCAAGCGAACCTCCGCAAGCATTGCGCGGTAGCTTGTGCCCATACGGCCGAGATGACGCTGCAACGTCCGCGAGCTGATCTTGCATGCGCGAGCTGTGCCATTTATGGTTGCGTCACCATGTCGCAGCGACGCGACAATGGCCGCGCGGATCGCTTCGGACGAAGGCAAACGGACGGCTCTCATCTGTTGGTGTGAGGCACGAAGTCTATGCTCCGTCTAGAGAATACCAGATGCTTCGACGCCATGGGCATTCCGGGCCTCCTTCCGGCCGACTGTCCGGAAAAACTGGGGCACCTTTCGATCACCCAGTGGCTCTCGTTCAACCATTGTCGAGCGCACGTAATGCTGCGAGGGTACGGAGAGAGAATTCATCGAAACGCAGCACGAAGGGCTCAGCTTTCCTCCATTCCGGTCGTAGTTTTGATCTCAAGTAAGCCTATGCAGCGAATTGTTGGCCGTCTGGCCATAAGCCGCCAAAAAAGCCGGCAAGACCCGCATCGAAGGAGTGGCTCGCAGCCGATCGCTGGGGTGCAGAGAAAGGTGCATGCCGGGAGGGGGCAGCGAACTCTTCCATTTTTGCCGGCCGCGCCAACGCCCGGTCCCAGCGAAACTCCCGCCGACAGGCAGCATCCATTTTACAATCGAGGGGCGGCCCGGTGGCAAATATTCATTTGACGCGCTGCCAGTTCCTCATTCCTTTCGCTGATATCCTTAGCGAAATCGGCGCGTCGACGGGTTCGTTTCTGGCAAAATTTCATCTTCCGACATCATTGGAAGAAAAGGCCAATCACTACGTTCCGATTCTGCGAGCAATCGACTTCGCGGAAATCGCCCGGAGATCACAAGGTATTCCGGATTTTGGATTCCTCGCCTCCCAACGTCTGCACTATTGTCACCTGAGCGAGAAAACCCGGACTCTGATCGGCCATGCCCCAACGCTGTTGGTCGCGCTGCAACAGGCTTGCAAATGGGCATCGATCGAGGACTCGAACTTGAAGAATTGGATCGAGCGCCACGACGGTCACGTGAAGTTTTGCAGCAGTCTCACTGGAACAAAAGGACTCCTGCATCTCGAGCATTCACAATGGCTTCAGAATATTTTCCCCATATACATTGTCCGGCAATTCGCCGGACCGGATTGGGCTCCTGCTACAATCGCGTTTGAAGCCCGGTATACGCCGAGCCCCGCGTGTCAATCATTCTGGCCAAACACGCGTTTCCTGTCGGGACAAGACGCATCGTGGATCGACGTGCCGATCTCGCTCCTCAGCCTTCCCAATCGCGCAAAGGAGCAAGTGCTCTCCTTGCAAGACGATCAGGCTGGCCCGTCAGGTCATGACATCATCGCAACGCTCAAGTTGATGTTGCCGTCCTACCTCGACCAGGGACTTCCGGCTCTCGCTCAGGTTGCGGAGATGGCTGGCGCGAGCGCGAGGAGCTTGCAACGTAAGCTGGCGTACGCCGGCATGACATACTCGGATCTGCTCGACACCATCCGGTTCGAGAATGCCAGCAAGCTCTTGCGCGACACGGATTCCAAGATCATCGAAATCGCATTCTCCTCCGGCTATACGGATCCAGCGCACTTTACGCGCGCCTTCCGCCGCATTACCGGCGTTACGCCGCGGCAGTTTCGTGCGCAATCGCGGCCGGGACAAGCGCCTGCCTTGGGCGCCATGCTGCCCGAATGATTGAAGGCATCCCTTGATTCGACACGACATCAACGTCGATCGATCGGACCCGGCTTCGCTGGATGGGAGCGCCACGACTTCGGATGGGATAGATCCCTCCTCCTTTGCGCCGAGGAGCTGAAGCGCCGGTCTCCATCAACAGAACGCCGCCGACGGTCAGGTCGGTGCGGTGCGTGTGCCGCGAACGCGCGGGGCCCTCATGCTCGAACGCACATCAGGCAAACCTAAAAGTCCGGACCAAATACGTCATCGTTGAACTGGGCCGAAGCGTCATCGTTTTCCATGCTGTTGATCAGGTTCTCTTCGGGATTCGTAAAGCCGCCTGCCGAGAGCGTAGTTGCCGGCAATGCACCATAACTGGCGCGATATTTGTCCATAGCGGCCACGCTGCCGACATACGCACAGGTACATCCGGAGGGATCCGCGTAAACGTAGTAGGAACGTCCGCTCCTCTGCCGCAGCTGAAATTGATTGGACGGGAACAACATCAGCCGATTCAACAGCTCCGGCGTGGTCGCAGCGACAGGGCTGAATCCCGATGAGATCAACAATTGACCAGTTGATTGCTGGGCGTAACCGCGAGCACCCGAGCACAACTGGACAAGAAGAGTGACCGAAACGAGGGCTGCAATACTGCCTGCAGATCGAAGACCCATTTTTTCTCCGGAGATATCTGGATGAGCTACCAATTGGAGCCGAGAGTGAAATGGAAGGCGGCTATAAATATGCCGTATACGAACCGATCCAGACCAGGATCGACATCAACAGGCCGATGACGCCGGCGTTGTCCGCGAACACGGTGGCGGTGCCCGGCATTCCGAGCCGGAGTTGGCTACGGTCGATGGTCTTCGGGATCGAAATAGCAGCCGGATAAGCCTTCGCGCCTCCGATCGAGCCGACCCGCGCCAGCGTACCTGAGACCGCGATCTGGCCCTGCTCCACGCCTTGGGGGATAGCCATGACCGTCGCTTCGTGGATGCGGCCAGGGTCGTCGTCGAAGACGAGCTTGACCCGCGCGCCGGGCTTGATGGTCCGGAATCCGTTCGGCGGGAACATGCCGGTGATGACGATATCGTTTGCGACGATGAACGACATCACCGAGCGCGCCGGCATGGCGCGGTCGCCGACCGACAGCGCCATGATCGTAACGACACCGTCGCCGATGGCGCGGATCGTCGTCTGCTCGAGCTCCCACTTCGCATGGTCGAGCTGGGCCTGGATCTGTGCGACGGTTGTGTTGACGCCGCCGATTTCCGACTCCATCGCCAATTGTGCGCTCAGCTGTGCGGCCTTGGCCGCCTGAAGCTGAAACTCGACCGTGTCGTATTGCACCTGGACGTCCTGCAGACGAAACGCGGTCTGCGCCTCCTCGCTGACGAGCTTGCGGTAATCGGAAAGCCGCTGGGTGTGAAAGGCGAGCTGCTTGGTCAGTCCATCGACATTCGCCGTCGCCTGCTCGTAACTGGCCTTCAGTTGCTTGACCTGCTGGCGTGCCTGGGCGAGCGATGCCTCGAGCTGGTTGACCTTGTACTGGAACGGTGCCGGATCAATGCGAAACAGCACCGCGCCGGCCTTCACCGGTTCGTTTGGCTTGACCGGGATTTCGATCACCTCGCCGGAGACATTGGGCGCGACCTCCATGACGCGGGAAATCACGACTAAGCTTCCCGACGGGGTCAGGTAGTTGAACATCGCGAGGAATACCGCGAGGATGAACGCGCCAAGCAGCACGGTGACGGTGCCGGACGCCCAGCCCCATCGGACCAGCTTGAGCCTCGAGAAGACGAGCCAGACCAGGACCAAATAGAGCGTCAGGATGATGAGCACGATGATCTCCTGCATCTGTCGTGCACCGGGATTGAACACTCACAAGGGCGGTGCCATGCCCGTGCCGGCCGGATGCGTGCAATTGCGACTCTGTCGCCGCGCATCCGGCCGATAAAAATTCGATCTCTAGGACGCGCGCTTGAAGCCGGGAGGCTTCCACGTCCCTTCACCAGCTGGCAGAATCGATGGCGGCGTGGTTTTCGGCCAGTACAGTCGCATCACCACATAGATCGGGCCATCCGGCGCCGGCAGCCAGTTTGCCTCCTTGTCGGCTCCCGGAGACTTGTTCTGGACGTAGATCGTCAGCGAGCCGTCGGAACCGCACTTCATGTGCGGCAGCATCGGCGAGTTGATCAGGTAGCGGTTGATCGGGTTCTTCACCAAAAGCTGCGTCTTGCCGTCATACATCGTCACCGACCAGAAGGCGTTGACCGGCGGCAGCTGCTCCGCCGGGAAGGTAAGCGTGTAGCTCGACTTCGAGCAGTCGAGTTCTTTGCCATCGACATCCACTTTGCCCAAAGGATACATGGCCTCCACCGCGTCGTTGCCATAGATGCCGGCCTTCGCGGCTGCCGCGCGCATAAGCCAGTCGCCATGGAAGAATGCGGCATCGCCGAACGGCGCGCCGACGCGCCAGCCGTTGATGTCCTTGCCGAGGGTCGCAACGGCCTCGCTGACCTTGCGCTCGCCCTCCTTCATGCCAAGCAGGATCTCCGCCTTGTCTTCCAGCGACAGGCTGCGGAAATCGAAGCTCTTCCCTGGCCCCACGCCGATCCGCGCCAGCTGCTCGCGGATCCAGCGATCTTCCGGCAGCGCCGGCGCGAATTGAAGCGCGAAATCAAGGTATTCGAAGAACTCGGTGCGGACGAGGTCCTTCTCGAATTTGGGGAAAGAAGGCGCCGGCGCCGGCGAAGGCGCCGGCTGATTCAGGAAGCTGGAAAGCGGCTGCGCCTTGTAGCCGGCCTGAATCTTCTTGACGGCCTCGATATCGGCCGGGTCGAACAGCTGCGTGCGTAAGAGCCCCAGGCAAAAATCGGTGGTCGACCGGAATACCTTCTTGATGCCGGCCGGTGTCACGCCGGTCCATCGCGGGCCGACGATCATATAGCTTCCGGCATCGCTGCCGGTGGCGCGCGTCCCGACATAGCCGAAATTATACGTGTTGAGGTCGTTCAACTGCAGCGAATAGTAGCGCTTGGGGTCGATCGCCGGCACCGAAAAGACAAGCGGTTCGGCCCGCAGGTCCAGCCAAGCGAACGAATACGGCGTGTCGCTGTTGGGGGTGATCACGGCGGTATCTTCGTATGTGAAGACGCGCGCCTCGTTGAACAGTGTATTGAACGGCGCCTTGTACTGGCCCGACGACTTGTCGACAGCGTACTCGTTCATGACGCCGTAGGCCATCACCATCGGCAGGCCATAGATGAAGCCGGCCTCTGCGATGTCCTTGGCCTTGAAGAATCCCGGACGTTCCGACCACTGGGCCCAAGCTTGGCTTGATTGGGCGCCAGCAGCGGCGACGCCTGCCAGCGCGGCAGATCTCAGCAAATCGCGCTTCGTCAGCATGTTCGGGCTCGATCGCTTTTGCATCAACCTACTCCGTTTCCGTGGTGGACGGGCCTGACACGCCAAGCGTCTTTTCGTCCGCTCGCCAACCTAACGAAAAAGCGGCCACCCACTATGCAAATTCGGCAATCTCCAGCCCCGCGCGAAGCAATGGTCTGAAATCGCGCTCAGTTATTGCCAGCGCGGGGTCTTCGACTTCGGCATGCGCCCGCTCGGATCCCCGGCTCGCCAAGCGATTGGTCGGATGGGCCCCCGATCAAGGTCAGAAACTGCATAGCCGATGCTGGGAAGTACGGGCTAGCCTGCCTTGCGCGGCACGAGATGGAGCGCCGCAACGCTGCCAAAAAGCCGCCTTGAACGAAACCAATCCCAGGAAACAACGATGGACATCACCCGCCGTTTTGCGCTGAAGACCGGACTTGCCGCCGCTTCCACTGCACTGACCCCGTCGATCCTCCGAGCGCACGAAGGCCCAGTATTTGATATCGTTGAAGGGGCGGAAGATTTTTGGCTCGCCACCGACGCCTATGTGTTCGGTTATCCACTTGTCACAATCGAGATGACCCGCCGGGTCTTCACCAACGTCGTCAAAGCGGAGGGCACGCGTGCCCCCATGGGTCAAATCATCAAGCTGCGTCAGTATCCGGATGCCTCGTTTCGCGATGTGACAGCACCGAACGCCGATACGCTCTACACCACTGCATTTTTCGACGTCGGCAAGGAGCCATGGGTGTTGAGCGTTCCCGACATGAAGGACCGGTATTTCCTGCTGCCGATGCTCGACGGATGGACCAATGTGTTCGCCGTGCCCGGAAAACGCACAACCGGCACCGGGGCGCAGACCTATGCAATCACGGGTCCCGGCTGGAGCGGCACGCTTCCGTCCGGCGTCAAGGAATTGAAGGCCCCAACCAACATAGTCTGGTTGCTCGGCCGGATCTACTGCACGGGCACTCCGGAAGACTACGCAGCCGTCCACGCCTTGCAGGACCAGTTCAAGCTGGTGCCGCTGAGTTCCTACGGAAAGGACTACACGCCGCCCTCGGGCAAGGTCGATCCGTCCATCGACATGAAGACGGCCGTGCGCGAACAGGTCAACCGCATGGATGCGGCTGAATACTTCAGCCTGCTCGCCCAGCTGATGAAAGTGAACCCTCCCTCTGCTGCTGACGCGCCCGAACTCGCGCGGTTCGCCAAGATCGGTCTTGTCCCGGGCCAGGACTTCGATGCCAGCAAGCTGGACGCGGATTTCGTCAAGCGCATTCCCCGCGCCGCTTTCGATCGCATCATGCTCCAGCTCAAGGTCAACGACGCCATCAAGAAGGTCAACGGATGGATCTACGACACCAAGACCGGCGTCTACGGGACCGACTATCTCAACCGTGCGCTGGTCACCGCGATCGGGCTCGGCGCGAACCGCAACAGAGACGCGGTTTATCCGCTTTCGCTAAAGGATGCGGACGGTAGCGACTATCACGGCTCGAACAAATACGTCATGCGTTTTCCAAAGGGCCAATTGCCGCCGGTGAGCGGCTTCTGGTCCGTTACCATGTACGATGCCAACTACTTTTTCGTCTCCAACCCGATCAATCGGTACTCGATCAGCCCGCGACAGAACCTCAAGGTCAATCCGGACGGCTCAACGGACCTGTACATCCAGAATCAATCCCCGGGGGCCGACAAGGAGTCGAACTGGTTGCCTGCACCGACCGGCAAGTTCATCCTGATGCTGCGCATGTATTGGCCGAACGAGGACGACCCGTCGATCCTCGACGGCACTTGGTCGATCCCGGCGGCCAAAAAAGCGACGTAAGTTTAAGCGACGGGCAAGGGGACGCTTCGCGGCGCCCCCTTGCCCGTCACGCTACGCAGCGATTATCTTGAGCAAACGATCTCACATCGTTGTAAAAAGCTCCCCGTGACCAACGATGCGCTAAGCTTTCGTTGCGAGCGCTCGCCCTGACTCCAATGTAGGCGGCGGCGCAGGTACCGGTCGCGGAGAAAAGTAGCCATGCTGATCGACACACCGACCGCCGCGCACCTGTCGCAGGTCATTTCGCAAGTAGCGGCGCCCGCATTTCTCCTTGGCGCAGTTGCGGCCTTCGTGTCGCTTTTGATAGGGCGCATGAATCGCGTCGTCGACAGGCTACAGGCATTGCACGCTACGGCCGACGACGACCGTTCCGGAACGCACCCTGATATCCCACACCTCAGGCGTCGCGCTGTGCTTCTGAACAAGGCAATCGTTCTCGCGACGGTCAGCGCAATCGTCACCTCGCTGCTGGTGATCCTGGCGTTCGTGTGTACCTTCTTTCGATTCCAGCATGAGTACGGCGTTGCACTGCTCTTTGTTGTCGCTCTCAGCTTCTTCACGCTCTCGCTTGTAGATCTGGTGCGCGAGGCCCGCCTTTCACTGCATGACCTCAGTCATCACAAGCCCAATCCGTAGCAAGCGGCCGGCTCAGCCGGGCTCTTTCGCGTTGTAGCGCCAAGACTCGAGATCGGCTCGTTTCTGGACGGGCCGGCGCTTCCTCGAGTCGAGAGAATCATCGTCCAGTGCCGGCTGGACGCAAATGGTACACAAGGCGCATCAGCCAGAGGCTGGCCCGGCGCAAGGACGCCAGGCCAAACTCCGCGCGGTCCCGCTAGTAGCACGGGGGATAGGGATAGTATCCGCAAACCGGCGGCCGATAGTAATACGGGTGGTACGCGTAGGCAGCCGCAGCGCCAGCCGCCGCAGCGGCTCCGGCATAATACGCACCTCGATAGGCCGTGCGTCGCGCAACGCCCGCGAATGAAAGCGGCGTAAACGGAAGGCCGATGATGTCGATGAAGACAGAGGCAGGACCGTCGGCGCCCTTGATGTCACCTTCGAGAATATCGACATCGAAGGCAAGGTTATCACCTTCGAGCTTGGGATTCTTCAGTGTGACAACGACATCGCGCACGGTGCTGCCGTCCTTCTGGAATACGGACACTGTGGCGTTGGGCGGATTCTTTGCAAAATTGTCGCTGCCGGTTCCCCAGTCTTCGACGATATGGCTGGTCAGATCGTGACCGGCCGAGCGAACCGGCCGATCCGCAAATATGATCGCATTTGGCGCGACGCCGGTGAGGACCAGCTTGCCGGGCTGCACGTTCGCGCCCCTGGAGTTGAAGACGATCAGTGATGGAACGACTTGGGGTTTGTTGGCCCCGATCGTCTTCAGCGGCGCATGGGACGCCGTGTCTTGCGCCAAGACCATGTTTGTTGCCGCCAAAGCACCGAGAAAAGCAATCGCACGCATCGTATTCGACAGCATGATCAACTCCGGAATAGTGGATTACCTGGACCCAGGCATGATGAAACAAGAATGGAGGCCGGCCGAATTGGACGACCTCCTTTCTTCACTAGTAACCGAACTTATAGTTGAGGCGGAGCGCCAGCAGACTCGCGTCCGTCTTGGTGTTGGCGGTGATCGACGTGATGCGCCCGAGTGACGGCGTCAGGAACGTGTTGCTCTCGTTTACCCGCCACAGATAGTCGTACTCGATGCCGGCCGTCCAATTCGGAGAGAAGCCATACTCGAAGCCGACACCCACGACGCCACCCCAGCGGGTCCGGTTCGCGAAGGCGAGGCCCGTGCCGCTCACATTGTCGATGATGGCAAAGTCCTGGCTGCCAACCGCGCCGCCGCCCTTGACGTAGAACAAGGCCTCGTTGGCCGCGTAGCCCAGTTGAGCCGTGAAGAGGCCCAGGCCGGCGAGGGTCGACTTGTAAGTACGTGTCGGGTCCTGCGCACTGATGCGCGTGTTGCGGATGTTGGCCCAGTCGCCCTGCGCTTCCAGACCGTACACCAATTGTCCGGCCTGCCAACGATAGCCAAGCTGGCCACCGATGATGCCGCCGCCCTTGCTATTGCAGCCTTCCGCGAAGACGCCGCCAATTCCATTGATTGCGGTGATATCGATGCACTGGTTGCTCCAGCCATATCCACCGTTGATACCGAGATAGAAGCCGGACCAGTTGTACATCATGGGCGCGGCGATCGGCGCCGCCTTGTACGCCGGCCGCTGCGGAAGATCGGCGGCCTTTGCAATACCCGTGAACGCAACGGACATCACCGCCGCTGCGGTAAGTAAACTGATTTTCTTCATCGCCTGCAAGCCTCATTGAACGTGGAAAACACATGAGCCACTTGCCATCGACCTTGTCTCAGTCGGTATGCAGAAACTGTCACCGCCGACCAATTCTTAGCGGTGTTGCACCAAAACCCCACTTCGAGGTCACGGCACGTTGCCAGACCTCAATGCGCGAGACCGGCGATATGTCTCGGATGGCAACTCGCCGAACAGCGACCGGTAGTGGCCGGCAAATCTGCCGAACTCGGTGACGCCGTGTGCCGACAGGATATCGACGACTCCGACCGATGCACCGTTGTCGCGACTGATCTCGTGATAAACCAGGTTTAGCTGCCGAAGCCTCAGATAGAGCTTTGGCGAGAAGCCGAGATAGCGCTCGAAAGCACGCAGCAAGGTGCGGTATTCCACCTTGGTCGCTTTCACGATGTCCTTGATATGGACGATGCTTTCCGACCTGGTCCCAACGAACTCAAGCGCCTCCAGAACGATTCGCTCGTACGAGAGGGTGTACTTGTTGGGCAGGAAGCTTTGGCTCAGGCGATTATCCCGGATGCAAGCCAGCTGATCCATCAGGGCGTCCTCTGCCTCCCGCGCCATCATAGGCCGGTCAGCGAAGGCAGAATCGGAGAAGGAACGCAGAGCCTGCCTCGACACCTCGATCAGCTTCGATTTGATCGGCTCTGGCAACCGGACGAGATGCTTGGCGGTCTTCGGCGAAGCCTGAGTTGTGGCCGCAGGGAGCATGTTCCTCGCGATGCTCTCCTCATTGGGCAGCGACCACGCCACCCATTCGACATGACCGGAACGGACAAAGGTGAAGTGACAGTTCGGAGGGAAAATGACCAGGTCAGAGGCCTGGCATGGCACACCATCGAGCACGACGCGATCGTCGAAGTTGGAGGACTGGACGATCAACGTCGTAAAATTCGGGTCGGTGACGCCATGCGCAATCCCGGGGCCGCCGTCGGTGCCAAACTGAAGGATCGTGCGATTCAATGCGAGAGACTTCACGCCCCAATCGTGAGAGGACGGAGCGGATTTCAGAAATGTCACCCTCGCGCCTCTAACGGCGTCGGTGTATTGCCCGAAATCATTCAATTCAAAATATCCCGCCCGTCTGAGCGGCAATTCAAGAGAAAAATAGAACAGGCGATGCCGCTCTTAGTAACACTGCGCACAGCGGATCGGTCGGCAACGTGCGACCGATCCGCCCTCTGACAATCTACTTCATCTGGATTCCCATCATCTCCCGCTCCGCCTTGAACACGACGGCAATAGCGTCGATGATGAGCTTTTCGGGATGTGCCTTGCAGTAGACGATGACTTCGTGCTCCACGAGCTTGCCCTTGCGCAGGTCGAGGAAATGCTTCTTGGCAAGGCCGTTGTACCAGCCGCTGTACCAGGCCGTCAGCGCATCGGCGTCCTCCTGGTAGGTCCCGGCGAGTTGCGCGCAGGTCAGCTTCTGAACATCGATGAATCCATTCGCGTCGACATAGGCCGACAGCGGGGTCTGGGCCCTGGCAGACACCATTGTGGCAACCAGCAGAGCTACGGAAAGCAGCAGTCTCGAACGCATTGGGGATCCCATTGTGATGAATCGGATGTAGAAAGATCTCAGACGACTTTCAGAGGCCGGGCGCCTTCGCGCGCGACTGGCATCCGAGCTGAAAAGCATCGGCTCGGATGCACGATCAGGATCAAGACAGTCCTATCGGACGTTCGAGGCGGCGCATCGTCCGTCGAACGGGACCGAATATGTGATCGATGTCCCTTGTTCAGAACCGGTAGTTGATGCCGCCACGCACGACATTCAATTCATCCGTGCTGACTCCGGTGCCGACGACTTTCGTGTAGAGATACTCGGCCTTCACGGACCAGTTCGGTGTAAAGCCGTATTCCACGCCGAAACCCGCGGAGATGCCCGGACGCCAGGACGAGGCTGGGCAATCCGGCAAGACGCCAACCGTGCCGCAGGGCACGCCGGCGATGGTTGATGCGCTGGCGGTCGACTTGACGAAGGCTCCGCCGCCGGTGGCGTAGATCAGGACGTTGTTCATGGCGATACCGACCCGGGCCCTCACCGTCGCCAGCGCGCTGATGTTTGACGAGGTGTTCAGCGTGACGCCCTGTCCGATGCCGAGAATGCTCGGCGTTACGACGGAGGACCCGCTGATGTTGGCCCAGTCGATGTCACCTTCCAGGCCGAGCACGACGTATCCCTGCTGAATCTGCCCACCAAACGTGCCGCCGATCATGCCGCCACTGATGTCAAAACCGGCTCGATCGAACCTGTTGGCGAACAGCACCATCGGGTCCTGGTTGCCCCAGCCGTACCCGCCGTTGCCGCCGACATAGAATCCCGTCCAGTTGTAGACGGCGGCAACCGGAGCCTGCGCCTTGTAGGCGGGCGCCGTCGGCAAATCCGCCGCGGCCGCATAACCACCCATCATCAGCGAGGCCGCGATCGCAACCCCAAACTTTCCAATCTTATTCATTGCCGCACCTGATTGATTGAAGAAATCGTGTAGCGGTGATCGCATCGAATGCGCGCAACCCACTATGCAGAATCTGACGCGCGCGTTCTGTTTTCCCGACTGTGGCCAAGTTGCCGCAGCGAAAGCATCGGCGCGCAGTCGGTGTTGAGCGCCAATGGTCTCTCGGTGTCAGGCGAGCAGGCTGACGAATATGCAAATTCTGACAATCCGGTGGTGTCGAGCGATGACCGGGCGCTCCTGGCCTGGTTCAACCTTGCCGAAACTCCGTCATGCTGACCCGGAAGCCCTAGTTGCGTGCGAAATAGAGCGGCGTCCTGAGCGTGATCTGGTAAGCAGGCTTTGGTACCCACATGATCTGCGCGGTCACGCCAAACAGTCGGTTGTCATTGTCGTCCATCCGGTCAAGGTCCAGTCGCACGATCGGCTGGGTAAAGGAGGAGACCGACGCGCGGCCCAAGAGCTCGGCGCCGCCGAAAACCTGCACGCCCGCGCGGCTCGTAAGCTTCCAATTGTTCGGCCATTGGTAGTAACCGCCGACATAGCCCATGATATCGGAATGGATGGTCGCGAGTTGACTGCCGATGACAACCCGTGTGTCCTGCACACCCGCGAGCAACCCACGAGTCTCGTCCTGGTCGAACGCATAGTCGAACTCGAAAACATTTGTAAAACTCGTGGTAGCAAACGGTCCATTCGGAATCGCCTGGGTAATGGTCGATTGCCAACTCAGGGTCGGAATCGAGCCGCCGTTCTGATTGTAGAGATCGGCCTGAAATCCAAGATTCCAGCTCGTAATCGCCACGGACGACCAGCCGGTCATCGGAGTGCTGGTCGAGCTGGCTGATACGCCGGCATAGAGCGAGACATTATCGTTCACGTCGATCGTCATGGGAAGATCGACCACGACGCTCTGGGCGCCCGGCATCGCCGCACCGCCCGCAATCGCAGCCAGGCTGCCGGCGTTCGAGATGGCAGCGGATTGCAACGCCGCGAGCAAGGACGAATTGCCGAAGCCGACCGCCAGCGCACCGGCGGGCACCCTCGCGTAGGTGGTTCTCATGTCCAGGTAGACGTTCGGCGCGCTCGACACCCCGTTCGCAGAATCATCGTCTTCATCTCCAGCACGGGCAATTCCGCTGGAGAGGCAAATCAAGACGGCCAGCACCAATCCCGGGAAACCAACGCAATTGCGCGCGTTCAGCGCTCCAACCCTCCCCGCAACCTGCAAAACACTCTCCTCGAACGGGGTCCTTATCGGCGATGTCTGACAGCAGTGATGCGGCCAAGCTGATCGATCGAGGGAGCGACAGGCACTATCTCGGTCATCGCCCACTATGCGCCATCCGGTGAACCCGGCACATTCCGGGAAAAGATCGTTGAAACGATATCGGCAATTCGTCGGAACGGTCTATGCAAATTCTGCCAATGCACGGGCGCACCGTATCGCGGCAGGCTCCTACGGCAGATCCGGCTCCTTGGTGTCCTCGAATAAGGCCGGTTCGCCCAACGGCGGTTCGGACGTTTCCGCAAGCCAATGGTGAATGACCGCCGAAGGTATCGCCCGTCGCGGTGTGCAGGGGTTGATGGTGCCCGCGGTCACGATGTATCCTTGCTCGAACTTCTGGCGGGCAAACCTCTGGGCGTCGAGTTCTGTCGGAAAGCTCTCACTCTGTCTCGGCTGTCGTTGCGTGGATGTCTTGCGCATCCTTTTCGGCACCTCGAACGAAACATACCAGGCCTTCGTCAGGTCAATCGACACGGCGCCCTTCCGGTTGGTTTTCCCTGCGGGTTCGCCTCGTCTCGGCTAGCCCGCTGTAGCTATACGCTTTCGACATCACGATCTTGAGTCGCGTCCATCACGCCCGCGCTGAAAGCCCTCGACAAAGGATTCTGGTAATCGATCCTGGCGTTGCGCAGTCCAGCTCTGCCACCGTGCGACATATCGCTGTCCCGGCCCGCCGCTCGAAGCGTCTGCGAAGGGCTCTCGCCGAACAGCTTGCGATACTCAACCGAAAACCGTCCAAGCTCGAAAAAGCCGAAGCAGATCGCAATTTCCGTCACCTTTGCTGTCTCGCCGTCCACCGCGAGAAGTGCCTGCCTCGCCTGATTCAGTCGGAGCACACGAATTCGACGGCACGGCGACTGGCCGTAAACGCTCCTGAACGCTTTTCGTAGAGTACGCTGGCTCACTGAGAGCCGGTGGCATATCGCGGGGATGCGAGGCATTTCTTCAACGTTCCCCGCAGCGATGGCCTCGGCCCGCGCGACAAGAACGCGATATCGATCGCTGGCACCGCCAATCATTGGTCGGTGCCTTTCGATTGCATCCAAAAAGCCGATGAAGTGAGGAAGCTACCCCGAATATGGGCACGCAACTCGTTTGCATGGCCCCCTGACTGACCGCTTCGCGCGGATGTGCAGATCAGATCGGCAATGGCAATAGGAGCGGCGCAGTACATAATAATTGACCTCAACGTCTGGCTTTACATCTGCATCTCGCGTCTTTCAGCGCGAAGCGTCTTGCCATTTCGCGCCAATCATTGATGCATGGTCTTCCGGGTCGCCTTACCTCCGAAAAAACACAGCTCGAATACTGGTAATATGCTAGCGCGACGCTCGTTCGCGGGGCGATGCGGGGCCGCTACCTGCGTCGCGGCCTTGCGTTTTCGCGCCTTCCGCGTCCACTCAGTGCAAGCCGCCCATGCGCTAACTTTTGCTGGCGCGGGCCTTGCCATTCCCTTTGGCGGCCTGCTGCTGCCGATATGCAATCGGCGGCATTTTCATCAAACGCGCAAAGCTTCGGCTGAAACTGCTCGCTCCGGTGTAGCCAAGACGTAAGGCGATGTCCGAAATGCGCTCGTTGGACTCCGCAAGGAGGCGGCAGGCCGTATCGAGGCGGACTTCGGTGACCAACTCGCTGTAACTTGTCCCCATACCAGCGAGGTGTCGCTGCAATGAGCGCACGCTCACGCCCAGTTGGCGCGCAGTGCACTGCACAGATGCGTCATCCTGACGCAGCAACACCGAAATCGCCGCGCGGACAGAGTGTCGGGATGGCGAACAGACGGGTTTCATGTGCACGTCATGAAAGATTGCAAGCGTGATCTCCTTACTCAAACCGCTGCTTACGATCTTCTTATAATGTGATCGAATTGGTAGGCCCGTCTGGCCATGAGCCGCCTAAATTGCAATTCTGGAATTAAGATCAATTGCACACGTCCCAGCCTCGCATGCACCGCTGCGACGCGACACCCAATGCACCCGGCGAGCAAATTTCGAGATCGCTCCTCATAGTGCCGCGACGACAAAGTACGACCGTTAAAATGAACGCCGCAGGCAGGAGACGAGCAACATGAGCGGAATTCCCCTAACCCGCTGCCAATTCGTGATTCCGTTTGCAGACATTCATAACGAGCTGGGAGCTCCCACTGCGACGCTCCTGTCGAAATTTAGTCTCCCGACAGCGCTGCAAGAAAAAGCCGATCATTATGTTCCGATATTGCCTGCCATATTGTTTGCACAAGCCGCGCAGAGATCGCAGGGCATCACGGATATTGGCTTTCCCGCTTCGCGGCGGCTGCAGTTCTGCCACCGGAGCGATAAGCTGCGAACCATCATCAGCTACTCTCCGACGCTGTACGTCGCCCTGCAGCAAGTGTGCAAATGGGCATCGCTCGAAGACACGAACCTGTACATGTGGCTGGAGCGCCGCGATGATCGTGTAAGAATTTTCAGCAAGCTGGGCGGGACTGCCGGCATGCTCCATCTTGAACACTCACAATGGCTGCAGAACCTCTTTGTCGTCCACATCGTTCGACAGTTAGCCGGATCGGAATGGACTCCCTCAACGATGGCCTTCGAGGCAAATTATGCGCCAGGCTCGGAGGCTCAGGCATTCTGGCCGAATACGCGCTTTCTGTCTTGCCAGGAAGCCTCCTGGATTGATGTGCCCGTGGCGCATCTCGACCTACCCAGCCTGACACGCGATACGGCGCTGAATTTCTCCGAGGACGAGCCCCAGCCGTTCGACGACGAGCTTGTCCGTGCACTGATGTTGCCTTCTTACCTGGATGAGGGAATCCCGGCGGTCGCGAAAATCGCCGAGATGGCCGGCGCAAGCGTCAGGAGTTTTCAACGCAAACTCTCGAACGCTGGCCTGACATATTAAGCTTGCTCGAATTGATCCGTTCTGAGAATACCGCCAAGCTGCTATGTGAGACGGACGCCAAGATCATCGAAATCGCGTTTTCTTCCGGCTATGCCGATCCGACGCATTTTCCGCGTGCATTTCGCCGTATTTCCGGCGCTGCGCCACGCGAATTTCGGGAGAAATGAAGACCGCCGTAGGCGCAGGCGCAAGCTCGCTATGAAAAGTGCCTCACGCGTGCTCGTCAATGTCGAGCAATTCGGGTCTGCACGAGCGGCGGTCGGACGGCGGCGCGTCAATAGATCGGACGCAGTTGGAGCCCGGAAAGGCCGAGGGTCACATTGACGGCTACCGAGCCCTCTACCGAAACGGGCTGCAACGCAAATGACCGCCCCGAGCCACCGACAAGAACGTTGACGCCGGCGCCTAAACCGAGGCCGATGTCGCCTGACGCCCCGACATATTCGCCGGCGAGGGCACCGGGCGGAGGGCCTGCCGTCGGGGCAAGGACCGCCCAGGCGAGTGCGCCGCCGGCTGAAACGCCGATATCGATTCCGACGGTATTGAGGGCGCCTTCATAGAGTTGAGTCGGCAATGGCGGGTTCTGTGTAAAGCGACATGACATCGATTGATGGCCAAATATGACAAACCCGACGCTAGGGTCGAGCTTGCAAGCCAGCATGCCGATCTGGGTCCACGATGCCTGTTGGGCGCCTGCGGAGGACACAGAGCCGGACCATGCGCAGAGAACGCAGAGGACGGCCAGAATTGGTGCACGCATTCGCTTCCCGATCATCTCGCAAAGACTAGTTAATCGCGGGCCGGCGCTTGGTCCTGACCGCGTTCTGTTTTCGTAGAGGAGCATGTGAGAGCCGACGAGGCTATGCAAAATCGGACAGCCGAACCCGTCGTCAGGCCTTTCTGTCGCGTTGATCCGACGCGGTTTGCGACATCAGAAGCTTGGACCTCAGTTACTTTTTGAAGACGGCGTTACTTGCGAAACCGCGCGAAAGCTATCTGCAAGAACATCCCAACACCTGACGCATGTCGGGCCGTCAGCTCAATGCGCGCCGGGCCATGCTGAAAACGTCGTAACTGGACCGCCCTCCATTTCTGCCGATTTTGCACAGGCGGCCAGTTTTGCGCTGTCTAGGGTCCGCACCGACCAACCTGCCGGACGCTTCCGGCCGATCGTAAGGAGAACGAGATGCGTAACAAGAAGGCCTGCAGATTTGCATGGCATTGCTGGCGGCGACATTGGTGCTCGACACCGGGACCGCGTGCTACGCACGGAGACCTGAAGACGATCGGCACGCCTTCTGCTGCACAAGCCCAAATTGCGCCATCGCTCATCGTTCTCAATTCGCGGGGCGCAACGTTGCAGGGCGATAGCCTTGTCCTCACAGGGATCACGCCGAACTCGATCATATTCGCTGACCGACCTGTGCGCGCCGCGGGCCATCAGCTCACGGCTGATATCATTGCGGACTGGGGCGCGGGCAAGGACAGCTTTGCCAGCGATCCTCCGCACGCGACCGTTTCGCTTTCAACAGCAAGGACGGCTCCGTCAAGGACGCTGTCGTCGTCCTGAAGAATCCGAAGCTGGACGGGGACAAGCTGATCTTCACCGTTCAGACACTCGAGCGCGATCTCACCGGCGCGGACGGCGCAGCCTCGATCTTCATCGATATCATCGGCCGCCCTTTACACCGCTTTCCTTTGCGGGCGTCACGCGGCGCACGGCATACCGGGGCGCAATGTATGCCGGTGCTGCTGCTATCGGAGCTGCCGCCGTCGGAGCCGCCTACGCCCGGCCCTATTGCGGCTATCATCCCTATCCTCCTTGTTACTGAACAGGTCTCGCGCCGGGCGGCGCCTAGCGGCCGCCCGTGCAAGGACCAGCGATCACTCTGCGTGTCAGCAGCCGCCCCTTTTGGCCTTCACATTGGCACAGTTCGCGGAACCGCGTCGTTGACGCGTCCCTCTTAGCTAGTGTCCCGAATCCAAAGTTCGCATCATTTGCCGCACCTTCGGAGCGAACTTCGGATTCGATAAGGACACTAGCAAACCTATGATTCTATGTGCTTTATGAGTGCGAAGTTCGTGAAAGCAGTTGCCGCGAATACCCTGCAGCACAACCGACGACTGATAGGGTTTTGTATGAAAGCTTATCAGTGAAAGATCGCCCATTAGTCAGGAAAGCCAAATTACCTTTCAAATGCCCGTCACTCTTTTCTAGCTTTCAATCAATCACCGCCGAAACAATCGCGTCCGATAGCTCTTTACGGAAGCTACCGAAGCGGTGTCAAGCGAGAGCCCTAACGGGCTCAAGGAGCGTTGCTCTCCGAAGGTAAAGGTCACACGTTCGAATCGTGTCGGGTGCGCCAACTATCCTTATCGTCCAAAATGATGCGCGGGTTCTATCTCGATCTACAGCGGGCACGGGATTGTCTGAGTAAGCAACCTGATCAAAATCGCCGCTGCTAGGCGACGCCGATCGGGCCGAACTGCGAGTCGTCTGGTGCACGCCCTGATCGGAGTATGGACAGGCTGTCTGTTCTCCCGTCACAAGCCAACTTCAGCCGACTAGGCCAAGTCCCCTCCACGTCTAGGTCTAGGCATCTGAGCAGGCGACGCCAGTGTTCCGTAAGGGCAACAAGCTGACCATGCGGGGCAGCAAACAACGGGCGCAGCGCCAGTGGCGTACTTGGGTTGCATCTAGATCACTTTGCGGGCACGAGCGCCGGGGCGCCCTTGTCCTTGATCAGGAGCACCAGGAATTTCGCCGGCTGAGTGGCGCTCGCGTTCCGGTCGACGACATGAACGTCGGCAGGGCCTTCATAGAAGGACTGTCCCGGCGTCAGTGTCACCTCTTGTCCGCCCTTCAGCTGCATCACGACGGAGCCTTCCAGCACGTAAACAAACGCATGTGCATTGTGCCGATGGATGGCGCTCGAGCCGCCGGGTGCATGCTCGACCGAGATCATCAGAGCTTCGCGGCCGGGACTCTCCGCAAGGTCCTTGGACATCAGTGGCGTGACCTTCGGCTGCTGAGCCACCGCCGTGCCGGCCGTGAGGCACAGAAGAATCAATGCCGCGAGTTTGATCGTCATGGTCGCCTCCTTAGTTCGCCCGGGATCCGCCCCTGAGAGACCGGGCGTACCTCCCGTGGAGATCAGGCCGCTGCCTTTGAGCGGCGGATCCATTCGTCCAAACCGATGCGGCCGAGGCGCGCCTCGCCGAGCGGCACGAGCGAGTGCTCGCTGACCCGGCCGCCCCAGTATCGGGCCTCGGGATCGCTCACGACCTCGCGCGGATCGCCAACCGCCTTGAGATAGCGGGCGATGATTTCGTTGAACGGGGCGCGTTCCGGCCCTGCGATCTCGACGAAGCCGCCACGCGGCGGCGCAAGTGCCACATCGGCAACGATGGCGGCAACGTCGTCCGACGCGATCGGCTGGAACAGGATGGGCGGGAGCCTGACTTTGTTGCCGTCCACGCTTGAATCGGCGATGCCGCCGAGGAACTCCATGAACTGCGTTGCGCGGACGATGGTGTACGGGATGCTGGAGGTCTCGATCAGTTTCTCCTGGGCGACCTTGGCGCGGAAATAGCCGTTGTCGGTCCGGTCGGTCGCGACGATCGACAGGGCGACATGGTGCCGGACGTTCGCTGCGGCCTCGGCCGCGAGAAGGTTGCGGCCGGAGGTCTCGAAGAATTCCAGCACCGCCTTGTCTTCGAATGAGGGCGAGTTGGCGAGGTCGATCACCACCTGCGTGCCCGCCATGGCCTCCTTGAGTCCTTCGCCGGTGATGGTGTTGATACCGCTTCGGGGCGAGGCGGCCACGACCTCGTGCCCGCCTTGGCGCAGATTGGCGACGGTCTTCGAACCGATCAGGCCGATACCGCCGATCACAACGATCTTCATGGTGATCCTCCGTTGTCGTTAGACGTGCTCAGGTTCTAGCTTCAAGGGATCATGAGCGCATCGCTCTACGGTCGTTCGAGCGATGTTGGGGCGGGCGAGAAGCGAGATAAACTCACCCGGCCGCATTCAACGATACCATACGCGAGGCTTTGCCGGCGGTCCGTGATCGGTCAACAGGGTTGATCGATCTGCAGCCGCCCGAACGACTCATTTGCGCGTTGAGAGGGAGCGTGTGCCCCAGGCTGCCGGGTTCAGGTCTTGTTGGGGACGCATGTCGGCGGCGGCCGACGCCGGGCGGTAGCGCCGGATCGCGCCGATGATCACGACCACGAAGGATACCAGCACGATGCCTTGGACGATGGCGAACGGCGGCTCGGCCGGCGGCACGCTTGGGGCCAGCGCATGCAATGCCGGCACTTTCAGGAAGGACTGAATCACCAGCACGAAGACGTTGAGATACAGCGAGAGGAGCGCAGTGAGCACGTAGATCCAGCGCCAAGATCCGGCGAGCCTCCGGCCGTAAAGCCCAAAACAGGCGATCCCCAGCAGAACCAGCGAGAGGATGGAAATCATGTGGGACGGCAACAACTTATCGATCAGCAGCGGGGGAATCAGAAGCCCCGAAGCGCTGGTCAGGATGGTGGATGCAAGGAAAACGGCGGTGAGGTTCGGCATCCGCTTCGAGCCGAGCATCCCGAAGATCACGACCAGGCCCGCCCCGATTGCAACCAGGCTGATGATCACGTGGACTATCGTGAACGTCGCCAAGCTCATACCCAGCATCATGATGCGCCTCCGAATTCGATCCAAGCCATTGTCGCCTCCATCTGTTTCGTAGCCCCACCGTTTAACGGATCGAGCGTACGCGTGCCCCAGAGGGATTGAGGCGGTTGTAGAGATATTGCTGCTTAGTGGACGCCCTCGACAATTTCCGGGAGTTATGCAGTACGCGAGGGTCCGCAGCGGACGCTGCAAGTGACCGGGTGCGATCGAATCCGGGCAGCCAGGCCGGGGCCGCTAACCGGTGCAGCCGATAGGCGGACGCGCAAGAAAGGCAGCAATCGCTCTACAGCCAGGGCAATCGCTCTGGCGCGGCGGCACCATCGGTCCGCTAAATCATCTCCGTGCCCATATTGACGCACGGATGAAAGATGATCCGAAAAGCATCATCGTACCCCGCAAGCCGCGCCACAGACGCGGTAACGGCCGGCCCGGGTAGCACTACCCGCCCGCGTGAGCGGCCCGAACCTAGCTTCAGGTCGAAACTGCCGTGACCAAGCGTTCAGCAAAACGACCGACAGGTTTTACGGAGGGCCGATGCGTCCGCGGGACGTATATTCCCTCGGATCGGGCGGCGGAGATCACCAGATCGCTGAGCTTAACCGGCCCATCGCGCGTGCTGGCGCAATTCTCCGCGGACGATGGCTTTCCCGGCACGGCGGCTGCCGAGAGCGGAGTGCTGCGGCACTTTGCTTTCAGGCTCGGAGACGTTGACGGGTGTTCCGACATTCTCACGCAGAGCGCCCCGATACACGATGCGAGAATGCCCGAACATATGCTGCCTTTCGTAAACACGCGCATCTCCAATGGCGGGCCGGGCGCGAAGAGCAACGCTTTAACCTCCGCCAATCGTGAAAAGCCGCGTCAAGCGAACTTTCCCACCGCCGGGGGCCAGCGAGGGAGCTTTGCCCGCACCACCTTCTCACGCGTTTCCTGCGACGAATGTCAGAGGCGAAACACGGTTCATCAAATTCAAGGTCGAGCCGGTCGGCGGGGAGGTCATGCTGTCCGAGGACGAAGCTAGGACAAAGTCCGCCGACGTCTGGAACGATGACCTCGAGCTGCGGATCGCGGCACGCGATGTCCGCTTTAGCGTGATGGCGGTGCTCGATTGTCCCGGCGACCCGATCATGGACGTCACAATCCGCTGGCCGGACGAGGACAAGCGCGAAGCGGTGCGGCTGGGCACGATCGTCATCACCGGTTTGGAGACGAATGAGGTGTGGAACGGGCTGGCCTTCGATCCGGCAAATCTTGCCGAAGGCATCGGGCATCCGCCGGACGAGGTATTTGCGGCCCGCTGCGCCGCCTA
Organism: Bradyrhizobium sp. USDA 4504; assembly: GCF_054063995.1. Classification (NCBI taxonomy): domain Bacteria; kingdom Pseudomonadati; phylum Pseudomonadota; class Alphaproteobacteria; order Hyphomicrobiales; family Nitrobacteraceae; genus Bradyrhizobium; species Bradyrhizobium sp. USDA 4504. The sequence goes on along the minus strand of NZ_JBSSGV010000001.1, from coordinate 1,909,448 downwards.
CGCCGCATCACGGACCCGGGGGGCGCTGACCTGACTTTCTCATGCTTCTGCTTCCGTCGAACCCAGTTTTTCGCGGCGCCACGTGCCGGGACTCACACCGACGGCGGACGAAAACACCCGCGTGAAATGACTTCGATTGGCGAAGCCGGCGGATATCGCGATTTCCGATAGCGGCAACTCGCGAATGGCCATCAACTGCTTGGCCACCTTGACGCGCTGCCGAAGCAGCCACCGGTGTGGCGGCAGACCGGTGGAGACACGGAACGCGCGGGAGAAATAGCTGACCGAGAGGTCGAACTCGGCCGCGATCTGCTGCAGCGAAACCGTTCCTGCGAGATTGGCTTCGAGCCTTTCGCAAGCTCGCCGGACCTGCCACGGAGCAAGGGCGCCGCGTGCGGGCTTGCTGACATGCAGGCCACCATAGGCCTCGGCGACGTGCGCCGTGAGCGCAAGCATCATGTGATCGACGAAAAGCTGGTTCGCTTCGGATGGCCGGCGCAATGCCTGCATGAGCGAAGCCCCGATATTGCGAACGATTTCGTCGCGGAAGCCGGTGCCGAACTGGCAGTCGAGTTGGCCCACGCGCCGCGCGCCGGCCTCTTGCGCGAGCGCCAGCGCCGGCAGGTAGAAGTGAAGGGAGTGGAACGGCCTTTCGATCACGAAGCGCGGATTGTACTTCAGGTCGTAAAGGTACGTCGTGCCCGCCTTCACGTCGGGCCCGCCTTCACGTCGGGCCTGACCACGCACTTGCCCCGCTCCCAATATTCGCAGTTGGGATAGTCGCGAAGTTTCAAGCTGACGATGTACGCGTCTTCGAGGGGAATTTCGCCGCAGAGACCGTGAACGGGATTGTCGTCCCGAGTTTCGGTGACGGCGACGTTGACACCTCGGATGGACCGAGTGGTCAGCGATGACGGTGCCTCTCGAAGGCGAAGAAATTCGCTGTACTTCTGACCGTGGAAGCCGCTCTGCGCCAGGGCCGGTCCTGCTGACCGTGCCGGGCGGCGGATGTCGTCATCCCCGCACGGTGCGTGGACTATCGGACGCCAGAAAGCGGTCGTCCAGCTTTCGTCGAAGCTTCACTGCCCTCTCCGACACGCAAGAACGTCAGTGGTGCTGACCATCTCATGTGCGGCGCCTCGTGCACGGACCATGGCCCGGTGCGGCAACGGAATGCGATTTCGGGCGCCTGCCAGCACATCGGCGGTTCAGCATTGGACAATCCGGGGCGAATTTGGGCAAGACGCCGCATCGGACTGCGGCTAGAACGGATAGCTCGAAAGCTCGATCCGGGTGCGCCTCAACGACGAGGACGGTCCATGAGCAGTCCACGCTTGAAAGATACTTCGCACAATCAGCGGGACGCGACTCCGGCACCGCCGCGCGATTTTCCGATCGGCGAGCAGCGCCCGCACGCCGACGAGGAAATGACGCGCGTGCTGAAGATGGCGCCGCTGCAGATGGCATCGGATCCGTCCAGCGGCGTGATCACCTTCTGGAGGCATGATCCCCTGCACGACGTGGTCAAGCCGATGGTCGATCATGTGATCATGGCTTTTCCCGCCGAGCCGGTTCGATTCGAACGCCGCGACGGAAAAGCGTTTTTGAACGGAATGACGCGTCCCGGGACCGTAACGGTCATTCCGGCGGGTTCATCCTCGCGCTGGGATATCTACCAGCCCTTGAGCGTCGTCCACCTCTACCTTCCGCAGACAACGCTAGAACGCGTTGCCCACGAAGCCGGAACGGCCGCTCCCGGCGACCTTGTGGAACGAACGGCGCATCCCGACCCCATTACAGCCCGATTGCTGCTGAGCGCGGCGGACGCCCTGGAAGGCTGCGCCGCGCTGGATTCGTTGTTCAGGCACCAACTGAGCGATCTTCTGGCCACGCGATTGCTCGCCGCGCACGCCGGCTCGCCGGCAACGTTCCAGCCGGTCATCGGCGGGCTGTCGCCCAAGGTACTCAGTCGCGCCATCGAACGTCTGCGTTCGGATAGCGATGCGGACGTCTCGCTTGCGGCGCTTGCTGCCGACGCCGGCTTGTCGCGCTTCCACTTCTGCCGCGCCTTCAAAGAAAGCACCGGGCTCTCGCCGCATGCCTGGCTGCGGCAGCGCCGGCTCGAGCAAGCCATGAACATGCTGCGCGATACCGACGTGTCGGTCGTCTCGGTCGCAGCCGCGCTCGGTTATTCCACCCAGACCGCCTTCGCCGCAGCGTTCAGGAAACTGACCGGCGAAACCCCCAGCGATTGGCGGAGACGCATATCGTGATGGTTTCGGCGACCGTGGTTTAACGTTTCAAGTACAGCGTCGAAAGGAGAGAGGCAATGAAGACATTTCTTAGCATCGGCGCGGGCCCGGGGATGGGTTTCGCGACCGCCGAACGGTTCGCCAAAGAAGGTTTCCAGGTGGTTTTGGCCGCCCGCAGTCTCGCCAGGACCAAAGAGCTGGCCGAGAGATTGACAAGAAAAGGATACAAGGCGGACGCACGACGGATAGACTCAAGCGATCCGAATGGCATCGCGGAGCTGGTCGCTGAAGTTCAGAAACAGCGCGGCTCGATCGACGTCCTGCACTACAACGCCGCATCCGCGCGCAGGGCGGCTCTGTCTGAACAGCCTCGCGATAGCTTCAACGAGGATCTCGCCGTGAACATCGGAGGAGCGCTCGTGGCAGCGCAGGCTGTCGCTCCGATGATGGAAGAGCAAGGATCGGGTGCGATCCTGTTGACGGGAGGCGGCTTCGCACTCGCTCCCAGCGCGGACTTTCTTTCGATCAGCATCGGCAAGGCCGGCATTCGCGCCCTGGCCCACGCACTTTTCGAGCCGCTCCGGGACAAGGGAATTCACGTCGCGACGGTGACCGTCTGCACCCTCGTGTCTCCGGAATCGAAGGAGGCCTCGGCGGTGGCCGAGCAGTTCTGGCATCTCTACAGCCAGCCCAAGGACTCCTGGACCGTCGAAACCAGCTACGCCCCTGCGGCACATGAAAATGCTGCGTGATACGGACGAGACGTCCTCCTAACGCAGCCGCACTGGGGCCGTTCCTCGCCGGCCACATTCGTCACAGGAGGTGACCGCAATCCCGAGCGATTGCCGCACCCGCATGAGTTGGCAGCAATCGCTCTACAGGTAGGGCAATCGCTCTGGGGCGACCGCAGCTCAGATACGCTAGATCATCGCAATGCCCACATCCAACCGGATGGAGAAGAAAGATGATCCGCAAGAGCACCGTCGATTCCCGTGCGATCGCACTGCATTTTTCGAACTGGTCCACAATTTCCGTCTTCGCCAGCAAGACGGCCGAGACCGTATCCGACTTCGCCGTCGTGGTGCGCAACCTGGTCATGGACATTCGCGACAGCTACCGGCCCGAGCTGCACTACATGCGCGGCCCCGGCCCCAAGTGGCGCGCCAAACATCAGCCCTGGCTGGCGTTCGACGCTGTCCCGAGCGACCGGCGCAAACGCGTTCACTAGCAGCAATCGCGCGACAGGTACGGCCATCCCTCTGGGGCAGCGCTACGCGGGGCGGACTAGACCATCACCGTCCAACGAACGCCATTGGAGATCGACGATGATCCGGAAAACCTTCGTCAACCAGCTTGCAATCACATCGCGCCGGCGCGGCCTTGCCAAAGCGGTCGTGTACGGACTTTCGCTGTCCGTGCGCTTCACCTCGGCAACCGGCGAAGAGGTGGAGATCCCGGTGCAATCCCTGCAGAGAACCTATACCGCGATCTCCATCACGACTCGGGACCGCCCTTGGCTGCCCTACCAGGATTGGGTTCTGGGCTCGGCTCAGCCCGTCGTTCTTCGACAAGGCTGGTCGCTGAAGTCTCCGATGTCCGCGCGCTCGCCGGAGTGCCTCCCCCCATAACGGGCTGACGCCCTCGTTTAACGCCTTCGCGTCGTCGTCGATCGCCGCCCTTGGTGAAGGGTGGCGGCGGTAGCGCGCGGACTTTCGGAAGTCCAAACCAAGGAGCAAAGACATGAGATTAGTCATCATCGGCGCCGGCTTCGCCGGCATGTACGCCGCCCTCTCCGCCGCCCGCCTGCGCGACATCCGGGGCGTTTCGCCGGAAGAGCTCGAGATCGCGCTGGTTTCGCCGGAACCGACGCTCGTCGTGCGCCCCCGGCTGTACGAGCCGAAGCCCGAGACCCTGACGGCGCCGCTGCTCGATGTCCTCAACGCCATCGACGTCAACTACGTGCAGGGCAGCGCCGAGACGATCGACACCAAGTCCCGCTCGGTGCAGATCGCAACTGGCAAAGGACCCCGGAAGACGCTGTCCTACGACCGCTTGGTCGTAGCCACCGGCAGCAAACTGTTCCGTCCGAAGATTCCGGGCCTCGCCGAGCACGGGTTTGCCGTCGACTCGCTCGATGACGCGGTGGCGCTCGACAAGCACCTGAAAGGCCTCGCCAAGCGGCGGGCTGTGAACGGCCGCGACACCGTCGTCGTGGCCGGCGGCGGTTTCACAGGCATCGAGGCCGCAACCGAAATGCCGGCGCGGCTGCGCGAGATCTTCGGCAAAGGGGCCAAGCCGCGCGTCATCATCGTCGACCGCAATCCTGCGATCGCCCCCGACATGGGCGAAGGGCCCCGCCCCGTCATCGAGGACGCCTTGCGCAAGCTCGGCGTGGAAACCCGGCTCGGCGCCGGAGTCGCCTCGCTCGATGAGTCCGGCGTCACGCTCTCCAGCGGCGAGCACATCGAAAGCGAGACCGTGATCTGGGCAGCCGGTATTCGCGCCGCGCCCTTGACCCAGCAGATCCCCGCCGAACGCGACAATTTCGGCCGGCTGCTGGTCGACCGCGATCTGCGCGTGCCGGGAGTGAACGGCGTCTTCGCCACCGGCGACGCCGCGCGCGCCGCCTGCGACGGCGACGGCAATTACGCGCTGATGTCCTGCCAGCACGCCACGCGGATGGGCGCGTTCGCAGGCAACAACGCTGCCGCGGAGCTGCTGGGGGTACCGACCAAACGCTACCACCAGGAGGGTTACGTGACCTGCCTGGACCTTGGCGAGGCCGGTGCGCTCTTCACGACTGGCTGGGAACGCAAGGTGGCCATGGTTGGCGACGTAGCCAAGAAGACCAAGCAGGAGATCAACACCGTTTGGATTTATCCGCCGAAGGCCCAGCGCGCCGCCGCGCTCGCCTCGGCGGATCCGGAGCGTGTGACCGACGTGACTGGCTTCCTCTAGACCCCTTCACGCGAAACGGGTCGCGCTCCGTGCTGGCTGCGCGGCCTGCTCCAGTGAAACCAGCCAGCAGCCATACATGAAACGGGAGACGAACATGAACCTGCACATGACTTCACCCTCCGCTGGACCAAAGGTCGACGAGTTGGTCCCGTCGCGCTACGCGCTGACGATCGGCAACATCGAGGTGATGGTGGTCAGCGACGGCGTGCTGCTATTGCCGGGTGCGATGCTGGCCCACAAACGCCGAACCGGCGGTGCGAGCGGCCTGGCTGAAGGAGAATTTCCTGCCGCCGGACGCGTTCGATTGGGCGCTGAACGTGGTCGTGGTGAAGAGTGGCGGCCGGACCATCCTCGTCGACGCCGGGATGGGGACGGAGTTTCCGGACCTGGAGAAGGCCGGGCACGTGATCCCTCGGCTCGAGGCAGCCGGTGTCGAGCTCACGTCCGTGACCGATGTGGTGCTGACGCACATGCACATGGACCACATCGGCGGACTACTCATGGACTGTGTGAAGGAGGCGCTGCGTCCTGACCTTCGCATCCACGTGGCGGCTGCCGAGGTCAAGTTCTGGGAGGATCCCGATTTCTCCAAGGTCGCCATGCCGGACGGATTTCCGGACGCGCTTCGCAAGACGGCCAAGAAGTTCGCGGCTGAGTATCGCGACCAGTTGCGGACGTTCGAGGATGAGTGCGAGGTCGCCCCTGGCGTGCTCGTCACGCGTACAGGCGGCCACACGCCGGGGCACAGCATCGTTCGCGTGACGTCCGGCGGCGAGCAACTGACATTCGCCGGCGACCTTGTCTTCACGGTCGGGTTCGAGCACCCCGACTGGTTCAACGGCTTCGAGCACGACCCCGAGGAAGCGGTTCGCGTTCGTATCAAGCTGTTGCGGGAAGTGGCTGAAACCGGCGGTCTGCTGGTGGCCACGCACATGCCGTTCCCATCCATCGGACATGTGGCGGTTGCGCGCAATGCTTTCCGCTGGGTGCCGGCCGTCTGGGACTACTGACCGCTATCGGGCCGCGCTTCGACGGCGGGGCGCGGCCCTTTCACCTGGATCAATCTGGAGCTCGACGACGATGAAACTTGAGACCGTGCGCGCGAGCGCGTTCGCCATGCCGCTGACGAACCCGGCCTTTCCGCCCGGCCCCTACCGGTTCGTCAACCGCGAATACTTCATCATCCAATACCGCACCGATCCGGAGGCATTGCGCCGCATCGTGCCCGAGCCGCTGGAAGTGACCGAGCCGGTGGTGAACTACGAATTCATCCGGATGCCCGACTCCACCGGGTTCGGCGACTACACCGAAAGCGGCCAGGTCATCCCCGTGTCGTTTCGCGGCCAGGCAGGCGGCTTCGTCCACCAGATGTTCCTCAACGATCATCCACCGATCGCCGGCGGGCGCGAGTTGTGGGGTTTTCCCAAGAAGCTGGCGCAGCCGAAGCTCGCCGTCGAGATCGACACGCTGGTCGGCACGCTGAACTACGGCTCGGTGCGCATCGCCACCGGCACCATGGGCTACAAGCATCGCGCCCTCGATATCGAGGCCGAAGCGAAGAAACTCGCTGCGCCGAATTTCCTGCTCAAGATCATCCCGCATGTCGACGGCACCGCGCGCATCTGCGAGCTGGTCCGCTATCACTGCGAGGATATCGCCGTGAAGGGCGCGTGGACGGGGCCGGCTGCGCTCGACCTCTACTCGCATGCGCTTGCGCCCGTCGCCGAGCTGCCGGTGCTGCAGGTGCTGTCGGCCAAGCACGTCGTTGCCGATCTTACGCTCGGGCTCGGCACCGTGGTCCACGACTATCTGCCGGCCGTGCGGCGACGCGGAGCGACTCCCGAAGCCCCCATCGAAGCCAGAGCCGATTGAACCGTCATCACCATCCAAGGAGCCCTGCAATGTTGAACGTGATGCGCGAACAGACCCATCCGGTAGCGCAGCAGACCCGGTCGCTGCCCTACGACGTCGTGGCGTTGGTCCTGCAGGGCGGCGGCGCGCTCGGCGCCTATCAGGCCGGCGTCTATGAGGGCTTGCATGAGGCCGGGATCCGGCCGAACTGGCTGGCCGGCATTTCGATCGGCGCACTCAACGCTGCCATCATCGCCGGCGCCCCGGAAGAAGAGCGCGTGGAACGGCTGCGCGAGTTTTGGGAGATCATCTGCGCCCAGTCGATCGAATGGCCGGCGGGAGAAGGACTGGCCAATGCCCTGCCTTTTGCCTTCGACATACACTCGATCCGCAATGCGCTGGCGGCGATGCGGGCCCTGGTTCAGGGTCAGCCCGGCTTCTTCCGGCCGCGCTTCCCTTCCCCGCTTTTCTCGCCGTTCTCGGGCGATGCGGCGACCAGCTTCTACGACACCGCGCCCCTGCACCGGACGCTGGAGAGGCTCGTCGATTTCGACCGGCTGAATTCCGGCGAGGTGCGCGTCAGCGTCGGCGCGGTCAACGTCCGCACCGGCAACCTGACGTATTTCGACACCGCCGAACGCCGGCTCTGCCCGAAACACTTCATGGCCTCGGGCGCCCTGCCGCCTGGGTTTCCTGCCGTCGAGATCGAAGGCGAGCACTACTGGGATGGCGGGGTGGTCTCCAACACACCCTTGTCACGCGTGCTGTCCGGCGAGCCGCGCGACACTCTGACCTTCCAGATCGACCTTTGGTCGGCCAGAGGCCGCGTTCCCTACGACATGATGGAGGTGTCGAGCCGTCAGAAGGACATTCAATATTCGAGCTCGCACGCGCGCCGTCACCGACCAGGCGCTGCGCATGCAGAAAATGCGTCAGACCCTGCAGCGGGTGATCGAGCGACTGCCCGAGGCCGCAAAGAGGGATCCGGAAATCCGCGCGATCGCGGATATGGCCCGCCATCGCTCCCACAACATCATCCACCTGATCTACCAGACCAAGCTCCACGAAGGTCATTCGAGGGACTACGAATTCGGACTGAGCGCGATGCGCGCCCACTGGCAGAGCGGGTTGGAAGACATCCGCCGCACGCTTGCGAACGGACGGCGCCTCGATCCGCCCCCGCCCGAGCTCGGCATCGTCACCCACGACATCCATCGCCGCGATTGATCGTCGCCCTTTGATCAGGAGAACACCATGCCGACCCTCTCCGACGCTCCCGAGCAGAACGTCACGACGGAGCTTCGTCTACCGCCGGGGCGATCTGCGCCGGCACGTTCCGGCGCCGCCTCATGGACGATCATCCTGGTGCTCGTCCTGCTCCTGGTGGCCACCGATTTCGTCGCCTACGTCAGCTGGACGCTTGCTGACGGGATCGAGGTTTCGGCAGCCGGCTACGTCGCCATGGCTGCCGGCGTGCTGTTCTCGCTCGTCGTCGGATGCGGGCTCACGGCCCTCATCTTCTGCAGCAGTCGGAACGGGTACGACAAACCTCCCGTGCTGATCAGCTCGGACGCGACTCAGAAGCGAACGAATCGACCGACGATTGAATTGCAGGCCATTCGGACGGACCGCAAGCGTCCACCGCAAGATCGACGTTGAAAGGAGGCCGCCATGTTGAAGGGCAAAGTAGCCGTCGTCACCGGATCGACCAGTGGCATCGGACTTGGAATCGCCAGGGAGCTCGCCAGGCTCGGTGCCGACATCGTGCTCAACGGTTTCGGCGACGCGGATGAGATCGAAAACATCCGCAGCGGCATGGAGCGCGATCACGGCGTCCGCTGCATCTACGATGGCGCCGACATGTCGAAGGGCGAGGCCGTGCGCGGATTGATCCACGCGACGGTCGAAAAATTCGGACGTCTCGACATCCTCGTCAACAATGCCGGCATCCAGTTTACCGCACCGGTTGATGAATTCCCGGCCGCCAAGTGGCAGGCCATCCTTGATATCAATCTGTCGGCGGCATTCCATGGCATCTCGGCCGCCGTGCCGCAGATGAAGCAGCAGCGTTGGGGGCGTGTCGTCAACATCGCCTCTGCGCACGGCCTCGTCGCCTCGACCCACAAAGCTGCCTACGTGGCCGCCAAGCACGGCCTCGTCGGCCTCACCAAGGTGGTCGGCCTCGAGACCGCCGGAAGCGGCGTGACCTGCAACACGGTCTGCCCCGGCTGGGTGCGAACGCCCCTGGTCGAGAAGCAGATCAGCGACATCGCCACGCAGCGGGGCATCAGTCAGAAGCAAGCCACCGAGGAGCTTCTCGCGGAGAAGCAACCGTCCCTTGATTTCGCATCTCCCGAGCAACTCGGCGGCACTGTCGCCTTCCTGTGCTCGGCCGCAGCAGACCAGATCACCGGCACGGCGATTTCCGTCGATGGAGGTTGGACCGCGCGATAGGCGCGAGTGAACCGGCACGGGCTTCAAACATAGCGGGACCTGCCCACGCAGCAGCATTCCAGCGTGAAGATGCGCTTCGCGCTTCTCTCCCGACAATAGCCCTTTTTTGGAAACTCATGATGAACGTGGATCCATCAAGATGTTGATAACCATCCTCGCAATGGTCAGCACAAGTATCTTCGCGGCGCATGCTATCGACGCCTTGCAAACAAGCCACCCCGCGGAGGAACCCGACTTCTCGAAAGCGGACTTGCCGCGGCGCTAACAGACGCCAGTTGGCTCACACGGCTTGACGTTAGCCACGACATGAGGCGCGCCTCACCTCACGGCCGAGTCTGAAGAAACGGCAACCCGAGCGCATCCGCTCGGGGCCATTGGCGGCGCGAGCATCTTGGCTGGGATGATCATTCGGGCAACCCCGCTTGCCGCAGCCCTTCTTCATATCGCGCGACGTCCTTGGCGCGTCGATAAGGGCCAAGGACGTCTTTGAGATTGGAAAGACGTAGCGTTGGACTGAGTTCTCGCAGCCGAGCCACTGCCTTGCGTGCCTGCTCTTGGCGGCCGGCCAATGCGTTGCTGGCGGCGGTGATACGTAATCCCGGTCGGTAGTCCGGGCTGCACTGCAATGCCATTTCCGCCCACGATGCCGCTTCGTCATAACGGTCCGAAAAAAAATGTGCGTACGCGGTCCCGGCCCGCATGCCCATCAGCCACGGATCGAGTGGGCTCAGACGAATGGCGCGTGCGAAGCGCTCGATCGCCGCTTCCGGCTCGCCGAGCCAGATTTTTATCCATCCGCCGAAATTCCATCCTTCGCCCAGGTTGGAATTGAGCGCCAGCGCGCGGTCGACCAAGCCGGCACCTACTCCGAGCTCCCCAACGACAAACGCCAACGCATTCCCGCCGGCGGAGAGCGCAATGGGGTCATTCTTGCCCAACTCGACGGCCCGCTGAGTGAGCGTCTTTACTTCTGCAATTGCATTCGCCGTGTCCGTGATCCAGCCGTTGATTTTGGCGATGAGGTAGCAAGAGGCTGCACGACCGTAGGCGGTCGCAAATTCCGGGTCGAGCTCGATTGCCCGTTTGAAAAGACGCAATGCCTCCTCGTTCGCTTGCCGGTTGCCAAACTGATGGAGACCGGCCAGACCGCGCAAATAGATGGCGTAGGCATCGAGACTGGCGATCGGCTTGCGTTTGGCGCGCTCGATCTCAGCCTTTTCCACCGCGGGCGCGATCGCCCCGACAACGCTCTCGGTCACCCGGTCCTGCAACTCGAAGATGTCGCCGAGCTCGCCATCGAACCGATCGGCCCAAATATGCGCTCCAGTGGCGGCATCGACGAGTTGTCCCGTGATGCGCACCCGGTTTGCCACCTTGCGAACGCTCCCTTCCAACACGTAACGCACCCCGAGCTCTCGCCCCACCTGCTTAACGTCGACGGCGCGGGCCTTGTAGGTGAAGCTGGAGTTCCGGGCGATGACGAATGGCTCCTTGAAACGGGACAGCGCCGTGATGATGTCTTCGGCCATTCCATCGGCAAAGTATTCCTGTTCGACATCGCCCGACATGTTCTGAAACGGAAGCACCGCAATGGAAGGCTTGTCCGGCAGCGGAGGCGGGCTCTCTGCCGCGGCAGCAAAAAATGGCGCAGCCTCTCGCGCTCCAGTAGGCGCATCGACCTCAAAGGCCCTGATTGTCTCCTGGATGTTCTCTACACGTGGGACGCCAACGTCCGCACCCGGGTCCATGACCGAGGCTCGCGCCGACAATTCTTCCTCAGTGATCTGACCAACAAACCGGAGGCCTCTGCGAGAAACCGTCCGGATCAGACGTTGCTCTTTGCCGGTGTCCCCAACTGCCTTGCGCACGGCATTGACGTGGCTGGTCAGCGTGGATTCGGACACGATCCGTCCGTCCCACACCGCCTTCAAAAGATCGTCCCTTGTCACGACCTGTTCGCGGTTTTCAACCAGGAAGAGCAGCAGGTCGAACACCTTCGGTCCAACGGGGACGAGTTCGGAGCCTCGCCTGAGCTCGCGCCGCCCGGCATCCAGGCGATAATCTTCAAACAGAAACGGCACTTGTGATCCTTCTTGGACAAGAAGCCAAGGAAAACTCAATCGCAATTCGGGCCGGCTACAAGGTCTTTTCCGCTGAAAACTGTACACATTTTCATATCCTTCGGGAACAAGGGTTCTGCCCGCCCTGCACCCGACGCGCACTGACGTGCGCATCCCCCCTACGAACCCAGCCAGGCCAGGTCACGGCCACAACCTGCATTCCCGCTGAGGCGAGCATACGTTCATGAACAAGCACATCTCGCGCGATGCCTTGGAGGACGCGTCAGGTGCGCCTGAGGCGTGCCAAGTCACTCCGGCCCATGTCGAGCGACCTCACCCTAGTGCAGAAATGGCGCGGGTGGTCGGGACCACCCCACTTCACATGGCTTTGGATTCCTGCGGCGCCGGCATCGCCCATTGGAAGCATGACCCGCTGCACGACGTCGTCGCGCCCATGAGCCATCACGTGATCATGGCGTACAACGGCACGGTGCAGCGCATAGTGCGGCGGACGGGAAGCGCGGTCGCTATCGGTACGCTTCGCCCCGGAGCCGTGATCATCATTCCCGAAGGATCGAGCTCTCGGTGGGACATTCCGAAGCCTGTCGACGTCGTCCAACTCTATCTTCCGCACACCACGCTCGAGCGGGTTGCAGGTGAGCTCGACAGCACCACCTCAACCGATCTCCTGGAGCGGACGGCACAGCCCGATCCCATTACATCTCGATTGCTCCTGACAGCGGCCGGTGCCATGGACGGCAACGGCCTGGATACCCTTTTCAGGCATCAGCTGATGGACCTCGTGACCACGCGCCTGCTGGCTGCGCATGTCGGTGTGCCGACCACGTTCCAGCCGACGCTGGGCGGCCTCTCACCGATAGTGTTGCGCCGCGCCATCGAGCGCCTGCGTTCGGATAACGATGCGGACGTATCGCTCGCGGCGCTCGCTTCTGATGCCGGTCTTTCGCGATTTCACTTCTGCCGCGCCTTCAAGGAAAGCACCGGGCTCTCCCCGCATGCTTGGCGACGCCAGCAACGGCTGGAGGAAGCTAAAAATATGCTACGCGACACCGACGCGTCGGTGCTCTCAATCGCGGTCGCGCTCGGCTATTCTTCCCAAACCGCGTTCGCCGCGGCGTTCAGGAAGCTAACGGGCGATACCCCGAGCAATTGGCGACGGCGTGCGCGTTAGCGCGCCGCCTATGGCACCTGCAGGCCTGAATGTCAGGTGCTTTCCGGTCCGCAGCGCCACCTTCGTGCGCCCACCCCGCAGACTCACGAGGTAGGAATGCAAGAGCATGCCTGCTGGCGCTGAGAAGGCGCGGATGACTTGCGTAGTTGACACCCGGCGGCGTGCGCAAGTCTGGCCGCGAACTCGGTTGCAAATTAGGAGAAAGCCGCTGGCGGGAATGTAGCTTCATTCTCAGTCGTCATCCTCGTGTTTTCAGCAACTCCTGACAAAACAGCGGCAACCGAAGAAAAGCCACTGTCCGATGCATCGGTATCCTGAGCGCTCCGAGAAAGGACCCGTGCTGACAGCCTTTTGGCCGAACGCGGCTTGCTCAACATTCGAGGACGCGCCATGCCTGCCAAAACCGTTGCTGACCAATTCGTTGAGACGCTGGCGGCGGCCGGCATTAAGCGCATCTACGGCGTGGTTGGGGACAGTCTCAACGGCTTGACGGATGCGATCCGGCGTCATGGCGGGATCGACTGGGTCCACGTTCGTCACGAGGAGGTCGCCGCTTTCGCCGCGGGCGCCGAGGCCCATCTGACGGGCGAGCTCGCAGTCTGCGCCGGAAGCTGCGGGCCGGGTAATCTGCACCTCATTAATGGTCTGTTCGATTGTCATCGATCCCGCGTTCCTGTACTCGCAATCGCTGCGCATATTCCCTCCGCCGAGATCGGCAGCGGCTATTTTCAGGAAACCCACCCGGAGAACCTGTTCAAGGAATGCAGCCACTATTGCGAGCTCGTGTCAGGAGCAGATCAGATGCCGCGAGCGTTGCAGGTCGCGATCAAGGAAGCAGTCGGCAAGCGAGGCGCGTCGGTGCTTGTCATTCCTGGCAACGTCGCGCTGCAGGCGGCTATGACTGCACCAGCCCCAAAAGCCGATAGCTTGCTGCCGCCGATGCCGGTCGTAACGCCGGCAACCGACGACCTCGAAAAGCTTGCTAGACTGCTCAATGGCACGAGCCGCGTGACCGTCCTCTGCGGCTCCGGCTGCGCGGGAGCGCATGACGAACTTCTAGCCCTGGGCGAACGGCTCCAGGCGCCCATGGTGCACGCCCTGCGGGGGAAGGAACATGTCGAATGGGAAAACCCATACGACGTGGGCATGACGGGTTTGATCGGCTTTTCCTCCGGCTATTACGCCATGCGCGACTGCGACCTCTTGCTCATGCTCGGGACCGATTTTCCCTATCGGCAATTCTATCCGGACAACCGCGATGCCCGTATCGTGCAGGTCGATTTGAGGCCGGAGAATATCGGCCGCCGTGCCACTGTCGATCTCGGTGTGGTGGGTGATGTCCGGGCGACGCTTGCGGCATTGCTTCCCTTGCTCAAGACAAAAGCCGACGGCACACATCTGGCACAGGCGCAGCGCCACTACACCAAGGCGCGCAAGGCGCTGGACGAGCTTGCCGTGGCCATGCCGGGCAAGGCACTGATTCATCCACAACAGGTCGCAAAGACGATCAACGACCAGGCTGCAGATGACGCGGTGTTCACCTGCGACGTCGGCCTGCCAACGGTTTGGGCTGCCCGCTACCTGGCGATGAACGGAAAGCGCCGTCTGCTCGGCTCGTTCTGGCACGGCTCCATGGCCAATGCCATGGCGCAGGCCGTGGGGGCGCAGGCCGCCTATCCCGGCCGCCAGGTAATCTCGCTCTCGGGTGATGGCGGCTTCACCATGCTGATGGGCGATCTTCTCACCCTTGCCCAACAAAGGCTGCCCGTAAAGGTCGTCGTGTTCAACAATGGTGCCCTGGGCTTCATCGAGCTGGAGCAGAAGTCGACGGGAATTCTCAACTACGGCACCGAGCTCAAGAATCCGAATTTCGCAGCGATGGCCGAAGCCGCGGGCATACGCGGCATCCGCCTCGAGCATTCATCCGACGTCACGGAAGGAATTGCTGCGGCGCTCGCGCACGACGGTCCAGTGCTGATCGATGCGGTCGTGAACCGGAGCGAACTCGCCATGCCGCCCTCGGTCACACTGGAAATGGCCAAGGGTTTCACCATGTACATGATCAAGGCCGTGATCAGCGGCCGCGGCGACGAGTTGATCGACCTGGCCAAAACGAACCTCTGGAGATGAGGAGGCCAGCATCTTCAGCTCAAGCAACGGTCATGTACATTACTGGCGAACGGATGCCGGCGCGCACATATCCTCCTCGCATGCGGCCTACGACCTGCTGCTTGCAAGTTTCTCGAAGTATTTAGAAACTGGGTGGTGTGGATTGGCAGAGAGTAACGGTTCCTTTAGACGGCGCTTCCTGCGTTTATTCGTTCCGGCCGAGACAAAGGGTCCTGCACCTGTCATGGCGCATTTCAACGGTTTGGACGGACTGAAGGAGTTTCTTTTTCTCTTGGGCTTTCCAAACGCTCTTGCCAGGCGCGGGGTCTCGGCGTTGGTGGTTGATAAACCGGGAGTTGGCGAACCGTTGCGCAAACATGGCTTGCATATTTTTGCCGAAGTCGAGGTGCCTGCAAGCGCGTGTATCGATTTATCTCGAAACGTGCCCGGAAGGTCCAATCACTCATAAAAACTGAATCATCAAATACCAGGTCACAATGCCGACCGCGCTGACCCGGCCGCCTCGCGCCCGCGATCACGCCAGAATCGGAAGAGCCCGACTGATATCGTCCACCGACGGGTCGCGTTCCCACGATCCAAGCCCCCGACGATACTGGCCGGGCGCCAGACCGGTCGCCTGCCGGAACGCGCGTGAAAAATTGGCTTGGCTGGAAAAGCCGAGTGCCAGTGCAATCTCGACCAAGGGGAGATCACCTTCGATCAGCAGGAGTTTCGCGCGCTCGAGGCGCTTGGTACTCACATAGCGATGGGGAGATTGTCCGACGGCCTGCTTGAAGGCGCGGGCAAAGTGGTAGCGGCTCAGAGCCGCCGTTGATGCCATGCGATCAAGAGTGAGATCGCCTTCGAGGTTTGCTTCGATATAATCCAGCACGCGGAAGAGCCTGCGGCGATCGAGCCCTTCTCTCGCTAAGCGGGTAACAAAGGAGGCAGTTGGCGTACAGATGTGTTTTTGAATCAGCCTGGCGGCCATGCTGCTTGCCAGTGACTCGACCAGCAGCGTGCCTGCAGAGGTTTCGGCCTGCAGTTCCGACGCGATGGCCCGCGCCATCTCGCCTAGTAGCGGATCTTCGAAGGCGCTCTGATATCTCCGGAAGCCGAGCACCGACTCATCGACGTCGATACCGAGCTTGCTCGGGGAGAACTGGCTCGAGGGAAGATGGATATGCATGATTTCCGGCAGATCGTTGGCGATGTCGACGGAGCCGTCCCGCCAACCCGCTGGAGTTAGCCAAACGGTGCCGGCGCGGGTGACCTTTTTATCCACGATCCCGGAAGCACGCCGCGTGATGAGCGACCCATTACCACGGATATCGATACAAATCTCGGTATCGGATTGCGTGCCTTGCCAGGGAATTACGCTTTTGCCATGAGTGCGCACCTCGGCCGACAGGCCAGACCAGCCTCGATTCATCGAAGACAACAATAACTTCGTCGGACCGCGACTCTGCCAACGGTCGCCGTGAGGCTGTGGTTCTACGCTCGCGCCGGCTGGCTGCTCTCGTCGAATCTCCATGATGCCCTCCCGAGGGTTGGACGTTGCTATCTTCTGAACCAGGCTTTTCGAAATTTGCCGCGATGCGACGAAACTCGAGAGGATCCTCCCAGATCATCGAAGGGCGTTCGGTGGATCGTCCCGAACCGAAGTCGCCGTCACGCGGTGATCAGGCGTCGGCGCACCGCTCATGCCCGAGGGATCGTCGCGATATAGGAAGGACGCTTGGCGAAGCCCGCATGCCAAGCTGCCAGGCCGGGATGGGTCTCGCGCCAGTCCCAGTCGGCGAAGCGCGAGTCCAGATAGCCGAGGGCGCAAGCGGCGCTGATTGTGCCGATGGTTACAGGCCCCTCGAGCTCCGCCGCCTCCGCCTCCATACGGTCGAGCGCATTCCGGATCTTGGTCGTCTGGCGCTCGATCCAGGCTTCGCTGCGTCCAGACTCCTGGCGCAGGTTCAGCTCGTAGCGGATCAGGAGCGCGGCATCCAACAGTCCATCGGCCAGGGCTTGCCAGCGCAGCGCGCGCCAGCGGGCCTCGCCCGCGGCGGGCAGCAGGTTCGGTCCGTCATGCCGCGAGTCGAGATACTCGCAGATTACAGGGCTGTCGTAGAGCGGGCCGAAATCGGCCTCCAGCACCGGGATCTTGCGCACCGGGTTGTACGCCGACAGACCGTTTGCCGGGTCCTCGGTGTTAATGAGGACCAGCTCGATCCGGTCCTGCTGGCCGGTCTCGATGGCGACGATCCGGGCCTTGCGGGAGAAGGGCGAGAACGGATTGTAAAACATTTTCATAGTCGTCTCCAGGTTGAGGAAATCAATCAGGACCAGTCCCGGAGAGATCATTCATTCGTGGTGCATTCGGTAGGTGATTGTGCCTACTATCATCCATAAGCAGCCCTTTGAGATCGGTGGCGATGGATCGTTTCATCACGATGGCAACCTTTGTGCGGGTGGCGGAGCTCGGCAGCCTGTCGGCGGCAGCGCGAGAGCTGGGGCTGACCCAGCCTGCGGTCAGCCAGCAGGTGGCAGCGCTGGAGCGGCGGCTGGGCGTGCGCCTCCTGAACCGCAGCACCCGCCGCCTTGCGCTGACCGAGGCCGGTGAGCGCTACCACATCCAGGCCCGCCGAATCCTCGAGGCGGTGACCGAGGTCGAGGACGGGGTGACCGAGGCGGCGGGCACGCTGAGCGGCATCCTGCGGGTGCATGCGCCGGTCGGGTTCGGCCAGGCGCATGTGGCGCCGATCTTGATCGGCTTCCAGCGGCTTCACCCGAAGCTGGCGGTCGAGCTGATCACCGACGACCGATACGCCGATCTCATCGGCGAGGCTGTCGACGTGGCCATCCGTCTCGGCACGCTCGCTTCCCCCGGGCTGGTGGCGCGGCGTCTGGCGATGCTACGGCGGATTTTGGTAGCTTCTCCGGAGTACGTCGCCGTCGAGGGATGCCCGCAAACGCCGGAAGATCTGGCGCGCCACCCGCATGTGCGCTTCAGCTGGTCGGCGGCGGGGGACGTCCTGTCGCTGAATGGCCCGGACGGGCCGCTGGAGGTGCGCGTGCGATCGCGCTTCCTCGCCAACTGCTGATTCCGCTCGATGTCGCCCACCATTCCGGAATGATCTCGCCCACCGTTCCGATTTGATGTCGCCCACCATTCCGAGATGATCTCGCCCACCATTCCGGGATGATGTCGCCCCGGGGTGACGAGGCCTCTTCTGGCTCCGATACGGTCCCGCCTTTCGGCTTTGCGAAGGGGGACCTGGATGCCGACGGAGAGGTTTGCGATGCGCCATGTGCGCGATGTGATCAGATTGAAGTCGGCCGGGATGCCGACCCGCGAGATTGCGCGGCGGGTGGGGACAGCCCCTTCGACGGTGCGGTTGACGATCCACCGGTTCGAGGCAGCGGGGCTGACCTGGCCATTGCCCGACGACATCACCGACGCTGCGCTGGAAGCCCGGCTGTTCGCCAGCGCGGGAGCCGGTCCCGGCACCCGGCGGGGCCATCGCCGGCAGGCCGAGCCGGACTGGGCGGCGGTACACCGCGAACTCCGGCGCAAGCATGTGACGCTGTCGATCCTGTGGGACGAGTACATCGCGGGCGAACCCGGCGGGTATCGTTATTCGCGGTTCTGCGAGCTCTACCGCGCCTGGGAAGGCCGCCTGTCGGTGACGATGCGCCAGTCGCATACGGCCGGCGACAAGCTGTTCGTCGACTATGCCGGCGACGGCGTGCCGGTGGTAATCGACCGGTTCACCGGCGAGCGACGCGCCGCGCAGATCTTCGTCGCGGTGCTCGGCGCATCGAGCTTCACCTACGCGCAGGCGACTTGGACGCAGGGGCTCGCCGACTGGATCAGCGGCCACGTCGGCGCCTTCGAGGCGATCGGCGGCGTGCCGGCGCTGCTGGTGCCGGACAATACCAAGGTCGCAGTGATCAAGGCCTGCCTCTACGACCCGCAGATCAACCGCAGCTACGCCGACATGGCGGCGCATTACGGCACCGCCATTCTGCCGGCCAGGCCGCGACGGCCACGGGACAAGGCGAAGGTCGAACAGGCGGTCCTCATGGTCGAGCGCTGGCTGCTCGGGCGGCTGCGCCACCGCACCTTCCACAGCCTCGCCGAGGTCAACGCAGCGATCACCGAGCTAATGACCCGGCTCAACGAGGAGCGGCCGATCCGGCGGCTCGGCGTGACCCGCCGCAAGCTATTGGAGGAGATCGACCGGCCGGCGCTCAAGGACTTGCCGGAGAGCCCCTACGTGTTCGCCGAGTGGCGGATCTGCCGGGTCAGCATCGACTATCACGTCGAGGTCGAGGCGCATTACTACAGCGTCCCGCATCGCTTCGTCCGCGCCGAGGTCGAGGTGCGCTTCACCGCCCGCACCGTCGAGATTTTCCACAAGGGCGAGCGGATCGCCGCGCATCAGCGCATGAGCGGCAACCACAAGCACACCACCGTGCCGGAACACATGGCGTCCAGTCATCGGCGCTACGCCGGCTGGACCATCGAGCGCATTCGCAAGGAGGCCGCCACGATCGGGCCGGCCACCGCGGCGCTGTGCGACCTGATCCTCGATGAGCGGGCGCACCCGGAGCAGGGCTTCCGCGCTTGCCTCGGCATCATCCGGCTCGGCCAATCCTACGGGCAAGAGCGGCTCGATGCTGCCGCCATGCGGGCGATCGACATCGGCGCGCGCACCTACGGCTCGGTCAAATCGATCCTTGCCAACAACCTCGATCGGCGTCCTTCACCCAAGCGCCCCGCGGACAACGCGCCGGTCCTTCATCCCAACATCCGCGGGCCACGCTACTACAACTAGGAGATCACGCCTTGCTCACGCATCCGACCCTCGATCAACTCCACGCGCTCGGCCTTCATGGCATGGCCAAGGCCTTTGCCGACATCGAAGCCGGCGGCGATGCCGCAAGCCTCGGCCATGCCGAATGGCTCGCGCTGCTGCTCGAACGCGAAGCCTCGCTGCGACGCGACAAGCGGCTATCGAAGCGGCTGCAATACGCCAAGCTGCGCCAACAGGCTTGCGTCGAGGACATCGACTATCGCACCCCGCGCGGCCTCGACCGCAGCCTCCTGACGATGCTGGTCGAAGGCCAATGGATCGACGATCACGCCAACCTGCTGATCTGCGGGCCCTCCGGCGTCGGCAAGAGCTGGCTCGCCTCGGCGCTCGGCAACAAGGCCTGCCGCGACAATCGCTCCGTGCTCTACCAGCGTGTCCCGCGGCTGTTCACCGACCTCGCTTTGGCGCGCGGCGACGGCCGCCACCCGCGGCTCCTGCGGGCGCTCGGCCGCATCGATCTGCTCATCCTCGACGACTGGGGCCTCGAGCCGCTCGACGCCGCAGCCCGCCACGACCTCCTCGAGATCCTCGAGGACCGCTACGGCCGCCGCTCCACCACCGTCACCAGCCAGCTCCCCGTCGATCAATGGCACGCGCTGATCGGCGATCCCACCTACGCCGATGCCGTCCTCGACCGCCTGGTCCACAACGCCCACCGGATCGATCTCAACGGCGAGAGCCTGCGGCGAACCCGCAAACCCGATCGAAAGGCCTGAGCCAGTGGCGCTGTGGACATGCCGCTGCGCTTGGACAACGCAAAGAGCGTTGCCCACATGCCCACAGCAGACCAACAGCAGACGAAGAAGGGCCTCAAGCCGCGATTCAAGGTTGACCCCGCGGCTTCACCGATGCCAGAAACCAAACAGCCAGAACGCCTCGCGCCCCGGGCGACATCAAATCGGAATGGTGGGCGAGATCATCTCGGAATCCTGGGCGAGATCAAATCGGTACACCCGGGCGAGATCATCGGAATCCGCAGTCACAGCTATAACAGCCGTTGCTCATGAATCTTCGCTCTTGCGTTTGACTGTATCGCGACTTGATCATGCCAACGCGAGACCCACCGGGTATATGTTTCACACACAAGGCCAATAGGTCCGGAAAATTTGTTAGGCTGGGGACCTTAAATTCGCACCGATGCGGACCAACAAGCAATTCGATGAAGGTGACGATGCGCGTTCGTGCCCGACAGTTTGGCTTGTAACAGTCGAGCACGCCTGAATGAATGCGAACGGTTGTTCTCGCTCCCAGAGGAATTCCGTATCGAAGCCGTTTTGCAAATGCGGCATCCAAAAACTCGTTGAGGGGCATTGCTTGGTCGGGCAGCCGAGCCTCAAATCCCGTAGCGATGTCTCCACTGACGCAAGCGGCGGGCAAGTCCTTGGAGTTGCGAAATCCGGGGCGCCGAAACAGCCAAAGGCATCGAATGCCCGACTGCCGGTAGCGCTCCTGGCGATATAGGGTTTCCTCGTCCGTTTGACCCGACCATTGGATTTCAATGGCGATCTTGTTTAGTCCTTTCAGCGCCAGCACATCAGCAGTCCATGCCTCGCCTGATGGCGACGAGCCGCGTGCCTCTGTTGAGCAAGTCCATCCTGCTCGGCGAGCCGCCGCTGCCGCCAGCGCTTTCAGGACTAGATGTTCTTCGGTCTCTGGCGCACTCTGACAAGGTCCGCGCGACTTGTGGGCGAAAAAGTTGAGCCCCCGAGCGGATGTCTTCATGATTACTGAGGCATCACAGCAGGGCATTCGCAATAGCCTTGAACGGCTGTTATCCAGCCGCAACGCGGACCACTCTGCGTCGGTCAGGTCGAAAGACTGAATGGGGCCGTCTGGCCCGAAGCAGCGCAGCGGCATGTTGTGAGCTACCTCCGCGACCCAACAACCCTCGACCTAATCGCGCAAGCCCTCCAAGAATGCCGCATTCACGTAATACACTAAACCGTCCCCTAAGCGGTCGCGCTCGGCCTCCAATCGCTTGTAGTCGTAGTCCCGGTTATAGATGAAAACCGGCCGACCACGAGCGTCTGGAATTCCTAGAAACCCGTACCACAACAACAAGTCTATAATTTCTTCTGGTTGAAGGCCGTTCGCTTGCTTTCGAACTATTTCGGCAACTTGCTGGGGCGTTAACCGTTGCCCTTCCCCAATGAAGTCATAGAAGATGCTTTCAGACAGTCCAGAGACGTCCCTTACTTCAAGACCGAAGTCCGTTACCAAGTAGAGGGAATGCTTCTGCAATGCTGTCTTCACATCATCAACGGTGATCATCGGGTGCCCGCGATTTACAGCAATTGATAGCGCCTTCTCGGCAAGATCAATAAGAAATCGCGGACGCATCAATGATGCTCCAATCATCATCTCGACGGCTGTGCGCTTATCGTCCATCACAGGATTGATGGCATTCCACGCAGCATCCTCCTTGCCCTCGGGAACCGACGATATCACTCGCTGATGGAGCAAATGGCTCAATTGTTCAGCGTCCGACCAATCCACTTTAATCGGGTCAAATTTGCCCCGGTCTGCTGTGTTCTCGACCAGCCTTTCGTAAACGTCACCTCGCAAGAAAAGCAGATACTCAAAGTCCAATTGCTTTCTCGCAAGCTCGCGTTGGACCTTATTCATAACATTGATTAAGTGCTGCACCGTCCGCACATCGTGCTCTTCAACCCTTGTTGGCGGCCAGCCCTTGTCTACATTGTCGAACAGCAGGCTGATCGTTTTATAATCGGCGGCAAGTTGCACGACGGCGTCTCGAAGCTTCGAGATTTCATGCTCGAAGAGGACGTTCGTAAGAGTTTCTTTTGCCTTATTCGGATTCGGCGTTTCTCGAATGGCTTTGATGACAAGCTCTACTGCCGTCTCCAATCGGGAAGTAAAGTCGCCATAAACATGTTCGCTTCCCATTTTGAAGCGCTCTTCCACGCTCTCGATCTGCTTCAATTTTGAGAGATTGTATTTTGCTTTTGGTAGAATGGCCTCCCGCAACGAGTAGATGATTTCCATGTAGATGATGTATTGCCAAAAGGCTTCTATAGTGTGGTCAAAAAATCCTGCTGCCTTTACGTCTACCAAGTTCTGCCTCAACTCGGATAGCCGATGAGATACAGGCATTAGCGGGACGGTCAGGTTGCGCTTGTCCGACAGCTTCCTTTCCAGCGTGGCGAAGAAGATCGCTGTTTTTCCCGACCCCTTGCGCCCAACCACTATCCCGCCCTTCGCACGGCAAGCTGAGGTGAACTGGGCCGTGTGGACAAAATACTGATCTAGTCGCGTGGCCTCGTGCTCTGCCGCTGATTTCCCTAGCAGGCTGTTGAAAAAAGGCGGTCGCCGCCGACCGAGGATCATGATTCATTGGCTCCGACGAGATTCGGAGATGGTGCGTGCGCGGCGGCGACAATCGAACGGGCGAGCTGTTCAGCTACGTCGACCTGGAAGCAAGGGTGCGGCGTGATCATCCGCTGCGAGGGATCCGGACGATCGTGAACGAGGCGCTGGCGGCGCTGGAGCACGAGTTCGCCGCCCTTTATTCGCCGATTGGACGGCCGTCGATCCCGCCGGAGAAGCTGCTGCGGGCGATGCTGTTGCAGGCGTTTTATTCGATCCGCTCGGAGCGACTTCTGATGGAGCGGTTGGAATATGATTTGCTGTTCCGCTGGTTCGTCGGAATCGGAGTCGACGATGCAGCCTGGGACCATTCGGTATTCTCGAAGAACCGCGACCGGCTGCTGGAAGGCGACATCGCGGCGAAGTTCCTGGCGGCGGTGCTGGCGCAGCCCAGGGTGAAGAAGCTTCTGTCGAGCGATCACTTCTCGGTCGACGGCACGCTGATCGAGGCCTGGGCCTCGATGAAGAGCGTCAAACCGAAGGATAGCTCCGGCGAGCCGCCGGCCCAAGGCGGCGGGCGCAATGCTGAAGCGAACTTCCATGGCCAGAAGCGCTCCAACGACACCCATGCTTCGACCACCGATCCGGAGGCCAGGCTCTACCGCAAGGGGAAAGGCAAGGAGACGAAGCTGTGCTTCATCGGGCACGGGCTGATGGAGAACCGCCACGGCTTGCTGGTCGACGCCTGCCTGACGCAGGCCGGTGGGCATGCCGAACGGGTGGCCGCGCTGCACATGATCGAGCCTCGTGCCGATCGACCGACAGCGATCACGCTTGGTGCCGACAAAGCCTACGATGCAGAAGACTTCGTCAACGAGCTGCGCTCGATGAACGTGACGCCGCATGTTGCGCAGAATACCGGCGGCCGTAGCTCTGCGATCGACGGGCGTACGACCCGGCACGGCGGTTATGCTGTCAGCCAGCGCATCCGCAAGCGGATTGAGGAGGCATTCGGCTGGATCAAGACGGTCGCCGGGCAAGAGAAGACCAGATTCCGTGGCCGTGATCGGGTCGGATGGGCCTTTACCTTCGCTGCGGCCGCCTACAATCTGGTGCGGCTGCCCAAGTTGATCGCGGAGACCGGTTGATGGCCAAGGTGCCCGGCTTTGCCAAGGCCTTTGCCGGCCGCTGGCGCATCGTCGAAATGGACAACTGGGACAGCGACTTCCTCGATCTTGTCGGAGAGGCGCATCTCACCTTCCGTGGCAAGTCCGATGGCGAAATAGCGTTTGGGGCTCTCAAGGGCTTCCTGGATGCTCGCTACGGCACCCGCGACGGATCGGCCTGCGCCGAGTTCTCATGGGAGGGGCACGACGAGAATGATCCGTCCTGTGGTCGCGGATGGGCCATGATCGGCACTGCGGGCAGGCTCGTTGGCCACTTCTACATCCACAATGGCGACGATTCAGCCTTCGTTTGCGAACGCGGCTGAGTTCTTCAACGGCCTGCTAGGTCCACCTGTTCAAGCAAGGTGGGAGACCTCTTTCGGGCGGGCGGCTTACTTCTTTGGTTCAGGATCAGCGTTTGCTGACAGTAGTCCTCAACCTCTTTCGTTGTTTCCAGTCTCCCGCGAGCAGTCGAGATAAACTCCCTGAAATCGACCGGGGCCGGAACGTCATTGAACTGGATCAGGAGAGGCTCAATGCCCAATCCGTGCGCCATGCCCGCGAGCATGGATGACAACAGATTGTGTTTTAGGTCACCTTCGACATCTGGCCCAATCAAAGGCAGAATGAGGCCTGTCGATGCCGAAACCTCGGCAAAGGCATCATTGATAGACATAAAGTTTGTGTCGGTGGGATCGAACTGCCGCAACTCGACTTTGGAATTGGAAATCGCTGACGAGATGTATTCGATGAAATTCGTCCGCTTGAACGCGCCCAAAAAGAACAGCGGTTGATTGTAATTCCTGGGCTTAGGTGCGATAGGACGCCAATGGCTCAAGTCGATCTTGTCGATCTTTGAACTAAGCTCCTTGAAGTTCTGGTACCTGATTTGACCTGTCGTCGCAAAGAGCCCGGTCAGATCGACGTTGTCTTTCGATCCCTTCAAAGAAAAATCCACGGTAGGGACGACAGACTTGCCAGAGCCTATGCAATATCCGATCTCGTAATAGACATTGAAATTGGGGATCGTTATGTCGGCCAGAAGGAAGTCAGCCGCGTCGATCTGCTCTCGGATGAGATCATCTAACCGATATCCATATGTGTTCATATGCGGCCAAGGCGTAACGTGGACCTCTTGGACCTCACGTACGGCTTCATCGGCTGTCGAGTTGATCGGCTCTGATGACGGATAGGCAAAAAAAGCAGTTTTAGACATGATCAGCTCTCGGCTACCGAGAGTTGCAGCCTTACACGCGCAACCGTTGTTCGGAAAGAAAGGAACTGTAGTTGTCCCCGCATGCTATCGCGCGAATGATTGGGGGAGCCCGGTGAGAACCCGGCCGATGATCGCCTGGAAGGATCAAACCAACGTCAGCCCGCCAAGGATCGACCTGTGCTGACTTTGGGGATCATTTTGGGGACTGACGCCTAATCTGTCTCAGAAAATGCAATAATTGCAATAGAGTGCGCTGAATTGCTGGCGGAGAGAGTGGAAGTCAAACCCACGGTTTTCGACCATTCCGCGTCGAACAGCTGAGACCGCACTTAAGCACTCGCCTCGCCCTGCCCTCGGAAGTTCAGATCCAGGCACATGCGCCACAGGCCTGCGCACGTTGGCTGTGTTGAGATTTTTCTCGATCTCCCGGTGCACACGTCGTGCACACGCCATCATCTAACCGGTTGAAAAGCTTAAACTCTCGCTCCAATCCATCATCGGGGCGACGGAAAATTTCCATGTCATCTCAATTGCCTAGCCGCAACATCGGTTCAATGCAACATGATGTTTCGGAGCGCTGCCCGGCCGAAACAGGCCGGCCCAACCAAAATATCGAAAACAACCCCATGCAAAGTAGCTTCGCCATTGCAGGGAGCTCAACGGAGGCGGTCAGAACTGTACCGGCTACCCGGGAAGTCGACAGACATCCGGATGCAGCAGCGGCGCCTCCTTGACCCAGATTTTCGCGCCCTGCGGGCCCACCGTCGCTTTCAGGTCGACGCCGGCGGGTAGCCGACCCCAGCCCTGCGGCTGCAGCGTCTCGCCCCCGATCGTTAGTCCCCCCGATAGAACAAAGAACTCGAGCCCGCGCGCGTTCGCAAGGCTGACGATTTCACCCGGCCGCCAGTCTTCAAGGCGGACCTCTTCGTGGCCGTCGTCAAATAGCACGCTGACGTTGCTTGCACCGGGGCGCGGCGCAACCTGTTGGCCCTCACCTGGCTGACGCACGACCTGGGTCCGGTCCTCGTCCCGGAACTGCCAGAGCCGCACGAAGATTGTGCAGCCGTCCTTCGAGGCGGGAACATGTGACGTCCCCGGAGGGTTGCGGAAGTAGCTGCCCGCGGGATAGTCGCCATGCTCATCCTGAAAGGTACCTTCAAGGACGACAATCTCTTCTCCACCGCCATGCGTATGACGCGGGAAGGCGCTACCGGGAGCATAGCGCACGATCGAGGTGGCGCGCGCGACCTCGGCGCCAATGCGGAACAGCATGCGCCGATCCACGCCGGCCGACGGACTCGCCACCCAGTCCAGCTTCGAGGCGTGAACGATAACAGGCTTCGACAGATCATCGTTGATGCGCATCGTTACTCTCCCTCAGGCTGCGCTATCCGAAACCACCGCTTCTCCATTTCGGGTCTCTTGACCAGCGCAGGTCCTAAACCAGGACACGTTCAGAACCCCGCGAGCGGAACGCCGCTCGCCGCATTCTGCGGTCGTCGTGACGCGATCAGCCGCCGCGCCTCGTCGGCGCGACCACTGCGCAGCAAGGCGCAAGTCACGGAATATTCCAGCAGGTCGCGCTGCGCGCGGCTGCCTCCAACCCTTTCATGGGTTGCCAGGACGGGCGTTAGCTCATCGACGACGCGTGTCCAGTCGCCCTTGGCCAAACCATCGAACCCGCGCGCGATGGGCACCACCATGTCCGCGGCGGGTCCCTTCGGGTTCTCGATGATCCTGGCCAAGGCCTCCGCATCGCCGGCCATTGCAAAGGCGAGCGCGCTGTGCATGTCGGCAAAGATGATCCCCGAGTTGGGAAACCACTTCGCCGCATACTGGCTGATCTCGCTCCACAGTTCCGGATATCGCGGCTCGCCCGCCATCTCGGCGCGCGCAAGGAACGAGGCGCAATCGGTGAGGACATTGATTTGCGGCCCCCACGAGCCGCCCGGATGCAGCGCCTCACGATAGATCTGCCAGGCTTGATCCCGCCTGCCGGTCTCCAGCGACCACAGGGCAAGATGCCAACTGATATGGCAATGCAGTTGCGCCTCGCGCGGGTAAGCGGCGTTCCATTGCTCGAGATAAGCCAGCCCCTCCTCGCGCTGTCCCTTCTCATAGAACAGATGGGCCTTGATATGCGCAGCGTGAGCGTTGCGGGGACAACCACGAAGTGCGGTCTCGATATTCCTGAAACCACTGTCGAGCCTATGCAGCTCGATTTCGGCAAACGCGAGCACGGTTCGAAACCACCAGTCATCGCCGTAATGGGTTGCAAGCGGCTCCAGCATCGCCAGTTGCTCAACCTCGCGGCCGGACTTGCCCGAGAAGCCGATCAAGCCGAAGACACCGGTGGCCGGTGCCAGCACCATGGCATCGCGCGGCCAGTGCTTGATATGTTCGGCGATCGCCGAAACCGCCGCAGCGCCTTGACCACTCAGGATCTTGGCAAAGATCGCAATATGACCTTGCTCGCGCGAAGTCGTAGCAGGCGCCAGCGCGATCGCACGTTCGAGCGGCGCTTTGACTTCGTTGCCGCGACCGAGCAGTTGCAGGGTTCGCGCAAGCGCAATGTGCGCCAGAGCAAAACCTTCGTCGGCGGCGATCGCGTCGCGGAATGCCTGGTCAATCCCCGACCCAGCCGAGAGCAGCTTGTCGACGCCGGCGACATATGCGTCGCGGGCGGCGGCAGAGCTTGTGCTCAAGGGGTTGCCGTACCGGTCTTCAAGAACGCCCACCCGATTTCCCATCGAACTCTCGGTCATTTTGATGACACTCCCTCCATGGAAACCTGCTTGGCCTTGGCTTGCCGCCGGCGGCGCTCGTCACCCAGCTTGAGCAGCCGCTCGCGATCCTCTGGATTTACTCTTCCATACCGGGGCCGCCAAAGGGAACCCTCCTCCTTCCACGCAAATGGCGCTTTCACAGTCGTTCGCGGCGCCGTCGCCGTGTCAAAAAGGCGAGCGCCTGGCGCATGATTTCGCGCTGCATGTCCGGTCGCCAGGGATGCCCGCAAGGATTGCCCAGCGGGAAATCCGTGAAATAGAACCGTGGCACGCCGCAGTGCTCCACGACATCCTGCGCCGAGCCGACAATGACCGTCGGAATGCCGTTCGCTTCCAGATGCCGGGCCACCAAGCTTACGGTCTGATGACACACGGGGCAAAGGGGGCAAAGGATCGCAGCATCAGCCCCGTCTTTTCGAACCCGTACCAGGATTTCAGGTGCATCCTCCGCGTTCGTTTTCCGTTGGCTATATTCTGTCGGCACGCCGTGAAAGTGCCGGGTCAGTCCGACAAGGGCGCCCTCGCCGACCAATCCAAAAGCGGCTTCTACCGGCAGGAAGCTGCCCGGATCATTGGTGTGGGTCGATTCCTTGTCCCACGCAACGTTGTCGGTAAACAGCTTCCCGGGCGGCGGCGAAACCTCACCCGACCACACCCGTTTGACGCCGTCAAAATCCGGCGGACTGGCCGTGGTAATCAGTGCGATACGCAGGTCCGATGACAGTTTGGCAGGTTTGGTGAAAGGGACATCATCAAACCTCGCCCAGACATTACATAGTCGTTGTCGTAACCAAGGGCACGGTAATATTGGCGCGTTCGCTCCATATATTGAACCGGGGTTTCCGCTACGCTCATGTGGATTCTCCTCGAGACGCTAGCTTGGTCGTGCGGTGGGCCGGTATGAAAAGCCGATGAGTGCCAGCAATGCGGCGACGAGTGGTGCGAACGACAGCATCAGGACGGTCGACCAGCCGAAGGACGACAGCAGCCCGCCCGACAGGAAGGAGCCGACGGTCATCGTGCCGAAGACCACGAAGTCATTGAGCGACTGAACGCGCGCCTTTTCCTCGGGACGATGGCACTCCAGAACCATCGCGGAGGCGCCGATGAAGCCGAAGTTCCAGCCGATCCCGAGCAGGCTCAGCGTCGCCCAGAAATGCACGACATCGATCCCGAGCAGGCCCACCGACGAAGAGGCCGCAATCAATACCAGCCCGACCGCGACGATCGCGGATGCGCCGAAGCGCGTGATCAAGCGGCCGGTCCAGAAACTCGGGGCGTACATCGCAATGACGTGCCACTGCAGACCGAGATTGGCCGATTCCTGAGGCAGCCCGCAGAGCTTCATCGCCAGCGGGGCTGCGGTCATGAGGAAATTCATGAGCGTAGGAGACGACCCCGCAGATCACGGCCAGGATAAAGCGCGGCTGCCGGGCAATGACAGCGAGCGGCCTTCCGGCGTTGAGATGCGTTGCAGTCAGCGGAGGAAGCTCAACGCCCGCCAGAATAACCGCGGAGAGCGTCGCAACCACCGCCTGGCCGACAAACGTCGCGGCAAAGAGGTACGGCGCCCACAGATTCATGGTGTGCGTCACAAGCTGTGGACCGATCACACCGGCGAACACACCGCCAGCCATCACGGCCGAGAGCGCGCGCGGACGCCGTTCAGGTGCTGCGCAATCGGCCGCCGCAAAGCGGAACGAGAGCACCACGGCCGCGTAGACGCCGCCAAAGAAGGTCCCGGCGCAGAATAGCGGGAATGACGCGTTGAGTACCGCCAGGACCGCAATCAAGCCTGCGAGGACGCCGCTGCCTGCACCAAGCAGGAATGTCGTGCGCCGGCCATAGCGCTGCGCGACAACGCCCGCCGAAAGCGTGCACAGAGCCATGCCGACGACAAAAACCGAGACCGGCAGCGTCGCAAGTGCCTTGGTGGGCGCCAGCATGTCGCCGACCACGGCCCCGGTTGCGTAGACGACCGTGGAATTGGCGCCTGCGAGGGCCTGGGCGACGGCAAGCCTTGCGACATTGTTGCGCTCGCGGCGAATGGCGGTCGGCGCCTCATGGCTGGGAACGGAAAAATTGAAGTTCACGCTGCGGCTTGCTCCGCCGTTAGATGTCCGTCGACGGGACGTGGCCAATAGGACCGGTGGCCGGTCCACCGGGCCGTGGATCACCGCGTCGGAGTTAAGGAGAAATCGTTGGACTTTTCCTTCTACAGATTGCCAATTTATGTCGATGAAACGTCACATTTCGCCAGGGAATGCCGGCTGGAAGACGGTCGATGCCCCGCAGGGCATCGGATCACCGAAGCCTTTGATCGTACGGGTGCAGTCTCTTCCTGCGAGGAGCTACTTCGCCGAACACAGTCACAGCTGGAATCAGCTGGTCTACGCGATCTCGGGCGCGCTCACCGTGAAGGCGGATGGACGGAGCGTCGTCATTTCTCCGGAACAGGCCGTCTGGCTGCCGGCCGGTACGAAGCATTCGGTCGGCTCGCTGATGGGAGCGGAATTCCGGAGCCTCTGGGTCGCCGATGCTGCCAGCCAAGGCATGACTTCGCGCACGACCGTCATCCATGTCTCCCCGCTCCTGCGGACGCTCATCGTGGAAGCCGCGTCGCTGAAAAGCGAGGATCGTAGCTACGCCGACCGCGTTATCGCGCTCATCCTCGATCAGTTGCGGCGGGCGACGCCGATCTCGGCAGCGTTACCTTGGCCCACCCACCCGGGCTTGCTGGCCCTCTGTGAAACCCTCTACGCCGATCCTGCGAATCCGCGCCACGCCGAGAGATGGGGGCGTGAGATTGGCATGTCGCCGCGAACCTTGACGCGACACTTCGAGCGCGAAGTCGGCATGAGCTTGCGTGCATGGCGTCAGCGTCTCCGCCTGCTCAAGGCTATCGAATTGTTGGGCAGCGACCTGCCGATCACAGAGATCGCGTTGCGGCTGGGTTACTCATCGGCCTCCGCATTCATATTCATGTTTCGCTCTGAAATGCGCGTTAGTCCCCTGCAACATCGGCGCAGTCTGGGCCACGCGGCCAGCAGAGGGACTTCATCAAGGCATCGATCCGGATCTCGAGATTCGCCCCGCCGGGCGCGCTGACCCTTCAGCCGCAGGGACTCGTTGGAAACCGCGGTTCAGTTCGGAACAGGCGGAATACGGTCGTCCGGACCAGGGGGACGCTCGCTTGTGCGCCGCTCTCAAAGGCGAGGTAGGCGCGAGCCGTCCCTGCCCCGTCATCCAGCGAAAACAACGACCATGATCGATCCCCAGGTCGTCAGCAGAATATTGGAGATCGGATAGGCGGGCGTGTAGCCAAGCACCACCACGGAGCTGCCCGAGCGCTCCTGAATGGCCGCCATCGCGGCCGTGACCGTCTGAGCTCCAGTCAGCGCACCGAGCAGGAGGATCGGGTTCATGCGCAACACGAAATGGCCGAAGCAGAAGCCGACGATCTGCGGCAACAGGGTGACGATCATGCCGCCCAGCAGCAGCCCGATGCCCGACTCGCGTATCGCGGAAAGGAAGATCGGCCCGGCATGGATCCCGGTCAGGCCGACGAACGCAGCCAGTCCGAGCGATGTCATCAGGCTGATGGCGCCGTCGGGGATCCGGCCGAAATACGGCAGACGCGTACGGAGGTAGCCGACAAGAAGTCCGGCGAGCAGCGTACCGACGCTGGTGCTCAGCGAGATCGTGATGCCGCCAATCGAAAAGCTCAGGAGCACGCCAACGAGGCCGCCGAAGAAGATCGCGAGCCCCAGCACCACGAAATCGATCGTGGTGCTGGGCGCGACGATGACGCCGATGCTCTTGGCCGCGTTCTGCACCACGGTTTCAGGACCCACGATGCTCAGCAGATCGCCGCGCTCCAGAACCGTGCCCGCAGCGATCGGAAGCGCTTCACCGCCCCGGCTCACGGAGCGCAGATAAAGGCCGCGCGTCCAGTCTTGTTCAGACGCCTGCTGGAGGCTGCTGCCCGCGAGCTTCGCGTTGATCAGGAACACGTCCGCCGCGACCACGGGGATATCGAGGAGCTCCCGGTCCTCGACCTCCTCCCCGCGCGGTCCGATCAGTTCGACGATGATCTGGCGCGGCGCCGACAGCGCGACGACATCGCCTGCCGCCAGCACCGTTGCAGGCTCCGCCTCGAGGACGCGCTCGCCGCGACGGATGCGGTGGATGAATACACGCTGCCCGGGCACGCGCGTTTCGGCGGCCGCAACTGTCAGTCCGACGATCGCAGCGTGAGCATCCAGCCGGTAGGCGCGCAGTTCGAACTTGCGCCAGGCCGACGCGAGGCCGGGCTTGGCGCGCGTGATGCCCAGGGTCTGCTCCAGCTTGAGCGCCTCCGCCTTCAGATCGATTTTGAGCAGCGCCGGAACGACAATGGTGCAAAACGTGATCACGCCAGCATAGCCGAAGATGTAGCAGACCGCATCCGCGACCGCGATATGCGAGACAAACAACGCGCGCTGTGCCTCGGACACAGGCAGGGAATTGACCGCGTCGGTCGCCGTACCCATTGCAGCGCTCTGGCTGAGCGCGCCCGACAGGAGCCCGGCGGCAAAGCCGGGGTCGAGCCGCAGCACGCGTGCCACGACGATCGCCGCCGCAAGACCGGTGAGGCTCACGACAACGGCCATCAGCATGGGCTTCAGCCCGTCGCGCTTCATCGCCAGCACGAATTGCGGACCGACCGAATAGCCGACCCCGAACAGGAACAGCAGGAACAGGAACGATTTGGTCATGCTCGAGACGGGCACATGCGCGAAATCGCCGACCGCGAGTCCTGCGAACAGCGCGCCCGTCACCGGGCCAAGGCTGAAAGCGCCGATCTTGAAGCTCCCGATCCAGTAGCCCGCCGCGATCACCAGGAACAGCGCGAGCTCCGGATAACGAACGAGAAATTGCGCCAGCCAGCTCAACATCGTCTCAACACGGTCCCGGGCCGCGACTATGTCATCATCATCACCAGCACCATGCCCCAGATCGTCAGCAGCGTGTTTCCGACCGCGTAGGTGACGGTGTAGCCAAGACCGGGAATCTGGCTCTTCGCTCGGTCGTTGATCATGCCCAGCGAAGCGGTCGTGGTGCGCGCGCCGGAGCAGCATCCGAGCAGGATCGCGTCGTGGAAGCGGAACACGTATTTGCCGACAAACATCGCCAGGATCAGCGGCACGGTGGTCACGACGACGCCCCAAAGGAACAGGCTGAAGCCGAGCTTTTGCAGGCCGGCGACAAATCCCGGGCCCGAGGAGATTCCGACCACGGCAATGAAGACGTTCAGGCCGACCGAGTTCATAAACCACACGGTGGGTGACGGGATGCGGCCGAAGGTCGGGTGCACGGACCGGAGCCAGCCGAAGAACAGACCTGAGATCAATGCGCCGCCGGAGGTGGACAACGTCAGCGGCACGCTTCCGATCTTGTAGACGAAGGCGCCGACCAGGGCGCCGATCGCGATCGCAGCCCCGATGAAGGCGACGTCGGCAACATCGGTTGCACGGTCCGGCCGGCCCAGCATCTTTGTGGTGGCAGCGACATCGGACGTGCGGCCGACCAGGGTGAGGATGTCGCCCCGATTGATCTTGGTGTTCGGCAGGATCGGAATCTCGGTCGCGATCGCCCCCCGGACGATCTTGCGCAGGAATACGCCGCGAGCGCCCGGTTCCTTGGCCAGTTGCTCCAGCGTCTTGCCGTCGACGTCCTTGCTGGTCACGTAGACATCGACACCTTCGATCGGCACCGCCAGCAGCTCGCGATCGTCAACTTCCTCGGCCTGCTCGCCGATCAGCTGCACCAGCACATCGCGGCGCCCGGCGACGGCGACGACATCGCCGGCATGTATCACGGTGTCGGAGGTTGCCTCCACGATCTTGCCGGCTTGCCGGAGCCGGAGGACGAAGATTCGATGATCGGGAAGCAGCGCCTCGGCCTGCCCGACGGTCTTGCCGGCGACGGGTCCGCGCTCATGAACGCGATAGGCGCGCACATCGAACTGGTGCCAGGCCGTCCCTGGGCCGCCCAGCTCCTTCTTGCCGCCATGCTCCTCCTCGTATTTCTTGCACGCGGCTTCGAGATCGATCCCGAGCAGCGCCGGTCCGAGCAGCGCCAGCACGATCGCCGACCCAACCGTGCCGAAGATATAGGTCACGGCATAGGCGACCGGCATGGCATCGAGCAGCTTCTTGGCTTCGTCCGCGGGCAGACCAAGGCGATTGATGGCGTCGGTCGCGAGTCCCATCGACGCGGAGATCGTCTGCGAGCCGGCATAGAGCCCGATCGCCGATCCGACGTCGTAACCGGCGACCTTGGCGCCGAGATAGGCGGACAGCAGACAGAAGACGCAGACCACGGCCGCGAAAATCGCCTGCGGGACGCCGTCCTGCGCGATACCGCGCACGAATTGCGGTCCGACACCGTAACCGATTGCAAACAGGAACATCAGAAAGAAGAACGGCTTCAGCGGCCCTGATATGGTGATCCCGATCTGGCCGATGATGACAGCGGCAACCAGTGTCGCGGTGACCGCGCCCAGTCCAAGCCCCTTATAGGTGAAGGAACCGAAATAGTAGCCCAGGGCCAGCGAGAGGAAGATCGCAATTTCGGGATAGGTGCGGAGCGTCTGGAAGAGCCAATCGATCATGATGTCACCCGTTCATGCTGTCCCGGGGCTTCGGCGTGCGACCGCTTCGATCTCGTGCGGGGGGTGCCGAAAAGGGCGAGCAACCGTATCGGTCGACATCAGACGGCGGTTGGCGAGCAGGATGTTGATCTATGTCAACCGCAGCTGCGAGAGCCTCGCGATTTCATGATCTTGCCGACACCACACATGTGCCGCGCACTCGCATCGTGAGCGACTATCCGTCGCAGCATCGCATCGCCTGCGCGTGACCGTTGACATAGATCAAGGCTCGTAACCGGTCGCCGATCATGCTGCGCGCGATTGCGCAGGCAACGGAGCCTGTCGCCTCCATTCCAACAGCACGCATCGCCCCGGGAGTGTCAAATGGCCGATCTTCTGACCCTGAAGAAATTCGAGGCGTTGAGCCCCTTCGAGATCAAGGACGAGCTGATCAACCTCGCCAAGAGCAATTCGAAGCGGAGCCAGATGCCCTTCCTGAACGCCGGGCGGGGCAATCCGAACTGGGTGGCCACGACGCCGCGCGAAGGCTTCTTCCTGCTGGGACAATTCGCCATCACCGAGAGCAAGCGGGTGATGGAGCACCCGGCGGGCATCGGCGGCATGCCCCAGGCAAGCGGCATCGCCGGCCGGTTCGAAGCCTGGCTCAAGCAGCACAAGGACATGCCGGGTGCGAGCTTCCTGACCGAGATGCTGCCCTTTGCGGTCAAGAAATTCGGCTTCGACCCGGACGCCTTCGTCCACGAGCTGGTCGATTCGATCATCGGCGACAATTACCCGGTGCCGGACCGCATGCTGGTGCACAACGAAAAGATCGTGCACGAATACCTGATGTGGGCGGTTTGCGGCGAGCCCCGGCCGGCCGGAAAATTCGACATCTATGCGGTCGAGGGCGGCACGGCGGCGATGTGCTACCTCTTTAAGTCGCTGAAGGCCAACCGGCTGCTGGTGCCCGGCGATACGATCGCGTTGGCGACGCCGATTTTCACGCCCTACATCGAGATGACGCACCTGGAAGACTACGACCTGAAGGTGGTTCAGATCAGGGCTCCGCAGGAGAACAAGTTCCAGTTCACCGACGAGGAGATCAAGAAGCTGGAGGATCCGAAGATCAAGGCCTTCTTCGTGGTCAATCCGTCCAACCCTCCGGGGATGGCGTTGAGCAAGGAGACGGTTGCCAAGCTGGCCAATCTGGTCAGGACCAAGCGCCCCGACTTGATGATCCTCACCGACGACGTCTACGGCACCTTCGTGCACGGGTTCCGTTCGCTGCTGGGCGAGCTGCCGCACAACACCATCGGCGTCTACTCCTATTCGAAGTATTTCGGCTGCACGGGATGGCGGCTCGGCGCGATCGCCATCCACGAGGACAACATCTTCGACAAGATGATCGCCAAGCTCCCGGACGAGGCCGTCAAGGCGCTCGACAAGCGCTACGGGCCGCTCACGCTCGAACCGCGCAAGCTCAAGCTGATCGACCGCATCGTCGCCGACAGCCGCGACGTGGCGCTCAATCACACTGCGGGCCTGTCGTTGCCGCAGCAGGTGATGATGAGCCTGTTCTCGCTCGCGGAGATGATGGACGAAAAGAAGGCCTATCAGGCCGCCTGCATGGAGATCGTCAACAAGCGCCTGTGGTCGCTGCTCGATGGCCTCGGGCTTGCCGACAAGCTGACCCCGAATCCGAGCTATGATGCCTACTACGCCCTGATTGATTTCGAGTTCTGGGCCCGAAAGAATATCGGCGACGAGGCGGTTGAATACCTGAAGAAGAACGTCCATCCGCTGGACCTCGCGTTCAGGCTGGCTGAAGCCCATGGGATCGTGCTGTTGAACGGCGGCGGATTCGATGCGCCCGAATGGTCGCTTCGCGTCTCGCTCGCGAACCTGCCCGACGATGTCTATGACGATATCGGGCGAGGCGTTCGGACCATCGCCAGAGGCTATCGCGACGCCTACGAAGCAGCGAAGGGCGCAGCCGCAAAGCGCTGACAGCGGCGCTTGCCGCGCATCGGGCATTTGGTCCGGTAGCCGCCAAAACTAAAAGAAAGGCCCCGGCAAGAATGCCGGGGCCTAAATTACATCCATCCAGGACGATCAGTATCTGGCGACGACCGGCCCGCCGAACCGATAGTTCAGGCGGATCGTCAGCAGATCCACATCCTGTCCGATCCGGTTGGCGGCGCCGGCCACGATAGGATTGACCACCGAGAACGTGTTGTTGGCATCGCCCATGAAAAGACGGTCATATTCGAGCCCGATGGACCAGTTCGGGGTGAACCCGTACTCGAAGCCCACGCCGACGGTACCGCCCCAACGGGTCGATGTCGCCGACGCGACCCCGATTCCGCCGACCGTGGTAAAGATGTCATAGCGATTGCTGGTGACCGCTGCACCACCCTTCACGTAGAACAGCGCGGCATCCCAGGCCCAGCCGAGCTGGCCGGTGAAAAGGCCCAGTCCGTCGGTCTTCGTTGTCGTCGAGAACCTCGGATCGATCAGGCTGAGGCGCGAGCTCTTCAGGTCCGCCCAGTCACCCTGCCCTTCCAGGCCGAACACGAACTGGCCTGCCTGCCAGCGATAGCCGAGTTGTCCGCCGAAAACGCCACCGGAGCGCGAGCTGCACCCGTCGGCCACGACACCTCCCAGGGCGGGGAGGAAATCCCAGCAGGTGCGGCTCTCACCCCAACCGCCATTCGCACCGATATAGAAGCCGGTCCAGTTGTAGACCGGCGGAGGGACCGGCACAGGCGCCGCCTTGACGGCCATGTCAGCCGACAACGCCGGCGTGGCCATGCCGATAATCGCGGCGACAGAAAGCAAAAATCTCTTCATGGAATGATCTCCGGGTCTCTTCGCGTTAATCGAGAAAAGCAGTCCTTGCGCTCGCCCGATCGGGGCAGTGATCGAAGCCTAGATGTGAGTCACGAAAAGGCGCGTGCCAAAATGGCAACACTCAAGGGCAAACCAACACCGTGCTTGGGCTGTGCTTTCAACATTCGGTGCAGCACGAAGCTCGTGCTGCCGGAGAGGAAGCACCGGAGCCGACTCACTGTTCGACGAGCCAATCGGCGATGTTCTGCGAGGGGATCAATTGCCTGGGGAGGTGCGGATTGATGGTGCCGGCAAACACGACCAGCCCTTCGTCCAGTTTTGACCGTGCGAACGCCTTGGCTTCCGATTCAGTAGCAAATGTCCTGGTCTCGCGAGGGCTGCGCGCCCTTCGAGCCAGCAGACCACGTCGGCGAATTTCATAAGTGACATACCAGATGGCCGACACCGCGACACCGGAGAGAGCGAACAGCCCTAGCGACACACCATCTGGCCAGTGGCCGCGCCTTGACCTCGGTCAAGCGCCCGGACCGTACAAATACGGGAGCCGCGGCCCGCATTGAGGGACAGCCGGTTCGATCGGAAGCGCCAGCGAACCGCGACGAGCCTGCCGACCGTCGGCATTGCCGACGCGAAGGACAAGAATGCCCTCCAAGGCTCGCGCGATCGCAGCGACGATGATCAGCGCCAGTTCTTTTGCATCGCATTCATCACGGTGTCCGCCTTGTGCGACTTGCAGTACTTGCCGATGACCTTGCCGTTTCGCTCGACGTAGCGAAAATCGACGACGGTCAGGTTCTTCGATGCGCTGAAATAGCCTGACATCCAGGAGCTGATCAGCGTTTGTCGTTCCTGATCCGCCTCCAGCAATTGCTTGCAGGTAATGAGGGACAGATCGACGACGACTTGCGCTTTGGCCACGACGCTGGTGGCGAGGAGTGCAACGGTCGCAACGGCAAGGATCGATGGTTTCATTGTTATCTTCCAACCCTGTTTGATCACTGGCCGGCCGTAGAGCGCTCAAGGCCGGCCATCACGGTCTGAGTGGGATTAATCGCGCACCATGCCTTTACGCTTGCGACATTTCGCGCATACGCGTTGAGATCGACAAAGACGTATCCCTTCTTTTGATTGAACCAGCCGCTCATCCAGGCAGAAAATACGGAAGAATCGCCCGGGGACATGGCGAGGTATTGCGAGCAAGTGATCCGCGCCATATCGATGCTGGTCTGCGCTTGCAGCGGACCCGACAACGCCGCACCGGCAAGAGCCAGGCACACAGTGATTTTATTCATTCGATTCTCCCAAGCTCCGTGCACAGTGATTTCTATCCGGCGATCTGCGCCCTCACTGACAGACAAGGACCGGAGTCCTTGCTTGCGTCAGCACCTTGTTTGTCACACTGCCGATGAGCAGCATGGAGAGCCCGCTGCGCCCGTGCGATGACATAACGATGAGATCGCAGCCCTTATCCTCGGCTGCCGCGATGATGGCTTGATGGGGTTGCCCGCTCTCGGCCTGGCTTGTCTCGCAGGGAACGCCGGCCTCCCTGGCCGCGTGTGCGGCACGATCCAGCGCGCTCGTGGCCTCTTCCTTGCGTATCTCGGCAAATCTCGCGAGCAGCTCACGGTACCGTCCTCCGATTTCAGAGAGCGGCTCAACGACGAAGATGACCGATACCTTGGCTCCGACGGATTTCGCCAGCGCCAACCCGTGCTTCACCCCATGCTCCGCCAGTTCCGACCCATCTGTCGGAATGAGAATGTGCCGGTACATGCTTAGACCTCCCGGTTATCTGGATGACGTATCGCGCCCCGTCAGGTGCAAGCTGCACCTGCGCCTCGGACCCGGCCTTGAGATAGATCAATCCATCGCTCGGCGCCGCACCCCGGACGCCGGTCGTCGCTCGGCGGAGGCAGCTTCCACCTGCGGCCATCTGAGGCAGGGCGAATCGAGCCCGAGCTCAGCGCAGCGAAATCGTGAGCCCGCCCAGATTGGCGGCAAATTCCAGCCCTGCCTTCGGCCCTTTGAGCATCAGAACCACGCCGTGTTCATTTCGCAGGCTCACCCCGCCTACGCCACCAGCCCATGCGCCACCTGCTCCGACCAGCGCGTAGCTGCCGGCGAAATCGTTGACGTCCCTGATGCCTGAGGCGGTGCCCTCCAGCCAGGTCACCGACGCACCGGCACTCACGCCGAGGCTGAAGCCGGACGCGATGAACCGATAGTGCCGCCCGCGGTAGGTCAACGTGCCGCTGCCGCCGCCGCCGCCCACGACGAGCGCCGCCTTCACGAACTTGACCTGGACGTGGCCGACGGCCTGCGCGAAGCATGGCGCGACCAAGAGGTCCATCGCGACAAGCGCCAGTACGACGGAACGGATCATGGATCGCGTCAACACAGCCCCCTCCTCGCTCAGGGATTTGCCGGATCCACTTTCTTCCAGGTCTGATCCGGATCGAAAACGATCATGCGCTTGGCGAGGAAATCGGTGCGTGAGCCGAGATCCTTTTGATAGACCGTGCCTGCGTGGTTGACCAGGAAGGTCATGACGCCGGAATTGCCGTATTCGGCGGGATAGGCGACCAGCGCGAATCCACCGATCATCTTGCCCTTCACGACATAGTTCAGCGCGCCGCCCGGGGCGTCGGAGCCCTGTGCCTTCAGAATCCGATAGTAGTAGCCGTGGTACGGCATGCTCTGCTCGCCGACCTTGTAGCCTTCCGCGGCGGCCTGGGCCGCCAGCTCGCCGAGCGGGCTTGGATCCTTGTCGTCGCGCCAGAACAACCCGTCCGTCTTGCCCGGCCTGCTGACGATGCGCTGGGCATAGGCGCCCACACCCTCGCCGCGATCCTTCTCTGCGTATTCGTTCTGTGCGTCGACATAGGCAAGACTGGTCTGGATCGCGGCCAGCTCATTGCGGCCGATCCTGCGGTAGAGGATTTCGCGCCGCCCCGCGGCGGCGTCGAAACTCCAGCCGTCATTGTTGTTGACGAGCGGGATCGGGAACGGGAAATCGTCCCTCCCCAAAATCAAGGTGGCCTTCTTGTTGCCGTCAGCCTTGATCGAATGCTTGGCGTCGTAGGCAGAAAGAAAGCTCTCTCGCGCATTGGCGTCGGCGACATCGTCGCCCGACTCGATGATATCGGCGGCATCGCGGCCCAGCACCTTCAGCATCGCCCGACTGGTGCCGGCCTTGACCGCGGTTGCCAAGGCGGACGCCGCGTCTTCCGGATTGGGGAAGCCTTGCTGGGCGCCTGCCGGAGACAGCAGCAGAGCAAGTACAGTTGCCGTGGCCACGCCGATGGAGGCAACACGATCCAGTCGCGAGTCCGAAGAGCGTGTCATCGTGATGCCTCCGACGGGGATGGAATCTTCGCGCCGGCGGCAAGCCAGTCGTTGTAGCTGCGGAACTTGAGCCCAAGCTTGTCGTAATAGACCCTGAGATAGCCGTCGGCGCCGCGCGTCACCGCCGCCGGCATGACCTGCTCGACCTCCTGCGCCATCACGCCGACATAGGCTTTGCTGCTACCGAGATAGCTGAAGCGATAGTAGCCGAGGCCGTTGGCGAGATGTCCGAGCAGCTCGATATCGTGCTTGAGCGCGATGTCGGAGCGTCGTCCACCGCCGCCGCCGCGGAAGCCGCCACCTCCGCCACCACCGCGGAAGCCGCCTCCGCCGCCCCCGCCACGGCCGGCAAAACTTGCGCCGCCGCCGCCGCGCGTGGCATGCTGGCCATGCTCGATCGCCCGCGCGCCGATGCCGCCGCAGCTGCCCGCCCGGACGATACGTTCATGGCGCCACCGCGACTGCCACCGCCACGATTCGCCGCTGCTGCGCGGTTACCGGCATTGCCGCGGTTGGCGGCCTTGGCGCGATCGCCACCGCCCTTGGCCTTGTTGCCGGCACCGGCGCGGTCGCCGCCCTTGGCGCGATTGGCGGCACCGGCACGGTCACCGCCTTTGCCGCGATCGCCCGCACGGTCTCCGGCGCGGTCGCCTCCACGGTCTCCAGCGCGATCTCCCGCACGATCTCCGGCGCGATCACCCGCACGGTCGCCGCCGCGGTCTCCTGCCCGGTCACCTGCGCGATCTGCACCCTGGCGATCGCCCGGATTGAGAACCTGCTGACCGTCACGGCCGCGAAAGTTCATCCGATCGCTGGCACCGGCGCGATTGGCGTTGCCGCCGAAGCGCTGCTGGACATTGCTGTTGTTGTAGCGAACGCCCTGGCGATGCGCCGGATTGTGCTGCCAGCCATTTGCGATGTTGGTGGTCCGATGATTGACATAGACGTTGCGATTGCCCCAGTTGAAGCCGCCACCCCAATAATTGCCCCAGCGCCCGATCGCCCAGCCGGCGCCGAAAGCAAGACCTGCCGCGACAACACCGGCGCCGATATAGGACGGATAGCCGAAATAGTACGGCGGGTACGCGGCATACGGCCACGCGCCGTAGACCGTGGCGGGATCGTAATAGGGCACATAGACGGTGTTCGGATCGGTCTGCTCGATGACGATGACCTGCTTGTTCTCCTGGGTCTGGACGCTGACCTTCTGCTGCTTGGTCGTCACCAGCTTGTTGTTGGCCTGCGCCTTGCTGCGCAACCGCTGGATCGCATCCATGACGTCGGGCTGCTGCGCCAGCACGGCATCGCCCAGATTCTTCGTCCAATCGATCTTGTCGCTCATCATCGCGAGCACGTCGGCGGTGCTGGTGAGCGCCTTCACGCTGTCATCCCAGGCCTGCTTGTCGACCTCGGCCTTCAGCGCATCCCCTTTCAGGCTCTTGCGCTCCTTGAGCCAGCGATCGGCCTGCACGACCTCGAGCGGATAGGTCGACGCCGCCAGCACGTTGGCGAGCAGCGAGTCCGGGTAGAGCGCGATCGGCGCCACCAGGGCTTCCAGCTGTTCCGGCTTCAGGAGCTGATCGGTCGGCTGGGTTGCCGCAGCCGGCTGGCTAGCCTGGGCGGGCGGGCTGGTCTGGGCGGGCGGCTTGTCAGCCGTCTGCGCGAATGCGGCAACGGACGTCACCGACACCAGCACAACCGCGAGCAGAATCTTGCCCCAACGGAACATCGCGACCTCCATCGACACCAACGGTCGACAGCATCGGCCACGATCCCCTCCCCTCCTTGATCGAGATCAAGGAAACTGTCCTTCGGCTCAGCTTTCGACCTGGCTTCCGGCCTGGCCCGGCTGTCGCGACGCAAGGTGGATGCGGCGGTCGTGAATCAGGTTCTCGAGCCGATGGGCCGCAACGTTCACCGCCGTGACAGCGCGCTCGGCCTTGTCGTCCGCGACCGGCTGCTCGCGCTGCGTACGCAGCACCTGATCGATTTCGCGCTCGATCTCTTCGAGATCCGACACACGCCTGGCCATCCGAATTCGCCCTGCCAGTGCATAAAGCGTGTCGAGCGCCTCCTTCCGGCTCGGTGCCTCGCTCGAGCGGAGAAATTTCCACGCCGCCGCGAGCACCGACGCAAGCCCGCCTGCGATCATCGGCGCCAGGAAGATCGCATTGCCCCATTGATCGAGAAAGCTCTCCCTGGTCCCCTCATAGACCGCAGCCGCCCCGGGATGCACGGGAATGTAGGCGCCCGCGTCGGTATCAGGCGTAGCGATCTGGGAGAGCGCCGGCAGTTCGGCGAGCAACTCTCGCCGCGCGTTCATGATCGACTGCGTCAGGTCGCTGATCACGTCATTCCCAAGCTTCTTCTGTGCCACCAGATAAAACGACGTCTGGAGCGTCGTCAGGTCATCAGCAGGAACAGGCGGCGAGCCGCGCAGGGTTCCCTTGGGTACGTCGAAGCTTTCGTAGGCGCGCTCTTTCTCGGCGATCGCTCCGGCGGACTCGATGGCGATCATCACCGGGCCGGCTCGCGTGGTGCGCGCGAAGACATTGCGCAGCAGCGAAAGATATTTTTCAGTCAAAGGCATGACGAGCAGGATCGCCCGTACCTCCTTGGTGTCGAGCGCCCGGCGCGCATCCGCGGGGGCGAGCGGCTTGA
Organism: Bradyrhizobium sp. USDA 4504; assembly: GCF_054063995.1. Classification (NCBI taxonomy): domain Bacteria; kingdom Pseudomonadati; phylum Pseudomonadota; class Alphaproteobacteria; order Hyphomicrobiales; family Nitrobacteraceae; genus Bradyrhizobium; species Bradyrhizobium sp. USDA 4504. The sequence goes on along the minus strand of NZ_JBSSGV010000001.1, from coordinate 1,865,713 downwards.
ACGTCACGCCCGCGCGCGTCAGATCGTATTCGTCGGTCAGCACCTTGATCAGCTTCTGATTGGCTTCGGCGCCGATCACACCGATCGCGACGCGTTTCAACTCCGCCACGTCAGATATCGCAGCGCCGGGCGGCGCGACCAACAGGACGGTGGCGTGGGCCAACACGATCACGGCCTGGGCCTGCGATAGATCGCCGACGTCTCCACGGACGACCGCGAGGTCCACCTTTCCGGACGCGAATGCCTTGGCGGACTCAAGCGGTCCCGGCGTCTGGACCAGGCTGAGCCGGACTGGTGCTTTCGATTGGGCGAACTTTCCTGCGATCGCCGAGACCAGCCTCCCGGCCTCGCCGTCCAGCGACCCAACCGCGATCGTCAGGGTCGTCGGCCGCTCGTACCAGCGATAGGCAAACAGGCTTGCACCCCCCGCCAAAAGCACAAGGCCGGCCACCAGGGCGATGCGCAATGACCTCGGCAACCTGCTGGGATCCACGGCGCATCACTCGATCGGTTCGGCGCCAGCCGACAACGGTCCGGCGGCGCTGAGCCAGCGCGGGGAGCGGATGCCTCTAGATCTTGCAACGATGATAGTTGACCTCCATCCCCTCGATACCCGGGAATTGGCGCGTAATGGTATCGTCGTCGACGGCCTTAAGGAAGAACTGCACATTCGATACCATGATTCCGGACGCACAACCGACGATGATGTTGATGGTCTGGCCGTCGTCCTTGCGCGATTTGATCTTACAGTTCTCGAACTTGCTCCGGAGGCGATCGGGCTCGGCGATGAATCCGCCGCCATAGACGCCTGAGAAGTTCGTGAAGGTCAGCTGGTTCGCCCTGCCCTTGTGGGCGAACACTTTCCGGCATTGCTCGGCGCTCGTGGCCCAGGCACCCGTGAGATCGAAAGCCTGCGCGTAACCCGGCAATCCGAAGATCATGCCCGTCGCCACGATTGCGCGAAGCTTACGGACCGGTTTCATCTGCTGTCTCCCTGTTCGCACCCGTCAGTGGCCACTAACCACCAGCGTCTTGATCGGCAGCAGCAGAGCCTGGATCCGAAGCAGCAATGCATGAACGAGTGCAGTCGCGTCGACGGCGTGCAGGGCAAAGCCTTTCAACGCCCCGGTTTTCGGATCGGAAATCTCGTCATGGTTGCTGGTGTAGGCATTGACGATGCAAGTGCTGCCCGGCGTCACGCCGTCAAGGCCGCCCTTGTAGAGCGGCTCGAGGAACACGAGGATCGAACCAGGCTGTTGCAGATTCTGCGGGTCGATCAACAGCTCGCTGGCCCGAAACTGGCCGGCGGCGATGAAATCCTGCACGCTGGTGACGACCAGTGGAATGATCACCCAGGGTTTCGACATGCAGGTGGCTTCCGCGACCATGCCGGGCTTCATCACCTGGGCCTCGATCTGCCCGAATCCCGCCTGCAACCTGTTGCGGCCCGCTTCGTCCGGTATCAGGATTCCGGCCGGCCGCATGATCTGGGCGACGAGGTCCCCGGGGCGAACGAGGAATTGCTCGACGCGGCCATCGACGCCGGCACGGACGAAGGTCTTGTCGAGATCCACTTGCGCCTGCGCCCGCGCAGCCTCGGCGCTCGCCTTCTCGGCCGGCAACAGCGTCGAGACGCGCAACGTCGCCGACTCCCTGGCGGCGCTGGCGGCATCGACGCCGGACTGCCGCTGATCAACCAGCACCTGCAGCTTCTCGATGTCACGTTGCGGCACGATGCCGGGATTGCGGCGCTGCAACTCGCTCTTCACCTCCAGCTCGTCCTTGGCCTGCTGCAAGGAGGCCTTCGCCTCCCCGATCTGCGCGTCCGCCTTTACGACGTCGGCCTGCGCCGCGATCAACGACGCATCCACCTCGGCGATCTTTCGCTTGGCGGTCTCGAGCGCGGCCTCCTGCTTCGAACTGTCGAGCCGGAACAGAACGTCCCCCTTCTTCACCGGCGCGGTGAAGCCGACATTGACCTCGACGACACGTCCGGAGCCTTCGGGCAGGATCGGCACGGTCCTGAAGTAGATCGCCGCCGAGGTTGTCGAGGGATGAAAGTAGAAGATCATCGTGATCAGCGAGATCGTGAGCATCAGGCAGCCGGTGATCCCCCATCTCAGTTCATACCAGACAGAGAAGAACGTGATCTCCTTGCCGAACCGCTTGCCTTGCCGATAGCGGCGGTAGAGGTAATCCGGCAGGATCGTCACCAGCGAGCAGATCATCAGCTCAAGCATGGTTGTGCACCTCTTGCTTCGCGGGCGTCCGGACATCGGGACCGCCGCCAGGTCCGGATTCGGCTACCGGTTCGGCAGCGCCCGGCGTGGCGTCGGCTATGCGCTCGACGGAATCTGCGATGCTGCGCATCGGCGTGCCGAAATCCGGCAGGTCGATGAGTGCCAGCAACAGGCCGGCGACCCAGAAGATATGCATGTGGGTGAAAAGCGATATCAAGCCGAGAACGGCGACGATCTCAAACTGAAGTTTCTGGCTCTTGTGCGCCATGCGCTCCGGCAGGCTGTGCAGCTTCCAGTACAGAGTGCCAACCCACAAGACGGTGGCTACGAGGAAAATGCCCATCACCACCATCAGGGTGTCCGACCCGTCGGCGCCGGGAATGAAAAACGGCAGATGATGGGGGGCCGCCGGATGCATCTGTTCGCTCAAGCCAAGTCTCCCGGTCGCAATAACACCGCAGGCGAATCCTGATCGACACTGCTGACGATCCTATCGCGCTTGCTTGATCTGGATCAAGGAAGCCGGTCGGCTCATCCCTACCGTTCCGGGGGCAAGGTGGAAGATCGGGTTAGGAGTCCCCAGCCATGCGAAACAAGATCGATGACCTGATCCCGAAGGCGCACGAGATCCAGAAGCAGGCAGCGCTCAAGGAAGCGGAGAAGGCCGAGGAGCATGCCAAGCGTGCGGCTGCTATCGAAGCCGAGAAGCGCGCGTTGATCGAGCGGCTGAGCAAGCCCTCGGGGCTTACCGAGGACGAGAAGGTCAAGCTGGCGTCGACGGTGATTCAGCGGGCGGTGCGCAATGGCTTGAGCGAGGTCCAGGTCTATCGCTTCCCGAACTCGCTGTGCTCCGACAAGGGGCGAGCGATCAATCAGATGGAGGCCGGCTGGGAGAAGACGCTGACGGGTATACCTAAGGAAATATACCAGCTCTGGGCCGACTACTTGCAGCCGCGCGGCTACCGCATCCGCTATCAGATCGTTGATTACCCCGGCGGCATGCCCGGCGACATCGGCATTGTCATTGCCTGGGGTGATTAGTTGAAACGATGGACGGATATCCATGGCGAAAGACAAGCCGACCGAGAAGATGAAGCGCAAGGACTATGAGGAAGAGCTGCAGAAGCTGCAGGCCCAGCTCTGCCAGCTCCAGGATTGGGTACAGGCGAACAAGCTCAGGGTCATCATCCTGTTCGAGGGACGCGATGCGGCCGGCAAGGGCGGAACGATCAAGGCCCTGACCGAGAAGGTCAGCCCGCGCGTGTTTCGCGTGGTCGCCCTGCCCGCGCCCTCGGATCGTGAGAAGTCCCAGCTCTTCATCCAGCGCTACATGCAGCAGTTTCCGGCGGCCGGCGAGATCGTGATCTTCGATCGCAGCTGGTACAATCGCGCGGGCGTCGAATATGTGATGGGGTTCTGCACGCCGGCGGAGCACAAGCGATTCCTTTCCCTCTGCCCGCAGATGGAGCAATACATCATCGAGGGCGGCATCATCCTGATCAAGCTGTGGCTCGAGGTCGGGATGGAGGAGCAGGAGCGCCGCTTCAGGGCGCGGATCGACGATCCGATGCGGCAATGGAAGCTGAGCCCGATGGACACGGAATCCTATCGCCGCTGGTATGATTACTCCCGCGCGCGCGACCTGATGTTCAAGGCGACGAGCTCGAAGCACGCGCCCTGGAACGTCATCCGTTCCGACGACAAGCGGCGGGCGCGGCTGAATTGCATCTCGTTCCTGCTGAAGACAATTCCTCACGGACGGGTCAGGCGCGACAAGGTCAAGCTCCCCAAGCGCTCCAACAAGGGTCGCTACAACGATCAGGCCGGACTGCGCGGAATGAAGTTCGTGGAGGAACGCTACTGAGAGGACAGGCCGCGCAGGGCGCGCGGCCGGCCTCCCTTGGACCTACTTCAAGCGGATGGAAACCCCGCCCACGGCGGCCGAGACTTCGGCGCCGACCTTCGGGCCGCTGAGCTGCAGGATCACGCCATTGGCGTTCTGAAGCTGCACGCCGCCGGCGCCCGCGGCGATCGCCCCACCGGCGCCTGCCGCGCTGTAGGAGCCTTCGATCGAGGCAGGCCCTCTGAGATTGAGGGCGCGCCCGACCAGCTTGGTGGTCGAGGCGCCGATCGTGAAGCCGACGCTCATGCCCGACACCGTGAACGGATAGTGCTTGCCGCGCAGCGTCAAGACGCCCTCGCCGCCTCCGACACCAACGATGAATCCACCCTTGGTGAAGATGACGGCGACCGAGCCGGTTTCAGCCAGCGACGGCGTGCTGAAGCCGGCCAATCCAATGGCCAGCATTGCGAGAGCTCCGATCAAACTCACTTTCCTCATCATGTCCCTCCAGGAACCGGTTGCGTTACGCCTCGTTGCGCAAGACTCATCGCCGCAAGAATGCGAAGACGCCTTGCGGACTCTCCTTCGTCTATGATGCAGCCTTGAACTTCGGCGCGGCCGCTCGCGGCTTGCCCATCCTGCCCAATGCCTCGGTCGTCACCAGCTTCAGGCCCTCGGCCGCGTCGTAGCCATGGATCTCCTTCACATCCAGCTTGCGCATGAAATCGATGGTCTCCTGCGTGATGACCTGGCCAGGGACCATGATCGGGAAGCCCGGCGGATAGGGAATCACGAAGTTGGCGGAGACGAGAGCGGGCCCGTTCTTCAGACGCCTGTCGATCTCGGGATCGTGCAGGCGAATATATTCGCATCCTGCCGCGTCATAGGCCGAATAGAATCCGCCGCGGATGTCGCCCTCATTCGTCTTCGCGCCGGCATCGCCGCGATAGGCGTCGTGGAAATGCGAGAAGTTCGGCAAGTCGGGGACATCCTTCATCAGGCTGTTGACCCGCATGTCGAAGTCGACCCTGGCGTTCGCGCCGCCCTTGGTCAGGCCGCGATCGATTTCACCGGAGATTTCGGCCAGCACCCGGACGAGATGCGCGACGTCGCTCCGCGTATTGTTGATATTGGACTGGATCAGGACCGAGTTGCGCGAGGTCTTGTTGACCTGGATGTTGTAGCGGCTGGCGAGCAGCCCCTTGAACGACGTTCCGTCGTACCCGGCGGTGCCGCAGACCAGCGTCATGCGGGTCGGATCGAGGCAGAACTCGTCGTCGTTCAGGCTCTTCAGGGCGCTAGCCCAGTTGGTCCCGGCCGCCAGATAGTCGGTGAATCCGCTCTCGCGGTATTGCTTCGGCACCATGGCATCCGCGCCGAGGACGCGGAAATATCTCGAAATCAACGGATTGGTGTTGACCGCGTTGCGGATGGCGAACGCGATCTCCATGGCATTGGCCACCAGTCCATAGCCCTCGAGTTCCATCTGCCGGCGCGAGACGTCGAGGCTGGCGATCAGCTGCTGGTTCGGGCTGGTCGAGGCGTGCGTGAATACGGCCTCCTTGAACTGCGCTTCGACGGTGTGGAATTCGATGTCCTTGACCGCCAGCATCGAGCCCTGGCGGATCGCCGACATCGACTTGTGCGTCGAGTTGGTCTGGTAGACGCGCAGCCGGATCTGGCGCGGATCGGGGATCAGCCTGGTCTTGAGCAGAACCTCGTCGGACGGATTCTTGCCGAGCTCGGCCTGCTGTTTCTCATAGGCGGCGACCGATTTGGGATCACGCATCCAGGCTTCGATCTCGTTCGCCGCGCCCATCGCGGTTCGCCGCCGCAGGAACGGTGAAAACCGCGCGAAGCCGAACCATGCCTCGTCCCAGAGGAAGATCAGGTCAGGCTTGATCGCGAGGCATTCCTCCATCACCCGCCGCGTGTTGTAGATGTGGCCGTCGAAGGTGCAATTGGTCAGGTCGATCATCTTGACCCGATCGAGCCGGCCATCCGCCTTCGCGTTCAGAAGTGCCTGCTTGATCGTCTGCAACGGCACCGCGCCATACATCGAGTATTCCGTCATCGGGAATGCCTCGACGTAGAGCGGCTGCGCGCCGGCCAGCACCATGCCGTAGTGGTGCGACTTGTGGCAATTGCGGTCGACGATTGCGATGTCGCCGGGACCCAGCAGCGCCTGCACCGCCATCTTGTTGGATGTCGAGGTGCCGTTGGTCACGAAGTAGACGCGGTCGGCGCCGAGCGCGCGCGCGGCCTTCTCCTGTGCCTTCTTGATGTTGCCGGTCGGCTCCAGCATGCTGTCGAGGCCGCCGGTGGTCGCGCTGCTCTCGGCAAGGAACAGGTTTAGCCCGTAGAATTCGCCCATGTCGCGGATCCAGTCCGACTTGAACACGGACTTGCCGCGCGCGATCGGCAGCGCGTGGAAGGTGCCGATCGGCCGCTGCGCATATTTCTTCAAATTGTCGAAGAACGGCGTGTCGAAGCGATCCTGCACGCCCTCCAGCATTGAAAGGTGCAATTCGAGGATATCCTCGACCGAGTAGAACACGCGGCGCACCACATCGGCCTCGGGATTGCCGGCCAACTCCTCGACGTCGCGGTTGGACATCAGGTAGAGGTCAAGCTCGGGACGCACCCGCTTCAGGATATGGGCCAACCGGAGCGCGGACGCATCGGACTCCTCGCTGAGCCCCATGGCGCCGGTCATGGCACGAAGCACCGGCGCATCGTGGCGCGAGCGCAGCCCGAAGCCTTCATTGATCACCACCGCCGCAATATTGGGGTTCAGCATGGCCGCACAGAAGGCGTCCTCGAGGTTGCCCACGACCACGGGCTCATAGATGAAGGCGTCGACCGGACGCCGCAGCTTGCGCCACTCCGCCAGGAGTCCCGGCCAGTTGCTGGCTGGCACTCCGGTCACGATCAGCGTCTCGAAATACGGCCGTCTCGCCGCCGATTGCCCCAGAGTTGGCGGAAGCAGATCGGGAACGTCGCCATTGCCCTCGTCCTGCGTGCTCCAGTCACCTGCATGCTGGCGGAAGGATTTTGTCTGAAGCGCCTGCGCAATCCGCGTCGCAAGCATATGCGAGGTGGCGGCGTCGCCCGCCGCCGCAGCTTCCTTCAGCGCCGCCATCAAACGAAGGCCCGGATAGCCGTGAAACTCCTCCGTCACCGCAAGCGCCGTCAGCGCCGCGTCATACGCCGCACGGTCGCCGCCCCTGCTCCACACCTTCGCCGCCTCGACCAGATCGCGCCAATTGTCGGCACGTCCGCCGGGCCCGGAGAAGAACTGGTCGATGCGCTGCTGTGCCGGCTTCGCCTCGTTGGCCATGAGTGTCTCCCGATCTCGTGATCTCAGCGCTGGTTCTGTCCAATCGTACAAACCGGGCCCATTGCGCCCTTTGATCCAAGTCAAGCTGCAAGCTGGATTAAGACAGCCCCCAAGCGCGCCTGATCGCGACGTCTTGCGACGCAACAAGGCTGGAATGCCGCGGCGTCCATGCGGCCGCGCACGCTAGATGCTTGCCTCCGGCTTCCTGTTGCTCAATACGCTGTCGAGCGTACGCGTCCAGTCACCGCTGTCGGTCTTGTCCGCAAGACCATCCGCCCGAAGCAGATCCCGCAACTGCGCGTGCGCGCCCACAATGCAGAATGTGATCTGGCGCGATGCGAGCTCCTGATGAAGGTCGTGCAGCATACGCGAGCCCGCAAGGTCGATGAACGGAGAGGCCGACAGGTCACAGGCCACCAGCCTGACGTCGGGCGACATCCGAAGCGCCGCCAGCACCGTTTCGAAGATCGTCTCGGCATTGACATAAAGCAGCGAGGTCTCCGGGCGGAACGCGATGATCCCGGTCAAGGGCTCGACGTCATTGTGTCGCGCCCGGTCGGAATAGCGCCCACTGCCGGCTTGACGGCCCAGAAACGCGATATTGGGCTGCGACGCCCGCAACAGCAGCAGGAAGATCGAGGCGACGGCCGCCAGCAGCACGCCCTGCAATATCCCGAGGAACAGCACGGACACCACGGCGATGATTGCGGCATAGAAATCGATTCGGCTGATCCGCCACATTCTGGCGAGCGCCGCAATATCGACCAATTTGTAGACGGCTGAGAAAACGATCGCGGCGAGCACGGTCTTCGGCAGATTGGTCAAGAGGCCCGTGAAGAACAGCAGGCAGAGCGCGAGGGTTGCCGAACAGAACACCAGCGCCAGCGGCGTGCGTGCGCCGGCGGCGTCATTCACGGCCGACTGCGACAACCCGCCGGCAACCGGATAGCCATGCCCGAAGGCTACGGCGAGATTGGCCGCGCCGAGTCCCAGAAACTCCTGCCTGACATCCAGCGGGTAGCCGTGCTTTGCCGCAAAGCTTCGCGCGGCGGACACCCCTTCGACATAGGCCAGCACCAGGCATCCGGCGGCGATCGGAAAGAGATCGTCAAATTCAAGCAAGCCAAACGTCGGGAACGACATCGTCGGCAACCCGGTCGGGATCGGCCCGGTCACCGGAAGTCCCAATTCTGCGAGCCCGAATGCACTAGCCGCGAGGACGGACAGCGCGACCACTGCCAGCCCAATGGGTTTTCCGGGCAGTCTCTTCTCACCGAACAGGAGCAGCACGATCGCAGCCACACCAATGCCGAGCACCAACGGCCTGGTGTCGCCGAGCTGGCCCGCTAGCTTGATCGCGCGGTCGAAGAAGTTGTGGCCGCCTCCAGCGACGCCGAACAGGCTGGGCAGCTGGCTCATGATGATGGTGAGCCCCGCTCCGGCCTTGAAGCCCACCAGAATACTGTCGCTGATCAGCCGCACCAGCAGGCTGAGCTTGAACAGCCAGGCAATCAGGCAGAGCACAGCAACGCTGAAAGCCACGAGGCTGGCAATCTGCCCGTAACGGGTGGCGTCGCCGCCGGCCAATATGCCGACAGCGCCGGCGATCATCAGCGAGATCGCCGACGTGGGTCCGACCGCGAGCTGCCGGGACGAGCCCAGCAGGGCGTAGCCCACGCCGCCGAGCAGATAGCCATAGACGCCGATCTGCGGCGGCAGACCCGCGAGCCCCGCATAGGCCAGCGACACCGGGATCGCGTAGGCTGCCAGCGTGACCCCGGCGATTGCGTCCGCCCCGAGCCCGGATGCCCGGTAGTCGGCGAGCCAGTTCGCCGGCGGAAACCAGCGCATCCAACTCGTCTCTGCCTGGATCGACATCAAGCCCGCCGTATGACGAACAATGGTCGCATGTGGTTGCGCCGGCGGGCCCGATGCGCGTTGATTCAGATCAAGCCTCGAAGTGCTCAAATGTGCTTCTGATCTTGCGCGGCTCGATCGTCGTGACCTGCAGATTTGCCAGATGACTGCCGGAGCGCATGGCATGCGTCAGCACCGCTTACGGACCCTCGCAACCGCAGCGCTGCTGTTGCTTGGCCTGATCGCTCCGGCGCGCGCGGAGGACCAAGACACGTCCCAGCGCATCCAGGAAGAGATCTGGGCGCTGCCTACCCCGCTGCCGATGTTCGCTTATCTGGTCCGTCCGCTCGGCGATGGCCCTTTCCCACTGGTCATCATGAACCACGGCGTGTCACTGAATGCCAGGGATCGCAGCTTCTTCCCGCTGGTCGAATTTCGCGATGCCGCAATCTGGTTCGCACGGCGCGGCTATCTCGTGGTGGCACCGGTCGGGACCGGCTATGGCGCGGCGGCCATCGATATTCCCGAACGCGGTCTTTATGGCCCGTTCTTCTCCAAGATCGGCAAATGCACCAATCCGAATTTCCTCGATGCGGGCCTGGCCGTCGCGCAGGTCGATCTCTGGATCATTGATTACATGGCCGCCGAAAAGCGCACCTTGCCGAAGGACGTCATCGTCGTCGGACAGTCGGCCGGCGGCTGGGCTGCGATCGCGCTGTCGAGCCTCAACCCGCCGCAAGTCAAGGCCATCATCACCTTCGCGGCAGGCCGCGGCGGCCGTGTCGACGGCAAACCCAACAACAATTGCGGCCCCGACAGACTGGTCGAGGCCACCGGCATGTTCGGCCATACGTCGCGGGTGCCGATGCTGTGGTTCTATATCGAGAACGACACATTCTTCGGCCCGGCCCTGTCGAAGCGAATGCACGAAGCCTTCACGCGCGCCGGCGGTCGTGCCGAGTACCATCTTTTGCCGCCGTTCGGTGACGAAGGGCATTTCCTGATCGGCTCTCCCAATTCCATTCCCACGTGGTCGCCTTTGGTCGAACGATTTCTCGACAAGGTTCGCTAGGCGGCCGTTCGCGCTGGAGGAGCATCCATGGTCCGATATGGTGCCTTGGCGAAGTTGGCGCTGTTTGCGGCCGGCATCAGTGCTGCCCACGCTCAACAGACGTCCTCACCGCCTGCTACGGTGAAAGACGGCGGCGAAGTAGCCCCGCGGGGGGCACGTCAGCCGGTGCGGGACATCAAGTATGGCGAGTGGCGAAAGGTCTGCTTCAACGCCGCCGGCGCCAAGACGCTATGCCGGACGACGATCACCGGCACCTTCCCCACCGGGCAGACGGCCGTTCGCCTCGATCTGATCGAGCGAGAGGACGGCAGCAGCCGCGTCCAGCTATTCCTGCCGGTCGGGATGTATCTACAAGCCGGCGTCAAGCTATCGGTCGACCAGAAGGCGGTTCATCGGCTGCCCTACACCTGGTGCGCGACCAACATGTGCATCGCGGCCGATGTCGCCGATCCCAAGCTTCTCGAGGACATGGATGGCGGAAAGACGCTCTCGATCGAGGTCGTCGACACCAGCATTTTGACGATGACGACATCGGTGCCGCTCGACCGCTTTGCAAGCACGCGCAAGGGCGCGCCTGCGCTGACGCTCGATCAAGTCATCGATGAATGATCGAGACCGGCAACCGCTAGACCACGCCGGCCAACAGCCGTTCAATCGGCTGGATCAGCGAATTGGCAGTGAATGGCTTGGTCAGATAGGCCACGCATCCCGATGCCGTTGCCGCCATGCGCGTCGCCGGATTGTCATTTCCGGTGATGTAGATGACGGGGATTTCGATGCCCTGATCCGCCAGGCGGTGCCGCAGTTCGATCCCGGACCCATCGCTGAGATTGATGTCCAATATCAGACAGACCGCGCTGTCAAAGCTGCCATGTCTCAGTAACGCACCGCCGGTCTCGAATAGCCTGGATGCAAATCCGCACGCCCGCAGCAGACGTCCGATTCCACGAAGCATGGAAGGATTATCATCCACAACGAAAACGAGTTTCGCGGTCGGCAAATCCTGAAGCCTCACCCTATCGCTGAATGACCTTCGCCCACGCATGGATAAAGGGCACGTCAAGCGGCTACCGGCGCGCAATATTCTCGCGGCCAAGATCGGAGATACGCCGCGTCACAGAGCTTTCATATTGTACCATGGGACAGGAGGGGCAGAGCTGCCCGGCCGATCAAGCCTTGACCTCGCCACCGGACGCGCGCGTGCCGAGCTGCTCGGCGATCGAAACCAGCTCGGCAAGCGACTGCACCTGCATCTTCTCCATGACCTGGTGACGATGCGCCTTGATCGTGCGTTCGGTCGTGCCAAGCTCGTGAGCAATCTGCTTGTTGATCCGGCCGCACACAATCAGATCGAACACCTGCCGCTCGCGCGGGGTCAGCTTCGCCAGCAGCGCGCGCAGCGAATCGAGCCTGGTTCGCCGGCCGCGGGCCAGCTCGTGCCGCGCAAGGGCGCGATTGATCGCCTCGATCAGCTGCTCCGACGCGATCGGCTTGGTCAAAAAATCTTCGGCACCTGCCTTGATCGCCTGGACGGTCGTCGCCGTGTCGGCATGTCCGGTCAGGAATACGATCGGGAGCGTCGACCCCAGCTCGTTGAGGCGGCCCTGCAGCTCCGGACCACTCATTCCGGGGATGCGGACGTCCAGCAGGATACAGCCGGCCCCTTCGTCGTCGGGCAATTGGTCGAGCAATTCCCGGGCCGATGCGTAGGTGACGACGCGATAGCCTGCGAGCTTGAGCCGGCGCTCGAGCGCTGCGCGAAACGAGGCGTCGTCGTCGACTATGTGCACGTAAGCGTGCATTGCTGCTCCATCGCCGGGTGATCGCCGCTACCTGTAGAATGTCCATCAGCGGCGATCTGAAAATGCTGCGTTCGTCGTAAATCGAACCTTGCACTCCGGCAAACAAGACCCAAACGCGCTACGCGGCCAGCGGCAGCGAAAGGTGGAATACCGCCCCTCCTCCGGACTGATTCTCGGCCCAGAGCTGGCCGCTATGCGCCAGAACGATCGTCCGTGCGATGGACAGGCCGATGCCCATGCCCTGCTCCTTTGTGGTGAAAAACGGATCGAAGATATCGTTCAGCCTGTCCTGCGGAATTCCCGGCCCGGAATCGCTGATGGAAATCACCGCCGACGCGTCCCCATTGACTTCCGTACGGCCGATGATGGTGCGCCCGTAGGGCATTTTGGCCATCGCGTCCATGCTGTTGACGACGAGGTTGAGAATGACCTGCTGCAACTGCACCGGGTCGCCCTTCACCCGCAGGGTCTGCGGTGAGGTCTGCAGATAGATTGCGACGTTGCGCGTCGAGGCCTGCAGCTTGAGGAAATCAAATGCTTCCCGCATGGTCTGGTTGAGGTCGATCTCCTTCTTCTCAAATGGCGCACGCTTGAGCAGGCTGCGCATCCTGCGGATCACCTCGCTTGCGCGCAGATCATCACGCTTGATGTCGGAAATGATTTCCCGCACCTCCTGAAGGTCGGGCGTCGGCGAAGCGAGGATCAGCTCCGCGCTCTCGGCATTGGTCAGGATCGAGCCCAGCGGCTGGTTGAGCTCATGGGCGATCGAGGACGAGAGTTCTCCGGCAGTAGCCTGCCGATTGATATGGGCGAGCTCGGACAGGCGACTGCGGGCTTCGACCTCGGCACTCCGCCGCATGTGACGCTCGTGGAGCAGGAACGCAATCAGCGCGGTTTGAACCAGCAGCGCCACTGCCAGCGCAACAGCCCGCCAACGATATTTTTCCAGGAAGGATGGCTCACGGAAGCGAATTTCGCTACCTTTTGGCAGACTGGCTTCGCTGACGCCCCAATGCTGCATCTGCCGCCAGTTGAAGATCGGCTTCACCGCATCGATGACCGACGGTGGCAGGCCTTCGGGCGCCTCGCCATCCAGAATGCGCAGCGCCCTTCCCGCAGCCTCGGCACCGATCAGCGACGGAACTATGACGAATCCGCCGATGCCGCCCGCCCCGAGGAAGGTCTCCGCGGCGACGACAATCGGACGATTGGCTCTTGCCGCGACAAATGTGAGGGCATCCGACGGCGGATAATAGTTGCCTTTGCCGTCGCTATAGAGGCCCGTGTAGATGATCGCGCTATGATCGGGGAGCGCCGCGACCCGCTCAACGATCTCGGGCATCGGACGTCCGATGATCTCGATGATGTCGAGGCCCGGAATGCCGGCCGCTGCCTGGTCTTTCCAATTGCGAAACAGAACTTGCCGGTCCCAGTCCGCGCCAACCAGCACGACAGTCTTGAGGCCTGGCATCATGGCGCGGGCAGCCGTGACGGCATCCTTGAGTTTCAAGTTCACGATGCCGCCGGTAACATGGGCCGGCGGCTGCAATCGCTTGAAATCAGCCTCTTCGACCAGCGAAAACACGATTGGCGTGTCGGGCCAGAGCTGAGGGCGCCAGCGGAGCGCAAGCTCAAGCGCAGCCGCGCCAATGGTGACCACCACGCCGATCGGCCGATCGCGATATTTCGCCTCGAGGAATCGCCGGAAATCCTCCTGATAGGCCTCGCCGCCGAAGCGATTGAGATCGAGGCTTTCGGTGTAGACGGTGGTCGGCGCGTGCCCGTGAGCGCTCACCGCATCCCTTAGGCCAACGAACACCTGGTAGTAGAAGGGGCCACGTCGATCGGACTGGTCCAGCACCAGCATGGAATGCGGGCGCGTTTGTTGCGCCCGGAGATCAGCCGGTGCCAACAAAGCAGCCAGCAGGATGATCAGGCCAGAGAGCCGAATTGCACTGCCCATAACGTTCGGAGCCGGAGACCAACGGGTTCAAAACCTAGCACCCGGTTGTCGCCGAGAAAATTGAAAAGTAATCTAAGACTGTGCGCACCAATTTACGAACAAATTGCCGCATTTTGCGCACCCTGTCCTTTAGGACAATGACCTCAAGACCAATAGAGACCGGCCGGACTCCGTCGTAGTCATTGCGCGCGGGACAAGCATTTCGAGCCGCCGCGGACGCTGCACCAGTCGTTACCCGAGAGAGTTAGTCCATGTTCGCTCGCGTCAATGTCAGACCGGCCAATGTGCCGAGCATCCTCGGTGGGTTGACCGTCCGGCACGCCAACTGCATCACCAGCGAATTCCACTACAGGAAAGGCACCGAGATCTACGGGGAGAAGGAGCCGGCAGAGTACGTCTACCAGGTCGTTTCGGGGGCGGTCCGCAGCTACAAGCTGCTTTCCGACGGACGCCGCCAGATCGGTGCCTTTCACCTCGTCGGGGATATTTTCGGCCTCGAGAATGCCGAAACCCATCGCTTTACCGCGGAAGCCATCGTCGACACGAACGTGCACCTGATCAGGCGGATCAGCCTCGAACGCGTGGCCGACTCCGATTTCGCCCTGGCTCGCAACCTGCTGGTCATGACGACCAGCAACCTGCGGCATGCCGAGGAGCACATGCTGCTACTCGGCCGCAAGACCGCATTGGAGCGGGTTGCGGCTTTTCTGCTCGAAATGGATCGCCGGCTGACCGGAGTCGGCGTCGTCGCCTTGCCGATGTGCCGGCGTGATATTGCCGACTATCTCGGACTGACGCTCGAAACCGTGTCACGTGCGCTATCCAAGCTGCACGCCTATGGCGCGCTCAACTTCCTTGGCTCGAACCAGCGCGAGATCATGCTGGTCGACCGCGACCAGCTGTCCAGGCTGGACAACTAGCCGACGTCAGGGAGATTTCGTCAGCGCCGCCTGGCGCTCGATGGTCTTTTGCAACACCTCGAACAAGACCGCGGTCGACCACCCGAACATGAGAATGCCGTTCATGGCCGCCATCGGTCCGATCAACAGCCACTGCTTGACCGGGATGACGTCGCCATAGCCGAGCGTGGTGTAGTTCACAAAGGCGAAATACAGCAGATTGCTGCCGGCGGGCGCGGCGCCGAGCACCCAATAGGCCAGGCTCCACACCACGATCTCGAGCGTGTGAGCCAGCATCAGCGCAAGCGCGGTTGCGACCATCACGCCGCTGAGCTGTAGCCCCGCCCGGCCGGCCGCGCTCAAGGCAACGTTGCGAAGCAACCCGATCGCCGCGACGGTCCACAGCGAATGGATCGCGATATTGATCGCGCTCACCGCCGATCCCACGAGGAGCTGAAACAGCATTATCGCTCTCCCGCCAGCCGGGCGCGGTCGTCCCGGATCCATGCCGTGAGCAATTCCCAGGCGACCGCGAGAATGATTGGACCGATGAACAGGCCCACGATGCCGTGGGCAAGCGTGCCGCCGATCACGCCGACAAAGATGACGAGCGCCGGCGTGGTCAGGCCCCGCCCCATCACCAGCGGCTTCAGCACATTGTCGAGGACGCCGACGACCAGGAAGAAGAACGTGAGGGCGAGTGCGGTCGTGAAATCCTTGGCCGACCATAGCCAGATGATGACCGGAAACAGCACAATTGCCGCCCCGATCTGCACGATCGCGAGCAGCATCACGACAAACGCCAGCAGCCCCGCGCTCGGGATCCCCGCCAGCTTGAAGCCAATGCCGGCCAGCAGCGATTGCAGGACGGCGACGCCGATGACGCCGCGGGAAACCGCCCGGATGGTCGCACCTGCAAGGTCGAGGAAGTGCTCGCTCTGCTCCGGCACGATGCGGGACAGGAAGCTCCGGCACGCCGCCGCAAGCTGCAAGCCATAGGGAAACAGAAACCCTGCCACGACGACCGCCAGCAGAAACTTCAGCATCCCGATCCCGGCATCGCTGGCAAATGCAAACAGGGTCCCGGCCAACGGCTTCAGTTGCGGCACGACCTCGCGCAGCACGGCACGCAGATTGGTCGACGCCCGATCCCAGATCTCATGGAGTGGGCCGCCGATCAGCGGCCAATCCTTGATCTCGGGCGGCGGCGACGGCACGACAACGTGGCCGGCGCCGAGTTGTTCGGCGAGCTCCCTCACCCCCTCTACCGCTCCAATTCCGAGCCAGGTCGCCGGCCCGATGACGACTCCCAGAGAGATCAAGGTCAGCACGAGCGCCGCGACGCCGGTATGGCCGCCGAGCATTGCTGCGAGCCAGGTGAAGACGGGATAGAGCGCGACCGCGAGCACGACGCTCCAGGCCAGGATCGGCACGAACGGGCTGACCAGAACGAACGACCAGTAGATCAACAGTGCCAGCAATCCGAGGCGAATTGCGAGCTGGACGAACTCGTCTCCGGTCACGAGCTGGCGAAGGGTTTTCAAGAGCGTGCTTTCGAATCGAGCATCAGCAGCTACGCGGGAAGCGATGCCATCGCCTTGCTGCGCACGGCTTGATTCAGATCAAGCGTGACGCGTCCAGACTTTCACCGAGGAAGCGGCCCGGTTCGGGGGCAGGAATCGGGGGCCGCTCCGACTTCGCCGGGATGCATTCGCGCTCGGGATCACGAGCGCGATCGCGCCCCATCAGGCGGCGTCCTGCCTATCCGCGGCAATTGTCCCAAGCGCAGGATCAATCGTCCGCACCGCCCTCTTGCCACTTTGATTCAAATCAAGCTTCGGGCCGGCCGCGGCTGACAGGCTCGGCGTCCTCATGGATCGGAAAGCCGCTCTCGATTTGGCTGCCTTTCGGTCGCGACTGCCTGTGTCACCCCGATGTGGAGGACGTCATGAAGAACACCAAGACCCTGCCGGCCTTGATCCTGCTTGCGAGCATGGTCGGCATTGGCGCGAGCCAGGCGGCCCCGTTGCCGACCAACGTCGCGGCCATGAAGGGCATGGTCGAGAGCAACACCGCCCTTCAGGTCCGCTGGGGCGGCTGGGGCGGCTGGCGCGGCGGCGGCTGGGGCTATCGCGGTTGGCGCGGCACCGGCGGCTGGGGAGGCTATCGTGGATGGGGCTATCGAGGCTGGGGCGCTGCAGCCGCCGGTGCGATCGTTGGCGGAGCCATCGCGAGCTCGGCCTACTATGGCGGGTATCCCTACTATGGCGGTGGATACGGCTATGGCGGCGGCTATGGCTACGACTATTGCCCGCCGGGCGGAGGCTACGGCTATTACGCTCGGCCACGCTACTATGACGGATGGTAGTGCCGGCTTTACGTGACAGGCCGGCCTTCGGTGATGTCACCGAAGGCCGAGCAGCGAACGCCGATAGCCGCTCTCGCGCGCTTCATTCCTGCACACGAAGGCGCCATCGAAGCCCCTGGCATAGCGGCTTTGCCCTTTGAGGTAGTAGCGTCCGCGCCGAAAATCGAGCCAGACCACGCTATCGCCGGGGCAATGCCGCTGAGCCTGGGCTTCATAGCGGAAAGGCGTCAGCGGCAGCGCGGCCGTCTGTTGCGCGCAGCAAAACAGGAAGGTCGCGGCGCAGGTCCCGACGCCCAACCTGGCCGCCAGACGGTCTCGACGTCCGCTCGATTTTTCAGCTAATTCGAAGTGCATTCATTGCCGCCGGGAATGATCCGTGTCGTGCTGAAGACGATATCTCATCTTGTCAGAGCTTCACGGGCGGAGCACCTCAGAACGACAATTCCAGCATCACGCGCGGCAAACAAGAGGCGCGCTCAGGACGATAGCAATCCAAAGGCGATCGCCGCGGTCGACAGCATCCCGGCCGTCACGACCACGACCTTGAAGGCAATATCGCCGTCGGCCTCTTCAAGCCAGCGACGCAGCCAATTGCGAGCGCCAGCCGGCTGGCTTGCGCCACGCACTCGCCGAAATCTGTCGCTGGTATACCCCATGGCTGCGATTGTAGATCGCGGTGGAATGGAGAGACCAGTGCAGCTTGTGCCAAGCAGTCAGGGTCACGTGCGACGGCTTGACTGACCCAATTGGGCTATACGAGCCGGTTCGGCGCCAAAGCCCGCTCAACCAGCGCCCTAGCTTCCCTTCGAGCCGGCGGCGTTCCGCATCGGACGTTGCTCCTCCGACGCGCTCTTCGAGGGCGCCGCGCCGCACATGGAGCCACTCCTTGATTCCGCGGTCGCCGTGCGATCAAACGGATTCCGCTCCATGACCTTCAGCGAAGCGAGTTCCTCCTTGTTCAAATAGGAGATCTTTCCCGGCGGAGTCATGACCATCCTGCCGATGGCCGACGGAGGAATACGGAGCTTGGCCGACAACCTCGCAAGCTTGATCGTGTCACGAATCGTTCGACTGTCCTCGTTGCCGTGTAAATTGGAAACCGAATGGACGCCGATCTTGGCATTTGGCGCCACATAACGCTTCCTGCTCGCCAGGAAAATGAAAGCGCATGCCGAGTCGCATTCTCCGGAAACGTAACTGGCGATTTGCCTCTGGTGCGCGAGCATGGCGATTCGGAAGCCTTCGTAGAGGGACCCACCTCGGGAATCGAGATCGAGGCCAACGACCCGGCGCTCAGTCGCCAGATATCCGCGAAAACGGACAAAGTCCCCATCCCTGATATCTCCACTGAGCTTCAAGACATCTCCAAAGCACCCCTGGACACGGGAGAACTCCATCGCGAGACAGTTCGTCGAGGTGAGCACGACCGCGATGCTCAAAACGCATCCTGCAATCCGCATCGACCCATGCGTGGCGCTCCGGCTGTTTGCGTCGCCATCGATAAATGTCGCGCGGAGGACCCTCAAAGCGTGCTTCCAGGCTGCCACGGCGCTCCCCATTGGACCCGGTACCTCACACGATAAACAGAGCATCGACGCGCTTCGTGGGTTGATCTGAATCAAACCCAATTCAGCAAGCGCGCAGGCGGGAGCGCCATTTTGACGTCTAGAAGCGCACGCTCTGTGCCGAGAGCAAACATCATCTACCGTGACCTTGAGATCAGCCAGTCCAATCCAGCATCGGGGCCACCGACAATCTCCACCTTAAGTCATTCATTTCATTTCTTTCTTTTTGCCCCCGATCCTTGAGGGGCCTGGACCGCCTGAGGAATCCCATTAAGGCTCGACATGCGCGATCAATCCACGCTCCACGCGAACTGCTGGTCGCCAAGGCAACCTAACGCGGGAGCGCCTCTCGATGGTGCAGCGTCCAGAAAGCCGCCGCTTGCGCCCCATGGCTTGAGCCATGGCCGCCCACACGCGCCGGACAACGCTGTCCGCGACGCGTCATCTTGTGTAAACTCCCACGGCATCCCGATCGATTTGGGAGAACGACAATGAAAGTCTTCTTGCTCGCCTGCGTGGCCGCCGTCGTCGTGTCGGCATTCGGGGCCCTGGCGCTAAACCGGGTGCAAGAACCGGTCGCACAGGCCTTTGCAACGACGGGCGTACGGCTGTAGCAAGTTCGCGTTCAACGGCTGCGCGCCCCCCTACTCCGCCGCGGTGACGGAGGGCTGGGGTCGCGCATCGCGCGCATTCTCCTCTTCCAGCCAGAGGCTGTGGTGCTCCCTGGCCCAATTGACATCGACGGTGCCGCTTCCCATCGCCTCGAACGCGCCTTCCATGCCGATCGTGCCGATATAGATGTGCGCCAACATCACTGCCGTGAAGAGCATCGCTACGATGGAGTGGACGATCTGCGCGAGCTGCATCCCTTCGATGCCTGACAGGTAGAAGGGGAACATCAGCGCATATCCCGTCGCTGCCACCAGACCTCCGCCGATGACCACGATCCAGTAGATCGCCTTCTGGCCGGCGTTGAAACGATAGGCCGGCGGATGATCGTGCCCGACGATGCCGCCGCCGCGCTTGATCCAGTCGACATCCGCCTTGTTCGGGATATTGCCGGCGATCCACATCAGGAAGATCAGCACGACGCCGATGGTGAACGGGAAGCTGAGATAGTTGTGAACATATTTCGCCCATTGCGACCATTCGGAAAACGCTTCGTGGCCGATCAACGGCAGCAGCAATGGACGTCCAAAAGTGACGTTCAACCCCGAGATCGCCAGAATGATGAAGCAAGTCGCCGTCATCCAGTGCACGAAGCGCTCGAATGCGGAAAAGCGCACGATGGTCCGGCCGGAACGACCGCTCTGCAGCCGCACCATCCCGCGGCTGAGATAGAAGATGACCAGCGCCGCGAGCATGCCAAGAATGGCGATGCCGCCGATCCAGCGCAGCGTCACGTTCCGGAACTCGCGCCATTCACGGCCGGCCGGCTGTTCGAGAACGCCCGAGCGCTGGTCGGGTATGCTGACGCGTCCCTGCACCCGGTTCAGTTCCTGCAGGAGCTGTTGCTCCTTGACCGCGCTTGCGGTCGGGTTGACCTGCTGGGCTACGGACGGGGAAGCCGCGGAGACGAGCAGCAGGAGTCCAGCCACGCCGATGACGAGCCGAACACATCGTGCAAAACACGCCATAAGGTCCTCCCGATATCGACGCGACCCGCGCCAGGTCGTCGTCAGGACTCGATCGTCTCGCGATAGGCGGTCTTCCAGCCCCATGCGCCTGAGCCGTAGCCGCGCTTCAGCACGCGCTCTTTATAGATCTGGGCAATGATCTCGCCGTCGCCGGCGAGCAGCGACTTGGTCGAGCACATCTCCGCGCACAGCGGCAGCTTGCCTTCGGCAAGCCGGTTCGCGCCGTATTTCTCGTACTCTTCCTTGCTGCCATCGGCCTCGGGACCGCCGGCACAATAGGTGCATTTGTCCATTTTTCCGCGCGAGCCGAAATTGCCGACCTTCGGATATTGCGGCGCGCCGAACGGACAGGCGTAGAAGCAGTAGCCGCAGCCGATGCAGAGATCCTTGGAGTGCAGAACCACGCCGTCGGCGGTGGTATAGAAACAATTCACCGGGCACACCGCCGCACAGGGCGCGTCCGTACAGTGCATGCAGGCCATCGAGACCGAGCGTTCGCCCGGCTTGCCGTCGGCGATGGTGACGACCCGGCGGCGGTTGATGCCCCAGGGCACCTCGTGCTCGTTCTTGCAGGCCGTGACGCAGGCGTTGCACTCGATGCAACGGTCGGCGTCGCAGAGAAACTTCATACGTGCCATCGTCGTTGCTCCCTTATGCCGCCGCGATCTGGCAGAGAGTGACCTTGGGCTCCTGCATGCCCGTCGCGGGATCGTATCCGTAGGTGGTGATCGTGTTCGCGCTTTCGCCGAGCACGATCGGATCGGTGCCCTTCGGGTAGTTGCCGCGAAGATCCTTGCCCGCAAGCCAGCCGCCGAAATGGAAGGGCATCCAGGCGACGCCCTTGCCGACCCGCTCGGTGACGAGCGCCTTCATCCTTGCCCTGGAATTGTTCTCGGCGCCGGTGACCCAGACCCAGCCGCCGTCCTTGACACCGCGATCGGCGGCATCAACAGGGTTGATCTCGATGAACATGTCCTGCTGCAACTCGGCGAGCCACGGGTTCGTGCGCGTCTCCTCGCCGCCGCCCTCATATTCGACCAGACGGCCGGACGAGAGGATGAGCGGAAACTGCTTTGCAATGCCCTTCTCCACCGCGGCCTTCTGCACCGAGAATCCGATATTGGGCATCCGGAACTGCTTGGCGTCGGGCAGCGTCGGGTATTTGGCGACGAGATCGACGCGTGGCGTATAGATCGGCTCGCGGTGAACCGGGATCGGATCCGGCAAGCCGAAGGCATTCATGCGCGCCTTGCCGTTGCCGTAGGGTACGCAGCCGTGCGCCAGCGCGACGCGCTGAATGCCGCCCGACAGATCGAGCGACCACGACACCGTGTCCGGATTGGCCGGATTGATCTTGTTGATCACGGCCATTTCCGCTTCGGTGAGCTCGCTGTCCCAGCCGAGCTTCTTCAGGCTCGCCAGCGTGAATTCCGGATAGCCATCCTGGATTCCCGACCCCAACGAATACGAGCCGTCCGCGAGCAGGCTTACCTTCCGCGTCGTGCCGTCCGGCAGCTTCTCCTCACGCTCGACGCCGAACCGCGGCCGGAACGTGCCGCCGCCGTCCATCACGTGCAGATTGGTGTTGTAGAGCAGTGGCGTGCCGGGGTGCCTGACCTCGGGTGATCCCCAGCACGGCCAAGGCAGGCCGTAATAGTCGCCGCCAACCTCGGGATCATCCTTTGGCGCCCGCATCGTTAGCATGTCGAACTTCGCCTGGTTCTTCATGTGCGCCTTGAGGCGCTCGGGCGATTGTCCGCAATAGCCGGTCGACCAGCTACCGCGGTTCATCTCGCGCAGCACGTCCTCGGCCTCGGGCAGGTTGTTCTCGACCTTGATCTTCTTGAACATCTGATCGGCGAAGCCGAGCTTCTTCGCCATCAGATAGATGATTTCGAGATCGTCCTTCGACTCGAAGATCGGCTTCACGATCTGCTCGCCCCATTGCAGCGAGCGGTTGGAAGCGACGCGCGACCCCTTGCACTCGAACTGGGTGGCGACCGGGAGAATGTAGACGCCTTCGGTGCGTCCCGCCTCGACCGCGAGCGAGGCCCAGGTCGTCGGATGCGGATCGGCGATGACGAGCAGCTCGAGCGCCTTCAGGCCGTTGAGGGATTCAGGGATACGGGTGATGCTGTTGGAGGCGTGTCCCTGCACGAACACCGCCTTCACGTTGTCCTTCTGCGCAACCTGCTCCTTCGGCAACGTCACCGCCTCGAACCAGCGGGTCAGCGGAATGCCGGGGGTTTCCATGATCTGCTTGGAATCGAACCGCGCCTTCAGGAAGTCATAGTCGACCTCCCAGACCCGCGACCAGTGCTTCCAGGCGCCTTCGGCAAGGCCGTAGTAGAACGGCAGCGTGACGATATCGAGCCCGACATCGGTCGCGCCCTGCACGTTGTCGTGGCCTCGGAAGATGTTGGCGCCGGCGCCGGCCTTGCCGACATTGCCGGTCATCAGCAGCGCGATGCAGCTCGCCCGCACATTGGCGGTGCCGACGGTCTTCTGCGTCTGGCCCATGGCCCAGATCAGCGTTGCCGGCTTCTCGGTGGCGAACATCTTGGCGACGCGCTTGAGCTGCTCGCCGGGAATGCCGGTGACGCGCTCGACTTCCTCAGGAGGCCATTTCTCGACCTCCTTCTTGAGGTCGTCGAAACCGTAGACGCGCTGCCGGATGAACTCCTTGTCCTCCCAGCCGTTCTGCAGGATGTGCCACATCATGCCGTAGAGCACCGGAATGTCGGTACCCGGCCGCATCCGCACATATTCGGTCGCGTGCGCGGCGGTGCGCGTCAGCCGCGGGTCGATGACGATGAAGTTGGCCCTTTGCAGCTCCTTGCCCTCGAGCAGATGCTGCAGCGAGACGGGATGCGCCTCGGCCGGATTGCCGCCCAGGATGACCTGCGTCTTCGCATTGCGGATGTCATTGTAGCTGTTGGTCATCGCGCCGTAGCCCCAGGTGTTGGCGACGCCGGTGACGGTTGTTGAATGGCAGATGCGGGCCTGGTGATCGGTATTGTTGGTGCCCCAGAACGCACCGAGCTTGCGGAACAGGTAGGCGCCTTCGTTGGTCATCTTGGCCGAGCCGAGCCAATAGACGGAATCGGGACCCGACTTCTCACGTACCGCCTGAATCTTGTCGCCGATCTCATTGATCGCGGTGTCCCAGGAGACGCGGGTCCACTGCCCGCCCACCAGCTTCATCGGATAGCGCAACCGCCGCTCGCTGTGCACGAGCTCACGCACGGAAGCGCCCTTGGCGCAATGCGAGCCGCGATTGATCGGAGAATCCCAGCTCGGCTCCTGGCCGATCCATACCCCGTTCAAGACCTCGGCCGTCACCGTGCACCCAACCGAGCAATGCGTGCAGATGCTCTTGCGCACGGTCGCTCCCGCCGTGAGCGGACCGGCCGCCGCGGCTTCCGCCTTGCGCACGCTGCCGAGCGGCAAGGTGCCGAATGCGGCAAGCGCGCCCCCGGCAAGACCGGATTTGCGCAGGAAGCTGCGGCGGTCGAGGCCACCGGCCTGATCTGCAAGGGAGCTGGCGGCGGAGCCTTGGCGCAGGGAACGCTGGTTTGTTCGCTTGATCAGCACGGTCAACCTCCCTTGGCCGGATAACGATTGACGCGGTAGAACGCCTTGACGTGATCGGTTTCCTTGTAGCGCGCCTTGCGCTTCTCATCGTTGGTTTCGCTGTCAGCCTGCGCAGCCCCGACCAGCGGCGTTGCGAGGGTCGCGCCGGCGCCCACCGTGCCGACGCCGACCTTGCGCAAGAAATCGCGGCGCCCGACTGTGGTTGTCCTGTCTTCACTCATCGCATCTCTCCTGGACCTGCGGATGCAGGTCAGTTCGCGAACGTGAATGCTTCTGTCTCGATCTCGACAAAGGCGCGACCAAGCGCACCGACCGCACGATAGAAGACGGCGCTCTCCGCGCGCTCGATGTCGACGAACAGCCGCCCCATCCAGGGCGCGACGTGTTTGCCGAAGAAGGCACGCTGCGTGTCGAACGGCGCCGGGAAACGCCCTCCCGCGAAACCTGCCATGATCTCGCACAGGATAGCCGCGTGATCTTCCGGCTCGGAATTGTTCGCTATGCGCTCGATCCCGGACGCAGCGAGGTCGGCGCGCAGCCTCGACAGCGGCCGCTCGTTGAGAAAGCCGGTCAGATAGTAGGAGGCGTAGGGCAAGAGTTCGCCGCGGCCGAGACCTGTGAACAGATCGAAATATTCGCGTTCGACCGTCGCCGCGACTGCATTGGCGGCGGATTCGGCCAGCGCGGCATGCGCGCGCCCAAGCGGCGTGGCATCGGCGGTCAACGCAGCCAGTTGATCGAGCAGTTTCTTCGATGGTGCGGCGGACAACAGTGTCGCGAGCAGCAGATATTCCTGCGCACGCGCGACATCGACAGAATCGATCGGCTCTTCGGAGAAAAACGGCTCGCTGTACAGATCAGGCCGCAAATTATCGCGCGAGATGCCTGTGGCGGCTTCGACGGCGATCACCCGTTGCGCGGGCACCTTGTTCCAGTTCGAAACAGAGGGCTGGCTGATGCCGATTTTGCGCGCAAGCTCTGCAACGCCGCCGGCAGCGTCAATGGCTCGCTCAAGGCCAGCATCGCGCACGTGGACCTCCATCCAAGTCCCGGGTGCTGATTTTGCTTTTCTTACAAAGCGCTAGCGAAGCCTAGTCCCAGCCCAACGAGGGGTCAATCAGCTCGCATAGTCTGAGGCTATGGCCTTTCGTCGCGGTCCCTAGCGAGGCAGCGCGCTGCCGTGCGTGCGGCGCTCAACCGGCACCTGTTCGCCGTCGGAGCTTTCGGTGAGCGTTCGTTGCGTTGCAGCAGGATCAGGTGCGGTTCCCGTGGTCGCGGCTTCTTCGGCGCCGATGCCCGGCAACTCGACCTCGCGCAATTGCTGCGAAGAATCCGCGACTTCAACCGAACGCTCGGGCGGTGCCTGGGCCGGCTTGCCGAGGCCGCCGACGATTCTGTCGATGAGCGCGGTGAGCTCAGCCTCGGAGCAATCCAGCGGGCCAAAGCCCGGCATCGCGGTCGGGTCGTTGAAGTCCCAGGCATTCTCGGCAAGCCCGACAAAGTCGCGAATGACGGGATCGGCGCTCCAGGCGCGACGAAGCGCCGCACGCCTCAGCTCCTGCGGGATTCCCTTGCGCAGGAACGCGGTGATGTCGGTCGCCGAGGTAATTGTGTCAATCGAAGGCAGGCTCGCAAGGTCGAACTCCGCGTCGTCGTCTTTGACGGCTGGCGGCGGCGACTGCATGTCGTCGCGCATTGCCGGATCCGGTGGCGTGGCGTTCGCCTTTGCCTCCTGCTTGCGGCGGGACCAGCGCGTCAGGAACTTGTCCTCACTCATTCGTGTCCGCCTTCATGCTGCCGGCGCGCGAGCGCCTCGGGATCGGCCTGCCGTCGCTTGCGCTTGAAGAACTCACGTTCGACGTGGAGCTCGGCCACGAAGCTTTCAATCTGCTCACGCAGCATCTCCGGCATGGGGACGGCCTCGACCAGATTCGCACCGGCCTCCGTGAACGCCTCGCCCTCCGAAGGATCGGCGGTCGCGGCAGCCACCGAGTAGGGCCAGGCGCCTTCCGCCGGCGACAAGACGGCCCAGATGGCCGGACTGCCCGAGGCGAGATTGTCGCGATAGCGCGCCGTCTCGGAACCATAGAGATCGACCGTGGCGCTGCCGGCATAAAACAGCGTCGTCCCGTTCTCGTCGCGAAGCACCGTCCAGGGTTTGGTGTCCGGCTCGTCGGGCAGAACGGCAACCGCGCGCCAGACGAAATCGGTCCACGGCGAGTCCGCCTGATGCCGTTCCACCACGACGCCGACGGGAACACGCACAAGCGGCAGCGCGGCCGGACTCATGTCGCCATCTCCAGATGTTTGACCGGCAGCCCCGTCAGCAAGTTCTGCGGCTTCATCCGGAGCTTCTGGTCGGCGTTCATCGACAGAATGAGATAGACCGGCTCGGCCCGCATCTCGTCTGCGGCCACGCTGGCGTCCGCAAACGTCAGGCGGAACAATGAGAGCACGCGTCCGGCGCTGCGGTCGTCGAGCTGCTCGCCATGCCAGAGACGGTCGCCGAGCCTGGTCGCATCGGCGTCGAGCCCGACATACCAGGTGAGACGTGCATCACGCAGTTCGCGCAGCGGCTCAATGCTGACGTCGATCCCGAGCAGATGGGAGATCCAGCGCACCATCGCCTGCGCCAGCGCCGCCGGCCCGCGGCCGCCTGCGGTGAGGTCGAATGCCATGTCGAATTGATCGCTCCGGCGCCAGTAATCGCCGGCATTGTCCTCGCGCAAGACGTCGAGCTCGGCATCGGTCAACGCCCCCAGCATCGACATCAGCGAGAGCACCGGGGTCGGACTCTGTCCCCCGACGATCTCTTCATCGCCGAGCAGCAGGGCCTGCTCCTGCGGCAGGAT
Source organism: Bradyrhizobium sp. USDA 4504 (assembly GCF_054063995.1). NCBI lineage: Bacteria > Pseudomonadati > Pseudomonadota > Alphaproteobacteria > Hyphomicrobiales > Nitrobacteraceae > Bradyrhizobium > Bradyrhizobium sp. USDA 4504. Next base: position 1,838,681 of record NZ_JBSSGV010000001.1, on the reverse strand, counting down.
GCGCTGCGGGCGGAAGAACAGTTCGGCTGCGCGCAGCACGAACGGATCATCGCAGCCATCGAGCGCATTGCGCAGGATCACGTGCACGAGCTGATTGACAAACAGCGGCGGCAAATCGTTGGTCCCGGACCGGACGGTTGCAAGATAGGCCTGCTCCAGCGTCGGATGCCGCACGAGGAGGTCGCGGAAGGCAAGCACGAGCCGCCAGTTCTCCCGAGCATCCGCATCGACGATCGCGTCAATCTCTTCGGCGCCGACCGGCCTGCGGGGAGCCGCGAACAGCGCGCGGTGCAGCCGCCGCTCGACCGGGCATGCTTCGTCCGGCGGAACCAGCTCCGGACGAGCAAAATAGGCCTTCAGGAACTCGTCGGTGACGCAAAGCCCCCCGCTCCCGTCGCGATCGAGCAGATGGTGGCCGCACGCGATCCAGAAACCATTCATCGGTGCCGCGACTCCCCGCTCATATCGGCAAGCTTGAGATCAGCGTCAGGCTCGACATCGTCTTCGACTTCCATGAACGAGAACGCCTTGCTGTGTCCCTGACCCTGGCGCAGTTGCAGCCTGCGGAACGACTCCCGGACTTCGCCGTCGCTCACCGAACGGTGAACGGCAATGAGCGAGCTGACCGGATGGTTGCAGAGCGACTGCGCGAAGGCGACCTCCTCTTCCGCCGCCACCCGCGCGGTCGCCAGATCCGGCGCACCGAAGCGATCGATCAATTGCCTCGCGAGGCGGTCGATCAGCGCGCTGCAATCGTTCTCGGTGGCAGGCACGATCTGCACCAGCGTCGACCAGCCCCAGGACTGCACCCCAAGGAAGCCACTGCGGAACGCGACGCGGGCCTTGCCGGTCAGCTTCGTCGGATCCTGATCGCAGAAGCGGAAGGCGCCGGAGACGGCCCATTCGCCCGGCTCGGCCGCCACATCGAATACGAAGGTGTCGGAGGGATCGAGCGCAATGCTGCGGAGCAGTTTCACAGTCGCGGCCCTCCGAGCTTCGGATCGAACCAGGACGGCGTTCCGACCGCCTTGACGAGTACGCTGCGTTCAATCCTGTCGGCACCGACGCGGCGCGTGAGGAGATCGCCGCCGTCATCGATCCGCAGCACGGTTCGCCGCTCGCGGGGGATCCGGCTGAGATAGTCGCGCGCGAGGCTGCCAAAGCCGTCGGTCTGCCAGCTTTCGATCGCCCGCATCAGGTGCCGCGCAAAGCTCTCGGTCACCTGCACGGCTCCCGCTTCGCCAAACCCCTCCTCATCCAGCGCGGACGCGAGCGGATGGACGCCCGGTCCCTGATCGGCCATTGCGACCGTCCGGATCATGGCGCCGAACACCAGCCAGGCAGGCGGCTCGTCCTCGCGCGCTGACGTCGGCCATCCCATCCGTCCGCCGCCGACCAGCCCACCGTCGATCGCGACGGTGTCGGGCCAGCCGATCGCGACCGTCTTGTGCGGCGGCGCATAGGCGCGCAGGGCGTCGGTGAGCGCGACCATGCCGGCATAGAAGGCGCGCCGTGCGGTGGCCAAGGGCTCGCCCGGCTCGAGCACCACGGCGAATTCGGCAAGATCGAACCGCCCGACATACACCAGCGTGCCGGCACCGCTTTTGGGTGCAATGCGGCAAGCGTGAGCAAAGGCGTCTCCGCTCTCACGCAACCGGACGAGCGTGAATGGCGGCGGCAGATGGATCGCTTCCGTCACGGAGACGCGGCTGGTCGGGGTCGACCGCAAGGGCCGTCCTCCACTTTCCTTTTCCTTCCGATAGTGAATATCTATACGAGGTGAAGGAATGGCGCGAGTCCGCAAGACGGCGCCGCACCCGCGGAGGGATCGACCTGGAGCAGCCAGCGAAGACCGTCCTGATCTGCTCGTGTGAAGACACGATGCGCCTTGACGTGGCCGCGATCCAGCGTGGATGTCCCAACTGCGAGATCAGGAGCCATCGTCATCTCTGCGGCGCCGAGCTCGAAGATTTCCGCAGCGCCGCGAAAGCCGACGGCCCGTTGACCGTCGCCTGCACGCAGCAGGCCGGCCAGTTCACCAATGAGATGGGCGAACGCGCCGGCCCGATCAGCTTCGTCAACATCCGCGAGACGGCGGGCTGGTCGCGCGACGGCGCGAAGGCGGGCCCGAAGATGGCGGCACTGCTTGCGGCGGCGGCGGTTCCCGCGCCGGACTATCCGCTGGTCACATTGTCGAGCGATGGCATCATCCTGATCTATGGGCGCGACGAGACCGCGATCGAGGCCGGCCGGCTGCTGGCGGACCATCTCGACGTCACGGTCGTGCTCAGGAAGCCGGCGGACGTCGTGCCGCCTGCCGCAGCCGTGTTCCCGATCGTGAAGGGCACGATCCGCAATGCGCGGGGGCACTTTGGCGGCTTCGAGCTCACGATCGACGATTACGCGCAGCCACGCCCGTCCTCACGCGCCCGCTTCGAGTTCGAGGCCCCGCGCAACGGCGCGATCTCGCGCTGCGATCTCGTGCTCGACCTCTCCGGCGAGCCGCCTCTGTTTCCCGCACACGATCTGCGAGACGGCTATCTCCGCGCGGATCCGAGAGATCCCGCGGCCATGCTGCGTGCGGTGCTCGCCGCCCGCGATCTCGTCGGAAGCTTCGACAAGCCGAGATATGTCGACTTCACACCCAGCCTCTGCGCGCATTCCCGCTCGAAGCTGATCGGATGCCATCGCTGCCTCGATTTGTGCCCGACCGGCGCGATCACGCCGGACGGCGACCATGTCGCAGTCAACGCGGAGGTGTGCGCAGGCTGCGGGCAATGTGCGGCCGCCTGCCCCACCGGAGCGGCATCCTACGCGCTGCCACCCGCCGATACCCAGTTGCAGATCCTCCGCGCCATGTTGCGCGCCTATCGCGAGGCCGGCGGCACACATCCGGTCCTGCTGCTGCATGACAGCCAGCACGGCACGCCGCTGATCGATGCGCTCGCCCGCCATGGCGACGGATTGCCGGCCAATGTGCTTCCCCTCGCCGTCAACGAGCTGACGCAGGTCGGCCTGGAAGCCATCATCGGCGCCTTCGGCTATGGCGCGGCTGCCGTGCGGCTCCTGCTGCGCGCCAAGCCACGACACGACGTGACCGGATCGTTGCTGACGATCCGGATGGCCGAGACCATTCTCGCCGGACTCGGATTTGACGGCCGCCGCGTGAGCACGATCGAAACCGACGATCCCGACACTCTGGCCGAGCAACTGACGGGGATTGGCCCCCTCGCCGGCCTCGAAAATCCCGCGACTTTCCTAACGGTCGGCAAACGCGGCGATCTGCTTCGCTTCGGCTTGAGCGAACTGCATCGCCTCGCCCCCAAGCCGGTTGACGTGATCGCCTTGCCTGAGGGTGCACCTATCGGTGCGATCACCGTCGACGTCGCCGGTTGCACGCTGTGCCTGTCCTGTGTTTCGGCCTGCCCAACCGGTGCGCTCCGCGCCGATCCCGACCGCCCTGTCCTCAAATTCGTGGAGGACGCCTGCGTGCAGTGCGGTTTGTGTCAGAGCACCTGTCCTGAAAAAGTCATCAGGCTCGCCCCGCAGATCGATTTCCGGGCAAGACGCGCGCCGGCGCGGGTGATCAAGGAAGAAGAACCTGCCCTGTGTATTCGCTGTGGCACGCCGTTCGGCGTCAAGAGCACGATCGATCGGATCGCGACCAAACTCGAGGGACGGCATTGGATGTACCCTGCCGGGGACCGTCGGACCGAGGCCTTGCGGATGTGCGCCGATTGCCGGGTCATTGTCATGAGCGAACAGCAGTTCGATCCGATCCAGGACGTGCCGGAACGCGCGCCGCCACGAACGACGGATGACTACCTGCGTCAACGCGAGAACAAGGACTAGCCGCATGCCTCGATTCATGAAGGTTCTGTCGACGTGCCTTGTCACCACGGTCCTTGGCGGCACAGCCGTCGAGGCCGCCGCCCTCACCAAAGCGGAAAAGGTTGCACTCAAGCAGGCGGTCGTCGCCTGCAAGGCCGAGGCGAAGGGCAAGAAGATCAAGTGGCTGTCCCGCCGCAAATACGTCAACCAGTGCGTCGTGGCGGCGCTCAAGGAACATCCCAGCATTAGTATCGCCCGCATGCTCAAGGAGAACCCGGAGCTGACGAAAATTCCGGTGGAGCAATGGCCGGGATATTAAAGTCTCATATCGCGGCTTGACGCCTTCGCTTGAGTATGCGCAAGGCGGCTAGCGCCAACTCGGGCTATTTCGACGTCGCACGCGCCAGGAAGTCCGAGAGCGCGCGGCGATCTTCGGCCGAGCCGATCTGCTGCTCCGGCATCTTCGTGCCGGGCGTATAGGCGTTCGGCCCGATCTCGAACAATTTTGAGACGGTCTCCGGCGTCCAGACGATGTCCATCGTCTTGAGTGCGTCGGAGAAGCGATAGCCCGGCAGCGAGGCGATCCTCCGACCGAACAGTCCGGCAAGGGTGGGACCGGCGCGCTGCACCTCCGTCTCCGACAATGTGTGGCAGGCGACGCAGGCCCTGAAGATTTCGGCGCCGTGATCGCCGCCATAAGCGGCGAGCGGGTCCCTCGGCGTGCCCACCACGTTCGATCCGGCCGCCGCGCCAGTCAGTGCATTCCAGCGCCTGATCTTGCCGTCGGCGCCGCCGGTCAGGAGCGTCACGCCATCGGGCAGGAATGCCACCGACCAAACCGGCCCGCCCAGCCCGGCGAGCGTGCGCAGCACGCTGCGCGCCTTGCGATCGACGATCGCCACCGTGCCGTCAATTGCCGCCGCGGCGATCAAGGCGCCGTCATGCGAGACCGCCAAGGCGACGATCGGCGTGGCGCCGGCGATGACCTCGCCGCTTGCCTTGCCGTCGGCCGTCATCATGCGCAGCTTGCCGTCCGCTGCGCCGGTGACGATTTCGCCGTCAGGCGAGATGGCCACGGCATTCAGCGGCAACGGCACCGTGACGACCTCGGCGCTGCCGTCCGGCAGGCGCCAGATCCGCACCGTCAGATCGTAGCCCACGCTCACCAGCGACTGTCCGTCGGGGGCAAAGGCCACGCCATTCACGTTTTGCGAGTGACCTTGCAGCACGCGCGAGCCCCCGTCGGACAACGACGAGAGCCGCACGGTATGGTCCCACGAGGCGGATGCGAGCTTGGATGCATCGGGCGTAACGGCGAGCCCGACGATGGGTCCCGTATGGTCCGCGAAAACCCGGTCCGGCTGCGGCCGGCCCGACGTCCAGATGGCAATCCGGCCATCCGCACCCGCCGTTGCCATTCTTCCATCGCCGAGGAAGGCGACCGCGTTCACCGCACCCGAATGGAAGCGAAGGACCTGATCCGCGGACTCGGTTGCCAGCGACCATCGGATCGCCGCAGTGTCGAAGCTGCCCGACAGAATCGTCCTGCCATCGCCTGAAACGGCGATCGCGCGGACAGGTCCGCCGTGTCCGGCCAATTGCGCTTGCGCGGGTTGCAGCGCAAGAAGCAGCGATGCTGTTACAAGGAACGTGGCGAGACGCAAAATCAAATCCATGGCCGTCGGAGACACTCGCAGCGCAGCCCCCAAGCCATTCTGCCCGTTTTTGCTGCCCGGCCAAAGTGCTCCCCTGGCGTCCATCGGCCCCGCCGGCGATCATTCTGGAAATCTGGCGTGTCCATGGGCGACGGGCTTGGCCCTTGGCAACAACGTGCCCATTTCACCAGTAATCAACAAGGGAGCTCGTATTCGGTTTGGGGTGCGACAAGCGGCGCCTTGAAGAGCGGCCCACGCGGTCGCAGTCTTGGTAAAGGCGCCTCACAATCGAGGTCGAACATGCAAATACATCCGAAAGCATATCTGCAGTTCATCTCGCGCATTTGGCATTCTCGCGTGTTGCCGCCGCGGGATCGCAATCCCACCAGCCGGGACGCGTCGCCACTGCTCATCTACATCGCTGCGGTGTTGGCGCTGCTACTGGCAATTCTGATAGTCGATCGCCACGGTGCGCCGTTTCAACTCCCAGAACATGTCGGCGATCCCGCTGAGATCAACCCGATCTTCATGAATTTTTGAAACACAGCGCGCGACGGGGGCTGCGCAAGCGAACAACCCGTCCGACGCGTTGCGCTGTTCAACGCCAGACGATTTCCAGCCCGCTCATCTCGAACCGAATGCGTTCGGATGCGACGGCACCATTCTCTCTATTGCTGAGTTCCCCTCGGAAACACCAGCGATCGATCGTCAAAATCTTCAACCGGCAGCTTGTCTTGTTCTTGCACAGCGGGCATCCCTGCCACCGATGTGTGGCTCACGGACGATGGATGCGATCTCGGGACATTCGTCGCAGCCAGAAAAAGCGCGAGGGCGGTCAGGCCGGCGATCATCAGGAGCTTCATGCGAACCTCCGTTGGTTCTGGGAGAGTCCTGACTAGTGCAGGATTCGACGTCCCCCTGTGAGATCGCTCACAACTCTCCTTTTGTTGATCAGCGCTGGAGCCGATGCGCTCCGGCTCCAGCCCCTTCCCAACCCGCCTATGGCAAATCTTTCGGGCGCGGCCACAAGCCGCCTTCGGACCAGGATTCGGATTCATCGGGCGACAACGGATCCGCGCCGCCGCCGGTCCGTGCGGGATCGACGTTGAGCCATCGGCGCAATTCGAGCTTGCCGATCTGGTTGCGGTGGACCTCGTCGGGGCCGTCGGCCAGTCGCAACAAGCGAGTCGTCGCGAGCGCTGCCGAAAGGAAATGGTCGTTGTTGGTGCCGCCTCCCCCGAACGCCTGGATCGCCCAGTCAACAATGGTCTGCGCCATGTTCGGCGCGACGACCTTGATCATCGCGATTTCCTGCCGCGCTGCCTTGTTGCCGACCGTGTCCATCATGTAGGCCGCTCTGAGCGTCAGCAGCCGCGCCTGGTCGATCTTCATGCGCGCTTCGGCCACGCGCTCGAGCGTCACGGTTTGCTCGGCGAGAGGCTTGCCGGAGGCGACGCGTTTCAGCGCGCGTCGGCACATGCGCTCGAGCACGCGCTCGGAGAGGCCGATCAGCCGCATGCAATGATGAATGCGTCCGGGCCCGAGCCGACCCTGCGCGATCTCGAACCCACGCCCCTCGCCGAGCAGCATGTTGGCGGCCGGCACGCGTACATTGGTGAATATCACCTCGGATGCACGATCCGGGACGCCGTAGAAGCCGAGCACGGGCAGCGAACGGACGACATGCACGCCGGGCGTCTCCTTCGGCACGAGGATCATCGACTGACGCTTGTGACGATCCGGATTCTGCGGATCGGTCTGCCCCATGAAGATGATGATCTTGCATCGCGGATCGGTGGCGCCGGTGGTGTACCATTTGCGACCGTTGATCACGTAATCGTCGCCATCACGGACGATCGAGCTGGCCACATTGGTCGCGTCGGACGAGGCAACGTCGGGCTCCGTCATCGCAAAGGAAGAACGGATCTCGCCGGCCAGCAAGGGCTTCAGCCAGCGTTCCTTCTGCGCCTCCGTTCCGTAGCGCAGGATGGTCTCCATGTTGCCCGTGTCAGGGGCGCTGCAATTGAAGACCTCGGGAGCAAGATGCGAACGTCCCATGATCTCGCACAGCGGGGCATATTCGAGATTGGTCAGCCCGTCCTCGTGAGCGGGTAGAAACAGGTTCCACAGGCCGGCCTGTTGTGCGAGCGGCTTCAGTTCCTCGACAACCGGGTGCACAGCCCAGGGCCCGAGCCGCTCGGCCTCCTGATAATATCGGCGCTCATTCGGATAGATGTGCTCTATCATGAAGCGCTGGAGACGCGCGGCCAGTTGCTGGCTGCGCTCGCTTTGGGTGATATCCATGTAGATTCTCCTTACCGGCCGCGTAGGCCGTCCCTGAGCGTGTTTCGGGTGATTTTTCCGGATTCCGTCTTCGGCAGATCGTCCAGCACGCGAATGTCGACCGGGCACTTGTAGGCCGCCAGTCGCTCGCGGCAGAAGCGCGAGAGCGCGGCAACATCGATCACGGTGCCGGGTTGAGCGGAGACGAAGGCGACCACCGTCTCGCCGCGATAGGGATCGGCGGCGCCGACGACGGCTGCTTCGCGCACGCCCGGAAAGCCATAGATCACGTCTTCGACTTCGCGCGGCCAGACCTTGAAGCCGGAGGCGGAGATCATGTCCTTCTTGCGGTCCACGAGGTAGAACCAGCCGCTCTCGTCAAAGAAGCCGACGTCGCCGCTATGCAGCCAGCCGTTGGTCAGCACCTCGTCGGTTTCCGCCGGCTTCCTCCAGTAGCCGGCCATCACACCTGAGCCACGCACAACCACCTCGCCATGCGCGCCGGGTCCGAGCGGGCGGCGCTCGTCGTCGACGACGATCGCATCGACGCCCGAAGTCGGCCTGCCGATCGACAGCGCGCCTGAGTCGGGATCGACCGGAATCCGACCTTCGTTGGGCGCAAGATGGCTTGCAGAGGTCAGTTCGGTCATTCCATAGGAACTGCGGATCGCCCGTCCAAACCGTTTCGCAAAGGCATCGATGACCGAGGGCGCGATCGGCGCGCCGCCGGAATAGATATGTACGAAGCTCTCGAAATGCCGGCTCGTTGCGTCAGCCTGGTTCATCAGCGCGATGTACGCGGTGATGGCACCGACGATGAATGTCGGCCGCCATTCAAGGAAGGCATCGAGCGCGACCTGGGGCTGGAAGCGATAGGTCAGCACCATCGCTGCACGCGCGGCAAACGCCGCGACCATCTGGATTTCAAAGCCGGTGATGTGGAACAGCGGCGCGACCCCAAAGATGCACGACGTGCCGTTCAATTCGAAATGATCGCAACAGATCAACGCGGTCGCCACCAGATTGCGATGCGTGAGCATGGCGCCCTTTGGAACGCCCGTGGTTCCGGAGGTATACAAGAGAAGGGCGGTGTCGTCGGACGTCAGAACCGGTGCCGGTGGTGCGGCTGCATTTTCGGCGAAAACCGTCGCCAGCGCCCGGGCCTGCGGAGCTGCGCCCGGCACCGGCAGCACCCGGACATCGTTTCGCAGCTGGAATTCCCGAGCGCCGGTCCAGAACACCAGCTCGGAATCGACCGAACCGGCGGCCAGGAAAACGTTCTCCCATTGATCGTCGTGGCAGATCACCGCCTTCGGCTCGCAATCCCCGAACAGCTTGCGAAGCTCTGGCGTGCGGTACATCGGGTTGAGGCTGACGACGATGGCCCCGACCTTCCAGGCCGCTACGCTGACGATGACGAACTGCGGCACATTCTGAAGAATGACGGCGACCCGATCGCCGCGCCCGACTCCTTTTTGCGCGAAGCGGGCGGCGAGCCGGTCGCTGAGCCGATCGATATCGGCATAGGTCTGCGTCGCATCGAAATAGAACACGGCCGGCGCCTCGCGCGGCGCGGCTCGAAACAGATCAAGCGCCGTCCGCCTTCCGGGATCGGGCGGAGCGACCGATTCCCCGAGCCGCGCGCGCAGCCGGCCCGCGGCTTCCTCGTAAGCGCGTGCACGCGACACGGAATCCAGGTCGACAGTCATCGCCGCTTGCCACCACTGTCGCAACGATGGCAGCCCCGTCCGGGCCGGCGGCCGCTATAGCCCGCCGCCACCTGGCGCAGCAGGAACCGTGGCAAAAGGCGTTCGCCGCCACTACTCATTGGCACTTTTTCCTCGATAGACCGAGCCGAGACGCGCATGCGGAAGCGCGGCACGGCTTGCAAGGGGCGGCTGAGCCGCCCCACTCTCTTTTGCTTGAATGACAACGCGCGTGCGCCGGATGTGGAGACGCACCAACACCTGTGCAGCTTCGACATCGCGCGCCCGGATCGCGTCCATGATCAGGACATGCTGGGGATCGGAGAACGGAAACCCGTCCTTGGCATAGGTCTCGCTCACAAACTGTCGCCGGAAATGCTGCGTGCTGTTCCAGAAGCGTTCGACCATCGCGAGCAGTTGCGGCATCCGCGCCCGCGAATAGGTCCGTAGATGAAACTCCCGATCAAGCTGGATGTACTCCTCGAGCGTGGTGACCTGCTCAAGTTCGCGCACAATGCGGTCAAGCGTCTCGATATCCTCGTCGGTCAGATTTGGAACGCTTTCGCCGATGGCAAGCGGCTCGACCGCTTCACGGATCTTGTAGATCTCGATCGATTCTTCCGAATTGACGTCCGCAATCCAGGCGCCACGGTTCGGCGCCATCACGACGAGCCCCTCGTTCTCGAGCTGCTTCAGCGCCTCGCGCACGGGAATGCGGCTGGCTCCGAAATGGGCCGCAAGAAGCTCCTGCCGAATCCGCGTGCCTGGCCGCATCTCGCCGCTCAGCACCGCGCTGCGAATCTCGCTTGCGATCCTCTCGCTCATCAGGCGACGGGACTCCGGATCGTCCTCATTGCCGTCCCGCGTCATGTCCTTCCAATGGGGAGGCCGCTGATAAGGACTCATGAAAGGCCCTCCTTCAATGAATGGCCGCGTACATGATCTTGTCCTCGGTCGCATCAGCCCGTGCCATTTCCTCGACGATACGTCCGCCGCGAGCGACCAGGATCCGATCCGAGATAGCCAGAATCTCCGGCAGATAGGAAGAAATAACGACAACCGCCTTGTTCTCGCGCGCCAGCCTGCGAATCGCCTCGTGAATTTGTGGAATGGCGCTCACATCGACACCACGCGTCGGTTCGTCGAAGATGACCACCGTAGGCTCCTGGGCCAGAGACTTTCCCACCACGACTTTCTGTTGGTTGCCGCCGGAATATTCGACAATCTTCAGCGTCCGCTTCAATGCAGAGATCGAGAGCGCCGAGATCCATTGATCGGCGATCCGCTTCATCTCGCGCGTGGAGTAAAGGAACCGCTTGACGCGCGGCGACGACAGATAGCCAAGATAGATATTCTGATCCACCGTCATCGTCTCGAAGAAGCCGTCGACCTTGCGGTCCTCGGTGATATAGGCGATTCCGTCGCGCACCGCCTGCCGCGGCACCCGGTAGCGGACCGGCTTGTCCCGCAGATAGATCATCCCGCCGCGCAGGAAGTTGCGCTTGCGGGCGCCGCTGACGATCTGCGCGATCTCGGAGCGCCCTGCCCCGACCAGCCCGAAGATGCCGACGACTTCTCCATTGAACACCGAGAACGACATGTTCTTGACGATGCTGCCCATCGTCACGTTCTCGACCGAAAGCACCTTCTCACCGCGGGAGGCATGCGGCTTCGGCGCATCCGGATCAGCCCCGTGGGTCGCGTACTGCGCTGCGGTTTCCTCACGGCCAACCATCATCCGCACCAGGGCGTCACGCGTGACGTCCTTCGCCGGTACAGTGGCGACCAGCTTGCCATCGCGCAGCACGGTGATGCGATCCGCGATGTTCAATGCCTCTTCCAGAGCATGCGAGATGAAGATGATCCCGGCGCCCTTCTCTTTCAGGGTGTTGAGAAGATGGAACAGGTGCTGCGTCTCTTCGGGGGTCAGCGATGCGGTCGGCTCATCGAAGATGAAGACCTGGGCGTTGTGGCGAACCGCACGCACGATCTCGACCATCTGCCGCTTGGCCGTTCCGAGATTCTCCACCAGCACCAGCGGGTCGACGTTGAAGTTCATCGATTGCAGCGACTGGGTCGCGGCGATGTTGATCTTGCTGTAGACCGTGACCCATTTCTCCATGCCGAGTTCAAGGTTCTGCGCCACCGTCATGGAGGGGACCAGGCTGGATTCCTGGTAGACCATCGCGACCCCACCCTCGAGCGCTTCCTTTGGCGAGGCGAACGAAACCTTGCGTCCCTGGATCAGGTAGTCGCCGGAGGTCAGCACGATCGCACCGGCAATCGCCTTGCAGAGCGTCGATTTCCCGGCGCCGTTTTCTCCTAGCAGCGCGTGGATTTCGCCCGGCCGCAGATCGAAATTGACACCATCGATGGCGTGCAGACCGCCATAGACCTTGCTGCCATTGACGATCTGAAGCAGCGGGGTCCCTGCCTGTTGTTCCGCCGGCATGGCGTTCATCCTTCCTGCATGCCGCGACCAGGCGGCAGTTCGACGAGGCAATCGCGTCCCTTGGACACCGCCAGCACGCGCGAGCCGATCGGGCGGACGGCGGTGATTCCATGAACCCGACCATCGACGCGGCTGTGCAGCGTCTCGGTCGCCGCGCCCTTGTCGTCGAGCCGGGCGACGAGACCATAGGAACGCGGCGGCGCCCACGGCTTCTGGATACCGAGTTTCTTGATGCGGCCGATCTGGGTCGGTTCGCGCGGATTGAGGCGGCCATCCAGCGCCGGCCCGATCCAAAGCTCAGGTGGCACCGTCCGCATCATCTCTTCGCAGAATGCCCGCTCGCGCAGGACGAATTCGGTCAATTGCGTGCGCAGCGCGAGGAAGGCCATCCAGACCTCACCGTTCGCGCCTCGGGCAAGACGCGCCGGGTAGCCGGTATGATTCTTGACGATCACGCGCCTGTCGTCACCCGTGCGTGAAAAAGCGGTCAGGCGGTGGGTCCAGGATTCGGCGACCCAGACCTCCTTGCCGTCGCCGGATACGACCAAGCCGAGCGGCCATGCGAGCTTGTCCGCACGCACGCTCGCACTGCCGAGCGAGGAATTGCAGGCGATGAGCCGGCCCGAGGGGGCGCGGTTCTGCATCAGGTCGGTCAGCCAATGCTCTGGCCGATTGTTTCGCGAGCCGTCGGTCAGGTAGATCGCCCCGTCCGGCGCGACCGTCACCGACAGCGGACAGGCAATCTTTTCACCGCCGACGCTTTCGAGCTTGCCGATGATCTCGCCAGCCGGCGAAAGCGCCACCAGCCCCACGCCGGAGACGCAGGCGAGCAGCCGGCCGTCCGGCGTGCAGGCAAGCCCGCCGACCGGGCCGTCGAGCGTCGCGAACTCCGTGCGCGTGTTGAAGTCGTCTCCCGTGCAACGCAGGACGTGGTTGCCGGTCGAGACGTAGAGCGCACCGTCCTGCCCGAGCGCAATGTCGTCCGGCCGCTCGATCTCGTCGCCGAGCTGGCGCGCCTGATCGAGCCGCTGGTTCGGGGAGAAGGCGCCGTCGAGCACCGGAATGCCGTGAATTTCCCGGTTCGGGGACAGCACGCGATCGATGATATCGCCAAGCAGAGACATGGCTCAGGCCCTTCCCCAATAGGACTTGTGCGCTTCCCAGGTCGGGTCGGCGTCCTGCAGGCGGATGCGGCCGATGCGGTTGTTCTCCAGACCCCCGATATAGAGATAGCCCTTGTGTTCACGGACCGACGTGATGGTCGGATGCGAAAGCCCGCCTGGATCCCAGAGCGATTCCGTCACCACGCCGTTGTCGTCGAACTTGACCACGCAGCCGTAGTTGATGCCCGGACACAGCCATTCGTCCGGCGGGATCTGCTTGACCATGCGGGTGCGGAAAACAGGGTTGCGCATCGCAAGGTCGTAGACCGGCGTGCGCAGGCCGACGAAGGCGAGCCAGTACTTGCCGTCGGAGGCGCGGTTGATGTTGTCGCAATAGCCCGGAAGGTTGTCGATCAGGATTTCGCTGGTGCCCGCCTTCGGGCCGGCGATCCAGAAGCGGTTGATCTGGCATAGCCAGGTGCTGGCCCACAGCACCGACTGGCCGTCATGCGAAATGCAGATGCCGTTCGGGAACGTCAGGTTCTTGAGGACCGTCCTGGTGATCCCGGTTTTCGGATCGTGGCAGATCAGCCGGCCGTTGCCGCGCCCCTCAAAGCCGTCGAGCGCCCAGTCGGTCAGTTCATAGCGGGTCGAGGCCTCGCTGAAATAGATCTTGCCGTCTGGCGCGACGTCGAGATCGTCAGCGAGATAGAGCCGCGAATCGTCCTTGAGGCGCGTACGCGTGCGCGTGGTGCGGTCGGTGACCTTGAAGACCGAGCGATCGGGCTTCACACCGTAAACGCCCATGCCCGCGATGCAGACGAGGAGGTTCTGATCCCGATCGAACGCCAACCCGAGGGGCCGGCCGCCGATGCGTGCGAATTCCTCGCGCACGGTATAGTTAGGCGCGAGAAAGCGGATGATCGAACCGTTGCGGTTGACGGTGTAGAGGTTGTCCTTGCGGTCAAGGATGATGTCTTCCGGGCCTTCGATCATGTTGAGCGCGATCGCTTCCGCGTTCTTCAGGCGATCGTTCTCCGCGAACGGCGTGCCGCTGCCCCGCTCGACCGACGGCGGCGGCTCGAAATCAACCCAGCTTGGGGTGACGTAGACCTTCTGCAGCACCTTGCCCTTGTTCTTGACCCACTTCACGTTGAAGCCGACCGCGAGCAGCAGGATGATGCCGATGATGGCGGTGGTCAGGTTGCCGGAGATGCCGAGCCGGACCATCCCGCTGGTGAGCATGAAGATGATCGCCGCGCCCATGACGGCGCGCGCGATGGTGCCGCGGCCGCCGGACAGGCTGATGCCGCCGAGCACCACCGCGGCCAGCGCGTTGATCTCCCAGCCGACGCCGGTGTCGGTGCCGGAGCTGCTCTGCCGCGCGGCATAGAGGATTCCCGCCAGCGCCGCGATCGCGCCCGACATCACATAGGCCGAGAACAGCACGCGCTTGACGTTGACGCCGGCGTGGCGGGCCGCCTTGCGGCTCGACCCGACCGCCATGATGTGGACGCCGGGCTTGATGCGGGTGAGGAAGAAGTGGGTTCCGACCGCAAGCAGGATCAGCACCAGCATGTTGAAGGGAATGCCGAGAACCCTCCCCGAGCCCATGAAGTCCCACGTACTGGACCCGCTGTCGATGCTCGCGAGTTCGTTCGTGAACGCAACCGTCACCTTGTTGTAGGCGGCGCGGACGATGATGAGGACGACGAGCGTCGTCAGGAACGGCCGGGTCTTGCCGTAGGCAATCAGGCCGCCGTTGATCGCGCCCATCGCCGCACCGAACAGGACCACAAGCACGATGGTCACGGGCAGCGGCAGCCCGAGGATGAGATACAGATAGAGCGCGAGGAAGTTCGACATCGCGAACACCGCGCCGACCGACAGGTCGATGCCGCCCGACAGCACGGAGAAGGCCATCGCGACCGCGACCATGCCCTGCTCCGCGAAATTCCGCATCAATTCCTGCAGGCTGCCCGCCGTCAGGTAGCGCGGGATCATGATCGCGAAGGCCAGGAAAACCGCGATCGTCAGCGTGAATGGAATGATCGGCTCCATCCAGCGCTTCTCAAGCAGTTCGCCCAGGAACAACTGGGGCGAATGGCGGTGCCAGGCTCGTTGCAGGCTCTTCATCAACAGACTCCGGCGGGCTCGGCGCAGCAGCGGCCGAACGGCGGGACGACGCGGGGGATTGGGATCGACAGCTCCGGCCTGCCCGCGCCGCGGTGGGCGCGGGCGCCGGAACGACTTACTTCGCCCCCTTCGGGATGCTGAAGCAGTACATGCGATCGTCCTTCGACTTCACCCAGGCGGGGGTCGTGTAATAGGCGATGTTCTTCGCGCCCGGCTTGTCGCCGCTCTGCAACAGCGCAATCACCGCGTCGGCGATGGTCTGGCCCTGCACGTCGGCGCGATACGACAGGTTCGCGGAGAACGCGCCTTGCTCGAGCAGATCGCAATCCGCAGGCTGGCCGTCGCTGGCGACGAACACCTTCACCTTGTCGCCCATGTTGGCCGCCTTGATCGCCTGCGCCGCGCCCGCGGTTTGCGGTCCCCAGACGCTGAGGATCCCGCACAGCTTGGGATGCTGCTGCAACACGGTTGTCGTGATGTCGCCGGCCTTGTTGGCGTCCCAGCTGGTCGGCTGCGACGATACGACCTTGATCGACGGGTCGGTCTTGAACACCTCCATCGCGCCATTCTTCATGTCGAGCGAATAGGCTGCGGTCGCCTCGCCTTCAAGGATCGCAACCTCGCCGGAGCCCTTGCCGCCGCCACACTGATTGATGACCTCGCGCGCGATCTTGGTGCCGAGATCCTTGGCATCGACGCCGACATAGGCATCGGTCAGGGTATTCGACGCCATGTTGACCTGCACGACATAGATGCCGGCGTCCATCGCACGCTTGAGCTCCTTGGCGAGCAGCGTGACGTTCGGATTTTGCACCACGATCACGTCGGGCTTGTCGTTGATATAGTCGCTGACGGTCTGAAGCTGGATGTCGGACTTCATGTTGGCGTCGCGGGTGACGAGCTTGATGCCGTAATCGTCGAAACGATCCTTCATCACGCGCGTCCATTCGGATTCCAGAACACCCATCCAGACCGGCGACCAGGCCACCGTCTTGCCCTTGAGCGACTTGTCGAATTTCTCGCGCAGCTGGTCGCGCGGCCCGGCCGCCTGCGATGGCGCAGCCACCAGCGCGGCGGTTGCCACCATCGCGGCCAGCCCGATGCCGGCAAACGCCCTCCTGTGCACAGCTTTCGTCATGTCAATTCCTCCCCTGTTATGTCGGCCGACTGTTGCGGCCCGTTGGTTGATGCAGAGCTTTAATCGCCCTGCTTCGACGTCTCCTCGTCGCGCGGATGCAGCCGGGAATCGAGCAGGATCGCGATCAGCAGCACGACACCCTTGACGATGTTCTGGGTCTGCACGTCCATGTCCATGATGGTCATGCCGTTCAGCAGCACGCCGATCAGCAGCGTTCCGGCGATGACGCTCATCACGTTGCCGCGGCCGCCGACGAGGCTGACGCCACCGAGCACCACAACCATGATGACGTCGAAAATGATCGTCGATTCCGCGACCTGGAGATGCATCAGCGCCGTCTGCGCGACCATCACGACACCGCCGACATACCCGATCGCGGCGCACAGCGCGTACTCGATCATGGTCAGCGGGCGGGTCGGCAGACCGGTCTGACGCGCGGCGTCGGGATTGTCGCCATGGGCATAGACGAAGCGCCCGATCACGGTGCGCGACAGGAAAAGATGCACCACGACCGCGGTGGCCGCGAAGATCAGGATCGAGATCGGAACGCCGCCCCAGATGTTGCCGCCGAGCCGCAGGAATTCGTCATGCCCCTTGGAAAGATAGACGACATAGTGCTGCACCGCTGTGGTGCGCACGATCCCCAGCACCGCAAGGCTCGACGCCAGCGTCGTCAGCAACGGCGGCATCTCGATCACCGAGATCAGAAACCCGTTCAGGATGCCGATGGCGATCGCCATCACGAAGCCGATCAGCAGTGCGACCGGCGTCGCGTAGCCCGAGTTCATCAGAATGATCGCGATCGCGGTGGAAGCGGCAAAGGAGGCGACTTGCGACAGATCGAGTCCACGTCCGATCACGACCACGGCCATGCCGAGCGCGAGAATGCCGAGTATCGAAATGTTGCGCGCCAGCGCGAACAGATTGCCCAGCGTCAGGAAGCCCTTCAGGAAGATCGAAAAAATGACGATCAGGATCGCGCACATCACCAGCACGGCCGTCGTCTGCGTCAATTTCGCCCCGCGCGCGCCCGAACTGCCGGTCACCGGGTCCTCCCAGGATTGATTTTATTGTGAGCGGAAATTGAACAGAATGTATCCAGATGTCAATCTCCGTATCCAAATTTTGGACAGCGGCTGGTTTGACCGGAGGATATATTCACACCTGAAACCCTCCATAACTATCTATATCTACATGGATATATGTATGTTCTGGCGTCCGCGATCGAAGCGCATTTTCCGAGTTCGATCGGTCCTTTTGAAGCCGACATTGCTATATTGGATACATTCGGCTTGAGAGCCTGTCCCTAAGGTCAACTGGTCCTCATAGCGCCGTCACCCGCGGCGACGGAACGAAGCCGACGACGTTGCGGCAATCGCTCCTGGCCAAGGCCTGAAGATCGTGGCGAAAGAGAATGCCGAGACCGAGCTTTGACGCCGCCTTTCGCCCATCGAAGCCGCGCCAGGTGGAAGCCCGAGCGAACTGACGGCCGGTTTGAATTCTGTCTCGGCGCGCCCATATTCGTGACAGGTTCGCAAACACTGACGGTACCAGATTTGTCCGAGCAACTGTCGATGTTCGATGCGCCCGCCGCAGGACCGGCGGGTCTGCAGTACGCGCCGGATTTCATCTCCAAAGCGGCCGAGGGCGAACTCATCCGCCACATCCGGGCACTTCCGCTTGCCCCCTTCCAGTTCGGACAGTTCGAAGGCAAGCGCCGCGTGGCTTCGTTCGGTTACCGGTACGACTATGGGTCGCGCCGACTGGAATGTGCCGAACCGATCCCGTCCTGGTTAAACGGCATCGTCGCCGCGATCCAATCCTTCGGCGGCGCGTCGACCGAGATCGGGCAGATCCTGTGCACCGAGTATGATCGCGGCGTCGGTATCGGCTGGCACCGCGACAAGCCGCATTTCGACCGGATCTTTGGACTGTCCCTGGGATCCGCATGCAAGTTCCGTTTTCGTTGTCGGACGGAAAACGGATGGGAGCGGTTCACGCTCGATGCGGCGCCCCGATCACTCTACCTGATGGCCGGTGATGCACGGCAGATATGGGAGCACAGCATTCCGCCGGTCGAGGCCCCCAGATACTCGATCACCTTCCGAACCATGGTCGAAACGGTGCGGGGCGCCAAAGCGTCGCGATAGCCTTGGATTGCCGGTTCCAGCGCTCCGCTGCGCATCGCCGCATCAACCCTGATCGAGCGCTACTTCGATCCGATCGGAAGACGCAATCCTGAGCGGAAGGTGCGACCAACGCCGCGCGAATGGTTGATGGGACGGGGGCGGACGAACTTGGGAAGTTCGTCCGCCGAGAGATCGCGCGCCCCCGGAGTGTCGATCGCGGGGAACGCAGCGGGCGTCTCACGCCGCTTTCCGCAGCAGCCTTGTCGGCCGGTGCCGTTTCCATGGCGCGCATATAGAGATCGAGCAGCGATTCGCGCTCGTCGCGCTCATCCTGATCCTGCTTTCGCAGTTTGACGATCTCCTTGAGGATCTTCACGTCGAAACCCTCACCCTTGGCTTCCGAAAAAACTTCCTTCTTCTGCTCGTTCAGTTCCTGCAGTTCAGCGTCCAGATTCTCGATCCGCTCGATGAAAGAACGAATTTTTCCGCCGGGAATGGTGATGTCAGACATGGTGCCTCTTTGTTGAATGAGGCGGTGAAAATGAAAGCAAAGTGATAACCAATGTCTTAAGCTTCATCGGTTCCTGTAGCGCATCTATCCCGCGGCTTGCCGCGGTATTTCAGACCGCGATCCAGCTGATCACGGCCGCGGCCGACGTCCAGAGCGTCCATCCAAGGCCAAGCAGGGACACCACCGCGGCCGCCATTGCTACGGCCAGCAGCAGACCATCTTCCTGCAGGTAAGCGATCGCGATCAGGACGACCACAATCCCGGGAATGACGTTGACCAGAGGCAGGGGCCAGCCCGCCAACAGGCCCAGCAGGAACACGACCAACCCAACAAGCCGGTCAGTCACGTCATGGCGCGCGTTCCAGCGCGGCCGGCTGATGTTCTCGATCGCGCGCAGCAGCGGACCTGCTTTGACGGTGAACCGCTTGAATCGCTTGAAGTCGAACGGCCGCTTCGACAGGAAGCGGGGAAAAGATGGAGCACTGTGCCCCAACATCATCTCGACCGCCGGAAACAGGAGGGCCAGCGTCGCAACCGTGGCGACGCCGGGGACGATCACGAGTAGCCCCAGCAACAGCAGGAGCAGCCCGAACGAGCGCCTGTCCAGATGGCTGAGGAGCCATTCGAGGTCGACGGGGCCGTCAGGTGCTTGCGCGACGAGTTCTTCGAGAAGCTGGGAAGTACGGGTAGGCGCTGAGCGGGGAACGGGCAAATGAAGCATTACCCGGTAACATGGTCGAACTCCGTATCGATTGCAACGAATGCCAGAGGCGCCTAGGAAGCATTGATGGACAACGATTCCGACCAGGCGTGGCACGGCCATGCGCCGAACAGCCCCCTGCCCGCCGGTCGCCGCCGCTGGCCGTGGTTTCTTCTGATCGTCGTCGTCGCCCTTGTCGGCGCCGGCGGCGTCTACGCTTGGCCTGAAGTCGCGGCATTGGTCCCCGCCATAAGCCACGAATCGTCCGGCGGGGCGACGCCGACGAGCGACAAGGAGGCATTGCCAACTCTCCTCGCGGCCCAGCAGAAGCTCGAGGAAGACCTCGCCGCACTCGATCGGTCGGTAGCCGACGGGCAGGCGCAGTTGAAGGCCATTACCGACCAGTTGGCGGTCCTGACCTCGAAGGTCGAAGAGTTGCAGCATCTGCCCCCGCCGGCAGCGCCGCCGCCACCTGTTACGGCCGAGGTGCCGCGTGCCCCGATCGCGCCAACTACCCCGCAGCCGAGAAAGCCGCCGCCTCGGGCCGCCAGGCCTTCAGGTCCCGTTTCGATTGGCGGCGTACCGCTCAATGCCGCGCCCGGCAGCATGGCCCGTTGAGCTCAGAAATGCCCCAAACCGCATTCCGATTTTTGGCTTGGGGTTTGATCCTGGGCCTCTTCATCGTCACCGATACGACGCTGGCATTTCGTCCCCACACGTTGATATCGCCAAACGCCGATCGCTTTGCCGCGCTCTTCGTTGTCGGAGCCGTCTTTTCGCTCGCCTATCCGAAGCATGTCCTGCCGATCCTGCTGGCACTGCTCGCCGTCATCGTCGGCTTCGAACTCATTCAAAAGCTGCTCGCCGGCAGGCATGGCTACATAAAAGACATATTCGTCAAAGGTGCCGGCTGCTGCGCAGGCGTTGTCGCCGCCAATGCCCTGAGACGCGCGCTTTCAGCGATGTCCAAGCCGACAGGTACCTCCTGACGTCCTGCGCCGCCTTTGCCCTGTTCGACGTTGGCGCAGAGGCACGTGTCGGCAACCTTCGGTCCAATCCATCATCAAACCTGCCTTGGCACGTGCAAGTCCGCTATTCAAATTGGACCGGCTCGGATCCGGGATAGGAATGAGCGACGAATTCGCAGAACGCGCGAGCCGCCGGAGAAAGCTTCGCCTTGTCCTTCCAGGCAAGCCCGACATCCATGGTGTGGACGTCGTCATCGAGCGTCTTGAGATCGATGCGATGTCCTTCGAGCGACCAGGGACGGTAGACCATGTCGGACAGGATTGTAATTCCCATGCCGGTTGCGACCATGCTGCGAACCGCTTCGACCGACAGGGTCCGGAAGATGACGTTCGGCACGTACGCCGTATGCTGCCAGTAACGCATCGCGGAGCGTTCGGCTTCATCGACGGTCAACATCAGATAGGGCTCGCTCACCAGGTCCGCCAGCTTGATGCTGTCCTTGCGAAGCAACGGATGATTGACGCAAGTCCACAAGCGACGCGGCGAGCGCAACAAGAGCCGCGAGCGAATGGAGTCCCGGTCATGCAAGTTCGCAACCAGCATGATGGCCGCATCGACGCTACCGCTGATCAAGCTCTGCTCGATCGCGTCGCGCGGAAACTCGTGGAGACGCACCGTGATGCCCGGGAATGATCGCCAGAAGCGCGACAACAAGGGCGGCAGGAAATATCCGGCGATGGTGTAGCTGACGGCGACATCGACGGTGCCGTCCACCTGCATTCCCCAGCGATGCGGCCCGCGTATCGCATCCGATACGCTGGCCTCGATGGCGCGGGCACGCTGCAAGAACTCCCGTCCGTCAAAGGTCAGCGTCACGCCGTTCGAGTGACGGTCGAACAGCTTGTGGCCGAGCTCGGCCTCGAGCGCCTTGATGGACGCGGTGACCGCAGACTGCGTCACGCTGAGCGCCGCCGCGGCGGCCGAAACGCGCCCGGTCTCGGCGGTTGCGATGAAATGCCGAACCTGACGGAACGTCAGAGACATAAAAATTTCCGATATCAGCGAACGATATTTCGAATTTTACAATCCCCCGGCGGACCGGAAAAATCAATCCATCGGTTCGCGAGTGAGAGGCATTGAGGTCATGTCCGATGGTTTGGAGTTGGTCGCTCGCGATATCAGCGTCCAATTCGAAGGCCTGAAGGCGCTGTCCAACGTGACCTTGAGCGTACCGCGGGGACGTATCGCCGGACTGATTGGTCCGAACGGAGCCGGCAAGACCACCCTTATTAATGTGCTGACGGGTTTCCAGCCGGTTGGCGCCGGAACCGTGGAACTGGAAGGCGAGACGCTGAGTGGCATTGCAGCGCACAAGTTGCGTCGCAAAGGCGTGGCGCGAACCTTCCAGTCGGGCCGACTTTTCCGCGACCTGCCGGTGATGGACAACCTTGAGGTCACCGGCGTCGGCCTGGGCCAATCCCGTCCGGAGGCGATCGGTGAAGCCGAGCGCGTCATGGCTTGGCTCGGCATTTCGCATCTGTCCAACACCATCGCCGGCGCCCTGCCCTATACCGACGAGCGCCGCGTCGCGATCGGCCGCGCCATCATGTGCACACCGCGCTATCTGCTGCTCGACGAACCCGCGGCAGGAATGTCGGAGCATGAGAGCCACGAACTTGCCGCCATCATCCGGCGGATCGCGGGCGAGCTCAATGTCGGGGTGCTGCTGATCGAGCACAATATCGGCCTCGTGCTCGAGCTCTGCGAGCGCATCTACGTCCTCGATTCCGGTGAGGTCATCGAAGCCGGCCCGCCCGCTCAGATCCGTGACAGCGACGCGGTCAGGCACGCCTATATGGGCACGCAGCGCGACGAGCTGCTTCCGGTCGCCGCCGAAGAGGCCGTCGCGTCATGACGCTGCTTGCCGTCGACGACATCACCGTCAGCTATGGCCGCCTGACGGCTCTCCGCGGCCTGACGCTGAAGATCGATGAAGGCGAAATCCTGTTCGTGACCGGCCCGAACGGCGCCGGCAAGTCGACCTTGCTCAACGCCATCGCAGGCGTCGTGCCACCGGGCTCCGGGTCCATCATGATCGATGGCGCAAAGATCACGGGTGCCGCACCCGAAGACATCGCCCGGCGCGGATTCTCCCTGGTTCCCGAGGGACGCAATGTCTTTGGCGCGCTGACGATCGAGGAGAATCTGAAGGTCGGAACCGGCATGCGCACCGACCGCAAGAAGATCGCCGACGACCTGGATCAGGTCTACGAGGAATTCCCGATGCTGGCCGAGCGCCGCCACACCCCGGCGGGCATGCTCTCCGGCGGCCAGCAGCAGATGCTCGTCCTTGGCCGCGCCTTGATGGCCGCGCCCCGCATCATGGCGATCGACGAGCCGTCGCTCGGCCTTGCGCCAAAGATCATCGACCAGATCTACGAGATCCTGGTGCGGCTGCGGACGCAGCGCAAGCTCACCCTCCTGATCGTCGAGCAGAGCTCGACACGCGCCATGATGACGGGCGGACGGATGGTCCTGATCCGCGGCGGCCGCATCGTGCTCGAGGGCCCAGCGGCCGATATGGTCAGGGATGATCGTCTGAAGCAGTCCTATTTCGGCTTCGGAGATCATTGAGATGCGCGAGTTGCTCCAGATCATCTTCGATGCCCTCAGCCTCGGCAGCCTCTACGCCCTTGGCGCGCTCGGTATCGCCCTGATCTTCGGCGTGATGCGGCTCGTCAACTTCGCGCACGGCGATTTCATCGCGTTTTGCGTCTTCGCCATGCTGTGGCCGTCGATCGATGCGGCGGCGATCGTCTTTGCCGGGCAGCTACCGTTCTATCTGCTGATCCCGCTGCTGCTCTTGATCGGCGCCGCGCTGTCGATCCTGTCGGAGATCGTCGTCTTCCGCCGCTTCCGCAATGCCAATCCGGCGACGATGATGATCGCATCCTTCGCACTCGGCTTCGTGATCCGGCATCTCCTGCTGATGCTGTTTTCCAGCCGGCCGAAGTCGATCACGCTGTGGCCGAGCCTCGGCCTGCCGGTCGAATTCCTCGGCGCTCACATCCCGATGCTCCAGGTCGTGACCATCATCATCACGCTGGCCGTGCTGGTGGTCCTCGTCCTGTTCCTCAAGCGCACGCGCTACGGGCTCGAGATGCGCGCGGCCGCCGACAATTTCACCATGGCGCGCATGCTCGGGGTCCGCGCCAACGGCGTGATCCTGCTGGCCTTCGCCATCAGCGGCATGCTGGCGGCGGCGATCGGCCTGATCCTGGCGACCAATTCCGGCACCGCCGACATCGGCATGGGCGCCAACGTGATGCTGATCGCGTTCATCGCGACCGTGATCGGCGGCCTCGGCAGCATTCCCGGCGCCGTTGCCGCCGGCTTCCTGATCGGTGCGGCCAGCGTCGTGTTCCAGGCGACCCTGCCGCATGACGCCAGGGTATTCCGCGACGCCTTCGTCTACGGCGCCGTCATCGTCGTCCTTCTGGTGCGGCCGCAGGGCCTGTTCGCACCGAAATCCGCCAAGCAGAGGGTCTGATCGATGTCGCAGCGGCCGTCCGTCATCCGGCAAACGATCATCACGCCGATCGTGCTGATCGTGGCGCTGCTCATCATGGCGGCCCTCTCCTATCAATTCGGCAGCCGGGCCTTCAACCGCACCGTGGTCGAGATGTTCATCAACATCATGGTGGTGGTCGGGCTCTACGTCTTCGTCGGCAATTCGGGCCTGCTGTCGTTCGGCCATATCAGCTTCATGTGCCTCGGCGCCTACATGACCGCCTGGCTCACGATTCCGCCGGTGATGAAGTCGATCACGCTCAAGGGCCTGCCGGCATGGCTGCTCCACGCGCAACTGCCGATGTGGGTAGCGACGCCGATATCCGGACTGTTTGCGGCACTGTTCGCGCTGATCGTCGGGCGCGTCATCATGCGCCTTTCGGGCATCGCCGCCTCGATCGCGACCTTCGGCCTGCTCGGCGTCATCAACAATGTCTATTCGAACTGGGATTCGGTGACGGGCGGACAGGGTTCGATCGTCGGCATTCCGCCCACCATGAATGTCTGGACCGGATGGATCGGCGGCGCCGTGGCCATCGCGATCGCCTATCTCTACTCGATTTCGCGCTCCGGACTGGCACTTCGCGCCACGCGAGACGAAGCGGTCGCGGCCAGCGCCTCCGGCATCGACATCGTCCGCGAACGGCTGATCGCCTTCGTCGTCAGCGCCTTCATCATCGGGCTCGCCGGCGCGCTCTACGCGCATTTCCTGAGCATCGTCAATCCCGGCGCATTCTATCTGCGGACGACGTTCATCACGCTGTCGATGCTGGTGGTCGGCGGCATGTACAGCCTCAGCGGAGCCGTCTCGGGCGTGGTTGCGATCTCCGTGTTGATCGAGCTGTTCCGCAATCTCGAGAAGGGCATCAGCCTCGGCGGTCACGCCGTCGGCCTGCCGAACGGTGTCCAGGAAATCGCGATCGGCATCATCACCATCGCGATCCTGATGTACTTGCCGACGGGACTGACCCGCAACCAGGAATTCTCCTGGCGTCGATGGCCGTTGCAGCGCCGCCTGACGCCACCGGTCCAGACCGCGCTGAAGGAACTGCACTGACGCTTGTTTGTACAATTGGAGGAGTGGGGATATGCGCTTTACGACATTACTCAGCATCTTGGCCGGAGCATCCGCGCTCTGGTTCACGCCTGCCCGGGCAGCCAACGAGATCGTTGTTGGGTTTGCGACCGCGGCATCCGGATTCATGCAAGCCTACGACAAGCCGGCGCAGGACGCGGCACTGATCCGGATCGAGGAGATCAACAAGGCCGGCGGCCTGCTCGGCAAGAAGATCAAGCCCGTCTTTGCCGACACCAAGACCGATCAGGCCGAGGGTGCCAAGGCCGGCCTTGCGGTGCTCGACCAGGGTGCCGACCTCGTCATCGTCTCCTGCGACTACGATTTCGGCGCGCCCGCGGCGCTGCAGGCGCAGGCTGCCGGCAAGGTTTCCTTCTTCCTCTGCGCCGAATCGATCAAGGCCGGCATCCCCGGCGTCGGCCCGTTCTCGTTCTCGGCCTCGGTGCTGGCACCGGTGCAGGGAGCGACCATGTCGGAATGGGCTTACACCAAGAAGAACGCGCGCAGCTTCTATCGGCTGCTCGACAGCTGGACCGTCTACAACAAGGGCATCTGCGACGGCTTCGACTGGATGCTGCCGCGCCTCAAGGAGGCCAAGCTGGTCGGCAGCGACACCTTCAAGAACGACGATGCCTCGATCGCTTCGCAGATCACGCGCATCAAGAGCCTGCCGAAGGAGCCTGACGCCATCATGCTCTGCACGATGATGCCGGGCGCTGTCTCCGCCATCAAGCAGATCCGCGCCGCCGGCATCAAGTCGATGATCCTCAACGGGTCGGGTGTCGACGGCAGCTACTGGATGAACGCCGTTCCTGACCTCTCGAACTTCTACGTCCCGGTGCAGGGCTCGGTCTATGGCGACGATCCGAACCCGAAGGTCAACGAGTTCAACAAGAAGTACAAGGAGGTCACCGGCGGTGACCCCTCCAGCCAGTACGTCTATCCGGGTTACGTCCTGATCGACGTCTGGGCCAAGGCGGTCGAACGCGCCAAATCGACCGATGCGGCAGCCGTCGTGGCCGAGCTCGAGAAGATGAACAACGAGTCCACGCTGTTCGGGCCGCGCACCTTCACCAAGGACATCCACCACCAGAACCAGGGTCGCTACCTGATCGTCGACACCGAGGCCGGCAAGCCGCAGGTAATCGACCAGTGGACGATCTCGGAAAAGATCCCGCTCGACTATCTGGTGTCCAAGTAACCCGGCAATGCGCCGCCCTGGGTGCGCCAGTCATACCCGGGGCGGCCTTCGCCGGTCATATGCAAAGCCAGTTGGAAGGAAATCAGGAGATGGTCGTGATCAACTGCGACATGGGCGAGGCCTACGGCCTCTACAAGATGGGCGACGACAAGGCATTGATGCCTCATATCGACGTCGCGAACGTCGCCTGCGGCTTTCATGCCTCCGACTTCAATCACATGCGCAAGACCGTGCAGCTCGCCAAGCAATTTGGCGTCAAGGTCGGGGCGCACCCGTCGCTGCCCGATCTGCAGGGATTTGGTCGCCGGGAGATGAAGATCGACCGCGAGGAGCTGGCCAATTGCCTGCTCTATCAGATCGGCGCACTCAAGGCCTTCCTGGATGCCGAAGGCATGGCGCTCAATCACATCAAGCCGCACGGCGCACTTTACGGCATGGCATCGCGCAACGAGGAGATCGCCGAAGCCGTGGCTGATGCCGCTGACGTCTACAAGGTGCCGTTGCTCGGCATGAAGGGAACGTTGCACCAGAAGGTCTACGAGCGGCGCGGTCATGCCTTCGTCGCCGAATACTATGCCGACCTCGACTACAATGCCGACGGCAGCCTGATCATCACCCGCGAGCACGAGGCGAAGGATCCGGCCGACGCCGCAACCCGATGCGCAAGGGCGGTCAATGAAGGCAAGACGCGCACGGTGGCCGGAAACGACATCGTGGTCGGCTCCGATTCGATCTGCATCCACTCCGACACGCCGAACGCCGTCGCCATCGCCGAAGCCGTCCGCGAGGCGGTGCGCCCCTATCTCACCGCGCGCTGAACCGTCGCGGCAACGAACCAAAGACTCTCAAGAGGAAACAATGGCAACGCAGCAGATCTTCTCGCCGCTCCCAGGCATCTTTTATCGCAAGCCCGCACCCGACAAGCCGGTCTACAAGAACGACGGCGACGCCGTCGCCGAGAGCGACACGATCGGGCTCATCGAGGTGATGAAATCGTTCAACGAGGTGAAAGCCGGCATCGCCGGCAAGATCGTCCGCTTCCTGGCCGAGAATGAAGATGCCGTGATGGCCGGCCAGCCGATCGCCGAAATCGACGTTTAGGGCTCTTCGACCAGCCATGGCGATCAAGAAGCTCCTCATAGCCAATCGCGGCGAGATCGCGGTGCGCATCATCCGCGCAGCGCGCGATCTCGGCATTGCAACCGTGCAGGTCTACAGCAAGGCCGACCAGGCCTCGCTTGCGGTCAGGCTCGCCGACGAAGCGGTCGATATCGGTCCGCCGCAGGCGTCGAAATCCTATCTCAACCAGGCCGCCATCCTCGCCGCGGCGCGGAGCACTGGTGCCGACGCTATCCATCCCGGCTACGGCTTCCTCGCCGAGAACGCCGAGTTCGCCGCCGCAGTCGAAGCGGCGGAATTGATCTTTGTCGGCCCGACCGCGCAATCGATCCGGCTGATGGGCGACAAGGTCGCGGCACGCGAGGCCGCCGCCGCGGCCGGCGTGCCGACCGTCCCTGGCAGCCAGGGGCGGCTGGAATCGGCCGAAGCGGCCTTCGCGCTGGTCGAGAAGACCGGCTTCCCAGTGATGATCAAGGCCGCCGCCGGGGGTGGCGGACGCGGCATCCGCATCGCGCGGTCCCCCGGGGAGTTTCAGCATCTGATGCCGCAGGCACAGGCCGAGGCACTCGCGGCCTTTGGCGACGGCGGGCTTTACGTCGAAAAGCTGATCGAAGGCGCGCGGCATATCGAGGTGCAGGTGCTCGGCGACGGACACGACGTGATCCATTGCTTCGAACGCGAATGCTCATTGCAGCGCCGCCGCCAGAAGGTCTGGGAAGAAGCCCCCTCGCCCTCGCTCAGCCAGGCCGTGCGGGAGAGGCTCTGCACCTCGGCCGTGGCACTCGCCAGAGCGGTCAATTATCGCGGCGCCGGGACGCTCGAATACCTCTACGACGACGCCACCGGCGAATTCTACTTCCTGGAGATGAACACCCGCATCCAGGTCGAGCATCCGGTCACGGAAATGATCACGGGCATCGACCTCGTCCGCGAGATGATCCGGATCGCCGGCGGCGAACGCTTGCGCATCAGCCAGAACGAGATGCGCGTCAGCGGCCATTCGATCGAGGTCCGTATCAACGCCGAGGATCCTGCCAGAAACTTCCTGCCGAACCCGGGCACGGTGAGCGCGCTCAGCCTGCCCGTCGGCGACGGCGTTCGCTTCGACAGCATGCTCTATCAGGGCTACACGGTGCCTCCCTTCTACGACAGCCTGCTCGGCAAGCTGATCGTGCACGACAAGGATCGGCCGAGCGCCATGAAGAAACTCGAGCGCGCGCTCGCCGAGCTCAGCGTCGAAGGCATTTTCACGACCAAGCCCCTACACCAGGCGCTGGCGCGCGACGCCGACGTCCAGGCTGGGCGCTTCCATACGGCATGGCTCGAATCCTGGCTTGAGTCCCATGCCGCCGCCCTTGCCACCGCTCAGCCGCCATCAGCCGCGAAGGTCGCCTCATGATGGCGAGAGAATCCGCCCCGTCAGCAACAGGAGGCCGCTAGCATGCAAACTCGATTTTCCTTCGGCGGCGATGAGCACATTTTCGCCGAGGTCGGCGAAGCGATGTCGCTCGAGGCCTTTTTCAAGAGCCTGTTCATCACCAATGCGGTGCGCGATGCCAGGATCAAGGGTGTCACCGAGATCTGCCCGGCGAACGCGTCCTATCAGGTCAAGTTCGATCCGGAGCGGATCAAGCCCGACGATCTCCTCGCCGAGCTGAAGCGGCTGGATTCCGCATCCGAGAAATCGGAACCGGTGATCAAGACGCGGATCATCGAGATTCCCGTGCTCTACAACGACCCCTGGACCCGTGAGACCTTGATGCGCTTCCGCGAGCGTCACCAGGATCCTGACGGCACCGACCTCGAATACGCCGCGCGGATCAACGGCCTCGACAGCGTCGATGCCTTCATCAAGGCGCATTCCAGTGCGCCCTGGTTCGTCTCGATGGTCGGCTTCGTCGCCGGCCTGCCCTTCCTCTACCAGATGGTCGAGCGCAAGCGGCAGCTTCAGGCCCCGAAATATCTGCGCCCGCGCACGGATACGCCAAAGCTCACCGTCGGACATGGCGGCTGTTTCAGCTGCATCTATTCGGTGCGCGGCGCCGGCGGTTACCAGATGTTCGGCATCACGCCGATGCCGATCTATGATCCCAATCAGACCATCAGCTATTTGCGCGACTTCATGTGCCTATTCAAGCCGGGCGACATCGTGAAATGGAAACCGATCGACCGGGCAGCCTATGACTCCGCGGTCGCCGACGTCGACGCCGGCCGGTTTGCGCCTGTGATCCGCGACGTCTCGTTCTCGTTGACCGAGTTCAACCGCGATATTGATGGCTACAACAGCAAGCTCGATGGAGTTCTCCATGGCCGTTAGGGTTTTGAAGCCGGGTCTTGCGACCACCGTCCAGGACCTCGGACGTCCCGGCTATTATCACATCGGCATCCCGCTCTCCGGCGGCATGGACCGTCACGCGCTGGTCGCCGCAAATCTGCTCGTCGGCAATGATGCAGGCGCAGCCGTGCTTGAGGCGGTGTTCATGGGGCCCGAGCTCGAATTCACCGAAGACGCCACGGTCGCCGTCACCGGCGCGGAGCTGCCGCCGAAACTCGACGGCGAGCCGCGCGAGACCTGGACCAGCTTCAAGGTGAAGCGTGGCCAGATTCTCTCCTTCGACTTCCTCAAGCGAGGCGCACGCGGCTACATCGCGGTCGCCGGCGGCATCGATGTGCCCGTGGTGCTCGGCTCGCGATCGACCTACGCACTCGGCGCGCTCGGCGGCTTCAAGGGCCGCAAGCTCGAGGCCGGCGACGAATTGCCGGTCGGCCATGCCAGCGTGACGGTCAAGGACGGCCGCACCGTCGCCAACGATTTACGCGGACAACCGGCGGGAATGCCGACAGAGCTGCGCGCCATGCCCGGCCTCTATTGGCACCGCATTACCGAGGCCGCCGGCAACGGCTTCTTCTCCGACACCTGGAAGGTCGCGCCGGAAGCCGACCGGATCGGCTACCGCTTCAAGGGTGGCAAGGCGCTCGAATTCGTTCCGCGCGAACCGCCGTTCGGCGCCGGCTCTGACCCGTCCAACATCACCGATGCCTGCTATCCCTACGGCTCGATCCAGGTTCCCGGCGGCACCGAACCGATCGTGCTGCATCGCGACGCCGTATCCGGCGGCGGCTACTTCATGGTCGGCACCGTGATCGCCGCGGACATGGATCTGATCGGTCAGCTTCAGCCCAACACGCCGGTGAAGTTCGTCAAGGTCGACATGGATCAGGCGCTTGCGGCACGCAAGAGCCGGACCGAGCTGCTGGGCAAGCTTCGCAGCGCCATGGCGTAATCGCGAGGGGGCCCACCGCATCTGCCAACGGACCTCGGCCGCGGGTGCCGGAGCGATCGCGCATGGTCAAGTCTAAACCTGTGGCTGTCGATTGCGCGCTCGCACATCTGAGGTCTGTGCCACGGTGTGCTGTCCGCCGGACGGCACGAGAGTTGCAGCGGACACATTCGGGCTGAGAAACACTGCTCATGAGTTGTGCAAACATCGGAACAACCGCGATGTCCGTTTCTCTGAAACAGATCCGCTACTTCGTCGCCGCCGCCGAGACCGGGCGGATCAGCCAGGCGGCCATCGATCTCAACGTCTCGCAATCAGCGGTCACCGCGGCGATCCAGCAGCTCGAGGCCACCGTCTGCGCCCGCTTGCTGGAGCGCGCGCCGAACGGCGTAACCGTCACCATGGAGGGCAGCCGCTTCCTCTCCCAGGGCCGTCATATCCTCGCCGCCGTCGCCGAGGCGGTGCGCGACACGCAGATGTCCGCCGGCCCCCTGTTCGGGACGATCCGCGTCGGCGTCACCTACACCGTGTCGGGCTACTTCCTGCCGCGTCATCAGATGCGCTTCAAGGCGAGTTTCCCCGGGATCACGATCGAGCTGTTCGAGGCGCCGCGCGACGTGCTCGAGCGCGCACTCGTCGATGGTGCGCTCGACCTCGCGGTGATGCTGGTCTCGAACCTGCGCGACAACGCCATGCTCACCAGCGAGACCTTGCTGCGATCGCCGCGCCGGCTGTGGCTTGCGCCCGAGCATCCCCTGACCCGCGCCGAGCGGGTCCACCTCGCTGACATCGCGACCTATCCCTATGTCATGCTCACGGTCGACGAGGCCAAGCACACCTCGATGCGCTATTGGAACAACGCCTCACTCGAACCGAAGACGGTGTTCCGTACCTCCTCGGTCGAAGCCGTCCGCTCCATGGTCGCCGGCGGCATGGGGATCGCCATTCTGTCCGACCTGATCTACCGGCCCTGGTCGCTGGAAGGACAGCGGATCGAGACCCGCGTCATCGAGGACGAGGTGCCCAGCATGGACATCGGTCTTGCCTGGCGTCGCGACACCAAGCCATCGGAGGCTGCGATGGCTTTTCGCGATTTCATGCGCTTTGCGGTTGCCGGCGTCGGGCCGGCCCGGCCGCCGGTCAGCATGGACCACCGACATCAGGCCGAGGAGGCCATCGAAATCTAGAATATCAGTTTCCGTTTTATTCGACTTGACGCCGTCCGGCTGTCCTCGCCAAACTTTGCCCGGGGACACGACGACCGGAGGCACAGCCGGCGGCGGGAGTGAGACATGCAAGTCACCTACACGACCAACGACATCCCGTTGCAGACCCGCCGCCAGTACTGGCAGGAGGTCGTGTCGAAGACCTATTACTCGCTCGACCTGCGCTTCCCCACGCGCGGCTTCAATGCGCGCCTTGGCGCCTGGTCGATGGGCCCTGTCTCGGTGTCCCGCAACATCGCCAATGGCCTGCTGTACAAGCGGCATGAGCGGCATCTCCTGAGCGAGCGGGAGGAATCCTTCCTGATCACGGTGCCCGAACTCGCCGAAATCCGTTTCGAGCAGGACGGCAAGGTGGTGCATTGCCGCCCGGGCGCGTTCCTGATCGAGCGCAGCCACCTACCCTACGAGTTCAGCCATCAGGATCCGACGGCGCTGTGGTGTCTGAAGATCCCGAGCGCGGTGCTGCGCGCCCGCATTTCCCGGCCCGAGCGCCTCGCGACGCTGCAATTCGACGCCAGCCGCAGCGTCGGCGCGCTGTTCGTCGACACGCTGCGCCTGTCCGGTGAACGGATCGAGGAAATGGACGAGACGGCGCGCACGATGATGGGCAAGCACCTGATCGAGCTGCTTGCGATGGCCATTGAATCCGACGACCGTGTGTTGACCGGTCACTCGTCCTCCGTGCGCAACGGCCATTTGCTGCGTTGCGAGCAATTCATCCGGGCCCGTCTCGACGATATGCGGCTCACGCCGCAGATGATTGCCGACGGCTGCGGCATCTCGCTGCGCTATTTGCACCAGATCTTCGAGGGCGAAGGTCTGACCGTCTGCGCCTATATCCGCAACCAGCGCCTTTCAATGTGCGACGCCCTGCTGCGCGATGCGAACTGCCGCAAGAGCATTTCGGAAATCGCCTATCAATGGGGCTTTGCCGACCAGGCGCAGTTCAGCCGCAATTATCGCGGCCGGTTCGGATGCACCCCGAGCGAGGCCCGCGCGATTTCGCGCACAGCCAACTCCTGAAGACTGGCCTGCTGATCGATTCTTAGGCACCCCGCCGCCGGTCTGGGCATGTATGGGCACCGGCACGGTTCGCTCTCTCGCACAAATCTTCCTGCGCTCAGCGTCAAGAACGAAGGCCGCCGCTCTGCCTAAGATCGGCGAAACGCTCGTTCGAAAGGAAGAGGCATGGCGCAGAACCTTCGTGTGGCCGTCGATGTCGGTGGCACCTTCACCGACATCTGCATCATGGACGAGACGACCGGTCTCGTGCGCATCGAGAAGACCTCCTCCACGCGCGATCCGATCGAAGGGATCATGGGCGGCGTATCCAAGGCCGGCATCGACCTGTCCAAGGTGGCGCTGTTCTCGCACGGCACCACGATTGCCACGAACGCGCTGATCACCCGCCGCCTGCCGCGCACCGCGGTGGTCACGACCAAGGGGTTCCGCGACGTCATCGAGATCCGGCGCGCCAACAAGGAAGACCTCTGGGACACCTACAAGGACGTGGTCCGGCCCTATGTGCCACGGCGCGACCGCCTCACCGTGCCCGAACGCGTCGATGCTGCCGGCACGGTGATCGAGCCGCTCGACGTCGAAGCTGCGCGCAGCGTCGCACGCATCCTCAAGCGTCGCGGCGTCGCCGCGGTCGCGGTGTGCTTCATGAACGCCTATCTCAACGGCACCAATGAGCGCGCCATGCGCGATATTCTGCTGGCCGAGATGCCCGATATTCCGGTCTCGATCTCCTCGCAGGTGCTTCCCGAAATCTTCGAGCACGAGCGGTTCTCGACGACGGTCGCCAACGCCGTGGTGAGCCCGGTCGTCGTCAACTACACGAGCCGGCTCGGCGAACGACTCTCGGACGAGGGCTACACCCGTGATCTTTTGCTGCTGCACACCGGCGGCGGCGTGATGACGCCGGCGAGCGTGAAGGATTTCGCGGCGCGCCTTGCCGGCTCCGGCATCGCCGCCGGGGCCATAGCCAGCCGCCATATCGCCGGTCTTTGCGGTTTCCCCAATTCGATCGGCCTCGACATGGGCGGCACGTCGACCGACGTGTCGCTCGCCTATGAGGGCCAGTCGCGGATCACCAAGGACTGGCACATCGAGTTCGGCTATCCGATCCGCTTCGCATCGATCGAGGTGCTCACCATCGGTGCCGGCGGCGGCTCGCTGGCCTGGACCGATCCGGCCGGCTCGCTGCGCAACGGCCCGCAATCGGCCGGCGCCTATCCGGGACCGGCCTGCTACGGCAACGGCAATACGCAGCCGACCAACACCGATGCCAATGTGACGCTCGGCCGGCTTGGCACCGATCTCGCCGGCGGCAAGGTCAAGCTCGACCCCGAGCTGGCGCGGCAAGCGGTCGAGGGCGGCGTCGCCAAGCCGTTCGGCCTCGGCCTGCACGAAGCCGCAGATGCAATCGTCAAGGTCGCCAATGCCAACATGTCGGATGCGGTGCGCCTGATCTCGATCAGTCGCGGCTACGATCCGCGCGACTTTGCGCTGGTGGCGTTCGGCGGCGCCGGTGCCCTGCATGGGGTCGACGTCGCACGTGAGCTGGCGATTCCCGTCGTGATCGTTCCGCTCAATCCCGGCGTGACCTCAGCGCTCGGTTGCCTGCTCGTCGACATGCAGCACGATTTTTCGCAGAGCTGCATGGTCGACGCCGCCGAGGCCGACGCCACCGAGATCGAGGCACAGTTCGCCGAGCTCGAGAAGGCTGCGCTCGCACGGTTGATCCATGAGGGCGTCGCGCAGCAGGACATCGTGCTGCAGCGCTCGATCGACATGATGTATCGCGGCCAGTGGCGTTCGCTTGCCGTCAACGCGCCGCGGCCGATCGGCGCGATCGCCGATCTGGTGCAGAGCTTCCATGCCGAGCATCAGCGCGAATACAATTTCCGCCGCGACAGCGCGCCGGTCAGCTTCTTCCGTCTCAATCTGAAGGCAGTGGGCGTGGTCCCCAAGGCCGAGTTTGCCGTCCACGAGCCGACCGGCGCTAGCCCCGAGCCGGTCAGCCGCCGCAGGGTCTGGTTCGAGGGCAGCGGGCTCGATACACCCGTCTATCGGCGCGACAACCTGCCCTGCGGCTTCTCCTTTCAAGGCCCCGCGATCATCGAGCAGGTCGATGCCACCACCGTCGTTCCGCCCGGCGCCGCCGCCGAGGTCGACAGATATCTCAACATCATCATCCGCGTGAAGGAGTAAACCATGGCCGGAGCTCTCCCGCTCGACCCCGTGACCTTCGAGGTTTTGAAGAACTCCTTCATCACCAGCGTCGACCAGATGGGCGAGCAGGTCCTGAGGACCTGCTACTCCTTCGTCATCTACAATCGCGACTTCTCGAGCGCGCTGCACGACGCCAACGGTGAATGCGCGGCGCAGGGCAACCAGGATATTGCCGTCCACGTCGGCACGCTGCATTTCACCTGCAAGGATGTCATGCGCCATTTCGAAGGCGACATGCATGAGGGCGACGTTTTCGCCATCAACGATCCCTATGCCGGCGGCACGCACTTCTCCGATGTCCGCCTGATCCGTCCGATCTTCGCCGACGGCAAGATCATTGCCTTCAGCCAGTCCAACGGACACTGGTCCGACGTCGGCGGCAGCGTGCCGGGATCGTTCGACGTCGCCGCCCGCGAGATGTTCCGCGAGGGCCTGCGCATCACGCCAGTCCGGCTGTTCGACAAGAACGGCCTGCGCAAGGACGTCGCGCATCTGATCGCGTCGAATACGCGCGATCCGGCCTCGATCATCGGCGACATCCAGGCACAGGCCGAAGCCACCGCCGTCTGCGAACGGGAGATCCTGCGCCTGGTCGGCAAATATGGCCGTGATACCGTCGAGACCGGGCTTGCCGCCGTCCAGGACTATGTGGAGCGTTCGGCGCGCCAGCGCATCGCGGCGCTGCCTGACGGCGAATGGGAAACCGTCGACTTCATCGACCGCGATCCGGCCGGCGGCGAAGGCATGATCCCGATCCGCATCAAGATGACGATCAAGGGCGATCGCGCAATCTACGACTTCACCGGCAGCCATCCGACCATCGGCTCGATCTACAATTCGGCGTTCGGTGCAACCTTCTCTGCCGTCGCCGCCGGCATGAAGACTTTCTTCCCCGACCTGCCACTCAATTCCGGTTTCTACCGCTGCTTCGAGATCATCGCCCCCGAAGGATCGATCGTCGACGCCAAATGGCCGATCGCGGTCACCGGCTTTCTGATGCCGTTCGAGAAGATCATGAACTCGATCTACGAAATGTGGTCGAAGCTGATGCCGGAGCGCGCGCTCGCTTGCGCGTTCAATCTCGAATATCTGCTCACCGGCGGGCTCGATGCCCGCAGCTCCGACAAGCCGATCTTCATGTTCTATGACTGGCTGCCCGGCGGCTGGGGCGGGCGCAACGGCAAGGATGGCAGCAATGTCACGACCGCCTGCTTCGGCACCGGCCTGATGTCGCAGCCGGTCGAAGGCCAGGAGCGCGCCAACCCGATCCTGACCACCGAATGCGAGATCCTCAAGGACTCGCCCGGCCCCGGCAAGTGGCGCGGCGGCGCCGGCGTGGTGAAGACGTCGCGGATGCTGCAGGCCGAGAAAACCGTGATCTCCTATATCTGCGACCGCGAGCGCGCGATCGTGTGGGGCATCGAGGGCGGCCTGCCGTCGATGCCGCACGGCCTGACCCTGAAGCGCGCCGGCAGCACGGCCGCGGAGCGGCTCGGCTCGATCTTCTCGGACGTCCCGATCGGCGAAGGCGACACTTTCTCGCGTCCGACCGCCGGCGGCGGCGGATTTGGCGATCCGCTGGAGCGCGATCCGAACCTCGTCGTCGAGGATATCAAGGACGACTATGTCTCGGTCGAGCGTGCCGCCAAGGACTATGGCGTCGTGGTGCACACCACCGACGCCGAGCTCTGCAACTACGAGGTCGACAAGGTCGCGACCGAGGCGCTCCGTGCGAAGATCCGCTCCGAGCGTGTCGCCAATGTCCGGCTCGATCCGGAGCTGGTGGCGCAACGCTATCGCAGCGGAGCAATCGACGCGCTCGACGCGATCCGCAAGCACGCGGTGATCCTCGATTGGGGCACCGGTGCCTTGCTTCCCGAATCCACGCGCCAGTTCCGCGAGGTGTTTGAGCGGCGCTCGGTCGCAACGTGGAAAGCAGGCTGAATACCATCGCCGGCCGCGACGTCGGCAGACCGCACAGAGCGTTCACGAAAAACTGGATCCGACACCGCCCCTCCACTTTCATTCGAGCCATGAGGATTGTGCTATGACGAGTACGACGTGCCTTTCCCCCAATCGAGTTTGGCCGATCCGCCCCGCGCTCGGCCTTGCCGCCGGCCTCGCCCTTGCCGCTGCGGTCGCGCCGGCCGCGGCCGAGACGCCGTGGTTTCCGATGAAGGTCTACGACGCGTCGTCCGGCACACCGAAGCCGGCCGAGTACACGCCGCTCCCCAAGGCCGAGAAGCCTTACAGGCTCTGCGTGCTGTTTCCGCACATGAAGGACAGTTTCTGGGTCGCCGTCGCCTATGGCATCGTCAAACAGGCCGAGGCGATGAACGTCAACATGAACCTCTACGAGGCCGGAGGTTACGAGAACCTGCCGAAACAGCTGTCGCAATTCGATGACTGCATGGCGAGCGGGCCGGACGCCATCATCGTCGGCGCCATCTCCGGCGCAGGCCTCAGCAAGAAGTTCGAGGAAGCCAAGGCCAAGGGCGTTCCGGTCGTCGGCGTCACCAACCCGCTGCCGCCGAACGCGCTGCCCGCGGCCAACTACGTCGACTTCGTCGCCATGGGCGAAGTCACCGGCGCCGGCCTGCTGGCGCAATCCAAGCCTGGCGACAAGCTCAACATCGTGACGTTCCCCGGTCCGGCCGGCTCTGGCTGGGCGGAGTCGTTCAACGAAGGCTTCAAGAAGGCCGTTGCCAAGAACGCGAACGCCAAGATTTTGGCCGAGAAGTTCGGCGACTCCGGCGTCGCCGTGCAGCTTCAGCTCATTCAGGACGCCTTGCAGGCCTATCCCGGCATGAATGTGATCTGGGGCACGGCCCCCACCGCTGAAGCGGCCATCGGCGCCGTTGCCGAGGCCGGCCGAAGCGACCTGAAGATCGTATCGTCTTACGAAAACCAGGCCATGCTCGACGCGCTCAACCGCGGCGACATCCTCGCCTTCGCAACCCAGTATCCGGTCGGAGAAGGCGCCGTCGCGATCGATCAGGCGGTGCGTCTCATCGAGAAGAAGCCGGTCATGAGCCTTGTCCAGCCGATCGCCGCTGTCATCGACAAGACCACCG
Organism: Bradyrhizobium sp. USDA 4504; assembly: GCF_054063995.1. NCBI lineage: Bacteria > Pseudomonadati > Pseudomonadota > Alphaproteobacteria > Hyphomicrobiales > Nitrobacteraceae > Bradyrhizobium > Bradyrhizobium sp. USDA 4504. The sequence continues at coordinate 1,800,285 of NZ_JBSSGV010000001.1, read as the reverse complement.
TACCGAAATTGCAGATGGACCTCGTGCTGGCTCCGGCGAGTTGGACACCGGTCTATTCGGTCAAGGCCAAGTAAGCCGCTCGCGAATGATGCCGGGTGGGAGCACGTGCTCCCACCCGTCTTGCTCACGGCCCAACGGAGACGCGGATGGATGTCGAGATTGACCCGAAGCCCGCCGAGCCTCTGCTTCGATTGCGGGGGATATCAAAGCGCTTCACCGGCGTTCGCGCGCTCGACCGGGTCGACCTCGACGTTCGTGCCGGCGAGCTTCATGTCCTGTTCGGCGAGAACGGCGCCGGCAAATCGACCCTGATCAATGTCATCTCGGGAACGTTTCCGCCGGACGAAGGCACGTTCCATTTTGGCGACGAGGAGATCCATCATCTCACGCCGCAGCGGGCCCGCACGATCGGCATCAGCCCGGTCTTTCAGGAGTTCTCGCTGATCCCGAGCCTCACGATGGAAGAGAACCTGTTCCTCGGCCGCGAGGTCACCCATGGCGGCGTGCTGCGCTCGCGCGAGATGCGCAAGCGCGCCAGGGCGCTGATCGACGAGCTCGGCTTCGATCTCGATCCGGCGCAGCGGATCGACGACCTTTCCCGCGCGCACCAGCAGATGGCCGAAATCGCCAAGGCCCTGCTCGGCCGCGTCCGCCTTTTGATCCTTGACGAGCCGACTGCCTCGTTGACCGAGCGCGAGACCGGACGGCTGTTCGAGCTGATCGCGCGCCTGAAGAGCCAGAATGTCGGGCTGATCTATGTCTCGCATCGCATGCGCGAAATCCGCGCCCTTGCCGACCGTGTGACGGTGCTGCGCGACGGCCGCCACATCCAGACCCTCGACGCCCCCGGCTCGACCGACGGCGAGCTGGTGGAGCTGATGACCGGCCGCAGGATCGACCTGCTGTTCCCGGCCATCGCCCACCGGCCTGACAAGGTGATGGTCGACATCGAAAACCTGACGCTCGCGGACGGCAGCGTTCAGGAGGCGAATTTCCATGCCCGCGCCGGCGAGATCACCGGCATCGCCGGTCTCGTCGGCTGCGGCAAATCGGAGCTGATCCGCGCGGTCTACGGCATCGAGGCCGCGGCATCAGGCGTGATCCGGATCGACGGTCTGCCTTACGAATTCCCGACCCCGAGGCAAAGCCTCAAGCGCGGCATCGCCTATTTTCCCGCCAATCGGGTTGCCGAAGGCCTCGCGCTGTCCCGTCCGATCCGCGAGAACGCATCGATGACGGTGCTCGACCTGCCCGCGTTCGCGCGCTTCGGCGTGCTGCGGCAGGCCGCCGAACGCGCCACGATCGCGGACATCATGGAGCGGTTGCAGCTGAGGCCGCCGAACATCGAACGGAGCGCCGGCGCGCTGTCCGGCGGCAACCGTCAAAAAGTGATGCTGGCACGCGCGCTCACGCGTGAGCTGACCGTGTTCCTGTTCGACGAGCCGAGCGTCGGGATCGACGTCGGCGCCAAGCTCGAGGTCTACCAGTTCATGAAGCGGCTGGTCGAGGCCGGCGCCGCCGTGATCGTGGTGTCGTCGGAATTGCCGGAGGTTCTGGCGCTGTCGAACCGGCTCTACGTCATGCATCACGGCCGCATCGCCGCCGAACTGACGGACTCCGAGAAGACCGAGCAGAACGTGCTGTCCAGCTTCTTCCGCGACCATCTCGCCGCGGAGGTCGCGTGAACACCGCGCTGGTCAGCGCAAACCCGCAAGGCGCGATCGGCCTGCGATCGATCGCAGGCCGTGTCGGGTTCCTGCCGGCCCTGCTGGTCTTGCTCGTCGCCGGCATGTCGGCGATCGATCCGCAGTTCTACGGCATCATCAACATCCTCAACATCCTGCGCAACGCGTCGCTGCTCGCGATCGTCGCCTGCGGTCAGGCGCTGGTCATCATCGCGGGTGGCTTCGATCTTTCGGTCGGCGCCGTCGTGGCGCTCGCGAGCGTCGTCACCGCCAAGACCATGGCCGCCGCAGCCACCGCGTTTCCCGGCAACAACGCCCTCATCATTGCCAGCGGGATGGCGGCCGGACTCGGCTCCGGAGCCGTGGTCGGGCTCGTCAACGGATTCTGCGTGGCGAAGCTCAAGGTATCCGGCTTCGTGGTGACCCTGGGCACGATGTCGGCGACTGCGGGCGTCGGCCTGATGATCACTAACGGAATCCCGGTTTACGGCATGCCCGATATCTTCGTGAAGGGCTTTGGGCGCGCCCAGGCGCTCGGCCTGCCGACCGCCGTCCACGTCGCGCTGATCATCATCATCGTGATGGTGTTTGCGCAGCGGCGCACGCTGTTCGGCCGTTACGTCTACGCGATCGGCGGCAATGTCGATGCGGCCATCGTGTCGGGCGTATCGATCCAGCGCCACGTCGTCGGCACCTACGTTGTCTCGAGCATGCTCGCGGCGTTGACGGGCATCCTGCTGACCGCGCAGGTCGGCTCCGGCCAGGCCAGCTTCGGCGGCGACCGGATGATGCTGCAATCGATCGCAGCCGCCGTGATCGGCGGGGTGAGCTTGCGCGGCGGCGTCGGGCGCATCGAAATCGTCGCCATCAGCGCCCTGTTCCTGACCATCCTGGGCAATGCGCTCAACCTCCTGCACGTCGACTCCCGGCTGCAGCCGGTCTTTCTCGGCGTCATCATGGTCGCGGCCGTGGCGCTGGACGAACTCAGCCGACGGAGCAAAGCTCGTGTCTGACCTCGAATTGTCCGTCGCCGCCAAGAACGCGGATCGCCCGAAATTGGCGCCGGGTCGCTGGCTCTGGAGCGCAGTGCTGCCGGTCGCGTTGGCGGCCCTGTTGCTCGGCTTCGCCGCGGTCGACCGCGGCGTGTTGTCGCCGGCCAACCTGCTCAACATCGCGCAGCAGACCAGCTATCTGGCCCTGTTCGCGATGGCCCAGACCGTGGTGATCCTGACGCGCGGCTTCGACCTCGCACTCGGCCCGACCGTATCGATGGTGAGCGTCGGCACCGCGCTGGCGATGGCCGGCGCGACGGCGTCGGGCCATGGTACAGGCGCCGTGCTGCTCGCCGGGCTCGCTGCCGGCTTCGTGCTCGGCACCGCGTGCGGGCTCTTCAACGGCGTGGTTATTGCGCTGCTCGGGGTCAACCCCTTTGTCGCAACGCTCGGCAGCTACAATATCGCGATCGGGATTGCGACCACACTATCGTCCGGACGGCCCGTGCAAGGCGTGCCGGCGCCGTTCTCGCAGATCTTCTACGGCGGCAGCGTCTTCGGAATTCCGGCGGCCATCGCGATCACGGTCGGGGTCGGCGCCGTGCTCCATTGGACCCTGACGCGGACCGTGTTCGGCCGTTCGCTTTACCTCATCGGCACCAACCCGCGCGCAGCGGCGGTCGCCGGCCTGCCGGTCAAGCGCACCCTGATCGCGACCTATGTGCTGTGCTCCGGGCTTGCGGCGCTCGGCGCGATCATGATGACGGCGCGGACCGGATCGGGCGAGCCGAACCTCGGCGGGGCGCTTTCACTGCAGGCGATTGCCGGCGCCGTAGTCGGCGGAACAAGCCTGGCGGGCGGGCGCGGTGGGGTCGGCACCGCGGTGCTCGGCGCCCTGTTCATCACCATTCTGTCCAACGGCATGAACCTCACCCGGATCGACGGATACGTCCAGATGGTCGTGCTCGGCGCGATCGTCATCGTCGGCGTTCTGCTCGATCGCCTGCGACTGGAGCGGCGCCAATGACGACGGGTTCCATGCAGAGCGTCGCGGGCGAGACGCACGAGGCATCTGCGTCGATCTACGTCGCGCCCTCGCTCGCTTCCGCACTCGACGCACTGAGCGAATTCGGCGCGGCCGGCGCTGCCTTTGCCGGCGGCACATGGATCATGCGGTCACCGATCCGCCACGAGCGGTTGAAGCCGCACTATGTCGCGATCGGCAAGATCGCCGAGCTGACCGCGGTTCGTATCGGCAGCGATGCAATCGAGATCGGCGCGGCGGTTACGCATGCGGCACTCGCGGCGGCCCTGGCCGATCTTGCGGAATTCGCGGTCCTGGTCGACGCCGCCGGCCGCTCCGCCAATCCTGCGATCCGCGCGATGGCAACGATCGGCGGCAACCTCGCGACGTCGGAATTCGCCGCCGCGGATTGCGTACCGGCGCTGCTCTGCCTCGATGCCCAAGTGGAAATGTCGGACCGCGACGGCCGCGAGCGCATCGGCCTGTCGCATTTCCTGAAGATCCGATCGTCCCTTCCGCGCGGTCATCTGGTGACGCGGATCATCTTGCCGCGGGCGGCGCGCAGAAGCGCCCATGCCCGCCTGCCGCTGCGCAAATCGGGTGACTACCCGGTCGCCATCGTCAGCCTGTCGGTCAGCATCGATGCAGCGAACCGTGTCCAGGCGGCGCGCGTCGCGGTCGGTTCAGTCGAGCCGGTGGCGCGCCGCTGGGAGCGGCTCGAGGCAGCTCTGATCGGACGCCCGCTCGATGCGGCGGAGGCGGCGCAGAGTGCGGCCGCGTTGGCGGATGAGTTCGTCGGCCGCGACAGCGTCGATGCCCCGGCCTGGTATCGGGTCAGCGTGCTACCCGGTCTCGTCCGCCGCGCTGCGATCGCAGCGCTTGGCTCCTGAACCGGTGGGGATCGACATGGGATTCAACTTGACAGTGAACGGTGATCGCCTCTCTTCCGTGGCCGACCCCGCCACGCCGCTGATCGACATTCTGCGTGAGGAGATGCATCTGACCGGCGCGAAACCGGTCTGTCGCGAAGGCTTTTGCGGTGCCTGCATGGTGCTGGTCGACGGCGAGCCGACGCCATCGTGCCTGTTGCCCGCCGCGCTCGCCGATGGCCGCGAGATCCGCACCGTCGAAGGCCTTGCGCCTCACGGCGAACTGAACCGCATCCAGGCGGCCCTCGAGGCCAGCGATGCGGTCCAATGCGGCATGTGCTTTCCCGGCATGGTGGTGAGCCTGACGCATCTCTTGACGACCCGGCCTGACGCCACCCGTGACGATATCCGGGCCGCACTGACCGGGAACATCTGCCGCTGCACGGGATACGAACGCATCGTCGAGGCGACGCTGCTCGCCTTGGCCAACGCATAATCGGGAGGCGCAAGCATGTCCGACGTTTCCGCGACGATGGATTTGCGGCGGCGGGACGCCGCCGACAAGCTGCGTGGCCGTACGCGCTACACCATCGATCGATATCTGCCCGGCATGCTGCACGCCGCGGTGCTGCGTGCCGGCCTGCCTTCGGGCCGGATCATTCGCCTCGACACGTCGAGGGCTGCCCGCATGCCGGGGGTACGTGCGATCGTGACGGCGTCGGATGCGCCCGGCATGATCGGCATCGGCATCGCCGATCACCCGCTGTTCGCCCGCGATGTCATTCGCTACGACGGCGAACCGCTTGCCGCGGTCGCTGCCGTCACGTTGGCGCGGGCGCAGGCCGCGCTCGCGGCGATCGACGTGGAAATCGAGCAACTCCCCGCAATATTGACCATGGCGGAGGCGCTGGCACCAGATGCGCGGCTGGTTCATCCGGACTGGCGCGGCTATGAGGTCCTGGTCGAAGGCGGCGCGCGTGCGGGCAATGTCGCCTGGGAGGCGACCGTCGTTCGCGGCGACGTCGACGCCGCCTTTGCGCGGCCTGACGTCGAGATCGTCGAAAGTTTCTATCGCGTCGGCCGGCAGAACCACGTGGCCTTCGAGCCGCGTGCGGTCGTCGCAAGCTACGAGGACGGCCGCTTCCATATCGAGACGTCGACGCAGGTTCCCTGGAGCGTCCGCAATGCAACCGCGCGCGCGTTGGGCGTGCCGGCATCGCAAGTGCGCGTCACTGTGCCGCCGGTCGGCGGCGGCTTCGGTCTCAAATTCGATCTGGCGGTTGAGCCCTTCGCCGCCCTCCTCGCCCGCGCCAGCGGCCGGCGGGTTCGCCTCGTCAATTCCCGCGAGGACGAGATGCTGACCTGCCTATTCCGCGAGAACGCCGATATTCGCATCCGCTCGGCGGTGACGCGCGACGGAGAAATCGTGGGCCGCGAGGCGGTCGTGCTGATGGACTGCGGCGCCTATGGCGGCGAACAGATCTTCCTGACCACCATGACCGCACACACGCTCGGCGGAAACTACAGGCTTGGCAGCGTGCGCATGGTCTCGCGCGCGGTCTATACCAACACGGCGCCGAACGGCGCGTTCCGCTGCTGCAATGGCGTCTACAACACCTTCGCGCTCGAGCGGCACACCGACGAGATCGCAGCGCGGATCGGAATGAATCCGCTTGCTTTCCGGCGCCGCAACGTGCTCGGCGACAAGGATCTCGGCGCCACCGGCCAGGTATTCGAAGGCGATGTGCTCGGCCCGATGCTCGACCGGATGGATACGTTGCGCGACGCGGCAGCGCCGCTGCCGGCGCGCACCGACGGCAAGCTCCTTGGACGCGCGACCACCGTCGGCACCTGGTTCGTCTTCGTCGGCCCATCGGCCGCGACGGTGAACATGAATGCCGACGGCACGGCGACCCTGGTCACGTCGGGTGTCGAGATCGGATCCGGCTCGATGATGCAGAGTCTGCCGCAGATCGTTGCCAGCACGCTCGGCATCGCGCCCGAGCAAGTGATCGTCCGCGCCGCCGATACCGATGCGGCCGGTTATGATGTCGGCGTCGGTGGCGGCCGCACCACCGTCTCGCTCGGCGCCGCCAGTCTGTCGGCGGCACAGGAGGTGCGCACGAAGCTTTTGAGGATCGCCTCCGAGATGATCGAGGCCGCGCCCGGCGATCTCGTCATGCGCGATGGTCGGATCGAGATCGCGGGTGCGCCGGGCTCCGGCCGCACCGTCGCGGAGGTCGCGACCCGCGCTCAAGCGCTGGGCGGACCGGTCGCCGGCACCGGCGCCTTCACGGGCGCCGGCGTGCCGGCGATGCCCGGTTGCGTTGCCGGTCATTTCATCGACGCGATCGACATCCCCGTCTTCGCCGTCCACGACTGCGAGGTCGCCGTCGATCCGGAGACCGGGCATGTCGAGGTGCTAAGCTATCGCGTGGTCCAGGACGTCGGCCGTGCGCTGAATCCACGCGCAATCCACGGCCAGATCCAGGGCGGCGTCGCGCAGGGCCTGGGCTACGCCCTGCACGAGGAGGTGACGATCGGCAGCAATGGCCGTGTCAGTCAAAGCGGCTTTGAGACTTACCGCGTACCGCTTGCGCTCGACGTCGTACCGGTGGAGATCAGCCTCTATGAGGGTGCGGCGTCGGTGGGGCCGCTCGGCACCAAGGGCGCCGGCGAGGTGCCGATCCTCAATGTCGGCGCCACCGTCGCCTGCGCCGTTGCCAACGCGACAGGAAAGCGGGTGCAGGAATTACCCCTGACGCCGCCGCGCGTGCTCGAGCTTCTGCTCGAGCGCAAGCCGGGTCTGGCACTGTCTCACATTGCCGAGGTGTGGGCGGACAACCTTGTTCGTCCTCACGGGGCGCCCTAGGGACACCAGAAAAAATGCCCAGCAAACGATCCGAACGCTGAGCGACCGGCTTGGGCGCCAGGCGCCTGATCCGTGGCAGGTAGGCGCTACCGTCCCCGCACCGACCAGGCCCACGATATTTTCGTCCATTCCCCTCCGCGGCGCTCAGGCAGCCGCGACCTCGTGGCCCGCCATGACCTCCAGCGCTCTCAGAATGCCGGAATGGTCCCAGCTTTTGCCGCCGAGGGCGGTACAGGCGTTGAACAGCTGCTGGGCTGCGGCAGTGCCTGGCAGCGACAAGCCAAGCGCGCGCGCCCCTTCCAGCGCGAGGTTGAGGTCCTTCTGATGCAGCTCAATGCGGAAGCCCGGATCAAAATTGCGCTTCAGCATGCGATCGCCGTGCACTTCGAGGATCCGGGACGACGCGAAGCCGCCCATCAACGCCTGGCGCACCAATGCGGGGTCGGCCCCGGCCTTGGAGGCGAACAGCAACGCCTCGCTCACCGCCTCGATGGTCAGCGCCACGATGATCTGGTTCGCAACCTTGGTGGTCTGGCCGTCGCCGTTGCCGCCGACATGCGTGACATTCTTCCCCATCGTTTCAAACAGGGGCTTCATCGCATCGAACGCCCGCTCCCGCCCGCCGACCATGATGGTCAGGCTGGCCGCCTTTGCACCAACTTCGCCGCCGGAGACCGGCGCGTCGAGATAATCGGCCCCGAGCGCATCGATCCAGCGTGCAAACTCCTTCGTCGCCAGCGGAGAGATCGAGCTCATATCCGTCACGATCATGCCCTTGGAGATGCCCTCCGCGACGCCGCCTTGACCGAACAGCACGGCTTCGACATGCGGAGTGTCCGGTACCATGATGATCACGGCGTCCGCCTCCTGCGCCACCTGCTTGGCGGACTCGCAAGCGATGCCGCCGGCCGCGATCAACTCAGGCGCAACAGGTACGACGTCGTGCAGGAACAGGCGATAGCCGGCAGCCAGGAGGTGGCTGGCCATCGGACGTCCCATGGTGCCAAGTCCGATGAATCCGATGTCTTTCATTGTCGTTGCTCCCTGTCATCCGGATGAAGGCGTTTTTCCGGCGAGCGACTCTCGGCTCGCGTGAAGAAACCGCGTTAAATAAAATTCCAGAGGTCCGTCCCGATTCAATCGGAACGGAACAGGCTCTAGGTCACGAAAGTCTGTGCGGCGTGCCAGCCCAGGCTCTCGAGCGTGGTCGTCCGCGGCTTGTATTCGCACCCGATCCAGCCCCGATACCCGATGCTGTCGAGATGCTTGAACAGATAGCAGTAGTTGATTTCGCCGGTTCCCGGTTCATAACGGCCCGGATTGTCGGCGAGCTGGACATGCGCGATCCGGCCGAGATGCTTCTGCAGGGTCCGCGCGATATCACCTTCCATGATCTGCATGTGATAGATGTCGTACTGGATGAACAGATTGGATGAGCCAACCTCGGAAATGAGCTGCACCGCCTGTTCCGTACGGCTCAGGAAGAAGCCGGGAGTATCGAGCGTGTTGATCGGTTCGACGAGGAGCCTGATGCCATGCTGGGCGAGCGCGCCTGCGGCGAAGCGCAGGTTGGACACGAGGACTTCCTGCAGGTCCGCCCTATCCGTATCGGCTGGAGCGATGCCGACCAGGCAGTTCAGCTGCCGGCAATCCAGCGCCTTTGCGTAGTCGATCGCGCGCACCACGCCGTCGCGAAATTCATCGACCCGATTGCGCAGGATCGCAATGCCACGCTCACCGGCGGCCCAGTTGCCGGCTGGAAGATTGTGCAGCACCTGGGTCAGCCCACAGCGCGCCAATTCCTCCCGCAACGCGCCCTTTTCGAAGTCATAAGGAAAAAGATACTCGACTGCGTTGAAGCCGGCCGCCTTGGCGGCCGCGAACCGATCGAGGAACGGCAGCTCGTTGAAGAGCATGGTGAGATTGGCGGCAAATTGAGGCACGAGTCGTATCTCCGCTTGAAGCGATGAATGATGTGGTCAGGCCGGCAACAGCGTGCCGGATCGTGATGCGCTCGGCACGTCATCGAGCAGAAGATCGAGCACCTCTTCGAACTCGACGATGTTGTCGATCTCCGTTCCCATCGCGATATTGGTGACTCGCTCGAGAATGAACTCCACGACCACGGGCACGCGATGCTTCGCCATCAGCTCGCGTGCGGTCGCGAACGCCGCCTGCGCGTCGTTCGGATCGGTGACCCGGATCGCCTTGCAGCCCAAACCCTCTGCGACGGCCACATGGTCGACGCCGTAACCGCCGATCTCGGGCGCGTTGATGTTCTCGAACGAGAGCTGGACGTGATAGTCCATGTCGAAGCCGCGCTGCGCCTGCCGGATCAGGCCGAGATATGAATTGTTCACGACGACGTGGATGTAGGGCAGATTGAACTGCGCCCCGACCGCGAGCTCCTCGATCAGGAACTGGAAGTCGTAGTCACCCGACAGCGCGACGATGTCGCGGTCGGGATCGGCGGCACGCACGCCAAGCGCGGCCGGCAGTGTCCAGCCGAGAGGACCGGCCTGCCCGGCGTTGATCCAGTTGCGCGCATTGTAGACGTTGAGGAACTGGGCCCCAGCGATCTGCGACAATCCGATCACGGTCACGTAGCAGGTGTCGCGGCCAAAGGCCTTGTTCATTTCCTCGTAGACGCGCTGGGGCTTGATCGGGATGTTTTCGAAGTGGCTCTTGCGCAGCATCGAACGCTTGCGGTCGCGACAGGCGGCGGGCCAGGCCTGCCGATCGCGCAGCCTCCCGGACTTCCGCCACTCCCTGGCGACGCTCACGAACATTTCCAGCGCGGCCTTGGCGTCGGAGACGATACCGAGGTCCGGATTGAAGACCCGCCCGATCTGCGTCGGCTCGATGTCGACATGCACGAATTTGCGGCCCTTCGTGTAGGTCTCGATCGAGCCGGTATGCCGGTTGGCCCAGCGATTTCCGATGCCGAGCACGAAATCGGATTCGAGCATCGTGGCGTTGGCGTAGCGATGGCTGGTCTGCAAGCCGACCATGCCTGCCATCAGCGCATGATCGTCAGGAATAGCGCCCCAGGCCATCAGCGTCGGAACGACCGGAACGTTGACCGCTTCGGCAAAGGCGACCAGCAGCTCGGATGCATCGGCGTTGATCACGCCGCCGCCGGCCACAATCAGCGGCCGCTCCGCGGCGTTCAGCATCTCGAGTGCCTTCTCGATCTGCTTGCGCGTCGCCGTCGGCTTGTAGACCGACAACGGTGAATAGGTCTCGTCGTCGAACTCGATCTCGGCCAGTTGCACATCGAGCGGAAGGTCGATCAGCACCGGTCCCGGCCGCCCCGACCGCATGACATGGAAAGCCTGGCTGAACACGCGCGGCACCAGCGCCGGCTCGCGCACGGTGACGGCCCATTTCGTCACTGGTTTTGCGATCGACTCGATGTCGACGGCCTGGAAATCCTCCTTGTAGAGCCGCGCCCGCGGCGCCTGACCGGTGATGCAGAGGATCGGAATGGAATCAGCGATCGCCGAATAGAGGCCGGTGATCATGTCGGTGCCGGCCGGACCCGATGTGCCGATGCAGACGCCGATATTGCCCGCCTTCGCCCTGGTATAGCCTTCCGCCATATGCGAGGCGCCTTCGACGTGCCGCGCCAGAATATGCTGGATCGATCCGTTGCGCTTCAGCGCGGAGTAAAGCGGATTGATCGCCGCGCCGGGAACGCCGAATGCGCACGTGATCCCTTCGCGTTGGAGAATGCGCACTGCTGCATCGACTGCTCGCATCTTCATGTGATGATCCCGCTTCGCTATGAGTTGGCCTGAGCAGGATCATCAGGCCCGCGAGCATCGATCTCAACGCAATCGATTGGAATTTCCGCGCTGTGGCAACGCTCGCGATTTCTTGCGCGTCTTCAAACGATTAGCGTCAGTGTAGAAATGGAAATTGTTGCGGACGGAATTGCAGCCCGCCCTACGCCTGCGTTTGCTGCGTGCGGTTCCCGCGAAGTTCGGCCGTGAGTTCGGCTGCGATCCGATGCACGATCGTACCGATCTCGGGCAAGCGTTCGTTCGTCAGCCTGTCCGCCATGCCGGATACCGAGATTGCGGCATATGGCTCGTTGCAATCGTTGAAGACGACCGCGGCCACGCAGCGCAGGCCGAGGCGCGCCTCTTCATCATCCACCGCATAACCCTGACGCCGCACGCTCTCCAATTCCTTGAACAACTCGCCGGGCCGCACGATCGATTTTTCCGTCAGCCGCGGCATGCCCTGACGGCGAATGATCGCGTTGACGTCTGCATCGGAATAGGTAGCCAGCACCGCCTTGCCCACTCCCGAGGCGATCATCGCGACGCGTCCGCCGACCTTGGTCAGCGAGCGCATGATCTCACGGCTTTCAATGCGGGACACGACGATGATGGATTCATCGTCGACCACGGCAAGATTGGCCGTTTCCCGGGTCTGGTCGCGCAGCTTGCGCAGATAAGGCAGTGCCTGCGCGGCAAAATTCCGCCGGCGCACGAAGGTCGAGCCGACCACGAAGCTTTGCGCGCCGATGTGCCACTTGGATTCGTCGCGGTCGAATTGAACGAACCTGCGGTTCTCGAGCGTGGTCAGCAGCCGATGTACGGTCGAGGGAGACAGGCCGGTGCGGATCGCCAGATCGGTCAGCCGATAGCCTTCATCATCCTCTGCAAGTGTCTCCAGGATTTGCATGGCGCGATCAACGGACTGAACACCGCCGTCGCGCGCGTCCAGTTCCGGCTGCGCGCGAAGATCGGGATCGGACGGCTTGCGCCGGATCGGCTCTCTTTTCATCACGACCTGCCCCTAACCGGTTGCGGTTCAGAACGAAATTGCTCGTCGAGAGCGAGCCTTAGAATTGGCATATGGCATACCAAAAGGCCATGGAGTCAAGGCGACAATACTCGCGAATAGGTCAGTATTTTTGCCATTATTCTTGGCAAATAGCTCGATTCTTTTGTTTGACTTCTGGGATAATGTATACCACGATCGCTTCACAACGACCAAATCAAGCAACCGGGAGGACGATGCCATGTACGTCGGGGACATCCTTCGCGCCAACAATGCGCACGTGGTGACGATCGGCTCGAACGAAACCGTGAGCATTGCGGCGAACCTGATGTACGCGAGCAATGTCGGCGCCCTCGTGGTCAGGAACGCCTCGCGCAGCAAGGACGCCGCCGTGATCGGGATGTTCAGCGAGCGCGACGTCGTCGCTGTGATCGCCGAGCGCGGCACTAATGGTCTTGCGATGAAAGTCGCGCAATTCATCTCGCCGCGGCCGCTGCTGTCCTGCAATTCGCAAGATGCGCTCACGGATGTCGAGCGCCTCATGGCCCGTCATGGAATCCGCCATGTCCCCGTCATCGACAACGGCCGGCTCGTCGGCGTCGTGAGCATGCGGGACATCACCCTTGCTTTCGAGGAAGCCGCCTGCGCGGCCTGACAGACTTGCCCAAGGCCATTGCCACGCTACTCGGTTCGAGCCGCTGCGGCTCCTGCTGTGTCCCCACTCTGCTTGCGAGGATCGAATGAGAATCTGCATCTACGGCGCCGGCGCGATCGGCGGCTATCTCGGTGTCGAATTTATGCGTGCTGGTGCCGATGTCAGCCTGGTCGCGCGGGGTGCGCATCTCGCCGCAATGCGGCAGAACGGCCTGAAACTCCTGATCGGCGACGAGGAGCGCGTCGTGCATCCTCGCTGCACCGATAACCCCGCCGAACTCGGCGAGCAGGATTACGTCATCATTTGCCTCAAGGCGCATTCGATCACCGGTGTCATCGAGCCCATGCGGCCGCTGCTGGGCGATCGGACCCGCATCGTCACCGCCGTCAACGGCATTCCCTATTGGTATTTCCACAAGCACGGTGGTCGGCACGAAGGATCGACGCTCGAGAGCATCGATCCTGGCGGTCAGCAGTGGAACGAGCTCGGCCCCGAGCGCGCGATCGGCTGCGTGGTGTACCCCGCCACCGAGATCGAGGCGCCCGGCGTGATCCGCCATGTCTACGGCAACAACTTTCCGCTGGGCGAGCCCTCCGGCGAGATCACATCCGACGTCCAGAAACTTTCCGAGCTGTTCGTGGCCGCGGGCATGAAAGCTCCGGTCCTCGACCGTATCCGTGACGAGATCTGGCTCAAGCTGTGGGGCAACGTCTGTTTCAACCCGATCAGCGCCCTCACCCACGCGACGCTCGACGTGATCTGCAGCAATCCGGGCACGCGCGCGCTGTCCCGGGCGATCATGCTGGAGGCCCAGGCGATCGCGGAAAGCCTCGGCGTCAAGTTTCGGGTCGATGTCGAACGCCGCATCGAAGGTGCGCGCAAGGTCGGCGCGCACAAGACCTCGATGCTGCAGGATCTCGAGCGCGGACGTCCGGTCGAGATCGATCCGTTGATCACCGTGGTGCAGGAGATGGGCCGGATGACAGGAATCGCGACGCCCGCCCTCGATGCGGTGCTGGCCCTGGTCGCGCAGCGCACCAGGCTGGCCGGCCTCTATGACGGGGCGGCCGGCGCCGCAGCAGCAGAAACGCTGGCGGTGGCGTGATCCCGATGGCCAATGTTACGCGCTGGGTCCGCTTCCGCCACCATGCCGAAATCGGCTTCGGGCAACTCATTCCATCCGGCATCTCCGTGCACGAAGGGGACATGTTCGGCGACATGCGACCGACTGGACAAACGCTGGCGCTGGACAACGTCGAGCTGCTCGCCCCGACGCAACCGAGCAAGGTCATCGCGCTCTGGAACAATTTTCACGCACTTGCGGAGAAGCTGAAATCACCTGAGCCTGCCGAACCGCTGTACCTGTTGAAGGCGCCGACCAGCGTCACCGCGCCTGGTGCCGTCATCAGGCGTCCCTTGGGCTATGATGGCAAGACGACCTACGAAGGTGAACTCGGCATCGTCATCGGCAGGAGCTGCACGGCGGTCGCGCCCGAGCAGGCCGACGCCTTCATCTTCGGCTACAGCTGCACCAACGACGTCACCGCCGCGGACATCCTCAATCGCGACCCGACCTTCCCGCAATGGGCGCGGGCCAAGGGCTTCGATGGATACGGCCCGTTCGGCCCCGTGATTGCGTCAGGCCTCGACCCCGCACGCCTCGTGGTGCGCACCATTCTGAACGGCGTCGAGCGCCAGAACTACCCGATCGCGGACATGATCTTCAGCGCACAGACGCTGGTCAGCAAGATCTCGCACGACATGACGCTGTTGCCGGGCGACCTGATCTGCTGCGGGACATCGATTGGCGTCGGGGTGATGAAGGAGCCCGTCAACACGGTCACCGTCGCGATCGACGGAATCGGCGAGTTGACCAACGAATTCCGTCAGTAGGCTGCGGCGGGACGACAACCCGACGCAGCCGGCCCAAACGACGATTATCTGCCTTAGGAGCGTACATGATCTCCACCAACCCGGCATCATCGCCCGGCGGCTTCCGCTGGCTGCAACTGGCGATCGGCATCGTCTGCATGGCGATGATCGCCAACCTGCAATATGGCTGGACGCTGTTCGTTGATCCGATCGACGCGAAGTTTCACTGGGGCCGTCCGGCCATCCAGCTCGCCTTCACGATTTTCGTGATGACGGAGACATGGCTTGTGCCCGTGGAGGCCTGGTTCGTGGACAAATACGGCCCCCGCATCGTCATCATGTTCGGCGGGCTGATGATCGGGTTGGCCTGGATCATGAACTCATACGCCTCCTCTCTCGTCACGCTTTATGCGGCAGCTGTCGTCGCGGGCATCGGTGCCGGCGCCGTCTACGGCACTTGCGTCGGCAATGCCCTGAAATGGTTTCCGGACCGGCGCGGCCTGGCCGCAGGAGCAACCGCCGCCGGGTTTGGCGCCGGTGCGGCCCTCACCGTCGTACCGATTGCCAACATGATTGCCGCCAGCGGCTACCAGAGCACCTTCCTGACCTTCGGGATCGGACAAGGCCTCATCGTCATCCTGCTGGCCTGGTTCGTCCGGCCACCGCATGGCGTCGAAGCACCCAGGAAAAAGCGTCTCAATCTGCCGCAGAGTGCGATCGACTACACTCCGCCCCAGGTGTTGCGCACCCCGGTCTTCTGGGTCATGTACGTGGTGTTCGTCATGGTGGCTTCCGGCGGCTTGATGACCGCCGCGCAAATCGGGCCGATCGCCCATGACTTCAAGATCGCGGACACGCCGGTCACCCTGGCGGGCTTCCAGATGGCGGCACTGACGTTTGCCATCTCGCTCGATCGCGTCTTCGACGGTTTCGGCCGTCCGCTCTTTGGCTGGGTCTCCGACAATATCGGGCGCGAGCACACGATGTTCATCGCGTTCGCGACAGCGGCGCTGATGTTGCTGACGCTGTCCACCTACGGTCACATTCCG
This sequence comes from Bradyrhizobium sp. USDA 4504, assembly GCF_054063995.1. NCBI lineage: Bacteria > Pseudomonadati > Pseudomonadota > Alphaproteobacteria > Hyphomicrobiales > Nitrobacteraceae > Bradyrhizobium > Bradyrhizobium sp. USDA 4504. Next base: position 1,784,473 of record NZ_JBSSGV010000001.1, on the reverse strand, counting down.
GTTGTCTTCGTGCTGGCCACGGCGATCTATTTCGGCGTCTTCGGCGAAATCTACAGCCTGTTTCCCGCGACGTCGGGCGACACGTTCGGCGCCAAATATGCAACCACCAACAACGGCATGCTCTACACGGCGAAGGGCACGGCGGCGCTGCTCGTGCCGCTCGCGAGCATCATCTCTTCCCAGCTCGGCTGGCAGGCCGTGTTCATCGTCGCGGTTGCACTCAATGCGACCGCTGCCCTCACCGCGTTGTTCCTGATCAAGCCGATGCGGCGCGCGTTCATTCTCGGCAGTGAAGCGACGGCAAGTGCCGCAATCGCTCGCGCAAAGGTCTTTCCCGGTGAAGGCGGTCGACTTGAGGCACCCATGTCTTACGACCGTCTCGAGAAGGCGCCATAACAAGAGACCTATCGGCCGGAGCGCAAGCGATTGAACGACAGATGGACGGATGTGCGGGCTCGGACCGCCCTGCGGCGAATCTTCGACGCCGCCATCGCGAGCGCCGATCCGAGGATCACGATTGCCGACGCCCTGCCGGCAAAGCCGAGGGGCAGATGCATCGTCGTCGGCGCGGGTAAGGCGTCGGCGGCAATGGCTGCGGGCCTCGACGCGGCATGGCCTGACGTCGCGCTTTCCGGCGTCGTCGTCACGCGCCACGGCCATTCGGTTCCAGCCGGCCGTATCGAAGTGCTCGAAGCGTCTCACCCCGTGCCGGATGACACGAGCAGGACCGCGGCCCTTCGCATGCTGCGCGCCGTCGAGGGGCTTTCTGCAGACGATCTCGTCATCGCCCTGATGTCCGGCGGTGGCTCGGCGCTGATGACCCTGCCGGCATCTCCGATGACTCTCGCCGACAAGCAGGCGGTCAACCGGGCACTCCTTGCAAGCGGCGCGACGATTGCCGAGATGAACGTCGTCCGCAAACATCTGTCCGCGATCAAGGGCGGTCGGCTGGCGCTGGCCGCCCGTCCCGCCCGCGTCACGACCCTTGTGATCTCAGACATTCCCGGCGACGATCCCGCGGCGATTGCCTCCGGTCCCTCGCTGCCGGACAGCAGCACGAAAGCCGCTGCGCTGGAGATCGTTGGCCGCTTTGCAATCGACCTGCCGGAAGCGGCGCGGCTTGTGCTCGAACAAGCGGACGAGACACCCAAGCCCGGCGAGATCGATGCTGATGTCCGCATCCTTGCCGCTCCATTCCATGCGCTTGACGCTGCGGCCAGCGCCGCCCGGGACGAAGGCCTGACGCCGATCATCCTTGGAGACGCGATCGAGGGCGAGGCACGGGAACTCGGAACCGTGATGGCCGGCATCGCCCGGTCGGTCGCGAGATATGCGCAGCCGGGCCCTGCCCCCGCGGTGCTGCTGTCCGGAGGCGAGACGACAGTGACGATCGGGCGCGGGCCGGCGGGACACGGCGGCCGCAACACCGAATTCCTGCTGGGGCTTGCCGTCGCCCTGTCCGGCGCATCCGATATCTGGGCCGTTGCGGGCGACAGCGATGGAATTGATGGAACGGAAGATGCGGCTGGCGCTTTGATCGGTCCGGATACGCTGCGGCGCGCCGCCGCGAATCTGCTTGACGCACGAGCGTACCTGGCTGCTCATGACAGCTACACGTTCTTCGACCGCCTTGGAGACCTCGTGCGCACCGGGCCGACGCTTACGAACGTCAATGATATCCGTGCCGTGCTGATCGCAGCCGGCCAGCCACCGACGAGGTGATTCATGCGTCGTCATCGACGAGCCAAGATCGTTGCAACCGTTGGTCCAGCAAGCAGTTCCCCCGAGATGCTCGAGGCACTGCTGCTGGCGGGCGTCGATACGTTCCGCCTGAACTTCAGTCACGGAACACAGAGCGATCACGCACGCATTCACGCGGCGATCCGAAAGCTGGAACAGGACGTCGGCCGGCCGATCGGCATCCTGATGGACCTCCAGGGCCCGAAGATCCGCGTCGGCACCTTGCGCGATGGAAAGATCGCCGCAATGGCCGGAGAGACCATTCGGTTCGTCTTGTCCGGATCGGAAGGCGACCGAACCGCAATTCCCCTCCCGCATCGGGAGATCTTTGCCGCCGTTGCCCCCGGCCATGACCTTCTGATCGACGACGGCAGGGTCCGCGTTCGCGTTACCGGGCTCGGTGACGATTTCATCGAAGCCAAGGTGATCGTCGGCGGCACGATCTCGAATCACAAGGGCGTCAATCTGCCGGGTACGGTCCTCGATCTTTCACCGCTGACCGCGAAGGATCGCCTCGATCTGGAGTTCGGCCTGAAACTTGGCGTGGATTGGGTTGCGCTGTCGTTCGTGCAGAAGCCCTCGGATATCATCGAAGCGAGAGGCCTCGTCGGGGACCGTGCCGGCCTGATGGCCAAGATCGAGAAACCTGCCGCGCTCGAACGGATCGACGATATCATCCAGCTGTGCGACGCCATCATGGTTGCGCGGGGAGATCTCGGCGTCGAAATCCCGCATGAGGACGTGCCGGGGCGCCAGAAGGAGCTGGTGCGGGCCTGCCGTCTCGCGGTGAAGCCCGTGATCGTCGCCACGCAAATGCTGGACTCGATGGTCGCCGCCCCTACGCCGACGCGCGCGGAAGTCTCCGACGTTGCGACCGCCATCTATGACGGCGCAGACGCCGTGATGCTGTCGGCGGAGTCCGCGACAGGCCGATATCCGCGCGAGGCGGTCGAGATGATGGGCCGCATTATCCGCAGCACCGAACAACACAAGATGTACCGCTCGATCGTCGAGGCGACCCAGCCCGGCGAAGAGCAGACGCCACCGCATGCCGTGGCCACGGCAGCGGCCGATCTCGCCTCCGTCGTTCACGCCGCGGCCATTGTGGCCTACACCTCGAGCGGCACCACGGCCGCACGCGTCGCGCGCAAGCGGCCGAGCCGCCCGATCCTCGCCATCACCCCAAGCCGCGAAGTGTCCCGCCGCTTGTGCCTGCTTTGGGGCGCTCACAGCGTGCTTTCCGACGACGTTCAGAGCTATGAGGAGATGGTCGAGCGCGCAACCACATTCGCGCAAGCAGAGCAGTTTGCATCGAGCCGCGATCTGCTGGTCGTGGTCGCCGGCATTCCCTTTGGACAAGCGGGAACGACCAACAATCTACGGGTCGTATCGCTGCCCTGAGAGAACCGTCGGCCCGAGCGATTGCATCATCAGCGCACCGCGCGGCAAGGCGAACGCGACGGTCGCGCGCATCCCGATCGCCTAGGTCAGCATCGAGATGATCGACTGAAGCTGATCGGATGCCGACGTCACGAGCCCGTCGAACGATGTCTGGCCGTGAGCTGCGGCTCGCAGGATGCATTCCGCAACAGCGGCCTTGAGACCGAACACGGATTGATCCGCCGGTACGCTTGCCATGACCGCATTCAACGCATCGCGCATCGTCTGGATCAGTTCGGCGCTGTGCTTCATGGCTGTCCCTCCGCGGGCTCAAAATAAGCCGGCCGTACAGGGTCGCCACTCACAAGCGCGCGATTCCAAATTGCCTTTTCTTAATGCAGTGACAGATACGTGAACCGGCGAACGCTAGAGCTCTCTCTCGGCAAGCTTGCGAAACGCGTCGGGCACCGAATGAACCGCCTCCAGCGCCGCTGAACCATATCCGATCGCCTCCCAGCCAAAGCGATCGCGGATCCTGTCGATCGCACGGTCCGCCGCCCAGCGGGCCATCCCTGTCGGACTTCCAGGCCGAAGCGCTTCGTCCTCCAGTCCGAGTGGAAGCTCCAGTGCAAGATCCCAATGCTCCTCGAGATGCGAAATCGAGATCGCCAGCAGCGAGATGATCTTCTCGCCGGGATGGTCAGCAAGAGCAGCGCGCACCAGATTCTCGGCGAGCCGCGCCAGCACGATGGTCGTGCACACCGGCGCATCGAGCGTCATCGAGCGCGTCACCGACTTCAGGTCGGCGAAACGGACGCGCACCGTCACGGTTCGTCCGGGCCGCGACTTCGCCCGAAGCCGCGTGGCGACGCGGTCGGCGAGATGAAGCAGCGTGGGCCGGATGACTTGCTCGATCGCAGGCTTTCGGCCAAGCGCCGATTGTGCCCCCGCCGATCGTGCGCGCCGGTGTGGCTTGAGCTGTCGCGGATCACGATTCCAGGCCAGCGCGGCGAGTTTCTCGCCCGCTGCCGGACCGAGCAAGTGCGTCAGCGACCGTTCCGACAGTTTGGCGAGCTGACCTATCGTCGCTACGCCGATCGCGTCCAACCGGGTCCTCGTGACCGGCCCTACTCCCCACATCAACTTGACCGGCAATTCGTGAAGGAAGCTCAGCTCGGCGTCGGGATCAACGACGACAAGTCCGTCGGGCTTTGCGACCTGCGAGGCGATCTTCGCCAGATGCTTGGTGCGGGCGACGCCGACCGAGATCGGAAGGCCGAGCTCGCTGCGTACGCGCCACCGGATCGACGCGGCTATTTCGGCAGGCGTTCCGAACAGGTGAGTGCAGCCGGCAACGTCCGCAAACGCCTCGTCGATCGAAATTCGCTCGACCAGCGGCGTGAAGTCGCCGATCACCTTGATGGCCGCGTCACCCAACCGCTGGTAATCGCTGAAATGGCCGCCGACGAAAACCAGTTGCGGGCACAGTTGGCGCGCTTCCCGCCCCGACATGCCGCCATGCACTCCGAAGGCCTTGGCCTCATAGGACGCCGCCAGCACAACCCCGCCCCCGACGGCGATCGGCTTGCCGCGCAGCGACGGCTCGAGCAGCTGCTCGACCGATGCGTAAAATGCATCCAGGTCCGCATGAAGGATGGTGACTGCGGCTGCCATCTCGACCCGTTCATCCCTGACCTGACCGAAGCCGCCCGTCTCCGGACGTGGAAATTGACAATAGAACAAAATAGGAACAATCTGAAATCGAGTCAATCCAGCATGTCATCGCGGCCGCTGGCGCCGCGAACGACGCCGGGTCGTCAACGCGCGTTGCCACGCTGCGCGCGCGCTTGCCGCGCGAGAGGATCTGCCGGCGCTCCCTTCAGCCGGCTTCGCCCGATCGCCCCCGATCTCGGTCCGCGGGAGATCGAAGCGGGAGTTGCTGCGAGGCATCAACGCAAGGCACATCGGCGGATCGTTCGAGATGCATGACGGCGGCTTCTGCGATGCACGACCGCAGCTTGCGCGTATTGCCGCACCGGCTCACTCATCAGCCGGCTGACTTTGCCGCGCAGGGCTTTTTCGGGTAGATATTTTGCAATGACCGACCAATCCCATCAGGTGGACTTCCAAGCTGCGGCCCACCTTTACAAATGGCCTTCTCTCAACAACTCGAGGCGAGAGGATCGCGCGCCCTATATGGTCGTCAACGGAACGCTCGACCAATGCATTCGGGATTTCATGGGCAAGCCCGAGAAGACGCGACATCTTTACGAGATCCGGACCAAGTCGCAGCCTCCCCTCGTCCCCGACGTGCTGTCACCCGAGCATGTGATCGAGCTCTCCAGGCTTCGCGAGTTTCTCTGAGGCGCGCAGCGAAGGCGATCCCGACGCGTGTCGTTTGCGGGCCGACTTATCCATCTGTCGTAGGTCTGGTGCCGGATTGTTTGCCCCTTGGCGAGCCGGTACACTTGCTTGACTCCCTGACTGACCGACGTCCGTGGCGGCATGATTGATCCGCTTCGACCCCGCTGAGGCTCGCACGTCGCCTGCACGGGAGCGGAACGGCGGCACGGCCGGTTGATGGGGCATCGCGAGGCGCCGCATGAGGTTCAATCTGGCGATCCTGAGTGTGCTGGCCGCAAGGCCCGGGCAGCGGATCGCGATCGACGAGGTCAGCCGCGAGGTCAAGCGCATGATCGCGGCCGGCGATGAAGCCACACAGTCGAAGCGGCCGTCCGAGCTTGGCGACGCCGACGTCTTCCAATCGGGATGGGCATCGATCAACGACGCGGGCCTGCAGATCACCGATTCGGGACTCTCGCTGTGGCGCTCGCTTGAAACCGCCCGAATCGAACACGGACCCGATCGACAGGAAACGGAGCGATTGGACGCCGCTACGGCCGACACGCGCCATTACGTTGCGGATACTGCGATCGACCGCCCCGACGACGTTGATCTCGAGCTCCCCGGTATGACGCGCGAGGACCACGACGACCGCCAGCCATCCGGCGCGGGCCGTTCGGCTACCGCTCCCGACATCCCCTCGGCGCACTCTCCGATCGTCCCGGCGCCTGCATTCGGCGCCTTTCAAGAGGCGAACCGCGTGGTGGCTGCGCGGCTGTCCGGTCTGGTCAGCTTCCTCGGTACGATCAAGCCGAAATTCGCCACCGCGCAGCGACGGCGATCCGCGGAGGATGTCGGGGATCGTCGTGCCGATCGTCGAGGCGGATTGACGGGGCTGGCGGTGGCGTGCCTCAGCCTGATCTCGGTCGTCGCTTGCGTTGCCGCCGCGATTGCACTTGGTCAGCTCTCTTCGCTGAAGTCGGACATTACCGCGTTGCGACGCGAGATCGCGCCGCTGAGGGAACGCCTCGCCAGACTCGAACAGGTCGAAGTCGCAAGACGCGATGCCGCCCAGCAGGAAGATGCGCGAGACAGGGCCGAGGCGGAAAAGAAGCTGGCTGACGGCGCAGGCGAACAGGCCGCGCTCAGCCTCTCGCGTGAAGAGATTCAGTTGATCAGGGAGTACATCAAGGCAGCGCCTTCGGCCGGCGCAGCCGTCGCGCCGATCAACGTCGGCGATCCCATCACCGGCGGAATGATTCCGCTGCCGTCGTCGTTGACGGAAAAAGTGCCGCGGCTTCTCGGTGCGAGATTCGCCACCCGCAACGGCGCCATCGTCATCAGCACACGAAACAGCCGCCGCATCGATGTCGTGCTGATGCCGAACTAGATCGTGGCGAGGTCAAGTCGCAGGGGCGAGCTGCCAAAATATCGAAAACAACCCCATGCAAAGGAGCCGGCGGACCCGGCAACTCGACGCGTCGGGCAAAATTTGGTATTATTATACCCTAAGAAATCGTGCAGAGGCTCGTGAACCGCTGTCAACCTACGGCTGATTGTTCGGCGGCCGCTCGATGAAGCGCCGGCTGCCGTTGAGAAGCTCGAGGTTGTTCGCGATGACGGGGTTGCCCGGATCGAGCGAATACGCCTTCTCGAACTTCCGCCGCGCGCCGTTCAGATTGCCGCGCAGCATGAGGGAATAGCCCTGATCGTTGAGGATCTGGACGGTCTCGCCGCCAAGCCGGATCGCCTGCGCATAGGCCTGATCGGCAAGGTCGAAGCGGCGCAACTTGTCATAGCTCGCCGCGAGCCCGACCCAGGCCGTCACGTCCTTCGGCGCCTTCTCGACCGCTTCCTTGAAATAGCGCTGCGAGATTCCGTAATTGCCGCGGTTGTAGTGCTCGAGCCCCATCCGCACCGGTTCGTCGGAGGGATAGTATTTGACGTCGGTCGGCTCCTGCACGGGGTCGCCGCCTGGCGGATCCACGGGGGCTACGATCGCAGCCTCCCGCGTCGTGTAGTCACAGGCCCCAAGGCCGGTCGCCAAGCCGCAACAGATCAACGCCGGTGCGAGGCGATGCAATCCTCGCCCCGTTCCCCAAGTCCAGCGCAGCCCCTGCACCATTCGAAGATCCATCGCAAAACTACCTACGAAAACAGACGGCACGACCGAAATACCGAGGTCCGCCGAAACCTAACGTCGCATTTCCCTTCCGAATCCCTGCCCCGGCACTTGTCCGACGCTGCAAGGATATTACCTGCCGCCTCCGCCGACCCCGACGGCCACCGATCCTCCGGTCCCTGCGCCCAATCCGGTCGTGTTGACGTTCTGAATCGTGGTGACAGGCGGCGGCTGGCCCATCGCCTTGGTCGGATCGCCCATGTCGGGAAGCTGATCCAGCGGACGTTGCTGAGTGCCATAGCGCTGTACGGCACCGTTTGTACGCCGCGCGTCGTACGCGATCCGGCGATCGCCGACATAGGCCGGCCATGGGTGGATCGTGTGCGTAACGGCGTTGACCTCCTTGGCGTTGCCGGCGCTCATCGTGATGGTGTCGGAACGCTGCACGTAGCGGTCCATCTCGTCATGCCCATAAACGCCGTAGCAGCCGCCGAGCAGGAAGGGTGCGAGCAAAGCCAGATATCGGATGGTCATCTCCCGCCCCCCTAGTTCAAGGTCTTCACGACCGGCTGGTTCGCACCGACAGCCGGTGGCGGAGCCGGTACAACAGCGTTTGGCGCGATGATGTGACCATAGGGTCCCTTCACGTCGCCGCCGGAATTCACGTAGTCGTCGTAACGCTTGCGCACTTCCATCTGGCCATTGAGGAAGAAGTCGACGTCATTGGCCGGCAGGCGGGAATCGAGCGGCGATGCCAGCTGCTGACCGGGTGCCGCCGGCGCGACCAGGCGCGGCGTCACGATGATGACCAGGTCGGTTTCCTGCTGCTGGTACGACTTGCTGCTGAACAGGGTTCCGATCACAGGTACCGAGCCGATCCACGGCAATTGCGACACGTCCTGCCGGTTGCGGGTCTGCAGCAGGCCGGCGATGGCAAAGCTCTGGCCGTCGCGCAACTCGACCGTGGTGCGTGCGTCACGGCGGGTCAGCGCCGGGATGGTCGTTCCGGAGATGCTCACCGCGTTGGTGAAATCGAGTTCGCTAACCGAGGGCTCGACGCGGAGATTGATCACTCCGCGCGACAGCACGGTCGGCACGAAGGCCAGTTCGACGCCGAACTTCTTGTAGTCGATGGTCACGGTTGGCAATGCGCCCGGGACCGGCGACGAGGCGACCGGTACCGGGATCTCGCCACCTGCCAGGAATCGCGCAGCATCGCCCGACAGCGTGGTCAAATTCGGCTCCGCCAGCCGGCGGGCCAATCCTTTGGTTTCCAGTGCGGTAATCAGAAGGTCCACCGAACTGCCATTGCTGGTTCGAAGAATGCTCGTCAACAAGCTTCCGAACGGGGGCGCAGCCACGCCGCCGGCGGAACCAATGAGTGTACCCGCCGTACCCAACAGCGGAATGGAGCCAGGTGGAGGCCCCACGTTCGGCATGTTAACTCGGCCGCTGTTCGTGTTCAGTGTGCCAGCCCCAGTATTGGCAATATTCGATCCGCTGGCGTTTGCTGCATAAAGATTCACCCCGAGATCGCGCCCCGCCTCTCGGCTGACCTCGAGGAAGCGCACCTCGAGCATCACCTGCTGCGGAGCCGCAACGCTCATTGCATTGACGACGATGCCGCCCTCGGGAATGCTGCCTTTGGCGATCGACAGTGCTCGCTCCGCGGCGACCGCATCGGCGGCCATTCCGCTCAGCACCACCTGCCCTTCGGAGGCGGACACGCGAATGCCGCGCGTGCCGGTGCCGGCCTGGATGTTCTGCTGCAAATTGCCGATATCGAGCGTCACCTCGACATCGAGAATGCCGATCTGCTTCATCGAGCTGTCGAACAGGATGACGTTGGTGGTGCCGGTCTTCTTGCCCTGGACGTAGATCAGATGGTCGCTCAGCGACTTCACGTCGGCGATATCGGGCGAGCCCGCGACGATCGACGAGAACGCCGTATCGACCCTGAAGGTGCGTGACTTGTTGATGGTCACCCTGACGCGCTGGACGTCGCTCATCTCGCTGACGAAGACACCGCTGGACGACGGCGCCCGCCGGTCGGCGGCGGCGGCGGGATCGGTGAAATGAAACAGGGCGATCGCAGCTCCAAACGCCATCGCGCTCAAGGCAACCAGCCCAAGTCCCGCATCAACCGAAACGCGACTTCCCATCATGCCAATCCCCTTCGCCGCGTCTCCGCGACGACCCCCGTAAATCTACGACCTCGGCGTCCCGATCACTCCCGTTCGTCCACCACGCCGTAGAGTTTACAGTCTGTCCGACTACAAATCGTTACTCGCAAAAATTCCCATTTCCCCGCGCACCGAATACTCACCCGGGTCGCAAGGCCGCTAATGGCGGCTGGTAGATCATCCCTCGCCACGCGCCTCGATTGCAAGGAGAGAGGCCCGCCCCGCTGCGGCAAGCCCGGAGAAAACTGCCCGATGTTGCCAGCGCGCACCACATCCGTAGCCCGGCTGGGCTATTCCCCGGCCCCGCCCAACGGGCCGAGCCGCCCCGGCGGCCGCCCAAGCCGGCGCCTTCGACCAGCCTCGCCGAATCGGGCTCTGCTCAGAAGGGAATCGTGGTGGACGCGCTCGGCGCGTTGAGGGACTTGCCCCAGATCGGCATGATCATGGCAAAGCCCGACTGGGATGCCGTCACCGTCAGCGCCGAGGCGCCCGCCGTCGTGGTCACCGTCGGCGTAAGACTGGCGCCATACAGGAAGGGAGCAACGGCCTGCTTCTGCGCAAGCGTCAGATAGTCACTGGTACAGCTGGATGGTGAATTGGACGCCAGCACAGCGGGGGTGTAGCAGCTGATCATGTTCGCCCTGGCGCCGGCATCCGCAAGCAGGCGCAGCGACTGCATCGTGATCGCGTAGCGTCCGAAATCAAAGACGGCGAAGATCAGGGTGAACAAGGGCACGGCGATGAGGCAGAACTCGAGAGCCGCGACCCCGCGCTGGTCGAGCCTTTTCATCACTGCACCAGGCGCACGGTTTGAACGTTGGGCTTTGCTGCTCCGGATCCGGTACCGCCAGAGCATCCGGAGTTGTCCAGCGTCGTATTGCCCTGGAATTTCACAGAATAGGCAATGACCTGGTAGCAACCAGAACTTGGCGCCCCCGACGAGTTGCCCGAATACGTGACAGGCGAATTTGGTACATATACCGTGCCATTGAAATAGCTGGCGGACGTACCACTGATGTTGACGTTTGAACTCTTCTCATCGTCATAGATGAGAAGCTTGCTCATCTGAGCCAGCACCGATGGTGACAACGGCCCAGCGGGAGACGTCATTGCGGTTAACTTGATCGTCGGGTTGCCAGTGATGGTGAGTGATCCTCCCCCAAAAAAAATCAGTGTGGCAGTTCCTGTTATCGTTGGGCTGCCATTGATTTTGACATTCCCCGTAAACCAATACGTGCCGCTCAACGCGCCGGATAACGTCACGCTATTGCCTGCATTGTAACAGGAGCCCGACTCATACGAAGTGGGTGTAGAGGTGCACGCCCCTTTCGAAAAGGCCGATAGCTTCAACGCACCAATCGCGGTCGCCACCGCGCTAAGGGGATCGGGGATCGGTTGCTGATAGGTTTGCACGCCCGTGCATTGGGTTCCGCCCGTCTGGGAGCAGCCGCCCACCGTGTAACTTGGTGCATTCACCGAGATGCCTGAATTGCCGACGAACCCAATCGCGTTTGACGCGGTGCTGTTCGACGAAATGCCGCAGGTCGGCGAGTTGACCGTGGCAGAGCCCTGGAAGGTAACTGACCCTACGACTGCCAGAACGCATGGAGGCTTCGCCAAGCTATCAACTCTGGCGATCGCCGTCGCGGCGATAGTAACCGTCGACAAGCCAAGCACCTGAGCCAGATATCCCGGCTGCTGCTGGCTGATGGTGGCCTGAACGTACGTCCCGGCGACCCCGTTCCACGACGTCAGCGAGGCGACCTGGACGGTCCGCGTGACGCCGCTGGTCGCCACGCATCTGGAGCCGGGATAGCCGGTATCGCCCGAATTGCAGAATGCGTTCTGAGCCGCAGCCTGCTTGCCGCGATAATCGTATGTCTGTGAGTTACTGCAACTTACACCGGCCTGTGGCGCGCTGCTGCACGCAAACCACAAGGCACCCGAATAGGCCGCCGCATCAGCCGCGCCCTGGGCGCGTTGCCGAGTGACATACCAGGATCCGGCCTCACCACCGAGCGCCATCATTCCGATCAACGGGATCAACGCAATCACGGTTGCGAACGCGGCCGAGCCGCGACGGCAATGAAGCATGTTACGCATGGACCACCTCATTGAAACCGTTCCGAATAGGTCAGCGTGAACGAACAGGGATTGGTATTGCCGCTGGTGCACAATGCCGATCTCATCACCATTGGCGTCAATGTGATCGTCGTCGAATACACGTAGTACTTCGGCTGCGACGGAGCAGAGTTTGTCGAATCGCAGACCGCATTGCTTTCGCCGCAGATGAGCTGGATGCTGGGTATGGGGTACCGGGAGTCGGCCTTGGCGAGCGCGGCAGCCGCCCAACTGGACGCATTCGTGACGTCGCCCGGCGGGGAATACTGGATGGACTGTCCAAACCCACGCAGCGCCGCGAGCGCCTGGATGTATTGAAAGCCGGCCAGCGCGAGGTCGGCAAGCGGCAGCAGAATAACCAGGAACAGGAAAGCGAAAACGAACAGCATCTCGAACGCGACGGCGCCGCGTCGATCCGCGATCAGGGAACGCTTGCCGTTCACACGGCTCTTCCAGCTTCGCATGGCCGCTCACCAGACATAAGGAATCAATCTCCAGCGCGACGCCTCGTAGCTGGAATATTCAGGAAGCGTGCGCCGAAGCACGTCCTCCTCGTAGTGAATTCGCCAGACCTGGATGCAGATGTGCAGAATCAGCAGGCCCACGGTCATCCAGCTCAGATGCTGCAGCACGACACCAAGGAACACGATCTCTTCCGACAGATAGAGCGGATGCTTGATCCACCGGTACGGCCCGGTTTGCACCACCGAACGCGCCTGCGGCACCAGGCTGAACGACCGTCCGAGATGACGAACAGTCACGAGGATCATGATCATGCCGGTCAGCACGCAAATCGTCGACACGAGGTTCGGCAATGTCCCCTCGGTCTTCGGGAAAAACGTGATCGTCCACGGCCAATACGTGCCGACGAAGGCCGCGATCCTCGGCAGCAGGCCTTCGGCCTGCGCCTTCGCAGGCCCTCGGGTCAGGATCAGCAGTGCCAGCATCAGATAAAACACGGCGACACAGAAGCTCGACACCAGCGAAGGCCAAGGCTCGTCTGCCGCCGTCCCAAGCTTGAACGTCACGACAAGTCCCAACAGGAGGAACCAAGCGCTGCCCAGCAATCGGGTTATCCGATCGTAAGCCAGATTCGTCGGCAGGGTCATTGCAGTTGCACTCATGCCTTACTTGCCGATGTTGGAGAAGGTGCGAATGAGGTGAAGGAACGGGCTTCCGCCCAAAATGACGAACATCGCTGGCAGCAGGAACAACACCATAGGAACGGTGAGCTTGGCGCCCAATTTGTGCGCCCGCTCTTCCAGCTTGGTGATGCGCTCCCGCCGCAGGTCGACCGCGATGCTGCGCAGCGCCTGGCTGAGCGGCGTGCCATATTGCAGGCTCTGGCTGACCATGGTGCCGAAGCGACGGAGGCCCTCCGACGTGGACGCAAGCTTCTCGAAGGCGTCGGCACGGTTCGGCAGGATCCGGAGATCATCGAGAAGACCGCGCAGCACGTGGGTGATAGCGGGATTGGTCTCCCGCATCTCCTCAGCCACACGCTCAATCGCGCTCTCCAGGCCCATGCCGGCTTCGCTGCAAACCACAAGCAGATCGATGGTGTCCGGCGTGCCGAGCCGGATCGCGGCATCGAAGCGTCGCTTCACGACCAGCAAGATCAGGCGCGGAATCATGATTCCAAACGCCAGGCCAAGCAGCGTGAAGATCATCACGTCGCTGAACGGCCGTCCAAGAATCTGCGAAACAGAGAAAGCCGCGATCGGCAACACATATGTGCTGACCGTCTTGAAGCCGATCCAGATCGGCAGCGTTCGATAGTGATTGAACCCTGCCGACTGAAGAACCATCTTCAGCTGGTCGAGATTTTCCTGGGCGTAGTAGCGCCTGTAGCGCATGCCGACTGATGAAAGCCAACCGATCAGATCCTTCGAATTCGATCGATCGGAGATGCCCAGCACGGCATTCGAGACACGCGTGTCCAAGGTGCGCAGATGTATCTCGCGAATAACCAGCAGGAAGGTCGCGGCCGCGAGTGCGACGGCAAGCGTGGCAAAACCGAGAACAGCCGTCATAGGGTGGTTTCCCTTCTGACCATCCAACGGATCACGAAATGCCCGATCAGGACCGAGCACACCGCATAAGCGAGAAGCACGTTTCCCTGTCGATCAAACAACAGCAGATCGACCGACTGCGGATTGATCAGGTAAAGCAGCCCGCCGATCACGACCGGCGCACAGGTGAGCGCACGCGATGAAAAGATGACCTCTCCCGCCAAGGCCTTCGCACGGGCCGCCAGCGCAACCCGCTGACTCACGGTCTCGCCCAACGTCTGCAGCGTTTCCGCCAGGCTGCCGCCGGTCTTCAACTGCACCGCGAGGGTCACCGCAAACATCGCATACTCGGGCACCTGCGTTCGCTGATAGATCTCCTCGACGGCTTCCTCGGGCGACCTGCCCAGGTTCAATTCATGACAGACGATGGCAAATTGCCCGGATGTCGGTTGCGGCATCTCGCGGGCGATGGTGCGAAAAGCTTCGTGCACGGGCAATCCGGACCGGACAGTACTCGTCACCAGCTGGACCGCATCGGGAAGCTGCTGGAAGAGCTGGTTTGCAAAGCGATGTTGCTGCCATCCGAACAGACCGCGCACGACCATGATGGCGACGCCGACAGCCGCAATGGCTCCATAGGAGCCAGGGAACCGCAGGAATCCATTGACGTAGAGAATTCCTGCCGCTGCCATTCCCCCTGCAAGCAGCACATAGACCGGTCGTACGACGTACACCATATCAGGGCGGTAATTGGCAAAGCGCTGGAGCGCGCGCCAACGCGACGTCTTGGCCGCGCGACGGATGGACACCAAGGCTGCTGCTTCAGCCGTCGGCAGCGCAATCTCGAGCTGGCGATCCATTCGTCTCTGTCGTGCGTCGAGCCAAAGGGTGTTGGCCCCGGCACACAGCAGAAGCACCAGAACGATGATCAAGGGCGTCGACATCAGATGTGCCTCATCGCTTCTGCCCAGGCCCGATCGAGCCCGTAATAGACGAGGCGGCTCTTGAACTTCGGAACCGCATTGGTGGAGCGGTAGGTGCCGGATATCCGCCCTTGGACATCCTCGTCCTTGTACTCGAACAACGCGATGTCGTTGGTGGTGATCACCTCGCCCTCGAGGCCGATCACCTCGCTGATCTGCACGATGCGGCGCTGGCCATCCCGCATGCGCTCGACCTGCACAATCAGATCCAGGGCCGCGACGATCTGGGAGCGGATTGCGCGCGACGGCAGATTGACCTGCCCCATCTGCACCATGTTCTCCACGCGCGTCAGCGCGTCGCGGGTACTGTTGGCGTGCACGGTGGAGATCGATCCATCATGGCCGGTGTTCATCGCCTGCAGCATGTCGAACGCCTCGGCGCCGCGCACCTCACCGACGACGATGCGGTCCGGACGCATACGAAGTGCGTTCCACAGAAGGTCGCGCTGCGTCACCTGGCCGGTGCCCTCGAGGCTGGCCGGACGGGTCTCCAGGCTGATCACGTGCGGCTGCTGAAGCTGCAGCTCCGCCGCGTCCTCAATCGTGACGATGCGCTCGCTGTGGTCGATGAACTGACTCAAGGCGTTCAGCAGCGTCGTCTTGCCGGAACCGGTGCCTCCGGAGACCAGGACGTTAAGCCGGCAGCGGGAGGCGATCTCCAGCAGCTGTCCAAGCGCGGCGGTCATCGAGCCGTTTTCGATCATCCCGGCGATGTTCAGACGCCGGTTCGGAAATTTTCGGATCGAGATGCAGGGGCTATGGATAGCCAGCGGCGGCAGGATGATGTTGACACGGCTGCCGTCCGGCAGACGGCAGTCCACCATCGGGCTGGATTCATCCACCCGCCGGCCGACCTGCGAGGCGATCTTCTGTGCGACCGAGGCGATATGGTCATTGTCGCGAAACCGGACCGCGACCCGCTCCAGCTTGCCGGCCCGCTCGACATAGACGTTGCTCGGCCCGTTGATCATGATGTCGTTGATCGTCTCGTCGAGCAGAAGCGGACGCAGCGGCCCGTAGCCGGTCATGTCGTCGGCGATCTCCTCCGCCAGGAAGAGCTGCTCGCGGCCCGACAGCTCCAGCCGCTCCTGGTTGGCGATGCCGTGGATGATTTCCTCGATCTGCCGCCGCAGGACGTCGCGGGGAACGGTCGCGGCCACCGACGGCTCGATCTGCTCGATCACCCGTTCGCGCAGGGATGCCGACATCACCGGATGGTGGGTCGCAGGTTCTTCATGCTTCGGTGTCGATGCAAACAGGCTGGACGCCGGTGACGCCACGCTCGTTTCCGCCGGCGGCAAGGGTGGCGGCGCCGGCCGCGCGCTTGGTGCCGCTGCCGGGGCGTCCGGCACCGCTGCGGGCATCCGCACTGGCATTTCGTCTGCGCGCCTGCCGAACTTTTTCATATCCCGAGCCACCTCTTCCACCCGGCGCTTTTCTTGGCACCGACGCCGGTGATTTCCCGCACGATCGGGGCAAGGTGGCGCCGTAGACCGGATACGTGCTTCAGAGCCGGAACGCCGAGATTGACCGCCTGGGTCATTCCCTTGCCGAGATCCGGGATCACCATGTCCGGCTCGGCGCCCAGCGCCTTGACGATCGTCGCTCTCGGCAGACCGCCGGCGCGGTCGGCACGATTGAGCAGGGTAAACACGCGATCCTTGCCCGCGATGTTGGTGACGGCGTTGCGCAGCGCGTGGGCATTGCGCAGGCCGGTTACTTCGGCCTCCAACAGCACCAGCACATGACGGGACATCTGAATGACCGGATAGATCGATGCCGGGAACGGAACCGGCACATCAACAACGACGTAGTTGAACCGCTGACGGAGCAGGCCCAGCACGTGCCGCACGCCGGCTTCGGTGATGTCGAGCTTTGCATCGAGCTCCTCGTCGCCGGAAATCAGGCAGACCCGATCGTTCACCTCGATCGCCGCCCGCTCGAGAAACAGCGTATCGGCCCGCATCGGGTTTTCAAGGGCGATGCGAAGGCCAGGTCCCGGACGAACACCCAGCATCACCGCGGTCTCGCCGCCCTGCAGATGCAGGTCGAGCAGCGCCACCTTCGCCTTGGTGGTTTCGGCCAGTTGCAGCGCGAGGTTGATCGCGACGCTGGTCGCGCCGGCGCCGCCCTGCGCGCCACAGATCGACACCACGTGCCCGCCGCGGTCGTTCTGGGCCGGCGCGACGTCCCCGATCAGCCTCGGACGTAGCTGGTCGAGCACCATATCCCTGGTGATCGGCGTCGGCAGGTATTCAGTAAGGCCGATCTCCATCAGCTCGCGGTAGAAGGTGATCTCCCTGTTGTCTCCGATCAGGGCCACCTTCACATCGGGCGGACAGACACTGGCGAGGCGTTCCAGTTCAGTGAAGGGATCATCGATGCCGCTTATGTCGGTCACCAGCGCGTACAGATCGGTGTCGGTCTCGAGCATGCGTGTCGCATGACGGATGGTACCGCGCCGGATCACCAGATTGCTGCCGTCGAGACCCTTGCGGAGGGCTGCCGCGCTCAGCTCGTCATTGACGAAGCAGACGATGCGGTTGCGCGCGACAAGAGACGTCGTCTCTTCGGGTTGTTCCACCACTGCCATGTTCGCACTCATCAACGTTTCTCCGGTCCCTTGCCGACGTCACTCGCTGCCGCTGTAGTCTGACGATCGAGTTCGGACGGCACGTCGCAGCCCGTGCGGGCGTCGTCGTCAAGATCCTGTCTCCTGACCGAGTATTGCTTGACCTCGCTGCCGGTATAGATCGCGACCGTCGTGCTCTGGCCGGCAACTGCACTCTGGCGCGCCAGCTCCGGCGATACGTCGCAGCTGGACGTTACGCTCGTGTCGGCCTTGTCCCACTGCTCGGCCGCGGCGCGGATGACGAGCGACAGCGTTCCGAGCTGCTTTGCGACGGCCACCTTCTTGACCTGATCCGGCTTGAGCTCCAGCGACACGGTCTGTGCCGTCTTGCCCGGGACGGCATTGGTGATCGGACGGCCGCCTTGCGCAATCTCCTGGTCGATCGCGATCACGCGCACATTGGACAGAACGGTTTCGCTGACGGCTCGCTTCACCGGCGCGGCCTTCTCGAACACCTGGGTCAGCACCACGTCGACATTGTCGCCCGGCCTGATCAGACCGGACACACCGGTCTCCTCGTCGACCTTGATGCTGATGGCGCGGCTGTCCGGCGCCAGGACGCTGGCAAGGAAGCCGCGATCCTTCGGACGCAGGATGTCGTCCAGTGTAATGGCGCTGCCGGCTTCGACGAACTTGCGAACCAGCGAACCGGGCAACCCGGCCTTGGAGTCAGGCGTTTCGAGGATCGCCCCCGCAGGGACACGGTTCGGTGCTGTCTGGCGCACCGCGAAATCTTCGTCCCGCGCCAGCGTTCCCTTCGAAAGCGGGCGGGTCGCGACAAAGTAGCCGACCGTCGCGGCCGCAGGCGCAGGCTTCTCTTCGACTGCCTGCGCAACAACCGGATCTGCGGGTCGGTTCATGCTGTAGGCGATCATTCCAAGCGCCGTAGCCGCAAGCAGCAGCACCATGATGATCGAGACACGGAGAGCGGACGACATGTCAAATTCCTTTGCTCAAAATGGCCCAGATACCGCCGCATGCGATGGCGACCCCGTAGGGAAGCGGTGCATGTCGCAAATGACGCCAGCGCTCGACCGCGTAGACCCGGCGCATCAGCGATGATCCGGCGGGCGCCAGCCTAGGTTGGGGCAGACGGCGCATCATCAGATGCACCGCGGCCAGAACGCCGCCGGCCAGTGCAGTTGCCGTCAACAGTTCAATCACGCCGGTCAGCGGCAGACCGATCGCCAGGGCAACCAGCAACTTGACGTCGCCACCGCCGATCGCTCCGCGTTGGTAAATCACGAAGAGCGCCAGGAACAGGATTGCGGCAACGATCAGCGACTGGCCGATCTGCATCGGACTGGCCAATTGGCCGACGATCCCAAGGAACGCCAGCGCCAGACAAATTTCGTTTCGGATCAACCGTGTCGCGATATCGATCGTTGCGACATACAACAACAATGCGATTTCCAGACACAAGGTCGTGGACGCAATCCAATTCATGAAATAATCGCCTTAGAAAAATGGCGGGGGGCAAAAAATAATGCCCCCCTCCGGAGCGCCGTCCCTCTGGACTTAGGCGCTAACCGCGCTGGTAACCGCGGTGCCGATCGAAGTGAGCGAGGTGGTCAGAACACTGCCGATGCCGCTCGCGGTACCCGTACCGAACGCTGCGGAAACCGCGGCGACGATACAGGCGGCGACGATCACGTACTCGAACGACACAACGCCGTCCTTGTCCGTGCGCAGACGCCTCAATCCCTCTGCGATCTTGATGTATGACTGCAACATAGGAGAAAGCATCCTTAAAAGGCTCGCGCAGATCGCAATCCGGTTGACTGCTGTTGACAGAAGGAATCTGCCAACAGCATTCAATATCCGGAGTTAAGCGGCGACAGCTTTGCTGACGGCGGTGCTGATGGCGGTGATCGAGTCGTTCAGAACCGAGCCGATACCGCTGGCGGTACCCGTACCGAACGCAGCAGAGACGGCGGCCACGATGCAAGCGGCGACGATCACGTACTCGAACGACACAACGCCGTCCTTGTCCGAGCGGAGACGCTTGAAGGCTTCGGTGGTCTGGATGTACAGCTTCAACATAGGAAAATATCCCTTTTACGATGAAATTTACGCAATACGTTGGCGGGGGGCAAAATCCGGGTGCCAACTAGCATTTTCTTATAATGCGTCGCGAGAAAACTGTCGATTGGTAATCGTTTATTAACCCTACCGGCGTAGCGGCGCACACCTTCTCCTCGGCGAGGCGCTCCGACAACGATGCACGAAACCCCTTAAATTGTAGGACTTTCGACATTTCACGACATTTCAGTTCGGCTGCTCCGTGCGAATACGGTGCCGGCGCTGCCCAGATCGGCGCGGGCGCTTGCCCAGCTCTCCGGGCCGGCTCGGCACGGCATTTTGCAGTTGCCGCCACTGGGTGACCGCCAGCGGCGACTAGCCCGCGTCGGCTGGCGCGGCCGATGCCTGCTGCGCCCTTCATCGAGGAGCTGCGAATGAAGCTTCTGATCTGCATGTTTCGCTCGAGTAGGGACATTGTCCTTGCCCGGACTTGCCCTGCCAACGCCTTGCGCTGGGCGTTCTCCCGATCGAGCAATTCGGGAAACGGCAGCAGCGGCCGCGCGGGCTCCGTTCGCCTTGATCTCGCCGGACGCCCTCGCTCGGCCGGCGCGATCTGATCCGGGACCGCGCCGCGGCATTCCGCGCGCGCCGTTCAGGCTGACCGCTGCCGGACTCGCGGTCCGGCTCCGCCTTCTCCTCAGCGGCCTGATGCGCGGGCAGGTCACGCAAGATAGAGGTCAAATAACCAGCGCACAGCGGATGTTCTCCCCCCAGATCACGCTGCCCGTTTTGGCAATCACCGAACGTGTCATGAGTTGCAGGGTGACGCAGAGTGCAATCGTTGATCAGCTCAGGGGCCATGGTTGCCCAGCCCCGCTGCTACACCGACCGGGAGCATTGAGAGGTCGTTCGTTGCGGTCACTTCTGCCGGAACGCGTGATTGAGCGACATCACGAGCGGCCCCACGATGTAGTCAAATGCGGTTCGTTGAATCGTCTGGATCATCACCGTTGCCGGCATTCCCGGATCAAGACGAATGTTGGGCATGGTCGCCAGTTCGTCCTGGTCGATCCGAACGCAGGCTGTGTAATAGGGATTGTTGGTCTTGGGATCCGTCAAGCGGTCCGCCGAGACCTGAATGACGTCGCCATGAATGATCGGGACGATCCGCTGCTTGGAGGCGGTTAGGTGAACTTCCGCGCGCGTGTTCGGATGCACGTCGCTGATATCCTCGATCACCACCTGCGCTTCGATCGTCAACGAATCCTCGTCGGGCACGATGTCGAGGATTTTGTCACTGCGCTGGATCACGCCTCCCACCGAAAACACGCTGAGGCCAACCACGCGCCCTCGGCAACGATTGGGCTTCGTACCAGCGAGGGTGGTCCCGGACTGCGGCGTAACGCCTGGTCCCGTCGCGCCGGTCCACCGCGACGGGTCGATCGAGATCGAGTTTGCTGCCGGGTTCGCGGGCTGTAGCGTGGTCGACGCTTCGCGCAGACATCATCGGCCTTACATGTCCGTGGGGCCCGCTGCATGGACATTGGGAGATTTTAGCAAACAAACTTGAATTCACTCCAGTTTCTGAGTGCAACTGAAGATTCGTTGCATCGCTTATTCCGGGAAAAATACGCATTCCCTTAATGGTTTTGTATAACGGGTGAAGCATTGATTTGTGCTTTCCGGTCCTCGTGAATGATCAATGTGGATTGTCGTGGCCGTTTCTTCGATGTTTTTTCATATCCGCAGCCTGCGCTCGGATGATTGCGGCGCCGTCAATGTGATCATGGGTGTCCTGCTCGTTCCTCTGATCGGAGCCCTGGGTATCGGCTTTGAGGTTTCGAACTGATCCATGAGGACGCGCGGCATGCAAAACGCGGCCGATGCGGCCGCGCTCGCGGCTGCGACCAACAACAGCTCAAACTACGATGTCGAAGCCAAGGCGGTTGCGGCGCGATACGGTAACCAGAGCCTTAAGCAAGCGCGGGGTGGGTCTAAGTTCCAGGAAAAAGCGCGACGGGCACGACCTGTATGCCAGCTAAGAGCGAGCTCGCCGGACATTGCTCTCCCGCTTTTTTGGTTGCGTGGCGAAACGGACCGAGCGCTCTCCGCCGCGTTCGGCCGTTATGGCAATCGATGGTTCGCGTTCCGAGGTAGAGCAGCATTAACCAGGGATTGGCCGAAGGCGTAAGCAGAACCCGCGCTTCAGTTAGCTGTCTCACCGAATCTGGCTGGCCAGCTTGCGCCAGTGATAGCCACGTTTTTCGACGTCCTCGCGGATTTTTTCGCTCACCGATCGCACGGTGCGCTTCCTTTTGCGCCAAATTCCGCCCAAGTTCGATGGGAAGTCCGCGTCGGATAACCAGCAGATCGTTCTTCCCACTCAAGTATACATCATACATGAGAGCGCCCTGTTGCGGGGAGCAACATAGACCTATGCAGGGCATCGTTGGTGGCACGGGTGCCACAGCAATTTCAAAACTATTATGTCGGCGCCAGTTAGCTTCGAGGGATGCGTCCAAGGCTTACTTCTGCCGGAACGCGTGATTGAATGACATCACCAGCGGCCCGACGATGTAGTCAAAAGCGGTTCGCTGAATCGTCGGGATCATCACCGTTGCCGGCATTCCCGGATAAAGGCGAATGTTGGGCATGGTCGCCAGCTCGTCCTGATCGATCCGAACGAAGGCCGTGTAATAGGGATTGTTGGTCTTCGGATCAGTCAAGCGGTCCGCCGAGACCTGAATGACGTCGCCATGGATGATCGGAACGATGCGCTGTTTGTAAGCGGTTAGGTGAACTTCCGCGCGCGTGTTCGGATGCACGTCGCTGATATCCTCGACCGCCACCTGCGCTTCGATTGTGAGCGAATCCTCGTCGGGCACGATGTCCAGGATCTTGTCGCCGCGCTGAATCACACCGCCCACCGAAAACACGCTGAGGCCAACCACGCGTCCGGTATAGGGCGCACGAATTTCCATCCGGCCGAGCACGGCTTTGGCGTTCGTCGCCTTCGGGATAACCTCCAGGAGCTTGGCTTGCGTATCGCGCAAATCCTTCGTGACGTCTGTCATCCGATCGTTGTCGAACTGGGCGATCTGCTGCTCCTGCTCGGCGATCGCCTGGCGAGCCTTGGCGATGTTGGCGTTCGCATCGGCGATCTGGCCTTCGAGGCCGTACGCGGTCCGCTCCAGCTGCAGGATGCGGGGACGGGCGATCAACCCGCGTTCGACGAGCGGTGCGATGTCTTTGGCCTCCTTGCGCACTGAGTCGATCTGGTTGGTGAACGATTTCACCTGCGCTTCCGAGCCAACGATCTGGGACCCCAGCTGGTTGATCTTCTCGCGGACCACGCTTCTTTGTCCTTCGAGCGACGCCCTGCGGCTGTCAAACTGACTGACCTGCCCGTTCCAGACGCTTTTGAAATAGGGATCGTCAGAGCGCGCCTTCAGATCCGGCGGCATGACAAGCTGGGAGCCATGGTCAAGCTCGGTCAGCAGCCGGACCTCCGTTGCGCGCAGCACGGCATATTGCTGCGTCAGCACCTCATGTTCGGCGCGAGCTTGGGTCTCGTCCAGGACGATCAGCAGGTCGCCTGCGAGCACCCTGTCGCCTTCCCTGACGTGCAATTCCTTGACGATGCCGCCATCGAGGTGCTGAAGGCTCTTGCGGTTGCCATCGACCTTCACGACGGCATTGGCAACTACCGCACCGTTGAGCGGCGCACTCACGGCCCAAGTACCGATCCCGCCGAAAAAGACCGCGATGATCAGCCAGCCCGCTGTTGCAACCTTGCGAATGGAGTCGTTTGGCGATCCATCCTTGTTGGCGCGCTTTGTTCCGCGTGGAGCAGCAGCGGGACGCATCGACAGGTCTGTGACATCAAGCAATGTCATGATTTCTCCTAACCGGTCGCTCCCCGAACTGCAGGAACCGGCACAGGCCGCGTGAGGCGCGCCAGAATTTCGCTCCGCGGTCCGAACATCTCGGCCACGCCTTCGCGCAGCACCAATATCTTGTCGACCACGCCGATCGTGGCCGGCCGATGGGAAATGATCACCACCGTGGTGCCGTGCTTCTTCAGCTGCGTGATGCAGTCGGCGAGCGCCGCATCGCCCTCGGCATCGAGGTTCGAGCTCGGCTCATCGAGCACGACCAGGCTTGGATTGCCGTAGACCGCGCGTGCGAGGCCGATGCGCTGGCGGTAGCCTCCGGACAGGATCGCGCCGCCTTCCCCGACCTGGGTGTCGTAGCCGTCGACGAGCCGCAGGATCATCTCGTGCACGTCGGCCATTCGCGCCGCCAGAATGATGTCCTTGTCGTCTCCGTCCTTGAACCGACAAATATTGGCTGCCACCGTATCGGCAAACAGCTCGATATCCTGCGGCAGATAGCCAAGATGCTCGCCGAGCGACGACCTGATCCAGCTCGAAACATCCGACCCGTCGAGGCGGACGGCACCCGCGGATGGGGCCTGAACGCCGACAATATGGCGCGCCAGCGTCGATTTGCCGGCACCCGAAGGGCCGATGATCCCCAGCACTTCGCCCGGTTCGATCTGGAAGGTGACCCCGCGCAGAATGGGCTTCCACGTTCCGGGCGCAGCAAAGGACAGCGCTTCGACGGAAAGACGGCCTTCGGGCCGCGGCAGCGTCAGTCCTGTTTCGCGCGCTGGGTTGGCCGCCAACAGCTCGCGCACCCGCAGGAATGCGCCGCGGGCCGAGACGAGACTACGCCAGGATCCAACGATCTGTTCGATCGGCTGCAACGCGCGGCCAAGCAGGATGCTGGCGGCAAACATGGCGCCGGCGGTGGTCATGCGCTCGATCACCAGATAGGCACCAAGACCGAGGATCAGGGATTGCATCGACAGCCGCAAGAAACGAATCATGCTCTGCATCGTCGCCGCGCGATCGCTGGCGGCGACCTGGCGCTCGAGCATGCGGTCGCGGTCGCGGCTCCAGCGCTTCAGGAGGCCACCGGTCATCCCCATGGCGCGCACCACTTCGGTGTTGCGCAGGCTCATCTCGGTGAAACCATAATTCCGGTTTGCCGCCTCGCCGGATTCGGCGAGCGGAGGCTTGACGATCCATTCATTGAGGAAGGCCATCAGCACCAGAATGATCGAAGATCCCAGCGCAAAGGCGCCCAGGAACGGGTGCAGGCAAAAGATCACCGCGATGTAGATCGGCGACCACGGCAGATCGAAGATTGCGTGAATTCCGGACCCGGTGATGAACTGGCGGAACGTATCAAAATCACGCAACAGCTGGCTGCGCGCGCCGCCGATTTTTGCCGAATGGTCGATGATGGCGGTCATCACCCGCGGCGCGATCTTGCGATCGAGGCGAATGCTGGTGCGGGTCAGAACACGAGCGCGCACGGCGTCGAGACCTGCGAGTGCCATGAACGCTAGTAATAGCGCAAGCGTCAGCATCAGCAGCGTGATCTCGCTCCCGCTCGAGATCACGCGGTCATAGACCTGCAGCATGTAGAGCGGGCCGGCCAAGTACAGCAGGTTAATGGCAAGGCTGAAGATAGCCGCAGTGACAAAATAGCCTTGGCAGGCTTGCAGCGACTGCCGGAATTCGTCCGGCCTTTTGCGAAGGGTACTCACGCGGAATCTGGCTGGAGCCATCCCTAAGAATGATGACTGACAGCCAATAGGCGACAGTCAAAAGGATCAAGTAAATCAATCATTCAATCTGTCCCACTTAGCATAGGCGGCAGCTGTACCAAAGCCGCTGCCGGCGCAAAAACGGCAGGAAGGTAAATCTACGGGGTTCAGCTCCTCTCGCGGTCCATTTCCTTCCCTGGAGCCTCAGGCTACGTGGTGTGGATCGTAAGTAATCATCGTGCCGTTCGTTGCGTCGGCCTTCTCGGCAAAGCCATTCGGATCGTATTGGCCGAGCAGGACGATATTGGCCGTATGCGCGCCGTCCGACACCGTCAGAGTGCCACCAGTTCCCGCCTGGTTCTCCGTGAAGCTCAACGTGGTGCCTGCGCCGAAACTGATGCCCTTGAGGTCGATGTCGTCATTGCCATCGAGGCCGGTCACCGTACCGGAGAAGTGGAATGCATCATCCAGGATCAGGTGGCCAGCGGCGGTCGTGTCGAAGGTGACGCCCGCCGCCGAGGCTGCCCCGAACTCGATGGTGCCAGCCCCGCTGATCAAGGCGTTGCCGTTGCCGGTAACGTCGCCTTCTGCTGTGACCGTGCCGCCGTTGGCCCAGATCAGACCGCTGTTGGCCACCGCACTGGCGAGCACCAGCCCACCCGTGCCGGTTGCCTCCAGCGTGCCAGCGTTGGCGATCACGTTGGCTCCGGTGTCGATCACAAGGGCATGGGTGCCGGTGGCATCGATAGTGCCCTCGTTGCTCAGCGTCAGGCTGCCCTGCCCGATCTGGCCGGCACCCGAGATGACGTTGTCAACGTTGTCGAGTGTGACGTTCGAGGCCGTACCGGCGATGATGTTGTGATCGTCGTCGGACAGGAGCACGTGACCGCCGCCGTTGAGCGTAATGCCAGTCTGGATGATCTGGAGAAGCGTATCGTCGCCGGAGGCCTGCAGATCGATCTCGCCGGTGTTGTGGATGACGCCCGACAGCGGCAGCATCGCGCCGTCGCCGATTGTCATCTGGCCGGGATTTTCGACCGTCGGCGTCACGTCGAATTCGAAGTTCGCGGCGGTGAGATCCGATGCATGAACGCCATCGAGCGTGATCGTTTGGCCATCAGCCAACGTGATCACAGCATTGCCATGCGCGTCGTCCGCGGTGTGGGCTTGAACGTCCGCGAAACTTTGCCAGCCATAGCTGATCAGGTCGATGACGTCGGAGGACACCTCGAAACTGTGCACGACGTCGTTGCCAATCGGCTGCGAAAACACAAAGGTATCGTGGCCGCTTGAACCGGTCAGATGGTCATCGCCCGACCAGGCGAAAATTGGAGATCCCGGGGCGTACGCTTCGACATTGTCGCGAACCAGAATTGTGTCAAAGCTACCATCGGGATTGGCCCAGGTGGCGGAAATGGTGATAACCGCGGCTCCGACAAATTCAAGGGGCGTCGTAACGGTGAGCGCGCCTAAGTCGACGCCCGTTACGGCAAATGAACCGTCGCTAAGCTTGGTGCCGTTTGGTACGGTCCACCCCGTTGGCAGGCTTGTGATCGTCACTGAGACAGCGGCGTCGTTTGCTTCGGGTTGTTCCAGACCGAGATTAATCGGCTGCCCCGAAATACCCGCAGGAGCTTTTTTCGAGATAGTCAAAGATCCGCCACCTGTCCCGGGATTTCCCGAAAGGTCGGTCCAATACGGATCCGTGGCAGCCGTAGTGCCACTGTTGAAAACGCTGATTGTTGTACTATTGGAGCTGCCCTTGGTGAACGTCGCTGTCCAAGTGAGCCCGCCATCCGTGGACTGAAGGTTGCTCAAACTGGTGCCGTTTGAGCTATCGGCTAGCGATATATCTCCAAGCGTAAGATTAGTCACTTTTTCGCTGAATGTAAACGTGATCGTTTCGCTGTTGCCCGCAGGCAACGAGGTGCCACCCGTAATCGATATCACCGTCGGCGGAGTTGTGTCGGTCGCATTGATAGTAATGTTCGCAGTATCAATGGCTGTCGAAAATGCCGTCGTACCGCCATTGGATGACGTGTCCACCTTAACTCCGTTCGAGCCGCTGGTCTGATCCCAAGCACGGAAGGTGATGGCATTCGTATCTGTTCCGGCAAAGCCCGCG
This sequence comes from Bradyrhizobium sp. USDA 4504, assembly GCF_054063995.1. Lineage (NCBI taxonomy): Bacteria > Pseudomonadati > Pseudomonadota > Alphaproteobacteria > Hyphomicrobiales > Nitrobacteraceae > Bradyrhizobium > Bradyrhizobium sp. USDA 4504. Next base: position 1,757,193 of record NZ_JBSSGV010000001.1, on the reverse strand, counting down.
CTTGGCTGGAAGTAGAGCCGCGTGTTGGCGTCCGCCGAGAGGAGTAGGGCCGTGGTGTTCGACACTGCTCCTACAGCCGTCCATGTTGCGCCGTTATTTGTGGAAAAGAACCAGGTGCCGTGGCTCGTATCGGTACCCGTCAGTGCGATTCCGGTCACGGCCCCTGAATCGACGTCAGTAACGTTGTCCAAGCCACCACTGGGTGGATTAAGATCCACCAAGCTAGAGACCAACGTACCGACAGCTCCTGCCGGCGCACCGCTGCCTTGGTTCTCGGCCGTGAGCACTGGCGTTTTGGACGGATCGAGAACTGGGGCGTCATTGGTGCCGGTCACCGTGATCTTCAGCGTCGTGCTGTTGGACACTAGCCCGCCCGGGTCCTTGGCCGTGTAGGTGAAGGTGTCCACCGCCGTGACACCCGTGGCGAGACTGTTAGCGGTGTCGGCCACATAGCTGTACGAGCCGTTCGCATTCAGCGTCAGATGACCGTAGGTGCCCGCGATCGAGGTCGCCACCCCAACACCCTGCGTCACCGACCCCGTTCCGGCAACCACGCCTGAGACCACCAGCGTGCTGGTTGCATTGTCGACGTCGGTATCAGCCACCGATCCGCCCGTGGTGCCCTGAATCACGCCATTCGCGGCAGGCATGGTGAGGGTCGCGTCCTCATTGACTGTCCCAGTGTCGGCGTTGGCAACCGGCGCGTCGTTGGTGCCGGTGATCGTGATCGTCTCGGTCTGCGCCACCGTCGCACCCTGCGCGTCCTTCACATTGTAGGACACCACGATCGTCATGTGCTCGCCGACCGCCAGGCTGTTGAACGCCGGGTCGGTCGGATCGACCGTCAGCGTCGAGCCCGACAGGCTCACCCCGGCCGGCGCCGTCGAAGACGAGGCTCCGCCGTCGACCGCATAGCTCACATCGGCAACGCTCAGCGTCGCCGTCTCGCCGTGGTCGGGATCGCTCGCCCCGCTCAGCAGGTTCAGCGGGTACGACGCAGCACCTTCCGCCGCCGTCGAGGTCAGCGCCGCCGCAACCACCGGCGCGTCGTTGGTGCCGGTGATCGTGATCGTCTCGGTCTGCGCCACCGTCGCACCCTGCGCGTCCTTCACATTGTAGGACACCACGATCGTCATGTGCTCGCCGACCGCCAGGCTGTTGAACGCCGGGTCGGTCGGATCGACCGTCAGCATCGAGCCCGACAGGCTCACCCCGGCCGGCGCCGTCGAAGACGAGGCTCCGCCGTCGACCGCATAGCTCACATCGGCAACGCTCAGCGTCGCCGTCTCGCCGTGGTCGGGATCGCTCGCCCCGCTCAGCAGGTTCAGCGGGTACGACGCAGCACCTTCCGCCGCCGTCGAGGTCAGCGCCGCCGCAACCACCGGCGCGTCGTTGGTGCCGGTGATCGTGATCGTCTCGGTCTGCGCCACCGTCGCACCCTGCGCGTCCTTCACATTGTAGGACACCACGATCGTCATGTGCTCGCCGACCGCCAGGCTGTTGAACGCCGGGTCGGTCGGATCAACCGTCAGCGTCGAGCCCGACAGGCTCACCCCGGCCGGCGCCGTCGAAGACGAGGCTCCGCCGTCGACCGCATAGCTCACATCGGCAACGCTCAGCGTCGCCGTCTCGCCGTGGTCGGGATCGCTCGCCCCGCTCAGCAGGTTCAGCGGGTACGACGCAGCACCTTCCGCCGCCGTCGAGGTCAGCGCCGCCGCAACCACCGGCGCGTCGTTGGTGCCGGTGATCGTGATCGTCTCGGTCTGCGCCACCGTCGCACCCTGCGCGTCCTTCACATTGTAGGACACCACGATCGTCATGTGCTCGCCGACCGCCAGGCTGTTGAACGCCGGGTCGGTCGGATCAACCGTCAGCGTCGAGCCCGACAGGCTCACCCCGGCCGGCGCCGTCGAAGACGAGGCTCCGCCGTCGACCGCATAGCTCACATCGGCAACGCTCAGCGTCGCCGTCTCGCCATGGTCGGGATCGCTCGCCCCGCTCAGCAGGTTCAGCGGGTACGACGCAGCACCTTCCGCCGCCGTCGAGGTCAGCGCCGCCGCAACCACCGGCGCGTCGTTGGTGCCGGTGATCGTGATCGTCTCGGTCTGCGCCACCGTCGCACCCTGCGCGTCCTTCACATTGTAGGACACCACGATCGTCATGTGCTCGCCGACCGCCAGGCTGTTGAACGCCGGGTCGGTCGGATCAACCGTCAGCGTCGAGCCCGACAGGCTCACCCCGGCCGGCGCCGTCGAAGACGAGGCTCCGCCGTCGACCGCATAGCTCACATCGGCAACGCTCAGCGTCGCCGTCTCGCCGTGGTCGGGATCGCTCGCCCCGCTCAGCAGGTTCAGCGGGTACGACGCAGCACCTTCCGCCGCCGTCGAGGTCAGCGCCGCCGCAACCACCGGCGCGTCGTTGGTGCCGGTGATCGTGATCGTCTCGGTCTGCGCCACCGTCGCACCCTGCGCGTCCTTCACATTGTAGGACACCACGATCGTCATGTGCTCGCCGACCGCCAGGCTGTTGAACGCCGGGTCGGTCGGATCAACCGTCAGCGTCGAGCCCGACAAGCTCACCCCGGCCGGCGCCGTCGAAGACGAGGCTCCGCCGTCGACCGCATAGCTCACATCGGCAACGCTCAGCGTCGCCGTCTCGCCGTGGTCGGGATCGCTCGCCCCGCTCAGCAGGTTCAGCGGGTACGACGCAGCACCTTCCGCCGCCGTCGAGGTCAGCGCCGCCGCAACCACCGGCGCGTCGTTGGTGCCGGTGATCGTGATCGTCTCGGTCTGCGCCACCGTCGCACCCTGCGCGTCCTTCACATTGTAGGACACCACGATCGTCATGTGCTCGCCGACCGCCAGGCTGTTGAACGCCGGGTCGGTCGGATCAACCGTCAGCGTCGAGCCCGACAGGCTCACCCCGGCCGGCGCCGTCGAAGACGAGGCTCCGCCGTCGACCGCATAGCTCACATCGGCAACGCTCAGCGTCGCCGTCTCGCCGTGGTCGGGATCGCTCGCCCCGCTCAGCAGGTTCAGCGGGTACGACGCAGCACCTTCCGCCGCCGTCGAGGTCAGCGCCGCCGCAACCACCGGCGCGTCGTTGGTGCCGGTGATCGTGATCGTCTCGGTCTGCGCCACCGTCGCACCCTGCGCGTCCTTCACATTGTAGGACACCACGATCGTCATGTGCTCGCCGACCGCCAGGCTGTTGAACGCCGGGTCGGTCGGATCAACCGTCAGCGTCGAGCCCGACAGGCTCACCCCGGCCGGCGCCGTCGAAGACGAGGCTCCGCCGTCGACCGCATAGCTCACATCGGCAACGCTCAGCGTCGCCGTCTCGCCGTGGTCGGGATCGCTCGCCCCGCTCAGCAGGTTCAGCGGGTACGACGCAGCACCTTCCGCCGCCGTCGAGGTCAGCGCCGCCGCAACCACCGGCGCGTCGTTGGTGCCGGTGATCGTGATCGTCTCGGTCTGCGCCACCGTCGCACCCTGCGCGTCCTTCACATTGTAGGACACCACGATCGTCATGTGCTCGCCGACCGCCAGGCTGTTGAACGCCGGGTCGGTCGGATCGACCGTCAGCATCGAGCCCGACAGGCTCACCCCGGCCGGCGCCGTCGAAGACGAGGCTCCGCCGTCGACCGCATAGCTCACATCGGCAACGCTCAGCGTCGCCGTCTCGCCGTGGTCGGGATCGCTCGCCCCGCTCAGCAGGTTCAGCGGGTACGACGCAGCACCTTCCGCCGCCGTCGAGGTCAGCGCCGCCGCAACCACCGGCGCGTCGTTGGTGCCGGTGATCGTGATCGTCTCGGTCTGCGCCACCGTCGCACCCTGCGCGTCCTTCACATTGTAGGACACCACGATCGTCATGTGCTCGCCGACCGCCAGGCTGTTGAACGCCGGGTCGGTCGGATCAACCGTCAGCGTCGAGCCCGACAGGCTCACCCCGGCCGGCGCCGTCGAAGACGAGGCTCCGCCGTCGACCGCATAGCTCACATCGGCAACGCTCAGCGTCGCCGTCTCGCCGTGGTCGGGATCGCTCGCCCCGCTCAGCAGGTTCAGCGGGTACGACGCAGCACCTTCCGCCGCCGTCGAGGTCAGCGCCGCCGCAACCACCGGCGCGTCGTTGGTGCCGGTGATCGTGATCGTCTCGGTCTGCGCCACCGTCGCACCCTGCGCGTCCTTCACATTGTAGGACACCACGATCGTCATGTGCTCGCCGACCGCCAGGCTGTTGAACGCCGGGTCGGTCGGATCAACCGTCAGCGTCGAGCCCGACAGGCTCACCCCGGCCGGCGCCGTCGAAGACGAGGCTCCGCCGTCGACCGCATAGCTCACATCGGCAACGCTCAGCGTCGCCGTCTCGCCATGGTCGGGATCGCTCGCCCCGCTCAGCAGGTTCAGCGGGTACGACGCAGCACCTTCCGCCGCCGTCGAGGTCAGCGCCGCCGCAACCACCGGCGCGTCGTTGGTGCCGGTGATCGTGATCGTCTCGGTCTGCGCCACCGTCGCACCCTGCGCGTCCTTCACATTGTAGGACACCACGATCGTCATGTGCTCGCCGACCGCCAGGCTGTTGAACGCCGGGTCGGTCGGATCAACCGTCAGCGTCGAGCCCGACAGGCTCACCCCGGCCGGCGCCGTCGAAGACGAGGCTCCGCCGTCGACCGCATAGCTCACATCGGCAACGCTCAGCGTCGCCGTCTCGCCGTGGTCGGGATCGCTCGCCCCGCTCAGCAGGTTCAGCGGGTACGACGCAGCACCTTCCGCCGCCGTCGAGGTCAGCGCCGCCGCAACCACCGGCGCGTCGTTGGTGCCGGTGATCGTGATCGTCTCGGTCTGCGCCACCGTCGCACCCTGCGCGTCCTTCACATTGTAGGACACCACGATCGTCATGTGCTCGCCGACCGCCAGGCTGTTGAACGCCGGGTCGGTCGGATCGACCGTCAGCGTCGAGCCCGACAGGCTCACCCCGGCCGGCGCCGTCGAAGACGAGGCTCCGCCGTCGACCGCATAGCTCACATCGGCAACGCTCAGCGTCGCCGTCTCGCCGTGGTCGGGATCGCTCGCCCCGCTCAGCAGGTTCAGCGGGTACGACGCAGCACCTTCCGCCGCCGTCGAGGTCAGCGCCGCCGTAACCACCGGCGCGTCGTTGGTGCCGGTGATCGTGATCGTGATAGGTTTGGTCGAGCTTGCGCCGTGGTTGTCCGTGACCGTCAGATTGTAGGTGACCGTCAGGGTCTCGCCCTGAGCCAGGAAATCGAAGGTCTGGTCGATTGCGCTGTAGCTGAAGCTGACCGAACCCGAGCCCGATCCCGTGCTGTCGGTCTCAGTCACTGTCAGCGAACTTGCCGTGGTTAACGCCGATACCTGAGCCGCGGTGAGCGGGCCGCCTGACCACGCAAAGTTGGGATCACTTTTGCTCACCACGTGCGTGTCGCTAAGATCAGCGTCGGTGAACGCTAGCGTCCCTGTCGTCGTGTCGTGATCGATCGTATCGCCGGTGTGGCCGGCGAGCTCGGTGATATTGTGCGGCCCGGAGGCGTCGGCGGAGAGCACCGGACCGTCGTTCACCCCCGTAAATGTCAACGTAGTCGTCGCCCAGCTCAGCGTTCCATTGCCCAGCCGAATGGCGTAGGTGAACTTGTCAACAAGAGTCTCGCCTGCCGCTTTCGCCTGAAGTTGCGCTGAGATGCTCGATGCGTCGTATCCAATTGTCCCGTCCGAATTGATCCAGATTTTAGCACCGAGCAGGCTCCTATCGGAGGTCCCTGCGTCGCCCGCAAGAGTGGTTGAATAGACTGTGTCTTTCGTCAGGAGATCGGCTGGAGCGTATTTACCGTTCGACGATGTAACGCTGACGCTAAGATCGTTGTCGACGGACCACAGCGACTTGGCGGCGCCACCAAGATCGTTGGCCATCACATTCAAGATGAGTATTCCCGAGACGCTCGCTGAATAATTGTAACTATCGTCAACCGCCTGGGGCGTATTGCTGAACGACGTTGTCGTACCGCCTGAGGTGTTCTGAGTGGTGGCCATAGCTGCAATGCCTTTATGCGTTCAATATTCTGTTCGTACAATTCGCGTGTAAGTAATGGTTCAGCGATTCAATGAGAGCGATGAACGGCCTCGAATTTAGTGATGGGATTGATAGGTGACAGCGAAATAGCGCCTCGGCGACAAGGAGCGCATGTCGGACGGATCGTGTTCGGCTTCCATCGGCGCATCAGTTGCTACCGACGGGCTCGAAGCCAGCGGATCATTGGCCGGGGTGAGCGAGGTCTCGATCGAAAAATCGGCTAACCATGAAGGAGATGTAGACGCAGAATTTAAAGTTCCTTGGGAACGCGATTCGACTTCGCACCAGTTGATCATTGGTCGGACCTTCGGGATGAAACAATGCGACTCAATACACACTCCTTGAACTCTGCCGACGCAGAGCAGGCGTGATCGCACCCGAAAATCAATTCACAACAACACGTACACGATGCCCATCAGCAATATTCGTGGGGCGCGCGGCCAAAAGGCCGCCCATGTGCCATTAGACGCCTACCGTGAAAAGACTCCGACCGCCATTACCCTGCCCGTTTCGCGTGCGGCCCTGCACTCCGCATGCTCGCAATTTTTCTTGTCTTTCAATATTCAGCTTCGAGAGGCTTCGGCGCCTGGTCCGCAAGACTGCGGGCGGCCAAACCTCTAAACCTAATTGAATGCAATTTGCCGCAAATTTGCGCAGCCGTCTAGAGCCGTGCGATTTGCTCTACTTTAACGATTAACGCCGTGCCGCCATGTGGTTCCCTCCTGTCGTCAACAATGCCCCGTTGATTTACGGGGTCGCCTCAAACGTCGTATCCACGCGTAGCGCCGGTTTGGGCGCCGCGGGCTCCGACGCCATCCCGACCATGCCTTGTTTCGTCACTGAACAGTCCGCGCGCCGGCGCGGCCGATAGCCTGCTGCGCTCCTCTTCGAGCAGCTGCGAATGAAGCTTCTGGATCTGGATGTTGCGCTCGAGCAGGGAAATGGCCCGTGCTTGCACCTGCTCTGCCAACGCTTTGCGCGTTGTACTCTCGGAAACGCCAGCGACCGAACGGGTTCGGCCGCCTTGATTACGCAGGACGCGCGCTGCACCGCCTGTGCGATCTGGTCGGGGAAGGCGCTGCGGCATTCCGTGAGCGCGCCTTCAGGTTGACCGCTGGCGGCTCAGGCTCGGCCGCCTGCTCGATGGCATGGCGAGCGCCCCCGCAACAGGCCAGCACGATACAGCGCGAAACGACGCGCGCGCCGGACATTGTCCCTCAGATCCTGCTGCGCGATTGACCGGGTCACCGGGCGTCTCATGAGTACGGCTGACGGCAATGCCGGTATCCCGTGGGCAAGCAGAGGATCCCGAACGAGAATACTCTCGTCCGAGCCCCTCCTCTGTCGTGCGGTCAGACGAAGCCTAAGTTGTTGTAGTGATCTAGATCGGTGTGGAGATGGCTTGCCGAGAGATCGATGGCTTGACCGAGCAGCGGCACATTTACCACCGGGCCGCTCCATATCGCAGATGACGTCTTGACGGCCGAGCTCGACGTAAGGTCGTCCGCCACCGACAAGGTATGGAAATCCGCACTGTTTTCGATGGCACCCGGTTTGGCTTGCGTGTATTCGAGCCACTTGATTGCATCATCAATGTCGTGCCTTGCAGTGCCGGCCGAACCATTTCCGATTGCATTACCTTCAAGATAATTGAGCCAAGTGGCTACGACGTCCCTGCCCAACATATAGCGGCCATCCTGGACCTGCTTGTCGGACGCATTCAGCAGCGTAAGTGCATCGGCCGTCGAGATGAACAGCACATTTTCGCCGATGTCCTGGACTCCGTTGAGATTGTAATCACCGATCAAGAGACCCGCTTTGTCAGCAGAGGTAACATGTGTGTCGTGATTTGAATCTACGGCATAGGTGATTTCGCCGCTCGCAAAGCCATCTGTTCCGGCCTGCTTAGGTTGATTATTTGCGTTACCGTCCCAGAATGTTTGCCAGGTCTTTTGTGCCCAGAAGCCGGGCGTCCGCACGCCCGGTCCCAGTAGGACGTGAGCCGTGTCGTAGTCCGTTACGTTTTGATTGTCAGTGACCGTGGCGGTATTATCGAATACGCCATCGCCACCATTGAGCCAGTTGTTGTCCAAGTCCGCTTGGGTCAATGTGTGGGTCGTTGTGTAGGTCCAGGTTTCACCCACATCGAGGACGTGGTTTCCGTTGTCTCCGGTCACGGTCGAATTGTCCAACGTGGCAAGGGAATAGCCTTCTAGCGCATCCGTTACTTTGACCCCGGTTAGCGTCACGTCGCCGGTGTTCTCCACGGTGATCTGATAGGTGATGACATCGCCAACATGATCAGCATGCCCTCCCGTGACGGAAAGGACCGACTTGGTCAGATCGACCGACGGCTTGTAGTCGATCGGTTGATCCACCGAGTCGCTGACCGGGGTGGTCTGGTCGCTATCCGCGGTCGCCGTATTGGTGATCTTGTCGTCCTGGGTAAGATCAACCAGGTTCGAGCCGTGATTGTCGATGTCAGACTGCGTCAGCGTGTAGGTCGCCGCCAGATCCTCGCTGCTCCCAACCGCCAGGGTCGATAGGCCACCCGTCGGATCGCCCGTCAGCGGGTCGGTCACCGTCACGCCGGTCAACGTCACGTCACCCGTGTTCGCGACATGGATATTGTAGTGAATGATGTCGCCCGCGTCGGTCAGCCCGTCACCATTGACGTCATCTACCGACACCACTGTCTTCACGATCGACATCGACGGCTTGTAGTCGATCGGCTGATCAACCGAGTCGCTGACCGGGGAGGTCTGGTCGCTGTCCGCGGTCGCCGTATTGGTGATCTTGTCGTCCTGGATGAGATCAACCAGGTTGGAGCCGTGGTTGTCGATGTCGGCCTGCGTCAGCGTGTAGGTCGCCACCAGATCCTCGCTGCTACCGACGTTAAGCGTCGACAAACCGCCCGCCGGATCGCCCGTCAGCGGGTCAGTCACCGTCACGCCCGTCAGCGTCACATTACCCGTGTTCGCGACATGGATGTTGTAGTGAATGACGTCGCCCGCGTCGGTCAGCCCGTCACCATTGACGTCGTCGACCGATACCACCGTCTTATCGATCGACATCGACGGCTTGTAGTCGATTGCGACAGACGCTGTATCCATAGCATCGGGAACACCCGGTGCTGATGCTGTAGCCAGGTTGTCGATGAAGCCATCACCTGGCGCGCCACCTGCGCCGGTGCCGTAGCCATCATGGTCGATATCAGCCTGCTGAACGGTGTACGAGGCTGTGTACTGCCAGTGTTCGCCGGGATCGAGCAGGTTATTATGGTTCGTATCACCCAGATTGTACGTCGCATTATTGAAAGTCGTTGTCACGGCAACAGCAGCCGTGGCGCCTAAGCTTTCGATTTGGTCGGTAACTGACGTCAGGGTAAGCACGCCCGTTCCGGTATTCCCAACCTCAATGCTGTAATCAATCTGCTGGCCGGCATGGTCGACCACCAAATTTTGAGTATTGCCATCGATATCGTGAACCTGTTTGACGACGCTCAGCGCGCCGAGCCCGCTCCCTCCACTTCCGATGACACCCCATTCTTCAAAACCGCTATTTGCAGCATAGTCACCGCCAACAGCGCCAAACTGCGAATAGAGATAAACGTAAGGGTCGGCTCCGGACGTATCGAAATTGGAAAGTGGGACAAGGATCACATAATCACCCTTGCCGCTGCCCGCATCCCACTGCGCGTTAAGCAAAACCGTATTGTCGCCAAGGTCGAATTTCGGCGTTTCGCCGGCGAAGTCGGTCAGGAGATTACCGCTGCTTTCCTGATAGATCTTCAATTGATCCAACGAGATCAATTGGGGTTGGTTGGCCGACCCGTTTTGATTGATGTCGAGTCTGAACTCGAGGTACTGAGTTCCTGCAACGGTGCCGTTCTGACCATCTCCGGTGACCACCGGAATCGACGAAAGCAGGATTGCGTTGGTATGCGATGCTTGTTTGTCGTCAAGCGGCAGAGGCGAGCCATCCGTATTGTAGCCCTGCTCGGTGCCGTTGTTCTGGATAACCAGAAAGCTGTCGAATACGCCTGTGCCGGTCGAAGCAACCGACGCTACGTTCGTGAAAACTGCTCCGGTATCGGTGGTGGCTGTTGAGCTCTGAGCTGTAACGTCGATGGTAGCCATGAAGCATAAACCCCCTAAAATATGAGCATTCGCGGCAATGATCCGGCGCTGTATCCGGATCACCTGACCGCGCATTGCACGCGGTCGCTAAGCGCACGCAGCAAAAAAACCGCACCGCTAACGCGCTGCGGGGACACACAAATTCAAACCGGCATGTAATCCGCTTTTTCAAATTAACGCAATATCAACCTATCCGGGAAGAGATCGATCTCCCCCGCGCATCCGATCTCCGCTTTTCCGAGCTTTCGCCAGCGCGCCGACCTCAAAAATGCAAATGATTCCTGCTGGATGACCATTGAAATTTCAAATCCGGTCGAACCGTTGCTCGGCGCTCGCTTCGGACGCAAGCCCTCCGGCCAACGATGCAGGTAATTGTGGACCTCTCCGCGCAGACCAAGCTTCTGCGCCGAACGAGCAGGTATCGCAGCTCCTCTCGAGACGGCTCCCAAATTCCCTGATCGCGGGAGCGCCTGGCAGACCTTCCGCGGCACGAACGCGCAGAATATCAAAATAATGGCATGGCCGCTTGCAAGCCGGCCCGCGACCGCCGTCTTATCAGAAAGCGCACGATTCGTACGCTACCCGCGATCGCAAGAACTTCCGCTTCTTCCCTGCCAAGTCCTTGCTCCAGGATTAATCATTTCGGCTAGGGTGCTCACCCTGGATACGCCCGTGGAATTTTAGAACCACGCACGCCACCTGAGCAGACGCAAACAGAGGCGAACGAGGACTCAAATGATGTTCAACGTCACGCGCCCCGAATTCCTCCTCTATGTCATCGCCGCGTTGACCATTGCAGTGCTATCGCTTGGAACGAACCGTGGATCATGGGGCGAATCTGAAGGTGTCCTTGAGAGACCGGCACGCGATGCAATCCGCAGGCTTTGACGAGAAAAACCTGGGGCGCCGGGCATGCCGACGCAGCCTCGCAGGGACGCGGTACGCTAATTAGGCCTGATGACGCCCCACACGTCGACACCTGCGCGCCAGGCCCGATCCTGCGCTGGCTCTTCCATTTGCCAGCGACGTAAGACGCGAGGTGCGCCTTGGTGTTGCCGAGCATTTGGTTTGCGCCCAGGTAAAGGCCGAAGGCGCGCCAAGCTCGCTCTCGATCCGCCAGACGTGTTCTGGGCTCGCGCATGATCAAGTTGATGGGGCCTCGGCGGTTAGTCTTCACCAGATCGCCGTATTCCTCGCATCAGGGTTGCGTATTCAAGGCCGAGCAATAGGATCAGACGATAAAGGCCGTAGCCGGTCGGACAGGCTCCGTAACAGAGCTGCACACCGACAAATCGGCTGGCGATCCGTTCAACGACCCGGCGCATTCTGGTCTCCGACGTGCCGTCGCACGCATCGGCAGGGCGGCGCAGCCCGGGATCAAGCCCGCCGAGACCCAAGCCACGGGCCACAAGGATCCCCGGAGTTGTAGCACGGAATGTGGGGCGGCAGTTGCCGCCCCGAAGTTCGCCGACGCCTCAGGTTTTTTGGCTGCTTCCTCTTGCGGCTGCGGCGGTGCCTTGGGCATCGACGTCAGCATACGAATTTTCCACTGGCCATTCTCACGAACATCGAGACTGGTCCAGAAGGCGTTCAATTCCAGAGGATCACCTTTCTCACTCTTGCCGGTTACGCGGGCCTCGCCGGTTCGCATAGCCATGTTCTCCGACAAGAGCTGAACGTCGGTTGTTCTTATTTCCAAGTGATTCATCCCGGCCTTGAACGCTCCTTCATAATATTTCGTGTTGTCAACAATCCCCATTGGCGTAACGCGCAGGTAATTTTTCGCAAAAAGTGAAGTAATGCCTGCAGCATCCTGCTTGTTGAAATACTGCTCATAGGCGGTGCTAATCTTCCCGAGTTCGTCCTTCTGACTTTGATCGAATGCATTTGCAGGAACTGCAGAAAGTAACAGTGAGAAACATACTGCTCCGGATAATTTGCGCATAATGTTCTTCCCTCTGTTGAAGCCTCAGGGATGGAGGCGGAGGCCCGCCTCCATCGCTTGCTTAGTCCGTGATCGCCAGCCTAGACCTTGATGCAGATCAAAGTGCGTCGGCCTGTGGGCGCTTCGCGCAGCACGCGCTCTAACAGCCCACCCACCACGTGCGAAGCTATCTGAGGCACCCACGGTCGTGTTCGTGGCCGAGCCACAGGATCAGGCGATAAAGCCCGTGGCTAGTCGAACCAGCCTCGCACAGAGATGCACACCAACAAGCCGGCTGGCGATCCGTTTAAAGACTCGACGCATGCCGGTCGCCGACGCATCGACCTCACGAAAAAGCGAACCTCTCCTCACCGGCTTGTTTCGGCGATCGCGATGGCATTTTTCAGATTCGCGACGTCGATTCCGACATAGCTTCTCAACAAACTGCCACGGCTCGTCCTCCCATGATGAGGATCGGCTCGGACCGCCCAATTGCCGCAGTGTAGGCGAGCCACCTCTCGGGAAGAGGCGGACCTATGACCTTCCACTCAATAACACGTCCCCGAGTCGCCTCCGAGCCGGCCGCAACTTTCCCCATTGGATTGCCGCCATTGCGTGACCGCCAGCTGCGGCTTGCTCCCGTCCGCCGGCGCGGCCGATAGCCTGCTGCGCTCTTCTTCGAGGAGCTGCGAATGCAGCTTCTGAATCTGGATGTTGCGCTCAAGCAGGGACATTGTTCTTGCTTGAACCTGCTCGGCCAGCGCTTTGCGCAGCGCATTCTCCCGATCGAGCAGATCGGGAAACGGCAATAGCGGTCGGACGAGCTCGGTCGCTTTGATCACACACGACGCTCTCGCGACCGCCTGCGCGATCTGATCCGGAAACGCGTTCCGGCATTCCGCGAGTGCGCCGTTCAGGTTGACCGGTTCCGCCGCCGGTGCCGGCGTCCCTGTCGCCTCCGGCGTCGGCGTCGGTGTCGTTGTCGCCGCTGGTGTCGGCTCTGTGGCCGCTGTTGCCGTCTCCGTTATTGGATCCGGTGCCGGTTTCGCCTCCTTCTCGATGGCCTGGCGAGCGGCCCCGCAACAGGACAGCATGATGCAGAACGAGAGAACGACCAAGCATCTCGCGCGCCTTGCCCAACACTCCCTGGTGCCCGCCTCGATCGGACGCCCGATTGCCACATCGATCACGGCAAGCCCCATCGCGAGCGCCCCACCCTGCCTCCTGCTGATCGGAACATCGAGCAATGGGTCGATCGCGACGGCTCGTTAGCAATGCATGCGAGAGACTGGTTGAGGCGGCACGACAGACACGCCGCCGCGCATCCACACCCGCCCGCTAGAATAAACCATCTGCGTAATGTGGGGACGCAAGGCGGTCTTCCTCTGACGAAATTGGCATCGACCAAAATCTGCATCTGCAAAAAAGTGGTATCTCGAAATATTCCGCCGGCACGAAATGATGCCGCTACACCAGATTGATTTTAGATGTAGTTTTATCGGTGACGCAACTGTCGCCTTGTGACGGCGCGCCGCGCTGCACCATTGTTGGCGTCTACGGCGGCTTTCGTCCGATGCCATTTATTTAGATACTAGGAGATGAGGATCGACGCTGCGCGCAGGCGCTCGGACCGCCGATGCCACCGAATCGCCATCGCAGCCAGCTTTTCTGCGCCGGCGCAAACGGCCGCCTCCTTGTTCAACGACGACCGTGTTGTTTGCGTGGCCGGCCAGCCGCGCACTTTCGATCGTTCTGTTATCAACAGGCGCACGATTCGTATGGCATCCGGGTTGGCGAAAATTTTCACTTTTTCCAGGGCGAGTCCTTGCTCTAGGATCAGTCATTTCAGTTTTGGCGCTCACCCACGATGCGCTCGAGGAATTTTCAGAACCAAAGCGTACAGCACTGATCCGGGCGTCATGGGGATTTGAGATGGCCGATCGCATTGCACTTTTCATTGATGGTGCGAACCTCCACACCACGGTCAAGAACCTCGGCTTCGAAATCGATTTCCGGCGACTGCTCTCGGAGTTCGGCAAGCATGGACAGATCGTCCGCGCCTACTTCTACACGGTCGTGAGAGACGACGACGAGTTCAGCAGCCTTCGGCCGCTGGTGGATTGGCTCGATTACAACGGATATGCGGTCAGGAGAAAGTTAGCCAAAACGCACGATGACGGCGAAGGGCGGCGGCGAATGAAGCGCAGCATCGGCATCGAGCTCGCGGTCGACGCATTGGAAATCGCGCACCGCATCGACCACGCGTACCTGTTCTCCGGCGACGGTGATCTGCGCGCCGTTGTCGAAGCCGTCAGGCGGGCTGGTGTCCGCGTGACGGTCGTTTCCAGCATCCGAACAAAGCCTCCCATGATCGCCGATGAGCTTCGCAGGCAAGCTGACGTCTTCCTCGAACTCGAAACCCTCAGGGCATCGATCGAACGTCCAGCGCACCCGATCGCGCCCGAGTGAAATCGCGGGCGCCTCTTCCGGCGAGGAAGCAAAGCAGCTCTGCTTGTCCGTAAATCACCGAGTTGCGCGAGTCGCGCGCTGACATCACTATCCCCCAAACAACGAAACAGAGGGTAACGCCCATGTGGAGGTCGGTCGGCTGCCTGTTGCTGTTCTTGGCGGCGACGAGCGCCGCGGTCGCCGAACCTTCCCGGTTCACCTGCGACACGCCGCGGGGCAAACGGGTCGAGCTCGGCCCGTCAGGCAAAGGCGGTGACGCCCAGTGGATCGATGACGATCTCGATACGGTCCGGCCCGCCGTCGTGATCGATGGCGACACGTTCACGGTCACCTGGGGGACATCTGTCGCGGCAGAAGGCAAGGGAGGAGCCAAGCTCACGACCTACGTCTTTGCGGCCGCCCGCCGTACCGCCGCGTCGATCTTTGCGACCCGCACGGACGACACCACGGCCGAGATCTTCCGGTTCTATTTTGGCGACAAGTCGCTCTACAAACTAACGAGCCGCCTGGGAGGCCCCTCCGCGGACACCAAGGCCGCGCCCTTCGTTGCAACCTACCTGGCGACCTGTCGCCAGCAGTAGCCGGCTGCCGCCAACCTTAAGATGGGCTTAACTGATCTTTCATGTTCCGGTCCCCGGTGTTGCGGCTCGGCACCAGTTCGCGCGATCACAGAACATCATATAAATCACTGAATTTTAATAAAAATGTTTAGATTTGCGCGCACTGGACCTCGGATGGTTCGGCCCCCACTTAGGGCGCCTGTGTGGCTGAAATGTCATAGGTCGCGGAACTGTCCTTTGTTACCCTTTGGAGGATTCTACATAATATTTTTGTGAGTAGGGGCTGAGATTATGAAGTCGGCATACACGGTCATAGCGTGCCTATGTCTGGCGGCAACGCCAGCATGTGCCGAGGTTTTTTCTATTAATGATGCACTACGCCAGGCCATGCAGACCAACCCGGGTATCGGCGAGGCTTCGGCGAACCGGCGGGCGACGGAAAGCGAGCTGCGGCAAACCCAAAGCACATTGCTGCCGCAGGTGCGCATTGACGCCAGCTACGGCCCGGAAAAATTCGATCAATCGCCGGGCTTCATCACCCCGAACATTCAGGCGGCACCGACCGTGGGCTCAGGACCATGGCGCAATGGCAGCCAGGAATCGGTCGTGGTGCGCCAGCTGCTGTGGGACGGTTTTTCGTCGATCTATGACGTCTGGCGCCAGACCGCGCGGGTCAATGCCGCCGCCTCCCGCGTCAAGGAGAGAACCGAGCTGCTGGCCCTCGACGCCGCCGAAGGCTACATGGACGTCGTCCGCTACATCCGGCTGGTCAGCCTCGCCCAGCAGAACGTCGCCAACCACGAGAAGATCTTTGCAAACGTGAACTCCCGCTTCTCGGGTGGCCGGGCCGGCGAAGGCGACCTGGAGCAAGCGCGGGAGCGCGTCGAAGCTGCCCGTGCGGCACTCGCCGAATTCCAGCGCAGCCTCGATGACGCCCGGGCAAAGTACCGCAAGGTTGTTGGCCTTGAGCCGATCAATGTTCGCTTCCCCGCCCCTCTCGCAGGATTGCCGCACAGCCGCGACGAAGCGCTGGCGACCACCCTCCGATTCAATTCGACGATCGCGGCGGCCCAGTCTGACGCCGACGCCGCCAAGCATGCGTTCAAGGCCACCGACGGCACGTTCGGCCCGAAATTCTATCTCGAGGGACGGGCAACCCATTACGACAACTCCTACCCCTACGTGGCGCCCCCCGGGACTCCCTCCATCACGCATGAGGACTACAGCGGCAAGGTCGTCATGTCGTGGGACATCTTCCGCGGCGGCCAGGATGCCTGGAACAGGTCGGAGAAGGCCGAGCGCTATACCGAAGCCACCATGCGCCACGCCCGCCTGCAGCGCGACGCGTATGAGTCGATCGACAAGGCGTGGAATGCCCGTACAATTACGGCTACCCGCATCGGTGCTCTGACCCGTGAGCTGGAAGCAGCCAGGAAGACCATCACGGCGTTCCAGAAGGAATATGAACTCGGCCAGCGTTCGCTGATCGATCTCCTGAACGCGCAGAACCAGTTCTTCAACGCATCGGTCTCGCTCACCTCCGCCCGCAGCGTCGTCGTTTTCGCCGACTACCAGCTGCTGGCCGCGATGGGGACCCTGATTGAGTACCTGAAGGCTCCGCCGCCGGTCGATGCTGCGCCGACGGACATGCTTTCGATTGGCCTGCCCCGCTACTCGTTCCCGACTCTTCGCGTGAACCTCCCGCAAACCGGGTCCGAGCCGCTGCACGTCGCCGTTCCGGCGCCTGTCGCACGTCCTGCCAAGACCTATGCGGCAACCCAGCCGAAGGACGTTGGCTTTGCGGACCGTTTCACCGGTGCGACGACGACCGCAGCGGTGCCCGGTTCAACGGAATGGATGCAGCAGCAAAAGACGGCTGCGGACGGCCCGAACGTGATTTACGCGGATCCGTCGGTCACGGCGAACGCGAGCTCCTATGCGTCGACCAAGCCCCACTGGCTGCTGTCGGCCTTCCCGAGTTCCGCTCGATAGTGACCGCCAACAAGCTCAGGACAGGACTGCCGGAAGGGCCCCAAGTCGGGGCCCTTTCGATTCCTTATTAATCGTTAAGATAAGTTTCGCTGAATTTGTTCGCTGTTTGTTGTAGTCTGCCCGAAATCTAATGCGATTGCTGCATTTCCATTTTGCTTGTCGAGGTTTCAGTTGTTGTTTCGCACCCCCAGCGCGGCGGCCGACGCCGTCCGCCCCTCGCCGGATGACTCAACCTCAAAGCCTGCCGCGACAAACAGGCCACGCGCGCTGGGCGACGATCCCCTCACCGCGTCGTTGACTTATCTCGCCGCCCATCATGGCCGCGCGGTGAGCCGCGAAGCTCTGCTCGGCGGACTTCCGATCACGGACGGACGCTTGTCCGTTTCGCTCTACGACCGCGCCGCCAGGCGCGCGGGTCTGGAGACCGAGGCCGTCAAGCGCGACATTTCAGACATTCCCGCGCTGGTCCTGCCGGCCGTCCTCGTCATGAAGAACGGCTCTGCGCTGATCCTTCTGGGTGTGGACCCGGCGAACAAGTCGATCAAGGTCGTTGATCCGGCGACGCCGAACAGCCCGCGCGTCGCCGACATCGCCTCGCTCGCCACGGACTATACCGGCTATGCGTTCCTGGTGAGAAGCGCGGCGCAGGCCGATGCGCGCGCCGCCGCCGCAGGCGACATCCCCAAGAGCCACTGGTTCTGGTCGGTGGTGAAGACGCATTGGCGCAGCTACGGGCACATCGCGGTCGCGGCTTTTCTGACCAACATCCTCGCGCTCGCGACGCCGCTGTTCACGATGAGCGTCTATGACCGCGTCATCCCCAACGGGGCAATCCCCTCCCTGATCGCGCTCTCGATCGGCATGGGGCTCGGCATCGTGTTCGATTTCATCTTCCGCATGGTCCGCAGCCGCATGATCGACGTGACCGGCAAGACCATCGACGTCGTGCTGGCCGCAAACATTTTCGAGCACGTGATGTCGGTGAAGATGGCGCAGCGGCCGACTTCGGTTGGCATCCTGGCCAATCAGCTCCGCGACTTCGACTCGGTGCGCGAGTTCTTCACCTCCGGAAGCGTGGTTTCGGCAACCGATCTGCTGTTCGCCATCCTCTTCGTCGGGGTGCTGTTCCTCATCGCCGGACCGCTGGCCTGGATCCCGCTGGTCATGCTGCCGCTGGTCATGCTGATCGGCTTCCTGCTGCAGCGCCCGCTTGATCGTGCCATCAAGCGGCTGCAGGCCGAATCCGCCGCCCGGCACGGCGTGCTGGTCGAGTCGCTGTCCGGCCTCGAAACCGTCCGTGCGACCGGCGCCGAGGCCCGCATGCAGACCTTGTGGGAACGCTCGGTTGCCGCGACCGCCCGATCCGGCGAGGACGTTCACTTCTGGTCGTCGATGTCGCTGACGAGCGCGAGCACGGCCCAGCAGATCACGAGCCTGCTCCTCGTCATCGTCGGCATTTTCCTGATCCTCGACGGCAAGCTGAGCGTCGGCGCGCTGGTCGCCGCAAACATGCTCGCCGGGCGCGTTCTGGCGCCGATCGCCGGGATCGCCGCGGTGATCACCAAGGGTACGCAGACGATCACGGCCCTCAAGGCGATCGATCGCATCATGTCGATCGAGCGGGAACGCTCGCCGACCCGGTCCTACGTCGCAAGACGAATCGAAGACGGCAAGGTCGCCTTCGAGAACGTATCGTTCGCCTACCCCAACGCGCCGGCTAACGCGCTCGAAAAGGTCAGCTTCAAGATCGAGGGCGGAGAAAGGGTCGGCATCATCGGCAGGGTGGGATCTGGCAAGACCACGGTCGGCAGGTTGCTGCTCGGATTTTACGAGCCGAAGGAGGGCCGCATCCTGGTCGATGGCGTCGACTCGCGCCAATACGATCCCTCGGACCTGCGCGCCGGCATCGGCTTTGCGATGCAGGATACCGACCTGTTCTTCGGCAAGCTGCGCGACAACATCGCCCTTGGCAAACCGGAAGCGACCGACGAGGAAGTCCTGCTTGCCGCGCGGCTTTCGGGCGTCGAAAGCTTCATCGCCGGTCACCCGATGGGCTATGACATGCCCATCTCGGAAGGCGGCCGCAGCCTGTCGGGCGGCCAGAAGCAGGCCATCGGACTCGCGCGCGTTCTGATCCGCAAGCCTCGCGTGCTCTTTCTCGACGAGCCGACGGCGCACTTCGATATTCGCAGCGAACAGGAGTTCCTTGAGCGGCTCAAGGGCCTCGATGATGATCGCATGACCATCATCATTTCGACCCACCGCCTGTCATTGCTGAACATGGTCGATCGCTTGCTGCTGTTCGACAATGGCCGCCTGGTTGCCGACGGCCCGCGCGACAAGGTGCTCGCTTTGCTCCAGGGCCGGCCGGCGTCCGCGGCCCCGTCGCCGGAGAATACGATTCAGCCGAAATCCGCATAACGAGCAAATACATTATGGCGTCTTCCGATTTCACATTTGCAAATGATATCCGGTCCGCGGCGCTGCTGCGCACGCCGCGCACCTCCCGCATGCTGTTGTGGACGTCGTGCGCGCTCCTTGCGACGTTCTTGATCTGGGCTCATTTTGCCGTGCTGGACGAGGTCAAGCGCGGCAGCGGCCGCGTCGTGCCGTCGCGGCAGATGCAGGTGGTTCAATCGCTCGAAGGCGGGATCGTCGGCGACATCCTGACCCGGGAAGGCGACATCGTGCAGCAGGGCCAGTCCCTGATGCGGATCGATGATACGAAATTCGCTTCCGAGTTCGGCGAAATCCGCGAGCGCCGTGCGGCGATGGCGGCGCGGGTGGCCCGCCTCGACGCCGAGGCGCGCGGCCGAGCCGAGATCGCCTTCCCGGATGATCTCGACAAGATGGTTCCCGCCGCCGTCGCGACCGAGACCAGCGTGTTCAAGATGCGGGGTCAGAAGGTCGCGCAGGACATCGACGTCCTCAACCAGCAGGTCACTCGCCTCACCGGCTCCCTCAAACTCCTGGAGCGCGAGCAGACCCTGACGCGCAGGCTGTATGAGCAGAAGGTCGTGCCCGAGATCGAGATGCTGCGACTTGATCGGCAGGCAACCGAGATGAAGGGACAGCTGGCCGAAGCGCAGTCGAAGATCGCGAACATCACCGCGTCGTTCCGTTCACAGGCCGACGAGGACCTGGCCAAATCGCGCGCCGACCTCGCCGTGCTCGACGAGAATATCAAGTCCGCCCAGGACCGGGTGCGCCGCACGGATCTGAAGGCGCCGGTCCACGGCATCGTCAACAAACTGAACATCAGTACCATCGGTGCCGTCGTACAGCCGGGCGCCAACCTGATGGACATCGTGCCGCTGGACGACACGTTGCTGGTGGAAGGCCGGATTCGTCCCCAGGACATCGCGTTTATCCGTCCCGACCAGGACGCGGTGGTGAAGATCAGCGCCTATGATTCCTCGGTCTACGGATCGCTGAAGGGCAAGGTCGAACGCATCAGCGCCGACACCATCGTCGACGACAAGGCGGAAAAGACCGAACGCCAGGAGACCTTCTACCGGGTCATGGTGCGTACCGATAAGAACCATCTCGGCACCGAGCAGCATCCGCTGCCGATCATTCCGGGCATGGTGACCACGGTCGAGGTCCTGACCGGCGAGAAATCCGTGCTGGACTACATCGTGAAGCCTGCCCGCCTGCTGCGTGACGAGGCCCTGCGCGAACGCTGATCGGGACCACGGTGACCGTGGTTAACCGGTCGTGACCTCGGTTCGTTCAATTTCGAACGAACCGGCAAACCCCGGATTGACCGCCTTTTCGACATTCGAGGCGGCACCCCCTCCACTTAACTCCGCTTAAGCGGCCAAAGCGCCAGTCTGCGTCCCGATAACAGCGGGGACGCAGATCGACGCACAGACGTTGACGGTCCCCGACATTGGGGACGTCATATGAAGTCGCTGAAGTTTGCTTCGTCGGCGGTCATGGCCGCGGCTGCACTGACAATCGGTCTTTGCGCCACGCCTGCCGCGTTTGCCGCGGACGAGCTCTCTCTCGGAAAACCCGCCGGCGAGCTCGCGCCCGCAGCGGACGCCGCGTCGAACCGCCCGCCTGCCACCTTCTTCACCATCGCCGACGTCCTGGCCAAGCTGGACCGGCAGCGCGGCCGGGGTCCGAACGCCATTCGCACCGCCTCGCTCACGCCGCCAAACACCGCGACCGACGCGGTGCCTGCGGCAAAGCCGCTTCCGCCTGTCGGCGCCGAGCCGTTTGGCCTGTTCACCTTCCGCGCACCGGAAAACGGCCTGTGGCGCAAATGGCGCAGCCTCGAATCCGATCTCGCAAAGGAGGCGAGCGTTCTCGCGCAATGCCGGGAGAGCGCAACCGGCTGCCCGTCGCAAGCCGCGCAATTCCTTCGCCTGATCGGCGCGGTCAAGTCCAAATCCGGACGCGACCGGCTGGATGAGGCCAACCGCGCCGTCAACCAGGCGATCCGCTATGTCAGCGACTTCGCTCAGCACGGCGAGGCCGACCGCTGGACTGCGCCGCTCGCCACCTTCGCGACCGGCAAGGGCGACTGCGAGGACTATGCGATCGCAAAATACATCGCGCTCAGCGAAGCCGGCTTCCCGCGCGAGGATCTGCGCCTGGTGCTGGGCCGCGATCGCGCCATCCGCCAGGATCATGCCGTGCTGGCGGCGCGCCTGGACGGCCATTGGTTGATCCTGGACAGCCGCCGCTCCGAACTGATTGATGACGGCGAGCTCGGCAACTTCACACCGATGTTCGCGATCAACGACCGCGGCGTGCAGCTGTTTGCGGCCCCCTATGCCAAGCGCCTCCCGCTCGGCGACGAGCTCGACGCGGCGCCGGCGGCCGCCAATGCCGCGGAGACGGAATGGACCGGCGTGGAAGCGCTGGACGCGGCAAGCCCGCTCTTGGGCTTCCTGCCCGTGCTGATGTGATTGCGCGCAAGAAAGGCGACAATTCAATCAATAAAAATCCGCGGAGAGGTCTCCGCGGATTTTCGATTTTGCTGCAAGCCTAGCCTAGAAAATATGAACGTTCGTGGCCGCCGGCAAGCCGGTGCTCACATGTGCGAGGTCCACCTTGTCGGAGCCGGTGCCATTTGCCGAGTACCAGAGCTCATGGGTCGTATTGTTGAAGAAGAATTTGTTCGTGCTTGCGCTTTCGTTCCAGGCGCTCGCGTTGTTCTCGGTCCCGCCGGTGACTGCCGATGACGTGAATTGACCAGCCGTAAGGGCGTTTGAAACGCCCGTCGGCAGGCTCAGACCGGCCACGTCGAGAAGGAGCGTATCACCGCTGTTGAAATCACTGATGATATCGTGGGCGCTGAGATTGAGAACAAACTTGTCGTCCCCACCATTGCCAGTGAGCGTCTCGTTGGTTGGTCCGGCGACAATGACATCATTGCCGGCCGTGCCCAGCAGGGTCGCGGTGCCATTGATGTTGATACTGATAGTGCTCGACGCAGTGTCGCCGTCACCGTCAATCGTCGACACGTTGAAGCTCAGATCCTCGGAGACGTTCGTGGTGGACGAAACTCCGACGCCAACCAGGTCGACCTTGCCGCTGCCTGTCACGTCCGTGAACTGGACAGTGTAGAGCTGCAGGCCGGCCGGCGCTGTGGGCGTCGACCATTCGGTGGCGACCGTGGTGTGGGTGGAAGGATCGAAATCACCGGAGACCGATGTGATCGAGGCGGCGTGCACTCCGTCCCAATAGGAGACGACGTAGTGAATGTCGTCGCCGGCTTTGTAACCGCTGAACGTGTAGTTCGCGACCGATTCGTGTGCTGGAGGATGGAACCCCGCGTTGCCGCCGGGGCTGGCGCTTGCGCCGTCCGTGAAGTCAAACAGCAGCTTTTCGTTGGGATCGAAGTTGTTGTTGCCGACGCCCCAACCATTGGTCGATCCGTTCACGCTGCCTTGAGCACCGCCGGAGGCCGTGCCCGAAACAACCGCCAGCTGATCGGTGCTCGAGGAAAGAATCTGCTCTTGCGAGGGTCCCGAGCCGAAGGCGGATGAACTGCCGACATTCTGGATCGTTGTCTCCGTGAATGGCTGAAGCAATGTGAACAGGTAGTGACCGGTTGTGTCATCCAGAGTCAGCGTGAAGATATTATTCGCTGCCGATGGGGCCGCACCGATATAGGCCGTCAAATTCTGTCCAAATGCGTCGATGGAATAGTGCACGGCCTGGCCATTGAACGTCAGGCCGGCCGGCGCCGTGTTTCCAGTCAAGGTGAAGTCATATGCGCCAAAACCATCGGCGCCGGAGAACACGGGTAGGTTACCTAGCACGGACATTCCCGCGTAATCGGCAATGATTCCATGCTCGATCGTGCCGAAACTCGGGCCGTCGTCGAGGAAGCTGATATGAGTGCTGATGTCGGCGGTGGCCGTCACATGATCGCCATCGGCGTCCGTCAACGTGACCGTCGCGCCGATCTTGCCGGCCGTCATCGTCAGCAGATCGTTCGGACTGGCGGTGCTGTTGTGGTGGAGCGAGAGATAGTCCGCCACATAGAGCTGACCGGTGATCGGATCGATGGCGATCGCGAACGCCGTTTGGCCCGTCAGGCTGGGGTTGGCGGCATCGTTGCCCACAGTACCGATGATCCGGCCGCTGGCATCCAGCGACAGCTCGATCCCTGTGCCATCCGTCAATGTCAGGCCTGACGCAGCGCTGAGGACGCTCAACGCATAGGTCGTAGACCCCGCGCCGTCAGAGCCGAAGCTGCCCCCGGCCACCGTCAGGATGCTGCTCGCGCCCGTCGAGGCAAAGCTGAGCGCGCCGTTGTCAAGCGACGCTGCCGACACATCGGTGTCGACGCCCTTGTTCGCAACCGTGCTGAACAGCGCGGCGACAGTGCTGGCGGCACCGTTGAACGTGATCGCAGTGGAGCCGAGCACGTCGCTCGCGCCGCCGGTGGTCTGCACGCCGGGCGTCTCGTCCACGCCGATCGTAGCTGCGCTGACCGTCGCTGTCGGCGCCGTCGGGCCGCTGTCCTGGATTGTGAACACGCCGGTGCCGAGGTCGAGCGGCGTCGACACGCTGTCGCCGTCGGCATCGACGATGGTCTGCACCACCTGCAGCAGATTGGCGCTCGAGAGCGTCAGCGTCGCCGCATCGTCCGAATTGTTCGGATCGGAGTGCCAGATGTTGTTGACTTGGGTGAAGGTCACGATCCCGGTTGCGGGATCAATGGCGATCGTGAAGTAGGTCGTCGCGCCAACCGAACCGGTGATGGTGTTGCCGGACTGGTTCAGCAGAATCTGCGCACCTTGTCCGATACCATCGCCGTCGCCGGCAGTCTTGTCGGTCGCATCGAGCGCATAGAGGCCGGAGGCCACGTTCGAGCCCGTCAGCTTCAGCGTGTAGGTCGTCGAACCAGCACCGTCGCTGCCATAGCTACCGCCGGTGAAGTTGTCGGAGAAGTTCGCCGTCACGGAAACAACCCCGTTCGGCGCCGTGCCGCCCGCGGTGTCGGTGCCAACAGGACGCGTCTCGTCGAGCACGAGCGTGTCGGTCGGGCCGGTCACCGTGCCGGCGGTCGGACCGCTGTCCTGGATCGTGAACACGCCGGTGCCGAGGTTCAGCGACGTCGAAACGCTGTCGCCGTCCGCATCGGTGATGGTCTGCACCACCTGCAGCAGATTGGCAGCCGACAGCGTCAGCGTCGCCGCATCGTCCGGGTTGGTCGGATCGGAGTGCCAGATATTGTTAAGCTGAGCAAAGGTCACGATGCCGGTCGAAGGATCGATCGTGATCGTGAAGTAGTTGGTGCCGCCAACCGAGCCGGTGATGGTGTTGCCGACCTGGTTCAGCAGAATCTGCGCACCCTGTCCGATACCATCGCCGTCGCCGGCGGTCTTGTCGGTCGGATCGAGCGCATAGAGGCCGGAGGCCACGTTCGCACCGGTGAGCTTCAGCGTATACGTCGTGCTGCCAGCACCGTCGCTGCCGTAGCCGCCGCCGGTGAAGTTGTTGGAGAAATCCGCCGTCACGGTGTCGAGCCCGGTCGGCGCTGTGCCGCCCGCGGTGTCACTGCCGACAGGACGCGTCTCGTCCAGCACGAGCGTATCGGTCGGACCGGTCACCGTACCTGCCGTCGGGCCGCTGTCCTGGATCGTGAACACGCCGGTGCCGAGGTTGAGCGGTGTCGTCACGCTGTCGCCGTCCGCATCCGTGATGGTCTGCACCACCTGCAGCAACTCAGGGCGCGTCAGTGTCAGCGTCGCCGCATCGTCCGGGTTGTTCGGATCGGAGTGCCAGATGTTGTTGACCTGCGTGAACGTCACGATCCCGGTCGTCTCATTGATGGTGATCGTGAAGTAGGTCGTGCCGTTCGCCGAGCCGGTGATGGTGTCACCGACCTGGTTGAGCACGATCTGCGTTCCCTGTCCGATGCCGTCGCCGTCACCGGCGGTCTTGTCGGTCGGATCGAGCGCATAGAGGCCGGAGGCCACGTTCAAGCCCGTCAGCTTCAGCGTGTAGGTCGTCGACCCAGCACCATCGCTGCCGTAGCTGCCGGCGGTGAAGTTATTGGAGAAGTCCGCCGTCACGGTGTCGAGCCCGGTCGGCGCTGTGCCGCCTGCGGTGTCGCTGCCAACGGGACGGGTCTCGTCCAGCACCAAGGTGTCGGTCGGGCCGGTTACCGTGCCCGCGGTCGGACCGCTGTCCTGGATCGTGAACACGCCGGTGCCGACGTTGATCGGCGTCGTCACGCTGTCGCCGTCCGCATCGGTGATGGTCTGCACCACCTGCAGCAGGTTCGCGGCCGACAGGGTCAGCGTCGCGGCATCGTCCGGATTGGTCGGATCGGAGTGCCAGATATTGTTGACCTGGGTGAACGTCACGATCCCGGTCGTCTCGTTGATCGTGATCGTGAAGTAGGTCGTGCCGTTCGCCGAGCCGGTGATGGTGTCACCGACCTGGTTGAGCACGATCTGCGTACCTTGGCCGAAATGGGTTGGGTCGGTGTCGGTCGGATCCAGCGCATAGAGGCCGGAGGCGACGTTCGCACCGGTCAGCTTCAGCGTGTAGGTCGTCGACCCAGCACCATCACTACCGTAGCTGCCGGCGGTGAAGTTGTTGGAGAAGTCCGCCGTCACGGTGTCGAGCCCGGTCGGCGCCGTGCCGCCGGCAGTATCCGTTCCGGTGGGACGGGTCTCGTCCAGCACCAAGGTGTCGGTCGGGCCGGTCACCGTGCCCGCGGTCGGACCGCTGTCCTGGATCGTGAACACACCGGTGCCGACGTCGAGCGGCGTCGTCACGCTGTCGCCGTCCGCGTCGGTGATGGTCTGCACCACCTGCAGCAGATTGGCCGCCGACAGCGTCAGCGTCGCAGAATCGTCCGGATTGGTCGGATCGGAGTGCCAGATATTGTTGACCTGGGTGAACGTCACGATCCCGGTCGTCTCGTTGATCGTGATCGTGAAGTAGGTCGTGCCGTTCGCCGAGCCGGTGATGGTGTCACCGACCTGGTTGAGCACGATCTGCGTACCCTGCCCGAAATGGGTCGGGTCGGTGTCGGTCGGATCGAGCGCATAGAGGCCGGAGGCCACGTTCACGCCGGTCAGCTTCAGCGTGTAGGACGTGTTGCCCGCACCATCGCTGCCGTAGTTGCCGCCGGTGAAGTTGTTGGAGAAGTCCGCCGTCACGGTATCGAGCCCGGTCGGCGCCGTGCCGCCTGCGGTGTCGCTGCCAACAGGACGGGTCTCGTCCAGCACCAAAGTGTCGGTCGGACCTGTCACCGTGCCCGCCGTCGGGCCGCTATCCTGGATCGTGAACACGCCGGTGCCGACGTCGAGCGGCGTTGTCACGCTGTCGCCGTCCGCGTCGGTGATGGTCTGCACCACCTGCAGCAGATTGGCAGCCGACAGCGTCAGCGTCGCAGAATCGTCCGGATTGGTCGGATCGGAATGCCAGATGTTGTTGAGCTGGGTGAAGGTGACGATACCGGTCGAGGGGTCGATCGTGATCGTGAAGTAATCGGTGCCGCCGACCGAGCCGGTGATGGTGTTGCCGACCTGGTTCAGCAGAATCTGCGCGCCCTGCCCGATGCCATCGCCGTCGGCGGTGGTCGTGTCGGTCGCTTCGAGCGCAAAGAGGCCGGACGCCACGTTGGCACCGGTCAGCTTCAGCGTGTAGGTCGTGTTGCCCGCACCGTCGCTGCCATAGCTGCCGGCTGAGAAGTTGTTCGAGAAGTCTGCCGTCACGGTGTCGAGGCCGGTCGGCGCCGTGCCGCCCGCCGTATCCGTGCCGACGGGACGGGTCTCGTCCAGAACCAACGTATCCGCCGCCGCGATCACTGTGCCGGCGGTCGGGCCGCTGTCCTGGATTGTGAACACACCGGAGCCGAGGTTGAGCGACGTCGTCACGCTGTCGCCGTCGGCATCGGTGATGGTCTGCACCAATTGCAGGATTTCCGGACGCGACAGCGTCAGCGTCGCGGCGTCATCCGGGTTGGTCGGATCGGAGTGCCAGATGTTGTTGAGCTGGGTGAAGGTCACGATCCCGGTCGAGGAATCGATAGCGATCGTGAAGTAATCGGTGCCGCCGACCGAGCCGGTGATCGTGTTGCCGACCTGATTCAGCAGAATTTGCGCACCCTGCCCGAAATGGGTCGGGTCGGTGTCGGTCGGATCCAGCGCATACAGGCCGGACGCGACATTGGCGCCGGTGAGCTTCAGCGTGTAGGCCGAATTGCCCGGGCCATCGCTGCCATAGCTGCCGCCGGCGAAGCCGTTCGAGAAATCCGCCGTGACGCTGGCAAGGCCGGTCGGCGCCGTGCCGCCTGCGGTGTCGGTGCCGGCAGGCCGCGTCTCGTCGAGCACGAGCGTGTCCGTTGCGCCGGACAGCGCGCTCGCCGTCGGGCCGCTGTCCTGAATGGTGAACACACCGGTGCCGACATCGAGCGGCGTCGACACGTGGTCGCCGTCCGCATCGGTGATGGTCTGCACCACCTGCAGCAGGTTGGCCGCCGACAGCGTCAGCGTCGCAGAATCGTCCGGGTTGGTCGGATCGGAATGCCAGATGTTGTTGAGCTGGGTGAACGTCACGATGCCGGTCGTCTCGTCGATCGTGATCGTGAAGTAGTTGGTGCCGCCAGCCGAGCCGGTGATGGTGTCACCGACCTGGTTCAGCAGAATCTGCGCACCCTGCCCGAAATGGGTCGGATCGGTGTCGGTCGGATCCAGCGCATAAAGGCCGGAGGCGACGTTGGCGCCGGTCAGCTTCAGCGTGTAGGCCGTGTTGCCCGCACCGTCGCTGCCATAATTGCCGCCGGTGAAGTTGTTGGAGAAGTCCGCCGTCACGGTATCGAGGCCGGTCGGCGCGGTGCCGCCTGCGGTGTCGGTGCCGACAGGCCGCGTCTCGTCCAGCACAAGGGTGTCGGTCGGACCTGTCACCGTGCCCGCCGTCGGGCCGCTGTCCTGGATCGTGAACACACCGGTGCCGACATCGAGCGGCGTCGACACGCTGTCGCCGTCCGCATCGGTGATGGTCTGCACCACCTGAAGCAGGTTCGCGCCCGACAGGGTCAGCGTCGCGGCGTCATCCGGGTTGGTCGAATCGGCGTGCCAGATGTTGTTGAGCTGGGTGAACGTCACGATCCCGGTCGTCTCGTCGATCGTGATCGTGAAGTAGGTGGTCCCGCCGACCGAGCCGGTGATGGTGTCACCGGATTGGTTCAGCACGATCTGCGCACCTTGGCCGAAGTGGGTCGGGTCGGTGTCGGTCGGATCGAGCGCATAGAGACCGGAGGCCACATTCACGCCGGTTAGCTTCAGCGTGTAGGCCGTGTTGCCCGCGCCGTCGCTGCCGTAGCTGCCGGCCGAGAAGTTGTTGGAGAAGTCCGCCGTGACGGTGTCGAGGCCGGTCGGCGTGGCGCCGCCCGCAGTGTCGGTGCCGACAGGACGGGTTTCGTCCAGCACCAACGTATCCGCCGCCGCGATCACCGTGCCGGCGCTCGGGCCGCTGTCCTGGATCGTGAACACGCCGGTGCCGACATCGAGCGGCGTCGTCACGCTGTCGCCGTCGGCATCGACGATGGTCTGCACCACCTGCAGCAGATTGGCGCCAGACAGCGTCAGCGTCGCGGCGTCATCCGGGTTGGTCGGATCGGAGTGCCAGATGTTGTTGAGCTGGGTGAACGTCACGATCCCGGTCGAGGGGTCGATCGTGATCGTGAAGTAATTGGTGCCGCCAGCCGAGCCGGTGATGGTGTTGCCGACCTGGTTCAGCAGAATCTGCGCACCCTGCCCGATGCCGTCGCCGTCGGCGGTGGTCGTATCGGTCGCATCAAGTGCGTACAGACCGGACGTCACATTCGCGCCGGCGAGGTTCAGCGTGTAGGTCGTGTGGCCCGGGCCGTCGCTGCCATAGCTGCCGGGCGTGAAGTTGTTGGAGAAGTCTGCCGTCACGGAATCAAGGCCGGTCGGCGCCGTGCCGCCCGCGGTGTCGCTGCCGGCAGGACGCGTTTCGTCCAGCACCAGGGTATCGGTCGCGCCGGTCACCGTGCCGGCGGTCGGGCCGCTGTCCTGGATCGTGAACACACGGGTGCCGACATCGAGCGGCGTCGACACGCTGTCGCCGTCCGCGTCGGTGATGGTCTGCACCACCTGCAGCAGGCTGGGGCTCGACAGCGTTAGCGTTGCCGGATCGTCCGGATTCTTCGGATCAGAATGCCAGACGTTGTTCGACTGCGTGAAGGTGACGATCCCGGTCGACGGATCAATCGTGATGGTGAAATACGTCGTCCCGCCGGCCGAGCCGGTGATCGTGTTGCCGGACTGGTTGAGGACGATCTGGGCGCCCTGTCCGATACCGTCGCCGTCAGCAGTGGTCGTGTCGGTCGGATCCAGCGCGTAGAGACCCGAGGCCACGTTCGAGCCGGTGAGCTTCAGCGCGTAGGCCGTATGGCCGGGTCCGTCGCTGCCGTAGCTGCCGGACGTGAAGTCGTGGGAGAAGTCCGCCGTCACGCTGGCAAGCCCGCTCGGCGCAAAGCCGCCCGGCGTGTCGCTGCCGACCGGGCGCGACTCGTCCAGCACCAGCGTTTCCGCCGGCCCTTCCTTCTCGATCACCGTGCCGGCCGTCGGACCGCTGTCCTGAATTGTGAACACGCCGCCACCGAGGTTGATCGGCGTTGCCACGCTGTCGCCGTCCACGTCAGTGATGGTCTGCACCACCTGCAGCAGGCTGGCGCTGGAGAGGGTCAACGTCGCCGCGTCATCCGGGTTGGTCGGATCGGCATGCCAGATATTGTTGACCTGGGTGAAGGTCACGATCCCGGTCGTCTCGTTGATCGTGATTGTGAAGTAGGTCGTGCCGTTCGCCGAGCCGGTGATGGTGTCACCGGACTGGTTCAGCACGATCTGCGCACCCTGCCCGAAATGGGCCGGGTTGGTGTCGGTCGGATCCAGCGCATAGAGGCCCGAGGCCACGTTCGTGCCGGTGAGATGCAGCGTGTAGGCAGTGCTGCCGGCGCCGTCGGCGCCGTAGCTGCCGCCGGTGAAGTTGTTGGAGAAGTCAGCCGTCACGCTGGCGAGGCCGGTCGGCGTCGTGCCGCCCGCGGTGTCGCTGCCGACAGGACGCGTTTCGTCCAGCACCAGCGTGTCGGTCGCGCCGGTCACCGTGCCCGCCACCGGACCATCGTCAAGGATCGTCAGATGCGAGCCGACATCGACGCTCGCACTTGCCGACTGATTGTTGTTGTCAGTCACGGTGGCGGTCAGCGTGATCAGACCCGATGCCAGCGTGATCCCTTCATTGAAGTTGCCCGGTGTTGCCTCATGAACCGCGCGCAGATCGGTCAGCGTCACATGACCCGCGGCGTCAACCGAGACCGTGAGGACCAGATCGCCACTGATCGCCGTGCGCCCTTCCACGACGCCGGCCGCGTTGACCGTCAGCAGAACGTGCTGACCGGTCGCCGAATCGATCAGACCGGAATCTTCGTTCGGGGTCGTGACCGACAGCGCATAGGTCAGCAACTGCTGGCCGCCCGGTACCGTGACGTTGAACGACACCTGCACAGACGCGACCGTTTGCCCCTGCGGGTCCGAGCCCCGAACCGGCGACACCATGGTTGGTGGCCGCAGTCAGGAAGCTCTCGTCGACAATCAGCGCCGACAGGGGGTTGCCGGAAATGGTCGGAGGCGGAGCAATGCCCAGCACGAAGCCGGTCGGCGGCACAGGGGTCACGAGGTTCGGCAACTCTTCCTGCGGCGCCAACACGTTGGTCGGCACAGGAGCTAACGGATCAATCGCGAACGGACTGAAATTCGCGCCGCTCGCCTGCGCGTTGCCGTTCGAGTTGCCGCCATTGTCGGCCGCCGGCAACACGGAGGCGTCCGTGCTGATCGGAAAAAGGGTCGCGAATTCCTGGACCGAGACCTCGCGCCCCGGCGCCATCTCGATCGTGACATTCTTCAGTCCATCCGCACGGGAGTCGAAGAACGGCTCAACCGTGACGGTCGACTGGTTGTCGAACAGGATTATCAGCTTTTCGCCGACGTGAACCAGCGTGATCTTTTCATTGGCGATCGACGAAAAGTCGACCTTCACCTTCTGGTCGTATCCAAGATTGACGACCACCGCCTGATCGGTCAGCGGCTTGGTCAGCTTGTAAATTCGTACGGGAGCCGAATTGGTGGAATTGCCGGTGCCGGTTGCCTGAGCGACCTGAAACGAACCCTGCATTATCAACTCCGCAAAATGCGATTAGAGGAAAAGTTGTAGAAAAATTTAGTTTTAGGCTATTGTTAACCCTCCCCGCGGTCAAGAAATGTATTTGGTTAATCAATGCTTTCCGTGGAAGTGTGGTAAAGATCGGACAGGTCGAAGCTGAAAGAACAACGGCTTAGCCGGATTAACTTGGCCAAAGGCAGTATTTCCCCGGCCCCGTTCGTCCTTCCCGGCGATTTGGAGCAGCAGTCGATGCGGGTGATTCTTCAGGCGTGTGCCGCTGTCCTGATTTGGGGATGTTTCGGCGCGGCGGCCGCGCAAGCCCCTGCACAACCTGTCCCGCAGGAGACCACGGTGGAGCGCCAGGTTCGCGCCCTGGCCAACCGGGACACCCAGATTGGCCTCTATCTCAACGTGTTACCTGATTGCACGTCGGGGCCGCTGCCGACCATCCGCCTGGTCACTGCGCCGGCTGCCGGAAAGGTTGTGGTGAAGTCGGCGAAGGCGAAGGCCACCAATTACAAGGCCTGTTTGGCGCTCGAGGTGCCGGCCTATGTCGCCTTCTACAAGGCGCCGCCGGAATTTCTCGGCGACGACGCCCTGACCATCGAGGTTAAGTATCAGGGCGGTCGAACCGAAATTCAGAAGATCACCGTCAAGGTGAGTGCACCAGGCGGGCAGCAGAAGATCTGATGGGTGTTGCCGGCGATCTGAGGCCCGCGCGCCGACCAATCGCCTTACAGCGGCTCGCCCTCGGCTTCGTCCTGCTGCAATGACACCTCGCTCGGTGCGGAGGCCGGCTGGCTGAGCGAAGCTCTATCCTCGTGGCAATCGCTGATTCGGCGGGCAACCACGCGGTCGGTCCGCGGCGCCTGACCAACATTGGTCTTGTTGACCTCGGTATAGGCCTCGTCGCTGAGAACCGTGATGACGGTGCTGACCGGCCCGAGATAGTCGCAGCGGTTGGAGAAGACGTATTTGTTGTTGATCTTCTCCGGCCGCGAAGAGTGGCAATTTCCAACGGACGGGGTCGAGAAAGTCGCCTTCATCGCCTGCGTTGGATCGACACAGCGCGTCATTTCGCGCTCGAGCAGCGTTTGCCGGACGTTCCAGGACGTGGCGATTTCCAGCGTCCGCACGAAGCGCCACATTCCCTTTCGGAAGGTCGGCCCGCTGAATCCCTCCTCCGCCATGGCGCTCGGGGAGGCGAGCACGAACACGGAAAGCGCGGTCACGACGCCAAGCGCGGATGCGAAGATCTTCGACGGGGCGAAGCCCTCACGCGATGTCATTTATTGAATCCCTAACCGGCCGATTGACGCGGATCGCGTGACTTCGCTTGAAGCACGTCCAACCTCACATCATTCAGGAGCATTTCGTGTTAAGACCCCGTAAATGCTTGGCCTTTCCTCGACGCTCTCACGAGCTCTTGCGCCAAACACGGTGAATGCCCGGTTGCTTCAGGCCGAGGCAGCTTCGGCGCGAAAGGAAGCGCAGCGCTGCGTCGTCGGGGACAAATGGACGCCTCGTCCGCCGCCACTGCCGTTTGATTGCCAGCTAGTGCTGCAAAGCCGCCGCAGCGGACTTGTCAGTCTTGGCCTCGGACTTGGCCTCAATCTTGGCCGCGCTACCGTCGTCGCAGTCGCCGATCCTTGTCGCGACGACCGTGTCGGTCCGGGGATGCTCTCCGGTGCTGATCTCGTTCAGCTCGGTATAGGCCTCGTCGCTGCGCACGGTGATGACGGTGCTGACTGTCCCCATGTAATCGCAGCGGTGTCCGAAGGTGTATTGATTACCGACCTTCTCCGGCTTGTCCGAGACGCAGCTTCCGATCGATCCCGAGGCAAAGGTCGCCTTCATGGCGTGGGTCGGGTCGACGCAGCGCGTCGTCTCCGCGTTGACCATCCGATACTTGAAGTTCTTGTTGGCCGTCCTGACCACATCGAGCGTTCGCACGAAGCGCCACAGACCTTTGCGGAAGCTCGGGCCAGAAAAGGCTTGATCGCCCTGAGCCGGCTGCGCCGCCGCTGCCCGGCCGTTCGCCGGTTGAGGAGCCTGAGTCTGTGCATGAGCTGCCAGCGCAGGCAATGAGACAATCATCAGGGTCAGTAGCGAACGTGCAATGCCACCACGGAAGTCCATTCCCACCCCCGATGTCCGTCCGAATGCGTTCGTGATGCGATCCGGTCAGCGCATTGAAGCAATCTCCGGAACACGACTCAATACATCACACCACTTGCAGGGCGAATTGTGGCCAGTAAAGGCGCATTAACGCTACCGGGCAGCTTGCAGCCGAATTCAGACTTACTGCAGCAAACTTGCAACACCTGACACGCCATTCGCGATGGCGCCGGCCGATCTCCCCCGCACCGCATTGGGCAGAGAGGTTTGACCTCAGAGGTTTTTTTTGCTCATTTAGCGCGAGATATTTTCTTCAATTACTTAGCCTATCGCTGGACGAGGGGGCACTGATGCGTATTCGGTTTGGCTACACGGTCGCAGGCATTTTGGCGTTGGGTGCAACGTCGTTCGGCAGCTCCGGGCCGGCGGCGGCAGCGGACCTTGGCCTGGTCACAAAAGCACCGGTCGGCACCTGCACCGAGATCGTCTTCACCTGCGAGAACGGCCATCAATATCCGCTGTGCCCGCGCGCTGTGTCGGTCGAGGGCGAAGTGGTCACGGCCTCCCTGCTCACCGGCCGTGGCGGCATCCATGTGCGGCACGTTCCGATGGGCGTCGGCTATCGCTATGCGGGCCGCGGCGTCTGGCTGGACGGCTTCCGGGAAAACGCGCTGCTCAACTTCGGCAAGCGCCACCAGGTGGCGTGCACCATCGCGCATTCATGAGGGCGCGCTCTGCGTCGCTGCAACGGGCGTGACGCAGAGCACCTCAAGCAGCCGAACTCTCCTCACCCCTTGGTGCGGAGCACGACGCGCGACGAGCGCGAGAACATATACGCCTTCGGATTGACGTAGACCGGGCAGTAGTCCTGCCACTGGTACAGCTGCCAATTCCATTTCCAGCAGCCCGATACGATCTGGGGCTCTTGCACGTAGTCCAGCCGGTACGGCGGATCGCCAAACGGATAGTAGTCGCCGCATCGCGCCGCCGTCGAAGACAGAACGACGATTGAAGCGGCCGCGGCAATGATCACGGAAAATGACTTGTTCATAACGCCCCTCGATCGAATGACGTGACCGCACGAGAGTGCCAAATCCGCCGGTCGTTATCAAGGTGCCGGCCGCCTGCCCGAGACGCCAACCGGCCGCCTACACCGCGCGATTCTGCGTCGGCGCGCGGCCGCCGCCGTCGGCGACCAGCACCGCGCCGGTCACGAAGGACGCCTCGTCGGAGGCCAGAAACAGGCAGCACGCGGCGATCTCGGCGGGCTCGGCCATCCGTCCCAGGGCAATGCGTCGTTCGACGCCGCGAATCTCGGCATCGACAGTGGTGCCGTTCTGGTCCGCAAGCAGCTGCATTTCATGGGCGCTCATCGGCGTGCGCACCCAGCCCGGCGCCACCGCATTGGCGCGGATGCCGTCGGCGCCGTGCGCGTAGGCCAGCGAGCGCGTATAGGCGACGACGGCCGCCTTGCTGGCGGCGTAGCTTGCGCTGTCCGGGCTGGCATTGAACGCGGCAACCGAGGCGACGTTCACGATCGCGCCGCCGCGCTGCCGGAGCAGCGGCAGCGATGCCCGGCAGACCCGCATGGTCCCCGTGAGGTTGACATCGAGCGTCCTGACCCAGACCTCGTCGGAGACGCTGGCGGGCTGATCCGGCACGATCAGACCTGCGGCGTTGACCACGATGTCGAGCCACGCCCCGCAGGCGGCGACGGCGTTGGCGATGTCGTCCGGACGCGTGACGTCGCCATGGACCGCCTGCCCTCCGCACTCCGCCGCGGCGGTCTGGAGCTCTGCCTCACCGAGCCCGAACAGCACGACGCGCGCGCCGCTCAACGCCAGCAGCGCCGCCGTCGCCCGGCCGATCCCCGTGGCTGCGCCGGTCACCAGCGCCGTCTTTCCGTCGAGCCGCGGCATCAGGGCATGATCGGGAAAAGTGGAAACCGTTTTTCCGAAAAGACCATGCTCATCTAGACTCCCCACTGCCGTTCGACGGCAAATCCGGTCTCCGGCAGCGTCGAGCCGCCATCGACGACGATGGTCTGCCCGGTGACGTATTTGGCCTCGGTGGAGGCGAGATAGAGCATCGCGCAGGCGATGTCGTCGGCGCTACCCATGTGCCCCATCGGAATGAAGCGCTCGAGCTTCGCCTTGTTCTCCGGCGCGCTCATGGTGCCGCGGCCCGGCTTTTCGATGAAGCCGGCCTCGACGCCGTTGACCGTGATGCCGTCGCGCGCGAGCTCGAAGGCGGCGCCGCGGATGAATGCGTTGACGCCGGCCTTCGCCGCCGAGTAATGCGCGCCGCCGCCCATCGCGACGCGCGCGGAGACCGAGGATGTCACGAGGATGCGCCCGAACCTGACGGCACGCATGTGCGGAATTGCGGCCTGCGCGAGCCAGATGCTGGCGTTGAGGTTAAGCGCCAGCGTGTCCTCAAGTTTGGCTTCGTCAAGCTCTTCAAGCGATGACCACGGACAGCCGCCGGCATTGTGCACGACGATATCGAGCCGGCCATATTGAGCAGCGACGCGATCGACCATCGCGCGCAAGCTACTGCGGTCCAGCCGGTCGAACGGGACGCAATAGGCCGCCCGTCCATCGGCCGTCAATTCGCGCGCCAACGCCTCGGCCACATCAAGCGTCCGGTTGGCGATCACCACGGTCGCGCCGGCCTCCGCGAGCCGTCTCACGATGGCGGCGCCGATCCCCCTGCCCCCGCCGGTGACGATGGCGATGCGGCCGTCAAGATTGAACGGAGGCACCTGCATCAGATCGCTCCTGCGCCGCGCAGCAAGTCGATGAACCGCGCCAACACCGCCGTGTGTGTGTCGACGTCGCGCGCGGACGTCGCCGGACACATCAGCAGCATGGTGTGGAACGGGGTCACCAGAATGCCCTCGTTGATGTAGAACGCATGCAGCAGGGTCTCGAGATCGGGTTGCCGGCCAGCAATGACGTCGGCGCCGCTGCGTGGCGGCTGCGGCATGAACATGATCTCGGCGCGCGCGCCGATCTGCGTGACGTGCCAGGGCAGACCGGCCGCCGCGATCAGCCGGCGCGCTTCCTGCGCAAGCCAGGTCGCGGTTCCGATCATCCGCTCGTAATTCGCAGAGGTCAGCACCTTCTCCAGCACCGCGCGCATGGTCGCGACCGTCAGCGCGTTGCCGGCAAGCGTGCCGCCGAATCCAAGATGCGCCGACTGCCGCTCGCGCGGATTGACGTGGGGAACGAGTTTCCAGAGCCGCTCGGCGATCTCCTGGCTGAGACCGAATACGCCGGCAGGGATGCCGCCCGCGATCGCCTTGCCCGCGACGAAGATGTCGGGCTCGAGTCCATGGCTCTTCGTGTAGCCACCCGGCCCGCAGGACAGCGTGTGGGTCTCGTCGATAATGAGGACGGTGCCGGCGCGGCGCGTCAGCTCCCGCAACGCTTGGTGAAAACCGGGATCGACCGGGATCATGCCGAAATTTGTCATCAGCGGCTCGGTCAGCACGCAGGCGACGTCGCCATGGGCAAGTGCCGCCTCAAGGCCCGCGACATCGTTGAACTCGACGACCCTGCTCACCGCATCATGATCGATGCCGTTGGGATGGATCATGTTGCGCAGGCCGACCCGGCCGTCGCGGATCTCGACATGCGCCTCCTCGACGCCGCCATGATAGCAGCCGGAGAACACCAGCACCTTGCGCCGGCCGGTGATCATACGCGAGATGCGGATCGCGGCACGGTTGGCGTCGGTCGCCGACGTCGTCAGCGTCCAGTATTTCGGGCCGAAGCGCCGCGACAGCTCAGCGCCGACCCAGATACTGTCTTCCGTCGGCAGCATCATGGTCGCGCCACGCTTGAGCTGAGCGAGCGCCGCCTCGGTCACCGCCTCGGGCGCGTGCCCACACATGCCGCCGGTGTCGCCAAGGCAGAAATCGATGTAGTCGCGTCCGTCGATATCCCTGATATGCGCGCCCTGCGCCTCCTCGGCATAGACAGGGAAGCCGCCGGCCCAGCGCCGCATCCAGTGCGACGGGCCGCCATAAAGATAATGCTGCCTTCCCTCCTGCCAGGCCGCGGCCGAGCGCGGGTGCAGCGCGCGAAAGCGCTCCTGCTCGGCATCGAGCAATCGGTTCAGAACGCCGGCGCGTTCGGCAGCCAAAGATGTCATAGCGCGATCCAGGCGGTCTTGAGGTCGGTATAGGCGTCGAGGGCGTGCAGCGACTTGTCGCGTCCGAAGCCGGATTGCTTGAAGCCGCCGAGCGGCACCGTGATGTCGGCGCCGCCATAGGCGTTGACGTGCACGACGCCGGCCTTGATGGCGCGCACCATACGATGCGCCGTCGACAGACTTGCGGTCCACACCGCCGACGCAAGTCCATAGGGGGTCGCATTGGCGAGCGCTGTGGCATCTTCCTCGCCCTCGAACCGCGTGACTGCGAGCACCGGGCCGAACACTTCCTCGCACCAGACCTGCATCGTAGGCGTCACCTCGGTGAGGATCGTAGGCGCCATGAAGTTGCCGCCGCTCTCGACGCGGATCCGCTCGCCGCCGATCAGCCGCTTCGCGCCCTCCGCTTCCGCATGGGCAACGGCATCCAGATTCTTGCCTAGCTGCGGTTTGCTCGCGATGGCGCCGATATCCGAGGTCAATTCGAGGGGATCGCCGACGCGGAGCTTCGCGGTGGCGTCAAGCAGCTCGGCCATGAAGCGATCATAGATCGAGGACTGCACCAGGAGCCGCGATCCGGCGACGCAGACCTGGCCGGAGTTTCGGAAGATCCCGCTCGCGGACACCTTGGCCGCATGCTTGATGTCGGGCACATTGGCGAACACGATGTTGGGCGACTTGCCGCCAAGCTCGAGATGGACGCGCTTCAAGTTCGATCGCGCCGAGCATTCCAGGAGACGCCGGCCCACCGCACCCGAGCCGGTGAAGGCAAGCACATCGACATCCATGTGCAGCGCGAGCGCTTCGCCGGCCGTTGCGCCGCGGCCGGTGACGACGTTGAGCACGCCGTCCGGCAACCCCGCCTCGGTCGCGAGTTCGGCAAGCCGCAACAGCGTCAGCGACGCCAGCTCCGGCGGCTTGACCACGACCGAATTTCCGGCGGCGAGCGCCGGGCCGATCTTCCACGCTCCGATCATCAGCGGGAAATTCCACGGCACGATCACGCCGACGACACCAAGCGGCTCGCGATGCACGAGCCCGAGCACATCGCCTGAGGTCGGCGCGATCTCGCCATAGACCTTGTCGATCGCCTCGGCGTAGTACCGGATGGTGCCGGCGGCCGAGAGCGGCTCGGCCTTGTAGGCCATGCTGATCTCGGTGCCGTTGTCGCGCACGCCGAGCACCGCAATCTCGAGCGCGTGCCGCTCGATGAGATCGGCGAACCGCAGCAACACCTTCTTGCGCTGCGCCGGCGCCGCACGCGACCAGCTGCCCTGCTCGAAGGCCTGCCGCGCATGTCTGACCGCGGCGTCGACATCGGCCACGTCGCCGTCAGCTATGCTGGTCAATACCTTGCCGTCGATCGGCGACACGACATCAAGCCGCGCCTCGCTGATCGCCGGCGCCGGCCGGCCGCCGATGAAGAGCTGCTGAGCCGGAATGACGGCCACGCGTAGTCGATCGATCTGGGCTTGCTGCATGCGAGACAATTATGACGATGACAAAGGCGGCTTCCGAGCGAGACCGCTGGCACCGCGCAATCCTCGCCAAATCAAGGCTTTGGCAGCAATCAACCGATAGGTGGATGTCACGGCAAGGCGCGCCCCCATAGCGTGATCGCACGATGGCCGAGCGCTCCGCCTGCGTTATCCAAACCGGTTGTCACCATCCCTTACGCCTGCCGGCGAGCCGAAGGTCATGCCTGAGATGACGCAGCCCCGCATTCTCCTGATCGGAACGGGAGACACCAAGGCCGACGAACTGCTGTTCATGAGCGAGTGCATCGCGCGCGCCGGTGGCCGAACCGTCATGATGGACATCAGCGTGCTCGGCGATCCGCCGTACCAGGCGGCACATGACAAGCACGCGGTGGCGGCCGCCGCACAGACCACGATCGAGGCGATCACATCGAGCGGCGACGAGAATTCCGCGATGTCACTGATGGCGGTCGGCGCCGCCAATCTGGCGCGCGCGCTCGCGGAGCGCGATGCCATCGACGGCGTGATCGCGATCGGCGGCACGATGGGCACCGACCTTGCGCTCGACGTCGCGCAGGCGCTGCCGCTCGGCCTGCCGAAGCTGATCGTCTCAACCGTCGCCTTCTCGCATCTGATCCCGCCCGAGCGCGTCGCCGCCGATCTGATGATGATCCTATGGGCCGGCGGTCTCTACGGCCTCAACGGCACCTGCACCGCCGTGCTGTCGCAAGCCTGCGGCGCGATCGTCGGCGCCGCCAGAAGCGCAATCAGGCCGCGCAAAGACCGGCCGGTCGTTGCGATCACCTCGCTCGGCAAGAGCTGCCTACGCTATATGGTCGAGCTCAAGCCGCAGCTCGAGCGGCGCGGCTACGAGGTGGTCGTCTTCCACACCACCGGCATGGGCGGCCGCGCGATGGAATCGATCGCCGCGCAAGGCGGCTTTGCCGCGGTGCTGGACCTCAGCCTGCAGGAGGTCGCCAACCAGCTCACTGGCTCGGTGGTCAATTCCGGCGCTGACAGGCTTGAGAATGCAGGCAGAGCCGGCATTCCACAGATCGTCGCGCCGGGGGCGATCGACATGGTCGACTTCCCGGCATGGCTTGGGGTTCCGAGCGAGCTGTCGGATCGTCCATTCCACGCGCATAACCGGCTGCTTGCGTCGGCAACGTCGGGATCCACCGATCGCCAACGGATCGCCCGCGCGATTGCCGGGAAACTGTCCCAGGCCAACGCTCCCGTTGCCTTCGTGCTGCCCGCCGGCGGCATCCAGCAATGGGATCGCGAAGGCGAAGCGTTGCACGATCCCGACGCCCTCGCCGCCTTCGTCGACGCCATGCGATCGGCGATCCAGGCGCCGGTCGAGCTGCACGAGATCAAGGATCACATCAACAGCGCCGCATTCAACGAAACGGTGCTCGGCATCTTCGACCGATGGGTCGCTGCCGGCATTGTCCCTCGCGGCCGCACCACGGCTGCCGCATGAGGAGGCCGCTTGCCCAGGCGCTGGTGCTCGACTTCGGCGGGGTAATCTCGAAGACATTGTTCGAGACCCACGACCTGACCGAGCGCACGCTCGGACTCGCCCCCTGCACACTGAAATGGCTCGGACCGTT
This sequence comes from Bradyrhizobium sp. USDA 4504, assembly GCF_054063995.1. Classification (NCBI taxonomy): domain Bacteria; kingdom Pseudomonadati; phylum Pseudomonadota; class Alphaproteobacteria; order Hyphomicrobiales; family Nitrobacteraceae; genus Bradyrhizobium; species Bradyrhizobium sp. USDA 4504. The sequence continues at coordinate 1,715,988 of NZ_JBSSGV010000001.1, read as the reverse complement.
CGCGCCCGACAGCGATCCGCTCTGGACGAGCATGCAGCTCGGCGAGATTTCGGAACGCGACTACTGGCTGACCCGCAGCCGCGAGGTCGGGCGCCTGGTCGGCGAGGACTGGCGCGACATGGAGACCTTCGTGAAACGCGCGCGCGGCGCCGATCCCGACACCGTGATCCGCCCCGAGGCAGCGCGCGCAATCACCCTCGCCGCCGATGCCGGGTACCGGCTCGCCATCCTCTCGAACGAGCTCGACCTGTTCTACGGCGCCGATTTCCGCAGCCGCCTCTCCATCCTCAAGCGCTTCGACACCATCGTCGATGCCACGCATACCGGAATCCTGAAACCCGACCCTCGCGCCTATCAAAGCGTGCTGGACGAACTGGCGCTGGAGGCAGACAATTGCGTCTTCGTCGACGACCAGCGCCGCAACATCGCAGGCGCCGCCGCATGCAACATGCGCACGGTGCTGTTCGATGTGCGCAATCCTGCCACGTCCTACAGCGAGGCGCTGCGGCATTTCGGGCTGCAGTTCGACTAAAGCGCTTTCGAGCGAAGCGGGTACCGGTTCGCGTGAAGAAAACGCGTCAAGACCAGAATCTGGAGCTCGGTCCCGATTCCATCGGAACGAAAAAGGCTCCAACCGGACAGGGAACGATCATGCGCGACAGAAACTTCCTGGTTGAGAACAACGCCAAGCCGATCTGGCACCCGATGGCTCATCCCGCCGAGATGCGGGCGCAGCCGCCGCGGATCGTGATGAAGGGCGAAGGCGTCGAAGTCACCGATATCGACGGCAAGAACGTGATCGATGCGGTCGGTGGATTGTGGAATGTCAATCTCGGCTACAGCTGCGATCCGATCAAGCAGGCGATCGCGGACCAGCTCAGCGCGCTGCCGTATTATTCGGGCTTCCGCGGCACCTCATCCGGCCCCTCGATCGAGCTCGCCTACGAGCTCACCGAATGGTTCAAGCCGGAAGGCATGGTGCGCGCTTTCTTCACCTCGGGCGGATCGGACTCGGTCGAGACCGCGCTACGGCTCGCGCGGCAATACTGGAAGATCAAGGGCCAGGCCGACCGCACCAAGTTCCTGGCGCTGAAGAAGGGCTACCACGGCACCCATTTCGGCGGCGCCTCCGTCAACGGCAACGCCAATTTCCGCCGCAACTACGAGCCGATGCTGCCCGGCGTGTTCCATATCCCCGCACCGTCGACCTATCGCAATCCCTTCAACGAGACCGATCCCGCAAAACTCGCGCAGCTGTGCGCGTCGGCGATGGAAGAGGAGATCGCGTTCCAGGGCGCCGACACCATCGCGGCCTTCATCATGGAACCGGTGCTCGGGGCCGGCGGCGTGATCGTGCCGCCGGACAGCTTCATGAAGCTGGCGCGCGAGATCTGCAACCGTCACGGCATCCTGATGATCGCGGACGAGGTCGTCACCGGTTTCGGGCGCACCGGCGCATGGTCGGGTTCGCGGCTCTGGGGCGTGAAACCCGACATGATGACGATGGCCAAGGCGATCACCTCGGGCTATTTCCCACTCGGCGCGACGCTGATCGGCGAGCAGGTTGCGGAAGCTTTCGAGGCCGACACGACCACGTTCGGCTCGATCGGCCACGGCTACACCTATTCCGGCCATCCGGTCGGCTGCGCCGCGGGCCTTGCGGCGCTCGCCGAGACCCGCCGCCTCAAGCTGGACGAGAATGCCGCCGCACGCGGCGAGGACCTTGCGCGGGCACTTGCCGCGCTCAAGGCGAAGCACACGCTGGTCGGCGACGTCAGAGGCAAGGGTTTGATGGCCGCACTCGAGCTGGTCGCCGATCGCGACAGCAAGAAGGCCGCCGACAAGAAGACGATGGCGAAGGTCGCCGATGCGGCCTACGAGGCCGGGGTGATGCTGCGCGTCTCCGGCAACAACCTGATCCTGTCCCCGCCCCTGATCCTGACGTCGGCCGACGTTCGGCGGATCGCCGAAGGAATCGACGCCGGCCTCTCAGCGGCCGGTTGACAGCACGCTGACGCAAGCCATGGCGCGCTCGAACAGCGCGCCATCCGCCTTGTCGCGGTCGAGGCAATCGGCCAGCGACGCGGCCGACATACTCTGGTCGGTGCAGAAGATGCGCATGAAATCGGCCGCCAGCGCGACCTTGCGCGGCGCGGATTGGCGCTCCCAGTCGCGGCTGCTCAGATAGAGCAAGGACGCATCGTCAATGCTGATTTCAGCCGCTGCGCCAGCAGCGGCCGGCCCTGTCGCGAGCAAAGCCAGCAGCGCGCCGGCCACCGCTCCGATGCAACGCGCGCGGCCGCTCATTTCGTCTCCCTGGCATTCACCATCGGCGGCACGTCGAGCGCGGGATTGCGATCGAAGAAGTTGAACGGACGCAGCCGGAAGCCATGCCACAGGCCGGGCATAACCGGCCAATCCTCGGCGCGCGGCACGTGGCGGAAGCCGACCGTGTACCACAGCACGAGGTCGCGGTCCTCGATCGGCCGCTTCGCCGCCGTCCATTTCGGCAGGCCGTCGACCTCGGGGTTTCCGTTCGGATACATGCCCGCGGCGTAGCGCTCGTTCTTGGCGTAGGCCGAGGTCCATAGCGTGTAGGCGCTGAAACCCGCGCGCAGCTGGATCGGATCGTCCTTGGCGAGCAGCGAGACGTCGGAGTGACCGGGCATCAGCTGATAGCTCGTGCGATAGCCGCGGCTGTTGGTCTTGCCTGTGCTCTCGATCCTGAACTGTGCCGCGTTCAGCGGCATGGTGATCGGCCCTTCGGTCGCAACCGGCCTGGTGTCGACCTGCCAGAGGCTCTTGCGCTGACCCTGCTCCAGCCGGCGGACATTGAAGCGATCCTCGACCAGCCGGTTCGAGGTGCCGTCGACGTCCATGTCGATCCGGAACGTCATGTAGTGATCGTGATTGACCGCGAGCAGCCGTTCGTCGACCAGCGTCCCAAAGGCGGTATCTTGCGCCGCCGTCGGGTCGCTCAGTGTCTTGCTCGCGACGCCCTTGGTCGCATCGATGCCGTAGGCGCCGAGCCGCACATCGATATTGCCGGCACGGTCGAACACGTAGTCCACCAGATAGTCGTAATTGCCGACCACCGGCGCCATCCGCACCACCAGCTCGTTGTTCGGCCGCACCTCGGCGGTGTTGTTGATCAGCTCGCTGTGGCGCCAGATCGGATCGCCGGTCGGGCGCTCGAAGATGCAGACCGCGCCCTTGGAAACGACCGGCGCACCCTTGGTATCCGAGATCGTCAGGTCGAGATAATGCGCGCCTTCGGGACAATCCGCGCCGCGCTGCAATTCGCTGGAGAGCACGCCAAAGCCATACTCACCGATGTCCATATAGGCGCGGAACGACCAGGTCGGCGCCGGATCCATATAGGGCACGAACATCTCGCTCGCCGAAATCTGGTAGGCGATGTCGCGAAGCGTGCCGTGGTCGTCGTAGCGGATCAGCGACAGCACGGCGCCGACACGCGGCTCGAGACGGACATGGAACGACCAGTTGTCCCAGTGGACCTGGCCGCCCTCCACCTTCACGTTGCTGCCTTCAGGCGCGGTGATTTCGATCGGCTTCGGTGGCTTGCGATATGTTCCGGAGTCGGCATAGGCGTGCGAGGGCGTCTGCGGCGGTGGCGGCACCACGCCGAGATCGGTCACCGACAGCACCGTTTTGCTCTTGAGATCGACCTGGGCGAACAGGTTCTCGATCGGCTTGCCCCAGAGATTGTTGGCGGCGCCCGTGGTGTCGACACAGGGAACGTTGAGCAGGCGGCGGCCTTTCAGGGCCGGGTCGCTCACCGGACCGACCGTCAGCGGCAGACACATGACGTTGCGGAAATCGGTGATGCCGCGCTTGGCCATCGCGGCGATCCAGCGCGGGTCCTGCTTCGGCAGATCGCCGGCGGAGATCAGCTCGTCGATGGTCAGCGCAGCCTCGTGATCCCTGACTTCCTGCCAGCCGATCAGGCTGCGCGCGGCGAGATCGACATGGGCCTCGTAGAGATGTGCGCCGCTCAGCAGCGTCGCGCTGGCCCGCCGCGTGAAGGGCTGTCCGGGCTTCCACGCCCGTACCTCGTCCTTGGGATCCTCCTCGACCGACATCGAGACGACCCGCGCCGAATCGTCGAGCTTGCCGGCGCCGCGCAGGATATCGGAGACCGAGCGGATTTCGTCGGTGGTGAGCCCGTCCATCGGGTGCGTTGCGGCCGCTTGCGGCCACATCCGCCGCTCGGCCTGCGCCGGCAGCGGCGCCGCCAATGTCGCGACCATCAGACCGGCCACTGCCCACACGCCATGCCTGAAAATCAGAGCCATTCCGCCCTCCACTCAAAGCCAGAACTGTCAGAATACAAGCAACGGTGGCGACGTGAAGGCTCGCTTCTTCATCCGGTAACCTGTTCCGACGCCGCCGGCAGGATCGCGGCGGCGGCCGGGCGTGGCGCGGCGCGGTGTACATCGAGCAGCCGCACGCCGAAGCGATCGCGCAAGGCCGGCCAGAGGCCGCGCGGCGCCACGATCATCACCACGACGGCGATGATGCCGAGCCCCACCAGATACCAGGCGCCGGATAGGCCGAGCGGTCCGGTCATCAGCTCGCGCAGGCCGAAGAAGATGATGACGCCGAGGATCGGGCCTTCCAGGGTTCCAATACCGCCGATGATCACGATAAACATCATGTAGACGGACCAGTTGACGTCGAAGGCCGCCAGCGGCGCGATGAACAGATTGCCCATGAAGCTGAGCGCGCCGGCAAGCCCACATCCCGCCGCCGAGAGCACGAAGGCGACGAAACGATTGTGCCGGACGTCAACGCCGACGCTCATCGCGGCAAGATCATTGTCGCGCACGCTCATCAGCCCGAGCCCGAAGCTCGACGTCATCATCCTGTACAGCGCCGCGATGGTGACGAGCGTCAGGCCGCCGGCGAGCCAGAACATCGTCGGCTCGAACCAGTCGAAATCGATCAGCTTGCTGGTCGCGAGCGGCACGCCCGACGTGCCGCCGACGGCCTGCGACTTCATTGTAAACGCGCCGATGATCTCGGCGAACACCCACATCGCGATCGAGAAATAGGCGTCGCGAAGCCGAAACAGCGGAAAGGCGATGATCGCCGCAACGGCGCCCGCCACCAGCGGCGCGACCGGCAGCACCCAGATCGGCGTGACCTCGAGCCAGCCCGAGGTCAGGAACAGCGCATAGGCGCCGAAGGCGATGAAGACCTGGTGGCCAAGCGAGACCAGCCCGGCATAGCCCGCCAGCAGGTTCCACATCTGCGCCATCGTCAGCAAGAGCAGGCACTCGGTCGCCAGCCGCAGAAAACCCTCGTTCAGCACGAAGGGCGCGCCGGCAATTGCGGCGACAAGCACGATGGCAGAGGCCATGAGAATTGTCCGTGTCGGCATCGGCATCACACCCTGCTCGACACGAGACCCGACGGGCGGATCAGCAGCATGATGAAGAACAGGAGGTGCGCATAGAGCAGCCCGGCATTCGGATCGATTTTCAGCCCGATCAATTGCGCCATGCCGAGCGCGATGCCGCCGAGCAGCGCGCCCCAGAACGAGCCGAGCCCGCCCAGCACCACGACCTCGAACGCGATCAGCAGCCGCTCGGCGCCCGAGAACGGCGTGAAGCTCGAACGCACCGCCAGCAGCACGCCGCCGATCGCGCCGAGCGCGAGCGACAGGCCCATGACATAGTTATAGACCCGGTCCGGCTTGACGCCGGACAGCCGGACGATATCGCGGCGGTCGGCGGTGGCGCGCACGATCCGGCCGAACTCGGTATGACGCAACACGAGCTGCAGCGCCATGAACAGCAGCGCGGCCAGCACCAGTGTCAGCAGCGGCATGATGCCGATATTGAGGCCCGCGATCTCGAGGCTGGCGCGCGAGAGCTCGCCGACCTGGAGGCTGCGCACGTCGGCGCCGAACACCTCGACCATCACGTTGCGCAGAATGACAGAAACGCCGAAGGTCAGCAGCAGCGGCGATAGCGGATCGGGCGAGGTCACCACCCGGTTGACGATGGCGGCCTGGTAGAGCCATCCGACCGCAAAGGACAGCGCGATCACTGGGATCAGCATCAAGAGGGGCGAGACCTGCGGAAACAGGTTGGCCAGCAGCACGGCGCAGAACGCGCTCAGCACCATGAACTCGCCATGGGCGATATTGACGACGCGCATCACGCCGAACACCAGCGCGAGCCCGATGCCGAGCAGCCCATAGAGCCCGCCGAGCAGAGCCCCGTTGATCAATGTCTCAACCCAGATCATGTCGTGCCAATCCTGGCTAGTTACCGAAATAGGCGTGCGTTAGCTGCTCCGGCTGCAACCCTTGCGCCGGGCCGGTCAGCGACACCCGCCCCTTCAACAGGCAATAGATCCGCTCCGAGGTCGCGAGCGCACGCTTGACGTCCTGCTCGACCAGCACGACCGCGGTGCCCTCGCGGCGGATGTCGGCAAAGGAGCGGTAGATCTGCTCGACCACGACCGGCGCGAGCCCGAGCGAGATCTCGTCGCACAGCAGGAGCCGCGGGTTCGACATCAGCGCGCGGCCGATCGCCGCCATTTGCTGCTGGCCGCCGGAGAGCTGGCCGGGAAACATCCGCCGCCGCTCCTCGAGGATCGGGAACAGGTCGAACACCCGCCGCAGGGTCCAGCTGCCTTTGCGTCGGTTGACGCTGCCCATCAAGAGGTTCTCCTCGATCGTCAGCGAGTCGAACAGCAGGCGGCCCTCGGGCACCATGATGAGGCCGAGCCGCGACACCTCTTCCGCCGGCATCTGCGAGATATCGATGCCGTCGAACTGCACGGCCCCGCGCCGCTCCTCGTTGAGACCGACCAGCGCCTTCAGGAACGTCGACTTGCCGGCGCCGTTGGCGCCGACCAGCGCCACCGCCTCGCCGTCCGCGACGGTGAAGTTCATGTCGAACACGGCTTGCAGATCGCCGTAGAAGATTTGCAGGCCGTTCACATCAAGCAACGCCATCGGCCTTCAATCCCATGTAGATCTCGCGCACCACGGCGCTGTCCATGACCTCGGCCGGCGGTCCCTCCAGCACCTTGCGGCCGAAATCGAGCACCAGGATGCGATCCGATACCGCGCGCAGCGCGTGAGGAATGTGCTCGATCCAGATCGTGGCATGGTCGGCCTTCACCGACTGGATGATGGCAACGAGGCGCTCGACCTCGGGCTCCGTGAGACCGGCCGCGATCTCGTCGAGCAGGATCAGTTTCGGCTTCGAGGCCAGCGCCTTGGCGAATTCCAGCCGCTTGCGGTCGATCAGCGGCAAGGCGCCCGCGAGCTTGTCCGCCTTGGCGTCGAGCCCGGTGCGCTGCAACACCTCCATGGTCCAGCTCGACGCCGCCTCGCCGGTGAGGCCGGCGCCGTAGGATGCCGCGACCAGCGCATTCTCATAGACCGACAGATGCGGGAACGGCTGCGGAATCTGGAACGCTCGCCCGAGCCCCATCCGCGCCCGGCGGTGCGGGGGCAGGCCTGATATCTCCCTGTCGTCGAGCATGATCGAGCCGCCGTCGGCGGTGAGCAGGCCGACGATCAGGTTGAGCAGCGAGCTCTTGCCGGCGCCGTTCGGGCCGATCACGCCGAGGCACTCGCCGCGCGCCAGCGCGAAGCTGACATTGTCGGCGACCACGATCTCGCCAAAGCGCTTCGACAGCCCGCTGACGAGCAGAAGCCGTGCCATCTCAGGCCAGCTTGGAGAGCAGCTGGAGATCGGCCTGCTTCGGGATGAACGGTGCCGTTCCGTTGTGCACGATCAGGAGCTCGTATTTCGACTTGCCGCCCCTGGCCTTGCGCCATTGCCCGCCCGACAGCGAGGTCACCGCGACGTTCTTGATCGGGCTGTCCTTGAACTTGACCCGGCCGACCACGGTCTCCATGTCGAGGCCGGCGATCGCATCGCGCAATGAGTTCTTGTCCTTGGGATCGCTGTTCTGCAACGCCGCGAGCCCGACCTCCCACAGCGCATGGGCGTAGCCGATCGGCTGGGTCCACTGCTTGCCGGTGGTCTTCTCCCATTCCGCGGCGAGCTCGGCAGCGCTCTGCCCGGTCAGCGAGGACTTGAACGGATAGGCCGGCGTCCACCACACCTCGGTCGACATGCCGTCGCCGCGATCGCCGAGCGCATTAACCGCGGCCGGGAACAGGAAGGCCGCCGCCACCGTGCAGATCTGCGGCTTGAAACCGGCCTGCGCCGCCTGATTCCACAGCGTCACCCAGTGATTGCTGAAGGTGAAGCCGGAGACGATGTCGACGCCGTTGTTCTTGAACAGCGCGATCTGGTTGGTGAAGTCGTCGGTCGCGATCTGGAATTTGCCGGCCGAGAATTCCTGATAGCCGGCCGCCGAGATGCCCGCCGGCAGGCCGAGCTTCGGATCGGAGAACGCCTGGCCCGGCGGGTTGTCGATGTAAAGCGTGCCGACCTTCTTGTTGGTGTCGACCGACTGCCACATGCCCAAGAAATTTTTGGCGACGTCGTCGGCGCCCCAGAAGAAATGGTAGCTGTAGGGAAAACCCTTGTCCGGCGTCGACTTGCGCGGGAACATCCAGCCCTGCCACGGCACCATGGTCGAGATGGTGGGAATGCCGCGGGCGTCGGCGAGCTCCTGCACCGGCGGCTGGGCGTCGCCGTCCTCGATCAGGATCAGGTCGCACTTCTCACGCAGCACCAGCTCGCTCGCGATCACCGACGAGCGGTTCGGATCGGATTGATTGTCCTTGAACACCAGCTCGACCTGATAGGTCTTGCCGCCGATCTTCAGGCCGTCCTTCAGCCGTGCCTTGATGCGCTCATGGATCCAGGGATCGGGCTCGGCGAACTGCGCGCGGACGCCGGAGAGGCAGCCGACCCAGCCGATCTTGATGGTGTTGCCGGTGGCCCGCGCGACATTGACCAGCGGCACGTTCATCGCCGATGCGAGGCCGGTGGCACCGGCCGCTTTCAAGAGCGTGCGGCGATTGAGCCGGCCGGATGCCGTATTGTTCTTTGTCTCAGTCATGTCCCTCTCCCTCCACAACCAATGAAAATGCCTGACCGCGGCTCACGCAGCCGGTCGCTGGATCGCCGCACGGCTCACCGCGGCGAATTTGCACAAGGTGTTTTCGATGATCTGGCGCGGGATGCCGCGCACGATGAAGACGAGCCGCGAGCGCCGGTCCGCCGACGGCCAGCCCTGCAGCGCGATCGGCGGATGGAACACGTGCTGCACGCCGTGCACCACCATGGGCGCATCGGGCTGCTCGGCGACATGCACGATCGCCTTGAAGCGCAGCAGGTCCTCGCCTCTAAGCGCCGCGACATAATCGAGCCAGCGCGCGAACGCCTCCCGCTGGATCGGCTCGTCGATGATCAGGCTGTAGGACGATACGCCGGTGTCGTGCGCGTGGTGACTGTGGTGGCTGCACGCCTCGCCGTCGCAATGGTGATCCCCGTGATGGTGCGGCGTGTTCGCCGCCTGCGCTGCCAGATCGAACCAGCGCACCACATCAGCGGAGCGCGCCGCCGGATCGAACAGCCCGGCATCGAGGACTTTTGCCGGATCGACGATCCCGTTCCGCACGTGTGAGCGCGTTGCGACCGGATTGATCGCCGCAAGCTGCGCATCGAGCCGCGCCAGTGCATCATCGGCGGCAAGGTCGGTCTTGGTCACGAGCAGCCGGTCGGCGACGGCGATCTGCCTGACGGCTTCGCTGTGCGCCGCAAGAGTGTGCGTACCATTAACCGCATCGACGGTCGCGACCACGCCGTCGATCCGGTAGCGGCCGACGATATCGGACGCCGTCATCAGCGTGTGCAGCACGGGCACGGGATCGGCGAGCCCGGTGGTCTCGACCAGCACCCGGTGGAATGGCGGGATCGTGCCGTCAGCGCGGCGCGATGCGAGGTCGGCCAGCGTCTCGATCAGGTCCTCGCGCACCGAGCAGCAGATGCAGCCATTGTCGAGCAGCGCCAGGCGGTCCTCGCTGCTCTCGACCAAAAGGTGATCCAACGCCACCTCGCCGAACTCGTTGATGATGGCGACGACGCCATTGAGCTCTGGCTGGCGCAGCAAATGGTTCAGCACCGTGGTCTTGCCGCTGCCGAGGAAACCGGTCAGCACCGTGACCGGGATCTGATCCGCCGTGCCCATCACGCGCCCCGCTCGTAAACCTTGCGGCCCTCGAAGAAGGTCAGCTCGACCCGCGTATCGGCCAGTTGATCCGGCGGGATGTCGAAGATCATCTGGTCGAGCACGATGAGGTCGGCGGATTTGCCGACCTCGATCGAGCCGATCGACTGGCCGAGGCCGGCCGCGCGCGCGGCGTCGATGGTGTAGATGTCGATCACGGTTTTGAGGTCGAGCGCCTGCTCCGCCCACAGCGACTTGCCCGGAAAATCTCCGGTCGGATTCTGCCGCGTCACCATGCCCTCGATGCCCTGCCAGGGGTCGGGGATCGGGATCACCGGCCAGTCCGAGCCGCCGGCCATCAGTGCGCCGGCTTCCTTCAAATCCTTGTTCGGCCAGAAGCGCTGCGCGCGCTCCTCGCCCATCGCGGCCTTATGCGCCTCGAGGAAGATGGTCGGATACCAGATGATCGGCGACAGGTCGGCGGCGACGCCGAGCTCGGCGAAGCGCTTGACATCGTCGGGCGCGATATAGCTCGCATGCGCGATCTGATGGATCAGATGGGTCGGGCCGTTGAAGCTGCGCACGACATCGATGGCGTCGAGCGCCTGCGTCACTGCGGCGTCGCCCGCGCAATGGATCTTCGCGGCAAGGCCGAGCTTCTCGCAGCGCCCGAGCCAACGGATCAGGTCCGGCACGGTCAGCATGGTGGAGCCGCGGAAGCAGCAGCCGCGCACCGGGTCGGCCACATACGGCTCGTGGAAGGCCGCGGTCTTGGCGCCCGGCACGCCGTCGAGGAACACCTTGACATAATCGGGCTTCACATGCGCACCGCGGTAATCCTCGCGCAGCGCGAACAGCTCCTCGCCAGCCTTGCCGAACATGAAGCCCGGCTCGACCACCGGCATCGCGCACACCGCCCAGGCGGTCAGCTCGCCGCGGTCGTCGAGCCCCTTCAGCGCCGCCATGATCGGCTGCATGCTGGCAGCGTCGATGAAGGCGGTGACGCCATAGGCGTTCAGCACCGAGATCGAGCGCGCCACCGCCGCGCGGTCCATCTCGGCCGTGTAGTGGCCGGAGGCCGCGAGCGCCCGCTCGACCAGGCCGGAGGCGGCCTCGATCATGATGCCGGTCAGCGTTCCGGTCTTGAGGTCGCGGCCGATTTCGCCGTCGGTCGGATCAGCCGTGTCGGCCGCAACGCCGGCCAGCCGCAGCGCCGCCGAGCTCGCCCAGCGATTATGATAGGTGTCGTCGCGCAATACGACGGGATGCCCGAGGCAGGCAGCGTCCAGCAGCGCGCAGGACTCCGCGGTGTTCATCTCGTTCAGGAGATTATTGCCGAACTGCCCGCCGACGATCCAGGCGCCCGGCGCAGCCGCTGACGCGGCCTTGTGCAGGGTTTCGGCGATCCTTGGAATGCTGTCGGCGTTGGAGAAGCGCAGCTCGTAAAGATCGGCCTGTCCACCCATCATGATGTGATTGTGGATGTCGACGATCCCCGGCATCGCCATGCGGCCGCCGAGATCGACGGTCGCCGTTTCCTCGCCGATGAGCGCCGCGACGTCGCGTTCCTCGCCCACCGCGATGAACCGGCCGGCCTTGACGGCTGCGCAGCTTGCCCAGGGTTGCCCGCGGTTCGACGTGTAGATCCGGCCGTTGCGGAAGACCGTGTCGGCGAATGTCCTGTTCATACGGATCAAACTTCTCGATTGGGAAAGCCTGGAGCGATCAGCCTCTCACCGTGCGGTGCACAAGGCTGAACCGCGCACGACGCCGGCATGATGGCCAAACGTTCGGCATGTCGGCATTTGGAACAATCCACCGTCCGGTGGATGCTCCGCCGCTTCCCCGCAAGCGCAGGGCTATTGCGTATTGCCTGCCTCCGCAGGGGCGCACTGCCAAAACATCGAAGACAACCCCATGCACAGTAGCCGGCGGCGTGCCGGCACTCGACATGGCGACTTGACATGTCGGGCAAATCAGCGTTACTATTCTATTATTCCGAAACCGCGCGACGCGCCTCAGAACCCTAGCGCCAGTCCGTCCTTGCGGTGGTCCGAAGCGCCGAACAGGACGCCGCGGGCGTGGTCGATGCGGATCGCCTGGCAGCCGCCGATCGGCTCCTCCGAGAACCGCGCATCGTGGCCGCGGGCGCGAAGGTCGTCGCGTATCCCGGGAGAAATGGTCGTCTCCAGCGACAGCGCGCCGTCGAAGGCAAAGGAGCGCGGCGCCTCGGCCGCGGCCTGGATGTTCATCTTCATGTCGAAGATGTTCGACAGCAGATTGGCGTGGCCCGCGGCCTGGTAGTGCCCGCCCATCACGCCGAACGACATCACGGTCTTGCCGTCCTTGCGCAGAAGGCCCGGAATAATCGTATGCATCGGCCGCTTGCGCGGCCCGAGCGAATTGGGATGTCCCGGTTTGGCGCGAAAGCTCCAGCCGCGGTTGTGCAGCAGGATGCCCGATTTCGGCGCGTAGATGCCGCTGCCGAACGGATAGAACAGCGAGTTGATCAGCGAGACGGCGTTGAGATCGCGGTCGACCACCGTGACATAGACGGTGTCGCGATGCTCGATATCGTCCCAGGTCGCGGGCGCGGATGCGCGGCGCATGTCGATTTTTCCACGGATTCTCTCGATATAGTCGTCGGCAAGGAATGCGGCCGGATCGACCTTGCTGGTGGCGGGATCGCAAAAGAAGGCGTCGCGCGCGCGGTAGGCCGCCTTGGTGGCTTCAGCCAGCAGATGGATGCGATCGGCCTCTCCGAGCTTGCCGACATCGAAGCCTGCAAGCGTCCGCAGGATCATCAGTGCGGCCAGGCCCTGCCCGTTCGGCGGGCATTCGACCACGTCGTGGTCGTGGTAGCGCGCCGAGATCGGGTGCACATAGTCGGAGGCTTGGGCGGCGAAATCGTCGGTGCTGTGGGCGCCGCCCAGGGCACGCAAGATAGCCACCATCTCGTCGGCAGCCTCGCCCGTGTAGAACGCGTTGCGTCCGTGCTGCGCGATCCGGCGAAGGGTGCGGCCGAGCGCGGGTTGCGTACGGACGTCGCCGACCTCAGGCGCCTTGCCGCCGGGCAGGAACTGCGCCGCCGCATTGCCGTCGATCTCGATCCGGGCCCGGAAGCGGCGCCAGTCCTCCGCGACGCGGGGCGTCACGCAAAAGCCCCGCTCGGCAGCCGCGATCGCCGGTCGGAAGATCTCCTCCAGGGACCTGCTGCCATGATCGGCGACCAGCCGGCACCACGCATCGATTGCGCCGGGCACGGTGACGGCCTCGGGCGCGGTCGGCGGAATGTCGCGCGCGCCGCTCGCGGCAAATTTCTCGGCATCGGTTGCGGCAGGCGTGCGGCCCGAGCCGTTCAGCGCGATCGGCTCGCCGGCGTCAGGCGAATACAGCGCGAAGCAGTCGCCGCCGATCCCGGTCATCTGCGGCTCGACGACGCCCTGCACCGCGACCGCCGCCACCGCGGCATCGACGGCATTGCCGCCGGCCTTCAGCATCTCGACCGCGGCCAGCGTCGCCTGCGGGTGCGAGGTCGCGGCCATGCCACGCTCCGCAACCGCCACCGAACGGCCGACGGCCATGAAATCGCGCATGTCGTTTCCTTCAATGTTGTGAGCGGCCGCCGCTCGCCAACATTGTCGAAAACGACACCGGTCCTCGCGGAGGACTCTCGTTTGGCCACCGGGCAGGCAGCAATCCACCCAACGGTGGATCGGTGAATACGGACGAGGGTTGTCACGCCTCTCGGACGCGGCGAATTGATCCGGCGGCAACCGGGCAAAACCTGTCAAACCTGCGCGTGAGGAATTCTTTCGGCCTATCTGAATAGTTGCGTGCTCGGCGGCAATTCTGTGGTGGGTAACTGGTTGCCAAGCCCGGAGCGCGATGGCACGCTGCCACGATCAATTTAGCTCATGTCGATTGCCAATGCCGATGTCATCTCTCAGAGAGCTTCATGGCGCCAGGCGAAGTCGGTTCGGTTGGGGGGCTGGTTGGTTACGCATTGCCTCGTCTCTGGTCTCACTGTCATGCTGCGCCGTCGTTCACGACGTGCGTGCGGCGTCGCCCAATGAGGAGTCGAGCCGACCCGTGACGGCATCCGAACCGTCGGCTCAATCCGATGCCGACGGAGGTGTCTTGCCGGACGCGGACCGAGCGTCGCCCGAGGCTCCGTCGACGACGCCAGGCGAGAAGCAACCTGAGCAGGTATCCACGGCCAACGTTGCCGGCTCGTTCAAGGTCGCCCCGGACAATATTGATACAGTTCTGGTCCTGGACGAATGCTTCGTTGCCGAGGCGTGCATCGACCGGTTCCTTGGCGCGCTCTACACGCGAGCGCCGAAGACCGACTGGATCGTCGTGTACGAAAAAAAGGACGTGATCATCAAACGGAAGCGCAAGCTGATCACGGTCACGCGCAGCATCCCGAAGCGGGTCGAAAATGACTTCGGATGGAAGGACCCCAAGGCGGCAGAAAGAGCCCGCATGCCTCTGATGGATTACGTGATCGGAGGGATGGATCGAGCCTTCAAGCAAAAGCTGTTCTATATGCTCCACGCAGCGGAGCAGGCCGGACTGGCACCCGGGATCACAAGCGGATTTCGCGACGACTACCGCCAATCGATTGCAAGCGGGCTGAAGGCCGCAAATGACAAGTCCTATCACGGCGGCAGCTCGCGTGGAGGCTATGGTCACGGGCTCGCCGCAGACGTCGTCAGCATGAATGGCGGGAGCAAGGAGGAGCGTGCAACCGAGACCAAGCGATTATGGAAATGGATCGACGAGCACGAAAAGCAGTTCGGAGTCGGACGTCCATACTTGAATGGAGACCCAGCGCATCTCGCACCGGTCGATGGTCGGGAGTATGCTGCTCATCGTACGGTATCAAGGCACACAAAGCTGGCCGGCAAGCGACATACCCGAATCGCAGCATCTTCCAGACATGGCGTGACGACGCGCGCAAAGTCAAAGGCAGCGTCGAGGGCCGCGACGACGAAACTCAGCTCGCGCCTCTGATTGGCCTACCCCTCCTGCGCTTCGTGCGCTCCGGCGCGCCCCAGCTCAGGGGGTGAGCTGGGGCTGACGGCGGCTTCGGAGGCCGTAGCGGCCAGCCTCCGTCCATGACGTTACGCCTCTCCCCGGACTCTCATCTACCAGGAACCGCGATTGCTGCGCCGCGCTACTACTTCTGCGCTGTGGAGCTTGCTTGCCGCTGAATCTGTTACTCGGGGCTAGTCCAGAATGGCAATTGCCGCGTGCGCTTGTCGATCTATCATGTCCCCAGTCGTGCGGATTGGCCGACATTTTGCCCACACCCGACCATGCACCTCGCGCGATCAGGGATCGCCGCTTCGGCCCACGGAGCGACGGTCCCGCCCAATTCCGGAAACGACAGATCAGTTCGACGGGCAACTCAGCAAATCCTGTCAATCCTTCACGCGAAGAATATTTCGCTTTGTCAGAAGCGCCACTCGATCACCCGCATGCGCATGCGCGGGTGATGACACCGAAGAAGGGTGCGCAGTAGCGGTGCGTTGTCTCGCGCGAGAAGCATCCTCATCGTCGTCCTGGCGCAGGCCGGGACCCATAACCACTGAAGATGATTGTTGTGCGACGCTGGGGCCACGGCTTTCCTCACCAACCCAGTCCTGTGGTTATGGGTCCCGGCCTTCGCCGGGACGACACGTGGAGGGAGCTGTGTGCTGGCATATTCTTCGGTGTCATCGCCCGGCTCGACCTGGCGATTCAGTGTGCCGCGGCCTCTCGATTCAAGCACAGGCATCTCTGGAATACTGGATCCCCGCATGCGCGCATTCGCGGGTGATGACACCGCGCCGCTTGACATCTTGAATTGCGATTCATCCTCATCGACGTCCCTGCGAAAGCAGGGACCCATAACCACCGATGTTTATCGTTTCACGACGCTGGAGTAACGAATCCCGTTCACAATCCGCCGCAGCGTATGAGTCCCTGCTTTCGCAGAGACGACGTGCTGGAAGAGCCGCGGGCTCTAATCGACAGCCCGCGCCTCATGCGGCCGCGACATCATCGCCACGACGGCGGAGCGGGTCTCGACGCCGAGCTTTTCGAAGATATGGATCAGATGCGTCTTCACCGTCGCGAGGCCGATGTTCAGGCGCTCGCCGATCTCGCGGTTGGTTCGGCCGCAGCACAACAGCTCGACGACTTCCATCTCGCGCGAGGTCAGGCCAAAGCGCGCCGGCTCGTCGGCATTCGACGACAGGCGACTGGTCAGGTTGAACTCGAGATAGTCGTGGATCTTCTCCGCAATGTGCATGCTGCCGTCGGGGATCGCGCAGCCCGGCGCCCACAGCACGCTCATTCCGGCGACGATGCGGTCGTTGCGGCGGAAGAAGAACTCGATCATGTCGGCGACGCCGCATTGGCCGGCGAAGGCGCGGTAGGTCGCCGCCTCCTGGGTCGCGCATTGGTCGAGCGCCGTGCTCAGCCGCGCAATCGGCCGGTTGCTCGCCGAGCGCGGATGCAACGGATCGAGCCGGTTCATGCCGGCAAGATACTGGTCGTGGAAACTCGGCGGCACGTTGCTAGAGAGCACGAAGCGGTTGAGGGTCAAATTGCCGTCGACCTCGTAGAACGCGGTCGCCGACCCCTCGAGAATGCCGCGCGCGAACTGAATGGCCTGCGTGGTTGCCGGATCCGGTCGGCCCAGAAGCGCGATCATGACCTACCTCCCGATGTTTCCCGATGGCGAACGTCTGCGCGTCGCGTAACGGTCACGCTGGGGCACGCGCGAGCCATAGTCAAGCAAATTGCGGGCCAAACGCACGAAGCGCACATCCGGGGAAACGGTTACGCCGAAGTAACCCAACGGCCCCCTCCACCATCCGGTTGATTGCGAGCGACACGAGCCATGCGGAACTTTCGCGCATCATCCGATGTCATTGCTGGATCAAGAATGAATTCGCGTCGCATCATGGCCGCCTTCCCGTCGGCGGCCGACGAACAGGTCACGCTCGCCAACTGGCGCCAACATCCCTTCAACGAGTGGGCATTCCGCAATGTCCGCGAATTGCTGCCCACCGCGAACATCGCGCGCGCCGCAGCGCCGGCGCCACTGTCCTTTGCGCCGCGCTATCTCGACGACCTCAGCTTCGCCAACCCGCGCGGCGAGACGGTCGGCGTCGGCGAGGCGCTGCGCGCCAGCCACACCGACGGCATCGTGGTGTCGCATCGCGGACAGGTCGCGTTCGAATGGTATGCCCATGGCCTGACGCCCGATACCCCGCACCTGATCTTCTCCGTCAGCAAGTCGGTCGCCGGAACGCTCGGCGGCATCCTCGCCGATCACGGCAAGCTCGATCCCGACGCGCCGGTCACGCGCTACATCCCGGAGATGGAGGGCTCGGTCTATGGCGGCGACTGCAGGGTGCGGCATCTGCTCGACATGAGCGTCGGCATCCGCTTCGACGAGGATTACATGGCGCGCGACGGCGACGTCATGAACTACCGGCGCTCGACCGGCTGGGAGCTGCCCGATCCGGCGATTCCGCCGAGCAATCTGCGCGACTATCTGCGCACGCTGCGACCGAACGGCGCACCGCATGGAGAGACCTTCCACTACGTATCGACCAACACCGATGTGCTCGGCTGGGTTTATGAGCGCGCCTGCGGCATGTCCTACGCAAAGATCCTCTCCCACTATCTGTGGCAGCCGATGGGCGCCGAGCACGACGCTTACATCACGGTCGATTCACGCGGTGCCGGCCGCGTCGCCGGCGGCATCTGCGCGACACTGCGGGATCTCACCCGGTTCGGCGAGATGATGCGCAATCACGGCATCAGCAACGGACGACAGGTCGTCCCCGGCTGGTGGATCGACGACATCAGGCAGAACGGCAATGCCGAGGCCTGGTCGCGCGGCGACCTGACGAAAGTGTTTCCAAACGGCAACTACCGCAACAAGTGGTACACGCTCGATCGACGCGAAACGCCGTTTGCCGCGGTCGGCATTCATGGCCAGTGGATCTACATCGATCCGGCCAATGAGACCGTGATCGCACGCGTCTCCTCGCAGCCGCTGCCGATGGATCTCGATCTCGATCACATGTGGATGCGCGGCTATCGCGCGATCGCGGCCAGGCTTGCCGGCAAGAGCTGACCGATTGCGACAGGGGGACACCATGGGACCACCGATCAACCGCCGCCGTCTGCTGCAGATCAGTGCGGGAGCAAGCCTCGGCATTGCGATGCCGCGCATCGCGCGGGCCAGTTCGAAGACGATCACGGCCGTCATGCACGCGCCGCTGCGCGCCACCGACCCGATCATGACGACGGCGTGGACCGCGCGCAACCACGGCTACATGATCTACGACACGCTGTTCTCGACCAATTCGAAATTCGAGATCAAGCCGCAGATGGTCGAGGCCTGGGAGGTCTCCGCCGACGGCCTGACCTACACCTTCCGCCTGCGGCCCGGCCTCAAATTCCATGACCGCAGCGCGGTGACGTCGGCCGACGTCATCCCTTCGCTGCAGCGCTGGGCCAAGCGCGACACGATGGGCCAGAAACTGTTCGAATTCGTTGCCGAACTGAAGGCGGTCGACGAGCGCAGCTTCCGCATGGTGCTGAGGGAGCCATGCGGCTTCGTGCTGGCGGCGCTCGGCAAGCCAACCGCCAACGTGCCCTTCATCGTGCCGGCGCGGATCGCCGCGACGCCCGCCGACCAGGCCATATCAGATCATCTCGGCTCCGGACCGTTCCGCTTCGTGACGGCGGAATTCCAGCCCGGCGTCAAGGCCGCCTATGAGAAAAACCCGGACTACGTTTCCCGCGACGAGCCGTCCGACGGCACCGGCGGCGGCAAGGTCGTCAAGATCGGCCGCTACGAATGGATCAGCGTGCCGGATTTCCAGATCGCGACCAACGCGATTGTCAACGACGAGATCGACTATTTCGAGGTGCCGCCGCACGACCATCATCCGATGCTCGCGCGCGCCTCCAATGTCGAGCTGACCGATTACAACACGCTCGGCTTCTCCGGCATGTGCCGGATGAACTGGCTGGT
This sequence comes from Bradyrhizobium sp. USDA 4504, assembly GCF_054063995.1. Lineage (NCBI taxonomy): Bacteria > Pseudomonadati > Pseudomonadota > Alphaproteobacteria > Hyphomicrobiales > Nitrobacteraceae > Bradyrhizobium > Bradyrhizobium sp. USDA 4504. The sequence continues at coordinate 1,696,805 of NZ_JBSSGV010000001.1, read as the reverse complement.
GCCGCCGTTCGACCGGCCGGAGATCCGCCAGGCCGTGCTGCACGCGGTGAACCAGAAGGACTGGCTCGACACCCAGATCGGCAATCCCGATTACTTCAAGATCACGCCGGCGATCTTCGTCGCCGGCACGCCTTTCGAAAGCGCGGTCGGATGGTCGACCAAGGCGGACACCGCGAAAGCCAGGGAGCTGCTCAAGCAGGGCGGCTACAAGGGCGAGCCGATCACGATCCTGCACGCGACCGACGCCCCGATCATCACCGCGCTCGGCACGGTCACCGCCGATGCGCTGCGTTCGATCGGCATGAACGTCAGCCTGCTGGCGATGGATTGGGGTTCGGTGGTGGCACGCCGCGCCAAACAGTCGATGCCGGCCGAGGGCGGCTGGTCGCTCTACCATTCGACCTGGGCCAGCGTCGACCTCGTCAATCCGATCGGCAACGCCTGCGTCAACGGCAAGGGCAAGAACGGCGGCTTCTTCGGCTGGGTCGAGGACGCCGAGCTCGAGCGGCTGCGCGACAGCTTTGCCCGCACCGCGGCGCCGCCGGACCAGAAGGCGCTGGCCGACAAGATCCAGGCACGCGCCTACGAGGTGGTCACCCACGTCCCGACCGGGCAGTACAATCAACCGGCCGCGACGCGCAAGGCGCTGAAGGACATCGTCCGCGCGCCGGTGCCGCTGTTCTGGAATGTCGACAAGACGGGTTGAGGCCTCTATTCGATCGGCGGCCGCCGCGTATGCCAGTCCGTCATCGACTGGAACGCGGCGCCGGCGCGGACCAGCACGTCTTCGGACAGATGTGAGCCGACCAATTGCATGCTGAGCGGCATCTGGTCCGAGGCCATGCCCATCGGCAAGGTAATAGTCGGGCTGCCCGAGAAATCGAACACCGCCGTGAAGCGCAGAATGCTCAGGAGGATATTGGGGTCGGCACCGTATTCGCTCATCTTGGTGAGCGTCGGGATCGGTACCGGCATCGTCGGGATCAGCAGCAGGTCGATATCTTCGAACATGGCGGCGAGGCTGCCGCTGAACTTCAACCGTTCATGATGGATCGCGGCAATATCGACGCCGCTCGTCGCCCGGCCCTGCTCGATCAGCTGCGCGAGATCGGGTCCGTATTCCGACTTGCGCGACGGGTAGGTGTCCAGATGCGCCTCAGCCGTCTCGACCGAGCACATCGCAATCCATTGGCTGACGAGCTTCTGGTAAGGCGGGAAATGCACCTCGCGGATGTCGGCGCCGAGATCGGCGAGCGTGCGCTCGGCTTGCACCAGCGCAGCGACGACCTGCCGGTCGATGCCCTCCTGGGTGTACCTGCGGTCAACACCGATCCTGAGGCCCCTGATGCTGTCGCCCGCTCCAGCCAGATAGTTCGGCACTGGAGCCCGCAAGGCGGTCGGGTCGTTGATATCAGCGCCCGCGATGACGCCGAGCATCGCCGCGGCATCCGCAGCGCTGCGGCACATCGGCCCGACGTGATCGAGCGAGTCGGCCAGCGGGAAGACGCCGTAGCGGCTGACCCGCCCCCAGGTCGGCTTGATCCCGGTCAACCCGCAGGTCGCCGACGGAAAGCGGATCGAGCCGCCGGTGTCGCTGCCGATCGAGCCGTAGCAGAGCCCCGCCGCGGTCGCGGCGCCCGATCCGGTCGATGAGGAGCCGACCCAGTAGTTCACATTCCACGGGTTGAGCGGGGCCTGGATTGCAGGATGGTGGCTGGTATAGGCCCCCTCCGTCATCTTCAGCTTGCCGAGCGTCACCGCGCCGGCGACTTCGAGCCGGTCCACGATCGTGGCATTGAAGGACGGTACGAATTTGGCGTGAATCGTGGTGCCGCCCGCGGTCGGTGCAAACGAGGTGTAGCAGAGGTCCTTCAGCCCGATCGGAACGCCATGCAGCGGGCCACGCCAGACACCCTTGGCGATCTCCGCGTCGTACTGCTTGGCCTGGGCCATCGCTCGCTCCGCTAGGACCAGCGCATAACCGTGAAACTGTCCATCCAGCTTCGCAATCCGGCCCAGCATTGCCTCGGTGATCTCCGACGGCTTCGCCTCCTTGCGGCGAATGAGCTCGGAGACTTCGATGATGGATTTGTAGTGCAATGAATCCGCTGACATCTGACGCCCTGCTGTTATCGGAATATGCCTGTCCGGACCGCCGCCGCGGGCGGCGATCACGCGGCTTTGCTGACGGCGCGCCCCGCCTAGAACTGGACGCCGCGCGTCAACGCGCCGTCCACCACGAGGTTGGTCCCGGTGATGAAGCTCGCCGCTTTGCTCGCCAGGAACACAGCGGCGTTCGCCATCTCCTGCGGCGTGCCCATGCGGCCGGTCGGGTTGAGCGCCAGTGCGGTCTTGTACAGTTCGGGATTGCCGTCCTTGATCATGTTCCAGACGCCACCCTCGAAGTAGGTGTTGCCCGGTGATACCGAATTGGCCCGGATGCCCTTGGCCGCGAGCTGGTAGGCAAGGCCCTGCGTGTAGTGGATGATCGCCGCCTTGAACGTACCGTAGGGACCGCTGGCAAAATCGACCTCGCGTCCCGACACGCTCGAGATGGTGACGATCGCGGCGGCGCCGCTCTTCTCCAGATACGGCATCGCCGCGTTGACGAGGCGCACCGTCCCCATCATGTCGGTGGAGAATTCCTTCTCCCAGCTCTCCTCGTCCTGCCCGATCGACAACGCGCTGACATTGGCGACCACGACATCGATGCCGCCGAGCTTGGACGCCATGTCGGCGACCCAGGCCTTCAGGGCCGGCCCGTTTGAGACGTCGACGGCACTACCGAACGCCGAAACGCCCTTGGCCTTGAGCGCTGTGACCGCAGCGTCGACGTCGCCCTGGTTGCGCGCACAGATGCCGACATTGGCGCCCTCGGCGGCGAACGTGTCGGCGATCGCCCTGCCGATGCCCTTGGTGCTGCCGGTAACGAGAGCCTTTGCTCCCTTGAGTCCGAGATCCATGTCCATTCCCTCCATTATTATCAATTATGCAACGCACTGATCTTCACCGCATCGCGCGGTCGATCACAGCAACAGCTGCGCGCGAACGTTGTCCGCGTTGACCTCCTCACCGGCCAGCGATCGCGTGATCTTGCCCTTCTCCATGATGTAGCAGCGCTGCGCGATCTCCAGGATGGTGTCGAGGTTCTGCTCCACGAACACGATCGTGGTCCCGAGCTCCGCTCGGAACGATTTCAGCGCCTCGCAAATATGCTGCACGATCGACGGCTGGATGCCCTCCGACGGCTCGTCGAGGATCATCAGCGCCGGATTGCCGATCAGCGCGCGGCCGATCGCAAGCTGCTGCTGCTCGCCGCCCGACATGGTGCCCGCGATCTGGCGCCGGCGCTCCCTCAGGCGTGGAAAATACTCGTAGACGAGCTCGGGCAGCTTCTTGCCTTCGGGCCCGCCGATCAACTCGCCGACCTGCAAATTCTCCTCGACGCTCATTTGTGGAAACACGTCGCGGCCCTGCGGGATGTAGCCGAAGCCGGCGCGCGCCCGCGCATCGGCCTCGAGCTGCGTGACATCCTGATCCATGAAGCTGATGGTGCCGCGCCAGGTCTGCAGCAGGCCGATCAGGCACCGCATCAGGGTCGACTTGCCGACGCCGTTGCGGCCGATCACGCCGACGATCTCGCCGCGCGAAACCGACATGCTGACGCCTTGCAGGATCGGCGTCGCGCCGTAGCCCGCCCAAAGCCCCGACACCTCCAGAATGCGATCAGTGGGCATGAGTCTTACCCAGATAGATTTCCGCGACCTTCTCGTCTTCCAAAATCGCCTCCAAGCTGCCGCGCGCGAAGATCTTGCCAAGATGCAGAACGGTAACGCGCTGGGCGACCTGACGCACGAACGCCATGTCGTGCTCGACGACCAGGACGGTCATGCCCTCGGCATTGAACGACTTGATCAGCTCGCCGGTCTTGAAAGTCTCTTCCGGCGACATGCCGGCGGTCGGCTCGTCCAGCAGCAGCAGCTGCGGCTGCAGCGCCAGCGCCATCCCGATCTCCAGCCATTGCTGCTGGCCGTGCGACAGCGCACCGGCGAGCTTGCCGCTATCGTCAGCCAGATTGAGCAACGCGAGCAGCCGCTCCTCTTCAGCACGGCATTCCGCGCCCGAAATGCGTTCCTGCAGCGCGATCTGGATGTTCTGCCGCACCGGCAGCTCCTTGAACACGCTCGGCGCCTGCATCTTGATGCTCATGCCGCGCTGCACCCGCGCGTAGGGCCGCTCGGCGGTGATATCGATCGAGTCGAAGAAGATGCTGCCCGTGGTCGGCGGATAGAGCCCGACGATCAATTTGAACAGCGTGCTCTTCCCGGCCCCGTTGGGCCCGATCAGGCAGTGCACCTCGCCGGCATTGACCGTCAGGTCGACGTCGGAGACGGCGGTCAATCCACCGAAACGCTTGGAGACACCTTTCACATCGACCAGCGCCATGATTCAGGTCTCATCGGATTGCAGGCGGGCGGTGTCGGCCAGCGCGGGGGCTTCGTCGCGGCGCCGACGCCTGGTCCACCAATCGACGACGAGCTTGCCAATGCCGAGCACGAAGCCCTGCGGCGCCAGCATCACGGTGGCGAGCAGCAGAACGCCCATCAGCACCAGCGCCGCTTGCTGGCTGTAGACCGTGATGGTCTGAAAGCCGAACAGCAGCAGGAACGATCCGACCAGGGTCGCGGTCAGATCGTTGCGTCCGGAGAACGCCACCCACACGATCGGCATCGCCGCCGCCGGCAGGCCGATGCTGGATGGCGTGATGAACTGCCCCCACGACGTGTACAGTGCGCCGCTCAACCCTGCGAGGCCGCTGCCGATCACGAAGGTCAGAAGCTGATACTTGCGGACGTCATAGCCGAGCATCTCGGCGCGCTGCGGATTTTCCCGCGTCGCCACGATCACGTTGCCTACGCTCGAGTTCACCAGCATGCGCAGCGCGATGTAGACGATCACGATCAGCGCGATCATGACGTAATAGAGCGCCGAGCCCTCGATGTCGAAGTCGCCGACCGTGAGCGGGTCCATTCCCTTCATGCCGTTGAAGCCGTTCAGCCGAGCCGGACCGATATGCCATTCGGGCCCCGCGGTCTGCCCGAGGAAGAAGGCAAGCACTAGCGTCGCCGACAACGTCACGATGCCGAAGAAAATCCCGCTGATGCCGCCCCAGATCATGAAGTAACCGAGGATCCCGGCCGCGATCATCGCGATGACCACGGAGAGAACCAGCGCGGCGATCGTGGTCGTTCCCCCGCCCATATTGATGGCGAGCACGCCATAGCCGTAGCCGGCGATGCCGAAGAAGAAGGTCTGGCCGAACGACAGCATGCCGCCGTATCCCCACATCAGGCAGAGGCCGAGCGCCATGAAGATCCAGATCAGGAAGTAGGCGAAATTGCCGACATCATAGGAATCGGCGAACAGCGGATAGATCAGCGCCCCGGCCAGCACGGCGAGGAAGCAGGACCAGAAGATCTTCCCGCGTCCGAGCGTCTGCGGGCCCTCGAGCAGCTTCAACATCAGAAATTCCCGTCTAGCGCCCACGACGAACCAGCACGCTGGATAGTCCCTCGGGCAGCACACGTATGATCAGGATGACAGCAAACAGCATGCCGATCTGGCCGATGATCTGCCCGTAGCTGGCATTCAATGCCATTCGGATCATCGCCAGGAACACCGCGGCCGGCGCGGTTCCGAGCAGGACATTGGCGCCGCCGATCACCACGGTGACGAAGCTCTCGACCACAAAGGTCGCGCCCATGGTCGGGATCAGCGTCATGGTCGGCGCGTAGAGCGCGCCGCAGAGCCCCGCGAGCGCGGTGCCGATGCCGAAGCTGATGGAATAGATCCGCCCGGTGCGCGCGCCGAGCGCCTTGGCCATCGCCGCGTTCTGCATCGTGGCGCGCGCGATCACGCCAAAGCGCGTCTTCATGAAGATGATGTAGAGGCCCGCAAGGACCGCTACCGCACAGGCAAACAGCACCAGCCGGTAGGTCGAAAACGTGTAGCCCCCGATCGCGAAGCTTCCTTCCGGCGTGCCAATACCGCGCACCGCGGAGCCGACGATCAGCAGCATCGACTGCGTCACGATCAGACTGAGGCCCCAGGTCGCGAGCAGCGAGTCGAGCGGTCGCTTGTAGAAGCGCCGCACGACGAGGTACTCGACGATCATGCCGATGATCCCCGCCGTCAGCGCGGCCAGGATCTGCGCGATCGGAAGCGGCACGCCGAGATTCACGAGCCCCACGGTGACGTAGGCGCCGCACATGATGAACTCGCCATGCGCCATGTTGATGACGCCCATCATGCCGAACACGATGGCCAGGCCCGCCGCCGACAGGATGAGGAACGCGAAGACATCGGCGAACTGATAGAATACCGAGAAGAGTTCAGCCGACATTCCGGTCTCCCTGATCGCGGCGCCGCATCATTGCGGCGCCGGCTCGCCTCAAAGCCGCGGTGCAAACACGAGCAAGATTCGTGCCTGCGCGCATCACGACTTGCTGGGAAGATGACTCGGCGTGTACTGATCCTTGTCGTTCTTCTTGGTGAGGTCGCAGCCGATCTCGCCAAGCCAGTAAGGCTGGATGGTGCCGTAGTCCTTCTCCACCGTCACCTCATGCTTGGGCCCGACCGAGATCAGGCGCATGCGGTGCGACGTATGCTGGCTCTTCGGGTCGATGCAGACCTTGCCCTCGGGAGCCTCGATGCAGGCATCCCCCGTTGCGATCACCTTGCGCATGTCCTCGAGCTTGGTCGACTTGGCCTTCTCGACCAGCGCCTTGTACATGTAGAGCGCGTTATAGGCGTTGTAGCCCATGTCGTTGATGTAAAGCTCGTCGGGGAATTTTGCGTGCCAGCGCTTCTTGAAGTCGTTGGCTTCGGGGGTATCGATCTCCTCGAACCAGTTCGCGGTCGCATGCATGTTGTTGAGCGCCGGCGGCTTGAACCGCTTGTGCTCGAAGCCGAGCATGATCTTGATCGAAGAGCCCATCGGCAGGTTGAGGTTGGCCGCGGCCGCCTGCTCGAAGAACGAGTCCTGCGCCGCGCCGACATTGATCGTCAGCAGCCAGTCCGGCTTGGCCTTCTGGATGTTCTGGATCGTCTGCGCGAACTGCGACACGCCGAGCGGGATGAATTCCTCGCCCACGACCTCGCCGCCGAGGTCCTTCATGATCTTGCGGTTCCACTCCGCGGAGATCTGGCCGAAATTGTAGTCGGCTGCGATGACGTAGACCTTCTTGCCGAACTTCTGGACCATCCAGGGGATCAGGGTTGAGAACTGCTGCTCCGGCACCGCACCCATGCTGATCATGCTGGCGTCGCAGACACCGCCTTCATACTGGTTCGTATAGAAGTACGGCGTGGTGGTGCGATCGACGATCGGGCGCAATGCCTCGCGCGATGCCGAGGTGATGCCACCGATCAGCACGTCGACCTTGTCGCGATTGAGCAGCCGTCGGCCGAACTCCTGATAGCGGGCATTGTCACCCTGGGGATCGAGATGAATCAGCTCGATCTGCCGGCCGAGAATGCCGCCGCTCTTGTTGATCTCCTCGACCGCCAGCTGCGAGCCGTGCAGCTTCGGCATGCCCATGAAGGCGAGATCGCCGGAGACGTCCTCCAGCAAGCCGACCTTCAGCGGCGGCTCCGCCGCCTGGGCGGCACCTATTGCCGCGGTCCCGAGCATTGTACCAAGCAAAGCCATTCCGACTATACGCCCCGAATACATCGCGATGTCCTCTGTCGTTGAAGGATGTTTTGAAGTCACGCCTTGAGGTAATTCTTCAGGATCGACGCCCCCATCGTGTATTTGGGATCGACCATGTTGCCGAGCCGCATGCGGCCGGCCTGGCTGAGCAGCATGTAGGCGTCGATCTCGTCGAAGCCGTAATCGGCGCTCATCCAGCGCACGAGCTCGCGATAGGCGATGCGCGCCGCGTCCTCGAGCGGGCGCGCGCTGCCGATCGTCATGATGAAGTCGCGCGTCTCGAGCCGCGGCCAGGCGAAGCTCCAGTTCTTGATCAGATCGATCTGCAGCGTCACCGTCGCGCGCTGCTCCAGCGCGACGCCCGAGAGCTCGCCATCGCCCTGTGTGGCGTGGCAGTCGCCGACATAGAGTAGCCCGCCTTCGGCATGCACCGGCAGATAGATGATCGCGCCCGGTGCAACGTCGGGCAGGTCCATGTTGCCGCCGTGATAATCGGGCTGCAGCGAGGAGATCGCCTCGATCTCTGGCGAGACGCCGATCGTGCCGATGAACGGTTCATAGGGCAGCGTGATCTTGTCGTTCCAACGCACGCCGTTGCGGTCGACATGCAGCTTCCTGACGCGTTCCGGCAGCGGCGGGTTGAGCAGCGCCGTGGATGCGGTCCCGACCAGGCCGCCGAACTCCGGAATGATGCAGGTCGTTCCCGCCGGCTGCGCGCCGCGGGTCTCGACGTCGCGGATATGGACGGCGAGGCAATCACCCTTCTTGGCGCCCTTGACCGCGATCGGCCCGCATTGCGGGTTCAGATAGGGGAACTTCAGCTTCGCCGTAGGACTGTCGCTTTCGCTGGTGAGCACGCCGCCGAAGGCGTCTTCGGTTTCGACAACGACGACCCCACCCGGGTCGATCGACAGGGTCGGCTTGGCATAGGGCCCATAGACGTAATGGAAGCCACCCTGCTGCTCGATCGTCAGGCTATGGGTCGTACCGATCGCGCCCTTGGCAAGGGCGCGCTTGGCCATGATGGAACTCTTCAACCAATCTTCGGTCATGCGGTCGGCTCCTCAATTCAGATCGCGGGATGGCGCTTGTGCCAGTCGGTGACGCGCTGGAAGGCATCGCCCGCGCGAACGAGGCTTGCTTCGTCGAAGTGGCGGCCGACGAACTGGAAGGCGATCGGCCCGCCGTTCGGCGCGAAGCCGCCGGGAAGCGTCACGGTCGGGCTGCCGGTCATGTCGAACGGACAGGTGAAGCGCAGCAGCCCGGTAATCAGCGACGGATCCTCACCCAGCGCCGCCATCTTGGCCAATGTCGGCGCAGCGAACGCCTGGGCCGGAACGGCGATCAGATCGACCGTCTCGAACAACAGCCGCACCGCGCCGCGGAACGCTTCGCGCCGCAGCACGATCTTCTGGTAATTCATGCCGGATTGCGCCCGGCCGAGATCGAGCAGGCCGGCGAACGCCGGACCATATTCGTCCTTGCGTGCGGGATAGGTCTCTTCGTGCGCGACCGCCACTTCGATGCCGCACAAGGGGAACCAGTCCTCGATGACGGCCTTGGGATCAGGAAACGTGATGTCCTTGATCTTCGCGCCGAGATCGGCAGCAACGCGCAGCCCTTCGCTGAGCACCTTGCCGGCAGCCTCGTCGGTGCCTTCGATGGTCCAGCGCCGATCAACCCCGATCGTCACGCCGCGCAAATCGCCGGACAGACCGGCGAGATAGTTCGGCACAGGCAGCGGCACGGAGGTGGTGTCCTTGGGATCCTGGCCGGCAATCACGGCGAGGATCGCGCCGCAATCGGCCGCGCTGCGCGCCATCGGCCCGATGTGATCGAGCGTTGCCGCGAGTTCGAACGCGCCATAACGGCTCACGCGTCCCCAGGTCGGCTTCAGCCCGGTGATGCCGTTGGCGGCCGATGGAAAACGGATCGAGCCGCCCGTATCGGTGCCAAGCGAGCCGAAGCAAAGCCCCGCGGCGGTGGCGACGCCGGAACCGCTCGACGATGCGCCCGACCACAAATCCGCATTCCACGGATTCTTCGGCGGATCGATCTTCGGGTGATGGTCGGCATAGGCGCCCTCGGTCTGCTGCAGCTTGCCGAGGATGACAGCGCCGGCATCCTTCAATCTCGCGACGACCGTGGCATCCTCGCTCGGCCGGAAGTCCCGGTGAATGGTCATGCCATGCGCGGCCGGAGCGCCCTTGGCCCAGCACAAATCCTTGACGGCGATCGGCACGCCGTGGAGCGGTCCCTTGATCTTGCCGGACGCGATGTCCTTCTCGGCTGCCGCCGCTTCAACCAGCGCCGCCTCGCCCATCACATAGGCGTAGCTCTTGAGCTTGCCGTCGAGCTGCTCGATCCGCCCGAGCATCGCCTTGGTCACCTCGACCGGCGAGAGCTTTTTGGCCTGGATTTGCTGCCCGATCTCAATGAGCCCGAGATAGTGAAGATCCGTCGTCGGCATCGTTTCTCATCCCCGCACTTGACATGACGCAAGCGCAGGCACTGCCCATCACCGCGCATGCGCCTCCGGCTTGGCGGCACGGACGTGTCGCCAATTTGTTTAGCGGCAAAAGCAAAAAACCACCCGCCCCTCCGAAACGAAGGTGACGAATGGCCCAAATGCCGCGGCTATGAACTATCGCATGGGTCCGGAGTCGAACGGAGCACTCTGCGCGGCGATCGGGACGTCATCGGCCAGATCGACGCACGCAAGGTTCGACAGGAAGCCCTGTAGGAGAAAATTCTAAGGAGGTGTGCAGCGCGTTGTCAACGAGGCTGGCTGCACAAATTTCGCGAGGTGCATGCGCAGCAAATCGGCATGACCTCTTGCACCGACCTCTGCGAAGATGATCTCCTTGATGCGTTGCGCGGCCGAAAGTACTCAATGACCAAGCCCTCCATTCCAGTCGGCATCATCTGCTCGCAGCACGGGCCCTATCAGGCCATGGGACGCGAGATCCTGAAGAGCGCCATGATGGCAGTCGACGAAATCAACAATCAGGACGAATTCGACTTCGCGATATCGGCGCATGTCCGCGATCCCCGCGGAATCATTTCGGAGTACCACACGGTCTGCGACGACCTCATTCGCAACGTCGGCGTCGAGCATATCATCGGCTGCTACACCTCGGCCTCGCGCAAGCAGGTGCTGCCGATCGTCGAGCGTACCGACCGCCTGCTCTGGTATCCGGCGCGCTACGAGGGGTTCGAATGCTCCGACAATGTCATCTATGTAGGCGCCTCACCCAATCACAACGTACTGCCGCTGGTGCGTTACGTGCTCGATAATCTGTCGCGCGAGATCTTCTGTGTCGGCTCCAACTACGTCTGGACCTGGGAAACCAATCGCGTCACCCGCGAGCTGGTGACGGCGGCCAAAGGACGCATTCTCGCCGAACGCCTGCTCGAACTTGGTGAAAGCGCGGTCACGCACATCGTGGACGAGATCGTGCGGCGCCGGCCGCCGGTCGTCTTCAACACCTTGGTCGGCAGTTCGAGTTACGACTTCATCCGCGCCTTTCATGCGGCGACCGCCGCGGCTGGCCTCGAGATCCCGATGCTGAGCTGCAGCCTGTGCGAGCCCGAGCTCAAGATCGCGGGTCCTGCATCGGCCGGATGCATCACATCGTCGGCCTATTTCGAGAGCATTCGCCTGCCCGAGAACCGGGCCTTCGTGGCGCGCTGGAAGGCGCGCCACGGCGAGCACAGCAGCCCGTCCGTCGACGGGCAATCCGCCTATGTCGCGGTCTATCTGCTGGCCCGGGCGCTGCAGCGCGCGGGCACATCCGATATCGGCGAGGTGCGGCGCGCCGCGGCCGGCCATCGCTACAATTCGCCGCAAGGTCCGGTCTGGATCGACGGCAGCAACAACCACTGCGTCCTGACGCCGCGGCTGGCCGTCTCGAACGCCGAAGGACAGTTTGACATCTTCTGGGAAGCTGAAGCGCCGGTTAGACCGGATCCCTATCTGACGCAGCTCGACATCGCCGCCAGCCCGGCAAGGGATGGAACGTTGCCGAATGCGCCGCATTTGCGGGTTGTGAAATGAGCAAACCGTCTTCATTTTCGCTGCGGGGCCGCAAGGCGCTCGTCGCCATCAAGGATGAGCGCGATGCCTCGATCGTCAGGCGGCAGTTCGAGCGCCTCGGGATCGAGATCGTCATATGGGAGCCCGGTGCCAGTATCGACTGCCGTCCCGACGTGACGCTGATCGATGACGAGTTCCTGCCGCTCACCTCGCCGGCACAGCGGACGTCGCTTGGACGAAGCCCGGTCATCGCCCTGCTCGGCACCGAGACGCCAAGCCGTCTGAAGCTGGTGCTCGACCTCGATCCGGCGTCATTCCTGGTGAAGCCACTGCGATCGGCCGGCATCTATGCCGCGCTCGTCCTGGCTTTCGAGCGAAGCGAGCGCACCAGCGAGCTCAAGCAGCAGGTGCTCAAGCTGGAGCAGCGGCTGCGATCCCGCCGCGTCGTGCTTGCCGCGGTCCTTCAGGTCATGCACAGCCATGCGCTGGCCGAGCCGGCTGCGTTTGCGCTGATCCGCCGCGCCGCCATGGAGCAGCGCAAGACGATCGAGGAACTTTCGGCGGAGATCACCGCGAAGGGCTCCCTGCCCCGGGCAACGGGCTAGAGCCGGTCGTCTATTTCTTCAGTTCCGCGTAGAGCTGCATCACCCGTTGCGGCAACACCTCGATGCGCGGCACCCGGAGCGCATAGCGCTCGCCGAAAATCCGATCGAGCTGGGGAAATCTTTGCTCACCGATGCCGAAGGCAAAGATATCGGTGCCGCGCCGCCGCAGCTGCTGCGCGGCCCGGCGGGCGTCCTCGACGAGATATTGCCTGTCCGGCACGTCGACGTCGGACGGCTCGCCGTCAGTCAGAACCAGCAGCACTTTCCGGAACGCGCGTCGTTCCGCGAGGTAGCCCCCGGCATGGCGCAATGCCGCGCCCAGCCGCGTGGAATGGCTGCTGCCAAGACCCGCGAGACGTGAACGAACCACGGCATCCATCGGCTCCGCAAAGCCTTTGATGCGCAGATAGCGCACGCGCTCGCGGCCGTCGGAGCTGAAACCATGCACCGCGATCGCATCATTGGCGGCCTCGACCGCCGCCGCCATGATCGCAGCCGCCTTGCGTTCGACGTCGAGGACCGTCCGGCCGCGGCGGTCACGGTCGGCGGTCGATTGCGACAGGTCCAAGAGCAGCAGGATGGCGAGATCGCGCGGTCCCGGCGCATCGCGCTGGTAAACCCTGGGCTCGCTGATATTGCCGGTGCGCCGCTCGATCGTCAGGGCGATCGCCGCGTCAATGTCGAGCGCGTCGCCGTCGCGCTGGCCCTTGTGTCTGATCCGGCGGCCGATCGACGCGTCGCGGGTCAACTCCGTGATCCAGCGCATCGCGTCGGCGTCCGTCGAGGAATCGAAGGGCTGTGCGGAAACGGCGGCATCGGCTTCCAGAATCGTGGTCCAGTCCGGCCGCTCGGTACGCGCCGCATAGTCCCATTCCGGGTAGGTCGCGACCGGAAACCCGTCCAGCAGCGTTACCGCGCTGGCCTTCGCGCGCAGCGTCTCGTCCGGCCTGGCGTTGTCGTCGGCCGGCTGACCACCCGCATCGTCGCGCCGCTCGATCCGGACGGAATCGACGGCAAGTTCGATCGTCTCGGCCGGACTGTCCCGCTGGTCGCCGAAATCCCACAGCGCCAGATTGTCGTCGCGATAGGCAGGTTCGACGACGTAGCTCTTGGCGTTGAACTGCAGCCGCATCTGACCGATGTCGTTGCCGAGCAAACCACCGATCTCGCGGCTGATGGCGGGATCGGTCCAGCGGCCGGCGGCAGCGGCAAACAGCGTCCGCCCCTTGGTCACCCACGCATCCGGATCCTGATAATCGGGATCGATCAGCGCCCGCGCCAGCCGCATCATCAGTCCGGCTGCGGTTGCCTGGCCGGCTGGCGTCGCGCTGTGAAATGGCAGCCACAGCCGGCGCAGCCCCGGCATCTGGTAGAGCGCCAGCGCCTCGACCCGGGCATCCTCGATCAGCGAGACCAGCGCGATCTGCAGCGCCTTCAGTCGTCGCACCGGAAAGCGGACGGTGGAATGCACCAGATGCGCGCCGGCATGCGAGACCGCCGCGAGATAGACGGCGTCGGCCGCCTCGTCCTCGAAGCCGGGAAAGGTCTGCGGAAGACCGACGAGGCCGGCGGCGAGCGAGGTCCGCCGCGGCACCGGCGTCGGTGCAACGGCAAGTTTGCGGAAACGCGGCTTTCTGTTCCACAACGCGATCGTGGTTGCAGCGAGGCGCTTCTCCAGCCGCGCGAAATCATCCCCGCTCCGACCGGCTGCGAACAGCTGCGCCGAAAGCTGATCGTCGAGCGCGAAATAGGCGCGGCGGCGCGATGCGCGACTGCCACTGGCGCGCAAGCCAGCGGAGACCCACGCCGCAAACTCCTCGCCGCCGGCATGCGTCAGAAACTGCCCCAGCCGGCCGATCGCGAGCCCCGCCGACTCCGGCCCGGTGGCTGCGAGTTCGTCGAGCGCGGCGAGAACCGCGGTGAGTTCTCCTGCACCCGCAAGCCGGGGCAGCACCTTGGACAATTCGGTCAGCAAGGCATGGGCGACACGGCTTCCGGCACCGCAGCCGATGTCCCTGACCGCGCGGCCGATCGCGATCAGATCATCGGCCGATCGCTGCGCCGGCCATTGCTCCGATAGACGCAGAAAACCCTGCACCACGGCTTGACCGAGATTGGCCTCGAACAGGGCGTGCACGGCCTCGTCCCAGACCGCCAGGTGATCGAACCAACCAGTTCGCTGCAGAGCGGTACGCGCTGTCTGCACCGCCGCAGCTACATCGTCATGGCCGCGCAAGAGTGCCGCAAGCCGACGTCCGGACCGGAAGCTATCGAGCGAACTGATTTGCGCGACCGCCACCTGCAATCTTCCACTTACCCACAGGCCGAGATCACGTCGCGCAACGTGTTCCTGGTGTCCGCATCATCGGTCAGGGGAACGACGATCGTGGTCTCGCAGGCCTTTTCGAGGCTGATGCCGCATCCGATCAGTCGGCCGGCATTGACCAGCATCCGGGTCGAGGCACCTTCGTCGAGCCCCTGGCCTTTCAGGTTGCGGCTGTGCTGGGCGATCTTCACCAGGAGATCGGCGAGGTTCGGCTCGATACCGGCTTCGCGCGACACCACCTCGGTTTCGGCCGGCCGATCAGGATAGCCGAAATCCAGCGCCGCGAAGCGCTGCTTGGTGGATTCCTTGAGGTCCTTGATCGCGCTCTGGTAGCCCGGATTGTAGGAAATCACGAGCTGGAAGTCGGAATGGGCGTGGATCAATTCACCGCGCTTTTCCAGCGGCAGCACACGACGATCGTCGGTCAAGGGATGGATCACGACCGTCGTGTCCTGGCGCGCCTCGACGATCTCGTCGAGGTAACAGAGCGCGCCAAGGCGCACCGCTGTGGTGAGCGGCCCGTCGCTCCACACCGTGCCCTCTGCGTCGAGCAGCCAGCGCCCCACCAGATCCGCCGCCGTCATGTCCTCGTGGCAGGCCACCGTGATCAGCGGGCGGCCGAGCCGCCACGCCATATATTCGATGAAGCGGGTCTTGCCGCAGCCGGTGGGCCCTTTCAGCATCACCGGCATGCGGTTGGCATAGGCCGCACCGAACAGTTCGACCTCATCCTTGAGCGGCCGGTAATACGGCTCTTCCCGGATGCGGTACTGATCAAGCAGCAAAGCGGGATTGGACAAGCTCACGCCTCCCATGATCGCGCAGGCAGCCGTTCGCAACCGGTCGATATCACGATGCGAGCAGCTCCTTGAGCTTGCTGTCGATGAAGTCGACATCGACCGGATTGGTCCCCGGCCCGCCGGCGAAGTGGCCCCAGATCGACGGTACCGGCACGAACTTGGCGTTCGGCATGTTCTCGACCTCGAACTCGCTATCCTCCGGCGGGAAATAGAGATCGGTCTGACCCGGCATGACATAGGCCTTGGCCTTGATCGCCCGCAGCGCGGCCTTGAAGTCGCCGTTGTAGATTTCGTTGTCGCTGATGTCGCCGTGCTGCCAGGTCCACAGCATGGTCAGCAGGTTGTTGGGATCCTTCGGCAGGAAGAAGCCTTCCCAGAATGCCACCAGGAAATCCTCCAGCGACGAATAGCCCAGCGTCTTGATGTCGAGCTGCTCGCGATAGAAGGCCTGCGAAAAGCCCCAGCCGGCATAGACACGCGCGGCGGCGCGCAGGCCGCGGGCCGGCTTGTCGGTGTACCAGCCCTCCTTCCACGCAGCATCCGCGGTGAGTGCCGCCTTGACGCCTTCGAGAAACACGAAGTTGTGCCGCGAGCATTTGGCCGAGCCGCAGAACGGCGCCAGGAGATCCATCATATCGGGATAGAGCGCGCCCCAATGGAACGTCTGCAGCGCGCCCATCGACCAGCCGACCACCAGACGGATGTGCTTGATGCCGAATTTCTCGGTCACCAACCGGTGCTGGGCGCGCACATTGTCATAGGCCGTCACCTGCGGAAAACGCGGTCCATTATACGGTTCCGGCGTGTTGCTCGGCGACGACGACAGCCCGTTGCCGAGCATGTTCGGGATGATGATGAAGTACTTTGCCGGGTCGAGCGCCCTGCCCGGTCCGATCAGCCATTCATTGTCGTAGTGCTGGCCGGAGTACCAGGTCGGATAGACGATGACGTTGTCCTTGGCTGCGTTGAGCTGGCCATAGGTCTTGTAGGCGAGCTTGCAGTCGCGAATGGTCGCGCCGCGCTGCAAGGTCAAATTGCCGAGATCATGGATCTGATAGTCGACGCTCATTGATGTACCCTTCTTGCTTGATCGAGCTGATCGCTTACGCCGGACGCGCCACCTTTTCAGTCGGAGACTCCACCCGTGCGATCGCACCGTACACGATGCCTGCGACCACCGCGGCGGAGATCGCAGTGGACAGTCCCGGCATCAGGTTTTCAACCGCAAAGGCAAACAGCGACCCGATGCCCCAGGCGATGAACGGCTTCGCACGCCAGTCGACGTCCGCACGCGCCTCGGCCCGTAGCAGATACTGATCGACCAGAATGATCGCACCGATCGGCGGCACGAGGATGCCGAGCAGCGACAGCCACTGTATGAAGAACGCCCAGACATTGCCGGCAGCAACCAGGATGCCAAGCGCGCCGAGCACCACCGCCATCAGCCGCATATTGGTCCCGAGGATGCGCGACCAGCCGGTGGCCGCGTTGTACAGGCAATGCGAGCAGACCGAGCCGAGATTGGCATAGAGGAAGATGAATGCGAGGATGCTGAGCCAGGTGAGCTGCTTGCCGTTCATGTAGCCGAACATGTTGTCGACACCGAACGGGTTGGCGTTCGGCACGGCGAGCGCCGCCGTCATCACGCCGCCGACCAGCATCGCGACCAGATTGGCGAACGGAAACGCGCTGAACGTGGCAAACAGCGAGGACCGCGTGCTCGGCGCCCAGCGATTGAAGTCCGCCGTCACCGTGCCTGCGTCGATGAACAGCGCGAGCACCACGGTAAGCCCGACGCCCATCGACATGCTGGCGACGCCATTGTTGCCGGCATAGCCGAAGATCGCCGCCGACGTCGTGGTCGAGGCGGCATCGGCCGCGACCCAGAGGCCAAGCACGACAAACAGCGGCACCGACGCCAGCCCGATCCAGTGCAATCCCTTCACGCCGACGAAGGTGATCCCGATATAGAGCACGCCGGCGACGATGGTCATCGCCACATAATTGAGGCCGTAGGTCGAGGAGATCAATGCGCCGGTGATGCCGGTCTGCACCGCATACCAGCCGAGCAGCAGGGTCGACAGCAGGCCCGACGCCAGCACGTAGCCCTTCTTTCCGAACACGATGCTGGCGATCAGCGCGAAGTTCATGCCGCGCCGGGTGCCGATCAGGCCGAGCGCGCCCACATAGGCGAACATGATCAAATTGCCGACGATCATCGCCACCAGTGCATTCTTGAACCCCATGCCCAGCACCAACAGCGATCCGGTCATCGCGCCGGTGATGATCATCGGAAAGCCCAGCCACACCATCGTGACCGAGAAGGCGCTGCGCCGGGCGCTCATCGGCACCGGCTCGTGCTCGAATTCATGGCCGAGAAGGTCGTCGATCTGCCCTTCGGTCTGCTGAACCAGCCCGCTATTCGATTGACCGCTCATGATGTCCCCCTGTTTCCTCCGCGAGGAAGTGTCCGCCGTTGCATCGAACCACGCCGGCGCGAAACATCGCGCCGGCGCCGATCATCGATGTCACTCAACGATGTGCGACTTTCTGGTTCGGAATGCCCTCGATCGGACATTCGTCGGTTCCGACGGTCGGACGGGTCATGGCCTCGACCATTTCCCGGGTGCCCTCGGGGTCCGTGATCCAGTTCTTGTAGAAGGTGTAGGGGCAGACCGCGTGCCCCCGATCGCCGTCGCCGGAGTTGATCAGGCCGGTATAGCCGCGGTGCATCAGCTTGAAGAGATGGTTCTGCGACTGCATGTTGCGGCGGGCGTCGCGGATCAGCGACACCGAGAGCTGCGCGTACTGGATGCCGTTCTCCTCCGTGCCGCACTCGCCGAGCGTCCTTCCGTCGAAACCGATGAGCGCGGAATGGCCGAAGTAGGAATAGACGCCGTCGAAGCCAGAGGCGTTGGCGACCGCGACGTAGCAGTTGTTGGCCCAGGCCATCGACTTCGATATCTGGATCTGCTGCTCCTTGGCCGGATACATGTAGCCCTGGCAGCGCACGATCAGCTCGGCACCGCGCATCGCGCAGTCACGCCAGATCTCCGGATAGTTGCCGTCGTCGCAGATGATCAGGCTGATCTTCAGCCCCTTCGGCCCGTCCGAGACGTAGGTGCAATCGCCGGGATACCAGCCCTCGATCGGTACCCACGGCATGATCTTGCGGTACTTCTGGACGATCTCGCCCTTGTCGTTCATCAGGATCAGGGTGTTGTACGGCGCCTTGTTGGGATGCTCCTCGTGGCGCTCGCCGGTCAGCGAGAACACACCCCAGACCTTCGCTTTGCGGCAGGCGTCCGCGAAGATGCGGGTCTCCTCGCCCGGCACGGACGACGCCGTCTCGTACATCTCCTTGGAGTCGTACATGATGCCGTGGGTCGAGTATTCCGGGAAGATCACGAGGTCCATGCCCGGAAGGCCGAGTTTCATGCCCTCGACCATCTTGGCGATGTTGCGCGCGTTATCCAGCACCTCGGCCGTGGTGTGCAGGCGCGGCATCTTGTAGTTCACCACGGCAACGCCGACCGTGTCCTTGCTGCTCGATATGTCTCCATGCAACATGTCTCGACTCCCTTTCCTGAGCGATAATTCCCGCTACACGGCCATGTGCAGCTGGATGAGATCATCGGTGAGCTCACCGATCGCGCCCTTGGCGACGACGCGTCCCTTTTCGAGCAGCGCGAAGCGGTGAGACGCGCGCCGCGCGAACGCGACATTCTGTTCGACCAGCACGACTGTGATGCCGCGCTCGCGATTGAGACTGACGATCACGTCCTCGATCTGCTCGACGATGTTCGGCTGGATCCCCTCGGTCGGCTCGTCCAGCAGGATGACCTTGGGCTTGGCCAGCAGCGCCCGCGCGATCGCAAGCTGCTGCTGCTGGCCGCCGGAGAGATTGCCGCCATAGCGATTGAGAAAGTCCTTGAGTACCGGAAACAGCTCGAGCACCCACTCCTCGATTCCGTTGGCCGATTTCGCCGCGAAGGTTCCGAGCGTCAGGTTCTCCCGCACGGTGAAGCGCGGCAAAATCCCGCGGCCCTGCGGCACGTAGGCAATACCGGCCTTGGCGCGCTGATAGGTCCGCAGCGGCGAGATGTCGGCACCGTCGAGCGATAGCCGTCCGGTGCACCGGTCCATCAGGCCGAGGATGCTGCGCATCAGCGTGGTCTTGCCGACGCCGTTGCGGCCGAGCACCGAGAGGAATTCGCCATTGCCAACCATCAGGTTGATGCCCTGCAGGGCGCGGCTGTTGCCGTAGAAGGCGTCGACGTCGGTCAGCTCAAGCATGGCTGATGCCTCCCGATCCGAGATAGGCTCGGCGCACTTCCGGATGCGCCTCCACTTCCGCCGCGGTGCCCTCGGCCAGCATCTGGCCCATATGCATCACGGAGATGATGTCGCCGATCGCCTTGACGAAGCCCATGTCGTGCTCGACCACGATCAGCGTGTGCTTGCCCTTCAGCCGTGCGAACAGTTCGGCGGTCTTGCGGGTTTCCTGCGCCGTCATGCCCGCGGTAGGCTCGTCCATCAGGATCAGCTCGGCGTCCTGGGCGACCAGCATGCCGATCTCCAGCCACTGGGTCTGACCGTGCGACAGATAGGCGGCCGGTCGGTCGAGCTGCTCGGTGAGCCCGACCAGCTCGGCCAGACGCTCGACATGCTCGCGTCCTGAATTGCCGATGTTCCAGCGCAAATTGCCAAGCACGGAGGTGCGACGCGCCCGCGCCACTTCGAGGTTCTCGGAGACCGACAGCTCGCGGAACACGCTCGGCACCTGGAATTTGCGGCCGACGCCGGCGCGGGCGATTTCGTATTCCTCAAGATCCTGCAGCGCGGTGCCATCGAAGCTCACCGTGCCGGCGCTCGGCTTGACCTTGCCGCAGATGATGTCCAGCGCGGTGGTCTTGCCCGCGCCGTTCGGCCCGATCAGGCAGCGCAGCTCGCCCTTGCGCACGCTCATGTTGAGTGAATTGAGCGCCTTGAAACCGTTGAAGCTGACCGACACGTCGCGGAGATCGAGATGGGAGCTCATGTGCTGCCCTCCGTCTGGCCGACGCCTTGCGCCACCCCGCCCGCGGCCGCATGGCGGCGCTGCACGATCCAGCGCAGCACGACCTGCGCAAGGCCGGCGAGCCCCTTCGGCAAAAACAGCACCACGAGCACGAACAGCGCGCCCATCACCAGCGTCCAGGTTTCCAGGAACGCCGCTGACTCCGACAGCGCGCCCTGCATGCCCGCCACCAGCACTGCGCCAAGGAACGCACCGACCAGGCTCTGCCGGCCGCCGACCGCGCACCACACCACCACCGAAAGAGAGAGCTGCACGCCGAGGAAGGTCGGCGAGGCAAACTCCATCACCACCGTGTAGAGCATGCCGGCAAGGCCCGCGATCGCCGCCGACAGCGCGAACACGAAGATCTGGTAGAGCGCGACGTCGTAGCCGAAGTAGCGCACCCTGCTCTCATGGTCGCGGATCGCCTGCACGATCAGTCCGGCCTTGGTTCTCGTGAAGGCAAAGGCGACAAGCAGGCTGAGCAGGACACAGCTGGCCACGAGATAATAGGTAGCCCGGCCATAGGCATCGAACGCGACGCCGAAGATCTCGAGCTGGGCGAGATCGGTGATGCCGTTGAAGCCGCCGGTGTAGCTCTGCTGGTCGATGATCACGAGATTGATCACCACCATGGTGGCGAGCGTGATGATCGAGACATAGACGCCGGTGACGCGGCCCCGGAACATGAACCAGCCGAGCGCCGCCGCAACCAGCGCCGGCACGATCAGGCCGGCGGCGATCGCGAAGGTCAGCGAGCGGAACGGCTCCCAGAACCACGGCAAATGCGGGACATTATTCCAGACCATGAAGTCCGGCAGTCCGCTCGCTCCGGTGTGCACCGGGACGGTCTTGAGCTTGAGCGCCATTGCCATTGCGTAGGAGCCGAGCCCGAAGCTCATCGCCTGGCCGAGATTCAGGATGCCGCCGAATCCCCAGGACAGCCCGAGCGACACAGTAAGGATGCCCAGCACCAGATAACGCGCGACCTTGTTGAGCAGGAAGTCGTTGTTGAGCAGCACCGGCAGCGCGAACACCACGGCAGAGACAATGAGCAACGGTGCAAGCTGCGCGATCAGGCGCTGCAATCCGCTGGAGTTAGGAACATGCGACGGCATAGATGAGCGATCTGTCTCAGGCCCGCACGCGTGCGGTGAAAAGCCCCTCGGGGCGGAACCGGATGAGCACGACGATGGCGAGCAGCACGATTGCCTTGGCCACCGTGTCGTTCTGCAGGAAGGCAATGCCGCCGGAGAGCTCGCCGAGGATGAAGGCGCTCGCCACGGTGCCGGCGAGGCTCTGCACGCCGCCGAGCACCACCACCATGAAGGCATCGACCACATAGCCGGTGCCCATATCGGGCGACACGCTCTTCAGCGGCGACACCAGCGCGCCAGCCAGTCCCGCAAGGCCCGCACCGTAGGCGAAGGTCAGCGCATAGACCCGTTTGGCGTTGATTCCGAACGAGGCAGCGACGGAACGGTCCTGGATGATCGCGCGTAGCTTCATTCCGACCGTGGTGCGGTTCATCAGCAACCAGGTCGCCACGAACAGTGCGATCGACACCACGAACAGGAACACCCGATAGGACGATACCGAGATGCCGAACACGTCCATGCTGTCGGACAGCGCCGGCGGCAGCTGCACGTAGCGCAGTTCGCTGCCGACCATCAGCCGCACCGCCTGCTGCAGCATGATGCCGACGCCCCAGGTCGCAAGGATCGTGTCCAGCGGCCGGTTGTTGAGCAGGCTCAGGACGTAACGCTCAATGACCCAGCCGAACGCGGCGACCACGAAGAAGATCGGCACCAGGCTCGCGAGCAGGCCGAGCCCGAGATAGGTATGGAACACCCAGGCCGCGTAAGCGCCCAGCATCACGAACTCGCCATGGGCGAGATTGATGATGCCCATCGAGCCGTAGATGATCGACAGGCCCAGCGCGACCAGCAGCAGGATCGATCCGATGCTGAGGCCGGTGACGATTTGTTCGATGAATTGGTCCACGTCGGGATCCGCTTTCGATGTTCGCGTTGTGCGCCCTGCCCCTCGCCCCCGTTCGTGCGAGAGGCAGCATTCGTTTCGGGACGCTGGCCGCCGGCGCCGCACGCCGACGGCCTTCGTCAGCCCCCGTCGTCAGCTCTTCTCGGCCAAGCCCTTCTCGGTGCATGACTGTCCGGGATAGGCCGCGTAAGGCACCGGCTTCAGCCACTCCTTGGCCTCGACGAGAATCTCGAACTGTCCGTTCGACTTCGCCTGCGCGATCTTGGGCCACAGCCAGGTGTGCAGGTTCTCCGGCTCGATCCGGACCTTGCCCTGCGGTGCAATCACTTCCTGGCCCTTGACCGCGTCGCGGATGTTCGGCGGCGTGAGATCGCTGGTCGCGAGCTTCTCGACCGCCTGCTTGAACAGGTAGGTCTGGAAGTAGCAGGCCTCCGACACGAAATGCGTCACCTTGTCGGCGCCCCAACGCTTCTTGTAAGCCTCGACGAACTTCTCGTTCTCCGGCGACTTGTGCACCATGAAGTAAGGCGCCGAGGTGAAGTGACCGGCGGCCGCCTCGCCGCCCATCGCAGCGACTTCGTTCTCGGAGGTCGTGAGACTCGCCATCGGCATCTTCTCGGGATCGAGGCCGGCCGCCTTGTACTGACGATGCAGCGCGACCACGGAATCGCCGACCACGGTGGAAAAGATCACGTTCGGCTGAGTCGAGCGGATCTTGTTGATGACGGAAGAGAATTCGGAATGGCCGAGCGGCACATATTCTTCCGCCACGACCTCGCCGCCGAGTTTCTCAAGCAGCTTCTTGCAGTAGTTGTTCTCTTCCTTCGGATAGATGTAGTTGGAGCCGATCAGGTAGAACTTCTTGCCGAACTTCTTGACCAGCCAGGGCACGAACTCGTCCTGCTGCTGGTTCGGCACCGCGCCGGTGTAGATGACGTTCTTCGAGCACTCGCGGCCTTCATAGAGCGTCGGATACCAATAGAGATTGTTCTGCCGCTCGAACACCGGGAGCACCGCCTTGCGGCTTGCCGAGGTGTAGGAACCGAACACACTGACGCATTTGTCGCCGACGACGAGCTTGCGAGCCTTCTCCGAGAAGGTCGCCGGATCGGACGCGGGGTCCTCGACGATCGGCACGATCTTGCTGCCCTTGATGCCGCCTGCGGCGTTGATCTCCTCGATGGCGAGCAGCGTCGCCTTGTTGAGCGATTCCTCGATGATCGCGGTCGTTCCCGTCAGCGAGAACAGCACGCCGACCTTGATCTCGCCGCCGGCGGCGTAAGCGAGGTCGGCGTTCTTGATCCAGATGTGCGGCAGTCCGGCGCCGGCAAACGCGCCCAGCGCCGCGGTATTCCTCAGCAAAGTCCGCCGTGAAATGCTCATCCCTAGCTCCCTTCAGGACTGAAAAAATAAAAAGCCCTCCCGATGCGCGCTTACGCGAGCATTGGGAGGGCTTTGTTGCC
This sequence comes from Bradyrhizobium sp. USDA 4504, assembly GCF_054063995.1. Taxonomy (NCBI): domain Bacteria; kingdom Pseudomonadati; phylum Pseudomonadota; class Alphaproteobacteria; order Hyphomicrobiales; family Nitrobacteraceae; genus Bradyrhizobium; species Bradyrhizobium sp. USDA 4504. Next base: position 1,672,801 of record NZ_JBSSGV010000001.1, on the reverse strand, counting down.
GGTTGTGTCGAAGGCGGCGCTGTCGCCGCCGGCCCCGCTATTGGGGCTTACTGTTGATGATCGTAGCCAAGCAGTTCGAACGAGTCAACAATCGCCGCGGCGACTGCACTTGCCGACACGCGACGATCCATCGCCTGTCGTCTGATGAAGCCATAGGCTTCGGTTTCCGGCATCTGCCGCGTCGCCATCAGGATCGCCTTGGCGCGCTCCACCGTGCGCATCGAGCGCAGATTGTCATCCAGCTTCTCGATCTTGCTGCGAAGCCGCCGTTCATAACCAAATTGACTGCGCGCCAGCACGAGACTGGACAGCACGGCATTCTGCGTGAACGGCCGCGGCAGCACGGCGTTCGGCGTCGCATGACACAGCGCATCGGCGTGAACGGTTTCCGTCGCCGGCAGGATCACAACCAGCGCCGAGCGCGCGTCGCCGGGAATCCATGGCAGGCGCCGCGCCAGGTCAGGGGAATATTCGCAGTACACCACGTCGGCATCGGCGGGTACGCTCTCCGGCATCGGCCAGACCTGCCGCACCCGCATCCGGAACCGCTGCAACTCGCGCAGCAACATGCCGACCTGATCGTCGACCGGCGCGACCACCACCGCCGACAAATCGGCAAGTTCCTGAACCATGGTCTTGCGTCCGCCGACGTCTCGGCTCAGCGACGGCTTACGCGACATTTCGTTCATTGGACGCTTCCTGTTTGCGTTGCACGACCATATCCGATCAGGAACGGATCCGCATGCACCGGCTCCTTCGACTGGCTGACGACATCGAACTGCCCCTGGCGGTTGGCGCGCCCGATGCGGGTCCAGAGGTCGGTATGACCCGACATCGGGTTGACGGTGACGGCACCTTGCGGTGCATCAAAGCTGGTGCCGAACACCATCGAGCGGAGAACTTCGGTGTCGAGTGAATTGACCTGCTCGAGCGCCTTCGCGAACAGATGCAGCTGGAAATAGGATGCTTCGGCGCACATGTTGGTTGAGATATCGGCGCCGAACCGCTTCTTGAAGCGCTGCACAAACGCATTATTAGCGCTGCCCTCGACGCCCTGGAAATACGATGCGGCCGTGACGTGTCCCTCGCCGACGTCGAAGCCCATGGCGGCAATTTCCGCTTCCGTCGTGGTCAGGCTGGCGATCGGCACCTGCTTTGGATCGAGCCCGACATTCGCATAGGCCTGATAAAGGAACACCGTGCCCTCGCCAACGACGGTCGAGAAGATCACGTCGGGCCTGACACGCTTGATATCCTGGATGATCGGCACAAAATCCTGCCAGCGCGCATAAACATTGACATAGCGCTCGCCGACCACCGAGCCGCCGTTGCTCTTGAGCAGCTCCCGCATCACCCGGTTGGACTCGCGCGGATAGATGTAGTCGGACCCCACGAAATAGAACCGCGTTCCGATCGTATCCATCAAATAGCGGCACAGCGCGAGGCTGTTCTGGTTCGGCGAGGCGCCGGTGTAGATGACGTTGGGCGACGCCTCGAACCCTTCGTAAAGCGTCGGATACCAGAGCAGACCGTTCAGCCGTTCGACTACCGGCAGCACCGCCTTGCGGCTCGACGAGGTGTAGCAGCCGAAGATCGTGCTGACCTGATCCTCGATCATCAGCCGCTTGGCGTAATGACCATAGGCGGCCGAGTCCGATCCGGGGTCATAGGCAACGGGAACCAGCTCGCGGCCGCAGACGCCGCCCGCTTCATTCACCTCTTCGATCGCGAGTTGCGTGCCCTGATACTGGGTCTCCTCGATGACCGACATGAAGCCGGTTCGCGAGAACAGCACTCCTATCCGCCACGGAGCGGATGTCGTTTGGGTAAGGTTCGACATGATCAGGCCCTCGACAGAATTGGAGGGACGAGAGGGATTATTGTTCTTGTTGCTCTCGAACAGCATTGCCGGCTGCGGAAGATTGCATGCCATCTGCCGCGAGACAAGGACCCTGGCCGCTCATCCTGTCAGCGAAGCTGACGCGAAAGCAGGCAGACTAATGTGTCACCCGCGACGGGTCACAGGCGCAGCGCTCCACGGACCACCTATCTCCGGTAGCTGCACCGCCGATTTCCCGTATCAAGGCATGTCCGGCCGGTCACCTCGCGTACATCAACCGGAAGGTTGAGAGCTGCAACGAGATTGCTCGTTAAGCTGCGCCCCGGTCGGGAGATGCCGCAACTCCCGATCGAGGAGGTCCCATCAGCGCAGGCTAGGCAGATCGAGCCGGTTGGCGCGCGCGCATTCGACCGCCGTGTCATAGCCGGCGTCGGCGTGGCGCATCACGCCTGTCGCCGGGTCGTTCCATAGCACACGCTCGAGCCGGCGCGCGGCCTCCGGCGTGCCGTCAGCGACGATCACCATGCCGGCGTGCTGCGAATAGCCGATGCCGACGCCGCCGCCGTGATGCAGCGACACCCAGGTGGCGCCGCTCGCGCAGTTGAGCAGTGCATTGAGCAGCGGCCAGTCGGACACCGCGTCGGAGCCGTCGCGCATCGCCTCGGTCTCGCGGTTCGGGCTCGCCACCGAGCCGCTGTCGAGATGATCGCGGCCGATCACGATCGGCGCCTTGAGCTCGCCGCGCGCCACCATCTCGTTGAAGGCAAGGCCAAGCCGATGGCGGTCGCCGAGCCCGACCCAGCAAATTCGCGCAGGCAGTCCCTGAAACTTGATGCGCGCCTTGGCCATGTCGAGCCAGTTGTGCAGGTGGCTGTCGTTGGGCATCAGCTCCTTGACCTTGGCATCGGTCTTGAAGATGTCCTCGGGATCGCCCGACAGCGCCGCCCAGCGGAACGGCCCGACGCCGCGGCAGAACAGCGGACGGATATAGGCCGGAACGAAGCCTGGAAAATCGAACGCCTGCTTCAGGCCCATGTCCTTGGCCATCTGGCGGATGTTGTTGCCGTAATCGAGCGTCGGGATTCCCTGCGCGTGAAAATCCAGCATGGCCTGGACGTGATCGACCATCGAGGTCTTGGCTGCCGTCTCAACGGCCTTCGGGTCGCCCGCGCGTTTGGTTTCCCAATCGGCGAGTGTCCATCCCTTCGGCAAATAACCGTTGATCGGATCATGCGCGCTGGTCTGGTCGGTGACGATGTCCGGGCGCACGCCGCGGTGCACCAGTTCGGGAAAGATCTCGGCCGCATTGCCGAGCAGGCCGACCGACACCGGCTTCTGGCTCTTGACCGCCTCAGCAATGATCGCGAGCGCGTCATCGAGCGTCGCCGCCTGGCGGTCGAGGTAGCCCGTCCGCAGCCGCATCTCGATGCGGCTCGGCTGGCATTCGACCGCGAGCATCGAGGCGCCGGCCATCGTCGCGGCCAGCGGCTGGGCACCGCCCATGCCGCCGAGGCCCGCCGTCAGGATCCATTTGCCGGCGAGACTGCCGCCATAATGCCGGCGGCCGACCTCGACGAACGTCTCATAGGTCCCCTGCACGATGCCCTGGCTGCCGATATAGATCCATGAGCCTGCCGTCATCTGGCCGAACATCATCAGGCCCTGCCGGTCGAGCTCGTTGAAATGATCGAGCGTTGCCCAATGCGGCACCAGGTTGGAATTCGCGATCAGTACGCGCGGCGCGTCGGCATGGGTCCGGAAAATGCCGACCGGCTTGCCGGACTGCACCAGCAGGGTCTGGTCGCCTTCGAGCTTGCGCAAGGACGCGGCAATCCGATCAAAGCTCTCCCAGTCGCGCGCCGCACGGCCGATGCCGCCATAAACCACGAGCTCGCTCGGGCGCTCGGCGACATCAGGGTCCAGATTGTTCATCAGCATGCGCAGCGGTGCTTCCGTCAGCCAGCTCTTGGCGCTGATGTCGGTGCCGCGGGGAGCACGGATGATGCGTTCGTTATCCAGTCGGCGGTTCATGACGGATGTTCCTGCTAAGCAAGTCTTCTAAGTCAGTCTTGGAAATGGATCGGTCGGAAGCACCGCGATCGCAGCGGCGGGCAGCGCGTCGGCTTCGATCAGAGCGGCCGCCCTGGCGAGATCGTCAGCCATGTAGCGGTCGGCGGCGAGCGCCGGAACCTGCTCTCGGAGCGCGGCAATGACCGCAGCGAGCGGCGCGCTCGTTGAATGCGGCGCGCGCAGCGTGATGCCCTGCGCCGCGACCAGCAGCTCGATGCCGAGGATGGCGGCGAGATTGTCGGCCATGTCGGACAGCCGGCGCGCAGCATGCGCGGCCATCGAGACGTGATCCTCCTGATTGGCGCTGGTCGGCGTGGAATCGATCGAGCACGGCAAGGCGCGCTGCTTGTTCTCGGCATAAAGCGCCGCCGCCGTCACCTCGGCGATCATGAAGCCGGAATTGATGCCGGGTTCGGGCGTCAGGAACGGCGGCAGGCCGAAGTTCAGGGCGGGATCGACGAGGGTCGCGATCCGGCGCTCGCTGGTCGCGCCGATTTCCGCGAGCGCCAGCGCGATCTGGTCGGCGGCGAACGCCACCGGCTCGGCGTGGAAATTGCCGCCTGACACGATTTCGCCGGTCTCGACCAGGACGAGTGGATTGTCGGTGACGGCATTGGCCTCAACGGTCAGCCCGCGGGCGGCTTGCGCGAGCAGGTCGAGCACAGCACCCGCGACCTGCGGCTGGCAGCGCAGGCAATAGGGATCCTGCACGCGCTCGTCGCCTTCGAGATGCGATTGCCTGATGTCGCTGCCGTCAAGCAGCGCGGTCAGGGCGGCGGCCGCAGCGATCTGCCCGTCATGGCCACGCAAAGATTGAATCTCGGGACGAAACGGCACCGTCGACGCCATCGCCGCATCGACCGACAGCGCACCGGTCACCAGCGCGGCGCACGCCAGGCGATGCGCACGCAGCAGCCCGGAGATGGCGTAGGCGGAGGAAAACTGCGTGCCGTTGATCAGCGCGAGCCCCTCCTTCGGGCCGAGCGTCAACGGCGCGAGGCCGGCAACCGCAAGCGCTTCGCGGCCCGGCACGACTTTGCCATCAAGGATTGCCTGTCCCTCCCCGATCATGACCGCGGTCATGTGAGCGAGCGGCGCGAGATCGCCGGAGGCACCGACCGAGCCCTGCTGCGGCACCAGCGGATAAACGCCGCGCGCCAGCATGCCCTGCAACTGCTCGATCACCTCGCGGCGCACGCCGGATGCGCCGCGACCGAGCGAAATCACTTTCAACGCCATCATCAAACGCACGATCGGCTCGGGCGTGTTCGGACCGACTCCACAGCAGTGCGACAAGATGAGGTTACGCTGAAGCAGCGCGGTTTGATCGGGCGCAATGCGCGTCGATGCCAGCTTCCCGAAACCGGTATTGATGCCGTAGACGGGAACGTCGATATGCGCCGCCTTCGCCACGATCTCCGCGGCCGCCTCGACGCCCGGCCAGCACGATAGATCGAGCATGATGGGCGCGCCCGCGAGCACGCGCACCAGGACGTCGAGGCCGACGGTTCCGGGCGTCACGACGACAGGCGCATCCCGATCGCTCATTGCCCCCTCCACACCCGGCTGTGCAGCGGGTTGAAGCCGATGCGGTAGACCAGTTCGGCCGGACGCTCGATGTCCCAGATCGCCAGATCGCACCACTTGCCGGCCTCTAACGTACCGGTCTCGGCGAGCATGCCGAGCGCGCGCGCCCCTTCCCGCGTCACCCCTGTGAGGCATTCGGCGACCGTCATCCGGAACAGCGTTGCGCCCATGTTCATCGCCAGCAGGAGCGAGGTGAGCGGCGAGCTGCCAGGATTGCAATCGGTCGCCAGCGCCATGTTCACACCGTGGCTACGGAACAGCTCGACCGGCGGCTTGTGCGTTTCACGAATGAAATAGAACGCGCCGGGCAGCAGGACCGCGACGGTGCCGGCCTTCGCCATCGCCACCGCGCCGGCTTCGTCGGTGTGCTCGAGATGATCGGCCGAGAGCGCCGAGAATTTCGCGGCCAGCGCCGCGCCGCCGAGATTGGACAACTGATCCGCATGCAGCTTGACCGGCAGTCCGAGCGCACGCGCCGCCTCGAACACCCGTGCCGTCTGCTCTCCGGAAAACGCGATCCCCTCCATGAAGCCGTCGACGGCATCGGCGAGGCCGGCCTTGGCCACGGCCGGCAGCATCTCGTTGCAGACCAGATCGATGTAACCGTCCTTGTCGCCATTGGCCTCCAGCGGCAGCGCATGCGCTCCGAGGAAAGAGGTGCGGATCGCGACCTGCCGCAGGCGGGCGAGGCTGCGTGCCGCCGCAAGCTGTCGCATCTCGGTCTCGGCATTGAGGCCATAGCCGGACTTGATCTCGACCGTGGTTGCGCCCTCGCCGATCAGCGCGTCGAGCCGCGGCAGCGCGCCGGCGACGAGCTCCGCCTCGGTCGCCTTGCGCGTCGCCGCAACGGTCGAGACGATGCCGCCGCCGGCGCGCGCGATCTCCTCATAGCTCGCGCCTTTCAGGCGCAGCTCGAACTCGTGCGCGCGATTGCCGCCGAAGACGAGATGGGTGTGGCAATCGACGAGCCCGGGCGTGATCCAGCGGCCGGCGCAATCGATCCGTTCAACGGCGTCTGCATCCACGGGAAAATCCGACTGCACGCCGGCATAGACGATGCGGCCGTCGCGCGCCGCGATCAGGCCCCGCTCGATCTCGCCGAGATCAGTGCGGTCGCTGCGCATCGTGGCGAGCCGGGCGTTGTGCCAGATACGGTCGAAGCGCTCTGCCATGCGATCGTCCCCTCGAGGTGGGATGCTTGACTTATATGTCTAGACATATAATCGTGTCCGGGTTCTGTCCAGCCGGCGTGGAAAAATGACACGACTGCATTTCGCATTCGCGCTGCTGCCTTCGGGCTGGGCCAATGACGTGCAGGTCGTCGTTGTCGATGGCGCGATCGCCTCGGTGACGGCGGGCGTTGCGCCTGGCGCCGGCGACGAACGTCACCAAATGGCGGTTCCGGGATTGGCGAGCCTGCACAGCCACGCCTTTCAGCGCGGCATGGCCGGCCTTGCCGAACTGCGCGGCGACACGACCGATACGTTCTGGACCTGGCGTGAGACGATGTATCGCTTCGCGCTGACCATGACGCCGGACGACGTCACAGCCGTCGCGACCCTGCTCTATGTCGAGATGCTCGAGCGCGGCTTTACCCGTGTCGGCGAGTTTCACTATCTGCATCATGATCGAGACGGCGCGCCCTACGCCAATCTCGCCGAGATGGCCGTACGCATCGCAGAGGCCGCCGACGCCTCCGGCGTCGGGCTCACACTGCTGCCAAGTTTCTATGCTCACAGCACGTTTGGCGGCGCCGCACCGCATGCCGGGCAACGTCGCTTCATCTGCTCGGTAGATCAGTTCGCGGCGCTGATGGCCGCCTCGCGCGAGGCAATCCGAAAACTTCCCGGCGCCAACATCGGCATCGCTCCGCATAGCCTGCGCGCCGTGGCGCCGGATGAGCTGGCGGCGATCATCCCGCTTGCCGGGGCGGACCCGATCCACATCCACGCCGCCGAACAGGTGCGCGAGGTGGAGGATTGCCTTGCCTGGTCAGGACAGCGGCCGGTGCAATGGCTGCTCGAACATGCGCCCGTCGATCAGCGCTGGTGCCTCATTCACGCGACCCACATGACGGAGCAGGAAGTCAATGCACTCGCCGGCAGCGGCGCGGTTGCCGGCCTTTGCCCCGTCACCGAAGCAAGTCTCGGCGACGGCATCTTTTCGGCGCGCGAATTCCTCGCCGCGGGCGGCCGGTTCGGCATCGGCACCGATTCCAATGTGCTGGTCGGCGTCGCCGACGAGCTGCGCCAGCTCGAATACGGTCAGCGGCTGAAACACCGCGAGCGCAATGTACTCTCGGGGCGTCCCGGCACATCCACCGGCCGCGCCCTGTTCGACCAGGCGCTCGCTGGCGGCGCGCAGGCTCTGGCACGGACCAAGGCCGGGCTTGCGCCCGGCGCGCGCGCCGACATCGTCAGCCTCGACACCGCGCATCCGTCCCTCGCGGGACGGTCGGGCGATGCGGTTCTCGACGGCTGGCTGTTTGCAACCGGCAGCGACGCGATCGATTGCGTCTGGGCCGCCGGCGACAAGGTGGTGGCGGGCGGACGGCATCGGCTGCGCGACAAGGCGCGCGAGCAGTTCAATGCAAGCGTGCGGAGGCTCGTCGCATGAGCCTCGCCTCCGACCAGGCCAAGCCCGGCGCGGCGAACAAGCCGACACTCTACAAGCGCATCCGGCTCGACATCGAGACGCGGATCCTGACCGGCGAATGGCCGCCCGGGCATCGCATCCCGTTCGAGCACCAGCTGATGGCGCGCTATCGCTGCTCGCGCATGACGGTGAACAAGGCGTTGTCGGAACTGGCGCAGGCCGACCTGATCGAGCGGCGGCGCCGTGCCGGCACCTTCGTGCGCCGTCCGCAGCATCTGTCGGCGGTGCTCAAGATCGCCGACATCCGCGCCGAGATCACCGCGCTCGGCCGCAGCTACGGCTATCAGCTGATCGAATGCCGGCGCCGTACCGCGACATCGGCCGATCGCGCCCGGCTCGGCGTCAGCACGGCCGGCAAGATAGTCGCGATCGCCTGCCGGCACAGCGCCGACAATGTGCCGTTCGCCGTCGAGGACAGGCTGATCGATCTCTCCACGGTCCCGGAAGCTGCAACCGCGGACTTCGCCCGCGAACCGCCGGGGTCATGGCTGCTGCACCATGTGCCGTGGACCGAAGCCGAACATACGATCAGCGCCGTCATCGCCGACGACCGCACGGCAAAGGCGCTCGACATCGCGGTCGGGGCGCCCTGCCTCGTGATCGACCGCTACACCTGGCGCAGCGCGCGCACGGTGACGGCGGTGCGGCTGCATTATCCAGGCGAGACGCATCGCCTGGTGGCTCGCTTCAAGGGAGGCTGAGGACAGCTTGCGCGGCATATTTCATGCAATGCATCATGGGCCATCGTCCGCCGACATGCTTCATGCGGCAATCCGCCGCGACTGAAGAGATCAGTGACGTGAAGACATCAACTGGGTTCAATCCATCGTTCAAGGGGTCGACAATCATGCGTTCCTTCAAGCTATTGCCCGCAATCGCAGTGTTGCTCGCGTCCACGGGCGCGTTCGCGGATGACGTCAAGGTCGGCGTCGGCATCTCCGGATGGACCGGCTTCGCGCCGCTGACGCTCGCCAAGGAGGCCGGCATCTTCAAGAAGAACGGCCTCGACGTGACCCTGAAGAAGATTCCGCAGAAGGACCGCCATCTCGCGATCGCCTCGGGCGACATCCAGTGCGCGGCCACCACGGTCGAGACCTGGATCTCCTGGAACGCCAATGGCGTCGCGACCAAGCAAATCTTCCAACTCGACAAGAGCTATGGCGCCGACGGCATGGCCGTGCGCAACGACATCGCCGCGATCAAGGACCTCAAGGGCAAGACCGTCGCGGCGTCGGCGCCCGGCACCTCTCCGTATTTCGCGCTGGCCTGGATGCTGAAGAAGAACGGCCTCACGGTGAAAGACGTCACCGTGGTGAATCTGGAGCCGGCCGCCGCAGCGCAGGCCTTCGTCTCCGGCCAGAACGATGCCGCGATGACCTACGAGCCTTATCTGTCGACGGTGCGCGCCGCTCCCGACAAGGGCAAGATCATCGCGACCACGCTCGACTACCCGATCGTGATGGATACGTTCGGCTGCACGCCGAAATTCCTGACCGACAATCCGAAGGCGGCGCAGGCGCTTGCCAACAGCTATTTCGAGGCGCTCGACATGATCGCCAAGGACCAGGCCAAGTCCTACGAGATCATGGGCGCTGACGTGAAGCAGACCGGCGAGCAGTTCGGCAACTCGGCAAAGTACCTGCGCTGGCAGGACAAGGCCGCCAACCAGAAATTCTTCGCCGGCGACTTCCTGACCTTCAATAAGGACGCTGCCGAGCTCCTGCTCGAGGTCGGCATCATCAAGGCCGCGCCGAAGGTCGAAGACATCTACGACGCAAGCTTCATCAAGTAACGCAGCAACCATTTGGACCGGTCCCACCTCGCGACACAGCGGGCGGGACCGGCGCATAAGCTACCTCCGGATCATTTGATGCGTCCTCTCGAGCCCACGACATCGAAGCAGCGCGTGGCCTATGGCCTCGCCTTCTTCGTGCTGTTCGTCGCCCTCTGGTCCTGGGCAACGTTCGGCGGCCATGTGTCGAGGACCTTCCTCGCCAACCCGCTGACCATGGTGCAGGAGGGCTATGAGCTGCTCGCAAAGCAGGGCTTTCTGTTCGACATCGGGATGACGATCTGGCGCGTGATCGGCGGGTTTGTGCTTGCTGCCGTCATCGCGGTGCCGCTCGGCGTTCTGATGGGCGCTTACAAGCCGATCGAGGCCTTTCTCGAGCCCTTTGTGTCCTTTGCGCGCTATCTGCCGGCATCCGCCTTCATCCCGCTGCTGATCCTGTGGGCGGGCATCGGTGAGTTGCAGAAGCTGCTTGTGATCTTCATCGGCGCAGTATTTCAGATCATCCTGATGGTCGCCGTCACCGTCGGTGCCACACGGCGCGACCTGGTGGAGGCCGCCTACACGCTCGGCGCCCGCGACCGCGGCATCATCCGCCGCGTGCTGCTGCCCTCCGCCGCGCCCGAGATTGCCGAAATCCTTCGGCTGGTGCTGGGCTGGGCCTGGACCTACGTCATCGTGGCCGAATTGATCGGCTCATCATCCGGCATCGGACACATGATCACCGACAGCCAGGCGCTGCTCAACACGGGCCAGATCATCTTCGGCATCATCGTGATCGGGCTGATCGGCCTGATCTCCGATTTCCTGTTCAAGGCCTTCAACTCCTGGCTGTTCCCGTGGAAGCTCGCATGACCGCGCTCAGGATCGATCAGGTCTCGCGAACCTTCCCCGCCCGCGCCGGCAACGCGCCGACGAGAGCGCTCGAGCCGACCACGCTCGACGTCGGCAACAACGACTTCGTCACCATCCTCGGCCCCTCCGGATGCGGAAAGTCCACTTTGCTCCGGATCATCGCCGGGCTCGACCGGCCGACCAGCGGACGGGTCACGCTCGACGGGCGCGAAATCACCGGCCCCGGCGCCGATCGCGGCATGGTGTTTCAGTCCTACACATTGTTTCCGTGGCTGACGGTGCGGGAGAATATCGCCTTCGGCCTGCGCGAGCGCGGCGTGTCGCAAGCGGAGCGCCATGAGATCGCCGATGCGTTCATTCGCCGGGTCGGGCTATCGGGCTTCGAAAATCACTGGCCCAAGCAGCTGTCGGGCGGCATGCAGCAGCGCACCGCGATTGCCCGTGCGCTGGCCAACGATCCGAAGATCCTGCTGCTCGACGAGCCGTTCGGCGCGCTGGACAACCAGACGCGCGCACTGATGCAGGAGATGCTGCTGGGGATCTGGGAGCGCGACCAGAAAACGGTGCTGTTCGTCACCCACGACATCGAGGAAGCGATCTTCCTCGGCAGCCGCGTCATCGTCATGAGCGCGCGTCCGGGCCGCATCAAGGCCGAGATCGCAGTCGACCTGCCGCATCCCCGGTCCTACAAGATCAAGACCACGCCCGAATTCGTCGCCCTGAAGGAACGGCTGGTCGAGGAAATCCGCACCGAAGCCCTGAAGGTCGCCGAACAGGCCTGATGATCAGCCACGCTTCTAGAGCCCTTCCCGTTCCGAGTGAATCGGGACGGGCTCCAGACTCTTGTTTTGACGCGTTTTCTTAACGCGAACCGGTATCCACTTCGCTCGAAAACGCTCTAATGGCTGATCATCCAGGGCCGCGCGGTCGGAAAGCCCTTAGCGCCGCTCTTGGTTTTGGTCATCAGCCGTGCCGGCTTCTTCCTTCCCGTCGAGCAGCAGCCGCAGCCCGGGCCGTGCGCCGCCTTGTATTGATCGAGCGTCTTCGGCGCGTGGCGGCTCTGCTCGTTGGTGGCGTGGGCCTTGCGCTTGTCGGAGGGCATGCAGAAGAACGCCGGCGCGGTCAGGATCACGCGCGGCGATGTCGTCTCGCATTGCGGGCAGTCCTGCGGCAGGTCGCATTCCGCCATCGGCCGCATGTCGGTGAACGGGCCGCAGTCGTTGCAGAGATATTCGTAGATCGGCATTTCGTTCATCCTTGCGCAATCGTGCGTGACATCCGGCGATGGATGCGGGGCGGCCAATACGCAGCCGTCCCGCACCCTTCGCGCAGGGATCACCAAAAGGATCACTTGTCCGGCGAGATTGGCATCTGCACGTCGCCCGTGATGTGCTTGATCGGTCCCGCCGACGACGGCATGACGTCGAAGTCGAAGATCTCCGTCGGCAGCCACAACGTGGCGCAGGCATTCGGCACGTCGACGACGCCGGAGATGTGACCCTGGCACGGCGCGGTGCCGAGGATCGAATAGGCCTGGGCGCCGGAGTAGCCGAACTTCTTCAGATACTCGATCGCGTTCAGGCAGGCCTGGCGATAGGCGATGTGGACGTCGAGATAATGCTGCTTGCCGGCCTCGTCGACCGAGATGCCCTCGAAAATCAGGTAATCCTTGTAGTTCGGCGTGATCGGCGACGGCTTGAACACGGGGTTCTTGATGCCGTATTTCGAGACGCCGTCCTTGATGACGTCGACCTTGATGTGCAGCCAGCCGGCCATTTCGATCGCGCCGCAGAAGGTGATCTCGCCGTCGCCCTGGCTGAAATGCAGATCGCCCATCGAGAGGCCGCCGCCCGGCACATAGACCGGGAAGTAGATCTTCGAGCCGCGCGACAGATCCTTGATGTCGCAATTGCCGCCGTGCTCGCGCGGCGGCACGGTGCGGGCGCCCTCGAGGCCGATCTTGGCCTTGACGTCACCCTTGGCCTGGCCGGCATGCGCGGTCGGCGCGAACGGCGGATTGGCAAGGCCCGGCACCCGGGTCGGGTTGGTCGCGATCAGCTCGGCCTCGCGCTTGTTCCAGGCCGCCAGCATCTTGGCATCGGGCAGACAGCCGATCAGGCCGGGATGGATCAGGCCGGCGAAGTTGACGCCGGGCACGTGGCGCGACGAGGTGTAGAGGCCCTTGATGTCCCAGATCGACTTCTGCGCCAGCGGGAAATGGTCGGTAAGGAAGCCGCCGCCATTCTGCTTGGAGAAGAAGCCGTTGAAGCCCCACAGGCTCTCCTTCAAGGGACCGACGTCGAGCAGGTCGACGACGAGGAGGTCGCCAGGCTCGGCGCCCTTGACGCCGATCGGGCCGGACAGGAAGTGCACGATCGACAGATCGATATCGCGCACGTCGTCGGCGGAATCGTTGTTCTTGATGAAACCGCCGGTCCAATCGACGGTCTCGATGATGAAGTCGTCGCCGGGGCTGACCCACTCGACGATCGGAACCTCCGGATGCCAGCGGTTGTGGATCTTGTCGTTTTCGTAGGCCGACTTGCTGAGATCGACCTTGATCAGTGTATCTGGCATCGCATTGCTCCCCTTGGGTTACTGATAGTTAGACGGACAGGTACTTGGAAATCTGCGCGGCATCGACGCTGGCGCGCGGATCGTCGCGGACGATCTCGCCATTCTCGATGACGAGCACCCGGTCGGCGATGTCGAGCGCGAAGCTCAGGACCTGTTCGGAGACCACAATCGACAGCCCGCGCTCGTCGCGGATCCGCTTCAGGGTGCGCGCCATGTCCTTGATGATCGACGGCTGGATGCCTTCGGTCGGCTCGTCCAGCAGCAGCACCTTCGGCTTGGTCGCCAGAGCGCGGGCGATCGCGAGCTGCTGCTGCTGTCCACCCGAGAGATTGCCGCCGCGGCGGCCCTTCATCTCGAGCAGCACCGGAAACAGCTCATAGATGTCGCCCGGTACCTCGGAGCCGCCTGACACCACGAGCCCGGTCTCGATGTTCTCCTTCACCGTCATCGTGGAGAAGATCATGCGACCCTGCGGCACATAGGCGAGCCCCTTCGCGACCCGCTCGTAGCTCTTCATCGCGCCGAGCTCGGTGCCGTCCATGGTCACCTTGCCGCTCTTGGCCGGCAGGATGCCCATCAGCGACTTCATCAGCGTGGTCTTGCCCATGCCGTTGCGGCCCATGATCGCGACGATCTCGTTGGGCGCGACCGAGACGTTGAGGCCGTGCAGCACCTCGCTCTGGCCATAGGCGACGTGAAGATCATTGATTGCCAGCATCGTCCCGGTTCCTCAGTGGCCCAAATACACTTCGATGACTTTCGGATCGTTCTTGACGTGCTCCATCGTTCCCTCGGACAGGATCTGTCCCTGGTGCAGCACCGTGACCTTGTGCGCGATGTCCTCGACGAACTTCATGTCGTGCTCGATCACCAGCACCGAACGGTCCTTGATGATGCGGTTGAGCAGCTCGGCCGTCTTGGCGCGCTCGGACACGCTCATGCCAGCGACCGGCTCGTCGAGCATCAAGAGGTCCGGATCCTGGATCAGCAGCATGCCGATCTCGAGCCACTGCTTCTGGCCATGGCTCAACTGGTCGGCATAGGTGTTGAGCTTGTCCTTCAGGAAGATCATCTCGGCGACCTCCTCGACCCGCTGCCTGACGGTATCGTCGCGCTGGAAGGTCAACGAGCCGAACACGGTCCGGCCGCGCGGGAAGGAAATCTCGAGGTTCTCGAACACGGTGAGATCCTCGAACACCGACGGCGTCTGGAACTTGCGTCCCACCCCGGCCTGCACGATCTCGTTCTCGCGCAACCTGGTCAGCTCCTGGCCACGGAACTGGATCGAGCCTGACGTCGCCCTGGTCTTGCCGCAGATCAGGTCGAGCACCGTGGTCTTGCCGGCGCCGTTCGGGCCGATGATGACGCGGATCTCGTTCTCCTCAACATAGAAGGAGAGATCGTTCACGGCCTTGAAGCCATCGAACGACACAGTGAGACCGGAGACCGCGAGCAGGAAGTCCTTGGGCTGATGGCCGACGAGCATGATGATCCCTCCTCACTCGGCCGGTGCGCCGTCGGCGATCAGGCCGGCCGCCGATTTCGATTTGCGTGATGCCAGCAGGCGATCGATGCGCGGCTGGACGTGGTCCGCCCAGATGCCGGAGAGCCCGTTCGGGAAGGCGAGCACGACCGCGATGAACAGCGCGCCGAGGCCGAACAGCCAGAGCTGCGGGAAGGACTCCGAGAGGCTGGTCTTGGCGAAATTGACCAGGAGCGCGCCCCAGACTGCGCCGAAGATCGACATCCGGCCGCCGACCGCGGTGTAGATCACCATCTCGATCGACGGCACGATGCCGACGAAGGACGGCGACATGAAGCCGACCTCGAGCGTGAACATGGCGCCGCCGATCGCAGCGAACACCGCCGCGGCGCAGAACGCGAAGATCTTGAAGTTGGCGACGCTGTAACCGGAGAAGCGCACGCGATCCTCCTGCTCCCGCATTGCTACCAGGATGCGCCCGAGTTTTGTCAGGCGGATGAACTGCGCGACGCAGATGCAGCCGAACAGCAGCACAACCTCGACGAAATACAGAATGAACTTGGCGTGATCGGTGCGGATGTCCCAGCCGTGCAGCGTGCGTAAGTCGGTAATGCCGTTGATGCCACCGGTGTAGCCTTGCTGCCCGACAATCAGAATAGTGAGGATCGCGGCGATCGCTTGCGTGATGATGGCAAAGTACACGCCGCCGACCCGACGCTTGAACATCGCGGCACCGATGATCAGCGCGAAGACCGCGGGAACCAGCAAGATCGCAAGCAGCGTGACCGGGAAGCTGTGGAACGGCTTCCAGAAGAAAGGCAGCGAGGTGAGCTGGTTCCAGTCCATGAAGTCGGGGATGCCCGGCGTCGACTGGATCTTGGTGTTCGCGACCGACGACGCCTCGAGCTTGAGGTACATCGCCATGCAGTAGCCGCCGAGGCCGAAGAACACGCCCTGCCCCAGGCTCAGGATGCCGCCATAGCCCCAGCACAGCACGAGGCCGATCCCGACGAAGGCGTAGGTCAAATATTTGGCGACGAGGTTGAGGCGGAAGATATCCAGCGACAGCGGCAGGATGACAAACAACAGCACCGCGAGCGCAAGGAAGCCGAGCAGTTCGGAGCGATTGAAAAAGCGCGAGTTGATGATCATGACCAGCCTGCTTGTTCTTATTTGCGGACCTTGAGCGCGAAGAGCCCCTGCGGACGCACCATCAGGATCGCGACGATCGTCAGCAGCGTGATCACCTTGGCCATCGATCCCGACAGGAAGAATTCCAGCGTCGATTGGGTCTGCGAGATCGAGAAGGCGGAGGCGATGGTGCCGAACAGCGAAGCCGCACCGCCGAACACGACGACCAGGAAGGTGTCGACGATGTAGAGCTGGCCGGCGGTCGGTCCGGTCGAGCCGATCATGGTGAAGGCCGAGCCGGCGATCCCGGCGATGCCACAGCCGAGGCCAAAGGTGTAACGATCGACCTTCTCGGTGTTGATGCCGACGGCGCCCGCCATCACGCGGTTCTGCACCACGGCGCGTACCTGCTTGCCCCAGCTTGACCAGAACAGCACATAGGCGACCGCGATCGTGATCAGGATGGTCAGCGCCATCACGAACATGCCGTTGATCGGTATCTGGATGGAGTCGGTCGCTTGCCAGGAGCCCATCATCCATTCCGGCAGTTCGACGCCGACCTCGCGCGCGCCGAAGACCGAACGATAGGCCTGTTGCAGGATCAGGCTGAGGCCCCAGGTCGCCAGCAGCGTGTCGAGCGGACGCTTGTAGAGATGGCGTATCAGCGCCCACTCGACCAGCATGCCGAGCGCGCCTGACGCAGTGAACGCGAGGATCATTGCGATGAAGAAGTAACCGGGGAACAGCCAGGGCGCGACGTGCTGCACGGCGTTCGACGTCATCCAGGTGACGTACGCCCCCAGGATCATGAACTCGCCATGGGCCATGTTGATGACGCCCATCTGGCCGAAGATGATGGCAAGCCCCAGCGCCATCAGCACATAGACGGAGAACAGGATGAGCCCGGCAAATCCCTGCATCGCAAGGATGGCGCCGAGATCGCTGATCGAATAGTCGCCGAACATCTGGTCCTCCGTCATTCCAAGGGGCACGCGCCGCCGGTCAAGCGACGCTCGTTCCGTAGCGTGGACGATGACGTCCACGCCACGATGCGTTGTGGAGCTTCGTAGCCCGGGTGAGCGGGGGCGATACCCGGGACGGTCCCGCATATCGCCCCGCTCATGCGGGCTACTGGCTCACTGGTAGCCCTTGGGGAACGGATCCGGCTCGACGAGATCGGCGGTCTCGTAGATCAGCTCATACTGGCCATCGGCCTTGGCGCGTCCGACGCGGGTCTTCGACCAGAGGTGATGGTTCTCGTGGATCCGGACGTAGCCTTCGGGCGCGCCCTTGAACTCGACGCCAGGGGAAGCCGCCGCGATCTTGTCGATGTCGAAGCTCTGCGCCTTCTCCACCGTCAATTTCCACAGCCACGGGCCGAGATAGGCGGCCTGCGTGACGTCGCCGATCACGGTCTTCTCACCCCACATCTTCTTGAAGGCGGGCACGAAGGCCTTGTTGTTCGGGTTGTCGAGCGACTGGAAGTACTTCATGCAGGCATAGGCGCCGGCGATGTTCTCGCCGCCGATACCGTCGATCTCGTCCTCGGTGACCGAGATCGTGAGCAGCGTCTGCTTGGACAGGTCGATGCCGGCCGCCTTGAGCTGCTTGTAGAATGCGACGTTGGAGCCGCCGACAATGATCGCGTAGATCACGTCCGGCTTGGTCAGCTTGATCTTGTTGATGACCGAGTTGAACTGGGTCGAGCCGAGCGGGAAGTATTCCTCGCCGACCACCTTGCAGCCCTGCAGATGGTTCTCGATGTGCTTGCGCGCGATCTTGTTCGAGGTGCGCGGCCAGATGTAGTCCGAGCCGAGCAGGTAGAAGCTCTTGGCGCCCTTGGTCTTGTTGACCCAGTCGAGTCCGGCGATGATCTGCTGGGTCGCCTCCTGCCCGGTGTAGATCACGTTCTTGGACTGCTCGAGGCCTTCATAGAAGGTCGGGTAGTACAGCATGCCGTTGTACTGCTCGAACACCGGCAGCACCGCCTTGCGCGAGGCCGAGGTCCAGCAGCCCATCACGGCCGCGCATTTGTCGTTGACCAGCAGCTTCTTGGCCTTTTCCGCGAAGGTCGGCCAGTCGCTGGCGCCGTCCTCCTGGATGAACTTGATCTTGCGGCCGAGCACGCCGCCGGCGGCATTGATCTGCTCGATCGCGAGCTTCTCGGCCTCGACCGACCCGGTCTCGGAGATCGCCATGGTGCCGGTGACGGAATGCAGGATGCCGACCGTGACTTCGCTATCGGTGACTGCAAGACCCGTGGTATTGACCGCAGAGGTTGCAGGAACGTCGGCAAATGCCGGACGGCCCAGCATCGAAACGGCCGGCAATGCCGCCATTCCCATCAAGAGCTTGCGTCGGAGCGGAGACTTCAGGCCTGGTTTTGGTTCGTCTGACATGAGCACCCCATCTGGTTCGAGAACGCTTATTGATCAGGCGAGGATTGCTCACTTTTGTGCAGCGCACTGATACGTGAGATCGCGTATACTGCACCGCAAAATAGCGACGTAGGTTTTTGGTACGGGATTTGCCCGCGATCAGCGCATTGTGGACCAGGAGTTCAAACGAGTGGCAGGGCGGCAGCGGATAGACCGCGTCAGGCGCCAGTACAATCAATGGGTCGCCAACCAGACGCTGGAAGACTACGCGCTGCGCTTCACCGCCAAGAGCGCGCGGCGCTGGTCCGCCGCCCGCGTCGCCAACACCGCGCTCGGCGCGATCTCCTTCCTCGCGCTGGAGGCGATCGGCGGCACCATCACCCTGAATTACGGCGCGATGAACGCCTCCGCCGCGATCCTGGTCGTCAGCGTCATCATCTTCCTCTGCGGGCTGCCGATCGCCTACCATGCCGCGAAAAGCGGCATCGACATCGACCTGCTGACCCGCGGCGCCGGCTTCGGCTATATTGGCTCGACCATCACCTCGCTGATCTACGCCTCCTTCACCTTCATCTTCTTCGCGATCGAGGCGGTGATCCTGGCCAGCGCGCTCGACATGTGCTTCGGCATCCCGCGACCGATCGGCTATTTGATCAGCGCAGTCGTGATCATTCCGCTGGTCATCTACGGCATCACGCTGATCAGCCGCTTCCAGCTCTGGACCCAGCCGCTGTGGATCATCCTCCACATCATGCCGTTCGCGGCGATCGCCTGGGCCAATCCGCATTCCTTCACCGAGTGGCGCAAATTCGCCGGCGATCACGGCGATCCCGCAGGGACTCTCGACCTGCTGCTGTTCGGCACCGCCGCCTCCGTCGTGTTCGCGCTGGTGGCGCAGATCGGCGAGCAGGTCGACTTCCTGCGCTTTCTGCCGCGCGACCGCCGCACCTCGCGCAAGGCCTGGTGGATCGCGCTGCTGAGCGCCGGTCCCGGCTGGATCGTGCTCGGCGCGCTCAAGCTGCTGGCCGGTTCGTTCCTGGCCTTCTTCGCGCTCAGCCACGGCGTCTCGGCCGAGCACGCGGCCGAGCCGGCCAACATGTATCTCGAAGCCTTCCGCTACGTGCTGTCGCAGCCGGATCTGGCAATGGCGCTGACCGGGACATTTGTGATCCTGTCGCAGGTCAAGATCAACGTCACCAACGCCTATGCCGGCTCGATCGCCTGGTCGAACTTCTTCTCCCGCCTCACCCACTCGCATCCGGGCCGCGTGGTGTGGCTGGTGTTCAATGTCGTCGTCGCGCTGCTGCTGATGGAGATCGGTGTCTACAAGGCGCTGGAGCAGACGCTCGCGCTCTACTCCAACGTCGCGATCGCCTGGGTCGGCGCGCTGGTGGCCGATCTCGTCGTCAACAAGCCGCTCGGCCTGCGGCCGCAGCACATCGAGTTCAAGCGCGCCCATCTCTGCGATATCAATCCGGTCGGCGTCGGCGCGATGACGATCGCCACCGTGGTCTCGATCAGCGCGTTCTACGGCCTGTTCGGCCCGACCGCGAAGGCGCTGTCGGCCTTCGTCGCGCTTGCGGTCGCGTTCGTCACGGCTCCCCTGATCGCCTGGGCCACCGACGGCAAGTACTACATCGCCCGCAAGCCGAAGCGGAGCTGGCAGAACATCGAGTCGATCCAGTGCTGCATCTGCGAGCATGCGTTCGAGCCCGAGGACATGGCTTCCTGCCCGGCCTATGCCGGCCCGATCTGCTCACTGTGCTGCTCGCTCGACGCACGCTGCCATGACCTCTGCAAGCCGCATGGCCGGATCGGCGCACAGGTCTCGGACGCGCTGGGCAAGGTGATGCCGCAGCCGATCTACGCCCGCATCAATTCACAGCTCGGGCATTACCTCGGCGTGTTCGCCGTCTCAGCCGGCCTCGTGGCGCTGGTGCTCGGCCTGATCTACCTGCAGACCACGGCGGCCGTGCATGCCAATGAATTGCTGGCCGACGTGCTCTGGAAGGTGTTCTTTGCGCTGACCCTCATCATCGGCGTGGTCGCCTGGCTGTTCGTGCTGGCGCAACAAAGCCGGCGTGCCGCGGAAGCGGAAACGCGCCGGCAGACCACGCTGCTGATCCAGGAGATCGACGCCCACAAGCGCACCGATGCCGAACTGCAGCGCGCCAAGGAAGTCGCCGAGTCAGCCAATCTCGCCAAGAGCCGGTACGTCGTGGGCCTCAGCCACGAGCTGCGCTCGCCGCTGAATGCGATCTCCGGCTACGCGCAATTGCTGGAGCAGGACGATAGCCTGCAGGTGCGGCCGCGCGAGCAAGTGCGCGTCGTCCGCCGCAGCGCCGATCATCTGTCTGGGCTGATCGACGGCATCCTCGATATCTCCAAGATCGAGGCCGGCCGGCTCTACCTGTCGCGCGACGAAGTGCGGCTGAACGATTTCCTCGAGCAGCTGGTCGGCATGTTCCGCCTGCAAGCCGCAGCAAAAGGCATCGACTTCGTGTTCAAACGGCCTGCCGTGCTGCCCGTCGTGGTCTATGCCGACGAGAAGCGGCTGCGTCAGATCCTGATCAACCTGCTGTCGAACGCGATCAAGTTCACGCAATCCGGCCAGGTCCAGTTCGTGGTGCATTACCGCAGCCCGGTCGCAGAGTTCGAGGTGATCGATACCGGGCCGGGCATCCAGCCCGACGACCTCGAGCGGATCTTCGCGCCGTTCGAGCGCGGTGCGCTCGGCGTCACCCAGCCGCAGACCGGCACCGGGCTTGGCCTGACCATCAGCCGCCTGCTCGCGGGCGTGATGGGCGGCGACATCAAGGTCCTGAGCACGGTCGGCACCGGCAGCACCTTCCGCGTCAAGCTGCTGCTGTCGGAGGTCACCAATCCGCGGCGCGATGCACCGGTCGATGCTCCCGTGTACGGCTATCACGGTCCGCGCAAGACCATCCTGATCACCGACGACGACCCGACCCACCGCGACCTGTTGCGCGAGATCCTGACGCCGCTCGGCTTCATCCTGCTCAGCGCGCCGGACGGACCGGGCTGCCTTGCCCTCGCACAGCATTGCCGGCCGGACTTATTTCTGCTCGACATCTCGATGGCGGGCATGGACGGCTGGACGGTCGCCGAGACCCTGCGCTCCGAAGGCCATCACCAGGCGCGGATCCTGATGATCTCGGCCAGCGCGCTGGAGGCTCATGGCGCGCCGCTGGCGCAGCCATTCCATGACGGCTACCTGATGAAGCCGATCGACATCCCGCGGCTGCTCGAGACCATCCGCCAGTTGCTCAAGATCGAGTGGCAGTATGAGGCCGAGCCGGCCCCGCCTCCGCAATGGAAGCCCGAGAGCGGTTCGCGGCCGCCGGTGAAATATGTCGAAGAGCTGATCAGCCTCGGCCAGCTCGGCTATGTCAGGGCGATCCAGCTCAAGCTCGACGAGATCGGCAATGAGTGTCCCGAACATGCCGATTTCGTCGGCCAGATGCGCACGCTGATCGACCGGTTCGATCTCGATGAATATATGGCGACGTTGAAGACATTGCACAGCTATGACCATTGAACAGAAGAAGCGCGACGTCGCGCTCGTCGTCGACGACTCACCCGAGACGTTGCGTCTCTTGACCGATGCGCTCGACGGCGCTGGCATGACCGTGATGGTCGCGCTCGACGGCGCCTCGGCGATGCGCATCGTCGAACAGATCACGCCCGATATCGTGTTGCTCGATGCCGTGATGCCCGGCATGGACGGTTTCGAGACCTGCCGGCGGCTGAAGCGCGACGCAGGGCTCGACGGCGTGCCGATCATCTTCATGACGGGCCTCGCCGAGACCGAGCATATCGTGCGCGGGCTGGAGGCCGGCGGGGTCGACTATGTCACGAAGCCGATCGTGGTCGAGGAGATGCTCGCGCGCATCCGGGTCCATCTCGCCAATGCGCGGATGACGCAAAGCGCCCGCGCGGCGCTCGACGTCTCCGGCCGCTATCTGCTCGCCGTGAACAGCGCCGGCGCGCTGCTGTGGGCGACGCCGCAGGCACAGCGACTGCTGTCGGATACGCTCGCCGACGCCGCCGACAATTTCGCGCTGCCGGACCCGATGCCGCAATGGCTCGAGCAGGCGCAGAAGGGCGTCACGGGAAAGAAGACAGCGACCGTGGCGTCGTTCCCCGGCAACGAACAGCTTCGGCTGCAATATATGGGCAAGCTCGGGCCCAACGAATTCCTGCTGCGGCTCGCCAAGGACACCAGCGGCGACATGCCAGCCGAGTTCTCCAGCGAGCTCGGCCTGACCACCCGCGAGGGCGAGGTGCTGTCCTGGCTCTCCAAGGGCAAGACCAACCGCGACATCGCGCAGATCCTCGGCCTCAGCCCGCGTACCGTCGACAAGCACCTCGAGCAGATCTACGCCAAGCTCGGCGTCGAGAACCGCACCGCCGCCGCCGCGATCGCGGTCAATGCGAGGCATCGCAAGTCTTGATCAAGCGCACTCTGCGCCTCGGCATCGAAACGTACGCGAGGCACGGGGGACGCTACGCATCCACAGTCGGCGAACTGCCTTTCCGATCAGCTGGCACCGCAGATTCCAACGACACGTCGTGTTCCGGCGGCTACGTCTTTCGCCACTGCGCCGGCGTCACGCCCATGTGGCTCTTGAAGGCGCGCTGAAAGGCGGCCTCCGATTGATACCCGACCATCTCTGCCACGGCGCCGGTCGAAAGCGATGATCCCTTCAACTCGTTCGCCGCAAGTGTCATCCTGATATCGGTGAGCAGGTCGCTGGCCGATCGCCCGAGCTTGTCCTGGAACTGCCGCGCCAGCGTCGCGCGCGACATGTTGCAAAGCCGTGCGAGCTCCGGCAGCGACCACGCATGCGCGGGCTCCTTGAACATGGCGGCCACGGCCGGTGCGAGCCTGGGATCGCCGACCAGGGCGAGAAGTCCCCGTGACGTTGCATCGGTCTCGCTGGCAAGCCGCAGCACAAGCGCGAACATTGCCGTGGACAGCGCATTCAGCATGGCGTGGCCGCCCAGATGATCGTCGGCCGTTTCGCTGCGCATCAGCGACACGAGCCCGGCGAGCTGCGCAGCCGTTCCCTTTCCCGCACGCGTGCCGGCATGCACGACAAGACGCGGCGGAAGATAACCGCGCAACAGACGGTCGTGTGGCGGTGCAATCGCGAAGTGCCCGCACAACAGGTCAAGCCGTTCGTCCGATCCGAGGTTTTCGCTGATCGTGAAATTCTCCGCCGCCCGGTTGCGCGCCGGCAGCGGTGTCGCCCCGCTGCCATCGTGCATCACGTGTCGCGGGTTGCCGGGAAGCAGGAGGATGTCGCCGGCCTTCAGCAGCAACGGCCGTCCGCCCGCGGCGTCGTCCAGGATCGCCGAGCCGGCAAGCACCGCATGATAGGGGATCTCGCTGGTTACACCCGGGCCCTGCTCGATACGCCAGGGCACGCTGTAGCTGCAGCGCAGGTCGAGCCGCCCGCGCACCGGCATCATCTCGAACAGCCGGCTCAGCCAATCCATAGCCATTCCCCCCGAAGCAGTTCATGAGACGATGAAGCATATAAACGAGCAATATGAACATTCAATGTCTCAAATCTCGATCCTATTGTCACTCCGCAATCGTTCACCACCCCAAACAAGGAGTGCCACCATGTCTCGTCTCTCAACCCCCAATCTCGAAACCGATACCGGCCCGTCCGGCCAGATCTACGCCCAGATCAAGAAGGCGATCGGCGCCGTCCCGAACACCTACGCGGCGATTGCCGCCCACGGTCCGGCCGCGCTCAAATCGATCCTCGCGGCCGATGCCGTCCTGACTGGCGGCAGCCTGCCCCGGCGCGACCTGGAGATCGTCAAGCTCGTGATCAGCGCTGCCAGCGGCTGCGATTATTGTGTCGCCGCGCACTCGCATCTCGCCAGACTCGCCGGCGTGAATGCCGATGTGCTCAAGCAGATCCGCGACGGCGCGCCGACCGGTGACGCCAAGCGCGATGCGCTCGTGCATTTCGTGCGCAAGCTCGCGCAGTCGAGCGGCACCGTGAGCGACGAGGATTTCGCCGCGATCAAGTCCGCCGGCTACAGCGACGCGCAACTGGTCGAGATCAGCCTGGCGTTTGCGACCACGGTCTTCACCAACGTCTTCAACCGCATCAACGACACCGACATCGACTTCCCGGCAGTCGCGTGAAGCGACCGGGCGATGTCACGCGAAAAGGATCACGACCATGACCACGCTTGCCAACACCACACAAAATCCGCTTGTCCGCGCGCTTCATAGGTCCGGCCTGCTCGCGGAAGATCTCGACTATCACGTCGTCCGGGCCGCGATGGTGATCATGTTCCTGTTCTTCGGTTACCAGAAGTGGTTTCCGTACGAGTTCGAACGGCTGGTCCCGTTCATCAGCAACGGGCCGCTGATCTGGTGGCTGTACCCAGCGTTCGGCCACGCCGGCGCCAGCTACTTCCTTGGCGCCTCTGAGTGGACGTTCGGTTCGCTGCTGCTCGCGGGCTTCTGGGACAAGCGGCTAGGCGTGCTCGGCGCCCTCGGCTCGACCGGAACCTTCATCGCGACGGTCACCATCATTCCGTTCATGCCCGATGGCTGGGACGTTGCCGCCGGTGGCTTCCCCGCGATGACCGGTAACGTGCCCTTCCTGATGAAGGACGTCGTCCTGCTCGCCGTCTCGCTCTACCTGCTGCGACAGGACGTGGTTCGTCTGATCAGGCAATAGCTGATCGCGATTGATCGCCGGTGGGCCTCGGGCGTGCCGGCGATCGCGCGTGCTATTGAGCAGACGCAGCATTTCTCTCGAACACAACGACATGGCAGTCACTATTGCTGCACGGTCCAGCGGCCCATGCTCCTTAAGAGCCGAGCCATAACCCATTGCCGAACTTGCATAACGCGTTGAAAATCGGCTCCGCGCGATCGGCTGCGCTGTCGCCCGCTCGACGACGCACCGCCGCTTCCATGCACGAATGATCCGGTAGCTCTCCGGCCATGAACATAGTTCCGCCGCGCGGTCTGGGCTAAAAGGAGCGCCGGTGTTGTTCTGGGGTGAGTTGATGAAGAAGGACGACGTCACATGCCCGCGTTGCGGGGCTGGATTCCGACGCCTTGAGCTGGCATCCGGGTCAGGAAGTGAGGGCGAGTATCGCTGCCCGGTTTGCGAGACGACCCTCGAGCAGTTCGATGGCGACAAGCTTGTCGCTTACCGCCTGACCATCCAACCCTCGATTCGCGGGTTGAAGACCTAGCGGCCTCGCTGGATGGAATGCCGCCGGAGCAAAATCAGGATCACGATCTCCGCTTCAGGACATAGCTGTCCATGATCCAGCCGTGCCGCTCACGCGCCTCGCGTCGCGCGGCGACGATGCGAGGGCCCACCTCTGCCAGTTCCCCCGCCATGACGATCTGATCGGGCATGCCGAGATAGGCGCCCCACCAGATTTGCAGCCCCGCAGGATCCAGCGTCTGGAAAGCGGCGCCGCCGTCGAGCATCACGACCACGGTGTCGACGCCGGGCGGCCAGCCGCCCTCGCGCAGCCGCCGGCCGGTCGTCACAAGAAACGGCTCGCCGATCTCATTGAGCGGCAGCGCATGCGCCGCGCACAGCGCCTGGATCGACGTGATGCCGGGGATCACCTCGATCGATGGCAACGGATCGAGCCGTCGCGCAATCCGCAGGCTCGAATCGTAAAGCGAGGGATCGCCCCAGATCAGCAGGGCGACGCGTCCCTCCCCGCCGAGATGGCGCGCGATTTCCTTCGACCACGTCGCGGCGATCGCATCGTGCCAATCGTCCACGCCCTTGCGATAGTCCTCCTCACCGGCGTCACGCACCGGCAGGTCGAACTCGGCAATGCGTGTGCGGTCGTTGCTCAACGCTTCCGCGCAGATGGTGCGACGCAACTCGGCGAGATCCGACTTCGCCGTCCCCTTGCGCGGGATCAGGATCAGGTCGGCGGCATTGATCGCGGCGGTCGCAGCGAAAGAGAGCTGCCGGGGATCACCACAACCGATGCCGATCAGAGACAGCGTCAACATAGCCGCGTCACCCTCGTTCCGGCGCCAGCGCACCGAACAGGATAACGGCAGCCGCCGTGGCCGCGCCAGCCTGCGTGAGCTGTTCGGCCAGCGCTGCGATCGTGGTGCGAAGCAGCCGCTCGTCGGCGTGGCCGAGCGATTCCGCCAGCAGTGCGGGCGTGTCGGGCGCGAGGCCGTGCGCGATCAGCCTTGCGGCCAATGCCGGGAAGGTCCGCCGCCCCATATAGACGACGGTGGTCGCTTCCGGATCGGCCAGCGCCGCCCAGTTCAGGTCCGCAGGCAATTCGCCCGTCACATCGGCGCCGGTGACGAACTGGACCCGGCGCGAGGTCAACCGGCGCGTCAGCGGAATGCCGGCCTGCGCGGCGGCAACCGACGCCGAGGTCACGCCGGGAATGATCTCGTAGCCGATGCCGGCCACGCGCAGCGCTTCGATCTCCTCCTCGAGCCGTCCAAAAATACCGGCGTCGCCGGATTTCAGCCGCACGACCCGCACGCCGGCGGTGGCATAATCGACCAGCAGCCGGCTGACATGGTGCTGCTTCGCCGACAGGCGGCCGGCGCGCTTGCCGACCGCGACGAGATTGGCGCCGGAGCGCGCGAGATCGAGGATCGCGCCCGAAGCAAGATCGTCATAGAGCACCACATCGGCCTCGCGCAGCCGCGCCGCTCCCTTCATGGTCAGGAGTTCGGGATCGCCGGGACCGGCCGAGACGAAGGAAACGAATCCGCTCACCGGTCCTCCGCAATCAGATGGAAGAATGTACCCGTCGCACAGCCGCGCCGCGATCCGGTCTCCGCAACGATCGTACCAGTCGCATCACGCACCACCGCGAGCGGCGTGTCGGGCTGCGCGATGATCGTCGAATAATGAAACTCGTGGCCGCGCAGGCGTGCGCCTGGGCCGTGGCCGGGCATCGGTGCGGCGAGCTCGGCGAGCCGGTAGCCCAGATGCATGCGGCGCTTGGCATAGCTCGTCTCAAGGCCGAGCAGGCCCGCCATCTCGTGGCGCACGCCGTCGGCGTCGGTCAGCGCGGCGCCCAGCACCATGTAGCCGCCGCATTCGCCGTGCACCGGCCGCGTCGCGGCGAAGGCGCGGAGCCGCCCGAAAAATCGCCTGTTGGCCGCAAGTCGGCCGGCATGCAGTTCGGGATAGCCGCCGGGCAGCCAGCACACATCGGCGTCCGCGTCGGGGCCTTCGTCCGCAAGCGGCGAGAACGTCACGATCTCAGCGCCGGCCGCTCGCCAGGCTTCCAGCATGTGCGGATAGACGAACGAGAATGCGGTATCGCGCGCCAGCGCAATGCGCTGGCCGGGCGGCGTGATGTCCGGGCTGGGCACGGCGGATTGCGGCGACCAGACCTCGGCCGATTTCAGCACGGCGTCGAGATCGACATGCTCGGCGACGAAGCGTGCGGCTTCGTCAATCAGACCGTCGATTTGCGCTTGCTCTTCGGCCTGCACCAGGCCGAGATGACGCTTCGGCAAGGCGATCTCGGCGTGGCGCGGCAGCGATCCCAACACCGGAATGCCCGCGCCTGCCATGGCATTGCGCACCAGGGCTTCATGCCGCGCGCTCGCGACGCGATTGAGGACGACGCCGGCAAGCCGAACGCCGGCGCGAAAATCGCGCAATCCCGCCGCGACCGCCGCCGCGGTCTGCGCCTGACCAGAGGGATCGATCACCAGCAGCACCGGCCATCCCATCATCCCGGCGATGTCGGCGGTGGCGCCGGTCCCCGAGACGCCCCGCGCGGCGACGCCGTCGAACAGTCCCATCGAGCCTTCCGCCAGCACGAGATCGGCATGCGCGCCGCGGCCTGCCAAATGCGCGATGGCTTCGCGCGCCATCGCCCAGCTATCGATGTTGACCGACGCGCGTCCCGTGGCGACCGCGTGAAAGGCGGGATCGATGTAGTCAGGCCCGCTCTTGAGGCATTGCACCCTCACGCCGCGATTGCGATAGGCGCGCGCCAACGCCAGGGTCAGCGTCGTCTTGCCGACACCGGATGCCGGCGCGGAGATGACGAGCGCCGCGGTCATTGCGATGATTCCGGAAAATGCGGCGCCGCCCCGACCGGACGGTAGCGACGGTCGTAGTCAGCTGCATAGAGACGGCTCTCGGCGAATTCGTCCGCGCCGAGCGTCTTGCCGACCAGAATGAGCGCAGTGCGTTCGAGCTCGGGGCCGACGGCGGTATCGAGCGTCGCGAGCGTGCCGCGCACGATGCGCTGGTCCGGCCAGCTCGCGCGCCAGACGATCGCAACCGGGCAATCCGCGCCGTAGTGCGGCGTGAGCTCGGCGATGACCTTGTCGAGCAGATGGATCGAAAGATGGATCGCCAGCACCGCGCCGGTCGCGGCAAAGGCTGCGAGCGTCTCGCCATCAGGCATCGCGCTCGCCCGGCCCGGCGTGCGCGTCAGCACCACCGATTGCGCAAGGCCCGGCAGCGTGAGCTCGGCCTCCAGCGCCGCCGCGGCTGCCGAGAAGGCCGGCACCCCGGGCGTGACCGAATACGGAATCCGCAACGCGCGCAGCCGGCGCAGCTGCTCGCCCATCGCCGACCAGATCGAGAGATCGCCCGAATGCAGCCGCGCGACGTCCTTGCCCTCTGCATGCGCGGCAGCGATCTCGGCGATGATTTGGTCGAGCGAGAGCGGCGCGGTGTTGACGATGCGCGCATCCGGCGGACAATGCGCCAGAACACCCGATGGCACCAGCGATCCGGCATAAAGACAAACCGGGCACGAGGCGATGAGATCGCGCCCGCGCAGGGTCAGCAAATCGGCAGCGCCGGGTCCTGCGCCGATGAAATGCACCGTCATTCGCCGTCTCCTTCCGCGATCGCCGCAACGGCCATCCGGTCCGGTGACGCGGTCCTGATCGAGATCAGGCGCGCACCGCGCCCTGCTGCAGCGATCGCCGCAGCTTCGGCGACCGAGCCCGTTCCGAATCTCGCCTCGATGAACTCGGATTGCGTTGCAGTCTTTATTTCAGCCAGGACCCCGGCGGGAATGCTCAGGACCGGCAGCCCCAATTCCCGCGCCAAGTCCCTCAATGCCGCCGCATCGGCCTTATCACTCACCGTTGCAATTGCCGCAAGGCTGTCGGAACCGCCTGCCGCGTCGAGTGCGTCGCGCAAGGACGCGACACTGGCATTGCGCCTGAATCCGAGACCGGCGACTTTCATCGGAGCGCGCTCCATTGCACGATCGGCCGCGCGGCCTTCCAGGCGCGATAGCGGCCCAATGGCTCGGCCTGCGCGATCTCGAGGCGCATCAACTCGCCGCCATGACGCCGGTGCAGATCGGAGAGCAGCGCCTCTGTCTCCAAGGTCACCGCATGTGCGACCAGCCGCGTGCCCGGCGCGATCCGCGACCAGATCGCATCGAACATCGCGGCGTCGAGGCCGCCACCGATGAACACAGCGTCAGGCGCGGCGAGGTCCGATAAAGCGCCGGGGGCCTCGCCTTCGATGATCGTGATCCGATGCGCCAGGCCGAAGCTCGCCGCATTGCTGCGGATGTTGGCGGCGCGTTCGCTGCGGGCTTCGACGGCGATCGCCATCCCTCCACACAGCGCCCACTCGATCGAGATCGAGCCCGAGCCCGCGCCGACATCCCACAGCCGCTCACCGGGCCGCGGCGCGAGCGCCGACAGCGCAAGCGCGCGGACCGGCCGCTTTGTCATTTGCCCGTCATGCACAAAGAGCGCATCGGCAAGACCCGAGCTGCGTGCGATTCCCTGCGCTCCCCGCGCCTCCAGCGCGATCGCGATCAGGCTCTCGCCTGAATCACCCGCATACGAGTCGGCGCGATGCTGCGTGATGGATTCACGCGGTCCGCCAAGCGCCGCAAGCGTCCATATTGCCGACGCCCCCCAACCACGCTCCGTCAGCCAGCGCGCAAGGTCGGAAGCTGCCTTGCCGTCACGCAGCAGGCAGATGATCCGCGCATCGCGCACTAGATGCGGCAACAGCCGCTCGAACGGCGCGGCATGAAGACCGAGACAGACAGCATTCTCGATACGCCAGCCCAAACGAGCCGCCGCCAGTGAGAACGTCGACGGCGCGGAGTGCGCGACCCACTCACCGGCCTGCAGCTTCTCGACAAGGCTTCCGCCGACGCCATGCCAGAACGGATCGCCCGACGCGAGCACCGCCGTCGGACGGCCGCGACAGCTCAGCACGATGTTCGCATCGAACGGCACCGGCCAGGCACGGCCACGGTCGGCGATGCCGGCGAGCGCGAGGTGCCGTTCGCCGCCGAAAACTGTTTCGGCTTCACGGAGCGCCTTTCGGCTTGCATCGGAGAGGCCGGCAAGGCCATCTTCGCCGATGCCGATGATGGTCAACCACGGATTACCCATGATGCGTGCCCTGATCCTGGGCGGAACGGCCGACGCCAATCTGCTCGCCGCTGCGATCGCAAGCGCGGGGATCGACGCGGTCTATTCCTATGGCGGCCGCACCCGTGCGCCGGCTGACCAGCCATTGCCAGTCCGCAGCGGTGGTTTCGGCGGCGTCAGCGGTCTTGCCGACTATCTGCAACGCGAAGCCATCACGCATGTGGTCGATGCGACGCATCCCTTCGCGGCCGAGATGAGCCGCAACGCCATCGCGGCGTGCGCGCAGACCGCAACGCCGCTGCTCACGCTCGAACGCGCGCCCTGGGACAAAACCTCCGGTGATCGCTGGATCGAGGTCGCGGACGTCGTATCCGCAGCCGCGGCCTTGCCGGACAGCCGCGCCAGCGTGTTCCTCGCGATCGGCCGCCAGCACGTCGCGCCGTTCGGCGCCCGGCCGCAGCATGCCTATACATTGCGGTTCGTCGACCCGCCCGAGCAAGCGCTTCCATTGCCCGATGCCGACGTCATTGTGTCGCGCGGCCCCTTCACGCTCGAGGGTGAGCTCGCGATGATGCGCACGCGTCGCGTCGAATGGATCGTCGCCCGCAACTCCGGCGGAACCGGCGCGCGCGCCAAGATCGACGCCGCCCGCGTGCTCGGCCTTCCCGTCATCATGATCACACGGCCGTCGCTGCCCGACCGGCCACGGGTGGAAAGCGTGAGCGAGGTGATGCAGTGGCTCGGTCATCGAACCTGCCTCGGCGCGTAGACCCAGCGGCCGACCCGCCGTGTCGCCGAATTGCCGACGATCACGAGCGTCCGCATGTCGGCCATCTCCGGCCTTGCGTCACGCAGTTCGACCGTCTCGATCCGCTGCTCGGGCGTGCTGACGGCGCGCGCGAACACCACGATCCGCTCGTCACAGCCGGCCTCGCGCAAGATCTCGAGCGCGCGCCCAAAACCTTCCGGCCGGCTGGCCGAGCGCGGATTGTACATCGCGATCGCGAAATCCGCTTCGGCCGCAAGCCGCAGGCGCTTCTCGATCAGCGGCCATGGCTTGAGATTGTCGGAGAGGTTGATCGCGCAGAAATCATGACCGAGCGGCGCGCCGGCGCTTGCCGCCGCCGCCAGCATCGCCGTCACGCCGGGCAGAACGCGAATCGGCAGGTCGTGCCATTGCGGCGCGTCCTCCAGCGCTTCGAACACGGCCGATGCCATCGCAAACACACCGGGATCGCCAGAGGAAACCACGACGACGTGGCCCCCTTCCGACGCGAGCCGCAGCGCGGCAGCGGCGCGCTGCAACTCCACGCGATTATCCGAGGGATGCAGCGTGAGCCCGGCGCGCGGCGGCACGCGGGTCACATAGGGCGCATAGCCGACGATGTCGGTCGCAGCCGCGAGCGCAGCAGCGACCTCCGGCGTGATCAGCGCCTCATCGCCCGGTCCGAGCCCCGCGATGGTCAGCGTGCCGGTCATTGCGCGGCCTCCCTTCGCCGTCCCTGCCCGTGCACCAGCACGATCGCAAAATACGGACAATCGGCCTCGCCGACATCTGCAAGCCGTGCGACGCGCTGATCCGGCATGGTGCCGCGTTCGACCAGCCACGCATCATCGAGGCGCCCCGCGGACGCCAGCGCGCGGCGAATCTTCGGAAGATTGCGACCGGTCTTCATGACGACCAGCGCGTCGGAGCTGCGCATCCGCTCGGCGAGCTCCGCTTCCGGCAGCGTCCCCATCAGAACGGTCGTCACATCGTCGGCCAGCGCAATCGGCTGACCCACCGAATTCCAGCAGCCGACCATGCCGGGAATGCCGGCGATCATCTCGATCTCGACACGCCCCTGCAGCCGTGCATGCAGATGCATAAATGAACCATAGAAATAGGGATCGCCCTCGCAGAGCACGACGATGTCGACCGCGCGCGCAAATCGCGCCAGGCGCTCGGCCCATTCGTCATAGAAGTCGGCAAGCAGCCGCGCATAGTCCGGACTGTCGAACGCGATCCCGGTGGTGACCGGATATTCCATCGGATATTCGTCGACGTGAGCGGCGAGCAAGCCTTCGACAATGCGGCGAGCCTGCCCCGGCTGGCCCTTCTTGCGAAAATAGGCGACGTGCTTCGCGGCACGCACAACGCGGTCGGCGCGCACGCTCATCAGGTCCGGATCGCCTGGGCCGAGGCCGCAGCAGATGATACGTCCCATCGCTATTCGCTCCGGCTCGCCAGCGCATTGACGGCGGCAACCGTGATCGCCGAACCACCGAGCCGTCCCTCGACCGTCAGCGCCGGCGCGGGGGGCTCAGCCATCAATGCCGCCTTGGATTCCGCCGCGCCGACAAAGCCGACCGGACAGCCGATGATCGCCGCCGGCCGTGGGCAATCACCATCCTCCAGCATGTTGAGCAGATGAAACAGCGCCGTCGGCGCATTGCCGATCGCGACGATGGCACCGGCCAGATGCGGCCGCCACAGCTCGAGCGCTGCCGCGGAGCGCGTGTTGCGCATCGATTGCGCAAGCGCAGGTACCTTGACATCGCCGAGCGTGCAGATCACGGCATTGCCGGCCGGCAGCCGCGCGCGCGTGATTCCCTCCGACACCATGCGCGCGTCGCAGAGGATTGGCGCGCCCTCCTGCAAGGCGGCTCGCGCGCGCGCAGCCATGCCTGATGTGAAGCGCACATGCGCTTCCAAGCCTACCATACCGGCGGCATGGATCATGCGCACGACCACCGGCTCTTCGTCTGGCGTGAAGCGGGCAAGATCGGCCTCGGAGCGGATGGTGGCAAAGGACTGGCGATAGATCGCCGCGCCATCGGTCTCGTAGACGCGCGGCATCAATGGCCTCCCGTCAGCACGGTAGGATTTGCGACGAGGTACGAACTGCTCAACCCTCGGAGGACCGGCGCATCCCGCGTCGTGCTGCGGCGGATCAGATCAAAGCCCTCGTCTGTCGCAACGAGGGTAACATCCGCAGAACCGGAATGGGCGCAGCCCTTGGCGCAGCCGGAGACGTGAAGCCGCGCATCGGATGGAATATGCCGCGCGAGCGCCGATGCCAGCATACGCGTGTCCGCATGCGCATCGCCGCAGCGCGGTGCGCCGCTGCAGGCGACCACACGAAGCCTCGGATCGCCGGCATCAGTCACGAGGTCCGCCCCACCGGGCATCTCGCGCATCCCCTCCACCAGCATCATCCGCCACGGTGTCATGCGGAGAGCCCGCGCGCAGCCGGCGAGATCGTTGAGCGTCTGGTGCGGGATCTGCCCGAAGGCGACGCCAACCATCGCGCCCATTGGATAGATGCCCGGCACTGGACTCGACGATTGGCCGACGGGTTCGGCATCACCGCGAAGCGACTGCGGCAGGCTCGCGCCGCCGGCGAGATGAGCCGCCATCCGTCGCCGCTCACCCCTGGTTCCGCCGGAGGTGACAAACCATTCGGCCAGCGCCAACGCGACCTGAACGGCCTCGCTCCGCATGACCGAGAGCCCGCGCTGCGCGCCATCGGCCCGCACCAGCAGTCCCCGGCCGCGATCGCGCTCGATCCTGATATCGGCGGACGCATCCGCCAGCATCCGCGCATTGCCATCGTCGATTGCGAAGCCGAACTTGGTTGGAAGATCAAACGAGGCACCGGCTAGCCGCTGCTCAAGCTCGGTCGCAAGCGAGCGCGTCTCGTCGGCGACAGTCCAGAACGGCGTCACCAGAATGTTGCGCTGCGCCTCGGTATTCGAGTCCGTGTCCAGCAACCCGAGTTCAGCGAGCCCATCGACCAGGGGCGGATAAGCTTCATCGCTGACGCCGCGAATCTGGAGATTGGCGCGGCTGGTCAGGTCGATCAAGCCGTTGCCGTATCGCGCCGCCAGCCTGGCGATTCCCGCTGCCTGCGCCGCGTCCAGCCGTCCGCCGCGCGGGCGAATGCGCACCACGAGGCCATCGCCTGATAGCATCGGCCGCAGCGCGCCTGGACACCAACCCTTGACCGCAACCGCGCTCATGAGGCCTCCTGCAGCGCAGCCGCGATCGAATTGCGCCGCGTCTGCCAGAGCGAGGCTTCATGCAATCTCGCGAAGCAGGTTTCGATCGCAGCCAGCGCCGCCGGGTTCTCGCGCGCCATGAAGCCGCGAACCTCGTCATTGCCGAGCGTCGCATCGTAGTAGAGATCGAACAGATGCGGCGGCACCGCGCCGGCAAGATGGGCGAACGCCGCCATGTGCTCCAACGTCGCTGTGATTTCGGCGGCACCACGGAAGCCATGGCGCATCATGCCCGCGATCCAGGCAGGGTTGGCCGCGCGCACTCGCACCACCCGTGAGATTTCCTCGGTCAACGCCCGGGCATGCGGCTGATCCGGCCGCGTCGCATCGAGGTGATAGAGCGATGGGGCTTTCGTGCCAAGGCGCCGGGCCGCCGCCGCGATGCCCGCCTCGTGCGCGGCGTAGTCGGCCGCCAGCAGCAGATCGGTCTCCGGCAGATCCTGGGTGTGAACAAAACTGTCCGCAGCCGCGAGCCGCGCCTCGATGCCGGCGCGATCGGGCCGCATCTCGCCGTCGGATGCGAGAGCCCACGACGATGCCGACAACCAGGCTTCGCCGGCCGCCTCGCGCGCCTCCGGTGTGAAGACGTCGGGGACCGACGAAATGCCAACGCCATAATGTCCGGGGCGAGGACCGAACACGCGCGCGATGCGCTGCCGGTAAGGATTCTCGTCCGCCTCGTCGCTGCGTTCGGACAACGCCTCCGCCGCGGCTTCGAATAACTGGGCCAGCCCTGAGAAGACGTCGCGGAACAGCCCCGACACGCGCAGCGTGACGTCGATGCGCGGCCGGCCGAGCTCTGCCGGCGCGATGATGTCGTAACCCGACACCCGCCCCGAGCCGTGATCCCAGCGCGGCGCGATGCCCGCGAGATGCAGGGCCATCGCAAAGTCCTCGCCAGCGGTGCGCATCGTCGAGGAGCCCCAGAGGTCGACCACGAGTCCCTTCGGCCAGTCGCCGTGATCCTGCAAATGACGGCGCAGCAGCTCTTCAGCAAGCTTCACGCCTTGCGCATGCGCCGACGGCGTCGGCACCGCGCGCGGATCGACCGCAAACAGATTGCGCCCGGTCGGGAGCACGTCGCTGCGCCCGCGATAGGGCGAGCCCGACGGCCCCGGCGCAACACGCCGGCCGGCGAGCGCGCCAAGCAACGCCTCCTTCTCCGCCTCACCGCAAGCGCCCTGCCCGAACACATGCAGGCCGTCGCCGAACTGGCTTTCCTTGAGGTCGCAGACGAAACGATCGATCTGCGGAATGGTCTCGGCCGCGGAGACCGACGCGGCGAGACCGAGATCGTCCTCCAGCCCGGCGATGCGCGCTTCGTCGCGGATCGCGGCGATCAGGCGCTGCCGCCGCGCCGGATCGAGACCATCGGCGGTCGAATACTCATCGAGCAAGCGCTCAAGATTGCGCAAGCCTTTGGGGACCGCGGCCTGTGCCAGTGGCGGCGGCAGATGACCGATCGTCACGGCACCGATCCGGCGCTTGGCCTGCGCCGCCTCGCCGGGATCGTTGACGATGAAGGGATAGACAACAGGCAGATCGCCGATCAGCGCCTCCGGCCAGCATGCGGGCGACAGCGCAACCGACTTGCCGGGCAGCCATTCCAGCGTTCCGTGCGCGCCGATGTGGACGACGGCATCGATGGCCTGCCGCCTGAGCCACAGATAGAACGCGACATAGGCATGGCGCGGCGTGCGCGCCAGATCGTGATAGTCGGCGCCGCGCTGTCCCACCTCACCGCGCTCCGGCTGAACGGCGATGACCGATTTGCCGCAGCAGATCGCCGCGAAATGAAATGCGCCGTCACGGCAATCGGGATCATCTTCCGGCGCGCCCCATGCGCGGCTGAGATCGTCCTGCAGCAGCTCGGGAAGGCCGGAAAGCGCCGCACGATAGTCGGCGACGTTCCACGTCAAATTTCTGCGCAAAAGAATGTCGCCCAGCGACTCCACCGGCTCAAGGTCAAATCCCGCGCCCGCGAGATCAGCCAGCATCGCCCCGACCGACGCCAGCGCATCGAGTCCGACGGCATGCGCGATCTGATGCGGGCGGCCGGAATAGTTCGAGAGCACCAGCGCGAGCCGCTTCTCCTGTGCCGGCTTGCTGGCAAGCCGATGCCAGGCGGCCACGCGTGCGGCAACTGCAGCGACGCGCTCGGCATCCGGTCGATGCGCAAGATGCGCGAATTGCAGCTCAAGATCGCGCTCACCAGGCGATTTGAAGCTCACGACCCCTGTGAACAGGCGGCCGTCGACCTCCGGCAGCACCACATGCATCGCGAGATCGCCGGGCGAGAGCCCGCGGAGCGACAAGGCCCAATCCTCGCGCCGCGCGGTCGACAGCGCGACCTGGAACACCGGGCATGATGCAGCGTCGAACGGCGTCGTGCCGTCGTCACCGGCCGCGGAAAACGCGGTCGCATTGACGATCGCCGCTGGAGCGCATTGCGCAAACTGAGCGCGCAGCCAATCGGCCACGCCCGCCGCCTTCAGCGAGGTGACGAACACACCGTGGGCATCAAAGCCCCTCTCACGCAATGCATCGATCAATGCATCGACCGGCGCCGTATCGCCTGCCGCGAGGTAGGAACGATAGAACGTCACCAGCACGCGCGGCCGGCCGTCCGGTGCCGGCAACGCCGTGATGGCACCGCGCCGGGAATCGTAGACGCCGATCTCGGGAAGATCGATCTCGCCGACCACCGGCCCGGCATAGAGTCCGGACGCCAGCGCCAGTTGCGCGATCACGGCCTGCGCGGCAACCGGGCCGCCCTTGTCGCACAGCACCTTCAGACGGCGCAGCGTCGAGACCGGCAAGGTCGAGAATTCATCGAGCCGCAGATCGTCGCGGCCATCCGCCGGCAGCACCACCAGGGCAATGCCGCGCTCCTTCGCCAGCCGATGCACCGCGGCCAGCCCGTATGACCAATAGGGCTCGCCGCCGATCAGCCGCACCAGAATGCCGCGGGCGTGCGAGAGCGTCCGCTCGATATAGGTATCGACCGACAGCGGATGGCGCAGCTCCGCGAGATTGGCGAGCCGCAGCGACGGCAGCGCAGCACGGCCGCGCCGCCAGCCGGCCGCGAAGGCAGCAAGATCGCTGTCGGAAAACGACAACACCACGAGATCGGCCGGATCCTGGCCGAGGTCCCTTGGCGTCGCGGTCTCATCAAGGCCGCGGCTCTCGCGGAAGACGACGTGCATCAGACACCAAGCCGTGCCCTGATCGCGGCTTCATCGATGTCGGCATGTTCGCCGATCACGACGAGCTTCGACTGCCGCGCCCGGGCGCCCCAGGGCATGTCGAACTGATGCCGCACCCGCTCGCCGACCGATTGCACCAACAGCCGCATCGGCTTGCCTTCGACCGCGATGTAGCCCTTGGCGCGCAGCACGTTCTGCTCGCGCGCCAGCCCCTTGATCGAGGCGACCAGCGCGTCGACATCCGAAACTTCCGGAAGATCGATCACGACGGAATTGAAATCGTCGTGCTCGTGTTCCTCCTCGCCATCGTGATGCGACGGCCGCGCCGCGAGATCGCTTTCCGCCGCCGCCCCGAGCCCGAGGATCACGCGCGCGTCGATCGTGCCGTCGACGACGGGCAACATCGGCACCTCGCGCGGCATCTCGGCCGCGATCACCTCTTTCGCTGCCTTGATCCCCTCCGCCCCCGCGAGGTCCGCCTTGGTCAGCAGCACGATATCGGCACATGCGATCTGGTCCTCGAACACTTCCGACAGCGGCGTCTCGTGGTCGAGATTGTCGTCCGCCGCACGCTGCGCATCCACCGCGGCCGGATCAGGCGCAAAACGGCCGGCGGCGACGGCCTCGGCGTCGGCGAGCGCGATCACGCCGTCGACCGTGATCCGCGAACGGATCTCCGGCCAGTCGAACGCTTTCAGCAGCGGCTTCGGCAGCGCGAGCCCGGAAGTTTCGATCACGATGTGATCGGGCTTCACGTTCCGCGCCAGCAACTGCTCCATCGCCGGGATGAAATCGTCGGCGACGGTGCAGCAGATACAGCCATTGGCGAGTTCGACGATGTTCTCGGCCGGACAATTGGCGTCGGCGCACGACTTCAGGATGTCGCCGTCGACGCCTTCGCTGCCGAATTCGTTGACCAGCACCGCGAGCTTCTTGCCGTTGGCATTGCGGATCAGATGCTGGATCAGTGTCGTCTTGCCGGAGCCGAGAAAGCCGGTCACGACGGTGACCGGAATTTTGGCGAGCGTGGTCATTCTGCGGCCTCCGGCACGACGGGAAGAGGTGGAATGCGGGCGAGCGATTGCTTGCGGAAGATTTCCGGACGGCTGCGCCACGGCACGATGCCGTCGGGCGCCGCCGCATAGGCGGAGGCACCGGCGATCACATCCGCGGCATTATCAGCGGACAGTCGGCCGTAGACATAGGACCAGCGCCCCGGCGCGCTGAGCGCGACCGAGCAACCCTGGCTGCAGGCCGACAGGCATGCGACGGGAACCAGATTGACGTCATCAGGCACGCCGGCCTCGACAAGCGCGGCATGCAGGCGTGCACCGGGCGCGAGCTCACCTTCCGCCGGCGTCTGGCCGGCGCGGCAGGTGATGCAGACATGAAGTGTAACGCTCATCGCCCTTCCTGGATTGACAGCGGGAAGCGATGAGGCACACGAACCGATTTTGGACAGGTTCGTTCCCCGTCGCGGAACACCCCGTCCGCCGGTTTCACAACATGCTGCGTTGGCAGGTCTCCCGGCTTGCGGAGCAGGTTTTACCCTTCGATGCCCACCTTCCCGACTCCGTATGGAATCAGTGGCTTGGGCATCTCTCCGGTCACGGTCGCGGGGGCGGCTGCGCTTCGGGCCCGATTTAGCGGAGCCCTATCGCATTCCCTCTTCGCCTGTCGTAGGACAGGAACCGACGCAGGACCACCATTCGTCCAAGCCTCGCACTTGTCAAGCCGAAGGAATGTGATGACTTCTGATGGAAAGGACGCTGAAGACGGCGCCGTCGGCACCGATCTTTCGCCGGATGCGCGCTACGCGGACAAGATGGCGAAAAAGAAGGCCGCCCGCGACCGCATCATGGCGACCAAGAGCGGTGAAAAGGGCCTGATCATCGTCCATACCGGCGCCGGCAAAGGAAAATCCTCCTCCGCGTTCGGCATGATCGTGCGCTGTGTGGCGCACGGCTTTCCCTGCGCCGTGGTGCAGTTCATCAAGGGCGCCTGGGATACCGGCGAGCGCCGCCTGCTCACCGGGCATTTCGGCGATCTCTGTCAATTTCACGCCATGGGCGAAGGCTTTACCTGGGAGACGCAGGATCGCGCCCGCGACATCGCGGCAGCGCAAGCCGGCTGGGAAAAGGCCAAGCAGCTGATCGCAGACCCGAGCCTGCGCATGGTCGTGCTCGACGAGATCAACATCGCGCTACGCTACGACTACCTCGCGATCGCCGACGTCGTCGAGTTCCTGACTACGTCGAAGCCGCCGATGACCCATGTCGTGCTCACCGGGCGCAATGCCAAGGAGGAGCTGATCGAGATTGCCGACCTCGTCACCGAGATGACGCTGGTGAAGCATCCGTTCCGCTCCGGTATCAAGGCCCAGCCGGGCGTCGAGTTCTGACAGACATCACGATGGCGCGCGCATTGATGATCCAGGGAGCCGGCTCGGACGTGGGCAAATCGCTCATCGTCGCCGGCCTCGCGCGCGCCGCGAGACGACGCGGCCTGCGCGTGCTGCCGTTCAAGCCGCAGAACATGTCGAACAACGCCGCGGTGACCGTCGACGGCGGCGAGATCGGCCGCGCACAGGCGTTGCAGGCGCTCGCCGCCGGCGTCGAGCCGCACACCGACATGAATCCAGTGCTTCTGAAGCCCGAAACCGATGTCGGCGCCCAGATCATCGTGCACGGCAAACGGATCGCCACCGCACGGGCGCGCGAATATGCCGGCATGAAACCATCGCTGATGGGCGCGGTGCTGGAGAGTTTTGCGCGCCTGAAGCAGCGCGCCGATCTGGTGCTGGTCGAGGGCGCCGGCAGCCCCGCCGAGGTCAACTTACGCAAGTCCGATATCGCCAATATGGGGTTTGCACGCCGGGCCAACGTGCCCGTGGTGCTGGTCGGCGACATCGACCGCGGCGGC
Source organism: Bradyrhizobium sp. USDA 4504 (assembly GCF_054063995.1). NCBI lineage: Bacteria > Pseudomonadati > Pseudomonadota > Alphaproteobacteria > Hyphomicrobiales > Nitrobacteraceae > Bradyrhizobium > Bradyrhizobium sp. USDA 4504. The sequence goes on along the minus strand of NZ_JBSSGV010000001.1, from coordinate 1,631,870 downwards.
GTGATCGCGCAACTCGTCGGCATCAAGACGGTGATCGACCCTGACGATGCGGCGATGATCCAGGGCTTCGTCATCAACAAATTCCGCGGCGATCCGTCGCTGTTCGATGACGGCTATCGCTTGATCGAAGAGCGCACCGCCTGGCGCGGATTTGGCGTGCTGCCCTGGTTCGTCCGCGCCGGCGAGCTTCCGGCCGAAGATGCGCTCGGGCTCGGCGAGGCGCGCAAGCCCGGCCAGTGCAAGATCGCGTTCCTTGCGCTGTCGCGGATTGCCAATTTCGACGACCTCGATCCGCTGAAGCTCGAGCCCGGCGTCGATCTCGTGATGGTACGTCCGGGCGAAGCCATCCCGGGTGATGCGAAGCTCGTCATCCTGCCCGGCTCGAAATCCACCCGCGGCGATCTCGCCTTCCTGCGCGCGCAAGGCTGGGACATCGACCTCCTCGCGCATCATCGCCGCGGCGGCCATGTCCTCGGCCTGTGCGGCGGATACCAGATGCTTGGACACAGCGTCGCCGACCCCGATGGGATCGAAGGTCCTGCCGGCGAAACGCGCGGGCTCGGGCTGCTCGATGTCGCGACCACCATGACCGAACAGAAGACGCTGACGCGCTCCAGCGCGGTGCATGCCGCGACCAGCCAACCGATCAGCGCCTATGAAATCCATATCGGGCGCACCGACGGGCCGGATCGCGCGCGGCCCTTTGCATCACTCGACGGTACGGCTGAGGGCGCGGTCTCCGCAGACGGGCGCGTTCACGGCAGCTATCTGCACGGCCTGTTCGCCTCGGACGAATTTCGCAAGGCGTTCCTTGCACAGCTCGACATCCCCGCGGCGGATCAGACTTACGGCGCCAGGGTCGAGAGCGCGCTCGACGCGCTCGCCGGGCACATCGAGACCCATCTCGATGTCGAAGGCCTGCTCGCGCTGGCGCGTTAAAGCGAGATGATTCCTTCTCACCTCGCCCCGCGTGCGGGGAGAGGTCGGAACGCATCGCTAGATGCGTTCCGGGTGAGGGGGAGTCTCCGCAACCGCAGCTGTCGCCGAATATGCGGATGCGGCCCCTCACCCCAGCCCTCTCCCCGTAAGAACGGGGAGAGGGAGCGCAGCGCCGTCGCAATCAGAGCGACAACACGGCGGAAAGGCGCGACCACTCGGCCTCACTGCCCGGCAAGCCGAGGCGCAGCCATCCCGGTTTCTGCTGGAAGACCCGCGGCCAGATCTGCGCACGCGCAAGTTTCTCCTGCGCAGCCAATGCTTCGCCGGTCTCGTAGAGCCGGAACAGCAACGTGCCGCCGACCAGCGTCCAACCCTGCGATCGCGCCATTGCATCGAGCCTGACGCAGTCGTCCGCGAGCCGCGCAGCCGTCGCCGTTGCCCAGTCGTGATCGAGCAACGCGCGCCGCCCGATCGCGATTGCTGCTCCCGAAACCGGCCATGGGCCCGCCCTCGCCGCAAGCGCGGCGACGTCCGCCTCGCTGCCGATCGCGAAGCCGAGGCGCAAGCCGGCAAGTCCGTAGAACTTGCCGAATGAGCGCAGGATCAGCAGCCCCGCGTGTCCTGCTTCCGGTGCAAGGGACAGGTCAGGAACGGCGTCCGCAAAACTCTCGTCGATGACGAGCCGGCCAACGCGCGGCAGCAGTGCCAGCAACTCGCGCCGATCATGGCGTCGTCCGTCGGGATTGTTCGGATTGACGACGACGGCGATGTCCGCTCCCGCCAGCGCGGCGAGATCGGACACCTCGGCGACGTCCCAGCCGGCGGCCGACAACACCGCGGCATATTCATTGTAGGTCGGCGCCAGAATCCGCGCCCGCCCCTTGAGCGCCAGATGCGGCAGCAACTGAATCGCGGCCTGCGCACCACCCATCGCCACGATCGGCGCCTTGGTGACATAGGCCTGCCGCGCAGCGTCGTGCAGCGATTCAAGATCGGATCGCGACGGCAACGCGCTCCATTGCCGCGGCTCGACATCGACCAAGGGATACGGCACCCGATTGATCCCGGTCGACAGGTCGATCCAGTCGTCCGCGGCGCCGCCGAAGCGCTGCTGGGCGACATCAAGGTTCCCGCCGTGCTCACGCATGCGCCGCACCTTCACGCCCGCGCCAGGACTAGCAGCGCCCCGGCCAACAGAATCATGGCGTAACGATAGAGTCTCAACCCGGTGAGGACATCAGCTGCAGCCGGATCGCGCGCCCCCTCGTTCAGCCAGGGCTCATCGGCGACGTGTCCGTGATAGATGCGGGGACCGCTGAGCCGCACGCCGAGCGCGCCGGCCATCGCAGCTTCCGGCCAGCCGGCATTCGGCGAGCGATGCCGGCGCGCATCGCGCAACATGCATGACCACGCCTGCGAACGGTTCGGCGCGAGCAGCACGAACAGAACACCCGTCAACCGCGCCGGAATGAGATTGGCGAGATCGTCGATCCGGGCGGCTGCCCAGCCAAAGGCTTCGTGCCGCTCGGTGCGGTGGCCGATCATCGAGTCCAGCGTGTTGATCGCCTTGTAGCCAAGGATTCCCGGCAGGCCGAACAGCGCGCCCCAGAACACCGGCGCCACGATGCCGTCGGATGCATTCTCGGCAAGGCTCTCGATGGTGGCGCGCGCGATGCCGGCGTCGTCGAGCGTTGCCGGATCGCGCCCGACAATCTGCGCGACCGCCGAACGTGCGGCCGCGATGTCGCCGGATGCCAAGGGACTTGCCACCGCGGCGACATGGTCATGCAGCGAGCGCACGGCAACCAGCGGCCATGCCAGGACACCGACAAGGACAACGCGCACCCATCCGGATGCGAGCACGGACTGAATGGCCCAGCCTAGCGCAATTACCAGCGCGATCACGAGGATCGCAGCCGCAATACCAGCGCCGCGACGAAACGCCGGCGGGTCGGAGGCGCGGTTCCAGGCGCTGTCGACAAGATGGATCAACCGGCCGAGCCAGGTCACGGGATGGCCGATGCGGCCAAACAGCCCCGCCGGCCAGCCGATCAGGGCATCCACCGCCATCGCCACCGCCATCGCTCCCGCAAAACCCACGATAACCCTCTCCGCGCCGCGGTCCCCCTGATGCGCAAGACATCGGCCGAGCGCAAGCCCTCCGTGACGGATTTCGGCTTTGTCTTTCTCCGCGATTGGTGGTTAGAGCGTTTCCGAACGACGTGCGTACCAGTCGCACAGGAGATGATATGGCCGTCATTCTGATCACGGGGGGAGCCCGGTCCGGCAAAAGCCTGCGCGCCGAACTTCGTGCACGCAGCTTTCCGGGACAGCCGGTCTATATCGCGACCGCCGAGGCGCTCGACGCGGAAATGGATGAGCGGATCGCCAAACATCGCGCGCGGCGCGGCAGCGACTGGATCGAGCGCGAGGTGCCGCTCGATCTGGTTGAAGTGCTGTCCGGGACCGATGGCGCTGGTGCAAGGCTGGTCGATTGCCTGACGCTCTGGCTATCCAATCTGCTGCATGCCGGGCGCGACTGGTCGCAGGAAGTGACGCGGCTGGCGGATGCGCTGTCGCGCCAGCACGGCCCGGTCGTGCTGGTCACCAACGAGGTCGGTCTCGGCATCGTGCCAGACAATGCATTGGCGCGGACTTACCGCGACGCCGCAGGAATCATGAACCAGACTATCGCCGGCATCGCAGACGAGGTCGAGTTCGTCGTTGCGGGCCTGCCGATGAAGCTTAAATGAAATCCGAGATCGATCCTGCCAAAGGCCCCGCAATGGTCTCATTTGACGATACGTTTCGCCGGCAGCTGCACGATCTGTTCGTGTGGCGGCGCGACGTGCGGCGGTTCCGAACCGATCCGCTGCCGGATGGCACGATCGAGCGGCTGATCGAGATCGCCTGCCTGTCGCCTTCGGTCGGCCTGAGCCAGCCTTGGCGGTTCGTCATTGTCGACGACAAGACACGACGCCGCGCTGTCATCGACGACTTCAAGGCCTGCAACGCCGATGCGCTGCGGTCCTATTCGGGCGAGCGCGCCACAAAATACGCCGCGTTGAAATTATCGGGCCTCGAAGAGGCGCCGGGCCACCTCGCCGTGTTTGCCGAGAAGACCGACCGGATCGGCGCCGGTCTCGGCCGCGCGACGATGCCGGAGACGTCGGAATATTCCGTGGTGGCCGGGATCTGCTCGATGTGGCTTGCCGCGCGCGCCGAAGGCATCGGCATCGGCTGGGTATCGATCCTCAATCCAGAACGCATTCATGGCGTTCTGGAAATCCCGGCCTCCTGGAAATTCATCGGCTATCTCTGCATCGGTTACCCCCAGACCGAGTGCGACCGTCCGGAGCTCGAACAGGCCAAGTGGGAATCGCGGCGAGGTCCGGATGAATTCACCATCCGACGCTGACCGCCCCCCTGCCGGCGACGGCACCTTGAGCTGTGACGCGCACTGGCGCGCCGACATCGCCTCGCTGGTCTTTCCCGTGCCGGAGCACCGCGCTATCTGCGCGGTGCATCGGGGCGCCTTTCGCACGCTGCTGGGCACCGATCCGACGGTGGACGCATGTCTCGCCCATTTCAGGCGGTTTGAACCAGCCTTCAAGGCAGCCGCACGCGCCAAGATCGAGCGCAAGCGCATTCCTCTTGGAACAAATTTGCATCTTACCAGTCGCGACATCACCCGAAAGCTGCTAGAAGCCGATCAAATCGAATGTGGAGAACGACCATGAGCCAGTCCCAGACCGCGCAAACCCAGGTTACTCAAGCTCAGGTCACGCATCTGCCGATCGCTACCCGACAGGTCGGACGGCTTGTACAGTCGTTGATGGCCATGACGCTCGGCCTGTTCATCGTCGGCGTGGTCGGCTTCTCGCACATCGACGTGATCCACAACGCCGCGCATGACGTGCGCCATTCCAACGCCTTCCCCTGCCACTGATCTCGTTGGCATGAGCACGTTTCGCTCGATCGTCTTCTCGTCGGTCATTGCCGGGTTCATCGTCGGCCTGATCGTCACGGCGGTCCAGCAATTCGGCACCGTTCCCCTGATCCTCAGGGCCGAGGTCTACGAGAAGGCGGCCGCGCACAAACACGAAGCCGCCGCGCCACCGCAGGCGATCCTCGTCCATGATCATGCGGATCATGATCATGGCGCGGAGGCCTGGGAGCCGCGCGACGGTTTGGAACGCAACGTCTATACCGCGGGGGCGAACATCCTGACCGCGATCGGCTTTGCGCTTCTGCTCTGCGGCTTCCTCGCGGTTCGCAGCGGCGCGACCGGCGAGCAAATCTCGTGGCATGAAGGCTTGATGTGGGGCCTCGCCGGTTTCGCCGTCTTCACCATCGCTCCGGGCCTCGGACTGCCGCCTGAATTGCCGGGGGTCCCCACCGCTCCATTGCTTTCGCGCCAGATCTGGTGGGTGACGGCGGTGCTGGCGACCGCAGCCGGCCTCGGGCTGATCGTGTTCCGGCGCTCGATGCCGGCCGCCATTGCCGGCGTGGTCCTGATCATGCTGCCGCATCTGATCGGCGCGCCCGAGCTGGAGCACGTCCAGACCAACGTGCCTTCGTCCCTGTCGCATCAGTTCATGGTCGCCGTCACGCTGACCAGTCTGGTGTTCTGGTCCCTGCTGGGCAGCCTGACGAGCGCCGCATTCGCCTATTTCGATCGGCAAGGCCCATCGCAAGGCTCACCCGCTCGCGGGTGACAGCCGCTGCCGGAAAAACGCCAGAATCTCATCGCGGGCCGCGATGGTCGGCTGGCCGGCCTCGTCGATCAGATGCACGGTCACGACGCTGTGCGGTGTCGTGACGAAATTCCGGAAGAACGGCGGCACATCGCCGTTCGCCGCGCTGTCGGGAAGCACCCGCCCGATGAAGCGGTCGCCGAGCGCCTCGCGATAGGCCGCAAAGCGCTGCGCCATGCAGAACTTGTCGCCCTCAAATCGATAGGCCAGCACGGTCAGGTCTTCGCGCTCCAACCGCTCGCGGACCGCCTTGACCTCCTCCGGCGCGATCTCGATGCCCGCCGGATCGTTCAATGGCAATGACGGCTGCGAAAGCACCGGCGCCAGCATCGACGGCTCCAGCATCATGGTGAGCGCGAAATTGCCGGTAAAGCACATCCCGATGGCCCCGACACCGGGACCGCCGCATTCACCATGGGCAAATCGCGCCAGCGCGCGTAGCCATTGCGTCACGGGACTCGACCGGTTTGCGGCCATCGCGCGAAACTCCGCGCTGACGCAGGCGCGCTGAAACACCGCGGCGCCCTCCTCTGCGCTCGCGACAGCGCCGTCACGGCCGAACAGCGACGGCATATAGACGGTGAAGCCGGCATCGCGAACCCAGCGGGCGAAGCGCGCCACATGCGGGCTGATACCCGGCATCTCCGCCATCACGATCACCGCAGGACCGCCGCCGCCAACATGGACGGTCTTGCCGGCACCATCGAGGGTGATCTGGCGGCGCTCGAAATCCTCGAGCGGATCGTCCTGGGTCATCGGCCGGTTCGGCATCGGCGGTCCTCCTGATCGAGATCGGCAGCGTCTCGGCGTCAGAGTTGCGATTTTCCGGCCCAGCAGCTAGTGTCAAAAATGACATTGATCGCGGATTTTATGACATGACCAGAATCGCGGTTGTCGAGATCGACGGCTGCCTCGCGTCAGCGGCCGCCATCACCCACGACGTGCTGGCCACCGCCAACCGGATCAGTACGTCGAAGCGCGCGCCCTTTGAGGTGACGACGCTGCGTTATGGGCCGAGGCGGCGCGCCGCCCGATTGCGCGGCGCCGACCTTGTCATCGTTCCGGGGCTCGGCTCGGCGTCGGCCGATGCACTGGAGCGGAAGCTGGCGACACCGGCGTGTCGGCACGCCCGCGACATGCTGGTCACGGCGTTCGCGAGCGGCGCGATGCTCGCCGCGTCCTGCGCCAGCAGTTTCCTGCTCGCGGAGACCGGCCTGCTCGACGGCAAGCGAGCGACCACGACATGGTGGTTCGCGCCGCTGTTTCGGCAACGCTATCCAAATGTCGAGCTGATGACGGAGCGGATGGTGGTGGCCGACTGGCCGATCGCAACCGCCGGCGCGGCGATGGCGCAGATGGACCTGATGCTTGCTGTGATCGCGCGTTTCGGCAGCCCGGCGCTAGCCAAGGGCTGCGCCAATTACCTGCTGCTTGGCGAGCGGCATTCGCAGGCGCCGTTCATGGCAATCAATTATCTTGCCAGCCAGGACCTCAAGATCGCCCGGGCCGAGAAATGGGTGCGCAGCAACATCGCGCGCGACTTCACGATCGGGGACGTCGCCGCCGCCGTCGCGCTGGCGCCGCGGACATTTGCCAGACGGCTCGAGTCGATCTGCGGCGTGTCGCCCATTCAATTCGTGCAACGCATCAGGATCGAGACGGCGCGGTCGTTGCTCGAGACCACGCGCCTGTCGGTCGAAGAGATCGCGGGTAAGGTCGGATACGCCGAGCCATCGACCCTCCGCCGGCTGATCCGGCGCGAAACGCGGCATTCGCCGCGGCATTTCCGTTCAGGCGGTTGATCCGCAACGACGCCACATCAGCGATGAAATCATCACGCCGACAGCCACGCGAAGGCGCGGCGCAAGAATGCCGGCGCATCCTTGTCGACGGGCGTGCCATGGGCTTCCACTCGCGAGGAACAAATGATGCAGCGAGTTGGGCGCCACGATGTGCCTGACCTGGCCGAGTGCGTCGACGCCGGCCTGCATTTGCTCGGTCAACCGGACCGGCGACCAGATGAAAAGGGCACCGTCCGCCAGCCTGACGATGGCCATCCGGGTCGGATAATGAAACCCGGCGACCGCAAGGTTCGGTCCCCCGGCAATCCAGATGTCGTGGCCGAACTGCTGCAATACCGCCATTCGCGATGAACCTTGACCGTCGGGCTCCGCATCCAACCCCGCACGCTGCCGCCGGCGTTGCGGGTTCATTTACCATGCCCGGCGTGACAGGCCGCGGACAAGGGGCAATGTCGATCATCGGTTCCGATTGCGCCGCGGCCAATTGCAACGATCGGGTTTACGCAACCTTAGACGATTTGATCCAAATGTTGCGCGTGCACGACGCGAATGGGATGAAGCGGCCGATGTCGCAGAAGTCGGACCTCGAAGGACACAGGCTGGCCTTCGCTGATGACGCCGCGCGTCACCTCGCAGCGGATGACGCAGGTCGTGGCGCCGCGATGCCGCGCGCGACCATCAGCCCAACCTCGAATACGTCCACAGGTCAGCCGCCGGTGGCAATCGCGCATTCACGGCAGTCCGGCGCGGGCGTGCTGGTCTCCGCGCTGCGTGAGGCCGACTGGCTCACGGCTGACCGTGTCACCGCCTTCACCCGCGTATTTCTCGTCCTGTTCATCGCCTGCATCGCGATCATCCCATGGGCTGTGCCGACGATGGATGTCGGCCATGATTTCGCCGCGTTCTGGACCGCGGCGAAGCTCGCGCTCGAAGGCCGCGCCGGCGACGCCTATGGCGACGCGGGCCGCGCCGCTGTAGCCGCCGTGCTCGGTCAGAACACCTACGCACCGTTCTTCTACCCGCCGACGTCGCTGTTGTTCTGGCTGCCCTTTGCACTGGTTCCCTTTGCAACGGCGGCCGTCGTCTGGATCTTCGCGACCGGCGCCGCCTATGCAGCCGCGGTGAGAGCCATGCTCGAGCGCGGCTCCGTCGTTCCAGCGCTCGCCTTTCCCGCCGTGTGGGTGTGCGCGCTATTCGGACAGAATTCGCTGTTCTCGGCGGCTCTGCTCGGCGGATCGGCCGCCACGCTGGACCGCTACCCGGTGATCGCCGGCGCGCTGCTCGGGTGCTTCAGCTACAAGCCGCAGATCGCCCTGCTTGCGCCGCTGGTGCTGATCCTGACGCGGCGCTGGCGCGCGCTGGCTGCTGCGGCCGCAACGACGCTCGTGCTTGTGCTGGCGGCCACCGCCTTCTTCGGGATCGACCCGTGGATCAAGTTTGTTGCCGTTCTGCCGGAGGCAAGCGCCTGGAGCCTCGGCGGCGGACCCGGTTTCGAGAAGTTCGCCAGCCCCTATGCCGCGGTCAGGCTGGCCGGCGGATCCAGCAGCACGGCCTGGCTCGTCCAGGTGACCGCGGCCGCGATCGCGATCGCCGTCCTGATCCTGGTGCTGCGAAAACGTCCCGGCGGCGCCGCCGAGATCGCGCTGATGGTGGCGATGACCGGCCTGTGCGTACCATCGCTCGGCAACTATGAGGTCGTGATCCTGGCGATCCCGGGCGCGTGGCTGATCGCGCAGGCGCTTGCGCAGGGTTGGCTGCCCTATGAACGCATCGCCGTCGCGGCGCTTTATTTGACGCCATTCGCCATGGTGCCTGCGGGCGCCAACGGCCTGCAACTGGCACCGATCGCCGCTGCGGCAGTTGCCATCCTTGTCGTGCGCCGCATCAGGCATCTGCCACTCCCGGATGCTCCGGCCGAAATCGCCAATCACTGATTTGCCCGACGTGGCAAGTCCCTTTGCGAAGACTCGAGGCGGACGGCGAAATCGTGCAGGCCTGACGCCCTAAGCGAAGGTATGACCCACAAACGACGACCCATATTGGGTGTCGTCCCTGCGAAAGCAGGGACCCATAACCACAAATGCTGATTGTTGAACGATGCTGGGACGACGAGTCCCGTTCCCAACACCCGCCGCGGGGTATGGGTCCCTGCTTTCGCAGGGACGACACAAGCTGTTTGGCAGTTGAATCCGAAAACCAACGTGGCCCATAACCGCCAGCAACGTGACGAACCGCACCTTCTGCTTCTATCCAGCCGGCATCAGGATCGCCTCTCGCGCCGCGTGCCAGCTCGCCTCATCGGGTGCGCACAGCAAGCCGCCGGTCAGATTGACCGGCCGGTAGGGTGATCCGTCGAAATGCGCGCTGTAGCCGCCGGCCTCGCGATGCAACAGCCAGCCCGCGGCATGATCCCACGGCATCAGCTTGTTGTAGAACAGCAGGTGGCAATGTCCGGACGCTGCCATGCGATATTCATGCGCGGCGCATCTGAGCCAGGCGCTGCCGCCGAGCCTGGAAAGATTGCCGGCGACAATCGTGCGCAGCGGCTCGGGCAGGAAATTGACGCCGACGATCGCATCCATCTGCTTGACCGGCACGGCGGGAGCCACTTTCAGGTCATGCCGCCGGCCGTCCGGCATCGCGAGCCAGGCGCCCTCGCCGCGCAGCGCGAATGCGGTGTCGTTGCTGACCGGATCATGGATCGCGCCGAGCACGATCTCGCCGCGCATGGTGGCCGCCACCATGGTGCCGAACAGCGGCAAGCTCGAGGTGAAGTTCCGCGTGCCGTCGATCGGATCGATGCTGAAGGCAAGCTCCGCGGTTCCGACCTGATCGAGCGCGGCCGGATCACGCGCGGTGCCCTCCTCGCCGATCACAACCGCATTCGGAAACGCCCGCAGCAGCGCCGCCGATATCGCCTGCTCGGCAAGCTCATCGGCTTCGGTGACGACGTCGAATGCCGATGTCTTGGTGCGGACCTCGATCTCCCGCACGCGGCGGAACCGCGGCATGATCTCGCTGCGGCCGACTTCGGCAAGGATGGCTCCGATATCAAGCGCGTCGGCATGGGACAGTTTCACGCGGCATTCTCCTGCGTTGCGCCGGCATCCTATCGTGGAATTGCGACTGCGTGGCGGTCAGCGGCGCTGGTTGTAGACATCGATGCAGACGGCGCCCAGCAGGACGAGGCCCTTGATCACCTGCTGATAATCGATGCCGATACCGAGGATCGACATGCCGTTGTTCATCACGCCCATGATCATGGCTCCGACCACCGCGCCACCGACCCGGCCGACGCCGCCATAGGCCGACGCACCGCCGATGAAGCAGGCGGCGATCACATCGAGCTCGAAGCCGAGGCCGGCCTTCGGCGTCGCGGTGTTGAGCCGGGCTGCGAACACCAGCCCGGCGAGCGCGGCCAGCACGCCCATGTTGACGAAGGTGAAGAAGGTGAGCCGTTCGGTCTTGACGCCCGACAGTTTCGCCGCCTTGGCGTTGCCGCCCACCGCGTAGATCTGCCGCCCGATCACCGTCCGCCGCGTGACGAAGCCATAGAGCGCGATCAGGACGGTCATGATGACGAGCACGTTGGGCAGGCCGCGATGCGAGGCGATCAGGTAGGTGAAGTAGAGCACCGCGCCCGCCAGCGCGATGCTCTTGACGACGAAAAACGCATAGGGCTCGACGGCGATACCGTGCGCCTGCTCGCGCGCCCGGCTCCTGGCGGTCGCCAGCACCAGCACAAACGCCAGGACGATGCCGATCGCGAGCGACGTCGGATAGAGCGTGCCGGCGCTCGGGAACAGCTCGGGGATGAAGCCCGACGACAGCTTCTGGAAGGTCGGCGGGAACGGCCCGACCGACTGGCCCTGCAGGACCGCAAGCGCGAGGCCCTTGAACACCAGCATGCCCGCCAGCGTCACGATAAAGGACGGAATGCCGAAATAGGCCACCCAGTAGCCCTGGGCCGCGCCGATCGCGGCGCCGACCAAGAGGCAGGCGACGAAGGTGATCGGGTAGCTGACATGGTAGCGCACCATCAGCACCGCCGCGACGGCGCCGACGAAGCCCGCGACCGAGCCGACCGAAAGATCGATATGCCCGGTGACGATCACCAGCAGCATGCCGAGCGCCATGATGACGATGTAGCTGTTCTGCAGCACGAGATTGGTGAGGTTGAGCGGCTGCAACAGCGTGCCGTCGGTCACGATCTCGAAGAACAGCATGATCGCGAGCAGCGACAGCAGCATGCCGTAGTTGCGCAGATTGTTCTTGATGAAGCCGGAATGCCTGGGGGCCTCGGGAAGTGATACCGTCTTGTCGGTCATGGTGACCCTCCTCCGGCGCGCGCCGCCCTTTCGTCGGCGCCGCGTCCGGACATTCTGTCATTGCGCATGATGGCGCGCATGATCTTCTCCTGCGTCGCATCGTGGCCTGCGAATTCGCCGACGAAGGCGCCGTCATTCATCACACAGATCCGGTCGCAGATGCCGAGCAGCTCGGGCATCTCCGAGGAGATCACCACGACGCCCCTGCCGGCCTCCGCCAGCTCGTTGATAATGGAGTAGATCTCGTATTTCGCGCCGACGTCGATCCCGCGCGTCGGCTCGTCCAGCAGCAGCACCCTCGGATCGGTCATCAGCCATTTCGACAGCACGACCTTCTGCTGGTTGCCGCCCGAGAGGTCGCCGGTCGCCTGGTAGACGTCGGAGCAGCGGATCCGCATCCGGGTGCGGTAGTCGCTCGCGGCCTTCAGCTCGGCGACATCGTCGATCACGCCGCGATCCGACACCTGGCGCAGGCTCGCCACCGTCACGTTCTTGCGGACGTCGGCGGCAAGGATCAGCCCGAGCTGCTTGCGGTCTTCGGTGACATAGGCGATGCCGGCATCGATCGCGGCCGGCACGCTGGACAGATCGGCCTCGCGTCCATCGAGGCGGACCTTGCCGGAGACGTTGGTGCCCCAGGCGCGGCCGAACAGGCTCATGGCGAACTCGGTGCGGCCGGCGCCCATCAGGCCGGCGATGCCGACTACCTCGCCGCGGCGCAGTGTGAAGTCGACGTTCTTGATCACCTGCCGCTCGGTATGCAGCGGGTGATACACTGACCAGTTCTCCACCGTCATCACGGGTTCGCCGATCTCCGCCTTCCGCTCGGGAAAACGATGCGCCAGATCGCGGTCGACCATGCTGCGGATGATGCGGTCCTCCTCGATGCGCTCGGTGCGGCAGTTGATGCTGTCGACGGTGCGGCCGTCGCGCAGCACCGTGATGCGGTCGGCGACCCGCGCAACCTCGTTCAGCTTGTGCGAGATCAGGATCGAGGCGATGCCCTGCTCGCGGAAGGCCAGGAGACGCTCGAGCAAGGCGGCGCTGTCGGCCTCGTTGAGACTGGCGGTCGGCTCGTCGAGGATCAGGAGGCGCACCCGCTTGGACAGGGCCTTGGCGATCTCCACGAGCTGCTGCTTGCCGACGCCGAGGTCGGTGATCAGCGTGTCCGGCGGCTCCCGCAAGCCGACCTGCGCCAACAGTTCGGCGGTCCGCCGATGCACCGCGTTGCGGTCGATGACGCCGAACCGCGACGGCGGATGCGACAGAAAGATGTTCTCGGCAATCGACATCAGCGGGATCAGCGCCAGCTCCTGATGGATGATGATGATCCCGAGCGCCTCGCTGTCGTTGATGTCGCGGAAGCGCCGCTCCTCGTCGTCGAACACGATCGACCCGTCGTAGCTTCCGGCCGGATAGACCCCGCTCAGCACCTTCATCAGGGTCGACTTGCCGGCGCCGTTTTCGCCGACCAGCGCATGGATCTGCCCAGCCTCGACGGTGAAGCTGACGTCGCGCAACGCCTGCACGCCGGCAAAGCTCTTGCTGACGCCGCGCATCTCAAGCATTGCCGTCATCGGATCATGTCCTGCAGCGTCAATCGCCCCCGGCCCGGCTCGCCGCCGCTTGCCCGGCGATCCGCCCTGAAGCCTATTCCGTTCCGATTAAATCGGAACGGGGCTCCAGATTCTAGTTTTGACGCGTTTTCCTCACGCGAACCGGTACCCGCTTCGCTCGAAAACGCTCTAGTCGAATTGCGAGCGCTTGTAATAGCCGCTGTCAATCAGGACTTTCTCCCAATTGGTCTTATCCACCACGACCGGCTTGAGGAGATAGGACGGAACCACCTTGACCCCGTTGTTGTAGGTCTTGGTGTCGTTGACGCTGACCTCCTTCTTGCTCAGCACAGCGTCGACCATGTCGGCGGTGACCTTGGCGAGGTCGCGGGTGTCCTTGAAGATGGTCGAATATTGCTCGCCGCGCAGCATCGCCTTGATCGAGGGGACTTCGGCATCCTGCCCGCTGATGTACGGCATCGGCTGGTCCTTGCTGCCGTAGCCGACGCTCTTCAGCGAGGAGATGATGCCGATCGACAGGCCGTCATAGGGCGACAGCACCGCGTCGACGCGCTTCTTGCCGTAGAACGCACTGAGCAGGTTGTCCATCCGCGCCTGCGCGGTCGCACCGTCCCAGCGCAGCGTCGCAACCTTGTTCATGCCCGTCTGGCCGCTGCCGACCACGAGCTTGCCGCTGTCGATATAGGGCTTCAACACCGACATCGCGCCGTCGTAGAAGAAGTACGCGTTGTTGTCGTCGGGCGAGCCGCCGAACAGCTCGATGTTGAAGGGCCCCTTGCCCTCCTTGAGCCCGAGCGCGTTCTCGATCGACTGGGCCTGCAGCACACCGACCTGGAAATTGTCGAAGGTCGCGTAATAGTCGACGTTGGGGGTGCCGCGGATCAGGCGGTCATAGGCGATCACCGTGATGCCCTGGGCCTTGGCCTGCTTCAGGACATCGGACAAGGTGGTGCCGTCGATGGCCGCGATGACCAGCACCTTGGCGCCCTTGGTCACCATGTTCTCGACCTGGGAGAGCTGGTTCGGAATGTCGTCTTCGGCATATTGCAGATCGGTGCCGTAGCCGCGCTCCTTCAGCACCTTGACCATGTTGTTGCCGTCGTCGATCCAGCGTGCCGAGGACTTGGTCGGCATCGCGATGCCGATGGTCGGCTTGCTCTGGGCCATGGCGTCGCGATCCGACACCGTCGCGGCAAGGCCGGCCAGCGCAAGCGCGAACAAGGTGGTCTTCAATTTGAACATGCTTCACTCCCTTGCTTTTTTGAGTTGGGATTCCAGTTGCCGTGGACAGCGTCAATCGACGGCGATCGCTCGTGGGCCGGCCTCAGATTCTACGGCGATGTCGGATCGGCGCCGGGACCGTCACGAACCGAAATTGCGGAATGTCGATCGTACCCGTCAACAGCGCCAATGCTCGCTACGCATGGTCGGTCATGTCGATCCCGCAATGCCGGGTTCAGCCGCGAGCCATGTCGTTGGACGAACGAGGCGCAGGAATGACGTGGAGGATCATGAGGCGCCGGTCTCCCGGAATCGTTGGCGAGCGCCAGCGTCCGACAGGACGTCTGGCGGTGCGCTGCCGTTTTCTGCACCCTTTGGTTGATGTTGCCGCTGCAATGTGGACGCAAGCGCCGACTGGCCATTTATTTAATTATCCGAAGAAATTGATCGGAGACGCGGAGGGTCGCAGGGGTACTGTCCGGAATCTCTGGCAAGTCCTATCGCCTCTCAGGTGGTGCAGCACCGCTTCTGGTAACCTTTGGCCGGATTGTGCCTTCACCCTGCTATGGATGCAAGCGCCATTTATTTCATCATCTGAATAAATAGGCCTGAGCTGCCGGCCGGCGGCAGCGATCTTCAGGCGTCGATGTCAGAGAGATCGTCAACAACCAGCAATGCCTCGGTGAAATCGTCGTCGCTGAAATAGGTGCTGCGGGTGATGACCACGGGGATGCCGGCGTGGGCCGCGGCGGCGAGGCCGTTGCCGGAATCCTCGATTGCGACGCAATCTCCCGGCCCGAGCCCGAGCCGGGTCAGGACCTCGGTGTAGACGTCAGGCGCCGGCTTCTTCCGCGGCACGTCGTCGCCGGCAACGATCGCCTCGAACTGATCGGCCCAGTCCAGCCCCAGCGAAACCGAAAGCAGCGCATCGATATTGCCGTGCGAGGTGGTCGTTGCGATCGCCAGCCGCTGGCCGCGGCTGCGCGCGCCGGCGAGCCAGGCCCTGACACCCGGCCGCAATGGGCAGCCGCCCGAGGCAATCAGCGCGGCGTAGCGCGCGGTCTTGATCCTGTGCAGGTCGGCGATCTCGGCGAATGTCAGGATTGGGACCGCGTTGCGCTGGTCGAAGGCGCGGATGCGCTCCTTGCCTCCGGCCACCCGAAGCAGCCGCGCATAAGTGACCTGGTCCCAGAACCAATCGAGGCCGGCTTCGGCAAAGGCTTCATTGAAGGCGCGGCGGTGCACCTCCTCGGTTTCGGCGAGCGTGCCGTCGACATCGAAGATCAGGGCGCGGGCGCTCACGATGATGTCGCGCATCCCGGCGGACCGGATCACGGCGAGCGCCTCGTTCATCGTCCCTCGCCCGGCGCACCGGCGCCTTTGACGAACACCCGGCTAGCGAGCACGTCGCCGGCCTCGATCGACATCACGTCGTCGGCGGTGAGCGTGCGGTCGAGCTTCGCCACGATCCGGTTGGCCTGGCGCAGCCGGATGCGATCGAGCGCATTGCGGATCGAGCGTGCATTGGAGAACAGCGGCTGTTCTTTGCGCACGGCGATGTAACGGATGAAGGCCTCGCGGGCTTCCGGAGAGAACCGATAATTCTGCTGCTGCAACATCAGCTCGGCGATCCAGAGCAACTCGCCGTCCGAATAGTCCGGGAAATCGATATGATGCGCGATGCGGGAGCGGAAGCCTGGATTGCTCTGGAAGAACTTCTCCATGCGGTCGCCATAGCCGGCCAGGATCACCACCAGATCCTCGCGCTGCTGCTCCATCACCTGCAGCAGGATCTCGATCGCCTCCTGCCCGTAGTCGCGCTCATTTTCCGGGCGATAGAGGTAATAGGCCTCGTCGATGAACAGCACGCCGCCCATCGCCTTCTTCAATATCTCTTTCGTCTTCGGCGCGGTGTGGCCGATATATTGGCCGACGAGGTCGTCGCGCGTGACGCTGATGACGTGGCCGCGGCGCACGAAGCCGAGCTTGTGCAGGATGCCGGCCATCCGCAGCGCGACCGTGGTCTTGCCGGTGCCGGGGTTGCCGGTGAACGACATGTGCAGGGTCGGAAACGTCGTCGCCAGCGCCATCTTCTGCCTGATGCGTTCGACCAGCAGCAGCGAGGCGATCTCGCGGATGCGGGTCTTCACCGGCTTCAGGCCGATCAATTCGGAATCGAGCTGGTCGAGCACGTCGCCGATGCCGAGGTCGGCGAATTCATGGCGAAGGTCGATGGTCTCGAGCGGGGTCTCGCGGATTTGTTCGCTGATCTGTTCTTGCGCTTGCGTCATTGTCCTCTCGCCTGGAAAAGCTCCGTCGCCGCGGCGGCGACGACGGAGAAGTGCATCCGGACCAGGACGGTCGAGGGAGCAACCCGCCTGGTTTGCAAGCCGGACGCGGTCAATGATCGGTGTAGCGTTCGCCTTCGGGGCGGCCCGCTGCATAGGAATGGGTCGCATAACGCAGATTGCGTCCGGCCGCCTCCTGGCGGTCGAGCCGGAAGCCTGGCTCCTCCTGCGGCCGGTTGACGATGAAGGAGATGCGAACGGACTCCCAGCCCGGGCTGGAATCAAAGCCGGAGATCCGGATATAGCGGTCGCCATAGACCCGTCGGCAGTCGGCGAGCTCCTTCATGATGCCCGCCGCATCGCGCAGGTCGAACATCGGCAGGCCCCACATGTCCCAATAGGTGTTGCGGGGATGCGGATCGTCGGTGAACTCGATGTTCACCGCCCAACCCTTGTCGAGGCAGTATTGCACCTGCGCAGCGATCTGCTCGTCGGTGAGATCGGGCAGGAACGAGAAGCAGCCTTGGGTAACGCGCATGAGTATCTCCTCTCAGACCGCCATGCTCGGCGTGGGAACGAAATCGGGGGCGTCGGTCGACTCGTAGTTGAAGGTGACGTCCTTCCAGACGTCGAGCGCCTCGCGCAGCGGCGTGCAGGTCTGCGCCGCCTTGGCCAGGATCTCCGGCCCCTCATGGACGTAGTCGCGCCCCTCGTTGCGGGCGAGGATCATGGCCTCCAGCGCGACGCGGTTGGCGGTGGCGCCGGCCTGGATGCCGCGGGGATGGCCGATGGTGCCGCCGCCGAACTGCAGCACGACGTCCTCGCCGAGCAGATCGAGCAGCTGGTGCATCTGGCCGGCATGAATGCCGCCAGAGGCCACCGGCATCAGCTTGTTGAGGCTCGCCCAGTTCTGGTCGAAGAACACGCCGTGCTCCAGGTGCAACGGATTGAAGTCCTCGCGGCAGATGTCGTAATAGCCGCGGGTGGTGTTCGGATCGCCCTCGAGCTTGCCGACCACCGTGCCGGCATGGATGTGATCGACGCCGGCGAGCCGCATCCATTTCGCGATCACGCGGAACGAGACGCCGTGGCTGCGCTGCCGCGTGTAGGTCGAGTGGCCGGCGCGATGCAGATGCAGGATCATGTTGTTCCGACGCGCCCACTTCGCCATCGACTGGATCGCGGTGTAGCCGATCACAAGGTCGATCATGACGATGTTGGAGCCGAGCTCGTGAGCGAACTCGGCGCGCTCGTACATGTCCTCCATGGTCGCCGCGGTGACGTTGAGATAGGTCCCCTTGATCTCGCCGGTCGCGGCCTGCGCGCGGTTGACCGCCTCCATGCAGTAAAGGAAGCGCTCGCGCCAGTGCATGAAGGGCTGCGAGTTGATGTTCTCGTCGTCCTTGGTGAAATCGAGCCCGCCTTTCAAGGCTTCATAAACAACGCGGCCATAGTTGCGGCCGGACAGGCCGAGCTTCGGCTTCACGGTGGCGCCGAGCAACGGACGGCCGAACTTGTCGAGCCGCTCGCGCTCCACCACGATGCCGGTCGCGGGGCCCTGGAATGTCTTCACATAGGCGGTCGGCAGCCGCATGTCCTCGAGCCGCAGCGCCTTCAGCGGCTTGAAGCCGAACACATTGCCGATGATCGAGGCGGTCAGGTTCGAGATCGAGCCCGGCTCGAACAGGTCGAGGTCATAGGCGATGTAGGCGAAGTAGCTGCCCGGCGAATTCGGCACCGGATCGACGCGGTAGCACTTCGCCCGGTATTTCTCCGCGGCCGTCAGCCGGTCGGTCCACACCACGGTCCAGGTCGCGGTCGAGGATTCGCCCGCCACCGCCGCGCAGGCTTCGGTCGGATCGACGCCATCCTGCGGCGTGACGCGGAACAAGGCGATGACGTCGGTGTCCTTGGGCTCGTAGTTCGGCTCCCAATAGCCCATCCGCTTGTATTCCATCACGCCGGACTTGTAGCGATCCTTGCCGCGCACCGTGATCGACTGCTGTATATTCATCGAAATCTCCTGTGGTTCGTCGCCATTTGCTCAGGCGGCCTGGGTCATCTTTCCAATTTGCGGATCGAGCGCGCCGGCGCGATAGCGGCGGGCCATCTCCGGCAGTGCAACCACCTTGATCCGGGCGGCATTGCCGGCCGTGCCGAATTGCTCGAAGCGGTCACGGCAGAGTTCGCGAAGCGAATCCATCGCCGGCTTCAGGAATTTGCGCGGATCGAACTCGCTCTTCGATTGGACGGCGACCTTGCGGAAGGCCGCCGCCATCGCCAGGCGGCAATCGGTGTCGATATTGACCTTGCGCACCCCGTGCTTGATGCCGCGGACGATCTCCTCGACCGGGACACCCCAGGTCTGCGGCATCTCGCCGCCGAACTGGTTGAACATGTCCTGCAGCGGCTGCGGCACCGAGGACGAGCCGTGCATCACCAGATGCGTGTTCGGCAGGCGGGTATGGATCTCCTCGACTACGCGCATCGCCAGGATCTCGCCATCGGGCCGCCGCGTGAACTTGTAGGCGCCGTGCGAGGTGCCCATCGCGATCGCAAGCGCATCGACCTTGGTAGCGCGGACGAAATCGACCGCCTGGTCCGGATCGGTGAGCAGCTGGTCATGGCTCAGCTTGCCCTCGACGCCGTGACCGTCCTCCTGCTCGCCGCCGCCATGCTCGAGCGAGCCGAGCACGCCGAGCTCGCCTTCGACCGACGCGCCGACCCAGTGCGCCATGTCGACCACCCGGCGGGTGATATCGACGTTGTAGTCATAATCGGCTGCGGTCTTGGCGTCGGCCTTGAGCGAGCCGTC
This sequence comes from Bradyrhizobium sp. USDA 4504, assembly GCF_054063995.1. Lineage (NCBI taxonomy): Bacteria > Pseudomonadati > Pseudomonadota > Alphaproteobacteria > Hyphomicrobiales > Nitrobacteraceae > Bradyrhizobium > Bradyrhizobium sp. USDA 4504. Next base: position 1,612,143 of record NZ_JBSSGV010000001.1, on the reverse strand, counting down.
CATCATGACGGAGGTGAAGCCGTAACGGATCGCGGTGGCGCAGGTCGCCTCTTCGTTTCCGTGATCGAGATGCAGGCAGAGCGGAATCTGCGGATGCATCTCCTCGAGCGCGTCGATCATCTTCGCCAGCATGATGTCGTTGGCATAGGAGCGCGCGCCGCGCGAGGCCTGGATGATGACAGGCGCATCGCAGGAAGCCGCCGCCTCCATGATGGCGAGGCCCTGCTCCATATTGTTGATGTTGAAGGCCGGAACGCCGTAGCCGCGTTCGGCGGCGTGGTCCAGCAACTGTCTCAGGGTTATCCGCGCCATGGTGGCGTCCTCCTTTCAATTCGCTCGTTGAATGAGCTGTTTTGCTGCAGCAGCGATTGCCGCGGGCGTGATGCCAAATTCGCGGTAGAGCACGTCGGCCGGCGCGGAAGCGCCGAAGCCGGCCATGCCGACGAACGCACCGTTGTCGCCGAGCCAGCGCATCCAGTCGCCCTCGACCGCAGCCTCCACGCCGACGCGCGGGGCGCTGCCCAGCACCTGGGCGCGATAGTCGCTCGGCTGCTGACGGAACAGGTCGAAGCACGGGGCCGAGACGACCGCGGCCTGTATCCCGTCTTCCGCCAGCAGCTTTGCGGCTTCGAGCGCGATCGCCACCTCCGAACCCGTTGCAATCAGGGTGACGTCACGCGCGAAGGCCGGCTCGACGAGAACGTAGGCGCCGAGCGCGACCTGGTTGTCCTTGCTGCCGTCGCGAACCGTCGGCAGCGCCTGCCGCGACAGGCAGAGGATCGACGGCGAGGTCTCTGCCTTCAGCGCGCAGTCCCACGCTTCCGCGGTCTCGACCGCATCGGCCGGACGGAACACCAGGACGTTTGGGATCGCGCGCAGCGCCGCCAGATGCTCGACCGGCTGATGGGTCGGCCCGTCCTCGCCGAGCCCGATCGAGTCGTGGGTCATCACATGGATAACGCGGATCCCCATCAGCGCAGCAAGGCGGATCGCCGGCCGGCTGTAATCGGCAAAGCTGAGGAAGGTGCCGCCATAGGGAATGAACCCGCCGTGCAGGGCGATGCCGTTCATCGCCGCGGCCATGCCGTGTTCGCGAATGCCGTAGTGGATGTAGCTGCCGTCGAGCGTTTCCGGCCGCACCGAAACCTGCGACTTCGCCAGCGTCAGATTGGAGTGCGTGAGGTCGGCCGAGCCGCCCAGCAAATTGGGCAACGCCTCTGCGATCACGTCGATGACCTGCTGCGAAGCCTGTCGCGTGGCGAGCTTCGGCCGCTCGGTCGCGAACCGCTCCAGCAGCTTTGCCATCGCCTCGGCATAGGCGCAGGGCAATTTCCGGTTCAGCGCGTCATGGAACGGAGACCGCTCGGCCCTGTCGCCTTTGCAGGCGCTGCGCGAACGCTCGATCCAGGCCCGCCGCGCGTCGCGGCCCCGGCCGCCGAGCTCGCGCCACTCCGCCAGCACCGCATCGGGGATTTCGAATGCCGGATACGGCCAGCGCAGCGCGGCACGGGTCTTCGCCACCTCATCGGCACCGAGCGGCGCGCCATGCACCTTTTCGCTACCCTGCCGGTTCGGCGCACCGAACCCGATCACCGTCCGGCAGGCGATCAACGACGGACGATCGCTCGATCGCGCCTGCCTGATCGCCGCGGTAATCGCCTGCGGATCGTGGCCGTCGATGCGGTTGACGTTCCAGCCGCTGGCCTTGAACCGCGCTGCCTGGTCGTCCGAACAGGACAGCGACGTGACGCCGTCGATCGAGATATGATTGTCGTCGAACAGCACGATCAAGCGGTTCAGCCGCAAATGGCCGGCCAGCGAGATCGCCTCATGGCTGATGCCTTCCATCAGGCAGCCATCGCCGGCGATCACATAGGTGTAGTGGTCGACGAGGTCGTCGCCGAAGCGCGCGTTCATCAGCCGTTCGGCAAGCGCCATGCCGACCGCGGTCGCAACCCCCTGCCCGAGCGGCCCGGTCGTGGTCTCGACACCCGGGGTGTGGCCGTACTCGGGATGGCCCGGGGTCTTCGATCCCCACTGCCGGAATGCCTTGAGCTGATCGAGCGTCATGCTCTCGTAGCCCGTCAGATAGAGCAGCGCGTAGAGCAGCATCGAGCCGTGCCCCGCCGACAGCACGAAGCGGTCGCGGTCGGGCCAAGCCGGATCGGCCGGGTCGAACTTCAGGAACTCCGTGAACAGCACGGTCGCGACATCGGCCATGCCCATCGGCATGCCGGGATGACCGGATTTCGCCTGCTCGACCGCGTCGACGGCGAGGAAGCGGATGGCGTTCGCCATCTCGGCGTGGCTGATTTCGGGGCGGCTGGCAACGGACGCAAGTGCGGTCATATCGTTCGCCTCTTTCGTTCGATCAGTTGCAGGATCAGCGGGGTCAGGATGAGCTGCATCGCGAGGTCGAGCTTGGCGCCGTGCACCACGATCGAATTGGCGCGCGACATGAAGCTGTTCGGGATCATCGAGAGCAGATAGGGGAAGTCGATGCCGCGCGGGTTCTTCAAGCGGATCACGACCATCGATTCATCCGGCGTCGGGATCCAGCGCGCGATGAAAGGGTTCGACGTATCGACGGTCGGCACGCGCTGGAAGTTGATGTCGGTCTCGGTGAATTGCGGACAGATGTAGTTCACGTAGTCCGGCATGCGGCGCAGGATGGTGTCGGTCACCGCCTCGGTGGAGTAGCCGCGATGGCTGCGGTCGCGATGCAGCTTCTGAATCCATTCGAGGTTGATGACCGGCACGACGCCGATCTTGAGGTCGGCATGTTGCGCGACATTCACCTTGTCGGTGACCACGGCGCCGTGCAGGCCCTCGTAGAACAGGAGGTCGGAATTCTCCGGCAGCGCCTCCCAGGCGGTGAAGGTGCCGGGCTTGGCGCCGTAGAGCCGCGCCTCATCCTCGTCGTGCACATAGTGCCGCGTGGTTCCGGTGCCGGTCTCGGCATAGTCGCTGAACAGCTTCTCCAGCTCCTCGAACAAATTGGTCTCGGGACTGAAATGGCTGAAGTGCTTGTTGCCGTGCTCGGCCCTCTCCGCCATCAGGCTGCGCATCTCGGCGCGGTCGTAGCGGTGGAAGGCGTCGCCCTCGATATAGGCGGCGACCACGTTCTCGCGGCGGAAGATGTTCTCGAACGTCTTCTTCACCGAGGTGGTGCCGGCCCCGGAGGAGCCGGTGATCGAGATGATGGGATGCCGACGTGACATGCGGTCCTCCTCAGCGGAACAGGCCGCGCCGCGCGAACAGCGGGGCATCGCTGCTTTCGAACAACGGCTCGACGGTCAGGTGGATCGCATCGACGTCGCGCACGGCGCTCGCCGATCCCATGATCAGCGGCACACGCTGATGCGGCGTGCGTGCCGACAGTTCGAGAATGCGCGACCGGCCGTTCGACGCCGCACCGCCCGCCCATTCCATGATCAATGCGATCGGATGCGCCTCGTACAGCAGACGCAACCGGCCTTCGCGGTAGCCCTGGCGCGCATCCGCCGGATACAGGAACACGCCGCCGCGCATCAGGATGCGGTAGGCTTCAGCGACCAGCGAGCCGATCCAGCGCATGTTGAAGTCCTGCCCGCGCTCGCCGTTCACTCCGGCGAGGCAATCGTCGATGTAGCTGCGCACCGGGCCGCTCCAGTGCCGCCGGTTCGAGGCATTGATGGCGAATTCCGACGCGTCCTGCGGCACGCGCAGATCGCGCGCGGTCAGGACGAACTCGCCACTTCGCGGGTCCAGCGTGAAGCAGTCGACGCACTGGTCGATCGCCAGCACCAGCACGGTCTGTGGACCGTAGATGAAACAGCCGGCGGCACATTGCGCCGTGCCGGGCTCGAAGAAGGTCGAGATGACGTCGTTTCCTTTCGGCCGGATTGAGAAGATCGTGCCGATCGAGATGTTATTTTCGAGATTGGCGGATCCATCGAGCGGATCGATCGCGACACAGAGCGGCGCGTCGGGATCGAGCGTCTCAGGCAGTTCGACCTCCTCCGACAGCACTGCGGCGACCGGCGCGGTGCGCAGCGCGTTCCGCATCAGATCGTCGGCGACGATGTCGATGGTCTTCTGGCGGTCGCCGTCGGGATTGACGCCACCGCTCTCGCCGCCGACTCCGGCGAGCGGCCCGGCGGCAATGATGCGCGAGAGCTCGATCGCCGCACGCGCAAGGGCTTCGATCACCACAACGGTCGCGGCGCGCAACGGGTTGTGCTGCGCGGGCCACTCCAGATGGGCATGCAATGCTGGACGAATCTCCACCGGCCTCTCCCTATGATCGCGCCCTCTGTCCCGAGGCTTCGAGAGGCGACCTCAGGGGAGTCGCCTTCGCCCTATCAACGCGCGAATTGCCCAATTAGGGAAATTTTATTATCTTTGGTCCGGGCAAAGTATTTCTTATGGAGCTTGTCATGGCCGGCAACTTCTCGCGGGATCTCACCATCCGCCAGCTGCGCGCACTGTCGACCTTGCACGAGGCCGGTTCGATCACGTCGGCCGCCAACCGGTTGAACCTGACGCAGCCCGCGGTGACGTTGCAGCTCCGCAACCTGCAGGCGCTCGCAGGGTTGCCGCTGATCCAGCGCACCGGCGACGGCATGGCGCTGACGGATGCCGGCGCGCATGTGCTGACGCTGGTCGAGCGGATCGAGGCGGCGCTGAAGGATTGCGAGCAGTCGCTCGACATGATCGCCGGCCGCAGCGGCGGCCGCGTCGCGATGGGCGCGGTCTCCACCGCGAAATACTTCGTGCCGTTCGCGATCGCGGCGTTCTCGCGCCGCTTTCCCAAGATCGAGGTCACGCTCAGGATCGGCAACCGCGAGGAGATTCGCGACGCGCTGCGCGGCTATGATCTCGACATCGCGGTGATGGGCCGGCCGCCGGCCGACGTCGAGGTCGAGATGAAGCCGCTCGGCCGGCATCCGCACTTCATCGTCGCCGCGCCCGATCATCGGCTGGCGCGGCGGCGGCACGTCGCCCCATCGGAGCTCGCCAACGAAACCTTCATCACTCGCGAGCAAGGATCGGGGACGCGGATGCTGATGCAGCAATATTTCGAGCGGGTCGGGCTGGAGCCGAAACTCGGCATGGCGATGGACAGCAACGAGACCATCAAGCAGGCTGTGATGGCCGGGCTTGGCATCGCCTTCATCTCCCAGCACACGGTGTTCCATGAGCTGGAGGACGGCCGGCTGGTGGTGCTCAAGGTGAAGGGCCTGCCGATCGTCCGGCAGTGGCACGCGATCAGGCGCGCCGACAAGATCCTGCTGCCGCCCGCGCAGGCCATGCTGGATTTCCTCGGCAAGGAGGGCTGGCGCTATCTGCCGAATTCAAACTAGCGCCCGGGCGACGTCGCAACGCCCGATCGAGCCAGAAAATCGAGGTGGCGCCGTATGTTAGGCATTGAAGTTCCGCGAAACGCATGTCACATCTTGACTGCGGTCACCCGGCGGACCGCACCCTGCGAGGGAGGTTGAACTGCAGAACCAGTCCCCGCCGACGCCCGACTTCAAGGCGTTATTCGAGGCGGCGCCCGGCCTTTATCTGGTGCTGACGCAGCCCGACTTCCGCATCGTGGCAGTGAGCGACGCCTATCTGCGCGCCACCAAGACCGAGCGCGCCGCGATCCTCGGGCGCGGGCTGTTCGAGGTGTTTCCCGACAATCCGGACGATCCGACCGCCGACGGCGTGCGGAACCTGCGCGCCTCGCTCGAGCGCGTGGTTCAGTTCCGCCGCCCCGACACCATGACGGTGCAGAAATACGATATCCGCAAGCCCGAGTCGGAGGGCGGCGGCTTTGAGGAACGCTACTGGAGCCCGCGCAATACGCCGGTGCTGGGGCCGAACGGGCAGTTCACCTACATCATCCATCGGGTCGAAGACGTCACCAGCTTCATCCAGCTGAAGCAGCGCGGTGCCGAGCAGGACCAGCTGACCGACCGGCTGCGCGAGCGCACCGAGCAGATGGAAGCGGAAATCTTCATGCGCGCCCGCGAGGTCGAGGCCGCCCGCGAACAGCTCGAAGCCGAGCAAAAGCTCCGCCAGGTGCAGAAAATGGAGGCCGTCGGGCACCTCTCCGGCGGCATCGCCCACGACTTCAACAATATCCTGACCGTCATCACCGGCCTGATCGACATCCTCGCGGAAGCCGTTGAACATGATCCGGCGCTGTCGTCTGTCGCCAAGATGATCACCGATGCGGCGTTTCGCGGTGCAGAAGTGACCAAGCACCTGCTGGCCTTCTCGCGGCTGCAGCCGCTGCAACCGCGTGAAGCGAATCTCAACACGCTGGTGCAGGACACCGCGCGGCTGCTGCGCCCCTCGCTTGGCGAGCAGATCGAGATCGATACCGCGCTCGAGCCCGATGCCTGGTCGGCCTTCATCGATCCGAACCACATGGCGACCGCGCTGCTCAATCTCGCGGTCAATGCCCGCGATGCGATGCCCGACGGCGGCAAGCTGATGCTGGAGACCAGCAACGTCATCCTGGACGAGGTTTACGCCGTCGCCAACCCCGACGTGCGGGCGGGTGAATATGTGATGGTCGCGGTCAGCGACACCGGCGGGGGCATCCCGGCGGGGATCCGCGACAAGGTGTTCGAGCCGTTCTTCACCACCAAGGAGACCGGCAAGGGCACCGGGCTCGGGCTCAGCATGGTGTACGGCTTCATCAAGCAGTCCAACGGACACCTCAAGATCTATTCCGAAGAGGGCCACGGCACCTCGATCAAGCTCTATCTGCCGCGCAGCAGCGGCGACATGATCGACGTCGAGCCGCCTCCTCCGGTCGACACCCGCGGCGGCAATGAATCCATCCTGGTCGTCGAGGACGATCCGCTGGTGCGCAATTACGTCAGCGCCCAGCTCGAGCAGCTCGGCTATCACACCATGGTCACCGCCAACGGCCCGGAAGCACTGGCTGCGGTCGACAACGGGTTCGTCTGCGACGTGCTGTTCACCGACGTCATCATGTCCGGCGGCATGAACGGCCGGCAGGTCGCCGACGCCGTGATCGCCAAACTGCCCTCGGTGCGCGTGCTCTTCACCTCCGGCTACACCGAGGACGCGATCATCCACCACGGCCGTCTCGACCCGGATGTGACGCTGCTGCCGAAGCCCTACCGCAAGTCCGATCTCGCGCGGATGATCCGGCAGGTGCTGGCCCAGCCGCCGGCGGCGGCAATGGGCAAGTGAGGCGGCGCGTCACGCCTCTCCGTTCTGCTTCTTGATCTGGTCGGCCGGCACCGCGCATCCGGACAAGAACAGTGCCGCGCAGGCCTTGGCGCGGGCCTCGATCTGCGCCCGCGACGGCGGCGGCCTGTGGCCGTACATCACGTCGCGTTGCGGCTGGAACACGAGCATGCCGAGCAGCATGCCCGCAGCGGCCTGCGCGTCGTCCACCGCGATCCGTCCCCTCCGCTGCTGCACGCCGAGCCACGCAGCGAGCGCGCCAAGCGTCCGCTGCATCGCCTTCTCGTAGAACATCTCGGCGATGTCGGGAAATTTGTCGCTGTCGGCCAGGATGATGCGCTGAAGCGCGATGACCTCGGCATCGAGTATCAGCTCGCCACAGGTCGAGAGTGCGGCCTCCAGTGCCGCCGCGATATCGCGGCCGTCGCAGGCGCCGAGATTTACGGCGGATATGAATCGGTCCATCCGGTCCGTCACCGTGCCCTCGAACAGCGCCAGCTTGGTCGGGATCAGCCGATAGAGGGTCTTGGTGGAGACGCCGGCGCGGCAAGCCACGTCGGCGATGTTGGCCGCAGCGAAGCCGCGCTCTGAGAACTCGCGCCGCGCGGCGTCATAGATCAGCGCACGCGTCTCGTCGTCGGAACGCAGCTGCGGCCGCCCACGACCGCGCCGCGCCGGTGCGCTTTGCTCAGTCTGATCCTTGTCATTCCGGTTCATCCGCGAGCCATGCTTTTAAATGATGCCTGTCATTCTATTGACACTCCCAATATGGGCTCTATTTTGGAAAACATCAAGTTTCCTAATTAACTCTGCCGGCATCGGCCGAAATTAGCAAGATTTTCCAGCAGGATAGAACGGATCAGGGAGCACTGCCATGAGCCAGCATGAGACATCATTCAAGGCCGAGAGCCAGGTTCCGGCCGAGACCGCCAGGCAATTGATCGCACATCCGGAGGCCGCCAGGCCGCCCGCCGCCAAGGGCAGGCTTCGCCGCCTCCTGCTGGCCGGCGCGGCGCTCGCCGTCCTTTCGGGCGGCGCCTGGTACGGCTGGGATTACTGGACGGTCGGCCGCTTCCAGGTCTCGACCGACGACGCCTATGTGAAGGCCGATAACACGACGATCGCACCAAAAGTCTCCGGCTATCTCAGCGCGGTGCTGGTCGGTGACAATGAGCATGTGCGCGCCGGCCAGATGCTGGCGCGGATCGACGATCGCGATTTCAGGGTCGCGCTGGATCAGGCCAAGGCTGACGTCGCGGCCGCCGAAGCCGCGATCGCCAGCAAGCATGCGCAGCTCGATGTGCAGCAGTCGGTGATCGAAGCGGCACGTGCGACCCTCGCCGTCGACACCGCGACGCAGACCTTCGCCGAGCAGGAGAACAAGCGCTACACCGACCTCGCCGGCACCGGCTTCGGCAGCGTGCAGAACGCGCAGCAGGCGCAGTCGCGCTACGCCAGCGCACAGGCCGCCGTCGCCCGCGATACCGCGAACCTCGCCTCCGCGCTCCGCCAAGTGGAGCTGCTCAAGGCCGACATTGCACAGGCGGTCGCGTCGCAGGCGCGCGCAACCGCGCTCCAGCATCAGGCCGAGTTGAACCTCGGCTACACCACCATATCAGCCCCGATCGACGGCGTGGTCGGCAACCGCACCCTGCGCACCGGCCAGTTCGTCCAGGCCGGCACGCAGCTGATGTCGCTGGTGCCCGCCACCGGCGCCTATGTGATCGCGAACTACAAGGAAACGCAGCTCACCAATGTCCGCAAGGGTCAGCCGGTCGAGATCGCGGTCGACATGTTCCCGGGACAGGTGGTGCGCGGCCATGTCGACAGTCTCGCGCCCGCCAGCGGCCAGGAATTCGCGCTGCTGCCGCCCGACAATGCGACCGGCAACTTCACCAAAGTGGTGCAGCGCATCCCGGTGAAGATCGCGCTCGACGCGACGGCGGTCGAACTGCGGCCCGGCATGTCGGTCATCCCGACCATCGCAACCTTGTCGCAACCTGGCGAGGCGCCGCGCTCCGGCGCCTCTCCCAAGCTCGCTGTCGCCTCCTTCAAATAGGTGATGTCATGTCCGATCTCGCGCTCTCCTCCCCGGCTGCCGCGCCCCGCGCGGCACCCGCAGTGGTCGATCCCAACCGCGCCAGCATGGCCGTCTGGATCTCCATCGTCGCTGCCATGATCGGCGCGTTCATGGCGATCCTCAACATCCAAATCACCAACGCCTCGCTGCTCAACATTGAGGGCGGCATCGGAACCGGCGTCGACAACGGCTCCTGGATCTCGACCTCCTATCTGATCGGCGAGATCGTGGTGATCCCGCTGACCGACTATCTCAGCCGGGTGTTTTCCTTCCGCAAGATCATCATCGGCTTCGCCACCCTGTTTGCGATCTTCTCGGTCGCCTGTGCCTTCACCCACGACCTGCCCTCGATGATCGCGATGCGCGGCTTGCAGGGTTTCTTCGGCGGCGTGCTGATCCCGATGGCCTTCACGCTGGTTTTCACCAAGCTGCCGAAGGCCCAGCAGCCGGTCGGCCTTGCCATGTTCGCGCTCGCCGTGACCTTCGCCCCGGCGATCGGACCGACCATCGGCGGCTACCTCACCGAGAATTACGGCTGGCAGACCATCTTCTTCGTCAACGTGATCCCGACCGCGGTGATGGTCATCACCCTCTATTTCACGCTGGAACGCCAGCCGATGCAGCTGCATCTGCTGCGCGAGGGCGACTGGCTCGGCATCGCCACGATGGCGATCGGCCTGTCGTCGCTGCAGGCCGTGCTCGAGGAAGGCAACAAGAACGACTGGTTCGGCTCGCCCTTCATCGTCAAGCTCGCGGTGATCGCCGCCGTCAGCCTCACTCTGTTCGTCTGGATCGAGCTCGTCGTGGAAAAGCCGCTGATCCGGCTGCGCCTCCTGACCCAGCGCAGCTTCGGCTTCGGCACCATCTCGGCGGTGTTCGTCGGCTTCGCACTGTTCGGCTCGGTCTACCTGCTGCCGGCCTATCTCGGCCAGGTGCAGCGCTACAACGCCGAGCAGATCGGCCAGGTGCTGGCCTGGACCGGCCTGCCGCAGCTGATCCTGATCCCGCTAGTCCCGAAGCTGATGCAACGTTTCGATCCGCGCTTCATCGCCTTCACCGGCATGATCCTATTCGCGGTCTCCTCCTTCATGAACATCGCGATGTCGCTCGATTACTCCGGTGACCAGTTCTTCGTCCCGAACATCGTCCGTGCAATCGGCCAGGCTATCATGCTGGCCCCGCTGTCGGCGGTCAGCCTCGGCAGCGTCGCCCCGCAGGATGCCGCGGCGGCCTCCGGCATCTCCAACATGATGCGCAATCTCGGCGGCGCGATCGGCACGGCGCTGCTCGCCACCATCGTCACCAAGCGCGAGCAGTTCCACTCCAACATCATCGGCCAGTCGGTCGACCTCGGCCGCGAGGAAGTGCGCACCCGGATCGCCGAGGTGACCAATTACTTCCTCAGCCACGGCATCTCCGATCCGGCGACCGCGCATCATCAGGCGATCGTGGCGCTCGGCAATATCGTGAAGCGCCAGGCCCTGGTGCTTGGTTTCAGCGACACCTTTGCCGTGATCGGCATCGTGCTGGTGTTCGCCGCGATTGCGATCCTCTTGACCGGCAAGCCGAAGAACGCCGCCGGCGGCGGCGCGGCGCATTGATTTGTCGGGCGGCGGCCGCGAGCCGTCGCCCTCCGCTTTTGCTTGTCAGCTTGCCTCGCGCAGCTTGAAGCGCTGGATCTTCCCGGTCTGGGTCTTCGGCAGCGCCTCGACGAAGGCGATCGCGCGCGGATATTTGTACGGCGCGATCGTCGCCTTGACGTGATCCTGTAGCAGCTTGACCTCGACCTCGTCGCAGCGCGCGCCCTGCTTCAGCACGATGAACGCCGAGACGATCTGCCCCCGCTCCTCGTCAGGTGCGCCGATCACGGCGCACTCCGCGACATCGGGATGGCCGAGCAGCGCGGCCTCCACCTCGGGACCGGCGATGTTGTAGCCCGCCGAGATGATCATGTCGTCGGCCCGTGCCACGAAGGACAGCCGGCCGTTCTCGTCCCTGACGAAGGCATCGCCGGTGATGTTCCAGCCGTCACGGACATATTTGGTCTGCCGGGAGTCGGCGAGATAGCGGCAGCCGGTCGGACCGCGAACCGCCAGCTTGCCGACCTGGCCCGCCGGCAGCTCGTTCATGTCTTCGTCGACGATCTTCGCCTCGTAGCCGGTGACAGGCGTGCCCGTGGTGCCGCCGACGGCGCTGCCGGTGCGGTTGGTGATGAAGATGTGCAGCAGTTCAGTGCTGCCGATGCCGTCGAGGATCGGCTTGCCGGTCTTCCTGGTCCAGCTCTCGAACACCGGCGCCGGCAGCGTCTCGCCGGCCGAGACGGCGAGCCGCAGCGACGACAGATCGGCGCCCTTGTCCATCGCGGCCATCATCGCCCGATAGGCGGTCGGCGCGGTGAAGCAGATCGTCGCCTTGTAGGTTTCGATGATCCGGATCATCTCGCTCGGCGCCGCATTCTCCAGCAGCGTCGCGGTGGCGCCGAAGCGCAGCGGGAAGATCGCGAGCCCGCCGAGGCCGAATGTAAACGCAAGCGGCGGCGAGCCGACGAACACGTCGTCGGGCGTCACCTTGAGCACCTCGTTCGCATAACCGTCGGCAACGATCAGGAGATCGCGGTGGAAGTGCATGGTTGCCTTGGGCTCGCCCGTCGTGCCCGACGTGAAGCCCAGCAACGCGACGTCGTCGCGGCCGGTCTTCACCGCATCGAACTTGACCGGCTTGTTCAGCGCGATCCGGTCGAGCTCGGCGTCGTGGTTCTGCGTGCCGTCGAAATTGACGACCTGCTTGAGGAATTTGCTGGTCTTGGCGCAGGCCACCAGTTCATCCGCGATGCGGCTGTCGGTCAGTGCCAGCGAGATCTCGGCCTTGTCGACGATCTTGGCCAGTTCGCCGGCGCGCAGCATCGGCATGGTGTTGACGACGACGGCACCGGCCTTGGTCGCCGCGAGCCAGGCCGCGACCAGCGCCGGGTTGTTGCCCGAGCGGATCAGCACGCGATTGCCGGGCTTGACGCCGTAATTCTCCACCAGCGCGTGCGCCAGGCGGTTCGACCAATCGGTCAATTCCTTGTAGGTGCGCTGACGGCCATTGCCGATCAACGCGATGCGATCGCCCATCCCCTGCTCGACGATGCGGTCGGTCAGTTCGACCGCGGCGTTGAGATAATCGGGATATTGAAACTCCGGCCGGTCGAGCAGCAGTTGCGGCCATTGCGCTGATGGCGGCAGGTTGCGCCGCGCGAAATCGTCGACATGCCCGGATGGGCCGAGCCCGGGAAATTCACCTGACATTCGATTGCCCCTCGCTTTCCATCCAGAAAGGCCAAGACCAACGTCGAGAAGAACAAGGACGCCCGGCAGCGTTCCAATCGCCAATCATTTTATACTTAAAACAATTCGGCGCAAGGGTGGAAATCGCGCGGCAAACGCCGGCCGATCCTTCAAGAAGCTCAGATTTGCGTAAGCTGCTTCAGCCGCGCGACCATCGCCGAGCCCGGGTCGGCGAGCGGCGCAATCGCGGTGAAATGATTGGCGTCCGGCACAACGCCGAACCGCGTTGCGACGCCCGCTTTGCCCCAGACATCGACGATGGTCCGGCTCTGCCGGTGATATTCCGCGCTCTCGGCGCCGCCGACGACGGCATCGAGCGTCGCGCCCGCAGGCGGCGTCCAGGACAGCGGGCTCGCCGCCCTCGCTGCGGCGCGGTCGAGGCCAAGCGCCTTGTTGATGGAGGTGCCGACCAATGGCTCAAGCTCGAACAGGCCGGAGATCGCGTAAGTAGCCCTGACCAGGTCCTTCGGCAGCGACCCATCATAGGCCGGCCAATCGGTCGCGAGCATGCATGCGGCAAGATGTCCGCCTGCGGAGTGTCCCGACACGACCAGCGGCCGGCCGAGTCTGGCCAGTTCGCGGCACGCCGCACGCATCTCGCCGATGATGTCGCCGACCGTGACATTGGGACAGAGATCGTAGCTCGGCACCGCGACGCCGATGCCGTGACCATTGAGCCCTCGCGCGCAGTGGCTCGATGACGAGCCGTCGAGCGCCTGCCAGTAGCCGCCATGGATGAAGACCACGAGCGGGCCGTCACGATCGCCTTCGAACAGGTCGATGACGTTGCGGCTGCCCGGACCATAGGTCAGCCGCCGCGGCGGATGCTGCTCGCGATAGGCCGCGGAGTCCCTCGCCCAGCCGGCCATCAGCGCCGGATTTTCCGGCACCCGCGCCCGGTTGTTGTATTCGACCTCGTAATCGACCTCGCTCACGGCTTAAGCGCTCCTCGCCTTGGCGGAGCGCTGCGCCGAGCCCTTGGCCTTGGCGAGCAGCCGCATCAGTTCGCGGATATCCTTCGGCGAGAGATCGCCGAAGATATCGGCGATCCACTTCTCGTGCTCGGCGGCCATCTTGCGGAATTCGGCGCGACCGAGTTTTGTGAGCCGGATGAACTGCACGCGGCGGTCCGTCTCCGAGGTGCGGCGGTCGAGATGGCCCGATTCAACCAGGCGCTCGACCAGCCCGGTGACGTTGCCGTTGGATACCATCATCCGCTTCGACAGGTCCGACAGCGTCATGCCGTCGGACACCTTGTCGAGCTGGGCCATCAGGTCGAAGCGCGGCAGCGTGACGTCGAACTTCTCGCGCAGCCGGCTGCGCACCTCGCCTTCGATCAGCGTGGTGCAGGTCAGGAGGCGCAGCCACAGCCTGAGCTCGGTGCCGTGATCGTCGGGCAGTTCGACGGCTTTGGTTTCGGAATCGAGGATCATGCGGCGATCGTGCCTCCGCGGCGGGTTCCGGTCGGACCAATTGTTTTGAGCTTCAAGCAATTCGCGGCGCCCCGCAAGGACAATTGCGAATCGTGCCTGATCCGTCTGGGCAATCCTGCAATTTCTTTAAACTTCAAGCAATTGGCGCGGCGCTTGCATGGGGTGCGCCTGCATGATGCGCGACGATCGCCCTGACGCGATGCCACATCGCTTGCAGCGGTTGCGCGCGTCAGACTAAGCTGAGGCCAATTGGGCTGAAGCCGAAAACATCAAGGCAGTGGTCGGGGGAGAGACATGAAACAATTGACGAAGCTCGCGGGATTGGCGGCGCTGCTCGGTGTCGCCGTCACCCCGGCGGCCGCGCAGGAGAAGATCAAGATTGGCGTGCTGGTCACAACGTCGGGCCCGGCCGCGGCGCTCGGCCAACAGGTCCGCGACGGCTTTGCGCTCGCGATCAAGGACCTCGGCGGCAAGATGGCCGGCCGCGATGTCGAGATCGTCAACGCCGACGACGAACTGAAGCCCGACGGCGCGGTGGTCAAGGTGCGCGGCCTGCTCGAGCGCGACAAGGTCGATTTCGTGGTCGGCCCGATCTTCTCCAACATCCTGCAGGCGATCCACCGCCCGGTCACCGACAGCAAGACCTTCCTGATCAGCCCGAACGCAGGCCCCTCCAGCTATGCCGGCAAGGAGTGCAACCCGTTCTTCTATGTGACGTCGTACCAGAATGACCAGGTGCATGAGATCCTCGGCAAGGTGGCGCAGGACCGCGGCTACAAGCGCGTCTATCTGCTGGTGCCGAACTATCAGGCCGGCCGCGACTCCGTCGCCGGCTTCAAGCTCGACTACAAGGGCGAAATCGTCGAGGAATCCTACACGCCGCTGAACACGCTGGATTTCCAGCCCGAATTGTCCAAGATTGCCGCGCTGAAGCCGGACGCGCTGTTCACCTTCATGCCGGGCGGCATGGGCGTTAATCTCGTGAAGCAGTACAAGCAGGCCGGCGCCACCGTGCCGGTGCTCTCCGCCTTCACCGTCGACGAATCCACCCTGCCCGCGCAGCAGGACGCAGCGGTCGGCATGTTCGGCGGGGCGAATTGGGCCCCGAACCTCGACAATCCCCAAAGCAAGAAGTTCGTCGCGGCTTATGAAGCAGCCTACAACGGCGTGCCCGGCACCTATGCCATGCAGGCCTATGACGCAGCGTTGTTGATCGACAGCGCGGTGAAAGCCGTGAAGGGCGATCTCTCCAACAAGGACGCCGTCGCGGCTGCGCTGAAGAAGGCCGACTTCACCTCGCTGCGCGGTAACTTCAAGTTCAGCAACAACGGCTATCCGATCCAGGATTTCTACCTCACCAAGGTCGCGAAGCGTCCGGACGGCAAATTCCAGACCGAGATCGTCGAAAAGGTGTTCTCGAATTATGGCGATCGCTACGCCAAGGACTGCGCGGCGAAGTAGATCATAGGAGCAAGCATGAGCATGAAAGACGAGATTGCGGGCATCACCCGCGCCAATGAAGGCATGCAGGGCATTTCCTGGAGCATCCTTGGCCAGACCTACGTGCCGAAGAGCCGCACCGAGCATTCATTCTCCTGGCACGCCACCTTCCCGCCGGGCACCTTCGTTCCTCCGCATATCCACCCCGACCAGGACGAGTACCTCTATATCCTCGAGGGCAAGCTCGACTTCATGCTCGACGGCGCCGACGAATCCGCAACTCCTGGCGATCTGGTTCGGCTGCCGATGGGCAAGCCGCACGGCATCTTCAACAAGTCGCAGCAGCCCGCCAAGACGCTGTTCTGGGTGTCGCCGACGCGGAGGCTCTACGACCTGTTCTGGGCGATCCACAACATGAAGGAACAGAACCCGGACGACGTGGTGCGGCTCGCCGCCGAGCACAACATCCACTTCCTGCCGCCGCCTCAGGCTTAGCTTATTCCGTCATTGCGCGCGAAGCGAAGCAATCCATATTTCCGCGATTGCGGAACGATGGATTGCTTCGTCGCTTTGCTCCTCGCAATGACGGTGTGGAGATGGCCTGCCGGACGTCTCCTCCTGCAAAGGACCTACTGCCGCGCCACCACGCGCGCGGCAAAGCCGGCCTTGGCCGCATAGCCGCGTACGATCGCCTCGCGCGCCTCGTAATTGAGGATGGTGTCGACGTCGGTAAAGCCCTGCGGCGCGAGCTGCTCGACGGCGTCGATCACGCCCTCCGGCCCGCCGCGGCGGTTGGAGGCGACGATGTCGGCGGTCATCGGCAGCCGCTGCCGCTCATAGGCCGCCAGCGCGTGGCGCGGATGCTCCGCCCGCGCCAGCAGGTCGGCCAGGCAGCGCGCATCGAGGATCGCCTGCGATGCGCCGTTCGAGCCGACCGGATACATCGGATGCGCGGCGTCGCCGAGCAGCGTGACCCGGCCGCTCGACCAATACGGCAAGGGATCGCGGTCGCAGCACGGATACTCCCAGAACTCAGGCGTCGCGTTGATCAGGCCGGCGAAGTCGACCTGCGGGATCGTGAAACCAGTGACATAGGGCATCATCTCGTCGCGCCGGCCGAGATTGGACCAGCCCTCGCGGCGCGGCGGCGGCGAGGTGCCGTCGCCGATCCGCACCAGCACCGCCCAGTTGGTGAGGCGGCTTGCCGGGCTCGAGCCCGGCGCGATCGGATAGATCACGGCCTTGGCGTTCAGGCCGCCGGCGATGATCATCGAGCGCCCGGTCAGGAACGCCGGCCAGTCGGTCGCGCCGCGCCACAGCATCAGGCCGTTCCAGCACGGCCCGCCCTCGTCCGGAAACAGCGTCTGCCGCACTTTCGAATGGATGCCGTCGGCGCCAATCAGGATGTCGCCGCGCGCGGTATGCACATGGGCGCCGCTGCGATCGAAGAAATAGGCCGAGACGCCGCCCTCATCCTGGGTGAAGGAGCCGAGCCGGCAGCCGGTGTGGATCGCATCCGCGCCGAGCCGATCGATCACGGCCTGATGGATCACGCTTTGCAGACGGCCGCGATGGATCGAGAATTGCGGCACGTCGTGGCCGGCATCGAGCCCGCGCTTCTCGTGCCAGACCTGCTGGCCATGTCGCGTCAGATAGAACAGCTCATAGGTGCGGATCGCCACCTCGTCGAGCTTGTCGAGCAAACCAAGCCCCGCCAGCTCGCGGATCGCATGGGGCAATGTGTTGATGCCGACGCCGAGCTCGCGGATCGTTTCGGACTGCTCGTACAGCTCGCAAGCGATGCCGCGCGAGCGCAGCATCAGCGCAGTGGTGAGGCCTCCGATTCCGCCTCCGACGATAATCGCCTTCATCGTCCTCACCTCCACTCACAACAGGACGCTTTTACGCTTTGGGCTAAGGTCGCATGGCCCGTTGCCCGCCCGCAAGCGGCTTTGTCGCCCTGGTCGCGGGCCTGCCGGTGCCGATTGGGCTTAGGCTTAACATTGCTTCAGCGCATTCCCTTCCATCTCCGTCACCCTGAGGAGCGCGGAACGCGCGTCTCGAAGGGTCGACGGCCACCAGCCGGGCCGTGCATCCTTCGAGACGCGCTGCGCGCTCCTCAGGATGACGGCTCACGGTTAATCCGGCACCACCGCAATCGCCTGGATTTCCACCTTGGCGCGGTCCTCGATCAGGCCGGCAACCTGGATCGCGGTCATCGCCGGAAAGCGCCGGCCGATGATGTCGCGATAGACCGTGCCGATCTCCTTCAGCCGCGCGGAATATTCCTTGCGGTCGAGCAAGTACCAGGTCATCGACACGATGTGCTCGGGCCCGGCCCCGCCGGCGGCGGCGACCGCGACGATGTTGCGCAGGGTCTGGCCGATCTGCGCCACGAGATCGTCGGTCTCGAACACGCATTGTCCGTTCCAGCCGATCTGGCCCGCGATGAAGAGCTGTTTGCCGCGCGCGGCCATGCCGTTGGCGTAGCCGATCGGCTTGGCCCATCCTTGGGGTTGCAGGATCTCGATCATCTCAATTGCCCTCGAAGGCCGGTTTCTGCTTGGCGGCGAACGCCTCGAAGGCGCGGCGGAAATCGCCGGTGACCATGCAGATCGCCTGCGCCTGCGCTTCCGACTCGATCATCTCGTCGACGCCCATCGCCCATTCCTGGTTGAACATCGTTTTCGTCACGCCATGCGCGAACCACGGCCCATCCGCGAGCGAGCGCGCCAATTCATGCGCGGCACCGGCGAGTTCCGCCGGCGGCACCAGACGGTTGTGGAAGCCCCACGCAAACCCTTCCTCGGCGCTCATCGCACGCCCGGTGTAGAGCAGGTCGGCCGCATGGCCCTGCCCGATCACGCGGGGCAGCAACCCGCATGCGCCCATATCGGCGCCGGCAAGGCCGACGCGGGTGAACAGGAACGCGGTCTTGGCTTGCGGCGTCGCCAGCCGCAAATCGGACGCCAGCGCCAGCATCGCCCCGGCCCCGGCGCAAATGCCGTCGATCGCTGCGACGATGATCTGCGGGCATTTGCGCATCGCCCGCACGACCTCGCCGGTCATCCGCGTGAAGGCCAGCAGGTCCGGCATCGCCATCCGCGTCAACGGCTCGATGATCTCGAACACATCGCCGCCGGAGCAGAAATTACCCTCGGCGCCGGTCAGCACGATGGCGCGGACATCGGCGGCGTATTTGAGATTGGTGAAGAGATCGCGCAGCTCCTCATAGGACTCGAAAGTCAGCGGGTTCTTCTTGTCCGGCCGGTTCAGCGTGATGGTCGCGACACGGCCGCTCGCATCGACCTGCCAGCGGAAGTGCTTGGCGGGATAATCCTTGAACGGCCGTAGCTTTGCTTTCATCTCGGACATGACGTGTTCCTTCACCCGGTAAAGACTTCGCCGCCGGCGACCGCGACGGCTTGTCCGTTGATTGACGATGCAGTCTCGGAGGCAAGCCAGAGGATGGCGTCGGCGACCTCCTCCGGCGTCACCAGCCGCTGCATCGGATTGACTTTGGCAAGCGCAGCGCGCGCCTCCTGCTCGCTGCGGCCGGTCTTGGCGACGATGTTCGCGGCGGCATCCGCCACCAGCGGCGTATCGGTGTAGCCGGGGCAGACCGCATTCACGGTGACGCCGCGCCGTGCATATTCCAGCGCCAGCGAGCGCGTCAGGCCGATGACGCCGTGCTTGGCCGCGACATAGGCGGAGACGTAGGCATAGCCGGTGAGGCCCGCGGTCGAGGCGACGTTGATCACGCGCCCGCGGCCGCGCTGCGCCATGCCTGGCAGCACGGCTTGCGTCACCAGGAACACGCTGGAGAGGTTGCTCGCCAGCATGTCGGCCCACAGCGCCGCGCCGGTCTTGTCGAACGGCGCGCTCGCGGCCTTGCCGGCATTGTTGACGAGAATATCGATCGGGCCAACTTCGGCCTCGATCTGCGCGAAACCCTTGCTCACCGCGGATTCATCCGTCACGTCGATCGAAACCACGGCGCCGGCCTGCTTGTCGAGCGATGCCGCCGTCGCTTTCAGCGCGTCGATCCGCCGTCCGGTGATGCTGACGCGCACGCCGGCTTTTGCGAGTGCGATCGCCGTCGCGGCGCCGATGCCGGAACCGGCACCGGTCACCAGCGCATGTGCGTTGGGCCAGAAGCGTGTCATGCCTTCACTCCCGCGGCGGCGCGCTCGAGATTGGCCTCGTATTGCGACTTGCCCGACAGGTACTGCTTCGGCCAGGCGACCTGCTTGACGCCGATCTTCGCGGCCTCATGCAGCGTCCAGGCGGGGTCGGCGAGATGCGGCCGCGCGATGGCACAGAGATCGGCGCGGCCGGCGGCGATGATCGAGTTGGCGTGATCCGCCTCCGAGATCGCGCCGACCGCGATGGTCGCGATGCCGACCTCGTTGCGGATCTTGTCGGCGAACGGCGTCTGGTAGAGCCGGCCATAGATCGGATGGTCGTCGGCCCAGACCTGCCCCGAGGAGCAGTCGATCAGGTCGGCTCCCGCCTCCTTGAACAGCTTTGCGAAGACCAGCGCATCCTCGGGCGTGTTGCCGCCCTCGGCCCAGTCGTGACACGACAGGCGGACCGACATCGGCTTGTCCTCCGGCCACACCGCGCGGACGGCGCGGAACACCTCCAGCGGATAACGCGCGCGGTTCTCGATCGATCCGCCGTAGTCGTCGGTGCGGCGGTTGGTCAGCGGAGAGAGGAAGCTCGACAGCAGATAGCCGTGCGCGCAGTGCAGCTCCAGGATATCGAAGCCGGCGGCCGCAGCGCGCCTGGCTGCGGCGACGAACTGCTCGCGCACCTCGTCCATCTCGGCGCGGCTCATCGGCTCCGGAATCTGGCCGTCGGGCAGATAAGGCACTGACGAAGCCGACACCAGCGGCCAGTTGTGGTCCGGCAGCGCTTCGTCCATGCCTTCCCAGGCGACGCGCGTCGAGCCCTTGCGGCCGGCATGGCCGAGCTGGATGCCGATCCTGGCTTGCGAATTGTGATGCACGAAGTCGACGATGCGCTTGTAGGCCGCCGCCTGCGCGTCGTTCCACAGGCCGCAGCAGCCGGGCGTGATCCGCGCTTCCGGCGAGACGCAGGTCATCTCGGTAAAGAGAAGGCCGGCGCCGCCGAGCGCGCGGGAGCCGAAATGCACCAGATGGAAGTCGGTCGGCACGCCCTCCTCCGCCGAATACATCGCCATCGGCGAGACGATGATGCGGTTATGAAGCGACAGGCCGCGGATCTGGAACGGCGTCAGCATCGGCGGCGTGACCCGGTCGTTAGTCGCGGCCACGCCGCTGCGCTCCGCGAACCAGCGCTCATAACCCTCGAGCCAGGTCTTGTCGCGCAGCCGCAGGTTCTCGTGGCTGATGCGCTGCGAGCGGGTCAGCAGCGAATACATGAACTGTTCCGGCTCCAGCGTGTCGGCATAGCGCGAGCCGACCACTTCGAACCATTCCATCGCGTTGCGCGCGGCGTTCTGGATCCGCGCCACGTCGACCCGGCGCAGCTCCTCGTATGCCTTGAGCACCGCGGGAATGCTGTCGCGCGTCGCGCCGTGGATCTTGAACTGGTTGGTGAGCTCGATCGCATCCTCCAGCGCGAGCTTGGTTCCCGAGCCGATCGCAAAATGCGCAGTGTGGGCGGCGTCGCCCATCAGCACGACATGGCTGTTGCCGTTGAACGCGGTCCATTTGCCGCAGATCAGCCTGGGAAACGACAGCCAGGCCGAGCCGCGCAGATGCCGCGCGTTGGAGACCAGGTGATGCCCCTCGAGGATTTCCGCGAACACGTTCTCGCAGAACGCGATGGAGTCGTCCTGCTCCATCTTGTCGAGACCGTGGGCGAGATAGGCCTCCTCGGTGGTCTCAACGATGAAGGTCGCCGCGCCCTCCTCGAACTTGTAGATGTGCGCCTGGAACCAGCCATGCTCGGTCTTGCGGAAGTCGAAGGTGAAGGCGTCGAACGGACGGTTGGTGCCGAGCCAGATGTAGCGGTTCGGCCGCATCAGCATGTCGGGTTGGAACGCCTCGACGTATTTGGTGCGGATCTTCGAGTTGACGCCGTCGCATGCCACGATGAGATCGGCGTCGGGGAATTCGAGATCGGAATTCACCTCGCGCTCGAAGATCAGCTCGACGCCGAGCTCCTCGGCGCGCGCTTGCAGGATGTTGAGCAGCCGCTTGCGGCCGATGCCGACGAAGCCGTGGCCGGTGGTGCGCATGCGGCGGCCCTTGATCAGGACCTCGATGTCGTCCCAGTGGTTGAAGGCCTGCTCGATCGTGTCAGCGGTGACCGGATCCCATTTGCGCATGTTGTCCATGGTCGCATCGGAAAACACCACGCCGAAGCCGAAGGTGTCGTAGGGCCGGTTGCGCTCGACCACGGAGATCCGATGCGCGGGGTCCAGCATCTTCATCAGGATGCCGAAGTAAAGCCCGGCCGGCCCGCCCCCAATGCAAACGATCCGCATGGCGTTCTCCCGTTGGCTTCGGCGGCGCGGGCACGGACGAGGCGCGTTCCCCTGGAGCCGATACGGGATATTATTTTATACTTAAAATAATTGTCAAGGGAGTTGGCGCCCCACCCAACGCTGTCGTCCCGGCGCAGGCCGGGACCCATACGCCGCAGCAGATATTGTCGGCGGGACTCGTCGTTCCAGCGACGTACAACAATGACGATCTGTGGTTATGGGTCCCGGCCTGCGCCGGGACGACACTGAACTTGTTGCCGCTGATTTGCCCGTCGAAGGCGTGGCAAGACGGCGGATTGCGCTGCGCTAATCCGCCCTACGCCGACGACAGGCCGCGCCGCGCGCCCTCAATGCACCGCGGCGTACAGGATCTTGTCCTGCGTCGCGTCCGCCGCGTCGAACTCGGCGACGATGCGGCCGGTGCGCGCGACCAGGATGCGGTCGGACACCGCGAGGATCTCCGGCAGGTAGGACGAGATCACCACCACCGCCTTGCCCTCGTCGGCGAGGCGGCGGATTTCGCCGTGGATGTGCGGGATGGTGCCGACGTCGACGCCGCGCGTCGGCTCGTCGAAGATGATGATCGAGGGGTCCTGCACCAGCGTCTTGGCCAGCACCACCTTCTGCTGGTTGCCGCCGGACAGCTCGATGATCCTGGCCTTGCGCTGCAATGCGCTGATCTTGAGCCGATCGACCCAGTAGCTGGCGAGCTTGCTGCGCCGCGCGCGCGACAGCAGGAAGCTCCAGCCCTTTCCGGTGGCGAGGCTGCCGATATAGACGTTGTCGTCGACCACCATGGTCTCGAAGAAGCCGTTGGCCTTGCGGTCCTCGGTGATGTAGGCGATGCCGTCATTGATCGCCTGCCGCGGCACGCGGTAGCGGATCGGCTTGCCGCGCAGCCGGATGGTGCCGCCATTGACCAAATTGCGCTTCAGCGCGCCGTAGATGATCTTGGCGATCTCGGTGCGGCCGGAGCCGATCAGGCCGGCGATGCCGACCACCTCGCCGGCATAGACCGAGAACGACATGTTCTTGACCGCCATGCCCATGGTGACGTTCTCGACCGTCAGCACCTTCTCGCGGCGTTGATGGGTTTTCGCCTTGCCGCCATAGACCGCCTGCGCCACCTCGCGGCCGACCATGTGCTGCACCAGCGCATCGCGCGTCAGCTGCCTGGCCGGCGCCGTGATCACCAGCTTGCCGTCGCGCAGCACGGTGATGCGGTCGGCGATCTGCAGCGACTCCTCCAGCGCATGCGAGATGTAGATGATCGAGACGCCGCGGGCGCGCAGGTCGCGCACCAGATGGAAGAAGTGGACGATCTCCTCCGGCGTCAGCGATGCGGTCGGTTCGTCGAAGATGATGATGCGCGCCTTGTTGTAGATCGCGCGCGCGATCTCCACCATCTGCTTCTTGGCGGTGCCGAGCAGCGCCACCGGCGTCGCCGGATCGACGTGGAAGTTGAGCGACTGCAACAGCTGCTGGGCCTGGATGTTCAGGGTGCGGAAACGCGTCAGCAGCTTTTCGTTGCCGAGCTCGATGTTCTGCGCGGCGGTCATGGTCGGCACCAGGCTGGTCTCCTGATAGACCATGCAGATGCCGGCATTGAGCGCGTCGCGCGGCTGCTCGAAATTAGTCGGCTTGCCGTCGAGCAGATAGTCGCCGGAGGTGAGCTGGATCGCGCCCGCGATCGCCTTGCACAGCGTCGATTTTCCGGCGCCGTTCTCGCCGACCAGCGCATGCACCTCGCCGGGATAGAGGTCGAAATTGACGCCCTCGATGGCGTGGACGCCGCCATAGATTTTCGAGCCGTTGGTGATCCGCAGCACCGGCTCGCGGACTGCGGACTGGGTCGCGGTTGCCGCCTGCATCACACCGTCATTCATCGCAGCTCTCCCGTCGTGCGCAGCAGGCGTCCGGCGCCGCGCGCCGCGATCACGACGCCCGATGGCGTGGCGCAGGCGGCGGTGATGCCGTGGAAGCGGCCGCCGGCGCGGCTGTGCAGGCTGTCGATCGCATCGCCCTCGCCATCGAGATGCACCAGCAGACCGTAGGAGCGCGGCGGCGCCCACGGCTTCTGGATGCCGAGCGCCTTGACGCTGCCGATCTGCATCGGCTCGAGGCAATCGCTGCCACCGGCGAGCGCCGGCGCGACCCAGTAATCCGGCGGCATCGTCGCCATCATCTCCTCGCGGAAATCGTCTTCCTTGAGCACGAACTCGATCAGGTGGGTGCGGCGGGCGAAGATGCCGAGCAGCATGCCGCCGTGGCCGTCCGGATGCAGCCGCGCCGGATAGCCCGGCATGTTGCCGGCGACGGTCTCGCGCGGACCAAGCCCGTTGCCGCCGAGCGCGAACCGGCTGAGGCGATGGGCCCAGCTTTCGGTGAGCCACAGGCTGCTGCCGTCGGCCGAAACACTCACGCCATAGGGATAGGGCAGATCGCGCAGCAGCAGCTGCGGATTGTCGAGCCCGGCGCCGCAGCTGACGAGCCGGCCATTGGCGCGCTTCTCCATCAAATCATGCCGCCATTCGCCCGGGCGTCGGCCGGTGCTGCCTTCGACGGCATAGATGCGGCCATCGGGCGCCGCCGTCACCGACAGCAGCCCTGTGAGCGCGCTGCCGCCGGCAGCCTCCAGCCAGCGCGGATCGGGCTTTGCCGGATCGATCGCGGCAAGGCCCCTGCCCGCGACGCAGACCAGCAGGCGGCCGTCCGGATGCAACGCGAGCCCGCCGGCATCATCCTCGAACTCGGCGACGACCGTACGTGTCGACAAGTCATTGCCGCCGAGCTTCAGCACCCGGCGTCCGGCCGAGACATAGACCGCGCCGTCGCCGGCGGCGATCACGTCGTCGACGCCGGGCAACGGCTCGCCGATCGGGGTGGCGCTGTCGAGCCGGTCGTTCGGGCTCAGCGCACCGTCGAGCGGCGGGATCGCGTTCTGGCCGCCGTCGCGGTCGATGACGCTGCGGATGTCGCGCAGCAGATGATCGAAAAATCCCATTACGTCGTCACCCTGCTCTTTGCGCCCCAATAGGCATCGTAGCCGGTCCAGCTGTCGTCGACGCCGTCGAGCTTGATGCGGCCGATCCGGTTGTTCTCGAGCCCGCCGAGATAGAGATAGCCCTGGTGCTCGCGCATCGAGGTCAACGTCGAATGCGAAATGCCGGTCGGGTCCCACCAGGATTCCAGCGCCTCGCCCTGCTCGTTGAATTTCAGCACGCAGCCATGGTTGAGCGCCGGCGCCAGCCACTCGTCGGTCGGCACCTGCTTCACCATGCGCAGGCGGAAGCCGGGCTTTCGCGCGGCAAGGTCGAAGGTCGGCGTGCGGATGCCGACCAGCGCCAGCCAGTAGGTGCCGTCGGACGCGCGGTTGATATTGTCGGGGTTGCCCGGCAGCTCGTCCATCAGCACCTCCGTCTTGCCCTTGTTCGGCCCGTCGATCCAGTGCCGGAACACCTTGCACAGCGAGGTCGACGCGATCAGGATCGATTTGCCGTCATGCGAGACGCAGATCCCGTTCGGGAAATAGAAGTGGTTGATCACCGTGCGCGTGGTCTTGGTCGCCGGGTCGTAGCAGACCACGCGGCCGTTCGGCCGGCCCTCGAGGATGTCGAGGGTGTTGGTGGTCATCTCGTAGCGCGTGGTGCAGTCGCTGAAATAGATCTTGCCGTCGGGTGCGATGTCGAGGTCGTCGGCCATGCGCAGGCGGCTGTCGTCGTTCAGCTTGTACCAGGTGCGGTTGGTCTCGTCGGTGACCTTGAAGATGCGGCCGTCGGGCGCGACGCCGTAGACGCCCATGCCGGCGACGGCGACGATCAAATTCTCATCGCGATCGAACTGCATGCCGAGCGGCCGGCCGCCGATATGGGCGAACACCTCGCGGGTCTCGAAGTTCGGCCCGGAAAAACGGATCACATTGCCGTCGCGGGTCGAGCCGTAGAGCCGGCCCTGGCGGTCGAGGATGACATCCTCGGGCCCCTCGACCTGATCGACGCCGATCGCCTGCGCATTGATTAGCCGGTCGTTCTGCGCATAGGGCGACGCCGCGCCGGGCTGCACCGCGGGCGCCGAGGCGAGCGGCACGAATGCCGGATTGACATAGATCTTCTGGATCGCCTTGCCGCGGTTCTTCGACCATTTGACGTCGATGCCGACGGCCGCGAGCAGGATCATGCCGGTCACCGCCGAAGTGACATAGCCCGGGATGCCCATCCGCACGAGGCCGTTGATCAAAAGAAAGATGATCAGCGCGCCGATCATCGCCCGCCACACCGTGCCCTTGCCGCCGGCCAGCGACACGCCGCCGAGCACCACGGCGGTGAGCGCCTGGAATTCCCATCCCACGCCCGTGGTGGAATCCGTCGAGGCTTGGCGCGCGGCGTAGAAGATGCCGCTCGCCGCACACAGCGTGCCCGACAGCACATAGGTCATGAACAGCATCAGGCGGACGCGGATGCCGGCATGACGCGCCGCCTTGCGGCTGGCGCCGATCGCGGTGAGATGCCAGCCATAGCGCGAGCGCGACAGGAAGATGTGGCAGATCAGCAGCACCACGAACAGCGTCGCCGCATTGACGGGAATGCCGAGCACGCTGCCGCCGCCGATGAAATCCCAGGCATCGCTCTCGACCGAATTGGTCGCGAATACCTGGGCGTAGCTGGTGTTAAGCAGATTGACCGAAGCGCGCAGGATGATCAGCGTCACCAGCGTGGTCAGGAACGGCCGCGTCTTCAGGAAGCCGATCAGAAAGCCGTTGATGCTGCCGAGCAGCGCACCGACCAGCAGCGTCGCCGGCACCGCGAGGCCGACCGGCCATTCGCGCACCAGCAGGAAATACAGCGCCGCGAAATTGCACAGCGCGAAGATCGCGCCGACCGACAGGTCGATGCCGCCGGTGACGAGGCAGAAACCCATCGCGAGCGCGACGAAACCGAATTCGGCAAACAACCGCAGCAGCGACACCGAGTTCTGCACCGAGGCGTAGTCGGGAATGGTGAGCGCGAAATAGGCCCACAGCCCGATCATCACGGTGAACGGAACGACCGGCTCGAACCACTGTTTCAGCAACAGCTCCGACAGCAGGAGCCGGGGTGAGAACCGCCGCACCGATGCGGAAAAGGAATCAACTGCCATCGACATCGCCAAAGCACTCCCTGATCCGGTTTCAACGTTTCCGGATTCTGACCCGTGATACAGCCGGCGCGGGAATGCCCCCCCGCGCCGGCTGTCTCGCGCCTTGTTAGTTTTTCTTGGGTAGCGCGAAGCAGGTGCCGCCGAGCGAGGCGTTGGTCTTATCGATCCAGATCGGCCGCGTGTAATAGGACAGGTTTTTGGTGCCGGGCTTGTCGCCGGACATCAGCAGCGTCTCGGCTGCGAACATCAGATCGTGACCCTGCTCGGTCGCCTTGTAGCTGAGGAATTTGCTGAAATTCCCGGAGTTGACCTGGTCGCAATCGAGCTGCGAGCCCTCGCCCGAGGCGAACACCTTTACATCGTCGATCTTGCCGGCATTGCGGATCGCCTGCGCGGCGCCCGACTCCATGATGCCCCAGAAGCCGATCGAGGCGCAGAGATCGGGGTGCTGCTGGATCACGGTGGCGGTGATGTTGAGCGCGGTGTTGGCGTCCCAGTTCGCGGCCTGGTTCGACACCACCTTGATGTTGGGATCCTTGTTCAGGACCTCCATGATGGCGCCGACCTGGTCGACGCTGGCCGCCGCGGTCAGTTCGCCCTGCACGATCTGCACCTTGCCCGACTTGCCGGAGCCGGTGCCGCAGGCCTTCACGGCTTCGTTCGCCAGCATCCTGCCGATCTCGCGCCAGTCGACGCCGACAAAGGCGCCGGACTTGTAGTTCGAGGCCATGTTGACCTGGATCACATGCGTACCCTGGCTTTCGGCGCGCTTCAGGTCCTTCATCAACAGCGTCACGCTCGGATTCTGCACGATCAGGACGTCGGGCTTCTGGTCGACCAGCGCGGTCAGCGCCTGCTGCATGGCCGACGGGTTGTTGTTGGGGTCGCGCACGATGTATTTCATGCCGCGCCACTCCGCCTCTTCCTGCACGACGCGGCCCCATTCGTCGGACAGCGGCACGCCGAGTGCGATCGGCAGATAGGCGACGGTCTTGCCCTGCAGCGACTTGTCGTACGCTGCGCGCAGCTCGCGCCCGGCCTTGGTACCTTCATCCTGCGCCGACGCCGCGAACGGCATCGCGGCAAGCGCCACCCCGGCGAGCAGGATCGTCCAGAACTTGGTCGTCTTCATCGTCTCCTCCACACAAAATTCTTTTGATTGATTTGGAATCGCTTTGATTGGCGCGAGGGACGCGCCCAGTCTTCATGTCCTAGTCGCCTTGCCGCGCGGTCTCCTCGTCGCGGGGGTGCAGCCAGTTGTCGAGCACGATGGCGGCCAGCAGCACCACGCCCTTGATGATGTTCTGCACCTCGCTGTTGACGTCCATGATGGTGAAGGCGTTGAGCAGCGTGCCGATCAGGATGCAGCCGACCACGACGCTGAACACGCTGCCGCGGCCGCCGATTAGGCTGATGCCGCCGATCACGACGACGAGCACGACGTCGAAGATCATGGTGCCCTGGGTGATCGCCATCTGCATGCTGCCCGTGGTGCCGACCCAGACCAGGCCCGCAATCCAGGCGAGCAGTGCAACCAGCACGTGCTCGAGCACGATCAGCGGCCGCAGCGCGACGCCGGTCAGCCGCGCGGCCTCCGGATTGTCGCCCTGCGAATAGATGAAGCGGCCGATCGAGGTGCGCGACAGGAACAAATGCATTGCGATTGCACAGGCCGCGAACACCAGGATCGGAACCGGGATGCCGAACAGCCGTCCGGCGCCGAGATACATCAGGCCCGGCGCATCCTTCGGCGCATAGACCACCCAGGCCGGCGCGATCCAGAAGGCGAGGCCATAGATCACGAAACCGGCAGCCAGCGTCACGAACAGCGCCGGCGCCTCGACGAAGGCGACCATCACGCCGTTGACGACGCCGATCAGCACCGCGACCGCCAGCGCCAGCAGCACTGCCGTGAAAACAGGCATGCCGTTCTGCATGTAGATCAGCGCGATCGCCCAGGAACCCGCCATGATCGCGACCTCGGAGAGGTCGATGCCGCGGCTGATCACGATCAGACCCATGCCGAGGCCGAGCACGCCGAGGATGGAAATACTCCGCAACAAATTCAGGAGATTGGAGACGGTGGCGAAGCCGTTCAGCGTCAGGCCGAACACGATCAGGAGTGCGATGGTGATCAGGAGCACGATCTGCTCCTGGCTCGGCTTTGCAAGCATTGCGCCCAGGCGAGATGATGCCGCAGGGACAGCAACGCCGCGCGATGGCGATTGCACGCTCATCGTTTCCTCCAGGTATTATTTTGCTTGAGACTTTAAGAGTGCCGATTAGTATTCGTCAAATGCATTCGGCGGATACGGATTGATCATTTCCATGCATGTACGCGACGTCGATCTGAACCTGTTCGTCGTGTTCGACGCGATCTATTCCGAGGGCGGCGTCAGCCGCGCCTGCTTCCGCCTCAACCTGACGCAGCCCGCGGTAAGCCATGCGCTCAGCCGGCTGCGCGCGATGTTCAACGATCCGCTGTTCGTGCGCCGCAACCACGTGATGACGCCGACCCCGCTGGCTCGGCAGATCATCACCACGGTGCGCCAGGCGCTCAACGGCCTCGAGACGACGCTGACCCACACCCACCGGTTCGATCCGGCGCAGACGCCGAAGCGGTTCGTGATCGGGCTGCGCAACAATCTCGAGGCACCGATGCTGAGCGCGCTGATCAACCGCATCAGCACGGTGGCGCCGCTGGTCGAGATCGCCACCGTGCGCAGCGAGCGCAACAATCTCGAGCGCGAGCTTGCCGCCGGCACCCTCGACGTCGCGATCGATACGCTGTTGCCTCTGTCGGCGGAGGTGCGGCGCGAGCAGATCCTGACGGAGCATATCGCGGTGTTCGCGCGGCGCGGCCATCCCGAGCTCGGCACCCGGCTCGACAAGAAGGCTTATTTGCGCATGGAGCATGTCTGCGTGACGTCGCGGCGCAGCGGCCTGTCATTCGAGGATTTTCAGCTCCAGCGCCTCGGCCTGACCCGCACTGTTCGCCTGACCTGTCAGAATTTCGCAACCGCCTGCCACGTCGTGAGCCGCAGCAACATGCTGCTGACCGCCTCGGAGAGCGCCGCCTCCGTGCTGGAAGATCCCGGGCTGCTGCAGTGCTTCCCCTGCCCGTTTCCGATCAGTCCGCACGTCAATTATCTCTACTGGCACGCCACCGCCGAGGACGACACCACCAATCAATGGCTGCGCGAGCAGTTGCGCGCCGCCGCGGCGCTGCTGGCCGGCAGCCGCTTCAGCAAGAAGAATCGCCGCGCAGTGAAAGCGCGCCCCAGGGTCGGCATCCCGCTTCCGGCCAGCCTCGCCGCCGAATAGCCGCGTCCGCCCGGTATTATGGCGCAAACGCCACAAGCCTACCGAAACTCCGGTTCCTAGATTCCGGGAGGGTACCGTGAGCTAGGAGAAGCGCCGTGTGGCGGCGCGCGGCTTGGGCCGCAACGCTCTTAAGTCTTTTGATTGTATGCCGGAGCGGCGTCGGCGACAAAGTAGCCGTGCGTATTGGGATTATCGACCCTCCGCCAGCAAAAGCCGCTTTCACGGCGGACCTGTATGAACTCGAGATAGACCAAATTGCAATAGAACCAGAGGGTTTTGCCGCCTTTGCGCAATGGATCCGAAAACTCGCCGCTGGCGATGAATTCAAATTCGTTAACTTGCATTCCGTTTGGCCGCCGAGGCTGTTCAGATACCGGGTGGAACCATGAAGCTGAAACGTGGATCGTTTACGGCGATCTTCTTCCTTGCATGCGTCGCGGCACTAGAGCTTGAGCAGGTAGTGCTGGAGGAGATTTGACCGCAATAACCGGCAACTTAGTGCCTTGAGGCGTTTTCAGATCGTTCCGTGATCGGGGAGAAACATATTGCTGGCGCTCGCACGAAATAGAGCGCAGCTTTGTCTCTATCACCGCACGGCCTTTCGGCATCTATCGGTGACGAGATCGCTGTCAGTCACCGCGCTCCCGCCTCGCCCCAAGCAACGCAAGTGGAGCGCGCAATGCCTGAACTGCCACGTTTCGAATCCCATTCTGTCCCGGCACGCATTTGCCTTGGCATTGCAGCTTTCAGTACTGCCGTGCTCGTCCTCATAACCCTTGTGGCGTTTGCGCCATAATACCGCGTCGGCCCACCACGCGGATCGGGTCCGAGCCGTCCCAGGTCGCGGCCACGGTCCTGATCGTCTCGAAAAACCGCCCCTTCGATCCCGAGATGTCTGAGATCTCGATCACGGTGCCGGCATGGCCGGCGGTGTCGAAATAGGCGAAGCGTCCCCTGGGGCCGCCGATCTGGCCTTCATGACCGACCGTGAAGCCTGCCGCGACGGCGCGGTCATAGAGCAACTGGTAGTCCGTGCTCCAGTACGACATGTGCTGCAGGCCCTCGCCGTGGCGCGCCAGAAAATCCAGATACATCGACGGCGCGTCGTTGCGCTGTTGGATCAGCTCGATCTGCAGATCGCCGGAATTGGCCAGCGCGATCGACATCTCGACCGCGGAGTCCACGCCGCGGTAGCGGAACCAATCGACCTTGACCGAGGGGATCAGGAAGAATGGCCCGACCCGCAGTGTCTCGGTCCAGAACTTCAGCGCCGCATCGATGTCGCGAACGACGTAGCCGTTCTGACAGACCTTGCCGAACAATGCGCTCATGCGCCCTCCCCGCCGCTCACAAACCGCTGAGCCCGCTGTCGACCGCGAGCGTCTGCGCGGTGACATAGACGCTTTCATCCGACATGAAGAACAGCACGGCATAGGCGATCTCCCACGCCGTCGCCTGACGGCCGAACGGGATATGCCCCTTGCCGCGCGACGGCCGGCCCGCGCCGGCCTCGCGGCCGTTCGGGGTGTCGACCAGCCCGGGATAGACCAGATTGGCGCGGATGCCGCGCCGCGCGCCCGTGTGTGCGATGTTGCGCATCAGGCCGCCGAGCGCGGCCTTGGAGGAATCATAGACCGCCATCTGCGATCCCGCCTTCAGCGCCGCGATCGAGGAAATGAACACGATCGAGCCGCCGTCTTCGAATTTCGGCAAGGCCGCGCGGCAGCACAGCATCGGGCCGCGGACATTGACGTCGTAGATCCTGTTCCATTCCTCCGCGCTGACATTGTCGAGCCCGGTCTTGCCGAAGGTACCGATGTTCAGCACCATGCCGTCGAGCCCGCCCATCGTGCGATGCGCCTCGTCGATCATCCTGATGACGTTGGCTTCCTTGGTGACATCGGCGGCGATCGCGAAAGCGCGGCCGCCGTCAGCAGCGATGCGCGCAACCGTGTCCTCGGCCGAGGCGCGGTTGAGGTCGGCGACCGCGACATGCGCGCCCTCGCGTGCGAACAGCAGGCTCATGGCGCGGCCGTTGCCGATCGGATCGGTGGCGGCATCGAACACCCGCTGGCCGCCGCCGACCACGAGGATGCGGCGGCCGTTGAGGCGTCCCCTGCCCGGCGCGGTACCCGAGGATTCCGCGCTCAGCGGACGGACATAGCGCTCCGGCTCGGGGTCTTGCTTGGCCTCTTGCGAAGTCTCCGACATCTCGTCAACCCTGCTTCTTGCCGCCTTCGAACACGGCCATGCCGGCGGCCGGATCGAGATCGGTCTCGGTCGCCTCGGTCAGCCGCGCCATCATCATGTAGAAGCCGAGCGCGACGATCGCCTCGACGATCTCCTGATCGCTGAAATGCTCGCGCACCGCGGCAAAGGCGGTATCGCCGACGCGGACCTTCTCGACCACCTCGCGGCCGAAGCGAAGCAGCGCGCGCTCGGCTGCGTTGAGTGCGGCATCGTCGTAATCGCCGCGCTCGACGGCATCGATCTGCGCCTGGGTGACGCCGACACCGAGCGCGATCGGCACGTGCTGGCGCCATTCATAGGCGCCGCCCTCAAGCTGCGCGGCCTGCAGGATCAGGAGCTCGCGGTTGACCGCCGACAGCTTCTGCTTGTGCAGGATCGAATTGGCGAGCCGCATCGCCGGGATCATATTGGCCTCGGCATGGGCCATCATGCGGAAGATGTTGAGCTTGACCGGCATGCGGTCGAATGAGGCGCGGATCTCTCCGCTCGTCGTCTCCGGATCAATCAGGGGCAGCCTTGCCACGCGTGTCTCTCCCTTTTTTGCTTGTTCGTTATTCTTGCCGTCGGTGCGACCAGCTAATGCACCGGGCCGACCGAGATCAAGCCGACCGGCTCGACATTGCCCGAATTGCGGGGTTCAGCCATGCGGTTCCGCGCTTGAATCCGCATCCACGGGCAGGCATAAGGAGCGCCAACTCCCCTAAAAAATGCCCTTAGCCCAAGGATTTGAGAAGGATTTACGATGCCCGCCTATCGCTCCCGCACCACCACCCACGGCCGCAACATGGCGGGTGCACGCGGCCTCTGGCGCGCCACCGGCATGAAGAACGAGGACTTCGGCAAGCCGATCATCGCGGTGGTCAATTCCTTCACCCAGTTCGTGCCCGGCCACGTCCATTTGCAGAATCTCGGCCAATTGGTCGCGCGCGAGATCGAGAAGGCCGGCGGCGTCGCCAAGGAGTTCAACACCATTGCGGTCGATGACGGCATCGCGATGGGTCATGACGGCATGCTGTACAGCCTGCCCTCGCGCGAATTGATCGCCGACAGCGTCGAATACATGGTCAATGCGCATTGCGCCGACGCGATGGTCTGCATCTCCAACTGCGACAAGATCACGCCCGGCATGCTGATGGCGACGCTGCGGCTCAACATCCCGACCGTGTTCGTCTCGGGCGGACCGATGGAATCGGGCAAGATCGTGCTCAAGGGCAAGAAGCGCGCGGTCGACCTGATCGACGCGATGGTCGCGGCCGCCGACTCCAACGTGTCGGACGAGGACGTCGCGGTGATCGAGCGCTCGGCCTGCCCGACCTGCGGCTCCTGCTCTGGCATGTTCACCGCGAACTCGATGAACTGCCTGACCGAGGCGCTCGGCCTCGCGCTGCCCGGCAACGGCTCGGTGCTGGCGACGCATGCCGACCGCAAGAGCCTGTTCGTCGAAGCCGGCCATCTGATCGTCGACCTCGCCCGCCGCTACTACGAGCAGGACGACGCCAAGGTACTGCCGCGCAACATCGCGAACTTCAAGTCGTTCGAGAACGCGATGACGCTCGATATCGCGATGGGCGGCTCGACCAACACCGTGCTGCATCTGCTCGCCGCCGCGCGCGAGGGCGAAGTGCCGTTCACGATGACCGATATCGACCGCCTGTCGCGCAAGGTGCCGGTGCTCTGCAAGGTCGCGCCCTCGGTGCAGGACGTCCACATGGAGGACGTGCATCACGCCGGCGGCATCATGGCGATCCTCGGCGAGCTCGACCGCGCCAAGCTGCTCACGACCGACGGGCCGACCGTGCATGCCGCAACGCTGGACGATGCGCTGAACCGCTGGGACGTGGTGCGCACCACAAGCGACAAAGTACGCAACTTCTATTGCGCCGCGCCGGGCGGCGTGCCGACCCAGGAAGCCTTCAGCCAGGACCGCCGCTTCGACGAGGTCGATCTCGATCGCGAAAAGGGCGTCATTCGCGACGCCGAGCATGCCTATTCCAGGGACGGCGGCCTCGCCGTGCTGTTCGGCAACCTCGCCGAGGACGGCTGCATCGTGAAGACCGCCGGCGTCGACGAGAGCATTCTGAAGTTCTCAGGTCCCGCCCGCATCTTCGAGAGCCAGGACGCATCGGTCGAAGCCATCCTTGGCAACAAGGTGAAGGCCGGCGACGTCGTGCTGATCCGCTATGAGGGACCGCGCGGCGGCCCGGGCATGCAGGAGATGCTGTACCCGACCAGCTATCTGAAGTCGAAAGGCCTCGGAAAAGCCTGTGCGCTGATCACCGACGGCCGCTTCTCGGGCGGATCGTCGGGCCTGTCGATCGGCCACGTCTCGCCGGAAGCCGCCGAAGGCGGCCTGATCGGCCTCGTCGAGGAAGGCGATATCATCGAGTTCGATATCCCGAACCGCAAGGTCAACCTCAAGGTCGACGATGCCGAGCTGAAGCGCCGTCGCGCAGCGATGGAAGCCAAGGGCAACGCGGCCTGGAAGCCGGCAGCGCCACGCAAGCGCGCCGTCTCGACCGCGCTGAAGGCCTATGCGGCGTTCGCCAGCAGCGCGGCCAAGGGTGCGGTTCGCATCCTGCCGGAGTGATCGGGGCGAGCTGGCCGCTTTTGGCTTCGGTCTCGTGGCGGAGTTGCTGCACCTCTCCCGCTTGCGGGGTCGAGACGAGCGAAGCTCGCTCTTAGGTCGACGCGCGACGAGCGACGCGAAGCGTCGTCCGCAGCGCGGCGGGGGTGGGGGCTCTTTCCACAATACGACTCGCGGAGCGAGCCCCCACCCCGGCCCTCCCCCGCAAGCGTAGGGCAATCGCATATGGCCGTTTGAGGTAATCGGAGTTCCCACAAACTCGTCATGGCCGGGCTTGTCCCGGGCATCCACGTCTTCGTTTCCACGCGGAGAAAAGACGTGGATGGCCGGGACAAGCCCGGCCATGACGGCGCGGAGGAATCGGTTCATTCATATGCGATTCCCCTGCCCGCAAGCGGCGCAAGCGGGAGAGGGAGCGCATTGCGGATGTAGCTGGTAGTCGACCTGTGACGTCAGCTCACGTGCAAGTCGGCCGCCTCGATCCGGATGCGGTCGGCATGCAATGACCAGTCGCACAGCGATTGCTCCTGGCAAAACTTGACCTTGGCCATCTCGGTGGCCTGGCCCTCGCTCGAGGCGTCGATCTCAAGCGCACCCTGGCAAACCTCGCGCTCGCGGCCATTGCCGCCGAGCACGTCTTTCATGAAATGAACGACGAAGCGTGACATGGAACCCTCCCTGCTGCACCGGCAGAGCCCGGGGGTACCACGCTAGCACTAACACGAAAGGGTAGTGAGTTAATTCGGCTGATACGCGTGCGACTGTTCGCAGCGGGAAAAGCTACGCGCCGGCCTGGGGCAGGCTGGCGGCGGCGATCGCGACGATCTGCGCAAGACGGCGGCCGATCCTGGCGGGCGCGTTGCGGAGCAATGACTGGACCTGTCGCATGAACCTCTTCCTTCCGTGCCCGGAATGGTCGGGCACAGACGGAAAATGGCGATTTCGGGCTAAGCCGTCGATATCTCAGGGAAAATAACAACGGACGTGTTGCGAGGCGGTCGTTCGGCAGTGGGTTTATTGCCTCGATCGAGGCTGCAACGAAGGAGATTTTCTCCGGTATTTTTGCCCGCGCAACAACGCTCGCACGGCTGGCCGCTTGTGCGAGGGAAGCACCGGCGGAAGAGTTCCCTTCCGCCCTTGCGGGTATTCTCCCCCGCAAAGCCCAGCGCTTGCACGATTTCTGAATATTGGAAATGTACCCCTGAGTTGCCCGACGCGTCAAGATGCCCGCTCGAACGCCGACAGCCGCCAGCTCCTTTGCATGGGGTTGTTTTCGATATTTTTGACCGCGCGCAGCCGCGGCCCCGCAGGGGCACTGCCGACCCTACCCCGGCATGAACCCGAACGCCTTCTCGAACCGTCTTGCGTAGACCGGCCAGACCTCGGGATTGATGATGCGCGGCGGGCGCTTGCCGTCGAGGGCATCGAGGATCTGCTCGGCGGCGATCCGGCCCATGTTGAGGCGCGCCTCGCGGGTGACGCCGGCGGTGTGCGGGCTCGCCAGCACATTGTCGAACTGCAAGAGCGGATGATCCGGCGGCGGCGGCTCCTTGTCCCAGACGTCGAGGCCCGCACCCGCGATTCGCTTTTCACGCAGCGCTTCCTCCAGCGCCTTCTCGTCGTGGATGAAGCCGCGCGCGGTGGTGACGAAATAGGCGTGCGGCTGCATCAGCGCGAACTGGCGCGCGCCGATCATGCCGCGGCTGTTCTTGTCCAGCGGACACGAGATCGAAACAAAGTCCGCGCGACGCAGGAGATCGTCGAGCTCGACCTTCTCCCCGCCCCGCTTTGCCATCTCATCCGCCGTGAGATAGGGATCGTAGGCGATCACCTTCATGTGCAGGAGGCCCCTGCACAGCTCGGCGATGCGGCGGCCGACATTGCCGAGCCCGACGATGCCGACGGTCTTCTCCTTCAGCTCGTTGCCGATCAGGTCGTTGCGGTTGACATTGGCCTCGCGCCGCAGCCTGCGGTCGGACTGGATGATCCGCTTCGACAGCGTCAGCATCATGCCGAGCGCGTGTTCGGCGACCGAATTGGCATTGCCGCCGGACTGGTTGACGACAAGCACGCCCGCCGCGGTGCAGGCATCGACATCGACGGGATCGAAGCCGGCACCATTCGACGACACGATCAGAAGATTCGGCGCACGCTTCAACAGCTCGGCGTGGGCATGGAAATGCGGCGCCAGCTCATCGCGCGCCGCGCCGATCTGATAGGCATGCGCGTCGGCAAGAACCGGCGCGAACGTCGCCTCCGGCGTCTCGTTCTCGAGACGATCGAGCCTGACGTCCGGCCGCTTCTTCAGGATATCGACGTAGATCTCGTGGGCGAGGTATTTGACGTAGAACACGCGCTTGTTGTTGACGGTCATGTCTTCGAGCAGCTTTCAGTTTGGGAAGCCATAGAGTCGTGCGGGATTGTCGACGAGGATACGGTGCCGGGTCGCCGCGTCCGGCGTCCAGTCCTGGAACAGCGTCAGCAGATGGCCAGCGTCGGGCATTTCGCCTTCGACCCGCGGATGCGGCCAGTCGCCGCCCCACACCAGCCTTTCAGGATTGGTCGATACCAGCGCCTCGTGGAACGGCCGCGCATCGGGATAATCAGGGGCCCGCCGGCTCAGGCGATGCGCGCCCGAGAGCTTGGCCCAGCACCAGCCTTCGTCCACCGCGCGCAGCAGGCTCTGAAAGCCCGCGGTGTTGATGCCGGCGGCAGCATCTGTGCGGCCCATGTGATCGACCACGACCGGCAACCCGAGCGTCTTCAGCGTCGGGATCGTGTCAGGCAAATCCTTCACGTCGATCCAGAGCTGCAGATGCCAGCCGAGTTCGGCCATCACGCCCGCGTGCGTCTCGGCAACGTTCAAGGGAATGCCGCCGCGATAGTGCAACTGCCCGCCGCGGAAGAAATGGTTGAAGCGCAGACCGCGGACGCCGAGCACATGCCATTGCCGCAGCGTGCCTGCCGCCACATCGGCATCGGCCACCGCGACGCCACGCAGCCGCGCGGGTTCACGCTGCAACGCATCCAGCATCGCCGAATTGTCGTGGCCGTGCGCGCTGCCCTGCACCAGCACGCCGCGGGCGAAACCGAGTGTATCGAGCATGCCGAGATAGGTCGCGAGCGGCGCGTCCGGCGGCGTGTAGCTGCGATCGCCGGCATAGGGGAAGCGGTCAGCCGGGCCGAACACATGCGCATGCGTATCGCAGGCCTTCGGCGGCAGCTTGTCTCTGGGCGGCGTCACCGGACGCGGCGGCAGGCAGGCGGGAATTTTTGACGCGGCCATCGTCTACTCCGCCTTCATGCCGGCGGCCTTGATGATCGGCCCCCATTTGTCGTAGTCGGCCTTGATCTTGGCGGCGAACTTGTCCGGCGTGGAGCCGATCGGGATCGCACCGAGCTTGCCGAGCCGCTCCTTCACGGCATCGGTGTTCACGGCCGCGACGAAATCATGCGAGATCTTGGCGACGAGGTCGGCCGGCATGTTGCCGGGCCCGAGCAGCCCCCACCACACTTCTGTGTCGTAGCCGGGCACGGTTTCCGACATGCTGGGCACGTCAGGCAGGAACGGCGCACGCGAGCCGGTCGTCACCGCCAGCGCGCGAACCGTGCCGGCCTGCAGCTGCCCGACCGATTCCGGTCCGTTGTTGAACGACATCGGAATTTGCGCGCCGAGCAGATCGTTGATCGCCGGCGCGCCGCCCTTGTAGGGGATCGCGTCGAGATCGATCTTGGCGAGGCTCTTGAGCAGCTCGCCGGCCAGATGGGTCGAGGTGCCGTTGCCGGCATGGGCGAAGGACAGCCTGCCCGGCTTCGCCTTCGCCGCGGCGATGACGTCGGCGACCGATTTGAACGGCGAATCCGCGCGCACCAGCAGCACGTTCGGCGACGACGCCAAGAGCGAGATCGGCGAGAAATCCTTGAAGGTGTCGTAGGGCAGCTTTGGATAAAGGAACGGATTGGTGGCGTGGCCGCTCGCCACCATGATCAGATTGTAACCGTCGGGCGCGGAGGTCGCGATCGCCTGCGAGGCGATCACCCCGCCGGCGCCGGGCCGGTTCTCGACCACGATCGACTGCGTCCAGCTCTTCGACACCGCTTCGGCGAGCGTGCGCGTCAGCACATCGACGCCGCCGCCGGGCGGATATGGAACGAGAATGTGAACGGCCTTGGCCGGGAACGGCTGCGCGGACGCAAGGCCGGCCACAACCATGGCCGCTGCCGCAATGGCGGTCCGCCAGACCCATCCGGCCATCGACGCCTCCCGTCCCTTGATCGATACCGTCCCTTTTTCGTTACGCCTGTATCGCACGTTGGCTCAGCGCTGCGATGGCCGAATTCCGCAGATCGCGTTGCGGCCGCGACATGTTGACAATCGCAGGCACCGCGTCAAGTTTCGTGCGGCAAGCGGCCATAGCGTCGCGCGAGCAGGGAGAACAGGATGGCGGCCGCGGAACAAGCCTCGTCCCAGAAGACGGCGACCACCTGGCACGGCATCGTGCTGCAGACGCTGAAGCGGAACGAGATCAAGCTCGTGCCCTACGTGCCCGACCGGGTGCTGACCACGCTGATCAAGGACCTGCACGCCGATCCCTACTTCACGACATTTCCGACCGCGCGCGAGGAAGAAGCGGTCGGCATCGTTTCCGGTGCCTGGATGGCGGGCACGCGCGGCGCGGTGCTGATGCAGACCTCGGGCTTTGCCACGCTGGCCAATGTGCTGGCCTCGCTCGCGGTGCCCTACCAGATCCCGTTGATCATGTTCGTCTCCGAGCGCGGCACACTCGGCGAGTTCAACTACGGCCAGGCGCTGGTCTGCCGCACCATGCGCCCGGTGCTGGATTCGCTGGCCATGGAGCATCACACCATCACCCGGCTCGACGAGCTCGAATTCATTGCCGACCGCTCGATCAAGCAGGCCGTCACCACCCAGGCGCCGGTGGCACTGATACTCTCGCCGCTGCTGACCGGCGGCAAGACCTTCGACAAGTGAGATCAGCCATGACCAGCACCCCCGCGCGCAACACCAAGGTGATGAACCGCTTCGAGCTCACCCAGCGCCTCGTCGCCGGGCTGAAGGACGAGGCCGTGGTCGGCGGCATCGGCAACACCAATTTCGACCTCTGGGCCGCCGGCCACCGCCCGCAGAATTTCTACATGCTGGGCAGCATGGGCCTCGCCTTCCCGATCGCGCTCGGCGTCGCGCTGGCGCAGCCGAAGCGGCGCGTATTCGCACTCGAAGGCGACGGCTCGCTGCTGATGCAGCTCGGCTGCCTCTCGACCATCGCGACACTGGCGCCGAAGAATCTCACCATGGTGGTGATGGACAACGGTATCTACCAGATCACGGGCGCGCAGCCGACGCCGGCCGCCGGCCATACCGATATCGTTCAGGTCGCAATCGCCAGCGGCATCGCGAGCAGCTCATGGGCCGCCGACGAGGACGATTTCGAGCGACTGATCGAGCAGTCGAAACAGGCCTCCGGCCCAACCTTGATCGGCGTCTGCATCGACGACAAGCCCGGCACCGGCACCACCCGCCGCGACCCCGTGCAGATCCGCGAGCGGTTTATGCATGGGATGGGGGTGAGGCAGCTGCTCTAGATAAGAAGGCGCCTGCGACCGACGCATCCGTCATTGCGAGGAGCTCGCGACAAAATTGCAGAGCAATCTTGCGCTGAAGCGACGAAGCAATCCATGCATCCGCGCATGCGGCTGGATGGATTGCTTCGCTGCGCTCGCAATGACGGCCGTGGCCACTCAATTCAACCTCAGCTCCGTGATGTGCCGCGGATCCGGCGCGAGCTCGCCGCGTTCGACGCGCTTGACGATGTCGGTCAGCGCGGCATTGGCGTTGCACGCGATGCCGAGCTTCTCGCCTTCGCTGACCACGAGCCCGTTGAGGAATTCGATCTCGGTGCGGCGGCCCTTTTGCATGTCCTGGCCCATCGAGGGGCGCTGCGCCGATGAGGTGCGCTTGGCATCCTTGAAGCGCTGCTCGTCGCACGCGCGCGTTGCGGCCTCGTCGCCCTCGCCGGCGCGGGCGATGGTCTCGGGCGGCAGGTGCAGAATCTCCTCCAGCTGATAGCCCCGCGCCTGGCCGACGCGGATCGCCTCGCTGCCGAGCCGGGTCGAGAAGCGGCGCAGCGGTTCGCTTTGCAGCACCTCGCCGCCCGCCAGACCCGTGCAGGCCGAGAGCCCGTTGCCCATCACGTTGGCGACGAGCTTGGACCAGCGCTCGCCCCAGAGATTGGAGGTGACCTTGGCGCTGTCGGAATAACCGACCAGGCGGCAGACTTCCTCCGCCCGCGCGGTGATCCGGCCATGCACCTCGCCGGCGCGAAACACGGTGTGGGCGGCCCCGCCCTTGCCGGCGCCGCGGTGGATATGGCCCGGCTCCGGCAAATTGACGGTGATGCTGCTCGCGATGCAGCCGAGCGTCTTGCCCCAGCCGACGATGCCGGCGATGGTCTCCTCGTTCATACAGTTCTGCAGCGAGACGACGTAACCGTCCGCCGCCAGATATTGCCGGATCAGCATGGTGGCCCAGGCGGTGTCGTAGGACTTCATGCAGACGAAGGCGATGTCGACCGGTTTCTCTTTCGCCAGCTGCTGCGCGTCGGTGACATCAAGCGCGCGCACCGGCACCGAGAATTCCGCGACGTCCATCGCGTGCGTGACGCGCAGGCCGTGCTTGCGCATGTGCTCGACATGCGCGGGCCAGGGATCGATGAAGGTGACGTCCTCCCCCGCCTGCACCATATGCGCACCGGCGTAGCCGCCGACAGCGCCCGCGCCGACGATCGCGATCTTCCGAGCCATGCTTCCATCCCCTGTTCTTGATTGAGACGAACGCTGGCTGCGTCCATCCGTTGCGGATCAGTCTAGGGGATCGCGGCGTCAGGCCAACCGGTCGCTTCATGAAAAAAGCGGGCCTGTGCCATGCCAGTATTCATGGGACTCAGGAAAATCCCCGCGGGCGATGTGCCCGCGAGGATCTTCGTAGTCAGACGTCTCGACGCGATCAGTCGATGATCTTGACGATCCGGCGGGTGCGCGGCTCCACGATCACGCGGCGATCATTGACGACCGCATAGCGATACTCGGTGTAGCGCGGCACCGGACGCAGCACGACGGTGTCGGGCAGCGGCTCGCCGACCACGACGCGTTCACGCACCACCACCGACGGCTCGTTGCGCGGGATCGACGTGATCACCGCATTCGGAATCTCAAGGCCGGCGCCGACCGCGGCACCCACCGTGCCGCCGACGATCTCGCCGACAGGCCCCGCGATTTCGCCGCCAGCCCGCGCGCCGTTCGCGGCACCCGCCGCAGTCGTGGACTGCGCGAAGGCCGAGCCGGACGCGAGCAGCGACGCAGCAGCGACAAGGGACACAGCAAAACGCTTGTTCATGATTCTCCTCCTCCGAATTGATCGATGCCCCCTCAACATCGCAAGCAACGAGAACGTTCCAGTTCCAACGCTGCAACCCGCGCAACGCCAGTTCCGCGCGCAATTCGCTTGATTCCGGCACGAACGAAAATGCTGCTCCGAACAACCTTCGAAGCAGCATTCATCCTGGGTTCAGATTCAGAGATCGTGCAGAACAGACCGCACTGCGCGCCGTTCATTCCGGCGATTTTTGATCGGCTCGCCGTCTCGGAGCTCGCCGTCTTGGCGGCGGTGCAGCCGCTGGCTTGATGCGAATTCGCATCGTCCCGCCTTTCGACTCGATCTCGAAAGCGTTGGTCCTGCGCACCAGTTCGCCGAGTGTGCGGAAGCCGTAGGTCCTCTGATCGAAATCCGACGCGAAATTAGCCAGCTGCCGTCCGACCTCGCCAAGCGTGACCCAGCCGTCTTCGCTCGCCATCTGGCTGATGACCTTCTTGATGATCGCCGTGGCAGCCTCCGGCGGCTGCAACGGCTGCGCCCGCACGGCGGCATCCTGATTGCTCGGCGCGCCGCCGCGCAGATTCTCGGTATAGACGAACCGGCGGCAGGCCTGCCGAAAACTCTCCGGCGTCTTCTGCTCGCCGAACCCGAACACGTCGATGCCGTGCTCGCGGATGCGGGCGGCAAGCCGGGTGAAATCGCTGTCCGACGACACCAGGCAGAAGCCATCGAACCGGCCGCTGTGCAGCAGGTCCATGGCGTCGATCACCAAGGTGATGTCGGATGCATTCTTCCCGGTCGTATAGGCGAATTGCTGCTGCGGGATAATGGCGTGCTTCGACAGGATGTCGGCCCAGCCCTTGGACCTGGGATTGGAGAAGTCGCCGTAGATCCGGCGCACGCTGGCCTCGCCGATCTTGGCGATCTCCTCGAACAGCCCATCGGCGATCTTCGCAGATGCGTTGTCGGCGTCGATCAGGACGGCCAGACGAGGCGAACGGAGTTCGGAAGGCATGGCATTTCTCGGCTGGGACAGGATGAATGGACAATTCCGCAGACAGCTGCGGAACCGGCGCAGCTGCCGTATCGGAGCACATCGCGCGTCCCAAGCATAGGCGGCATCGCCAAGACGTCGCGGCGATGCCAGCCTTG
The DNA here is from genome assembly GCF_054063995.1 of Bradyrhizobium sp. USDA 4504. Lineage (NCBI taxonomy): Bacteria > Pseudomonadati > Pseudomonadota > Alphaproteobacteria > Hyphomicrobiales > Nitrobacteraceae > Bradyrhizobium > Bradyrhizobium sp. USDA 4504. The sequence goes on along the minus strand of NZ_JBSSGV010000001.1, from coordinate 1,568,347 downwards.
AGGCGGCGAGGTCAGATCACCTCGCCCAAGTCGATCGCCCGCCTGGCGAACTCGATGGCCTTCTCGGCGGTGATCGCGTCCGCTGTGGTCGTCGCCTCGTCGCGCACCGACGGCGGCGAAGCGATCCGGATCTTCTTGCCGTTCGAACGGCGGATGGTCGCGCGCCAGCGATCGATGTCGCGCCGGTAGGCATCGATGACAAAATCCCGATAGGCGACACCGCTCATCAGCGGCTGAATCGATGCCGCTTCGACAGTGAGCGGCCGGCTTGCGATGTCGCGCACCATCTCGACAATCGTCTCGACGGCATGCTCACGCGCGACGCCGGTCGCGTCCCTGAGCAGGTAGCTCACCGCCGCGCCGATCTGCGCCCTCGCGCGATCGTCGCTCGCAAAATCCAGATCGGTCTGAACTGACATAAGGGGAAAACGCCTCCGCCCGACGCAACATCGGATACCTCCAGGCATCCGGCACCTTTGCAACCACGTGACGTTTAGTCGGCTCCCCATTAAAGCCGGATTATCCGTTAGCCCCCGATTTCTCGGATGCCGTTAACCGGCTCTTGATGCCACTTCACAGGATGCCCGACGCGGCAGGGATGGTCGGCCGGATCACGGGAGGACCGCACTACGCGCCGATGTGTCCGCGGCCCGTCCGGTGCGGCAGCCCGGTCGCGCCGCCAATTTGCGCGTGATCAGCAATTGACATATCACTGCTACCCGTGTGACATTTTATTAAAAGGGGCCGACAAGAAGCCCATCAATCTCTACTTGGGGAGGCAGCAATGACCATTTCCGACGTCACCGCGGCAGCGGGAAGCCGGGCTCCGGCCGCCGTTGCGCGAACCGCGCAGGCGCAGCAGGTCGCCGATATCGCGGCGCGGCTCGAACGCCTGCCGCTCACCTCCTATCAGCGCTGGATCTTCGGAATCATCGCGACCGCGTGGTTCTTCGACAGCATGGATCTGGCCGCGCTCACCTTCGTGCTCGGTTCGATCCGCCAGACCTTCGGCCTGTCGACGGCGGAAACCGGGCTGCTGTCCAGCATGAGCTTCCTCGGCATGTTCGCGGGCGCCGCGTCCGCCGGGCTGCTCGCCGACCGTTTCGGCCGCGCCCGCGTCTTCCAGGTCAGCATGATCTTCTGGGGACTGGGCAGCCTGTGCTGCGGTCTGTCCACCACGGCGACCGCGCTCGGTGCGTCCCGCCTGCTGCTCGGCTTCGGCATGGGCATGGAGTTTCCGGTCGCGCAGTCGATGGTCTCGGAGATCATGCCGGCGCGCAACCGCGGCCGCTACATCGCGTTCCTCGAAGGATTCTGGCCGCTCGGCTTCATCGCGTCGGGCTTGTTGACCTACTTCGTGCTGCAGGTCGCCGACTGGCGCTGGGTCTTCATCCTGCAGGCAATCCCGGCCGTGTTCGTACTGGTGGTGCGCCGCTTCGTTCCGGAATCGCCGCGCTGGCTTGCGTCCCACGGTTATTCGGAGCGGGCCGAAGCGACCGTGCGCGACATCGAATCCAGGGTCCGCGACCGTCTCGGCGGCAAGGAGCTGCCGCCGGTGGTGCGCCAAGTGGCCGCCCCCGCGTCCGAAGTGACCGGCCTGAGAACGCTGTTTTCGGGCATCTATGCCAAGCGGACCACGATGTTGTGGACCCTGTGGTTCTTCGCGCTGCTCGGCTTCTACGGCCTGACCACGTGGCTCGGCGCGCTGCTGCAGGCCAAGGGCTTCCCGATCACCAAATCGGTGTTCTACACCATCCTGATCTCGCTCGCGGGGATCCCCGGCTTCCTGGTCTCGGCGTGGCTCGTCGAATCCTGGGGCCGCAAGGCGACGCTGGTGATGAACCTGCTCTGCGGCGCGATCGCCTGCCATTTCTACGGCTCGGCGGCGGACCAGACCCAGCTCATCATTGCCGGCCTCTGCATGCAATTCTTCCTGTTCGGCATGTGGTCGGCGCTCTACGCCTATACGCCCGAACTGTACCCGACCCATGTCCGCGCCACCGGAACGGGCTTTGCCTCCGCGGTCGGCCGAATCGGTTCGCTGATCGGCCCCTATGTGATCGGCGTGATCCTGCCGGCGGCCGGACAAGGCGGCGTGTTTGCGCTCGGCGCCGGCGCGTTCGTGGTGGCGGCGCTTGCGGTGCTGTTGCTCGGCGAGGAAACCCGCGGCCGGACGCTGGAAAGCATTTCGCACTGATGGGCGCGCGGCGCGCCGTCCGGTTCGGCGCGGCGCCGATCGACCGGCCTTGTCATTGCCATCGGGCGTGTGAGATATCTGCTGTACAGCAGCACTCACGATCCTGATGGTAAATTCGAGCAAACGATCCAGCACGGTGCGCGTGCGCACAGCAGGAAGCCGCCGGCCGGCACGGCAATCGTCCGCCGCCGGCGACAAGCCGCGCGGTTCCGCGCCGGCCCCGCTCCCGCAAAGCGACGTCACGCTCACGGATCGCGCCTATGCCGAGCTGGAAGAGCTGATCGTGACGCTGCAACTGCCGCCGGGCACCGCGCTCTCCGAGCTCGTGCTCGCCAAACGGCTCAACATCGGCCGAACCCCGATCCGCGAGGCCTTGCAGCGCCTGTCGCGCGACGGCCTCGTCAACATCCTGGCCCGCCGCGGCGTGCTGGTGTCCGAGATCGACCTCAGGGCCCAGCTGCGCCTGCTCGAAGTCCGGCGCGAGCTGGAACGGCTGATGGCGCGCGGCGCCGCCGAGCGCGCCACCAGCGAGCAGCGCACCCAGTTCTCCGAGATCGCCGCCGGCATGCGGCGCGCGGCGGAGAAATCCGACGACCTGCTGTTCATGCGGCTGGATCACCAGTTCAACACCCTGATCTCCGCGGCGTCGCGCAACGAGTTCGCCTCCCGCGCCATGGGCCTGATGCATGGCCTGTCGCGCCGGTTCTGGTACCAGCATTACAAGGAAGCGGCCGATCTGCCGCTCGCGGCGCGGCTGCATGCCGACGTCGCCGAAGCCGTCGCCGAGCGCCGCGTCGACGCCGCGGGCGCGGCGTCCGACAGCCTGATCGACTACATCGAAAGTTTTGCGCGTTCGACCTTGTAACAGCTCTCAGAGCTCGACGACCGCGCGGATCGACCGCCCGCGCCGCAGCGCCTCGAAGCCGTCATTGATGCCGTCGAGGCTGCAGCGGCCGGTGATCAGTTCGTCGAGCTTGAGCCGGCCGTCCAGATAGGCCTGCGCCAGAAAGGGAAAGTCGCGCCGTGGCCGCGCGCCGCCATAGCTCGAGCGGCGAAATCGCTTCTCGCCCATCAACGCGCCCCAGCGAAAACTCACGTCCCGCGTGACGTCGATCTTGCCGAGCCAGATCACCTCGCCGCCCGGCCGCACCGCCTCCGCGGTCTGCCGAAACGCCTTGGGATGGCCCGCCGCCTCGAGGATGACGTCGGCGCCGCGGCCGCCCGTCGCCTGCTTTGCGAACTGGACCGGGTCCTCGCGGGCCGCGTTGACGACGTGCGTGGCGCCGAGCTGCCGCGCCAGCGCCAGCTTTGCATCATCGAGGTCGACCGCGATGACAGCACCTGCGCCGGCAAGCCGGGCGCCCTGCACCGCTGCCAGCCCGACCGCGCCGCAGCCGGTGACCATCACGGTATCGCCGTGACCGATGGCGGCGACGTTGAGCGCGGCGCCGACGCCGGTCATGACGCCGCAGCCGATCAGGCACGCGCGGTCGAACGGGATGTCGTTCGGCACGACGATCGCCTGCTGGGCCGGCAGCACGACATATTCCGAGAACGCGCCGAGGAACATCAGCTGCGTCAGCTTGCGTCCGTCCGCGAGCTGCGCCTTCGATGCGCCGTCGAAATGCACGCCTTCCGCACCCCGCGCGAGGTAGGTCTCGCACAGGATCGGCTGCGCGCGGTCGCAGTGAAAGCAGTGCCCGCAATGCGGATTCCAGGACAGGATGACGTGATCGCCGACGCTGATGTCGCGCACCGCGCTGCCGATTTCCTCGACGATGCCTGCCGCCTCGTGCCCGAGGATCATCGGCAAGGGATAGCGCAACGATCCGTCGATGACTTCGAGATCGGTGTGGCAGAGCCCCGCGGCACGCACCTTCACCACGACGTCGGTCGGCATGGGCGGCGCAAGCGATACGCGCTCGACGGAAAGCGGCGTTCCGCTTTGATGCAGCACCGCCGCGCGACAGGTCAGGGTCATCTCAAGAATTCTCTGCCGGGGGCATCAGCACGGGCTCAGGCCGTCTGTCCGGAGCGCAGCGCCGCAACCGCCTCGTCGAGATCGGCCGAGGAGAGCTCCCATTCATTGTCGAAATTGGCGACGACGCGCCGCATGAAGCACTCGTGCAGCGCTTTCGCAGCAGCGGCATCGTGCAGATGGTCATAGAGCAGCGCGAAGGCCAGTTGTGCCGGCTCGGGCCCTTCGTAGCTCCATTCAAAGCCGTGCTCGGTGACACGAAGCTGGTCGTAATGCGGTGACAGCGGCTTGCCGTCGACCAGCACCGAAATGCCGTCGATGGTGCGGTCCCCGGTATAGCTCGCCATCGGATCCTCCCTGTGCTGCAGCATCATATCAGGAGCTCGGTCAGGATCCCGGCGGACGCATCTTGAGGTCCTTCTTGACGACCTCGGGGAATATCCACATCGCGACGGTTGCGAACACGCCGAGGAAGGCTACCGCATAGCTCGGTCCCTGCTGTCCCAGATAGACCATGAAAAAATATCCGCAGGCCGCCGTGGCGAGGCAAGCCAGCGACAGCATGAGCTTGATGTGGCTTGGCATCGAGACCTCCCTTCAGGTTATCCACGTGGAAAAGGACGGCGCGGCGACGCGGACCAGCAGCGCGAGCGCGGCGATCATGGCGCAACAGGACAGCCGCAATCCCGCGCGTCCGTCGCGCCACCATTCCGGCAGCGCCTGAAACAGCCCGGGTAGAAACAAGAACAGCACGCCGCCGACGACAACGATTGTGGTCCAGCGCAATTCGGCCAGCGCGAATGCCAGCGTGCCGGCGAGCAGCATCACCCATAATGCGGTGGTCATCGTCACCGGCAGGACGGCGCGCCCGCGCAGCGGGTACATCCCGGCCAGTTGCAGGAAGCCGATGCAGCACACGCTCCACAGCAGGCCGAACCAGGCGAGACCGGCGAGATTGGGCTCAAGCTGCGGCATGCGGCACCGATTGCTCCTTCGCCATGACCCGCGGCGTCCGCGCCGTCCGGCGCATGTCGGTCTTCACATGGCGCGTGCTGTAGCCGTTGAAGATGTGGCCAAGCAGGCCGCGATTGAGATCGGAGGTGCCGAACACATAGTCCATCACCGGGAAGGTCAGGTTCATGTTCCGCTCCATCATGATCGACTGGTTGTGATGGGCGGTATGATGCCGGCGGATGGTGTTGACGAACGGCATGTTGCGCACGAAGGCATTTTCCTCGACGTGGCAGCAGAAATGCATGAACTCGTAGATCAGGTACATCGAGGTCGTCGTGGTGATCAGCAGCCAGCCGGTGTTGGCCGAGATCACAAGGCCCGCGACGATCGCCGGCGGGATCGACATCAGAGTAAACACCACGAGCGCATAGGGCGGGAAGAAGGTGACGCGCCAGTCGTGATGATCGGCGAAGCGCATCTCCTCCTCGGTGAAGAACTGATGGTGCATCAGCGTGTGGCGGCTGTAGATCGCGCGCAGCAAGGGCACATTCGAGGGCCGGTGCATGACGAAGCGATGCACCGCCCATTCGAAGAAGTTTGCGATCAGGAAGACCACGGGAATGGTGAGGTATTCCCACCATTTCACGTCGTGCACATTGGCCAGATAGACGTACAGCGCCGTGAAGCCGATCGTGTAGATCAGCACGACATGCAGCCAGCCATTGTACCAGCCCACCACGCGCTCGCGGTAAGTCGCGCGATATTTGCGCTGGCGGTCGGTCATCCCTGTTGCAGCCAACTCCATCGCGGGTCCCTCCGTCATTGATCTGATATATCAGTAGCACATCAGATGCGGAAGGCAAGCTTCGTCAGCCGCGCGCGGGTCCGGAAAAGAAGATGGTGCGGAACCCGCGCTGGAAGATCAGGAAGGCCTGGCTTGGTTTCGCGCGATCGGGCTGGTCGCGCCCTTCCCGTTCATCTCGGCGACCCATTGCAGATGGGGGCAGCCCAATGAAAAGGCCGCCCCGGACGGTGTCCGGGGCGGCCTGTGGTATTCGACAGATTCAGAAGATCAGAGCAGGCCCGCGCCGCGCGCCCACTTGTACTTGGCGCCGAGCACCTCGACCGGGAGTTCGGTCGAATAGGCGTAGGCCGGGATGCCGTTCTGGTAGAGATACTCGGCGGCTTCCTCGACCTCGACGTCGCCGGCGAGCGAGGCGACGATCGGCTTGACGAAGCCCTTGGCCTCCATCTCCTTCTTCACCTCGACCATGTTGCGCGCGAACACCATCGGCGGCGTCACGATGGTGTGCCAGTAGCCGAGGATCAGCGCGTGGATGCGCTCGTCCGACAGGCCGAGCTTGACCGTGTTGACGTAGGTGATCGGCGGCTCGCCGCCGGTGATATCCACAGGATTTCCGGCCGCGCCGAACGGCGGGATGAACTTGCGGAACGCCGCATCGAGATCCGGCGGCATCTGCATCAGCGACAGGCCGTTGTCGACCACGGAGTCGGAGAGCAGCACGCCGGAGCCGCCGGCGCCGGTGATGATCAGCACGTTCTCGCCCTTCGGCGTCGGCAGCACCGGCACGCCGCGGGCGAATTCGAGCAGCTGCCGCAGGCTGCGGGCACGGATCACGCCCGACTGCTTGAACACGTCCTCGTAGATCTTGTCGTTGCCGGCGAGCGCGCCGGTGTGCGACGAGGCCGCCTTCGCACCCGCAGAAGTGCGGCCGGCCTTGAGCACGACCACCGGCTTCTTCTTGGAGACGCGCTTGGCGGCTTCCGCGAAGGCGCGGCCATCCTTCAGGTCCTCGCAGTGCTGCGCGATCAGGTTGGTGTTGGGATCCTGCTCGAAAAAGGCGAGCAGATCGTCCTCGTCGATGTCGGACTTGTTGCCGAGGCCGACGATCGCCGACACGCCCATCTTGGCCGAGCGCGAGAAGCCGATGATCGCCATGCCGATGCCGCCCGACTGCGACGACAGCGCGGCGTGGCCCTTGACGTCATAGGCGGTGCAGAACGTGGCGCAGAGATTGGCCGGGGTATAATAGAAGCCGTAGATGTTCGGCCCCATCAGGCGGATATTGTACTTCTTGCCGACCTCGACGATCTCGGCCTGCAATTCCGGCGCGCCGGCCTCGGCAAAGCCCGAGGGAATCAGCACCGCGCCGGGGATTTTCTTCTCGCCGCATTCGGCGAGCGCGCCGGCGACGAATTTCGCCGGGATCGCGAACACCGCCGTGTCGATCACGCCGGGCACGTCCTTGACGCTCTTGTAGGCCTTGTAGCCGAGGATCTCGTCGGCCTTGGGGTGGATCGGATAGATCTCGCCCTTGTAGCCGCCGTTGATGAGGTTCTTCATCACGGAGTTGCCGATCTTGCCGTCCTCGGCGGAGGCGCCGATCACAGCAACGCCCTTCGGCTGCATGATTCGGTTCATCGCGGCGACGATCTCTTCGGTCGGACGCGGCGCCGGGCGCGGCTTGTAGTCGAAGTCGACGACGATGCGGACGTCGGCCGCGATCGCGTTCTTGCTGGTGGCGAACACCGGGTTGAGGTCGAGTTCGACGATCTCGGGGAAATCGCTGACCAACTGCGACACCTTGACGATGACGTCGGCGAGCGCCTCGCGATTGACCGCCTCGCCGCCGCGCACGCCCTTCAGCATCTCATGCGCCTGGATGCCGTCGAGCATCGACAGCGCATCGTCCTTGGTCGCGGGCGCGAGGCGGAAGGTGATGTCCTTGAGGATTTCGACCAGCACGCCGCCGAGACCGAAGGCGACCAGCTTGCCGAACGAGCCGTCGGTGATCGAGCCGACGATCACCTCGGTGCCGCCGCCCAGCATCTGCTGGACCTGGATGCCCTCGATCTTGGCATCGGCCTTGTACTTCCTGGCGTTGGCGAGAATCGTCTCGTAGCTCTTCTCGGCCTCGGCGGCGCTCTTGACGCCGACCACCACGCCGCCGGCCTCGGTCTTGTGGAGGATGTCGGGCGAGACGATCTTCATCACGACCGGGAAGCCCATGTCGGAGGCGATGCGGGCGGCCTCGGCCGCCGACTTGGCGACACCCTCTTTCGGCACCGGAATGCCGTAGGCGTCGCACACCACCTTGCCTTCGGGCGCGGTGAGGCTCGTGCGCTTGTCGGCCCTGACCGCATCGAGAATTTTGCGGACCGCATCCTTCGAATTTGACATTGGCTTCCTCCTGGGACAGATTTCGTGGCATTTGGTATGCCAAAAACGCAATTGTCAAGGTCGGTCGAGGTCCAAAAAGATCGAAAAATATAGGCAGCTTGACATTCTGGTATTTGGCATGCCAAAAATCTAAGGTAATTTCTTCTGCTAAGAAGACGTCTCCAAGAGGAGGAGACGAGTCGTGCCAGAACCGAAACAGACCAAGGCGTCGCCCACCATGGCTGACACAGATATCGCCATCGTCCGGATCGCGCCGGAGACGAGCTTCAAGAACAAGGCCTATGAGGCCTTGAAGGAAGCGATCCTGAAGATGGACATCTACGCGACGCCGGAGCCGGTGATGCTCGACGAGCGCGCACTGTCCGAGCGCCTCGGCGTCAGCCGCACGCCGATCCGCGAAGCGATCGCGATGCTCGAGCAGGACGGATTCGTGAAAACCGTGCCGCGCCGCGGCATCGTCGTGGTCCGCCGCACCAAGGCGGAGATCGTCGACATGATCCGCGCCTGGGCGGCGCTGGAGAGCATGGCGGCGCGCCTGATCACGACCACCGCGCGCAAGAAGGACATCTCGGCGCTGCGCGACTTCTTCAAGGACTTCAGCGACGATCGCCTGCCGCAGGATCACGTCGAGGAATATTCCAAGGCCAACATCGCCTTCCACCAGGCGCTGATCTCGCTGTCGGAATCGCCTGTTCTGGTCGACCTCACCAATGACCTGCTGCTGCATGTGCGCGGCTATCGCCAGCTCACGATCGGCCGCAAGGACCGCACCGCAACCTCGCTGCCCGAGCATCTCGGGATCATCGAGGCGCTGGAAGCGCGCGACACCGAGCTTGCCGAGAAGCGCGCGCGCGACCACACGCTTGGGCTTGCCGCCTATGTCGAGGCGCACGGCCAAGAACTATTCACGTAGAGAACCGTTCACTTAAATTTGAGAGTCCACACCCGCTTCAGACGACAATCAGATCGTCCGAACAAAGAACGATCAGGGAGACGATGCCGATGCTGAATACCGCAACGAAGTCCGAGGCACCGGGCACCGAGCAAGAACTGACCGATGGCTTCCATCTCGTCATCGATGCGCTCAAGCTCAACGGCATCGACACCATCTATGGTGTGCCGGGTATCCCGATCACGGACCTGGGCCGCATGGCCCAGGCGGCGGGCATTCGCGTGCTCTCGTTCCGCCACGAGCAGAATGCCGGCTACGCGGCTTCGATCGCCGGCTTCCTGACCAAGCGGCCCGGCGTCTGCCTCACGGTGTCGGCGCCCGGCTTCCTCAACGGCCTCACCGCGCTCGCCCACGCCACCACCAACTGCTTCCCGATGATCCTGGTCTCGGGCTCGTCCGAGCGCGAGATCGTCGATTTGCAGCAGGGCGACTATGAAGAGATGGACCAGCTCGCGATCGCCAAGCCGCTGTGCAAGGCCGCGTTCCGCGTGCTGCACGCCCAGGACATCGGCATCGGCCTCGCGCGCGCGATCCGCGCCGCGGTGTCGGGCCGTCCGGGCGGCGTCTATCTCGACCTGCCCGCAAAGCTGTTCTCGCAGGTGATGAACGCCGACGCCGGCCAGAAGTCGCTGGTCAAGGTGATCGACGCCGCGCCCGAGCAGATCCCCTCCCCGTCTTCGGTCAAGCGCGCGCTGGAAGTGCTGAAGAGCGCGAAGCGTCCGCTCATCATCCTCGGCAAGGGCGCGGCCTACGCGCAGGCCGACGAGGCGATCAAGAATTTCGTCGAGAAGAGCGGCGTGCCGTTCCTGCCGATGAGCATGGCCAAGGGCCTGCTGCCCGATCTGCATCCGCAATGCGCGGGTGCGGCGCGCTCGACGGTGCTGAAGGAAGCCGACGTCGTGATGTTGATCGGCGCCCGCCTCAATTGGCTGCTCTCGCATGGCAAGGGCAAGACCTGGGGTGAAGCTCCGAAGAAGTTCATCCAGGTCGACATCGAGCCGAAGGAAATGGATTCCAACGTCGAGATCGTCGCCCCCGTGGTCGGCGACATCGGTTCCTGCGTCTCGGCGTTCCTCGACGCCATGGGCGCGAACTGGACCGCGGCGCCGTCCGACTGGCTCTCGACCATCGCCAAGAAGCGCGACGACAACGTCGCCAAGATGGCGCCGAAGCTGATGAGCAACGCTTCGCCGATGGATTACCATGGCGCGCTCGGCGCGCTGCGCGCGATCATCGCGGAGCGTCCGGACACCATCTTCGTCAACGAGGGCGCCAACACGCTCGACCTCGCCCGCGGCGTTGTCGACATGCACAAGCCGCGCAAGCGGCTCGACGTCGGCACCTGGGGCGTGATGGGCATCGGCATGGGCTATTCGATCGCCGCTGCGGTCGAGACCGGCCTGCCCGTGCTCGCGGTCGAAGGCGACAGCGCGTTCGGGTTCTCGGGCATGGAGATCGAGACCATCTGCCGCTACAGGCTGCCGATCTGCGTCGTGATCTTCAACAATGACGGCATCTATCGCGGCACCGACGTCAACAGCGCCGGCGACGATCCGGCGACCACCGTGTTCGTCAAGGGCTCGCGCTACGACAAGATGATGGAAGCCTTCGGCGGCGTCGGCGTCAACGCCACCTCGCCGGACGAGTTGAAGCGCGCGGTCAATGCAGCGCTGGATTCCGGCAAGCCGACGCTGATCAACGCGGTGATCGATCCGGCGGCGGGCTCGGAGAGCGGCCGCATCGGCAATCTCAATCCGCAGAGCGTTCTGCAGAAGAAGAAGTAACCCCTAACCCCCATCACTCCCTGCGGGTGCAGGGGCAGACAGAGTACGGAGCAAACATTATGACCAAGGCGCTGAAGGGCGTTCGCATTCTCGATTTCACCCACGTCCAGTCGGGTCCGACCTGCACGCAATTGCTGGCCTGGTTCGGCGCCGACGTGATCAAGGTCGAGCGTCCCGGCGTCGGCGACATCACGCGCGGCCAGCTGCAGGACATCCCGAACGTGGACAGCCTGTATTTCACCATGCTGAATCACAACAAGCGCTCGATCACGCTCGACACCAAGAACCCGAAGGGCAAGGAAGTGTTGACCGCGCTGATCAAGCAGTGCGACGTGCTGGTCGAAAACTTCGGCCCCGGCGTGCTCGATCGCATGGGCTTCCCCTGGGAGAAGATCCAGGCCATCAACCCGAAGATGATCGTCGCCTCGATCAAGGGTTTTGGCCCCGGCCCGTATGAGGACTGCAAGGTCTACGAGAACGTCGCGCAGTGCACCGGCGGCGCTGCCTCGACCACCGGCTTCCGCGACGGCCTGCCGCTGGTCACCGGCGCGCAGATCGGCGACAGCGGCACCGGGTTGCATCTCGCGCTCGGCATCGTCACTGCGCTGTACCAGCGCACCCACTCCGGCAAGGGCCAGCGCGTCACCGCCGCGATGCAGGACGGCGTGCTCAACCTCGCCCGCGTCAAGCTGCGCGACCAGCAGCGGCTCGCCCACGGTCCGCTGAAGGAATACAGCCAGTTCGGCGAAGGCATTCCGTTCGGCGATGCCGTGCCGCGCGCCGGCAACGATTCCGGCGGCGGCCAGCCCGGCCGCATCCTGAAGTGCAAGGGCTGGGAGACCGACCCGAACGCCTACATTTACTTCATCACCCAGGCCCCGGTCTGGGAGAAGATCTGCGACGTGATCGGCGAGCCGACCTGGAAGACCGATCCGAACTACGCCAAGCCGCCGGCCCGCCTGCCGCGCCTCAACGAGATCTTCGCCCGCATCGAGCAGTGGACGATGACCAAGACCAAGTTCGAGGCGATGGAGATCCTCAACAAGGACGACATCCCCTGCGGTCCGATCCTGTCGATGAAGGAGATCGCCGAAGACCAGTCGCTGCGCGCGACCGGCACCGTGGTCGAGGTCGATCATCCGACCCGCGGCAAGTACGTCTCGGTCGGCAACCCGATCAAGCTCTCGGATTCGCCGAGCGACGTTCAGCGCTCGCCGCTGCTCGGCGAGCACACCGACGAGATCCTGCGCGAGGTGCTCGGCTTCAGCGATCACCAGGTCGCCGAGATCCACGACTCCGGCGCGCTCGACCCGCCGCGCAAGCAGGCGGCCGAGTAAAGGCAGCGCTCAAGCAGAAACACGAATGGCCGCGGGCAACCGCGGCCATTTTGTTTTGGGAGGAACTTGCGGTCCCGCGCCGCTGTCGACCGCACGCCGGATCAACCACCCTCGCCACTCTCGCCTTCGCCGCCCTCATCGCCCGGCACATATTCCAGGATATCGCCCGGCCGGCAGTCCAGCTCGCGGCAGATTGCCGACAGCGTCGAGAAGCGCATCGCCTTCGCCTTGCCGGTCTTCAGGATCGACAGGTTCTGGATCGAAATGCCGATCGCGTCCGCGAGGTCTCCGAGGCGGCGCTTGCGCTTTGCGAGCATGACATCGAGGTTCACCACGATGGGCACAAGCATCACCCTCAGATCGTCAGATCGTTTTCGGACTGCAACAGGATGGCCTGCTCGATCACGAATTTCAGCGCCATCAGGAACACGCCGCCTGCGACCGTGCCGACGTCGACGCCGTAGCTCGGCAGGAAGAATTTGATGTCGCCAAGCTGATACAGCGCATAGGTCACCGCGATGGTCGTGATCGTATCCACAAACGGCCAGACCACCAGGAAGATCCCCATCCACCAGACACCCTGCAGCGTTTCGGACACGAAGATCCGTCCGTTGGCGAATCGGTTCACCATGCGATGCAGGATGCCGATCAGCACGGCGTAAAACGATACCCCAAGCGCGAACAGCGACCAGAACAACACCTGGCCCTTGGCGGACATGGTCAGCGGGTTGGCGACGATGCTGGCGCACTTCGCCTGGTCGCCGATCAGGCTCTCGGCGATCGTCGCCGACGCCGTGGTGGTGCGGTAATAGGCCAGCCACAACACCACCGGCAACGCCGCCCAGATCAACCAGAACGCCCGATCGAGCCTGCGAAACCAGAGCTGGCGCTGCTCACGAACCGATTTCCTCATCGCACCCATCCGAAAAATTCTTTGCCAAAAAGCCGGTACGGCCGGATTGCATCATGCCCAGGCAATGTCATTGACTCAACCTTAAGCGTGATTTATTTCATGTTTATCATGAAATTTTTCATGAAGAAGGTGGATGATGACGGTATTCCCAGACCAAAACGGCCAGCGCAAGGCCCTGAAGCAATTGATCCACGCTCACCTCACGCGCCGCTTGATCGTGGCCGCGTTCCACATCCCGCTGCTCGGCAGCCCCGCCGATGCCGCCAAGGCGAGCGACAAGGCCAACGATCCGGCCGGCGTCTGGCTGACCCAATCCGGCGACGCCAGGATCAAGGTCCACCGCTGCGGCAGCGCGCTGTGCGGCCGCGTCGTCTGGTTGAAGGAGCCGACAGACAAGGCCACCGGCAAGCCGCAGCTCGACGACAAGAATGCCGATCGCGCGCAGCGCACCCGACCGGTCATAGGCATGTCGCTGTTCATCAACATGCAGCCCGCCGGCCCGAACAAATGGGCCGGCCGGATCTACAACGCCGACGACGGCAAGACCTATGAGAGCTCGGTGACGCTGGTGTCGCCGGGCACGCTGAACGTTCGCGGCTGCATGGGAACGCTGTGCGCCGGCGAAGACTGGACGCGGTGAAGGGAATGCGGTGAAGGGACTTGGCCCCTACCCTTCATCGGCCAAGAAGAAAAGCAAACCCGCTCACTCGAGGCCGCCGCATTTGGGCGGCCTTCTTTTATGAACTCGCCGCCCGCCCTCAGCCTTCCACGCCGAGCTTCCACAACGGCGGCAGATCGGCGAAGGGCGGCGTGGTGTGGGCGATGACGATCGCGGCGCGCCGGCTGTCGGAATCGATCTTGCTGTTGATCGCCTTGACGTGCGCCTTCACGGCATCGAGCCCGACGCCGAGGATAGCAGCGATCTCTTCGTTCGACTTGCCCTGCGCGATCCACGACGCCACCTCGATCTGGCGCGGCGTCAGCGCGGGAAATGCCAGACGCAGGCGGTCGCTCGGTGTCAGCGCCGCCAGGGTTCGCTCCTGCGCCTGGCGGTAGCCGCGTAGGATGTGCGGACGAAAACCCTGCATCCGGTCGCGCTCCTCGTCGCTGAACGCCGGCCGTCCCACCACGCGATGCCCGACAACCGTGACCACATAACCGGCGTGCTCGAACGCGATCCCCATGATCCGCCGCGCCCCCGACGGCAGGAACACCTCATTGGCAATCGGCAGCTCGACGAATTCCTCGTCGCTGAAGAAATCCGACTCGCGCAGCGCGCGTTCGCCATAGAACGCCGGATCGTGCTGCCAGAACGGATGCGAGTGCATGTGCTTCGCAAACGCCTGCATGCCGCGGGCACGAACCTCCGGATCGTCGCCGACCGAAATCAACGACCGGAATCCCAGCTCGGACGATGGAACTCGGTGAAGCTCACCACCTCCGCATCGACCAGGCGGCCGACGCCGGCGAACAGGCGGTGGCGTGGCAGTACGCCTTCGGCGACGTGACCCCGACATCTCGCTCGCGTTCCAGGGCCTGGGAACCGGATTCACCGTGGCCGGCGTGCCGCTGGCGCGGAACGCGGCACTGGTCGAAGGCGGCCTCGACCTGCGGGTCACACCGCAGGCCAGCATCGGCATCGCCTATGTCGGCCAGCTTGCCGACCGGGTCCAGGACCACTCGGTAAAGGCCAGTTTTAGCTGGAAATTCTGACCCGGCGTCGCCGCCTGGCTCCCGCCCCATCCACGCCGATCCGGAATCCGATCCGCCGATTTTGCTGCATTGCACAGTCGTGCATGCTGCCATGCAAACAAGTCCGTTGTATCTGGCATCTGGTATACATAGTTTGGCTGCAGATGATGAGCCGGCCCATTGCTGGCCTCCAATGAAAGGGGACACCAATGTCCAAGACCACTGTACTGACGCTTGCGCCCTCCTCCACCCTGTTCGGCCGCCTGCTGGCCTCGATCGACCGCCTGCTGATGAAGAGCGCGGAGATTTCGAATCGCAACGGCGACCTGCCGCGCTTCGGCCTCTAAGCCAAGGGATTTCCGGCGCTCTCCGCCGATGCAGCTTTCGTCGCAAGATGCGACCTGACATTAAACCTTCGACCAATGGCCCCGATTTTCGGGGCCATTTCCTTGCGCGCTGAACTACTCTCCCGGGGTGCCCGGGCTGAGTCCTGTGCGGCATAAGCGCGCGCCGCCCCTGCGACAGCTTGAACCTTGGCATATCGGATACCAAGATGGCCGTCGCGCGCTCATAAGCAACGACAAGGGGCGCACTGGGAGGATCTATGTCGGACATGGTTCAGGCAACTGCGGCCCCTGCGGCCGCGCGTGTCAGCGACACCTATCGCTGGACGCAACTCGCGATCGGCGTCGCAGCGATGGTGATGATCGCAAATTATCAATACGGGTGGACGTTCTTCGTCCCCGACATCCAGAAGAAATTCGGATGGGATCGCGCATCGATCCAATGGGCCTTCACGCTGTTCGTGCTGTTCGAGACCTGGCTGGTGCCGGTCGAAGGCTGGTTCGTCGACAAATACGGTCCGCGCATCGTCGTGCTGGTCGGCGGCATCCTCTGCGCACTCGGCTGGGCGATCAACGCCCAGGCGACGTCGCTAAACGGCTACTATCTCGGCATGATCATCGCCGGCATCGGCGCCGGCGGCGTCTACGGCACCTGCGTCGGCAACGCGCTGAAATGGTTTCCGGATAAGCGCGGACTTGCCGCGGGCATCACCGCTGCCGGCTTCGGCGCAGGCTCGGCGCTCACGGTCGCGCCGATCCAGGCGATGATCAAGGACTCCGGCTTCCAGACCACCTTCCTGTATTTCGGTCTCGGCCAGGGCATCATCATCGTGCTGCTCTCCTTCTTCCTGCTGGCGCCGAAGGCCGGACAGGTGCCGGCCGTCGTGGCGAACGCCAACATCATCCAGACCCGGCGTAACTATCAGCCGACCGAAGTGCTGCGGCAGCCGATCTTCTGGCTGATGTACTTCATGTTCGTGATCGTCGGCGCCGGCGGCCTGATGGTGACGGCGAACCTGAAGCCGATCGCGGTCGACTGGAAGGTCGACAGCGTGCCGGTCACGCTGATGGCGGTGACGATGACGGCCGTCACCTTCGCGGCAACCATCGACCGCGTCCTCAACGGCCTGACGCGTCCGTTCTTCGGCTGGATCTCCGACATGATCGGCCGCGAGAACACGATGTTCATCGCCTTCGGCATGGAAGGCATCGGCATCTGGATGCTCTACCTCTGGGGACACGACCCGGTTTGGTTCGTGCTGCTCTCGGGCTTCGTGTTCTTTGCCTGGGGCGAGATCTACTCGCTGTTCCCCTCGACCTGCACCGATACGTTCGGCGCCAAGTTCGCCACCACGAATGCGGGCCTGCTCTACACCGCGAAGGGCACCGCGGCGCTCTTGGTGCCGATCGCCAACTACATGCAGCAATCGTCGGGCAACTGGGACAAGGTGTTCATCATCGCGGCAGGCGCCAACATCCTCGCCTCGCTGCTCGCGATCATGCTGCTCAAGCCCTGGCGAAAAATCGTGGTCGCGAAATCGGCTACGGCTTGAGCAACCGCCTCACCACAGCCTGCGAAGCGCCTGGCCAAAAGCCGGGCGCTTTTCATTTTGGCTGGCCACGAGATGCCGTCTGGACCGGCGCGTCGAATGTCAGATTTGCTGCGTTGCAGCGGAATGAAGGGCTTGCTTTCTGGAATATAGTATACCAACTTCCGCCGGGCGCTTGCGACGATACGCCACAATAATTGCGACACTCGGTCACAAGACCAGCGCGCTCGGGAGGACTTGATGGTTTCCAGCAATACTGCCGTCACACAAGCTCAACCTTCGTCCAGCGGCTTCCGCTGGCTGCAGCTCGTCATGGGCATCGTCTGCATGGCGATGATCGCGAACCTGCAATATGGCTGGACGCTGTTCGTCGATCCGATCGACGGCGCGCACCACTGGGGCCGCGCGGCGATCCAGTTCGCCTTCACGATCTTCGTGGTGACCGAGACCTGGCTGGTGCCGGTCGAGGCCTGGTTCGTCGACAAATACGGCCCGCGGCTCGTCATCATGTTCGGCGGCATCATGATCGCGCTCGCCTGGGTGTTGAACTCCTATGCCGACTCGCTCGCCCTGCTCTACACCGCCGCCGTGTTCGGCGGCATCGGCGCCGGCGCGGTGTACGGCACCTGCGTCGGCAACGCGCTGAAGTGGTTTCCCGATCGCCGCGGCCTCGCCGCCGGCGCAACCGCGGCCGGCTTCGGCGCCGGCGCCGCGCTCACGGTGGTGCCGATTGCAAAGATGATCGCCGCGAGCGGCTATCAGACTGCGTTCTTCGATTTCGGCATCGGACAGGGATTGATCGTCTTCCTGCTCGCCTTCTTCATCCAGCCGCCCGCGGTCTCGATCCCGCCGAAGAAGAAGCAGCTCAATCTGCCGCAGACCAAGGTCGACTTCACGCCGCCGCAGGTGCTGCGCAGCCCGATCTTCTGGGTGATGTATCTGGTGTTCGTGATGGTCGCCGCCGGCGGCCTGATGGCGGCGGCGCAGATCGCGCCGATCGCGCACGACTACAAGATCGCGAACACGCCGGTCACGCTCGCCGGCTTCCAGATGGCCGCGCTGACCTTTGCGATCTCGCTCGACCGCATCTTCGACGGTTTCGGACGGCCGTTCTTCGGCTGGGTGTCCGACAATATCGGCCGCGAGCACACCATGTTCATTGCGTTCGGCACCGGCGCGCTGATGCTGCTCACGCTATCCACCTGGGGTCACAACCCGGTGGTGTTCGTGCTGGCGACCGCGGTCTATTTCGGCGTGTTCGGCGAGATCTACTCGCTGTTCCCGGCGACCTGCGGCGACACCTTCGGCTCGAAGTTCGCGACCACCAACAACGGCATGCTCTACACCGCGAAGGGCACCGCAGCGCTCTTGGTGCCTGCCGCCAGCATCGTTGCCGCCAGCTATGGCTGGCAGGCGGTGTTCGTGATAGCGGTCGCCCTCAACGCCACCGCGGCGCTGATGGCGCTGTTCGTGATCAAGCCGATGCGCCGCGCCTTCATCAACGGCAACGAGGCTGCCGCCGCGGAAGAGACCGCGACGAGCGCCAAGACGGCTTAACAAGACGGCTTGGCTAAAGACCACCCGATCAGGACCGCTTGGTCCCGACATTTCCCCGGAGACTGATGGAGGCGCATTTCGGTGCGCCTCTTCTCTTTTTTGCCAACTCAGGGATGCCAGATGCCACCACGCTTAGTGCGGCAGATCGCCCGCGCCGCCCACGGCCGCTCACAATCGTCGGAAATGTCAGCAAACCTGCCTATTTAAGCATTTTGCTGATGGTAGATTTCTGTGACAGCCACGTTGACAATTGGCATTTTGTATACCAGACTCCAGTCAACGATAACCAAGGAGGTTGCCATGCAAGTCGGAGATATCCTGCGCAAGAAGACCCCCCGCGTCGCCACGGTGCGCATGAACGAGACGGTGGCGATCGCCGCGCAACTGATGCGCGCCAGCAATATCAGCGCGCTCGTGGTCAAGGATGTCGTTCGCACCGAGGGTAACACCGCCGTCGGCATGTTCACCGAGCGCGACGTGGTGCGCGCGATCGCCGAGCACGGTGCGGCGGGCGCAAGCATGAAGGTGTCGCAGTTCGTGTCGGTGCAGCAGCTGGTGTCGTGCACATCGAGCGACACGCTCGAGCACATCCGTCATCTCATGACCAAGCACCACATTCGCCACGTGCCCGTCATCGACAATTACAGCCTGATCGGCGTCGTCAGCATGCGCGACATCGCCGCCGCATTCGACGAGGAGACCGCCGCGTCGAAGAAGGACGCCGTGCCGGCGTAACAAGCGCCTGCTTTGCCTTGCTCTCAGCCAGGCGCTGCGTGTTCGATCACCAGCGCCTGAACAGATGACGAAAGATTTCCGTCCCGCCCTCGCCCGACCGCCGCGGCCTGTCATTTCCGCATGGGCGCGCCGCAGGTCGCCGGTAGACAATTGCCGGACAGGACTGCATCCTTCCCCTCGACATCCATAACAACACCGTGCGCCGCCGTCCGCGACACGGAAAATCCTGATGGAAACGAGGGCAGAATGATCAAGACACGTTTCACCGAAATGTTCGGCGTCGACCACCCGATCGTGCAGGGCGGCATGCAATGGGTCGGGCGCGCCGAGCTGGTTGCCGCCGTGGCCAATGCCGGCGCGCTCGGCATGATCACCGCGCTGACGCAGCCGACGCCGGACGATCTGCGCAAGGAAATCGCGCGCTGCCGCGAGCTGACCGACAAGCCGTTCGGCGTCAACCTAACCATCCTGCCCGCGATCAAGCCGCCGCCCTACGCCGAATACCGCCAGGCCATCATCGAGAGCGGCATCAAGATCGTCGAGACCGCCGGCAACAAGCCGCAGGAGCATGTCGACGAGTTCAAGAAGCACGGCATCAAGGTGCTGCACAAATGCACCAGCGTTCGCCACGCGCTGTCCGCCGAGCGGATGGGCGCCGACACGATCTCGATCGACGGCTTTGAATGCGCCGGCCATCCCGGCGAGGACGACACCCCCGGCCTGATCCTGATCCCCGCCGCCGCCGACAAGGTGAAGATCCCGATGATCGCCTCCGGCGGCTTCGGCGATGCGCGCGGCCTGGTCGCAGCGCTCGCGCTCGGCGCCGAAGGCATCAACATGGGCACGCGCTTCATGTGCACCAGGGAGAGCCCGATCCATCAGCTGGTAAAGGAACGCATCGTCGCCAATGACGAGCGCGAGACCGAGCTGATCTTCCGCACCATGCGCAACACCTCGCGCGTCGCCAAGAACGCGATCTCGACCAAGGTCGTGCAGATGGAGAAGGAAGGCGCCAAGTTCGAGGATGTGCGCGAGCTGGTCGCCGGCGCGCGCGGCAAGATGGTCTACGCGTCGGGTGATGCCGACGAAGGCATCTGGTCGGCCGGCCAGGTGCAGGGCCTGATCCATGACATTCCGTCCTGCGCCGAGCTGGTGTCGCGCATCGTCCACGAAGCGGAAGCGATCATTCGCGAGCGGCTGGAAGCGATGATGTCCGGCGCCAAGCGCCAGGCCGCGGAATAGGCCGGAGCGGAGCACGAGTGTTATCCGTCACCCTGAGGAGCGCGAAGCGCGTCTCGAAGGGTCGACGGCCACCAGCCGGGCCGTCCATCCTCCGAGGGCCGCTGAAAAAGCGGCCACCTCAGGATGACGGAATTCAAGTCATCTCGCGTTAGACACAACGAGAAGAAGCCCATGAAAGCCTATGTCTACGGCCCTAACGGCCCTGAAATCACCGACGTTGCGAAGCCCGTGCCGAAGGGCACCCAGGTGCTGGTCAAGGTTCATGCCTGCGGGCTGAACCGCGCCGATCTCGGCATGACCAAGGGCCATGTCCACGGCGCGGCCGGCGGCGTCGGCACCGTGCTCGGCATGGAATGGGCCGGCGAGGTCGCCGAACTCGGCCCCGATGCCAAGGGCGTCAAGGTCGGCGACAAGATCATGGGCTCCGGCGGCGCGGCATTCGCCGAATACACGCTGGCCGATCACGGCCGGCTGTTCCGCGCGCCCTCCAACATGAACTTCGACGAGGCCGCAACCCTGCCCGTTGCGCTCGCCACCATGCACAACGCCGTCGTCACCAATGGCGCACTGCTGCCGGGCCAGAGCGTGCTGATCCAGGGCGCAAGCTCCGGCGTCGGGCTGATGGCGATGCAGATCGCCAAGCTGAAGGGCGCCAAGCTCGTGGTGGGCTCATCGACCGACGCGATGCGCCGCGGCCGGCTGAAGGAGTTCGGCGCCGATCTCGCGGTGGACTCGAAGGATCCCGGCTGGGTCGATCAGGTGCTGCAGGCGACATCAGGCGAAGGCGTCGACCTGATCGTCGACCAGGTTTCCGGACCGGTCGCGAACCAGAACCTCAAGGCGACCAAGGTCAAGGGCCGCATCGTCAATGTCGGCCGGCTTGGCGGCACCCACGGCGACTTCAACTTCGACCTGCACGCGGCGCGCCGCATCCAGTATATCGGCGTCACCTTCCGCACCCGCTCGATCGAGGAGATCCGCGCGATCTTCGACGAGGTGCGCAAGGACATCTGGCCCGCGGTCGAGGCACGCAAGCTGCAGCTGCCGATCGACCAGGTCTACAAATTCGCCGACATCGGCAAGGCGTTCGAACACATGGAAGCCAACAAGCACCTCGGCAAGATCGTGGTGACGCTGTAGCAGCAGGCTCCGGCGATTTGCGAGTGAAGGGCGGATCAGCCAACGGGTCCGCGCTTGCCGCGTGCTATGCCCTGGCTCTTTCGCGTGCGATGTTCAGCCGACAGGTCCTGGAATCCAATAGTCCCCCGCAAGCGGGCTAACCTTGACGCCACTGATGACTCCGAGCTCCAGGCTTGGATCGAAATAGCGCATCGTCCGCTCATTGAGGTCAATGATGCGGCCAGGCCTGAGTGGCCCCACGTCATTTATCTTCACGATGACCTTCTTGCCGACGGCCTCGACGAGGGCATATTTCGGCCTCGCGCCAAATTGGACCCCACCAAACTTCCGGCGCAAACTCGTCTTGATGGCAGCCGCCCAGACCGAGTGATCATAGCGCTCGCCGGAGGCTGTGCTCGGACCGCCCTCCTCCTTGCCGGGCTTGAACGGATTGTACATGGATGCCGCGCCAACGATTGCATCCCCACGCGCGGCATTGACGACGGCGCTCGAATGAACCGCAGCGATTTCACTTCGAGCAGCGGTGCCAAAAAAGGCGAGCGCAACCAGGGCGCCGCAAATCGCGGCGCTCGAGCCGAACAGCATCATAACTCCTTAATTGATTTTCTTCGATCGTCCGGTTCCCGATGCCGCAAAACATGGTCAAGCGAACGCGGAGGCGTTTACGCGTGCCAATTCCTTGCGGATTCGTGCCAGTTCCGGCGGTGGAACCATCGTGAGAACCTGGGCGGCCCTCACACCGTGTTTTTCAGTTTCTGGCTCGACTAAAACAGAGATTGCGTCAGCAAAATGACTGAATGGAGCTGTCTTCGACAGCGCGTGAAGAGTGTCGGCGTCACCTTCCGCACCCGCTCGATCGCGGAAATCCGCGCCATCTTCGGCGAAGGTGCGCATAGCAAAGCGGCGCGAAGCAAGTGCCCCGCGCCGCTTGACCGTGTGATTAACGTTATGATTATCGCGACGTTCCCCCTCGCCCCGTCGTGGCGGATTGAGCCGTCTGGTTCGGCGTCACGATATTGAACCAGAAGTCGAACGTGTCGAGATACGACACGAGATCGCGCAGCTTGGTCTGGTCTCCGCTGACCTTCACCGCGCCGGCCGAGATGGCATCATCAAACCTGGTTTGCTGCAGGATGATGCTGTTCAGCGTATCCCGCGACAACGCGACGGTCGCATCGGCATTGTTGGACTTCATGTTCGCCGTGTGGTTCAGCACTCCGTTCTTCAGTTCGACGAAGTAGTTGCCGTCCTTGCCGAACTCGAAGTTGAGCTTCGCATGCGCGTTGCCGGCCTTCTCCGCGTTGAGGCGAACCCCGAGATAGTCGAAGAACAAATCCGCGGACATCGCGCGCACCGTATCGGGGCTCGCGGTGTTCGGCGTCGGCAGCTTGGCGACACCGTTGCGCAGCTCCTGGGCGCCGGTCAGGTAGAAGTTGCGCCACGGTCCGGACTCGGCCTGATAGCCGAGCTGCTCGAGCGCGTCGGCTTCGAGATTCTTGGCGGCCTGATTGTCGGGATCGGCGAACACGACGTGGTGGACGGCTTGAGCCACCCAGCGATATTCGCCCTTGTCGTAGGAAGCCTTGGCCTTCTTCAGAACCTCGTCGCTGCCGCCCATGAACTCGACGTACTTCTTGCTCGCCTCGACCGGCGGCAGTTCGTGCAGGGTGGCCGGGTTGCCGTCGAACCAGCCAAGATAAAGAACATAGGTGGCGGCCACGTCATGATAGATCGAGCCGTAGTAACCACGGTTTGCCCAGACGTTGGCGAGGCTGTCAGGCATTTTGAATCCGTCGGCGATCTCGCGCATCGTCATGCCGTGGTTGACCATGCGCAAGGTCTGGTCGTTGATGAAGCGGTAAAGGTCGCGCTGGCTCTCCAGAAGTGAAACCACCTTGTCATTGCCCCATGTCGGCCAGTGATGCTGCGCAAACACCACGTCGACCTTGTCGCCCCACATCACCAGCGCCTGGTTGAGGTATTTCGACCAGGGAAGCGGCTCGCGAATTTTGGCGCCGCGAAGCGAATATGTATTGTGCAGCGTGTGGGTCGCGTCCTCGGCGGATTCCATCGCCTTCTTTTCCTCGATGAACCACATCATCTCCGAAGGCGCTTCCGAACCGGGCGCCATCAGAAATTCGTAGGTCAAGCCGTCGATCTTTTCTTTCTGTCCGGTTTCCTTGATGATGTTGGTCGGCGCGATGAGCGTGACCGTGCCTGCCGAGGTCGTGGTGCCGAGACCCGCGCCGACCTGACCTTTCGGATCCGCCTTGAGCAGGTTGCCGTACATGTAGCTGGCGCGCCGGCTCATCGCGGTGCCGGCCATGACGTTCTCGGCGACCGCAGCCTCCAGGAATCCATCCGGCGCGTAGATCTTGACCTTGCCGGACTGGACGTCGTCCTCGCTGGTGACGCCCCGCACACCACCATAGTGATCGACGTGGCTGTGGGTGTAGATCACGGCCTTGACGGGTTTGTTGCCGCGCTTCGAGCGGTACAGGTCGAGCGCCACCTTTGCCGTCTCTGCCGACACGAGCGGATCGACGATTGTAATGCCCTCGCTGCCCTCGATGATCGTCATGTTCGACAGGTCCTGATTGCGGACCTGATAGATGCCGTCGGTCACCTCGAACAAGCCGGAGATGTTGATCAGCCGGGATTGTCGCCACAGGCTTGGGTTGACCGTATCGGGGGCCGTCGCGTCGCTGATGAAGCCGTACTGCTGCGGGTTCCAGATCGCGTTGCCCGTGCTTCCCTTAATTGCCTCGGAAGGCAGCGCGGCCATGAAGCCTTTGTTCGCGGCGTCGAAATCGGAGGTGTCGTTAAACGGCAGCTGTTTCAGCAAGACCGAATTTGCCTGCTTGGTCGCATCGGCCGCGCCATTGCGCAAATCTTGAGTCTGTGCCGCAGCCGTACCGATCAGCCCCGCGCTGACAAGCCCGAGGATTGACGCCTTCGCGAAAACGCTCCTCATGTGGCCTCTCCCTTCTGCATTGGATATTGGTCCACTCCCTGAGCGCCGAGAGCATCGCCGCCAAACACGTCCAGAGGGCAATCGTTCCACCCGAAGTTGCGACGTCGAAACATGTCCGGCAGCATCCGTCCGCATGGCTGCGCGCTCTGGCACAAGCTGCACACCAACGCTGCGGGCTGAGCGGTCAAAAAGATGTCTGGCGCGCGAAATCACGCTCCGAGTAGCCCTGCATGCCGCGATGGCCGGCTCTGAGGCGAGGCGCCGCGCACCGGCCATGCCGAGAGAGCGCTGTTTTGCCGCACACGCTCGCGTCCTGGCGGCGGCGAACCGTTCGCATTTTACGCAAACGGACGACCGACCGAAGGGGGTTCCCTGTTGCGGAAGCGAAGCATCGGCTACGGCCGAAATGCCGTCCCTGCGAGCGCTACGACTGGTCCGACTTCGCACCCGGTCTGACCTGTGTGATGGCGACGCCGGAGATCGCGAGCAGTCCGCCGACGACCAGTTTCGGCGTCACCTGGTCGCCAAGGAACAGCACGCTCGAGATCAAAGCGAACACCGGAAGCAGCAGACCGAAGGGGGCGACACGGGCCATGGAGCAGCGGGCGATCAGCCAGAACCACAGGCCGAACCCGACAATGCCGCCGATGAAGACGGTGTAGGCGAGCGCCAGCCAGCCCCGTTGATCCGCAGTGCCAAGGCTCGCCAGCTGTCCGTATTCCAGCAACAGCGACATCAACATCACCTGCGGCACCGTGAGCAGCGACGACCACCCCATCAGCATCAGGGGATCAAACGGGCCGTAGCGTTTCGTCAGGACGGTGGACACCGCGAATGCGAACGCCGCGGCAACCACGAGCAGCAGCGGCAGCACGTTTGCCGACAGCCCCGGCCCCGCCGCCAGCACCACCACGCCGACGAACGCCAGCACCACGCCAGCGGATGTGACGAGCGACGGCCGCTCCGCGAGCAGCGGCCAGGCGAGCAGCACGGTGAACGGCGGGGCGAGTTGATAGGCGACCGCCGACATGCTCCCCGAGCCGAGCCCAAGGCCGACATAGAACAGCCCGAAGTTCAGTCCGCCGAGGAAAACCGAAATAGCTGAGACAGGGCCGAGTTGTTGGCGTGTCGGCCTTCTGACGAACGGAACAAGCAGCAGCGCGATGGCCAGGAAACGCAGTCCGAGGAAGAACAGCGGCGGAAACTCGGTGACGCCGACCTTGATGACCACGAACTGATAACCCCAGAGCAAGGGAACGGCCACCGCGCAAATGATCTGGATGGCAGACATCGCATCCTTCCTTTCAAGACCGATCGGTCCATATATGGGCGTACCGATCGCGCAGACGTCCAGAGGACATCAAGGGTCATTCCAACAGTTGCTTATTTGATGAAGCGATCGAGCAGCGCGTCAGCGGTGGCCTGCGACGTGGTACGTGCCGGAGCCGTCTTTGCGACCACGCGCAGCCCCCAAAGGAAACAGATCAGGATTCGGGCGGCACTCGAAGGCTCGACGCCATCGGCCAATCTGCCCGCGATCTCCGCACGGGAAAATGCATCCGCCACCCTGGTCTCCATGGTTTTGAAGAAGCTCGCGAAGCGACGACCAACCTCGGCATCCTGGCCGGCCAGCTCCATCGCCGTCGCCACCAACAGGCAGCCACGCCGGCCATTGGCACCGCACGTGCGCTCAACGTAACCGGCAAGGTAGGCCCGCAGGCCATCGACCGGATCTCTGCGGGGATCGAATTCGTCATCCATCCGGGTCAGGGCATCGGCAATGTAGCGATCGAGTGCGCGCAGGAACAGCGAGTGCTTGTCGCCGAACGCGGCGTAAAGGCTGCCGCGCGAGAGTTTTGTCGCACGCAGCAGGTCCGGGAGTGCCGTGGCGCGATAGCCGCGCGACCAGAACACATTCATCGCGCGTTCGATGGCGGCGTCCACGTCGAAACTTCGCGGGCGGCCACGGGGCGCCTGCATGGTGGTTTGGCGGCTCATTGCCGATATATAGACCAATCGGTCCTTAAATGGCAAGGGCCGCTTTGGATCATTAGCTCGTAGGATGGGTAGAGCGAAGCGAAACCCATCGATTGCATCCGCACGCCGAGATGATGGGTTTCGCTGCGCTCTACCCATCCTACGTTACGCGTCGAGATGGCGGCATGAGTTACCCATTCGACACGACGGGCGGTGCAGCGCGCACCCGGCATTCCCTGCGCCCTCTTGTGTCGTGGCGAAACGATTTTGCAAAGCTCGGGCGAAACGCGCCGCGAGAACGCAGATGTTCGGTTGACACGTCGCGCAACACATCCAGCGTCGTCCTGGCGGAAGCCAGGACCCATTACCCCGAATGCGAGTCATGACGCGATGCGGTTGCCACAGCTCACTTCAACCACACAACCCTGTGGTTGTGGATTCTGGCTTCCGCCGGGACGACCGCGTGATTTTGGCAAAATCCTGCAATTGCAACTGAGTGGCGATTGCGTTTCATCAACGACGCTTGATGTTCACCAACTCCCTGCTAAACCGCCGCCCATGAGCTCTTCCAGCACCAGCGCACCCTCCACCAAGACATCGGTCGCCGCGATCTCGATCCTCGCCAGCGGCAGCATGGCGGTGGCGAAGTTCGTGGTCGGCATCGCGATCGGATCGCTGGCGCTGATCTCGGAGGCGCTGCACTCGTCGATCGACCTGGTCGCCACCATCATCACCTGGGCGGTGGTGCGGGTGTCGGACCAGCCGGCCGACGCCGAGCATCATTACGGACACGGCAAGTTCGAGAGCGTCTCGGCGCTCGGCATCATCGCCCTGCTCTATGTGCTGGCCGGCGGCATCCTGGTCCAGGCCTACAGCCATCTGCGCGAGGGCGCGCCGCCGCCGTCGATCTCGGCCATTCCCTTTGTCGTTCTGGTCATCGATATCGGCGTCAATCTGTGGCGGGCCCGCGCGCTGCACCGCGCCGCGCGCGACACCAAGAGCCAGGCGCTGGCCGCCGATGCGCTGCATTTCGCCTCCGACGTGATGGGCTCGACCGCCGTCATCGTCGGCCTGGTGCTCGCCGGCTTCGGCTTCTGGTGGGGCGATGCCGCAGCGGCGATCGCGGTCGCGGTGATGATCGCCCTGCTCGGCCTGCGCATGGCGCGGGAGACGGTCGAGACCCTGCTCGACCGCGCGCCCGAAGGCGCGCTGGAGAAGGCCACCGCCGCCATCAAGGCCGTGCCGGGGGTGGTCGATGTCGACCGGTTGCGCGTCCGCATGGTCGGCGCGACGCATTTCATCGATGCCATCGCCAAGGTGCCGCGCACCTACCCGATCGACCGCGTCGAGGACATCAAGCGCCGGGCGCAGGCGGCGGTGACCAAGGCGTTCGGCGACGCCGACCTCACCTTCACCGCGGTGCCGGTGGCGCGCGACAATGAGAGCGTGCGCGAGCGCATCATGGTGATCGCGCGCAATTCCGGCCTCGCCATCCACCACGTCACGGTGCACGACATCGGCGGCAAGCTGATCGTCGGCATCGACCTCGAGGTCGACAGCGACATGGCGCTGGACGCGGCGCACGACGTCGCCCACGGGCTCGAGCGCGCGATCCGCGAGGATTTCGGCGAGGACGTCGAGGTCGACACCCATATCGAGCCGCTCGAGCCGGAACTGCCGTGGGGAACCGACGCCGCGCCGGACCGCGTCGAAGCCATCAAGGCGGCGCTGACCGGCTTTGCCGATGGCGGCGCGATCCATGACATCCACAATGTGCGGGTCCGCAACACCGACGCCGGCGAGGTCGTCAACTTCCATTGCCGCGCGCGGCCTTCGATGAGTGTGATCAAGGTGCACGAAAGCGTCGACGAGATCGAACGCAAACTGCGTCGTGCGTTCCCCACCGTGAAGCGTGTGATCAGTCACGCAGAGCCGACGCGCGCGTAATTCTACGGAACCGTTCCCGTTTCGGACTCGCTTTGCGCCGCATGATTCTTCCCGGGACAAGAATTTTTTCGCATTAACGAATCGTTGACTCTCGACAGTCCCGGAAATCTGGATTCAAATGATCATGATTCGGATGCATCGTGGGGAGCATCCGAACCGGGTAAAAAATCAGCTTAGAGCGGGGGTCTCAGGCATGGCGCGCGCGCATGCAGCGAACGCGTGCGTCCAATCCGATTCGATCAAGGGATTGGCGCAGTCGATCGCGAAACCGGCCTATCACAGGCTCCTGACGGCCGAGCCTGCACTGCGCCGCGCTGTCCCTACGCTCATCATCGCCTTCCTCATCACGATCTGCCTCGGCGCCTTCGTCCAGGTGATCGACCAGAACCGGCAGAAGCGCGGCGCGATGAAGCGCGACCTTGCTGCACTGTCCGACATCCTCGCCGAACGTCTCGATCGCCTGACCTCGGTGCGGCGCGACCGGCTCGCCAACATCGAGCGGATGCAGGAACTGCTGCCGGACCTGATCCCGTCCTGGGGCATCGCCTACGGCCGCCACGTCATCATCACCGGCGCCGATCACCGCGTGCTGGCGCGCGTGCCGGTCGACGGCGCCGGCGAGAACGACCGCATCCTCGACATCGTCTCCACCGCGCAGCTGCTCGTCGCGCCCGGCCAGCAGGGCACGGTCAGCGACATGACGCTGCCCGGCGGCACGGGCGCGCTGGCGATCTCGCAGCTCGTCAAGTCGCTGCCCGGCCAGGTCGTCGTCATCCAGGAGATGAACGAGCCGATCTGGGGATCGGATGCGGCACTCTCGGTGACGCTGTCGGCGACCACGAGCTTCGTGGTGCTGATCCTCGGCTTCGCGTTCCACTGGCAATCGACCCGCGCCCGCGAGGGCGACCTGATCAACGACGCCGTGCGCGGCCGGATCGACACCGCGCTCAACCGCGGCCGCTGCGGATTGTGGGACTGGGACCTGTCGCGCGGCCGGATCTTCTGGTCGCAGTCGATGTTCACCCTGCTCGGCCTCGACACCCGCAACGACCTCCTCACCTTCGGCGAGGTCAACGCGCTGGTGAATTCGGACGACATCAACCTGTTCGACATCGCCGACCAGCTGATCTCGGGCAAGATCGATCACATCGACCAGAGCTTCCG
Source organism: Bradyrhizobium sp. USDA 4504 (assembly GCF_054063995.1). Lineage (NCBI taxonomy): Bacteria > Pseudomonadati > Pseudomonadota > Alphaproteobacteria > Hyphomicrobiales > Nitrobacteraceae > Bradyrhizobium > Bradyrhizobium sp. USDA 4504. The sequence continues at coordinate 1,538,708 of NZ_JBSSGV010000001.1, read as the reverse complement.
CATGCGCCATGTCGGCGGCCACTGGATCTGGCTGCGGGTGCGCTGCGAGCTCAGCCATGCTGCCGCCGACGGCGGCCTGCATCTGATCGGCATCGCGGTCGACATCACCGAGCAGAAAAGCCTCGCCGAGAAGTCGGTGGAAGCCGATCTCAGGCTGCGCGACGCGATCGAGACCATTCCCGAGGCTTTCGTGCTCTGGGATGCCGACGACCGCCTCGTGCTCTGCAACTCGCACTTCCAGCGGCTGCACAAGCTGCCCGATTCCGCCGTCAGCCCCGGCACCTCCTACGAGACCGTGATCGAGGTCGGCAGCATGCCGGAAGTGCGCACCCGCCTGCACGAGAGCGGCGTCCCGGCGCCCGGCGCCCGCACCTTCGAGGCCCAGCTTGACGACGGCAGCTGGCTGCACATCAGCGAGCGCCGCACCAAGGACGGCGGCTACGTCTCCGTCGGCACCGACATCACCCGCATCAAGGCGCACGAGCAGAAGCTGGTCGACAACGACCTGCGCCTGCGCGCCACCGTGATCGACCTGCAGCGCTCGCAAGCCGAGCTGGAACGGCAGGCCGTCGAGCTTGCCGACCTCGCCGAAAAATATTCGCAGGAAAAGACCCGCGCCGAGGACGCCAACGCCGCGAAGTCGAAATTCCTCGCCAATATGAGCCATGAGCTGCGCACCCCGCTCAACGCCATCATCGGCTTCTCCGAGATCATGGGCAGCGGCCTGTTCGGCACGCTCGGCTCGGACAAATACGCGGAGTACTGCCACGACATCCTGACGTCGGGGAAATACCTGCTCGAGGTCATCAACGACATCCTCGACATGTCGAAGATCGAGGCCGGCCGCATGAAGTTCGACATGGAGCCGCTCGATCTCTCCGGCATCCTCGCGGAGTCGCTGCGCGTGGTCTCCGGCCGCGCCGAGCACAAGGGATTGTCGCTGGAGTCGAATATCGAAAGCACGATCTCGGTCGTCGCCGACCGCCGCGCGGTCAAGCAGATCATCGTCAACCTGCTCTCCAATGCGGTGAAGTTCACGCCCGACCACGGCCGTGTGCTAGTGCGCGGCCAGATGCTGGATGACTCGATCGTGCTGTTGATCGCCGACAGCGGCATCGGCATCGCGCCGGAATCGCTGCGCCGGCTCGGCAAGCCGTTCGAGCAGGTCGAGAGCCAGCTCACCAAGAGCTACCAGGGCTCCGGTCTCGGACTTGCGATCGCGCGCTCGCTCACCAATCTGCACGGCGGCTCGATGCGGCTGCGCTCCAAGCTCGGCGTCGGCACCGTCGTCCGCGTCACGCTGCCGCGCGATCCGCGGTCCCTGCAGACGAAGCTGCCGGAAGCGGCCTGACGCCCCCCACTACTTCGCAAGCACCCCTTCCAGCAGCGCGGAATCACCGAGCACGGCCAACGTCTCGCGAGGCGTGAGATGGCGGACCGCCTGGTCGAAGCTGTCGCTTGCCTCGATCCGCGCACGCGCCACCGCGAGATGAAGATCGATCTCGCCCGGACCGCCGCGCCGCGCCGGCGGCAGCGACGAGAGATGGCGCTGCAACAGCCCGGAATCCTGCCGCAACGTCGCGAGCGCAGGGGCCGATGCGTGTGCCGGCGACGCCGCCAGCTCATTGGCGCGGACCAGCACGCGTGGCGGCTTAGCTTCCTCCGGCGTCACGAACAGCGCGTGCATCGCCGGCCGGGCGGTCCAGGCGCCGATCGGAATCGCAAACAGCAGGCCAACGATCACCGGCGACATCCACAGCAACAGCGGCAGCGACACCGCCCAGGCGCTTATCGCCATCGCGACACCGCAGGCGGTGGGAACGCCATACTTCCGATACAACTCCCGCCGCTCGACCGCGCCGTCGTCGCGCCGCTGCGTCTGCCAGCCGGCGTCCCGGCCGAGCAGGATCTCGACGACGGCGATCGACTGGAACACCATCATGACCGGCGCGATCATCGCCGAGATCAGCACCTCGGCGAGCACGCCCGTCAGCGCCCGGAACCCGCCGCCGAATTGCCGGCGCACGTCCGACCGCGTCAGCAACAGGATGAAGCCGAGCAGCTTCGGCACGATCAGCAGCGCCATGGTGAGGCCAAATACCCAGGCGGCGAGCACCGGGTCCTGCGCCGGCCAGTTCGGGAACAGCGAAAAACCCTTCGGAAAATATTCGGGCCGAATGAAGCGCGCCTGCAACGAGATCAGGATTCCGAGCAGCAAGAACGACAGCCAGAGTGGCGCGGTAAGGTAGGAGCCGATCCCGGTCATGAAATGCAGCCGCGAGATCCAATGCAACCGGCGCGTCCTCAGCACGGCGAGATGCTGCAGATTGCCCTGGCACCAGCGGCGGTCGCGCGCGGCAAAATCCAATAGCGACGGCGGCACCTCCTCAAAACTGCCGCCGAGCATCGGGGCCATGTAGATGCCCCAGCCGGCGCGCCGCATCAGCGCCGCCTCGACAAAGTCGTGGCTCAGGATATGTCCGCCGAACGGCTTGCGTCCCGAGAGTTCGGGTAGCCCCGCCTGCTGCGCAAATGCCTCAATCCTGATGATGGCGTTGTGCCCCCAGTAATTGCCCTCGGAGCCGTGCCACCACGCGACACCGGCGGCGACCATCGGTCCGTAGAGCCGGCCGGCGAACTGTTGCAGGCGGCTGAACAGGCTGCGCGCATTGACGATGACCGGCAGCGTCTGCAGCAGCGCCGCCTGCGGGTTGGTCTCCATCGCGTGCGCCATCCGCACCATGGTGTCGCCCGACATCAGGCTGTCGGCGTCGAGCACGATCATAAACCGATAGGCGCCGCCGAACCGCGTGATCCACTCGCCGACATTGCCGGACTTCCGCGCCGTATTGTCGGCGCGATGCCGGTAGAACAGCCGTTGCGCGCCGCAGGCCTCGCACAGTTCGAGAAACGCCCTCTCCTCGGCGATCCAGATATCGGGATCGCGGGTGTCGCTGAGCACGAACCAGTCGAAGCTGTCGCCCTGCCCGGTCCCCTCGACGGACTCGTTGATGGCGCGCAGGCGCGCCATCAATTGATGCGGATTCTCGTTGTAGGTCGGGAGCAGGACCGCGGTCCGGCTCGCGAGCTGCGGCAAGGGACCGTCGTCGCGGATCGGCAAGGCGTTGCCGTTGCGGCGAAGCAGAGCGAAGAAGCCGGCGAGCGCCGAAGCGAACGAAAACGCGATCCAGGCGAGCAGCGCGACGAACAGCACCAGCACCATGCCTTCCATGATCGTCACGCCGCCGACTTGGACCACCATGTACATCTCGTAGGCGCCGGCACCGGTCAGCGCCGCCGTCAGCATCAGGACGAACGCGCGGCGCATCAACATGCCCGCGCCGACCGACACCGGCGTGCTCACCGCATGCGGCGGCCGGCCGAGATCGGCCGCCGACATCGCAAGCGGGCTCTCTTGTGGCAGGAAGCCGTCGGCCGCCGCGGCGACGTCGGACTGAGGCGACGTGACTATGGCGCCCATCGATAGACCCAGATCTCGGAGAGCGGCTTGTCATCCTGCGCCAGATGCGCACGCAGCTCGACCGGGTCCTTCTTGACGGCGCATTGGAAGCTGAGCCGCCATCCGCCGGTATTCGGATTTGGCTGCGTGACGACATTCGTGATCTCGGACTTCTCGGCCGCCACGACGCCCTTGACGCTGCCGGGATCGATCCCCTTCAGATTGTCACCGAACAGGTCGAGCACGAACAGCTTGCTGTTCTCGCCATGCGCGCCGATGCCGCTGCGCGTGAAGCGCGCGAGCGAATGCGGCTTCGGCGCATCCGGCCCCCAATGCAGGCGATAGGTGAAATTGGTCTCGCTCTTGGCCTTGAGCGGCGCCTTCGGCCGCCAGAACGCGGCGATGTTGTCGTGGATCTCTTCCTTGGTCGGGATCTCGAACAGGATGACCGCGCCCTCGCCCCAGTCGCCGATCGGCTCGACCCACAAGCTCGGACGCTTCTCGAAGCGCGATTCGATGTCCTGATAGGCGAAGAAATTCTTCTCGCGCTGCATCAGCCCGAAGCCATGCGGATTGACGTCCTGGAACGTGCTGATCTGGAGGTCGCGCGGATTGCTCAGCGGGCGCCACAGGCTCTCGCCCTTGCCGTTGTAGATCGCAAGCCCGTCCGAATCGTGCACCGACGGCCTGAAGTCGTCGACCTCGTTGCGATCGTTGGGCCCGAAGAAGAACATGCTCGTCATCGGCGCAAGGCCCACGTGCTCGAGATCGGCACGCGGATAGAGCGATGCCTCGACATCGAACACCGTGGTCGCTCCAGGCCTGATCGTGAAGCGGTAGCTTGCCGCGCAGCTCTTGCTGTCGAGCAAGGCGTGAATGACCAGCGAGGTCGCGTTGGGCACGGGACGCTCGAGCCAGAACGCCTTGAAGAACGGAAACTCCTCGCCCTTGGCTTCGCCGGTATCGATCGACAGGCCGCGCGCCGACAGGCCGTAGGTCTCGTCCTTGGCGACCGCGCGGAAATAGCTCGCGCCGAGGAAGACGCAGACCTCGTCATAGTAGTTCGGCTTGTTGATCGGCGCGTGGATGCGAAATCCGGCAAAGCCGAGGTCGGTCTCGGTGAAGTCAGGCACGGTCTCGCCGAACGAGAACATGTCCTTGCTGTACTTGACTTCGCTGACCTTGCCGTCAGCGACCTCGAAGATCTTGACCTTGTTCTTGTAGAAGAAGCCGCGGTGGAAGAACTGCGCCTCGAACGGCAGCTTCGCGCCGCGCCACAGCGCGCGCTCGGGCGTGAAGCGGATCGAGCGGTACTGGTCGTAGTTGAGGTCCGTCAGGCCGTTCGGCAATTTCTCGTCCGGCGCCTCGAACGACTTGCCGGCGAGATTGCGCGCAAGCTCCCTGACCATGCCTGGGTTGAAGGGTGCGTCCGTCGCGCTCGCTGCGGCGGCGGCCTGGCGCTGTGGCAAGAACATGAGTGTCGGCAATACGGCCGATCCGTGGAGTAACTGGCGACGATTCAAAGCAGCTCCTGCTCGCTGACCGGGACGCCGCAATGCAACCGCCGAACCGGCGCTGAGTTCCATCTTTGCTGCGAGCAAGCGAAGATTGTCCGCCGGCTGAAGACCAGGACTTGCTTCAACACAACCACACAACGCGTGGTCGGTTGCTGCCGTGCCGGAACCGTGGCGAAAAGGCTGCGAGAGAATGCCGGGAGCTACGCGCTCTCGAGCGTCGGCGCGACCTCGCGTGCGACCTGCACCAGGGCTGCGATCAACGGCGTCATCGGATCGCGCTGCGGGATCACGAGGCCAATGCTGTAGTCCACGACCGGATCGACGATCGGAATGCTGCGCACGGCATCCGCAAGGCCGAGCGTCTCGGCGAGCTTGGCCGGCATCACGCTGGCCCAGCGGCCGGTCTTCACGTGGGTGTAGAGCACGAGCAGTGAGTTCGACGTCAGCGTCGGCGTCGCCTCCGCGCCGACCGAGGTCAGCGCGCGATCGATGATGCGGCGGTTCTGCATGTCGGGCGTGAGCAGACAGAGCGGCACGGTGCCGACTTCCTTCCACGTCACCTGCTTGCGGTCGCCGAACATCGCATCCGGCGCCGTCAGCAAGCGATAGCTCTCGTTATAGAGCGGGATGGTGCGGACCTTGCCGATCGGCTCGTTCTCGATATAGGTCAGCCCGGCATCGACCTCGAGATTCTCGAGCAGGCCGAGCACATCGGCCGACGTGCACGACTGGATGCGGAACCGCACGTCGGGATGGCGCGCCCGGAACGGCGTGGTCAGCGAGGCCACCATGCCGAGCGCGGTCGGGATCGCCGCGATCCGGATCTCGCCCGACAGCTTGTCCTTGAGGCTGTTGATCTCCTGCTTCATCGCGCGCGCATCGCCGACGATGCGCCGCGCCCAGTCCAGCGTCCGCTCCCCTTCGGGCGTGAAGCCCTGGAAGCGGGATCCGCGCTGCACCAGCATGACGCCGAGGATTTCCTCGAGCTGCTTGAGACTGGTCGACATCGTCGGCTGGGTGACGCCGCACGCCTCCGCAGCCCGGCCAAAGTGCCGTTCCTTGGCCAGCGCCAGCAGAAGTTCCAGCTTGTCGATCAAGGTTCAAATCCCTTCGGAAAACGGCGCCCCAAGCGGCAGCCCAACACGTCCATAGGTAGCACGATCGGGGTTCGATCCCGAAATCCAAAGCGCCCCGGAAGTGCGTGATTCCAGAACATTATTACGATCCCGCATCGATCCATTCGACAGCGCTATTAATCGCGTTTCGCAATCGCCGCATGAGACAGCTTTATTGATGTTTCGAAGGATTCCAACTCTCATGTGCGAAGCAAAAAACTGATCGTGAGAAGCGCTGATGACGGTGGGATACGAACCTTGGGACAAGGCGCGCGGCGCTGAAATCATCGCCGAGCATGCCGGGCTCGAAGGCGCCACGCTGGTGATCCTGCACGCGCTGCAGGAGGCCTTCGGCTACGTGCCGGAGCCTGCGATCCCGATGGTGGCGGAGGCGCTCAACCTGTCGCGCGCCGAGGTGCACGGCGTCTTCACCTTCTACCATGATTTCCGGAAGCAACCTGCGGGCCGCCACGTCCTCAAGCTGTGCCGCGCCGAGGCCTGCCAGGCCGCCGGCGGCGATGCGCTCGCGGCGCGCGCGGAAGCCAAGCTCGGCGTTGCCCTGGGCAATACCACGGCGGATGACCGCGTGACGCTGGAGCCGATCTACTGCCTCGGGCTGTGCGCCACCGCGCCCTCGGCGATGCTGGATGGCCGCGTGGTCGGCCGGCTCGACGAAGCGCGGATCGACGCGCTGGTCGCGGAGGCACAGCGATGACAATGCGGATCTTCATTCCCCGCGACGCCGGCGCGGTCGCCGTCGGCGCCGACGACGTCGCCCTCGCCTTCGAGCAGGCCGCAGCAGCGCGCGGCATGCCGATCGAGATCGTCAGGACCGGTTCGCGCGGGCTGTACTGGCTGGAGCCGCTGGTCGAACTCGCGACCGCCCAGGGCCGCGTCGGATTCGGCCCGGCGACGCCGGCGGACGTTCCACCCCTGCTCGACGCGATGGCCGGCAACGGTCAGCACGCGCTGCGGCTTGGGGTCACGGACGAGATTCCCTGGCTGAAGCGCCAGACCCGGCTGACCTTCGCCCGCTGCGGCGTGATCGATCCGCGCTCGGTCGACGATTACCGCGCCCATGGCGGCTACAAGGGCCTGGAGCGGGCGCTGACGCTGACCTCCGACCAGATCCTCGCCGACGTCACGACGTCCGGTCTGCGCGGCCGCGGCGGCGCCGGCTTCCCCACCGGCATCAAGTGGAAGACCGTGGCGCAGGCCAGCGCCGACCGCAAATACATCGTCTGCAACGCAGACGAAGGCGACAGCGGCACCTTCGCCGACCGCATGATCATGGAAGGCGACCCCTTCGTCGTGATCGAGGGCATGACGATCGCAGGTATCACGGTAGGCGCCACCAAGGGCTACATCTACATCCGCTCGGAATATCCGCACGCGGTCGAAGCGATGAACGCGGCGATCGTGGTCGCCCGCCGCGCCGGCTTGCTCGGCAAGCGCATCGGCGGCTCCACCCATGAGTTCGATCTCGAGGTGCGTGTCGGCGCCGGCGCCTATGTCTGCGGCGAAGAGACCTCGTTGCTGGAAAGCCTCGAGGGCCGCCGCGGCATCGTGCGGGCCAAGCCGCCGCTGCCGGCGCATAAGGGCCTGTTCGGCCGCCCGAGCGTGATCAACAACGTGCTGTCGTTCGCGGCGATTCCCTTCATCCTCGACAACGGCGCCAAGGCCTACGCCGATTTCGGCATGGGCCGCTCGCGCGGCACGATGCCGATCCAGCTCGCCGGCAACATCAGATATGGCGGGCTGTTCGAGACCGCCTTCGGCGTCACGCTCGGCGAACTCGTCGACGAGATCGGCGGCGGCACCTTCACCGGGCGCGAGGTGCGCGCGGTTCAAGTCGGCGGCCCGCTCGGGGCCTACTTCCCGCGCGCGCTGTTCGACACGCCGTTCGACTATGAAGCGTTCGCCGCGCGCGACGGCCTGATCGGCCATGGCGGGATCGTGGTGTTCGACGACAGCGTCGATATGGCGAAGCAGGCCCGCTTTGCGATGGAGTTCTGCGCGGTCGAATCCTGCGGCAAGTGCACGCCGTGCCGGATCGGCTCGACCCGCGGCGTCGAGACCATCAACAAGATCATCAATGGCGAGCGCGTGGCGGAAAACCTCGCTGTTGTCGAAGACCTCTGCAACACCATGAAATTCGGCTCGCTGTGCGCACTCGGCGGCTTCACGCCCTACCCCGTGATGAGCGCACTGAAACACTTCCGGGAAGATTTCGGTCCCGCACCGGCCCGGCTGCAGGCCGCGGAATAGCAAGGAAATCACGATGTCGCTGATCCAGGAAACCGATTTCGGCACGCCCAAATCCAAATCCGAGACGATGGTCACGCTGACCATCGACGGCAATCAGATCACGGTGCCCGAAGGCACCTCGATCATGCGCGCGGCGATGGAAGCCGGCACCCAGATTCCAAAGCTCTGCGCGACCGACATGGTCGACGCCTTCGGCTCCTGCCGGCTCTGCCTCGTCGAGATCGAGGGCCGCGCCGGCACGCCGGCCTCCTGCACGACGCCGGTTATGCCCGGCCTCGTCGTGCACACCCAGAGCGAGCGGCTGAAGAAGCTGCACAAGGGCGTGATGGAGCTCTACATCTCCGACCACCCGCTGGACTGCCTGACCTGCGCCGCGAACGGCGACTGCGAATTGCAGGACATGGCGGGCGCGGTCGGCCTGCGCGACGTGCGTTACGGCTATGAAGGTGAGAACCACGTCTTCGCCAAATCGCACGGCTGCGAAAACGACAACTGGATGCCGAAGGACGAGTCCAATCCGTACTTCACCTACGACCCCTCGAAGTGCATCGTCTGCTCGCGCTGCGTCCGCGCCTGCGAGGAAGTGCAAGGCACCTTCGCGCTGACGATCTCCGGCCGCGGCTTCGACAGCCGCGTCTCGCCCGGCATGAACGAAAGCTTCCTCGGCTCGGAATGCGTGTCCTGCGGCGCCTGCGTGCAGGCCTGCCCGACCGCGACGCTGACCGAGAAATCCGTGATCGAGATCGGCCAGCCCGAACACTCGGTCGTCACCACCTGTGCCTATTGCGGCGTGGGCTGCGCCTTCAAGGCTGAGATGCGCGGCGAGGAAGTGGTACGCATGGTGCCGTGGAAGGACGGCAAGGCCAATCGCGGCCATTCCTGCGTCAAGGGCCGCTTCGCCTGGGGTTACACCACCCACAAGGAGCGCATCCTGAAGCCGATGATCCGCGAGCGGATCGAGGATCCCTGGCAGGAAGTGTCGTGGGACGATGCGCTGAATTTCGCCGCCGCGAAGTTCAAGGGCATCCAGCAGAAATACGGCCGCGACGCGGTCGGCGGCATCACCTCGTCACGCTGCACCAATGAAGAAACCTATCTGGTGCAGAAGCTGATCCGCGCCGGCTTCGGCAACAACAATGTCGACACCTGCGCCCGCGTCTGCCATTCGCCGACCGGCTACGGCCTGTCGCAAACCTTCGGGACTTCGGCCGGCACGCAGGATTTCGACTCGGTGGAGGACACCGACGTCGTGCTGATCATCGGCGCCAATCCGGCTTCCGCCCATCCGGTGTTCGCCTCGCGGCTGAAGAAGCGGCTGCGCCAGGGCGCCAGGCTGATCGTGATCGATCCGCGCCGCACCGAGATGGTGGAATCTCCGCACGTGAAGGCGCTGCATCTGCCCCTGATGCCCGGCACCAACGTCGCCGTGCTCACCGCGCTCGCCCATGTCATCGTCACCGAAGGGCTCGTCGATGAGGCCTTCGTGCGCGAGCGCTGCGACTGGAGCGAGTTCCAGGACTGGGCGGCTTTCGTCGCCGATTCCAAGCACAGCCCGGAAGCCACCGCGATCATGACCGGCGTCGATCCGAAGGTGCTGCGCGAGGCGGCCCGAATCTATGCCACCGGCGGCAACGGCGCGATCTATTACGGGCTCGGCGTCACCGAGCACAGCCAGGGCTCGACCACGGTGATCGCGATCGCCAACCTCGCGATGGCGACCGGTAATATCGGCCGGCCCGGCGTCGGCGTGAATCCGCTGCGCGGCCAGAACAACGTGCAGGGCTCCTGCGACATGGGCTCGTTCCCGCACGAGCTGCCGGGCTACCGCCACATCGCCGGCGATGCGGTGCGCGAGCAGTTCGAGGCGATGTGGAACGTCAAGCTCAACAACGAGCCGGGCCTGCGCATCCCGAACATGTTCGACGCCGCCATCGAAGGCAGCTTCATGGGCCTCTACGTGCAGGGCGAGGACATCCTGCAGTCCGACCCCAACACCAAGCATGTGGTGGCGGCGCTGTCGGCGATGGAATGCGTCATCGTCCACGATCTCTTCCTGAACGAGACCGCGAACTACGCCCATGTCTTCCTGCCCGGCTCGACCTTCCTCGAGAAGGACGGCACCTTCACCAATGCCGAACGCCGCATCCAGCGCGTCCGCAAGGTGATGACGCCGCTCAACGGCTACGCCGACTGGGAAGTGACGATCATGCTCGGCAAGGCGATGGGCTTCGAGATGAACTACACCCATCCATCCGAGATCATGGACGAGATCGCCGCGCTGACGCCGACCTTCGCGGGCGTCTCCTATGCCAGGCTCGACGAGCTCGGCTCGGTGCAGTGGCCCTGCAACGAAAAGGCGCCGGAAGGCACCCCGGTGATGCATATCGGCGGCTTCGTGCGCGGCAAGGGCAAGTTCATCCTCACCGAATATATCGCGACCGACGAACGCACCGGCCCGCGCTACCCGCTGCTGCTCACCACCGGCCGCATCCTCAGCCAGTACAATGTCGGCGCACAGACCCGCCGCACCGAGAACGTGGTGTGGCACGCCGAGGACCGGCTGGAGATCCATCCGCACGACGCCGAGCAGCGCGGCGTGCGCGACGGCGACTGGGTGCGGCTGGCGAGCCGCGCCGGCGAGACCACGCTGCGCGCCGAGATCACCGACCGCGTGGCGCCGGGCGTTGTCTACACCACGTTCCACCACCCTGACACCCAGGCCAACGTCATCACGACTGATTTCTCGGACTGGGCCACCAACTGTCCCGAGTACAAGGTCACCGCAGTGCAGATCTCGCCGTCGAACGGTCCGTCCGACTGGCAGAAGGCCTATGACGAGCAGGCTCGCCACTCCCGCCGCATCGCCGCGCCGGTGGTGGAAGCCGCGGAATAGCGATGCGCGAGCCCGTCTATCAGGCGAACCGGAAGGTCTGGCGCAACGGCGTCTTCAGCGACGGCGCGCGCCTGATCCCGGAGGAGACGCCGCTCGCGCTGACCTATAATGGCGGCACCTACGCCGTGATGATGGGCTCGCCCGAGGACCTCGGCGATTTCGCCGTGGGCTTCAGCCTGAGCGAAGGCATCGTGCAAGCGGCCGACGAGATCGAGACACTCGACATCGTCGAGCTCGATGACGGCATCGAGCTTCGGATGTGGCTCAGGCCTGACAGGGCCGAGCGGATCGCCGAGCGACGGCGCAACATCGCCGGACCGACCGGCTGCGGCCTGTGCGGACTCGATTCCATCAGCGAGGCAGTCCGGCCGGCCGCGGTGGTACGCGCGGGCCGCGCCTTCTCGCCGCGCGAGATCATGGCGGCGGTGGCGGCGGTGGCGCCGCTGCAGGAGATCAACCACCAGACCCGCGCCGTGCACGCCGCGGCGTTCTGGACGGGCGCGCGCGGCATCGTGGCGCTGCGCGAGGATGTCGGCCGCCACAATGCGCTCGACAAGCTCGCCGGCGCGCTGGTCCGCGACAAGGTCATGGCCAGCGAAGGCATGGTGCTGCTCACCAGCCGCGTTTCGGTCGAAATTGTGCAGAAGACCGCCGCGATCGGCGCGCCGCTGATCGCCGCAGTGTCGGCGCCGACCGCGCTTGCGGTGCGGATGGCGGATGCCGCCGGCATCACGCTCGCCGCGATCGCTCGCGCCGATGGATTTGAAATCTTTACGCATCCGGAACGCGTCACAGGCGCGATGGCCGGCAAGGAGCCCGTTTATGTCGTCGTCGCCTGACAAACTGGTCTATATGGCGAACCAGATCGGAAAATTCTTCCAGAGCCAGGGGCGCGAGCGTGCCGTGCAGGGCATTTCCGAGCACATCTGGAAGTTCTGGGACCCGCGGATGCGCAAGCAGATCTTCGCCCATCTCGACGCCGGCGGCACCGGCCTCGATCCCGACGTCCGCGATGCCTTGCAGAAGTTGAAGCAGCAGGCGTAGCTTTCTGGACTATCATTCCTAGAGGCTGTGAGCGCTCCGCACCGCCGTCATTGCGAGGAGCGATAGCGACGAAGCAATCCACCTCTCCGCTTGCGGAACTGTGGATTGCTTCGCCTCGCTCGCAATGACGTGGATCGAGCGGTGATTGTAGGCGCTACCGCCCCTACCCCACGATCGTGTTGAAGACGCGGCGCACCTCGCTTTGGGTCTCGCGCAGGCGGGCTTCCAGCGCGGAGAAGTCCGGCGTGTCCCCGGCCCGCGCCATTACGCGCAGCAGGTCTTCGCCCGCGGTCTCCGGATTGAACTTGCCGGTGACGCAGAGCCGCAGGATCTGCGTCAGGTCATGATAGAGCCGCGCCGCCGAGCGCAGGATCTCCGCCTCGGACTGGCCGAGCAGGCCGAGCTTGGCGGCATTGTCGAGCACCTGCAGCGTGGAGACGCTGAGGATTTCCGGCTTCACCGCGGCATGCGCGAGCTGGAGATATTGCGCGATGAAATCGATGTCGACGAGCCCGCCGGCGGCGAGCTTGAGATCCCAGACGTCGTCCTCGCCCTTCTCCAGCGCGATCGCGCGCCGCATGTCGGCAACGTCGGCCGCGGTCGACGCCGCATCGCGCGGCCGGGTCAGCACGCTGCGGATGATCGCTTCGATCTTCTCGCGGAATTCCGGCGACGACGAGATCACGCGGGCGCGCGTCAGCGCCATGTGCTCCCAGGTCCACGCCTCGCGCTCCTGGTAGTCGGAGAACGAATCGATCCGCGAGGCGACCGGGCCGGCGCGCCCCGACGGGCGCAGCCGCATGTCGACCTCATAGAGCACGCCGTAATTGGTCCGGGTCGTGAAGGCGCTGATCAGGCGCTGGGTGAAGCGGGCAAAATACTGCGCGCCATGCAGCGAGCGCTCGCCGTCGGAGTCCGGCGCCTCGCTATCGAAATCGTACAGCAGGATCAAATCGAGGTCGGAGGACGCCGTCATCTCGCGGCTGCCGAGCCGCCCCATCGCGACGATCGCGGTCTCCTGCCCATTGATCCGGCCATATTGCGCGGCGAACTGGTCGGTGACGAGGCCGTGCACGGTGTGGACGATCCCCTCGGCCACATCGGCAAAGGCGGTGCTGGCGTGCTGCGCCGATACCGTGCCGGACAGGATCCGCGTGCCGATCAGGAACAGGCTCTCCTGGCCGAACAATCTCAGACGATCGAGAAAATCCTCGTAGGACGACGCATCCTGCAGCGTGGCGGCCAGCCGCTCCGACAGTTCCTTCTTGTCCGGCATCGCGCCGAAGAAGCGCGGATCGACCAGGCCGTCCATGATCTGCGGCTGCCGCGCCAGCATGTCGCCGAGCCGCGGTGCCGCGCCGAGGATCAGCGCCACCAGCGCGACGAAGTCGCGGTTCTGGCTGAGCAGCGAGATCAGCCGGCCGCCCCGCTGCAGCGCGCCGAGGAAACGGTCGAACGCCGCCACCGCATCGTCAGGCTCCTCGGCATGCGCGAGGCCGTCGATCAGGCCGGGAATGAATTCCAGGAACGCGGCGCGCGTCGCCTCGACGCGCAGCGCGCGATAGTCGCCCTCGATCCATTGCTGCACGGTGCCGGCAACCGCAATGGGCTTCTTGAAGCCGAGATTGGCGAGATGTTCGATCAGGCGGGCGTCCTCAGGTCCGGCGCCGTAGTCGATATCCGGCAGCTTTGCGGTGCCGGTCGGATCGTCGCCCTCGAACAGCTTGCCATAGTGGTTCTGCACGATCTTGAGCTGGCCGAGCAGGTCTCTGGCGAAGGCCTCGCGATTTTCGTAGCCGAAGAAATGCGCAAAGCGCTCGACATCCTCAGGCGCTTCGGGCAGCGAATGGGTCTGCTCGTCGGCGATCATCTGCAGCCGGTGCTCGACCCGGCGCAGGAATTCATAGGCCGTCGTCAATTCGTCGCGCGCTTCAAAGGTGATCCAGTTGCTGTTGGCGAGCACGTTGAGCGCCTCCAGCGTCGGCCGCACCCGCAACTCCGGATGGCGGCCGCCAGCGATCAGCTGCTGGGTCTGGGCGAAGAACTCGATCTCGCGGATGCCGCCGCGGCCGACCTTGACGTTATGGCCCTCGACCGAGATCTCGCTCTGGCCGCGATAGGTCTGCATCTGCCGCTTCATGTCGTGGACATCGGCAAGCGCGGCAAAATCCAGATGCTTGCGCCAGACAAAGGGCGCGAGCTCGGCGATCAGCGCCTCGCCGGCCTTGGGATCGCCGGCGCAGGGCCGCGCCTTGATCATCGCAGCACGCTCCCAGGTGCGTCCCTCGCGTTCGTAATAATGCAACGCCGCGTCGGTCGAGATCGCGACCTGGGTCGAGGCCGGGTCCGGACGCAGCCTGAGATCGACCCGGAACACATAGCCGTCGCCCGAGCGCTGCTGTAGCATCCGCGCCATCGCCTGGGTGACGCGCACGAAGAACGGCTGCGGCTCAATGTCCTCGGCGAGCGAGGTGGCCGCGCGATCGAAGAACACGATCAGGTCGATGTCGCTGGAATAGTTCAGCTCGCCGGCCCCCATCTTGCCCATCGCGAGCACGATCAGGCCCGAACCTGCTTCGGGGTGATCGGGATCGGCCGCGGTCATCCGGCCGCGGGCCACTTCCTGCCGGAACAGATATCGCAGCGCCGATTGCACCGAATTCACCGCGATGTCGGTCAGCGCCGCCGTCACCCGCATCACCGGCCAGACGCCGCCGATGTCGCACAGCGCGATAATCAGCGCGGCCTCCGCCTTCATGCGGCGAAGCAGAACCATCACGTCGGCCTCGCTGCCGGCGGCGAGCACCTCGCGCGACGTCGTCTCGATCAGGTTGGCCAGATGCGACTCCGGGTCGCATGACAGGATCCGGATCAGCCGCGCGGCGTCGGCACGCGCGAGCTCGAACAAATAGGGCGAGAACTCGGCGATGCCGCGCAGGATGTCGCGTGCGAACGGATGTTCAAGCAGCGCATTGAGCGCGGCCAATTGCGCCGGCTCGAGCTCGGCGAACCAGTCGGTCAGGCGCTGATCGGCGGATGTGGGCGCGGCGACACGCGGTCCGTCCGCGAACCGCGCGGCCAGACGATGTCGATCCGCGTTTCCCGGCGCGGCGGCATTCATGCCGCCTTCTGTGGCACATCCTGCGTTTGAGCCGCAAGCCTGTCACTGCCGCCCGCCCGCGCGGGCAGCACCAGGGTGGCGACCAGCCCCGGATGGGCATCGCCGAGCCTGAGCTCGCCGCCATGAAGCGTGGCGACCGCCGAGGCCAGGCTGAGGCCGAGACCGGAACCGGGTAAGGTCCGGCTCGCCTCGAGCCGGACGAAGCGCTCGACCGCGTGCTTGCGGTCGGCCTCGGGAATGCCCGGACCGTGGTCGGTGACGCTGAGCAGGACCTGGTCGCCCTCGCGCCGCGCCTCGATCAGGATCTCCCGCGCATCCGCATTGAGCGGCTGCACGCTGACGTCGGGCTTGCCGTATTTGATGGCATTCTCGACCAGGTTGGCGACGGCCTGGCTGATCAATTCGCGGTTGCCGTGAATCGGCGCCGGCACGGTCTTCACCTGCAGCGTCATGCCGTCGTCCTCGGCCAGCGGCTCGTACAGCTCATGGATGCCGTTGGCGACATCGGCGCCGTCGAAATCGTCCATGTTGCCGCGCGCCTGGCCGGACTCGGCACGCGCAATCATCAACAGGGCGTTGAAGGTGCGGATCAGCCCGTCGGATTCCTCGATGGTCCGCTCCAGCGCCGCGCGATAGTCGGCCTCGCAGCCCGACCGCGCCAGCGCCTCCTCGGCGCGGTTGCGCAGCCGCGTCAGCGGCGTCTTGAGGTCATGGGCGATGTTGTCGGAGACCTCCTTCAGCCCCGTCATCAGCGCCTCGATGCGCTCGAGCATGGCATTGAGATTTTCCGCCAGGCGATCGAGCTCGTCGCCGCTGCGGCCGACCGGCAGCCGGCCGGACAGATCGCCCGCCATGATGCGCTTGGTGGTGCCGGTCATGGCGTCGATCCGGTGCAGCACGCGGCGGGCGACGAAGATGCCGCCGCCAATGCCGAGCACGACGACGACGAGGATCGACCATTGCGCGGCCTTGGCGACGATGCCGAACAGCCGCCGCCGCTCCTCGAGGTCGCGCCCGACCAGCAGGCGGAAGCCGTTCTCCATCTCGGTGACCTTCACGAGCGCGCGGTGATCGGTCTTGTCCTGGTCGTCGAGCCGGCGATAGGCGGTCTCGGTCCAGCCCTGCACGCTCATCACGCCCGGTGCCAGCGCGCCGACATTGCCGGCGAGCATCTGCCCGTTCGGCGCCGTCACCAGATAGAGGTTGGCACCCGGCCGCAGCGCACGATTGCCCATGGTGCCCAGCAGGCCGCGCAGGCCGCGGCGGTTGTAGATGTCGGTGATCTCGCTGATCTCGACGTTGACCGTCGTCGTGATCTGCTCGGTGATCAGCCGCCGCGTGTTCCAGGCGAAGTAAGCCAGCAGCGAGGCGGCGAACAGCGCGAACAGGAACAGGTAGACCAGCGTCAGCCGAAACGCCGTGGTCCGGATCAGTTTACCGAATGCCGTCACGGATCATATACCCCGCACCGCGGATGGTATGCAGCAGCGGCCGTTCAAAACCCTTATCGATCTTGGAGCGCAGCCGCGAGATGTGGACGTCGATGACGTTGGTCTGCGGATCGAAATGATAATCCCAGACATTCTCGAGCAGCATGGTGCGTGTCACCACCTGCCCGGCATGCTTCATGAGATATTCGAGCAGGCGGAACTCGCGCGGCTGCAAGGTCAGCTCGTCCTTGCCGCGGGCGACGCGATGGGAAAGCCGATCGAGCTCGAGGTCGCCGACCCGGTAGGTCGTCTCCTCGGCCGGGCCGACATTGCGCCGCGACAGCACCTCGACGCGCGCGAGCAGCTCGGCGAAGGAATAGGGTTTCGGCAGGTAGTCGTCGCCGCCGGCGCGCAGGCCCTTGATGCGGTCATCGACCTGGCCGAGCGCCGAGAGGATCAGCACCGGCGTCCGGTTGCCCTTGTCCCGCAGGCTGCCGATCAGCGACAGGCCGTCACGCTTCGGCAGCATGCGATCCACAACCAGCACGTCGTAGTCGCCGGACTCGGCCATCGACAGCCCTTCCTCGCCATCGGAAGCGAGATCGGCGATATAGCCGACTTCGCGGAATGCCTTGACCAGATAGTCGGCTGACTCACGGTCGTCTTCGATGATCAGGATGCGCATTTGCGGAGCGATTGCGGTCACGGGAATTGGCCCTCTGTCAGCATGACGCGGCCGGCCTGCACATGCAAGACGACCGCGCATATTCTCGATTGCTTGAAAAAAGTGGGCGGTGAAGCTGGGGGACCTCACCGCCCTGAGACCTTCCGACAGAGGGGGGCATATTCCATCGAAAGGCAACGTAGGGAGCGAGCAAGGGGCCCGCCCCCCGGAAAGCGCCGTCGGCGGGGGCGACTGATGCCGGCGACGCCTTCCAACTCATAGATAGTTATCCCTTCGCCAGCGGCACTGCCACAAAGCGCGACGAACCGCCGCTCTTCACGCGCATGAGAACGCTGTTCTTGCTGTCATTGCGCGCCGCGGTGATCGCATCTCGCACTTCACCGGCGGTGCCGACGGACTTGCCGGCGACCTCGAGGATCACGTCGCCTTCCTTGAAGCCCCGCTCAGCGGCAGCACTCTTGGGATCGACTTCGGTCACGACCACGCCGTCCTTGCCGGCGCCGGCCACGCTGTTGGCGGGCGCGACGGTGAGGCCGAGCTTCGGCACGTCGGTGCCGCGGGACGAGTTGCCCTTGTCGCTCTTGTCGGTGTCCGCCTTGGCTTCCAGGTTGTTCGGCAGCTGGCCGAGCGTGAGGTTGACGGTCTTGTCCTGACCCTTGTGCAGTACGTTCAGCTTCACGGCGTTGCCGGGCGCGAGGCCACCGATGGTGCGGGCGAGTTCGCGCGCATCCTTCACCGGCTCGCCATTGACGGCGGTGATGACGTCACCGGATTCGATGCCGGCCTTGGCCGCGGGGCCGTTGGCCTGCGGTTCGGCAACCAGCGCGCCTTCGGCCTTTTTCATGCCGAGGCTGTCGGCGATGTCGGAGGTCACCGGCTGGATCTGGACGCCGATCCAGCCACGGCTGACCGCGCCCTTGTCCTTCAGCTGGGCGACGACGCTCTTGACGGTCTGGGCCGGGATCGAGAACGCGATGCCGACGCTGCCGCCGGACGGCGAGTAGATCGCCGTGTTGACGCCCATCACCTCACCGGACACGTCGAACGCCGGGCCACCCGAATTGCCTTTGTTCACGGGCGCATCGATCTGGATGAAATCGTCATACGGGCCGTTGCCGATGTCGCGGCCGGAGGCCGAGACGATGCCCGCGGTCACGGTGCCGCCGAGGCCGAACGGATTGCCGACCGCCAGCACCCAGTCGCCAATGCGCGGCTTGGTTTCGGAAAGCTTGGCAAACTGGAAGTTGGAGCCGCCCTCGACCTTGATCAGCGCAAGGTCGGTGCGCGGATCGGTGCCGATCACCTTGGCGGAATAGGTCTTGCCGTCGTCGGTGGTGACTTCGACCTTGTCGGCGCCGTCGACGACGTGATTGTTGGTCACGGCAAAGCCGTCAGCCGAGATGAAGAAGCCGGAACCCTGGCCCGTCACCACGCCACCGCCGCGCGGTCCACCGCGCAGGCCCGGGGGCAAGCCATCCGGACCGCCGAAGCGGCGGAAGAAGCGCTCCATCGGCGAACCCGGCTGGAACGGCGAATCGTCATTGTTGTTGCTGTCATCCTTCGCGACCTTCTCGCGAATGTTGACCTTGACCGAGATCACCGACGGTTTCACGCGCTCGACGATGTCGGCAAATCCGACCGGCTGCTGAACCTTCTTGACCTCGTTATTGACCTGCGCATGCGCGGGCGTCGTGAACAGGTCGGCGGGGTTGTGCGAGGGGCTGAAGCCGTAGGTGGCGGCACCGAGGCCGGCCACGACCGACGCCATCAGCGCGAGTTTGCGGGCAGAGAACAGCGAGCGCTTCGGCGCCTTGTAGGATGGAAGGGTCGAGAGGTCGGGACGGTCGGTCATGTCTTGAAATCTCCAGGGGCCAGAATCATTGGTGCCGGGGCAAGCACCTGATGGGTCTGAACATGGGGTCATCAGCCTTACGGCGCGCTGGCTGCGGAATTAAACTTTTGTAATCGAGGCGGCCGCCGCTGCGGCAGAATAGCGCAGGTAAATAAAGGACTTAAAAGGGAACTAAAGCGGCTTGTCCGGCGCGGATTCCGCCGCCAGCAGGCGTTCCAGCCGCGCCTGCTCGTCGGACGTCAGTCCAGGGGCGGAATCGCCCCCGCCGGCGGCCGGATTTGCCTTGCGCCGGCCGAGCCGCCAGAGCGCCAAGCCGCCCAGCAGCAGCGCCAGCGGCGGGGTCAGCCACAGCAGCAGCGTGTGCTCGTTGAGGCGCGGCTTCAGCAGCACGAATTCGCCGTAGCGCGCCACCAGGAAATCGATCACCTGGCCGTCACTGTCGCCGGCCGAGATGCGTTCACGCACCAAGAGACGCAGGTCGCGCGCCAGCGGCGCCTCCGAATCGTCGATCGACTGGTTCTGGCAGACCATGCAGCGCAGCTCCTTGGAGAGCTCGCGCGCCCTCGCCTCCTTGGCCGGGTCCGCCATGACCTCGTCGGGCAGCACCGCCCGGGCCGGCGTCGCACCGAGCATCAGGACCGCGGCAAGCACGGCGGCTGCAAGCGCGCGCGACCGCATCACTCGGCCGCCTGCAATGCACGCGCCGCTTTCGCCGGCTTCGGCGCGCCGACCCGCAAGCGGCGGTCGGACAGCGACAGCAGACCACCGAACGCCATCAGCACCGGGCCCCACCAGATCATCAGCACCAGCGGCTTGTGATAGATGCGCACCGCGATCGCGCCGTCGGCCGAGGTATCGCCGAGCGAGATGTAGAGCTGGCTGGCGCCGCGCGTCATCAGCGCGGCCTCGGTCGTCGAGGCGCCGCGCGTCGTGAAGTTGCGCTTCGACGGCGTCATCACGCTGACCTTCTCGCCGTCACGCGTCACGGTGAATTGCGCGACCATCTCGCGGAAGTTCGGACCCTGCCGTGGGTTCAGGCCGTCGAGCCGCAACTGGTAGCCGGCGACACGGGCGACGTCGTCGGGCTTCATCGCGCCGATATATTCGCTGTTCCAGGTGGTCTCGCAGACGATCCCGATCAGCGCGACGCCGAGACCGGCATGCGCGAAGGCGGTGCCCCAGGTCGCGCGCGGCAACCCGCGCGCGCGGCGCAGCGAGAGCGACAGCGGAATCCGGAACAGCGCGATGCGCTCGGCGAGATCGCACAGCGCGCCCATGATGACGAACACCGCCAGCCCGATCGCGAGCGGCGCCAAGGTCGCGCCGCCATAGGTCCACGCCAACACCAGCGCCATCGCAACCAGCGCGACGATGCCGGCCACCATCAGCCGCTGCGCTGCGCCGAGCAGATCGCTGCGCTTCCAGGCTAGCAGCGGCCCGAACGGCACCGCGAGCAGCAGCGGCACGAACAGCGGCGCGAAGGTGAAATTGAAGAACGGCGCTCCGACCGAGATCTTCTCGCCGGTCAGCACCTCTAGCGCCAGCGGATACAGCGTGCCGATGAACACGGTCGCGCAGGCGGTGGTGAGCAGCAGATTGTTGAGCACCAGCGCGCCTTCGCGCGAGATCGGCGCGAACAGCCCGCCCTGCTTCAGCGCCGGCGCGCGCCAGGCGTATAGCGACAGGCTGCCGCCGATGAAGACGAACAGGATCAGCAGGATGAACACGCCGCGTGTCGGATCGGTCGCGAAGGCATGGACCGAGGTCAGCACGCCGGAGCGCACCAGGAAGGTGCCGAGCAGCGACAGCGAGAAGGTCAGGATCGACAGCAGGACGGTCCAGACCTTCAGCGCATTGCGCTTCTCCATCACCAGCGCCGAATGCAGCAGCGCGGTGCCGGCAAGCCACGGCATCAGCGAGGCGTTCTCGACCGGATCCCAGAACCACCAGCCGCCCCAGCCGAGCTCGTAATAGGCCCAGTAGGAGCCCATGGCGATGCCGAGCGTCAGGAAGATCCACGCCATCAGCGTCCACGGCCGCACCCAGCGCGCCCAGGCGGCGTCGATCCGTCCCTCGAGCAGCGCCGCCACCGCGAACGAGAACGAGATCGAGAAGCCGACATAACCGAGATAGAGCATCGGCGGATGCACCGCGAGGCCGATATCCTGCAGCACCGGATTGAGGTCGCGTCCCTCCAGCGGCGGATTGGCGATGCGCAGGAACGGGTTCGAGGTGATCAGGATGAACAGATAGAACGCGCTGGCGACCCAGGCCTGCACCGCCAGCACATGCGCGCGCAGCGACAGCGGCAGATTGTTGCCGAAGGCAGCGACGAGGCCGCCGAACAGCGCCAGGATCGACACCCACAGCAGCATCGATCCTTCATGGTTTCCCCACACGCCGGTGATCTTGTAGAGCAGCGGCTTCAGCGAGTGCGAATTCTCGTAGACATTGGCGACCGAGAAATCCGAGGTGACGTGCAGCGTCACCAGCGCCGCGAACGACGCCGCGACGAACAGCAACTGGGCGAGCGCGGTCGAACGCGCGACGTTCATCAGCGCCGCATCGCGCCAGCGCGCGCCGACGATCGGCACGATGGACTGGATCAGCGCCAGCCCGAGCGCGAGCACCAGGGCGTAATGTCCACTTTCGGCAATCACCGCACGGCTCCCTGGGTCGGCGCCGCGGAGGCGCTCGGCGTATTGCCCGGCTTGGCACCGTAATCGTCCTTCCAGTGCCCCTGCTTCTTCAGGGCGTCGGCGACATCCTTCGGCATGTAGGTCTCGTCATGCTTGGCGAGCACGGTGTCGGCGCGGAACACGCCATCAGCGTCGAGCGCGCCTTCGGCAACCACGCCCTGCCCCTCGCGGAACAGATCCGGCAGGATGCCCTTGTAGGCGACCGGCAGCGTCGCGCCGCCATCGCCGACGGTGAAGGTCACGGCGAGATTATCGCCGCGCTTGAGCGAGCCCTGCTCCACCAGGCCACCGAGCCGGAAACGCTTGCCCGGACCGAGATGCTTTTCGGCGACCATCGACGGCGTCGAGAAGAACACGATGGAATCGCGCAGCGCGTTCAGCACCAGGCCCGCGGCGATCGCGAGCACGACGAGCGCGCAGCCGATCAGTGTCAAACGCCGTTGCTTCCTGGTCATGTTCCATCCTTGCGCATGACGTTCTCCGCACTTTTCGGCGTCATGCTCTATCCATCCAGCCCGAGATTCTTCAGCCCCTCATTGAGCTGACGCAACCGATCCGCATCGTTGGCGACCGCCTGACGGGCATCCGCGAGCGCGCTCATCGCCTTGTCGCGCTCGCCCATCACGAGATAGGCGCGGACCAGCCGCAGCCAGCCCTCGACGTCGTCGCCATTGGTCTTCAGCCGCGTCGCCAGCCGATCGACCATGCCTTTGATCATGGTGCCGCGATCGGCCTCGCTCATGTCCCTGGCCGCAGCCACCGCACTGTCCGGCAGCGCCGGTGCGCTCACGCCACCGGGTGCGCTGACGCCGCCGGGCACGCTTCCGCCCACCCGCACCAGCGCGGCCTGTACCAGCGGCAGCCACGGCGCGTCCGCCGGCGCCTTCGCCAGCATCTTCTGCCAGAGCGCAGCGGCATCAGCCTTGCGGCCGTCCTGCTCGGCGGCGAGACCGAGGAAATAGTTCGCCTTTGCATCGTCGCCGTTCAGCGCGACCGCGCGCTCGAATTCCGCCTTGGCGTCCGCGGTGACGACGCCGCCGGCAGTCCCCATCAGCGCCTCGCCGAGGTCGGCGCGGCGATCGGCGCTGTCGCCGGCATAGGTGATGGCGTTGCGATAGGCGCGGACGGCGTCATCGTAGCGGCCGAGGCGCGACAGCACCGGCGCCAGCACCGTCCAGCCGCGGCCGTCGGTCGGGTTCTTTTCAAGGTGCGCCTCGACCTGCGCGACCAGATTGGCGAGCGGCTGGTTGGCGTCGGCCACCCGGCCGCGCTCGGCGAGCGGAAAGTCGCCAAGCCGCGGCGAGCCGAGCGCGAGATAGAAGCTCGAGGCAATCACCGGCAATCCGACCAGGCCGACGATCGCGGCCGTGCGCCGCAGATTGAGGCTGCCCTGCACCGGGGTCTCACGTCCGATCTGATCGGCGGCGGCCAGCAGCCGGCGGCTGATCTCGACCCGCGCGGCGTCGGCCTCGGCGGCGCCGATGATGCCGGCGGCCATGTCGCGGTCGATTTCAGCGAGCTGGTCGCGGTAGACCACGACCTCGCTGCCACCGGTATCCGCGCGCCCGCGGCGGCTGAGCGGCCACAGCACGGCAAAGATCGCCGCGACCGTCATCAGCGCGAACACAAACCACAGCGTCATCAAGCGGTTCCCGGATGGAACGGCGGCTTCCGGCAAGCCGCCTTAGAATCGCTTTACACTACCGGCGGCGAGCCCGGCAATTGACAATTGCTGGATCGGAGGAAGGTCAAAATCAGGCGGTTTCCGGTGCCGTTCCGGCGGTATTGCGCCGGCGTCTCCGGGCGAAGGCGTGCACGACCAAAATATCGAAAACAACCCCATGCAAAGTAGCCGGCGGGCGGCCGTCGGTGCTCGATTGACGGTTGACACGTCGGGCAACTCAGTGCCACACTTCCATTATTCCGAAATAGCGCAAATGCCTATCATCCCGCCGTGGCGGGGCTCGTCGGCTTACCGTCGAACCTGCTCGCGAATTGCGCGGTCTCGCTACCCCGCGCGCGACGACTTGCGCTCGCCGGTCACGGCGTTTTCGGCGGCCCGGTTCATCAGGGAGGCGTAGTCGTGGCCGAACAGCACCTCGCAGAAGCGGATCGCGGCCTTGACCTGCTGCTGGCGGAACGTCCGGACCCGGGCGTCGCCGCCGCGCAGCGACTGCACCAGCCCTTCGGTCGACTGCTCGACATAATGTTGCAGGTCGGAGAAAGTCCGCAGCGTCACCTCGTTGATGGCGAGCTCGCTGGCATAGGTGCGGCACACCGCGACGAAATCGATCAGTGCCGCGGCATCCTCGACCTCGGTCGCATCGATCTTGGCCCCTGCCGTAATGTCCTTGTCGGCGCGCTGGCGCAGGATGCGGCGGACCCGGCCCGGCACGCTGTCGATCTCCGATTGCAGCGCGTTGGAAGTATCGGCGCGGACCGAGGTGAGCTGGCGGCCCCAGGTGGAATCGTTGCGCAGATCGAGCTCGGTGCGCAGGCCGCGGACGCCGTCATGCAGGGTCTTGAGCTGCTCGCCGACATAATCGAAATGCCCGCGCCTGATGTCGGTGCGCAGGCAGGCCGCGACGAACGACAAATCATGCAGCGCGATGGTGACCGCGATGCCGTAAGGCGTCGCCGCAACCCGCAGTTCGTCGTCGGAGGCCGCCATCTTGATGGCGAGACGGATGATCTGCCATGGCGCGGCGAGCCGCTGCGCAATCAATGACAGCGCAAACGGCAGCAGTTGCGGCGTCTGCAACGACGGCAGCTTGAGCGCCTCCATCGCGGAGGCGATCTGGGAATCGGCAAACACCCGGATCTGGCTCGGCAGCCGGCTTCCCAGGGTTTCCAGCGCTTCGCGGGCCTGCAGAACGAGGCCGATCGGCAGCAGGTCCTCGACCACGTTTGGCGGGCCGACCCGCGACAGCGCGCGCTGGCGGTCGTCCTGGCTCGGCGCCGCGATCTTGAGGATGGCGTCCGCGGCGGCAAGCTGGAACTTGCGCGCGGCGGCCTCCATCGGACCGCTCTCCGTGGCCGCGGCCAACGCCGCCTCGAACGCGCGAGCCGCTTCGGGCGCGCCCTCGCGGGCCAGCCATTGCCAGATCGGCAGCAGCGAGGCGCGCCGGATCTGGCCCGCTCGCGTCGGGAAATTGGTCTCGGCGAGGAACGGCTCGAGCGGCCGGAACAGGAGCCGCGCCGGGTCGTCGCTGCGCGGCTGGATCTGCTCGTCCTCCTCGGCCCCGCGCACGATCTTGCGCAGCTGCTCGAGGACCAGATTGGCGACGGCGACGTCGTCGCCGCGTTCGACGGCGCGCTCCAGCTCGCGCATCAGCAGCGCCTGCGATTGCGGCGGAAGCTGCGCGAGATAATCCCTCAGCCGCTCGGTCGATTTCTGGCTCATGCCCGGTCGTGAAAGCTTGGTGCCCGGCAAGCGCCGCAGCCCGTCCGCCCGCAATGATAGCGGCGGGCGTGTTAAGAAGCCGTTTAGGAAGAATAGCGGCGTCGATCCTCCCAAGGCAGACTAGAGCGAGATGGGTTTAGGTCGGATAGCGACCGCGGCGGCGCTGCGCTCCCTCGCCCCGTTCTTACGGGGAGGGGGTTGGGGTGAGGGGCCGCCTCCGCGTATCGGGTGATAGCTGCGTTTACGGAGACTCCCCCTCACCCGGAACGCATCTAACGATGCGTTCCGACCTCTCCCCGCGCGCGGGGCGAGGTGAAGCGGAATCCGCCGCTCGATTCAGAGTAAAGTCATCTTGTGCTACACCGCCGGCAGCGTGAGCTTGGCCCGCAGGCCGCCGATCGGCGCGTTGTTCAGGGTGAGATTGCCGCCGTAGAGGCCGGCGAGATCGGTCACGATCGACAGGCCGAGACCGGAGCCTGGTTTTGACTCGTCGAGCCGCTGGCCGCGCCGCGACACCTGGGCACGCTCGGCTTCCGACAGGCCGCGCCCGTCGTCGTCGACCACAATGCGCAGCCTCGGCCCGGCGCCCGAGGCCTCGGGCGGGACCACGGTCACCTCGACGAACACCTGCGAAGCCGCCCATTTGCAGGCGTTGTCGACGAGATTGCCGACCATCTCCTCGAGGTCCTGCCGCTCGCCGCGAAACCGTGCCGCCGGATCGGCGTTCGCCTCGATCGAGAGGTCGCGATCGCGATGGATCTTCTCCATGGTCCGGCGCAGCGCCTCGATCACAGGTGCGACGTCGGTGATGGTGCTGACGATGGTGGCACGGGCGGCGATCCGCGCCCGCTCGAGATGGTGCGCGACCTGGTCCCGCATCAGATCGGCCTGCTCCAGCACCTTGCTGGCGAAAGGATCGGCGGTATGCGCGGCCGCCTCGTTCACGATCACCGAGAGCGGCGTCTTGATCGCATGGGCGAGATTGCCGACATGGGTGCGCGAGCGCTCGACGATCTCCCGGTTGGCATCGATCAGCGCATTGGTCTCGCGCGCCAGCGGTGCGATCTCGACCGGAAACCGGCCCTCCAGCCGCTCGGCGCGGCCGGAGCGGATGTCGGCGATCGCATCCGAAATGCGCTTGAGCGGCGCGAGGCCGTAGCGCACCTGGAAGACCGTGGTCAGCAGCAGCACGACGCCGAGCGCGGCGAAGGTGCCGCCGAGATAATAGTCGAAGCTGCGGGTCTCATCGAAGATCTCGGTGGCATCGCCGGCGACGCTGACCAGGAACTTGCCGTCGGCACCGAGATCGACCGGCCGCTCCACCACGCGCAGGCTCTGGCCTTCGGGCCCGTCGACATAGCCGAGCCGGACCCCGGCAGCGGTCAGCTCGGCGCCGTGCTCCTCGAGCTTGGGCAGCTTCTTATCCCACAGCGAGCGCGAGGCGCGGGTCTCGCCCTTTTCGGTATCGGTCCGGGTGATCTGCCAGTACCAGCCCGACAATGGAAGGTCGAACAGCGGCTCGCCCAGCGACTGGAACTGGCGGTCCGCCGGCTCGTCCGGCGTCGCCACCTCGGCGATCAGGGTGCGCAGATAGAGATTGAGCCGCCGGTCGAAGGCGCGCTCGGTCGCGTCGCGATAGACTGACGACAGGATGACGCCCGTGATCGCCAGGATCACCACCACCCAGGCGGTCGCCGAGACGAACAGGCGTGTCGCGAGCGAGCTGCCGCCCATCAGGGCACGAGCTCGAACATCGCGTCAGCGGGCCGTGACAAGGCGAGTTCAGACATGGCGAATCCAGTCCTCCTGGCGCGGATCATGCCAATGCCCGCATCGCGATCAAGCACCTTAAGAGCATGATCCGATTGAATAGGACATGTTCTTATCCCATTGTTTGGTCCGCGCTTTCTTCACGCGAACGAACCGGCATCCACTTCGCTCGAAAATGCTTCAAGAGCATGATCTCCGCGCAAACGCTTCGCGTTTGTCGCAGGGAAAACCGCTGCGCACTTTTCCGGATCATGCTCTAGGTCGGCGGCGAAAGCATGTAGCCGAGGCCGCGCACGGTCTGGATGATATCGACTTCCAGCTTCTTGCGAATGCGCCCGACGAACACCTCGATCGTGTTGGAGTCGCGGTCGAAGTCCTGGTCGTAGAGATGCTCGACCAGTTCGGTGCGCGAGACCACCCGCCCGGTGTGGTGCATCAGATAGTCGAGCAGATTGTACTCGTGCGAGGTCAGCTTGATCGGATTGCCGTTGACGGTGACCCGCTTGGTCCGGGTGTTCAGCGCCACCGGCCCGCAGTTCAGTTCGACCTGGGCATGCCCGGTCGCGCGGCGCAGCAGCGCGCGGATCCGCGCCAGCACCTCCTCGAGGTGGAAGGGCTTGGCGACATAGTCGTCGGCGCCGGCGTCGAAGCCCTGAACCTTGTCGCTCCAGCGATCTCGTGCGGTGAGGATCAGCACCGGCATCACCCGCTTGTTCCGCCGCCAGGCCTCGAGCACCGAGATACCGTCCATTTTCGGCAGGCCGATATCCAGCACCACCGCGTCGTACGGCTCGCTATCACCAAGGAAATGCCCCTCCTCGCCGTCGAACGCGCGATCGACCACATAGCCGGCGTCCGTCAGCGCGGTGGTGAGCTGGCGGTTTAGATCCGGATCATCCTCAACGACGAGCAGACGCACTTTGGCCTCCGAGAGTGAGCATTACGACATTCCGGCACCAAATGAGGCTTCCCGCCGTGAACGGCTTATGAATGGACCCGCAAGGCGCCGCTAATTTTTTCGTCAGGTGCACCATCCGGGGAACCCGCGCAAGCACCCCTGGTTCCCTCCATGAGATGCGCGCGAAGTGAGATTGGGTTTCAGTTTAAGGTATCTTACTACCATAAACTTGAAAGCGATTGTTGCTGGCAACCTTCCGGCGGACCGGCGCGCGGACAACATGTCGGGTCATTTGCAGTCGATCGGCAAGTTAACCTTCGACGACCATTTTCATGTCGCTGACACCGGCGATGCGCTAATTCAACCGCGGTGCGCCCAGCGCATATGGACCGGGAAGAACGCGTTGCTTGTTTCAAAGATACGGAGGTTCGGCGTGATTGCAGGCTGGCTTGCGCTTGCGTTCATCGCCTTCGTGACGCTGTCGCCGATCCAGGACCGTCCCTCGCTATTCCATCCGCAGATCGAGCATTTTGCTGCGTTCGCCGTGATGGCGCTGGCCTTCGTGCTGGGCTACCCGCGGCGCACCGCGCTGATCGTGCTCCTTGTCATCTTCAGCGCGTTCACGCTCGAAGCAATGCAATTCCTGACACCGGACCGTCACGGCCGCCTGATCGACGCGATCGTCAAGGTGGCGGGAGGTCTCGTCGGCATCGGCGTCGGTCGCTTCATGCTACTCGTGCTGCGCAACCAGCTCGGCCGGCTGAGGTCGGACGTGGAGCAGTCCGCGAACTGAGCATTCGGCGCACTGCGCTCAATCGCGCTTCGGCGCTTCCGCCGACTTCGTGTCGTCTTGCACCATGCATTGCTGAAAGAAATGCAGCCGATCGCCATTCATCGGCACGGCCCCCGGTCGCTTGTAGGGGTAGACGATGTAGGCCGCGCGCAGGCAGCGTTTTGCGGTCTCGGCGGCGGGTGCGGCGACGGCGGCACGCGATGCCAGCAGGAGCGCCAGCACGACGCTGAACCGGAGGGACACCCCGCTCACGGTTTCTCGCATTCCGAGTAGAACACGCCATTCGCAGCCGCCAGCCGCTGCAGGCAATGCCGCCTGTCGGTGACCGCGCCTTCGACGGTGAAATCGTAGGCCTGCGCCTTCAGGATCAACGCGTAGCGTCCCGGCGGCAGCGGCACGTCGTCGCGCGGCAGGACCTCGAACATCTGCGGATCGTCCTTGAGCGGCGCCGCGCGGAACGGGATCGAGATGTTGCGGATCACCCAGATGTCGTCGCCCGGCGAGACCACCGGCTTGCCGGTCGCGTCGAACGTGGTCTGCTGGCTCACATGCGCGATCAGACGCACATCGATCGGGTCGGAGGCGCCGCCAGCACCCTCGCGCCGGAACACGATGAAGCGGAGATGTCCGTCAGGCAGCGTGGTCTCGCTCGGCCTGGTGATCGCCGCCGAGATCGCCACCCGCGGATCCGGCGCACGCCCCTGGATCAGCTGCAGCTCGTAGAGCTTGCCGCCGCTCTCGGCGTAGACGCCATAGGCGGTCGGCAATGGCCGTTTCGGCGGCGGCGGCGCGGCGGCCGCAGCGGCCGGCGCCGGGACGGCCGCGACCACCGCCGGCCTTTGGGTTTCAGGCGGCGCCGATGCCATCGTGCCGGCAATCATCGCGCGGGCCGCGGCCAATGACACGCCGCGTTGCTGCAGCAGGACAACGGCCGCGATCAGCCCGAAGAACGCCAGCATGAGAACGTAACGCAGCGGCGCCGACGACGACCATCGCGGACCGCGCGCCACCGCAGGCTCGACGCGATCGAGGGTCGTGACAAAGGCCGCCTCGGCATCGATCCGGGGCGGGGCCTCGATCCGCCGTGCAGCGCCCGCCGCCTCGAGGAATGCGGGCAGCGCCCGCGCCGGCGGCACCTCGAATTTCTCGATCACATTGCTCTTGGTGTGCGCTTCGACGCCTTCGATCGCCACTTCCAGCGCCTGCATCAGACGCTGCTTTTCCGCCGGATCCTCGTGCGCAAGCTGCTGCAGCTTCTGCCGCGCGAGCTCGTAGACCGCGCTGCGCAGCTGCTGCGGGTCGGCGCTCACGGAATCGATGGTTCGCGCCAGCACCAGCGCGAACTCCACCTCGGGGTGCGCAGGACCGATGTCCCTGACCGTTCTCTGGGCCGGCGTCGGCGTCATAAATGTTAGTCTGGTTCGCCCATAATGTTACAACATTCTATGTGGATTTTACTGTTAACACAAACCACCAGGCCGGCAGATGACGCCCCGGTTTGACCGTCCCGATCCGAGCAGCAGCAGGATTCATTGACCCGTTCTCTGCCCATCCTGGACCAGTGGTTGTTCGCGCCCAAGCGGGACCGCCGATCCTGGCCGGACGTCCTGCTCCTCGCGGGATGGGTCGCGCTGGTCGGCTTCCAGATCGGCCGTCACGTGATGTGGCGCGACGAGGTCCGGGCGCTCACCATTGCCCGGAACGGCGACGATCCGGTCGCCATGCTGAGAGGGTTGCATGGCGAGGGCCACCCTGCCCTCTGGTACCTTCTGTTGCGCGGCGTGCATGCCGTATTCGATCGGGTCGAGGTGCTGCCCGCCGTCGCCCTCATGGTCGGGCTCATCACGGTCGCACTGCTGATCTTCCGGTCGCCATTCCCGCGGCCGTTGGTCCTGCTGCTGATCACGAGCCATGCGCTGTTGTTTGAATATGTCGTGATGGCGAGGAATTACGGCATCTCGGCCCTGTTCCTGTTCGCGATCGCGGCCTGCTATCGGGCCCACCGCGACCGTGGTTTGCTGCTCGGCGCGCTGCTGTTCCTGCTCGCCAACACCAACGTCGTCGGCGCGATCATGGCCGGCGCATTCCTCCTGTTCTGGCTGCTCGACCTGCTCGAGACCCGAGGGAGCCGTGACTGGCGCTGGTCGCCGCAACTCACCAATTTCGCGATCAATGCAACGATAACGACGATTGGCGTCGTGATCTGCGCGGTGACGATGCTGCCGACCTATAATGACGCCGCGGCCCGGGACTGGTCGCACGAGTCACCACTCGCGGCGGCAATCCTGTCCCTGGTGAACCCTGGCGCGACGTCGCTGGGCGCGCTGTTTGCCAATCTGCTGCCGGGGGTCGCGGGATCGGTGCTGCTGTTCGGCGCGACGCTCGGGCTCTTGCCGCGGCGACCGGCGTTTCTCGCCGCCATCGCCGCCCTGTTGCTGACGTCGTTGTTCTTCGCCGTCGCCGCCAACGGTGCCTACCGACATGCCGCGGTCTGGCTGAGCTTCCTGATCGCGCTTTACTGGATCGGCTGGAGCCGGGTCACCGCGCCATCCGGCTCTCGCGCATGGCTCGACCGGCGCTTGCCGGCGATCGGACGCGGGTCGCTGCTGCTGGTGCTCGCGATCCAGACCGCCGCCGGCATCAACGATTTGCGCAACGCGGTGACCGGCGTGGTCGCAAGCCGCAGCGCCGATCTCGGCCGCCTGATCGCCTCGCGCGCCGATCTCACCAATGCAGTGATCCTCGCCGAGCCGGAATGGCTGGTCGAGGCGCTGCCCTACTACGTCAAGAACCGGATCTATCTCGCGCGCGACCATAAATTCGGCAGCGTCGTGATCTTCTCGCGCAAGGGCAAGATGGACAGCGATCTCGGCGAGACCCTGCGCCTTGGCCGCGAGCTTCGCGACACGACCCGCGCGCCCGTCATCATCCTGCTGGCCTACCGGCTCGACGAGATCACGCCCGACCGGACCTACGACGAAGGCAAGGACTGGCGGACGTTCCGTGCCTCAGCGGCGCAGATCCGCGATTTCCGCGAAGCGACCACGATGCTGCGCCGCTTCGGCCCCGCCAAGACCGACGAGAGTTTCGACGTCTACCTCCTCAACTAGGCGATCGATCAACGACGACAGAAAAAGGACCGCGCGATGGCGCTGATGGACAGCAAGGTCGAAGCCGGCAAGCCGCCGGCCGCAAGCATCGGGCAGTATCTTTCCATCCTGCGGCTCGATCACAGCACCAAGCACATCTTCATCGTTCCCGGGATTGTCCTTGCCTGGCTGTTGCGCGGCCCGAGAGGCGAGCATATCGCAAGCGCTATCGTCCTCGGCCTTGTGGCCGCGATCTGCATCGCGTCGGCCAATTATGTGATCAATGAATGGTTCGACCGCGACTTCGACCGGCATCACCCGACCAAATCGCAGCGCTCCGCGGTGCAGAGCGCGATGGACGGCAAGATCATCGGGCTAGAGTGGCTGCTGCTGGTCGCGCTCGGCCTCGTCTGCGCATCTGCGAGCAGCCGCCTGATGCTGTTCGCAACCGGCATCTTCGCCGTGCAGGGCATCGTCTACAATGTCCCGCCGCTCCGGAGCAAGGACAAGGCCTATTTCGACGTCATCTCGGAATCCGTCAACAATCCGCTGCGGCTGTTGATCGGCTGGGCGATGATCGATCCGACCTCGCTGCCGCCGGGCTCGGTGATCCTGTGCTACTGGTTTGGCGGCGCGTTCCTGATGGCGGCCAAGCGGCTGTCCGAATATCGCGAGATTGCCGCGTCCCATGGCAAGGAGCTTCTGGCGCGCTACCGCGCTAGCTTCGCGCACTATACCGAGGTGTCGCTGACGGCCTCGTGCCTCAGCTATTCGCTGTTCTCGGTGTTCTTCCTCTCGGTGTTCCTGGTGAAGTACCGTATCGAGTATGTCCTGGCGATGCCGCTGGTGGTGATGCTGTTCACCACCTACTTCTCGATGTCGACGTCGCCGGGGTCGTCGGCGCAGAAGCCCGAGAAGCTCTATGGCGAGCGCGGCCTGATGCTGCTCGTGCTGGCGCTGGTCGCCGTCTTCCTGGTGGCAAGCCTTGTCGACATGCCGTTCCTCGCGCGGCTGGCCGAACAGCACTACATCACATTGAACTGAGCCTCTCGCGGCTTGATCGTTATTTGAGCATGATCTCCGCGCAAACGCGTTCCGCGTTTGTCGCGAGGGAAAACCGCTTCGCACTTTTCCGGATCATGCTCTACCGCCGGCGCGGATGCGCCTTCTGATGCCAGGCCCAGGCCGAGCGAATGATGTAGCCGAGATCGGACCGGCTGGCCTTGAAGCCGAGGCCGCGCTCCGACCTGGAGGGATCGGCCACCAGGATCGGCGGATCGCCGGCCCGGCGCTCGCGCACCACGCTCGGCACCGCTTCACCGGTCTCGGCGCGGATCGCGTCGAGCACCTGGCGCACCGAATAGCCGGTGCCGGTGCCGAGATTGAACACGCCGCCGGCGTCGCCACTCAGCAGCAGCTCGAGCGCCGCGATATGGGCGCTCGCGAGGTCATCGACATGGATGTAGTCGCGCACCGCGGTGCCGTCAGGCGTGTCATAGTCTTCGCCGAAGATGGCAAAGTCCGGCACGTGCCCCAGCAGCGCCATCAGCGCGCGCGGAATCAAATGCGTCTCGGGATCGCGGAGTTCGCCGATGGTGACGGAGGCGTCGGCGCCGCAGGCATTGAAATAGCGCAGACAGACCGAGTTGAACCGATAGGCCGCGCGGTAGTCGGCCAGGATCTGCTCGATCATGAATTTGGAGCGGCCGTAGGGATTGACGGTCGGACCTGCGGCACTCTCGGGAATTGGATCGCGGCCGGCGTTGCCGTAGACCGCGCCGGTGCTGGAGAACACCAGGCGGTCGCAACCCGCCTCCCGCATGCCGCGCAGCAGGCCGAGCGTGCCGGCAACGTTATTGGTGAAATATTTCTGCGGATCCGCCACGGACTCGCCGACCGCACTGAACGCGGCGAAATGCATCACGGCGAGCGCGTTGTGGTAGCGGATGGTGGCGGCGATCTTGTCATGGTCGGCGACGTCGCCGATCACGAGCGGTCCCCATCGCACGAAATCGCGGTGACCGGTGGACAAATTGTCGTAGACCACCGGCAGAAATCCGGCCTCGGCAACCACCTTGGCGCAATGGGATCCGATATATCCCGCGCCACCCGTGATCAGGATTGAACCCCTGCTCGCCATCTGAAAATTTCGCCCTGCGCGAACCAATCCCGCGCCTCAACCGGCGCAGTGATCGCATCGGTACGACATTCCGTCCGAGGCGGCAAAATGACGATGGGAATAGCGTTAAGACTGAACGGATTTGCAGCCGAAGCGACGGTCAGCGCGACCCCAGCGGCACGTTGGTCCGTTGACCGACCGGCGGCCCGTGCCGCGACGCTCTGCCATAGGGGTAAGCCGGTGTTGCCGGCGGGACCGGCTGGGTCGCCTGCGGCCGCGATGTCGGAACACCACCGCCCGGTCCATCGATCGAATAGCGTGTTGTGCCCTGCGTGGTCTGCCCGGTGCCCTGTGCAAGCACCGGTGTGGCTAGGGCGACGACCAGCGTCGCTGTTGTGACAAGGCCGGCCAGCTTCATGTCGATGCCTCGATGGGTTGAACCGGGGTCAACCGTCGATGCCTCCAATCGTTCCGGATGAGATCACAGCGACCCTGCGGTCATCCCTCATATGAAAATGGCGCGGCGAAATGTCTCGCCGCGCCATTTTCGATCGATGGGGCTCGTTCAGGAATTCAGGCGCGGGCCTGCGCGACGCCAGCCCAGTGGTCGGGGTTCGCCGGGGTCTGCATCCTGACCCAACGATAACGCGCCTGCGACCAGCTGCGGATCTGCGCATTCAAATTGTCGAGCACGATGTCTCCACCCTTGGCGCGGACCACCAGCACGAGATGATGCTCACCGGAGGAGGTCACAACCTCGCTCAGCAGAAGGTCGCGCATCGGCCAGCCGCGCGCCAAAAGCTCGTGGCGCTTGCTGACTGCATAATCGTTGCAATCGCCGCGCGCCGGATTGATCACCCATTCCTCGCCGGCAAGGCCGCGTTCGTTGCGCTGTGGCACGATGCTGCGATTGACCGAAGCGTTGACCTCGATCAGGTCGGCGATTCGCTGCTTGGTCAGGCGTGTGGCGCCGCCGCGGAACACCATCCGGACGCGGGCTTTCGGCTTGCACTCGTCGGCATAGCGCATGCAGAACATGGTGTAGGCCATCGGCGCCAGCGTCGGCTCGCTGAAACGGATCTTCTCGATCACGCCGCGCAGCGGCAGCGGGAAGCCGACCATTCCAGCCTGGGTGTTCTGTGCGCTTGTCCCGAGCGCAAGGACGGCCAGAACCAGGGCCATCACTCTCTTGACGTTGTACATTCATCACTCCCCACAGTGACGGGAAGCATGTACGGGAAATGTCTTGAGCTTGGGCTCAAGCGCGCGGCGGCATTTGTTTCAAATGCGAGGGTGTGCGCGAGCAATCCGTTAACCAAGCCTGCGGGGCGCCGCCGTCAGGTCAAGGGCCGGTTGCGGCCCGAACTCTTTCGTTCCCATGCCGGCATGGTTGGCCTGTCGTGAAGCCGCCGGCGCGCTCTGTTAAATCGCCACCCGCTGCCTGGGCGCGATCCCGCACCAGCTCATCACGAGATCGGCGAGCATCTTGATCTCGAGATCCGCGGGCGTCCCGCCGGCGAAATCGGCGACCGATTGCCCCAAGGCGACGGCGCGCACATAGGCCGAGCGGCTGCCGATCATCGGCCCGATCTCCTCGTCGAGCGTATCAAGCTCCTCGATCAGCTGCTGGCCTTCGAGCGTGCGCTGGTCGACGCGGTTCGGCACGATCATGGCGCGGAGCGCCGTTCGCCGCGTGGCGCGCACTTCCCGCACGATGTCGAGCGTCCGCGCGGTGGCCTCGATGTCAAGGCCGGACGGCGTGCACGGCATCAGCACGATATTGGCGACCGCGAGCACCGCGCCCAGCACCCGATCGTTCGGCGCGGAGTCCACGACGATGATCTGATGCGGAATCTGGCGCATCAGCTTGGCCCATTCGGCGACCGGCCGGGTTTCCGGATCAAGCTGGTAGACGGGGAACGACAGATTGCCGGGCTCGGCCCAGTGACACGCGGACGCCTGCGAGTCGGCGTCGACCAGTCCCACCACGCCCGTGCGCCGATCCAGTTCTGCGGCGAGCAAGACCGCAAGGGTCGTCTTTCCGACTCCGCCCTTGCGCTGGGCAACCGAGATGACAAGCGGCATCGCAAACTCCTGGCGTTATCCCCCGTACGTGCGCGGGAGGACACCTTCATCAACGAGCGTCAGCATCCGGGGCAGACAGACCCGCTTTGCGTCGTAATTGTCCCGCACGAAGCTGCGCGCCTTCATCCGCATCTTCTTGAAGGCCTTGGGCCGTGACAGCACCGACAGTACCTGATCCGACAGCGCATCAATATCAAAAAACGGCACCAGCAGGCCGTTGCCGTCCGAGATGATATCGCGAAGCGGGGCGGTGTCGGATGCCACCACCGCACATCCCGCGCTCATCGCCTCCAGCAGCGACCAGGACAGCACGAAGGGATAGGTCAGATAGACGTGCACCGAGGAAATCTGCAGCAGCTCGAGATACGGTTCCCGAGGAATCCGGCCGAGGAAATGCACCCGGCGCAGGTCGATATCCGACTTGATCTCGTCCAGGAACATCGACTTCCAGCTCGAACCCTTGGGCGGGTTCGCCCCGTAGGATGTCCCGCTGCCGCCGACGATCACAACCTGCGCATTCGGCCGCGCGGCGAGTATCCTCGGCAGGGACCGCATGAAGATATGGAATCCGCGCACCGGCTCGAGGTTGCGCGAGACGTAGGTGATCACTTCGTCGTCCGTCGACAGCGTCGCACCGTTCGGAAGCTGAAACCGCGCGACGGGATTGGGCTTCACCTCGTCGGTGTCGACGCCCTCGTGGATCACCTCGATCTTGCTCTGAAACTCGGCGGGAAAGGTCGACCTCTGCCATGGCGTCGGCGAGACGCCCGTATCGCATTCCGTGAGCGCCAGCAGCGTGGTCGCATTCTTCAGATGGAGTGCGACGTTGCCATCAAGGCCCGTCATGGGAAACTCGGGATCGAAGCCGACGTCCCTGCCCTCGGCACCGTAGTAGAATTCGCAATAGAGGATGATCCGCGCGCGCGGAAACATCGTGCGCAGCGGCAGCGTCTCGCCCCAACCGGGATGCGCGAAGATCAGGTCGGGCACGAAGCCTTGCCCCGACAGCGACGACAGCGCGTACAGAACCTCTTCGGCACGCCGCGATTCGACATCGAAGCGCCGGGCAAACGGATGGACGACCGCGGAATCCGTCTTGGTCGTCGAATATTTGAGCAGCCGGATATCCGGCGTCGTGCTGGCGGTCGATGAACCGACGGCAACGACCCTGTTGCCGGGCTGCTCTGCGAGCGCGCGCGCAATGTGGCGGTACTGGGCCGGAAAGTTATTGTGGACGAACAGGACGTTCATTGGCGGGCGAGCGCGCCCCCCGGCCGCGCGGTCTTCGATTGGGGTCAGGGTCTGCATCATCACCGGCGGTATGTCATCGATTGGCGAGCGAAACTATCTTACCGGATTAACATTAAGCCCCCTTCTATCACACAGATTTTTGGGGCACACTGCAGGAGACTTACCAATCCATTCCGTTAGGCTCGCAGGCGACAATGAACGAACAGATTCAGCAGAAAACCATTGATCTGGCACGGGGTCTCTTCCTGGTTCGATACAATGGCGCAGATGATAAGGTGTCACCTCCGGTGGTGCGCGTATACGCGGATCGCGCCAGTCTTAACAATTGTAATATCATTACCGGACCGGACGTGGTCAATGGAACCCTGTTCGCGCCCGAGACCGCGCTGGTCGTGTCGGTCGCCCGACCGAGCCGCCTGATCGTCGAGGTCACGGCAGGGCGCGTCGGCGGGTCGACCGCCGCCAATATCAAGATCGAGCCGCTGACCCAGGGACAGGCGGCTGAGCAGCAGCCGGCCAGCCAGCCATTCGACATGTTCGAGCCGGAGGCCGGCCCCGGCGAGTTGAGCGACCTCAAGCTGCTCGCGCATGTCGCGGGCCTGGGCGACGTGACCGTCGGCTCGAATGTCTGGATTGCCGGACCGTCCGCGCCGGCCCGGATCGAGGGAATTTCCCTCGAATGGCCCAACAAGCCGCGGGATCTCCAGCTGCAATATGCCGTCAAGTTCGCTAGGCCGCAGCGGGGCGACAACCAGTTCGTTCCTCTCGGAACTTTTGCCGGAACCCGGGGACGCGCATTGGCCATCACGGGGTTCTCGCTGGAGGCCTCGGGTCCCGGCGCGGATCGCTACGCCATCGCGGCTGAAACCATCTTCCTGGGGGCTC
This sequence comes from Bradyrhizobium sp. USDA 4504, assembly GCF_054063995.1. NCBI lineage: Bacteria > Pseudomonadati > Pseudomonadota > Alphaproteobacteria > Hyphomicrobiales > Nitrobacteraceae > Bradyrhizobium > Bradyrhizobium sp. USDA 4504. The sequence goes on along the minus strand of NZ_JBSSGV010000001.1, from coordinate 1,500,331 downwards.
CGACCCTGCGGGTCACCGGGAACCGGATTGTGGTGTCGGGCCCTTCCGGACGGGAACCGCTGGTGGGCCTCAAGCTCAACCTCGAGGAGCGCCGGGTGCAGGCAGCCCCTCTCGCGCCCCAGCAGCCGAGGCGCGTCGAACCCGCCACTCCGATGCCGCACCAGGACGGACCCCGCCTCGAGGGACGGGTGCGCGTGTTCCGGAGCCGGCAGGGCGCCGTCAAGACGGCAGGCTGACCATGCGGGCAGATAAGGGCGCCACTTGACCGCCGACGCGCGCAGGATCGCCTTTACGTCCAAAACGCTCCACCACGTCGATCTCGAGCGGGCCGCTGTCGGGGCGCTCGAGGCGCGTGATTTCCGCCTGGCGTTCGCGCTCGCCGACCGCCGCTGCCGGATCCTGCCGCATCCGGGCGCTCGCGCCCATCTGCTGCGCGCGGAAGCGCTGTTTCATCTCGATCTCAGGGATGCGGCCATCGCCAGCGTGGCGAGGGCGCTCGAGCTCGAGCCGGACGATCTGGTCGCTGCCCGGCGAATGATGGCTTGGGGCGACGACCTTCAGCAGATCGAGGCGGCGCGAAGCGTCACGCGGCGTGATGACGATCCGGATTCGGTCAGGAGCGCCCTCCTTCTGCTCGAACAGAGCGGCCAGGACAGCTGCGCCCGCATCGACTTTCTCGATGAAGAGGTGAAGGGATGGGTGACGTGGCGCGGGCCGGACGACCCGCACCTTTCGCTGGCGCAGGCGGATCAATCCAGCACGATCCAGCTTCCCGCCGATCCACGCCACAGATTCGCGCGTGACGGGCGACAGGCTGCGAGCTTCCGTCTGATCCGGCCCGCATCCGCGACCTCGCAGCGCCTGCAGATCACGCAGGCGGACCGGGTGATCGCAAGTGTTCAACTCCCGGCCAACCGCGTTCCGGATCATCGGACCGCACCACGCCGGCCGGCTCGCCTTCGAAACGGCGAACCCCCTCCGCTCACCATCATCATCCCGGTATACCGGGATCTGGCCGCAACGCGAGCCTGCATCGACAGCGCGTTGAATGCGCTCGCCTGCACGCCGGGCTCGACCATCGTCGTCGTGGATGATGCGTCGCCCGAGCCCGACATCAAGCACCTGCTCAATGAGCTCGCCGCCGAATTCCGCATCAGGCTCCTGACCAACGAGCACAATCTTGGCTTTGTCGGCGCGGTCAACCGGGCGCTCGGCGAGACCGGCGCCGGCGACGTCGTGCTGCTGAACTCGGACACGATCGTGCCGAAATACGCGCTGCAACGCCTGCGCAGCGCCGTGCAAGCGACGCCGCGGGTAGGCACGGCGACCCCGCTGTCGAACAACGGCGAATACACCAGCTTTCCAGTCCCGAACCGGTCAAATCCCCTGCCCGCGGCCGGCGAAATCGAATTGCTGGATGAACTTGCAGGCAGGGCAAATTCCGGGATTGCCATCGACATCCCCAACGGCATCGGGTTCTGCCTCTACATTACCCGCGAATGCCTCGACGCCGTGCGCGAGCTCTCCGACGACTTCTATCGCGGCTATCTCGAAGACGTCGACTTCTGCCTGCGCGCGGCGGAGGCGGGCTTCCGCAACGTCTGCATTCCTTCGGTTTTCGTCGGACACGAGGGTTCGCGCTCGTTTCTGGGCGAGAAGCGTTCGCTCGTGATGCGAAATCTTCGCGTTCTCGAACACCGTTACCGGCGCTATGCGACGGACTGCGCCGCATTCCTGCTTGCCGATCCGCTCCGCGATTGCCGGGCCGCGCTTGAGCTCAAGCTGCTCACGAACCAGCAGGTCGCCATCGGCCCATCCGTCATCCTGTGCGGCTCGTTCGCCGGCCGCGCAATTGCCATCAGGCGCTGCCGGCAGTTGGCGGCAGAGGATCAGCACGGTGTGGTCGTGCAGATCCGCTCCGAGGGACAACGCCAGCTGGCTGCGATGTTCGATCCGGATGGCGGAGCGCCGCAGTCGATCGTACTCGACGTTGCGACGCCTGAGGGCCGCGAAGCTCTTCTGAAGTCTCTCGCCGATCTCGGAATCCGATCGCTCGAGATCGCAGAGCCGAACCGCATTCCCGGCGCATGTCTGGCGCAGCTCACGCAACACTTTGCCTACGACCTCCTGATCACCGACACCGCGCTTGCAACGCGCGCGGCGGTTGGATCAGGCGTTCATCCGGACTGGGCAAGCCTGGTCGCCGGGGCGCGGCGCGTGACTGCGATCGATGACCACGGCGCGGCCTTTTCGGAAGGGGTTCTCGGCCTGCAAGCCGTGAGGCTGAGCGACCCGCCCGCGCCGCCGGCGCTGTATCCCGCCGCGAGCGGCCCCGCGCGTCTCGGCCTGCTGGTCCTGCACGCCAACGCCGCGGAATTTCGCTTCATACGAGCGTTGAGCGATCAACTGGCCGACGCCGACCAAGACGTCGAGATCATCGTGCTGGGAAGTACCCTCGACGATCTCAAGCTGATGCAGCGCACCAATGTCATCGTCACCGGCGATATTGTCGTCGACGACGTCGCCACGCTCATCGAAGGTCACGGCATCACGAAATTGGTTCTCGACATCGGCAAACCGGCGTTTGGCCATCCGTTGGTGGACGCGCTGCTGGCAACCGGCCTGCCGATCGCCGTGACGGAATGGAGTCCAACTCGTCCGGGACGTGGCCGAAGCACGGACCTGCAGCTGCAGCCAGGCTTTGATGCCGATGCAACGATTGCTGCCGTACGCGACTGGGCGGTCGATGACGTCCTGCTACAACCCGATCGGAGGAGCGGTCGACACCGGCGGCAGGTTGGCACGCGGCTTCCATGATCGCGGCGGCCATGCAAGCGAGGAGAACGGCGTCGAATCCAGCCCCAGCAGTGGGCTGTAATAGGGATCGTCGAGCAGCACCTCGCCCCATTTCGCGCGCAGGATCGACAGCTCGCGCCTGAAGCGTGCCCTGCGATCCGGCGCGGAATCGCGACCGCGGCTTGCCGATTCCAGATGAACGAGTTTCGCGTCCGGCGTGAACACGATCCGCTTTCCGAGCTGGCGCAGCTTCAGGCACAAATCGATATCGTTGAAGCTGATCGGAAAGCGGATCTCGTCCATGCCGCCGACGGCCACGAAATCGCGCTTGCGCATCAGGAGGCACGCCCCCGTCACCGCCGAACATTCGTGCGCCACCTGAAGCAAATCGCCATAGCCGGGATCACCATCCATCCGGTCGTTGAAGGCGTGCGCGGCCGAGAAATTGGCTCCCAGCACCACTCCGCCGTGCTGCACGACGCTGCTCGGCCAGAGCAGCTTTGCACCGACGGCTCCGACGTCGGGAGCCGCGAGCCGCCACAGCATCTCCGCCAACCAACTGTCGTCGAGCGCCTCGACGTCATTGTTGAGAAAGCAGATGTTCTCCGTGTCGACGCAAGCGACGGCGGCGTTGTTGATGAATGCGAAGTTGAAGGGCCCCTCGACCGAGATGACGTCGATTTCCTGCGCCGACAGGCTGTCCAGATAGTCCAGCGTTTCCGGCTCGGTCGAGCTGTTGTCGACGACAAGGATCCGGGCGTTCGTCTCATTTGCCGCCGGCATGACCGTCTCGATGCATCGCTTGAGCAGCTCGGCGCGATTTCTGGTCGGGATGATGATGGTGGTGCGCTCGCTCCAATCGACGGCGCGCTTGACCTGAACAGCCGGAAGAAGACCCGCTTTCCGAGGCTCGACATTGGCCTCGATGCCGGCTCTGGCAAAATACGCCTTGCTCGCGGCGACCAGTTCGGAGGTTGCGGCCGATGCATCAATCCGCGGCAATGCCGCAATCGATCCCGGAAGATGATAGGTTCGATCCGGCTCCGCGCAGCAAAGGAAGATGTCGTAGAGCGACGTCGCCGATCGCAGCGCTTCCACGGCAGGCTCCCGACGCACCGCAAAACAATACGCCCCATAGCCCTGCTCGAGCGCGCGTTCGAGATCGAATGCGGAGAACGCCAGCGGCCAGACAGCGCCGGCGCCTGCAGCGACCTCGACATCGCCATAGACCATATCGCAGCCAGGTTCGGACGCGAATAGATCGGCGAAGCGCTGCAAGGCGTCTTCCGCGAGGATCGTTCCGCTCAGACAAAACACAAAGAACGCACTGCCAGCGGCATCGCCGTCGACAAACTCGCGCGCTGCCATCGGATCGAATTGACTGAACGCTCGCGCCGGCAGGGACACCGCCGACCAAGCGGAGTGCCGTTGGGCTTCGAGGCTTTCGATGCTCTCGTCCACCCTGACATCGCCGATCAGGACGACTGCCGCCTCGGATACAACATCAGACTGTTCAGATTGTGTCGTCGGCGAGAAGCGCTCTTTCCAGCCGCGATAGGCGTGAAACGGCATCGAGGCCGGCAACACTCGGTCGAACAGCTCTCCACGAAGCCGCTCGCTATCCCAGCGCCCGAGATCCGCGAGCGTTTGCTCCAATCCGCGATCGAAAGCGACGAAGGAAATCGGCTCCGAGATCAGGCTCCGTCCCGAAATCGTCCGCGCGGATAGTCCGCGCATGCGACCGTCCGCAAAATGCTCGGGCAGATGAAAATCGATCCGGCGGCCTACGCCGAACTCGCCGCCCCGCGCAACGTTGGTCCACCCGGTCGGCTTCACGGTCATCACCGGGCGTTGCGCGATCAGGATTTCGATGTCCTCGTCGATGTCCTGAGCAAGCCAGCCTTCGAAGCGCAGACCTCCGACCCACTCGATATCGCCGATCCGGTGCCATCGCGCTTCCGGCGCAGCGACATCGCAGCGAATCGGAGCACCGACGGGAGTGCCGATATTTGCCAGCCTTGCCTCAATGATCCCGGCGTTCGCGCTGACCTGATCCTGCACGTTGAACGTAAAGCCAAATCGAGCGTCGCCGATCCCGACGTCGGCAAGCTCTGTTACGAACTCGTCACACAATGATGACATGTATGGCTCGCCGTCGACGAGCAGGTCGACAGTGTAACGCCGGCCGAGATCGGCGCGATCATAGACAAACCCGGAAAACGTCGTGCGATCGGATCTGGAGAACCGCGTTTGCAACGACGCGTATTCAGCTCCTGAGGGCTTCTGCTTGCTAATCGTCTTCATGCTCATGTCCACCCTCAAACGGCAGCTCGAATGTCGGTCGATTTCAAGTTGAGAATGTGTCCATGGTGCGCCCGAGGTGACTAGCGGGCGCTCAGCTGCACTGGGGCGATCACCGTTTGCACAAAAAGCCGCCGACCTCCAACACAAACTATGCGTTATAAAACTTGGCGTTGTCGGCGCCAATTGTGCTAGTGCTAACTCCTCCTCTCCACACTGATCGACGAGCGGATTCATGAAGATTGCAATGGTTGGAACGGGATATGTAGGTCTCGTGTCCGGAGCGTGTTTTGCCGATTTCGGCCATCAGGTCGTTTGCGTCGACAAGGACGCCGGCAAGATCGAAGCCCTGAAGCGCGGCAAGATCCCGATCTACGAAACTGACCTCGATAAGCTCGTCGACACCAACGCCGCGGCTGGACGGCTGACCTTCACGACGGAGCTCGCGGGCGCCGTCGCGGACGCCGATGCCGTGTTCATCGCTGTCGGAACGCCCTCGCGGCGCGGCGACGGCCATGCGGACCTGAGCTACGTCTATGCTGCTGCCAAGGAGATCGGCGCGGCGCTCAAGAAGTTCACCGTGGTGGTGACCAAGTCGACCGTGCCCGTGGGCACCGGCGACGAGGTTGAACGCCTGATCCGCGAAACCAATCCCGACGCCGATTTCGCCGTTGCGTCGAACCCCGAATTCCTCCGCGAAGGCGCCGCAATCCAGGATTTCCGCCATCCCGACCGCATCGTCGTCGGCACCGAGGACGACCGGGCCAAGAGGGTGATGGGCGAAGTCTATCGTCCGCTCTATCTGAACCAGGCGCCGATCCTCTATACCGCGCGACGCACGGCGGAATTGATCAAATACGCCGCGAATGCCTTCCTTGCCACCAAGATCACCTTCATCAACGAGATCGCCGATCTCTCCGAGAGGGTCGGGGCGAACGTGCAGGAGGTCGCGCGCGGCATCGGGCTCGACAACCGGATTGGAACCAAGTTCCTGCATGCCGGCGCCGGCTATGGCGGTTCCTGCTTCCCGAAGGACACCCGTGCGCTGTTCAAGACCGCGCTCGACCACGACGTCCAGCTGAAAATCGTCGAGGCCACGCTGACCGCGAACGACAACCGCAAGCGCGCGATGGCGCGCAAGGTCGCCAACGTGCTCGGCGGCGAGCTGCGCGGCAAGACCATCGGCGTGCTCGGCCTGACCTTCAAGCCCGACACGGACGACATGCGCGAGGCGCCCTCGATCCCGCTGATCAACGGCCTGATCGACTTCGGCGCCAAGGTTCGTGCCTACGATCCCATTGGCATGGAGCAGGCGCGCAAGGAATTGCCTGAGATCGAGTACTGCAAGGATGCCTATGAATGCGCGCGCCAGGCCGATGCGCTGGTGATCGTGACCGAGTGGCGCCAGTTCCGCGCGCTCGATCTCAAGCGCATCAAGCAGGAGATGAAGCATCCGGTCGTCGTCGACCTGCGCAACATCTACCGTCCGGACGAGATGGCCGCGCACGGCTTCACCTACGACAGCATCGGTCGGCCGCGCTGAGCGCTCGCGCCTGGCAACGATAGCCGCCGGCCCGTTCAATCCTGGAGCCTTGGTTCTGATCAAATCAGAACCAAGGCTCTTTTCTTGTCTGACGCGTTTTCTTCACGCGCACCGGCATCCGCTTCCGAAGCGGCCCTAAGCGTGGGCGGGCGCGCCGAGCTGGACAAACGCATCCAGTTCGCGCGCCAGCGCTTCCTGCCAGGTCGGCATCGCCACGCCGAACTGCGCCTTCAGCCGCGACAGATCCAGCCGCGAATTGCCCGGACGCATCGCCTTGGTCGGGAATTCGGCCGCTGCGATCGGAGCGATGTTCTCGACCGCCAGCGTGACCCCGCGGGACCTCAGCCCGCCGACAATGGCGGTTGCGAAGCCGTGCCAGCTGGTTTCGCCGGCGCAGACGAGATTGACGACACCGCCCCGGCGCGCGAGCTGATCGTGCAACGTGGTGAGGTTCGGCAGGACGATGCCGGCGACCGCACCGGCGATCGCTGATGCCGTGGTCGGCGCACCGATCTGATCGGCCACGATCCGCAGCTCCTTACGCTCGCCGGCGAGCCGCGCGATGGTGCGCAGGAAATTCGTACCCTTTGCGGCATAAACCCATGAGGTGCGCGCGATCAGATGCGCCCCGCCCGCCGCCTGGATCGCGACATCGCCGGCAAGCTTGCTGGCGCCGTAGACCGACAGCGGTTCGGTCGGGCTGTCCTCGCGCCACGGCCTGTCGCCCGAACCATTGAAGACGTAGTCCGTGGAGAAATGCACCAGCGGCACGCCGTTCGCTGCAGCCCATTTGGCGATCGCTTCAGGTCCCTTCGCGTTGACCAGGAACGCCAGCTCACGCTCGTCCTCGGCGCGATCGACGGCGGTATAGGCCGCCGGATTGATGATGAGATCGGGCTTCAGACTCTCAAGCTGGCTCGTCAGCATCTCCGGCTTCGACAGATCGAACTCCGCGGTGGGCGGCGCGATGATCGTGCCGTGGCTTTCCAGCAGAGGCTTGAGCGCACTGCCAACCTGGCCGCGTGTTCCCGTCAACAAGATCCGCATCAGATTTGTCCATAGGTCGGAAGGTTGCTGGCGTCGGCGAGGAGCGGCGCGTCCGCATCCTTGGCCGACAGCTGTGGCTTGTCGACGCCCCACTTGATCCCGATCGCGGGATCATTCCACCGGATCGAGAGCTCGTCCTTGGGGCTGTAGAAATCGTCGCACTTGTAGAAGAAGTCGGCGGTCTCCGAGAGCACCACGAAGCCGTGGGCGAAGCCGCGCGGCACCCATAATTGCCGGCGGTTCTCCTCGCTCAATTCGACCGCGACATGCTTGCCGAAATTCGGACTGCCGACGCGCACGTCGACGGCAACGTCCAGCACCTTGCCGCGCAGCACGGAGACGAGTTTGCCCTGGGTGACCGGGTTTTGCAGATGCAGCCCGCGCAGCACGCCATAGGCCGAGCGGGACATGTTGTCCTGCACGAACGGACGCGTGATGCCGTGCTCGACATAACGCGGAGACTGGTAGGTCTCGAGGAAGAAGCCGCGCTGGTCGCCGAACAGCTTCGGCTCGACGATCAGGACTTCAGGAAGCTCGGTCTTGATGACGTTCATCTAACATTTGTTCCAGTTTGACGCGCTTGAAATGTTAATTTCCTTCTCATAACAAACTTGTGCAGCGCACGCTATATGTTATGTTCCGATAGTCAAATTGTGAGGGACCATGAAAGGCATTATCCTTGCCGGTGGCACCGGCTCGCGCCTCTATCCGGTGACGACAGTCGTCTCCAAGCAACTGCTGCCCGTGTTCGACAAGCCGATGATCTACTATCCGCTGTCGACGCTGATGCTGGGCGGAATCCGCGATATCCTGATCATTTCCACGCCGCAGGACAAGCCGCTCTTCCAGCGCTTGCTTGGCGATGGCAGCGAGATGGGTGTCCGGTTCGCCTATGCCACGCAGGAGACCCCGCGGGGTCTTGCCGACGCCTTCATCGTCGGACGCGACTTCATCGGTGATGACTCCGTTGCCCTTGTGTTAGGGGATAACATTTTCTATGGCCACGGCCTGCCGAGCATGCTGTCGTCCGCCTCGATCCGCAAGAAAGGCGCCACCGTGTTCGGCTATGTCGTGAACGCGCCTGAACAGTACGGCGTGATCGAGCTGGACGGCACCGGCCGGGCGCTCTCGATCGAGGAGAAGCCGAAGCGGCCGAAATCCAACGTCGCGGTCACCGGCCTCTACTTCTACGACAATGATGTGGTCGACATAGCGGCCGGTATCAGGCCATCCCCGCGCGGCGAGATCGAGATCACCGACGTCAACAAGGCCTATCTCGAACGCGGCGACCTCTATGTCGAGGTGCTCGGCCGCGGCTTTGCCTGGCTCGACACCGGCACCCATTCCTCGCTGGTCGAGGCCAGCCATTTCGTCCAGATCCTGGAGCAGCGCCAGGGCCTGCGCATCGCCTGCCCCGAGGAGATCGCGCTGCGCCAGGGCTACATCTCGCTCGAGGCGTTCGCGAGGGTCGCACAGAAGACCGCCAAGAGCAGCTACGGCGAGTACCTGCTGTCGGTCTACCGCTCATTCCACGGCGAGCCGCGCGCGGCGGAGGTATTCAAACATGCGGTTTAAGGGATCGACGATCTTCGTCACCGGCGGCGCCGGCTTCATCGGCTCCGCCGTGGTCCGCCACCTGCTGCGCGACACCCACGCCCGCGTCGTCAACATCGACAAGCTGACCTATGCGGCAAACCTGGCCTCGCTGCCCCGTGCCGCCGAAAGCCTGAACTACACCTTCGAGAAGGCCTGCATCTGCGAGGCGCAGAACCTGCGCCGGCTGTTCGAGAAATATCAGCCCGATGCGGTGATGAACCTTGCCGCGGAAAGCCATGTCGACCGCTCGATCGACGGCCCCGGCGAATTCATCCAGACCAACATCGTCGGCACCTTCACGATCCTGCAGGAGACGCTGCGCCACTGGCGTTCGCTCTCGCCCGAGAAGCGCGACCGGTTTCGCTTCCTGCATATCTCGACCGACGAGGTGTTCGGTTCGCTCGGCGACGAAGGGCTGTTCACCGAGACCACGGCATATGCGCCGAACTCGCCCTATTCGGCCAGCAAGGCATCGTCCGATCACCTGGTGCGGGCCTGGCGCGAGACCTACGAGCTGCCGACCCTGGTGACCAACTGCTCCAACAATTACGGCCCCTATCACTTCCCCGAAAAGCTGATCCCGCACATGATCATCAAGGGGCTCGCCGGCGAGCCGCTGCCGGTCTATGGCGACGGCAAGAACATCCGCGACTGGCTGTTCGTCGAGGATCACGCCAAGGCGCTGACGCTGGTGCTGGAGCGCGGCGAGGTCGGCGAGACCTACAATGTCGGCGGCCGCAACGAGCGCACCAACCTGCACGTGGTCGAGAGCATCTGCGACCTGCTCGACGAGGTCGTGCCGGCCGCGGCAGGCCCGCGCCGCCAGCTGATCAATTTCGTCGCCGACCGGCCCGGCCACGACCGCCGCTATGCCATCGACGCCACCAAGCTCGAAACCGAGCTCGGCTGGCGCGCCGAGGAGAATTTCGAGACCGGCATCGCCAAGACCGTGCGCTGGTATGTCGACGAGCAACCTTGGTGGCGCGCCATCCTGGAGGGCGGCTACAAGGTGGAGCGCGTCGGCCTGAACCAGTAGTCGCCGGTCTTTCCAATCACCGGCGTGGATGGCCGCCAACAGGACGTCGAGAAGCGCGATGACGACTCAACCAGATATCATCGCTGCTTGACGAGCCGCGACCGCCTTCCGACGGTGGATTGGCAGCCACCCGCCAGACAACAACTCGAGAAACCACGGAATCCCGTCATGAACATCGCAATGGACGGTCAGGAACTGACACTGTTCAAAAGTTTCGTGGACCTCTCGACGCGGTATCTGGAATTTGGCTCGGGAGGAAGCACTTGGCTGGCCTGTCAAACCAAGAAGGAGTGGGTCATTTCCATCGATTCCTCCGCGGAATGGCTCGCCAACGTTGCCGACGCCACGGGCGACGCGAGCACCAAGCCTTTGCTGCTGCACGTCGATATCGGCAAGCTGCGCGAGTGGGGTTATCCCGTGGAAAAGGACAAGGAGCGCTCGTGGCCCGAGTATCACGAACGTGTCTGGGAGCGTCCGGAAAGCAAGACCGCCGACCTGTATTTCGTTGACGGCCGGTTTCGCGTGGCTTGCTTCGTACAGTGCGTGCTTCACGCCGCACCGGGAGCCTTCATCGCAATTCACGACTTCGAGAATCGTCCCCACTACCATTCGGTGCGGACGGTCGCTCGCGAAATCGCGCGCGCCAACAACATGTCGATCTTCCAAAGGCCGGCAGAGATTGATCTCGTCGCCGCACAGCAGTTGCTTGCGAAATACCGGCTGGAACCGCTGTAGCCGATCGCTGCGGCCAGAGTAGCCGATCGCGGCGATCAAGAATCACTTCAAGCACACGATCGGGCGCGCCGCCTGGCGCGCCCTCCTCCAGCGAGGACATCGCTGTTCCCTTGAATTCAGCCCTGAACCAGTTTCTTCAGCTCCGGAAGAAACCTCTGGATCGTGGCGTCTTCGACATCGTTGCGATCGCGCAACGTGAAGAATTCCATTGCGCGGATCTTTTCAGGATCTCCATCGCCGAGCGGCCTGCCCCGCTCACGCTTCTTCAGCAATTGCTGCCGCGACTTCGTGTAGTAGTGATTGATCACGAGCTTGTTCCGCTTCGGAGCAGTGCAGCGCCCGCCGATCGGGAAGACAGGCGCGCCGTCCTCGTGAACGTAGCAACCCAAGACAAGCGATTGATGGGGATGCAGATAGGACACGATGGTGTCAGGCCGCACGATTGACTTCATGATGAAATGATCCGGGAAATCGTCCGGAGCACGACGCGTGAAAGATTCGATGCACAGACCGGCCGGCCTCGCGTCGTGACCGTTCGACCCGAAGTTCAACCAATGCACCGCCACCGCCGGCGCCGGCCCGAGCTCGGTCAAGACGTCCTTGATGTTGCCGGCCTGCGTCGGAAACAGATACTCATCGGCATCGATGAAGGCGCACCATTCGGCACAATTGCGGTAGCTGTCGATCGCATGCGAGAACGCGCGCATCTGGCCGAATTCCCCTTCCACGAAATGATAGGTGATCATTTCCGGCCACGGGAAGGACTCGATCACGGCACGAGTATCATCAGTGCTGCCGTTGTCGTAGAGGTAGAAGTGATCAACGCCGACCAGTTTGTGGAAGTGTAGCCATTCCAGCAGATCGTCGCCTTCGTTCTTGATGGCGCACACCACCGCCAAGCCGTGCTTCTTCCGATCGACCCCGGCGTAGAGCTTCTTGGCCTCCATCACGCGCAGGAGGCCGGCAAACTCTCGCCGCAGATTTTCACTTTTCGGGGCCGCAATGAGCGCGGCAAGATAGACATCCTGCGCTTCATGGGCGGACCCCATATTGAGGGCCGCGATTGCCAGGCGATGCAACACCCGCGAGTCGGACGGCATCTGCTTGACGAGGTCGAGAAGGATTCCACGCGCTCCGGCGAAATCGCATGCCTGCACAAGCGCCGCCGCCTTTGCAAACTGGAATTCCTTGTAATCACCGAATTGCTGCTCCAACTGCTTGACCGATTGGATCAGCTCGTCGGGCTTCGGATTTGCGATCCGCCCGGAAAAGAAATCTCTAAGCCTTGTCTCGATCTCACTTGCTGGAAGCGTATCGAGATTCACGCCTGAGCTGAAACTAGACAATGCTGGAATTTCCATGTCCAACCTGAGCCGCTCCACGAGATCAACAAGCTATTAACATTGGTTCGCACCACGAATTCCCTATTAGCGCACATATCCTACAAGAATAAGGCTATAACACGCAGTGCTCACAATTAACTCTTGTAAGGTTATTTCGAGGAAAATCAATACAATAGAGCAAGGGGCTCGACGTCATTTGCACGAAAACCGTGTCACGGGACCGGAACGATCGGAGATCGCCGATGGACGACGGGAATGAAGCAGTCCGCCAGTCGTTCGGGCTTACAAGAACGATGCTTTTGACATCGTTATCCGCAAGCCTCCCGCCCGGCGCGTTCAGCTTTTTGAGTTCCGGCACCCTGCTGCGGCTGCGGCACGCTCCAGACCTCTCGTCGGCGCAATTCGATCGGACGCCAGGCTCCCAGCCGACGAAGCGATGAAGCAATCGCTCGGTCTCCATCCCAATCAAGGCCCCGTTCCGATTGCGTCGGAACGGACAAGGCTGGCCTTGCATTGCTCGATCAGCGCCAGCGAACCGGCCGGGTCCGATCGTTCGACTCCACCGTCCGGTGTTCTACATGATAGGGCGCGTAGATCTGCTTCACCCAATAGTTGAAGTTCGGGTGCAGCTTCACGAAGTCATAGAATGAATCGCCGAAATTCGACGGACTGAGGCAGGTCTTGTTCTGAGGCCGTGACGCGATTGCATTCAGGCAATACGACATCATGCAAGCCTTTGTCTCGCTCTCTGCCACCTTGCTCAGACTTCGGAAACTGTTGGTTGAATGAAGTCGGTACAGATAGCGGTCGGTCTCGAGATAGGTCGGCTCGACCTTGGTTACCGCGCGCAACGCAAAGTCCCAGTCATGGCAGTATTTGAGATCGGCAAGCCAACCCACCTGCCGCAGCAGTTCACGGCTGAAGACAAAGTTTCCGGTCGATGCCGCGATCTGAGAATCCAGAAATGTCCATGACAACGGCGCACCTGCGATCTGGGCCCGATCGATCGCATAGCGCAGGCGCGTTGGAAACTGGAAGTTGCTGATCGACTTTCCATGTTCGTCGATTGGCTCAACCGCCGAGAAGCCGAAGAACAGCCGATCATTGGCATGCTTATCCGCGAACAGCCGAACCCGTTCCTTGGAAAAGGCATCGTCCGAATTCAAAAGGAAAATCATGTCGCCGTTCGTCAGCGATAATGCCCTGTTCCAGGTGTAGTGGGCGCCAAGATTTTGAGGGTTCTTGAGCAGCTTGCAGGAAACAAAGCGCTTTCCGAACGACCTCTTCTTGAGGACCCTCTGCGCGACTTCAAAACTCTTGTCCGGCGAATTGTCGTCTACGATGACGAGCTCGATGTCGGCAAACGTCTGTTGATAGACGGTCTCAAGGCATTCCTCAAGATACTGCTCATGCTTGTAGCACGCGATGACAACACTTGCGAGCATTGGTGGCGACCTCAACGTCTCACGATGATCGAGTGGCGAGACCGCACGAGTGCACTAGTCCCGTCGCCGACCTCCAGAACCGCGAGTTGATATTCACCATCCGGCAAATCTCGAATCGAGAAGGACAGCTGGAAACCGAAATAGCAGTCCTTGCTCTCGGCCTTCATATACTCCTTCACGTCCACGCGCTCGTGCCAATCTACGATCAGGCAATAGCCGCCGTTTGCTGCGCCATCCGGAGTAAGCCCCGACAGGACCAGGAATCCCGTTCTCTGTCGGCTGGCCTCAAAGGCGTTGCCCGCGCAAATCCATCCCCGCACCAATATCTCATAGCGCGGATCGACAATCACCCGTTCGCCGGTTTGAGAATTGATGTTCTCGATCACCAGCAACGAACCTGCCGGATTACCGGACGCGCCTTCTGCCTCCACTGGCGTGCCGCTTCTTACGCGCTGCACCCCCGAATGGGTGAGGCCCGACCGGTGCAGGCTTGCGAGCACTTCGACATGCGTCGAGGCTTCTTTTACCGCCCACTCAAGCTCCTGCCTGCTCAGGCAATCCAGCAAATCCGGGCTATTTCGAATCTGGGCCGAAATGGGCTCAGCCGAAGCGACCCTTCGCACGACCTCGAGAAACGCCCGTCCATGGCGCGAATCCGGCTCGAGATGCGCACCTTCCGCCCACTCGTTCCAGGAATTGATAAACACCAATGATTCGGAAAAGCTGTTGCCCTTGGCACGCAGGGTTGCATCGCGAAGCCAAACCTCAAACGCTTCCGGACTGGACCTGGTAAAGACGTGACCGCGCGGCCCCTTGCGAGGCGTATTGTCCCAACGCGGCATCACCGCAGGAAAGAACGGAAAGTCGTAGATCTTGCCGATCGACGATCGCATGGCATCGACATAGTCGTACACCTTTCCAGCGAAGGTCGGCGGTGCATCGACTTCGGTCGGCGGCACCTCCCTTGTCGAGACCGTGTGCGGAGGAAACTCGATTGCCGCGTCGCAATTGACGTCGCGCGGATCGAACTCTCCGAACGTCATCGCATTGCAAATGAGAAGCTCGCCGATTCCGAGTTCTCTGGCTCGCTCGCGCCAAATCTCGAACAAGCGCTGCTTGTCCGGCAACAATGACGGCCTGTAGATGACGATGACCTTTCGACCGTCGACAGTTATGTAGCGCTCATCGAGCAGCAGGTCGGCCATGTCGTCGATAAAGCGGACATCGTCGTCCAGGGAGTGGTTTTGTCCCAACAGAAGCTCAGCGTCCGAGCCGTCCCACCGACGAGACCAATTCTCGTTTGCCCAGCAAATGCAGAAAGGCAGGTTCGGCTCGCCGTCCTCGAGCAGCAGCTGAAGCGGCTTTTCCAATAACCTTCGGCCCTGGAACCAATAGACGTAGTAGCAAAATCCATCGATGCCGTACTGGCGCGCAAGCTCGCCCTGCTGACGACGCGTTTCCGGCAGCCGGACGTCATAGAATCCAAGATCGGCCGGCAACCATGGGGACTCGTGTGCCGGAAACTGGGCACGCATGCGCGCGACGTTGGTCCACTCGGTAAACCCTGGCCCCCACCACCTGTCATTTTCATCAAATGAATGGAATTGCGGGAGGTAGAAGCAAATGTAGCGCACCTCCTTGGGAGGCGCGTCCGCCAGTCCAGCAACGATCCTGTTGTTGCTCGGAAACAACAGGTCGTCGTAGTCCGCGGTCGAGAACCCCAGCGCGACGATCAATTCGCCTGGCGTATAGTTCTCGAACAGGGGTATTTCGTAGTACTCGCCATCATTCAGGCTGATACGCAGATAGATCTGCGCACGCTTAGGCTCCACAAGCGCGTTTCTCAGGGCGCGCGCCAAGCGACGGCGCACTCCCGGCGCGGATAGATCGATACGAAACCCGGGACGTCCGATCACGCTCCGCGGACCTACGCGGGCCGGCATAGATCGGCCCGTCCGTCCCTCCTCGACACAGTGGGAACCGACAAAAAGCGCGATCGAAACGGTTGAAGCGGGCGACTGGGCATCGACAATCCAACCCGAAATCCCACGCCCCGAATACTCCAGTATCGCGCCGCGCAGACGCGATCCTGACTGGAGATCGCCTACGTCGGGATCCAGGAACAGACTCTGCGGATGGTCGTCCTGCTGAACCGGACTGGCAACGGGCAACATATCCTTTGTATCCCTGACGCTCCGTTCGACCATCTTGTTCATTGCCACTCAATCTCCTGCCAACGCTCAGCGCCGGGTCCAGTTTCTCTTTCCCGGTCGCGCGGAAGTTCGATCCCGAGATCACGCTGCCTGACATGCCCGGATCGTGACCTCTTGATCCTTATCGATCATCTCCACACAACCAGAGGTACAATGAACATTTCTTCCGCGAACGCAACATTAGCGCAATCTCTCTGTCGTCGATGTGAAAACCATTGTTAGTTCTGCCTAGATTGTCACGCGGACTTGCCCGCTTCCGTGCCTTCGCGCTCAAAAACAAAGCTGTCCATCATCTCTGCCGTTGCCTGCGCGCGACGCGATGCCGCCTCCAACAATCTCAGCCAACGCTCTCGCCCATTGCCTGCAGACGACGTCGCGCGCCTTCGTTGTTCTGCTGCGCCGCTTGTCGATACCAGTACAGCGCCTGATCGCGATCCTGTGCGACGCCGTTGCCGGCGCGCAGCGCATCGCCAATTGCGAGTTGGGCTTCGATCATGCCCTGCTTCGCAGCGGCCTCGAACCATTCGGCCGCCTTCGCCGGATCGGCATCGCGGCCCTGTCCCCGGCCCAGCATCACGGCAAGGTTGTATTGCGCCGTCGTATGCCCCTGGCGCGCCGCCGCCTCGTACCACGTGACGCCGTTGGCGAGGTCCTGCTCGACGCCTTGTCCGGTGCAATACATCACCGCAAGCTTGAACTGCGCCGCAGCGTTGCCGCCGTCCGCGGCCTTGACGATCCAGCCGGCGGCGGCCTGCGGATCCTTGAGGCCGCTCTTGGGATCGGAATACAGTAGCGCCAATGTGTGCTGGGCTTCGACGTGACCGGCGCTTGCCGCACGTTTGAACCATTGGGCTGCGGCCGGAAGGTCGACGGCGCCGCCGGATCTTCCCATGTGAAGCCCGCCCAGCTGAAATGCCGCGGCCGGATGGCCGGCCTCGGCAGCGTCGGTCAGCAGCGCACGTGCCTGCGCAAGACGCTCCGCGGACGGTTCATCCTGGATAAGAAACATCGCATAGGCCGTCTTCGCATCGGCATCGCCGCCGTCGGCCGCCTTGCTGAGCCACTCCGCCGCGCGCACTTGATCGCGCGGCACGCCGTTGCCCGCCGAGTAGAGCCGGCCGAGCTGTACGCCTGCGGCGCTAATGCCTCCCTCGGACGCGCGCTCGAACCACTTGATCGCAGTGGCGACGTCGCGCGCCACGCCCCTGCCATTGAGATAGAACACCGCAATGTTGTGGGCCGCCGTGGCATGGCCGCCCTCCGCCGCACGCTCGAACCATTTCGCAGCCTGGCGGATGCTGGGCGGAACGCCGGTGCCGGTGGCATAGAAGCGTCCGGTCAGGAACTGCGCCTGCGTATCGCCGCGCTCGGCCGCCTTCTCGTACCAATATGCCGCCTCGCGCAGATCCGGCTCGGCGGCAGTTCCGAGCGCATAGAACTCAGCCAGCGCCTGGATCGCCGGCAGGTAGTCCTTCCGCGCCGCCTTGCGCAATGCGGTCTCGGCCCTGTCGAGATCCTTGACAGCCCCTTTGCCGCTCAACCGCAGCAGTGCAATGTTGTAGAGCGCGATCGTATCGTCATGGACAGCGGCGCTCTGGAACAGTCGCGCGGCTTCCTCGACATTTTGGGGAAGCCCGGTGCCCTTGAGGCACATGAAAGCGAGCGCAACCTGTGCGCGCACATGTCCCTGTTCCGCGGCCTTGTGATACCAGATCGCGGCCTGCGTGAAATCGACGGGAACGCCCCGCCCCTGATAATACACATCGCCAAGCGCGAACTCACCGGCCGCCGCCTTCTGCTCGGCCGCGGCCTCGTACCAGCGCAGGGCGGCAGCGTGATCTTTCGTGCAGCCTTGCCCGTTGGCGTACATATCGCCAAGGATCGCTTGCGCCTCCGCTTTGCCGGCCTCCGCCGCCACCGATAACCAGAGGAACGCGGCGTCGATATCCCTGGGCACGCCGATTCCGTTCGGGAAAACCAGATCGTGGAGGTTGACCGCCTTGTCGCCCAGACGCGCCGCAGTGGATTGCCGCCACATCTCTGGCCTGTTCGGTCCAACCGTGGCGTTGACGCCGTTGAAGTAGATCAAGCCAAGCTGGAATTGGGCTTCGGTATGTCCCTTCAGGGCGGCGCGTTCGTACCACGCGACCGCATCCGGAAGGCTGCCGATAACGCCCTCGTTCCGCGCATAGAGCAGCCCGATCCGGTAATCCGCCTCCGGATCGCCGGCTTGCGAGGCGAGCCGCCAAAACCGCAACGCCTCGAGATATTGCTGGTTCTCGTACGCCTCCAGCCCCCGTTCAAACGGCTTCGAGTCTGAACGGGACGAGCCGGGGCGCAGCAAGTCGAGAAGGGAACGCGTCGATACCGTCATGGCTCGCGCATTGCTTCTTTTGCGCTGCGCAGCATGCCGCCGAGCAGATACATCGCCACCGAGCGGGTGCCGACATTGACATCACCCTGCAGCGTCATGCCGGGGATGAGGCGGAAGGTCTTCGGAACATCCTTGAAGTTGGTCTGGTCGACCGAACACCGCGCCTTATAGAAGGCGTCGACAGGCTTTCCATCATCGTCGTTCGTGAAGGCGCCTTCGCTGATCCAGCGAATCTTGCCTTCGGCCGTACCGTGCTCCGCCGCGTTGAACGCATCGACCTTCATCGTGCAGGGGTCGTTGGGCCGGACGAAGCCGACGTCGCGCGACAGGATCTGGATCTCCGCCTCGAGCCGCGTCTTGAGCGGCATCAGCGTGATGAAGGGATCACCCGGCTTCAGCACGGACCCGACCGAGAGCTTGGCGAGGGTCAAGACGACCGATGGCTCGGCAGCCGTCCACCGCACAAGGTCCTGATGCTTGATCGCCTTGTCATACTGTGAGCGGGCCGTATCAAGGTTGTTGCGCGTCGTGACCAGATCCTGGCTCAGCTGCGCGTTCCACTGCTCGGTGAAGGCGTTGCGATCCGCCTTCAAGGAATCCAGCTGGTGCTGCGCTTCAAGCAAAGTGTTGTGCGTGTTGTCGATCTGACGCAACAGCTCCAGGCGCGTGTCCTGCGACAGATACAGGTTCAGCTTGGACCCGCTGCCGCTTTCGGCGAGCGTCGAGCGCATGTCCTCGATCTTGCCGGCGATCTCGGCACGCTGACTGTACCGCTCGTCGTCCTTCTTCGACTTCTGGATCGTCGCTTCGGTTTGGCTGATCTTGGAATCGTAGCTGTTCACCTGTGCGTGGTACTGCGCGACGCGCTGGTCGTAGAGCGCCTTTTGCAAGGAGTTGTACCTGGTGACATCAGGATCGTTGGATTGGCCGTACGACAACGGCTTTCCGGACAATTCGGCCTCGTCCCGGGCGACCTGCGCCTCAAGGCTCGCAACCTGCAGCTTGTACTGCGTGACATCGGCAGCCGTGAACGTCGAGTCCAGCGTCGCGAGCAATTGTCCCGTCTCAACCTGCTGACCTTCCCGAACATCGATCGTCTTGATGATGGACGCGTCCAAAGCCTGCAGGACGTTGATCTGATCGACGGGAACGATCTTGCCGCCCACGCTCGTGATCACGCGATCGACGCGCGTGAAGCACATGATCGCCACGACGGCGGCGAGGAACCCCACCAGGACGAACAGCGTTGCGCGGGCCAGCAACGGCTCGGCGGCCTCGCGGATCGCATCGGTCTCGGACTGGAACTGGCGAACGGTCGCGAGCGAAGCTTGATTAGGAGACAAGGGTCGGACTCCTGAAATTCTTTTCATTGCGGCCCGCCGGCGCAAGGTGAGTGTTCTGCTGGTACCAGAGCGAGCTGTAGATGTCGTTCCGTTCAAGAAGTTCCTCATGACGACCGATATCGTCGACGACACCGCGGTTGAGAACGAGGATCGCGTCGGCCTTCGTCAGCGACGACAGACGGTGCGAGATGATGATCAGCGTGCGGCCATGGGCAATCCGCGAAATATTCGCGTTCACGATCGTCTCGCTCTCCGCATCGAGCGCGCTGGTCGCTTCGTCCAGGATCAGAATCGGCGGATTGACGATCAGCGCTCGCGCGATCGCGAGGCGCTGGCGCTGGCCTCCGGAAAGATTCGTGGATCCCTCGTAGATATAGGTCTCATAGCCTCGCGGCAGCTTGTCGATGAATTCCTCGGCACCGGCCAATCGCGCCGCCCTGACGATGTCATCGAAGGTCGCATCGGGCTTTGCGGCCGCAATATTCTCGCGGATCGTGCCGCTGAACAGAAAGTTCTCCTGCAGCACGACGCCGACGTTGCGCCGGAGATGGTCGACGTCGTATTCGCGGACATCGATCCCGTCGACCTTGATCAGCCCGCCATAGTCGGAGTGCAGGCGTTGCAATAACCGCGTGATCGTGGTCTTGCCCGAGCCGCTCTTGCCCATCACGCCCAGCGTCGTACCGAGCGGAATCTCGAAGGAAATATTGTTGAGCGCCGGCGACACCGCGCCCTTGTACTTGAACGTGACGCCGGAGAATTCGACCAGCCCCTTCAGCGGGACCCTCACACCATGGCCGGAGCGTCCCTCCTCGGCCGGCTGATTCACCAGCCTGCCGACGATCGTGACCGCGGTGCGCGCCTCGTCATATTGGTTGATGAGCTGGGCCATCTGCATCAGGGGGCCGGCAACGCGCTGCGACAGCATCAGAAAGGCAAACAGCGCGCCAACATAGACCGGATCGCCACTCGACACGGCCATGTAGACGCCGAACGCATAGGGAGCACTCACCGCCAGCCGCTCCAACGGCTTCACCAGCGTCTGGATGGCGGTTCCGGTCATGCCTTCCGCAAGCCGCGCCTTGGCGACGCGCGCCACCAGCACGTCCCACATGTGGCGCTGGCGCGCATCGAGCGCCAGCGATTTGATGGTCCGCATGCCGTTCAGGCTCTGGATCAGAAACGCTCCCTGTGCCCCTTCGGCCGCCAGGGTTGCCGAGGACTTCTTCCGATAGGCGGGCAGCATCACGATCAGCCAGGTCACGATCATCGCAGCAAAGGCAAGAACCATCAGCGTCATGAGCGGGCTGAAGAAGAACATGACGGGCAGGAAGAAGAACAGCGTCGTCGAATCGAGAATGGTCCCGAACAACTGCCCGGTCAGAAAGCCGCGAATTCGAAATACTTCGCGGATATCCCGGGAAATCAGGCCGACGGGATTCTGCTCGAAGTAGTCGATCGGCAGATTGAGCACCTTCTCGAACACGTAGGTCGACAGTTTGACGTCGAGGCGTGCCGTCAAACGCTGAACCAGATACTGCCGCAGGAACGAGAATGCCGCCTCGAACACGATGACCACGAGCATCGCAGTACACAGCACATAGAACGTGTTGTAGGCCTTGTAGAAGATAACCTTGTCCGAGAGCAGCCGCCAGAACATGATCGGTGCCAGGCCCATGAAGCCCAGGATCAGCGCCGCAATCGCGACGTCGCGCAGGATGCGCCGTTCGCGGAACAACAATGCGGTGACAAAGCCGAAGCTGAACGGCTGCGTCTCGTCGGAAATCTCATAGTCGCGCTTGGCCATGACGACGTCGCCCGACCAGATGTCCTCAAAGCGCGGCTGATCGATGACGAGCAGCGCGTCCTCGCTCGCGTTCGGATCCTGCAGGACCACCCGGGAGCTGTTCTCGTCGCCTTCGAGGCGCAGCAGCACCATGTGGCTGCCGTCGCGCAGCCGAACGATGGCCGGCAGCGCCCTCTTGAGATGGCTCAGACCCTTCCAGTCCAGCGTGACGGCCTTTGCCGTCATGCCCGAGGAATTCGCACACTTCAAAAGCTCGGCCAGCGTGACTTCCTGATCGCCCAGGAGGTTGTCGTGGATCAGCTGGGACGGGGTCAGATGCAAGCCATGCTGCCTTGCCACGATGACGAGACAAGCGAGGCCCGAAGGTGGCAGCGCCTCCACCGAAGGTGCGCCGACGAGCGAGAGGTGTTTGGTCATGGATGCCTCGAAGTTTCGACTGCGCAAGGTCCGGTCCCAGCGAGATATAACGTATCACTGTTAGTTCGCTAACGCAGCATTTTCAGCGCGTCACCCGAAAAAGATATGTTTCACGGCAGGCCGCGAAGCCAATTTCGAGCACGTTCTCGCGCGATTTAACCAGGGAACCTTATAACATTGTTTAACATCGACAAATCACGAGTCGGCGGTCACTGTCTCCTGGAAGTCGAATCCGCAGGCCTCCAGCTGCGGCCTGATCCGCTCATCCCTGGCCTCCGGCATGAGTGCCAATGCACAGATCTCAAAATTCCCGCTCCGAACGGAAACCGTCGGAAAGCCGGCGCTGAGCAGCAGGTTTCCCATCCGCTCGGTCGAAAAGCCGGTCTTGTGCGCCATGTGATAGCGCCCCTGTTCGATCGCGCCGGAATGCCCGTAGATCATGTCCAATGGCCGGATCGGACCGGCCGGCGAGACGTAAGCGATCGCGCCGAGGCCGCGCGTCAACATGTGCTGCGCGACCGCCTCGAGGTCGGGAGACATGATCAACGCGAATCCGTCCGGCTTGAGGACTTGGCGGAACTGGACGAAT
Organism: Bradyrhizobium sp. USDA 4504; assembly: GCF_054063995.1. NCBI lineage: Bacteria > Pseudomonadati > Pseudomonadota > Alphaproteobacteria > Hyphomicrobiales > Nitrobacteraceae > Bradyrhizobium > Bradyrhizobium sp. USDA 4504. Next base: position 1,477,746 of record NZ_JBSSGV010000001.1, on the reverse strand, counting down.
GTGGGGTGAACCTCATGGGCGTAGAGATGCTCCATGACATGAGAACACCAGATCGCGTCGAACGAGGCCGCCGGGAACAATCGGGCAAGATCGGTAATCGACCCGACGACGTCGGGGCTCACGCCGCCGTCGACGTCCAATCGAATCTCGTCCCATTCATGCGATGTCAGGAGCGGCTGGATGCGCTTGGTAACCGTCGATCCAGCGCCGGCATTCAGCATTTTTTTCTTGGCCAATTCGAGAGCTCCGCGAGTTCGTTAAGCGGCTGAGTTCTGCAGCGATCGTTCGTCTTGAACAAAGGTGCCAGGGCCGCAGATAGCCATCGGGCGCAGCTCCGTTGTGTCAAGCGAGCGGCAAGGCTTTACAAAAGCTACGTGGTCCGAATGTGACGAACTAACTTATAACATCCATTGGCGGAAATGCCCCGGGCGGAACTTGTGATTGATTCGATGCATCCGACGCGAATCGGCCGACAAAGTTCCAATCGGAATGCGCGCATGCGCTTCCCCTTGAGGCGAGCCGTCGAACTCATCGCAGGTGCGTCATGATCATCAACGGCAGCGTATTCGATTGTTCAATTTCAATTACCCATTCCTGACGGCCATGCCGGCGATCAAAGAAAAAAAAGCGCCGCCTCAACCTCGGTTGGGGCGGCGCTTTCGCTTAGTGCAGACCTAGGATCTTACAGCTTGGTCGAGTTACCATCGTTGAAGATCAGGTATTCGATGTTGCTGATCTGGGTCACCTGACCATTGCTGAAGGTGATGTCCATAGAACCGTTCGATCCAGAGCTGATGTTGCTCACGTCGGTCGAAGCGTGATCCAGGAAGGTCAGGGAGTCCTTGTTGCCGCCACCGCCATCGATGGTGTCGCTGCTGGTGGCGTTGTTCAGGTAGAAGTAGTCCTGACCGGAGCCGCCGACCATCGAAGCCGTACCGGTGTCGGAGCCGACGAACGAGTCCTTGCCGTCGCCGCCGATCAGCGTCTGCGTGCCGGAGCCGGCGACCAGCGTATCGTTGCCGGAACCGCCATGCAGCGTGTCGTTGCCGGCACCGCCATAGAGCGAGTCGTTGCCGGCACCGCCATCGAGCGAGGTCGCGTGCGACGCATCGCTGCCCGAGTAGAGCACGTCCTTGCCGTTGCCGCCGAACTCAGCAGCAGTCTGAGCACCGCCGACAAGGAGGTCATTGCCGTTGCCGCCATGCAGCGTGTCGACCCCGGAGCCGCCATACAGCGAGTCGTTGCCGGCGCCGCCATCCAGGCTGTCGTTGCCCGCACCACCGTACAGCGCATCGTTGCCCTTGCCGCCATCCAGCGTGCTGGAATTGCCGGCGGTGCTGCCGGACACCAGCACGTCCTTGCCGTCACCGCCACTCAACTGCGACGAGCTGCCGCCGTAGAGCGTGTCGTTGCCGGAGCCACCGTTCAGGGTGTCGGCACCGGAGCCGAACAGCAGATCGTTGCCCTTGCCGCCATCCAGCGTGCTGTGACCGGAGACGTTGTCGACCAGCACGTCGTTGCCGGAGCCGGCATCGATCGAGTCGTGACCGGCACCGCCGAAGATCGTGTCGTTGCCGGAGCCGGTGAGAACCGTCGTGTCGCCGGTATTGTTGATGAACACCTGATCGTTGCCGTGGCCGGTCGCGACCAGCACCGGGGTGCTGCCGTTCACCGTCAGCGTGACGTCCTTGTTGGTGTCCTCGATGATCGCCTTCAGGTTGGCGTCGGTGTTAACGGTGTTAATCGGGTTGGTTTCGATCAGAACATTGGCGTTCGGATCCGGGTTGGTGATCCCAGCCCCTTCCTGCACCGGAATCGTCGCGCCGTTATCCGGGCTGGTGTATCCGATCCCCGCGTTGATCAGATAGTCAAGAATCTGTTGCTGGGTCGAGTGATCGATCGTTCCGTTGATCGCGTGTTTGAGGTCCGTCTGGTCTAGATTGTAAGTCGCCATCGATGTAGCCCCTGCTTGGGATACGAGGATTCAAGCCGCTCGCCCACACATAAGCTGTTGATTCACAACTGGTTTGTTGCGACGCAACTCAAATGTGGACCCAGGTTACGAACTTGTTAAGTCCATTGTTAAGACCGTTAGCCCGGAGTGTCAATCAGCAATGCGCTGTTAACACCTGGTTCCCTGAGATTTATGCGGGACTTAGCACTACTTCGAATGCACCATAACATTCAACGCGCGCCCATCGCCAATGTTAGCCGCGACGCAAAAAAGGGTAGCGATTATACGGGGTTTCACGGGGCCCCCGGATACCGCGGGAGCGCAGAATTTCGCTGATGCCGTGAGCGCTTCGACGCGATTTTCTGATCTGAAAAAAATATTTCTGCATCGCATGAGACGTTTTGCAAAAAAGCGTCAAACTTCGCAGCCGGCGCCCCACCGGCCAGTGTTATAGCGCCCCTTGGCAGCAGTTTGCGGGCTCGATCAAGCGAGATCCACGGAATCACCCGCAGAATCAGCGCCGTTCGACCGCAAGATCAAAAACCTGGCGCGATGCCGCTCAGACACCCTGCTGTAACAAATTAACACCAGATTTGCCGCAATATGTTAGCAACGCCGGCATGGAACCGGCGATGCCCGATCGCGGGCAGAGCGCCGACCTGCGGCGATCATCCCCCGGCGGCCCGCGCGTAGATGGCCTCGAGCAGCCGGCGGTTCTCGTCCGGCGCGTAGCGCTCGAGATAGGCGGCTCGTGCGGCCCGTCCCCATGCGGCGGTCAGTTCGGCGGCGCCGAGAACCTCACTGATCCGATTTCGGAGCGTGGCCGCGTCGCCCGGCGGCACCAGCGCGCCGGTCTTGCCGGCGCTCACCACCTCGGCAAGTCCGCCGATCTCGGAGGCGATGACCGGCGTGCCGCACGCGAAGGCCTCGACCACGACAATCGGAAATCCTTCGTACCATAGCGACGGCACCACCAATGCCCGGGCATTCGCCATTTCCCGCAGCACCTCATCGCGCGAGAGCCCGCCCAGGAAGGTGACATGATCGGAAGCCCGAGCCTCCAACGCAGCACGCTCCGGCCCCTCGCCCACGACGCGCAAGGGCACGCCGGTCCCCGCAACGGCCTCGAGCAGCACGCCGACGCCCTTCTCGCGGCTCAGCCGTCCAACATAGAGCAGCCCGCTGCGCGGCGTGGCTGCATCGGGCGCCCCCGGATCGACCATGAAATTCGGTTTCACGTCGATCCGATCGGCGTCGAAGCCGGCCTGCGTGAACAGGGTTTTGGCGAACTGCGTCAGCGCGATCAGGCGCAGGCCGGGACGCGTCCAGGTGCCGCGGCGCTGGTGCTGCGCGATCATGTAGGCCGAGGCGATCGAGCCCGGAAGCGATCCGCGGTAGCAGCGGTGCACGACGCCCCAGAGGTGTCCGCGATCGAGGCACTTGTGGCAGATGCGGCCGTCGCGCAGCAGCATGCCGCCGGTGCAGATGCTGCGATAATTGTGCAGGGTCGCCACCGCGGGCACGCACTTTTGCCGGCAGAGATCGAACACGGCGGGCGACAGCAGCGGGAAGAAATTGTGGACGTGCACAACGTCGGGGCGAAAGCGGTCGATCGCTTCCGCCACGACCCGCTTTCCCTCCGCATTATCGGCGATCGACAGCGTGGTCGTGATGCGCGCGGGGAGCGAATTGATCGCCGCGTTGCTGACCGTGAGCGTTTCAACGCTGTGTCCTGCGGCGCGCAGCAGGTCGACTTCCGCTTCAAACACGACGTCCTCGCCGCCGCGTCCCTGATACCTGTTGTGAGCGACCAGGATCTTCATGATCCGGCCGGGTCTGAAAACCAGCGCAGCTCGGTCACCAGGTTTTGCCCGCCCGCGAGCGTACCGCAGCCGATCAAGGTCGTCGCCGGCACCTTGAGATCGAAGGACGGCGAATGCCAGCCGGCCGGCATGATCTCGTCACCCCGATACGGCACCCAGCTGAGGGCCGCCGGCAGATCGAGCTCGCCGCGCCCGCCGGGCCATGCGAGCTGCGCCCTGTGCCCTTCGAGCCTGCATTCGACCTCGGGACCGAGATGCCAGCTGAGGCTCGCCGGCACCGCAAGCGCTTCATCAGCAAGCACGGTATCGGTGACGACGAGCCGCGCCGCCTGACGCTGCAATTGCGCCGAGCGGCGATGCACGACACCTGCTTCGTCGCGATATCCCGAATGCTCCGCGACCCAGTTCGCATCCGCATCGCGATCGTCCAGGCCGCTGGCGGCGACAAGCCGGCTCTGCGCATGCCTTGTCCAGAGAAAAGGCCCGCCCGACCCCGACTGGTCGCGCGCGAACAGGCACAGCGTGTTGTGCGCCAGCGTGGAGCGGAAGTAGGCCCGCCATCGCGGATCGCCATGGTAGCAATAGGTGCCGGGATCGGCGAAGATCTCCGCACCGCCGATCCTGCATTCGAGCGACAACGCGTCCGCATGGGCGTGGGCGGCAATGCGGCCGAAGCCATGCGGGCCATGGTCACAGCGGCACCACACCGCGCGGTCGGAATCGATCAGAAAGGTCTGTCCCGCCCCCTCGAGCAGATGCGGGCGGCGCTTGGGCCGCCCGGCGATCGCTCGGGCCTCGATGCCGTCGGTGAGCACAAAGCTGCGCAGATCGGGCTCCGGCGATGTGGGCCACCATGGCAGAGCGCCGAACAGGCGCGCGCCGCTGGCGAGCAAGCCGAGCCAGCGATTGCCGGCGTGATCGTCGAGCAACAGGCCGATGCCGTCGTCGCCATCGCCCTGCCGCGGCGGATGACCGCGATCGTCCAGCATCGCAGCAATGACGTCGCTCATGCGGCACATCGTGGTCCACACCGCATCGCCAAGCGGATGTCCGGAGGACTCGCCCTGCACTGCCGCCGCCAGCAGCAGTTCGAGAACAAAGCCATGATAATCGGTCGCGAGCTCGCTGTTGCTGCCGCAGGCAAGCGTCTGCGCAACGGCTTCGTGCGCCAGTGTGGCGGCCGATTGCTCGCGCCATCGCGCACTGTCCTGGAAGAACGGAAACACGCAAGCCGCCACGAACTGCCCGGCAGCCTCCGCGATGAGGTGGTTGTTGGCCGAGGAGCCACGGCTTGGGAACTGCGACAGCCAGTATTGATGCGCATAGAGCTGCGTCAGGAACAGTTCGTTGTCCTCGAACAGCGCGGCAGCGCCGGGCCAGTTCTGCAGCAGCTGACGTACCCAGGCCCATGAGATCAGCCGCACGCCAAGCTCGATGCCGCTGATCCAGTGCGGGCCGCGCGGGAACGGATTTTCGCGCCACCAGCTCACCAGATGCTCGGCCGCGCGCACGGCGTAGCGCTCGTCGGAGGTCAGGTAATACGCGGCCGCGAGCACCGTGAGATGGTGGTGACGCGACGGCTCCCAGATGTATTTGATGTTTCCGACCGCGGTTTCGTCACGATAGGGAACCGCGAATGCGTGCACGCCGGCCGGCGCCCGCTTGCCGCTTCTGATATCGACGAACCAGTCGGGCCATTCGCCGAGGGCCCCATGATCCCTGGCGAAAATCCGCCAGTGCCCGGCGAGAATCCGATCGGCGATCTGGATCAGCCGTTCGGCGGCCTGTTGCGGGGCGCTCGCCCGCGAAGGCAGCGGCTTCAGGCGCGGCTGCCGCGGGCCGGCAGCGAGCCTGGCGCCGGCACGCCGCGCGATATCCGGCGGAGTGATCCGCCAGAGCAAATGCAGCACCTGGTCGTTCACCCGCCCCGCAAGCTCGGACGGCTCCATGCGCTGCAGCCTGCGCAGATACCAGGCCGGATTCATCTCACGCCGTCGAGGCGTGCGCGACGCCCTGCTCTGCCGCGCCGGCCGTCAGATCGATCGGCATCCCGGCGGCCGCGCTTTCCTGCACGGCAAGCGTTGCGCGCGTGGTCGCCAGCAGCGAGTCGAGCGCGATCGGCATCGCGGCTCCCGATGCGACCGCTGCGATGAAGGCATCCAGCATCGGCCGCTGGCCCTTGTCGAGCCGCGCTGTCTTCGCCGTGCGCTGTCCGGCGTGCCAGACCTCGAAGCCCGAGAAATTGTCGAAGGCGGCAAAACCCGTGCTTGCCGATATCTCGAGCGCTTCCTTCGGCACCCGCGGATCGCCGCCGGTGAGATAGCTGAGACTCGCGACCGAACCGTCGGCAAAATCGAAGGTGGCGACGAGATTGTCGACGTCCTTGCCCGCCGTGCTCGCGGAGACACGCACCGGCTCGGCGCCGAGCCACCAGCACAACACGTCGATGAAATGGCCGCCCTCGCCGACGAAGCGGCTGCCTTCGCTCTCGGCCTGCAGATACCAGGACGATTTCTCCAGCGGCCCGGCGATGACGCGATATTGCAGGGTCTGCGGTCCTGCCGGCGCGAATGCCGCGCGCATGCCCTGCAGCAGCGGCGAAAAGCGGCGGTTGAAGCCGACCATCAGCCGGCTGTTGCCGGTTTCCCGGATCACCTGCTCCAATCGATCGAGCGAGCTTGTATCGATCGCCAAGGGCTTCTCGACAAACACCGCCTTGCCGGCGCGCAGCGCCTGCGTCGCGAGGTCGGCATGGGAGGCATGGCGCGTTGCGATCAGCACGGCATCGATGTCGTCGGCGCCGAGCACCGAGGCCGCATCCGTCGAGGCACGCGCGAAGCCGAACTTGCGGACTGCCGTGGCGCCGCTCAGGCCGGTATTGGTGGCGACCTCGACGAGATCGACGCGCTGGTTGCTCGCAAGCTGCGGCAACAGCATGCTGGAGGCATAATTGCCGGCGCCGATGACGCCGAGCCGCACCCGGCCGCTGCGCAGGGCAACCGCCGGACGATAGGTCATCTGCATCGCGCGGGGAGCGGCGTCCGGATAGGCGAACACCATGCCGAGACCGACCTCGCCACGGCTCATGCGCTCGAACGCCGACGTCGCCTGCTCCAGCGGCACCGTTTCGGAAATCAGCGAGGAAAAATCGAGCCGCCCGTCGGCGAGCAGCGCGACGATCGCCTCCATATTGCGCTTCTCGGTCCAGCGCACATGACCGATCGGATAATCGATGCCGCCCTCCTCATAGAGCGGATCGTAGCGGCCGGGGCCGTAGGAGCGCGAGAAGCGCACGTCGAGCTCCTTGTCGTAGAATTCGCTCCACGGCAGGTTCAGCGTGCATTTGCCGATATCGACAATGCGGCCGCGGTCGCGCAGCAGCGCCGCCGAACGCGACGCGAGATCGGGATCGTCGCTGCCTGCGGTGATGAACACGCAATCGACGCCGTTGCCTGCGGTCAGCTGGTCGATCCGTGCGCGGAATTCGGCCGCGGCATCATCCGATGCGACGGCACAGACCGCGGCGCCAGCAGCCTCCGCCTGCCGGCATCGCGCCTCCAGCCTGTCGAGCCCGACGACCACGACACCGGCGCTGCGCAGCAGCCGCACCATGATCTGCCCGATCAGGCCAAGGCCGATCACGCAGGCGGTCTCGCCGAAACGGATCTCCGACTGGCGCATCGCCTGCAGCGCGATCGAGGCGATCGTGGTGAATGCGGCCTGGTCCAGCGCAGCGCTGTCCGGCAGCGGCACGCAGAGGTTCACCGGCACCCAATTATATTCGGCGTGGGTTGCATATTGATTGCCGCCGCAGCAGACACGCTGTCCGACCGAGAAGCCGCCGACGCCCTCGCCCACCTCCACGACGGTGCCCGACAGCGAGTAGCCGAGCGGCGTGTAGGAATCGAGGCGGTTCATCACCTTCTGATAGGTCGCAGCCAACCCCTGCTGACGGACCGAACGCACCACCTTGGCAACCTGGTCAGGTCGCGCGCGCGCCTTGCCGAGCAGCGACAGGCGGCCTTCGGTGAACTTCATCATCTCGGTGCCGGTCGACACCGCCGAGAACGCCGTGCGCACCAAAACCCCGCCGGGGCGGCAGCGCGGCGCCGGCACATCGATCAGCTTGAGCTCGCCGCTCTTATAGTTCTGCGCGATCTGCTTCACGGTCGGTCAATCGCCTCAAGTTAACAGCGCTCCTTGTATCGCGCCTGCCGCCCGCAATGAAGCCAGGATCATCGTCATAATTATCTCATTGCCGGAGACTTAACATTGTTATCATTCCAGCAACAGGACCGGTTTTGGCGAGATCTCGACCTCGCCGTTGGCGACAGGCCCTTCGCCGCCGTCGAGGCCCTGGTAAAGGCTGAAGCGCGGGTCGACCCGATAAACGGACCGGCCTTTGGTGGTCCAGAGGATCAAGCCGTTGCGGCCATCCGGCATGCGAAGCTCGACGCGCCAGGTCGACGGCGACGTCCTGCCTGCCGCCACGACGCTTGCACCGACCAACCAGGACTGGATCGTGCGGTAGGCAATTCCGCTCGGAAGCAGCCCGCGCGCCGGGTCCCATAATTTTCCAAAGTCGCTGCCGCCTCCGGCAAACTCGTACCAATAGAACCGGTCGACGCCGCTGATCCATTTCAGGATGTAGGCGCGCGCCAGACACCCGTCCGGATTGTCCTCATAGGACGACCAGCCGGCCTCGGTGTCCCAGATTGGCCTCGCGGACAGGTCGTGTGCGGCGAGGATTTTCTTGAAGCGCGCAATGATTCCAATCACCGCTTCGGGTTCGCTCGTGTAGCCGTGGAAGGCGAACACATCGGCATATTGTCCGCCGCCTTGCGCCATGAAGGCCTGTTGCCAGCGATATCCGTCCGGCGTGCCGTTGGACGGCGGTGTCAGCACGGTCAAGGTGGGATCGCTGGCTTTAATGATCTCGTAGGCCCGCTTCTGCAGCTGGACCATGGTCGCGATATCGCCCGAGTAATATTTGGGATCCTCGGGCTCGTTCCAGATTTCCCAGTATTTGATGCGGCCGGCGGCGCGCGCCACGGCCGCGCGCACCCAGTCGTCCCATGACGCGAGATCGGCCGGCGGTGAGCTGGCGCCGGGCGTGAACGCCGGCGGCGCATCCTTCACCGACGCGGCCCAGCGCGGCGTATAGGCGAGATTGAGAACGATCTCGACGTGTTCTCGCTCGGCCGCCGCCAGGATGGCATCGAAGCGCGCCCAATTGTAGATGCCGGGCGCCGGATTAATCTGTGCCCAGTAGATCGCGCCCCATAGCCGAACGCCGTCGAATTTGAGCTCCGGCCAGGGCTGCGACTTTGGCTGCGACTGTCCGATCGCATTGATGGCCATGCCGAAAAGCGTCGGCGGGATCACCGCGTTCACGCGGCTCGCATTCAGCGCATCGCTTGACGTCGAACCATTCCACTGCAGCGGCCATTTGTAGGCCAGCGGCAGCACCGCGCTCAAAACCAGCGCAATCAATGCCCTTTGGCCCCAATCCCTCACTCTGCCTGCCATGTCCCTGTCTCGTCGCCGTCACATCGGTGCCGGGATTGCATAGTGGAAGCCGCACATGTTAATGCCGATGTTAGTCGGATTGTGATGTTGTTAGGTCAATGGTATAGATCATCTCAGATGTCGAGAGCTGAACCATCACCGCGGCGGATCCTGTTCATCGTCGAGAACCTTCCGGTTCCTTTCGATCGCAGGGTGTGGTGCGAAGCAACGTCGCTGCGCAAGGCGGGCTATGAAGTTTCTGTGATCTGCCCGAAGGGCCGCGGCCATGACGAATCCTACGAATGCCTCGAAGGCATTCACATTTATCGCCATCCGATGCCCGTGGAAGCGCGCGGGATCGCCGCCTACCTGATCGAATATCCGGTCGCGCTGTTCTGGGAAACGCTGCTCGCGATCAAGGTGGCGTGGAAGCACGGCTTCGACGTGATCCAGGGCTGCAATCCGCCCGACCTGATCTTCCTGATCGGCCTGTTGTTCAAACTCGGCGGCAAGCGCTTCGTGTTCGATCATCACGACGTCAATCCCGAGCTCTACGAGGCGAAATTCGGCCGCAGGGACTTCTTCTGGCAGCTGCTGCGGCTGGTCGAATATCTCACCTTCAAGACGGCGAGCATCTCGATCGCGACTAACGAATCCTATCGCGAGATCGCGATCACGCGCGGCGGTATGCCGGCCAGCCGGGTTTTCGTGGTGCGATCCGGCCCCAATCTCGACCGGGTGCGCTCGCGGCCGGCCGATCCGGCCTGGCGCCGTGGCCGGCGCTACAGCGTCGGCTATGTCGGCGTGATCGGCCAATCGGAAGGCATCGATCTTCTGCTGCAGTCGATCGGCCACATCGTGCACGATCTCGGCCGCACCGACATCCAGTTCAACATCGCTGGCACCGGGCCAGAGTGGAATGCCGTGGTCAAGCTCTGCGAGGAGATGCAGCTCTCCGACTACGTGAACTTCACCGGCGCCATCGCGGATGACGCGCTGTTCACGATGCTCTCGACCGCTGACGTCTGCGTCAATCCGGACCGCGTCACGCTGATGAACGACATCTCCACCATGAACAAGATCATGGAATACATGGCGCTCGGACGGCCGATCGTTCAGTTCGACGTTCGCGAAGGCCGGCGCTCGGCGCTCGACGCCTCGCTCTATGCCGCGAAGAACGATCCAAAGGATTTTGCCAGCAAGATCATCACGTTGATCGACGATCCGTCGTTGCGACAGACGATGGGGGCGTTTGGCCGCAATCGCGTCGAGCGCGCGCTCTCGTGGACACATGAGGAGCCGAAGCTGCTCGCGGCCTATGAGGCGTTGTTCGCCGGGAAGGTCCCCGCGCAGAACCGCGCACCGCGCGCGCATGTCCCCGCCGAGCGGCCGACCTCGCAACCTTCCAGCGCGAACGCAGCCGCCGGGCGGGCATCGTCTTGAACGCGCAGCCGCCTCACTCACGTCAAACGCGACGCGGCTGCGGCCACGCGCACGTCCTGGATTGTTGAAGGTCGAAGCATGAACGTCAGCATTTTCGGCCTCGGCTATGTCGGAACGGTGTGCGCCGCCTGCTTCACCGAGCTCGGCCACCAGATCATCGGCGTCGACAAGAGCGTTGCGAAGGTCGACCTGATCCGCGGAGGCAGGTCGCCGGTCGTCGAGCCGGGCATCTCGGACAAGGTGGCGCGCGCGGTGGCAACCGGTCAGCTGACCGCGACCACCGACGCCACCGAAGCGATCGTCAACAGCGACATATCGATGGTCTGCGTCGGCACACCCTCGTCCGGCAACGGCAACCTCGACCTGACCGCGATCCGACAGGTCGCGATCGAGATCGGCCGCGGACTGCGCGCCAAGAACGCGCCGCACACCGTGACGATCCGCTCCACCGTGCTGCCTGGCACCACCCGCGGCACCGTCGGGCCGCTGATCGAGGAAGCCTCCGGCAACAGGATCGGACGCGATTTCGACCTTGCGTTCAATCCCGAGTTCCTGCGCGAGGGCAGCGCGATTGCGGATTTCAACGCGCCGTCCAAGACCGTGGTCGGCGCTTTCAATCAGGAAACCGCCGACCGCGTCATGGCGCTCTACAAGGACCTGCCGGGCGCCAAGATGACGCCGCCGGTCGAGACCGCGGAACTGGTGAAATATGTCGACAACAGCTGGCATGCGCTCAAGGTCAGCTTTGCCAACGAGATCGGCACGATCGCGAAGACGCTCGGCATCGACGGGCGCGACGTCATGAACATCTTCATGCAGGACACAAGGCTCAACATCTCGCCGGCCTATTTGCGGCCAGGCTTTGCGTTCGGCGGCTCCTGCCTGCCCAAGGACGTCAAGGCGCTGAAACACCTTGCGCACAGCCGCGGACTGTCGACGCCGGTGCTCGAGAGCATCCTGCCGAGCAATGACATGATCATGTCGCGCGGCGCCGAGTGGATCCTGTCGCATGAGGGCCGCCGCATCGCGTTCCTCGGCATCAGCTTCAAGGCCGGCACCGACGACGTCCGAGACAGTCCGTTCGTGAGGCTGGTGAAGAGCCTGCGCGGCGAACGGCGCGACATCCGGATCTACGACCCCAATGTGCAGCTGTCGCAACTGATCGGCGCCAACCGGGAATTCCTGATGCGCAATCCGGAGCTGGTCGGCCTGTTGAACGACGACGTGACGGCAACCATCGAGTGGGCCGACATTATCGTGCTGACGACGGCGGATCCGCGCTTCGTTGCGGCGCTGACGGCGACCCGTCCCGACCAGGTCGTGCTCGAACTGTCGGAGATCGGATTGCCCGAGCAGGTGCGCGCCAAAGTGAGCGGCTTCCACTGGTAGGGAATATCATGGCCACCATGGGCCGGACCCGCGAGCGACCCGAAATCCGCTTTCACGACGAGATTTCGTCGGGGTGGGAGACGCTGCATCAGAGCCGCACCTTCAGGGCGCGGACGGCCGCGATGTTCGGCCTGCTCGGGAACGCAGACCTCAATGGGCAGCGCTGGCTCGACGCCGGTTGCGGCACTGGAACGCTGTCCCGCCTGCTCGCCGGGCGCGGCTGCGACGTCACCGGCGTCGACGCCTCATCGGAGATGATTGCGGCGGCTCGCGGCCGCGGCGCCGACGGCACGCTCGCCGGGCGGCTCAAATTCCAGCAGATTCCGACCATCGCAAGTCTGCCGTTTCCCGATCGATCCTTCGACGGCGCGCTGTGCGCGAGCGTGCTGGAATATGTTCCCGACGTGGCGCAGTGCCTCGCCGAGATGCATCGCGTGCTCATGCCCGGCGGGCTGTTGCTGCTCTCGATCCCAAACCGCGGATCGCTGCTGCGCCGGAGCTACAAGCTCGCGCATGCGGCCTCTTCACGCGTATCGGCGCGGCCGCTGTTTCGCTATCTCGCGTTCTCCAAATTCGACACCTCGCCGGCGGCCATGCAGGGTCTGCTTCGGCAACATGGCCTCACGATGCTGGGGAGCAGCTTTGCCGGCTCCCCGCTGCCGCCGGCGCTCGATCGCCAGCCCGCAGTGGGCACGCTGATCAACATCCTGGCCCGGCGCGACGATTGACGTGGCAGGCGGATAGCTGCCTCAGACCTTGATCGCCATCAGCGATTTGGTCATGCCGAGATAGCGTTCGCGATAGATCTTCGCGTCCGGAAACGTTTCGGTCATCTCGCGCCAGTCGAACAGATGCCAGTCGGGCGCGGTGCGCTTGAACCAGAAGCGATTGAATCGCTCGATCAGCGCGATCTGCAGCCGCCTCGGCAGCAAGACGATGATGCCCGGCAGCCAGGTATGGCTTTCGATCGGAAAGTACCGGTACGGCGTCTGCACGTAGAAGGACTTTGCGACCCGCGAGATCTCGCCCGCAAAACGGTTCTGATGCGCGCGCGCGATGCTCTGAAACGCCGCTTCGTCCTCGATCGTCACGACATCCTGCTTCGGCCCGGTGACATGTTCGATCACCGACGAGCAGAAGCAGAAGTCGAACGCCTGATCGTCGAACGGCAGGCGCTCGGTCTCCCGGAGCAGGACCGTCTTGAATCCAAAGCGCTCGCGCGCGGCCTTCAAATCATCGGCAGATATGTCGCAGACCGTGATGTCGGTATGGCGCGGCAGGATCGTGCGAATGTGGCGGCCGGTGCCGCCGCCAAGATCGAGGATTTTCGCATCAAGCGGCAGGTTCACGGTGCGAACGAGGAATTCGCCGCGCCGCTGGCGCGCTGCATTGGAAAATCGGGCTTGAATCGCACCCAGCAAGGTCAGTCTCCTGCTACCGGTCGGTCCGGTCTAGCACGGCATGCGCGATCCCTCACGCTACGATGCATCGATTTTCCTGTCGCGCTCACTTGATGGCCTCGAAGAAGATCGACTCGTCCGGCCGGTTGTCGAGCCGGTCGATGTCGGGACAGACCCCCTCGCGATAGGCACGGGTGTAGGTTTCCGAACAGCCGGCGTTGCGGAATAGCGCGGCGAGCGAGGCGCGGGTAAAGCCCCAGTGATGCGCGAAGGCGGCCTCCTTGCGGCGATCGATCTCGAAAACGCCCTTGAGGAAAGCCAGCGGCGCCGCCGGATCGTAGAGCGCGACGATCCGCTCCATGTCGGGGACGACGATGCGACATACCCCGCCAGGCGCCAGCACCCGCGCGATCTCGCGCGCCAGCCGCTCGACCTCGTCGGGAAACAGGTGCTCGAAGACGTGCGCGCTGAACACCGCCGAGAGGCTGCGATCCGCGAACGGCAGCGGCTTGGTCAGGTTCATGTGGCGCAGTCCGGCAAACTTGCCTTGGCGATGCTCGGCATAGCGGGCATCGCTCAGCATGCCGGCGAGATGTAGCGCTTTCGCCGCGAACGGCACCCGCGCGATCCACAGGTGCATCGTGATGTCGGTATTGATCCAGCCGTCGATGCCGCAATTGAAGGCGCCGATATGCAGCTTTTCGAGCGAGCCGCCGCGCGCGTCGTCGGTCATGTCCGCTCCCGCGCCGAATTGGTCAGCACAACCGTGATCACCGACGCCGCGCTGGAGGCCACCATCGCCGCAACCGCGCCCATCACCTGCCAGGCCTCGGCTGCGAACGGCAGGACGCAGCACAGCGCGACGAGGCCGGCAATCCGGCTCAGCATGAACCGCTGCGGCTTGCCGGTCGCAAACAGCGGCAGAGCGAGGCCGAGCCACACCGCGTCGAGCGCCATCGCAGCGCCCATCAAGGCGAGGCTGCCGGTACCGATCTCATAGCTCTGTCCGTAGATGACAAGCGCCAGAATGCGCTGGCCGAGCAGCACGACCGCCGCCCCATAGGCCGCGGCGATCGATCCGAGCAACAGGGCATTTTCGCGCGCGGCAGCGGCGACCGCGCTGCGCCGGCCGGCGCGCAGTTCGGCCGCGATTTCCGGCAGGCGAACCGAGAACATCGTCGCGCAAAATTGGCTGAGCGGTGCGAACACCAACAGCAGGATTCGCAGCGACGCGCTCGCGTCCAGCCCGATCAGGAAGCCGCAGACCGGGATCAGCCCGATGCTGCCGATCCAGTAGGTGAGCGAGGTCGCGACGAACCAGCGCCCGTTCCGAAACAGCCGCCGCAGCGAGCCGCGGAAGATTCTGGCTTGCGGCCAGGCCAGCTCGCGGGTGTGGGCCAGCAGCAGGCTGCCGGCGAGCGCGGCCGAGATCGCGATACACGCCATCGCCGCGGCGGCGCCGGCGAGCTTGAGCGCGATCATCAGCCCGGCCGAGACGACCAGCGCCACGCAATAGGTCAGCGAGGACGCCAGCGCGCGCGGCAGTCGCCCGTCGAGATAGCAGATCCGGCGGAACATGCTCTGCAGCCGAACCGCCGGGATCGCGAGCCCGGTTGCGATCACGAGCCCGCCGGCGTCCCCGCCGACGGCTGCGATCACAAGCCCCGCACCCACCAGCAGCAGGCCGAGCGCACCCGAGACGAGCAGCGACGACAGATAGAGGCCGAGCCGCAGCTGCGGCCATAGCGACTTCGGGATGCGATGCGCGGTCGCCGGCAGCCCGTCGTCGAACAGGCCGCGCAGAAACACCGCCTCGATCAGGATCGAGAATGCCCAGGCGACGCTGAACCTGCCGAATGAATTGATGTCGAGCACGTTGGCGAGCACGATCGTCAGCACGAAGGCAGACCCGCTCAGCAGCGCCTGATCGATCAGGCCAAGCGCGACATTGCCCCCGGCATGCCGCAGCCGGCGAAGCAATCCGCTCATGGCACCGGCGACCCGGGTCTGAGCCGCCGCCCGGTCCAGCCTGTTGGTCAACGCACTCACGCCTCACTCACCCGCAATCTGTTGAATGTCCGCCGCGGCGCCATCTGCAGCCTGGCCTCCGGGCCGAAATAGCACCAGAACACCAGCACGCAGCCGAAATAATTGTGCAGCAGCTGGCTGGAGTCATTGGCCGACGCGATCACGACGAACAGCAGCATCGCGAATGGTGCCATGCAGTACATCCCTCTCCGCTCGAACGCGAAGACGATGCTGTTCCACAATGCGCGCGCCAGCAGCAGTATATAGAGCGCACCGCCGAGCAGGCCGAACTGGAGAAAGGCGTCAAGATAGGAATTCTCGAACGAGCCGAACTCGGTATTCCACGGCGCCATGCTCGTCAGCTCGTTCACCGGCGAATTCGGCAGTTCGTTGAAGAATCCCGAAAACCCGTAGCCGAGCCAGGGGTGCTGCCAGAAGAAGTGCGGCCAGACCGACCAGAGGAACGAGCGGCCGGTCAGGTTTCCGCTGCGGCCCACCAGCCCGTACAACTCGTCGCTCGGCAGGGCGAACACGACAAGCGCAACAAGAGCGAGGCCAAGCCAATAGATCGAGGCAGCGCCCCTGTGCCCGAGCACCACGAGCACGAGCCCGAAGGTCACGGCAAGCGCCGTCAACATGCTGATCAGCGGACCTGCGGCGCCGGCCGCGGCGAGCGCAAAAAGATGACATCCCATCAGCAGCAGCGTCCAGCCGAACTGGCGGCGCGGTCCTGCCAGCATGCGCACGAAGCAGATCAGCACCATGAGACCGAAGAATGCGCCCGCGAGGTTCTTGTGACCGAACACGCCGGCATAGGCCTGGGTTCCGAGCACCGTCGGCCGATGCAGCGGGTCGTAATCCCATTGCGAGCCGATCACCGGAAACAGCAGGACGTGAACGATCAGCACCACGATCCCGATCCGGAACAGCGCATCGACGAGACGATCGACCGGGCAGCTGATCACGACCCACGCCGAGAACATCGTGGTCAACAGATACATCGCGAACTTGATCGACGAGCCGGCGGGGTCGGCGCTCAGCGCCAGTGATACCAGGGCGAAGGCGATGAACGTCAGATAGAGATGCGACTGCAGCATCAGCAGGCCGAAGCGCTTCGGATCGATTGCAATGTGCAGCACCAGGAGGATGTAGAGCAGCAGCCAGGCGCCGCGGAACAGCGTGGATTCCCCGGCCCTTTCCGAGAACGAGATGCCCTCGATGAAATTGAACAGGAAATAGATGCAGCCGAGCACCATCACCAGATAGGCGTGCAGAAAGACATCGGTTCGCAGCCACCATCTGCCGATCATTGCACGGCCTCCTGCCGGGCCGGAGCCCTCAAGAGATGATCGACCGCGGCCGCAAAACGCGCCGCGGCGTCGGCAAGCGCATCGCGTCGCACGCTCTGCCGGGCCTGCCGCGACATCGCCTCCCAGTGCGCGGGATGTTCGAGCAAGCCGCGCGCCGCGTCGACCCAAACCTGTTCATCGAGCGCGCAAACATAGCCGTTGTCATGGTCACGGACCAACTCGCCGCCTGCCCCGACATGGGGCGACACCAGGCACGGAACCCCGCACTGCAGGGCCTCGTTGCACACCAGGCCCCACGGTTCCAGCAGTGAAGGCAGCAGCAGCAGCCGCGACTGCAGAAAAACGTCCGATATCGCCTGCCACGGCAGGTAGCGGTCGTGGCTGACATCGATGCCGGCACCGCCGAACCGCGCCAGCATGCGCCGTTCGGCGGCGCCGGACCCGACCACACGCACCTTCAGCCCGGGCACGATCCGGCCAAGCGCGATCGCGACGTTCTCGAAGAAGATCGCATTCTTGGCGTCGTCATTGAGGCGGGCGCACCACAGCAGATGAAATGGACGGTCGTCGAATGCCGGCACAACCGCCGGCGGATCCCATGCCGGCACCAACGGCACCACGAACAGGTCGTCGGCGCGAACACCCTCGCCGCGGAAATACGCCCTACCCTTGTCGCTGCAACACACCACTGCGTCGCACTGGCGCAGCAGCCAGGGCCGCGCCAGACGGTGATAGGCGGTGTTGGGCATCGTCTCGCGCCAGCCGTCGATCGTCAGCGCGAGCGCCTTGCCGTTGGCGCGCGCCCATGCCGCGCCGGCCAGCATCGAGGGATAAAGACCGTTCACGAACAGCAGGTCGGGCGCGAGCGCATGCAAGGCGCGCCCGACCCCGATATTGACATGGGTGTGACGCGACCGCGACAGCGGGATCGATACACCCGGCACCGTGCGCGTGATGTAACGCGGCGTGAACGAGCCGGCCCAGGAGCGATCGGCCTCCTGTGGCGTGCAGGACAGCACGGCGAGATCCAGCCCGCGGCTGGCCAGCTCGTTGTAGAGACGGTTGGTGTAAGGTGTGATCATGTTATTGAAGACGACCACGCGCGGCGCCATGGCTTACCGGTCCCGCGGCAGCGCCTGCGCCTCGTCACGCCGGCAGAGCGCCCCGCAATGATAGGTCGCAAGCCTGGTCGCGAACGCCGGGCCGACCGACAACAGCGACTTCCGCACAATGCTTTTGGCGAGCCCCTTCACCCGCGACGAATGGAACGCATGAACCGGCAGGCTGTGATCATAGGTGCCGAAGCCGGTGACGCGGAGCCCGGCCGTCTCCAGCACCAGGCGGAACGTGTCGGGCGTGTAGAAATTGATATGGCCGATGTCGAGCGTCGATTGCAACGCCCGGCGATTGGTCCGCGCATGCAGCTCGCACGGCACCTCGACATAGACAAAGGTCCGCGCGACCCGGGCGAGCTCGTGCAGGAATGCGCGCGGTTCGGGCACGTGCTCCAGGACGTGGCTGGCATAGACGAGGTCGAACGATCCGTCGGCGAACGGGATCGTCACGCCGTCATAGCTGGACCAGCGGAACGGAGCCGAAGCGGCGTCGTCGATCTCCAGATTGGTCGCGGGATCGATCACGTCGATGCCGGTGAAGTCGCGGCCAACGCCGATCGCCGACAGCCGCGCCAGCACGGCGCCGGTGCCGCAGCCGACCTCGAGCACATTGCCGACCTTCGCGACGGCTGCGCCAAGCAAGCCGGCGATATGGTCGGCCTTGTCGACCGCACAGACGCGGCGCCAGTCGCGCTCCTGCGCCGAATAGACGCCCTCATAATGCGCGTTGTGCTGTCCGATGCAAAATTCCATCGTCATGGCCTAGCGCTCGCCTCCGGCGGCATTCGGGCAGGCTCGTCGAGGCGGTCGTTCGATTTGTGCTCCCAATTGCGGCGTTCCGCCGGCGAGCGGCGGTCGAGATCGTATCCAATGTCGGCCATGGTGCGGGTCAGGATGTCGACGTTCCGTTGCGGGACAGCTGCAAGGCCGGCCAGCAGCGTGTCGCGGTGCGCCCAGCCCGGTCCCTTCAGGAGATCGATTGCCTCGGTGTACAGTTCGGTCTTCACCAGACGCGCGAACTCGGCAATCACGTCGGACGAAAGGTCAGGCGGCAGCGCGTCGAACATTGCGAGCGCCATCGCGCTGCGCTTGGCCACGATCCAGCCCTCGTTGGGTCCGAGCCGGTACGACATCCGCAGCAGGTCGAAATTGGCGTCGCTCAAGCCCTGCCGTATATTGCGAAGCCAGAACAGCACGAGCCAGAGATAGGGATCGGCCGGCGCGCAGCCGAGCGATTTGCGGACGGCTTCGTCAAGCTCGCCCATCCGGGCGTCGACCTGCGCGCCGGATGCGAGCGCGTTCTCGGCGAGCCGCAGCCGGATCACCGCCGCGCTGCGATCGATGGCCGGCATGCAATCCTTCTCCGCCACGGCGCGCGACAGCAGCGGACCGAGGTTGTCGAGCTCGGCGTCGCTGACCGGTACGTTGCGAAGGATCAGGTCCTTTGCGCCGTCGAGTCGGGTCTGGTCGACAAAGTCCGGAAAGGTGGTCGTGCCCCAGGCGACGGACGAGCACGCGACCGCGGCCAGCAAGCCGCGCGCAAGCCAGGCGGCTGCGCGCCCGGGCAACCCGCCGTGCGTCTCACTCGGTGTAGCCATATCGCCCATAGTGCGAGTTGTAATAGTAGTTCTTGCCGCCATAGCCGCTATAGCGGCTCATCGCGGCGATATCGGCCTTGTTGAGCACGACGCCGAGCAGGTTCTCGTTGACCGCTCGCGCACTGCGCAGCGCACGCTCGACCACCTGCACCTGGGTCTTGCCCCATTCCACGATGAAGACGAAGGAATCGACGAAGTGCGCGGTGATGCGGACATCGACCACCGGCGTGAGCGGCGGGAAATCGACGATCACGTAGTCGTAGTGGCTGCGGGCCCCGTCGATGAAATCCCTCATCTGGTCGGAGGCCAGCACGTCGTGCGAATGGGCGATGCGCGATCGCGTAGCGCCAGGCAGGAAGGCGAGGCCGGTCTCGGGATCGCGCCATAGCGTGTCCTGCAAGGTCGCATTGTTCGACAGCACGTCGAGGATGCCGCGCTCGGCAGTCGCCGCGACCTTGCGGCTGAGCGAGGGATTGCGCAGATCGCAATCGATCAGGAGCACGCGGGCCCCGCTCTGGGCAACCAGTTGCGCAAACACGAAGGCCAGCGTCGACTTGCCCTCGTTGGGCAATGCCGAGGTCAGCCCGAGGATCTTTGACGGCTTGGTGACGTTGAGGTCGGCATTGACCTTGATCGAGCGGATCGCTTCCGAGAACCGCGAGAATGGCGAATCGATCGCCGCCCACAGCACCGGCTCGTCGCCGCGCCGGATCGTGCGCGGACCGATCGGCAGACTGGGACGACCGGCGACCGGCGCCTTGATCTGGCCCGGCGAGACGCGGGGAACGATGGCGACGCAGTCGGCCTCGAGGATCGTCTCGACCATTTCAGCGGTGCGGAACACCCGGTCATAGAGGTCGCGCAACACGCCGAGCCCGAGCCCGGCGATCAGGCCGCCGAGCGCCGAGAGCGCGAGCACGACCAAGGTTTGCGGATGGCTCTTGCTGAGCGGACGCGACGCACGGGTGATCACCCGCGCCTCGCTGACCGGGAACGACTGCTGCTGCACGTTTTCCATGTAGCGCTGCAGGAAATTGTCGTAGAGCGAGCGATAGGTCTGCGCCGAGCTCTCGAGCTCGCGCAGCGTGACCTGCGCCTGGTTGGTCGACTGCGACTGCGACACCGAGTCGTTCACGGCGCGCTCGATCTCGTTCTGGCGCTGCTGGGCGATCGCATAGTCGCTCTTGTAGCTTTCGGCGAGCCGCTTCAGTTCATCGATGATCGACGACTGGATCTCGCGCATCTGGTTGCGCAGGTTGACGGCGGCCAAATGATTGTAGCCGTAGCGCGACGACCAGTCGGCCTCGCGGTTGGCAAGCTCGAGATATTGCGAGCGCAGCTTGGTGATGACCTGGTTGTTCAGCGTATCGGCCACCGTCGCATCGGGGACGCCTCCCTTCACCACCGCCTCGATGCGGTCGAGCTTGGCCTTGGCGTCGGTGACCTGCGACTTCACCTGGAGCAGCTGGGTGTTGAGCTCGCCGAGCTGCTGCTCGTTGAGCAGCTTGCCGCTGGAGGTGACGATGTTGTTGGTCTTCTTGTAGTCGAGCACCGCGCGCTCGGCGTTGGATGCCTGCGTGCGCAGCTCCTGGATGCGGTCCTGCAGCCAGACACTGGCGCGGCGCGTCGCCTGATATTTGGAATCGAGCTGATCGACGATATAGGCGTCGGCGACGGCGTTCGCGATCTGCGCCGCACGCTCGGGATCGAGCGAGCGGAAGCTGACCTCGATCACATAGGTCATGCCGCGGCGGCGGACGTCGAGCTGCTTCTGGAACGTGCGGACCGCGCGCCGGGTCCGGTCGAATTCGGTGGGCGGCGCCCCGCCGGCGAGCAGGCCGGACACGAAATCGAGCACGGCTCCTACCGCGCCGGCCCTGGAGCCGACGAATTCCGGATCCTCGTTGAGCTTGAGGTCGCGGATCACCGCGAGCGCCACATTCTCCGACTTCAGGATTTCGACCTGGCTCTCGACCGCGGCGGAATCGACGGGGGCCTCGCTCACCGGCGATTGCTGCTGGAAGGCCTGGAATTTGCGCGTGTCGATGATCATCGTGGCAAGCGCCGTATAGCTCGGCGCCGCCGTCGCCAGATAGCAGATGCCGCCGAACAGGCAGAGCGCGGCGGTCCCGAGGATGACCCAATATTGCCGGAGCAGATAGGTGACGAAGGCGTCAAAGGTTTCCGCCAGCGACGGCAATTCAGCCGGACGATTTCTCAGATCGACAGACGGCGAAATCTGGTTGCGCTGAAGCATCTCGTCCTATCGCCGCGCCGGCAGGATGGATCCTGCCCTCGCGCCCTCCAATGATCCTGGGAAGCGTCCCGCCGCCGACACCGAAGCGCGTTGCTGCAGAAAGTTCTCCATTGGCGATCGGACGTCCGCTCAGGGGGTAACTGTTGAAATGAGTGTGGTGCCGGTGCCCGTGGCGGTACCGGTCGTCGTGCTGCCCGAACTGCTGACCGACGAGGTGAAGCTGAAGATGCCGGTGTTCACGCTGTTGCCGTCGATGGCCTCGAGCGTTCCGCCGCCGGCGCCGCTGGCGCCCAGCGCGCTGGTCTGGCCGCCGGATGCACCGGCGCTGCCCGCGCCGCCGGCGCCGGTCGCCGCGGTGCCGCTGTCACCCGACGCAGCGGCAAACGCCATCACGGTGTCGAGATCCTTGGTGTCGGCAATCGCCTGCTGGATGCGCGTCGCGTAGGGCTGGTTGCTGCGCACCACGATGCGCGCGGCCTGGGCGAGACCGGCGGCGATCGCCGTCTTCTGGTCCTTGCTTGCCTTGGCGAGCAGCGCGATCAGCGGATCGAGCGATGTCGGATCGTTGAGGGCGAAATCGCGCGCCCGCGAGGTCAATTCCACGCCCGCATTCGGATACTGGGTCAGCAACTGCTCGGGATTGGCCTTGAAATTGGTGACCGCCTGGGACGGCTGTATCAGCCCGCCAGGTGTCTCCGCCAGCGCCGCGCCACCGGGTGTCGCGAGCACCAGCATCACCAACATCGCAAGGCGCGGGGCGGAAAAGCCGCAGGATCGCTCAAATGTGAACACAGCTATCTCCCTAACGAATACTAACAGTTCGTTAGCATAGTCAGAGTTATCGCGCCAATTAAATAGCCGCGCCGGCCGCGGCCGGGCCGTGGCGCGCGAAATCAGCGTTAACCGGCAGCCCGACCGTAACACTGGCGTCACGGTCGGAGCCGCCACCGCCGGCGCCCCGGCCGGAGCGGAAGGATTGCGACAGGCCTGCCCCGAGCAAGGCCGCGATAACAACGGCATAGCCGGTGATCTGGAGCGAGAAATCGATCATCGAATGGAGTGCGCCGGCGACCGACGCGCAGAGCGCCGCGAGCGGCACGATCACGTCGCGGCGACGGGTCCGCACGCCATGCGCGAGCACGACGAACGCCGCGAGCAGCGCGATCATGGCGGCGCCGGCCATTAACATTCCGCCGTCGGACGCCAGTTCGAGCCAGCTGTTGTGTGCCCGGTTCCAAGTCCCGCGCAGCGAGATGTCGTCGGTGCGATAGGCCGGATAAACCCATTCGAAGGTCCCGAAACCATCGCCGAGCCACGGGTGATCCCAGATCATCCGCAACGTTGCGCGATAGGTCGAGAACCGTCCCTCATCGGACAGGCCCATCGTGCTGAAGCGCGCGCCGACACCGCCGCCGAGAAGCTGCAGCAGTGCCAGCGCGACCAGGCTGCCGACCCCGAGCGCCACGATCATGCCGTAGCGGCGCGGCACCCGGTTGCGAAAAAAGATCGCGACAGCCGCGACCGCGGCGAGCAGCGAGACCCCGACGCCGCCGCGCGAGCCGGTCAGAAACATCGCCAGCAGGCAAGCGAGCCAGCCGAACGCATGGCCGGCGAGCCGGCGCCGCGCCGGCATATCGAGGCGCGCGAGCAGCCGTGACAGGCCGGCACGGCGCGGCGGCCAATGCCGCTCGATCAGCTCGCAGCCGAACAACAGCCAGATCAGCGCGCAGCAACCGTAATAGATGCCGGCAGTGTTGCGATTGACGAAGGGAGATGTCAGCCACGCCAGGTGCGCCTGCTTCTCGTGCAGCAGGTAGATCCGGGTGGGATCGATCACGAAAGTGATGATGCCGCAGATCGCATAGACCAGCCCCGCTGCGGCCACCGCCCGCAACAACCCGCGCGCCAGTCCGCGGTTGGCACCGAGCACGACGCCGATGGCGAAGCTGAGCAGGCAAACGATTCCGACGCCGATCGAATAGAACGGCTGACCGCGCGCGATCGACACGGCCGGCGGCAGCTCGGCAGGCAGCAATCTGCCGGCCTGCGCCCACAACGCGTTCGGCGCCGCACCCGACCAGGGCCGGACGACCGACTGCTCGTGCAGCACCAGCATGGCAAGCGCCGTCAACAGCACTGTCACGGCAAGGATCGCGAGCTGACTGCCGCGCAGGCGCATCGGCAATACTCCGAGCAGTGCAATCCCGAGCAGGATCGACCAGATCGCGGGCGCAACCGTACCGACCGAGCCGAGCGGCAGCGGCGCCAAAGCGACGACGGCGCAGAACAGCCACGATGACCAGCGCACCGGCCACGGCAATGCCGTCGCCTCGCTTGAGCCGGAAGGTAATCTTGAGCGTGTCATGAAGCCGGCCGTGCCGGCTCACGCCCCAATATCAGGGCGCAAGCTTGATCGAATTACGAAGTAAGGTTGCGTTGTAGGCGGCCACGATCGGATCATTCGCCGTTGCGGTCACGAGGCGGATCTGCTGCATCACCTTGGCGTCCTCGACGGATGCCGCGTTCGACGCATAGAGCACGTCCTTGTTGCGCAACTGGAAACGCGTGGCCAGGAAATAGCCGGCCGGATCGCGGAAATTGATGTTGTAGACGACCGGGATGATCGGCCCTGAATATTTGCTGACGTCGACGCCAAGCTTGGCGGCCACTTCCGGCAGTTCGCCGCGATAGACGAACACCGAGGCCGGATCGGCCGAGGAGTCGTTCAGGCCGCCCGCCTTGGCAACGGCTTCGGCGAGCGAGATGCGCCAGGCCTCGAAATTGAACTGGCCCTGCGCGCCCGACGCGCCGAAGGCGACGAAGGTTTGCGGCTCGCGGTAGACATAAATGGTGTCGCCGGGATGGGCGTAGATATTGCTCTTGGGCTCGTAGACCAGCTGGCCGAACGGCACCGTAGTACGTTTGCCGTCGCGCTCAAGCATGACCCATGTGTCAAAACCCTGCCCTTTCGGGCCGCCGGCGCGCGTGATCGCGTCAAGCACGTGCTCACCCGCGGCATTGGCGGGGAAGCGGTTCGGCGAATTGACCTCGCCGAGCACGGAGATCAGCGAGGTGCGCTGCTCGATCAGGGCGACCACGGCCTGCGGCTCGATCGCGCGATTCTTCAACGCATCGACGATCGAGCGCTGCACTTCGGTCGGTGTGCGGTTCTTGGCGCGGATCGCGCCGGCATAGGGCACCGAGATATTGCCGTCGGTATCGACGTTCTGGTTCGGCAGCGTGATGTAGTTGCCGGGACGCACGCCGGCCTCGACCGGAATGAACAGGCCGCCGGCGGCGGCCTCGAAGATCGTGACGCTGACGACGTCGCCGATGCCGAAGCGGATGTCCTTCGGCGGCGGGCCCTGGATGCCACCGGCGAGTTGCGGCGCGAACGACGCCAGCACGTTCTCGATCTGCGGTGTGATCTTGACCATCGCATAGGGCAGGCTTTCAGGATCGCGCTGCCCGGCCACGACATCGGAGCTCGTCGGACCGTTGGTCGGCATGTAATGGCAACCGCTGACCCAACAGGCGGCCGCAAGCAATAACATCACCCGAATGAAAATCGCACGCGACATCTAAATACTCCGGCCGTGCCGTAACACGCCGACTATCACAATCACAAGTTTCCGCGATATATTGCGATGCAATTGATAAATAATGTTAGCGAGGTGAGGCAATTCGGCGACACCGGCGCACCGCCGTGAGACAAAGCCCCGCGCGCCGTCACTCCGGCTTTGCTTTCGTCCGATCTCCCCGTTATCTGTGAATGAGATGGTTTGAGTTAACCGAGGGTTCGATGGCCCGCAGGAAGCTACCCGCGATCGCGTTGGGAATGGTCGCCTTGCCGCTGATAGGCGCCCTCGGCGGCTCCGGGGTTTTCGCCGCAGAACTAAGCGTTTCCCCGGCCCCGCGCGCCGTGCAACGGGTCAGCGGCAATTGTCAGCGGCTGCAATATTGTCATGGCGACGTCTGCCAGTGGAAACGGGTTTGCTGGCACGGCTGTCCCGATCGCTACTCCTGCGCGCCGCTCTACGGCGCCTATGGACCGTTTGGCGGCCGCGATTATTGGGCTGCCTATAGTTACGGCGATCTGCGCCCGTTCTGAATGTTAATCGACTAACAAAACCACAGGCCATCGAGCTCGGCCAGCACCGCGCCGGCCCGCTGGCGACGCGCGGGTTAACCCCGGCTTAGGCCCGGCCCGATACCATGCGGGCGCAGGGTTTGATTATGTTATTTGTTTTCCTTGGCAATTTGATCGGCGGCACCGTTCTCGGGCTGCGCCAGCACTGTCTGGTGCTGGCGCCGGTGGCGCTCGCGGAACTCGCGCTGTTGGCCGCCATCGGAGTCGGGCGCCTGTCGTGGTCGGAAACCGCGCTGCTCATGATCGCTGCGATCGTAGCGCTGCAAATCGGATATCTGGCAGGCGCCTTCGCGCCGCTGTTCTGGTCTCGCACCTCGACGCCACGTCTCGCCCTGCGCCGTTCGCAATAGCAGGGCATGACACTGCCCGCTTTGGCGTGGCCGATTTCCGTTGACCTCGCGGCAAGCCCGGGGCATCCCGCTGCCTTGCGTCTCATCCTCTGCAGGACCTCCCCCTCTCGTGTGGAACGTCACGGCCTTCATCTGCATCTTGATCGGGGCGTCGATTCCGCTCGGTCTCATCGACGCATCGCTCGCGACGGGTGCCGTCGGCGCGGCGACGTCGCTAGGGCTGCTCGCAAGCCTGCTGGCGATCCGTCCGGGTGAGCTGTCGTTCCTGAAGTCGGTCGCCGGTCCCGCTGTTGCGGCGGCGCTTCTGCCGGTGCTCTGGATCGTCCTGCAGATGTTTCCGCTGGCGGCCCTGGCGCATCCGGTGTGGAAGTTCGCCGGCGAAACGCTGGGAGCACAGCTCAGCGGCAGCATCACGATCGACACCGGCGCAAGCTTCGGCGCGCTGCTGATCTGGCTGTCACTCATGTCAGCCATGATCACCGCCGCCGCTGTCGCGATCGACGCCCGCCGCGCCGATATGGTGGCCCGCACCGTTGCAGCAACCGCGGCCGTCGCGGCCCTGATCCTGCTGCTATCAAGCGATCCGGTCAAAGTCTGGTCTGGCGCTGCACGCGATGAGACGGCAAACGGATTCCTGGTCGTCGTTCTCGTTGGCGTTCCGCTCGGCCTTGCGCGCGCGCTCGACGTCGGCGGACACGCCGATGGCCGCACCGCCGCCCAATTGAGACGGCTGCGCTGGCTGCTCGCTGCCGGCGCGCTGCTCTGCGCCGCCAGCGCCTGCTGGGTTGGGCGGCGCGGCGCCGCGATCGCGATCGCCGCGGGCATCGCCCTCGTCCTGATGACCTTCGCCGCGCGGAAACTTCATCTGCACCGCAGGAGCAGCGCTGCTGCGGCGACAGCGATCGCGCTGATCGCCCTGGCGACGGCGATCGGCAATCGTCATCCCGACGTGCCGCTTGCGGTCGCCTTTGTTCATGCACCGTCCGAGTTCGTGCAATCGACCCACAATCTGCTCGCCGACCTGCCCGCGCTCGGCAGCGGCGCCGGCACCACGGCAACGCTGGCGTCGACCTATATGGACTGGCAGGGCGCCACCACGCGGCCCGTGGTTGCGACCAGCGCCGCGGCCTTGATCGCGCAATTCGGTTCCGCCATGTTCTGGACTTTAGTCGCGGCTATCATCGTCTGCATCGCAGCGTTCACGGCCGGTGCGCGCAATCGCGGCCGCGACTGGTCCTACCCTGCATCGGCCGCAGCCGTCCTGCTGACGCTGCTGCTTGCTGGCTTCACCTTGCCGGAATTGCCGGCGCTGCCCGGAGTGATCGTGTTGGGAGCCGTGATCGGAACAGGACTGGCACAGCGGATCAGCCGTTCACGGTCGCAGGCGGGCTAGACGCCAGATGCGCAGCTTCCTCCAGCGTCTTGTCGGCCAGACCGGCGATCTCGAACATGAGGGCGGCGAGACCTGCATCTACGCCGTCGGCGATATCCACGGTCATGCCGACCTGCTGCACGAGATCTGCGCCTGCATCGATGCCGACATCCGTCGGTTCCGGCCGGCGCGACCGATCCAAGTGTTCCTCGGCGACTATATCGATCGCGGACCGGATTCGCGCGATGTTATCGCCATGCTCGAACAACGCCGCCGCACCCGCAGCATGGTCTGCCTGCTCGGCAATCACGAGGCCTGCCTGCTGGAATTTCTCGTCAATCCCGACATGCTCGCGCAATGGCGGCAGTTTGGCGGCTTGCAAACGCTGATGTCCTACGGCCTGACGCCCTCGCCCAATCCCGACGCTTCCGAACGCAGGGCGCTCGCCCGGCAATTGATCCGCCAGATGCCGCCGGTCCATCTCGCCTTCCTGCGCTCGCTGCCGCTCTGTTATGTGCACAAACGCTATTTCTTCGTCCATGCCGGCGTCAGGCCCGGCATCGCGCTCAACCAGCAGCGCAAGGAGGATCTGCTCTGGATCCGCGACGACTTCCTGATCTCGGAAGATGATTTCGGCAAGGTCGTGGTCCACGGCCATACGCCGGTGCATGAGGCCGAGCTGCTGCGCAACCGCATCAATGTCGACACCGGTGCCTATGCGACCGGCCGCCTGACCTGCGTCAAACTCGAGGGAGCACGGCGAACCTTGCTGATGACCCGCAACCGGGCCGCGCGCCATGGCTAATGCGATGGCTGACGCGATCGGCCGGAATGCGAGGCGTCTCTCGCCGGCCTTCGTGCCGGCCGCCGCTGCGATCGGCGCGGCGACGCTGGCCTTGTCGGCTTGGTGGCTTGCCGCCGATGCATTGCGCGCCAAACCGGCGATCGCCGCAGAGGTCGGCATGGTCAGAGGCGAGCTGTGGCTGCGCGACGGCTGGAGCCAATTGCAGACGTCACCGGAGGCGGCCGAAGCCGCGTTCACGCGGGCGCTTCGCCTCTCGCCGATGGACGCCGGCGCCTGGTTCGGCCTCGCCTCGGCAACCGGACGGTTCGACTGGCTGAACCCGACCGCGTCGAAGGCGCTCAAGATGTCCTACTATACTGGCTTCAACCGCAGCGATCTGATCGCGCCGCGCCTGATCCTCCTGGCGCAAGTCGACACCACGCGCGATGTCGAATTGGTCGACCTGCTGCAGCGGCAGATCCGCCTGATCCTCACGCGGGCGCCGGAACTGAAGGGCGCGATCGGGCAGGCCTATCGCGTGGCTGGCGACGCCAACCGGCGCATCATCGAGGCGGAGTTCAAGGACGCCAACCAGAGCATTCCGCAGTAACGCGCGCCTGGCGCCCAGATGCCCAGCCGTCAGATACCCTTGTGACGCAACACCGCGCCGACCGTGCGCAGCAGGATGCGCAGGTCGAGCACGAAGCTCCAGCTCTTGATGTAGATGAGGTCATGCGCCACCCGCAGCTGCATGTCCTCGATCGCCGGCGTCGCGCCGCGCAGCCCTTGCACCTGCGCGAGACCGGTGATGCCGGGCTTGACGTGCTGGCGCTCTGCATAGCTCGCGATCAGCTTCGAATATTTGTCGTCATGCGCCAGCGCGTGCGGCCGCGGCCCGACCAGCGACATGTCGCCGCGCAGTACGTTCACCAGCTGCGGCAATTCGTCGATGCTGCGGCGGCGCAGGGTCGCGCCGATCCCGGTCAGCCGCGGATCGTTCGGGCGGGCCTGCGTGATGATAGCGCCATCCTCGAGCACGTGCATCGAGCGGAATTTGAGAATGGTGAATTGCTTGCCGTCGAAGCCGTTGCGGCGCTGCCGGAACAGGACCGGTCCCCTGGAGTCGAGCTTGATCGCAATCGCCGTTCCGATCAGCAGCGGCGCGAACAGCACCAGGAGGCCGCTGGACGCCACGATGTCGAACAGTCGCTTGCCGGCGCGCTCGAGCGAAGTAAGCGGCGAGCGCTGCATTTCCAGCGTCGGGATCGGGCCGGTCGCCACCATTCGCAGTGCCAGGAACCGCTCCGCGGTCCGGTCCGGCAGCAGCCGCACCGGCAGCGGCGATGCCCGCAGCTGATCGCACACGAACTGGATGCGCGGCTCCTGCTGCCAGGGCATGGCCAGGATGATCTCGTCGGCGCCGCACTCGCGGGCTGCAAGAATGGCCGACGCGACGGCGGTCCGGTCGCCGGCGTCGTCGGACGATCCGGAGAGCTGGACCCGTCGCACCTCGCTGAGGCCGAAATCGCGCAGCAGGCTCGCTTGCCGCACCCGGGACAATTCGTCCGCCATCCCGACCACGACCGCGCGGCGCGTTGCCAGCATGCCGCGGTCGATCGCGCGTTGCAGCGGCGCCTGCAGCAGCATCCGTCCGCCGACCAGCCCGAGGCCGCCGATCAGGCCAAATGACAGCACCGACCCGCGCGAGACGCCGGAACCCACCTTCAAAAGGAAGATGATCAGGGTCATCAGCAGAACGACCAGCAGCCATCCGCCGAGCAGGCTGCTCCAGCGCCGGTCGAGACCGGCCAGCACCTGCGCATTGTAAAGGCCCTGCGACTTCGCCACGAACATGTGAAGGATGGCGGCGAGGACCCCGATCCCTAGAAAACCCTCGAAGCTGTTGCTATAAACCGTGTGGTAGTAAAAGAGGTGATAGGCCGCGCCGCCGACGATGCTGGACAGCACGACGATTATCATCTCGAACGCGACGGCAAACGCCTCGAGGGAGGCGAAAGCGAACGAGAAGGCGCCGAAGTTAACCGGTACCTTCGCCAATCGAGCGTCCGAAAGGTCGGTCATCGGGAATTAACATTCGTGTTAACAATTCATATGTGTATTATCAGGCGGGTCGTGAGCTCGCAAGAGCTGCTGCGGATATCGGATAGAGAGCGCGCATGAGTTCATCGGCTGGCGAAACCGAGGCCGCGCTGGTGGCCCTCCTCCACCTCATCCGCCTGATGGGCGCCGAGCTCGTCGCGGGCCAGCACCGCGACGACGTCGAGGTGCTGGTCAAGGCGATCGAGACAAAGCTGCGCGCGGCCCGCTTCCCGGCCGACATGCCGAATCAGGACATCGTCAGGGGCCTGGACCTTGCGCAGGCCAGACTGCGTCCGATCTTCGAAGAGCTGCGCGCAAGGTCGGAGAAGGCACATCTGAGCGACCAGCTGCTGCTGGCTCCCAGGCCTTCACGCATCCACTAACGGATAGCTTACGTCAGCTTTGGGCTTCACCACGGCGGGGCAAGCCGCTCCCGCCGCCGGACCTGAGCGCAAGCTTTTCCTCGATCTTCATTTTCTCGAGCAGCAAGTCGGTCACGATCCGGCGCAGCCGTTCATTTTCCAGCCGTAATTCATCAATACGGTTATGGACAGGGGGGATCCCATCTCTATCATCGGTGCGAGCGGCGAATTCGGTAACAGTACCATTCGCCTGGTGGCCGCGTGCGGCCTCCTGCTTGCGCCAGCGATGAAACGTCATCACGCTAACGCCCAGCACCTTGCACGCTTGGGCCTGGGACTGCCCCCGCGCCATGAGTTCCTCGGCCTGTTTGACCTTGGAACTGATCTCCTCAGTAGAATGACGCCTCATTGGTCATCTCATTGCCCCCTAGATTAGCAATCATCGCATGGCCTATAAGCTATGTAAATGCAACAGGAAATTCAAATTGAGGGTTTCCCGGGGGCCTTTCGGGAGCCTCGAACTTGCCGGTCGGCAGCAACACATAGTGCGAAGAAACGCCGAAGCTGCAAGGTATTGAGCGGAATATACGGGGAATATTCCTCCGCTGAAAGGGCCCGATAAAAAAAGTTATACGACTTTCTGTGTATGAGAGTTTGATCGGGATAACTGGCGCACTGTTTGCATTCTCAAACGGGAAGCAAATGAGAATATTCAATCGGTCTCTCGACAGATTGTGAGTGCGCCATGCCTCGCCGCGATAATCGCCCCACCGGTCAAGCGCAACTTTCACAAATTTCTAACAAATTAATCCCGCGAGTTTCGCGTCCGGCCGCTTGCGGGCATACACGCCCAGCAGTAGTTACTAGGATGTTAGGTGTCACGAGGGTTTCAACATATTTGAGGATTATTTTCACGAAACCTAACGCTCATATCTCGATCCACGAATTATCAATTAAGCGCTTTCCCACCCGAGGCCATCAGGCGGAACCACGTCCGCCCGATAATCCGCGAACCATTCTGTGCTGACGCTTGTCAGAGCCAGCCTCTGATCAACATTTTTGCGAGGATCGACACCATGGCGCGTCTCAAGGTCTTCGAGGGGAACCAACCCGCGTCAAGCGAGGCGGCCGACATCCTGGAACGCCTCGTCGCGGAGAATTGCGAGCTCCGGCATACCGCGGTCGAACTGGTCTTGCAGAATTGGATCCTGCGCGAGCGTCTGTCCGATGTCGGGGCACGCAAGTCCGTGCCGCTGGAGCACTGACCGCCCCCACCCTCACGACCGCGATTATCCGCAGCAACGTCCGCCAGCTCGCCTAAACGAGCATCGGGCCAGCGCATCATTCAATTTAGAATTGAAATGTCCGCAACTGCAGGCGCGCGAGCATGCTCGCCGGATTGGCGAGGATGTGGCCGCATATTCTGCCGATGAGAAAGAGGCTGACGGACTTCAGCTGTGAACCCGGCGCAGCGCGACGCGCGGAGTGTTCTGCTCTCGAGACATGCCGAACGAACGCGACGAGCCCGGGCGTTCCTGGATTTCACGTAACTCAGCGATATCAAGCATCAGCGCAACGACTTCGTTGCGCAGCGATTGATTGGTCGCGAGCAACGCCTCTTCGATCGGCTGATGCAAATGTTGAACTTTGTGCTGCTTCATGGCGCGCCCTCGCTCTGCGGTTAAGGGTATGAGCGATGTGATTGAAGTTTCGATGACAGGGTTATTCCGCGCACATGGAAGGCGGTTAATGGGGCAGGTTTGCGACCAACATGGCTCCGAGTTAAATTTTCTCAATCAGGTTCCACAACCTGATCGCGAAGCGCCCGATCGGCGGCCTTTGATGTGTCGTACAGATGAGTTGGCAGCGGCAGCTATGAGGCGCGCGGCTGGACAACGCGGCTCAATGTGGGTCGGAAGCTCTACCAAGCGCATGATATTGCTTGGTGATCATTGATGGCTGCCAAGTCGTTCAACCGAACGTGCATTGTCCGGCTATCACAATGTCGCCGTGTTACAGCGATCGCGCTTCAAGGGACGCGCTCAGGTGCACACAAGATATTCCACCAAAGCTGCTCCGTAGACGCAAAATCTGCTGCTGCCACGTCCATCAAGGATCGCAGAGTGTTTCGACCGGTTGCGAATATTGAAGCGGCTGACGGTGTCCTGAAGCGCTCGAGCAATCCAGCGAAATGAATTCAACGCTGAACATCGGACCAACGCGATTTCGCCTCCGCCGGACCCAACCGCGCTAACGCTATTCTAATTAAAATGAGCGGGACCGAAGCGTCCGGCTTGAACAGTGGGAGTGAACGCCTTTCGCGCGCCTGTCGCTGCATTCGCACGCTTGCACAGTCCCCACGAACAGCAGCGACAGCGAAGATTCGCCATAAGCATCGCTAATTCGCCCCGCGTCGCGATCGCGCGCTATTTCGATTTAGGAGGCGTATCGTCGTCCATCTTGCCACCATTGGCGACGCACTTGTTGAAATAGTCCCGCTGGGCTTTGGCGCCTCCCCGCGCGCTCCCGGAAGCGGGATTGCCGGGCTGTAGCGGCGGAAATGCCTTCGCGACCAAGGCATCGCAGGCGCGCGCCACCTGCACGTCGATCGCATGCGCGGGAACCATTGCGCTGGAGATCATGATCACGGCTGAGGCGATCGCAAAACCCGAGATAACTCGCATTGCCACACTCCGTTCCAAACTGAATCAGTTTTTTTCTCGAGCCCGGACTCGCAATGAGCGCACTAAAGCATGATCCGGAGAAGTGCGAAGCGGTCTTCCGTCGCAACAAAACGCGGATCGCGTTTGCGCGAAGATCAAGCTCTGACTGCGAGCTGAAACACGACGACGCTTCTCGCGGCGCCTAGGTCCGATCGACGTCGTGATAGGCCCGATACCAGGCGACAAACCTGGCAATGCCATCCTCGATCCGCGTCTGCGGGCGGAAGCCGATTTCACGCTCCAGGTCGGAGACGTCGGCCGACGTCTCCAGTACATCTCCCGGTTGCATCGGCATCAACTGCTTTTCGGCCTGCCGCCCCAAGCCCTGCTCGAGCAGCGCCACCACATGCATCAGTTCTTCCGGCCTGCTGTTGCCGATATTGTAGACCCGCCACGGCGCCCGGCTCGAGCCCGGATCGGGATGCGCTCCCGACCAGTTGACGTCGCCTTCCGGCGCGCGGCCGATCAACCGCACCATCGCCTCAACCACGTCGTCGACATAGGTGAAGTCGCGCCGCATGTTGCCGTTGTTGAACAGCTGGATCGGCTTGCCCTTGGTGATCGCGTCGGCGAACGCATAGAGCGCCATGTCCGGCCGATACCACGTCCCATACACGGTGAAAAACCGCAGCCCGGTTGCCGGTACGCGATACAGATGG
Organism: Bradyrhizobium sp. USDA 4504; assembly: GCF_054063995.1. Classification (NCBI taxonomy): domain Bacteria; kingdom Pseudomonadati; phylum Pseudomonadota; class Alphaproteobacteria; order Hyphomicrobiales; family Nitrobacteraceae; genus Bradyrhizobium; species Bradyrhizobium sp. USDA 4504. The sequence continues at coordinate 1,443,421 of NZ_JBSSGV010000001.1, read as the reverse complement.
CTATAGGAATGGGCGATCAACTCGTTGGCCTTCTTGGTCGCGGCGTACAGGCTGACCGGATGGTCGACATTGTCGTGGACCGAAAACGGCAATTTGGTGTTGGCGCCATAGACCGACGATGAGGACGCAAACAACAGGTGCTTGCACGCGGTGTGTCGGCAGCCCTCGAGGACGTTGAGGAAGCCCTCCAGATTGGAATCCGCATAGGCGTGGGGGTTCTGCAGGGAATAGCGCACGCCGGCCTGCGCGGCGAGATGCACCACGACCTCGAAGCGATAACGCTCGAACAGCGCCTTCATGCCGGCTCGGTCGGCGAGGTCGAGCTCCACGAAGGTGAAGCCACGGTGCTGCTTGAGCAGATCGAGGCGCGCGCGCTTGAGCGCCGGGTCGTAATAGTCGTTCAGATTGTCGAGGCCGATGACCGGCTGCCCTGCCCGCAGCAGATGCTCCGCCAGATGGAAGCCGATGAAGCCGGCGCAGCCCGTGACGAGTAGATTGCCTGCGATCACCACGTCTTGCCCGTGCCTTTCGCCTTGCGCCGGACCATTCGAATAAGCCGTTACACGCGGCAGCCGCAGCTGTCTTCGCGTTGCGCGCCGCCAGGCGTCAGTTGCTGGCGGCCGGAGGCTTGTAGTCTGGAAAGCGGCTCAGGACCGCGGCCTTCATGAACTTGAAGTGCGCAATCTCGGTCGCCAATTCCTTCAGCCGGCGCTGGCCGTTGGAGATCTCGGCGTCAAACAGGTCTTGATGATAGTTGTCAAGCGCCTCGCGTTCCAGATATTCGTCAGTGCCGTTGCCGAGAGTCACCGCGGCACGGGCCAGAACATCATCGACGCGGCGGCCAAGACCGGATTGCTCGCTTTCGGCCGCCTGCAACGCGGCCTCGATCGCGGCCATGATCGATCCGATCCGGGCGCGATCGGTCTCGGCATCGCGCTCGGCCGAGCGTGCCTTGAAACCTTCCTCGCCGCGCCGCGATTTGATCAGGTCCTGCGCGCGAGACCGCAAAAACAGCTGAAACATCTGTCAGTATCCGGCTCGGGCCCATTGAGGCAGCACAGGTCAAAATCGCCCGGTCTTAGTTAAAAAAGGGTGAATTGCCCTCGTGCCCGGCCCTCAGGTCGGCTTTCCACTTGATCCAGGCCTTGTCGTGCTTGTCATAGAGCTCGAGCCACCGTCCCTCACCGGCTGACGGCACCAGGCCCGTCCCGTTATCGTGCCCGTCCGCCAGTCCCGGCAGCGAGGAGTCCAGGTCCTCGAACTCCGACGTCTCCTCAAGCGTCAGCCCGACCAGCACACGCTTGCCACTGACATCGACGACATACCGCCTTGGCGAATGCCCCCTGAGATCACTCATGACGTGAAAGTTCCCTTGCGATCCGCGGGGCTGGCGACGAGATCAGGGGCACGCTGGCATGCAACCAACCCGCCTGCCCAACGGACGCCGACATGATGACCGATTGCATGTTGCCAGCCAACCCCAACTCACCGCACACCGTCGCGCTACCTCGATCGAACTACTCCGCTAGAACGCGCGACGCATGTGGCCGAACGCACTGACCGGCTGTTCCCGCCTCGCCGATTTCGCGGCTGATGGCGCCACATACGGTGCATAGATCCGATATTGCGCGCGGCGCTTGTGCGACCGCCACGAGCGCGCGGCGAAACCGGAGAAGAAGCCTGCGACGAACACCGCCGCGAGAATCAGAGCAGGAGAAACCATCACAACCGTCCACGTTCGCCCCGATGTTATTAACATTCGAAGTTGTGACGACATCATGATTGGACGCGCCGAAAGATTGTTCAGCCGCTGGAATTTTTGTGCAATCGAACGACGCATCAATGATCAGGCGTCGACAATAATTGTTCTCGCGAGAGAACGTCTCAGGAGAACCACCAGAGCATGAATTTCAGGAACATCGAGCTGAGAAGATAAATCCACCCCGCCATCGCCAGCACCGTCAGTCCGACGAAGACACCTGAAACGCTTTTCTCCTTGAAGCGCGCCAGCAACGAGTTTTTTTCTTCTTGCGAATAGAACATCTCAGGCTCAAGGCGTAACTGATTCAAATCAGCTAGCAGTCAATTTCGATGATCTCGTGACGCGTCGCAGCAGCCATTCGCATCGCGCATCACAGATCACTGCTGCAAAACGCCGCCAGGCCGCACGCCATCGCGCAGTGGAAATTCCGTTCGACACGATCAGGAATTTTACGTCGGCGATCGCGGCGGCCCGCGCGCCGGAATTTCCCTTCGGATCCTCGCCCGATCGACGTCACATACGTCGATCAAGACGGTCGTGCAGCTTGACCAGGCGATGTGGCCGGCATGCAGGATAGCCGCGCGCCGGAGGCCGGCGCGACCGAACGGATTCTTCCCGGGAGCAATCTGCCCGCTTCGCCCTGCCTCTCAGTTTAACAATCAAGTCCTCGCACGCGGTCAACCAATGATAATCGCCTCACACGCGGAAAAAGGCGAACCAGACAATGCCGAGGATCAGGACGGCCAGCCCTGTCGAGGCCGTGAGCAGCGCGAGAACCGAAGGTCCAGGCTCGGCCTGCCGCGCCTCGGTCGGGGTTTCGACGATTTGGCCGTGTCGTTCCGTTGCCATGGCAACCTCTTTGCTTAAGTGCCTGTAATTCCGGCGTTTGCCGCGCCCCTTCGACAGCCAACGCGTGATCGGGAGCGATGTTCCGAGAGCGTTGACGGCTGGGCCGACGGCAGTCCCGCCCGCCGCGTCAAACGGGCGCAGCGCGAGGACACGGTTAACGCCGTTGCGAGATTCACCGGGCCGTGTTGTTTCAAACTGGGGTTCCCGGTGTTATCCTTGACCGTTCCGTCGGTTGCGTAATCGGAGTTTCCCTGGAGTTTCCCCATGGCCCCTCGCGCCAATTGGAAGGGCTTTTTGCGCCTTTCGCTCGTGACTTGCCCGGTTGCCCTGTACCCGGCGACATCGGATACCGAAAAGGTCTCCTTCAACCAGATCAACCGTAAGACCGGCCACCGGATCAAATACGCCAAGGTCGACGCGGAGACCGGCGAGGAAGTCTCCACCGAAGACATCATGAAGGGCTACAAGGTCGACACCGACACCTATATCGAGGTCACCAAGGAAGAGCTCGACGACATCGCGCTGGATTCGACCCGCACCATCGAGATCGACGAATTCGTGCCGCGCAGCGAGATCGACAGCCGCTATCTGATCCGCCCCTACTACCTCGTTCCCGACGGCAAGGTCGGCCACGACGCCTTTGCGGTGATCCGCGAGACCATCCGCAGCCTGAACAAGGTCGCGATCGGCCGCGTGGTGTTGACCAATCGCGAGCACATCATCGCGCTCGAGCCGCTCGACAACGGGCTGATGGGCACACTGTTGCGCTACCCGTATGAAGTGCGCAGCGAGAAGGAGTATTTCGACGACATCCAGGATGTGAAGATCACCAAGGACATGCTCGATCTCGCCAGGCACATCGTCGAGCAGAAGTCCGCCGACTTCGATCCGGAGGAGTTCGAGGACCGCTACGAGCAGGCGCTGATCGACCTGATCAACCAGAAGCGCAACGGCATCAAGGTCGCCAAGCCCGCGGCGAAGACCAGCGGCAACGTCATCAACCTGATGGACGCGCTGAAGAAGAGCCTTGCCAACGAGAAGCAGGCCGCGCCCGCCAAGGCCGAGGCAAAGGCCGCGAAGGGCAAGAAGCCGAAGAAGCGCATCGAGGGCCAGCGCGAAATGCTGCTGCCGATCTCGGGCAGCGGCAAGCGCGAGCCCAAGGAGGCCGCCAAACCCGAGCCGAAGAAGGCCGAGAAGACAACGCGCGCCCAGGGCACCGCGGCGCGCAAGAAGGCAGGCTAGCGCAGCGACCGCAAGATGAGCCCGGTCCACAGCGCCTGAGATGTTCCGGTCGAGATGCCCTGGTCGACGCCGTTTGACGAACCGATCGCGCTGCATCACGGCGGCACACTGGTGACGCTGCAGCACGCCGCCGACTACATCATGAAGCTATCGGAAGACACCCAGCAGGAAACGCGCTGGCAGATCGCGGTCGAGCATCTGATCAATGCGGCGGAACAAGGCGCCGGCTGGTTGATGTTCGCGCGCATCGCGATGCTGCGCGCGTTGAACGGGGACGACTGAATCCGGAAAATGCCGAGCTGCCGGCAGGGCTTACTTGAATGCCGAGCTGACGGCATTGAATTGGCCGCTCACGCTGGTGCCGATGCCCCTGACGCCGGCGACGATCACGATGCTGATGCCTCCGGCGATGATGGCGTATTCAATGGCCGTCGCCCCGACCTCATCACGCAGAAACCTTGCCATCAACGCGCGCATGAAAAGCTCCTGTCCGACGCTCGCGGCTTTTTCTCCCGCGCCGTAGTAATATGCCGGCCAAACTAGGCCACATTGGTTGACGGCCCATTGAGGGAAAGGATGAACGGTCGCTTAAAAGTTGCAGCGAATTTCCGTGCTAGTTCTGCCTGCATCGGGTTGCCGCCGGGCGAGGCACTTGGCCGCGGCCGGAGCGCTTTCCAGCGAAGTGGACACCGGCTCGCGCAAAGAAAACGCGTCAAAACAAGTATCTAGAGCTCCGTTCTGATCCTGTCTGAGCGGAAACAGCTCCAGTCGTAAACGCATATCAGAACTACCTGATCCGGCCCCGGCCGCGCTTTACCGGTGCCGCGGAATCCTGTTCCTTTATCGGACAGGCGACAACGAGGCCGGAACGAACCGGCCGCATGCAAAGGGAGTGACCGTCATGAAGCTCGGCACCGCGATCGCGGAAATCATGAAGCGCGAGGGGATCGAGATCCTCACGGGCTACCCGGTCAACCACCTGATCGAATACGCCGCCAATGCCGACATCCGCCCGGTGATGGTGCGCCAGGAGCGCATCGGCGTGCACATGGCGGACGCGATCTCCCGCGTCACCTCGGGCGAGAAGATCGGCGCCTTCTGCATGCAGCACGGCCCCGGCGCGGAGAACGCGATGGGCGGCGTCGCGCAGTGCTACGGCGAATCCGTGCCCGTCCTGGTGCTGCCGATGGGCTATGCGCGTCGGCTGGCGAATATCGACCCGAACTTCAATTCCAGCCAGGCGATGAAGGCGTTTTCAAAATCGTCGGAGCCGATCAACATCGCAGCCGAGGTCTGCAACATCTTTCGGCGGGCGTTTACAAAATTGAAGAACGGCCGCGGCGGGCCGGTCATCGTCGAAATCCCCGCCGACATGTGGAACGAGGAGGTGCCGGAGCCCTTGAACTACACCCCGGTGCTGCGCACCCGCTACGGCGCCGACCCCGTCCATGTGAAGGAAGCGGCCGCCCTGCTCGTTGGCGCCAAGCGTCCGGTGATCTATGCCGGCCAGGGCGTGCACTATGCAAAGGCCTGGCCGCAGCTGAAGCGCCTCGCCGAACGGCTCGCGATCCCGGTCACCACCAGCCTCGGCGGCAAGTCGTCCTTCCCCGAGACGCACCCGCTCTCGCTCGGCTCCGGCGGCCTCGCGGTGCCGCGCGCGGTGCCGAAATTTCTTTCCGAAGCCGACGTGATCTTCGGCATCGGCTGCTCCTTCACCGAGACGTCATTCGGCATCGCGATGCCGAAGGGCAAGACCATCATCCATTCGACGCTCGATCCGAACCACATCAACAAGGATGTCGAGGCCAAGGTCGGCCTCGTCGGCGACGCCGGCCTGGTGCTTGACGCGCTGCTGGAGGAGATCGGCAAGACCGTGACCTCGGACCGCAACGCAAGCGCGGTCGCCGAGGAGATCGCCGCCTCCCACAAGGAGTGGCTCGCCAAGTGGATGCCGAAGCTGACGCACAACGACGCGCCGCTCAATCCCTACCGCGTGCTGTGGGACCTGCAGCACACCGTCGACATCCACAACACCGTCATCACCCACGACGCCGGTAGCCCGCGCGACCAGCTTTCGCCGTTCTGGAAGTCCGTCGAGCCGCTGTCCTATATCGGCTGGGGCAAGACCACGCAGCTCGGCTACGGCCTTGGTCTCGCGATGGGCGCCAAGCTCGCCAAGCCGGACAAGCTCTGCATCAATGTCTGGGGCGACGCCGCGATCGGCTTCACGGGGATGGACTTCGAGACCGCGGTGCGCGAGCGGATTCCGATCATGTCGATCCTGCTCAACAATTTCTCGATGGCGATCGAATTGAAGGTGATGCCGATCTCGACCGAGAAATACCGCTCGACCGACATCTCCGGCGATTACGCCGCGATGGCCCGCGCCTTCGGCGGCTACGGCGAACGGGTGACCAAGCCCGAGGACATCATCCCCGCGATCAAGCGCGGCATCCAGAAGACCAAGGAAGGCGTGCCGGTGCTGCTGGAATTCATCACCAGCAAGGAGACCGAGGTGTCGCGGCCGGGGACGTGACGGCACCTCACACGCCGCTCTGCCACTTGATTTGACCGCGCCAGCGCAGGCAAGCTCCCTCCGGTGCAACTTCGGAGGGAGAGATGGCGCGCATCCTGGTGCTGGGGGCCGGCTTTGCCGGGCTATGGGCCGCGCTCGGCGCAGCCCGCAAGCGCGACGAGATCGGTGCACGGGCAGCGGACACCGAGATCCTGGTCGTCGATCGCAACGCCTATCACAACATCCGGGTGCGCAATTACGAGGTCGATCTCGGCGATGTCGCGCTGCCGCTCAAGGACCTGCTCGATCCGGTTGGCGTCGGCCACATGGTGGCCGAGGTCGCGGCGATCGATCCGGCGACGCGCGCGGTCACGATCAAGACCAGCGCGGGCGCGGAGGTTCTGAGCTACGACCGGCTGGTGCTAACCACCGGCAGTGAGCTGGTCCGCCCCGCCATTTCGGGCCTTGCCGCCCACGGCTTCGATGTCGACACGTATGAGGCAGCGATGCGGCTCGACGCGCATCTGGCGGCGCTCGGCAACGAGCCGCCGTCAGAGGCACGCGCGAGCATCGCGGTCGTCGGCGCAGGGTTCACCGGGATCGAGGTCGCGACCGAGATGCCGGCCAAGCTGGCGCACGCCGGCATCACCGGCGATCATCGGGTCATCCTGATCGATCCCAATCCCGTCGTCGGCGCGACCTTCGGCGCGCATGGCCGCCCGGTCATCAACGAGGCGCTGGCCACGCTCGGCGTCGAGACGCGGCTGAACGTCCGGGTCAGTGCCGTCGGCGCCGACAGCATCACGCTCGATAGCGGCGAGATCATTCCGACCAAAACCGTGGTGTGGTGCGCCGGCATGCGCGCCAGCCCCCTCGCCGCCTCGCTGCCGGCCAGGCGCGACGCGCTCGGCCGCATCGAAGTCGACCACACCATGCGCGTCGAAGGCCTTGCGGACGTCTTCGCCGCCGGCGACGTCGCCGCCTGCCTGATCGACGGCGAGCACCCGACGGTGATGTCCTGCCAGTTCGCGCGGCCGATGGGCCGCTTCGCCGGCCACAATGTGGTCGCGGACCTGTTTGGCGAGAAGCTGCTGCAGCTCAATATCGACTGGTATGTGACGGTGCTCGATCTCGGCGCCTGGGGTGCGCTCTACACCACCGGCTGGGACCGCGAGGTGCACACCACAGGCGCCGCCGCCAAGCTCACCAAGCAGACCATCAACCAGCAGCGCATCTATCCGCCACGCAACGGCGACCGCGCCGCGCTGCTCGCGGCGGCCGCGCCGACGATCCAGACGGCGCCGCCGACGCGCAAGTAGTTTGGGACTCACATTCGCCGATCGTCATTGCGAGCCACCCGGTCGGCGCGAAGCGCCGCGGGATGACAGGCTCCGCGAAGCAATCCACCCCGGGATAGATGGATTGCTTCGTCGCTACAGCGCAAAATGGCTTCGCAATTTTGTCGCGAGCTCCTCGCAACGACGGCGAGTACGTCTGCTACTGCGACAGCTTCACGAAGTTCGGAAACTTCATCTGGCCCTCGGCGATCGCCTTCGGCCAGACCGTGATCTGCTTGCCGCCCTGCCACTGGAACACGAGGCCGGTCACCGCGCCCGGACCGGACTTGATGCCGTGGGTGAACTCGTCGTTCTTGCCGTAGAACTGGATCTTGCCGATCGTGCCCTCGAAGTCGGTCTTCTCGAGCTCGGTCACCATCTTGTCCGGATCGGTCGAGCCGGCGCGCTGGATCGCCTCGGCGATGATGTAGACCTCGTCATAGGCGGTGTAGCCGGTATAGGCCGGCGGCGTGCCGAACTTGGCCTTGAACGCCGCCGCAAACGGCTTGGTCTTCGGCGTTACCGCAACATCGGGCGTTGCCACCGCGAGCGAGGGCACGCCCTCGGCGGCGCCGTTGGTGTCGCCCCAGAAGGTCGGGCTCAGCGCCTGCGCGCTGATGCCGAACATCGGGATCGGTACCTGCTGGTTCTTCCACTGCACGGTCGGCTGCACGCCGACATGGGAGATGCCGGTGACGATCACGTCGGGCTTGGCGGCTTCCATCTTGTTGAAGATCGGCGTGAAGTCGGTAGTGTCGGGCGAGAAGCGAATGTGCTCGACCACCTTCAGGCCCGCTTTCGGCAGGCAGGCCTCGTAGCCGACGTCGAGCGGCTTGGTCCAGGCCGCGTCCTCGCTCATGATCGCGACCGACTTGAACTTGAGCTGGTCGACCAACAGCTCCTTGGCCGCGTCGCAGACCAGCTGCGCCTGCGCGGCCGAGGTCAGGTAGCCGTGGAAGGTGTACTTGTTCTTCTCATAGTCGTTGTGGATCGCTTTGGTGATCTCGTTCGAGGCGGCGCCGGGCGTGATCAGCGGCATCTTCAACCGCGCAGCCCACGGCTCGAGCGCCAGCACGACCTCGCTGATGTAGCTCGCGATCACGGCCGAAACCTTGTCCTCGCTCACCGCGCGCTGGAAGGCGCGCACCGAGTCCGCCGACGAGCTCTTGTTGTCGTAGGTGACGATCTCGATCTTGCGGCCCATCACGCCGCCCTTGGCGTTGATCTCGTCGGCTGCGATCTGCGCGCCACCCGGCGTCGCCGCACCCGCGATCGACTGTACTTCGGCAATGATGCCGATCTTGATCGGGTCCTTGGACTGCGCATAGGCCGGCGCGGCGAGGCAGAGCGCGAGCACCGAGGCCAACAGACTCACGCGGGTCGCGGTTGAATATGCCGTCATCATGATCTCCTTTGTTTTGCTTTCTTCTTTTCAAACTGCGAACGTCAGAGAAAGTCCTTGCCGGCCTCCGCGGCGAACCGGCCCGGATCGCCCTCCCAGACGATCCGCGCGTGCTCCAGCACATAGACGCGGTCGGCATGCGGAAGCGCAAACGTCACGTTCTGCTCGCCCAGCAGCACCGTGATCTTGGTGGTCTGGCGCAGCTTCTCCAGCGCCTTCGACAGCAGCTCGAGGATAACAGGAGCAAGCCCCAGCGTCGGCTCGTCCAGGATCAGGATCTGCGGCTGCATCATCAGCGCGCGGCCGATTGCCAGCATCTGCTGCTCGCCGCCGGACAGCGTCTGCGCCATCTGGCCCTGGCGTTCCTTCAGGATCGGGAACAGCTCGAACAGCCAGGCGAGTTGCTTGGCCCGCGCCGCGTCGTCGAGATGTTGGCCGCCGAGGTCGAGATTTTCCCGCACCGTCATCTCGCCGAACAATTCGCGCGATTCCGGACATTGCACGAGGCCGGAGCGAGCGATCTTCGCGGGTCCCGTGCCGCGCAGTGGCTGCCCGCCGCGCAGGATCTCGCCGGTATACGGCAGGAAGCCCGAGATGGTGTTGAACAGCGTGGTCTTGCCGGCGCCGTTGAGGCCGACGACGGAGACGAATTCGCCCTCATGGACGTGGATCGAGACGTTCTCCAGCGCCTGCGCCTTGCCGTAATGCACGCTGACATTCTCGACCTGCAGCAGCGGCACCTTATCCTTGAACGAGGTCTCGGGCCGCGCGTGGGTCTCGATCGCGCCGCCGAGATAGACCCGCCGCACGGTCTCGTTCTTCATCACGTCCTCGGCTCGGCCGGTCGTGATCTCCTCGCCGAGATACATCGCGAGCACGCGGTCGACCAGCGCCGCGACGCTCTTGACGTTGTGATCGACCAGCATCACCGCGCGGCCCTCGTCGCGGAAGCTGCGGATCAATGCGGAGAAGGTGCCGACCTCGGCGCTGGTGAGACCGGCGAAGGGCTCGTCGACCAGCACGACCTTGGGGTCACGCGCGATCGCCTTGGCCAATTCCAGCCGGCGCAGGTCGGCGAACGGCAGCGTCGGCGGGCGGCGGTCCATCACCGCCCCGAGGCCAACACGCTCGGCGATCCATTTGGCGCGCTCGGTCAGCGCCTTGTCGGGAAACAGCATGAACAGGCTGTCGGGCAACAGCGCGACCATGATGTTCTCCAGCACGGTCTGCCGGTTCAGCGGCCGCGAGTGCTGGAACACCATGCCGAAGCCCTTGCGCGCGATCTTGTGCGCAGGCAGCCCGGCGACGTTCTCGCCTTCGAACAGCACCTCGCCTGCGGTCGGGCGCTCGATGCCCATCACGCTCTTCATCGCGGTCGACTTGCCCGAGCCGTTCGGCCCGATCAGGCCGAGGATCTCGCCGGGATGCAGATCGAACGAGAGGTTCTTCACGGCGGTCAAGCCACCGAATCTTTTGGTCAATCCGCGGACGGTGAGCGTTGCTGTGGTCACAGTCTGATCCATTTAAGAGCGCGCCTCGCGTGACAGGGCCGCTCCGAGGAAACCGCCGGGGAAGAACAGGACGACGAGCAGTGCCACCGCCGAGACGATGAAGGTCGCAAGCTCGCCGGTCGGGCGCAGGAATTCGCCGGCCACGATCAGGAAGATCGCGCCCAGCGCGGCCCCCAGCACCGTGCGCCGTCCGCCGAGCACGGCGGAAACGATCACGTTCACGCCGACCGCGACGTCGACCACGGTGCCGACCGAGGCGGTGCCGAAGTAGAACACGAGCAGCGCGCCCGACAGTCCCGAGAAGAAGGCGCTGACGATGAAGGCCGCGAGCTTGTGCTTGACGATGTTGAAGCCGAGCGCGCCGGCCTGCACCGGGTCCTGCCCGCTCGCCTGCAGCACGAGACCGACCGGCGATTGCGACAGGCCATAGAGGATGGCCGCGCTCACGGTCATGAAGCCGAGCGCGATCCAGTAATTGGCACCGGCATTGATGGTGATGACGTCAGGAATGGTGAGCCCGATCTCGCCGCCGGTGAGATCTGCGAACACCACGACGAAGTTCTGCAGCATCAAGACCGCCACCAGCGTGGTCAGGCCGAAATACGGCCCCCTCACCCGCAGCGCCGGCAGCGCCAGCACGAAGCCCGCGACGACCGAGGCCAGAGCGCCGAGCAGGATACAGACATAGACCGACCAGCCGAACTGGTTGTTGAGGATCCCTGCGGTGTAGGCGCCGGTGCCGATCAGGAAGGTCGGGCCGAAATTCACCTCGCCGGCGAAGCCGAACAAGAGGTCCCAGGCCATCGCGAACACGCCGAAATAGAACGCGACGGTCAGCAGCCCGAGGATGTAGCCCGAGACGTAGAACGGCAGCGTCGCGGCGACCACCACGCAGAACAGCGAAATGAAGAACAGGCGCGAGGAAAAGAAGCTGGCCATCTCAGCGCCTCCCGAGCAGGCCCTGAGGCCGGACATACATCACGAACACCAGAAGCAGCAGCGCCGGAATGGTGCGATAGGCTGGCGAGATCATGTAGGCCGTGATGGTCTCGAGATAGCCGACGACGAAGGCTGCGATCAGCGAGCCCGACACGCTGCCGAGGCCGCCGAGCACGACGATCGAGAACGCGCTCGCGGTCAGCGGCCCGACGCTGTAGGAGCTGACGCCGAGGAACATGCCGAGCAGCACGCCGGCGATGCCGGCGAGAATGCCGTAGATGCCCCACACCACGATGTAGATCTGGGTGAGCTCGAGCCCGAGCAGCGTGACGCCGCGCGGGTTCATCGAGGCCGCCAGTACCGCCTTGCCGGTCCTGGTGCGGTTCACCAGGAGCCACAGCAGGCCGATCACGAGGCAGCAGACCAGCGCGGTGAAGATATTGTTGCGCGGTGTACGGTTGCCGAAGATATCGACGACACCCTCGACGATCGGCAGCACCGTCTTGGCGTTGTTGGTGAAGAAATAGGCGATCAGCTCCTGGATCATGATGCCCCACAGCAGGGTGCCGGTGAGGACGAAGATTTCCTTTTCCTCGTTGGGGATCCGCGTTGAATTCTGGATCGGCTTGACGACCGCGAAATAGGTCGCGAACGACACGATCAGCGCGACGCCGACACCGAACAGCGCGCCGGTGTAGATGTCGAGGTGCAGCACGCTGGCCGCGGCCCAGGCCGCGACCGCCGCGGCCACCATGATGGCACCGTGGGAGAGATTGAGGACGCCGGAGACACCGAAGATCAGGGTGAAACCGGTGGCGCCGAGCGCATAGAGCGCGCTGATGGCAAAGCCATCGATCAGGATTTGTAAGGCAAGCATCTCAGATTGGCCGCGGCAGCAGGGCTGCCTGTTGTGGAGGACACAGAACCGAACAGGGATGCTCCCGGGTGGGGCCCGGGAGCATGATCATCAGTCAGTTCGTGGTGACCTTGATGAAGCTCGGGAACTTGAGATCGCTTTTGGCGACCTCCTTCGGCCAGACCGCGACCTGCTTACCGCCCTGCCACTGCAGCATCAGTCCGGTGATCAGGCCCTTGCCGTATTTGATCGAATGGGTGAACGGATCGTCCTTGCCGTAGAACTGGACGCGTCCGATGGTGCCTTCCCAGTCGGTCTTCTCCAGCGCATCGACCATCTTGTCGGCCTCGACCGAGCCGGCGCGCTTCACCGCATCGGCGATGTAGTAGACCTCGTCATAGGCGGTGTAGCCCGCGTAGGACGGATAGTTGCCGTAGCGCTTCTTGAAGCCTTCCGCGAACGGCACCGACTTCGGCGTCACCGCGACGTTCGGGCCGGATACGCCCTGATACAGCACGCCTTCCGCCGCATCGTTGGTGTCCTTGCCGAAGGTCTCGTTGGTCGCCTGCGAGGAAATGCCGAACATCGGGATCGGCACCTGCTGGTTCTTCCACTGCACCGTCGGCTGCACGCCGACATGCGAGATGCCGGTGATGATCACGTCGGGCTTGGAGCCTTCGACCTTGTTGAAGATCGGCGTGAAGTCGGTGGTGTCGGGCGAGAAACGGATATGGTCGACGACCTTGAGCCCGATCTTCGGCAGGCACTCCTCGTAGCCGACATCGAGCGGCTTGGTCCACGCGGCATCCTCGCTCATGATGACCGCGGTCTTCATGTGCTTCTGATCGACCAGCAGCTCCTTGGCGGCGTCGCAGACCGACAGCGCCAGCGCGGCCGAGGTCAGGTAGCCGTGGAAGGTGTACTTGTTCTTCTCGTAATCGGCGTGGACGCTCTTGCTGATCTCGTTGGAGGCGGCGCCGGGCGTGACGAACGGCGTCTTCAGGCGCGAAGCCCAGGGCTCGAGCGCCAGCACCACTTCGCTGATGTAGCTCGAAATGACGACGTTGACCTTGTCTTCGTTGACCGCGCGCTGGAACGCGCGCACCGAATCCGCCGAGGACGAGTGGTTGTCGTAGCTGACGATCTCGATCTTGCGGCCGTCGATGCCGCCCTTGGCATTGATCTCGTCGGCGGCCAGCTGCGCCGCCTGCGGGATCGATGCACCGGCAATCGCCTGCGCTTCGGCGATCACGCCGATCTTGAGGGTGTCGGCAGCCAGCGCTCCGCTCGGCGCCGCAGCCAACAGGCCCAACACGGCCGCTCCTGCAAGTTTCTGCATCGCGTGCACGGGGAGTCGCAATGTTCTTGTCACCCTGTTTCTCTCCTCTTTTTCTTCGGCTGCTTCGAGCTCTTGGGGCGCGACTATAGCCGCGACAAAATGCGCAGCAAGTGAAACTGCGCGCAGATCGCCATGCAAGGACGGCGACTAAAGTAGTGGGTCGGCGCTCACCAAATGAACAAACATGAGGCAGCGGGGGAATAAAGTGGTGGTGCACCGATCGCTCAGATCGTCATTCCCCGCTGCGCAAATTACGCGGGGCGAGCGAAGCGGAGAGAGCGGAACGAAAAGCACGGCTCGGGCAATTCATGTCGCGAGAACGCGGATTGTTGCCCGCTGGCCGTGCGACAAGCTCAGTGCCGTCCCTGCGAAAGCGGGGACCCACAACCACGGATGCTCATTGTTACGCGATTTGGAACGACGAGTCCGATTCACAACATCCGCCGCGGCGACGACAGCGGTGTATGAGTCGACTGCCTCTACTCCGCCATCTCCGCCGGCGGGTGGGCGGCGGGACCAGCGAGCGGGCGCTCTTCCATCGTGATCATGCAGATCGAGGCGGTGGTCAGCAGCACGGCGGCGGCGCCGAACACGTAGCGGAACGCATGGATCATGTCGGCCATCGGGATCGCGCTGACGGTGCCGGCGGAGGCGGCATGATGCTCGCCGGCGAGCGAGATGTCGGTCCCCAGCGTCATCAGCAGGATGGTGGTGAAGGCGGCGACCGTGAAGGAGGCCATCATCGCGCGGAAGAAGTTCATCGCGCCGGTCACGGTACCGACCTGCGGCCGCGCCACCGCGTTCTGCAACGACACCACGCTGATCGGGAATGTGGTGCCGAGGCCGAGCGCGAACACGCTCATCAACAGCAATAATCCCCACAGCGGCAGCGTCGTCACCGCCATGCCGACGGCACAGATCGCGGCCACCGAGGTGCCGACGATGGCGACGCGCTTGTAGTGCTTGGCCTTCGCCATGGTCCGGCCGGCGATCGCCGCACCGAAGGTCGAGATCGCCGCGAGCGGGATCAGCGCGAGGCCGGCCTCGCTGGCGGTGAGATGATAGACCACCTCGTAATAGAGCGGCAGATGCACGGTGAGGCCGACCATGGCGCCGAGCGCACAGCCGCCCGCCCCCATCGCGAACGGCACCACCGAGCCGCCGAGCAGCGACAGCGGCAGGAACGGCTCGTCGGCGCGGCGCGCGTGCCAGACGAAGGCGCCGGCGAGCGCGATCGAGGCGCCCACCATCGCGGTGATGGTCGGCGACAGCCAGGACAGACGGGTGCCGCCCCAGGTCAGCACCAGCATCAACACGACGGCCGAGGCCATCAGCAGGATGCCGCCGAGCCAGTCGACCTTGCGCTTGCGGTGGAACACCGGGATCTTGCCCATCTTCGGCAGCAGCAGCGCCAGCGCCGCCGCCGCGAGCGGCAGGTTGATCCAGAAGATCATCGACCAGTGCAGATGCTCGGCGAACACGCCGCCGACCACTGGGCCGAGAATGCCGCCGGCCATCCAGACGCTGGAGAAATAGGCCTGATAGCGGCCGCGCTCGCGCGGGCTCACCACGTCGGAGATCACGGTCTGGACCACCGGCATGATGCCGCCGCCGCCGAGCCCCTGCAGGCCGCGGGCAACGATCAGCATCGTCATGCTGGGCGCGATCGCGCACAGCACCGAGCCGACCACGAACAGGCTGAGCGAGGTGATAATCATGACGCGGCGGCCATAGATGTCGCTCAGCGTGCCGAACACCGGCGCCACCGCCGTCGAGGCCAAGAGATAGGCCGTGATCACCCAGGACAGATTGGTGACGTCGTGAAACTGGCGCCCGATCGTCGGCAGCGCGGTCGCGACGATGGTCTGGTCGAGCGCGGCCAAGAACATCGTCAACATCAGGCTGATGACGATGGTGCGGACTTCGTCCGGATTGAGCGGTGCCGGCGGCGCCAGCGGCGGCGCTTCGCTGAGTTCGATCACCTCGCTCGGAACCCGTGACAGCTCTTCGGCAATGTCGTCGGGCAATGTCGCTTGGTCGGCAGGAATCCGGCTCTGCCGTTCATACTTGTTCATTTGAGGCGTAATGCTGCTGCGCGGGCGCGTCCCGCGATGGAATCATTCTCTGCTTCGCAATTTATGCAGCAATTGAATGCTGAGGCAGGCACCGCAGCGCATGGGTGCATCCCGCCGCGATGTTCTCGCGGTGACGTGATCGCGGACGCGGCGACGACGTCACGCTTTGGTCGTCTTGCCCAGCGTTTTCGGCCGCTTCTTCAATTGTGCCCGTTTCGGCAGCAGCGCCGGCCATCGCACGATATGATCCTCGAGATCGGCGTCGTTGACATCGAGCTCGGTGCCCTCCACCCGCCCGCGCACCGAGACGCCGGCTTCATGGACGGTGTTGGGATCGCCCGAGATCAGCGGATGCCACCAATAGAGGTCCCGCCCCTCGGCCACCAGCCGGTAGCCGCAGCTCGGCGGCAGCCAGTTCAGCGTCCGGACGTTTTCGGGCGTCAGGCGGACGCAATCCGGAACCTGGTCGGAACGGTTCGGGTAGTCCTTGCAGGTGCAGAGGCCGGAATCGAGCAGCTTGCAGGAGATATGGGTGAAATAGATCTTGCCGGTGTCCTCGTCCTCGAGCTTCTCCAGGCAGCACCGTGCGCAGCCGTCACACAGGCTCTCCCATTCGGCGTTGGACATCTCTTCCAACGTCTTGGTTTTCCAGAAGAATCCCTCCTGGCCCGACGGGCGCTTGGGCGATGCGGTCATGATATCCCTGAAATGGCGGTGCAACTCTTCTTGGGATGCCGGCAACGCTTGCGCAAGGGGGTGGTATTGCGGGGTCGAAAAAGCCGGTGGGCAGCGTTAGGGCTCCCATTAAATTCACAAGCCGCGCCATTGGTTTATGGCAGCCGCTCGGATAGAACAACGAACGAGTCCCCATCGACGCAAAAGCGCCTTGGGATTGCCGCAACATCGAAGCAAGACGCTGCCCTGTGCCCGGTTTGGGCGCCCGCAGCGCAGTCGAACTGATCAAGGGTCCGGTCCTTTCAGATCATGCCGTCCGATTGGAAACAGAGGGTCCGGAACTTCTTCCTGGACCTCGATGCGCGTATCGACTCGACGCTGTTCTCGTCGGGCAAGGGCCTGCGCGAGCTCTACGAGCGCTATTCCACCTTCATGGACCGCTTCTATGTCGGCCGCTGGAAGCGCTGGGTGTTCATCGAGCCGCTGTCGGAGGCCGCAACCCTTGGGCTCGGCGGCATGATCCTGATGCTGACGCTCGCGATCCCCGCCTTCCGCGAGACCGCCGACGAGGACTGGCTGAAGAAGTCCGACCTCGCGGTGACGTTCCTCGACCGCTACGGCAACCCGATCGGCAGCCGCGGCATCAAGCACAATGACTCGATCCCGCTGGAAGATTTTCCGGACAATCTGATCAAGGCGACGCTCGCGACCGAGGACCGCCGCTTCTACGATCATTTCGGCATCGACGTGCCGGGCCTTGCCCGCGCGCTCGTCACCAACGCGCAGGCCGGCGGCGTCCGCCAGGGCGGTTCGTCGATCACCCAGCAGCTCGCCAAGAACCTGTTCCTGAACAACGAGCGCACCATCGAGCGCAAGGTGAAGGAAGCCTTCCTCGCGATCTGGCTGGAGACGCGGCTCACCAAGAACGAGATCCTGAAGCTCTATCTCGACCGCGCCTATATGGGCGGCGGCACCTTCGGCGTCGACGGCGCGGCCCATTTCTATTTCAACAAGTCGGTGCGCGACGTGAATCTCGCGGAGGCCGCGATGCTCGCCGGCCTGTTCAAGGCGCCGACCAAATACGCCCCGCACATCAACCTGCCCGCGGCCCGCGCCCGCGCCAATGTCGTGCTCGACAACCTCGTCGATGCCGGCTTCATGACCGAGGGCCAGGTGTTCGGCGCCCGCCGCAATCCGGCGGTCGCGGTCGACCGGCGCGACGAGAACTCGCCGAACTACTATCTCGACTACGCCTTCGACGAGATGCGCAAGCTGGTCGACACCTTCCCGAAATCCTACACCGAGCGCGTCTTCGTGGTCCGCACCGCGATCGACATGAACGTGCAGAAGGCGGCCGAGGAAGCGATCGAGAACCAGCTGCGACAGTTCGGGCGCGACTATCACGCGACGCAGGCCGCGACCGTGGTGTCCGATCTCGACGGCGGCATCCGCGCCATGGTCGGCGGACGCGACTACGGTGCGAGCCAGTTCAACCGCGCCACCGACGCCTATCGCCAGCCGGGCTCGTCGTTCAAACCCTATGTCTACACCACGGCGCTGCTGAACGGCTTCACGCCGAACTCGAAGATCGTCGACGGCCCGGTCTGCATCGGCAACTGGTGCCCGCAAAACTATGGCCATTCCTATTCGGGTCAGGTCACGCTGACGCAGGCGATCACCCGCTCGATCAACGTGGTGCCGGTCAAGCTCTCGATCATGATGGGCGGCAAGGAAGGGCCGAAGGCGGGCCGCGCCAAGATCGTCGAAGTCGCGCGGCGCTTCGGCCTCAAGGCGCCGCTGCCCGATACGCCATCGCTGCCGATCGGCTCCGACGAAGTCACGGTGCTGGAGCACGCGGTCGCCTATGCGACCTTCCCGAACCGCGGCAAGGCAGTGACGCCGCATTCGGTGCTCGAGGTGCGCACCGGCGCCGGCGACCTGGTCTGGCGCTGGGACCGCGACGGCCCGAAACCGCGGCAAGCGATTCCGCCGAACATCGCCGCCGATATGGCGGGCATGATGAGCCACGTGGTCAGCGAAGGCACCGCGCGCCGCGCCGCGCTCGACGGCATTCCGACCGCCGGCAAGACCGGCACCACCAACGCCTATCGCGACGCCTGGTTCGTCGGCTACACCGGCAACTTCACCTGCGCGGTCTGGTACGGCAATGACGACTATTCGCCGACCAACCGCATGACCGGCGGCTCGCTGCCGGCGCAGACCTGGCACGACATCATGGTCGCGGCGCATCAGGGCGTGGAGGTCAAGGAGCTCGTCGGCGTCGGCATGGGCCAGAAGCTGCCGCCGCAGCCGGCGCAGACCAATGCCCAGGCCAACGCGGCGCCGCGCGTATTGGAAACCAAGCCGGGTCCGCCGCCGGTCTTGACCAAGCGCGGCGCGGATATCCTGGTGCGGGTCGAGAAGATGCTCGACGACGCGGCCAGGACGGCTGAGAAGACCACCGGCAAGACCACGCTGAACGAGTCCTCGAAGACCGGCAAGGCCGAGTCCTCGAGCGCGCTGGCGTTCCCCGAAAACTACGTTGCCGCGGCCGGGCCGGACGGCGCGACACCGGCACCGCCACGCAAGAACTGACGTGCGGCTCCTCCTCACCACTTTGCTGGCACTCGTCATCGCCACCGCCGTCGGCCTCGGCCTGACCTACGCGACGGCGACCCGCGGCACCGATCTCGGCACGCTGAAGATCGGTGCCTGGACCGCGCGGCCGAAGAGCGGCACCTCCGATGTCGATCCCTACTCGCGCGCCACCATCGCGCGCAGCGGCGAGCTGCCGATCGGCACCGGCGACGGCATCGCGTTCTCGGCGACCACAGACGACAAGAACAAGCCGCTCGATGGCCGCTGCGACATCGTGGTCAGCGGCGTGACGCCGGCGGCGCGGTTCTGGACACTGACGCTGTTCGACCGCAAGGGGCACCTTGTCGCCAACACGCTGCAGCGCTACGGCTTCACCAGCCAGGAGATCATGCGCGCCTCCGACGGCACGTTCGAGATCCACATCGCCTCGCGCTCGCGCGCCGGCAACTGGCTGCCGACCGGCGGCATCGAGCGCTACGCCCTGATGCTGCGCCTCTACGACACGCCGGTCGGGGTCGCGACCCGCACCCAGCGCGACGCGCCGATGCCGTCGATCACAACGACGGGCTGCCCATGATCCGCGTGCTGCTCACCATCCTCGCAGGCGTGCTGCTCGGCGGCGTGGTGCATCTCGTCAGCGTGCTGGCGTTGCCGCGCATCGCCTCGCAGGACGCCTATTCGCGGCTGACGCCGATGACCAAGCTCAACGAGGTGACGCAGCTGCCGCTGGCCGACCCGAGCCACTCGCCGATGCCGCTGATGGATCCGGCCTTCGCGGTGGCGATCTGCCGCTACGATCTCTCGACCGGGCCGCTCAAGCTCACCGTGCCGGTCAGCCAGGCCTATACGTCGGTGTCGTTCTACACCCGCAACGAGGTCGCCTATTACGCGATCAACGACCGCTCGGCCGGCAAGAAGGTGATCGAGCTCGACCTGATGACGGAAGCGCAGCACAACGAGCTGCCGGAGGACGAGGAAATCACCGCTGCCGACCGGCTGATCATCGACTCGCCGACCTCAACCGGCCTGATCCTCCTGAAGGCGCTGGCGCCGGAGCCCGGCCTGATGCCGCAGGCGCAGGCCTCGCTCGCCGCCTCCTCCTGCAAGGTGCAGACCGAGCCGGTCGCGGCCAAGCAGGAGGCGCCGCCGCCGCTGCCTGTGCCGGCCCCGCCGCCTGCGGCACGCAAGCGCTAGCTCGCGGCGAGCGCGTGCCGGCCGCAGCGGCAGGTCTCGTAGTCGACGGGATCGTGGCTGTTGACGATCGTCACATCAGCGCCATGCGCCGCCTTCAATTGCCGCAGCCGCTCCTGGTTCTGGATGCGCATCGCGCGATCCATGTCCGCCCGGCGCTGGAACATGCCGAGCACCAGCGGGATCCGCGGCCTGGCGTCGAGCTGCGCGTGGTGGAAATAGGCGTCGCCGGCGTGCAGCAGCCAGCTGTCCTTGTCGCGCACCGCGATCCCGCAATGGCCGAGCGTGTGGCCCGGCAACGGGATCATCAGAATGTCCGGCTCGCGGTCGCCGAGCGCGCGCACGCCCTTGAAGCCGAACCAGTCCTCGCCGCCGGCACCATAGAACGCCCAGTCCGGCCCGTGCTGCCACTGCGCCGTGATGTAGCGCCCCTGCGGCGGCGTGACCTGATGCGTTACCGCCATGTCGTACTCCTTGCGATCGACGTGCACCCTGGCCTTCGGAAAGTCCGGCACGCCGCCGGCGTGATCGCGGTCGAGATGCGTCAGCAGCACATGGCGCACATCGTCCGGCGAGAAGCCGAGCGCCTTGACCTGCCGCACCGCCGTCTCGGCCGGATCGAGCCGCGGCGTCGTCTGCCGCACCCATTTGCGTCCGAGCCGCGGCGGGTCGCCGATGTCGTCGAGCCCGATCCCGGTGTCGACCAGCACGAGGCCATCATTGCTCTCGACCAGCAGGCAATGACAGACCATCCGCGCCCGCTGGAAGATGCTGCCGCTGCCGTTCACGAGCCGCTTTCCGATCGGGCACATCGTGCCGGTGTTGAGATGGTGGATGCGCATGACAGGTCCTCCGCTGTAACAGGCGCAGACTTGCCACTCGCGTTTCCATAGGTAAAATATTGTCTTTCTATCCATGTGATAGGATACACCTATGGATATCCGCGAACTCCGCTACTTCGCCGCAGTCTACCGCGAGCGCAATCTGACCGCCGCGGCGAAGCGCTGCTTCATCTCGCAGCCGTCGATCTCGGCGGCGATCACCAATCTCGAGGCCGAGCTCGGCACCACGCTGTTCATCCGGCACAAGAAGGGCATGGCCCCGACCGCCTCAGCCGCGCAGTTTCACGGCATCGCCCGCAGGATCATCGACGAGGCGGACGCGGCGCGAAACCTCTTCCGCAAGCCCGCGACGCGGCAGGCGCTGACGCTCGGCCTGTTGCGGACGCTCGATCAGACCCGGACCATCGCGCTGCTGAAGCCGCTGACCGGCAATACCGATCTTGCGCTCCGGCTGGTCGGCGCCAGCGAGAAGGCCGACGCGCGGATCGTCGCCAAGACCATGGTCGGCGCCGGCGAGCACTTCATCCCGCTGTGGAGCGAGCGCTATGTCGCGGCATTGCCGCCCTCGCATCCGCTGACGCTGAAGGAGACGCTCCGGACCACCGACTTCGCCGGCGTTCCGATGATCGATCGTTGCCATTGCGAGCAGCAGGAATTCTTCAAGGGTGCCTCACCGCCGCGCAAGCCGGTGGCGATCGCGGAATCCGAGGAATGGGCGATGGCGCTGGTCGCGGCTGGGATCGGCGTCGCGATCGTCCCCGAGGGCGTGGCGCGCGGCAATCCGGACGTCGCAATGCGCGCGATCGATATCGACGTGACGCGCCAGGTCGGCCTCGCCTACCCCTCGGCCCACCCGCCCTCCGATGCGCTGAAGGCATTCATTGCGAGCTTGCCACGGCAAGCCAACAGTCGCCGGGTCAAATCGACGGCGAAGAAAACGAAGCGTGCCTAGACTAGCCCTTCGTCACCACGGCCTGGCCCGTCACCGGCGCGGAGATGAGCGGCGCATTGGCGGTGAGCCGGGCGAGTTCGTTGATCTGGCGCTCGGCGTCGGCCGCCATGCCGTCTGGCGCCTGGATCACCAGCCGCTCCAGCGCCCAGCGATAGGACGAGATGCGCCGCTCCAGGGCCTGCTGGACCCATTGCACGATCAGCGTGTTCTCTTCCATCCGCGCCACCGCATCGGCGCGTTCACGCGGCGACACATCGGCGATCATGTGGAGGCTGGCATTGCGCTTGCGATCGAGCTCGATCACCTGGATCGCGGTGGCGAAGAACGGCTCGAAGCGGGTGATGTCGTCGCGCACCTCGTCGATCAGCAGCGAATAGCGCGAGGCGAACGAGCGATGCGGCTCGTCGATCAAATTGCGGCCATAGGCGGTGCGATCGAACACGACCCTCTGCCGCCACGGCGAAGGCAGCGGCTGGTAGTCGCCGAATACGCTCTTCCACGCCGGACGCGACAGCGGCGGCTCGATGAACTGATAGGCGAGGTCGCGCAGCTGACGTTCGTGTTCGGTGAGCTGGAATTGCGAGGCGTTCTTGCCGATGCTGCCGGTCGCCTCGGCACCGATCCAGCGATGCATATCGTCGTTGCGGAAATCGGCCCGGGTGCGGCCGAAATCGCCGCCGCTGCAGCCGGCGAGCGCCGAGCCCGCCAGCAGCAGGATCAGCGCCGGGAGTGACCGCCGCGCGACGGTCCGCTGCACAAGCTCCGGCATTGCCCGATGTCCGCGATCAGGAGCGGCGTCGGCGACGGCGGCCCTGCGCAGTGCCCTGCTCCGGTCCGCGACCACCGCCGGTCTCCTCCGTCGTTCGCTCGATCCGGACGACGGGAAGGATCAGTACGGTCCCCATGCCTTCGCCAGCAGCACCGGCCATGCTCGGCCGCCGTGCAGCCGCATCCGCCGGAAACTCAACGATGGTGCCCATGTTCCGTTCTCTCTGGCCCCGCACGGACATGATTTGCCCCGCGCATGCCGAGTTAAGAACGCGCATGGTTAATGACATCTTAAGCCGCCGGTACGGACGGTTACGGATATGGCGCTGTGCCTTAATAGACACGCGCAAATTCGAGCATTCACCTTCACGGCTTGTTTTCCTTAACTGCCTCTTAAAACAGCCTGCGTAGGCTCGCTGCCACAAGGCTTTCAAACCGAAGTTCACTGGCAAGTCGCGTACGCCCGAGATGAGCGCAGCTCCGCTATTTCCTGGTTTCGATGGGCTGATGACGCTCTCCCGTCGCGAGGGCGTCGACATCCGCCCGACGCTGCTGCGCGTCCTGACCGACCTCTATGTGCAGGCGAGCGCCCACTCCGCCGATGAAGAGCGCCAGTTCGTCGAGTTGACGACGCGCCTGATCGACGAGGTCGACGACGCGACGCGTGCCGCGGTCCGCGCGCGGCTTGCGATCTATCCGGCGACGCCCGCGCGGATCGTGGACAAGCTCGGGCTGCGCCGCGTCGGTCCCGACCAGCCGATGCCGGCGGCCACGCCAATTCCCGCGCCCGCCCCGTCAGCGCTGCCGGCCAAGGTCCCGACCGAAGCCGAGCTGCGGATGGCCGCGAGCCTTGCCATGCGGCCAAACGATGCCGCCGAAATCTCCGACATGTTCTTTGCCGCCAGCACGAGGGAGCGCGCGCAGATCCTGCACAATCTGCAGGAGACGCCGCTGAAGGCCGCGGCGCGGATCCCGGCCGCGCGCGCCGCGCGCGCAATCCATATCCTGGAGATGGCAGCGTTTGCCGAGGACCTCGATAACTTCACGCTCGAACTCGGCGAGGCGCTGATCCTGCCGTCGCGGATCGCCGCGGACGTCGTCAACGATCCCGGCGGCGAGCCGCTCGCCTGCGCGATGCGGGCGCTTGACGTGTCGAGCGCCGCGTTCCAGCGGATCCTGATGTTCCTCAATCCGGAAGCCGGCTCCTCGGTCAATTACGTCTATCGGCTGTCGCGGCTCTACGATCGCCTGAGCGAGCGCTCGGCGTTGGTGATGCTGGCGGCGTGGCGCGGCTCGACCATGGCGGTGGCCCGCGCCAGGTATCGCTCGTCGCTCTATGACGATGAGCGTCATCGCGTGCGCGCGACATCGTCGCAGACGCGCCCCGCGTTGCAGCCCGGCAGCGCGCCCGCCATTCGCAACCAGAAGTCCGGAAGCTAGTTTTTCGCCAGATCAAGAAAGTGCCGCCCGGCACGGTCCTCGGTCTCGACGATCCAGGCATCGGGATCGAAGCGGAGCTCCTTGGTCAAGCGCTCCTCGACAGATGGCTCGGATACCGGCTGTGGTGCCGTCGGCACGAACAGCCGCTCGACCGGACGGCTGTCATCATAGACCGTCTGCGGCGCCGGCGCATACAACATCGCGTTGCCGTCCATCAGCGCCACCTTGACGAACACGGCGCCGGCTTCCTCGGCGCCCTTCTTGCGGACTGCGCCGAACACGCCTTCGGTCTGGCAGCGGCGCAGATACGCCGCGACCCATATGCTGGTTTTCAATCGCATGCGGCGAGCTATAGGCCAGCGGCGCGGTCACGTCCAATTGTCACAGATGTCGTCACGCCGCGGCGGGTTGACCGAACCAATCGTCACCCATATCCTTGCATCTGCGGTGCAAGCCGCGCCCGGGTCCACGGGAAGGGTTGAACCCACTTGCACCAATTGAGCGGCCAACCAAGCCTTTGTGCAGCCGGTTTTGTGGACCATCGGCGATGATGCACGGAGGTTTCCATGGACCGATCGCCCGGGCGATTGAATCTCGATCATCTGAAGAAGCAGGCCAAGGAGCTCATTCGCCTTTATCGGCGGCAGGCGCCAGAGGCCTACGCGCGTTTCCGGCATGCGCTTCCGGCTGCGGCCGGGCGCAGCGACGCTCAAATCGCCGCGCTCAATCTGCGGCTGCACGATGCGCAGTCCTGCGTGGCGCGCGATCTCGGCTTCGCCTCCTGGCCGGACCTGCGGCGCTATGTCGACGCACAATTGCCGTCCGGTAAAAGCAAGGCCGATCGCGTGCGGCGATGGCTGCAGCTGGTCTATGCCGCGGACGTCGCCGGCACCACCGACCGCGCCAATCCGCGCGTTGCGGCGCGGATGCTCACCGAGGATTCCAGTCTTGTCGCCGACGATCCCTATCTCGCCTGCGCCATCGGTGACGAGGAGACAGTGCAACGCACCGCCAACGACGATCCCACATGGTTCAACCGTGCCGGCGGTCCGTTCAAACTGCCGCCGTTGGTCGCCGTGACGCATTCCAGCCTGCTGCAGATTCCGGAATTTGAAGCGCGGCTGCATCGCTGCGCACGCCTGCTGCTGCAGGCCGGCGCCGATCCCGACCAGCACATCAGCAGCCGCTGGCCGCCCGGAACGCTCGACGCACCCGATGACAGCAATCCGCTGTCAGCGCTGTACGGCGCCGCCGGCCGCAACCACGATCTCGAACTGACCAAACTGTTGCTCGAAGCGGGCGCCAATCCGAACGACAATGAATCGCTCTACCACTCGCTCGAAGGCTCGGTGACGACTGGCCTGCTGCTCGAGCATGGCGCACGGATCGCCGGCACCAACGCGATGTACAAGGTGCTCGATGACGAGAACGTGGCGGCGCTCGACCTGCTGCTGCGGCACGGCGGCAATCCAAACGAACCCGCCGGCAACGCGCCGCTGACCGAATGCGGCTCGCCGTTGCTGTGGGCGATCCGCCGGCGGCGGTCGCGAACCTGCATCGCGATACTGCTCGACGCCGGCGCGGATCCGCGCATCACGACACCAGGCGGGCTCAGCGCCTACAGGTACGCGCTGCAGTTCGGACTGACCGAGGTCGCCGAGTTGCTCCGCGAGCGTACCGGCGACGAGACGCTTGCCGATGATGAGCGGTTCGTCGCGGCGTGCAGCAGCGGTGACGAGAGCGAGGCGCGGCGAATCCAGGCCGGTCGGCCCGATCTTCCAGGTTCACTTTCACCGCGGCAATTGCGGTTGCTCCCGGAGCTCGCCGCGGCAGGCGGCGACGATGCGGTGCGGCTGATGGTCGAGCTCGGCTGGCCGATCACGGTGCGCGGCGGCGATTGGGATGCGTCGGCACTCAATCACGCGGTGTTCCGCGGCAATGCCGGCCTGACGCGATTCCTGCTCGAGCACGGCGCGGAGTGGACCGAGCAGCACGGCTTCGGCGACAACGTGTCCGGCTCCTTGTCATGGGCCTCCTGCAACGAGCCGGTCAGGGGCGGCGACTGGGTGGCCTGCGCGCAGGCCCTGCTCGATCACGGCATGCCGCGCGCTATTCCGGATCGCGACGATCCGGAATGGGTGCTGGTGGCCGGCCGCAGGAAGCTGTTCTCCGACGAGGTCAGGGACGTTCTGCTGGGCGACGCGCCTTAACTCGTCATGGCCGGGCTTGTCCCGGCCACCCACGTCTTGGCTGCAACAAGTCTCAAAGACGTCAATGCCCGGGACAAGCCCGGGCATGACGAATACATATTCAATGCCTTCGCAGAGAGACTACTCGATCGAATGGCCGATCATCGCGCCGAGCTCGCGCACCAGGCGATCGGACATCTGTCCGGTCACCGGCAGCTTGCGGGCGCGCTCGAACTTCGCGATCGCGTGCTGGGTGTCGGCGCCGATCGTGCCGGTCGGCTTGAGCTGGCCGTAGCCATACTCGGTCAGTGTACGCTGGACCGCGGCGATGCGTTTTCCGGCCGGGCTCAGATGCTGTGTCGGAATCGACGCCGGCGGACGAATGACGCTGGACGGCGCGGCGGCCGGGGACGGTGCTGCGGCCGGTGGCGCAGTGGTCGATTTCAGCACCAGATTGGCCATCGGATCGACCGGCTTGGCCTCGACCTTGGGTTCTGCCGGCTTGGCTTCGACGGACCTGGTCTCGGCCGGCTTGGTCTCCACCGGCTTCACGTCGACGGGCTCGGCCGATCGGGCAGCCGCCTCGGCCGGACGCGGGCGCGGTATCGGGCTGGTGGCCGCGGCAACCGGGGCCGGCGGCGGCAGCGTCACAACCGAACCGCCGAACATCGGCGACGGATGACGGCCCGCCTGCAGGAACAGCGCATTGATCAGGATCGCAACGATGGCAGACGTCGCCAGCACGCCGGCGACCAGATCCTTCGGACTGTGCAGCAGCAGGCGCAGGACGAGGCCACGTTCCTCCTCGGCCGCGATGGCCACTGCCTTGGCGCCGCGGCGACGGCGCGGCGTTTCATCGTCATCCAAAGTCTGTCTAGGCACTCTTCTTCACCTGATGGGTTTGCTCTTGTAGTCCGGAACGCAGCGCGGGCTTCAGGGTCGAGACATTGCTGGACGGCTCGACGGCGGCGGGCGGGGTGAACGCCAGCGGCAGCGCGACCGATACAATGGTGCCCTCGCCCACCTTGCTCTCCACATTGATTTCGCCGTGGTGCAGGCCGACCAGCCCCTTCACGATGGAAAGACCAAGACCGGTGCCCTCGTGGCGGCGCTGATAAGTCTTGCCGGCCTGGAAGAACGGATCGCCGATCCGCTTGAGATCATCGGCGGCGATGCCGACCCCGGTGTCCGAGACACGCAGCACCAGCCGCGATCCCTCGACGCCGGCCGACACGGTGACCTTGCCGCCGCGCTCGGTGAACTTGATGGCGTTCGAGACCAGATTGAGCACGATCTGCTTGAACGCGCGCGGATCGCCGTTCACGATCGGCAGATCGTCGGGCACCCGGGTGACGAGATCGACGCCGCTCTCGCGCGCCTTCAACGCCACAAGATTGCAGCAATTGAGCAGCGCCGGCCGCGGCGCAAACGGCTCCGGCGAAATCTCGAAATTGCCGGACTCCATCTTCGACATGTCGAGGATGCCGTTGACGACCGACAGCAGATGCTGGCCGGAATCGTTGATCAGCTGCGCGTATTCCTTGCGGCGGGCCACGTCGAGGCCGAGCACGTCTTCCTGCGCGATCATCTCGGAGAAGCCGATGATGGCGTTGAGCGGGGTGCGCAGTTCGTGGCTCATGGTGGCCAGGAAGCGCGTCTTCGACGCATCGGCCTGCTCGGCCACATTGCGCGCCTGTTCGAGCGCCTGCTCCTGCACCTTGCGATCGGTCACGTCGCGGATCACGGCGACGACCTCGGCATCGGCGGCGGCCTGATCGAGCGGGCGGCAGCGCATCTCGGCCCAGATGAATTCGGCGACGGCTTCGCCCCGCGCACCGTCACGGCGCACGCGGAACTCGACGCTGCGGGAGTCACCGCGCGCGGCGTCCGACAGCGCCGTGAGATAGGCCGGGCGATCGGCGACATGAACGCGGTCGAACAGGCCATGGCCCAACAGCCGCGATGCCGGCACGCCGAGCATGTTCTCGGCCGCGGGCGAAATGAAGCGCACCGCGCCGTTGCGGCTGTGCCGCGACAGCACGTCGCTCATGTTATGCGCGAGCAGGCGGTAGCGCTCTTCCTCGACATAGAGCAGCGCCACGCTGGTGCGCGCCAGCGACTCCGCACCGAAGGCGAGCCCGGCGGCGTAGAAGATCGCCGACACGACGCCGAAACCGATCAGCGTGCTGTTCGAAGCAACCGTGGGATCGACGACCGGCAGTACATGATAATGGCCGAGCACGCTCAGCAGCGCCGCGCAGATCATCGCCAGCGCGAACGCAAACGCCACCACACGCCGCGAGGCCGACAGCGCCGCCTCGATCGGAATCACGACGAGCCACACGGCGGCGAAAGAGGCGATGCCGCCGGTCGTCGCCGCGATCATCATCACGAGACCGGCGAGCGCCAGCGACGACAGCACATGCGCGCCTTCATAGCGGCCGGTGCGCGACAGGAACCACGACAGCAGAATCGGCGCGATCAGCCAGGCGAATGCCGCGACCTCGATCGCCGTCGGCGCACCGCGCATCGCAAGAAAGGCAGGGAACGAGGCAAGCGCCGCCAGGCTGCCGAGCAGCCGCGGCGCCATGAAGGCACGATGGCGCGCACGCGTCAGCGCATCATATTGCGCCGACGGATGCAGCAGCGCATCCAGGCAATCGCGGATCAGACTCAAACTACTCACAGCACTCGCGCTTCGGCTCAATCGTCAACACAGACGCGCCGGAACGCCTCCTTCGTGATTGCAGGTCAACGTGTCAGAGCGAACTTAAGCGAACGCTAAGGCTGGGCGGCCTGCCGCCAAACACCGTGCATTGGAGTGGGTTTGACCCGCTATTCACCGGCCATTTGTCGGGGATGGTGAACGGCTGGTTTCCGGATGCGACATTCTATGGTTTCGAAATGGTGGACGGGGCGAATCCTGCGTATCCGGCGCGCGTCGGCCGCCATCAATCGAAAATTTACGGCGAATCAATTCAGGCGAATTTTCCGCGATTTTTCGGCGGATTTACTTCAATGCAGATACTTCCGATTTATCGACCGATGCTAACTCTCAAGGCCAATAGCGGCATCGACCGCGCAAGAAGCAAGACAAGACAGACGACCGGGATCGCGCCATGTTCTTCCTGCTGCGTTTGGCATTCTGGCTCGGGCTTGTGCTCGTGCTGCTGCCGAGAGACAAAACACCTGAAGCGGACAAGGCGCCGCAGATCAGCGCGTCGGACGCGGTGTCGGCCGCGACCGCGACGATCAACGACATGGGTCAGTTCTGCAAGCGCCAGCCGTCCGCCTGCGAGGTCGGCGGCCAGGCCGCGACCGCAATCGGCCAGCGCGCGACCGACGGGGCGCGCAAGCTCTACCAGATCATCACCGACAAGAAGCCACCCGACCACACCGGCGCGATCGGCCAGGACGAGACCGATTCAGCCACCGCGTTCCGCGACACGCTGACCGCGGAGGATCAGTCGATCGAATTCCGCCTGCCGCCGACGCCGTGAGCGGAAACCAAGGCGCTGTCGAGCGAGGCAGGCACCGGTTCGCGTGAAGAAAACGCGTCAAAACAGCCGGGAACCGGTTCCATTTTCATCGCTTTCGCGGCCCGCCTTCCTATATAAGCCGTCAAGGACAGGACGCGGGCCACGATGACGACGATCGACGAAATCAGGGACAATTTTGCGCTGCTGGACGAGTGGGACGACCGTTACCGCTATGTCATCGAGCTCGGCCGCACGCTCGAACCGTTGTCGGAGGCGGAGCACTCGGCCGAGAACAAGGTGCAGGGCTGCGTCAGCCAGGTCTGGCTGTCGAAGCGGATCGAGCGCGATGCCAACGGCGAACCGCGCCTGATCTATATCGGCGACAGCGACGCCCACATCGTGCGCGGCCTGGTCGCGATCGTGCTGACGCTGTTTTCCGGGCAAACGCCCAAGGAAATCCTCGGCACCGACGCGCTCGCGCTGTTCGACGAATTCGGCTTCCGCGACCATCTGACGCCGCAGCGCTCCAACGGCCTGCGCTCGATGGTTGACCGCATCCGCAACGATGCGCGCGAGGCGCTGGCGTCCGCCGCGTAGATCTTTACTTCCGCTTCCGCGCCTGCTGGCCGAGACCCATCTTCTTGGCGAGCTGCGATCGCGCCACCGCATAGTTCGGCGCCACCATCGGATAGTCGGCCGGCAGGCCCCATTTGTCGCGGTACTGTTCCGGGGTCATGTTGTACTGGGTGCGCAGATGGCGCTTCAGCGACTTGAAGCGCTTGCCGTCCTCGAGGCACACCAGATATTCGGGCGTGATCGACTTCTTCATCGACACCGCAGGCTTGGCCGGCTCGCTCGGCGTGTCGTTGCGTCCGCTCGACACCCGCAGCAAAGCGGAGTGGACCTGGCTGATCAGGTTCGGAATGTCCGAGGCCGGCGTCGGATTGTTGCTGAGATAGGCCGAAACGATGTTGGCGGTCAGCTCGACCGGCGTTTTGCCTGACGTATCGGACATGGCTCAATCTTCCCCGTGCTCTCGGCAGCCCGGCGCCCACCGGACAGTATCCATGCGCAGCAATACATTAATGGAATCGCGTACTACTTTGCGAATATGCACGAATTGCAGCAAATCTGACAACAACAGCTGCGTTTCCGGCTTCGGGCCGGCCGTGCGCAAGTATTGGCCCGGATCTTAAGGCCGCTGCTCCAGATGCGACCTGAGCTCGTCGATCGAGGCAAATCGCATCATGCCCTCCGGCATCTGCGCCTCGATTGATCCGTCCGAATAGAGCGAATAGGCCATGCCGTCGACGACGCCGGATTTGAGCACGGTCACCGGCGGCTGCTCCTGGGGCGGCGGCGGATGGCCCGACGACGGCGAGGCGGCGGCGGCCGACTGAGCCTCGCCGAAGGTCGATGGCGTCCGGGGGCCGCGCCGCGGGGCGACGTCGACCGGCCGCGGCCGGTCGGCCTTCGGCCAGGCATCGTCGAAGGTTGCCGACGCCGGTTCGGCCGAACCACCCGGATTCGGACGCAGTTCCGGCGACAACAGATCCGGCGTGAGCGGCTCGGCGGCACGCCCCTGGCTCCGCTCGCGCTCCTTGCGCGAGGAGGAAAACAGCAGATTGCGCCGCTTGGGCGGCGCAGCGCCATCCGCGGGCGCGGCCGCCGGTGCGGGCGGCGGCACCTCGCCTGATGCGCCGCGCGAGGCGATCTCGTCGTGCCAGGGCGGCGGCGCCGCGGGAGCGGATGGCGGGAACGCTGGAGCCAGCGGCGGAGGCGCCGAGACCTTCGGCTCAGGCGGCGGGAACACCGGATCGTCCGGAGTGCCGCGCGGGGAAGTTGCAGACGGCGACCCGGACCGCAGACCCACTGCCACGACGGCATCGAGCCGGTCGCCCATGGCCTGGAGTTCGCGAAGGATGGCGGCAAGGGCCAGAACAATCACGCCGGTACATGCGCCGGTCACGCCTGTTGCGATCAACGTGCCGCCGACGCTGAATTCCTTGTTTGGAATTCCGAGGCCGATCGCCGCCAAGCCCGCCACGACCAGGCCCGCGCCGACGACCAACAGACCAACCTTCATCGAACTAACCCCCGGGAGACCCGACCGAAAATCGGCGCGGGCCACCAACGCCACGATACCGTCATATTGCCCACACCGCCAACCGCCAATTGTAGACAGAGTTCCCTAAAATCCCGCTTAACCAAGCCGCGATGCGTTGCTTCACCGCGGCCGCAGTGGCTATCGGGCAGCCAGCTCCCGTAGATTTACTGGCTACGAATTGCTGCCAATTTATTGCAACGCATCTGGGAAATTACGCCACAATTACCAATTACTCGGAAACGGAACTGCGCTATGGATGCCGGGGAATGAGGCCCTAAAGCGCCAATCTGGGCCACAGGCACGCCGGTATCACTAGCTATGTCATCGATTACGACGTCTGCCCTCGAGGCGCCTGCGCGGCGCTCGGTGGAGAAGACCTGCGACGATCTCGCTGTCCTCGTCCTCGGCGTGGTCGCCGTGGTCGCCGGCTTGACGTTCCGCGATTACGGTCTGGGCTGGGACGATTACACCCACGCTGAATATGCCGACCTCCTGCTGCGCATGTACGAGTCCGGGTTCAAGGACACCGGCGCGCTGTCGTTTGCCAATCTGTATATGTACGGCGGCGGCTTCGACATGGCCGCGGCCTTGCTGCACAAGCTCATTCCGCTCGAACTGTTCGAGACGCGCCGCCTGCTCGGCGCGATCGTCGGCGTCATCGGCCTTGCCGTAACCTGGCGCCTGGCACGCCGCGTCGGCGGCCCGCTGGCGGGATTGGCGGCGCTGCTGCTGCTGGCGCTGTGCCCGACCTTCTACGGCCACATGTTCATGAATCCGAAGGATGCGCCGTTCGCCGTGGCGATGGTGGTCCTGATCATGGGCCTGGTCCGCCTGATCGAGGAATATCCGGCGCCCTCGCCGCGCACCATCCTGATCGTCGGCCTGGGCGCCGGCCTGTCGATCGGCTGCCGCGTGCTTGGCGGGCTCGCATTGATCTACGCCGTGGTCGGCTTCGTCCCGCTCCTGATCGAGGAATTCCGCAAGCAGGGCCCGCGCGAGGCGACCCACCGCTTTGCCCATGTCGTCTATGTGCTGCTGCCGGGACTTGTGCTGGGCTATCTCGTGATGGGCCTGATCTGGCCGTGGTCGATCATGGAGCCCGGACATCCGCTCGAAGCGGTGACCTATTTCTCGCACTTCTTCGAGAAACCGTGGAAGGAGATGTTCGACGGCGCGCTGGTGTCGGTGCCGGACATGCCGTGGTCCTATCTGCCCACCTTGTTCGCGCTGCAGCTTCCCGAAGTGCTGCTGGTGCTGCTGGCAGCCGCCGTCGTCATCACCCTGATGTCGCTGTCGCGCTATGACGTCACCGCGAAGCGCAAGTCGATCATGCTGATGCTGACGCTGGCGGCGACGCTGCCGCTGGTGATCGCGATGGTGAAGCGGCCGGCGCTCTATAACGGCATCCGCCACTTCATCTTCGTGATTCCGCCGATGACGGTGCTGGCCGGCGTCGCATTCGCGCGCGGCATGGACTGGCTCGGCGAGAACCGCCGGGCCTGGCAGCCCGCGGCGCTCGCCATGTTCGCGTTCGGCCTCTTGCTGCCGCTCAGCGAAATGATCCGCCTGCATCCGTATCAGTACACGCACTTCAACCACATCGCCGGCACGGTGCGTACCGCGGACAACTTCTTCATGCTGGACTATTGGGGCCTGGCGCTGAAGCAGGCATCCGACGGGCTGCGCGAGCAGCTGGCGGAGCGGCAGGAAGTGCCGCCGCAGAACCGCAAGTGGAAGGTCGCGGTGTGCGGACCGCAGCGCCCCGCGCAGGTCGCGCTCGGCCCTGATTTCACGATCGGATGGGACAGCAATGCCGCCGACTTCGCGATGACGCTCGGCGAATTCTACTGCAAGGGCCTGGCCGCGCCTGTCATGGTCGAGATCAAGCGCGACGACGTCGTGTTCGCCCGCGTCTACGACATCCGCGGCCGCAGCATCTCGAGCCTGCTGGCGATCCCGGCGCCGTAGCGCATCACGCTGCCCACTGACGATTGCCGTTCGGATCGTGGGCCGCATGCCGACATGACTGTCACGCCGTTACCCTGCCTTGCTGCGGTCCGGCGGCGGCGCTACGCTTGGATCAAGCAATAACGCCATCAATGGAGCAATCGGCCATGTCGCCAGCGGAAGCGCGCCTGAAGGAAGTGCCGTCGGATATGAGTGCGGCGGAATGGGAGCAGCGGATCAATCTCGCCGCCTGCTACCGGCTGGTCGCGCTCTATGGCTGGGACGATCTGGTCGATACCCACATCTCCGCCCGCGTGCCGGGGCCCGAGCATCACTTCCTGATCAACCCCTACGGGCTGATGTTCGACGAGATCACCGCGTCGAGCCTCGTCAAGGTCGACCTCGACGGCAACCAGCTTTCGAAGAGCGACTACAGCATCAACCCGGCCGGCTTCACCATCCATTCGGCGATCCACGAGGTGCGCGAGGACGCCGGCTGCGTGCTCCATCTGCACACCGTCGACGGCACCGCGGTATCGAGCGGCCCCGACGGGCTGCTGCCGCTGAACCAGACCGCGCAGCTCGTCACCCACGACCTCGCCTATCACGACTATGAAGGCATCGCGCTCGATCATGACGAGCGCCCGCGCCTGCAGCGCGATCTCGGCAGCAAGAACCACATGCTGCTGCGCAATCACGGCACCCTGACGGTCGGCCGCTCCGTCGCCTCCGCGTTCGAGCGGATGTACCATCTGGAGCGCGCCTGCTCGATGCAGGTGGCGACCCGCGCGCTCGGACCGATCGCCTATCCGGTCGACCAGCATGCGATCGACAAGAACACCGAGCTGCTCTCCAACCCGGACCGCGCCGAGCTGCGCTCGACCCAGCTGGTCTGGCCGCCGCTGCTGCGCAAGCTCGACCGGGTCAATCCCGGCTACCGTGATTGAAATTTCATAATCTTCGGGTAGGCTAACGGCCAACACCCTCTGCACTACCGAATCAAAACGCCGCCCAATTCCGGGCGGCGTTTTTACGTGAATTGCCGTTGCGCTATTTGGCGTCGGCGAACGCCGCCAGGATCCGCGCCCAGGAGCGGATGCCCTTGTGGTAGCTCTTGAGGTCGTACTTCTCGTTCGGCGAATGGATGTTGTCGTCGTCGAGCCCGAAGCCGATCAGCACGCTGTCGAGGCCGAGCGTGTGCTTGAAATCGGCGACGATCGGGATCGAGGCGCCGGAGCCGATCAGCAGCGCCTCCTTGCCCCATTCGTCGGTCAGCGCACGGCGCGCGGCTGCCAGCGGCTTCATGTTCCAGTCGAGCGCGATCGCCGGCGCGCTGGAATGGTCGATGAACTCGGCCTTGCAGTCGGCCGGCAGGCGCGCCTTCACATAGTCGCGGAACGCCCTTCGGATCTTCTCGGGATCCTGTCCCTCGACCAGGCGGAACGAGACCTTCGCTGACGCCTCGGCCGCGATCACCGTCTTGGAGCCCTCGCCGGTATAGCCGCCGACGATGCCGTTGATGTCGCAGGTCGGGCGCGAGGAGACCTGCTCGATCAGGAGCCGGTCCCTTTCGCCGGCGGGCACCGAGAGGCCGATCGGCTTGAGGAAGCTCTCCGGCGTCAGATTGAGCTGCTTCCACTGGGCCAGAATATCCGGCGGCAAATCCTTCACGCCGTCATAGAAACCGGGGATGGTGATGTGGCCGTTCTCGTCATGCAGGCCGCCGAGGATCCGCGTCAGCACGCGGATCGGGTTCTGCGCGCCGCCGCCGAACACGCCGGAATGCAGGTCGCGATTGGCGGCCTTGATCTTGACCTCGTCATAGACCAGGCCGCGCAATGAGGTGGTGATCGCCGGCGTATTCGGGTCCCACATGCCGGTGTCGCAGACCAGCGCGAAGTCGGCCTTGAGGTCGTCCTTGTTCGCCTCGAGGAACGGCACGAAATTCTTCGAACCGATCTCCTCTTCACCCTCGATGACGATCGTGATGTCGACCGGCAGCGATCCCGTCACCGTCTTCCAGGCACGGCACGCCTCGACGAAGGTCATCAACTGTCCCTTGTCGTCCTCTGCGCCGCGCGCGACGATAACCTTGCGCCCGTCGGCATGGTCGGTCACGACAGGCTCGAACGGCGGACGATGCCAGAGATTCAGGGGATCGACCGGCTGCACGTCGTAGTGGCCGTAGAACAGCACGTGCGGGCGTCCGTCGGCCGAGCCGTTCAGCTTGCCGACCACGGCCGGATGGCCGGCAGTCGGCCGCACTTCGGTCTTGAAGCCGACTGTCGCGATATCCTTGGCGAGATGATCGGCAGCCGCCTTGCAGTCATCAGCGAAGGCCGGATCGGCCGAGATCGATTTGATCCGCAGCAGCGTGAACAGCCGCTCGAGACTGTTGTCGAAATCGGCGTCGATGCGGTCGAGGACGGGCTGCAGCTTGGCGTTGGACATCGCGGATATCCTTTTTGTTGGACGTTGCGCCAGGTTGTAGCGCGCCGGCCGCGGGAGGCAAAGCCGGTCTCCCGCTTCGGCCGACCGGCGCGGTGCTATCTGCGCAGCAATCCGCCGAGCGCGCCGCGCACCAGCGCCCGGCCGATCGAGCCACCGACCGAACCGCCGAGCGATTTGCCGAGATCGGCGGCCACGCCACCGATCACCTTGTCGGTCACCGAGCGCGTGACGCTGCGCGCGATCACCTGTCCGGTCGACATGCGGCCGCGCTTGACGTTGGTGCCGAAGATCGTGGACGCGATCGAACCGAGCTGGCCGAGGATGCCGCCCCCCTCGCCGCCGGCGCTGCCGTCCGCCGGCGCCGCCGTTCCGGCGAGCCGCTTCTGGATGATCTCGTAGGCGGATTCGGCGTCGACCGCGGTGTCGTATTTGCCCTTGACCGGGCTCGCATCCATGATCGCCTTGCGCTCCTCCGGCGTGATCGGCCCGATCCGCGCCGACGGCGGGCGCACCATGACGCGCTCGACCATCGACGGCGTGCCGCCGCCCTCGAGGAACGACACCAGCGCCTCGCCCTTGCCGAGCTCCATGATCACCCGCGCGGTGTCGAGCTTCGGATTGGGCCGGAAGGTCTGTGCGGCCGCGGCAACCGCCTTCTGGTCGCGCGGCGTGAAGGCGCGCAGCGCGTGCTGCACGCGGTTGCCGAGCTGCGCCAGTACCTTGTCCGGCACATCGATCGGATTCTGCGTAACGAAATAGACGCCGACGCCCTTGGAGCGGATCAGCCGCACCACCTGCTCGATCTTGTCCATCAGCGCCTTCGGTGCGTCGGTGAACAAGAGATGCGCCTCGTCGAAGAAGAACACCAGCTT
Source organism: Bradyrhizobium sp. USDA 4504 (assembly GCF_054063995.1). Classification (NCBI taxonomy): domain Bacteria; kingdom Pseudomonadati; phylum Pseudomonadota; class Alphaproteobacteria; order Hyphomicrobiales; family Nitrobacteraceae; genus Bradyrhizobium; species Bradyrhizobium sp. USDA 4504. Next base: position 1,406,083 of record NZ_JBSSGV010000001.1, on the reverse strand, counting down.
CGGCTTCGGCAGGTCGCCGGCCTCCGGCAATTCCTCGAACAATTCCGAAAGCATCCAGAGCAGGAAGGTGGCGTAGAGCCGCGGGCTCTGCATCAGCTTGTCGGCGACCAGGATATTGACGATGCCGCGGCCGTCGCGGTCGGTCCGCATGAAATCCTTCAGCGTCAGCGCCGGCTCGCCAAAGAACTTGGCGCCGCCTTGGTTCTCGAGCACCAGGAGCTGACGCTGGATCGTTCCGACGGTCGCCTTGGACACATTGCCGTAGCCTTGCGCGGCCTTACGGATCGGCGCCAGCGGATCCTCCTCGTCGTCGGCAGCCTTCTTGCTGCCGTCCGGGGCGATCGCATCCAGCAGCGCCCGCAGGTCCTTCATGTCGATCAACGTGAGGCCGTTCTCATCGGCGACACGGAAGGCAACATTGAGCACGCCCTCCTGCACGTCGTTCAGATCGAGCATCCGCGAGAGCAACAGCGGTCCCATCTCGGTGACGGTGGCGCGCACCGGATGGCCCTGCTCGCCGAACACGTCCCAGAATACGGTCGAGAACTGATCCGGCTGGAAGGTCAGGCCCATCTCCTTGGCGCGCTTCAGGATAAAGTCCTTAGCCTCGCCGACTTCGGAGATACCGGAAAGATCGCCCTTGATGTCGGCTGCGAAAACCGGAACGCCGGCGCGCGCAAATCCTTCAGCCATGACCTGTAGCGTGACGGTCTTGCCGGTTCCGGTCGCACCGGTCACAAGGCCGTGGCGGTTGGCCAGCGCAAGCGTCAGCCAGGCTGTTTCCTCGCCCTTGCCGATAAAGATTTTCTCATCGGTATCGGCCAACTTGGTGTCGGACGTCGCCATCGCTTCGCCTCTTAACGCGATTTTAAATCGGCTCGATCCATTCGAACCGATGACATCATATTGCATCTTGCAGGTCGATTGAAACCATCGGCGCGCACTGATGTATATTGTCGCTGCACCAGTTCCTCATACTTTATTCCCGGCCAAGATTCCGGGCCAAGTGACGAAAGGCATTGCGCATTGCGACAAGATGGTGTGAATCCGCCGCTCAATCTTGCAGAGGTGCAACACTCCCGACGCGATCGAAAAAGAAAACGAACTGAAATGCGCGGATCGCTTGTATTTCGTGACACAGGCGCTCAAGATAAATCTTCAAGAATGATCCGGCAAAAACCGGTTGAGGCGGGGCAATATGGACGAATTGGTTGGGCAGCTGGCCGCGAAGGCCGGCATCGACGGTGCTGTCGCTGAAAAAACCATCGGCATCGTTCTGGGTTTCCTCCGTAACGAGGGACCTTCCGACAAAGTTCAGGCTCTGATCGACCAAATCCCCGGCGCCGAAGCGGCAATCGCCGCCTCCAACAACAGCGGTGGTCTATCGCGGTTGATGGGTGGCGGTCTGATGGCTGTCGGCACCCGGCTGATGGCGCTTGGATTGAGCATGAGTGAGATTCAGAACGTCGCGCGTGAACTTTTCAGGTTCGGCCGCGACAAAATCGGAGCGGATCAAATGGGCGAGATCATCTCGGGGACGCCGGGCCTCAGCCAGTTTGCCTGAAGCATTCTCCCAAAACGCCATTGCACGTGCGCTCCCTTCTACCTGCATACGAGTATCATGACATACCCCCTCTCCGAGATCGAAGGCCTGTCCGCCTATTGCGCCACCAAACTGAAATCGCAGGGTATCCGCACGACCGACGCACTGCTTGAAGCCGCCCGCACCGTCAAGGGACGCAAGGCGCTCGCCGCCAAGACCGGGATCAGCGAACAACAATTGCTCGAATGGGCCAACATCTCCGACTACATGCGGATTCCCGGCATGGGCAAGGCGAAGGTCGGCCTGGTCCGCGCCGCCGGCGTCACCACCGTGCGCGAGCTCGCGCACCGCAACCCGTCGCGGCTCGCGCAGAGCATGAAGGACGCCAATGTGCGGCGTAAGCTCGTCCGCGTGATGCCGTCGGAGAAGTCGGTCGAGTTGCTGATCGAAGAGGCACGCAAGCTGCCTCCCAAGATCACCTATTAGCCTGTCTTAACGGCATTCGGCCGCCGGCCGCGTCACCCGCCATCGCCGCACCTTGACTTGCCGCTGCGGTCAGCGCAAAGCCACCGCATGATGGCGAGCAAGCCCATGGCATCGACGGTGACCGGCCCGGCCGTATCGGCGCTGCTGCCGGCGCTGTTGTCGCGGCCCTATCCGGCCGTGATGGGCATCCTGAACGTGACGCCGGACTCGTTCTCCGACGGCGGCCAGTTCGCCGCACCCGAAGAGGCGCTGGCGCAGGCCCGCAAGCTGGTCGCCGAGGGCGCCGATATCATCGACATTGGCGCGGAATCCACCCGTCCCTACGGCTCGCAGCCGATCACCGCCGAGGCCGAGATGGCGCGGCTGAAGCCCGTGCTTGCCGACGTGATCGCGCTTGGCGTGCCGGTCTCGATCGACAGCATGAAATCGGAGGTCGTGGCCTGGGCGCTCGACCAGGGCGCTGTCATCGCCAACGACGTCTGGGGCCTGCAGCGCGATGCCGGCATGGCGCCACTGGTCGCCGCACGCGGCGTGCCCGTGATTATCATGCACAATCGCGAGCAGGCCGATCCGGCGATCGACATCATGCAGGACATCGCCGCCTTCTTCGAGCGCTCACTCGCGATCGCCGCAAGCGCCGGCATTTCGCCCGACCGGATCGTGCTCGATCCCGGCATCGGCTTCGGCAAGACCCCGGAGCAGAGCATGATCGCGCTGGCGCGGCTTGCCGAGCTCGACGCGTTCCACCTGCCGCTGCTGGTCGGCGCCTCGCGCAAGCGCTTCATCAGCACGGTCGCGCCGTCGGAGCCGCAACAGCGGATCGGCGGCTCGATCGCGGCGCATCTGATCGCCGCGCAGAATGGCGCCCGCATCATCCGCGCGCATGACGTCGCCGAAACCGTTCAGGCGCTGCGCGTGGCCGCAGCAATCGAGGGACAGCAATGACCGATACGATCTTCATCACCGGGATCGTCATCCATGCCCGTCATGGCGTGATGGAACATGAAACGGAGGTCGGGCAGCGCTTCGTCATCGATCTCGAGCTCTATACAGACCTCTCGGAATCCTCGCGCACCGACCGCCTTTCGGATACGGTCTCCTATTCCAACGTGGTGGCGACCGCGACATCGGCATTCAAGAACACCAACTACAAGCTGCTGGAGCGCGCCGCCGGCGCGGTGGCCGAGGACATCCTGGCGAGCTTCCCGCGCATCCGGGCGGTCAAGGTCACGGTGCACAAGCCGCACGCGCCGATCGCCGCGATCTTCGACGATGTCGGCGTCGTGCTGACCCGCTCGCGCCATCAACCGCCCCAGGGTTGAACGCAGATGGCTGACGTCCTGATCGCCCTCGGCGGCAATGTCGGCGACGTCCGCACCACGTTTCGCAAGGCGATCGCCAATATCTGCGGCATGACCCAGGCCGCGCTTATCGCACGCTCGTCGGATTATTCGACGCCGCCCTGGGGCGAGCAGCAGCAGGACAGCTTCATCAACGCCTGCATCGAGATCGAGACCAGTCTCGATCCGCATGCGCTGCTGTTCACGCTGCACAAGATCGAAGCCAAATTCGGCCGCGACCGTGCCAATGAGCAGCGCTGGGGGCCGCGCACCCTCGACCTCGACCTGATCGCCTATGACGAGGTCACACTGAACAAGCCGGAACTGGCGCTGCCGCACCCGCGTTTGTTCGAACGCGCCTTCGTCTTGGTGCCGCTCGCCGAGATCGTTCCTGACCGCGTCATCGCCGGGCGCCGCGTCGCCGATGCGCTGGCGAAGGTCTCTACAGACGGTATTTTCCGTCTAGCGGACCTCGATTAAAGCGAAACCACCGCAAACAACCGTTTGGCTTGGCCGCCCGCCCGTGGCAATTTCCGGCCAAATCAAGGGGCCCCGCGCGGGGCCGGTGAAGGACGATTTGGGCGGATGACGACCTCGACTGACGATTTGGCTCTGGCTTCGGATTTTCGACCTGCGACCTATGACGACTGGCGCAAGCTGGTCGACGGCGTGCTGAAGGGCGCCCCGTTCGAGAAGCTGGTCGGCAAGACCTATGACGGCCTGAAGATCGATCCGATCTACCGCCGCGCCACCAATTCAAGCCCGCTTGCCGGCCGCGCCGCCGCTGCACCCTGGCAGATCCTGCAGCGGGTCGATCATCCCGATGCCGCACAGGCCAATGCGCAAGCGCTGCAGGATCTCGAGAACGGGGCGACCGGCCTCGAATTCGAGTTCGCCGGGGGTCCCGGTGCGCGCGGCTTCGGTCTTGCCGACGCCAGCAAGAAGACGCTGGCGCGCGCCTGCGGCGGCGTCCATCTCGATGCCGGCATCATGATCGCGCTCAATCCGGTGATCGGCCGCGAGAACGCCGGCGAGACCTTTGCCGACATGGTCGAGGCCCGCAAGCTCGACCCGGCCAAGCTCGATCTGCATTTCAATTACCAGGCGCTCAGCACCATGGCCGTGCGCGGTGCTGCGGCCATCGCCTGGCCCGACTACGAAAAGTCGTTCGGCCAGGTCGTCAATGGCCTCATCAAGCGCGGCTTCAAGGGGCCGTTCGTGCTGGCCGACGGCCGGCCGGTCCATGATGCCGGCGGCTCCGAGGTGCAGGAACTCGCGTTCACGCTCGCGCTTGGCCTCGCCTATCTGCGCATGCTGGAGGGCGCCGGCATCGAGCTCGACGCGGCGCGCGCGGCGATCTCGTTCCGCCTCAGCGCCGACGCCGACCAGTTCCTGACGATGGCGAAATTTCGCGCGCTGCGGCTGCTGTGGGCACGTGTCGAGCAAGCCTGCGGACTTGCGCCGAAGCCGATCTTCGTCAACGCGCAAACCGCCTGGCGGATGCTGACCCAGCGCGATCCCAATGTGAACATGCTGCGCGCGACGATCGCGACCTTTGCGGCCGGGCTCGGCGGCGCCAATGCGATCACGGTGCTGCCGCACACGCTGGCGCTCGGCCTGCCTGATGACTTCGCCCGGCGCGTGGCGCGCAACACGCAACTCGTGCTGCTCGATGAGTCCAACCTCGCCAAGGTCTCCGATCCCGCGGCCGGCGCCGGCGGCATCGAGACGCTGACCTCGCAGCTCTGCGAGGCGGCGTGGACGCTGTTCCAGGAGATCGAGAAGGCCGGCGGCATCTTCGCCGCACTCGAGCAGGGACTGCTGCAAAACAAGGTCACCGCGACGCGATTGCTGCGCGAGACCAATGTGGCGAAGCGCCGCGACGTGCTGACCGGCGCCAGCGAATTTCCGGATCTGCGCGAGGCCGCCCCCGCGGTGCTGGATGTGAAACCATCAGCGCCGGCGTCCCTCGCCGGCGCCAAGGTGAAGTTCGACGCCCTCGCGCCGATGCGGCTTGCCGAACCGTTCGAGGCGCTGCGCGACAAGTCGGATGCCGCGCTGAAGGCGCATGGCGTACGGCCGAAGATATTCCTGGCCAATCTCGGCACCGCCGCGGACTTCACGGCCCGCGCGACCTTCGCCAAGAGTTTCTTCGAAACCGGCGGGATCGAGGCTATCGACAGCGAGGGTTTTGCCGACGCGGCGGCGCTGGCCGCGGCCTACAAGGCCTCGGGCGCCACGCTGGCGTGCATTTGTTCCTCGGATAAGGTCTATGCCGCCAGCGCCAGTGAGGCCGCCAGGGCCCTTCAAGGCGCCGGTGCAAGGCATATCTATCTGGCAGGGCGGCCCGGCGACCAGGAAGCGGCGCTGCGGGCGGCCGGCATCGGCGAGTTCGTCTTCGCCGGCGGTGATGCGCTGGCGACATTGCGCGACGCCTATCGGCGGATGGAGCAGACATGAGCGCAGAGGCACCATCGACACCCGTTCTGACCGGCGGCTGCCAGTGCGGCGCCGTCCGGTTTGCCGTCTCGGCGGCACCGACCCGGATCAGCATCTGCCACTGCCGGATGTGCCAGAAAGCGTCCGGGGCGCCATTTGCCTCTTTCGCCGACATCGATCGCAACGACTTCAGATGGACCCGCGGCAAGCCCGCCGCGTTCAGATCCTCCTCGATCGCCGAGCGCGACTTCTGCGCCGCCTGCGGAACGCCCCTGAGCTTCCGCCGCATCGACGGGCCCCGCATCGAGATCATGACCGGCGCCTTCGACCGGCCCGACCGGGTGATACCGACGCAACAATTCGGAACCGAGTCCCGCCACGGCTGGGTGGTCGGCATCGCCAACCTGCCGAGCCAGACCACGATGCAGAATTACGGACCGGACAAGATGGCGACCATCGTCAGCCATCAGCATCCGGACCACGATTGAGTTGGAAGCTACAGCGATTGATCGAACGCAATCGCCAGTTTGAGGAAGCCCAGGGATGACCCGCATTCCCAATTTCGCCGATGTCGCCTTCCAGCCCGTGGCCAGTACGGCCCCGGCTGCGAGCGCCGAGCCGTGGCTGACGCCCGAGGGCATCCCGGTGAAATCCGTCTACGGCGAGGCCGATCTCGAAGGCATCGACTTCCTCGAGACCTGGCCGGGCATCGCGCCCTATCTGCGCGGCCCCTACCCGACCATGTATGTCAACCAGCCCTGGACCATCCGGCAATATGCCGGCTTCTCCACGGCAGAGGACTCCAACGCGTTCTATCGCCGTAACCTCGCGGCCGGACAGAAGGGCCTGTCGGTCGCCTTCGACCTCGCCACCCATCGCGGCTATGACTCGGATCATCCGCGCGTCTCCGGCGACGTCGGCATGGCCGGCGTTGCGATCGATTCCATCTACGACATGCGCACGCTGTTCGCCGGCATCCCGCTCGACCAGATGAGCGTGTCGATGACCATGAACGGCGCGGTGCTGCCGATCCTCGCGCTGTTCGTCGCGGCTGCCGAGGAACAGGGCGTGCCGCCGGAGAAACTGTCGGGCACCATTCAGAACGACATTCTGAAAGAGTTCATGGTGCGCAACACCTACATCTATCCACCTAGCCCCTCGATGCGGATCATCTCCGACATCTTCGCCTACACCTCGCAGCGGATGCCGAAATACAATTCCATTTCCATTTCCGGCTACCACATGCAGGAAGCCGGCGCGACGCAGGACCTCGAGCTCGCCTATACCTTGGCCGACGGCGTCGAATATCTGCGCGCCGGGCTTGCCGCGGGCCTCGACGTCGATCGTTTTGCCCCCCGCCTCTCTTTCTTCTGGGCGATCGGCATGAACTTCTTCATGGAAGTCGCCAAGATGCGCGCCGCGCGGCTGTTGTGGGCCAAGCTGCTCAAGCAGTTCAATCCGAAGGATCCGCGCTCGCTGTCGCTGCGCACCCATTGCCAGACCTCGGGCTGGTCGCTGACCGCGCAGGACGTCTTCAACAACGTGATGCGCACCACGATCGAGGCGATGGCGGCAACCCAAGGCCACACCCAGTCGCTGCACACCAACGCGCTCGACGAGGCCCTGGCGCTGCCGACCGACTTCTCGGCGCGCATCGCCCGCAACACCCAGCTGTTCCTGCAGCAGGAGAGCGGCACCAACCGCATCATCGATCCCTGGGGCGGCTCCTACTATGTCGAGCGGCTGACCCGCGATCTCGCGCAGAAGGCCTGGGGGCACATCCAGGAGGTCGAGGCGCTCGGCGGCATGGCCAAGGCGATCGAGGCCGGCGTGCCGAAGCTCAGGATCGAGGAAGCCTCCGCCAAGACCCAGGCGCGGATCGATGCCGGCCGCCAGGCGGTGATCGGCGTCAACAAGTTCAAGCCCGAGAACGAGAAGCCGATCGACGTCTTGAAGGTGGAGAACTCCACCGTGCGTCGGCTGCAGATCGACAAGCTGGCGCGGCTCAAGAAGGAGCGCAACCAGAAGGACGTCGATGCGGCGCTCGCCGCGCTTACCCGCTCGGCGGGCGAAGGCAACGGCAATTTGCTGGCGCTGGCGATCGACGCCGCTCGCGCCAAAGCCACCGTCGGCGAAATTTCGGACGCCATGGAAAAGGTGTTCGGCCGCCACCGCGCCGAGATCAAGTCCATCACCGGCGTCTACAAGCGAGAGGCAGCGGCGATGTCCAACAAGGTCGAAAAAGTGCAGGCCCTGATCGATGCGTTCGAGGAGGCCGAAGGCCGCCGTCCGCGCATCCTGGTGGCGAAAATCGGCCAGGACGGCCATGACCGCGGCCAGAAGGTGATCGCATCGGCGTTCGCCGATGTCGGCTTCGACGTCGATATCGGACCGCTGTTCGCAACCGCCGATGAAGCCGCCCGTCAGGCGGTCGAGAACGACGTCCACATTCTCGGCGTCTCCTCGCTCGCCGCGGCACATCTCACCGCGGTGCCCGAACTGAAGGCCGCGCTGAAGAAACACGGCCGCGACGACATCATGATCATCATCGGCGGCGTGGTGCCGCCGCAGGATTACGACGCGCTGTATGCCGCCGGCGCCGAGGCGATCTTCCCGCCCGGCACGGTGATCTCGGATGCCGCCGAGGAGCTGATCCACAAGCTCAACGCCCGGCTCGGCCATAGCGCTGCAGCGGAGTAACGCTGCCGCGCTTGCCCCCTGCCACCTGGAGTTTTTCATGCGCGCCGATCGCTTGATGACGCCTGCCCGCATCATGGCTTTTACCGGCCTGCTGGCCTGCCTCTGCCTGCCCGCCATCGCCGCCGATCCGAAGCCCGACGCGTCGATCAAGAATGCGAGCATCGAGGCGAGCGTCTATCTCGACGACAGGATCAAGGCAGATAGCGCGCTGGCGGCCGATTGCCTCGCCGAAGGCAAGACGTGGATCGACAAGAATGCCGCCGAGGCTGCGGCCGACCGCAAGCAAGAGCCTGACCTCTTCAAGGATCGTGGTGGCTACTCGTTCGAACGCAAATACTCGGAGCGCTCCGTCGTCGACGGCCGCTATGTGAGCGTGCTGCGCGATGACTACATGGACACCCACGGCGCGCATCCGAACTCCGACGTCAACACCATCCTGTGGGACACCACCGCGAAGAAGCGCATCAGCATCCGCCCGTTCTTCACCGAGACCGCAGACAACGGCCCAACCCTGACGGCGATGCGCAAGGCGGTCATCGCCGCGCTCAACGCCGAGAAGAAGCGGCGCGATGCCGGCGAGACCGCAACCGCCGAGTGGTACAAGGAGATGAAGCCGACCCTGCTCAAGATCGGCGCCGTGACGCTGGCGCCGTCGACCGAAGCGGGCAAGAGCTCCGGCCTCACCTTCCACTACCCGCCCTATGCCGTCGGCCCCTACGCCGAGGGCCAATACGTGATCTTCGTGCCGTGGGAGACGCTGAAACCCTATCTGACACCGGAAGGCGCAAAGATCTTCGCCGGCGCACGGCCGAAGGGCGATGCGGACGAGCAGCAATAGTTCGTAGCCCGCATGAGCTGAAGCGATATGCGGGGCCGGTTTCCCCTGACATCGCGGAGCCTGTCATCGGGCGCGCGTTCGCGCGACCCGTTGGCTCACCCGGGCTACGGGTGTCTGCACGATTTCTGGATAATGGAAGAATGCCGCTGAGTTGCCCGACGTGTCAAGTAGCCTTGTCGCACGTGCCTTGTCGCACGCCGGCTGCCAGCCGCCGGCTCCTTTGCATGGGGTTGTTTTCGACATTTTGGCAGTGCGCCCCTGCGACGTGCCGATCCGCGTTCCCCTCGCCTGCCATGGCCAGCCGTTGTAAACCAACACCATGACCTCACCGAAGCCTGCCGCTCCCGACATCCGCGCCCTCGCCAAGGACCTCCGTGCCGGCCACCGTGCCGCGCTGGCGCGGGCGATCACGCTGGTCGAGAGCCGGCGCAGCGACCACCAGGCGGCGGCGCGCGAGCTGGTGCAGGCGCTATTGCCCGACACCGGCAAGGCGGTGCGGGTCGGCATCACCGGCTCGCCCGGCGTCGGCAAATCGACCACCATCGATGCGCTCGGCATGTTCCTGATCGAGCGCGGCCACAAGGTCGCGGTGCTGGCGGTCGATCCCTCCTCGGCGCGCACCGGCGGCTCGATCCTCGGCGATAAGACCCGGATGGCGCGGCTCGCCGTCTCCGACCAGGCCTTTATCCGTCCCTCGCCCTCCTCGGGTACGCTCGGCGGTGTCGCGGCGAAGACCCGCGAGGCGATGCTGCTGTGCGAGGCGGCCGGCTTCGACGTCGTGCTGGTCGAGACCGTCGGCATCGGCCAGTCCGAGACCGCGGTCTGCGATATGACCGATTTCTTCTTGGCCTTGATGCTGCCCGGTGCCGGCGACGAGCTGCAGGGCATAAAAAAGGGCCTTGTCGAGCTCGCCGACATGATCGCGATCAACAAGGCCGACGGCGACAACCTCAAGCGCGCCAACCTCGCCGCCGCCGACTATCGCAGCGCGCTGCACATCCTGGCGCCGCGCTCCGAGCACTGGCATCCGCCGGTGGAGACCTATTCCGCGCTGACCGGCGCCGGGCTCGACCGGCTCTGGCAGAAGATCCTCGACCACCGTACCGCGATGAACGCCTCGGGCGAGTTCGCCGGCCGCCGCCGGGAACAGCAGGTGAAGTGGATGTGGTCGATGCTGGAGAGCCGGATGATGGCGCGGCTGCGCTCGGATGCCGCGATCCGCGCCAAAGTGAAGAAGATGGAGGCCGAGGTCGCCGGCGGCCGCATCTCGCCCGCGGTCGCCGCCGAACAGATCGCGGAGATGCTGCATTGAGCGGCAGGCTGCGCATCCTCGTCACCGGCTTCGGGCCGTTTCCGGGTGCGCCGTTCAACCCGACCATGCCGTTGGTGAAGCGGCTGACCGCCCTGCGCCGCCCGGCCTTCGACGACGTCGCGCTGTCGAGCCACATCTTCGACGTCACCTACGCGGCCGTCGATCGCGAATTGCCGGAGCTGATCGCAGAACACCGCCCGCAGGCGCTCTTGATGTTCGGCCTCGCCGGCCGCACCGACTATCTGCGGATCGAAAGCCGTGCCCGCAACGCGGTGACCACGCGCTTCCCCGACGCCGGCCGCCAGCAAACACGCAAGGGATCGATTGAGGGCGGCGCCGATGCGCGCATGTTCGGGCCTCATACTGAAAAATTACTGCGCGCCGCGCTGGCGACCGGGATCGACGCGCGAGCCTCGCGCGACGCCGGCAGCTATCTCTGCAACTATCTGAGCTGGCGCGCGATCGAGGCCGTCAACGGCGACAATGACTTGCGCCTCGCGCAATTCGTCCACGTCCCGCCGCTCGCCCATGACGGCACGGCTGCACCCGGCAAATCATCGATCACGCTGGAAGCGCTCGTCGATGCCGGCGAGGCCATGCTGATGGAGCTGGTGAAACTGACCCGGCAGGCCTCGCGCGCGTGAGCGCGCGGATCGGGCGGTGTAAGTACACGTCCCTAGTTGGCATCCTCCAACTCACGCGTACGCAAGCTGCGCATCATTTCAATGAACTCAGGCTCCGCAGGATCGATCTTGCGGAATCTGTAAGGCTCGAACCCAATCATCGGAGGAGGTAGCGCGACGCCCGCTAGCCCGACGGTCAGACTCCCCGTCCAGGTCGTCCCGATGAAATTGACACGGTAGATGCGCCCCTTGTGCAGCAGATGATGGATGGGCACTACCGGCCCAATGGCTCCTTTCTTCGGGCCATTGTCGATGCAGACAACCAGGTCTCCTACGTCAAACACCGGTCTCTCCTCTCAAGCCAGCGGGCGAGCAATACTCCAGACGCGTCAACCGTAGACCCCGGCAAATACTAAAATTGGATCGAATGACGAGGTCAGCAACGGGTTGAATTCAGTGTCGTCCCGGCGAACGCCGGGACCCATAACCACGAAAGATCATCGTCGCTGCGATGATGAGTCGCGTTCACAACACAAGCCGCGGCGTATGGGTCCCGGTCTTCGCCGGGGCGGCCTGGGAAGGAGTCGTGGGCCCGCATTCTCCCCGGTGTCAGGCCCGCGAAGGCGGGGCATCCAGTACGCCGCGGCCTCTCGATTCAAGCACCGGCGGCTCTGGAATTCTGGATTACCCGCATGCGCGGGTGACGACACCGAGGAACGACTGTTTGACAACGTGAATCGGTTGCACCCGCGATTAACCCTACCGCCAACAATCGCCGCGCTGCCTCGGCGTGTTCACCATGCCGCGCCGCCTTTCGCGCTACCACTCGACCCGCGAACGTCACCGCTCGCGAATGTTGCGAGGGCCTTGCCCATGGACGTCAACCGCCGCCATCTGATCGGAGTAACCGCCGCCGGCGCAGCCGGCGCGCTTGCGATGTCGCCGGACGCCGCGCGTGCCGCCGCGCCATCGACCGGCTCGCTCGGCCGCGACGTCACGCAATATGGCGTGCACCCCGGCAGCCCGGACGACCAGACCCGCAATCTGCAGCGCGCGATCGACGACGCCGCGCGGGCGCAGGTGCCGCTGGCGTTCCCGCCCGGCGTCTACCGCACCGGCCTGTTGCGGCTTGCGCCCGGCAGCCAGCTAATCGGCGTGCGCGGCGCCAGCCGGCTGGTGTTCAACGGCGGCGCCTCGCTGCTGGAGGGCGAAGGCGCCGGCGGCGTCGTCCTGATGGGCCTCACCTTCGACGGCGGCAACGTCCCGCTGCCGAACCGGCGCGGCCTCGTGCACTGCCTATCGGGCCGCGACATCCGCATCACCGATTGCCGGTTCACCGGCAGCGGCGGCAACGGCATCTGGTTCGAGCAGATGTCGGGCGACGTCAGCAACAACGTCTTCACCGAGATCGCGACCACGGCGCTGGTGTCGTTCGACGCGCTGGGCCTGATGGTGTCGCGCAACACCATTAAGGGCACCAACGACAACGGCATCGAGATCCTGCGCACCGCGATCGGCGACGACGGCTCGATCGTCGCCGACAACCGCATCGAGGACATCAAGGCCGGCCCCGGCGGCTCCGGGCAGTACGGCAACGCCATCAACGCCTTCCGCGCCGGCAACGTGATCGTGCGCGGCAACCGCATCAAGAACTGCGACTTCTCGGCGGTGCGCGGCAATTCGGCCTCCAACATCCACATCACCGACAACAGCGTCAGCAATGTCCGCGAGGTCGCGCTCTATTCGGAGTTCTCGTTCGAGGCCGCGGTGATCGCCAACAACACCGTCGACGGCGCGGCGATCGGCGTCTCCGTGTGCAATTTCAACGAGGGCGGCCGCATTGCGGTGGTCCAGGGCAACATCATCCGCAACCTGCTGCCGAAGCGCCCTGCAGGCACCGACCCGAACGACGGCGCCGGCATCGGCATCTATGTCGAGGCCGACAGCACCGTGACCGGCAATGTGATCGAGAACGCGCCGACCTTCGGCATCGCCGCCGGCTGGGGCAAGTACCTGCGCGATGTCGCAATATCAGGCAACGTGGTCCGCAACGCCTTCGTCGGCATCGGCGTCTCGGTAGTGCCGGGCGCCGGCACCGCGCTGATCAACAACAACATGATCTCGGAAACCCCGCGCGGCGCGGTGGTCGGGCTCGACCATGCCCGCCCAATCACGCCGGATCTGTCGGCAGGCGGCGCCCAGCAATATGCGCAGCTCGTGGTCGGCGCGAACGCGGTGCGGCGCTAGATCCGGGAAAGGGCGAAGCGGTTTTTCCTCGCGACAAGCACGGAGATCACGCTCAAAAAATAAGCGAGAGCGGTCGCCTACAGCGCGTTGCGCAGCAGCGGATAGCGCCGCTGGATGGTGTCGAGATCGAGCACCGGCGGCGGCGCAGCCGGAGCGGGCATTTCCAGCGGCGGCGCGTCGGCGACCGTGGGCGGCTGCTCCAGCACCTCGGCCGCCGTTTCCAGCGCGGCCGCGACCGCTTTCATCGCCGCCTCGGCCAAGACCGAGGCCTCCGGCCGGCGCTCGAGCGGCGGCGAGATGTGGGGCGGCGGCAGTTTCGACCTGCCGCGGCCGAGCCAGGACAGATCGATCGGCGAATTGTCGAGCGAGGCTTCGCGGGTCAGCAATTCGCGCCAGATGTCGACCGCGGCGCGGGCTTCCCTGATGTTCTCGAGAAAGGCCTGCTCGCTGTGATAGCGCCGCCAGCGCCCGGTATCGAACAGTTCGGTAAGGTGCTCCAGCCTTTGCTCGGCGAGGTTGCACCAGCGTGCAACGATCTCCTGGCCTCTGGCCACGTCGGTCCGATGTGTCATTCAAATTGCCCGCAGGAAAAGAAACGGACGCAGACGCAACCGAACGAACCGAACCGAATCAACTGGACGCGACGCCGATATTCTGTGGAAAAGGTAAATAAAGTCTAACTAAATTCTTAGTCGCGAACGGGCGATCGAAGAAGTCCGCTCTACTACGGAGTTTCTCGCTCGAACTGCCTCAAGTCATCGACTTGCCGTGGTGGCGATGCGCACCGCTCCTGGGGCGGAATGATCCACAGCAAACCGTCGCAGCCGTCGCGCGTTTGCCCATCCCGTTGCGATCGGTCGGCGCCATCGCGCCGCGCACCGTCGAGTCCGTCACACAAGGGACCCCCAAAATGAAAGACCCGTCCGGGGGGACAACCGGACGGGTCAAAGCCATATGGGCGCTTGGGGTGGATGGGCGCTCGCGCCTGATATAGCCGGGGAGGGATAAACCGCTCCCACACACATAAGTCGTGAGAGGAAGGCGGACGTTCAAATCGCCGGCGATTTTTTTAACCTTCTCGCGCCGCGGTTCCATCGCACCGTTGCCGGCGTTCGGGGTCGAAAATCACTGCGCAGCACGGCGATTTGCAGCGGAATCCTCCGATGCGAACGACGGGGCGGGTTCATTCGACGTGCGGCTCACGGAAGTGTTATTGCTGTCGGCCTGCGGTGCAGGCTGCGACGGTTTGTCCGCGGCAGAGGCACCGGGCGCACTGGTCGCCGCCATCACCGCGGCAAGCGCGTCCGCCTCCCCCGCACCGAACAGATCGTCACGTCCAGGTGTCCCGAGATCGCGCGCCGTGCTGGTCAGGACCCGTCGCACCTCGGCGGGCTTCAATGCCGGATTGCGTTCCAGCACCAAGGCCGCGATGCCGCTGACGAACGCGGCCGAAAACGATGTGCCCGACATCAGCTGGTACTTGCCGTCGGGCACCGGCACGAGGAGATCGGCGCCCGGGGCCGCCAGCGCGATATGGCTGCCGCGGTTCGAGGCCGCCATCAGCCGGTCGCCGGCATCGGTGCCACTCACCGCGATCACATCGGGATGGGCGGCCGGATACAGCGGCGGCGATGTCGCGCCGGCATTGCCGGCCGCGGCGACCAGCACGACGTCCCGCATCACGGCAGCGGCCACCGCGCGCTCGACCAGGGCGTCCTTCGGTCCGGCGAAGCTCATGTTCACGATCTGCGCGCCATGCGCCACCGCGTAGTCGAGGCTCCTGAGGATCACATAGGAGGTGCTCCCGGCGCCGCCCGCGACCGCACCGAAGGCGCAGATCGCCAGGATCCGCACTTCCGGCGCGCTCCCCGTGAGCCTGACACGCGCCGCAATCGCGCCGGCAATGGCGGTGCCGTGGGCGTTTGGAGCATCCTTGCTGCCGAGCGCATCGAACGTATCGGCGACCGTGTTCGCCAATTCCGGATGGGCGGCGTCGACGCCGGAATCGATCACGGCAATGGTGACATTCATGCCGCGCGCCAGCTTGTGGGCCGCGGGCAGATGCAGCTGTGTCTGGGCATATTGCGCCGGATCGCTGCCGCCCAACGCCTTCTGGTCCTGCAGCGCGTAACGGTAGTTGGGCTGTACGGAGCGGATCCCGGCATCGCTTGCGAGCTCGCGGCTCGCCATTTCTGCGGAACGATTGCCCAGGATGCGGAACAGGCCGATCGTCGCACCCAGCAGCGCGACATTCTGCGAGGCGATCCGCCTCAACCCATGGCGGCGCGCGAGTGCATCGGCCTCTACCTCCGTCAAGGCACCGTCGATTTCGGCCACGAGCTCATTCGGCACGGTTCGCACGCTCGACGCATCCTGTGCACGCAAACTGCCGCCACCGCCGGCCCTGCCCTTCCGCGTTGCGCCCTTGCCGCCGCCGTTGCCGGCAACCGGCCGGTCGGAACATTGGCCGCGATCGCCGTCATCGCATCTGGCAGAGAGACGGGGCGCGGGGCGCACGGGGGACGGCACGCGCAATCGCGGCCCATCGTCGGTCCACGACGTGGCCGGGCCGCGGTCCACCGTCGGCGGCATGCGGCCAACCGGGCCGCCGAACCCGCCGACGGGATTGCCACCAACACGGCCCATACCGGGATTGGCCCGCATCCCGGGCGAGACCTGTGGCGCGCCACCGGTCGGCGATCGCATGAAATTCTGGGCGGAGGCGGAGCCGGCAACACAAACCAGCAACAATGCTGCGGCTGCGGCGATCGCGTGGTTCGTCGATCTGGTCCGGCCGTTGGCGGCCATGGTGACCTCAACTCGGCGCAGAACCGTCAGCCGCCGATTACGGCGTTTCGACCGCGAGGCTGACGATCTTCTCCTTCTGCAAACGCGCAATCAGCGCAGCGACGCTGCTCTTGTCCATTGCGCGGAACTGCAGCCGGAACATCCCGCCCTTCCCGTCGAGGATCGAGGCCTGGTAATTGTCGAGCAGCGACGTGATGTCGGCGACCCTGGCATCGGGTGTGAAGCGCACCAGCAGCCGGGTCGGCGTCGCCGCCACGCTGGCGCCGAGGTCGCGCGTGATCGGCGCACTGGGCGCGACCGGCGCACTGCGCTCGGCGACATCGAGCGACGCCGTCTGGAACAAGGCCGGCTGGCTGCGCATCAGCACCGCGCCGATCACACCCGCCTGCAACAACACCACGACCGCACCGAGGCCGGACGACCACGCCAGCGTCCGCGGCGACAATTTCGAAAAGAACTCCGAGACAGAGGCCGACATGCGCGCGCCCATCGACGGCTTGTGCTCCGGCTCGGCATCGATCGCGGCGAACAGCTTCTGCATCGCGCGCGCCGAGGGCGCACCGAGGCTCTCGTTGAGGCCGATGGTCTCGGCATATTCCTCGCGAATGACGGCATATTGCCGAGCGAGCTCCGGATCGCTCGCAAGCGCGTCCTCGACGCGGCGCGTGTCACGCGCGTTCAGCGTGCCGGCCGCGTGCCAGGGCAGCAGCATCTCGATATCGTCAGGCTCTTGCACCTTTGTTCTCGCAGCCATCATGGCCAACCTCGCTCGACACCGGCTGCCTTCAGCAACTCGGCAAGTTTCTTGCGCGCATAGAACAGGCGCGTCTTCACGGTATTCTCCGGAATCCCCACGATCTCAGCGACGTCTTCCACGGATTTCTCGTGATAGTAGACAAGATCGACAATTTCCCGATGTTCCGCCGATAGTCCCGTCAGGCACCTACGCAGCGTGTCACCGGTGTCCTTCTTCTGCACCACCGTTTCCGGATCGTCGGACGTGTCCTCGATCGCGTTCGCGGCCTCATCGTCCAGCTCGGCGTCCTTCCTTCGCCGCAGCGAAGACAACGCCTTGAACCGGGTAATCGCCAGAAGCCAGGTCGAAACGGCGGATCGTCCCTCAAACTTGCCCGCCTGACGCCACACGTCCAGGAAGACCTCGCTGATGAGATCTTCCGCCACCTGTTCGTCCCGCACGAGCCGAAGCCCGAAGCGGTACACCCTGACATGGTGCCGCCCGTACAGCACCTGCATGGCAAGCCGGTCGCCTTGAGCGATCCGAGCGATCAGAACGTCGTCTGAAGCCGCCTGTGTCGCGCTCAATGCCCGTCTCGCAAAGTTGGTCTGAAGGGGGCGGTGCGTGGTTCGACGCGAGAGCCAAGATTCTTCACATTACGGCAATGTCCGCACTGCATGTGTGATCTATGCCACAGTCGGCGCTTCCAATGAGAAAAAATCAGCCGAGACTCGATAAACGGTATCATAATAGTGGAAACTCTCGCGGGCAGGCACCATCCGGCGCGACCATACCAAGGCTTTATCGGCAAGCCAGCACCGTCACGAAGTCCGCCACGGCGCAGGCTTGCCGCACATCGCTCCCGTCTCGCCTCTGCGAACGGATTCCCCTTACGAAACAAGGGCGATGACCGGGCTACACCGGGGTAGATTCGGTTCCAAAAGATACCAAACCTAAAGGCTTTCCCACGTAGATTTTCGCCGGACTTCACCAATGGCGAGACCATGGGCAGCGCTGCGTCGTCACTTCCCAGTCCGATCGCGGGCGCATCGGAAAGCGGCCGTCCCAGGCTGACGGCCGAGCGCCTGGCGCGCCGGGCCAAGCAGCGCCGCCAAATCCAGTCGGTGATCGCGGCCTGCTTCGTGCTCGACGCCGTCGTGCTGCTGATCTACGCGCATGGCGGCACCACGTCGGCTTGGGTGGCGGCCGCCTACGCGCTGACCGGTCTGTCTTTGGTCGCCGTCTATGTGGTGCTCTCCGAGCGCGGCTTTCACGAGCGCTTCCGCGACCACTATCTGGTCGCGCCGCAATCGGCGATCAACATGGTGAACCTGCTGGTGTTCACCTACATCGCGCCGGAAGTCGGCGTGCTGTTTCTCTGCAACCTGTTCGTGGTGTTCGGCTTCGGCGCGCTGCGCACCTCGGCGCGGCAGACCGCGATCGTCTGGACCGTCATGGTGCTGGGCCTCGCCGCGCTGTTCCTCGGCACCGACAAGGCGATCGGGATGCCGACCGCGACCCGGATCGATCGCCTCGCCACCATGCTCGTGTTCGCGCTGACGATCGGGCGCTGCATGTGCCTCGGCATCTTCTCCAGTTCGATGCAGCAATCGCTGTACCAGAGCGGACTGAAGCTGAAGGAGGCCTATCGGCGCATCGAGGAGCTCGCGGAGCTCGATGAACTGACCGGCGCCTCCAATCGCCGCAGCATCATGCGCACGCTCGAGGAGGAGATCGCGCGCTGCGCGCGCAACGGCAGCTCCTGCGCGGTCGCGCTGATCGACCTCGACCATTTCAAGCGCATCAACGACGTCTACGGCCATCCGATCGGCGACGAGGCGCTGCGCACCTTCGCCATCGGCATGTTCGCCAACCTCCGCAGCGTCGATCGCTTCGGCCGTTACGGCGGCGAGGAATTCTTGCTGGTGCTGCCCGACCTGTCGCAGGATCAGGCGATGCGCGCGCTCGAACGGCTGCGCGCGATCATCGCCGATCTCGACTGGAGCGCATTCTCGCCCGGCATGCGGGTGACGATCTCCGCAGGCGTCACGACGCTCAAGCCGCGCGAAAACTCTGACACATTGCTCGCCCGCGCCGATGGCGCGCTTTACGCAGCCAAGGCCAGGGGACGCAACCGCATCGCCAGCGCCTGAAATCCATTTCCCTCTTCGGCGCCGGAGAAGCCGTCGCCACCGCTCCAGGATAGAGTCATGAGTTTGAAGCCCGAGACCGCCCCCGAAAGTCTGCTCGACGAGCTGCAGACGACGCTCGCGCACGGCACCGTCGCACGCCGCGTCGAGACGCTGCGCCGCGTGACCGACCTCTTCATCAACGGCTCGGTGAACTATTCCAACGAGCAGATCGTGCTGTTCGACGATGTTTTCCAATGCCTGCTCGAGCACATCGAAAACTCGGCCAAGGCGTTACTCGCCGACCGCCTCGCCCCGATCGACACCGCACCGCCGCAGACCATCCGCACCCTTGCCTTCGACGACCTGATCGAGGTCGCGGGCCCCGTGCTGACGCTGTCGCCGCGGCTCGACGACGACACCCTGATCGAAACGGCGCGCAGCAAGAGCCAGGCGCATCTGCTCGCGATCTCGAACCGCAAGACGCTGAGCGGCGCCGTCACCGACGTGCTGGTGCTGCGCGGCAATGACGAGGTGATCCAGAGCGCGGTCAACAATCCCGGCGCGGAATTCACCGAGCGCGGCTTCACCCGCCTGGTCAGCCGCGCCGAGGGCGACGACAACCTGTCGACCTGCGTCGGCCTGCGCCCGAACATCCCGCGGCATCTCTATCTCAAGCTGGTCGCCAAGGCCTCGGACGCGGTCAGGCAGCGGCTTGAGGCTGCCAATCCGCTGCAGGCCAAGGAGATTCCGATCGCGGTGAAGGAAGCGACGCGGCGCGCGCGCTCGGCGCCGGCCGCCGTGACGCCGAACACCACGATCGCGCATGCCTTGGTCAAGTCGCTCTACCAGGATGGCCGGCTCGACGAATTCCAGCTCGCAGCCTTCGCCGAGGCCGGCAAGTTCGACGAGACCAACGCCTCGCTCGCCGCACTCGCCAACGTCTCGGTCAGCGTCGCCGAGAACATGATGATCGAAACCCGCGCCGAGGGCGTCATGATCCTGGCCAAGGTCTCGGGCCTGTCATGGTCGACGGTGCGGGCGATCATCAACCTGCGCGACGACATCTCGGGCGGCGAGCCGACCGATCTGCAGGCCTGCAAGGACACCTATGAGCGGCTGCGGCCGTCGACCGCGCAGCAGGTGCTGCGCTTCCATCGCATGCAGCAGTCCGCGCCAGCGGCCTAGTAGCGTAGCGCCCGGTTTCCCATCAGTGCGCCGACGCTCGCGACGATCGCGGTCGCCAGCGTGTACCAGGTGGCGACGAACAGCGGCGAGTCATCCGTGCAGTGCGACGCGTAGACGGTTGCCGCGAGCCCCGCCGAGAGCAGGCCGGCTATCGCACCCGCGACCGCCGGCCGCGCCGGCGCGCCCTGCCGCAGCCCGTACAGCGCGCCGACCAGCAGCGGCAGCGACATCGCGGGGATCGCGGTCATGCAGGCCATCGAATTCTTGCCGATCAGCCGCGTCATCATCGGCGTCCGCTGCGGCATCATCATCTCGCCGCTGATGGCGGCGACGAGGATGCCGGCGGGAATCAGCAGCCACCAGCCGAAGCCGCGCAGCGAAGCCTCCGGGCGCGACAGATGCAGGCTGACCGCGATCGCCGAGGCGGCGAGCGCCAGCGTCACGGCGAATTTCAGGTCGAAGAACGGATTGTGCATCGCGATCATCACGTCGGGCCGCACGCCGAGTTCGGCGAAGAAGATCAGAAGCGAGACCGGCGCCGCCGCTAGTAGTGCCAGCATCAGCGCAAGACCGATCGGACGCGAGCGATAGGCATTGTCGGCGGCCAGGGTTCGAATGAGTTGATCGGTGTCCATGCTCATCGATCCCGTAATTTCGCGGTGAGGCTCGCAAGCCCGCGATGCAGCGCGACTCGCACCGCGCCCTCGGTCATCGAGAATTTCGCCGCGGTGTCCTTGATCGAGGCGCTGTCGACCGCAATCGAATGCAGCACCTCGCGCTGCCGCGCGGGCAAAGCCTGCAACTGGGCGCTCACCTCGCCCGGTGAGGCCGTCGGTTCCGGTGTTTCCCCGGGCAGCGTCTCGGCGAAATCATCGATGTTGACGAAGATCCGCTTGCCGCGGCGGCGCAGCGCGTCGATCAGCTTGTTGCGCGCGATCGCGAACAGCCACGGCGCGAACGCCGCGCTGGTGTCCCAGGTCTGTCGCTTCAAATGTACCGCCAACAAGATGTCCTGCACGATGTCCTCGGACTGATCGACCGGTTGTCCCGCGCGCGCCAGGCCGCGGCGCGCCGCAGCACGGAGCACCGGCGTGATGGCCTTGAGCAGGCGATGGTACGCCGCATCATCGCCTGAAATGGCCGACCGCATCAGGCCGGTCCATTCATCCTCACGTTCGCGCACGCAGGCTCCTGAATTGCAATTCGGCCGATCTTTCAGTTCGTTACGCGGCATGCCAGACGATCACGAATTCGTGATCTCTATCCTCCAGCAAGACCGCGCCGAGGATCGGCCTCAAAGAATCGCTCCGGCGGGTTTCCAGACGTCACGGCTCATAACACCGATCGGTCCGACAAGCATCGGTGCTGCTGCCGTCGATGGGCCACTGGGAAGAAATTGCCCAGCTTTTGCCCCCGGATGCCCGAAGATTCCCTTTTTCTGCCCCGGTGTGGACACGCAGCGGGGTCTCTTTTCGCCCTTGGGCGGGCGACATGGGGAGATCATCAAAATGAAGATCAAAGCCAGCGGGCGCTTGGCATTGATGGTTGCGACAGGACTGACAGGGCTTCTTGTGTGTCTCGCGGCTCCGTTGCCGGCGCATGCGGCCGGATCGGACGCATCGGCATCGAAATCCGACAGCGCAACGACCGAAAAGTCTGCCGAGCAGAGTTCGCGGCATGGCCGGCGCTCGGCACGCCACCGGTCCTCCAGGACCGCTGACAAGACCGCCGACAAATCCGACAGCAAGAAGGCCACCAATAACGACGCCGGCAGGGTCACCTCGGCAGGCATTCCCGCCACCGTCGCCAACGCCAATGCGGAGCTGACCTCCGGCGACGACAATGCAGCGGCGACGCCGGTGAAAGCCAATGTGTTGATTGCCGCGGCCGACAAGCCCGCAGACCAGTCCGACGGTAATGTGGTCGCATCCGACCAGCTCAACGAGGTCGACCGAGCCCTGCAGCAGGAGCAGCCGGCGGAACAGCCGCAGCCGGCCCAGCCGCAGACCGCTCAACAGGAGGCATCGCCGGCGCCGCCGCCGACGGTTGCCGTGGCTGCACCCAAGCCGGCCCCGGTTCTGGCGAGCAGCGACAGCGCGAGCTGGGACCAGACCTCGCTGATCGGGAAGATCTTCATCGGGTTCGGCGCTTTGCTCACGGTGGCCTCCGCCGCGCGCATGTTCATGGCCTAGCGGAGGCACCTGCGGTGCGGCGCGGGGGGCGCCGCACCGCAGCCCAAAGCCTCGTTTCAGCCACTTGAAGCGCATCCCGTCAGCGGGCACATTGCCCGGCAAATCAGGCACGGGGTTTGCGTCCATGGCTACGTTCGAATTCATCATTGTCGAAAGCAAGGGACCGGTCGGCGTCATCACGCTGAACCGGCCGAAAATGCTGAATGCACTCTCGTTCGGCGTGTTCCGCGAGATCGCCGCGGCGGTCGATGATCTCGAGGCCGACGACAAGATCGGCTGTATCCTGATCACCGGCAGCGAGAAGGCCTTCGCGGCCGGCGCCGACATCAAGGAGATGCAGCCGAAAGGCTTCATCGACATGTTCAACAGCGATTTCACCGCCATCGGCGGCGACCGCGTCGCCCGTTGCCGCAAGCCGACCATTGCCGCGGTCGCGGGCTATGCGCTCGGCGGCGGCTGCGAGCTCGCGATGATGTGCGACATCATCATCGCCGCCGACACCGCCAAGTTCGGCCAGCCGGAAATCACCCTCGGCACCATTCCCGGCATCGGCGGCACGCAGCGCCTGACCCGTGCGATCGGCAAGTCGAAGGCGATGGACCTCTGCCTGACCGGGCGGATGATGGATGCGGCGGAAGCCGAACGCTCGGGCCTCGTGTCGCGGATCGTGTCGGCCGACAAGCTGCTCGAGGAGGCGCTCGCGGCAGCCGAGAAGATCGCCTCGATGTCGCGTCCGGCCGCCGCGATGGCCAAGGAAGCCATCAACCGCGCGTTCGAGACGCCGCTCGCGGAGGGCATGAATGTCGAGCGCAACCTGTTCCACTCGACCTTCGCGCTCGAGGATCGCTCCGAGGGCATGGCGGCGTTCATCGAGAAGCGCAAGCCGGTCAACAAGAACCGCTAAAGCATGATCCGGAAAAGTGCGAAGCGGTTTTCCGGACAAGATCATGCTCAGACAACAGGCTAAGGCGCGATGATCTCATCGCGCTTTAGCCATTCGGCTCCGTTGCAATGCCGCGGTGACGAGCGCGCGATAGGCGCGCTCGTCGAAATGCGTCGGCTTGTCGAGACCGAGCCGCGCCAGGCATTCGCGGTCGGCGGCATCGGGCGGATGTCGCATGCCCTGCCACAGCAGGCCGGCGAGTTGCAGCGGCGTGTGCTGCGCCTGCTGCAAGATCTGCAAGGCCGGAATCAACCGCTGCTCGACATCGGTGAAGTCGCTGCCGAACGGGAATGACGGCAGCAGCCCGGCATCGCGCGCGGGCCTCAGCGCATCGCCGATGCGCTCGGGATAATTTTCGCGATGCGCCGCAGGAATCTCGTAGCTGCGTTGCAGCTTGCCGGCATCCTTTGCCCGCCGCATCAATTCGCCCTGGAAGCGGGAGTCCGAGACCTGCAGCATCGCGGCGATCACGTCGGCATCGGATTTCCCCCTGACGTCGGCAACGCCATATTCCGTGACAAAGACATCGCGCAGATGCCGCGGGATGGTCTCATGTCCATAGGACCAGCGGATGTTCGACTGCGCTTGCTTGCCGGACTGACGGGTCGCCTCCAGCGCCAGCACAGAACGTGCGCCCTCGAGCGCGAATGCTTGCGCCACAAAATTGTACTGGCCGCCGACCCCGCTCACGACTTGGCCGTTCTCGAGACCGTCCGAGATCGCAGCGCCGAGCAGCGTCGCCATCATCGCATTGTTGACGAAGCGCGCATCGACCCGGGCGCGACGCTTGCCGTCCTCGTCGCCGAAGATCTCGTTGGTGAAGGAAACCGGCATCATCTGGATTCGCGCCAGCTGCTCCGGTGCCATCTCGCGCAGCGCCCGGTAGAATGATGGCGGGCCCAGGAAGAATGCGCCGTGCAGGATCACGCCGCCGACCTCGCGCTTGAGGATGCCGGCGTCGATCAACCCGAGGAACGCCTCGAACAGCATCTCGCTGACGCCGTAGAGACCCTCTTCGAACGACCCGGTCTCGGCCGCGGCGAGTTGCCTGGTACCGGGCGCAAGGCGCTGCATGATGCCGTGGAATTGGGCGTTGTCGCGATGGCGGACCACGAGCCCCTGCGCCAGCGCGTCGCCGACCTGCCCGATGCCGATCTGCAACGTGCCGCCGTCGCGGACCAGACCGGCGGCGTGCAAGCCGATCGCATATTTGGTGTCGCTGATCGGCTCGGACGGCGGCGCGAACAGCGGGAAATCGGTCTCGGGACTGTCGAGCACCGCGGCGAATTCATCCGCCGGCAGGTCGCCGGCGCCGGGCATGAAGGGCAGCTCGGAATTGACCTGGCCGATCAGCTTGAACGACGCCCGCCCCTGCGCACGGGCGCGCAGCACGTCGAGCGTGGTGTCGGTGTTGCAGCTCAGGCTGTAGCGCGGCACGCCGTCGACCATGCGCTTGGCAACGAGCTGAGGCACGACATTCAGTCCGCGCGACAACAAATATGACGCCGCATGGGTGTAGTTGGCGGAAATGTAGTGCTGTTGCGCGAATGGCTGGTGCAGCCACTGCCCCGCGAGGAAGAAGAACTCGATCACCTTGATGTTGGGCGGAAGTGCGCCGTGATGCAGCGCATCCGCGTAGGCGAGATCTGGATAGCCGCCGAACAGGCGATCGGTCACCGGTCCGATGAAGCGCCGTTCGAGCAGGCTCTTCGGCTTCGGCTTTTCCAGCGTCAGCGCGGAGAACAGCGTCAGGTTGATGGAGCGGTCGGCCACTGCTCGCGCATACAGCGCGTTGACGATGTGGTTGGCCTTGCCGAGGCCGAGCGGCAGCCCGACCACCAGTTCGGTTCCGACGTCACGAATGATGTGCTCCGCGATCGCCTCGGGGTCGGAGAAGAATATCGGCATTAGCAATGGACCCGGAAGAGACGGTGGATAACCGGCATCGTTGAATCGACGGCCGGCGGTTCAAACTTATACTTCATATGACCGATACGTGCGCCTGTGACGAACCGGCAACAGACAAGAACTGAAATGATGTGCAGATGTCGCGCGGCGGTTTGTCTGTGGCGGCACCGCCCCGTAAACAGGTAGATGTGTCGGCGGCATCGGCGGGGGCGCACTGCCGGAGTTTTGGTTTGCGGGATCACATGGTTGAGCGTGCCGCGAGGGTCGGCGACGTAGCGAGGCGCGTGCTTTTGTCGGGCATCGGCCTTGGCGCGCTGGCATGTGCGCTGCTGACGGAGACCGCGGCACGCGCCGAGAGCCTGCCGGACGCCCTGGTCAAGGCGTATCAGACCAATCCGCAACTCAACGCCGAGCGGGCGCGCCAGCGTGCGACCGACGAGAACGTGCCGCAGGCGCTGGCCGGCTACCGTCCCCAGATCATCGCCGGCCTGTCGGTTGGTCTGCAAGCGGTGCGCGACCAGCTGCCCGGCAATGTGATCCAGACCGCAACGCTGAAGCCGTGGCAGATCGGCGTCACGGTGACGCAGACCCTGTTCAACGGCTTCAAGACCGCCAACAGCGTCCGCGTCGCCGAGTTGCAGGTGCAGTCCGGCCGCGAGGCGTTGCGCAATGTCGGCCAGGGTGTGCTGCTCGACGCCGTCACCGCCTACACCAACGTCCTGGCCAACCAGACCCTGGTCGAGGCGCAGCGCGCCAACGTCGCCTTCCTGAAGGAGACCCGGGCAATCACCGAACGACGCCTCAATGCCGGCGACGTGACGCCGACCGATACCGCCCAGGCCGAGGCGCGGCTCAACCGCGGCCTCGCCGACCTCAACGCCGCCGAGGTCAATTACGCGATCAGCCAGGCCACCTATGCGCAGGTGGTCGGCAGTGCGCCATCCCAGTTGCGTCCGGCCGAGACCATCGACCGGCTGCTGCCACGCAGCCGCGAGGATGCGATCGCGCTCTCGCTCCGCGAGCATCCCGCCGTCACCGCGGCAGGCTTCGACGTCGACGTCGCCTCGACCTCGATTCGCGTCGCCGAGAGCAGTCTGATGCCGAATGTCTCCGTGCAGGGCAGCGTCAGCCGCAGCCGCGACACCGACACCACGC
Source organism: Bradyrhizobium sp. USDA 4504 (assembly GCF_054063995.1). Classification (NCBI taxonomy): domain Bacteria; kingdom Pseudomonadati; phylum Pseudomonadota; class Alphaproteobacteria; order Hyphomicrobiales; family Nitrobacteraceae; genus Bradyrhizobium; species Bradyrhizobium sp. USDA 4504. The sequence goes on along the minus strand of NZ_JBSSGV010000001.1, from coordinate 1,379,496 downwards.
TCGGCAGCTTCGGCACCGATCAAGCCTCGGTGATCGGTCAGGTGACGCAGCCGATCTATGACGGCGGCACCGCCGCGTCGCAGACCCGGCAGACCAAGGAGGTCGCGGCGCAGAGCCGGCTGGTGCTGGATCAGGTCCGCAATCAGGCCAAGACCGCCGTCGTCAGCGCGTGGGTCGCCAATGAGGGCGCCAAGATCGCGGTATCGGCCTCCGAATCCGAGATGAAGGCCGCGGAGGTTGCGCTGGCCGGCGTGCAGAAGGAAGCCGCGGGCGGCCAGCGCACCACGGTGGACGTGCTCAACGCGCAGCAGGATCTGATCACCGCGCGGGCACGGCTGATCGGTGCGCAGCGCGACCGCGTGATCGCCTCCTACACGCTGCTCAGCGCGACCGGGCGCCTCGACGTCAAGACGCTGAACCTGAAGACGCCGGATTATCTGCCCGAGGTGCACTACCATCAGGTGCGCGACGCCTGGCACGGCCTGCGCACGCCGTCGGGACAATAGGCATCGTGGAACCGTTCGCACCGCGAACGGGCCCTTCCCGCCCGCTCTCTCCGCCGATAACCTCCGCCCCCGCCGGCAACCCATAATGCCGGCGCGCGTATGACGCGCATAACAGCCGAGCACGCAGGGAGACGTCCAATGCTGACGCGACGCGATATGATGCTGGCTTCCATCGCAGCCGGAGTGACCATGACCAGCAGCAACGCATTTTCCAAGGCAGCGCAGCCATCGACCGCGGTGAACTTCGACGTGCCTGCCGGGGCATGCGACTGCCACACCCACATCCATGGCGACCCCGAGAAATTCCCGTTCTTCGCCGGCCGCGTCTACACGCCGGAACCGGCCTCGCCGGAGGAGATGAGCGCGCTGCACAAGGCGCTCCATGTCGAGCGCGTGGTGATCGTGACGCCGAGCGTCTATGGCCCCGACAATTCGTCGACCCTGTTCGGCATCACGGCCCGCGGGCCGACCGCGCGCGGCGTCGCCGTGATCGACGACAAGACCAGCGAGAGCGATCTCGATGCCATGAACAAGGCCGGCTTCCGCGGCATCCGCCTCAACCTCGCGACCGGCGGCGTCAACGATCCCAATGTCGGCCGGCAGCGCTTCTCGGCCGCGATCGAGCGGATGAAGGCGCGCGGCTGGCATGTGCAGCTGTTCACCAGCCTCGCCATGATCTCCGCGATCAAGGACCTTGTCGCTACAGCGCCGGTGCCGGTCGTGTTCGACCATTTCGGCGGCGCCGAGGCCGCGCTCGGCACGGACCAGCCGGGATTTGCCGACCTGCTCGCGCTGGTCAAGTCCGGCAAGGCCTATGTCAAGATTTCCGGCGCCTACCGCGCCTCCAAGCTTGCGCCCGATTATGCCGACGCCACGCCGCTGGCACAGGCACTGATCGCGGCCAATGCCGAGCGTATCGTCTGGGGCACCGACTGGCCGCACCCGGATTCGGTGACGCCGCAAGGCAAGAAGGTCACCGACGTGACGCCGCTGTTTCAGATCGACGACGGCCGCCTCCTCAACCAGCTTCCGGTCTGGGCGCCGGACGCCGCGGTCCGCAAGGCGATCCTGGTCGACAATCCGGCGCGGCTCTACGGCTTCACCTGAGGCCGTCCTTCGGCCGGCGCGAGAAGTAGGAGATCAAGACCGGCAGCGTGATCAGGATCACCAGCGGCGCCAGCATCATGCCGGTGACGACGACGATGGCGAGCGGCTTCTGCACCTGCGAGCCGATGCCTTCCGAAATCGCCGCCGGCAACAGGCCGACGCCCGCCACCACGCAGGTCATCAGCACCGGACGCAACTGCAGCTCGCCGGTGCGGATCACCGCGCGCATCCGGTCGTAGCCTTCGTCGATCAGCTGGTTGAACTGCGACAGGATGATGATGCCGTCCATCACCGCGATGCCGAACAGCGCGATGAAGCCGATCGCCGCCGACACGCTGAACGGAATCCCCGAGATCAGCAGCCCGAGCACGCCGCCAAAGATCGCCATCGGGATCACGCTCATCGCGAGCATGGTGTCGACCATCGAGCCGAAATTGAAGAACAACAGCACCGCGATCAGCGCGAGGCTGATCGGCACCACGATCGACAGCCGCCTGATCGCGTCCTGCAGATTGCCGAACTCGCCGACCCACTCGACACGCGATCCCGGCGGCAGCTGCACCTGCTCGTCGATCTTCTGCTGCGCCTCCCGGATCGCGCTGCCGAGGTCACGCTCGCGGACCGAGAACTTGATCGGCAAATAGCGCTCCTGCTGCTCGCGGTAGATATAGGCCGCGCCGGAGATCAGGTTGATCGAGGCCACTTCGGAGAGCGGTATCTGCGTGATGCCGCCGTTGGCGTTGGCCACCCCGATCCGCAAGTTCTGGATCGCCTCCGCGCTCTTGCGATATTCCGGCGCAAGGCGGACGATAATCGGAAAGTGCCGGTCGCTGCCGGGCTCATAGAGGTCGCCGGCGCTGTCGCCGCCGACCGCAACCCGGATCGTGGCGTTGATGTCGCCCGGCGACAGGCCATAGCGCGCGGCGCGCGCGCGATCGACGTCGATCTGGATGGTCGGCTGGCCGAGCGAGGTGAACACCGCAAGATCGGTGACGCCCTGCACCGTCGACAGCACCGACTTGATCTTGTTGGCGGTGTCGGTCAGCGCCTGCAGATCATTGCCGTAGAGCTTGATCGAGTTCTCGCCCTTCACGCCGGACACCGCTTCCGACACGTTGTCCTGCAGATACTGCGAGAAATTGAATTCGACGCCCGGGAATTTCTCCTGCAACTGCGCCAGCAATTGCGCGGTCAGCACGTCCTTGTCGTGAGTATTTGGCCATTCGCTGGCCGGCTTCAGCGGCGCGAAGAATTCGGCGTTGAACAGGCCGGCCGCATCGGTGCCGTCGTCGGGACGGCCGTGCTGCGACACCACCGATACCACCTCGGGACGGCTGCGGATCAGCTTCCGCATCTCGTTGACATAGGCATTGCCCTCCTGCAGCGAGATCGTCGGCGGCAGCGTGGCGCGGATCCACAGATTGCCCTCTTCCAGCTTGGGCAGGAATTCGAGGCCGAGGAAGCGCGCGAAGATGATGGTCATGACCACGAGGCCGGCCGCGCCGGCCATCACCAGCTTGCGGTTGGCGATCGCCCAGTTCAGCACCGGCAGGTAGATCGCGTCGAGCTTCTTGACGATCCAGGTCTCGGTCTCGTGGATATGCGCCGGCAGGATGATCGCGCTGAACGCCGGAGTGACCGTGAACGTCGCCAGCAGCCCGCCGGCCAGCGCGTAAGCATAGGTGCGCGCCATCGGGCCGAAGATGTTGCCCTCGACGCCGGACAGCGTGAACAGCGGCAGGAACGCCGCGATGATGATCGCCGCGGCAAAGAAGATCGAGCGCGACACGTCGGCGGCCGCCGACAGGATCGCGTGGCTCTTCATCCCCATCACCGTGTCCTCGGAGATGTGGCTTCGCTCGTGTTCCGACAGCGCGGTGGTCTGCGACAGCCGGCGGAAGATCGCCTCCACCATGATCACGGTGGCATCGACGATCAGGCCGAAATCGATCGCGCCGACCGACAGCAGATTGGCGGATTCGCCGCGCAGCACCAGGATGATCACGGCGAAGAACAGCGCGAACGGGATCGTCGCACCGACGATCAGCGCGCTGCGGAGGTCGCCGAGGAATATCCACTGCAACAGCACGATCAGGAGGATGCCGACCACCATGTTGTGCAGCACGGTGTGGGTGGTGAGCTCGATCAGGTCCTTGCGGTCGTAGATCCGCTCGATTTTCACGCCGGGCGGCAGGATCGAGGAATGGTTGATGTCGTGGACCAGCTGCTCGACGCGGGTAATCGTCGGCGAGCTCTGCTCGCCGCGGCGCATCAGGACGATGCCCTGCACGATGTCGTCGTCATTGTCGAGGCCGGCGATGCCGAGCCGCGGCTTCTCGCCGATCGTGACATGGGCGATGTCGCGCACCAGCACCGGATTGCCGCCGGACTGCGAGACCATGGTGTTGGCGAGGTCGTCGATCGAGCGGATCAGGCCGACGCCGCGCACCACGGCCGATTGCGAACCGATGTTCACGGTGTTGCCACCGACATTGATGTTTGCGTTGGACACCGCCTGCAGCACCTGCGGCAGCGTCAGTCCGTTGGCGACCAGCTTGTTGAAGTCGACCTGGATCTCGTAGGTCTTGGTCTTGCCGCCCCAGCCGGTGACGTCGATCACGCCGGGCACCGCGCGGAAGCGGCGCTGCAGCACCCAGTCCTGCAGCGTCTTGAGGTCGAGCACGCTGTAGTTAGGCGGTCCCTTCAGGCGGTAGCGGAAGATTTCGCCGATCGGGCTGAGCGGCGAGATGCCGGGCAGCACGTTGCCCGGCAGCGGCGCGAGCTGCGACAGGCGGTTGAGCACCTGTTGCAGCGCCTCGTCATAGGTGTAGTCGAAGGAGAACTGCAGCTTGACGTCGGAAAGGCCGTACAGCGAGATGGTACGGATGGTCTTGAGGTTCTTGATGCCGGCGACCTGGGTCTCGATCGGGATCGTGATGTAGCGTTCGATCTCCTCGGCCGAGAGGCCCGGGCTCTGCGTCACGATATCGACCATCGGCGGGGTCGGATCGGGATAGGCCTCGATGTTGAGCTGCTTGAACGCGAGCAGGCCGCCGATCAAGACGGCCACAAACATGGCCACCATCAAGTAGCGGCGATTGACGGCAAGGGCGACGAGGCGATCCATTCAGATCGGCGCTTTCAACTGGAAGGGAATTTTCTTATTGAGCGTGATCTCCGCGCAAACGCGTTGCGCGTTTGTCGCGAGGGAAAACCGCTTCCCACTTTTCCGGATCATGCGCTTAGGTGCCTGATGCGGCGCGGTCGATGAAGAGGCTTCCCTTCGTCACGATCTGCTCGCCCGGCTTGAGGTTGCCGGCCACCTCGACGAGGTCGCCATTGATGAGGCCGGGCTTGATCTGACGCAGCTCGATGGTCTTGTCGTCGGCCCTCGCGACCCAGAGCCGAACCTGGTCGCCCTCGTAGATCAGCGCCTGCTTCGGCACGCCGACTGCCGGGTGATCGCCCTTCGAATACAGCGTCACATTGGCGAACATCTCGGGCTTCAGCCGCTTGTCGGCGTTGTCGATGGTGGCGCGAACCAGGAGCCGGCGCGAGGTCGCGTCGATCGCCGCGGCGACATAGTTGACCCGGGCGTTCAGCGTCTTGCCCGGCAGCGCCATCACGCTGAAGGTGAGGTCCTGGCCGACCGCGACATTGTCTGCGTCGGATTCGCGGACGAAGGCGATCAGCCAGACCGTCGACAGATCGCCGATCACGTAGACCGGGTCGCTGGCACCGGTCGAGACATACTGGCCGGGACCGGCCTTGCGCTGGACCACGGTGCCGCCGATCGGCGCGAACACCGTCGTCTCCGGATTGAGGCGGCCCTTCTGCCGCAGCGTCGTGATGTCGTCGTCGCCGAAGCCGAGAATGTGCAGCTTGTTCTGCGCCGCTTCCAAAAGCGTCTGCGCCGAGCGCGCATCGTTCTGCGCTTGCACCAGCGCGGTCTGGGCCTGCTGATAATCCTTCAGCGGGATCGCCTTGCCCTCGGACAGATCCTTGGCGCGCTTCTCCTGGATCTGCGCCAGGTCGAGCGCCGACTGCGCCTTGTTGAGGCCGGTCATCGCCGCGATGTAATCGTTCTGCGCCTGCACGGTGTCGGCCGCCTCGATCACGAACAGCGGCTGGCCCTTCACAACGGCATCGCCCGGCCGCACCATGAGGCGGGTGACACGCCCGGTATAGGGCGAATAGACCGGGGTGGAGCGGTCCTCATCGATGCCGATCTTGCCCTCGGTCACCAGCTCGGAGCGGAAAGTGTGCTCGCTCACGGTCTGGAAGGTCAGGCTGGCCCACTCGGCCGCCGACGGCGCATAGCGCGCGCCGCCCTTGCGGGACTGGCTGGAGACTTCCGAAGATGTCTGCTTTTCCGAGCCGAAACGCGTGTAGCCATAGGCACCCGCGCAGGCAACCGCCAGCAGCGCCGCGGCCACGACCAGGCGCGGACGGCTAAAGCTCTGCATTCTCTTGGTAAACTCTTTCACCATGCGGTCCGCGGGGTCGATCGTTGCAGCATCCGGCGGGACGGCCCCAGCGGTGCGCTAATAGTGCTGAATTGGCGTATCAAACAACCTAAAAATCGCCATTCGGCGACGCCTGTCGTTAAAGTTTGCATAGCCTGAACGGCAGCTGAATGTCTCATCCGGGAAACTCCGGGGCAGGAAACTCCGGAGGGTGGCTGCCGAGCGGCATGGCCGGACGGGACCAATGGGCCGGTGTGCTGGACAGCACTGCGGCATGCCGGACCGAGCTCAGCGTACCAAAGCCGGACGGCAGCCGTTCGATGAAGCGCTGCACCGCATCCGCCTTCAGGTCCCCGGTCGCAAGGCCTCCTTCGAGGCGGCCAAGATTCCACAGCCAGCGCCCGGTCTGCGCCAGCGATACCCGGACGTGCCAGCTGCCGCCTTCGCGGGCCTGGCGGGCCTTCGCCATCATGGCACCGAACGCCATGAAATATCCGGTGGCGTGGTCGAGCATCTGGGCCGGCAATTCCTTCGGCCCGTCCGTGCCGGCCGCCTGCCCTTCGGCATGATTGAAGCCGGTCGTGGTCTGCACCAGCGAGTCGAAGCCGCGGCGCCCGGCCCATGGTCCGGCATGGCCATAGGCCGACAGCGTCACATAGACGATCCCGGGATTGATCCGCGCCGCTTCCTCCGGCGAGAAGCCGAGCCGCGCGATCGCCTGCGGCCGATAGCCCTGCGAGAGAATATCGGCCTGCGCCACCAGACCCTGCATCACGCCCCGCCCCTCTTCGCTCCGCAGCTCGAGGAAGCTCGTGAGCTTGCCGCGGCCGGTGTCGATGGTGAGCCAGGGGATCGCCGGCAGATCGGGACCGGAAATCAGCAGCACCTCGGCACCATGCGCCGCGAGCGTGCGGCCAGCGACGGGACCGGCGATCACGCGCGACAGATCGAGCACACGGATGCCGGCCAGCGGCCGGCTGCCGGCGGGCCACGGCTTCGGCGCGGCTTCGCCGATCTTCTCGATCGAGATCAACGGCAGTTTTGCCAGTTCTTTGGCATGCGGCGTCGCCGACCATTCGTCGTGCGAGCGCATCAAGGCGACGACGCCGCCGGCGGCGTAGGCCGCGGTCTCGAACGCCTCGCCGTCCCATTGCAGCAGCGCGGCCTGGACCTCGTCGCGCTCAGCGTTGCAGCCGAGCACCCTGCAGACGGCGTCGCGATGATGCGGGAAATTGGTGTGCAGGCGGACAAAGCGGTTGTCTTTGACACGATAGACGCCGGCGATCTTGTCCCAGGCCGGCGGCGGCGGCTTGTCGTCGACGCGCAAATAGCGCTCGCTGCGGCATTCGACGACGGCATGGCGGATGTCGACCGCGACGTCCTGCTGCTCGCCGCTGCGGGCCTTCCAGATCTCGGCCGCGGCGAGGCCGGCTGCTGCGATCGGCGCCTGCGCTGCGGCTGCGACCCGAAACGACGACGGCAGCTGCGGCTCGCTGCCGGTCAATGTGACCGCATCGAGCGCGGCCGGCGCGCCGCCGGCGCCGGTCCAGACATCGGAAAGGATTTCACGAATGTCCTGCATGCGCATACCCGTTTGCGATTATCCTATGCCCGAGCATGATGACAAAAAGGCGGTGCCCGATCCCAACAATCATTTCCGGCCCTGCTTATATCCAGCTCTGCCCGACCCACACAGGAGTTGCAATGGCTGCCATCGATCCTCTCACCGCCGGCGCTGTCTTCCTCGCGACCGCAGCGACCGACGCGGTCTATGTCATGTTCACCTCGGCGGTCGTGGCGCGCAAGCGCGTGCCGGCGGCGACCTGGAGCAGCGTCTGGTATGTGCTCTCCTCCTATGCGGTGATCAGCTACACCGAAAACTGGCTCTACGTCGCCTTCGCCGCCCTCGGCTCGTGGGTCGGCGCCTACGCATCGATCACCTTCCTGCACCGCCCGCCGGGCGGACCGCCGGTCGGCGCCGCGGTGGAGTAGCATGCAGCGGCTGAGGAAGTCATCCGCCATCGATGCGACGGTGAGACCCGCCCGACAGGGACCAGCTGTAAGCTACGTGTCAGCATTGGCGTGTAGGTTACACGTTCGCATTCGCGCGACATCAGTCGATGAACTGGTTGGATGGACAATGGCGCGTTCGCGCCGCATGAACTCGGAGAACCCATACGCCGCGGCGAATGTTGTAGGCGGGACTCGCCGTTGCAAGAGTGCATAGCAATTTGCTTCGGTGGTTAAGTCCCAGGCGTCGTCCCGGCGAAGGCCGGGACCCATACGCCGCAGCGGATGTTGTGGATGGCACTCGTCGTTCCAGCAGAGCGTAACCATTTGCAACGGTGGTTGTGGGTCCCGGCCTTCGCCGGGACGACGATGAGTGTGTGGCGCGGTATGTGAGTCATGCTTCCGCGTTCTCACGACATGTTTTGTCCGAGCTTTGCATCTCGTTCCGCCCTCTCTTTTGAACAGAGGGCGCAGGGAAAGCCGGGTGCCGATCGCACCCATGGGCCCCGAGCAATGGGTAGAAAGCTCGGGGTAGGACCACAGGTGTCCTCAGGGTGACGGTGAGAGAGCCGTCGCACGCGGTTCAATGAAAATCGCGGGACGGCGGCAGGATGCGGACGTTGCGTGGGTGGCGGATCTTTTGCGGCGAGTTGTCGCCGTGATCGCGGCGGTCGTCGTTGAGCGGCTCGATCAGCGCGGGGCCCGCCGGCACCGGATGCTTGCGGCTCAAGGATTCGTTGGCGAGGCCGATCAGATCGTGGGAGCGATCGGTCATGCGCTGCGCCACCAGATGCGTCACGCCCTCCGGGCTGCTCTGGATATAGCCCTCGACCAGGATCAGGCGCGCGCCCATCACCTCCTTGCGGTACTGCTCCATCACCTTCGGCCACACCACGATGTTGGCGATGCCGGTCTCGTCCTCCAGTGTCATGAACACGACGCCCTTGGCGCTGCCCGGCCGCTGCCGCACCAGCACGACGCCGGCACAGCGGACGCGGCGGCGGTCGTTGCTCCGGTTGATGGTGTGACAGGCGACGACGCGCTCCTTTGTAAAGGTGTCGCGCAAAAACTCCATCGGATGGCCCTTCAGTGACAGGCGGATGGTCTGATAGTCGGCGACCACCTGCTCCGGACGCGGCATCTCCGGCAGCGGCTTGGCGCCCTCATCCGGCTGCTCGCGTGCGGTGGCGGCCTCGAACAACGGCAGCGGCACGTCGTCGGGCAGCCGGCGCACCGCCCACAGCGCCTCGCGGCGGTCGAGCCCGAGCGAGCGGAACGCATCGGCGTCGGCGAGCAGGATCAGCGCGCGCTTGGGCAGGCCGGTGTCGCGCGCGAAGTCTTCCAGCGAGGTGAACGGCCGGCGGTTGCGCGCGGCAACGATGCGGTCGGCCCAGTCTGTCTCAACACCGTCATTCCGGGGATCGCGAAGCGAGAACCCGGAATCTCGAGATTCCGGGTCTGGTGCTAGCGCACCATCCCGGAATGACAGTTGAAGCTGTTTCAGCCTCTCCTCGTCCTCATCCACCCAGTGAAATCCGTCGATCTGGCGAAAGCCGAGCCGCACCGCGCAATGATCGCCGACCTTCTCCTCGAGCGTGTTCTGCGCAAAGCTGAAGGAGACATCGACTTCGCGCACCGTGATGCCGTTCTTGCGGGCGTCGCCGACGATCTGGGCCGGGGCATAGAAGCCCATCGGCTGCGAGTTGAGCAGGCCGCAGCAGAACGCATCCGGATGATGGTGCTTCAGCCATGAGGAGATGTAGACGAGTTGGGCAAAGCTCGCGGCATGGCTTTCCGGGAAGCCGTAACTGCCAAAGCCCTTGATCTGGTCGAAGCAGCTGCGGGCGAAATCCGGATCGTAGCCGCGCGCCACCATGTTGCCGACCAGCTTCTCCTCGTAGCTGCCGATGGTGCCGAGATTGCGGAAGGTCGCCATCGAGCGGCGCAGGCCATTGGCTTCCTCAGAGGTGAAATGGGCCGCCTCGATCGCGATCCGCATCGCCTGCTCCTGGAACAGCGGCACGCCGAGCGTCTTGTGCAGCACGTTGTAGAGTTCGTCCTTGTCGCCCTGGTCGGGCGCTGGCGATGGATAGCTGACCTTTTCCTGGCCGTTCCGCCGGCGCAGATAAGGATGCACCATGTCGCCCTGGATCGGCCCCGGGCGCACGATCGCGACCTCGATGACGAGATCGTAGAAGGTACGCGGCTTCAGCCGCGGCAGCATGTTCATTTGCGCCCGGCTCTCGACCTGGAACACGCCGAGCGATTCACCGCGGCACAGCATGTCGTAAACTTTCTTGTCGTCCTGCGGGACCGAAGCTAGCTCCCAGTGCTCGCCCTTGTGGTCGGCGATCAGGTCAAAACATTTGCGGATGCAGGTCAGCATGCCCAGCGCCAGCACGTCGACCTTCATCATGCTAAGGGCGTCGACGTCGTCCTTGTCCCATTCGATGAAAGTGCGGTCGTCCATCGCGGCGTTGCCGATCGGCACATAGGTGTCGAGCCGGTCCTGGGTCAGTACATAGCCGCCGACATGCTGCGAGAGATGACGCGGAAACTCGATCAGCTCGGTGGCGAGCTCGACCGCGAGGTTGATCATCGCATTTTTGGGATCGAGCCCGGCCTGTCGCACCTGCATGTCGTTGAGGCCCTTGCCCCAGCTGCCCCACACGGTGTCGGCGAGCGCCGCGGTGACGTCCTCGGTCAGCCCGAGCGCCTTGCCGACGTCACGGATCGCGCTGCGCGGGCGATAATGGATCACGGTGGCGATGATCGCGGCGCGGTGGCGGCCGTAGCGGCGGTAGACATATTGCATCACCTCCTCGCGCCGCGAATGCTCGAAATCGACGTCGATGTCGGGCGGCTCCAGCCGCTCCTTGGAGATGAAGCGCTCGAACAACAGATCGACCTTGGTCGGATCGACCGAGGTGACGCCAAGCACGAAGCAGACCGCGGAATTGGCTGCCGAGCCGCGTCCCTGGCACAGGATGTTCTGGCTGCGCGCATAGTGCACGATGTCGTGCACGGTGAGGAAGTAATGCGCGTATTTCAGCTCGGCGATCAGCGCGAGCTCCTTGTTCAGGGTGGTGCGAAGCCTTTCGTCGATCTCGCCGCCGAAATATTTGTCGACACCGGCCCAGGTCAAATCTTCCAGATGCTGCTGCGCGGTCTTGCCCGGCGGCACCGGCTCGTCGGGATACTGATATTTGAGCTGGTCGAGCGAGAAAGAGATGCGTGCAGCAAAGCGCATGGTTTCCGCGATCGCGTCCGGCAGATCGCGAAACAGCCTGATCATTTCATGCGCCGGCTTGAGATGCCGCTCGGCATTGGCCTCGAGCCTGCGGCCGACCGCCTCGATCGTGGTCTTTTCGCGGATGCAGGTCAGCACGTCCTGCAGCGGGCGGCGCGCCGGATGGTGATAGAGCACCTCGTTGGTGGCGATGAGCGGCACACCGGCGTCGGTGGCGAGGCCATGCAGCCGCGCGAGGCGGCGCCTGTCGTCGCCGCGATAGAGCAGGCTTGCGGCGAGCCAGACGCCGTCGGCGGCGCTTGCCTTCAGCTTTGCAAGCAGATCGAGCGTGCCTGCCTCCTCAAAGCGATGCGGCAGCGCCAGCACCAGGAGCTGCCCCTCGACGAAGTCGAGGAGGTCGGCGAGCTTCAGATGGCACTCGCCTTTCTCGATCCGCACGATGTCGTCGCCGCGCTTGCCGCGGGTCAGGAGCTGGCACAGCCGGCCATAGGCGGCGCGATCGCGCGGATAGACCAGGATGTCGGGCGTAGAGTCGATGAAGACGATGCGGGCGCCGATCAAAAGCTTTGGCGGATGGGCAACCTTCTCGCTGTCGAGCTCCTTCCAGGCGCGCACCACGCCGGCCAGCGTGTTGTGATCGGCGAGCCCGATCACGGGAAATCCCGAGTTCGCTCGCCTGATGCACATAGGCGCGCGGATCGGAACCGCCGCGCAGGAAGGAGAAATTGCTGGTGATGCCGATCTCGGCATAATCAGGTGGAGGTGCGCTCATGCGAACAGCCCATGCACATACCAGTTGGCCGGAACGGGCTTGCCCTCCTCGTCGCGCAGCTCGCTCTCGTAGAGACCGTCGCGAAAGATCCAGAAGCGCTGGCCTTCGGCATCCTCGACGCGGAAATAATCGCGCGTCAGCGACGCGCCGTCCTGCTTCCACCATTCCATCGCGATGCGCTCGGGGCCCTCGACCCGCACCACCTCGTGCTGCGCGCGCCGCCAGGTGAATTGATGCGGCGGACCGTCGGGCACGGTCGCGAACGGCACCTTGATCGGTTCGGGCTGCTCGAATAGCCGCAAGGGACGCAGCGGTGGTTCGCTCGCAACGTGCTCCGGCCAGGCGGCGGCGCTGGCCGCGGCCAGATGATGCTGCGCCGGCAGCGCGAGCGCCGATCGTTCGGGGATGTGGCTCTCCAGCGGCAGATGCACGACGACGCGTTTTCCGCCGATGCGGGCGGCGATGCGGTCGATCAGCGCCGAGAGCTCGTCATTGTCGTGTATGGTGGCGTCGAGATCGCGCTGCTGCTGTACCACGATCTCGGTACGCCCTGCGGCGAGGCGAATGAGATCGAAGCCGAAGCCGGGATCGAGCGGATCATTCAGCGCATCGAGCCGCTCGCGGAACAGGCGATCGATCATCTCGGGCCGCGTCACCGGACGCCCGGTCTCGACCATGATCGCGCGCACCGCACCGTCAGTGCGGAAGAAGCTCGCTTCCAGCTGCCGCGCACCTTTGCCCTGCTTGTCCATCGCCGCAACCAGCATCTTGGCGAGGCTTGAGAGCGTCAGCGCGATCACGGTGTCGGTCGCGATCGGCTCGGGGAAACGCTTCTCGACGATGTAATCGGGCAGCGGCTTGCGCGGGCTGATCGGGGCATCGCCCTGCCCGAGCGCGTGGCTGAGCAAGGTGGTGAAGGCCGCACCGAACCGCGCCGAGATTTCATGCGGCGCGCGCGAGGCGACATCGCCGATGGTCTTCAAGCCGGCGCGGCGCAGGCCGGTGGTGACAGCGGCATCGGCACCGAGCGCCGACACCGGCAGCGGGCCGACCGCCGCCGCTTCCTCGCTATCGGGGACAATCTTGCCCGAGGCGGTGCGCGTCAGCGTACGCGCCGCGATCGAGGTGCCGGCAATCGCCGCGCTGACGGCAAAGCCTCGCCGGCTCAGCGCCCCCGTCACGGTCTGCAGCAGCGCGCGCTCGCCGCCGAACAGATGCGCGCAGCCGGTGATGTCGAGAAACAGACCGTAAGGCAGATCGAGCGCGACCAGCGGCGTGAAGCGATCGCACCAGTCGGCGATGTCGTTCAGCGTCTTCAGATCGGCGGCGGGATCGGCATCATAGACCGTGAGCTCCGGACAGATCGCCCGCGCATTGGCGAGCGGCAGCCCGATCGACAGCCCGGCGCGCACCGCGGCCTCGTCGACAGCATGCAGCAGGATCGCGTTGTGGTCTTTTGTGACGACGACGCTGGGGAGTTCTGCTTTCTTCGCCTCTCCCGCTTGCGGGAGAGGGAGCCCTGCCACCTCCCGTGCATCAACTTGCGAGGCGATGTCCTGCGCGAGCTTGCGCTTGATGCGGTCGATGGGCAGGCGTGGCAGCCACAGGCTGAGGATACGCCGACGGTTCACTGAATTGGCACTCATCACATTTCCATTCCATGATCCATCGCCCGACAGGGCCATGACGATTGCGCACGAGTTCGGCCTCGAAGCGCGGCGCGCCCCACACGCTCGCGGCATTGCCCGGCGGCGAATGCGCCGCGCGCACGATCCAGCGCGTCTCCGCGGTCGAGGGGATCGGGGTTGCCGCGATCCGCAGCACCAGCGCGGTGACGCCGGAGGCCTGCGCGGCCAGGGTCAATTTGCGGCTGGCGACGAGATCGAGCTGGCGCGCCTGGCCCCAGACCTCGAGCACGACCGCGCCGAGCGCATCGCAGGCGAGCGCGTCGGCCGCGGCGCGCAGGCCGCTATCGACATCGGCAGCGCGCACCGTGACCAAGAGGCGCGGATCGAGGCCGAGCCCGGCAAGCCCGCGCATCGATAGCGCGCCGTTTTCGCGATCGGAAAAATCCTGCCGCACCCAGACCAGCGGCTTGCGTGCCGACAGCCGTCCGGCGAGCCCCGCAATGAAGCCGGTCGCCGCGCCGCCTTGATGGCCGGCCGCGAACACCTCGTGCAATGCCGCCGGCGCAAGCCCGCCGCGCAGCATCGCATCCGCGCCGGCATGGCCGAGCGCGACGCGGTTCGGCATCGCCGCATCCGATGACGCCTCGATACGCGCGATGCTGCCGCGCAGAGACGCAAGCGTACCTATGCGTGCGGCGGCGCATGATCCGCCAAAGTGTGAGCGGTTTGGCGACAAGATCATGCGCCTTTCTTAAAAAAGAGGAGCGCGATCGGACGCAAAACCGGCGACCACTTTTGCTGATCGCGCTCCGGCATATGCGCCGCTCCTTCCAACCAAAATTTGAGGCCGTCACTGGTCTGAACAGAGAACCAGGGACTGGCTCATTTGTTCATGATATGTTCTAATATAAAGCTAACAGGGCCCACGGAGTCAATCGGATTGGTGAGATCATCGATTCATGAGTGGAATCAATGGGATTCAGCAGCCGCCGAACCGGACAGGCCCTGATCTTCCGCAAGTCAGGCACGCAGGCCCCGAAAATGACGGCGTGACGGAAACGGAGCAATCGCATGCGCATCATCGTGCTCGACAACGACACCGATTTCGAGGGCTGGCGCAAGGCCGCGCGGCGATTGGCGCTGAACGATGTGAAGCCCGCGGAGATCACATGGACCGTACGCAGCGACGACGAATTGTCGTCGGCATCCTGCGTGAATGAATTGCCGGATACGCCGCAGGCGCGGTTCAATGTGTCGGCCAAATTCGTCGAGCTCGCAAAGGCCGCGATCCTGCATCGCAGTGACGAACGCTTTGCCCTGCTCTATCGCCTGCTGTGGCGGCTGCGCAGCCGTCACGATCTGCTCAGTGCGACCGATGATCCCGATATCGCCGAGGTCCACGCGATGGCGCGCGCGGTCTATGTCGATATCGACAGGATGCATGCGCATCTGCGCTTCCGCGAGATCGGCCGCGAGCGGACGGCTCATTACGTCGCATGGTTCGAGCCGGAGCATCACATCGTCGAGCTTGCCGCGCCGTTCTTCGCCGGCCGCTTCGCCGACATGCCGTGGTCGATCCTGACCCCCGACGTCTGCGCACATTGGGACGGGCACGCGATCTCGATCACGCCGGGCGTCGCCAAATCCGAAGTGCCGACCGAGGACCGGCTCGAGGAGGCCTGGCGGCGTCACGACAACGGCCGCTTCAATCCCGCACGGCTGAAAGTGATGGAGATGCCGCAAGCCTATTGGAGGAACCTGCCCGAGGACTCGATCATTAAGCCTCTGATCGAAGACGCAATGCGCATGACCAGCGGCCCCTTCATCGCACGCAAGGCGGCCGAGCCGCAGAAGCGGCAGGATACGCCGATGCCCCGCAAGCAAGTTCAAGGCAAGCAAGTTCAAGGCAGGCAAGCTCACGACACCATCGCGGCCTTGCGCGAGGAGGCCGCCGATTGCCGCGCCTGCCCGCTGTGGAAAGACGCAACCCAGACCGTGTTCGGCGAGGGACCGCAAAGCGCAACGCTGATGCTGGTCGGCGAGCAGCCCGGCGACAAGGAAGATCTCGCAGGCCACCCCTTCGTCGGACCGGCCGGCCAGATGCTCGATCGAGCGCTGCAGGAAGCCGGCATCGATCGCCGCAAGGTCTATGTCACCAATGCAGTGAAGCACTTCAAATTCGTGCCGCGCGGCAAGATCCGGCTGCACCAGAAGCCGAGCACACCGGAGATCCGCGCCTGCCGCCAGTGGTATGAGCGCGAGCTCGCCACCATCAAGCCGGACCTCGTGATGGCGCTCGGCGCCACCGCGGCGCAGAGCGTGCTCGGCAAGATCACGCCGATCAACAAGAACCGCGGCCATCTGATCGACCACGACGGAACCAAGGTGCTCGTCACTGTGCACCCGTCCTATCTGTTGCGGCTGCCGGATGAAAAAGCCAAGGCGCTGGAATATCAGCGCTTTATCGACGACCTGAAAATCGCCGCACATCAGTTGCGCAGATCAGTCGATGCAGCTTGAGTTCCGTAAAACCAGCGGAACCTGAGGAACCACATCGCAACGAGAAATTGTTCTAAGCCGCGGACAAATACCTACAACCTTTAATTGATCCGTGGTAGGGTAGCATGTTCCGCAGGTATCGGGCGTCATGTTCACGCCATGACGTACCCTGAGGCGGGCGCGCTGCGCGGTTTGCTAGCCCCGATCGTGCGGCGCGCCACCTCATCTCTCAATCCCCCTCCCTCATTTCGCAACCTTCCACTCGCAGGCGCCCGCCGAATTCTCCGGCTGCCCGGCCGGCCGGATGCCGGTGTGATGTCCTCCGCACATTGTCTCGTCCCGCGAAACGCAGGCCAGAGGTTTCCGTCGCGATCGGCAATCCCTTTTTGCTGAAGATTGCCACGAGGCCGCGAAGGCACGTGCGCGCTCAATGCGTTGCACAAAACTTCGGCTCGATGTCCACCGCCACGGGAGACCGCGCGTCTCGCGGGCCGGATTTCAATTGCTTGTCATATGCATCGATCAAAATCGGGAGCATTGGGACAGGAGTTTACCATGAGCGATATGGCGTTACCCGGCTCGATCGAGCCCGCCCTGAAAAAGGGTCCGGACCTCGACAAGGGCTTTCATCCTCTCACCGGGGTTATCTATTTGGGCGTGGTTGCGGCCGCGCTGCTGTTCGTTGCCTACAGCATCTATGCCGATGTCGACGCCACCGGCACGCGCATCACCTCGTTCCTGCCGTATATCCTGCTGTTCGTCGCGCTGCTGATCGCGCTCGGCTTCGAATTCGTCAACGGCTTCCATGACACCGCGAACGCGGTCGCCACCGTGATCTACACCCGCTCGCTGCCGGCGCATGTCGCCGTGGTGTGGTCGGGCATGTTCAACCTGATCGGCGTGCTGCTCTCCAGCGGCGCCGTCGCGTTCGGCATCGTCTCGCTGCTTCCGGTCGAACTGATCCTGCAGGTCGGCAGCAGTGCCGGCTTTGCCATGGTGTTCGCGCTCTTGATCGCCGCCATCATCTGGAATCTCGGCACCTGGTGGCTCGGCCTGCCGGCCTCGAGCTCGCACACCCTGATCGGTTCGATCATGGGCGTCGGCATCACCAACGCGCTGCTGCGCGGCCGTGACGGCACCTCGGGCGTCGACTGGTCGCAGGCGACCAACATCGCGAAGGCGCTGCTGCTGTCGCCGCTGTTCGGCTTCGCGCTCGCCGCCGGCCTGCTCTACCTCCTCAAGATCGCGCTGCAGCGCGCGACGCCGGCGCTGTTCGGCGAACCGGTCGGCGACCAGCCGCCGCCGTGGTGGATCCGCGGCATCCTGATCCTGACCTGCACACTGGTCAGCTTCTTCCACGGCTCCAATGACGGTCAGAAGGGCATGGGCCTGATCATGCTGATCCTGATCGGCACCGTGCCGACCGCCTATGCGCTGAACCGCGCAATGCCCTCGAGCCAGATCGAGCTGTTCACGGCGCACTCGACCGCGGCCAGCAAGGTCATCGAAGGCAAGGCCGCCGGTTACAACGTGATCGGCAACCCGCGCCCGGCTGTGACCAACTATGTCGCGCAGCACCAGATCAACGAAGGCACCTTTCCGTCGCTTGCGGTGCTGGTGCGCGACATCGGCCAGCAGGTTGCCCAGTATGGATCGCTGGCCAAGTTCCCGGCTGACGCGGTCGGCAACACCCGTAACGACATGTACCTGGCGTCCGAGGCGATCCGTTTCCTGATGAAGGACAAGGAAGCCGAGCTGACCGCTGCCGACATCGCCACGCTGAACCAGTACAAGGGCTCGCTCGATGCCGCGACGAAGTTCATCCCGAGCTGGGTGAAGTTCGCCGTCGCCATCGCGCTCGGCCTCGGCACCATGGTCGGCTGGAAGCGTATCGTCGTCACCGTCGGCGAGAAGATCGGCAAGACCCACCTGACCTACGCGCAGGGCGCCTGCGCCGAGATCACGGCGGCCGCGACGATCGCGGCGGCCGACGGCTACGGCCTGCCGGTCTCGACCACGCACGTGCTGTCGTCAGGCATCGCCGGCACCATGGCCGCCAACGGCTCCGGCCTGCAATGGGCCACGATCCGCAACATCGCGATGGCCTGGGTGCTGACGCTGCCGGCCGCGATGATCATCTCGGGCGTTCTGTACTACGTGTTCTACCACCTGTTCTGACGCCCCACGCTTTCGGCGCAGCAACGCGCCGGACAAAGGCCCGCACTCCGGTGCGGGCCTTTTGCTTTGGACCTGCAGCCCGGCTCCTTGCTCAGGCGGCGCAGGCCTTCGCAACCTCGGCCAGCAGGCCGCGCGCCCATTTGTGCAAGCCGGATTTGGCCGTCCTGGCGCCCCAGTGCATGTCGATCGAGATCGGCACGCGGAACGGCAGCGCAGCGACATGGAGGCCGCCGCGCATCGCCCGCGCCAGATGATGCGGGATAGTCGCGACGAGCCTGGTGCCTGTGATGATGCGCTCCAGACTGTCGTGGTTGGGCAGGCTGACCACTGGCTCGATCTCGATCTTCCTCGCCCTCAGCGCCGCGAGATAGAGCGGCTGCCACTCACCGCTGTGGGTGATGAAGACATGCTCGGCCCTGGCATAGGCCGACAGCGCGATCCGGCCGCGCGCCAGCGGATTGGCCCGATCCATCACGCAGACGTAGTGGTCGGTGAGGATATGGCGCCGGAAGAAGCCTTCGCCGGCGATGCCGACCGGACCAAGCACGATGTCGCACTGGTTCTGCTTGAGATGGACATCGCCGTGGCCCGCGGCATCGAGCAGGACGAGACGGACTTGCGGCGCGCCGGCGCGCAGCCGCGTGCTGAACTGCGGGATCAGGGTCTGGCGTTCGTGATAGTTGCAGGAGATCGTCACGCTGCCCTGCGTCGTCGCCGGATCGAATTCCGCCGGTGAGGCAAGCCCGTCGATCTCGCCGATCATCTCCCGCGCCCAGGTAACCAGCGTCGCGCAGCGCTTGGTCGCCGTCACGCCATTGCCGCTGCGAACGAACAGCGGGTCATGCAGCGCGCCGCGCAGCCGCTCGATCGCATAGCTGATGGTGGACTGGTTGACGTCGAGCCGTTTGGCCGCGGCGGAGAACGACTGCAGGTCATAGACCAGCACAAGGGTCCGCAGAGTCCCGATGTCGATCGGATCGATCGAGGAATTGGCCGCCACCCTTGCACCTCCCGCATTGCTGGCGGCCCAGCCTAGCACAAGGTCATGGAATATTTCGATGGTCCGGATCAATCCCATCGAATTGAGCGATCGTGCACCCGGAGCTAGCCTTGGCGAAAAAGCGCTTCCGGGAGGACCAATGACCAGCGCCGTGCCTGTCGTCACCGATATCGCGTATCAGGATCTGCTCGACGACCCCTATCCGATCTTCCGCCGGCTGCGCGAGATCGCGCCGGCGGTCTTCGTCGCGCCCGCGAAGCTGACGCTGGTGACGCGCTTCGACGACATCATGCGGATCGAGCGCGATCCCGCGACCTACTCGGCCGATAATCCGGCCTCGCTGGTCAACAAGGTGATGGGGCCGACCTTCATGCGCAAGGACGGCGCCGAGCATGCGATCGGCCGCAAGGCGATCGAGCCCTCGTTCCGTCCGGCCACAATCAAGGAGCATTGGGCGCCGCAATTCACCGCGATCGCAGAAAAACTGATCGATGATCTGTTGGCGACCGAAGAGGCCGATCTGTTCTCCGCCCTTGCCGCGCCGATGGCCTCGCTCAGCCTGATGGCAATGATCGGGTTTCGCAAGATGCCGTGGCAAACCCTCGCCGAGTGGTCGCAGGCGCTGATCGACGGCGCGGGCAATTACGCCGCCGACGCCGAGATCGAGCGCAAGGCGATGCAGGCGAGCGCCGAGGTCGATGCCGCGATCGACGCGGTGCTCGACGATCACCGCCGCCAGCCGAATCCTTCGGTCCTGTCCTCGATGATCAATGCCGATCCGCCGATGCCGATCGAGGGCATCCGCGCCAACATCAAGGTGATCATCGGCGGCGGCCTGAACGAGCCGCGCGACGCGATCCTGACGCTCGTGCTCGGCCTCCTGGAAAACCCGCCGCAGAAGAACAGCGTGCTGGCAAAGCCGGATCTGTGGCCGGCCGCGCTCGAGGAAGCGGTGCGCTGGATCTCGCCGATCGGCATGTATCCGCGCCGCGTCACCCGCGATGTCGATCTTTCCGGCATCACGCTGCCGCAAGACCTTCAGATCGGCCTTTGCGTCGGCGCCGCGAACCGCGACGGCAGCCGCTTCGCCGAGCCGGATCGTTTCGACGTGACGCGGCCCAAGCAATCGCATCTGGCGTTCGGCGCCGGACCGCATTTCTGCGCCGGCACCTGGGTGTCGCGGCTGACCGTCGGCAAGATCGTGGCGCCGATGCTGTTCGCGCGCCTGCGCAATCTGCGCCTCCGCGCGGAGGCTCCGCCGGTCGTGCGCGGCTGGGTGTTCCGCGGTCCGGTGACGCTGCCGGTGCGCTGGGACGCTTGAGCCTCACGCCGCCAATGCGTTCTCGACGATCTTCACGAAATACGACGTGCCGAAGACGATCGCCTCGTCGTTGAAATTGTAGGCGGGGTGATGCAGGCCGGCGCTGTCGCCGTTGCCGCAGAAGATGAAGGCGCCGGGCCGCGCTTCCAGCATGTAGGAAAAATCCTCGGCGCCCATCAGCGGCGGCATCTCGTGCACGTTGGACGCGCCCGCGACCTCGCGCGCGATGCGGCTCGCGAATTCGGTCTGCGCCTCATGGTTGACGGTGACCGGGTAGCCGCGCTCATAGGTCAGATCGATCTTCGCGCCGGTCATCTTCGCAACGCCGTCGACCACCTCGCGCACGCGCTTCTCGATGAGGTCGCGCACCTCGCGGGTCAGCGTGCGCACGGTGCCGCGCAACTCCGCGGTCTGCGGGATCACGTTGCGGGCGTTGCCGGCGTGGAATTCGCACATCGAGATCACGGCGGAGTCGAGCGGATCGACGGTGCGCGCGACGATCTGCTGCAAGGCGGTGACGAGCTGCGCGCCGACCAGCACGGAATCGATGCATTTGTGCGGACGCGCGGCGTGACCGCCGAGCCCTTCGATCTTGATGTCGATCGCATCGGTCGCGGCCATGATCGGGCCGGTGCGGATCGCGAACGAGCCGATCGGAATCCCCGGACCGTTGTGCATGCCGTAGACCTGCTCGATGCCGAAGCGGTCCATCAGGCCGTCCTTGATCATCGCGGCGGCACCCGCTCCGCCCTCCTCGGCCGGCTGGAAGATCACGACCGCCTCGCCGGCGAAATTGCGCGTCTCGGCGAGATAGCGCGCCGCCCCCAGCAGCATCGCGGTGTGGCCGTCATGGCCGCAGGCGTGCATCTTGCCCGGCGTCTTCGAGGCGTAGGGCAAATTGGTCTGTTCGTGAATCGGCAGCGCATCCATGTCGGCGCGCAGGCCGATCACCTTGACGTCGCCCTTCGCCGGCCCCTTCTTGCCCTTGATGACCCCGACCACGCCGGTCTTGCCGAGCCCGGTCGCGACCTCGTCGCAACCGAACTCGCGCAACCGGTCGGCGACGAATGATGCAGTGCGGTGCACATCGTAGAGCAGCTCGGGGTTTTCATGGATGTCGCGGCGCCAGGCCTGGATATCGGGTTGCAGATCGGCGACGCGGTTCACGATGGGCATGAGAATTCTGGCCTCAGAGGTTGGACGTAAGTCATCTCTAGCATGCAAGAGCCGGTCCACCCAAACAGATGTGGCATGCTCGCGGCTGGAGCCTGCATTCGCAATCGGGATGCGGGCCGTCCCTCGCTGGACTTTGCGCAGACCTCAGGTCTGATATCATCGCATCCGACCAAAGCCTAATAGTGCGGCACATATCCCGCACGGATACTACCCCAGGTTTCCCGCACCGAAATCCTCTCGCCTTCCAACACGGAGCGGCTGCATGACGCCGGATCAAGCGGTCCTGTTTTCCACCATCATCCTGCTGGTGCCGATGGGATACTTCCTGCTGGCGGCGCCGGCGTTCCTGCTTGTGAAGCTCGACGTCCCGCCGGTCACACGGCTGCTGCGTGGCATGTTCAATGCCTACTTCCTGGTGCTCACTGTTTCGGGCGTGATCGGCACGCTCGCCTTTGCCACGGCCGGCCGGTTCGCCGTTGCGCTTGGCATCGCCTTGATCGCGGCGTTCGCGGTGCTGGCGCGCCGATGGTTCTTGCGGCGGCTCGATGCTGAGGCGGACGCGCGAGACTCGGGTGATCCCACCGCGGTGCGGCGGCTGCGCCAGCTGCATTGGGGCGGCATGCTGTGCAACGCGGTGCAGGTGTTCGCTCTGGTCGGCAGCATTCCCTACATGGCGCCGCTGCCCTGATCGCGGTTTGCTCGCTCGTCCGGATGCGGTTCCTGGCTGTCCGCTATGCGTCACGTTTCCGATGCGGATCGTACTTCGAAAGGACGTCCTTGAGATAATCCCGGCTTTTCCATTCCGGGGCGGGCGGCTCGTACCCGGGCCGAGGCACGTAAAGATTCGCCGGTACGTCCGCTGAGGCGCCCATCAGGTCCGGAACGTAGCGCGGGCAATTTGGAAAGATCTCGCATTTGACGCGCACGACGACCTTCGCGCCATGATGCCCGGCAAGCACTTCGGCGCTGTCGTGGATCGTTGCCTTGCCTCGGATGCGCGTGCGAAACGTCTTGCCGTCGAGCCGTACAAACAGCAACCCGACGTTCGGGTTGCGGTGAATATTGCCGAGCGTGCGGTACATGTTGTTGCCGTCGTATTCAGGGAATTCAAGCGTATCGGGCCCTGTGATCCTCACGAAGCCGGGATCGCCGGAACGCATCGAGCAATCGACGTTGTCCTGGTAGCTGGTCGCGATGAAAAAGAAGCGCGTCTCCTCGATGAGCTTGCGGTCCTGTTCCCAGAATTCGAAGTGGAGGCGATGCTTCTCGAGGCCGTCGGCGACACGCCGACCGTCGAAGCGGTCCTGCAACTCACGCATTCCGTCGTGATAGAAAGGGGCGCGGACTGGGTCGGCCACGGCAATCCTCCGGCAAGTTGAGCAATCGATCTGCACTTTGACGTGGCCGCGATTTTCCTTGGCAGTTCACCCGGCCAGCAAGGCGAAAGACTATTCATTCGGCATGGGCGTGGAAAGCCATCCAGGTCCGGAGCGGGTGAAAAGGCGTCGATAACGGCCGTCCCCTACCCTGATGTCAGCATCTGGCTGCGGATCTCCTGCGCGGTGCGGCGCAGCGGCAGCAGGAACTTCTTGCGCGCGCCGGCTTCGCTCACCGTCCCCGAGATCGTGTTGACGCTGAGCGCGGCGACCACCGCGCCCGCGGGATCGCGCAACGGCACCGCGATGCCGCAGATCGCCGGATCGAGCTCGCCATCGACCCAGGCATAGCCGTCGCTCTCGACGCGCGCGAGCAACTCGCCGAGACGCTCCGGATCGGTGACCGTGCGCGGCGTGACCTGCCTGAAGCCCCCGGTCGCGAGATAAGCCTCGCGGGTGCCGGGCGGCAGCGCCGCGAGCATGACGCGGCCGAGCGAGACCAGATGCGCGGGCAGCCGGCTGCCGACGCCAAGATTGGCGGAAAGAATCCGCCGCGCCGGCAGGCGCAGCGCATAGACGATCTCATCCTCGTCGAGTACCGCCATCGCGCAGGATTCGCCGATCTCGTTGCGCAGGTTTTCCAGCGCACGCTGCGCATGACCCCAGTATGGCAAGGCGTTGAGATAGGACAGGCCGAGCCCGAGCGCGCGCGGCCGCAGGCTGAAATAGCGTCCGTCGGAGGCGCAATATTTCAGCGCGATCAGGGTCGCGAGGATACGCCGCGCGGTGGCGCGGTTGAGGCCGGCAGTATCGGCGGCCTCCGCCAGCGTGTGCCGCCCCGGCGGCTTGCCGAGTGCCTCGATGATCGAGAAGCCGCGCGCAATCGCGCGCACGAAGCCGTCACTCTCTTTGCTCATGGCGGGCGCCCAGCTGGTTCCGTCATCGCGCTCATGACATCGCAGCCCGCATGGCGGCCTGCACATGACGCGGCCCTGCGCGCTTGTCAGGGGCTCCCGACCGCGCTAGCGTGAATTCATATAGCGAATGAATTGTTCGCCTGGCGAACTCAATAGCAGGAGGATGCACGATGGCGCAAGCAGAAAGTTCTGCGGCCACCCCGTTCGAAACCGATTTCTGGAAGGACGCGAAGCTGCGCAAGGTGTGGGACGACATCGTCCCCGGCGAGCCGCGCAAGACGCTGCCCTACAAGCTCACGCAGGAAGCGATCGCGCTGTACTGCCGCGCAGTCGGCGAGACCAATCCGCTCTATCTTGACGAAGCAGCCGCCAAGGCCGGGCCCTATGCCGGGCTGATCGCGCCGCCCGCGATCCATATCCTGCTGATGTTCGCCTGCACGCCGGCCGACGACTGGATGCGCTCGCCGGGCACCGTCAATGCCGGGCAGTCGTGGAGCTACAACATCCCGGCACGCCCCGGCGACACCATCACCCTGCAGGCGCGCGCGCTCGACAAGTTCATCAAGCGTGAGCGGTTGTTCGTGGTGCACGACAATGTCTTCTTCAACCAGCATGGCGACGTGATCTGCTCGGGTCGCGGCCAGACCATCCGTCCGATGTAAGGAGGATCACCATGACCACGGCGAATTTCGAATCTCTCAAGGCCGGCGACACCATCGACGGCCCGGCATTTGCGGTTTCGCGCGAATCGATCCGCCTGTTCTGCGACGCGTCGCTCGACTACAACCCGCTGCATCTCGACGACAACTACATGAAGGGCGATTTCGGCAAGACCAATTTCGGCGGCATCATCATGCACGGCATGAACAATTTCGGCCTGATCTCGCGCATGCTGACCGACTGGGCAACGCCTGCCGGCGCGATCCATCGCAGGCTCGAGACGCGCTGGCTGAAGCCGGTGAAGCCCGGCGACACCATCCGTCCGGCCGGCACCATCAAAGCCAAGCAAACGACCGCGAAGTCGCGCTGGGTGCTGGTCGACGTCGCCGTACAGAACCAACGCGGCGAGACGGTCGCAGCCGGCGAAGCGATGCTGGAGTTTCCGCCGAACGCGAAGGCAGGCTAGCCGCGCGCACTCGATCGGAGCAACGGGCTCTTTCGCCCCGCCTGCGGGGACAGGTCGGAAATGCATCGCTAGATGCATTCCGGGTGAGGGCGAGCCTCCGCGAGGGTTGCTGTCACCGTCTATGGGGAGACGGTCCCTCACCCCAACCCTCTCCCCCTAAGAACGGGGCGAGGGAGCCTACCGCCGTCGCGGCACCAACAAACAATCAAATAATCACTTGAGGAGACTTTCATGCAGGATGCGGCCCATTCGCGGCTCTATGGACGGATCGCCTGGCGCCTGATCCCGTTCCTGCTGGCTTGCTACACGGTTGCGATCATCGACCGCTTCAACATCGGCTTTGCCAAGCTGCAATTCCTGCACGACCTGCAGATCGACGACGCCGTGTTCGGGCTTGCTGCCGGCATCTTCTCGGTCGGCTATGTCGCGCTCGAAGTGCCGAGCAATCTCCTGCTGGTCAAGGTCGGTGTCCGCAAGACACTGCTGCGGATCATGGTACTGTGGGGCGCAGTCACCGTGCTACTCGCGCTGGTGCAGAACCAGTATCACCTCTATCTGCTACGCTTCCTGCTCGGCGCCGCCGAGGGCGGCTTCTTCCCCGGCATCCTGTATTATCTGACGCTGTGGTTCCCGGATCGCGTGCGCGGCCGCATGACGAGCCTGTTCGTGATGGCGGTCCCGCTCGGCGGCGTCATCGCGGGTCCCTTGTCGGGCCTGATCATGGATCACATGCAGGGCGTCCATGGCCTGCATGGCTGGCAGTGGCTGTTCATCCTCGAAGGCGGCCCGGCCGTGCTGCTCGGCATCGCCGCCTATTTCTACCTCGCCGACGGACCGCAGGTCGCGAGCTGGCTGAGCGCCGACGAGCGGCGGCAGGTCGCAAGCGATCTCGCCCGCGACCGCGCCGCCGTTCCCGGCACCACGCGGAGCTTCGCGGCGGCGCTGCGCGAGCCGCGCGTCTATCTGCTCTCCTTCATCTACTTCGCGTTCTTCTGCTCGCTCAACACCATCCTGCTGTGGACTCCGACGCTGCTGAAACGCGTCGGCGTGGCGACCACCACCGAGATCGGCTGGCTGAGCGGCGCGATCTCGGTTGCGTCCGCGATCGGCATGGTGCTGATCGGCTACAGCTCCGACCGCACACGGGAACGGCGCTGGCACGTGGTCTGCTGCGGCCTCGTCGCAGCGGCCTGCTTCATCGCCTTGCAGGCCGCGCAAGACAGCGTGCTCCTGACCGTCACGCTGCTTGCCGTCGCCTCGATCGGCATCTTCGCGATCCTGTCGCTGTTCTGGACGATTCCGAACGCGATGCTGGAGGGCAGCGCCGCGGCCGGCGGCATCGCGCTGATCTCGGCGATCGGCTCGTTCGGCGGCGCGGTCTGCCCTGCCCTGATCGGCTGGATGACTGCCGCAACCGGGAGCATCTACGCACCGCTCGCCCTCGTCGGCGCCGTGCTCGGCATCGGCATGCTGACGCTGATCGTCTGTGTTCCCCGCGCGAGCCATGAGGTCACACTGGCCGAACCGAGCCGCCCCTGATCATCCAGCGCACGCCCGGCATCCACTGCCGGGC
This sequence comes from Bradyrhizobium sp. USDA 4504, assembly GCF_054063995.1. NCBI lineage: Bacteria > Pseudomonadati > Pseudomonadota > Alphaproteobacteria > Hyphomicrobiales > Nitrobacteraceae > Bradyrhizobium > Bradyrhizobium sp. USDA 4504. Next base: position 1,352,591 of record NZ_JBSSGV010000001.1, on the reverse strand, counting down.
TTGTGTCGGCCCGCTGCGTCTGGATAGAACTCGGTCCTGACTCTGTCAGAACCGAGTTCTATTTTCTTGTGTTGACGCGTTTTCTTCACGCGAACCGGGCTCCACTTCGCTCGAAAACGCTATAGAAGGGGCCCAACAAAAGACGCTTGCCGGGAACGAGGACATGCCGCGAAGGCTCGAGGGTGATTTCGACTACATTATCGTCGGCGCAGGCACGGCGGGCTGCATCATGGCCAACCGCCTGTCGGCCGATCCGAAGAAGCGCGTGCTGCTGCTGGAAGCCGGCGGCAAGGACAACTGGATCTGGTTTCATATCCCGGTCGGCTATCTCTTCGCGATCGGCAATCCGCGATCGGACTGGATGTTCAAGACCGAGGCCGAGCCCGGCCTCAACGGCCGCGCGCTCGCCTACCCGCGCGGCAAGGTGATAGGCGGCTCCTCCGCCATCAACGCCATGATCTCGATGCGTGGCCAGGCCGAGGATTACGACCACTGGCGGCAGCTCGGCCTCACCGGCTGGAGCTACAGCGACGTGCTGCCGGCGTTCAAGCGGCTCGAGGATCACTTCCTCGGCGAAAGCGAGCATCATGGTGTCGGCGGCGGCTGGCGCATCGAGGCGCCGCGGCTGTCGTGGCAGATCCTCGATGCGGTCGGCGATGCCGCCGAGGAGATGGGCATCAAGCGCATCCCGGATTTCAACACCGGCGACAACGAGGGCACCAGCTACTTCCACGTCAACCAGAAGCGCGGCCGGCGCTGGTCGTCGGCGCGCGGCTTCCTCAAGCCGGTGCTGAACCGCAGCAATCTCAGGCTCGAAACCGACGTGCTGGTCGACCGCCTGGTGATCGAGAGCGGCCGCGCCGCCGGCGTGCTGTTCCGGCAGGGCAATGAGACGGTGGAGGCGCGCGCCCGGGGTGAAGTGATCCTTTGCGCCGGTTCGATCGGAACCACGCAGGTGCTGCAGCGCTCCGGCATTGGTCCGTCCGAATGGCTGTCGCCGCTCGGCATCGACATCGTGCTCGACGTGCAGGGCATCGGCCATAATCTGCAGGACCATCTGCAGCAGCGCGCGATCTACAAGGTCTCCGGCGTGCGTACGCTGAACGAAACTTACTACAATCTCGTGCGCCGCGGCCTGATGGGCCTCGACTACGCATTCCGCCGCCGTGGTCCCCTGACCATGGCGCCGTCGCAGCTCGGCATCTTCACGCGCTCGGACGCGACGCGCTCGCGCGCCAATATCCAGTTCCACGTGCAGCCGCTGTCGCTCGACAAGTTCGGCGATCCGCTGCACCGTTTCCCCGCGATCACGGTGAGCGCCTGCAATCTGCAGCCGAGCTCGCGCGGCACCGTGCGCATCAAATCGTCCCTTCCCGACGACAAGCCGTCGATCGCGCCGAATTATCTGTCGACCGACGACGACCGCCAGGTCGCGGCCGACGCAATCCGCACCACGCGTAGGCTGATGAAGCAGAAGGCGCTGGAGAAACATCATCCCGAGGAATTCCTGCCCGGCCCCTCGGTCGGCGACGACGATGCTTCGCTCGCCAAGGCTGCCGGCGACATCGGCACCACGATCTTCCACCCCGTCGGCACCGCGAAGATGGGAACGGCCAATGATCCGATGGCCGTGGTCGACGAGCGGCTGCGCTTCTACGGCCTGCACGGCCTGCGCATCGCGGATGCCTCGGTGATGCCGACCATCACCTCGGGCAACACCAATACGCCGACGGCGATGATCGCCGAAAAGGCCGCGGCGATGATCCTGCAGGATGCACGATAAAACAACGATGAACGCCCCGAAGCGCTTTCTGGTCGGCGATACCGGTGCACAGGTTGCGGTGGCGCAATGGGGCGAGCCGGCCTCGGACAAGCCGCCGGCGCTGCTGCTGCACGGCACAGGCTTTGTCGCGGAGGTATGGACCGAGGTCGCGGAGGCGCTTGCTGCCGATCACGCCGTCTATGCGCTCGACCGCCGCGGCCATGGCTTGAGCCACAAGCCGCCGGCCGATCGCTATCACTTCCAGGATTTTGCCGAAGACGTCCGCATGGTGGTGGAGCGCCTCGACCTCCATGACATCTACGCCATCGGTCACAGTGCCGGCGCAACCGACCTGCTGCTCGCAGCCAGACTGATGCCCGGTCGCTTCGCGCGCCTGCATGTCACGGAGCCGACCGCGATGGATCCGCGCGCGCCGCGCGCCGGAGGCCTCAGCGACATCGCGAACGGCTCGGTGCAGGGCGTGCTGCGCCGCCGGGCCGAGTTCGACAGCGCCGACGATCTGTTCCAGCGGCTGCGCGCCGCGCCGGCCTTCGCACCATGGACCGAACGGTCGCTGTGGGCCTATGTCCATCACGGCTTTGCGCGGCTCGGCGACGGCCGCATGCGGCTGCTTTGTACGCCGGAAATCGAGTCGGCCCTGCTCGGGCCGATCTTCCAGGCCATGGAGCAAATCTACACCGGCGACGCCCGCGGTAATCCGTTCCCCTGGTTCTGCGACATTGCCTGCCCGGTCTGCATCGCGACCACCGAGCAGTCATGGCCAATCTACAAGGAAATGGCCGACCGCGCCGCGGCGCTGATCCCGCATGCGAGCCGCTGGACGTTCGACGGTGTCGGACATTGCGTCGCGCAGGAAGCGCCGGAGTTGATGGTGGCAGCGCTCACGACATTTGCCGCGCGTGCGCGTTAAGGCGTGCACGTATCAATGCGTTGCGTCTAGCCGTAGTGATCGAACTCGCTCAGGGCAATTCGGACCTCTCGCGCGAAATCGACCAACGACACGATGAAAGCCACAACGGCAACAATGAAGAGAATGGCAACGCCCCGCTCGTGCTGGATGTGAAGGAACGCACTCACAAAGCCGACGACGATGACAACGCTGATCGAAATGCTTCCCATGATGGACCAGAAGATCGCGCGATTGATCATGGTGGCGCGCCGAGCAGGACGCGGCAGGTCTGCCTTGAGCCGGCATCTCGCCTGATCCTGATCCGAAATTTGGTTCAGGTAAATCGACCTGTCGATGATCCGGTTCAGGCGGGAAATCAGCACCGCGATAAAGGCCGCCAATGCGCCAAGCAGAAATGCGGGCGCGGCCGCTTGAGAAATCACTTGAAAGAGCTGACTGACCGACGGCGTATCCGGTAACATCGACTCCACTTTCGGGTTGGCGCGGCTGAAACCAATCGGCCGAGCATTGGCAGCGTGGACCCTGCTGACAATCACGACGCCCGCGTATCGAACCGGCGTCGGCTAAAATTGCCGGGTGGCGTCCGAACGGCGGGCATCGACACGGTTGCGGCCCATAGTGGCGTGATCTCGGCACAATCGAAGGCGCCAGCAGCGCTGCTATTTTGTCACGACCCGTCGGGTCGGCGTCACGGTGCTGGTCGGCGCCATCGGAGAGATCGAGAACGTCAACCAGGTATTCCAGCCGCCGGGCGATTCTCAGCTGCAAATTCTCCATACCCTTTGAGATTCAGATAACCCTGCATGTCGCCTACGGGAAACAGGAAGCCGATCTGCGGACCAACGCCAAGCACGCGGGACCGGAAGCCTCCCAGGACAGGGTGCTGGCCGAAATCGTCGGTGACCTGCTGATAGGCATATCCAACCAGGCCAACGAAAACCTGCTTTGACAGGAATTGGGAGGCGCCCCAATCCAGATGGAAGTCGACCCCGCTCTGGTACTGGGTATCCGGATTCTTGAAATTGTAGGTGAAGCCCGCGACCGCGGAAAATTCGTGGCCCGCCTGCTGGTTGAAGTAGGTGTAGCCGCCGCCGGCATCGATGGCCGCGTGACCGATGCCGAGATTGGCAAGGCTGCTCGGGCTGTATGCTCCGACCGGGATGTCTCCCGTTACATAGCTCATGAAATTGTGCACCCCGGCGTTCCACTTCAGCGTCGCCTGCGGGTAGAGGTCGCCGACCGATGTGATCGAATCGCCGAAGCTGCCGGTGCGGGTTGTCGCCAGCGGACCGACGGCCGCCGTCAGCGTCCCCGCAAGATCCGCGCTCGACCGTCCGAACAGCCCGGTCACGCCGATGGCAAGTTGGCCACCCAGCACCGGCGTTGCGAACGTATAAGTGGGATTGAGAAGGATGAGATCCGCCTGCGCGTTGAGATGCAGGTTTAGGTTGACGTTAGCCGCGGCGGGGATTCTGCCGACCTGGATCTCCCTGGCGGCCGCGGCATTGCCGAATGCACTTACGCTGGTGTGATAGTAGACCTCCGCCATCGACCAGCCAGGGACCTGCGGGGTCGCAGCGAGGCTGCCGAAGCGGCCGGGAAGCCAGTATGAGACGCCGGCCTCGTCGGCACGCGCGGCCTCAGACGAAACTGACGCCATGACCAGTATCATGGCGATGCCGACATCCCTGAGTGTCTTGCCTCGCCCGTTTGGTCGCCGCCTCATCGAAAGACCGCGAAGCCGCATGTCACGCCCCCTTTGGTGCGGTGCGACCTGTACGGCTCGCTCAAGCGCACGATTCGCCCCAAAATTGTAGCACATTGATTCATGCCGGCCCGGTTGGAGCCGGCATGAATCCAGTTTCTCAGGCCCCGATCTTCTTGGCGGCCGGAATCGTCCAAGTGCCGTTGATGATCGAGGGGTCGGTTTCCTGCGGCCAATACATCCGCAGCATGAGTATGAAATCTCCCTCGGGCGCAGGAAGCCAGTTCGATTCCTTGTCTTTGCCGGGCGAGTCTTTCTGAATATAGAGATCGGTCGAGCCGTCCGGATTTTCCTTCAGATTTTCCCGCGCACTGATCGAATATCGGTTGAGCGGATTGTTCACGAAGAAGTAGCTGCTGTCGTACATAGTGAGCGACCAGAATCCCTCGACCGGAGGCAAGTGGCCTTTGGGAAACCGCATGACGTATTTGTTCGCACCATTGTACTTGCGGCCATCCGCATCCTTTTGCGAGGTCGGATAGACGGCATCCTGCGGGCGGTTGGCGCCGAGTCCGATCGCGGTTACCAGGGCCCGCATCGGGTAGTCCGTCCCGTAGATGCCGGTTTTCGTCGTGAACGCAAAGCCGTTCTCATCCGTGATGGCCTTGTTGACCTTGAACTGAAGCATGATCCTGTCGAATGACACCTCGGGCACACGCTTCAGGAAGTCCGCCTTCAGCTTGGTCTCGTCAAAGTCCCGCCCGGGTACGATGCCGATGCGGGCAAATTTGGCGAGCTGGGCCGCGTCTGCCGCGTTCGGCGGGTTGCTTTTCATGAGCTCGCATAGCAGCTTGAAATACGACACCGCGTCCATGCGATTGACCTGTTCGCGGACGGCCGTCTTCATGTCGATCGAAGGATCGACCTTTCCTGGAGGCGGTGTGTACGGCTTGCCGTAAGCACTGAGCGGAACGAGCTTGCACTCATCCTGCAGCTTGTGGACGGCGGCGTAGTCCTCCGGCGTTCCGGTGCAATAGATGCGGCCGAGCAGCCACACGATATTGGTGGGCGATTTGTACTCCTTCACGCCGTCCGGCAGCGTGCCCTTCCAGCCGGGCCCGGTGATGGCATAGGTTTGTGCACCGGTGCCGGTGGTGCGCTTTCCCGGCACCTGGAACACCGTCGTCCAGCCATCAAGCATGGGCATCAGGAAATAGCGCCCCTTCATGTCCGGGATGCTGAGGACCCACGGCTCTTTGCCGACGTCGAAGAAGGACGTGGTGTAGAGCGTGTCCGCGTTGGGCGCAGTGACGTCACGGAACGACGCGTCCGGATATTGACGCAGCTTGATGATATGGCCCATCGGCCCCCGCGTGCCCACGGGCTCCGCGACGTTGGTGATGATCCTCCGCGTCATCTCCATCGTCACCAACGGATAGCCGAATATGTAGGCGTCGCTCGCGAGCCAGAAGTCCTCCAAGCCCTGACCGACACCCGCGAAAGCTCCCTCCTCGGCGACGGCTGGTCGACCTATCGCCGCTCCGGTGAGCAGACCCATTCCGCCGAGCGCAAGATTGCGACGCGTGATCTCCATTGTTCTCTCCTTTGCAAATCGAATGGTCTTCAAACAATCGTCAGGCTGCTCCGACTGTCGGCCTGCCGTAAAAGGTGTCCGATCCCGCGGGTCAGGGCTGCATCCTGATCCCGAGCGCCGCTCTCATATCCTTGAAGACCACCGCGATCGCCTCGATGATGAGTTGATCAGCATGCGCCTTGCAATGTTGGATTACTTCGTGCTCGGCCTCGCGGGACTTCTTGATGTCGAGGTAGTGCTTGCGCGCAAGCCCGTTGTACCAACCGCTGTACCAGGCAGTGAGAAGGTCGGCGTCTCCCTGCCATGTTCCGGCGAGTTGCGCGCAGGTCAGCTTCTGAACGTCCAGATAGCCTTCGGCGTTGGCGTAGGCGCTGAGGTCTGTCTGCGCGTGCGCCGACTGAATGCCGGCGACGATCAGCGATGCTGCGATCATAGCGGTTCGTCTCATGATGCTCTCCTGTGAGCTCGCGTGCCCGGCTTAGATCGCGGCCGATCTTCCACCTGTCGGCCCAGCGGCTTCGACGCGACGGTCGCGTTGCTCAGTAACAAGGCGGATAAGGATAGTATCCGCATCGGGGGGCGTAGTACGGATAGGCTGCCGCAGCCCCAAGCGCGGCCGCACCCGCGATTGCAGCGCCGCGGTAGTAAGCACCTCGCCAGGCGGTGCGGCGGGCAACGCCGGCAAAAGACAGCGGCGTGAATGGACGACCGATGATGTCGATAAAGATCGACGCCGGTCCATCAGCCCCCGCAAGGTCGCCTTCGAGCATATCGACATCGAAAGTCAGCCTGTCGCCTTCGAGCTTGGGCGATTTCAAGACGACGACGGCGTCCGCTACCGATGATCCGTCTTTCCTGAACCGGACACCGTGGCGTTTGGAGGGTCCTTTGCGAAATTGTCACTGCCATTGCCCCAATCCTCGACAATGCGCGATGTGAGATCATGACCGGCTGCCCTCACGGGCCGATCGGCGAACACGATCGCATTCGGTGAAACCCCCGTCAGCACAAGCTTCCCGTCCTTCAAGCTCGCACCGCGCGAGTTGAGGACGAAGAGCGATGGCACGACTTCCGGCTTTGCCTGACCTATCGACTTCTCGAGCGGTACGTGTGGTTTGTTCTCGGGTGCAGTTTGGGAAAGCACCTTATGGGGAGCGGCAATCAATCCGGCGACGCAAAATACCAACAGAGCTGAGCGAAGGGTCATGTTTGTTATTCCTTTGGGGAGCGCTATCTCGGCAATCAGCTTCGCTAAGCATTTCGCGCCAATTCAAATCGCGCGTCTTGCCATTTCGCGCCAATGATCGGAATTGTCATGGCCCAGCGGTGTGGGATCTCTTGCGATGGCACGCTTGGCCCTGCCGATCGGCAAGTTGCCGCTGCCTGTAAACGATAGGTTGGATTTTCATCAAACGCACGAACCTGCGGCTGAAGCTGCTGGCGTTGCTGTAGCCGACGAATTTCGCGATTTCCGACAGCCGCTTGCTTGAGTCTACGAGCAAGCGGCAAGCGATGTTCAAGCGAACCTCCGCGAGTATGTCGCTGTGGCTGGTGCCCAGGCGACCAAGGTGTCGCTGCAACGTGCGCGAGCTGATCTTGAGGGCGCGAGCGGTGCTATCAAGAGTTGCGTCACCGTGTCGCAGCGACGCGACAATGACTGCGCGGACCGCCTGGGCTGAAGGCAATCGGACAGCTCTCATCGGTTGGTTTGAGGCGTGAAGCCCGTGCTCCTGCAAGAAAAACGACGCTTCAAGATAAAGCAGCTGCGTCCACCGATCTGGCCATCGGCCGCCAAAACTTTCGCGAACCGGAATTCGTCGAACGCGTCGTCGCAGCTGGTTTCGCGATAAAGACAACGCAAGACGAGTTCCGGCCTGCTAAGCTGCGATCGCGGCAAAACTTCTTGGGTAGGTAGTAATGACCGTCATTCCATTGACCCGTTGTCAATTTCTGATCCCGTTCGCTGAGCTCCATTCTGAAATAGGCGGCCCGACGGCAGCACTTCTCGCCAGATTTCAACTCCCGACGTCCTTTGAAGAAAAAGCGGATCATTACGTGCCTTTGCTGCCGGCGGTTCGGTTCGCGACGGCCGCTCAGCAAAAGCAGGGCCTATCGGAAATCGCCTTTCGCGCAGCCCAGCGGCTCTCGTTCGAACATTTGAGCGAAGCCATGCGGGCGCGGGTGCGCCATGCGCCAACGCTTCTGGTTGCCCTGCAGCAAATTTGCCGGTGGGCGCCGTGCGAAGATACGATCCTCCAGCTATGGCTCGAGCCAAGCGGCGAGAACTTGAAGATTTGCAGCAAGCTTACTGGAACGGAGGGCATTTCCCATCTTGAGATATCCCAGTGGCTTCAGAACATATTCGTCCTGCACATCGTCCGTCAGTTCGCCGGGATCAGTTGGTCTCCGAGAGTGATTGCGTTTGAAGCACTCTATACGCCGAGCCCGGAGGTCCAGTCGCATTGGCCGAACACGCGCTTCATGTCGGGTCAAAAGGCGTCATGGATCGAAGTGCCGGCAGAACTCCTCAGTCTTGCAAATCCCGCAAACGACGTTCGGCCGACGCCCGCCGATCACGAGCCGCAGTCATTCGGAAAGGACGTCGTCAGCGCACTGAAGCTAAGCTTGCCCTCCTACCTTGATCAAGGAGGCCTCACGATCATGCAGGCCGCCGAGATGATGGGCGTGAGCACCAGGAGTCTGCAGCGGAGGCTTTCGCTCGCTGGTCTGACATATTCGGGTCTGCTTGAGCAGGCTCGCTTCAACAATGCGGCCAAGCTTCTGGGCAGCACAGAAATCAAGATCATCGACGTTGCATTCTCGTCGGGCTATGCCGACCCCGCCCACTTCACGCGGGCTTTCCGCCGGATTTCCGGCTGCACCCCACGGGAGTTTCGGCAAAGGTCGAGCAACGGACAAGCCACGATCGATCGGCCTGCCTCCCGATCCAATGGCAATCGCCGCGCCTAGGGAAGGTTCTCGCCTTGAACGCGCCGCCACGTAACAACGCGGGGCTCCTGGCTCCCGGATCGATCTTGAGCGCGGCATTGTGCGCGCTGCTTATCGCCGTCGCGGTTGCGCAGGCCTTTGCCGCAAACGATGATGGCCTTGCCAATGCTTCGGTGCCGACGATCTATCTCGACCTCAGGACGATCTACGCACAGGTTCCGGCAGGATCGCTCGCGTTCGGCTTTGGCCATCCGACGCTGTTCAATACGCAGACGCTTGCGACATCAGGCGGCGCGGCATTTCCGGTCGGCCTGCCAGCAGCGAAATCTCTCAATATGGATTTTCCGCTGACGGTCGATGTCACCGAGAGCGCCTCGCTTTATGCCGGCGTCTCCGGTAGTTCGACGAGCTTTGGAAGCGCCGGCTTTTCGTCCTTTCAAATCACAAGCTGGAACATCGGCTTCCAGGCCGACCTTTACGAGCAGAACGGTGGAACCTTTCCTACCGTGACGCTGCAGTCGACTATCACAAAGTCGATTCCCGATGGTCCACTGAGCACAACCTCCTTCAACAACATTCTCGAATTTGACTATGCGCTCGATTCCGATGAGACCAGAGGCTTCCTCGGCGGTTTCCAATACACGCGAACCGACGTCGACGGTGCGCTGGGAAGGATCAACCCGAACACGATTGCCTATGTCGGCGGCTACTATCAATGGCCGAACAATTGGAAATTTACCGGCCGCGTGGGCGTGCAATCCTTCGAGGGCGCGCAGCTTCTGAACCTCGCATCCATTCAGCCCTTTGCGTAACCGATCGTGCGGATCGATCTCGACCGCGTGGACGATAATGACAACCGACTGTTTGGCGTCACAGCCGAAATCATGTGGGTGCCGAAACCGGCCTATCAACTGACTTTCAGAACGCCTCTGTATGCCGTCAAGAACTAGCCGGCGCCCGGCCGCCCGAGCAAGCAAGCACCGAGACCATCCGACGAGGGTGCGAGCGACCCGCCCCCGACCGTGCTCCTACGACAGGTAGTTCTGCCCCGGTCACTTTGACTGCGTCCTCTGCGGCCGTCACCGGGTCGGCCATCGGCGCGCCGGGATGCTGCGCCAATCGGTGCAGTGACACGGCCAAACAGTCATGGCGTCAGCCGTTACCTCAAAAACCGAAGCGCGCTCGCGGCAACCAATCGTCCGGCTATTGTTGATCGTCGATCGGTTTGACCGAGTAGGCCGGCGCGCGCACCGGCTGGATCGTCAGCCGATAGGCGATCAGGTTGGTGCCATCGAATGCCTCGAGCAAGTAGTCGCAAACGGGACAGTGATACTCACCTTTGGCGCCAGGTTCGGACCATAGCTCCAACCGCCGGAAACCTGCGCCACAGCACGCGCACGTCACATCCGCTTTCCGCACGTTGATCCTCTTGGCTGCGTTCCGCAGGACGTAAAAGCACCAGGTGAACTCGGCAAAGAAACGACGGCTGTCGCCTGACTGAGGCGAAAGCAAATGTCATGGAACTCACGTTCGCATTCCAGGCAAGATGCTTCGGCAGCAAAGTACAGATTGTGCCTGGGGTTGATGACAGCTGCCTGACCCTTTTCGAACGCGCGCCCTGCTGCATTCCGTTGATCTACGTCAATCTCGCGAGGCGAAATTGTCGCAGTGTCGCCGTTCGCAAATTGTCCCATAGGGAGGACACGCCATGCTTCGTTGCATCCTCGCCGCTCTGGCGGCTCTGGTTCTCGTCGCTGTCTGCCTGATTCCTGATGACGCCTATGCCCGTCGCGGAGGAGGCGGCGGCTTCCGCGGCGGCGGAGGCGGCTTTCACGGCGGCGGGATGCGTGGCGGTGGCATGCATGTAGGCGGCGGAAGAGTTCACGGTGGAGGATATCGCGTTGCCGGCCGTCCAGGTGGCCGACCGATTGCAGGGCGTCCGGGCTATCCCGGTCGACCGATTGCAGGGCGCCCTGGCCGCCCGGTCGCCGGCTATCCCGGCTACGGCAGAGGCTACTATCGGCCGGGCTGGGGTTATGGTGCTGCCGCCGTCGGCGCTGCAGCCGCAGCCGGCGCGTATGGCGCCTATGGCTACTACGGCAACCAAAGCTGCTACTACAATGAATACGGGCAAATGGTCTGCCCGCAGTATTGATCCGGCTGAGCTGCAATGGATGGACGTGCGGTTGCACCGCACCGGCTCGCTGTCGAGCTTCGGTCAGGCATCGGCATGTCCATGTTGAATGGATCGATCGCAAAGAGACGCCATGATCGCCATCGTGGCGGTCGCTTGCATTTTGCTTTTCCAAGGAGACGGCTCGATGGAGTACGACGCCTTCACCGACGCGAGCCTTAAGATGATGTACGAGGCTGTTCGCGGCGCGCTCGAAGCCGACGATGAGTTCGAGGCAAACGGTGAAGATCCAAAATTCCGGGTCCGGTCGACGGCCGAATGGAAGCGGCATGCCAGCAATCTTGAGGCCGAGATTCTGAAACGGGGGCTCCAGATCGACATCATCGACTGGACGCGCGGTCAGAGCGAGCTACCGCTCTAAAGCCATCAGGGGTCCGCGTGAACGCGACGAAGAACACGCGCCCTCGTCCGGATTGGTGCCGGCAACGCTCGCCGTTGATCAAACCGGGCCGTGCGATCCAGGTGGCACCATGTACAGGGTCATGGCGAAAATCACATAGATGAGCACGAGCAAGGCGCCGATAAACCATGCCGACCGTCCGCTGTTGGTGATGAAGCAGGACGTCACGGAGGCGATCATGACCATCGTCACGGCGCCCGGCCAGAACTGCAAATCCATCGGCTTCGGACCGACGACGTAGCTCAGAAGCACCAGTGCCGGCGCGACAAACAAGGCGATTTGAGACGCGCTGCCGAGCGCGATGCTGACGCTCATATCGAGACGGTTCTTGCGCGCCGCAGAAAACGCGACCGCCATTTCTGCCGCGGCGCCGACCAGCGCGACGATGATGAAACCGACGAACGCCGGGCTCAATCCCAGCGTCTCGCCCGCTTTCTGCACCGAGCTGACGAATATTTCGCTGACCAGCGCAACCAGCACCGTGACGACGAGAAGGGTGCCTAACGCAAGTCCGATCGGCCAGCCGGCGCCGCCGGTTTCGCCATGCTCCTCGCTTGCGAACAGCTCCTTGTGTGTCTTGAGCGAGAACAGCAAGCCGAGCCCATAGGCGCATATCAGTAGCACAGCGAGGCCCGTACTGAGAGCCAGCGCCATGGCCTCGCCGCGCGCCAGATCGAGGTCGGCGACAGCCGAGGGCGCAAGCAGCGCAATCGTCGCCATCAGTAGCAGCGCTGCATACATCCTCCCGCCGGCCCGGTTATATTCCTGAACGTGATGGCGGAGCCCCCCGAGCAGGAACGATGCGCCGAGCATGAAGAGTGAATTGGTGACGATGGCACCAGCGATCGATGCCTTCACCAGCATGTATTCGCCGGCATGCAGCGCAGCGATCGCGATAATCAGCTCGGTCAGATTGCCCAGGGTTGCGTTGAGCAAGCCTCCGATTGCGTCGCCCGTTTTCTCCGCGACGCTTTCCGTCGCGTGGCTGAGAAGGGCAGCCAACGGCACGATGGCCAGCACGGCGAGCACAAACAGTGCTGTGTGGGCGGACGGAGCTGCCGTCTCGACCACCAGCACAATCGGCACGAAGACAAGCATCCAGAATAATGGATTGTGACGAATTTCCTTGAGCAGAAGGTGCATGGGACCGCCCGGTCGGTGGGAGTTGGACAGCAATTTCTGAACACCATGGACCGCCCGCGCTTAATCTAGCTCAACCCGCAAACAGCCGACGTCGCTCGGTATTTTGCGAACGGTCAGAAGAGCGTTCCTGCCTCCGGCTCCCTGCCCCTTTGACCTAGATCAACCGGCAGCCGATCCGGCTATGTTTTCCTTCTCGGGACGTCCAAGAAAAGCAGCTCAGGAGTTTGCAATGACGAGGAACGCAGCCGCCGCAGCGATTGCACTTTTGATGACAACCTCGTCTCTCGCCATCGCAGCAGAGACATCCCCGACTGTCGGCGTTGCGCCACCCAGCGCCGCCGACCTGAAGAGCCTGACCGACATGCGCGTCGGCATCGTCAAGGCCGCCTTGCAGCTGACTCCGGATCAGGAGAAGTACTGGCCGGCCATCGAGGATGCGATCCGCACCAGAGCGAAAAATCGGCAGGCTCGGTTGGAGCGCATTGCCGAATTGCACGAAAACGGACCGATGGACGGAATGCATGAAGGCAATCCGGTCGAATTCATGCAGCGCAGGGCGGATCGGCTGATTCAGCGCGGGACCGACCTCAAGAAGCTCGCCGATGCCTGGGAGCCGCTCTACAAGACATTGAGCGATGATCAGAAGAGAAGGATGGCGTTCGTGTCGTTCGCTGTCATGCGTAGCGTGCGAAATGCAATCGAGCAGCGCGGCGGTCCGGAAGACGAGGACGAGTAAAGCCAAACGGGCGCAGGCGTCTACGTTGCGGGGCGATTCCATGTCGCGGCGCGCATCGCCTCTTCGCCAGAGGCCGCGCCGCGTTCATCAACCGGCGGTCATTCCGGCGGCGGAAAGCGGTCGAAGGTCGGCAGCTCATGCGCATCCTCCATCCAGCGCAGCCGCTCCGCGACCTGGATATGCATCGTGGCCGGCACCGCGTCGGGATCGTCATAGGTGCCGCTCTGGATGTCGATGAACCCGGGCAGCATGTTGCCATTGGTATAGAAAAGTCCGCTGCCGCAGTTCGCGCAGAAGTGCCGCCGGCCATGCTCCGAGGATCGGTAGATCCTGGGCTGCCCCTTGGTCACCTTGACCATGTCCTCGGCAACCATGATCCAGCCAACCATCGGCGCGCCGGCGTGGCGCCGGCAATCGGTGCAGTGGCACAAAGCATGGACGACCGGTTCGCCGGTCACCTCGTAACGGATCTCGCCGCAGTGACAGCCGCCGGTGACGTCAGCCATGTTTTCCTCCGCTTGATCAGTGGTTTGCCGGATCGATAACGCTGCGAGAAGCAATGCTTCAATTGCGTATCTTGCCCTTGCGTCGAGCTGTCGCGCGGTCCCCTGCGCCTGCCGATCATGCGGGCCGGCGTCGCACCTCACGAAATCGTCATCCCTGCCCTCGGCCCCGCCGAGGCCTCGGGAATAAAGCCCCAGCCCCGCCGATCACCTCCCCGGAAACCCAATCCCTGGGCCCACGGGAGACTTGCCATGAGCGGACACGATCACGACCATCGCGATGAGGAAAAAGGCGTCAGCCGACGCAAGGTGCTGGAATGCATGACCTGGGCCGGCACCGGCGTGCTGTGGACCGTCACCGGCGGCGTGCCGCATTCGCTCGGCATCGTCGGCTCGGCCGCGGCTGCGGAAGCTGCGCCCGGCATGACCTTCATGCAGATCAGCGACAGTCATGTCGGCTTCGACAAGCCGGCCAACCCGAACGCCATCGGCACGCTGGAAGAGGCCATCAACAAGGTCCGGGCGATGCAGGTCAAGCCGTCCTTCATGATCCACACCGGCGACATCACGCATCTGTCGAAGGCATCCGAATTCGATGACGCCGATCGCATCATCTCGCAGGCCAAGCTCGACGTGCACTACGTGCCGGGCGAGCACGATTTCATCGACGAGGAGGTCAAGCTCTACAAGGAGCGCTACGGCCGCGGCACCAAGGGTCCGGGCTACTATTCGTTCGATGCCGGCGGCGTGCATTTCATCGGCCTCGTCAACGTCGTCGACCTCAAGGGCGGCGGCCTCGGCAATCTCGGCAACGAGCAGCTCGAATGGCTGGAGAACGACCTCAAGGGCCGCTCGAAGTCGACGCCGATCGTGCTGTTCGCCCACATCCCGCTGTGGACGGTCTATCCGCAATGGGGCTGGGGCACCGAGGACGGCGCCCGTGCGCTGGAATACGTCAAGGGCTTCGGCTCGGTCACAGTGCTTAACGGCCACATCCACCAGGTGATGCAGAAGGTCGAGGGCAACGTCACCTTCCACACCGCGCGTTCGACCGCCTTCCCGCAGCCGGCGCCGGGCTCCGCCCCCTCGCCCGGCCCGATGAAGGTGGAGGATGCCAAGCTGCGCAGCATGCTCGGCGTCGCCAGCATCAACTTCAAGCAGAACAGCCAGCCGCTGGCGATCATCGACACGCCGCTGCAAGGCTGAGGGACAAGACCGATGAGTTCGATCAATCGACGCGACTTCGGGATCGCCGTGGTCGCGACCATGCTGCTGCCGGTCACGGCGGCCCGCGCCGAAGATACCGCGGTTCACATCGACAACTTCTCGTTCACCCCGCCCCAGCTTGACGTGAAGGTCGGCACGACCGTGACCTGGACCAACCGCGACGACATCCCGCACACCGTGGTGTGCGCGGGCAAATTCCGCTCCAAGACCATGGATACCGACGGCACCTTCTCGTTCACCTTCACGGAGCCCGGCGAGTACAAGTATTTCTGCTCGCTGCATCCGCACATGACAGGCAGTGTCAAGGTTGGGTAACGTGACAACCCATACAATCACAACCATGCCCGGCCGGTGGCCCTCCGCCCCCGGCCGGGCACGAGCCGTCTCTCGACATGCCGGACAGGACACGATGGTTGTCAACGCGTCGCAAGACGATCCCGAAAAGGCGCGGCGCTTCCGCGAGGCCGCGCTGCCGTACCTTGACGACGCCTATACGCTGGCCCGCTATCTGCTGCGCGATGCCGCCGACGCCGAGGATGCGGTGCAGGAATGCTATCTGCGCGCCTACAAGCATTTCGACAGCTACCGCGGACCTGCGATGAAGCCGTGGCTGTTCGCCATCCTGCGCAATGTCTGCCGTGCCGAATATGCAAGGCGCAAGACCGCCCCGACCGCGGTCGAGGAGTTGCCCGAAGGCGGCGAGCAGACCCCGTTATGGAATGAAGCCCCGGAGACCCCGGAAAAGCAGCTGCTGCGCCGCTTCGACGGCGAAACCGTGCGCAAGCTGGTCGCGGCGCTTGCCGAGCCGTTCCGCGAGACCTTCGTTCTCAGGGAAATCCAGAATCTTTCATACCGCGAGATCGCCGATGTCGCCGCCGTGCCGGTCGGCACCGTGATGTCCCGCCTCGCGCGTGCCCGCGCCATGCTGCGATCGGCCTGGCTTGCGGAACAGGAGCAAGCGAAATGACCTGCGAGGAAGCCGAAGTGCTGATCCACGCGCTGATCGACGGCGAACTCGACGCCGGCCATGCGCGCGAAGTGGAAGTCCATGTCGAGGGGTGCGCGCATTGTGCCGCGCTCATGAAGGAGTATCAGGAGATCCGCCAGGCGATCGCCGAGAGCGATTTGCGCTACAAGGCGCCGCTCGAGCTGCGCCGCAAGATCGAGAAGTCACTGCCGCAACCGCAAGCGCAGGCGGCGCCGACCCGGCGCTCGGTGCTGCGCGGCTTCGCGCTGGGCTCCGCGGTGTCGGCGATGGCAGCGACCGGCCTTGTCGCGATCGTGCTGCGCAACGATGATGAGCAGCGCATCGAGAACGAGGTGGTGTCGGCGCATCTGCGTTCGCTGCAGGCCGGCCACCTCACCGACGTGATCTCGACGGATCAGCATACGGTCAAGCCCTGGTTCAACGGCAAGCTCGACGTCTCGCCGCCGGTGATCGATCTCACCGCGCAGGGCTTCACGCTGATCGGCGGCCGGCTCGACTACGTCAACGCCCGCGAGATCGGCGCCGTGGTCTACAAGCGGCGCCAGCACGTCATCAACCTGTTCGTGGCGCAGACCGCGAACACCGAACGCAAGGCGGCGAAGATCTCGACACTGCAGGGCTTCAACATCCGCCGCTGGAGCGACCGCGGCCTGAACTACTGGGCGGTCAGCGATCTCGGCGCCGACGAGCTGAGCGAGTTCGGCGACAAGTTCGAGGGCGCAATGCGCGCCAACAAGGAGGGGTGAAATCTTGTAGCCCGGATGGAGCGAAGCGCAATCCGGGAACGGTCTTGCCGGTTGTGAGAATCCCGGATTTCGCTTCGCTCCATCCGGGCTACATCGTGAGGCCTACGCCGACTTGCGCACCGCGTTGTCGACCAGCGTCTTGCCGAGCGACCAGATCGCGCCGGGCACCTTGTGGCTGCCGGCGATCACGTCGTCGAACGACTTCTCGATCCAGGTGCAGTCCTCTTCGGTGATCATGAGCGGCGGCAGCAGCTTGATGGTGTGGAGGCCGTGGCCGGCGACCTGGGTCAGGATCTTGTGATCCTTGAACAGCGGTACCGTGATCAGCTGGCAGAACAGGCCCTTGTTGGCGGTCTCCAGCAGATTCCACGACGCCTTGAGCCGCAGCGATTTCGGCGGACCGAACTCGACGCCGATCATCAGGCCCTTGCCGCGCACTTCCTTCATCAGTTCATAGCCGGGCACCATGCGCGTCAGCGCAAGACGGAGCTCGGCGCCGCGTTTGGCGGCGTTCTCGACGAGCTTCTCGGCCTTGATGACGTCGAGCGTGGCGATGCCGGCGGCCATCGCCAGATCGTTCTTGGCAAAGGTCGAGCCATGCACGACCGCGCGGTCCATCTGGTTGAAGATCTTGTCGAAGATGTTCTTGCGCGTCAGCAGCGCGCCGATCGGCACATGACCGCCGGATAGCGCCTTCGCCAGCAGCACCATGTCGGGCTCGATGCCCCAATGCTCGATCGCGAGGAATTTTCCGGTGCGGCCGATGCCGGTCTGGATCTCGTCGGCGATGAACAGCGTGCCGTATTTGCGGCACAGCGCCAGCGCGCCGGGCAGGAACTCGTCGGTGGGCATGTTGACGCCCTTGCCCTGGATCGGCTCGACGATGAAGGCGCCGACCTGGCGCGACGACAGCGCCTTCTCCAGCGCTTCGAGATCGTTGAAGGGAATCGGAGTGCAGCCCGGCAGCAGCGGCTCGAATCCGCCGCGGAAATTCGAATCATCCGTCAGCGACAGCGCGCCGTAGGACAGGCCGTGGAACGAATGCCCGCAATAGACGATACCGGGGCGGCCGGTCGCGCCACGCGCGAACTTGATCGCGGCTTCGACGGTTTCGGCGCCGGAATTGGCGAAAAACACCTTGTCCAGATATGGAACATGTTCCAGAAGACGTTCAGCGAGCACGCCGGCGAGCGTCGAGACATCGAGCTGCACGAGATTGGGCAGATCGGCGTCGAGCACGCTCTTCAGCGCCTGGCGCAGGGCCGGATGATTGCGGCCAATCGCAAAAACGCCAAATCCGCTCAATAGATCAAGGTAACGAGCCCCCTGACGATCGAAGAGGTATTGGCCTTGCCCCTTCTGGAAGCCGACGTCGTAGCCGATGGTCTTGAGAACGCGAACGAGCTGCTCGTTGAGGTGACGCGTGTGCATGGCACCGCGCTGCCCCTCGCGCTCCACAAAAATCTCGGAAACGTCTAAATTGGAACTTACCATTCGTTACATACGTCGGTTGATGGCCATCTCGTCAACTTAAAACGCTCGCTAGCGGCGTTTTGACCCCCGCTCGGATCGTCCAGTCAAGCACAGGTTTGGACCATGTTGCACTGCCCAAGAACTTTCGCGCGTACAATAGCCTTTTCAGGTTTATTTTTGGCCACCGTATTATCACCGGCACTTGCAGCGGACCCGACCGGCGACTGGAAGGTCGCTGACGGTGTCGCCACCATCCGCGTCGCCCAGTGTAATGGCAGCATGTGGGGTGCGGTGTCCTGGGAAAAAACCCCAGGCGGCAAGGATAAGAACAATCCTGATCCTGCGAAGCAGAGCAGGCCGACGCTCGGCATGCCGATCCTGATCGACATGAAGAAGAAGGCCGGCGCGGATGCGTGGGAAGGTCAGGTCTACAACGCCAAGGACGGCCAGCTCTACAGCTCGACCATCAAGCCCGTCGGCACCGATCAGCTCGAGATCCAGGGCTGCGTGCTCGGCTTCCTGTGCGGCGGCGAGACCTGGACCCGCGTCGGTCCGCCGATTCCGGTGAGCGCCGCCGGCAGCCCGGCGGCGAAGGGCACCCAGCCCAAGTCAGCAGCACCGCAGAAAACCACCGGTGCCGTGGCGCCGGCCACCAAGCCGGGGCAAAAGCAGGCCCCGGGCAATGCCAATGCGCAGGCTGACGCCGTGGGCGATATCTGCCTGCTCCCCGACATCGCGCGACCGACGCATTAGCGGAAACCTGCGGGAACACCGTCCGCTGACATCGCGGCTCGGCGGCGCCTGCCAAGCCGGTTCGACAGCGAATCGCCAACGCGTCAGGTGACGTCGTTGGCGATGTCCTCCTCCTTGACCTCGCGCGGCTTGCCCATCAGCGCCGGCTGGAACAGCAACACCGCCGCGAGCGTGGTGACCAGCGAGAGCGCCAGCAGCTTGCCCATGCTGGCGGTGCCGGGATGGCTCGACAGCCACAGGCTGCCGAACGCGGTCGCCGTGGTCAGCGCGCTGAAGAAGATCGCGCGTGTCAGGCTCGACTGCAGCAGATTCGTCCTGCCCTGGCGCCACGCCGTGACATAGTAGATCTTGAACGCCACGCCGACGCCGAGCAGCAGCGGCAGCGCGACGATGTTGGCGAAGTTGAGCGGCAGCCCGATCAAGACGCAAATCTCCAGCGTGACGATGCCGGCGACGAGGAGCGGCACCAGCGTCATCAGCACGTCGACGACGCGGCGCAGCGTGAGCCACAGCAGCAGGCTGATCGTGACCAGCGCCAGAATGCCGGCGTGGATGAACGCCTTCACGATGACGTCGCCCGACTTCAGGATCGAGACCGGTCCGCCGATCGCGGTCGGCTCGGCGGCGAGCACGGCGTCGGCAAAGCGGCGCAGATTGTCGTTGTCGTTCGGATCGCCCTTCGGCTCCACCTCGACACGCATCAGGCCGTCCTTGGTCTTCCAGCTGGCGACGAGTTCCGGCGGCAGGTTCTGCAGCGTGACGGTCTGGGCCTGCAGCGTATTGCGGAGCTGATCGAACACGATCTTCATCGGCGCGACGAATACGTCCTGCGCCTTGTCGCGGGTCGCCTCATTCGCATCGGCGAGCTTCTGCAGCGCGTCGGCGAGCCGGCGCGCGGCCAGCGCACCCGGCCCCTTGCCGTCGCCCGCGGTCTTGCGCAGGCCGTCGACCGAGCTCTTCAGCGACTCGACATTCTCCTGATCCGACGGCGCCGGATCGACCGAATCCGGGTTGAGCGCGGGGCCGAGCGTCTTGGCCGCCTGCGCGATCAGCTTCAGCTTGGCCGGCTGGTCGTCGGGCACGAAGCTGTCGAGCGACATCACGCGCGACACTTCCGGCAGCTTCTCGAGCTTGGCCTCGATCTTCTTGGCGTCGGCTTCCGAGCGCGTCATCACATTGATGGCATTGGCGCCGGTGTTCGGATCCTTCCTCAGGTCGAGGAAGGTCGCGATCGATTCCACCTTGGAATTGCGCAGATTGATCGGGTTGAAGTCGAACTTCATGTAATGGAGCAGCGGCAAGCCCGCGACCGTGACCAGCAGCGTGCCGACGATGATCGGAACGCGATGCTTCTCCAGGAAGTTATCGAGCGGCGCCAGGAAGGCGTAGCCGACCGGCTCCTTCTCGCCGGGCGGATTGAGCAGATCGAGCAGCGCCGGCAGCACCGTGATGCTGGTGACGAACGCCACCAGCATGCCGGCGCCGGCGATCTTGCCGAGCTCCGAGATGCCCTTGTAGTCGGTCGGCAGGAAGCAGAGGAAACCAGCAGCGGTCGCCATCGCGGCGAGCGACAACGGCACCGCCGAGCGGCGCGCCGCGTTTTCCAGCGCCAGCGTCAGATTGTCGTTCTTGAAGCGCTCGGAGCGGTAGCGGACGCTGAACTGGATGCCGAAGTCGACCCCGAGGCCGATGAACAGCACGGCGAAGGCAATCGAGAGCAGGTTCAGCGAGCCGACCATCATCAGGCCGACCGCCGTGGTGATGGCAAGCCCGATGAACAGGTTCACGAACACGGCGAAGATGATCTTGCCGGAATGCAGCGCCATCCAGAGGATGACCAGCACGATCACCACGGTGCCGATGCCGTTGGTGATCGCGCCGTCCTGCACGGTGGCGTATTCCTCGTTGGCGATCGGCACCGGTCCGGTCAGGCGAACGCGCGCGTGATATTCAGTCGGGAATTTCAGATCGGCCGCCGCCTGGCGGATCGCATCGGTCGCGGCCTTGCCCGGCTCCAGCGCCGAATAGTCGATGATCGGCTTGATCTCGATGAAGGCGCGCTTGTCCGAATCGGTCAGCGGCTTGTCGCTGGTGAGCTCGCGCCACGAGAAGGTCGCGTTGCCCTTGGCGAGGACGGTCTCGACCGTCTCGGAGATCAGGTTGAAGGGCGGCGCGGCATTGTCGAGCTTGACCTGCCCGCGCTTGACGCCGGCAAGGCCGGTCTCGAGCGCGCCGGTCAGGCCGCGTATCGAGGGATCGCCGGCCATGATCTCGATCAACGGTGCAGCCGATTCGAGCTGGCCCGCGACCTTGCCGACCTCTTCGGTCGGCAGGAACAAGAGGCCATTCTTCTCGAAGAATTCGCCGGAGCCGAGCGCGGTGATCGCTTCGAAGTTCTTCTTGTCGGCCTGCAGCTTCGCGGTGAGCGCCTTCGCGGCCGAGCTGGTCAGCTCCGGCGTCGCTGCCTCGACCACCGCCAGGATCAGCCGCTCGCGATCAAACGCTTCCTCGAACTGGTTGTCGCGCTTGCGCCAATCGAGATCCGGCGAGATCAGCTTGTTGATGTCGGTGTTGATCGAGAAGTTGCGGGCCGTGTAGAAGCCGGCGCCGATCGACAACAGGACAGAGATAATCACAACCGGAAGGGCAAAACGCGTACAGGTTCTAACAACGGAGACGACAATATTTGTCAGCACTTCGTTTCTTTCTATCTCGGGGAAGCATGGCCGAAAACGCCCGCTCTGTAGCGGAGTTCCCGGGACCGATCTAATGTTGTTTTGGTTATCTTCCTCGACGGGACGGCGAGGAGGTTCCAAATCACAGGAACGGCCACGAATGGCCGGTATAAACCGCATCAGTGGGCGATAAAGTGACGAACAAGTGAGGGAGACGGACGGTCGCAGGGGTCGAAATCCACACCATATTACCTCTAACGCCCCTAGTCCGTGACCACGCCCCCATCGAACCGCTACCTTTTTGCCACAAATCGCTGTATTTCCATGCGCTTGGGGCGCAGATCCCGTCCAGGAACTGTGATGGCTCAGACATTGCAACTGACGTTGCGACGTCCGACCTGTGGAGTGCGTTGCCGAAAAGGCCGCAGGGCATTGAACGAGATTGGTGCAATTTGCGTAACGGACGTCAGATGGAAGTGTTTCTTGCTCAGCCGCGCGGCTTTTGCGCGGGCGTTGTGCGCGCGATCGAGATCGTCGAACGCGCGCTCGAGAAGTATGGGCCGCCGGTCTATGTCCGCCACGAGATCGTGCATAACAAACACGTCGTCGAGAGCCTGAAGAAGAAGGGCGCGATCTTCGTCGAGGACCTCTCGGAAGTGCCGGCCAAGGCGGTGACCGTCTTCAGTGCCCATGGCGTTGCTAGGAGCGTCGAGGAGGAGGCGGAAGCCCGCGATCTGCCGGTGCTCAATGCCACCTGCCCGCTCGTCACCAAGGTCCACAACCAGGGCAAGCGCTATATCTCGAAGGGCCGCGCCCTGATCCTGATCGGGCACGCCGGCCATCCCGAGGTCGAGGGAACCATGGGCCAGGTTCCGGGGCCGGTCCTCCTAGTCCAGAGTGTCCAGGACGTGGCGGAACTGAGGCTGCCGAGCGATACGCCGGTCGCCTACATCACCCAGACCACCCTGTCCGTGGACGACACCAGGGACATCATCGCGGCCCTTCAAGCAAAATTTACAGATATTCAAGGCCCGGATATCAGGGATATCTGCTATGCGACACAGAACCGCCAATCTGCGGTAAGGGACCTCAGCAAACTGGTTGACGTCATTTTGGTGGTGGGGGCCGCCAACAGTTCCAACTCGAACAGGCTTCGTGAAATCGGCACCGAGGTCGGCGTCGCGAGTTATCTCATTGCCGATGGGAGCGAACTCAATCCGGATTGGCTCAAGGATGCGAAGGCCGTCGGCATTACCGCGGGCGCTTCTGCGCCCGAAGTTTTGGTCGACGATGTGATCGAGGCTCTGCGGCGGATCGGACCGGTGTCGGTCTCGGTCGTTCCGGGCCGAGAAGAGAATATCGAATTCCGGCTGCCAGCCGAACTGACTGCGGGCTGATCTGAACCCACATCCCTTTGATAAGTGCAGAAAGAAATCGTCTAATGGCTATACCGTTCTTCAAGGAAATGCGTATCGGCGGTTATCTGATCAAGCAGAAGCTGCTTGGCCGCAAACGCTATCCGCTCGTGCTGATGCTGGAACCTTTGTTCCGTTGCAACCTCGCCTGCGTCGGCTGCGGCAAGATCGACTATCCCGATGCGATCCTCAATCGCCGCATGACGGCGCAGGAATGCTGGGATGCGGCCGATGAGTGCGGCGCGCCGATGGTGGCGATCCCCGGCGGCGAGCCGCTGATCCACAAGGAAATCGGCGAGATCGTGCGCGGCCTCGTGGCCCGCAAGAAGTTCGTCTCGCTGTGCACCAATGCGCTGCTGCTCGAGAAGAAGCTCGATCTGTTCGAGCCGTCGCCCTATTTGTTCTTCTCGGTGCATCTCGACGGCCTGAAGGATCATCACGACAAGGCGGTGTCGCAGAAGGGCGTGTTCGATCGCGCCGTCTCGGCGATCAAGGCGGCGAAGGCGCGCGGCTTCACGGTCAACGTCAATGCCACAATCTTTGATGGTCATCCGGCCGAGGAGATCGCCAAGTTCCTCGATTTCACCACCGAGCTCGGCGTCGGCGTCTCGATGTCGCCGGGTTACGCCTATGAGCGTGCGCCCGACCAGGAGCACTTCCTCAACCGCACCAAGACCAAGAAGCTGTTCCGCGACGTCTTTGCGCTCGGCAAGGGCAAGAAGTGGAATTTCATGCATTCCGGCCTGTTCCTCGACTTCCTCGCCGGCAACCAGGAATACGAGTGCACGCCCTGGGGCATGCCGGCGCGCAACATCTTCGGCTGGCAGAAGCCCTGCTATCTGCTCGGTGAAGGCTACGCCAAGACCTTCAAGGAGCTGATGGACACCACCGACTGGGACACCTACGGCACCGGCAAGTACGAGAAGTGCGCCGACTGTATGGCCCATTGCGGCTATGAGCCGACCGCGGCGACCGCCGCGATCAACAATCCGCTGAAGGCGATGTGGGTTGCGCTGCGCGGCATCAGGACATCGGGCCCGATGGCGCCCGAGATCGACATGTCGAAGCAGCGTCCGGCGCAGTACATCTTCGCCGAGCAGGTGCAGAAGAAGCTCTCGGAGATCCGCCGCGACGAGGCTGCGGCCGCCGCCGCCAAGCAGCAAGCGAAGGCCTCGACCGCCGCCTGACGCGCGATGTGAGCGAAAGCAGAAACATGAAAGCCCCGGTTCAGCGAACCGGGGCTTTTTTCTTTGGATCAGGATGCCGCATGCTCTTCCGATCTCGTGCGCAGAAGCAATCTCTCGATCTCTGCCGCGCGCGGTGCACTGAGTGTGCCGCGCTCGATCCCGAGCGGGACGTTGCGCAGGGCGAGCTCGCGATACAGCGCGCCGGAGGGAGGGAAAGCGCTCATCCAGCGCCCGGAGATGCTTGAGGATCGTTCCGACGTCGCCGCGCGCCACGCAGCCGCCCATGCCGTTGGCGAGGCCACCGTCGAGAACAGCCGCGACCGTCCCCCGCAGCAGCGGCATCATCGCGCGCAACGCGTCGGCCTCGCTGGCGCCAAAGCTCTTCCAGAGCTCGACGCCCTCCTTGAGCAGCGCGATCAGGAACGGACCGACGTAATAGGCCGACGCATGATAGAGCGCCCGCGCACCGGCCGGCAGCGCGAGCGGTTCACACCCGATGCGGGTCGCAAGCAATTCCAGGTCACGCCTGAAGTCGCCCTCTGCCTCGATGCCGACGGTGCATCCGCGCAACCCCTCGAGCGCGACGTCGGGATTGGCAAACATCTGCATCGGATGAAATCCGCCGGTCGCGGCGCCTGCGGATTTCGCATGATCGAGCGCGGCCAGTTCGGTCGCGCCGCTGCAATGAACCACGCGGTGACGCGGCTCCCAGCGCAAGTCGCGGCAGACCGGCAGGATCGCGTCGTCGCTCACGGTCAGGAAAACCATGTCGCAGCGGTCGACGACCTGCTGCGCATCCGTCATCGGCCGCGCCGACGGGATGCGGGATCCGAGCCGCTGCGCGGCATCGGCACCGCGGTTGTAGAACGCCGCGACGTTCAGCCCCGCGCAGGCGAAGGCCGGCGCGAGCGTCTGCGCCACGCGGCCGGCGCCGATGAAGCCGATCCGCAACGCCGCCAGCGCCGTGCTCATTGCGCATAGCTCCCGTCGATGCGGTCGAGCCTGCGCCGTAGCGCCGGCCATTCCAGCAGGCCGTACCCGGCTTGCAGATTTTGCGCCGCTTCATTCAGCACCGGATTGGTGTCGCGCTCATTGTCCAGCGTGATCTCGGTGCCGGCAAAACAGGTCACCGTGTTGCCGATCGCCATCTCGGTCGGCGCATGCAGCGGCCGGCCACAGCCGAGCGCGTCGACCTGGATCCGGCAGGCCTGCTCCAGCCAGTAGATCGCGTTGAACGCCTGCGGAATCGTGTTGCCGCACACCAGGAGGCCATGATTGCGCAACACCAGCACATTGTTGCGACCGAGATCAGCGACGACCCGGTCGCATTCCTCCCGATCGATCGCCGGCCCCTCGAAATCGTGATAACCGATCCGACCGTGAAACCGCATCGCCGTCTGCGACAGCGGAAGCAGCCCTTCGGCAAGCGCGCTGACCGCGGTGCCAGCCCTGGTGTGGGTATGGAGAACGCAGTTCACGTCGGGCCGCGCGCGATGGATCGGGGCGTGCAGATAGAAGCCGGCCACGTTGACGTTGTAGCCGTGGTCGGGCTGCAGCAGGGTCCGGCCCTCGATGTCGATCTTGACGAGGCTCGAGGCGGTGATTTCCTTGTACAGCATGCCATAGGGATTGATCAGATACTGATCGTGATGCCCCGGGACCTGTGCACTGATGTGATTGTAGATCAGGTCGGTCATTCCGTAGAGCGCGACCAGGCGGTAGCACGCCGCAAGGTCGACGCGGGTTGCCCACTCCTCGTCTCCGACGACGGCCCTGACATCGCTGACGGCACAAACTTCGGTCTGACGCATGACTTGGACCCTCAGTGATGGATGACGGAGGCACGTTCGACGATGGCGCCAAGACCTTCCGTCGATGGAAGCCCGCCCAATACCTGCATCCCGTCCGCGCCAAGCCTGGATTTCACGAACAGTTCGGCGGTAGCGGCGTCGCCATGCTTCAGCATCTCGGCGGCCTGCAGCGCATGCGCCATGCGGGTGACGAGTGCTCTCGCATGCCCGTCGTCCGGGTATCGAGCACGCAAGCGATCGGCGAGATCGTCCGTGCTTCGGTCATAGACCGGATTGAGGCCCCTGCTCGCACGCAACTCGTCGACGAATGCGTCCCGGCAATTCGCATCGCGTTGCATGGCGCGCAAAACGTCCATGCACATCATGTTCGAGGTGCCTTCCCAGATCGAATTCAACGGCGCCTCGCGATAGAGCCGGGCCATCGGATTCTCCATGATGAAGCCGTTGCCGCCATGCACCTGCAGGCATTCATAGGTGAAGGCCGGCGCGCGCTGGCAGTTCCAGAACTTCATCACGGGTGTCGCGACCCGCGCCAGCAATCGCTCGTGTTCGCTTGTCTGCAGACCGTCGGTCGCGCGCGCGATGCGAAACGCGCCGAGCATCGCCGCCTCGCTCTCGAGCGCGAGGTCGGCGAGCACGTTGCGCTGCATCGGAAGCTCGGACATCGGCTTGCCGAACGCCGTTCGCGTTTGCGCGTGGTTGAGGGCGAGGCTCAGCGCCTGGCGCATCAGCCCGGCGGAGCCGACCGCGAAATCCAGCCGCGTCAGATGGGCATGCGAAAGGATTTCCGCGATGCCGCGGCCCTCTTCGCCAACCAGGATCGACCACGTATCGTGGTACTCGATCTCGCTCGACGCGTTCGACCGGTTACCGCACTTGTCCTTCAGACGCTGAATGTGGATGCGGTTGGCACTGCCATCGGGCAGCAGGCGCGGCACGAACAGGCAGCTGACGCCGGACTGGGTGCGCGCCAGCGTGTAGAATCCGTCGGCCACCGGCACCGAGAAGAACCATTTGTGGCCGGTGAGCGCATAGATCTCGCCATGCGCGCCGCGCTCGACAAAGCGCGCGGTGGTCTGGGTCTCACGCAGATCGGAGCCGCCCTGCTTTTCGGTCATGGCGTAACCGATGACCGCGGAGCGCTTGGCCTCGATCGGAAGCCGCCGCGGATCGTAGTCCGCCGCCAGCGTTCGCTCCCGCCACAAATTGAATTGCGGCTTGCCGGAGAACCCGGCGATCGCGGCGTACGCCATCCCGGTGGGGCAACCGACGCCGTTCTCGATCTGGTTCCAGAGATAGCTCAGCGCCGCACGCGCCAGATGGCCGTGTGGTTCGCGCGTCGACCAGGCGAGGCTATGCACCTCGCTCCGGAACGCCAGCGCCATCAATTGATGCCAGGCCGGATGAAATTCGACCCAATCATTGCGGTTGCCATACCGGTCATGGGTCAGGAGCTTCGGTTCGTGCTCGTTGGCCAGCCGTGCCGCCTCCTGCACGGATTCGCTGCCGGCATGAGCTCCGAGCGCGGAAAGCTTGTCTTTCGCCCACGGCGCGATCGTCGCGATCAGGCCACTCAGCGCGCGGTCGTCATCGAACGCATTGAAGCCGAGCGCCGGCCGCGCCTGATTGCGTACTTCATGGGTCGCAAACGGAGCGGCTTTCGCTTCAGCGACGGCAACCGGCTGGACGCGCGCGTTCATGCGGAGACTCGCGATACAGGGATGAGTTCAGGCGTGGCGTGGCGAAACAGCATGCGCGCGGAAAGCCCTGCGATCGACTGTGCGATCGCCTTCGCCGCGTCGGAATCGGGGGCCGCTTCGGGCGCAAGGGGACCGACCAGCGCCTCCATGAAGGCGCCGGTCACGCAGGATGCCGCGACGTTCGCGTCGATCTCGACGAACTCACCGCCGGCGATACCGCGCCGAACCAGCCTTGCGATCTGATCGGCCAGGGCCGCCCGGTATTTCAGGCGCGCCGCGTCGATCTCGGGTTCACAGGGTTCGGCGATCAACGCGTACGCCAGGCGGCGGCCGCGCATCGCCCGGACCGCGAAAGTGTAGATCGCGTCGACCAGGCACTGGGACGCCGAGCCTTCCGCCTCGACGATCGCGGCGACGACAGCCACCTCGCGCTCGGACACCAGGGCGAGCACCTGCGCGTACAGGTCCGCCTTGGAGTCGAAGTAGCGATACACGCTGCCTGTGGCCACGCCGGCCCGTGAGGCGATCAGGGCGATCTGGGCGTCCTTCCAGCCACTCAGCGCCACGGCCTCCCTGGCGGCATCGAGAATACGCGCTTTGGTTTCGACCAGCTGGTTGAGGCGAACGGCAGCGATTGCCATAGTGAACCTTAATTCATGAATAAAGGATCATAGTTCATTCTCGGATGAATAGCCGTAGCTGTCAAGCGTCGACCCAGCGCGGTCCGCGTAGGGCCTTCCCGGGGCGCCGGCGCGCTGCTGGCAAGTCGTCAGAGGCTGGCCGCGCGACCCCACCGGCCCGAGGGACACGGATATGCGGGGTCTCTCACCGCACAGCGCGCAAGTCCGCTGATCGCGTGGAACCGGAACAGCGTGGCATCGAGCGAAACCTTTGGGCATCAAAGCAAAAGGCCCGATCGCGATGCGACCGGGCCTGTGAGTTGAGCTTGATGCGGTGAGAAACCCGGTCCCTGCCCGGCGCAGCGGATCAGGCCGCCTTCGCTGTGATCAGAACGTCTTCTACCGGCATCAACACCTCGTTGCCGAGCAGGAAGCCGCGGCAGCTGCGCAGCGAGCGCAGCGCGCGGTTGAAGTCAATTCCGGTCGACACCAGCGCGCGCAGCGTCCGTGGATTGCGGGCGATGCCGCGCAGCACCTTGCGCAGGTCGATGTCGCCGTTCGGCTTCACTGCGGATTTCGCAAGTTCCGGTAGCGCCCGGTGCGCGGGATCGCTGATTACGCGCAATGCGGCAAACGGAATGCGGGCCTTGGCGGCATAGGCCGCCGCGATATGGCTCTCCATATCGACCGCGGCTGCGCCCGTCATCGAGCGCAGAGCGGCCTTGCAGGCCTTTGCCGCGATCACCTCTTCCACGCCGGCGAGACTGCCGCGGACGATCCTGCGGCGCTTCAGCGCGGCGCTGGCGATCATCTCTTCGTTCAGCGCGGATGCGGCCAGGAAACGGGTATCGCCCGACATCACCTCGGTCGCAACCACGACGTCGCCTGACTTGAGCGACGGATCGAGCCCGCCGGCCACGCCGAACGAAATCACGCCACGGAAGGTGCTCGGATCCAGCGTCGCCAGCAACTCACGCAGCTGCTGCGGATCGCTCGAACTGCAGATTACGATCATGCCGGGGCCTGCCGCGATGCGAGCCTCCTGCACCAATCCAGTCACAATCAATACCGGCCGAGGATCAATTCTACTGCCCACGGTCTCGGCGGCCCCCGCCTCAACAATCACATCCCGACCCCTACCACCCTGCTATTGGTGCTTCTCAAATTTCGATACCGCGCCAGCGCCCAGAGCGGAAAGAACTTCGAGTAGCCATGATATCGCAAGTAAAATACCCGCGGAAACCCCGTAGCTGTGTATCGCTGCTCGTCCCACAGCCCTTTTTCCGTCTGTGTTGCCTTTAGGTACTCCACCCCGCGCGTAACAGCGGGATTTTCGACCTCTCCGGCCGCCATCAATCCAAGCAAAGCCCATGCCGTTTGCGAGGAGGTCGAAGGCGCAACTTCATAACCCTTGTAATCCAGCCGGTAACTGACGGCGTCCTCGCCCCAGCCGCCGTCCTGATTCTGGACTGACGCCAGCCAGTCGACCGCCTTCCGAATCATCGGGTCGTTGCGATCGACCCCTGCGACATTTAGCGCCGAGAGCACCGACCAGGTGCCGTAGATGTAGTTCAGGCCCCAGCGGCCGTACCAGGAGCCCTCGGCAAGCTGGGTGCGGCGCAAATAAGCGACGCCGTCAGCCATCGCCTTGTTGCTCTCGGCGGTCTCGCCGAGCTGGCCCAGCATCGAGATGCAGCGCGCGGTGACATCCTCGGTCGGCGGATCCAACAATGCGCCATGATCGGAGAACGGGATGTTGTTGAGGTAATATTCGAGGTTGTTGACGTCGAATGCGGCCCAGCCGCCATCGCGGCTCTGCAGCCCCTCGATCCACTCGCGGCCGCGCGCGATGGACTCATCATATTCCCTGGTTCCGGTATGACGCCGCACGCGATCCATCGCCATCACGACCACCGCGGTGTCATCGAGATCGGGATAATGGTCGTTGTTGTACTGGAACGCCCAGCCGCCCGGGCGGACGTCCGGCGCCTTGACCGCCCAATCGCCCTTCAGGTCCAGCACCTGGCGCGGCTTCAGCCAGTCGAGGCCCTGCCTGGCCTTGGCCAGGGTGTCGTCGCCGCCCGCTTCCTGCAGCGCATGACAGGCCAGCGCGGTGTCCCACACCGGCGAAACGCAGGGCTGGCAATAGGCCTCGTGTTCGCTAATCACGAGCAGCTTGTCGATGCCGCGGCGGGTGGTGGCGCGCGGCGGGAAATTCTCGTCCTTGCCGAGCGCCTCGTACATCATGACGATGTTGGCCATCGGCGGATAAATCGCGCCCATGCCGTCTTCGCCGTTCAGCCGCTCTTCGGTGAAGGCGAGCGCGGCATCGATCGCGCGCTGGCGCAGGCTCTTCGGAAACAACGGCTCGATTACCCGCAGCACGGCGTCGAGCGAGCGGAACAGATAGAACCAGCTCGCGCTCTGATGCGGCGCCTTCGGCGCCATGCGGACCGATTTCGGATCCTCCAGGAACAGTTCGTCGATGCCGACGCCCTTCGGATTCTTCGCACGCGGCTTCAGCGCGGCAAGCACCATCAGCGGCACCATGGTGGTGCGCGCCCAGTAGGAGATCTTGTTGATGTGGAACGGCGACCACATCGGCAGCAGCATGATCTCGATCGGCAGCACCGGCGTCGCGCGCCAGGTCACGACGCCATAGAGCGCGAGCAGGAATCGCGTGAACACGTTGCTGCCCGAAGCGCCGCCGCGCGAACGGATCGCCTCGCGCGCCCGCGCCATGTGCGGCGCGTCGACGGAATCGCCGATCATCTTCAGCGCGAAGTACGACTTCACGCTGGCGCTCATGTCGAACGGGCCGTCATGCACCAGCGGCCAGCCGCCATGGGCGCCCTGGACGCGGCGCAGATAGTTGCCGATCTTGGCCTCGAGCCCGGCATCGATCGGCTCGGCCAGGTAGTGACGCAGCAGGATGTACTCGGCCGGAATGGTGCTGTCGGCCTCGAGCTCGAACACCCAGTGCCCGTCGGATTGACGGTAGCCGAGCAGCGCTTCGGTTGCCTTGGAGATGCTCTTCTCCAGCGCGACCGGGTCGACTGCAACGCTGTGATCTCTCGCAAGCATTTCGCTCGATATCCTCTTCATCGCGGGCCGGCTGATCGAAAGCCGCGGCCGCTCCAGAGCATGATCCGATTGCTTCGGATCACGTTCTTGTCCTTCTGTTTGGTCGCGTTTTCTTCACGCGAACCGGTAGCCACTTCGCTCGAAAACGCGCCAACAGGTCGAATCTAACGTCTGGCCAGAACCAGATCGGCGGCGCGATCCCCCGATCGCACCGATCCCTCGATGGTTGCCGGCAACCCGGTAGCAGTCCAGTCGCCGGCAAGGAACAGGTTTTTTTGCGCCGTCGCGGGCCCCGGACGCAGGGCATTCTGTTCCGGCGTCGCCTCAAATGTGGCACGGCGCTCACGCACGATCTGCCAGGGCGGCAGGTCGCCGGAAACCCCCGAGGCCTCGCAGATGTCCTGCCAGATCGCCAGCGCGAGCTCCTCGCGCGGCATGTCGACCAGGCGGTCGCCGTTGCTGATCGTCACCGACAGCCGTTGCGGGAACGCGAACAGCCACTCCACGAGGCCGCCGACCACGCCGAGAATGGGCGCAGCGTCGCGCGGCGGATCGACGCGGAAATGCGCGTTCACGATGGCGCGGAATTTGGTCGGGGTTTTCAGGCCGGGCAGCAGTGCGGCCGCGGCCCGCGGCGGCACCGCAAGCACGACGGCGTCGTCGGCTCCCAGCGCGACCTTGTCGCCATTGCCAAAATCGAGCTCACTGATGCGATCACCCGACATGCCGAGCGCACGCAATTCGTGACTGAACTGAACGCTGTGGCCCCTCTCCTGCAGCAGCTTCACGGCCGGCTCGATCAGGACCGAGCTCAGGCCGTCGCGCGCGATCAACGGACGGCAGGCCTGCCCGCCCGCGAGCAGCGTCTCGCGCACGATGGCGCCCGCGAGCCCGGCCGAGCCCTCCGGCGGATCGACGTTCAATGCGGCGAGCAGCAGCGGCTGCACCAGGCGGTCATACAGCGTGCCCTTGCAGGGAATAGTGTTGCCGACCAGCGCACCGGTGCCGGCCCAAGCCAACGGCGCCAAGGCGAGATAGTCGCGCAGGCTAGTGTCCGGGACGCGGCGCGCCTCGTCGAACACCCACAGCGGCAGGCGGGAATCGCCGAGGTCGAGCTGCCAGCGCCGGCCGCTGGCAAGATTGACGAACGGAAACTGCGCGCGCGCAGGCCCGACGAGGCCGGCCTCGGTGCCGATCGCGCGCGCGTAGCTCAGCGCATGGCGATTCCCCGACAGCAACAGATGGTTGCCATTGTCGATGGTGAGATTGGTGGCCGCGTCGAAATAGGAGCGGCAGCGGCCGCCGGCCTGCTGCGTTGCCTCATGGACGAACACCTTGTAGCCGCCATTGGCGAGGCGCACCGCCGCGGAGAGGCCGGAAATGCCGGCACCGATGATATGAACGGTCTTTTGCATCAGATGATCGCGTAACGAAGAAGGATGCCGATCTTGGCGGCCTTGGACACACGTACCGGCGCGCGCGGCGCGGTGAAGCCGCGCGCGATCAGAAGATCGAGAATCGCGCGGTAGTATTTCGACATGATCCGCGGCGCGCGCACGGCGCGGCGCGAATTGCGCTTCATGATCTCGTCGGATTTCTGGAAATGCATCTTGGCCCGCTCGGCCAGCGGCGCGCACACCTTCGGCAGCGCGCGGTCGGCGGTGACGCGGGCCGGATCGTTATTGGTGATGCCGGCGTGCCAGAGCCATTCGCGCGGCAGATAGAGCCGGCCGAGGCCGGCATCCTCGTCGATGTCACGCAGGATATTGGTGAGCTGCAGCGCGCGGCCGAGGTGGTACGCGAGCTGGATGCCATCGTCCTCGGGCAGGCCGAACACGCGCACCGACAGTCGGCCGACCGCGCTCGCGACGCGATCGCAATACAAATCGAGCGTCGCGAGATCCGGCGCGCGGATGTCCTGCGGCACGTCCATCTCCATGCCGTCGACGATCGCGACAAAATCCTCGCGCTTCAGGCCGAAGGTCTTCACCGAGGCGACATAGTCCTTCAGCCGCTCCGGCGGATGCCCCGCATAGAGCGCGTCGATATCGTCGCGCCACTGCTGCAGCGCGGCCAGCCGCTCCGGCCGCGGGCCGTCGGAATCGGCGATGTCGTCGACCTGCCGGCAGAAGCTGTAGATCTGGAACATCGCCTCGCGCTGCGCGCGCGGCAGAATGCGCATCGCGGCGTAGAACGAGCTGCCCGACGCGGTGCTTCCGTAACTTGCGTTGGCCGCCGCCTCCACGCTCATGCGCCAGCCGCCGATTTGGAGACCGCACGCCGTCCGGTCGCACGCCGCGTCGTCTCGCCGGCCACGCCGCCAAGGCTCTGCAGCAGCAGTTCGAGCGGGCTCAGATGCACGCGCTCGCTGAGCGGATCGCGCACCTTCAGCATGTTGACGATCTTGTCGGCGAACGCCTGGATCACGGAGATCTCGAGCCCCAGCCTGAAATCCTTCACCTCGGCGGCGAGCGACTTGCTCTGGTCGAGCAGCGCCTCGGTGCGCACGGCGAGCGCCTGCAGGCATTTGAGCAGGGCCGGCTGCGATTTCGCCTCGCCGAGCATCTCGACGGTCGCGCCCGCGGCGGCCAGGGCATCGCGCGGCAAGTAGACACGGTTCAGGTTGCGGTAGTCCTTGCCGCAGTCCTGAAGATGATTGTTGATCTGCAGCCCGGCGCAGAGCGCGTCCGACGCCGCCCAGGTCGAGGTATCCTCGCCGTGCACGTCGAGCATGAACCTCCCGACCGGCATCGCCGAGTACCGGCAATAATCGATCACGTCGTCCCAGTTCTCGTAACGCAGCTTGGTGACGTCGAGGCGGAACGCCACCAGCACGTCGAGCGCGTGCCGCGGCGGCATGCCGCGCTCGGCGAAGGCGCGGCGCAGATTGACCGCTTCCTTCTGGGTGTCGCCGTTGCCAAGCAGCTCGGCCTCCATGAGGTCGAGGTAGCGCAGCTTCTCCTCGGCGGGCAGCGTGGCGTGATCGGCGATATCGTCGGCGGTGCGGACGAAATTATAGAAGGCCAGGATCAGGGCACGATGCCGCGGATGAATGATCCACGACGCGACCGGGAAATTCTCGTCGCGGTGGGTCTTTCCGGATCGCAGGTCGTTCGCGGTGGTCATGGGAAATTTGGGCTACACTGGTCATGGCACGACGCAGGCGCGAAAGGTCAGCGCATGCGGGGGATTTGCGAGCCCCATATAGGGGAATACGCCACCAAAACCAATGCTGTCCGTGACCGCCAGCATACCAAGCCCGTGGCCGGCACACATGCCGAGCACGGGCTTTGCGGCGATCCATGGGGCCCGAACCGGCCTTACTGGCCGTGGGTCTTCAGCACCTGGTCGCAGGCGGAGCTGATCTTGCTGCGGTTCTGCTGCAGGCAGGCGAGAATGGTGAAATCGCCCTGATCGATCACGGCGCGGCAGTGACGCTGCACGTCACGCGTGCAGGCCTTCTGCTCATCGGGTGTCCCGCGCGTCTGCTGCTGGGCGAAGGCGCTGGAGGAGAGCGGGATCGACAACAGGGCAAGAGCCAAGAGAAATTTACGCATCGTATTCCTTCATTTCCGACAGCAGAAAATCTGTTCCCGAAAAGCGCTTCGGCATGGCCGGGACGGATTTTGGGGATTTGCAGACGCCACGTAACGCGGCAACGGATTGACGACAAGCACCGCTAAATGCGGCTAAATTTGCGGCGCTGTAAACCCCTACATAAGTTATTGATTCGCAATGACGATTCGTGCCATCACTTTATCGCGTTCGGCTATTGCGGATAGCAGTTGCGCAAAGCTACATGCCGTCACGAAGCCGACGGTTTCTGATTCTGTTCGATGACAATATGGGCGCCGCGCGCCGTTTCTGTCGTTTGAACCTAACATTCTTCGGTGACACTAAACCTTCGATGCGGCGAGACGCTTTCTTGCGTAGGAAGCGTTGATTTTGATGGGAAAATTCACAATGAAACGGTTTGGTTCCAGCCTTTATGGTCAGGCTCTCAGGGCTGTGGGCGTCGGCGCCGCACTGATGCTCTCTGCCTCCGCCGTCCACGCCCAGGCCAGCGGGCCGTTTGCCGGTTTTGCCGGCTCGTGGACCGGAACGGGCACGGTGGCGCTGTCCAACGGCACGACTGAACGGATTCGTTGCAAGGCGGATTACAAGGTCGCACCCTCGGGCATGAGCCTGAAACAGTCCCTGCATTGCGCCAGCGACAGCTACAAGTTCGACCTCTCCAGCGACGTCACCAGCCAGGGCGACCGGATCTCCGGCAACTGGAGCGAGGCGAGCCGCAACATCTTCGGCAATCTGCAGGGCACCGCGGGCGGCGGGCGGATCGACGTGTTCGTCGAGGCGTCCGGCTTTGCCGCGAACCTGAACCTGCAGACCAACGGCTCCAAGCAGGTCGTGCAGATCGACTCCAAGGGCGAGATCCGCGGCGTCTCGATCACGATGACGAAGAGCTGACGCTCCCGGCCGATTGCGCCCACAAGACACAAAGGCCCGGTTCCGAACGCTTCGGAACCGGGCCTTTTTGCTGCAGCTTTTTGATCGCTCGTCGATCAGGCCTTTTCGATCGGCGCGGGCTGGCCGCCCCTGCCGCGGAGCTTTTGCGACAGGTTGATCAGGAACATCGAGGTCGGCCGCAGGATGAAGAGGTCCGCAACCAGGGCTGCGACCATCGAGAAGGCGCTGAGCCAGCCGAACAGGCGCAGCGACGGCAGGTCGGAGAACACGGTGACGACGAGACCGCAGGCCAGCACCACCGTGGTCAGGATCAACGCTGGGCCGACCAGGACGGTGGCGCGCTCCACCGCAAGTTCCGGCGTGACACCCGGCTTGGTCTCGAGCCGCAGGCGATTGAGGAAGTGGATGGTGGCGCTGAGGCCGAGGCCGAACGACACCGTCAAAGCCACCACGCTGGCGAATTGCAGCCCCTCCCCGAGCAGCCACAGCACCGTGCCCGACAGCACCACCGGGAAGATGCCCGGCAGGATGCAGGAGAACATCACCACGATCGAGCGGAATGCGAGCCCGATGAAGATCGCGACCAGCAGGAATTCGATAGTGAGGCCGTGGTTGAGCTTCTCGATCATGCTGGCGCTGTTGCGTGCGGCAATCACCGACAGACCCGTGACCGCGATCTCGTAGCCGGGATGCTCGGCGCGCACCTTGTCCAGCGAATGATCGAGCTTGTTCACCACCGGAAGCAACTGGCTCGAGTCCACATCCGGGACGCGGCCCGACACCACGACAGCATCCTGATTCTTGTCGATGAACCGGCGCACCAGGTGTTCGGGGATCAGGTCGACATATTCCTTCAGCGTCGCGACATCATTGCTGCCGGCCTTTTCGGCGAGCCAGCGCCGCAAGGTCTCCAGCGACCAGACGTTGCCGACGCCGGCAGAGTCCTCGACCAGTGCATGGACATCGGCAATCGTCTTCAAGGTCTCCGGCGAGTACAGCGATTGCCCCTTGGGGAATTCGATCAGCACATCGACCGGATTGGCGCCGGTCAGCTTGGCGTCGAGCCGGCTCGACGCCGCCACCGCCTGCCGCTTGTCCGGCACCTGATCGGCGAGCCGGTAGCGCGGCTCGAGATTGGCGTAGATGATGCCGAGGCCGCCGACCACGATCAGCGCAAGCAGGCTGAACAGCCCGGGACGGCCGACCATGCGCACCGCGATCCAGTAGCAGAAATTGCGCAGCGCCTGTACGCCGGCATCCGCGCTCTGGAACTTGACCGCAAAGATCTTCTCGTTGCGCACGAACAGGACGCCGAACACCGGCACCAGCGACAGCACCGCGATCAGCGCGATGATGGTCGCCGCCAGCCCGGCCTCGCCGAACTTGCGGATCAGGTCGGAATCCGAGAACTGCAGCGCGATGAAGGAAATTCCGGCCGTGCCGTGCGTCAGCACGCAGGCCGGTCCGACCACCAGCACCGCATTCTTGAACGCGGTGAACTTGTCCTGCCCCGCGATCAGCCGGTCGCGCGCGCCGCGAATGTCAGCTGCATCGAGTCGGAGAAGCTGATCACCATGATGAGCGGCGTCATCACGTTGAGGAACATGTTGAGGTTGAAATTGGCCCAGCCGAGGCCGCCGAGCGCGAGCAGGATCGCGATCATCGGCGGGAACGCCGCCGCCACCATGAAGGATATCTTGCGGAAGAAGATGATGGCGATGATGCAGCCGGCGAGGATGCCGAGGATGTTGTAGGTCAGGCCGTCGCGCTCGACCGCGTTGCGGATCTCGAGCTGCATGACCGGCACGCCGGACAATTGCGCATTGAGCCCGCTGCCGCCGAGGTCGTCGGCCATAATCTTCCTGATGTCGCCGACCACCTTGCTGAGCTTGTTGCTGCCGACCACCTCGGGCTCGAGCGATAGCACGATCAGCGCGAGCGTTCCGTCCTCCGACAGCAGCTTGCCGCGGATGATCTCGTTGCTTTTGACGGTCTCGACGAATTTGTCGTAGGCTGCGCCCTCGGGCAGCTCGTTCGGGAACAACGCCGCCGGCAGCTTGCCTCGCTCCGGCGCCTGGCGCGCGGAGAACAGCGACACCAGGCCGCGCACGCCCTCGACGAGTTGCAGATCCGTGACCATGTCACGCAGCTTGCCGAGATTGTCGCGCTCGAGCAGCGTCTTGCCTTCGACCACGACGAGCACGTCGAACTCGGTCGCCGGGAAGCGCTTGGTCACCGCCTCATACTGCTTGTAGTCCTTGGATTCGGAACGGAACAGCTGCGACAGCGAGTCGTCGATCTTGATCCGGTGCACGCCGAACACGGCGCCGATCAGCAACAGAACGAGGACGATGCAGGACAGGATCGGCGCCCGCATCGGGATCAGGCCGAGACGCTCGATCCCGAACGCGATGCTGAGGCCCGACCGCGGCTCTTCGATCTTCTCGACGTGGACCTGACTTTCGGAATTCTTTTCGAGCATGCCCTGTCCAGTTCTGAAAACGGCTCAATCTGTCTAGCTTGGGTCTAGGGGCGCGAATGAGGCGGGTGAGCGCAACTGATCAGCGCTAGTCCTTGAAAACACGCGAATATTGACCGGCGCCGGTTTTACCTGCCCGCCCCTTTGCTCGCAAGCGCGAGGGGCCGACCAAATCGACAGGGAACCGCCGACCCCCGCCATTAAGTATCTGATTTGTCACACCTTGGTAGCGCATTCCTCGACGATCCACCGCCGCTTTCATCTTTCAACGCGACCCCTGTGATCTGGCGTGCCAGGCCCTCGCGCACAAGCCACGAAATCCTGAATGCGGCCTCCACATAGCTCAGCCCGGCATGGTGGATGTTGGAGATGCAGTTGCGGTCGGCGTCGGTGAGACCGATTCGCGGCGCGAAGGTGAGATAGGCGCCGAGGCTGTCGGGAGCGGACAGGCCCGGCCGTTCGCCGATCAGCATCACCAGCATGCGCGCGCCGACGATGGCGCCGATCTCGTCACCGAGCGCGACCCGCGCCCCGGACGCTGCGATCACCGCGCCGGCCTCGATCTTGTCGGCCGCCAAGCGCGGCACGAGATGCCGGATCAATTCGACGGCATGCACATTGACCGCCGTCGGCGACAGGCCGTCGCCAATCACGATGGCGCAGGGGCATGCGGTGATGCCACACTTCTCCAGCGACCGCCGCGACGCAGAATCCAGCATGCGCCCGAGATCGGGCCGCCGCAGATAGTCGCGCCGGCTGTGCGCCTGGCTCGACACCTCAAGCGGCGTGATGCCGAGGCCGGCAAGACCGGCCGCGATCCCGCTGACATCGAAGGCGGCGTGGACGGCGTCGCGGGCGCGGGCATGGTCGAGCGTGAACGACAGCAGCGCATCGGTCGGCAGGCTGGCACCGGACCGGCCAAGGCCGACGCGCGCCGGCGTGAGCTCGCGCAGATCGGCGAGCGAAGGGGACGTGGGCGCCGGCGGTGTCGTCATGCTGTTATTCGGCGGGGACGGAAGCCTCGCGCAGCCGGATCGAGTAGTTCGAGGCGTTCTGCCGGCCGCTGGAGGCTGCACGCGCAAAGGTGATCAAATGATGCGCAACCAGTGTCGCCGAGATCAACCCCTCGATGTCGCCGCGCTTGAGCCGGCCGAGCGCAAACCTCCAGAACACGCGCTTGTAGTCGCCGAGCACGCCGACCTTCCAGAAGATGTTGCGGAGCATGATCAGGCCGCGCCGGATGTTGGCCCAGCTCTTCATCTCCGGGCTAACCGGCACCTTGATGCGATTGGCATAGGTGTAGTTGCATTGATGCAAATAGCGCGCGAACAGCTTCTTCGGCTCGTAGGCAACTTCCATGCATTTGCGCCAGGAACTGACCACGTCCTCGTAGGGCAGCAGGAACTCGACATTGGAGTCGCGGCCCTCGTCATCGATCAGGCGCCCGGCTTTTTCGAGCCGATCCCACAATGGCGTCTTCGGCAGCGCCTGCAGCAGGTTGATGGTGAGCAGCGGAATCCGCGACTCCTCGACGAAGGAGAGCAACGCGTCGCCGGTCTGGGGCTTGTCGGTATCGAGCCCCATGATGATGCCGGAGACGACCTCCATGCCGAACGAGTTGATGGTGCGCACGCCCTCGAGGATCGGAACCATCATGTTCTGATCCTTATGCATGGCCTTCAGCGCGTCGGGATCGGGCGTCTCGATGCCGACGAAGATCGTCACGAAGTAGGCTTCGCGCATCTTCTCCAGGATCTCGGGACGCTTGGCGATGTTGAGCGTCGCCTCGCAAGCGAGGCGCGTGACATATCCGGTCCGCTTCTGCCACTCGATCAGGTGCGGCAACAGCTCGCTCGCCGCCTTGCGGTTGCCGATGAAATTATCGTCGACGAAATACACGGTGTCGGTGGCACCACAGGCGCGCAGCTTGTCGAGCTCGGCGATGATCTGCTGCGGCGACTTCAGGCGCGGATTGCGGCCATAGAGCCCGGGGA
The DNA here is from genome assembly GCF_054063995.1 of Bradyrhizobium sp. USDA 4504. Classification (NCBI taxonomy): domain Bacteria; kingdom Pseudomonadati; phylum Pseudomonadota; class Alphaproteobacteria; order Hyphomicrobiales; family Nitrobacteraceae; genus Bradyrhizobium; species Bradyrhizobium sp. USDA 4504. The sequence continues at coordinate 1,312,055 of NZ_JBSSGV010000001.1, read as the reverse complement.
TGTCGCAGAACTCGCACTGATAGGGGCAGCCCGAGGAGAACTGGATGCTGCCGAGGAAATATTTCTTGGTTTCGGCGAGCTCATAGGCTGGCAGCGGGAATTCCGTCATCGGCAGCCGGTCGATGGTTTTAAGCACCACCTGCTCGTCGGGACGGCTGGTATCATGAGCCAGACGCTTGATCAGCTCATTGGTCGCATCGCCGAGCTCGCCGACGTGGAGGTAGTCGAATGAAGGATAGTAGTCCGGGCAAGCACTGACCGACGGGCCGCCGATCGCGACCACCAGGTCATGGTCATGCGCGCGATGGCAGATGTCGTTCATCTGCTGGCGCTGGATATGCATACCGCTGACGAACACGGCATCCGCCCACTCGAAATCCTCCGCCGTCGCCGGACGCAGATTCTCGTCGACGAAACGCACCGGCCAGTTCTCGGGAAGGTATGCGGCGATCAGCAGCAGGCCCTGCGGCGGCATGAACGCCTTGACGCCGTCAGTGAGGGGGTAGGCGTGCTCGAAGGTCCCAAACGACGACGTATAGCGCGGAAAAACGCAGAGGATACGTCGTACTGTCTTTATGCCCTCAGCTCTCATCAAACGACCCCGAAGCACCGGCAAATCTAACCACGGCGCGGAACGCTGGGCCAGAAATTCTTCAACATTGTGGCACTACTTAACGACATAACGACGAGATAGTTGCTCTGCAGAATTTCGCTATCCCCCTCAGGTCAGCAGCCTGGCAGCGAGGTCGGGCAGCCGCTCCGCACCGGCCACGAGGCGGAAGTCCTGCCCGGCAAGGCCGACGCGCGCGAGCCAGTCGTCGAATTCGGGAGCCCGCTTCAAGCCGAACAAGTCGCGGACATAGAGCGCATCGTGAAACGATGTCGACTGATAGTTCAGCATGACGTCATCCGCGCCCGGCACGCCCATGATGAAGTTCACGCCGGCGGCCGCGAGCAGCGTCAGGAGATTGTCCATGTCGTCCTGATCCGCCTCGGCGTGGTTGGTGTAGCAGACGTCGATCCCGAGCGGCAGACCGAGCAGCTTGCCGCAGAAGTGATCCTCGAGCCCGGCGCGGATGATTTCCTTGCCGTCATAGAGGTACTCAGGACCGATGAAGCCGACCACGCTGTTGACGAGCAGTGGATCGAACGCGCGCGCCACCGCATAGGCCCGCGCCTCGCACGTCTGCTGGTCGACCTGGTGATGGGCATTGGCGGACAGCGCCGAGCCCTGCCCGGTCTCGAAATACATCACATTGTCACCGACCGTGCCGCGGCGCAGCGACAGCCCCGCTTCCCGGGCTTCCCGCAGCAGCGAGAGGTCGACGCCGAAACTGCGATTGGCCGCCTCGGTGCCGGCGATCGACTGGAACACGAGATCGACCGGCAGCCCCTGCCCGATCAGTCCGAGCGTGGTCGTGACATGGGTCAGCACGCAGCCCTGCGTCGGAATCTCGAATCGCGTGATGATGTCGTCCAGGAGCCGCAGCAGGGTGCCGATGACGTTTGGGTCGTCGCTCGCCGGATTGATGCCGATGCAGGCATCGCCCGCTCCCAGCAGCAGCCCGTCGAGAATCGAGGCGGTGATGCCCTTGGGGTCGTCGAAAGGATGGTTCGGCTGCAGCCGCGTGCTCATTCGCCCGCGCAACCCGATGGTGTTGCGGAAGCGGGTCGTCACCTCGCATTTCTTCGCGACCAGGATCAGATCCTGGTTGCGCATCAGCTTCGACACCGCCGCAACCATCTCTGGCGTGATGCCGCGCGAGATCTTCTTGATCGCTTCCCCGCTGGCGGCATCCGACAGCAGCCAGTCGCGGAATCCGCCGACGGTGAGCGACGACACCGGCAGAAAGCCGGCAACGTCGTGGCTGTCGAGGATCAGGCGGGTGACTTCGTCAGCCTCATAGGGGATGACAGGCTCATCGAGGAATTGTTTGAGCGGAACATTGGCCAGCGCAAGCCGCGCTGCGATCATCTCCTCCGCGCTGTCGGCGGCGATGCCGGCCAGGCGGTCGCCTGAACGCGGCGGCGAGGCCTTGGCAAGCAGGATGCGCAGATCGTCGAATGCGTAATTGGTGGCGTCGATGGTGTGACGATAGAGCATGAGGGGTTCGTCGCGGGCTGGGGCAGCGCAATCTAGCACCTCTTTGCGAAAGGCGTGCCATCGGCTTCGCCCCGCGTGCTGGCGCCTTTGCCGGTAACGGCGGCGCAGCCTCGGCACGACCGCAAGCCGCGAGCACCCGGCAGACTCAAAGCGGCCCATAAGGCATTGGGATTATTTACAGATTTTAACGGTCGCGGCTGCACAAATCTCGCGTGTTAACAAATTGTCCATGAAAATTTTGCATAAGCTTTAATCGGCCGAAGGTACTCCCCGGCCTCTTGGAGTGCCCCGCAATGCCCGCCCCCGTCACATCCCCCATCTCCATGTCCCGGCCTCCAATGGCATCCCGATTCTCGCTTGCTGCCAGGCTGTACTCGACGTTTGCGCTGATTGCGGCGCTGACCGCGGCCATCACCTTCCTGTCCGAATACAATGCGCGGCGTAATGCCGAGCTGACCGAGGCCGTCGACCTCGCAAGCCGTGCCGCACTCAATGTCGAGCGGGTCAATTCACTGGTCTACGCCGTGGTGATGGAATCCCGCGGCATCTACATGTCGACCGATCCGGCAGCGGTGAAGAAATACGGCGACGGGCTGCTGGCGTTCAACGAACGCATTCTCGGCGTGGTCAAGAACTGGGAAACGCTGGTGCAGGCCGACGACGCCGCCCAGTTCGCGGTGTTCAAGAAGCGCATCGAGCAGTTCATCGATTTCCGCAAGGAGCTGGTACGCCGCGGCATCGAGATCGGCGCCGCAGCCGGGCGGGAATGGGGCGACAACGACGCCAACCGCGACGTGCGCACCGCACTGAACAAGGATCTCGAGGCGCTCTCCAAGGTCTATGCCGACCGCAGCAAGAAGCTGGCGCGGGAGACCGACACCAACCGCACGATGGCGCTGGTGCTGACCGGCCTCGGCGCCGCGGCCTTGATTGTGGTGGTACTCGGCGTGCTGATCATCGCCCGCTCGGTGGCCCGGCCGCTGTCGCAGATCACCATGACGATCAAGCGCGTCGCCGAGGGCACCGACCATGTCGAAGTACCGCATGTCGGGCGCAGCGACGAGATCGGCGCACTGGCACGCGCCATCAAGGTCTTCCAGGAGGCGATGGACCGCAATCGCAGCCTCAACGCGCAGGTCGTACAGGATTCCGAGGCGCGCGACGCGCGCGGCCGGCATATCGAGACCTTCGTCGAAGCGTTCCGTGGCACGATCGGCGAGGTGCTCCGCGCGGTGCACGACAACGCCGCGACGATGCGTCAAACCGCGCAGACCATCGCAACCGTCGCGTCGGACGCCAGCGACCGCGCGGTGGCGGCGGCAGGCGCCACCGAACAGGCCTCGAGCAACGTCTCCGCGGTGGCGGGCGCAGCCGAAGAACTCTCCGCCTCGGTCGAGGAGATCGGCCGCCAGGTCAAGCAGTCGTCCGGCGCAGTCGATCAGGCCGGTGCGCGCACCGACCGCTCGATCACCGAGATCGAGGGCCTTGCCGCCACCACCCAGCGCATCGACGGGGTGCTGAGTCTGATCCAGGCGATCGCCGAGCAGACTAACCTGCTCGCCCTCAACGCCACCATCGAAGCCGCCCGCGCCGGCGATGCCGGCCGTGGCTTCGCCGTCGTCGCGCATGAGGTCAAGGCGCTGGCCGGCCAGACCGCGAAGGCAACCGCCGAGATCAGCGAGAATGTGGGCCTGATCCAGGCCTCGACCCGCAACTCCGTGGCCGCCGTGCGCGAGATCGGTCAGGCGGTGCGCGAGATCAGCAACGTCACCGCGAACATCGCGAGCGCGGTCGGCCAGCAGGACGCGGCGACGCGCGAAATCTCCGCCAATGCCCAGATGGCCGCCCAGGGCAACGAGACCCTGGTCACTAATGTCGGCTCGCTCCGCGATGACATGGACCAAACCAGCAAGGCGGCGGAATCGGTGCTCGCGGCCTCGAACGATCTGACCACAACTGCCGAGACGCTGTCGCGCGAGGTCGAGCAGTTCTTCCGCAACCTGCGCAGCGACGCGGCCGACGGCCTGCAGCGGACCGGAACCTGAGCGGCGATCTGGCGGGGCCCTGCGACAGGGCCCCGGCAATTCGGATGGTTAAGACTCTCCCAACGCACGGACACAAATTGCCTCCGTTTCGGGTCGCATTTCTCAATTTGATGCCTCCATAGAAAAGCGTCGCTGCGCGAGGGCGCGGGGAAGTGGAACCGAGCAATGAACGGGCTTTTGCCAAAGCCGAAGGCAGTGCCGACCAAACGGCTCCTTGCGCTCGGGATCGGCCTCGTTCTCTGCTTTTCGGCGATCTGCGCATCCATCCTCTGGGAGATGGCGGGCAAGGACTATCAGCATGCGAAGCAAGGTGCGACCAACCTCGTCGCCTCCATCGCCAGCGAGATCGACCGCAACATCGACCTCTACGACCTCTCGCTCCAGGCGGTCGCCGACGGCGTCAAGCTGCAGGAACTCGGCAAGATCAGCCCGGAGCTTCGCCAGGTCGTGCTGTTCGACCGCGCCGCCACGGCCAAGGATCTCGGCTCGATCCTTGTGCTGAATGCGGCGGGGGACGTCACGCTCGATTCCAGGACGTTGACGCCGCGGGCCGCAAATTTCGCCGATCGAGACTTCTTCCGGGCACATCAGACGCGAGCGGACGGCGGGCTGTTCATCAGCGCTCCGTGGATTACCTCTGACGGCGAATATCTGATCAACCTCAGCCGCCGCATCAACAATGACGACGGTTCCTTTGCCGGCGTGGTCGCGGGCAGCATGCGGCTCAGCTATTTCCACAATCTGTTTCGCAAGCTGAATTTCGGCTTCGGCGACAGCATGGCGCTGTTCAACAGCGATGGCGTCATACTGATGCGCGCCCCGTTCGACATCAGCAAGATCGGGCAAAGCATCAAGGACTCTCTGGTCTTCAAGCAATTTCCGGCACGACAATCCGGCTCCTACATCACGAAATCGATCGTCGATCATGTCAGCCGGCTCTATGTTTTCCAGGCGGTCGGACACAATCGCCTGCTCATCGCCGAGGGTCTTGCGCTCGACGGCATCTATGCCGACTGGTGGCAGCAGCTCTGGCTGATCGGCAGCGTGGTGGCAGCGCTCTGCGGCTTCTCGATCGTGCTGATGTTCTACCTGGTGGCCGCTCTCAAACGGCGGGCCGCCGCGGAAGACCGGCTCGCGCACCTCGCGAGCACGGATGCACTGACGGGCCTCGCCAATCGCCGCCGCCTCGACGATACCCTTGACGTCGAATGGCGCCGTGGCATGCGTGCAAAGGCGCCGGTCTCGCTTCTGATGATCGACGTCGATCATTTCAAGATCTACAACGACACGTACGGGCATCAGGCCGGCGACGCCGTGCTCACCACCGTGGGACGGTGCATCGCAAGCAGCGCCAAGCGTGCAACTGATCTCGGTGCCCGCTATGGCGGCGAGGAGTTTTCGGTGTTGCTGCCGGGCATCGGCAAGACGGGCGCCCTGGAAATTGCCGAACGGATTCGCACCAAGCTGGCGGCTGCGCGGGAATCCGAGCCTGAATTGCCGACCGTCAGCATCGGATTGTCCTGCCTCGTCCCGGACCACGAGCGCACGTCGCGCGATCTGCTCAAGGCCGCGGACCTCGCGCTCTATCAAGCCAAGCGTGAAGGCCGCGACCGCGTCATCGTCAGCCCGATCGGGTGGGACAAATCGGGCAAGCGGCACGTCGCCTGATCGCGACCGCATTGGCGCGGTCGAGCGCGCCGCGCGCCCATCCCGGCTCACCCCACCGGCAGCACGTCGACCGCAACGGCGAGCTTCTGCTTGCGCGCGCCGACGATGACGCCATCGACCGGCGAGACGTCGGCGAAGTCGCGGCCGATGGCGAGAATGATGTGGTCGCTCCCGACCATCAGATCGTTGGTCGGGTCGAACCCGACCCAGCCGAGCGCGCTGCCGCACCAGACCGAGACCCAGGCATGGGTGGCGTCGGCGCCCTGCAGCCGCGGCTGGCCCGGCGGCGGAATGGTGCGCAAATAGCCGCTGACATAGGCCGCGGGCAGGCCGAGGCCGCGCAGCCCCGCGATCATCACATGGGCAAAGTCCTGGCACACGCCGTGGCGCTTCTCGAACACGTCGCGAAGCGGTGTCGAGATCACGGTCGCCTTGGGATCGTATTTGAAGTCGTTGCGGATGCGGCGCATCAGGTCGGCCGCCCCGGTGAGGATGCCGCCGCCGGGCAAAAAGCTCGCGGAAGCGTAGGCCGTCACGGGCCGTAGCACCGGCACCAGTGCGCTGGCAAAGACGTAGCCGACCGGCGAGGCCGCATCGAGGCTCAATGCCTCGAACGCGTTGTCACGCACGTCCTCCCAGGGCGGACTGGCGGCGTCGCACGCCGGCGGCTTTCGCGCCACCGAGACCCGCGAGCGGGCATCGATGCGCAGACTGCGATGCGCGGTCTCGATCAGGACGCTTTCAGTGAGCGTGCCGAAGAAGTCGCGCCTTGCGGTGCGTTCCGCGGGCCTCGGACGGATCTCGACCGAATGCGAGATCAACTGCTGCCCGTCGCCAGTGACCGGCTCCAGCCGCAGCGAGCAGCGCGCGAAGCTGACCTGGGTCTCGTAGCTGTAGGTCGTGACGTGACGGATGTCGTAGATCACGCCAGCCCCGTGAGCTTCTCCGGCCGGCTGGCATTCGGTCCGTGCGGGAAATAATGCAGCCCGATCGCGTCGGCGAGGTTGAGCAGATCCTGCTCCAGCGCGAACAGCGTCTTGACGTCGAGGCTCGAGGCTTCAGCCGTTGTGAGCATTGCCTCGACCGCGACGGCAAGACGCTGCGGCCGCTCGATCAGGCCATGCTCCTTCAGGCTCGGCAGCGCGGCAATATGCTCGTTCAGCGCCGCGACCTGGAATGCGACCGAGCGCGGATTGTAGGGGTCGAGCACCGCCAGATCGCGCACCGGTGCGAGCAGCGGCTGCACCAGATAGCGCGAGCGATAAGTGATCTGGCAGTCGACCAGCGTGAGCAGAACGTCGAGGTCCTCGTCACCGGCTTCGTCATAGGCGAACTGACGGGCAAAGCGCGTGGTGTTGACGGCGCGCTCGGCGCGGCGGCCCATCTCGAGGAAACGCCAGCCGGCGGCGCGGTTCATGTTTTCCTGCGCGAGGCCGGCGAAGCTTGCGAGCTCCTGCAAGGTCAATTCGGCGGCGCTGACGACGCCGTCATCGTCATGAACCTCGATGGCCAGCCGATCAGCCATCTCGGTGATGACCTGCCAAGCGTCCGGCGACAGCCGCTCGCGGAGCGAGGTCGCCGTGCGCTGCGCGGATCGCACCAGCGACAGCGCCGAGCCGAATTTCTCCTCGCTCTGCAGCGCTTCGAGCGCGACCTTGGCGAGATTGGCGCGCGCGGTCTGCGAGGCCGCGCCCCAGGCGACCAGCATGCGCTGGATGCGCTCGGCCGAATGCATCGCCGGCGCCGCGCCGTTCGAATTCGCGCGCGCAGGATCGCGCAGCGGCGTGCACAGCGCGCGGATCAGCCGGATGGTGGCCTCGGCGCGCTCCAGATAGCGGCCGAGCCAGAACAGATTATCGGCGGCGCGGCTCGGCAGCACGCCGGCGATGCGGCGGATGCGGACGGTGTCGACCGCCGGCAGCAGGGTCGAGGTCTCAACCGCCTTGTCGGAGACCACCCAGACATCGGCGGACACCGCGCCATCGCCCATCGACACCGCGCGCGCATCGGCCCGATCAGCAATCCGGCAGAAGCCGCCGGGCAGCACAGTCCAGCCGCTCGGCGTCGCCGCCGCGAACACCCGCAACACGAACGGACGCGGCGCGATGCGACCGTTCTCCCATACCGGCGTGGTCGACAGCCGCACGAGCTCCTGACCGACATAATCGATGCCGCGATGGCTGATGGCATCCTTCAGGCGGTCGCGGTCCGCTGCCGACAATTCGCCCGGGAGCACCGGTCCGTTGCCGGGAAAATCCGCAACGCCGCGGCCATAGGCGCCTTCGATCGCGAACTCGTCGAGCCGCGACAGCACCTCTTCGCGGGCGGATTTCTGGCCGCACCACCAGGTCGCGATGTGCGGCATCATCAGGTCTTCAGAGAGCAGGCGCCGGCACAGATTGGGCAGGAAGCCGAGCAGCGCCCTCGCCTCCATCACGCCGGAGCCCGGCATGTTGGCGACCACGACGCCGCCCTTGCGCAGAACCTCGACAAGCCCGGGCACGCCGAGATAGGAGGACGCGTCGAGCTCGAGCGGATCGAGCATGTTGGAATCGACCCGGCGCAGCAGCACGTCGAGCCGCTTCAGCCCGGCGACGGTGCGGATGTGGACGCGATCGCCTGAGACCGCGAGATCGTCGCCCTCGACCAGCAGGAAACCGAGATAGCGCGCCAGCGTGGCGTGCTCGAAGTAGGTCTCGCTGAACGCGCCGGGCGTCAGCAGGCCGATCCGCGGCTCGTCGCGATCGGCGCTGGCGCGCAGCGAATCGCGGAACGCCTCGAAGAACGGCGCGACGCGCTCGACATTCATCGACTTGTAGAGATTGGAAAAGGCGCGCGACAGCACCAGGCGGTTTTCCAGCGCATAGCCCGCGCCCGACGGTGCCTGCGTGCGATCGGCGAGCACCCACCAGCGGCCGTCAGGCCCGCGGCCGATGTCGGCGGCATAGAGATGCAGATAGCGGCCCCCCGGCGGCTTGATGCCGCTGACCGCGCGCAGATACTCGCTGCTGCCGGCGATCGCCGCGGCAGGGATGGCGCCGTCCGCAACGAGGCGGCCTTCGCCGTAGAGGTCGGCCAGCACCATCTCCAGCAGCTGCGCGCGTTGCGCGACACCGGCGGCGAGCTGGCGCCAGTCCGCCGCGTCGATGATCAGCGGCAGATGGCTGAGCGGCCAGATCCGGTCGGAAGTGTCGCCCGGCGCGCGATAGGTGACGCCGGCCTCATGCAGATGGCGATCGGCGGAGGCGAAGCGGCGCTCGATATCGGCCGGCGACAGCGCGGCAAAGGCGTCGAAGAAGCGGGCCCAGACCGGCCGCGGCGCGCCGTTGTCTGCAATATACTCGTCGGGAATGCCGGGCAGCCGGACATAGTCGCGGGTCCACTGCGCCATCCGGCGCTGACCGGGACGGGCCCTGCTCTCCTGACTGCTGCCTGGACTATTGCCACCCGATGCGGACATTCCACTTCCCCTTGACACAATTAGTGCAGGAGCGGCGTCCGCAAGTCGAGGGTCAAGGGAAACTCAATTGTGCGTTCCTCCGGCGGCGTCTCGATCTTGCCTGGGGTATGGCCGTGCTCCTGGAAGCGCGCCAGCCGCCGCGCCTCGGCCTCGTAGGAATTGACCGGCTTGGTCTCGTAGTTGCGGCCGCCGGGATGGGCGACATGATAGACGCAGCCGCCGAGCGAGCGTCCGTTCCAGGTGTCGATCAGGTCAAACGTCAGCGGCGCATGCACGGGAATGGTCGGATGCAGGCCGGAGGCCGGCTGCCAGGCCTTGAAGCGGACACCGGCGACCGCCTCGCCGGCACGGCCGGTCTCGGTCATCGGCATCCGTCTGCCGTTGCAGGTAATGACATGGCGCCCATCGACGAATCCGGTCGCCTTCACCTGGAGACGCTCGACCGACGAATCGACGTAGCGCACGGTGCCGCCCGAGGTGCCCTCCTCGCCCAGCACATGCCAGGGCTCGAGCGCCTGCCGCAGTTCGAGACCGACGCCGCCGTGATGAACGCGGCCGAAGGCGGGGAAACGGAATTCAAGTTGCGCCTTGTACCACTCCGGCTCGACGTCGTAGCCGGATTGCTTGAGCTCGGCGAGGACGCCGAGAAAATCCTCCCAGAGGAAATGCGGCAGCATGAAGCGGTCATGCAGCGCGGTGCCCCAGCGGACGAACCGGCCCTGCTGCGGCTCACGCCACAGCTTTGCGAGCAGCGCGCGGATCAACAGTTGCTGCGCCAGCGACATCCGCGGGTCGGGCGGCATTTCGAGCGCGCGGAATTCGACGAGGCCAAGCCGGCCGGTCGGGCCGTCGGGCGAATAGAGCTTGTCGATGCAGATCTCGGCGCGATGGGTGTTGCCGGTGATGTCGACCAGGATATGCCGGAACAGGCGATCGACCAGCCACAGCGGCGCATCCATGCCCGGCGGCGGCACGTGCGACAGCGCAATCTCCAGCTCATAGAGCCCGTCATGCCGCGCCTCGTCGATGCGCGGCGCCTGGCTGGTCGGGCCGATGAACATGCCGGAAAACAGATAGGACAGCGACGGATGCCGCTGCCAGTACAGCACGAGACTCTTCAACAGGTCCGGCCGGCGCAGGAACGGAGAATCCTCCGGCTTGCTGCCGCCGACCACGATGTGGTTGCCGCCGCCGGTGCCCGTGTGGCGGCCGTCGATCAGGAAACGGTTGGCCCCTAACCGCGTCTTGGCGGAGTCCTCATAGAGGCCGAGCGTGATGTCGACGGCTTCGCGCCAGCTTTGCGCCGGCTGCACGTTGATCTCGATCACGCCGGGATCCGGCGTCACCTTGATCACCTCGATGCGCGGATCGAAGGGCGGCGCGTAACCCTCGACGTGGACCTGCAGCTGCAACTCTTCGGCGGCGGCTTCGATCGCTGCGATCAGGTCGAGATAATCCTCGACCCTCTCGACTGGCGGCATGAAGGCGCACAGCACGCCGTCGCGAACCTCGATCGACATCGCGGTACGCACCGGCAGCGGCTCGGGAATCTCCCTCAGCGCCTGCCGCAGCTCTTCGGAAAGCGCATCGCGCGGCGCCATCGGATCGCGCTCGACGACATAGGGATAATCGTCCGGCGGGACATATTCGAGCGAGGCGATCGGAAGCCGCAAGCCCAGCGGCGAGTCGCCGGGCGACAGGAACAGATGGCTGCGTCGGATCTTCCAGCGCTCGCTGCGCCAGCGTGCCGGCACGCGATCACCGAGCGGGCTCCAGCGCTGGATCGGCAGCACGTAACCTTTCGGCGTGGTCAACCCCTCGTCGAACACCCGCGCCATCCGGGCGCGCTCTTCCGGATCGGTCAGCTTGGAATTCGCCGGGCTGACATTGGCCGGCAGGCCGGCTTCACGCTGCAGCCAGAAGGCGGGATCTTCATAAGCCGGCATGGCATAGTCGACGCCGAGACCAAGCTTGGTTGCTGTTACTCTGACGAAACGCTGGGCCTCCGCGATCTCGGCCCTGCGCGAATTCTCAATGCCGGCGATCAGCTCGGCATTCTTCCAGATCGGCTTGCCGTCCTTGCGCCAGTAGAGACCGAACGCCCAGCGCGGCAGGCTCTCGCCGGGATACCATTTGCCCTGGCCGTAATGCAGCAGGCCGCCCGGAGCGAACCGCGTGCGCAGCTTGCGGATCAATTCGTCGGCGAGCGCGCGCTTGGTCGGGCCGACCGCGGCGACATTCCACTCCGGCGATTCCAGATCGTCGACAGAAACGAAGGTCGGCTCGCCGCCCATGGTCAGGCGCACATCGTCTTTCCTCAGGTCGGCATCGACCTGCTCGCCGAGCTGGTCGAGCCGCGCCCAGGATTCATCGGAGAATGGTTTGGTGATGCGCGGCGCCTCGCCGATGCGCTTGACGCTCATCTCGAAGCCGAACTCGACATTGGCAACGCCCGCGGTGCCGGTCACCGGCGCGGCCGAACGATAGTGTGGCGTGGCGCAGACCGGGATGTGGCCCTCGCCCGTCAGCATGCCGGAGGTGACGTCGAAACCGATCCAGCCCGCCCCCGGCAGATAGACCTCGGCCCAGGCGTGCAGATCGGTGAAATCGCTCTCGACCTCGCGCGGCCCCTCGAGCGGATCGATGTCCGGCCGCAGCTGAATGAGATATCCGGAGACGAAACGCGCGGCGAGCCCGAGGTGGCGCAGCGTCTGGATCAAGAGCCACGCCGAGTCGCGACAGGAGCCGGAGCCCGCGGCAAGCGTCTCCTCCGGCGTCTGGATGCCGGCCTCCATGCGGATGACGTAGCTGATCTTCTTCTGCAGCTGCGCGTTCAGCTCGACCAGGAAGTTGACGGTGCTGTCAGCCTGGCGCGGAATCTCCTTCAGGTAAGCCGCGAGCAGTGGCTCGGGCTCATCGGTCTCGAGATAGGGCGCGAGTTCGGTCTTGAGATCGCCGGGATATTCGAACGGAAAGCTGTTGGCAAAGGGCTCGACGAAGAAGTCGAACGGATTGACCACCGTCATGTCAGCGGTGAAATCGACCTCGACCTTGAGCTCGGTCGCCTTCTCGGGGAAGACGTAGCGCGCCAGCCAGTTGCCCTGCGGGTCCTGTTGCCAGTTCACGAAGTGATTGGCGGGCGAGATCTTGAGCGAATAGCTTGTGATCGGCGTGCGCGTATGCGGCGCGGGCCGGAGCCGGATGGTCTGAGGCCCGAGATCGATCGGCCGGTCGTATGTGTAGTGCGTGACGTGATGCAGTGCGACGGATATCGACACGGACCGAGGGCTCCAGCAGCTTTTTTGAGCAGAACACTGGTTCCGGTCGACATCAAGCACTAACAACGGGCACGGGGTGCCCAAGGTAAGGGCGCGATCCGTAGCCCTGATGGAGCGAAAGCGAAATCCGGGGCCTTCATCCGCAGGAAGAGTCCCGGATTGCGCGGAGCCTGTCATCGGGCGCGCATTCGCGCGACCCGTTGGCTTCATCCGGGCTACGCGATTGCTAGCGGCCGATCGCGCCGGATACCTGCGACGCGAGTTGCTCGGCGAGCATGTGATAGCCCTCGGGGGTCAAATGCACACCATCGGGCTGATGGGGGAGTCCACCCAGCATCCCGTTAGGGAGCATGATCACCGCGATGCCACGGGCGCTGAGACGACTTTGGATATCCGCGGTCCGGTCAGGGCTGCCCTTGCGCCGGTCATTGCCGCCCGGCTGGAGAATCACCGCCCGGGTCCCGTTCGGGACGGCTCGGTCCAGGCGTTGCAGCATCCCTTCCGTGGTGTCGCCGTTGATGCCGGCATTCACGATGCGGACGCTTAATCCCTCCGCCCGCAAGATCGCTTCGAGCTGCGCGGGATAGGCCTGGTTGCGCGCCACGCCCTTGCCATAGGTATTGCTCGCGCCAAGCGCGACTATGGTTGCGGCGTCAGCCGAATCGACGCCGAGGCTCAAAGCGGCGAGAAATGCGATGCATCCAACAATTCCCAACCGACGCGCGCGCATGCTTCCTCCGTCCCATCCGTAGCCCGGATGGAGCGCAGCGTAGTCCGGGAAGCTTCATTCGCCAAGTTCGTCCACGACTACAATCGGACCCGCCTCAAATGCCTCGGCTACCTGGCGCCAATCCAGGCCCTCGCCAATCACACGGGACCGAACACGAAAGCAGGGACCCAGACCGCGTGGTCCTAATGATGAAAGACGATGGCAGACGCCTCGCACATCACTACGGCCGGTGGTTATGGGTTCCAGCTTTCGCAGGGACGACGGCGGAGTGAAAGGCTAGATCGTGGCTCAAACTACATCGTCGCGCCCAGTACCCACGGCGCGAATTCAGCGCCGCCGAAGTCAAAGCTCTCGCTCTTGGTCAGCTGGCCCGAGGCGGTCTTGAGGATGAGGTCGAAGATGCGCTGGCCGCATTCCTGCACGCTCTCCTCGCCATCGAGGATGGTGCCGCAATTGACGTCCATGTCGTCTTCCATCCGCTTGAACATCGGCGTGTTGGTGGCGAGCTTGATCGACGGTGCCGGCTTGCAGCCGAACACGCTGCCGCGGCCGGTGGTGAAGCAGACGAGGTTGGCGCCGCCCGCGACCTGCCCGGTCGCGGCGACCGGGTCGTAGCCGGGCGTGTCCATGAACACAAAGCCCTTCTTGGTGACGGGCTCGGCGTAGTTGAGGACGTCGACGAGGTTGGTGCTGCCGGCCTTGGCCATCGCGCCCAGCGACTTCTCAAGGATGGTGGTGAGACCGCCGGCCTTGTTGCCCGGGCTCGGATTGGCGTTCATTTCGGCGCCCTCACGCTGGGTGTACTCCTCCCACCAGCGCATCAGGCCGACCAGCTTCTCGCCGACCTCGCGGCTGACGGCGCGGCGAGTCAGAAGATGCTCCGCGCCATAGGTCTCGGGCGTCTCCGAGAGGATCACGGTGCCGCCGTGACGGACCAGCAAATCGCTCGCCGCGCCGAGCGCCGGATTGGCGGATACGCCGGAGTAACCATCCGAGCCACCGCATTGCAGCGCCACGGTGAGTTCGCACGCCGGCACCGCCTCGCGCTTGACCTTGTTGGCATCGGCGAGCGCCTCCTTCACGAAGGCAACGCCGGCTTCCACCGTCTTGCGGGTGCCGCCGACCTCCTGGATGTCCATCGCGCGGAGGCGGCCGGCGAGCTTCTGCTCCTGCATCAGGCCGCCGATCTGGTTCACCTCGCAGCCGAGGCCGAGCACGATGACGTTGGAGAAATTGACGTGCCGCGCATAGCCGCCGAGCGTGCGGCGGAGCAGCGCCAAGGGCTCGTCCTGGGTCATGCCGCAGCCGGTCTTGTGGGTCAGCGCGACGACGCCGTCGACATTCGGGTAATCGGCGAGCGGATTGTCGCCGGTGAACGGATTCTTCTTGAACATGTCGGCCACGATGCCGGCGACATGGGCACTGCAGTTCACCGAGGTGAGGATGCCGATATAGTTGCGGGTCGCGACGCGGCCGTCGGCGCGGCGGATGCCTTCGAACGTCGCCGGCAGATCGAAGTTCGGCACCGGCTTGACGTCGACGCCATAGGCATAGTCCTTGGCGAAATCACCCATGCCGCAGTTCTGCGTATGTACGTGCTGGCCGGGCGCGATCGGCTGGGTCGCAAAGCCGATGATCTGGCCGTAGCGCCGGATCGGCTCGCCTTGCGCGATCGGCTTGATCGCGACCTTGTGGCCCGCGGGGATCCGATCGACCGTCGTGACGCCCTCAGTCACCTCAAGCCCCGGCGGCAGGCTCGCGCGCGCGATCAGGACGCTGTCGTCGGCGTGCAGGCGGATCACTTGTGCCGAGGCCATCGGAGTTCTCCTTTGGAGTTAGTCACCTCTCCCCGTCCTTTACGGGGAGAGGTCTCGCACAGCGACAATTCGGGTGAGGGGCGACGCACGTTGCCAATTAAAAAGACGGTGCTAGCCGGATAGAGCCCCTCACCCCAACCCTCTCCCCGCAAAAGCAGGACGAGGGAGCAGAGCTAACATCGCGGACAGAGCTTACGCCTTGCCGCCGGACTTTTCGCGGGTCGCGTTGACCTGCATCTTGGCGTAGACCTGCATCAGGCCGACCTCGTTCGATAGCGTCACGAGCTTGAAGCCCATGTTGATCGCGCGCACCGCGCCTTCGGCGCCCGAGCAGTGGATGCCCGGATTGAGACCGCGCTTGCCGCATTCCTTGATGATCTTCTCGTAGATCTTGAGGATCTCCGGCTCATCGCGATCGAGCTTCGGCACCAGGCCGTAGGAGAAGCCGAGATCGGACGGGCCGATATAGACGCCATCGATGCCTTCGACATCGAGGATCGCTTCCATGTTCTCGACCGCGGTCTTGGTCTCCATCATCGGCAGCAGCACGATCTCGTCGTTGGCGGTCTGCTGATAGGTGCCGGCCGAGCCGTACATGCCGGCGCGGATCGGGCCGTTGGAGCGCACGCCCTTCGGCGGATATTTTGCGTAGGAGACGAGGTTCTTGGCTTCCTGCGGTGTGTTGACCATCGGGCAGATCACGCCATAGGCGCCGCCGTCCAGCACCTTGCCGATGATGCCGGGCTCATTCCAGGGTACGCGGACCATCGGAGTGACCGGATGGGCGTGCATCGACTGGAAGCACTGCACCATCGATTGATAATCCTGCACACCGTGCTGCATGTCGACGGTGACGCTGTCGAAGCCGCATTGCGCGATCACTTCGGCCGAGAATCCCGATGGGATCGCGAGCCACGCGTTCACCACCGCTTTGCCCGATGCCCAGACTTGCTTGACCTTGTTTGCCATTGATCGCGTTTCCCTTTGCGGTTTATTGGGGGACGAGCCTTCAGCTGGTCGCCCGCTGGATAGAAACTTCGCTGACGCCGACTTCGCGCGCGGTATTCACTATCGCCGCCCACGTGTCGTCAGGCAAGGGGATGCCATTCCTGGTGCGATCGGCACGGGTTTTCCGCTCCGGATCGCCTGGAACCAGCACGGAATCCGTGCCCGCGATCGGCTTGGTGGCGCGGATGAAATCGGTGTAGCGGGTGATTTCTCCATCGAAGAAATTGCTGGTGTCGATCACCTTGGGGTCGATGTAGAACGCCATCATGCCGTTGGCGAAGCGCCGGTCCGACGACGTCGCGCCGGTGCCGGTCAGCGCGCCGCCCAGCAGTTCGCAGATGAAGGCGAGACCCGAGCCCTTGTGATCGCCGAAGGCGCGGATCGCGCCAGTTCCCTTGGTGTGGTCGCGCGGTCCGTCCGGCGTGTACGGCCCATACAGCACGTGGGGATCCTCGCTCAGCGTGCCGTCGGCATCGACGAGCGCGCCGGTCGGCAGCTTCTTGCCGCCGCGGCTTGCCACCAGGCACTTGCCCTCGGCGACAACCGAGGTCGCAAAATCGAGCACGATCGGATTCTGGCCCTGACGCGGAATGCCGACGCAATACGGCGCCGTGGACAGGCGCTTCTCGACGCCGCCGTAAGGCGCAACCAGCAGCGAGCCGGCCGCGGTCACGAAATGAATTGAAACAAGACCTTCGGCGGCGGCCATCTCGGCCCAGTCGCCGACGCGGCCGAGATGACCGGAGTTGCGCAGCGCGACCGCGGCGAGCCCCGCCTTCTTGCACTTCTCGATGCCGAGTCTGACCGCAACCGGCGTGACGGTCTGGCCATAGCCGAACTTGCCGTCGACCACCGCGAGCGATGGCGTGTCGACCACCACCTCGGGAGTCTGGTTCGGCACGATCGAGCCCATCTTCTTCCACCTGACATAAACCGGCACGCGGATCACGCCGTGGCTGTCATGACCTGTAAGATTCGCGGTCGTCAGATAGGTCGCGATGCGCTTCGCCTCTTCCGGAGAGGACTCCGAATGGGAAAACACCTCGGACACGAAGTTGATGAGGTTATCGACCTTGATGGTGACCATGAAAAACCAGCTCGCTCAGTAAAGCACGGGACGTTGTCAGGCGTGGGTTTTGGCGTGGCCGCCGAGATAGGCCGCGGCGATAGCCTCATTGCCCCACAATTCGTCGGGCTTGCCGCCCAGCACGATCCGCCCCGTTTCCAGGACAAAGCCATGATCGGCGACCGAAAGTCCCATGCGCGCATTTTGCTCGACGAGCAAGACCGTGGTGTCCTTCCTGATCTGCGAAATGATGCGGAACACCGCCTGCACGATCACAGGCGCCAGCCCGAGCGACGGTTCGTCGAGCAGCAGCAGCCGCGGCTTGGCCATCAGGCCGCGCGCCACCGCGACCATCTGCAGCTGGCCGCCGGACAGCGTCCAGCCGAGCGCGTTGGAAAAGGCGCGGATGTCCGGGAACAGATCGAACATCGCGTCGGCCTCGCGCGAGATCTGCGACGCCGGCACCTTCCGGTTCGATGCGCCGAGCATGATGTTCTCTTTCACGGTGAGGCCCGGAAACACGCGGCGGCCTTCCGGCACGTGCGAGATGCCGAGCCGGACGATCGCTTCGGGCCCGAGGCCCGCGATCGAGTGGCCGTCGAACATAATGTCGCCGGAGGCGGGCTTGGCGAGGCCTGAGATCGCGCGCAGCGTGGTCGACTTGCCGGCGCCGTTGGCGCCGAGCAGCGTGACCACCTGGCCCTGCTCCACGGCGATGGTGACGCCGCGCAGCGCCTCGATCTCGCCGTAGCGGACCACGAGATTACGGATTTCGAGCAGCGGCATCATTCGCTCCCGAGATAGGCGGAGACGACGTCGGGATGGCGCAGCACCGCCATCGACTCGCCGTCCGCGATGCGGCGTCCGAAGTTCAGCACGGTGATGTGCTGGGCCGCTTCCGACACCAGCGTCATGTCGTGATCGATGATCAGGATGGTGAGGCCCTGGGCTGCGATGCGCTTGAGCAGCTCATGCAGCTCCAGCTTCTCGGTCGAGTTGAGACCGGCCGCCGGCTCGTCGAGCAGCAGCAGCGTCGGGTTCGACGCCAGCGCCCGCGCGATCTCGATCAGGCGCTGGTGGCCGTAGGAGAAGCTCGAGATCAATTCGTTGGCGCGGTTGCCGAGCCCGACGAAGGTCAGCGCCTCCATCGCGCGCTCCGTCAGCGCGTCCTCGCCCTTCCCGATCATGGTGTTGCCGGGCCGCTCGGCGCCGATCTCGACATTCTCCAGCGCGGTCATCGAACGGAACAGGCGGATGTTCTGGAAGGTGCGTCCGAGGCCGGCCGCCGTGCGCTGATGCGGCGCCATGTTGGTGATGTCGGTGCCGTCGAGCACGATCCTGCCCGCGGTCGCCTTGTAGAGCCCGGACAGCACGTTCAGCGTCGTGGTCTTGCCGGAGCCGTTGGGCCCGATCAGCGCATGCACGCTGCCGCGCTTCACCGCGATATCGACGCCGTCGACCGCCTTGAGGCCGCCAAAGTGCTTCGAGAGCCCGGTCACTTCGAGCACGATGTCGCCGCCTGACGTCGCCGGCTTGAGCTGCAAGGCCGCCGCGGCCGGCGGCGCCTTGGTGTGCGCACGCCAGCGCGTGAATGCGTCCGACACAAAACCCCAGATGCCGTCGGGCATGAAGCGGATGATCAGGATCACGAACAGGCCGTAGATCGCCAGATAAAGTCCCGGCACGCTCTTGAGGAAGCGCAGCCATTCCGGGATCAGGATCAGGAGGCCCGTACCGATCACCGAGCCAATCGGCGAGGCCACGCCGCCGAGCAGCGACATGGTCAGGAACACGATCGATTCTGCGAACGAGAACTGGTCCGGGCTGACATAGGCGAAGCCGCCGGCGAACAGGCCACCGGCCAGACCGCCGAGCAACGCGCACAGGCCGAAGGCGTAGATCTTGGTGCGGAACACGTCGATGCCATTGACGCCCGCCGCAAGCTCGTTGTCGCGCACCGCGCGCATGGCGCGGCCGAGCTTGGTATCAGGCAGATGCCAGACCAGATAACCGACGATCGCGAGCATCGCGACGCAGAAGGCCAGGTAGCTCTGCGAGGACTGGAACAGCTCCGGCCGGCGAATGTTGGCGACGCCGTCCGGCCCGTGGGTCACGCCGATGGCATTGATCATCACCAGCGTCACGATCTGCTGGAACGAGATCGTCACCATCGCAAGGTAGTGCCCGCCGAGCCGCAGCGTCGACATGCCGAGGAACGCGCCGGCGATCAGCGTGATCGCGCAGGCGCCAACCAGGCAGAGCCAGAAGTTCAGGTGCAGGTCCGCGGTGCCGAGCCCGACCACATAGGCGCCGAAGCCGAAGAACGCGGCCTGCGCCAGGTTGATCTGGCCGCACAGGCCGAGCACGACCGACAGCCCGAACACCGCGATCGAGAAGGTCGTGGCCTGCAGCAGGATGTTGAGGATGTACCCGTCGAACCGCATGCCGGCGGCGAGCGCCACCAGCACCGCGGCGCCGATGAAATACGGCAGATGACGGATGATCAGCGGCTTCGAGCGCACGGCCGGCGCGGGGATCATGTTGTCGGTGGCGCTCATGCTTTCTCCGCGACGCGTTCGCCGAAGATGCCCTGCGGCCGGAACACCAGGAAAGCGATCAGCACCAGGAAGGCAAAGCCGTCTTTGTACGGCACTGAAATATAGGCGGCACCGAACGTCTCGATGACACCGAGCGCGAGGCCGCCGACGATGGCGCCGGCGACGTCACCGAAGCCACCGATGATGGTCGCGGCAAACGCCTTCAGCGCAATCGTCGAGCCCATCTGGATCGAGACGAACAGCACCGGCGCCACCAGGATGCCGGCGAGACCGCCGAGCACGGCCGAATAGATGAAGGTGATCATGATCATGGTGGAAACGGAAATGCCGAGCAGCGAGGCCATTTCCTTATCCTGCGAGGTCGCCTGCAACTTCTTGCCGAGCAGCGTCTTCTCGAAGAACCAAAAATTGAACAGCACCAGAAGGATCGTGACGCCGATGATCAGAAGATACTGGCTGTCGAGATAGACCGGGCCGAGCTGGATGCCGGGCGTATCGAACCAGCCCTGCAGCACCTGCGGCTGCGGGCCGTAGATCGCAAGCACCGAGTTCGACAGCAGGATCGAGGCGCCGATGGTGGCGATGATCACGGGCAGATAGGTGCGATTGCGCAGCGGATAATAGACGCCGAGATTGAAGATGACGCCGAACAACGCCATGCCGGCGAGCGCGATCAGGAACGACAGCCAGTAAGGCCAGCCGAGATCGACCGAGAACACCACCATCAGATAGGCGGCGACCATCGAGAACTCGCCTTGCGCGAAGTTCACCACGTTGGTGGCACGGAAGATCAGCACGAAACCGAGCGCGACCAGCGCGTAGACCGCGCCGATGCCGATGCCGGTAAAGAGCAGTTGGAGGACGAGATCCATGACGAGCGCTCGATCTGAGAATTGTGTCGCGGGCGAACGGCCTCTCCGAGGTGGCCCGGAGAGGCCGAACCGCTATCAATCGTTGAAGTCGATATGCTTGTCGTAGACGATCTTGCCCTTGTCGTTCTTCACGACATTGTAGCCGTGCAGACCGTCGCCGTTCTTGTCGAAATTGTACTCGCCCTCGGCGCCGGCGAACTTCTGCGTCGCGAGAATGGCGTCGCGGATCTTGTTCGGATCGGTCGAGCCGGCCTTGTTGATCGCCGCCGACAGGATGGTGATCGCATCGTACGGCCAGGCGCTCTGGTTGTCGGGCGCGGTCTTGTAGGCATCGCGATAGGCCTTGCCGAACGCCTTCGCCGCATCGCTTGAATCCTCGGCGAAGTCGGCGACGCCGTAGGTGTTGAACAGCGCGGGGCCGGCGAGCTTGGTCGAGGAGACCGCCACCACCGAGGGCGAGCCGACCCAGGGAATGTTGACGCCGAGCTGGCGCAGCTGCCGGGCAAAGATGCCGAGATCGTTCTCGAAGGTGAAGTAGGTGCCGAGCACGTCAGCGCCGGACTGCTTCACGGCCAGTACGACCGGGGTGAAGTCCTGACTCTGATTGGCATAGCCCTGGTCGAGCACCGGTGGCGCGCCGAGCTTGGTCAGCGCTTCCGAGAGCGCCTTGCCGCCCGCCGTGCCGAAGGCGTCGGTCGAATGCACGATCGCCCATTTCTTCTTTCCGAGCGTATTGACGCCGAAGTCGGCGATCACGCGGCCGGAATAATTGTCGTTCGGACGGAAGCGGAACAGCCAGGGATTGCCGGAATGGGTGAGGTCGGGATTGGTGCCGCCGATCATCACGGGCTTGCCGACCTTGATCACGTCGGGCGCCATCGCCTGCACCTGGGTCGAGCGGATCGAGCCGAGGAAGGCGACGATGTCGGATTGCGCGGCGAGCTTGGAGAATGCCAGCACGATGCCCGGATTGGTGGTCTGATCGTCCTCGATGACGAGTTCGACCTGCTTGCCGAGCACGCCGCCGGCCTTGTTGACCGCGGCCAGCGCCAGCTTGGCGCCGTTCTGGGCCCACAGCCCCTGCTCCGCCGCGGGTCCGGTCACCGGCACGCACATGCCGATCTTGATCGTCGCACCCTGCGCCCAAGCGCTGCGCATCAGCGCGGGTGCGGCGAGACCTGCCGCCAAGCTGGCGGAAAACTCACGTCTCGTCAGTTTCATTCCATCCTCCCTGTGATGCGCCGAACTTGCTGTCGGCTGCGTTGAGACGAGCTGACGCGTCGATCTGTTGGCCCGTCCGCAGCCATCAAACGGCGCGACGAGCAAACGTGAGCACCGCTGCAGCGCGCAAGCCGTGCAACGGCGACCATCAATCTGGCGTTTGACCCAGCTAAACATGATTGCACATTGCACGCAATAGTCAAAAGTTCGCTGGCAGAGGTGCGTAAATGCCTGCTACGAGCGACCATGACGCGATCACGTGATAGTGTGGCCAGCGGGCAGCCATCCCATGTCGATTCCACGAGCGAAATCGCAAACCAGACGAAAACAGCCGGCCTACGCGCTGATCAAGAGCGCATTGGCAAAGCACATCCGCGCTGGTGACGTGCCACCTGGCACGGTTCTTTCCGAATCGGCGATCGCGACCTTGTTCGGCTCCAGCCGCTCTCCGGTGCGGCAGGCTTTCGAACAGCTCGAGCATATCGGCCTGGTGCGGCGGTTCGACGGTCGCGGCGTCATCGCCGGCAAGCGCAAGGTCGACCCTCGGCGCGTCCCGATCACACCGGAAATGTTTGGGCTGACCGACGGCCCCGTCGATGCCGTGCGCAGCGACGCCTGGGATACGCTCTACTACAAGCTCGAACGTGAGATCATTTACCGGTCGCTGTTCGGACGCTTCCGCGTCAGCGAGCTCGCATTGGCGCGGCATTTCCGGGTGGGGCGCACGGTGGCGCGCAACCTGCTGCTGCGCGCGCAGGCGATCGGCATCCTCGAGAAGGGCGCCAAGGCGCACTGGTACGTGGTGCCGTTGGACGAGGACCGCCTCCGCGACATCTTCGAGGTGCGCGCAACGCTCGAGCCGCTGCTCCTCAAATCCGCGACGGCGACAATTCCTGCCGCCCTGCTCGACCGTATGGCGGAGCGGCTGCGCGAGGGGATCCAGCACCGCGACCGCGTCGGCGTCGGCGAACTCGATGAGATCGAAGGCGACCTCCATATCCGCTGCCTGGGTTACGGCGCCAATCGCGAGATGATCGAAGCCCTCAAGCGCACCCACTGCGCTTTCGTGATCGGCAAGCACATTCAGGTCGCCCTGACCGCGCCGCAGATCGATTCCTTCATGGACGAGCATCTGGTGATCATCGAGGCCTTGCGCACGCGTGACGGCGACGCGGCGGCAGCCATCTTGCGCCGCCATATCGAATGGTCCCACTCGAAGGTCGCGGGCTGGATTGCCGAATTCCGCGCCATCAACGTGATTTCGCGCGTGCCCTACATGGCCTGAGCGCGAATGCCGCGCATGATCGAAGCTACTCGTCAGCCTCGACCTCGGCGTCATCGGACGAGCCCATTCCGGCCAGGCTCGCTTCGAGCGCGCCCAGCATCTCCTGCAATTCGGCAAGCTTGCGCGCCCCGAAGCGCCGGGTGATCTCGGCATAGATCGTCTCCGACGTCGGCGCCACCGCCTCGATCAGCTTCAACCCCTTGGCGGAGATCGAAACCACCGCGCGCCGCGCGTCGTTCTCCGCTGCCTTGCGCTCGATCAACGCGCGGCCCTCGAGATCGCGAAGGATTCGCGACAGGCTCGGGCCGAGCAGAAACGCCATGCGGGCGAGTTCGGTGACCTCGATCTCGTCGACCGCGGTGAGCGCGCGCAGGATCCGCCATTGCTGCTCGGTCAACCCGTGATTGCGCAGCGACGGACGGAATTGCCGCATCACCGCCTCGCGGGCGCGAAGCAGCGACATCGGCAGCGAGCGCGAGAACTCGCGCATCGGGGTCCGTCGCGCCGCCACGTCCTCGCCCTGCCCCGGCCGAATGTCGTTCGAATTTTTGCGCGCCATTACCTAATCCTGCGCAACGAAATTTTGCGTTGCAACATGCCTTGATTCAGTTTGCGGGAATTCACTTAACATGTTAATCATCTCCCGACATCCACTTTTGTGTAGCACGCATGGCCCTCTCCAAGGACGATATCCGCGCTGCCGCCGAACGGCTCGACGGCGCGGAAAAGACCCGCAAGCAAATCCGCCAGCTCTCGCTGGAATACCCCCGCATCACCCTCGAAGACGCCTACGCGATTCAGAAGGCCTGGGTCGAGATGAAGGTGGCGCAGGGCCGCGTCGTCAAGGGCCACAAGATCGGCCTGACCTCGAAGGCGATGCAGAGCGCGCTCAATATCGACGAGCCCGATTCCGGAATCCTGCTCGACGACATGTTCTTCGCCGATGGCGGCCTGGTCCCGACCGACCGCTTCATCGCCACCCGCGTCGAGGCCGAGCTTGCCTTCGTGATGAAGCATCGCCTGACCGGGCCGAACTGCACACTGTTCGATGTGCTGAACGCAACCGATTTCGTGGTACCGGCGCTGGAGATCCTGGATACCAGGGTCGAGCGCGTCGATCCCGAGACCAAGGCGACCCGCAAGATCTTCGACACCATCGCCGACAACGCCGCCAATGCCGGCATCGTGCTCGGCGGCCGGCCGATCCGCCCGCTGGACGCCGACCTGCGCTGGATCGGCGCGCTGTGCTTCCGAAATGGCCAGCTCGAGGAAACCGGCCTGGCCGCCGGCGTGTTGAATCATCCGGCGACCGCGGTGGCGTGGCTCGCCAACAAGATCGCGCCGAACGGGCTGGCGTTGGAAGCCGGCCAGGTCGTGCTGGCGGGCTCCTTCATCCGTCCGATCGAGACCCGCAAGGGCGACACCATCCAGGCCGACTACGGACCGTATGGTTCCGTAAGCTGCTACTTCGCCTGACGCCTTCAGCAGGAGCGCTGCATGCCGCATTTCACGCTTGAATACTCTGCCAATCTCGACGATCTGGTCGACATGGGCGCGACGGTCGAACTGGTCCGCAAGGCCGCGGTCGAGACCGGCATCTTCCCGCTCGGCGGCATCCGCGTCCGTGCCGTCAGATGCGAGCACTACGCGATCGCCGACGGCCGCAAGAATTACGGTTTCCTCGACATGGTGCTGCGGCTCGGCGAAGGCCGCGATCTCGCCACCCGCAAGAAGGCCGGCGAGTACATCTTCAAGGCGCTATCGGCTCATCTCGATCCGGTCTTCGCCAACAGCAAATTCGCGTTGTCGTTCGACATGCAGATCAACGACAAGGAAACCAGCTGGAAACGCAACAACATCCACGACGCACTGAAGGTGGAGACGGTCAATGGATAAAGCGACAGCGAAATCGCCAGCCGACGTGTTCCAGGCCAACCGCGATCGCGCCGGCCCGCTGCTTGCAAGCTTGAAAGCCGAAGGCATCGGCCATGTGATCGACGGCAAGATCGTGCCGGCGGCCTCCGGCCAGACCTTCGAGACGAGATCGCCGATCGACGGCACGGTGCTGGCGACGGTCGCACGCGGCAATGCCGAGGATATCGACCGTGCCGCAACCGCGGCGTCCAAGGCCTTCAAGGCCTGGCGCGACATGCCGGCGGCGCAGCGCCGCAAGCTGCTGCATCGCGTCGCCGATGCGATCGAAGCGCGCGCCGACGACATCGCCGTGCTCGAATGCATCGACACCGGCCAGGCGCACCGCTTCATGGCCAAGGCCGCGATCCGCGCTGCGGAGAATTTCCGCTTCTTCGCCGACAAATGCGGCGAGGCCCGCGACGGTCTCAACACGCCTTCGGACGAGCACTGGAACATCTCGACCCGCGTGCCGATCGGCCCGGTCGGCGTGATCACGCCGTGGAATACGCCGTTCATGCTCTCGACCTGGAAGATCGCGCCGGCGCTCGCGGCCGGCTGCACCGTGGTGCACAAGCCGGCGGAATGGTCGCCCGTCACCGCCGATCTGCTGGTCAAACTCGCAAAACAGGCCGGCATCCCCGACGGCGTGCTCAACACCGTGCATGGTTTCGGCGAAGAGGCCGGCAAGGCGCTGACCGAGCACCCCGCCATCAAGGCGATCGGCTTCGTCGGCGAGAGCGCGACGGGCTCAGCGATCATGGCGCAGGGCGCGCCGACCTTGAAGCGGGTGCATTTCGAGCTCGGCGGCAAGAACCCGGTGATCGTATTCGATGATGCCGATCTCGATCGCGCGCTCGATGCCGTCGTGTTCATGATCTACTCGCTCAATGGCGAGCGCTGCACGTCGTCGAGCCGGCTGCTGGTTCAGGAGAGCGTCGCCGGCAAGTTCATCGAGAAGCTGACCCAACGCGTAAAGGCGCTCAAGGTTGGCCACCCCCTCGATCCCGCCACCGAGATCGGGCCGCTGATCCATGAGCGGCATCTCGCCAAGGTGTGTAGCTATTTCGACGTCGCCAAGAAGGACGGCGCCACGATCGCGGTCGGCGGCAAGCCGCATGACGGTCCTGGCGGCGGCCACTATGTGCAGCCGACGCTGGTGACCGGCGCGAACGCAAAAATGCGCGTCGCGCAGGAGGAGGTGTTCGGCCCGTTCCTGACCGTGATCCCGTTCAAGGACGAAGCTGACGCCATCGAGATCGCCAACGGCGTGCAGTACGGCCTGACCGGCTATGTCTGGACCGGCGACATGGGCCGCGCGCTGCGCGTGGCGGATGCGCTGGAAGCCGGCATGATCTGGCTCAATTCGGAGAACGTCCGCCATCTGCCGACCCCGTTCGGCGGCATGAAGTCGTCAGGCATCGGCCGCGACGGCGGCGACTACTCGTTCGACTTCTACATGGAAACCAAGCACGTCTCGCTCGCGCGCGGGACGCACAAGATTCAGAAACTGGGAATTTAGCCAGCCGTCGTTCCGGGGCGATGCGCAGCATCGAACCCGGAACCTCGAGATTCCGGGTTCTCGCTTCGCGAGCCCCGGAATGACGAACAAGATTGAGGGGAAACGCCGATGCCCGTTCCAACGCACGTTTTCGATCCGCCGTTCAACATCATCCGCTGCAGCCACGCCGTGCTCGACGTCACGGACCTCGACAAGAGCGCCGCCTTCTACGAGAAGACCGTCGGCCTCCACATCGAGGACCGCGACGACAAGTCGGTGTATCTGCGCGCCAGCGAGGAGCACCAGCATCACTCGGTGGTGCTGCGCAAGGCGCCGAAGGCGGCCTGCAACCGGCTTGGCTTCAAGGTCGGCAACGACGGCGACCTCGACAAGGCCGCCGCCTTATTCTCCGAGAACGGCATCGCCTACGCTTTCGTCGACCAGCCGTTCCAGGGCCGCACCCTGCAATTCACCGATCCGTTCGGCTTCCAGATCGAGCTTTACGCCACGATGGAGAAGCGCCCGCATCTCTTGCGGCGCTACGATCTCTACAAGGGCTGCCATCCGCAGCGGCTCGACCATTTCAACGTGTTCGCCGCCGAGGTGCAGGACACCGTCGATTTC
Organism: Bradyrhizobium sp. USDA 4504; assembly: GCF_054063995.1. Classification (NCBI taxonomy): domain Bacteria; kingdom Pseudomonadati; phylum Pseudomonadota; class Alphaproteobacteria; order Hyphomicrobiales; family Nitrobacteraceae; genus Bradyrhizobium; species Bradyrhizobium sp. USDA 4504. Next base: position 1,284,907 of record NZ_JBSSGV010000001.1, on the reverse strand, counting down.
TACGCCCGGCTCGGCTTCCGCCTCACCGAATATGCCGAGGAGGACGGCGACAACGGCCGCATCGCAGCCGCCTGGATGCACCGCAAGGGCAATGTCCACGACTTCGCCATCACCAACGGCCGTGGCCCCCGCCTGCACCACATCGCCTATTGGGTACCGACCGCGATGAACATCGTGCATCTCTGCGACGTGATGGCCTCCTCCGGCTACCTCAAGAACATCGAGCGCGGCCCTGGCCGGCACGGCATCTCCAACGCCTTCTTCCTGTACATCCGCGATCCCGACGGCCACCGCATCGAGCTCTACACCAGCGATTATTTCACCGGCGATCACGACCATGAGCCGCTGCGCTGGTCGCTGCGCGATCCGCGCCGCCAGACGCTGTGGGGCGCGCCGGCGCCGCGCTCCTGGTTCGAGGAAGGCTCGACCTTCGCCGGCCAAGCGGTGCGCGAGCCGCGCTTCGTCGCCGACGTGCTGGTCGCGGACTAGTGCGCGCCTTCCTCCTCACGTCGTCCCTGCTTTCGCAGGGACGACACCAATTATGGGACTACTAATGCCCTCTCCTCGCCTCGCCACCTATTCCTTCAACGGCGCCACCAGCTATGGCGTCGTCACCGACACCGGCATCGTCGACCTCTCGTCGCGCTTCGCCAAGGACTATCCGACGCTGCGCGAGGCGATCGCCGCCGGCGCGCTGAGCAGGCTCGTGGAGGACGCCGCCAGGCGCGCGCCCGACCACGCGCTCGACGCAGTCGACTGGCAGCCGCCGATCCCGGCGCCGGAAAAGATCATCTGCATCGGCGTCAACTACCCGGACCGCAATGCCGAATACAAGGACGGCTCGGACGCGCCGAAATACCCGAGCATGTTCCTGCGGGTGCCGCGCTCCTTCGTCGGCCACAACACGCCGGTGGTGCGGCCGCGCATCTCGCCGCAGCTCGACTATGAGGGCGAGCTGGTGCTGGTGATCGGCAAGGCCGGCCGGCACATTGCGGAGAGCGCCGCGCTCGATCACATCGCCGCGATCACGCTCTGCAACGAAGGCACCATCCGCGACTGGGTGCGGCACGCCAAGTTCAACGTCACCCAGGGCAAGAACTTCGATTCCACCGGCAGCCTCGGCCCGTGGATCGTGCCCTACACCGGTGAAGCGCAGATCGCCGATATCCGTCTGACCACGCGGGTGAACGGCGAGACCCGCCAGGACGACCGCACCTCGCGCTTGATCTTCGGCTTCCGCTACCTCATCAACTACATCTCGACCTTCACGACGCTGGTTCCCGGCGACATCGTCGTCACGGGCACCCCGACCGGTGCAGGTGCGCGGTTCGATCCGCCGCGCTATCTGAAGCCCGGCGATGTCGTCGAGGTCGAGGCCGAAGGCGTCGGCATCCTGCGCAACAGCGTCGTCGACGAAGCCACCTAACCTCACCAGCAAAGTGGACAGTGCCATGACCTCAACATCCGGCGGCGAAGCGATCGTCAACGGCCTCGTCGCCCACGGCGTCGACACCGTGTTCGGCCTGCCCGGCGCGCAGATCTATGGCCTGTTCGATGCCTTCCACCAGGCCCAGCTCAAGGTGATCGGCGCCCGGCATGAGCAGGCCTGCGGCTACATGGCGTTCGGCTATGCGCGCTCCAGCGGCAAGCCCGGCGTGTTCAGCGTGGTGCCCGGCCCGGGCGTGCTCAACGCCTCGGCGGCGCTGCTCACCGCATTCGGCTGCAACGAGCCGGTGCTGTGCCTGACCGGTCAGGTGCCGACGCAGTTCCTCGGCAAGGGCCGCGGCCATCTGCACGAGATGCCGGACCAGCTCGCGACGCTGCGCACCTTCGTGAAATGGGCCGACCGGATCGAATACCCTGATAACGCCCCCGCGCTGGTGTCGCGCGCGTTCCAGGAGATGCTGTCGGGCCGGCGCGGCCCGGCCTCGCTGGAGATGCCGTGGGACGTGTTCACACAGCGCACCCAGGTCGCGCCCGTCAAGCCGTTCGATCCGTTGCCGGCGCCGCAGCCCGATGCGGACCGCATCAAGGCGGCCGCCGACCTGATCGCCGGCAGCAAGGCGCCGATGATCTTCGTCGGCAGCGGCGCCATCGAGGCGCGCGAGGAGATCCTCGAATTGGCCGAGATGATCGACGCGCCTGTCGTCGCCTTCCGCAGCGGCCGCGGCATCGTCTCCAACGCGCATGAACTCGGGCTCACCATGGCTTCGGCCTACAAGCTCTGGCCGAAGACCGACCTGATGATCGGCATCGGCACGCGCCTCGAGCTGCCGACGATGTCGCGCTGGCCCTACCAGCCCGCCGGACTGAAATGCGTGCGCATCGACATCGATCCGGTCGAGCTGCGGCGCTGGCCGGCCGATGCCGGCGTGATCGCGGACGCCAAGGCCGGCACCGCCGATCTCGCCGCCGCTGTGCGCAAGGTGGGCTACCGCAGGACCTCCGGCCGCCGCGCCGCGATCCGCGAGGCGACGGCCGCGACCGAGCAGGAGATCCAGCGCATCCGGCCGCAGATGGCCTATCTGAAGATCCTGCGCGAGGTGCTGCCGGCGAGCGCCATTGTCACCGACGAGCTGTCGCAGGTCGGTTTCGCCTCCTGGTACGGCTTTCCGATCTACGAGCCGCGGACCTTCGTCACCTCGGGCTATCAGGGCACGCTCGGCTCGGGTTTCCCGACCGCGCTTGGCGCCAAGGTCGCCAATCCGGACAAGCCGGTGGTCGCGATCACCGGCGACGGCGGCTTCATGTTCGGCGTGCAGGAGCTTGCCACCGCCGTGCAGTTCAAGATCGCCGTGGTGACGCTGGTGTTCAACAACAACGCCTATGGCAATGTCCGCCGCGACCAGCGCGAGCGCTTCGACGGCCGCGTCGTCGCCTCCGACCTGGTGAATCCGGATTTCGTGAAGCTTGCAGAATCCTTCGGCGTCGGCGCCGCGCGGGTCACCTCGCCGGATCACTTCCGCCCCGTGCTGGAGAAGGCGCTGGCCGACGGCGGGCCTTACGTGATCTCGGTGGAAGTGCCGACGGATTCGGAAGTCTCGCCCTGGGCGCTCATCCATCCGGCGCGGAATAACTAAGCCAAACGCTCGTCATTCCGGGGCGATGCGCAGCATCGAACCCGGAATCTCGAGATTCCGGGTTCGTTTCGCGCCACGGGAATGACGACGCTAAGCGCTCTTCACCCCGTGTTGCAGCCGTGACGCGGCGATCACGAGCAGGCCGGCGCCGGCGACCGACCAGCAGGCGACCGGCGCCCAATGCACCAGCGGCGCATAGTCCGGCATCTTCTGCAGGCCGCCCGCGACCGCCGCCATCCGCGCAAAGGTCGCAAGCGCCAGCGCCGAGAACACGAGGCCGGTGACCTTGCCTTCCGCGCCGGTCTCCCCGATCGCGAGCGCCGCGGACACCGCGCTCATCAGCATGCAGCCCCAAGCGGCCCCCGCCATGAATTGGGCCACGATCAGGACGTTGAGACTGCCGGCGATCTCGGCGGCGATGATCGCAAAGGCACCGAGCAGTCCCGCCGCGCCCATCACGATCAGGCCGCCGCGATGCTTGACGACGATGCTTGCCGGAAACATCGCGATGTTGAAGCCGATCCAGAATACCGGCATCAGCCATTGCAGCTCGTCCGCCTTGGCAAAGCGCAAATAGAACGGCGCGCTGTTGATGTTGAAGTGCAGCTGGTAGCCGAGCGACAGCAGCACCATCGATCCGATCAGGAACATCGGCACCGCCCCGAGCCGCTTCGCCGGGGGCGCCAGCCGCGCCGGCTGCGCCTCTGCCGCGATGCGGCGCTCGACGCCTGAGAAGGCGAGCGCGGTCAGTAGCAGCACCGCGCCTGACAGCACGAACGGCAGCCGTGCATCCTGGTTGCGCAGCACGACGCCAAGATAGGGCGAGACCGCGCCCGCGATGCCATAACCCAGCATCGCCAGCGCCGCGAGGAATGGCACCGAGGGTTGCGCGCGATACTTGCCGAGCAGCGTCAGCGGCGGCGCCCGCAAGGCCGACGACGTCACGCCCCAGATCACGATCAGCACGATCAGCCAGACCCTCGCGCCCGGCCCGGTGCCGGCGACGTAAGGCAATGCGACGAAGGCGGCGCAGGAGATCGCGGCAAGGATACCGACAAACAAGCCAAGGCGGCCGACCAGGCTCGAGATCCTGTCGGCGGCCATGCCCATCGCCGTGTCGGTGACGGTGAAGATGCCTTGATCCATCATCAGGATCAGGATCACGGTCGACGGCGCGATGCCGACATCGGCGCACAGCTTCGGCAGATAGATCAGATAAGTGGTCCAGCCCAGCGTGAAGACGAGCTGCAGCACGGCGAGATAGACGCCGGTACGGTTGACGGCGCGGTCGGCCTTGGTGGTCATCCGCCAAGTCTAGACCACCCGGCGGTTCAGCGCACCTTGCGGAAGGTCAAATTGATGCGCTGGCGGCCGAGCACGCTGTGCTCGCCATCTGCGAGCGGTGCCACGCCGTGATAAAATAGCCGTGACGAGCCGCCCCACACCGCAACGTCGCCATGTTCGAGTCGATAGCGGCGCGGCGTGTCGCTGCGCTGCAGGCCGCCGAACAGGAAGATCGCCGGCAGCCCGAGCGAGATCGACACGATCGGTGCGCGGTAGTCGAGCTCGTCCTTGTCCTGATGCAGCGACAGTTTTGCGCCGGGGACGTAGCGATTGATCAGGCAGGCCTCAGGCGCGAAGCCGTTGAAGCCGGCTTCATCAGCGGCGTCGGCGGCGAGCCTGCGCAACACCTCCGGCATTTCAGGCCAGGGTTGTCCCGAGACGGGATCGATCGGATCATAGCGATAGCCGCTGGGATCGGAGACCCAGCCGACGCTGCCGCAATTGGTCATCGCGACCGACATGCGGTGGCCGCCCGGCGTGATCAGATGCCGGAACGGCGCCTGCTTGACGATGGCACGCAAGGCCGGGATCAGCTCGGCCTCGAACGGCCGGACAAAGCCGCGCAACAGCACCGCGCCATCCGCGATCGTCTCGCGCGATGGCCGGGCATCGCCAATGGTCTCGAACAGATCGGTGGCCACGCCTCTCTCGCACTCACTTCGCGTCGTGGAAGATCACACCAACGGTGTGGCGATGGCCGGAGCGAATCCTGCTGACGCCATGGCGCAGATTGACACGATACGGTCCGCGCGTCCCCTGCACCGGTCGATGATGCACGGCAAAGGCCACCGCATCGCCCTTGGTGAGCGGCACCACCTCGGGCCGCGACTGCATCCGCGGCCGCTGCTCGGTCAGCACGAATTCGCCACCCGTAAAATCGCGCCCGGGCTGCGACAGCAGGATCGCGACCTGGATCGGGAACACGTGCTCGCCATAGAGATCCTGGTGCAGGCAGTTGTAGTCGCCCTCGCCATATTGCAGCAGCAGCGGCGTCGGCCGCGTCTGTCCGGCGTCATGGCAACGCTTCAGGAACGCCGCATGCGACGGAGGATATCGGATATCGATCCCCATCGTCTCGTTCCAGCGATTGGCTGTCGCGGTCAGCCGCGTATAGAGCGCCGGCCGCAGCTCCGCGATCAGGTCCGGCAGCGGATAGGAGAAATACTTGTACTCGCCGCGGCCGAAGCCGTGACGGCCCATCACGATCCGGCTGCGGAACTGGCTGTCGTCGGGATACAGCGCGGCGATGTCATCGCATTCCTCAGGCGTCAGCAGGCCGTTGAGGACGGCGCATCCCTGATCGTCGAGGTCGGTCTTGATCTGGTCCCAGTCGAGCCCGTCGACGCGGGCCGGGATGCCGGTGGATGGGCGGGTAATGGTTTTGGCTGTTGCTGTCATGGGACGGAATCTGGCCCCTGATTGCGGCCCGCGCCACCCGATTTCCGGTCGAAAGATGCAGAGAACGTCACCACAATTACGGTGTCGTCCCGGCGAAAGCCGGGACCCATAACCACCGTCGTCAGTTGTTGAGATCGGTGGGGCCACAGCCTGCCAACCACAACACTCTGTGGTTATGGATCCCGGCTTTCGCCGGGACGACGCACGTGGAGAAAGCGTCGGTCATCTCCCTCACAACAACAACGCGGCGAGCAATCAGCCCCTCACCGGCAGCGTCACCACATCGTAGCCGTGGCTGATCTTCCGCTTCAGCACCGGGTCTTCCAGCTCGAACTCGAACCGGCTGGCCGGGCGGATGCCGCCCTTGGCCGCGAAGGTGCCGCCGAACATGGCGCAGCCGTCGGGCAGCGCACCTTGGTCGAAGCCGCGCGCGATCAGGTCCCTCACCGGCAGCATGTGATCGAGCGTGCCTTCCTGGTAGAGCACGCGCTGGCCGCCGATCACCGCCCACGAGCGCAGCACCAACTGGTCCCAGTGGCCGATGACGTCCTCGAGTTCCCACAGCTCCGATGCCATCGGCTTGTCGCACATCTGCTTCGACACGGTGACGCTGTAGCTCTCGACCTTGCGGTCGGTGTGGTCGGAGCCGCAGCCGACGAAAATGCGGCCCTGCCAGCCGATCAGCACGAACTCGACCTCGCCGCTCGAGTCCTCTCCGCAGACTTCGATGGCATCGGCGAAGGTGAGCCGGCGCGCCGAGCAGCGGTAGTAGATCGGCGTGGTCGCGGGCCGCGCGATGCCGAGCGCCTCGAGCTCGGCGATGTGCTTGTCGCGCGCCACCGGATCGCGGCCGGTCCAGCCGGCGATCACGGCCTGCCTGATTTCCAGTGTGAGCGGAGTGGCGACGCCCTTGTCGTCGACATTGAAGGTGAGATCAAACACGGATCACGGTCTCCATTCCGGCAGCGAGCTCGAAAATGCGCCGATCCGAACCGCCCGCGGCGGCGAGCATCAGGCCGACCGGCGCCTCGCCCTCGTGATGCGCGGGCAGCGAGATCGCGCAGCCGTCGAGCACATTGATCAGCGTGCAATTGCGCAACGCGCGCAAATTCTCGGTGGCGAACGCCTTGTCGTCGGCGAGGCTGGCGATCGTAGGCGGCAGGTTCGCCGTGGTCGGCAGCACCATCGCATCATAGGGCGCGATCCGCTTCTCGGTACGGGCGATGAAGGAGCGGCGTGCGTTGAGCAGATCGATATAGTCGGCGGCCGGAAAGCCCTCGCCGCGCTGGATGCGCACGGCGACGCGCGGATCGTAGATGTCGCCCTTGCTGGCCAGCAGGAAGCGATGCCAGGCATAGCTTTCGGCGGCGGCAAAGCCGCCCTTGGCGTTCATGACGCCGACATCGAGCAATTCGGGCACCTCGATCCGCTCGATCAAGGCGCCTGCGCGCGACAACGCCGCGAGCGCGCGCTCGAAGGTTTTCGCGACGGCCTCGTCGAGGTCGTCGAGAGCGACCGTGGTCGGCACCGCGAGCCGCATGCCTTTCACCGGGCGCGGCGAGACCGGCGTCACCGGCTGATCCGCCAGCACCGCGTCGAGCGCGGCGCAGCAGGCCACCGAATTGGCCAGCGGGCCGTAGCTGTCGAGCGTGAACGACAGCGGCACGCCGCCATCGAGCGGAATCCGACTTTGCGTCGGCTTGTAGCCGACGATGCCGTTGAAGGCGGCGGGAATCCGGCAGGAGCCGCCGGTATCGGTACCGAGCGCGCCGAACGCCATGCCGTCCGCGATCGAGACCGCCGCCCCCGAGGACGAGCCGCCCGGCACGTGGCCGGCGCTCCGGTTCCAGGCGCTCTTCGGCGTGCCGTAATGCGGATTGATGCCGATGCCGGAATAGGCGAACTCGGTCATGTTGGTGCGGCCGATCACGATGAAGCCGGCGCGCTTGAGCCGCGCCACGACAGGTGCATCGGCATCCGCCGGCGCGGAATCCTCCAGCGCGCGCGAGCCCGCCCGCGTCACCTGCCCCTTGATGTCGAACAGGTCCTTGATCGAAACCGGAATGCCGGCAAATGGCGACGGCGCGGCATTGGCCTTGCGCAGCCGGTCCATGGCGTCGGCGGCCTCCAGCGCGGCGTCGCGGTCGACATGGATGAAGGTGCGTTGGCCCTCGCCTGAGGGATCAGCGATTTTGGCGATGCACTGCTCGACGAGCTTGCGGGCAGAGGTCGCGCCGCCGGCGAGATCGGCGGCCAGGGAGGCGAGTGTCGGATTCTTGGGCATGGCTTTCACTTCACGGCTTGCACTTCATGGCTTGCAGTTGATTGTCGCGCGAACCGAAGCCGATTTCCAGCCCGCCGGCGCCTCACCTCGCATCACTTCAGCCCGAAATAGGCGCGGTGCAGCTCTTCATTGCCGCTCATCTCGGCAACCGTGCCGGAGAAGCGGATCCGCCCGCCTTCCAGCACGAATACGCGGGTGGCAATCTCGAGAAAACCGATATTTTGCTCCGCGATCAAGAGTGCCAGTCCGCGGCCCTGCAGGCTCGACAAGGCGCGCAGCACCTCCTTGACGAACAGCGGCGACAGCCCGGCCGAGGGCTCGTCCATCACCAGCAGCTTCGGCTCGGCCGACAGCGCCTTGGCGATGCCGAGCATCTTTCGCTGACCGCCGGACAGGCTGGACGCGGGATCGCGGCGCTTGTCGCGCAGCACCGGGAACAGGCCGTACAGTTCGTCGACCCGCGCCCCCGGATTGGCATGGCCCAGCGCCTGCGCGCCGACGCGGATATTTTCCTCGATCGACAGGTCGGGAAACACCGCAAGCTCCGACATGTAGGTCATGCCGCGCTTCATGCGATCCGACGAGCGCATCCTGGTGATGTCCTCGCCGCCGAGCTTGATGTGGCCGCTGCGGGCCTCGATCAGGCCGACCAGCGACTTCAGGAACGTGGTCTTGCCCGCGCCGTTGGCGCCGAGCAGCAGCACGGTCTCGCCGGGGCGGACGTCGAGATCGACGCCCCACAGCACCTGCATGGTGCCGTAGCCGGCATCGACGCCCCTCGTGTCCAGAAGCGACACCGCATCAGTGGGCATGCTCGCCTCCCAAAAATACCTCGATCACCTGCGGCTCGCGTACCGCGGTCGCCAGCGTGCCCTCGAAGATCTCCTTGCCCGCATTGAGCACGATGACGCGGTCGGTGATCTGCTCGATGAAGCCCATCAGATGCTCGACCACGATGATCGCCATGCCGGTTGCGGCCAAGGCCTTGATGCGGCCGGCGATCCAGTCGAGCTCCGCCGGGTTGAGGCCGGCCGCGAGTTCGTCGAGCAGCAGCAGCCGCGGCCGCGTGGCGAGCGCACGGGTCAGATCGAGCATCTTCTGCTGCGCGCTGTTGAGATCGGCGGCCGGACGGTCGGCGACCTCCTTCAGCCTGAAATCCTCGAGCAGTTCGGCAATCGACGGCGCACCGGTTGCGCCGCCATAGGCCAGCGCCACCTGGATGTTCTCGCGTACCGTGAGCGACAGGAACGGCTTCGGTACCTGGAAGGTGCGGTTGATGCCGCGGTGAACGAGCTTGTGCGAGGCGACGCCGCCGGCGGACACGCTGTCGAACACGACCTCGCCGCCGTCTGGCGCATAGAGACCGGAGATCACATTGATCGCCGTGGTCTTGCCGGAGCCGTTCGGGCCGACCAGCCCGAGGATCTCGCCGGGCACGACGTGGAAGCTGAGGCCATCGAGCGCGTGGAAGCCGCCAAAGCGCTTCACCAGCTTCGAGACCTTGAGGATCGGGGTTTTCTCAGGGGACATGCCACCCCCTGCGGGTTGCCAGCGACACCAGTCCAGAGGGCAGGAACAGCACCAGGCCCATGATCAGGAGACCATAGATCAGCTGGAAATATTGCGGCGTGGTGAAGCCGATCAGATTGTAGATGCCGTAGAGAATCAGCACGCCGACGATCGGTCCGGTGATGGTGGCAACGCCGCCGAACAGCGCGAACACGATCGCGAAGATGCTGAACTCGCCGGAGAACACGTTGTCCGGATAGAACACCGAGACGTACCAGGCATAGATGCCGCCGGCGAGGCCGGCGACCAGCGCCGAGGCGAGCCAGGCAATCACCCGCATCTTCACGATATTGACGCCGGCCATCGAGGCCGACACCGCATCCTCGCGCACGGCCTGCAGCGCCAGCCCGAACGGCGAGTTCTTCAGATAGACCACCGCACCGACCGTCAGCGCCATCACGACGACCGCGGCATAGTACGCATGGGTCGGGTTGAACGTGCCGGTGAGCGACACGCCGTAGGGACCCTTGGTGATCCCCTCCAGCGCCGGGTTGGCGACGAAGTGCAGCACCGCGAGCGAGGCCGCGAGATTGGCGATCGCGAAATACGCACCCGACAGCCGCAGCAGCGGTGTCAGCAACAGGCCGAGCGCCACCGCCACGACGCCGCCGACCAGCACCGCCAGCGGCGCCGGTGTATCCAGATGCATCACCATGATGGCGAAGCCATAGGCGCCGGCGCCGAAGAAGCCGACATAGCCGAACGGCAGATAGCCGGTGAAGCCATAGATGATGTTCACGCCTTGCGCGAGGATCAGGAAGATCACGAAGTTGAACAGCAGCAGATGGTTTTGATACACGCCGGGCAGCAGTGCGAACACCACCACCAGCGGCGCCAGGATGAACAGCAGGTGTTTCGAGGCGTTATGCAACGCGCACCCGCCTTCCGAGCAGACCGCTCGGACGCAACAACAGGATCACGATCAACAACACATAGGGCAGCAAGTCGGCCCAGGAACTGAGATAGGTCTGCACCAGCATGTAGCAGAGACCGTAGACGACACCGCCGAGCGCGGTGCCGAGCGGATTGCCGAGCGAACCCAGCACGACGATCGCAAACGACGTCACGGTCGCGTCGGCGCCGAACGCCGGCGTCACCGAGCCGAACATGAAGGGCGCGAACACGCCGGCGACCGCCGCGATGCCGAGCCCGATGCCGAACGCCGCCGCCGAGACGCGATCGACGTCGATGCCGGTCGCCAAGGCCTCGTCGCGCCGTGACATCACCGCGCGGGTCAGGGTACCGAGCCTTGTGTGGTAGAGATAGAGGTAGACCAGCGCGATCGCGATCAGACTGGTGATGGCCGCGATCACCCACGGCGCGGGAAAGCCCTGGCCGAAGATCTGGATCGGCCCTGCGCCGCCCGCCTTGCCGCCGAACCATTTCACCTTGATGGTCGTGAAGACGGTGCCGAGCAGCCGGCTCTGGATCGAGCGCTCGCTGGTGCCGGCGAAGATCGTGGTGACGGCCTCGATCACCTGCGACAGGCCGAAGAACAGGATGATCGACAGCATTTCCGGATTGGCCGAGCCCTGCAGCCGCGGCACCAGCACCCAGTATAGCAGCACGCCCACCAGCACGAACACTACGAAGGCCAGGGGCACCGCGAACAGCGGGTCGATGCCGGCGATGCCGACCACGCCGAGCGCGATGAAGGCGCCCAGCATCAGGATGTCGCCATGCGCAAGGTTGACGATGCGCATGACGCCGAACACGAGATTGAGACCGATGCCGACCAGGCTGAAATACAGCCCGAACAGCACGCCGGCAACGAGCGCATAGGTCATGCTACCGCTCGCCGCCGACGGTTACGCCTGCCGCACCCACCTGCATCACGGCGCCGGGTAGATCGGCTTGCCGGTGGCGGTCTCGTGCGGATAGATCGAGACGAACTTGATGTGATCGTGCTCGTCGACCGTGAGCTGGCCGAGCGGCGTGAGTTCGCCGATCTGGCCGCCGGTCTCATCCAGCGCGAAGGTGCCGTCCAGCGTCTTGAGCTGGCCGCTGAGCGAGAACACCGCGCGGCGCAGCTCCATCTGGTCGAGGCTGGTCGCTACCGACAGCGTCTTCTCGATCACCAGCGCCGTGGTGTAGCCGGCCACCGCGTTGAAGCCGAACTCCATCTTGCCGTCGTTGTACTTTTTGGTCCAGGCGGCGCGGAAATCCTTCATGTTCATCCCGAAATTGACGGGATAGTCCAATTCGGACGGCGGCACATAGGTCCAGATGTGCTCGAGACCCTTGGCGCCGACGTTCTTCTCGAGCAACTCGGTCTCGAGGCCGGCATAGATCGCGAACAGCATCTTGAACTTGGTGCCGACGTCCTGGACGTTGCGCAGGAAGGCGATGTCGTTCGGCGCATAGCCGAAATGGATCACCGCGTCGGGATTGGCGTTGCTGATGTTGTTGATGATGACGTTGTAGTTGGTGGTCTCGGTCGGAACGCCCTGGTCATAGACGATCTCGATCGGCGCGCCGGACTCCTTGACGAACTTGCGGAACGCGTTGGCCTGGGTGCCGGTGAACTCGTTGGTCGAATAGAGGATCGCGACCTTCTTGATGCCGAGGCCAGGACCGTCATGGCTGATGAAGTCGGCGACCGGCTTCGGCCACACCGTCGACACCGGATCGGCCATCAGCGCGATGTAGGGATTGTCCTTGGAGAAGAAGCTCGCGCCGGTGCCGGTCTGGTCGAACAGGAACATCTTGTGATCGCGCGCGATCGCAACCGCGGGCGCCGTCAGCACCGATCCGGAATCGGCGACCAGGAGATCGACCTTATCCTGGGTGACGAGCTGATTATAAAGCGTCGAGGCGGTCGCGGTGTTGCTCTGGTCGTCATAGGAGACGAGCTTGATCGGGATCTTCTTGTCGAACGCCTTCACGAAGACGCCGCCCTCGGCGTTCTTCTGCTCGACCCACAATTTCAGCGAGCTGTAGACCGGCATCGAGATCGAGGCGTAGCGCCCCGAGGATGCGTAGAGCGTGCCGATCTTGATCTCCAACGGTGCGTCGGCGGCCATCGCCTGCGTGGCGAATGCGAGGCTGGCAGCGAGTGCCGCGCCGATGATCCTCAGCATCATATGTTCCTCCCGGCTATCTTGAACGTGTCTTGGACGTATCTTGGACGCGGCCCTTCTACGCGCCGGATCGGAGCGACACAAGCAGCGCGGCCTTAGCAATTGTGCGAGGGGCGGAATATGCGGCATGCGCGGGACACAGGCCGCTGCGCGGAGCATGGATGGACCGTTGACGGGCCTTGGTTCAATGTCGCATCAAGACTGTAACGATTTCGGGAGGAGACATCAGACATGGCCGAGCCCGCGCGCGCGAAACCAAAGCCGACACCGGAGACCCAGCATTTCTGGGATGGCACCAAGGCTGGCGAGCTGCGCCTGCAGCGCTGCGATGCCTGCGCCAATGTCTACTTTCCGCCGCGGCCGTTCTGCCCCTCCTGCGCCTCGCGCAAGGTCTCGATCTTCAAGGCCAGCGGCAAGGGCAAGCTCTACAGCTACGTCATCAACCACCGTCCCGCAGCGCCCGGCTTCACGCCGCCTTATGCGATCGCGGTCGTCGAGCTCGACGAGGGCCCGCGCATGATGAGCAACATCATCGATTGTCCGCAGACGCCGGAAGCGCTCGAGCTCGACATGCGGCTCGAGGTCGCCTTCGAGGCGCTCGACGACAAGATCACCCTTCCCTTGTTCCGTCCGGCAAAGGGGTAATGTGATGCGCAGGAACCAGGTTGCCGTCGTCGGTGCGGCCGAAACCACCGAACTCGGCGTCATCCCGAACATTTCGCAGATCCAGCTGCACGCGGACGCGGCGCTGAATGCGATCGCGGACGCCGGCCTGAAGCTGTGCGACATCGACGGCTTCGCTACTGCGGTCGAGACCCCGCAGCAGATGGCGCACTATCTCGGCATCACGCCGACCTGGGTCGACGGCACCTCGGTCGGCGGCTGCTCCTTCATGCTGCATGTCCGCCACGCCGCTGCGGCGATCGAGGCCGGCCTGTGCAAGACCGTTCTGATCACGCATGCCGAAAGCGGCAAGTCGATGATCGGCAAGCAGCCGCGCTTCACGCCGGCCGACAGCCTCAACGGCCAGTTCGAGGCGCCGTTCGGCGTCTACGGGCCGCCGAGCATGTTTCCGATTCCCGTGCTGCGGTTCATGAAGACCCACGGCATCACGCATGAGCAGCTCGCGATGGTCGCGGTGGTGCAGCGCGAATGGGCGGGGAAGAACCCGCGCGCGACCATGAAGGACCCGATCACCGTCGCCGACGTCCTGAACTCGCGGATGATCGCCTATCCGTTCCGGCTGCTGCAATGCTGCCTCGTCACCGACGGCGGCGGCGCGCTGATCCTCACCTCGGCCGACCGCGCCAAGGATTTCCCGAACAAGCCGGTCTACATCCTCGGCACCGGCGAGAGCGTGGAAACGCCGATGGTCAGCCAAATGAAGACGTTCGACTCATCGCGCGCCTTCAAAGTGGCAGGGCCGCTGGCCTTCAAGGAGGCCGGCATCACCCACAAGGACGTCGATCATCTGATGATCTACGATGCATTCGCGCATCTGCCGCTCTACGGCCTCGGCGACCTCGGCTTCATGCCGTATGAGGAGACCGGCAAGTTCATCGCCGACGGCAACACCCGCCCCGGCGGCAAGCTGCCGCTCAACACCAATGGCGGCGGCCTCAGCTACATGCACTCCGGCATGTACGGCATGTACGCGCTGCAGGAGAGCGTGCGGCAGATGCGCGGTATCGCGCCGGCGCAGGTGCCGAACGCAAAGATCTCGGTCTGCCACGGCGTCGGCGGCATGTTCGCCGCAAGTGGCACGATCATCTTTACGAACGAGAAGTAACAACTCCGTCGTTCCGGGGCGCGCGAAGCGCGAACCCGGAACCTCGAGATTCCGGGTCTGGTGCTTCGCACCATCCCGGAATGACGGAGAGCAAACCAGGAGAACCGACATGGCAAAATCACTGCAGGATAAAGTCATCATCGTCACCGGCGCGGGGCGCGGCATCGGCCGCGAAATCGCGCTGCTCTGCGCGGCGGAAGGCGCCAAGGTCGTGGTCAACGATCCCGGCGGCGCCGCCGATGGCGCCGGCACGAGTGCCGCGCCCGCCGAGGAGGTGGTCGAGGAGATCAAGAAGCGCGGCGGCACCGCGGTCGCCAATTTCGAGTCGGTGGCGGAAGCCATTCCCGCCAGCAAGATCGTGAAGACCGCGACCGATCATTTCGGCCGGCTCGACGGCGTCGTCAACAATGCCGGCATCCTGCGCGACATGATCTTCCACAAGATGAGCGTGGAAGCGTTCGAGGCCGTCATCAAGGTGCATCTGATGGGCTCGTTCTATGTCAGCCACGCCGCGGCGCGGATCTATCGCGAGCAGGAGTCGGGCTCCTTCGTGCACTTCACCTCGACCTCCGGCCTGATCGGCAATTACGGCCAGGCCAACTACGCCGCCGCCAAGCTCGGCATCGTCGGCCTGTCGAAATCGATTGCGCTCGACATGGGCCGCTTCAACGTGCGCTCGAACTGCGTGTCGCCGTTCGCCTGGACCCGCATGATCGGCACCATCCCGACCGAGACCGACGCCGAGAAGGCGCGTGTCGAGAAGATCAAGCAGATGGGCCCGGAGAAGATCGCGCCGGTCTGCGCCTATCTGCTCTCGGACGCGGCCAAGGACGTCACCGGACAGATCTTCGGCGTGCGCATGAACGAGATCTTCCTGTTCGGCCAGCATCGTCCGGTGCGCTCGGTGCATCGCGGCGAAGGCTGGACGCCCGAGACCGTTGCCGAACACGGCATGCCGGCGCTGAAGGGATCGTTCGCCAAGCTCGACCGCTCGGCCGACGTCTTCACCTGGGATCCGATCTGAACTTGATCTGATCCTCCGATCCGATCTGACAGTTTTATGAAATCGTCGCCTCCGCGAACTCCGCGCGCAATCGCGCTAGGCGGGGGCGACACACTCTTTGGTTGTTTCATCATGGCGTGCCCGCATTGTGCCAGAATTGCGGGGGTATGATCGTCCTCCCGATAACAAAAAAGCCTGGGAGGACTTTCGTGACAAATCCAAGCAACATTCAGAAACACGAGGGCGACGGTGCGAAGGCGTTCGACCGTCGGACAATCTTGCGCGGTGCAACCGCGCTTGCTGCAACCGCGATGGCCGCATCCGATGCCGCAGCGCGCGACTTCGGCCCCAACGCGGAGCCGCAGCGCTATCCCGATCCAGACATCGTCGTGATCGACGACAAGCGCTTCAAGGCCAAGGTCGGCAACACCGCGATCAAGCGGCTCTACACCGGCTGCCTGTGGGCGGAAGGCCCGGCCTGGAACGCGCAGGGCCAGTATCTGGTCTGGAGCGATATCCCGGCCAACCGGCAGTTGCGCTATCTCGACGATGACGGCCACATCTCCGAGCAATTCCACAAGCCGTCAAACGAGGCCAACGGCTCGACCTTCGATTTCGAGGGCCGCCAGATCACCGCCGAGCGCACCCGGCTGGTGCGCTACGAGCACGACGGAACCGTCACGCCCTTGGCGGAGCAGGCCAATGGCAAGCAGCTCAACGGGCCGAACGACATGGTCGTGCATCCCAACGACAAGTCGATCTGGTTCACCGACCCCGGCTACGGCGCGATCTCGATCTATGAGGGCCAACTGGCCAACACGGGATCGAAGCAGCCCTACCAGAAGGAAGCCGTCTATCGCATCGATGCTGCGACCGGCCAGATCACCAAGGTCGCGGACGAGCCGTTCAAGCCGAACGGCATCGCCTTCAGCCACGACTACAAGAAGGTCTATGTCTGCGACACCGGCACCACGCATTACCCGAATGCCAAGAACATCGTCTGGCAGTACGACCTCAACGGCGACAAGCTCTCCAACCCGCGCACGCTGATCGACATGACGCTGGACGGCAAGTCAGGCTTCCCGGACGGCCTGCGTGTCGACGTCGACGGCAATATCTGGGTCGGCGCCGGCTGGGTCGGACCGGGCTACGACGGCGTGCAAGTGTTTGCGCCCGACGGCCAGCGGATCGGCCAGATCCTGCTGCCGGAGACCTGCGCCAACCTCACCTTCGGCGGCAAGAAGCGCAACCGCCTGTTCATGACGGCAAGCCAGTCGCTCTACGCGGTCTATGTCGAGACGAAGGGCGCGCACAACTGTTGATCTAACCGTAGTCCCGGCGAAGGCCGGGACCCATTACCACTGTAGTTGGTTGTTGAAGAAAGCTGGGGCCCACATCGTTCACGACACTCCGGTCGTGGTTATGGGTCCCGGCGTTCGCCGGGACGACACTGTGGCTAGCCGCTATTCCGCAACCCCGCCGAGATCCCGTTGATCGTGATCTGAATCCCGCGCAGCACCTGCTCGTCCGGGTTCTGCGCGCGATACTCCTTCAACAGCTCGACCTGCACGTGATTGAGCGGATCCATGTACGGGAAGCGGTTGCGGATGCCGCGCTCCAGCAGCGGGTTGCCCTGCAGGAGCCGGTCATGCCCCATGATGTCGAGCAGCGTCTCGATCGACAGGTGCCATTCGCGGCGGATCTGGCCGAAAATCTTCTCGCGCAACGCGACGTCAGGCACCAGCTCGGCATAGCGCGAGGCGATCGCGATCGAGCTCTTCGCCAGCACCATATCCATGTTGGAGAGCAGCGTGCGGAAGAACGGCCATTCCCGATAGAGCTCCTGCAGGAACGCCATGCCCTGCTCCGGATGCTCTGATATCCAGCTCTCGACCGCGCTGCCGAAACCATACCATCCCGGCAGCATCAGCCGGCATTGCGCCCAGGAGAACACCCACGGAATGGCGCGCAGGTCCTCGATCTCGCGGGTCTTCTTGCGCGAGGCCGGGCGGCTGCCGATGTTCAGCGTCGCGATCTCGTTGATGACGGTCGAGCCCCAGAAATAATCGGCGAAGCCTTCGGTCTCATAGACAAGGCCGCGATAGGCCTTGAAGGCGAGCGCGGAAATCTCCTCCATCGCCTTGAGATATTCGGGGCGCGGCGCGCTCTGCCGAGGCTGCAGCAGACTGGTTTCCAGCGTCGCCGCGGCGAGGATTTCCAGATTGCTGCGGCCGACCTCGGCATTGGAATATTTCGACGAGATGATCTCGCCCTGCTCCGTGATGCGTATCTGGCCGTTCACGGCGCCGCCGGGCTGCGCGATGATCGCGTCATAGCTCGGGCCACCGCCGCGGCCGACCGAACCGCCGCGGCCGTGGAACAGGCGCAGCCGCACGCCGTGGCGCTCGAACACCTCGACGAGGCCGATCTCTGCCTTGTAGAGCTCCCAACCCGAGGTGACGAAGCCGCCATCCTTGTTGCTGTCGGAATAGCCGAGCATCACCTCCTGCACGCTACCGAGACTGTCGACCAGCTTGCGATAATCGTGCAGCACCAGCATGCGGTCCATGATGCCGCTGGAGGCCTGCAGATCCTCGATGGTTTCGAACAGCGGCACGATGTTGACGGCGCTGCGGCCGGACGGATTGACGAGCCCGACCTCCTTCAGCAGCACCGCGACCTCGAGCATGTCGGACATGCCCTGGCACATCGAGATGATGCATTGGGAGATCACCTCCGGCCCGAACCTGGCATGCGCCTCGGCCGCGGCTCGGAACACGGCGAGCTCGCTCTGGGTCTCCTCGGAATATTTCACGAAGGGCGAGGCCAGCGGCCGTGCATTGCGCAGCTCGCCCAGCAGCAGGCTGACGCGGGCGTCCTCGCCGAGCGCCAGATAGGACATCCCCGGATTGGCGGTGTCGAACAGTTCGGCGATGGTGCGCTCGTGCACCGCCGAGTTCTGGCGGATGTCGAGTCGCGCCAGATGGAAGCCGAAGCAATCCACCGCCCGCCGCAACAGCCGCAGCCGGCCGCGCGCGATCACGCTGGAATTGTTCGCAATCAGCGAGCGGTTGAGCACGTCGAGATCGGCCTGGAATTCCCTGGCGCGCGCATAGGGCTCGGCCTTGCCGACCGGCGGCCGCGTGGTCTCGACCTCGAGCCGGGAGGCTGTCGCCGCAAGTCTCGCATAGATGCCCGATACGGCCAGACGATACGGCTCGCCGCTGCGATGCGGTGAGGTGTCGGGCGAACGCTCGGCGAGGCTCCGCAGCTCGTCCGAGACGTCGGCGAGATGCGCCGCCAGCGACAATTCGGCGCCAAGCGCATGCAGCTCCTCGAGGTAGAAGTTGAGCGCCTGGCTCGACTGCAGGCGCAGCGTGCCGCGCATCACCTCCGCGGTGACGAAGGGATTGCCGTCGCGATCGCCGCCGATCCAGCTTCCCATCCTGAGGAAGGAAGCGAGTTCGCCGGCCTCGCCGCCCTCCTTGTTCAGGCGGTCCTCCAGCGCGCAATGCAGCCGCGGCACCTCCTGCAGGAAGGTGTAGTCGTAGAACGACAGGCCGTTGGCGACCTCGTCGAGGACGGTCAATTTGGTCCGGCGCAGCAGATTGGTCTGCCACAACGTCACCACGGCGCGGCGAAGCTGCTCGTCGCTGGCCTCGCTCTCGTCCGGCGTCATCTGCAGCCGCTCGCGGCGGTCGAGCAGATCGGCGATCTCCATCTCGCGGTCCATCGTGCTCTTGCGGCGGACCTCGGTCGGATGCGCGGTCAATACCGGGCTGACCAGTGCACTCTTGAAGAAGCTGCGCAAATCGGCCGGGCTGATGCCGGCCTGACGGGCATGCACCAGCGTCTGTTCCAGCGTGCTCGGCCGCGGCGCCCCGCTCGGACCGCGGCTGCGCATCTGGCGGATGTTGTTCTGGTCCTCGGCGATGTTGGCGAGGTGGGAGAAATAGCTGAAGGCGCGGACGATCTGCAGCGTCTCGGCAATCGACATGCCGTCGAGGATGCTCTCCAGTTCCCGACGCGCCAGCTTGTCCTCGTCGCGATGGAAGCGAACCGAGGTCTGGCGGATGCGCTCGACCAGGTCGAATACATCGGCCCCTTCCTGGTCGCGCACGGTGTCGCCGAGAACGCGCCCCAGCAGGCGGATGTCGTTCCGGAGCCGCGCATCCTCCTCCTGCGCAGTCGCTTCCAGAAGGCTGGCCTCTGCGGCACGCTTGGCGCGGATTTCGGTCTCGGACGGCATGGTCTGGGGAGGCATTACCTGGGGAGACATGGCTCGGCTACTCCGGAGGCTGCCCGGCTCCTCCCGAGTGTGCGCTTTTTTTGCCGCAGCGCAAGATGAACTTGGTGGCGGTGCACACTCACCAACGCCGTCCCGGCGAAAGCCGACCCATAACCACCGGCGGCTGCGGTCGAAGCAAGCTGGCGCTACTGCAGCGCGCAACACGGAGATTGGTGGTTATGGGTCCCGGGTCGCGCGGAACCTGTCATCGGGCGGCGCTTCGCGCCGACCCGTTGGCTTGCCCGGGACGACGGCGAGTTTTGTGGCGCTAGGTGTTCAGTCCCGAGGTCAAGTGGATGGGATCGATCCTGAAGCGGTTTGGTTCGTCGGCCCATGCTTTGCAGATAGCTTCATAGGGCGTGAGACCACGCAGGGTCTTAAGGCGTCTGGCGAAGTTGTAAGCATCAAGGAAGGCAGCGAGGTGATCTTCCAATTGCTCGTGGGTCTCGTAGTGGTATCGCCGGACGGTTGCCTCCTTGAGCGTGCGGTTCATTCTCTCGACCTGACCGTTAGTCCAAGGATGATTGGGCTTGGTCAGGCGATGCTCGATGCCGTGTCCCAGGCAGGCCCGGTCGAAGGGATGGCCGCGCCAGCTTGCAGTGGCGCCATCACGATTCTTAGGCAGGTCGGCGAACTGGATACCGTTGTCGGTCAGTACAGTGTGGATCCGGAAAGGGACGGCCGCCACCAGTTCTTCGAGGAAGGCCCTGGCTGCTGCACCCGTGGCCTTCTTCACCAGCCGGGCGAAGGCGTATTTGGCGGTCCGGTCCACCGCCACGAAGAGATAGAGTTTGCCTTCCTCGGTGCGGACCTCAGCGATATCGATGTGGAAGTAGCCAATGGCGTAGCGCTTGAAGGGGTGCCTGGCGGGCTTGTCGCCGGCGATCTCGGGTAAGCGGCTGATCCCGTGACGTTGCAGGCAGCGGTGCAAGGACGAGCGCGTGAGATGCGGGATCGTCGCCTGCAGCGCATAGAGACAGTCATCCAAAGGCAGGAGCGTGTGCTTGCGGAAGGCGACGACCATCGCCTCTTCCTCGGCAGAAAGCACGGTCGAGCGCACGGTCTTTGGCCCCATCGGCGCATCGTGGACAAAGGTGCGCTTACGCCACTTGGCGACCGTCTTTTGGTTGAGCCCGTGCTGGGCGGCTAGCTCTTTGAGCGGAGCCTTCGATCGCTGTATTGCCGCTCGGATCGCGTGCGTGGTCGTGGCGCTGCCATGGAGTATCTGGCCCATAGGTCCTCTCGGAATGAAGGACCAGTTTGGCTGATTCCCCCACACTCCGGGACCAGACACCTAGATCCTCCGCCCCGCTCGCTCCCAATACGGATCGCGCAGCCGGCGCTTGAAGATTTTTCCGGAATCCTCGCGCGGCAGGCTGGTCTGGATCTCGATGTGCTTGGGCACCTTGTAATCGGCGAGCGCGCTCTTCAGCTGGGCGCGGACGGAGGCGATGTCGAGCGCGACGCCGGGCTGCGGCTCGACCACCGCCATCAGCGCCTCGCCGAACTCGGCATCGGGAATGCCGAACACCGCACAGTCGTGCACGCCGGTGACGGCATGCAGCACCGCCTCGATCTCGGCCGGATAGATGTTGACGCCGCCCGAGATCACCATGTCGCGCTTGCGATCGCAGATGAAGACGTAGCCGTCGGCATCGATATAGCCGACGTCGCCCGAGGTAATGAATCCCTGCCGGTCGATCTCGGCGCGCTTCTCGGCCTTGTTGTGATAGGTGAAATCGGGATTGCCCTTGATCCGCGAATAGATCTCGCCGATCTGGCCCTGCGGCACCTCCTTGCCGTCGTCGCCGATGAAGCGAAGCTCGGCACCGGGCGAGATCTTTCCGACCGTGCCGGGCTTCTTCAGCGCGTCCTCGGAATTGGCGAAGGTCACCGCGCCTGACTCGGTCGAGCCGTAGAACTCGTAGATCACCGGCCCCCACCATTCGATCATGGCGCGCTTGACATCGGGCGGACAGGGCGCGGCGGCATGGATGATATGGCGCAGCGACGACATGTCGTACTTCCAGCGCACCTCCTCTGGCAGCTTCATCAGGCGGATGAACATCGTCGGCACCATGAAGATGGTGTCGATCCGCTCGCGCGCGATCAGCTGCAGAAACTCCTCCGCGTCGAAGCGCGGCATCAGCACCAGCGCGCCGCCGAGCTTGCCCGAGCGCAAGCCGAAGGAATTCGGCGCGGAATGGTAGAGCGGTCCGGGCAGGATCGCGCGTGCACCGGGCTTCAGGCCGTAGATCATCGCGCGCATTGCTTCCGCATTGGCGGTCTGCTCCGGCGTCGGCGCGAAGCGGCGCACGCCCTTGGGATGGCCTGTGGTGCCCGAGGTGTAGATCATGTTCTGCGGCTGCGGCACCACCGGGCCGTCATAGCGCGGGAACTGCGCCAGCCAGGCTTCGAAATCGATCGCGAAATCCGGTGTCGCCAGATGATCGGGATTGATCTTGTAGTTGGCGAGGATTTCCGGTGGCGTCGGCACGCTGAGCACGATGACGCCGGGCGGGATCGCGCCGCGCAGCGGATGCAGCATGTCGGCATGACCGATCAGGACGCGCGTGCCGGAATCCGTCAGCACGTAGTTGATCTCCTCCGGCTTGAAGTGCCAGTTGATCGGTACGCCATAGGCGCCGAGCCGCATCGCGGCATAGGCAGCCTCGATGAAGGCGATGTCGTTGCGCATCAGCATGCAGACGCTGTCGCCCGGCTTGACGCCGAGCTCGTTGAGGCCGCTGGCAGTACGGTCGGCGCGCTCGGCCACTGCAGCGTGATCGCGCCGGCGACCGCCGCTGACGATGCCGAGGAAGAGCTGGGACGTTTCCATTGTCGTTGTCCGATCTTTCGTCGGGTTAAATGTCAATCCGGGGCGCGCAGAGCGCGAACGCGGAATCTCGAGATTCTCCGGTGCGCAATTGCGCACCATGGTTCGATGCTGCGCACCGCTGCGGAATGACTGCGGTCGTTACCCCGCATCCACAAACCTCGGCGCGCGCTTCTCCAGATTGGCGCGCACGGATTCGGTCTGGTTCGGGCTGCCGAGCAATTTCTGCTGCTCGACCGATTCCGCGAGCAGCGCGGCCGCCGGGTCGACCGACAGATTGTTGAGCATGCGCTTGGCGGCATGGATCGCATCCGGGCTCTTGCCGGCGATCTCGCGCGCGACTTCGAGCGCCGCGGCGCGCGGGTCGTCGCAGACGCGGGTGGCAAGGCCGTAACTTTGGGCCTCCTGCGCCGAGAAGATGCGACCGGTATAGGTGAGCTCGCGCAGGATGTCGTCGCGCACGAGGCTCGCCAGAATCGGCGTGCCCGCCATGTCGGGCACAAGACCCCATTTGATTTCCATGATCGACATCCGTGCATCCTGCGAGAGGAAGCGCATGTCGGCGCCGAGCGCGAGCTGGAAGCCGCCGCCGAACGCGACACCGTGAACCGCTGCGATCACCGGCACCGGAAGCTGGCGCCAGCCCCACACCGCCTGCTGCGGGAAATTGGCCTTGCCGTGGGTGCGGATGGTGAGATCGCGCTTCTCGCCGCCCGGCACTCCGTTACCGCCATCCTTCATGGCGGCGAAACGGCCCATGTCGAGCCCGGCGCAGAACGCCCGGCCCTCGCCGGACAGCACCACCACCCGAACGGCTTTTTCCCTGGAAAGCCGGTCGGTTGCGGCCACCAATGCCTCGAACATCGCGGCGTCGAGCGCGTTCATCTTGTCCGCCCGCACCAGGCGGACATCGGCGATACCGTCCGAAATCGATATCGAAACGCGATCTTCCATTGAAATCTCCTCCGCTGTTCCTTGTTGGCGCTTTACACAAAGGCCGTTGTCCGCTTTTAGTCAATCGACCAATTAACTGACAACCCCCGTGGAGGAAACGATGTTCTCTGATCAGCTTCTTGCCGGGCGGCGCATACTGGTAACCGGTGGTGGCACCGGCCTCGGCAAGGCCATGGCCTCGCGGTTCCTGCAGCTCGGGGCAGAGGTGCATATCTGCGGCCGCCGCAAGAGCGTCTGCGACGAAACCGCGACCGAGCTGATGGCCGAGTATGGCGGGCGCGTGGTCAGCCACGGCGTCGATATCCGCAACGCCATGGCGGTCGACGAGATGATCGAGGCGATCTGGACCACCAGCGGCCCCCTCACCGATCTCATCAACAACGCCGCCGGCAATTTCATCTCGCGCTCGGAAGAATTGTCGCCGCGCGGCTTCGATGCGGTCGCCAACATCGTGATGCACGGCACCTTCTACGTGACGCACGCGGTGGGCCGGCGCTGGATCGCCGGCGGTCATCGCGGCAACGTGGTGTCGATCACCGTGACCTGGGTGCGCAACGGCTCGCCTTACGTAGTGCCGTCGGCGATGAGCAAGTCGGCGATCCACGCCATGACCATGTCGCTCGCCATCGAGTGGGGCCGTCACGGCATCCGCCTGAACACCATCGCGCCCGGCGAGATTCCGACCGAAGGCATGAGCAAGCGCATCAAGCCCGGCGACGAGGCCGGCGCGCGCACCAAGGCGATGAACCCGATGGGCCGCGTCGGCACCATGGAGGAGTTACAGAACCTCGCGGTGTTCCTGATTTCCGGCGGCTGCGACTGGATCAACGGCGAGACCATCGCCATGGACGGCGCGCAGGCGCTCGCGATGGGCGGCAATTTCTATCAGCTCCGCGACTGGAGCGACGACGACTGGACCAAGGCGCGCGAGTCGATCAAGGCGCAGAACGAGAAGGATCGCGCGGCGCGGGGCTGAGGCCCGCGCTTGCTCCTCAATCACTACTGTCGTCCCTGCGAAAGCAGGGCCCATAACCACCGCTGCGCGTTGTTGAGCTCGCTGTGTCCCCAGCGTCGCGCCACATACAGAATCGTGGTTATGGGTCCCGGCCTTCGCCGGAACGACGATGTTGAAACAGCGCGGCCAATTCCTCCGTATTGTTTTTCCCGCGCGATGCCGCCACACTCCGTGCAACCAAAACAAGACGTCACGGGGGAACATGTCCGACGCGCAGAAACTAACCAATCTTGCCGACATGGTGCGCGAGCGCGCCAAGAGCCGCGGCGATGCGCTGGCCTATGAATTCGAGGGTCGGCAAACCAGCTTCGCCAGGTTCGACATCAAGACCAACCGCGTCGCCAACGCGCTGATCGCGATGGGCGTCAAGAAGGGCGAGCGCATCGCTTATCTCGGCAAGAACAGCGACTTCTATTTCGAGCTGTTGATGGGCGCGATGAAGGCCGGCGTGGTGATGGCGCCGGTGAACTGGCGCCTTGCAGGCCCCGAGGTCGCCTTCATCGTCGACGACTGCAAGGCCCCCGTCCTGTTCGTCGGCCCCGAATTCATCACGCAGGCGCGCAACATCAGCGACAAGCTGCCCAGCGTCCGCACCATCATCACGACCGAGGGCGGCGCGCCGGAATGGCCCGACTTCGTCGCCTGGCGCGATGCGCAGGGCGGCGACGACCCGCGCGTTGCGATCGAGCCGAAGGACATCGCGATCCAGCTCTACACCTCGGGCACGACGGGCAAGCCGAAAGGCGCGATGCTGTCACACGCCAATTTCCTCAACCTCGTGCAAAGCGGCAACGAGGCCGAGAAGCCAGAGTGGAACCGCTGGACCACCGACGACGTCTCGCTGGTCGCGATGCCGATCTTCCACATCGGCGGCTCCGGCTGGGGCGTGATGGGCCTCTATCACGGCGCCCGCGGTGTAATCGCGCGCGAGTTCGACCCGACCAAGGTGCTCGACTTCTTCGAGCAGTCCGGCATCACAAAGCTGTTTATGGTGCCGGCGGCGATGCAGTTCGTGGTGCGGCAGCCGCGCGCGCGGCAGGTCGACTTCTCCCGCCTGAAATACATGCTCTATGGCGCCTCACCGATTCCGGCGGCGCTGCTGAAGGAGTGCATCGAGGTCTTCAAATGCGGCTTCGTGCAGATGTACGGCATGACCGAGACCACCGGCACCATCGTCGCGCTGCCGCCGGAAGACCATATCGAAGGGCTCGACCGCATGCGCTCGGCCGGCAAGGCGTTGCCCGGTATCGAGCTTGCGATCCTCGATCCGGACGGCAAGGCGCTGCCGCCGGGCGAAGTCGGCGAGATCGCCACCCGTTCCGGCTCCAACATGGCCGGCTACTGGAATCTGCCCGAGGCCACCGCGCGCACCATCGACAGCGACGGCTGGCTGCGCACCGGCGATGCCGGCTACATGGACAAGGACGGCTACCTCTACATCCACGACCGCATCAAGGACATGATCATCTCCGGCGGCGAGAATATCTATCCGGCCGAGGTTGAGAGCGCGCTGTGCGACCATCCGGACGTGGCGGAAGCGGCCGTGATCGGCATCCCCGACGACAAATGGGGCGAGGCGGTGAAGGCGGTGGTGGTGATGAAGCCGGGCAAGAGCGCGACCGCGACCGACATCATCACCTTCACCCGCGAGCGGATCGCCGGCTACAAGACGCCGAAATCGGTCGACTTCATCCCGGCACTGCCGCGCAACCCGTCGGGCAAGATCCTGCGGCGGAGCCTGCGTGAACCGTACTGGGCGGGCAAGGACCGGCAGGTGAACTAGCGGTCTCTGTCGTCCCGGCCAAGCGAAGCGCGAGCCGGGACCCATAACCATCGTTGTTCATTGTCTGTCGACGCTGGGGCCACATCTCGTTCAACCAATAGCCGACTGTGGTTATGGGTCCCTGCTTTCGTGTTTGGTCCCTGCTGATTGGTTGGATGGAATCGGTGTAGAACGAGGCGTGGCTTTTATCATGGAGCGCTTCGCGTCATGGAACTGAGCCTGCATGCGAACGCCACGACGACACCGAAGACGCGTGCCTACATCCAGCGCAGCAGGAAGTCGGTCGCCCAATTGGCGGCCGAGCTGGGGGTCAGCGAGACCACGATCTATCGCTGGCGCGGTCGCAGCACGGTCGAGGATCGCTCGCATCGGCCGAAGCACCTCACGACCAGCCTGTCCGCCCTTGAGGAACGGGCAGTGTGTGAGCTGCGGACATCGCTGCAGCTGCCGCTGGACGATATCGTCGAGGTGATGCAGCGGTGCATCAATGCCAAGCTGTCCCGCAGCGCGATCCACCGCTGCCTGCAGCGCAACGGCATCAGCCGGCTTGCCAAGCCTGACAAGCCCAGGGCCGGCGTCTTCGAAAGCGCCAGCATCGGCTTCATTCATATCGACGTGAAGTATCTGCCCGCGCTGCAACGCCGCACCAGTTATGCCTTTGTCGCGATCGATCGCGCCACCCGATACGTCTTCGTCGAGATCCATTCCAGGCGAGACGGAACGACCGCGACCGGCTTCCTCGAACGCTTCCTGGCCGACTTTCCGCACGGTGTTCACACCATCCTGACCGACAACGGAGCCGAGTTCACCGACCGCTTCGCCGTCGACAAGAAGAACAAACCGGTCGGGAAGCCTTCCGGCGACCATCCCTTTGATCGGCTCTGCAAGCAGCGCGCAATCGAGCATCGCCTGACCAAGCCCTACCACCCGCAAACCAACGGCCTCGTCGAACGCTTCAACCGGCGCATCGCTGAAGCCATCGGCCGCGAACACAAACGGGGCAGCGCCCGCCGGACCTTTGTCAACCACGCCGACCGCGACGCCTTCATCGCCAAGTTCGTCCACGACTACAATCGGACCCGCCTCAAATGCCTCGGCTACCTGGCGCCAATCCAGGCCCTCGCCAATCACACGGGACCGAACACGAAAGCAGGGACGACGGTGGAGGGAGTGTCGCACTTCACTTCTTCCCCGTCCTCTCCCGCAAGACGCGCCACCGCTCCTGCGCCTCTTTCGGCCAGACCTCTTTCCGATCGTAATACTCGGCGAACACTTTCGCGCCCGGCGGGAACGTCACCCAGGGCTGCTTCGACGAGGTGAAGATGTGAGCATCCGGCGGGCACTGGCTCGGATCATCCAGCGTGCCGACGCGGACGAAGCGTACCGCCGGTCCCGCGCCCGGATAGTTGCTCCACACCGCGACCTTGCAGATGGAGCAACGCGCGATCTTCTGTCCCTTGCCGCTCGCCGAGGGCGTGTCGACGATCTCGGGCTCGGCCGCGATATGCTCGACCCGCTCGGCCTCGTACAACGCGTTGAGCGCGTGCACGGTGCCGGTCTCGCGCTGGCACCAGGTGCAGTGGCAGGCGTGCACGATCAGCGGCCTGCCGGTCAGGCGGTAGCGGACGTTTCTGCAGGTGCATCCACCTTCCATGCTCATGCCGCCTCCTCTGCGTTAGTGCTTGCCGGCTCCCATGTAGCCGAACAGGAAGCCCGCCACCTTGCGCTTCTGGATCTCCTCGCTGCCTTCCGTGATGCGATAGCGGCGGTGATGGCGGTAGATGTGCTCGAACGGCTTGTGGCGCGAATAGCCCATGCCGCCATGCACCTGCATCGCGCGGTCGGCGGCTTCGCAGCACAGACGGTTTGCCCAGAAATTGCACATCGAGACCCGGTCGGACAGCGTGTGCTCGACCTGCGCCTGGGTCAGTTGATCCATCTCCCAGGCGGTCTTGCGGATCAACAGCCGCAGCATCTCGGCCTGGGTCGCGAGCTCGACCAGCGGCCACTGGATCGCCTGGTTCTCGGCCAGCGCCTTGCCGAACGGCTTGCGCTCGCGAGCATATTTCACGCTCTCATTGATGCAGTACACCGCGGCGCCGAGCGAGCTCGCCGCCTGGCGGATGCGGTTCTCGTGCACGAAGCATTGCGCCAGCGACAGGCCGCGGCCGACCTCGCCGAACTGCGCATCCTCCGGCACGAACACATCGGTGAAGCTGACCCGCGGATGGTCGGTCGGCATATTGAAGGTCCACATATACTCTTCGACCTTCACCCCCGCCGATTTCGCCGGCACCAGGAAGCAGCTGATGCCGCGCGCGTCGCCGTCATTGCCCGAGGTGCGGGCAAACAGCGCACAGTGGGTGGCGACATGCATGCCTGTCGTCCACATCTTCTCGCCGTTGATGATCCAGCCCTTGACGTTGTCGCGCGTGGCCTGAACCGCTTTGGTTTCCATATGGGTGGCGTCCGAGCCGTGCTCGGGCTCGGTCAGACCGAACGTGATGCGGTACTTGCCGGTGATCGAGCCGTCGATCATCGCCTTCTGCTCGTCGGTTCCGTAGCGGTCGAGCATGGTCACGATCGGCAGATTGCCGACGATCGAGTGTTCGTTCTGCAGGTCGTTGTGCAAACCGAGACCCTTTGAGGCAAAATGTTCGCGGATCACGGCCATCCACAGGTTGGAGCCGTCCTTGCCGCCATAGCGCTTCGGGATCGCGAAGCGCAGATGGCCGGCGGCATCGGCCAGGTTCTTGGCCTTGCGCAGCAAGAGCTCCCATTCATGGCGCGGCAGGCCGCCCTTGTCGAAATCGGTGCGCGCCCATTCACGGCGATGGTCGAAGAAGCGGATGTTGTCGTCAGCCTCTTCCAGCGGCTTGATCTCGCGTTCGATGAAGCGATCGAGCTCAGCGAGATAGGCTGTCAGGTCAGCCGGCAAGTTGAAATCCAAGGCGGTCTCTCCCGGAAATATTGTTGATTCTGATTTTGCGTCTAGACGCTGTCGCGCATCCGCGTTCGGATCGATTAAGGTGAGAAGCCTGTCGCCAAGTCAAGCAGGCGAGCGAGGCTTGCACGCGCGGTCGCCTTGCGTAATTGGATGGCACGGAACGACGCGCAGGCGCTAGGATATCAGCAATATTCTTCGCCGCAGAAAATCGACGGGAGCAAACATGGATCTGAAATTCTCCAAGGTGACGCGCAGGGGTCCCATCACCATCGTGACGCTGTCGCGGCCCGAGGTCTACAACGCGCTGCATATCGACGCGCATTTCGAGCTCAACAAGGTGTTCGACGAGTTCTCCGCCGATCCCGAGCAGTGGGTCGCGATCGTCACCGGCGCCGGCGACAAGGCGTTCTGCGCCGGCAACGACCTGAAATGGCAGGCTGCCGGAGGCAAGCGCGGCTGGGACAAGGGCGGCTTCGCCGGCCTGACCACCCGCTTCGACTGCGACAAGCCGATCATCGCCGCAGTCAACGGCGTCGCGATGGGCGGCGGCTTCGAGATCGCATTGGCCTGCGATCTGATCATCGCTTCCGAGAATGCGACCTTCGCCCTGCCCGAGCCGCGCGTCGGCCTCGCCGCGCTGGCCGGCGGCCTGCACCGGCTGCCGCGCCAGATCGGGCTGAAGCGCGCCATGGGTATGATCCTGACCGCCCGCCATGTCAGCGCCAAGGAAGGCCTCGAACTCGGCTTCGTCAACGAGGTGGTGCCGCAGGGCGAGGCGCTGGCAGCCGCCGAGCGCTGGGCCGAGACCATCACCAAGAACTCGCCGATGTCGATCCGCGCCTCCAAGCAGGCGATCCAGAAGGGTCTCGAAGTCTCGCTCGAGCAGGCACTGGCCGAGCAGCGCGACTATCCGGCGGTGAAGGCGATGGCCGCCTCGCAGGATTACATCGAGGGCCCGAAGGCGTTTTCAGAGAAGCGGCCGCCGAAGTGGCTGGGGCGGTAGCACGTCCCTTCTGTCATTCCGGGGCGATGCGAAGCATCGAAGCCGAAATCTCGAGATTCCGGGTCTGGTGCTGACGCACCATCCCGGAATGACGGCGATCCTGTCATGACGACGT
This sequence comes from Bradyrhizobium sp. USDA 4504, assembly GCF_054063995.1. Taxonomy (NCBI): domain Bacteria; kingdom Pseudomonadati; phylum Pseudomonadota; class Alphaproteobacteria; order Hyphomicrobiales; family Nitrobacteraceae; genus Bradyrhizobium; species Bradyrhizobium sp. USDA 4504. Next base: position 1,254,419 of record NZ_JBSSGV010000001.1, on the reverse strand, counting down.
GGGATGGGTAGAGCGCAGCGAAACCCATCTACGCTTGCCGCGTGTCGTGATGGGTTTCGCTGCGCTCTACCCCATCCTACCTTTCGAGTTCCCGCTTGTAGGACGCGTAGTTCGGCTGGTCGACGGCGAGCTTGTCCATCGTGGTCTGCCAGAGATGCTCCGATAGCCCCGGCGTTTTCAGATCGACCTCGCCACCTGCGATCTTCCCCGACAGCACGCGGTTCAGCTCCATCAGCGTCCCGTCGGTGCCCAGCAATTGCTTCAGCCGCGCGGCCTCGGTCGCATCGCCGGCTTCGGCGAGCGCGAGCTGCCGCGTCACCAGGTCGAGCGCGTTGATGCCGACGCGCAGCTTGAAGCCGTTGTGCCCCTTGATCGCGGGCGCGATCTCGTTGCGCAGGAAATCGGCGACGGCCTTGATCAGTTCCGTGGGTGTCGGTTCGTCCTGCATGTCACTTGCTCTCTTTCTTGCGCATGATCGATTCCGAAGACCGGTCTCCACGTTCCGGGATCATGCGCGCGGCGCCAGCAACCGCAGCAGATCGATCTCGGTCTCCGACGCGCGCCGCCCGATCATCGCGCGCTCCATCGAGTGATCCGGGCCGCTTCGGAAGCGCTGCATCATGCCGCAACACATCACGCCCCAGCGCAGCGTGCCCATCACTTCCCAGAACATCACGCGCTCGGGGTCGGCCCTGCGGCCGGCTTCCTCATAGCCCGCGAACAAATCTTCGCGCGTGCCGAAACCGCCGACCGGCTTGTCGATCTCGCCGAAGCGCCATGAGTTGACGCAGATCCATCCGAGATCCTCCATCGGATCGCCGGTATGCGCGAGCTCCCAGTCGAGCACCGCGCGCACCCCGTCGGGACCGATGATCAGATTACCGTGGCGGAAATCGCCATGCACCAGCGTCGTCTCCGACGACGGACCGGGATCGTGATCGCGCAGCCAGCGCAGCGCCAATTCGAACACCGGCCGCGGCCAGTTGAAGCTGTGATACTCGCGGGAGAGATCCTCGATCTCCCTGGTCGCGGTCAGGCTGCGCAGCTTCGGCAGCTTGGCCTTCGGCAGGCCATGGATGCCGGCGATGACGCGGCCGAGCTGGCGGGCGAGAATCGGCCGCGCGCCGGCAAATCCCTCGTCGCGCAAAATTTTCCGCGCGATGGTCTCGCCTTCGACCCGCGCCATGATGAAGCCGCGGCCAAGGCCGTCCTCCGGCCTCAAGACATGCATCACCTTCGGCGACGGCAGGCCCGCGTCATGCGCGAGCTGCATCAGCGTCGCCTCGGCATCGAGGCCGGCGGCGCGGCCCGGCGCGGCACCGTAGCCCGGCGGCGCGCGGCGCAGGATCGCGCCGACAGTGCCGTTCGGGTGCACGATGTCGAACGACCAGGTCTCCTGGCTGGCGCCGCCGGAGAGTTTTGCGGCGCCGGTGACGCCGGTCGCGCCGGGATGAAACGAGGCGACGCAGCGGGTGAGTTCGGTCTCGATCATTTGCCCTTGAACTTCGCCGGCCGCTTCTCGAGGAATGCGGTGACACCTTCCTTGAAATCCTCGGCGCTGCCGGCAAGGCGCTGCGACTCGAATTCCAGATTGAGCTGATCCTCGAGGGTATTTTCCGGGCTGTCCCAATAGAGCTTTCGGATCAGCGACAACGCCACCGTCGGGCCGTTGGCGAGATCGTGCGCGAGCTTCATGGTTTCTTCCATCAGCGCGGCGTCGTCATAGACGCGGTTGACGAGGCCCCACTCCAGCGCCTTCTCGGCCGGCAGCCGCTCGCCGAGCAGCGACAGCTCGACCGAGCGCGCCTTGCCGATCAGCCGCGGCAACAGCCAGGTCGAGCCGCAATCCGGCACCAGGCCAATGCGGCGGAATGCCTGCAGGAAATACGACGAACGCGCGCACAGGATGAGGTCGCCCATCAGGGCGAAGCTCATGCCGGCGCCGGCGGCCGGACCGTTCACCGCCGTCACGATCGGACAGTGCAGCTTACGCAATCGGCGCAGGAACGGATGGAACGCGGTCTCCAGCGCCGCGCCGGCATTGCTCTTGCCGGGCTTCTGCTGGTTGCGGCCCTGCAGATTGGCGCCGGTGCAGAAGGCGCGGCCCGCGCCCGTGATCACCAGGCAGCGCACCTCATCGCGCCTGTCGTCGATCGCATCGAGCGCTTCTGCAAGCCCGCCCAGCATGTCGATCGAAACCGCGTTCATGACTTCCTGGTGGTCGAGCCTCAGGATCGCGACCGATCCGTCGAAGTCGAGCGTGACGTGCTTGAACTGCATGGTTTCCTCTTCACGTTGTTTCGGCGGCGGGTACCGCGGTAGGTCGATGCTTCGACCCATATTTGATTTTTGTGCCGGGCTTGTCCATGGTCGGCGGCAAGCCCATCCGTGAACGCGTGATTAGCGCGCACCAAACCAAATGGAAACCCCAATGAGTGGCATCTTCGATCTCACCGGCCGCGTCGCTGTCATCACCGGCGGCAACGGCGGCATCGGCCTCGGCATCGCGCAGGCGCTGAACGCCGCCGGCTGCAACGTCTCGATCTGGGGCCGCAACGCGGAAAAAAACGCCAACGCCGCGGCCTCGATGAAGGCCGGCCCCGGCAAGGTCGCGACGCAATTCTGCGACGTCAGCGATCCCGGCTCGGTCAAGACCGCGATGAAGGCAACCCTGGACACCTTCGGCCGCGTCGACGGCTGCTTCGCCAACGCCGGCATCGGCGGCGGCGGACGTAGAGCCTTCATCGACCGCACCGAGGAGGAATGGCGCAAGATGTTCGCGACCAATCTCGACGGCGTATTTCACGTATTCCAGGCTGCGGCACGCCACATGACCGACCGCGCCGAGGCCGGCGACAAGTTCGGCCGGCTGGTCGCGACCTCGAGCCTCGCCTCGCTGTTCGGCACCGCGCGCAACGAGCACTATGCCGGCACCAAGGCGGCGCTGAACGCGCTGTGCCGCGCACTCGGCGTCGAGCTCGCGCGCCACGGCGTCACGGCGAACGCGATCCTGCCCGGCTGGATCAAGAGCGACATGACCGCCGGCATCATGGCCAACGACAAGTTCGTCGCCAATGTGATGCCGCGCATCCCCCTGCGCCGCTTCGGCGAGCCGAGCGATTTCGGCGGCATCGCCGTCTACATCATGAGCAAGGCGTCGTCCTATCATACGGCGGATTGTTTTGTGATCGACGGCGGGTACACGGCGTTCTAGCCCGGCTCTTGCCGCATCAACGCCGTCGTCCTGGCGAAGGCCGGGACCCATACGCCGCGGCGGATGTTGTGAACGGGACTCGTCGTACCAGCATCGCACCACAAATGACATCGGTAGTTATGGGTCCCGGCCTTCAACGGGACGACGCTGAATATGTGGCGCGCGGTTGAGTCATACATCCGCACCCTCGCGGCGCAGTTGCGCGGCGTGGAATGACGGCCGGAGAGCGACGGATAGAACAACGCGCGACGCAGCGTCGCTTCCGTCGCGGCAAAACTGCTGCTAGCGTTTGAGCCGCAAGGGACGCAATGAGGCGGCTTTTAACAAGCAGGGAGGATATTTCAGATGTTTTCACACGTGATGGTTGGCACCAACGATCTGGACAAGGCCAAGGCGTTCTATGATGCGCTGCTCGGCACGCTCGATGTCCGGCCGGCCCGGGTTGACGGTCACCGCATCATGTACCTCACCAAGGCCGGCATTTTCATGGTGTCCAAGCCGATCAACGGCGAACCGGCGACGCATGCCAATGGCGGCACGATCGGCTTTGCCTGCTCTTCGCCGGAGCAGGTCCATGCCTGGCACGCGGCCGGCGTCGCCAATGGCGGCAAGCCTTGCGAGGACCCGCCGGGCGTACGGGAAGGTTCTGGCGTGAAGCTCTATCTCGCCTATCTGCGCGACCTCGACGGCAACAAGATCTGCGCGATGCACCGGATGAGCTAACCGGCGTCCGCCGGAATCTTTCACGCTGCACGCGGCGGCGTTCAAACAACGTTTGAAACGCCGTCGCTAAATTCCGCGATGCGGTAGAGGTGATCGGAAAATCGGTACTCGCGCTTCGCGTCGCACGCGTCTATTGTCCGCCGCGAAACGCGCCTTCGCGAGGGAGAAAAGACAGTGAAACATGCCTATGTGCCGCGCACCACGAACTACACGCTCAGTCCGGGCGACGAGCTCAATGACCTGCGCATGTCGGACAAGGTCCGCCCGCTCTACGACCATGTGAAGCAGTTCATCCGCGACACGGTCGACCCGATGTCGGTCGAGTTCTATCGCGCCGGCGAGAAGAAGACCAACCGCTGGAGCTTCACGGACGAGCAGCTCGCGATCCTGCAGAAGGCCAAGGACAAGGCCAAGGAAGTCGGCCTCTGGAACTTCTTCCTGCCCGATGCAGAAACCGGCGAAGGCCTCAACAACCTCGACTACGCCTACATCGCCGCCGAGCTCGGGAAGAGCCCGCTGGCCTCCGAGACCATGAACTGCTCGGCGCCCGACACCGGCAACATGGAGGTGCTGGAGCGCGTCGGCACCAAGGCGCAGAAGGAGAAGTGGCTGAAGCCGCTGCTCAATGGCGAGATCCGCTCGGCCTATGCGATGACCGAGCCGAACGTCGCCTCCTCCGACGCCAAGAACATCTCGACCACCGCAAAGCTCGTCGGCGACGAGTGGGTGATCAACGGCGAGAAGTATTACATCTCCGGCGCCGGCGATCCGCGCTGCAAGATCATGATTGTGATGGTGAAGACCAATCCCGATGCCGCGCCGAGCAAGCAGCAGTCGCAGATCCTGGTGCCGATCGACACCCCCGGCGTCGAGATCCTCGGGCCCATGCATGTGTTCGGCCACGACCACGCGCCGCGCGGCCACATGCATCTGCGCTTCAACAATTGCAAGGTGCCGAAGGAAAACATGCTGCTCGGCGAAGGCCGCGGCTTCGAGATCTCGCAGGTCCGCCTCGGACCGGGCCGCATCCATCACTGCATGCGCACCATCGGCAAGGCCGAGAAGGCGCTCGACATGATGGTGCAGCGCGGCCTGACCCGCGAGGCCTTCGGCAAGAAGATCGCCCATCTCGGCGGCAACATGCAGATCATCGCCCAGGCGCGTTGCGAGATCGAGGCGATGCGGCTGATGGTGCTGAAGGCGGCCAAGGCGATGGACGTACTCGGCAACAAGGAAGCCCGGGTCTGGGTTTCGATGGTCAAGGCCATGGTGCCCGAACGCGCCTGCAAGGTGATCGACCAGGCGATCCAGATGCACGGCGCCACCGGCATCTCGCAGTGGTCGCCGCTCGGCGAAATGTACCAGGACGTCCGCCATCTCCGCTTCGCCGACGGTCCGGACGAGGTGCACTGGATGGTGGTCGGCCGCCACGAACTGAGCATGCCGTAGTCGCTTCTTCTCCTTCTCCCCGCTCTTGTGGGGAGAAGGCCGGGATGAGGGGCTGCCTCCGCAAGCACGGTGAGAGATAGTCTCGCGGAGAATCCCCCTCACCCGGATCGCATCTGACGATGCGATCCGACCTCTCCCCGCAGGCGGGGCGAGGTAAGGGAAGAGCGCTCCAAGGAACAAAAACAAACAAGCAAGTCTGCAAGGCGGGTTCGCGCGAGCGTAACCCGCCTTTTGCTTTGCGGTCCGCTCGCGGCGGGTTACCCTTCGCTAACCCGCCCTACGAACTTCCGGACATCCCATGGAATATTCCCCAAGCGACCTCACCCAGCGCGAACGCTACAAGGTGCTGACCTCCTTCGTGCTGCCGCGGCCGATCGCCTGGGTGACGAGCACGAGCGCGGACGGCGTGGTCAATGCGGCGCCGTTCTCGTTCTTCAATGTGTTCTGCGAGGATCCGCCGCTCTGCATGTTTGCGGTCAATCGCCGGCCCGACGGCCGCGAGAAGGACACCCTGGTCAACATCCAGCGTCTCGGCGAATTCGTGGTCAACCTGACCGACGAGCCGCTGGCGCGCGCGATGCATGAGACCTCCGGCGACTTCCCGCCCGAGATCGGCGAGCCCGATTATCTCGGCCTGAAGCTCGCGCCCTCAAGCAAGATCGCAGTCCCTCGCCTCGCCCAGGCGCCGTTCGCGATGGAGTGCAAGACCTGGAAGCTGATCGACGTCAATGGCGACCGCCAGCTGATCATGGGCGAAGGCATCCATTTCCACATTCGCGACGAATTGTGGGACCGCGAGGCGATGCGCGTCCACATGGAGCGCTACCACCCGATCGGCCGCATGTTCGCCGACCGCTACTGCCGCACCGACGACCGCGTGGTGCTTCCCGCGGCCGAGGGCACAAAGAAATAGAGGATCAGACAATGAGCGAAACATTCCGCGACAACAAAGCGCAGAGCCGGTTCGAGCTCGCCGTCGACGGCTCAACCGCTTTCGTGGTCTACCGCAAGACGCCGGACACGATCACGCTTGTGCACACCGAGGTGCCGGCGGAGCTCGGCGGCCGCGGGATCGGCTCCAAGCTCGCACGCGCCACGCTCGACGCCGTCCGCGCGCAGGGCATCAAGCTCGTCGTGAAATGCGAATTCATCCAGGGCTTCATGAAGAAGCATCCGGAGTATGACGATCTGTTGGGGTGATCGCAGGGCGGGTTGGCAAAGCTGTCATTTCGTCATGGCCGGGCTTGTCCCGGCCATGACGCGTTTCGTCACGACGCCACCGGCTCGCCGATCTTGTCCTGCGTCTTCGTTTCGAAATCGCTGGCGTCGTGGCGCTCATGGAGCTGGCTCGACGGCTCGCCCCAGGTGCGGTTGACCATGCGTCCGCGCTTCACCGCGGGCCGTGCCGCGATCGCATCGGTCCAGCGCTGCACGTTCTTGTAGTCCTGCACCGAGAGGAATTCGCCGCCGCCGTAAAGCAGACCCTTGGCGAGGCTGCCGTACCAGGGCCACACCGCCATGTCGGCGATGGTGTAGACATCGCCCGAGAGATACTCGTTGTCGGCGAGCCGGCGGTCGAGCACGTCGAGCTGGCGCTTCACCTCCATCGCGAAGCGGTCGATGGCGTATTCGATCTTGGTCGGCGCATAGGCGTAGAAATGGCCGAAGCCGCCGCCGAGATAGGGCGCGGCGCCCATCTGCCAGAACAGCCAGGAGAAGGTTTCGGCGCGGGTCTTGACGTCGGTCGGCAGGAACGCGCCGAACTTTTCCGCGAGGTACACCAGGATCGAGCCCGACTCGAACACCCTGATCGGCTCCTTTCCGCTGCGGTCCATCAGCGCCGGGATCTTCGAGTTCGGATTGACCGCGACGAAGCCGCTGCCGAACTGGTTGCCGTCGATCTTGATCAGCCAGGCGTCGTATTCCGCGCCCTTGTGACCCGCCGCCAGCAGCTCTTCCAGCATCACGGTGACCTTGACGCCGTTCGGCGTCGCCAGCGAGTAGAGTTGCAGCGGATGGCGGCCGACCGGCAGTTCCTTGTCGTGGGTGGGACCGGCGATCGGCCGGTTGATGCTGGCGAAGCGCCCACCGCTCTCCTTGTTCCAGGTCCAGACTTTCGGCGGCTCGTAGGCAGGAATGTCATTCACGTCGTTGGCTCCCGATTCATGTTCTTGCCAGGTGGCGCGGCGGCGCCGTGCCCATCCCCATGTCCGCACTAGATGGTGCGCGGGCTGCGCTTTGCCCACCCCGCGGATCGCATTTTCTATCCAGCGGAATGCGCTGCGAGGGATGCAGCCGGAGCAGCGCCTGCACGCAAGATCGCCGTGGCCGAAACCCGCTTGGCTTCGCGGACCGTGATGCGCTAGCGTTGCAGCGGCTGACGCCAACAAGCACAAGAAGCAGCCGCCGGGAGAGAACCAGTCCATGAAATCACCGATCTGCGATATGCTGGGGATAGACTTCCCCCTGCTCGCTTTCAGCCATTGCCGCGACGTGGTGGCGGCGGTCAGCCGCGCCGGCGGCTTCGGCGTGCTAGGCGCGACCGCGCATTCGCCAGAGACGCTGGAGCAGGAGTTGACGTGGATCGACGCGCATGTCGACGGCAAGCCTTATGGCATCGACGTGCTGATCCCGGAAAACATCTCGACCGCGGGCGAGAAGAACGTCACCTGGAAGAGCCTCGAGGCGCGGGTCTCGCAGGAGCATCGCGACTTCACCCGCAATCTCTTGAAGAAATACGACATCGAGCTGACCAGCCGGAACGTCGCCGACAACCAGCCGCAGCCGTTCGACGCCGAGACCGCGCTGCAACTGCTCGAGGTCTCGTTCCGGCATCCGATCCGGCTGATCGCGAATGCGCTCGGCGTACCGCCGAAGGCGATGATCGAGATGGGGCGCAAGCACGGCGTGCCGGTGGCGGCGTTGGTCGGCTCCAAGGAGCACGCGCTGCGCCAGGTCGCGGCCGGTGTCGATATCCTGGTCGCGCAGGGCACCGAGGCCGGCGGCCATTGCGGCGAGGTCTCGACCATGGTGCTGGTGCCGGAGGTGATCAAGGCGGTCAAAAAGATCCGCGACGTGCCGGTGCTCGCCGCCGGCGGCATCATGACCGGCAGCCAGATGGCGGCCTGCATGGCGATGGGCGCGGCCGGCGCCTGGACCGGCTCGGTGTGGCTGGCCACGGTGGAATCGGAGACCTCGGAGATCTTCCGCGAGAAGATGATCGCGGCCTCCTCGCGCGACGCGGTGCGCTCCAAGGGCCGCACCGGCAAGCCGGCGCGGCAGCTCCGCTCGGTCTGGACCGACGCCTGGGACCGCGCGCCGGAGAGCCCCGGCGCGCTGCCGATGCCGCTGCAAAGCATCATCAGCCGCGACGCCTTCAACGCGATCGACCGCGCCGCAGCTGGTGGTAACGAGAAGGCCCGCGATCTCGTCAGCTATTTCGTCGGCCAAGGCGTCGGCCTGATCGACAGCGTCAAATCCGCCGGCGCCGTGGTGCAGGAGTTCAAGGAAGAGTTCGTCGAAGCTGTCGAGCACATGAACGCGCTGGTGGCGGAGTGACGATCCCTCCCCGCCGTCATTGCGAGGAGCGAAGCGACGAAGCAATCCACCTTTCCCCGTGTCGGAACATGGATTGCTTCGCTTCGCTCGCAATGACGCCCATAACAACCATCGAGCCCAAGACTGCAGAGTGAACCAACAAGAATGTCGAACAGCATCCCCGAAGACCGCATTCCCGTCATCGTCGGCGTCGGCGAAATTGTCGATCGTCCGAAGGACATCGCCGCCGGCCTCGAGCCGCTCACGCTGCTTGAGGAGGCGCTGAAGCGCGCCGAGGCGGACAGCGGCGCCAGGCTGCTGTCCGACGTGCAGTCGCTCGACGTCGTCAACTTCCTGAGCTGGCGCTACCGCGATCCCGAGAAGCAGCTCGCCGCACGGCTCGGCATTCAGCCTTCGCATCTCTATTACGGCCCGGTCGGCGGCGAGAGTCCGATCCGCTATCTGCACGAGGCTGCGCAACGCATTGCGCGCGGCGAATGCAGCGTCGCCGCGGTCTGTGGCGCGGAGGCGCAGTCGACGGCGACCAAGGCGCAGCGTGCCGGCGTGGAGCTGCCGTGGACGCCGTTCGCGCACGACGTGGAGGAGCCGAAGCGCGGCGCCGCGTTCCAGAAGCCGATGGCCGTGAGCCTCGGCGTGTTCAGGCCGATCACGGTCTATCCGCTCTATGAATCCGCAACATCGGCGCATTGGGGCCAGACGCCGCGCGACGCGCTGAAGGAATCGGGCGAGCTATGGTCGACCTATGCGCGCGTCGCGGCCGACAATCCGAACTCGTGGCTGAAGAAGACGTTCACCGGCGACGAGATCACCACGGCCACGCCCGACAACCGGATGATCGCCTGGCCGTATACAAAGCTGATGGTGGCGAACCCGACGGTGAACATGGGCGGCGCGCTGATCCTGACCAGCCTCGCGAAGGCGTGCGCAGCCCGCGTGCCGGAGGACAAGCTGATCTATCCGCTCGGCGGCGCCTCGGCGGAAGAGCCGCGCGACTATCTGATCCGCGATCAGTTCGTCGAAAGCCACGCGCAGACCGCGGTGCTGAAGGCGGTGATGGATCTCGTCGGCGGCGACGGCAAGAAGTTCGACGCGATCGAGCTCTATAGCTGCTTCCCCTGCGTGCCCAAGATGGCGCGCCGGACGCTCGGCCTCGGTGCCGACGTGCAGCCGACCGTGACGGGTGGTCTGACGTTCTTCGGCGCGCCGCTCAACACCTACATGACGCACTCGGCCTGCGCGATGGTGCGCAAGCTCCGAAGCGGCGGCACGCTCGGCCTGCTCTATGGCCAGGGCGGCTTCGTCACCAAGCATCATGGCCTCGTGCTGTCGCGCGCGGCGCCGAACGTCGCGCTCAAGCAGGACACGTCCGTGCAGACGGAGGCCGACCGCAACAGGCGCAACGTGCCCGACTTCACCGCCCAGGCTGCGGGAAAGGGCAAGATCGAGGCCTTCACCGTGATCTATCGCGCCAATGGCGAATTCGAGCATGGCGTCACCATGCTGCGCACCGAGGACGGCCGGCGCACGCTCGGCCGCATCCCGGCGAGCGACACGGCGACGCTGGCCTATCTGCAGGACATGGACCGCACGCCGGTCGGTACCACCGGCGACATCGTCACCGCCGGCGATGGCATGCTGGAATGGCGGGTGGGCTGACAATTCCTACCACGCCGCAAAATCCGCCGTCATCCTGAGGTGCGAGCGGAGCGAGCCTCGAAGGATGGGCTGCGAACACCGTCGTGATCCCATCCTTCGAGGCGCGCAAGGGCGCGCACCTCAGGATGACGGCAGAGCAAGCGGCTTGAGGTGAGAGGCAGGAACGAGCTTACCTGTCCTCCCCTACCCCTTCACGTCCTGCTTTTCGGATGCCGTGGTCGGCTTGCCCTTGGCGCCGGCACCGGTGACGCGGACATGGTCGCCGTCGGCGAGGCCGTCCGGCGGGGCGGTGATGATGCGATCGTCGGGCGCGAGGCCGGTGGCGATCTCGATCTCCTTGCCGAGGTCGCGGCCGATCTTCACGGTCTTGAACAGCACCTTGTCGTCAGGACCGACGATTGCGACCCGCAGGCCACTGCTGTTGAAGATCAGCGCGCTGGCGGGAATGCTGAGCGGCGTGGATTCGCGCTGCAGATTGAGCTTCACGCTGGCATAGCTGCCCGGCATCAATTCGCCGGAGGAGTTGTCGAGCCCGAGTTGCATCCGCGTCGTGCCGGAGGCGACATCGACCGCCTGCGAGGAGGCTTCCACCGTCGCCTGGAAGGTGCGGTTCGGGTAATCCGGCAGCGCCAGCGTCGCCTTGGCGCCGATCTTGATCGCCGGGACGTAGTTCTGCGGCACGTTGACATAGACGCGCAGCTTGGTGATGTCCGAGATCGTGAACATCGCCGGGCCCGAGTTGCCGCCGGCGTTGATCAGCGCGCCGACGTCGGTGTCGCGCGAGGTCACCACGCCGTCGAACGGCGCCGTGATCTTCTTGTATCCGGCGAGCGCTTCCAGCCGCTCGACATTGGCCTGGCCGGCCTTGACCGCACCGTTCTTGTTGGAAAGGTCGGCGGTGCGCTCGTCGATCTCCTGGGCGGAGACGAAGTTCGAGGCCACCAGCGTCTTGCGCCGGTTCAACGTGGCCTCGGAGAGCTTGGCCGAGGCCTGGGCGCTGGCGAGATCGGCGCGCGCCTGCAGCAATTGCTGGTCGAGGTCGGGCGCCTCGATCTCGGCGATCACCTGGCCGGCCTTGACGCGGGCGCCGATGTCGGCGTCCCAGTTCTTGAGATAGCCGGACACCCGGGCATAGATCGGCGCGCGGGAATAGGCCTCGAGCCGGCCCGGCAGGTCGATCGTGGGGCTCAGCGCCTTGGCATTGGGCAGCGCCACCGCGACGGTCGGAATGGCCTGGTCGTCGGTCCATTCCTTCAGCCGGGTGTCCTGTTCCTCACGGGCGCGGATCCCGGTGCCGACGATCAGGCCCGCCCCTACCAGGGCCACCACGCCGAAGATGCCCAGCTTCCGGCGTGAGACCGGGGGGCGCTTTTCAGTGGGCGGCATGCGGAATCTCCGATGAGGCGGCGGCTTTGGCGCCTTGCTTCTTGTGTACCATACTGAATACCACGGGAACAAACATCAGCGTCGCGAAGGTGGCGAAGATCAGGCCGCCGATCACGGCCCGGCCCAACGGCGCGTTCTGCTCGCCGCCCTCGCCCAGCCCCAGCGCCATCGGCGCCATGCCGATGATCATGGCAAGCGCGGTCATCAGCACCGGGCGGAACCGGACGAAGCCGGCTTCCAGGGCCGCCGCGACGGGATCGCCGAGTTCCTCATAGCGCTCGCGGGCGAAGCTGATCACGAGCACGCTGTTGGCCGTCGCCACACCCATGCACATGATGGCGCCGGTGAGCGCCGGAACCGACAGCGTGGTCTCCGTCGTGAACAGCATCCAGACAATGCCGGCGAGCGCAGCGGGCAGCGCCGTGATGATCACGAACGGGTCCGACCAGGACTGGAAGTTCACGACGATCAGGAAGTAGATCAGCACGACGGCGCCGAGCAGGCCGAACAAGAGGCCGGTGAAGGCCGAATTCATGGTCTGCACCTGGCCGAGCAGCACCACGGACGAGCCCTTCGGCACCTCCTTGGCAGTGTCGGCGATCAGCTTGCGCACGTCGGTCGCGACGCCGCCGAGATCCCGGCCTTGCGTCGTGGCGTAGATCTGCACCAGCGACTGGATGTCATATTGCGACACCACCGCACTCGAGGTCGCGCGCTTGATGTCGGCGATGCCGCCGAGGATCGGTGCCTGGGTGTTGCCGGTCGCGGTGATCGGCAGGGTCTGCAGCGCGCTCAGCGAGTCGATCTGGTATTGCGGCGTCTGCATCACGATCGAATACGACACGCCGTTATCGGGATTGAGATAATAGGTCGGCGCCACCTGCGAGGAGCCGGCGAGGTTGACCACCAGCGAGTTGGTGACGTCGCGCTCGGTCAGGCCGACATATTGTGCGCGGGTGCGGTCGACATCGATGTTGAAGGTCGGGTTGTTCGGCGACTGCTGGATCCGCGCATCGGCGATGCCGGGGATGCGCTTGATCCCGGCCAGCAGCTTGTTGGCATAGGCGAAGTTGGCCTCGAGATTGGCGCCGCGGATCTGCAGGTCGATCGGCGCCGGCGCGCCGAAGTTCAGGATCTGGCTGACGATGTCGGCCGGCAGGAACGCGAAGCTGGTGCCCGGGAACAGCCGCGGCAATTGCTCACGCAGTGCGCGGACATGCTGTTCGGTCGGCTTGTGGCCTTCCTTGAGGCGTATCTGGATGTCGCCGTCCTGCGGACCGATCACGCCGGTGTTGTTGTAGGTCATGTTGATGCCGGAGATCGGCATGCCGATGTTGTCGGTCATGGTCTCGATCTCGCCGGGCACCAGCTTGCGGATCGCCTTCTGGATGTCGGCGAGCTGGTTGGCGGTCTCCTCGACGCGGGTGCCGACCTGGGTGCGGACATGCATCAGGATGTTGCCGGCGTCGACCGACGGGAAGAAGTTGCGCCCGAGGAACGGCACCAAGAGGAACGACGCGGCGACGACTGCGAGAAAGCAGCTCACGAACACCGTGCGATGACCGAGCGCCATCGCGAGCAGGCCACGATAGCCGCTGCGGATGCGCTCGAACCGCGCCTCGAAGCCGCGCTGGAACCAGACCAAAGGATTGCGCGACTTCGGCGGCGCGCCCTCATGATGCACATGCGCCTGCAGCAGATAGTTCGCCATGGTCGGCACCAGGGTGCGCGACAGGATGAACGACCAGATCATCGCGAACATCACCGCTTCGGCCATCGGCACGAACAGGAAGCGCGCCACGCCGGTGAGGAAGAACATCGGCACGAACACGATGCAGATACAGAGCAAGGAGACGAAGGCCGGCGTCACGATCTGGTTGGCGCCATCGAGGATCGACTGCTCGACCGGCTTGCCCTGCTCGAGGTGATAATTGATGTTCTCGATCGTCACCGTGGCGTCGTCGACCAGGATGCCGACCGCGAGCGCGAGGCCGCCGAGCGTCATGATGTTCAGCGTCTCGCCGATCAGGGACAGCATGATGATGGCGCCGAGCACTGACAGCGGGATCGACACCGCGATGATGACGGTCGAGCGCCAGCTGCCGAGGAACAAGAGGATCATGATGCTGGTGAGCAGCGCGGCGATCACGCCCTCGAAGGCGACGCCGGTGATCGCGCCGCGGACGAACACCGACTGGTCGCCGATGAAGCCGATCTTCAGCGCGTCCGGCATCTGGTCCTTGACCTCGATCACCTTCTGCTTGATGCCGGAGATGATATCGAGCGTCGAGGTGGCGCCGGCCTTCAGCACCATCATCAAGACCGAGCGGTTGCCGTCGACATGGACGATGTTGGTTTGCGGCGGATTGCCGTCGCGGACCGAGGCGACGTCACGCACATAGACCATCGCGCCGTTGACCTGCTTGATCGGCAGGTCGCCGAGCTCCTCGAGCCGCAGCGGCGAGTTGTTGAGGTTGATGGTGTATTCGAAATTGCCGATCTTCTGCGTGCCGACCGGCGTGATCAGGTTCTGCGCGGCGAGCGCATTGGCGACGTCCTGACCCGACAGGCCGCGCGCCTGCAGCGCGGTCGAATTGAGATCGATCTGGACCTGGCGCTGCTTGCCGCCGAACGGATACGGGATCGCCGCACCAGGCACCGTGACCAGCGGCGTGCGCAGCTGGTTGATGCCGATATCGGCGAGGTTCTGCTCGGTCAGTCCCTCGCCCGACAGCGCGACCTGGATGATCGGAACCGTCGAGGCGCTGTAGTTCAGGATCAGCGGCGGCGTCGCGCCCGGCGGCATCTGCTTGAGCAGGGTTTGCGAGATCGCGGTGACCTGCGCATTGGCGGTGCGGATGTCGACGTTGGGCTGGAAGAAGATCTTGATGATGCCGACGCCGTTATAGGAATTGGCGACGATGTGCTCGATGTCGTTGACGGTCGTGGTCAGCGCGCGCTGGAACGGCGTGGTGATGCGGCCGGACATCTGGTCCGGCGGCAGGCCGGTGTACTGCCAGACCACGCCGATCACGGGGATGCGGATGTCCGGGAAGATGTCGGTCGGCGTGCGCAACGCCGCCAGCGGTCCGATAATCAACAGCAGGATCGCGAGCACGACGAAAGTATATGGCCGGCTCAGCGCGATACGGACCAGTGCGATCATAAAACTAGCGTTCCCGAAATGAAGCCCGCCCAGGCAGAGGAATCGACATTGCAAAAGCCGTTCCGTAGCGGCCGATTTACCCGATGCCGGGCAAAACGCCAACCCGCGGAGCCGCGGCGGCTTTCACTTCCTCGGCATAGTGCGTGAGGCTGCGCGCTCCGAGCGACCATGCCGGGCGCAGTGCCGCCGATCGCGTGCGGATCATCGTCAAAAAGAGACGGCTCTGCTGCGAATGCGAGCCGGCCGAGGATGCTATTTCGGCCGACGCGAGGTTAACGCATCGCTGCTCTGCGAAAATGTAAAACGTGATGGGCCGGGTCAGCCCACCACGTCGGCATCGGTTAGGCGAAGGATGGCGGCCGCCCGAGCGGCGCCGCCGGATCAGGCGGCGCGGACGGCGTCGAGGAACTTGCTGACCTCGAGCTTGAGGCGGCTGCTGTCGCCCGAGAGCGATTGGGCCGCCGACAGCACCTGGCTCGACGCCGAGCCGGTCTCGTTGGCGCCATGCTGGACGTCGGTGATGTTGGCCGAGACCTGCTGGGTGCCCTGCGCCGCCTGCTGCACGTTGCGGGAGATTTCCTGCGTCGCCGCGCCCTGCTCTTCGACCGCGGCCGCAATGGTGGACGAGATTTCCGACAGCCGTTCGATGGTCGAGGAGATTTCCTTGATCGCGCCGACCGACTCCTGGGTCGCGGTCTGGATGCCGGCGATCTGCTGGCCGATCTCGCCGGTCGCCTTGGCGGTCTGCTCGGCCAGCGCCTTCACCTCGGACGCCACCACGGCGAAGCCGCGGCCGGCGTCGCCGGCGCGTGCCGCCTCGATGGTGGCGTTCAGCGCCAGCAAATTGGTTTGGCCGGCAATGGTGTTGATCAGCTCGACGACGTCGCCGATCCGCGCGGCGGCCTTCGACAGCTCGCTGACGCGATCGTTGGTGGTGCGCGCCTGGCCGACGGCATCGCCGGCCATCCGTGCCGACTCCTGCACCTGGCGGCTGATCTCGGTCACCGACGACGACAGCTCCTCGGTCGCCGACGCCACCGACTGGACATTGGTCGAGGCCTCCTCGGACGCCGCGGCAACCGAGGTGGTCAGCTCCTGCGAACGCCGGGCGGTCGACGACAGCGTGCCGGCGGAGGCTTCGAGCTGGGTCGAGGCCGACGACACGGTCTGCACGATCTCGCCGATCATCTGTTCGAAATTGCGGGTGATGGTGTCGACCCGGCGGCCGCGCTCGATCTTGGCTTCGGCGTCGGCAGCCGCGGCTTCATCGGCCGCCTTCTTGGCGACCAGGGCTTCCTTGAACACCTGCAGCGTATCGGCCATCGCGCCGATCTCGGTCTTCTCGCCCTGATGCGGGACGTTTGCGGTCAGGTCGCCGCGGCCCAGCGCCTGCATCGGGCTCACGATCGAGGCGATGCCGGCCGAGACGTCGCGGATCATCAGGAAGCTGACGCCGACGCCGACGATGATGGCGGCGCCAAGGATCATCGCAAGCAGCATGACGGCCGACGCGTAGCTGTTTGCCGCCTCCTGCGCCGCCTTGTCGGCGCCGGCATTGTTGAGCTCGATGTCCTTGCGCAGGATCTCGTCGGCCTCGAGGCCGATCTTGTTGACGGTCTTGGCGTTCAGCTCATGCGCATCGTGCGGGGCCTTGCCGACATCCCTGCGCGACAGCGCCATCACCTCCTCGGTGCCCTTCTTGTAACGGGTCCAGGCATCGACCCATTGATCGTAGAGCGCGCGCTCCGCGGGGGTCGCGATAAGCGGCTCGTAGATCGCGCGGACCTTGAGGTTGGCGTCGACCACCGAGGTCAGGGTCTTCTCCTGCGCGAGCTTGTCCTCCAGCGTCTCGGACAGCATGTGTTCGCGGATCACGTTGCGATAGGTGATGACGCCGGCGCGCAGATCGCCGAGCGCACGCACGCTCGGCAGCCAGCTCGTCGTGATGTCGACAGTGTTGGCGTTGATCGACCGTAAATTCACGACCGCGAGCAGGCCCATGCCCGTCATCGCGACAAGCAGGAACGCAACCACGGCAATAATCTTGGCGCGGATCGAGAATTTGGCGAACATCGTGGGGGTCTCTTGATATCGGGCTCGCGAAGCCCGATCGAATGGCTGGGGGCGTGGCGGGACGCCGCAGACATCAAAGCCAGCCCCCCTCCTTAAGTAGGGTTAATTTGGTTCCCCGTTGAACTACGGAGGCGCTCTTCGACACCGTGGCATGATGCGCGCCAGCCGCATCAAGGCATCAACACGAGCGCATCCGAGAAAAAACTCCGGCCCGCCGAAATTGCCTGATTTCAGGGCAAGCACCATCTCGCCTCTCCCGGCGCCGACCGCTCGCAGAACCGGCACGCCGGCGGCGATTTCCGAACCGACCAGGAATCCAGGAATGCGCAGGCGATCGACCACGGCGCCCGAAGTTTCACCACCGGCGACCACCAGCCTGTGCACGCCCGACTGCACCAGACCATCCGCGATGTCGGCCATCGCCTGCTCGATGGCATGCCCGGCTGCATCGCGACCATGACGGGATTGCACAGCTGCCACCTGATCCGGGGTCGAGCTGCTCGCAATCAGGATTGGCCCCGCCCCGAGCCGGTCTCTGGCCCAGGCGAGCGCACGCTGCGTTTCGTCCTTGCCGGCGACCACCTGCTCGGGATCGAGGTGCAGGACCGGCATCACTTTCTCGGCGTTTGCGATCTGGCGCAGGGTCGCCTGCGAGCAACTGCCGGCAAGGCACGCCGCCGGGCCGCCGACCGGCGTCGCCAGCATCGCATCCGCGCTGTCCGGTTTGGCCTTGCTCGCGGCGACCAGCGCCCGCGCCAGGCCAAGCCCGATCCCGGAAGCGCCGACTGAAAGACGGTGATCCAGCGCGACCTGCCCGATGGTCTCGAGGTCGCGGTCGAACACCGCATCGACGATGGTGGCGCCGATGCCGCTTTGCGTGAGCTCGGCGAGCTTTGCCCGGACGGCGTCCGCGCCACGGCTCAGCGTCGCCAGATCGACCAGGCCGACCTTGGTCGTGCTTTGCCGCGCCAGCACGCGAACCAGATTGGAATCATGCATCGGGTTGAGCGGGTGGTCCTTCAGCGGACTCTCGTTCAGCGGCACCGAGCCGACGAACAGATTGCCCTGGTAGACGGTGCGGCCGGTCTCCGGGAATGCCGGAGTCACCAGCACGATGGCATCCCTGGAATCGGCGCGCAGCGCGTCCATCACGGGGCCGATGTTGCCGGCATCGGTTGAATCGAAGGTCGAGCAGATCTTGAACAGGATATGTTTGGCACCGCGGCCGCGCAGCCAGGCCTCCGCTGCGCGCGAACGCGTCACGGCGAGGCCGGCCTCGATCGAACGGCTCTTCAGCGACACCACGACGGCGTCGACCTCGGGCAGCGCGAGATCGTCCGCAGGCACGCCGATGGTCTGCACCGTGCGCAGGCCGGCGCGGGTCAGCGTGTTGGCGAGGTCGGAGGCGCCGGTATAGTCGTCGGCGATGCAACCGAGAGACAGTTTTCCGGCTCGCGTCACGGCTTCACTCCGGCATAGGGCTTGAACCAGGCGAGACCGTCGGTGGTCTTGCCGCGCGGATTGTACTCGCAGCCGACGAAGCCGCCGTAGCCGAGCCGGTCGAGCTCGCCGAACAGGAACGGATAGTTCAGCTCCTCGCCGTCGGGCTCGTTGCGCGAGGGGATCGACGCGATCTGGACGTGGCCGATGATCGGCATCATTTCACGCAGCCGCATGGTGACGTCGCCATGGATGATCTGGCAGTGGTAGATGTCGAACTGCAGCTTCAGGTTCGCGATACCAAGCTCGTTGATCAGATCGCGCGCGAAGATGAAGTCGTTGAGGAAGTAGCCGGGCACGTTGCGCGGATTGATCGGCTCGATCACGACGTCGAGGCCGTGCGGCGCGAAGAACTCTGCGGCATGGGCGACCGATTTGCGAAACGCGGCGACCGCCCTGGCATCGCTGCGGTCGGCTATTCCCGCCATCAGATGCACCCGCTTGACGCCGGTCGCCTGCACATAGGGCAGCGCGGTCTTCAGGCTTTGCTGGAGGTCGGCGAAACGGTCCGGCAGCGCGGCAAACCCCTTCTCGCCGGCGTTCCAGTCGCCCGGCGGCAGGTTGAACAGCGCCTGCGTCAGCCCATTGCCATTCAGCCGCTTGCCGACCTCCTCGGCCGGATGGTCGTAAGGAAACAGGAACTCGACCGCGGTGAAGCCCGCCTTCGCGGCCGCCTCGAAGCGGTCGAGGAACGGGACCTCGTTGAACATCATGGTGAGGTTGGCGGCAAAACGGGGCATTGCAGGATCCTCTTATTTCTCGCCTGGAAGCTTGGTGCCGGTAACCTGCGCATACATCCGCGCCACCGACGCATCGTCGTCGCGGCCCATGCCGGCGGCCGCGGTCATCAGGAACATCTGCAAGGCCGCGGCCGAGACCGGCACCGGGAAGCGTGCATTGCGCGCCATGTCCTGGATGATGCCGAGGTCCTTCACAAAAATTTCGACGGCGCTGCGCGGCGCATAGTCGCCGTCGAGCACATGCGGCATGCGGTTCTCGAACATCCAGGAATTGCCGGCGGAGGCGGTGATCACCTCATAGACCTTGCGGATGTCGAGCCCCTGCTTGGCGGCGAAGGCGATCGCCTCGGAGGCGGCCGCGATATGCACGCCGGCCAGCAGCTGGTTGATCATCTTGAACGCGGCGCCCTGCCCCGCGGCATCGCCGAGCTCGTAGAGCTTTGCCGCCATCGCATCCAGCGCCGGCCGCGCCTTCGCAAATGCCGCGGCGCTGCCGGAGGCGAGAATCGTCAATTCGCCCTGCGCCGCGCGCTGCGCGCCGCCGGAGATCGGGGCATCGAGATAGTGCCGGCCGGTCGCCTCGAGCTGCTTTGCGAGGCGCCGCGCGATATCAGGGTCCATGGTCGCCGAGGAGATGAAGACCGCGTCCTTGGCCAAGGTCTCGGCGACGCCGTCCTTGCCGAACAGGATCCCTTCAGTCTGCGCCGCGTTGACGACGACGCTGACGACAATGTCGGCATCCCGGGCCGCCTCGGCCGGCGACTTGGCGCCCTTGCCGCCGTCGGCGACGAAGCGCGCCACCGCATCGGCCGTGACGTCGCAGCCGGTCACCTCGAAACCGGCCCGCCTGAGTGAGGTCGCCATGCCGTATCCCATCGAGCCCAGCCCGATGACGGCGACACGTGATGTTGCGGAACTGGACATTTGGCGATCCCTGAACATTTTTAGTTGTTTGAGCATGACCTTTTCGGAAAACCGGCTGCCACTTTGCGCCAGCGCGGCCTTCCGGGCCCGGTTCATGCTCGTTGCTGCTTGCCTATCACGGCTTGGCCGCGCTGCCAAAGCATGAGACAAAGCGGAAAACGGATAGCGCCAAAGATGGCGCGACGAGCGAAACCGGATGAGCGAAACAAAGCTTCGTGAGGACATCTGCCGCTTCGGCCGCTCGCTGTTCGAGCGCGGCCTGACGCCGGGCTCCTCGGGCAATATCAGCGTCCGGCTCGCGGACGGCGGCTGGCTGGTGACGCCGACCAACGCCTCGCTCGGCTTCCTCGATCCGGCGAAAATGTCGCGGCTCGACGGCAACGGCCGGCTCGTCTCCGGCGACGCCCCGACCAAGGAAGTGCCGCTGCACACCGCGCTCTACCAGACGCGCGCCTCCGCCGGCGCCGTGGTGCACCTGCACTCGACCCATTCGGTCGCGCTCTCGATGCTGCCCGAGATCGACCCGCGCGCCGCGCTGCCGGCGATGACCGCCTATTACGTCATGAAGTGCGGCCAGACCGCGCTGGTGCCCTATTATCGCCCCGGCGATCCGGCCGTTGCCGACGCGATCCGGGGACTGGCCGGGAAATATTCATCGGTGCTGCTCGCCAATCATGGGCCCGTCGTGTCGGGCGATACGCTGGAAACGGCGGTGTTCGCGACCGAGGAGCTGGAGGAAACCGCAAAGCTCTATCTGCTGCTGCGCGGCCTGAACCCGCGCTATTTGTCGCCCGACCAGGTGGCGGATTTGACCAGGACGTTCGGGCTCGTGCTGCCGGATCACCCTCACTAGATCAAGCGGAGGATCGATATGCGGAAGACAGTCATGATGAGGTTCACAGGCTTGGCGTTAGCGATTCCGTTCGCCGTCGGCCTTGCGGCGTCGGACGGACGGACCGAAGAGACCTTGCAAGGCATGCTGGCAACCCAGCTGCGCGCGCAAGGCTATGCCTGCGACAAGCCGCTCAAGGCCGAGCGGGACGACAAGCTCTCGAAGCCCGACAACGAGGCCTGGACGCTGACCTGCAGCAACGCGACCTATCGCGTCAGCCGCGTGCCGGACCTCGCCGCCAAGGTCGAGAAGATCGACGAGAGCAAGTAGGCTGC
This sequence comes from Bradyrhizobium sp. USDA 4504, assembly GCF_054063995.1. NCBI lineage: Bacteria > Pseudomonadati > Pseudomonadota > Alphaproteobacteria > Hyphomicrobiales > Nitrobacteraceae > Bradyrhizobium > Bradyrhizobium sp. USDA 4504. The sequence continues at coordinate 1,232,863 of NZ_JBSSGV010000001.1, read as the reverse complement.
GTGGGCTGGATCAGTAGCCCGCATGAGCGCAGCGATATGCGGGACGCCCCGGATGTCGCTGCGCTCATCCGGGCTACGGGCTGGATTGCGCGCACCGCATGCACTGGCGTCATCCCCGCGCAAAGGCAAAGCCTTTGTCGCTGGAGCTACGAGCGTGGAGATTCCGTCGCTACAGCCCCAGATACGCCTTGCGCACGTCGGGATTGCCGCTGATCTCGGCGGCGGTGCCCTGCATCAGCACGCGGCCGGTCTGCAGGATGTAGGCGCGGTCGGCGATCTCGAGGCACTCGGCCATGCGCTGCTCGACGATCAGGACCGTCATGCCGGCGTCGCGGATGCGCTTCACGGCCTGGAATATCTCGTCGACCAGTTTCGGCATGATGCCCTGCGACGGTTCGTCGAGCATCAGAAGCCGCGGCCGCGTCATCAGCGCGCGGCCGATCGCAAGCATCTGCTGCTCGCCGCCGGACAGCGTCTCGGCGCGCTGGTCGAGCCGTTCGCCAAGCCGCGGGAACAGCTTGAACACCAGATCGAGCGGCGCGTCGCGGTCAGACTGACTGCGGTAGAGATAGCTGCCGAGGCGCAAATTGTCGCGCACCGAGAGCCGCGGAAACAGCCGGCGGTTCTCCGGCACGTAAGCAATGCCGCTTGACGTGATGACGTGCTGCGGCTGGCCGTCGATGCGCTTGCCGTCGAAGGTGACGGTGCCTGCGCGCGGCCGCTCGGCGCCGGCGATCGATTTCAGCAGCGTCGACTTGCCCGCGCCGTTGGCGCCGGCGACGCAGACGATCTCGCCCTTGGTGACGTCGATCGACACCGAGGAGATCGCGACCAGGCCCTGATAGGCGGTGGTGACTTCACGCACCGACAGCATGACGATCCCCGAGATAGGCAGAAATGACTTCCGGATTGCGGACGACCTCAGTCGGCTTGCCCTCGACCAGCACCTTGCCGAGATTCAGCACGATGGCGCGATCGACCAGCGGCATCACGATCTCCATCACATGCTCGACCATCAGCACGGTGATGCCGGCGGCGCGGACCTTGCGCACCAGCTCGACGCCGGTCTGCGCCTCGACCGGCGTCAGCCCGGTGAGGACTTCGTCGAGCAGCAGCAGCTTCGGCTCGGTGGCGAGCGCGCGGGCCACCTCGAGCCGGCGCTTCTCCGACGGCACGAGGTCGGCGGCGAGCTTGTCGGCGCGCGCGGCAAGGCCGCAGAACTCCAGCACCTCGTAGGCCTTCTGCCGCGCGATGCGCATCTTGGTGTTGCGGATCAGCGCGCCGACGATGACGTTGTCGATCACGGTCATGGTCTCAAAACTCTTGACGACCTGGAAGGTACGCCCGACGCCGCGCTGGCAGCGTTCCGCCGCCGGCAGCTTGGTCACGTCCTCGCCGTCGAAGATGATCGAGCCTTGGGTGGGCGGCAGCACGCCCGCGATCAGGTTGAACAGCGTCGACTTGCCGGCGCCGTTGGGGCCGATCAGGCCGACGATCTCGCCGCGCCCGACCGAGATCGAGACATCGCTGTTGGCGACGAGGCCGCCGAAGCGCTGCCATACTCCGCGCGTTTCCAGCAGCGCCGTCATCGTGCAGCTCCCTTGCGCAGGGAGAACACGCTGACCAGGCCGCGCGGCAGCGCCAGCGAGATCACGACGATCAGCGTGCCGTAGACGATGAGGTCGACGCCGCGCCCGGAGCCGCCGATGAACGAGCGCGTCAGCTCGGTGAGCGGGATCAGGATGACCGCGCCCAGCACCGGGCCCCACAAGGTGCCGATGCCGCCAAGCACCGCAGGCAGCGCCATCAGCAGCGAGAACTGGAAGCCCATCACGCTCTCAGGATCGATGTAGGAGACGAACTGGGCGTAGAAGCTGCCGCCGACCGCAACGAGGAAGGCCGAGACCGCCGCCGCGCCCATCTTGGAATTGAACACGACCACGCCGAGGCTTTCGGCCGCATCGGGATTGTCCTTCACCGCGCGCCACCAATAGCCCCATTTGGAATCCTCCAGCCACCAGGTGACGAACCAGGCGATGCAGGCCAGCGCCAGCGCGAAATAGAAGTAAGGCAGCTTCGAGCGGGTGAACTGGAATTTCAGCCAGCTGTCGCCGCGCACCGGGATGTCGATGCCGAGCGCGGCGCCGGCCCAATCCCAGTTCTGGATCAGCAGCAGCGCGATCTCGGCGATCACGATGGTCGCGATCACGAAGTAATGCCCGCGGAGGCGGAAGCAGGGATAGCCGAGCGCCATCGCGATCAATGCGGAGATCGCCCCGCCCGCCAGCATGCCGAACCACGGCAGCACGCCGAACTTGGTGAACAGCAGCGCGGTGGTATAGGCGCCGAGCCCGAAATACAGCGCATGGCCGAGCGATATCTGCCCGCAATAGCCGGACAGGATGTTCCAGCTCTGCGACAGCGCCGCATACATCAGCGTCAGCACCATGATGTTCTGGACGTAGACGTCCTTGACGAACAGCGGCACCAGCGCGGCGATCACCGCGAGGCAGGCCGCCACGATCAGGTCACGCCTGCGGCGTTGGGCGAACTGGGTGTCCATCACATCGATCCGAACAGGCCACGCGGGCGGATGAAGACGACCAGCAGGTAAACGGCATAGATGCCGACCGATTTCAGCGACGGCGGCAGGATCAGCGCGGTGGTTGCTTCCACCAGGCCGACGATGATGCCGCCGGCAAAGGCGCCGAACACGCTGCCGAAGCCGCCGAGCGCCACGGTGACGTAGGCGATCAGGGCGAACGACGCGCCGACATCGGGATAGACGTAGAAGAAGATCGCCATGATGGCGCCGGCGAGGCCGACCAGCGCCGCACCGAGGCCCCAGCCGAGCGCGAACACCCGGTTCTTGTCGATGCCGACCAGCGCCACCGCGCCGGCGTCTTCGCGCGTCGCCTCGAGCGCGCGGCCGAAATCGGTGCGATTGATGAAGAAGTAGAGCGCGACGAAGGCCGCGATCGACAGCATCGCGCCGATCAGCTGCGGCTCCGGCAGATAGATGCCGGCGATCGACACGGTCTTGCCGCCGACCCAGGAGTTGGTGACGCTGCGGTAGTCGGGCGTGAAGAAGAACTGGGCGAGGCCCCGCATCACGATCGCGAGGCCGAAGGTCGAGAAGATCTGCACCATGCCGGCATTGGCCTTGGCGCGCATCGCGAAGCGGACGATCAACAGATAGACCACCGCACCGAACACGAACAGTGCCGCGGCGACCAGCGGCGCCGAGAGCAAGGGATCGATCGCGAAGAACGCGAACAGGAAGAAGGTCGCGTACATCGCGATCATCAGGAACTCGCCGTGCGCGAAATTCACGACGTCCATCAATCCGAAGATCAATGCGAGGCCTGCGGCGATCAGTCCGTAGAGCAGCCCCATCAACAGGCCGCTCGCCAAACTCTGGATAATGGTCTCGGCTGTCACGGTCGACGCTCCATGTTCCGACCATTGTCTTTAGCCCCCGTCATTGCGAGGAGCGAAGCGACGAAGCAATCCATGCTTCCTTTTCGCGGAGACGTGGATTGCTTCGCTTCGCTCGCAATGACGGAACATGCGAGACTCTGAATGATGTCTTCGGCTGTCACCGCCGTCTGCCCCCTCAATAGCGTTTTCGAGCGAAGTGGATACCGGTTCGCGCTAGGAAAACGCGTCGCAACAAGAATCCAGAGCTCCGTTCCGATACGATCGGAACGGACGCTCTGGCGCCCGACCGATCAGCTGTTCATCGGCCAGATCGCCTCGGAGACGGCGGCCTGTTCCGGGAAGATCGTCACGAAGTTCTTCGCGGAGTACTGCAACAGCACCGGATCGGCGAAGTTGTTCTGACCCATCTCGTCGAACTTGACGCGCCGCCACGGCATGATGGTCTGATCGCCCGGCATGTCGGTGGCGACCAGCGCCTCGCGGATCTTCTCGCCGTCGGTCGACTTGGCGCGGTTGATGGCGTCCGCCATCACGATCAGGCCCATGAACTGGCGCGACGAATAGTCGTTGAAGTCCTTGCCGGACTTCGCGCGGTACATCTCGTTGATCAGACCGACCATCGGACGCTTCTGCGCCAGGTCGAGCGAGAAGCTGCCGCGCGAGATCACGCCCTCGAGCTTGTCGCCGACCGCGTCATAGGTCGCCTTTTCCGAGAAGCCGGCGTCCTGCGCCATGATGTTCTTCGGCTTGTAGCCGAGCTCGGCCATGGTCTTGACCAGGAGGATCGCGTCGGTGGTGTAGCTCGACGGCATCAGCACGTCGGCATTCGCCGCCTTGAGCTGCTGCACCTCGGCGGTCAGCGACGGCGAGTTGGCGCGGTACTTGATGTCGGCCACGATCTTGTAGCCGCGCTCGCCGGCGAGCTTGGTCTGCGCGTTCGCCGAATCGGTGCCGAAGATGGTGTCCTCGTGGAACAGCGCCAGCGTCTCGATCTTCTGGCCCTTCTTCTTCATCGCATCGAAGAAGTCGAACATCGCGGTCGAGAACATCTCGTCATGCGGCGAGGCGCGGAAATAGTATTTCAAACCGCGGCGATGCAGGCTCGGCGAGGAATTGTCGGCCGAGAGGAACGGAACGCCGTAACGCTCGCAGATCTGGCTGACGGTGACGGCGACCGCGCTCTGATAGGTGCCGATCACGGCGCAGACCTTCTCCTGCGTGATCAGGCGCTCGGCTTCGGCGCGGCCCTTTTGCGGATCGGCCTGGTGGTCGGCGAACACAAGCTTGACCTTGGCGCCGCCGAGGCCGGACAGGCCCTCGCCCTTGGCGAGCGGCAATGCGAAGTCATAGTTCTTGTTGATGATGTCTGCCGCGGTCTCGAACGCGCGCTGCGCATCGACGCCGATCTGGGCGCTGGCGCCCGAGAGCGGATAGATCACGCCGATTGCCACTTCACTGGTCTGCGCGCGCGCGGCCATCGGACCGAGCGCCGCGGCGGCAGTGGCACCCAGCAACACGTTACGGCGAGAGATCGTCATCGAAATTTCCCCTTGGTCAGCTTGTTATTATCGATGTGACGCTTGTAGCGCGCAGTAAAGCCTCAATGAATTGCACGAATTGCCTATTCAGAGCACAGCGAGCTGCTTGTTCCTGAGATCGGTCACCAGCATCAGGCCCGGCGAATGCGTGATCGCGAACGGCAGCTTCGCACTTGCGATCACCGATTGCGGCGTCACGCCACAGGCCCAGAACACCGGGATCTCGTCATCGGCGACCGGTACCGCATCGCCGTAATCGGGCTTGGCGATATCATTGATGCCGATCGCATGCGGATGGCCGAGATGGATCGGCGCGCCATGCACGGACGGGAAGCGCGAGGTGATCTGCACCGCGCGGATCGCATCCGCCGGCTTGAACGGGCGCATCGACACCACCATGGGTCCAGCGAACGGCCCCGACGGGCTGCAGGCGATATTGGTGCGATACATTGGCACACGCAGATTGCGTTCAATGTGACGGATTGGCAGGCCCTCATCCAGCAGCGCCTCCTCGAACGAGTAGGAGCAGCCGAGCACGAAGGTGACGAGATCGTCGCGCCAGTATTTGGTGATGTCGGTCGGCTCGTCCGCCACCTCGCCGTCGCGCCAGACCCGGTAGCGCGGCACGTCGGTGCGGATGTCGAGGTCGAGGCCAAGCGAGGGAATGCGGGGATCGCCGACGTCGGACATGCCGATGATCGGGCACGGCTTCGGATTGAGCTGGCAGAAGCGGTGGAAGGCGCCGGCGAGCTTTTCCGGCAGGATCGCGAGATTGCCCTGGACGAAACCGTTGGCGAGGCCGGCTGTGGTGGCCGAGGCCACGCCGTCACGGCAGGCGCGGCGCGCTTCGACGCTCGCCGGCACTGGCTCCCCTTGAGATCGCTGCACTGCCGCAAAAACAGTCATGGGATTCTCCTGCCCATAATCTCGACAAGGACAAACCAACACCAAGCGTGATATAATGTCTAATCGTCCTTTCTAATCAAAATCGATAAAGCAGATTTATCGATCGGGAAAATGCTTCCAATGACGGACTTCCGCTCGATCGAGACATTTCTCTGGGTCGTCAAGCTCGGCAGCTTCCGCGGCGCCGCCCAGCGGCTCAACACCACCCAGCCGGCGATCTCCCAGCGCATTGCCCAGCTCGAGCGCGAAATGGGCGTCAAGCTGCTCAACCGCGACCACCGGGTGGCCTCGCCCACCCCGAGCGGGCGGCTGATGATGATCTATGCCGAGAAGCTGATCGGCCTGCGTTCGGAGATGATGGCCGAGGTCGGCGACCGTTCGGCGATGCGCGGCGCGCTGCGGCTCGGTGTCGCGGAGACCATCGTGCACACCTGGCTGCCGCGCCTCGTCAAAAGCGTCAACGAGGTCTACCCGAACCTGTCGCTGGAGATCGAGGTCGACATCACGCCCAATCTGACGCAGCGGCTGCTGGCGCAGGAGATCGAGCTCGCCTTCGTGCTTGGACCGGTCTCGGCGTCCGGCGCGCACAACCACGTGCTGTGCGATTACCCGATCGGTTTCCTGGCGAGCCCGGCGCTCGGCCTCGGCGACGGCCCGGTGGCGCGGCAGGACCTGGCGCGGTTTCCGATCATCACCTTTCCGCGCAAGACCCAGCCCTACGAGACCGTGCGCGCGCTGTTCAACGCCCCCGATCTGCCGCCGATCCGGCTGCACGCCTCGACCTCGCTCGCGACCGTGATCCACATGGCCAATGAAGGGCTTGGCATCGCGGTGATCCCGGCGGCGATCGTCGAGAACGAGCTTGCCGACGGGCGCTTGCTGCTGCTCGATACCGACCTCAAGCTGCCGCCCCTCACCTTCACCGCGAGCTGGCTCGCCTCGCCCGATGCGGTCGCCATCGAGCGCGTCGCCAATCTCGCCAGGCAGATCGCGCAGACGAGCGTGGCGGTTGACGGCGCGAGAGTGGCGCGTCATTGAACGATTGCCGGAGATGAACTGTCATTCCGGGGCGATGCGCGAGCATCGAACCCGGAATCTCGAGATTCCGGGTCTGGTCCTTCGGACCATCCCGGAATGACCGAATACAAATGGAATGTCAGCATGAGCCGAGCCGCCACCAACCTGCAGATCGATTCCGCCCGCCTCTGGGGCACCATCCACGAAACCGCGCAGTTCGGTGCAACGCCCAAGGGCGGTGTGCGGCGGCTGACCTTGAGCGCCGAAGACAAGCAGGTGCGCGACTGGTTCCGCAAGGCATGCGCGGACGCCGGCCTCGAGGTGCAGGTCGACGCGCTCGGCTCGATGTTCGGGTTGAGGAAAGGACGGGACATGTCGAAGCCGCCGATCGGCGTCGGCTCGCATCTCGACACCCAGCCGACCGGCGGCAAATATGACGGCGTGCTCGGCACGCTGGCGGCGCTCGAAATGGTGCGCACGCTGAACGATGCCGGGATCGAGACCGAGCTGCCGATCTGCATCTGCAACTGGACCAATGAGGAAGGCTCGCGCTTTGCACCGGCGATGATGGCCTCGGCCGCCTATGTCGGCGATTTCACCACCGACGACATCCTGTCGCGCAAGGACGCCGAGGGCGTCACGGTGGCGCAGGCACTGGACACGATTGGTTATCGCGGCGACGCTCCGGTCGGCCGCCAGAAGTTCACCAGCTTCGTCGAGCTGCATATCGAGCAGGGCCCGATCCTGGAGGCCGAGAACAAGACCATCGGCGTGGTCGATTCCGGCCAGGGCGTGTTGTGGTACGACGGCAAGATCACCGGCTTCGAGAGCCACGCCGGCTCGACCCCGATGCCGCTGCGCCGCGATGCGCTGGCGACGCTGTCCGAGATCGTTCTGGCGATGGAGAGCATCGCGAAGAAGCACGGCCCGAAGGCGGTCGGCACCATCGGCGAGGCCGTGATCGCCGCGCCCTCGCGCAACGTCATCCCCGGCGAGATCACCTTCACGGTGGATTGCCGCAGCGCCGACGCTGGGATCATGGATGCGCTGGATCGCGACCTGCGTGCCGCTGTGAGCGAGATCGCAGCAAAGCGCAAGGTCGAGGTGCAGCTTGATCTCGTCTGGCGCAAGGCGCCGACGCATTTCGATCCCAAGCTGGTCGACGCGGTCGAGAATGCCGCGAAGCAGCTTGGCTACTCGCACCGCCGCATCACCTCGGGCGCCGGCCACGACGCCTGCAACCTCAACACGGTGATGCCGGCAGCAATGGTGTTCGTGCCCTGCAAGGACGGCGTCAGCCATAACGAGCTGGAAGATGCCAAGCAGACCGATTGCGCCGCCGGCGCCAACGTCCTGATGCATACGGTGCTGGCGCTCGCCGGCGTCGCGTCCTGATCTTCCTTTCTCCTCATCGATGGAGGCTTTCGTGCGCGCAGTGTTTGTCGACGCCAATGAATCGCTCGCTGTCATCACGGAGCGGTTGGAAAAGCCAGGCGATCCCAGGATGCGGATCAACCGCAACCCGGACATCACGTCCGAGGACTATCCAGCGGTGCTCGACGGCGCCGAGATCGCGGTGGTCGACCACACCGCGCTGCCGACCGATGTAGCGAAGAAGTGCGCCGGCCTGAAGCACGTCGTGTTCCTCGGCACCGGCGCGCGCAGCTACATGAACCCGGAAGAGCTCGCCGAGCTCGGCATTTCCGTGCACCTGATCAAGGGCTATGGCGACACCGCGGTCGCGGAATCGGCGATCGCGCTGATGTGGTCGTCGGCGCGCGTGATCGCGCAGATGGACCGCGAGATGCGCGCCGGCAACTGGCTGCGCGAGGACGGCATGCAGCTCACCGGCAAGACGCTCGGCCTGGTCGGGTTCGGCGGCATCGCCGCCGAGGTCGCCCGCATCGCGCTCGGCAGCGGCATGAAGGTGATCGCCTGGAACCGGTCGCCCAAGAGCCATCCGGGCGTCGAATTCGTCGATCTCGACACCGTGCTCGCGATCAGCGACGTGGTCTCGATCCATCTGCTGCTGAACGACGAGACCCGCGGCCTGATCACGCGCGACAAGATCGCGAAGATGAAAAAGGGCGTGGTGCTGATCAACACCGCGCGCGGCGCGATCGTCGACGAGCAGGCGATGATCGATGCGCTCAATTCGGGCCACATCCGCCACGCCGGCCTCGACGTCTACAACATCGAGCCGCTGCCGAAGGATCACCCGCTGACCAGGATCCCGAACGTGACGCTGTCGGCGCACTCCGCCTTCCGCACGCCCGAGGCGAGCGAGAATTTGATCCACGCGGCGTGGGAGCACTGCCGAAGGATCGTGAAGGGATGATTTCACCGTCGTCCCGGCCAAGCCAACGGGTCGGCGCAAAGCGCCGCCCGATGACAGGCTCCGCGCGAGCCGGCAACTGTTATGTTGGTTTGGTCTGCAGGTACGGCTTTCGGTCTCGCATCATGGCATTGAGGACCGTCAACAGCTTCCTGGCGACGGCGATGAGGGCGAGTTTGGCTGGTTTTCCGGCCTGTCGCAGTCGTGCATAGAAGGCCTTGAACGGATCAGCCCTGCGAATTGCGTTGAGGGCCGCCATATAAAGGGCGTCACGAACGCGCTTTCGGCCGCCCGCAATTTTGCGCTTGCCGCGGAAGGCGCCGCTGTCGACGTTGAAGGAGCAAGGCCAGCAAGCGCTGCGAGTTGTTTCGGTCCGACCCGCCCGAGTTCCGGCATCTGGGCGATGAGCTGCATGCAGGCCACCGGACCCACGCCGGGCAGCGAACGCATTAACTTCGCATCGTCCGCGATCTCCGCTTCGGCTTTAATCAAGGCGCCGATGTCGGCCTCGATCTCGGCGATCTCGCTGTCGAGGACCTCGATGAGGCGGCCAATGCGTTCGGCCATTGCACGATCGTCGGCCTCGCTGCGCCGGTTCTTCTCCTGGGCGCGCATGAGGACCAGCTGATCCCGCCGTTTTGCAAGCCTCGCCAAGGCGCCCCGTGCAGGATCGGCGACCTGCTCGGGGGCGGGCTGCATGGCCCGCGCAAAGGCCGCCAGCATCCGCGCATCGATCGGATCGGTCTTGGCCAGCAGGCCGCTAGCCCGTGCAAAGTCGCGGGCACGGGCCGGGTTGATCCGTGCGAACTGGATCCCGGCCTGATGCAGCGCCTCGCGCAGCGCGAGGTCATAGATACCCGTCGCCTCGAAGACGACCAGCACCCAACGCGCCACCTGCTGTGTGATGGCCTGTGTCGCGTTGGCAATGCGCCTCGGCACGCCGTCAGCCTCATCAAAGATATCGAGGTGCTTCTTGGAGATGTCGATTCCGACGTAACGAAGAGCTATGGTCACGGTGCCTGTCCCTGTGATGCGAGGTCTGTTGCTGCAGCCTCGTGCAACTGTTCAGGTTGATAGATGGAACGGGCGGGAGACCGAGCCGGCTCACGGCGTCAAGCGCCAAGGACCCAACGGCTTCCCGCCCACCCACATCCTGACAGACTTCCAAGACACAGGGACCCATAACCATCACTGCCCATTGTCACGAAGGCTGGGGGCACAGCGAGCCCCAACAACGAGACCCTGTGGTTATGGGTCCCTGCTTTCGCATGGACGACAGTGGCCGTAGGGTGGCTAACCCGCCCTACGCAGATTGCGAAGCAATCAATAACGACGTCGTCCTGGACAAGCGAGCGTAGCGAGCGCGATCCAGGACCCATTACCACCGGCCTGCGTCATCGCGCAGGGCGGTGGTCAGACCCAGCAACACAACAAGCACTCGGGGTAATGGGTCCTGGCTTTCGCCAGGACGACCCCGTGCTTGACGGCGCAGCCTAATCCACCATCTCCGCGACGGCCTTGCCGCATGCCGTGGTGTCGGCATTGCCGCCGAGATCGCGCGTGCGCAGCGTGCGTTCGCCGAGCGTGCGCTCGATCGCGCCGACGATCGCAGCCGCCGCCTGCTTCTCGCCGAGATGCTCCAGCATCATCGCGCCCGACCAGATCATGCCGATCGGGTTGGCAATGCCCTGCCCGGCGATGTCAGGCGCCGAGCCATGGACCGGCTCGAACACCGAGGGGAAGTCGCCTTCCGGATTGATGTTGCCCGACGGCGCGATGCCGATCGTGCCGGTGCAGGCCGGGCCGAGATCGGAGAGGATGTCCCCGAACAGGTTGGAGCCGACCACGACGTCGAACCAGTCCGGATGCAGCACGAAGTTCGCGGTCAGGATGTCGATGTGGTATTTGTCCCACTTCACGCCGGGATATTTCTTTGCCATCGCCTCCACGCGCTCGTCCCAATAGGGCATGGTGATGGAGATGCCGTTCGACTTGGTCGCCGAGGTCAGATGCTTCTTCGGCCGCGACTGCGCCAGATCGAACGCAAATTTCAGGATGCGGTCGACGCCGGTGCGGGTCATCACGGTCTGCTGGGTGACGAATTCGCGGTCGGTGTCCGGGAACATGCGGCCGCCGACGGAAGAGTATTCGCCCTCGGTGTTCTCGCGCACCACCCAGAAATCGATGTCGCCGGGCTTGCGGTTCGCCAGCGGCGACGGCACGCCGGGCATCAGCCGCACCGGGCGCAAATTGACGTACTGGTCGAACTCGCGGCGAAATTTTATGAGCGATCCCCACAACGAGATATGGTCGGGTATTTTCGCCGGCCAGCCGACCGCGCCGAAATAGATCGCATCATGCTTGCCGATCTGGTTCTTCCAGTCGGCCGGCATCATCTCGCCGTGCTTCTCGTAATAGTCGTAGGAAGCGAAGTCGAAATGGTCGAACTTCACGTCGACGCCGTGCTTCTTGGCCGCCGCCTCGATGACGCGCAGGCCCTCCGGCATCACTTCCTTGCCGATGCCGTCGCCGGGAATGACCGCAATCCGATACTGCTTCTTTGCGCTGCTCATCGAGAACACCCTTGTGATTTGCCCGGCCGGCAATGCCGCCTATTCTGATGGTCCTGCAATGGACCAAACTTTGCGCGAGCGCAACGCTGCAGTGCAGTGTTGACCGCGGCGCGACCCTGCCCCACCAAATTCGCCGACACCCACTCCTCATACCAAGCGAGACATCCCATGGATCTGCATCTGCGCGGCAAGCGTGTCCTGATCACCGGCGCCTCCAAGGGCATTGGCGCGGCCGCCGCCGAAGCCTTTGCCGAGGAAGGCGCCAACCTCCTGCTCGCCGCCCGCAACGGCGACCAGCTCAAGGCGCTCGCCGAGCGGCTGCGCTCCGCGCACCAGATATCTGCCGCGACCAGCGTGGTGGATCTGCGCAAGTCCGAGGATCTCGCGCGCCTCGCCGGGGAGGCCGCCGACATCGATATCCTTGTCAACAATGCTGGCGATATCCCCGGCGGCTCGATCGACAAGATCGACGAGGCGACCTGGCGGCATGCGTGGGAGCTCAAGGTGTTCGGTTACGTCAATCTGACGCGCGCGATCTACACCCAGATGAAGGCGCGCGGCGGAGGCGTGATCGTCAATGACATCGGCGCGGCCGGCGAGAAGTTCGACGCCAATTACATCTGCGGCAGCGCCGGCAATGCCGCGCTGATGGCGTTCACCCGCGCGCTCGGCGGCAAGAGCCTCGCCGACAATATCCGCGTCGTCGGCATCAATCCCGGCCCGGTCGGGACCGACCGCCACGTCACGCTGCTCAAGACCCGCGCCAAGAACCAGTTCGGCGACGAGAACCGCTACAAGGAATTCCAGAAGGGCCTGCCGCTCGGCCGGCCCGCACATGCACGCGAGATCGGCGACCTGATGGCGTTCCTCGCCTCCGACCGCGCGGGCTATACGTCGGGCGTGATCTACACGGTGGATGGCGGGCTGACGTCGGGATGGGGTTAGAAATCGCCCCTCCGCTTGTACCGCCGTCATCCTGAGGAGCCGCGCGTAGCGCGGCCTCTCGAAGGATGGGCCACGGGCTGCGCCATCCTTCGAGGCTCGCCGAAGAGGCTCGCACCTCAGGACGACGCCGTCCGCTCGAACAGCTGCCGGATCAGCGTCGTGATGCGGCCCTGCGGCGCCAGCATCTGGTTCATGATAGAGAAATGATCGGCGCCGGCGATCTCCTCATAGGTCACCGGCAAGCCGTAGCGGGCGCGATGGCCGGCGAAATCGGCGGTCTGCTTGCGCAGCAGCGGCAATTCGGCGCTGCCGACTACCAGCGACAGCGGCTTTGCCGTGCCGCCCTCCGCCATCATCGGCGAGTTGCGCCGCGACGCCGCTTCGTCGAGCCTCAGCTTTTCGTTGAGGTAGGAATGCCTGATCGGCTCGAGGTCGTAGATTCCCGAGATCGCCATGCCGGCCCGGACATGGCCGTTCGACAGCGCCATCGATGTCAGATGTCCGCCGGCCGACCAGCCCGACACCACGATGCCCTCGGCAGCGGCCCCGAGCGCGGGCAACTGCCCGGCCAGAAAGTCGATGCCGGCATGGATCTCGGCGACGATGTCGTCGAGCGTCGCATCCGGCGCCAGCGTATAGCCGATCAGCGCGACATTGATGCCGTGGACCATCGGCCCCTCGGCGAAGGTCGTGAACACTTCCTTGGCACGGGTCTGCCAATAGCCGCCGTGGATGAACAGCAGCGTCGGCGCGCCGTCGCGAACTTTCAGGAAGTCGATCCGGTTGCGCTCGCGCGAGCCGTATCTGAGGTCGAGACGGCCGGCGTGCTTTTGCCGCAGTGCCGCCGAGCGTTGCTCCCAGCCGGCGGCGATCTCGGCGCTGCCCTTGACGGCAACGCCGTTGTTCAAGCCGAGGTCACGCTCCTGCTGGCTCATCGCGCGCCAGTCCAGCGCGGAAAACAACGCTGCCATCCCTGTCCCTTCGGTTCTCGTCGCATTGCCACGACGGCAGGAAATGTTCTACAGCACAAGCAAACAGAAGGCATAGGAGCAACGGCGCATGGCTGATCAGGGCTTGGTGAAGGAAACGGCGTGTGCCGTCGTCGAGAAGCTGAAGGCCGGTGACGTTACGCCGCTCGATCTGCTCGACGTGCTGGAGACGCGCATCGCCGAGGTGGACGGCAAGGTCAACGCACTGCCGACGCTGTGCTTCGACCGCGCCCGCACCCACGCCAAGGCCCTGATGCAGAAACCGGTCAGCGAGCGCGGCCTGCTCGCGGGCCTTCCGGTTCCGATCAAGGACCTCACCGCCGTCTCCGGCGTGCTGACCACGCTGGGCTCGCCGATCTTCAAGGACAACGTCCCGGCGAAATCCGACATCCTGGTCGAGCGTCTCGAAGAGAATGGCGGCGTGATCTACGCCAAGTCGAACACGCCGGAATTCGGCGCCGGCGCCAACACCTTCAACGAGGTGTTCGGCCCGACCCGCAATCCCTGGGACACATCGCGCTCGGCCGCCGGCTCCTCCGGCGGCGCCGCGGCGGCACTTGCGAGCGGCACCGCGTGGCTGGCGCACGGCTCCGACATGGGCGGCAGCCTGCGCAACCCGGCGAGCTTCTGCGGCATCGTCGGCCTCCGGCCGTCGATCGGCCGCGTCGCGCAGACGCCGAAATTCGGCGTCGACCGCACGCTCGGCCAGCAGGGACCGATGGCGCGCAATGTCGAGGACCTCGCGCTGCTGCTCGACGCGATGAGCGGCGAGCATGCCGCCGATCCGCTGTCGCTGCCCGCACTGCCGACGTCGTTCCTGTCGGCGGCGCGGTCAGGCAGCAGGCCGAAGCGCATCGCCTATTCGCCCGATCTCGGCATCACGCCGGTCGATCCCGAGGTCAAGGCGGTGACCCGCAAGGCGGCGGAGCGGTTCGCGGCAGCCGGTGCGATCGTCGAGGAGGCGCATCCCGATTTCAGCGAAGCCCATGAATGCTTCCACGTGCTGCGCGCGTTCGATTTCGCAATCAGCAAGGCCGAACTGCTGCGCACCAAACGCGATCTGCTGAAGCCCGAGGTGATCTGGAACATCGAGGAAGGGTTGAAGCTCACGGTCGAGAAGCTCGAACGCGCCGAGGCGCAGCGCGTCGCGATGACGGCGCGTACGCTCGAATTCTTCGACAAGTACGACCTGCTGCTGGCGCCCGCGACCATCGTGGCGCCGTTCCCGGTCAAGAACCGCTATGTCGCCGAGTGCGACGGCAAGAAGTTCGACAACTACGTCGAATGGCTCGGCATCGTCTACGCGATCACGCTGGCCTGCTGCCCGGCGCTGTCGCTGCCCTGCGGCTTCACCGCCTCGGGCCTGCCGGTCGGCCTGCAGATGGTCGCAAAGCCGCGCGCCGAGGCGCAGCTGCTGGCCGGCGCGAAAGTGCTGGAGGACATTCTGGGCGTGCGCGGCACCACCCCGATCGATCCGCGGCCGCCGCGATCCTGACCCTTATGGTGGAGAGGCGGGCGATACCCTCCACTTCGTCATTGCGAGCGAAGCGAAGCAATCTGTCACCGAGCGCGCAGAACGATGGATTGCTTCGTCGTTTCAGCGCAAAATTGCTCTGCAATTTTGTCGCGAGCTCCTCGCAATCCAGGGGCTATCTATCTCTATGGGACGAAGGGATAGGCTGCAGACGATCTGCCCTACGCCTTATCCTCCGTCGCCTGCAGCGCCACGGTGAGTGCCGCCTTGGTCTGCTCGACGATTTCGTCCAGCAACTCCTCGCGGCTGATCTGCGCGGACTCGCCGGTCAGCAGTCCCTGCTCGGCGAGCATCACGATGCCGTGCAGCCCGGCCCAGATCTTCAGCGCCTGCCGCTCGCGCAGCAGGCCGACCGCGGGCGCCTCGAACGACTCGATCAGCAGTGCCAGCGTTTCCATCGCCGCGGTGTGCAGCTCGCTGCCCTTGGGCGCGCAGGCCATGGTGCGCGACGCGAACATCAGCCGGTAGATGCCGTGGCGCTCGAGCCCGAAGGCGAGCGCGGCCTGGGCAAAACGCGACAGCTTCGAGCCCTTGCTCGACTGCTCGATCGCCTCGCGCATGATCACGTTGAACTGCCGGAATGCTTCCGCGGTCACCGCCTCCAGCAGCGCCTCGCGGTCGGCGAAATGCCGGTACGGCGCCGGCTGCGAGACGCCGAGCTGCTTGGCCAGCGCCTTGATGCTGATCGCCTCGGGACCACCGAGCTCGACCTCGCGTAACGCGGCCTGGATCAGGGCTTCGCGGAGGTCGCCATGGTGGTAGGTTTTGAACGGCTTACGAACGATTTGTCCCATTGCGGCAATGATCGCTGAATTTTCGCTTGACGCGCAAGCGCGACGATAATGTAATATACTATAACTTGGCGATCCGGTTAAGAGGCCGGCCGCCCAAGCAAGCCAAGAGCTTGCCTAAACAAGAACTTGCCTAAACAAGGCTTGCATAAACCGGAATGAGGAACCCGGCGCAACCCACAATGCGCCAGAGCCGAGGGAGGTGCTTGCATGTCCAAGCTCAGAATCCGCGTCGACCAGGACAAGTGCCAGGGTCACGCCCGCTGCAAATCACTCGCCCCCGAACTGTTCGAGCTCGACGAATACGGCAACGCCCATGAGGTCGGCGACGGGACGGTCCCGGCCGGGCTCGAGGACAAGGCCTGGCTCGCGCAGACCAATTGCCCGGAAATCGCGATCGAAGTCACCGAGGAATGACGGCCAGCCGGGGACGGCCGTGCGCCGCCCGTTGAGCCAACCAGCGTTTGATCGAACGAGAAGGAAACGAGCTGATGTCCGATTCCCCGTCCGCAAGCTATCTGCCCGAACATCCCCCGGTCTCCGACTGGGTCCATGATTTCGACCATACCGATCCGGTCTGGACCGACGACCCGTTCCCGATCTGGGAGACGCTGCGCGCGGCTTCGCCCGTCGTGCATACCGAGCGCTTCCTCGGCTGCTACATGCCGACCACCTATCAGGCGGTGAAGGAGATCGCCTACGACACCGAGCACTTCTCCTCGCGCCGCGTCATCGTGCGCGACATCCGCCCCGAGATCACCGCTCGCGCGCCGCCGATCACCTCCGATCCGCCGGAGCACAAGCCCGCCAAGCAGGTGCTGCTGCCGCCGTTCACGCCGGACGCGATGAAGCGGCTGGAGCCGCGGGTGCGCGCGATCTGCAACGAGCTGATCGACGAATTCATCGCCGATGGCCATTGCGACGCCGCCGCGCGCTACACCAAGCACATCCCGGTGCGCGCCATCGCCCATATGCTGGGAATTCCCGAGAAGGACGGCGACCTGTTCATCAAATGGATCCACCAGATCCTCGAGCTCGGCATCAAGAACGAAGACGAGCTGATGAACGGCGTGCGCGAGATGACCGGCTACTTCGTGGCCCATCTCGAGCAGCGCAAGCTCGAGCCGGGCGACGATCTGATCTCGCAGCTGCTGCGGGCCAAGGGCCCCGGCGGCCAGCCGCTCACCGACGAGCATGTGCTCGGCTCGCTGCGGCTGCTCTTGATCGCCGGCATCGACACCACCTGGAGCGCGATCGGCTCCTCGCTCTGGCACCTCGCCAAGACGCCGGCCGATCGCGAGCGCCTGATTGCGGAGCCGGCGCTGATCCCGACCGCGATCGAGGAATTCCTGCGCGCGTATTCGCCGGTGACGATGGCGCGCGAGGTGATGAAGGAGACCACGATCTCCGGCTGCCCTGTGAAGGCAGGCAACATGGTGCTGCTGTCCTTCCCCGCCGCCAATCGCGATCCCGCCATGTTCCCCGATGCCGACAAGGTGGTGATCGACCGCAAGGAGAACCGCCACGCCGCCTTCGGCCTCGGCATCCACCGCTGCGTCGGTTCCAACCTTGCGCGGATGGAGATGCAGGTCGCGATCGAGGAATGGCTGAAGCGAATCCCTGATTTCCGGCTCGATCCGGCCGGCAAGGTCACCTGGTCGGAAGGCACGGTCCGCGGCCCGCGTCAACTGCCCGTTCTGTTCGGCAACAACGCCTGAGGAACCCGACAGCGGTTACATCGCGTCACCCAATGAGGTAGCTTGCCCCGGAATCGAACCGACGAGTCCGGGAGCAATGCAATGACCGAACAAACCGCTCAGCCCGCGAGCGATCATCTCGACATCCACGACGTCGAGCGGCGGGTGAAGGCGATCTTCATCGGCTCGGTCGGCAATCTCGTCGAGTGGTACGATTTCTACGCCTACACGGCGTTTGCGCTGTATTTCGCGCCGGCGTTCTTCCCGCACAGCGACCCGGTGGTGCAGCAGCTCAATGCCGCCGTGCTGTTTGCCGCGACCTTCCTCATGCGTCCGCTCGGCGGCTGGCTGTTCGGCTTCATCGCCGACCGCTATGGCCGGCGGCTGTCGTTGACGCTCTCGGTGGTCTGCATGTGCTTCGGCTCGCTGATCATCGCGGTGACGCCGACCTATGCCTCGATCGGCATCGCGGCCCCGGCGATCCTGGCGCTGGCCCGCGTGATCGAGGGCCTGAGCCTCGGCGGCGAATATGGCGCCAGCGCCACCTATCTCAGCGAGGTCGCCGATCCCAAGCACCGCGGCTTCTATTCCAGTTTCCAGTACGTCACGCTGATCGGCGGCCAGCTCACCGCGATCATCGTGCTGCTGTTGCTGCAAAAGGTGTTCCTGACGCCCGACGAGCTGAAGGCCTGGGGCTGGCGGATTCCGTTCGTGATCGGCGCCATGCTCGCGATCGTCGCGGCGGTGATGCGCCGCAGCCTGCATGAGACCGAGGCCTTCGAGGAGGCCAAGAAGGTTTCCAAACCGACCGGCTCGATCGTCGGCTTGTTGAACTATCCGCGCGAATTGCTGCTGGTGGTCGGCCTCACCGCCGGCGGCACCGCGGCATTCTATACCTTCACCACCTACATGCAGACCTTCGTGAAGCTGTCGGTCGGCCTCACCGAGGACCAGACCACCTTCGTGATCTTCGGCTCGCTGATCTTCGCGACCATCCTGCAACCGATCTATGGCGGGCTCTCCGATAAGATCGGCCGCAAGCCGCTGCTGATCTTCTTCGGCATCGCCGGCACGCTCGGCACGATCCCGATCCTGACCGCGCTGAAGGACACCAAGTCGCCGTTCGTGGCCTTCCTTCTGATCTGCGGCGCCTGGATCTTCGTCGCCGGCTACACCTCTATCAACGCGATCGTGAAGGCCGAGCTGTTTCCGACCAATGTCCGCGCGCTCGGCGTCGGCCTGCCCTACGCCATCACGGTGTCGATCTTCGGCGGCACCGCGCCGGCGGTCGCGCTCTATTTCAAGAGCATCGGGCATGAGGACTGGTTCTACTACTATCTCAGCGGCATGATTTTCCTGTCGCTGCTGATCTACTCGACGATGCGCGATACCAAGCGCGACTCCGCGATGCATCGCCACGAATGATGGCCTGACGCGATGACCGACGATAACGAACCGCCCGAGAGCAAGCTGACGCGCAGCAAGCAGCGTTGGGCGCGCGAAGGCAAATTCCTCACCGGCAAGGTCACCCGCCCGGAGGAGCAGCGCCTGCCGCCGGGCCAGCATCTGACGGCGGATTGGCCGGTGCTCGATCTCGGGCTGATGCCGAACATCTCCCAGGAGCGCTGGCGGCTCGACGTCTACGGCGCGGTCGAGCAGACCATCTACTGGACCTGGCAGCAGTTCATGGCGCAGCCGCAAACGCAATTCGTCTCCGACATTCACTGCGTCACGACCTGGTCGCGCTACGACAACCAGTGGGAAGGGCTCGCCACAAGCGACCTGCTCGCCGCCTGCCAGCCGCGCGAGGACGCGCGCTTCGTCGCGCTGCATTCCTATGACGGCTATACGACCAACCTGCCGCTCGAAGACTTTGCCGCCGAGGACGCGCTGCTCGCCCATAGCTGGTCGGGCAAGCCGCTGGAGCAGGAGCATGGCGGCCCGGTGCGGCTCGTGGTGCCCCACCTCTATTTCTGGAAGAGCGCGAAGTGGCTGCAGCGCATCGAATTCCTCACCGAGGACGCGCCCGGCTTCTGGGAGGTGCGCGGTTATCACAATCGCGGTGATCCCTGGGCCGAACAGCGCTATTCTGGCGACTGACACACCAACAAGATGATGGAGCCTGCCCGTGCCGCACGAACGCTTTCAATTCACCGGTGTTGGCGGCCATCAGCTGGCCGCCGCGCTTGACACGCCCGACGGGCCGATCAAGGCCTATGCGCTGTTCGCGCACTGCTTCACCTGCGGCAAGGACGTGCTGGCCGCAAAGCGCATCGCGGTCGCGCTCGCGGCCAAGGGCATCGCCACGCTGCGCTTCGACTTCACCGGCCTCGGCTCCAGCGAGGGCGAGTTCGCCAACTCGACCTTCTCGTCGAACGTCGCCGATCTCGTCCGCGCCGCCGACCATCTGCGCGAGATGCGCACAGCACCCGCGATCCTGATCGGCCACAGCCTGGGCGGCGCCGCGATCCTCGCCGCCGCGGGTCAAATCCCCGAGGCCAAGGCGGTCGCGACCATCGCCGCGCCGTCAGATCCCGTCCATGTCACGCATTTCTTCAGAGACCGGATCGAGGACATTCGCACGCAGGGCGAAGGCGAAGTCTCGCTCGCGGGCCGCCCGTTCCGCATCAAGCGCGAATTCCTCGACGACGTCGCCGAGCAGAAGTTGATGGCGCAGGTGAAGCAGCTGCACAAGGCGCTGCTGATCATGCATTCGCCGACCGACGACACCGTCGGCATCGACAACGCCACGCATATCTTCAGCGCCGCCAGGCACCCCAAGAGCTTCGTCTCGCTGGCCGAGGCCGACCATCTCTTGAGCGGCAAACAGGATGCCGCCTACGTCGCCGACGTGATCGGCGCCTGGGCCGAACGCTATATCGATATCGCGCCGCAACCGGCGGCAGATACCGGCAGTGCGCCGCGCAATGTCGTGGTGCAGGAGACCCGCGCCGGCAAGTTTCAGCAGATTGTCACGGCAGGCCCGCATCGCATGCTGGCCGACGAGCCGGTCGCGGTCGGCGGCCAGGATTCCGGCCCCGGGCCGTACGACTTCGTGCTGGCCGGGCTAGGCGCCTGCACCTCGATGACGATGCGGATGTATGCCGACCGCAAATCGCTGCCGCTCGATCGCGTTACCGTGACGCTCACGCACAGCAAGATCTATGCGAAGGATTGCGAGGAGTGCGAGACGCGCGAGGGCATGCTCGACCAGATCGACCGCGTCATCAGGATCGAGGGCGAACTCGACGCCGACCAGCGCAAGCGGCTGATGGAGATCGCCGACAAGTGCCCGGTGCACAAGACGCTGACGTCGGAGGTACGGATCGTCACCAAGGCCGCGGAGTAAGCCTGCGACACAGCGAGACGGGTCGTGCCGTAGCAGCATCTGGGCGGCGTCCCTCTCCCGCACGAGGGCCGTCGCAGGGGCGTGCTAAAAAATATCGAAAACAACCCCATGCAAAGGTGCCGGCGGCCGCCGGCGCTCGACAAGGCAACTTGACACGTCGGGCAACTCAGGGACATCTTCCATTATTCCGAAATCGTGCGAGCGTCCCTTTGCCCGCGCGCCGCGCGCTTGCCGGTCAGGCAGTTCGCCATGATCCGCACCGCGGCGCCGATCTCGTTCTCGCGCCAGGCGGCGAAGCCGAGCAACAGGCCGTGGTCGCGCGGCCGCTCCAGCGCGAGGCTCGACAGTGCGCGCACCTCGACGCCGGCGACCACCAGGCGCGTCACAGCATCCCGGTCCGCACGGCCATCCTTGAAACGGGCAATCAGCTGCATGCCGCCCGGCGGCACCTCGGCGGTGAGCACCTCGCCGAGCTGCCGCGCCAGCGCCGCCGCGAGGTGATCGCGGCGCGCGCGATAGATCCGCCGCATCCGCCTGACATGCGCCAGGAAATACCCGTCGGCCATGAAGCCGGTCAGCGCCTCCTGGACATGCACGGAGGCGATCAGCCCGAGATGGCGCTGCGCGATCTCCATCGTCCGCGCCAGTGATGGCGGCACCACCAGATAGCCGATGCGGATATCGGCGGTCATCGCCTTGGCGAAGGTGCCAAGATAGAGCACGCGTCCCTCGCGATCGAGCCCCTGCAGCGCCGGCATCGGGCGACTGTCATAGTGAAACTCGCCGTCGTAATCGTCCTCGACGATCCAGGTCTTGCCGGGCTCGGCAGAAGCCAACAGCTCGGTGCGGCGCGCGACCGGCATCACGCGCCCTGTGGGGTGCTGATGCGAGGGCGTGGTGAAGATCAGCTTCGGCGCGCGCGTCGCGCGCGTCCGCATCATGCCCCATTGATCGAGGCTGACACCGACGACGTTTGCACCGGCGGCACGAAACGCCGCCGCCGCACCGGGATAGCCGGGATCCTCGGTCCACACCGCATCGCCGGCGACGATGGTGGTCGCGGCGATCAGCGTCAGCGCCGCCTGCGCCGTCGGCAGCACCAGGATCTGATCGGCCTCGGCGCGCACGCCGCGGCTGACTTCGAGATAATCGCGCAAGGCTTCGCGCAGGCTCGGCCGGTTGACCACGGTCTGGTCATTGAAGCGGCGGCGCAATGCGCTGCGACGCAGGCAGCGCGCCCAGATCTCGTGCGGAAACTCGCGCGCATCCGCAAGCCCGGGACGGAGCGGCCGGAAATCCGCCTGGTAGGACAGCGGCCAATCCGTATCGGAGAGCTGCAACGCCCAAGGCGACAGCAGCGGCTTGCGGGCGGCATCACGGCGTGGCGCGGGCAGAGCCTTGGCGAAGCGCGCCTCGATATCGTCGGTCACAACCGGCCGCCGCCGCGCTGCGACCCGCAGATATCCTTCGGCGGCGAGTTGCTCATAGGCATGCGTCACGGTGTTGCGCGCCACGTCGAGCTCGGCCGCAAGGCTGCGGCTCGATGGCAGCATGGCGCCGCTCCTGATCCGGCCGCTCGCCATCAGCGCGCGCAGCTGCTGGGTCAACTGCGCGGCCAGCCCGGCATCGTCCGATCGCTTCAGCGCGAGCAATTCGACGAGGATCAATCTGGCTCCACTATTCTACCAAATCTGGCTCTTTCGAGAGAGCCAGCATAATCCTATTCACAAGCGGTATTGCCTGCAAGGATCCTGCCGTGAACCAGTCACTCTCCCCCGCCAAGGCCGCCGCCCTGTTCATCGTCGTGGTGCTGGCCTGGGGCATCAACTGGTCGGTCACGAAATCGCTGGTCGAGGCGGTGCCGCCGCTGTGGACCGCATCGATCCGCAGCTGGGTCGCCCTGATCGCGCTGCTGGTGATCCTGCGCGCCAGCGGCGATTTGATCATTCCGCGGATCGCCGATGTCCCGGTCGTGCTCAGCGTGGCGCTGCTGCACATGACGTTTTTCTCGACGCTGGTCGCCGCCGGCCTGCGCTATCTCCCGGCCAGCAAGGGCGTCGTGCTCGGCTACACCACGCCGCTCTGGGTCGCGCTTGCCGCGGCCGCCGCGCGCACCGAACGGCTCGGGACGCTCAAGCCTGTCGGCGTCGCGCTGGGACTCGCCGGGCTCGGCGTGATCCTCAACCCGGCGTCGCTGGACTGGAGCAATCTGCATGTCCTCGCCGGCGCCGGCATGATCATCATCGCCGCGATCTGCTGGGCCGCGAACATCATCTATATCCGCTCGCACCGCTGGATCGCGACGCCGCTGCAATTGCTGCTGTGGCAGGTGCTGGTCGCGACGCTGGTGCTGACGATGTCGGCGCTCGTCACCGAAGGCGTGCCCGAGGTGAAATGGTCGCCACACCTCCTGCTGCTGTTCCTCTATTCCGGCTTCATCGGTACGGCGTTGGCCTATTGGGCGATGTCCATGGTCAACAAGAGCCTGCCGGCACTGACCACCTCGCTCGGCACCACGGCGACGCCGATCGTCGGTATCGTGACCGCAGCCCTCTTGCTCGGCGAGCCGATCGATCTCTCGCTGGCGATTGCCGCGGCCCTTATCGTCGGTGGGATCGCGCTGAGCTCGCTCGCGGATGCGCCGTCGCGTGCGTAATTAGGACCTGTGCTCATAGATTCGTCACGTCCGCTTCGGTCTCGGAAGCTGACGTCGAAACCGACGCGCTGCATGTCGGCCTTGGGCCACAAGCGGTCCTCAACAGGACGAATGTCACGCAGCCGGCTTCCCTTTGTAAGCCATTTCACACAGTAGCGAAGCGCCGCCCATTATGATTACTTGAGGGACTGCCCCCAAAACGGGAGGTCGAGATGCCAACGTCATCTCACCTTTTGCGATGGTCGACCGAGATGCTGCCGGAGCGCGTGCGGTTCTCCACGTTCCGTGAGGAGTTTGCGCGGCTGAACCTCGCGTTGGACGTGATAGACCACAGCGGTGGCCGCCCACGTATCGACGTCACCTGCTTGTCGCTCGGTGCGGTTGGCGTTTGTAGCCTTGTCACGACGCCGGTGGAGTTTATTCGTCACAAACACCACCTCAAGGATAGCCGTGAGCAATTCGGACTGAACCTCGTCGAGGCTGGACCGGTCCAATTTGCAAATGCTGGCCAAGAGTATGGCTATGACGTCGGCTCCGCTTGTTTGGTCGATCGGGGAAGGACGCTGCGAGTATTTGGGCCGCGTGGGGGGAGCGTCAAATTCGTAACCGTGCAGGCTGCCGCCCTTAGGTCTCTGGTGGCCAACCCGGAAGACCTATCAGGCCGGCCAGCGCGTTCCGGACCGGCGCTGAGACTTCTCAACCGCTACCTGCGGTCGCTCGCATCCTTCAAAGAACCTCCGTCATCAGAGCTAGCCGCCACCGTCGGCGTACATCTCCTCGATCTTGTCGCCGCGACGCTCGGGCCGACCGACCAAGCAACAGACATCATTACGGAGCGCGGTGTGAAGGCAGCAAAGCTGCAGGCGATCCTAGCGGAAGTCGCGAGACGCTACAGCGATCCCAATTTCGATTTGAACAAGGTCGCTGGGGCGATCGGCATGTCGCGGCGATACGTGCAAAAATTGCTCGAGGAGGGGACCGGAAAGTCTTTCACCGAGCATCTTGCAGGACGCCGGCTCGAGCGTGCCTTCGCGATGTTGACTGACCCGCACCATCTGCATTTGGCCATCATCGACATCGCGTATGCAGTCGGCTTTGGTGACGTTTCTAATTTCAATCGCACGTTCCGCCGGCACTTCGGCGAGACGCCCTCAGGTGTGCGCGCCGCATCGACCATGCGGGAGCAGAAGTGATCCTGCGGCTCCTTACCAGTGCGCCGACGATGCCGCAGAATGCGAGTATTTGCGGGCTTCGCGAACACCCTTTCTTTAACATCATCGCCAAGAGGCGCATACCGACATCGCAGGGAATGAGCGCTAGACATGCAGACCGTCAGCTTAGGGCTAGCAGGCAACATCGAAATGAATTAGGCCGCCAACTGAGGCGGCCTAGTCATGTGACCAAAGTTGGTGGTCACTTCTCAACTTCCACGATGTATCGCCGTATCGTTTTCGCGGTTTTCGCGCCCTCAGGTGCAAGGTCCTGCCAGACCTTGGACTGGAAAAATGCTATGGCGGCATCTGCGCTATCCCACTCGGTCATGGCCACACTGATTGGAGCAGGCCCGCCCTCCGCGTGGAAAACTCTGCCTTTCAAAGTCCCCATTGAGCGGCCACCGGCCTCGGCCAGTGCCCTTCTCGCTGCCTCGATATAAGCGGGCGAAACAGTTGCACCAGCAATTGGTTCGATCTCACCGATACTGTAGGCCTTCAGCTTGGTTTGAGCGTGCAAACCTTGGAACGCGAACCCGCCGATTGCGATGCCGCTGAGCAGTGACAATGCCATCAAGTATTGAGTTCTCATGATTTCCTCCAGCTCGCCGATAACCGGCCGGGCGAGAGTAGGGTGAGAGGCAGCCGCACTCAACTTCGATAAAAGCGCGAGGGACTTCCGGTTACCCTCGAAGAGCCAACCTCTCGGGGATCATGCAGACCATCAGCTTAGGGCCATCCCGGACTCATGCGTGCGATGACCATCCTACTCGATCACCTCGTCGGCATTGGCAGGCAACGCACGAGAATGATGAGCCGGAGCACGCTGCGGTGGTGAGATTGAATGCAAAGACATCTCAACGTATTGGCTCGATCCATTGGGCGCGCGACGGCCCCGGCTCAAAGGGATCACCGAAGTACTGGGTTTCACGAACGACCTTCCCGCCTCTGAATTCCATGATGCTCACCGTGTAAGATGGCAAGCCGTCGTATGTGAGGACAAATTCAGTAACCCAAAGGTCGGCAGCGCCGAGTATGCGTCGCACCGTAAAGCGCTTCTTGTTCGGCTGCGCAAAACGAGACGCTTGAATATTGCGTCGACCGCGGATTCTCTCCCCGGATTGAGGGTACTCAAGCACGGCATCATCACGGTAAATCTCATGCTCCGCCTCGAAGTCATTTGCATCTGAGGCTGCCCAGTGATGATCCAAAGCCGCTCGAATGGTTTGATCTTCATTCATTCTCTTCCCTCGCGTCGCAATGCTGCATATTATCTCCAAAACGGAGCATCGGCACGAACGGAATGTCTGCTGAGGGGCCATAAGCCGCCGATAACTACCGAACCGGGCAACTTCCGCTTTATGACGGGAAGCCGACGGTTATGAGTACACGCCTAGGCCGTCGCAAGCGGCCTGACCCGCAAGCTCCCGCGCAGGCCGGCGCCGGTGCCGAGCATGATGCCGGCGATCGCGATGAGGGACGACAGCGAGAGCGTCGACAGCCCAGTCAGCCCCTGCCCGACCGAGCAGCCGAACGCCATCACGCCGCCCGCGCCCATCAACGCGGCGCCGCTCGCCGAGCGCAGCATATGCTGCGGCGACCGGTAGCCTTCGAGCTGGAAGCGCCCGGTGGCGATGGCCGTGATCAGGCTGCCGGCGAACACGCCGAACACGGTGACGATGCCGAAATTGAGCGTCGAGCCGGTCGACAGCATGACGTATTGCAGGGCGTCGGCGATCGGCGCGATGAAGGTCAGCGACGTCACCGGCACCGGATTGAAATCATCGGCGCCGAGATAGCCGGTCGCGTACCAGCCCCCCGCCACCAGCAGGCCGACGATCAGGCCGGCCGCGATCTGGCCCGGTGACTTGCGGAATGGCGCATGGGCAAAGGCGAAAATAATCAAGAGGGCTGCGAGAACCGAGGCCGCCACCATCCGCGCCGGCACCGCGCCGAGGCCGATGTCCGCCAATAGCGCCGGCACCGAATTGGCTGACACTGTGGCCTGTGACGCCTGCACCATCGCGATCCGCGCCGGGGCGATCAGGCCCTTCAGCGTCATCTCGGCGAAAATGCCGAGCACGATCACGACCACGAAGGAGCGCAGATTGCCGCGCCCGAGCAGCACCAGCGCCCGCGAGCCGCAGCCATTCGACAGCACCATACCGTAGCCGAACAGGAGCCCGCCGAGGAACATCACCGGCGCCGAGAAGGACGGTTGCAGATAGATCGACTTGCCGAGATCGACGAGGCCTGCCGCCGCCAACAGCTGCGAGGCCGCGATCGCGACGCCCATCGCCAGCGCATAGGTGCGCGCCAGGCGGCCGTCGCCCTCCGCCCACCAGCCGCGCAGGCCGCTCATCATGCAGAAGCCGCTGAGCAGCGCGACCGAGCCATAGATGAGGCCGATGGTCAGGGCGGCAATGATGACGATCGTGGCGGGGTCCATAATAGTCCTTCAATTACGTTCGTCATTGCGAGCGACGCGAAGCAATCCATACTATCACGCTGGAGAGAAATGGATTGCTTCGTCGCTTCGCTCCTCGCAATGACGGTGAACTAGGGTCGCAAAATCACGCGGTCGCGCGACGAGCCTGCCACGGCAACAAACGCCGCCTTGGCCTGTTCCAGCGGGTAGATCGCGCTCGGCTTGATCGGGAATGGCTTCAGATGTCCGCCGGCAAAGCCCGGCGCGAGCTCGCGCAACACCTCGCCGGTCGCAACCGACGACAGCGCAAGCGTGTCGATGCCGACATAGGTGTGCTGGCCGCGGTAGAATTCGAGGATGTTGAACTGCACGATGCGGTCGACCGCCGCGATCAGGATCTGGCGGCCGCGCAGCGCCAGCGACTTGTGCGCGGCCTGGAAATAGGGATCGCCGACCGTGTTGTAGACGATGTTGGCGCCCTTGCCGCCGGTCAGCTCGCGCACGCGAGCGGCGACGTCGGTGGTCGAGGCGTCGATCACCTCGACCGGCGAATTGCTGTGGCCTTCATAGGGCTCGCTCTTGCGCACCACGCCGATCACGCGCGCGCCGTGCCAGCTCGCGATCTGCACCGCGGCCTGCCCGACCTTGCCGTTGACGCCCATCACGAGCACGGTCTCGCCCGCCTTCGGCAGGCCGGCGCGGCGCAGGCCCTCCATCGCGGTGACGAAGGGCACGCCGATCCCGGCGGCTTCGTCCCAGGAAATGCCCGCGGGTTTTTCCACCACGGCATCGCGCTCGACCACCAGATGCGTGGCATGGGTGCCGTCGCGGCGGATGCCGAGGTCGCCGGACGAGCCGAACACCTCACGCCCGATGAATTCAGCGGGACCATCGATTACGACACCGGCGTAGTCGCGGCCCGGGGTACGCGGGAATATGGCATAGGGCATCAGCCCGGTCGCGGCCTTGACGTCGGACGGATTGACCGCGGCGGCCCTCACCTCGATGAGCAGATCGTCCGCCGCGCGCGACAACGCAAGGGTCTCGACCGCTGGCGCCACCGCCGCCGCGTTCTCCGCCTTCGTCAGCAGGCGGACGCAGCGCGCGTCGACAGGATGACGGTTTGCTTGCGGGGCCGGCGGCATCAGCGTTCCAGTCTCGGTCATGGAGCGCGCCGCAAGGCACGCGGATGGTGGCGGCCGGATGGCCTCGGGCCATGACTAATCGACTGACCGATCAATTCAAGGGGCTTGTTGCGGCCGGCCGAGTCAGAGCTTCGGCGGCGGGGCCGTGCCCAGGATCGCCTCGATCGACAGGCCGAGCCCGAGCAGCCTTGCATCGCTGCCGACCGGACCGTCGAGCTCGAGCCCAACCGGCAGGCCATCGGACGTCATGCCGGCATAGAGCGACAGCCCGGGAAGGCCAGAATTGCTGCCGGGATCGGTGTTGCGGATCAAGGTGCCGAAGGTCGGCACCTGCGCGCCGCCATTGACCGACACCTCGCCGGATCCGTTGTTTTCGTCGATGACCGGTGCAGGCGCGATCGTGGTCGGAAACAGGATCGCATCCAGCCCGTTGTCCCTGATGTAGGTGGCATAGATCGCCTGCAGCACCGGCCGCTGCACTTTGATTGCATCATCATAGGCGGCACCGAAGGCGTCCGTAGTGATGGCACCGAATGCGCCGACGACATCAGGACTGGCGACGCCGGCCGCGATGTCGGACAGCGTGATCCCTTCAATCCCGGAGGCGGCGAGCCAGGCCGGGATATCGGCGATCGGCTCGTGCAACGCGACCACAAACGACACCTTGCCGTTCTGCTCAAACAGATCGGGCATGTCGACATCGACCAGCACCGCGCCGGCCGCCGAGAGCCGGGCGCAGGCTGCGCGGGCGACGGCTTCGACATCGCGATCGAGGCCGCTCCAGAAACAGGCGGGAATGCCGAGACGCACGCCGCGTAGCGGGATGCTCGTTGCCAGCGGCGTGCCTGTCATCACGGCATCGAGCAGCGCGACATCGGCGACGGTGCGTCCCATCGGGCCGACGGTGTCGCGGGTATGGCTGATCGGAACCACCTGGTTGTCATCGTGATAACGCCGCTCGGCGCCGCCATCGCCGACTGAAGGCCGAAGGCCCACGGTCCCGGTCAACGCCGCGGGCACGCGGGTCGAGCCGCCGGTGTCCGATCCGAGGCCACAGGTGGCGATGCGCGCGGCGATCGCCGCCGACGTTCCGCCGGACGACCCGCCCGGGATCCGGCTGGTGTCGTATGGATTCCGCACCGGTCCTGCGAACGGTGCGAGATTGGTACTGGTGATGCCGAAGGCAAGCTCGTGCAGATTGGTCTTGCCGATGACGACGGCACCCGCATCGAGCAGCTTTTGCAGCGACGGCGCATTGCGCGCAGGCCGCGCGTGTTGCAGCGCCGGCGTGCCGCCCGATGTCGGCAGTTCTGATGTGTTGATATTGTCCTTCACGACGATCGGAAGCCCGGCCAGCACGCCGGTCCGCGTCCCGGCATCGACCTCGCGCGCCGCGGCCAGCGCGCCGTCGCGGTTCAGCACGATGAAGGCGTTGAGGTGCTTGAGCCGCTCCGCACGATCGAGCGCGGCCTCGACGACACTGACCGCCGTTACCTTGCCGGCGCGGATATCAGCCAGGATCTCCGCAGCGGTCGTTTCATTGGTGTCGGCCATACCCTGCGCCCTGTTGAATTGCAGGGATTAGGCTATTCTTTCGGCCGCTTGTCGTAAACACGTTTCGCCTTGCCGAGCGAACGCTCCAGCGTCTCGGGCGCAACGACGCGGACGCGGGTGGAGATGCCGATCGTGTTCTTGATGAAGGCGGAGACCTTCTCGGCGTGTGCAGTCAGCCCCTCGCCGTCCCAGCTCTCCGGCCGGGCTTCGGCGAGCACCGTCATCTCGTCCATGCGGCCCTCACGGGTCAGCTCGATGACAAAGTGACCGCCGCACCAGTCGGTCGCCAGCAGCGCTTCCTCGATCTGGGTCGGGAACACGTTGACGCCGCGCAGGATGATCATGTCGTCGGAGCGGCCGGTCACCTTCTCCATCCGCCGCATGCCGGGCCGCGCCGTGCCGTGCAACAGCCGCGTCAGGTCGCGGGTGCGGTAGCGGATGATCGGAAAGGCTTCCTTAGTCAGCGAGGTGAACACCAACTCGCCCTTCTCGCCGTCGGGCAGCACCTTGCCGGTCAGGGGATCGATCACCTCCGGATAGAAGTGGTCCTCCCAGATGTGCAGGCCGTCCTTGGTCTCCACGCATTCCTGCGCGACGCCGGGACCGATCACCTCCGACAAGCCATAGATGTCGGTGGCGTCCATGTCGAACGCCTGCTCGATCTCGACGCGCATCGCATTGGTCCAGGGCTCGGCGCCGAAGATGCCGAACTTGAGCGACGATTTGCGCGGGTCGAGGCCCTGTCGCTTGAACTCGTCGAGGATCGCCAGCATGTAGCTCGGCGTCACCGTGATGATGTCGGGCCGGAAGTCGTTGATGAGCTGCACCTGCCGCTCGGTCATGCCGCCGGAGATCGGGATCACCGTGCAGCCGAGCCGCTCGGCGCCGTAATGCGCGCCGAGGCCGCCGGTGAACAGGCCATAGCCATAGGCATTGTGCATCAGCATGCCGGTGCGGCCGCCGGCGGCGCGGATCGAGCGCGCCATCACGTCCGCCCAGGTGTCGATATCGGCTTTGGTATAGCCGACCACGATCGGCTTGCCGGTCGTGCCGGAGGACGCATGGACCCGCACCAATTGTTCGCGCGGCACCGCGAACATGTTGAAGGGATAATTGTCGCGCAGATCCGTCTTCACCGTGAACGGAAATTTGGCGAGATCGGGAAGCTGCCTGAAGTCGGACGGCTGCACGCCGGCGGCATCGAACGCCTTCCTGTAGTGCGCGACATTGTCATAGGCATGCTTGAGCGACCAGGCCAGCCGCCTGGTCTGCAGCGCCATGATCTCGTCGCGCGAGGCGCGCTCGGCCGCATCGAGCTCGGCGTGATAACCGCTGTCCTTGAGCTTTGCCGTTGCCATCGACGTTTCCCCTGAAGCCTTTATGCCTTGATGTCCGTATCCGGCAGCCAGGTGCCCGCTATCACGCGCGAATGCCCGCGGAATTCGGCGATCACGCTGTCGCCGGAGGTCACGCTCACGTCGTAGATTCCCGAGCGGCCATTGCGCGAGATCTCGCGCGCGGTCGCCACCAGGCGGTCGCCAAGCTTGCCGGGCCGGATGAAAGTGACGTTGCCCTGCGCCGCCACCGCGCGATCGTTGCGGCTGTTGCAGGCAAAGGCGAAGGCTGAATCGGCCAGCGTGAAGATGTAGCCGCCATGACAGATGCGCTGGCCGTTGACCATGTGCGGCTGCACCGTCATCGCCATCACCGCCTGCCCCGGCCTGATCTCGACGAGCTCCATGCCGAGGCCCTTGCTGGCGTCGTCTTCCTTCCACATCGCGTCCGCGCAGGCGCGGGCAACGTCCTCGGGCGATAGCGTGGCCTTCACGTTCACATCGAACTCCCTGTGCGCGGGCCCGTTGCGGAGGGCCTCTTGTGCCGAACTTCAATTTCAAGCGCGACGCACGAGGCGTCAACGCTACTTCCGTCATTCCGGGGCGATGCGCAGCAGCGAACCCGGAATGACGACAATCTCAGACGTGGTCGTAGTCGACCACGACCTTCTCAGAGCACGGCTTGGCCTGACAGGTGAGGATGAACCCCGCCTTCAGCTCCCACGGCTCCAGCGAATAGTTCAGGTCCATCGGCGCCTCGCCTTCGACCAGCTTGGCGCGGCAGGTCGAGCACATGCCGCCCTTGCAGGCAAACGGCAGGTCCATGCCGGCGCGCAGCGCAGCGTCGAGGATCGACTCGCCGTCGGCCACCGGGACCTCGCGGCGCTTGCCGTCGATGATCAGCCCGGCAATCGCCTTCGGCGGCGCGCCGGCCGGAACGACGACCTTCGCCCGCGGCTTGCCGCCGAATTCCGACACGAAGCGTTCGACATGGATGCGCTCGTCGGCGATGCCGATCTCGCGGCAGGTGGCCTCGATGGTCTCGCTCATCGCGGCCGGACCGCAGACGAAGACGTGATCGACCGTCTCGGCCGGCACCAGCGAGCGCAGCAGCACCCGCACCTTCTCGCCGTCGAGCCGGCCGTGCAGGATCGGAATGTCCTGCTCCTCGCCCGAGATGACGTGGAATACCGAGAGCCGCTGCATGAAGCGGTCCTTCAGCTCCTCCAGCGCCTCGCGGAACATGACGCCCTCAGTCGAACGGTTGCCGTAGAACAGGAAGAAGCGGCTGTCCGGCTCGCGCGCCAGCACGCCCTTGATGATCGAGAGGATCGGCGTGATGCCGCTACCGGCGGCAAAGCCGACATAGGTCCGCGCCTCGCCCGGCGCGTGGGCGACGCCGAAACGCCCGGTCGGCGTCATCACGTCGAGCTCGTCGCCGGTCTTCAATTCCTCGGCCGCCCAGTTCGAGAATGCGCCGCCGTCGACCTTCTTCACCGCGATGCGCAATTCGCCGTCGTCGGGACCGGAGCAGATCGAATAGGAGCGGCGAACCTCCTCGCCATCCATCGTGGTGCGCAGCGTCAGATACTGGCCCGGCGTAAAACGGTAGTCGCCTTGCAGATCGTCGGGGATCGCAAAAGTCATCGAGATCGCGTCCGACGCTTCGCGGCGCAGATCGCTGACGGACAGGCGGTGAAAGCGCGGTGTCGACATGGTCAATGACACTTGAAGTAATCGAAGGGTTCACGGCAGCTCCTGCAGCGCCACAGCGCCTTGCAGGAGGTCGAGCCGAATTCGGAGAGCAGCTCGGTATCTCCCGAGCCACACTGCGGGCACGCGACCGCCTGCTCGCCGAACAGCGCGCGGCGCGAGGAGCCCGGCAGCGGCGGCGCGATGCCGTACTCCTTCAGCTTGCGGCGGCCGTCCTCGCTCATCCAGTCGGTGGTCCAGGCCGGCGACAGCACGGTGCGGACCTTCGGCCCATGAATGCCTTCACGCGCCAGAGCGAGCTCGATCTCGAGTGCGATCATGTTCATGGCGGGACAGCCGGAATAGGTCGGCGTGATCGCGACCTCGACATGACCGTCGTGGACCGCGACATCGCGCAGTACGCCGAGATCGGCGATGGTCAGCACCGGGATTTCGGGATCGACCACCTGCGCGGCCGCGCTCCAGGCGCGCCGGCGCAGATCGGCATCGCTGAGCGCGACGGTCACCATGTTGCCCCCGGAAAGGTCCGCTGCATCGATTGCAGCTCGCTGAGGAGATGGCCGAGATGCTCGCTGTGCCGGCCGCTGCGGCCGCCCTGCTGCATCCAATCGCTCCTCGGCAACGCCAGCGTCGCCTCGTTGACGATGCCGGTGACCGTCTTCAGCCAGCGCGGCTGCAGCGCCGCTGGGTCGATCGCGATGCCGGCATCGATCAGGCCGCGCTCGCCGTCATCGATCGTGAACATCTCGCCGGTATAGGCCCAGAGGTCGTCGATCGCATCCTGCGCGCGGCGATGGCTCTCCTCGGTGCCGTCGCCGAGGCGAACGATCCATTCCGACGAATGCCTGACATGATAGGCGCTCTCCTTCTCCGACTTCGCCGCGATCGCGGCGAGCGTCGGATCGGACGAGGCCATCATCGCGCGCCAGTAGAGATCGGCGAATGCCGCGTAGAAGAATTGCCGCACCATGGTGCGAGCAAAGTCGCCGTTCGGCTGCTCGACCAGCAGCAGGTTGCGATACTGCCGGACGTCGCGCAGATAGGCGAACTTGTCTTCGTCGTTGCCTCGGCCTTCGACCTTGGCCGCGTAGGTGTAGAGCTCACGGGCCTGACCGAGCAGGTCGAGCCCCATATTGGCGAGCGCCATGTCCTCTTCCATCGCGGGCGCATGGCCGCACCATTCGGACAGCCGATGGCCGAGGATCAGCGCGTCGTCGGCGCGGCGCAGCGCGTAGAGCACCAGCGGCGTTTCGGAGACTTCGATGTTGGCGGTTGCCATGTTCTCTATTCCACCTGCATCCACTTGCTCGACGTCATCCTGAGGAGCCTGCGCAGCAGGCGTCTCGAAGGTTGGCCGCGGTTACGATCGGGCGTCATGGTTCGAGACGGCGCTGCGCGCCTCCTCACCATGACGGGTGAAATTCACATGTGCCCGACTTCGTCGGGGACGTCGTAAAAGGTCGGGTGACGGTAGATCTTGGATTCCGCCGGCTCGAACATCATGCCCTTCTCGGACGGATCGGACGCGGTGATCGCGTTCGAGGGCACCACCCAGATCGACAATCCCTCGCCGCGGCGGGTGTAGATGTCGCGCGCGGCCTGCAGGGCGAGCGTCGCGTCGGCCGCGTGCAGCGAGCCGACATGCTTGTGCGCCAGGCCATTGCGGCTGCGGATGAAGACTTCCCAGAGCGGAACGTTCGGCGTGGCCATGGCGGCGCTCCCTTATTCTGCGGCTTGCGCGAGCTGGCGGCGCTTGCGCTTCTCGGCATAGGCCATCGCGGCCTCGCGCACCCAGGCCCCCTCCTCATGCGCCTTGCGGCGCGCGGCGAGACGATCGCGGTTGCAGGGGCCGTTGCCTGCCAGCACCTGCTTGAACTCGTCCCAGTCGATCGGGCTGTGTTCCCAATTGCCGTTAGCGTTCTGCTTCATGCCGGGATCGGGGATCGTCAGGCCCAGGAATTCGGCCTGCGGGACGGTGGCGTCGATGAATTTCTGGCGCAACTCGTCATTGGAGAAGCGCTTGATCTTCCATTTGGTCGAGGTGTCGCTGTGCTGGCTGACCTGGTCCGGCGGACCAAACATCATCAGCACCGGCCACCACCAGCGATCGAGCGCGTTCTGCGCCATCGCCTTCTGCTCCGCGGTGCCGCGACACAGGGTCACCATGATCTCAAAACCCTGGCGCTGGTGGAACGACTCCTCCTTGCACACGCGGATCATCGCACGCGCATAGGGGCCGTAGGAGCAACGGCACAGCGGGATCTGGTTCATGATCGCGGCGCCGTCGACCAGCCAGCCGATGGCGCCGATGTCGGCCCAGGTCAGCGTCGGATAATTGAAGATCGAGGAATATTTCGCCTTGCCCGAGAGCATCGCGTCGACCAGCTCCTCGCGCGAGGTGCCGAGCGTCTCGGCGGCGGCGTAGAGATAGAGGCCGTGGCCGCATTCGTCCTGCACCTTGGCGAGCAGCGCGGCCTTGCGGCGCAGCGACGGCGCGCGGGTGATCCAGTTGCCCTCGGGGAGCATGCCGACGATTTCGGAATGGGCGTGCTGGGAAATCTGCCGCGTCAGCGTCTTGCGGTAGGCGGCGGGCATCCAGTCGTTCGGCTCGATGCGCTCGTCGGCATCGATGCGGGCCTGGAACTGACTGGCACGGGCGACATCCTCGACGCCGCGATCGTCGCCGTCGGATGAGTTGAGCGCCTGCGTGTACATGGCCGACCTCCCAATGTGTTGTTAGGCAGCAATATATAACACAAATTTTCGAATGCAAGAAGTTTTTGTAATATATTCAGACACCCTCGAAACGGCGCGCCACCGCCCCGTTGGGCTTCGGAAGCGGCCCGTCCTGGTTGGTTGCGTGGTCGTCAAGCCATTGTTCCGACGGCGAAAGCAGCCCGCGATAGATCTCGCCGCAGAGTTTCCGCGCCGCCCTGCCCGGCCAGTCCTTCGGCAGCAGCTGATACGGCAGCAGCGGATCGCGCAGCACGACGCGGCGGTAATGGTGGATCAAGAGAATGCGCGCGGTGAAGGCGTCGGCGTCGCTCAGCGTCTCGCCGCGGATGATCGAGCCGTGCAGCGGCTCGAACGTCTTCATGAACTTCAGATAGGCGTCCGCGGTGCGGTCGAGCGGCCAGCTTTCGCTGAGTAGCCGCCTTCCGCTGTCATCTTCCGCGGAGACTTCGAGCCGGATCGCGCGCGACGCTTCATCGGGGATCGGCACGCCCGACGGCGCGACCCATACGCCGGGCAGCGGGGTGCCGAAGCCAGCATTCTTCAACGCCTCGCGCGCGGCGTCGCGGTCCTCGGCATTGCCGATCAACAACAGCTCGAAGCGGCCGGTCCAGTCCGACGGCGGCGGATCGTAGATGTGCCGAGTCGCGGTGTCGAAGGTCTGCCGGCCCTTGGCGTTCAGCCGATAAAAACTGTTGCGGCCGACCTTGTTGCGCTCGAGCCAGCCGTCGGCGGCGAGCCGCGACATCGCGGTGCGCACCACATTGCCGTCGATGTCGAGCGACTTGAAGAATTCCAGCAGCGTGCCGAGCCACACCGAGCCGCCGCGCGGCACGATGGAATCGCCGAACACGGTGATGATGATCGAGCCGGTGCGTGACGGCTCGCGCTTCAGCTGATCGACGATGCGGGCAAGCGGCTGTGGCATGCCCAACGCATAGCGCGTTTTGTCGATTCACGACAATGCAGGGTCTTCTCCTTCTCCCCGCGTGCGGGGAGAAGCTCGGGATGAGGGGGCTCTCCGCAATCACGGTGCGAGTTGCGCTCGTGGAGACTCCCCCTCACCCGGATCGCATTGCGCTGCGCTTCATGCGATCCGGCCTCTCCCCGCAAGCGGGGCGAGGCAAGCAAGTCAGCGATTCGGATCCGGATAAACGATGCTGCGCCAGCCGCTGCGATCGAACGGCGCCCACTCGCCTTCCTTCTGCGCGAGGCGATCGGCGACCGCATAGACCACGGCCGGATGATGACCCATGCCGCAATGGCTGCTCTCGACCTCGATGCTGTCGGTCATCGACGAGGCCTGCTCGCGGCAGCCCTGCCAGGCGCAGACGCCGTCGGTGCGGCTGAAGATCGCGGTGGTCGGCACCGGCGGCGCGCTGGCGAGCGAGCCGCCGAAACGGGAATCCTCCTCGTCGGCACGACGCCCGCTGGCCATCTCATAGACGCGCCAGGCGTTGGTCGACTTCGGGCCGGCGGCAAACGGGCTGCCGAGCGTGATCACCTGGCGCACGCGCTCCGGCATCATCTTGGCGAGCTGGCGCGCATAGAGGCCGCCGAGGCTCCAGCCGACCACCGAGACCTTGCGGCTGGTGGTTTCATTCATCTCCTGCAGCAGCTCGACCATCCCGTCCTGCACGCCGGCGCGAAGCCCGAGATTGCGGCCCTGGCGCCAGCCGCTGACGGCGTAGCCCTTGCTCCTGAGAAAGTCGCGCAGCGGCCGGGTCGACATGTCGGAAGCGATCAGCCCCGGCAGCACCAGCACCGGATGCCCATCGCCGCGCGGCGCGAGGCTGAGCAGCGGCAATGCACCAAGAAAGGCGCCGAGCTCATGAATGGCGCGGCCTTCCAGAAACATCAGCGTCCTGGACGGCGGGCGTAGCGTCTGCGCAGCAACGGACATTTCAGCTCCTCTTCCGGCAGGACCGCCGGCAATGGGACCAACGAGAATGGTCAACGGGATTGACTCAAACCCGGCGGAATCGTTCCGCAACGCAACAATCTGTC
This sequence comes from Bradyrhizobium sp. USDA 4504, assembly GCF_054063995.1. Classification (NCBI taxonomy): domain Bacteria; kingdom Pseudomonadati; phylum Pseudomonadota; class Alphaproteobacteria; order Hyphomicrobiales; family Nitrobacteraceae; genus Bradyrhizobium; species Bradyrhizobium sp. USDA 4504. Next base: position 1,194,967 of record NZ_JBSSGV010000001.1, on the reverse strand, counting down.
CTGAAAAGCTAGGGAACCGGACACTTTCGTGCAAGCGGTCCGGGTCACACTTGCCACAACTAAAGTGACGTTCGTGCCCAATCGGTCACAGCAGCCGCAGCGTGTATTCCAGGGTGTAAAGCGCAAGGCCGGCAAGCCCGCCGATCAGCGCGCCGTTGAAGCGGATGTATTGCAGATCCTTGCCGACATTGACCTCGATCAGGGAGATCAGCTGCTCCATGTCCCAGCTCTTCATCTGGTCGGCGATGAAGCCCGAGACGCCGCTCTTCTGCTCGGCGACGACGGTGCGCAGGATCGCCACCAGGCCCTGATTGATCTCGCCGCGCAGGTCGGTGTCGCCGTCGAGCGCGTCGCCGGCCTCGACCAACATTCGCGCCAGCTGATGCTGCAGCACCTGCGACTCGCCCGAGGCGCTGCGTTCGATGAAGTCCTTGACGTTGGCCCAGATGGTGCGCCCGAGATTGGCAAGCTCCGGCCGCGCCATCAAATCGCGCTTGAGACCATCGATGCGGTCGGCGAATGCCTTGTCGCTGCCGAGCCGGTCGACAAAGGACAGCAGCATGCGGTCGAACTCGCCGCGGAACGGATGCTGCGGGTCGTTGCGCACTTCCTCGAAGAATTTCGCGGCGGACGCGATGATCCGGTTCACCACGAACTTGTCGGCACGATAGAGCCTGAGCAGCGTCGGCATCTCGGCGCGGACCTTGTCGCGGATCACCGCCATGGTCTCCTGCTGCGTCAGCGTCTGGTGCAGCACGCGCAGGATGTCGTCGAGCAGGCCGCCATGCTTGCCCTCCTGCACGAAGCCGCGCAGCGCGCCGGCCGCGAGCGGCGCGAGGTCGATCGAGAGCACCTGCGTCGTGACGCGGCGGCTGATGAACTGCATCAACCCCGAGCTCTCGGTCGCCGCGAATGCCTCGGGCAGCATCCGCAGCACGAAGCGGGCGAGATCCTCGGAACGTTTGCGGTCGCGCAGCCAGTCGGCGATGAACGAACCGAAATCGATCTCGCGCAGCTTGGCCTCGACCGGCCCGGATTCCAAAAAGTTGTTCTCGATGAATTCGCCGAGCTTCTCGGCGATGCGCGCCTGATTGCTCTGGATGATCGCGGTATGCGGGATCGGCAGGCCGAGCGGCCGCTTGAACAAGGCGACGACGGCATACCAGTCGGCGAGGCCGCCGATGGTTGCGGCCTCGGCAAACGCGGCGATGAAACCGAACACCGGATGCACCGGCAGCAGTGCTTTCGCTGCGATGAAGATGATGAAGGTTGCCGCCAGCACGCCAGTCGCCAGCCACTTGACGCGCCGCAGCTCGGCCGCGCGTTCGACGTCGACTGGCGTTGCGATGAGGGCGGCGGGAAGGGTCATGGGGTTTCGCGGGGGTGACGAACGAAGCATAGCATGGCTCACCGCCGTCATTCCGGGGCGTGCGAAGCACGAACCTCAGGTGCGCAATTGCGCACCGGGGAATCTCGAGATTCCGGATCGCCGCTTCGCGTCGTCCGGAATGACGGTGGACACATGAGCTATGAAGGACACCGCCAAAAAAGAAGGCCCGCAAAATGGCGGGCCTTCGAAAAGGGCAGTTGGCCAGCGCGGCCGCGATCAGGCGGTCTTGCCGTAGACCTTGGCGAAGTTGTCCTGCGCGGTCTTCGCACCATCGGTGACGAGCTTGCCGAGATACTCAGTGGTGGCCTTCGCCCGCGAGACGAACAGTTCGCCACGCGCACGGGCCAGCTCCGACTGGATCTGGGCGGCTTCGCTCAGCGACTTGGCCGACGCGAGCTTGTCGATGCCGGCGAAGAACGCCTCGGCGTCCTGGTAGATCGCCTGCTGGATGTTGCGGCTGATCTTGGCGGCTTCGGTCACCGAACCGGCAACGGCGGACTCGATCACGTTGGTCACCTTCTCCGAGCCGGCATAGGCATCGGCAGCGCGGGTCTTGGCGGCCTCGGCCTGCTTCTTCACGAACTCACGGGCGGCTTCCGGAACTTCCAAGTTCTGAAGCTTGGTGAACGCCTCGGTGACGGGCGCGAAGGCTTCCTTGACGCTGTTCAGCACGGAATTGGTTTCGGTGGTCATTGGGGTCTCTCCATCCTCAGGTTTGAGCTATGGGCTCACCCCGTCCGGTTTGGCCCGGGGCAACGGTGTTATGACACGCCTCATGGTGCGTCGCAACATCTATGTTGCAGCGCGATATCACGAACCTGTGAACAGCACGAAGATCCGGCGGAATGCCTAGGAAACGGTTTCTAATTACCACTGACCGCGTCAGACACTCCGTAAGCCTCCATTTGGGCCCGGACCTGCGCCACGTTGTGCCCGAGCACGACAATGTCGTGGGTCTTGCCCTCGACGTCGCGGACATGGTCGCGCAGCAGGGCCTCAGCCTTGAAGCCGAGGCTCTCGAACAGCGCGATCGCCGCCCGCTGATCGACGGTCATCTGCACCGAGAACTTCTCCAGCCCGGCACCGAGCGCGATGGCGAAGGTCTCCTGCGACAGCGCCCGGCCGACGCCCTGCCCGCGCACGTCGAGCGACACCACCATCCGGATCTCGCCGACATGCGGCGACCAGGAATGCGGATCGCGCACCAGGGTGCCGCAGCCGACCACCTTGCCGTCCTTGATCGCGAGCAGGCTCGTGATGTCGCCGCGCTCGATCTCGTTGATCCAGGCCGACAGCACCTTCGGCTGGCTGATGTTGCGCGGCAGGAACAAGAGATCATGCGTCGGCAGCTTTTGCGCGAAGGCCAGCACCGCGGCCTCGTGGTCCCGAATCATCAGGCGAAACTCGATGTCGCCCGCCTCGGTCTTGACGCGGCGCGGATAGGAACGTTGTTCGGTCATGTCGATCTCTCTCAAGTCGACCCTTCTTAGGTCGATCTTTTGCTCAGCCAGGAGTCCAGTTTCGGCCACAGCCGCTTGATTGCATTGGCGCCGGCGACCAGCGAGACGTGACCGCCCTTCAGCATCACCTCCTCCTTGTCCTCGGAGCCGATCTTGGTGATCAGATGTTTTGCCGCATCATACGGCACGATGTGGTCGTGCTCGGCGACCGCGTGCAGGATCGGCACCTTGATGTCGGCAAGCTTGGCCGCGCGGCCGCCGACCGTCATGGTGTCGTTGTAGAGCTTGTTGTCCCACATCAGGTCCTTGGTGATGGAGCGGAAATATTCGCCCGCGAGCGGCAGCGTGTCGGTCGCCCAGCGATCGAACATCCGGTACGACTTGACGAACTCGTCGTTCCAGATGTTGTCCCAGAGCTGGATCTGGCCGACGACACGCGCGGCCGGCCGCAACATGTCGAACGATTGCAGGATCAGTTCGGGCGGCATGTTGCCGGTGCTGTCGATCAGGCGGTCGACGTCGAAATAGCGGCGGTCGGCGAAATTCGAGAACAGCTTCATCTCGCGGAAATCGATCGGCGTGGTGAAGCAGATCAGGTTCTTCATCGGCCCGTCGTTGAAGATCGAGCCGTACAGCAGCGACAGCACGCCGCCGAAGCAATAGCCGATCACCGAGACGTCCTTTTCGCCGGAATCCTGCTGCACGCGGCGGACCGATTCCGGAATGAAGTCGAGGACGTAGTCCTCCATGCGCAGCGATCTTTCCTCGGGCTTCGGCGCACTCCAGTCCAGCATGTAGACGTCGAAGCCGCGCTTGAGCAGGAACTCGATGAAGCTCTGCCCCGGCACCAGGTCGAGGATATAGCCGCGGTTGGTGGTCGCCATCACGATCAGCACCGGCACGCGATAGACTTCGCTGGCCAGCGGCCGGTAGTGATAGAGGTTCATGGTGCCGCGCGAATACAGCACGTCTTTCGGCGTCGAGCCGAGCGACGGGCCGGAGCTCGAGAAATACTCGACGCCCTTGATGCTGCGCTGGATCGCGCGCTGCACCTCGGACTGGACCCGCTCGGAGATCGAGGCGAAATCAAAGGGGGTGGGAGCATTCATTTGCTGCCTCCCTCCGCTGGCGGCTGCTTGGTGCGCGGTGGCCGCGGCGTTGCGCCATGGCCGTCGTCCGGCGCCAGCGAATTGTGGTGCACCTGCTGCAGCAGCGTCTTGATCTCGTTGAGCTGGTTCTCCATCGATTGCAGGCGCTCGGCCATGCCGACGAGCTGGGCGCGGCTCGGCAGGTTCATCGCCAGCAGATATTTCTCCATCAGCTCGCCGAGCTGCTTCTGCGCGCCGGCCGCAACGCCGCCGGCCTGGTTCATCGCCTTGGAAAATTCCGGCGAGCTCATGAGCTGGTTGCCGAAGGAGTTGAACCCCTTCTCCATCTCGCCAATCATCGTCTGCCAGATCACGGCAGGGTCGTTGCCCTTGTCGGCCATGCGGCGCTCCTCCACACCAATTTCGGGCGCTTGCCGCGCTTCCATTTGTTTCTGCCATACGACACTGTTGCTGCTGATCGGTCAACTGCGCGGCGCGACCAGCGACGCCGAGGCTCTTCTGCGCTGCGTCAATCCGTGGCATAGAGGTTCCTGACCGCGACACCAGCAGGGGACGCCCGTGACCACGCTCGCCCATCAGCCGCCGCAGATCATCCGCGCCAATGGCATCGACATCTGCTACGAGATGTTTGGCGATGCGAATGCCGAGCCGCTGCTCCTGATCATGGGCCTCGGCGCCCAGATGATCCATTGGGACGACGAGTTCTGCCGCCAGCTCGCCGCCCGCGGCTTTCGCGTCATCCGATTCGACAACAGGGATATCGGCAAATCCTCCCGCCTGAGCGGCGGCAAGCGGCTGACCGCGCTCGAATTGCTCAAGCTCCGCTTCCTGAAGATCCCGGTCGCAGCGCCCTACAAGCTGGCCGACATGGCGAGGGATACGATCGGGCTGATGGATGCGCTCGGCATCCGCACCGCGCATCTGGTCGGTGCATCGATGGGCGGCATGATCGCGCAGGAGGTTGCCATCACCTTCCCCGAGCGTGTGCGCTCGCTGACCTCGATCATGTCGACCACGGGCAATCCAAAGATCCCGGGCCCGACCCGCGAGGCGACCGCAGTGCTGATGGCGCCGCCACCGAAGAGCAAGGAAGAGTATTTCGTCCGCTTCGGGCAGACCTGGAAAGTCCTGCGTAACGGCTCGTTCCCTGAAGATGAGGCGCTCGATCCCGAACGCGCGCGGCGCACCTTCGAGCGCGGCCTCAATCCGGAGGGCGTCGGCCGTCAGCTCCGCGCCATCCTCGCCTCCGGCAGCCGCAAGGAGCGCCTGCGCGGCGTCAAGGCGCCGACGTTGGTGATCCACGGCACCATCGATCCGCTGGTGCATCCCGAAGGCGGCAAGGACACCGCGGTCTCGATCCCGGGCGCGAAGCTGGTGATGATCGAGGGCATGGGCCACGCCCTGCCGATTCCGATGTGGCCGCAGATCATCGACGCCATCGACAAGCACGCGCATGGCGCGGCGGCGAAGGCGGCGTGAGGCCAGAGCGTTTTCGAGCGAAGTGGATCCCGGTTCGCGTGAAGAAAACGCCCCAAAGCCAAAATCGAGAGCCCCGTCCCGATTCAATCGGAACGGGGCTCCGGTATCTTCCGGTAACCATGTGAGCCAGGAGTGCGTTCTTCCGGGCGCGGCATGGACGCTGTAGAGAGCGCTATCCACGCTCAGCCACCGGGAGCAACCAGATGAAGACCCTTCTCCGGCCACAGACAGCCGTCGCCGCTCTCCTCCTCGCGCTCGCGTCTTCATCGGCACTGGCGGCTGCCAGCCAAGCGCAGCAGGAAGCCAACCGCAAGGCGGTGCTGGCGTTCTACGAGAAGGGGCTGAACCAGAAGGACGCCGACGCGGCGCTCGCCTATGTCGACAACCGCTATGTACAGCACAATCCCGGCGCGGCCGACGGCCGCGAAGGCTTCCGCAAGTTCATCGGCTTCCTGCGCGAGAAGTTTCCGAACTCGCACAGCGAGATCAAGCGCTCATTCGTCGACGGCGACTACGTGATCCTGCACGTCCACGCCGTGCGCGAGCCCGGCACCCGCGGCAACGCGATCATCGACATCTTCAAACTCGAGGACGGCAAGATCGTCGAGCACTGGGACGTGGCGCAGCCCATTCCGGAGAATCCCGCCAACAGCAACACGATGTTCTGAGGCATCGTGATGGCTTGTGTTCAGCCACTGGCATGATCAGGCTGGCGAGCGCGCCGGGACGCCCGCTATTGCTTGACCGCGATCCAGATCACGTGGCGGACACCGCGGCCTCGGCCGGTGGCGCGGACGGCAATTTCGTTGACCGCGAACCCGGCCCGGGTGAGCGATTTCGGGAACTTGGCATTCGGACCGGACGACCAGACGGCGAGCACGCCGCCGCGCCGCAACGCGGCGTGTGCGATCTTGAGCCCGGAGACATCATACAGCGCGTCATTGGCCTTGCGGGTGAGACCTTCAGGCCCGTTATCGACGTCGAGCAGGATGGCATCGAAGCCGAGCGGTTGGCGTTCGATCACGCTGGCAACATCCTCCTCCCGGATGCTCACGCGCGGATCGTTCAGGCTGCCGCCGAAGATCTCCGCCATCGGGCCTCGCGCCCAGGCAACGACCGCCGGCACCAGCTCGGCCACCGTGATCCGCGCCTCGGGTCCGAGCACGGCGAGCGCGGCCCGCAGCGTAAAGCCCATGCCAAGGCCGCCGATCAGAAAATGCGGCCGTGCGACCGTCTCGATCTTCTTCGCGGCAAGCGTCGCCAACGCCTCTTCCGAGCCCGACAGGCGGCTGTTCATCAGCTCGTTGGTGCCGAGCATGATCGAGAATTCGTGGCCTCGCCGCATCAGACGCAATTCACCCTCGGTGCCGGGAATGCGCGCGGTATCGATCTTTTCCCATGGAATCATGCGGCGGTTTGTATCATGGCAGGCACCTCTGCCGTAGCCCGGATGGAGCGAAGCGAAATCCGGGGTCTGCCCCGTCCGCATGAGACTGTCCCGGATTACGCTTCGCTTCATCCGGGCTACGAAGGCGTGAGCCTAGCCGCCTGTCCAGACGTCGAGCACGTAGCGGTTCCTGGTGCCCATTTCCTCGATCCAGCGCGCGGCGGCGTCGGTGTCGACACCGGTGCGCTCGCGATAGATCGAGATCAAGGTCGCCTTGACGTCGGGCTCCATCCTGCCGCCGTCGCCGCAGACATAGACGACCGCGCCCTTCTGGATCAGCTCCCAGACCCGGTCCTTGTGAGCGGCGACAAGGTGCTGCACATAGGTCTTCGGGCCATCGGCACGCGAGAAGGCGGTGTGGAGTTCACTGACGCCGTCGGCTGCGAACGCCTTCAGCTCATCCGCATAGATGAAGTCCTGCTCGGGGTGCCGGCAGCCGAAGAACAGCATCGCCGGCCCCAGCGTCGCGCCTTGCGCCTTGCGCGCGGCGCGCTCCTGCAGGAAGCCACGGAACGGTGCGAGCCCGGTGCCCGGCCCGATCATGATGATCGGCACGGCGTTGTCGTCCGGCAGGCGGAAGCCGGCCTTGGTCTCCTTGATGGTGGCGTGGACGGTGTCGCCGGCGCGGCGGCGCGCCAGATAGTTCGAGCAGACGCCCTTGTAGATGCCGTGGCCGGAACTTGCCGGCGCCTCCACCACGCCCACGGTGACGCTGCAGCGCTGCGCCTCGCCGGCCGGAGACGACGAGATCGAATAATAGCGCGGCGCCAGCAGCGACAGCATTTCGAGATAGAGGTGGAACGGCAGCTCGCAGGCCGGATATTCCTCGAGCAGGTCAAATACCGATTTGCGCTTCGCCAAGACGTCGGCGCGATAGCGCGCGGCCGAGGCATCGTCGTCCCCGACATAGGCCATCAGCTTCGGCTTGGTCACCGGGCAGCGAGTGTGCTCGGCCATGATCTGGATCTGCTTGCGGGTCGCGACCTGCTGCAGCTCGACGAACTCGGTGAGCAGCCGTCCGACCGACACGGCGTTGCCGACCGGCAGTTGCGCGCGGCGGCCTTCCGAGACCTGCAGACGGATCTGGTCGGCCGGCAGGAAGCCGAAGCGGCGCGCAACGGAATCGACCAATGTAGGATCGTTGCGCGGCACCACGCTGAGATGATCGCCGACGCGGTATTTCAGACTGGACGGCAGCTCGACCTCGATATGCCGGGTCGAACGCTCCGACGGATGAGCGCCTGCCTTGGTCTGCAGCTCGCTATTGGCGAGCACCTTCATCGGCACCGCGCCGCCCTGTGTCACGATGGTATTGACCGCACCCTGCGCCACCGGCTCGATCGCGTAGAGCGGTTCGTCCTCGGCGGTGCGGGTGAAATTCCAGTCGATGCCGAATTCCTTGGTCGCGACCTTGGCCGCCTCCGGGAACCATTTCTGGAACTGGCCGTCGAGATCGCTGCGCGCGTCGCCCTCGCCGCGCGGATAGACGGCGCGCGCGCCATGTTTGGTGAGCTGCTCGTCGATGAAGCGCGGCACCGACTGGTAGGTCGCCGCCCAATCGCTGTTGCCGCAGCCGAACACCGCGTAGCGGACCTTGGCGAAGGCATCCTTCGGCAGGTCGCTGTCGAGCCATTTGACGAACTGCGTCGCGTTGTCGGGCGCCGCGCCATTATAGGAGGCGCAGATGATCAGCACGCCGCCCTCCTCCGGCAGCTTGCCCACATAATCGTCCAGCGGACCCAGCCGCGTCGCGAAGCCGTTGATCTCCGACAGATCGGCCATGCGGGTCGCCAGTTCCTCGGCGGAGCCGAGATTGGAGCCGTAGAGCACCAGCATCGGCGTGTTGTGGCCGGGACGCGTGGTCGGCGCGCGCGGAGCCTTCGGCGCGGCCGCAACCGCGCCCGTGCTGCCGGCGAACGCGCCGCGGTCCTTGTCGTCGCGCGGCCGCACCTTGATCCTGAAGCCATCCGGCTTGACGGTCAGCGTCTCCTTCAGATGCATCTGGTAGCGATGCACGTCGATCAGCTTGAAGCGTTGCAGGATCATCCCGATCGCCAGCGCCGCCTCGTGCATGGCAAAGCCGCGGCCGATGCAGGCGCGCTGGCCGTTGCCGAACGGCTTCCAGGCATTGATCGGGCGCTTGGCCTCCGCCTCACGGCTGAAATTCTCGGGATCGAACACGTCGGGGTTCGGACCCCAGACGCTGGGATCGCGATGCAGCGCCATCACCAGGATGGTGATGAAGGTGTTCTTCTTCAGCTTGTACTTGCCGCCGATCATCTCATCGTTGAGCGGCGCGATGCCGTAGGCCGGCGCCGGCGGCCACAGCCGCAGCGCCTCCTTCAGGCATTGCGTGATGTAGGTGAGTTGGGTCACCTGCTGATAGGTCGGCCGCGCATTGACGTCGGGACCGAGGACGCGATCGACCTCCTCATAGGCCTTCTTCAGCACCTCCGGGTGCTTCAGCAGCGCGTAGATCGTGCACGACAACAGGCCGCTGGTGGTCTCGTGGCCGGCGATCAGGAAGGTGTTGATCTGGTAGCGGATGTTGACGTCGTCGAGCTGCTCGCCGGTGGCGCGGTCGACGCCGGTCATCATCGCCGCCAGCATGTCCTTCTTGTCGTCGGTCGCGGCGGTGCTGCCGCGCCGCTCGGCGATGATCTCGTCGACCATCTTGTTCATGAAGGCGACGTCGTCGGCCAGCGTCCTGCGCCGCTTCTGCATCCACAGACCCTCGAGCGGCAGGCCGCGGGTCATCATGATGGTTTCGAGCGAGCGCACCAGCGATTCCACGAACGGGTGGTAGTCGCGGCGGTAGAACGAGTTGAAGCGGTAGTCGAAGCCGCAGAGGCCGATGGTGTCGAGGGTGAGCGCCGTCATATCGTGGACGACCTCGATCTCCTCGTCGGCGTTGAGGCGCTCCCATTTCTTGACCAGCTGCTCGGCGATGTCGACCATGCTCGGGTGGTACGACTGCATGGCGCGGTTGCCGAACGGCTGCATCAGGATGTTGTGCGCCTTGCTCCAGTTCGGCTCCTTGGTGTCGGCGGTGAACAGGCCGTCGCCGCCGACCGCACGCACCCGGCGCAGCGAGCCGCGCACCGCCTTGTCGAAGCGCTTCTCGTCGGAGAGCTCGTCGACGAGATCGTGGCCGGACACGATCACGAGCGGCGCGCCCATCATGTCGAGCCAGAAGATCGGTCCGAGCTCCTTGGAGAGCTTGACGAGATGCTGCACCGGCGCGGTCGAGTCCAGCGACAGCATGTTGCCGACCACCGGCTTCGTCGGCGGATGCGGAATCGGACTCAGTCTGTTGCCGGACGCCATTTTCGAAGTGCCCCCTCTAACCTCAGTCATTCCGGGATGGTCCGAAGGACCAGACCCGGAATCTCGAGATTCCGGGTTCGATGCTGCGCATCGCCCCGGAATGACGACGCTGCCGTCAGCCAAACCGCTTTCTGCGCCATTCGATCAGCTTCGCGCTGACTTCGTCAGGCTTTTCCTGCTGCGTCCAATGGCCGCTGTCCTTGACCAGATACTTCTCGAGGTCCGGCACCAGCCGCTCCATGCCGTCGGCGGCCGAGGGCGGCAGCACCGCGTCGTTCTCGGCCATGATCATCAGCGACGGCACCCGGACGTGATGGTCCAGCCCGGCCGAGCGCTCCCAGTTGCGGGTGAAATTGCGATACCAGTTGATGCCGCCGGTGAAGCCGGTCTTGATGAAGGTGTCGACGAACACCTTTTTCTCGTCCGCGGACAGGATCGGCGTGCGCGGATCATGCTTGGCGTCGTAATTCGCGATCATCTGCGGAAACGCCAGGTTGAGCCGCGCCGAGGCGCCGACGCCGGCGATCGGCTGTTCGGGCGGCGCGTCCGCCGGACGCGGCACCGGCTTGCGCATGAAGGCGTCGAAGGTCTGCTCGACGCGGCTGCCGAAGATGCGGTCGGGCTCGCGCGCCGGATCCTGGAACTGGACGATGTACATGTGATCGCCGAAGCGCTGGCGGAACAGCGCGATCGGATCCATCGGCGCGCGGTCCCAATGCGGCGTGTTGACGCCGACGACGCCGGCGACCCGCTGATGATGCCTGAGCGGCATCTGCCAGACGACAAAGCCGCCCCAGTCGTGACCGACGAAGATCGCCTTGTCGATCTTGAGATGGTCGAGCAGGCCGACGAGGTCGCCGGTCAGGTGCTCCATGTCGTAGGCCTCGACCGGCTCCGGCCGGTCGGTCGCGCCATAGCCGCGCTGATCCGGCGCAATCACCCGGATGCCGGCCTCGCCCAGCGCCTTGATCTGGTGGCGCCAGGAGAACGCCAGTTCAGGCCAGCCGTGGCACAGCACCACCGGCGGCGTGTCGGTCTTGGGGCCTGCTTCATAAAACCCCATGCGGATGCCGTTCGTCTCGGCGAACTGCAGCGGTGGCATCTCAATCATCGACAGGGATCCTTATTCGGCTGCGCCCTTGATGTCCGCGGGCGGGGGAGCGAACGCCGCCTCGAGGACATCGAACTCGAGCGGCAGCATGTCGCACATCACCTGCACGTGGGGAATGATGTTGGCGCCCACGATGAAGCCGAAATCGAGCTGATCGCGGTAGCTCTGCACGGTGATGTTGAGCGCCACGCCGTGGGTCGAGATCGAAACCGGGAAGATGTGCAGCAGCTCGGCACCCGCCGCATACAGCGTCTGCCGCGGCCCCGGCACATTCGAGACCGTGATGTTGGTGGCCGGCGGCAGCACGTTGGAGAGGTCGGAGCGGCTGTAAAGCAGCGCCATGATCTGCACCAGGATCGGCGCGCCCAGCAACGAGATGTTGGTGACCTGCGGCACCAAAGCGCGCAGCGGATGCGACATCTCCTTGGACTTGGTCGACTGCGCGATGATGGTTTCGAGCCGCTTCCTTGGGTTTTCGATGTCGGTCGCGATCGAGCAGATCATGCCGAACACCTGGTTGTTGGATTCGGCGTTGCCCTCCTCGCGCAGCGAGATCGGAACGCCTGCCGTCAGCGACTTGTTCGGCAGCGCGCCCTGGCTGATCAGATAGCGCCGCACCACGCCGGAGGCGAGCGCCAGCACGACGTCGTTGAGCTTGCCGCCGGACGCCTTCGCCAGTGCCTTGGCACGCGACAGCGAGATCGAGGTGCCGGCAAAGCTGCGCTCGGACGAGATCGCCTTGTTGAGGATGGTCGGCGGCGAGGACATCGCCTGCAGGCTCTCGCGCGACCTCGGATCGGCGACCTTGGCGACGACGTCGGACAGGCTCTTCATGACCGTCGGCATGGAGCCGGCGAACTTCACCGCGCTCTCGATCTGAAACATGGCGTTGTCGAACAGGATCGAGCCGAGGTCGCTCTTGCCGGAACGCGGCAGCTCCAGGCTCTTCTGCGCGGCGGCGGCCGCCTCGAACGGCTGGGTCCAGAGTTGCTGATAGGCATCGATCAGATTGGCCGCGATGTCGCGCGGTTCCTGCGCGACCTTCTTCGCGCTCGGCGGCTCGATCTCGCGCGGCACCGGCGTCAGGTCGTAGATCATGCTGGTCAGCGCCGCGCCGGCGCCGCCGTCGATGCAGGCATGGTGCATCTTGGAATAGAGCCCGATCTCGTTGTCCTTCATGCCCTCGAAGACGTAGAACTCCCAGAGCGGGCGGGCGCGGTTCAACAGCTTGGCGTGCATCCAGCCGACGATACGCTCCAGCGTCGCGCGATCGCGCGGCGCCGGCAGGCTGGCGCGGAAGATGTGGCGGTCGATGTCGAACTGGTCGTCCTCGACCCAGGACGGATGATCGATGTCGAGCGGCGCCTTCTGCAGCCGCGCCTTGAGGATCGGCGCGATGTGCAGCCGCGAGGCGATCATCGCCTTGAACTCCTCGAAGAAGTCGCCCTTGTAGCCGTCGGGCAGGCGGAAGATCGCCATGCTGCCCACATGCATCGGCATTTCCGGCGTTTCCAGATAGAGAAACGATGCGTCCAGCGAGGACAGCTTCTTGGCGTCGCTCATGGTCTCCTCCCGAGAGCCTACTTACGCGGGCGCCTTGGGCGGCGCTTCTCGTCGTTTGGTCAGGATAGTGCCTGTTCTGCCGGCCCGTAGGCAATGGCAAAGGGGCCCGAGCGGTCAAAATGCCGGAATTCCCCTTCCGGCTGGGCCAGCCGGTCCGCAATTGCCCACAGCGCCGCGGGATTGACGCCGAGGCCGATATGGCTGGCGAAATGCACCTCGATGTTCTCGGCGGTGGCCGACGGCCGCACGCGCGAGGTCCGCCAGTTCACGATGCCATCGGTGCGGGAATAGATCGAGGTTGTCGGCACCGGCATGTCGCCGGCGATCGCGGCGCGGATCTCAGGGATGTCACCCACAGCTTCGCCGGACAAGAGCTCATAGAGCCGCGTCGCATTGGTGGCGCGGATGTCGTCGGCGAACGGGCTGCCCAGCGTCATGATGGAGCGCACCAGCTCCGGCATCTGCGACGCCAGGTCGCGCGCATAGACGCCGCCGAGGCTCCAGCCGATGATCGAGACCTTCCGCCCGGTCGCCTCATGGACCCGCTTCAGCAGGTCGCGCAGCGCAGCCCGCCTGCTGGAAATCCCGCCGAAATTGCGGCCCATGTTCCAGGCATAGGCATCGTAGCCGAGCTCCTTGAGATAGCGCCGCATCGGCGCCATCGAAAGGTCGCTGGCAAGGAAGCCCGGCAGCGCCAGCACCGGATGACCATCGCCCTTCGGCGCCTGCATCAGGAGGGGTGACAGCAGCAGGCTCGAATTGAGTTCGAGCACGCCGCGCGCCTCCGCCAGCATCAGGAACAGGCTCGGCGGGCGCAACCGGCGTTCGGTCCCATCAACGCTCCTGTCCATGTCGGTCACTATTTCTTCTTGCTCGTGCCGCCGAAGCCGGCCATCGCCACGAACATGTCCTGGAAGCGTTCGGCGAGCTTGGGATCGAAGGTGAACCAGCTCTGCATCAGCGATTCCGGTGAGATCTTGTCGATGTTCGACGTCATCTGCTGCTGCAGCTTGTCCATCACCGCCGCCTGCATCGGCCCCACATCGGGCAGGCCGAAGAATTGCCGCGCTTCGAGGGGCGTACAATCTATCTCGACGTTGACTTTCATATCCGCCTCCTCAAATGCGCCTTGGCCCGCCACAGTATCGCCGGGACGGGGCGAGTTGCGCAAGCGAGCCGTACCTGCCCCGGGGGGCAGTCGGCCTCAATCATCCGTTATGGTCAACCAAACCGTTTGGAGCGGTTGCTCGAGGCGCGCCGGTGATCATTCCCGTGACCGACAAGCGGCACTCCGAAAGTCGAATGTCACGCGTTCGCGCCTACAGCCTACTCTCCAAGCCGGTTCATTGCGCTGCACCCGCGCGGATGGGTTAACCCTTTGGCAAATCGCGCTTGCGCGGCCGGTAAACTCTGGCAACATGGATCAATAATACCAGCCGGACAAAGCAGCCGGCGGACAAAAACGGGGACGCGGGATTACATGTCGGGACGTTGGAGTTTGTTTGCGGCCACTGTCGCCGCACTCGTCGCCTTTGCTTTGCCGGCATCGGCCCAAACGTTGAAGTATGCGAACCAGGGCGAGTTGAAGTCGCTGGATCCCTACACGCTGAAGGAAACCACGACGATCGCGCACCACGCCCACGTCTACGAAGGCCTCACCGCGCGCGACAAGGACCTCAAGATCATTCCGGCCCTGGCGGAAAGCTGGGAGACGCTGAGCCCGACCAAATGGCGCTTCCATCTGCGCAAGGGCGTGAAATTCCACAATGGCGATCCCTTCACCGCCGACGACGTGCTGTTCTCGGCCGAGCGCGTCCGCGCCAAGGGCTCCAACTTCCTCAGCAACGTCCCGGCCGACGCCAAGTTCAGCAAGGTCGACGACTACACCGTCGACGTGACGCTGGACTCGCCCAATCCCATTCTGATCTCACAATGGGATAGCTGGTACATCATGGACAAGAAGTGGTGCGAGGAGAACAACTCGGTCGCACCGACGCCGGCCTCCGCAACCACGCCGAGCTACGCGGCGCTGCACGAGAACGGCACCGGCCCCTTCACGATCGAGAGCCACCAGCCCGGCGTGAAGACCGTGTTCAAGGCGTTTGCCGGCTATTGGCGCAAGCCCGAGCATAATCTCAAGGAGATCATCTTCACCCCGATCGGCTCCGACGCCACCCGCGTTGCCGCGCTGCTCTCGGGCGAAGTCGACGTGATCGAACCGGTTCCGCTCCAGGACATCCAGCGCGTCAATTCCAGCGGCGTCGCCACCGTCATGACCGCGCCGGAGATTCGCACCATCTTCATCGGCATGGATACGGCGCGGGACGAGCTGCTGTATTCCAACGTCAAGGGCAAGAATCCGTTCAAGGACATCCGCGTCCGCGAAGGCTTCTACAAGACGATCGACGTCGATCTGATCAAGACCCGCGTCATGCGCGGCATGTCGACCCCTTCGACGTTGATGATCGCCCCCGAGCTTTATCCGCTGTCGAAGGAATTCACCCGGCCGAAGCTCGATCCTGATGGTGCCAAGAAGCTGCTGGCCGACGCCGGCTATCCGAACGGCTTCGAAGTCACGATGGACTGCCCGAACGACCGCTATGTCAACGACGCCGCGATCTGCCAGGCGGTGGTCGGCATGCTGGCCCGCATCGGCGTCAAGGTGAACCTGCTGGCGCAGCCGAAGGCGCAGTATTTTGCCAAGGTGCTGAAGCCCGGCGGCTACCAGACCTCGTTCTTCATGCTGGGCTGGACGCCCGCGACGTCCGACTCGCACAACGTGCTGCACGACATCCTCGGCTGCCGCGACGATCCGAAGGATGCCACAAGGGGTGAGGCCAATCTCGGTGGCTATTGCAACAAGGAAGTCGACGCGCTCACCGACAAGGTGCTGATCGAGGGCGACACTGCCAAGCGCGACCAGTTGATCAAGCAGGCCTACGACATCGTCATCAAGGATTACGGCTACATTCCGCTGCATCAGCAACCGCTGGTGTGGGGCGTGTCGAAAAAGGTCAAATTGACCCAGCGCGCGGACAACCAGGTGCTGCTCTACTGGGCGACCAAGCAGGGTGAATAGTGGCTTTGGCGAATTGGGTCCCGGAAGCGCAGGCTTCCGGGACCTCGCGTTTTCCGGCCGCGCAAAGCCGCGCGCCGAATGTCAAAGGCAGTGAAAGGTAGAGATGCTGGCTTTCACTCTTCGCCGCTTCCTGCAGGCGATCGGCGTGATGCTCGCCGTGGGCGTGATCGCGTTCGCGATGTTCCGTTTCGCCGGCGACCCGGTGAACCAGATCGTCTCGATCGACACCTCGGCCGCGCAGCGCGCCGAAATCCGGCACTCGCTCGGCCTTGACGATCCCGTGCTGGTGCAGTTCGGCCGCTACTTCATCAATGCGCTGCAGTTCAAGTTCGGCGTGTCCTACCAGTTCCGCCTGCCGGTCTCCTCGCTGCTGGCGGAGCGGCTGCCGGCGACGCTGGAGCTTTCGATCTGCGCCACGCTGTTCGCGATGGTGGCCGGCATCCTGATGGGGGTCTATTCGGCGCTGCGCCGCGACACCGTGCTTGCCAAATTATTCCAGGCGGTATCGCTGATCGGCATTTCGCTGCCGACCTTCCTGATCGGCATCCTCCTGATCTATCTGTTCGCGGTGACGCTGGGCTGGCTGCCCTCCTTCGGCCGCGGCGAGGTGGTGAAGCTCGGCTGGTGGACCACCGGACTGCTGACCGTCTCGGGCCTGAAGGCGCTGATCATGCCGGCGATCACGCTCGGGTTGTTCCAGATGACCCTGATCATGCGGCTGGTGCGCGCCGAAATGCTGGAAGTGTTGCGGACCGACTATATCCGCTTCGCCCGCGCCCGCGGGCTGACCACGCGCGCAATCCATTTCGGCCATGCGCTGAAGAACACCCTGGTTCCCGTGATTACGGTGGCCGGCCTGCAGTTTGGCTCGGTTATTGCTTTCTCGATCATCACCGAAACCGTGTTCCAATGGCCGGGCATGGGACTTCTGTTCGTGCAGGCCGTGCAGAATGTCGATATCCCGATCATGGCCGCATATCTGTTGATGGTCTCGCTGATCTTCGTCACCATCAATCTCGTGGTCGACATCCTCTACACCGTGGTCGATCCGCGCTTGCGCTCGACCGTCGGCCGCGCGGCGTGAGGGCTGACCGATGTCCGATGCCGTCGTCCCCCATCGTTCCCAAGGCCACCAGGCCCCTGCCGGCTGGTTCAGGCGCGCGCTCGACAGCGACATCTTCTATTCGTTCCGTCGCTCCAGGCTGACGATGGTCGCCGCCGTGATCACGCTGCTGTTCTTTCTGCTCGCAATCTTCGCGTCGTGGCTCGCGGTGCAGAACCCGTTCGATCCGGCGCAACTGCAGCTGATCAACTCGCGGATCGCGCCGCTGTGGACCACCGACGGCCAAAGCCCGTTCCTGCTCGGCACCGACGAGCAGGGCCGTGACGTGCTCTCGGCGATCCTCTACGGCCTGCGCATCTCGCTTGCGGTCGGCCTGGCCGGCGTGGTCTTCGCCGGCGCGCTCGGCATCGCCCTCGGGCTGATCGCAGGTTATTTCGGCGGCGTGGTGGACACCGTGATCATGCGGATCGCCGACGTACAGCTCACCTTCCCCGCGATCCTGATCGCGCTGCTGGTCAACGGCGTCGCCAAATCGGTGCTCGGCAACCGGCTCGACGAGATGAGCACGCTCGGCGTCCTGATCATCGCGATCGGCCTCAGTTTCTGGGTGCAATATGCCCGCACCGTGCGCGGTTCGGTGATGGTCGAGAAGAACAAGGATTACGTGGCCGCGGCGCAGCTGATCGGCCTGCCGGCGCCGAAGATCATGCTGCGGCACGTGCTGCCCAACACGATGGGCCCGATCCTCGTCATCGCCACCATCAACCTCGCGCTCGCGATCATCACCGAGGCGACGCTGTCGTTCCTTGGCGCCGGCATGCCCGACACCATGCCCTCGCTCGGCACCCTGATCCGGATCGGCAACAACTATCTGTTCGCCGGCGAATGGTGGATCGTCGCCTTCCCCGGCATTGCGCTGGCCGGCCTGATCCTCTCCATCAACCTGCTCGGCGACTGGCTGCGCGACGCCCTCAATCCGAAGCTCCGATGACCAAGCCTGTTCTTTCCGTGCGCAATCTCGAGGTGGAA
Source organism: Bradyrhizobium sp. USDA 4504 (assembly GCF_054063995.1). NCBI lineage: Bacteria > Pseudomonadati > Pseudomonadota > Alphaproteobacteria > Hyphomicrobiales > Nitrobacteraceae > Bradyrhizobium > Bradyrhizobium sp. USDA 4504. The sequence goes on along the minus strand of NZ_JBSSGV010000001.1, from coordinate 1,176,910 downwards.
TTCGTCACCCGCCGTGCGACCTTGCGCGCCATCAACGGCGTGTCGTTCGACATCGCCAAGGGCGAGGTGCTCGGCGTGGTCGGCGAGTCCGGCGCCGGCAAATCGGTCACCGGCCTTGCCGTGATCGGGCTCATCGATCCGCCCGGCCGCATCTCCGGCGGCGAGATCGAACTGTCGGGCACGCGGATCGACCATCTTCCGCTGGAGGAGATCCGCCGCATCAGGGGCAAGCGGATCGGCATGATCTTCCAGGATCCGCTGACCAGCCTCAATCCGCTCTACCGGATCGGCGAGCAGATCATCGAGACCATTCGCACCCACAGCAATCTGAGCGAGAGCGCCGCGCGCAGGCGCGCCATCGATCTGTTGGCCGAAGTGGGCATTCCAGCGCCGGAGAAGCGCATCGACGGCTACCCGCACGAATTCTCCGGCGGCATGCGCCAGCGCGTCGTCATCGCGCTTGCGATCTGCGCCGAGCCCGAACTGATCATCGCCGACGAGCCGACCACCGCGCTCGACGTCTCCGTGCAGGCGCAGATCATCGCGCTGATCAAGCGCCTCGGCCGCGACCACGGCACCGCGGTGATGCTGGTGACCCACGACATGGGCGTGATCGCCGAAACCTGTGACCGCGTTGCGGTGATGTATTCCGGCCGCATCGCCGAGATCGGCCCGGTGCAGGAGGTGGTGCGCAATCCGCTGCATCCCTACGCCAGGGGCCTGATGGGCGCGATCCCGACGCTTGCCGGCGAGGACAAGCGCCTGGTGCAGATCCCCGGCTCGATGCCGCGGCTGTCGGCGATCCCGCCGGGCTGCCCGTTCAATCCGCGCTGCGCGTTTGCCTTCGATCGCTGCCACGTCGATCGCCCCGAGCCGATCCGGCAGGGCACGCAGTTCGTTGCCTGTCATCTGTTCGAGCCGACGAAGGAGACGGCGGCATGAGCGGAACATTGATCGAGGTCAGGAACCTGCGCCGCGTCTTCGACGTCTCCAAGCCGTGGCTCAACCGCGTGATCGAGGGCGGCCATCTCGAATTCCTGAAAGCCGTCGACGGCGTCTCCTTCGACATCAAGCGCGGCGAGACCTTCGCGCTGGTCGGCGAATCCGGTTCCGGCAAGACGACCGTCGCCCGCATGGTGGTCGGCCTGCTGCCGCCGAGTTCAGGCGAGGTCGTCATCGACGGCGTCTCGATGACCGATCCGCGGCAGGGCCAGGCACGCCGCCGGCTGCGCCGGCGCATCCAGATGGTTTTCCAGGATCCCTATGCGAGCCTCAATCCGCGCTACCGGGTCGCCGCCATCGTCGCCGAGCCGATCCGCGCTTTCGACCTGATCCAGGGCGAGCGCGACGTCAAGGCCCGGGTCGGCGAATTGCTCTCGCTGGTCGGCCTGCACCCCGACGACGGCCAAAAATTCCCGCACGAATTTTCCGGCGGCCAGCGCCAGCGCATCGCGATCGCCCGCGCGCTGGCATCCGAGGCCGAGTTCATCGTCTGCGATGAGCCGACCTCGGCGCTCGACGTCTCCGTGCAGGCGCAGATCCTCAACCTGATGCGCGACCTGCAAGACAAATTCGGCCTCACCTATCTCTTCATCAGCCACAATCTCGCAGTGGTCCGCCACATGGCGAGCCGGATCGGCGTGATGTATCTTGGCCGCATCGTCGAGATCGCCGAGGGTCGAGAATTGTTCGAGAACCCGCGGATGCCCTACACGAAGATGCTGCTCGGCGCGGTTCCGGACCTTGCGATGTCCGGCCGCCAGCGAATTCCGGTGAAGGGCGAGATTCCGAATCCGATCGATCCGCCGTCAGGCTGCTCGTTCAATCCGCGCTGCCCCATCGCCTTCGATCTCTGCCGCCAGAAGACACCGGAACTGATCGACGGCGTTGCCTGCCATGCCGTCAACAGTCCCGCAGCCGTTCCGGCTTGATCACGCGGATGGGAGCGGCCATGTCCACCAAGCGGTTGGCATACCAGCCGGCCTGTGATCAAGTGCGCCCGCCGAGAAGGCCCAACAACAAACCGACGAACGGTCAATCGCCATGAGCAACATCAACCCCGATCCGTTCACAACGCGGCCCGAGATCGAAGGCACCTTCGGCGTCGTCACCTCGACGCACTGGATCGCCACCGCGGTCGGCATGGCAGCGCTGGAGAAAGGCGGCAACGCCTTTGACGCCGGAGTGGCCACCGCCTTCACGCTACAGGTGGTCGAGCCGCATCTGAACGGCCCCGGCGGCGACGTTCCGATCATCGTGCACGACGTCAAGCGCGGCAAAAGCGAAGTGATCTGCGGCCAGGGCCCGGCGCCGGCGAAGGCAACCATCGCGCATTATCGCAGCGAGGGCCTCGAGATGGTGCCCGGCACCGGCCTGCTTGCGGCCTGCGTGCCCGGCACATTCGAATCCTGGATGCTGCTGCTGCGCGACTACGGCACCATGAAGCTGCGCGACGTGCTGGAGCCCGCGATCGCCTACGCACGCGACGGCTATCCGTTGGTCGAGCGTGCGTCGGCCACCATCAAGACCGTCGAGCAGCTGTTCCGGAAATACTGGACCACATCGGCCGACGTCTATTTGCCTGGTGGCGAGGTGCCGAAGCCCGGCACCATCTTCACCAACAAGAAGCTCGCGGAGACGTACGCACGCATCCTGACCGAGGCGGAGAGCGCCGGCGGCGATCGCGTCGCGCAGATCGAGCGCGCGCGGCAGGCCTGGTCGAAGGGCTTCGTGGCCGAAGCGATCGACAAGTTCTGCCGCACCCAGGAGGTGATGGACGTTTCCGGCTCGCCGCATCGCGGCGTGCTGTCGGCCGACGACATGGCGCGCTGGCAGCCGACCATCGAGGCGCCGCTCACCTATGATTACGGCCGCTACACCGTGCAGAAGGCCGGAGTCTGGAGCCAGGGTCCGGTGATGCTGCAGCAGCTCGCGCTGCTGAAGGGTTTCGAGCTCGACGGGCTCGATCCCGCAGGCCCCGACTTCATCCATCTGCAGATCGAAGCCGCCAAGCTCGCCTATGCCGATCGCGAGACGTTCTACGGCGACCCGAAATTCACCGACATCCCGATCGAAACGCTGCTCTCCGACGCCTATAACAACGAACGGCGCAAGCTGATCTCAAAAGACAAGGCGTCGCTCGACTTCCGCCCCGGCTCGGTCGAGGGCTTCGGCGGCGTCGTGAAGTTGCGACACGCCGAAGGGCATCGTGAAGCGGTCGGCGCCATGGGCGCGGGCGAGCCGACCGTCGGCCGGTTCGGCGAAGTGCGCGGCGACACCGTGCATTTCGACATCATCGACAAGGCCGGCAACATGATCTCGGCGACGCCGTCCGGCGGCTGGCTGCAGTCCTCGCCGGTGATTCCCGAGATCGGTTTCTGCCTCGGCAGCCGCGCCCAGATGTTCTGGCTCGAGGAGAACCACCCTGCCTCGCTCGCGCCGGGCAAGCGGCCGCGCACCACACTCTCACCGACCATGGCGCTGCGCGACGGCGAACCGTATCTCTCCTGGGGCTCGCCGGGCGGCGATCAGCAGGACCAGTGGATCACGCAGTTCTTCCTGCGTCATGTGCACGCCAGGCTCAATCTGCAGGAGGCGATCGACGCGCCGGCCTGGCACTCCGAGCATTTCCCGATCTCGTTCTGGCCGCGCACCTCGCGGCCCGGCGTCCTGGTGCTGGAAAACCGCGTGCCGAAATCGACCATCGACGAATTGAAACGCCGCGGCCATGTGGTCGAGATTGGTCCCGATTGGTCGGAAGGCCGCCTCACCGCGGCCTCGAAGGTCGGTGCCCGCCGCCGCGCCGCCGCCAATCCGCGCGGTATGCAGGGTTACGCCGCAGGCCGCTAGACACGAAGGTTTGAGATGACCTGGTCGATCATCGCCCGTGACAGCGCCAATGGCCAGCTCGGCATCGCCGTCGCGACGCGGTTCTTCGCGGTCGGCGCGCTGGTGCCGCACATCGCACCCGCAATCGGCGCGGTGGCGACGCAGGCGCTGGTCAATCCTTATTACGGCATCGACGGCCTCGCGCTGTTACGCAGCGGCGACAGCCCGCATGAGGTGATCGCGGCGCTGATTGCGCCCGACAGCGGCCGCGAAAGCCGGCAGCTCCACGTCATGGACGTCAGGGGCCGCATCGCGGCGCATTCCGGCAAGGACTGCATCGACTGGTTCGGCCATATCGCCGGCGACGGGTTCTCGATCGCCGGCAACATGCTGGCCGGCCCCGCGGTGCTCGACGAGACCGCGCGCGTTTATGCCGAGAACGAGAAGCTGCCGTTCGCGGAGCGGCTGATCAAGGCGATGTTCGCCGGCGAAGCGGCCGGCGGCGACAAGCGCGGCAAGCAATCGGCGGCGCTTCTGATCCACGGCGCGGAGGAATGGCCATTGCTCGACCTGCGCGTCGACGACCACGCCGATCCCCTGCGCGAGCTGGAGCGGCTGGAGGCCGTCAGCCGCGAGCACTGGGCGCCATTCCGGAGCTTCATGCCGACCCGCGACAACCCGGCCGGAACCAGCGATCGCGCCACCATCGACGCCGGCATCGCGGCGGCAACCACGAGCCGTAAATGACAGCAGGCCCGCTGATCGAGATCGAAGGCCTGCGCGTCACCTTCCAGGGCGATGACGGCCGCACCACGCATGCCGTCGACAGCGTCGATCTCTCCGTCGCCAAGGGCGCCACGCTCGGACTGGTCGGCGAGTCCGGCTGCGGCAAGAGCGTGACCTCGCTCGCGATCATGGGGCTGTTGCCGAAGCAATCCGCCGCGGTGTCCGGCGCGATCCGCTTCGACGGCTTCGACCTGCTCGAGGTGCCGGACGAGACGTTGCGCGACCTGCGCGGCGATCGCCTCGCGATGATCTTCCAGGAGCCGATGACCTCGCTCAATCCGAGCTTTACCATCGGCGACCAGATTACGGAGACGATTCTGCGCCATCGCGGCGGCTCCCGCCGCACGGCGCGCGAACGCACCATCGAGCTGCTGCGCCGCGTGCATATTCCCTCGCCCGAGAAACGCATCGACGAGTTTCCGCACAAGCTGTCCGGCGGCATGCGCCAGCGCGTGATGATCGCGATGGCGCTGGCTTGCGACCCGCAGCTTCTGATCGCCGACGAGCCGACCACCGCACTCGACGTCACCTTGCAGGCGCAGATCCTCGATCTGATGCGGGAGCTGAAGGCCGCGAGCGGCGCCGCGATCATCCTGATCACCCATGATCTCGGCGTCGTCGCCGAAGTCTGCGACGAGGTCGCGGTGATGTATGCCGGCGAAATCGTCGAGCGCGCGCCGGTCGACGAGCTGTTCGCCAATCCGCAGCATCCCTACACGGTCGGCCTGCTCGGCTCGATCCCGCGGCTCGACCGCCGCACCAGCCATCTCGCCACCATCGAGGGCATGGTGCCGAACATGGCGAACCCGCCCGCCGGCTGCCGCTTCGCCGCGCGCTGTCCGTTCGTCGAGGATGCCTGCACCAAATCGCCGCCGCCGCTCGCGCTGCTGAGCCCGACCCACGCCTCGCGCTGCATCCGCGCGCCGCTGGAGCGGCTGGTGTCATGACGGCGCTGCTCGAGGTCGAAGGGCTGGTGAAGCATTTCGTCGCCGAACGCTCGCTGTTCGGCCGGCCGACCGCCCATGTGAAGGCGGTCGACGGCGTCAGCTTCACGGTCGAGGCCGGCAAAACGCTGGCGCTGGTCGGCGAATCCGGCTGCGGCAAATCCACCGTCAGTCGGCTGGTGCTGCGGCTGATCGAGCCGGATGCCGGACGGATCCGCTTCGAGGGCCGCGACCTCGGCACGCTCAATGCCGAGCAGCTCCGCGCCTTCCGCCGCGACGCGCAGCTGATCTTCCAGGACCCCTACGCCTCGCTCAACCCGCGCATGACGGTGAGCCAGATCCTGACCGAGCCACTGGCGCTGCACAATCTCGTCCCGGCCGCGGACCGCCGCGCGCGGGTCGAGGACCTGCTGCGTCTGGTCGGGCTCGAGCCGCGCTTTGCGCGGCGCTATCCGCACGAATTCTCCGGCGGCCAGCGCCAGCGCATCGCGATTGCCCGCGCGCTCGCGGTCGAGCCGAAGCTGATCATCTGCGACGAGCCGGTGTCGGCGCTCGACGTCTCGATCCGTTCCCAGATCCTGAATTTGCTGCGCGACCTGCAGGATCGCCTGAAGCTCGCCTACATCTTCGTCTCGCACGATCTCGCCGTAGTGAAGCACATCGCCGATCGCGTCGCCGTGATGAATCTCGGCACCATCGTCGAGACCGCGGATGCCCAAGCGCTGTTCGCCGCGCCGCGCCATCCCTATAGCCGCGCGCTGCTGTCGGCGATCCCGGTGCCGAAGCCGCGTGCGAAGCGCAGCCGCATCGTGCTGGAGGGCGAACTGCCGAGCGCGCTCAATCCGCCCTCCGGCTGCCGCTTCCATACCCGCTGTCCCTATGTGATCGCGCGCTGCCGCAGCGAGGTTCCGCAATTGCGCGAAGATGGCACCGGTTATGCATCGGCCTGTCACCGGACGGGCGAGCTGCCCGGCGCGGAGGCGATCGTGCCCTCCGATGGCGGGTTCTCGCCGACACTGGAAAAGCTGGTGGCGGCGTTCAATGCGGCGGAAGCCTCGGCGCAGCCCGGGGTTATTTCACAGGGAACAGAGGCGTAGGGAATAAGGGGTTGGCGATGAGATTTTGGCGCTTGGCAGTCCTGATGGCGGCCCTCGTGACCTGGTGCGGAACGAGTGCGCGTGCCGAGACGACACTTCGCATCGGGCTCGCCGAGGACCCCGACATCCTCGATCCTTCAATCGGACGCACCTATGTCGGCCGCATCGTCTTTTCAGCCTTCTGCGACAAGCTGTTTGACATTGACGAGAAGCTGAACATCGTTCCGCAGCTCGCGCTGTCCTACGAGAACTCGGCCGACGGCAAGGAGATGACGATCAAGCTCCGGCCGGGCGTCAAGTTCCACGACGGTGAGCCGTTCGACGCCGAAGCCGCCAAATTCTCGCTGGAGCGCCATCTGACGCTGCCGACCTCGTTTCGCAAACCGGAATTGGCTGCGCTCGACCACGTCGACGTCGTTGATCCCCTGACCATCAAGCTGGTGCTCAAGACGCCCTACTCGCCGCTGATCGCCCAGTTGACCGACCGCGCCGGCATGATGGTTTCGCCGAAGGCGGTGAAGGAAGCGGGTGACAAATTCGGACTGCATCCAGTCTGCGCCGGACCCTACAAGTTCGTCGAACGCGTGCAGCAGGACCGCATGGTGTTCGAGAAATTCGGGGATTACTGGAACAAGGACAACGTCTTCATCGATCGCATCGTGTTCCTTCCTATCGTCGATGCCACGGTGCGGCTCGCCAATCTGAAATCCGGCGGGCTCGATCTGATCGAGCGCGTGCTCGCCACCGATATCAAGGACGTCCGAGGTGACAAGCGGCTCGTGCTGTCGACCGCACCTGAACTCGGCTACCTCGGCCTCACCATCAACGTCGGCAACGACAAGAACAAGGGGCCGCTCAGCCAGTCGGAAAAGGTGCGCCAGGCGCTCGATCTGTCGATCGACCGCGAGGCGCTCAACCAGGTCGTCTTCAACGGCGAGTTCACGCCGGGCAATCAGTGGGTCAGCCCGACACACCCTTACTATCAGAAGGCGTTTCCGGTTCGGGGACGCGACATTGCCAAGGCCAAGGCGCTGCTGAAGGAGGCCGGTGTCACGCTGCCCGTCGCCATCGACTACATGGTCCCCAAAGGCGCCGAGAACGAAGCCGTAGCCCAGGTCGTGCAGTCGATGGCGGCCGAAGCCGGCTTTGACATCAAGATCCGCGTGGTCGAATTCGCGACGACTTTCAAGCAGGCCCAGGCCGGCGAATTTCAGGTGTTTCAGATCAACTGGAGCGGCCGGATCGATCCCGACGGCAATTCCTATGTCTTCCTGCACACCAAGGCGCCGCAGAACGATGGCGGCTATTCTAACGCGGAAGCCGACAAGCTGATGGAAGATGCACGGCTGATCAACGATCCCGCCCAGCGCAAGGCAATCTACGAGAAGATGACCAGGATCGTGCTCAATGACGAGCCGATCATCTATCTCTATCACCGCACACTCCTGATCGCGCATTCCACAAAAGTCGCGGGTTACCGGCAGATGCCGGACGGATTGGTGCGCGTGGTCGGGCTGAAATTGAAATGATCGCCACAGCGCAGGACACGCGGGGCCGACAATGCTGAACTTCCTCGCCAAGCGGCTGGTTCAGCTGGTCCCGACGCTGTTCTTCGTCTCGCTCCTGATCTTCTCGCTGCAACATTTGCTGCCCGGCGATCCGGCACTCGTCATGGCCGGCGAGGAGCGCGATCCGGCCGTCATCGAACAGATCCGCCAGCAATACCATTTAGATCAACCGATCCCGGTGCAATACGCCTATTGGGTCAAGGGCGTGCTCACGGGCGACCTCGGCGAGTCACTGCGCAACAAGATGCCGGTGTCGAGCCTGATCGCGCAGAAGCTGCCGGTTACGATGCAAATCGCCGGCATGGCGATCGTGGTCGCCTTCCTGATCGGCATTCCCGCCGGCATCATCTCGGCGGTGAAAATCGGCACCGCGTGGGACTATGGCGCCAATTTGTTCGCGCTGTGGGGTATCTCGACGCCGAATTTCTGGCTCGGCATCATGCTGATCTTCCTGTTCTCCGTCGAACTTGGCTGGCTGCCGGCCTCCGGCTACGTGCCGCTCAGCGAAAACTGGCGCGCGAGCCTCGCCGCATCGGTCATGCCGGCCTTCGTGCTCGGCAATGCGATCGCGGCGATCCTGATGCGGCATACGCGAAGCGCGATGCTGCAGGTGCTGGAGAGCGACTATGTCCGCACCGCGCGCGCCAAGGGCCTGTCCGAGCGCACCGTGATCCTCAAGCATGCGATGCGCAACGCGCTGACGCCGATCATCACGCTCGGCGCGCTCGAGCTCGGCACGCTGCTGTCGGGCGCGGTGCTCACTGAGCAGATCTTCTCGATCCCGGGCTTCGGCAAGCTGATCGTCGATGCCGTGTTCAACCGCGACTATGCGGTCGTGCAGGGCGTGGTGCTGACAACGGCGACGATCTACATCACGCTCAATCTGATCGCCGACATCGCCTACATTCTCGTCAACCCGCGGCTGAGGGGCTGATCGGATGACCGACGCTGCACTCAGCCCCCTCGCTCCGCTTGCCGCCGCCGAAACGCTCGAGAGCCCGGCGCGGCGCGCCTGGCGGCGGCTGATCCGGCGCAAGGGTGCCGTGCTCGGGCTCACCGTGATCGCGCTCTTCATCCTGCTCGCCGTGTTCGCGCCGTTGATCGTGCCCTATGATCCGGTCGCGACGAGCTGGTCGCTGGTACGCAAGGCGCCGTCGGCGCAGCACTGGTTCGGCACCGACGAGCTCGGCCGCGACGTGTTCGCCCGCGTCGTGTTCGGCGCCCGCGCCTCGCTGCTTGCCGGCGTCATCTCGGTCGGCATCGCGCTTGCGGTCGGCGTGCCGCTCGGCCTCTTCGCCGGCTATCGCGGCGGCTTCATCGACGCGCTGATCAGCCGCATCACCGATGCCATGCTGGCCTGCCCGTTCCTGATCCTGGCGATCGCGCTCGCAGCGTTCCTCGGCCCGAGTCTTAGCAATGCCATGATCGCGATCGGCGTCTCGGCGACCCCGATCTTCATCCGCCTGACCCGCGGCCAGGTGATGAGCGTCAAGGTCGAGGATTATGTCGAGGCGGCGCGCGCGATGGGCAATCCGCGCTGGCGCATCGCGCTGGTCCACATCCTGCCCAACATCCTGCCGGCGCTGCTGGTGCAGGCGACGCTGTCGATCGCGGCCGCGATCATCGCCGAGGCCGCGCTGTCGTTCCTCGGCCTCGGCCAGCAGCCGCCGGCGCCGTCCTGGGGCAGCATGCTCAACGCCGCGCAACGCTTCCTGACCAGCGCGCCATGGATGGCAGTCTGGCCTGGGCTTGCGATCTTCCTGGTCGTGTTGTCGTTCAATCTGGTCGGCGACGGCCTGCGCGACGCGCTCGATCCGAAGGCGCGGTAGTGGATTCGTGCCACAGCGAGCGCCTATGCTCTTTCCGTCACCCCCGCGCAACGGCTTCGCCATTGTCGCTGGAGGAGCGCGCATCTTGCGCGCGTCGCGAAGGGTCGACGGCCACCGACCGGGCCGTTCATCCTTCGAGACGCGCCACGCGCTCCTCAGGATGACGGGACACCAAGTTCTCGTCATTGCGAGCGAAGCGAAGCAATCCACCATCACCGCGCATGCGGAGCTATGGATTGCTTCGTCGCTTCGCTCCTCGCAATGACGGCGGAAGCTAAATCACCACTTCCCTGAGCACCCTGCGGCAATCCATCTCGTATTCGAGATCGACCACCGGCGGGCGGCAGAAGTGCCAGGTCAGGCCGGAGCGGGTGGCGCCGCGGCGGACCAGCTCGTCGACGAGCACCGGATGGATGTCGTGCACGGTGTAGGCCTGCACCGCCGTCGTCTCCTGCCAGCCGAAGCTGAACTCGGCGAGACGGCGTTCCATCTCGCCGGCGGTGAAGCGGACCTTCTCCCGCCACGCGCCGGGACTGAGATCGCGATAGCAGACGATGCGGTCGGGATAGCTGGCGGTGCCGCCGCGCGCCTCCGCACCGCCGGCGATCACGAAGGATGGCGACGTCGTCGTGCTCGGCCGCGTGAACGAGAACGCATGGAACGACGGCTCGGCCGGCGGATCGATCTCGGGACAGACGTTGCTGCGCGCCACCGGATTTATGGTGCCGTCGAACAGGCCCCATTCGGCGAGCGTCTTGACGTAGTGCTGGTTGAAGGCGCGGAAGCCGTCCTCGGTGAAGGCGGCCGGCGAACGCAATTCGCAGGCGCAGAACGCGGTCAGCGGCCGGCCGGCGTCGCGGATGTAGGCCGCGATCCGCGCAAAACCTTCCGCGAGCGGCAGCAGGCGATCGAAGCGCACCCGTTCGATCTCATAGCCCGCGTTCGCCTGCGCGCCGCTTGAATATTGGAACACGGCCGGAATGAACCGGTAATTGCCCGCCGCAAACTCGCTCGCCATGCCTGTTTCCTCCGGATTTCCTTGAGGCGAGTATTTTCTGCCCGCCGTCGGCAAAGGCTATCACGAGACAAAGAAAAGGCGGCAGTGGCTTTCGCCAGTGCCGCCTTCCCTGCGAGCATGAGCTTGGAGGGCTCAGGTCGGTTTCAGCGCGCCGCCGCGACGGTCGAGCTCGTAGTCGGCGATCTGCTTGGCGCGATCGGAATGGGCAGCGGCCTGGTGGTCGGTCGCGATCACCGTGTAGACCATTGGCAGCACGAACAGCGTGAACAGCGTGCCGATCGTCATACCGGCGACGACCACAAGCCCGATCGAGAAGCGGCTGGCAGCGCCGGCGCCCGAGGCCGTGAGCAGCGGCAGCAGGCCGGTGACCATGGCCGCCGTCGTCATCAGGATCGGACGCAGGCGGATCCGGGCGGCCATCTCGATCGCCGCGCGGCGGTCCAGTCCCTCGTTGAGCTGCAACTCGTTGGCGAACTCCACCATCAGGATGCCGTGCTTGGTGATCAATCCGACCAGCGTCAGCAGGCCCACCTGGGTGTAGATGTTCATGGTGGCGACGCCGAAGAACAGCGGGATGAGGGCGCCGACGATCGCCATCGGCACCGAGATCATGATCACGAACGGATCGCGCAGGCTCTCGAACTGCGCCGCCAGCACCAGGAAGATGATGATGATGGCGAACGCGAAGGTGACCAGCAGCTGGTTGCCTTCGTGGACGTATTGCCGGGAGTCGGCCAGGAAGTCGTAGCTGAAGCCGGACGGCAGCTTCTTGGCTTCACCCTGCAGGAACTCCACCGCCTGGCCCATCGAGACGCCGGGCATCGGCACCGCCTGGAAGGTCGACGAGTTGAGCTGGTTGTAGTGGGTCAGCGCGTTCGGATCGACGCCGGTCTCGACCGAAACCACGGTGGACAGCCGCACCAGCTGCCCGGTCGCGGTCGGGACGTAGTAATCGTTGAACGCCTCAGGCGCGAGCCGGCTGGCGCGCGGCACCTGCGGAATCACCTGGTAGGAGCGTCCTTCCAGATTGAAGCGATTGACATAGTTGCCGCCGAGCAGCGTCGCCAGGGCGCCACCGATCGACTGCATGGTGATGCCGAGGTCGCTCGCCTTGGAGCGGTCGACCTTCACCCGGACCACCGGTTGGTTGAAGTCGAGGTCGCTGTCGGTGACGATGAACAGGCCGCTCTTGCGCGCCGCATCCTTCAACTTGCTCATCTGGTCGAACACCTGCTGGAATCCGGCCGTCGAAGAGATCACCATCTGAACCGGCAGACCACCGGGGCCGCCAGGCAGCGGCGGCAGGCTGAACGCGAACGCACTGATGCCCTCGATCTTGGACAGCTCGGCCTGAACCAGCGGCTGCAGCGCCTGCGCGCTGCGCTTGCGCTCATCCCACGGCTTGAGCAGCATGCCCGCGAAGCCGCCCTGCGGACCGGTGATGCCGTTCAGGATGAACCGCAGATCGGTCTCGGGAAACTTCTGGAACTCCTTGTCCATCTTGTCGCCGTAGAAATCGATGTAGTCGATGTTGGCGTATTTCGGCGCCTTGGTCACCGCAAACACGATGCCCTGGTCCTCCTGCGGCGCCAGCTCCTTCTGGATGTGCATATAGAGGAAGCCGACCAGACCGAGGATGGTCACGGCGAACAGCGCCGTGATCGGGCGGTAGTCGAGCGAACGGTCGAGCTGACGGCCATAGGCCCGCGTCAACGCGCCGAACACGCGATTGACCACCTTGGCGAAACGCCCCTCCTCCGCGCTCTTGAGGAACACCGAGCACATCATCGGCGACAGCGTCAGCGCGATCACGCCCGACACGATCACCGAGCCCGCCAGCGTGAAGGCGAATTCGCGGAACAGCGTGCCGGTCACGCCGCCGAGGAAGCCGATCGGCGCGTACACCGCCGCCAGCGTGATCGTCATGGAGATGACGGGACCGACGATCTCGCGGGCACCCTTTAGCGATGCCTGCACCGGTGGCAGGCCCTCCTCGAGATGTCGATGGATGTTCTCCACGACCACGATCGCGTCGTCGACCACGAGGCCGATCGCCAGCACCATCGCCAGCAGCGTCAGCAGGTTGAAGCTGAAGCCGGCGGCCAGCATCAGGATGCAGACGCCGATCAGCGACAGCGGGATGGTGACGACGGGAATGATCACCGACCGCAGCGAGGCCAGGAACAGGAAGATAACGACGACGACGATCAGGACCGCTTCGGTGAGCGTCTTCTCGACCTCATCGATCGACGATTGAATGAACTTGGTGGAATCGTAGGCCACCTTCATCTTCATCGACGGCGGCAGGTTGCGCTCGAGGTCGGGGAACAGCGCGCGCACGCCCTTCACCAGGGTCAGCGGGTTGCCCTGCGGCGTCGCCTTGATGCCGATGAAGATCGCATGCTCGCCGTTGAAGGCGACGCTGGCGTCCGTGCTCTGCGCCGCGAGCTCCACCGTCGCGATGTCCTCGATGCGCACGAAGCCGCCGTCCTTCGCCTTCACGATCATCCGCTTGAACTGGTCGATGTTCTGAAGGTCGGTATTGGCCGAGACGTTGGAGACGATGAAGAAGCCCTTGGTCTGGCCGGCGGCCGCCTGGAAGTTGTTGGCGGCGATCGCGGCGGCGACGTCGTTGGGCGATACGCCGCGTCCGGCCATGCGGGTCGGATCGAGCCAGACGCGCATCGCGAAGGTCTGGCCGCCGAGGATGTCGGCCGAGGCGACGCCATCGACCGTCGAGAGCACCGGCTGCACGACGCGGGTCAGATAGTCGGAGATCGACGATCCGGTCAGCTCCTCGCTGGAGAAGCCGAGATACATCACGGCGATGGTGTCACCGGTCGCCTTGGTCACGACGGGATCGAAGGCTTCCTTCGGGATCAGGTATTTGACCGAGTTGACCTTGGCGAGCACCTCGGTGAGCGCTTGGTTCGGATCGTGATTGAGCTTGACGTAGACCTGAATCGTCGAGGTGCCGAGCACCGAGTTCGACGTCATGTAGTCGACGCCTTCGGCCGACGCGACGGCCTGCTCGATCGGCGTAGTGATGAAGCCGTTGATTAGCTCGGGCGACGCACCGGGATATGACGTGGTGATCGTCACGACGGTGTTCGAAAGATTCGGATATTGCCGGATCGGCAAAACCATCGCCGCGCGCAGGCCGATCAGCAGGATCAGCAGACTGACGACGACCGACAGCACCGGGCGCTTGATGAAAATATCAGTGAAGGCCATCGCCAACTCGATTCGTGTTCTGCCGGCTTGCGGCAAGATGTGGCGGAGGGCCGATGGCCCTCCGAGTTCGATGAATGAAGATCAGTAGCGCGGCGGTTCGGCCGGAACCGGCGGCGGCGGATCGGTCGAGATCGCAACCGGCATCCCCGACTGCAGCTTGATCTGGCCGACTGCGACGACCTTGTCCCCCGCCTTCAGACCCTTGAGGATCTCGACACGGCCCTCGACGCGGTTGCCGGTCTTCACGAAGGTGCGGTCCGCGGTCAGGGTGGTCTTGCCGTCGTCGCCCTTCTTCTCGGTGATCAGGAACACCGAGTCGCCGTACAGCGTGTAGTCGACCGCGGTTTCGGGAATGGTCACGACCGGCGGCTTCCCGGGCAGCACGATTGTGGTGGTCGCGAACATGCCGGGCTTGAGGATGCTGTCCGGATTCTGGATCGTGGCCTGCACCCGGATGTTGCGGGTGTCGGTCGCGATCTGCGGCTCGATGGTCGTGATCTTGCCCTCGAAGGTGCGGCCCGGATAGGCGTCGACCGAGACCCGTACGGCCTGGCCGACCTTGATCTGAGAGCTCTGCTTCTCGGTGACGGTCAGGTTGGCGTACAGCACCGACAGATCGGTCAGCGACACGATCTGCGTGCCGGCCGTCAGATACTGGCCGACTTCGACCTGGCGCACGCCGAGATCGCCTTCGAACGGTGCGCGCACCAGCTTCTGCGAGATCAGCGCTTCGGTCTTGGCAATGCCCGCCTTGGCCTGGTCGTAAGCCGCCTGCGCCGTATCGACGGTCGACTGCGGACCGAACTGGCGCGACGCGAGTTGCTTGGCGCGGTCGAGCTGCAGCTCGCCCACGGTCGCCTGCGCCTTGTAGTTGGCGAGGTCGCCCTGCTCCGGTGCGTCGAACAACTGCACCAGCGGCGTACCGGCCTTTACGTGGCTGCCGGCGGTGAACTGGATCTCGGTGATGCGGCCCGGCACGTCGGTCGTGACGTTGACCTGGTGCACGGCGACGAGATCGCCGACAGCGGTCAGCAGGTTCGGAATCACCTCAGTCTTCGCCTCGACGGCCGACACGTTCGCCGGCGGCGGCTTATTGTTGGCAAAGAACTGCGCGATCATGTGGCTGCGGAAGGCGTTGAAGCCGACCAGCGCACCGACGAGCAGGGCCAGCAACAGGCCTACGATGATGAACCAGCGCACCATGCGGACGGGACGCTTGGCTTGCTTCTCCTTGATCGGTTGCCCCGAGATGTGGCTTTCGGTCTGAATATTCATGTCATGCACTTTCTGCAGTTACCGACGGTCCTGCGATCGGCGACGGCTGGCGGCCCAAATGAGTTGAAATTGCGGCTTCGGTAAGTCCGATGCCGCGAAGGATGAATTGGCAAAGCTGCCGCTCGGCCGCAGCGGCATCGCCGTAGGGGAGACATGGTGTCGCAGGCAGCTGGGTCAGCGCACCCATCAGCACGGTATGGTGCGCAAACCAGAACAGGTTGAGCGGCCCGTCGCCGATCTTCGTGGCCTCGCCGGCGGCGATCGCCCGCTCGAGCGAGGCGGCGAAGGTCGGGCCGATCAGCTTGCCGACCTTGTCATAGAGCAGGCGCGCAAACTCGCCGTCGTCGAGATGGCTCGTCACCATCAGCCGCATCCGCTGCGTCTCTTCCTGGTCCGGCGCATCACGCAACTGCATGAAGTGATCGACCATGCCTTGCACCAGCTCGACCAGGGTCGCGGTCGAGGGCTCCTGGCCGAGCAGATGCGCGAGATCGGGATCCGCCTCGCACTCCTCGGCAAGGATCTCGGCATAGAGCGCCGCCTTGGACGGGAAGTGCTTGAACAGCAGCCCTTCCGAAATGGCAGCCGCGGCCGCCACGCTCTTTGTCGTGGTGCCGGCAAAGCCGCTGCGGGCGAAACACCGCTTGGCGGCGCTCAGGATCAACTGACGCCGCAAGTCACTCGTCATGCGTAAGGTAGACATTTGGGTCGTGAGTAATCACTCACTTTACCAAAAGTCAAGGTTCTATTGCACCGCGAAAGCCACTTTAAATAGGAGTGTGGCCGATCGACCCTCTGATGCGGTTCACGAGGTAGGTGCCGTCGCGGCTGGACAGCACGCGCTCCAGATTGGCCCCGTCGATCTTCGCGCTGGCGAACCGCGGCCCCGCCGTAACGTCTTGCAAAGACGAGGCAAAAGCCTCGACCTCAGCCATCGTGCTGATCGCCCGGCTATCCCCGATTCCGCAGGCTTTGGCAACACCCACGAGGTCGGCGGTTCCGCCGGTATGGCTGGCCTGGCCGCCGGTCTCGCCGTAAGCCTCATTGTCCAGCACGATGATCGAGAGATTTTTCGGCTGCTGCAGGCCGACGGTGGCGAGGCTTCCCATCCCCATCAGCATCTCGCCGTCGCCGGTGATCACGACGACCGGCAGCGTCGGCTGGGCCAGCGCGAGGCCGAGCCCGATCATCACGGCGCCGCCCATGCCACCCCAGAGATAAAAGTTGCGGTCGTGGTCGCCGGCAGCGGCGATGTCATAGGTCGAGGCGCCGAGGCCGCCGACGGCGAACGCGCCCTTGCGATCTTTCAGCAGTTCGGAAACGACGGCACGGCGGTCGAGGAGATTGGCTTTGCTCATTTGGTGAAGACCTTTGCCCCGATCAGGCGCTGCGACAGCAGGACGGCGGTGGGCGTGCAGGCGTTAAAGGCCTGCGCTGCGCCGGCCTCGACGACTTCGCGGACTTCTTCAGGGTGCGAGGCGCGCAGCACCTTGATCCCGGACAGTTCGAGTATCCCTTGCGTGTTCGAGCCCATCGGCACCTGCCAGGGATTGAACTCGCCCCATTCGCCGCGCATCGTCACCAGCGTCAGGAACGGCAGGCGGAAGATCTGCACCAGCGACAGCATGTTGATGCAATTGCCGACCCCGCTCGACTGCATCAGCAGCACGCCGCGCTGGCCGCCGGCCCAGGCGCCCGCGAGCAGCGCCACGCCCTCTTCCTCGGTGGTCAGCGCGATGCCGCGCATCGAGGACGACCCCAGCACCCGCTCGATCAGCTCTGAATGGCCGGCGTCGGGCACGTAGGGCACCTGACGCACCTCGAAGCGCTGCAATATCGAGAAGATCTCCTCGGGCCAGGAGGCCGCAGTGTCGGCACGGGCATGCATTGGCGTTTCCGGTCTTGTTGTTTGATCGCGACTGTAGAGGGGCGCGCGCGCTTCATCAAAGCGCAAAACCGCATATGGCTCTGCGATTTGCTCGCACCACGCGACGCCCCGCCGCGCTGTTCCCGGCCCCAGCAAATTGTGTTGCGCGGCCGCCGCCCGCGGCTTACGATAGTTGCAAATGAAACTAATTGGGTTGGATGCGCCATGAACGGACACGCGCGCGAGCTGGCTGACGGCTTCGACCTCGAGAAGCTGACGCCGGAGTTCTATGCCGACCCCTACCCGACCTATCGCGCGTTGCGCGAGAGCGCGCCGGTCAAGCGGCTGCCGAACGGCTGCTATTTTCTCACCCGCTACGACGACCTCATCGCCGCCTACAAGAACACCAAGGCATTCTCCTCCGACAAGAAGAAGGAGTTCTTGCCGAAATACGGCAACTCGCTGCTCTACGAGCATCACACGACCAGCCTCGTCTTCAACGATCCGCCGGCGCATACCCGCGTGCGGCGGCTGATCATGGGCGCATTGTCGCCGCGGGCGATCGCCGGCATGGAGCCTGACCTGATCGCGCTGGTCGACAGCCTGCTCGACCGGATCGAGACCCGCGACCGCTTCGAGCTGATCGGCGACTTCGCCTCGGCCATTCCGGTCGAGGTGATCGGCAATCTGCTCGACGTGCCGCACGACGAACGCGAGCCGCTGCGTGACTGGTCGCTGGCGATCCTGGGCGCGCTGGAGCCGGTGATCGGCAAGGAGGCGTTCGACCGCGGCAACAATGCGGTGAAGGATTTCCTCGCCTATCTCGAAACGCTGGTTGAACGCCGCCGCAAGAAGCCGGGCAATCCCGAACGCGACGTGCTGACAAGGCTGATCCAGGGTGAGGACAATGGCGAGCGGCTGACCGCGAAGGAATTGCTGCACAACTGCATCTTCCTGCTCAACGCCGGCCACGAAACCACGACCAATCTGATCGGCAACGGGCTGGTGACGCTCAGCCAAAATCCGGATCAGAAGCAACGGCTGATCGCGCAACCCGAGTTGATCAAGACCGCGGTCGAGGAGATGCTGCGCTACGAAAGCTCGAACCAGCTCGGCAACCGCATGATCGTGGAAGAGACCGAGCTCGGCGGCATCAAGCTGCCGGCGGGCACGCTGGTCACGCTCTGCATCGGCGCGGCCAACCGCGACCCCGCGCAATTCCCCAACCCCGAAGCTTTCGACGTCGCGCGCACGCCGAACCGCCACCTCGCCTTCGGCACCGGCGCGCATCAATGCGCCGGCATGGCGCTGGCGCGCCTCGAAGGCGCCATCGCGATCTCGCGGTTCCTCAAACGCTTGCCGAACTACGCGCTCGACGGCGCGCCGGTGCGCGGCGGGCGGGTGCGCTTCCGCGGCTTCCTCAGCGTGCCCTGCAGCATCAGCGCATAAGACGACACATTGTCGCCTGCGAATTTGGCTGGCGACACACTTCCCTGTGGAGGAACTGATGCCCAAATCAACTGCAGGCACGATTTGATGTAGTCTCTCGTACGCTGCAGCGGGAGTGACGCATGATGAATGCATCGGTCACTGATTTCCTCGCAACCGAAGCGCAGTTCGGCACCTACAACTATGAGCCGATCGGGGTCGTGCTGTCGCGCGGCGAAGGCGTCTGGGTCTGGGATACCGATGGCAACCGCTATCTCGACTGCCTCTCCGCCTATTCGGCGGTGAGCCAGGGCCACTGTCATCCGAAGATCCTCGCAGCCATGATCGAGCAGGCGCATCGGCTGACGCTGACCTCGCGCGCCTTCCACAACGACCAGCTTGCTCCCTTCTACCGCGAGCTCGCGGAGCTGACCGGCTCGCACAAGGTGCTGCCGATGAACAGCGGCGCCGAGGCGGTGGAGAGCGCGATCAAGTCGGTGCGCAAATGGGCCTATGAGGTCAAGGGCGTGCCGGACGGGCAGGCCGAGATCATCGTCTGCGCCAATAATTTCCACGGACGCACGCTCGGCATCGTCGGCTTCTCGACCGACCCCGGCTCGCGCGATCATTTCGGCCCGTTCGCGCCGGGCTTCAAGATCATCCCGTTCGGCGATGCCGCCGCGCTCGAGCAGGCGATCACGCCGAACACCGCGGCCTTCCTGGTCGAGCCGATCCAGGGCGAAGCCGGCGTCGTGATTCCTCCGCCAGGCTATTTCGCCCGCGTGCGCGAGCTATGCACCGCGCATAATGTGATGCTTGTGCTCGACGAGATTCAGACCGGGCTCGGCCGCACCGGCAAGCTGCTCGCTGAGCAGCACGAGGGGATCGAGGCCGACGTGACGCTGCTCGGCAAGGCGCTGTCGGGCGGCTTCTATCCGGTGTCGGCGGTGCTTTCCAACAACGCCGTGCTCGGCACGTTGCGGCCCGGCCAGCACGGCTCGACCTTCGGCGGCAATCCGCTGGCCTGCGCGGTGGCGCGGGCGGCGCTGCGCGTGCTGATCGACGAGGGAATGATCGAGAACGCCGCGCAACAGGGCGCCCGCTTTCTCGCCGGATTGCAGGACATCCGCGCCAACGTGATCCGCGAGGTGCGCGGGCGCGGGCTGATGTTGGCGATCGAGCTGCATCCCGAAGCCGGCGGCGCCCGTCGCTATTGCCTGGCGCTGCAGGCGCGCGGCATCCTCGCCAAGGACACCCATGAGCACACCATCCGGATCGCTCCGCCGCTGGTGATCACGGCCGATCAGGTCGACTGGGCGACGGAGCGGATCGCGGCGACCCTCACGCAGGACGTTTCCTGACGGTTCCCCTCGCCGGAAGACCGTAACGCCGGCCGTAGCCACAACGAACGAATCCGACGTCGGTGCGTTAAAGTACTGCGGGCGACTGTTGAACGGAGAGCTAAGCTCATGCTTTCCCGCAGCGCTTTGTTTGTTGTCTTTTCGATTGGCAGCTCGATGCTCGTGCCGCACGGCGGCGCGTCCGCCCAGCCACACGGAAAGGGTCCACCGGCGGCAAGGCCGGCTGCACCGGCCGCAATGGCGCGTCCCGCCGCGCCGATGGTACACGCCGCCCCTCCCGCAATGGCCAGGCCGCCCGCAATGGCGAGACCGCCTGCAATGGCTCGGCCACCCGCGATGGCACGGCCGGCAGCACCCGCGTTCCACGCCCCGCAGCGACCGGCGATGGCGCCGCGCCCGGCCCCGCATTTCGCCGCCCCGTCGGTGCGCCAGGCCCCCCATATCGCCGCGCCGCGTGTCGCAACGCCACGCCCCGAATTCCGTCGAGGAGCACCGCAGCGCCAGGCTCCGCATATCGCGGCGCCATCACGCCCGAGTCCACCTTCGCGCTTGAGCGAGCGGCCGTCGCCGACGGAGCGCGTTCAACAGCGCGCGCAGCAGCATCAGCAGATGATCCAGCAACGCCAGCAGGCGGCGCAGCAGCGGCAGCGTGACGCGCTCTCGCGCCAGACCACCGAGCGGCAGACCCGGATCGATCGCCTGCAGCAACGCGTGCAGCAATTGCAGTCGCAAAAGGTCCAAGGCGCACGCGCGCAACGCGTCCATGACCGTGCCCTGCAGGCGCAGAGCCGTCTGTTGCAGCGCGAGCAGCGTACGCAGCAGGCCGACGTTGCCCGCCAGCAGAGATTGGCGCCGGCAGCAACGGTTGGAGCCGCGGTCGCGACCACAGCCGCGACGCAGGCGGCGCAGCGCGAGCGGTTTGCCGCGCACTTCCGCGAGCAGGCAGGCGCGCAAGGCCAGGCAGGGCTTGCGGCGCGCCAAGGCGGCTGGGCGCCCCGACATGCCTGGCGACGCGGCAGCCACGCGGCCTTCGTGGCGTGGCTTGGGCCGGTGTTCTGGCCCTACGCCTATTCGGACATCTTTGACTACACGTTCTGGTCCTATGCCTACGAGCCCGGCTATTGGGCCTACGCCTATGACGACTTCGTCGACACCGTGTTCTGGGACACCAACAGTCCCTACTCCGCCTATGCCAGCATCAATCCTGGCGACTATCCGGCGACCGCGGGCCGCGATCGGTCCCGTCAGCGCACCGACACGAGCCCGCAGGCAGTCAAGCAGCTCTGCGGCGAACCGGACAAGGGCGTCACGGCCTGGCCGCTTGCCGACATCGCGCGGGCGGTACGGCCGGACCAGCAGCAGCGCGCCCTGCTCGACGAGTTGAAGACATCAGCGGCAAAGGCCGCCGATATCTTCAAGGACTCCTGTTCGGACAGCTATGCCATGACGCCCACCGGCCGCTTGCGGTCGATGCAAAACCGCATCAGCGCGACGCTCGAGGCGATCAAGATCGTGCGGCCTGCGCTGGAGAATTTCTACAGCTCGCTCAGCGACGAGCAACAGGCCCGCTTCAATGCGCTCGGTCCACATGTCGGCGAGCGTTCGCCGCAGCAGGAGGCGACCGCGCAAGCCGGCAATTGCGGCGATTCGAAATCCGACCTGGCGCACCTGCCGATCAACCGGATCGCGGCCTCGCTTCATCCAGCCGGCAAGCAGAAGGAGGCGCTCGACCGCCTGAGCGATGCGACCACAAGAGCCATAGCGGACCTGCAGGCGGCCTGCCCGAACGACGTGCCGCTGACGCCGGTCGGCCGGCTGGAGGCGATGCAGCACCGGCTCGAAGCCATGCAGAAGGCCGCGAAGCTGATCGAGCCCGCACTGGACGAGTTCTATGCGATGCTGAGCAGCGAGCAGAAAGCCCGCTTCAACACGCTGCAGCGGGTCGCGAGCCCCTGAGACGGCCGGACGGCGATCCGGATCGCCGGGCGCGCCACAGATTGCCAGCCCCCCATCTTGCCTTTGCGGCCGGCGCGCAGCAATGTCTGGTACCGGCATCCTGATGCAATGCCGAATGACGGGACGGGAATGAAGCGCGGCTGGATGAGCACTGGCGAGCTACGCGAGCGCTGGGGCGATTCCTTGTTGACGGTGCTCACTGTCCTGCTCCTGGTCATGATTTTCGTGGTAGCGCCGTTGCAGGCATTGGGGCTGTTCGAGTTCCAGATTTTTGAGCTCCTGCTCGCGCTGGTCCTGGTCGGCGGCGTCTTCCTGATGTCAGGCAGCACGCTGGCGGTCGTCACGATGCTGGTCGCGCTCGTCATGATCGTCACGGGCGGGATCCTGAGACTACGCTCACCTTCAATTTTCGATCTCAACCTGTTCGCCGCATCCTGGCTGCTCGTCGGCCTCACCATGGACCGTGACGGTGGCGCGCGCGACGTTCGCGCCAGGCCGCGTCACCTATCACCGTGTGATCGGCGCGGTCCTGCTCTATCTCACGGTCGCCGTGATCTTCGCGGCGCTCTACACCTTTGTCGGCACGCTGAGGCCCGACGCATTTCCCGGCATGAAGGTGGAAGACAGCCCGACATTGGCGAGCCGCGTCCTCTATTTCAGCTTCGCCACGCTCACGACGACAGGTTATGGCGACGTCGCTCCGTTGCATCCGATCGCGCGGAGCCTGTGCAATCTCGAGGCGATCTTCGGCCAGCTCTATCCGGCAACGCTGCTGGCGCGGCTCGTCACGCTTGAGATCGAGCACCGCAACGAGGAGTCCTGATGGGGCGGGAAGCATGCAGCGCCGTGCCCACCTGACGGCGTACTAGACCACCGTCCGGTGCCGCTCGATGCAGGTTCGCAGCACTTCGTCCAGCGGACGGCCCCACCAGTCATTCGAAAAGATCTCAATCTCCGAATAGCCGTCAAAGCCCTGCGCCTCGACGGCGGCGCGCACCGATCTGATGTCGATGACGCCGTCACCCATCATGCCGCGGTCGTTGAGGATGTCCTTGGTCGGCACCAGCCAGTCGCAGACATGGAACGCGAGCAGGCGATCCTGGCCGGCGCGCGCGATCTGGCGCATCAACTCCGGATCCCACCAGATGTGATAGACGTCGAGCGCGACGCCGATCGCGCCGGTTCTGCCGGGATCGAGTGCGTCGCAGATATCGAGCGCATGCCTTGTGGTGTTCACGCAGGCGCGGTCGGCGGCATAGGCCGGATGCAGCGGCTCGATCGCGAGCGGCAGCTTTGCTTGTTTCGCATAGTCCAGCATCTCGGCGATGCCGTCATGCACCTGCGATCGTGCCAACGCTATATCCTTCGACGCCGCGCTGCCCGGCCGTGAATATTGCGGCAGGCCGCCGACCACCAGCACGATGCAGGAGGCGCCGAGCGCCGCCGCCTCGTCGACAGCACGGCGATTGTCGTCGCGCGCCTCGCTGCGATGCGCGCCATCTGCCGTGAACATGCCGCCGCGGCAATAGCCCGACAGATCGAGCCCGGCATCCCTGACCGCACGGACGGCGCGATCGAGGCCGACGGCTGCGACCTGGTCGCGCCAGGGATCGATGGCGCGGATGCCATGGCGCGCGCAGGCCTCGACGATGGCGAGAAGATCGCCCTGCTTGCGGACGGTCGCCGTGTTCAGCGACAGCCAGCGGTGGTCGTTGGAAAAGTCGCGCATCAGGCGTCGATGCCGCGCGTGGCCAGGATCGTCGCCATCCGGCGCGTCGCGAGCTCCGGATTGGCGAGCAGACCAGCCTTGTCGGCGAGCCGGAACAGCTCGGCAAGATGCAAGGTCGAGCGCGCGCTCTCCTGCCCGCCGACCATCGTAAAATGATCCTGGTGCCCGTTGAGATAGGCCATGAACACGATGCCGGTCTTGTAGAAGCGCGTCGGCGCCTTGAAGATGTGGCGCGACAGCGGCACCGTCGGTCCAAGCACATCGTGGAAGCTGGCCTCATCGCCGGCCGCGAGCCGCGACAGCGCGTAGGACGCCGCCGGTGCGATCGCATCGAAAATGCCGAGCAGCGCGTGGGAAAATCCCTTGTCGTCGCCGGCGATCAGTTCGGCATAGTTGAAGTCGTCGCCGGTGTACATTTTGACCCGCGGATCGAGTCGGCGCCGCATGTCGATCTCGCGCTGCTTGTCGAGCAGCGAGACCTTGACGCCATCGACCTTGGCCGCATTGGCGTTGATGATCGCAACCGCCGTATCCATCGCCTTGTCGAGATCGGCCGTGCCCCAGTAACCTGATAGCGCCGGATCGAACATGTCGCCGAGCCAATGGATGATCACGGGCTCACGAACCTGCGACAGCACGCGGTCGTAGACCCTGGCGTAGTCGTCAGCGCTCTTGCCGAGCTTTGCCAATGCGCGCGAGGCCATCAGGATGATGCGGCCACCGGCCTTCTCCACTGCCGCGATCTGCTCCTCATAGGCACGGATCACATCATCGATCGACCTGGCATCTTCCACCGCGAGATGGTCGGTGCCGGCGCCGGAAAACACCAGCGCATTGCCCCTGGCCTTGGCCGCCTTCACCGAGCGCTGGATCAGTTCGAGCGAGGTCGGCCAATCCAGCCCCATGCCGCGCTGCGCGGTGTCCATGGCTTCGGCGACGCCGAAGCCGAGGTCCCAGACGTGCTCACGAAACGCGATCGTCCTGTCCCAGTCGATCGCCGCGGCCAGCCAGGGATCGACGTCGGCGCGCGGATCGGCCACCACATGCGCCGCCGAGAACGCCACGCGGTTCAGCGTACCCTCGAGCTTCGCCGGAAAGGTCCGCGACGCCGCCAGGCGATAGGTCTCGAGGCCGCCGCCAGCGGTCGGCAGCTTCAGCGACAGCGATGATATCGGCCGGACTGGCTTGTTCATGGCAAGGTCCCTTCTCAGACTGATATCGGGGCGACGTCGATCCAGCGCCGCTCCTTCCAGCTCTTCAGCGCGCATTCGGCGAGCTGCACGCCCTTGGCGCCTTCGAGCAGGGTGTATTTGTAGGGCGCGTCCTCGCAGACATGGCGGATGAACATCTCCCACTGTTCCTTGAAGCCGTTGTCGTAGACGACGTTCTCAGGCAGCTTCTGCCAGTCGGCATAGAAATCATGCATCCGCTTCTCGTCCGGATTCCACACCGGCCGCGGCGTCGCCTGGCGTGCCTGGATCACGCAGTCGGTCAGGCCCGCCACCGCCGAGCCATGGGTGCCGTCGACCTGGAAGGTGACGAGGTCGTCGCGGTAGACCCGCGTCACCCAGCTCATGTTGATGTGCGCAATGACGCCACCCTTCAGGCGGAAGGTAGCGTAGGCGGAATCATCGGCGGTCGCCTGGTATTTCTTGCCCTTCTCGTCATAGCGCTCGGGGATGTCAGTCGTGCCGAGGCAGGTCACGCTCTCGACTTCGCCGAACAGATTGTCGAGCACGTAGCGCCAGTGGCAGACCATGTCGAGGATGATGCCGCCGCCGTCCTCGGCGCGGTAGTTCCACGACGGCCGCTGCGCTTCCTGCCAGCCGCCCTCGAACACCCAATAGCCGAACTCGCCGCGCACCGAGAGCATGCGGCCGAAGAAGCCGGAGTCGCGCAGGAAAGCGAGCTTCTTCAGGCCCGGCAGGAACAGCTTGTCCTGCACGGTGCCGTGCTTGAGGCCCCTGGCATTGGCGAGCTTCACGACCGCAACGGCCTCCTCGAGGTTGGTCGCGATCGGCTTCTCGCAATAGACATGCTTGCCGGCGTTGATCGCCTTGATCAGCAGCGAGGGCCGCGCCTGCGTGGTCGCGGCGTCGAAGAACACGGTGTCGCCGTTGTCCGCGAGCGCACGATCGAGATCGGTGGTGTGGCGTTCGATGTTGTAGCGTTTTGCCAACGCGCCGACCTTCTCGGCGTCGCGGCCGACCAGGATCGGATCGGGCATGACGCGGTCGCCGTTCGCGAGCCGCACACCGCCCTGCTCGCGGATCGCGACGATCGAGCGGATCAGATGCTGGTTGAGCCCCATCCGGCCGGTGACGCCGTTCATGATCAGGCCGAGGCGTTTGGTCGTCATACTGCTTGCTCCTGCGAAACGCGTGGTGTTGGCCGCTTGAGCGGCTGCATGGTGGACCAGTCCGGATGGATCGAACTGGCAAAGCCCGGCGCGGCGGCGATCGATTCCGTCAGCAGATCGCCGTCATGGATCGCGAGGCGGACCTTGCTGCCCGCGCGCGCGTAGAGATCGGAATGCGCGGTGAAGAAGGCGTCGGCTTCGTCGGCCGGGGTGTCGGCAAAGCCATCGACATAATGATGTCCGTTGCGCTCAGCATGGGTGACGCCGATCAGCGCCCCGAGCGCGAGGTCCTGCTGCACGCCGAGCCCGGCCTGGCAGGTCAGGTCCTCGCCGCTGATGAAATACCCGCCGCTCTCAGCGTTCCACGCCGCCGCGCGGGTGGCGTTGATGATGGACTTGTAGATGCCCTTGCAGGATTTCGAGGAGATGCCGCGATAGCCGAGCACGCGGGCCTGCGGGAATGCGTCATAGCAATCGTCGGCTTCGTCGATGATGAAGCCGTACGCCGCCAGTTTCCCGAGCGGCGAGGCTCTTGTGATATCGCGCGGCATCGGCTGCTCGATATAGAGCAGGTTTGCCCTGATCGGCTGCAGCACCGCGTCATGGTCGAGCCGGTCGACCAGCGCGTTCAGCGCGGCAAGGTCGGCATATTGCTCGTTGGCGTCGAGCGTGATCCTGGTTGCGTAAGGCAGCTTTGCGAGCTCGCCGCCGATCCGCGCCAGCCGCGCCGCGTCATGTGCGGGATCGCCGTTCAGCTTAAGCTTGAAATAGCGCGCACCGGCGTTCTCGTTGCGGTCGGCGACGCCGCCCTCGCCTTCAACCTTGTCGTCCATTCCGACCGTGTGCCTGACGGCGACACGCTCGAGCCGTTGGCGCGTCGACAGAAACCGCGCGATCGCCGCGTCGTCTAGATCAGGCGTCAGCCGCTCGTCGATGCCGGCGATATTGCCGGCCATGCCGTCGAAGAAGTTCGCGCCGGCGGCGCGCAGCAGCGCATCCAGGATCGCCTTGTCGATCTCGGCCGGGCCAAAGCCGGCGGCAAGCGGCGGAATGTCTTCAGCTGCGCAGGCCGCAACCTGCGGGCCGATACGTTCGGCGTGGAGGCCAAACGCGGTCTCAAGACCCTTGTTCGCCAGATAGAGCCCGCGCGCGATCGCAAGCGAGCGGCGAAGCCCGTCGAGCGACTGCGCTTCGGTGAGATGCGGCCGCTTGTCGAACCATCTCGGCGCCAGCATCTCGGCGCTGGCGCCGGTGGCGCGGCCCTTGCCTTCCACCTCGATCTCGACCCGCACGAACATCTGCGTCGATGCGGTGATCGTCACCGCGCCGAAGCGGAACGGCCGGGCGAACACCAGCGGCCGTTCGAAGAAGGCGATATCGTTGACTTTGAGGCGAAGCGGCATTGACGGCTCGGGTGTTAGTCCAGCGACCCCTGTGAGAAGAAATGCTTCCGGATCCGCTGCACCAGTTCGTTGAAGACAGGATCGGACATCGTCTCGAGCGAGCGCGGCCGTGGCATCGGCACGTCGTAGATCGCGGCGATCGCGCCGGGCCGCTCGGTCATCACGAGCACGCGGTCGGCGAGGAACACGGCTTCCGGGATCGAGTGCGTGATCAACAGGACCGTCTTGCCGGTCTCGCGCTGGATCCGCATCAATTCGACATTCATCCGCTCGCGCGTCATGGCGTCGAGCGCGCCGAACGGCTCGTCCATCAGCATGATCTTGGGGTCGTGCACCAGGGCGCGACAGATCGAGGCGCGCTGCTGCATGCCGCCGGAAAGCTGCCAGGGCAGCTTCTTCTCGAAACCTTCGAGGCCGACCAGCTTCAGCAGATCCTTGGCGCGCGCGAGATACTTGTCCCGCGGCAGCTGCTTCATGTCGATCGGCAACATCACGTTGGAGAGGATGTTGCGCCACGGCAGCAGCAGCGCGTTCTGGAACACGATGCCGACATTGCCGTGCGGCCTGGTCACCGGCTCGCCGTCGACCAGCACCTCGCCGGTCGTCGGCGGCAGCAGGCCCGAGATCATCTTGAGCAGCGTGGACTTGCCGCAGCCGGAGGGCCCGACCACGACAAAGAACTCGCCGTCGTTGATGGTGAAGTCGAGCGGCCGCAGCGACGGCACATCGCCGTCGCGTGACCGGTAGGTCTTCGAGACGCCGGAGAGTTTGATACCCGGCGTGGCATCC
This sequence comes from Bradyrhizobium sp. USDA 4504, assembly GCF_054063995.1. Classification (NCBI taxonomy): domain Bacteria; kingdom Pseudomonadati; phylum Pseudomonadota; class Alphaproteobacteria; order Hyphomicrobiales; family Nitrobacteraceae; genus Bradyrhizobium; species Bradyrhizobium sp. USDA 4504. Next base: position 1,148,439 of record NZ_JBSSGV010000001.1, on the reverse strand, counting down.
GCGGCGCGGTCCGACACCAGGCGCAGATGCGCGGCGGGCTGAACATCGGCTGGTTTGGTTGCAGGATTCATTCTGTCGAATCCACTGGGATGTAGAATGCTGTCATTCCGGGATGGTCCGAAGGACCAGACCCGGAATCTCGAGATTCCGGGTTCGATGCTTCGCATCGCCCCGGAATGACGGTGTTTGTTGCGCTCACGAGTCACCCTTCGGCAGATAGTCGTTGGTGTAGAACGCCTTCGGATTGGCCTTGGCCTTGGCGTCGAGGCCGCCATACTCGACCATCAAATTGACCGACTCGGTCATGTTCTGGTCGGTGACCTGGAACGGCCGCTTGGTCCTGGTCTCCGGCGTACGATAGAGCGGGATCGTCAGCTCGAAGCCTTGCGTCAACGTGTCGATCTTGCCGCCCTTCGGGTTGGCGTCGAGGATCGACTGCGCAGCCGCCTTGGGGTCCTTCTCCGCGGCTTCCACCGCCTTTGTCGTCGCCGACATGAAGCGGCGGACCAGGTCGGCATTGGCCTTCACATAGTCGGAGTTCGCGATGATGCCCGACGACACCATGTTGATGCCGTAGTCGGCGAACTTGATCGGATAGACGTCCTTGCCGGTGGCGTCCTTGATCTTCATCGACTGGTCCATGACGTAGCCGAGCAGCAGGTCGGCTTGGCCGTTGATCACGGCGTTGAGCTTGGTCTGGCCGTCGCCGGCGACGGTGTTGAAATCGCTTTCCTTCAGACCGGTCTTCTTCAGGAACAGCGGCCAGATCTGCGTCATCGAATCCGCCGGCGTGATCGCGACCGTCTTGCCCTTGATGTCCTCCGGCTTCCTGATGTTCTTGTCGGCAAGGCTCATCGCCGACATCGGGCTGGTCTGCAGCAGCACGCCGGTGGCAATCACCGGCGCACCCTTCACGGCCGCGCGCATCATCGTCGGCACGTCGACATAGCCGAAATCGGCGGTCTTGGCGGCCACCGCCTGCGTGGTCGCGGCCGAGCCGCGGCCTTCCTGGATCTCGAGGTCGATGCCCTCAGTGGCATAGATGCCCTTGGCCTTGCCGTAATAGAACGGCGCGTGCTCGCCGTAGACGTACCAGTTCAGCATCAGCACGACCTTGTCGGCCGCAGATGCAGGGGCCACCGCAAGCGCGGTCCAGGCCAGTGCGGCAATGACAGCAGTGATCAATCGCATCACGTTCTCTCCCTGTTTTTCGTCATTGCGAGGAGCGAGAGCGACGAAGCAATCCATTTCTCAGCTTGTGGCGCGATGGATTGCTTCGCTTCGCTCGCAATGACGGCTTCCCTTTTCGCTAGGTGGCTCTGCGATATCCCTATGAAGCAAAAATGATGTCGTCGCGCTGGCTGACGTGCCAGGGGATCACCAGCCGCTCGATGCGGTCGACGATCCAGAACAGGATGACGCCGAGCAGCGCGAGGATCACCAGCGCGGCGAACATCGTCGGCAGGTCGAAGGTGCCGATCGAGCGCTGCATCACATAGCCGATGCCGGAATTGGAGCCGACGAACTCGCCGACGACGGCGCCGACCACGGCGAGCGTCACCGAGACTTTCAGGCCGGAGAAGATCGCGGGCATCGCGTGCGGCAGGTTGACCGCACGGAACACCTGGAAGCGGCTGCCCTGCATCGCGCGCGCCAGATCGACCATATCAGGGTCGACCGACTTGAAGCCCTGCACCGCCGACACCACCACGGGGAAGAAGCCGAGCAGGAACGCGGAGATCACCTTGGGGATGATGCCGAAGCCGAACCACACCACGAACAGCGGCGCGATCGCGATCTTCGGCACGGATTGGGAGAACACCAGCAGCGGATAGACGTAGCTCTCGATCGTCTTCGAGCCCGCGATCAGCATCGCAACGGGAATGCCGAACAGCGCCGAGAGCAGGAAGCCGCAGATCGTTGCATAGGTTGTCGGCCAGGACTGCCGCAGCAGTTCCGGCCAGTCGCTCCAGAGCACCGCGACGACGTCGCCGGGCGAGGGAATTTGGTAGGCGGGAATATGGAACAAGCGGATCGCGAGGTCCCAGGCCGCCACGATGACAACCAAAAACAGGAACGGACGTACCCACGCCGCATTCAGCACCTTCGACAGGCCCGAAGGGCTCTTTGCCTCCGCCACGTCACGCTCCCTTTGCAGTCTCTCTGTTCGTTCAGAAATTAACTCGTTGGATAAATACTGTCCAGCCCCAAGCGCGCGGCAAAATCGCGCCGAAATACGCGACTTTCGTCAGGTGAGAATTTTTGTCGGATGAGACTTCGTAGCCCGGATGAAGCGCAGCGAAACCCGGGACCGCTATCCGCGCATGCAACTCCCCGGATTGCGCGGAGCCTGTCATCGGGCGCGCGTTCGCGCGACCCGTTGGCTCCATCCGGGCTACGGATCACCGCAATGATCGCAAGACCTCACACCACGCGGTGCTCGGCCGCGCGCAGCACCGGCATCGCGCCACCGAACGCTGCCGTGGATTTGCCGGTCAGCGCCGCCAACACCAGCGCGGTCATATGCTCGAGGCGCTCGTCGCGGGCGTCCTTCTTCAAGAGGTCGCGGCCGAAGATCACGCTCAGCGTGGCGCTGTTGGAGAGATAGAAGAATGCGAGCCCGGCGATCGAGATGTAGAGCTGCACCGGATCGACCGCGACGCGGAAATCGCCGCTCTCGACCCCGCGCGTCACCACGGTGCGGATCATCTCGACAAAGGGCGAGTGCATCGACTTGACCTTGGTCGAACGCTTTAGGTGTTTTGCCTTGGCGAGGTTTTCGGTGTTCAGCAGCGCCAGGAACTCGGGGTTGCGAAGAAAATAGTTCCACGTGAAGTCGATCAGGCGCCCGATTGCCTCGGGCGGATCGAGATGCTCGAGATCGAGGGTGCGTTCCTCGGCACGGATCTTCTCATAGGCGCCTTCCAGCACCTCGAGATAAAGATCCTCTTTGTTGCCGACGTGGTAGTACAGCATACGTTTGTTGGCGTCGGCATTGGCCGCGATGCGGTCGACCCGCGCGCCGGCGAGGCCATGGGCGGCGAATTCCTGCTTGGCAGCCTCGAGAATCCGCAGCCGCATCCCCTGGGGGTCGCGCTGCCATCTCTGTATTCGCTTTGCCTTGGCCAAATCGATCGCCCGTGATGCTGAATTGATGAATGTAGCATGACGAACGACGTTTGAGAACGAATGTTGTCGTGACGGCCATGCGGGAATATTTCTCGCAGACGCGGCATGCAGCGTTCTCCCTGCCATTCCCGGATGCACGCTGTCATGACGACGCGCGCATGAAACGCGCCCTAGTCCGGTTTTCCTTGCGAAGGCTGCACCAGCAGCGTCGGCACGCCGCAGGTGCCGTTGCGCACGGTCATCACGCGCGTGCCGGGCTTGCGGCCGGTACGAACCTCGGAGACGTCGACGCCAGCGGCGATCAGCCGCGCACGTGTGGCGTCGATATCGGCGACGCGCCAGCAGATGCCGCGCAGCCGGTCCGGCGCGTCGGCCTCCGCCTTGTCGTTTTCCTTGCCCGGCCGGTGCGTGACCTCGACCACGAGGTCGCCGCAGCGGAAGAACATCAGCCGGCCCCACTCCGGATGCGACCGGTCGAGCGCCATGTCGAGCCCGAGCCGCGCGCCATAGAGCGCGGCGGCGCGTTCCGGGTCGGCGGTCGAAACCACCACATGATCCATCGCGGTGATCGATGCGGTCGTGGTACGCACCGACAACGGCCGCTCCTGCTCGCGTTCCAGGAAGAACATGCGCACGCCGCGCGTCGCATCGGTCGCGGCCCGCGTACGCTTCCACGACAGCACGGCGCCGCTGGTCTCGTCGCGGCTTTCGACTTCAGTGACGGGTTCGGGCTTCAGCGTCAGCCGGTCGAGCCGGCGGTGTGTCCTGGCGATGTCGCTGGTGCGGAAGCAGAGGCTCGCAAGCCCCTCACCTTGCGTAACGAGCGCGCTGCGGATGCGCTGGGCTGCGTCATCGTCGCCGAGCGGCGCCACCAATTCCAGCGTGGTGTTGTCGAGCGTGAACAGCGTGCGGTTCGCACCACCGCCACTGTAGCGCCAGGAAGGCGTCCGCGCGAACAGCGCCTCATAGGCCGCGCTGGCAGCAGCGATGTCACTGGTCAGGACGACGATGTGATCGAGACCGGTAATCATGGCTGCAACCTCCCCGAATCTGCCGTCATTGTGTTTCTCCCTTAACCCAACCCGGAACCACGGACTGCCGCCGGCCGTTATGCCGCATGCCAGAACGGCCCGGCGCAGCCATCATCTCTACCTGTAAACCAGGCAGGGTTGCGAATATTTTCAGCGATATCGGCCGATCAGCAATGCTAGTCTGGAACCGCCGGCCGGGACCACACCAAGCCACGACGGAAAGCGAATGCAGGCCCTCTTCATCGGACAGACCTATATCGACGTCACCTTCATCACAGATCACATGCCCGTCGGCGACGAAAAGCACGTCGCCGACGCCTATGCGGTGTCGTTCGGCGGCAACGCCGTGACCGCAGCATTCTGCTGCGCCAAGCTCGGCGTCCCGCCGGACCTGATCGCCACCATGGCCAATGACTGGCTCGGACGGATGTTCTGGGACATGGCCGACAGGTACGGCATCTCGTTCCACCCCCGCAAGGTCAACTCCTCCTCGCTGTCCTTCATCATGCCGAACGACGGCAAGCGCGCCATCGTCCGCTGCCGCGACGACCAGCACATCCACCCCTTTCCGCTGCTGAACATCAAGGGCTGCCGCGCGCTGCACATCGACGGACACCAGCCGGACGCCGCGATCCATTATGCGAAGCTGTGCCGCGAGGACGGCATCCTGACCTCGCTCGACGGCGGCGGCCTGCGCACCAACACCCACGAGCTGCTCGCATTCATCGACATTGCGATCGTTGCCGAACGCCTGTGCGAGCAGATGGACAAGACGCCGGAGCAGATGCTCGACTATCTCAAGAGCCGCGGCTGCAAGGTCGGCGGCGTCACCATGGGCGAGCGCGGCCTGCTCTGGTATGACGAGGCCGGCACAGTGCGCACGCTGCCGGCCTTCCCGATCCCGCGCGCGCGCGTGATCGACACCAACGGCGCCGGCGACGTCTTCCACGGCGCCTACATCTACTCTTACCTTTCGAACCCGAGCAAAGGCTGGCATGAGCACTTCAAGTTCGCGCGTGCAGCCTCGACCTTCAAGATCCAGAAGCTCGGCAACGAGGCCGGCTTGCCGACACTCGCCGATATCGCAGCGGTCAAGCAGGAATTTCGCGCCGAGGCCTGATATCGGTGAACGGGGCTAGTCATGAGGCACGTCTTCGTCGCCGGCAGCATCAATATGGACGTGGTGGCGACCGCCGAGCGCCATCCGCGGATCGGCGAAACCGTCGCCGGCGAGGCCGTGCTCTATTTTCCCGGAGGCAAGGGCGCCAACCAGGCGGTGGCTTCGGCCAAGCTCGGCGTAGCGACCACGCTGATCGGCCGGCTCGGCACCGATGCGTTCGGCAAGGAGCTGCGAGCGTTCCTTGCCGCGCAAGGCGTCGATCTCACCTCGGTCAAGACCACGCACGGCACGCATTCCGGCACGGCGATCATCACGCTCGCCAATGCCGACAACACGATTGTCGTCGTGCCAGGCGCCAACGGGCTCGTTGACGCTCATGATGTCAAGGTCCCCTCACTTATGAAGGGTGACGTCGCGGTCAGCCAGTTCGAGATCCCGCTGCCGGCGATCGCTGCCTTCTTCCGGCGCGCCCGCGCCGTCGGCGCCACCACGATCCTCAATCCGGCACCGGCAAAACAGGCCGACAAGGCTCTGCTCGATCTCGTCGACATCCTCGTTCTGAACGAGACCGAACTCGGCTACCTGACTGGCACGGGGCTGCGCGACAGCGACACGCCGGAGCGCTTCTCCGAGGCGGCCCGGGCGTTGGGGCAAGGCAGGATCGTCTGCGTCACGCTCGGAAAGCGCGGCGTGCTGGCGCTGGTCGACAACCAGCCGCTGCTCGTGCCGGGACGCGAGGTCAAGGCCGTCGACACCACAGGCGCCGGCGATTGCTTCGTCGGCGCCCTCGCCTCACAGCTCGCCATCGGCAAGCCGCTCGGCGACGCGCTGGCCTACGCCAACGCCGCCGCCTCGATTTGCGTGCAACGGATGGGAGCCGCGCCGTCGATGCCGACGGCGGATGAGGTGGAGGACGCTCTCTCCCCAAGTCGTCCCGGCGAAGGCCGGGACCCATAACCACCGGCCACAGTTTGGGGGCACACGCGTGGCAACTGCGTTCGTCTCCGCCAACGACTGCCACGGAGTATGGGTCCCGGCTTTCGCCGGGACGACGCTTGCTTACATTTGCGCCAGCGCACTCTTCAGATCAAAGCTCGCATCCGCCGCCTGCTCCGGCGTAATCGAGCCGTCGGCGCCGAGCAGCCGGCGGCCGAACATGTGATCGCCGGCGCGATTGATCGATTCGATGCCGAGCAGCTTGTCGCCGCGATAGCAGAACGCCGAGAACGCGCCCTGCGCGCGGTCGCCGCGCACTACGACGCGGTCGTAGCCGGTGGTGAGACCCGCCATCTGCAGCTTGTCGGGGCCCTGGTCGCTCCAGAACCACGGCAGACCGTCATAGACCTCGGTCTTGCCGGTCAGCCGCGACGCCACGCAGCGCGCATGGTCGGTCGCATTCTGCACCGACTCCAGCCGCAGCGACCCGCCGAAGCGTTTGCTGGTATAGAGCGCGCAATCGCCGATCGCGGAGACATTCGGATCGGCGGTCAACAGATGCTCGTCGACGATGATGCCGGATGCCACCGGCAGCCCGGCCTCCGCCGCAAGCTCGACATTCGGCAGCACACCGACGCCGACCACGACGAGGTCGGCCGGGATATGCGTGCCGTTGCTCAGGCTGACACCGGTAACCTTGCCGCCATCGGCCTCGATCGCCGTGACCTGCACCCCGAGGTGAATCCGGATGCCGGCCGCGCTGTGGCGGGATTGCGAGAACTCGGAAATCTCCGCGGTCACCGCCCGCGCCATCACGCGGGAGGCAAGCTCGACCACGTCGACCTCGAGGCCCTTGGCCCGGGCAGTGGCGGCGAATTCGAGCCCGATGAAGCCCGCACCGATCACGACGACGCGCATGCCGGGCGCGATCAAGTCGCGCAGCGCCTGGCTCTCATCCAGAATGCGCAGGTAGCGGACTGCGTCGAGCTTGGCGTTGGGGATATCCAGCAGCCGGTTCCGCGCGCCGGTTGCGAACACCAGGTGTCCGTAATCGAGCGACGCGCCGGAGGCGAGCGCCACCTTCCGCGCATTGCGGTCGATCGCATGGGCGCGATCGGTGATCAGCTCGATCTTGTTGTCCTGGTAGAACTTGTCGGGCCGGAACATCAGGCTCTCGGGCCCGCCGGTCCCTTTCAGATAGGCCTTCGACAGCGGCGGCCGCTGATACGGCAAATGGCCTTCGTCATTGATCAGGGCGATGCGCTCGGCGAAGCCGGCCTGGCGCAGCGACGCCGCGAGCTGGAAGCCGGCGTGTCCGGCGCCGACGATGATGACCGAGCCTGTCATCGGAACAACCCAAATACGCGCGAGCAGGAGTGACCCATGCCGTTTCCTCTTGTCGATGTTAGCTTGCTTGCCCCGTCCCCACAGCGCTCGTGTCTGCGTACCGAAGGCGCACGCCATTTGGCCTCATGGCTCGTACCGATGCAAGGGGGTCCCAGGCGATTCTGGGCGCGCCCGCGGCCCCCGGGCGCCGGGCCGGATTGCCACGGCTCCCGCCAAGGCCTTAAATGTCCGGAACCAACAAGCCCAAGGTCTTCAATATGCCAGCACCCGCCCCCTCCGCCACCGACCCCGCTTTGCTCCGCATCGACGGCGCCATCGCGACCATCACACTGAACCGGCCGGCCGCGTTCAACGCGATCGACATGACGATTGCCAAGAAGCTCGAGCAGCTCAGCGCCGAGGTCGAAGCCAACAAGGACGTTCGCGTACTGGTCATCGAGGGCGAAGGCCGCGCCTTCTGCGCCGGTGGCGATTTGCAGACCATCGGCGCCGCGACCGAAGCCAACAATGTCGCCCCCGTGGTCGGCGAGATGCTTCACCACTACCATGCCTTCATCGAGACGGTCCGGCGGATGCCGAAGATCGTGCTATCCAGCGTGCATGGTTCGGCGGCCGGAGCCGGCATGGGCCTCGCGTTCGTGACCGACCTGTGTATCGCCGCAGAGGATGCCCGCTTCACGCCCGCCTATGCCAAGATCGGCGTATCGCCGGATGGCGGCAGCACGGTCGGCATCGTCGGCACGGTCGGTACCCGCCGCGCGCTGCAGATTTTCCTGGCCGAGGATGGCTTCACCGCGCAGCAGGCCTATGAATGGGGTCTCGTCGTCAAGACCGTCCCCGCGGCCGAGCTGAAGGCGGCGACGCGGCAGCTCGCCGAGCGTCTGGCGCAAAATCCGCCCGCCGCGATCGCGGGGACCAAATCACTGGTCTATCAGGCCGCCACCACGCCGACCAAGCAGCAGCTCGACGCCGAGGAACACAAGATCATCACGGCGATGCATACCGATGATTTCCGCGTCGCCGTGAAGAAGTTCACCAGCAAGTCGAAGTAGAGGTTTGGCTAGTTCGGGCAAATGTACCCCGTGCCGCCGGGTGCCTTGAAGCAGCCGACCGATTCCGGGATCACCTGCTTGGGCAGCCACAGCACGACCTTCGGAAAATAGATCGTGAAGCAGATCGTGACCAGGAACACGACATAGATCGGCAACGCCGCCCGCAACGCTTTTGCAAAACTGATGCCGACGAATTTCGAGGCCATCAGCAGCACGAGCCCGTAGGGCGGCGTGATCAGGCCGAACGCCAGCGTTGCGATCAGCACCACGCCCATGTGCACGCCGTTGATGTCGCCGGCCTGGGTCAAGGCGTTGACCAGCGGCATGAAGATGATGATGGTCGGCACCGGCTCGATGAAGTCGCCGACCACGGTGAACAGCAACACCATCAAGAGCATGATGAGGTGCGGGTCGTTACCGGCGATCGAGGTGATCCAGTCGGCGATGTAGATCGCGCCGCGCAGATAGGCCAGCATCCAGCCGAACGCGTTCGCCGCGCCGATCGTGATCAGCGGCAGCGAGAAGATCAGGCCGGCGAGGCAGAAATCATACGGGATCTTCTTCAGGTGCCCGCGGTTCAGCGCCGGGATCACCACGACGATGATGTAGGCGACCGCGACCACGCCGGCCTCGGTCGGCGTGAACCAGCCGGTCAGGATGCCGCCCAGCAGGATCACCGGGATCATCATCGGCAGCGCCGCGTCACCGGCGGCGAACGCAACCTGGCGCGGCGGCGCACGCGGCTTGCGCAGGCCCGAGGGACCGAAGAAGTAGCAGTAGATCATCAGCCCGAAGCCGATCATCAGTCCGGGGACCACACCGGCCATGAACAGCCCGGCGATCGAGACATTGCCGACCGCGCCATAGACGACCGCCGTGATGCTCGGCGGCACCAGCGCTGCGATCGTCGACGCCGAGGCGATGATCGCGGCGATGAAGGCCGGCTCGTACCCTTCCCGCCGCATCGGCCCACCGAGCGCCCGGCTCATGACCGCGACGTCGGCGGTGGTCGAGCCGGACATCTCCGAGAAGAACATGCTGAAGACGACGACGACCTGCGACAGCCCGCCCCTGATATGGCCGACCAGCGAGACCGAGAGATTGGCGATGCGGACCACGACATTTGCGGAGCTCATGAGCTCGCCGACCAGCAGGAAGAACGGGATCGCAAGCAGCGCCTCGGAATCGACGCCGTCGAAGACCTTCTGGATGATCGCCGCCAGCGAGACGTCTGATAGCACTGCGCCGACGAACACGCCAGCCATCAGCGAGAACGGCACGGGCACGCCGAGATAGCCGAAGAACAGGAAGCAGAACGACATCAGCGCAAGCACGACCGGTGCGCTCACGGCTGCACTCCCGTCGTCGCGCGGGTATCGATCGCAGGAATCGGAAGGTGGTCATCCGGCGGCTCCGGATGGTCGAAGCCATTGCGGATCCCATTGACGAGCTGCTCGATCGTGAACAGGCCGATCAGGATGCCGGACAGCGGGATCACCGCATAGAGCGAGGCGATCGGCGTACCGGACGGCAGGCGGAAGCTGCCGAAGCCTCGGAGGTAATTTTGATAGCCGTACCAGACCAGGCAGAAGGCGACACCCAGCACCACCAGACGGATGACGATCTCGACGATCAGCCGCGACCTGCCATGCAGCGCTTCGGAGATCGCGGTGAGATAGAGATGGTCGTTGCGCCGTGTCGCGACCGCGGCCCCGATGAAGATCGCGTAGATGAACAGCGTCGAGGTCACCTCCTGCAGCCACAGCCAGGGATGACCGATGGTGCGGGTGACGATATCGGCGGTCACCGATAGCGAGAAGCCGAAGCACAGCAGGCCGCACAGCATCATCAGGATCAGCTCGAGCCGGTCGAGCGCCCGCCATTTCAGATGCCGCTGCCGTTGCAGCACCAGTGTGTCGGCGATGGCCATCGAATGCTCCGTCCTCGTATGTCGTCCCGGCGAAGGCCGGGACCCATAACCACCGGCGCCTGATGCTTTGAGAAAGAACGGCGGCCCGGTGCTTCAATGGACGAGCCGCGGCGTATGGGTCCCGGCCTTCGCCGGGACGACGCAGGAAGTGGGCTAGTTGACCGCGCGGATCAAATTCTTAATCTTCTCCGCATGCGGCCCGAGATCCTTGGCGAGCTTGTCGAGATAGGGATCGGCGATCGCGGTAAAGCTCTTCTTGTCCACATCCTCGACCACCTTGACGCCGAATGACTTCAGTTTTGCAGCCGCATTCTTCTCCAGTTCGAACGCCTTCGCCGGCTCCTTGGCGCTCACCTCGGCGGCCGCTGTCGTCACCCAGGCCTTCTGCTCGGCTGAAAGGCTCTGCCACAGCCTGTCGCTGATGAACAACAGCGCATTGTTGGCCTCATGCTCGGTCATCGAGAGCACCGGCGCGACTTCGTAGTGCTTATTGACGAGGTAAACATTCACGCTGTTTTCCGCCGCCTCGACGACGCCGGTCTGCAGCGACGTGTACACGCTGCCGAACGGCATATGGACGGTTTGCGCGGCGTAAGCCGGGAAGATCGTGTCTTCCGTAGCCGTCGCCTGAACGCGAATCTTTACACCCTTGAGGTCGCTGACGTTGTGGATTTCCTTCCTGGCGTAGATGCTTCTTACGCCTTGGCTGCCCGTCGCGATGACATGAAGGCCTTGCGACGTGTCGTCGATCATCGCCTTGATCGCGTCAATCACCTTCTGATCGGCAAGGGCCTTCACCACATGGTTGGCGTCGCGGAACAGGAAATGCAGCGACATCACACCGGCCTGCGGCGAGATAGTCGCGGTGTTCGCCGACGAGATGATGGCGAATTCAATGTCTCCGGATTTCACGAGCTGCAGCAGCTGCGGCTCCTGTCCGAGCTGCGCTCCCGGATACTGGTCGACGATCATGGTCCCCTTGCTCAACTCCTTGAGCTTGGCGGAGAACATATCGTAGGCCACGCTGTATCCGGTGTTGAGCTGCTGATCGTGCGCGAAGCGGTAGTGCTTGACTTCCTGCGCGCCGGCGCCCGCGGAAAGCAGCAGCGCTGCCGCGGCCATGGCAATCCCGACGATCCTGGCTGAATAGCCCATCGCGACGTTCCCCCTGTTTTTAATTGAGGGGGATCATCCCACCAGTCGCGCAGGATTGTCAATAAAACAGAGGCAATCAGCTCGTCGTAGGCGACAACGAGCACCACATCGCAGAAATTATCGACAATTCAGCAGATGCGCCGAACTTTGCAAGCTACTTCCCCTTGGCGCGCATGAAGTCGAAATCGCAGCCCTCATCGGCCTGCAGGATGGTGTCGTTGAAGAGATGCGCGTAGCCGCGCTTGGCCCAATCGGGCGAACCGGCCGGCGCGAGCGCGTCGCGGCGCTTCTGCAATTCGGCCTCGTCGACCAACAGATCGATGCTGCGCTTGACGACATCGAGCCGGATCATGTCGCCGTTCCGCACCAGCCCGAGCGGACCGCCGACCGCGGATTCCGGCGTGATGTGCAGCACGATGGTGCCGAACGCGGTGCCGCTCATCCGCGCATCGGAGATGCGGACCATGTCCTTCACGCCGGCGCGCGCGAGTTTCTTCGGGATCGGCAGGTAACCCGCCTCCGGCATGCCCGGCGCGCCCTTCGGGCCGGCATTGCGCAACACCAGCACGTCGTCGGCGGTGACATCGAGCGCGGGATCGTCGACCCGCAGCGTCATGTCCTCGACCGATTCGAACACCACGGCGCGGCCGGTGTGCTGCAATAGTTTCGGGCTCGCCGCCGACTGCTTGATGACGGCACCGCGCGGCGCGAGATTGCCGTGCAGGATCGCCATCGCGCCTTCGGATTTGATCGGGTTCGCCTTGGAGCGGATCGCGTCCTGCCCCGGCACATCCTCGGCATTGGCGACGACCTCGCGCAAGGTCTGGCCGGTGATGGTTTTGGCATCGAGATCGATCAGGTCGCCGAGCTGTGCCATCAGCTTCGGCACGCCACCGGCGTGATGGAAATGCTCCATGTAGTGTTCGCCCGACGGCTTGAGGTCGACCAGCACGGGGACCTCGCGGCCGAGCTTGTCGAACGCCTCGAGGTCGATCTTGTGCGGCGAGCGGTTGGCGATCGCCGTGAGATGGATCAGCCCATTGGTCGAGCCGCCGATCGCCTGCATGACGACCTGGGCGTTGCGGAACGAGGACGGCGTCAGGATCTCGCTCGGCTTCGGTCCCTTGGTCTTCGCCATCTCGGCGGCGACGCGGCCGCTGGCCTCGGCGGAGCGGAAGCGTTCGGCATGGGGCGCCGGGATCGTCGCGCTCATCGGCAGCGACAGGCCGAGCGCCTCGGTGATGCAGGCCATGGTGGAGGCAGTGCCCATCACCATGCAGGTGCCGACCGAGGGCGCGAGGCGGCCGTTCACCGCCTCGATCTCGTTGTCGTCGATCTCGCCGGCGCGATACTTGCCCCACAGCCGGCGGCAGTCCGTGCAGGCGCCGAGCACCTCGCCCTTGTGATGGCCGACCACCATCGGGCCGACCGGAATCACCACGGTCGGCAGATCGGCGCTGATCGCGGCCATGATCTGCGCCGGCAAGGTCTTGTCGCAGCCGCCGATCACGACCACCGCATCCATCGGCTGGGCGCGGATCATCTCCTCGGTATCCATCGCCATCAGGTTGCGCAGATACATCGAGGTCGGATGCGCAAAGCTCTCGGCGATCGAGATGGTCGGGAACACGAACGGCATCGCACCCGACAGCATCACGCCGCGCTTCACGGCCTCGATGATGTCAGGCACGTTGCCGTGGCAGGGATTGTAGTCGCTGTAGGTGTTGGTGATGCCGACGATCGGGCGATTGAGCGCATCGTCCGAATAACCCATCGCCTTGATGAAGGCCTTGCGCAGGAACAGCGAGAAGCCGGCGTCACCATAGCTTGTCAGTCCCTTGCGAAGTCCGTCGGCCATTTTCTTCTCGTCCCGTGGTTGTTCGGCCGCACTTAAGGAGCGGCAGGAATTATTGTCAATATGAGATAATCCGGTCGCGGCGGGTGGCTGGTCCGCGGCAAAATCGCCCCCATTATTGACAATAACCGTGGCGCTATGCTGACCTCAGGCACCGATCCAAAGCCGAGAGCGCATGACAGCCGAGCCCACATTGCCCGAACTCCAGGCCCCCTCGCGCGAGGAGGAACAAGCGGAGGTGATCCGCCGGCTGGAGGAGGACATCATCTTCGGCCGCTTCGCGCCCGGTTTGCGCCTGGTCGAGGATAACCTGATGCAGCGCTACGGCGCGAGCCGGCATTTCGTCCGCCAGGCCCTGTTCCAGCTCGAGCGCCAGGGCATCGTGCTGCGCGAGAAGAATGTCGGCGCCACGGTGCGGTTCTATTCGGCCGAGGAAGTGCGGCAGATCTATGAGGTGCGCGAGATGCTGACGCGGCAGGCCGCGCTGATGATCGCCCTGCCCGCGCCGCAAAGCCTGATCGACCAGTTGAGCGAGCTGCAACGGCACTACTGCATCAAGGCCGAGGCGCAGGACATGCGCGGCATTCACGAGACCAACGATGCGTTCCACCTCGCGCTGTTTTCCGCCTGCGGCAATCCTTACCTCGTCCGCTCATTGCAGGACTACATGAACCTGACGCTGCCGATGCGCGCCAAGAATCTCGCCGACAGCGAGGGCCTCGCATTGTCGCGCCGCCAGCACGAATTGATGATCGAGCTCTTGAAGGGCCGCGACAGCTGGGCGCTGGCGCAGCTTTGCGTCGATCACATGCAGTACAGCAAGGCGGATTATCTCGTCCGCATCTCCAACGACAAAAAGCCGCAATAGCGCGATACGCGGCCTCCTCGTGAAGGAGACGGCGATGCGCTATGTGGCTATATTCCTTGGATCGTTCACCGTGCAGCTTGCGCTCGGCGGCGTCGGCGAAGCGGCCGATCCGCGCGCGACGCAGCTCACCTACGAGCCCTGGACCAAGACGTGCCTGACAGAGGCGAGCTGCTTCGTCGGCGCCGCCGCGCGCGGTCAGTGTTCACCATCGGGCGGCACACTCAGCGTCTCGCCGCAGAGTAGCAAGCGCGCGATCGTGAGCGCCAATGTCGGAACGCGGACCATGCTGGAAGGCACGATCAGCCTCCGCATCGATCAGGACGAGCCGATCCAGATCGCGAGGCCGCATTGTTACACGCTCGGCTGCGGCGGCACGCTCGAGGCCGACGGCGAAATGATCGAGCGGCTGAAGCACGCGCAGACGATCGCTGTCGAAGCCAAGAACCTCACCGGGCAGACCATAAGCCTCGCCTTTCCCCTCACGCACTTCGCCGAGACCTTTGACGGGCCCGGCAGCCCGCCCAAGACATCCGGGCAAGGTTCGAAGGAGGCGCAGCAGCACACCGAATCCGTGAAGCAACTGCCGCAATGCGAGGATTGATCACTTCTTCCAGTCGATCACCCTCTCCTTGTCGCCGTCGAACTCCATGCTGCAGAACGCGCCGCCCTGGTAATAGTCGCCGACCGGATCCGGCGGCAGCTTGGCCTGCTCGGCCATCGCGTGCTCGCGGAAATCTTCAGCCCTTCCGGTCGGACGATAGCCGAGATCGTAGGCGCAGTGATTGTCCCACCACGAGCGCTCATTGTAGGACGCGCCGTACAGCACCTCGAAATGGATGTCGGGATGCTCGAGCCCGATGCGGCAGAGCTGCACGAGGTCTTCCGGCTTGAGCCAGATCGAGAGCCTGCGGTGGTCGAGCGGCGCCTCGCCGAAATTGCCGATCCGGAGGCACGTGACCTTGATGCCGTGCTTGTCGGCATAGAGCGCGCCGACGCCTTCGCCGAACACCTTGCTCACACCATAGCGACTGTCCGGCCGCGCGGTGACGTCGGTGCCGATGCGGTGATGACGCGGATAGAACCCGACCGCGTGATTGGATGAGGCGAAGATCACGCGCTTGACGCCCTTTTTGCGCGCCGCCTCGAACAGATTGTAGCAACCGATGATGTTGGACTGCAGGATCGCGTCCCAGGGGCCTTCGACCGAATAGCCGCCGAAATGCAGGATGCCGTCGACGCCCTCGCAGATCGCCTCGACCTGCGCAAGGTCGGCGAGATCGGCCGCCTTGAACTTTTCGTTGCTGCCGAGATCGGAGGGCTGCTTGATATCGCTCAGCAGGAGATCCGGATAGATCGGCGGCAACAGCTTGCGCAGGCTCGTTCCGATTCCCCCCGATGCGCCGGTCATCAATATGCGTGGCATGCCGTCCCTCTTCTTTCCTGATTGCTGCGATCGAATTGCGGTCGCAGGCCGACAATGATAGCAAACCGGGCGCTCAAGGAAACACCATCGAAACACAACAACGAGAACAGCAAATGTCCGATGTTCATTCCGCCGGCTGGCGTCCCGCGACCTGCTATCCCGATCCCGCGATCCGCGCGCTCGATCCGCGTTTCGAGAAATACTGGCTGAAACTCTCCGCCGTCGAGCGCATCGCGACCGGCCTGCGCTGGGCCGAAGGTCCGGTGTGGTTCGGCGACGGCCGCTATCTGTTGTGCAGCGACATCCCGAACCAGCGCATCCTCAAATGGGAGGAAGAGACCGGCGCGGTCAGCATCTTCCGCAAGCCGTCGAACTTCGCCAACGGCAACACCCGCGATCGCCGGGGCCGGCTGATCACCTGCGAGCATGGCGGCCGCCGCGTGGTGCGCACCGAATATGACGGATCGATCACGGTGCTGATCGACTCCTTCGGCGGCAAGCGGCTGAACTCGCCGAACGACGTCGTGGTGAAATCCGACGGTTCGATCTGGTTCACCGATCCGATCTTCGGCCTGCTCGGCAACTACGAAGGCTACAAGGCCGATCCCGAGATCGAGCCCAACGTCTACCGGCTCGATCCCGAAACCGGCAAGGCCACCATCGTCGCCGAGGGCGTGCTGGGGCCGAACGGGCTGTGCTTCTCGCCGAACGAGAACATCCTCTACGTCGTCGAATCCCGCGGCGAGCCGAACCGCAAGATCCTCGCCTATGACGTCGCAGCCGACGGCAAGACGATCTCCAACAAGCGCGTCTTCATCGACGCCGGCCCGGGCACGCCCGACGGCATGCGCTGCGACATCGACGGCAATCTGTGGTGCGGCTGGGGCATGGGTGATCCCGAACTCGACGGCGTCGTCGTGTTCGCGCCCGACGGCGTCATGATCGGCCGCATCGCGCTGCCGGAGCGCTGCGCCAACCTCTGCTTCGGTGGCGTCAAGCGCAACCGCCTGTTCATGGCGGCGAGCCAGTCGATCTATGCGCTCTACGTCAACACCCAAGGCGCGCTCGGCGGTTAGCCCGGCCGTCATTGCGAGGAGCGAAGCGACGAAGCAATCCATCTGTCCGCCCGTGAGGAGAGATGGATTGCTTTGCTTCGCTTCGCTCGCAATGACGGCGAGACTGCAACCTTCATCTTCGCAAGATTCGCACTCTTCAAGACCTTGCGCCCCCAAAATGGCTAACGCCGGAGCAGTTGCCTGCCCCGGCGCCAAAAGTCGCGTCTCTCGTGGCTCGGCTTACGCGGCGTTGTAGCCGGCGACCGCCTTGGCCTCGAGATATTCTTCCAGACCGTAGCGGCCCCACTCGCGGCCGTTGCCGGACTGCTTGTAGCCGCCGAACGGCGCGGTGCGCTCGTTCGGCACGCCCTGCAGGTTGACGTTGCCGGCGCGGATCTGGCGGCCGACGCGGCGCGCGGTTTCCACGGTGTCGGCGGAGACGTAACCGGCGAGACCATACGGCGTGTCGTTGGCGATCTTCACCGCGTCAGCTTCGTCCTTGGCGCCGAGGATGGTCAGCACCGGTCCGAAGATCTCTTTCGCGGGCGATCGTCATGTCGTTGGTGACGTCGGCGAAGATGGTCGGACGGACATAGAAGCCCTTGTTGACGCCCTCGGGCAGGCCCGGGCCGCCGGCGACGAGCGTTGCGCCCTCGTCGATGCCCTTCTGGATCAGCGCCTGGATCTTGTCCCACTGGCCGCGGTTGACCACCGGACCGATCGTCGTGCCGTCGGCACGCGGATCGCCGGCCTTGGTCTTGTCGGCAACGCCCTTCGCGATGGCGGCCACTTCCTTCATCTTGGAGAGCGGCACGATCATGCGCGACGGCGCGTTGCAGGACTGGCCCGAGTTGTTGAACATGTGCATCACGCCGCCGGTCACCGCCTTGGTCAGGTCGGCACCGTCGAGGATCACGTTCGGCGACTTGCCGCCGAGCTCCTGGCTGACGCGCTTCACGGTCGGCGCCGCACGCTTGGCGACGTCGACGCCGGCGCGGGTCGAACCGGTGAACGAGATCATGTCGATGTCCGGGTGCTCGCTCATCGCGGCACCCACCTCCGGGCCGAGGCCGTTGAGCAGGTTGAACACGCCCTTCGGCACGCCGGCTTCATGGAGGATTTCTGCGAAGATCAGCGCCGAGGTCGGAGTGAACTCCGACGGCTTCAGGATCATGGTGCAGCCGGCGGCAAGCGCGGGCGCGACCTTGCAGGCGATCTGGTTGAGCGGCCAGTTCCAGGGCGTGATCATGCCGACGACGCCGACCGGCTCGCGCACGATCACGGCGGTGCCCATGGTCTCCTCGAACTCGTACTTCTTCAGCACTTCGAGGGTGTTCATGAGGTGGCCAAGGCCGGCGCCGGCCTGCAGCTTCTCGGCCATCGGCAACGGCGCGCCCATTTCGTCGGAGACGGCCGCGCCGATCTCCTTCATGCGGCCCTTGTAGACCTCGACGATCTTGGTGAGCAGCGCGACGCGCTCCTCGCGGCTGGTCCGGGAAAAGGTCTCGAAGGCGCGCTTGGCGGCGGCGACTGCCTTGTCGACATCGGCCTTGGAGCCGAGCGCAATCTCATACATCGCTTCTTCGGTCGCCGGATTGACGACCGGGGTGGACTTGCCTTTGACGACGGGATCGACCCAGGCGCCGTCGATGTAGAATTGCATGCGATTGACCATCGGAAACCTCTTGTACGGGGCGTATGGAATGGGGAACGAAAGCGTTCGGCAGGCATCCTTGCACGAAAGCCCGGCGAATTGAACCCGCCATATGCGGGACGCGGCTCGTGCGCGCGAACAGCATATAATGTCGCTATCGCGCAGGTGGCAAGGTTGGTCTCGTCGCCCCGGCGAAGGCCGGGGCCCATAAACTCCGCCGGCAATTGGTAAAGGGTGCTGTTAGAACGAGTCGCGTTTACTTGCTGCCAGTTGTGGTAATGGGTCCCGGCCTTCGCCGGGACGACGATGTGGCTACACCGCCATCTTGCGATGCCGCACCGGGGCGCCGACCGAGACGCTTTCCGCCGCGTCGATGATGGCGTTGGCGTCGATGCCGTAGTGGCGGTAGAGGTCGCCGATCGTGCCGGTCTGGCCGAAATGCTCGACACCGAGCGCCTCGACACGGTGGCCGCGCACGCTGCCGAGCCAGCCGAGCGTTGCCGGATGGCCGTCGATCACGGTCACAATGCCGCAGTCGCGGCCGAGCGGCGCCAGCATGCGCTCGATATGACTCAAATGCTGCGCGCCGCGGCGGTCGCGGCGCAAATTCCGCGCGGCGGACCAACCCGCATAGAGCCGGTCGGCGGAGGTGACCGCCAGCAGACCGACGTCGCGGTGGCTCTCGCCGATCAGGCCGACCGCCTCGATTGCCTCCGGCGCGACGGTGCCAGTATACGCAATGACGATGTCGCAGTTCGGGCCCGGCTTGCGCATCCAATAGGCGCCGTCGGTGATGTCGCGCTGCAGGTCCGGGGTCATGATCCGTTGCGGCTGCTCCAGCGTACGGGTCGAGAGTCGCAAGTAAACCGAACCACCCTCGGCACCCTCGCGCTGCATGTGGCCAAAGCCCCAGCCCATGATCACGGCAAGTTCATCGACGAAGGCCGGATCGAACGAGGCGAGCCCGTCCTGCCCGATCCCGATCAAGGGCGTCTTGATCGACTGATGCGCGCCGCCTTCCGGCGCCAGCGAGATGCCCGACGGCGTCGCCGCCACCATGAAGCGGGCATCCTGGTAGCAGGCATAGTTCAGCGCATCGAGGCCGCGTTCAATGAAGGGATCGTACAGCGTGCCGACCGGCAACAGCCGCGCGCCGTTGATCTGGTGCGACAGGCCGAGCGCCGACAGCATGATGAACAGATTCATCTCGGCGATGCCGAGCTCGAGGTGCTGTCCCTTCGGCGAATATTCCCAGGTGTAGGCGGACGGGATCTTCTCCTGCCGGAACAAGTCGTGGTTCTCCGCCTTCGCGAACAGGCCGCGGCGGTTGACCCAGGCGCCGAGATTGGTCGACACGGTGACATCGGGCGATGCGGTGACGATGCGCGAGGTGAGTTCGCTATCACCGCGCGCCAGCTCGTGCAGCACGAGACCAAAACCCTGTTGCGTCGACATCTGCGCCGAGGCCTTGAAGGCCAGCCGTTCCGGCACATCAATTTCGGGCGCCGACAGGCGGCGGCGCCCCTCGCGGTTGAACGGCGCCTCGGCGAGGAATGCCTCGAGCTCCGCAGGCTCCTGCGACAGGCCCTCGAACTTGTCCCACTCGTGGCCGGGGCGGATATTCTGCGCGGCGCGCCATTTCTCCATCTGGGCGACCGTCATCAGGCCGGCGTGGTTGTCCTTGTGGCCCTGCATCGGCAGGCCGACACCCTTGATGGTATAGGCGATGAAGCAGACCGGCCGATCATGGTCGATCGCCTCGAAGGCCTCGATCATGCTCGCCATGTCGTGGCCGCCGAGGTTCGACATCAGCGCCAGCAACTCGTCGTCGCTGCGGCGCTCGATCAGCGCCGACACCTCGCCCTGGTCGCCGATGTCGTCGCGCAGATGCTTGCGGAACGCGGCGCCGCCCTGGAAGCAGAGCGCGGCGTACATCTGGTTCGGGCAGTTGTCGATCCAGCGCCGCAGCGCTTCGCCGCCGGGCTCGGCGAACGCCTCGAGCATCAGCTTGCCGTACTTCACGATCACCACGTCCCAGCCGAAGTTGCGGAACATGGTCTCGAACTTGGCCCACAATCCCTCGCGCACCACGGCGTCGAGCGACTGCCTGTTGTAGTCGACCACCCACCATGTGTTGCGCAGGCCGTGCTTCCAGCCTTCGAGCAGCGCCTCGAAGATGTTGCCCTCGTCCATCTCGGCGTCGCCGACCAGCGCGATCATGCGGCCCTCCGGCCGGTCCTGCAGCCAGCCGTGCGCCTTGACGTAGTCCTGCACCAGCGAGGCGAACAATGTCTGCGCGACGCCGAGGCCGACCGAGCCGGTCGAGAAGTCGACGTCGTCGCTGTCCTTGGTGCGCGAGGGGTAGGACTGCGCGCCCTTGTAGCCGCGAAAATTCTCCAGCTTGTCGCGGGTCTGGTGGCCGAACAGATACTGGATGGCGTGGAACACCGGGCTCGCATGCGGCTTCACCGCGACGCGGTCCTGCGGGCGCAACACCGAGAAATAAAGCGCCGACATGATGTTGGCGAGCGAGGCCGACGAGGCCTGGTGGCCGCCGACCTTCAACCCGTCGGTAGAGGGCCGCACATGGTTGGCGTGATGGATGGTCCACGACGACAGCCACAGCACCTTGCGGGCCAGGGCGGACAGCATGTCGAGGCGTTCAGGCGCGATTCCCATGGCAATGCTCCGGGCGATATGCCGGAATGTTACTGCCGCAGGCGGCGGCGAAAATATCAATTCCACGCGACAGCACAGCAAAAATTGGGATAAATTCCCACGATCCGACTTCAACTGACGAGTTCATCCCAATGCCTGCCCTCGATGCCATCGACCGCAAGATCCTGAGTCTGCTCCAGACCGACAGCCGCATGACCATGCAGGAACTCGCCGACAAGGTCGGGCTGTCGGTGTCGCCTTGCCACCGCAGGGTCAAGCTGCTCGAGGAGCGCGGCGTGATCTCTCGCTACATCGCAACCGTCGACCAGAAGTCGATCGGGCTGCACGTCTCCGTCTTCATCTCGATCAAGCTGGCGCGGCAGAAGGAGGAAGACCTCAACCGCTTCGCGCGCGCGATCTCGAAATGGGACGAGGTGCTCGAATGCTACCTGATGACCGGCAACCGCGACTATCTGCTGCGCGTCGTCGCCGCCGACCTTTCCTCCTACGAGGCATTCCTGAAGAACAAGCTGACCCGGCTCGACGGCATCGCCTCCATCGAGTCGAGCTTTGCGCTGAGCCAGGTGAAGTATTCGACGGCGTTGCCGGTGTGAGGGCGTTGGTTGGTCACTCGAATGACGCCAACCCCACAGTGTCGTCCCGGCGAAGGCCGGGACCCATACGCCGCAGCAGTTGTTGTGAGGGGGACTCGCCGTTGCAGCATCGCTTAACAATTTGCATTTGGGGTTATGGGTCCCTGCTTTCGCAGGGACGGCACTGAGTGTGTGAATCGTCCGAGCTTTGCATCTCGTTCCGTTTTGCAAAAGAGGCTTGCGCCGTCGGGCAACTCAGTGATTGCCGCTGGCGCCCTGCCCGGCTGGACGGCCTCGCCGCGACAACCAGGCTACGGCGCGATCCATATCCCAATCACGATGATGGCCAGTGATACGGCAATGACCAGCATATCGGTGGTGAGCCAATCGGGCATTCCGTTTGATGGCTGCTCGCTCATGTACGCGATTCCTTCTGTTCGCGTCGAGCCAATATGCTGGAGCGGACCGGCGCGAACGAGGATGAACTGGTTCACATAAAGCTAGGAAAAAGCGGCAAATTCCGCGTGTTTTAGCGCGCTCAAGTTGCGCCACACGGTCGATCTGCCGCGCAGGTTTCTGAACATGTTCGACAACGCCGCCGCTTCGGCACAGTCACCATCGTCGTCGTTCAACGCGCTGCGAGAGGCGGCTGAACGTCACCGGATTGTCGGCGCAACCCAGCGCCGACCTGCCGCCACGCGACAGGCCGCACACGGCCGACGAAGTGGCCGAGGTAGTGGACTCGCCGCCCCGTCCTGATCCTCACAGCACCTTGCGCTGTGCGAGGTTCTTCATCAGCGCACCGACGCCGAAGGTCCAGGGCTCGCATTCGTCGCTATTGCGCATCCGGTTGACCAGCTTGCCGAGCTGTGGTGCGGCGATGGTCACGATGTCGTCGCGCTTGTGGGTAAAACCCTCACCCTTGGCATCGCGATCCTTGACCGGCGCGAACATCGTGCCGAGGAACAGCGCAAATCCATCAGGATATTGATGCACGGGGCCGATGGTCTGGGCGACCAGATCGGTCGGGTCGCGGCTGATCTTGCTGATCGAGGAATGGCCCTCGAGCACGAAGCCGTCTGCGCCAGTCACGGTCAGGCCGACATCCATCTTCCTGACATCGTCGAGCGAGAAGGTCTGGTCGAATAGCCGGAGCAGCGGGCCGATCGCGCAGGACGCGTTGTTGTCCTTGGCCTTCGACAGCAACAGCGCCGAGCGCCCCTCGAAGTCGCGCAGATTGACGTCGTTGCCCAGCGCGGCGCCGACGATCTTGCCGGCGGCGGAGACAACAAGCACGACCTCCGGCTCCGGATTATTCCAGGTCGACTTCGGATGCAGCCCGGCATCCATGCCTGATCCGACCGAGGATAGCGTCGGCGCCTTGGTGAACACTTCGGCGTCGGGACCGATGCCGACCTCGAGATACTGGCTCCAGGCATTCTGATCGATCAGCACCTGCTTCAGTTTCATCGCCTGCTCGGAGCCGGGCTTCAGCTTGGAGAGATCGTCGCCGACCAGGCGCACCACTTCCTTGCGGATCGCGTCCGCCGAGGACGGATTGCCGCGCGCCCGCTCCTCGATCACGCGCTCCAGCATCGAGATCGCGAAGGTGACGCCGGCGGCCTTCAGCACCTGGAGATCGACCGGCGCCAGCAGGTGCGGCCTGGCCTTGTCGCGGCCGTCGGGCGGGGTGTTGGCGAGGATCGCCTCGAAATCGCCGATCCGCTCGCCGCCCGTGGCGCGCAGCGCGGCCGCGGGATCGCTTTCCTCGCAGAGCGCGCTCACCGTCGGGAACCGCGCCGTGACATCGAACACACCGTCTGCCCGCACCGCGACGACGGCCGGCCCGCCGGCCTGCGGCAGCCAGACCCGCCCGACCAGCGTGCCGGCGGTGCCGTCCTCCGGCAGGACGTCTTTTGGCGTGAGTGAAATCATCGGCACATCTCCCTTTTTGGTTTTGTCGGCTTGTTAGCACAGTCCGCCCGGCGGCGTGAAACAGCGGTCACGGCATTGTCATAGAGGGGTAACATCGCCCGTCAATGCTGCCGTCCGATCCATCTAACACACTGAAAGACGGACCTTGATGACGACCTCCGCCCTCACCGACGAAGCCTTGCGGGATGAAGCCTTGCGCGCCCGCATCCATCAGGAGATGGCCGACAGCCTCGACGAGGAACTCGAGCTCGAGCTCGACGACATGAGGCTCGACGAGCTCGACCATGACGGCGCCGCCGGCAGGCCGTCGATCGACCGCAAGTTCTATTTCCGCGAATTGCTGCGGCTGCAGGGCGAGCTGGTCAAGCTGCAGGACTGGGTGCAGCACGAGAAGAAGAAGGTCGTCGTGCTGTTCGAGGGCCGCGATTCCGCCGGCAAGGGCGGCGTGATCAAGCGCATCACCCAGCGGCTCAACCCGCGGGTCTGCCGGATCGCGGCGCTGCCGGCGCCGAACGAGCGCGAGCGCACGCAATGGTACTTCCAGCGCTATGTCTCGCATCTGCCGGCCGGCGGCGAGATCGTGCTGTTCGACCGCAGCTGGTACAACCGCGCCGGCGTCGAGAAGGTGATGGGGTTCTGCAGCGACGAGCAGTATGAGGAATTCTTCAACTCGGTGCCGGAATTCGAGCGCATGCTGATCCGCTCCGGCACCGTCCTCCTGAAATACTGGTTCTCGATCAGCGACGAGGAACAGGCGTTCCGCTTCTCGATGCGGATCCAGGATCCGCTGAAGCAGTGGAAGCTGAGCCCGATGGACGTCGAGGCGCGGACCCGCTGGGAGCTCTACACCAAGGCCAAGGAAACGATGCTGGAACGCACGCACCTGCAGGACTCGCCGTGGTGGATCGTCGATGCAGTCGACAAGAAGCGCGCCCGGCTCAACTGCATCTCGCATCTCTTGAGCCAGATCCCCTATCAGGCGGTCACCCACCAGCCGGTGGTGCTGCCGCCGCGGGTGCGCAACCCGGACTATCACCGCGGCCCGATCCCGCAGGAGATGTACGTGCCGGGACGATATTGATTCTGGGCACGAGCACGCTCTGTCCTCCCCCGCTTACGGGGAGGATCACTAAATCGCGATTGGAGATTGTGAGGCAGCTCACTGGTCCTTTTGCGCCCTCCCTTTAAACCAGAGGTTGCTCGCAATTCGCGGGCTAGAAGGAGGCGTACGCTATGTTGAAAGAACATCTTGAAAGCAAAAGCTCGGCGACCGACCAGCCAGAAAGCTATAAGGGTGTTGCGACACATGCTATCCAAACCCTTGACCTCAGTTGGAGCGCGCCTATTCGTTACGGCGATTGCAAGCTGTCCGGCTTCTTGAACGGCACCCTGAACAACGGCCCCACTCTCAGGCTTCGTTCTGACGGAACAGCAGAATTGCTGGCAAAATTTTTCTCGACCGACGACGGTGATGTTTGGGTTATCGATCGTCTCGTTCTTTTGGACATTCACGGGACGGTGCTTTTTCAATTTCCACACCTTTCAAGTCCAGAAACCCAGACAGACAACCAAGTGCTCGATTGGGTAGCCGAACTGAGCTTCCCCGCCGTTTTCTTTTCTTCGGTCACAGGGGCGAACATGACCTATCGTTGCTAACCCCTAAGGGCGCGGTTCGCGGCTTATTCGACCTCCCCCACAAGCGGGAGAGGTGAAGTCCGGCACGTAGGCGACCGCGCCCTCGCCTTGCCTACCAATGGTGCAGGCGCGCGCACTGTGCAGGCGCGCGCACTTGCTGGCACCGGATACCGACGCTAGGCTTCCCCCGATCTGGTGCAGGGAGGCCCGCTTGACTCAATCCGACGACATCAAAATCTCCGAAGATCGCCGCGACGCGCTGCGCTATGCGCTCGGGATCGGCAGCGGCGCGGCGCTCGCGGCCGCGATGGCAACGCCGGCCTCGGCGCAGACGCCAGCCGACAACACGCTGGATCGAATCCGGGCCAACAAGGTGCTGCGGATCGCGGTGCTGCCGGGCGAACTGCCCTATTTCAACAAGGACCTCGCCTCGGGCACCTGGTCCGGCTTCTCGATCGAGATGGCCAACGACCTGGCCAAACTGCTCGACGTCAAGCTGGAATATGTCGAGTCGACCTACGGCAATTCAATCCTTGATCTGCAGGCCAACAAGATCGACCTCGGCTTCGCGCTCAACCCGACGCCGCAGCGCGCGCTGGTGGTCGATTTCACCAATCTGGTGTTCCCTCATCCGTTCGGCGCGATGCTGAGGAAGGGGCTGGAAGCCAAGACCTGGGCCGACATCAACAAGCCCGAGGTCAAGATCGCGGTCGACGTCGGCTCGGCCAACGAGGCGGTGGCGCGCCGCTTTGCGCCGAACGCCACCATCAAGTCGCTGAAGTCGCGCGACGAGGTGATGCTGGAAATGTCGTCGGGTCGCGTCGATTGCGTGGTCAACGCGCTGGTGCTCGGGCTGACCGCGATCGCCAAGAACCCGAACCTCGGCACCTACAAGATCCTGGCCTCGCCATCGGTGACGATCGCGAGCGGCACGGCGGTACGGCGCGAAGCCGACAAGCGCTGGCGCGATTTTCTCTCGGTGTGGATCGACTACAACCGCGGCATCGGCCAGATGCGCGAATGGTTCGTCAAGGGCCTCGGCCTTGCCGGCGTCAAGCCCGAGGATGTACCGGTGGAGTTGAGTATCTGAGGCGATTGCCGAGACGGCAGTGATCTCCCTCTCCCGCTTGCGGGGAGGGCCGGGGTGGGGGTGTCGCCACAAGCGACACCCCATGTATGGAGAGAGCCCCCACCCGGATCGCACCTAACGATGCGATCCGACCTCCCCCGCAAGCGGGAGAGGTCAGGCAACTCACACCTTGTCGTAGGTCAGCCCGCGCTCCAACCGCCTCGCCACCAGCGTCGACGGGAACAGGATCGCAAAATAGATCAGCGCCACGATGGTGTAGACCTCGAGCGGCCGGTAGGTGTCGGCGTTGATCAAGGTCGCGTTGTAGACGAGATCGGGTACCGCGATGATCGAGACCAGCGAGGTGTTCTTGAGCTGCGTGACCGACTGGTTGACATAGGGCGCCATCATCGGCTTCAGCGCCTGCGGCAGGATCACGAGCCGCATCAGGCGCCAGCCGCGGAAGCCGAGCGCCTTCGCCGCGTCCCACTGCCCGATCGGCACGCTCTCGATCGAGCCGCGCACGATCTCGGCGTAGAATGCGCCGCCATAGAGCGACAGCACGCTGACGGCGGCGACATGCGCCGGGATGTTGACGCCGATCACGACCGGAAACGCGTAGTAGAACCAGATGATCTGCACCAGCAGCGGCGTGCAGCGGAACAATTCGATATAGGCGATCAGGAGCCAGTCGATCGCGGGAATGCGCCGCAGCCGCAGCATGCCGACGATCAAGCCGATCAGGGTCCCGAGGATGATGGTGCCGATCGTGTAGGCGATGGTCCAGCCGAGCCCGAGCCAGAACAGATGGCTGTACTTGGCAAGGATGCCGAAATCCCAGACGTAGTTCATCCTGCCCCTCGGTTGCCGCGCGCTTGATCGCCAAGCATTGCAGGCGGTCTCGCGCGAGTCACGCGATATACCGGGCGGGCGAAAATGCCCGCACCTCGAACGGCGGCGCATCGCCCGCGATCATCGCCGCAATTGCGGCGCCCGTTCCGGGGCCGGTGGTGAAGCCGATATGCTGGTTGCCGAAGGCGAACCAGAGCCCGCGATGTCGCGGCGCCGCGCCGATCATCGGCAGGCTGTCGGGCAGCGTCGGCCGCGCGCCGCGCCAGCGCTCGCCGACCGCATCGCCGAATTCGACCACGCTGCGCGCCATCGGCACCACCGCCTCGAGCTGCGAAAAATTCGACGGCGCATCGCGCGCAGTGAGCTCGACGCCGCTGGTGACGCGAACGCCCTGCTCCATCGGCGTCATCAGAAAGCCGCCCTCCGCATCATGGATCGGCCGCAGCAATTTGCGTGCCGGGTTCGGCACGAAATGCTGATGATAGCCGCGCTCGAACGCCAGCGGCACGCGATAGCCGAGCGGCTGCAGCAGCTCGGCCGACCACGGCCCGAGCGCGACCACGACATGGCGCGCGGCGATCTCGCCGTCGGCGAGCTGCACGCGCCAGCCGTCGCCGTGCGGCTCGATCCGCCGGATTCCGGATTGCCTGATCGTGCCCCCGCCAGCGGCGAACATCTGCGCGTAGGCCTTGACCACTGCGCCGGGTGAATCGACCGATGCCGTCTGCGTGTGCAGCAGGCCGACGCTATAGGCAGGAATGATGTTGGGCTCGAGCGCGGAGATCGCCTGCCGATCAAGCACCTCGCTCCGGATGCCGAACTCGGCGAGCGCTGCCTGCTCAGCCTGGGCGGCGGCGAGCCCGTCGCTGCGCCAGGCCTTGAGCCAGCCGGTTTCGCGGATGCGATGGCCGGCGCCGGCCTGCACGATCCAGTCGCGATGCAGCTTCAGCGAGGTCCTGATCAGGCCGTGCAGCGCGGCGGCGCGCGGTTTGGTCTGCGACGGCGTTGCCGCCGCGAGGAAGCGGATCACCCAGCCGGTATTGGCGAGCGCCCACGCAATGTTCCAGCGCAGCGCCGGATGCGCGTTGGTCAGATATTTCGGCAGGTTCTTCAGCAGCGACGGCGTATTGAGCGGCAGGATCGAGCCCGAGGAGATGATGCCGGCATTGCCGTAGGAGGTTTCGCTGCCGGGCTCGCGGCGATCGACGACGACGACGGAGAGCCCGCGCTGTTGCGCGGCGAGGCCCGCCGAGACGCCGACCATGCCGGCACCGACCACCGCAACATCGACCTGCTCTGTTGGTTCGCCCTCGCTCATGGCGTCACATCAAGGTCAGGCCGCCATCGACCGGCAGCGTCGCGCCAGTGACGTGGCATGCTTCCGGCGACAGCAGGAAGGCGACGACGGCCGCGACCTCGTCGGCCTCGGCCAGCCGCTGCATCGGATTGGCCTTTGCGACGCTCTCCCAGGTCGCGGTATCAAGCGCGCCGAACAGGCCGGGATCCTTGCGGGTGTAGCCCGGCATCACGGCGTTGGCGGTGGCGCCTGACGCGGCGAGCTCGATCGCGAGCGACTTCACCAGCACCTCGAGCGCGGCCTTCGCGGCGGCCGATGCCGGATAGGTGGCGCCGGGCACGAAGCGATGCGGCCCGAAGCTCGACACCGCGACAACGCGGCCTTGCGCGCTGCGCGTAAGGTCAGACAGCGCCGCCGCCGCGATTTCATGGAAGGCCGCCGCCATCACCGCGAAGGCGCGCTCCAGCGCCTCGCGCGGCAGGCTTAAGAATTCGCGCCGGTCGGCAAAACCCGCGGCGTGCACGATGGCGTCGATCGGACCGAACGCGGCCCGCGTTGCCGCGACCAGCGCGGTGCCGGCGCCGGCTTTGGCGAGATCGCCGGTGCTCACCTCGACCTTCGCGCCCTTGCTGCGGCATTCCTCCGCGACCGAATTCAGCCGCGCGAGGCCGACGGCCTCGACGCCCTGTCCGTGCAGCATCAGGGATTGAGCGGGGCCGGCGAGCCGGCGCGCGACTGCGGCGCCGATGCCGGAGCCGCCTCCCGTGATGATCGAAATTCGCATGAGGTGCGTGCTGTCAGTGCGATACGAGACAGCGAACTATAGATTCGGCGTCACGAAATGCAAACCGCGCCCCTGGCCATCAGGTTAGCGCCGCGTTCAACGCCAGATCAGCGCCACGGCTCGACCAGGATCTTGGTGTGCGCCTCGGGATTGGCGAGATCGGCAAACGCCTGCGCGACGCCGTCGATGCCGACGCGGCCAGTGACCAGCGAGGCGGCATCGACCTGGCCTTCCGCGATCAGGCGCAGCGAATAGGCGAATTCCTCGGGCGTGTAGCCGAGCACATATTGGACGTTGAGCTCCTTGATGATGCCGAGCATCGGTTCGGACTTGTCGGTCTCCATGCAGACGCCGACCACGACGATACGGGCGCTGCGCGGGGCGCCCTCGAACACCTGCTGCAGCACGCCGGGCACGCCGACGCATTCGAAGATCAGCGCAGGCTTCAGCGGCGGCAGCAGCGCCTGCATCGGCGGACGCGCCGCCTTCTCCGCATCGGTCATCTGGGCGTGCTCGGCCCAGCTCGCATAGGGCTGCGTCCTGGCGGGATCGACCACCACATCGGCGCCCATCTTCTCGGCGAGCAGGCGCCGCGCCGGCGAATAATCCGCAGCAACGATCGGTCCGAGCCCCCTGATCTTCAGCGCCGCGATCACCGCCAGCCCGACCGGTCCGCAGCCGATCACCAACGGCACCTCGCCGCCCTGGATGTTGGCCATCGCCACCGCATGCACGCCGACCGCAAGCGGTTCGGTGAGCGCGGCGTGCTCGGCCGCAAGCCCGTTCGGCACTTCGAGCAGCAGCGGCTCGCTGAGCAGCATCTGCTCGGCATAGCCGCCGAGATAATCGTTGGAATAGCCGATGCCCTTCGGGCCCTCCGGCGTCAGCAGCGCCGGCAGCGAGCACACTTTCGTCCCGGGCTTCAGCTTGCGCGTCGTGTTCGGGCCGTAGTCGAGGACCTCGCAGCAGAACTCATGGCCGAACACGACGTCGCGCGACAGATCCATCGGCGTGCGACCGGGCAGGAACTTGCTCAGCTCCACCATGCGGTGGGCATGCTTGCGTGCGTGCAGATCGGAACCGCAGATGCCGCAGGCGAGCGATTTGACCAGCACCTGGCCGGCGCCGGGCTTCGGCTCGGGCACCCGGTCGACGACAATCTCGCCGTTCCTGAAGATCGCTGCGCGCATATTCCCTCCCGCGTGGGTTTTGTCCCACTCATTTTGATGCGTATTTCGTCTCGCGAAATGCTGTCGCGGATCAAGTCCGGGACAAGCTTTCGCCGCAGGAGGCTATAGCACGGAGGGTCACCACGTATAGCGCATAACGCCCTTGCCGGCGTAAGACTGTGTCACGTTGGAGAATTCGCCCTCGAAGGTCGCGGCGGCCGACCAGCCGTTGCGCCACTTCAGCTCGGCGGAGGCGGTGGTCAGCGCCGAGTCGCTGGCCTGCGCCGCGCCGTTGACCATGAAGGCCGCGCCGGGCAGCGTCTGGAACACCGCACCAACGGCGCGGTCCGGATTGAAGTCATGCGCCCAGGCAACGCGGCCGCGCAGCGTGAAGATGCCGCCGTCAATAACGAACGATTTGTCGGAGCGCAGACCGAGTTCGCTCCGGACGTCGGTGACGCTCTTCGCGGCATAATTCAGCGCGAAGGCACCGCCGCCGGAGACCACGCTCTCCGCATAGGCCGGCAGCTCGAAGCTCGTGAACTGCGCCGCCGCATAAGGCGTCAGCCCGATCCACGGCGTGGCAGTGCGATAGCCGCCCTCGAGCCGGCCCGACCAGGCATTGGCATTGAAGTTGGCGCGCAGATGATCGGCGCCGGCCGCGGCGACGATGCGATCGGTGGTGACATCCTGCCAGCCATAGGCGAGCGCCGCGCTCAAGTACGCCGCGCCGACGCTGTGGCGAACGAACGCACCGGCCTGGAACAGATCAGAGCGGCCCCAGCCGAGACCGTTGACGCTGAAGCTGCTCGCGCCGCCGGCGAGCGCAAAGCCGGCAATGGTGTTCGGCGAGAAGCGGTGGTCGGCGCCAACCGCGGTGCCATAGAGGCTGCTGCTGGTGTTGTTCGAGCCCAGCACCGCATTGCCGCTGGTGGTCTGCGAGCCGCCATAGCCCGC
Source organism: Bradyrhizobium sp. USDA 4504 (assembly GCF_054063995.1). Lineage (NCBI taxonomy): Bacteria > Pseudomonadati > Pseudomonadota > Alphaproteobacteria > Hyphomicrobiales > Nitrobacteraceae > Bradyrhizobium > Bradyrhizobium sp. USDA 4504. Next base: position 1,116,935 of record NZ_JBSSGV010000001.1, on the reverse strand, counting down.
CGCCCATACGCTCCAGCGCTGCTCGAAATCGACCAGCCGCGGCGGCGCCTTGGTATAGATCGCGGCCAGCGCATCGCGCGGCTCGCTCTGGCGCGCCGCATAGGCGAGCGGCATGCTCTTCTCGGCGAACGGCGTCGCCCCCGCGCCGCCGCCAAACCCACCATCGCGCCCGGCGACGAACGGATCGGTCAGCAGACCGAGGAACAGGCCCATCGCGTTGAACGTCGCCTGCTGCGAACCGGTCGCGCCCTCGCCCGAGGCCTGCGTCAAGCCGGCCGGCGACAGCCCGGCGAACACCGCGTTGATACCGCCATTGGCGTTGAAGAAGTTCTGCAGTGTGGCGGCGACGTTCTGCTGATTGACGTTCAGCTTCGACTTCGCGCCGTAATCGAGCGTGAAGTTCAGATAGGTGTTGCTCGCGTCATAGCCGAGCGTCGCGACGAGGTTCGACGGCAGCCCGGTTGAATCGATACCGGCGAACGTGCCGTTGCGGCCGCCGGCCGCCGACAGGATGGTGTATCGCTTGGCAATCGTACTGCCGGCGGCGACGCTGACGCCGACCGATCCGGCCAGCGTCGCACTGCCGCTCAACTTGGCCAAGGTGGACGCCGTCGAATTGAGCCCGATGAGGTACAGTGCCCCCGACTGGAAGGCGAGGTTGCCCGCCACGTTCAGGGATGTGCCTGGTGTCGCGTTGCCGGGCATCAGGATGCCGCCGCTTGCAATCGTCGTGTTGCCGACGGTGCCGATGCCGGAGAGCGCGCCGCCGGCATTCACCGTGGTGAGGCTCGACGAGGCGATCGAGCCGTCGACCTGCAGGATGCCGCCATTGACGACGGTGGTGCCGGTGTAGGTATTGGTGCCCGACAGGGTCAGCGTGCCGCTGCCGGTCTTTTCAAAATTCGCCGGACCGGTGCGACCGCCGCCGAAACAGCCACAGATATGGAATGGGTTCAACGGATCGAAGTCGGCAAGCACGCCGCTGAGCGTCGTCGAGAGATTATTGCTGCCAACGGCGAGGGTGTTGCCTGAGCCGATATAATAGAAGCCAGAGCCTGCGATCGAACCCGCGGTGATGCGCCCGTCGCCGTTCAGCCCCGTGCTGAGCGAGAAATCGACCAGTCCGGTGCCGTTGGTGATGAACTGTGCGTTGCCGCCGGTCGCGTTGTTGAAGAACTTAATGGTACTGCCGGCTTCAGTGGTAATGGTGGCGTCGCCCGCGGTAGCGAACGCCGTGAAGATGTGTTGGCTGCCGGCCTGGTTGTCGATAATCGCATTGCCCGCGGTGGCATAGGCATCGAACTGGAGAACGCCGCCAGCCCGATTGACGATCGTCGCGTTGGCCGCGGTCGGCGCCTCCACCGGGTTGATACCGACAGATCCGAAATAGAGCACGCCGCTGTTGTCGAAACTGGCGTTCGCCGCCGTGCTGTTCTGAAAAAAGGCGACCTGACCGCCCGCGAGCGTAACGATGGTTGCCGAAGCCGCAGATGAGGACTCGAAAAACTGCGTCGAGCCGCCATTGGTGCCGTTGGTGATGGTGGCCTGCCCTGCATTGGTGTGGCCCAGAAACACCGCGGCGCCGCCGTTGGAGTTGTCGATCACGGCCTTGGCGGCCGTGCTGGTGTCGGAGCCGCCGGGAGGACCAAACGCGTCGCCGAACACCACAGTGCCGCCGTTGGTGTTGGTGAACCTGGCGTTGCCGGCAGAACTGGTGTCGCGGAACACTGTGAGCGCGCCATTGGTGTTGCTCACGGTGGCATTGCCAGCGGTGCTGCTGTCGCGAAACTCCGTAATGCCGAAATTCTGGTTGACGATCGTCGCCGTCGACGCCGTGGTGGAATTGTAGAACGTCGTGGTGGCGATCCCGTTGAAGCCGTCGTTGACGATCTTGGTGATGCCCGCGGTGTTGGCATTCACGATGTCGAACTTGCCGTCGACGGTGACCTCGCCGACGATCGAAGCGGTGTGGCTGGCGTCGCCGAGTTGCAACGTCGCGCAATCGCAGATCGTGGTGCCGCCGGTGTAGGTGTTGGTGCCGAGCAGCACGACGCGGCCGAGGCCGCCTGAATTATCCAGCACCGTCAGCTTGCCGGGGCCGTTGCCGTCGGCGATGTTGCCGGCGATCGTAAGCGTCACGCCATTGGCGTCGATCGCGCTGCCGATCGCCGACGTGTTGATCTTGAAGTTGTTGCTGAAAGTCAGGTTGATGAGGCCGTCGGCCTGAAACGAGGCATTGTCGAGCGTGACGGTGCCTGACCCGACCGAACTGTTGTTGCTGACGACAACGGTCGTATCGACCACCAGCGTGCCGCCGGAATAGGTGTTGGCGCCGGAGAGCTGCACATTGGAGAACGCGGACGCCGACGAGTCGATCAGGCGCAGAACCCCGGCGCCGACGCCGTCGGCGATCACGCCCTGGAGATTGACCTGGGCGCCGTTCGCATCGACCGTGCCGCCGGCCGCATTGACCGCGATGTTGTTGGCGAAGGCGACGCTCGAGACCGTCGGCGACTGCATCTGGAACGTGCCGCCATTGAGCGTGATGGTGCCGGTGCCGACCGAATCCGCATTCGTCACCTGCACGGTACCGGCGGAGATCAGCGTGCCGCCGGAATAGGCATTGGTGCCCGCGAGCACCAACGTGCTGTTGCCGAGCTGCTGCACCATCGCCGGACCGCCAATGCCGTCGGTGAGGTTGGCGTTGATCGTGATGGTCTGGCCGTTGTTGGCCTGGTTGATCAGGCCGCCGGTCAGCCCGGACAGGCTGAAGCCAACCGGGTTGCCATTGATCGTGTAGGATTGCGAATTGGCGGTGAAGCTCCAGGACCCCGGCAGCATCAAGCCGGGCCCGATGGTGACCGTCGCCGATCCCGATGAATCGAAAATGGCTGACTGGTTCGGGAGGATCGGCGGCGCGCCGGCCGACGTGGTCGACCAGTTGGTCGGGAGTTCGTAGACATCGGTGCTCGTCGAGCTGCCCGTGCCGCCCCAGGTGTAGCTCTGCGCTCGTGCCGAACCGGTCGGCAACGCGATTGCGCTGGTCAGGGCGCAGAGTGCCAGGGCCATCGCAGCGCGAGACGACCGACCAGCTGACAGGAAAAAGAACGAACCAAAATGCACGTACCCGACCCCCAAACGCTCTGCGGCGCTCTTGGGGCTAGGGTTAGCACGCGGCGAACCGTGAGGTTCGCCGATCGTTTCCGAAATCCGGTGATTCAGCGATCCGAGATCAAAGATTTCGGCCCGACTGTTGTACCCGCGCAACGCTAGTTGAAGCCGGCTTTGCAACCGACGCGCGATTTCGTCCGGACGCTCAGGCGTTCGGCGACGGCTCGCTGGCCACGGTCAGCAGCTGCGACCGTCGGACGCGCTCGCGATGCGCGGTGTAGAGGCCTGAGGCGACGATGAAGCCGGCGCCGAGAATGGTCCAACGGTCGGGCACTTCGCCGAAGATCAGGAAGCCGAGGATGCTGACCCACAGCAGCTGCGTGTAGGAGAACGGCGCGAGCACCGAGGCATCGCCATAGCGGAACGCCAGCACCACGATCCACTGTCCGACGGTGGACGCAACACCGATCAGGATGCCGAACATGATGTCGTGCCAGCTCGGCGTGACCCAGACGAACGGCACCAGCGCGCTGACGATGGCGACGCCGACGATCGACGAATAGGTCATCACGGTGATCGGGCGCTCGCTGCCGCTCATCATGCGCGTCAGGATCAACGTGGCCGCCCACGCCAGCGCCGAGACGATCGGAAAGATCGCGGCGGGATGGAAGGCACTGGTGCCCGGCCGCAGGATGATAAACACGCCGGCGAGGCCGACCGCGGTCGCGATCCAGCGTCGCATACCGACCCTCTCACCGAGGAAAGCGATCGACAGCGCGGTGACGAACAGCGGCGAGACGAAGCTGGTGGCGGAGGCTTCGGCGATCGGCAGGAAGCCGAGCCCCGTGATGAAGATCAGCGAGGAGCCGAGCAGCGCGGCGCCGCGCAGCACGTGCAGGCCGGGACGGCTGCTGCGCAGCGCGAACAGCGGCGAGCCTGGCAGCATCGCCGGCGTCATGATCATCGCAAACACCAGGAAGCGGATCCAGGCGATCTCGATCGAGGGCAGCGTGGAGGAGAGATATTTTGCCGTGACGTCGGAGGTGCCCAGGAACACGGTCGACAGCAGGATCAGCGCGATGCCCTTGAACGGCCGGTCGGTGCGGGCGGGCGCCTTGCTTGTCGCTGCGGGCGCGGTCTTTGCGGGCAATGAAAGAGGAACGCTGTCCAGCCTGGCGGCCACGGCTGCGGGGGGCGGTGTCACGGCAATCTCGAAGGCAAAATAAAGGGAATCTGCTCCTCGTACAAAACGCCAATTCCGCCGCGAGAACAATGCCCGAAAACGGGACTCCGATATGCGCCAGCGCGCGCGACCGCCCGCCGCAGGCCGTGTGCCGCCGCAACTGCAACAGTTTGTTAAGAACTGTGTGGAGCGGAACGCCCTCAGAGCATCGGCAGCGAGCGCGGCTTCGGCCCGCGCGGGAACGCGGCATCGAGCGCGGCGAGTTCATCGCCGCTGAGCTTCAGAGTTCCTGCCGCCGCATTCTCCGCCGCGTGTTCCGCGTTCGACGCCTTCGGAATCGCGAGCACCGACGGCAGCCGCGTGAGGAAACTTAGCGCCACCTGGCGCGGCGTTGCCTTGTGCGCCTGCGCGATCGATTGCAGCAGCGTGCCGGCCCTGCTCGACGACGAAGGAAAATCATTGTGACCGAACGGCGAATAGGCGACGACGGCGACGCCGTGCTGCTCGCACCACGGGATCACGGCGTGCTCGATGGCGCGCTCCTGCAGATGGTAGAGCACCTGGTTGCAGGCAATCTTGCCTTCACCCGCGACATCGAGCAGTTCGTCGAGATCCTCGGTGTCGAAATTACTGACGCCCCAGGACCGGACCTTGCCCGCCGCGATCAATTCGTCGAACGCCGCGACCGTCTCGGCAAGCGGAGTGGTTCCGCGCCAGTGCAACAGATAGCAATCGAGGCGATCGGTCTTCAGCCGCTTCAGCGAGCGCTCGCAGGCGGTGATAGTGCCGCGCCGCGAGGCGTTGCTCGGCAGGACCTTCGAGACCAGGAACAGTTCGTCGCGCCGGCCGGACATCGCATCCGCGATCACGAGCTCGGCGTCGCCATACATCTCGGCGGTGTCGATATGCGTCATGCCGGCATCGATGCCGCGCTTCAGCGCAGCGACGGCCGCCTTGCGGTCACCGCGATCGAGATACCAGGTGCCCTGCCCGATCACCGAGACCTGCGGGCCGTTTCTGCCGAATTTTTTTGTCTGCACGATCGCCTCGTCTCGCGTGTTCCCTTGTGGCTCCGCGCAGGACGATAAAGCATACGGACGACCATGTCTCCACATCGTCGTCCCGGCGAAGGCCCATAGGCGCTAAAATAGGATTTGCGCCTTGGATTCGCTTGTGATTCCAAGATGGAATGGCACACGAATCGCTTGTGAACAAAGATTGGGCGCGCGTTGTCGCCCGACTTGGCGGAGCCGAGGCTCTGAACATTAGCGCGCGCAAGACGAAGGCGTTTGTCCGTCCGCGGGAGATCAGCAATGCGGTCGACTTGCTGCGCCTGATCTTGGCTTATTGCCTTGGTGAGAAAGGGCTGCGGTTGACGGCGGCATGGGCCACGTCGGTTGGGCTTGTCGATATCTCCAACGTGGCTCTGTTGTATCGCTTACGCCAGTGCGGAGATTGGCTGGCAATCTTGGTCGAGCAGGCGCTTGCCGCCGCGGCGCCGAAGGCGAGCCGCGGTCGTCTGATCCGTATTGTTGACGCCACGACGGTCCCCAAGGCTGGGACGAGCGGCAGGAACAAGAACGCAGTGTGGCGTATCCATAGCGCGTTCGATCTTCCGCAGGAGCGCTTTGGTCACTTCGAACTGACCGATCAGCGAGCGGGCGAGACGCTGGATCGGATACCGGCGGTTGCCGGTGAGATCCGTCTTGCCGATCGCGCCTATCTGCAACCGGAGCGCATGGCGCATCTCGTCGATGCCGATGCGGACTTCGTGATCCGGGCCGGCTGGAAGAGCGCGCGCTGGCTCGATGCCGAAGGTAATCTTGTTGACCTCACTGCCGAACTGCGCAACGCCTCGGCGCGTGGCCTGATCGATCGGCCGATTTGGATAAAGCGCAAGTCAGGTGCGCCGCCGCTCGCAGTGCGTCTGGTTGCCGCGAAGAAGCCGGCGCAAGCTGCTGCGGCTGCGCGACGCAAGGCGCGCCGGACTGCACAAAAGGGAGGTCATCAGCTCTCCAGGCAAACACTTGACGCCGCAGATTGGGTGATCCTGGTGACCTCACTCAGGCCAGAGGACTTCACGACTGCAGATATCCTCGCCCTCTATCGGCTGCGATGGCGCATTGAGCTCGGCTTCAAGCGGCTGAAAAGCCTGATTGGCCTGAAGGGACCTCCCGGAACCGACGAGCGGTCCGCCAGACCCCATATCCTCGCTCATCTGCTGATCATTCTATTGCTCGAGCCGCTCGTCGACGAACTCGAAGACTCTCCCCGCTTGGCCGACGCCGCCTGACCCACCCAGTGACGTGGCGTCTGCTGCGCCAGCTCGTCGCTTCGCTACGGCAAGCGATCATTCCACAGCCCGCAATCGCTCTACTCTGCAGAGCCAGTCACCCTCTCCGGCGACATCTACGCGAGCCACCCAGACATAAGCGCCACTATCAGACTATGATCAAACTATCTTAGCGCCTATGGGCGAAGGCCGGGACCCATACTCCGCAGCAGTCGTTGTTGGCGGGACTCGTCATTTCCACCCGTGTACCACAACAGATATTCGTGGTTATGGGTCCCGGCCTTCGCCGGAACGACAGCTGTATTGTGACGCGCGCCCTCGCGTCTCTCGACGCGCATCAAACGTTGAGGTTCATCCACACCGCCTTCGGTTCCGTAAAATTGTCCAGCGAGGCAGTGCCGTGCTCGCGGCCGAGGCCGGAGTCACGCTCGCCGCCCCACGGCAACCGCACATCGGTGTAGCCATAGGTATTGATCCACACCGTGCCGGCGCGGGCCCTTTTGGCGAAGCGCTGCACGCGGCCCATATCGGCACTCCAGACGCCGGCAGCGAGGCTGTACGCCGTGCCGTTGACGATGCGCAGCGCATCGGCCTCGTCCTTGAACTTGATCACGCTGACGACGGGGCCAAAAATCTCCTCCTGCGAGATGCGCATCTCGTGCGCAACGTTGGCGAACACCGCGGGGCTGATGAAATAGCCGAGGTCACCGACCCGCGCACCGCCGGTGGCCAGCAGCGCGCCCTCATGCTTGCCGATCTCGACATAATCGAGGATCGAGCGCATCTGCTTCTCGGAGATGACTGGCCCGAGCGCGGTGGCGCGATCGGCGGGATCGCCGATCCGCAACGCTTCCGCACGGTCGACCAGACGCTCGACCACCTCGTCATAGGCGTTCTCCTGCACCAGCACGCGCGAGCCGGCCGAGCAGACCTGCCCGGCGTTGAAGAAGATGCCGGCAGCCGCGGCCTTGGCAGCGGCTTCGAGATTGGCATCGTCGAAGATCACATTGGCGGACTTGCCGCCGAGCTCGAGCGAGACCCGTTTGAAGTTGCCGGCGGCGCCCTTCATGATGCCGCGGCCGACGCCGGGCGAGCCGGTGAACGTCACCTTGTCGACATCGGGATGATTGACCAGCGCGTCGCCGACGACGCGACCGGGCCCGGTCACGATGTTGAGCACGCCCTTCGGCAAACCGGCCTCGAGCGCGAGCTCGCCGATGCGCAGCGCCGACAACGAGGTCAGCTCGGCCGGCTTCATCACCACCGTGCAGCCGCAGGCGAGCGCCGGCGCGAGCTTCCACATGCCGATCATCAGCGGGAAATTCCACGGCACGATCGCGGCGACCACGCCGACCGGCTCGCGCACCGTATAGGTCAACGCGTCGTCGCGCGCCGAGACCACATCGCCGCTGATCTTGTCGGCCCAGCCGGCGTAATAGGTCAGCGTGTCGATGGCGGCCGGAAAATCCTGGCGCAGCACACCCGCAATCGGCTTGCCGGCATCGAGGCTTTCGAGCGCGACAATCTCGTCGGCATGCTGCTTCAGCAGTTCAGCCCATCGGAGCAGAATGTGGCCACGTTCGGCCGCGCGCATGGTGCGCCACGGCCCCTCGAAGGCGCGGCGGGCAGCCGCCACGGCACGATCGACATCGGCCTCATTGCCTTCGGCAATCGTAGCGATCACCTGCTCGGTGGCGGGATTGAGCGACTTGAAGGTATTTCCGGACAACGAACGGACGCGGGCGCTGTCGATCAGCAGCAGTTCGTCCCTGATGGTCGGGGCGCGGCGGGCGTCACGCTCATAGTCATATGCAACGGACATCATATTTCCTCCTGGTGTTGTCACTCAACCTAGGAGGCTTCGATCAGCAGTAAATATGATATCTTGTGCCGATTGGCATAGCCAAGGATATGAAGTCAACTTCATAAGTGGTGACCACGATGCTGCAGATCGAGATCGAGACCGTCTGGCGCTTTCGGAAAGAGGACAGCCCGCAGACCGCGGTCGTGATGCTCGGCATCCTCAACGAGATCCGGAAGACCGGAAAGATCACCAGCGCCGCCAGCGATGCGCAGCTGTCCTATCGCCATGTCTGGAACCTGATCGAGCAATGGACCGAGTTCTTCGGCGTGCCGCTGGTTGAAACCCACCGCGGCAAGGGCTCGAAGCTGACGCCATTCGGCGAGAAGCTGGTGTGGGCCGGCGAGCGCATGCAGGCGCGGCTCGGGCTGCAGCTCGAGAACCTCGCGCAGGAACTGGTCACCGAGATCAAGCCATTTCTCGAGCAGCGACCGTCGGTGATCCGGGTCCATGCCAGCCACGGCTTTGCGGTATCCAAGCTGCGCGAATTCCTTGATCGCGCGGGCGGCGTCGGCGTCGATCTGCGCTATGTCAGCAACCAGAACTCGCTGGTCTCGCTGGCGCAGGGCGCCTGCGATCTCTCCGGCGTGCACCTGCCGCGCGGCGAATTGCGCGCGCAGGGCATCAAGGCCTGCCGCGAATGGCTCGATCCGCGCGAGGACCGCGTCATCAATTTCGTGACCCGCGAGATGGGCCTGATGGTCAAGCGCGGCAACCCGCTGAAGATCACGACGCTGAAGGACCTCGTCGAGCGCAAGGCCCGTTTCGTCAACCGCGACCACGATTCCGGCACGCGGCTGCTATTCGATCAATTGCTGAGGCTGCATAAGATCCCGGAAGGGCGGATCAACGGCGCCCAGCATATGGAATTCACCCATGCGGCGGTCGCCGCCTATGTCGCGAGCGGCATGGCGGATGCGAGTTTTGGCGTCGAGGCCGCGGCGCGGCAGTTCGGGCTCGATTTCATCCGCCTGCTCACGGAAGATTATTTCTTCGTCTGCAAGCGCGCCTTCCTCGAGACCGAGCCGATGCAGCGCGTGCTCGACATCATGAAGAGCAGCGAGTTCCACAAGGCGGTGGGCGCCCTTCCCGGTTATGTCGCCTCCAACACCGGCGCCGTCAGCGGGGTGAAGGAGTTTCTCGAGAAGCTGCATTCCGACCGCTGATCAGCCAGACCCCGGCAACGGCCGACCTGATGGCCGTCGATCCTTCGGGACTCGCGCCAGGTGCGATAACGATGGTCGACAGTCAGGAAGATAGCTAGCCGAGCCCGCTGATGTCGGCGACCAGCACCGAGCCAGTCACCGATTCCGTGATGTAGAGGCGGTCGCGGTCGGCGCCGCCGATGGCGACATTGGTGCAGCTCGGCCCGGCGCAGGACTTGATCCGCGCGATGCACTCGCCGTTCGGCGCAAACAGGAAGACATGGCCGAGCGAGGCGTGCGCGACGAACAGCCGACCGGCGACGTCCATCGTCATGCCGTCGGGTCCGCTCGGGCCGAATAGCGAGCAGAAGCGGCCGACCTTGGAGACGCTGCCGTCCTTCATGAACGGCGCGCGCCAGACCGCATTGTCGCGCGTCATCGCGACGAATAGCACCGCCTCGTGCGGATCGAGCACCAGGCCGTTCGGGCTGATGCCGGTGTCGATCAGGCAGTCGAGCGCTCCGTTCACCCGCAGCCGATAGACGCGGCCGGTCGGATCGTGCAGCCCGGTCTGGCCCTGATCGGTGAAATAGATGTCGCCGTTCGAGGCGATGTGCAGGTCGTTGCAGCCGCGGAACGATTCCGAGTTGCGCGAGCGCAGCAGCGGCGTGACCTCGCCGGACCTGGCGTCGAGCTCCATCAAGCCGTGCCGATAATCGGCGATCAGGATGCGGCCCATCGCATCGATCTTCAGCCCGTTCGGCCAGCCGTCATACTCGGCAACCTGCGACCATGACTTGTCCGGCGCGATCCTGAAGATGCGGCCGAACGGAATGTCGACGATGTAGAGATTGCCGTCGGCATCGAACGACGGTCCCTCGATGAAGCAGTCGGTCACCGCGCCCGGGCGGTTGGCGTCGGCCCATTCGCTCGCCACCCTGCGGCGGAATTCCGCCGGCACGGCGGAGAAGATTTCAGTCGCGATCAGTTTCGGCGGCGTTTCCAGGAACATCATTGTTGGTTCACCCGTTGGCGGAACGGGGCGAACCATAGAGAAGATTGCTGGCGCCGTCGAATACCCCAAAGCCCACCACGTCATTGCGAGCGAAGCGAAGCAATCCATACCTCCATGCGCGGCAAGATGGATTGCTTCGTCACTTCGTTCCTCGCAATGACGGTTGGACAGCCGTCCTGTGCTTACGACGTTTTCCTATTCGGCCGGCTGCGCCGGGCCATAGGCTTCCGAGATCATGTAGCCGGACAGCGTGCCGTACGCCGCGGTCCACGCGGCGGCGACGTCAGGTGTCCAGGCTTCGCCGAGCCCTTTCTCCAGCGTCCACAACAACGCGCCGCCGACGACCGGATAATGCTCGGGCTTGGCGCCGTAGCTGACATGCCGCTTGGCCAGCGCACTCGCGGCCGGCAGGATCGTGTCGAGATTGCTCAGCCCATTCACGACGACGGCAAGCGTCGTCATCAATTTCTTGCGCTGCTCCTTCATGTCGACCGGAAACATCGCCTTCACGGCGGGCGCGACTTCGAACAAGCGGTCGTAGAAAATGACCGCGGCCTGCTCCGAGATCGGCGCGACCTTGCCAAAGCTGTCCTGAACCAGCTTGATTTGAGCCGGATTCATCTCAATCTCCTCGGTCATGAAATGAGTGCTGCAACGATTTTCAAAACGCGAGCATTGGTAACCGAAGCCGGCGCTTCGGTTCAAAGCGGAAACGCTTGCCGTCGACGTGATCATCACGCCGCCTCGACGAAGCTGTGGCGCTCATAGAGGAATTCGAGCACGCGCTGCCGGCACTTCAGGTAGCCCTGGTTGGTCGCGAGCTCGAGCCGCTTGCGCGGCCGCGCCAACGGCACCTCGAGCACCTCGCCGATCCGCGCGCTCGGACCGTTGGTCATCATCACGATGCGGTCCGACAGCAGCACCGCCTCGTCGACGTCGTGGGTGATCATCAGGATGGTGTTGCCGAGCTTCTGGTGCAGCGCCATCACCGAATCCTGCAGATGCGCGCGGGTCAGCGCGTCGAGCGCGCCGAACGGCTCGTCCAGCAGCAGCACCTTCGGCTCCATCGCGAGCGCACGCGCGATGCCGACGCGCTGCTTCATGCCGCCCGAGATCTCGCTCGGCCGCTTATCCTTGGCATGCGCCATTTGCACCAGGCTGAGATTGTGCATAACCCAGGCGTCGCGCTCGGCCTTGCTCTTGGTCCTTGCAAACACCTTGTCGACGCCGAGCTTGACGTTCTCGTAGACGGTGAGCCACGGCAGCAGGCTGTGGTTCTGGAACACCACGGCCCGATCCGGCCCCGGCGAATTGACCTCGCGGTTCTCCAGCAGCACGCCGCCATTGGTGGCGCCGGTGAGGCCGGCGACGATGTTGAGCAGGGTCGACTTGCCGCAGCCGGAGTGACCGATGATCGAGACGTATTCGCCCTTCTCGATCGTCAGGTTGATGTCCTTCAGCACCTCCGTAGTGGCGTTGCCGCGGGTGAAGGTCTTGTCGATGTGATCGAGCTTCAGATAGGCCTGCATGACTTCCTCCTCAGTTCGCCGCCGTGCCGCGGGTCACCACTTTGCCGAGGCCCGCAATGAGCCGGTCGAGCACGAAGCCGATGATGCCGACATAGAACAGCGCCAGGATGATTTCGCTGATATGCGAGGAATTCCACGCATCCCAGATGAAGAAGCCGATGCCGACGCCGCCGATCAGCATTTCTGCGGCGACGATCGCGAGCCAGGACAGGCCGATGCCGATGCGCAGGCCGGTGAACATGTAGGGCGCGGCCGCCGGGATCATGATCTTGGTGAAGAACTCCAGCGGATTGAGCTGCACGACCGCCGCGACGTTGCGGTAGTCCTGCGGGATGTTGCGGATGCCGACCGCGGTGTTGATGATGATCGGCCACACCGAGGTGATGAAGATCACGAAGATCGCCGAGGGCTGGCCATCGCGGAATGCGGCCAGCGACAGCGGCAGCCAGGCGAGCGGCGGGATGGTACGCAGCACCTGGAACAGCGGATCGAGCCCGCGCATCGCCCAGACCGACTGTCCGACCAGCGTGCCGAGCGCGATGCCCGCAATCGCCGCCAGCGAATAGCCGTAGGCGACGCGCTGCAGGCTGGCGGAGAGATGCCAGAACAGGCCCTTGTCGATGCCGCCATTGTCGAAGAACGGATCGAGGATCAGCTCCTTGGTATCTTTGAACACTTTCGACGGCGGCGGCAGGCTGGAGCCGGCGCGCCGGCAGATCAGCTCCCACACCACCAGCAGCAGCGCGACCACGATCAGCGGCGGCACCACGCGCGCCGCGGTCTCCTTCGCCATCCTGGCGTAGGTCTCGGCGCGCGGCGCGCGCTTCGGCGTCATGGTCACGACCGGCGCCGCGGCAGCGGCCGGCGGGATCGCGACCGCCGACACTTCGGTCTTCATGGCAGGCATCGACATTGAACGAAAATCTCCATGGTCAAAAAAGGAGAGCTGCACTGCTCGCGCGGCTCGCTCAAATCAGACGTCAACACGCTTGATGGACAACGACTTCAGATAGACCGCGGGATCGGCGGGATCGAACACCTTGCCGTCGAAGAAGGTCTCCTTGCCGCGCGAGGTCGAGGCCGGAATGTCGGACACGCCAAGCTCCTTGGCGGCCTCCTTCCAGAGATCCTCGCGGTTCACCTTGGCGATCAGCGCCTTGGTGTCGAAGCCTGCCTCGTACTTGCCCCAACGGATGTCTTCCGTGAGGAACCAGAGGTCGTGGCTCTGATAGGGATAGGAAGCGTTGTCGCTCCAGAACCGCATCTGCTGCGGCGAATTCTCGACCACGCGGCCGGTGCCGTAGTCGAACTTGCCCTTCATGCGGTCGGTGATGTCCTCGACCGGGCAGTTGATCCACTGCCGCTTGGCGCAGATCGCCGCGGTCTCCTCGCGGTTCTCCGCCTTCTCGCACCACTGCTGGGCTTCCATGACAGCCATCAGCAGCGCCTTCGCGGCCTTCGGGTTCTTGTCGACCCAGGCGGCGCGCAGGCCGAGCGATTTCTCCGGATGCTTGTCCCAGAGCTCGCCGGTCGTGATCGCGGTATAGCCGATCTCCTGATGGATCAGCTGCAGATTCCACGGCTCGCACACGCAGAAGCAGTCCATCGTGCCGACCTTCATGTTGGCCACCATCTGCGGCGGCGGCACCACGATGGTCTCGATGTCCTTGTCCGGATCGATGCCGCCGGCGGCGAGCCAGTAGCGGATCCACAGATCATGCGTGCCGCCGGGAAAGGTCATCGCGGCCTTCACCGCCTTGCCGGAGGCCTTCTTCTTCTCCAGCGCCGCCTTGAACGGCGCGGTGTCGATGCCGACCTTGAGATCGGCATATTCCTTGGCGACCGAGATGCACTGGCCGTTCAAATTGAGCCGCGCCATGATGTACATCGGCGTCGGCTGATTGTTCTGCGTCACCTTGCCGGCCGAGATCAGATACGGCATCGGGGTCAGGATATGCGCGCCGTCGATGCCGTTGCCCTCGGAGCCGAGCACGAGGTTGTCGCGCGTGGTGCCCCACGAGGCCTGCTTCTGCACCTCGACATCGGGCATGCCGTATTTGGCGAAGATGCCCTTCTCCTTGGCGACGAACAGCGGCGAGGCATCGGTCAGCGCAATGAAGCCGAGCTTGGCAGCCTTCACTTCCGGACCGGCGCCCTGCGCGAATGCACCTGCGGGAAAGTTGAGCTTGGCCGCGGCGAGCAGCGCGGCGGCGCCGCTGCTTGCCTTGAGTAGCTGACGGCGGCTGAGGCCGCGGCTTGGCGGCTTGTCGGTGGGCTTGGTCATCGGTCGTCCTTTGCGTCGTTGCGTTGCGGTATTGCGTCAGTGCGTCGAGCGCCGCCCTTCGGATGGCGACGCGCGCAGGGCGCAAAAAGGCGTGCACCGGGAAGGCCCCGGTCTGGCGGCGTCAGAAATCCGATGGGGTAGCCTCGAGGGACGGCTTCAATGGCGTCGGCTAATGATGATTCAAGCCTTGTGCCAATCTACCGCAGTGCAAAAATCGATTTTGATGCAAAGCCTTGCGCAACATGTCGCAGCCCGCGCGAATTTTCCGCGCGCTGCCAAAACTTGCGATTCGCCCAATCCTTGTGCGGCGCACAAGAATTGGGCAGAAGCGTTCGGAAACCGATCAGGCGTCTTCGGTGACCTTGGCGCCGAGCGGCGCGGGCGCCATTCCGCCGCCGGGCTTCACATGGAATTCGTAGGTCATCAGGCTCCACGGCCCATCCGAACGCTGGCCATCGGGCATGACAGGATCGGTGCGGCGCTCGACCTTGGCGATCAATTCATCCTTCACGCCGAACACGACGTCGGAATCGATGTACTTGTCGCCCTCGACGAAGACATGCGTGATCAGCGGCTCGTAGCCCTTGGCGTTGACCAGGAAGTGCACATGCGCCGGCCGCATCGGGTGACGGTTGGTCTGCGTGATCATCTGCCCCACCGGGCCGTCGGTCGGGATCGGATAGCTGCACGGCACGATAGTGCGGAAGAAGAAGCGGCCGTCGGCATCGGTGATGAAGCGCGCCCGCGACGACGGACCTTCGGTGGCATAGCTCGGCTTCTGCGAGTCATAGAATCCGTCATCGTCCGCGTGCCAGATATCGACCGGCACATTGGCCAGCGGCTTGCCGCCGAGGTCGGTGACGCGGCTCTGCACGAACATGCGCTCGCCCGGCAGGCTTGCCGAGATGTCGGTGCCGTGCGGCGTCACCTTGTGCTCGCCGACATAGAACGGGCCGAGCACGGTGGTCTCGGTCGCGCCATCGCGATCGCGATGGTTGACCGCATCGACGAGCATCGACACGCCGAGCACGTCGGACAACAGGATGAACTCCTGGCGGATGTCGGTGCACTTCTGCCCGGTGCGGGTCAGGAAGCCGATCGCCTGGTCCCATTCCTCGAAGGTGAGATCGGTCCTGCGCACATAATCGTGCAGCGACTTCACCAATTCCTGCAGCAGGAACTTGGCCCGTGGATCGGGTGTCTGGTCGAAGCTGCGGATGACGGCGGCGGTGAGCTCGGTTTCGTTGAACTGGGTCATCTCGGCGTTTCCCTTGACGGATACCTTGGCAGATACTTTGGGCCCCTTCGGGGGCGCGATTGCAGGGGCGACGGTACACCACCAGCTCAATGCCGGTAAGCGGCAGCGGATTGGTGCAGCAGACACTTTTCGGCTATCAAGGCTGCCTTGCAAGCCGGAGAAACGCCTGATGCTAGCCCCCACGCCTGCCTCGCCCGAATCCGCGGGAATGTCGACCACTGCCCTCAACCGCCTCGAAGCGCATCTGAAGAGCCGCTACATCGATGCCGGCCGTTTTCCCGGCACGCAGGTCCTGATCTATCGCCGCGGCAAGATCGTGCATTCCACGGTCCAGGGCTTTGCCGATCTCGAGCGCAAGGCGCCGGTCAAGGACGACACCATCTTCCGCATCTATTCGATGACCAAGCCGATCACATCAGTCGCCTTCATGATGCTGGTCGAGGAAGGCAAGGTCGCGCTCGACGAGCCGGTCGCGAAATATATTCCGGAATGGAAGAACCTCGGCGTATTCGTCGCCGGCACCGCGCCCGCCTTCCTGACCCGCCCACCGACGCGGCCGATGCAGATCGTCGACCTCTTGCGCCACACCTCGGGCCTCACTTACGGCTTCCAGCAGCGCTCGAATGTCGACGCGGCCTATCGCGAGAAGAAGATCGGCGAGGTCATCAAGGCCGGCACGCTCGACGGCATGATCGAGGACCTGGCGAAGATCCCGCTGGAGTTCTCGCCGGGCGAAGCCTGGAACTACTCGGTCTCGACCGACGTGCTCGGTTATCTCGTCGGCAAGATCTCCGGCCAGCCGTTCGAGCAATTCCTGAAGGAGCGCATCTTCAAGCCGCTCGGCATGAACGACACGGATTTCTTCGTGCCGGCCGACAAGGCGCATCGGTTTGCCGCCTGCTATTCCGCCGATCCGCAGGGCGGCTTCAACCCGCTCGCCGCCGAGCGCAAGGGCACACTGACGCTGCAGGACGATCCGACCACCAGCTCGTTCCTGGCGCCGCCTTCGCTGATCTCGGGCGGCGGCGGACTGTGCTCGACCGCGGCCGACTACCTGACCTTCTGCCGGACGCTGCTCAATGGCGGCGAGCTCGGCGGCGTCAGGCTGCTCGGCCCGAAGACGCTGAAGCTGATGACCTCGAACCATCTGCCCGGCGGCGTCGACCTGCCGGCGATGTCGCGCTCGATGTTCGCCGAAGCCGCCTATAACGGCATCGGCTTCGGCCTCGGCTTCGCCGTCACCATGCACCCGTCGCAGACGCTGATCGCCGGCAGTCCAGGCGAATTCAACTGGGGCGGCGCCGCGACGACGTCGTTCTTCATCGACCCGGCCGAGGAGCTGATCACGATCTTCATGACCCAGGTGCTGCCGTCGAGCGCCTATCCGCTGCGGCGCGAGCTGCGCACCATGGTCTACGCCGCGATCACCGAGAGCAATCTCTGACACGACGTCATTCCGCGGCGCACACTCCTCGTTCGAGCATGATCCTTTCGGAAAACCGCTTCACACTTTTCCGGATCATGCTTTGGGCGCCGCGGAACCTTTCTGATATAAAACTATTTCCTTTGGCGAATTTTTCCCGCCTCCCCTAAGCTCGCAGCGAATGGGCACCGACCCGGGGACTTCGTGCCGAAACTGACATTGCCAGTCCGTCTCGCGCTTCTGGTCGCGGGAACGATGTTGGCCGCTGATCATCTTCGCGGTCGGGATCGTCTTCCACAATTATCAGCGGGATCGTCAGGCGGCCACGCAGCGCGTGCTGGAGACGGCGCGCAGCATCCGTCTGCTGCTCGATGCGGAAATGCAGCGCATGACCGGCGGGCTGCAGGTGCTGGCCCTGACCAACTCGCTGCGCAACAGCGACTTCGACAACTTCCGCCGCGTCGCGGTCGGTTTCATCGACCAGTACGGCAAGGAAGGCGTGGTGCTGGTGGCAGACCGCGCCGGACGCCAGGTGTTCTCCTCGCTGACGCCGGACACCGCGAGCCTGCCGCCGCGCAACAATCTCGAGATCCTCGAGAAGGTGTTCGCGACGCGGCAGCCGCAATACTCCAACCTGTTCTTCGGCGCGGTGAAGCAGCGGCTGATCATCACCGTCGAGGTACCGGTGATGCGCGACGGCGAGGTGCTCTACGACATCTCCTTCAGCCCGCCGATCGAGGTGTTCCAGGCCATCATCGAGAAGCAACGCCTCAACCAGGACTGGACCATCTCGATCTTCGACAGCGACGGCGTCAACCTCGCGCGGGTGCCAAATCCGCAGGCGACCATCGGCCAGCGCGCCTCGCCATCGCTGTTTGCCGAGATGTTCCGCCGCGGCGAGGCGACGCTGCCGACCGTCTTGCTGGAAGGCGTGGCGCTGATCACCGGTTTCACCCGGTCGCGCGTCACCAGCTGGACCGTCGCCGCGGGGATCGCGGAGAACTCGCTGGTAGCGCCGCTGTGGCGCTCGCTGGCGATCACCAGCGTGATCGGCGGCGTCCTGCTGCTGGTCGGGCTCGGCTTTACGGTGCGGATGGCAACCACGATCGCGCGCGGCGAGATGCTGCACGACCTGCTGATCGAAGAGCTCAACCACCGCGTCAAGAACACACTGGCGATCCTGCAATCGATCGCCACGCAGACCTTCCGCAGCGCAAGCCGCGCCGAGCGCGACAAGTTCGAGGGGCGGCTCGGCGCGCTGGCCGAGGCGCACAATCTGCTCTCCACCGACAAATGGCAGGGCTCCGACTTCCAGGACGTCGTCAGCCGCGTGCTGCGGCCCTACCTCTTGAACACGTCCGCGCGGGTCAGGATGTTCGGCCCCCGCGTGCCGCTGTCGCCCCGGCTTGCCTTGGTGCTGTCGATGATCCTGCACGAGATGGCGACCAACGCCGCCAAATATGGCGCACTGTCCAACGACACCGGCACGGTGACGCTGGATTGGGAAATCCTCAACGAGAGCCCCGGACCGAAGCTGCGGATGATCTGGACCGAAACCGGCGGCCCACAGGTCACCGCGCCGGTCCAGCGCGGCTTCGGCTCCCGGCTGATCGAGCGCAGTGCCCGCGACCAGCTCGGCGGCGAGGCCACCGTGGATTTCCTGCCCCACGGCGTCGTCTACACCGTGACCAGCACTCTCGAAATCGACGGCTGACCCGACAGGAGTGGCCGATCCTGCGACATCTTGGCACGCAAGTTGCTATGATTGGCGGGTTCGGCCGGCCAGAAACAGGGGGAAGTCATGTCGACCATCGCAGCGGAAGCGACAGTTGCGCGCAAGCCGCTTTACACATCACTGTTCGTGCAGGTGCTCGTCGCGCTGCTGCTCGGCATCGTCATCGGCATGGCCGCGCCCGATTTCGCGATCGGGTTGAAGATCTTCAGCGATGCCTTCTTGAAGCTGATCTCGATGATCGTGGCGCCGATCGTGTTCTGCGTCGTCGTGCACGGCATTGCGGGTGCCGGCGACCTCAAGAAGGTCGGCCGGGTCGGCGTCAAGGCGCTGGTCTATTTCGAGGCGATGACGACGGTTGCGCTCGTGGTCGGCCTGCTGCTCGCCTATCTGTTCGGCCCCGGCCACGGCATGAACATCGACACCTCGACGCTGGATGCCAAGGCGCTCGGCAACTATGCCAACAACGCGCAGAAGCTGAAGGGCGAAGGCATCGGCAGCTTCCTGCTCAACATCATTCCGACCACCTCGTTCGACGCGCTGTCGCGCAACGACGTGCTGCAGGTTTTGTTCTTCGCCATCATCTTCGGCGTCAGCCTGGCGCTGGTCGGCGGCGAGAAGGGCGAGAAAATCTCCTCCTTCATCGACGCGGTCTCGACCGTGCTGTTCCGCGCCATGGGCCTGATCGTGCGCTTCGCTCCGATCGGCGTGCTCGGCGCCGTCGCCTATACGGTCGGCAAATACGGCGTCGGTTCGCTGAAGCAGCTGCTGTCGCTGGTCGCGCTGTTCTACGTGTCGGTCGCGATCTTCGTGCTCGGCGTGCTCGGCGCCGTGATGGCGCTCGCCGGCGTCAACATCCTCAAATTCCTCGGCTACGTGCGCGAGGAGCTGATGATCGTGGTCGCAACCGCATCGTCCGACGCGGTGCTGCCGCAGGTGATGCGCAAGCTGGAGCGTTTCGGCGTCAAGGATTCGGTGGTTGGCCTCGTGATTCCGACCGGCTATTCCTTCAACCTCGACGCCTTCTCGATCTACCTGACGCTTGCGGTCGTGTTCATCGCGCAGGCGACCAACACGCCGCTGTCGTTCGGCGACCTGATGCTGGTGCTCGGCGTGTCGCTGATCACCTCGAAGGGTGCGCATGGCGTGCCCGGCTCGGCGATCGTCATCCTGGCGGCGACGCTCAACGCCGTGCCGAGCATCCCGGCGATTGGCCTCGTGCTGGTGCTCTCGGTCGACTGGTTCATCGGCATGGCGCGCGCAGTCGGCAATTTGATCGGCAACTGCGTCGCCACCGTCGTGGTCGCGGCATGGGAAGGCGACCTCGACCGCGACAAGGCCCGTCGCGTGCTCGAAGGCGCCGAGGCGGTTGACGTGACCGCGGGCTGAGCCACGCGTCCCAAGCCGAGCAGCGTCCCGCGCGTGGCGCGGGGCGCTGACTTACTTGATCAGCCTCAAATACGGCGGCAGTTGCCGGGCCGTCGATTGTTCCAGCACGGGCTCATCCGAAGCGATCATGTCACAGAGGGCCTTCAGCTCAGAATCCGTGACCTTGTGGAGCTCCATCCGAAGCTCGAGGATGGCAAGGGACAACAGCCGTGCCGTCTCCGTGTTCGCCCGGTCAGTCAGGAACGCCTGACATTCCTCCAGCGTTGCGAGCAGCGCCAGCAACCGTTCTTCCGTGTTTGCGACCGCCATATCTTCAACTCCCGAAGCCGCGAGGTAGAGTCGAGGCGTTCCCCTCTTTCGCTTCATTGGCCCCTCCCGCCAGAGTTCGCCGGCTTGTCGTAGGCACACATTTGTTCCAGATGATTGAGAACTTTTGGGCAATTGTCCAGCAACATTCCGAAAGCCTGACTTGGACTTACGTCAAACTCTTGCAAATCGGATGATTCAGTCAAGCACTCGCCGGCCACCTCTCGACCTCAGGCTGCACTAGCTGGGGTTGCATCCGTGCAACGACGCTCGTACAATATAGCGGCCCGTAGAACTACGGGCGCTGTGCATTGACGCCTATTATGCATGTGCGCAAAATCTGTGTCGATCAAACTCGCGCTAGTTGTGGTTTGGTCAATATTTTGCCAAATGTAGAGGGCGGGGTGTCGACAGACACCTTGGCGCGGTCGACTTCAGGTAGTCGACCGAGTCGGTACTAGGGTGTTTCCTTGCGCGTTTGCGTTTGGATACCATCCCGCGATCTTCCTGGATTTCGTGGTTCAGACGAACTGGCGATCCACTCGAGCTTAACGCGGTACATCATGAACGTGTCCCTGACCCAGCCGGGCCAGGGATTCTCGATTTGAAGGACGGGTCACAAGAATGAACAGATCAGCAGCAAAGAAGATGAAGCAGCGCAGTGCCGGCAAGCCGGACATTGAGTTGGGCAAGCGGATTCGCCTGCGCCGTGTCGAGCAAAAGATCTCGCAGGCCGAACTCGGCGACAAGCTTGGCGTCAGCTTCCAGCAGGTTCAAAAGTACGAGAAGGGCGTCAACCGTGTCGGCGCTGCCCGCCTTCAACAGATCGCGACCGCGCTGGATGTGCCGGTCACCTTCTTCTACGACGGCGACAATAAGGCCCGCGAAGTCGAGAGCCTGCTGTTCCTCGACAGCGCGTTCAGCCTCCGGTTGCTGCGCGCCTACAGCAAGATCAAGGATCAGACGGTGCAACGTCAGCTGGTGTCGCTGATGGAATCGATCGCCGCCAACGAAGACTGAGCGCGGATCGGGTCGCGTCGCCGCGAACGCGATCCCACCACACCGCAACGGCCGGTCACCGGCCGCTGCGGCTGCACACGCCGGTCGGGCCAGGAAGACGTCGAAGCGCTGCCATCGCCGATGGCAGCGCTTTTTCTTGAGGCGCGGCTGTCTTTCAAGATTTTGTGATCCAGGCGGATAGCTTCAGTACCCGCCGGATGCGCGGTCATGAAGCGGCGACGAGCATCGCGTCATGATCCCGCCGCTCCACGTGAGCACGATCTTCGCGCAGGTAGCCGCGCATGCGCGCCGCTCTTTTTAGCTCGCGCTTCGACTGCCGATCTCGCGCAGCGCATGCGCGCGCAATGCGTCGCTATTCTGTCGCGCGGCCAATTGTCGCCCGCGCATCAGGCGACCTCATAACTCCCGCATTTCCTCAGTTGAACCGGCGTCGCCAGAACCAAGTGCACGAGCCTGTCTTTTTTGTCGCAGCAACGAAGTGGCCCGCATGGACGTTCTCAGGCTTCAACCAAGGAGATCTCGATGAATATCAAGCTTGCCGTTATTGGACTCGCCGCGCTTGGAAGCGCAGCGTTGATGTCCGGCGCGGCATCCGCGATGCCCAACGGGCTTCCGCAAGCCGGTCACATCGCGGGCGAAACGTCCAATGTCGACAAGGTGCGCCAGGTCTGCGATCGCTGGGGCCGCTGCTATTGGCGACCGGGCGCATACGGCTACTACGGACCGCGCCATCACGGATGGCATCATCGTCCGCAATTCCACCATCGCCCGCATCATTACGGGCACCGCCCTCATCACGGCGGACATCATGGTGGCCATCACGGCGGACACCATCGCTAATCATCAGCGAGGGGGCTTCGGCCCCCTCACCCTTCCGCGCTAGAGCGCTGCCAATACCGCCTTCGCGACATCGGTCGTGCCGTTGCTGCCGCCGAACTCAAACGGCTTGATGCCGTCGGCGTAGACCTTGTCGACCGCGCGCTCGATCCGCTCGCCGGCCTCGGCGGCGCTTTCGAGTCCATGCTTGTCGGCGAGCCAGTCCAGCATCATCGCGGCCGACAGGATCATCGCGGTCGGATTGGCCTTGCCCTGCCCCATGATGTCGGGCGCCGTGCCATGACACGGCTGAAACACCGCGTAGCGGTCGCCGATGTCGGCTGACGGCGCCATGCCCATGCCGCCGATCAGACCGGCGGTGAGATCGGACAGGATGTCGCCGAACATGTTCTCGGTCACCATGACGTCGAAGTCCCACGGACGCTTCACCAGCGCAGCCGCGGCCGCATCGATGTAGAGGTGGTCAGCCCTGACGTCGGGATGACGCCTCGCAGTCTCGTCGAAGATGTTCCGGAAGAATGCGAACGCCTTGAACACGTTCGCCTTGTCGACGCAGGTCAGCCCGCCATTGACCTTGCCGCGCGCCTTGCGGCGTTCGGCGAGCCGGAACGAGAACTCGAACAGCCGCTCGGAGGTGTGGCGCGTGATCACCATCGTCTCGCGCGCCTCGCTGTCGGTGACGACGCCCTTGCCCATCGAGGCGAACAGGCCCTCGGTCGATTCCCTGATCACGACGAGGTCGATACCCCGCTGGTCGGCGCCGACGATCGTGCTCGATACGCCGGGGATCAACCGCGCGGGCCGCACGCCGGCGTAGAGATCGAAGATCATGCGCAACTCGATCTGCGGCGCGATCTCGGTGTTGTCGGGGTAGCGCACCGACGGCAGGCCGCAGGCTCCGAGCAGGATCGCGTCGGCCTCCTCGCACAGCCGGATCGTGCTCTCCGGCATCGACTTGCCGGTTTCCTTGTAATGGCCCGCGCCGGCCGGCGCCTCGGTGAAGCGAAATTTGAGACCGGCCGACGCCTCGATCTTGCGCAGCACGTCGAGCGCCGGCGCCATCACCTCGGGGCCGATGCCATCGCCACCGAGGACGGCGATGTGGAGTGCGTTGTTGGCCGACATGAGATTCTCCGGAGCACAACAGTCATTCCGGGGCGATGCGGAGCATCGCACCCGGAATCTCGAGATTCCGGGTTCACGCTTCGCGTGCCCCGGAATGACGGAAGGGAGGCTACGGCGTCAGCACCGCGCGGCCGACCAGCTGGCCCTTCTGCAGGTTGGTCAGCGCCTCGTTCGCCTTTGCCAGCGGCATCGGCGTGACCGGGATCGCCGGAATCTTCTTGGTCCGCACCAGGTCGAGCAGCTCCTGGGTCTCGCGCAGATTGCCGACATAGCTGCCCTGGATGGTGACCGCCTTGATCGGGATCAGCGGCAGCGCCCAGGGCGCGCCGCCGCCGAACAGGCCGACGATCACGAGCTTGCCGCCCTTGGTCAGGCAGTCGAAGCCGAGCTGCGAGGTCTGGGCGTTGCCGACCAGATCGATCGCGGCACGGATCGGCTGGCCGGCCTTCTTGACAAGCTGTTCCAGCGCGTCGGGCGCCTTGCCGTCGACGGTCGCGAGCGCGCCGGCGGCTTCGGCCGCCTCACGCTTCCTGGCGTCGATATCGACCACGATCGCACCCTTGCCGCCCATCGCCTTCAACAGTGAGAGCGCCATCAGCCCGAGACCGCCGGCGCCGAAGATCACGATCGGTGTGTCGAGATCCTTCTCGACCTTCTTCAGCGCGCTGTAGGTCGTGACACCGGAGCAGGCATAGGGCGCGGCCGTGACGGGATCGAGCCCCTTGAGGTTGAGCAGATACTTCGGATGCGGCACCGTCATGTGGTCGGCGTAGCCGCCGTCGCAATAGACACCGAGCGCATTCGGCTTGATCGCGCACATGTTCTCGTCGCCGCCGAGGCAGGTCGGGCATTTGCCGCAGCCGAGCCAGGGATAGGCCAGCGCGATATCGCCGACCTTGAGGCCGCCCTTGTCGGCGTCCCTGACGTCGGGCCCGAAGGCCACGATCTCGCCGACCGTCTCATGGCCCATCGTGCGCGGCAGCGAGACGCCGCGATCCTTCAGGGACAGCGGCTTGCGGCCGTGGCCGAGATCATAGCCGCCCTCCCAGATATGCAGGTCGCTGTGGCAGACGCCGGCGGCCTTGACCTTGATCAGCACCTGCGTGCCCGACGGCTGTGGCGTCGGCTGATCGACCTCCTTCAAGGGGGCGTTGAAATCGACGACCTGGAAACTCTTCATCGCTGTTCTCCCGTAGCTTCTTGCGGCGGACCTTGCCACGCCTGCCCGTCCGGGACAAACGCGGTGTCGGCCTCCGGATATTTAGATCAGGGGATGATGGCAAGCCGCGAACTGGCCGGGCGCAACCACGCGCAGTTCCGGCACTTCGCTGGCGCAGCGCGCGTCGGCCCGCGGGCAACGGGTGCGGAAGCGGCAGCCGGAGGGCGGCGCGATCGGCGACGGCGGCTCGCCGACCGGCACGCTCTGGGTCGGGCGGACATCCGGATCCGGCACCGGGATCGCCTCGATCAGCAGCGCGGTATAGGGATGCGCCGGCCGTGCAAACAACTGCTCCGACGGGCCGACCTCGCAGAGCCGGCCGAGATACATCACCGCGACGCGATCTGAGACTGCCTTCACCACGGCGAGGTCGTGGGCGATGAACAGCAGGGTCAGGCCGTAGCGCGCCTTCATCTCCTCCAGCAGATTGAGGATCTGGGCGCGGATCGAGACATCGAGCGCGGACACCGGCTCGTCGCAGATCACGAATTCCGGATTGAGCACCAGCGAGCGGGCGATGCAGATGCGCTGGCATTGTCCGCCGGAGAATTCATGCGGCAGGCGTCCGCTCACCAGCGCCGGATCGAGGCCGACCGCCGACAGCACGTCACTGACGCGCCGCCGGCGTTCCTCGGGATCCTTGACGCCCGCGATCACCAGCGGCTCGGCGACGATGTCGCCGATCCGCCGCCGCGGATTGAGCGAGGCAATCGGGTCCTGGAAGATCAGCTGCACGCGCCGGCGCATCTTGCGCAGTGGCTCGCCCTTCAGTGTGGTGAGATCGTGCCCATCGAACAGCACCTTGCCGGAGACGGCCTGGCGCAATTGCAGCACCGCGCGGCCAAGGGTGGACTTGCCGCAGCCGGATTCGCCGACCAGCCCCAGCGTCTCGCCGCGCGCGATCTCGAGACTGACATCGGAGACGGCATGGATGGTCTTGCCTCCCACCGAATATTCGACGACGAGGTTTTCCACCTTCATCAGCGGATCGGGTGCTGCCTGCAGCATCATGCGCGGACCCCCGCGGTGATCGGATGGAAGCAGGCGTAGAGATGCTCCGGCGTTTCGGCCCGGCTGAGCTGCGGCTTCTCCGCGCCGCAGCGCTCCGCGGAATAGCGGCAGCGCGGCGAGAACGAGCAGCCCTTGAGCGGCCGGGTCGGATCGGGCGGCCGCCCCGAAATCGCCGGCAGCGGCGTATGCGGCGCGACGTCGAGCTTCGGCAGCGCGGCGAGCAGCGCCTCGGTGTAGGGCATCCGCATCTGCTTGAACAAGGCAGGCGTCGGCGCGCGTTCGACGACGCGTCCGGCATACATCACCGCGACCTCGTCGGTGCGGCCGGCGACCACGCCGAGGTCATGCGTGATGATGATCATCGCCATGTGACGGCGCTGCTGCTCGCGCGCCAGGAGATCGAGGATCTGCGCCTGGATCGTGACGTCGAGCGCGGTGGTCGGCTCGTCCGCGATCAGGAGCTGTGGCTCGCAGGACAGTGCCACCGCAATCGCGACGCGCTGGCGCATGCCACCGGAGAGCTGGTGCGGATATTGCGCGAGGCGCTGCTCGGGCGCGGGAATGCCGACCGCCGCCAACAGTTCGATGCTGCGCTGCCGGGCCTCGGCGAGATCGAGCTCGAGATGTTCCACAATGGTCTCGATCAGCTGGGTGCCGATGGTCAGCACCGGATTGAGCGAGGTCATCGGGTCCTGGAACACGACCGCGAGCGAGCGACCGCGCAGCTTGCGCAATTTCTCCGCCGGCAGTTTCGTCAGATCCTGCCCGTCGAACATCACGCGGCCGGACAGTTTCGCCTTCTTGGGCAGCAGCTGAAGGATCGCGCGCGACAGCATGGTCTTGCCGCACCCGGACTCGCCGACGATGCCGAGCGTCCTGCCGGCGCCGACGGCGAGATCGACATGATCCACCGCCCGCAGATTGCCGCGCGGCGTCGGCAGGTCGACCACCGCATTCTCGACCGAGAGCAGCGTCCGGCTCATAGCGCCCCCTGCCTGGGATCGGTCAGCGCACGCATCGTATCGCCGATCAGGTTGAACGAGAGCACGGTCAGGAACATCGCGATCGCCGGAATGAAGGCGAGCCGCGGCGCCACCTCGAGGCTCTCACGCCCCTCCCCGATCATGCTGCCCCAGCTCGAGATCGGCGGCGGCACGCCGAGGCCGAGGAACGACAGCGAGCCCTCGACCACGATGGTGACGGCGACGCCGAGCAGGAAGAAGGCGAGCAGCGGCAGCATCACATTGGGCAGCAGCTCGCGCAGCAGGATGCGCGCATGCGTGGCGCCGAGCGCCTGCGCCGCGATGACGAATTCGCGCCGCGCCAGCGACAAGGTCGCCGCCCGCGCCACCCGCATGAAGGCTGGAATGCCGAGCACGCCGAGGATGCAGGTCAGATTGAAGATCGACTGGCCGAGGTAGGCGGTGACCGCAAGCGCCAGGATCAGCGGCGGGAACGCCAGCAGCACGTCCATGCTGCCGACCACGAAGGATTCGAAACGGCCGCGGAAATAGCCCGCGAGCATGCCGAGCGCGCCGCCGATCGTGACACCGATCATCGGTGCGCAGAGACCGACGATCAGCGAGATGCGCGCGCCATAGATCAGCCGCGACAGCTCGTCACGGCCGAGACCGTCGGTGCCGAGCCAATGCTCGGCGGAGATCGGCGCCCGCCGCTCCAGCATGTCCATGTCGGTCGGGCTCGGCAGCGGCAGCAGGTCGGCAAAGATCGCGACCGTGAACACCAGCGTCATCCAGCCGATCGCGATCCAGAACAGCATGCCGAGCCCGCGGCGGCGCCGAGCCGGCGTCGCACCGGCCTCTTCCTCGAGGCTGAGCTCAAGCGTGGCCATGGCGGATCCTCGGATCGAGAAGGGCGTAGAGCATGTCGACGATGAAATTCATGATCACGAAGCCCGCGGCAACCAGCAGCACCACGCCCTGCAGGATGATCAGATCGCGGGTATAGATCGCGCCGACCAGGAGGCGGCCGATCCCCGGCAAGGCGAAGATCGACTCGACGATGACGGCGCCACCGATCAGGCGGCCGATATTGATGCCGGTGATGGTGACGAGCGTCAGCGACGACGGCTTCAGTGCGTGCACGAACAGGATGCGCGACGGCTTGAGGCCCTTCGCCTTGGCGAGCGCGATGTAGTCCTCTTGCAGCGCCGCGATCATGTCGGAGCGCAGCACGCGCATGATGCCCGGCCATTCCGCAAGCCCGAGCGTCAACGCCGGCAGCACCATGAAGCGCAGATTGGCGACCGGGTCCTCGGTGAACGGCACGTAGCCAGTCGCCGGCAGCAGGCGCAGCTCGACCGCAAACAGATAGATCAGCAGGATCGCGGACAGGAAGGTCGGCACCGACAGCATGCCGAAGGCCGAGCCGGTCATGAAGCGGTCGAACGCGCTGCCCGCCTTGGCCGCGCAGGCGATCGCCAGCGGCACGCCGATCGCGAGCCCGATCAGCTCGGCCAGGATCATCAGCTCGAACGAGACCGGGACGCGGTCGCTGACAGCCTGCAGCACCGTCTGCCCGGTGCGGAAGGATCGTCCGAAATCACCCTGCAGGATGTGCCACAGCCAGCCGAGGTAGCGCAGCCAGATCGGCTGATCGAGCCCCATATCGTGACGCAGGGCCGCGACGTTCTCCGGCGTCGCCTGGTCGCCGAGGATCACATAGGCCAGATCGCCGGGCAACAGCGAGGCGATCACGAAAGTCAGGACCGAGACCGCGATCAGCACCGGTACCAGGTACAGGAGCCTGCGCGCGACGAAGAACAGCATGAAAGGCTATTCCTTCCAGGCGTCGGAGACGTCGAGCACCCCGTTGAACATCTTCGGCACGCCCTTCACCTTCGCGCTCGAGATTGCGTAGTAGGTGTTCTGGAAAGTCCAGAACCAGATTGCTTCCTTGTTGATCAGGCGGCTGATCGCGCAATAGTCCTCGGTGCGCTGGGCGACGTCGGCCGTGGTCCGCGCATGCTCCAGCAACCGGTCCAGCTCTGGATTGGAGTAGTTCGCGAGCGCCACCGGGCTGCCGGTGTGGAAATTGGCGTACATCTGCGGATCGGGATCGGCGAGATCGACGATGCGCCACGGCGTGAGCTGGAACTGGCGCATGAAGGCGCGCGGCGGAATGGTTGCCTGATCGACCTGCTCGATCTCCATGTTGGCGCCGATGCGCTTCCAGAATTGCTGCAGCACCTGGCCGCCGGTGCGGCCGCGCGGCGTCGCCGTGACCAGCATCTTGAATTCGACCGGCTTGCCGTAATCCTTGATCAACGCCTTGGCCTTTTCGACATCGTAGGGCAGCGCGCCGTCATCCTTGCACTTCACCCAGGACCCGTCGCCGTAGGGATTGCTGGCCGGTCGCGCCAGACCATTGGTAATCGCCTGCGACATCTTCGTGCGGTCGAGCGCCATCACCAGCGCCTGACGCACGCGCACGTCGTCGAACGGCGGGACCTTGGTGTTGAAGGCAGCGACTGCAGCCCCCGAGCCTTCATAGGTATGCACGGTCAGGCTCGTGTCCTTGCGCGCCCTGATGATGTTGTCGGCATCGGCTTCGTCGTCCCAGATGATGTCGGCCTCGCCCGATTGCAGCGAGGCAAAGCGCGACTGTGCATCCGGCAAGGGCTTCAGGACGATGCGGTCGAGATACGGCTTGCCCTTGTTCCAGTAGTCCGGGTTCTTCTCGAGCACCATGCGGTCGCCGGCGGTCCAGGACTTCAGGATGTAGGGACCGGTGCCGACCGGGTTGCGGTTGTAGTCGTCGCCCTTGGTCTTCCATGCGGTCGGCGACTGCATGACGTTGTTGGAGCTTTGAATGGTCTGCGTCGCCGGGAAGTTCACGGCCGGGTCGCTGAAATTATAGACCACCGTCAGGTCGTCGACCAGGTTCACGCTGATGATGTTCGTGATGTAGAAGGCGCAACGGCATTTGTTGGCGGGATCCTTCTGGCGGTCGAAATTCTCCTTCACCGCCTGCGCGTTGAATGGCGTGCCGTCATGGAATTTGACGCCTGGCCGCAGCTTGATGGTCCAGGTCTTGAAGTCTTCCGAATGCTCCCATGACAGCGCGAGCTTCGGCTTCACCTCGCCCTTGTCGTCGAGTGTGGTCAGCGTGTCGAAGATTGCGGCCGCCGCGGTATTGGCTGAGGTGTCGTAGACGCCGACCTTGAGCGGGTCGAAGCCGGGAATGTCGAGTTCCTGGCCAACGTTGAGCGTGCCGCCCAGCTTCTGCGCATTGGCCGATGCAGCGAATGCCGCGGCACTGAATCCCGCCACAAGAAATATGCGCGCAACGGCGTGCGCGCGCCCGACCAGCTTCATCAATGCTCCCTCCCAGGTGGGCGACGTCCGGTGTTCCGGATCGTCGTCTGTTGGGCGGCAGATTGTCCGGAATCGCCGCGCGCGACAAGACCGTAATGCGGATGAAAAGCCGCAGGCTTAATGACGCGCCGTCTTTGCCGGTTGCGCCGCGAAGCCTGCGATCTGATCCTCGGAGAGCCCGATCTCCTTCAGATAGGACAGCGTGTGCTCGCCGAGCGTCGACATCCGCTTGCGCGCACCGACCGCAGCGCCGGACATGCGGAACGGCAGATTGAGCACCTTGAAGCTGCCGCCGCCGTCCGCAACCTCGGCCAGCGCGCCGCGATGGGCGATTTGCGGATCGGCGAGCGCCTCGCGCACGGTGCGATAGGCCGATGACGGCACGCCATACTCGTTGAGCGCGGCAAGGCAGGCCTGCGTGCTGACCGAGCGCGACCATGCCTCGACGCCCTCCATCAGGCCCGCCCAGTTCTCCCGCCGATCGGAATATTTGGCGAAGCGCGGATCGGACACCCAATCGGGACGACCGATCACCTGCATCAGGTTCTGGAACGTCTTCTCGCTGGCGATCGCCACCATCACGTAGCCGTCAGTGGTTTCGATCGGGCCGAACATCGGGCGCTGGGTTTGCTTCACCTCGAATTGCGACCATTGCAACTCGTTCAGGGTCAGGCTCAGCATCGATTCCAGCATCGAGACGTCGATATGCTGGCCCTTGCCGCTGGCGGCGCGCTGGTAGAGCGCCGCCGAGATCGCACCGAATGCGTAAACGCCGGTCAGCACGTCGGCGTGATAAATGCCGCAATAGTCCGGCCGGCTGCGGCCCGACTGATAGGCGAGATGAGCCATCTCGTAGCCCGAGGCGGCATGGATCACCGGCGCATAGGCCGGCAATTCCGCCGATGGGCCGGTCTGGCCGTAGCCGGAGATCGAGCAAAAGATCAGCTTCGGATTGATGTCGCGGATAGAGGCATAGTCGAGCTTCAGCCGCCGCATCACGCCGGGACGGAAATTCTCCACCAGCACGTCGGCGGTGGCGATCAGCCGGCGCACGACTTCGACGCCGGCCGGCGACTTCAGGTCGAGCACGAGGCTGTTCTTGCCGATATTGAGCTGGCCGAACGCCGTCGAGCAATTGTTGCGCACCGGCGGCCGCGTCCGCATTGTCTCGCCCTCGGCGGGCTCGATCTTGATCACCTCCGCGCCCATGTCGGCGAGCATCCGCGTGCAATGAGGTCCGGCGATCGTGGTCGAAAAATCGAGCACGCGAAGGCCGTCGAAGCTCCGTGTCAAATTCCCCTCATCGTCAGCGGCTATGGTCGTCGGCAAGGCTTCCTCCACCTTCGTCATTGGTTGTTCGGCGTCGCGTGACCCTAAAGTGAGCCGCCCTGGCAGGAAAGCGTCTCGTCCAGACCGGGAGCGCGGGCCGTCTTGCATTTTACTCAAAGGCAGATTGGACCCGATCTTGCATAGCCATGTCACGGGCTGGAACGAGGGCGCTTGTTGAAGGTCTTATTCGTCACGACGGAGATGGACGATTTCGTCCGCGTGGGCGGGCTCGCCGCCGTTTCCGCCGCCCTTCCACGGGCGCTCCGCCCGTGGAGCGACGTCAGGATCATGCTTCCCGGCTACCGGGATGTGGTCGAACAGTTCACGCATATTGAAATCGTTGGGCAATGCCGAGCGCTCGCCGAGATGCCGGCCTGCACGCTCGGGCGTGCGTCGACCAGGGACGGACTTCCGGTCTACGTGCTGCTGTGCCCGCAACTCTACGAAAGGCCGGGCAATCCCTATGGCGATGAGTCCGGCCGCGACTGGCCCGACAACGACATCCGCTTCGGCCGCTTTGCCTCCGCCGCTGCCGAACTTGCAGCCGGGATGCTGGACAAGAATTGGGCAGCGGACCTCGTACACGCCAACGACTGGCAGGCCGCGCTCACACCGGCCTACCTCGCCTGGCGCGGCGCGCGGATCCCCTCGATCCTGACCATCCACAATCTCGCCTATCAGGGCCTGTTTCCGAAGGACTCGCTGCGACGGATCGGCGCACCGGAAAGCTCATTCCACATCGACGGGCTGGAGTTCTACGACAAGCTCTCCTTCCTCAAGGGCGGCCTCGTCTACGCCTCGCATCTGACCACGGTCAGCGCGACCTATGCCAGGGAGATCACGACCGCAGAGCTCGGCTGCGGCCTGGAAGGCCTGCTCCGGGTGCGCTCCGACGCCGACCAGCTGACCGGCATCCTGAACGGCATCGACGAGAGCTGGGACCCGCGCCACTGCGCGCAGCTCGCACAGCCGTTCGGCTCCGGCGACTGGAAGGGCAAGCAGGCCAACGCCGACTATGTCCGCCGTCAGTTCGGCCTTGCGGTCTCGCGCGGGCCGATCTTTGGCCTCGTCGCCCGCCTCGTGCATCAGAAAGGCGTCGACCTCGTGCTGTCGGCCGCCGACGAGATCGTCAGGGACGGCGGACAGATCGTCGTCACCGGCAGCGGCGAGCCGGCCATCGAGGATGCGCTGGTGGCCGCGCATCGCCGCCGGCCCGATGCGATCGGCGTGATCATCGGCTTCAACGATGGGCAGGCGCGCCGAATCTTCGCCGGCAGCGATTTCACCCTGATGCCGTCGCGCTTCGAGCCCTGCGGCCTCAGCCAGATGTATGCGCAGCGCTTCGGCTCGCTGCCGATCGGCCACCAGACCGGCGGGCTTGCGGAAACCATCGCCGACGGCGAGACCGGCTTCCTGTTCGCGCAGCCGTCGGCGGAATCCTTCCTCGGCGGCGTCAGGCGCGCCTTCGACGCCTACCGCGCCAAGGACCGGCTCAACGCCATGCGCTCCAGCGCGATGGCCAAGTCCTACAGCTGGGACCTGTCGGCCGCCTGCTATGGTGCGCTGTACAAAAGGCTGATCATGCCGCGCGTGATGGCGTAGGCGGCTCGCCTCGCGGGCTTGTGAAGCCCGGCGTTTGTGGGATCCCACCGGCCCGGTAACAATCGGGTCATTGCACCGAACCTTTCAGGCAATCACGTCGCCACACGGCTGGACGACGACGCATGCGTGAAATTGCGAATGATGACTTTTGGCCAAACGCGATTGCGATGGAGGAACATCATGGACGTCAACGAAGAGCGCCTCAATTCATTCATGGGAAAGATGATCGGCGATGTCGGCGCGGCGATGAATGCATCGTTGATGCTGCTGGGCGACAAGCTCGGGCTGTACAGGGCCCTCGCGCAGGGCGGGCCGATGAATGCCGCGGCCCTGGCCAAGGCAACGGGAACGGCCGAGCGCTACATCCAGGAGTGGCTGTCGGCGCAGGCGGCCTCCGGCTACATCGAGTACGACAAGGCATCCGGAAAATTCTCGATGCTGCCCGAGCAGGCGCTCGCGCTGGCCGACGAGGACAGCCCGGTCTTCCTCGGCGCCGTCGGAAGCCTGGTCGGCGCGACCTTTCTCGATGAGCCAAAAATTACCGACGCCTTCAAGACCGGCAAAGGCGTCGGCTGGAACAGGCGCAGCGAGTGCCTGTTCTGCGGCACCGCCCGCTTCTTCCGCACCAGCTACAAGCACTATCTGGTGCAGGAATGGCTGCCGGCGCTCGAGGGCGTCGTCGACAAGCTGAAGAAAGGCGCCGTCGTCGCCGACGTCGGCTGCGGGCACGGCGTCTCGACGCGATTGATGGCGGAGGCGTTTCCAAAATCAACCTTCTACGGCTTCGATTATCACGAGGGCTCGATCGAGGCGGCGCGGAAGTCCGCGCGGGAGGCGGGATTGTCGGACCGCGTTCATTTCGAAACGCATTCCGCCAAGACATTCCCGGCCAAGGGCTATGACCTGGTGTGCTTCTTCGACTGCCTGCACGACATGGGCGATCCGGTCGGCGCCCTCAAGCATACCCGCTCCACCCTCGCCGACGACGGCACCTGCATGCTGATCGAGCCGTTCGCCAACGACCGGCTGGAGGACAACCTCAATCCGATCGGGCGCGTCTACTACGCCGCCTCGACGATGATCTGCACGCCAGCGTCGCTGGACCAGGAGGTCGGGCTCGCGCTCGGCGCGCAGGCCGGAGAGGCAAGACTGCGCGAAGTGGCGCGTCAGGGCGGCTTCTCGCGGTTCCGCCGCGCCGCGGAAACGCCGTTCAACCTGATCCTGGAAGCTCGCCCGTAAGACGGGCAACCGCACAATGCGATTGGGCGGCGACATCACGCCGCCGCCCAACGCTGCAATGCTGATCTCACGCCCCGGCCGCTCGTTGCGGCCTGCGTCCTCGACGCCCCGCTACCAGTCCTGTTGCGATTGCCAGAAGTACTGGCCGCCGCGCCGGCGCGGATTGGCCGCTTGCGGATTACCGTAAATCTGGGGATTGCCGTACTGAGGATTGCTGTATTGGGGACTGCCATACGGAGTACCGTATTGGGTGCCCGATTGGGGATTCCAGCTGCGCTGATAGAAGAAGCCGAAACCGTCGTCGTCTCTGCTCGCAACCATGTCGTCGGTCATCATGGGCCGGGTCGGCTTGCGCGTGATGAAACCGCCCTGAGGCTGGTTGCTCAGAACGGCGACGAATTCGGTGCGATAGTTGGTCTCGGCGCTCAATGGCTCGTCCGAGATGATGATCGAAGAGCGCGCAACGGCGGTCGGCGCGATGCGATCCAGCACATCCTGCGGGATGGTGATGCGGTCGAGCGCGTTCCTGGCGCTGTCGCCGTCGTCGATCGACACCTCGGTCCAGCGCAGACCGCCCGCGTCGTTGCGTGCCATCGCCGTGTAGATGTGCGTGCCGATCGGTTTGTCCGGATCGCGAATCGTGACTGAAACCTCGATGCTCGAGTCGAACACTTCGCCGCCATCAGCCCACGGCTTGTGGGTGTTGCGCCGAACGTAAAGCTTCTGCGTCGCGCGGCTGATGTAGACGGACACCGGCTCCAGCGCGAGCTTCGCCTCGGTCGCCGCCTTCTGGGTATCGGCTTTCCTGGTCTCGGCCGCCTTGGTGGCGTCCTTGGCGGCGGCTGCGGCGTCGAGCTTCGGCTTGGCGTCGCCCTGGGCGGCCTCGAACTGCGTGGTCGCTTCCGCGGCCTTGGCCACCGCCTTCTGCTTCAGATCCTCGGCGCGCGCCTTGGCCTGGTCGGTCTTGGCCGCGGCGAGCGTCTTGTCGGCCAACGCAACCGCAGCATCGGCACGGGTCTTGATCTGTTGCAATTTGCGCAGCGACGCCGGTGTGAACAGTGCGGCCTCCTTGGTCGCGGCTATCGAAGCCTTCTTCGCCTCGTCGGCTGCCTTGGCGGCATCCGCGGCCTCGCGGCTGAGCTTCTCGGCGCGCGCCGGAGCTGCCGCAATGGCTTGCGCGTTCGGCACGAACAGCGCCGGATGGGTGAAATCGACCGGGGCCGGGTCGTTCGGCGCGATGATCACCCGCATCCCGATCCGGGTCTTGTCGAACAGCTTCTCGGCAAAATCGTAGGGCATCCGGACGCAGCCGTGCGAGGCCGCATATCCCGGCAGCGGCCCGCCATGCAGCGCGATGCCGTTCCAGGTGATGCGCTGCATGTTGGGCATCCAGGCATCGTCATACAGGGTCGAGTGGTGGTCCTTGTCCTTCTCGATCAGCGCAAAGACGCCGGCCGGCGTCTCGCGTCCCTTGACGCCGCTCGAGACCGGCGCACGGTAGATCCAGCCCTCGGCGTCGTAGAGCGTCACCTTCTGGGCCTTGATCGACACGATCGCCATGATCGGCTCGCCAGCGGTGCGCGGCGCGGTCGCCTCGACGGCTGCCGCGGGACGCTGCTCTTTCGCCGCGACGCCACCGGTCAGTGACGCAAGTGTGACCATCGCTGCGAAAGTCACAAAGGCGGGTTGGCCCCAACGCCGCATCGCTCCGGTGGTTTGCGCCGTCGTCGTTCGATGTACCATGCCGCTCCTCGGTCGAAATGCCTGCCCGCGCTCCGTCAACCCCGTACCAGACCGCGATTTTGGATTGATTAATCGCCGCCACGGTCCAACGCGCGAACTCGCTCCTGGGGACCATCGGACTCGTTCCAGCAGCAAATCACTTATGTATTCACTCATATATGACGGCACATGCAGGAGAAAGGGTGCCGCGCAGCAAAACCGACCGGTAGCCGTATCCCAGTCTGGTCGGTGGCGGCCAATGGTGCCGCGGTTGCGCCCTGCCATCATGCCGTCCGCCGCGTCTCCGGCATCACCAGCCAGATCACGAACAGCCCGAATGCGGCGATCCCGGCGAGGCCCATGAAGGCCGTGCTGCTGCCGAGCTTGTCGCTGACATAGCCGGCCAGCACCGTGCTGAGCGACGCGCCAATGCCGACCGCGGTGCCGACAATGCCCTGCGCCAGATTGAAATGGCCGCTGCCGAAGGCGATGTCGGCCACGATCAGCGGCACCATCACGCTGAAGATCGCCGCGGTGATGCCGTCGAAAATCTGCACGATGACCAGCAGGTAGGGATCGCGCACGGTTGCAAACAAAAGGCCGCGGACCGCCAGCGCGACGAATGCGATCAGGAGCAGCGGCCGCCGGCCCCGGATCTGGGCTATGCGGCCGACCGAGGGCGAGGACAAAGCGACGATCGCCTGCGGCACAATGATGCAGGCCGCGATCAGGACCGGCGCCCATTGGCTCGACCGTGTCGTCACCACGCCCGCCATCAAGGGCAGCATCGCGGCATTGGCGAGCTGGAACAGCATCATCGCGCCGGCAAAGATCAGGAGCGGCCGCTGCCGCACCAGCGCGAACACGCTGGTGGCGCGCTTGTCGGGGACTTCCCGTTTCACCTCGCCATGGGCCTGCGCGATGTCGATCTCGCGCTCGCGGATCCGGGCCAGCGACAACAGCGTCGGGATCGCCAGGATGAAGGTGACGAGGAACACCGAGCGGCTCGACAGCAGATAACCGCAGGCGCCCATCAGTGCCGCGGCCGAGCCGCTGCCGAGCGAGGCAAAGCGCGCGTTGCGGCCGAGCCGCTCGCCGATCGCAAGCGGCCCTACCAGACCGAGGCTGATCGCGGCGATCGCTGGACCGAGCACGCAGCTTGCTAGCGCGTGCAGCGTCGCGGCGAGCGTCACCACGGGAAAGATCGGCCAGAGCGCATAGGCCAGCGCGCTGGCGCCGATCGCGGCCACCGCGCAGCCCGCAACGACCCGCTCCGAGCGCGCCGCATCGACGATCGCTCCGCCGGGCATCTGGCCCAATAGGCCGATGATGCCGCCGATCGAGAGCACGAAGCCGATCTCGACCTGGGTCCATTTCTGCGTCGTCAGATAGACCGCGACGAACGGGCCGAAGCCGGTCTGCACGTCGGCCAGAAAGAAGATGAACCAGTCGAGCCCGCGCTGGCTTTCCCGCGACGGCCCGCGCGGTTCCTCCGGGGTGGGCTGATCGGGGACAATTGACACAACGCTGGTGCTGCCGGCTGATCGCTCGCCACGATCGTCGCCAACCGTCTCTAAAGAAGAGTTCGGACGCGCGACCAGCTCTACCCCCCTAATGTTCGTAATCCCATGGATGCAGGCTTCCCGCCGCGCCCAGCACGATCAGCGGCGTATCTTCCTTGTACTCGGGCGCAGCGCTCACCTGCTGCTTGTTGAGGTCCAGCGTGATGCTGTCGCTCTTGCTGGAAACACCGGCGAAACGCAGCGCGTTCCAATCGACCACGATCTTGCGGCTGCCGACGCCGAGGAAGCCGCCGAAATCGATCACTGCGGCGCGGACCTTGCCGTCGCGGTCGACAATGACGTCGACGATACGGCCCATGTTCTCATTGGCGGAACTGCGAACGTCGCGCCCGAGAATGCCGTGCGCATCGCGCGCGCCGATCACGGTCACCGACGGCGGCGGCGACGGTTCCTTGGACGATTCCTTGGACGATTCCTTGGACGATTCCTTTGAGGGCTCCTTCGCCTGCTCCTTCGGCATCGCAGAGGCTGCTGGCGGCGCCTGGGCTGCCGGCGGCGATGGTGCAGGCGCCGGCGCTTCGTCGTCGGCGGCCCGGACACCCGCGCATGCCAGCAGCGCCGCTGCGACCAGCATCATCATCATCCTCGGACGCATGTTACTCTCCCCGCGATTTCCCGGCGCGCGCATGC
The DNA here is from genome assembly GCF_054063995.1 of Bradyrhizobium sp. USDA 4504. Lineage (NCBI taxonomy): Bacteria > Pseudomonadati > Pseudomonadota > Alphaproteobacteria > Hyphomicrobiales > Nitrobacteraceae > Bradyrhizobium > Bradyrhizobium sp. USDA 4504. The sequence continues at coordinate 1,078,752 of NZ_JBSSGV010000001.1, read as the reverse complement.
CGCGCGACGACGCTCAATGCGTCAGCACGATAGACACCTGGATCTGGCCGCGCGTTCGCAACACTTCGAGCGACACCTCGTCGTCATGGCGGCGCAGCCTCAGATCGACACTGGAAGCGCCGAGCCTGAGGTCGCGCAGCACCACGTCGTTGAGGAACTCCGGCAGCCGCGGATCGCGCAAGCGAATCTCGCCGCGCGCGGTGTCGAACTCGAGGCCGAGCGCCGCCTCCAGCAGCGTGAACGGCGTCGCGCTCGCCCAGGCCTGCGGTGCACAGGCCACGGGATAGAGCACCGGGCCGCGCCGGCGCTCGCGGCGGAAGCCGCAGAACAATTCCGGCAGCCGCCGCAGTTCCATATAGCTCGCGGCGTCGAACAGGCCCTTGAACAGATGCGCGACCGAATGCTTGAGGCCGTAGCGGGCAAATCCGAGCGCGATCAGCGCATTGTCATGCGGCCAGATCGAGCCGTCGTGATAGGACATCGGGTTGTAGCGCACTTCGCCCGCGGCGACGGTGCGGATGCCCCAGCCCGAAAAGAACTTCTGGCTCATCAGGTCGGCGGCGACCCGTCGCGCGCGGTCTTCCCGCACCATGCCGGAAAACAATGTCTGGCCGGCATTCGACGTGCGCACCTTGCACGGCTGCTTGGCGCCGTCGAGCGCGACCGCATAGGTGCCGAGCTCCTCGCACCAAAATGCTTCCTCGAACCGCTCGCGCAGCCGCTCGGCCTCGGCTTCCAGCTTCGCAGCCTTGTCGGCAAAGCCGAGCTTGCGCGCCGCGCGCGCGGCAAGCTGCTTGCCGGCAAATACGTAGCCCTGCACTTCCGCGAGCGCGATATTGCCCTCGGCAAGCGTTCCGTCGGCGTGGAAGATGGCGTCGAACGAATCCTTCCAGCCTTGATTGCGCAGCCCCTCCTCGGTGGCGCGCTGATATTCGACGAAGCCGTCACCGTCGGGATCGCCCGGGCCGTCGATCCATTGCAAGCCGGCCTCGACCGCGGGCCACAGCTCGCGCAGCGTCTCCAAATCGCCGGTGCGCTCCAGATAGAGCCCGGCGAGCAGCACGAACAGCGGAGTCGAATCGACGCTGCCATAATAATGCGCGAACGGCACCTCACGAAGCGCGGCCATCTCGCCGCCGCGCATCTCGTGCAGGATCTTGCCTGGCGCGGCATCGGCCAGCGGATCGACCGCCTTGGCCTGGAACAGCGCGAGCCGCTTCAGCACGCCCTTGGCGATCCGTGGATCGACCCACAGCATCTGCAACGCGGTGATCAGTCCGTCTCGGCCAAACGTCGTCGAATACCAGGGAATGCCGGCATAGGGGTAACGGCCCTGCGGCGTCTCCGTCATCAGCATGTTGAGGTCGGCCATCGCCTGGCACAGCACCTCGTTGAAGATGTTGTTCGAGGTTTCGATGCTGGCTGCGCCGGCCGACGAGGTCCGCATCTCGCGGCGGTGCGCCAGCAGCCCGCGGAAGAACGGCACCGGCTTCTGCATGATCGGCTTGTTGCAGGAGACCGCGACGAACAGCGACGTGACCTGCCCGGGCTCGAGATCGAAATGATAGGTCGCCGCGTTGACCGACAGCCGCGTCGGCCGCGGATCGAAATGCAGCGCGGTGATCCGCGTCTGCTCGTCGAGGCCGCAATATTCCAGCACCACGTCGGTCGGGCCGAGCAGCTTGCTCGAACCGATGCCCCGCCGCGCCCGGCGCTCGCCGCGCACCTCGAACAGATCGGCAAAGTCATTGTCGAACAGCAGCGTGAGATCGAAGCTCGCGGCATGATCGCCGTGATTCTGCAGGCCGATGCGCTGATAGGCCGTGCCGCGCCACAGAAAGATCGAGCGCACGATATGCAGCGTGTCCTTCGGCAGCGTGAGGCGGTCGTCGCGATAGACGTCGGAATTGGTAAGGTCGACCGTCAGCGCCGAATTGTCGTCGCGCATGTTGGAGCCGAGCAGGAGCGGCTGCACGTCCTCCAGCACCATTTCCAGCCGCGCCAGGTAGCGGGTGTCGGCGTTGAACAGGCCGTCCGGCCCGCCGGCCGAGGCGCCGATGTCGCCATGGCTGTCGAGCACGATGAAGGTGTCGTCATGCTTGAGCGAGCGCCGCGGCCGCGCCGCGGGCCCGGTCATCGGAATGTAGAACGGCGATTCGGCGACGTGCTCCGTGATGCGAGCGGTGATGATCTGCGTAACGACGTCAGCTGCCATCTGAACCTCTGGCGACTTTGCTTGGCCCGTATCCTGGTTCGAACGAACGCACCGGAACGCACAAACGCACTTGACGACGCGGGGTCAGGCCGCGCTGGTGGAAAGGCGGCCCATTTCACGCGCGACCAGGTCGCGGTAGGGGCCCCTTCCCTTCACGAGGATATCGGGCGGACCGTCCTCGACGATCCGGCCGCCCTGCAGCACAAGCACGCGGTCGAAGCTGCGCAGCGTCGCGAGGCGGTGCGCGATCGCGACCACGGTACGCCCGCGCATCAGCCGCGACAACGCCTCGCGGATCGCCTCCTCGGAATCGGCATCGAGCGCCGCGGTGGCCTCGTCGAGCAGCAGGATCGGCGCATCCTTCAGGAAGGCGCGCGCGATCGCGATGCGCTGGCGCTGGCCGCCGGAGACCTTGACGCCGCGATCGCCGACGATGGTGTTCATGCCCTCGGGCAAAGTTTCGATGAAGTCGCAGCGCGCCGCGATCGCCGCCCGCAGCACCTCGTCGTCGGTGGCGTCCGGCCGGCCGTAGCGGATGTTCTCCAGGATCGAACGGTGGAACAGCGAGATATCCTGCGGCACCACCGAGATTGCGGCGCGCAGGCTTTGCTGCGTGACGCGCGAGATGTCCTGGCCGTCGACGGTGATGTTGCCCTGCTCGACGTCGTAGAAGCGCTGCAGAAGGGTAAACAGTGTTGACTTGCCTCCGCCGGAGTGGCCGACCAGGCCGACCCGCTGGCCGGGCTGGATGCGCAGGCTGAAGCGCTCGAACACCTGCAGGCCGCCGGGATAGCGGAACGAGACATTGTTGAAGGCGATTGCCGCGCCGCTCTTCACCAGCGCCTCGGCCTCCGGATGGTCCTTCAGCTCGTGCGGCTGCAGCAGCGTCGCCAGCGCCTCAGTCAGCCGCGCGACATGCTGGGTGACGTCGACCAGCGCGACCGCGAGATCGCGGGTGGCGCTGAGGATCGAGATGCCGAGCGTGCAGACCAGCACGACATCGCCGGTGGTCGCCGCGCCCTGCTGCCAGAGACTGAGCGCCCAGGCCAGCATCGCGATGGTCAGGATGACGGTCACGCCGGCGTGAATGAGACGAAGCTTCTCAAGGTAGCGCAGGGAACGGCCGCGCGCGACGAGTTCCCGATTGACGGTCGCATCGAAGCGTTCGTGCTCATAGCCGAGGCCGCAGAACGCGCGTACCAGCGGCAGGTTGTTGATGACGTCGACCATTTCGCCGTCCACGGCGGCCGCCCTGTTGGCGAAATCGTCATGCAGCGGCCGGCCGGCGGCGGCGATGCGGAACATGGCCACCACCATGGTTCCGGCGATCAGGATCAGCACTGCTGACATTGTCACGCTGACTGTTCCAACCAGGGCGATCGCCGCGAAGGTCGCGATGCAGGGCGGCAACACGTTCCATACGAACATATTCTCGACGGTGAACACCGCGTTCGAGGTCGCCGTGATCCGGCTGGTCAGCATGCCCGGCAGCCGGTCCGTGAAATAGCTCGGCGCGTGGCCGGTGAGATGGCGGAACATGTCGCGGCGAAGATCGCCGGTGACGCTGACAAAGGTGTAGCTCGCGGTCCAGCTCGCGATCCGCCACAGGAAGTTGTCGGCTGCAATCAGTGACATGAGCAGAGCGAATGCCAGCCATACGCCGTTCGCGGCCGACGGCCCTGCCGACAGCGCATCGACCAGATTCTTCACGCCGTATTGCGTGCCTACCGAGCAGGCAACCGCCGCAACAACGGCTGACAAAATCACAACATGCGACGGCAGACGCCGGCGCAGATAGCGCAACACAAAGGGAAACGGACGATGCGCGTATCCTGACAGATGGTCCATGACGTCCTGCAAAGCTGTTGAAGGTGAACGAGAAAATTCTAGTCGAAGCTCTCGCGCACGATGACGTGAAGGGCGGCGGTGGGATTCCTTGATGCAGCCATCACTGCGCAACAATTTTGCAACGCTGGCATAGGCAAAACCGTGTTGGAGCGTGATGGCATCAGCAAGACCACAGTGTGATGGAAGAAAGAAGCGGCAGATCTCCCACATCTAAGGAACCTCGCACGTGCGAGAACGTTCCCGTCTTTGGCATGTCGGCGCCATCTGAGGGCTGAGGGTAGTTCATTCCACATTACAAACAGGAGACGGAGAGATGCGCATCGCGCAGGTTGCCCCGCTGACGGAGGCTGTTCCCCCCAAGCTCTACGGCGGCACCGAACGGGTCGTGCACTGGCTGACCGAAGAACTTGTAACACTTGGACATGACGTGACGTTGTTCGCCAGTGGCGATTCTCAAACCTCCGCGAAGCTCGATGCGACCTGGCCGAAGGCACTGCGGCTCGACGGCTCGGTCCGCGATCCCAATGCGCTCCACATGGTGATGCTGGAACGCGTGCGGCAGAAGGCCGACGACGAGGAGTTCGACTTCCTGCACTGCCATCTCGACTATTATCCGTGGTCGCTGTTCGCGCGGCAGCCGACGCCGTTCGTCACCACCTTGCACGGACGGCTCGACCTGCCGGAGCATCAGCCGGTCTTCAACACCTTCTCGAAGATTCCGGTGATCTCGATTTCCAACGCGCAGCGGCGGCCGGTGCCGCAGGCGCATTGGGTGCGCACCATCCATCACGGCCTACCGGAGAATCTGCTGACGCCGCAACCGGCGAAGCCGTCCTATCTCGCGGTACTCGGGCGCATCGCGCCGGAGAAAGGCGTCGATCGCGCGATCAAGATCGCAACCCGCTGCGGCATTCCGCTGAGGATCGCGGCCAAGGTCGATCGTGCCGACCAGGAATATTACGATGAGTTGATCAAGCCGCTGATCACCAGCAACCCGTTGGTCGAGTTCATCGGCGAAATCAGCGACCGCGAGAAGCCGGATTTTCTCAGCGGCGCGATCGGGCTCCTGGTTCCGATCGACTGGCCGGAGCCGTTCGGCCTCGTGATGATCGAAGCGATGGCCTGCGGCACGCCCGTCATCGCCTATAACCGCGGCTCGGTGCCGGAGATCATCGAGGATGGCCTGACCGGCTTCATCGTCGAGGACGAGATCAGTGCAATCTCCTCCGTCGGCCGCCTAGGAACGCTCAATCGCGACGCGATCCGCAAGCAGTTCGAGACCCGCTTCACCGCGCGGCGCATGGCGCTCGACTATCTCGCCGCCTTCCGCGGCCTGATGGAAGCCGAGCCGCGCTTCAAGCTGGTGGCCAGCGCAGAGTAGCAGTTGCAGCGGCCGATCGAATGATCCGGCGGGCCGGCCGGCACCATCCGTGCCGGTCCGTCGGGTCGTTCGATTGTCAATAATACCGTCGTGCGCGGCGGCAACTCTCACGCAGCAAAACACTCCGCATGCGCGCGTCGCACGATTGCTGCGACGCACCAGCGATGACAGGTTTCCCCATCAGTTCGGCTGATATCGCCTTTGCGAATGCCGAATTACGTGCTCTTATGCGCCGCGCTTGAGCAAAAAATAATAAGCGAGCGGACGGAGCAACCGTGCCGTGATCGCGCAGGGGGGAACGCCATGACAGGGGACCGCAAGCCGTCGGCCATTAATAATGCCGCACCGACCAGAGCCTCACAAAACAAGCTGAACCGCCGCAAATTCCTCGCCAAGACCGGCGGCGTGCTGGCGGCAGGCGCGTTCGGCGCCGTTCCGCTGCGCGGCTGGGCGGCCGATCCGATCAACATCGGCGCGCTCTATCCGACCACCGGCAGCATGGCGCAGATCGGCGTCGGCTGCGTGGCTGCGGCCAAGCTCGCGGTCGACATGGTCAACGAGGCCGGCGGCATCAAGTCGCTCGGCGGCGCCAAGCTCAACCTCATCGTCTCGGACGTGCAGAGCGACACCACGGTGACGCGCACCGAGACCGACCGCCTGATCACGGGCAACAAGCTGTCGGCGATCCACGGCTGCTATGCCAGCGCGCTGACCTTGATCGCGAGCGAAGTCTGCGAACGGGCGAAGGTCCCGATCATCACCGGATCGAGCTCCGATCAGCTCAACAAGGGACGCACCTACACCTTCACGCCGTTCGCGCGCGCTTCGCAGTTTGCCAAGGCGCAGCTGCAGATGGCCAAGCTGGTCAGCGAGCAGGCCAAGGTCGCCGTCATTTTCGAGAACACCGCGTTCGGCACCTCGACCTCGAACGGGCTGAAGGAGCTGGCGCCGGGCGAAGGCGTCGAGATCGTGATGTTCGAGCCCTACTCGGCCGGCTTCACCGATGCGAGCCCGCTGATCAACAAGGTCAAGGCCTCCGGCGCCAACACGCTGTTCTCACTGTCCTATCTCAACGACCTCATCCTGATCGTGCGCACCGTGAAGCAGGTCGGGCTCAACATCGCGATCAACGGCGGCTCCGGCGGCTTCGTGATGCCGGACTTCTACAAGAATGTCGGCAATGCCGCCGAGGGCCTGCAGGGCGTTGCGCACTGGAACCACGACGTCAGCGACGACGCGCAGAAGGTGAATGCCGAATTCAAGAAGCGCACCGGCGAGTTCGCGTTCGAATATGCCGGCGGCCTGGTCGCGCAGACCTTCATGCTGGCCGACGCGCTGGAGCGCGCCGCCTCCGCCGATCCCAAGAAGGTGCGCGAGGCGCTCTCGACGCTCGATGTTTCCTCGGGCTTTGCTGCGATGGCGCCGGGCGGCAAGGTGAAGTTCGGGCCGGACGGCAAGAACGTCTACGGCCGCCCGGTCGGCGTGCAGTGGCAAAACACCGATCTCGTCAGCGTCTTCCCGAAGGAAGACGCCCGCGCCCCGCTGATGAAGACCTGAACCGCGGTCGCATCGCATGTGGGAGACACTGGCCCAGGCCGTGATCAACGGCCTGCTCATCGGCGGCATCTACGCGCTTGTCAGCATCGGCGTCACGCTGATCTTCGGCGTGGTCAAGATCGTCAACTTCGCCCAGGGCGAGTTCGTGATGATCGGGATGTATATCTCGTTCTTCCTCGCCACCCAGTTCGGCATCGATCCACTGGTCTCGCTCGTGGTCTCGATGCCGGTGCTGTTCCTCGCCGGCGTCCTGATCCAGCATTTCCTGATCCGCAGGGTGCTGGGGCCGAACGACATGCCGCAGATCTTCCTGACCTTCGCGCTGTCGCTGTTGCTGCTCAATCTCTCGCTGATGTTGTTCAGCGCCAATTACCGCACAGTCCACACGTCCTATTCGGATGCGGCGTGGCATATCGGCGGGCTGTACATCCCGGTGGCGAAACTGATCGCCTTCGCGGTCGCGATGGCGCTGAGCGGGCTGCTGTGGGTATTCCTGCACACCACCGATCTCGGCCGCGCGATGCGCGCCGCATCGCAGAACCGCGACGTCGCGATGCTGATGGGGATCAATCCGAACCGCGTGTTCGCGGTCGCGTTCGGCACCGCGCTGGCGCTCGCGGGCGCCGCCGGCTCGCTGCTGATGCCGTTCTATTCAGCCTATCCATTCGTCGGCCAGGTGTTCGTGCTGATGGCGTTCGTCGCGGTCGTGATGGGCACGCTCGGCAATGTGATGGGCGCGCTGATCGCAAGCCTGATGATGGGCGTCGCGGAATCGCTCGGCATCCAGTTCGTCGGCGCCGATTCCGGCTTGATCGTGGTGTTCGCGCTGCTGCTGCTGACGCTCGCGTTCAGGCCAAGCGGGCTCGGCGCCAGGAGGGGCCGGTGATGCAGACGTCCAGCAACTTCAAATGGCTGTGGCTCGCGATCGGGGCGGTCGTCATGCTCGCCTTGCCCCAGCTCGTCACCTCATCGTTCGCGATCGACATCTTCATCCGCATCCTGCTGTTCTCCTTCATCGGCGTCGCCTGGAACCTGATGGGCGGCTACGCCAAGCAGCTGTCGCTCGGCCACGCCGCCTATTTCGGGCTCGGCGCCTACACCTCCACCATCATGCAGGTGAACTACGGCATCTCGCCCTGGATCGGGATGATCGCGGGCGGCGTGGTCGCGATGCTCGCAAGCCTGCCGATCGGCTGGCTCTGCTTCCGCCTGCGCGGCCCCTATTTCACCATCGCCACCATCGCGACCGCCCAGGTGCTGATGCTGATCTTCCTCAAGTTCCGCGACTTCGCCTGGGGCGCCGAAGGCACCACGATCCCGAATCTCGGCAGTGCGCCGTTGATGATGCAGTTCGAGGAAAAGTCGTCGTACTATTACGTCGTGCTCGGCCTGCTCGTGGTCGGGCTGTGGATCACCCACAGAATCGAGAAATCCTGGATCGGCTACTATCTCGTCGCGATCGGCGAGGATGAGGACGCCGCCGAGGCGGTCGGTGTCAACGCGCCGAAGGTCAAGCGCGACATCTACATGATCAGCGCGTTCCTGACCGCGCTCGCCGGCACCTTCTACACGCAATACATCTACTTCATCGATCCCGCGACCGCGTTCAGCTTCAACGTCTCGATCGAGGCGGCGCTGGTGTCGATCGTCGGCGGCATCGGCACGCTGTGGGGACCGGTGATCGGCACCGTGCTGCTGGAGACCACGTCGGCGCTGCTGCAAAGCTGGCTCGGCAGCTCGGTCGGCGGCATCCAGCTCACGGTCTACAGCCTGATCCTGATGGCTGTCATCCTGTGGCGGCCGACCGGACTGATCGGGTTCGCGACCGACATCTATCACCGCACCGCCCGGCGCAAGCCGGCGCGCGCCTGAGGTCGTCGCGATGGCAGAAGCACTCGTCATCAAGGGTCTCAGCAAGCGCTTTGGCGGCCTGCGCGCCGTGCAGGACGTCAGCTTCACGGTGCAGGAGAACGAGACGGTCGCGCTGATCGGGCCAAACGGCGCCGGCAAGACCACGAGCTTTCATTTGATCACGGGATTTCATCGGCCGGATTCCGGCTCGGTGCTCGCCTTCGGTCACGAGATCGTGGGGCTCAAGCCGCATGATGTCTGCGCGCTGGGCCTTGCCCGCACCTTCCAGGTGGCAAAGCCGTTCGGCGCGATGACCGTGCTCGCCAATGTGATGACCGGCGCGTTCCTGCGCGACCGGCATATCGCGGCCGCGCGCAACAAGGCGCTCGAGGCGATCGAGTTCGTCGGCCTTTCCGTCAAAGAGCAGACCCCGGCCAAGGACCTCACCACCATCGACCAGCGCCGGCTGGAAATGGCCCGCGCGCTGGCAACGCAGCCAAAGATCCTGCTGCTCGACGAGGTGATGGCCGGACTCAACCCGGCCGAGATCGACCAGGCGGTGGCGCTGGTGAAGAAGCTCTCCGCCAGCGGCCTCACCATCGTGATCGTCGAGCATGTGATGCGCGCGATCATGGCGGTGGCTCGCCACATCGTGGTGCTCGACCACGGCCAGAAGATCGCCGAGGGCGCGCCGAAGGAGATCGTGGAGAATCCGGAAGTGATCCGCGCCTATCTCGGCTCCTATGTGCATCCGCCGGCGCAGGGAGACGCCCATGCTTGAGCTCTCGCGCGTCAGCGCCAGCTACGGCTCGGTCCCTGCCATCACCGATGTCAGCATCTCCATTGGCGAGGGCGAAGCCGTCGGCCTGTTAGGTGCCAACGGTGCCGGCAAGAGCACGACGCTGCGCGCCGTCTCCGGCCTCGTCAAGCTGTTCGGCGGCAAGGTCACGTTCGACGGCGTCGACCTCGCCACGCTGCCGCCCTACCGGATCCCCGAGCTCGGCATCGCGCATGTGCCGGAAGGCCGCCAGGTGTTCCCGGAAATGACGGTGCAGGAGAATCTCGAGATCGGCGCCTACACGCCGAAGGCCAAGGCGGATCGCGCGCGCACGATGGAGCTCGTTTACAGTATCTTCCCGCGGCTCGCCGACCGCAGGAGACAGTTCGCCGGCACCATGAGCGGCGGCGAGCAGCAGATGCTCGCGGTCGGCCGCGGCCTGATGCTGAAGCCGCGCCTGTTGATGCTGGACGAGCCCTCGCTGGGCCTCGCGCCTGTGATGACCGACGTCACCTTCGAGAAGATCGGCGAGATCCACAAGATGGGCACCGCGATCCTGCTGGTCGAGCAGAATGTCAGCCGCGCGCTGTCGCTGGTGCAGCGGGCCTACGTGCTGGAAAGCGGCAATGTGATCATGCAAGGCAGCAGCGCCGAGCTCGCGGGCAACAAGCAGGTGCAGGCGGCGTATCTCGGGATTTGAGATACTTGCCAACTCAGTGCGTAAGTTAAGTGCCACGTCATTCCGGGATGGTCCGAAGGACCAGACCCGGAATCTCGAGATTCCGGGTTCGATGCTTCGCATCGCCCCGGAATGACTTCGTCACGTCACCGCCGTCCGCTTCGGCTCGACGATCTCGAACATCCGCGGGAATTCGTCCATCAGCGCCATCAATTCATCGAGCCGCTGCAGCTCGCCGGATGTCTTGATCCTGCCGGCATCGACGGCGTCCGGGAAAGTGGTCAGCTTGGCGATGACCTCGTCTAGCACGCTGCGCGCCAGCGTGAAGCTCGCCTGCGCATCGGCCGCCTGCGCACCCCTAACGTAGGTCAGGGCTGAATTCTCGAGATTGAGCACGAAGGTCTCGCCGGTATCGGTAAAGCTCCAGTTCAGCACGATGCGCTTGCCTTCGGCCTTGGGGCCGTTGAGGCGGATGCCGAGCACGTCCCAAAGCTGCTCGGTGCGCAGCGCAGCCAGCGTCTCGCGCGGCATCGGCGAGCGCGGCGGCGTCTTCGGCATGCCCTGCCGCAGCTCCTGCGCACCGAACAGATAGGCGTTGCGCCAGGTCGAGCTTTCCGCGGCATAGCCGAGCTGCTCGAACGTGTCGGCGAGGAGCGAGCGCGCGGCCTGATTATCAGGCTCGGCGAACACGAGATGGCTGACGGCCTGCGCCACGAAACGGAATTCGCCCTTGGCAAAATCCGCCGCGGCGCGTTTCAGGATCGCGTCGGCGCCGCCCATATACTCCACATATTTCTTGCCGGCCTCGACCGGCGGCAGCGGATCGAGGTTGACCGGATTGGCATCGTACCAGCCGAGATATTTCTGGTAGATCGCCTTCACATTGTGCCTGATGTGGCCGTAATAGCCGCGGCCGTGCCAGGCGCCCTCCAGGCTCTGCGGCAGGCGGATCGTCTCGGCGATCTCGGCTGCATTGAGCCCATGGTTCATCAGACGGATGGTCTGGTCGTGCGCGTATTTGTAGAGGTCGCGCTGCTCGCGGATCACGCTGTCGATCCGCGCCTGCCCCCACACCGGCCAGTGGTGCTGGCCGCACATCGCTTCCGCCTTGCCGCCCCACATCTGCAACGCCTCGCCGAGATATTTCGACCAGGCCAGCGCATCGCGCACATCCGCGCCGCGGAACGGCAGCAGATTGTGGAAATTGTGCGTGCAGTTCTCCGCAAGATTCAGGAGCTTGTAGCGCGGGATGAAGAAATGCATCTCCGCCGGCGCCTCGCTGTTCGGCGCCATCTGGAATTCGAACTCGACGCCGTCGATCACGCGCTTGTCGCCGGTCGCGATGATCAAATCGGTCGGCCGCAGCAGCGCCACGCCGCCCGCGGCCATAGTCTTGCCGAGGCCGCAGTCGACATGGCCGCGCACGCCCTTGGCGAGGAACGGCCCGAACTGGTATTGCGCACGGCGCAGCATCGCCGGCCCCGCGATGATGTTCTCGGAGACCGCATGCTCCATGAAGAGGTTCGGCGCGATGATCGGCACGCCCGCCGCCAGCATAGCGTCGTCGAGCACACCGCGGGCGCCGCCCCAATGGTCGGTGTGGGTGTGGGTGAAGATGACGGCGGCGACCGGCCGCTTGCCGCGGTGCCGGAAGTACAATTCCATCGCGGCGCGCGCGCCCTCGATCGAGGTCAGCGTGTCGACCACGATGACGCCCGTGTCGCCCTCGATCAGGGTCATGTTGGCGATGTCGAGGCCACGCACCTGGTAGACACCCGGCACCACCTCGAACAGGCCGTGATGCATGTTGAGCCGCGACTGCCGCCACAGGCTCGGATCGACGGTCGCGGGCGCTTTCTCCTCGGACAGGAATCCGTAGGGCTCGAGACTCCAGACCACCCTGCCCTGGGCCGAGGTGACGCGTGCGTTCTCGATGGTGCCGAGAAAGCCGCGCGCGGCGTCGTCGAAGTCCCTGGTGTCGGCGAACGGCAGCGCCTTCAGCGTCGCCGCGTGCTGCGCGATGACCGGCGCGGATGCCGCCTTCGGACTTTCGTGCGACGTTTCGCTTGCGGTTGTCTGGGCCATACTCAAGCACTCCCTCGATTGGCGGAAATCGGTTCCGATCGCGCTTCCCTCAGCGGAATTGCACGCCCTCGAACTGGCCGCTACGGCGCCAGCCGTCGATATATTTGAAGTAGGCCAGCGCGCCCGAGGGATGGCCGACACTGAGCTTGGCCGCGGGACCGGGCTCACGGCCCTCATTGTTGTAGTAACCGGGCGTGCAATCCGGCCCGCCGATCATCCGGCCGACGCCAGTCAGCAGCAGTTCGACCCAGCGATCCTCGGCTTCCTTGCTGACCTCGATTTCCATGAAGCCGTTGTCCTGCGCGTGGCCGACCATCAGCGCGATGGTGCGCGCCGCTTCGGTCAGATTGTGTGGCACGTTGGAGATCAGATTGGCGCCCTGGGTCGGCTGCACGAAGAACACGTTGGGGAAGCCGTGCACGTGGATGCCGTGCTTGGTACGCATGCCCTCGGCCCAGTGCTCCGATAGCTTGATGCCGTCGCGGCCGGTCAGATCGAAGCCCGCGCGCCGCTTGTACTCGGTACCGACCTCAAAGCCGGACGCATAGATGATGCAGTCGAGCTGATACTCCTTGCCCGCAACGACGATTCCGTTCTCGGTGATCTCCTCGACGCCCTTGCCGTCGGTATCGACCAGATGGGTGCCCGGCGTATTGAACGCCTGCAGATAGGCGTCGTGGAAGCATGGCCGCTTGCAGAGCTGGCCGTACCAGGCCTTGAGATTCCTGGCGGTGTCGACGTCGCGGACGATGGTGTCGACCCGGTTGCGGATTTCCTCCATCTTCTCGAAGTCGGAATCCTCGAACGCGGCCCGCATGTTTTCCACGCTTCGCTGCTCGCGCGGCAGCAGCATGATCTTGGCGCGGATCCGCTTCGACAGGTCGGTCCAGCCGTCCTGCACCAGATCCTCCTCGGCCGATCCGCCGGCCTGGTTGGCGGTGAAATTCTCCAGCCAGCGCTGTTGCCAGCCCGGCGTCGCGATCTCGGCAAACCAGTCGGGATCGATCGGCTCGTTGCCGCGCACATCGACCGACGATGGCGTACGCTGGAATACGTAGAGCTCCTTGCAGGCGCGCGCGAGGTGCGGAATGCATTGCACCGAGGTCGCGCCGGTGCCGATGATGCCGACGCGCTTGTCGGCCAGCTTCTCCATCAGCGCGCCCTTGGGGTCACCGCCGGTGTAGTCGTAATCCCAGCGGCTGGTGTGGAACGAGTGGCCCTTGAAGCGCTCGATGCCGGGTATGCCGGGCAGTTTCGGCACGTGCAGCGGGCCTGTGCCGATGCCGACATATTGCGCGGTAAACGCGTCGCCCCGCGTGGTGCGGATGATCCAGCGCGATTGCGCGGCGTCCCAATCGAGGCTCGTGACCTCGGTGTGGAACAGCGCGTTGTCGTAGAGACTGAATTGCCTGCCGATCCGCTGGCAATGCGCGAGGATCTCGGGCGCATGCGCGTATTTCTCGGACGGCATGTGGCCGGTCTCTTCCAGCAGCGGCATGTAGACCATCGACGCCGTATCGCATTGCGCGCCGGGATATCGGTTCCAGTACCAGGTGCCGCCGAAATCGCCGCCCTTCTCGACAATGCGGACGTCCTTGATCCCGGCCTCGGTCAGCCGCGCCGCGGTGGCGAGCCCGGCGAAGCCGCCGCCGATAAAGGCGAAGGTGACGTGATCGGTCTTCGGCGCGCGCTCAACGACCGGCGTGTAGGGATCGTCGAGATAATGCGCGAGCTGGCCCTTGATCTGGAGATACTGGTCATTGCCGTCGGGACGCAGCCGCTTGTTGCGCTCCTCCTGATACTTCAGGCGCAGCCTCTCCTTGTCGATCGCGGCGGGCTTTGCGTCTCGGGCTTGCTCGGTCATCGTCATCGGGAGTCGCCTCGCTCCAGCGGTTCCTTGTCCTTATTCCCGGCAGATAAACCGATATCGACACGATTTGCAAATTTATTCCGATATATTGACAAATCAGGCCATCTGCGACCAATATTCCGTATGATAGCATCTTCCCCTGCCGAGACTCAGGCGGACCCGTCCTTTGCGACCACCCTGGCGCATGGGCTCGATGTACTGGCGGCGTTTCGCCGTCATCCCGGCTCGCTGTCGAACGCCGAACTCGCGTTGCATACCGGCCTGTCGCGGCCGACGGTGTCGCGGCTGACCTACACGCTCGAGCAGCTCGGCTATCTCAGGCGCGACACCAAGGGCCGCTTCGTGCTCGGGCTGGGCGCGCTCGCCGCCGCCTATCCTGTGTTGTCCGCGCTGAAGGTGCGCCAGCTGGCACGTCCGCTGATGCGCGACTTCGCGACCTATGCCGGCGGCACGGTGTCGATCGCGATGCCGTTCGGGATCGACTTCATCTATGTCGAGACGTTGCGCACGATGGATACCGCGCCGCACGTGCCCGACGTCGGCTTTGTCAGCACGCTGGCGCCGACCGCGGTCGGGCACGCACTGCTGTCGCTGTTCACCGAGGACGAACTCGGCGCCTATGTCGCGCGCGTCAAGGCCGAGCGCCCCGACGAATTCGATTACGTGCAGAAGCGCACCTTGCCCGACATCGAATTGTGCCGCGAGCGCGGCTTTGCCGTCTCGCTCGGCGAATGGCGGCGCGAGATCTTCGGCGTCGCCGCCCCGCTCTATCGGACGCCGACCGGCGAATGCCTGTCGGTCAATTGCGGCGTCCCCTCCTTCCGCTTCAGCGCCGAGCAGATCGAGCGCGAATGCGGTCCGCGCATCCTCGGACTCGCCCGCAGCATCCGCGCGCTGGTGGAGGAAGGTTAGGCGGCGCGCTGGTGGCACGGGCTGCCTGCCATCGCGCCACGCGACGGCCGCCGCTTCACCTCGCCCCCGCGTGCGCAGGGGTGTCCGGGGAATGATTCACTGTGTCGCGGTGCATGCTCGGCAGGACCGAGGCAAATCGGTCTTTTCTGGTTGTCGAGACACAGAGGGCCGAGCATGCGATATCGCGGTAGCATTTTTGGAAGGCTGCTTGAACCGATCAATCGACGGCAGTTTCAGACGGTTGTGGATCGTCTGGACGGGGATGCCTACGACAAGTCGTTCAGGAGCTGGGATCATCTGGTGGCGCTGATCTATGCCCAGCTTAGCGGCAACAGCAGTCTGCGCGGGGTGGTGACTGGCTTCAACGCCAATTCGCAGCATCACTATCACTTGGGAACCGGCAAGCTGTCGCGCTCGACGTTGTCCGATGCCAATGCCCGCCATCCGATCGGCATTTTCGCGCAAACCTTTGCGGCGCTGTCGGCGATGGCGCGTCGCCAGCTGCGGAGTGAAGGCATGGAGATGGTGCGTCTGATCGACGCCAGTCCGATCCCGCTCGGCAAGGTCTGCAGTTGGGCGACGTGGAACGGCCGCATCCGCGGCATGAAGCTGCATGTCGTCTACGACCCAAGGAGCGATGTCCCGACCTGCGTCGAGATGACGGCCGCGAACGTCAATGACATCGAGATCGGCCGACAGACCCCAATCCAGCCCGCCACCACCTATGTGTTTGACAAGGGCTATTGCCGTTTCGACTGGTGGCAGAAGATCAATGATAGCAAGGCTTTCTTCGTTACCCGGGCGAAGACGAGCATCCGTCTTCGCTCGCTCAGGCATCGCGCCATCCGCAAGCGTAACGGGGATGGCTTCGAAATCCTTGCCGATGACGAGGTGAAGCTCACCAGCAAGGGCGATTCGCGCCTTCCAATCCCGCTCCGCCGCATCAAGATCAGACGCGAGAAAGGCGGCAAGATCACACTCCTGACCAACGACCTTGCCCGTAGCGCCGTCGAGATCGCCGCCCTCTACAAGAGCCGATGGCAAATCGAGCTGCTGTTCCGCTGGATCAAGCAGCATCTCGATATTCGCAAGTTCCTCGGCGCCAACGACAACGCGATCCGCCTTCAGGTGCTCGCTGCGATGATTGCCTACCTGCTGCTGCGCATCGCCGCTCACACCAACTGCATCAAAATGCTCCCGCTCAGGTTCGCCGAACTCGTCGGCCAGCTCCTGCTCACGCGTCGATCCCTCGCTGCCATCGACAAACCTCCGCCCATCAACCCCAGCCGTCGGAAATCAACCATCTCACCTGACCAGATGGAGCTCCGCTATGCCTGAATTTCCCCGGACACCCCTGCCGCGTGCGGGGAGAGGTCGGAATGCATCGTTAGATGGGTTCCGGGTGAGGGAGAGCCTCGCAAACGCAACTATCACTGTATTCGCGGAAGCAGCCCCTCACCCCACCCTCTCCCCGCGAAGAGCGGGGCGAGGGAGCCCAGCCCCTTCGCCACTCGACGCGACAATACCACGCTCTACTCATGCGATGCCGGCCCGCTGTCGCGATAGGCCCACAGGCATTCGCGCGGCAACGCGACCTGTGCCTCGACGCCGACCTGATGGCGCGCGGCGGTGCCGAGCTCGATCGCTTCCAGCCGTTTGCCGAACAGCTCGATGCCGTAGGCGGTCTGGGTGCCCTGATATCTGCGGTCGAGCACCTTTGCCGCGAACGTGTTGGCGCCGTCGGGCCGGCCGATCGCGATGTTCTCGGGCCGCAGCGCGATCCGCACTTTCTCGTCGGGCTTGAGCGCCTGGCACAGCGCGACCTCGCCTCGCCGGCCGTCACCGAAATCGACCACGCCATAGCGGCCATTGCATGTGACGAGCGTGCCCGCGAGCTCGTTGGTTGCGCCGGTGAAATTGGCGACGAACAGATCGGCCGGACGGTTGTAGATCACGTCGGGCGTGTCCATCTGCAGCAGCTTGCCGTCGCGCATCACCCCGATCCGGTCGCCGAGCACGACCGCCTCGGCCTGGTCATGGGTGACGTAGAGCGCGGTCATCCCGGTCTGCTTGAGGATGACGCGAAGGTCGTCGCGCAGCCGCAGACGCAGTTTGGCATCGAGGTTCGACAGCGGCTCGTCGAGCAGGAGGAGTTGCGGCCGGTACACCATGCTGCGCGCCAGCGCGACGCGCTGCATCTGGCCGCCCGACAGCGCCACCACCGGCCGGTCGGCATAGTCGGACAGTCCGACCAGCGCCAGCGCCTCCTCGACCATGCGGGCAGCATCGGTGCGCCCGATCTTGCGGTGCTTCAGCGGATAGATCACGTTCTGCCGCACCGTCATATGCGGCCACACCGCATAGGACTGGAACACCATGCCGAGATCGCGCGAACGCGGCGGCACGAGGATGCCGCTTGCCGGCGAGGAGACCACCCGCCCGGAAATGCTGATCTCGCCACCGGTCGGATGCTCGAGCCCGGCGACGCAGCGCAGCGTCGTGGTCTTGCCGCAGCCGGACGGCCCCAGCAGCACCACGATCTCGCCGGCCGGCACGCCAAAGCTGACGCCGTCGATGGCCGGGCGGCCGATCGAGAACTGCTTCCTGAGATCGGTGACTTCGAGCGTCGCCGTCATCGCTGCACCATCAGCCTATTGCCGGTAGCCAAACGTCTTGTCCCAGTCCGCGACCCACGCCGCGTGCAGCTTCACATACTCGTCGAACTTCGGATACCAGAGCTTGACCACCTTTGGATCGAACCCCTCCGGATATGCCGGCGGCGCCTTCAGGGATGTGAGATTGCCAAGCTCCTTGATCATGAAGGTCTGTCCTTCCTTGGACAGACACCAGTTCAGGAACAGCTTTGCTGCATTGGGATGGGCCGCCGTCTTCGGAATGCCGGTCGCGTAGGGATTGACCGGGGCGCCTTCGGGCGGAAAGAAGATCTCGATCGGCGCGCCGTCCTTCTTCTTTTGGTAGATCACGTTGTAGAGCAGCGGCGCGATCGCGATCTCGCCGCGCACCAGCGCATCGGCCGTCGGCGCGCCGGAGGGATACAGCACCGGATGGGTCGCGGCCTGCTTTGCCCAATAGTCCTCGCCGAGCGCCTGGCGCTCGAACATGATCCGCGTCCAGGTGGTGCCGCCGGACTGCGCGAACACCTGCCCGATCAATTTGTCATACTGCGGCTTGGTCAGGTCCATCCAGGATTTCGGCGGGTCCTTCACCAGCTCGGTGTTGTAGGCGATCGACCAGGCGATCGTCGCGCGCGGCCAGTATTTCGGCGAGATCAGCGCGTGCGGATCGTAATCGGCCGCGTTCGGCGGCGCGTAATCCTGGAACAGGTCTTCCAGCGGCTGCATCAGCGCGCGGTCGGAATGGTCGACGACGTCGGCGATCAGCTTGCCGGCCGCGGCCTCAGTCTTCACGCGGGTGATCAGCTGGCCGCCGGGCGCCCGGACCATCTCGACCTTGATCTCGGGAAAGCGCTTATTGAAGGCCTTGATGACCTGCTGCTCGATCTCGGCGAAGTTCGCGGTGTAGTAGACGAGCTTGCCTTCGGACTTGGCCGCCGCGATCAACTCCGCCGAGCCGAACTCCTGCGCCTGTGCCGCAGGCGCCAATGCAAGCGTCGCCACGCTTGCCAAGGCCAGTGTGGTGAAGGTTCGTCTATCCATCGCAATCCTCCCCTTATTCGTTGTTATCCGGTCCGCGCCACGTTGCCCTGCGCCGATCCGCGCGACAGCCAGTTGGCGCCGCCGATCAGGACACCGAGCAGCACGGTCTGCACCAGGCTGAAGGCCGCGGTCTTGCCGATATTGCCGCCCTCATAATAGTCGAGCAGCAGCACCGACATCACCATGGTGTTGCTGGTGTACAGGAACAGCGACGAGCCGAGCTCGCGGATCGCCAGCACGAACAGCAGCGTCATCGACGCCAGCACCCCCGGCCGCGCCAGCGGCAACACGATCGTCCTGATGGTGCCGAGCATGCCCTTGCCGCAGACCCAGGCGGCCTCCTCGAGTTCGCGGTGGATTTGCAGGAACGAGGTCGACAGCGCCTTCACGGTGTCCGGCATGAAGCGCGCAATGAAGGCCAGCGCGAGAATCCAGATCGTGCCGTAGAGCCCGCCCGGCACGCCGATCCAGGCCCAGAGATAGGCGACGCCGACCACCAGCCCGGGGATCGCGACCGGCAGCGTCGAGATCAGGTCGATGGCGCCGCGTCCGCTGACGCGGGTGCGATGGATGGTGTAGCCGATCGCAAAGGCGAGCGCGCCGCCGACAACGGCCGTGATGACGCCGACCTCGACCGCATTGTAGATCGAGCGCATCGTCAACGGATTGTCGAAGATGCTCTCGAAATGCGTCAGCGAATATTGCCGCATGTCGAACAGGCTCGCGACGTCGCGGATGAACATGAACTTGCGGAACGCCGCGACGATCAGCGCCAGCGACGGCAGCACCACGACGATGAGGAGGTAGACGATCCCGATCGCGAAGGTGAGCCAGCGCCATGGGCCGAGATCGAGGCTGCGCGGCCGGAACGCCTTGCCCGCGACGGTGGTATAGCTGCGTCCGCTCAGCAATTTCTGCTGCAGATAGACCAGGAGCCCCGTGACCACCATCAGGATGATCGCGACCGCAGCCGCGGTGTTGTAGAGCGGCGGCGACCAGTTGGTGAGCTTGAAGATGTAAGTGGTGAGCACGTTCAGGTTGGTCGGCGCGCCGAGCACGGCGGGGATGCCGTAGATGCCGAGCATCACGATGAAGGACAGCAGCATGCCCGAGACGATCGCCGGCATGATCAGCGGGAACGTCACCGTGAACAGGGTCGCGACCGGGCTCGCGCCGGAGATTTCCGCGGCCTCCTCCAGGCTCGGGTCCATGTTGCGCAGCGCCGACGAGGTGAACATGTAGACATAGGGCGCGTAGTAGATGCCGAACACGAACACCAGGCCCCACATCGAATAGAGATCGACGCGCAGGTCGGAGCCCATCCACTTGAACATCGTGTTGATCAAGCCGGTCTTCGGCGAGCCGAGAATCGCCCAGGCCACCCCCGCGACCAGCGGCGGCGCGAACAGCGGCAGGATGCTGGCCGCGGCGATGAAGCCCTTGAACGGCGTGTTGGTGCGCACCACGATCCAGGAGAACAGGAGCCCTATCGCGACCGCGATCACCGTGCCGCCGCCGCAGGCAATCAGCGTGTTGAGCAGCGCTTCGGCGACGTTCGGATTGGCCAGCACGGCGAGGAAATTGGCGATCGACAAATGGCTCAGGCTGAGACGGATGCCGTCGACCACCGGATTGGTGTCGGTGAGCGCGCCGAGCAGCAGCATGAAGACGGGATAGATGACCAGGAAGGTCAGGATCGCCAGCAAGGCCGCGACCCAGAGGCCGGTGAACGCGCGGCGGCGAGTCCCCTCGCTGGCGCTTCGCATGGCTTCGCTGCGCCGGTCGGCCTGTCCGTGCAATGCCCGTTCCCTCTTGCGGCCCGATCTGACGCCGGGCCTGCTTGTATACCAAGGGTAGTCGATCGCGACTGTGACGCAAGCTATCCGAAAGTCGCTTCGGCGCGATTCTGTGACGCACCGCGGGAACACGAAATCGATTGATCGCGTTCGCACGCTGCTCCACCGCCGTCGTCCCGGCGACGGCCGGGACCCATACTCCGCGGCGGATGTCTTGAACGGGACTCGTCGTTCCAACACGCCCGATAAGCAGCATCGGTGGTTATGGGTCCCAGCCTGCGCCGGGACGACGATGCGGGTGCGGCGGAATTCGAGATGCCAAAACAGCCACTCGGTGTCATCACCCGCGCAAGCGAAAGCGGGTGATCCATCACTGACACCTCACTCCAAGGCATGGACGGCCTCCCGAATCGGACCAATCCAGCCAATGTTGATGTGTCAGCTATGTCTCCGAACACCCGTCAGTGATCTGTCCGGGCTGAACATCGAGCCGGGCGATGACAGATGTGGATGGGACGCAGTTGCGTCGCCACAGGCTGCCGGGACGCCGGCCCGGAACGATCCGGGCCGGCGTCGGCATCCTAGGCAAGGTAATTGCCTTCGAGCGCCGGCATGATGTCGAGCACTTCGAAATAGTGGTCCCAGAACCTCGTCTCGCGCAGGTGGTCGCAGAACCACGCCCAGGCCGAGAGGTCATCGGTCTCGCAGATCATGACGTCGGTCGCCCTGGTCGAGAAGGCCTCCGGCTCGAACCAGCGCACCTTCAGCTCCGGGCGACGCCGGAGCAAGGGAATGACCTCCTCGTGCAGGAAGGCGAGACGCTGCTCGGTCTTCAGATCGAGCCAGTGCCGCGTGGTCTTGACCATGACGAAGATATGAAACCTGTGCGGATCGTCCTCGTGCTCGGGAAGCACGGGAGACGAGGTCGTTTGCAGTGTCACCATTGATCGGTTCTCCTTTCACGGCCATAATGTGAGTAATTGCTCATATTCCACAACTCGCGTTTTGGGAGACGCCCGCCATGCCGCCGAAGCGGCGCATAAAGGCCCGCAAACAGCCGCTTCAGCAGCGTTCGCGGGAAACCGTGGCGGTGATTCTGGAAGCGGCGGCTCGCGTTTTGGAAGCGGGCGGGCTCGAGGACTACAACACCAATGCGGTCGCCGAGCGCGGCGGGATCAGCGTCGGCTCGGTGTACCAGTACTTCCCGAACAAGGACGCGCTGACGCTGGCATTGATCGCCAGATTCGAGGACGCGCTGCTGGCGAAAGTACGGGATGCGGTCGCGGCATCCGAGGGCAAGAGCCTGACGGCATCGCTCAACCTGATCGTTCGGGCCCAGCTCGAGGCGCATGCCGAGCGGGCCGGGCTCAATCGCATTCTGGAGGCCGAGGAGGATCGCCTGCGCGCGGCGTCATCGGGCACGTCAGCGGCCGGCGAATTGAAGGAGCTGGTCGCCGCCCTGCTGGCGCGGCATCGTCGTGAGATCGCAAGGCCCGTCGACGATGACGCCATCGAGGATCTGATCGTGATCAGCCGCGCCATGGTCGACCACGCGCTTCAAAACGACCTCTCGCAGGCTGCGGCCAGCCGCCGGGTGCTGCGCGCCATCGAGGGATATCTGTTCGGTCCGCGGCCGGACTTTTGACGCTTCCGGCAAGGCCGCTTCGCATACGCATCATGCAATGGCGCGGCTGGGGAACGGGATGCCGGCGTAGTACATGGCGGTCGCGGAGACATTTCAGGCATGCTCGAGAAGACCCCGACCACCGCGGCAACGGCGCCGATCACCGATGGGTTGCCTTGGGAACGCCGCCGCTGGGCGGTGGCCGCGATCTTCACGGCGCTGGCGATGGCCTCGCTCGATACCGCGATCGCCAATATCGCGCTGCCGGCGATTGCGAGCGATCTGCATGTCAGCCCTGCGGAAGTGGTCTGGGTCGTCAACGTCTATCAGATCGCGCTGGTCGCGACGCTGCTGCCGCTCGGCGCGCTCGGCGAGATCGTCGGCCACCAGCGAATCTATCTCGGCGGCCTTCTGCTGTTCACATTGGCGTCACTCGGCTGCGCCCTGGCGTGGTCGCTGCCGAGTCTGCTGGTTGCGCGCACCTTGCAGGGGCTCGGCGCCAGCGGCCTGATGAGCGTCAACACAGCGCTGGTGCGCTTCGTCTATCCGAGCCGGATGCACGGCCGCGGCTTCGGCCACAATGCGCTCGTGGTCGCGACCGCCTTCACGCTGGGGCCGACCATCGCCTCCGGAATCCTCGCGCTCGGCCCATGGCCCTGGCTGTTCGCCGTCAATATTCCGTTCGGCGTCGTCGCGTTGCTGATCGGCATGAAGACGCTGCCGACAACGCCGCGCGCCACCCACGCCTTCGATTTCGCCGGCGCGGCGCTGGCCTGCGCCTGTCTCGGCCTCTTCATCATCGGCATCGGCAGCGCCGCGCACAAGGCCGCGCCGGCGCTTGTCATCGCCGAGCTTGTCGGCGCCGTCCTGTTCGGATGGATCCTGACCCGGCGGCATGCCGACCATCCGGCGCCGATGCTGCCGATCGACCTGTTCCGGCGGCCGATCTTCGCGCTGTCCGCCGCGACCGCCGTCTGCTCGTTCGCTGTGCAGGGCCTCGCCTTCGTGTCGCTGCCGTTCTACTTCGAGGACATATTGCACCGCTCGCAGGTCGAGACCGGCTTCTTCATGACGCCCTGGCCGCTGGTGGTCGCCTTCATGGCGCCGATCGGCGGCCGGCTGTCGGACCGCTATCCGGCCGGCATTCTCGGCGGCATCGGCATGCTGCTGCTCGGACTTGGCATGGTGCTGCTCGCGACCCTGCCGGCCGAGCCCAGCGTCGCCAACATCGTCTGGCGCACGATGATCTGCGGCATCGGCTTCGGTTTCTTCCAGACCCCGAACATGAAGGCGATCATGTCGAGCGCGCCGTCGCATCGCAGCGGCAGCGCCAGCGGCATCGTCGCGACCGCGCGGCTGACCGGGCAGACCACCGGCGCCGCCCTCGCCGCGCTCTGCTTCGCGCTGGCCGACCGCGAGGGCGCCACCGTGGCGCTGGCGCTGGGTGCCGGATTTGCCGCGCTCGGCAGCGTCATGAGCTTCCTGCGTTTGGCCGTCGCTTCACCGCAAAAGTCATGACAGGTATGCGGCGCGCACAGTCCGCGGCCAAACACCACAGCATCAACTTTCTTTCGCGCTGCGAGCGCATTTTCTTGATTTGAACCGTTCCAGTTTCAAGGCCAACATCGCGCTGCAGTCCGGTCGGAGGATCGGACCATTCAGGGGATCGCGATGGCAAACCTCAAAATTAACGGCAAGACAATCACTGTAGACGTCGAGGACGATACGCCACTGTTGTGGGCTATCAGAGAGAACGTCGGACTGACGGGGACCAAATACGGTTGCGGCATCGCCCAATGCGGCGCCTGCACCGTGCATATCGACGGCGTCGCGATGCGCTCCTGCGGCGTCACGGTGAGCGAAGCGGCCGGCAAGGAAATCACCACGATCGAGGGTCTCGCGGCGGGCGGCGTGATGCACAAGGTGCAGCTCGCCTGGATCGCCAGCGACGTGCCGCAATGCGGCTATTGCCAGAGCGGCATGATCATGGCCGTCGCGGCGCTCTTGAAGGACAATCCGAAGCCGACCGACGACGACATCAACGACGCCATCACCAATATCTGCCGCTGCGGCACCTTCCAGCAGGTGCGCGAGGCGATCCATGCTGCCGCGAACGCATAAGGACGCAGCGATGAACCAGCACGTCATGCCAAAACTGAATCGCCGCGCCTTTGTGATCGGCACCGCAACCGCCGGCGCCGGCCTCGCGCTCGGCCTCGACCTGCCGTTCGGCGGCCCCGCCGTGGTGCGCGCGGCCGACGGCGCGCCTGAAGTCAACGCCTGGGTCGTGATCCGGCCCGACGACACCGTGGTGATCCGCATCGCCCGCTCCGAAATGGGCCAGGGCACGCTCACCGGCCTCGCCCAGCTCGTCGCCGAAGAACTGGAATGCGACTGGTCGAAGGTCACGACAGAATATCCGACGCCCGGCCAGAGCGTCGCCCGCAAGCGCGCCTGGGGCGACTTCTCGACCGGTGGCAGCCGCGGCATCCGCACCTCGCAGGACTATGTCCGCAAGGGCGGCGCCACCGCGCGCGTGATGCTGATCCAGGCGGCAGCCAACGAGTGGAAGGTGCCGGCCTCGGAATGCAAGGCCGTCAACAGCGTCATCACCCACACGCCCACGGGCAAGACCACGACCTACGGCAAGGTCGCGGAAGCCGCCGCCAAGCTCGAGCCGCCGGCCGACGTCAAGCTGAAGGACCCGAAGGACTGGACTATCGCCGGCAAGGGCCTGAAGCGGCTCGACACCGTCGACAAGACCACCGGCAAGATGGTCTACGGCATCGACGTCAAGCTGCCGGGCATGTTGAACGCCGCGATCAAGGATTGCCCGGTGTTCGGCGGCAAGGTGAAGAGCTTTGACGAGGCCAAGGTCGCCGGCATGAAAGGCGTCAAGAAGGTGGTGCAGGTCGGCGACAGCGCCGTTGCCGTCGTCGCCGACACCTGGTGGCACGCCAAGACCGCGCTGGATGCGTTGCCGATTGTCTGGGACGAAGGCCCCAACGCCAAGGTCTCCAGCGAGACGATCGCGACGTGGCTCGCCGAAGGTCTCGACAATGCGCAGCCGGCCTACATTGGCAACCAGAATGGCGACGCCAAGGCGGCGATCGCCGGCGCTGCCAAGAAGGTCGAGGCGATCTACAGCTATCCCTACCAGAACCACGCCACGATGGAGCCGATGAACGCCACCGTGCTCTACACGCCTGACAAATGCGAGGTCTGGTGCGGCACGCAGAATGGCGAGGCGGCGTTCGCGGCGGCGCTGGAGGCCTCCGGCCTGCCGGCGGAGAAGGTCGACGTGCACAAGCTGATGCTCGGCGGCGGCTTCGGCCGGCGCGGCATGACCGACTATGTGCGGCAGGCGGTGGCGATCGCCAAGCAGATGCCGGGCACGCCGATCAAGCTGCTGTGGTCGCGCGAAGAGGACATGCAGCACGGCAAGTATCACCCGATCACGCAGTGCAAGCTGACCGGTGCCTTCGATGCCGACAACAACCTGGTCGCGCTGCACTACCGGCTGTCGGGTCAATCCATCCTGTTCTCGGTGCGCCCGGAAGCGCTGCAGAACGGCATGGACCCCGCCGCGTTCCAGGGCGTCGCGCAAGCCGGCGAGGCCGCGATCGGCTATTCGGTGCCTAACCTGCTGGTCGAGCATTCGATGCGCAACCCGCACGTTCCACCGGGCTTCTGGCGCGGCGTCAACGTCAATCACAACGCGATCTACATGGAATGCTTCATGGACGAGCTGGCGCTCGCGGTCGGGCAGGACCCGCTCGAATTCCGCCGCAAGCTGATGGGCAAGCACCCCAAGCATCTCGCCGTGCTCAACGCCGTGGCCGAGAAGATCGGCTGGGGCACGCCGGCGCCGCAGGGCGTCTATCGCGGCATCGCGCAGGTAATGGGCTATGGCAGCTATGTTGCCGGTGCCGCCGAGATCTCGGTGACCGACGGCAGCAAGATCAAGGTGCATCGCATCGTCGCCTCCACCGATCCCGGCTATGTCGTCAACCCGGCGCAAGTCGAGCGGCAGATCGCGGGCTCCTTCGTCTACGGCCTCAGCGCGCTGTTCTACGGCGGCTGCACCGTGAAGGACGGCCGCATCGAGCAGACCAATTTTGACACCTACAACTCGATGCGCATCAACGAGATGCCGAAGGTGGAATCGGTGATGGTACCGAGCGGCGGATTCTGGGGCGGCGTCGGCGAGCCGACCATCGGCGTTGCGGCGCCGGCGGTGCTCAACGCCTATTTCGCCGCGACGGGAAAGCGCATCCGCAGCTTCCCGCTGCGCAACCAGAACATCAGCTTCGCCTGATCAAACCGGAAGCGGCGGCCCCGACCGGCCGCCGCCTCCTTTTTTCGGATTCTCGTGCATGGCCGTCACGCGTCATCAGACGCGCAGGGATGTGATCCGTGGCGCCGCTGCCGTCGCAGCGGCCGCCTTGGCGCGTCCGGCGTTGGCGCAGGCGGCGCCGCGCATCGCGGTGATCGGCGGCGGCTTCGGCGGCGCGGCCTGCGCGCGGGCGCTGCGGCGGCTCGACACCAAGCTTCAGGTTACGCTGATCGAGCCGAACAGGACTTTCACCGCCTGCCCCTTCAGCAACGAGGTGATTGCAGGTCTGCGCGAGCTTGCCGCGCAGCAATTCACCTATGACAAGGTTGGGGCCGACGGCATCACGATTGCCGCACAGGCGGCGACGAAGGTCGACGCGCAGGCGCGCAGCATCGCGCTCGCTGATGGGACAACGCTGTCCTATGACCGGCTGGTGCTGGCCCCCGGCATCGACATGCGCTTCGACGCCCTCTCCGGCTATGACGAAGCAGCGGCCGAGAAGATGCCGCACGCCTGGAAGGCCGGCGAGCAAACCATGCTGTTGCGCAAGCAGCTTGAAGCCATGGACGATGGCGGCCTCGTCGTGATCGCAGTGCCGGCTGCGCCGCTGCGCTGTCCGCCCGCGCCTTACGAGCGCGCCAGCCTGATCGCGCATTATCTGAAGGCGAACAAGCCGAAGTCGAAGATCCTGGTGCTCGACGCCAAGGACAATTACTCGCAGCAGAAGCTGTTCGAGAAGGCCTGGACGGAGCTCTATCCCGGCATGATCGAACGGATCGCGCTGTCGCAGGGCGGACGGGTGACGTCGGTCGATCCGGCGACCAACGAGATCGTCACCGACTTCGGCAACTACACCGCCGCGGTCGCCAATGTGATCCCGCCGCAAAGGGCCGGCCGCATCGCTGACATCGCCGGCGCCGCCGATCACACCGGCTGGTGCCCGATCGATCCCGTCACATTTGCTTCAAAGCTCGTGCCCAACATCCACGTCATCGGTGATGCCGCGATCGCCGGCGGCATCCCGAAATCCGCCTCCGCGGCGGCAGCGCAAGGCCGCGCCTGCGCGGCCGCGATCGTGAGCGCGCTTGCCGGCAAGGCGCCGGAGACGCCGCGGCTGGATGGTGCCTGCTACAACACGGTCGCGCCGGGCTACGCCTTCTCGCTGAAGGGCATCTATCAGCCGAAGGAAGATCAGTACGCCGAGGCGGAGGTCACCACGAGCCCGGTCGACGCGCCGCGCGAGGTGCGCCAGCGCGAGGCAGATCAGGCGCTCGACTGGTTCAAGAGGATCACGGGAGATGCCTTTGGCTAGGCTCGCCCTCACAATGCTTCTCGCCGCGGGACTGTTCGCGGCCTGCTGGCCCGTCGGCGCCGAGGAGCTGCGGAATTACACCGTCGTGGGCGATGCGATTCCGGCCTCGCTGACGGGAACCAGGGGCGATGTGGCGCGCGGCCGCGCCCTGATCGTCGAGCGTTCCTCCACTTGCATCCTCTGTCACAGCGGCCCATTTCCCGGGCAGGCGTTCCAGGGCGACCTCGCGCCGAACCTTGCCGGAAGCGGCAGCCGCTGGTCGGAAGGACAGTTGCGGCTCCGCCTGGTCGATGCGTCGCATCTCAACGCGGCGACGATCATGCCGTCCTACTATCGGGTCGAAGGGCTCGTGCGGGTCGGCACCTCTTGGCGCGGCAAGCCGATCCTGTCGGCGGAGCAGATCGAGGATCTCGTGGCTTACTTGACGACACTGCGGAACTAGGACCAATCAATCGATGGCGAATTCGGACCACACCACACGCCGGACGTTTCTGAGCCTGACTGGCGGCGCCGCCGCGCTGGTGATCGTGCGCCCCGTGGACGCGACGCCGGCGATGCTGTCGGCCGCGATCCGCAATGTCGTCGGCGAGGCCGATGTGCACACCGGCAAGGTCAAGCTCGACATTCCGCCGCTGGTCGAGAACGGCAACACGGTGCCGATGACGGTCAGCGTCACCAGCCCGATGACGGCGGACGAGTATGTGAAGAGCATCCACGTCTTCAACGAGAAGAACCCGCAGCCGAACATCGGCAATTTCCATCTCGGGCCGCGCGCCGGGCGCGCCCAGGTGTCAACCCGCATCCGCCTCGCTGACAGCCAGAAGGTCACCGCCATCGCGCGGCTGTCCGACGACACGTTCTGGTCTGCAACCGCCGACGTCGTGGTAACGCTCGCTGCCTGCACCGAGGAGGCGATCTGATGCCGTCGGCCCTGATCAATGTCCCGGCCAAGGCCAAGCGCGGCAGCGTCATCGAGATCAAGACGCTGATGTCGCACATCATGGAGACCGGCTACCGCCACACGGCCTCGGGCAGCGTGGTGCCGCGCGACATCATCACGAGCTTCACTTGCCGCTTCAACGGCAAGGAAGTGTTCCGCGCCGATCTTTATCCTGCGATCGCGGCCAATCCGTTCATCACCTTCTTCACCACGGTGACCGAGAGCGGCAAGTTCGAATTCGAATGGATCGGCGACAAAGGGTTTTCGGAGACCGCGCAGGCTTCGATCACGGTCGAATGAGGATTGCGGTCTGCATCGCGCTGCTGACGGCGATGGCGGGCGCCGCGCTCGCCGACGAGATCCCGCAAGGCGAACGCCGCTCCGGCTACAGCTTCATGAGCGCCGACAGCAAGGCGATGCAGGACGAAGACACCGCCAATCCCGGCATGCTGTCCGTGCTCGACGGCGAGGCCTTGTGGACGCGCAAGGCCGGCGCCGCCAACAAGGCCTGCGCCGACTGCCACAACGACGCGCGCGTCAGCATGAAGGGCGTCGCGGCGCACTATCCGGCCTTCGACAAGACGCTAGGCAAGCCGGTCGACCTCGAGGGACGGATCAACCTCTGCCGGACCAACCACCAGCAGGCCTCGCCCTTCGCCTATGAAAGCCGTGAGCTGCTGGCGCTGACCGCCTATGTCGCACGGCAATCGCGCGGCATGCCGATTACGGCCGACGACGATCCGGAGCTCGCGCCGTTCGTCGAACGGGGCCACGCGCTGTTCATGCAGCGGCAGGGCCAGCTCAATCTCGGCTGCACCAACTGCCACGATGATAACTGGGACAAGAAGCTCGCGGGCAGCGCGATCACGCAAGGGCAGCCGACCGGCTATCCGCTGTACCGGCTGGAATGGCAGGCGCTCGGATCGCTGCAGCGGCGGCTGCGCGCCTGCATCACCGGTATCCGCGCGCAGGCCTATGATTACAGCTCGCCCGAGCTGGTCGAGCTCGAGCTCTATCTGATGACGCGGGCGCGCGGCATGCCGGTCGAGACGCCGGCGGTCAGGCCTTGACTACACAGCTCCATCCGCGTCATTGCGAGGAGCGGAGCGACGAAGCAATTCATCCCTCCGCGCGCTGGGTAGCAATGGATTGCTTCGCTTCGCTTGCAATGACGGCGAAATGTGCGGGCTTCAGCGCTCGGCGAACGCCTTCTCCACCACGAACTGCGCGGGCTCGCCGTGATTGCCCTCGACGAAGCCGCGGCCGTTCAGCAACGTGCGGGTGTCAGCGATCAGCGCCGGCGAGCCGCAGATCATGACGCGGTCATGCGCGGCATCGAGCGCCGGCAGGCCGATGTCGGTGAACAGCTTGCCCGAGGTGATGAGGTCGGTGATGCGGCCGCGGTTATGGAACGGATCGCGCGTCACGGTCGGGTAGTAGATCAGCTGGTCGCGCACCAATTCGCCGATCAGTTCGTCCTGCGGCAGCTTCTCGGTGATCATCTCGCCATAGGCGAGCTCCTTGACGCGGCGGCAGCCGTGCAGCAGCACGACCTTCTCGAACCGGTCGTAGGTCTCGGGATCCTTGATCACGCTGAGGAACGGCGCGAGGCCGGTGCCGGTGCCGACCAGATAGAGGTTGCGACCATCCTCGAGGTTGTCGATGACCAGCGTGCCGGTCGCCTTGCGGCTGACGATGATCTCGTCGCCTTCCTTGAGGTGCTGGAGGCGTGAGGTCAGCGGGCCGTCCGGAACCTTGATCGAGAAGAACTCCAGCGTGTCCTCGTAATTCGCGCTGGCGACGCTGTAGGCCCGCAGCAGCGGCTTCTCGCCGACCTTGAGCCCGATCATGGTGAACTCGCCGTTGCGGAAGCGGAACGACGGGTTGCGCGTGGTCTTGAAGGAGAACAGCGTGTCGGTCCAGTGGTGAACGCTGAGGACGCTTTCCTGGTTGAAATTGCTCATCGTCAGTTTCCTTGACGCGCGTGCCGGATCGGCGGCAAAATCATTTGTACACGATCGTTCGTATACAAATGAATAATCCAGCTTGATCCGGCCGTCAAGCCACGGGCACAATGGCCGGCGAAGGCGTTGAACCTAAAGGAAAAACCATGGCGCACGATGCACCCCAGGCGACCGGTCCGAGCAAGCTGGTGATCCGCAATATCGGGCTATTGCTGTCGGGGGCCCTGGAAAAGCCGATCCTGGATGCCGACACCATCGTCGCCGAGAACGGCAAGATCACTGCGATAGGCCGCCTCAAGGACGTCGACACCGAAGGCGCCACCACCATCGTCGATGCCAATGGCACGACGGTCGCGCCCGGCCTGATCGACAGCCACGTCCACCCCGTCGCCGGCGACTGGACGCCGCGGCAGAACCAGATCAACTGGATCGACAGCTATCTGCATGGCGGCGTCACCACCATGATCTCCGCCGGCGAAGTGCACATGCCCGGGCGGCCGCGCGACGTCGTCGGGCTGAAGGCGATGGCGATCTTCGCGCAACGCGCGTTCTGGACGCTGCGTCCGGGCGGCGTGAAGGTGCATGCCGGCGCGCCCGTGATCGAATGCGAGATGGTGGAGGACGACTTCAAGGAGATGGCCGCCGCCGGCGTCAAGCTGCTCGGCGAGGTCGGGCTCGGCGGCGTCAAGGACGGACCGACCGCGCGCAAGATGGTCGGCTGGGCGCGCAAATACGGCATTCAAAGCACGATCCACACCGGCGGCCCGTCGATCCCGGGCTCCGGCCTGATCGACAAGGACGTGGTGCTGGAGGCCGACACCGACGTGGTCGGTCATATCAATGGCGGCCACACCGCCCTGCCCGACGACCAGATCCGCTGCATCTGCGAGGGCTGCAAGCGCGGACTCGAGCTGGTGCATAACGGCAATGAGCGCTCGGCGCTGTTCACGCTGCGCACCGCGCGCGAGATGGGCGATTTGCACCGCGTCATCCTCGGCACCGACGCGCCCGCCGGCTCCGGCGTGCAGCCGCTCGGCATCTTGCGGATGGTCTCGCTCTTGTCCTCGCTCGGCGAGCTCCCGGCCGAGCTGGCGTTCTGCCTGGCGACCGGCAACACCGCGCGGATGCGCGAGCTCGATTGCGGCCTGATCGAGGTCGGCCGCTCGGCCGATTTCGTGCTGATGGACAAGGCACAGCATTCGCCGGGCAAGAACATCCTGGAGAGCGTTCAGCTCGGCGATCTCCCGGGCATCGGCATGACCATCATCGACGGCATCGTCCGCACCCAGCGCAGCCGCAACACGCCGCCCGCGGGCAAGGTGCCGGAGGTGGTGGCGAAGTGACGTGCACCAAAGCCGTTGCGCGGAGGTGACGGGGTGAACAGCGGTGCAACATATCCGGTGTCGCCCCGGCGAAGGCCGGGACGGCGCTGAGCGTTTGGTGCCACTCGTCAGTCATACATTCACTTGCTCTCAGGCTGATGTGCTGGATCGGTTGCTCAACCCCTTGAGCAGGCTGCCAGATCGCGCGCCCGGCGGCGCGCGGCTTTGCCGCGCCGGCGCCGTCACCGAACCTTGTTTTCAGCTGTCACCGTTGAGGTGTATCCTGAGCACAAGCGAACCCTAGCCGGCGGCACTCGCAAGAGGCATTTTTCGATCCGGAATAGTTCTTGCTGCTGCATGCCGCCATGCCGTGTTGATCTACACCAGGCAATCAGGAGGCAGCCGATGACGATGAGGCCAGATCCTACGTTCCACGCGTCGCCGAAGCTCGCGATGGAAGCGCCGGCCGAGAGCTTTGCCTACACCGTGCTGCTCAGTCCGGATTTCTCGAAGCCGGACGCACTCGCGGTGATCGACGTCAAGCCCGGCTCCCCAACCTACAGCAAGATCGTCCACACGGTGACGATGCCCAACAAGGGCGACGAGTTCCACCATTTCGGCTGGAACGCCTGCTCGTCGGCGCTGTCCCCGCTGGCAGGACACGCCTTCCTCGAACGTCGCTATCTCATCATCCCCGGCATGCGATCCTCCCGGATCTATATCGTCGACACCAAGCCGGACCCGACGCAAGCCAAGATCCACAAGATCATCGAGCCGGAGGAAATCTTCAAGAAGACCGGCTACTCGCGACCGCACACCATCCACTGCGGGCCGGAAGGCATCTATGTCAGCACGCTCGGCGGGAGCGGCAAGGACGGCACCGACGGCCCGCCCGGCATCTTCATCATGGACTGCGAGACATTCGAGGTGCTCGGCCGGTGGGAGATCGATCGTGGGCCGCAGACCAAGCATTATGACTTCTGGTGGAATCTGCCGCGCGACTACATGGTGAGCAGCGAGTGGGCCTTGCCGCCGCAGTTCGAGAACGGCATCGTGCCGGAAGACCTGCTGTCGAACAAATACGGCCATCGGCTGCATTTCTGGGACCTGCGCGCCCGACGCAATGTCCAGACCATCGACCTCGGCGCCAATCATCAGATGGCGCTGGAGGTGCGTCCGGCGCACGATCCGGTTCGCGAACACGGCTTCGTTGGCGTCGTCGTCGATACCACGAACCTCGAGGGTTCGATCTGGACCTGGTGGCGCGAGGGCGGCAAGTTTCACATCGAGAAGACGGTGACGATCCCGCCCGAGCCTGCATCGAAGGACCAGCTGCCGCCGCTGTTGCAGGGTTTCGGCGCCGTACCTCCGCTGGTGACCGATATCGACTTGTCGATGGATGACAAGTTTCTCTATGTCGCCTGCTGGGGCACCGGCGAGATGCGCCAATACGACGTCAGCGATCCGCGCAAGCCGAAGCTCGCCGGATCGGTCCGCATCGGCGGCATCGTTCATCGCGCGCCTCACCCGAACGGACAGGCCTTTGCCGGCGGGCCGCAGATGGTCGAGATCAGCCGCGACGGCAAGCGGGTGTACTGGACCAATTCGCTCTACTCGACCTGGGACGACCAGTTCTATCCGCAAGGCATTCCCGGCGCCGAGGTGATGGCGAATGCAAGCCCGGGCGGAGGGCTCGAACTGGCGAAGGACTACTGGGTCAGCTTCCCCGACGGCTACCGGGCGCACCAGATCCGGCTCGATGGCGGTGACTGCTCCACCGACTCCTTCTGCTATCCGTCGGTCTAGAGCGTTTTCGAGCGAAGTGGGTACCGGTTCGCGTGAAGAAAACGCGTCAAAACAAGAATCCAGAGCCCGTTCCGATTCGATCGGAACGGAAAGGGCCCTGACGTGAGCCCGGCCGACTGGACTCCGGCCTGGCTGTGGCTGGCGGTCATCGCGAGCGGCCTCTACCACGGGATCAACCCGGGCATGGGCTGGCCGCTCGCGGTTTCCGCGGGATTGATGCAGAGGAGCTCGCGCGCGCTGCTGACCGCGCTTGGCCCGCTCGCGATCGGTCATTTGCTGGCGATGCTGCTGGTGATCCTTCCGTTCGCGCTCTTGATCACCCTCGTCGAATGGCAGCGCACGATCCGGATCGGCGCGAGCCTGCTCGTCATCTTGTTCGGCGTCTACCGGCTGATCGACCGGCGCCATCCGCGGGCCCTGGTCCGGATACCGCCGACGCAACTCGCTTTGTGGTCGTTCGCGGTGGCGATCGCGCATGGCGCGGCACTGATGCTGGTGCCGATCTATCTGGGGCTGTGCCGCGAGGCTGAAGCGGACCAAGGCCATGCGGCTGCCAACAGCCTGATCGATACCAGCCTCACGATGGCCGTACTGGTCTCGATCGTCCATGCCGGCGCGATGATCGCCGCCGGCGGATGCCTGGCGTGGCTGGTCTACCGCTACCTCGGCCTGAAATTCGTATCCCGGAGCTGGTTCAATCTGGACACGGTTTGGGCGCTCAGCCTGGTGCTGGTCGGCGCCGTCGCGCTGGCGCTTGGCCTGGAATCGTAGTGCGGACACAGCACGCTGCCCAATCGGCAAGGTTGCGGAGGTCGTGACACGTGAGGCACGATAGATGACCCGTCATCCTGAGGTGCACGCGCAGCGTGCCTCGAAGGGTGAACGGCCCGGCTAGGTCTGCGCGGCGAAAGCCGGGCCTTCGAAACGGTCGCTTCGCGACCTCCTCAGGGTGACGGTGTTAGATTTGCGTCAGCGGAGCTTGCCGAGCAACGCGATCAGCGTCTCGCGCTCCTTGGCGTCGAGCGGCGCCAGCGTTTCCCTGGAGATCACCAGCGCATTGGGCGCGGCCTTGTCGGCCATTTGCTGGCCGGCGCGCGTCAGGCTCACCAGCAGGCGGCGGCCGTCGTCGGGATCGGGCGAGGTCTCGGTCAGGCCGCGCGCGGTCAGGCGATCGATCACGCCCTTGATGGTCGCAACGTCCATCGAGGTCAGCCGCCCAAGCTGGTTCTGCGAGCAGGCGCCGACCTCGGACAGCTTCGACAGCGCCGCCCACTGCGTCGGCGTCAGATTGATGCCGATCTCGCGGGCGAAGATCACGGCGTGGCGCTGCGACACCTGGCGCAGGATGAAGCCGATCTGCTCGTCCAGCACATATCCCGGCCTGGTCGCTTTCCCGTTTCGCTTCGGTGCCGCACTCCTCGCCATCGTCCACTCCGCCCTTTACAGCGACAGATGCGCGTCACGGATATCCGGACGCGCATCGAGTTCCGCCATGGTGCCGCCAAAACAGATCCGGCCGCGCTCGATGATGTAGGCGCGATCCGAGATCAGCCGGGCGAAATGCAGATTCTGCTCGGAGACGACGATGCTGACGCCCTCTTTCTTCATCGCCAGGATCGCATCGACCATCTGCTCGACGATTTTCGGCGACAGCCCCTCCGAGGGCTCATCGAGCAGCACCAGCGACGGATTGCCCATCAGCGTGCGCGCGATCGTCAGCATCTGCTGCTCGCCGCCGCTCATGCGTCCGCCGGGCCGGCCGCGCATCTCGCCGAGGTTCGGGAATAGCTTGAACAGTTTTTCGCGATCCCATTGCGGCGCGCCTGCCCGCTTCGGCTGACGGCCGACCTCAAGATTCTCCTCGACCGTCAAATCCGTGAAGATGCGCCGCTCCTCCGGGACATAGCCGAGCCCGCCCCGCACGATCGCATGCGTCGGCAAATCGGAGACGTCCCGGCCCTCGAACATCACGCGGCCGGAGCGGTTCTCGACCAGGCCGACGATGGAGCGGAACGTGGTCGATTTGCCGGCGCCGTTGCGCCCGAGCAAGGCGACCACCTCGCCCTCGCCGACCTCGAGTGCGATGTCGAACAGGATATGCGCCGGGCCGTAGAAGCTGTTGAGATCCTTTACCGTCAGCTTCATGCCGATGCTCCCTCGCGGTGCCGCGCATCGTAGACGAGGCCCTCGCCGAGATAGATCGCCCGCACCTGGGCATTGCCGCGCACCTCTTCGGGCGAACCTTCGGCGATCAGGCTGCCGCGGTTCAGCACCAGGATGCGGTCGGCATGCTCGAACACCACGTCCATGTCGTGCTCGGTGAACAGCACGCCGATCGACTGCTCGCGCGCGATCCGCGCCGTCAGCCGCATCAGCTCGACGCGCTCGCGCGGCGCCATGCCGGCGGTCGGCTCGTCCATCAGGAGCAGCTTCGGCTGGTTGGCGAGCGCGATCGCAAGCTCGAGCCGCTTGACGTCGCCATAGGCGAGCTCGCCGCAGGGCCGCTCCGCATAGGCACCCATGCCGACCAGATCGAGCAGCCGCCCGGCCTCGTCGCGGGCGTGGCGGGCGGTCGAGGCCCACAGGTTGAACAATTGCCCGCCATGCGAGACCAGCGCGACCTGCACGTTTTCGCGTACCGTCATGGTGGGGAATGTCGCCGCGATCTGGAAGGTGCGGCCGACGCCCATGCGCCAGATCACGCGCGGCTTCTTGCCCGTGGTCTCCGCGCCCAGCACGCGAATGCGGCCGCTGTCGGGAATATTCTGGCCGTTGAGCATGTCGAAGCAGGTGCTCTTGCCCGCGCCGTTCGGCCCGATCAGCGCCAAAATCTCGCCGGCACGCAGTTCGAAGGAGACGCCGCGCACGGCATGCACGCCGCCATAGGATTTGGTCAGCCCCTCGACCGACAGCAATGTGGGAACCATGCTCATTCGGCGCTCTCGATGCGGGAGGTCAGCAAGGGCGATACCGACGACGAGGATTTGCGCCGGCGATGCATGAAGGCTTCCAGCGTGCCGACGATGCCCTTCGGGAACGCGACCACGATCAGCACCACGAAGCCGCCGAGCACCAGCTTGGAAAGATCGGTCTGGCTGACCAGCCAGATGTTGAGCGCCTTGTAGACGATGGCGCCGACCACCGCGCCCGACACCGTCTCGACACCGCCGAGCAGCACCATGACCAGCGCATCGACCGACAGCGAGATGCCCATATTGTCGGGGAACACGCTGCCCTTGAGATAGGCGAACAGCGCGCCGGCAAGGCCGGCGACCGTGCCCGCGATCACGAAGGCGGTCCACTGGATGCGCTTGCCGTCGATGCCGATGGCTTCGCTGCGCAGCGGCGAATCGCGCGTCGCGCGCAGCGCGAAGCCGAACGGCGAGAACACGATGATGCGGAGGATCACCACCGCGAGCGCGGCGATGCCGAGCGACAGCCAGTAGAAATGCGACGGGCTCGCCGCCCAGCTCGCAGGCCAGACCCCGAGGATGCCGTTGTCGCCGCCGGTGACCGACACCCATTGGAACGCGATCGACCAGACGATCTGGGCAAAGGCCAGGGTCAGCATCGCGAAATAGACCCCGGAGAGCTGCACCGCGAAGAAGCCGAATACGGCGGCGCCGAGGAGCCCGAGCAGCGGCCCGAGCAGCAGGCAGGCAATCATCGGCAGGCCGGCCATCTTGGCGAGCAGCGCCACGCCATAGGCGCCGAGGCCGAAATAGGCGGCGTGGCCGAACGAGGCGAGCCCGCCGACCGACATCAGGAAGTGCAGGCTGACCGCGAAGATCACGAAGATCGCGATCTCCGAGCCGACCGTGAGCAAATAATTGCCGGCGACGAACGGCAGCGCGGCGGCGAGGACCAGCACGGCAATCGCGGCGAACCGCTCGTTCATCGTCAGCGGACGCCACGGATTGACGGTCAGCCCCGGCGTGCGCCGTGCCGGTGCCTCCGGCTTGCCGAACAGCCCCCACGGCCGGACGATCAGCACCACCGCCATCACCAGGAACACCAGGATGATGGAGATCTTCGGGAAGATCAGGATGCCGAAGGCGTTGAGCTCCGAGACCAGCACCGCCGCGACGAAGGCGCCGATGATGCTGCCGAGGCCGCCGATCACGACCACGACGAAGACCTCGACGATGACGCGCAGATCCATCGCGTGATTGACCGCATCGCGCGGAATCTGCAGCGCGCCGCCGAGCGCGGCGAGGAAGACGCCGAGCGCGAACACGCTGGTGAACAGCCATTTCTGATTGACGCCGAGCGCCGCGACCATGTCGCGGTCCTGCGTCGCCGCGCGCACCAGCACACCCCAGCGGGTGCGCTGGAACAACAGCCAGAGCACGCCGAGCACGACCGGCCCGAGCACGATCAGGAACAGGTCGTAGCTCGGTATATTCTGGCCGAAGAAATCGATCGCGCCCTTGAAGCCGGGCGCGCGGCGGCCGACCAGATCGTCCGGGCCCCAAATCAGCACCACGAGATCCTCGACCATCAGCGTCAGGCCGAAGGTGGCGAGCAACTGGAACAGCTCCGGCGAATGGTAGATCCGGCGCAGCAGCACCATCTCGACCAGCACGCCGATGGCGGCCACGGCCAGCGCGGCAACGACGATGCCGCCCCAGAACCCGAACGCGCCCGAGAAGCGCTCGGTCAGGGTAAAGGCGACATAGGCGCCGAGCATGTAGAACGCGCCATGCGCGAAATTCACGATCCGCGTCACGCCGAAGATGATCGACAGACCCGAAGCGACCAGGAACAGCGACGCCGCGCTGGCAAGACCGGTCAGGAACTGGACGACGTAGAAGGCCATGGGCGGTCCGCGTTGGAGTTTCCGTTCACCTTGCCTCGCCCCGCCTGCGGGGAGAGGTCGAATTCAAGCGCCAGCTTGAATTCGGGTGAGGGGGACTCTCCGCGCGCTCGTTCGCGGAAATAGCCCCTCACCCCAACCCTCTCCCCGTAAGAACGGGGAGAGGGAGAAGTTCAAGTCTCTCCCCGCAAGAGCGGGGCGAGGGAGAAGGTTGCAGTTCAATCCTTCGGCCGCAGCTTCTCGATCTCGGCATCGCTGGGCAGATAGTCCGAGCCCTTGCGATAGGCGGTGTCGACCATGATGCCCTTGCCGTCCTTCAGCGCGGTCTTGCCGGTGAAGGCGCCCAGCGTCGACTGGTGATCGATCTTGCGGAAGGTGATCTCGCCGAACGGCGACGGCATCGAGATGCCTTCCGCCGCCGCGATCAGCTTCTCCGGATCGCTCGAGCCGGCCTTGGCGAGGATCGCCGCCGCCGCCTTGATGGTCTGGTAGCCGACGATCGAACCGAGCCGCGGATAGTCGTTGTACTTGGCCTGGTAGGCCTTCAGGAACGCGTCATGCTCAGCCGTCTTGATCGCGTACCAGGGATAGCCGGTGACGATCCAGCCTTCCGGCGTCTCGTCCTTGAGCGGATCGAGGTATTCCGGCTCGCCGGTCAGGAAGCTCACCACGGTGCGGCCCTTGAACAGGCCGCGGGTGTTGCCTTCGCGCACGAGCTTGACGAGGTCGGCGCCGAAGGTGACGTTGAGGATCGCTTCCGGGTTCGCCGCGGCAACCGCCTGCACCACTGGGCCGGCGTCGATCTTGCCCTGTGGCGGCCACTGCTCGTCGACCCACTGGATGTCGGGCCGTTTCGCCGACATCAGCTTCTTGAACACGGCGACCGCCGACTGGCCGTATTCATAGTTCGGCGCGATCGTCGCCCAGCGTTTTGCGGGCAGCTTCGCCGCCTCCTCCACCAGCATCGCGGCCTGCATGTAGTTGGAGGGACGCAGGCGGAACGTGTAGCGGTTGCCCTTCGACCAGGTGATGGCGTCGGTCAAAGGTTCTGCCGCCAGGAAAAACACCTTCTTCTGGTTGGCGAAGTCGGAAACGGCGAGGCCGATGTTGGAGAGGAACGTGCCGGTGAGCATCGCGACGTTCTCGCTCGACACCAGTTCGTTTGCCGCGGTCTGCGCATCGGCCGGCTTGCCGCCGTCGTCCTTGGAAACGACAACGAGCTTCTTGCCGCCGATGCCGCCGGCGGCATTGATCTCCTCCACCGCGAGCTGCCAGCCCTTGCGATAGGGCTCGGTGAATGCCGGCAGCAAGGAATAAGAGTTGATCTCGCCGATCTTGATTTCGCTCTGCGCCATGGCCTGCGTTGTCATGGCACTCGTTGCCATGGTCGCGACCGCGATCGCCAATCCCGCCCCTACGAAATAACCACGCATCCCGTCCTCCAGTTTTTCTTCAAAGAAATTATCGCAATCCGTCTTCGCCCTTGATCTCGCCGACCGTCAGCCCGCCGACGCGCGGCAGCGGCCGTCCACTGTCAGTCACCGCGACCGCAACCATGATCTCGTTGGCCCGCGGCGCGTCGTTGATCTGCACTTCCATGCCGTCGAAATGGCTGCGCACGAAAGCCGCGTCCTTGTGCCCGAGCGGAATATCCAGCGTGGTGCCGGGCCCCGAGCGCTTCTTCGACGACGGGATCAGCGCCGCGCCCTTCGACAGCACCTTGCGCACCGGCGCGCCCATCTTCGGATGCAGGATCGCCGCCGCATGCTCGAGCTCGCCATTCTCACCGACGGCGGCGGCCTTGCCGTAGCTGTGGGCCTTGGCGCCCTCGATGCCGAGCGCGGCGACGGCCCGCTTCGAGAGCAGTTCGCCGAGTTCCTCGCCGATCGCGATCAGCGGCGACAGATCCTCGACATAGCGGCCGGCAAAGGGGTTCTCGATCACGGCGATGGCGGCGGCACGCCTTGTCGGCGGTGCGATGGTCTTGCCCATCTCCAGATGGGTCTCCTCGACCACG
This sequence comes from Bradyrhizobium sp. USDA 4504, assembly GCF_054063995.1. Classification (NCBI taxonomy): domain Bacteria; kingdom Pseudomonadati; phylum Pseudomonadota; class Alphaproteobacteria; order Hyphomicrobiales; family Nitrobacteraceae; genus Bradyrhizobium; species Bradyrhizobium sp. USDA 4504. Next base: position 1,037,966 of record NZ_JBSSGV010000001.1, on the reverse strand, counting down.
GTGACGATCTTGCGAATGACGGCGCTCATCTTGCCTCGCTTCCAGTCATGCCCGCAGCATGTGTTCTATCGTTTGTCCCTGAAACGCGTGCGACGCCGGCGCCCCAATCCCAGTTGCACCGACAAGCCGCGTTTCGCCCAGTAGACGCAATGCCGCGCCCTCGATCAATCCCGACATCAGGAGGTCGCGCGCCCGCGTCGCCCCCACCTCGAGCGCCTGCTCAACCTCGTGTTCCGCCAGCCGCCCGACATCGCGGGTCACCAGCCGCGCGCCGAGGTCGCTGTCGGGCTGCAGCTCGTTCGCCGCAACGCGCAGGATCGCGGGATGATTGGGCAGATCGACCGCATTGGCGATCACGGTCGCCGCAGCATCCGCCTGCGACGCCGTCCGCGCCAGCACGGTGACGGCATCGGCAATGCCCAGCGAAAAGCTGCGGCCGTGGCGGCCGCTGGTCGCGATGCCGCGAACCGGCATATCGGCATCGACCGTCATGGTGCGCATCACGCCGTGACGGTCGGGCCGATCCATCAGACCGACAGTGAATTGTTCGCCGTCGCCGAGATGCAGGGCAATGTCGCCGCCATTGTTGACATAGGCGCGGTCGAGCGGCGCGGCCTCAAGCATCGCGCCCAAAATTTCCTCGGCGACCGACCCCGCGACCGCTGCCATCGGCGTGATGAAGCAATCGGCGGCAAAAGGCGCGACCGCCGCATGCATGCGCCGCGCGACCACGCCCTTCAGCACGCAAAGACGGGGATCCGCCGCACTGCGCAGCTCGGCCAGCTCCGCGCAGAGTTCGTCAAGCAAACCGGTGAAGCGCGCCGCAGCGGCCTGATAGGCGGTACGAATGTCAGCGTCTCTGCCCTTGGCCTCGACGATCAAATCAATGGGGCCGTCCTGCAAATGCAGCCGCTTGCCGTCAGGAAGGAGCGCGATTTGCGGGAGCCTCTTCATGCGCGCCGCCCGGGAAGATACGGCATCGACCGGACCTCGGCGCTATCCCGCAGTGAGGATAGCGGCCGGACGTAATCCATATGGCCGCCGAGCGCCGCGTAGTCCGACAGCTTCATCGTGAACTCGATCGGCGCCACCAGCGCCGGCGTCGGCACGTAGCCGAAGGCGCCGGCCGGCATCTGCGTGACATCGACCATGAAGGTGATGCCGCCGCCGGGCCAGACATAGACCGGCGCGCCGCCGCTGGTCACCCGTGTCAGCGCGTCCTTCACCGAGCGCGTCAGCCGCACCGGATTATCGGTGACGCCGGCGCGCAGCGATCCGCCCGCGCCGCCCATGAACAGCACGGTGCACAGCGCCGGCTCGCAATTCTCCTGGATGCGCTCGACCGAAAATTTGAGGTCCGCCGGCATCTCGGTCTCGATCGGCTTCAGCGCCTCGTCGAGCACGTAGTAGGACGCATGCTCGCCGGTGGTCGAGACCATCAGCATGGTGAGCCCGGGCCGCGCCTCCTTCGCATTGAAGGGGCCGAGGATCGACAGCGGATCGGAGATGTTGGTGCCGCCCCATCCGGTGCCGGGATCGGCGACCTGGAAATAGCGGCCCGGCGTCGAGCGCCGCCCCTTCATCTTGATCCCGGTGTCGGCGATGTCGAGCAGCTTGCCGGCCTGGTGCTCGCTGAGCACGCCGGTGATGTGATCGTCGACCACCACGACCTCATCGACCTTGCCGTGCCATTGCTTGGCGAACATGCCGATTGTCGCCGAGCCACAGCCGACCCGCATGCGCTCTTCTGCCACACCATTGACGATCGGCGGCCTGCCGGCCTGCACCACGACGGTGGCGCCGCCGTCGATGGTCAACTCGACCGCCTTGCAGTTGGAGAGATCCATCAGCGTGTCGCAGGTGACGCGGCCCTCCTTCTTGGAGCCGCCAGTCAAATGATGCACCCCGCCGAGCGAGAGCATCTGCGAGCCATATTCGCTGGTCGTGACATGGCCGACCGCCTCACCGTCCGAGCGCACGGTCGCGGTTTCCGGGCCGAGGTAGCGGTCGGTGTCGATCTTCACCTTGACGCCGCAATACGAGAAAATGCCTTCAGTCACCACGGTGACCATGTCGACGCCGTCGACCTCCGACGACACGATGAAGGGCGCCGGCTTGTAATCCGGATAGGTTGTTCCTGCGCCGATCGCGGTGACGAACAGTTCGGGCTGGCGGACGATCTTGCCGTCCCAATCGCCGCTCACCTGGAACGGAACCAGCTTGCCGCCATGCGACATGGTGCGCTCCAGCACGACATGCGGATCGACGCGCACCAGCGTGCCGTCATGATTGGCATAGCGGTCGCAGGCGCCGGCCGCGCCCGGCTTGATGTAACACATCACCGGACAGGCATCGCAGCGGATCTTGTCGCCGGCGGCGACGGTCATTGTGTCAGCCATCGTGACCAAGCCTGGACTTGTGGCGGCGGTCGATCATACTGCGCTTCCGCCTCCCATGCATATCGTTCGTATACGAATGATCCTGCGCGCGAGCCCGTGACCTGTCAAGCGGCCTTTGCAATCAAACCGTGCCCTTCGCGTGCGCACCCTGTTCATAAAGCGGGCACGCGCTGCAGCGCGGCATGCCGCCGCTTGCACGTTTGTATACAAACGTTATCCTCGTCGGCGATCCGACGCTGACGTTGCAGCGCAAACATCAAGGGAGAACCGGGGCAATGCGCCTGACCGTGAACGGCAGGAATCATGATGTCGACGCCGCTCCCGACACCGCATTACTTTACGTGCTGCGCAACGACCTCGAATTGAACGGACCGAAATACGGCTGCGGGCTCGGCGAGTGCGGCGCCTGCGCGGTGCTGATCGACGGCGTCGCTGCGCGTGCCTGCGTGATTCCGATCGAGGGCTGCGCCGGCCGCAACATCGTCACGCTCGAAGGTCTCGGCAGCCGCGAGCACCCCGATCCCGTGCAGGATGCCTTCATCCACGAACAAGCCGCGCAGTGCGGCTATTGCCTCAATGGCATGATCATCACCACCAAGGCCTTGCTGACGCGCAATCCCAATCCGTCTGAGCATGAGGTGCTGGAGGCGCTGCGCTACAACCTCTGCCGCTGCGGCGCGCATATCGAGATCATCCGCGCGGCGATGCGTGCGGCCGGCCACGCGCTCGAGGCGCGCGATTGATGGTGGACGCACGGGCTCCTGAGCAACGCCAGCGCGGCTCGCTGTCGGTCGTCCGCCCTGCGGTGCTGGGCGCCGAAGATGAGTTCGAGACCTTCATCACCATCACGGCCGACGGCACGGTCAATGCCTATAACGGCCATGTCGATCTCGGCACCGGCATCCGCACCGCGCTCGGTCAGATCGTTGCCGAAGAGCTCGACGTCTCCTTTGCCCGCGTCGTCGTGATCCTCGGCGACACCGCCGTGGTGCCGAACCAGGGCCCGACGATCGCAAGCGAAACCATCCAGATCACCGCCGTTCCCCTGCGCAAGGCCGCCGCGCAAGCGCGACACTTCTTGCTCGCACGCGCGGCCGAGCGGCTTGAGCTGCCGGCGAGTAGCCTCGCGATCGAGGACGGCCTGATCCGCGGCCACGACAACCGCAGCGTCAGCTATGGCGAGCTGATCGCGGACGAAACCATCCGGCTCGATCTTGCCGACGACGTTCCGGTCAAGGCCGTGAGCGCCTATTCCGTCGTCGGCAAGTCCGTGCCGCGCGTCGACGTGCTGGCGAAGGCCACCGGCGAGCTTGTCTACGTTCACGATGTGCGCGTGCCCGGCATGCTGCACGGCCGCGTGGTCCGCCCCCCTTACGCCGGCGTCGATGCCGGCCCGTTCGTCGGCACCAGCCTGATTGCGGTCGATGAAGCTTCGGTGCGCGATATTCCAGGCCTCGTCGCGGTGGTGCGGATCGGCGATTTCGTCGGCGTCGTTGCCGAGCGCGAGGAGAATGCGATCAAGGCCGCCGCGCAGCTCAAGGTGAGCTGGAAGCCGGAACCGGCGCTGACCGATCTTGCCGACGTGGAGAAGGCGCTGCGCGCCAATCCCTCGACGCCGCGCCAGCTGATCGACAAGGGCGACGTCGACGCCGCGCTCAAGGCCGCCGCCAAGCCGATGCAGCGGACTTATCTCTGGCCCTACCAGATGCACGGCTCGATCGGCCCGTCGTGCGCGGTCTCCGATTACAGCGAGGGCGCGATCCGGGTCTGGTCCGGCACCCAGAACCCGCACATCCTGCGCGGCGACCTGGCGCTGCTGATCCAGCGGCCGGAGTCCGAGATCGACGTGATCCGGATGGAGGTCGCCGGCTGCTACGGCCGCAACTGCGCCGACGATGTCTCTGCCGATGCATTGCTGCTGTCGCGCGCGGTCGGCCGCCCGGTGCGCGTGCAGCTCACCCGCGAGCAGGAGCATGCCTGGGAGCCGAAGGGCACCGCGCAGCTGATGGACGTCAATGGCGGGCTCAACGCCGACGGCAGCGTCGCCGCTTACGATTTTGCCACGCGCTATCCCTCGAACGGCGCGCCGACATTGGCACTGCTGCTCACAGGGCGGATCGCGCCTGAAGCCGCGGTGTTCGAGATGGGCGACCGCACCGCGATCCCGCCCTACGACTACGAGAACATGCGCGTGATCGCCAACGACATGCCGCCGATCGTGCGCGCGTCATGGTTTCGCGGCGTCTCGGCGCTGCCGAACACCTTTGCGCATGAATCCTACATCGACGAGCTTGCGGCGGAGGCGAAGGTCGATCCGATCGAGTACCGGCTGCGCTATCTGAAGGATAAGCGCGCGATCGATCTCGTCAATGCCGTTGCCGAGCGCGCCGGCTGGACGCCGCGCCCGGTGTGGAAAGAGCCCGAGGCGGACGGCGACATCGTGCGCGGCCGCGGCTTTGCCTATGCGCTCTACGTGCACAGCAAGTTTCCCGGTTACGGCGCGGCGTGGTCGGCATGGATCGCCGACGTCGCTGTCAACAAGGCGACCGGCGATGTCAGCGTGACCCGCGTCGTCGCCGGCCAGGATTCCGGATTGATGATCAATCCGGAGGGGGTGCGGCACCAGATCGAGGGCAACGTCATCCAGTCGACCAGCCGCGCGCTGATGGAGGAGGTCTCCTTCGAGCGCGGCGCGGTGGCGGCGCGGGAATGGGGCGCCTACCCCATCATCAAGTTTCCTGAGCTGCCGAAGGTCGATGTGTTGATGCTGCCGCGGCAGGATCAACCGCCGCTCGGCGTCGGCGAGTCCGCCTCGGTGCCGAGCGCCGCTGCGATCGCCAACGCGATCTATGACGCGACCGGCATCCGCTTCCGCGAATTGCCGTTCACACCGGAACGCATTTTGAAGGGATTGCGCGGCGAGCAACCGGTCGCGCCCGCCCCGCTCCCGCCGCCTGCGCAGACGGCCGACCTCAACAGATGGCAGAATCCCTTTGCAAAGTGCGGCGGCGTGCTCGCCGGCATTGCCGCACTCTGCGCAGCGGCGATCGGCATCGGCGCGGCCGTGCTGCCCTGGCGCGCGATCGCGCCGATCGCCCGGCCCGACGCCTCGGTCTATTCCGCTGCGACGATCGCCCGTGGCAAGGAGCTTGCAGCGCTCGGCGCCTGCGCCGTCTGCCATACGTCGGAGCATGGCGTTCCGAACGTCGGCGGTCGGCCGCTGGAGACGCCGTTCGGCACCATCTTCACCACCAACATCACGCCCGACGTCGACACCGGCATCGGCGCCTGGTCCTATCCCGCCTTCGAGCGCGCGATGCGCGAGGGCATTCATCGCGACGGGCGCCATCTCTATCCGGCGTTTCCATACACGCACTTCGCCAGGACCAGTGACGCCGACCTGCAGGCGCTCTATGCCTATCTGATGGCGCAGGCGCCGGAGCGCGCCGAAACGCCGGCCAACGCGCTCGTCTTTCCGTTCAACCTGCGGCCGCTGCTCGCCGGATGGAATGCGCTGTTCCATCAGGCGCAGGCGTTCCAGCCCGATCCATCGAAGTCAGCGATATGGAATCGCGGCGCCTATCTGATCGAAGGGTTCGGCCATTGCAGCGCCTGCCACTCGCCGCGCAATGCGCTCGGCGCCGAACGACAGCGCGCCTATCTCGCCGGCGGCTTCGCCGAGGGCTGGGAGGCGCCGGCGCTGACGTCGCTGTCGAAGGCGCCGATCCCCTGGAGCGAGGACGAGCTCTACGCCTATTTGCGCACCGGCGAGTCCCGCCTGCACGGCGTCGCCGCGGGACCGATGGCGCCGGTCGTGCAGGAGCTCGCCGCGCTGCCCGACCAGGACATTCGTGCAATGGCGGTCTACCTCGCCTCGTTCAACCAGGGCACCGATCGGCCGGCCCACGATGCCATTGCCGCGAAGCTCGAAGCCGGCACCGTCGTCACCACCGCCGCCTCGGCCGGAGCGCGGATCTATCAAGGCGCCTGCGCGGTCTGCCATGAGGTCGGCGGCCCGCCGCTGTTCGGCAGCCGGCCGTCGCTGGCGCTGAACAGCAACCTGCACAGCGACGCGCCCGATAACCTGATCCAGGTGATCCTGCACGGCATCGCCAAGCCGGCCGTGACCGATCTGGGCTACATGCCGGCCTTCAAGGACAGCATGAGCGACGGCCAGGTCGCCGAGCTTGTCACCTTCCTGCGGCGGCAATTCGCCCCTGATAAGCCGGCCTGGGCCGATGTCGCCGCCACCGTCGGCCGTATACGGCAGACCATAGCGCGCTGACCTGCCATGTTTCCGCCCGATACCCACTGGGCGGGCGGCGCCCGGCAGGCTAAGGTTCCCGCATGACCGTGACAGATATCGCGACCCGGACCTACAACCACGGCTGGCGGCTCGACCCGATCGTGCGCAGCCTGCTGGACACCGATTTCTACAAGCTGTTGATGCAGCAGATGATCCGGGAATGCTATCCGGACACGCGCACGACCTTTTCGGTGATCAACCGCTCGACCCATATCCGACTCGCCGAGGTCATCGACGAGGCCGAGCTGCGCGCCCAGCTCGACCACGCCCGCACCATCCGCTTCACCAAGAAGGAGCTGATCTGGCTCGCCGGTAACACGTTCTACGGCAAGACCCAGATGTTCTCGCCCGACTTCATCAACTGGCTGTCGAACTTCCGGCTGCCCGAATACGAGCTGCACAAGGTCGACGGCCAGTACGAGCTCCATTTCCACGGGCCGTGGACCCACACCACGATGTGGGAGATCCCGGCGCTCGCGATCCTCAACGAGCTGCGCTCGCGCGCGGCGACCAAGACCTACGGCCGCTTCGCGCTCGATGTTCTCTATGCGCGCGCCAAGGCAAAGCTGTGGGCCAAGGTCGAGCGGCTGCGCAAGCTGGACGGCTTGCGGCTGTCCGATTTCGGCACACGCCGCCGCCATGGCTTCCTCTGGCAGCGGTGGTGCGTCGAGGCGGTGAAGGAAGGCCTCGGCCCCTCCTTCACCGGAACGTCGAACGTGCTGCTCGCGATGGACAACGACCTCGAGGCGATCGGCACCAACGCACATGAGCTGCCGATGGTCGCGGCCGCGCTCGCCAATGACGACGAGGCGCTGCGCTGGGCGCCCTATCGCATCCTCGACCAATGGCGCCACACCTATGGCGGCAACCTCTTGATCGCGCTGCCCGATGCCTTCGGGACAAAACCGTTCCTGCGCGACGCGCCCGATTGGGTCGCCGACTGGACCGGCTTTCGTCCCGACAGCGCGCCGCCGATCACGGCCGGCGAAGAGATCATCAAATGGTGGAAGCAGAAGGGCCGCGATCCCAAGGAGAAGCTGCTGGTGTTCTCCGACGCGATGGATGTCGGCTCGATCGAGGAGACGTTCCACCATTTCAAGGGACGCGTGCGCGTCAGCTTCGGCTGGGGCACCAACCTCACCAACGATTTCGTCGGCTGCGCGCCCGACGGCACCGCCGAGCTCGACCCGATCTCGATCGTGTGCAAGGTGACGTCGGTCGACGGACGCCCGGCCGTCAAGCTCTCCGACAATCCGGAGAAGGCGACCGGCATCCCCTCCGAGGTCGAGCGCTATCTGCGCGTGTTCGGCAATGTCGGCCGTGTTCGCACCGCAGTTCACGTCTAACAAAGCGTTTTCAAGCGAAGTGGACACCGGTTCGCGTGAAGAAAACGCGTCAAACAAAAGACTCCTCGCCAACCCACCACTCCCATCGACTGACCCGACGAGTTTCGCATGCCCGCACCCAAGCCGCCTGCCTTCGAAACCCTGAGCCTGCACGCCGGCCAGCGCCCCGATCCCGCGACCGGCGCGCGCGCGGTTCCGATCTATCAGACCACGTCCTACGTGTTCCAGGATGCCGATCATGCCGCGGCGCTGTTCAATCTGGAGCGCGCCGGCCACATCTACACCCGCATCTCCAATCCGACGACCGCCGTATTGGAAGAGCGCATCGCCGCGCTCGAATGCGGCGTCGGCGCGATCTGCACCGCCAGCGGCATGGCCGCGATGCATCTTGCGATCGCGACCCTGCTCAATGCCGGCGACCACATCGTCGCCTCCGCCTCGCTCTATGGCGGCACCATCAATCTGCTGGCGCACACGCTGCCGCGGTTCGGCATCACCACGACGTTCGTGAAGCCGCGTGCGCTCGACGAATTCCGTGCCGCGATCAAGCCGAACACCCGCCTCGTGATCGGCGAGACCATCGGCAATCCCGGCCTCGAAGTACTCGATATCCCCGCGGTGGCTCAAATCGCGCATGATGCGAAGATTCCGCTTCTGATCGACAATACGTTTGCGACGCCCTATCTGAGCCAGCCGATCGAGCTCGGCGCCGACATCGCGATGAACTCGGCGACCAAATGGATGGGCGGCCACGGCATCGCGATCGGCGGCGTGATCGTCGACGGCGGCCGGTTCGACTGGCGCGCCTCCGGCAAATTCCCGCAGCTCACCGAGCCCTATGCCGGCTATCACGGCATCGTCTTCGACGAGCAGTTCGGCAAGGCCGCCTTCATCATGCGCGCCCGCACCGAGGGCCTGCGCGATTTCGGCGCCTGCCTGTCGCCGACCAACGCGTTCCAGCTCTTGCAGGGCATCGAGACGCTCGGCGTCCGCATGGATCGCCATGTCAGCAACACCCATGCGGTGCTGGACGCCCTCGCCGCGAACAAGGCGGTCGACTGGGTGCTGCATCCCTCGCTGGAAACGCATCCGGATTACGCGCTCGCCAAGAAGCTGTTGCCGCGCGGCGCCGGCTCGATCGTCAGCTTCGGCATCAAGGGCGGCCGCGCCGCCGGCAAGAAGTTCATCGAGTCCTTGAAGCTGATCAGCCATCTCGCCAATGTCGGCGACGCCAAGACGCTGGTGATCCATCCCGCCAGCACCACGCATCAGCAGATGGACGCCGAGCAGCTCAAGGCCGCCGGCATCGGCGAGGAGCTGGTGCGGCTGTCGGTCGGCATCGAAACTGCCCAGGACATCATCGACGATCTCGGCCAGGCGCTGCGCGCCTCGCAAAGGACTTGAGCGCCATGCAGCTTTCCGTGAACGGATCAGACACTTTCATCGCGACCGGCGGCAAGCCGTTCGATCCGTCGCTGCCGGCGGTGGTGATGATCCACGGCGCCGGCTTCGATTCCTCGACCTGGGCGCTGCACAGCCGCTGGTTCGCCCATCATGGCTATTCCGTGCTGGCGCCGGACCTGCCGGGCCATGGCCGCTCCGCCGGCAAGCCGCTCCCGACCATCGCCGAGATGGCCGACTGGATCGCGGCGCTGATCACGGCAGCCGGCGCGTCGAAGGCGCGGCTGATCGGCCATTCGATGGGATCGCTGATCGCGATCGAGACCTCGGCGCGGCATCCCGACAAGGTCTCCGGCCTCGCGCTGATCGGCACCGCCGCGACCATGACGGTCGGCCCCGATCTCCTGAAAGCCGCCGAAGCCAATGATGTCGCGGCGATCGACATGGTCTCGATCTGGGGCCTCGGCTTCAAGGCCGAGCTCGGCGGCAGCCTCGCGCCCGGCCTGTGGATGCACCAGGGCGCGCAGCGGGTGCTGCAGGAGGCGAAGCCCGGCGTGCTCTACAACGACCTCAACGCCTGCAACGCCTACCAGAACGCGCTCACGGCTGCTGCCGCGGTCAAGGTGCCCGCCACCTTCATCCTCGGCGAGCGCGACATGATGACCCCGGCCAAAGCCGGCAAGGCCCTCGCCGCCGCGACGTCGAATGCGCGCACCGTGGTGCTCGCGGGCGCCGGCCACATGATGATGGTCGAGCAACCCGACGAGTTGCTGGCGGCGCTGCAGTAGCGGCGCGCAAGCTCCCCTTCCCTTCTCCCCTCATGTCCGCCGTAGCCTTGGCGAAGGCGGATGTGGGAGAAGGTGGCATAGGCGGCCAATGGCCGCCGTTTCTAAACAACGCTGACGCGCAGCGTCGGCTACGGCGGCGGATGAGGAGCTCTCTCCGCAGATGAGATCGGGGAGACAGAACCCTCACCCCGCTCCGATGCTCTTGCACTCGAACTGCCGTTTGCCGCTGCTACTGTCGGTGAGGTTGGAGAACCTCCTTCGAAGGTGCGCGCCCCCAAAATATCGAAAACAACCCCATGCAAAGTAGCAGGGCGCCCGCCGGCGCGCGGAGAGGCAACTTGACATGTCGGGCAAATCAGCGATATCTTCTATTATTCCGAATTTTCGCCAAACGTCATCGCATCCGCGCGTGCGGATGCTGTCGCCGCCTCGAACCCCAGTGAACTCCCGAAGTCAGACTGGTAGGTCAAGGCTGCGCGCAGTCACGTGACCAGCAGGATCCAGGGAGTTCCGATTACAAGGAACACGGCAAGAAAGAAGAGCGTCACAAGCAGGCCAAGCCGATAGAGCTCCCGCTGTGTGAGATAGCCGCTGCTTACGAAGATGACGTTCTGGCTGCCACCCTGGGGCGTAATGACTGAGAAGTAACTGCTTGCAAACAGCAGAGCAAACGCCATCAACGGTGCGGGCACGCCTCCTCGGATGCCGACGTCAACAAAGACGCCGAGCAAAGCCAGCACCTGTGAAGTCTGACTGACAAACATGTAGTGAATTAACACATACAGTGCGACCAGTATGACGTAGGTCATCTGCCACGAAAGGCCGACGATGTAGGACGCCAGCCGCTGGCCGACGTAACCCATAAACCCGAGTTCGTTGAGCTGCCCGCTCAAGGCAAACAGCACGGCAAGCCACAGAAACGTTTCGAGGGCCTCTCCGTGTTCTGCAATGTCTTTCAATCCTATGACATTTGACATGAGCAACATTCCGAGGCCAGCGAAAGCGACGCTGGTCGAATTCAGCTGCAAGGAATCGCCAAATACCCAACCCAGGATTATGAATGCGAAGATTCCGGCCGTGATCCATTCATCGCGCTTGAGCGGACCAAGCTCCGCAAGCTCCTTGCGGGCAGCAACGGGTGCGTCGGGTGTTTGGCCAATCCCTGGCGGGAAAATGCGCGCCACAAGCCAGGGAAGCAGCAAGAGCGCAATCAGCGCAGGCACTGCGGCCACGACCAGCCACTTGCCGAAGCCGATTTCTACCCCGAACCCCTTGGCTATCTGGACCCCGAGCGGGTTGGCCGAGGTGGCGGTCATCCAAAGCGCAGACGAAACCGACAAGCTCGCCATCCCGCAGAACATGAGATAACCGCCCAGTTTACGCCCCTCGGGCTCCTCCGGTCGCGAACCGGACCCGCTGGCGACCGACAGCACTATCGGGAACAGAACCCCACCTCGCGCCGTGTTACTGGGAAAACCCGGAGCAATGATGGCGTCCGTTATGACGATACTGTAGGCAAGCCCGAGAGACGATTTGCCGAACAGACCGACCATGAACAGGCTGATCCGCCGCCCCAAGCCCGACTTCACCACGGCGAGCGCGACCAGGAAGGCAATCACGACCAGCAGCACGCTGGCGTTGGCAAAGCCCGCAAAGGCCTTCGCCGGCGAAATAGTGCCGGTCAGGACCACCGCCGCGACAGCGAGCAGCGCGGATGGGAGCAACGGAAAAGAGCCGATCAGGACCGATGCGATCGCCGATGCAAACACGGCGAACAGGTGCCAGGCGGGCGGGGTCAATCCAGCCGGAACGGGTGTCAGCCAGATGCCGACCGCCAGCATGAACGGCAACGCCGGCTTCAGGAATGTGAGGGGGCGTTTCATGGCTTGGACGTTCCTGCGCCGGGCTCACTTGGTGTTGACAGAAATCGGACCTTGCCGCTGAGCCCCATCGACTGGCCCTGAACGACACCGTCTTCGTTTTCCAGAAGAAAGCGCCAGGAGAATTCGTAGGTGCCCGTCGCACCCTTGTACCGACCGCTGCCGCCCACAAATGTCCCGACGATGCGATTGCCCTGCCGGGGTGGTTTCGCCGCGAAGCTCGCTATAGACGTGATTGTCTGTGTCATCCGTCCAGACAGCCCGTCCTGTCAGGCCGGTAGCGCTGTCGTTGAGTACGATGGCCTCAGCGCGGAAGCCCAGCGCAGGACGTGAGGACCCGTAGAGCATGAGTGATCCGCTGTAATCGGCAACCGAAGCTCGTCGATCGCCACCGAGTCCAATGTCGCGGCGGCTGCCAGCCGCGGTCCACGTTCCGCTGAACTCGTGCCACTCGGAATCTTCGGAGGCAGCTTGCACCGGCGACACAGCGCCAGCTCCCGCAAGTATAGCGCGACGAAAAGAAGAGATGATCTTTGCCAGCCATCGCGCCGGAGCCACGGCGCAGCGCGGAAGCTGCGGCCGCTCATCATCAGACAACCGCACCAGAGCGCAGCGAAAAGAAACATATTTCGCCTCCGCGTATACTTAGGGCCGGATACCTGCACGGAATTGAAATCCCGGCTTGACATGGATCAATCGATGTCAGGCGCAGAGTGCGCAGCACCTAAAGGGAGCCGAGAAGGCCAACGGGAGATGATTTCATGTCAGACGCCTCAGCGCCTCGACGCGTACTGGATCCGATGGAACGAATCTCGGAGACCTTATTCGGTCTGATTATGGCACTTACCTTCATCTGCTCCCTGAGTATCGCATCGGGTGCTGGCATCAACATTCGTACGATGCTGCTGGGAGCGCTAGGCTGCAATCTGGCCTGGGGTATTGTTGACGGCGGTCTTTATCTTCTGGCTCGTATCAATGACCGGGGTAACAAGGCTCTCACGCTTCGCGCAATCAGGCAGGCGCCCGATCCCGAAACAGCGCAGCGCATCATCTCGGATGCATTGCCGCCTCAATTGGCGGCAATCCTACCTCTGGACCGACTGGAAGTCCTTCGGAAAACTTTGCAGCAATTGCCTGAACCGTTCCTTGGTCCAAGGCTGACGAAGCGCGACTGGACGGGGGCGCTGGGCCTTTGCTTGTTGAGTTTCTTTTCGATCTTCCCGCTGACAATTCCGTTCGTGCTGCTGCGCGACCCCAGATTAGCCTTGCATGTGACCTACGTTGTCGCCATCGTGATGCTGTTCTGCTGCGGTTACGCATTTGGAGTCCGTAGCGGGTTGCGGCCCTGGATGGCAGGGCTGTCGATGGTGGCTATGGGGAGTGCACTGGTTGGCGTCGCGGTAGCTCTTGGAGGGTAAGCGACAGTGCGGCAGCGAAAAGACGCAACACGTGGTCGCTCGATCACAGGGGTGGTCGCGCTATGGCTTTTGCTTTCGACCAGCGATCTCGCTTTTGCCCAAGCCCCCAACCCAGCCGGAGCAATCGGCCTTGGTAATCGCGGATGGTCGGCGGCCGACACCAACCACACGACGTCTGCGAACGAACTGGAATTCAGCGCCCGCGCGGGACTTGCGTCCGACTACATCTATCGCGGCGTGACATTGTCCAATCACGGACCTGCAGTCGGCGCCGCCCTGGAAGCAAGATGGGGCCAGCTATATGCCGGCACAACGGTCGCCACCGTCAACCTGCCGACACAACCAGCCGCCGAGTTCACCTACACCGCTGGTATCCGTCCGACATTCGCAACCATCGATTTCGATTTTGGCGTGACCTATTTCGCCTATCCCGGAGAAAGACTTCCCGGCGAAACCAACGGAATCAATTATTGGGAGACGGTCATCCGCGGTGACCGGAAAATCAGCGAACAAGTCCGCCTTGCCGCAGGCTACGCCTATTCGCCGAACGTCTCGAACACCGGGGCCTGGAGCCAATATGTGGCAGGTGGCGTCGGCTATGATGTGCCGAGCCAATTGCTGCCGCACGACGTCGCCATATCCTTCACAACCGCTGCCGGTTATTCCTGGTTCGGCAATCAAAGCCAGCAGCTCGGCGGATTCCCTTTACCTTCCTATCTCAATTGGCAGGCGGGCGTGACCTTCACCCACAAGGCTTTCAACTTCGACCTGCGCTACTACGACACCAATCTGACGAAGGAAAACTGCTTTGTCTTTACCGGCGATCCAAACGCGCAGCCAGGCGGTCGTGTAAACCTCTCCACCAACCCGGATGGCCTGACCTCGAACTGGTGCGGCGCGACGTTTGTCGCCAAGGTCTGGTTTGCATTGAACTAGTCAGGAACTTTGGGGCTTAGGGTTGTTGCCGGGCCGCCCGGCCCGCATGCCGAGTTGCGAATGAAGTCTCTATCCGCGGAGACGGACCCCTCACCCGCTTCACTGCTTCGCCGGCTTCCTCCCGATCGGATGGATCTCGATCGCGCGCAGGCGGCCGAGGCGGAGCACGTCCATCGATAGTGTCCGATCGATCCGGCTGTGATCGAGCGCGCGGATCAGGTCGTCGACACCGTTGATCTCGATGCCGTCGAGCCTGATCACGACGTCGCCGGGCAACAGGCTCGCGCGCGCGGCCGGGCTGTCCGGTTCGATCTGCATCAGGAGCGCGCCCATCTTGTTCTCGACGCCGGCCAGCACCGCGTGGCGCCGCGGCACCGGCGCGGTCTGCCCCGCGACGCCGATATAGGCACGGCGGACATAACCGTGGCGAATGATCTCCGACAGCACGAACTGCGCGGTGTTAGAGGCGACCGCAAAGCAGATGCCCTGCGCGCCGTTGATGATCGCGGTGTTGATGCCGATCACCTCGCCCTTCGACGACACCAGCGGACCGCCGGAATTGCCGGGGTTGAGCGCGGCATCGGTCTGGATCACGTCCTCGATGGTCCTCCCGCTCACCGAACGGATCGAGCGGCCGAGCGCCGAGACCACGCCGGCGGTGACGGTCGATTCGAAGCCGAGCGGATTGCCGATCGCGACCACGAGTTGGCCGCGCCGCAGCGTCTTGGAGTTGCCGAGCGACGCGTAAGGCAGATCGCGCGCGCCATCGGCGCGCAGCAGCGCGAGGTCGGTGTCGGGATCGACGCCGAGCACATGGGCGTCGGTGACGAAGCCCTCGGTGTCGCGCAGGCGGATCTCCTTCGACGATCCGACCACGTGACTGTTGGTCAGCACGAAGCCGTCGGGCGAGATCACGATGCCCGAGCCGAGCCCGCCGCGCTCGCGCGCGTTGCGCAGCTTCGGCCCGGTCTCGACCCGGACCACGGCCGGGCCGACGCGGTCGGTGACGTCGATCACGGCATTCGAATAGGCATCCAGCAAAGCCCGGTCGTTATCCTGGGCAGCATCGGCCGTTCGCGGTGACGGCGTGTCACCGGCGGTATCTGAGGTAATATCCAGCATGGCGAGAGTCCTTTGGTCTCCTCAGATGGTGACCGGCTCCCCGCGCCGCAAGTGGTTACGCCCTGCACCTGCCCGGATGGCTAGGGCTGCGTCTCTGACGCGCGATTGACTCAGTGTCATTCCGGGGCTCGCGAAGCGAGAACCCGGAACTCGATGCACGACCTCTGGATTCCCCGATGCGCGATTGCGCATCTGAGGTTCGCGACTTCGTCGCGCCCCGGAATGACGGAATGGACTGTCAAGTCACGGACACAACGCTAGGTCGCCCGCCGCAGCGTGCCGCCGCGCGCCCTGACCGGATCGAGCAGCGACCAGTCGCCCTCCGGCAGCACATGGCCTTTCGGGAACGGCGCGCGCAGCTCGAGGCCGAGCGAGCGCAGCACGCGGTCGTCGCGGTAGTAGCATTGCAGCACCACGCGGACGAGCGTCGCCGCGGCGGCACCGCCACGGCTACGAAACTCCCGCGCCACCGCATCGCGTCCGGCATCGTCGAGCGCGGCGAGCGGCTTGCCCGCGAGATCAGCCAGATGATCCAGCGCCTGCGCGACCAGCGCGGTGTCGCGGCCGAGCGTCGCCAGCATGTCGGCCTGGATCGCGGCATCGTCCGCCCCTGGCACCTTGTACTCGTCACTTTCGGGAACGATCATCGCGGCGACGGTGCGCAGATCGGCGCGCTGGGCTGCGGTCAGTTGATTGCTATCGGACATGTCGGTCTCTGGCGGTCTCAGTAGAACAGGTTGGCGAGGCGCTGCTTCATCTGGTCGGCGATGTAGAGCGCAAGGGCCTGGATGGTGGAGGTCGGGTTCACGCCGCCCGAGGTGACGAAGATGCTGCCGTCGACGATGAAGAGGTTCTTCACGTCGTGCGAGCGGCCCCATTCGTTGACCACGGAGCGCCCGGGATCGGTGCCCATCCGCGCGGTGCCGAGCAGATGCCAGCCGCCCCACGGGATCGGATCATTGATGCAGATGTCGGTGGCGCCGGCGGCCTCGAGGATCTCCCGGCCGCGCGCCAGCCCATGGTCCATCATCTTCCGGCTGTTCGCGCTGATCGTGTAGTCGATCTTCGGCGCGGGAATGCCGTGGCTGTCCTTCAGCACGGGATCGAGCGTGACGCGGTTGTGCTCCTCCGGCAGATCCTCGCAGATCGCCGATACCGCGAGACGATGGCCGTTGAGCTTGCGGAACACGCGGTGATGATCCTTGCCCCAGGGCAGGATACCCTTCTGCTCGCTCGCGACCGCCTCGAACACCGGCCCGGCGCCGCGGCCGAACTGGATGCCGTAGCCGCGGACGAAGCCGCGCGACAGATCGGTGTCGTAGAACTCTTTGCTCCACAGGCAGGTCGGCGGCGCGCGGTTGCTGTCGGTCGGCTCCTTCACGAAGCCGTAGATCTGCGCATAGGGATGGAACATCAGGTTCTTGCCGACCAGGCCCGACGAGTTGGCGAGGCCATTGGGGAATTTGCCTGACGCCGAATTCAGCAGCAGCCGCGGCGTGCCGACGCCGTTGCAGGCGATGATGACGACCTCGGCTGGTTGAAACTGTTCGACGCCGTCCTTGTCGTAATAGACGACCCCGGAGGCCATGCCGTGCTCGTTGGTCAGGATCTCGCGCACCCGGCAGTGGGTCTTGAGCTCGACCCCGGCGCGGACCGCGTGCGGCCAGTAGGTGATGTCGGTCGAGGCCTTGGCACCCTGCGCGCAGGCCGGCGTGCAGTGGCCGAGATTGATGCAGCGCGCCCTGCCCTCGTAATCCATCGTCGCCACTGTCGTGTCCGACGGCCACCAGTGCCAGCCAAGCTTGTTCATGGCCTTGCCGATTAAGGGGCCTGACAGCCCGAGCGGCTGCTGCGGCATCGGCGGATGGCTCAGCGGCGACAGCGGATCGCCCGACAGGCCCGACGTGCCCATCATGCGATCGTTCTCCTCGAAGAACGGCGTGAGCGCGTCATAATCGATCGGCCAGTCGTCGGCGACACCATCGAGCGTCTTCACCTTGAAATCGGACGGATGCAGCCGCGGCCAGTGCGCGGTGTACATCACGGTCGAGCCGCCGACGCCGTTGAAGTTGACGACCTTGATCGGCGAATTGTCGTCGTTGATCGGATAGTCCTCGGGCCGCTTGCGGACGTTCGGGCTGGACGACCACTCGCCGTAGAACTTCGCCTCCCAGTCGCGCCCGGTGCTCGGATATTCGGCCGGATTCATCCAGCCGCCCTGATCGAGGCAGAGGATATGCATCTTGGTATCGGCGAGGCTCCAGGCCACCGCGGCGCCGGAGGCGCCGGCGCCGATGATCAGGACGTCAACGGGATCGTTCTTCATTCTTGTTCCTTGATCTTTATGACCCCGTCATTCCGGGATGGTCCGAAGGACCAGACCCGGAATCTCGAGATTCCGGGCTCGATGCTCTGCATCGCCCCGCAATGACAACCCCACAACTTCAATTGACGATTCTCGCCGGCAAGCTTCGTATACCGCGGATGAAATTGGAATAGAGCCTTTGCGGCGGGCCCATCAGCTCAAAACGCAGATCGCGCGCCAGAACCTCCTCCCAGAGGATGCGCAGCTGCTGCTCGGCGAGGCGATCGCCGACGCAGCGATGGACGCCGGCGCCGAAGGCGAGATGCTGGCGCGGCTTGGCGCGGTCGATGATGAATTCATCGGCACGCTCGATCTTGTCCTCGTCGCGGTTGCCGGAGATGTACCACATCACGACCTTGTCGCCCTTCTTGATCCGGCGGCCGGCAAGCTCGACGTCGTTGCGTGCGGTGCGGCGCATGTGCAGCACCGGCGTGTGGTAGCGGATGGTCTCGGACACCAGGTTCGGGATCAGCTCCGGCCTCGCGCGGACCAGCTCGAACTGCTCCGGGTTCTCGTACAGCGCCATCAGCCCGGCCGACATTGAGTTGCGCGTGGTGTCGTTGCCGCCGACGATCAACAGCCCGATCGTGCCGATGAACTCGCGCGGCTCCAGATTCCGCGTCGCGTCCGAATGCGCCAGCATCGAGATCAAATCGAAGGTCGGCGGCGCATCGGCCCGCGCGTCCCACAGCTTGCGGAAATATTCTCCCATCTTGACCAGTTCGGCGGTGCGTTCAGCCTCCGAACGCACCACCGCGTCGGGGGATTCGACGTTGGCGATCGCAACATCCGACCACCAGGTCAGCTTGGCGCGGTCTTCAGGGGGGAAATCGAACAGCGTCGCCAGCATCATGTTGGTGAGGTCGACCGAGACCCGCTCGGCCCAGTCGAAGGTCTCGTTGCGCGGCAGCGCATCGAGCACGGCTGAGGTGCGCTTGCGGATCAGGGCGTCGAAATTGGCAAGGTTCGACGGCGCTACGATCGGCGCCACCGTGCGGCGCTGCGCGGTATGGCCGGGCGGGTCCATCCGGATGAAGCTCGGCCGCTCCTGCCCCTTCGGCTGGTCCGTGACCTGGATACCGCCAAGCTCGGAGGCCGACGAATAGTTCTGGTGATCCAGCTCGACCGCGAAGATGTCGTCATAGCGTGTCACCGACCAGTAGGGGCCGTAGGCCGACGCCTCGCAATAATGCACGGGATCGTCGCGGCGGAGCTGCGCGAACAGCGGCCGCCAGGTGTCATCCTGGTAAAGCCGGGGATTGCTGACGTCTATGGACGTCGGCCTGCGCAGCGCCTCTCCCATCGCTTCACTCCCGTTAGGTTCCGTCGCCGCTTGGCGGGCGATCGTCGTGTCGGGCCGACGATAGAGGGAATCCCGCGGCCGAGTAAAGCCGCGGGGCGGACAGTCCGCCGCGCGGAATGCGCGCGGGCCGACGCACCCGGCAAATCCCGATAGCTGCTCCGCTCCGCGATGTTTGTCGGCAGCAGGAAGACCGGTTAGCCTTGCGGGCAATCAATCCATCGGGGAGCAACGACAGGTGGCCGAATTGCGCCAGGACAACACCGCCCAGACGGCTGCGCTGGACGACGACGTCATCATCATCGGCGCCGGCCTGTCCGGCATGTACCAGCTCCACCGGCTGCGCGAGCTTGGGCTCAGCGCGCGCGTGTTCGAGGCCGGCACCGGCGTCGGCGGCACCTGGTACTGGAACCGCTATCCCGGCGCACGTTTCGATTCCGAGAGCTATTCGTACGGCTACTCGTTCTCGAAGGAGCTGCTCGAGGAATGGGAGTGGTCGGAGCATTTCGCCGGCCAGCCCGAGACCTTGCGCTACTGCAACTATGTCGCCGACAAGTTCGACCTGCGCCGCGACATCCAGTTCGAGAGCCGCGTCGCGTCCGCGATCTACCAGGACGACACGCGAAGCTGGCGGGTCACACTCGAAAGTGGCGCGCAGCACTCCTGCCGCTTCCTGATCACCGCGATCGGCCCGTTGTCGACGCCGACCCTGCCGCGCATCGAGGGCCGCGACGATTTCAGGGGCCAATCGTTCCACACCGCGCGCTGGCCGAAGGAGAAGGTGGATTTCACCGGCAAGCGCGTCGCCGTGATCGGCACCGGCGCGACCGGCATCCAGACCATCCAGACCATCGCCGGCGAGGTCGGGCATCTCACCGTGTTCCAGCGCACCGCCAACTGGGCGGCGCCGCTGCACAACGGCAAGATCGACGCCGAGACGCAAGTCAGGATCAAGGCCGGCTATCCCGAGATCTTCGCGCGCTGCAAGGAGACCTTCGCCTGCTTCGTGCATACGCCCGATCCGCGCGGCGCGTTCGAGGTGAGCGCGGAGGAGCGCGAAGCGTTCTACGAGAAGCTCTATGGCGAGCGCGGGTTTGGCATCTGGCAAGGCAACTTCAAGGATATCCTGATCGACCGCGCGGCGAATGCGACGATCAGCGATTTCGTCGCGCGCAAGATCCGTCAGCGCGTGAAGAACCAGGCGGTCGCCGAGATGCTGATCCCGAAGAACCACGGCTTCGGCACGCGGCGGCTGCCGCTCGAGACCTTCTATTACGAGGTCTACAACCGCGACAATGTCGAGCTGGTCGATATCAAGGAGACGCCGATCGAGCGGATCACGCCCGAGGGCATCCGCACCAGCGACAAGGACTACGCCTTCGACATCATCATCTACGCCACCGGCTTCGATGCCATCACCGGCAGCTTCGACAGGATCGATTTCCGCGGCGCACACGGTGCGCGGCTGAAGGAGAAATGGACGCACGGCCCGGAAACCTATCTCGGGCTGATGGTCGACGGCTTCCCCAACATGATGATGCTGATGGGCCCGCACACCGCGCTCGGCAACATCCCGCGCAGCATCGAATACAGCGTGGATTGGGTCACCGGGCTGATCCGCTTTGCGCAGGAGAGAGGCCTGACCTTCCTCGACGCCACGCCCGAAGGCACCGCCGACTGGACCGAGCATGTCAAGGCGCTCGGCGTCGGCCTGCTCTCAAACGAGGTCGATTCCTGGATGACCGGCATCAACCGCAACGTCGAGGGCAAGCAAACCCGCATCGTCGCCCGCTACAGCGGCAGCGCCCCGGCATATCGCGCGCGATGCGACGAGGTGGCGGCGAAGGGGTATGCGGAGTTGCGGTTGGGGTAACTCTCTCAATGACGCGAGACGCCCGCCCACCCGCCGCCGTCGTCCCGGCGAAAGCCGGGACCCATAACCACAGGGTTGAGTTGTTGAAGGAGGCTATGGCCCCAGCACCGTGCAACAATGACCATCGGTGGTTATGGGTCCCGGCCTTCGCCCATAGGCGCTAAAATAGGATTTGCGCCTTGGATTCGCTTGTGATTCCAAGATGGAATGGCACACGAATCGCTTGTGAACAAAGATTGGGCGCGCGTTGTCGCCCGACTTGGCGGAGCCGAGGCTCTGAACATTAGCGCGCGCAAGACGAAGGCGTTTGTCCGTCCGCGGGAGATCAGCAATGCGGTCGACTTGCTGCGCCTGATCTTGGCTTATTGCCTTGGTGAGAAAGGGCTGCGGTTGACGGCGGCATGGGCCACGTCGGTTGGGCTTGTCGATATCTCCAACGTGGCTCTGTTGTATCGCTTACGTCAGTGCGGAGATTGGCTGGCAATCTTGGTCGAGCAGGCGCTTGCCGCCGCGGCGCCGAAGGCGAGCCGCGGTCGTCTGATCCGTATTGTTGACGCCACGACGGTCCCCAAGGCTGGGACGAGCGGCAGGAACAAGAACGCAGTGTGGCGTATCCATAGCGCGTTCGATCTTCCGCAGGAGCGCTTTGGTCACTTCGAACTGACCGATCAGCGAGCGGGCGAGACGCTGGATCGGATACCGGCGGTTGCCGGTGAGATCCGTCTTGCCGATCGCGCCTATCTGCAACCGGAGCGCATGGCGCATCTCGTCGATGCCGATGCGGACTTCGTGATCCGGGCCGGCTGGAAGAGCGCGCGCTGGCTCGATGCCGAAGGTAATCTTGTTGACCTCACTGCCGAACTGCGCAACGCCTCGGCGCGTGGCCTGATCGATCGGCCGATTTGGATAAAGCGCAAGTCAGGTGCGCCGCCGCTCGCAGTGCGTCTGGTTGCCGCGAAGAAGCCGGCGCAAGCTGCTGCGGCTGCGCGACGCAAGGCGCGCCGGACTGCACAAAAGGGAGGTCATCAGCTCTCCAGGCAAACACTTGACGCCGCAGATTGGGTGATCCTGGTGACCTCACTCAGGCCAGAGGACTTCACGACTGCAGATATCCTCGCCCTCTATCGGCTGCGATGGCGCATTGAGCTCGGCTTCAAGCGGCTGAAAAGCCTGATTGGCCTGAAGGGACCTCCCGGAACCGACGAGCGGTCCGCCAGACCCCATATCCTCGCTCATCTGCTGATCATTCTATTGCTCGAGCCGCTCGTCGACGAACTCGAAGACTCTCCCCGCTTGGCCGACGCCGCCTGACCCACCCAGTGACGTGGCGTCTGCTGCGCCAGCTCGTCGCTTCGCTACGGCAAGCGATCATTCCACAGCCCGCAATCGCTCTACTCTGCAGAGCCAGTCACGCTCTCCGGCGACATCTACGCGAGCCACCCAGACATAAGCGCCACTATCAGACTATGATCAAACTATCTTAGCGCCTATGGGCCTTCGCCGGGACGACACCGAGTTTGATGCACGATCTAACTCGCCCTACGCCACCCTACCACGCATCGATGCACGGCCGCTTGCGGTGGGTCCGCGGCTCAGCTTTCGGCACCGAGCGCAGGCCGGCCATGATCCAGTGCCTTGTGTCGGCGGGATCGATCACCTCGTCGATCTCGAGCACCGAGGCGATCGAGACCGCCTTGCCGTTGGCGTAGAGCTCGGCGACCTTGGTCTGGAAATACTTCTCGCGCTCGACCGGGTCCTCGATCGCCTCCATCTCCTTGCGGAAGCCGAGGCGGACATAGCCTTCGAGACCCATGCCGCCGAACTCGCCGGTCGGCCACGCCACCGTGAAGAACGAGGCGTGGAAGCCGCCGCCGATCATCGACTGTGCGCCGAGGCCATAGCCCTTGCGCAGCACGATGCCGAACAGCGGCACCGTGATGCTCGCGCCGGTGACGAACATCCGCGCGACGTGGCGCACGATCGCGGTCTTCTCTGCCTCGGGGCCGACCATGAAGCCCGGCGTGTCGCAGAGCGAGACGATCGGAATGTCGAAGGCGTCGCACAGCTGCATGAAGCGCGCGGCCTTGTCGCCGGCAGGTGCGTCGATCGCCCCGCCGAGATGCTTTGGATTGTTGGCGATCAGGCCGAACGGCTTGCCCTCGATGCGGATGAAGGCGGTGATCATGCCGACGCCGAAATCGCGCCGGATCTCCAGCACCGAGCCTTCGTCGGCGATCAGGTCGATCACGTTGCGGATGTCGTAGACCCGCAGGCGATTTTCCGGGATCGCACGGCGCAGCAGCCGCTGGTCCGGCGCCTTCCAGTCCTGCACCGCGCCCTGGAAGTAGGACAGATATTTCTGTGCCACCGTGGTCGCCTCGGCCTCGTCCTCGACCAGGATGTCGATCACGCCGTTCGGCGACTGGAACGAGACCGGGCCGACCTCGGCCGGATGGTAGACGCCGAGCCCGCCGCCCTCGATCATCGCCGGACCGCCCATGCCGATCGACGCATTTTTGGTGGCGATGATGACATCGCAGACGCCGAGCATCGCGGCATTGCCGGCGAAGCAATAGCCGGAGACCACGCCGACCACGGGCACCAGTCCGGAGAGTTTTGCGAACTGCACGAAGGACGGGCCGTCGAGGCCGGTCATGCCGAGCCGGTCGGTATCGCCGGGACGACCGCCGCCGCCCTCGGCGTAGAACACCAGCGGCATGCGCCACTGCTCGGCGAGGCCGAGCATGCGGTCGATCTTCTTGTGGTTCATATGGCCCTGGGTGCCGGCGAGCACGGTGTAGTCGTACGAGATCACCATGCAGCGCGCGCCGTCGGCGCCGAAATCCTTGGCGTTGACGGTGGCGACGCCTGATATCAGGCCGTCGGCCGGCGTGTTCTTGATGAGATCTTCGACCTTGCGGCGGCGGCGCTGCGCCGCGATCGCGAGCGACCCGTATTCGACGAACGAGCCCTCATCGACCAGCTGCGCGATGTTCTCGCGCGCGGTGCGCTGGTTGGTCTTCCGGCGGCGCTCGACCGAGGCCGGGCGGTTCTCGTCCAGTGTGATCGCCTTGCGCGCGATCAGCTCGGCGAGATCAGGCCGGATGTGATCGAGATCGATCGCGGCCTCCTCCGCCGCGTGATGGCCGTCGACCTCGGCAGGCTCGAAGAACAGGATCGGCTCGCCATGCATCAGGGTGACGCCGATGCCGCCCGCGATCCTGGTCACCCGGCCGCCATGCGGCGCCGTGACCAGATGCTCCATCTTCATCGATTCCAGCACCGCGATCTGCTGGCCGGGCCGAACCAGATCGCCCTCCGCGACCTCGATCGCCACGATCGTGCCCTGCAGCGGCGCCGGCACCGGGAGCGATCCCTCGGGCGCTGCTTCGGCAGCAACGGCCTTGGTCGCAGCCGCCTCGCTCACTTCGATCAAGGGTGCGGCGAGATCCTGCGCCGCGCCGACCAGCGCCGCAACATGGGTATCGATGAAGTTGGTGCTGATCTTGTTCCGGCCAAAGCTCTGGTGCGCCAGAATGGCGCCGAGGAACGGGATGTTGGTGGCGACGCCGCCGATCCGGAATTCGCGCAAGGCGCGCGATGCCTTGTGCACCACGTCGGTCCACTTTGGGCTCGGCGAATGCACGATGACTTTTGCCAGCAGCGAGTCGAACGCGGCAGAGGTCCGGTAACCGGAATAGCCGAACGTATCGACGCGAACGCCGGGGCCGGACGGCAGGTCGAACACACTGAGCGTGCCGCCGGTTGGCTTTGTGATGCCCTTCTCGTCCATCACCTCCATGTTGACGCGAAGCTGCATCGCATAGCCGCGCGGCAGCGGCACGGTGGCCTGCGCCAGCCCAAGCGAAGCGAGCGTGGCGCCGGCGGCGACCGCGAGCTGCGCGCGCACGAGGTCGACGCCGAGCACCTCCTCGGTGACGGTGTGCTCGACCTGCAGTCGCGGATTGGCCTCGATGAAGGCGAAGGCACCCTCACCTTCGCCGGCTTCGTCATCGACCAGGAATTCGAAGGTGCCGAGGTTGTCGTAGCGCGCAGCCGTGGCAAGCTGCTTCGCCGCCTCGATGATGCGCGCGCGCATTCCCTCGCTCAGCGACGGGCTCGGCGCCACCTCGATGAGCTTCTGGTTGCGGCGCTGGATGGTGCATTCGCGCTCCCAGAGATGGCTGATGACGCCGTGACGGTCGCCGATGATCTGCACCTCGATATGGCGCGCCTTGCGGATCAGCCGTTCGACATAAACCGCATCGTTGCCGAACGCCGCCTTGGCCTCCGACTGGCAGCGCGCATAGGCCTCGTCGAGCTTGGCGGCATCCTCGACCACCCGCATGCCGCGCCCACCGCCGCCGGCGATCGCCTTGATCATCACGGCGGCGCCGGCGCCGAGCGCGGCGAAGAACGCCTTTGCCTCGTCGAGACTGGTCGCGCCTGATGTGCCGGCAATGATCGGGACGCTGCATTTTTTCGCTAGCGCCTTTGCCTTGGCCTTGTCGCCGAACAGATCGAGCGCCTCTGGCGACGGGCCGACGAAGGTGATCTTCTCCTCGGCACAGCGCCGCGCCAATTGGGTGTTCTCGCTGAGGAAGCCGTAGCCTGGATGCAACGCGTGGCAGCCCGCGGCCTTGGCCGCCGCAACCACCGCCTCAATGTCGAGATAGGCCCGCGCGCCGCGGCCGGGGATCTCGCGCGCCTCGTCGGCGGATCGGACATGCAGCGAGGCGGCATCGTCGGCGGGATAGATCGCGACGGTCGCGATGCCGCTGTCGGCAGCGGCGCGGGCAATCCGGATCGCGATCTCACCGCGGTTGGCAATCAGCAATTTCTTGAAGGACATGATCGGTTCCGTAAGTTTGCTCACCTCGCCCCGCTTGCGGGGAGAGGTCGAAATTTGCGCGCAGCGCGAATTTCGGGTGAGGGGGACTCTCCGCGAGCTCGCCTGCGGAGACTCCCCCTCACCCGAAGCCTACGCTTCGCTTCGGCTTCGACCTCTCCCTGCAAGCGGGGCGAGGTGATGAGCGCGCGGCATCCCGTACACATTTGCACTAGCGATCCTTCATGGTCGGATCGAGCACGACACGCAAGGATTCCCCGAGCGCATTGAACGCCAGGGAGACGACGAGAATGGCAAGACCCGGCGCATACATCTGCTCCGGGGCGATTTCCATGTATTGATAGGCGCGCGCCAGCATCGCGCCCCAGCTCGGGTCCGGCGGCTGGATGCCGAGGCCGAGGAACGACAGGCTGGCTTCGGCCAAGAGGGCAGCGGCGAGCAAGAGCGTCACTTGCACGATGACCGGCTGCAGCGTGTTCGGCAGCACGTGCCGCCACAGCACATGCCATGTCGGCGCGCCGAAGCCTCTGCAGGCATCGACATAGAGCTCCTGCCGCACGATCAGCGTGCGGGCGCGGACGATGCGCGCCAGCGCCGGAAACATCGTGATGCCGACCGCGATCATGCCGTTGGTCAGCCCGATGCCGAGCGCGCCGGTGACGGCGATCGCCAGCACGATGGCGGGGAACGACAGGAAGGTGTCGATGATGCGGCTGATGATGTCGTCGATCCAGCCGCCGAAATAGCCGGCGATCAGGCCGACCGGCAGCCCGATCAGGACCGCGACGCCGACCGCAAGCAGGCTAGCATAGACGGTGGCCGGCGCGCCGTAGATCAAGCGGGAGAAGATGTCGCGGCCGAGGTCGTCGGTGCCGAGCAGATGGGCCGGCCCCGGCGGCGCCAGCATGTTGTTGACGTCCTGCGCGGTCGGCGCATAGGGCGCGATCCAGGGCGCGCCGATTGCGACGACGACGAGCACCACGAGCACCAGGATCGACAGCGCGGCGCGGAGGTCGCCGGCGAGCCAGCGCGCAAAGCGCCGCAGTCGCGTCGGCCGCGCCGGTGCCTTCAGGGGTGCAAGCGCCACCTCGGTCATTGCTCGATCCTCGGATCGACCGCGGCGCAGAGCAAATCGGTGATCAGGTTCACCGCGATCACAACCACCACCATGGTGAAGACGACGCCTTGCACGATCGGGAAATCGCGCTGGATCGCGCCGCGCACGATCAGGCTGCCCAGGCCGGGAATGGCGAACACCGCCTCGATCACCACGGTCGCCGCCAGCATGCGGTTGACCAAAAGGCTGATGATGGTGAGCAGATTGACGCCGACATTCTTCAGGCCGTGCTGCCAGAGGATGCGGGACATCGACAGCCCCTTGGCATGCAGCGTGCGGACATATTGCGATGACAGCACCTCCAGCAGCGCCCCGCGCAGCTGGCGCGCCACCTCGGCCATACCGTAGGCCGCGATCGCGATGCCAGGCAGCAGCGCATGCCTGATCGCATCGACCGGCGAGGCGCTGAAGGATTTTGCGCCGGTCGCCGGCAGCCAGTTCAGCTTCAGCGAGAATTCCGCCACCAGGATCATCGCGAGCCAGAAGCCGGGCACCGCGACGCCGAGCGACGCCAGCATGCTGATCAGCTTGTCGATCCAGCCGTTCGGCTTGATCGCGGCCATCACGCCCATCGGGATGCCGGTGACCAGCGCCAGCGCCAGCGCGATCACGACGATCAGCAGCGTGTTCGGAAACGCGCGCCCGATCGAGTCCGCGACCTTCTCGCCGGTCAATAGCGATTGCGAGAGATCGCCTTGCGCGACATTGCCGAGCCAGGCGCCGTATTGCACCAGGAACGGGCGGTCGAGGCCGTAGATCTTCCTGATCTCGGTGATCCGCGCGTCGGTCGCGTTGTCGCCCGCCAGCGTCACGGCGATGTCGCCGGGCACCAGCTTGAGTAGCGCGAACACCATGAAGGTCGCGAGCAGGATCACCGGCAGCGCCTGCACGAGGCGGCTGCCGACGACCTTGACCGGTGACCGTCGCGCCATCGCCTAACTCCCGAGCCAGACGTCGTCGTATTTCGGCTTGCCGAGCAAGTTCGGCCGATAGCCCTGCACCTTCTTGTTCATGGCGACCAGCTCGAACTGGAACGCCAGCGGCGCGACGAAGGCGTTCTCCATCACCAGCCGCTGCACGGTGGAGAACGCCTTGCGCCTGGTGTCGATGTCCTCCGAGGCGCGCGATTCCTTGATCGCAGCCTCGAGCTCGGCCGGCACCGGCGCGCGGCCGCCATTGTAATAGGCGTCCTTGGTGAACATCAGCGAATAGGTCAGGCTCGGGTCGGGCCGCCCGGTCCACGCCGAGAGCAGCCCGGCGCCCTTCTTCTCCGCACCGAAGAAGGCCGCGGAAGCTTCCGCGATCGGAGCGTTGACGAAGCGCACGCCGATGCCGGCCTTGCGCAGCTGCTCGATCAGGATCTCCTGACGCTGCACCGAATCCTGGTCCGGATAGCCGCCGAGCTCGATTGGGGTACCCTCCTTGAAGCCGGCCTCGGCGAGCAGCTTGCGCGCTCGGTCGGGATCATAAGGATAGAGTTTTGCGACCTCGGCGTCGTAGGCCCAATGCGCCTTCGGCAGGTTCATGTAGGCGGGCTCCGCAAGACCTGCGAGCGCGGCCTTGACGAAGGACTCGCGATCGATCGCGAAGTTGAGCGCTTGGCGGACCTTGAGATTGTCGAACGGCGGCTTGGCCCAGTTGAGGAATATCTGAAGCACGTAGAGCGTCGGGCCATGCACCACCTTGACGCTGGAGGCGCGCTCGATGATCACCTTCTGCCGCGGCGGCAGCTGGTAGATCAGATCGTTCTGCCCGGCGGTGACCGAGCGGGCGCCGGTGGTGAGCTCGGGAATGATCGAGATCTCGATGGCGTCGGGAAGCGGCCGCTCCGGCTTCCAGTATTTCTCGTTGCGCTTGACCACGATCTTCTCGCCGTCGGCCCAGCTGACGAACGAATACGCGCCGGCGCCGACCGGCTTGCGCGTCACGACGCCGCCCTCGGCCGCCTTCAGCGCCGTCGGCGACACCATCATGCCGGCGCGGTCGGAGAGGATGCCGGGGAGCGCGGTATCCGGTGTCTTCAGCTTCAACGTCACCTGCTGCGGGCCGGTGACCTCGACCGCGGCGACCGAGAGCAGATCGGCCTTGATGTTTGACTTCGCATCGCTGCGGTTGCGCTCGAGATTGAACTTGACGGCTTCCGCATCAAGCGGCGTGCCGTCATGGAAGGTGACGCCGGCGCGGATGTTGAGCACCAGCGTGGTGGGGTCGGTGAACTTCCAGCTTTCGGCAAGGCCGGGCTTCGGCTTCAGCGTGTCGAACTCCCACTCAGTTAACGTGTCGTACATCGTGAACAGGAAGGCATGGTCGGAGCCGGCGCCGCCGGTCGCCGGATCGAGGCTCGACGGATTGGCGGGTGCCGAGATGCGCAAGGTGCCGCCCTTCTTCGGCGCGCCTTCCGCAAACGCACGACCGCTGAGCGTGGTGCTGGCCAATGCACCCGAGATCAGCGCCATGGCCTCGCGTCGTGTCGTCATTGTCATGGCGTCGTCTCCGGTTGTGAGTTCGGCGAAAAATTCGGGCGGTCGGCGAAATGGCAGGCCACCCAGTGATCGGGCTTCAGCTCGCGCCACTCCGGCACGCGTTCGGTGCAGAGCGGCTGCGCGTGCGGGCAGCGGGTGCGGAAGCGGCAGCCCGAGGGCGGATCGATCGGGCTCGGGACCTCGCCCTGCAGGACGATGCGGCTCTCCTGCCGCATCGTGGACGGCAGCGGCCGCGGCTCGGCCGACAGCAGCGCGATCGTGTAGGGATGCAGCGGCCGCTCGGCGACCTCCTCGGTCGGCCCGAGCTCGACGAACTGGCCGAGATACATCACCGCGACGCGCTCGCTGATATGCGAGACCACGGCGAGATCATGGGTGATGAAGACGTAGGTCAACCCGAGGTCGCGCTGCAGTTCGGCAAACAGATTGAGCACGTCGCCGCGGATCGACATGTCGAGCGCGGCCACCACTTCGTCGCAGACGATCAGTTTTGGTTTGAGCGTCAGCGCGCGGGCGATCACGACGCGCTGCTTCTGGCCGCCGGACAGCTGGTGCGGGTAGCGCGCGCCGAACTCCTGCGGCAGGCCGACGCGCTCCAGCGCCTCCCGCGCCTGCCCCTCACGCTCGGCGCGGCTGCCGACACGTGCGAGCTCCAGCGGCTCCAGCACCGAGGCCAGAATGGTCATGCGCGGATTCAGCGCGGCGTTCGGGTCCTGGAAGATGATCTGGTAGTCGCGGCGATGGTTTTGAAACTCCCGGCGTGGCAGCGCCGTTGGATCGATGCCGTCATGCAGGATGGCGCCGGCGCTGGGATTGAGCAAGAACACCAGCGCGCGGCCGATCGTGGTCTTGCCCGATCCGGACTCCCCGATGATGCCGAAGGTCTCGCCGCGGCGGACGTCGAAATTGACGCCGTCGACCGCCTTCACGGTGGCGCGGCGGTCCGAGGTCTGGAAGCGGACCTGAAGGTCGCGCACCGAGACGATGGCATCGCGGCGGGGCTCGGCACCGGCTGTGGTCATTGCGTCGCGACCTTCGCAGCAGCCGGCGCGCCAGGCGGATGCAGCGCGCCCGGCAGATTGAGCTCGGCAAAGCGCCAGCAACGCACCCTTCTGCCGCCGCCGGCGTCCTGCAGCTTCTGCTCGGCCTCGCAACCTTTGGCCGCATGCGCGCAGCGGGCCCGGAAGCGGCAGCCATTCGGCATCTCCGCGATCGACGGCACCCGGCCCGGGATCGACGGCAGCCGGCCGTGGCGCGGGCTCAAATGCGGCAGCGAGCGCAACAGTCCGGACGTGTAGGGATGCAGCGGCCGCACTAGCGCCTCGTCGACCGTGGCGTCCTCGATCACCTCGCCGGCATACATCGTGATCATCCGCGTGCAGGTCTCGGCGACGACGCCGAGATCGTGGGTGATCAGCATCAGCGCGGTCTTCGAGGTCTCGCTGATGTCGCGCAGCAGCTCGAGGATCTGCGCCTGCACGGTGACGTCGAGCGCGGTGGTCGGCTCGTCCGCGATCAGAAGCTGCGGCCCGCAGATCAAACTCGCCGCGATCATCACGCGTTGGCGCATGCCACCGGACAGCTGGTGCGGATAGTCGTCGATCCGCCGCTCGGGCGAGGCGATGCCGACGCGGCGGAGCATCTCCAGCGTTTTGGCGCGCGCCTCCTCATGGGAAACGTCCGTATGGACGCGCAGCGTCTCGGCGATCTGGTGGCCGACGGTGAAGACCGGGTCGAGCGCGCTCATCGGCTCCTGGAAGATCATCGCGATCCGCTTGCCCCGGATCGCGCGCATCTGCCGCGCGCTGCAGGAAGCGAGATCGACGCCGTCGAACAGGATCTTGCCGTCGAGGCCGGCAAAATTGCCCGGCAACAGCCGCAGGATCGACAGGCCGGTGATGGTCTTGCCGCAGCCGCTCTCGCCGACGATGCCGACGCGCTCGCCGGGCGCGATGTCGAAGTCGACGCGGCGCGTCGCCTGCCAGACGCCCTGCGCGGTCTTGAAGCGGATACCGAGCCCGTGCACGGACAATAGCGGCCGCGCGCCGTCGCGC
The DNA here is from genome assembly GCF_054063995.1 of Bradyrhizobium sp. USDA 4504. NCBI lineage: Bacteria > Pseudomonadati > Pseudomonadota > Alphaproteobacteria > Hyphomicrobiales > Nitrobacteraceae > Bradyrhizobium > Bradyrhizobium sp. USDA 4504. The sequence continues at coordinate 1,006,329 of NZ_JBSSGV010000001.1, read as the reverse complement.
GCACCCTCCGCCCTGCGCTGTGCCGACTGGCCTGCGTCCATCAGCCCGCCGCCCGCTTCTTTTCTTTCACCAGCTGCTCCTCCATCAGCATCTCGGTGCCGATGATGCCATCGCGGGCGAGCTCATCGAGCTCGGCGTCGGAGAGCCGGAGCATGCCGCCAAGGATCTCGCGGTTGTGCTCGCCGAGCGTCGGCGGCACCGAGCGGATCGCGAACGGCGCATCGCTCTCCCGGAACGGCATCGACGGCTGCGGATGTCGCCCGATGAACGCGCGGTCGACATGCTGGATGAAGCCGCGCGCGTGGAGCTGCGGATCCTCTAGGAGATCGATCGGCAGCCGCGCCACGCCGGAGGCAACGCCGGCAGATTGCAGCGCGGTCATCGCCGCATCGGCATCGCGCGCCGCGGTCCAAGCCGTGATCGCAGCCTCGATCTCGGCCTCGATGGCGCGGCGGCCCGCGGCCGTCTTGAGTGCCGCGTCCGCTGCCCAATCCTCGCGGCCGAGCAGCCGGGCGAGCTTCGGCCACATCGCGTCGTCGGACGCCGCGACGACGATCCAGTTGTCTTCTCCGGCGCAGCGAAAGCAGCCATGCGGCACGAAATCGGGATGGCGGTTGCCGTATTTGGTCGGCGGCTCGCAACTGGTCGAATGCGCCACGATCCAGGGCGCGGCGAACGGCATCATGCATTCGATCTGGGCGAGATCGATGAACTGCCCCTGTCCCGTCAGTTTGGCGTGGATCAGCGCGGTCAGCACCGCGGCGGCGCCGTTGAGCCCGCCGACGGCGTCGCCGAACGCGGTATGGCTCATGACCGGCGGACCATCGGGATCGCCGACCACACTGGGCAGGCCGGAGCCCTGCTCCAGCGTCGAGCCGTAAGCGCGGCAGTCGCGATGCACGCTGCCGGCACCGAACGCCGACATCGACATCATCACCAGCTTGGGATTGATCTTGCTGAGCACGTCGTAGCCGAGGCCGAGCTTGGGCAGCACCTCGACCGAATAATTGTCGACCACGAGGTCGGCATCGGCGAGCAGGCGCTTGGCCAATTCAAGCCCCTTCGACCGGGTCAGATCGAGCGTGATGCCGCGCTTGTTGCGGTTCATGATGCAGTAGCGCACCGACTTCTCGTACATCTGCTCCAGCACATAGGCCGGACGGCGGTCGACGCCGCGCCACCAGTCCGGATACTGGGTCGCCTCGATCTTGATGACGTCGGCGCCGAGATCGGCGAGCGTGCGGGTGCAGATCGGCCCGGCCCAGCCCATCGAAAAGTCGACGACGCGGATGCCCTCGAGCGGCAAGCGATCGGTTGCAGCGGGCTTGGGCGCCGGCACGCGCGGCGCAGCCTCGCGCCTCGCCTGCTGCTCGCCGAGATCAGGCACCCGGCCGCCGCGCAGCGGCGGCGTTGCGGTCAGCCGCTGCATCGTGCCGGCGGAAAAGCCGGTCTCGTCACCGATGGTGATCGGGACGATGGCGCCACGCGCACGCTTCTCCTCATCGGCGATGAGATCCGCGACCTCCGGCACCGGCACGATCGGAATCTTGCGCTTGAGCCCTTCGGCGAACCATTCCTGCGCGGTGCGCTGCTTCAGCTTCGGCAGGATCTTGGCTTCGATCTCGGCGACATGGCGCAGCCGGTCGACCCCCATGACCAGTGTCGGATCGTCGCGCAGCTCGTTGAACCCGAGCATCTCGCAGAACGCGCGCCACTGCGCCGGGGTCACCGTGGTGACGCCGAGCCAGCCCTGCTTGGTCTCGTAGATGCCGACCGGAAAGGTCGGCCAGAACCGGTTGACGCCGATCCGCCGCATGATGTCGCCGCGCTGGAATGCCTCGAACATGATGTATTCGGTGACGGCGATAGAGGCCTCGAACAGGCTGAGATGGTTTTCGCGCCCGCGCCCATCGTGCATGCGGCCGAGCACCGACGAAGCGGCCGCGATGAAGCCCCACAGCCCGCCCAGAATGCCGGTCTGGAAATCCGGCGCATGCATCGGCGGCCCCTGCTCCGGACCGACCAGCTTCACCAGTCCGGTCAGCGCGCGGATCGTGGAGTCCGTCGCCGCGAAATTGGCGTAGGGACCGCGATCGCCGAACCAGGCGAGGTCGAGATGGATCAGGCCGGGATGGTCCCGCCTGATCCCGTCGAGATCGATCTCGGGACAATCCGCCGCAGCGATGCCGCGCCCGTCGAGCAGGATGTCGCAGCCGGCAATCAGCTCCCGCAAGCGCGATACCGCACCCGCATCGCGCGTGTCGAGGACGACACTCGACTTGTTGAAGTTGAGGAACGCAAACCACGCGCTCCGGCCTTTGGGCGTCAGCGGCGCGGTGCGGCGAAGCGGATCGCCGTGCGGCGGCTCGACCTTCTGCACATCGGCGCCGAAATCGGCAAACAGCCGCGCGCAATAGCTCGTCGCCGCAGCACTTCCGATCTCGACAATCCGCAGATGCGATAACGCGCCCATCAGGCTTCCTCGCGACACATGACCAGCCGGTGACAGCGACTGATTCAGTCTTCTTGTTGGGTGAACTTGAAGCCGCGCCGACTGTGTGATGCAAGTGGAATTTTCTTCCGCTTGACGGAATTAGCGAGCGTATGACCGAAGTTGCTGCTCAGCGCGAAGCGAAGATTGTGCAGCTAATTGCAGGTGAGCTGCGCTTCGAACCAGTGTTGCACTGAGTTCGACAATCGCGGCCATGCGCGCAAGACATGCGCGTATGTGGCCGCGCTCGCGCGGGTGATGTCGCGCAGTTCCTGCTCGATGGCGGGGAGATCAACACCGAGGCACCGGCCGGCCTTGGCGACGCTGCGACCATCGACCACAAGCTCAGAGATCAGCGACGCATTGCCGCGTGCGAACAGCAGATCGAGCGGATCGGCATCGAGAATCTGATCACGCTCGAGGCGGTCGAGATCGATGCTGACGAAATCGGCCGGCGCACCGACCGCGAGCTCGCCGGTGCCCGGCGCGCCGGTGGCGCGGCGGCCGTTGCGGATCGCGAGCGTGAAGAATTCCTGAGCAGTCCATGTACGCTTGAAGCCGAGACCACCGTGCATCATCTGCACCAGCCGCATCTCGCGCAGCACGTCGTCATCCTCATCGAGCGCGAGGCCATCGACGCCGACCGCGATTGCACAGCCGCAGCCGTGCGCCGCCGCGATCGGTGCCAGCCCGGAGCGCAGATGCAGGTTGGAGGAGAAGTTGGTGACAATGCGCGCGCCCGACGCCGCGATCATCTTGAGCTCGTCGGGCCGCGCGTGGATGCAATGCGCGAGCGTCAGCCGCTCCGAGAGGAAGCCGATATCGCGGAGATAGCGCACGATGCCGCCGGGAAAATGCTGGTCGGCCCAGGTGCGCTGGTAGGTGGTCTCGAGCAGATGCATGTGGATGCGGCGGCCGGTCCGCGCCGAGTTCTCCGCGACCGCCTCCAGCAGCGGCTTCGAGCACCACTGCACCCCGGCCGGCCCAAGCTGCACATCAACCTTCGGCCCGCCGATCGCAGCCGCGATCGCGTCGGTCAGCTCGATATACGCTTTTGGCGACATCGGGGCCCGCACGAACAGCTGTTCGATCGTCTTGCGGTCATCGGCCGGAAGACCTGACAGCACCGCTTCGCTGTCGCCATAGACGATCGGGTTCTGGTCGCGCACCGCGATGGCAAAGGCGATGCGGATGCCGACATCGCCGGCGGCGCGCGCGATCGCCCTGGCTTCATCGACGAGCGGCATGGTACCGCTCGGGCGGGTGTAGTGCACCATCATCGCCGCGCAGCCGGCCTGCGCCGCGCGGGCAAACGCCGAGGCCGCGGTGAGATAGGGATCGACCGGCGTGCCGACCACCGTGCGCAGGATCCAGCTCTCCAGCGGCATGCCGACCGCGCCGAAGCTCGAGGCGCGCGGGCGGGCGTGGTCGTGGGCGTCGACGAAGGCGGGAAGGATGAGGGAACGCGGGCCTGTCGCCGGGCGCGCGGCTTCGGAAATATCGGTGATGACGCCGCCGTCGTGACGGAGCACGACGTCGTTGCGGATGTCGTGGTCAGAACCGCAGAACAGACGGGTTGCCGTGACGTCCATCGGTCCCTCCGCCGTCATTGCGAGGAGCGGAGCGACGAAGCAATCCATCTATTCCCGTGCCGAAGAATGGATTGCTTCGCTTCGCTCGCAATGACGAGTTAAACTTAATTCGCCGTATACACCAGCTCCCGCTCCGCGCGTGGCGGCAGGAATTCCCGCGAAAACACTTCGGCCGGGGCCGGCGTGCGGGTGAGCTGGTAGCCTTCGACGATGAAGCCGATGGCGCGCGCCATGCGGTCGTCCTTGACGTCGCCGATGCCGATGTCCTTCATCTCCGGCGAGACGATCAGCTTCTCGAAGGAATATTGCAGCCGGCGCTTCTCGACATCGACATTGATCAGATTGTCATAGTTCAGCGCCGCCTTCATGGCCGCGTTCTGGTCCTTGGCGACCGCGATCGCGCCCTTGTTGATGGCGCGCACCAGACCGGCCACCGCCTTCGGGTTCGAGGCGATCAGCTTGCGCGAGACCATCACGCCGTTGGAATAGAGGTCGAGCCCGTAATCGCCGAACGAGAACCATTTGAAGTCCTTGTCGGGGTCCTGGCGGTTCAGCACCAGGTTGAAATAGCTCGTGATGTTGAACACCAGCGCGGCGTCGATGTCGCCCTTGATCAGCATCGGCTCCTGCAGGTTCGGCGCCATGTTGGAGACCTTGATCTTCTCGCCATCGAGCCCGTTCTTGTGCACGAACACCGGCAACAGCCGCGTGGTCGGCGTCCCCTGCGCGCCGCCGAGCGTGTGGCCCTCGAAATCCTTGATCGTCTTGATGCCGCTCGAGTTCTTGGCGACGATCGCGAATGGCGGCTGGTTCCACATCATGTAGACCATGACCGGCGCATCCTGCGGCTTGGTCGCGGCGTTCTGGATGATCGCATTGACGTCGCCGAAGCCGGCGTCATAGGCGCCCGACATGATGCGCGTCACGGTCGCGCCGGAGCCTTCGCCCTGGTCGATCACGACGTTGAGGCCCTCTTCCTTGAAGTAGCCGTTGTCCTTGGCGTAGAAGAACGCGGCGTCCGAGCCTTGCGTCTTCCAGCCCAGCGTGAACTTGATGGTGGTGTCCTCGGCGCGCGCGGGACCGGCGACCAGGGCCAATCCCAACAGCGCGGCGCTTACTTTTCTCAGCATCGATATCTCCTTAAGCTTCATTGCTTGACGGTCGACGAAGTGTCTCAAGTGGCGATGACATTGTCCTTGCGTGTCGCCCAGCCGGTGACCTGGCCCTCGATCAGCGAGAACAGGACGTAGAGCGCGACGCCGAGACCGGCGAGCACGAACAGCCCGGCGAACACCAGCGGCACGTTGAAATTGGAGGACGCGGTCATCATGACGTTGCCGATGCCGCGGTTTGAGGCGACGGTTTCCGACAGCACCGCGCCGACGAAGGCGTAGGAGACCGCGACCTTCAGCGAGGCGAAGAAGAACGGCATCGTCCTCGGCAGGCCGACGTTCCAGAGGATGTCGAACTTGCTGGCGCCGAGCGCCTTCAGCACGTCCTCAAGCTCGGGCTCGGTGGTGGCAAGGCCGGTGGCGATGTTGACGACGATCGGGAAGAAGCAGATCGACAGCGAGGTCAACACCGCCGGCACGGTACCGGAGCCGAACCACAGCACGAAGATCGGCACCACGGCGACCTTCGGGATCGACGAGAAGCCGACCAGCAGCGGATAACAGGTGTCGTAGGCGGTTTTTGACACCCCGATCACGGCACCGAGCGCGACGCCGAGCGCCACGCCGAGCACGAAGCCGATCATGGTGGTGACCAGGGTCTGCACGATGTGCGGCCACAGGATCGGGAATTTCTCGAACAGCGTGACGAAGATTTGCGACGGCCGCGGCAACACGAGGTCCGACATCCCCGTCATCAGGCAGAACAATTCCCAGGCGACGAAGAACAGCACGATCAGGGCGGCGGACCAGGCCTTCTGCCTGATGTCTGACACGGACATGGTCAGGCTCCCTCGCGCGCCGCGCTGCGCGCATCGACGATGAAGGCGCGGAGCTTCTGGTTGAGCGCGACGAAGTCGGGCTCAAAGGTCATCGCCACGGTGCGCGGACGGGCGAAGTCGACCCTGGAGTCGTCGAGGATGCGGCCGGGCCGCGCGCTCATCACGCAGATACGGCTGGCGAGGAAGCCGGCCTCGCGCAGATCATGGGTGACCAGCAGCACGGTCGGCCTGTGGGTCATCCAGAGCTGCTGAAGGATTCCCCACAGCTCCTCGCGGGTGAACTGGTCGAGCGCGCCGAACGGCTCGTCGAGCAGCAGCATGCGCGGCTCGTGGATCAGCGCGCGGCACAGATTGGCGCGCTGGAGCATGCCGCCGGAGAGCTGCCACGGATAGCGGCCGCCGAACCCCTTCAGCCCGACCTGCTCGAGCAACGCATTGGCCTTGTCGCGGAACTCGGTCTTGCGCAGCTTGCGGAACTGCGAGCGGAACGGCTCGACGATCTTCAGCGGCAGCATGATGTTCTTTTCGATCGTCATCCACGGCAGCATGGTCGGGTTCTGGAACGCCATGCCGACCCGCATCGCGCGCGCCGCGACCTCGCGGCCGCCGACGATGACGACGCCGGTGGACGGCCGCGCCAGGCCGGAAACCAGCCGCAGGATGGTGGACTTGCCGCAGCCGGACGGGCCGACCAGCGCGACGAACTCGCCGTCGGCGATCCGCAGCGTGGTTGTCGACAGTGCCGGCACGGCGCGGGCGCCGCGGCCGAAGGTGACGGAGGCATCCGACAGCTCGATCGCGGTCGGCGCGGATCCGGCGGCCATCGGCTCGCCGGCAAATTCGGAGTTTGGTTGCATGCGCATCACGAGCAAAGTGCATGCAAGCCGGATGCCAGCGGCAGCCGCGTTGAAAATCAAGGAGATCGCGCGTTCCCCGCCTCAAAGGCCGGATTCCTTTTGGGCAATCCGCGGCTCAAACTGCATGCAATTCGAGCGCCCGATTGCTCTGGCGGTATGATAAAGAGGCGTTCGAAGCACCTTCGAGAGGGATTCGCGGCAATGGCGGGGCGCGCCGACAGCAGCAAGACGGCTGAATCGTCAGACAAGGTCAGCGTGATCTGCCGCGCGCTGCGGCGCGCGATCATCGAGCAGGCGCTGGAGCCCGGCGCCAAGCTGCCCGAGGATTCGCTCGGCGAGCGCTTCGGCGTCAGCCGCACCATCGCACGGCATGCGCTCGGGCAATTGGCGGCCGAAGGCCTGGTCGAGCTGCGCCGCAACCGCATCGCCGTGGTGGCGACGCCGAGCTGGCAGGAGGCGCGCGATGCCTTCGATATTCGCATCGAGCTCGAGCGGCTGGTGGTGCGGCAGCTCGCGGGCAAGCTGACCAAGGCGCAGATCGCCGAGCTGAATGCCCATGTCGACGCCGAGGATCGCGCCCGCGACGGCACCGACGCGGTGTCGATCCGGCTCGCCACCGAATTCCACATCCTGCTCGCCCACATGACGAACAGCCCGATCCTGGTGCGCTATGTCAGCGAGGTCGCCTACCGCTGCTGCCTGACGCTGTCGCTGTACAGCCGGCCGCATTCGTCGGAATGCGCGATCAACGAGCACCGCGCGATCATCGCCGCGCTGGCGAAAGGCGACGTCGACAAGGTGATGGGGCTGATGCACAGCCATCTGGATTCCGTGGCGACCCGTGCGCTGGTCGCGCCAAGCCCGCAGCGCGGCCGCGATCTGCTGGATATTCTGGCCCCCTATGCCGACGAGGCAAGCGGCGAAAAGGTGGTGAAGCTGCCGAATGCGGCGCGGCGCTGATGCTCTTACCTCGCCCCGCCTGCGGCAGGGGTGTCCGGGGAATGATTCACTGTGTCGCGGTGCATGCTCGGCAGGACCGAGGCAAATCGGTCTTTTCTGGTTGTCGAGACACAGAGGGCCGAGCATGCGATATCGCGGTAGCATTTTTGGAAGGCTGCTTGAACCGATCAATCGACGGCAGTTTCAGACGGTTGTGGATCGTCTGGACGGGGATGCCTACGACAAGTCGTTCAGGAGCTGGGATCATCTGGTGGCGCTGATCTATGCCCAGCTTAGCGGCAACAGCAGTCTGCGCGGGGTGGTGACTGGCTTCAACGCCAATTCGCAGCATCACTATCACTTGGGAACCGGCAAGCTGTCGCGCTCGACGTTGTCCGATGCCAATGCCCGCCGTCCGATCGGCATTTTCGCGCAAACCTTTGCGGCGCTGTCGGCGATGGCGCGTCGCCAGCTGCGGAGTGAAGGCATGGAGATGGTGCGTCTGATCGACGCCAGTCCGATCCCGCTCGGCAAGGTCTGCAGTTGGGCGACGTGGAACGGCCGCATCCGCGGCATGAAGCTGCATGTCGTCTACGACCCAAGGAGCGATGTCCCGACCTGCGTCGAGATGACGGCCGCGAACGTCAATGACATCGAGATCGGCCGACAGACCCCAATCCAGCCCGCCACCACCTATGTGTTTGACAAGGGCTATTGCCGTTTCGACTGGTGGCAGAAGATCAATGATAGCAAGGCTTTCTTCGTTACCCGGGCGAAGACGAGCATCCGTCTTCGCTCGCTCAGGCATCGCGCCATCCGCAAGCGTAACGGGGATGGCTTCGAAATCCTTGCCGATGACGAGGTGAAGCTCACCAGCAAGGGCGATTCGCGCCTTCCAATCCCGCTCCGCCGCATCAAGATCAGACGCGAGAAAGGCGGCAAGATCACACTCCTGACCAACGACCTTGCCCGTAGCGCCGTCGAGATCGCCGCCCTCTACAAGAGCCGATGGCAAATCGAGCTGCTGTTCCGCTGGATCAAGCAGCATCTCGATATTCGCAAGTTCCTCGGCGCCAACGACAACGCGATCCGCCTTCAGGTGCTCGCTGCGATGATTGCCTACCTGCTGCTGCGCATCGCCGCTCACACCAACTGCATCAAAATGCTCCCGCTCAGGTTCGCCGAACTCGTCGGCCAGCTCCTGCTCACGCGTCGATCCCTCGCTGCCATCGACAAACCTCCGCCCATCAACCCCAGCCGTCGGAAATCAACCATCTCACCTGACCAGATGGAGCTCCGCTATGCCTGAATTTCCCCGGACACCCCTGCGCCTGCGGGGAGAGGTCGGATCGCATCGCAGATGCGATCCGGGTGAGGGGGTACAGGTCTATCCGCGGCCGATACTCGCGGATGCAGCCCCTCACCCCGACCCTCTCCCCGCAAGAGCGGGGCGAGGGAGAAGTGGCACCGCTTCCTACGCCTCGATCCCCCGCTGCATCAAAATCCGCTCGGCGCTGTCGTTCCAGACGTCCATCTTGACGATCTGCCCGCCCCGCACCACGAAGCGGTCGACATAGCGGTTGCCTTCGAACGGCGTGCCGTCGGTCCATTCGCCGTAGAGCGTGCCGACGCTATAGACGACGGTCTCGTCCGTGCCGGGACAGACATCGAAGCGGTCCATCTTCTTCTTCACCCAGCGATAGCGCTTCGCGTTGAAGCCGGTCGGCCCGCGCGGATGGTCGAATTTGCGCCCGCCGGTGAAGGTGATCACCGTGCCCGGCTTCATATAGGCCGCAGCCGCATCCGGATCGGGGATCATCGACGCCGTCAAATAGGCCTCGACGATCTCGGCATCGGACATCGGGCGGGCATCGGCTTTGGCGGGTGCGGACATGGCGGGTCTCCGGGGATAATCAGGACTCTACAATCTGGTCATCAAAGTGTATGCATATTTTTTAGACAATCGAACCATATAACTGCACACAATCTGGTGCTGCCGGATTCTGGCCGTTCCGCTAGGCTCAGACCACCCTGATGCTTCCCTCGCCGATGATCGCGAAACCTGCCTTCGACCTCGTCTTCCGCAATGCCGTGACGCGCAGCTCTGCCGCCGCGGTCGATATCGGCATCGCCGGCGGCAGGATCGCCGCGATCGCGCCGCGCCTCGTGTGCGAGGCGGTCGAAGTCGACCTCAACGGCCGGCTGGCGTTGCCCGGCTTCGTCGACACCCATATCCATCTCGACAAGGCCTGCCTGCTCGGCCGCTGCGGCCACGATCACGCCAGCCTCGGCGAGGCGATCCGCGCGGTATCGGCGATGAAGCGCGACTTCACGATCGAGGATGTCCATGCGCGCGGCTCAAAAGTGATCGAGCGCGCAATCACGGCGGGCACCACGCGGATGCGCACGCATGTCGAGATCGACCCGAGGATCGGGCTGCGCGGCTTCGAGGCTGTCAAGGCCTTGAAACGCGACTATGCCTGGGCGCTCGACCTCTCGCTCTGCGCCTTTCCGCAAGAGGGCCTGACCAACGATCCCGGCGCCGACGAGCTCTTGGTCGCGGCGCTCAACGACGGTGCCGAGGCGGTCGGCGGCTGCCCCTATGTCGACAGCGATCCGAACGCGCATATCGCACGCATCTTCGACCTCGCGCAGGAGTTCGATGTCGACGTCGACCTCCATCTCGATTTCGACCTCGATCCCTCCTGGTGGCACATGGAGGAGGTCTGCCGGCAGACCGAGCGGCGCAACTATCATGGGCGCGTCGCGATCGGGCACGCCACCAAACTCTCCGCGCTGCCGCCTGATCGGTTGAAGAAAGCCGGCGCTCGGCTCGCCGAGGCCGGTGTCGCGGTCACCGTGCTGCCGGCGACCGATCTCTATCTGATGGGCCGCGACGCCACCCACAACGCGCCGCGTGGGCTGACCGCCGCGCACCGGCTCGTCGCCGATGGCGTGCTGTGCTCGGTCGCGACCAACAATGTGCAAAATCCCTTCACGCCGTTCGGCGATGCTTCGCTGCTGCGGATGGCCAATCTCTACGCCAATGCGGCGCATGCCGGGATCGGCGAGTTCGACGCCTGCCTCGATCTCGTCACCGACCTGCCGGCGCGGCTGATGAACCTGAAGGATTACGGCATCACGGTCGGCAATCCCGCCGACATCGTCGTGCTCGACACCGACAGTGGAACCAACGCGATCGCCGAGCTGCCCGACGTGCTGATGGGCTTCAAGCGCGGCCGCAAGACCTTCGAACGGCAGCGGCCGACGCTATTCCGGCCTGACACCGAGATGTTTGTCCCGTCACCCTGAGGCGCGAGCTCTTGCGAGCCTCGAAGGATGCACGGCCCCGCGAGATCCATGAAAGAGCCGGGCCGTCGCCCTTCGAGACGCGCGCAAGAGCGCGCTCCTCAGGGTGACGGTGAACGAAGAGGCGAGTGCCGCCTTGCCAATGCGCATTGTCGCCTTGCCTTGGCGCGAATTGACGCGTCCGCCGATCCGTTGTTGGTATCCCGCCAACAGCAACAAACAACCGGGCAGGAAACCATGAGCAAATCCACCACAATCAAAAGCGTCGAGACGCTCGCCTGCGATGCCGGCTGGCGGAATTATCACTTCGTCAAGGTGACGACGACGGACGGGCTGGTCGGCTGGAGCGAATATGACGAGGGCTTCGGCGCGCCCGGCGTGACGGCGGCGATCGAGCGGCTTTCGGCGCGGGTGGTCGGCAAGAACGCGTTCGAGCACGAGCGGATCCATGTCGAGCTGTTCGCCGCGACGCGCCCTGCCGCCGGCGGCGTGGTGGCGCTGGCGCTCGGGGCGATCGAGAACGCGCTGCTCGACGTCAAGGCCAAGGCGCTCGGCGTGCCCTGCTACGACCTGCTCGGCGGCAAGATCCGCGACCGCGTGCGGGTGTACTGGTCGCATTGCGCGACCTGGCGCATCAATCATCCCGACTGGTACAAGCCGGCGATCACTGATCTCGACGGCGTCAAGGCGATCGGGGCCGAAGTGCGCGAGAAGAAATTCACGGCGATGAAGACCAACATCTTCGTCTATACCGACGGCAAGCCGCAAGGCTGGCGCCCCGGCTTCGGCTCGCCGTTCCAACCCGAGATCAATATCGACCGCACCGTGCTGCGCAATCTCTGCATGCACCTGGAGGCGATCCGCGACGGCGCGGGGCCGGATGTCGATCTCCTGCTCGACCTCAACTTCAACGCCAAGACCGAGGGCTATCTCAAGATCCTGCGCGCGATCGAGAAGATGGACATGTTCTGGGTCGAGATCGACACCTTCAACCCGCAGGCGCTCGGCTACATCCGCCGCCAGAGCCCGCACCCGATCTCATCCTGCGAGACGCTGCTCGGCCTGCGCGAGTTCCTGCCCTATTTCACCGAGCAGGCGATGGACGTCGCGATCATCGACACGCCGTGGAACGGGGTCTGGCAGTCGATGAAGGTCGCCGCCGCCGCCGAGCATTTCGAGGTCAACGTCGCGCCGCATAATTTCTACGGCCACCTCTGCACCATGATGAACGCGCATTTCTGCGCCGCGGTGCCGAACCTGCGCATCATGGAGACGGACATCGATCGCCTGGCCTGGGACCACGAGCTGTTCACCCACGTGCCTGAATTCGTCGACGGCCATCTGGTGATCCCGGATCGCCCGGGCTGGGGCACCGAGCCGAACGAGGAAGGCCTGCGCGCGCACCCGCCGAAGAACAAGGGCGGGCTGCTGAATTATGGATTGAAGAAGTAGGCGTTTGTTGCGCCGGCCCACACCCCATCGTCGTCCCGGCGAAGGCCGGGACCCATAACCACCGCTGCCTGGTGTGTAAGGGATTATCGCCCCAGCAGAGCAAAACAATGCGCAGTTGGGGTAATGAGTCCCGGCCCCCCGTGCGCAATTGCGCACTAGGCCGGGACGACGCATGACCCAACTCAACGGCCCTCAATTATCCTCGCGCACCGCCGTGAACGCGCTGTCGATCACGTCGCCGATCGGCTGCCAGGCATTGCCGTCGAACTGCACCAGCCGCATCTGCTTGATCGGGCGGAAGTCCTTCGGTCCGGTGTTGATCACGATCCCGGGTAGCGCGATCGGGCTCTGGTAGTCCTTCAGCGACGCGGCCTGCCGCATGACGTTCTCGCGCGACAGATCGTCGCCGCACTGGCGCAGCACCTGCATCAGCGTATCCGCGGCGGCGTAGCCGAACACGGCGTAGATGTCGTCCTTGTCACCGTCGGGATAATATTTGTCCATGAAGGCGAGCCACGCCTTGATCTGCGGATCGTCCTTCCAGGAGGCATCGCCGGCATCCTTCAGGAATGAGGTCGAGATCACGCCAAGCGAATTCTGCAGGCCTGCTGGCCGCAAGGCGCTGGCGATCGAGGCCGACGCATTGTCGAGGATGAACACCGGATGCCAGTCGAGGTCCGCGGCGACGCGGATCGCGCGCGCCGCGATCGCCGGCGCCCCGTCGAACACCAGGATGTCGGCGCCGGAGTTCTTCAAAATTCCGATCTGGTTCTGGATCGCGGTCTCCGATGCATCGAAGGCGAGATCGGCGACGATCATGCCGGCGGTGTCGCCGAGCCCCTCCTGCAATCCCTTGAACAGGTCGCGGCCGAACTGGTCGTTCTGCCAGAGCACCGCGATCTTGCGCGAGGGATAGGCGGCCTGGATGTAATTGGCGTAGATCCGCCCCTCGGCGCGGAAGGTCGGCTGCCAGCCCATGGTCCAGGGAAAGGTCGCAGGATGCGCCCATGCCTCGTCGCCGGAAGCGACGAACAGCTGCGGGACCTTGTTCTCGTTGAGGTACTTCCGGACCGCGAGGTTGCTCGGCGTGCCGAACGAGCCGAACATCAACAGCACATCCTGCTTCTCGACGAGATCGCGGGTCTGCTCCATCGCGATCTTCGGATTGGAGCTGTCATCGACCGAGACGAACCTGACCTTGCGGCCGTTGATGCCGCCATGCTCGTTGACCATGTCGAAATAGGCCGCCTCCGCCCGCCCGATGGTCGCGAACGCGGCGAGCGGCCCGGTATAGGGCATGACGTTGCCGATGCGGATCTCGTTGCCGGCCGCCGCCGTCTGCGCCAGCTGCGCGCGCAACGGCGCCGCCGCGAGGACGCCTGCGAGGACGAGGGATATCGAAAGCGCAGTTTGTCTTTTTGTTTGCATCAACATCGCCACAAACGCGCCGGCACCAGGCCGGCGCTCCTCCCGAGCGAGCGGAGTTTATCGCCCAAGCCAATGCCGGAAAAATGAAATGTTGATGGCGGAGGCAGGCCTTCTTTCACCTCCCCCGCAAGCCCAGGGCAATCGCATATGGCAGCGAAAAGCTTGGCGGCGCTATTTCCACATCGTCATGGCCGGGCTTGTCCCGGCCATCCACGTCTTTTTCGCGCGGAAACCAAGACGTGGATGCCCGGCACAAGGCCGGGCATGACGAGTCTGTGGAGGGATCGAGCGCACATGCGATAGCCCTGCCCGCAAGCGGGAGAGGGAGTGCAGTTCCGACTTGACGATCAGCGCAATATTATATCGAGCCAGCCCAGCGGGTTGACCGCGACGCGGTCGCCGCTGTCGACCAGGACGGTCGTGGTTTCGGCCTCAATGATCGCGGGACCGGCCAGCGCTTGGCCCGGCCCGAGATCGTCGAGCGCGTAGACCGGCACCTCGCGCCAGGCACCGAACCAGGCCTGCCGCTTGCCGCGCGGCGCGCAGGGCGCAGCCGAGCTGGCCTTTCCGGCATCACTGCTGCCGCGCGCCACCTTGCCGACGGCGGCAACTCGGGCGTTGACGAACACCACCTCCTGCCCGCGCGAGGCATAGGTGTAGAGCTCCTCGTGGCGGCGATGGAAGCGTTCCTCGATCTGCGCCACCAGGTCGGCGGCGCCGAGATCGAGCTCGCCGAGCGGTACGTCGATCTCGAACACCTGCTCGCCGTAGCGCATCTCGGCCGAGCGCTCGATGCCGATATCGCCCTTGAACCAGTCGCGCAGCCGCCCCGCCGCCTGCTCTTCCAGCCCGGCGAACAAGGCGCGAACCTCGTCGGCGGAAATCCGGCCGGTGCCGTAATGGGTGCGGCTGACCTCGTAGCGCAGATCGCTGGTCAGCATGCCCCAGGCCGAAAGCACAGAGGCGACCGTCGGCACGATGATGCGCTTGATCTCGAGCTCGCGCGCGACCTCGGCGGCGTGCATGCCGGCGGCGCCGCCGAAGCTGAGCAGCGCGAATTTGCGCGGATCGACGCCGCGGCGCAAGGTCATCAGGCGGATGCCGTCGGCCATCTTCAGATTGATCATCTTGTAGATGCCGGCGGCGGCCTCGATCCGCGACAGCTCGAGCGCTGCGGCGATCCGGTCCACCGCGGCTTCCGACGCCGCTCGGTCGAGCGGCCGCGCGCCGCCCATGAAGGCGGCGGCGTCGAGATAACCGAGCACGACATTGGCATCGGTGACGGTGGCAGCCGTGCCGCCATTGCCGTAGCAGGCCGGGCCCGGCACCGAGCCCGCGCTCTCCGGCCCGACCCGCAGCGTGCGGCCGCCGTCGACGCTCGCGATCGAGCCGCCGCCGGCGGCGATGCTGGCGATGTCGAGGCTGCGCAGCGCGATGCGCTGGCCGGCGAGCATGCCATCCGCCGACAGCGAGGCCTGGCCATCTGCGATCAGCGAGATGTCGGTCGAGGTGCCGCCCATGTCGAACGGCACGAGATCGGGGATCCCGAGCATCTCGGCGCAACGGCGGCTGCCGGAGATGCCCCCGGCCGGCCCCGACAGCACCGTGCCCGCGGCGAGCCGCGAGGCTTCCTCCACCGGCGCCATGCCGCCATGCGACAGCACGACGAACAGCGAGCCCTTGAAGCCCGCCTCATGCAGGCTACGCTCCAGATTGGTGAGATAGCGTCGCACCGTCGGCGCGACGTAGGCGTTCACGATTGTGGTCGAGACACGCTCATATTCCTTGATCTGCGGCAGTACGTCGCTCGAGCGCGACACGCTGACGTCGGGCAGCTCCTTCGCCAGCTGCTCGACGGCGGCAAGCTCATGCGCCGGGTTGAGATAGGCATGCAGAAAGCAGACCGCGACGGAATTCGCACCCGAACGTTTCACTTCCGCGATGACGTCGCCGAGCGCGGCGGCATCGAGCGCAACCGCAGCGCTGCCGTCGGCCTTCAGCCGCTCGCGCGCGCCAAAGCGGCGCTCGCGCGGCACCAGCGGCTCCGGCGGCGGCGTGCGCAGATCGTAGCGGTCCGGCTTCAACCCCTCGCGCATCTCGACGACGTCGCGATGACCTTCGGTGGCCAGCAGCGCAACTTTGGCGCCCTTGCGCTCGAGCAGCGCATTGGTCGCAACCGTCGTGCCGTGCACCAGGCGATCGGTCGCGGCGAGCATCGCCGCGCGCGTCACGCCGAGGCGGCGCGCCAGCTCTTCCAGTCCCGCCATCACGCCGATCGACTGATCGGCCGGCGTGGACGGCGATTTCGCGAACACGGTGCGCCCGCTTTGATCCGTCGCAACCAGGTCGGTGTAAGTGCCGCCGACGTCGACCCCAATCGTATACATCGCTGCCCTACACCGCTTTCGAAACCAAACCTTGCGCAAGATCGCGCGCCCGCGCTTCCGCCGAGCGCTTCTCGGGTGGACCCCAGCCGCCGCCGCCGGAGGACCGGATCTCGAGGCAGTCGCCGGGGCGCAGCTCGATGCCGACTTCCTTCGTCTTCAACACGCGCGGCGCGCGGCCTTCCGAGAGCAGCCGGTAATGATGCGGCTCGCCGTCCTTGCCGCCGAGCATGCCGCAGGGACCATGGCGCGCGCCGTCGCCGGCGGTGTTGCCCTTGGCCGGCTTCTGCGTCTCCAGCACCATGTCGAGCGCGACGCCAAGGCCGCCGCGATGCTGGCCGTCGCCGCCGGAGTCCGGCCGGAATTCGTGCTGGCGGAAATGCAGGGGAAAGCGCACCTCGGCCACCTCGATGCTGCCGAATTTGAGACCGCCGACCGAGTGCCATTCGCCGATCGACGAATAACCGTCGCCGCCCGGCGAGGCGCCGCCGCCGGGCCGAGCCTGGAACATGTGCCAGATGAAATTGCGTCCGTTGCGCGGGTCCTCGCCCTGGATCGCGATGCGGAAGCGGCGCCCCCACCCGCCCATGACGCGATCTGGACAGGACGCCGACATCGCCTTGATGATGGCTTCAACGATCTCGTTGGAGGGATGGCTGGTGCACAAGGTGACGGGACGGCCGGGATCGGCCCAGACAATCGTGCCCTGCTTCGCCACCACCTTCAGCGGCCGCAGCGCGCCGGTGTTCTTCGGAATGTCGGCGTCGATCAGATAGGCAAAGGCCATCGCGACCGCTGCCTGCATGTTGGCGTGTGACGAATTGACGAAACTGGTCGACTGCGGATCGGAGCCGGTGAGATCGACCTCGATGTCGCTGCCCTTCTTGGTCACCTTGGCGGCGATCTTGATGTCGGTGCGGCCGTGGCCGTCATCGTCGAGCAGAGCTTCGCCGTAGAACACGCCGTCCTTCCAGGCGGACACCACGGCGCGGGTCTGCTGCTCGGTCGCATCGAGAATGGCCTCGATCGCGGCTTCGACCGTATCCGCGCCGAACTCGCTGAACAGTTTTGCGACACGGCGCTCGCCGAGATGCGCAGCGCCCAGCATCGCCGCGAGGTCGCCGCGGAATTCCCTGGGGTTGCGGATGTTCAAAGCCAGCAGGTCGAGCAGATCCTCGCGCGGCTTGCCGGCCTCGTAGAGCTTGATCGGCGGAATGCGGATGCCTTCCTGATAGATCTCGGTGGCGGCTGGATTGTAGGCGCCGTGGGTGGCGCCGCCGATATCGCTCTGATGCGCGCGCACGATGGTCCAGAGCAGCCGCTTGCCACTGTCGAACACCGGCACGAAGGCAGTGAGATCGGGCAGATGGCTGCCGCCCTGGTAGGGATCGTTGAGCAGGATGACGTCGCCGGGCGCGACATCCTTGAAGCGCTCCTCGACCGCCAGCGTCGCCCAGGGCAAGGCGCCGACATGAACCGGAATGTGGTCGGCCTGCGCGATCAGCCGCCCGTTGGTGTCGCAGATCGCCAGCGAGAAATCGCGGCTGGAATTGAGGATCTGCGAATACGAGGTGCGAAGCATGGCTTCGCCCATCTCCTTCACGATCGACGACAGGCGGTGCTGGACGACGGAGCGGGTGATCGGATCGATCTTGGCGGACATCTTGGCCTTCTTGGCGCGAGGACTTGCGCAGGGAGGATCGTGGAACCGGTCGATCGAAACCGGAATTCCTTCTTATAGCCAGTGGCTTGCGGATCGCAAATCGGCTGGCCCGGCCGAAACGGATCATTCCGGCGATCAGCAAGTCGTGATCGACAAGTATCTGCCTGACGACGGAATAGAACTCACGCTGCTGCGTCCCACCCATGCACGCCGGCCCAAGCCCGTAACCGCTCGGGCCTCCCCGACAACTCCCAGGGTGAACGCAAATGCTTCCTCGATTCCTTAAGTCCGGCCTCGCGCCGCTCGCCGGCGCCGCCCTGCTTGCTTTTGCAGCTGCGGCGGCTGCTTTCGCGCATGACGACCATCATCCGGTCCAGACCGGGCAGACGGCCGAAGAGAGCGCCTTCCTTGCTGAAAACGATACCGCGATGACCAAGATGATGAATGACATGGCGGCCAAGCCGAGCGGCGACATCGACCGCGACTTCGTCGCGATGATGCAGCCGCATCATCAGGGCGCGATCGACATGGCCGTAATCGAGCTCCGCTACGGCAAGAACGAGCAGCTGCGCCGGATCGCGCAGGAAATCATCGTCGAGCAGCAGCAGGAGATCGACGCCATGAAGCTCGCGATCGGAGATCCGGTTACGGCGTCCGCGCCCGCCCCAACACAGCAGACCCCGGCGCCTGCCGCTCACGATCATATGAACATGTCCCACGGAATGAAGAACTAGGAGCCTCAAACGATGAACCGTCAAATCCTCAAGAGCCTGCTGGCCACGACCGTGCTGGCGATGTCGAGCTCCGCTTTCGCCGGACAGGCGCCGGGCGCTGCGTCCGCGCCCGACATTCCGGTCAGCCATCACGATCGCGTCTACGCCGCCGAGCAGTTCTCCAACACGGTGTCGGTCACCGACCCGGCCGACAACAAGCTGCTCGGCGTGATCCGGCTCGGCGACCCGCAGCCGGGCAATTTCAGCCCGCTCTACAAGGGCCAGGTGCTGGTCCACGGCATGGGCTATTCGCCCGACCACCGCACCCTCGCGGTGGTCTCGATCGGTTCGAACTCGGTGAGCTTCATCGACACGGCAACCAACGCGGTCAAGCACGTCACCTATATCGGGCGGTCACCGCACGAGGCGTTCTTCACGCCCGACGGCAAGGAAGTATGGGTCACCGTGCGCGGCGAGAATTACATCTCGGTCATCGACGCGCAGAGCTTCAAGGAAACGACGCGCATCGAGGTGCCCGCGGGACCCGGCATGCAGATCTTCTCGCCCGACGGCAAGTACGGCTACATCTGTTCGTCGTTCAATCCGGAGACCGACGTGGTCTCGGTCGCAGACCATCAGATCGTCGCCAAGGTGAAGCAGGAAAGCCCGTTCTGCCCGAACATCGCGGCGTCGCCCGATGGCGACCAGGTCTGGTTCACGCTGAAGGATGTCGGCAGGACGCAGGTGTTCAATGCCAAGCCGCCGTTCAACCTGATCAAGACCATCGACACCGGCCCGATCACCAACCACGTCAATTTCGCCAGGACCTCAAAGGGGACCACCTTCGCCTATGTGACCATCGGCGGCACCAACGAGGTCAAGGTGTTCCGAACCGACGATTTCTCGCAAGTCGCGACCATCCCCGTCGGCAATCTGCCGCACGGCGTCTGGCCGTCCGGCGACGGCACGCGGGTCTATGTCGGTCTCGAAAATGCCGACGCGCTGGCCGCGATCGACACCGCGACCAATAAGGTGATCGCCAATATCCCGATCGGCCAGGCGCCGCAGGCGATCGTCTATGTGCCGAACGCCGCGCCAAATCCGGAAGATCGCCAGAACCTGCAGGCCCTCGGCGTCGCCGGCCAGGCCGCTCACCTCGCGCTCGCACCGAAAAAGCAAGCCAAGGACGAGAAGCCGCCGACCAGCGTATCGCTGTTCGATCAAGGCCTGATCCAGGTGCTGCAGGCTTCCGTGACCGGGCTCGAGCCGAAGCAGCGCTACGTGCTGGGATTGGCCGAACACGCTGACGGTGGCGGCATGGTGGAGCCGCTGGCAGCCTTCATGACCAATCCGGCCGGCTCCGCGATCGTCAACGCGGCCGGTCCGATCCGGCAGATCGTGCAGAGCGCGGCCAGGGCGGAGCGACGCTACCTCGTCATCGCAGCCGGCGAGCCGGCGAAACTCGGCGCGGTCGTGCAGGTACAAGCGCCATGAGCGACATGCTGCACCTGGTCGAGCCGCTGATACCTGCCTTGCGGCGTTATGCGCGGGCCCTGGTCCGCGATCACGCCGCGGCCGACGACCTGGTGCAGGACTGCCTGGAACGCGCCGTCATCCACTGGGAGCAGCGGCGGTCGGACAATCCGCGCCCGTGGCTGTTCGCGATCCTGCATAATCTCGCCATCAACCAGTTTCGCCGCGCAACGGTGCGCGGCGTTCATGTCGCGATCGACGAAACCAACGAGGATGCATTCGGCCAGGAAGCGGCGCAGGAGCACAAGGTAATGTATCGCGATGTCATGGCGAAGCTCGCCAGGCTTCCGCATGACCAGCGTGCGGTGCTGCTGCTCGTCGGCGTTGAGGATTTGTCCTACGCCGATGCCGCGAAGGTGCTCGGTGTGCCTGTTGGAACGGTGATGTCCCGCCTCGCGCGCGCCCGCGAGCGGTTGCATCACGAACTGGAGGGAACTCCCGGCGACCTGGATCATAATATCGTGCAATTGCGGAACAAGACATGAGTAACCGACCCATTACAGAAGACGATCTGCACGCCTATATCGATCGCGCGCTCGAGCCGGAACGCGAGGCCGAGGTCCGTGCCTATCTGGACAAGCATCCGGACGTGGCCAAGCGCATCGCCGCCTACTCCGATGAGCGTAACCTCTTGCGATCGGCGCTGCTGCCGATCGCCGAGGAGCCGCTGCCGCCGCGGCTCAACCTCGCCAGGATGATCGAGAGCCCGCGCCGCCGCCCCTCGTCGTTGCGCTGGGCCGTCGCAGCGATGCTGATGCTCTCGATCGGCGGCCTCGGTGGATGGATGATCCGTGGCGCGACACAGACACCGGTCGGCGGAATTGTGGCGCTCGCCGAGGAGGCCAGCGATTCCTACAGAGTGTACGCCTCCGATCGCACGCGGCCGGTCGAGCTGCGCGACAGCACCGAGCTTGTGCAATGGGTCTCCAACCGGTTGCATCAACCGGTGAAGCTGCCGGATCTCACCAAGTCGGGATATCGCTTAATGGGCGGACGGGTAGTGCCGACCGCACATGGTCCTGCGGCCATGTTCATGTACGACGACGATCGCGGCGAGCGGCTTGTGGTTCTCACCCGCCCGATGACGTCAGACCAGAACGCGCCGATGGCGGCGCATTCGGGTGGCGATGTCGCGGGCTTCTCGTGGGCTGACGGCGGTACGGGCTACTCCCTGGTGGGGCCGCGCGGGGGCGATTCCCTGCGGCCGCTTGCCAACGAGATTCGCAAGCAGGCGCAGACGATCTGATCGGAACGGCGCGCTAAAGCATGATCCGGAAAAGTGCGAAGCGGTTTTCCGAAAAGATCATGCTCAAACAAAGAGCCAAGGCGCGATGACGATTCAACCCAATCTCATCGCGCTTTAGGGCCTGGTGTAGATCAGGAACAGCACGGTCCCGATCACCAGCGCGCCGGCGATGAACAGCAGCACCGCAGGCAGCCCGAACAGCGCCGCAACGCCGGCGGTGCTCGATTGCAGCAGCGCTGCGCCAAGGAAGAACGCGAGATTGACCGAGGACAGCGCCTTGCCGGTGTTCTGTGCGGCGACAAGCTGCCGCGTCATGCCGTAGATCAGCGGCTGCGCCGACGTCGCAAGCCCGATCAGGATCAACAGCACCAAGTCATATTGCGTCGGCATCACGGCAACCCCGAAGAGGTTCGAGACCGGGAAATGCGGCGCACCGGCCGCCATCAAGACGAGCAGCAGCGCGGCGATGGCGTGCGTCACCGCCACCATGGCACGGCGGTGCCCGAACTTGCGATCGAAAGCGCCGATGCAGGCTGGGCCGACGATCATCGCCAGCGTGAACAGGCCGAGCACATTGCCGGCCTCGATCCGGCTCAGCCCTTTCTCGTCCATCAGCCACGGGCCGCCCCACAAGCCGCGCAAGGTCAGCGACGCGCCGAGCGACACCAGCGACAGCGCGATCAGGCCGCGCAGGCCGCGCGACATGCCGAGCCGCAGTACCTCGGCCATCTGGTGCAGCGGCGAGGAATCATCCGCATGCGCCGCCGGCTGCCGCGGCACCAGCGCGAACACCGCGATCAGCACGACAATGCCGAAGCCGGCCGAAACCCAGAAACCGGCGCGCCAGCCGAACTGATCGACCATGAACGCCAGCGGGCTTGCCGACAGCAGCATGCCGATATTGCCGATTGAGAGGATCAGGCCGGACCACAGGCCGAACTTCGCCGCCGACATCTGTTTCGCCGCGAGCGTCATCGGGCACATCAGCATGCCCGAAGTGGCGACGCCGAGCATGAGCTGGCCGAGCACAAAGCTCGCAGGCCCCGTCGCCAGCGCCGAGACCAGCGTTCCGATCACGGTACCGGCGAGCAGGCTCAGCGACACCGGCCGCACGCCGAAACGATCCATCGCGGCGCCGACCGGGATTTGCGAGGCGGCAAAGGAGAAATGATAGATCGAGGTGAGGCTCGCGAGCGCCTGCGGCGAGGTGCCGAAATCCGACGCCATCAGATCGAGGCTGATCGCCGGGATGGTCCGCAGCAGCGTCGACAGCATGTGGCCGGAGGCCAATGCCAGAAGTGCAAGCACCAGGGCGCGGAACCCGATCCCCGCCTCTTCCTTCGTCACCACGCCGTCCACGAATCGCCTCTTCCCCGAGCGGTTTGGCGACGGGCGTAACATTATTGGGCGGAGGGTGCCAATCGGTTAGCCCTCTCCCCGTTCTTCACGGGGTCGAGACGAGCGAAGCTCGCTCTAAAGGGTTGGGTGAGGGGCTGCACCCGCGAACACGGTGACAATTGGATGTGCGGAGACTCCCCCTCACCCGGAACGCATCTAACGATGCGTTCCGACCTCTCCCCGCACGCGCAGGGGTGTCCGGGGAATGATTCACTGTGTCGCGGTGCATGCTCGGCAGGACCGAGGCAAATCGGTCTTTTCTGGTTGTCGAGACACAGAGGGCCGAGCATGCGATATCGCGGTAGCATTTTTGGAAGGCTGCTTGAACCGATCAATCGACGGCAGTTTCAGACGGTTGTGGATCGTCTGGACGGGGATGCCTACGACAAGTCGTTCAGGAGCTGGGATCATCTGGTGGCGCTGATCTATGCCCAGCTTAGCGGCAACAGCAGTCTGCGCGGGGTGGTGACTGGCTTCAACGCCAATTCGCAGCATCACTATCACTTGGGAACCGGCAAGCTGTCGCGCTCGACGTTGTCCGATGCCAATGCCCGCCGTCCGATCGGCATTTTCGCGCAAACCTTTGCGGCGCTGTCGGCGATGGCGCGTCGCCAGCTGCGGAGTGAAGGCATGGAGATGGTGCGTCTGATCGACGCCAGTCCGATCCCGCTCGGCAAGGTCTGCAGTTGGGCGACGTGGAACGGCCGCATCCGCGGCATGAAGCTGCATGTCGTCTACGACCCAAGGAGCGATGTCCCGACCTGCGTCGAGATGACGGCCGCGAACGTCAATGACATCGAGATCGGCCGACAGACCCCAATCCAGCCCGCCACCACCTATGTGTTTGACAAGGGCTATTGCCGTTTCGACTGGTGGCAGAAGATCAATGATAGCAAGGCTTTCTTCGTTACCCGGGCGAAGACGAGCATCCGTCTTCGCTCGCTCAGGCATCGCGCCATCCGCAAGCGTAACGGGGATGGCTTCGAAATCCTTGCCGATGACGAGGTGAAGCTCACCAGCAAGGGCGATTCGCGCCTTCCAATCCCGCTCCGCCGCATCAAGATCAGACGCGAGAAAGGCGGCAAGATCACACTCCTGACCAACGACCTTGCCCGTAGCGCCGTCGAGATCGCCGCCCTCTACAAGAGCCGATGGCAAATCGAGCTGCTGTTCCGCTGGATCAAGCAGCATCTCGATATTCGCAAGTTCCTCGGCGCCAACGACAACGCGATCCGCCTTCAGGTGCTCGCTGCGATGATTGCCTACCTGCTGCTGCGCATCGCCGCTCACACCAACTGCATCAAAATGCTCCCGCTCAGGTTCGCCGAACTCGTCGGCCAGCTCCTGCTCACGCGTCGATCCCTCGCTGCCATCGACAAACCTCCGCCCATCAACCCCAGCCGTCGGAAATCAACCATCTCACCTGACCAGATGGAGCTCCGCTATGCCTGAATTTCCCCGGACACCCCTGCCGCACGCGGGGCGAGGTGACTTCACTGCTTATGGAACACCAGCGTGCGCAGCTCGATGCTCTCGCGCGGCGCGGCATCCGCCGGCGTGGTGGGATCGACGAAGGCGGTATGCGGCCCGAACCGGGTGCGGCCGTCGGTCGCCGAGTCGTAGCATTTCAGCAGGATCGCCTCGTCCGGCGTCATCTCGGGAATGTAGAACCAGCGGTGGTTCGGATTGTACTTCACCGAGTAGGTCTCGCCGCTGCGGTTCGGATAGATCAGGTCCGAAGCAATCAAATCCTCCGGCGCGACCGTGGTGCCGTCGGCCATCGCCAGCGGTGAATCCCGCAGGGGACCGCGGATCGGGCGCCACAGATTGATCACCTGGACGCGGCCCTTGACCAGCTGCTCGGCCTCGTCGGGCAGGTGCTCGAACACGCGGTTGCGGCCGGAGACGGCGGTCTGGTCGACATGGACGCGGGTCGCCGGCTGGCGCGGACCACCGCCGCGGATGTCAGCCGCGCCCTCGACGCGCTTGCGCACGGTGTGATCGAAGATGACAACGCGATCCGCCTTCAGCGTCGCCTTCAGGAAGGCTTCGACGGCGGGATAGTAGACGTTGCGGACTTCGTTCTCGTCGTAATAGTCCTTGACGCTGGTCGGATGCTTGACCAGCGCAAAGCCCTCGCGATCGAGCGAGAAGCTGTCGGCGATCAAACGCCCGTCAAATATCGGAACATTGTGGGCTTCGGGCAGCGCGGTGGATTTGGGTTCGCCGGGCGGCGGATCGAAGGCGTAGGTCCGGGGCTTGCCCGGCGTCGGCGCGAGATAATTCAGTTCAGCGGTCACAAACGGCAGCGACTCGATGCGAGTTTGTTGAAGGCCCATGGTGATCTCCCGGACTCGATTGTTCGTGCTTTTGATCTTGGCGGCGCCGGGCGGGGTGGCAAGGTCGTGGCGAAAATAGCAACGTTGCGGTTTTGGAATGTGCCAAACGGGGAAAATCCTTGCCGCGCGGCAGCCGGCGGACGAATGGATGTTTTGAATCACGGGTTCGTTAGCGGTGCAATAGTGCGGAGCTGAATCGCTTCCGCGCAGACGGTCCACATCTCCCGCCTGCAGGGCCGCCGCAGGTGCGCCGGCAAAATATCGAAAACAACCCCATGCAAAGGACCTCGCGGCTGCCGGCCTTCGACAGGGCAGCTTGACACGTCGGGCAAATCAGGGATATTTTTCCAATATTCCGAAATCGTGCGAGCACCGCCGTCCTGGCGAAAGCCAGGACGACGCTGAATGTTTGGTGTCGCTCGCGAATTGCCTACAGTCCCGCGCCCTTCCCGACGGCCGCACCAAACGAGCGGTCGACGATGTCGGCGGCGTTGATCTTCTGCCGGATCAGGCCCCAGCGGTCGTAGAGGTCGATGGTCTTCTGCTCGTCGGCGACCACGCTGTCGTCGATCGGCGCGATGCGGATCTTGGCCCGCGTCAGCCAGTTCACCGCCACCGCGGGCGGGATGTTCATCAGCCTGCCCCAGGTCGCAGCGTAGCCCTCGACATTGTTCTGCGACCATGCGCGCGCCGCGGCGAGGCGACGCACGAAATCCTCGAGCTCGGCGCGCTTGCCCTTGATCGCATCGGGCGTTGCGACCTGGAAGCCGAGGCCGGGCGTGATGCCGTCAGCCGTGATGACGCGGCGCGACTTGAACAGCACCTCTTCCTGGCTCACATAAGGCTCCCAGGTCGACCAGGCGTCGACCGAACCTTGCGTGTGGGCGACCTTGGCATCCGACGGCGCGAGGAACACGATCTGCACGTCGTTCGCCTGCCAACCCCTGGATTCCAGCGCCGCCAGGATCAGCTGATGGCCGATCGAGCCGCGGCCGGTTGCGATCTTCTTGCCGCGCAGATCGTCGAAGCTCTTGATCGCGGAGTTCTCCGGCACCACGACCGCGAGCCCGTCGCGCGACTGCCGCACCGCGGCGATCGCCTTGACCGGAATTTTGGCGGCCGCCGCGAAGGTGAACGGCGCGTCGCCGACCAGCCCGGTATCGATCGCGCCTGCGCCCAGGGCCTCCAGCAGCGGCGCGGCTGCGGCGAACTCCTTCCACTCGATCTTGTAGGGAACGTCCTTGAGCACACCGGCCGCTTCCATCACGGCCTGCGAATTGCCCTTCTGGTCGCCGACGCGCAGCGTGGTCTGCGCGAAGGCCGCGTCGACGGCGACGAGCGCAAGCACTGCCGCAACAATGAGACGGATCATTCGGCGGCAATCCCCCGCTGCTGGTCGCGCGCTTCGATCAGCTTGCGGGTCAGCGGGATCAGCGCCCGGCCATAATCGATCGCATCGACCAGCGGGTCGAAGCCGCGGATCAGGAAGTGGCTGACGCCGAGATCGTAATAATCGCCGAATACCTCGGCGACCTGCTCGGGTGTGCCGACCAGCGCGGTGGTATTGCTGTTGGCGCCCGTCAGTTTGGCGATCTCGGTCCACAGCCGCTTGTCGATGCGCGTACCCTGATCGGCGAGCGCCAGCAGCCGCTTGGCGCCGTCGCTCGCGTGGTTGGGACGGCGATAGCCGGTCTGGTCCTGCAGCGCGGTGGCGCGCTCGAGGATATGTTCCGCCTTCTTCCACGCCTTCTCCTCGGTGTCGGCGAGGATCGGCCGCACCGACAGACTGAAGCGCGGCGTCGGCCTTCCGTGCCTGGCCGCGGCGGCGCGCACCCGCGCGGTGACATCGCGCACCTGCGCGTAGGACTCGCCCCACAGCGCGAAAGTATCGGCGTGCTTGCCCGCGACCTCGACCGCGGCGTCCGAGCCGCCGCCGACGAAGGTGTAGATGCCGCCCTTCTGCAACGGCTTCACCTGCGAGAAGCCGTTCTCGACGTTGTAATACTTGCCGCTGTAGTTGAACGGCTTCTCGCTGGTCCATTCCAGCCGCACCACGTCGAGGAATTCGCTGGTGCGGGCGTAGCGCTCATCCTTGTCGTCGAGCGTGTTGCCGTCCTGGCGCAGCTCGATGGCGTTGCCGCCGGTGATGACGTGCAGCGAGACGCGGCCGCCGTAGAACTGATCCAGCGTCGCGAGCTGGCGCGCCAGCAGCGTCGGCGCGGTGAAGCCCGGGCGCTGCGCGATCATCACCTTGAGCTGCTTGGTGATGGTCAGGACATGCTGCGCGACCTGCAACGCATCCGGCGTGGTGGAATGGAACGCCAGCAGCGCGCGATCGAATCCGGCGAGCTCATGCGCCTTGGCCACCGTCTCGATATAGGGTGGATCGAGCACCGGGCCTGAGCGGACGATGGTCTCGGAGGCATTGTTGTTGGTGATGAAGCCGATGAACTCGACCGGCATAACGGGAACTCCGTTGTTGTTGGCTGTTGTTTTCAGACGCCCAGCGCGGAGCGTCCGGCGGAGACACGGGTGGCATCGTCTTGCGGGGTATGGACGCGGCCGCACAGCACGTCACGGTAATGCCGCTCCAGCGGATTGGTGCGCGACAGGCCGTGATTGCTGGTCAGCGACAAGGCATCCTCCACCACTGCCGCGGCGTTATTGGTCACCGTCAGCTTGATGATGTTAGACTCGATCGCGGACAGCGGGAAGCCGTTATCGAAATCGGCGGCGAAGCTGTCGATCAGGCGGGCATTGACCGCAAGCCGCGCCTCGATCGCGCCGACGACCTCCTGCATCCGCGGCAAGGTCGCGAGCGCCGCGCCGAGATTGGCGGGCACCCGCTGCTTCAGGAATGTGACCAGCCAATCGCGGGCCGCGCGGGCGATGCCGTCATAGATCGCGGCGACGAAGATCGCATGCACGGTCGCCTGGGTAACGTCAGGAACCTTCCAGTCGTCGGGCGTGCGCACGTCGATCTCGTAATCCAGCGGAAACACGACGTCGTCGAAGATCACGGTGTGGCTGCCGCTGGCGCGCAGGCCGAGATGGTCCCAGGTCTCCTCGATCCGCGTTCCCGGCAGACCGGCGGGAACCAGAAACAAGCCGACACGGGTCTCCTGCTCGTCGGTCTTCGCCCAGACCGAATACCATTTCAGGATCGGCGCGCCGGTCGAATAGATCTTCTTGCCGGTCAGCCGCCAGCCGGTCTCGGTGCGGCGCGCCGTCGTCGCCGGCAGGCCACCGCGCGCGGGCGAGCCGAGCTCGGGCTCGACGCGCAATGCGTTGATCAGCGCCACGCCTTCGACCGTTTCCTTGGCGAGCTTGCGCGACAGCCGGCCCGGCCAACGCGTGCTGCGCGCCATCACCAGATGCTGGATGTAATGCATCGACAGCACCAGCGCGGTCGACGGATCGGCCTTGCCGATGATGCCGAGCACGCGCGTGGCGTCGCGGGCGCCTGCTCCGCCGCCGCCGAGCGCGGCCGGCACGGTCAGCGCCAGCAGGCCTTCGCGCGAAAGATCCGCGAAATTCTCGAACGGAAAGCTGGCGTCGCGGTCGTGCGCCGGTGCACGCGCTGCAAACACGTCGGCGAGCCGCATCGCGCGCGCGATGTGCTCCGGCTCGTCCGCCGGATGCAGCTCCCTCGCCGCAGACGTCACCATGTCGCCTCCAGTCCGAGCAGGCCGAGAATCTGCTTGCGCAGCTCAGCCAGATAGGGATCGCCGCGATGCCGCGGGTACGGCCTGGCGACTGCGATGTCCGCCTTGATGCGCGCCGGCCGATCGGACAGCACGATGACGCGGTTGGCGAGCACCAGCGCCTCCTCGACGTCGTGGGTGACCAATAGCGTGGTAAAGCCCTTGCGCTGCCACAGCGCGACGAGTTCTGACTGCATGGCGATCCGCGTCAGCGAATCGAGCTTGCCGAGCGGCTCATCGAGCACCAGGATCTTCGGATCGTTGACCAGTGCGCGCGCCAGCGCCACGCGCTGCGCCATGCCGCCGGACAGCTGGTGCGGATAAGCGTTGCGGAACGAGGACAGGCCGACCAGCTCGATGACGTCATCGACGCGGTGGCGCTGCGCCTTCAGGATGCCCTGCGCTTCGAGGCCAAGCGCAACATTGTCCCACACCGTGCGCCACGGAAACAGTGTCGGATCCTGGAACACGACAACGCGCGACGGATGCGGGCCGGCGATACGCACTTCATCCTCGCGCAGCGAGCCGGACCGCGGCCTTTCCAGCCCCGCGACCAGCCGCAGCAAGGTCGACTTGCCGCAGCCGGACGGGCCGAGCAGCGCCACGAACTCGCCCGGCGCGATCGCGAGATTGACATTGTCGAGCACTGGCAGCGTGGCGCCATCGATATCGAAGGCGTGGCTGACACCTTCGATATCGAGCTCGGCGCCGACCGCCGGGTAGGTGATCGCTTCTGCGGCGGACTGCACTACCATTTCACGACGCCCTTCTGCCAGACCAGCAGGCGGTCGCGGGTGCGGAACAAGAGCGTGATCGCGCCGGAGCAGAGCAGCGACATCACGATCAGCGCCGCATACATGTTGGCGTAGGCCGCCCAGCCCTGCGCCCATTGCAGGTACCAGCCGAGCCCGGCCTTGACGCCGATCATCTCGGCGACGACGAGCACCGCGAAGGACGAGCCGAGCCCCATGAACAGGCCGACGAACACATGCGGCAGCGCGGCGGGGATCGCGACCTTCAGCACCAGGAATGACGGTTTTGCGCCGAGCGTGCGCGCGACGTCGTAATAGGCGCTGCTGACGCTCGCGACGCCCGACCAGGTCAGGACCGTCACCGGAAAGCCGGTGGCAAGCGCGATCAGGAAGGTCGAGGCGCTCCAGCTCGACGGAAAGGTGAAGAAAGCGATCGGCAGCCAGGCCGTAGCCGGCAGCGGACCGATGAAGCGCAGCACCGGATGCACCCAGTAACCGATCTTCTGCGACCAGCCGATCGAGACACCGGTGATAAAGCCGACGGTTGCGCCGATGATGTAGCCGCCGAGCTGCAGCTTGATCGAGGCGAACACGCTATCGAGCAGTTTCGGCAGATCGTCGGTATAGACCTCGAGGATCGACTGCGGCGGCGGGAAGAACGGCAGCGGCAGCCAAGCGAACTTTGCGGTGGCCACCTCCCACAACGTCACGAAGGCGCCGAACGCGACCAGCCACGGCGCGCGTTTGCGCAACGCCTGACCGGCGCCGCCGAGATAATCCGCGCTGAATGTGCCGAACAGGATGAAGGCGGCGATGACGATCGCGCCGATGCCGAGCGATCCGGTCCGCGACCAGTCGCCGACATCAGGCCAATAGAGGCATGAGAGGCCGAATGCGAGCCAGACGAGGCTCGCCGCAAGGCCGACACCGTAACTGCCGGAGAGGTTCGAGAACGTGACCGCCGCGCGCGGCGCGGCCGCGGCCGTCGCGTCAGACACTGAATACGTCGACATAGATCCGCTCCGCGAATTTGGCCGTGTCGGTGCTCTGCTTGAACACCTGCACCGTCTTGAGGTCGTCGGCGTAGCCCTTCAGCTCGCGCTTGAGCACCTCGCCGGTCGGATGATGGTGATGGGTGTGGTAGCGCGCCATCGCCTCGAGATCGGCGAGGCTCGCCGCCTTCGGCGCATAGGGCTGGAACGACTTCGCCGCCTTGTCCGGGTTCTGCGAGGTGAACATCGCGGCGTCGAGCAGCGCCTGGGTGATGGCGCGCGCGACTTGAGGCTCCTCGCGCACCAGGCTGCCGCGCAGGCCGACGATGCAGCAGCTCTTGTCGCGATATTCGCCGTCGAGGTTGGAGGCGACCTCCTTGTACTGCGCATCCTTCAGCCAGAGATAGGCCAGCGGGTCCGACGACAGGAAGGCCTGCACCTCGCCCTTCTCGACCGCGACGTTCAGGAGATTGCCGGGATAGGCGCGCCAGTCGACGTCCCTGATCGGGTCGATGCCGAGCTTGGCCAGCTGGATTGAGAAGAAATTCTTGTCGGGACCTGCGAGATCGCCGACCGCGACGATCTTGCCCTTGAGATCGGCGAGCTTGTCGACCCCGGAATTGGTGCGGGTCAGGACGCGCATGCAGCCGCCATGGGTGCCGGCGGCGATCTTGACGTCAAAGCCCTGCTCCAGCGGCTTCAGCCAGCGCAGCGCCATGCCGAGACCGGCGTCGCTCTTGCCGGTGGCGATCGCCTCCAGCAGCTGGTCGGTCGAGCCCGAATAGTTGACCAGCTCGACGTCGAGATTCTGCTTCTGGAAGAAGCCGTGGTCGATCGCGACCGGCAGCGGCGCAAGGCAGACCGCGCCGGCGTTCCAGGACAGCTTCAGCTTGCGCGGCGCGCCGGCCAAAGCCGGTGCATCGGATACGGTCTTGCAGACCGGGAATTCGGAGAAGTCGATCGCCGGCGTGATCGCCCGTGGCGCGAAGGCCTGCGCACTATACGCCCCGATCGGCGCGGCAAAGGCCGCGGCGGCGCCCGCACGCAGCAATGTGCGGCGATCCATCACCGTCTTCTTGTTATCCGTCGACATCTTCACTCCTGCATTTCGGCAAGGCTCCGCCCCGCGCGCAAAACGTCTCCGTTTGAACGCCCCGTCGTTCGAAGCACATGGTTCAGAAAAAAGCGGATTTCTCCGGCGCGATTGCACTCAAAGCAACATGCAAATGATGCGGCGCGACATGATCATCGTCAATGAAATGGAATTTCGAATGTTGTCGGCGCCACAGCTGAACTCTCCACGATCGCATCGCGCGGCGATGAAAGGATTTTCACGATCGTCCCAGACGGAGATGCGGCGCGATCACCCGTGACTGCATCAAATCTAGGCGTTTTGCGGCCGCATGCGCGATGTCTTCTACGCGCGGCCTGCTTGACGAGATCATCCTTGCCACGCAGCCGGCGAATTCAGATTTCCGTTTCGTTGACGGCGAACGGCTTGCTCATAGACTTGATCGAACGCTGCCGCGCGTTCCGCGGCGCAGCGAATGAATCAGGAAGAAAATTCATATGCGCAAACTGACCCGCTCGGGCCCTGCCTATTCTCTCACCCGCCGCACGGCGGCAGCGCTGATCACGGCCGTGATCACCCTGTCGACATCGGCTGCGGCGCTCGCGGCCGACGCGATCGTGCTGCGCGTCGGCGACCAGAAGGGCGGCAACCGCTCGCTGCTGGAGATTTCCGGCCTCGCCAAGGATCTGCCCTACAAGATCGAGTGGTCGGAATTCCCCGCCGCAGCCCCGATCCTGGAAGCGATCAACGCCGGCGCGCTCGACGTCGGCTACACCGGCGATCTGTCCTTCCTCACGGTCTATGCGTCGGGCGCGCCGATCAAGGCGATCGGCGGCACGCGCTCCGATGCGCGGACGCAGGCGATCCTGGTGCGCGGGGATTCGCCGATCAAGACCGCGGCCGATCTGAAGGGCAAGCGCCTCGCCGGCACGCGCGGCGGCTGGGGCCAATTCCTGATCAACGCGACGCTGGAAAAAGCCGGCAGCAGGATCGAGGACGCGACCTTCGCCCCGCTCGGCCCGGTCGACGCCAAGATCGCGCTGCTCGCCGGCTCGATCGACGCCTGGGCGGTGTGGGAGCCGTATATCTCCTACGCCACGCTGAAGGACAAGGCGCGCGTCGTCGCCGACGGCGAAGGGCTGACGCCGACCATCACCTTCATCGTCGCCTCCGACAACGCGATCGCAACCAAGCGCGCGGCGGTGCAGGACCTGGTGCAGCGGCTCAACAAGGCGCGGCTGTGGTCGCTCGACCATCTCGCCGAGTACGCCAGGAACACGGCCGAGCTCACAAAACTGCCGGAGGACGTGCTGCTCGCCGCCTACACCGCTCAGAAGACGAGCCCGATCGCGATCGACGAGGCCGTGGTGAAGGAGGTGCAGGCCGCCTCCGATCGCGCCACGCGCTACGGTATCCTCGGCAAGACGCTGGATGTCGGCAAGGCCGTCGACCGCAGCTTCACGGCCGGCGCGAGTTTGAACTAGCGGCGCGCGTGAACCGGGCACGCTCTTTCCTCACCTCCCCTTGCAAAGGGGAGGTCGGATTGCACAGCAATCCGGGTGGGGATCCTGCTCCGCAGACGCCGGCGTCCGTGGAGGGCAACCCCCACCCCGCCCTCCCCCTTTCAGGGGGAGGGAGCCTAAGCGGCAGTGCTCACCTCACGGAGCATCAAGCCGCGCACCACCATGGAGATCTCCGATGTCCGGTCCGCTCCATCTCGCACTGATTGTCACAGCACACCTGCTCTGCATGACCTTGTTGGTCGCGCTGTCGGTTTGATAGCGTCCTCTCCGGGCCAGCCCCAGGGAGAACAACAATGAACCTATCAATGAAGGACCGCGTCGCGGTGGTTACCGGCGGCAGCAAGGGCATCGGGATCGCGGTGGCGCGGCGGTTTGCCGAATCCGGCGCCAGGGTCGCGATCCTCGCCCGCGGCGCGGCCGATCTCGCTGCGGCGCGCGAAGCGCTCGCCAGGGACGGCCTTGTGGTACGCGATTATGTCTGCGACGTCGCGAAGGCTTCCGATATCACCAAGGCTCACGACCAGATCGTTGCCGATCTCGGCAAGGTCGACGTGCTCGTCAACAACGCCGGCACGGCGCGCACGCTGGCGTTCGAGAGCATCAGCGACGAGGCCTGGCAGGAGGACCTCGACCTGAAGCTGTTCGCCGCGATCCGCTTCAGCCGGCTGGTGTGGCCGGGCATGAAGCAGCGCAAATGGGGCCGCATCATCAATGTGCTCAACACCTTTGCGAAAGCGCCGGCCGGCAATTCCGCGCCGACCTCGGTGTCGCGCGCGGCCGGCATGGCGCTGACCAAGGTGATGGCCAATGAAGGCGGCGAGCACAACATCCTGGTGAACGCGCTGCTGGTCGGCCTGATCATGAGCGATCAATGGGTCAAGCGGCATGCTGCCCAGGCGCCGAACACGGATTTCGGGGAATTCGCCAAGGGCCTTGCCAAGGGCACCCCGCTCGGCCGCATCGGCACGGCGGAGGAGTTCGCCAACCTCGCCTGCTTCCTGGCCTCGGAGCAAGGCTCCTACATCACCGGCACCGCCATCAATGTCGATGGCGGCCGGTCGCCGGTAGTCTAGAGCCCCGGTCCCGGTTCAACCCGGTCCGGAGCTCCAGATTCTGCTTTGGCGCGTTTTCTTCACGCGAACCGGTGTCCACTCGCTGGAAAACGCGGGCTGGCAACCAACGGCAGGAAGCGACGGCTCAAAAGCAAAAGGCCTCCGTCACCGGAGGCCTTTCATCTCAAACCGCGTCCTTGGCGGCCTTGACCGGCCGTGCGCGGACGATCTTCCGGGCCGGCTTGGCCTTGAACATCATCTCTTCGCCGGTGAAGGGGTTGGTGCCCTTGCGCGCCTTGGTCGCAGGCTTCTTGACCACAACGAACTTCGCGAAGCCGGGGACGAGGAACACCCCGGCCTTCTTCAGCTCCTTGTGGCCGACATCGACAAGCGAGTCCAAAACGTTCTTGACGTCGCGCTTGGAGAGTTCGGTGGTGGTCGCGATCTTCTCGATCACTTGCGACTTCGACAGTTGGGTAGCCATGGTTGCTCCATTGATTCTGGAGTGGGCACGATATGGCGGAAAACGCCGAGAAAAACAGTGTTTTCTGCACTCCCCACCACAATATCGCTGTGGACAGCCGCCGAATCAGGGTTTTTTCCAGTGTTTTTTCAAGTCAAGGCGCTTCCGACCCCTAAAATTACAGGGTTTGCGCGGCTTCGGCGCTCCCGAAACGTCCCTTCGAGAGAATCACCAGACGCAACTCGCGCGGCCCAAACTGCGACAATGCGGCGCCCGATCCGGGTTGCGAAGCGTCGCAATGCGCCACTTCAGGTTTCGGAAACGATCCTCCAAAAGGCCGAGGCATTAGAAAATGACTCGGGTTCCCATTCCATCGTAACATCGCAAAGGGGCGCCACGACCGATCCGGCTGGTCGCCCGATGCAAGCCTTTATGTAAGTACCGGAGACCCGCGTATGGATTTGAGCCGCCTCGAGATCAACCGCCGCACGGCCCTTCTGACCTCGGCCGCGATTGCGGCCAATGTCATCAATCCGATGCGGGCCTTCGCGCAGGAGGCCCCGCGCAAGGGCGGCGTGTTCAACGTCCATTACGGCGCCGAGCAGCGCCAGCTCAACCCGAGCATCCAGGCCTCGACCGGCGTCTACATCATCGGCGGCAAGATCCAGGAGAATCTGGTCGACCTCGACGCCAACGGCCAGCCGGTCGGCGTGCTCGCCGAGAGCTGGGAGGCGACGCCGGACGGCAAGACCGTCACCTTCAAGCTGCGCAAGGGCATCACCTGGCACGACGGCAAGCCGTTCACCTCGGAGGACGTCGCCTTCACCGCGATGAACATGTGGAAGAAGATCCTCAACTACGGATCGACGCTGCAGCTGTTCCTCACATCGGTCGATACGCCCGATCCGCAGACCGCGATCTTCCGCTACGAGCGGCCGATGCCGCTCAACCTGTTGCTCCGGGCCCTGCCCGACCTCGGCTACGTCTCCGCCAAGCATCTCTACGAGAGCGGCGACATCAGGCAGAACCCGACCAATCTGGCGCCGGTCGGCACCGGCCCATTCAAATTCGTCAAATACGAGCGCGGGCAATACATCATCGCCGACCGCAACCCGGACTATTGGCGGCCGAACGCGCCCTATCTCGACCGCATCGTCTGGAAGGTGATCACCGACCGCGCCGCCGCGGCCGCCCAGATGGAGGCCGGCGAGCTGCACTACAGCCCGTTCTCGGGCCTGACGATCTCGGACATGGCGCGGCTCAGCAAGGACAAGCGCTTCATCGTCCAGACCAAGGGCAATGAGGGCAACGCCCGCACCAACACCATCGAGTTCAACTTCCGCCGCAAGGAACTGGCGGACATCCGGGTCCGCCGCGCCATCGCGCACGCGATCAACGTGCCGTTCTTCATCGACAATTTCCTGGGCGATTTCGCCAAGCTCGGCACCGGCCCGATCCCGTCGACCTCGACCGACTTCTATCCCGGGCCGAACACGCCGCAATACCCCTATGACAAGGCCAAGGCGATCGCGCTGCTCGACGAGGCCGGCTTCAAAGCCTCCAGCGGCAACCGCTTCTCGCTGAGACTCCTGCCGGCACCGTGGGGCGAGGACATCTCGCTGTGGTCGACCTTCATCCAGCAGTCGCTGGGAGAAGTCGGCATCCAGGTCGACATCGTACGCAACGACGGCGGCGGCTTCCTCAAGCAGGTCTATGACGAGCACGCCTTCGATCTCGCGACCGGCTGGCACCAGTATCGCAACGACCCCGCGGTCTCGACCACGGTATGGTACCGCTCCGGCCAGCCCAAGGGCGCGCCGTGGACCAACCAATGGGGCTGGGAGGACAAGACCGTCGACAAGACCATCGACGATGCCGCCACCGAAGTCGATCCGGCCAAGCGCAAGGCGCTCTATGCCGATTTCGTCAAGGAGGTGAACACCGAGCTGCCGGTCTGGATGCCGATCGAGCAGATCTTCGTTACCGTGATCACGGCCAAGGCGCGCAACCACTCCAACACGCCGCGCTGGGGCTCGACGAGCTGGCACGATCTTTGGCTGAGCGCATGAGGCCACATCTGCGCTAGGCGTGGCGCCCTCTTCTCCCTCGCCCCGCTCTTGCGGGAAGAGGGTCGGGGTGAGGGGCTCGCTCCACGATATTGCTCCATCGATAGACCCGTACCCCCTCACCCGGATCGCATCTGGCGATGCGATCCGACCTCTCCCCGCAAGCGGGGCGAGGTAAGAAGGGGCCGGTGCCCACCCCGAACCGGTGTCCACATCGTTCGAAAACGCTATAGATAAAATATGCGTATCCTGAGCCTTGCGGGGCGGCGGCTCGCCGCCTCGATCCCGACCCTGTTCCTGATCCTGATCGGCGTGTTCCTGCTGCTGCAGCTCGCGCCGGGCGACACCGTCGATGCGCTGATGGCGCAGATGGGCGGCGGCGACGCCGCGACCGCCGAGGCGCTGCGCAAATTCTACGGGCTGAACCTCTCGGTTCCGGCGCAGCTCGGGAACTATCTGTGGCACCTGGTCCGGCTCGACCTCGGCTTCTCCTCGATCTACGGCAAGCCGGTGGCGACCGTGATCCTGGAACGGCTGCCGCCGACCATCCTATTGATGACGGCGTCGCTGTCACTCGCGTTCTTCTTTGGCCTCGTGTTCGGCGTGATCGCCGCGCGCGGCGTCAACCGCTGGCCGGACACGATGATCTCCACCCTCGGCCTGATCTTCTACGCCACGCCGTCGTTCTGGTTCGGGCTGATGGCGATCGTGGTGTTCTCGGTCTATCTGCAGTGGCTGCCGCCGGGCGGCTTCGAGGATATCGGCAACGTCCAGACCGGAATCTGGCGCATGCTGGATATCGCGGCGCATCTGGTGCTGCCGACGCTGACGCTCGGGCTGATCTTCCTCGCGATCTATTTGCGCATCATGCGCGCCTCGATGCTTGAGGTCCTGAACCTCGATTTCGTCCGCACCGCCCGCGCCAAGGGGCTGGACGAGACCCATGTCATCACCCGCCATGTGCTGCGCAACGCGCTGCTGCCGATGGTGACGCTGATCGGATTGCAGGCCGGCACCATGCTCGGCGGCTCGGTCGTGGTGGAGAGCGTGTTCTCGCTGCCCGGCCTCGGCCGTCTCGCTTATGAGTCGGTGGTGCAGCGCGACCTCAACACCCTGCTCGGCATCGTCTTCGTGTCCGCGCTGCTCGTCATATCCGTGAACTTCGTCGTCGACCTGCTCTACGCGCGGCTCGATCCGCGCATCGCGGCGGAGGGTTGACGATGGATGCCGTGAAGCGCTACTTCCGCAGCCCGGCCGCGGTGATCGGCCTGATCCTGCTGCTGCTTGTCATCACGATGGCAATCAGCGCGGGTCTCCTCTATCCGCGTGATCCGCTCGCTTTGGCGGGCCGGCCGCTGATCTGGCCGTTCTCCAACCCGCGCTTCCTGCTCGGCACCGACAATTCCGGCCGCGACATCGCCGCCCAGATCTTCTACGGCGCGCGGATCTCGCTGCTGATCGGCGGCGTCGCCACCCTGATCGCGATCCTGATCGGCATCCTGGTCGGCGCCTTCGCCGGCTATTACGGCGGCTGGGTCGACAATGTGCTGATGCGGATCACGGAAGCGTTCCAGACGATGCCGAACTTCGTGCTGCTGCTGGTGCTGGTCGCGGTGTTCGGCTCGACCCTGACCACGGTGACCATTGCGGTTGGCGTGGTGTCGTGGCCGGCGCCGGCGCGGCTGACCCGCGCCGAGTTCCTGTCGCTGCGCAACCGCGAATTCGTGCAGGCCGGCAAGACGCTCGGCATGAAGGACGTCCAGCTCATCCTCGGCGAAATCCTGCCCAATGCGCTGCCGCCCGTCATCGTCTATGCCAGCGTGGTGATGGCGGTCGCGATCCTGCTGGAAAGCGCGCTCGCCTTCCTGCGTCTGTCCGATCCCAACGTCGCCTCCTGGGGCAATCTGATCGGGCTCGGCCGCGACGTGCTCCGGGTGCAATGGTACGTCTCGGCAATCCCTGGCATTGCGATCCTCGTCACCGTGCTCGCGGTGTCGCTGGTCGGCCAGGGCCTCAACGATGCGCTCAATCCGAGGCTGAAGAGCCGATGAGCGACACGGTCCTTTCGCTCGACGCCCTGACGGTGCGCCTGCCCAAGGGCGCCGACCGGCCGCATGCGCTGTCCGACGTTTCGCTTTCAATTGCGTCGAACGAGATCCTCTGCGTGGTCGGCGAGTCCGGCTCCGGCAAATCGATGATGGCGAACGCCATCATGCGGCTGCTGCCGAACGAGGTGACGATCGAACGGGGCCGGATGATGTTCGACGGCCGCGACCTCTGCGCCGCCGACAGCGCCGAGATGCGCGATGTGCGCGGCGCCGGCATCGCGATGATCTTCCAGGAGCCGATGACCGCGCTCAATCCGCTGCGCACGATCGGCGACCAGATCGGCGAGATGTTTGCGATCCACACCGCTCTCTCGAAGGCCGAGATCAATGCTCGTGTGCTGGCGCTGCTCGAAGACGTCCGCATCCCCGACCCCAAGGCTGCCGCAAAAGCCTATCCGCACGAGCTCTCTGGCGGCCAGCGCCAGCGCGCGATGATCGCGATGGCACTGGCGCTCGACCCGAAGCTTCTGATCGCGGACGAGCCGACCACCGCGCTCGACGTGACGACACAAGCACAGATCCTGAAGCTGATCCGCGATTTGCAGCAGCGCAAGAAGACCGCGGTGCTGTTCATCACCCATGATTTCGGCGTGGTCGCCGAGATCGCCGACCGCGTCGTGGTGATGCAGCATGGCGCGATCGTCGAGCACGGCACGGCCGACAAGGTGCTGAACGATCCGCAGCATGCCTACACGAAGCAGCTGATCGCAACCGTTCCGCCGCTGAAGGCGCCGCCGCCGCGCATCCTTTCCGGCAAGGACATCCTGACCATCGACGGCGTCTCCAAGACCTACCGCACCGGCGGCTTCCTCGGCCGCGGCGCGCGGATCACGGAGGCCGTCAAGAACGTGTCGCTGCACCTGCCGCGCGGCGCGACGCTCGGCATCGTCGGCGAATCCGGTTCGGGCAAATCGACGCTCGCGCGCTGCATCGTGCGGCTGATCGATCCGGACATCGGGTCGATCGTGCTCGACGGCAAGGACTGGGCAAAGCTCGGCCGCGACGATATCAGGCGCGAGACCCGCCACATCCAGATGGTGTTCCAGGATCCCTTCGCCTCGCTCAATCCGCGCCGCAAGGCGGCCGAGCTGGTGGCGCAGGGACCGATCGTGCACGGCACCGACCGCGCCACCGCGATCGCGGAAGCGCGAAAGCTGTTCGAGCTGGTCGGCCTCGATCCGTCCGCGGGTGACCGCTACCCGCACGAATTCTCCGGCGGCCAGCGCCAGCGCATCGGGCTCGCCCGCGCGCTGGCGCTGAAGCCGGATGTGCTGGTTGCCGACGAGCCGGTCTCGGCGCTCGACGTCTCGGTGCAGGCGCAGGTCTTGAAGCTGCTCGCCGGGCTGCGCCAGCAGCTTGGCCTCTCCATCATCTTCATCACCCACGATCTGCGCGTCGCCGCCCAGATCTGCGATCTCGTCGCCGTCATGAAGGACGGCGCCGTGGTCGAGCAAGGGCTGACCGCCGAGGTGTTCGGCAGGCCGCAGCATCCCTATACGCAGGCGCTGCTGTCGGCGATCCCCGGCGGCGCGTTTGCGCGCGAGCACGGCACCGCAACCGTGTAGCCGGGCACGCGCGGCCCTACTCCGCCGCTTGTGGCTTGGGCTCCTCGCGCAGCCGGAAGCGCTTCAGCAATCCGGATACCGTGTCGCGGAAGCCGCCATATTCCAGCTCTGAATAGGGCAGCATCGCAGCGCCGGACCAGCCCTGGCTGCGCATCTCGATCGCCTTGCGCTGCGCGCGCTGGCGAACCTCGTCCCACGCCAGGTTGTCAAAGAAGTCGGTATAGGACTCCGAGAACTTCCCGTCCCGGTCGATCGAGAAGCCGACGCAGGACACGATCGGCAGGCAATACATCCCCGTCACCGGGGTGTTGAGCGGCACCGGCATGAGCGGCATCACATGCGAGCCGCGCGCATCGCCGCCCACGAAGTGCGCCTTGGTGAACGGCGAGATGATTTCTTCGGGCGCCGCGAAAATGCCCTGGTTCCTGACGACCGCGACCGGATCATCCTTGCCGGTGTACTTGCCTGCGATGGAGTGAAGGCGCTGCGCCGAAACGGCGACAGCGACCTCGCCATAGGTTTTCGAGACGATGCGATCAATGCCGAAGCGCTCGTTGTCGCGAAGCAGCGCCGCAATGTGGTAGCCGTCCGCGGGCGCATCGAGTTCGATCACGCTGTCGCCGGCCGTGTTGTCCATATCGATGATATGGAAACGGAAGCCCTTGATCATCGGGGGCAGCATCAGCCCGGCGCAATACATGGGATCGGCAAAAGCCAGATAGAGCGGCAGGTTGTAGGCACCGGGGCCGCACTTGTCTGCGGCGAACACCATGAAGGACTCCGCGGGTCTCGCGCCCGAGAGGCTGTGGTCGAAGCTGAGCTCGGCGACAGCCGGGCCCGCGCCGCGAACGTTTCCGGACGGGGCGTCGACGAGAAGATCCTGGCCGGCGCCGTAGAGCCCGGAGGTCTTCGCGACCGCAGTGGCCGCGAGAAACGTCTTCCAGGCGAATTGGTGGACTTCGGAGCTCCCTTCGCCCCGCGTGTGCGTCATGATGATCGCAATATCGTCGCCGGTATGGCGCACGAAACCGTCGATCAGGAGACCGTTTTCGATCGCTTTCGCGACCTCCCCTTCGACAGCCGCCATCATGCGCGCAGATGGTTTCGTGTGGCCCCCGACGGAGCCAATGTCAGCCTTGATGACCGAAATGGTGAGTTTCATGAGCATCCCTCCGACCGCAGCGCAGCGCCTTCGCCTCGGCGCTCGCTGCGCCGGGGGCGACGGCGCGCTCATTTGCAAAAAAGAACGTCGTGTGGTGCGACAGGTTCCCTGCGCATATTGCTTGCGGAACTATGGCCCCTCCGTCACCGCGTGTCGATACGGGCTATCGACGCATCTGGAATAGCTCGCCCTGCCCGATGGGGTTACCACCCGCCCTATGAAGCGCGGTTGAGAAAGATCGGCAGGCCCCGCTTGTTGGAATAGAGAGGACGGTAGCGCTCGGTGTTGTACGCGCTTGCGACGTCCAATTTGCGTGGCCCGAGCTTGGCGTCGGGGATCGGCACGAGGTCGTATCGGCCCTCGACCAGCGCCGACATGAGGCCGGTTTTGCCTTCCAGGATCGCATCGTAAGCCATGTTGCCGAACGTCAGCGCCACAAGCTTGTCGATGAAGTCCGGATCGCCTGACCGCAGGTCGTAGGTGAGGTCAGAGACGATGGTCTCCTCGCCGGTGCGCCGCTTGATCTCGTCGGCGAATGCTTCGGCCACGCTCGCCTTCCTGCGGTGACCGTAGGCGTCAGGCTCGCCGAATTCCTGCACCTTGTAGCCCTCCCACTCGGCGCCCTCGCTGAGCACGATCAGCGCGTAGTTGCTTGGGTTGCCGTGCTTGTCATCGAGGAGAAGCTGGATCAGCTTGTCGAGATTGACCTTGTACTCCGGTATGGCGCATCGGATCGAGGTTGCGTATGCGGTATAGAGTGCCGTAAAGCCGGCATCGCGACCAAAGACGCGGAAGATGCCGATTCGCTCGTGCGAGCCGACGGTGGTGCGCTGGCGCTGGATGGCATCGCTGGCACGGGTGATCGCGGTCGAGAAGCCGATGCAGTATTCGGTGTTGCGAACGTCGTTGTCCATCGTCTTCGGGATCGCAATGATCTTGACGCCTCGCCTGTTGAGCTTGTCCGCGTAGCTGAGCGTATCGTCGCCGCCGATGGCGATCAGATGCTCGATACCGAGCCCCGCGAGGTTCGCGAGCACCTCGTTGGTGAGGTCCCACGTCGTGGTTGCGATGCCACCCTTGGTGCTCTGGGAAGCCGGAAAGTCGCGGCCCGCGAGATGATCGGGCAACTTCTTCATTTTGGAGGGATTGGTGCGGCTCGAGTGCAGCACGGTGCCGCCGCGCCGGTCGATGACGCGCGTATTTTCGCGGTTCAGCGGGATGATGTAATGGGACTTGCTCGACGGGTCGTCGAGGTTCAGGTGCGTGAGGGCCTCCCAGCCCCGGCGGAGACCGACAACCTCGATGTCGTCCTCACTGCCGCGATAAGTCACGCTCTTGATCACCGCGTTAAGGCCGGGGACGTCAC
Organism: Bradyrhizobium sp. USDA 4504; assembly: GCF_054063995.1. Lineage (NCBI taxonomy): Bacteria > Pseudomonadati > Pseudomonadota > Alphaproteobacteria > Hyphomicrobiales > Nitrobacteraceae > Bradyrhizobium > Bradyrhizobium sp. USDA 4504. The sequence continues at coordinate 963,209 of NZ_JBSSGV010000001.1, read as the reverse complement.
CGCCTCCCGTGAGAATACCAATGCGCTTCCTCGCCATGCCCACCTCCCAGGGTTGCTATCTGGCAATAACGCCTGCGTCGCGTCGGGGTTTCCACAACGCTATCCGCCAACGGCGGAATCCTCGTGATCGCGGCGCCCACCCGAACCTGCTTGGGCCCCAATCTTCCAGCGACGTCCTCTGACCAGTCCCCAACTCGGGCGGCTTGCCCCTCCATGCCTCTCGCGTGCATGGCGCGACGTTGCTCCGCGCCTACCGCGAACGGCGCGAGGCGAGGAAATACTCAGCCCAGCGCAGCAGCTCGAAGCGATCGCCCTTGACCAGCTCCTGCGCGTCGCGGCCGCGGTAGAGCACCAGCATCCAGGGCGCCAGCTTGCGGAGCAAGCCATGCGCCATGTACTGCACCGGCTCGGTGAACGGCAGCGCCAGCTCGCTTTCCGGCACGCCCTGGACCGCGCGCGCCAATTCGCGGCCGAGCGGGATGGTCAGCGCGACCGCGCGGCCGTTGCAGCCGGTCCAGCCATAGGCGTTCGGGCCGAGCCGGTGCATGCGCGGCAGGAAATCCGCGGTCATCCCGACATAGCCGTTCCAGACATAGTCGAACGAGACGTCGCCGATCTGCGGCCACAAACGCTGCAACCGCTCGGTCACCCGCGCCTTCAGCCGCCCGGTCTTGTCGCCCGGACCGAGCACGGCGCCGCCGGTGACGAGGCGGTTGCGGGCATCGTAGCGCGCGAAATAGAGTTCGCCATGGGTGTCCGACATCGCCTGCCGGGCGGGGATGATGGTCTTGCGGACATTGTCCGACAGCGGCTGCGTCGCCATCTGCCACGACAGCACCGGCATCACCTCGGTCGCGATCTCCGGCACCAGCGATTTCGCGAACTCGCCGCTATAGGCATTGGTCGCGACCACCAGCGCGCGGCCGGAGATTTCACCCTTTTCCGTCTTCACCACCCAGCGATCGCCGCGGCGCTCGAAACTGAGTGCCGGCGAGCGGGCATAGATCCGCGCACCGAGGCCGAGCACGGTGCGCGCAAGGCCCCGCGCCAGCGCCAGCGGATTGACGTGGCCGCCGGTCCTGTTCCAGAAGCCGCCGTACCAGGCATTCGAGCCGAGCATGTCCCGGGTCTGATCGCGCGACAGCAATTCGACCGGCGCGCCGAATTTCGACCATTGCTGCACCCGCCGTTCTGCGATCTTGATACGGCCCGGCGAGTGCACCGGCTGCACCCAGCCGGCCTGCTCCTGCTCGGCCTCGATGTTGTAGCGCCTGACGACGTCGAACAGATCAGCGGCACTGTCACGCAGCATCGCGACGAAGCGCTCGCCGGCCGCGCCGTGCCTCGCGATGATGTCATCCGGATCGGGGCGCGACAGCGTCGGGATCACCTGGCCGTTGTTGCGCCCCGAGGCGCCCCAACCCGGTTCGGCGGCCTCGACGATCGCGACGTCGACATTGGCCTCGCGCAGATGCAGTGCGGTCGATAGACCCGTGAAGCCGCCGCCGATGATGACGACGTCGGCCTGCTGCGCGCCAGTCAGTTCGGGACAATCGGGGCCGGAGGGCGTCACTGCTGCCCAGAGCGAATTGGGCCAGCGCACGGCATTGCTGTTCATCATGATCCTTCCTTGCGGCCGCCCGGTCATTCTGGTTACTTTACTCTACTCTCCTATTCCAGCCGGGAAGACAACAAGTGGCACTCAAGAACGTCATCGGAATCGATCACGCCGTGGTCATGGTGAAGGACCTCGACAAGGCGGCCGAGAACTACAAGCGGCTCGGCTTCACCGTGTCGCCGCGCGGCACCCATAGCGCGCATATGGGATCGGGCAATTACACCATCATGTTCGACCCCGATTATATGGAATTGCTCGGCGTGCTGACCCCGACCGAACACAACGCTCCGGCGCGCGCCTTCCTCGAGAAGCGCGGCGAAGGCATCGAACGCATCGCGTTCACCGCGGTGGATTCCGCTGCTGGCGCCGAGGAGATTCGCGCGCGCGGCTATGCGCCGATCGGGCCGACCGATTTCGAACGCCCGGTGACCTTGCCGAACGGCACGATCTCCGCGGCGAAATTCCGCACCTTCCAGTGGCCGACCGCGGAGGCGCCCGGCGGCGTCCGCATCTTCGCCTGCCAGCACAAGACCCGCGAGACGGTGTGGATTCCCGAATTGATGACGCACGCCAATGGGGCAAAACGCCTCAAGCAGGTGCTGATCGTCTCGCCCGATCCCGCAGCCGATGCCGCGCATCTCTCCAGGATGATCGACGTCGCCGTCAGGAACGACGCCGACGGTGCGGTTGCGGTGCCGTCCGGCGGCAACCGCGCCGACTTCGTGTTCCTGACCAGGGATCAGCTCGGCAAACGTTATCCCGGCGTATCGCTGGATGGCCTGCCCGACCGCGGCGGCGCCGGCCTCGTGATCGCGGCCGACCTTGCCGCGACCGAGAAAGCGCTGGGCTCAGCCGGCGTGAAGAGCGGCAATAGCATCACCGTGCCGCCGGCTTCCGGCAACGGCACCCTGCTCGCTTTCGTCAAGGCATAGCTGCCATACCATGCGCGGCGCAGCGTTATGCAACGGCGCCGCGCATGTGGGACTAGGCACAGAAAGTTGAGGCGCTAGTATCTCTCCCAAACAAGAACCGTCCAGGGAGAGAAACATGTCGCATCACCTGATCTCGCGCCGGCAGATGCTGGCCGGCACCGCGGCCGCCGGCGCGGTTGGACTGACCGGATTTCCGGCCCGCGCCGACGTCAACTGGAAGAAATATTCCGGCACCACGCTCGAGGTGATTCTCGCCAAGGGGCCGCGCGGCGACAATCTGCAAAAATACATCAAGGAATTTACCGAGCTCACCGGCATCAAGGTCGAGTCGGAGCAGATCCCCGAGCAGCAGCAGCGCCAGAAATGCGTGATTGAGCTGTCCTCGGGCAAGCCGAGCTTCGACGTCGTGCACCTCAGCTATCACGTGCAGAAGCGGCAGTTCGAGAAGGCCGGCTGGCTCGCCGACATGTCGGGCTTTCTGAAGGATCCGAGCATGACGCCGCCGGACCTCGTCGAGAGCGATTTCTCGGCGGCCGGGCTGCAATATGCCCGCAACGACAAGGGCCAGATGCTGTCGCTGCCATGGTCGGTCGACTATTTCATCCTCTACTACAACAAGGAGCTGTTCCAGAAGAAGGGCGTCGAGGTCCCGAAGACGCTCGAGGAGATGGCAATCGCGGCCGAGAAGCTGACCGATCCGAAGGAAGGCATCTACGGCTTCGTCGGCCGCGGCCTGCGCAACGCCAACATGGCGATGTGGACCAACTTCTATCTGAACTATGGCGGCGAATTCCTCGATGCCAAGGGCAACATCCTGACCGACGGCCCCGAGGCGATCGAGGCCACCAAGCTCTATCAGCGCCTGCTGACGAAATGCGCGCCTCCCGGCGTCGCCGGCTTCAACTGGATGGAGTCGATGGCGTCCTTCACGCAGGGCAGGTCCGCGATGTGGATCGACGCCGACGGCTGGGCGCCGCCGCTGGAAGATCCCGCCGCCTCGCGCGTCGTCGGCAAGGTCGGCTACACGCTGGTACCCGCCGGTCCCAAGGGCAAGTTCTCCTCGACCTATGGCGACGGCGTCGGCATCGCCGCGGCGAGCAAGAACAAGGAAGCCGCCTATCTGCTCTGCCAATGGGTGGTCTCGCGCGGACAGGGCGCGCGCCTGCTGCAGGCCGGCGGCGGCGTGCCGTTCCGCAACTCCATCGTCGACGATGCCGAAGTCGCCACGGGCGTGAAGACCAAGGAATGGCTGCAGTCGGTGATTGACTCCGCCAAGATCTCCAAGCTCGGCCTGCCCGTCATCATCCCGGTCGCCGAATTCCGCGACATCGTCGGCGCCGCGCTGACCGCGACGCTGTCGGGCGCCGATCCGGCCACCGAGCTGAAAAAGGCGCACGAGCAATTCCGCCCCATCCTGGAGCGTAGCGAAAAAGCGTGAGCGTGGTGACACAGACTGAGCCGGCGGCGGCCAGCAAAGCGTTTTCAAGCGAAGTGGGTACCGGTTCGCGTGAAGAAAACGCGTCAAAGCAAGAGTCCAGAGCCGCAGGCTCTGGAGAGGCCGCCCCGGCGCGTGAATGGCGTCCGCCGTCCTATTGGCCGTTCGTGATCCCGGCGCTCGTCGTGGTGCTGGCGGTGATCATCTTTCCGTGGGTCTTCACGATCTGGATGAGCCTGCAGGAATGGAAGGTCGGCTCGCCGACTGTGTTCGTGGGGCTCGCGAACTATCTGCGGCTGCCGACCGATCCGCGCTTCGTCGAGGCGGTCGGGCACACGCTGTCCTATACAGCGCTGTCAGTGCTGTTGCCGCTGGTGTTCGGCACGCTGGCGGCGGTGGTATTCCATCAGAAATTCGCCGCGCGCGGTTTCCTGCGCGGCATCTTCATCATGCCGATGATGGCCACGCCGGTGGCGATCGCGCTGGTGTGGACCATGATGTTCCACCCGCAGCTTGGCGTCTTGAACTATCTGCTGTCGCTGGTCGGGCTGCCGCCGCAGCTCTGGGTGTTCAACCCAGCGACGGTGATCCCCTCGCTGGTGCTGGTCGAGACCTGGCAATGGACGCCGCTGGTGATGCTGATCGTGCTCGGCGGCCTCGCCGCGATCCCGACCGAACCCTACGAGAGCGCGCAGATCGACGGTGCCAATTTCTGGCAGGTGTTCCGCTTCATCACGCTGCCCTTGATCATGCCGTTCCTGTTCATCGCCGGCATGATCCGCATGATCGACGCGGTGAAAAGCTTCGACATCATCTTCGCGATCACGCAAGGAGGGCCGGGCTCGGCGTCGGAGACCATCAACGTCTATCTCTACAGCGTCGCCTTCGTCTATTACGACCTCGGCTACGGCTCGGCGATCGCGGTGGTGTTCTTCCTCCTGATCGTGGCGCTGGCGGCACTGCTGCTTTACTTGCGCAAGCGCCTGCTGTGGACATCTGAACTCGGGGGCGAGGCATGAACCCGCGCCAGATTCTCGGGCGGATCGGGCTTTGGCTGTCGGTGTTCGTCATCGTCTCGCCGGCGATCCTGTTCTTCCTCTGGATGGCCTCGCTGTCGCTCAAATTCGAGATCGACAACGCCTCCTACCCGCCGGTGTTCTTTCCGGAGCATATCGCCTGGAAGAACTATGCCGACGTGTTCGCCTCCAACCGGTTCCTGACCTATTTCAGCAACAGCCTTGTGGTCACCGGCTGCGCCACGGGCCTTGCGATGCTGGTCGGTGTGCCCGCGGGCTACGGGATCGCGCGGATGGCCGCGCATAAATCGGCGATCGTGATCCTGATCGCGCGCATCACGCCCGGCCTGTCGTATCTGATCCCGCTGTTCCTGCTGTTCCAGTGGCTCGGCCTGCTCGGCACGCTGGTGCCGCAGATCATCATCCATCTCGTGGTCACGGTGCCGATCGTGATCTGGATCATGATCGGCTATTTCGAGACCACGCCGCTGGAGCTGGAGGAAGCTGCGCTGATCGACGGCGCCACCCGCTGGCAGGTGTTCCGCCATGTCGCGCTGCCGATCGCAAAGCCCGGCCTTGCGGTTGCCTTCATCCTCGCGGTGATCTTCTCCTGGAATAATTTCGTGTTCGGCATCGTGCTGGCCGGGCGTGAGACCCGCACGCTGCCGGTCGCGGTCTATAACATGATCTCGTTCGACCAGCTGAGCTGGGGCCCGCTCGCCGCCGCCGCCTTGATCGTGACGGCGCCGGTGCTGCTGCTCACCGTGATGGCGCAGCGGCAGATCGTGGCGGGACTGACGGCGGGTGCGGTGAAAGGCGGCTAGTCCCCGAGCGCCTCCAGCACGGCAGCTGAATCGGTGACCCAACCAAAGATGCCGCCCTGGGCCTTGATCATCTTCAGACCCATCTCGTGGAATTCCGGGAAGTAGGACGCGCAGCCGTCGGAGATCACGACGCAGCGGTAGCCGCGATCGTTGGCCTCGCGCACCGTGGTGTTGACGCAGACCTCGGTGGTCACGCCGCAGACCAGGAGATTCTCGATGCCGTATTTCTGCAGGATGTCGCCGAATTCGGTGGCGTAGAACGCGCCCTTGCCGGGCTTGTCGATCACGATCTCGCTGTCGAGGGGATAGAGCTCGGGAATGATGTCGTGCCCCGCCTCGCCGCGGATCAGGATTCGTCCCATCGGTCCGGGATCGCCGATCCGAAGCGACGGCGCGCCGCGCTCGACCTTCGCCGGCGGCGCGTCGGAGAGATCGGGCAGATGGCCCTCGCGGGTGTGGACCACGAGCAGCCCGGCGTCGCGCACCGCCGCGAGCACCGCGGCGATCGGCTGCACCGCGCGGGCAAGCCGGCTGACGTCATTGCCGAGCGTCTCGCCGAAGCCCCCTCGCTCCATGAAATCGCGCTGCATGTCGATGATGACGAGCGCGGTCCTGCTCCAGTCGAGCGTGATCGGCGCCGGCTCCGCCGCGATCGTCCCGCTTGAATTCGCCATGACGCACGCCCCGAATGCGAGAAAACCCGCATTTGATTAAGCAAACCGCGTGCCATTGCGCAATGATGCGGCGCATCGCGGCGATCCCGATCAGCATGTGACCGTACGCTGCATTTGCGCATTCTGCGATCTTGCTGGCATGATCGTTGCTAGCTGGGAGCCCGACCGAACGAAGATCATCGTTCGCGAAATGACAGCCCATTTCAAACAGGCGGGAGGACAGGCATGAATGGACTTGGCGGTCTCAACAAATCACCGAACGGCGTCGTGATCGGACTGGTGCAGCTGCAGTTGCCTGTGGTTGCGACAAGGTCCGACCTGGCACGGCAGACGGAGCGCATCGTATGGATGGTCGGCAAGGCGCGGCGCAACCTCGGAACCATGGACCTCGTCGTGTTCCCCGAATACTCGCTGCACGGCCTCTCGATGGATACCAATCCGGAGATCATGTGCCGGCTCGACGGGCCTGAAGTCGCGGCTTTCAAGCGGGCCTGCATCGAGAACAAGATCTGGGGCTGCTTCTCCATCATGGAGTTCAACCCGCATGGTAATCCCTATAATTCAGGGCTGATCATCGACGATCACGGCGATATCAAGCTGTACTACCGCAAATTCCATCCCTGGATTCCGGTCGAGCCGTGGGAGCCCGGCAACATCGGCATTCCCGTGATCGATGGACCGAAAGGCGCGAAGATCGCGCTGATCATCTGCCATGACGGCATGTTCCCGGAAATGGCCCGCGAATGCGCTTACAAGGGCGCGGAGATCATGATCCGCACCGCAGGCTACACCGCGCCGATCCGCGACAGCTGGCGCTTCACCAACCAGGCCAACGCGTTCCAGAACCTGATGGTGACGGCCAATGTCTGCATGTGCGGCTCGGACGGGTCGTTCGACTCGATGGGCGAAGGCATGATCGTCAATTTCGACGGCAGCATCATCGCGCACGGGACCACGGGGCGGGCCGACGAGATCATCACCGCCGAGGTGCGGCCCGACCTCGTGCGCGAGGCGCGGATCAACTGGGGCGTCGAGAACAACATCTATCAGCTCTGGCACCGCGGCTATGTCGCGGTGAAGGGCGGTGCGATGGATTGCCCCTACACGTTCATGCAGGACATGGTGTCCGGCCGCTTCCGCCTGCCTTGGGAAGATCAGGTCAAGATCACCGACGGCACGTCCTGCGGCTTTCCCGCACCGACACGGATGTTCGGCAAGACCGCGAAGGCCGCCGAGTAGCCGGCCCTTTGATGTGAGCATGATCTCTTCGGAAAACCGCTCCACACTTTTCCGGATCATGCTCTACTTGAAGAAGTGCACGAGGCCGATGCTCAAGCCCAGCAGCAGCATCAACGACAGCGTGACGGCGGCCGTCACCCGGCCGCCGACGGTCGAGAGCACGCGGACATCGACGCCGAGCCCGAGCGCTGCCATCGAGACGACGGTGAGGATCGCCGCCGTCTTGGTCACCGGCGCGATCGCGATATCGGGCACGAGTTGGAACGAGCGCAACGCGGCCAGCACCAGGAAGCCGATGATGAACCAGGGCACCAGCTTGAACGGGCTGATCGAGGCGGCCTTCGAGGTGCCCTCCCTGGCGGCGCCGGCCTTGCGCCGCCGCGCCACCAGCAGCGAGAGGCCGATCACGATCGGGCCCAGCATCAACACCCGCACCAGCTTGACCAGCGTGCCGATCTGGGTGCTGACGATGCCCGCCGGCACGGTCGCTGCCAACACCTGCGGCACGGCATAGACGGTGAGGCCGGCGAGGATGCCGTATTGCGTCGCCGTCAGCTTCAGCAGCGGGATCAAGAGCGGCAGGCCGAGCACCATCAGCACGCCGAGAATGGCGGTGAACGAGATCGACGAGGCGATGTCGTCGCCATCGGCCTCGATCACCGGCGCCACCGCCGCGATCGCCGAGTTGCCGCAGATCGAATTGCCGCAGGCGATCAGGATCGCGAGTTTGGTCTTGAGCCCCAGCATCCGGCTGAGGCCATAGCTCACCGCCAGCATGATCACGACGGTCACCGCGATGGCGCCGATCAGCAGCCCGCCCGACGCCACGATCGCGGCAAAGCTGATGGAGGCGCCGAGCAGCATCACCGCGACCTCAAGCAGCTGCTTGGCGCTGAAGGCAATGCCCGAGCGCCAGCGCGCCGACGGCTCCCAGGCGGTGCGCACCGCCATGCCGAGCAGGATCGCGACGACGAGGGCCTCGATATAGGGATGGTCGAAAACGCGCTCCTCGGCGGCCTGGATGCCGAGCGAGATGACCGTGACGACCCCGCAGAGCAGAATCCCCGGAATGAGCTGGAATATGCGCCGCAGCGCCCCCTGCTTCTGCCCCTGGTCTTGTTCTTGTTCCGGCACAAAATCCTCTTTTCGGAGAAGATTTTATGCGCCAAGGCACACCTCTTGGCTAATATATTTTCGGACTGCCCCGATAGAGAGAAGTTATGTCCCTCAACCTGCATCTGCTCCGCCTGTTCGCGGCCGTGGCGAGGACCGGAAGTTTCTCCCGCGCCGCCGACCTCCTGCACATCAGCCAGCCGGCGATCTCCAAGGGCGTGCGGGATTTCGAGCTGCAGGTCGGCTGCCGGCTGCTCGACCGCACGCCGAAGGGGGTGCGGTCGACCCGGGAGGGCGCGGCGCTGGCGCGGCATGCCGAGACGCTGTTCGCGGCCGAACGCGCCGCCGAGGACGAATTGCAGGCGCTGCGCAACCTCGACAGCGGTTCGCTGCGGATCGGTGCCAGCACCACGATCGCGACCTACATGATCCCGGAATATCTCGGCGTGTTCCACCGCGCCTTTCCCGGCATCGATCTGCATGTCGTCAGCGCCAACACCAGCGACATCGCCGCGCTGATGCTGGGACACGAGATCGAGATCGCGCTGGTCGAGGGACCGGTCGAGGACGAGAATTTGGTCAGCGAAGCCTGGCGTACCGACGTGATGGCGCTGATTGCGGGTCCGGATCATCGCTTCGCAGCGGTCCAGGGGCCGATCGACATCCGGTCGCTGAACGACGAGATCCTGATCGTGCGGGAACCCGGCTCAGGCACGCGCGAGGTCGTCGCGCAGGCGCTGGCGGCCCACCACGTCGAGCCGCAGCGGACGCTCGAGATCGGCAGCACCGAGGCGATCAAGCAGGCGGTGGCATCAGGCGTCGGCGTCGCCATCGTGTCGATCGCAACGATCGACGATCAAGTGAAGCTCGGAAAGCTGAAGGTGATCCCGATCAAGGGCATCCATATCGAGCGCACGCTCTGGCAACTGAAATCGCCCGGCCGGCTCGAGGTGCCAGCGGCGGTCGCGTTCGAGGGGATCATTCGGGAGGCGCAAAGGGCCAGGACGGCGCCGCGCGGACCTGCGGCTAGAGCGCGGCGAACAGACCCTGCGCCCAGGCAACGGCATGCTCGAAGCTGAACACGCCGGGCTCGAAATAGACGGCCCGTGCCAGCACGATGCCGACCACCAGCACCCAGAACACGCTGGTGCCCGCGGTCTTCAGCCATTTCGACACGCCCTCGCTCGCGATCGAAGGATCGACCGCGGGGACCGGCTCGCCGAAGGGATCGAATGCGGATTGGCTCATCGTCGTGACCATCAGGAATATCCTCAGAATGTCGCGACGACGGGGGCGGAAGCAAGGGTAGTGGAATGCCTTTTGCGGCGGTTACTTGGAAGGACGTTTTCCGGCCAGAAAGCCGGGGAGCATTTCCTTCTCGGCGTCGCCTGTAGCCATCAACTGTCGGTCACGCGCTGCGGCGCCACGCGTGGCAGCGTGATGCGCATGCGTGTCCCCATACCCGGCGCACTTTCGAGATTGAGCTCTCCGCCGAGCCGGTTCGTGACGATGTTATGAACGATGTGCAGACCAAGCCCGATGCGGCCGATGTCGCGGCGCGTGGTGAAGAATGGATCGAAGGCCTGCCGCAGCACGTCGTGATCCATCCCGCAACCGTTGTCGGCGAACAGGATCTCGACCTGGTCCGCGCCTGAGGCGCGGAGCCGGATCGCGATGATGCCGCCCTTGCCATCCGGGAACGCATGCGCCACCGAATTGACGAACAGGTTGGTCAGCACCTGGCCATAAGGGCCGGGATAGCTGTTCATGGCAAGACCGGGCGGGCAATCGACCTCAAGCGCCAGGTTGTTCTTCGGCAAGGCCGGACGCAGGCTCGAGAGAACCTGCTCGGTCGCCGCGCCGAGATCGAACTGGCTCCGGTCGAAATAGCTGCGATCGACGGCCACCTGCTTGAACGATTGCACCAGGTCTGCCGCGCGCTTGAGGTTGCCGACAAGCAGCGACGAGGCGCTTTCGACGACCTCGATGAAATCGCTCAGGCTGGATCGCTTCAGCTTGCCGCGCGCAGCCTCGGCAGCGAAGTCGGCGCATTTCTGCTCCAGCACCGAGGCGACGGTGAGACTGGTGCCGACCGGACTGTTGATCTCGTGCGCGACGCCGGCCACCAGCCGGCCCAGCGCCGCGAGCTTTTCCGCCTCGATCAGCGACGCCTGGGTCTCCTGCAGATGGTGCAAGGCCTTCTCGGCTGCATCGCGCGCGGCGCGGATCTCGCGTTCGCTGCGCTTGCGATCGGTGATCTCTTCGGCCGCAACGTTGACGCCGACGATGCTGCCGTTCGGTTCGCGCTGCGGATGCCAATGCGTGATCCAGCATCGCTCGTCATTGTGGCCGGGGCGCTGGCCGTAAACCTCCACGTCGGTGACGGGCTCTCCGGTCTCCATGATCGAGCGAACGATACCCTCGACGGCCGAAGCCAGCGCGGGCACGCAATCATGCACCGTGCGCCCGAGGTGACCTTCGACCGAAATGCCGCAGATCTCGGTGAGCCGCTGGTTGATCTGAAGGTAACGGCAATCCGGTGAGAGATAGGCGAGCCCGATCGGTGCAGTGTCATAGATCAGCTGCAGCGCCGGTTGTTTTGGGAACTGAACGTCCTGGACGACGGACGACCTCATGTCCACTACCCCCCGTTGCACCAAGTCTAGCGCTTCACGCCCGGCCCGCAAATAGGCCAGCTGAGCCGGAAACGGTGGTCTGATCTGTCCGGATCAGGCATGGGTCGGGCCGGCAGCGGCCCCTGACCAGTGCCTGCGGCGTGCTGACGCAACGTGGGCAGCGAGCGCCCCTCGGCGCAGGCCTGCGAAGCGCGCAATTTCAGCTATTCACTGCAACGTGCGGACGAAAATTCTCGACGACGCGCAGCAGCACCCGCGCGCCGATGTCGGCATCGGCGAGTTCGACATGCTCGGCCGGATTGTGGCTGATCCCGCCGCGGCAGCGCAGAAAGATCATGCCGATATCGGCGACATCCACCATCGCCATCCCGTCATGCCCCGCCCCGCTCGGCAGCTCGAACGCGGCATAGCCCTCGGCCGCGATGGCCTCGGCGATCTGCGCCTTGAGCCACGGCGCGCAGGGCACGCTGCGGTTCTCGTGGGTGACGTCGATCTGCAAGGCGAGGTCGCGGCGTTTTGCGATCGCCTCGATCTGCCGCACGATGTCGGCGACGGCGCGCTTGCGATGCATGTCGTTCTGCGAGCGGATATCCATGGTGAAGGACACCTTGCCCGGGATCACATTGGTGGCGCCCGGCATCGCGTTGACATAGCCGACGGTGCCGACGAGGCCTTGTTCGTCGGACCTGCAAAACTGCTCGATCGCAACGATGCATTCGGCAGCACCCGCCAGCGCATCGCGCCGCAGCTTCATCGGCACCGTGCCGGCATGGCCGGCGACGCCGGTGAGACTGGCGGCAAGCCTTGTCGCGCCCGAAATCGCGCTGACGACGCCGACCGGCAGCGCCTTCTCTTCCAGCACGGGACCCTGCTCGATGTGCAGCTCGACATAGCCGAGCAGATCGCGGCGGGCGCGCGCCGCCTTGCCGATATGATCGGGATCGAGCCCGAAGGCGACCAGCGCATCGCGCATCGAGATGCCGGCGCGATCGCGCGTGTTGACCACGCTCTCGTCGAAGGTGCCGGCGACCGCGCGGCTGCCGAGCAGGGTCGAGGCGAAGCGCACGCCCTCCTCGTCCGCAAAGCCCACGATCTCGATCGCGAACGGCAGCCGCCTGCCGCGCCGGTTCAGATCGGCGACGCAGGCGATTGCGGTGATGACGCCGAGCGGGCCATCCCATCTGCCGGCGTCGCGCACGGTGTCGTAGTGCGAGCCGAGCATCAGCGCCGGCAGCCCCGGCCGCTCGCCCTCGTAGCGGCCGCAGACATTGCCGATCGCGTCGAGATGCGCGCTCATGCCGGCCTCGCGCATCCAGGACAGGATGAGATCGGCAGCCTTGCGATGCTCGTCGGTAAGGAAGATTCGCGCCAGATGCTCCGGCGTCTCGGAGATCGTCGCGAGCCGATCGATCCGCGCCACGATCTCTTCGCCAAGGGAAGACGGTTTCGAGGACGGTTTGGTCTCGCTCATGCTGTTTCCCATCAATCCAACGCCGCCGCCGGAGCCCGCTTCACTCGTAGCAGGCCCGATCCGATTCACCAGCCGGCAAATGGCGCGTTGTGCGCAGGTCTCGACCGGGCTCGCACCGGCTGTCCGGCGGTTATCGACTGCTTAACGGCATTGCATACAACAGCGATCGATCGCTCATAAAATAGGCAAATCGATCTCAATCGGGATTCCGAGCGTTCCGGGAACGATCACCATTCTCACGTACATCCAACCATTTACGGAAGACTGATCGCCAAACATGCTCTGGCATGAAGCTTGCGACACTTCCCCCAAGCTCCGCCGACAGGCGGCTGCGACAGGGACAGGCGGGCCGGACCCGCCGGAGGGAGCGAGCGATGGATTTTGGCAGGATTTCAAGAAGGCATTTATTGCAGGGCAGCGCCGCACTGGCGCTCGGCAGCACGCTCGGCATTCGGGGCGCGGCGGCAGCGGAAACCACGATCGGCTTCATCTATGTCGGGTCGCGCGACGACTACGGCTACAACCAGGCGCACGCGCAAGGAGCCGCGGCGGTGAAGAAGCTTCCCGGCATCAAGGTGGTCGAGGAAGAAAAGGTGCCGGAGACCGATGCAGTCGAGAAGACCATCGAGTCCATGATCAATCTCGACGGCGCCACGCTCATGTTCCCGACCTCGTTCGGCTACTACAATCCGCACGTCCTCAAGATGGCGGGCAAGTTTCCAAAACTGCGCTTCGAGCACTGCGGCGGCCTGTGGTCCGACAAGGACCCGAAGAACGCCGGCAGCTATTTCGGCTATATCGACGAGGCGCAATACATCTCCGGCATCGTGGCCGGCTATTCGACCAAGAGCGGCAAGCTCGGCTTCGTCGCCGCCAAGCCGATCCCGCAGGTGCTGCGCAACATCAACGCGTTCACGCTCGGCGCCCGGCTCGCCAATCCGAAGGCGACCACGCAGGTGATCTTCACCGGCGACTGGTCGATGCCGGTCAAGGAAGCCGAGGCTACCAACAGCCTGATCGACCAGGGCATCGACGTGCTGACCTGCCATGTCGACGGACCAAAGACGATGGTCGAGAACGCCGCGCGCCGCGGCGCTCTCGTATGCGGCTATCACGTCAACCAGTCGCCGCTGGCGCCGAAGGCCTATCTCGCCGGCGCCGAGTGGAATTGGGAGGCGCTCTACCCGAAATTCGTCAAGATGATCACCGCCGGCGAAGCGATCCCGAACTTCTATCGCGGCGGCCTCAAGGAAGAGATCGTCAAGGTGTCGCCCTATGGCGAGATGGTGTCCGCCGAGGCGCGCAAGCACGCCGACGACGTCAAGGCCAAGTTCATGGCCGGCGAGTTTACGATCTTCAAGGGCCCGCTCGTCGACAACAAGGGCAAGACGGTGATCGCGTCCGGCACCGATCGCGGCCAGCAGGATCCCGAGCTCGAGAAGATGGACTATCTCGTCGAGGGCGTGATCGGAGCCACCGCGTGACGACGGAAACGGCGGAATCGGTGGAGGCGGCCGGCATCGCTCCGGCCGTTGATCCCGGATTCCTCCAGCGCCACGGCGCGAGCATCGAATACATCCTGATCCCGGCCGCGGCGCTGGTCGGCGCGCTCGCGGTGTTCGGCGGCTTTGTCGCGCTCTACGGCAAGAACCCGCTCGATCTGTATTTCTACATGTATTACGGCGCGTTCGGCACCGCCTTCTCCTGGCAGAACACGCTGACCCGCGCCGCGCCGCTGATCCTGACCGCGCTGTGCACGGCGCTGCCGGCACAGCTCGGCATGGTGATCATCGGTGGCGAAGGCGCCCTTCTGATCGGCGCACTGTCGGCGACCGCGGCGGCGCTGGCGGTGCAGGGCGCGGCGCCGATCGTGGTGCAGATCGCCATGGTGATCGCGGGCATGATCGGCGGCGGCCTCTGGATCACGCTGTCGGGCGGCCTGCGGCAATATCGCGGGGTCAACGAGACGATCTCGAGCCTGCTGCTGGTCTATATCGCGCTTGCGATTCTGAACCATCTGGTCGAGGGGCCGATGCGCGATCCGGCGAGCCTCAACAAGCCGTCGACGCGCGAGATCGGCGCCGCCAACATGATCGGCACCATTCCCGGCACCGACGTGCATTGGGGCCTGGTGTTCGGCCTCGTCGCCGCCATCGCCGCCTACATCCTGATCTATCACACCACCTTCGGCTTCGCCGCGCGCGTCGCCGGAGGCAACATCCGCGCCGCCAAGATCGTCGGCCTCAGTGTCGGGCAAACTGATCCTGACCGTGTGCTTCCTCGCCGGCAGCTGTGCCGGGCTGGCCGGCATGATCGAGGTCGCGGCGGTGCAGGGCCGCACCAACGCCAACCTCGCGGCGGGCTACGGCTTCACCGGAATCCTGGTCGCGTTCCTGGCGCGGCAGAATCCGCTGGCGATCATTCCGGTGGCGATCCTGCTCGGCGGCATCTCGGCCTCCGGCGGCCTGTTGCAGCGGCGCCTCGGCCTGCCCGATGCCTCCGTGCTGGTGCTGCAAGGCATCATCTTCGTGTTCGTGCTGGCGAGCGACGCGCTCTACGGGCGGATCGGCTTCCTGAAGGGAAAGTCCTGACATGGCGGATGCATCGCTCGGGCTCTGGACCGTCCCGCTGGCCGTGTTCGGCGGCGCCATCCGCGTCTCGACGCCGTTCCTGTTCGTCAGCCTCGGCGAGTGCATCACCGAGCGAAGTGGCCGCATCAATCTCGGCCTCGAGGGCACGCTGGTGATGGGCGCGATGAGCGCCTACGGCATCTCCTATCTGTCGGGCTCGCCGTGGCTCGGGGTGCTCGCGGCCGGCATCACCGGCGCGCTGTTCGGCGCGCTGCATGCCGGCATCTGCTCGCTGCCGCGCGTCAACGACATCGCGGTCGGCATCGCGCTGATGCTGCTCGGCACCGGCCTCGCGTTCTTCCTCGGCAAGCCGCTGATCGAGCCGACCGCGGCCCGGCTGCCGGCGATCGATTTCGGCTGGTGGAGCGACGTGCCGCAGGTGCGCGCGGCGCTGCGCATCAACGTGCTGTTCCTGATCGGCGTCGCGATCGCGCCGCTGCTCTATTGGGCCTTCAGGACCACGCGCTGGGGCCTCTTGATCCGCACCGCCGGCGAGAGCGCCGATGCGGCGCGCGCGATGGGCCATTCGGTGCTCTTGATCCGGTTGCGCGCCACCATGGTCGGCGGTTTCCTCGCCGGCATCGGCGGCTCGTTCCTGTCGCTGTTCTATCCCGGCAGCTGGAACGAGGGTCTTTCCTCGGGACAGGGCATCACCGCGGTGGCGCTGGTGATCTTCGCGCGCTGGGACCCGATGCTGTGCCTGTGGGCCTCGCTCGCCTTCGGCGGCGCGGCCGCACTCGGGCCCGCGCTGCAATCGGTCGGCATCACCTCCGGCTATCATTTGTTCAACGCCGCGCCCTACATCCTGACGCTCGCGATCATGATCATCACCTGCTCGCCGAAGCGCACGCTGACCGGCGCGCCCGCCGAATTGTCCATCACCCGATAGCATCTCGAAAGATCATTTCATGCCCGAGCGCTTCATCAAGTCCGAGCCCTACGCCTGGCCCTACAATGGCGATCTGCGGCCGCAGAATACCGCGCTCATCATCATCGACATGCAGACCGATTTCTGCGGCGTCGGCGGCTATGTCGACAAGATGGGCTACGACCTCTCGCTGACCCGGGCGCCGATCGAGCCGATCAGGAAGCTGCTCGCGGTGATGCGCGCGCAGGGCTTTCACATCATCCATACGCGGGAGGGGCACCGGCCTGATCTGGCCGACCTGCCCGCCAACAAGCGCTGGCGCTCGCGCCAGATCGGCGCCGGCATCGGCGACCCCGGCCCCTGCGGCCGCATCCTGGTGCGCGGCGAACCCGGCTGGGAGATCATTCCCGACCTCGCGCCGCTGCCGGGCGAACCTGTTATCGACAAGCCCGGAAAAGGCTCGTTCTGCGCCACCGACCTCGAACTGATGCTGCGGCTGCGCGGCATCGAGAACATCGTGCTGACCGGCATCACCACCGATGTCTGCGTTCACACCACGATGCGCGAGGCCAACGATCGCGGCTTCGAATGCGTGCTGGTCGAGGACTGTTGCGGCGCGACTGACAAGGGCAATCACGACCACGCGCTGAAGATGATCAAGATGCAGGGCGGCGTGTTCGGCGCGGTGACCAAATCCGCCGACCTGATCGGGGCGCTGTCGTGATCATCGGCGAGCCGCCCGCACCATCAGGCGCGTTCGGCGTCGACGCCATCGCCATGACGATGCGGTTCGGCGATTTTACAGCGCTCGACAATGTCGAGCTCAAGGTGCGTCCCGGCTCGTTCCACGCGCTGCTCGGTGAGAATGGCGCGGGCAAGAGCACGCTCGTCAAATGCATCATGGGCTATTACCACGCCACCGAAGGCGACATCCTCGTCGGCGGCCGCCAGCAGGCCATTGCCAATCCGAAGGACGCGCATGCGCTCGGGCTCGGCATGGTCTACCAGCACTTTACACTAGTGCCGGCGATGACGGTCGCCGAGAATTTGGTGCTGGCGCGCGACGACGTGCCTGCCGTGGTCGACTGGCGCAAGGAGAAGAAGGAGCTGGAGGCCTTCCTGGCGCGGATGCCGTTCAAGGTGCCGCTCGATGCAAAGGTCTCCGACATCTCCGCCGGCGAACGGCAGAAATGCGAGATCCTCAAGCAGCTGTACCTGAAGCGCCGCTTCCTGATCCTGGACGAGCCGACCTCGGTGCTGACGCCGGGCGAAGCCGACGAGGTGCTCGACATGCTGCGCGCGATGGTGGTCGCGGGCGAGCTCACCATCCTGATGATCACGCACAAGTTCCGCGAGGTGATGGCCTTTGCCGACGAGGTGACCATCCTGCGTCGCGGCAAGCTTGCCGGCAGCGGCCGGGTCGCCGAGCTGACGCCGGACGAGATGGCCCGCACCATGATCGGCGCCGAACAGCTGACGGTACAACCGCCGCGCACCGGCGAGACCGGAGCGGCCCGGCTCGAGCTCGACAAGCTCACCGCGCTTGACGATGCCGGCGCGATTGCCGTGCACGGCGTATCGCTGACCGTGAAAAGCGGCGAGATCGTCGGCATCGCCGGCGTCTCCGGCAACGGCCAGCGCCAGCTCGTGGAGGTGCTGGCCGGCCAGCGCGAGGCCGAGAGCGGCGTGATCCGCGTCCAGGGCGAGACCTATGCGGCGAGCCGCGCGGAGATGCGGCGCCACAGGATGTCGCTGTTGCCGGAAGAGCCGCTGAAGAACGCCTGCGTCGGCGGCATGAGCGTCGCCGACAACATCGCATTCCGCGAATTCGATCGCGCTCCGTTCGCGCGCGGCGGCTGGTGGCTGAACCGTGCCGCCTTCCGCAACGACGCCGAGCGCAAGATCAACCGCTACAAGATCAAGACCCGCACGCCGGAGACGCCGATCGCGGCACTGTCGGGCGGCAATGTCCAGCGCGCGGTGCTGGCGCGCGAGCTCTCGGGCGACGTCGAGGTGCTGATCGCCGCCAATCCCTGCTTCGGGCTCGACTTCGCGGCGGTGGCGCAAATCCACGCCGAGATCATGGCCGCCCGCAACCGAGGCGCGGCGGTGCTCTTGGTCAGTGAGGACCTCGACGAGCTGCTGGAGCTGTCGGACCGGCTGGTCGTGATGTTCCACGGCGCGTTCGTGCATGAGGCCCGCGCCAGCGAGGCCGACCTCACCGAGATCGGCCGGCACATGGCCGGCCACTAGAGCAAATCACGGATCAGTTGCGCGCCGGCGCCGCCGCGCGCTGCCGTGCCGGCGCGCCGCGCAGGAACGCCCGGCCGAAATCATCGACCGCGGGCGCCAGGATCGCCCGATCGCGCGGCAGCGCGTCTGGCATCTCGTCACGGATGAACGCCAGCAGCTTCTCGCGGATCTCGCAACGCAGGTCCCAGGATTGCGGTGCATTCCGTGCACTGATCAGCGCGCGCAGCTCGATGGTGCGCGGGTGGGTGTCGATCACCTGCAGATTGACCACCGCGCCGTCCCAGAGCCGCGACTCCTTCGCCGCCTGCTCCAGCCTTTTGCGGATCGCCGGCACGTCGGCGCTATAATCAACATGCAGCGCAATCGCACCGATCAGGGATTGCGCGTCGCGCGTCCAGTTCTGGAACGGGCGCTCGATGAAATAGGACAGCGGTACCACCATGCGCCGCCAGTCCCACAGCCGGATCACGACATAGGTTGAGGCGATATCCTCGACCCAGCCCCATTCGTTTTCGATGATGACCGCGTCCTCGATCCGGATCGGCTGGGTCACGGCGATCTGCACGCCGGCGATCAGATTGCTCAGCAACGGCCTTGCGGCAAGACCGACGATCAGGCCGGCGGCGCCGGCGGAGGCGAACAGGCTGACGCCGTATTGCCTGACCGAGTCGAACGTCATCAGCGCGGTGGAGACCGCGATGATGACGATCAGCGTGTCGGTGACCCGCTTGAAGACGCGCACCTGGGTGACGTGCTTGCGTGCCAGGAAATTCTCGGCAACGTCGAGGCGAAATTTATCGAGATACCTGGCCGACGCCATGTCGACGGCGCGGATCGAGATCCAGCCGATCAGCGCGATGACGGCGACGCCGAAGAAATGGCTGAGTGTCAGCCGCAGCAGATCGTTGAGCGGCGCCAATGGCAACACCAGCGCGACGGCGGCAAGGCACAGCGCCAGCCGTGACGGACCGGCTGTCCGGTCAAGCAGCATCGGCGCGACGGAATTCTTTGGTCCCACCATGCGATGGACGATGCGTTGCGCGATGGAGTGAACGACGAGCGCAACGGCGATCGCAGCCGTGATCAGGACGAGGCCGACCACCCAATCCGGAACCCAGCGAAATGTGTGTTCCAATCCGGTTACGATCTCCTGGACGTCTTGCATGAAACCCGCCTGCTCCCGCATTGCAGGCTGCTAACGCGTGGAATCCGGGATCGCTTCTGACGTCTGTGCAACGCAGCAATTCACCCGATGCAATTCGAATGCGCAGGATGTTGCGTCAATTCGGCTGGAGTGGCACCGGCGCTAGCCGATCTCAAACGCTTCCGCGGCGAGATGCTTCATATTGGCGTGCCAATGCTCGGCGATTTGAAGCCGGGTCGGCGCCCAGACGTGCTCGTGCTTCTGGATGTAGTCGAGAAAGCGCATCAGCGCGGCGGCGCGGCCGGGACGCCCGACGACGCGGCAATGCAGACCGATCGACATCATCTTCGGTGAGGTTGCGCCCTCGGCATAGAGCACGTCGAAACTGTCCTTCAGGTAGGTGTAGAACTCCTCGCCGCCGCCGAAGCCCTGCGCGTTGATGAAGCGCATGTCGTTGGCATCGAGCGTATAGGGGATCACGAGATGCGGCTCGGTGCCGGCTGCCTTGATCCAGTACGGCAGATCGTCGGCATAGGAATCGCAGAGATAGCGCAGGCCGCCCGCCTCCATTAGAAGCCGCAGCGTGTTGATCGAGGAGCGGCCGGTGTACCAGCCGAGCGGCCGCGCGCCGGTCGCCTCGGCATGCACGGCAATGGCGCTGGCGATCTCCTCGCGCTCCTCGTCCTCCGACATGTCCTTGTGCTCGACCCAGCGCAGGCTGTGGCTCGCGATGTCCCAGCCCGCCTCCTGCATCGCGGCGACGACGTCCGGATTGCGCTTCAGCGCCATCGCGACGCCGAACACCGTGGCCGGCAGCTTCCGCTCGGTGAATATCCGCCACAGCCGCCAGAAGCCGGCGCGCGCGCCATATTCGAACATCGTCTCGATATTGGCGTGCCGCCGGCCGACCCAGGGCTGCGCGCCGAGCACGTCGGACAGAAACGCTTCCGAGGCGCGATCACCGTGCAGGATGTTGTTCTCCCCGCCCTCCTCGAAATTGACCACGAATTGCACGGCGATGCGCGCCGCGTCGGGCCATTTCGGATCGGGCGGATTGCGGCCGTAGCCGCGGAGATCGCGCGGATAGCGGGCCTCGGTCACATCAGATTTCCTCGAAGCGGATGTTCTGCGCGCCCTTCCACAACACGGTCTTGCCGAACGCGGTGAGGTTCTCCAGCCCCGAGGTCAGCGTGATGAAGTGATTGCCGGCGAGCTGGCCCATCTTGCTGGCGAAGTGCACGCCGCCATAGGCGAGCAGGATCTCGGTCTCGCTGATGCCGCCCGGATAGAGGATGATCTGGCCCGGCGCCGGATAGCTGGTGTGGTTCTCGTAGGACACGCCGAAGTCGAGATCGCCGAGCGGCATCCAGACGCCCTCGCCGCTCCAGCGCACGTGGATCGCCTGGCTCTCGAACGGCATCGCCTTGCGGAACGCGGCGACCGTCTTCGGCGCCAGCTGCTCCTCGAAACGGGCGTCAAAGGTGAACTCGCCGGCGCGGACAATCAGTTTGCTCATCGATCTCTCGTGGGTGGGCTAAGAAGTGATGTCCCAACCATTGCCGCCGGCCCGGGCCGGACGCAAGGCCGATTCCGGGCCCGGAGCCCGGTTTTTCGCCGCGCGGCGGCCTCCAACGCAGATTTGAGCAGAGTTGCATTGCGCCGCGCCTTCCCGTTTGCGTCCTGCGAGGGTACGTCGAACAGGGTGACCCTGATGACAACAAGCAGTCTGCACGGACATGTGGCGCTGGTGACCGGCGGATCGCGCGGCATCGGCGCGGCGATCGTCAAGATGCTGGCGGATGCCGGCGCAGCCGTCGCCATCAATTATCGCGAGCGCTCGGCCGAGGCGGAGACGCTAGCGAAGGGCATCATTGCCGCCGGCGGCCGCGCCGTCGCGATCGCCGCCGACGTCTCGGAAGCTGCCGCCGTCACCGCGCTGGTCCAGCGCGCCAAATCCGAGCTCGGCCCGGTCGACATCCTCGTCAACAATGCCGGGATCGCGATCGTCAGGGGTGTCGACGACCTCACCGAGGAGGATTTCGACCGCACCATCACGGTCAATCTCAAATCGGCGTTTCTCTGCACGCAAGCGGTGCTGCCGATGATGCGCACCCGGAAATGGGGCCGCATCGTCAACATCTCCTCCGGCGCGGCGCGCGGCGCCGGCTCGATCGGGCCGCACTACAACGCATCCAAGGCGGCGATGGAGGGGATGACCCGCGGCTATGCCGCACGCCTTGTCAAGGAAGGCATCACCGTCAACGCCGTGGCGCCGTCGCTGATCGAGACCGACATGATGAAGGGAAAGAGCGAGCTCGTCAGCCGGATCCCGGTCGGCCGTTTCGGCACCGCCGAGGAGGTGGCGCAGGCCGTGATGCTGCTGGTCAATAATCCCTACATGACCGGACAGACCATCGCGATGAGCGGCGGCATGGCGTTCAACTAGGGCACGTACCCATAAGCCCAGCGGCATCATGCGATGAAGCTTACGTCCGCTTTGTCCTTATAGCGGTCATTTTGTGCAGCATCGGAATATGTCGCGATGGGCCAACTCCGGACTCTTGCATCGCAAGTGTCCCGCAAAATGACGGGCCAATTCAAATGTCCGTCCGGAGTGGTGCCTGCTACTTGCAGCCGCGGCAAATCGTAAGCTTGCCCTTTAGTTTGTCATCGTCCCCGGGATCGACCGATTGCTGCCGAGAGACACGATCCGCTTCTTGATCGAGCTTGGGCTGCTTTGCCCGGTGTGACCTGACGGGTCGCGTCGTCCGGCTTGACGTGTCGTCGTCGATGCCGACGCTAAAACCATCGTAATCGGGGACCGGTCTAGCCGACGGCGGCGACCTGTCGATCACTTGTGCTGGCGAAGCGCTGCCTGACTCTACCGGCGTGTGTTCGACAGTGGCAGATCGCGGGGCAGTGGAGCGTGGCAAAGAATCTTCAGCAGCCCGGGGCGGTACCGAACTCTTAGCGGTCGCCGTCGGCGGCCAGACGCTGTTGGTTGCGCCCGGAGATGCCGATCTCTCATCCGGCGGCGGCGGCGCAAGCGAAAGCGGAGGGGAAAGCGAGGTCTGACATCTCGCGCTGTCTTGTGACCAAACTCCCGCCGCCAACAAACCAAGGGCCAACAGTGTTGCGTTCTTCATTACTCGTCCTGCAAATCACTTGGAATGAAAGCATTGATCGCGTGACTCCTATCGCCACGCTTCGGCAAGAATTTCCACATCTGACATGGCGATCAAAAATTGACGGAAGTTGGGAGCCATGGGCGGATACATGCGCGCTTCGGTCCACCCTCGTTACTGGCCCCACTGCCCACTTCGGGTCCAATCGCGACCGTTTGGCCCGGTCTCGGCAAGATCCGGTATGCACCTCACAGCGGACCGTTTGGCGGTCGGGTGCATTGATCGCGATGGGCCATCAGCGGTGGTTCAGCCTTGCCTCATCCCGGTAACCCTCAAAACCAGGGCTCGACAGGCCTCCGGGCCACCAGGCTCCGGCCCAATTCGCGGGACCAACAACCCGGTGACGAAATACCCAAACCGGCATAGCATCCGCGCATTGGAGGCGATCATGTTCAACCCAACTCAAATTGTCATCCAAGCGTTTGTCGATCAGCTTAAGGGTACATACGGCCAAATCTACGGAATCCTCGAGCCCGCCTATCCGGACATCATCGGTTTCGTTGGGCGCCTCGCGTTGGAGAATATTGCCAATAGCGATGCGGCCTACCACGACATGAACCACACCATCATGGTGACGTTGGTCGGACAGAACATTTTACTCGGCAAGCATACGAGCGAAGGCGGCGTCAGGCCGCGCGACTGGCTCCATTTCATGATTTCGCTCTTATGCCACGACATCGGCTATGTACGCGGGGTATGTCGAGGCGACCGGGACGGACTTTATGTTTGTAACGAAAACGGTGATCGCGTCCGGATATCTGCTGGAGCCACGGACGCATCCTTGACCCCCTATCATGTGACACGATCCAAGCTCTTTGTCCGCGAGCGTTTCGGCAAGGTGAGCTTGACCTCCATCGACACAAAGGAAATCGAGGCGAACATCGAGCACACGCGCTTTCCGGTACCGGGGGAAGAGGAGCATACCAGTACGGCGGATTATCCCGGCCTGCTTCGTGCCGCGGATTTGATCGGCCAATTGGCCGACATTGACTATTTGCGGAAGACGTCAGCCTTGTTTGCCGAATTTCGGGAGACTGGCGCAAGCGAGAAACTCGGATATCAGACCCCCGATGATCTACGTGCAGCGTACCCTGCTTTCTTCTGGAAGGCCGTCTGCCCCTATATCGGCGACGCACTTCGATATCTGCGGGTCACGCAGGAAGGTAAGCAATGGATCGCCAACCTTTACGCGCACGTGTTCTCGGAGGAGCACAGGGGAGCGATTACTCGAGCATAGCCGGGTGGAAGAATAACTGGCTATGCCGTCTTGACCGGCTCGTTCGATTGCCTTACGCCTCACGCCATGAACCGCTCGATCCTGATCGCCAATCTCTGGTGGCTGGCTCGCCGACTGACAGGCGGGCCGAACGCGTTCATGCATTTCGGGGCCGCCGCATTGGGCGGCCTTTTTCTTTCACCTCATCCAGCCCGCATGCGGTGTCCCCATTCAAACGAATGGAGATAAGCCGTGACCAAACCGATCATCCTCACCGGCGACCGCACCACCGGGCCGCTGCATCTCGGCCATTACGTCGGCTCGCTCAGAAGCCGTCTCGCGTTTCAGGACAGCCATGAGCAATACCTGCTGCTCGCCGACATGCAGGCGCTGACCGACAACGCGCACGACATCGGCAAGGTCCGCGGCAACGTCATCGAGGTCGCACTGGATTATCTCGCCGTCGGAATCGATCCCGAACGAACCTCGATCTGCCTGCAGTCGCAGCTTCCGGCGCTCGCGGAATTGTCGATGCTCTATCTCAACCTCGTCACCGTCGCGCGGCTGGAGCGCAATCCCACCATCAAGGACGAGATCCGCGCCCGCGGATTCGGACGCGACATCCCGGCGGGCTTCCTGTGCTACCCGGTGGCGCAGGCCGCCGACATCACCGCGTTTCGGGCCACCGTCGTGCCGGTCGGCGAGGACCAGGCTCCCCTGATCGAGCAGACCAACGAGATCATCAGGCGCGTCAACGCGCTTGCCGGCCGTGCGCTCCTGCAGGAGGCGGTGGCCGTCATACCGCGCGCGGGACGGCTGCCAGGCGTCGACGGGCGCGCGAAGATGAGCAAATCCGCCGGCAATGCGATTGCTCTCTCGGCCTCGCCCGGCGACATCTCGGCCGCGGTGCGCGCGATGTTCACCGATCCCGATCATCTGCGCGTCGGCGACCCTGGCAAGATCGAGGGCAATGTCGTCTTCAGCTATCTCGACGCGTTCGATGACGACCGGCACGCCGTCGAGGAATTGAAGGCGCGCTATCGGCGCGGCGGTCTCGGCGACGCAGCGGTCAAGCGGCGGCTGGAGGACATCCTGCAAGCCCTGATCGCGCCGATCCGGGCCCGGCGCGCCGAGCTGGCAAGCAATCGCGACCATGTCGCTGACGTGATCAGGCGCGGAACCTCGAAAGCCCGGGAGATCACCGAGCGCACCAAGCGCGATGTGATGGCGGGACTCGGCGTGTTCCAGCTCTGAATGCGCTGTCATCAAACCAAGGCAGGAACTGTGCTTGCCTGTAAGGGTTGTCCGCTTGGCGAAAACCGGATTTGGAGCTTGTCGTGATCGATCCGAAAACGCTTCTCGAACGCGCCGCGCAATTGACCGATCAGGCCAAAAGCGAGGAAGAAGCCGGCATCCGCGAGCGGCTGCTGCGCATGGCCGAGCATTACCGCGACCTGGCCGCGCATGAGGCCTGGGCGAACGAGAACCCGCCATCGGTCGGCGCGATCACCAGTGCGCTCAGCTCCCGCGCCCATTGACCTGTTCTTCGTCAGCTCACGCGAATGCGATAGCCCAGTGACTGCCGCGCACCCGGCGCGATGTGCATGAGGCCGGGCTTGCCGGCGAACTCGCCATCGAATTCGACAGGGCTGGCGAAACCGTACCACGGCTCGATGCAGAGGAACGCCGCGCCACCGACCTTCGACCAGATGCCAAGTTCGCGAAAGCCGCGCCACGACACCTCGATCGCAGGCCCCTGCGCAGCAGCAAAGCGGACCGATGCGCTCGCGACCTGATCGAGGATCATGGCGTCGTCGTCGAACAACTGCTCCGACAACGCCAGCACGCTGCCCTTGATCGGACTCGGCTCGGCTTGCGGCCGCATCAGTCCCTCCGTCAGCCGGCGGATCGGCGCCGGCTCATCCTTCGCGAAGGTCAACGCGTACGCCTCCTTTGCCAATCCCGGAAGCAGCGGCCAGTTGAAGGCAGGATGACCGCCGAGAGAGGCCGACAGCGTCTCGGCGCCGGTGTTGACGATGTCGAAGGCGACATCGAGATCGGCGCCATCAACGGTATAGGTGACCTCGAGCCTGAACGCGAAGGGATAGCGCGCACGCGTCTCCGTATCGTCGGTGAGCGCAAGCTTGCAGGATCGGGGCCCCTGCTCCACCCAGGCAAAGCGGCGATCCCGCGCGAAGCCGTGCTGCGTCATCGGATAGGTCTTGCCGTTGTGGCGCAGCGTATCGTTCTTCAAGCGGCCGACGATCGGGAACAGGATGGGGGCATGGCGCGGCCATTGCGGGCCGGCCTGCCACAACAGTTCGGTCCCGTCGGCATTTCTGAGCGACGACAATTCGGCGCCCTGCGCCGAAATGGTCGCGGCGATTCCTTCGCCGCGCAGCGTGTGACTGTCGCTCATGCCTCGCCTCGCCGGGTTGCGCTATGCCCCGACAGGAGATGTTCGAAGCCGGCGAGGCCGTCAACCCCAAAGCAATAGCGCCGCCCACGCGTGGCGGCCCACGCTCCGGACCTAACCGGTAATCTTGGAGAAATCGGGCTGGCGACGCTCGGCAAAGGCGGCAAAGGCCTCGCGTGCTTCCGCACTCATCAGTCGCTCCTGGAAGATCTCGCCCTCGCGCGCCATTTGCGCGCTGATCCTGGCGGGGTCGCGCATCAGCGCCTTGGTGTGCTGGAGCGAGCCGAACGGCCGCTTCGCCAGCGCGTCCGCCGCCGCGCGTGCCTTGGCGCGCAGGTCCGCGAGCGGCACAACCGCGTTGGCGAGGCCGATCGAGACCGCCGTCTCCGCCTCGACCGGTTCGCCGAGCGCGAACATCGCATAGGCCCGCGCATAGCCGATGCGCTGCGGCAGCAGATAGGTCGAGGCCGCCTCCGGCACCAGCGCCAGATTGACGAACGGCGTGATCAGCCGCGCAGTCGGCGCGAGGTAGACGAGGTCGCAATGCAGCAGCATAGTGGTGCCGATGCCGACCGCATTGCCCTGCACGGCGGCAACCAGCGGCCGCGTCGCCTTGGCAAGTCCGGCGAGGAAGCGCGTCACGTGGCGCTCGCCCTGCACGCCGCGCGACACCGCCGCGAAGTCGGCGAGATCGTTGCCGGCGGTAAAGCTGTCGCCGTCGCCCTGCAGCAGCACGGCGCGGATCGCGGAATCGCCCTCCGCGCGCTCGAGCGCATCGGCCATCGCGCCATACATCGCGTTGGTGATCGCATTCTTCTTGTCCGGGCGCGCCATCGTCACGGTGAGGACACCGCCGTCCAGCGCTACGACCACTTCACTCATGCTTCACTCCTGTTGCTCGCTTCCTGCTTGACGCGTCTTCTTCACGCGAACCGGTAGCCACTTCGCTTGAAGACGCTCTAGCTGTCCTTGCCTTTCGGAAACTTGTCTTGCAGGCTGGTCAGCCAGCGCGACACCACGTCGATCTCCGCGTCCGAGAACCCGTCCATCAGACGGTTGTTGATCGCCCTGGTCCGCGTCGCGGCGCGTTTGCCGAACTCCTGCCCCGCCGCGGTCAGATGGAGCCGCTGGCTGCGGCCGTCCTCGCCATCGCGGCGGCGCTTCACGAGGCCTGCACGTTCCATCCGGTCGGCGAGCCCGCTCATCGCCGACGGCACGATGTCGAGCGCCTGCGAGACGTCGCCGATCAGCGCGCCGTCATTGCGCCCGAGAAAGAACAGCACGCCGGCCTGGGCCGACGTCAGATCGTGCGTGGCCGTCTCCTGCTCGATGGCGCGTTGCAACCGGCGATAGGCCACGGTCAGAAGAAAGATCAGCCGGTGTTCCGCTTTCATGCCGTCCGTTATATATTTCGCACGCGAAATATCAAGATACTTCGTGCACGAAATATCTGGTGCTGCGGCGAAGTCCGCTGGCTGGTTTTGCGGCGTGCTCGAAACCATGGTGTTCCCTCAAAAGCCCGGCCTGCATATCGACTGGAATGAGCTCCCGCCAACGGGTTGATTGCGACATTTTGATCCTGTCGCTGGATCGTCGCACTGCGGCCCGGCAGAAAATCCTTGATCGACATCGATCAAACGGGAAATCTTCCCACCCGGGAGCCGCCCGGTTGCGTTGCGGTACCGGCGGGGTCACGAGAGTGTCATGACGGTAGCGGCAAGTCCGGCCAAGGAGCGTGTTGTCCGCCCAAAGCGGCCGCGCCATCTAAGCGAAGCCATGCGCTGTGAGACCGCGTTTCGCCTGATCCTGTCCGAATGCCTCGAGGAAGTCGCCACCAATCACGAGGCCATGAGTTCCGGCGATTCCGCCGCGCTGCACCAGACCCGTATCGCGCTGACGCGGCTGAAGGCGGCGATCGCTTTCTATGGGCCGATGGTGGCGGACACCGAATGGACGCGACTGAAATCCGAGTTGAGATGGCTGAGCGCCCATCTCGGCGCCACGCGCGACCTCGACGTCGCGATCGAGAACAGCAAGGGCCTGCCTGAAGAAGGCATGCTCCAGACGGCGCGAACCGACGCGTTCGAGGCGCTCAAGGAGGCGTTGCAAAGCGATCGATACTGGCGATGGTTCGACGGCATGTGGGACTGGGTCGGCAGCGGACCCTGGACCACGCGGCAGGACCCCCGCGCCGCGCAGCGGCGAGCCGTGCCGGTCGCGGTGTTTCACGCGCGGCGGCTGGCGCGGTGGCATGGCAAGCTGTGCCAGAAGAGCCGCGGGCTGCAAGGCATGGGCAAGAACAAGCGCCACCGCGTCCGTCTCGCCAGCAAGCGGCTGCGTTACGCGATCGAGTTCTCGCAGGGCGGCTTGCCCCCCGACGAATACGCGTCATGGCGGATCATCCTGAAGCATCTGCGCAAGGGACAGCAATTGCTCGGCGAATTGAACGATGACGAGGTCCGTCGCGGGCTGCTCGAGAGCGTCGATGCACCCGCGCAACGCGCCCACGAGCGCAAGGCCAGGCACCAGCGCGTGCACGAACGGAAGCGCAAGAGCCGGCTGCTGCGCCACGCCGCGGCGGTCTATCGAAAAATCTCCGACTGAACGCGCATCAGCGCAACTCCGTCGGCGTGCGGATACCGCTCGCGTTGAGGACCGCGCCTAGGAATGATGTATAAAACATCATTTATTGCTCTTGTGCCATCATTACTTGATGTGCATAAATGACATTCAAATAGACGCGACTCTCAAATCGACGGCCATCAATCGATGATCACCGCGGCGCAGCTACGAGCGGCCAGAGCCTTGCTCGGCATCGACCAACGGCAGCTCGCCGAACTGTCCGGACTTTCGGTGCCAACCATCCAGCGGATGGAGGCGAGCGAAGGAACCATTCGCGGCAACGTCGACTCGCTCGTGAAACTGATCGACGCGCTCGGCACAGCCGGCGTCGAGGTCATCAATGAGGGCGCCGTCAGCAACGGCGGCGGCCGCGGGGTGCGATTGAAGGCCGGATCAGGTTCACCGAAGGTGCGGACATGATCCCGGCGGTCACTCAGCAGATCTGGTGTGTAGCCGCCCTGCTGGGAACGACCGCTCTCGCGATTGCAACCAGCAGATCGCGCCAATCGACAGCCATCGTCTACGGCGCGACTTTCGCGATTTCGCTGATCGCGCTGGCCGGGGCCATGATTTCGCTCATCTCCCGTACCAGCGCGACGGAACTGGCTCTGCCGATCGGGTTGCCCTGGCTGGGATCGCATTTCCGCCTCGATGCGCTCGCCGCATTCTTTCTCGTCGTGGTCAATCTCGGCGGTGCGGCCGCAAGTCTTTATGGCCTCGGCTACGGCAGCCACGAATCCGCGCCGCAGCGCATCCTTCCCTTTTTCCCGGCGTTCCTGGCCGGCATGAATCTCGTCGTGCTCGCCGACGATGCGTTCACCTACCTCTTGTGTTGGGAATTCATGTCGCTCGCCTCGTGGGCGCTCGTCTTGGCGCATCACCGTGACGCGGATAATGCCCGCGCAGGCTACGTCTATCTCGTGATGGCAAGCTTCGGAACGCTGGCTCTGTTGCTTGCCTTCGGCCTGCTGGCGGGAGCGGGCGGCAGCTACAGCTTCGCGTCCATCCGCGCTGCTCAGCACACCCCGTCCGAAGCCGCACTGGTGCTCGCGCTGATGTTGCTCGGCGCCGGGTCGAAAGCCGGCCTGATCCCGTTGCACGTGTGGCTGCCGCTGGCTCATCCCGCCGCGCCGAGCCATGTCTCGGCGCTGATGAGCGGCGTGATGACGAAGGTCGCGATCTACGGATTCATCCGGGTCGTGTTCGATCTGCTCGGGCCGCCAAGCTGGTCGGCGGGTGTCGCGGTTCTCATCCTCGGCGGCGCCACGGCCGTCATGGGGATCCTCTACGCGCTGATGGAGAAGGATCTCAAGCGCCTGCTCGCCTACAGCACGATCGAGAACATCGGCGTCATCTTCGCAAGCCTCGGCCTTGCGCTGGCATTTCAGGCGAACGGCCTTGGCCTCGCGGCCGCCCTCGCCTTCACGGCCGCATTGTTCCACGTGCTGAACCATTCGTTCTTCAAGAGCCTGTTGTTCTTCGGGGCCGGCGCGGTGCTGACGTCGACCGGCGAACGCGACATGGAGAAGCTGGGCGGCCTGATCCACCGCATGCCGCTCACGAGCTTCGTCTTTCTGGTCGGCTGCGTCGCGATCTCGGCGCTGCCGCCGTTCAACGGGTTCGTGTCGGAGTGGCTGATGTTTCAGGCCGTCCTGCAGAGCCCCGACCTGCCGCAATGGCTGCTGAAGATCATGGTGCCCGCGATCGGCGCCTTGCTGGCGCTGGCCGCGGCGCTGGCCGCCGCATGCTTCGTCAAGGCCTTCGGCATCACGTTCCTCGGCCGCGCGCGGAGCCCGGCCGCGGAAGCCGCCGGCGAAGTCGATCGCTATTCGCTCGCCGCGATGTTCGGCCTTGCCGTGCTCTGCTTCCTCGCCGGCATTCTGCCCGGCCTAGTGATCGACGCGCTTTCGCCGGTTGCGCAGACCGTGATCGGCCACCGGATGCCGCTTCAGGCGGACGATCCCTGGCTCTCGATCGTTCCGATCGAGGAGAGCCGCAGTTCCTACAACGGATTGCTCGTCTTTGCTTTCATCACCGCCGCGGCGTCGCTCGCGGTGTACTTTATCCATCGCTTTGCGTCGCGCGCGATCCGGCGCGGACCGGCCTGGGGTTGCGGCTTCTCCGACCCGACACCGGCGGCGCAGTATTCCGGCGTGAGCTTTGTGCAACCGATCCGCCGCGTCTTCGGCACGCTGGTTTTCCAAGCCCGCGAGCATGTCGACATGCCCGCGCCGGGCGAACTGCGGCCGGCCCGCCTCAGGGTCGATATGCACGACCTGGTCTGGGAGCGGCTCTACACACCCGTGACTGAACTCGTGTGGTTCTTCGCCGATCGGCTGAACCAGCTCCAGTTCCTGACCATCCGCCGCTACCTCAGCCTGGTGTTCGCAACCCTCGTCACATTGCTGCTGGCGCTCGCGATATGGTCGTGATCTCGGACATCCTCGTTCAGCTCGGCCAGATGGCGCTTGTGCTGCTGCTCGCGCCGCTGCTGACGGGCGTCGTGCGCAAGATCAAGGCGCGGCTGTTGCGGCGAAAAGGACCGTCGATCTTCCAGCCCTACCGTGACCTGCTGCGGCTGCTGCGCAAGGAGGTCGTGCTCGCCGAAAACGCGTCCTGGCTGTTCCGTGTCACGCCCTATGTGACGTTCGCGGCCATCTGGGTCGCGGCGGCGCTGGTCCCGACATTCGCGACCGGCCTCCAATTCAACTGGAGCGCCGACCTGATCGCGATCGTCGCCCTGCTCGGCAGCGCGCGCTTCTTCCTCGCGCTTGCCGGCATGGACGTCGGCACCAGCTTCGGCGGCATCGGCTCCAGCCGCGAGGTGATGATTGCCGCGCTCGCCGAGCCGGCCATGCTGTTGATGGTGTTCTGCGTCGCGCTGATTGCCGGCTCGACGCAGCTGTCGACGGTCGCGACCTTCATGGCGTCGTCGGAAGTCGGACTGCGCGTCTCTCTCGGCATGGCGATGATCGCCCTCATCATGGTGGCGCTCGCCGAAAACGCGCGCATCCCGGTCGACAACCCGGCGACGCATCTGGAGCTGACCATGGTGCACGAGGCGATGATCCTCGAATATTCCGGGCGTCACCTCGCCATGATCGAGTTCGGCGCCTTCCTCAAGCTGCTGCTCTACATCTCCCTGATCATCTGCGTGTTCTTCCCGTGGCAGATCACCACCGAAGGCGCGGGGCCGCTGTCCTATCTCGTCAGCGTCGCCGTCTACATCCTCAAGCTTGCGGTCGCGAGCTTCCTCCTTGCCGTGCTCGAGACCGCGACGGCCAAAATGCGGGTGTTCCGCGTCCCCGAATTCCTCGGCGCGGCGCTGATGCTCGGCCTGCTCGGCACGCTGCTTCGGTTCGTGTCACGGGGCTTCTGATGCACAACCTCGCCTTCGACATCGCCCATCTGCTCGCCGGCGGGCTCGTGCTGATCAGCTTCATGATGCTGTACCAGGATCGCCTGTATGCGCTGCTGAACATCTTCGCACTTCATGCCGTGGTGCTCGCAGCTTCCGTCGCCTGGCAGGCCTTCATCCAGAATGCGCCGCATCTCTACGTCACCGCGGCGATCGCACTGGTCTTCAAGGCGATCGTCATCCCGGTGGCGTTGCATCGGATCATCAAGCAGCTCGGCATTCATCGCGATATCGAGACCGCGGTGAGCATCGGTCCGACCATGCTTGCCGGCATGGGGCTCGTCGCCCTGTCCATGGTGCTGATGCTGCGCGTGACCGGCGCGGCCGATCCGCTGGCGCGGGAAGACCTTGCCTTCGCACTGTCGGTGGTGCTGCTGGGATTGCTCGTCATGGTGACGCGGCGCAACGCCGTCAGCCAGGTCGTCGGCTTCATGTCGCTGGAAAACGGCCTGGTGCTGGCCGCGACCGGCGCCAAGGGCATGCCGCTCGTCGTAGAGATCAGCGTCGCCTTCTCGATCCTGATCGCATTCATCGTGATCGGCGTGTTCCTGTTCCGCATTCGCGAGCGGTTCGACACCGTCGACGTCGGTGCGCTCGATGAATTCAGGGGGGAGCGCCGATGACTGCCGCGTCGGACGCCGTCACCTGGGTCCTGTTGATACCGATCACCGCCGCGGCGGTGCTGGCCGCGCTGCCCGGCTACCGGCTGACCGCGGGCCTCAATGTCCTGGCCAGTCTCGGCACCTTGCTGGCCGCGCTTTCGCTGCTCGTGGTCGAGCGCCCGCAACCCGGCCAGTATCTGCTGATCGACGATCTCAACATCGTCTTCATCGTGCTCAACACCTTCGTGGGATTCACCACGAGCGTGTTCAGCGCAAGCTATATCGCCCATGAGCTCGAAACCGGACGGCTGACGCCGGGCTATCTGCGATTCTACCATGCCATGTATCAGGTGATGATGTTCGGCATGAACCTCGCATTCGTGTCGAACAATATCGGCCTGATCTGGGTCGCGGTCGAGGTCGCTACGCTCACCACCGTGCTGATGGTCGGCATCTACCGGACCCATGCGGCGCTGGAAGCGGCCTGGAAGTATTTTATCCTCGGCAGCGTCGGCATCGCGCTGGCGCTGTTCGGCACGATCCTGGTGTACATGGCCGCGCTGCCGGTGGTCGGCGAGGGTCAGGATGCCATGGTGTGGACGGTGCTGATCAGCCGTGCGGCGACGTTCGACCCGGCATTGCTCAACGTCGCCTTCATCTTCCTGCTGCTCGGATACGGCACCAAGGTCGGCCTGGCGCCGCTGCACGCCTGGCTTCCGGATGCGCATGCCGAGGGCCCGACCCCGATCTCCGCCGTGCTCTCCGGCCTGCTGCTCAACGTCGCGCTCTACGCGGTGCTCCGCTTCAAGATCCTGCTCGCCGCCAATCCGGATGCGATATCGCCCGGGCCGCTGATGGTGACGATGGGGCTGACTTCGCTGTTGTTCGCGGCCTTCATGCTTTACCGCCGCCGCGACATCAAGCGGTTGTTCGCCTACTCCTCGATCGAGCACATGGGCATCATCGTGTTTGCGTTCGGCATGGGTGGCCCGCTCGCCAACTTTGCCGGCCTGCTGCACATGGTGATGCACAGCCTCACCAAGTCGGGAATCTTCTACGCAGTCGGCCACATTGCGCAGGTGAAGGGCACGCAGCGGATCGCCAACATTCGCGGTCTGACCGAGTCGCATCCGGCACTCGGCTGGAGTCTCGTGATCGGCGTGGTCGCGATCGCCGGCCTGCCGCCGCTCGGTATCTTCATGAGCGAATTTCTCATCGTCAGCTCCACTTTCGCGCGCCAGCCGCTGCTCGCCATCCCGCTGGTGTTCGGCCTGCTGCTCGCCTTCGGCGCGCTGATCCTGCGCCTGACCAGCCTTGCGTTCGGCGAGCCGCGCGGCAATGCCGCGCCGGCGGATGCGTCCTATTTGCCGATGTTCGCGCATTTCGCACTGGTGCTGACTGCGGGCATCTACCTTCCGGGACCGCTGGTCGTCTGGTTCCAGCACGTCGCCAAGCTGCTCGGTTAGCGCGAGGGAGAACGGGATATGCCGAGGTTGATCGATCTGATCCGGGCGGGCCACAGGATCGAACGACATCATCCATGGCCGCGCGCCGTGGTCGACGGCGATACCTGGCGCGCCGCCGCTCACGCGCTTGCGGATGGCGGCCTGAGCCTGCTCGGGCTGTGGGGCGAGCCGTCGCGCGTGCACATGGCCGTCCTCGACGACCGCACGTCCGATATCGGCGTGATCAGCCTGGATTGTCCCGATCGCCAATTTCCTTCGGTTGCGGCCCATCATCCCCCGGCGCTTCGATTGGAGCGCACCCTGCACGACCTCTTCGGATTGCAGGCGACAGACACACCGGATTCCCGTCCCTGGCTTGATCACGGCCGTTGGCAAACGCGCTTCCCGCTCGGCGAACATCGCGATGCATCGGCGAACGCAGCGCCTTATCAATTCCTTCCGGCCGAGGGGGACAGCCTGCATCAGATCGCAGTCGGTCCGGTGCATGCGGGCATCATCGAGCCCGGGCATTTCCGCTTTACCGCGAGCGGAGAGACGGTCGTCCGCCTCGAGCAGCGGCTCGGCTACACCCACAAGGGCGTCGAAGGGCTGATGACGGGCAGCACGATCGAGCAGGCCGCGCGGCTCGCCGGCCGGGTCTCCGGCGACAGCACGGTCGCCTATGGGCTGGCGTTCGCGCAAGCCGTCGAGGCCGCGCAGCGGATTGCCGTGCCGCTGCGCGCGCTGTTGCTGCGCGCACTGATGGCCGAGCTCGAGCGGCTGGCCAATCATCTCGGCGATATCGGCGCGATCTGCAACGATGCGTCATTTGCGCTGATGCAGGCGCATTGCGCCGTGCTGCGCGAATCCGTGCTGCGCGCGGCCGACGCTGCATTCGGCCACCGCCTGATGCGCGACCTTGTCGTGCCCGGCGGCGTCGCGCGCGATATCGCCGGCGATGGAGCCGACACGATCCGGGCCGCGCTCGACCAGATCCGCCGACATTTCCCTGCGCTGGTCGAGCTCTATGACAATACCGCCTCGTTGCAGGACCGCACCGTCAGCACCGGCATCGTTGCTCCAACGCTCGCCCGGCAATTCGCCGCCGGAGGCTATGTCGGGCGCGCGAGCGGCCGCGATCATGACGCCCGACGCAAGCCCGGCTATCTCCCCTATGATGGCCTCCGCTTCGAAGTCCCCGTCCTGAGCGACGGCGACGTCAACGCCCGGGTCTGGATCCGGATCCGCGAGGTTGAGCAGAGTCTCGCGCTGGCGTACCAGATCCTGATCGGCCTCGAGGCCGGCCCGGTGCAAGTGCCACTGCACAATACGGCGAAGCCTTGCGAAGGCATGGCGCTCGTCGAAGGTTTCCGCGGCGACATCCTGGCCTGGCTGCGCCTGAACGGCGATCGGATCGAGCGATGCCATCTGCGCGATCCGTCGTGGTTTCAGTGGCCGCTGCTCGAGGCGGCCATCGAAGGCAACATCGTGGCGGACTTCCCACTCTGCAATAAGTCGTT
Organism: Bradyrhizobium sp. USDA 4504; assembly: GCF_054063995.1. NCBI lineage: Bacteria > Pseudomonadati > Pseudomonadota > Alphaproteobacteria > Hyphomicrobiales > Nitrobacteraceae > Bradyrhizobium > Bradyrhizobium sp. USDA 4504. The sequence continues at coordinate 926,932 of NZ_JBSSGV010000001.1, read as the reverse complement.
CAACTGCTCCTATTCCGGGCAGGATCTCTGAGGGCTTGAGGCGATGCGCAAACTTCTGTTCCAGAGCCTGTTTCGCCAGCCATTGACGGAGCAGGCGCCGCGCCCGGACGACGCTGCGCTTGCGGAGCTCGCGGCCATGGTCGGCCGCACCGCACGACGACGCCTCGGCCGCAGCCTCTCGATCCGCGAGGTTGATGCAGGCTCCTGCAACGGATGCGAGCTGGAAATACACGCGTTAAGCAATGCGTATTACGACGTAGAACGATTTGGAATCCGGTTCGTCGCCTCGCCCCGTCACGCCGACGTGCTGCTGGTCACGGGTCCGGTCACCAAGAATATGCGCGAGGCGCTGGAGCGCACATACCGTGCGACGCCAGATCCCAAATGGGTTGTCGCCGCGGGCGATTGCGCCAGGGATGGCGGATGCTTCGCCGGCAGCTATGCCGTGGTTGGCGGAGTCTCCGCGGTTGTTCCGGTCGATCTTCATATTCCGGGTTGCCCGCCTTCGCCGATCGCCATCCTGCGGGGCCTCGTGACCTTGCTCGAGGCGGTCGACGCCGGGGTCGCGGCAAGGTGAAGGCACGGAAAGAAACGAGCACCTCCGCCCGCACCGTGGGCGAGGCGCGCTAGTGTCCCGAATCCGAAGTTCGCATCATTTGCCGCACCTTCGGAGCGAACTTCGGATTCGATAAGGACACTAGCAAACTTATGATTCTAGTGTGCTTTATGAATGCGAAGTTCGTGAAAGTGGCTGCCGCGAAATCGCACGAACTTCGCATTCAGCACACTAGCCGCTGTCGCGCAGCACCAGCTCGAAGCCGAGATCGACGCGGCGCTCGCCGCCGCGCTCCAGCGTCAGCGTCGCCGCGGTACGGCCGATCGCGTCGCCATGCACGCTGATCGTGCTCAGGGTCGGCGAGATCAGCTGGCCCATTTCGAGATCGCCAAGCCCGATCACGGCGACCGGCTGCGCCGATGCAGGCCCGTCGCGCAGCAGCCCGGCCTTGCGCAGCCCGGACATGAAGCCGATCGCATGCGCATCGTTGGCGGCGAACACCGCGTCGACACCAGGCAGGCGTGCATGCGCCGCCACGCTGCCGGAATCCTTGCGGTCCAGGATCAACCGGCGCGGCTCGGCAAGGCCGCCGGCCAGTGCCTCGTCCCTGAAGCCGAACCAGCGGCGCGTGCCGCGCGGATCGTCGCCGCCGATGAAGGCGAGCTGCTTGCGGCCCTGCGCGACCAGATGCTTCGCGACGGCGACACCGGCCTTGTAATTGTCGAAGCCCGCGACCGCGTCGATCGGGTTTGCCGGCAGATCCCAGGTCTCGACGATCGGGATGCGCGCATTGCGCAGCAGGCGGCTGCCCTCCTCGGTCGCCGGCGAGCCGACCATGATGATCGCCTCGGGCCGCCGCGACAGCAGCGCCGCCAGCATGCGGTCCTCGCGCGCCGCGTCATAGCGCGACTGCGCCAGGATCACGGAAAAGCCGAGCGGCTCGAGCTTGTCGGACAGGCCCTGCACCGTGTCGGCGAAGATCGAGTTGGCGATGGTCGGTACCAGCACGCCGACCGAATTGGTCCGCGCGCTCGCCAGCGCGCCCGCCACCAGGTTCGGGACATAGCCGAGATCGCGCATCGCCCGCTCGACCCGCGCCCGGGTCTCCGGCGCGACCAGGTCGGGCATCCGCACCACCCGGCTCACCGTGATCGAGGAAACGCCGGCGCGCTTGGCCACCTCTGAAAGGGTGGGCGCGGCACCGGCCGGGCCGGTCCCGGGGGCGGTCAGTTCGGAGCTCATGGGCCGAAGCCTGCACGATTCCGGGTTGCCAAGCCATGATATTAGCGCTAGCATCACCTAATGTTAGCGCTAACATGGAACAAAAAGGGAGAAGCGGCATGATTTCGGACGAACAGGCCCAGGCTTACAAGCGCGACGGGGTGATCGTGGTCCCCGAGGTGCTCAACCAGGAAACCCTGGCGAAGGTGCGCACCGTACTCGCGCAGCTCGTGGCCGGCGCCGCCAGCGTGAGCGAGCACACCGACGTCTACGACCTCGAGCCGGGCCATTCGCCTGACAATCCGCGCGTCCGCCGCATCAAGGCGCCGCACAAGGTGCACCCGATCTTCGACGAGATCGTGCGCAGCCCCGCCGTGATCTCGATCCTCACCAAGCTGATCGGCCCCGGCCTTCGCCTGCACGGCTCCAAGCTCAACATGAAGTCGGCGCAATACGGCTCGCCGGTTGAGTGGCATCAGGACTGGGCATTCTATCCGCACACCAATGACGACATCCTCGCGATCGGCGTGCTGCTCGACGATTGCGATATCGAGAACGGTCCGATGCTGGTGACGCCGAGGTCGCACACCGGCGCCACGATGTGGGATCATCACGGCGAGGACGGCCACTTCGCAGGCCTGATCGATCCGGACCAGATTCAGGACGACATCAAGCGCGCGGTGCCCTGCATGGGCAAGGCCGGCAGCATGTCGTTCCATCACGTGCGCGCGCTGCACGGCTCGGCAACCAACACGTCGAACCGGCCGCGCAACCTGCTGCTCTATGAAGTGGCCGCGAGCGACGCCTGGCCGCTGATGGGCGTCAAGGACTTCGACGAATTCAACAGCCGCCTGCTGGCGGGGCCGCCGGTGGTCGCGCCGCGGCTCACCGACGTACCGGTGCGGATGCCACTGCCGCCGGCCAAGCGACAGGGATCGATCTACGAGACCCAGTCGGCGTCGAAGAAATCCTACTTCACGCGCGCCGCCTAAGACCGACCACAATGCCCGCGGCCAGGCCGCGGGCATTGCTGCTTTCACGAGCACGATCCGCCGCGACAAACGCGGAGATCGTGCCCGATCAAAACGACCATAAAAACCAAAACAACGGGGAAACGAATGACCGAGATGGCAAGAGATGGCGCTCGCACATCGCGCCTGCGTGTGATCCTGGCCGCAAGCATCGGCTCCGCGCTCGAATGGTACGACTTCTTCCTGTACGGCACCGCCGCCGCGCTGGTGTTCGGCGAATTGTTCTTTCCGAAGAGCGATCCGGTGGTCGGCACGCTGTTGTCGTTCCTGACCTTCGGCGTCGGCTTCGTGGTGCGGCCGTTCGGCGGCCTTTTGTTCGGCATCCTCGGCGATCGCTATGGCCGCAAGCCGGTGCTGGTCTCCACGCTCCTGATGATCGGCATCGGCACCACCGCGATCGGCTTCCTGCCGACTTATGGGCAGATCGGGATCTGGGCGCCGATCCTCCTGGTCGCGATGCGCGTCATCCAGGGCCTTGGCGCCGGCGCCGAATATGGCGGCGCGGTGATCTATCTGGTCGAGAACGCACCGCCGAAGCATCGCGGCTTCTGGGGCGGCTTCGCGCCGCTCGGCGTCTCCGTCGGCAACCTGCTTGCGGCCGGCGCCTTCGCGCTGGTGACCATGCTGCCGCGCGAGGATTTGATGAGCTGGGGCTGGCGCCTGCCCTTCCTGGCGAGCTTCCTCCTGATCGTGGTCGGCATCTTCGTCCGCATGCGCATCACCGAGACGCCGGTCTACACCGAGGCGGTGGTCGCGCGCGGCAAGGTCGAGAGCAATCCGGCGATGGAAGCGTTGCGCCGACACCCGCGCAACTTCTTCGTCGTGCTCGGCGCCCGCATGGCCGAGAACGGGCTCGGCTATTTCTTCCCGGTGTTTGGGCTGAGCTACGTGATCACCACGCTCGGCGTGCCGAAAGCCGAGGCGCTCAGCGCGCTGATGCTGGCATTCACGGTCGAACTGTTTGCGATCCTCGGCTTCGCGGCATTGTCGGACCGGATCGGACGGCGGCCGGTCTACATGTTCGGCGCGCTGGCCGGCGTGGCGCTCGCCTTCCCGTTCTTCTGGATGGTCGGCACCAAGGAGTGGATCATGATCGCGCTCGCCTTCATCCTGGCGCGCGCCGTGGTGACGGCGGCGATGTTCGGGCCGCAGGCGGCGTATTTCGCCGAGCTGTTCCCGCCGCAACGCCGCTTCGCGGGCTTTGCCTTCGCCCGCGAGCTCGGCTCGCTGCTGTCGGGTGGTCCGGCGCCGTTCGTCGCAACCGCACTGGTGGCGGCCTATGGCACCTGGTGGCCGGTCGCCTGCTACGCGATGTTCCTGTCCGCCTGCACCGTCGTTGCGATCTGGATCGGGCCCGAGACCTACCAGGAGAATATCGCCGCCGACGAAGGCGAACAGGCCGAGCTGCCCACGGCGATCCCGGCGCGGGCCTGACCGGTGGCGCAGCAACTGCGCGTCCTGCAGTCGCTCTGGGCGATGGAGCGACGGCTGGCCGATGAGGGCGAATGGCCGCTGCAAACCCAGCTCGCGATGATCCGCGATGCCGGGTTTGACGGCGCCGGCGTGCGCTTCATCGATCCTGTCTTTGCGCGCGAGGCGACGAGCTTCCTTCGCGCGCATGGCATGATCTGGCAGGCGCAATGCTACCCGAAGAGCGTCGGCGACCTGAAACCGGTGCTCGAGCTGGTCGCCCGGCTCGGCGCCGATCACGTCAATCTGCAGCCGGACGTTCGGCCGCGCCGGCTCGCGGATTGCATTCCCCTGCTCGAAGGCTGGCGGTGGCTTGCTGCCGAGGCCGGCATCGCCGTGCATGTCGAGACCCATCGCGACCGCATGACGACCGACCTGTTCTTCATGCTCGACCTGCTCGACTGCTTTCCCGATCTGCGGCTCACCGCCGATCTCTCGCATTATCTGGTCGGCCGCGAATTCGCCTGGCCGGTCGATGACGTCAACCACGCGATGATCCATCGCATCCTCGACAATGCCTGGGGCATCCACGGCCGCATCGCGAGCCGCGAGCAGGTGCAGGTCTCGCTCGGCTTTCCGCAGCACCAGGGCTGGGTGTCGCTGTTTATGGGCTGGTGGGACTACGGTATCCGCTCCTGGCGGAAACGTGCCGGTCCCGACGCGACCCTGACCTTCCTGTGCGAGCTCGGTCCCCCGCCCTATGCCATCACCGGGCCCGACGGCAGGGAACTGTCCGACCGCTGGCAGGATGCGCTGGTCATGAAGGACATGATCCGCGCGCTGTGGGATCGTATCGCGAACGAGCCGCAAGGCGCGCTCCCGCATTGATTCAAGCAAGCCACGGCGGCATCCTGAACGCCACAATCCGGAACGCCGCGAGGACTTGTGCGCGACCGCTGGGCTTATCCGCTTCGATGCCTCGCCGCCGTCTCGGCCATGGCAGCCTTCGCGCATACGAAAGCGGCCGCGGCAGAGCTCGCCCTGAATGTCGCGACCCTGCCGCGCGTCGCGACCATCGACCCGCGTTTTCAGTCCTACAACATCGAGATGGTCGAGGTGACCGGCGGACGGTTCTGGAAGCCCTATGCCACCGCCGCCACGCGTCGGCGTGCAGAGACGGAGCGGTTCGCAGCTCGCACTCCGATCGACCTGCACGATGGCAGGCTTCGCAAGCTCGCGGCAGCCCTCTCACCCGTCTATCTGCGCGTCAGCGGCACCTGGGCCAACAGCACGTTCTTTGCGGATTCCGAGACGCCACCGGCTGCACCGCCGGCCGGCTTCAACGGCGTGCTGACGCGACGGCAGTGGCGGGACGTGATCGAGTTCTCGCGTGCCGTCGACGCTCCGATCGTCACGTCCTTTGCGATCAGCGCGGGCGCGCGTGACGCCGAGGGGCAGTGGAGCCCCGAGCAGGCCCGGCAACTTCTCGCTTTCACGCGATCGGCCGGCGGGCGTATCGCCGCAGCCGAGTTCATGAATGAGCCCGATCTGCCGACCATCGGCAGCGCCCCTAACCGCTACGATGCCGCGGCCTACGGCCGGGATTTTGCAGCGTTCCGCGCCTTCATGAAGGACACAGCGCCCGACGTGACGATCCTCGGCCCCGGCACGATCGGCACCGGCGCTGAGGCCCAAGCGCTTTTCGCCCTATCGGCAGCCGGCGTCGACGCGGTCTCCTATCATCACTATGGCGCGCTGTCGGCGCGATGCGGCGGTGATCGCAGGGCAAGGCATGCATTGTCGGACGAATGGCTGGCGCGAACCGGCGAGACCCTCGCCCTCTACGAGACGCTGCGCGACCAGCTTGCGCCGGGCAAGCCGATCTGGCTGACCGAGACGGCCGAGACCGCATGCGGCGGCAATCGCCTGGCCGCAACCTTCGCCGACACGTTCCGTTACCTCGATCAACTCGGACGGCTGGCCAAGGCCGGCGTCCAGGTGGTGATGCACAACACGCTTGCGGCGAGCGACTACGGGCTGCTGGACGAGCGAACTCATCTGCCGCGGCCGAACTATTGGGCTGCGCTGCTGTGGCGGCGGTTGATGGGCACCATTGTGCTCGATGCCGGTATCGCGGAGCGTCACGGCTTCCATGTCTATGCGCATTGCGCGCGCGACATGCCTGATGGAATAGCCCTGCTCGTCATCAACAATGACCGGCGGATGCGGCACAAGCTCACGCTCTCAGCCGCCTCGCAACGTTACACGCTCGCGAGCGAAAAGCCTGCCGACGGCAACGTTCAGCTCAATGGCGCGACGCTCTTGCTCGGGACCTCTGACCGTATCCCCGCCCTCAACAGCGACGCGGCTGTCGCCGGAACGATCGTCTTCGCACCCAGAACGATCACGTTCCTGATCGTCGCCGACGCCGGCAACGCCAATTGCCGGTAGCGGCCCGACGTCGCCTTACGCCGCGTCGCGGCTGGCGTCGGAGGATTCCGGCGGGCGCGCCACCAGATGGCCGAGCATGATGGCAGTCATCAGCCGCTCCATCTCGAGCCGCGCGGTGACATGCGACATGGTCGGCCGGCTACCGAGTGCGAGCTGGCTGACGTCGTCGATCGCCGTCAGTCCGCGCGGATAGAATTCGCGGAAGATCACGCGTTCGGCCAGGCCATCGACCAGGCGGAAATTCAGCGTCTTGGCCAATTCGCTCAAGGCTTCGCCGACCAAGCGCTTGTTGCGTGACCCAAGCGTGGAGAGGCGGTTGCGCAGCACCACCCACTCGAATGCCGGCTGATCGTGTGTGCTGCGCTGGCGCCGCGCCTCCTCCACCATCTTCGAATAGTGGCTGATGCCGGTCACCTTGAACTCGTTCGGATCGACGGTGCCGAGCACGTCGAAATCGAGGAAGCTGTCGTTGAGCGGCGTGATCAACGTGTTCGCCAGCGAATGCGTGAACGTCGTCAGATAGGTGTCATGGCCGGGGCAGTCGATGACGACGAAATCGTGCGACCGGCCGAGCCGCTCGACGATCTCGGCAAGCGCGCTGCGCCCGAGCGTCTCGACCTCGCCGCTCCTGCCGCTCACCGTCTCGAAGCACATATGCGCGGGAACGCCGAGATCCAGCGAGGTTTCCCGCGCCCAGTCCCGCCGGTTCTCGACGTAGTGCGTCAGCGACTTCTGCTTGTTATCGAGATCGATGGTAGCGACGCGCTGACCCGCCTTGATCAGCGTGATGGCGATATGCATGGCAATTGTCGACTTGCCCGAGCCGCCCTTGTTATTTCCGACAACTATTACTCGTGCGTTTGTCATGGGAATCCATACCGGACGCTTGAGTGAAAGCAGGACGAAACAGAATTTAATGAATGGATCGAATCTCCCTGATTCGATGAATCTCGACAAGAGTCGCTGCTACATTGTCGTGATCGAAATCAAGAAGCTGCGACATCATTGTCACAGCTTCTTCGAGCACGTATCGTGAACGCAACTAGCGCCCCTGAAACACCGCGGCGCGGCGCTCAACGAACGACTTGATACCCTCGGCCGCATCTGATGTGTTGAGCACACGTTCGCGGATCTGCGGAATGATCGCGATTGCCGCCTGCTCGCCGGCTTCGATGAACTTGCGGCCCGCCTCCTTGGTCACCTGGATTCCAAGCGGCGCATTGCGCGCGATGATCTCCGCGAGCGCCATCGCGCGCTCGACCTGCTGGCCCGCCGGCACGACTTCCTGCACGAGACCGATCCGATGCGCCTCGGCGGCGGTGAACTCGTCGCACAGCAACAGGTGATACATCGCATCGCCCCACCCGGCGCGGCTGATATAGCGGAAATGCGCGCCCGCCAGCGGCGCGATGCCGCGCTTGGCTTCCATCTGGCAGAAGCGGCTGTCGTCCGCGGCGATCACGATATCGCCGGCCAGCATCATCTCGATGCCGACGGTGAACACGATACCCTGCACCGCCGTGACGATCGGCTTCCGGCAGCGCTTCGACAATCCGAACGGGTCGACGTTGCCCTCCGGCAGCGGCTTGCGCGTCGCCGTCGGACCGAAGAATTTCGGCATGTCGAGACCCGCGGTGAAACTGCCGCCGGCGGCGCAGAGCACCCCGACCCAGAGGCCGTCGTCATTGTCGAGCAGCGTCAGCGCGTCGGAAAGCTCAGCCATCATCTCCGGACTGAAGGCGTTCTTCTTCGCGGGATTGTCGATGATGATCTTGAGGATGTGGTCGTGCCGCTCGTGGCGGACCCGCCCTTCGCTCGCGCTGCCGGACATCAGTTCCTCCCTGCTTTGTGACTGGATAATTTCTGGATGATGGTTGTCATGCAGATGCATGATGGTCATAATCCAGAAAGAGAGTCAAACAGGGGCGAGGCGAGATGGGCCATTCCCAGGCCGACAAGGCCAGGAGCCGTGAGCGTATTCTGAACGAGGCTGCGACGCAGATCCGCGACAAGGGCCTCGACGCGCTCAGCATCGGCGGCCTGATGCAGCAGGTGAAGCTGACCCATGGCGGTTTCTATGGGCACTTCGCCTCGCGTTCCGACCTGATCGCCGCGGCTCTGGAACTGGCGCTGCATGCAGGCGAAGCGTCGGCTCACGCGGCGCGCGATCCCGACAAGCCGGGCAATATCAGTACACTGGTGCGGAGCTATCTCAGCCGCGCCCATCGCGACTCGCCCAAGTCGGGCTGCGCGATCGGCGCGCTGATCTCGGATGTCGGTCGCGCCGATGCGCAGTGCCGCGCGGTGATGGAGCCGCACATCGAATCCTTCATCGCTAAGGTCGCCGAGACGTTCGGCGACGATGACGACGGCAACGCAATCCTCGCGGTGAGTGCGATGGTCGGGGCGCTGGCGATCTCGCGCGTCCTCACCGACCAGAAGCGGTCCGATGCCGTCCTGCGCACCGTGCGCGACAGCATCATCGCGATGGCGTCCGACGAATGATTTCGCCCGCGCCGCGGGCACCTTGATGGAGCAAGCCATGAACGACCGATCCGCCCTCGAGCCGACCGCCGTACAAGGAAGCGTGCTGATTGCCGGCGTCGGCGCGTCGAACGGCCTCGGCGCCGCGATTGCGCGTCGCTTTGCCGCCGGCGGCTATCCCGTCGCGATCGCCGGCCGCAACGCCGACAAGCTCGCCGCGACCGCGGCCGAGCTGGCCGCAAGCGGCGCAACGGTCGCGCATGTGGTCGGCGACGCCTCCACGGCGGCCGACGTCGCGCGCTTCGTCGCGGCGGCCGAGCGGCTCGCACCGCTCGCGATGGCTGTGCACAATGCAGGCTCCAACCGGCCGGCACCGTTTCTGAAGGTCAGCGAGCAACGCTTCGAGGAGCACTGGCGCGAACACGCGCTCGGCGGTTTCCAGCTGGCACAGGCCGCGATCCCTGCTTTGCTTGCGCGCGGCGGCGGCACGCTGGTCTTTACGGGCGCCAGCGGTTCGCTGCGCGGCAAGGCCAACTACTCACCGTTCGCCGCCGCCAAGGCCGCGCTGCGCGCGCTGGCGCAGAGCGTGGCGCGGGAATTCGGGCCGCAGGGCATCCATGTCGGCCATGTCGTGGTCGATGGCGGGATCGAGGGCGACCGCCTGCTGAGCATGCGTCCGCAATTGAAGGACGAGCGCGGGCCGGACGGCATGCTCAACATCGCGGCCATCGCCGACGCCTATTGGGTGCTGCATCACCAGCATCGCAGCGCCTGGACGCTGGAGCTCGACCTGCGGCCGTGGGCGGAGCAGTTCTGAACGCGCTGCGCCGCCCTCCCGCCCGTGAATATAGGTTGCGATCGGCCGGAATCTTGTCAGCTTATGCGGCAAGGTCCGTCGAGATCGCACCCTGTCCCGGGAGAAGGCCATGTCGCAGCCCACGCCGATCCTGCACCATTTCGATCAATCGCCGTTCTCCGAGAAGATTCGCATCATCTTCGGATTCAAGAAGCTCGCCTGGAGCTCGGTGCGGATCTCGCGGATCATGCCGCGGCCGGACCTGATGCCGATGACCGGCGGCTATCGCCGCACGCCGACGATGCAGATCGGCGCCGACATCTATTGTGACACCCAGATCATCATCCGCGAGCTGGAGCGGCGCTACCCGACGCCGACGCTGTTTCCGGCAGGCAATGCCGGCGTGCCCTGGGCGCTCGGCATGTGGGCCGACCGGCCGTTCTTCCAGAACACGGTCAACCTCGTGTTCGGCTTCGTCGGCGACAGGGTCCCGCGGGATTTCATCGAGGATCGCGAGAAGTTGCGCGGCGGCAAGTTCGACGTCGCCGCCATGACCGCGGCGCTGCCGCAGATGCGCGACCAGTTCCGCGCCAATATCGACTGGATCGAGGCGCAACTCGGCGACGGCCGGCCGTGGCTGTTCGGCGAGTTCAGCCTCGCGGACGTCAGCGCCTACATGAACGTGTGGTACGCGCGGCAGAGCCTCGCCACGATGGACGAGATCATGAATTCCTTTCCGCGCGTTGTGGCATGGGAGGAGCGCATCCGCGCCATCGGCCACGGCACGCGCACCGAGATGTCGTCGGCCGACGCGCTCGAGATCGCGGCGAAGGCGCGGCCGGAGTCGCCCGTGTTCGGCGACCCCAGCGACCCGAACGGTCGCAAGCCCGGCGACGTCGTTGCCGTGATGCCGGATGACTACGGCAAGATCCCGGTGCGTGGCGAGATCATCTCGCTGTCGGCGCAACACATCGCGATCCGCCGGTCGGATGAACGCGTCGGCGAGGTGGTGGTGCATTTCCCGCGCGCCGGCTTCCTGGTGGTCCCGGGCTGATTGGCGCAGGCTGCTCCGAAGCGGGCCTGGAAACGCTGCGTTTCGCGGCGTGACCTTGCCGGCCCCCTGAACCGGCAATAGTTCCCATCTATCTCCAACCCAAGGCTCCACAGCGCAGGCTTGCGGATCGATCCGCAGCAACCCGACCTTTCGGCCTGCGTGCGATGGGTGGCCCGTGGCGGATGCTCCGCCACGCCGACAACCGGACTGACCATGACGACCTCCGTCGAATTCGGGCTTGATACGTTTGGCGACGTCACCAACGACGCCGCCGGCACGCCGCTGCCTCATGCCCAGGTGATCCGCAACGTCGTCGACGAAGCGGTGCTGGCCGATCAGCTCGGGATCGATTTCATCGGGCTCGGCGAGCACCACCGCGCCGATTTTGCGATCTCCACGCCCGAGACCGTGCTGGCGGCAATCGCGGCACGCACCCAAAACATCCGCCTCGGCTCGGCGGTGACCGTGCTGAGCTCGGACGATCCGATCCGCGTCTTCCAGCGCTTCGCCACGGTCGACGCGGTCTCGAACGGCCGCGCTGAGGTGATCCTCGGCCGCGGCTCCTTCACCGAGTCGTTCCCGCTGTTCGGCTTCGACCTCAGGCAATACAACGAGCTGTTCGAGGAGAAGCTCGATCTGTTCACCGAATTGCTCAAGCAGGAGCCGGTGACCTGGCAGGGCAAGCTGCGGCCACCGCTCAAGAACCAGTCGGTCTATCCGCCGGTCGAGCACGGCCGGCTGAAGGCCTGGATCGGCGTCGGCGGCAGTCCCGAATCGGTGGTGCGCGCGGCGCATTACGACCTGCCGCTGATGCTTGCCATCATCGGCGGCGATCCCAAGCGCTTTGCACCTTATGTCGACCTGCACCAGCGGGCCTACCAGCAGTTCGGCCGCGAACCGAAGCCGATCGGCGTGCACTCGCCGGGATATGTCGCCGAGACGGACGCGCAGGCACGCGAGGAGCTGTGGCCGGACTACAAGGTCATGCGCGACCGTATCGGCAAGGAGCGCGGCTGGCCGCCGATGGGCCGCGACGAGTTCGTGGCCGAGGCCGAGCACGGCTCGCTCTATGTCGGCGCGCCGGAAACCGTTGCTCGCAAGATCGCGGCGACCGTCAAGGCGCTCGGCGCGGCGCGCTTCCAGCTGAAATACTCGGCGGGCCCGCTGCCGCACGACAAGCTGATGAAGAGCATCGAGCTCTATGGCCGCGAGGTGGCGCCGATGGTGCGCGAGATGCTGGCCGCGTGACGCGCCAGAACCGGCATGACAAAGCAAAACCCCCGGCGTTTTCGCGCCGGGGGCTCTGTTAGATCGCAATCAGATCAATCGGTATTACCAGTTGCGCTGAGCGCGGAGCAGCAACATGTAGGTGTTCTGGTCCTTCAGCTCGTAGATTGCGCCGGGCTTGCCGATCGTCGGGCTGCCGGGGAAGGCGACCGTACCGGCGAAGCTCTGGTCCAGACGGGTGTAGGTGAAGTCGGCCGAGAAGGTCAGGTTCTTCACCGGGGTCCACTGAGTCTGCGTGCCGAGCTGCGCGATGCTGTAGTCGGGGTTGCAGGACGTCAGAGCCGAACCAGCACCGAAGAAGTTGCTGAGCGAGCCACCCACGCCGTTGCCGGCCGGACCGCAGATGTAGCCCTTGGCCGTGCTGTTGTAGTTAACCTGGGCCCAGGCACCGTAGATGCTGGTGTTCCAGTTCGGATTCCAGTTGTGCACGTAGGCACCGCGGAAGCCGTAGGTCGTGATCAGCTGCTGCTGACCGCCGGTCACGAAGATCGAGTCCGGCGCGATGCCGAAGCCGATGCTCTGATAGGCGCCCGGAACGTTGGTTCCGCCGAAGATGGTGTTGCCACCAGCCGAACCGGCGAGGTCCTGGATGTTGTAGCGGGTTGCACCGTTGGTGTAGACACCCTGCAAGTTGATGGTGTCGCCAGGTCCGGTCGGGATGTTCTTGATCGACAAGGCCAACGCACCAGCCCAGCCCCACTTGTCGTCCGGATGACCGGTCAACTCGGTGCCGCCGTAGTAGGCCGCGTGGTTGTTATGCGCGGCGAACGATGCCTGGAACAGACCCCAGGCCTGATCGACGCGCAGCATCGCGACGAGATCCGGAGCGATCGTGCCGGCGTAGTCGCTGATACCGAACACGTTGGTGTTGCCGGGAACGCCGAAGGTGACCGGCGCGCCGAGGTTGACCACGCCAGCCTGATAGTAAGCCGTCTGGTCCTGAGCCGACAAAGACAGCGACACGCCGTTGCCGAACTGCGCGGTGTAGGTGAACTGGTTCACACCAGTGATCGTGCCGCCGCCGCCGACGAGACCGTCGTAGCTGTTGCCCGGGTAGTTGGCCCACGGAGCCGAGAACTGCGAGACCGCCTTACCGATGGTGAAGCCGGCGAACTGAATGAATGCGTAGTAGACACCGACCGTACCAGCGGCGACGTTACCAGAGCCGGCATTGTTCGGAGCCGCAGACGTACCGATCGGCGAGTAAACGGTCGAGCCGTTGCCCAGACCGGCATAGTTGTCTGTCGTCCAGGAGAACGTCGCATCGAAGAAGGTGCGGACCACGCCGTATTCGGTCGCGGTGCGCGTATCGATGTTCAGATCTTCACGCGAACGCCAGGTGTAGCCGTTGGTGAAGCGGTTGTTCGCACCACCAGCACCCGAGGTGTTGCCGGTGTGGTCCGAGTTGGTGTTCGCCAGAACGTCGACGCGCAGGTAGCCGCCCAGCTTGATACAAGTGTCGGTGCCCGGGATGTAGTAGAAACCGGGACCATACAGGGAGCAAACCTTCACGTACTCGACCGCTTTGGCCTTGACGGGAAGATCGGCCGCCTGAGCTCCGCCGACCGCGACGAGAGCCGCCGCCGAGCCGAGGATAAGGCTCTTAACCATCTTCATGTTAAACCTCCAAGTTGCTCTATCTCAGGGAAGGTTCCGGATCCGCCGGGTAAAACACCCTCAGGTTGGTTCCCTTGTCCCTTAAATCCCCGCTTAGTCGCTTCGCGTCTTCGGACACACCCGCATGAACGCGAGGGACTTAAGCGAACCACCTAGAACGGGACGACCTCGGGATGCCCCCCTCCGTCGTAGTTCCATATGAGACAGAAGGCCCCCGATCACGCAACAAAAGACCGCTCGGTTTGGGGCGAGTTGCGGCTGTTTTCGGGCAAATGTTGCACAAATATCACGGACTTTTGAATTGCGGCATTTCCGCAAGCCATTGAAACAAAATACGAATATTTCAGTTACCGCTATCGGGCACAAGATTGGGCAACACCACGCGGAACGGTGTGCAAAACGCGTAGTCCTACTGAGAAAGCGATTGCTGAAGCCGGCTTCGGCAAGCGCTGATTCCGGTATCCGGGCACGACGTTTCGGCCCAAAACGCCGCGATTTGAACAACATAACCCGCCCTGAATACCGTCGACTCGCGCCTGGAAGGGCTTTCCGATGGCTCGGAGCAGGCCGAATGACGGCGGGCGGTTCGCCACGCATGTGCAGTAACGATGCTACATGTCACTGGGATGTCAGCGCGCAGAATCGGTCGATTTGTTCTCCGCAGCTCCGGCGCGCTGAAATATCTCTACTGCGCGCGGCGCACCCGCAAGGCTCGTCTCCGACGGAGCCGCGTCGCCCTCACTCGTCCAAAATGTCCAGGAGATCCTCGATCCGCTCGAAAGGCGGCTCGTGTATGTTGTCCGAATAGAACACGCGATCGCCGTCGCGCTGGAGCGAACGTGCTCTGGATTTGGGCAGCCTCCCGGGAAGGAACGTCGCCGCGACGGCCTCCGGGCCGACATCGAGCCTCACGATCCCTCGCCGCTTGCAATCGATCCTGAGCCTCGCCGCGGCGAAGAAGTCCCGCCCCGCCGACGGCAGCCTGCCGAAGCGGCGCGAGGTCTCTTCCTCGAGATCCTCCAGATCGTCTTCGCTCCGGCACCTCGCGGCACGGCCATAGATTTCAAGCCGCACGGATTCCGATTGCACATAGCTCCTGGGCAGCAGATCCGCGAGCGGAAGGTTGAGATCGGGCACCCACATATCGGCGGACCGGTCGTTGGTTTTCTCCGAGGCTTGCTTCAGAAGGTGGCTGTAGAGCACCGGACCGAAAACCTGCACGTGGCCGGATTGCCGCTCCGAAAGCAGATCCCCGGCGCCTCTGAGGTCGAGATCCCGCTCGCTGATCGCAAAACCGGCGCCCGGTCTGCTGAACTCCTCCAGAACGGCCAAACGCCTCCCGGATTGTTCCGAACTGGATTCGGTCAGCATGTATGCGAAGGCTCGTGTCCCGCCGCGTCCCACCCGGCCTCTGAGCTGGTGGAGCTGTGCCAGACCGAACTTTTCCGGCCAGCAGACCACGATGGTGTTCGCCCGGGGGATGTCGAGACCGCTTTCCACGATGTTGGTCGCCAGGAGGACGTCCGCCTCGCCTTCGACGAAGCTCATCATTCGATCGTCGATTTCGTCGACGGGTAGCTTGCCATGCAGGCAGACGATGCGGAGCTCCGGGGCCATCGACTGCACGCGCGCCAGCATCGGATCCAGATCCTGGATGCGCGGACAGATCAGAAAGCTTTGCCCGTGACGTCGCTGCTCGCGCAGCAATGCTGCGGCGATGGCGGCGTCCGAGAGCGGAGCGATCTTGGTCGCGACCGGAAGCCGATGAACGGGCGGGGATGCGATCACGCTCAGCTCCCTGAATCCCGCAAGGCCCGCCGCAAGTGTGCGCGGAATCGGCGTGGCACTCATCCACAGCGTATGGGCGCCCTTCGCCAGCCCTGAAAGCTTCGCCTTCTCGGCCGCGCCGAAGTGCTGCTCTTCGTCGACAATGACCAGGCTCAGCTTGGCGAACCTCACGTCCTTCGATGCGATCGCCTGCGTGCCGACCACGACCTTCATCTTGCCGCTTCGCAGGCCCTCCTTGGTCTCCTTCACCTCCGGAGCCGACGTCGCCCGCGACAGGCTTCCCACTTCGATGCCAAGCGGAGCAAACCGTTTGCGGAAGGTTGCAACGTGCTGCCTTGCCAGAACAGTCGTCGGCACGACGACGGCGACCTGCTTGCCCGACAGCGCAACGGCCGCCGCCGCGCGCAATGCCACCTCGGTCTTGCCAAACCCGACGTCGCCGCAGACGACCCGATCCATCGGATGACCGGACGCCAGATCATCGAGGACGTCGCGAATTGCCTTCGCCTGGTCGACGGTCGTGAAATACGGAAAGCGCGCGACGAACCGCTCATAGGCGGGACCGGGAGCGACCAGCTTGGGAGCGCGCCGGCGGCGCCGTTGCGCGATGTGTTTGGCAAGCGCCTTGGCGGCAGTCTGGATTTCCCGCTCCGCCTTGCCACGCCGCGTCCACCACGTACTGCCATCGGCCCTGTCCAATGCCAGCTTGCCGAGCTCCGCGGCATACGGCCAGATCAGCGCAAGATCGGCCGGCGGAACGAGGACGGCATCATCCCCCGCGAATGCCAGCCTGATCATCTCGCGCGATGATCCCTTCCCCATATCGAAGGTCTGCAAGCCATCGAGCACGGCCAGCCCGCGTTGCAGATGCACGACGACCGCGCCGCGCTCCGGCACGTCGGGATGATCGAAAGCCGAGCTCCAGGCTCGCGCCATGGGCTGCGGATGATGCGCCCTGCTGCCGAGCACGTCGGTCGCCGTCACGACGACGAGCGGCTTGCGCCCTGAGCCGATGAAGCCGGTGTCGAAGTCGGCCAGCAGCGCGCCTTCGCCGCCCCGCCCCTTCGCCGCCTCGTTCCAGTCGGCGAAGCGCTCCGCCTTGATCCCGCTCATTCGCTCCATCGCGCGCAGGTCATCTTCGACCGCCGCGACAAACAGCAGCCGCGATCCGGCGCGCTCGGTGTCGGCGACAAATGCGCGAAGAGCCTTCCGCGATGAGGCGACCTTCGAGAAATCAGGCGTGGCGGTGAAAGCTGCCTTTCGGGGCAGCGAGCTCATCCGTTTGGTCAGCCGTTTCCAGTCAGCGGGCCCCAGATACTCGCGCTCCGCCTCCCTGCGGCCGGCCGCCTCCTTGATCGTGCTCAGCCAGCTATCGGCGTGGCCCGAAACGCCGGCGTCCGCGATCCAGCGCGCGCGCTGACAATAATCCGGCAGCGCCGCCCGCTGTGCCCGCTTGCCTCCCAACGCGATCCGTTCGGACATCGGGTCGATGTGCAGTTCCTCCGCGTCGAACACGACGTCGTGCTCGTCTGGATCGACACCGGCGATTCTGCGGATCACGCCACCGGAATGCTCAATTCTGAACGGCCCCAGCGCGCCCGCGGGAAATACCTCGAACGTCATTCCGTGGAACAGAGCGCTGCCGGGATAATCCGCCTCTTCGTCGAGATCGTATCCCAGAGCTTCCAGACGATCCTTGAGTTCCTGCTCGGAATAGCCCGCCCCCACCTTCAGGCTGATGCTGAGGCGCGCCGAGCTGGCGGGCAACGGCAACCGCTCCATGATCGCCTCGGCCGTCGACACCAGGAAGACCGGCTTCTTGCTCCGGGCGAGGCGCCTCAACACCGAACTGCGCCGGCCGGCGATCTCTCGTGACGGCTCCAGCCCGTCAAAGGGCAAGGTATTCAGCCTCGGGAACACCAGCACCTCGAGCGAGGGATCGAGCGAATGCAGCACGCTGCCCAGGCGCTCTGCCCTGTTCTCGCTTTCCGCAAGGAAAACGATGCCGTCCCGCCCGGATTTCTTCCATTGCTCGAGAAGATGAAGCGCCAGCATGCCAAGCGGTGAGGAAGACGAGATCCCGGAACGCGCCGATCCCTTGCTTTTCTTCTTCGCGCCAGCAGCAGCGCGTGCCTTCTTGGTATTCGCCACGTCAGATCCGTCGTTATGTCGTGATTACGATCGCCCGTTGACCTGGATCTCCGGGCGACTCGGGGCTTGTCGCCCGCCGCCATGGAAGCGAAAGCGGCACAGATTTCCAGCCAAGCCGGCCCAATCCGCCCGAAATGGCGGCGGGGGCGGCCGGCAAAAAAACGATTCCTCTCTTGAAATCAACGGCTTGCTTGCTGGCTGGGGCGGGAGGGATCGAACCTCCGAATGGCGGAATCAAAATCCGCTGCCTTACCGCTTGGCTACGCCCCAACGCGCCGATCGAAGGCCACGTCGGTCTATAGGGTGAGTCCCGCCATTTCAACAGGGCGGCGATCGAAAAGGCACGAAAGCCGCAGGATGATGACGGTACTCTTTATAAGGCGACGCCGCGGTGGCCGAAACAGACCGTGCGATGTCCGTTCGGACTGTTGAGAGGGCGCCGGTTTCATGGGATGACAATTTGCAAACGCCTCGTCGGGAGTAACGCCATGACCTACCGTGCGCCGATCAACGATATCTTGCTGTCCCTCAATCACGGTGCGGGGCTCGCTGCCGCCGTGGAGGCCGGCCATTACGGCGATTTCGACGGCGACATCACCGCTGCGGTGCTAGAAGAAGCCGGCAAGTTCGCCTCCGACGTGCTGGCGCCGCTGAATCGTGTCGGCGACGAGCACGGCATCAAGCTCGACAACGGCAAGGTGACGACCGCGCCGGGCTGGCCCGACGCCTACCACCGCTGGACCGCCGCGGGCTGGAACGCGGTCTCAGGGCCGGAAGCATTCGGCGGCCAGGGCCTGCCGCTCGCGGTCAACGCCGCCTGCACCGAGATCTGGAGCGCGTCGAACGTCGCCTTCGGCCTCTGCCCGCTGCTGACGCTGTCGGCAATCGAGGCGCTCGATGCCCATGGCAGCGCCGAGCTGAAGAAGACCTATCTCGAGAAGCTGGTCACCGGCGAGTGGACCGGCACGATGCAGCTCACCGAGCCCAATGCCGGCTCCGACGTCGGCGCGCTGCGCACCCGCGCCGAACGCGCCCCCGACGGCACCTACCGCATCAAGGGCACCAAGATCTTCATCACCTATGGCGAGCACGACATGACCGACAACATCGTGCATTTCGTGCTTGCACGATTGCCCGATGCCCCCTCGGGCACCAAGGGAATCTCGCTATTCCTGGTTCCGAAATTCCTGGTCAATGCCGACGGCTCGCTCGGCGAGCGCAACGACATCCATGCCAGCGGCGTCGAGCACAAGCTCGGCATGCACGCCTCGCCGACCTGCACCATGACGATGGGCGATAAGGGCGGCGCGATCGGTTATCTGATCGGCGAGGAAAACCAGGGCATGCGCTGCATGTTCACGATGATGAACCAGGCCCGCCTCGGCGTCGGCCTCGAAGGCGTCGGCATTGCCGACCGCGCCTATCAGCAGGCGCTGGCCTATGCGCAGGAGCGAAGGCAAGGCAAGGCGATCGGCCACAAGGGCGACGGGATGGATCCGATCATCGTGCATCCCGACGTCAAGCGCATGCTGATGCAGATGCGCAGCATGACGGCGGCGGCGCGCACGATCTGCTACGCCACCGCGGTCGCGCTCGACGTTTCGGTGCGCGCCAGGGACGCCAAGGTGCGCGCCGAGGCCGCGGCCCGCGGCGCGCTGCTGACCCCGATCGCCAAGGCCTTCTCCACCGACATCGGCAACGAGGTCGCCTATCTCGGCGTGCAGATCCACGGCGGCATGGGCTTCATCGAGGAGACCGGCGCCGCGCAGCATTATCGCGACGCCCGCATCACCTCGATCTACGAGGGCACCAACGGCATCCAGTCGATCGACCTCGTCACCCGCAAGCTCGGCGCCAATGGCGGCGCCTCGGTCTGGGCGCTGCTGGACGAGCTCGCTGCCGTCATCAAGCAGGTCGAGACCTCCAACGATCCGGCGTTCGGCACCACGGGCGCCAAGCTGCGCGACGCGCACGCCGCGCTGGAGCGCACCAGCAAATGGCTGCTCGAGCGCCTCGCCTCGGCGCCGAACGAGGCACTGGCCGGCGCAACGCCCTATCTGCGGCTGTTCGCCGCAACGCTCGGCGGCTGCATGCTCGCCGGCGAAGCGCTGGCCGCCAAGGCGAACGGCGAAGCCGAGCCGCAGCGCTATGTCGCGCTGGCGCGCTTCTTCGCCGAGAACATCGCCGTGCAGGCGCCGTCGCTGGAAAAGACCGTGACCGAAAGCGCCGAGGCGGTGACCGGCGCGGATGCGGTGCTGGCGGGATAAGATACCTTCCACCGTCATTGCGAGGTCAGAGGGCCCAAAGCGCTGTGCTCGCCAAAGGCCCTCCTCGCTCGTTTGATGCACATGACGTGCCGCATCACAACTGTCGTCCCTGCTGTCGCACTAGCGTGTCTACACGGTTTTGGGGCGCGACAGATTGACTCGGTGCAGCAAGAAGTGGCGTCTCTGCAGCATGTTGTATGATTCTCTCACTGGCGCTTTGATTCGAAGGAGCGCCAGCGATGCAGCCGGATTTGTCTTTGGGTGAGTTCGGGGACGTTCGTCTCGACAAAAGGGGGCGACGCTTCTCCGGGCTATGCTTTGCACGCGCAGCGTCTGCTTGCGCCAGATGGCCCGGGGCGATTGGGCTGCCAATATGGCGTTCTGGCGGTTTGTGAACAACCCCCAAGTCACGATCGATAAATTGATTGAGGGCTGGAGCGCGCAGACGCGGACTGCGGTCAGCGGGCGTCATGTGCTGGCGATCCAGGATACGAGCGAGGTCAAGTTCCAGACCCAGGCGGGACGGCGGCGCGGGCTGGGCAAAGTCGGCAAGGGCAATGCTCGCGGCGTGCTGTTGCATGCGATGATGGCGGTGGATGCCGACAGCGGGGTCTGTCTTGGCCTTACTGGCGGCAACGTTTGGACGCGCAAAGGCAAGGTAAAAATCCCGCATGAGCGGCGCGCCTTGGCCGACAAGGAGTCGGCGCGCTGGGTGACGGCCGCCGAGCAAGGCCGCGACGTCCTGGCAGATGCCCGCATGATCACCGTCGTCAACGACCGCGAGGGGGATTTCTTTGCTCACTGGGCGCTGACGCCAGCTGAGAATGTCCATCTTCTGTCGCGTGCCATGCACGACCATGCGCTGGTCGATGGCGACACACTTTATCAGGCGGTCGAGCGGAGCCGCTTCTGCGACAACGCGGTGATCGATCTGCCGCAGCGAATGGATCGGCGCGGCCGGCAGGCCCATCTCTCGATGCGCTTCGGAACCGTCGTGCTCAAGCGGCCGCAGAGGCCCGGCGTCACCGACTTGGCGGAGGGCATCAAACTCAGCTTCGTAGAAGTGGTCGAGTTGCATCCGCCGAGAGGTGCGGAGCCCATTCGCTGGCTGCTCCTGACCACTCATCCGGTCGCCACCGTTAAAGACGCCTGGCAGATCGTCTCCTGGTACCGCCAGCGCTGGATCATTGAGCAACTCTTTCGCTCGCTGAAGAGCCAGGGTTTGCGCATCGAGGATAGTCAGATCGAGAGCGCCGAAGGCCTGATCAAGCTCGTGGCGGTCGCCACCAGAGCGGCATGTATCGTCATTCAACTCGTTCAGGCCCGCAACAGTGGCGAAGAATTGCCGGCTGAATTTGTCTTCACCGCAGAAGAGATCGAGACGCTCAGGGCCATCAACAAAACCATGAAAGGTCGCACCGAGCTTCAGAAAAACCACCATCGCCCCAACACTCTTGCTTGGGCGGCATGGATCATCGCAAAACTCGGCGGATGGACCGGCTACGCCTCCCACCGTCCACCTGGACCAATCACCTTCCACACCGGAATGGCCCGCTTCCAAATCCTCGCAAATGGCCCGACAAACGTGTAGATGCACTAGTGCGAAAGCAGGGACCCATAACCACAGCCTTCCGTTTTGAAACGAGCTGTGGCTCCAGCGTTGCAAACCAATCGGCACTTGTGGTTATGGGTCCCGGGTCGCGCTTCGCTTGCCCGGGACGGCATCGAGTTTTGCGCCTACCGCCGAATCATACGTTTCGTCAGCGATCCGCGCGAAACGCGCGAAATTCCTCCGGGCCGTCGAGCAAGTCACGCTTGCGCGCGGCCTGATCGAACTGGCTGGCGGAATGATCTGCCATTGCGTTGATGGCCGTGCCGGCCAAGTTCTGCGCGCGTCGCCGTTGATCGTCGTGCCTCGACCGAATATCCCGATCCACGGCTCGCCGACGACAGATCTCATCGGAGAGACGTTCCTGGAGGCATCCGTTGCCTCGATAAGATCGCTGCGTCATCTTGCACGATCCTTCCAGCAGGATCGGTACGGGCTAGGTCTCCCGTGTGCTGCCTGCTTGCTGTGGCGATTGTGGTGATTGCCTTGGCGCCGAAGGTTTGGACGCCGGGAATTTGGGTTTCCGCGGAGGCGCCGCGATCAATCCATCCCGTATCGCTTGCTTGCGGGCAAGCTTGCGGGCTCGCCGCACGGCCTCGGATTTCTCTCGAGCCCTTTTTTCCGATGGCTTTTCGAACGATCTGCGGCGCTTCATCTCTCTAAAGACGCCCTCGCGCTGCAACCTCTTCTTTAGAACTCGAAGCGCCTGGTCGATGTTGTTGTCCCTGACAAGAACTTGCAACGGATCACCTCTCTCGCGGTACAACGCACTTTGAATGAACAAGACCAGAGCCCGCTCTATCAATGACAGAGCGGGCCGCACTGCCATTCCAGTACACCCGTGGAACGGCAGCCGACCGACAACGTCGCGGAAGCTTCAGCCGCGGTGCTACAAGCACGCGTCCTCGCTTTCATCCGACGATGTCTTTGGAAAAAGGTCCTGGGACCGATCTACAAGGCTCAAGGCCAGTCGATCTAGTACAGTTATGCACTCATCTCAGCTATGCAAGACACAATCGCAGACCGTGAGAATTATATCCGACGGTTCAGCCACGGCGAGATCATGGCTGAACGGCGATGGCGGCTTGACCGCGAACGCGAAAAGCGGTTCCCCAAAAATCTCCATCGTTGCCGAGTAGCAAATTCGCTCCAACAGGCGCAGAGTACGGCGCTGCCGGACGACTGTTGAGCGCCGGCACCTGAGAGCCTGGGCAGCTCCCGCCACCAAAGGGAGCCGAAGATGGCAACCCGCTTCTATTTCGATATCCGCAACGGCGAGCAACTCTATGCCGACAAACAGGGCATCGAGCTACGCGACGAGGAAACTGCCGCGCACGAAGCGATGCAGTCATTGCTCAGCATAGCCAAGGAGAACCTGCCTTTGGATAAACACAGGCTGCTGGCGTTTGAGGTCCGGACGGACGAAGGGCCGCTGTTTCAGGTCAGTCTCAGTCTGGGTATCACAAGGTGCTAACTGCCGCGCTGCGCAGCCAAACTCAAGAATCCAGCCGGCAACTGCGCCAAGCGATAGCCACCTCAAGCACGGGCCCGTCGCCGTCCCGGACCTCGATGGCAATCTGATGGAAATTGTGACCGCGAAAGGAATCCCGAATGACGTCGGCCAAGGCGCGCGCAGCCTCCTCCTGAACCGCACCGAAGTTGGACATCTCCATGCCCTCTTCGTCGATCGCCAGGCCGCCGCCGTCACGAAGATCGAAATAATAGCGCGTCATCGGCATGGTAATTTACCCCGGCTCTCGATTGTTCCTGCGAAGACCGGGGAATGTGGCCGGTGAGGACAGTGGCGCGCGAGCCGTCCGGGTGAGTCATGACCGCAAAAGCGAGAGAGTTCCTTGATTTCTGGATTGAAAACAGCGTCCACGCTGCCGAGCAATATGGAACGCCGGGTGCCTCGCAGGACGTTGCCGAGTTGGCGCGCCGGTGCATCGAGATGGCGGGACAGCAAGGCCTGACGGAACAGGATCTGCGTGATGCGGCCGGCGATATCACTGACTACATCAGGATCAGACTGAAGGCGGCGAACAGGAAGGAAGCCGATCGTCCCAAATAGTTCGGGCCACGGCCTGGCTTCGCGGCCTGAACTGGCGGCCGAGGCCGCGAAACAACAGGTCCGCTTCAGCAACGTATCAGCGACGGACTCGACGTGCGTGATTGCGCGGCTTAACGCACGATGCGCTTGACCCGTTTGGTTCTCTTGGCAGCCACAGATGCCGTGCCAGCGGGTGCAGAGCCAGCCTGCGCGGCGGCCGCCTCGGCGTCACGCGCTTCACGGAGAGCCCGCAGACGCACCATGTTCTTGCGCACGGCGATCGCATCGCGCTCGACTTCAGCGATTGCCTGCGCACCGGCCTCGGCGGCAAGCCGCTGGCGTTGGGCCTTGGCCAGGCGCTCGGCAGAGAGTTCTTCCGGCTTCTTGGCCATGAGCGAATGAGCCCTTTGAAAAGCAGCGAGACCCGCTCAACCCATCAGAGGATCGAGCGGGCCGTGGCTGTCATCCCAGTACATCCGTGGAATAACAGATCGATTCAAGCCAGCCGAAGATCTTCGGCGCTGGTCTTGCCACGCATCTTGTCGACCTTGAGTTCGAACGACAGCTTCTGGCCCTCGGCGAGACCGCCAAGTCCGGCCCGCTCGACAGCGCTGATGTGAACGAACACGTCATTCGTGCCATCATCGGGCTGAATGAAACCGAAGCCCTTCTGGCCATTGAACCACTTCACAGTACCTGTAGGCATTTGTCTTCTCCAAAGCGGACGCACGTGAATTCGCGCCTGGTTCCGCATCATCCTTCAACCGACGATGTTCTTTGGAAAAGGGCCGCTTTGACCATTCAACAAGGCACAACGGCAAATCGAACGCTGCAAGCATACACACTTAATCCGCTAGGGCAAGCTCGGAAGCGCCGTCGATGGGGGCGAGCGGAGCTTCACCGAGCTGCCGTTCCGATAAACCGAACCATGTTTCGCGTAAGGGCTTGCGCCGCCGCGCAACTCGGTGATCGGTGACGCGGACGCAAATCGCGATATTCAACCGCCCGAACTTTTCGCCTTGCGTGGAACTCGCTTGGCGCGCGTCTGAACACTTGCTTTTGCCGCTGCCGGTTCCGTCGGGCGCGTGATCGGAAACGTCTCCCGCATATGCGCTGCCAGCATTGCACAGTAATCGGTCGCGAAACGAGGCAACGGACGCCGCTTGTCCCATGAGATAGTCAGAGGCTCCTGCAACACGCGGCGCCTGTGCGTGAGACCAACAATCCTTAATTCGTAGCGCCAGCACTGAAGCTGGGAGGGAACGATCGCGACGCCGTGCCCCGCCTCGGCCAGTGCCAGCAAGGTGTGCGGACTGCGACTCTCGAACGTGATCTTCGGTTTCAGCCCCGCCATACGGCTTGCCGCATCGAAAGCACGCCGAAATCCGAACCCGCTGTCCAGCAGCAGCAACGGAAGTTCGGCGAGGTCAGCGATCTCGATTGTGCAACGGGGACCAAGCGGCATCGACGGATGACAAGCAGCCAGTAACTGTACGGATCCAAGCGGAAGGCTGCCGAAGTGCTGCTCGTTCAGTCTGACGGCGTGCAGCAAATTTTGGCCGAGGTGAACTTCGCCGCGTTCCAGCATCGCCAATATCTCGCTGCCCGTCCCCTCCCTGATCCTGATCTCGACCCTGGGATATCGCTCCGCGTACCGGTGGAGAAAATCTGACAGCACGCTCTCGATGTGTTGCGGCGAGCCGGCGATCCTCAAGACCCCGGTATCTCCTTGGCGAAGCAGCTGAGCCTGCTCTTTCAGCGAATTGACGCTGTTGAGCAGCAGACGGCAGCCCGCAATCAACTGCTCGCCTTCGCCAGTCAATAGAAGCCGGCGCCCGACGCGATCGAAGAGCTGCAAGCCGAGCTCCCGTTCGAGACCGATGATTTGCCTGGACAGGGCGGGTTGGGCGACACGCAACCGCAATGCGGCCTTTGAGACGGTGCCGAGCTCGGCCACCGTCAAGAACGTGAGGGCCTGTTGAAGGTTCATGCCCGCTTATACCATTCGAGCATAAGGTTCGAGAAAATATATGTATTGGACGTATTTCGAAGCCTCGTGAAGAGTCCTGTCAGGCTGCGGCTTGCCGCACAGGCACGGCACCGGAGGAGGCTCCCATGAATTCTGGAGGTAAGATGGCTCTGGTCATGTTGAGTTGTACCGCTATCGGCGCTCTTGGCAGCGAAGCGCTGCATGGCGAAGCCAGGCCGCCCGCCTATTTGATCGGCCAAATCGAGGTCACCGATCCCGATGGCTATGCCAGGGAATATCTCCCGAAGGCGAAGGAGATCATCAGGGCACATGGCGGCAAGTTGATTGCGGCTGCCGGCGCGGCGGCAACCGGGTCGCAGGTCGTTGCCGTCGATGGAGATCCACCCAAGCGCGTCGTCGTCTACATGTATCCGAGCATGGAGGCGCTTTGGGCCTGGCGATACGATCCGGCCTACGTGCAGGTTCGGGCCGTCGGCGAGAAATACGCGAGGTACCACACATTTGCAGTTGAGGGCTCTGTCGCCAATTAGCGCTGACCACGCCGTCGATCGCTGCGACCTGCAACGTGTGCCACCTAGTTGCGAAACACCAGGCAGCGACCGCCGACTGCCTCCAACCGGGCGCACAGCTGGTTAGCTCGCTCACGGGTCGTCTCGGCGACCCGGAGCAGATACCAGGTGGCCGAGCCTGGCCCGGCCATGCGCGATCTCAGAACGAGCGGTGCGCGATCGCCGAGCACGGATGCAAATCGTTTCTGAAGTTGCTGGTAGTCGGCGAGTACGCGCGATTGCGACGGGCCGCCGGCCAATTGAAGTCCCCAGGGCCCCCACGCAGCTTGCTGCGCGATTGTCACGGACTCTCTTGGGCCCGCGGGAAGCGCCCGAACGAGCATGCCGCGCACGATGTCACCGCAGGCCATGGCCGCGTCGGTGTGGACCCGATCCTCAAGCGAACCCTGCGCCCATTCCTCGGCGGACCTGCCGGTGATCATCCTGACATAAGCGCGCGTTTCGCCCGGCAGGCTTCCACGTCCCGCCAACCAATCCTGAACCCGCCGTGGACCACCATTATAGGCGGCCGCCGCAAGGCCGAGATTGCCGAACTGCGCGCGCAGCTCGCGGAGCCAGCGCGCGGATTCCTGCAAGGCAGGCAATGGCTCGAACGGGTCGGCCAGACCGCGCCACCGCGCAGTACCGGGCATGAACTGGGCGATCCCCTGGGCACCGGCCGAACTGACCGAGTTGGGATCGAAATTGCTTTCCTGCCAGATCAGCCGGACGAAGAAATCCGGCGGCAAGTCGTTCTCTAAAGCAGCCTCCTCCAACGCCTTGCAGTACTGCTGCGGCCCATCGAGCTTTGGACGCAAAGGTGTCGGCGCCGGCGACGGAACGGATGACGATTGCTGATCGGACGCCGACCGATCGGCCTCAGCGTTGCGCACTGCGGCGTTGGTATCCGGACGAGACGTTTCCGTTTGCGATGTTTGTGCCTGCGCCAGCTCTGCGCGCTGCGCGGAGGGCGTTACCGCTGGATTGCCGGGAGGTTGGGCGTTTGCGACGGGGACGAACAGCAGCAGGCAAGCCGAGCCGATAGCCGCTGGCAAAATCGATCGATGAACCCGCCGCGGCCCGAAAATCGACTGCATAAAGCGATCATCAAATTGGATGCATTCGCAGAATCATATCATCGGTGCCGACCGGGCGGCCAGAAAATTTGCTGCCTAGCGGTTGGACAGGTTTCCAACGATCGATGCGCGGCGGGACAGTTCGATCCAGTTGCCATCGGGATCGAGGATCATGGAGATCCGCGCGACCTCGCCGAGCGTCACCGGCGCAAGGCCTTCCCGCACGCCCTTGGCGCGCAACTCGTCATGCACGGCGTCGATGTCGGCGACCTGCAGCGTGATGTAGCGCCAGCCGCGCGCACCCCGAACCGGATCGATGGTTGCGGCGCGATCTTCCCTGAGCAGGATCAGACTGTCGCCGAGGCGAAACGCCGGACCATCAGACCATGACTGCTCGGTGAAGCCGAGGATGTCGCCGTAGAACCTGCGATGCGCGGCAAGGTCGCGCACCGCCATCGTGACGGCGATCTGGGTGATGCCGTCATGTCCGGGCGCAACCAGGCAAACGCTGTTGCCGTCGGGGTCGGCCATGCGTTGCGGTGCGTCAACGCCCGCGCGCGCAATGATCAGTTCGCGATAGCCGCTCGGCGCCGCATCCGGCAGCGGCTCGACATGATGGTTGAGCTTGATGACCGAACCTTGCGCGTCGTGCCGGTACTGCTTCTGCCCGCGGCGGATCGGCTGCACATGATCGAAGCGAAGTCCGGCCTCCTGCTGCCAGAACCGCAGCATCGGTTCGAGATCGTTGAAGGAAAGGCCGACGTCGATCACGTTCTTTGCCAGTTGCATCTGCTCCCGCCTTCGGATGAAGTGCACCACGATGGATTAGCTATGCGAGGATCAAGTCACCAACGCAAGCACCACGATCACTGTCGCGGGTCGGCCGGTGCACCTGCCTGAAACAGTCAATCCAGTGAGGACCGATATGCAAGCAGGCCTCGTTCAGACCTTTCGCGCTTTTGCGTACAACAATGCCTGGGCCAATCACCGCCTGCTCACGGCCTGCGCCGGTCTCAGCCAGGCGGAGTTCGCCGCCGCGCGGACCGGGTTCTTCCCGAGCCTGCAGGCGACGCTCAACCACATTCATGTCATCGATCTCTTCTACATTGATGCGCTCGAGGGCGGCTGGCTCGGGCCGAAGGCGTGGGCCAACGAGGTGCCCTACCCGTCAGTCGCCGCGCTGAAAGACGCCCAGCGCGCGATCGATCAGCGGTTGATCGTGCACTGCGATGCGCTGACGGCTGAGCGGCTCGATGATGTGGTGAAGATCAATCGCGACACGAGCGTGCAGACCGAGCGGCGCGACCGCCTCTTGATGCATCTGTTTCAGCACCAGATTCATCATCGCGGCCAGGCCCATGCGATGCTCTCGGAGACCACGGTGAAGCCGCCGCAGCTCGACGAATTCTTCGCCGCCGGCGAAGCCCCGCTCCGGGCAGCCGAGTTCAGGGATCTCGGCTGGAGCGAAGCCACCGTGTGGGGCGGCTGATGGTTCGCCCGCCATCGGCGATGCGGTTCCTGATCCGGAACGAGGTCTTGAAACCCGGCGCCTCCACGCTCACCTCTGGTAAAACGTGGGGAACTCTATCCGATGCCATTCGCCAATCACCGGGGCCAGCGTATCCATTACACCGTCGAGGGATCCGGGCCGCTGATCGTGCTGCAGCACGGTCTCTTGCTCGACGCCGCGAGCTGGAAACAATGCGGCGTGGTCGACGCGCTTGCCGATCGCTTTCGCGTCGTCTGCGTCGATTCGCTCGGACATGGCCTGAGCGACAAGCCCGCCGATCCGGCGCTCTATAATCAGGCGCAGCGTGCCGGCGACATCGTCGCCGTGATCGACGATCTCGGCGACGAGCGCGCCCACGTGGTGGGACATTCGATGGGCGGCTGGGTCGCGGTCGGTGTCGCCCGGTTTTTCCCGGCACGGCTGGCGTCGCTGGCGATCGGCGGCTGGGACTTTCTCACCGGACTGCCGCGCGGCAACGCCGGCCCGCTGACCTATGGTGCCTTCATCACCTTTGCCCGCCGCACGGTGCCGGAGCTCGCCGAATGGGTGACGCCGGATCTCGAAGGCGGCGTGCGCGCCTGCTTCAATGCGCTCGGACAGGTCGATGGCGCCAAGGACGCGGTGCTGTCCTCGCGCGTGCCGGTGCTGCTTTGGAACGGACAGGACGACGGGCCGCATGCGCCGATGCAGCGCTTCGCCGCGGAGAACGGCCTCGATGCGATGTCGGTGCCCGGCGATCACCTCGGCGCGCTGTTTCAGCACGGCGCCGCGATCGGCCGGGGCATCGGCTCGTTCGTCGGTCGCGGTTAGAGCGTTTAGGTAGAACAGCGCCCCCGACTCCGCTGTGCTCCCTCTCCCCGTTCTTCACCCGCTTGCGGGGCGAGGTGAAGCGTCCCGCGCTACGCCGGCTCCGGCATCCCTGCCAGCAACTTGTCGAGCGTGATCGGATAGTCGCGCACCCGCACGCCGGTCGCATTGTGGACCGCATTGGCGACCGCGGCGGCGACGCCGCAGATGCCGAGTTCGGCGACGCCCTTGGCCTTCATCGGCGATGAGATCGGATCGATCTCGTCGAGGAAGATCATCTCCTGATGCGGGATGTCGGCATGGACCGGCACCTCATAGGCAGCAAGGTCGTGATTGATGAACAGGCCATGACGCCTGTCGACGACGAGATCTTCCATCAGCGCCGCGCCGACACCCATGGTCATCGCGCCGATCACTTGGCTGCGCGCCGCCTTCGGATTGAGGATGCGGCCCGCCGCGCAGACCGCAAGCATCCGCCGCACCCGGATTTCAGCCGTGTCGGCGTCGACGCCGACCTCGACGAAATGCGCGCCGAAGGTCGACTGCTGGTAGGTTTTCGCGAGATCGCCGTATTCGATGGCATCCTCCGCCACGAGGTCGCCGCCGCCGGCGGCCTGCGCCAGCGGCACGCTGCGATTGCCGGAGCGGACCACGCCGTCGGCAAAAACCGCCTCCTCGGAATTGAAGCCGAGCTTCTGCGTAATGGCCTCGCGCAGCTTGGTGCAGGCGGCATAGACGCCGGCGGTGGAATTGTTGCCGCCCCACTGCCCGCCCGAGCCGCAGGACACCGGGAAGTCGGAATCGCCGAGCCGCACCGCGACCTTCTCGAGCGGCACGCCCATCATCTCGGCCGCGGTCTGCGCGATGATGGTGTAGGAGCCGGTGCCGATGTCGGTCATGTCGGTCTCGACGGTCACGATGCCGTTCTGGTCGAGACGAACGCGTGCCGCCGACTTGGTCACGAGATTGTTGCGGAACGCCGCGGCGACGCCCATTCCCACCAGCCAGCGCCCGTCACGGACGGCGCCGGGTTTCGGATTGCGCTTGTCCCAACCGAACCGCGCCGCGCCATCGCTCAGGCACTGCACCAGTTGCCGCTGCGAAAAGTGCCGCTCCGGATGCTCGGGGTCGACCTGGGTGTCGTTGCTGATGCGCAGCACGACCGGGTCGATGCCGAGCTTCTCGGCGAGTTCGTCGATCGCGATCTCGAGCGCCATCATGCCGGAGGCTTCTCCGGGCGCGCGCATCGCATTGCCCTCCGGCAGATCGAGCGCCGCAAGCCGCGTCGCCGTCATCCGGCTGGCGCCGGCATAAAGCAGCCGCGTCTGGCTCACCGCCATCTCGGGCTCGCCGTCCTTGACGTTGCCAGACCAGCTTTCGTGGCCGATCGCCGTGATCTTGCCGTCGCGCTCGGCGCCGATGCGGATGCGCTGGATCGTCGCCGGACGGTGTGTCGTGTTGTTGAACATCAGCGGACGTTGCAGCGCGATCTTGACCGGCCGGCCGGCCGCGCGGGCGCCGAGCGCGGCGAGCAGCACCTCGGCGCGCAGGAACAGCTTGCCGCCGAAGCCGCCGCCGATATAGGGCGACACCAGACGGACATTCTCCTTGGCGATGCCAAGCGTCTTCGCCATATCCTCAGCGCCCCAGGCGATCATCTGGTTGGAAGTCCAAACCGTGAGCTTGTCGCCGTCCCAGGCCGCGATCGAAGCATGCGGCTCCATCATCGCGTGGCCCTGATCGGGCGTGGTGTAGGTGGCATCGAGCTGCACGGGCGCACCAGCGAAGGCGGCGGCGAAATCGCCGACGGCGCTATCGGCCGGGCCGCCGAATGATGGGTGCGGCGTGACGCCCTTGTCCCGCTCCGCGGCGAGATCGAACTTGCCGTCGCCCTTGACGTAGTCGATCCGGACCAGTTGCGCCGCGGCCCGCGCCTGCTCGAAGGTCCCGGCGACGACGACGGCGACGGCCTGGTGATAATGCGCGATCTCCGGCCCGCCGAGCAGCGGCGCCGCATTGCGCTCTCCTTTGCCAAGCTTGCCGGCATTGTCCGCTGTGACGATGGCGAGCACGCCCGGCGCAGCCTTGGCCGCCTCGAGATCGATCGAACCGATCCGCCCCTTGCCGATCGCCGAACCGACCACGTAGCCATAGGCCTGGTTGGCCACGACGTCGTGCCGCTCATAGGCGTAAGGCGCGGTGCCGGTGGTCTTCAGCGGCCCGTCGATCCGGCTGGTCGGGTGGCCGATCACCTTGAGCTGGTCGATCGGATTGAAGGTGGCAGGATGTTCAAATCGCATGATGTCAGGCCCTCTTCTTAAGCCCTGGATCTCAAGCTCTGGCCTCGCGCAGCACCGCCGCCAGCGTTCGCTCGGCGAGCGGCAGCTTGTACGCATTGTCCTTGGTCGGCTTCGCATCGGCGAACAGGCGCGCGGTGACGGCCTTGGCGCCAGCAGGCAATTCCGCCTCCGCCGCCTCGACGCGCCACGGCTTGTGCGCCACGCCGCCGAGCGCGACGCGGCCGGTGCCGTCGCGCTGCACGATCGCGGCAACCGAGACCAGCGCAAAGGCATAAGAGGCGCGGTCGCGCACCTTGCGATAGGCCTGCGCGCCGCCGACCGGTTTCGGCAGCACCACCGCGGTGATCAGCTCGCCCGGCTCCAGGCTGGTTTCGATCTCGGGGCTGTCGCCGGGCAGACGATGCAGCTCGGCGATCGGGATGCTGCGCGTGGTGCCGTCGGGCCGCACCGTCTCGACGACGGCGTCGAGCGCGCGCATCGCCACCGCCATGTCGCTCGGATGGGTCGCGATGCAGGCGTCGCTCACACCGACCACCGCATGCTGGCGGCTGAAGCCGCCGATCGCGGCGCAGCCGCTGCCGGGCTTGCGCTTGTTGCAGGGCAGATTGATGTCGTAGAAATAAGGACAGCGCGTCCGCTGCAGCAGATTGCCCGCGGTCGTCGCCTTGTTGCGTAATTGGCCGGAGGCACCGGCGAGCAGCGCGCGCGACAGCACGCCGTAGTCGCGCCGCACGCGTATATCGGCGGCGAGATCGGTGTTGCGCACCAGCGCGCCGATCCGCAAGCCGCCGTCCGCGGTCTCCTCGATGCGGTCGAGCGCCAGGTCGTTGACGTCGATCAGATGCGCCGGCGTCTCGATCTCGAGCTTCATCAGGTCGAGCAGATTCGTACCGCCGGCGATGAACTTGGCGTTCGCGGTGCCGGCGGCGGCTGCGGCCGCCGCGCCCGGCGAGGCGGCGCGCTCATAGCTGAATGATCTCATGCGCTCCTCCCGGCGACCTCGCTGATCGCCTCGGCGATGTTGGAATAGGCGCCGCAGCGGCAGATATTGCCGCTCATGCGCTCGCGGAGCTCGGCATTGGTCAGTCGCAGCGGCGCATTCAGATCCGCCGTGACATGGCTCGGGATGCCGGCCTTGACCTCGGCAAGCACTGCGACCGCCGAGCAGATCTGGCCGGGCGTGCAATAGCCGCACTGATAGCCATCATGCTCGACGAATGCCGCCTGCAGCGGATGCAGCTCGTCCGGCGTGCCGAGCCCCTCGATCGTCGTGATCTCGTCGCCCTGATGCATCACGGCGAGCGTCAGGCAGGAATTGATCCGCCGGCCGTCGACAATCACCGTGCAGGCGCCGCATTGGCCGTGGTCGCAGCCCTTCTTGGTGCCGGTCAGATGCAGGTGCTCGCGCAGGGCATCAAGCAGCGTGGTCCTGGTGTCGAGCTCGAGCTGGTGGGTTTCGCCGTTCACGTCAAAGGATACTCTCGTCATCACGGGCGCTCCGGTCGGGGCAGATTGGGCGGCCGCAGGCGGAGGCGTCGCGATCGACGACGCCGCAAGCGAGGCGGCTCCAACAATCAACAGATGGCGCCGCGATAGTTCCAAACGTCCGGAGATCTGCATGCCGCCGCTCTCCTCAAGTCAGCCGCACGCGGAACCACGACAACGACGTGTCGAGGTCTGTTCGGCCTGTCAGTAAAGGGGGGAATGCCGCGAACAGCGGAATGTTTCTCGCGGGGAAGTTAAACTCGTCGCGAGCGCCACGGGCGCGGCGGGCGGGCAGCATCGGCGCCATCGTGGCGCTGGCGGAAGGCAGCATCGCCGTGCGCCTCCGCGCCTACGACCAACGTCCCCTGCCCGGAATCGCAAGATTCCGATTATCTGCATTGCGCCGTTCTCATGCTCGCCCACGGGGAAAAGCGGCCCGGAACACGCCGGAGCTCTTGGGGCTTGCACGGGATCATGTAGGATGGCGGCACGACCTCCACCGGCGACGATGCCGGCCGACCCTGGGACCGCTCGATGACCGCGCATGTCATAGTGACCGACGAAGCCGCCACGCGCGTGATCCGGCTGCGCAGGCCCGAGAAGAAGAACGCGATCACCCAGGAGATGTTTCGCGCGATCAGCGACGCGATCGACAAGGCGCAGAACAATCCGAAGATCCGCTGCCTGATCATCACCGGCGGCTCCGGCGTGTTCACCGCGGGCAACGACATCGAGGACCTGCTCGCGCAGGGCACCTCGACCGGTGAGACGCCGCCGGCCTCTGACCTCGTCAAATTCCTGTATTCGCTGGCCCACAATGTGAAGCCGATCATCGCCGCCGTCGACGGCGTCGCGATGGGCATCGGCACCACCATGCTGTTTCACTGCGACTATGTGCTCGCCAGCAAGACCGCGCTGTTCTCGACGCCGTTCTCGAATTTCGGCCTGGTGCCGGAAGGCGCCTCGAGCCTGTTGATGCCGCGCATGATGGGCCACCAGCGTGCCTTCGCGATGCTGGTGATGGGCCGCACCATGTCGGCCGACGACGCCCGCGTCGCCGGCTTCGTCAATACCGTGGTGGCGCCGGGACATGCCGAGGTGGAGGCGCACAAGGTGGCGCGCGAGATCTGCGCGCTGCCGGCCGAGGCGGTGGCGATCTCGCGGCGCCTGATCCGGCTGCCGCCGGAGGACGTCACCCGCCGCATCGAGCAGGAGAACCATCTGTTCAGCGAACGGATGCGCTCCGAGGAAGCAGTCGAGGCGTTCAAGGCATTCATGGCTCGCCCGAAGGATTGAAACGAAGCGTCGCAAAATTGTAGTGGCGCGGCGCCATGATCCCGTGCTCCATGGACAGGTCATGAGACAGTCCCGCCTTTCCCCTCTCGCCGCGCTTTGCGCGTTCGGACTGGCCGCAGCAAGCCCCTGTCCGGCGCAGGCCGCGGAGCCGGTGAGCCTGCGCATTCTCGCGATCAACGATTTCCACGGCTATCTGCGGCCGCCGCCGGGCGGCATCCGCATCACCGACGCCGCTGACGCGACCAAAAAGATCATGGAGCCCGCCGGCGGCGCCGAGCGGATGGCCACCGTCGTCAAGCAGCTGCGCGAGGGCCACAAGAACAACATCTTCGTCGCGGCCGGCGACCTGATCGGCGCGAGCCCGTTCCTGTCGGCGATGTTTCATGACGAGCCGACCATCGAGTCGCTCTCGCTGATGGGGCTTGCGATCTCCTCGGTCGGCAATCACGAATTCGACGAGGGCAAGGACGAGCTGCTGCGGATGCAGAATGGCGGTTGCCATCCGATCGACAAATGCCAGGGGCCGCACCCGTTCACAGGAGCCAAATTCCGCTATCTCGCCGCCTCTACGATCGAGAAGGCGACCGGCAAGCCGGTGTTTCCGCCCTACGAGATCAAGCAATTCGACGGCATTGCAGTGGCCTTCATCGGGCTGACGCTGAAGAACACCCCGAACCTGGTGTCGCCGGCCGGCGTCGCGAGCCTCGACTTTCGCGACGAGGCCGAGACCGTCAATGCGCTGGTCCCCGAGCTGAAGGCAAAGGGCGTCGAGGCGATCGTGGTGCTGATCCACGAAGGCGGCTTTCCGACCGGCGACTATAATGAATGTCCAGGGATCTCCGGGCCGATCGTCGACATCGTCAAGAAGTTCGATCGCGCGGTCGACGTCGTGGTCTCCGGCCACACCCACCAGGCCTATGTCTGCGAGATCGACGGACGGCTCGTCACCTCCGGCGACAAATACGGCACCCTGGTCACCGCGATCGACCTTCAGCTTGATCCGAACAGCCATGACGTGATCAGCGCCAGGGCCGCCAACACCATCGTGCGGATCGCCGGCACGGCCAAGGATCCCGAGCAGAGCGCGCTGCTGGAATCCTACGACCGGCTGGCCGCGCCGATCGCGAGCCGCGCGGCAGGCTCGGTCACCGAAACGCTGTCGCGTACACCTGCCGAAACTGGCGAGAGCCCGCTCGGCGACATCGTCGCCGATGCACAGCTGCTTGCAACCAGCGCCGAGCCGAATGGCGGCGCGGTAATCGCCTTCACCAATCCCGGCGGCGTGCGCACCGACATCGTCAAGCGCGAGGACGGCGCGGTGACCTATGCCGATATCTTTGCAAGCCAGCCGTTCCGCAACCAGCTGGTGACGATGACGCTGACCGGCAAGCAGCTCAAGGACGCGCTGGAGCAGCAATGGGCCGATCCGAAGCGGCCGCGCGCCCTCCAGGTCTCGAAGGGGTTCTCCTATGCGTGGGATGCGAGCAAGCCCGATGGCGCGCGCATCATTGCCGCACGGATGTCGCTGGACGGCAAGCCGATCGACCCGGCCGCGAGCTACCGCGTCACCGTGAACAATTATCTCGCCGAGGGCGGCGACGGCTTCACGGTGTTCAAGCAAGGAACCGCGCAGCAGTTCGGCATCTACGACGTCGATGCGCTCTATGCCTACTTCAAGGCCAACAGCCCGGTGGGCCCGACGGCAGACAAGCGGATCGAGCGGATCAATTGAGCGAGGTCTAGGGGTGGCGTACGCAGCTCCTCACGTCATTACGAACGGAGCGAACCAATCCATTGTCTCCGAGCATGCGGCGGCATGGATTGCTTCGCTCCGCTGGCAATGACGCGGAAAACACCCCGGCTTTGGAAGGACGGGAACAGGGATGATGTCGGCCCTTTCCGGAACGCCGCTAACGGCCTAGATTAGGGCCTGCTCTTGCATGATCTTGGTCGGAAAACCGCTGCGCACTTTTCCGGATCATGCGTCCTCGCACGCGCATCGATTGCGCCGGGAATCTGCATGACACTGCTTCTGACGCATTCCGCCTGTCTCGACCACCTGACCCCTCCCGGACATCCCGAACGCCCCGACCGGCTGCGGGCGGTCGCCGAGGTGCTCGGCGAGGATCGCTTCAAGGCGCTGGTGCGCGATTCCGCGCCGGAAGGCGACCTCGACACCGTGCTGCTCTGTCACGGTGAGCACTATGTCGGCGAACTCCGCCACATCGCGCCGACCTCCGGCATGATCTATATCGACGGCGACACCTCGATGTCGCCGGGCACCTGGGAAGCGGTGATGCGCGGCGTCGGCGGCGCGGTGGCCGCCGCCGATGCGGTGATGGAGGGCAAGCATCAAAACGCGTTCGTCGCGGTGCGCCCGCCCGGGCACCACGCCGAGAAATCGACGCCGATGGGCTTCTGCTTCTTCGACAATGCCGCGATCGCTGCCCGCCACGCGCAGCGCAAATACGGCATCAAGCGCGCCGCAATCATCGATTTCGACGTCCATCACGGCAACGGCACGCAGGATATCTTCTGGGCCGACCCGACCGTGATGTATTGCTCGACGCACCAGATGCCGCTGTTCCCCGGCACTGGGGCCGCCGGCGAGCGTGGCGAGCACGACACTGTCGTCAACGCGCCGCTGGCGCCCGGCGACGGCGGCGCCAAGTTCCGCTCCGCTTTCGAGAACCTGATCCTGCCGCAGCTGGAGAAGTTCTCCCCCGAACTTATCGTCATTTCGGCGGGCTTCGACGCGCATCACCGCGATCCCTTGGCCTCGATCAACCTGACGGGCGAGGATTTCGGCTGGGTCACGCGCAAGCTGATGGATCTCGCCGACAAAAGCGCCGGCGGCCGCGTCGTCTCCGTCCTGGAAGGCGGCTACGACCTGCAGGGCCTGAAAGAGTCGGTGGCATCTCACGTCACCGCATTGATGGACGGGTAAATCCCCGCCACAATACGCCCGCAAAAATTCGATTGATTCTGCGCCGGGGCGAGCATGGCCTGCGACAGGTCATGTTTGGACGACAAGATCAGGTTGCGATCTGATCCACGCAATCGGGAACGCAAGAATGGCCGAGAATACCCAAGCCGACGTGAAGAAGCTCTCCTTTGAACGCGCGATCGAGGAACTCGAATCGATCGTCAAGCGGCTCGAGGACGGCAAGGTCCCGCTTGAGGAATCGGTCGCGATCTACGAGCGCGGCGAGGCGCTGAAGCGGCGCTGCGAGGAATTGCTGCGTCAGGCCGAAGCCCGCGTCGACAAGATCACCACCGACGCCTCGGGCCAGCCGACCGGCACCGAGCCGCTCGACGTGCAGTAGCGCTACCGACCACGTCGATCGTGCGGCGCGATGTCCGCCACGGCGGGCAATTGTTGCTGTGCATTTCCAGCCACCCGCAAACCTCCGGGGCTACCCGCGGGGTCGGGTACGGCTGCGAATCAGGCCGAGCCGGCCCGGCCGGCTGCCGCCAAATTAGGCAAATTGGAACCCAGCTCCCACCCGACTATTGAAAAGACTAGGTTTTTCGGCGCGCCGCATAGGAACCTTGCGGCCCCTATCGGGTTGGCTTTGGCGGCGGCTTTGGTGTAATGCTTCCAGTTCTATGGGCATTTGAGAGTGGCGGGCAGCCCGACTTTTCGGGCGGCATGCATCTCAAATGGTTCGACAAAACTGAACCGGGACGGGTGAAGAGCGACCAAGGTGATGCATATCACGTGGTCCAATCCGGAGTGAATCTAGGCTTACAACCAGGCACCGGCCTGCCGGGGCGGCACCCAGTGTCTGGCATTCGCTGCGCGGTGTGCGCGCCATCCCATCTCGCGTCGGGCGGTTCGTTCCGACAGGCAAAAATTGGAAATTCGCTGTGACCACATTTAGTAAGACGCCGCTTCTTGACACTATTCACACGCCGGATGACCTGCGCAAGCTGAAGGTCGAGCAGGTGCAGCAGGTTGCCGACGAGCTGCGCCAGGAAACCATCGACGCGGTGTCGGTGACCGGCGGCCATTTCGGCGCCGGCCTCGGCGTGGTCGAACTGACCACCGCCATCCACTACATCTTCGACACCCCGCGCGACCGCCTGATCTGGGACGTCGGCCACCAGGCCTACCCGCACAAGATCCTGACCGGACGCCGCGACCGCATCCGCACGCTACGCACCGGCGGCGGTCTCTCCGGCTTCACCAAGCGCACCGAAAGCGACTACGATCCGTTCGGCGCCGCGCACTCCTCGACCTCGATCTCGGCCGGCCTCGGCATGGCCGTGGCGCGCGATCTCTCCGGCGGCAAGAACAACGTTATCGCCGTGATCGGTGACGGCGCGATGTCGGCGGGCATGGCCTATGAGGCGATGAACAACGCCGGCGCGATGAACTCGCGCCTGATCGTGATCCTCAACGACAACGACATGTCGATCGCGCCGCCCGTCGGCGCGATGAGCGCCTATCTGTCGCGCCTCTACTCCGGCAAGACCTACCGCTCGCTGCGCGAGGCCGCCAAGCAGATCAACAAGCGCCTGCCGAAGATCCTCGCCAACCGCGCCAACCGCGTCGAGGAATATTCCCGCGGCTTCATGATGGACGGCGGCACGCTGTTCGAGGAACTCGGCTTCTACTATGTCGGCCCGATCGACGGTCACAATCTCGACCATCTGCTGCCGGTGCTGAAGAACGTCCGCGACATGGAGACCGGCCCGATCCTGGTTCACGTCGTGACCCAGAAGGGCAAGGGCTACGGCCCGGCCGAAGCCTCCGCCGACAAGTACCACGCCGTGGTCAAGTTCGACGTCGCGACCGGCACCCAGGCCAAGGCCAAGCCGAATGCGCCGGCCTACCAGAACGTGTTCGGCCAGAGCCTCGTCAAGGAAGCCGAGAAGGACGACAAGATCGTCGCCATCACCGCGGCGATGCCGTCAGGCACCGGCGTCGACATCTTCAACAAGGCGTTCCCGGACCGCACCTTCGACGTCGGCATTGCCGAGCAGCACGCGGTGACCTTCGCCGCCGGCCTCGCCACCGAAGGCTACAAGCCGTTCTGCGCGATCTACTCGACCTTCCTGCAGCGCGGCTATGACCAGGTGGTCCATGACGTCGCGATCCAGAGCCTTCCGGTCCGCTTCGCGATCGACCGCGCCGGCCTGGTCGGCGCCGACGGCGCGACGCACGCGGGTTCGTTCGACAATGCTTATCTCGGCTGTCTGCCGAACATGGTGATCATGGCCGCCGCCGACGAGGCGGAACTGGTCCACATGGTGGCGACGCAGGTTGCGATCAACGATCGTCCGAGCGCGCTGCGCTATCCGCGCGGCGAAGGCCGCGGCATCGAGATGCCGGAAGTCGGCGTTGCCCTCGAGGTCGGCAAGGGCCGCATCATCCGTGAGGGCAAGAAGGTCGCGCTGCTGTCGTTCGGCACCCGTCTCGCCGAGTGCGAGAAGGCGGCCGACGAGCTCGCCGCGCACGGCCTTTCCGCCACGATCGCCGACGCGCGCTTCATGAAGCCGCTCGACGAAGAGATGATCATGAAGCTCGCCCGCGACCATGAGATCCTGATCACGATCGAGGAAGGCTCGATCGGCGGCTTTGGCTCGCATGTCATGCAGTTCCTGTCGGACAACGCCATGCTCGACAGCGGCATGCTCAAGTTCCGCTCGATGATCCTGCCCGACGTGTTCCTCGACCACGACACGCCGGCGGCGATGTATGCCCGCGCCGGTCTCGACGCCAAGAGCATCGTTGCCAAGGTGTTCGAAACCCTCGGCAAGGACTACAAGGCCGAGACCGTCAAGCTCGCCTGATCGTGACGGGCGGCGCTCACTGGAGCATTTTCGGTTCTGATTGAATCAGAACCGAAGCTCCAGGTTGTCGCTCGAAAACGCACCAGCCCCGGCAAGTCCATGAAGATCTATCTGGCAGGTCCTGACGTGTTCCTGCCGGATGCCGTGGAGATCGGCCGCCGCAAGGCGGAGGTTTGCGCCTATCACGGGCTGACCGGGCTGTATCCGCTCGACAACAGCATCGATCCCACCGCCGCCGGCGTCTCGCTCACCATCTTCAAGAGCAACGAGGCGATGATGGAGTCTGCCGACGCCATCATCGCCAACTTGACGCCGTTTCGCGGCCCCAGTGCCGACGCAGGCACGGTTTACGAACTCGGCTACATGGCGGGACGCGGCAAACTGTGCCTCGCCTATTCCAACGATCCCACGTCCTACGCCAATCGCGTGGCGCGGCTCAGCCAGGTCGTGCCGGCATCCGACGGACGCCTGATCGATGCGGAGGGGCTGACGGTGGAAGAGTTTGGATTGCCGGACAATCTGATGATGATGCACGCGCTCGACCTGCACGGCAGCCCGCTGGTGACCCCGCGCGAGCCGTCGGCCGACCTATGGCACGACCTCACCTCCTTCGAGGCCTGCGTGCGGCTCGCTGCCGCGCAGCGCCGGCAGGCGGCGAAGTGACCAGAGCGGGCGACAACGACAACGACGCATCCGCCGGCAAACGCATCGACGTGCTGCTGGTGGAACGCGGCCTGTTCGAAAGCCGGGCGCGAGCGCGCGCCGCCATCGACGCCGGCCTCGTCACCGCCGACGGCAGGCAGATCGCGAAGGCGTCCGAGATCGTCGCACCGGGCGCGGCCCTCTCGGCCGAGCCGGCGCATCCCTATGTCTCGCGCGGCGGCGTCAAGCTCGCCGGCGCGCTCGAGCACTATCCGATCGACGTCGAGGGCCATGTCTGCCTCGATGTCGGCGCCTCGACCGGCGGCTTCACCGAAGTGCTGCTCGCCAATGGCGCGAGCCTCGTGTTCGCCATCGATGTCGGCCACGGCCAGCTGCATCCCTCGCTGCAGGGGCATCCGAAAATCGTCTCCATGGAGGCGACCGACATCAGGAGTTTCGAGGGCAAGCGCCTGCCGGCGCGGCCCGACATCGTGGTGATCGACGTCAGCTTCATCTCGCTGAAGCTGGTGCTGCCGGTTGCGCTGTCGCTGGCGGCCGCCCCGATGCATCTCTTGGCGCTGATCAAGCCGCAATTCGAGGCGGCGCGCAAACACTCCAAGCGCGGCGTGATCCGCAACGCGATGGTGCACCAGGAGATCTGCGACGACATCGCCGCCTTTGCCGCCTCGCTGGGCTGCACCGACATCCAGGTGTTCCCGTCCTCGATCCCGGGCGGCGACGGCAATATCGAATTCTTCCTCGGCGCGCGCCGTGGCTGAGCTTCTCACCATTGACCATGTCGGCCACCG
The DNA here is from genome assembly GCF_054063995.1 of Bradyrhizobium sp. USDA 4504. Classification (NCBI taxonomy): domain Bacteria; kingdom Pseudomonadati; phylum Pseudomonadota; class Alphaproteobacteria; order Hyphomicrobiales; family Nitrobacteraceae; genus Bradyrhizobium; species Bradyrhizobium sp. USDA 4504. The sequence goes on along the minus strand of NZ_JBSSGV010000001.1, from coordinate 884,898 downwards.
CGGCGACGGCGTCGCGATCGAGGGATCGCAATCGATCTTTGTGCCTTATGCGCTGGCCGGCGAAACGGTCGAGGTCGACGACGTCCCGGGCAATCATCCCGACCGGCGGCGGCTGCTGCGGATCGCGCAGGAAAGCCCCGAGCGCATCGCGCCGTTCTGTCCGCATTTCGGCGTCTGCGGCGGCTGCGCGATCCAGCACTGGAACGATGCGCCCTACCACGCCTGGAAGCGCAACATCGTGGTCGAGACGCTGGCGCAGGCGAAGATTGCGGCGGACGTCGCAGCGCTGATCGATGCCCATGGCGCGGGCCGTCGCCGCATCACGCTGCACGGGCGCATGGGCACCCATGACGTCCTCAAGGTCGGCTACGCCGCGGCAGGTTCGCACGACATCATCCCGGTCGATCGCTGCCCGATCCTCGATCCTGCGCTCGACGGCGCGATCGAGGCGGCCTGGGCCACCGCCGAGCCGCTGATCGCGATCGGCAAGCCGCTCGACATCCAGGTCACCGCAACCGTCAACGGACTCGACATCGACGTGCGCGGTTCCGGCGCGCTGCCGACCAGCCTGATCACCACTTTGTCGCGCGTTGCGGAGAAGCACCGGCTGGCGCGGCTGACACGCCACGGCGAGCTGGTGCTGCAGCGTGCCTCTCCCGAGATTGCGATCGGAAAGGCGAAGGTCGTGCTGCCGCCCGGCTCGTTCCTGCAGGCGACCGTCAAGGGCGAGGAGACGCTGGCCGCGCTGGTTCGCGAGCATTGCGGACGCGCCAAGCATATCGCCGACCTGTTTTGCGGCGTCGGTCCGTTTGCGCTGCGCCTCGCGGAGAAGGCGCGGATCGCCGCCTTCGACAGCGACACGGGTGCGATCACCGCGCTGCAGAAGGCCGCGCAATCGACGCCAGGGCTGAAGCCACTCAAGGCCGAGGCGCGCGACCTGTTCCGCCGTCCCCTGATGCCGCAGGAGTTGCGCGACTATGACGCCGTCGTGTTCGACCCGCCCCGCCAGGGCGCGCAGGCGCAGGTCACCCAGCTGGCGGCGAGCAAGGTGCCGGTGATCGTCGCGGTGTCCTGCAACGCTGCGACGTTTGCGCGCGACGCGAAAATCCTGATCGACGGCGGCTACAAGATCGCAGCCGTCACACCGGTCGATCAGTTCCGCCACACGGCGCATGTCGAGCTGGTGGCGCGGTTCGCGCGCTGACAGGACGGAGCTGCTATCGCTGAGCGCGGGCAGTCTCGCTATAGTCTGCGCTCCATGTCCGACGATCCGCTGCTCGCACGCATCATCCCCGTTATCGCCGCCGTATCGGGCGTCGCCGCCATCGTACTCGGCGGCTCGCGGGCGCGCGGCACGGCGCATGACACCTCCGACACCGATATCGGCCTCTACTATCGTGGATGGCGCCGCGCCGGATATCGATCGGCTGCGCGAAGCTGTAACGGGTCTGGTCGACGACCCCGCCGCTGCGCATGTCACGCCGGTCGGCGAATGGGGACCGTGGATCGTCGGCGGTGCCTGGCTCACGATCGGCGGCCGCAAGGTCGACCTGCTCTACCGCAGCACCGATCAGGTCTCTGCTGTCATCGATGCTTGCCGGAACGGCGAGATCAGCATGCACTACCAGCCGGGCCATCCGCACGGCTTCTGCTCGGCGATCTGGATGGGCGAGGTCGCGCTGTGCCATCAGCTGCACGATCCCGACGGCCTCGTCGCGGCGCTGAAGGCGAGGACTGTGCCCTACCCGCCGGCCCTGCGCGATGCGCTGATCCGGCGCTTTCAATGGGAAGTCCTGTTCAGCATCGAGAATGCAGAGCTTGCTCTGCCGCGCGGCGACGGCACGCATGTCGCCGGCTGCGCCTATCGCGCGCTGGCCTGCCTCGCACAGGTGCTGTTTGCGCTGAACGGGCAATATCTGATCAACGAAAAGAGCGCACTGGCGCAGGCCGCGAATTTTCCGGTGACGGTTCGCGGCCTTGCTGGCCGCGCCGCAGAGGTCTGGCGGCAGATCGGTGCGACCGAGCATGCCGCCGCGTTGCAGATGCTGCGCGCGATACAGACTGAGCTCCAGAAGATCTGTAAGGCGAGTTAGACCGTAGGATGGGTAGAGCGCAGCGAAATCCATCATTCGCGCCATAGACATGAATTGATGGGTTTCGCTGCGCTCTACCCATCCTACGAGGTCCACATGATCGCTACCGCCCCCAGCGGTCCTGCCAGATCTTCTCGCCGATCAGGCAATTGACCCGCGGCTCCTTCTCGGCGGTCCGCATGATGGGGCGCTCGGGGGTGCGGCCGGCAACTTCGAGCAGCAGCTTGGTGCGGATCGCCTCCTTGAACTTCTCACGATCCTTGATCGTCACCACGAAGGAGCCCGGTCCGCCGATCACGCAGTCCTCGTAGTAATAGTCGAGATTCTCGATATCCATCGTCGAGTAGGACGGTTCCTTCACCATGATCGGCAGACCGTTGATGACGATGCCCTTGTCGAGCGCCGCATCGCGCGCGGGCGTGATCGGCGTGCCGTTGTTGTTGGGCCCGTCGCCGGAAATATCGATCACGCGGCGCAGCCCGCGATGCGGATTCTCGTCGAACATCGGGATCGCGAAATAGATCGCGCCGGAGATCGAGGTGCGCGAGGCGCGGCGCACCGGCGTCTTCATGATCTCGGCGGCGACCGCATCGGCGGATTCAGGGCCGTCGATCACCCGCCAGGGGATGATGATCTTCTGATCGTTGGAGGCGGCCCATTCGAAATAGGTGATCGAGATCTTGCCGTTCGGACCGGCCTTCAGCGCCTGCAGGAAATCCTTGGAGACGATCGCCTGCGCATAGCCCTCGCGCTGGATCGCGAGCTCGTCCATGTCCATCGAATAGGAAACGTCGACCGCGATGATCAACTCGATGTCGACGCTCGGTGTGGATTCCTTTTCAGCCAGGCGATGGCCGGGTTGGGTTCCCGGGCCGGGCGCGGCAACACCGGCCACATCGCCGCAGGCCAACATGCCCGCGACAAGCACCGCTCCGATCGAGACATACCAGCGCATTGCGGCCCTCCCGTCGTATGAGTGTCATGGTGACACGCAATTCAGGCGGCGAAAAGCGCAGATATCAGCTGTCCTTCACATTCAGGTTAGACGTCCACACTCAAGTCAAACTTCGTTTGTCTCGAATGCGGCAACGCGCGCCGTGCCGTTGCCGCAATGACGCCGTGCAAATCGAACGGTTCCAAGGCGCGCCTGAAGACGGTATTCTTACGGGGCAATCGCGAGGGAGTGCGATGCCAGATACCGTCGTCAAGCCGAAAACCAGGACGAAGACCAAGGTCGAGCGGCCGCGCCTGCACAAGGTGATCCTGGTCAACGACGACTACACGCCGCGCGAATTCGTCGTCACCGTGCTGAAGGGTGAATTCCGCATGACCGACGACCAAGCCTACAAGGTGATGCTGACGGCGCACCAGCGCGGCGTCTGCGTCGTCGCTGTCTTCACCAGGGACGTCGCCGAGACCAAGGCGACGCGCGCCACCGACGCCGGCCGCGCCAAGGGCTATCCGCTGCTGTTCACCACCGAGCCCGAGGAATAGCGCGCCAGCGCCAGATTGCCACAGGCCTTGCCGCGAATTTTAGCGATCGCGGCGACCGGTGCTTTAGGGATCGCATGGCATGAACGCGGCATGTCCGTCGCACTGCGCCAACAGCTCTCACTGCGGAAGACCCGCCCAGAAACCTCGTTCGGGCCGTTTCGCCCCCTGCCCGCTCTGCCCTCGCTCGTCATGGCGGCGGCGCTGCGGATCGTCGGTTTCGGCAGGCCCGGCCTGACGCTGCCCGCGCTGGTGCTGGCCGACATCTGCGTGCTGCTCGCCTTCTTCGCGACAGCGCGGGACTCGATCCAGGCTGCCGGAGGCCAATCGTCGCTCGGCGAATGGACCCTGGCCGAGCAGACCAGACTGTCGGCGTCGATCCTGTGGCGGATCATGCTCGTGATGATCGTGGCATCAGTCGGCACCGCCGCGGTCGGCTTCACGTCGTTTGCTCCGCATTTGATGTGGGGCCTCGACGGCATGGCCTTCGATCAGGACTCCGATCTCGGCCGGTTCTGGAGTGCGGCGATCGCAGCGCTGGTGCTCTTGATCATCGTCAATGCGGAAGGCAATGGCGGCCGTGTCGCACTGTTTGCCGCCGTCAAGGATCTGGGCCGGCATGCGCTGTGGCTCGGCGCCGCGGTGCTGGTGCTCGGTGCGATCAACGTCGCGCTGGGCTACGGTCAGGAGCTTGTCCGCACCGCGATCTGGCACTTCTGGCAGACCGCGACGGTGGGCCAGCCGCTCAAGAACCTGGTCTACGTCGTCTTCATCTTCGGCTTCGCCATGCTGCGGCTGTGGATCACGCTGTCGATCCTGACCTTCGGCCTGAAGCAGTCTTACGCCCGCGGCGGCTAAGGCGCGATGAGATTAGGTTGAATCGTCATCGCGCCTTAGCTCTTTGTTTGAGCATGAGCTTTTCGGAAAACCGCTTCGCACTTTTCCGGATCATGCTTTAGCTCGCAGCAGCGACCGGCGCCTCGTCGTACAGGCCGTAGACCCGTTCGGCCTTGGCAAATCCAGCGATAGGAAACTCGCCGAGATCGCTCCAGCCGCCGTCGCTGATGCCGGCGAAGCGCTCCGAGGCCACCACGGTGCGGCCAAGACGGCCGGCGATCTTCTCCAGCCGCGCGGCGAGATTGACCGCCGGACCGATGCAGGTGAAGTCGAGCCGGTTGCCGCCGCCAATATTGCCGTAGAGCACGCGCCCGAGATGCAGCGCGAGGCCGAAACGGAAGCGTTCGACGGCATCGCCATTGGCGAATTGCAGCGCCTCGACGCCGGCGCGGGACGCGCGCGCGGCTTCCAGCACCCGTGAGCAGACCTGCACCTCGTCGCCGAGATATTCGTCGACCGGGAACACCGCGAGCAGGCCGTCGCCCATGAATTTGAGCACTTCGCCGCCATGGTCGCGGATCGCGGTGACCTGGCAATCGAAGTAGAGGTTGAGGATTTCCACCACCGTCTCGGCCGGCAAGCGGTCCGACAGCGCGGTGAAGCCGCGCAGGTCCGACAGCCAGATCGCGGCATCCATCGTATCGGCATGGCCGCGCCGGATCTGGCCGCCCATGATGCGCTCGCCGGCACGGTTGCCGACGTAGGTGTCGAGCAAGAGCGAGGCGGTGCGGCGCAGGGTGATGATCTCGATATAGCGCGCCAATGGCACGGTGATCGACCGGATCGCATCGAGCTGCTCCTCGGTGAAGCCACCCGGCTGCCTGGTGGTCCAGCTCGAGGCATTGACGAAGCCGTCGGTATAGACCAGCGGCACGGCGATGTAGTCGGTGACGCCTTCGGCCTGCAGGTCCACGACGATCGGAAACCGGGCGCTTGCGGGATCGTCGAGCCGCGCGCGTACTTCAACACCCTGCCTGAACACGGTCGACAGCGGGCTGACGGCAAATTCCGGGGAGTCCAGGATGTTGTGATCGACGGTGCCGGTTTCGACCTCGGCGCCGGGCTTCCAGAAGAAATGGCGGCCATAGATCTCCGGATGCAGCGTGCGCACGAAGACGCCGATGCGCCACAGCGGCAGGCCGGCCCGCACCAGGCGCTCGCAGCATTCCGCCATCATCTGCGGCGGGGTCGGCGCCGACCGCGCGCCGCCGATCATCCATTCGATGATGTCCCGAAGCTCCGACGCGTTCATGGCATTCCCCCAGGGCGGTCTGGCGACCGCCACTATATAAGGGATCAGCGCCCGGTCTGCCCGCGGTCGCGCAGAAAATGATCGGCCAGCACGCAGGCCATCATGGCCTCGCCGACCGGTACCGCCCGGATGCCGACGCAGGGGTCGTGGCGGCCCTTGGTCAGGATGTCGGTATCCGCGCCCTTGCGGTCCACGGTCCGGCGCGTGGTCAGGATCGAGGACGTCGGCTTGACCGCAAAGCGCACCACCACCGGCTGCCCGGTCGAGATGCCGCCGAGGACGCCGCCGGCATGGTTGGACAGGAAACGCGTTCCGTTGTTGCCGGTCCGCATCTCGTCGGCGTTCTCCTCGCCCGACAATTCGGCGGCGCCGAAGCCGGCGCCGATCTCGACGCCCTTGACCGCGTTGATGCTCATCATCGCCGCCGCCAGGTCGCTGTCGAGTTTGGCGTAGATCGGCGCGCCGAGGCCGGCTGGCACGCCCTCGGCGACGACCTCGATGACGGCGCCGATCGAGGAGCCGCTCTTCCTGATGCCGTCGAGATAGCTTTCGAAGAACGCCGCCTTGTCCTTGTCGGGACAGAAGAACGGGTTGTTCGCAATCTCGTCCCAGTCCCACTTCTCGCGGTCGATCTTGTGCGGCCCCATCTGCACCAGCGCGCCGCGCACCTTCACCTCGGGCAGTACCTTGCGCGCGATCGCACCGGCCGCGACGCGGGTCGCGGTCTCGCGCGCGGAGGAGCGTCCGCCGCCGCGATAGTCGCGCAGGCCGTATTTCGCTTCATAGGTGAAGTCGGCATGGCCGGGCCGGAACTTGTCCTTGATCTCGGAATAATCCTTCGAGCGCTGGTCGGTGTTCTCGATCAGCAGCGCGATCGGCGTGCCGGTCGTCACCTGCGCGCCGGTTTCCGGATGCGCCATCACGCCGGACAGGATCTTGACCGCATCCGGCTCCTGGCGCTGGGTGGTGAAGCGCGACTGGCCGGGGCGGCGGCGGTCGAGGTCGTGCTGGATCTCCTCCGCGGTCAGGGGGATCAGCGGCGGGCAGCCGTCCACGACGCAGCCGATCGCGACCCCATGGCTCTCGCCGAAGGTCGTGACGCGGAACATATGACCGAAAGTATTGAAGGACATGGCGTGTCGTAACGCGCAGAGGCAGCGGGGTCAAACAGCCAAGCTGTCATTCCGGGGCGATGCGGAGCATCGAACCCGGAATCTCGAGATTCCCCGGGGCGCAATTGCGCCTCTGAGGTTCGCTTCGTGCCCCGGAATGACAGTGCGAGTTAACTATGCTTCCGCAGCCCCTGCTCACCGAATACGTAGACCGCTCCCTGCTCGATATAGAGTTCGGCGGCCGAGGCCGGCGTCTCGAAGCCGAGCGCCACCATCAGCGCCCGCGCCGTACCGCCATGGGCGACCGCGACCGTGTCCGACGTCACCGAGCGGTACCAGTCGGTCATCCGCACCTGCACGTCGACATAGCTCTCGCCGCCGGACGGCGACACCGTCCACTTCTCGGCCAGGCGGCGGGCATACAGCGCGGGGTCCGCAGCCTGCGCCTGCGCCAAGGTCGAGCCCTCCCACGTCCCGTAGCCGATCTCGCGCAGCCGCGCGTCGAGCGCGTAGTCGCCCGGCGGCAGGCCGAGCTCGGCGCGCACCAGCTCCATGGTGGCACGCGCCCGGATCAGCGGGCTTGCGACGAACGGCAGCGTCGCCTTGTCACGGCGGTCGCGCGCGAGGAGATCGCCGAGGATGCGCCCGGCATGCGCGGCCTGGGCGCGACCGCGCTCATTGAGGGCGACGTCCTGCACGCCCTGGAGCCGCCCTTCGGCGTTCCACGCGGTCTCGCCGTGGCGGATGTAATAGATCGTCGGTACCGGCATTCCCGTAACGGCTGGTCCCTGCTGCGCGAGAGGTCGGCCGCCTCAAGGCTTCCACGCTTCGAATTTTTTCGGCTCGGAGGTACACCAGCACTTCGGCTGGCGACAAGCCCAAATCGGCCGCAGCTTGGGCGGTATGCGCGCAGATCGGCGCAGACGGAATAGCCACGCCGCCAGGGTGTTATGTTGACAAGGCGGCTATCGCCGAGACCATCGAAGACTGGGATGCATGACCGCGTTTCGTCAAAGTGTCGAAGCCATGATACCGGCGCTGCGTCGCTATGCGCGCGCGCTGGCGCGTGACACGGATATCGCCGACGATCTGGTGCAGGACACGCTGGTGCGGGCGCTGCGCTCGGAGCGGCTGTTTCTCGGCGGCGACGTCAGGAGCTGGCTCTACACGATCCTGACCAATCTGAACAAGAACCGCCGGCGCTCGCTGGCGCGGCGGCCGGCGTTCGTGCCGCTGCTCGATAACAATGCCGACGCCAGCGGCACCGAGGCCGAGGGACGCGACATCGAACGCGCGCTGTCGACGCTGGTCGAGGAACAACGCTCGGTGCTGCTGCTCGTCATGCTGGAGGGCATGAGCTACCGCGAGGTCGCCGATATCCAGGGCGTGCCGATCGGCACGGTGATGTCCCGCCTCGCCCGCGCACGCGCCCATGTCCGGGCCTCGATCGAGGGCCAGCGCCCGGCGCTCCGGCGGGTGAAATGATAATGTGCGCGATGGCCGGCGTTATGCATGAACGATTTTCGAACAAGATTTGGCAGAGACGACTGATATGACCGACTCGAACATTCCCGTCACCGAAGACGAGTTGCACGCTTACGTCGACAACGAGCTGCCAGCCGAACGCCGCGGCGATGTCGAGGCGTGGCTTGCCGCGCATCCCGACGACGCGGCGCGGGTGCAGTCATGGCGTGCGATGGCCGAGACACTGCATGCACGCTACGACACCGTGCTGGACGAGGCGGTGCCGAAACGGCTCGAGCTCGAGCGGCTGGTGCGCCAGCCGCGCCGCTGGGTCTATGGCGCGGTGGCGGCGACGGTCATGGCCTTCGTCGCCGGTGGCGGCGCCGGCTGGATCGCGCGCGGAGCGGCGGCGACGCCGTCGGCATTCCAGAGCTTCACGGTCGATGCACTCGATGCGCATCGGCTCTACGTGGTCGAGGTCCGGCATCCCGTCGAGGTGCCCGGCAGCGAGCGCGACCACCTGCAGCAATGGCTGACCAAGCGCTGCGGCTGGGACGTCCGCGCGCCGGAGCTGACCGGGCTGAAGCTGGTCGGCGGCCGCCTGCTGCCCGGACCGAGCGGCCCGGCGTCGTTCCTGATGTATGAGAGCACGTCGGGTGAGCGGTTCACGGTCTATACCGCCAAGGTGAAGACCGAGGCGACCCAGATGCGCTATGCCGTGCAGGGCAGCGACGGCGCGCTGTTCTGGGCCGATCGAGGCGTCGCCTATGTCGTCAGCGGCGGCACCGATCGCACGCGCCTGACCCAGGTCGCGCAGGCCGTCTACGATCAGATGGAGAAGAGCGGCGGGTGATCTTCCGTAATTTTACGGAAGATCAGGTCGTCGAAATTGCGTCATTTCGAGCAAGTGAATCCAGCCTCACTCAGCGTCCCAATTCCGACATCGAAAACTTCGATTCGCGTCATCGACGCGTCTCATTATCGCACCGGATGCTCACGCGAAGATGATCCGCGCCCGATCCGCCGATCGGCGCACGCGGCCTCGATTGGGGTTTTGTGTACCGCGCTGGTCCCCCTCTCGAGGCCGCACTCCTTTTCCGTCATCCGGTCTGCACGCCGCAGACCTCGGACGGCCCGTCATCCTTTGTGACGCGCTCACGATGCCCGCGTCTACCCCGATAGAGTCCGGGGTAGTGCAGTTTCGCGTCTTCGCGTCTTTTGGGGCGCGTTATCGGCGGTCAGCCGAGATCGCTACGCGGATTGTAGGGTTTTTGATCCCGCCATGTCTGCATCAATGCCTCAAGCTCGGCATCGTTCCCGTCGGGAAGGATGATGCGGGTCGTGACATAGAGGTCGCCGGTCGCGCCCGCCTTCGACAGCCCCTTGGCCTTGAGGCGGAAGGTACGGCCGCTCGAGGTGTTCTTCGGGATCGACAGTTCGACCGCGCTGCCGAGCGTCGGCACGCGGACCTTGCCGCCCAGCACCGCCTCGTAGAGGGTGATGGGCAGGTCGATCCTGAGGTCGTTGCCGTCGACCTTGAAGAACGGGTGCGGCGCGACCGAGATCGTGATCAGGAGATCGCCGGGCGGATGGCCTTGCGCGGTCTCGCCCTGCCCCTTCAGCCGGATCTGCTGACCCGCAGCAACCCCGGGCGGAATCTTGACGTTGAGCTCGCGGCCGGTCGGCAGGCGGACGCGCTTGTCGGCGCCCCTGACCGATTCCTCCAGCGACACCGTCATAGCGACCGAAAGATCGAGGTCGACGCCGACCCCGCCGCCGTCAAACTCGAACGGACTGGCCCGGCCCGCGCGGCTGCCGCCTCCGCGAGCCGCATTGCCAAACATGCTGTTGAGGATGTCCTCGAAGCTGCCGCCGCCCATGCCGCCGCCGGGCCCGGAGCGGAAACTGTACTCGAAGCCGCCCGGACCGGCACGGCCGCCGGCACCGCTGCCGCCAGGGAAACCCTGGAAGCGCGGCTTGCCTTCGGCATCGATCTCGCCGCGGTCGAACTGCTTGCGCTTGTCCTCGTCGCCGACGATCTCGTTGGCCGTGTTGATCTCCGCAAAGCGGGCCGCCGCCTTCGGGTCGTTCTTGTTGTTATCAGGGTGATGCTTCTTGGCGAGCTTGCGATAGGCGCTCTTGATCGTCGCAGCGCTGGCGCTCCGCTGCACCCCCAAGACCTCATAGGGGTCGCGCATCCGTCACGTCTCCTTCACGGGAAAAATCAGTCCTGGCCGGGAACCCGTCCGGGCCCACTTTACCTTGATGTGGGGGCTCAGTGGCATTTTTGCAACTAGTCCGGCTTCGCCGGAATTCTCAGGATTTTCTCCAGGGCTTCAGGCTATGGATTTCCCACCGCCCTTGTCCAGCCTTGCATGCGGCGCCCTGCAGCCAGCTCTCGGTGGCTCCGTTGACGTAGCTGGCAAGGAAATCCCGGCACGTCTTGCCGTCCTCGCCCGAATAGGCCTGGGCCAGCGGCGTCACCGAGCCGCGCGCGCCGGTTTCAGGATTTTCCCAGGGCTGGCTGGAATCCTTGTCGCCCTTGGTCAGCACGTCGGAGGCGGCATTGCGGGCGAAGGCGAGGTCGCTGTCGGTCGGCATCACCGCATTGATCTGGGTCGGCCTGATCGAGCCCGTCACATCCTTGTCGTCCAGCTTGGCGAAGGCGTCGCTGCGCGACAGGCTGCAGCCGCTTGCGCCGACGCCGATCAGGATCAATGTCACCACCGCGCCTGCGGGGTGGATCGCCGATAGGCCAACGCGCCCCCATGCCCTATATAGGGCTAGTAACGCGCTTTCGGACGCGGGCGGATGCAAATCGGGACTCCTGACATGACCGACACGACCTCCATCAAACACCCGACACCGTTAACATCGGGTGATTTCACCGCGGCGGAGGAGCCGTTCGCCCTGTTCGCCGAATGGTTTGCGGAGGCGATCAAGTCCGAGCCGAACGATCCGAACGCGATGGCGCTTGCGACCGTCGATCCCGACGGCCTGCCCGACGTGCGGATGGTGCTGATGAAGGGCTTCGATGCCGACGGCTTCGTGTTCTACAGCCACATTGCGAGCGCCAAGGGCCGCGAATTGGCCGCAAATCCTAAGGCTGCTTTACTCTTCCACTGGAAATCGCTGCGCCGCCAGGTGCGCATCCGCGGGCCGGTCACGCCGGTGACCGATGCCGAGGCCGACGCCTATTTCGCCACCAGGCCGAAGCAGGCGCAGATCGGCGCTTGGGCCAGCAAGCAGTCGCAGCCGCTGGAGAGCCGCTTCGCATTCGAGCAGGCGATCGCCAAGACCGGTGCGAAATACGTCATCGGCGAGGTGCCGCGGCCGCCGGGCTGGAGCGGCTGGCGGATCACGCCGCAGCGCTTCGAGTTCTGGCACGACCGCCCGTACCGCCTGCACGACCGCATCGAATTCCGCCGCGACGGCGCCGGCAGCGCCTGGTCGAAGGTGCGGCTCTATCCCTGAAAGCTGCGACCGTCATGGCCGGGCGAAAGCGCGAAGCGCATCTTCGTGTAAGATGACCCGGCCAGCGACGTCTTGATCCCAAGTCATCCCAAGTCGTTCGAAGGCGTGGATGCCCGGCACGCCGCCGCGCATGACGAAAACGAAAGAAACCGTCGATGCCCCACCCATCCAATGCGCCGCGGCGCACGCTGCTTCTGACCGGCGCAAGCCGCGGCATCGGCCATGCCACCGCGATCCGGTTCTCGTCCGCCGGCTGGCGCGTCATCACCCTGTCGCGGCATGCGTTTCCCGAGGTCTGCCCCTGGGGCGCCGGGCCGGAAGACCACATCGAGGTCGACCTCGGCAGCCATGACGACACCGTGCGCGCGATCTCCGAGATCCGCAGGCGGCTCGAGAACGATGAACTGCACGCGCTGGTCAACAACGCCGCGATCTCGCCGAAGGCTGCGGGCGGCGGCCGGCTCGGCACCATGGACACCGACATCGAGACCTGGACCCACGTTTTCCACGTCAACTTCTTCGCACCGATCATGATCGCGCGCGGGCTGATCGAGGAGTTGAAGCACGCCAAGGGCGCGGTGGTGAACGTCACCTCGATCGCCGGCTCGCGCGTGCATCCGTTTGCCGGCGCGGCCTACGCGACGTCGAAGGCCGCGCTCGCGGCGCTGACGCGCGAGATGGCATCGGACTTCGGCCGCGTCGGCGTCCGCGTCAACGCGATCGCGCCGGGCGAGATCGATACCTCGATCCTGTCGCCGGGCACCGAGAAGATCGTCGACCAGCAGATCCCGATGCACCGCCTCGGCACGCCGGACGAGGTCGCCAAGATCATCTACGTTCTCTGCACGGAGACCAGCTCTTACGTGAACGGTGCGGAGATCCACATCAACGGTGGTCAGCACGTCTGACGCTGGGAAGAGCCGTATTTCGGGGAAGGAAGTTTTGAGGCGATCCCGGCCGCCGCCGCGGCCGTCATTGGGATTGCTTCACTTGCAGGCGTAACAACGCAAACGAGGCTTCTGCCTCCGAGGCTTCGGCCTCTAGTCTGCGTAGAACCGACGCGACTTCTTCTCGGGCTGCCGCAGCGCGACGTCGTTCAGCGCGCTGGAGCATTCGTCTTCGTCCTCGCCATCCAGCAACGCAGCGCCACAGTAACGGCAAAGTCTCGGCGAGATCGCCTGCACCTTGCCTGCTGCGCGGTCCTGTTGATAGCGCGCAAAGTCGATGACGTTACGCCGTGGCGTTATGATCTTCTCAACCATTGCTGTCCTCCGGCTTCGAGGCGGGCGTTATCGCAGACAAGTTTCGCCCAAACGTTCAGCGCAACGCTCAAATTTTAGCAGAGGAAATAAGGCAGGAAGCGCGTCCCAAAACGCGACGCGTGGAACCGGTCTACAGCCACTTCTTCCACTTGAAGATCCAGTACGGCACGATCGCCGCGATCAGCATCAGCACCAGTGCATACGGATAGCCGTGCGCCCATTCGAGTTCCGGCATCACCTTGAAATTCATGCCGTAGATCGAGGCGATCAGCGTCGGCGGCATCAAGACCACCGCCATCACCGAGAACAGCTTGATGATGTTGTTCTGTTCCAGATTGACCACGCCGAGCATGGCGTCGAGCACGAAGGTGATCTTGTTGGAGAGATAGGAGGCGTGGTCGGTCAGTGAGGCCACGTCACGCTGCATGGTCTTGAGCTGCTCGCGCATGTCCTTGGACCATTTCACGCCCTCGACCACCGCGGAGAGGAAGGTGACGAGGCGGCCGATCGAGACCAGGCTTTCGCGAACCTTCGAGGTCAGGTCGCCCTTGCGGCCGATCGCGATCAGAATCTGCGAATATTGCTTGGCGTGGCCGTGGCGCTCGCTCTCCGGCTCGAAGATGTCGTGGGACACCTGGTCGATATCGGCCCCGCAGCGCTCCAGAATGTCGGCGCAACGGTCGATCACCGCGTCCAGCAGTTCCATCAGCACCTGCTCCCCGGTGATGCTGGGGGAACAGGCGCGCGCCAGCTTGTTCTCGACCAGCGCGAACGGCTTCGGCAGGTCGTAGCGCACCGTCACCAGCCGATGACCGGTGAGGATGAAGGTCACCGCCGTGGTGCGCGGCATGTCGGTGTCGGACTGGCACATCAGCGTCGCGGTCATGTAGCGCGCGCTGTTCTCGATATAGAGGCGGCTGGAGATCTCGATCTCCTGCATGTCTTCCCGGGTCGGCACCGCGATCCCCGCGAGCTTCTCGACCGCCCGGTCCTCCTCCACGGTCGGATTCACCAGATCGACCCAGACCGCTCCCTCGGGCAGCGCGCCGAGGTCCGTCGCGGTGGCCTTCTTGAGCGAAAACTCTGACGGAACGAACACCGACAGCATCACGAACTCCACGAAACAAGGCTGGCAGGACCCGCCGACTTAGCGCGATTCTGGGGGGCGCTTCATGACCGGGGTATTAACCGGGCATCCATACTTGTGGCGGCCAGGCGGCAGCGACGTGACGCCGACTCGTCGACCGTTGCCTGTTTGCACAAAAACCAACCCGGCACCAGAACAGTTGCGGCAAAAAAGCCACAGACAGCGTCCCGCGATGCGGGAAAGGCATCTAAAGTCTGGGAATAATGGCACCTTTCGGCAATAATGCCGCTAATGGAATCGTGGCGTTTGGGGCGTAATAGTGGCGCTTTCGGGCGCGGATTTTCGATTGGAATGTAATCATGTCATCGCTCAAAGTTACCCTCGGGATTCTGGCCGCGGGCCTGATGTTGTCAGGCTGCATGCAGGCCACAACCTATGAGGCAACCAACACCGCGAACTTCAAGCCGCGTGACAAGGAACTCCTGGCCAAGACCACTTACGTCAAGACGCCGGTCGCTGAACCGTTCCGCCGCGCCATCGTCGAGTATCACCGCAAGGAAGCCCCCGGCTCGATCGTGGTCGATTCCGACAACCATTACCTCTATTACGTGCTGAACGACGGCAAGGCGATCCGCTACGGCATCACTGTCGGCGAGGAAGCCATGGCCTGGTCCGGCATCGCCAAGGTCGGCAGCATGACCGAATGGCCGGCCTGGCACCCGACCCCCGGCGAAATCTCGCGCCTCGGCGTCCCGACCTTCGTGGCCCCGGGCCCGGACAATCCGATGGGCTCGCGCGCGATGTATCTCTATTCGGGCGGCAAGGACACGCTGTTCCGCATCCACGGCACCAACCAGCCGGAATATATCGGCGCGTCGATCTCCTCGGGCTGCATCCGCATGACCAACGAGGACGTCATCGACCTCTACAACCGCGTCAAGCTCGGCACCATCGTCGTGGTGCTGGAGCCGAAGCACGGCGACTCGCCCTACAAGCCGCAGATGGCGCTGCAGGGCGGCGGCGGCACGACCTACTGATCCAATCGCGATCAAAAGCGCCGGCTTTGCCGGCGCTTTTTTGTTGGCTGCGGTTTGGTCTCGGCACTGCGGTCGGGCGCGGCCGCATCATCTGATTTTGTGGCGTTCGGCTTGCCGGTGCCAGACTTGCCGGTGTCAGACTTGCCGTGGTCAGCTTTGGATGTGTCCGCTTTCGGCGCGTTGGATTTGGCAGCGACCTCGCGCGGCGGCGCCTCTTCGGGGCGCTCGGCCGGCAACAGCGGCGCGACCTGCGGCAGCGGGTCGTCCACGTTCCACTGGCAGATCCGGTAATTGTTGCGACGCTCGATCAGGTCGAGATGGATGTGGTCCTCGTGGTACCAGTCCGAGCCCGGACCGAGCACCGTGGAGAAGCGGGCACAGACCGAATGCAGCACGGTCTCGCGCAAGGTCCGCGGCACGCTGCGGTCGGTCAGCGAGATCGACTTGCCGTTGGCGAGACCGAGCGCGCGGACGTCGAGCGCATTGGCGCGGCCGTGCTCGGAGAGCTGCGCTCCGGCGACCCGATTGCGGCCGCGGCACTCGAACGAGTCGAAATTGTCG
Source organism: Bradyrhizobium sp. USDA 4504 (assembly GCF_054063995.1). Taxonomy (NCBI): domain Bacteria; kingdom Pseudomonadati; phylum Pseudomonadota; class Alphaproteobacteria; order Hyphomicrobiales; family Nitrobacteraceae; genus Bradyrhizobium; species Bradyrhizobium sp. USDA 4504. Next base: position 869,168 of record NZ_JBSSGV010000001.1, on the reverse strand, counting down.
AGATTGCTGATCCCGCCCCCGAGGCTCTGCGCGAGCGGCGCGATATCGGTGCGGACCCAGTCGGCGACCGCAGCGGCCATCTTGCAGCGGAGGATCGCGGCGGGCTTGACCGCGACCTTGCGCTTGTCCGCTAGCACGATCGCCTCGAGCCGCACCAGATCCTCGCCGCCGCAGCCCCCGGCGCCGTGGATATCCGGAATGCTCGGGGCGATCGCGATCTCCTCGGTCAGCGCCTGCCGGCAGGCCGAAAGCTGCGGCGCGGCGGGCTCGGCCGGCTTGGCGGCATCAGCGGGCTTGGCCGTCTCGCTGGGCCTGGCCGCCTCGGCAGGCGCGGCCGGAGACTGCGTCCCGGCTGCGGGAGGTTCGGGCTCGGTTGCCGCCGGCGCGTGAGCTGCCGCCGGCGCCTCAGCCGGGCGTGGCTTCGGCAGCGGCACCGCTGAGCGGCGGGCTGCCTTATGCGGCCTTTGCGGCCGGGTGCCGAACAGATCGTCCCACGGAAAGCTGGGCGCGCGGCGGGCGGCCTCGGCGGGGCCTGCTTGCATGCCAAGGCAAAGCAGCACGGCGGCGGCGGTAACCATTGCCGCGCCCCCGCGACGAAACGCGCCAACAGGCCATTTTCGGCTTGCTTTCTCCGCGCTAAAGTTCATGTCAGTTCCATGATTTTACTGCCGGCCGTCCAAGATGCCGGCGGATCATGTGTGAGGATCGAGGAGGGATTCGCGTATGCTTGGTTTGATGCAAGATTGGCCCTTGCTGTGTCACAAGATTATTGAGCACGCCGCCAAATATCACGGCACACAGGAAGTCGTGACGCGGTCGGTCGAAGGCCCCATTCATCGCACCACCTACGCCCAGATCCACACCCGCGCACTGAAGGTCTCGCAGAGCCTGGAACGTGACGGCATCAAGCTCGGCGACCGCGTCGCCACCATAGCCTGGAACACCTGGCGCCACCTCGAGGTCTGGTACGGCATCATGGGGATCGGCGCGATCTGCCATACGGTCAATCCGCGCCTGTTTCCGGAGCAGATCGCCTGGATCGTCAACCACGCCCAGGACCGTATCGTCATCACCGACCTCACCTTCGTTCCGGTGCTGGAGAAGATCGCAGGCCAGCTGCCGAGCGTCGAGCGCTACGTGGTGCTGACCGACAAGGCGCACATGCCGCAGACCACGCTGAAGAACGCGGTCGCCTATGAGGACTGGATCGCGGCATCCGACGGCAAGTTCGAGTGGAAGACCTTCGACGAGAACACCGCGGCGGCGATGTGCTACACCTCCGGCACGACGGGCGATCCCAAGGGTGTACTTTATTCGCACCGCTCCAACGTGTTGCACGCGCTGATGGCCAATTCGAAGGACGCGCTCGGCACCTCCGCGTCGGACACAATGCTTCCGGTGGTCCCCTTGTTCCATGCCAACAGCTGGGGCATCGCCTTCTCCGCGCCGTCGATGGGCACCAAGCTCGTGATGCCGGGCCCGAAGCTCGACGGCGCCTCGGTGTACGAGTTGCTGTCGACCGAGAAGGTCACGCACACCGCCGGCGTGCCGACGGTGTGGCTGATGCTGCTGCAATACATGGCCGCCAACAACGTCAAGCTGCCGGATCTGCAGATGGTGATCTGCGGCGGGTCGGCGATGCCACGCTCGATGATCCAGGCGTTCCTCGACATGGGCAGCCAGGTGCGCCACGCCTGGGGCATGACCGAGATGAGCCCGCTCGGCACGCTGGCGACGTTGAAGCCACCGTTTACCGAGCGCACCGGCGAGGAGCGGCTCGACATCCTGCAGACCCAGGGCTATCCGCCGTTCGGCGTCGAGATGAAGATCACCGACGATGCCGGCAAGGAGCTGCCGTGGGACGGCAAGACCTTCGGCCGTCTCAAGGTTTCGGGCCCGGCGATCGCCAAGGCCTATTTCCGGGTCGACAGCAACATCCTCGACGATGCCGGCTATTTCGACACCGGCGACGTCTCGACGATGGACGAGCACGGCTACATGCGGATCACCGACCGCTCCAAGGACGTGATCAAGTCCGGCGGCGAATGGATCTCCTCGATCGATCTCGAGAACCTCGCGGTCGGTCATCCGGCGGTCGCGGAAGCCGCCGTGATCGGTGTCCATCACCCCAAATGGGATGAGCGGCCGCTGCTGATCGTGCAACTCAAGCAGGGCCAGAGTGCCACGCGCGAGGACATCCTGAAGTTCATGGACGGCAAGATCGCCAAATGGTGGATGCCCGACGACGTCGCCTTCGTCGACGGCATTCCCCACACCGCGACCGGCAAGATCCTGAAGACGGCGCTGCGCGACCAATTCAAGGATTACACGTTCCCGACCGCCGCGGCGTGAAAACAAACGCTCGTCATGCCCGGGCTTGACCCGGGCATCCACGACTTCATCGTGCGGCAAGACATGGATGGCCGGGTCATAGGCGAGCGCAAGCGACGCCGTCCTTCGGACGGCTATGCGCGGCCATGACGATTCGGGGTAAAGCCCAAATCCCTTGAATTCGCCGCAGGTCCGTGGTCTCACACGACTGATCGCGGCGGCCGAGGTCGCCAGAGGACATCTCAACCGGCAGATTTTTCGACGATGGCGCGCAGGTTTTCCGCTCCCTACCAGCAGGAGCCCGTGTCCGGTCTCGCCACCTGGTCGCGCAACCTCGCCATCTTCTCCGTCGTCGCGGTGGTGGTCTCGATCCTGATCGTCCGCTTCGGGTTCCTGGAGGTCAAGCCGGCGCTGGCGACCTTCTTCGGCGCGCTGGGCCTGGCCGGCCTGTCGATCCTGCTCGGGCTGGCCGCCTTTGCCGCGATCTGGCAGAACGGCACCCGCGGCATGGGCCGGATCCTGCTCGCGCTGCTGATCGACGCGGCGATCCTCGCCTACCCGGCCTACCTCATCTATCAGTACCGCAAGCTGCCGCGGATTTACGACGTCACCACCGACGCGATCGACCCGCCGAAATTCGAGGCGCTGGCGCGGCTGCGCACCGGGGAAGGCACCAATCCTGCCGCCTATGCCGGCCTCTATTCGGCCGAGCGGCAGCGCGCGGCCTATCCCGATATCGAAACCGTCGAGCTCGAAACCCCGGTCGACCGCGCCTATGAGCTGACGCTGCGGCTGGTGAACCGCCGCAAATGGCTCGTCATCGACGCGCGCGCGCCGCAGCCGCCGCGCCGCATCGGCCGCATCGAGGCGGTAGCGCGGACGCCGATCATGGGTTTCCGCGAGGACGTCTCGATCCGGGTCACGCCTGACGACGAGGACTCCCGCGTCGATATCCGCTCGGCGTCGCGCTATTTCGACACCGATCTCGGCAGCAACGCCGCCCGCGTCAAGAAGCTGATCGAAGACCTCAACAGCGCGGCCGAGAACGACAATGCCAAGCCGGCGAAGAAGGCGGCTCCTGTCGCGCCAAAGGCGCCGCCGGCGAAGACGGTGAAGAAGTGACGCGGTAGCGTCATTCCGGGGCATCGCGCAGCGATGAACCCGGAATCTCGAGATTCCGGGTCTGGTGCTTGGCACCATCCCGGAATGACGAACTAGGCCAATCGGTACGTCCCGCCGATCACGGGATCGCCGTCCGTCGCCACGACGCCGCGTGCGACCAGGTCCTCCAGATGCGCCAGCACCGAATAGCCGGCGGCATTGGCGAGCCGCGGATCGAGCCCGATATAGATCGCCCGCACCATGGTCGGAATGTCGGCCTCGCCCTTGCCGAGACGATGCAGGATCGATGCCTCGCGCGCCCGGCGATGCCGCGCCAGGAAACGGACGTAACGCGGGCCTTCCGGAATCTCCGGGCCATGGCCGGAGAAATACAGCTGCTCGGGCCGCTGCTCCAGCCGCTCCAGCGAGGCCATGTAATCGATCATCGAGCCGTCCGGCGGCGCCACGATCGAGGTCGACCAGCCCATCACATGATCGCCGACGAAATTGATGCTGCGCTCGGCCCAGGCGAACGCCAGATGGTTGGCGGTGTGGCCGGGGGTCGCGACCGCCTCCAGCGCAAAGCCTGCCCCCTCGATGACGTCGCCGTGCTTGACCTGCACATCGGGCCGGAAATCGCGGTCGGCGCCGGATTCCGGATTGTGCTTTTCGCTCTCGAAGCGCGGCCGCGAGGCGCGGTGCGGTCCCTCGGCATAGACCGGCGCGCCGGTCGCGGCCTTTATCCGCGGCGTGTTCGGCGAATGGTCGCGATGGGTATGGGTGACCAGGATATGCGTCACGGTCTCGCCCTTGACCGCATCGAGCAGCGCCTTGGCATGCGCCTCGTCGTCGGGACCGGGATCGATGATCGCGACCTTCCCCTCGCCGACGATATAGCTGACCGTGCCCGTGAAGGTGAACGGGCTCGGATTGTTGCAGAGGACACGGCGAACGCCGGGGCGGACCTGTTCGACCACGCCGGGCTTCAGCGGAAAGTCGCGGTTGAACGGGATGTCGTCGTTGTCGGCCATGGGGATTTTCTCTGCATCGTCATTCCGGGATGGCCCGCAGGGCCAGACCCGGAATCTCGAAAGAAGGGAAAGGAACGCGGCGCGAGATTCCGGGTTCGCGCCGTCCAAATCGGCTGTTGCCGACTTAGACATTTAAGATCTTCCGAACTCGGGTAAACCTGAGTTCGGTTGGCGCGCCCCGGAATGACGAGCAAGCGCCCTTACGAGAACGCCTGGATGCCGGTGATTGCGCGGCCGAGGATCAGCGCATGGACGTCGTGCGTGCCCTCATAGGTGTTGACCGTCTCGAGGTTCGCGGCGTGACGCATCACGTGATACTCGATCTGGATGCCGTTGCCGCCATGCATGTCGCGCGCCATGCGGGCGATGTCGAGCGACTTGCCGCAATTGTTGCGCTTGACGATCGAGATCATCTCAGGGGCCATCTTGCCCTCGTCCATCAGGCGGCCGACGCGCAACGAGGCCTGCAGGCCGAGCGCGATCTCGGTCTCCATGTCGGCGAGCTTCTTCTGCACCAGCTGGGTGGCGGCGAGCGGCCGGCCAAACTGCTTGCGGTCGAGCGTGTATTGCCGCGCGCGGTGCATGCAGTCCTCGGCAGCGCCCAATGCGCCCCAGGAGATGCCGTAGCGGGCGCGGTTGAGGCAGCCGAACGGGCCCTTGAGGCCGGAGACGTTGGGCAGCAGCGCGCTTTCCGGCACCACCACATTGTCGAGCACGATCTCGCCGGTGATCGAGGCGCGCAGCGACAGCTTGCCGCCGACCTTCGGCGCCGACAGGCCCTTCATGCCCTTCTCGAGGATGAAGCCGCGGATTTGGTTGTCGTGCGCAGCCGACTTGGCCCACACCACGAACACGTCGGCGATCGGCGCGTTCGAGATCCACATCTTGGCGCCGTTGAGCTTGTAGCCGTCGGCGACCTTCTCGGCGCGGGTCTTCATGCCGCCGGGATCGGAACCGGCATCCGGCTCGGTCAGGCCGAAGCAGCCGACCCATTCGCCGGTCGCGAGCTTGGGCAGATATTTCTTGCGCTGGTTTTCGTCGCCATAGGCGTAGATCGGATACATCACCAGCGACGACTGCACCGAGTTCATCGAGCGATAACCGCTATCGACGCGCTCGATCTCGCGCGCCACGAGGCCATAGGCCACGTAGCTCGCATTGGCGCAGCCATATTCCTCGGGCAGCGTCACGCCGATCAGGCCGAGCTCGCCCATTTCGTTGAAGATCTCGCGGTCGGTTTTCTCTTCCAGATAGGCCTTGGTGACCCGCGGCAGCAGCTTGTCCTGCGCATAGGCCCGCGCAGTGTCGCGGATCAGGCGCTCGTCTTCGGTGAGCTGGTCGTCGAGCAGGAACGGATCATCCCACTGGAAGCTGGCGGCAGCCGGCTTGTCCTTGGCCTGGGGGCGCACGCTCATGAAACATCCTTTCGCATCGTCTATCGGAAATTGGCGGATAAATTAAAGCGCTATGCTGCGAAGCGCAATTGAATTGGGACCTTCGTCATTCCGGGGCGATGCGTCAGCATCGAACCCGGAATCACAAGATTCCGGGTTCGCGCTATCGCGCGCCCCGGAATGACAGTGCTAGGTCTCCAGCTTCTCGTTCGACACGATCTCGATGCCGAAACCTGACAATCCCTTGTAGTCATGCACCGACGAAGTCAGGTGCCGGATCGAGGTGACGCCGAGATCACGCAGGATCTGTGCGCCGACGCCGACCTCGCGCCACTGCCTGTGGCGATCGGCCTCCGCCGTCTTCTGCTCGCCAACCGGCTCGACCGGAACACCGGCGGCACCATCGCGCAGATATACCAGCACGCCGCGGCCGGCATCCTTGAAATGCCGCAGCACGGCTTCCATTCGCGCCGGCCCGGTGAACAGGTCTTTCACGATGTTCGGCTTGTGCAGCCGCGTCAGCACGTCCCGGCCGTCGCCGATGCCGTTATAGACGAAGGCGGCATGCATGATCTCGTCGAACGGCGAGCGATAGGCGTAGCCCTGCAGCGGGCCGATCGGGCTTTCGGTGGTGAAGGTCGCGACCCGTTCGATCAGCTTCTCGCGCGCCTGGCGATAGGCGATCATGTCCGCGATCGTGACATGCTTGAGCTTGTGGGCGGCGGCGAATTTGGCGACCTGCTCGCCCTTCATCACGGTTCCATCGTCGTTCATCAGCTCGCTGATGACGCCTACCGGCGGCAGGCCGGAGAGCCGGCACAGATCGACCGCCGCCTCGGTGTGGCCGGAGCGCAGCAGCACGCCGCCGTCGCGCGCGATCAGCGGGAAGATGTGGCCGGGACGCGCGAAATCATTGGCGCCGGCATTGGGATTGGCGAGCGCGCGGCAGCAGGAGGCGCGTTCCTCGGCCGAGATGCCGGTGCCACCATCGGGCTTGTAGTCGATCGAGACCGTGAAGGCGGTGGTGTGGTTGGACTCGTTGTGCGCCACCATCGGGTCGAGCCGCAGCCGGCGGGCATCCTCGGTGGTGATCGGCGCGCAGACGATGCCGGAGGTGTGGCGGATGATGAAAGCCATCTTCTCCGCCGTACAGAACGACGCCGCGACGATCAAATCGCCCTCGCCTTCCCGGTCGTCATCGTCGGTGACGACGACGAGTTCACCCTTCGCAAAGGCTTGCAGCACTTCCTGGATCGTATCGGCCATTGTCCTAACATCTCGCTATATGCAGGCAGTGGATTAGCCGGGTTCCGATGTCAGCGCCAGTATCATTATGCAACCCGCCATGCATCCGGCAGGGATACCAGGAGGGGAGATTTCACCTCTCCCAAAGGGAGAGGTCGGATCGCATCGCTCGATGCGATCCGGGTGAGGGGTTCAGCCCTCTCGTGGGACTCGAGCCCCTCACCCGCTGCGCAAATCGACCTCTCCCCGATGGGGAGAGGTGATGGACAGCCTTGAGACCGGCGTTACGGCAGCACCTCGCGCCGGTCGCTGAGCTGGGCGTCCAGTTCGGCGCGCTTGTCGTCGAGCAGACCGGCGTCGGCCGCCTCGATCACGGAATAGAGCTCGCCGGCGTCGCTGAGCCGGGTCACCGTCACGTAGTCGGCGCCGGCGCTGTAGAGGTCGTCGACGCCGGTCAACAGGTCCGCGGTGGCAACGATCCGCGCGGTCGGATTGAGGGCGCGGACGTGGCGCACCAGCTTCTCATTGTCGGCGCCGACCAAGAGGAAATCCGGCACGCTCAGGATGATGATCTCGGCCTTGCCGATGCCGGCATGAACCAGGGTGTCGACATTGCTGATGTCGCCATAGATCACATGCATGCCGCGGTCGGACAGCGTGCGGAACACCAGCGGGTTGAAATCGATGACGCTGATCTGCTCGAGCAGCGACTGGTTCTGCCGCTCGATCTGGCTGATCAGCGCGCTCGCCGCGCGGAAAAAGCCGAGGATGACGATGCGCCGGATCTCGCCATGTCCGCCCTCGTGCCCGGCCTCGCCGCGGCCCTGGCCTTCCTGATCGAGGTCGCGCAGCCCGATCCGCTTAAACGGCCCGATCAGGCCGCGCACGATCTGGTCGCTGCGCCCCATCGCGAAGGTCGAGAGCACCGCCAGCACGACGAAGGCGAACGAGGCCGCACTCGCGGTTTCGGTTCCGATGTGGTTGGCGGCGACGCCGGTCTGGATCACGACCAGCGAGAACTCGGAGATCTGCGCCAGGTTGATCGCCGGCAGCAGGCTGGCGCGCAGGCCCTGCTTCATCAGATAGAGCGGCGTGAACGTCGTGATCAGGCGGCTCGCCACCGTGAAGGCCGCGATGACGAGCGCAAGCCAGATCACCGAGAGGCCCGGAATCGGGATCGTCATGCCGAGCGCGACAAAGAACAGCGTGATGAAGAAATCCCGCAGCGTCGTGACCTTGGCGGTGACGTCGAGCGCATAGGGAAAGGTCGAGATCGAGACGCCGGCGACCAGCGAGCCCATCTCGCGCGACAGATGCAGCCGCTCGGCGATCTCGCCGATCAGGAAGCACCAGGCGAGCGCGCCGAGCAGCACGAGCTCGGGCCGCCGCGCGATCTGGTGGAACAGCCGCGGCAGCACGTAGCGGCTCAGCACCAGCGCGGTCGCGACCAGCACCGCGACGCGGGCAATCGACAACAGCACGACGCTGATCTGCAGATTGTCGAGGCTCGGCTGCACCGCCAGGAACAGGATCGCGAAGATGTCCTGCAGCACCAACACGCCGAGCGTGATGCGGCCCGGCAGCGTATCCAGCTCGCGCTTCTCGTAGAGCACCTTGACGATGATCACGGTCGACGACAGCGAGCAGGCGACGCAGAGATAGATCGCGTCGAACTTGCCGCCGCCGACCGCAAGCCCGATAGCGGCAAAGAACGCCACGCCGATCAGGCAGCCGCCGATCAGCTCGCCGGCTCCCGCGAACAGGATGACCTTGCCGGCACGGATGATCTTCTTGAGGTCGATTTCCAGCCCGATCATGAACAGCATGAAGATCAGGCCGAGCTCGGAGATGACGCTGATCGATTCCTGGGACTTGACCCAGCCCATGCCGAATGGACCAATGAAAAAGCCGGCGATAAGGTAGGCCAGTATCAGCGGTTGCCGGGAGAAGTGGGCGAGCAGCCCAATCCCCCAGGCAAACAGGATACAGAGCGTGATATCGGGAATCAGTTCATGCATGCGTCAAAGACTTCCTGTTGCCGCAACCTAGAGGGCCGGGCGTGAGGATCAACCGAGCAATGTGTCACATCCGCGCAGGCGGCATTTTTCTCGCAGTTTTGCTCTGCCTGCTCACCGTGCGCATGTCAGAGGCGCTAGCACAATCCTCGGCAAGTATTGAACAAAATTTCGCGAACTCGTTGACGACGGTGCCATCGGAGGGCCTCACCGCCTCCGGTGCATTCTACGTGCCGGTGTATTCCAGCGTGTCGATGAGCCAGGGCAAGCTCAGGGCCGATTTTTCGGTGACGCTCAGCGTGCACAACGCCTCCGAGACGAAGCCGCTGGTGCTGAAGCGGATCGCCTATTTCGACACATCAGGCAAGATGGTGGAGAGCTACCTTAAATCGCCGGTCGCGCTAAAACCGTTTGCGACCGTCGAGGTCGCGATCGCCACGACCGATACCCGCGGCGGCACCGGCGCGAATTTCGTGGTCGATTGGGCGGCCGCCGGCGAGATCGCGGAACCGGCGGTCGAGGCCTTGATGGTCGGCAGTGTCGGCGCAGGGCACTACGCCTTCATCAGCCAGGGCCGGCCGATCCGGCCGGTCGGCAAGAACTAACCTCATGGAAGGCCGCTTGCCGCGGCCTTCTCAACGATAACAACACGGAGCGAAACGTCCATGTCCACCTCAGCCCAGTTCGACTTTACACCGCTACTCGCGGCCGGCCTGCCTGCCCCGGCCGCACGCTGGACCGGGCTCGCCAAATACAGCTTCGTCGGCGGCAACAACGATCCCGACCAGGTCCCGGTCGACGGGCTGCTGGAGGCGGTCAACGCCGTGTTGAAGCGCGAGGGCAGGAATCTGGCGACCTACAATCTCGCGCACGGGCCGCAGGGCTATCTGCCGCTGCGCCAGTTCCTGACCGAGAAGCTGAAGCGCGACGCCGGGATTGCCTGCACGCCGGACGAAATCATGATCGTCTCCGGCTCGCTGCAGGCGCTCGATCTTGTCAATCACACCTTGCTCGCCAAGGGCGATACCGTGCTGATCGAGCAGGAAACCTATCAGGGCTCACTGAACCGGCTGACACGGCTCGGCGTCAATGCGGTCGGCATTCCCCTCGATGGCGAGGGCATCAGGATCGATGCGCTGGCTGCGGCACTCGCCGATCACAAGCGGCGCGGCATCACGCCGAAATACATCTACACCATCCCGACAGTGCAGAACCCGACCGGCTCGATCCTTCCCGAGAGCCGCCGCGCCGAGATGCTGAAGCTGTCAAGGGAATACGGCGTGCCGATCTTCGAGGACGATTGCTATGCCGATTTGATCTGGAACGGCGAACGGCCGCCCGCGATCTATGCGATGAGCAAGCATGGCGGCGTGATCCATATCGGCTCGTTCTCCAAATCGATCGCGCCTGCGCTACGGGTCGGCTTCATCGTCGCGCCCTGGGGGATCATGTCGCGAATGCTGCCGCTGAAGACCGACGCCGGCTCCGGCGCACTGGAGCAGATGGTGCTCGCGGAATATTGCGCACCGCATTTTTCGACCCATGTGCCGCACCTGACCAAGGGCCTGCGCGCCAAGCTCGATACGCTGATGGAGGCGTTGAACGAGCAGTTCGGCACCGCGGCCGAATTCGAGGCGCCCAAGGGCGGCATCTTCCTCTGGGTCAAGCTGCCCGACAATGTCGACACGCTGAAGCTCTATCAGGCGGCGCTTGCCGCCGGCGTCTCGATCAATCCGGGACCGGAATGGTCGACCAGCAAGGCCCATTCCGGCAGCCGGCTCCGCCTCTGCTTCGCCAGCCCCTCGCACGAGCAGATCCGCGAGGGCGTTGCCGCGCTGGCCGAGGTGTGCCGCAAGGAGTTCGGCGTGCCGGCGCGCAGCAGCAATGTGGAGAAGCGCGGCTAGATCATGATGACTTTGCGCTGAAGTGAGTTGCGGACTCCGATTCACCTCGCCCCTGCGGGGAGAGGTCGGAACGCATCGTCAGATGCGTTCCGGGTGAGGGGGAGCCTCCGCAACCTCAGCTATCACCGGATATGCGGAGGCAGCCCCTCACCCCAACGCTCTCCCCGTAAGAACGGGGCGAGGGAGCGCAGCGCGCTTGCGGTCGCCATTCGATCTGATCTCATCATGCTCTACGGATCTGCGCGCCTACCTCACCGAGAACGGCGCCTGATAGGGCCGGCCGAACGGCACGCCGTTGACCACGGTCTGCACCGGCTTTAGCAGCAGATTGCCGTCGCGCTTGTTGTTGCGGGTATCGACGAAGGAGACCGGGCCTTCGACGAGATCCATGATCGCGACGTCGCCGGGCGCGCCACGCTGCAGGGTGCCGACCTTCGGGGTCCGGTTGATGATCCGCGCCGGCGCCGAGGTCGCCATCGCCACCACCTGATCCAGCGACGAGCCCATCGCCAGGAACTTGCTCATCACGTTCGGCAGGAACGGAATGCCGGGCGAGTTGCCCGAGAAGACGTGGATGTCGGAGGAGATCGTATCGGGCGCGCAGCCGGCGGGGATCGCGACTTCGGCCACCGTGAAATCGAAGCTGCCGCCGCCATGGCCGACGTCGAACAGCACGCCGCGCTGCTTGGCCGCGAGCGCCGCCGGCAACAGCTTGCCCTCCTGGACGATATTGGTGAAAGCGCCGGACATGTTCGGCGCGCCGGAATAGGCGTGGGTCAGGATATCGCCCGGCCGCAGCAGATCGAGGATGTCGGACATCAGCTCCTTGGTCTCGACGCCGCCGATATGTACCATCATCCGCGCCGGCCAGCCGCACATCTCGCAGGCCTGGATGCCGCGCTTCAGCGGCTCGAGGCCGTGCTTGAAGATGACGTTTTCCGACATCCGCACCTTGACCCCGATCAGGAAGTCGGGGTTCTCGGCCAGCGCCATCGCGCAGGCTTCGACCTGGGCGTTGTCGATGTTGTAGAGCTCGGCCACCGGGAATGCCGACAGGCCGTTGTTGGCGATGTGGACGAAGGCGTAGATCCGCGCCCGCGATTGCGCGACGATGAAGCGCCGCAGCGCCGCGAGGTTGTTGACGCCGGCGTCGCCCGCCGAGACCACCGTCGTGGTGCCCTGGAATTGCACCAGCTCGTCGGCGGGAATGCCGATCGCCGATGCGTACGGGTAGACGTGGCAGTGCAGATCGACCAGACCCGGCATCACGAGCTTGCCCGACGCGTCAATGGTCCTGGCGGCGCGAGCAGCCGGGATATCGTCTTCGATCGCCTCGATGATGCCCCAGCGGATGCCGATGTCGCGCTTGCCGCGCAGCGACTGGCTGGGATCGATGACATCGCCGTTCTTGATCACGAGGTCGAACTTGTCGTCCGGCCCCATCGCCGCAGCGGCCGGCCTCGCGATGGCTGCGGCAGCGGCCGATCCCGTCACTTTCAAAAAATCCCGGCGTGAAAATTCGCTCATGGCAACGTCCCCCCGAACATTGATTTTTATGGCGCGATGATGCGTCGGACGCAGCGGTTAGGCAAGGCCGGGAACGCCGCCCGCGCACCAACACGCGACGGCAGCAGCGTTCGAGGGCAGTTGCTGAACAAGCGTTCAGAAAACTCCTCTGATTCCTGCGGAACGTTTCAATCTCCGTACGGTTTTCTCTTCGCTTATTTGAGGAGGATGAGATGAAAAAGATTGGCTTTGTTCTCGCGGCGGTTGGTGCGCTTGCGGTGGCCGTTCCGTCGATCGCGAGCGCCGAGACGGTCGTGATCAGACATGGCGGTCATCATCACTGGGACCGCGGCTGGGGCGCACGCGCCGAAATGCGCCATGACCGTGGCTGGCATCGCGGTTGGCATCATGGCTGGCATCACGGCCATGACCGGACGGTGATCATCAAGCGTCATCACTACTAAGGACCGACACAACGGAAAATGGCTCCTCACGGAGCCATTTTCTTTTCTGCTTCCTCAGGGCCAGCGGCCTCAATCCCACGCCGGCGCAAACCCCGGATTGACGCAGCGCATGTCCTTGGGCAGCGCCGCAATCGCCTTGCGGTCCGCGTCGTCGAGCTTGACCTTCAGTGCGTCGAGATTGGCCTTTTGGCTTTCGGCGCGCGAGGCTTTCGGAATAGCCGCCACTCCATCCTGATCGAGCAGCCATTTCAGCGCCACCTGCGCCGCGGTCGCATCATGCTTGCTGCCGATTTTCGCCAGCGTCTCGTCGGTGGCGAAGCGGCCCTGGGCGAGCGGACAATAGGCCACCAGCGGGATCGATTTCGCGGCGAGATATTTGCGCACCGGCGTCTGGTCCAGCATCGCGTGATATTCGATCTGGTTGCAGGCGATCGGCGCCTTGATGTCCTCGACCACGGTCTTGAGCAGCGCGGTGGTGAAATTGGCGACGCCGATCGCGCGGGTGCGGCCTTCCTCCCTCAGCTTCATCAGCGTCTCGAAGACGGCAGGCAGCTTCATACTCCGCGACGGCCAGTGCACCAGATAGAGATCGACGTGATCGAGCCGCAGCTTCTTCAGGCTGGCGTCGAACGCTGTCCGGATCGCATCCGGCGCCAGGTTCTCGTGCCAGACCTTGGTGGTCACGTGCAGGTCCCTGCGCGCGACATTCGAGGCAGCGATCGCCGCCCCGATCGCCTCTTCATTGCCGTACATCTCGGCGGTGTCGATATGCCGATAGCCGAGCCCAAGCGCGCTCTCGACCGCCGCGCGGCAGGTATCGCCCTGCATGCGGAAGGTGCCGAGCCCGAGCTGCGGCAGGCTGATGCCCTGTGTCTGCAGATTTTCCATGGATAGCTCCTGACGCGTGGGACGCCGATGCCATCGACGACGTCACGCCAGCAAATCGTTTCGTGGGAATGAAATTGGCAGGACTGCCGACACGCAGTCTGCCCGCAAACCGGGCCCTCGGGCAAGACGCCGGCAATCAAGATGTCGCGACGGATCAGAGACGGCGCTAGATGTGCTGCGCCATGATCTGGCCGGGCCGCGCGTCCGGCCGCGGCTCGATATCGACCGACCAGAGGTCGTGGTTGTCGACGTCCTTCAGCGTCACCGTCATCACGCCGGTCTTGCCGTCGATGTCGACGCGGCCGAAGAATTGCAGCCCGAAGCACGGCGCGAGATTGTCGCCCTGCTCGGCCGAGCAGCCCTTCTGGTACATCGCCTTCGGGCCAAAGGTGTTGTCGAGCTCGCCCGGCGACCAGGTGCCGGCATGCAGCGGACCGGAGACGAACTCCCAGAACGGCTCGAACTCCTGGAACACCGCGCGGTTCGGATCATAGTGATGCGCGGCGGTGTAGTGCATGTCGGCGGTGAGCCACACCGTGTTGCGGACCCCGGCGCGCTTCATGAAGGACAACAGATCGGCGATCTCGTGCTCGCGCCGCGCGGGCGGCCCGTCGCCGAGCGCGACCGCATCGAGGCTGACGAGGCCGATCGGCAGATCCGCCGCGATCACCTTCCAGACAGCATCCGACGCCACCAGCTCCCGCTTCAGCCAGGCGAGCTGGCTCTGGCCGAGGATGCAGGCGTGGTCCGGATCGCCCTGCTTGTTCCAGCTGGAATCGCGATAGGAGCGCATGTCGATGATGAAGACGTCGAGCAGCGGCCCGTAGGGAATCTTGCGGTAGACGCGGCCATCGCGCTCCGGCATCAGCCGCATGGGCATGAATTCGTGGAAGGCGCGGCGTGCCCGTGCCACAGGCGCGAGCTGCCGTCCGCCTCATAGCCGGTCGCATCGGTGGTGCCGAGTGGCGACCAGTCGTCGGCCACCTCGTGGTCGTCCCACTGCGCGAACATCGGCACCTCGGCGTGGAAGGCGCGGAAACTCTCGTTGAGCCAGTTGTATTTGTAGTTGCCGCGAAACTGATCGAGGCTCTGCGCGACGACGGATTTCTCCTCGGTGACGATGTTGCGCCAGATCTCACCGTTTGGGAGTTTCTGCTCCGACGGCACCGTGCAATCGGCGTAGATGTGATCGCCGGAATGGATGAAGAAGTCCGGACGCTCGTCCAGCATGGTGCGGTAGCTGCGCAAGCCGCCGCGCGCGGGGTCGATGCCCCAGCCCTGCCCGACGACGTCGCCGGACCAGACGAACGAGACGGGACGCCGGTCGGCCGGCGCGGTTCGGAAATGGCCGACCCGGCTTTCGCCTGATGTGCCCTCGCGGTCCTCGAAGCGCACGCGATAGAACAGGTCCTGGCCCGGCGGCAGGCCGTCGAGCAGCAGCTTGGCGGTGAAGTCGCGCTCGGGCAGCGCATCGGCGGACACGGTGCGCAGGATGCTGGCGAAGCTTTCGACCGCGGCGCATTCGATGTGCATCCGCGCGGCGCGATCGGCGCGCGCCCAGATGACAGCGGAATCGCTTGCCACGTCGCCGGACTGGATGCCCGCAATCGCGGGCCGATCCGCGGCGCGGCTCAGATACGGTCTTGCCAGCGCGCCGAATCCCGCCAGCGCCGCGGTCGACGCCGAGCGCACCAGAAGCTGGCGCCGGGTGAGGCCTCGCCGCCTCGCGGAGTTCGCTGTCGGCATCGAATAACCTTCGTCGAATCGCAACGAAGGTTTTGCCTGCGCTCCTTGACTCCGGCCTTACGGTTTCTTGACTCTCCGCCGACGGTTTTGCGACGGCGGGATGACTCGGGGGCGGCTGCTGGGACGGCGGCCCCGGATATCGAGCGCTCAAGCACCAAACCCGTCATCCTGAGGAGGTCGCGAAGCGGCCGTCTCGAAGGATGAACGGCCCGTCCGTGGCCGATCCATCCTTCGAGGCTCGCTTCGCTCGCACCTCAGGATGACGGGTCAAGGATTGACGCACTTCGAGAAAGCAGAGGCGCGAGAGCGCCGCCTCACCGATGCCAGTTGCAGATGCCGCCGGTGCGGCACGGCCAGGTCTGGATCCGTGTGTCACGGGCCTCCGCATCGAGCGGGTTCGAGTGGCGGCGCGCGAGCTTGGCACGGGCGGGCACGCGCGCTTCCGCGCGCTTCTTCTCGTGCGGCGCGGTCACCCTGGTGGTCCGCACGGCTTTCTTCGGCGCGACTTTCGGCTCCTCGACCTGCGGCTCGACATTCGCATGCTGATCGGGGCCATGGTCGGTCTTCGCCTCGACCGGAACGGGCTCGAACTGCGCCGGCGGGCCAAGCGGCTTCGGCGACAACACTGCGCGTGAAAGATCGAGACTGAAAAACTCGCTGGGGCGATACTCGTCAGCCAACGCCACGCCGCCCAAAGCCAGGCACGCGGTACAAACGGTTGCAACAAAAGCGTTTTTCAGGACCATCAAACGGCCTCCTGAAATCACTCGAACAGACAGCCATCATGTAGGGGCTCGGACGTACGAATCCAGCCACCGCTTGCAGGCAGGGTTGCCGGTCAACCAGGGCGGCTGTGGAAAGTTCCCCGGCCTTACTCCGCCGCCTGCGCCAGCGGCTGGCTGATCGCGCGCTCCAGCCGAGCGCATTCGGTGCGGTAGCGGGCGACGTTGCCCTCCTTGATGTGGCCATAACCACGCACGAGCTCCGCAGCCTTCGCCAGCGCCACGAGGCGCGGCAAGTCGAGCGGCTTCTTGCCGTCGAGGTGACGCAGGATCATCGCCGAATACTCGACCGGCAATGCGCGCTCCATCTTGCGCTCGGCGGTATAGCCGAAGATGTCGAAGGCGGTGCCGCGCAGGCCCTTCAGCCTTGCGAGCATGCCGAACGCCGAGAAGATCCACGGACCGAATTCACGCTTCTGCAGCCGCCCGGTGACGGGATCGCGCTGGGCCAGCAGCGGCGGCGCCAGCAAGACCTTCAAGCCGGAATTGCCTTGGAATTGTTCCCTCAAGGCCTTGCTGAACTCGCCGTCGGAATAGAGCCGCGCGACTTCGTATTCATCCTTGTAGGCCATCAGCTTGAACAGGCCCTTTGCGAAGGCCTCCGTCAGGTCCTGCGAGCCCGGCGCGGCCGCCGCCTCGGCGGTGCGGACGCGCGCTACATCGTCGAGATAGCGCCTGGCGTAGGCCGCGTCCTGATAGTCGGTGAGGAATTTGGCGCGGAACGCGATCGCCTCATCAAGCGTCTTCTTGGCCGGCGCGGCGCCGGCGCTCTTGAAGCGTGCGGCGCTGACCACGCGTTGCAGATCATGCGCGGCGAGCCGGCCCCACGAGAACGCGGTCTTGTTCATCTCGATGGCGGCGCCGTTGAGCTCGATCGCCTTCAGGATCGCTTCCAGCGACAGCGGGATCGCGCCGCGCTGAAAGGCAAAGCCGAGCATGAAGGCGTTGGTGGCGATGCTGTCGCCCATCAGCGCGGTGGCAAGCCCGGTGGCGTCGAGGATATCGAGGTCGCCAGGCGTCACCGCGCCGTTTAGCGCATCGCGCATCGAGCTGGCTTCGAAGTCGATATCGGGATCGATCACGAAGCTCGCGGTCGGCAAGAGATCGGCGTTGACCACGGCGCGGGTGACGCCGCGCTCGGCGCGGCTCAGCGCCGGCACGCTGGTGGCGACGACGAGGTCGCAGCCGAGGATCAGGTTGGCATTGCCCGGTGCGATGCGCACCGTGGTCAGCATGTCGGAGGCGGGCGCGAGCCGGACATGGCTCATCACGGCGCCGTTCTTCTGCGACAGGCCGGTGAAGTCGAGCGTCGAACAGGCGAGCCCCTCGACATGCGCGGCCATGCCGAGCAGCGCGCCGATGGTGATCACACCGGTGCCGCCGATGCCGGTGATCAGGATGTTGTAGGGATTGCTCAACGCGGCCACAGGCGGCGTCGGCAAGTCGGCGAACAACGCCTTGGGTTCGGCGGCAGCGCGGTCCGCCTTGCGCAGCTTGGGGTCCTGCACCATCACAAAGCTCGGGCAAAAGCCCTCGATGCAGGAGAAATCCTTGTTGCAGTTCGACTGGTCGATGCGGCGCTTGCGGCCGAGTTCGGTCTCCAGCGGCTGCACCGAGACGCAGTTCGACGCCACCGAGCAGTCGCCGCAACCCTCGCAGACGCGCTCATTGATGAAGACGCGCTTGGCCGGATCGGGGAACAGCCCGCGCTTGCGGCGACGGCGCTTCTCGGCGGCGCAGGTCTGGTCGTAGATCAGGACGGTGAGGCCCTCGATCTCGCGCAGGATGCGCTGCACGGCATCGAGCTCGCGGCGATGATGAATGGTAGCGCCGGCCGGGAAATAATTGGCGGGATATTTGTCTGGATCGTCGGAGACGATCGCGAGCCGCTTGGTGCCCTCCGCCCAGACCTGGTGTGCGATCTGCGACACCGTAAAGCCGCCCTCGGCCGGCTGGCCGCCGGTCATCGCAACCGCATCGTTGTAGAGGATCTTGTAGGTGATGTTGACGCCGGCCGCGGCCGCTGCGCGCAGCGCCAGCAAGCCGGAATGGGTGTAGGTGCCGTCGCCGAGGTTCTGGAACACATGCTGTTCGCTGGTGAACGGCGCCTGCCCGATCCAGCTCACGCCCTCCGCGCCCATATGCGAGATGGTCTGGGTGTTGCGGTTCGGCACCGACAGCGCCATGCCGTGGCAGCCGATGCCAGCCATGGCGCGGCTGCCCTCGGGGATCTTGGTCGACGAGTTGTGTGGGCAGCCCGAGCAGAAATACGGCGTGCGCTGCAGCTTCGCGGTGCCCGTGCCCTCGGCGGGGCGATCGAACGCCTCGAGTTTTGCCAAACGCTGCTCCAGCAGCGGGCTGCGGCGACCGAGCCGGCGCAGCCGCGCCACCACGGCGGCGGCGACCATGGTCGGCGTCAGCTCGCCCTCGCTCGGCAGCAAGGGAGCGCCGCTCTCGTCGCGCTTGCCGACCACCGAGGGACGCTTGGAGGCGTCCATGTTGTAGAGGATGCGGACCAGCTGGTCCTCGATGAAGCCGCGCTTCTCCTCGACGACCAGCACATCCTGCAGGCCCTCGGCGAAGGCGCGCGCGCCGCGCGCTTCGAGCGGCCAGGTCAGCGCCACCTTGTAGATGCGCAGCCCGAGCGCCTGCGCATCGGCATCGGTGATGCCGAGATCGGCGAGCGCCTGGCGCAGATCGAGATAGGCCTTGCCGGTCGCCATGATGCCGAGCCGCGCCGGCTTCGAATCCAGCACGATGCGATCGAAGCGGTTGACGCGGGCGAAGGCCGCGACCGCCTCCATCTTGGGCCCGTGCAACCTGCGCTCGGCTTCGAGCGGCGGATCCGGCCAGCGGATCGAGAGCCCGTCCGGCGGCATCTCGAAATCGTCGGGCATGATGATCTTGATGCGATCGGGATCGCTGACGATCGAGGCCGAGCTTTCCACCGTCTCGGAGATCGCCTTGAAGCCGACCCAGCAGCCGGAATAGCGCGACAGCGCGAAGCCGAGGATGCCGAGGTCGAGATAATCCTGCAGCGTCGCCGGATTGACCACCGGCATCAGCGCCGAGGCGAACACCTGCTCGCTCTGATGCGCCAGGGTGGAGGATTGGCAGCCATGGTCGTCGCCGGCCAGCGCGATCACGCCGCCGTTCGGCGAGGTGCCGGCGGAATTGGCGTGCTTGAGCGCATCGAGCGAGCGGTCGACGCCTGGGCCCTTGCCGTACCAGATGCCGAACACGCCATCGACCTTGGCGCCGGGGAACATGCCGACCTGCTGGCTGCCCCACACCGCGGTCGCCGCCAGATCCTCGTTGAGGCCGGGGACGAAGGCGATGTCATGTTCCCTTAGGAAGGACTTCGCCCGCCACAGCGCGTGGTCGTACATGCCGAGCGGCGAGCCGCGGTAACCGGAGATGAAACCGGCGGTGTTCAGCCCGTGCGCGCGGTCGCGTTCGCGCTGCAACATGGGCAATCGGACCAGCGCCTGGGTACCGGAGAGGAAGATTCGTTTCGTGTCCAACCGGTACTTGTCGTCCAGTCCAACTTCCATCAACGCCATCAGTTTCCCCGTCAGTCAGCCACGCCGGTCCGGACCGGTCTGATTATCTTCCGAAATGATCATGCATCAGCATGCACTGATTTTGTTATGCATGAACAGCCCCGTTCCATGGCCGCAGCACATATCTCATGTTGCGCATGCGAGGCCTTGTTGCGCTGCGAGGCCTTGTCGTTCTGCAAGGCCTTGCCGAACCCCGGCATCTTTGAAACGGTGGCGCGCAAAGGGAGACCAAGGATGATTACAGTCGAATCCGCATTCACGACGGAAATCGTGGAGAACGGCAATCTGCTGGTGGGTCCCTGGCGCAGCCCGAAGCAGATGCTGCAGGCCCAGACCTACGACTCCCACGCCTCGATTCACGACGATGCAACGGCGCAGAAGCTCGGCTTTCGCGGCGGCACGATCGAGGGACCGACCCATTTCAGCCAGTTCGCGCCGCTGTGCGAGCGGATCTGGGGCCGCGCCTGGTTCATCACTGGCTGCCTATCCGCGCATTACCGCAACCCGGTGTTCGAAGGCGAAGAGGTGCAGGCCCAGATCGAGAAGCCGAAGCCGGGCCAGACCGTTTGCACGATCGGGATGGTCAAGCGCGACGGCACCGAGATCCTGCGCGGCACCGCCTCGATCGATGGCAACGGCAGCGAGACGGCGCTCAGCCACCGGCTCGGCGAATTGAAGCCGCTGACCGATCCCGTCATCCTCGCCGACATCAAGGTCGGCATGAAGACGCCGCGGCAGGCGATCAAGATGGATTTCGACCAGAACATGGGCGATCTCTATCCATTTTCGCTGGCCGAAAAGCTCAAGGTGATCACCGAGCCTTCGGATTATTATTCGCTGGAGCACAATCCCTGGGGCCGCGCCATCATCCCGATGGAGATGCTGAGCGTGCTGTTCCAGTACCGCGCGCGCGAGGACCGGCTGCCGGTCCGCGGCCCCGCCGTCGGGCTGTTCGCCGACCAGGAGATCCGTCTTCTGCGCGGGCCGCTCTTCCCCGGCGAGACCTATTGGGTCGAGCGCGAGGTCGTGGCGCTTTCCGGCAGCAAGCGCACCGAGAGCATGTGGGTGCGCTCGACCGTGTTCGATGCCGACAACGCGGTGGTCGCAACGATGCTGCTCAACGGCGCCAGCATGAAGGACTCCTACGCCAACTACGAAAGCGAGCACAAAGCCCTCTCCGGCTGAAACAACAGCCGCCTCTTCCGCAAGCCGCCGAAACAAGGACAACAACAATGGCCCGCCTGCCCTATCTCGAAGCCGATCAGGTCGCCCCCGAATATCGTGACATGCTCAAGCGCAACACCAATCTGCACAAGCTGCTGGTGAACTCGCCGGACATGGCGCGCGCCTTCAACGGCGTCGGCGGCTATATCCGCTTCAAGAGCAAGCTCGATCCGCGCTTACGCGAACTCGCGATCCTGCAGGTCGGCTGGCTCGAGCAGTCGGAATACGAATTCACCCACCATGTGAAGATCGGCAAGGAGTTTGGCGTCACCGACGAGGATATCCAGGGCCTGATCGCGGAGACCAGTGGCAAGCCGTCGAAGCTCGAGCCGCTGGCGAAAGCGATCCTCAAGGGCGCTCGCGAGATGGTCCACGAGCTCGCGATGTCGGATGCGACCTTCGCCGAGATCAAGCAACATCTCTCCGACGAGCACATGACTGACCTCGTGCTGACGATCGCGTTCTACTGCGCCGTGGTGCGGGTGCTCGCCACCATGCAGATCGACAACGAACCTTACTACAAGGAGGTACTGCAGCAGTACCCGCTACAGGGAGTGAAGTGAGATGCGCCTGCAAGATCGCGTCGCCATCGTCGTCGGTGCAGGCCAAAGCCCCGGCGAGGGCATCGGCAACGGCCGCGCCACCGCGCTGACCTTCGCGCGCGAAGGCGCCAGGGTGCTGTGCGTCGATTACAATCTGGCTTCGGCGCAGGAGACGGTCGACCTGATCGCGGCCAAGGGCGGGACTTCAGTCGCCTTCAAGGCCGACGTCACCAAAAATGCTGACATCAAGGCGATGGTGGCGGACGCACATGGCCGCTGGGGCAGTGTCGACATCCTGCACAACAATGTCGGCGTCAGCCTCTCCGGCGGCGATGCCGAACTGCTTGATATCACCGAGGAGGCGTTCGACCGCTGCGTGGCGATCAATCTGAAGAGCTGCATCCTCGCCGCCAAGCATGTGATCCCGATCATGCGCGCGCAGCAGCGCGGCTCGATCATCAACATCTCGTCGATGGCCGCGATCACGACCTATCCCTACGTCGCCTACAAGGCGACCAAGTCGGCGATGATCGCCTTCACCGAACAGCTCGCCTACCAGAATGCGCAATATGGCATTCGCGCAAACGTGATCCTGCCGGGATTGATGAACACGCCGATGGCGGTGGACACCCGCGCCCGCGAATTCAAGAAGAGCCGCGCCGAGGTCGAGGCCGAGCGCGACAGCAAGGTGCCGCTGCGTCACAAGATGGGCACCGGCTGGGACGTCGCCAATGCCGCGCTGTTTCTCGCCTCCGATGAAGCAAACTTCGTGACCGGCGTCACGTTGCCGGTCGATGGCGGCGCAAGTGTGCGGCGCGGTTAATCGAGACGATTAACCTGTGTGACAATTTGGGATTAATCACTGTGACGAAATCACGCGTTATTGCGCCGCAATGATTCGAAAAAATTGAAGTATTCCAATGACACGGCGATGTGACGACGCGTCCACATAAATCGAAATCCTGACTCGTTGTGGTCGCACGAAATTCATCTGCGCTCTGTATCTCGCACGCCAAGAACTTCTGGAGTGCCTGGACCGATGAGCGAAGAATTCGAACTCAGACCCGATCAGTGGGATGCGCTGAAAGCGTTGCGGGCTCCCGCAGCAAACCCTTCACGGCTGAACAGGTTCGCCGTCGAGAGCCTGATCACGCTCGGCTATGTCGCCGTGCGCGGCGATTCATTTGAGCTGACGCCCGCAGGCCGCAAGGTGCTGGTCCGCGGTTCATCACAATTGCTGCTCGATATCGCAGCCTGATTCCGTTCGAAGCTGACACGAACGAGAGCTTCAGTTTTGATTGAATCAAAGCTGAAGCTCTCGTTTTTTTGTCTTGCCGCGTTTTCTTCACGCGAACCGGTATCCACTTCGCTCGAAAACGCTCTGCACACGCGGCATCATGTCGCGTGTGCTTTTCCAGGGATGGTCGTCTCGCCGTGCTGCGTCAGCGGCTTCATCCCGGTGAGGCTGCGCAGCAGCACGTAGAACACCGGCGTCAGGAACAGGCCGAACACCGTGACGCCGATCATGCCGGAGAACACCGCAACGCCCATCGCGCGCCGCATCTCCGAGCCCGCGCCGGTCGACAGCACCAGCGGCAGCACGCCCATGATGAAGGCCATCGACGTCATCAGGATCGGTCGCAGCCTTAAGCGACTCGCCTCGATCGCGGCACGGATCGGTGACCGCCCGGCGAATTCGAGCTCGCGCGCGAATTCGACGATCAGGATGGCGTTCTTGGCCGACAATCCGACCAGCACGATCAGGCCGATCTGGGTGAAGACGTTGTTGTCGCCCTTCGACAGCCAGACCCCGAACATCGCGGCCAATAGCCCCATCGGCACGATCATGATGATCGAGAGCGGCAGCGCCAGGCTTTCATAGAGCGCGGCGAGCACCAGGAACACCAAGAGGATCGCCAACGGAAACACCCAGATTCCGGAGTTGCCGGCGATGAACTCCTGATAGGTCAGGTCGGTCCATTCGAAGGCAAAGCCGGGCGGCAGCACTTCGGCCGCGATCCGCGTCGCCGCCTCCTGGGCCTGGCCGGAGGAATAGCCCGGCGCGGCAGCCGCGTTGATATCCGACGACAGGAAGCCGTTGTAGCGGATCGCGCGTTCCGGCCCCGCGCTCTGGCGGACCTTCAGCAAGGCCGACAGCGGCACCATGTCGCCCGACGACGAGCGCACCTTCAGCTGCCTGATGTCGTCGGCACGCGCGCGGAACGGCGCGTCGGCCTGCACATAGACCGAATAGGTGCGGCCGAATTTGTTGAAGTCGTTCACATAGTAGGAGCCGAGATAGATCTGCAGCGTGTTGAAGACCTCCGTGACGGGCACGCCGAGCTGGAGTGCCTTGGTGCGGTCGATATCGGCGAACAACTGCGGCACGTTGACCTGGAAGCTCGAGAACACGCCGGCAATTTCCGGCGCCTTCTGCATCGCCGCCATGAACGCCTTGGTCGCGTCGTTCAGTGCTTCATAGCCGAGGCCGGCACGGTCCTCGATCTGCAGCTTGAAGCCGCCGATGGTGCCGAGGCCGTTGACCGGCGGCGGCGGGAACATGGCGATGAAGGCGTCCTGGATGCCGGCATATTTCTTGTTGAGCGCCGCCGCGATCGCCGGACCGCTGAGCGAGGGATCCTTGCGCTCGTCGAACGGCTTCAAGGTCGAGAACACGATGCCGGCGTTGGAGGAGTTGGTGAAGCCGGAGATCGACAGGCCGGGGAACGCCACCGAGCTTTCGACGCCGGGCTGGGTCAGCGCGATGTCGCTCATCTTGCGGATCACTTCCTCGGTGCGGTCGAGCGTCGCGCCATCGGGCAGCCGCGCAAAGCCGACCAGATACTGCTTGTCCTGGCCCGGCACGAAGCCGCTCGGCACCTGCTTGAACAGCACGCCGGTCAGGCCGATCAGCAGCACATAGAGGCCGATCACCACGGCCTTGCCGTAGATCACCTTGGTGACGGTGCGGCCGTAGTTCTCGGAGGACTTGGTGAAGACCTTGTTGAAGCCGCGGAAGAACCAGCCGAGCGACCTTTCCATGATCCGGGTCAGCCAGTCCTTCGGCTCGTGATGTCCCTTCAGCAGCAGAGCCGACAGCGCCGGCGACAGCGTCAACGAATTGATCGCTGATATCACGGTCGAGATCGCAATCGTCAGCGCGAACTGCTTGTAGAACTGTCCGGTGAGGCCGGAGATGAAGGCGAGCGGCACGAACACCGCGATCAGGACCAGCGCGATCGCGATGATCGGGCCGGACACTTCGCGCATCGCCTGGTTGGTGGCATCGCGCGGCGACAGGCCGGATTCGATGTTGCGCTCGACGTTCTCCACCACGACGATGGCATCGTCGACCACGATGCCGATCGCCAGCACCAGGCCGAACAGGCTGAGCGCGTTGATTGAGAAGCCGAACACATGCATCACCGCGAAGGTGCCGACGATCGACACCGGGACCGCGATCAGCGGAATGATCGAGGCACGCCAGGTCTGCAGGAACAGGATCACCACCAGCACGACAAGCGCGATCGCCTCGAGCAGCGTATGGATGACAGCCTCGATCGACGAACGCACGAATTGCGTCGGATCGTAGACGATCTGGTAGGATACGCCTTCCGGCATGTTCTTCTTGATCTCGGCCATCGTGGCGCGGACATGGTCGGAGATCTCCAGCGCATTCGACCCCGGCGCCTGGAAGATCGGGATCGCGACCGCCTGCTTGTTGTCAAGCAGCGAGCGCAGGCCGTATTCGGAGGCGCCGAGCTCGACCCGCGCGACGTCGCGCAGCCGCACCACCTCGCCAGCCGAACCTGTCTTCACCACGATGTCGCCGAACTGCTCCTCGGTCGAGAGCCGTCCCTCGGCGTTGACGGAGAGCTGGAGGTCAATGCCCTTGACGCTGGGCGAGGAGCCGACCACACCGGCGGCAGCCTCGACGTTCTGGGCCTGGATCGCGCGTACGACGTCGCTCGCGGTCAGCGAATGCTCGGCGGCTTTCTGCGGATCGACCCAGACCCGCATTGAATAGTCGCCGGCGCCATAGAGCTGGACGTCGCCGACGCCGTCGATCCGCGCCAGCCGGTCCTTGACGTTGAGTACCGCGTAGTTGCGCAGATACGTCATATCATAGCGGTTGTTCGGCGACAGCAGATGCACGACCATGGTGAGGTCGGGCGAGCTCTTCTTGGTGATGATGCCGAGCTGGCGCACCACAGCCGGCAGGCGCGGCTCGGCCTGCTGCACGCGATTCTGCACCAGTTGGGTCGCCTTGTCGGGGTCGGTGCCGAGCCGGAACGTCACCGTCAGCGTCATCGCGCCGTCGGTGGTCGCCTGGCTCGACATGTAGAGCATGCCTTCGACGCCGTTGATCTGCTCCTCGATCGGGGTCGCGACCGTCTCGGCGATCACCTTCGGATTGGCGCCGGGATAGGTCGCGCGCACCACGACCGACGGCGGCACCACGTCGGGATATTCCGAGATCGGCATCGCCAGTAGCGAGATCAGCCCGGCCAGGAAGATCAGGATCGAAAGCACGCCGGCGAAGATCGGCCGGTCGATAAAGAATTTTGAGAGATTCATGGCTCCGCCCCCGCGTGCAGCGCCTAGCGCTGCACGACGTGCTGGTTGGTTTCAGTGGATGCCTGCTGCATGCCGCGCGCGCCCATTTCGGCGACTTCCATCTTCAGGAGTGCGCCGGGACGCACGCGCTGCAGGCCGTTGACGACGATGCGGTCGCCGGATTTCAGGCCGGCGGTGACGATCCGCAGGCCATCGACCGAGCCGCCAAGCGTGATGGAACGATAGACGGCGCGGCTGTCGTCGCCGACAAGCATCACGAACTTCTTGTCCTGGTCGGTGCCGACGGCGCGCTCGTCGATCAGCACTAGCGTCTGCTGCTTGGGCTGGCCCATGCGCACACGGGCGAATTGCCCCGGGATCAATCGGCCGTCATCGTTCTTGAACACGGCGCGGACTCGGATGGTGCCGCTCTGCCCGTTGACCTGGTTGTCGATGAGCTGGATGTGCCCCTTGGCGCTGAGGCCGCCCGACGTCACCATGTCGACCGGAATCTGGTCGAGATTGCCGCGCTTGCCGGAGGCATCCGCGATCGAGTTCAGCGCGCGCAGCACCACTTCCTCATCGGCATCGAAGCTCGCATAGATCGGATTGACCGAGACCAGCGAGGTCAGGACCGGTGACGAGGTGCCGGCGGCGACGAGATTGCCGACGGTGACCTCGATCCTGCCGACCCGGCCGTCGACCGGCGCCCGCACCTCGGTGTAGTCGAGATTGAGTTTGGCCGTCTGCAGCGCGGCCTCGGCGGCCTTGACGTTAGCGACTGCCTCGCGGTTGGCGTTGTCGCGCTGGTCGAAATCGCGCTTGGTCACGATGTTGTTGCCAACCAGCTGCGCGCCGCGCTCGACTTCGCTCGTGGTGAACACGACGCGGGCCTTGGCGGCCTCGAGCTGCGCCTGGGCGCGATCGACCTCGGCGGCGTAGGGCGCGGGGTCGATCTTGAACAGGATGTCGCCGGACTTCACCAGCGCGCCCTCGGTGAAGTTGGTCGAAAGGATCGCGCCCGCCACCCGCGGCCGGAGCTGAACCCGGTCGACGGCTTCGAGCCGGCCCGAGAAGTCATCGAACAGCGTGGTCGGCCGCGGCTGGATTACGGCAACGGTGACCGGGACCGCCGGCTCGGGGGCCGCGGCAGTCGCGGTCGCCTGTGCGGCATGGAAATAGTGGCCGGTCGCGATCGAACCGGCCACCGCGAGGGCGCCAAGGATCACGATACCGCCGACGACACGTCGGAAGCGGCCGGAACGGGGATTTTGGATTGACGAGGGCATTCACGCGCTCCAGATATCTGTAGTGTTCGCTACAGATGTGGAGCTGGACGCCGGTTCGCAAGATACTTATGTATCAAGCACTATGAATTTCTTATCTCATTCATGGGGAAATGGGAAGTCGCGGAAAAACATCACGTGCAACAAGAGGATAAGCCAGGGACCATCCGTCATAGAAACGGCACCCGGCTTACGGAGCAACGAAAAATGGGAATGGGACGCCCCCGCGCTTTCGACGCGGACGCCGCTTTGGACCAGGCCATGGATGTGTTCTGGCGCCATGGTTACGAGGGCGCGACGATCGCGCAGCTCACCGAGGCGATGAGCATCAATCCGCCGAGCCTCTACGCCGCCTTTGGCAGCAAGGAGGGTCTGCTGAAGGCCGCGCTCGACCGCTACACCGAGAAGCGCGACGCCTGGATGGAAAAGGTTTTGGGCGCCGCCACCGCCCGAGAGGTGGCCGAACGATTTCTGATGGAGCACGCGGACGCCCAGACCGATCCCGCCAACCCGCCCGGCTGCCTGCTGGTGCAGGGCGGCCTTGCCTGCGGCACCGGCTCGGAGAATGTTCCATTTGAACTGGCAGCGCGCCGCACCCGAACGGAGGACCAATTGCACGAGCGTTTTGTCCGCGCGAAGGCCGAACGCGACCTGGGCGAAAGCGCCGATCCGGCCACCCTTGCCCGCTATCTCTCCGCGGTGACATCAGGCATGTGCGTGATGGCTTCCTCGGGCGCCGACCGCAACGCGCTGCGCAAGATTGCAGCGGTGTCGCTGAAGGCGTTCGATGAGCAGGCGAAGGGTTAAAGCGGTTGAAGGGGTAGAGCGGTTCACGTCAAGCGCCTGCGGCCCCAACGACGTTGGGAGTGACCGGCGATGAAGCATTGGACCGGCTGGCTGCCGGGTCTCACCACGCTGCGTCGATATCAAGCGGCGTGGCTCCCACACGACATCGTCGCCGGGCTGGTGCTCGCGACCATGCTGGTCCCGGTCGGCATCGCCTATGCGGAGGCGTCCGGCCTGCCCGGCATCTACGGGCTCTATGCGACGATCATCCCGCTGCTCGTCTACGCGCTGTTCGGGCCGAGCCGCATCCTTGTCCTTGGGCCGGACTCGGCGCTTGCGGCCATCATCCTCGGCGTCGTCGCTCCGCTGTCTGGCGGCGATCCGATGCGTGCGGCAACCCTGGCCGCCATGATGGCGGTGGTCTCCGGGACGATATGCATCGTCGCGGGTATCGCGCGGCTGGGATTCCTGACCGAGCTTCTCTCCAAGCCGATCCGCTACGGCTACATGAACGGCATTGCCCTGACCGTGCTGATCAGCCAGCTGCCAAAGCTGTTCGGCTTTTCCATTGAAGGTGATGGACCTCTGCGCAGCCTCTGGGCGGTCATCGGAGCAATCGTCGACGGAAAGACGAATTGGGCGACCCTCGGGATCGGCCTTGCGACGCTGGCGGTGATCCTGCTGCTAGCCCGGAACAAGCGGTTGCCCGGCATTCTCATTGCCGTCGTCGCCGCGACGGTCGTCACCGGGGTTCTCGATCTCGGGGCCCGCTTCGGCGTGACGGTCCTGGGTTCGCTTCCCCAGGGCTTGCCGGGATTTGCCATTCCCCGGATCGGCTATGGCGACATCGTGCAGGTGCTGATCGGCGGCTGCGCCGTCGCGCTGGTGTCGTTCGCCGATACCAGCGTCCTGTCGCGCGCCTATGCAGGACGATTGGGCGATCGCGTTGATCCCAACCAGGAGATGGTGGGGCTCGGCGCGGCCAATCTGGCGGCCGGCTTCTTTCAGGGTTTTCCGATCAGCAGCAGCGGATCGCGAACGCCCGTTGCGGAAGCTGCCGGAGCGCGCACGCAATTGACCAGCGTCATCGGCGCGCTGGCCATCGCCTTCCTGCTGCTGATAGCGCCGAATTTGCTGCAGCACTTGCCCAACGCAGCATTGGCGGCCGTCGTCATCGCCGCTGCGCTCGGCCTGTTTGAGATCGGCGACCTCAGGCGAATCTACCGCATTCAGCAGTGGGAGTTTTGGCTATCGATGGTCTGCTTTGTCGGCGTGGCCGTGCTGGGCGTGATCCCCGGAATAGGCCTCGCCATCGTGCTCGCGATCGTCGAATTCCTGTGGGACGGCTGGCGGCCGCATTCCGCCGTGCTGGGCCGCGCCTCCGGCGTGAAGGGCTATCACGACATCACGCGATACCCGGACGCGCGCCAGATCCCCGGCTTGGTGCTGTTCCGGTGGGATGCGCCGCTGTTCTTTGCCAATGCCGAGTTCTTCAAGGAACGCGCGCTGGATGCCGTGGCGAAATCCCCGACGCCGGTGCGCTGGCTGGTGGTCACGGCCGAGCCGGTCACCAGCGTGGACGTGACCGCCGGCGACATTCTCGCCGAGCTCGACGAGGCATTGCATGCACAGAAGATCGAGCTGTGCTTTGCCGAGCTCAAGGATCCCGTCAAGGACAAGCTGAAGAAATTTGGCCTGCTGGCGCAACTTGGCGAAAACAACTTCTTCCCGACCATCGGCGTCGCCGTTGCGCGCTACCTCGAGATCAATGCTGACGTGACCTGGGAGGACTGGGAAGACCGCGTCGCCGAGGCCTAAAGCGCGATAGGTTCAATCGTCAGCGCGCTATAGCGCTTTTGTTTGAGCATGATCTCCGCGCAAACGCTTCGCGTTTGTCGCAGGGAAAACCGCTTCGCACTTTTCCGGATCATGCTTCCCAGCCGTCCGGGCGCATCACCACATCGTCTGTCGCGCGCGCTCCGGCCATTCCCGATCGTATTTTTCGCCGCCGACCGTGTGCTCGCTCATCTCGGCGAGGATCTGGCCCGGCGTCGGCAAGACCTTCGGATCGACCCGCTTGTCCGGATTCAAGAGATCGGAGCGCACGATCGCGCGCGCACACTGGAAATAGATCTCCTCCACATGCATCACGATCACCGTGCGCGGTGCCTTGCCTTCCATCATGAAGGAGGCGAGCAGCTCCGGCTCGGCCGTGACATAAGCGCGGCCGTTGACGCGCAGCGTGCTGCCTGAGCCCGGAATCAGGAACAGCAAGCCGACGCGGGGATCGCGAACGATGTTGCGCAGCGAATCGCAGCGATTGTTGCCGCGCCGATCCGGCATCATCAGCGTCTTCGCATCATGGATGCGCACGAAGCCCGGCAGGTCGCCGCGCGGCGAGCAATCGAGCCCTTCGGGGCCTGCGGTCGCAAGCGACACGAACGGCGACTTCTCGATGAGCACACGATAGAGCGGCGTCACGTGATCGGCGACCTTCACGGTCGACGCGTCGTTCGGGAAGCCGTAGATCGCCTCAAGCTGCTCGACCGTTTCGATCACCGACATTCGTGCCGTTCTCCTATGGTTGCTAGTCGTCCCAGCGTTCGCCCTTGATGATGCGGACAAGCTGTCGCGCATGATAGTCGGCGGTGCCGGAATTGACGATGGTGAAATCGGGCGTCGACGTGCCCTCGTCGACGGTGCGGGCCAGCCGCCGCTCGAGAAGGCCGTCGCTGCTGCGCGCCCGCATCGCGAGCCGCGCGGCCAGCACATCCGGCGGCGCCGTGACCAGCACCACGACAGCATTGGCATAGTTGCGGCGCGCCGCGGCGATCACGGTGCGCGAGACGTTCGCGATCACGGTGCGCCCGGCGCCGATATCGTCGTTGATCGACCGCGACAGCGCGTAGCGATGGCCGTGCGCTTCCCAGTGCATGGCGTAGTCGCCGGCGGCTACCGCGCGCTGGAAGCTCTCCGCGCTGACCTCCTCATTGTCCTCCGACGCCGAGGCCTGGCGGGTGATCAGCCGGCGCGGAAACACGACATCGCGATCATCGCCACAGGCCGCCTTGGCGAACCCCAGCAGCGTATCCTTGCCGGCGCCGCTCGGGCCGACCACCAGGATCAGCCGGCCGGGACCGATTCCGGCGCGCCGATCGGCGACGACGGATGCATCGGTCATGCGACCCTCCCTCCCTCGCGCCAGACGCTGCGCACGACAGGCAGATCGCGCGCAACGTGCACGCGGATCAGGTCGGCGCGCCGGCCGACCGCGATCTCGCCGCGGTCGGTGAGCCCGACCGCTTCGGCCGGCGTCTTGGTCACGGTGCGCACGGCGGAAGCGAGATCGATCGCCGGCACATGCCGCGGCAGCTGCAGCGCCGCCATCAAAAGGCTGGACGGGATGTAGTCCGACGACAGGATATCGAGCATGCCCTCATTGGCGAGATCGACGGCCGCGATGTTGCCGGAGTGCGAGCCGCCGCGCACCACATTCGGCGCGCCCATCAGGATGTCGATGCCGGCGGCGTGCAAGCCTCGCGCGGCTTCCATCGTGGTCGGGAACTCTGCCACCGCGACCTTGTCGTTGACGGCGTCGACCACGTTCTCATCCGTGGTGTCGTCATGGCTCGCCAGCGGGATCCGGTATTCATGCGCCAGCGCGACGATCGCGCGGGTGTTCGCCACCGCATATTCCTTCTGATAGGCGAAGCGCCGTGCGAACAGCACGTCGAGCTGGGCGTCGGTCATGCCGCCGCCCTTGCCGCGATAGTAGTCGCGCAGCTTGACCTCGTCGCGGAACTGGCGCTGGCCCGGCGTGTGGTCCATCAGCGACATCAGCCGCACGTCCGGCCGGTCGATCAGCTCCTTGGCCTCGGCGACCACGTCCGGCATCGGGACCTCGCAGCGCAGATGTAGGAAGTGATCGGCGCGCAGCAGATTCTCCTCGCGCGCCGCCGCGATCGCCGCCGCCAGCACGCCGGCGCGGCCGTCGACATCCTCGGCGCCGTCCTCGCGCCAGACCCGCAGCGAATCCAGCACCGTGGTGATGCCTGAGGTCGCGAGCTGCCCGTCATAGGATATCACGGCCGCGACCGGATTCCAGAACACCTTCGGCCGCGGCACATAGTGCATCTCGAGATGGTCGGTGTGCAGCTCGATCAGCCCGGGCATCAGGAGATCGCCGCCGGCATCCTCGGCGGCCTCGGGCGCCCTGCCCTCGTCGAACTCGGCGATCTTGCCATCAGCAATCGCGACCCAGCCCTGCTCGATCACGCGATCGGCGAGGACCAGCCGGGCGTTGCCGATGATGGTGTCTTGCTTGGCGGTCATTTCAAACGGTCCTTCAGGCAGCAGCCGCGAACGAGGTCACATCGACGATGCGGTCGGCAATCAGATGACGGATTTCGTCGTCATGGACAATGGCGACCATCGCGACGCCCTTGGTTTTCTTCTCCGCGATCAGCTCGACCACCACGGCGCGATTCGCCGCATCGAGCGAAGCGGTCGGCTCGTCCAGCAGCAGGATCGGCAGGTCCGAGATGAAGCCGCGCGCGATGTTGACGCGCTGCTGCTCGCCGCCGGAGAAGGTCGAGGGCGGCAAGGTCCACAGCCGCTCCGGAATGTTGAGCCGGCGCAGCAGCTGGCCGGCGCGCGCGCGGGCCTCCTCGCGCGCCACGCCGTTGACGATCAAAGGCTCGGCGACGACGTCGATCGTCGCCACCCGCGGCACGGCGCGCAGGAACTGGCTGACATAGCCGATGGTCGAGCGGCGGATGCTCAGCACCTGGCGCGGCTCGGCGGTGGCAAGGTCGACAACCATGCCGTGATGGCGGATGCCGATCCGGCCGCTGTCGCAGCGATAGTTGCCGAAGATCATCTTCAGGATGGAGGATTTTCCGGCGCCCGACGGGCCCGACAGCACCACGCACTCACCCGGATCGGCGTGGAACGAGACGCCGCGCACCACCGGCAGTTCGACGCCGCCCTGCAGATGCATGGTGAAGGTCTTCTCGGCGTTGGCAAGTTCGATCATCGCGGTCATTGGCACGCTCATGGCGGAAGAATCGAGGAAACGAGCAGCTGCGTATAGGGCTCACGCGGATCGTCGAGCACCTGGTCGGTGAGGCCGGTCTCGATGACGCGGCCGCCCTTCATCACCATCACGCGATGCGAAAGCAACCGCGCCACGGCGAGATCGTGGGTCACGACGATCGCGGCGAGCCCGAGCTCGCTGACGAGGTTGCGCATCAGGTCGAGCAGGCGGGCCTGCACCGAGACGTCGAGGCCGCCGGTCGGCTCGTCCATGAACACCAGCCGCGGCTCGGTGACGAGGTTGCGGGCGATCTGCAGCCGCTGCCGCATGCCGCCGGAATAGGTCTTTGGCGCATCGTCGATGCGGCCGGTATCGATCTCGACCCGCTCCAGCCAGGTCGACGCGGTGTCACGGATGCGGCCGTAATGATTCCAGCCGACCGCCATCAGCCGCTCGCCGACATTGGCGCCGGCCGAGACGCCCATGCGCAGCCCCTGCGCCGGGTCCTGGTGCACGAAGCCCCAGTCGGTGCGGAACAGGAAGCGCCGCTCGGCCTCGCCGAGTTCAGCGAGATCGCGCAGCACGCCGTCGCGCATCCGGTAGCACACCCGGCCCGCGCTCGGCGCGAGCTGCGCCGAGAGCAGCTGCAGCAGCGTCGACTTGCCCGAGCCGGACTCGCCGACGATCGCCAGCACCTCGCCGGGATAGAGCGCGAACGAGACGTCGCGGCAGGCGGCAAGCCGGCCGTAATTCTTGGCAAGCCCTTCGGCCACCAGCAACGGCTCGTCGTTGTCGAGGCTCGCGAGCTCAGACATGCGCCTTCTCCTTGTGCGGCGCCGCGCTCTCGGTGCCGTGATGGCCGGCGGCTTGGCGCTGCTCGCAGAAGTCCGTGTCGGAGCAGACGAACATCCGCCCGCCCTTGTCGTCGGTGACGATCTCGTCGAGATAGGAATTGTCGGCGCCGCACAGCGCGCAGGGCGCGTTGAAGCGGTAGCGCGTGAACGGGTGATCCTCGAAGTCCAGCGACACCACGGTGGTGTAGGGCGGGATCGCGTAGATGCGCTTCTCGCGGCCGGCGCCGAACAGTTGCAGCGCCGCGCAATTGTCCATCTTCGGATTGTCGAATTTCGGCGTCGGCGACGGGTCCATCACGTAGCGTGCGTTCACCTTCACCGGATAGGCGTAGGCGGTCGCGATATGGCCGAAGCGCGCGATGTCCTCGTAGAGCTTGACGTGCATCAGCCCGTATTCGGCGAGCGCGTGCATGCGCCGCGTCTCGGTCTCGCGCGGCTCGAGGAAGCGCAGCGGCTCGGGGATCGGCACCTGATAGACCAGCACCTGTCCGGCATGCAGCGACGCCTCGGGAATGCGGTGCCGGGTCTGGATCACGGTCGCGTCCGTGGTCGAGGTCGTGGTCGCGACACCCGCGGTCTTGCCGAAGAATTTGCGGATCGAGATCGCGTTGGTGGTGTCGTCCGAGCCCTGGTCGATCACCTTCAGCACGTCGTCGGGACCGAGGATCGCGGCGGTCACCTGCACGCCGCCGGTGCCCCAGCCATAGGGCATCGGCATCTCGCGGCTCGCAAACGGCACCTGATAGCCGGGGATCGCGATCGCCTTGAGGATCGCGCGGCGGATCATCCGCTTGGTCTGCTCGTCGAGATAGGCGAAATTGTACGTCGGCGCGTTCATTCCGCGGCCTCCTGCATTTCCACGGCCTCGTTGGCTTCCGCGAACTCCTGCCGCAGCTTGCGCAACAGGCCGAGCTCGGACTGGAAGTCGACATAGTGCGGCAGCTTGAGATGCTCGACAAAGCCGGTCGACTGGACATTGTCGGAGTGCGACATCACGAACTCCTCGTCCTGCGCTGGCGCCGCCGCCTCCTCGCCGAGCTCGCGCGCACGCAGCGCGCGATCGACCAGCGCCATCGACATGGTCTTGCGCTCGCTCTGCCCGAAGGCGAGGCCATAGCCGCGGGTGAAGCACGGCGCCTCGGTCGTCGAGCCCTTGAACTGGTTGACCATCTGGCACTCGGTCAATTCGATCGAGCCGAGCGGCACGGCAAAGCCCGCG
This sequence comes from Bradyrhizobium sp. USDA 4504, assembly GCF_054063995.1. Taxonomy (NCBI): domain Bacteria; kingdom Pseudomonadati; phylum Pseudomonadota; class Alphaproteobacteria; order Hyphomicrobiales; family Nitrobacteraceae; genus Bradyrhizobium; species Bradyrhizobium sp. USDA 4504. The sequence continues at coordinate 833,695 of NZ_JBSSGV010000001.1, read as the reverse complement.
TCCTCGGCGAAGAACTCGACCTCGACCTCGCCGAAGCGGATCTCGCCGGCGAAGGGGTGATTGCGGCCGTAGCCGCGCTGCGTCGAGTAGCCGAGCGCGAGCAGGAAGCCCTCATCGCCGCGCGCCAGATTCTGCAGCCGCAAATCGCGGTCGGCCGGAAAGCTCAACGGCTCGCGCGTGAGGTCGCCGACCGGCGTGTCGCAATCTGCCTGCGGCGAGGATTCGATCAGACCGTCACGGCCGAGAATGTCGGTCACCCGCGGCGTGGCGGCCTGCGAGGCCTCCGCGGTCGCCGGCTGCTCCGGCACAAAGCCTTCCGCGAGCTGCGGATCGAGCAGGCGATGGGTGTAGTCGAAGGTCGGCCCCAGGATCTGGCCGCCCGGAACGTCCTTGAAGGTCGAGGAGATCCGCCGCCGCACCTGCATCTCGCCGGTGTTGACCGGCTCGGTGGCGCCAAAGCGCGGCAGCGTGGCACGGAAGGCGCGGACCAGGAAGATCGCCTCGATCATGTCGCCGCGCGCCTGCTTGATCGCGAGCGCCGCGAGCTCGCGGTCGTAGAGCGAACCTTCGGTCATCACGCGATCGACGCCGAGCGCGAGTTGCTCGGAAATCTGTGCCAGCGTCACCTCGGGCACCTCGCGGTCGCCGCGCCGCTCATGCGCGAGCAGACGATGGGCGTTCTCGATGGCGCGCTCGCCTCCCTTGACGGCTACATACATCGCTCACACTCCGCTTGCGATCAGCCGCGTGGCGCGCGGGATCGCCACAATGGCATCGTCATGGACCAGCACGACATCGATGCCGCGCGGGAACAGGGCTTCGTTGATCGCAAGCCGCTGGAACAGGTCGCGCGGCTTGAGCATCGCCTGCAGCACGGCGCTGCCGTCGATGCCGGGTCCTTTCAGCTCGAAGGCCGGGCCCTGCGACAGGCTGTCGACCTGCAGGATCAGTGTAGTCGACCGGTCAGGATATTCGCTGCTGCCGAATGCGAAGCAATCGAGCGCCGGCAGGCTCGCGGCATCGCCGATCAAAGCGAAGCTCGCGATCGAGGAATCGGTGATCACCGGCGCGCTGGCATGGAACTTCAGCCAGCGGGCGACGTCAGGCGTCGCCGACATCGCGGCGTCGAGCCAGATCGGCGTGTCGTGATCGAACAGCGTCAGCGCGATCGCGGCCGAGCCGCGCATCATGCCGGCCGGTGTTCCGACATCAGCGGCGACGCGCTGCACGCTGCCCGGGCGCGCCATCGCATCCATCACGGAACGGAAAGTCGACTGCGCCGACAGCACCTTGTCGGCAAAGCCCGCGGGCATTTCGGCAATCGTCGTCATTGCATCATCCCTCACCGCGCACCATCGTGTAGAAATCGACCCGCGTCGCCGCGGTTTCCGCTGCTTTGCGGCCGCGTTCGGCGTTCATGGCGACGCGCAGCGGCGCGATCACCTTGGCCTCCACCTCGCCGGACAACTCCGCCGACTGCACCATGGCGTCGCACAGCGCGATCATCTGCGCCTTCCGCGCGTCGCGGCCGAGCGTGTAGCCGAAGCCGACCTCGCCGGTCGCAAGCCGCACCGCCGCGCGCGACACCGTCGCCTCGCCGAGATTGAATGGCGCACCGTCGCCGCCGATCCGCCCGCGCAGCATCACAAGGCCGTTTTCCGGCTCGCGCAGGTTCTCATGCGCGGGCACCGCGATCGCGGCCAGCCTGCCTGCGATGTCCGTAGCGGCGGCGTGCGCCAGCACCGTCATCGCGGCCTTGCGCTGGGCCTGTTTGCTGTTTGGTCCGGTCGAACTCATGGTCGAACTCATGGGCAAACCTTTGGGCAACCTTGCCTGCATCAAGTTGTCTATGATACTAGACAACTTGATAGCGGAGCGCCATGACTGTTTCGTGACAAACCAAAGATTTCTGGTATCACCGCGCCATGAGCATGCAGGAAAGTTCCGGCGTCGCCTTGTGGCGGCAGGTCGCCGACGGCATCGAGCGCGGCATCGCTGACGGTCGCTTCGCCGCCGGCGAAAAGCTGCCCGGCGAGATGGAGATCGCCGAGACGTACCGGGTCAACCGGCACACCGTGCGGCGGGCGCTCGCCGCATTGGCCGAGCGCGGCCTGGTGCGCGCGGAACGCGGTAGCGGCACCTATGTCGAAGCCCAGCGCCTCGCCTATCCCTTGCGCTCACGCACGCGATTTTCCGAGATCGTCGGCGCCGGCGGCCACGAGCCGCGCGGCCAGCTGATCGATGCGAGCAGCGATGTCGCCAACCGCGAGATCGCGCGCGAGCTCGGCCTGAAGATCGGTGCGCCGCTGATCCGGATCGAAGCGGTGCGGCTCGCCGACCGGACGCCGATCTGCGTCTCCACCACCTGGCTGTCGACCGAGCGGTTTCCCGATGCCGGCAGCGTGTTCGCCAACGTCCGCTCGATGACGAAGCTGCTCGGGCATTACGGCGTCAAGGACTACCACCGCGCCTCGACCCGGATCACCGCGGCGATCGTCGATGCGACCGACGCCGCGCGACTCGACCTGCCGCTGGGACGGCCGGTGCTGGTGGTCGACGCCACCGACGTCGACATGCTGGACCAGCCGCTGGTGACCAAGCGCTCGCGCTTCGCCGCCGAGCGCGTGGAGTTTCTGGTCGAGAACGGCTGACAATCCCCTTTGTAATCCGAACTAAACGGTCGAGCCCTGCAAGGCCCGATGTCTTGTTACACACGCCCAGGCCAGTATGAACGTTGGTCGTCGTCAGGTGCCCGATATTGCCTCGCTGCGCAACCACGGCTCATCCATGAGCCGATCGAGCACCCCAGGTAAAAGCGCGGTACGATCCACTGCCCTCCAGCGCGAGATCGACCAGCACGGTATCGCGCACTTGGCCCGCGCGTGTTTGCGGCTCCTTCAAGGACATGGCGGGCTCCGACTGGCGTGCGGCCACGTCGCGGCCGGCGAACGATAGACAAAGCGGCCATCAGCTCCTGCCGGGAAGCGGTTGCGGGAGTGGTTGCGGACGCTGGATTCCTGGCCGCCCAGGTCTCGGAGGCCGAGTGACCGGGCGGTGGCCTGGCCGGCGCCATCCGTGCCATCCCGCCGGACCACCCCAACCCATGCCGCGCCTTGAACCAAAACCACACCGATACCAACCGCCGCCGCGCCATCCCCTGCTGTACCAACAGTAGCGGTGGCCCCTCCAGGTGAATTGGACAGTTTCCGCGAGACGAAGCTCGTCGGCGGCCTGGCGCAGACCCAGCGGCGCAATAAGGCCGGCCTGCGAACGACCGCTGGTCGCCGTAATCGCCACCGAAGCAATCCCAAGTGCTAGGCCCCATAGAAACAATTTGCGCATGATTTTCTCCCGGCTCCTGGCTGCGCGGAAGGGAAGCGACCGCGGAGCCGAACGCCGCAGCCAACCTCATCGCTGGCGATCCGCCCAAGGACCGATGCTGTTGCGCACTGATCCCCACGCAAGTCCGCAGCGTATTAGGCCGCCACAAGATCGGCGACTAGGCAGCCTTGGCCTGAGTTGCGGCTGCGAGCGCGTCGCGAAGGTGCTGCTCCTTCTTTTCATCGAGCGAGGTCGTCAGGACGATCCCTCCCGCATCCTTGATCGCATTGAGAACCTTGTCTGAGGTCATGGACTTGATCAGCAGGAACAGAACGGCATCTCCCGATTTCACCTTCGACGCGAGATCCTTCATGAACTGGTCTCTGATCCCGAAATCGGTCAGCGCACCGCTCAAAGCGCCTGCGCCGGCTCCGAGCGCCACGCCGAGAAGGGGATTCAGGAATACCATCCCCAAGAGCAGTCCCCAGAAGCTGCCACTGGCGGCGCCGGTCATGGTGGTGTTCACGAGCTGATTGAGCTTTACAGCGTCCCCGGTTTTGACTGCGATCACGGCATCGCTGATCGTGATCAGGTACTCGCTCTGAAGCTTGAGTATTTTTTGCCGAACTTCCTCTGCTTTGACTTCGGATGGGTACACGATCGCAACGAGATCTGACATTGAACACTCCCTGATGGCTCGAAGTGCTGCCCCTATTCCGCGCGTGATGCACGGCCGAAACTTAGCATAGACCCGAAAGTCTCTTGCCGCGCAATCATGCAGGCAGCTTCACAATCCCGAGATGTTTTTAGCGCTCGGTGCAATTGAGTAAGCGACATTGTCGCATGTGTCTCGAACAAGGACTCGCCGCAAGCCTGTGTGCCGCGCCCTTCTGAGTTCGACCCGTGCGACCAAAAAGCCGTCGCGGGATCGGCCGGATGACAAATCCTCATCCCGTGCTGACTTCAGGGCGCCGCTGCTTTAGGTTGATTGGTTCAATTGTCGGTGCACTGCGAAGAGAGCACGCATGTCGACGGCGATCTCGGTCCTCGGTGGAGTTGGTTTGTTCCTGCTTGGCATGAGCGTCATGACCGCCGGCCTCAAGGGACTCGCCGGATCCAAATTGCGGACAGTCCTGAGCAAGGCAGCAGCGACCCCGCTATCCGGGGCGCTGTGGGGCGCCATCGTGACCTTGATCGTGCAATCGTCCAGCGCCACGACGATGACCACCATCGGTCTGGTAAGCGCGGGCGTGCTGACCTTTCCACAAGGGCTGGCCCTGGTGTTCGGTGCGAACGTCGGAACCACGGGAACCGGCTGGCTCGTTGCGCTGATCGGCGTTCGCGTCTCCCTCACGGCCGCGGCGCTCCCGATGATTTTCGTCGGCGCATTGATCAAGCTGTTGGGCGGTGGCCGTGTATCCGCAGCGGGAGCAGCCCTTGCGGGGTTCGCGCTGGTGCTGTTCGCGCTGACGACCCTGCAGCAGGGCATGGGAGGACTAGCCGAACGGTTGCACCCGGCGGACTTGCCGGCCGTTCTCGGCGCCACCTGGTGGGCCGGCTTGTACGGGGTGCTGGCGCTGGCCGTCGTCGGACTGGTGATGACCGCCGTGATGCAATCGTCGACCGCGGCTATCGCGGTGACGCTCTCGGCACACTATGCTGGAGCCATCGGCCTAGACCAGGCATGCGCACTGATCATTGGGCAGAACATCGGAACGGCGACCAGTTCCGCCATGGCGGCAATCGGCGCGAGCAGCACCGCCAAGCGATTGGCCTTGGCGTACATCCTGTTCAAGCTGATTGCGGCGGCTATTGCGCTGGTGCTCTTCCCCGTGACCATTCCCCTTCTGGTCCGCGCCTCAGACAGCATTGGTGGTGTAACGCTGCTTGCAGCCTATCACACCGCCTACAACGTCATCGGCGTCCTGGTGCTGCTGCCTGTGATCAATGGCTTTACCCGGTTCGTCGAGCGCATCCTGCCCGAACGAGGCTCACCGCTGACCAGGTGCCTCGATCCGGCAGCGCTCGCGACCCCGATCGCAACCGTCGAGGCAGTGCGACGCACGGTCGCGCGCGCGCTTGAAGCGATGTGCGGATCATTGGCGACAGCACTGTCAACAGCGAGTCAGGACGCCTCCGTCCCGGCGAGACAGAACACAGTGCCAGCGGGGGAAGCTGCCTCTGCCCTGCGCCAGGCGCAGGAGTTCATGTCAGAAGTAAGTGGACCTCCTGAATCGCAGAATGAGCAGCGGCGGCTCACCAGCACGGTACATGCACTTGACCACGCGTCTCGCCTGGCCGAAACCTTCGGCGAGGAAATCGAACTCGGTCGGCTCCCCAGCGGCTCCCAGGACATGCGCGCGGTGGAAATCTGCGTGGAGGCCATGCGTAGCGCGGCATCGCTCGCCGCTGAAGTCGCTGTCGTGCCCGACGCTTCCGATTCCGCCAGAAAGATCAAGCCGAGAACAGCGCCGACGCGGTCGCACCTCCCAGGGAAGGCACTCGCCACAGCCGGGACATCGACCGAGCAGGCCCTTGCGCATCTGGAACACTGCGCGAAAGCACTCGGCGAAGTGCGGAGAGACCACCGCAAGGCCACGCTCGACTCAGTGGCGGATGGAACGACGATCGCGGACGACGCAATCGCTCGCGTCGATACCGTACGGCGCCTTGAAACGCTCACGCATCACGCCTGGCGCTCCCTCGCGCATCTTCACGGTCGCAGCGCATAGTGCGGTACAAACTCGAGGCGCCCCGCAAGAGCAGGGCGAGGCAAGGTTCTACACCACGGCACGCTGGCCGATGATGGCAAAGCGCAGCTTGCTGGAGATGAAGTCGATCGCCGCGACCGCGATTAGGATCATCAGGATCAGGAACGATACCTTCTGCCATTCCAGCACACGGATCTGCTCGGCGAGCTGCAACCCAATGCCGCCGGCGCCGACGATGCCGATGATGGTGGCCGAACGGGTATTCGACTCGATGAAGTAGAGCAGCTGCCCGGCGATCACGGGCAGCACCTGCGGCAGCAGGCCGAAGCGGATCTCGTGCAGCGCGTTGCCGCCGGAGGCGCGGATGCCCTCGACCTGCTTGCGATCCGCGGCCTCGATCGCCTCCGAGAACAGCTTTCCGAACGCACCGAAGTCCGACACCATGATCGCGAGCACGCCCGCGAACGGGCCGAGGCCGACGACGTTGATCCAGACCAGCGCCCAGATCAGCGTATCGACGCCGCGGATCGAATCGAGGAAGCGGCGCACCGGAAAGCGGATCAGGTTCGAGGGGATGATGTTGCGCGCCGCCAGCAGGCTGACCGGCAGCGCCAGCAGCGCGGCAAGCGTGGTGCCGAGCACCGCGATCGACAGCGTCTCGCCGAGCGCCTGCATGTAGAGCGGGAACGACGAGCCCGGATTCGGCGGGAGCATCAGCATCGTGATCCAGCCGAGCTGGCCGAGGCCCGCGATCAGCCTGGACGGCGAGAAATCGAGATCGACCAGTCCGAACACGAAGATCGCGAGCGCCGCCGCGATCATGGCCGGCATCGCCAACCGTGCCGATGCGGGACGTTCGAAGACGTCGGGGTACTTCGCGCGCAGTTCCGCGGTGTCCGGCCTCGGCATCTGGCTCATCGACGGGTCTCCTTGCCGAACAGCCGGCCGCGCAGCCAGCCGGTCGAGATGTCGATGATGAAGACGGTGACGATGATGGTGATGAGGATGGCGCTGACGTCGGAATAGTAGAACTTGCGGATCGCGACCACCAGCTCCTGGCCGATGCCGCCGGCGCCGACGAAGCCCATCACCGACGCCTCGCGGACGTTGATCTCGAAGCGCAGCAGCGCATAGCTGGCATAGCCGGCCGAGACCTGCGGCAGCACGGCAAAGCGCATGCAGGACAGCCAGCTCGCGCCGGTGGAGCGGATGCCCTCGACCGGCTTCATGTCGGCATTCTCGACGATCTCGGCGAACAGCTTGCCGAGCGCCCCGGTGGTGTGGATCGCGATCGCCAGCACGCCGGCCATCGGCCCGAGGCCGAACGCGATCACGAAGATCAGCGCGAACACGATGCCGGGGACGGTGCGGGCGAATTCCAGCAGGCGGCGGATCGTGAAACGTACCCACGGGCCCGGCGACGTATTCTGGGCCGCGAAGAAATTGAGCGCGAAGGCGAGCACGGCACCCGTCAGCGTGCCGACATAGCTGATCAGGATCGTCTCGCCGAGCATCTTCAGCCACTTATGCCAACCCCAGAACCATTCGGCGGGATCGGTCCAGACCCGCGCGCCGGAATCCAGCGTCAGGATGCGATCGAAATAGCTGACGAAATTGCCGAAATAGGTGAACAGCGTGCGCAGGTTCACTTCCGCGCCGAACGCCGCGATCACCAGCACCGCACAGAATGCCGCCGTTGCCAGCGCGGCCTTCAACCGCTTGCGTGCGACGGACTTGCGGTAGGCGTCCCCCAGCGTCGCCAGTTGCTGCGCTGGAAGAATGGATACGGCGGTCGCCATCGACGCGTGCCAGTCCGGTTCGGAGTTGAGTGGAGAGAAAGGGCCGGGCTATACGCCCGACCCTCGTGACGTCAGGCGTGCGATCAGCTCGCCTTCTTTCGCAAACCGTCGACGAACTTGATCAGCTCGATGGTGCCGTCCCAATCCTTGGTGGTGGCGGGATGGAAGCCCTTCTTCTGACCGTCGGACAGACGGTCGAAGGCGGCCTTGTCCTTGGTCGGGGCGTCGAAGAAGGCCTTTGCGATCGCGGCCTTCAGGTCCTCCGGAAGATCGGTGTTGTACGCATAGGGGCCGTTGATGATCAGCGCCGACTTGTGGATGATGCGGAAATCATCCTTCTTCATCGCCGAGCCGTCGGCATTCTTCAGCATGCCCTTGGTCAGCATCTGGGCGAGCGTGGAATCATCCTCGTTGGTCCACTGGTTGGCGGCCACATCAACGGTTCCCTGCGACAGCGCCAGGACGGCGTTCTCGTGGCTGCCGGTGAACACGACCTTGCCGAAAAAGCCTTCGGCGTTCGCGATGCCCATCTTGTTGAGTTCGAAGCGCGGCACGTTGTTGCCGGACGTCGAGTTCGGATCGACCAGGCCGAGATTCTTGCCTTTCAGGTCCTCGACGGTCTTGTACGGGCTCGACGCCTTGACGAAGAACACCGAGTAATAGCCGGTCGAACCGTCGGCGTTCATATCGTTGGCGAACGCGTCGGTCTTGACGCCGGTCAGGCGCGCGCGAGAGAACGAGGCCGAGCCGTAGCTGGCGATCTGGATGTTGCCGGCGCGCTGGCCTTCGATGACGGCCGCGTAGTCGTTGGCGATGCGCAGTGTGACCTTCACGCCGAGCTCCTTCGACAGATACGCCACGAACGGCGTCCAGCGCTCGGTGACGCCGGAGGCGTTCTCGGCCGGCACCACCGCGAAGGTGAGCTCCGGATACTTTGCCTTCCAGTCCTGCGCGGAGGCCGAACCGGCAAATGCCAGCGCGGCGGCGCCAGCCAGAATGATGCGACGAGTGAACATGACTACCCCTCTTTTGTTGTAGTTGCACCTGTTGGCCGGGCAAAATGCCCGGCCTCCCAGATTGAAAAATGCGCGACGCTCAGGCCGCGGCTGCGGTGCCGAGTGCCGGCGCAGTTGCACCGTCGGGCGCGGGCAGCGGTGCTGCGCCGATGACGTCATTGGCCTCGAGGTCATAGAGCTCGCGGGCGATATGGTCGGTGAGCGCCGCGGGGGCGCCATCGAACACCACGCGACCCGCGGCCATGCCGACCAGGCGGTCGCAATAGGTCCGCGCCAGGTCGAGCGAGTGCAGATTGCAAAGCACCGTGATGCCGAAATGCTTGTTGATGCGCAGCAGCGCGTCCATCACGATCTTGGTGTTGCGCGGATCGAGCGAGGCGATCGGCTCGTCGGCGAGAATGATGTCGGGCTCCTGCACCAGCGCGCGGGCGATCGCGACGCGTTGCTGCTGGCCGCCGGAGAGCTGGTCGGCGCGCTGTGCCGCCAGCTGGGCGATGTCGAATTGCTCGAGCGCCGACAGTGCGAGCGCCCTGTCCTGCTCCGGCCAGACCTGCGCCAGCGAGCGCCATGACGGAATCTGGGCCAGCCGGCCCATCAGCACGTTGGTCAGCACATCAAGGCGGCCGACCAGATTGAACTGCTGGAAGATCATCGCCGAGCGCGCGCGCCACCGCCGCAGTTCCTTGCCGCGCAACGCGGTGACGTCGGTGCCCTCGAACAGGATACGGCCGGAGGTCGGATCGGCGAGACGGTTGATCATCCGCAGCAGCGTCGACTTGCCGGCGCCGGAGCGGCCGATCACGCCGACAAAGCTGCCCGGCGCGATCGAAAAGGACGCGTTGTCGACTGCGGCTTTCGTGCCGAAACGGCACGTCAAACCTTCCACCACCAGCATGTAATGCTCCAACCGCGCCTCGTTGGGCCATCGCTATCCCCGGCGTTTTACAGTTATGTGACGACAGCGCTGCGGTGCGGCGATCGTCCACACCCCTCCCTTGTCGCTCCCTTGCCGTCATCGCAACGTCATGATGTTGTCATCAAGCATCCCGATGACGAGCGCGCATCCCCCGGAAGCCCAAGATTCTTGAAGATTTGCGGAGGCCCTGATGGCCGGAAAAACACTCTCGGTTGTGCCGACCGTCGACCCGACCGCGTCGGTCCGTGAGAGCAAGCTCGGCAAATATACCGAGGTCGGCGCGCGCACGATCCTGCTTGAAGTGAGCATGGATGACTATTCCTACGTCGTGAACGACAGCCAGATCACCTACACCTCGATCGGCAAGTTCTGCTCGATCGCGGCGATGACCCGCATCAACCCCGGCAACCACCCGATGCATCGCGCGACTCAAGCGCATTTCACCTACCGCGCCAGCGCGTATTTCCCCGGAGAGAGCGACGACACCGACTTCTTCAACTGGCGACGTGCGCATCACGTGCATATCGGCCATGACGTCTGGATCGGGCACGGTGCGATCCTGTTACCAGGACGGAACATCGGAACCGGCGCTGTCGTCGCTGCCGGCGCGATCGTGACCAAGGACGTTCCCGCATACACCATCGTTGCCGGTAATCCGGCGCGGCCCGTGAAGCGGCGCTTCTCCGAGACGATCGCCGACCGCCTCGCCGCGCTCGCATGGTGGGACTGGGATCACGAGACGCTCCGCCGCGTCCTGCCCGACTTTCGCAAGCTCGCGGTCGAGGAATTCCTCGACAAGTACGAGGCCGAGGCCGTATCCAAATCGCAAGCCAAACAACGGAGCGCCGCATCGTGACGGACATTTTCATCGAGGGCGGGCGCACGCTGGTTGACGGCGCCCTGGTCGAGACCTCGCTGCGGACCGCAGGCCGCGACATCGGCGCGCTCGACGCCGAGCAGGGTCGCGCCGTGCTTCACATCGATGCCAGTGGCCTCCTGGTGCTGCCCGGCATCATCGACCTGCATGGCGATGCGTTCGAGCGGCAGATGATGCCGCGCCCCGGCGTCGACTTCCCGACCGACGTGGCGCTGATCGACAGCGACCGGCAGGCGATCGCCAACGGCATCACCACCGTGTTTCACGGCACGACCTGGTCGTGGGAGCCCGGCCTGCGCAGCGCGGAGAATGCGCGCAAGCTGCTCGATGCGATCGAGGCGCTGCAGCCGCAGCTCGCCGCCGACACCCGCTTCCATCTGCGCCACGAGACCCACAATCTCGAGGCCGAGGCCGAGATCATTCAATGGCTCAGTGAAGGCCGCATCGACCTGTTCGCCTTCAACGACCACAGCAACGTCAAGCCGAAGAAGCGCAACCAGCTGGCCGAGCGCACCGGGCTCTCCGTCGAGGCCGTCAACGACATGCTCGACCGGATCGTGGCGCGCCGCCCCGAGGTGCCCGCCTCGATCGCGCGACTCGCCGCCGCCGCGCGCGCGGCCGATATCCGCATGCTCTCGCATGACGACAACAGCCCGGCGATGCGCCAGGAGTTTCGCGCGCTCGGCGCTGTGATCGCCGAATTCCCTGTCAACGAGGAGACCGCGCGCGACGCCGCGGCGGCGGGCGATTTCATCGTGTTCGGCGCGCCCAATGTGGTGCGCGGCGGCAGCCATACCGGCTGGACCAAGGCATCCGACATGATCGCACAGGGCCTCTGCTCGGTGCTGGCGTCGGACTATTACTATCCGGCGCAGCTGCTCGCGGCGTTCCGCCTCGCCGACGACGGCATCCTGCCGCTCGCCAGGGCCTGGGACCTGATCTCGAAAGCGCCGGCCCGCGCGGCCGGGCTCGCCGATCGCGGCGTGCTCGCCGCGGGCCGCCGTGCCGACATCATCGTCGTCGACGACAAGGTGCCGCTGCGGCCGCGCATCGTCGCCGTGATAGCGGCCGGACGGCTGGTGCACCTGGCGGACGCGAGCTGCCTCGTTCATTCGCTCGCGCCGCGCAAGACGGTTGCGGCGGCGTAGCTCAGTCCCATGGCCAGCACTCCGCGCTACGCGATCTATTATGCGCCGTCACCCGACAGCGCGCTGCACCGCTTCGGTTCGACGCTGCTCGGCTACGATTCCGTGTCAGGCGACGACCTGCCGTTTCCCGACGGCGTCACGTCCGACTGGCGCGAGGTCACCGAAGATCCGCGCAAGTATGGATTCCACGCCACGTTGAAGGCGCCCACCGCGCTCGCCGACGGTCGGAGCGAGGCCGAGCTTCTCGATGCCTGTGCCGCCTTCGCCGGCCGCGCGCGGCGCATTCCGGTGATCGAACCGGTGGTCGATGCGATCAGCGGCTTCATCGCGGTGATCCCGGCCAGCCGCTCGGATGATCTGCAGCAGCTTGCCGCCGATTGCGTCACCGAATTCGACGCGTTCCGCGCGCCGCTGACGCCGGAAGATCGCGCGCGCCGCAGGCCAGAGAAACTCACCGCGCGGCAGTGCGACTATCTCGACCGCTGGGGCTATCCCTACGTCATGGAGGAGTTCCGCTTCCACATGACGCTGACAGGGCGGCTGAGCGACGAGCGGCGCGGCCCGATCGTGGCGCAGCTGCGCTCACGGTTCGCGGCGGTCGACCTCGCGCGGCTCGCAATCGACCGCATCGCGCTGTTCAAGCAGACCGACAGCGCATCGCGCTTCCGCATCATCGGCAGCTGGCCGTTGCGGGCGTAGCGCGCGCTATTCCTCCGCCCGGGTGCGGGCGATGATCTCGGCGGCGCCCTTCTCCAGCAGCTCCATGCCCACGGCGCGGCCGAGTTCGCGCGGCCGGTCCGCCGGTCCGCGCCGCGTCACCTCGATGAAGCCGGCGCCGGCCTCGTCGAGCACGGAGGCGCGCAGCGTCATCTCGGCTCCCGCGAGCGTGGCGTGGCCCGCGATCGGCGAATTGCAATGGCCGTTGAGCACCCACAGCACCTCACGCTCGGCCTCGGCGGCGAGCCGCGACTGCACGTTGTCGATCCCGGCAAGCCGCGCACGCGTCGCCCAGTCGGTCTCGACGCATTCCACCGCGACAATGCCCTGGCCGACCGCCGGCAGCATCTCGCCGACCGAGAAATCATGCGCGATGCGCGCGGTCATGCCGATGCGCTCCAGGCCCGAGCGCGCCATCACCAGCGCATCCGCCGGCCCCACGTCGCCGCCACCGGGCAGCCGCTGCTTGTCGCCGCGATCGAGCTTGGCCACGCGCGTGTCGGCGGCGCCGCGATAATGGATCACGGTCGCTTCCGGAAACAGCCGGCGCAGATAGGCGGCGCGGCGGACGGCGTTGGTGCCGATCATGAAGCCCTTGCCGCGCGCGGCGCGTAGGGTGTCGAGCGACAGGCCGGGACGCAGCACGAGGCTGTCATTGGCGGCATCGCGCGCCAGCATCGCGGCGATGACGAGACCCGGCGTCTCCTCGTTGCCCGGCACGTCCTTCAGCGAATGCATCGCCGCCTGCAACGTGCCGGCGCGCATGGCTTCGCGGATCTCGGCGACGAAGGCGCCGCCCTTGCCGCCATGGCGCAACAGCTTGCTGGTCTGGTCCTGGTCGCCGCGGGTCTCGAACTTGACGATGTCGACGGCAAGGTCCGGCGCCGAAGCGCGCAGCAGGCGCGCGACCTCATCCGTCTGCGCGAGCGCCATCGCGCTCTTGCGCGTCCCAATCCGCAAAACCTGTCCCGACACGAAAGCTCCGCTACGCGTGATCATCAACGGTGGGGGATTAGAACAAAAAGCCAGTCAAAACAACGGTTTTTGCCCCTCTTTGGCGACGCTCAGACGAGCTCCTCGACAAGCTCCACCCCGGCCGCGCGCATCGCCGCGGTGGCGACGGCAAGCGAACCGCCGAGATCGATGGCGCGGCAGCCCGCCAGCACCACCGTGGTCTCGAAACCGAGCCGGCGCGCATCGAGCGCCGAATACTGCACGCAATAGTCCGTGGCGAGCCCCGCCATCACAATGCGCTTGAGGCCGCGCTCGCGCAGATAGCCGGCGAGCCCGGTCGGCGTCTTGCGGTCGTTCTCGAAGAACGCCGAATAGGAATCGATCGCGGCCCGGAACCCCTTGCGGATCACGAGCTCGGCCCGCTCGGTGGCGAGGTCAGGATGAAACGCGGCGCCCGCGCTGCCCTGGATGCAATGATCCGGCCACAGCGTCTGCGGCCCATACGGCATGGCGATCTCGGAGAACGGCGCCGCGCCCGGATGCGAGGTCGCAAACGAGCTGTGGCCGGCCGGATGCCAGTCCTGGGTCAGCACGACATGGTCGAACCGGCCGGCCAACCGGTTGACGACCGGCACGACGGCATCGCCGTCCGCGACCGCCAGCGCGCCGCCGGGGCAGAAATCGTTCTGCACGTCGATGACCAGCAACAGATCGTCGGGCGCAATCTTCATCAGGTGCCTATCCGCAACGATGCGCGCAGCTTGCGCAGGCAGGCGATCACCGACAGCGCGGTGATGCGGCCGGTCTTCGGGTTCTCCGAGGGAATGTTCTCGATCATCATCGAGAACCGCGCGGAATCTGAATCGACCTCGATCCGGTGGGTGTTGCGGGTCACGGTCGGATCCGCCCAGATCTCGACCCTCGTGCGGTCGGGGCCGATGCCGGCCAGCGACAGCGCCACCGCGACGTTGAGGTTGGCCGGAAAACCCTTTGCGGCGTCGCGCGCACTGCCCTCGAAGATGCGCAGCGGCTCGGTGATGCCTTCGATCCGGATGTTGTTCTCGACCAGATGCGGCGCGCCGACGAGGCCCGCGACCGGCTTGCGCGTCACCAGCCTCGCCGAATGGATGGTCCCGATCGCCGCGGCGGTCACCGCATCGAGCCCGATCAGCGCGCCGGTCGGCACGATGATCTGGCCGCCATGGCCCTTCGCGAGATCGACGAGGTCCTCGTTCTGCAGCAGCGCGCCGACGCTGAGCACGACCGCGGTCTTGCCGCGCTCGACCACCGGCGCCACGATTGCGCGGACCAGCTTGCTCGGCGCGCACTCGACCACGATGTCGGCAATCTCGGCCAGCTGCTCGATCGGCACCAGCTTCGGCGCAGACTTGAGCTCCGCCACCCAGCCGCGATGCTTGTCCGGGCTGTTCGCCGACACCGCGACCAGCGTCAGGCCCTCGATGCCCTGATCGAGCGCCTTGACGACGTCGGTGCCGATCGCACCGAGGCCGGCGACCGCAACCCGTGTCCTTGTCTTGCTGTCAGCCATCATTTCCCGCCGGCGAGCATCTTGACCAGGCGATAGAGATACTCCTCGCCCTCGTAGAACGACTTGACGAGCACGCGCTCGTCCTTGCCATGGATACGGTTGTCGTCGACATCGGCGGCCAGCCCGGAGTGGCCATAGGTCGGAATCCCCGCGTTACGCAGATAGCTGCCGTCGGTCGCGCCGGTGCTCATGACCGGAACGATCGACGCATCCGGCCAGAATTCCTTCGACAGCTTCTCGATCGAACCCATGATCTCCTCGTTGAGGGGCGACGGCGGGCTCAGCACGGCCTTGCCGGTCGGAGCCACCGCGATCTCCTTGTCGGCGAGCACGCGCTCGATCGTCGCCTGCACGCCCTCGACCGGCTCGCCGGGCAGGATCCGGCAGTTCACCTTGGCGGTCGCCAGCTGCGGCAGCGCGTTGATGGCGTGGCCGCCCTCCAGCATGGTCGCAACGCAGGTGGTGCGGAGCTGCGCATTATAGCCCGGATTCTCCGACAATCGCGCCAGCGCCGCCGGGTCGGGCTGCGGCGCCAAAATGGCCTTGATATCGTGGGCATGCGACGTGTCGACCTCGGCGGTCTTGGTGAAATAGATTCGCGTGGTCTCGTTGAGATTCATCGGGAAGTCGTATTTGGAGAGTCGCACCAGGCCTTCGGCGAGGTAATAGATCGCATTGTCCTTGCGCGGCAGCGACGAGTGGCCGCCGCGATCCTTCACCGTGAGCTGGTAGCCGATCGAGACCTTCTCGCTGGTCTGCACGCTGTTGCGGATCGCCTTGCCGTTCTTGAGACCGACGCCGCCGCCTTCATTGAGCGCGAACTCGGCATCGATCAGGTCGCGGTGGTTCTTGATCAGCCACTGCATGCCGAGACCGTTGGCATCGAGGATTTCCTCGTCGGTCTCGAGCGCCACGATGATGTCGCGATCGGGCTTGTAGCCCTCCTTCTTGTAGCGGATCAGATTGGTGATGAAGGCGGACGCCATGTATTTGTCGTCGCTGGAGCCGCGGCCGTAGAAATAGCCGTCCTGCTCGGTGAGCTTGAACGGATCGACCGACCAGTCCTCGCGGTTGGCGGGGACGACGTCGATATGGGCGACCAGGAGGATCGGCTTGCGCGCGCCGGAACCGCGCAGCCGCGCCACCAGATTGCCCTTGTGCGGCGCCGGCGAGAACACGTGCACGTCGGCCTCGGGGAAGCCAGCCGCGCGGAGCCGCGCGCCCATCGCCTCCGCTGCCTTCTGGGTATCGCCGGTCGCGGTGGTCGTGTTGATCTCGACCAGCTCCTGGTAGATGCCGCGGGCGAATTGCTGCTGCTCGGTCAGCCCCTGCGCCGCGGCGCCGGTTGCCAGCAGCGCCGGACCAAGCGCTGCCGCGAGCCGCAGCGATCGAACCGTGTCTCTAGCCTTGTGCGACATCGTACTCTCCCAGAATTCCGCCGCCTGATCGGAGACGAATTCAGACAGGCGACACGCGCTTTGGCAAGACGGCGAGCCCTTCAATTTCCGCGCGCATGCTCCGCGGTTTCGCGCACGCTATTTGCAGTCCTTATTTCGAGTCCTTGGCCGCGATCACCTCGATCTCGACCAGGAATCCGGGATTGGCGAGCGCGGCGACGCCGACCACCGAGCGCGCCGGCAGGTTTGGCTGGCTGCCGCCGAAGAACTGGGTGTAGCCCTCCATGAAGGCCTTGAAGTCCATCGGCGCGGATGCGTTGTGCACCAGGAATACCTGCATCTTGACGACGTCGCCCATGCCAAGGCCCTGGCCTTCCAGAATGGCCTTGATGCGGTTGAGCACGCCGACGGTCTGCGTCTTGGTATCGCCATAGGCCTGCGGGCTCGACGGATCGGCGTCCTTGTTGATCGCCGGCGGCACCTGGCCGCTGACATAGACGGTCGTGGTGTTGCCGGTGACGGTCACGGCCTGCGCGATCGGGAATGTCGAGTTGGGAATCGGATGCCTGACCACATCCGCGCAGGCGACCGTCGCCACCGCGGATAGCGCCGCGCCCAGTGTGATAGTTGCTAATCTCATGATTTCTCCATTACTCGATAGAAGTTCGTGCGGCACACATCGTTCATTTCGTCATTCCGGGGCGCGCGCAGCGCGAACCCGGAATCTCGAAGTTGCGGAACTCCGAGTACATCACCTCTGGATTCCGGGTTCGCGGGCCTTGCCCACGCCCCGGAATGACGGAACGGCGCCTCTAGCGGCGGGCGTCCTGGACATCCTTGGTCGTCACCGCGTCCTCATAGTTGTTGCTGAAGTGCGTCCGCAGATAATTCACAACGGCGGCGATCTGACCATCGGTCATCATGTCGCCGAACGCCGGCATGCCGCGGCGGCCGTTGATGACCAGGAAGACCGGATAGCTGCCGGCCTCGAGATTCTTGTTGCCGGCCAGCGACGGGTAGCTGCCCGCCCCGCTGGCGCCCGTCGCATCCGGCATGTGGCAGCCCTGGCACACATTGGCGAACAGCTCCTCGCCGGTCATCTCGACGAAGCGGTAGCCCGAAGAGAAGGTGCGCTTGCCCGCGCCGCTGTCCTGCCCAAGGGCTGCCGTCGCCCACAGCAGCGCCAGTCCAGCGACGACGGATGTTGCGGTCCGCATCATCATGTCTTCACCACGCGTTCGTGCAGCCGGGAGATGACGTCGAGCGCGGACAGGATGGCGCCCTCCTGCCAGGCCGGCAGCTGCGAGGCGTGCTCGCCCGCCAGCACGATACGGCCGTCGATCTGGCAGAGATTGCGGTAATGCTGCGCGCGGGTGGCTTCGGTCCATTCGCCGGCGCAGCCGAGCGTGAACGGCACGCGATGCCAGGCCACCGCGACGCCGTTCTCGAATTCGTTCCTGTACTGCGGATGGATCGCGGCGCCGAACTCGACCGCGCTGGCGACCCGCTCGGCCGGCGTCATCGCGGTGAACTCGAACGAATTGGCACCGCCATACATATAGGCGCCGAGCAGGATGCCGCGGCCGCCGCGGTTGAAGCCATAGTTCGGGTAGGCGATCTGCCGGATCGGCAGGTCGGTGTAGCTGATGCCGCCATAGATCGCGTCATCCTCCTCCCAGAACCGCCGCTTGAACTGCAGGCCGATCTTCACCGAGGCTGCATAGGGCACGGAGTCGATCGCACTCTTCATCGGCGCGCTGACATCGACCGGCAACTGGCTCAGGATCGGCAACGGGATGGTGCAGATGCACCAGTCGGCGGTGGCCTGCTGCACCGTCGATGGACTGGCGGTGTCGACATAGCTCACGGTGACGCCGGAGCCGTTCTGCTGGATCTGCGTCACCTTGGCGCCATAGCGGATGAGATCGCCGACCTCGCGCGCGAACGCCTTGCCGATCATGTCCATGCCGCCGACCGGCTGGAACATGGTGGTCTGGAAATCGTAGCGCGCAAAGGTCTGCAGATAGCGCCACATCCGCGACCGCAGCAGCTCCTGCAGCGGGATCGGCTCGCTGGGCAGCGGATCGCCCATCAGGCCGCCGCCGGGATCGCGCGCATAACCGCGGAACTCGGCCGACACGAGGTTGGCATTGTACTTGTAGTCGCGATCCAGCGCGCCCCAGTCGCGCAGCGACTGCAGCAGGATCTCCTGATCTTCCTTGCCGACGGTCTCGTCGAGCCGGCCCAGCTGGGTGATCTTTGCGAGCAGCTCCGAAACCCCGCCCTGGAAATCCGCCTTGATGCTGCGAAAGCGCTGCGGCTTGCCGCTGAATGCACGCGTCGCGTGCAGATAGGCGTTGTGATTGAGCTGGATGAAGGGTTCCAGCGTCACATTGAGCCGGCGGCAGTAGTCGAGCAGCGCACGGTGATGATAGGGAATCCGCCACGGGCCGGGATTGAGATAGAGCCCCTGCTCGAACTGGCTGGTCTGCCTGAAGCCGCCGAGCTCGACAAAACTGTCGCCGCCGCGGATCGACCAGTTGCGGCCGCCGGCGCGGCTGTTGAATTCGAGGATCTGGACCTTGTAGCCGGCCTTGCGCAGCTCCAGCGCCGCCGTCATCCCGGCAAGCCCCGCGCCGAGAATCAGCACCGAGGCGCCCTTCACATCGCCTGCGAGCTTCAGCGGCCCCTTGTAGGCGGATTCGGACGCGAAGCCGAGGCTCGTCATCGCGTGATACATCGCCGAACTGCCGGCAATGGTGCCAATCAGCGCCAGCAGATCCCGCCGCCTGATCACAGATTCGTTCTGCACCCGCGCTCACCCAGCCGCTGACGTCGATGGCAAAGGGAAACGGTTGACGCGATCCGTGTCAAGAAAGGGCGCACGCTTCCACATCCACCCACACGCGCTTTTGATGCATCACGCGACCGCCACGTCACACCACGTGCTCGCGATGCACGCGCCGGCAATCCATTTCGAAGTCGAGGCCAACCACCGGCGGCCGGTCGAAATGCCAGGTCAAGCCGTTGCGCAGCACGCCGCGGCGGCCGAGCTCGCTTTCGAGCACCGGATAGGCGTCGTGCACAGTGTAGAGCTGCACCGCGGTGGTGTCCTGCCAACGGCCGCCGAACGCGCTCATCCGGCGTTCCATCTCGTCGACCACGAATTTCGCCTTCGCCAGCAGGCCGGCCGGGCTGGTGTCGCCGAGGGCTACGGTATGATCGCGATAATTGGCCTTGCCCTCGACCGACTCGCCGCTGCCGGCGACGACAAAGCTGGCTGGTTCGTCCATGGCGGCCGGCACCGTGTAGCAGAAGGCGTGGAAGCTCGGCTCACCGGGCGGATCGAGCTTCGGACAGACATTGCTGCGCGCCACCGGATTGACGCCGTCCCGCATCGCACCCCAGGCCACGAGCGTCTTGATGTAGATCTCGTTGAAGGCCCTGAACCCGTCCTCGGTGAACGGCGCCGGGGAACGCAGTTCGCAGGCGCCAAATGACGTCAGCGGACGACCCGCCGCTTTGATGATGTCGGCAATCCTTGCAAAACCCGCGCCCAACGGCACCGGTTCAGAGAACCTGACGCGCTCGATGGCAAAGCTGGGCAGCGCAGCGATGCCGCAGGAATACTGGCTGACGCCGGGCATGAAGCGGTAGCCGCCGTCGGAAGCCTCGATGGTGTTGGTCATGGTGCCTCGTGAACACGGTGATGGGGCCGTCGCGATGACGCCTCGCTTGATTTCACCACAGCTGTCGTCCCTGCGAAAGCAGAGACCCATACTCCGCGGCCGAGGTTGTTAAAGGGACTCGTCATTTCGGCGTCGTGAAACAATGACGATCGGTGGTTATGGGTCCATGCTCCCGTGCGCAATTGCGCACTAGGCAGGGACGACACTGAACTTGTTGCACGACCACCGGTGGAAGGGCTCCCTTCCCTCTCACCGTCGTCCCGCGACGAGCCGGGCGGTCGTCGGCCGACAGCGATCGTCAGTCGGCAGGGATGAAGTGGAGTGTGCCTGCCCGGCGCGTCGGCTTGCCGGTGTCGTTCGTATGATTGACGCCGTCCATCACAGGCACCTCGGGGAAGTCGAACGGGCTTACACCATCCAGGCAGGCCACGTTGACGGCATACAAGTTCTGGTTCGATCGCCGTTGATGATGGGTGTAGATCCCGCAGCGCGAACAGAAGAAGTGCTGCACCGATCCGGTATGGAAGCGGTAGCTTGTTAGCGCATCCTCGCCGTGCAGGATCTTGATCCCGCCCATTTCGGCCATGGCAACGACGGCGCCCCGCATCCGGCAGTAAGAGCAGGTGCAGCGGCGGATCGAATTGAAGCCGTCGCTGAGCGTCACCTCGAAACGCACCGCGCCGCAATGGCACTGGCCAGCCCGAACACCCATGTCGCCCGTCATGTTGCTGCGTCTCCTGTCCAGATCGCCTCTGCGCCCGGTCTAGCCGGGCGGACGAGAAGGTCTCAGCGACGTCAACGCGCAGCAAGCCCGCAGTTCGCGCGGAACCGCGCAGGAGCATGATCCGCCAACTAAGACTGATCTCAATCCGAACGTATCGTCAGGATCGGCGCCGGACAACCGATCAAAACTCGCGCATGATAGGAGAAAAACTCACGCGAGGGCTCGATGCAAATTTCTGACAGGGCTAGTGCGACTTGGCAACGTAGGGGCAGCCGCCCTCATCGAGCGGACGGAAGGCCTGGTCGCCCGGCACCGTCGCGAGATACTCGTAGAGGTCCCACTTGCTCTTGGACTCTTCCGGCTTCTTGATGCGCATCAGATACATGTCGTGCACCATCCGGCCGTCCTCGCGCACGAGGCCGTTCTGGGCAAAGAAATCATTGACCGGGGTCTTGCGCATCTGCGCGATCACGGTCTCCGAATCGACCGAGTTGGTCGCGGCGACCGCCTTGAAATAGTGCCGAAGCGCCGAGTTGACGCCGGCCTGGTAAGCGGTCGGCATCGCCCCGTGCCGCTTGAAGAACTCCTGGGCGAACACGCGCGTCTCCGGCGTGCGATCCCAATAGAAGGAATCGGTGAACAGCAGATCGTGCGCATGCGCGAGGCCAAGCGCGGGCACGTCGGTGAGCGTCACCTGCAGCGCGACGACCTGCATGCTGGCGCGGATATTGAACTCGTCGGCCTGCGACACCGCGTTGCGGAAGTCGGAACCGGCATTGGCAAGCGCCAGGATCTTGGCGCCGGAGGACTGGGCCTGCAGCAGGAACGACGAGAAATCGGCGGTATCGAAGGGATGGCGGACCGCGCCCAGCACCTTGCCGCCGGCCGATGTCACGGCCTTGCTGGCATCGCGCTCCAGCGCCTGGCCGAACGCATAATCCGCCGTCAGGAAGAACCAGGGCGTGCCGCCGCGCGCAACCACGGCCTTCGCCGTCGCGTTCGAGGAGGCATAGGTGTCATAAGTCCACTGCACGCTCGTCGGCGAGCATTGCTTGCCGGTGAGATCGGACGAGCCCGAGCCCGAGATCAGAAACAGCTTCTTGCGTTCGCGCGTCACGGTCTGGATCGCGAGCGCCACCGCGGAATTGACGCCTTCGGCGATCACGTCGACACCCTTGTTGTCGATCCAGTTGCGCACGATGCCGGTCGCCACATCAGGCTTGTTCTGGTGATCCGCCGAAATGATCTCGATCTTGCGTCCGGCGACCGTGCCACCGATTTCCTCCGCGGCCATCTGCGCCGCGATCACCGATCCCGGGCCATTGCCGTCGGAATATTGCCCGCTCATGTCGGTGATGATGCCGACCCGCAGCACGCCATCCTCCGCTCGGGCAGCGCCGGCCGCAAATGAGAGACACACGGCAATTGCGACCAGGACATGCGAGCGTTTCGTGATGGACATTTCGTTCCCAGGGGTTTCGACGTTTCGGACGATCTCCTGAAGCAATCAGGGATCGCCGACAACCCCGTCGCCGGCATGGCGCTCTGCGATTCCGCTCAGAAATTCCGGGAGAAGGAACACAGCTGGACCCCGGCACGCTCGCATTTCCGATCATGCGAACGCCGCGACGAAATTTCGCCGCGGCGTGCGTTGAATCATACGAATGGATAATGCGTGGTGGCGTCGAGATCGCCTCAGCGCCGCTGCCACAATTGCCGTGCCAGAACGCCGGCCTTGCGTTCGATCGCCTCGGCGGCGTCGAGACACATGTCCTCGCGATAGCGCGAGCCGACGATCTGGACGCCGACCGGCAATCGCTCATCGAGACCCACCGGCACCACGGCCGCCGGCAGCCCCAGAACGTTCATCGACGAAATGAAGCGCAGGTCGTTCCAGAACAAATCCTTGACGCGCTGATCGCCGCCGAGATCGGCGTTGACCTCCGGCGTCTTGCGCACGGTGGTCGGCATCAGCACCAGCGGATACTGCTCGAGGAACGTCATCCAGTTCCGGATATGGCGCGAGCGCTCGGCGATCGCCTTCATGTAGCCGGCCTGGTCGAGCGGGTTGGCCAGCGCCATGAAGCCGCGGAACGTCTTCTGGAAGTCGGCGCTGGTGGTCGCCAGCATCTGGTCCTGCTGCAACACGCGAACCTCGGTCATGATCAGGTCGCACCAGAGCTGCCAGACCTTGTTGAGGTCGGGGACCTCGACCTCGCTGACCGCATAGCCGGCATCGGCGAGATGATCCGCCGCCTTGCGCTGAAGCGCAATCACGCTGCGATCGGTCGCCATGTCCTCGGGGATCTTTGCGAGCGCGACCTTGATCGGCCCGGCCGGCTTCGGCCCCGTCAGCGGCGCCGGCACATACCAGGGATCGCGTGGGTCGCGCTGCGCCATCACCTCGAGGCCGAGGCGCACGTCGGCGACGTGGCGCGCCAGCGGCCCTTGCGACGACATGAACTGCGCCATCAGCGGCCGTTCTACCGTGGCGCTGGGATTGAACGCCGGGATGCGGCCCTGGGTCGGCTTGATGGTGGCGATTCCGTTGCAATGCGCCGGCCAGCGCAGCGAGCCGCCGATGTCGTTGCCATGCGCGATGGTGCCGATGCCGGCCGCGATCGACGCGCCGGCGCCGCCCGACGATCCGCCGCAGGTCACGTCGGCATTCCAGGGATTGCGCGTCAGGCCATGCAGCGGGTTGTCGGTGAAGCCGCGCAGCGAGAACTCCGGCGTGTTGGTGAGGCCGATGATGACGGCGCCGGCCTTTCTGAGATTGGCCGTCACCGGCGAGTCGCCCGGCGCGATGTTGTCCTTGAATGCCACCACGCCGTTCGAATTGGCCTGGCCCTCGACGTCGATGTTGATCTTGATCGTGACCGGCACGCCGTGCAGCGGCCCGACGGCGCCGCCTCCGCGCTTGCTCGCGGCCAGCGCCTCGTCCGCGGCCTTCGCCGCCTGCATCGCAGACGCGCCGAGATCGACCACGACGGCGTTGAGCGCCGGATTGGCGTCCTGCATGCGGTCGAGATGGGCGCGAACCACCTCCTCCGACGTCACTTGGTTGTTTCGGATCGCCGCGGCCGTGTCGACGGCGGACCAGTGCCAGATCGGTGCATTCGTCACGTGATGTTCTCCCATGATGTTCAGTGCTTGTTGTTGGTTCAGTCTCGCGGGTCGATCGGCGTCAGCTTTGATGCACGCGCCTCGATCAGCTCGGCCACTGCGAGACAGACGTCTTCCCGGAAGCGGCCGGCGATCACCTGCACGCCGACCGGCACGCCCTCGGCGGTCCCGGTCGGTACGACGACCGACGGAAAGCCGAGCGCGGGCACCGCAAGCAGCGGCCGCTGCGCGTCGAGCAGCGCGCGGACCACCGCCGCGTCTTCCTGATCCTGATCGAAACGGAACGGCAGTTGCGCCGAGACCGGCAGGATGATGACGGGATAGCGCTCCTGGAACAGCTGCCAGGCCCGCACGATCGCCAGCCGCTGCTCGAAGCAGGCGAGCACCTGATCGCCGTCGAGCTCGGGCGCGTAGGCGATATGGCACTCGAGATTGTAGCGGCTCCGATCGTCGCCGAACTTGCGGATCATCGGCGCCAGCACGCGCCGCTCCTCATTGATGACGAGGCGATGCCAGAGATCGGCCGCCTCCGCGAGCCGCGGCGGCACGGTCTCCTCCACGGCAAAGCCGGCCTCCGCGAGCCAGCGTCCGGCAGCGCGCACCGCCGCGCTCACCTCCGGCGCCTCGTCGCCGAACGGCGCGGGCGCGACCGCGACACCGATCGGACGCTTGAGCGGCGCACCTTGCAGGGGCACCGGCAGCCATGTGCCGTCGCGCGCGTCCGCCTGGGCCATCGCGGCAAGGCCGAGCCCGAGATCGGCGACCGAGCGGGCCAGCGGCCCCTGCACCGACATCATCTGCGCGGTGATCGGACGATCGCTGGTTGCCGACGGATTGAACGCCGGAATCCGCCCCGGCGTCGGACGCAGGCCGGCGACGCCGCAGGCGTAAGCCGGATAGCGGATCGAGCCGCCGAAATCATTGCCATGCGCGATCGCGCCCATCCCGGAGGCGACGGCCGATGCGGCGCCGCCGCTGGAGCCGCCCGGCGTCAGCCGACGGCTCCACGGATTGTAGGTCGCGCCGTGCAGATCGTTGTTGGTGAACCAGCGGTGCGAAAAGGCCGGCGTGTTGGTGCGCCCGACAATGACCGCGCCCGCCTTGCGAAGACTCGCGACCACCGGGCTGTCCTCGGTGGCGATCACCTCGCGGAAGGCTACGACACCATTGGTGGTGGCGCAGCCGCGCTGGTCGACATTGACCTTGATCGTGACCGGCACGCCATGCAGCGCGCCGAGTTCCGCGCCAGACTTCACCGCGGCATCCGCCGCGTCCGCGGCAACCAGCGCTTCGTCGCCGAGCACAGCGACAATGGCGTTCAATGCCGGATTGACCTCGGCGATGCGATCGAGGCTGGATCGCACGGCTTCCCGGCTGGAAATCGCGCGCGTCGCGATCGCACGCGCCAGATCGACGGCCGACCAGCTCCACAACTCATTCTCGCGCCGCGTGTCCATTGTCGTTTTCTCCAGGGCGTGATGCAGCAGTCCGCCGATGCGGTTCAATCGAGCCGCAACGGCTGATGAAACACGGGCAGATCGATGCGCCGGTCTTCCGCGGGAACGACCACCGCTTCGGCGCTCAGCACATGATCGAGCATCACGCGCCGGGCGCGCGCGGCATTGCCGGAGCGGAACGCGGCCATCAGACGCTTGTGAAACTCGATATTCTCGCAGGTGAAGCTGGATGCGAATTCCTGCACGCCGAGCTTGCCGATCAGATGCCTGATGGCCTCGTTGACGAACCGGCACACCAGGCCGAGCAGCGGGTTGGGACAGGCCTCGATCAGGATGTCGTGGAAATCGATCTCGGCGTGGCGATGATGTTCCCAATCGGCATCGCCACGGGGATGATGCTCCTGGACCGCGATCGCCTTTTCCAGTGCTGCGAAATGCTCCGCCGTGAGGTGGCCGACCACGCTGAAGGCGAGCTCCGGCTCGATCAGCCGGCGGATCTGGTAGATTTGCGCGGTAGAGACCGACTGGAAGTAGAAGTAGTTGCTGAGCAGGCCGACGATCCGGTTGATCGACACGGGCGCCACCCGCGCGCCGCCGCCGGGTCCGGTGGTGTTCTGCACCAGCCCCTGCACCTCCAGGGACTTGAGCGCCTCGCGGATGGTCGAGCGGCTGCAGCCGAACATCTCGATCAGCTCGCCCTCCTGCGGCAGCCGGTCGCTCGGCTGCAAGCCGGCCTGGAAGATGTGGCTGCGGATCAGGTCGGCGACGGCGTCCGAGCGCTTGCGCTTGATCGAGGCGCGGCGCGAAGGGTCGAGGGACGGGAGAGCCGATTTATCCATTTTATGATCATAAATAGGTCCGGCACGGTATGGCAAGACGTTTCCGCCGGCCGCCCGGGCGACATCGGTCAATACTCCCGTTCCAGGAACGCAGAAATCGACGCTGCGGACTCAGGATCGATCAACATCTGATGCCTAGAATGCCACGGCAAATTCCAATGAGGCCGGCATGACAGGCGACGAAGTTCGAGATCAGGCTCAATCCGGTGGCGGCGTGGGACTGTCCGACGAAAACCTTGCGCTCCACCGAAGCGCCATCCAGAGCCGCATTACGTTTCAAGGCCTTGCGACCCCGGCCATTCGAGGGGCTGTCGTGGGACTACTTCCTCGCGGATGTCGAGCTGGAAGCGCGCGCTGCGCGCATCGGGATGCGCGACACGACCATCGGGTCGTACTGCGACACCATACAGTTGCTGCCTGCGGCCGCGATCGTCCGCCTGGATGCAGCGCTTTCCGTCTACTTCCTGCCTCCCGAGCCCGAGAGCGAGGCTCACGTCGATTACCTCTTGCGACCGCTGGACGCCGCGACGGCAAAGCGGATGCGGCAGCGTCGGCATGCCGTTCACGCCATGCAGGCCGTGGCGCAACAGCAGGAAGAGGCCAGAAAAAAAGCGGCTGCGCCGGACGAAGAACTCAAGTCGCAATATTGGCCGTGTCCGCATGCGGCGCTGAGTACCGAGCCCGACGACTTCCTGCTCTGGATCAAGGATCAGACGCCCGACACCTGGCACGTCATCGTCGACAGCTGGGATCACAACAGCGACGATCGGGATAGCGTGATCGAATTGATCTTCGAGCAGCCGAACTGCGACCTCCGCACGGCCGCGCAATACTTTTTCATCGCGGCATTGGGGCTCGCCAACGAGGAGCCGGCGCAACTCAGTTCCGGCTATCGGCGCAAATGGCATCTCATGAAGCGCGTGGCCGACAACTGGCAACGCGGGCATTATCTGCGCAATGAATTGCAGCCCTCAGTTCAGCCGTCCGACGTCCAATACTACGATGAGTTGGTGGCGCGCCGGGAGGCCAGTGGTCGTCCGCTGCCGTGGACAGTGCCCGGACCGAAACTGCGCCGGTTTGGCGGACGGCAGGCGAATTCAGCGTATTTCTACGAGGACTGCCATTTGAGGCTGGGCTTTACGGCTTGGAAACAGCAGCGCGAGCAACTAGGGTGCGGCAGGGACTTTCCGCGCTGTTGCCAAGAATGATCACGCCTCCTCAATTCGACAGGCGCTGCGCCTCGAGGCCGCGGCTGTAACGCGACATCGCAAAGCAGAACACGAAGTAGATCACGCCGACGAACAGCGTACCCCCCGGTCGCTTGGCATCGCCCCGAGGCAAAGCGCCTACGCGGTCAAAGGGCGACCGGACGCTGGACGATGGTGATGACGAGGAGCCCGCGGAACCGAGGCGGCGTCTCGCTTAAAGCGGACTATGGCTCACGGTGTGGCGCATCTGGCGACAAAAGCCCTCCACGAACTGCGCGAGCGCCTCGAAATTGACCAGCAGCCTTTCGGCCTGCTCCCGGTCAACCGATCCAGGGGCAAACGATTCCGCCAGACGCCGCTGGCGATCTGCGCGATCCCGGCACGCTGCGGCCCTGCTTTCGGCAAACTCCAGTTGCTCGTGTCGGCGGCCGAGCTTGTCTTCTTCCTCAAGCAGCCGCTTGTTGAGCATCGATCTCGTGTTGGTTGGAACGTCCGGGCGCTTCAGCAGATCCAGATAGTGGTCGATGTTTGCGCGCGCGGTATACTCGTTCACGTATGTGCCTCCCGCCAGTCGCAGTCTCGGTCGGCGAGGCTTGGCTTCAACATTCAGGAGTTGCTCGATCTCCGCCAGGAGTTGGCGAAGCTCATCGGTCGAAAACCCTTGCAGGGCATCGTGGACCTGGTTTCGGGTACTCTCGGGATAGGAGGCGTTGTCTTCGGCCATTGGCGTACGGCAAAAATCAAGGTAACGCCCTGTCCGGGCCGAACCAAATCAACAAATCAACGGCAGCATTTGCGTTCAGTCCAGATCGAACGACGCCCGCGCGAACAATGATTTCTGTCATCGCGCGCGCTCGCGAATCCAATGGCGCTCAAGATAAGTTACGGGCGGAACATCGCCTAGTGCACTCTGTGCCAGCCGCGCCTTTGCGCCAAGCATCGGCCAAGTCTTGGTTGCCGCATCGTTAAAGCCAGAACAGGCCGCTCCAGAAATCAAAGCACACGGCTGCGGATGCGAACAGGCCGGCACCGAAGGATGCAGCATGTAAGGGAGGCAAGCGACGGAGAATCCGGACCGCTCAGCCGTGCGCGCGCTGCGCCTCGAGGCCGCGGCTGTAGCGCGACATCGCAAAGCAGAACACGAAGTAGATCACGCCGACGAACACATAGACCTCGACGCTGAAGGCCTGCCAGGCCGGATCGACGATCGCGGTCTTGGCGGTGGTCAAGAGATCGAAGATGCCGATGATCAGGACCAGGCTGGTGTCCTTGAAGAAGGCGATGAAGGTGTTGACCAGCGGCGGGATGACGTGGCGGATCGCCTGCGGCAGCACGATCAGCGCGTTCTTCTCCCAGTAGGACAGCCCGAGCGCGTCGGCGGCCTCATATTGTCCGCGAGGCACCGCCTGCAGACCGCCGCGCACCACTTCCGCAAGGTAGGCGCCGGCATAGAGGATGAAGGCGATCTGGGCGCGCAGCAATTTGTCGATGTTGACGCCGTCGGGCATGAACAGCGGAAACATGACGCTCGCCATGAACAACAGGCTGATCAGCGGCACGCCGCGGATCAGCTCGACATAGAGCACGCAGAGCGAGCGGATCGCCGGTAGCTTGGAGCGGCGGCCGAGCGCGACCAGGATTCCGAGCGGGAAACCGAACGCCAATCCGAAAGTCGCCAGGATCAGCGTCACCGGCAGCCCGCCCCAGCGGTCCTGCGTGACAAAGGACATGCCGAGAAAGCCGCCCCACATCAGGCACCCGATCGCGATCAAGGCCGCAGCCCACAGCAGGAACAGCTCCTTGCGCCAGAAGCTGCGGCGGCTCGAGACCACGAACAGCGCAATGAAGATCACGACCGCGAGCGCTGGCCGCCACTGCTCGCTGAACGGATAGGTGCCGAACAGGATGAAGCGGTACTTCTCGGGGATCACCGCCCAGCAGGCGCCGACGCCGCGCAGCGCGCGGCAGGCGCTGGTGTCGTTGCCGGAGACGATCCAGACCGCGTTGGCGATGCCCCATTGCCAGAGGCCGATGCACGCCTTGCCGAGCACGAACAGCAGCAGCAGCGTCATGATGCTCGACGTTACGGACGCGAACAGGTTGGCGCGCAGCCAGGCCACGATCTGGCCGCCGAGCGTGCGCTGCGCGCGGCGCCGGCCGATCGGCAGCGGATCCTGCGGGAGATGTGCGACCGAGCTCATGTCAGCGCTCCACCAGCGCGATCCGCGCGTTGTACCAGTTCATGAACAGGCTGATGCCGAGGCTGATGGTGAGGAACACCATCATGATCAGCGCGATCGACTCGATCGCCTGCCCGGTCTGGTTCAGCGTGGTGTTGGCGATCGAGACGATGTCCTGGTAGCCGACCGCGACCGCGAGCGACGAATTCTTGGTCAGGTTCAGATACTGGCTGGTCATCGGCGGGATGATGACGCGCAGCGCCTGCGGCAGCACGATGTGCTGCAGCACGAAGCTGCGCTTCAGCCCGAGCGCCTTGGCGGCGTCCGACTGGCCGCGCGGCACCGCCTGGATGCCGCTGCGCACGATCTCGGCGATGAACGCCGAAGTATACGTGACGAGCGCGATCAGCAGCGCGAAATATTCCGGCGCCAGGGTCAGCCCGCCGACGAAGTTGAAGCCGCGCAGCTCGGGCAGCATGACGCTCCAGCTTGCGCCCAGAAGCCACGACACCAGCGCCGGCAGCGCGATGATGAGGCCGAGCGCGTAGGGCCAGACCGGCCGCGCCTTGCCATCGAGCATCTGCTGCGCGATCAGGCGGCGCCTGACGATGAGGAAGACGATCACGCCGGCGACCAGCGCAACGAGCGTCCAGCCATTGGCCTCATGCAGCGGCACCGACGGCAGCACCAGGCCGCGGTTGGACAGATAGACCCCGTCGACCGGCTTCCACGCCTGGCGCGCCGCCGGCAGGCCCTGCATCAGCACGTACCAGAACAGGAGTTGCAACAGCAGCGGCAGGTCGCGCAGCACCTCGACATAGACGGCGGCGAGCCGCGCCAGCAGCCAGTTCGACGACAGCCGCGCGATACCGACCAGCGTGCCGATCACGGTCGCCAGCACGATGCCGATGACCGCGACGCGCAGCGTGTTGACGACGCCGACGATGAAGGCGCGCAGGTAAGTGTTCTTTGGCGTGTAGTCGATCCAGCTGTCGGCGATCGGCATGCCGGCTTCACGGCCGAGGAAGGCAAAGCCGGTCGAGATGCGCCGCACCGAGAGGTTATGGACCGCGTTGGACCACAGCCAGGCGACGACGGCGACCGCGATGGCGACCACTAGGACCTGCCAGAACAGGCCTGCGACGCGGGGATCGCTGAGCGAAAGCCGCCAGGGCCGGGCGGGAGGGCGTTTCGGCGTCGATGTCGTCACAGCACAAGGACCCCAGTGAGAAGCGATCTTCTGCCATGCGCAAGAGCGTTTTCGAGCGAAGTGGATACCCGGTTCGCGTGAAGAAGACGCGTCAACCTCAAATCCTGCGCGCGTCATATGTTGCACCAATTTAATATTTGTGCAACATATGTTTCATGGCCCAGGCCCAGCCGAAACCATCGCCCCTGAACGAATTGTGCAGCGCACTGCCGTCGCTGCCGATGCGCTTGCAGGAGGTCGGCCGGTTCGTCGCCGCCAATGATTACGACGCCACCACCCGCTCGATGCGCGAGCTCGCCTCCGTCGCCGGCGCCGATCCTGCCTCATTCACCCGTCTTGCCAAGGCGCTCGGCTATTCTGGCTGGGACGAATTGCGCGCCGCACTCACCGAGGCGCGCCGGCCGGCGCAGGGCTCGCCGTTCTCCGGCCGCGCCAGGAGCCGCCGCGCCGGGCCGAATGCCGATGTCAAACTGGTGCACGACAAATTGGAGGCCGAGGCCGCGGGCCTTGCGCGGATTTCAGCGAGCGCGATCGCGGAAGCCGCGCGTGCGCTGCACTCCGCTGACAGGATCTGGATATCGGGGTTTCGCAGCTGCCGCAGCGTCGCGGAACTGCTGACCTATCAGCTTCGCCTGTTCCGCCCCGATGCCGTGCAATTGGTCGGCGGCTCCGGCCCGTTCGATCTCGACCACGGCGCCTTCCGCTCAGGCGACGCCGTGGTCGTGATCGGCTTTGCGCCCTACACCCTGGTCAGCGTCGAGACGGCGCGCGCGGCGCATCAGGCGCATGCTGCGCTGATCGCGATCGCCGACACCATCACAGCTCCGATGGCCGAAGGCGCCGATCATCTGCTGCTGTTCGAGGCCGCCTCCTCCCCCGGCTTCTTCCCGAGCCTGACCGGCGCGATCGCAGTCGCCCAGTCGCTGGCGGCCGTCGCTTTCACGCTGGGCGGCGCGAGCGCAAAACGCAAGCTGGAGGAGACCGAGGGCCGGCTTGCCGAGATGTCGCAATATTTCGTCGAGAAAGGATGACTGTCATGGCAGCCAACAAGAGCCGCGTGATGCATCGCAGCCTGCGCGAGACCCCGCCGAAAGCGGTCGGCGGCGACGGCGTCTGGCTGATCGCGGAGGATGGCCACCGGATTCTGGATTCCTCCGGCGGCGCCGCGGTGTCCTGCCTCGGCCATCAGCATCCGCGCATCCTGGCCGCGATCGCCAAGCAGGCTTCGAAGATCGCCTATGCCCATACCGGCTTCTTCTCCTCCGAGCCCGCGGAAGAGCTCGCCGAGCGGCTGGTCGGCCACGAGCCCGGCGGCCTCGGCTATGTCTATTTCGTCAGCGGCGGGTCGGAGGCGATCGAGGCCTCGATCAAGCTGGCGCGGCAATATTTCATCGAGCGCGGCGAGCGGAAGCGTGCGCGCTTCATCGCGCGCCGCCAGAGCTATCACGGCAATACGCTCGGCGCGCTGTCGGCCGGCGGCAATGCCTGGCGCCGCGAGCCCTACGCGCCGCTGCTGTCGCCCTCGTTCAGCCATGTCACGCCGGCCTTCGCCTATCACGAGAAGCGCGACGACGAATCGGAGGCGGCGTTCGTGGCGCGCCTTGCCGCCGAGCTCGAAGCCGAATTCCAGCGGCTCGGCCCCGATACGGTCGCGGCGTTCATCGCCGAGCCCGTGGTCGGCGCCACCGCCGGCTGCGTGCCTGCGCCGGAGGGTTACTTCAAGGCGGTGCGCGAGATCTGCAACCGCCACGGCGCCCTGTTGATCCTCGATGAGGTGATGTGCGGCATGGGCCGCACCGGCACGCTGCATGCCTGGGAGCAGGAAGGCATCTCGCCCGACATCCAGGCGATCGCCAAGGGCCTCGGCGGCGGCTATCAGCCGATCGGCGCGATGCTTGCCAGCGGCACCATCGTCGACACCGTGCGCAACGGCTCCGGCGCGTTCCAGCACGGCCACACCTATCTGGCGCATCCGCTCGCCTGCGCCGCCGCGCTCGAGGTGCAGAAGGTGATCGCTGAGGAGAAGCTGCTCGACCAGGTCAAGGAGCGCGGCCGCCAGCTCGAGCAGCGGCTCACCGAACGGTTCGGCAATCATCGCCATGTCGGCGACATCAGGGGCCGCGGCCTGTTCTGGGGGCTCGAGCTGGTCGCCGACCGTGCCACGCGGCAGCCGTTCGATCCCAAGCTGAAACTGCATCAGCGGATCAAGTCCGCGGCCTTCGCCGGCGGGCTCGGCTGCTATCCGTCGGGCGGCACCGCCGACGGCCAGCGCGGCGATCACGTGCTGCTCGCCCCGCCCTATATCGCAACGTCCGGCGACATCGACATGATCGTCGAACGACTAGGCACCGCGGTGGACAGCGCGCTGAAGGATATCGGTCACGGAGCATGATCCGGAAAAACGGGCACCGGTTTTCCCGCGACAAACGCGAAGCGTTCGCGCAGGGATCATGCTCAAACGTTAGGAGGAGGAGGAAAGCATGCTGAGGGGTATCATCACTCTAATCGTTCTCGCCGCGGGCATCGCGGGCGCAAGCGCCGCGACGCTCGACACCGTCAAGCAGCGCGGCACGTTGGTGTGCGGCGTCTCGACCGGCTTTGCCGGATTCTCGGCGCCGGATTCGCAAGGCAACTTCAAGGGGCTCGACGTCGACTATTGCCGTGCGCTTGCCGCCGGCGTGCTCGGCGATCCCGCCAAGGTGCGCTACGTCGCGCTGACCGCGCAGAACCGCTTCACCGCGCTGCAGTCAGGCGAGATCGACGTGCTCTACCGCAACTCGACGCAGACCTTTCTGCGCGGCACCACGCTTGGGCTGCGGCAGGGACCGGTCAATTTCTACGACGGCCAGGGCTTTGTCGTGAAGAAGGACCTCGGCGTGAAGGAGCTGAAGGACCTCAAGGGCGCCACCGTGTGCGTCGCCCAGGGCACCACGCATGAAGTGACGCTCGGCGACTATGGCCGCGCCAACGGCATCGACTGGAAGCCGCTGGTGTTCGACCGCGTCGACACCATGTACCAGACCTTCTTCGGCGGCCGCTGCGATGCCATGACCCAGGATGCTTCCGCGCTCGCCGGCGCGGTCGCGACCGCAGCCCCGAAGGCCGATGACTACGTCGTGCTGCCGCAGACCATCAGCAAGGAGCCGCTCGGCCCGTTCACCCGCAACGGCGATGAGGTCTGGAGCGACATCATCACCTGGCTGCATTACGGCCTGATCGAGGCCGAAGAGCTCGGCGTCACCCAGGCCAATGCCGACGAGATGGCGAAGTCGCAGGTCCCGGCGATCCAGCGCCTGCTCGGCGCGTCTGGCGATCTCGGCTCGCGCCTCGGCCTCGACAACAAATGGCTGCTCGCCGCGATCAAGGCCGGCGGCAATTACGGCGAAATCTTCGAGCGCAATGTCGGCAAGGCCAGCCCCTTGAAGCTCGAGCGCGGCCTCAACGCCACCTGGAGCAAGGGCGGGTTGATGTACGCAATTCCGTTCAAGTGACCGAAGTTACCTCGCCCCGCCTGCGGGGAGAGGTCGGATTGCGAAGCAATCCGGGTGAGGGGGCGCCTCCGCATACCCTCCTCTCACCTGTTACGACGATAGAGCCCCTCACCCCAACCCTCTCCCCGCGAAACAGCGGGGAGAGGGAGAGCAAGAAACATCGATGCGCATCACGCTCATTCACGCCCTGAAACACTCGATCGTGCCGATCGAAGCATCGTTCGCACGGCATTGGCCGGAGGCGCGGCTGATGAACCTGCTCGACGATAGCCTGTCGGCGGACCTCGCGCGCGACGGCAAGCTTGACGAGCGCATGACCGAGCGATTTCTGACCATGGGCCGCTATGCGGCAAGCACCGGCGCCAATGGCATCCTGTTCACCTGCTCGGCGTTCGGGCCGTGCATCGAGGCGGTGGCGCGCGCGCACGCGCCGATGCCGGTGCTGAAGCCGAACGAGGCGATGATCGAGCAGGCGGTGGCGAAGGGCAAGCGGATCGGCCTGCTCTCGACCTTCCCGCCGACGCTGGTGTCGATGCCGCCGGAATTTCCGCCACAGGTCACGCTGGTGCCGAAACTTGCCGATGGCGCGCTGGCGGCGCTCGACCGCGGCGACCGCGCCGAGCATGACCGCATCGTCGTCGAGGCGTCCAAGGAGCTGCGCAACTGCGACCTGATCGCGCTCGCGCAGTACAGCATGGCGCCGGCGGCCGAGCGCGTCGCCGAAGTCACCGGCCGCGAGGTGCTGACGACACCTGATAGCGCGGTGCTGAAGCTAAAGGCGATGCTGGGGGTTTGATCTCCGTCATTGCGAGCCACCCGGTCGGCGCGAAGCGCCGCCGGATGACAGGCTCCGCGAAGCAATCCATTTCACCGCATACGCGGATCGATGGATTGCTTCGTCGCTTCAGCGCAAAATTGCTTCGCAGTTTTGTCGCGAGCTCCTCGCAATGACACAAGGTCGCGGCTCACGCCCCCGCGTCGTGCACGTTCAGATCGACGCCTTGCGGATCCCTAATCGTCGACACCGTGATGAGCGAGATCAGCGACAGCACCGCGATGTAGACGCCGACGCGCCAGGACTGGCCGTAGGTGCCGATGATCCATTGCGCGATCATCGGCGCGAAGGCGCCGCCGAAGATGGCGCCGAGCGCATAGCCGATCGAGACGCCGGAATAGCGCACCTTGGCCGGAAACAGCTCGGCATAGAGCGCCGCCTGCGGGCCATAGGACAGGCCGAGCGCGATGGTGAGCCCGACCGCGCTGACGAAGAACAGCAAGAGGTTCTTGCTGTCGATCAGGAACCACATCGGCACCGCCCACAGCACCATCAGGGTGTAGCCGATCTGGAAGCAGCGCACGCGGCCCATTTTGTCGCCGAGGATACCGCCGAGCAGCGTGAAGATGAACCAGCTCACCGCCGCGAGCGTGCCGATCAGCAGCAGCTGCTCCGACGGCATCTTCAGCGTATTGGCGCCGTAGCTGATGATGAACGCGATCAGGATGTAGCCGGCTGCATTGTTGGCCATGAAGATCAACGCGGTGCGCAGAATCTCCTTGCTGTGATTGCGCATCAGGTCGCGCAGCGGTGCAGAGGATTCCTTGTGCCGCCGCTGCATCGCCTGGAACACCGGAGACTCTTCGACCGTGCGGCGGATCACGATGCCGACGACGATCAGCACGATCGACAGCAGGAACGGAATCCGCCAACCCCATTCGATCATCGCCTGCTTGCCAAGCGTCGCGGTGAGCACCCACAGCACGCCTGTCGCCAGGATCATGCCGAGCGGCGTGCCGATCTGCGGGAACGAGCCGAAGAAGCTGCGCTTGTCGACGGGTGCCGATTCCACCGCCATCAGCGCCGCGCCGCCCCACTCGCCGCCGGCCGAGAAGCCTTGCAGGATGCGCAGGAGAATAAGGAGTGCCGGCGCCCAGGCACCGATCTGCGCGTAGGTCGGCAGCAGGCCGACCAGCGCGGTCGCCGCCCCCATCAACAGCAGCGTGACGACCAGCATGTTCTTGCGCCCGAAGCGGTCGCCGAGATGGCCGCAGACGATGGCGCCTAACGGGCGGAACAGGAATGAGAGGCCGAGCGTCGCGAACGAGACGATCTGCGCCAGCAGCGGATTGTTCGCGTTCATCGGCGCGAAGAACAGCGCGCCGAACACCAGGCCCGCCGCCTGGGCGTAGACGAAGAAGTCGTACCACTCGATGGTGGTGCCGACGAGCGTTGCAGTGAGGACCTTGCGCTCCTCATCCGACAGTTCAGCGCCGCGCGAGCGCGCGGACAGTTCGATGGACATGTCGCCTCCCCAAAACCCGTTCTTGAACCTGTTCTTGGCCGCGCGGGTGTGGTCGGCGGCGATGCGCCTGCCCCGCACGGATGCTGGGCCCGGGATTAGCAGAGGTTTCCGCACCACACGAGCAAAATAGTTGCAGCCGCAACGATATTCGGCGAATTGTGCTTTTGGCCCCGGTTCCCGACCCCGCTACCTCGACCGCGATCGGCGGGCAGCTATCCCGAAACGCCGATTGTGCATCGCAGCAAGATCGCTACGATGCGAGGATTCCCAAGAGGTTGCTAAGTGTCTGACATCAATGCCGATGCCTGGGTTTCCTCAGGCCACCGCCCGATGGGCTTTCCGGAATTCGTCGTCGTTATCGCCTCGATCATGGCGCTGAACCCGCTGGCGATGGACATGATGCTGCCGGCGCTGCCGAACATCCGCTCCGCGTTCCAGATCGCCGATGCCAACCGTCCGCAGATGGTGCTGTCGATCTTCCTGGTCGGCTTCGGCGCCGGCCAGTTCGTGATGGGCCCGCTATCGGACCGCTTCGGCCGCCGCCCGGTGCTGCTCGGCGGCATGACCGTCTACACCATCGCCGGCCTGCTCGCGATCATGGCGCCCTCGTTTGAGACGCTGCTGCTGGCGCGCGCGATGCAAGGGCTCGGCACCGCGGCGACCCGCGTGATCGCGACCTCGATCGTGCGCGACTGCTACGCTGGACGCCGGATGGCGAGCGTGATGTCGCTGGCGATGATGGTGTTCATCGCAGTCCCCGTGATCGCGCCGTCATTCGGCCAGGCGGTGATGCTGCTGACGCACTGGCGCGGCATCTTCGTGCTGCTGATGATCTACGGCGTGATCGCGCTGGCCTGGAGCGCGATGCGGATGCCGGAGACGCTGCCGCTGGAATTGCGCAAGTCGCTGGCGATCCCGGAAGTGCTATCCGCGTTTCGCCAGACCGTCACCAATCGCCAGACGCTCGGCTACGCGCTCGCCGCCGGCGGCGTGCAGGGCTCGCTGTTTGCCTTCGTGTTCTCCTCGCAGCAGATCTTCACCGAGATCTTCAAGCTCGGGCATTACTTCCCGGTCGCCTTTGCGGCCTGCGCGGTCGGCGTCGCGATCGCCGGCTTCCTCAATTCGCGTATCGTCGGCCGCATCGGAATGCGCGTGATCTCGCACGCCGCGCTGACCGGCTTTGCCGTCGTCGCAGGCGCCCTGCTGCTGGCGGTGAAGACCGACACGCTGTCGCTGCCGCTGTTCATGGTGCTGTCGGGCCTGATGATGTTCGCGTTCGGGCTGATGATGGCGAATTTCACCGCGCTCGCGATGGAGCCGCAGGGCAAGATCGCCGGCACCGCCTCCTCGCTGTACGGCACGATCACGACGCTCCTCGGGATCGGCGTCGGCACCACGATCGGCCAGGATTACGACGGCACGCTGGCGCCGTTCGCGACCGGCTTCTTCCTCTGCACGCTGGCCGCGCTCGCCGTCGTCTTGGTGACGGAGAAGGGCCGGATGTTCCGGCCGCATCATCATCCGATTTGATCTTCGTAGCCCGGATGAAGCGCAGCGAAATCCGGGACGCTTTTACCTGCGGCACGAACCCCGGATTACGCTGACCCTGTCATCGGGCGCGCGTTCGCGCGACCCGTTGGCGCCATCCGGGGTACAATTCTGACTGGTTACATCACTGTAGCCCGCATGAGCACAGCGATATGCGGGGCTGCTGTTCCCGGATGTCGCTTCGCTCATCCGGGCTACAATTCTGATTGGTTACATCATCACTGTAGCCCGCATGAGCGGAGCGATATGTGGGGCTACTGTTCCCGGATGTCGCTTCGCTCATCCGGGCTACGATTCTGAGATCGCGTCAGGCTTCGCGAGTCCGTCCGACGCTGCTTTGCGCCCGGGCGGGCGCCACCGCACGCCGCGTCGCCGCGAATCCCTCCATCCCCAGCTGCCACTGCAGGCCCACGATCGCGCCCTTGGTCGGCTGCAGCAGCGCGAGCGCGCTGAACAGCGTGAAGGGCAGCCAGATCGCCAGTTGCAGCCAGGCCGGCGGCGCGTAGTTCATCTCGAGCCACAGCAGCGCCGGCACCACGACGTGGCCGACCACGACGATCACGAGATAGGCCGGGAAATCGTCCGCGCGCTGCGGGGTGAAGTCCTCGCTGCAGACTTCACAGTGATCGGCGACCTTGAGGAAACGGCCGAACAGATGGCCACGCCCGCAGTTCGGGCACTTCATGGTGAAGCCGCGCCACATCGCCTTTGGCAGGGAAACCGTCTCGGTCATCGTCGTTTTCCTTTCGCCGTCGTCCTTGACCTGATCTGGATGATCCATACAATATGCATTCGAGCACCTACAATCAAAGACAAAGCGTCGAATTGCATGGATTGGATCCCTACAGTTTCGGAATGGCACGGCCCGATGTTTCTGCGCATCGTCGATGCGCTGGCCGCCGACATCGCGAGCGGCCGGCTGGTGCGCGGCCAGCGGCTGCCGACCCATCGCGCGCTGGCGTCAGCGCTCGATATCGATCTGACCACGGTGACTCGCGCCTATGGCGAGGCGCGGCGGCGCGGACTGCTCGACGCCCGTGTCGGCCAGGGTACGTTCGTCTCGGAGACCACCGCGCGCGCCGCGTCCGACCTGCCCGCGCCCGTCAACATCGACCTGTCGATGAACCTGCCGCCGCAGCCGGTCGAGGCCAATCTCGACCTGCGCATCGCGCAGGGACTTGCGACCATCCGCTCCGAAGCCGGGTTCTCCGCCTATCTCGGCTACACGCGTCCGGGCGGCACCACTGCGGAGCGCGAGGCCGGCGCCGCATGGCTCGCGCCGCGCGTGCCGCAGGCCTCGGCCGACCGCATCGTGATCTATCCGGGTTCGCAGGCGATCATCTTCAACACGCTGTTGGCGCTGACATCGCCGGGCGATGTCGTGGTGACGGAGGCGTTGACCTTTCCCGGCATCAAGGCCGCGGCGGCGCGGCTCGACGTCCGCCTGGTCGGGGTTGCGATGGACGCCGAGGGCGCGCGGCCCGAGGCGCTCGACGAGGCCTGCCGCAAGCACAAGCCGAAGGCGGTCTATCTGGTGCCGACGCAGCAAAACCCGACCACGGCGACGATGAGCGCGATCAGACGCAAGGCGATCGCCGATATCATCAGCAAGCGCGGCTGCGTCCTGATCGAAGACGACGTCTACGGGCCGCTCGAACCGCAAATGGCGCCGATCGCTACGCTCATTCCGGAGCGCACCTACTACGCCGCGAGCATCGCAAAATGCATCGCGCCCGCCTTGCGCGTCGCCTATCTCCTGGCGCCCGATGCCGCCGCCGAGCAGCGCATGCGCGCCGGCATGCAGGCCACCATGCAGATGCCGCCGTCGCTGATGGTCGCGCTGGTCACGCAATGGCTGCGCTCCGGCGTCGCCGCCGACATCATCCGCGCCATCCGCAACGAGGCCGCGGCGCGCCAACAGCTCGCGGCCCGCTTCCTCAAAGGCGTCAGCTATGCGGCGCGGCCGGCGAGCCACCATCTCTGGATGCCGCTGCCGAAACATTTCGACGGCACCGACCTGCTGTCGCATCTGATGCGCAACGGTCTCGCCGTGGTCGGCGAAGACGCCTTTGCGGCAGGCGATGCCGCGCCGCGCGGCCTGCGCGTGTCGCTGGGTGCGGCACGCAACCGCGCCGAACTGAGCCAGGCGCTGCAGGTGCTGTCGAATGCGGTGCGCACGCCCGTCGGCGCTACCCAAATCGTATAATTCCGGCGATCGCCGGGAATAAACTCGCCCCAAAATGATTATGGTGCGCGGGAGCGCGCGCCGCTAAAACTCTGCGCTCAGGGCATCAGGCAGGGGCAGGCTTTTCAATGTCGTGCTGGTATGATCGGGCAGTCCACCGTGCTGTGCTGTCGCTTCGCGGAGCAGTGACCGCGATCGGTTGTCTTGCAATTGTCATATCAGGCGCGGCGCGCGCCTCCGATGCCCCTGCCCCGGTGCCGGAAAAACTCGAACGCATCACCGCATTCTTTGATAACGAGGTTGCGACAGGAAAGATTCCGGGCGCGGTCATCCTGATCCAGCAGCACGGCAAGCCGGTCTACCTGAAGACCTTCGGCTATCGCGACGTCACGACCAAATCGCCGATGCGGCCCGACACGATGTTCGCGCTGCATTCGATGACCAAGCCGATCACCAACTCCGCCGCGATGATGCTGGTCGACGAGGGCAAGCTGTCGCCGCAGGACCCGCTGTCGAAATACATTCCGGCTTTCGCCGACGTGAAGGTCGCCATTGAACCGGACGGTGGAAACGATCCGGCCAAGGTTGAGCTGGTGCCGCCGATCCGGCCGGTGACCATTGAAGATATCATGCGGCACACTTCGGGCATCACCTACGAATATATCGGTGCCGACTGGATCCAGAAGATCTACCGCGCAGGACATCTGTTCGACGGCAAGTTCGACAACGAGGAATTCGTGGCGCGGCTGGCCAAGCTGCCGCTGTCGCGGCAGCCGGGCACGCTGTGGCGCTACGGCCATTCCACCGACGTGCTCGGCCGGGTGATCGAGATCGTCTCGGGCAAGACGCTCTATCAGTTCGAGAAAGAGCGCCTGTTCGATCCCCTGAAGATGAACGACACCAGATACGTGCTCGATGCAGAGACCGAACGGACAAGGCTCGCGGAGCCGCTGCCCTCGGACACCATCCTGATCGAGGGCGAGAACGACCGGCGCGCGCATCCGGAATGGGAATCCGGCGGCGGCGGCCTGGTATCGACCATCCTCGATTATGCGCGCTTCGCGCAGATGCTGCTCAACGGCGGCGAGCTGGACGGCAAGCGCTATCTCAGCCCCGCAGCCTTCAAGACCATGACGACGGACCATATCGGGCCGGGCTCCGGTGTCGGCCGCGACTATTGGTACTTTCCCGGCGACGGCTTCGGCTATGGCTACGGCATCGCCGTGCGCACCGATCCCGGCATTGCCAAGC
Organism: Bradyrhizobium sp. USDA 4504; assembly: GCF_054063995.1. Classification (NCBI taxonomy): domain Bacteria; kingdom Pseudomonadati; phylum Pseudomonadota; class Alphaproteobacteria; order Hyphomicrobiales; family Nitrobacteraceae; genus Bradyrhizobium; species Bradyrhizobium sp. USDA 4504. The sequence goes on along the minus strand of NZ_JBSSGV010000001.1, from coordinate 792,082 downwards.
CACCGCCGCCCGGCTCGATCGGCGAGTTGAAATGGGACAGCGGCAGCGGCACCTATTTCGGCGTCGATCCGAAGCTCGACATGATCTACATCATGCTCGAGCAGACCCAGAACGAGCGCCAGCGCATTACGCCCGCGTTCCGCAAGCTGGTCTACGACGCGTTCAGCCCGGATTGAGTCCCCACCGTCATTGCGAGCGCAGCGAAGCAATCCATGTCTCCGCATGGGGATAGATGGATTGCTTCGTCGCTTGCGCTCCTCGCAATGACGCGGAAACCTTCCCGCCTTACGACTTGCGCCGAACCGGTTCCTGCCTGCGCCGTGCTGCGGCCGCGATCAGGCTCGCGGTGCATTCGTCGCAGACGAACGCACACCCGTCCGTAAACAGGCCGACCCGTGCATCGAGGCCGATCGCATCGTCGTCGACGATCCCATCGATGATGCCACCGCAACACACGCATTGGTGGTGCGACGCCAATTCCCGTTCCATGACGCGCTCTCCAGCGGACGCGGCTTCCCTCACGCTATATACTATCGTATATATCGCGACGACAAGGCAGGCGGGTGAACAATCCGGTCGGGAACCCTGCAGACAACAACCATCGACCGGAGACGATCGCCAAGAAAATCCTGCCTGGTCCAGCCAGGTTCATCGAGGAAACGCGATCATGATAAAAAACAATGGCGCCGCGGGACGTCCGCGCGCAACGGGAGAACTGCTCAAGATCCGCCGCGCATCGCTAGCGGCCATCATCCTTGCGCTCGGTGCGGCCGGCGCAGTGCGCGCCGAAACAGCTGCGGTCGGCGTTCCCGACAAGAGTTTTCCGGAGAGCGTGACCTCGACTTCCGACGGGACGCTCTACGTCGGCAGCTTCAACCATGGCGGCGTGACGAAGATCTCGGGCGGCAAGGCCGAGCAGCTGGTCAAGCCGGGCGCCGCCGACAGCCGCTCGACGCTGGGCGTGCTCGCCGACGAGAAGAGCGGCACGCTCTATGTCTGCTCCAACGACATCAGCGCGATGGGCGTGGCGGGGCCGAGCGACACCAAGGGCGCCTGGCTGAAGACCTTCGATCTCAAGAGCGGCGCGCCGAAGGGCAGCTTTGCCCTGAGCGATCCGAAATCGTTCTGCAACGACATCGTGGTCGGGGCCGACGGCACCGCCTATGTGAGCGATTCCTTTGCGCCGTTCGTTTATAGCCTGAAACCCGGCAGCACGGCGCTGGCGACGTTCGCGACCGATCCGCAGCTCGCGCCCGCCAAGGACGGCGTCGGGCTCGACGGCATCGCGATCGGCGCCGACGGCAATCTTTATGTCACGACCTTCATTCCGGCAAAACTGTTCAAGATCGAGATGATGGACGGCAAGGCGGGCGCGGTGACCGAGTTGAAGCCGTCGCGGCGGCTCGACCACGCCGACGCGTTGCGTGCCCATGGCGGCAGCTTCCTGCTGATCGAGGGCAACGGCAAGCTCGACAAGGTCACGGTGAAGGGCACCGAGGCTACCATCGACACCATCAAGGATGGCCTCGCCGAGCCGGTCTCGGTGACGCAGGTCGGCGATGTCGGCTGGGTCGCCGAGGGCAAGCTGTCCTACGTGATCGGCGACAACAAGGGCAAGGACCCCGGCCCGTTCAAGCTGACGCCGGTGGCGTTGCCGAAGTAGCGGCGGGCTGGGTTATGCTTCGCAGCAAACTCGGTGTATCTCCCCGGCTTGCGGGGTCGAGACGAGCGAAGCTCCTGTTAGGTCGGGTCGCATCGATAGATGCGATCCGACTCCTCACGGCGTTCGTGCTTAAAGGCCGCGCCGTACTGGATGCCTGTGCGGGGTATGGCACCGGAGAGATGAGAGCCCGCGGCCCCTCCAACACGTCGTCCCTGCCTACTGCGCATTTGCGCACGGGAGCAGGGACCCATACTCCGCGGCGGACCTTGTTGAAGGAATTCGTCGTTCCAGCATCGCCCAGCAATTGTGATTATGGGTCTTTGCTTTCGCAGGGACGACCATGCCGGCACGATTTCTGAATAATGGAAAATTACCACTGATTTGCCCGACGAGTCAAGTTGCCGTGTCCGCCGGTGCCGTGTCCGCCGGCAGCCACCGGCTCCTTTGCATGGGGTTGTTTTCGATATTTTGGCAGTGCGCCCCTGCGTCTCGGCACCGATGCGGTCGCCCCGCCGTCACCACGTCATCCGCTAGATCACATAGAACCCGTGCGTGCCGTCGCGGCGCAGCTGCTCGACGAGGCCGTACTCCCAATCGAGATAGGCCTGCATCGCCTGCTCCGCGACGCCGGTGCCCTCATAGGGTCGCCGGTAGCAGTGCGCGGGATCGGGCCGCGGCACGATGCGCGGCGGGCCGACTTCGAGCCGGCCGTCATAGCCGCCGTCGAGCACATAGACCTCCCAGCCCATCTGCGCGAGCCAGGACGCCGTCATGTCGGCGCGGATGTTTTTGTCGTCGCTCAGCACGATGCTCGCGCCGCGCACGGGCGCGGCCATGTCGATTTCCTGCACCAGCTGGCCGCCGGCATAGTGGCGGAAGCCGGCAAGGTGACCGGTCGTGTATTCCTCGGCATCGCGCACATCGAAGCGATACAGCGTACGGTGTGCGTCCTCGTCCAGCGCAGCGAGTTCATCGATCCCGATGTGACGGACGCCGGCGCGATAGGCGACGTCGCGCGCATTGTCGCCTGCGCCCTCGAACGGACCGATGCCGCCGCGCTTGCTGGCGCCGTGCTCGAGATCGTGCTTCGCCAGCGTCCAGCCGATCGTGCCGTTGCGCAGCGCCCGCACCTTGTTGGGCAGTCCGGCATTGATCAGCGACTGCGTGCCGATGATCGAGCGGGTGCGGCCGGCGCAGTTGACGATGATGGTGGTGTCGGGATCCGGCGCCGCGCCGCCGGCGCGCAGCACCAGCTCGGCGCCGGGCACGCTGACCGAGCCCGGGATGTTCATGGTGGCATATTCGTCGAAGCGACGGACATCGAGGATCGCGATGTTGGCCTTGTCCGAAATCAACGCGGCGACCTCGTCGGCACTCAGCGACGGCGTGTGCCTGCGCGACTCGACCAACTCGCCGAACGCCTTGGCGTAGGAATTGACATCCTCAAACACCTCGTAACCGGCCGCCTTCCAGCCTCCTAAGCCGCCGGCGAGCGCGGCGACATTGCCGTAGCCCAGCGCCATCAACTGCTCCGCGGCGGCAGCGACCAGCCCCTCGCCATTGTCATAAAGAACGATCGGCACGTCCTTGCGCGGCAATCGCAGCTCGGCTTCGAGCGCGATCCGGCCGGCCGCCATGTTGGCGGCAAACAGCGGATGGCCGGTGGCGAATTCCGCCTCATGCCTGACGTCGAGCAACGCGATCTCCCGGCGCAGCAGCAGCGTTGCGCGGATGTCCTGGGGCGTGACGGAAGCAAGTGTCATGGAATGCTGGCCTGACAGAAGAAAACGGCAGGCTTGCTCTAGGCCGAAATCACGTCTCGTCAATAGCTTTAACCGGCCCGCAACCCCGATCTTCACGAGCGGGGGTCCGGGGAACGAAAGCCCGCCATCCCGCTTTGCTCAACCGGGATGCACTTGCTACGTTCCCAATCGGCCCCGTTGGCGCCCGATCAGGCCTTCCGGACAAGAGAAGGTAGCGGGGCCAGCCTGAAGTTCTGGGAGGATGACCATGAGATCCGTCGGAAATGAACCCTTGTCGCGTCACGCCCTCGCCTTCGTGCTGGCCGGCGGACGCGGCAGCAGACTTCAGGAGCTCACCGACAAACGCGCCAAGCCCGCGGTCTATTTCGGCGGCAAGTCACGCATCATCGATTTCGCGCTATCCAATGCGGTGAATTCAGGCATCCGCCGCATCGCGGTGGCGACCCAGTACAAGGCGCACAGCCTGATCCGGCATCTGCAAGGCGGTTGGAACTTCTTCCGGCCGGAGCGAAACGAGAGTTTCGACATCCTGCCCGCAAGCCAGCGCGTCTCCGAAACGATGTGGTATGTCGGCACGGCCGACGCGGTCTACCAGAACATCGACATCCTCGAAGCGCACGGCACCAAGTACATCCTGGTGCTCGCCGGCGACCACGTCTACAAGATGGATTATGAGATCATGCTGAAGCAGCATGTCGAAAGCGGCGCCGATGTCACGGTCGGCTGCCTTGAAATGCCGCGGGCTGAATCCAGCGCCTTCGGCATCATGCATATCGACGAGACCGGCCTGATCCAGTCCTTCCTCGAGAAACCCGCCGATCCGCCACCGATGCCCGGCAAGCCCGACAAGTCGCTGGCCAGCATGGGCATCTATGTCTTCAATTCGGAATTCCTGTTCGACGAGTTGCGCCGCGATGCCGTTGACCCGAACTCGGCCCACGATTTCGGCAAGGACATCATCCCCTATATCGTGAAGCACGGCCGGGCGATCGCGCATCAGTTCAACGATTCCTGCGTCCGCTCCGGCGACGATCCCCGCTCCTACTGGCGCGATGCCGGCACCGTCGATGCCTACTGGGGCGCCAATATCGATCTCACCGACGTGGTGCCCGAGCTCGACCTCTACGATCGATCATGGCCGATCTGGACCTATGCCGAGATCACCCCGCCCGCCAAGTTCGTGCATGACGAGGACGGACGACGCGGCCAGGCGGTGACCTCACTGGTCTCGGGTGCCTGCATCATCTCGGGCGCGTCGCTGCGCCGCTCCTTGCTGTTCACCGGCGTGCACGTCAATTCCTACGCCAATATCGAGAATGCGGTGATCATGCCCTATGTCAATGTCGGCCGCGGAGCACGGCTCCGAAACGTCGTGATCGATCGCGGGGTGAGGATTCCGGAAGGGCTCGTGGTCGGCGAGGATCCCGAATTCGACGGCAAGCGCTTCCGCACCACCGAGAGCGGCATCACGCTGATCACGCAGTCGATGATCGACAGGCTGGGGACATGACGCCCATCCGCGTCCTCGCAGTCGCCTCTGAAGTCTACCCGATCGTCAAGACCGGCGGCCTTGCCGACGTGGTCGGCGCACTGCCGGCGGCGCTGAAGCAGCACGGCGTCACGACGCGGACGCTGGTGCCCGGCTATCCCGACGTGCTCAAGGCGCTGGCTTCGGCGGAGACGCTGCTGCACTGGCCGGAATTCTACGGCGGGCCGATCCGCGTGCTGGGCGGCACGCATGATGGCCTCGATCTGTTCGCGCTCGACGCGCCGCATCTCTATGCGCGGCCCGGCGATCCCTATGTCGGCCCGGACGGACGCGACTGGCCGGACAACGGCATCCGCTTTGCCGCGCTGTCGCGGATGGCGGCGGAGATCGGCCAGGGCGCGATCACCTCCTTCGTCCCCGACATCGTGCATGCGCATGACTGGCAGGCGGGCCTCGCACCCGCCCTCCTGCATTATGCCGGGCAACCACGGCCCGGCACGGTGATGACCGTGCACAACCTCGCCTATCAGGGCCAGTTCTCGCCGGACATGCTTGCCGCGTTCGGCCTGCCGAGCGAATCCTACGCGCTCCACGGCGTCGAATATTACGGCACCATCAGCCTGTTGAAGGCCGGCCTGCAATTCGCCGACCGCATCACCACGGTGTCGCCGACCTATGCGCGGGAGATTCAAAGCGACGAGGGCGGCATGGGGCTCGGCGGCCTCTTGCGCGAACGCGCCGACGTGCTGAGCGGCATCCTCAACGGCATCGACATATCGGTGTGGAATCCGGCCACCGATCCCGACATCGCGGCGCGCTTCAGCTCCGAGCAGCCGGCGGATCGCGCGGTGAACAAGGCGGCGCTGCAGCGGCGCTTCGGGCTTGATCCAATGCCGGATGCGATGCTGCTCGGCGTCATCAGCCGGCTGTCATGGCAGAAGGGCCTCGACCTGCTGCTCGAGAACATTCCGACGCTGCTCGGCGAAGGCATTCAGCTTGCGCTGCTCGGCAGCGGCGATCGCGACCTGCAGGATCGCTACGCCGCGCTGGCGCGCGACAATCCCGGACGGATCGCGGTCGTGATCGGCTACGACGAGGCGCTGGCGCATCTGATCCAGGCCGGCGCGGACGCGCTCGCGGTGCCGTCGCGCTTCGAGCCGTGCGGCCTCACCCAGCTGTGCGCGCTGCGCTACGGCGCGGTCCCTGTTGTCGCCAATGTCGGCGGCCTTGCCGACACCGTGCTCGACTTCGACGAAGTCGCGATCACCGGCGATGCGCCGACCGGCGTCAAGTTCGCACCCGTCACCTCGGATGCGCTCGCCCACGGCTTGCGCAAGGCAAACCTGCTGTTCAACGACAAGGTGACATGGCGCCGGCTGCAGCAGGCCGGCATGGCCACCGATGTCTCCTGGCACAATCGCGCCGGCCGCTACGCCGCGCTCTATCGCGAGCTCGCGACGACGCGGCGCTAAGCCGCCGCGATCAGTTCAGCAGATCGCAGGACGCGACGCGGTTGATGTCGGCGAGGCGCCGGTCGGGATTTCCCTTGAGATCAAGACTTGCGACGAGATCGAGCAGCCGGCCATAGGCGCGGTCGGCGACCGCAACGGGCAGCGGCTCCTCGTCGAAGGTTTCGACGTAGTTGCCGACGAGTCCGCTCAGCAGCCGGCAAACGCCGCGTTGCTCCGGGTCGTCCTTGCTCAGAATCTCGAGTTTTTGCTGGAAGGTCCTGAAGGTTCGCAACCCATGGGGCTGTTGCGAAAGCCAATTGTGCAAATCAGGATACAGATCGGTCATATCAGCCTCTTCAAAATGGAGAAGAAGCTACCGGCTTATACAGCTCATCACGGTTCCGCGCCATCGCGATTTTTGCATGCATCCTCTGCCCTGCCGCGCAGGCCGTGTCATTGGACTGGCACGTCCTGCGATTAAAGTCGCGCGAGGGCCGGCAAGATCCTGTAGCGCGCGATCTCGTGCGGATAGTCGCCGCGATTGGCGAGCAGCACGATGCCGAGCCTGCGCGCCGGCACCAGGCCGACATAGGCTGAGGCGTTATTGAGACCGCCCGGCTTGTCGATCACGGTGATGCCGTCCAGCCGCACATGCTCCCATGCCATCGCCTGGCCGAACTTTTCGTCGACGCGAAAACTCTCCCGCTCGGTCATCTGCAACGCTGCGCGCAATTCGGGATCGATCACCGCGCCGTCGAGGCAGGCGCCCAGCAATATGCCGAGATCGCGCGCCGATGAGAACATCTGGCCGGTGCCTGGAAAATCGTAATAGCGCTGCTGATTGCCCGGCGGACCGATCGCCGTGCCGTCGTGGGAGTAGCCCTGAACCACGCGCTGCATCAGCTCGGGCGCCATCCTCGCGCGGTTGTCCTCGCTGCGGTCCGGAACGAAGGTCGACGTCATTCCGAGCGGATTGAGGATGCGGCTCCCGATCAACGTCGCGATCGGCATCTCATAGCGCCGCTCCAGCACCAGCTGCAGCAGGACATAGCCGGCATGGCTGTAGATGCGCTGCTTGCCCGGCTGCTCTCCTGCCGGCGGCGTCCATGCATTGAGCATCGCGATGAACTGATCACGGCTGAAGGTCCCGACCGGCCATGGCGGATGATCGGTCGGCAGCAGCAGCCCCGACGTATGATTGACGAGTTCGCCGATGGTGACGCGGCTGACGTAGTCGCCGTTGAGCTCGGGCAGATACTTGCCGACCGGATCGTCCAGCCGCAATTCGCCGCGCTCGGTGCCGAGCGCGACCAGCGTCGCCTCGAACAGCTTGCGCAACGAGGCAAGGTTGAACAGCGTGTCCGGGGTGACCGGCCGCTTCGCTGAGTCATCAGCGAAACCGTAGTTGAAGAACGCGACCCGGCCCCCGGCATAGACCGCCGCGGCGAGACCGCCCGGGTCGGTCGCGGTCGCGGTCGGCGCGAGTTCCGTCGTGACGATGTCCCTGATCTGCGCGTCCATGTCGGAATCCGCGCGCGCTACCCCAAGCACGCTACCAGCGACCACGAACAGGACGGCCGCGATCCGGACGGTGAGCCATTGTCTCATGAAGAACGAAATCGGCACGATGTTGCGATGCGACCTGCAGACAATCTGTTCACCATCGATAGATGGCGACATCACGATCCTAGCGGTGGAACCCAAGCGTCCGAATTCACGATTGCGCGTCTTGCGCCGTTACCCGCCCGGCTGGGGACGGGGCGGCCCGATCGCTGTTCCGGTGGTCACTTCCGGAAGCCGCGATCGCGACCGCCCTCCCACTCCAGCCACGGTGCGGGAACTGCAATCGAACTAAAAAATGCGGGACGTTTGAAATGACGGGAGTGGGCTTCGACGAAACGGCAAGATCGGCGCTTGCCGATCGGGCCAAGGATATTTCTGACTTCGTCACATTCCGCTCCCAACCGGGGACGTTTCTTCCTAGCAACCAATTCGTCAATCGAAGGTTGCATAAGCCGATCGGATTCGATTTTCAAGACACGGTCGTCCGCGACGTTTTGTCCTGTTCCAGATGCCGGATGCGCGCGATGACTGTTTAACCATTGGTTAACCATCGATGCGCGGCGCGACACCTATTTGGCGCGCAAGCGGACGATCGACCGCGGCAACGACGCCAACAGCAGCACGAGGCAGACGCACAGAAGCACGATGTCCTTGAACAGGAACTCGCCGGCCAGGTTCCAGGCCATCGGATCGGTCGACAGGCTCCATTTGACCACCCCCGGCGTCGTGAAGAAGAACGACCACGTCACCGCGAAGGTGAAGACGCCCATCAACGAGCCGATCGCCGAGAGAAGCGGGCTGAACGCGCCGGCGACGAGCAGCGCCGCAATGCCGAACTCGGCCACCCCGAGCACATAGGCCTCGCCCCGGAGACCGAACACCGACAGCCACGAGATGAACGGGCTGTTGCTGATGAACTGCGCGATGCCTTGCGCCGACTGCAGCGTGAATTTCTGCATGCCGAACGACACGAAGATCACGACCATGACCCAGCGCAGGATCGCGAGCGCTCGATAAGACCCCTCGCCCTGTTCGGCGATGTTGAACGACAGATTCATGTGGTTGTTTCTTCCCTCGCTGCGGAGCCACCATCGGCCGCTGTCGCGGCGTTCGTGGCAAAACTACGCGGCGCGCCGCGCGTGCGTTACGCGCGGGACAACGTCTCGGCCTTCACGATGATGTGCAGACGAGATGAGGAATAATCGCTGCGAGAGATGTCTTCGGCGCGAAGCCGCAGTGCGCGCCGCGTCGGCCTCACGCGCGCTGGCGCAGCGGCCGCGCGGCGTTCTTTGCCGGCACCGGCATGGTGAAGCCGTACAGGAACAGATCCACCACCATGTCGGCGAACTCCCCTGGATCGATCCCGCCCTTCGGATCGTACCAGGTGTGGCTGAAGTTCAGGATGCCGAACAGCATCATGCTGTAGATCTTCTTGGTCCGCTTGACGATCTTGCCTTCCTTGTCGAGCTTGACCAGCAGATCCGAGACCGTGTCGACGAGTTGGCGCTCCAGCGCCTTGATCGCATCCTGCTCGGTCTCGCCGAGGAACGAGAGGTCGTTGAGGATGACGCGCTGCTCGTCGCTCGAACGCGCATTCAGCGCGACGATGGCCTGGATCGCGGCGCGGAACTGCTCCAGCGTCGTCGCCTTTTCGGCCATCGCGGCTTCGACGTCCGCGATCATCTCGCGGATATGGGCGTCGAGGATCGCGAACAGAATCGCTTCCTTGGAATCGAAATAATGGTACAGCGCGCCGCGCGACAGCTTGCAGGCATCCGCAAGGTCGGCGATCGAGGCACGCATGTAGCCCTGCCGCGCGAACAGGCCGCAGGCAGTGGTGAGAATGTTCCGCTGAATCTCGTCGTAATTCTCTGAGCGCGTCCGCGCCATTGCCGTCTCTCTCATGCACCATCGGCGCCGCCGGAATCGGGCGACTGCCTCTCTCTATACTACCGCCGCCCCACGCTCTCCTCCCCTTTGCGGGCACCATCCACCAGACTCTTCCATCGCCCGTGCGACGAGCGACCTGCGTCAAAAAATAATTTGAACGACCGGTCGGATTATATTAGACTGCCTTCTATCAAGCAAGCGGATTGCGCACGCCGGGAGCAACCCGGCGGCATCGCGGGAGGTTGCGCGTGGATTCTCAGAGGATCGATGCTGTCGTGATCGGAGCCGGCGCCGGCGGGCTGTGCGCCGCGGCGCTCCTCGCCCATGGCGGGCTGCATACGCTCGTCGTCGACGACAAGGACCGGCTCGGCGGACGCGCCTCGACCGAGGAGATCGACGGCTTCAAGGTCAATATCGGGGCGATCGCGATCGAGTTCGGTGGCGTGTTCGAGGAAACCTTCCACACCGTCGGCGCCCCGCTCGACATCCGCGCGCCGGAGCCCGCGAGCTCGTTCTTCATCGACGGCAAGGTGATCGATGTCGGCCGCGGCGGCTGGTCGCTGCTGCTCGGGCAACTGACCAAGCAGGCCTCGCGCATCCTGGAGAAATTCGCCGACGCCCGCTCCGGCAACCTGCCCGACGGGCGGCAATCGACCGAGGACTGGCTGAAGGGCTACACCAGCAACGCCACCGTGCACGCGCTGTTCCGCAATCTCTGCGCGGCGATCTTCGCCTGCAACGCCGCGGAGCTGCCGGCCCGCGCCTTCCTAACCTATTTCACCAGCAAGGGCGCCTTCAAGAAATTCGGCTTCTGCCCGCAGGGCACGATCGGGGTCTGGAACAGCCTCGGCAACGCTGTCAGGCGCAATGGCGACATCTGGCTCGAAACATCGGCGACCACGATCCACACCGCGAACGGCAAGGTCGAAGGCGTCACCGTGCTCAGGAACGGCGAGCGGGTGCGGATCGACACCGATCTCGTGATCAGCAATGCGGGACCGAAGGCCACGGTCGCGCTTGCCGGCAGCGAGGCGTTCCCGGCGGATTATATCGCCAGGGTGAAGAACGACCTCCGCCCAGCCGCCAACATCGTCATCAATGTCGCGAGCCGCGAGCCGCTGATCAATCATCCCGGCATCGTCACCTTCGGCAAGACGCGCCGGCTCTGCAACATGGCCAACCTCTCGGCCACCTGTCCGGAATTGGCGCTGCCCGGCTGGCACCTCTATGTCGCCTATGCCGTGCCGGTGCCCGCGCTCGGCGATTTCGACTCCGATGCAGAAGTCCAGCTCGCGCTCGAGGATCTGCGCGAGCAGTTCGCGAATTTCGACCAGGCCAAAATCCTGTCGATCCGGGTGATGCGCGACGACTGGCCGGCACAACGCAGCTGCGCCGGCTACGATCTGCCGCGCGAGACCGGTATCGGTGGCCTGTGGTGCGTCGGCGATGCGGTGAAGCAATATGGCAATGGCGGCACGCAGGCCTGCGCCGAGACCGCCAAGATCGTCACCGATGCGATCCTCGCCGCGCGCCCGCGCTTATCGGCAGGCCGGGTCTGAGCACGATGCCGACGACCATCCCGCATCCGATGCCGCAAGCAGCGCCAGTCGCCGTGCCAGAGCAGTGCCTGCTCGAATTCCGCAACATCCGGATCGTCTACGACAATGCGATCGAGGCGATCCGCGACGTCTCGATCGCGGTGCCCGAGGGCAACATCGTCGCCCTGCTCGGCTCCAACGGCGCCGGCAAATCGACGCTGCTGAAGGCGATGTCCGGCATCCTCTATACCGAGGAAGGCGTGATCGAGAACGGCAGCATCCGCTTCCGCAATGACGAGGTGCATCGCCTTGCGCCGGACGAACTGGTCCGCTGCGGCATCGTGCAGGTGCCGGAGGGCCGCCGCGTGTTCGCGGCACTCACCATCGACGAGAACCTGCAAATGGGCGGCTACACCAGGACCAGCGCCGAGGCGCGCGAGCGCCGCGACAAGGTGTTTACGCTGTTTCCACGACTATATGAGCGGCGCGACCAGATCGCCGGCTACATGTCCGGCGGCGAGCAACAGATGCTCGCGATCGGCCGCGCGTTGATGACCGATCCCGTGCTGCTGGCGCTCGACGAGCCGTCGCTCGGCCTCGCGCCGCTGATCATCGACCGCATCTATGAGGTGATCGTCCGGCTGCGCGACGAACTGAAGATGACGGTGCTGCTGGTCGAGCAGAACGCGCAGCGCGCACTCGACATCGCCGATTACGGCTACATCCTGGAGACCGGCCGCGTCGTGCTCGACGGCACGGCGGCGAAGCTCACCGCCAATGAGGACGTCCAGGAATTCTATCTCGGCGTCTCCACCGCCGGCCGCAAGAGCCTGCGCGACGTGAAGCACTACAAGCGCCGCAAGCGGTGGCTGTCGTGACCGCGCTGCTCACGGTCGAGAACCTGTCAAAGCGCTTCGGCGGCCTGCAGGCAGTCGCCGATGTCAGCCTGCGCGTCGCGCCCGGCGAGATCTGCAGCGTGATCGGTCCGAACGGCGCCGGCAAGACCACGCTGTTCAACATGATCTCGGGCGTGCTGCGGCCGAGCGGCGGCCGCATCAGCTTCGACGGCATCGACCTCTCGACGATCTCGCCGTGGAAATTCGCCGCCGTCGGTATCGGCCGCACCTTCCAGAATCTGGCGCTGTTCAAGCACGGCACCGTGGTCGAGAACATCCTGACCGGCCGCCACACCCATCTGCGCTCGACCGTGCTCGATGCGGTGTGGTTTTACGGACGTACCCGCAAGGAGGAAATCGCGGCACGGCAACGCGTCGAGCACATCATCGAATTCCTCGAGATCGAGCACATCAGGGACGCCGTGGTCGGCACGCTGTCCTACGGCCAGCAGAAGCGCGTCGAGCTCGCCCGCGCGCTCGCCTGCGAGCCGAAGCTATTGCTGCTCGACGAGATGGTCTCCGGCATGAACCAGGAGGAGACCGAGGACATCGCGCGCTTCGTGCTCGACATCCGCGACGAGCTCGGCATCACCGTCGTGATGATCGAGCACGAGATGCGCATCGTGATGGACATCTCTGACCGCGTCCATGTGCTGAATTTCGGCCGCAAGATCGCCGAAGGCGCACCTGGTGAGATCAGGCGCGATCCGGCAGTCGCGGAGGCCTATCTCGGCGGTCAGCGCACTGACGCGATGACAAAGGCAGGCGCGTGATGTCGACGCTGGACAGCCTGCGCACCGCTCATCCGCCGCTGCCAGCCAGCGCCGCACGCAGTGTGCCCGCAGCCGGCATCGACGCGTTGCAGGCTACGCTTGCGGATGCCGCCATCACCATCCCGCAATTGCTACGGCAGCGCGCCGCGATGCACGGCGAGGCGCTGGCGCTGCGCGAGAAGGACTACGGCATCTGGAATCCCTATTCCTGGCGGCACTATTACGACACCGCGCGCGCGGTGGCGCTCGGCCTGCTCTCGCTCGGCATCAAGCCTGGCGACCGCATCGCCATCGCCGGCGAGAACACGCCGGAATGGTTCTATGCCGATCTCGGCGCGCAGATGATCGGCGCGGTCGCGGTCGGCATCTATCCGACCAATCCCTGGGTCGAGCTGCAATATATCGTCAAGCATTCGGGTGCCCGCATCGTCGTCACCGGCGACCAGGAGCAGACCGACAAGGTGCTGGATGCGATGGCGGGCAATGGCGGCCTGCCGGATCTGGAGGCCATCGTCTGCATCGACATGAAGGGCCTGCGGCATTACCGGCAATCGGAGCTGATGTCGTTCGCCGCATTGTGCGAGCGCGGCAGGGCCTACGCGCAGCAGAACCCGGAGGCCGACGCCACGCTCGACCGCCTGATCAGCCAGGGCGCGCCCGACGACGTCTGCATCCTCGTTTACACCTCGGGCACGACAGGTCCGCCCAAGGGCGCGATGCTGACCCATCGCAATCTCGTCTACGCCGCCTATGCCTACGCCAGGACCGTCGGCATTGCCGACAAGCCGTTCGAGGCGGTGAGCTACCTGCCGCTGTGCCACGTCGCCGAGCGCTGCTACGGCACCGTGACCCATCTGGTGCTCGGCGGCACCGTGTCCTTTGCCGAATCGATCGACACGGTCGCGATCAACATCCGCGAGATTGCGCCGACCTTCTTCGTCGGCGTTCCGCGCATCTACGAGAAGCTGCAGCAGGGCTTTCTGTTTCGCCTCGGCGAGAGCGGTCGCCTGCGCCAGAGCTTCACCAGGGCCTGCCTCGCCTGGGGCCGCACGCTGTCCGACCGCCGACAGGCCGGCAAAGACAATTGGCTCGATCGCGCCGCCTACGGGCTGCTCTATCTCCTGATGTTCCGCAATTTGCAGCGCCATCTCGGCTTCGCCTACAGCCGGCACCGGCTGTGCGCCGGCGCCTCGATCTCGCCGGAGACGCTGCGCTTCTTCGACATCATCGGCCGTCCGGTGTCGCAAGGCTATGGCCTCACCGAAAGTGGCGGCGTCGCCTTCATCCAGACCGCAAGCCATCACCGGATCGGCGGCTGCGGCGTGCCGCTGCCGCAGACCGAATGGAAGTGCGACACCGACGGCGAGATCCTGCTGCGCAACCCCGGCGTCTTCAAGGGCTACTTCCTCGACGAGAAGGCCTCGACCGCCTCGCTGGAGCCCGGCGGCTGGCTGCGCACCGGCGACATCATCGATGTCCTCGACAATGGCGAGATCGCCGTGGTCGACCGCAAGAAGGCGATCATCATCACCGCTGGCGGCAAGAACATCGCGCCGTCCGAGATCGAGAACGCGCTGAAGGATTCCGAATTCATCAAGGAAACGATCGTGGTCGGCGAGGCCAAGAAGTATCTCGGCGCCATCATCCAGGTCGACTACGACAATGTCGGCCGCTGGGCGCGCGACCGGGCGCTCGCCTACACCAACTACAAATCGCTCTCGCAGCTTCCCGAAGTGAATGAGCTGGTCGAGCGCGTCGTCAACGAGACCAATAAGCGGTTCGCCCGGGTCGAGAACATCAGGCGGTTCGCCATCCTGGAAAAGGAGCTCGACCATGACGACGGCGAGCTGACCGCCACCCAGAAAGTACGCCGCGCAATGATCGAGAAGAAGTTCGCCCGTGAACTCGCCATCATCTACCGGGCGGAGGGCTGAATGCAGTATATCATCCAGCTGCTGATCTCGGGGCTCGCGATCGGCGCGATCTACGGGCTGATCGCGATGGGCTTTGCGGTGATCTACAAGTCCACCGGGCTGGTCAATTTCGCCCAGGGCGAGATGACGATGATCACCGCCTATACCGCCTGGACGATCTCGACCACGGTCAGCGGCAATGTGTTCGTCGTCGCGGTGGGCGCGATTCTCGCCGCTGTCCTGCTCGGCCTGATCATCGAGCGGCTCGTGATGCGGCCGATGCTGGGCGAGCCGGTATTCGCGACCGTGATGGTCACGATCGGGCTCGCCGTGATCCTGCGCTCCGCCATCAACTTCATCTGGGACGCCTATCCGCACGGCCTCGACATCGGCATGGGCCGCGGCATCGTGCATCTCGGGGGCATCGGCGTGCGTACCGGGCAGATTGCGGTCATCGCGACGCTGCTTCTTCTGCTCGCCGCGATCTGGGCGTTCTTCCGTTACAGCAAGGTCGGGGTTGCGATGCGCGCGGTCGCAGCCGACGATCGCACGGCGCTGTTGATGGGCATCAGCGCAACAAGAGTTCATGCGCTGGCCTGGGCCGCGTCTTCGGTGATCGCCGGCATCGGCGGCGTGTTCTTCGCGCTGTCTTATGATCTATCGCCGGCGATGTTCCAGCTCGGGCTGAAGGCGTTTCCGGCCACCATCCTCGGCGGCCTCGACGCCGTGCTCGGCTCCGGCCTCGGCGGCCTCCTGATCGGCATCACCGAAAACCTGGCCGGCGGCTATATCGGCTCCGGCATGAAGGAGGTCGCGGGCTTTGCCATGATCATCATCGTGCTGATGATCCGCCCGTTCGGCATCTTCGGCGAACGCGACATCGAGAGGGTGTGATGCGCACCGGCGATTACAAGCAGAGCTACGGCGAACTGGTTGCGCTGATCGATTCCCCGCCGGTGTGGCTATGGTCGGCCGTGTTGCTGCTGGCGCTGATCACCGCTCCTTTTGTGCTGAGCTCCTACGCGCTATCGTTCCTGATGATCATCCTGATCACGGTCACCGGTGCGCTCGGACTCAACATCCTGACCGGCTACACCGGCCTGATCTCGCTCGGCCATGTCGGTTTCCTCGTCACCGGTGCCTATGCCTATGCGGTGCTGGTCTCGAAGTACCACATGCCGCCGCTGGTCGGCTTCTTCGGCGCCGGCGTGGTGCCGGCGCTGGCGAGCCTGATCGTCGGCGCGCCCTCGCTCCGGCTCAAGGGACTTTACCTCGCCATCACCACGCTCGCCTTCTCCTTCATCATCAACACCGTGATCCTGGAGATGCGCTGGCTCACCAACGGCGCACGCGGCATTCAGGTGCAGCGGCCCGAGATCCTCGGCATCAGCTTCGACGGCGACGCGGCCTTCACCTATCTCTGCCTCGGCATCGCGGCACTGACGCTGTTCGCCACCCTCAACATCCGCCGCAGCCGGGTCGGCCGCGCCTTTGTCGCGATCAGGGACAACGACACGGCGGCGCGTGTCATGGGCATCAACCTGCATGCCTACAAGCTGTTCGCCTTCGTTACCTCGGCGTTCATCACCGGCATCGCCGGCGCGCTGTACGGCATCTATCTCTCCTTCGTCAGCGTCGAGGGCTTTCCGTTCCTGCTCTCGATCGAGGCGCTGGCGATCCTGATCGTCGGTGGACTCGGCTCCGCGCTCGGGGCGGTGCTCGGTACCATCCTAATCGTGCTGCTGCCGGAGGCGACACGGATCGTCTTCAGCCTGTTCAGCGCGCAGATGGATGCGACCTTCACGACCGGCGCGCAGGAGCTGAAGAGCATGCTCTACGGCCTCGTCATCATCCTGTTCCTGCGCTTCCAGCCGCGGGGGCTGGTCGGCGCCTGGCACGGCATCAGGCGGGCCTGGGTGCACTGGCCGCTGCGCTACTAATCAAAAAAGACGCAACACCATGAGGAGGAGACAATGATCAGACACCTGGCAGCAGTTGCGCTGCTGCTCACCACGGCCTGTCTCGCGACCGGCCCGGCTACTGCCGCCGATCCCGGCATCACCGACAGCGAGATCCTGATCGGCGACGTGGAGCCGCTGACCGGCCCGCCGGCGCTGCTGGGCGTCGCCGCCTCGATCGGCCACAAGATCGCGATCGCCGAAGCCAACGCCGCCGGCGGCATCAACGGCCGCAAGATCAAATATGTGCTGGAGGACGACGGCTACGTCACCGCGCGAACCATCCAGGGCGTCAAGAAGGTGATCGACGTCGACAAGGTCTTCGCGATGCTAGGCATCTCCGGCTCGGGCCAGTCGATCGCTGTGATGCCGGTGCTGGAGAAGTCCGGTATCCCGACCGTGATCGACGTCGCGCCGGTCAAATTCCTGTGGGAGCCTGCGCGCAAGAACGTGTTCGTGGTCGGCCAATCCTACGAGGAAGGCATCATCCATCTCGTCAACTTCCTCGCCGACAAGAACCCCGGCAAGAAATGGGGCCTGATCACCCAGGACGACGATTACGGCATCACGGTGCGCGACGGCTTCGATTCCGTGGTCAAGGCCAAGAAGCTGAACGTCGTCTACAGCGGCAACTACAAGAAGGGCCAGCAGGACTTCTCATCCGACATGCTGCAGCTGAAGGATGCCGGCACCGAGGTGTTTTTGGCCGGCGGCATCATCGCCGAGAATATCGCGATGACAAAGGAGCTCGAGAAATTGAACATCAAGCCGGTGACCGGCATCTTCTGGCCCGGCCGCATCGAGCCGGTGCTGAAGCTGATGGGCCCGGCGGGCGATGGCATCTACGCGGTCGACTATGTCGAGCCATTCGCCGGCGCGGCGGGCAAGGCGTTCCTGGAGAAGGCCAGGCCGCTGGTGTCGGAGGCCGAGTTCAAGGGCATCAACCGCTACACCATGACCGGCTATGCCGCCGCGAAAGTCTTGATCGCGGCAATCGAGCGCTGTGGCAAGCAGCCGACCTGGGCCTGCACCATCTCGGAACTGGAGAAGACCAGGAATGTCGAGACCGGCGTGATGGCGCCGATCAGCTTCGGTCCCGGCGTCCGCTTCTCCAACCAGAAGCTGCAGATCATGCAGGCCGATGCCGCGACGCTCAGCTTCAAGCCGGTGAACTAGAGAGATGAAGGTCCTGATCGTCTTTGCCCATCAGGAGACGCAGTCGTTCAACGCTGCACTGCTGGCGCGGTCGGTGGCGGAACTGACCGCGCTCGGGCATACGGTCAGGATCTCCGATCTCTACGCCATGCGGTTCAACCCGGTAGCGACCGCCGAAGACTTTGGCGCGCGGCGGTTTCCCGACCGGCTGCAATATGACCGCGAGCAGAAATACAATCTGCAGCACGGGGCGCTCAGCGGCGACATCGCCGCCGAGATCGAGAAGCTGCTGTGGTGCGACCTCCTGATCTTGCAGTTTCCGCTGTGGTGGTTCTCGGTCCCCGCCATCATGAAAGGCTGGATCGACCGCGTGTTCGTCAACGGCGCAATTTACGGCAGCGGCCGCCGCTACGACACCGGCGGCCTTGCCGGCCGCCGCGCCATGGTCGTGACCTCGACCGCCGCCTATCCCGGCATGTGCGCGCCCGACGGGCTGGTCGGTGCGCTCGATGTGGTACTGTGGCCGATCCAGAACGGCATGCTGGCCTATGCGGGCTGCAAGGTGCTGCCGCCGTTCGTGTCGTATTCAGTGAACTTCGTCGACGAGGCCACGCGGCACCGCTATCTCAACGACTATGCCGAACGGCTGCGGCGGCTCGAGACCACCGAGCCGCTGTTCTTCCACCCGCTCGCGGATTTTGGCGAGGACTGGCGGCTGAAGCCGGGCATTGCGGCGCAGACTGTCGGCCAGGGCGCTCGTGCCCAGAAATGACATGACCCGGACGTAGGTCTGCTCCCTCGCCCCGTTCTTACGGGGAGAGGGTTGGGGTGAGGGGCCGCATCCGCAGACGCGCTGCCAGAAACGCTCGTGGAGACTCCCCCTCACCCGGATCGCATCTCACGATGCGATCCGACCTCTCCCCGCAAGCGGGGCGAGGTAAGAAAGAGCGCCGGCGTCACATCCTTTTCGCCACTTCCTCCAGCATCACCTCGGTGGCGCCGCCGCCGATCGTCAGCACCCGCGCGTCGCGCACCATGCGCTCGATCGGGGTGCCGCGCATGAAGCCTGAGCCGCCGTGCAGTTGCAGGCAGCCATGCACGACCTCGTGCAGCACCTCGGGCGACAGCGCCTTCACCATCGAGACCTCACGCAGGCAATCCTGCCCGGCCGCCGCGAGCTCGGCGGCCTGATAGGCCAGCGCCCGCGCCGCCGCCGCCTTCGCGGCAAGCTGGGCGAGCTTCAGCCGCACGCCCTGCTGATTCCAGAGCGGGCCGCCGAATGCCTGCCGCGTCTTCACGTAATTCGTCGTCAGCTCGATCGCCTTGGCGGATTCGCCCGCGCAGATGCCGCCGATGCAGATGCGCTCGTTCTGGAAGGTCTCCATGATGCCATAGAAGCCCTTGTTCTCCTCGCCGAGCAGGTTTTCCGCCGGCACGCGCACGTCCTGGAACGCGATCTCGGCGGTGTCCGAGCAGAGCCAGCCATGCTTGTCGAGCTTGGTCGCCGTGATGCCCGGCGTGTTGCGCTCGACGATGAACAGCGAGATGCCGCGGCTGCCCTTGGCATGCGGGTCGGTCCGCGCGGCGACGATCAGGATGTCGCCATAGACCGCGTTGGTGATGAACATCTTTGCGCCGTTGATCACCCAGCTGTCGCCGTCGCGCCGCGCCCGCGTCTTGAGGCCTGCGACGTCGGAGCCCGCATCGGGCTCGGTCACCGCGATCGAGCAGACCGTCTCGCCGCGGATAATCGCCGGCAAATACTTCTGCTTCTGTTCCGGCGTACCGCGCAAGGAGATGTGCACCGCCGACATGTCGGTATGCACGAGGATCGACGAGGTGAAACCGCCGAAGCTGGAGCGCCCCAACTCCTCGGCGAATACCATCGAGGCCAGCGGCCCCATGTCGGTGCCGCCATGGTCGACCGCGTGGCGCATGCCGAGAAAGCCGAGCGCGCCCATGCGGCGATAGATCTCGCGCGGGATCTTGCCGTCGCGCTCCCACGCCTCGGCATGCGGCACTACTTCCTTCTCGACGAAGCGGCGCACCTGCTCGCGCAGCATGCGCAGCTCCTCGGGCAGATTGGGCTGCTCCGAAAAGTGGAACTCGGCCTCAGTGAGCTGGCGCGGATCCGACGTCATGACGTTCATTGTGGCGCCCTCTCATGGCCGATGTGAAGATGCTTGCGCAAAAAAGCTGCCAGCGATGCGATCGCCTCGCGCGCCTGCGAAATCTCCGGGAACATCTGGAAGACGTGGATCATGCCGTCCCACACCTGGAGCTTGACGTCGACACCGGCAGCCTGCGCCCGGGCGGCCAGTTCCGTCGCATCGTCGCGCACGGTCTCGCGGTCGCCGACCTGCACCAGCAGCGGCGGCAGACGGGTGAGATCGGCATAAAGCGGCGAGGCCAGCGGATCGCGGACATTGCCGTCCTTGCCAAGGTAGTTCTTCGCCAGCGCCAGGATCATCGCGCGCTGGTGGATCGGATCGGCCTCGGCCCTGCTCTGATAGCTCGCGCCGCTCGCGGTAAGATCGGTCCAGGGCGACATCAGCGCGGCGGCGGCGGGCAGCGGCAAGCCACGGTCGCGCGCCGCCAGCATCGCGCACAGCACGAGATTGCCGCCGGCCGAATCCCCGGCGAAGGCGATATCCGCCGGATGCAGCCCCTGATCGCGCAGATATCGATAGGCAATCAGCGCATCCTCGAGTGCCGCGGGGAAACGATGCTCCGGGGCAAGCCGGTAATTGATCGAGAGCACGCGGCAGCCGGATGCATCGGCGATCCGTGCGGCCAGGTCGCGATGCGACGCGACCGAGCCGATACGGAAACCGCCGCCGTGAAAATAGAGGATCACCTTGTCGCGCGATGCGCCCATCGGCACGAGCCATTCGCCGTCGACCCCGCCGGCGGCGACCGGTTGGCGCGTCACCGGCACCGAGCAGCCGGCAAAGGCGGCGTCCCAGTCGTCGCGCATCTGCGCCACCGATGTATCGCGGGTCCAGCCGCGATAGATCGCGCGCAAACGCTCGATCGCGCGATCGACCGGCGTGATTGCGATATCGTCGTCCGCGCTGCCCATTTCAGCCGCCGATGCCCATGCCGCCGGAAACGCCGAGCGTCTCTCCGGTGATATAGGCGGCCTGGTCGGAAGCCAGGAACAGCGCGGCAGCCGCGACCTCCTCCGGCTCGCCGAGGCGGCCGAGCAGCGTTGCGCCGGTCATTGCCTGCAGGATTCTGTCGCCGCCCTTTGCCACCGCCTGCTCCAGCATCGGCGTGCGGATCGGTCCCGGCGCGATCGCGTTCGCAGTGATGCCATAGCGTGCATTCTCCCGCGCGATGCTCCGGGTGAACGAGATCACGCCGCCCTTGGCCGCGGAGTAGACCGCGCCGCCCTTTGAGCCGAGCCGCGCCGCTTCCGAGGTAACGTTGATGATGCGGCCAAAGCCCGCCGCCTGCATCGCCGGCAACGCGGCGTGGGTGCAGGCCAAGACCGAGGTGAGATTGACCGCGATCAGCCGCGCCCAATCCTCCGCCGTGGTATCGGTGAAGAAGGCATGCTGATCGATGCCGGCATTGTTGACGACAATGTCGAATGGGCCGTCCTGCGCCATCACAGCCTGCACTGCCGTGGCATCGCTGACGTCTAATCCTGCAACGCCGGCGCCGGTCTCGCGCGCCAGCTCCGAGGCCGCGGCGACATCGAGATCGGCGATCACAACCCTGGCGCCCGCGCCGGCAAAGCTGCGCGCGATCGCAGCACCGATGCCCCGCGCGCCGCCGGAGACGAAGGCGCGGCGGCCATCGAGACGTCCGAATGGCAAGCTCGCCACCTCAGCGCCCCGTGAATACAGGCTGGCGCCGCTCGATCACCGCGGCGAGCCCTTCGCGTGCATCGGTCATCCCCGAGAGTTCCGCGACGGTGCGCGCCTCTTCCGACAGGCATTGCTCGATGCTGGTGCCGGTGCCGGCCCAGACCAGCCGCTTGGTCGCCGCCAGCGCCTTCGGCGCGCCGGCCGCAAGCTCGCGGGCCAGCGCGAGCGATGCATCGGCGAGCTCGGCATCGGGCACGACCCTGGTGACGATGCCCATCTGCAACGCTTCGGCAGCCGGGATCACCGGGTTGGTCAACAGGATCGACATCGCCCGCCGCAGGCCGACCAGCCGCGACAGTGTAACGGAGACGCCGGCATCCGGCGCCATCGCCACCCGCGTCGCGCCAGCGAGGAACTTTGCCGATTCCGCCGCGATCACGATATCGGAAGCGCAGACCAGGCCGAAGCCGCCGCCGCCCGCCGCAAAGCCCTGCACCGATGATATGACCGGCGCCTCCAGCCGCAGCAATCCAGTCACCGCATTCTGCAGATACGCCGTCGCCTGACGGATATAGTCCGGCAGCTTCTCGCCCTTGGAGGCAAAGGCGCGGACGTCGCCACCGGCGCAGAAATTGGTGCCCTCGCCGCTCAGCAGCACGACGCGCAGATCGGAATGACCATGACAGACCATGATGGCATCGCACAGCGCGCGGAGCAGCTCGACACTCATGCCGTTGGCCGCATCGGGGCGGTTGAGCCGCAGCCGCGCGATGCCGTCGGTGATGTCGAGCAGAACGGGGCCCTTGTCGATCATGGCGCGTTTTCCTCTAGACCAGGAACGAGAGCGTGTAGATCGCCTTGTCGTTGTTGACGAGGATGACCTTCTTGGCGGCCATCCGCAATTCGCCATCGACATGGCGCAACCGGTATTCATTGCGCGCCGCCCACAGCGTGTCGTCGCGCAGGCTCGATTCGAAAATGAGGCTGTTGCTGGCAACCGCGATGTCGCCGTCGTCAGGCTGCTCATCCATCAATTCGATGTTGGAGATCAGCCGTCGCAAATTCGACTGCGGCGTCTGGGTGAAGTGCTTGCCGGTCATCAGCTGCCGGACGCGCAGCGCGATCCGCGAGCGGTTGTCGTAGATGATCGACATCTGCCGTTCCGGGTCGATGTCGGCGCCGTTGGCCGGCACCCAATAGACGCCGTCGTCGGTCCAGAGCTTTTCCCAGGCCTCGTATTGATGCTCGTCCTGCAGCCGCGCCTCGCGATAAAGGAAGGCGGTGATGGCGCTCATCAACGTGGCGCTGCTCTCGCGCGACAGCATCAGCTAGGCTCCATCAACTTGCGATAATGGGTCCAGATGCCGCGCGACGGCACCTCGTCGGTGACGTGGCCGACCGTGAAGCCGAGTTCGTCCTGCCGCTCGCGCTTCTCGCCGCGGCCGAGGAAGATCCACTCGGGATTGCGCGCCAGCACGCCGCGATGGCAGCGCTCGTACATTTCGGAATCGTCCGCCAGCAGGAAGCCGGCTGGGCCGACCGAGCCCATGGTCTGCTGGCGCAGCCTTCGGTTCAGATCGGGCGCGCCCTTGAACTGCAACGCGGTGACGTGCTGCACGCTGTCGTCGACGCCGAGCGGCTGGATCACGAACATCTGGATCTCGGCGATGAACAGGTTCGGGAAGATCATCACATGCGGCGTGCCGTCGATCATGATCTCCCGCGCGGCGGTGTCGCCATGGGCGGCCTTCATGCGCGCCGTGTAGTCCGGCAACCGGTCCTCGCTGGTGCCGAACCAGCTCATCGGCGCGTCGCGCTTGCGGAACTCGGGCCGCAGGTCGATCTCGGTATGGCCGTTGCCGTAGTCGCGCGTCAGCGCGGTCGAGGCTCCGCCATAGAGTTTGCCGATCATGCTGTCGGCGACGCCGAAGATCGAGGTGTGCACGAAGGCCGGGTGATAGCCGTCGCACTCGTTCTCCAGGATGAACTTCCAGTTCGCCTTGACGCGATGCTTGAGGAAGCCCGCCGTGATCTCGACCTCGTTCTCCGGCGAGGTGCGCACCAGCCGGTCGATGGTCTCGGCGGCGCCGCCGAGATGCTCCTTCAACGTCGGGCCATCGGCCGCGAACGAGCCGAACACGAAGCCGCGGTAAGACTCGACGCGCGTCACCCGCCCGAGCGCAAGCTGCGACTTGTCCTGCCCCTCATAGCCGTCGGGGAAGGCATAACCGACCAGGCGGCCGTCATTGGCAAAAGTCCAGGAGTGGAACGGACAGGTGAACGAGCGGGCATTGCCGCGCTCATAGGAGCAGATCTGGTTGCCGCGATGCGAGCAGCGATTGAGCAGCAGATTGACCTTGCCCTGCTCGTCGCGCGTCATGATCACGGATTGCGGGCCGATCGACTTGACGACGTAGTCGTTGGCGTTCGGGACCTCGCTCTCATGCCCGACATAGACCCAGGTGCGGTACCAGATGTTCTTGAGCTCGGCCTCGAAGATGTCAGGGTCGGTGTAGAGCGATCCGTGCACCCGGTCGGGCCGGATCAGCCGTTCCCATGGCGGGACGCCGGTCATCATGTTCATCGCTCCGTCTCCCTCGCCGGCCGCTTGCCGCGGATGTCTATCGGCCATTCAATAATAATCCGACCGACCGTTCGGTGAATTAATAGCATGAGCGCCATGGACCGGCAAGCTTCTTCGTGAGCGTCGCCGCTGGTCGCGGAAGGCGTGCAACGATGCATCCCGGCGGCGGTCGGCGACGAAACCACGCTAGCCCTGCGCCGCACCACCGTCGCGCTCGCGACCCGCGATCTGCTGCAGCATCGACTTCGGCGTCGTCGCAAGCTCGATCTTGAGCTGGTCGCAAATCGCCCGCCGCAGCAGGCGCTCGATCTCGGTCGCAGCATTGGGACTAGCCGCCCGTGCGTGCTCCCCGCTCGCCCAGAGCAGAAGTTGCCCCAGCCGCCGGTCGCCATCGTCGCGCAATGCCTCGATCGCGGCAACGTCGGACGGGCCGCCCTGGATGCGCGGCGTCGAAGGAACCTCCGGATGCGTCATGCTGCCGGCCAGTCGCTCGACCGTCGCGAAAGTATCGTCCTGCAGACGCACTTGCTCGAGCAGCGGCCCGGCCTTCCAGTCGGCTGCGAGCTTCAGCCCGTTCAGCGCGTAGACTGCAGAGAACACCTGCCCGCGAACGAAATCGTCATTGCTGTTCGGCACGACGTGGCTTAGCAGCGCATCGATTATGCCGTCGATCAACCGCTCGAAGGATGCACTCATGCCGCGGCCTCCAATGCGCGCTCGAAGGCCCGCACGATCGAGGGCATCTGGCTTGCCATCACGGCGAGCCGCATGTCGTTGAAGCGATCGACCTCGAAGGCGCGCACCGCGCACATCTGGATCGCTGCCGCCTGATACAGCGCATAGGCCTCGTAGAAGGCGAGGCTCTTGTCCGAGACGGGAATGCCGGAGGCGCGCTGATAGAGATCAATCACCTCCGTGCGCTCGAGCACGCCATAGAGCTTTCGGCTCCTGGCGTTGAAGGTCGGCAGCATCGCCCAGGCCAGATCTTCATGCGGATCGCCCAGGTGCGTGAGCTCCCAATCGAGGATGGCTGTGATCCGCCCGTTGTGCTCGATGAAGTTCCCGATCCGGTAGTCGCCGTGCACGATGGTCCGGCGCGGCGGCCGCGGACAGTTGTCCTGCAGCCAGCGTCCACCCCAGTCGAGCAGCGGATAGTAACGCGCCGTCGGCCGCGCCAACGAGGCGCGCCAGCCGGCGATGGCGCGGACTTCGGCACGTTCTCCGCTGTGATGCCGCGATGCGAATGGCGTCGCATCCGCGTCGACCCGGTGCAGCGACGCGAGGATCTCGACGAACTGCCGGGCGACCGCGCGCTTGTGGTCCGGATCGAGTTCGCTCGCCGCCCAGGGCGCCGGCACGTCGCCCTCGACATGCGCGCAGATGAAGAACGGAAAGCCGATCTCGGCGCCATCCTGTTCTGATGACACCAACGCCGGCACCGGTACGCCGCTGCCGGCCAGCGACTGCAGCGCATAAACCTGGGGCAGCACCGAGTAAGGCGCAAACAGCCCGCTCGGTGGACCGACGCGCAGGATCAGTTTGCGGTCGCCTTCAGCCGCAGTGCGGGCCACGAACGCATAGGTGATCCAGGAGAAACCCGATGACTTGCGGCCGAAGCCCACAATCTCCGTCCGGCTCCCGGATATCCGCGACAGATGCCGCCCGAGTGCTGGCCGCACCGCGTCGTCATTGACCACGACCGGGCGAACAGGCTCCGGCACATCTTGATGGGATCGTTTCGTAGCCTCCGGCATCAATTGACCGACCTCGTATAGCCTTGCCACTTCTCCTCGCGCAGCGCCGACTTCATGATCTTGCCGGAGCCGGTCAGCGGCAATGGCTCGAGGCGGATATCGACAGAACGCGGGCACTTGTAGCCGGCGATCAAGGTGCGGCAGTGCGCGATCACCATTTCGGAATCGAGACTCCTGCCGTCCTTCGGCACGACGATCGCATGTACCGCCTCGCCCCATTGCGGATCGGGCACCGCGATTACGGCGCATTCCTTGACGTGCTCATGCTGGAAGATGGCGTTCTCCACCTCGCCGGAATAGACGTTCTCGCCGCCCGAGACGATCATGTCCTTCAGTCGGTCGACGATATAGACAAACCCGTCATCGTCCATCCAGGCGCCGTCGCCGGTGTGCAGCCATCCGTTGCGCATCACGCGCGCGCTTTCCTCAGGCTTGCGCCAATAGCCGAGCATCACGCCGGCGCCGCGGATCGCGATCTCGCCCACCGTCCCGCGCGGTACCTCATTGCCCGCGGGATCGATGATGCGGATTTCAACGCCTGGCGCTGCCCGCCCCGCCGATTTGCGCTTGCCCGCCAGCGGCCCTTCCAGCGCGTGATACTCCCACGGCAGGATGGTCGCCAGCGCTGCGCTTTCGGTCATGCCGTAGCCCTGGTGAAAGCGCCAGCTCGGCAGCACGCGCATCAGCTTGACCAGCAGCGCGTCGGGCATCGGCGAGGCGCCATATTCGCAATCCTTGACGCTGCTCAGGTCATATGTGCCGAAGGATGGATGATTGAGCATCATGTTGAGCATGGTCGGCACAAACAGGCAGTAGTCCACTCTGTGTTCGGCGATGGTCCTCATCGCGAGCTCGGGCTCGAACTTCGGGATGGTGACGTGGGTACCGCCCACGAGCGTGAGCGCGATCATCGGCGAAGTGCCGGCCAGATGGAACATGCCGGCCGAGTGCAGATACCGGGTATCTTCACGGAACCGGAGCGCATAGATCCAGACCAGCGATTCATAGATGATGTTGGCATGTGACAGCATCACGCCCTTGGGAAACCCGGTGGTACCGCCGGTGTAGAAGATGCCCGCGAGATCGTTGTAGGCGCCGGAGGCGTCCTCGATCGGCGCATGCGCAATGAGTTCGTCATAGCTTTGCATACCGTCGGGCACTTGCCCCTCGTCGAGATAGACCATAGCGGCGAGTGATTTTGTGCCGCGCAGCGCGGACGCAATCTCGGCAAAGGCCTTGTCGACCAGCAATAGTTTTGGCGTGGAATCGTTAATCGCATAGGCGTTCTCGGCGACCGCCCAGCGCGTGTTGAGCGGCACCGCGACCGCACCGGCCCAGGCGATGGCATAGAGCGCCTCGATATAGAGGTCGCTGTTGTGCGCGAGGATGGCGACGCGATCGCCGGCATCGACGCCGAGCCGTCGCAGCCCGCCCGCGGCACAGGCAACGCGATGGCCGATCTCCTTCCAGCTCCGCGACCGTCCGGCGTGGATGGTGCCGGGTGCGTCCTTGCGCAACTGCACCGCCGCTATCAGCGCCTGCGTCAGCTTCATGTTTCCTCCTCAACCGCCATGCGGCCGCGCACGCCTGCGGATGTTTCCGTCACGCATGAGGCCGATACGCCGTCCGGAAATTCCTGTTGATAATCCGGACAGACGGTCTATTATTGCATAGCCGATGCGAGGGGTAAAGCCTTTCAAGGCTTCCATCGCCGGATCAACCAGCCCCGCAAAAGAGGGCGTCATGGGAGGGGAAGATGCGGAAGCCAATCGTCACGCTTGCCGTGTGGGCGTTCGCGCTCGCCGGCGCGCTCGGAACGGCGAACGCCCAGAAGGCCTATGGTCCCGGGGTCAGTGACAGCGAGATCCTGCTCGGCGCCAACGCGCCCTACAGCGGACCGGCATCGATCTATGCGAGCTTCCCGAAAACCATGCTCGCCTATTTCACGATGCTGAACGAGAAAGGCGGCATCAATGGCCGCCACATCAACTTCCTGACCCGCGACGACGCCTATAGCCCGCCCAAGACCGTCGAAGTGACGCGCGCGCTGGTCGAGAACGACAAGGTGCTCGCGATCATGGCGCCGTTCGGCACGCCGACCAACGCCGCGATCCAGAAATATCTCAACAGCAATGGCGTTCCGCATCTGCTGGTGCAGAGTGGCGGCACCCGCTGGAACGATCCCAAGCAGTTCCCCTGGACGACGCCCTACTCGCCGACCTACGTCAACGAGTCCCGGATCATCGCGCGCTACGTGCTGCGCGAGAAGCCGGATGCCAGGATCGGCGTGCTGCTGCAGGCCGACGACATCGGCAAGGACTTTGTGCTTGGCCTGAAGGAAGGGCTCGGCACCAAGGCCGACACCATGATCGTCAAGGAGGCGATGTATCAGTCGACCGAGCCCACGATCGATTCCCAGATCGTGAACCTGAAAGCATCAGGCGCCGATACGATCCTGATCGCCGCACAGAACAAATTCGCCTCGATGGCGATCCGCAAGATCCACGAGCTTGGCTGGAAACCGCTGATCTTCCTCGGCTCGACCGCGAATTCGATCGCCGGCGTGCTGGTGCCGGCAGGCATCGAGGCCTCCACCGGCATCCTGACCACGACTTCCTACAAGACGCCGAACGATCCGGCGTGGGCCAATGACAAGGGCATGACCGACTATCTCGCCTTCGCCGCGAAATATATGCCGGGGATGGATCCGAACGACGTGATCGCGGTGACCGGCTACACCACGGCCCAGCTCGGCGCGATCATCCTGCAGCGCTGCGGCGACAACCTCACGCGGGAGAACGTGCTGAAGCAGGCCACCAATCTCAGCGGCATCGAGCTGCCGATGCTGCTCCCGGGCATCACGATCCAGACCGCGCCGCAGGACTACGCGGCGATCACCGAGCGCCGTTTCGCCCGCTTCGACGGCAAGACCTGGGTGCTGTTCGGCGACATCGTGGGCGCCGGCCCGGCCAAGGACTGATCCCGCGCTACCCATCCGACCGAACCGGCTCAAACACAAGGACAAGAACAATGCTGACAGCCCAGGACGATCTCATCGGCCACCAGACGCCGCAGCCGTTTGCCAAGGCAGGCGGCGGCGATGCAAGGTTCACCGAACGCTACTGGTACACCGCGCATCCGATCGACGGCAGCGAACTGCTGATCGACATCGGGCTCGGCTATTACCCGAACCGCAACGTGATCGACGGCTTTGCCGGCATCACCATCGGCCGGCGTCAGCACAATTTCCGTGCCTCGCGCCGGCTCGGGACCCGTCCGCTGGAGACGGAAGTCGGCGGGCTCAGGATCGAGATCGTCGAGGGTAACAGCCTGCATAGGATCTCGCTCGCCGACAATCCGTCCGGCATCAGCTTCGCGCTCGAATTCAAGGCGAGCTTTCCGGCGGCGCAGGAGAAGCAGAATTTTCGCGAGCGCAACGGTGTCGTCGAGGAAGACCTCGCGCGCGTCTCGCAATTCGGCCGCTGGCGCGGCTGGATCGTCGCCGACGGCAAGCGTTACGAGATCGAGCCCGAGCTGTGGTGGGGGCAGCGCGACCGCTCCTGGGGCCTGCGATCCGAGATGCGCACCGACGAGACCAGGCCGCCGGTCGCGACCCATCGCAATTTCTTCTGGACCTGGTCGATGTTCCAGTTCCCGGAGTCGGCGCTATCGATCTTCATCAAGGAGCGCGCGCCGGGCAAGCCGCATTACCTCTCGGGCACCGAGTTCCACCGCGAAGCCGACGGATCGGTGTCGCATCGCGAGGTGACCTCGCTGGAGCACAAGATCGAGTGGGCTGACGATCCGCTCGGTCAGACCATCGCGTCGGCCGACTTCACCTTCACATTCGATCGCGGCGAGCCGCGCCGCGTCAGGATGCATGGACTGCCGACGCGATTCTATCTGAAGGCCGGCATGTATGGCGGCCTGCAAGGCTGGACCCATGGCGACGACCGCGGCGAGAGCCATGCCGGGCACGACATCTGGAACCTCGACGATGCGGCGACGCGCGCCATCGCACGGACGCTGTCGGATCATGTCGTCCGGCTCGAGAGCGGCAACGAGACCGGATTTGGCATCAGCGAATACGGTGTCGCCGCCGGCTATCCGCTCTATCCCGGACCACAGAAATTCCCAGCGATGTGATCGGAATGGACGGGCAACGCAAGCGCGTCGCGGAAGGCAGCGAATTCACTTGCGATCAATGGGACAATCAGGCAGCCGAGGCGCTGGTCTCGCTCGAGACGATCGCCCCGCTCCGCTATCGCAGCCGCTTCGGCGACGGCAATCTCAATGGCCGGTCCTATGGCGGCCAGATCCTTGGCCAGGCGATGATGGCCGCGACCCTCAGCGCGCCCGAAGATCGTCCCGCCGCGATGCTGCAGCTCCTGTTCCTGCGCGGTGCCGATCCCGGCCGCCGCATCACGTTCGACGCGCAGGTCCTGCAGGACGGTAAGCGGTTCTCCTCACGCCACGTCGTGGGCAGCCAGGGCAACGGGCGCACGGTCCTGAGCGCGCAGGCCACGTTCTGCGCAGCGCAATCGGGTCCGCGGCACGCAGCGCCATTCACCCCCTCAGAGGATCCGGAAAGCCTGCCAGATCTGACCATGATCCCCGACGGGCTGATGGCGCAGTTGCGACCGCTCGGTCCTTATTCCCAGCACATCAAGCCCAGCATGGATTTCCGCATCCCCGAGATCGAACGTCAGCTCTCGGCCGCGACGGCAGAGCCGCGCCTGCGCTTCTGGATCAGATCCAGGCAGCCGCTCACCACTGCTTCTCGCGCCCAGGCCGCGGTGTTCGCCTATCTCTCGGACTGGTGGCTCAACTTCTCCAGCGTCGGCGGCCATCTCGGCGATCTGCAGTCGCGCGCGCCACTCTATCTGTCGAGCCTCAACCATTGCATCTGGTTTCATCGCGTATTTTCGCCTGACGCCTGGATGCATGTCGAAACCGAGAGCCCATGCGCGGATGGCGGCCGCGGGCTGTCGATCGCGCGCGTCCACGACCGTGACGGCGCGATGCTCGCCACCGCGATCCAAGAGACGCTGATGGTCCATCCAGAGGGCGATGCGTAGACGCCACGACGGTTGAGCTGATGCCGCGATCGCGGCTTAGTTGCAGTGCCGAGCTACGGCAAGTTCCACCCGGTGTTGAATCCTGGCAACACCGGCCAACAAAATGAACAAACGTTCAGCTTAGCTCGATCGCGACCACGACTGTGCCGCATCCCTGTCAAATCCTGCCTGCGGGTGGCGCAACAAAAACACTTTGGGGAAAACCTACATGCAGCAGGCACCGCTGGCCGCACGGAGTGCGGAATCGTCTGGATATGTTCTCTACTTCCAGCTCGCCAGCAACGGCACGAGGCGCGCGTGCAGTCTGACGATCCAGGCGGAAAGCGCCAACGAGGCGGCGCGGATCTTTCGCGAGAACTGGGGCACAATCGAATCCATGGCCCGCGACGGCGTGAGCACGGGAGTGGTCGGCAAGACGCCGGTCAGCCTGGCGTTGTCGTGAGGCGCATCGCGCGGCCTACGGCAAACCGTACACCTGAGATGTGACAGGACGACGGCTGCAGCCTTAGGCGACGATCGCACGGCCATTTGACGCGCAGACGCGACAAGCAGGTCACGAGGTTCAGGGCTCGCGCACACGCGCGAGCCCTGTCGTGTCTTAGAATGATTCAAATCCATTCCGGTTAGAGAGATTCAAGTCTGCTCCGGTTCTTTTCGCGCACGCCGACTGCTAGAGGCGCGCCGTGAACGAGTTCGCGTGAATCGGAAGTCCAAGAGTGCCTGTGAATGCTGATGGCCGGGTTGTCGGCGACCGTCGAAATGCCGCCGACAAGGGCCGCACCCATCTGCTGATCGGCGCAGCATTCCTGCTCGCCGATGTCGCCTCCGTGGCGACGCAGGCAAACGCCCGATCGAGCGTCCCGTTGCCGCCTGTTTCGGTCGACCAACCGACGCCGAAGCGCAAGCCGGCCGCCGCGGCAAAGCCGGCGCAGCGAACGCTGGCGGCCGCCGCGGCACGGCAGCGCAGCCGGAATGCCCAACCGGCGCCGCCGACACCGTCGGAGCGCGCGGCAGCTGCCGCCGCGGCGCTCAACGAAGCCAAGCTGCACTACCGCGCGATGCCAAGCCCAACCACGCTGCGCAGCGGCGGCTCGCCGCTGGACACCTCGCAGACGGTCAACGTTGTGCCCGAGCAGGTGCTGAAGGATCAGCTGCCGCGCAACCTCGACGATGCGCTCGCCAATGTCAGCGGCGTCACCCAGGCCAATACGCTGGCCGGCACCCAGGATGCGGTGATGCGCCGCGGCTTCGGCGACAACCGCGACGGCTCGATCATGCGCAACGGCATGCCGCAGGTGCAGGGCCGCAGCCTCAACGCAGCGGTCGAAAGCGTCGAGGTGCTGAAGGGCCCGGCGTCGCTGCTGTACGGCATCATGGATCCCGGCGGCATCGTCAACACGATCAGCAAGCGCCCCGAGCTCTACCAGCATGGTTCGGTGACCCTGCTCGGCTCGACCTATGCCAACTCCAGGACCGGAGCCGACGGCACCATCGACATCACCGGCCCGATCGGCGATGGCGGACTCGCCTATCGCTTTATCGGCTATGGCGTGAGCGAGGATTACTGGCGCAATTTCGGGCGCCATCGCGAAATGCTGGTCGCACCGTCGCTGGCCTGGTACGGCGAGAACACCACCGTCCAGCTCAACTACGAGCACCGCGAATTCATCACGCCGTTCGACCGCGGCACCGCATTCGATTCCGTGACCAAGGCGCCGCTGGCGATCCCGGCGACGCGCCGGCTCGACGAGCCCTTCAACAACATGTGGGGCACCTCCGACCTGATGCAGGCGTCGGTCGAGCACCGGCTGAACCAGGACTGGAAGCTGTTCGCGGCCTACAGCTACAACACCGAGACCTTCAGCGCCAACCAGCTTCGCATCACCGGCGTCAACGCCAAGACCGGCGTCGAGACCCGCAGCAATGACGGCACATGGGGCTCGCTCAGCAATGCCAGCTACGGCACCTCCTATCTGCAGGGCAATGTCTGGCTCGGCAACATTCGCAACGAGGTGCTGTTCGGCGGTGACGGCCAGTACCGCACGATCTACCGCGACGACCTGATCCGGCAGGCGACGCCGAGCTTCAACTTCTACAATCCGATCTATGGGCTGATCACGCCGGGGACGACGGTGTCCGCCGCCGATAGCGCGCAGACCGACAAGCTCGGCCAGTGGTCGCTGTTCTTCCAGGACACGCTGCATCTGACCGAGCGCTTCGCGCTGGTCGGCGGCGTACGATACATGGATTACGACCAGCTCGCCGGCAAGGGCCGCCCGTTCATCAC
Organism: Bradyrhizobium sp. USDA 4504; assembly: GCF_054063995.1. Classification (NCBI taxonomy): domain Bacteria; kingdom Pseudomonadati; phylum Pseudomonadota; class Alphaproteobacteria; order Hyphomicrobiales; family Nitrobacteraceae; genus Bradyrhizobium; species Bradyrhizobium sp. USDA 4504. The sequence goes on along the minus strand of NZ_JBSSGV010000001.1, from coordinate 758,512 downwards.
CAATACCAATGTCTCGGCCGACAAGGTGCTGCCGCTCGGCGGCGCCATCTTCAAGCTCACCGACCAGGTCTCGCTTTATGCGAGCTACACGCAATCGCTGAAACCCACCTCGACCATCGCGCCGCTTACCGGCGGCGTCGTGATCGGGTCCAACATCGCGCCCGAAGAGGGCACCCAGTGGGAGACCGGCGTCAAGTTCGACTTCAACAAACAGATCTCCGGCACACTTGCGCTCTACGACATCGACAAGAAGAACGTGCTGGTTTCGCAGCTCAACGCCACGACTGGTATCGTCGAGTACCGTACGGCAGGCAAGGTTCGCTCGCGCGGCGTCGAACTCGACGTCACCGGCAGGCTGACTGACAATTGGAGCATGATCGGCAGCTATGGCTATACCGACGCACGCGTAACCGAGGACCCGACGCTTGCCGGCAAGGCCCTGCAGAACGTCGCGCTGAACACCGCATCGCTCTACCTCGTCTATGATTTCGGCACCACCCTGCCCGGCCGGCTTCGCCTCGGCGGCGGCGCGCGCTATGTCGGCGACCGGCCGGGCGATGCCGCGAACAGCTTCGTGCTGCCGGCCTACACGGTCGCTGACGTGTTTGCGACCTACGAGACCAAGGTCCAGTCGTTCCCGGTCATCTACCAGTTCAACGTCAAGAACCTGTTCGACACGGTCTACTACCCTTCGGCCAACAGCATCCTGACGGTCGCGATGGGCGACGCGCGGCGCTTCTCGCTCTCGGCGACGGTGAAATTCTGATGAGTGACGTTTGGCGCCCAATCAAGGCTGCACTGCTGCAGGTCCATTCCCTGGTTGGCCTCGTGCTGGCGCTGCTGTGGGCCGTGGTCGGCCTCACCGGCGCGACGATGGCCTTTGAGGATGAGATCGAGGCCAGCCTGAACAGTCGGATGATGCGCGTCGAGGCCAGTGCGGCCCGGCGGCTCACGCCGGACGAGTTGATCGCGCGGCTGGCGGCGGCGGGCGATTTCGGCAAGGTCTCGGCCGTGACGATGTCGAGCGATCCATCGGCCGCGGCCCGCATCCGTTTTGCTCGCAGCGAAGGCGGCACGCGGCCGTCCTCGGTCTATGTCGACCCCTATGATGGGCACGTGCTCGGCTCGCCGCGCGGCGAGGACTTTTTCGCAACCGTCCGCAAGCTGCACCGCTGGCTGCTGTTGCCGGGCGACGGCAATGGCATCGGCCGCAAGATCACCGGCTCAGCCGCGATCTGCCTGATCGTGATGCTGATCACCGGCCTCGTGCTGCGCTGGCCGCGTCGTGCGCGCAGCGTCAAGACGTGGCTGAAGCCGAATCTGGGACTGCGCGGCCGCGGCCTGTATCGCTCGCTGCACGCCGTGATCGGGACCTGGGTGCTGCCGGTCTATCTGGTGATGACGCTGACCGGCCTGTGGTACTCGTTCGAGTGGTACAAGGCCGGCGCCAACTGGCTGTTCGCGCGGCCTCAGGCCACAGCCGCGGCGAACGCGATGCAGCCCAAACCGCCGCGCGGCGGCGCGGCTGCAGAGAGCAAGGGTGAAGCCAAGACCGAAACCAACGCCGAGGCAAAGCCGCTTGCCTTCGATCACGTCTGGTCGGCGTTCCTGCAGCAGGAGAACAACAGTTACGGAAGGGTCCTCCTGACCATGCCGGCCGGCGCGGGCACGGCCGTGCGCGTGCGGTCATGGCCGCGGGACTCGTCGCGCGAGGCCGTGCGTGACGAATTCCGTATCGATGCCCTCACCGGCCGCGTCATCTCATCGGATCGCTACGCCGACAAGACGTTTGGCGAACGCGTCCTCGCCAGCGTGCTCGACATCCACCGCGGCGCCATCCTGGGATGGCCCGGCAAGCTCGCCTTCATGCTGGCCGCCGCCATGATGCCGCTATTCGCCGTGACCGGCCTGCTGCTTTATCTGTCCCGTCGCAGGCACCGGCGGCTCGCGCGGCAGCCGGTCGGCCACCTCGTTCCGGGCGAATGAAGCCGTTCTATCAATTTGTCGCTCAGCCGAAATCGCACGCCGCGAGCCGGACACGTAACTCGGCGTCCGTTTCGGCCGCGAGCTCAAGCAATCCACGATAGGGATCGCCCGATATCCCGAGCACGGTAGCGAACGCAGGCTCGGTCTTGAGACCGCCCGCCCTCAATTCCCTGACGGCTCGCCGCAGCCCTCCATCATCAAGCGCAAGCAGCCGCCGTTCGACCTCGAAATGGATCCAGCCTCGTTGTTGCTCCACCGGACGCAGATCACCGTACAGTTCGAACGGCCAGCCGTCGCACACAAAGCGCGCAATCACCGGCCGCGTTCCCGAGGTCCACCGGAAGAGGACGAAATCATCGCGCGCTTGATAGTGAGCCCAAACGATGTCCGCGAATGCGTTCGGGTCGGACGCATGGCAGACGATATCGATGTCGCTGCCGGGCACGGCGAGGCCGAGCGGCAGCGTTCCGACGATACGGGGATCGAACGGCTTCAGCAGTTCCATCACGGCGGAGCTGGTGACGGCGGATGCGTAGTGCCCGACAGTCATCGCGTGGCATGCCCTCAAGATCGCAGCGACGCATTACCACACGGGCGTGGAACGCGCGAACCTCTGCAAATGGCGGGCTCGAGGGGAAGCGGGCCTAAAAAAGTCGCGGGGCGATCTCGACCGCGTTACCGTGGTCGAAAATCGCCCCGCCAAGGCGGACAGGCAAGGCTGCTCGCGCGCCAGCCTGTCCAGCCGATGTCGGAATGATCCGTTCGATCGATTAGCCGAACTGGTTCATCGTGTTGTGGGCGCCGCCCGCCTTGAGGGCAGCCTCACCGGCGAAGTACTCCTTGTGATCGTCGCCGATGTCGGAGCCCGCCATGTTCTGATGCTTGACGCAGGCGATGCCCTGACGGATCTCCGCGCGCTGCACGTTCTTGACGTATCCAAGCATGCCCTGCTCGCCGAAATACTCCCTCGCGAGATTGTCGGTCGACAGCGCAGCCGTGTGATAGGTCGGCAGCGTGATCAGATGATGGAAGATGCCGGCGCGCTTGGCCGAATCCGCCTGGAAGGTACGGATGCGCTCGTCGGCTTCCTTCGCCAGCGGCGTGTCGTCGTACTCCGCCTTCATCAGCTCGGCGCGGTTATACTTGCTGACGTCCTGGCCGGCTTCCTTCATCGCGTCATAGACCTGCCAACGGAAGTTGAGGGTCCAGTTGAACGACGGCGAGTTGTTGTAGGCCAGCTTCGCATTCGGAATGACCTTGCGGATGCGATCGACCATGCTGGCGATCTGCTCGATATGCGGCTTCTCGGTCTCGATCCACAAGAGGTCGGCGCCGTTCTGCAGCGAGGTGATGCAGTCGAGCACGCAGCGATCTGCACCGGTGCCGGGACGGAACTGGTAGAGGTTGCTGGGCAGACGCTTCGGACGCATCATCTTGCCGTTCTGGTTGATGATGACGTCGCCGTTGCGTGCGTTGGCGACCGTCACTTCCTCGCAATCAAGGAAGCTGTTGTACTGGTCGCCGATGTCGCCGGGCTTGTGGCTCACGGCGATCTGCTGGGTCAGGCCGGCGCCGAGCGAGTCGGTGCGGGTCACGATGATGCCGTCTTCGACGCCGAGCTCAAGGAACGCATGGCGGCAGGCGCGGATCTTCGCGATGAACACCTCGTGCGGCACGGTCACCTTGCCGTCCTGGTGGCCGCACTGCTTCTCGTCGGAGACCTGGTTCTCGATCTGCAGGGCGCAGGCGCCCGCCTCGATCATCTTCTTGGCGAGCAGATAGGTCGCCTCGGCATTGCCGAAGCCGGCGTCGATGTCGGCGATGACCGGCACGACGTGGGTCTGGAAGTTGTCGATCTTCTCGATCAGCGCCTTTTCCTTGGCCTTGTCGCCTTCCTTGCGGGCCGCATCGAGCGCGCGGAAGATATCGTTCAACTCACGCGAATCCGCCTGACGCAGGAAGGTGTAGAGCTCCTCGATCAGGGCCGGCACCGAGGTCTTCTCGTGCATCGACTGATCCGGCAGCGGGCCGAACTCGGAGCGCAGCGCCGCGATCATCCAGCCGGAAAGATACAGATAGCGGCGGTCGGTATTGCCGAAGTGCTTCTTGACCGAGATCAGCTTCTGCTGGGCGATGAAGCCGTGCCAGCAGCCGAGCGACTGGGTGTACTTGGTGCTGTCGGCGTCATAGGCCGCCATGTCGGCGCGCATCAGCGCAGCCGTGTAACGGGCGACATCCAGACCGGTCTTGAAGCGGTTCTGCAGGCGCATCCGCGCCACGGCTTCGGCGGTGACGCCGTTCCAGGTGTCCTTGCCCTTGAGCAGCGCTTCGGCCGCCTCGATCTCGCTCTGATACGAAGCCGGTCCCTGGATGGCCCGGTCGCTGATCCCGCGCGGTTGGAAGTTCATGTCCGTGATCCCTTCGGTGACGAAATAACTGCACCATTTGTGACGCGCGGCGTCATCGGGAGCTAGACCTGGCGCGGAAAACTTGTCATAACTTACAAGAAACCGATGTATTGTTGTAAGAACCTTACAAACCTTGGATAAGGCGATGGTAACCTCAAGCGCCCGTTCCGTTTTCATGGGCCCGCGGCTACGCCGGCTGCGGCGCGACCTCGGGCTGACCCAGGCCGACATGGCCGCCGATCTCGAAATCTCGGCCCCCTATGTGGCGCTGCTGGAACGCAATCAGCGCCCGGTGACGGCCGACATGCTGCTGCGGCTTGCCCGCACCTACAAGATCGATCTGGCTGATCTCGCTGGCGATGGCGGTGCCGATCACACCGCCCGCATGCAGTCCGTCTTGAAGGAGCCGATGTTTGCCGACATCGACATCCCCGCGCTCGAGGTCAGCGACCTCGCGGTCAGCTATCCCGGAATGACCGAGGCGTTCCTGCGCCTCTACACCGCCTATCGCGAAGAGCAGCTGGCGCTTGCGGAGCGCAGGGCTCCGGACATGGCGATCGCTTCACCGGGCCAGGAGAACTTTGACGCCAACGATCCCGTTGCGGAGGTCCGACGTTTTCTCGCCGCGCGCCGCAACAATTTTGCCAGCCTCGACGATGCCGCCGAGCGGCTCGTCCACGAACCTTCCGGGCCCGCCGGATTTATCGAGCGGCTTCGGGAGCGACATAAACTCCAGGTCCGCTATCTGCCGCCGAACGTCATGCTGGGTTCGATCAGGCGACTGGACCTTCATCGCAGACAATTGCTGCTGGAGGACTCGCTCGATACCGCGGGCCTCAATTTTCAGCTGGCCAAGCAACTTGCCTATCTGGAACTGGAGGGCGAGATCGGCGCCGCCGTCGAAGCCGGCAAGTTCACGACCAAAAGCGCCGAGCTGCTGGCGCGCCGTGCGCTTGCGGCCTACGCCGCCGCCGCACTCATCATGCCGTATTCGGTGTTCGCGAAAGCGGTCGAGGCCCGCCGCTACGATCTGGAGGCGCTGGCGCGTCAATTCGGCACCAGCTTCGAGCAGGTCGCGCACCGCGTCACGACCCTGCAACGGCCGGGTCTCGAAAAGGGTCCCGTTCTTCCTGATCCGGGTCGATCCGGCCGGCAACATTTCCAAGCTGCTTGACGGCGCCGGCTTTCCGTTTGCAAAGCACGGCGGTGCATGTCCGCTATGGTCAGTGCACGACATCTTCAAGACGCCGCGCCAGATCGTCACCCAATGGCTGGAACTGCCCGACGGACAGCGGTTCTTTTCGATCGCCCGCACCGTGACCGCCGGCGGCGGCGCGTTCGGCGCCATCCGCGTCGAGCGGGCGATCGCGATCGGCTGCGCCGCCGAACATGCGGGCCAGTTGATCTACACGCGCGACGGACAGGGACCGAATGCCGACGAGCCGACGCCGATCGGCGTCGCATGCCGGGTCTGCCATCGGCCGAGATGCGCGGCGCGGTCGGCGCCGCCGATCGGACGCGAGATTCTTCCGGACGATTTCAGGACCTCGAGCGTGCCGTTCGGGTTCTCGGCGGATTGACGAAGTCGATCACCCCTGCGGCCGGTTCGCGTCATACAGCACCCGCACGCGGATCGTGCCGTCAATGGCTTTCAAATCGGCCAGCAGTCCCTCGCCCTCGCCGCCGACCACGTCGGTCTCGAGCACGACATAGCCGACTTCCGGATCGGTCTGCAGATATTGCGCCAGGATATTGATCCCGTGCCGGGAGACCGCGTCGTTGACCTGGCGCATGACGCCGGGAACGTTGCGATGAACATGGATGAAACGGGTGCCGGTCGGTCGCGCCGGCAATTGCACCTGCGGAAAATTGACCGCGCCGAAGGTCGACCCGACATCGGAATAGTCGATCAGCTTGCGCGCAACTTCGCCGCCGATGCGATCCTGCGCTTCTTCCGTCGAACCGCCGACATGCGGCGTGAGGATGACGTTGGGAAGACCTTGCAGCGGCGAGACAAAGCGCGCCTCGTTCGACACCGGCTCGACCGGAAACACGTCGACCGCAGCACCCGCCAGCCGGCCCTCGCGCAGCGCGCTCGCCAGCGCATCGAGATCGACCACGGTGCCGCGCGAGTTGTTGATCAGATAGGCCTCAGGCTTCATCAGCTGGAGCTGGGCGGCGCCGATCATGTTGGCGGTGGCCGGCGTCTCCGGCACATGCAGCGATACGACGTCGCTGGCTGCGAGCAACGCGTCGAGCGATTCGGCGGGCTCGGTATTGCCATGGCGGAGCTTGTCGGTCTGATCAAAATAGATCACGCGCATGCCCATGGCTTCGGCGAGGTTCGACAGCTGCGAGCCGATGTTGCCGTAGCCGACGATGCCGAGCGTCTTGCCGCGCACCTCGCGGCTGCCTTCGGCGGACTTGTCCCAGCCGCCGGCATGTGCGGAGACCGAACGCGGAAAGATCCGGCGGAACAGCATCACGATCTCGGCGATGGTCAGCTCCGCCACACTGCGGGTGTTGGAGTATGGCGCGTTGAATACGGGGATTCCCAGCTTCCGCGCGGCATCGAGATCCACCTGATTGGTGCCGACCGAAAAGCAGCCGACAACGAGCAATCGGTCGGCGGCCTCCAGGATGTCCCCGGTCAACTGGGTCCGCGAGCGAATTCCCAGCATGTGGATGCCCGACAGCGCCTGCCTGAGTTCTTTTGGTCCCAGCGCCTTGGGCAGACGCTGCAGCTCGGTATAGCCGTTCGCCTCAAACATCCGGGCCGCGGATTCGTTCACGCCCTCCAGCAGCAGCACGCGTATTTTGGTCTTGGGAAGCGACAGCATCATCGAGATCCGGATTCGTAAGGTTCGGGCAGATCCTGCCACGAGCGCAGTTTCGACGGATCGCGTGATAGCATGGAAAACGGTCGCGTCAGAAGCCGCCGTGGGCTGCCCGCTCTGCGATTCCCGATGAAGCCTCTCGATCCGCGCATCCAGGCGCGGAGCGGGAACCCGTTCATCAAAGATCCTGGCCAATTCGCCGGCAGAAGCCGCGTTTGCGGCTCCTGGGGCGCTCGAACGCCTGCTCCGGCTCACGGGCCGGAGCTCCATTCGTGCTCAGCGTGGCGCCGAGGGCTATTGTCTGGAGCGGCGGGTTCGCTTCCTCCCCGTTCCGGCGCCGCAAGCCTGCGGCAGTCTCACTGGCAGGGATACCGCCGGCCGTCCTTTGCCTGGAACGTATTCGACGCCGCATCGTACGAGCGATAGCGCTGGGCGCAGGACGCCGCGTGCTGCTGGGCGGCGGCAGCTTCCTGCTGCGCGGCGGCGCTGGCTGCGCCGGCCGCGATGACGCCGCCGATGAGGCCACCGACCAGTCCGCCGACGGCAGCGCCGCCGCCATTGTCATAGCACTGCCCGTAACGGCACCAAACCTTCTCGGTCAACGACGGCACTGCCGCCGCAACGCCGGTACCGTGCTGCAACGGAGCCGAAATGGCGGAGGCCGAAAACACCACGGCACCGGTGGTCGCCATCAAAACAACTTTCACAAAGCGAGCCCTGCGCATCATATCTCCTGCTTCATTGCTGTGGGCGCAGGCCGGCACCTGCGTCCCGATTCCCTCGACTTGGATGAACTCGTCTGGTTCCGGACCGGACGACACCCGGACACGCGCGGCCGGTTACAATTCGCGCGTCAGCCCGCTTCACAGATGGGCGAAGTTCATTGGCCGGCCGCGTTCACGACGCGGCAGAGGTTATCGCCGACACCTGGAGCCAACTGTCCCGGCGGCAAGCTGAAGATCGCATCGACGCGGCTGCCTTTGCCGTCCTTGCGGACGACGACTTGCAGCGTTTGTGGGCGGCCGGATCCGGTGGTGTCCTGCTGGGTGGTCAGCGTGCCGAGTTTCTTGTCGACGTTCACACCGACAAAGCCCTCCGCCAGAACGGCGCGGGACACCTTGTCGAGGGCGGCACCGGGATTGACCGACGGGAAGATCATCCAGGTCTTGTGCGTCATGCCCGTTACCATGGGAACGCCGGTGCTCTGGACGTGATCTGCGCAACCATCGGCCAGCGCAGGCATGGACGAAAGAACTGTAAGCGCGAGTACGCAAGTAATCCTTGTAAGCATGCTTTCATAACCCGTTTGAGTTGGTCGTGACGATTTAGGCCAAATGGGCTACGAGTCCATGGACGACGTCGCATTCCGGATGCAGGCGTTCGGATTGTGGCTAGAGCAGTCGATCGCGAATGCTGTGCATCCGCTGGTGCTCTCGAACGTTGGCGCGGCGGATTGAATCGGAACGTTCGCGCGATGCCGGCGAGCGGATGAGATCAAATGTCAGCTTTCGCGGCTCGATTGCGCGACCTGGATATTCTGTTCGCTATTCGGATATTGAAGAAATTGCGAGAAAGGGCACGCGACCCGAAATCACCAAAGCTGTGCTAGTGTGGTGATGCGGTCTATGCGTGTGGCGGACACCCTGAACAGCGGAAAACCGGTCTGATGGATCGGGCAATCCGCGAAACAGCAATCATCCGATGGTTGGGATTTGATGGTCGAAGACGTACTCGCTGCACCTCCCACGCGATCGGGATCTTCGTTCGAAGAACTCCTTGAAATGCTCCACCCCCACGGGATCAATGCGCATTCCTCGCCGCGGCCTGACGAATCGTTTCGCTGGCATGCGGACATAGCCATCGGCGCGGAACTTGACGTCGTGCGGGCCGATCTGTCGGCCGGTTGGGATTGGCGCTATTCTTACGAGAAATCTGCCGGAGAGCTTGCAATAAGCCTGCTGAATGCCGGCCAGGCCGAAATGCTCATCGCAGGAAAGAGTATCCAGCGGACCCCCTCCGAGATCGCCATCGTGCCCCTTCCGACGATGCAAGCGCAGCGGGTCGAAGCAGTCGATGGACGATACTCAAGCGTCACGCTCACCTTGCATACGGGCGCAGTTACCAAGGTGCTGTCGGCGACGTTCGGGAGCACAGCGCTGGAAGATCTCAATCTGACGCCGATCGTCGACTTGTCGACCGGCGTTGGACAGACCCTTCTTCAGCTTGTCCGCACGAGCACCACCGGTCTGTATGACGGGATCCTGGTACGCTCTCCGAAAGCCAGCGCGCTGCTATCGGAAGCAGCCATACAGCTCATCCTTGAGAACGTTCCTCATCGGTTGACGGACCGGTTGAGCCGCCACCCGCGGGATGCGCCGCCGCGCTACATCAGGCGTGCGGTCGAGTATATGCGGGCCAATCCGCATCTGCCGCTGACGATCTCGGATATTGCCGCAACGGTTGGGGTCAGCAGCCGGTTGCTGCAATTGGGCTTCCGCAAAATTCACGGCACGACGCCGGTCGCCTATCTGCGGCAAATTCGGCTGGAGGCCATCCACGACGAACTGTCGCGACCGGAGAACATGCTCCCGGTCAGCGAAGTTGCCCTGAAGTGGGGCTTTACGCATATGGGCCGTTTCGCTGCGGTGTACCGCTCGGCCTTCGGCCTGTATCCGTCCGATACGGTCCGGCGCGCGCGAGGTTTCTTAAGCTAGGCAGGCGGTTGTCGAGCCAGGCTGCGGCGGATCAGCAAATAGCCGTCCCAGACACCTTGTCGAACAAGTGCGTTCGCTCGAGATCGAGCGCGACGTCGATGACATGATCCGGCTCCGCGGCGACGCCGACCGGCATTTGCGCCGTGAACGCGAATGGGCCGACGGTCCCGATCACCAGAGTGTGCGGCCCGAGCGGCTCCACGTCTTTCACAAGGATTCGGACGGAAGAGCCTGTCGATGCGTCTTGCCGCAACACATGGTCGGGCCGGACGCCGAGCACCACGGGCTTGCCGACGCTGCCGGCATAGGCCGCCTCGCGTGACTTCGGCACTCTCAACGCAGTGCCCGACGGCTCGGTGAAAATGAGCGCGCCGTCGCGGGCAACTAGCTCGCCATGGATGAAATTCATGCTGGGCGCGCCCATGAAGCCGGCGACGAAGAGATTGCTGGGCTTCTCGTAGATCGTGATCGGATCGGCCGCCTGCTCGATGCGGCCGCGGTTCATCACCACGACGCGGTCGGCCATGGTCATGGCTTCGACCTGGTCGTGCGTGACATAGACGATCGTCTTGGCGAGACGGCGGTGCAGCGCCTTGATCTCGGTCCGCATCTCGATGCGAAGCTTGGCGTCGAGATTGGACAATGGCTCGTCGAACAGAAACACATCCGGGCTGCGCACGATGGCGCGGCCGATCGCCACGCGCTGGCGCTGCCCGCCCGAGAGCTGTTTGGGCCGGCGCTGCAAATATTGTTCGAGGTCAAGCACGCGCGCAACGTCGCTGACGGCCTTCTCGATGCTGGCGCGCGATTCCCCGCGCACCTTCATGCCGTAGCCGATGTTCTCTCCGACCGTCATATGTGGGTAGAGCGCGTAGTTCTGGAACACCATCGCGCAATTGCGCAGGCCGGGACGCAATTGCGTCACGTCGCGATTGCCGATGCGGATAGTTCCGCTCGTCACCGCCTCCAGTCCTGCGATCATGCGCAACGTCGTCGTCTTGCCGCAGCCGGACGGGCCGACAAGCACGACAAACTCCTCGTCGGCCACGTTGAGGTCGAGCCCTTCAATGATCTTGTAGGGCCCGTATGCCTTGCTGACATTCTCGATCTCGACGTGCGCCATGGATTCCTTTTCCGTCCCTTCGTCGACGGCAAGTAAAGTCCCGGACGATGCTCGCGCATCATCCGGGACGTCTCGCTGGAAAGCTAGTTCTTCGGCGGAAGACCCATCGCCGCGCGATAGGCCGCGAGCTGCTTGGCCCGGCCGAACTCGTCGGTCAGCCGATTCCACTCCTTGGCCATCGCGTCGAGCGCCGCCTGCGGCGTGGTCTGGCCGGCCAGCGCCTTGCCGAGCTCGATCTCGACCACCTCGGTGTAAGAGAAGTAGCCGGGCAGACGCATGTCGAGCGCGACGTTCTTGGCATTGATGGAGTCGGATTGCGCGCCGAGATATTCCTTGGCCTCTTCCGGCGAGAAGATCTTGCTCCACAGTTGCAGATTGGCCGTGTGCGATTTGCGATAGGGATTGACGCCGCTGCCGCCGGTGATCGCCACCCGGCCCGACACTTCAGGACTTGTCAGTGTCTTGACGAAATCCCACGCCGCCTTCTGGTTCTTGCCGGCCTTCGGCACCGCGATCTGCCAGCCGCCGAATGCCATGAACGGGCCCGGAAGCACGCTCGGGAACTTGTCCCACTTCTTGGTCTTGGCGTTCCAGATCTCGTCCGAACCGGGCAGCATCGCCGAACCGACCTTGCCCGAGATCTTCGACTGCTTCGGGTCCGCGGCGATGACACCGGTGTCGCCCCAGCCGATCGATTCCGCAACCTGGCCGCCGGCCACCGCCGCGTTCACCTCGCCGAACGAGAAATTCAGCGCGTTGGGCGGCCCGAGCTTCGATGCCCTGATGTATTCCTCGAGCCCCTTCACCCAGCCCGGATTGTTGATCTGCGCGTCCATCGTCTCGGGATCGAAGAACATCGCGCCCGGATAGTTCGGATTGTTGGTGTAGGCCGCCGCATGGCTGAAGAAGAACCAGAACTGCTGACCGCCGCGGCGGAAGGCTTCCGCCGTTCCCCACAGCCCCTTGTCGGGCCGCTGGAAGAACTCGGCAATGTCGAGATACTGCTTCCAGGTCTTCGGCGGCGCGAGGTCGTAGCCGTATTTGGCCTTGAAGGCGTCCTTCTCCTTGGGATCGCTGAACAGGTCGGTGCGGTAGGTATAGGTGTGGACGTCGCCATCCATCGACTGCGAGTAGATCTTGCTCTCCCACACCATCAGCCGTTCGCGATAGGCCGGCTCGATATCGTCCCAGTCCTTGCCGGACTGCATCTCCCTCGGCATCTCGCTGAGATAGGGCACGAAGTCCGGCAGCCACGCCGGCGCGAAGCTGACGAGGTCGAACGTCGCGTCCGACGCCGTCAGCGATGTCGCGATCTTCGGATAGAGCTCGGACCACGGGAATTCGACGACATTGACCTTGCCGCAGGTCTTCCTGGCCCATTCGTCCGCGCCGAGCTTGAGCGCAGAGGCGATATACGGCCCGGTCTGCGACGCCACCGTCAGGGTGACGCCGGTATAGTCCGGGCTGCAGGCAGCATTCGCCTGGCTCGCGGCACAGGCCATCGCGAGCGAGGTGGTCAGCATCAGGAACGTCCGTCGCAACATCGTCTAGTCCTCCCTACAAGGTTTTTTGCTATTTGATGGCCCCGAGCAGCAGGCCCGACCGCATCATCCGGCTGAGCAGGCCAGCCATGATCATCATGGGAACGATGGCGACGAGCGCCGCAGCCGATATCGCCCACCATTCGTCGCCGCGCTGGCTGTTCTGTCCCGCCACCAGGATCGGCAGCGTCTGCCATCTGGAATTGGTCAGGAACAGCGCGAACAGAAACTCGTTCCAGACGAAGGCCAGCGTGATCATGAACGTCGCCAGCAGCCCGTTCATCGACATCGGCACCACGATGCCGAAGAAGATGCGCCAGCTCGGCACATTGTCGACCATCGCCGCCTCCTCGACCTCGATCGGCACAGCCTCGAAGAAGTCGCGCATCAGCCAGACGACGATCGGCAGCGAGAAGGCGACGTAGCAGAGCGTCAGGCCGACAAAGCTGTCGATCAGCTGGAAGCCCAGCCGCCCGATCTCGCTGTAGAGCAGATACAGCGCGAAGGCGGTGACGATGGGCGGGAACATGCGCTGGCTGACGAACCAGAACAGGATGTCCTCATTGCCGAGGATCGGTCCGGGCAGCGGCAGGCGGTTGGCGGCGACGGCCACGATCAGCGCGATCGGAAAGGCCAGCAACAGGGCCTGCGGGCGGGTGAACCCGAACGTCGTGTTGAACAGCAGGTAGCCGCCGAGCGCGAGCAGGAAGAACGCGAGGCCCGCGCCGAAGCGGACCTTGAATTCGAAGCGCACCAGCGCATAGGCCGCCATCGCGCCAATCGCCGTGGCGATCGCTGCCGCGGATAGGCCAACGATGGTCGAGTTCAGGAAGGTCCGGAAGAACTCGCCGCGGATGCCCTGATAGAGATCGATGAAGGGCTGCAAGGTCGGCGTGAAGTCGATGAACGGCAGATAGGTCGGCCCGCCGACGACGCCGGGCGGCGTCTTGAATGCGGTCACCACCACCCAATAGAGCGGAAACACCGTGATCAGGCACCAGATGAGAACGCCGGCCGCGACCAGGCGGCGGCGCCATGGCGACAGTCCCGTCAAGCCCTGGCCGCTCATCGGCGCTTCTCCAGATGCGGCCGCAGCAGCGCCAGATAAGTCACGCCGATGATCGTGATCGCGATCAGGAACAGGAAGCTGAGCGCCGATGTGTAGCCGAGATTGAACTTCTTGAAACCTTCCTGATAGGCGAACAGCGTCAGCGTCTCGGTGTCGACGCCCGGCCCGCCGCCGGTCATCACGAACACCGTGTCCATGATCTTATAGCTCTCGATCAGGCGGATGAAGACGACGGCGGCCGAGATCGGCAGCATCATCGGAAAGGTGATGCCCCAGAACTGCTGCCAGGCGCTGGCATTCTCGAGCTCGGCGGCCTCGTAGACATCTTCGGGAAGCGTTTGCAGCCCGGCGAGCATCATCAGGATGACGAACGGGGTCCACTGCCAGACCTCGACCGCGATGATGCAGGCGAGTGCCCAATGTCCATTGGTAAGGAACGGCAGGTTGACCAGGCCGAACTTCGACAGGAACTGATTGAGCGGTCCCATCGTCGGATTAAAGATCATGCGCGCCACCAGCGCGACCGCGACGGGCGCCAGCAGCATCGGCAGCAGCAGGGCGACGCGGAACAGCCGCTCACCCGGCACCCGCGCATTCAGCGCCAGCGCGACGCCGAACCCGATCGCGTATTCCAACCCGACCGCGATCAGCGCAATCAGCGTCGTGGTGAAGAGCGCATTCCAGAACCGCGGCTCCTGCAACAACGCCGCATAATTGCCAAGCCAGACGACGCGCGGCGGGATCGGCGGAATCAGCCGGTAGCTGAGCAAGCTCGTAGTCAGCGAATAGATCAGCGGAAATATCGAGATCGCCAGCACGACGAGCACCGCCGGCCAGATGAAGACATGCTTGATCGGATCATTCCGCATCATCGCAGCATCATCCCCTCAGCAGCGCTTCGATCTCCGCGCGCCGCGGCATCGCGGGCGCGGTGCCCGGCCGGGTCACCGAGATTCCCGCCGTGGCCGCACCGAACCGCGCAGCCTCGAGCGGATCGACGCCGTCCGCGAGCGCCGCCGCGAAGCCGCCGACGAATGCATCGCCCGCGCCGGTGGTTTCGACGACCTTGCCGGACGCGAAGGGCGGCACGTGCAGCGAGCGATCCCGCGCATGGAATAGCGCGCCGCGTTCGCCGAGGGTGATCAGCGCGGTCCCGGCGCCTTTGGCCAACAGGGCGTCGCCGGCGCGGCGGGCGCCGGCGAGGTCGCCCACCGCGATGCCTGTGAGCGCTTCGGCCTCGGTCTCGTTGGGAACGACGTAATCGCACAGCGCAAACAGACCATCGTCGAATTGGATGGCCGGCGCCGGATTGAACACCGTGATGCTGCCGGCGGCGCGCGCGATCTCGAGCCCGCGCCGCGCTGCATCGACCGGCTGCTCGAGCTGCGTCACGAACACGCGGCTGTCGCGGATCGCGTCCGCCACCGCGTCGACATCGGCCGGGCCGATACCGCCCGCTGCACCCGGCACGACGATGATGGCGTTGTCGCCGCGCGTCTCATGGACGTAAATGAAGGCTGCGCCGGTCGGCGCTTCCGCCGTCCTGGCCACGCGCGGCCGGATTCCCTCGGCCTCCCAGGTCTTGATCGCAAGCTCGCCGAAGGCGTCGCTGCCGATCCGCGAGATAAAGCTCACGCCGGCGCCGGCCCGCGCGGCCGCGACAGCCTGGTTGGATCCCTTGCCGCCGGGCCCCATCGCGAATCCCGAACCGGCGATGGTCTCGCCGATCGCCGGCATGTTGCCGGCGCGGAACGCCAAGTCGACGACGAAGACGCCGAGGACGGCGACGCCACTCTTGCTCATCTCGTCACTCCCCGTCCGGCCCGATCACGCCCTTGCTGAACAGGAAGCAGCCGTAGAAGCGCCGCTCGCCCGTCGCGATCACGCAATAGGCCGTCTTGGCCTTCTCGTAGAAAGCGTGGCGCTCGACGCCGACCAGCGGCCATGACCGTCCCTCCGCGCGATCGATCGCGGCCTGCACCTCGCGCTGCACGGGTGGCACTTCCTGAGCCTGGCCGACAATCTCCATGCGGATCGCTGCATCGTCGACAAACGTATCGAGCGGCATCACCGACAGCATCGCCTCGATCGCCCTAGCCGCGCTGACATTGTCGATGCGCAGCAACCGGCCGAGAACTGTCTGCCGCGCGATCGAGTCGGCTGGAAAATTGGTATCGCACACCACCAGGCGATCACCATGCCCCATCGCCCGCAGGGCATAGAGTACGTCGGCATTGAGCAGTGGATCGATGCCCTTGAGCATGTTGCGTCCCTCCCTCGTGTTCAAACTCGCCGGACTCTGACGGTCCGAACCCCATCGATATCACCGTGAGGTGACGTCGCTAGTCACCGTACGGAATCCAGATGTTCTTCACCTGCACCGCGTGGCGGAGCAGGATCGGGCCCTCGCTCGCGGCCTTGTCGTACCAATCGAGCGCGAGGCCATGATCGACCAGCGTCCGTTTGAGATTGCCGATCGACAGCCGTTCGGCGGCCGCTGAGGCGTCCTGCGATCCGAACGCCCAGAGCGCGTCGACATCGTCGTGCTCGGCAAGCACCTTGACCAGCTCGCTGTGATCGCCGGTGACGATGTTGACCACGCCGCCAGGCACGTCCGAGGTCTCCAGCACCTGGTAGAAGTCGGTCGCGGCGAGCGGATGCCGCTCGCTGGGCACGGCGACGACCCGGTTGCCCATCGCAACCAGCGGCGCCACCAGGCTGATGAAGGCAAGCAGCGGCGCCTCGTCGGGACAGGCGACGCCGACCACGCCGATCGGCTCATGCATCGCGAGCGCCACGCCGCGCAGCGGCGGCGCGTGGACGGATCCTTCGAATTTGTCCGCCCAGGCGCCATAGCTGAACAACCGCTCGATGCTCGCATCGACTTCCGCGCGCGCCTTCGCAGCCAACACGCCGGTCATGTCGGCGATACGCCGGGCGAATTCGTCGCCGCGCGCGGAAAGATTCTCGGCAAGGTAATAGAGGATCTGGGCGCGATTATGCGCCGTCGCCCGCGCCCAAGACTCGGCGGAGCGCGCCGCGGCCACCGCATTGCGGATATCCTTGCGATTGCCCTCGCCTGCCTCGCCGAGGCGCCGGCCCTTCGGCGACAGCACCGGACGCGAATAATTGCCGTCCGGGCGCACCTGCTTGCCGCCGACGAACAGTTTCGCCGTTCGATCGATCGGCGGCACATCGAATCCGGCGCTGGCGCCAGAAGCCGTCGCCAGCGGCGATGCCTTGGCCCGCGCCTTGCGCCCGCTCCAGGCCTTCGGCTTGAGGTACTCATACATGCCTTCACGGCCGCCCTCGCGGCCGAAGCCGGACTCGCGATAGCCGCCGAAGCCGACGCTGGCGTCGAACAGATTGGTGGCGTTGACCCAGACCACGCCGGCCAGCAGCTTCGGCGCGATATCGAGCGCCAGACCGATCGTCTCGCTCCACACGCTGGCGGCAAGGCCGTAGCGCGTGTTGTTGGCGAGCATCACGGCCTCGTCAGGGGTGCGGAACGTCATCGCCACCAGAACAGGGCCGAAGATTTCTTCGGTCGCAACCGTCGAGGATGGATGCACGTTCCAGAGCAAGGTCGGCGGATAGAAACATCCTTCCGCCGGGATGGCACCGGACGCCTGATATTTCTCGGCGCCTTCCTTCACCCCGGTCTCGACCAGCGACTTGATCCGTTCGAGTTGTACCGGTGCGACCACCGCGCCCATGTCGATCGCCTTGTCGAGCGGCATGCCGACGCGAAGCGTCTCCATGCGGCGGATCAGGCGCCGGCGGAAAGTCTCCGCGATCCCCTCCTGCAGCAGCAGCCGCGAACCGGCGCAGCAGACCTGGCCTTGGTTGAACCAGATCGCATCCACCACGCCTTCCACCGCGCCGTCGATATCGGCATCGTCGAACACGATGAACGGCGACTTGCCGCCGAGCTCCAGCGTGAGGGACTTGCCGGTGCCTGCGGTCGACTGGCGGATCAACCGCCCGACCTCGGTCGAGCCGGTGAACGCGATTTTGTCGACGCCAGGGCTTTCGACCAGCAGCGCGCCGGTGGCACCGTCGCCGGTCACGACGTTCAACACGCCCGGCGGCAGGCCGGCCTCGGCCGACAGTTCGGCGAACAGCAGCGCGGTGAGCGAGGTGAACTCCGCCGGCTTCAGCACCACCGTATTGCCCGCGGCCAGCGCCGGCGCGATCTTCCACGCCAGCATCAGCAGCGGAAAATTCCACGGAATGATCTGCCCGATCACGCCAACCGGCACCTGATCGGTGAATTCGCGCTCCTGCAGCTGCGCCCAGCCGGCGTGATAGAGGAAATGGCGCGCAGCGAGCGGCACGTCGAGATCGCGGGTTTCCCGGATCGGCTTGCCGTTGTCGATCGCCTCCAGCACGGCGAACAGCCGGGCGTGACGCTGCAGCATGCGCGCCAACGCATAGAGATGACGCGCGCGACCGTGACCGCCAAGCTTTGCCCACGCTGTCTGCGCGGTGCGTGCGGCGCTGACCGCCGCCTCGACATCGGCAGCAGCGCCCTGCGCGATGCGCGCCAGCGTCTTGCGCGTGGCCGGCTCGGTCGTCGTGAGGTGTTTGCCGGCGTGCGGCGCTGTGAACTTGCCGGCGATGAAATGCCCGAACGTGGCGCCATGCCGCGCCAGCCAGGCGCGTGCCTCGCCGTCCGCCTCCGGCGCGGGGCCATACTCCATGGTCTCGAAATAGCTTGCGACGCTCATCGCTGGAGTTTCATCCCACGGGGTGGCGATTGAAGGCCGAATAGTGGCCGGTCAAGTGATGCTCGAGCTGTCGCTCGATATCGGCGAGCAGGCTGGAGGCGCCGATACGGAACAGGTCCGGCTCGAGCCAGTCGCGGCCCAGTTCCTCCTTCATCAGGAACTGATAGTTGAGCACGTCCTTTGCCGTCGAGATTCCGCCAGCCGGCTTGAAGCCGATCTGGTAGCCGGTACGCTCCTGATAGACGCGGATCATCCGCAGCATCGCGAGCGTCACCGGCAGCGTCGCGTTGACGCCTTCCTTGCCGGTGGAGGTCTTGATGAAATCGGCGCCGGCCATCATGCAGACCATCGACGCCTTGGCGACATTGCGCAGCGTCTTGAGATCGCCGGTGGCCAGGATCGTCTTCAGATGCGCGTCGCCGCAGGCGGCGCGGAAATCCTGCACCTCGGCGTAAAGCGCCCGCCAATCGCCGGTCAGCACATGCTCGCGCGTGATGACGATGTCGATCTCCTGCGCGCCGTCGCGGACCGACGCTTCGATCTCCTTCAGCTTCAGATCGTGCGGCACGAGGCCTGCGGGAAATCCGGTCGAGACAGCGGCGACCGGGATGTCCGATCCGCTGAGCGCTTCGACGGCCGTCGCCACGAACCGATGGTAGACACAGACCGCGCCGGTATGCAGCTCACGGCCGGCAAAGCCGAGCCGCTCGAGAAGGTCGCCGCGCACCGGCGCTTTGGCCTTGGCGCAGAGGCGCTTCACCCGTTCGGTCGTATCGTCGCCATTGAGCGTCGTCAGGTCGATGCAGGTGATCGCCTTGAGAAGCCACGCCGCCTGCGCGTCCTTCTTGACCGTGCGCCGGCCCGGCAGGCTCGCAACGCGGCGTTCGGCGGCCGACAGATTGATCCTGATCTCGTCGACCCAATCCATCTCGAGCGCGCGGCCGCTGTTGCGCGGGAGCTGATGCCCGCCGCCCGGGGAAGGCGACTGCGCGGCCAATGGGGACGGATTCTGCATGAAGACGCTCTGCGTCATGGAGGCGCCGTGCGTCCTAGCGAATCGACGAGATCGCCAGATAGACTGAATGTGTCGATCGCAACATGTGATCCTCCCCTGACCTTGCCGCGGGGTTTGCCGACTGCCTGAGGACGACATCGTCCCCGACCTTCGATCAGCCCGCCGGACTGGATGTTATTATTGTAACAAATCGACGTTGATAAACTCACAACATTGTAAGATCATTGTCAATCGGATAAGCAAGCCCGGCGATCAAAATGGCTGAAACATCGAACGCACGACCAAGCGAGACGCGCGTGCAGCGCCTGCAGAGGCTGCGCCGCGCCGTCGAATCGAGCGGCACGCTGCATCTGAAGGACGCCGCCGAGCTCCTCAAGGTTTCCGAAATGACGGTCCGGCGCGATCTCGCCGGGCCGGACGCCGCGCTGGCGCTGCTCGGCGGCTACGTCGTCAATGCGGCGTCGCCGACCGGGGTCAAGTACACGTTCGAGCAGGAGATCGATCAGCACACCCAGGACAAGCGCCTGGCCTGCCGGTCTGCCGCGGCCTCGATCAAGGAAGGCGATACGATCTTCATCGATTGCGGCACGACGATGCAGTCGCTGGCGGACTGCCTGCCGGAGGACCTGCCGCTTTCGGTGATCTGCTATTCGATGAACGTGGCGTCGATCGTCACGCGACGGCCGGCCACGCAGGTGATGCTGATGGGCGGCCTCTACCATCCGTCGTCGCAGTCCTTTGCGTCGGACGACGGCCTATCCTATCTGCGGCGGCTCGGCATCAACAAGGCCTTCATCTCCGCGGGCGGCGTGCACTGGACCCGCGGCGCGAGCTGCTCGAATTTTCACGAGGTCGCCGTCAAGCAGGCCGTCATCGAGACCGCGATGGAAAGCATCCTGGTGATCGACGCCAGCAAGCTCGGCAGCCTCAAGTCGGCGTTCTTCTCCGATATCGGCGCGTTCTCGCGCATCATCGTCGGCGGCGCGGCGTCAGCGGACATGCGCAAGCACTTCCGTAGCCTTCCCGTCGAGTACGTGACCAGCGCAACCTGATCCGAGCGGGGGCTGGCACGCCCGGATCAGGCTGCTCACGATGCGCGGGCTCGCGGGACCACGCATCGCACTCCTGCGGCTCAGTTGCAGGCAGGCTTCGCCTTGTTGCAGGCGTCGGTCAGCTCCGGCGGCGGCTCCTTCTTGAACACCGTCTTGTAGGATTCCAACACGTTGGACTGCGTCACCGGCAGCGACTGCACACCGATCCAGCCGGGCGTTTCCTTGCCGAGCAGCGCGTTCATCATGGCCATCGCTTCGGCGACACCCTGGTCATAGGGGCGCTGCGATCCGGTCGCCTTCAGCGGGCCACCCTTGGCGATCTCGATCGCCGATTGCAGGCCGAGATCGACGGTGGCGACCGGAATGTCGATGCCCTGCGCGCGCATCGAGCTCAGCGTATCGAGCGCCGGCTGGTCCCAGACCGCGAACAGACCCTTGATATCCGGATTGCCGGTGAGGAAGTCGCCCGCGATCTGCGACACCTTCGGCGGGTCGGTGAAGTCGACCTGCTTCATCTTGATGTCGGGACGATTCTTCTGCATCCACTCACGGACGCCCTTGGTGCGCTCGTTGGTGCTGAAATAATCGACGCCGAAATTGACGAGGCCGATGGTGCCGCCCTGCGCGACGCAGGACGCCAGGATCTGGGCCGCGATCAGGCCGTTGCCCTGGCTATCCGCCGAGATCATGGAGGCATATTCCTCCGGATGCTTCAGGCCGGTCGGGATGCTGTCCATCAGCACGAGCTTGATGCCGGCCTTGGCGATCTTCTTGTAGGTCGGCGCGGTCGCCGTGAAATCGACCGGGATCGAGATGATGCCATCCGGATGCTGCTGGATGGTGTTCTCGATATCGGCGATCTGCTTGTCGACCTGATATTCGGCGGACGCGACGCCGGTGACGGTCACACCGTACTTCTTCAGCGTATCGGTGATGCCCTGGATCTGCAGTTGCGCCCAGTCGAGATTGACGGTCTGCATGGAGATGCCGACCTTGAAATGCTTCTCCCTGATCTTGGCGGCATCGGCGTCCGACAGCGCCAGCACTTCGGGCGAGGCGGCCTTCTCGCCGTGCGGCCCCTGACCGACGATCGATTTCGGTCCAAGCGTCGCGAGATCGATGCCCTTGACGCAGGTTGCAGGCACTTCGGCGCGGGCCGAGGCGGCGATCGAAATGGTCGTCGCCGCGATCAACGCGGTCAGCGGCAGGGTTTGTCGCAAGATCGGCTTCATTGTTTCCTCCCGTTTTGGTCGCCGATTGACCGGAGGCCGGCGACCTTGCCCCTACCCTTG
The DNA here is from genome assembly GCF_054063995.1 of Bradyrhizobium sp. USDA 4504. Taxonomy (NCBI): domain Bacteria; kingdom Pseudomonadati; phylum Pseudomonadota; class Alphaproteobacteria; order Hyphomicrobiales; family Nitrobacteraceae; genus Bradyrhizobium; species Bradyrhizobium sp. USDA 4504. Next base: position 736,745 of record NZ_JBSSGV010000001.1, on the reverse strand, counting down.
CAACGCCTGACCTTGCGGCCCATGCGCTGCACCGTCGTGCTCTAGCGTTTCGTGAAGGCGACCGCGGCCACGATGATCGCTCCCTTGATGACGAGCTGCAGCGGCGAGCTGACGCCGAGCAGCACGAGGCCGTTGTTGAGTGTGCCGATGATGAGGCTGCCGAACAGCGTCCCCAGGATGTAGCCGCGCCCGCCGAACAGGCTGCAACCACCGAGGATCACGGCGGCGATGACGTCGAGCTCCATGCCCTGCACGACGTCGGGCCGCGCGGCGTGCGAGCGCGCGGACAGCACCAGCGCCGCGAACCCGGCCAGCGCGCCGGTCAGCACAAAGGCCGCGGTCGTCACCCACTTGGTGTTAATGCCGGAATACAGCGCCGCGGTCGGATTGCCGCCGACCGCATAGATGCGGCGGCCGAACACGTTATAGTGCAGCAGCAGGATGCCGACGATCATCGCCACCAGCGTCCAGGCGATCGGAACCGGTATGCCCAGGAACGAGCCTTCGCCGAAGATCGCAAAGTAGGTCTCGTTGGTGATGATGACAGGCTTGGTATTGGTCACCATCATCGCCAAACCGCGCGCCATGCTCAGTGAACCCAGCGTCACCAGGAACGACGGGATCGAGAGCTGCGTGGTCAGGATGCCATTGAGCAGCCCGACCAGCGCGCCCGTGCCGAGCCCGGCAACAGCGCCGACGATCCAGCTGTTGTTGATCTGACTCATCGCGAGCGCCGCGGCCATGCCCGACAGCGCCAATGTCGATGCGACCGACAGATCGATCTGGCGCGCGATGATCACAAAGGTCATGCCGACCGCGATGATCGAGACCAGCGTGGTCTGGCGTCCGATGTTCAGGAAATTGTCGACCGACAGGAACCAGGGCGAGGACAGGCTGAACACGACCAGCAGCACCACGAAGGCGATGTACAGCATGTAGGGCCGCTCGCCCCGCAGCAGATTCTGCAGCAGCTTGCGGCGTCGATCGGATCGGGTCGACGAGGCGACGAGGTTGGGCGCGGTCAGTTCGGTCATGCGGGCAGCTCTTGCAATACACCTTGTTCGGAAGCCTGGTAGATCTGCAGCAGATGATGGAGCTCTTCGGCATCATCGATCTCCCCGCGCACCAGCGTTCGCGCCACGCGTCCATCGACGATCACGGAGATGCGGTCGCAGAGCTCGATCAGTTCGACGAGGTCCGACGAGACCACCAGGACGCTGGTGCCGTCGCGGGCGGCATTGCGGATCACGCCGTAGATCTCCTCGCGCGCGCCGACGTCGACGCCAACCGTCGGCTCGTCCAGCAGCAGCACGCGCGGCCGCGGATCATTCCATTTTCCGAACACGACCTTCTGCTGGTTGCCGCCGGACAATGTCCTGACCAGGCTCGAGGCGCCTTGCGCCTTCACCGACAGCCTCGCCACCGCAGCATCCGCACGCCGGGCGGCGGCGCGCTGCTGCATGAAGCCCCAGCGCGAGAATTGCAGAATCCGCGGCAAGGTGATGTTGCGCTCGATCGAATGATCCAGCACCAGGCCCTGCATGTGCCGGTCTTCCGGCACCAGCGCGACGCCATGGTCGATCGCATCGGCCGCGCCGTTCGGCGGCCACGGCCGGCCCTCGATCGCCAGTGTGCCGCTCTCGACCGGCCGAAGGCCGAAGATCGTCTCCAGGATCTCGGTGCGCCCGCTGCCGATCAATCCGGCAAGGCCGTGGATCTCACCCTTCATCACGGACAATTCGACGGCCGACAGGCGATCGTTGGACACGCCCGACAGCGACAGAACCGGCGATGGATCGAACGAACGCGCAACTGCAGGTTCAGCGCGCGACGCCGCGGGCGCCAATCGATCGGTGCCGATGATGGAGTTCACCAGCCGCTTCATGTCGGTCTCGGCGGTGACGAACGTGCCGGCATTGGCGCCGTCGCGGAGCACCGTGACACGCTGCGAGATCTCGAACACCTCGTTGAGCCGATGCGTCACATAGATCACGCCGACGCCGCGGCGCGTCGCCTTGCCGATCGCGTCGAACAGGATACGAACTTCATCCGAAGTCAGGGACGATGTCGGTTCATCGAGGATCAACAGGCGCACCTCGCCCATCAGCGCCTTGGCGATCTCGGTCATCTGGCGGTAGGCGAACGGCAGCGAGCCGACTGCTGCCTTGGTATCGAGGGGAATGCCGAGCTCGCTCAGGAACGCCCCGGCCCTGGCCATCAGTTCGCGCTTGCGGACAAAGCCGAACCGCGTACGCGGCTCGCGGCCGAGCAACAGATTGTCGGCGACGCTCAGCGACTCGACGAGACTGAGGTCCTGATAGACGACGGCGATGCCTGCCTCGCGCGATCTAGCCGGACTGTCGAACGTAGCTGGTTTGCCGGCGATCTCGATCGTGCCGCTGTCGGCCGCGTGGACACCACTAAGGATCTTGATCAGCGTGGACTTGCCGGCCCCGTTCTCGCCCAGCAGCGCGTGCACCTCGCCGGCCCGGACCTCGAGGTTGACGTCGCGCAACGCCCGCACGCCGCCGAAGCGCTTGTTGATGCCACCGACCATCAACAGCGCCGTCGACGGCCGAGGCTCGGCTGCGATCGAACCGGACAATTCCAAATTTTCCTCCCGTCGACCGCGCGCGGCGCTGGTACGATGGTGACATATTGTTATTTTTGCAACTTATCTTGTTATAATTCTATCACATCGGCCGACCTGTCAATGGGAGATCGCGCCGGCGGGCGCTCGAATTGAAGGCGGCGATCGGATCCTGCACCGCCATACGTGCGGCCGGCCTCCGCCAAGCACGATGGCAGCCGGAAGGTTGTGCTAAGCTGCAATTGCTCTCTTCATCAAAAACCAACGCCGGTGAATCACGATGAAACTGAGTGCTGCGATTGCCATCGCCCTGATCTCGTCTTGCCTGCCCGCCGCGGCGCAGCAAGCCGGTGCCGACCTCTACGCGCAACGCTGTGCGCAATGTCACGACAGCAGCAACGCGGCTGTTCGCGCGCCGAGCCGCACCGCGCTGCAATCCAGATCGTTCGACGAGGTGCTTGGTGCGATCACCACGGGCCCGATGGCATCCTTCGCGCAGGGACTGACCAGCGACGAGCGGGCGGCGATCGCCTCACTCGTCACCGGAAAGGCCGCGTCGCTCGTGCCAACCGAGAGCGCAGGCCAATGCGCGCAGAACGAGACCGGCTTTCCGCAGCCGATCGATGGGCCGCGGTGGAACGGTTGGGGCACGGATATCAACAACAGCCGGTTTCAGCCGGCGGCAATGGCCGGCCTCGCGCAAGACCAGGTCCCGCGGCTGCGTCTGAAATGGGCGTTCGGATTTCCTGACACGTCGAACGCCAACGCGCAGCCGGCCGTCGTCGGCGGCTTGCTGTTCGTCGGTGGCGGCGACCGCAAGGTCCACGCCCTCGACGCCAAAAGCGGCTGCACGCGCTGGGCGTTTCCGACCGAGGCGCCGGTGCGGACGGCCATCAGCTTTGCCCCGCTGGACAACGGCCAGCCTGCCATCTTCTTTGGCGATGTGCGTGCCAACGTCTACGCCCTGAATGCCGCGACCGGCAAACTGATCTGGAAGAGCAAGGTCGACGATCATGTGGCCGCCCGGATTACCGGTGCGCCAGTGTTCTATTCCGGCGTCGTCTATGTCGGCGTTTCATCGATCGAGGAGGCTATCGGGTCTCGTCCCACCTACCAGTGCTGTACGTTTCGCGGCAGCGTCGTTGCGCTGAAGGCCGAGACCGGCGCGCAGATCTGGAAGGCCTATACGATTCCCGAGGCACCGCATCCGACACGGGCGAACGCCCTCGGGACCCAGCTGTTCGGTCCGGCCGGCGCGTCGGTCTGGTCCGCGCCGACGATCGACGTGCAGCGCCAGGCGCTCTATGTCGCGACCTCGAACAGCTATGCCGACCCGGCAACCGACACCAGCGATGCCATCCTCGCGTTCGATCTCGCGACCGGCCGAATGCTTTGGCACCAACAGGCCACACCGAAGGACAGCTTCGTCGTTGCGTGTTTCGGCACCGATCAGAGCAATTGTCCGGAAGACCGCGGCCCCGACCATGATTTCGGCCAATCACCGATCCTGGTGAGCCTGCGTAACGGACAGCGCGTGCTGGTGATCGGCCAGAAATCCGGCGTGGTCCACGCGCTCGATCCCGACCACGAGGGCAAGATCCTGTGGCAGACGCGGATCGGCAAGGGTGGCGCGTTGGGCGGGACCGAATGGGGTTCCGCCGCCGACCAGGACCGAATCTATGTCGCCAATTCGGACGTACGATTTCTCAGGGACGGCACGCGACGTCTGAATTCAAGCGAAGGTGGCGGCCTGTTCGGGCTCGATCTTGCGACCGGAAGGATCGCGATGCAGGTGGCGCCGGTGGCCTGTGGCGACCGCCCCCAGTGCAGCCCCGCTCTCTCCGCGGCGGTCACCGCCATTCCCGGCGTCGTGTTCTCGGGCGGCGTGAGCGGCTTCCTGCGCGCCTACGCGACCGATGACGCACGGCTGCTCTGGGAAATCGACACCGCCCGCGACTACGCCACGGTCAACGGCGTTGCGGCCCATGGCGGCGCCATGGACGGACCCGGCCCGGTCGTCGTCGACGGCATGCTGTATGTCAATTCCGGCTACGCGCAATGGAGCGGCCTGCCCGGCAACGTTCTGCTGGCCTTTGAGGTCGGCAACCCCTGACGGGTATTTGCGCCGGCAAGCTGAGCACTACTCGCGGCGGGCTATTCGTGCTTTGATGTCGGACAGGATCAGCCGAGAGGTCCGAAGGGAGACCGTGTGGTGCTTGGTGACGTGCTACGCATTTTCACGTCAGGGGCCGCTTCCCTCGCGCGCTCCAATGGTCCCGAATCGCCGATATCAGGGACCGGCGTCCCGAAATCGACCGACATGGCAGCCGCGCTTCAAATCGATGCGCATGTCGTTGCGCACGAAAAACACAGAAACTATAAGTGCTTGAAAGAATGGTCGGAGTGGCAGGATTCGAACCTGCGACCCCTGCGTCCCGAACGTAAGCAGCAACCGAAAAAATCAACAAAAACAATGAAGGCCGATCCTGATTGACCACTGTTATCGCTGTTTGTTCACTGTGTTTCGGTGGTCAATCGGTGGTTGGCGAAGTCTAATCCCGGACACCAGACCCGCGCACGAGTCTGCCGGGATCACCAGCAGCACAAACGATCAAAAGCATTTGTGGGGAGATACCGGGCGAGAAGCCGGCGGCGATTTGCCTGACCGCCAATCTGAAGCCGCGCTGCGCCCTCCTAGGGCAGTGGCCGCACCAGCAGACGCCCCCGACACGGTCATCGGGCGCGTCGGGGCCGCATTCCAAGCTCGCGCCGTCGGGCGCGCTGACAACGGAAGCAAGAAAGATGACTTCCAGCGTTGCCCGCCGTTCCGCGCCTAAGCAGAACCATTAGGGATTACCCCCGCCCTCGGCTCGCCGAAAATGATAGAAAAAAACTCAGGCAATGCCCTTCGCTATCTCGCGCATTTTCATGCTGCGATGCCATACAATAACGGTAGCGGCCTTGGCGCGGGGAACGCCAAGGCCGCTCTAAACTCCCGGTCGGGGGGCAACCTATCGCGGGAGCTTATGATGACTCCCGGCATTGCCCCTTGTTCCTGGTGCGTCACCCCACCCGCAGATTTTCGGCGGATGTTTTTCCGCGATTGTCCTTCGCTTCGTAGCTGACTTTCGCGCCCTCGTTTAGGCTGCTCAGCCCAGCCCTTTCGACCGCAGAAATGTGCACAAAAACATCCTTGCCTCCGTCATCGGGCTGGATGAATCCGTAACCCTTCGTCGGGTTGAACCATTTCACAGTACCTGTAGCCACAGACAAAACTCCCTTTGGTCCTAATGCGGGAAACCTAAGCGCTGAGCGTCAGGTCCCGCAAGGATAAAGACCGAAACAGCCGTTAGCAAATCAGCAACCAAACCGGCTCACGCTTCTCTGTGGGACGGGACCGATTGGGGAATTCGCACGGTCACGTTTCGGGAGGAACTGGCGCACGGGCCCTGGCGCCGGCTCTTCTTCCTTAACCGTGTGCTAACGAGACAACGGTCAATCGGTCCACGGGCCTGCTAGTCTACGGATACTGGGGATTTCAGGGCCCAGGGCTGGAAGAACAGGGCGCCGCCGGGATGCTGCATTTCAAGCCCGGCGGCTAGTTTCCTTGGGAGGTTAATCGGGGCTGGTGTCATTCGAGCCGCAGAGAAAGCGCCGGCAGCGGCTTATTGCCCTGCTCGCAACCTGTTCGCCCCTTGAGCGGTAGAGCCGGCGTTGAGGCATCCGCGGCAGTCCGGTCCATGAAGTGGATCAGATTAACGCCTGATGACCACTCCACATAACCAACTGCTGCAAAGGCAACTGCTCCCACGATGAGAACACTGAGCACTGAAGCGGCGGCTGCTGACGGCAAGCTTTGGCTGCTGAAAAACGGCATCACGATTCTCCGCCACCGAGTCGCCACCGGTTTGTGCGTGTATTAGGCCGATTAGCGATGATCGAGTGTGAACGGCCTCACATATCACGCGCACTTGATGCCGGAGCGTTCGGCTTCACGTCATTGGCCCGTGGCACAGCCCCTGCAGTTTGCTTGGTGCTGGGGATTTCAGCGTCCCAGTTCAGGAAGGAAACGCCGCCGGGCGTGTATTTTTGAGACCGGCGGCGTCATTTCCGAGACAGGTTTTAATTAGATCCAGTCGGCCACCCAATCAGGCAGACGATCCGAAAGCGGCCTGTCGAGAAGGCCGGCGACCAGCACGGCGAGCGCCACGCCTTCGATGGCACCCTCGGCGAACTCGCCTTCCCTTCCCATTCGAAAAGAAAGACCGACAAAAGCTTGTCACCTTTCGGTGCGCGTTCACCGCCTGGGCCGGATTCTGATTAATGGAACAGCAACGTCGTTTGCATAAGATGCAGTTCATTCGCTGCAGGACGCTCGAAAATGACCGAGTACGTCATCAGGGTAGTTGGGCTTCGCCAGTGGCTCGTGTTTGCCGATCGGCGAAGCATCGCTTTTTGCGCCGACGAAGATGAGGCGGTGAAAGCCATGACTGAACATAGCGCGCGCCGCCGTCGACCACTCAAAACAATGGAAATTGCGCCAAGGGAAAACCCGCCGGCGTGAACTGGCGGGCTGAATGATTTATCTTCGTGATTCGATCACCAGGTGCCTTAATTGAGATTGCAGGCAGCCGTGTTGGTTGGAGCTAAGCTCGTCTCGCGGGAAAACGCCAATTCCGCCGCCGCTCGCACTTCGTCGGGCGATGAGGGGCGGCCAGATCCAATGGCTTTTCAGTTGCGTGGTGCGTGCTGATCGAGCGCTGATCATTGCGCGCCGTAAACAATGCGGACATTTGGCCCGTCGACTTCCGTCATGACTGTGCCCGCATAAAATTCCGGTCGCCCGACAGGAAGACGATTGGGCAATTCGTCTCTTCTGACACAGCCTACTCGTAGCGGGAGGATTACCCGCACCTTCCTGGTACAGCCGGTGCGCACGCTGGCCTAGGTGGCTCGCGGGCATCCCCTCTTCGGCTTGGACATATCGACCACCGCCTTGTTCGACTTGTATCGAGTGGCACGCGTTGTTTTGCAGAGCCTCTTAACGAGCGATCGAGATAATTCGTCAAAAGTATCGAAGCGCTCTATGTTTTGGGCCGCCCGAGATTCTTCGGAGACCCGAAACCAAGGGCCATTAAACAACAGCGATGCCGACGGCAGCAGAAGATAATCGAGGGGCGATTGGTTATTTTCGTCCAGTCTCAAAATAATCACCCACCCCTCTAGCCGGCGCACGCGATTACGCATCATCCAGCGTACCACTCGGCCCCCATATTTGCACCATCTGGCGACCCGAAAGCTGACGTTCTCAGCCCTATTCAACCTCAAACACTTGGCTGAGCGATCAAGTCTAGCAAACGAGCCTGCCCGCTTGAGGGCAACACGAAGACGAGCTGCATTTTGAAGATGAAATTCGACCCATTGCTTGTACGCGGCGAGTTTGTCCCAATAGTGTTGATTGCCCGTGTAGCCAATCAGTCGATAAACGTTTTTAAGCGTGCCGAAATGAACCGAAAACGAGGTGACTGAGGGCATGCCGGGGCACTCGTTGATAATCCTTGAACTCAGCTTACCCTTCTTCATCAGCAGCTTTCGAAGCCTCAGCAGCATTTCCTCCTCTGGGATTTTGATGAGCCGCCGTGCCGCCATAACCTTCTGCACGCGCAGGAACACGTTTCGCTCGACAGTAGGCTCGATGATGCCTTCCTTCCTGATCCAGAGGGACTGTGGGTTACGCGCTCTCTTTGTCTCTAGCTTTTCCGTCGTGCGATTGTAAATGAAAGTACCGATATATGCTTCGTTTCGAAGAAGATCACGTATCGCATTCTTGCACCACGGAGCGCCTCGGCTATTTACAATGCCTCGCCGATTGAGTTCGCGCGCGATACCTCTTGGCGATTTTCCACTCAAATACTGCTCGTAGATCCATCTCACGACCTTGGTCTGAGCCGGCGTTCCCCGGCAAAGTCGTACGCGATCTGACGCCAGAAATTTGCGCTCGCCCCGACCAAGAAATCCCTTTGGAGTTGAGTGTTCGTCTACGACCAGTCGCTGCAATCCATAGGGAACTGAGCCGCCCATCTTGAAGCCTAGCCCCGCCAACCGCAAAGCTCCCGCATGGACCTTACCTGAAAGCTCCCGGCTGTACTCCGCCGCCATCACCCGCTTGATATTTTTGACAATGCTCGACAGAAGGCTGCCATCATTGTCGAATTGCTCGGCGCAATAGGCTACCTTGATGCCTGCCTTCCGACAGAGGAATTCATAGTGCGCGCTCTCGTCGACGTCTTGAAACCGTCCCCAGCGACTAACATCCAGGATCAGCAGGTGACCGAAGTCAGCTTCGCCAGACTGGACGTCACGGATCAGCGCGGTCAAACCGGCTCGCTTCTCGATTTTAAGACCGCTTTCGCCATCGTCGCGGTAGGTGCGAACGAGTGTGAGCCCATGAATGGCGGCGTAAGCTGCGATAACAGCCGCTTGGTTTTCAGTCGAGTATTTCTGGAGGTCAGTGGACATTCGGACGTATTGTGCCGCCCGATGTATCTTCTGTGCTTGAGGTAGATGGTCCTTGCGCACAATGAGCGAGTTGGCCATTGCGCTCCTCCCGAAATGACGATTATCTGCATCATCTCATTCAAGCCATTGAGCGATCACAAAACTAGGACCGCAGCTCGCGCCACACAAGCGATATGGTTGCCTTTGTAGCACCAACCAGATGTGAATTTCCGCGGCTGCCGCGCGGGTTTCGAAGCATGTTCAGCAGGCGCGATCGCAGAGGATAGCGGCCCCAAAAAAGCTGCGCCGTGATTCTCGAAATATCGTGTCCTGGCCGGTCGGCCTAGCCGAACAGGAAGCCTAACAGCGGCTGCAGCGAAAGGTGCGCGCTAACGTGCCCCACGATCGAGGCCGCAAGGCCAAGGCGCCAATAGAGATAGCCCCAGAGCAAGCCGCCGCACCCATGAAGCGCCACTTCGCGAACCCAACTCAGGGGCGTCGGATCAAGAGTCATCAGATACGACAGATAATATAGGGGATAGGCCACCAAGGCAGCCCTGAGGATCGCGCCCCAGTAGCACCATAACCACGGGCGACCGGCGGCGATCGCGAAGAGCCAGACTAACGCGGACATCACGATCAGGCGGAAGATCACCTCCTCGAATACAGCACGCGCCGAGAAAGGTATGATCAGGACCGTCGCTGAGTAACAAGCACCAGCGCGGCCTGCTCTGGCGGAATGACTGTACGGAAGGCCAGTCCATCCGCAATCGCCATGTAGGCGCCGAACACCATGCCGACAACGAGAGCCATCGTGATCGGCCGCCGGCAACCGTGCGGCAATATCTGTAGGCCGAGAGCGCTCCACTGCATTTCTATTTCAGACCCCCAGCAATCGACGCTAGCAAACTCCTACAACCGCCAATGCGTCCCAAGACGAAAAGCCGCTCGGGACCGCGTGAGCGAAGGCAGAAGCTCCCAAGTTTGCCGTTGAACTGACGCCCGGATAATTTCCGCCGTAGAACGCATGCCAGCCTCCGGTTGAGGGGATCGAAGAGAACTCGATGCCATTTGAGCCGGTTGCGGGATTGGCCGAGACATCATTATTCCAGTTGCCAGCATTGATTCTTAACCACGCATGCTGGACGTCGAGATCCCCGGCTACGCCGACAATGTCACCATTGCCCGCTTACTTTTACGCAAGCTCACGTCGGCAATAAGACCGCATAGAGCTCGAGGCGATCGACAAGTGGATCGAGAAGCAGGCCGATGAGCCTTCCCGCCCCCAGGCGATCCGCAGGCTGCTCTAGATCGCGTCGACGTCGTCAACCGCAGTGCGGCCCAAGACTGAAAGCCAACGCCAGCGCGCTCGCGACATGGCCGGCAAAGCAATCGACAAAGTTGCGGACAGCACTGCCAGTTCGGAGGAGCAAGCCGACCGCAAGCGCCGGCTCGTCAAGGGCCCCGAGGAATTCCAAAAGGTACGACGCGATCAAGACGGCGGGAGTCACGTTGGAGAACTGACGGACAAGCGGTATGTGCAGCTCAAGGAGATTCCTCCTGTCGGAGTTCCGGCGCGACATCGCGAGTACCGTGCAGCACCGCACGATCTCGACGCGACGAGTCCCTGGAGCGTATCGCACGGTCGCGAACACGCCCTCGATGGGTTAGTCTGCAAGATGCACCTTGACGCCCGCCGCGCAGCCCTGGCGATGACTCCCAATCTGGGTAATCTGCATATGCTTCGCTCGCATTCACCTATACCAATGTCTATTCGAGCCAGCCACGAAGATGATTGTCATAACGCACGCACGCAATCAATCTGGCTTTATGGATATGTACACTCAAGCTTACCCCTTATGCGAGGAGGCGCAGGAGCGCACATCTGACTTTGGTGCAGCTACCACCTTATATTCCCGTTTGATCGATGACCTCAGTCAGTTGAATTTTGCAGACGCGGATGACCGTCGGGCATTCCCTCCGACCCTACACAGCGTATTGGCACGGCATGGGCTATTCGGGCTCACTACACCAACAGAGCACGGTGGGTTAGCCCTTCCTTTGCAAGAGGCCATCGACCTCATCTCCGCGACTGCATCCTTCGATGTCTCTGCTGCCTCTACCCTCGTGATCCATAACTTTCTGGCCCTGCCCTGCATCGAAGCGGCACCGCACATCCCTGAACAAAGGCAGGTCATGTGGGGCGCAACACGCGGCGATCTTTGCGCTTTCGCTTTAACAGAGCCTGGAGCTGGCTCTGCCCCGCGACATATAGAAGCGTCGGCCTTCATGCATGAAGATAGAGTTCGCATCTCTGGCCGCAAAATCTGGATCGGCCTCGCTGACTGGGCTCGTTGGATCGTTTGTTTTGCGCGAGCCGCTGGTCCCAATGCGAAAGGACGGGTCGTTGGCGTTCTAGTTGATAGGCAGGCTCCGGGCCTAAAGGTCACGCACGAGCATCGCACACTCGGTCTGCGCGGTATTATTCAAAACACCCTAGAGTTCCACGATGTCGAGCTGCCGAGCGCTTACGTGCTCTCTCGCGATCAAGACGGCTGGGGAGCAGCAGCATCTAGTATGAACCGCGGGCGCATCGGTGTGGCTGCTATGGGTCTTGGAGCCCTTGAGCGCGCTATTCAGGTCGCAGCCTCATATGCAAGCCGTCGTCGACTAGGCAAGCTGCGCATGATCGAGAACAGCTATATCGAGCAATCATTTGGACAGATGGTACTCCGACGGGAAGTCGTGAAGGCAATGCTGGGTGCATCCTGCCGACTTGTCTCAGCGCAGGGCGCACCGAACGTCCACCTTGCGTCAGCAACGAAGGTTTTGTCCTCGGAGTGGTGCGGCCTCGTTGCCGATCAATGCGTCCAACTGTTAGGTGGCCGCGGTTACGATGAGGGGACTCCTGTAGCTAAAATCTATCGAGACGCTCGCATTCTCCGCATCTTCGAGGGGCCGACTGAGACGCTCCTATCACATCTCGGCCGCTGCCTTCTCTCTCGAGCCACACGTGACGAAATAGCTGATCTTTTTCTGTCACTTGATGCGGCACCATTCCACGCTGCTGCAATTGAGGAACTCTCTGGACTCAATGAGACAGATGGCGCCGTACTAATCTATGCGGGTTGGCTCACCACATTAGGACTGGCACAAGCCGTCATGTCTACTGGTTCGTTCTCGGCCTCAGATTGTCTCGCGGCTGACCTCGTCAGTTCCGAATTGAACACCCTCCGTACTCGCAAGCCGGCAAGGCTATCTTTCGAAGGCCGTACTCGCGCTAGCAGGACTCTGAATACTTTCCTTCACGACGCAGCTTCTTCCATCCGTTCACCAGTCCTTACAGACGATTACCTCAGATTGGTACAGTATGTTTGAGACCCCATGTGAACGGTTCGAGGATGCTGATCTGGAGACGATCCAACACTCGACAGCGACGAGCTTTCGGTAACACTGACCTAGCAAGATTTAGCGATTTAACTCAGCAAAGTTCATCTCATCGACAGCAAGCCGTTTTTGTCGCGGAGTCAAAACTACCACTCGAGGCTTGGGACAAACGCGCCGCATGATGCGTCGCTGAGGCGAGGCGAACTGGGATGTGTAGTCGCCTGGACAACAACAATTGAGATTGGGCACACTTAGCGACGCGCACACTTCGAGTATCGATTGAACCAAGGACGCACGGCATCCGGCTTATCGGTGCCCCTATTTGTCTAGAGAGGGCCGTGGCGTCGCATCGCTACGCGTGGGCAGTCTCGGATATTCGATCTTTGGCAGCTGCCCAGTTAACGAATTTAGAAACGCTACAATGTCGTTTTCCTCTTTATCGCTGAGCTTCGCGCCGAGCTGGGTCTCACTCATCACGCCAACCGCTTGCTTAAGGCTCCAGGCCTGGCCCGAATGGAAGTACGGTGCCCGCAACGCGACGTTGCGCAACGGCGCGGCGCGGAAAACGTATTCGTCGCTGGCTACCTTGGTAACCGCAAAACGGCCCTTGTCGGCGGATGGCAGCAGCGTTCCGTCCGGCCTTTCAACCACGCCGAACGGGAAGTAATCCTGTCCACCGACGTTGATTCCATTGTGGCAAGACGAGCATCCTTTTTCCATGAATAGCTTTAGTCCCGCCTTCTGCTGATCATCGAGAGCATGCTCATCGCCCTTCAGGTACTGATCAAATGGGGCAGCAGGTGTAATCAGAGTCGCTTCGAAAGCCTCGATCGCCTTGGCGGAATTGTCAAAGGTGACGGGCCTCGCCTCATTCGGGAACGCTTTCTGGAACATGACGACATAGTCGGTCATCGAATTCAACGTGTTGAGCACCCTGTCCGGCGTGGCATTCATTTCGACACTCGCCTGGATGGGGCCTGTGGCTTGCGCCTTGAGATCTGCCGCGCGCCCATCCCAGAACTGCGCCACATTGAACACTGCGTTATAGACGGTAGGTGCCCGACGTGGACCTCGCTGCCAGCCATGACCCACTGACGTTGGACCAGCATCTACGCCGCCCGCGCCAAGGTTATGGCACGTATTGCAGCTAATGATCCCGCTTGCCGATAGCCTCGGATCGAAGAACAGCGTCTTGCCAAGTTCGACCTTTTCGTGGGTGACTGTGTTGTCCTTTATCGCAGGGACGATCGAAGGAATCGGTTTGAAAGCCTCCCTGGCAGCGCTCATCAAATCGTCAGTTGCGCCCGCTGCTGAGGAGACCAGGATCCCAATGCTCAGAACGCACACTTTGTAGACCAGGGAAAGCTCTCGTATCGCTGACTTCTTCATTGCTTGCATTACCAATTTCATAGATGCCGGAAACGGCCAAAAAGCTGCATGCGGCCACACTCGAGGAAAGACACAGCTCCACCAGAAGGACGCCGCAACGGCAGATCTCGAAGCCGGCCGTCTGGGGTGCCACCGACGAACAATGAAGAGGCGGTCAACTACAGCGGTTTTGATCCAGGATCGTCAAACACCCAGCCTCATTCGCCCACCCCTGCACTTGCTGCCGGCGCAAAGACGTCTGCGTGAGATCTGGGTCGTCGAAGCTGTTGATATTGTCAAAGCAATCCATCCGATCCTCCTCTGCCAGATCTAGGCAAATCAAGCCGGACTTGTCAGTCTAGCTAGAGACCTTCCCATGCTATGGGCCTTAGCTGTCGATAAGCTGACGACCCCCGGAACAATTCACAATGTTGGCCTTGCACGGCAACTCTCGTGTAACGCCGTTCGGGTTTTTCAAGCGGGTAGACGGCACAATTACGCGGCAACTGAGCGAGCGCAACACCGCCATTAAGAACCTCAATGCCATGATGTCCCTCAAGGGCCTTGAAGGCGAATAGCTGAGCGGCGGCTGTCACGGTGTTCGCGTAATCGGATGGTGGCAGCTTGATGGCTGAGCAGCAGCGGATGTTGAGGAACGTCGCATTGAGCCGCTTTACCGGCTGGTAGGTAAGCGAACTTCGCTCTCCTAGGTGGGCGTGCGCCGTTCGCGCTCAGCCCTATTTGCAGCCCTGAGTCGCTCTCCAATGTACTCAGAGATATCGTTCATCTCAGCCTGCAAGTCGGCTTCAGAAATATCCTGCTCTTTGGCTGCCTCGACAAGGCGCTGAGTGAGTTCGGCCACATCCTGCGACGCGCCGGGAGTCCGATACTGCTCGACGGCATGAACGCTATTCTCGATCCAGAAGTCGATAAATTCGCGAACTTCACTCACTGTATACCCTTAAGCCAGACCAATGGCCCAGCGTTAACTCCAGTAACGGAACGGAGCAAGGCCGTCTTAGCGGCGTCGGCGTATACCAAGGTTTGGCGGACGCGAGGGAGTGACAATCGAACAGCGGATGGCCGATGATTGAACGTGATCAGAAAAACAAAAGGATTGCCGCAATCGCGATAAGCAAAGGCCGAACAGAACGCTTCCTGCGCTGAAATTAAACTCGCCCATGACACCCCTTCGCCTCGAACACATTGTGGCTTAAATAAAATAGACCATCGTCTATAACGGGTTGTCCCTCCCGCACTTCAGCTCGATTAGATCAAGCTGATCGGAACCTCCGACATTCATAAAGTTCGCCCACCGCAAGTGCCATAAGAGATATCGAGGTGGCGTTGAGGGAGTTGTCAGCGCAGCCAGATGGAAAGTTATCAGCACCGCCGTCCGCTCTGCTCTCAGTAAGCCGGCTGTTGGCAGGTTCCAAGTTGAACGTGGCACGCACCCATCGGTAAGCAGCAGTCCGGCTCGCTTGTCCGAGGAAACTCAGATGTTCAGAGCGGCGAATGAAAGCGAGCGCCCATGGAACCGGACTCGTCATAATTGCCTTGCTCGGTTACATCACGGCCCCAGGAGCACGTCAGCGGGCGATCACGAGGCGGCCAAGCCACGAGCAAGGCGGGCGGATCCAACGGCGAACCTCCAAGAGGCCGACTGAAACTGGCAGTTTTCTCGCACATTGACCTGGGTTATCTCGACGACCTCCAACCGAGAGCCTTCCATGTATATACCATGCCCCTTTCGAGATGACGACCTCGAGAACATTCGAGCGACAATCCGCTGCGCCCGATTGGCCAACCTGATCACGGCCACGTCGGGCGGGCCCCTTGCGACGCCGCTTCCCCTCTTCCTCGATGAGAGCGAAGGCGAGCACGGCACGCTGTACGGGCACCTTGCGAAGCGCAATCCGCAATGGCGCACCGCCACGATCGGAGATGCGATGGCGATCTTTACTGGCCCGGAAGCTTACGTGACGCCATCCTGGTATCCCAGTAAACGACAAGCTGAGCACGTGGTGCCGACATGGAATTACATCGCGGTCCATGCCCATGGGCCGATTGGGTTCTTCGAGGATCCCGATCGCCTGCTTGAGATCGTGACGCGCCTTACGAATATCCATGAAACGTCACGTGCGACACCTTGGGCCGTCAGCGATGCTCCCGTGGATTTCATTACCGCCCAGTTGCGTGAAATCGTCGGCGTACGCATCCCGATCACCCGGGTCGAAAGCAAGCGCAAGATGAGCCAAAATCGCCCCATGCCTGATCGCATTGGTGTCGCCACCGGCCTAGCCGCGAGCAAACTGGCGCGGGACCAGGAAGTTGCGCCTCTTATCCTAGTTCAGGCCTGAGACGATAACATGCATGGCCGTTACCAACAGCGGCGGTCGACACATAGACTTACATGTGCAGTTCTCACAGAGAACAGCGGCATCAGTCTAGCCGTTGCGCCGCTCAAGACATTTTTTTCCTCGTCGCATCAGTGGTTGCTGGCACTAGATAGGATGGGCGACAATTGAGCATTGCTCCAGTCCTCTCAGTGGAAAGTCGTTGAAGCCCCGACTTTCGACTTAGCGACTCAGGTAGAAGCCCATTCGCCTCACTAGCCGGACAGATCACGGAGGGAACACCCCAGTATCAATTGCGCCCGAATTTCACGAGCGGATCAGTCGGCCCGCACTTACCGGACCTTGTAGACTCGTGTCCGTATTCTGACAGAGGCACAATCTCGTGTCATGTCCAGTACAGCGCGCCTAGCACGCGTTCAGACCGTCGAAAGCCCATTCGGCCTTGATGGCCGGCTGGCATGACCATTGCTTCAAGCAAATCGATCCAGAAATAGAGCCGTCAAAGCAGCAATGCTCACGCCCTCCGCCTCCATCTCGCCTCGGAATCACAGTCCGCCCGTCGAGCGCACTGGCGCGCGTTGCTCCCCTGACAACTCTGTATGGGCCTAACCCACTAGGACCGCACCGGACCAACAAAACAGCCAGTCTCGAACACGAGAATATCGCACGATTACTTGTCTAGGTTCACGCATGAAATCCGCCGTTGTTTTCGACTGGAATGGTACGCTGCTCGATGATGCCAATGCCGTGCTGCAAACCATTAATGCAATTCTGAGCCGCTTCGGTCGCGCAGCCGTCGATATGCACAGGCTTCGAGAGGAGTTCGAACTCCCTCTTTCGGTTCTTTTCCGCAATCTAGACATGTCGGAAGATGAAATCGACGTCGTGAATAGTAACGACAGCGCCATTTTCCACGATGCCTACGAATTTTTGGCGCGCAACGCGGCCTTACGCAAGGGCGCACGAAACGTTTTGCTCGCTCTTGATCAGAGATCAGTTCAAACCGTCATCGTTAGCAATCACATTGTTGAACCGATCCGCACACAAGTGCGAAGACTCGGAATCAAGACTCAAGTTAGGGATATCTTGGCATTTGAGAGCCGCGCCACCCAGTTTAGGAGCATGAGCAAGGAAGAACGGCTGCGTTTGTATATGCAGGCCAATGATCTATCCCCAGAAAGAACCGTCATCGTAGGTGACATGCCAGTTGAGACTGAGATTGCCCGCAATCTCGGTCTTATTAACGTATCAATCACGGGGGGATTTGTTTCCGAAGCGCGCCTGTGCGCCGCAGGGCCCGACTACATGATTCATGACCATCATGAATTATTACCGGTTTTGCAAAAGCATTGCATTATTCAGCGCAGTTAAGTGACCATAAGAACACAGCTGAAGATCCGCCGTTCGCCCGATGCTGCTATCCGCTTCGTCTTCACGATCCGATGATATTCGAAGAGTGAGATCGAAAACCGAGTTCTTTTACTCGGTCGAACCGCGGATCAAGTCCGATAGCTCGTGTCAAATATCGCGATCCGCTTAGTGCCATCTGGCGCTACATGTTCGGTCTTTCGCCTGGCATGATGCTTGCTGCAGATCATTCGTTACCAAGGGGCGGGGAAGAAACTGAAAGGCCTTGGAAAAACGACATGAGCACAGCGGCTTTGATCGGTGACGTCATTCCGGGCACCGATGTTGTGAAACGTGCAGCGCGCATCGGTGCCGAAGTCAAAAATATCGAGCTATCGGGCGATCTACCGGACCACACGATCGTCGCAATTAACAGCTTGTTGCTCGAGCACAAGGTAATCTTCTTTCGCAATCAAGGACATCTCAACGACGCCGAGCAGGAGCGCTTTGCCGCTCGTCTCGGAAAGCTAGTGCCGCATCCGATGCTCGGTGCTACCAAGGGAACGGCGTCGCTCCTCGAACTGGACTCCACTCGCGGCGGCGGTCGCGCCGATGTTTGGCATGCCGATGGGACCTTCGCCGAAGCCTATCCCAAGATTTTGGTCTTGCGAGCCGTTGTAATGCCAACGTTCGGAGGCGATACCGTGTGGTCGAACACAGCTGCCGCTTACCTTGACCTGCCGCCCCCGCTACAACGGCTTGCCGATGAGCTATGGGCTGTTCACAGCAACGTTTTCGATTACGCTGGGATCGCGCGCGTCCGTGACGTTGACAAGAAACACTTTGACGATGTGTTCACCAGCAGGATTTTTGAGACTGAGCATCCCGTCGTGCGTGTCCATCCCGAAACAGGCGAGCGGACGCTAGTGCTCGGCGTCTTGGTGAAGCACTTTATTGGGGTGCCCAAATACGACGGACAAAAGCTGTTCGAGCTGTTCCAGTCTCATATCACCGCGCCCGAAAACACTGTGCGGTGGAACTGGTTAGAGGGCGATATCGCGATATGGGATAACCGCGCGACACAGCATTACGCGGTCAACGATTACGGGGACCAGCATCGCGTCGTACGTCGGGCCACGATCGATGGAGACGTGCCCGTCAGCGTGGATGGCCGGAGAAGCGTACCGCGCATGAAGTGATCAACGACCAGCGCCCTCGCATCCGAAAGTGGACAAAGCCTGGCTACCGGAGTTGTTTGGGGCCGGACCTGGGAACGCTAAACGATATCTCAACTGTCGAGAAACCTTGAGCATCACTTCCCTTCGCCAGTGGCCGGTACGTGGCCCTCACGTTTCAGTTTAGAAAACCCTCGATCCGTGGCCATAAAGCGCGCCAACATGGGGGCGATGAGCTTAGTCGGTTCGACCGCTTGACCACCTTGACGCCTAAGGGCTTCTGCATATGCAATGAGGTCACGATGCACGGCCGCCGGCAGCTCCGTACTCACTTTGACCGGCTTATCGTCTGGAAGCTCTGCTATTTTGAGCTTTGGCATGTTGTCACTTTCCATACGGCGCAAGTATGAGGTCACGATTGACCAGAACACGAACCGGAAAGCCAGGTCGCACGGTCAGGGTACGCTGGATGCCGAGACTGCGGCGAACGACCTGCTGTCCCGTTTGATTCAGTGAGTCGGAGGCCCCGTGTCGCAATGCTTGGATAATTGCGCTGTCGTTGCTATTTGTGTCGGAGCCTGCGCCTAGTTCCGTCCCAACAGCTAGAAGCGTCGATAGTGCCGCAGCCTGGAATAGTTCTGCCCAGTGATTGTCGACTTGGTCTTCCAGACCCGCATAGCCTGCGTTATCAGTGCCAGGCTGCCGCTCAAGAACGATAGAACGTCCGTTCGGCATGATCAGCCGCGTCCAAACCAGCAGGACGCGCGACTGACCGAACGTGACCTGACTATCGTACATACCGATTAGACGCGCTCCCTGGGGCACAAGCAGAAAGCGGCCTGTCGGCGTGTCAAAAATATTCTCAGTTACCTGCGCTGTGACCGGACCTGGGAGGTCTGATCGAATCCCAGTGATTAGGGCTCCCGGAATGACCGTCCCAGCCTGCAAGATGTATGGCGAAGCCGGCCCGCTGATGCGGTCCGGGCTGACCGTGCGACGGTCCACAGAAGCGTTCGCGAAGGCAAGCTTCCGGTCCTGACCGTTCTGCGCCGATCCGTCATCGGCAGAGTTCGTCGCGCTTGGAGACGCGACGCGGTCGGTTCCAGCGGCCGCAGCGGCGGGCGCGCGCATTTCACCACCATTGTTCGCAGCGAACAAGCGGCTGATGCGGGCTGCTTCAGTCTCTTGGTCTCGGCGCTGCTGTTCTGGATCTGAGCCGATGGTTGGCGACCGCCCCTGAGCAGCAAGGATCGGCCGTCCAAGGTCCCCGGGGAGTGGCGGACCGAGCAGCGGAATCGATTGGCGTGGAGCGCCCGTGTAGTCCTTCGGCAGCGTCGCGATCCCGTCGGCCACATTATGATGGTCTGTGCTGTAAAGCTCCTCGGCCGCATGGTTTGGGGAGCGGTTACTCTGCAGCGACCACAAAACAGTTCCGCCAATCACGAGCATGATAACCGCGCTCCCGCCGGTCAGAACCTTCCGTGACAACCGTGTCACGCGCGCATGCTCTGCCCTCAAGCGGAAACTTCCGGATTGCCCGTCTCGCGCCTGCGGCTGAGTCGCCTGATCGCGATCGTTTCCGTCCTCGGTATTCATGACGACGGCCTCCCGTCTTTCCTGACAATCCTGACTTTCTGCTGGTGCTCACCGCCAAGCCGCAGTTCGGCAGCCGCGAACAGCCGATCGACGATCAGGAGGTTGCCGTAGGCGCGGTAATTGGCAAGTTCGGTCTTGCCGTCTGAACCGATGATAAAGAGCGGTGGCATCTCGCCTTGCACGATGCCCTGAGGGAATTCGACATAGACCTTGCGGCCGTCGTCATAGACGGCCAGCGGCCGCCACGGCGGGCTGTCGCCTTCAATTGCGTAGCGGGAAATGCGTTGCGCGGGCTCCGGAAGGATGGGTCTCAGAGCGACTGCACGCGATCGTTCGCGCATTGTTTCCGGATAGTACCAGGCAACCGATGGCATGTATGGCCGCTCGCGCGAGCGGAGCTCGATCAGGTAGGTGCGCCGGTCTGTATTGACCACAAGATTGGTCTCGATCGATGCGCGGGTCGGCTTGACGAGGATATGGACCCGGCGCGTATCGCCGCTTCCGCTTTCGGTATCGCCAACGACCCAGCGCACGGTATCTCCGGCGGCGATCGGCCCAGATCCGGTCAGCTGCTCTCCCTCCTCAAGCGCTATATCCGTAATCTGTCCCGGGGCGGCGTAAATCTGATAAAGCGCCCCGGGGCTGTAGGCATAGATCTGCGCTGCGTTGAAATACCCCCGCTTGCGCGGTTCGACCCGGGCTGCGCTGTTTGCCGTCTCAATCCGGCTCACGGGTTCAGGCTCTTCCTTCCCGGCCGCCTTGCCCCCGAGAGCCGGCCTCCAGAGGGGCGGCACGTGTAGCGGTTGCGACTTGTCGTCCGGAGGCGCTGGCGATGCTGGCATCGAAGGAACTTCCGCATCATAGCTGATCTGTGGCGGTATGTAGGTCGCGCACCCACCGAGCGCCGACGAACAAAACAGAAGAGCAGGTAGAAGTGCTCGCTTCGCGGCCACCAGGTCGTACCGACTCGAATTGAACCCACTGCGCACGATAGGATGCTTCGAATAAACGTCAGACGGCGTCTTGGTCACTGACTCAACTCCTTTGACCAGTTGATGGCGCGGACATAGACCCCAAGGGGATTCTTGCGCAGTCGTTCGGCATCGCGCGGCGTCTCGATCACGATCGAGAGAATTGCAGTCCAGCGCTCGGTCGAGCTCAACGAACCGTTGTCGTAGGTGCGTTGAGTCCAGGCGACCCGAAAGCTCTCCGACGACGCGCGAATGACGCTCGAGACATCCACCGAGATTTGGGCCTTCCCCAACTTGGCGAAGGGGTCATTGGTGCGCGCGTAGTCGTTCAGTGCAGCCGCGCCACGATCCGTCGTAAAATCATAGGCCCGGAGCCAATTCTGGCGCAGAACGATGCCGTCGGCTGGCAGGCCTCTGACGTCCTCAATGAAGCGCGCCAGATGGTAAGCGATCTGAGCGTCAGTAGGTTGATAGCCGATGTTGGCCGGCGCAACCCTTTGGGCCTGGCCGAGATGATCCACTTCAACCACCCAGGGCGTGATCGAGCCTTGGCTCGATTGCCAAACAAGGCTACCTGCGAGACCAGCCGATAGCATTAAGCAACCGAAGGCCATCAAGCGCCAATTCTTGGCCTGCGCGCGGGCAGATCCAATGCGTTCGTCCCAAACCTGCGCTGCCTTTTGATACGGCGTAACCGGTTCGGGCATGCGCCCGTAATGAACGGAAGGTCGTTTGAACATCGAAAGTTGCCCTTGAGATCAAGTGATGGGTTTCGAGTCGTGCGGTATCCGCCTTTGAGTGGCCCGCGCAGCGGGTGGCGAGGTGCAATGGCTGCGTGTCAGCGCTCTCCTTCAGACAAATCGACGGAAGAGCCGCTGCCACCGTGATCGCCTGAGCGGACCGCGTGGCCGGCCGCCGACGCACCGTGCCGAATGGTCTCGGCAGGCTTCATGCGCCGCGCCCAATCGGGCTGCCCTTCGGCCGAAGTGCTGGTGGCCTGCGCGCCGGCTTGCCCACCTCCACCAGCCGCAGCCGTTGCACGACGCAACGGGCTCATGGCGGCCGAAGCGCCGGCTTCCGCGACGCCGGCAATGCCGCCGCTGCGGTAGGCCGCTGATGCTCCGCTCATGGCAGCACCGCCACTACGCGCGGCGCCGGCAATCGCGCCGCCAGCGAGACCAGCGCCGCCCGCGGCAAGTCCCGCGCCCGCCGCAACAATGCCGCCGGCAGCAACGCCTGTTCCAATTGCGGCGCCGGCGCCGAGCTGTGGTCCGCCTGACACAAGGCCGTTTGCGATACCCGGACCGAAGATACCGAGGCCGAGCAAGGAGAGTGCCGCGAGCACCAGGGTCATCGCGTCTTCGATGGTCGGCTGGTCGCCGCCGAAGCCGGTGGTGAATTGAGAGAACAAGGTCGAGCCGATGCCGATGATGACGGCCAGGACCAGGACCTTTATCCCTGAAGAGATGACATTGCCGAGGACCCGCTCTGCTGCGAAGGCAGTCTTGCCAAACAAACCAAAGGGAATGAGCACGAAGCCGGCCAGCGTCGTGAGTTTAAATTCGATCAGCGTGACAAAGAGCTGGATCGCCAGAATGAAGAAGGCAAGCAACACCACGACCCAAGCGAACAGGAGAACGACAATCTGGACGAAATTCTCAAAGAAGCTGATGTAGCCCATGAGGTTGGAGATCGAATCGAGCAACGGTCGGCCGGCGTCGAGTCCGACTTGCGCGATCTTTCCAGGTCGCAGGAAATCGGATGCGGACAGGCTTGCACCCGATGCTTTCAGTCCAAGACCGGCAAAGCTCTCGAAGACGATACGCGCCAGGCCGTTCCAGTTGCCGATGAGGTAGGCGAAGACCCCCACGAAGAGCGTCTTCTTGACGAGGCGCGCGGTGATGTCCTCGTCCGTTCCCCAACTCCAGAACAACGCTCCGAGGGTGATGTCGATCGCGGCAAGCGTCGTTGCGAGATATCCGACATCACTCCCCAGCAGCCCGAAGCCGTTGTCGATATAACGCGTGAACGTTTCCAGGAACTGGTCAATGATCCCCGTACCAGTCATGGTTTCCTCGCCTCAGGTGTAGCCAGGTTCGGAGATCCCTGCGGGATACGGCTCTGATCCTTTGGGGCAAGCGTCGAACTGGCCGAGTCATCGTGGGCGGGAGCTACAACGCTGTCTTTCTTGCCAAAGAAGCGGCGCCGGTTTTCGGCCCAAACTTGCTGGCAATGGCGATAACCCGCTGTTTCCTCCGGCGTGACGCCGCGGCAGCGTGCGAGATCGGAGGCGGTTGCATCGGTCGTCTGCCCCGCCTTCGGTGCCGGCAGAGACTCGTCTCCGCTACGCAGTTGAATCGTGCAGGCAGCGACGGCCACTAGGCCGATTGTCGTAAGCAGCGACAGCGCCTTGAATGCCTTTATGTTGGTCATCAGTGAAACATCTGCACGGTCGAGGATTGATAGCCCTGCCCCGGTGTAAGGAACCGCCTGAGTTGTTCTCGTCCTTGATCCTGAGCCGAGGCGCGTTGAGCGGCTTCAAGGCTCTGCGCCCTGCCCTGCGCCGCCACGACAGCAGTAAGATCGGCGAGCTGCTGCGCGTTCAGTGCAAGGATCTGATTGCCAGCCTGCGTTGCCTGCAGCGCGCCGCTGGCACCCTGGCTTGACGTTACGAGTGCGGACGTCTGGATACGATTGGTGTCGAGGTTGCCAACGATGCCGGCCTGGACGCGCAGCGCGTCTTGCGTTGCGGCATAGGAATTCTGCCAGCGCGATTGAGCGTTGGAGATCAGCAACTGGTTCGACTGGCTGCCGGTCGCCGGCGCGTAGCTGGTCGAGAACGCACGATCGATCTGCTGGACGTCGTAGGCGATGCGCTGGGCCTGAGCCAGCAACTGCTGGGTCCGCTGGATCGAGGATTGCAGTTGCTGCAGCGACGAATACGGCAGGTTTGCCAGATTCCTTGCCTGATTGATCAGCATCTGTGCCTCGTTCTGCAGCGAGGTGATCTGATTATTAATCTGCTGGAGCTCCCGCGCGGCCGTCAGGACATTCTGGACGTAGTTGGTAGGATCAAAGACGATCAGCGCCCGTGCGGGCAGCGTAACGCCAAGCAGCAGCGCGAAGGCGGCCGTGGTCGCCAGTAGGCCAAGAGGTCTCATAGCGATTTCTCCAGATTGACGAGATTGGGGATCAGATCTGTCGCCCATGCGACGCCACGGTGCTGGAGCCAAGCCGGCACGAAGCCGTCGGGTCCATACTCGGCCAGGAGCTGCGCGATGGCAGCCTGGTCTGTCTTGGAAGAGGCTGCGGTGAAGGCGAGCGCAACCTCCCCAAGACCGAGTTCGAACATCCGGTTGCCCCGACGCGACTGGCAGTAGTAGTCGCGCTTAGGCGTTGCCCGGCTCAGAAGCTCGATCTGGCGGTCATTGAGGCCGAAGCGGCGATAGATGGCGGTGATCTGCGGCTCGATCGCCCGTTCGTTCGGCAGCAACAGGCGCGTTGGGCAGCTTTCGATGATCGCCGGCGCGATCGCGGAACCATCGATGTCCGAGAGCGACTGGGTGGCGAAGACGACGGACGCGTTCTTCTTCCGGAGCGTCTTCAGCCATTCGCGAAGTTGGCCAGCAAAGTCCTCGTCGTCGAGGGCAAGCCAACCTTCATCGACAATCAGGAGTGTCGGCCGGCCATCGAGACGATCACCAATACGATGGAAGAGGTACGCCAGCACAGACGGCGCTGCAGTCGTTCCGATCAAACCTTCGGTCTCAAACGCCTGGACCGAGGCTTCGCCAAGGCGCTCGAATTCGGCATCAAGCAGGCGACCGGAGGGACCACCCAGACAATAAGGTTGCAGGGCACGTTTCAGAGAGTTCGATTGGAGCAGGACTGACAGGCCCGTCAGGGTGCGCTCCTCCCTCGGCGCCGAAGCGAGAGATGTCAGCGCCGACCACAGGTGATCCTTGACCTCCGGGGTGATCTCGACTTTTTCCCGTGCCAGGATCGCGCCGATCCATTCAGTCGCCCATCCGCGCTCGGAAGGATCATCAATCCAGGCCAGCGGCTGCAGGGCGACGGGTTGTTCACTTCCGTCAGACAATGCGCCGCCGAGATCATGCCAATCACCGCCCATGGCGAGGGCGGCCGCGCGAATCGAACCACCGAAATCGAACGCAAAGATTTGAGAGTTCGGGTAACGCCTGAACTGTAGCGCCATCAGCGCGAGCAGCACTGACTTGCCAGCGCCTGTCGGCCCCACCACAAGGGTATGACCGACGTCGCCGACATGGAGTGAGAATCGGAACGGCGTTGATCCCTCGGTCTTGCCGAACAAAAGCGGCGGACTCTTGAAGTGCAGATCCCTCGCCTCGCCCGCCCACACAGCCGACATCGGAATCATGTGAGCGAGGTTGAGGGTCGATACAGGTGGCTGCCGCACGTTCGCATAGACATGCCCCGGCAGACTGCCGAGCCAGGCTTCGACGGCGTTCACCGTCTCGATCATGCAGGTGAAATCGCGGCCCTGAATGACTTTCTCGACCAGCCGCAGCTTTTCGTCGGCAGCATTGGGATCGCGGTCCCAGACCGTAATGGTTGCTGTGACAAAGGCTTGTCCGATCTGATCCGACCCCAGTTCCTGCAACGCCGCGTCGGCGTCGATCGCCTTGTTGTGAGCGTCGGTATCGAGCAGCGTCGAGGGCTCGTTGGTCATGACCTCCTTAAGGATGGTGCCGATGGACTTTCGCTTGGCGAACCACTGGCGACGAATCCTGGTCAGAAGCTTGGTGGCGTCGCTCTTGTCGAGCATGATCGCGCGCGTCGACCAGCGATATGAGAATGCCAGGCGATTCAGGTCGTCCAGGATTCCCGGGGTCGTCGCGCCCGGAAAGCCGACAATCGTCAGAACCCGAATATTGGCTGCCCCCAACATCGGCTCAAGCCCACCGGTCAGCGGCTGGTCCGCCAACAGCGCATCGATGTACATGGGAATTTCGGGCACGCGAACGCGATGACGCTTGGTCGAAATCGTCGAGTGCAGGTAGGTCAGCGTGTCCTGATCATCGAGCCAAGCGCATTCCGGCATGAACCCTTCAACGAGCTGAAGCACGCGGTTGGTTTGATCGACAAACCCGCGGAGCATGTCGCGAGCGTCGCCCCCAACGGTCCGATCGCGCCCCTCATAGAGCAGTCGCTCCGCCCTGGCCGCTCCCTCCTCTGGCGGCAGATAGAGGAACGTCAGGAAATAGCTGGACTCGTAGTGCGCACCCGCCTCCTCGAATTGTGCCCTGCGCTCGGCGTCGACCAGCGCAGACGCGACATCCGGAAAAGTGTTCGGTGGGTATGCCCCCGCAAAATGGCGCTGCGCCTCCACGAATACGGCCCAGCCCGATCCCAGGCGACGCAAGGCATTGTTCAAACGGCCGGCGACGGCGACAAGTTCGGCCGGCACCGCGCTGTCGAGATCGGGGCCGCGGATTTTCGCCGTCCGTTGGAACGAACCGTCCTTGTTCAGGATGATCCCCTCGCCGGCCAGCGCTGCCCAAGGCAGGAAGTCAGCAAGGCGAGCGTCGGAACGGCGATATTCGGCAAGATTGATCATAACCGGGCGCTCAAGTGTTGAGATGGCTGGGAATGCGCAGATGTCGGCGCACCACATCGACAAAAGCGGGATCACGCTTGGCGGCCCACACGGCAGCCATGTGCCCGATTAACCAGAGGACAAGACCCGCGATCCAGAGCCGCAGTCCGAGTCCAAGGGCTGCCGCAAGCGTGCCGTTGACGATCGCGACCGATCGCGGCGCGCCGCCCATCAGGATTGACTCAGTGAGCGCGCGGTGAACAGGCACGACAAAACCTGCAACCTGATCGTCCATCAGATCACCACGCCGCCGCCGAAGGAGAAGAACGACAGGAAGAAGCTCGAGGCGGCAAACGCGATCGAAAGACCGAACACGATCTGGATCAGCCTACGGAAACCACCTGACGAATCCCCAAACGCGAGCGTGAGTCCGGTCACAACGATGATGATAACGGCGATGATCTTGGCGACCGGTCCTTCCACCGACTGCAGGATCTGATTGAGCGGCTGCTCCCATGGCATGTTCGAACCGGCAGCCCATGCCGGCGCCGACGCCAAAAGAACCATGCCGGAGGCGGCGAGTAGAGCGGCGTCTCGAAGAGCTCGAAATTGCTGACGCATGTCAGTCTCCTGCTGATGAGATGTTGTAGTCGCCGGCGGCACCAAGCCCGGTGACGACGGCGAGCTCGGCGAGCCGACGGTCAGCACCGCGCCCCGCAAGCACGGCAACGAGGTTGATCGTCTCTGCAATCAGCGCACGCGGAACCGTGATGACGGCTTCCTGGATGAGCTGCTCAAGCCGCCGCAGCGCACCGAGTGCGGTGCCCGCATGAATAGTGCCGATGCCACCGGGATGTCCGGTGCCCCAGGCCTTGAGCAGATCGAGTGCTTCGGCACCGCGGACCTCGCCAACCGGGATACGATCAGGACGCAATCGCAGCGAGGAGCGCACAAGATCTGACAGCGTTGCCACGCCATCTTTGGTCCGCAGCGCTACCAGATTGGGCGCCTTGCATTGCAGTTCGCGCGTGTCTTCAATCAGAACGACTCGATCGGAGCTCTTTGCCACCTCGGCCAGTAGGGCATTCGTCAAGGTTGTCTTGCCGGTCGACGTCCCGCCCGCGACGAGAATGTTCTTCCGTGCGGCGACCGCGCTCCTCAGGAACTTCGCCTGCTCCGAAGTCATGATCTCCTTGGCGACGTAGTCGTCGAGCGTAAACACGGCGACGGCGGGCTTGCGGATAGCAAAGGCCGGAGCTGCCACGACCGGAGGCAAAAGACCCTCGAAACGTTCTCCGGTCCCAGGCAGTTCGGCCGAAACTCGCGGCGAACCGGAATGCACCTCCGCACCTACGTGATGCGCCACCAGGCGCACGATGCGCTCCCCGTCTGCCGGCGACAGCGTCTCGCCAGTGTCAATCAGGCCACTCGACAGCCGGTCGATCCACAGCCGCCCATCCGGGTTGAGCATCACCTCGATGATCGCTTCATCTTCGAGGTAGCCGGCAACCGCTGCGCCAAGCGCGCTACGCAGCATTCGCGCGCCGCGCGAATTCGCTTCCGACTGAAAGGATTGGATCGCCAATGTCGCCCCCATCGAATGAGGACCTGCAAAGAGGGTCCTCAGATGGGGATGATTAGAAAAGGCACCGATGGACTTGGCGCAACAAGCGCTTTCGGTAATCGTAGACTGGCGTAGAAAAAGATAGACTGAGAACTGAACTTTTAGGTCTACTCAATCGTATCGCTTCGCCGCGAGTTGCTGCTCACCACTCCGCGTCGTCATCTGCGGGCAGGAGGATGACCGAATTCTCGTACAAGCCAGCTGAGTCGACAGCGTTGGAAACAATAGCTGGCATGAAGAAAGGAATTGATCTCATCCATGAAACAAAGGATCGGCGCCAGGGCAGCGCGAACCAAGCCAACGCTGCGATTTGCAGTGCTACGTTGAGACCGAACGCAACTTGATAAGCTTGGAGGGTCCTATGGCCATCATTTATGGACCATTGTTCCAGGACCAGACCCGTCGCGTATTGGGCCAGAAATGCCCAGCCAAAATGCAAGACGTTCAAGGCCCCGTTAGCGCGACCGGCAAGTTCCGGCGGATAGTAATCCGCTATCACCGCGAAGCTGACCACGGTTGCCGTTCCGACTATCGCGAGAACTGACCAGGGCAAGATGGATGGCAAAGGCACGCGCAGAACCAAGGTTAGCTCCGCTGTGATAAACAGTATTGCGACCACCGCTAATATTGTCTCGGCCCCGAGACCTCTTCGTTTAATGTAATGAACAATCGTACCGAATAGCCAGGCTCCGCCACTAAGTACAATCGACATTATGAACAGCTGTCCTACGAGGCTCGCACGATCGAGACCTTCTACGTCCATCAGCCATGGTGAGGCCCACAATCCCTGCAGAGACCAGGCCGAACCAACGCACGCCGCCGACAGCGGGGCAATACGCCAGAAACGTTTATCGCTGAAAACCGCACTAAGGTTGGCGGACATTGACGGGGTCGAAGGGACAACAGCTCGCTCGGGGACCACGACATAGATGAGCATGGCCGTCGCACCGGTAGCGGCCGCCAGGATCTCAAAGAGTTGCCGCCATCCCATCAAGGTGAGTAGATGCTCGGCGGGAGCCGTGGCGGTTACCGCCCCCAGTGATCCGAGCATCACCATGTAGCCATTAAGCAGGGCAGATCGTTCTCTGGGGAACCAAAGGACTATGGATTTCAGGCCCGCCGTCAAAGCCGCTGCCACGCCCAGCCCGATCATCGCGCGTGCGATCAAGAATGACAGGAAACCCGTGGATACCGCGAACAGTCCAGCGCCCATTGCTGCGAGCAAGAGCAGCGCACTCTGGACGCGACGCGGACCAAAGCGGTCCAGCAAAATGCCAACTGGGATCTGGACCGCCGCGAGAACAAGGAAATAGACGGACGTAAGCAACCCGAGGTCGGCCGTCCCAAGCCCGGTATCCGAACTGAGACGACTGGCAATTAAGGCGTTGATGGTTCGAAACAGATACGAAAGATAGTATCCAGCAGCAAACGGGAAAAATACGCGCCCAGTGAGACGCCATGCCCCTGAAATTTGCATGCTGGCCCTTCTTGCTCCTCAGCTCATTCGAGCCGATAGCGCGTCCAGCTTTTCATGGGCTTGGCTAAATTGCTGCGATCGTGGGCTGGCGTAGAAAAAGAAGGACCGGCGAAATAGTTTATCTACATGGTTCGATCAGGTTTCTTCGGCCGGTTCCTGACGGCCGATATCTTCTGGAATCTCGCGCAGAAAGCTTTGCCCCTTTTGTAAGCGGCGCCCGAGCGCCTCGACAAATCCTTCAAACCGTTCCCGGCCCTTTGCCTGCGCTGCAACCTGCGCATCGTTGGGTAGCGGCGGCGTGATGGTCAGCCAGAAACGGATGAATAGGGCCAAGGTCTCGGCGGTCAAGCCGACGTCACGTTCCAGCCTCTGCATCTGGCGGGAAAGCCGATCCAGGCGACGGGTAAACGCCGCCTCCCGCCTGTCCGCTCCGTCCGGCGACAGAAACGAAGCAACCGCCGCTTCCACAATCGCAGACCGGGAAAGCTTCTTGCGATCGGCGAGCTCCGAGATCTGTTTCCGCAGCTCTGGCGGGAAATAGACGTTCATCCGGTCGCGCATATTGCCTCAGAGCTCCATACCGTCATTCGGGTCCAGGGCGACTTGACGGGCGAAACCGCGCATCTGTTGGCGTATGAGCCGGGATTGACGGACCGCATCCTCGTCATCGTCTAGAACGACAGCAAATTCCTCTGCTGGTGTCGGTTCGGTCGTCTCCTTGGCGATCGCGACGTGATCGGGGAGTTCGGGCTCACGACGGAGTCCGCTGTTCGCCGTGTCTTCCTCGGCTTCCGCAGCTTTGTCAGTTGGACCTGCCGTCGCCTTCAGCGATCCGAGCGCTGACCATCCGTCTGTTCGCAATGATCGGCCGGCCGTCGCCGGATCAGGCGGCGGCAAAACCCGCTCGGTGAACCGCCGATCCTCGTAGTAGCGGACCTTCTTCGCCCGGATCGGCGGCGTACCCGCCACCATGACGATCTCGTCCATCGGCGGAAGCTGCATGACCTCGCCGGGGGTGAGCAGCGGCCTTGCTGTCTCCTGGCGCGAGACCATCAGGTGCCCCAGCCATGGGTTCAACCTATGACCGGCATAGTTCTTCATCGCTCTCATTTCGGTCGCCGTACCGAGCGCGTCGGACACACGCTTCGCTGTCCGCTCGTCGTTGGTCGCGAAGCTGACTCGGACGTGGCAGTTGTCGAGGATGGCGTTGTTTGGCCCGTAGGCCTTCTCGATCTGATTGAGCGATTGCGCGATCAAGAAACTCTTGATGCCGTACCCCGCCATGAAGGCAAGCGCGGACTCGAAAAAATCGAGACGCCCGAGTGCGGGGAACTCGTCGAGCATCATCAGAACGCGATGCCGCCGGTCGCGGGCGTGCAGATCCTCGGTCAGGCGCCGGCCAATCTGGTTCAGCACCAGGCGGATCAACGGCTTGGTCCGAGAGATGTCGGACGGCGGCACCACGAGGTAGAGCGTCGTCGGGTTCTGATCGGCGATCAGGTCGGCGATCCGCCAATCGCACCGGCACGTCACCCGGGCCACTACTGGATCGCGGTAGAGCCCGAGGAATGACATCGCGGTAGACAGGACGCCGGACCGCTCATTCTCGGATTTGTTGAGGAGCTCGCGGGCGGTCGATGCGACCACAGGATGGGCCCCCTGCTCGCCAAGATGCGCAGTGGTCATCATCGTTTTCAGCGTCGCCTCGATCGGCCGCTTAGGGTCGGACAGAAAGACGGCGACGCCAGCTAAAGTCTTGTCCGCCTCGGCGTAAAGGACGTGGAGGATGGCACCGACCAGGAGCGAATGACTGGTCTTCTCCCAATGGTTGCGCTTATCGAGCGAGCCTTCGGGGTCGACCAGAACATCGGCCACGTTCTGGACGTCGCGAACCTCCCATTCACCGCGCCTCACTTCGAGAAGCGGATTGTAAGCTGAGGACTTCGGGTTGGTCGGATCGAAAAGCAGGACGCGACCATGCCGCGAGCGGAACCCGGCGGTCAGTTGCCAGTTCTCCCCTTTGATGTCGTGAACGATGGCCGAGCCGGGCCAAGCCAACAGCGACGGGACGACGAGACCGACACCCTTGCCGGATCGGGTGGGTGCAAAACACAATACGTGCTCCGGTCCATCATGGCGAAGGTAGTCGCGGTCGAGCTTGCCCAGCACCACACCATCCGGACCAAGAAGTCCGGCCGCTCGAACCTCCTCCAGACCAGCCCAGCGCGCCGAACCATAGGTCTCGACGTTCTTGGCTTCACGCGCGCGCCAGACTGACATACCGATCGCTGCCGCGATCGAAATGAAGGTCCCCGACGCCGCGATGAACGCACCCTCAACGAAGACCTGCGGCGCATACGCATCGTAGACGAACCACCACCAGAAGAAGACTGGCGGATAATAGATCTTGAAGCCTGACAGTTCGAACCAGGGGCGCCCAAGCTCCGGTTGCCAGGCGAGCCGCCAAGCCGTCCACTCAGTTGCTCCCCAGATGGCCAGCAAAACGATCAGGCCGACAACGATCACCTGTCCCCAGAGGATCTTGGTTCCGGACATCGCGAACGCCCTTCCGTAACTGATTGGATAGATTGCTAGAGGCCGAGGTCGCGCTTCCGACCAAAGCCCCACTCGATGCTACCGCCGTCCTTCACGACGCCGGTGACGTGTTGGCCGAGCCTCCTTTCGAGTTCGCGCGACCAGGGCACAAGCTGGAAGCCGAGCCCATTATCGATCATGGCGAAACGTCCCGAGGTGAGCGTCAGCCGCTGGCGATACGTGCCTGCCACATGCTCCCCGGACGAGGCCTTCATATGAGGCAGGCCGGCGTCGGCCGAGACCTTTGCTGCTACCTCGTCCAGTTCGCGCCGGCGCAGCGTGCTCAGGAGGTCGCGCTGCAGGATGATGCGTTGGCCCTGCCGCCGCGCTAGGCCCTCCTGGATCAAATGCTCGGCACGGGCTTCCATGGCGTCACGGGTCTCGCGGCCGAATCCTCCCATGGCGAGCGGCATGGGGTCGCGCTCGACCAGCCGGTGGTCGAGCCAGGTTGCCCCCTTCGCGGTGATCTGCTCACCAAGACCGAGATCAGAACGGGTCGCGAGCACCACGGTGGGATGGGGTTCGCCGGCTTGACCGAAGCGTCGGAGTTCGACGATGCCGCCGACCGGCGGTGCGTGGTCGAAAGCCTCGAGCCCCCGGAAGCGCACGTGGTGCGCGCGCCCGTCTGTTCCGTCGATCAGGGCATAGGCCTCGCCAGTCAGTTCGTCGTGCAATCCACGGTCAACCAGCTGTCCGATAATCTGGGACGTCGGCTGTCCGCTTTCGATGACGTAGTCGGCAACGCCGCGCGCTTCCCCACGCTCGGTGAAAACGCGGTGCATGGTCTTGATGATGTCGCCGCGCATGCCGAGGTCGCGCAAGGTACGCTCGGCCTCGAGAGCTACCATCCATTCCCCTGGTGCGGCGGAGGCGGCAAGCCCCATCTTCTGCAGGTGTTGAAGTCGACCGACCATCAGGCGCCGGATCTCGGGATCGGACTTGCCGGGATTCTCCGGGCGAAGATCGATAGTGCCGGTCTCATCGGCCGCCAGCCGGACCTCGCGATCGAGCCGCGTCCATCGTTCCGCCGTAACTTCCCTCTCCAGCGAATTGCGGATTTCGTGCTCCGGTTTTGGACCCAGTTCGATGGCGACCAGTTCCTCGGCGCGTGAGCGCAGGCCCTGGCTGATATAGTCGCGGGAGATCACGAGATCCGCCCCTTCCTCATCTACTCCCCGAACGAGAAGATGGACGTGAGGGTTGTCGGTATTCCAATGATCGACGGCCACCCAGTCGAGCCGCGTGCCGAGATCGGTCTCCATCTGCCTGGCGAGATCGCGGGCAAAGGCCTTCAGGTCGGTCATGTCGCCGGCGTCCTCCGGCGAGACGATGAACTTGAAATGATGGCGGTCGTCCTCGCACCGTTCTGCGAAAGCCGCGCCGTCAGCACGATCGCTGCCGGCATCAAACATCTCGGCCCGCTCACCGCTCCGGGTCACACCGTCGCGTTTCAGATAAGAGAGATGGGCGGCCAGAGGCGCCGAACGGAAGGCACGCCCTTTGTGACGAACCACGCGCGCCTTCACCACGACGCGCCGGGTCGGGCTGAACAATCTAGCGCGACTAAAGGCGAGCCGGCCGCGGCCAAACGTCGAGCGCCCATAGGCCACGGAGCGTCTGCCAGCCGCAGCCTGCCCCGAGGTGTGACCGGCTTTCTTCGCGGCACGTAGCACCTGGTTGATGAAGCTCTTTTGCTTCGGCGCACGGGTACTGCGGATGCGCCCAGGCCGAATGCGCAGGTCACTGTCGCGCACGCTCACGGAACGGCCTCCCAACGATCAAAAGCGCCTACAGTGCCGAAAACGCCTTTGATTGCATTCGTCAAAATGCAAGGCGCGGCACGCGCCCCGACCGACCGGCACGCCGGAACCCAAGCCATGTCAATGGCTTGCGGTTCGGCCGGCGAGCCCCTTTTATCTCGCCGTCCAGCTGTCGTGCTTGTGCGCTCTCCTCGCTCTTTCGCCAATTGCTCGCTGTTGCACGCCATGGCTTGCGAACCTGCCGATATGGTCATTGCGATCCTCCCGCCTTCGACCCAGGGACGAACACACCAATAGGCCGGGGGACCATGGGCGAGACATCGTGCACCGAGATTGCAGCCTTGGCGCCACTCGAAGGCATGAGCTCTGCCGATCGATCGCGCATTCTCGTCAGATCAACCCATGCGACGAACAACGTTTCAGCCGTCGATGGACGCCTGCCGGCGGTCCTCGCCGCAGGCAATTCGATGCCAAGCAGAGTTGCAAGCTTTGCCACATACGCTTGCGTCTCGGCTGGCAAAGCGTCGCCCGCAAGAAGCGCTTCATAGCGAGATGGTCCCGCGTTGTACGCCGCAAACATACCGGGCGAGCCATAGCGATCGAGCAATTCACGCAGATACGCAGCCCCAGCCAGAATGTTGTCGTGTGGATCGTAAGGATTGCTGCCTAGACTATAGCGCTTGCGAAGTTCCCCCCAGGTCGCCGGCATGATTTGCATCAGGCCAATTGCGCCCTTGGGCGATCTGGCATGCACGTCTCCCGCGCTTTCGACGCTCAGCACCGAACGTATCCATGCTGACGGTATCGCAAAGCGTTGTGCGGCTTCGTCGATGAAGCCCGCGAACGGGTGTGTGCCCTGACGGATCGCTGGAAATGCGATCGGCCCGTCCTCAGCTGAAGCAGCATTGCCCGATGCGGTCAGAAGGAGCACCAGGGGCACCACACGCGCGACGGATCGAGCCAAGCAGGCCACCGTGCTCGCGCCCGTCCAGGGTAAAGCTGCTTCGTGCCGGCCGCTCGGCCGGCCTTGACCACCCCTGCGCGCGTCGACCTTGATATCGATCGGAACGGGGGAATGGTCCCGCAATGGACCGAACAAAGGAATGGCGGCGATGTGAACACGTGGAACACGCACGCTCATTCCTCCCGCATCCAGACTGGGAACGCACGTCCGATTACGGCGGAAGCCGGGATAAATCCAAAATATCGACCGTCCAGGGAGTCGCTGGACTGCCAGTTCATCAGAAAGAGTTCGTCTTTGCCGACGACGCGACAGCCCTGCCATTTCGGCAGCGGCCGGCCGCGTCCGTCGCGATCGCGGGCCTCGCCGACTGTAATGTCATCAACCGAAATCGTGAGGCCGGATCTGCAGACAGTCTGTCCGGGCAGCGCGAGCACCCGTTTAAGCATTGGGACGCCGATGGGCAGATAGCCGTTAAGGTCGAGGAAGGTCGCAAGCGGCTCTGGCGGCTGAACGGCGACCAGTTCGGTAACCTGGAAGCCCGTTGCCGGTCGTAAACGATAAAGACCGGTTGGCACGCTCGTCGATGCATTCCAGATGTAGAGAGGAAGCGGCTCCAGAGCGATAGTCCCGACCAGCGCAGCGGCGACCCCAAACGTCGTTGTCAACGTCATCATGCGGCGTCTCATCGCGTCACTCTCCGGCGATGGAGCCACGCCTGGTGGCGGGTTTTCGTGTAGGGACGCGGGTTTTCATTGACGGACAGACGGTTGTGGACGTGATGCCAGTGATCTGGAGCGACGTCGGCGGGATCGATGCTGAGCGCCTCGACTGCGTCGATCATCTGCAGCACGCGTTCGACCTTTGGCCAGCCGGAGAGCCGCAGCAAAATTTCTCCGCCGGGCTTCACATAGGGCACAGTCGAGCAGCGTTGTCCCGGCGCGACCGAGCGCAAGATGTCGATCCGCGAAATGATCGTACCGAAGTCGTTGGAGGTCCAACGGACAAATGCAAAGATGCTGTCAGGCGCGAATGATAGGACGCGCCGATGACGATCAATCTTCCGTTCCTCGACGATACGACCGAACCGAATGCGGTTTTCGATTCGCCTTTCGAGCCACAGCAGTTCCACTTCGGTGAGATCGCTCATGCTACCGCTCCCCGACGCTCGAGCTGGGAGCCGTATGCTTTGAGTGTCGTTAAGCACGCGTGACGCTCCTGAAGGTTAGCAGGACTGGCGCCGCGGCGTTGCCAGTCACCTCTCATGCAAGTCGTGGTCTGATCCGCCAGACGAAATCCGGAGCATTTCCGGGTAATCGGGATACTGACTTGTGGCCCCTCGCCGGCCGCATTGCGGCGACGACGCCTCGCAATGATTCGCGAACGGAGCGCGCGGCGCGCGGCGTCGATCGACGGTGAAAGCGAACGGCGGACTTCTATCCAGGTCCTGACGCCTCGCTGGAGGCGACGAACATTTGCGTGGTGGATGGTGACGGCAAGCTCGTCCGGGGGACGACACTTGAGACGGCCCCTGACGCAATCGAGCTGGTCCTGGCAGAGTGAGGAATCCACCTCAAGCGCGTCGACCTGGAAGCGTTCTCGTACAGCGCATGGCTGTTCACGGCGCTCGTCCAAAGGCGCCTCCCCGCGCTTTGCATCGAGACGCGCCATGCCGAGGCGGCGCTGAACGCGACCTACCGGAACGACACCAAAGATATTGCGCAGATAATGCGGACCGGCTGGTTCCGCGCAGTCCACGTCAGGCCGGAGAGCGTGCAAACGTTGCGGGCGCTGCGGGTCGGGCGGACGGCGCTGCTCGGCAAGCTGCTGGATATGGTGAACGCGATCCGCGACTCGTTGCGCACGTTCGGGCTCAAGGTCGGCGACGTATCGGCAGGCCGCCTTGAAGCCATCAAGCATTGCGCTTGTTAGCCTGACCGCCCATTCTCCAGATTCCGGCATGTGGTGGCTTTGGTGCCAACCACGTATCTCGCCGAGTTCTCCTCGACGAGCGAGCTGCCGCAAGGGAACACAAGGAGTGTAATACGGTGACGCCGATCTTGGCGTTCGCGCGGTACTACGCGCGACCGCATCTGTAGGTTCGAGAAACGAGTTGCATTGCAGGAAAGCGTGGCGCGTGGGAGAGCAAGTGCAAGAGGCATCGCTGCAGACATGGCCTATCTGTTCAAAACGTGCGGATCCACGATAAGAAGTTGGGGTCAGTAGGTTAGTGAAGTGAACGCGGTCGTAAAGCGCGGAGAAACGAGCAATTGAGCTCAATTTCGGACCTCGACAGCAGGAGGATTGGGTTCCCGATGGCACGAGGGTCGCGGTCCTCGATAGCACGAGTTGATTCACAGATTGTTCTTTGAATTTGGAATGAGACCGCGCATGCGCAGGCACGCCGTGAAGGGACCACCAAGCTTCGGTACGAAGTTCAGCCGCTCGGTACCGTTCGGATTGCGCGTGAGTACAAGCTGATAGCCGGGCAATGTCTGGCGTTGGACGATCTGACATACGGCATCGGCAAAGTGCTTGAGCTCCATGAGAATGCCGGACTTGGCATGGAGATCCACAAAGGTCGGGAAGCTCGAGCCGCCGTGGTGGCGCCCACCGTGCTTGCGCACGTGCGAGTAAAGGCGATGGTCGAGTCCGCCTGTCAGGTTGAAATAGGGTGCGACCGATCGTCAGCACGAGCCCGTGATCAACCACACCCGTATAGAACCAATCAGGCAGGATCAGCTCGAGACCAAATGAACGCCCGTTGACATCGACCGTCTCCTTCCACTCGTTGATCCAGGAGCAACGATGCGGTCGCCATTCTGTCGGCTGGCGGATCGAAGTCTGCACTGTCATTGACTGCGGTCTGTCGAGCCCGGTCTTTAGCTGGCCATATTCCCGCGCGCTGGTGTCGCGAGCGACAAAGGTCGAAATCTCGTAACGCGTTGCAGCCATCAGGCGCGACATTTTCAAACCGGTGTCACGGGCTTCGACGATTTGGCGCACGGCCCAGATCGGCACATCTGCATCCGAAATGGCCGCCATGCCGTGTTTCCGCATGGCTTCAACGCGAATTACGATCGTGCCTGCACAGAAATCGATTGGCACGATGCGGTTTGTCTTTGCGCGTGAGAAGAAAGGATAAGCCACGAGATCCTGCGCATCGCGCGGCGCGAGATTGGCAGGATGGGCGCGAAACGGGGCAAGCTGCTCGCGCTCTGAACGGCGGCGGTGCGCCGAGGATTTGCTAATGGACATTGCTTAGCGCCGCTCTTTACCTGCATAAGGAATTGGCGCATGCCGTTTTGCGGGCATTACGGTGCCGGTACCGGGATCGGAAGTCGATTTCTTCTTGCCCAGTTCGGCCCAGGCTGTCAGGTCAGCTACCGAGTAGACCACACGCCCACCGATCTTGTGATATTCCGGGCCGGTTCCGTACGTTCGATGTTTCTCCAAAGTGCGGCCGGACAAACTCAAAAAGCGCGCGGCTTCGGACGTTCGTAGGTAACGCGGCGTCTTACCCGCGTTCGGATCGGACATTTGAAAAGCTCCGTGATCGTCTGGAGCGCGAACGAGGTTCGCCGCGCGTCGACGGCCACCATCGCGGAGTAGCAGCGCTTAGGGGGATGCCGAAGATGACGGAGTGATTTCCGATACCCCTACGGAAGGCCTGTTCGTCCTCGCGCCCGGGCCACAGAAGCTTGCGATAGAAGCCGCCCACCACCGATTGCGCGGGCGAGCGCGGATAGCGGAGCTCGAGCGCTTGCCCCTGCTATTTGGATGATTGATCCCAAGCTTGGGCTTCGCGCGCGCCCGTTCATCGTGCGCCAGAGTAACCGGGCTACATATGCCCGTTAGTCGCCATCAAACGTCAACTCGGCTACTATGACGAACCGACTACCTGCGGCTCCCTGGACCAGATGCGGTGCTCCACCGAATCGACGCGCAGAACCGCAGTCCAGTCATTGGGCGCGACGCACCTGCCCGGCCGCAAGATCGAACCGTAGCCGAGACGCTGAACTTGCGAGAAATGCGGCTGCTGCGATCAAGATCGGCCGCGCTCATAGCGTCGCCGGAGCCGGTAGGATCGTTCGACAACAATAGGAACGATCGCTCGGCTCAGCTCCCGTATAGCGCCGGATTCAAGGAGATCATGGCTGAAAATCCGCGTCCCCGACGATCTACTTATTACGCAGGAGGAGCGAGCGGGTTTAAGCCGCCCAAGCGCTGCGATCTCTCAGCAAGCACTGCCGTGCTCGGACAGATTGCTGAAGCGTCGGGATCGAACTGGGGGCCTGCTCAAGAGCGCCGCGCAGCCTGGCAATCGTAAGCCGCTTCAGGCGAATTGCGAAGCGCCCCGCCGGATGGCGGGGCGCTTCACTCGGCTCAACTCACTCGCCGTTCTTGCGCGGCCGCGACCAGAGGAGGGTGTAGCCTTCGGCGCCTTCGTCGTCGAACAGGTTCGCGTAGATCGGTGCGTTGAAGGAGGGATCGTCGAGCTTGAGCGAGAGGTAATCGCGGCCCTCTTCGGAGCGCTTCGACCAGGCGGCGCCGATCTCGGCCCGGCCCACATAGATCCGGTGGCTGGGGGCGTTGTCGTTTGAGCGGTTGGTCTCGGCGACGATGCGGACGCCCTTGGCTTGCAGGCTCAGGGTGACGATCTCGCCCTGGAAATCGTTACCGACCTTCTTGAAAGAACCGATGTTAGCCATGTCACTTCTCCTGTTGTGTTTCGAGCCCGCGACTACCGCGGCCTCGATGGCGATCTAAAGGCCGGGGACGATCGGCGACGCACCCCTCGCGGGCCGGAGCGCAGCGGAGGACGCCGTTGTGGCGACTTTCTTGCCTCGCGAGGAATGGGCGAAGCCCAGGGGAAGAAAGTCGCATCAACGGCGTTGCGGCTCAGACGATCGAGGCGAAGCCGGTCTTCGGCCAGATCAAGCCATCAAGGAGGCCACGTGCGTCCGCGTGCTGAACCGCAATCTCAAGGAGAAGACTGGCGAATCTCGGTTGAGCTGCACAAGATGTCGGAACGATTCAGCGAAGAGAAAGAAACAATCTGCCGCGAAGGGCGGTATCGTCCACGAAGAACGATCGATAGCGACGCCACGCGCCGCTGCGACCACGTGGGCCGGGCGGAGATCGCCAGCCTGGTCGAAGCGCTCCGAAGAGGGCCGCGATTACCTCTCGCTCCAAGTCCCTTGACCCACATTCAATATGCCGATCCAGGCGAACCCGTTCGACGAGGAAGCTGACGAAGGATCATCCCTCGCGTGCGGCGACCGCAAGAACGGTTGAGACGGTTGCTCCACCAGCCTAGCCGGCTCGAACAGGCGGGCCTCTGCGAGCAAGAACCGTCAAGCGCGTCCACCTCGTGCCGCCAATGCAAAACGCGCCCAAGCAGGCGAAGGCCTCACGCCAGGCCAGCGACGACACCCCGATCTGGGACAGGGCGAACACCACATTGTAGCCGGCGATGGCAGCTGGAGCGGCGAATATGGTCGCAATCACGAGGCGCAGAGTCAGCGATCGGGTAACAGCGAAGGCGACCTCACCGGCGGCAAGTGTCAGCGCGCCGGCCACACTTCCGACGAGCAGCGCGCCGATGACGTCGGCGCCACCGTGGAACGCTATCATCCTGCAAATGAGTGCGACGAAAAACGGCAAGGCATACACTGCCAGCGCGAATATCGCCCAGCAGAACAAGCCGATGCCGAGCGCATTGAGAACAAGCCCAAGGGCGGGCATGGTGGCGGCTCCATTTGCATGGATTTGCAAGTCGCGCCTTCCACCACCACCATGGCGCAACTTCGGATATAAAGTCTGAACGAGGCGGAGTTGCGGCGCGCACAACTCCGCTTTGATGGTAGGAGACAAGAAGACGGCGCTCACGCGCCGCCGAACCTCCAAACGGGGATGCCGAAACGCTTCGCCTTGTCGGCGAGGTTGTCCTGGATCCCTGAACCCGGAAAGTGCATGACGCCGATCGGTAACAGTTCGAGCATGGCGTCATTGCGCTTGAAGGGTGCCGCCTTGGCGTGCTTCGTCCAGTCGGGCTTGAAAGCGATCTGGGGCACCTTGCGACTGGTCGCCCATTTGGAGGCGATCAGTTCGGCCCCTTTGGGCGAGCCGCCATGGAGCAGGACCATGTCGGGATGCTTGGCATGAACCTTGTCGAGGCGATCCCAGATGAGGCGATGGTCGTTGAAGTCGAGCCCGCCGGTGAGTGCGATCTTCACTCCATGCGGCAACATGACCTCGGTCTCGGAACGATGCTTGGCGGCGATGAAGTCGCGGGAGTCGATCATCGCTGCGGTGAGCGTGCGGTGGTTGACCAACGAGCCCGATCGAGGACGCCAGGACGAACCGGTGTGGACCTCAAATCGTTCGATCGCGTGGTCGCGGAAGAGTTCCAGGCAATTTCTGCGCTCGATCAGCGTGATGCCCTCCGCGGTCAGGCGCTCGAGCTCAACCGATCGCACCTCGGACCCGTTCTGCTCTCGCTGGCTCTTGTGCTGCGCTTGTTCATTGTCGTCGAGCTGGCGTTCCATGCGCTCGACGGCACGATGAAACAGGTTGACAGTCGACCAAAGGAGCTCGTCGAGGTCCGGCTCAAGCCGCGTATCGCTCAGAGTGGCAACCAAGGCGTCAAACAGATCGACGACGGCGCCGGCGATCATCTTGCCCTCGGGAAGAGGTCTTGGATCTGGCCGGTCGTCGAAGGGACGATAGCCGAAGAGCTGCAATTCGCTCAGGACGTGGTCGGTCGGAGACTGTGCCGGTTCGATGTCGTCATGGTCGGTCATGGGAAGAGGTCCTTTGCCGGGTTGGCCGCGCCCATCGCGGCCTTCGTAGCGATCACTCAGACGGCGGGCGGAACGGGCCGGCACCCGTAAGCGGCTCGTCCGCCGAAGCCCGGCAGGGCGTAGGCGGAAGCGTCAGGGCCGAAGCGGCAGCGGAGGATGGCGGAGGCCGGCTATTTTGCTTCGCGATGCAAAGCGCGCCGATCGGATCACTGGCGTACCTTCCCCATCGCCTGCGCGCGGCGGAAAATAGCCGGACGCAGCCATTGCCGGACCGGACCGCTTGCCGTCCGATCGCGCTCTAGAAGGCCGTGGTCGCGTGCTCTTCCGGCATTGGCCTAATCTACGACTGACCCATCGCGATCGATCGATGGATAGCGGCTTATTCAGCGGCCAGCGTGGGCGAATGGAGGAAGCGGTCGACGTCTTCTGGTACGAGTTGAAGCCGCAACACTGCTCGGAGGGCCTCACGGCCGAAGATGTGCAGATCTTCATTGAAGTCGCCCAGCCGAGGCGACAATGCGATCGCTTCAACGCCGGCATCTGCCGCGCGCTGGGTGAGGATAGCCTGTACGGCATCTCCGGCGGCATCGGCGTCGCGGGCGATGTAGAGGCGACGTAGCCCGGACGGCAGCAACATGGCCGAAAGGTGATTGGCCGACAACGCGGCGGTCATCGGCAAGGTCGGCAGTACGTAACGCAGCGACAGCATGGTCTCGATGCCTTCGCCCGCAGCGAGCACGTCGTCCACCCGGCCGAAACGCACGGCATTGCCGAGCAGGTCGCCCATCGCCCGTCGTGGCGTGTCGATCGGAGCTTTGCCGAGCCGGACGCGATCAAAGCCGTCTGGATCGAGCCATGTGCGATGCACGCCGGAGATCCGTCCATCGAGATCCGTGACGCGGGCTATCATCGCTGGCCATGTTTCGGTCGGCAAATGCTCGTCCGGTCGATAATAACAGCGTGGGTGGAAGCGCAAACTGTCGCCATGGTGGATGCGGGCTATTCCGCGACGCTGCAAATAAGCTTCGACCATCGTACCGTCGATCGGGCTGGACATGGCAAAGAGGCGACGGGCGGCTTCCTGCGATCCGGCCGGCACTGCTGGATCCACGAGTTCTGGGGCAGGTTGTCGCTCGGAACGAGGTAGCATCAGAAAGCGTCTCGCCTCCCCGGTCACTTCGCGAAAGTCTCGCAAGGCCAGACTTTCGCGGATGATGTCGAGGAGGTCACCATGTTCTCCGGTCGCGGCATCGGTCCACTTACCGGCGGGACCTTTCGGCGACTGCTGCAGCCGTACGAACAACGAACCGCCCGGCGCGTTGTGGACGTCGCCGACCACCCAATACCGTCCCACCCGCTTGCCATTGGAGAGATAGTGCCTGCATACCGCCTCGGCCTCTCGCGCGAGGCGGCGTGCCAATTCAGAGGCATCGCGCGGCATCACGCGGCCTCCCGCCCACCAATGCGCGCAACCGGATAGCTGTCGAGCACCTTCGACAGGATCTCGACGCCGCTTGCGTCCGCGGGCACAAACATCCGCAGCTTCCAGGAGATAATCTCGCCAAAGAGCCCATAAGCCCGCAGACGATCGCGCATGGTGTCGTTGAATCCCGACAGCTCGATGCGGGCTGCGCCCATCACCCGCACACGGCGAAGCTTCAGCCCCTCCGCAAGATCGA
Source organism: Bradyrhizobium sp. USDA 4504 (assembly GCF_054063995.1). Taxonomy (NCBI): domain Bacteria; kingdom Pseudomonadati; phylum Pseudomonadota; class Alphaproteobacteria; order Hyphomicrobiales; family Nitrobacteraceae; genus Bradyrhizobium; species Bradyrhizobium sp. USDA 4504. Next base: position 692,976 of record NZ_JBSSGV010000001.1, on the reverse strand, counting down.
GGACGATCTGTCCCTCCATCAGCGCGGCAAAGGCGGCGTCCGGCGCCATCGAAGGCGCATCAGCGGCAAGGACGTTCGCGACCCAGGCGGCGGAGACCTTGCGGCCGATGATGCGTTCGCCCGCATCGGTCTGGAGACGATAGACGCGGGTCGATTCGTTCGGCAGCCGCTTCCAGATGGGTAGTAGCAAGCCCGCCACGATGTGGATCGTACTTTCCGTGAACTCCGGTACCTCGGCGAGTTCCATAAGCCAGGCGGCGGCAAAGCGTTCCCGATCCGCTTCGGCCCAATGGCTTTCCGCCATCATGTCGAGGGCGACGCTGTGCTGCTCCATCGGCCGTACCAGGCGGATGCGCCGCTCGATCTCGCCATCGTCGAGCATGAAACTCGGGGCCGGAAGCTGCACGGCAGCACGGCCCGAGCGCTCATTGAGCAACAGGATCGCGTGATGGTCGGAACGGCGAGCCAGGGCGTCATCGAGACCGATGGGATGATTGCGCTGGCGCTGGACGATGGTGAGCAGCCGGGTCTCCGCACCAGTCCCGGGGTGGGTGTAGATCGTCCGCCGGTCGGTGACGACAAAGCTCTCGGCGCGGAGCGTTTCCAGTCCAATGTCGTAGGTGCCGGAGCTAACCGCGCCCTCGATCCGAGCAGTCAAAAGCTGATCGAAGGCGGTGAACAGAATGTTCTGTAGGTCGATGGTGAGCGCCAGCAAGCGATTGAGGAACGTCGTGATCGGCGGCAGGTCGTCCCTCAGCCCATTGGCATCAGTCAGCTTCAGGCCGGTCGCATCCTCAAATCTCGCGAGCGAGCAGCCGTCGACCTTGCCTCGCAAGAGCAGGACATAGAGTTGACGCAAGGCATCACGCCCGTACTGGCTTTCGAGATTGTCCTCGGGCCGGAACAGGCCCTGCCCTCCGGTCTGGCGCTGACCGCGCGTGATGGCGCCCAGTGTGTCGAGCCGGCGGGCAATGGTGCTGAGAAAACGTTTTTCGGCCTTCACGTCTGTGGCGATGGGACGAAACAGCGGCGGCTGTGCCTGATTGGTCCGGTTGGTCCGGCCAAGCCCCTGGATCGCGGCATCGGCCTTCCAGCCGGGCTCGAGCAGGTAATGGACCCGCAACCGTCGATTCCGGGCTGACTGGTCGGCGTGGTAGCTCCTTCCCGTGCCGCCCGCGTCGGAGAACACGAGGATGCGCTTGACGTCGTCCATGAAGGCCGTGGTCTCCGCGAGGTTCGCCGAGCCAGCTCGGCTCTCGACCACCAAGCGGTCGTGCTTGCGAACGATGCGGCGCGAACGGCCGGTCACTTCTGCGACAAGTTCGGTCCCGAAACGCTGGATGACCTGATCCAACGCCCCGGGAACAGGCGGCAGCGAGGCGAGCTTTTCGATCAAGCGATCGCGGCGGGAGACGGCATCCCTGCTCTCAACCGGTTGACCATCGCGATAAACAGGCCGCGAGCAAAGATGACCGTCCGAGTCGGTGAAGGGCTCGTAAAGCTGGATCGGAAACGAATGGGCGAGATAGTCGAGCACATATTCGCGAGGCGTGATGTCGACCTGGACGTCGCCCCACTCCTCGGTCGGAATCTCGGCGAGCCGACGCTCCATCAGCGCTTCGCCCGTTGACACGATCTGGATCACGGCGGCATGGCCGGCGTCGAGATCACGCTCGATCGATCGGATCAGCGAAGGCGTCTTCATCGAGGTCAACAGATGTCCGAAGAAGCGCTGCTTGGCGCTTTCGAAGGCGGATCGCGCCGCAGATTTTGCCTGCGTGTTCAGCGTCCTGGTTTCGCCGGTGATGTTGGCGGCCCGCATCGCCGCATCGAGGTTGTTATGAATGACGCTGAACGCGCCAGCATAGGCATCGTAGATGCGAACCTGCTCCGGCGTCAGCTTGTGCTCGACCAGCTCGTACTCGATGCCCTCATAGGACAGCGAGCGGGCGGAGTAGAGACCGAGCGCTTTAAGATCACGCGCCAGCACCTCCATGGCCGCCACCCCACCCTCCTCGATCGCCTCGACGAACTCGGCGCGCGTGCCGAACGGAAAGTCGGCGCCGCCCCAAAGGCCGAGGCGTTGGGCATAAGCAAGGTTGTGCACCGTGGTGGCGCCCGTCGCCGACACATAGACCACGCGAGCATTCGGCAAGGCGTGCTGGAGCCTCAGCCCGGCGCGCCCCTGCTGAGAGGCCGCCTGGTCGCCGCGCTCGCCTTTGCCCCCGACCGCATTCTGCATGGCGTGGCTCTCGTCGAAGACGATCACTCCGTCGAAGTCGGAGCCCAACCATTCGACGATCTGCCTGACGCGCGAAAGCTTCTCGCCACGCTCGTCGGTGCGTAGCGTGGCATAGGTGGCAAATAGGATGCCCTCCGAAAGCCGGATCGCCGTGCCCTGGCGAAACCGCGACAGGGGCGTAACCAGCAGGCGCTCCATGCCGAGCGCCGACCAGTCGCGCTGCGCATCCTCGATCAGCTTGTCGGATTTGCTGATCCACACCGCCCGGCGGCGGCCCTTGAGCCAATTGTCGAGCAGGATCCCGGCGACCTGCCGTCCCTTGCCCGCACCGGTGCCATCGCCCAAGAACCAGCCGCGACGGAAGCGGACCGCGTTCTGAGCGCCCTCGCAGGCGGCGGCCACGACATCAAATGTCGCGTCGACCGTCCAGAAGCCTGCCAGCAACTCGCTATGTGCTTCGCCAGCATAAATGACGCTCTCGAGCTGGGCGTCCGACAGAAGTCCATCTGTCATCACACGCGACGGCAGGTGCGGACGATAGGTCGGCTTCGGCGGCGCGACGGACGCCATCGCCGCGGACTGCACGAGTTCGGTCGGATGCGGGCACGATCCGGGAATAAGGATCGACTGCAACCCGTATGTCTCATAAAGGGCATCGGTCAGTCGGGCTTCTTCCGGCGGCGACCACTCGGCTGTCGCGTAGTCGAGCTCCAAGCCTTCTGGCGCCGCGCTTCCCGAGGTGGACGGTGAACACAGTGCAGCGGCGGCGCTCGATTTCGACTTGGCGGATTGACGGCTAAGGTCGGCCGCTACCGACGTCGCGATGGGCAGCCTGGGAGGCACATGCTGGGTCACCCAGTCAAGCAAGGTCCCGACATGGCTCGCCATGCCCAATGAAGCTGGAAAGGCCTTCGGATCAACCGCCGCCAGCTTGTCGATCACAAGCAGCCTTGTGTCCGTTTGTGTTCCATGCCTGGCGTACACGGCGCCGTCAATGGCGGCAGAAAACGCCACCCGACCGCGTTCCTGGAGGCGAACAAAGGCTTCCGTCCATGCCGGATTCTCCGGCGCGAGGCTCGCGCCAACGATCGCGACAAGACGCCCGCCGTCGCAAAGCCGTGCCAAGGCCGAGGTGATGTGCCGGAGGGCCGCGTCCGGCATCGGTCGTTCGACATTCGCCAGCGCCGAGAACGGCGGGTTCATCAAGACGACGCTCGGGGCGACGCTCGCATCGAGATGGTCATCGATTTGGGCGGCGTCGAAGCGGGTGACTTTAGGATTGGCGAACAGATGATCGAGCAATGTCGCGCGCGCCTCGGCCAACTCGTTCAACACCAAGGCGCCGCCCGAAAGCTCGGCAAAGATAGCGAGCAAGCCCGTCCCCGCAGAGGGCTCGAGAACGCGATCGGCGGGCGTCACGTCCGCCGCCGTAGATGCAACAAAGCCGAGCGAAATCGGCGTCGAGAATTGTTGGAGTGCCTGGCTATGCTCGGAACGCCGCGTATGGGTCGGCAGACAGCTCGCGATCCTCGCGAGCATCGGCAGCATGGCGGCCGTCGAGCCAGCGCGGGCGCGCATGGCCGGTCCGAACTTGCGAAGGAATAGAACGGTCGCCGCCTCGCAGACGTCATAGGCGGTCTTCCAGTTCCAGGCGCCGGCCGCGTCCGAGCCGGCGAACGCCGCCGCCATGGCGCTGCGCAAGACGGCGGCATCGATACGACGGCCGCGTTCGAGCTCGGATAGGAGATTCTGTGCGGCGCGGAGGGCGGCGGAGGTGAGACTTGCAGCGGCACGCATCGAGAGCGGCGCGGCGGCGGCGCCGCCGGCGAGAGATTCGGTCATGTCAGTGTCTTTCGGAGAGCGGGAATGGGGCGAGCCGGCTGGCGCTCTCTCTGGACCGTGCCGGCTCAAACCCGTCCCGGCCGCTCTCTGCCTCTCATGACCCGGCCGACCCTCACGGCTCGCCCAAAACCCTCGGCCGGGCGAACAAGGCGAAATGCACTGCCGGCACGGCGTGGGCTAACCCGCCGGCCTCACGGCGTGACCTGAGCGATGAACTCCTCGAGGAGATCGTTGGTGACTTGCCGAGGATTTGATTGGCCGAGATCACAACGACCGCGCCGCCAAAACCATCGGCACGCATCCACTAACAAGCAGAAACGGCCGATACATGCTCCGGCGTCAGCGAACGCCGCACGATGTCCTGAACGATGAATTCCCGCTCATTGGAAAGCCGAAAGCCGGGCACGAAGCCGGGCGCGGGATGAGGATTGCGATGGAAGGCGTGCGAGACGGCCGGAGCCGTCCCGCGATAGGCTTCATTCGGCGGCATCGAGCTGTGGTTCGTCGCCGCCGCCGCCGTCCTCCTGCCCTTGGTTGGCGAGGAATTCGGGGAGCGGGCCAGCCTCCGCCTCCTGTTCCATTGGCGCGGCGGTGGCGTCGACAAGACGCAGCAACTCCGGCAACCAGCCCGAACCATCGAGAAGACGCTCGGCCTCCTTGGCCATATCGGTCTTCTTCAGGTGATCGATCAATTGCGCCGAGGATTCACCTCGTGCCTCCCGCACCGCCTCCAAAATACGAGGCTTGGTGACGCGGCCGAGATAATTATCGACTGTCGGTCTCCAGCCGGATTGAACCATGTCGAGGCCGACGGCGCGTGCCAGCACATCGGCCTGGCGGAGCCGAGAGCTGAGGCCGTCGGCGGAGACACGGCCCTGATTGTAACGGTTGGCCGGCTCATGGACGGCGTTGACCGCAAATGACGCACAGTGAGCGAACAGGGATGCCTGTGCGGCACCGTCAAGGACCGTGAGCGCATCCCACAGGTCGTTCTCGCTCTTGGGCAGCTGCGCCCTCCAGGACTCGTGCCGGGCCTCAACGGCCTTGGCAGACGCGCTTTCCCTGAGCCCGGGGGCTTGAGCGGGAAAGGTCGGCGTGCGCAGTCCGATCTCCAGACACGTGCCGGACGATCCGTGTCGGTAAAAGGCCGTCAGCACGAAATTGTGCAGCACCGCCTGGAACGCGATTGCCGGATTTTCTGCCAGCGCATCGCGCAATGCCAACGTACGATGCGCCGTCAGTTCGGTGATGAGCCGATCCGGCAATGGCCGTGCCACATCCTCATCGCCCTCCTCCGGCTCGCTCGATGCACCGGCGAGCGAAATCGTCGTGCGCTGAACGGACGCGCCGGGCTCCTGCCCTTCAGTCAAGGTTGTATTGGTGCCCTGCTCGCCTTCGACATCGGCCGCAGGCACCTCGTCCTCCGGTCGGAGATAACCCCGATTGACCGAAAGCCGCCCTTCGCCATCGATGCTGACGAAGACGCCCGCCCTGGCCATCTGGTCCGGCTCGAAGACGCCCGGCCGGTCGTTGAACGCTTCGAGCGTCTGCTCGAGTTCGCCGAGCCGCGCGTCCACCTCCTCGGGCAGTTCGTCCGCGCCTTCAAATCTCGTCTGAAGCGCGTCGTATTCCGCCTGGAGAGCATCGAAGCGCGCCTGCTCCTCGGCGTTGAGAGCTGCCGGGTCTGCGTCGAGCCGACGGAGGCCATGGTCATGGCCGTAGGGAAAGCTGGCGGCGGTGACCTCGATCCACTTCCAGCCTTCGGCGGCGATCGTCTCGGCATCCGTCCGCAACTTCTCAGCCACGAGACGCTCCAGCAAAGCGATGTCCTCGAGCCAGCCGCCGCCATCTTCTTCGAACAGATCACGCAGCACCTTGCCGCCGGCCGCTTGATAGGCCGCGAGGCCGACAAATCGGACGCGCTTGTCGGATCCCCGCACCGCGCGCTCGGTCAGAAGACGCCTGATCTGATATGGTTCGTCGTAGCCCGACTTGCTGACGTTCTCCCAGACCTGTTCCTGTCGGGCGTGATCGTCGGTAACGGAGAACGCCATCAGCTGTTCGAGCGACATACCCTCGTCGGCGTAAATGTCGAGCAGCTTCGGGCAAACGGCCGCAAGCCGCAGCCGCTGCTTCACCACGTTGACCGATACGAAGAAGATGGCGGCGATATCCTCCTCGGACCGCCCTTGCTCGTGCAGGGTGTGGAATGCCCGAAACTGGTCGAGGGGATGAAGCGCGAGGCGGTGCACGTTCTCGGCGAGCGAGTCCTCTTCCGCGGTGACCTCGCTACCCATGTCACTGACGATGCAAGGGACTGGCGCCGTCTTTGCCAGACGCTTCTGCGCTACCAGAAGCTCGAGCGCGCGATAACGGCGGCCGCCGGCCGGCACCTCGAACATGCCGGTTTCCTGGCCTTCGCCGTCGAGCACGGGCCGGACGTTGAGACTTTGCAGCAGCGAGCGCCGAGCGATGTCCTCGGCGAGATCCTCGATCGAGATGCCGGCTTTGAGCCGCCGTACATTGTTCTGACTCAAGACGAGCTTGCTGAAGGGAATGTCGCGCGACGGCGACAGCTTGATCTTCTGAACGGCCTTTGCCATGTCAGTTTCTCCGAAAACGGGCGGCCGGGAGCCTCTCTCTCGGCCTCCAACCCGTTCGCGAACAGGCCCACCCTCCTCTCGCTCTCGCTTTTGCAGCGAACGATGGCGATGATTGGCGGCTGCCGCGCTGTCGGAAAACTGGGTCGCGCCCTCGAATCTTCTTGGGTCTCGATCTCGGATGCGATCCGGATCGCCCCTCCGCTTTCGAAGTCGAGGTCGTGGAAGTGCCTCTCCATCGACGACCGGGGGACCATCACCCAGTTTGGGCTGAGACGTGGGCGACCGCTCTACCGCCCAAGCTCCGCCGCGGATCGTCGCCCGCGACGGACATGACCGTTTCCGCGAGAGGGCAGCGCGCGAACTCGCGAACCGGCAAAGCGCAGACGGGCCGAGCCGGAGAGCGCAATCTCCGGCTCGGCCGAAACTACGCCACGCGGTCGAGCAACTTCTTAGCCTTGGCCTCCATGTCCAGGCGGACATCCTGGTGCGGCTTGTCGCGCGCGAGCGCGGTGATGCCTTGCACGAAATCGAAGATGCTTTCAGGCGGGCGGCCTTCCTCCACCAGCACCGCGTCGATCACCTTGCCTGCCTCGGCCCTGGAGAAGCCGCGGCGGCGCAGAAACTCGGTGCGATCCTCATCGCTGCGTGCCACGATCCGCTCGCGGGCGGCTTCGATGCCGTTGACGAAGGGCATCGGTGAGGAGTTGGCGAAGCTTAGCAGTGCCGGGGCTGCCTCGTGAGCAAAGCGGGAGGCTGCGTACTTGGAATGGCGGATGGTCATCTCCTCGAAATCTTCCACGCCCCACAGATTGCGATTTTGACAAACCGCACGAAGATAGAAGCTCGCCATGCCGAGCGTCTTCGCACCAACTTCCGAGTTCCAGCAATAGAAGCCCCGGAAATAGAGGTCGGGCGAGCCGTCCCGGAGACGACCGGCTTCGATCGGGTTCAGGTCATCGACCAGAAACAGGAAAACGTCCCTGTCCGATGCATAGAGGGTCGTCGTATCCTTGGAAATATCGACGCGGGGATTGTAGATGCCACTTGACCAGTCGAGCACACCGGGGACCTTCCACCGTGTATCGCCTGTGCCGTTGCCAGCGATGCGCTGTACGGCCTCAACCAGCTCGTGGTCGTAGATCCTGCCATAGTCGGGACCGGTGACGGCACGAAGCTCCACCCGGTTATCCTCGGTCTCGAGCGTCTTGATCTGCTCGGCCCGATTGGCGGTCAGGCCATATTGCAGGTTGATGGCTGCGAGGGCCGCGGGGAGCTGCCGCAGGTAGGCGGCCGGAGCGCCAACCTGGCTTGCAAGCTGGCCGAAGCTCCAGTGGGTCGGCGCGACTGGCCTGTCCGAGCCGGGCAGCATCAGGGCCAGGCGCTCGGGATCGGCACTTCTTGCCTCGACATGGATGAGCGCGCTTTCGACCACGCGCGTGCGGCTGCGGTCCGTGCGATCGCGCACCGTGCGGGCCAGGTCGTTGAGCGACAGATAACGTTCATCCGCCGGACGGCAGAACCACTCCGAGGACACCCGACCAATGCGCTCGCCGCGGCTGACATCCACTTTGTAACCGCAACTGGCGTTGCGGCCGGCATCAACAATCTGCGTATTCATGGGAGCAATCTCCATGACAGGCGCCGGAAGACTCTCCTCCGACCTTCAACCCGTCATGGCCAGGGCCGCTCCCCTCTGCCTCTCCTATATCGTCAGTCCAACGCCCGCGGCCAAGACCTAACCAGGACCCCCGGCATCCAGTCCCGCCGCAGCTTCCGTCAGGGATGGAAGCCCGCAGGGTGAAAACCCGGCGCAAGGCGGGGTTTCAGCGCCAGCCGACAGCCCGGTCCCGCAGGGAGACGCCAATAAACTCAGCCAACGCCTGCAAAGACATCTAACCGGAATCGAAGGCGGCTTGATAAAGCTGCTCGATCTTCGTGACTTCGTCTGGTGTCAACCGGGAGAATTCGTTGTCACGGGCGCGCTTTGACAGCCGCCCTTCATTCTGTTGCAACAATCCAGGGAGGCTGTTGAGAGTCCGCTCCTGCATGTCGACCATGTTTTCGACACCCGAGCGGAATCTATCGAAGCTCCGCAAGAACCGGGCTTCGCTCGGAAGATCCTGTTCGATGGTCCTCTGCGCGCATGCGTACAGAAATTCCGCGCGCGGCGTTGCGTCGGAGAAGCGATAGAAGTCAGCTGTATCGTTCAAGACGTTGCCGTGTGGGGTCGGCTCGCCTCAGGCGCGTGACGCGGCATGTAGATGCGCCATTTCCCTTGCTCAAGGATGCGGTGCTTTGTTCCGATGGCCGAAAGCACGCGTGGGACCGGGACAGCTGGCAGGCGTCATCAGCGCTGCGCGGCCGGCGGGGATCGCGACCACTGGCAGTCTCAGATCATGAAAAACGCTCACCGGACCTGAAAACTTTGGTCGCATGGGCTCGAACCGTGAAAAACCTTCCCGATCGTGATTTCCGACCGCAATCTCACGAAAAAGCTTTCCCAAGGAAAAATATGCGGAAAATCCCCACAAGCCACGATGCGCGACCCGCCGGCGCCGGGAGCAGGGATGGCGCCATTTGTTGCAGGGCGCGGTACCTCAAGCCAAAATGTAATGTTCGTGCTACGTAATCGTCGAATATGTAGCACGAAGACAACAAATGCCGACTCCTCATAATCCGCCGCCGTTCGACGAGCCATGCGCAAGCTTGGCGCTGACATCGACGACGCCCGCCGAGGCCGGCGGCTGCCGATGGCCGTCGTGGCCGAGCGCGCCTTCACGTTCCGTTCGACCCTGCAAAGAGTCGAAGCCGGCGATACCAATGTCAGCATTGGCATCTATGCCGGCGTCCTTCAGGCGCTTGGTCTGCTCGACGGTCTGAGCCAGATCGCCAACATCAGCAACGATCGCGTCGGACAGGCACTGGCCAGCGCCGAACTGCCCAAGCATGTCCATATCAAACGCAAGCCATCTTCAGGGAGCCTTTCGGACAAACACGAGAGATCAAGTCGCCCTTCTAGGCTGCATGACGTCCATTGATTGGGTCCGGCCCGCAGCGTTCGAAAGGCCCTGTTCCTTCATCGCCAGCCTCTGCCCCGACGAGCCTTGTCGGATGCACGGCACTCATACGGCCCGAAACCTGCGCTGGTCCGGAAGCGAATGCATCGTGCCAGATCGATCCGTGCATGCGAGTGGCCATCCAGCGCCGAAGGGATTCTCGCTGGCTCGTGCATAAAAAAGAACCCCGCCCAGGACCGGGCGGGGCTCTGAAGGATCCGCGTCTCACTCGCCGTTCTTGCGCGGCCGCGACCACAGCAGCGTGTAGCCCTCGCCGCCTTCGTCGTCGAACAGGTTCGCGTAGATCGGCGCGTTGAAGGAGGGATCGTCGAGCTTGAGCGAGAGGTAATCGCGGCCCTCTTCGGAGCGCTTCGACCAGGCGGCGCCGATCTCGGCCCGGCCCACATAGATGCGGTGGCTCGGAGCGTTGTCGTTGGAGCGGTTGGTCTCGGCGACGATACGGACGCCCCTGGCTTGCAGGCTCAGGGTGACGATCTCGCCCTGGAAATCGTTGCCGACCTTCTTGAAAGAACCGATGTTAGCCATGTCACTTCTCCTGTTGTGTTTCGAGCCCGCGACCACCGCGGCCTCGATGGCGATCTAAAGGCCGGGGACGATCGGCGACGCACCCCTCGCGGGCCGGAGCGCAGCGGAGGACGCCGTTGTGGCGACTTTCTTGTCTCGCGAGGAATGGGCTTTAGCCCAGGGGAAGAAAGTCGCATCAACGGCGTTGCGGCTCAGACGATCGAGGCGAAGCCGGTCTTCGGCCAGATCAAGCCATCAAGGAGGCCACGTGCGTCCGCGTGCTGAACCGCAATCTCAAGGAGGAGACTGGCGAATCTCGGTTGAGCTGCACAAGATGTCGGAACGATTCAGCGAAGAGAAAGAAACAATCTGCCGCAAAGGGCGGTATCGTCCATGAAAGAACATCGAGAACGCGCCGCGCGCCACCGCGACCACGTGGGCCGGGCCGAGATCGCCAGCCTGGTCGAAGCGCATTGATGAGGGCCGCGATTACTTCTCGCTCTCATCACCTTACCCCCGCATTCAATATGCCGATCCAGGCGGACCCGTTCGACTAGAAAGGTACGAAGGATCATCCCTCGTGCGTGGCAGACGTGAGAATTGGTTGAGACGGTTTACTCCCGACAGGCGCGGATAGTGGCGACCTCGGTCTCGATCTCGATGCCGCCGAGATGCGGCTTGGCCCGCGTTGTGCTGTCTTGTGCTCGTAGTCAACCGCCGCCGGAACCACGGCGTCTATTCCGGCCGGGTACCACGGCGTCTCGTCAGCAATCGGTGGCGGCAACCAGCGTGCTGGCGGCGGCAGGTAAATACCTGAGCCAGTAATCCTCAATTCTCGGGGCGTCAGCGCCAGAACAGCGCAAGCAACAGGATGACTGGAAGCGGGATGCCCAGGAGCCACAATAGCGCGCCTCTGCCGAATGTCATGGTCAATCCTCCTCCTTTCTAGGCATTCAAACCTCAAACAGGTCCGCGGTTCCAACGGATTGGAACTTACGTAGGAAATTGATCTTGAATCCAAAGTTCGTATTTGAGGAGGTAAACATGGCCGCACGCGCGGTACCGCACGCCTTCTTCGCCTGGACTTGGTCACCTGTCCTGGCGGGCGTATTTGCTTCGTTGGTCGTCCAAATCCTATTGACCATGCTGGGTTTTGGCATTGGCCTACTCGCCATCGATACTCCGACGGCCGCGTCCGCGCCTGCTAGCGCCGGCTGGCCTGCCTTCGTCTGGTGGGCCGTTTCGGGGATCATTGCCGCCTTCGTCGGCGGCGCCATCGCAGCCGCCAATTCGCCCGATCAGAGCGGTTTGGGCCGTGTCGGACATGCCTTGGGAGCGTGGGCGGTTGCGACCGTGATCGTGGTGGCGGCAGCCGCGATGATACCTGCTTCGGCTGCCAGCATCGCGGGCAACCTCGCCGGCCCGAGCTATGCGGCGAACGCCCGCATCGCATATTATTCGAACAACCCGACGCGTGAAACCGTCGGCTCGACGAGCAGGCCGGGAACGCAAGCTCAAATGGAGGAGGCGCGCAAGCACCTCGCCTATACCATGCTTGCCAGTTTCTGCGCGCTTCTGTTGGGCGCTGGAGCCGCCTATGCCGCCGGAATGGCAACCACCGCCCGAGCTGTCGAAGATGCCACAAGACCGGTTACTTGAGAACGCTTAGCTATCTGGCTCCTGTCCGGCAGGCAAGCCGCCAGATCGCCAAGCGCAGCCACGACGTCTGATTCCTCACCGCTGAACTCGACGAGGAAAAGTCGGCGATACCAAGCCCAACACCGTGGCGCATCGCAAGGGCGTCAACTGCAAGAGCGCAAGCTGAAGGAGGTACACATGAGACGCACTATACTAGCAATCGCGTGCATTTTGCTGGCGACACCAGGACTGGCGCAATCCGTCAGTGAGAAGACCGGCGTCAACTCCGTGCTCGGGGTCAGCCCCTCGACGTCCGATTTCGTCAAGCAGGTCGCGATATCGGACATGTTTGAGATCGAGTCCAGCAAGCTGGCGCAGCAGAAGGGCAACGCGGCGGAGAAAGCGTTCGCTTCCCAGATGGTCACAGACCACACCAAGACCAGCACTGAGCTGAAGGGACTAGTCTCCAGCGGCAAGTTGAAGGCCGAATTGCCCAGCGCTCTCGATTCATCGCATCAAAGCAAGCTCGACAAGCTCAAGGGTGCCAGCGGCAACGACTTCAGCTCCGAGTTCAATTCGATGCAGGTCAGCGCCCATAAGGATGCCGTCGACCTGTTCGAGCGTTATGCCAAGGGCGGCGACAATGCGGATCTTAAGAATTGGGCCGGCAAGACCCTGCCGGCGCTTAAGCATCACCTTGAGATGGCGCAGGATCTCGACAAGCCCGCACCTACGGTCGGCGAGGGCAAAAAGTAGCGAAAAAAGGGAACCGCTGGCAGGCGGTTCCCGCTGCGCTGATGCCAAGGAGGCTCCTTGTAAAGACTGCAGACATTTGGGGCAGCAGCTACGTCGATGCCGCCATTGGCACTGGGACATACTGTCAAGCTGGGAAGCGCGCTCATGTCACAGCGGTTTGTTGCCCCCCGCGCCGAGAGCGGCAGGCGGGGCCGAAGATCTTCCGCCACCTCCAGCACGACGCCAAGCGGATGCAATCCGGGCGGGGCGCCGCCCAGACAGAGGAAGATGACACAGCCATTCAATGCGCGCGCCAAATGGGCTGGCCAACGAGCGGCCCGGCTGATTTCTAAGCTGCCTTGCGATTGATCGCGGCTTCCGCCAGCTTGTTTAGCGCGGCGTCGGTTTTCTTTTCCTCCTCAAGGGTCTGCTCAAGGAGCTGGACCGCCGGCTTCATGCCCAGTTGTCCAGCCCAGGCAATCAACGTGCCGTAGCGCGATATTTCGTAATGCTCGACGGCCTGAGCACCCGAGAGAAGGCCGGCATCCAGCGCCGGAGAATCTTCGAAATCCTCCATCACTTCCTCGCCCTCCTCGACCAGTCCGAGGATAGCGGGGCAGGTTTTGCCCTTGGGGGCCTGTTTCATCATTTTGAAAACTTGCTGCAGACGCTGGACTTGTCCCTCCGTCTCGCCGGCATGCTTTTCAAATGCTGCGCGCAGTTGGTCAGAATTCGCGGCCTTTGCCATTTTTGGCAACGCAACGAGTATCTTCCTTTCGGCGTAGTACATGTCCTTGAGCGTCTCCAGGAAGAGGTCTTCAAGTGTTTTATTGCGGCCCGGCATGGTTTCCTCCTCAGTTGTGATGCGAGCCAACAGCGCCTTTCCTCAAAGGTTCCACGAGTGAAGGTCAGCACCCTTTTCGGGTGCAGGCCATGGATGATCTGCAGCAGCCCCACGCCCTCGCACCCGGCGCCTCTTCTCGAAACAGCGTAGCTGAATGGCGTGTGGGATTTCGTCTGCGCCCCAATTGCAATAGGAGCCTTGTAAATCCCACCTGTTGTTCCGAATACATGCGCTGCCAGCAAGAGGGACCGATGCCGTTTTGGGAGTGACAAGCGTCAAAAGGAACTCGGCCATGAGATCACGCTTCCTCATTACGGACTGAATGAAGAAACAGTGCCAACCATCCAACGATCCTATCGGGTTCGCGAATTCGTGGAGCCGCTGGGCTCTTTCACGGTCCGCGTCGATCTCATTTTCCGGCGCACGTACCAAGCCGCTACCGCGATAGTCAACCAGGCGAGGGAGGCGCCGACGAAGACGGCGGGGATGTTGTTGCGTAAGATCAGCGTCGAAAAACCGACCGCAAAGGCCAGCATGCCAAGCGCGCCTAGCGCAGCGCCGGCGGCATCGACGGCGGCGGCCATTTGCCCACGGCGCTCGCCGGCAAGACCCGCTTCGCGCTTGCGGCGGATTTCGTGCTTCTCAATCAGCGTCGCGCTCGCGCAGAATATGGCTGGAAGGGCAAGAAAAACGCCACCGATGACTGCTCCATAGCGACTGCTGATGAGGCCGGTAAAGACGGTCGCAGCGCCGCCGAGCGCGAAGCGGACAAGATATTCGTACCAACGGCCTTGCTTGAGAGATGACGGCGAAAAGCGAATCGGGCTCACGTCTGACCTCCGGTGAAGCTGAGCAACCCGAAGGCCGCGACCAGCCAAATGACCAGTGACAGCAACGTGGCCGTCAACGCTCGCAGCTTTGTGCGGACAAGCAGATGGCAGACGACGACACTGTAAATGGCAAGCGCAATCGCTCCCGCACTCATTGCCTGGGCTTGCAAGGCGGCGTAGTTGACCCCGTGCTGATACAGCGCAATTCCGAGCGTGGCGAGTGCTACCGAGGGCGCCGCTCCGAACAGGCCGGCGAAGCTCTTTGGACGCAGAACATCCCCCAGCATCGCGAAGGCCGATACGACGGCGCCGCCGAGAAGGAAGCGGATGACGTACTCGGTCATTTGGATTTCTTCCAGAGTTTCAAGAGCGGCCCGCCGGTCCCATAGACCGGATCCTTACGCGGCGCCGAAACCTTCGGAATGGCTTTCAGCGCCCGCTGACGGTCTTCGACGCTCGTGCACTCGTCGTATGTACCGGTCGGCGGGTATGCCCCGATGACGAGGAACTCATCGCCCGCGGAAAGGCACTGATGGCCTGTGCCGGCGGGAAGAACCGCGATGTCCCCAGCCTTCAGGGTGAAGATCTTCCCTTTGTTGCCGCCGAACCGAACGCGGCCCTTGCCGCGCGCGATACCGAGCACCTCATGGATCCTGGAGTGATAATGCACGTAATCGTAGATGCCATCCCGCCAGCTATCTCCCCATCCGTTCGCTTCAAACAGGTCTTCGATCACGGCCGCAGCGTCCAGGCTCTCATCGAAAGCGACGGCGTTTCGATAGATAATGAGCGGCCATCGCGGGTGATTTGGAATGAGACCTTAAAGCGAACCGTAACAGGCTTTCGCGCTCGCGCGAGATCCACAGCCTTCCGCTTGCCGGGGCGCTTCAGACCGGTTGCGCGCTCCATGTATCCCTTCAGGTCTTCAAGAGTCGGCATGATCATCCTCCTTTGAAATTCCGTTCGGGTAGCCGGTCCATAGCCTGAGGACCCGTTCAAGAACCGCCCCGAGCGCGAAGCCGGCAACGACATCGCTCGTCCAATGGGCAAGGATCACGATTCGGGTGAGCGACAGCCCGACCGCAATCGCGCGGATCGCCCGCCGGAGACCGGCCGGCAACTCGCTCGCCGCCGATGCCAGCGCGCCCATGTGCAGCGCATGGCCTGAGGGAAAAGCATCTTTTCGTTTGCCGGAAAGCGAGACGCCATGCATATGCCCAATCACCGTCCGACGATCCGGCCGAGTTTGGTCGAATACGAGTTTTAGATCATGGGGCAGCAGCGACGCAGCGACCGTCACTGGCAGAGCATGGTTGCCCGCTCGCCGCAGCGGCGCCTCACGCCCACGGGAAGCAAGCCAGCCGGCGGCTGCCAGGACCAGAAGAACCTTCTCGTCGGCGCCCCAGGTCAGGGCGCGCGCCACCTGCTCCGGAGCAGGCGCCGTGTTGCCCGCTATAGAACGCGCGATGACGACATCCGGTTTGGTCGGTCGGACAGTAACTGAAACGCTTGGCCTGTGGCCCAGGCGCCTTGGCGAAAATCTAGCTATCTGGAACATGTCGCAAAGATCGGAAAGGTAAGTACCTTTCCCAACGCTCCGCGCGCCGCCAAGGTCCTCTGTCAAATCCAGACTTCCAAACGGCGAAGCCTAACGGCGAATTTTGCGGGCGGGAGTTCTACGCCAATAGGAACAAACGACCTGCAGCCCGCCTTCGCCGCTTTTCTCCGGCTTCGGCGGAAGCCTGAGAAGGCCGCATCCGCCAGTTGTTCCGGGCTGCTGCACAAAGTGCGGCAAGTGACGCATACCAAAAGCGGAGTGAACTTCTCCCGCGGGCCCGATGGTCCCCTGCGCGGCGAAGAGCCGACTTGAGGTCTTCCCTGCTTTCTCCCAGCGCCTGTCTTCGGCCTCGATGCGCTCTTAATGCCGCGCGCTCGGCCTCGAGGGCACCCGCCTTCTCCTCGTGATCCCGTCGGGTCCTGTCCATTTCCGCCTGCGGCTTCGCGGCCCTCTCCCACCTCTCACGCACCTCGGCGCACACCTCGTTTGCCCGGTGCCGCTCGGTCTGTCACCGTCGCTGCTCCTTCGAGCTCCTGCGCCGCCTTGCGGGTTTCCTTGCCGCTGATCCCAGGAGCGTTCGTTTCTTCGGGTTCGCCCAAGATCCGCTCGCCTCCGCCGGCGCCTCCGCCCCCGCCGAGATCTGCCGGCGAAGCGAGAGGCGAAGCGAAGCGGCCATTCGATCAGCAGGAACGCGAGCACGGTGCCGGGCTTCGGTCGCGGCGACCACGTCTGCGACTTCCATCTCTTTCGCGACACTCTAGTGCAGCGATCCCCCCCGTCCCAGGACTCGAACGCCGCTCATCGATGGCGCGGCAATCGCCGCGTCGTAGACTCCGCGCGACGTCTGATGAATCCCTCGGCATAAGACCGGTCGAACCCACCAGTGACGAATGGCCGGTGCCGCTCCCGCGTCAGGAACGACGCCGCAATTAGACCGTTCAACATGCGTTGCGACGTTATCCCAAGTGAGGCGCCAAGGAGCGTACCTCTCGTCGAGGACCGCTGATCCGCGAAGTTATCGGCGCCCTATCTCCGCAATCAGTGAACCCGATTTCCTCAAAAGTGATCGTGCCCTCGCCGGTGCCACGTGGTGCGCGACGGTGATTGCGGAACGAGCTGAAAAAGCGGCCGCTGACACGGAATTTGGTCTGGTAATCAAACTGCAGAAATCGCTTGAACCTCACGTTGCGTCAGGGCGTAGACTTGAAACTGTCGGTCACCTTTCAGCAAATTTTGGAGACGGATGTAGCACGAAATGGAGTCATCGAATACTTGCGCGATCGTGAATGCTCCTCAACGGATGCACGGTTAAGACAGGCCCTTCTTGGATCTGCATTAAGTCACGGCGACGATCTGCAAATTAGCCAAAGACTTTCCTCGCATGAGGCAACATAATTCGGGCGCGGTAAAACAATTGCGAGGTCGCGAGTCTTGCTGCTGTCTCCAGCTAACACCTAGCCTCGAGATGGCAGAATTGACGTCTGCTGATGATCGGGCAGGTCACATCCATCAGCCGCGCAAGACTTCCCCTCATCGTGAGCAGAGTACCGCAAGGTCACGCGTCGATACGGATGTATTGTACCGCCACACATGAGATGGTCACTTCGCGAATTTACCCGAAATCTCCTAAACGATGACCACATACGAGAGATACTGAAGCAGCACCGTTCGTACTCTCACGCGAACGGCGCAAGCGGGCGGCGCGGCGTCATGCCAATCATCGTTCTGTTCACAAGCAAATCAATACAGGAGACATGTATGAACCTAGTGAAGACAACCTTAATCGCATGCGGCCTTTCGGCTCTCCTTGCATACCCCGTCATTGCGCAGAGTCTCGCCGCTGATGCCAAGGCTCGCAAAGGCATGCAAACTACGAGCATTCAGAGCGGCATGAGCGACGATGAGGACTCGTCGCCAAAGCTCAGGACACCGGGCGCAAAACTGGGTAGGAAGTCGATCAAGGGCGCAAAGAAACCCCGGCGGCAACCGCAGGACAAGGATACACTTGATGAATTCCCGACCAGCAATACGCCAATAAGTGACAAGCGGCACTGACGCGAAGCCCGGTCCGGACAAACCTTCGGTCGCGCGCCGCGGCCGGAGGTTCAGCTCACATCTAGGCCGGCTATCGACGTTGCAAATGACGGGGCACGCACGTCGATTGGGACTGCCAGATCTTGATCACTGGCTTCTTGCATGAGGACCGATACCTTGCGATCTCGTACGACCGCGTCGGGTTACCGACATGCATGTCCGGGAGCGCCCAGGCAGGTAGCTGACGTGGCCTGAAAAGGGAGCACGTCTTTTCCATCGTTCTATTTTGTTTGGCACGCTGATTGCTGAGCCGCGCATGGCTTGGTTGCTCAATGACGGCCCTCAAGCCGCTTCGTAGCGCAAGTGCGGGCGGCTTCTGCCGAGCCGCTGCACGCTTTTCCGTGGTGTCGTCCCGGGCGCCGCGCTTCTTGAGCTCATGGTCTACCTGTGAAGAGGCTCCGCAGCTGACTGTCTGGCACGCGAGTTGCTGGGAGACGTCTGGGCTTGGCTCCTCATACATTCGCGCCCCCAAGAGAGGGCTAAGCCTCCACCCAGACTAGCGCGGGTGGTCCCCCCAAGCCGCCCGCGCGCATTTGCCTCAGCCGAAGGTCTTGCGAGATCGGCCGTGCGCACCGCGGAGATCATTGTCATGATCGTGGACAGACCTTGAAGCCCCCCATCGCGGTTCTCATAAGCCAACCAGTCGCGCTCGCTTAGGTCGCCCCGCGCGAACAGGCCAAGTTGGTTTGCGGATTCGGCGCTCACCTACGACAAAGACGGGTTTGACGACGACGATTCTGAAATGTGATGGGCTTAGATGAGCCCGCAAAGGCGCATAATACGTCTTCAACAAACGGCGGCGGCGACCGGCTCAGTCTTACCCGCATGGGGTACGACCAAATGCCCGGCGGCGGTATTCCGCGCAGGTGGACATCATGCAACAATGTCGCGCGGCGATCAGGATGGAAGAGCGCGTCAATCAAGGTGAGAGAGTTTCGCCGGGCTCGTGACGTAGGGAGGGCGTAGCCCGACCGGAGTTACGAGCCCGGCGTCGGCGCGATCCGCGAGGGACCGCGCCGACTGGTGATCGCGGCCGGCAGGTTATGCAAGTGGTTCTTCCGCCAAGAGGAATCACTCGCTTGCCCGGCCGACACATCACAGATCACCAAATGAGGCTCTACATGAAGTACCGTCAGACCGATAGCCCGCCAGTGGCGGCGGCCAAGGCGTCATTCAGTGCGTCGACCGCCTATCGGATCGAGAGAGATCCCCGACTTCCATCGCAAAAGAAGGCTCCCCGCGGCCGGCGACGACCCGACCCGCTGAGCGACGTGTTCGATACCGAGATCGTCCCGATCCTGAAGGCGGCACCTGGCTTACGCCCGGTGGCGGTCTTCGAGGAGATGCTCCGACGTCATCCTGATCTCGGCACCGGTATCCGTCGTACCCTGGAACGTCGTATCCGTGCCTGGCGGGCGATCCACGGCGAGGAGCAGGAGGTGATCTTCCGCCAAACCCACGAGCCCGGCCAGCTCGGCCTCTCCGACTTCACCGACATGGGCGAGTTGGGTGTTACGATCGCGGACACGCCGCTGGATCATCGTCTGTATCACTTCCGTTTGGCCTATTGCGGGTTCGAGCACGCCCACGTCGTGCTTGGCGGCGAGAGCTTCGTTGCCCTGGCCGAAGGCCTGCAGAACGCTCTCTGGTCGCTCGGTGGGGCGCCGCGGGAGCATCGGACCGACAGCCTGTCGGCCGCATTCTGCAATCTCGATCGCGATGCACGGGACGATCTGACGCAGCGATACGAGGCCCTTTGTGCCCACTACGGCATGCGTCCCTCCCGCAACAATCGAGGCGTCGCCCACGAGAATGGCTCGATCGAAGGGCCCCACGGTCATCTCAAGCGAGCAATCGCGGACGCCTTGCTGCTGCGCGGAACTGTCGACTTCGACGATCTTGCTACCTATCGCGGCTTCATCGACGAGATCGTCAGCCGCCGCAACGCCCGCAACGCCAAGCGAATCGATAGCGAGCGCGTGGTGTTGCAGGAGCTGCCCGATCGCCGGACCTCGGACTACGAAGAGGTGATCGTCCGCGTGACGTCATCGGGCGGCTTCACCCTACGCAAGGTGTTCTACACGGTGCCATCGCGCCTGATCGGTCACCGGCTGCGGGCGCGGCTCTATGACGATCACCTCGACGTGTTCGTCGGTGGCACGCACCTCCTGACCTTGCCGCGCGGGCGACCGCATCCCAATGGCAAGTACGATCAGGTCGTCGATTATCGGCACGTGATCCATTCCCTGCGGCGCAAGCCAATGGCGCTTCTCAATCTGGTTTATCGAGACAGGCTGTTCCCGCGCGAGGGCTATCGGAGAACCTTCGACCGATTGCGCGAGCGCTGGCCGGACAAGAAGGCCTGCCGGATCATGGTCGATCTTCTCGCGCTCGCTCATGAGCGCGGCTGCGAGGCCGAACTCGCCGATCAGCTCACGGCCGATCTTGACGCCGGCCGACTGCCCGAACTCAACCGGCTGCGCGCTCACTTCGCTCCCGACCCCGCCCACCTGCCGAACGTCGTGGTGCAGCTCGCGCCGCTTGCCACCTACGAATGCCTCATCGGTACCGCCGAGATCGGAGGTGACGCATGAGCGTGGCCAACACCGTTGATACCGCGCGCCTCAATCTGTTGCTCAACGAGCTCCGGCTGCCAGCCATCAAGGTGCTGTGGGCGCAATTTGCCGAGCAATCCGACAAGGAAGGTTGGCCGGCGGCCCGCTTCCTCGCCACCGTTGCCGAGCACGAGATCGCCGAACGCGGTCGCCGGCGCACCGAGCGCCATCTCGTCGAGGCGCGGCTGCCAGCCGGGAAGACCTTCGACAGCTTCGACTTCGAGGCCGTGCCGATGATCTCGAAGGCGCAGGTGATGGCGCTCGCCGCCGGTGACAGCTGGCTGGGCAAGGGCGCTAATTTGCTCCTGTTCGGGCCGCCCGGCGGCGGCAAGAGCCACTTGGCGGCAGCTATCGGCCTGGCCCTCATCGAGAACGGATGGCGTGTCCTCTTCACCCGCACCACCGATCTCGTCCAGAAGCTTCAGGTGGCGCGGCGTGAGCTCAACCTCGAGGCGGCCGTCAGCCGCCTTGATCGCTTCGATCTCCTGATCCTCGATGATCTTGCCTACGTCACCAAGGACCAGGCCGAGACCAGCGTGCTGTTCGAACTCATCAGCGCACGCTACGAGCGCCGCTCGATGCTGATCACCGCCAATCAGCCCTTCGGCGAATGGAACAAGGTCTTCCCGGACCCCGCCATGACGCTCGCCGCCATCGATCGTCTCGTTCACCACGCCACCATCGTTGAGATGAACGTCGAGAGCTATCGCAGGCGCACCGCGCTCGAACGAAAACGCGGTCCGGGACGCCCGCCCTCGCACGCGACACCCAAAACTGTCGCTGATTGACGCTCCGCGACAATCAGAGCTCAACAAAACTCTTGCGCGCGACAATCTGCGCGGCAATCATCACTCCGCCGCGACACTGACTCGCCATCCAGATTGCCGCGCCTTCCCATCCAGATCGACGCGCTACATGCAACAAGTTGAGAGAGCCTTGGTTTGCTGAATCGCGATAGACTGCACAGATCAGTGAAATTACCCCTCGTCTGCTTCCCAAGGTGCGCATCTGGTCTCCGAAAGCGACATCGAACTTGCTCTTGACTTCGTCCGGGCTCGGGCCGCGGGACCAGTCGAGGGCATTTTTGGGCCGGGCTCGATGACGTGGCGGATCGACCGGGAAGCCATCACCTTTTTGGGCGCCGGTCGCGCCTTGCTGCTTCAGCTGGCGCATCCCTGGGTCGCCGCGGCCGTCCTCGAGCACTCGCGGAGCTTTGCGGATCCGATCGGTCGCTTCCATCGAACTTTTAATGTGGTGTTTACGATGGTGTTCGGCTCGCTCGACGCGGCTGTTACCGCTGCCCGGCACCTGCACCATCGCCATACCATGATCGTCGGCCGTCTGCCCGAAGCAATCGGTCGGTTCGAGAGCGGCTCGCCCTACCGCGCCAACGAGGTCGCAGCGTTGCGCTGGGTTCACGCGACGCTCGTCGACACCGCTCTGACCGTCCACGACCTGATCCTGCCGCCATTCTCCGTCGAAGAGCGCGAGCGCTATTGGGCCGAAAGCCGGCTGTTTGGGGCGTTGTTCGGGCTGACGTCGAGCGACTTACCGGCGGATTGGGATTCATTCGCGGCCTACACCGCGGGGATGATGCAATCAGATACATTGTCGGTCAGCACCGCCGCACGCGAGGCGGCCCGACAGATATTCACCGGTTCACGACCATGGTTGCGTCCGCCGCGCTGGTACCAAACCCTCAGTGCGGAGCTGCTGCCGGACCGATTGCGCACCGGCTTCGGATTTGACTTGGACGAACGCGACAGGAGGGCCGCAGAGCGTGCCGTCGCGCGGATACGACGCATCTATCCCAAAATACCGACCCAGCTTCGCTACGTCGGCCCTTACCAGGAAGCGCAAGCGCGACTGCACGGAAGGCGGCAGCTGGGCTGGACAACGCGGTGCCTCAACAGGGCTTGGATAGGGCGCCCCCAGTTGGACGACCGCTGGAACAGGTGAAGCTCTCCGACAGCCGCGGACCTTCGGATGCGGCCGACCGCCGCCTGCCGCGATCCCAACCTTACCGGATCGAAATCGGACTTCTCATCGGCGAGTCCCAACAACGGTGGGTTCGGGCGAATGCTCGCAGCTTTGAAGTTATATCCAGTCCTGAGTTCGCCCCTGACTTTGGATTTGCCCGGTTGGGCGATGGATGGCAACGGGAGCTGGCGCGGAGCGCTCCGCATAGCGCACGCCAGATCCCGTAGCGGTTGGCAGTTGAAGGCGAACTCGAGGCGTCTACCATCCGGACTGCGAGTGTGGTCGTGCATCCGGCGAGCCCTCGAGGAAGAGCCCTGCGCCGCAGATACCGGCCAGGAAGTGGAGGCTAAAGCCGATCTCGGAGCGCCACTCCCGCAACGCCGCTCACGCTGGAAACGGTGCCCGCATCGTTGCCCGCCTCGGCGCACGCAAGCGATTTTGCGGCGATCGCCAGCCGTTTTGACGGCTCTTGGACGCCAGCCTCCGCTAGGCTGCCGGCGTCGCCAATCGCAATGCTCAAGCTGGTTCTGATCATGCTGCTGGTGATGATGATACCGGCATCCAATCGTCGGCATGTCGACGAGCTGATTATCATCATGGTGCCGCTGATGATCGGCGCCGGATATGCCGGAGCCGTTGTTGCCGGACCTGGCTGCTAGACTCTCGCGGCGCTGTTTTTCCTGGCGAAAAGAGGCGCCGCGCGTCCACCACCTCTCTCGGAAGCATCCTCAATGTTCTGCGTCGAACGAGAGGTGAGTAAAATAGTTGGCCACCAAACCGACCAGTGGCGCGAATTATCAATCAGATGGTTGCAGCAGCGCCCAGCTGTGAGGCTCAAGCTAAATGATCTCAAAGTACCGCCGACGTTCAAAGTCGGTGACCCGATGTTGAACGGCTTCCCATTCCCAACGGCGGGAGCAAGAAAAGGCTTCAACAAACCTTTCTCCTAAGACATCAATGGCTGCCGGAGATTGTGCAAACCGGTATGTTGCCTCTGACAGACTTTGAGGAAGTC
The DNA here is from genome assembly GCF_054063995.1 of Bradyrhizobium sp. USDA 4504. Taxonomy (NCBI): domain Bacteria; kingdom Pseudomonadati; phylum Pseudomonadota; class Alphaproteobacteria; order Hyphomicrobiales; family Nitrobacteraceae; genus Bradyrhizobium; species Bradyrhizobium sp. USDA 4504. The sequence continues at coordinate 669,399 of NZ_JBSSGV010000001.1, read as the reverse complement.
TCCCGGATGGAAGGCAGATCTCCGCGCCTGCATCGCCGACGGTCGAAGCCGGGAGCGCCGCATTTGTCTCGATACCCAACATGCCCGAGCCGATGGCGGATGCGAGAGCGAGGTATGGGTTCACGTCTGCCCCAGGCAGCCTGTATTCGAGGCGATGTGCAGACGGCCCTCCCGGGATGACCCGTACCGCGCAGGAGCGATTGTCAACTCCCCAGCTCGGGCAAATTGGTGCCCAGCAGCCAGGTACCAATCTCTTATAGCTATTGACGTTCGGCACAGCGAGCACACAGAAATCATTCATGTATTTCAGTTGTCCCGCGATGAATTGCGTCATGAGCTTCGAGACGTTGCGAGACGCGTCACCATCGTAAAAAGCGTTCTGTCCATCGGAGGACACCGAGATGTGAATATGGCCGGACTGTCCGGGCCATTTCTCGGAGACCTTGGCCATGAATGTAGCCATCATGCCTCGGGTTTGCGCCCAGGCCTTTATCATCGACTTGAATATGATTGCTCGATCGGCAGCTTCCAGGGCATCACAATGATGAAGTGACGCTTCGACCACGCCAGGTCCTGTCTCAAAGTGCAGCCCGCTGAGAGGTATTCTGGACTTCTCACAAAGCGACAGGATCTCGCCGAACAGATCCTGGTGCGCGAGAGAACGCGCAATCGAGTAGCCGAACGGGCCCCGCGTGAACGGAGCCCATTTGTCAAACGGCTTGTCCTCGATCGCATCAGCGTTCTCCTTGAACAGCATAAACTCAAACTCGAACCCGGCAGTGCAGTCGTACCCGTGGTGAGCAGACCTACGCAGGACCCTACGCAGAATGCCGCGCGGACAGACGGTCTCATGCGCGCCCATAAACTCGGCGAGGTAGAGATAGTGATCGCCGACATAGGATACTGAACGGCCGGTACTTGAGAGAATACGCAGATCGGCGTCTCCGAATGCCGACAGCGGCTTTTGCGTGAAATTCACCGGAATGACCCGGTCGGAACAATCCCAAGCAAGCACCGCTTCGGAGAACTTGATGACCTTGTCCCCACCCGAGAGATCTTCTCGGAGAACGTGTTTGCCTCGAAGAATGCCATCGAAGTCGCTGACACCGATCATCGCGGCGGCGGTTGAATTCGCGCAACTTGCCCGGCTGTCGGTCACTGGTTTGCTTCCTGCGCCACCAAATCGAACACCTGGTTCATCCGCATCGCGCGCAATTGGCGATAGTCATCCTCGAGCTGGATCAAGTCGTTGTTCACGAGGTACACAATGCCTGGCGTCGACGCCAAGTCGATCGTCGGAACCAGTTCTTGACCTATCGGAACGAATGCAATGGCATCCGCGAAGCTTGGGAGCTTGCGGATTGCATCGAGCCCGGAATAACCGGTCACGACGCCGCCCATGTCGGAAATCAGCGAGACACACAGGGCATGAGCCTGCCGCCTGTAGACCCCGCGTCGCCTCATATACTCGGCAAAGCCCTTGGGATCTGCGTAGCGCCAAGCCGTGAGCGTCAAATGGTTATGGCCCAAAGCCATCGTCCGGGCTTTCGCCGACATGGTTCCTTGCAGCCTCGCTCCGAAGTCGACCAAAACCGGTCCCCGACCATCGACTATGATCTCGGCATGAGCGGGCCCGTCGGCAATCCGAAGCGCCCGCAACGCACGAACAAGATAGTCCGACAGCTCCTGAACGATTGGCTCCTTACCACCCAGCAACCGCTCGAGCGAACAGACCGACGATGCTCCCTCGATAGGGACGGTGTCATAGGTCCAGGCCTCCGTGACGAAGGCATCTCCGTCGATCGAGACGGCATTTACGGTATATTGCTGGCCGTTTATCTTTTCCTGCGCAAGCGCCAGTTTATTGAACGCTCCGACCCGGTTCGTCTTGCCGACGATGGCAGTTACAGCGCGCTGAACATCAGTATCCGTCGAGCAGAAGAACACGTCCTCGGTGCCTGTGCTGTTCAGTGGCTTGATCACAATCTCATTGAAATTCTCCGCACGCTTCCAGCTTGCGATCTCTCCAGCATTGTCGGACACCACTTGCCTGATCGATCGCACACCTGCCGAGGCCAACGCTTCGCAAAGGCGCGATTTGTCGCGCCGCGCGGCTGACAAGGCGGTCCCATTTGAGGGTAGGCCCAGCCGCTCCGAGATGGAATCGGCCAACTCAACTCCGGTCTCGCACCCCGCTATGACGAACTCCAGCTCCCTGCCATGGAGAGCCTTAAGGTGATATTCGACGATCTCCTCGCACGCCATGTGCTCGGGCGGACGAATGACTTCATCATACAGATCCGCATTGAAATGGGATTGGAAGATGGTTGGAATCTGTGCAGCCGACATCACATGCACTGTTCCAATTCCATACTGCTTGAATTCTTCCGGCAGAAATCGGCCAGTCGAATACGCGTCGACGATTACACAATTCCGTTCGTTCATGCGGACCTCCGGTACTGCAAGCAGACATTGCCGACGGCGACAGCCGTAATAAGAACATTTCCAACGAACGTATGTGGCGACGGCACGATGCGAGAATCAAAGTACTGAAACAGGAACGTGACGACAGGAGCGGTGGACAGGACCATGTTGACCGTGAAGGGCTCCACGCGGCGAATGCCCTCCTGGATCAGGAACAAAGGAATAATGATCGTGGATAGCCCAATCGTTGCGAGCGCAAGCCAATGCTGCGAGATCTCGAGCGCGATGGAGGAATGGTCGACCAGTCCCAGCAGCAAAAGGATCGTACCGTAAAACCGATGCGCCAACACTTGTCGACCGGAAAATCCGCGGTCGAACAAAAGCTTGACGAGTATGTTAGTCAGGGCGAGCGACAGGCCGGCCACGATCGCCAAGATGATACCGAAGGACGATCGAGCTCCCCATGCCACACCAGCGTTGCCGGTTGCCGAGATCCAGATCATATAACCACCGATCGCCGCGATCGTGACGCTCACGACGATATCGGATGCCGGAGGGACGCCCTGCCGCCTGATCAGCGCGTTCAACCACACCGTTGCGGCGGGTCCTAACGCAACCATGAAGGCGACGACGATCGCAGGCTCGGCGTATTTCAGGGCGATAAACAACCCAATCCAGCTGATTGCGGTCACGATATTGAGCGAGACAAACACCAGGAGCGCCGACTTGGCGACCCGGGCCGTTGCTCCCTCGTGACCGGCCAGGAGATTGAATGTCAGACACACCGCGGCAAAGGACACAAGGAGAGCAACGAACACATCCGCCTGCTGAAAATACGATGCCGCATAAACCTCGCCTGCCGCGCTCAGGACAACATAAAGCGCCACAAAGAGAACTCCCAGAGCGAAGCGTCCTGTCAATTGCCCGCCCTTCCCCTGCCGGTGGCGCGCCGCAGCGCGTCCCCCGAACCATGCTCGTGCACCGGTTCCCAGAGACTCGTCCTTCGACCTAAGCGGACCGCGCTTGGTTTGAAACGTCACAATCCGCCTCTAGTGTTTCTTGGCGTGGCAATACGCAACGCACGCTTCTCCAAATGCCGTGAACAGCCGCCCGCTCAGGGGATCGGTTGAGACGTGCCATTCGGGGTGCCATTGCACGCCGATTTGCAGCGTCGGCGCGCCAACGACGGAAGCGGCTTCGACCAGACCGTCAGGCGCCCACGCCTCCGGCCTCAACGCGCTGGCAAGCGCCTCTATGCCTTGATTGTGCAGGGAGTTCACTTGCACTTCGGAGGCGCGCGCGATCGGAAAAAGCGCACCGTCGGAGCATACCCTCACGCTGTGCGCGGCATCGTACTGGCGGTCTCTTGGACGATCCGGCTTCTCGCCATGCATCAGGGCACTTCCCAGCCTCCATTCCGCCAGCGATGGATGGAGTGTGCCGCCGAAATAGACGTTAAGCTCCTGCAGCCCCCGGCAGATGCCCAGGATCGGCATTCCGATCGCGATGGCCCTATCGATGGCTACCGCAGACAGCCTGTCCCGTGGGCGGTCGCGGATACCATCCTCAACATCCTGCTGATCGGCTGCTGGATGGGATGCAGGCGCTTTCAAGACGGCCGGATCAAGATTGGATTCATCTCCTGTCAAGACGAGGCCGTCGAGCGCGTTCATGATCGCCCGGGTGGCATCGCCCCGCGCATCTTCAGCGTCGATCGTCGGCAATATGACGCAGGCCACGCCCGCATGATGAAGGAGAGCCTTGACGTATTTGCGTCGTAGCCAGTCGCGATGCACGCCATCGACCAAAAGTCGGTTCGAGGTGACGCCGACCACGGCGCGGGCTTCGTCTGACCGTTGCAATGTCACGCCACCTGCCCCTTTGCATGGCCATCGGCCACCGACTGCTCATACAAGCGTCGATTTCGCTCCTTCAACTGAGTCATAACACTGGGTTGACCTTGCGGCCCCTTGACGAAGAGCCCTCCCCAGCTCGCGGCAACCTTTGCGTAACCCGGATCCTGCATCCGGATCTTCTGGGCTTTGTGCAAAAGCCAGAACGGGATGCCCGGCGACAGGTGATGCTCGAGGTGGTACTCATCCAGATTCTGTCCAAGGATGGCGCGCTCGAGGAAATTCCCTTTCCGGTTCCTGGTCAGATAGACGTTCTTCGTTTCGGTCTCGCACATCGGCGAGTGCTCGGCGAGTTCGACAAACCACCCGAGAACCTGAAACGTGGTGAGATAGGGCACGATCCAAAACAGGATCACGATGTGGAGCAGCCCAAGAGCATATGATCCGCCCAGGATGCTGATCCAGAAGAGATAGAAGCCATACTTGTCGACAAGGATGCCTGAGCGGCTCTGGTCCTCGGCATCCGTGATCGAAAACCGATTGGTCCAGAGATACTTCAGATAGGCCAGTGTCGCGCCGCCGAATATCGGCTTCCAGATGATGTTGAAGGCGTACCGCTCGGGAGGCTGGACGTCGTAAACACCATTGGCCATGAAGAATTTCAGGTCGGGATCCTTCTCCGGGTCGCCGAGATACGGATGATGCAGATAGACATGCGAGATCCGGTAGGCCCAGTGGCGCTGGAACAGGGGATAGGCGGCGAACAGAATGCCGAGGACATAGTTCCAGGTCGTGTTCTTCGCGAGCGTGCGGTGAGCCGCATCATGAGCGATCGTCGTCAGACCGCGCTGGTAGGCGCCGATCAGAAGGACGGCCACCGGGTACAGCCACCAAGAGACGCAGACCGTCGCGAGCGTGCAAGCGGCAATCACAGCGTAATCTTTGGCGATATAGACCATTCCCGTTACATTGTCGGGCCTCAGTTCTGAGAGTTGCCTGTTGATCTCGCGGCTGAACTGAACCGCTTCATAACGGGACGACCTCAGTTTCCAAGCGTCTGTCTGATTCATGAGAACCTCTTCCTGATCGCCTTACAAGTTGTCAGATTGCGGAAAGCGCCCTGTCCAGATCGCGCACGATGTCGTTGACGTCTTCGATGCCGACGCAAAGCCGGATCGAACCGCCAAATATGCCGGCGGCTTCGCGCTTCTCCCGCGGAACGGTGGTGTGGGTCGTCGAAACAGGATGCGTCACGAGCGTCCGGGCATCCCCCACATTCGAAACGTGATACATCAGGTCCACGTTCTGGATGAACTTGCGCCCGGCCTGTTCGTCCTCCACCTCGAACATGACCATCGCGCCGTGTCCGTATGCGGGATTGAGCGTCTGGTCGACGGTTTCCCGGTCGGCTCCTTCGAACAGCCCCGGGTAGAAGACACGACGTACTTTCGGATGCGCCTTAAGAACGTCGGCCACGATCCTGGCGTTTGCGCAGTGCTGCTTCATGCGAAGGGGCAGCGTTTCAAGGCCCTGGATCAGCTGAAAGCTCGCAAAGGGGGCAATGGCCGCGCCAGTGTCGCGCAACCAGGTCATGCGAGCCTTCAGAAGAACCTCGCTTTTTCCGAGATCGTCGACATCTTGCAAGGCGTTGCGCCAGATGATCCCGCCATGCGCTTCGTCAGGACTGTTGAACAATGGAAAGCGGGAGGCTCCCCGGTAGCTGAACTTGCCGTTGTCAACGAGCAGACCGCCCAGCGTCGTGCCGTGGCCGCAGATATATTTCGTGGCGGAGTAGGTCGTAATCGCCGCACCGAGATCTGACGGCCGACATACCAGCGGGGTCGTCGTATTATCCACGACCAGGGGAACGCCGTGCTTTCGGCCGATCTCAGCCAGCTGTTTGACCGGAAGCGGAATCAGACAGGGGTTTGAAATCACCTCTCCGAACAGGCAGATCGTGCGGTCATCGATGGCACGTTCGAAAGTCTCGGGCCTGCGAGGGTCCGCCGTCCTGACGCTGATACCAAGACGCTTTAACGTGTTGTGGAGCAGGTTCCACGTATTGCCATAGAGGTACGGTGAGGCGACGACATTGTCCCCCACTTCTCCGCTTGACAGGTTGACGATGGCAAGGAACGTCGCCGCTTGACCCGATGCGACCGCGAGCGAATCACGTCCCATGTCGACCGCGGCATACCTTCTTTCCAGCGCACGGGTCGTCGGATTGATGATCCTCGTATAGGTGAACCCATCCGCCTTGACGTTGTAGACATCCGCAATGTGATTCAGATCGCCATCGAGTTCATAGGCCGTGTTCTGATAGATCGGCACTGCGACAGCTTTGGTCACCGGATCACGTCGGTAGCCCGCGTGCAGAACAGCAGTTTCGGCAGAGAACGGGAGCTGCGAGGTCCTTGCGAACGGCGATGACGTCTCGATGCGGCGCTCGCAAGCCTCCCGGGCCGACGCCGCCCCCGCGCACGGAACCGGACCGGACCGAAAGTATGTACGAAAGGCACACCCCAATTGCTCGATCCAACTGGGTTGGATCTCGCCAATGCAACCGACCCGAAAACTCCGCGTCGCGAGGTGCAACTTCGAGTAGATATAAAGGTTGTGGGCCGCCAAATGGCGATATAGCCCGTCAAATCCTTCCTGATCGGCGATGCCGGATGGCGCACTGAAGGCGACGCAGACCGGCGACTGCAAGTCGGCAGACAGCAGGGGAGACACTACCCCTTCGAGTTCTTGGACGAGATCGTCTCTAACCTTCTCATACCTGCGGCGCCGGGCATCGATGCCCTCCCCCTCCAGAATCTCCAAGGCCCTCGTCGTTGCCTGAACGATGTGGGTGGGCGGGGTCGATCGCCACTCACCGGAGCGCTCGAGCGAGAGCCATTGGTCTCTCACGTCGAGCACAAACGACCTCGGTTCTTGGACTGCGTTTTTTAGCAGCTCGCGAGACGCGATGACAAAAGCGACCCCTGGCGGCCCTTCAATGCACTTGTTGCTCGACGTCACCAGGACGTCTATCCCACCACAGCTCAGGTCAATATCGATCGCGCCAAAGGAGCTCATGCCATCGACGATCGTCTTGATACCACGCCGCTTCGCCTCTTCGACGATCGCGTCCAGCGGATTGACGATTCCGGTCGTCGTCTCGCAATGCACGAGACATAGGTGGGTAATGCCGGGATTTCGCCTCAGATGCTCAGCAACTTCTTGGGGGTCCAAAGGCTCGGTAGCTCGTTTGACAAGCTTCAGCGCGTCGACGCCCCACAGCCGCAGGATCTTGAAGATGCGCTCGCCATAGATGCCGTTTATGCAAACGAGCGGCTTGTCCCCCTTGGACACGAACGAGGACAGAGCAGCCTCCATTGCAAAGGAGCCGCCTCCCTGAATAGGGACTACGGAATAATCCCCGGCCTTTCCCAGCAGATTGAGCATCAGCCGCCTCATGCGGGCGGTCACTTCCTTGAACTCGCAATCGCGCGATGCGAGATCGAGCTGCATCTGGCTCCTGACCGCCAGCGAAAGCGACAACGGACCAGGCGTCAACAGAGAGCGCTGTCTTGTCACACTATTCCCCTTAAGTTGTTTTCGTCGCGAATCTGGAGGGGTGCCGCGACTTGAGTCACCTTGCGTGCAGCCCCTCGCGTCATCTGCTATTGGGCGAAGCGCCATCGGCGCAGACGCGCTTCGCTTGACAACTCATCGAAAATTCGGCCGATCACGACATGCACATCAATCCGCAGATGCACAGCGATGCCCGCACGGCGCCAAGGCCCCATCGATATCATTCAGTTTTCCTAGGAATTCGCTCTGCCGCCGCATTTGCGCACCGAGGCGGCGCGAAGCGCAACTCTTGTCCAGCCGTCCTGCATGCAACGATCCAGCGTCTTCAACATCTTGCCTAGCAAGCTAGACGTGTCGGCTGATCGGCTTACGGCCGACCTGTGCCATCCAGGCGAACGTTGAAGTTCAGATAAAAGTGCACGTCGGACCGATCGCACGCGGATGTCAATTCGCGCGTGGCGCCCGTTATGCGTGCCGCTGCTGACGCGCCGGATCCTGCGTGAGGCTTGAGACATTCGCATACTGTCACTCGCTGGAGAGTTCGGGACGTTGACGACCTTTGCCGTCTATTTTCAGATCGTACAACTTGACGTTAGGTGCGTTTCAACCCTCTTCCGAACTCTTCTCATGTGATTTTTTCTAACGTGCACATCCGCGCGGAGCGATAAGCGAAGGCTGGCAGAAGATTGCAGGGAGCGGCGGCAAGCTATGCTCAGAGTGTCCACAGTGCGACGTCAGGGGTGAGGACGTTCTGCCGCGAGGATTTGGCTCGATTCACGTCGCGCCCTCGCCGAACTCCAGATCGGGATACAAGTTATCCGCCTTTGCTACTTTCCTTGAAGGTCGATGCCTTGGAAGTGCCTGCCACCGCTCTACATGTCCGCCATCATGTCATCATTGCGTCTGAACGGGGGGTCCCCTGTCTCGTCCAGTCAGGCTCGGGCTTGCGATTGGCGGGACCTTTTGCAGCGATCAGCTCGACAACTTTTGCTGAGCCCCGGCGGAGCAAACCGCCGAGTGCGGGGCGAGCCATGCGAACAGATCGACATCGTTGCTGTCTGCAGCAATGCTGCGATGGTTTCCCAGTGTTGTCCGCTGTCGTGGACCGGAGAGAGGCTATTCTTTCTCGTAACTATTTGGGGCCTGATCCCGCGCTCGTCGCCGAGCTCGATGCGGCCGTTGGTGGAGGAAACGCTCGAAGAAGGCGCGGCGCGCCCAATGCCCCCAAAATATGAGGCACATGCTTACGTGGGGAGAATAGTCGAATGCGATCTGACGCATTATGCGAACGGAAGGTGGTGGTGACCAAAATACTGCGTTGGGATGTCGCCGGAGACCCGGGGACGATGGAGCTCACCACCAAAGAGCTGTACGTGAGGGACTTCGAAGCCTGTACGTAACGTGCCCTAAAATGCTGGCCTAGGTACTGGGGCGGCACGCTGAGACAATCGCCAACGCTGCCTGCACCGCTTGGTCTTTCTCCTCGTAAGGAATTCTGGCCAGTCAGAACACTCCAGCCGAATTCACGCAGTAGAGCCTCTAACTGATCAGATCCGGCACTAGACCGGGTGAGTTGCACGATCTTCTGATCAGACCAGCGCGACAACCTTCTGAAAACCGACACTTTTCCCGATCTAGATCTCCTCAAACAGTTCGTCCAGATAGCGCACCAAGCGCTCGTGCCTGGGTCTTGCCAGGGATCTTCCAGCCGCGGTTTGGAATCCCGACGCCAGCTTGAGCAATTTGGTGTCGAAATGATCGACTGCAAATTTCCTGTCGTCATGCGGACGATTTCGAGCGCGAGGATCGCCGACGTCATAAAGCGACCGCCTTAGCCGACCTGCAAGGTGAAAGCATCGGGCCACCCCAATCATTCCGATTGCGTCTAACCGATCGGCGTCTTGAACGATCTTTGCCTCTAACGTTCGAGGAGGCACGTTTGCGGAGAAGCTATGGGCCTCGATTGCATGCGCAACGGACTCGATAGCGCTTGCCGAGAAGCCTTGTTCCCTCAGCAACTTCGACGCTTTATCGGCCGCGTGCCGAGATGCTTGAAAACGAAAGGGAGAATTCTTCTCAACCGCTGCGCAGTCGTGAAGAAGGATGCTAGGAACCAGGATCGTGAGATCGCCGCCCTCGATCGCCTGTATTGTTCGCGCGTTCTTCCAAACTCGTAGAGTATGGCTAATGTCGTGCGAGGCATCGTCCTCCCGCGGAATATGGGGAATCAACTGGCTGGCAAGTTGCTCAAGCGGTGCGAAAGCACTTGCGATCGTGTTGGGGGCCATGATCGAACTTTCACTGACCGATGGGTTGCTGTCCTTCGCATCCGTAGCAACCTCGACAGGCTTGCTGCACGCTCCGCACGGCCAGGCGTGTCAACACAATTGGATCCGAATTGCCTTGTGCGGCTAGAGTTAGTACTTTTTCCGCGATGCATGCCTTCAACGAAGACGTCCGCCTTGCTTCGGGCACCATCGCGACGGCATCATCCAGAACACCTCTCAACAAAGCACACAGTTTAGCTTGCGGGGTCATGACGCTAATCCACCAAGGAAGCTCTCTCCGACGTCAGCTTCGGCTCGCCCAACCAATGGTCCCTAGAAAGCCCCGTGGAAGAGTTCGATGCGCCGGCTTCAATGAACGGGAGGAAGTCTTAGGCACGACCACCGAGTACAAGAAATTTGATTCGGCAATGTGACAGGGTTCCAAGCTACGGATATTTGAGGTGTATCTCGCCGAGTGGAACCGTGCGTCGCGAACGTACGTATCATCGCTGCGCTACTCGCAAGCGCTTGCACGCCGGGTTGACGACATGCCCGTTCGAAAGCCGACACGGCATGAGGTGCAAAAGCGCCTCGTCTTGCTCCTCGTCGTCGTTATATGACTAACATGGCCCGTTTTTGCCAAGCTTAGGCACGGCTTGGAGAAAGCCCCTTCGTGACGCAACTCGCACGAGCGGCGCACCGCGTCGGTGCGCTTTCCTTGAGCACGATAGCCCGCATCTCTTTGAGGTCGGACCGTCTGGCACGCGAGTTGCTAGGAGTGTCGCGTGGACTTGGCTTCTCATACATTCACGCAGCCCCCGAGATGGCCAAGCTCAACAAACGCGGGCGGCCTCTCCTGGCCGCCCGCACGCCTTTCCGTCTGCGCATCGACGGCTCGCTAAATGGCTTTGGAGAAGGCCGAAGAGGCGCGTAGGAAATGGTCTCAGGGAAAGACCGCAACCAGCATTGTGCTTTCCGCTTGCGAAGCTTGAACTCCCTGCCCAAATCGTCGCCTGATCCGGTTCGTTGCAGGCTAACTCCGCGTTCCTTCATGGACAACCAGTTAAGCCAGTTGCGAGAGCATATTTGCGCGGCCGCGTCGTCATAGTGTCTGCTTGACCAGCTCGAGCTGAAGCGCGGCCAGAACGCTGATGCCATCGCGGTGTTCGATGGCCTCGCCCGCAGCCTGCGCGGCTTGTACCAGGGCGGCCTCTTTGCGTTCGGTCATCAATTTGTCAGCTTCGATCTGAGTCAGCAGCTTTTCACGCTCATCCGCCGCCAGCGCGGCAGCATCGTCGCTGTTGGTATCAATCAATTCGTTCACCTTTTCGGTCAAGGTGTCACGAAGGACCCAACAGAGCAGCCCAATTACATCGGGAACCTGGCCAGATGCCCTGCCCACAACCCGCGTGTCCGCACCGAGGACGACAGCCGTCAGATCGTGCTCCTGGAGGATGAGCGGCCATTTGATCTCACGCGCGTTGTCATCAATCATGGCTAAGATAGACGGCGCTCCACGTTCCGCCAGTCGTGCGATCAGAACCGCCGCGTCTTGCTTCTTTGCCTCACTGGGAAATGGCGCACTGCGAATCCGGTGCGCATCGGCTTCGAGCTCGCCAAGACGCAGGCGCAAGCGCTTGAGAGCCATACTGATCGGCTCGTCGCGCCCTAAAATCTCCGACAGCGCGATTTGTGGGATCGAGGTAAGACGCACGCCCGACCGCAGGCCACTGCGAGCCAGAAAGGCCCGGCAGCGTGACGCCAGGCTCTCGCAGTTCCGCATGCGGGCAGCAGCAGTCGCCTCCCGACCGATGAGGCAACGCAACTTTTCAGCGAATCCGGCGGCTTGCACGTCCAAGTCACGGATTTGCGCTGCCTCCTTGTCCGCGACGGGGCCGCCGGCGGTGCGGGCCAATATCAGCTGTTTGCGGCGGGTCTCGACGCGGTGAAGCTCGGCACGAGTCGCTCGCATTTCCTCATCAAGCGGCGACCACGTTGAGCGCGCGTCCCCTGCACGATCCACAATCGCCTCGAACCGCCGCCGGGCGCCCTCATCGGGCAGCAGGTCGATAGGGTCGATTTGAAAGCAACTTTTGCAACCTATGTCGTCATTCACGCGTCGTCTCGCAGCGGTTATGTGTCAGATACCCCGGTTTCGCTGGCAATGATTCGTAGTAAGTAATTTTTAATGCTTTCACCGCCGATTGCCGTCAGCGCAATTCCAGCGCGATGGCCCCAGCTTGGAGCGCTGACGGTACGGCGTCCTTGGTTTCAGCGGCCCCAACCGTTCGCCCGCAGCGCTTTCGTATACAGAGCATTTGAATCTCTCACGGGTGGGCGCAGGTCGATTTACGAATCTAACCGGGCCAGAATCGGATCTGGAACGAAGCGAAATCATGAGTGCGGTGGTTTTGTCTCCGCGCAGAGAGTCAAGCGCCAACGACCGCTGAATCCCATCGGCTTTCTATATCCGAGACCCCTGCCTCGCCCTCGGGCGGCCGTACCCCATCCGTTTGCGTTACGCGTACTGTGCACGGATCTCCTGTGCGGCCGCGGCGATCGAGAGGTGAGATATGGCAAATCTGCCCAACATCGCGCCCGCCGCAATGACCCACAATGTCCGAGCCGGGCGCCGGCCGGGCGATCGCGCGGGCCGTACGACAACCAGTCCTGGGCCATCGCCAACTCTGGCGACTGCATTTGCCACGGTGAGCTGAAATCCGAATGGAGGCTACCGCGGGAAATTGGGAGTTGGGCCATGAGTGAACATAGTCGGAGCCGCGATGGCCGCCCCTGAACCGCTCGTTTCCGCCCCCGATCAATGTGTTGAGATTGGATTCGGAAACTCGGGTCGTCGAAACTGTAATATGCTAAGCGAGGTAGCTGACGAAAAGCTGACGCGCAGCGCGCTAAGCGTCTGTGGCGCCGCGTTTTGCAGCCAAGCTGCCGTGATCGCTAGTACAGCGTTCTTGCGAGACAACAGGCAGGTGCGGCATCGAGCTTCCGGTGTCGAGAGAATATCACGTGACAGCTGGTCCTGGTGCCTGCCCCGTCTTTCGATCAAACTCACGAGCGATCGACACTTCGTGGCCGAGCTGCGCGATCTCGTACTTTATGTCAGGGCGCTGGAGTATCTCGTACAGGTTTCAAACTCCAAGCGCTGGACTGCAGCCAGCCGATGCTGGCGATGCTTCCGCACCTGTGTTCAATTCCCCGCGGCTTCAGCCGGGCTGACGTCGTCATCCAATCTCGGTAGCCACAGGTTTGATAAGGGGAGCCAACGCCATACGCGCAAGAAACAACGTGAAGCGAAAACTCAAGTTACTGGAAGCCCGACTTCTTCTCTGGCCTTTGTCCTGGCGTCGTAGATCCTGACCTGGAGCATCGGACGGCGCTTCTTGAGCTCCTGCGCTCCTGCAAAGGCCCCATCTCTGGTCGCAAATTCGGTTTTCAATTGACCGTCGATTTCCAGCACATAACCGGAGGCCGGCAATCGACGTGTGGACGCGACCATTTTGTTCCTTAGAGCATGAGTCCATTGATGCCCGTGCTTAACCCGAGTCGCCTTGGCCGGGCCAGCGGCTTGGTGAGGGGCAATCTTGCTAAATCGACGGTGAGATACGAGGTGATAGGTCCGACAACCACTAACCGCCAAGAATGTCGCGCGCCGCCAAGACATCGATTACAGCTTGGGCCATTTGCTCAGGCGTCTGCTCCACGGTCCTGAGATGAATTTCAGGTCTTGTCGGCGCTTCGTAGGACGCATCGATGCCGGTGAAGTTCTTGATCTTACCGGACTTCGCCTTTGAATAAAGACCTTTGGGATCGCGCCGCGCGCATTCTTCGATCGGCGTATCGACAAAGACTTCGACAAACTCCTCCTTACCGACCAGACTGCGCACCATATCTCGTTCGGCCCTGTGAGGCGAGATGAACGAACAAATGACGATCAAGCCACTGTCCGCCATCAACTTGGCAACTTCCCCGGTACGCCGAATGTTTTCCATGCGGTCGGTCGCGGAGAAGCCGAGGTCCGCGCTTAATCCGTGCCGCAGGTTGTCTCCATCCAACAGCATGGCATGCCGAGACATCGCAAACAGCTTTTGATCGACGATGTTGGCAATTGTCGACTTTCCCGCGCCGGACAGGCCGGTAAACCAAATGATGCAAGGCTTCTGGTTCTTGAGAGTGGCCCGCTCCTTGCGTCCCACTGCAAGGGGTTGCCAAGCGATGTTGGCAGCTCGCCGCAGTGGACATGCGATCATCCCGGCTGCGACCGTGCGGTTGGTATATCGGTCGATGACGATAAATGATCCGGTCTTGCGATTGATCCCGTAAGGATCGAACGCCGCGGGCAGTGCGGTTGAGACATTGCAGAAGCCGATCTCGTTTAGGCCAAGCGTCCTGGCTGCCAGGTGCTCCCGCGTATTGACGTCGATCCGATAATTGATCGCAGTAATGCTGCCGGCTGTGGTCTGCGATCCAATGCGCAGGATGTAGTTGCGCCCGACAGCGAGTTGGTCCTCATCCATCCAGATCAGATGAGCGGCGAATTGATCGGCGAGTTCCGGTCGCTCGGTCGGGCATGCCAGGAGATCGCCGCGGCTGATGTCGATTTCGTTTTCAAGGGTAAGCGTGATTGCATCGCCCGCCTCGGCGCAAGGCAGATCGCCGCCTTGAGTCACAATCCGCCTGACGCGCGCGGTCCGTCCGGACGCTGCGACGACGATCTCGTCTCCCACCGAAATGCTTCCTGAAGCTACGGATCCGGCGTAACCTCGAAAATCCAGGTCCGGCCGGTTCACCCACTGGACCGGAAAGCGGAAGGCCTGCCGGGAGCTGTCGGAGCAGATCCGAATGCTCTCGAGCTGGCCGAGCAGGCAGGGACCATCGTGCCAGCGAGTGTTGCAAGAGCGGTTGACGACATTGTCGCCGTACCTGGCAGAGATCGGGATCGGGACGATCGTATCGAAGCCGAGATCTGCGGCAAAGGCCACATAGTCGGCGACGATCCGATCAAAGGTCTCTTTGCTGTAGTTGACGAGGTCGATCTTGTTCACTGCCAAGACGAGGTGACGGATACCAAGGAGCGAACAAATGAACGAGTGCCGCTTGGTTTGGACCAGCACGCCCTTGCGGGCATCGATGAGGATGATGGCGAGCTGGGCGTTTGAGGCGCCAGTTGCCATGTTGCGGGTATACTGCTCGTGGCCGGGTGTATCAGCCACCATGAACGAGCGCCGCTCCGTCGCAAAGAAACGATAGGCCACATCGATCGTGATGCCTTGCTCTCGTTCGGCTTCAAGCCCGTCGACGAGCAGCGCGAAATCGATCTCACGGCCGGTAGTGCCGTGCTTGGCGCTGTCTCGTTCCAACGCCGTCATCTGATCCTGGTAAATCATCTTGCTGTCGTGCAGCAGCCGACCGATCAGCGTGGATTTCCCGTCATCCACTGAACCGCATGTGATGAATCGCAGCTGGTCCTTTGGCTTGGCTTGGACAGATTCCGTTATTGGTTTGGCAAGCATCAAAAGTAGCCTTCCCGCTTCTTCTTCTCCATCGAAGCGGCTTCATCGGCATCAATCAGGCGGCCCTGGCGCTCCGATACTGTCGCGGTCTGCATCTCTGCGACAATGTCTTCGATCGTTGTCGCATCGGATTCAATAGCTCCGCTCAACGGATAGCATCCCAGCGTGCGGAAACGGATCATCCGCATTTGCGGCGCCTCGCCGGTCAGAAGCGGCAATCGCTTGTCGTCGATCATGATCATCGCGCCATTTCGACGCACGATCGGTCTTTGCTTTGCGAAGTAGAGCGGGACGACCGGAATCTTCGCGCGCATGACATATTCCCAGACGTCGAGCTCAGTCCAGTTCGACAGTGCAAAGACCCGCATGGTTTCGCCCCGGCGAATCCGAGTGTTGAATAGATTCCAGAGTTCCGGCCGCTGGTTACGAGGGTCCCATACGTGCCCTGCCGAGCGGAAGGACAGAATCCGCTCTTTTGCGCGGCTCTTTTCCTCATCGCGCCGGGCACCGCCAAAAGCAGCATCGAATTCGTGGAGGTCGAGCGCCTGCTTCAGGGCGTCTGTCTTCATCACCTGGGTATGAAGCGCGGAGCCGGAGTCGATCGGATTGATCCCGCGCTCAATGCCCTCCTTATTTACATGGACGATTAGGTCGAGGCCGAGCCGCTTGGCTGTGGCGTCCCGGAAGTTGATCATCTCGCGGAACTTCCAGGTCGTGTCGACGTGGAGCAGGGGAAAAGGCAACTTTGCGGGATAGAAGGCCTTGATCGCAACGTGCAGCATCACGCTCGAGTCTTTTCCGATCGAATAAAGCATGACCGGCCTTTTGAACTCGGCGACCACGTCACGCATGATTTCGATCGATTCAGCTTCGAGACGGCGCAGATGTCTGGGCAGCATATGTTCTTTTCGATGCAGAATCGCTGTTCTTTGCCGGTCTACGGCTGCAGCCCCGATGAGAGATACCGGTGGCGAAAAAACTGCTCGCCATGACGCACGGTTAAGGTCAAGTGCGAGCGCAACCAGGAGCCGCATAACCGAGGGCGTTTCACCGCTGATGCGGTCATAACCTGCGCCAGCCATCCGGCGCGGAGATCAACCCGTCGCGGGCTCAGTACTAGCTAAATAAGCCAGCGTGTTTTGATCGCAAGCATCCAGATCACCCTAAGGCATATTGAGGACCTGCTCAAGACGTTCGATCTCGCTGCGTAGAACTTTGATTGCCGCGTCGCGATTTTGAATGGCATCCAATCCCGCGGCGCGCTCAGCTTCTGAGGTCAACAGCGCGTGTTGCAACCGAGCCGCCGTTGAGTCCGCCAGCCGCAGATCCTCCTCGACGTTGGTGTCCGACAGATTTTGCGTCTGCCGCACTATGGAGCTATTGGATGCGGAACGACTGCGCAAATCCCGCCAGGTTTGGAATATCCGGCGATGGAGTTCGGTAACCTCTCCTCCCCTATCCACCACGCCGGCTTGCTGCGCATGCAGCAGCTCCTGCTCATATCCGAGCTCTATCAAAAGCTCGACCCCGATCAGGTCGGTCACCGTTTGCATCTCTTCAGCGCTCAATTGGGATTGCCATGCTTTGACAGAGCTTTCGTCGACCGCGTTTCGCTCCAGGATTTTTCGGTCTCCGAAGCTGCTGGATCGAAGATAATCTGCTTGTTCCATTCCCGCGGACGCGGCGACCGCTGGATCACAGCCAAGCGCCACCAATAGACGCCGGACTTCCTGATCGGGACGCGCCACGAGCGGTTCGTATTTTATTAGCTGCGTCCGCGGCCGAGCGCGGTGCGCGGCGAGCCTGGGAAGGCCAAGAACCAGATCGGCTAGTGACGATATAACGACAGCGGGCAGGCGGAGCATGAGATCAGCGAGAGCAGATACGCTGACCGGATAGGAGTTTTCTGCCCGCAGCGGGATACCCCACGTTGATTTCAGTGAAGCGGCGATGGCATAGGGATTGCGCATCAGAAGGATGTGTGGCGCCTCTGGATAGACAGCTTCAAGAAATTCCAGCGCCGTCCAGTAGCGTGGTGTCTTGTCTATGATGATGCGCTTGCCCGCTGCCGCCAGATACTGGCTGTACGCAGTGTCGGCAAAGGCCCGGCAGACCAACGTGCGATCTATCCGTCCCAAAAATTCGGATGTGGCAGCCTCGATCAGCGGGGATCCTGCCGGATGTCGCTGATCGACCCTGCCAAATGCCTCAAGTGCCAGCATAAACCAGGGCTCAGGCGGAGCCACAATGTCAGGATGGTGCTGGAGCAAGTGCGCCAGGAGTGTCGTCCCGGATCGCGGGAGGCCGAGAAGAAAGCAAACCGCAGGAGAACGGTCGAAACCATCGCTCATAGTTCAGACCCTCATTAAGCGTCCCCCCCGCCGCAGCACTCGTTCGATTGAGCGAGTAGCGCCGGCCGTGAGATCACGTGAGGCGGTCGCTTGCGCTGAACGCATCACCTGAGAAGATTTGCGCTTGCAATTGATCTTGAGAGCTGTTGACTTCGGCGACTTGGCGGGATCACAGAAGCATTTCGCTGTCCCCATTGCTCACACAATTAAATCGAAGTCAAAGGTCAGCTCAACTCTATGAAGATTGGCTACCGACATGGGAAGGTTGGGAAGAACTATACGGGACGTTTACTGGAAAAATGCCTGCGCCTTAGGGACGTGTTACGTCGGCCACGTAAAATGCGACGTGCGTCTCCGCGATGCTCGGCATGCCCCAGAGAAATTCGGCAGGGAACGGACAGGTCGCCAGTGAAGCAAGAAGCAGACCATAATCGCGGCTATCTCACTGGCAGGCGCAGCGATCCGACCGGCGTGCAGCATCGATCCGACGCAAGTTGCCCGTGAATGCCGCTGCTGGACTCCGAGCAGCTACGGCTTTCTTACGCACGCTACCCATCCGTCCGGACCGTACCAAGTGTTTGATTTGCTTGCTCTTACGGCGTTGTACCTACTGCCAATTCGCGCTAAGGGAAGCCGGTGAACGATGGAACCTGACCTACGATGCCGCCGGATTTGCCCGGTCTAGCCAGCGCGCTTGAAAGTGTCTCTACTGAGGGACTGGAGCCGGCCCGGCCGTTCATGTGGGAGATCAGGTCGATCAGTGCGTGTCTCGAAGAGCTTGCCAGATTCCGAGCTTATGTGCTTGGCATCACTGGGCCACAGTGGATGATCCTGATGGCAGTGGCCTACTTAGGCAAGGAAAATGGTGTCTCCGTCAACCTGGTGTCAAAGTTGATGCACGTCGACCCTTCTTTCGTCACGACGCACTCAAAGGTACTAGAGAAAAGTGGATTCCTGCGGCGTAAGCACTGCGCGAGCGATGCTCGGGTCGTGCAGATGACGCTGACGGCCAAAACTCGCAAGCGCCTATTGACTTTGGCGCCGCAACAGCAAGGACTGGACGAGCTCGCTTCTGATGAATTCGGGGTAAGCGGATCAAACGAGTTCATTACCAAGCTGGCCGCGGTCAGGCATCGTCTGGAGAAGGTTCGCCGTGAGAGCGTCTCCGGCCTTCCGAAGACCAAACGCACGACCGTCAGAAATGACGCTCCGTAGCCATGTCAACGCTTCCAGTTTTCGAGTCATTCCTGAAGCAGCGCGGACGAAGGTGGTTGTGGTCCGTTTATACGGCCGAAGGTGCCCGCGTAATGACGGGTTCAGGACGGAGCCGCTCCGCCGCCAGCTATCAAGCCAATCGCGCGCTGTTTCTGTTACTGCTGGGTGCACCGTATCGTTCCGAAGTTCGAGCGACCCGGCGGGCCCGGCCGGGTACGCTTACGCCCAAGCCGTAGCCCCCATGATCTTCGAGTAACACCCACTCGCAAGAATGCTCATCGGCCACAGCCAATGGCCCAGCGGAGACGCGTCTTGATTTAAAGAATCGACCTCAGGCCATTACGCAACTTTCTCCTTGGTCAGCCGAGAGGAGCCGATCACAGTAACAACAGCTGAATTTTGCACTTAGGCAAACCGGCCAGGAAGTGCGTATAGGCTTAGTTTCGTGATGTAGCCAGTTTATGCCGAGATGGCAGCAACTACCAGGCTCCTTTCAAGGCTTCGTCAAAGATGCCGCGCGCTGGAGGCCGACCGCAATCGTGAAGCTGTAGCGAGCACTGAGTGAAATGCTCATCTCTCTGCAAATCTCAATCCTGCGCCCCCACAAAACCGCGAGCGGACCACCGATCACGGACACACGTTCTGCGCTGTGCCGGCGAAACTCCTTCGAGCGACAGGCCGTTGGTGACGCAAACGACAAGTTCTTGTCGGATCAGCTGCTGGAACTCTGCCACCTCATCAGTCCAAGGCGCTCAGGGCCTCTGGCAGGAACACACCGGGAAGCACACCAGACGTTCACGAAGAATGCAGGCTGTACTCACCGAGCACGCAGGCTTCGACACTTCACATTATAGCGCTTCACAACCTACATTCTCGGTATCAGCAGCAACGATCGCGCAATGAAATCAAGGGAAATCAGCTCTGGGCTCGAAGTTTGTTCCTTCAGAAGTTGGGCTATATTCATGGCCGGAATTACTGCGCTTTAAACAGCGACCGGTGCCGGGCCAGGCAGGATTCGAGCCGCATACCGTTCTGCGGAAATCCGCGAAGCGCAGTTGCGACACAAATCCAACAGCCAATAAGGGCGGCCCGGGAGCCGCCCTACTGACCAATCACCAGCACATTCCATAAGCTAACGCTGATGTCCCAATCCGATGCCAAGATGCAGGGCCTTCTGGCGTAGCGCACCGACAGAGCGTTTGGTCATTTTTGATATCTTTGTGACCGGCGTTCGAGCCTTTGAATGGACCTTGAGCTCTTTGATATCTGCCTTGGTCCACTCGCGCCGCTTAACGCGTTTCTTGGTTGCTTTTTTCACAATGAATGCTCCTTTTGAGAGGAGCGGCTTGTAACATAGTTTTTTCAAAGCGACGACCGTAAAAAAGAGGCAACATAGCACTCGCGCAAAGATGCAAGCTCGCTCATATGTTCAGAAGACAATATCTCAGGTATTAACGACGGCTGGCCGGTTGTAACATTTCGTGGAGGTTTGGTATCAAGAGACTTCGCCACAAGTTGACGAATGCAGCTCTCCTCATCGACGCACAGCGTTCGAAACCAAGCAGGTTATAGCAAGTCGTTGAAAACTTTTGACAAGCAAATTGCGATTAGTCCGAGAACTGCTCAGGTTCGAGGTTTGAATCGATCTTAGAGGGATCAACCATGCAAGTCCCTGTGAGACACCGTCGCGATCTCTTATAATGGTCGCTCCCGCCACAGTCGGAAAGCTGATCGTCTAGCTGCAGAGTTTCGTTTGCGCTGATCGAGGCAACCGGATCGGATCTCGTCTTCCATTGCGGATCTCGACAACCTATCGAAGTGGTACAATCCTCTCGCATGAACAGCTTTCATTTTTCTTGACGTAGCGCGAGAGCGGCAAAACCATCATTTGCACTCGCAATGATCTCTTAGAAAGAGAGATTTCGGACGACGTCGATATCGACGGCCAGCGCTTTTGGCTCCAGTCGCCACACTCGTCCAAATTCGAGCGTTCCTCGTTGTCCGACGGTCGACCTTGCTGGAGAATGCGACATCGCCGGCCCGATTGATTACGCGATCGAGATAGCGGTGATCGATGAGACTGCAGCTAATGGGACGTCGTGGGCGAGGCAGCGGCTGAAGCCGCGACTGCAGCTATCGTGGTCTCGGACACACAGCTCGCCATCGATAGCCGGACAGACCATCGAGCAGCCTTTGTTGATCATTGAGCGCATTGCTTTTCTCAACAAGCTGCTTGCTGTCCGACTTCGCGACTCGCATGTTCTCGCCAGTTGCGGCAGTGGCCGACTGGATGCGCGAGCTAGCACTCGCGCGGACAGCGCTGACGACCGCTACAACGAATGCCCTGGTCCATTTTCACTATCTGGATCGGCACAGACGGTTCGTTGGGCTCTTCATCGGTGATTGCGCGCCAAGCCGCCCCGTCGAGATCGTCATACTGACCACTCTTCAGCGACCACAGAAAGCCCAACAGGCCGAAGAAGCCGAGCGAAAGAGCTAGCGGAACCAGATAGACCAGGACTTCCATCAGGCCGCCTCGCTTCTTCGTGCCCGTAGCGCATTCAGCATGACCAGTACCGACGAACCTGACATAGCCGCAGCGGCAATCAGCGGCGTCACCAAGCCGGCGATCGCAATGGGCACAGCCAGGAGGTTATAGACGACCGCAAGCCAAAGATTCTGCCGCATCAGTCGCAGCGCCCTGCGCGAGCCTCTGACCGCCGTCATCACGGGCTCGAGACGCTCACCGAGGAAGACGACATCAGCGACTGCCTGGCTCATATGGGTGGCAGTGACAGGCGACATCGATGCATGCGCTGCAGCGAGCGCGGGCGCATCGTTCAAGCCGTCGCCGACCATCAACACCTTGTGCCCCTGGCTGGTCAGGTCTTCGATCCGAGCGACCTTGTCCGGCGGCGAGACGTTGGCGCGCCACCTTTGAATGCCGAGCGTCTCGGCGGCCCGCCGGACAGCTGGCTCACGATCCCCCGAAACGATCTCGACCATGATACCAAGGCACGCGAGGCTCGCGACGACCTCGGCTGCGTCTGGCCGTATCCGTTGCCGGACGGCAAAGACGTGCCTGACGTCGCCATGGCTGAACGCGACGACGGAGGCCTCAGGATCACGGCACAGGATCTCGTTCGCGAGGCTGTCGACACCGCAGAAGGCGGGGTGGCCAAGTCGGATTGGCGCTCCCTCATAGTAACCGTGGACCCCTCGTCCCGGCTCCTCTTCGATATCGGCGAGCGGCTCGCTTGCACCGGCAGTTCGTGCGACGGCGGCGGCGATCGGATGGCGGCTCGCCAGCGCGAGCCGGCCTGCCAATTCGATGACATGGTGGGGAATAGTAGCGAGGTTGGCAACATCGAGCTCAGGCAGCGTCAGCGTACCGGTTTTATCGAAGATCACTCGGTCCACCTGCGCAATACGCTCGATCGCATCCCCCGCATTGAGCAGCACGCCGGAACGGAATAGTGCGCCGGAGGCCACGGTCTGCACCGCGGGGATAGCCAGGCCCAGCGCGCAGGGGCAGGTGATGATCAAGACTGCGATCGCGGTGACGACCGAGTCATGGAAGGCGACGCCGGAGGCCAGCCAACCAAGCATCGTCAGCAAGGCCGTAGTGTGAACGATGGGCGCATAGAGCCGCGACGCGCGCTCGGCGAGGCGCAGATAGCGCGAGCGCGCTTGGAGGGCATGATCAAGTAGCCTGGAGATCTCGGCAAGCAGTGTGCCGTCCGAGGCCGTCGCCGCGCGGACGCGCAGGGTGCCGGATCGGACCAATGTGCCGGCGAACACCGCGCTGCCTGGAGCCGCAATCGCCGGCAAGGTCTCGCCGGTAACGAGGCTTTGATCGACCTCGGAGTGTCCCCCGATCACGCTGCCGTCGACGGTACAGCACTCGCCGGGTCGGACCAGCACGATATCTCCCGGTTTGATCGCCGCCACAGGAACGGTTCTGATTTCGGTAGGACTTATGAACTTCGCTGCAGTTTCCGCCTTTAGTGCAGCAAGGTTGCTGGCGAAGGCGCGGGTGCGCCGCCTCATGTTCTGGTCGAGATAGCGGCCTGCGAGCAGGAAGGCGATCAACATGATTGCCGCATCGAAATAGGCGTGCTCGGCATGAGCGATGGTCTCGATCACCGAAGTTGCCAAGGCGAGCAGGATCCCGATGCTGATCGGCACGTCCATATTGGCTCCGCGTGCCCGAAGCGCCGCAAAAGCGGAAGAGAAGAACGGTTGTGCACAATAGGCCGCCGCGGGCAGGACGATCAGCGCGGAGAGCCAATGAAAGAAGTCGCGCTGCTCCGGCAGCATGTCCGAGACATTTCCGGACCACACCGGGATCGACAGCATCATCACGTTCATTGCGGCAAAGGCGGCGACGCCGAGCCGTCGCAACAAGCTCTGCGCCCTTTCCGCCTCCAACGTCTCCGCACTGTCCCGCTGGAAGGGATACGCCCTATAGCCTAGTTCGGCGAGCCGCTTGACAAATAGCGCTGGATCGAGCGCTCCAGCCTTCCATTCGATCACCAGCCGGTTTTCGGTAAGGTTCACGCGTGCCGAGGTCACATCCGGAATGCTCGACAAATTGCGCTCGATCTTGCCCATGCAGCCCGCGCAACTGATGCCCTCTACCGCGAGGTCGAGTTGGACGAGGTCCGCGCCCGCCCTTTTCAGAAAGTGAGAAAAATCGATGTCTTTCTGCATGGGGCATGTACTCTCAGTTCAAGACGACGCGGTTTTTCGATACAAACATGCGGCGGCCACCGGCGTCGCCTTCGATCACGAGATCCCACTGCCCGACGGCGACGCCCGAGGCGCTGCCCCGGAAAGTTCCAACATCGGCCTGCGAGACATCAATCGCCCGATCGGCCCGGCGGTCGACCGGGCGCTCGAGCCGGGCCATGAAATTCACTCCAGCGACAGGCGCGCCTGCGCGGTCGCGCGCTTCAATCGCAAGCACAGCTTCACCGTCTGGCCGCCGGTGGATATGTACCTGAACCTGCCAACGTCGCTCGTTCTGCTGTCGTGCCGCGATGATCTCACGCTCATAGGTGAGGCTAGCGCTATAGGCGCTGTCGACCTCTGTCCCCGGCAAGGTCGTGATGGCAAAGCGCATCATTAGCATATTGGCGCCAATCACGGCCGAAAAGAAGGTGAGAAGGGCAATCAGGACGAAGCGTCCGGTGATGGGCCGCGCGACGCGAATTGATGCGGTCATGGTCAGATCCGGTCAGTGCTGGCTAGGGGAGAACGAAATGATCCATTGCGGAAGCGACCTCGCCAAGGCCAATATCGGTGACCCGAAACCTCACCGGCATCGAGTGTCCTGACTTGTCGTCAACCGGCGCTGTCAGCAGTACACGCAGTTCTGTCGTAGTATCGCGAGCCAAGACGATCATCGGTCGATCCACGGTCACGGAATCGGCGCCGACGACGTGGACGGACGTTTCGGTTGGGCCATCGACGTCGATCGCGATCACGCGATCGACGCCGCGCTTGTTGAGCAAGCGCACCGTATAGCCGTTGCGAACCGAACCGTCGCTGAGCTTGACCGCCACGGGATTACGGTCGTGTAGGATGCTGAGATCGAGCAGAGTTCTCGACGATAGCCCATAAAGCATCACGGCGCAGACGACCACGATCAAGGAAGCATAGACGAGCGTGCGCGGGCGTACCGGCTTGAATAGCTCCGGCTTGCCGTCCATCCGACGCTGAATATTGATGTCGTTGTCATAACCGATCAAGCCCGTGCTGCGCCCGATCTTCCTCATGACGGCATCGCAGGCGTCGACGCACAGCCCGCACTGGATGCAGCCCAGCTGGGCGCCATTGCGGATGTCGATTCCGGTCGGGCAGACCGCCGCGCATTGATTGCAATCGATGCAGTCGCCGGCCCTTTCGCCGCGCGCGCGCAGATCGAATGATTTCTTCAATGAGCAGCGCTGCTCGCCGCGATCGTATTTGTAGGTGACATTGAGCGCCCATTCATCGGTGAGCGCGGCCTGGATGCGCGGCCAAGGACACATATAAACGCAAACCTGCTCGCGCATGTAGCCAGCCAGCAGATAGGTCGAAGCGGTCAGGATCCCGATCCAGATATAGGCAATTGCTGGCGCTTGGAACGTTGCCAGATCGCGCACCAAGGTCGGCGCGTCGGCGAAGTAGAGCACCCAGGCGCCGCCGGTCCACCAAGCGATCATCAACCAGATCGCGTGCTTCAGCACGCGCTTCGCCGCGCGCCCCATCGTCATAGGGCGTGCGGCGGCCTTCAGCCGCTCGCGACGGTCGCCCTCGAGCCAGCGCTCGACCGCATGGAACAGGTCGGTCCAGACCGTTTGCGGACAGAGATAACCACACCAAATCCGACCGCCCAGCGCGTTCATCAGGAACAGTGCAATGGCGGCAAGCACGAGCAAGCCGGTGAAGTAGTACAGCTCCTGCGGCCAGAGCTCGATGAAGAAGAAGTAGAACCGCCGGTTCGAGAAATCGAGCAACACCGCCTGGTCGGGAGCGCCAAGGCCACGATGCCAACGCACGAATGGCAGCAGATAGTAGATGCCCAGACACACCACCATCAGCCGCCATTTGATGGTGCGGAAAGTACCGCGGACGCTCTGCGGATAGACCCTCCTACGGGCTACATAGAGTGGCCCATCCTCGTCGATCACCGGGTCATCGCGCGAAACGGTCTTGTTCACGGCAGGTTTCATGACGACCTTACATCGGACGCGGGTGACTCACGTTGATCCGGGCCAACGGCGCCGCAGGTATTGCGGCGCACCTCGCCTATTGTCCGCCGCCGAGTGAATGCACATAGACGGCAAGTGCCTTGACGGTGACGGGATCGAGCCGCCGGCTCCAAGCCGGCATGATGCCGGCGCGGCCATAGCTGATGGTCTCGACCAGCGTCTCCTCATCCGAGCCGTACAGCCAAATCCGGTCAGTCAGATTCGGCGCGCCGAGTGCCTGATTGCCCTTGGCGTTCTCGCCATGACAGACCGCGCAATTCTCGGCAAAGATCCTTGTGCCGGCCGCAGCATCGAAATCGGCTGCCGTGGTCAGGCCTGACAGCGATCGCACGTAATTCGCTACGGTGACAATCTCGGTTTTCGTGAGGATGCCGTCGCGGCCGAAGGCTAGCATTTGTCCCTCATGCGCCTTCGCATGTCCGGAACGTGCGCCGAACTGGATGGTCTGCAGGATCTGGTCGAGCGATCCGCCCCACAACCAGTCATCGTCATTGAGGTTCGGATACCCCTTGGCACCCGCGCCGCCGCTGCCATGGCAGGGCGCGCAATTGTCCGCGAACACCGTCTTGCCGCGCCCCCGGGCCAATCCCAGCAGGACCGGATCCTTCTCGATCTCGGTCAGAGACGCCTTGCCGAGCATGGCCATCTTCTCGCCGCGCAGCTTCTCAAGACTGGCAAGGTCATTGATGACGCTGGCGCGGGTCGAATAGTCAAACACGCCGGTCGTGTAGCTTGAGAGGAGTGGCCAGGCCGGATAAACGACCCAGTAGCCCATGGCCCAAAGGATCGTGGCGTAGAAGCTCAAAATCCACCAGCGCGGCAGCGGTGTGTTGAGTTCCCTTATACCATCCCATTCGTGCCCCGTCGTGGAGCGGCCAGAGATGTGATCGATATCGATGTCGTTATGCTCGGTCATGATCTGTCAGTCCCGGCGCAGCGGCATGCGCGCTGCAGAATCAAAACGCCTCTTGTTGCGGGGCCACAGCGCGTAAACGACGATGGCTACGAAGATGCCGACGAACAACGGCGTCCAGAGCGTCACGACGAAGCTTGAAGCCAGGCTCTCGATGGAAATAATGGCTTTCATCCAAGGATCCTTCAGCGCAGATTGGCTTTTTCGTCGTAGAGCTTGAAATCGATCAATGTGCCGAGCATTTGCAGGTAGGCGACAAGCGCATCGAGTTCGCTCGGATTGCCGGTCCCGCCGTCGAAATTGCGCACAGCCGCCCTCGGATAGCGCTTTTGGAACGATGCGACGTTCGGGCTGTCAGGATCGAGCTGCGTCTTCAGGTCAGCGACAGCGTTCTTGATCTGGTCCTCGGTATAGGGGACACCGACCGCCCGATTGGTGCGCAGATGTGCGACGATGTCGGCCAGGTCGATCTCCGTGTTCGCCAGCGACGGATAGCCTGGCATCACCGATTGCGGCACGATGGCGCGCGGATTGTTCAAATGCGTGACGTGCCATTCATCGGAATATTTCCCGCCAACACGCGCGAGGTCCGGGCCGGTCCGCTTCGAGCCCCATTGAAACGGGTGGTCATACATGCTCTCAGCGGCCAGCGAGTAATGTCCGTAGCGCTCGACCTCATCGCGTAGCGGCCGGATCATCTGCGAGTGACAGAGATAGCACCCCTCACGTACGTAGATGTTGCGGCCGGCAAGTTCGAGCGGCGTATAAGGCCGCACACCGTCCACCGCCTCGATCGTGCTCTTGAGGTAGAACAACGGCGTGATCTCGACCAGGCCACCGACCGCTATCACGGCAAGGATACCTGCGATCAGGATGATCGAGTTCTTCTCAAAGATCTTGTGTCGGTTCCAGAGCGACATGCGATGACCTATTCTGCGGCCTGGAGCGCTTGAGCGTCCTGGATTTGACCGGCTTCCTGTGCATTCACCGTCATCCAGAGATTGGCGGCCATGATCAGCGCGCCGATCAGGAACAGTGCGCCCCCCGCGGCACGGATGATGTAAAAAGGATGCATGGCCTCGACCGACTCGATGAACGAGTACTCGAGGAAACCAAGCGAGGTGTAAGCGCGCCACATCAGCCCCTGCAGGATTCCGGACACCCACATCGCGGAGATGTAGAGCACGATCCCGATCGAGGCGATCCAGAAGTGCCAGTTGACGAGCTTGAGGCTATATAGCTCGCGATTCCAAAGCCAGGGAATCAGACAATACAGCGCGCCGAATGATACGAAGCCGACCCAGCCCAGCGCGCCTGAATGCACGTGGCCGACCGTCCAATCCGTGTAATGACTGAGCGAATTGACGACCTTGATCGCCATGGTGGGACCTTCAAACGTCGCCATGCCGTAAAAGGCAACGGAGACCACGAGCATACGCAGCACCGGGTCGGTGCGCAGCTTGTCCCAGGCGCCCGAAAGCGTCATCAGGCCGTTGATCATGCCGCCCCAGGAGGGCATCCACAGCATGATCGAGAACGTCATGCCAAGGGTCTGCGTCCAGTCCGGCAGCGCCGTGTAGTGTAGATGGTGCGGACCAGCCCAGATGTAGAGGAAGATCAGCGCCCAGAAGTGGATGATCGACAGACGATAAGAATAGACCGGGCGCTCGGCTCTTTTTGGAATGAAGTAGTACATGATCGCGAGGAAGCCGGCGGTCAGGAAGAAGCCAACCGCGTTATGGCCGTACCACCACTGAAACATGGCATCCTGCACGCCGCCCCAGGCGATGTAGGATTTCGAACCGAACACCGACACCGGCAATGCGGGATTGTTGCCGAGGTGGAGCACTGCAATGGTGACAATAAAGGCGAGATAGAACCAGTTGGCGACGAAGATATGCGGCTCTTTCCGTTTCAACAGTGTCGCCAGGAACACAATGAGATAGGTTATCCAGACGATGGTGAGCCAGAGATCGGCGTACCACTCCGGCTCGGCATATTCCTTCGATTGGGTGATACCGAACAGATAGCCAGTGCCCGCGATCAGAATGAAGAAATTATAGCCAACGACCACAACCCATGGCGCAAGATCGCCAGCCAGGCGGGTACGGCAGGTCTTCTGCACGACGTAGAACGATGTCGCGATGAGCACGTTTCCGCCGAACGCAAATATCACAGCCGATGTGTGCAGCGGGCGCAGCCGGCCGAAGCTCGTCCAGGGCAGATCAAAATTCAGTGCAGGCCAGGCAAGCTGCGAGGCGATCAGCAAACCAATGGAAAAGCCTGCAATGCCCCAGAACATCGCAAGTACCGAGGCGAATTTGATCGGACCAAGATTGTAGTTCGGTCGGCCATTGATCTGGGCCGGCGGGAGTTGCGCCGGCCGTTCATAGTATCGGTTGAGGATGACGGCTGCAGCGATCAGACTGGCGGCAGAAGCCAGCAATGCGTGGAACGTAAAGGCAGAATCGTGCCCCATCGCCCCGGCGATATAGAAAACGAATGCAGAAACTGCGAATGCCGACATCAGGCCTGCTTCACCCATCGTGGTGGATTTCGAGGCGGAGGATGGGCTTGTCATGGCTAGGCCTTCCTTGAACGCGGGATGCTTGGGGAGATCATTTCCGGCGAGCTAAGCGATCGGGCTCATCAATCGCGAAAGCGCTGCGGGCGGCCGTCATCGACCTCACGACCGAGCGCGCGCAGGGTGTGTTCGTTGGGGCAGTCTTTCAGCGGATTTCGATGCATACCAGCTTGGAGGTCGGCGGCGCAACGTCCTTTGGCCGGACATAGGCCGCACACCCGCTGCAGATCGCGCAACACGTCACCATGGCAGGCGGCAAGCGCATGTTCGGAAAAACCAGCAAGCGCGAGGCGCTTGCGCAAGAGTTCGGAAGCGCTCGGACTCTGCGCCAGGGTTCGAAACGCGGACGTTGACAGATTAAGCTCGCGCGCGATCGCATCGATGTCCTGCGGGCTCAAGTAAGCAAGCTCGGACTTTCGAGACAGACTCGCTCGTAACCGGCCAAGCAAGCTCCTAAACCGCCAAGGACCACCGATATGTGCAGGTTGGCTGACCATGTGTCATATCCCTCGAAGCAGCCATAGCTGCAGGAGGCAGATTTGTTTTTGACCTGCATCAAATTTGACCAACGTCGGAGCAAATCATTCGATCCGGATCGCCCTGCCCGGGACGATGCTCTGCGGAGCAGCGCACCCAGCTGGCTGAGCGACGGGCCGGCAAGAGTTGCGGCAAGGTCATTTCGTATTCCTGCCCCGGGCAACAGGACGCCTGCTACATTGGCAACAACATCGCGAGCTTGTCGACGCTCGGAGCGACGTTTTACAAGATCGCGCTTGAACTCGGGGATGGAACATCGGCGCTAGCCGAGTTCAGGCTAGCCGGCCCATGAAGGAGGCAATGCAGACGGGGCTCGAAGCTCCATCGCATCGGCGAAAATGGTCCAATCGCGGACCCCCTTTTGCTTGCAGAAGTCGGTCTCCGCCTGGAGCGCAGCAGCACTCAGCGATGCAGCATCGACCTTGAACGCCGCCTGACACGCACGATGCTCGTGGCCCGTATCGTCGCAAACGGTCTTAATGAAGCGAACGTTAAATGAAGGCATGACTACCCTCTTTTTAGGTGGGTTTACTCATCCTTGCCTATTCTGCCATTCGTGCCAGGAGAGCATTTGATTTGCCTCAAGCAGCATCCCAAATTATTGGCCACAGCCAGACCTGCGCCCCCGTGATCGCAAGCAAGAAAGCGAAACGGCCCCTGTCTCGCTCCTGACGGCCCACCCTGCCGCCGCAACGGCAAAGCCAATGATCAGACTCACCGCAGCCAAGGTTTCGAAAAGGCTAAGGTTCAGGGCTTCCGCACCAAAGCCGACGGCTGCGATCAGCGCCGGCAAGGCCACCGACAATGCGAGGCGAGCAATCAATTTAACATCTCCTTCCCGCCTCTCACATCTCTACTGACAAACGTTGTCACGGTGCGGTGAGCGTGGGGTGTACTTCAACATTCGCATGATTGCGCGTCCTGCATTTTGATTTCCATCAACTCGGCTGCATTCAGGTTTGTCGGGACTGAAGCGCGGCCTAGCGAGCCACCCGCGATGGAACATGCTTGCCCATCCTGACCACTCGCGGCGGCCGCGCCGCCGTCCATCGTTCCAGACGCGCATCGCGCTTTTTTTGACTTGGATCAATACTTCCACGGCTAGCTGCCGATAAAAACATTATCCCAGTCATAGGTCAGACACATGGCTCACAGAACGACTTGGCGCCCCATGATCGTTTCGTGCCCAAATAGAGGCGACCGGGTTCAAGGACTGCTGCCGGACGACGCAGCCGAGCCCGCCAACGACCTGCACCAGATCACCTGCATCGCTTGCGATGGTGTCCACTTTATCGACCCGCGGACCCTCGGAGCCGAGCGCAGCTAGCCATCCGCGCGCCCCTCCAATTAATGCCATGGCCAGGAGACGACTCGCCAACAATGGATGTTCGACATGACAGGCCTCGGCAAACTTTCTCCTGCGGCGGGCACAATTGCAGGATGGTCCGGATCAGTTTGATCAAAAGCGGAAAACCGCCTCGCAGCCGCCAATCCCGATATTTGCGAGAACGTCAAGCAATGCCTTTGCCAAGAGCACCGAGGCGACGATCTCCGCAATCGAGACCGCACGCGGCGTGTGCGATATTGGGCTGCAGCTGTTCCCGCGGCTGGACAAGCGATGGCGCCCGGACTGTCTGGAAGGTGATTGAATTTGTCAGTCGGCAGCGATGAACACCGTCCAGGGCGTAATAGCAACGTGACCTGGGAGCGGATCGAGACGGCGCCCTTCGATCGGGACCTGGAGATTGGCGTGATCGAGGGTAATACCATTCATCGGCTGGTCTTCCCCTGCCGCCGGATCTTCGGCGGCTGGATCAGAGCGACGAGCGGGGAGCACGTCGCTGTGCAGCCCACGCATTGGCGCATTTGGCTCAAATAACGATCGCGCCTTCCTGCACAATATATCGACCGTAAATCGGCACGCGTCTGCCTTCGGTGGTCTCCTGCGACCAAACGATGTAAGTTCGATTGAATGAGAGGGTCTACCGGCAGATATGTCCGACCACATCTGGTATCGTTATGGCACTGCGGCGGCAGCCGCCGCGCTCGCCCTCGTGCTCCGCGCAGCGTTAAATCCGTATCTCGAGGATCGCTCATTTACGATCATCTACCTTCCGGCGATCGTTTTTGCCGCTTTCGCCGGCGGGCGCGGACCGGCGAGCTTCGCTACCCTGCTCTGCCTTGTCGTCAGCGTCGCAGTACTTGGGAAAGGCCTCATCACCGTTTCCGCGAACACGATCGATATTGCAGCCTTCGCGGTACTTGGTCCCATGCTCGGCTTCATGGGCGACCGGCTGCGGCAGGAATCGGAGCAGGCGCGGTATCGGCAGGCCCATCTGCAATCGATCCTGGACACCGTACCGGAAGCCATGATCGTGATTGACGAGAAGGGCATCATTCGCTCGTTCAGCGCCGCGGCTGTGCGTTTATTCGGCTGGATGCCGGATGACGTGGTTGGAACGAATGTATCCAAGTTGATGCCGCAGCCCTACCGATCCGAGCACGACCGCTACATTGAACGTTATCTGACCACCGGCGAGCAGCGCATCATTGGCGTCGGGCGCATTGTGGTCGGCGAGCGGAGCGACGGCTCGACCTTTCCGATGGAGCTTGCCGTCGGCGAGGCCAAAGTGCGCGGCGAACGCTTCTTCACCGGCTTCATCCGAGACCTGACCGAACGGCGGGCGCAGGAACGCAGGCTCCAGGAGTTGCAGTCTGAACTCGTCCACGTGTCTCGGTTGACCGCCATGGGTGAGATGGCATCGTCCATCGCCCATGAAATCAACCAGCCGCTCTCCGCCATCACGAATTACATGCGCGGCGCAAAAGTTCTGCTGGCGGCAGACAAGCCAAACGCCAGTCGCATCGGTGATGCACTCGAAAACGCTGTCCAACAGGCTCTGCGCGCCGGCGATATCATCAAGCGCCTGCGGGAATTTGTTGCCAAAGGCGAGACGCAGCATTCTGTGGAAAATCCGCTCACGCTTCTTGAAGAGGCTGTGGCGCTGGCCCTGCTCGGCGCCAAGGAGCAAGGCGTGCGGGTAACGATGCGCAGCGATCGCGAACTGCCGTCAATGATCGTAGACAAGATCCAGATCCAGCAAGTCGCGCTGAACCTGATACGCAATGCAATCGAGGCGATGGCTTCCTGTCCGCGCCGCGAATTGACCGTCGGAGTTAGCAAGGTCGACGGTCTCGCCAGGTTCACCGTCGCCGATACGGGTTCCGGCATCAGCCCTGATGTTGCCGACCGCATGTTCCAGCCCTTTGTCACAACAAAGGAGCACGGCATGGGTGTTGGACTATCAATCTGCCGGACAATCGTCGAATCCCATGGCGGTCACATCGTCGCGGAAGCCAATCCGGGCGGAGGCACGATCTTTCAGTTCACGCTGCCATTTGCGGAGGTCGGTGAAGAAGCATGACTGCGCGGCGCATTCTTGTGATCGACGACGACGACGCGATGCGGGATTCTTTGGCCTTTCTGCTTGATATTAGTGGTTTCTGGGTAGCAACCCACGAGACGGCGACCGAGTTTCTCAATGACATCGCGAGCGGTCCAGTCGACTGCGTCGTATCGGATATCCGCATGCCAGGCATGAGCGGCCTTGAACTGGTGCGCAAGCTGAAGGCCGATCGCATCGACTGTCCGGTCGTCCTGATAACCGGTCATGGTGACGTATCGCTGGCGGTTGAAGCGATGAAGGCGGGTGCGGTCGATTTCATCGAGAAGCCGTTCGAGGACGAGGTACTGTTGCGCGCCATCAACGCCGCTTTGGAAGCGCGGCCTATGAAGCCAGCCGATGACGCAGCGAAACTGCAGGCGGAAGCCCGCCTTGCGGACCTCTCTTTGCGCGAGCGTGACGTCCTGCGGGGACTATTGGCCGGCAAGATCAACAAGGTAATCGCGCACGATCTTGGCATCAGCCCGCGAACGGTCGAGGTTTACCGTGCCAACCTCATGGCCAAGACCAGTGTACGCAGCATGTCCGAGTTGATGCGGATCGCCATTGCCGCCGGACTCTAGCAGGGTCGCGAGCACGCGCTATAAGCGACGAGCGTTGGTGCGGCAGATCTTAGACGAATTTGTCGATAAATGATCCTCAATCGCGTGGGCGCGGAGCGCATTGCCCGGCAAAGACTTGCGCACAGGCCAGGACCACAGACCGGCAATGACGAAAATCAAGGCGGGCCCGGCGAAAGGTGCACGCGCACGTCGCGCTGGCGTCCGCCCACCCCTGTCCTCGCATGTCGCTGATTGACTTTCAGCAGCAGTTGGAGCATTGGCGCAACCGGCTCGACCGCAGCCAACCAGCGGCGCATCAGATTCCGTTGCAAGCTGGGCGCTCCTCTCGCTGCATCTGTTTTCGAACATGAATTTCGAGCAATGGACGCATCCACGATCTCCGGCCACCTCAATCCCCCTCATCTGTGCAGCAAAACTCGCTCTGCACGAATCGTGCAGGATTCATGGTTGACATGACCGATGCAACACATGCCATGCTGGCTCTACTTGGCATCGGACCTGCACGAACTGTCCGTCGCCGATTTGATCTTGCCTCGACAAATCAACGACCGTGCATGAAGCAGATCAAATGCGCGGTCAGATTTATGCTCCGATGGGCAGCAATCCTTTCACGTCCGGAGAACCGCAATGTTCGGGAATATATTGGTCCATCTTCCCACGGAGCTCCCGGTACGGGCTACGGTGAACGGTTCGATTTCCTTCGCACAGATCAC
Source organism: Bradyrhizobium sp. USDA 4504 (assembly GCF_054063995.1). Taxonomy (NCBI): domain Bacteria; kingdom Pseudomonadati; phylum Pseudomonadota; class Alphaproteobacteria; order Hyphomicrobiales; family Nitrobacteraceae; genus Bradyrhizobium; species Bradyrhizobium sp. USDA 4504. Next base: position 634,653 of record NZ_JBSSGV010000001.1, on the reverse strand, counting down.
GGGCGCGCACCTTGACGCTATGGCAATCGGTTACGAGAGGACCATTATTCCGCTCGCTGCACTCGGCGGGGCGGCCGTTACTTCGGTCTTTGAAATCGAGCAGGCGCATGCGCTGGAGCGAGCCGAAGCGGCGCTTCGTATCTTTGATCTGCAGGCGAGGAGCGCCGGCATTTCCTATGCAAGCCGCGCCCTCAGTGCACTTCCAGCGGAGGCACGTCGAAGCATCTGCGCCAGCGCGCGCGTGCACGACATGACGATCGTCACACAGCCCCAGAGCGGCTACGACAGCTATGACAACGTTATTCCCAAGGAGATCCTGTCCCAGGCCGGCAAGCCAGTTCTGTATCTGCCAAGCGTCTTCCACGGCGCTCTTTCGGCCAGAAGGGTCGGGATATGCTGGGACGGCAGCCGCCCTGCGGCCCGCGCGTTGCACGACGCGATGCCGCTGCTGCGCGAAGCCGGCGCGCTGACCATCATCGCGATCACTTCTGCCCACAAGATCCCGGCAGAAAGTTCCACCGAGCACTTGGAACAGTATCTTGCACGGTCAGGGCTTCCTGCAAAGGTCGTGTCGCTTCCAGCATCCAAGTCGGTGCACCGCGCACTCTTGTCGCTTGTCGCGGACGAAAGCCTCGACCTGCTGGTGATGGGCGGATACGGCCGCTGTCGGCTGCGCGAAAGGCTGCGCGGGGACCTCTCAGCAGACCTGCTTCGTGCAAACTCCGTCCCGGTCTTGATGTCACACTGAAGGCAAGAATTTTCGACGCGACATGCCGCTGGTTGCGGTCTGAACGCGGCCAGTCACCGGCGGAGGGAGGCACCGGCCGACCGCCGATCTGAAGAACAGGAGCGCCGGCTGTTTGGCTTTCGTGCACCCGCCCTCGCTCGCGAGGCGTAACCGCTGAGCATGCGCCGCCGTTTTCGAATATTGCACCTACGCTACCGATCTCGATGAGCGTGGACAATCTTGTCACCGCTCTACCCGACGATGTCCGAGCTCAAGCTGAACGACCGGTAACCCGGCATGCAGCTTTCCAATCCAGACGCAGCCCGGTCGACTTTGAGCCGTGTTCGATCAACCAAAGGGCTGCGCCGCACGTATTCTTACGTATAAATACTTAGTGGGTTCTACTTAGGGGAAACATCCAAATTTTCCACTTCGTTGGAAACGGCCAATCTGCGTCCTATCGACGTTTCGAAGATCGAGTCCGCCATGTACGTACAGGCCGCGAGTATTCACGAGATCAGCCATCATCCGAGCAGCGTCTTGCGTGGCCAGCCTCGTACCTATGGACCGTTTGGTATGGTTGCGACCCCGATGCGGTTCGCCCGCAACAGCGAGATCTATGGCGAGGACGAAGCAGCGGAATACCTATATCAGGTGGTATCGGGTGCTGTGAGAAGCTACAGGATTATGGTGGATGGACGTCGTCAGATTGGCGCGTTTTATTTGCCCGGTGACATCTTCGGCTTTGAGGCAGGAGACAGCCATATCTCTTCGGCGGAGGCGGTCTGTGAAACGCACCTTTTGACGGTGAAGCGCAGTGCCCTCATCGATCGCGCCAGCCACGAGAGCGAGCTCACACGGCAGCTCTGGGATGCGATGGCGCTTGAACTCCGCCGCTTTCAGGAACATCTGATGCTCCTGATCAGCAGCGCTGAAGAGCGCGTCGTGACATTCCTGCTCGATATGTCACGCCGCGCGACGAAGAACGCTGCGATCGAACTGCCCATGTCGCGGCAGGATGTTGCCGATTACCTTGGTTTGACCATCGAAACAGTTTCACGCACGCTCACTCAACTTGAGCAGAATGGCGTGATCGCGCTGCCGACTTTGCGCCGAATCGAGCTACGGAGCGACAAACTGTCCAGCCGCTTTGCGCAGGATCTGGGGTAAGCTCGAGAGGCGCTGGGAAATACGCAAACCCTAAGCATCGAACGTCCGACAAATCGCACTGCACGACGGACGCCCGAACCTCTGCTTGGGCGATCTAGATGGATGCAGGATCGGCATTTACATTGTTCCTCCGTGGAGCACCGCAATGATCATCGATCTTTTGCTTCGAGAGCATCGCAACATTGACCTGCTTCTGGTCGCCCTCCAACGCGAATTGGAGATTTTTGAGCATGGGATCCGTCCAGACTATGAGGTAATTCGCGCGATTATCAGCTACTTCGAGGTTTACCCGGAGGTGTACCATCATCCTCAGGAAGACCTGATTTTCTCCAAGCTTAGAACTCGCGACCCGGACGCGGCTGCAATCGTCGGCGATCTCGCGCACGAACACCGGGAAGTCATCGACCGTCTGCATCACTTCGCTCAAGCTATCGATGGTATCCTCGCGGATCGTGAACTCGTTCGGCAAGACGTCAGCAACATCGTACGCGACTTTATAATGCGGGAGCGGCACCACATGATGTGGGAAGAACGAGACTTCTTCCCCGCCGCCGTTAAGGCTCTATCGGCTGAGGATTGGACCGAAATCGCATCCGCCCGCACCAATGACGGGGATCCGTTATTCAGCAAGACAGCGGAAGCGACATCCGATGCGCTAAGAGCGCATATTCTAGAATTGGAGCAAGAAGCTGAAGCCGAACGGAGCTCGGTCGCGTTTTCGTCCGCAATGGCCGGCAAGCCGCCAGATGGCGCCAAAGCCGATGGACCGTAGTTGATCGCCGACGTGTCACGATGGGAAGTGGACGTCATGATCGTCCTGTTGAAATGAAGATGATAATCTTCCCGGCGCGCATACGCTGCGCACGGCCGCCGAAATCCATACACTCCGGGTCCGGCAGGTTCCATGACCTGTGCGTCGCTAGGGTAATGGCAATATGGCTTGGCCTACGCCACGCTGATCACGCGCCAAACGAACCCCACGCCGACCGATCGGAATGGATGGTTGCGGCCGCTCGTCGAGCGCTCCGGCCAGCACAGGGAATGACCTTAACCGATTGCGGCTCGGTTCGCTGACCGGATTTGATCACCAACGAACTACAGAGGCCCGCGCGGATAGATGCTGCTCATTGCGGCCGGGCGAGCGCCTCATTGCGTCCCAAAGTGCGATGCATACGCCACGGGCATGCCCTACCAATTTCGGCATGATGGCCACGATCGTCCGACGCGATATTTGAGCCAGCGCAAAGCTTATCTGCTGCGTGTCCGGTAATCTGGCCCAAGGAGGAAGAAAGGCATCCGAATGCGACCGGACTTGGCAGACTCCTACGGGCAGCACCGGCTGCCACGCTACACCAGCTATCCGACGGCCCCCCATTTCTCAGCATCGGTTTGCGAATCCGACTACCAAACGTGGCTCAAGTCGTTGGACGCCCAGCAATCCGCATCGATCTACGTTCACGTGCCGTTTTGTCGAAAGATGTGCTGGTATTGTGGCTGCCACACGTCTGTCACGAAACGCCAGGAGCCGATCGCGATCTATGCAGCGGGACTGCGGACTGAAGCTTACCTCGTTGCAGAAACGTTTGGTCGACGGCAACCGATCTCTCATATCCACTTCGGGGGCGGTACCCCGACGATCATGACACCTGAAGCATTTGCTGATCTCGTCGGTTCGTTGCGCCATTCCTTCGCTGTCCTGCCCGATGCGGAGATCGCCGTAGAGATCGATCCACGCACGTTGAGCGAGCCGATGGCCGAGGCGCTGGGCTTTTGCGGGGTCACCCGGGCGAGCCTTGGTATCCAGAGCTTCGATCCAGTTGTTCAGCACGGCATCAATCGTCTGCAGAGCTTCGGACAGACCGCGACCTCGGTCGATCGGTTACGCCGCGCCGGCGTCGGCCGGATCAATTTCGACTTGCTCTATGGCCTGCCCCGGCAGACGGTCGCTTCGTGCCTCGACACCGTCGCCAAGTGCCTCGAGCTTCATCCGGACCGGTTTTCGGCCTTTGGCTACGCGCACATTCCTTCGTTCAAGAAACATCAACGCAGGATCGATGCGTCCAGCCTACCCGACAGCGTCACGCGCCACCTCCAGGCCGAAACCATCGCGGGAGCTTTGGTGGATGCTGGATACGTTCGCGTAGGCGTCGATCACTTCGCCTTGCCGAACGACAATCTCGCCTTAGCGAGGCAGGAAGGCGGGCTGAGGCGCAACTTCCAGGGCTATACTGACGATTGCGCTGACGTCCTCATTGGTCTGGGCGCCAGCGCCATCGGCCGTATGCAACAGGGGTTTGCCGCAAACGCGGTCTCGACCAAGGACTACCTTGCTCGCATCTCCCAGGATCGGCTCGCCATCGCAAGGGGCTATCTACTGACCGATGACGATCGCTTCCACGCCGAAATCATCGAGCGAATCATGTGCGACTTTGCGGTTGATCTTTCCGAGACATCCCGTCGTTACGGCCGAGATCCGAGATTAGCCGTTGTCGATCATTCTCGTCTCGGCAGCCTTATCGCCGATGGCGTCGTGGCGATTGATGATGGCCGGCTCACTGTAGCCCAGGGCGCAGAGTTCCTGGCCCGGTGCGTCGCATCAGTCTTCGACGCTCACCTCCTTAGGTCCGGCGCTACACATAGTCATGCGGTCTAGCGACTAAGCGAAACCCAGCGTTTCAGAATCCGAGCTCAGTATCCCCGCAACTGGGCTATGCTTTAGGATGACGACCAATCACACCGCTGAAGAGCACGCCGATCGGCATCCCGTTCGCCGCTCGTCTGCCAAGCTGTACAAGATCTCAACCAAAGCTTGGAACCCGCGGACCCAAGACTGGCGTAAGCAGGGCCTGCATCAATAGCAAGCCCGCTCATTCTTTTTCCGTCGGCAGTTTCGTATAGTCGCGTTGATCTAGCCCACCGTTTCCGGCAGGAACGCCTACCAAGGTGCGCTTTGGTGCCGGCCCATGACGGCCCGACTACCGCCCACGTCGCTCAACTCGGCAACACGTTGCGAAAATACTCATCAGCGACAAACCTTAGTGTAGATTTTTAATCCCAGGCAATATCGGCGGCATACCACGGCATAATTGAGCTCCGCTGAGCTTTTGTTTTAACTGTGGTCAGATTTTCGGCGGATGCCCTCGCCGTGATCGAACCATCGGCTGTCCTCCCTCCGCCGATGGACGTCGGTGCGATGCATAGAGCGTCGCTCCTCCCGGACACACTTCGCCCGGCCGCTAAAGGCGGCCGGGCTTTTTCGTTCCCCAAGTCCCCTCACGATCACCGACTGCGCAAAGTCCCACAAGCGATCGGCTTTCTCGACGAGAGACAACAGGCCAAGGCTCAACGGTCGACGGGAGCGGATCCAGCGCGCAGCTCGCGGGCGGCAGCGACCATGTTGACCAGTGCTGGGCGAACCTCCTCCCATTTCCGCGTCTTCAGGCCGCAGTCCGGATTGACCCAGAGCTGCGAGTCCTGCAGCCGCTTGCGAGCCAACGCCATGAGTCCCGTCATCTCGCTTGTCTCGGGCACGCGAGGAGAATGGATGTCGTACACGCCCGGCCCGATTTGATTTGGATATTTGTAGTTCCGAAACGCGTCAAGCAATTCCATCTTCGAGCGCGAGGTCTCGATCGAGATGACATCGGCGTCCATTGCAGCAATCGCATCGATGATGTCGTTGAATTCCGAGTAGCACATATGGGTATGAATCTGGGTTTGATCGGCGACGCCCGATGAGCAGATGCGGAAGCAATCCCCGGCCCAGTCGAGATAGGCCGCCCACTCCGATCGACGCGGTGGCAACCCCTCGCGCAGCGCTGCTTCGTCGATCTGGATCATGGTCGCACCCGCATTCTCGAGATCCCTGACTTCGTCTCGGATCGCGAGCGCAAGTTGGCGGCAGGCCTCGCTTCTGGGAATATCATCGCGAACAAACGACCAGTTCAAAATCGTTACCGGTCCGGTCAACATCGCCTTCATCGGCTTGTTGGTTAGTGATTGCGCGTAGCGCCACCAGTCCACGGTGATCGGCTTCGGCCGCGAGACGTCGCCAAACAGGATCGGTGGCCGAACGCAGCGCGAGCCATAGGATTGTACCCAGCCGTTTTTGGTAAATGCGAAGCCGGCGAGTTGCTCGCCGAAGTACTGCACCATGTCATTGCGCTCAAACTCGCCGTGCACGAGCACGTCCAGGCCAATGTCCTCCTGCCAACGGACAACACGCGCAGTCTCCTCCTTGAGAAACTTGTCGTATTGCCCGTCGCTCATCGAGCCTCTCGCGTGCGCCGCGCGGGCATTACGCACCTCTGCGGTCTGCGGAAACGATCCGATCGTCGTGGTCGGAAACGCCGGCAGTTTGAAGCGCTTGCGTTGGATCTCGGCACGGCTGGCAAATGGGCTGACGCGCCGTCGCATGGTCTGATTGATCGCACTCATCCGGACGGCGACATTGGCGTCACGGATCTTCGGGGAAGTTCCGCGGCGGGTGGTAACGCGCTCCGATTCCGCAAGAGCGTCGGCAACATCCTGATCGCCTGCGAGTGCCCGTGCCAAGGTCGCAAGCTCGCGAATCTTCTGAACCGAGAACGCAAGCCAGCTCTTGACATCGGAGGCAAGTTCCGTTTCGAGTTCAACATCGACCGGCACGTGAAGCAGCGAACAGGATGGGGCGATCTGTACGCGATCCTTGCCGAGCTTCGCAATGGCGGGATCGAGCCGCTGGCGCAGCGCCGACAAATTCGTCCGCCACACATTGCGACCGTCTATCACGCCGAGTGACATGACGAGTTCACTTCGCCCGGCAGCAATGATCTGATCCAATAACTCCGGCGCCCGAACCAGATCGACATGCAGGCCGGCAACAGGTAGGCGCAAGGCGGTGTGAAGATTGTCGCCAAGGTGGCCAAAATAGCTGGCAACCATGATCTTGATGGCCGGCCCTTCCTTGGCGAGCCGGTCATAGGCATGCAGCAAAGATTTTTTTGCCCCCTGATCCAGATCAAGGACCATACAGGGCTCGTCAAATTGAACCCATTCTGCTCCGCGTTTGGCCAATTCCTGCAGAACCTTGATATAGATCGGTATCAGGTCATCCAGGAGTGACAGTGGCTGGATCGCGGGATCCGCACTCTTGCCTAGCTTCAAGAAAGTGGCCGGACCGATCAGGACAGGGCGCGTCTGAAAGCCAAGGGCCTTGGCTTCCTCATACTCCTCGATAGGCTTGCGAGAGGAGAGTCTGAAAGTCTGCCCCCGATGAAATTCCGGAACCATGTAGTGGTAGTTGGTATCGAACCACTTGGTCATCTCCTGCGCGGGTGCGCCATAGCCGCGAGGTCCGTGACCGCAACTCGCATCCTGACTGCCGCTTTGTGAACCGCGTGCCATGGCGAAATACGTCTTGAGAGAAGCAGGCTCGGCTTTCGAGGCATAGACTTCCGGGATGGCGCCGACCATGACACTGGTGTCGAGCACCTGATCGTATAGCGAGAAATCGTTCGACGGAATGATGGTGACACCGAGGGATTTCTGGCGCGCCCAGTTCGCCGCACGTAGGCCGGCTGCGTCCTCGAGCAATTGCTGTTCGCTGATTCTTCCGGCCCAATAGCTTTCGAGCGCGAGTTTAAGCTCGCGTCTTGGACCGATGCGCGGCGTTCCGAGCGTGGCAACCGGAAGCGAGAGAAGAGACATAGCGTTAACCCCATGTTGGGGGCAAAGGCCATGGCGGACGCAGGCAGGAGACGTCGCGCGAGCGACGGCTGCTTGGCGCACCACCGGGACACCCCGCCCGTGGACGAACATATTGTCGGGGCAGGTCTCCTGGCTCGCGGGTCATCGCCACTGTCCGGCCTTCCCGAAGCCGCGCAGGCTTCAGTGACTCTGTTGGACAGCGGCTCGCCGCTCACAGTTGCGGGGGCAGCGCCGGCATCACCGGCTTCCCTCTTAGCTCCGGATCAAGCAGGAACCGGAGCACCTCGACGACTTGGATTATCGGCAAGACAACTCCGCCGTCAACCTCTCAAATTGATGCTGCGACGTCTCCTACGTGTTGACGATGCACGGCCACTCTTGATCGCGACGTTGAAGCCACTCTCCAATCACAGATATCGGGGTGACCATCTGCGAGGCGCGTTGGCGTCGGACCGCGTGTCAGATCATGGAAGAGACGAATGCGGCCTGGGCGATGAAGGTCACGGTGCCGAGACAGGACGCTCTTCACGCGATCCAGCTTTCAAACATTCATCGAGCACCCTTCGATAAGTCCCCCTTTCTCCACCAACAACCAGTGTGAATAGGCGCGCTATACGCTAAATCCGCCGGCATACTCAGCGAGCATGTTGATCTACGACCAATCCTGGTAGGCGCCATGCGGACGTTTTTTGGCGATACTGCGAAAAGTAAGCATAGTGAATCACCAACGAAAAGAGTAGCTCGCAATGAAAATGGCTGTTTGGAGTGCCCTCGGCGTCTTTGCTGCTGCCGTCTTTGCGGTCGGCCTGTTCGGGTGGATAGCAAGGCCACTTATGAACCCGGCCGTCAGACAGATGCTCTCGAACGTTTTGAGCAGTTCAAGCCGAAGCTAGCTCAACCCGAGGGGCTTGGCCTTCTTGCCCGGTCGGTACGACTGCATGGAAGCGCGGCTCTTCCAAATGTTGACTACGGCGACGAACTGATAGACGCCGGTCACGAAGCGGGCCATCACGCGAGCGGCGAATGTCGTCGTCCCATCGTCTGCCTGACTTTTGAACTTGCGAGCGCCAATTCCTAATCGCTCGCCGCTGATGGGCGGCTTCGCCTCGTTGTGGCCATAAAGCGCCTTGCACAACCGGTTGAGGCACTCTCGACCTTGGCAGCAGCGGCAACGACCCCGGACCACACCGGTTCGATGGCGGCAAACCTGCACTCAATTGTCGTCTGGCTTCTGGCAGCGAGGCTTTCAAAACTGCGCTGCTCGGAGATCCAGTGCGTGACAGGAATGAGCCACGAAAGTCGCTGCGAATAGGCTTAATGGCAACATAAATAAGGTGCGCAGGTCGGGAAGTCGACAAAGGCGGCACAAATCTGGTGCGAACTGCCTGCTATTGCCTGGCACGAAGAATGCAAGTCCTCGCTTGCCCAGGCTTCTCCTCCTGGGCTGGTCCAGCATTGCAAGTTGAAGCTTTGGCTGACCACTGAAGTTAGCGGCGCGTGACATCGAGGGACAGCGCCTGCTTGCGCGGGACATCAGCAGGTGCTCGCGTCACGTTGCCGCTAACTTCTAGCGATCTCGTAGAGCACGTCGAAGATTGTCCGCTTTGGAATTGACGCGTGGATGAGAACCAGATGGGCCGGCAGCAATGAAGAGAATGTCTGGAACGCGCGTGCTTTGGTTCTGTCTCGGTCGATCGCTGATCTGCCTGGCCGGGCTGGCAGCGACAAACAGCAACGTTCGCGCCAACGACAGCGCGCTTGTCGAAAGGGTCAAGTCAACGTGGCGAGCGCAAGACGGCGAGACTATAGAACAAATCATCTCCAAGGTCTCGAAGGTGGCTCACTTCGTCCCTCGGTCGTGGGGAGTCGCTGAAGGAATTGACCGAACAGAGTATGTGTACTTTTCGTGGACCAGGCACCAAGACAACAAATCAGACGAACAGTACGCAATCACTTGGAAGATCGCGACCGACGGAACGATCAGACTTGCGTCGCCATATGCCAAGCCGATTGAATTGGGCTGGCGCGCCTTTGCGCTCTCGTTGATCGCCAGTGAGGTCACCGATGGCGAAAGGGACGCAAATCTTCGCTTTCTGCACGATCCTGTTAACTTCAACTTCGTAACGACCGCACAAGGCAAGCTCGGCAATCTTCTGCGGCACGGCCGGTGCCATATCATTGAGCCCGTTGCGGTGGATTACGCGGCGAAACCGAATGACAAACCGACGAAAAAGGGTGATCTTTGGCGCGTTCTGCTTTTGGTGAACTGCAAGATCCCAGGGCCCCATTATTTTACTCGCAACGGCGTCATCGCTTTCGAGAAAAGCGAAGGACAAGATTGGGAGCCTCAATCTTTTTTTGCCAAACGTATCGCAGCCTTTCCTGCAGGCTCTTGGTTCGATCGCATAGAGCCAAATGAACGAGAAACAATAGAGAGGGCGCGAAAGGCCTCGGCCAATGATCGCACAGAGCAAGATCGCGGCGCAGCTCCTTGACGCTGAGCGCCTCTGAGTAGCGGCCAAAGCAAACACGCTCGGAAACGTTGACGTGTGCTGTTCTGTCTTTGCAACAGACCGGCAGCCTCTCTCGCAGCTTGTCACAGGAAAAGGCACACAGCACTGTTGCTCGCGGCCCATTGTGCGAGAAAATCGATGCTATGATCAGACGACCACGTGCCGGCTTACGAGAACCGATTTAGCCTTCCCCGCACATACGCAGTGCGCGGACGCCAATCTACGACGAGGCCAGCTCGAAATCCCATTCTGCAGCGGACTTCGCCCAGCAGGCGTGCGCGCAGCGCATCGCTTCAACGGAAAATGGCACCCGCAGGAGCGTGAGCATAGCGACGCCGAAGGCGGCACGCGGGACCGAGTGCAGCGACGAGACCGGTTAAATGGGTACCCGGGAACGGGGCAGTGATAGCGACGCCGGCATTCTTGATGGCGGCGGGCGCCTTTCCCGAGTACCCCCGGCGAGGAGCTCCGCAGCCGTGCGCAATGGATGGACCGTAGACTTGAGACGGAGGATCTAGATTTCCTCGGGCGCATTCGTCTGCGCGTCATGAATCCTGATCTGAAGCATGGGAAAGCGCTTCTTTAATTCTTCCCTACCCGCCCGGGCGCCGTCTCTCGTTGTAAACTCGGCTTCGAGTCGGCCGTCCACTTCAAGCCCGTAACAAGAGACCGGCAATTCACGGCTGGCTGCAACCATTTCGTTCCCATTGTGCAGTGAGGTGCTTGAGAACGATGCGTAATGAGTCGCCCAAACCGCACCAGGGTAAGCTGCTCGAGTGCGATGACGCATGTCGTGGATTGATGCCTCGCACTGGCTGGCGCCTGGGATGGGAATTCGTCCAACCAGGCGGCGCATGCACGATCAAGCCATCGGCTTGACATAGCTACCCTCCCAGCTACCCTGGGCCACGCGCACCTCGTGCTGAGCCTCATGGTATCTGCCCTCCGACTATTCGGGCCAGTTCAACGCAAGACCGTTGCGCACAAGCAATTCAGCAAGATCCCGTCCGCGACCAAACAGGTCGTGACGGTGCCCACAATACCGGTGGAGGTTGAGCGGAACACAGTTGGTGGAGCGCTAGACGTCGCAAGCTGTTGAGAAATGATAGCGAACAAATCACGGACGAGCGCCGGCGAAATATTTCGCGGCACCAAGGCGACGGGGCCATCTTATTTCTTGTTCGACGGCCGCCACGCAGTCGGTGAGCGTGGCCGTGTGGTTATGCGCTCGAAGATCGCCAAGGTCGTCACCGACCACAGAGAGTATCCCACTTTCGAACACCTTGCAGGAGGAATTGACAGTGCTCGATTCCATGATATCGACCGCTCTTGGTTTTTACCGACGCTCACGGCGGAGCGGTAGGATCCGGTAAGACGGGATTGAGCTCCTCTTGCTCAAGCGTCTTTGCTCCGTCCCCTGCTAAATAGGCCGCGAGCACCGCAATACCGGAGTCTGGTGGACACCGCGCCGGAGCGGCCTTCCTCAGCGGCACCTGCCCCGATCTTTCGGCGATTTCGACACTCATGAGGTGGGGTCGAATCGGACGTCCGACTGCGCGCTCGATCGTGTGGAATATCCACGTCCCATCCGGATCAATGTCTGACCAGTGGAAGATCGGCGTGTTTCCAGACACCATTTGCGTAATCGCGCGCAGCGCCTGCTGGGTGGCGAGAGAGGGGTATCCGCCCACGTACATCGTCACTCCCTCTCGATCTGGATCGGCTTCGGCGACATGTCTGTTGAAGCTCGCGAAATTTTCGATGGTGAGAAGGTAGGCTGGTGGCCGCCGGAATCGGATGCGATCCGCCTCCTTGGGCGGGATGCCTAGATAGCGTGGAGAAATCTGGGACAAATCGGCGCCATCGAGATCGATCCTTCCGGCGATGAGAAGCGGTGGCGCGAAGCGCTCCAATCCGATCGTGCGCAGCGCCTCGCGGGGCCGCGCTCCGGGCGGGAGCTCGAGGATTCCGCCAAGAAGTCGGACGACCGCGCCTTCGATGCGTTCGAGGGCTTTGCTATCGCCGACCGTTCTTCGCGAGAAGGTCCGATAATCGACATCCAAATGCCTATTCTCCAGAATTGCTTGGGCGAGGGCGAAGGCGTCGCGGAGCTTGTCCACATCGGATGAGGCGAACCCGTGCCAGCTCTTGGCTCGCCCCCAAGTTTCCGCTATCGCGGCAGCCGCTTCCACCAAGCGCCAATCCAGCGCGATGTCCGCACAGAGGCGCCTACCAGCCTCTTGGGCGATCTGAGCGGCCGGAACGCGTCCGAGATAGTGGTAGAGCGCGTCCGCGGTTTGAAGTCTGACGTGCACAATCTGATCCCGCCTGGTTCCGCGTCCCCTTGCGAGACTAACGGCGCCGACCGCCTCGGCCCGCGCGATCTGCCTCAGGAAGACGTCCGCAGCCACCACGTTGGGAAATGCGTCATAGTCGGGATGTGCGATGGGGTTGGCGGTCCCACCTTCGTAGCGATCCAGCAGATCGTTCAGTAGTCCGTTCGCCTCACTGAAACGACGCACCATGGCTACTCGGCGGCCAGACGTGCGGCAAGGTCGTCGGCGGTCATCAGGTCCGGATCGATCGCACGCAGTTCGCGCTTGGCCTTTTCCTTCAACGAGACGACCGTTGCCCTCGACTGCTCGCCGATGCGATCGACCTCCACGATGGTGTCCATATGCTCTAGCACCGCGACCCGCTTCTCGAAAGGCGCGGCAATCACAAACTGCAGGCCGAGATTCTTATAGAAGCTCATCATCTGGCGCTGGTTCTTGCCGTCCATTTTCGAGAAGACCTCGTCGAACATCGCAAGCGCGAAGCCGGCCGGCTTGCCGGCGCGACGCTCGGCACTGCCGTAGACGGCCGCAAGCGAGGCGCCGATGGCGACGTAAATTGGAACCTGTTGTTCAGCACCTGATCCGGTGCCACGGCGCTGCTCCCAACGGGTCGAGCGGCCGGTACCGACGTCTTCCATGTGGATCTCGAAGGTGTAGAAATTTCTGTAATCCTCGAACTGGGTGAAATCCTTGTCGGGATCTTCGAGCAGCGCTTCGAGTGCCAGGATCGTGTCCTTGTGGGGGAAGTCATCCGATACGTCTCCGCGGAAGAGCATGTCGAGCGCCTCGGGAGAGGTCTTGCCGATCTCGATGATCTTCAGGATCGGCTGAAATTCCACCACCTGGGTACGGTGAAAGGAGTATCGTTCATTGTGGAAGGGGTGCGCGTAGAGGCTGCGGTTCAGCGACTGGAGCTCCCGCTCCATCTTTCCGATCCGAGCCGAGAGCGCATTAATGAACTCACCTCGCAGTAACATGGACGCTTTCTCGGCCGCGTCCCGCGCCTGACGTTCGTACTGCCGCAATTCGTTGGACTCTATCTCCTCGATTAACTGCGCCATCCATGGCTTGACCTCCTGAAGAGGCTCGCTCTCGATGCCGATCTGGGAGCTGACGCCGAAATCGTCGAAATAGCCGTCCAAGAACTCGCGCACCTGCCGTTCGATCCGACCGCGCTCGTCGTTCGCCGCGTCGGCGTCCTTGACGGCCTTCTCAGCCATGCTGCGATGCCGGTCGGCCTCGTTCTTGTGAGCGCGGGCATCAAGGCGCGCCCGATATATCGGCCGGCCTTTTGACGCAGAGTAGAGGGGCAGATTCTTGACGAAAAGCGACCAAGCGATCTTCAGATTGAGCTCGGAGCCGGGTACGTTTTCGCCGTCACCGAGCCTACTCTTCGCCGCCCGGACGTCGCCGTCGTGTTTGTTGAAGGCAGTCTGCTGAGTCTCGCGCTCGGCGATCCTTCGGTCCTTCAGTTGCTGCTGGGCACGTTTTTTCTGGCGAAGACCGCCGTCGCCGGCGTCGTCCAGAGCCGCGAGCTTCGCTTGAGCATCTGCCATCTTAGCCTGCACTGCGGCGAAGGCCGCAGCGCAGGTCTTCAGATCGCCCGCGGGCGCGTCGCACAGGGCTTTCAGCGCCATGAACGCGCCGTCAGCGATCTCGGCTTCCTTCGCGGCCTGGCGTAGCGATACTTCCAGCTCGTCCGCCTGCTCGTGCAGCGCGCGCAACGCGTTCGCCTGGGCAGCCTTGCCGATCTTGTGCTCCGAAGGCTCGATTGATCGATGGGTGCGGACCAGGCCATCGTCGTAGAGGCCGTCCTTCATGATGGCGCGGCCCGGCCTGTTGAACTGGTCCAGGGTGTCCGCAAGGCGCACGGAACCATACCGGCGCATGATAAACGACAGCGCGTCCGGATCCTCCGTGCGGAAGATCGAAGGAAACGTTCCTGGCTCTGGCTTGGCCCTGAATTGCTCCAGCTTGTTAAGGCTCACCAGGGACGTGCGCCGGAACTCGCGCCGCCCTTCCTTGAAGATCGCGGTCGCATCGCCGATATGCGGCCTGTCGACGAACACCGCATCCCGATCGCGGCCAAGAAGCGCTTCAGCGGCACCCGTCCAACCCGGCTCGGCGACCTCGATCAGTTCGCACAAGACGCGTGGCGCCATGCCTTTTTGACGAAGCCGGAGACATAAGCGCTCGGTGTCCGGCTCGAGGTGCGCGCGCGCCCCTCCCGAGGCGTGCTGCCGGACCCGCTCCAGCAAGTCATCCCGCTGGCTACGTAACTGCGAGGCTTTTGCGATGACCTCCTGACGCGCTTCGTCGATCTTCGCGAGTCGTTGCCCTCCCAAGATTGTCAGGGCGTTTTCGGCCGCAACCAGTTCGTCGGAAACGGCCCCAACCGAGGCGGCACCTACAGCGGCAAGCAGCCGGTCCACGGCCGGAATGAAATCGTCGAAGCCGCGCCCGCCCATGGCACACAACGGTTGCAGGCGCCGGATGGTGTCGATGCGCGCCTTGAAATCAGCTGCAGCGCGTTGCGCGGACTGCTCCGCCACCGCGGCGGTCTGCTGCAGCGACTTCCTGCCAGTCTTGGCGTCGTGTTCGGCGATGGCCTCGGTAAGCCGTTGCAGCTCATCGTCGATCGCTCTGATGTCTTCATTCAAGAATTTCAGTTCGCCGCCCGCGGCTTCGCGCTGCGCGCTCGCGAGCCGGAGCCTCACCCTGAAGTCACGGTTGATCGCGCGGGCGGCAAGCCACTCCGCGCGCTTGCCAATCCACTGCTCGCGGAACTTGGTCTCCAGTGCCTCTTCCAGCGCCGTCAGAATAGCCTTCAGTTCCTTCAGTGCCTCCAGCTTGAGGCGCATCTTCCGGATCGTGTCGCTAATGTTGCGGTAGGTCTGAATCGACTCGCGCAGTTCCTTGATACCGATCGGGCTGTCCTCAAGGATGTAGTTCCGCACGAACTGCGTGGCTGTCTGGTTGTGGTCGAGCGTCATGGCGTTGACGATCGATTTCTGCAGCGCGTTGGCGTTCTGTTCGCCATACGGCGAGTGCGGCAGGAGATGGCGCATATACTCGCGGACATAATCGCTCGCCCGATCGCGGTGATTGACGAAATTACCTTCGCCGACGGCGCAGATGATTCGGGCGCGCGCGTCCTCCCATTGCGCTGGAAATAGTGCCTTTCCACGCTGTTCGATGAAGTCATTGGACGTGAGCACCGCGCCGACCGCGATGAACAGCGCGAGCACGGTCTCTCTACTGTCGGACTTCCGGGCTTCGAGCGCCATGCCGATGGTGACGGAAGGCCGCGCTCCGTCCGTGTCTTCAAAACCGAGCGCGATGTAGGTGCGCGCCTCGTCGCGCCGGCGCTGATCCTCGCCGAGCGTGCCGAGGCAGTAGTCGACGACGCTGCGCTTCGAGCTGCCGCGCGATCTTCCGCCGTCGCCGGCAACCGCGTTCAGGCGCAGGAAGCGTCGGTTGCCACCGGTGAGGACGACCTGCGCCATATCGAGGATCGTCGATTTGCCGGAGCGGTTCTCACCTAGCACGCCCACGTGAGCGGTCACTTCGATGTCGGCAACATCGAATAGGTGCCAGTTCACCATAGTCAGGTGGCGCAGTTGCATCATGCGTCATCTCCCGCGACCTGCGGAAAGCGGGCTTCCTCGCTTTTGACGTAGCGCTCGAGCCTTTGGAGCGCGTCACCGCCGCTGATCAGCTTGATCATCGGCCGGATCCTGACCTCCCAGTCCTGCTGTTCGTCGTCGAAGTCACCGATCTCGACAAGACTACGCTGGGCGGCCTCACGCAGAATGTCGCGGAAGCGGGCTGCGGAGATGGCGCCGCCCCCACTATGCTGCGCCATCTCCCGGTACCGATCGAAGAGGTCGTTCAGCGTCGCGACGACCACGGCTCGGTCCTCGACGGCCCCGACGTTCACTTCCTGCTGCCAGTACGCGGCCAGCACGAGCATAACGATGGTTTCGTCGAGCTTCATCCGGGGCAGCGGCACGTCCTCGTCCATCGCGACGATCCCTGCCCACTGCGCCTCCGGATCGCGATGGACGCGATAACCGCAACTGTCGAAGAAGCCGTCGACCACGTCGCGGAAGCGGCCATCCATCATCGTGTTGTAGACCGTCCCGGTGCGAGGGTCCCCGGCGAACACGAATTGTCGTCGCAGCAAGAAATGCAACGCCTTCCGAAGATCGGCCGCCTTCTCCGCGCCGGCGGAGCGCTCGATGTTGTCAAATTCGCTAAGCATGGACTGCTCTGCCTTTCGCCGTCGTACCCGATCGTCTGACCACGAAGTTCGCGCACCTGAGCCACTCGCTATCGTGCGGAGGCGTGTCGGGGCTTGGCTCCAGATCGAAGCCAGCCGCGATCTGCGCCGGCACGTCGCCGGTTAGCGCATAACGTCGGGCGCAGTCGAAGGCGAGGAAATCGTCAACGGTGCCGATCTGCATGAAGCGCGCCTCCTTGGTCGCGAACGGAGGAACCTGCCCCTCGAGGAATCTTTTGACGTCCTCGGGGCGCGGCGCGATGCGAGCGATGTACTCCAGGCGAAGCTGCTTCCGCAGTTCGTAGAGCGGATCCGACGGCGGCCCGGCGAGTTCTCTTGCCTCGACAGGGCGGCGCGGCTGTCTAGCCGGCGCCTGATGGTGTTCAGACCAGGGCGACCGCAGTGGCTCAATGTTCCATTCGACGGTTGCCTCGTCGTGCCTGCCCTTGCGGAGCAGAGCGTCGAGCCGCCGCACCAGGTCGCCGGCGCGCCCGACGAGTCCCTGTGCTCCACGCTCGGCGTACTTGATAGTATTTCGAACACGTGCCTCGAGTTGTCTGCGGAAGGTCTCGATCCGATCGAACATCTCGCCGATCTGCTCGAAGATGCTTTCGATGGCCAACAAATCGTCAGCCGCAGCCATCCGGCCCTCTTCGAGATCGGACGCCATGCTTGCTGCGGCGTATTCCTCGGCCAGCACCTGCATCGTCTCGGACGTGTAGGAAATTCTGCGAGCAAGATCCACGATCGCGTCGCGAAAGCGGTACGGATGGTTGACGGTGAGGATGGACTCGAAATCCTTCAGCAGCAGCTGGTCGACGAACTCCTCGAAAAAGGCTTCCAGGCGGGTGCCCACGGTCTTCGATTCCATGACCGTCCGTCGGATACGCTTGAGGTCAGCCAAAATGGCCCGCAGACTCTTGGTGAATTGATCGGCCTGATTGCGCGCCTCGCGGACGGCGAGTGCGGCCTCGCGTTGCTTGCGGTCGGTAATCTCGGGTGTGAGCTTTTCAACGGCTTCCAAATTAAGGCGGATTTGCACGATCAAGCCGCCGAACCGCTGGGAGAGGTCCTTATTGAGGCTCGCCAGACGCTGGATCACGAGCAGGGGTCCCATGGCCATGTCCACGGTCACCCGAAGTCCGTACTCCTCCTCCTCGAGCCATCCCCATGCGACGAGCCGCGTGTAAAGTTGGCGCGCCAGGCCGAGCGCCTTGTCTCCCTTCTCGGATGTGAGTGCGACGTCGACCTTGCGGATGCGGCGGCGCCGCGCTGAGATCATTTCAGGCAGCGCGCCGAAATCGTCGCCGTCGTCCCACAAGGCGGGGTTTGCCCGCATGACGTCGTAGATCGCGTGAATGACCTGCTGCGGCGCAGGGAAAGCGGGCGCGCCCGAGAAGAAGCGCTCATGAAGATCCAGCAGACATGCCGCGTAGAGATGTTTGTGGTCCCGCGAAAAGGCCAGGAACGCGTCGTCGTGCAAATGGCGAAACAATGCCAATCAGAAGCTCCATCAATCGAACATGCCCGAGCCAGATCGGAACAAGCTAATATATTGAAAATCCTATTGAACTTTTGATGCGAGGACCGGGAGGTACAACTGGCGGTGGGCGATCGTTCTGTTTATGTTCGAATATAACGTCCTGAGAACGTACTGTCGAGGGCTTCACCGCAGTCCACGTATCCGCCTCGTTCCAATGCCGGGACTTTCGAAGACCCCGCTGAGTTCGAGGACCTGCTACTTGGCGGCTCGTCCCTGCCGCCATCACTTTATAACGTCGTAATATCAAATACTTGACCCGAGTCTGGAAATACGCCCCTGCTCAGGTACCTAAGCATGGATACCTATATACCCGAACAGAAGTACCCATGGCCTACAACATCGAGGACCGCGAGACCGACCGAATCATTCGCGAACTCGCCGCACTCAAAGGCAAGCCGATCCTCGATTGCGTTCGCGAGGCTTGCGAACATGAAATTCAGCGTGAGCGCCTAAAGACGCCGCTCTGGGACCGGCTGCAACCGCTGCTCGATCGCATCGCCAGCGCTCCCAAAACCGGTCTGACCGCCGACAAGGCGTTTTTCGACGATCTGTCCGGTGATGTCTGATGATGATCGATGCCTCAGCCCTGGTCGCGATCTTGCTGCGCGAACCGGACGCGGCTGAGCTCGTCATGGCAATTGCCGACGCCAAGGCGCCGTTCGCCTCAGCCATCGCAGTATATGAAACGGTCTGTGCTCTCACGCGCGTCAACGCATGGGGTGCGCCGGAAGCGGAGGCCGCAGTGCGGGAATTTCTCGACGCCGCATCCATCCGCGTGTGCGCGATTGCCGACGGCATGATATTGACCGCCGCTATGGCGTTCGGTCGGTTCGGAAAGGGGCGACATCTTGGCGATTGTTTCGCCTATGCCTGCGCCAAGACCTATCGCGCGCCACTGCTGCACAAGGGTGACAACTTTCCGCGAACCGATCTCGAGCTGGTCCGCAAGCGATAAGCTATTGGCAACTTCTGTAAGATTGCATCGATGATATGGCGACCATCCGCGGTGTGGAGATGAGCACCATCGCCAAGCGCGATCTTCATCTTGAAGCGCATGTTGCGTGAACAGATGCCAGCGCGGATCCAAGTCGATAGATCGTGGGCCGCAAAGAGAGTGACCGCGAACGCGCTGTAAGCCAGGTTCATTTGCTTTGATGGCATTCGCTTTCCGGGAGCAACTCGGTTGGCTTTTCGACTACACCGACGCCGGGCGAGTTCAACGCTCCGCCGATGACTTTCCTGCTGGGGTCAAGCCCTTTGCGGTGCGCGCCTACTGAGAGAGACGGTCGAGGCCGGCATACCGCAACACTTATCCTGGAAGAAATCGCTTGAACCTCACGTCACGTCAGGGCGTAGGTTGGAAATCACAACCAAGATTTCACCAACCAACGCCGAACGATGCAACACAGGCCAAATAGCAGACATGGTGCGATCAAGCAGGCGAATGTAGCGACGCCGGATTGCACGTGGTGTTGAACGGATGGACCAAGAGAGAAAGGCCGTCGGGATGAAACACCGCGCAATGATGGCTGCATTGCTCGCTGTCATCACATCTCCGGCTTGCGCAGCGAAACTCAGCGGCCCTCCGCGCATCGTCGACGGCAATACGATTGAGATCGAGCAAACTAAAATTCGGCTCTCGGGCATCGACGCGCCAGAGACGGATCAGATTTGCCTCGACGCCCACGGTCAGAAATGGGCTTGCGGCATCGCTGCTCGCGATGAGCTTATCAAGCATTCGAACGGACGAACGTGGGATTGTCATACCACCGGGCGAGATGAGTACGGCAGGTCACTCGGGAGCTGCTTCATCGCAGGCGAGGACGTGAACGCGTGGATGGTACGCTCGGGTTGGGCACTATCATGGGGTCGAAATATCCATATCTACGCCGTCTATGAGGTTGTGGCGAGCCATGCCTATGCCGGCCTATGGTCGGGGGCGTTCATCACGCCTTGGGACTGGCGTCACCGCAACAATGGAACGATCATCATTGGCGCGAGCTCGGTACCGACCGATGCCCAGGAGCTCCTGCTCGGACCCGCTTTGGCATCGGACCCGCCCTCACCCGAGTGTCTGATAAAAGGCACTGTGGGCGGCAACGGCGAGCGCATCTATCACTTGCCCGGGCAATTCGGTTACGGACAAATCGACATGACGAAGAAGCAGGGTGAACGCTGGCTCTGCAGCGAAGCGGAGGCTGAAGCCACGGGATGGCGTAAAGCCGCGCGATAAGGCGACACACATGCATGCCGACCATTCCCCGAATATATCTTGCGCGCTCACGATAAAGCCTTCGCGCCGGTCACTTTTGCTGTCGCTGTTGGCGTTTTCGGCGGTTGGCATGCGGCTTGGCGACAACATAGTTGACGCGAAGGAAGCAAAAAGGCCACCCAAGCCGGATAATATGCTCACGCCGGATGCTGCGCTGAGGCGGCTAGTCGAAGGTAATGACCGGTTTGTCCAGGGCACATCACTAGGCGGCGATTTCAAGCGCGAGCGTCAGGCTTTAGTCGATGGACAAAATCCATATGCGGCGGTTCTGAGCTGCGCCGATTCTCGCATAGCGCCTGAACTTGCCTTCGACAGCGGGCTTGGTGACCTGTTTGTCTGCCGCCTCGCCGGCAATTTTGCCAACGATGACACCCTCGCCAGTATGGAATACGCGGTCGCTGTGCTGAACACGCCATTGATCTTGGTACTCGGGCACGATCGTTGCGGCGCGATAGACGCCACGATCAAGTCGCTCAACGACGAAAAGCCGGCGCCGGGACATATTCCATCGCTCGTCGCTGCGCTTGCGCCTGCGGTACGGGAATCCCACCAGCAAACCGGTGATGCGTTCGCCAATGCCATCCGGCAGAACGTAGTCGATAACGTCGATAAACTTAAATCGGCAGGCCCGGTTCTGAACGCGGCAGTTGAGCAGAACAGACTAAAGGTAATCGGTGGTCTGTACCGGCTCGACACCGGCAAGGTCGATCTGCTGAACTGACCCTGGCACCTTCGCAGCCGTTTGAATGCCTAACGCTGCTTCGGTTGAGTCCGCGAAATTCGCTCGTCCATCGATAAATGCACCGGATGTGATCCGCTCCACAAATTGACATACAATTTCGGAATATCTTTTTGTATGCGCGAGCTCTTTATCCTCCTCGTACTCTACCTACTTATGTTGGCAACGCGCAGCCAGCACCAACATAATTTCCTGTCGTGACCGACAGTTCCATGCCTTCGGTTAACGCCATAGCCAACAGTTGACTGAAGCCGCAGATGCGCGGCAACGGATGTTGGGATATAAGCGCTACTCTCGGCGAGGGGACAACCCTCAAAATAGCCTCGCCGGATCATCCGTCATGGCATCGAAACAGATCGGCCCGTTCAGGGTGCCCGGCTCAGCTGGGGCTGAAAATCACATATAGCAGAATTACGACCGCGACGGCTGCCCATCCGGCTGATGTAAGGAACACTGTTGCTCGCGACGGCATCGGACTGTCTCTCCTGCATCAACTAACGAAGCGAGTGCCAGTCTTGGAAACGAAGCATCGCTGGATTCGCTTTAAGACCATACCTTGCATCCGCAATAAACCGGAACTTTTCGCACGCGACAATTGCGATTACCGGCTAGAACGCAGAAAAGTCCTCTGAGCCTTCGCTGACACGCCTCGAGCCTGGCACCCAAGGATCGATGGACGCCTTGAGAATGCCACCCAAAGAGCGCTGGTAGCGCTGCGTAGCTGAGCCTTGTCAATTTGCTTTCCGAAGTGCTCCCTTCAAAAAGGAGCATCTGCGTGTGTCGGCGCGGACTTTTGAAGACCGTTTTGCCGATCCCGTAATCATCTTGCGCGGCCGCATTGCACGCCCCAGGTCTCTTCGACCAACGCATCGATCATGTCGGATACATCATCCTGCCCGACGTTAAGTGTCAGCGAAATCCGCAACCGTGCCGTTCCCACAGGCACCGTTGGCGGCCGTATCCCACGGATATCAAAGCCACGCGCCTGGAGTGCAGAGGCGAGCCGCATCGTGCGAGCGTTGTCGCCCACAACATAAGGAATAATCTGTGAGTTCGAAGAACTCGCGCGACCGCACACAACGAGCTGCCGATGTGTAAAGTTGACCAGATCGATTAGACGTCGTTGCCGCTCAGGCTCCTCCTGCAGGATTAAGATCGCCTCTCGTACCGCGACGGCCATTAGGGGGGATGGCGCGGTGGCGAAAATGAATGGACGGCACCGATTGATCATGAAGTCGCGCAATACGCCGGAAGCCGTGACAAGCGCGCCCGCCGCGCCCAGCGCCTTGCCGCAGGTGTGGATTACCAAAAGATTTTCGCGCCCCTCATAGGGCGCGGTGAGCCCCCGTCCCTGCTCGCCGTAAACACCTGTGGCATGAGCCTCGTCCACAACTAGGAACGCCTCGTAGCGCTCGGCGATTGCGACCAGATCTTTAAGCGGCGCGAAGTCTCCGTCCATACTATAGAGGCTCTCCACCACGATCCAGACGCGCCCCTTGCCGCCCCTGGCTCGCCAGTCGCCAATCCTGTCTTCGATCGACTGGAGGTCATTATGTGTGCTTATCCGGAACTCGGCTCGGCCCGCTCGTGCGCCTTCATGAATGCTGGCATGTACGAGCGAATCGAGAACAAGCAAATCGCCCTGCTGCGGCAACGTCGTTAGAACAGCAAAATTTGCGATGTAACCGCCGCCGAGGAACAGCGCCGTCTGCGTTCGGAAGAACCGCGCCGCCTCCGCTTCAAGAGCTTCGTGCTCCTCACAATTACCGCGCAGGAGCCGTGACCCGCCAGCTCCGATCGGCGTGCCGGCATCGAGCGCGGTGCACAGGGCTTTCTTCATACGAGGCGCGCTTGCCAGCGCCAGATAATCGTTTGAAGCAAAATCGGTCCCTGTGCGGGGCTTGAGGCCGCGCAGCCGATCATCTTCTTTCAAGGCTTCTAGGGCTGCGACATAACCATTAAGCGGCGTATTCATTGACCAATTATCCTAACGCCTGCAGCAGGGCGCGATCAATCGAGCCTTCGTGGCACAGATCTCGGATTGTCTCACCGGGAAGCGACGGATCTGCAAGCCAATCTAAGCGCACCGGCCGAAGAGGCCGGGCGCCTTCCAGTCCATCGGTAATAGGATCCCCGTTCGGCGAACAAGCCTCATGCTCGGCTGCCTCTCGCTTCTAACCGTCGCGATCAAGGCACCAGGATCGCTCAGCGGCGCCATCAATCGCACGCCCTTGACTCGTCCCATAACGTGAATGAGCAAGCAGGACGAGCATGCCGACGCAATCCTCGACACGGTCGCCCATGCCGGTGACGCCGACGCTACTCACCTTGATACCTCACGCGGAGACATCTGCGCCCCAATTGCCCGCACCAAAAAGCCCCCTTCCAAACGCCCGCCGAGAGAGTGAACCAGGTATGATGCGAACCATCCCACCCTCGCGTAGCTATGTTGGCAGATCGCGCGTCCTCATGCGTGCGCAAACTTCGTACAGAGCGGACGAGCGTACGTTCGCTCGGCGAGTGTGATCGAATCGTATCATAAGCGCACGCTGCGGACCCCGGGGCTCGCGAGACGATACCCAACTTCGGCGCGCCAAATCACTGATCTCCTCGGCGCGCGTCGCGGCAGCCGCGCACAAAGCGATATGCGAGTAGCCAAATTCATCGTGGACCAAACCACACCCGAACTTGGCCGGATGTGCGTCGTCCGGAAAACGGGTGCGAGCTTTGTACGAAACGGACGAATGCACATTGCTATCACCGTGGACGTGCTCAAAGTGGACCACAAGAGTAGTCCTGAACCGTCCGCGTCATGGTCATCGGACGCGAATAGTCGAGCCGTTCCGCGATGGCGGGCTCAAGTAGTAACAATTATAGTGCTCCATGCCACTGGGCGGTACAATAAATCCCTTACGTAAGGTCCGTTCCGGACATAGGAGACCGGCGACATGTACGGGCACGTCGCGCGTGCCAACATCGATCGCTATCTCAGCGTGCTCTACAGCACTGATCTCACCCACCATGAGCGACAGGCGGTCACGAAGTTGTTGCTCGGCGAGTTGGACAAGCTCGGTCATGACCCCGCGCAGCTAGAGTTTGCCGAAAAGCGAGCCGCGAACGGCCGCGAAAGGGTGAACCACGCCAGGCGCCTACGCGAATCCTATGCACTCGGCACAACAGAACGCGAAGAATCGGATAGGTTGTTGGTAGCGGTCGAAAGTCTTCAAAGCCTGCTGGATGCTTTTATCGTGGCTTGCACGAGTTCTCTGGGCAACTGAGACGGCGACTTGATCGTAAAAATGACACCAGGTGCGGCACGATATCGACTTGATCTTCGTCACATTCCTGCTTGTCCATCGCTTCTAACTCTAGCTCAAGTATGGATCTCCATGGCGGAGATCGAATTTGCTGACTGCGGCTTTATGTCGTGAACCGCTATCCGCGGGATGAAATCCACCAAAATCGACGCTGCAAGGCCGCTATCAAGCGTCACCTGAGACCAAATTGCATTCAAACACCGCGCTTAGTGAAAGATAATGGTGCGATCAAAAGCGCCTCGTTGGCGAAATGGACCAGGAGCAGCACATGACCTGTCATTTCTACCGACTGCTTTACCGATTCCTCATGCGCGCATATGCCGAAACACTGTTTCGGCGTAGCAGGCACGAGAAGCAGGAAAGACTCTAGCTGCAGTGCAGCTTGATGAGGCTTGGGAGTGAACTACGACAATCCGACCACTGGTCCAGCGCAGCGGGGCAGCCGGTGCAGGACGTGGCCGAAGCCATCTTCAGTCCCATCTGAGGATGCGGAAAGGCGTGCTGCCGAGAACAGCGCGTTAGGCCGCAACAAGCGCCGCCGAGCCGGCGTTGCGAGAGGATGTGCATCGGCATCCACAAACAACATGAAGAGGCGTGAGGAGCACGCAACCAGCGGTGTGCCGGCAAGCGGCAATAACGCGCCCCTCATCGGCAAAACCTACGGTCGCGCGCTGCAGCCGGTGTGCGGCGCCGACGCGATCATCGTTCGCGCCTCCTGTGAGGGCGGCGACAATATTCTTCCAGCGAACCGACGGTTGAATGGCATACGTGCTCGTCGGCGCTGCGATGAAATTGGGGCCGGTGATACTGCACGCCGGCCGGGGCCCCAGAACGATCATTGGTCGGCTCAAAGAGACGGCCGGCAAGTAAGAGAAGCTCCTGCAGAAGACGACAAACGTCGGATCGCGGGATGCGGCACGAATCGTATGTTGCTGCCCGAATGCCCTGCATCACGCAGGTGCACGATGATCGATCGTGCACATAATTTACGCACCGCGCCTTATGCATCGCATGACAAATGGTCCCGCTCCGGCGGGCTTTCACTGCCTATCCTCTGCCACTTGAATAGATCAACAAACGCCTTCGCCAGGGCGTCGGGCGATGTCGCACCACGCGAAAGTTTAGCGAAGTCGACGGCCTATCCTGACACTCTTCACACAAAACAGGCTGAAGAGGAGAATCAGAACGCCCGCGCGTTCGAGTAGACTTGAACCGAATGTGCTTGAGCTGGCTACGGGAACAATACACACGTTTGCTTTGCAGTGCGTAACCGCTCCCAAACCAAGGTCACAGCGGCGCTGCGGTTGGACGTCTGTCCCACGTACTGCGCGAAATACGCGCACAGAGGCTCGATCTAGAACCCAATACTCCTACCGATGGCCTCCAATGCTCCGCACTGACGCGAAACCACCTGGCAAGCGATAATAATCACTGCGCAGCTGTGTGGAGGCATTGAAAAGTTCGGCGAGATCGAGTTTCGGTCGTTCAGCTTCTGCGACGCAAATCGTTTCGCGCTTAGAGATCTCGCGCATTTGTCCGATTCGTACAAAGTTTGCAGCTGCCAGCCAGCCCACCCAATCAATAACGCCGCGCAAGCAGTGCGCTGGGGCGAATAGGTCTGAGGCAGCCTTTAGATTATCCGATCGTTAGCGTCCACTGCGGCACGATTGGAAAGGCGATTCTACTGCGATTGGAGATTGCAGATATCACGCCGGTGCTGGAGACCATTCCGGCTTTGTGCGGCGCTGCCTTTGCTATGAGGCGCAAGGCGACGGAAGCAGTCGATCACTTTCAATCAAACTCGATCGAAGCATCTCATTTCACAGCCACGTCAGGATCTGAAGGCGATATCGCGACAGGAACATCCTTGTGATCCCTACCAAGATCAAATCATGGTAGATCATCATGAGTTGATATGAGCGATTCACTCAAAGCCCAGGCGCATAGTACCGACGGCATCACGGCGCCGCTGCGGCACGCGACCTTCAGGCGCATCTGGCTTGCGAGCCTCTTGTCTAATGTCGGTATCCTGATTCAAGGCGTTGGTGCCGCCTGGGCCATGACGCAGATGACGTCGTCGGCTGACAAGGTCGCGTTGGTGCAGACTGCACTCTTACTGCCAGTGATGCTGATATCGATGCCAGCCGGGGCGATCGCGGATATGTATGACCGCCGTATCGTGGCGCTGGCCTCCCTTGGATTGGCGCTCGCCGGGGCGACCGGGTTGACGTTAGTCGCCTGGCTTGGCTTGGCCACGCCAAACCTCTTGCTGATGCTATGCCTCGTTGTCGGCAGTGGTATGGCGCTGATGGGGCCGGCCTGGCAATCGTCGGTTAGTGAACAAGTTCCGCTGGAAGCACAGCTGCCTGCGGCCATCGCGCTGAACGGCATCAGCTACAACATTGCGCGGAGCGTAGGTCCGGCAATCGGCGGGGTCGTGGTGGCAACTGCGGGTGCAGTGGCGGCATTCGCGCTCAACACGTTGCTCTATCTGCCGCTGATTATCGCGTTGTTGCTCTGGAAACGTATGAGCGCGCCCGCGCGCTTACCGCCTGAAAGATTGAGCCGGGCGATGGTGTCTGGCGTACGCTATATCAGCAACTCACCGTCGATCAAGATCGTGCTGGCCCGCAGTCTGGTGACCGGCATCGTTGGCGGTGCAATCACCGCTCTAATGCCGCTTGTAGCACGCGATCTCTTGCATGGCGACGCCCAGACCTACGGCATCATGCTTGGCGCTTTTGGTCTGGGTGCGGTGGTCGGCGCATTGAATATCACCGAACTGCGCCGGCGGTTGAGCGGCGAGGCGGCGGTCCGCGCCTGTGCGTTGTCCATGGGCGCAGCGATGGCTGCGGTTGGGCTCAGCCGCGAACCGGTGTTGACCGCAGCGGCACTCGTCCTGGCGGGAGCCGTGTGGATGATGGTGTGGGCGGTATTCAACATTGGAGTGCAGTTGTCAGCGCCGCGCTGGGTGGCCGGACGCTCGCTTGCAGCTTATCAGGCGGCGAGCTCAGGCGGGATTGCCGTCGGCAGCTGGGGTTGGGGCCGTCTGACCGACGCGGCCGGGGTCGAAACCGCGCTGCTGGTGTCGGCCGCCCTGATGCTCGCCTCACCACTCATCGGCCATTGGCTGCCCATGCCCCGTATCGGCGCGCGGGGTGAGGAGCCTGAGCCGCTCGCCGATCCTGAGGTGCGACTCGCCTTGACCGGACGCAGCGGCCCGCTCGTCGTCGAGATCGAATACCGAGTTGCACAGGAGAATGCGAGAGCGTTTCATAATGTGATGCAAGACGTGCAATTGTCTCGCCAGCGCAACGGCGCCTACGGCTGGTCGATCGCGCGGGATATTGCCGATCCGGAATTGTGGACCGAGCGCTATCACTGCCCGACCTGGCTCGACTACTTGCGTTCGCGGAACCGCTCGACGCGGTCGGAACGCACATTAGAGCAGCGGGCCATTCACTTCCACGTCGGCCCTGCGCCGGTACGGGTCCGTCGCATGCTGGAAAGGCCGTTCGGCTCGGTACGCTCGAACGACGACACGACCGAGTGCGCGGCCGGCGAAATGGGAGCGGAGATCGCAAACCCGCCAAAGGCACTCCGTAGCCGGCCACTTCGCCCCATCAAGTGAGCCAGCTTGCGGGTAGGTTGGGCCGGACGAGGGTAATCGACACGCATCACACGAAAAAACGGTACCCAGCATGGACGCTCTGTACACTGCTCTCGCGACAATCGGCGAGAGCGTCGAACCGAGAAGGCGACAATCGTGGGGAGATTTCCGGCGAGAGCAACGAAAGGTTCGCGCTTTTGTACACTCTTTTTCAAAACTCACGCTTACTGCAACTTCGGTGGCTTCGTAGTCGGCCAGCCGTACATCTCAAGCATTTGGCCGCGTCATCGAGCTGGTCCGGCAGACACACACTTTCTTGGGTTAGGAGCGTCAGCTTTGCCCAAGGCGCATTTCTCCGCTTTTCTTGTGCCGAACTTCAACAAAGTAAGGCCGAATGACGCCGCAAAAATGCAGCGTCACCCGGACAACGCAGAAATGGCGCAACCAAAAGCCGCATAATTTGCTTGCGAAGCTCAAAGTGACGAGCTGCCGCTCCGATCTCTTCTTAGATGGCATTCGAGGGTGATTCATGGGCAATCATGACCTTGTCTCCGGTAGCCTCCTCGCGCTGACCGCAACCAGCTTGGCGCTACTCTGCTCGAGCCTGCTCGTCTTTGCTTTCATTTGAGACCGTGCTGGTTGCCTTGCGCGCGCTATCGAGGGGATCACGCCGTCGGAGCATGAAGTGTTTGTATGCCTCCAAGGGACAATGTTCGCGCACGACCTGAACGATCGTCTCTGCTTTCGGCTCGACCGACCGCTTGGTCTAAGAGGCGGCGCTTCAGACGCGACAAGCTCTGTACGTTCCGGATTGATCTATTCCTTTCATAAACGCTCGGTTCAGTTAGTGTCCAGCAAGACAACGCCGTCATTGAGATAGTGGGCGGTATGGGATCGGACGCGCGGCGAAGATGAGACGGGACGGAGAAGTTTGCGTTATCGTTGCCTATTCGCATGCGAGCCGGCCCGTTCCCCTGCTGGAACGACATCGTCATGTACTGTTTCTGAGCGATGGACTGTCTGCCGACAACTCCCGAACCTGGTCTCATCAAGTCAAGATGGGCTCCTGCGCCCTCGTGGCGGTGCAATCGAACTGTTTGATGCGCGATCATGACTTTATCTCTGGTTGCTTCCTGGCACCAAGCGCCGCGGGGGTCCCCTTGCTCTGCTCGAGCTTACTCGCCGTTGCGTTCACCCTGTGAGGACCACCCCATGAAATCACTCAAGCTGATCGGCTTTGCACTTGGAGCATCGATTGCAATGTTCACCGCAGCGTTGGCTGAGGAAATCACCATCGCCGTCGCCGGACCAATAACCGGGGGCGAGTCTGCCTTCGGGCGGCAAATGAAGAACGGCGCCGAGATGGCGGTAGAGCAGATCAATGCTTCAGGCGGCGTACTCGGCAAGAAGCTCACCCTCGACATCGAGGACGATGCCTGCGATCCCAAACAGGCGCGATCGGTAGCGGAAAAGGTCGCTGCCGCTAAGATCCCGTTCGTTGCTGGGCACTTTTGCTCCTCGTCATCGATCCCGGCCTCGGAAGCCTATGCGGATGGCGGTGTACTGCAAATCACGCCGGCTTCGACCAACCCGCTATTCACCGAGCGCAAGCTGTGGAACGTGGCGCGCGTCTGCGGCCGCGACGACCAGCAGGGGCAGGTTGCCGCCCGGTACATCACGAAGCACTTCAGCGGCAAGAACATCGCGATTCTAAATGACAAGACCACTTATGGTAAGGGACTCGCCGACGAGACGAAGAAGGCACTCAACAAGGCCGGCATCGCTGAGAAGATGTACGAGTCCTATAACAAGGGCGACAAGGATTTCAATGCGATTGTCTCGCGACTGAAGCATGACAGTATCGACCTCGTCTATGTCGGCGGCTATCACCAGGAAGCGGGCCTTATCCTGCGCCAGATGCGCGATCAGGGCCTGAAGACCGTACTCATGTCGGGTGACGCGTTGGCTGACAAGGAATTTGCCTCTATCACCGGCGCAGCTGGAGCAGGTACGCTCTTCACCTTCGGACCAGATCCACGCAAGAAGTCGACGGCAGCTGCGATCGTCAATAAATTCAAGGCCAAGAATATCGACCCCGAAGGCTACACGCTCTATACTTACGCTGCAGTGCAGGTCTGGATGCAAGCCGCAACCAAAGTCGGCACCTTCAACCCAAAGAAGGTGATGGACACGATCAAAGCGGGCTCTTGGGACACTGTGATCGGCACACTGGAATACGACGCCAAGGGTGACATCAAGCAGCTCGACTATGTCGTTTATAGGTGGGACGACAAAGGCGGCTATAGCGAGACTAACCCGACCGCGTTCTGACCCATCTTAGTGCGAGACATCAAAGAGCGCCCTCAGGAGGCAGGATGGTGATCAATGTCGATCGATCGACTGCTCCAAGGCAGCAAGCTACGGCCGGAAGAAATTGAATGTCTGAACTCAGCCTATGCACGGGCCCTGCG
Organism: Bradyrhizobium sp. USDA 4504; assembly: GCF_054063995.1. Taxonomy (NCBI): domain Bacteria; kingdom Pseudomonadati; phylum Pseudomonadota; class Alphaproteobacteria; order Hyphomicrobiales; family Nitrobacteraceae; genus Bradyrhizobium; species Bradyrhizobium sp. USDA 4504. Next base: position 603,985 of record NZ_JBSSGV010000001.1, on the reverse strand, counting down.
CTCGCTCTGCTTGGTTGATCGAGACGACCCTATCGCAGAAATCATCGCCAAGAAGGTCATCGAGGTTGGCAAAAGCGGGCTTGGCGATCCAACAGAGATATCAAAGCGCGTCATCGAGCAGCTTGGTGTCCATAGACCGCCATCGGTCTAAAGCGGGCACACACATGCGCAGTTTCGATCCTATTCCCGCTCGACTAGCCTGCCACGGGTTCAACGCTCACGGGCTGGACTCAATGGGAGCCGATAACTTGGTTCAGCGCAGACGTTTTAGCGGCGGGCACGATGAGGGGTCCCTTCGCCGGACTGCAGTCATCGGTTTCGGCTTACGGAGAGTTTCGACTGTCGGACCGCGCGACGCGCGTTAGCTCAGGCACCCATCGTTCCACGAAGATGTTCGACTGGCAATTGCGGCCCCGCCCCATGGAAATCAAGGGCGGGGCCGCTCCCCCTCCCCCCCGGGGGACGCCGCGCTGCCGATGACAACGGAAAGTCTAACTGCGATCCCCTGTCATTTATCTCATACGCCCAAGCGGCTCACCTGCACTGTGGATTTCGGTCCTCGGTATTTTCCGCGACGTGCCGCAAGACCAGTTGAGAAAGCTGCACAACTAGATCTTTGAGACGGGCTATTTCCTGCCTGCACCGCGCCAACTCACATTCTTCTTCTGTCACTTTCAATGCTTCATGGCGGTCCCTAGCCGCATGACTCATGTTGGACCTCAATCCGAGCAGGTAGTCACGAACGACGGCTCAAGCACATCCCACGCCCCGAACTGTACTAGAAAGCCCGTATTTTTACGCGAGTAAACACTGTACGCAGCGATCCAAAGATCTCGCTACCTCGGCCCAGTGTGCCATTGCGGCTACAGATCCGAGCGAATCGTACAAAATCTCGCCTGGCATGACGGCACGCAATAAAGCTTTGTTCCTCTTCGAGTCCGCGCTTGCGCGAGGAGATCTTCAATTGCCCGGCTGATCCGCGGCTCACCAACCTAGAAACCACGCTCTATCTTGGGCCGCTTCGATTGCCGCTCCGTCGGAACCTTTCGCAGTCATATTCCATAGTTTTCGAAGGCTCCTCAGTGCGGCGGCGGTTCGCATCACGCACGCAGTTTTATCTCGCAAGATGTCCGCGCCCTCCTGGGCTGAACGGGGACCATTCACTCGCACTCCCAATTGAGAGGAATGGCGCACCGACTACGCCGCGCGATTGCGCCAACCCCATAGTGGGAATTGAGTTGGTTTGGAAAATGTCAGCCGAGCCAACGTCAGCAAAGCGCTCCTGAACATTGAAATCTTTCGCTTTGGGCGACTGGGGCTGTGCGCTGACGGGATTGCGCCGTCATCAAAAGGAACCGTGCAGAATGGTCGCGAGCCACGCAACTGGTGAGATAGGTGTCAATAGGTCGCGCACCCCGGCGATAGAATGGGTATTGCTTGCCGCACCAAAAGCTCATTGCGCGCCTGCGCGGCGTCGTCGTCACAGAACTTCGTCGCTGTAGTGATCTCCGCGGAGGGTACGACAAGTCGTGCGGGCGAAATCGCTCAAATGTTCACGTGTACAAGCCCATTCACCAAAGCAGATACGACACCGCACCTTGCGGATCTTGGATGACTTAGCTGCATGTAAGAGATCGGGAGCTTGGATTTTCATGGTGCACGCCGCAGCTCAAGCGACTTGATTCGCACCTAGCGTCACGTTGTAGCATTTTAAAGCAGGACGCGAAGGGTCCCGGGCAAACTGGCGGGGCTGCTCCGGCAGAGGCGAGACAATGACACGGTCGACGCTACTTTAGGAGGATCTTCGAAATCATGCCGATTGAATGAGCGACGATGACAGATGATCGCGGGCTGTCAGTGCATTCGGCGAATATCGCCTTGGTAAAAAGGGAAACTACGCCAGACTTTTCGACATCGATCCTTTCGTGTTTGGAATTTGCGGTGAATGCTTTGCCGCAAATAACCGTCGGCAGCCCTCCCTCTGTCGACGGGAGCTGGCGCGACGAGTCTCGTTCGCCCAGACTAACTTCCGCCCGGCTCTCAAAATGAGGCCGGGCTTTTTTTGCCGCATGATGTGCGGCTTTGGTGTTCCTGCTAGCCGGCGCCTGATGAGTTGCGAAGAATTCGGGAGATCAATAGTCTTGGCGGACTGCAAAATGCGAGCCGCACGGCCTTTTGACGACGCATAATCAAAAAGCTCGCGAGCACCCGCTCATGGTGCAAACACGTTTTCTCACCCACATCAGGAAGGTTAGCTGGATTTGGACAACTGCCTGATCCCATTGTTCTATTCGATGGTGTCGCGGCTTCTGAAGAGCCATTAGTCATATTCATGCGGTTGCGACCTGGATGGTCTTGAATCGTACGTAGCGTCACATTGTACGATCTTGCGGTAGTTCGCAATGATACGCAGCAGTTGATCAGCTGAACGAAGCCAAACCGGACAGTCTTGGGTAATCGTGCAAATGCCGCGCGTTCATCGTTGGCTATGCCAGCTGTCTCAGGCAGCCGGTCACTGATGAATGGGGCTTTGATTGCGCATCGTCGATATTTGTTGCCAAAGGTGGGATTATGAGGGCCGATATCGTTGATGTATGCGTGATCGGGAGTGGTGCCAGCGGCTCGACCGTTGCATACGAGATCGCCCAGCACGGTTTGCGAGTGCTCCTCCTCGAGGAAGGTCGGTCGCTTCCTCCCGACGCCTCGCTGGCGAGCGTCCAAGATGGTATGGATACCGCGCTGGTGAAGTCTGCGGCAGGTACGTTGACGCCGTTTGGACGTCCCTGGACCGTGTGCGCGCTCGGCGGCGGAATGACTTTGTACGCCGGAATAGCCTTCCGCTATCGGACCATCGATTTTGACGCGCGAGCGCACGTGGCCGGAGACGCGCTTGACCCTACCTGGCCGATCAACTACGCCGAATTACGCCCGTTTTACGAAGAGCTAGAAGGGCGCATGGGAGTGGCCCGCCTAGCCGGGGAAGACCCATACGAACCACCGAGCGATCCTCCCGTTCTGCCCCCGCATGACTACAGCGCGAAGGGGCGGCTGATCGCCGATGCCGGCGGACGCCTAGGCCTACTACCTTTTCCCACCCCATTGGCTATCAACTCCGTACCCTATCGTGGCCGGCCAGCCTGCCATTGCAACGGAACTTGCAACGAGCATCTGTGTCCTACCGGCGCGCGGGCCGACGCACGCTCGCCATTCACAGATGTCGCGCTGCCGCCAGGCGCGCTGACAGTTGCACTCGGCAGCAAGGCTGTGCGCATCGATCTGGCTAACGTCAGCCGCGCGGATTCCGTGGAATGGCTGGATACTCTCAGGCGACAACGCGCTCGGATCCGCGCACGCTGCGTGGTACTCGCCGGCAACGCAGTGCAGTCTGCCGCCCTACTGCTAAGGTCGGCTCAGCGGGCGGCGCCCAACGGCATCGGCAACGCCTCCGGCATGGTCGGCAGTGGCATCTCGTTTAAAATCAGCGGCTACGTGTCCGGTAGCACCGCAATAAGTGCAATGCCCGCGCGCCCGGCCGGTGGCCCATTCTCCACCGTTGCGATCTCCGATCACTACCTGGACGAGGATGCTCCTTCGGGACTCGGCGGAATGATCTACGAAGCGAGTCGGGTTGAGCGCACGGACCGCGACGGAAAGATAACACTACGGCTGCACTTCCTGGCGGCCGACCAACCCATGCGCAACAATGCGGTCCGACTTGCCACCAGCCTGGATCGGCTGGGTTTGCCAAAGATCATTCTCGATTACTGGACCCATCCGCTGGACAAACGCCGATTAGGCTATTTGTGCCGACGTGCGTCGAACTTGCTGACGGAGGCCGGTGTGAAACAAGTCGATTATCAGGATTCCAATTATCAGTTCGGCAGCGGACATCTGCATGGCGGCTGCCGTGCCGGTGTCGATCCGACCCAATCCGTGGTCGACCGCTGGGGCCGGGTGCATGACATCGACAATGTCTATGTCGCGGATGGCGGCTTCTTTCCCTATTCCGGAGGCGTCAATCCGACATTCACCATTCAGGCGAACGCGTTACGGATCGCTCGAAGAATAGTCACGCAGCTCGCCTAAGGGCATGATTATCAAACGGAGAGGGCTCATGTCCAACGCCAGCCCGACTACCACTGTGGCCGTGACCGACGCGCACGGATCAGCACTACGCCGCGCGTTGCGCGTCACCGCGTCGGAGAAGTGGGATCTCAATAGGCGTTTTCCGGTCGTATTGACGCGCGCCTCGGGTGCGCATGCATGGGACATCAATGGAAGGCAATATGTCGATTTCACCTCCTGTAGTGGTGCTGCGCCGCTCGGAGCCGGATACGAGCCGGTCGTGGAGCACGCAGCCGCCGAGATGCGCCGTACCGGCGGCATATTGCCCGGCCCCCTGTCCGGGCACCGGATCGAATTGGCCGAGCGGTTGGCGGAGATCTTCCCCGTCGCGGAACGTTCAATGTTCTTCCGCACGGGATCCTGTGCGACCACCGCCGCCGTCCGCCTTGCCCGCTCATTCACAGGTCTGAACCATGTGCTTACCAGCGGATATCATGGCTGGCACGACTGGCAGTTGCAGGACCGGCCCGAAATGGGGCTACCCAATCGGGATCGAGACAGCGTGGATTTCCGCTACAATCTAGACTTGCTCGACGAGCTAGCAAGTGTCCAGCGCGTCGCCGCGGTGATCATCACTCCGGAAGTCAACTTCTTCCCGCCCGAATACCATCAGGAATTACAAAGGCTGGTGCATCGGCACGGCGCCTTGCTCATACTTGACGAGGTGATGACCGGATTCCGCTACGGCATTGGCGGCTACCATATGGCGGTCGGCATCACACCCGATCTGATCACGCTAAGCAAGGGATTGGCCAATGGAATGGCGCTGTCCGCAGTCGCGGGGCGCGCGGACGTACTCGCCGCCGCGGAGAAGACATACATGGGCAACACTTACCAGCGCGAGGTTACCCCGTTCGCAGCCGCGCTAAGCACCCTGCACGCGCTGCGCGACGGGACCTTGCTGGCTCGGATGCGCGAGGTTGGCGATCAACTGATCAAGGGGCTTAACGAGGTCTTCGCCAGACAACAGGTCGCAGCATGGGCATTCGCCTGGCCGACTATGTTCGATGTCGTATTTGCTAACGCCGAACTGGGCCACGCCTTTTTCCAGGAGATGTGGGCGCGGGGCTTTCTTATGCAGTACGGCGGCCGCTTCATGCCGTCGGCGGCGCTATCCGGCGCCGATGTGCAGGCGGCCATCGAAGCTGCTGGAGAGGCTCTGCCGGCGGCGCTGTCCCGCATGGAAAACATCGGCAGCGACCCGGATCCAGTCGCAGCCGCTGTACGGTTCGCCAGGGACCATTTCGTGGCCACTCCGGGGGCGGTTCGGCGCTGGTTCACCGCACCCGGCTGCGGATGAGCACGCATTTTCCAACGGAGAACACGGCCATGCCGCTGCCCAATCCATTTTCCACATCCCCGGTGCTGCTCGGCGGCGAGAACCGCTCGGGCACCACGTTGCTGAGCATCGTGCTGGATTCGCATCTGGCTTTGGTAGTCGGGCCGGAGATAGACTTCCTCGAACCACTCAATCTCGGTCCGCACATCTTGCGCGCGATCGACCTGCTGGCGCCCGGCGATTTCCGGGTCGCGGGCATGACCAAAAACACTGTCGACCCGTTCTGGTATGATGGGGTGCATTTTGTGGTCCAGTGCCGCCGATTCGGCCTCGACTTCGATGATATCCGTGAATTGGTCAGCAAGGTGATGGCCGAGACGGGCGACGATATTGTTTCGTTCGCCGCCCGATGCCGCCTTATCAACGAGATCGGCGAGTTGCGCCGAGCACGTAGCGGGGCCCAGCGCTGGGGCTTGAAACTACAGCGTAAGATCGCCCGAACCGACGACTTCGCCCGGCTGTGGCCGCACGCACATTTCGTTCATATCGTGCGGGACGGCCGCGACGTTGCCGCCTCTCATCTGAATACCGTTCCTGATTGGGGATATCGAACGGTTGCCGACGCCGCGCGCGGTTGGCTCAAGGTGGTATCCCAGCCGCATCGAATTGCGCCGCCTGGTCGTTATCTCGAGGTGCGTTACGAGGATCTTGTAAGCAGTCCCCGTCCCACTCTGGCCCGAATTCTGGATCACCTCGGCCTGCCTTGGGATGAGGCCGTGCTACGTCACGCTGAATACGAGCACGTATTGTTCGAGCAACCGCACGGCCATCCGGCGGCCGAGGCTGCGGGCAAGCCGCTGCACCAAGGCAGGATCGGTCGTTACGTCCAAGATCTGACGCGAGCCCAGATCGAGGAGTTCGAGCAGATCGCCGAAAGTGAGCTGAGCCGACTGGGATATTTGTCGGTTCGCAGCCTGTCTGGCGACGCGTGAGCCGCCCGCGCCGGTTCGTCCCGCTGCGCGGACTGCGACGAAGCCATCTTGCGTTGCTCGTCGGCCAAACTATTTCGCTGCTGGGCTCCAATGTAACCATGCTAGCGCTGCCGCTAACCGCAATCACCTGGCTGGACGCTGGCCCGACGCAAACGGGATTGCTCTTGGCCTGCGGTCGGGCGCCGTACCTGGTGGTGAGTCTGTTGGCGGGGGTCATTGTGGACCGCCTCCCGCATCGGCGGATCCTTTTGACCGCCAATCTGGTGATGGCGGCGACGCTGGCCACGATTCCCTTGTTCGCCAGCCTTGGACATCTTGGACTGGTTCAGTTGTACATGACAAGCATGCTGGTTGGGATCGCCGCAGTGATCGCTGACGTAGCTTATCTGGCGTGCATACCCACCGTCATCGACCGCTCAGAGCTGGTTCGGGCGCAGAGCTCATTGGAGCTCAGCCAAGCGGGCGCGATGGCGGCAGGTCCGTTCCTGGCCGGTTGGCTCGTCAACGAATTCTCCGCCCCGACCGCGATACTGGCGGACTCGGTTTCGTTTCTGCTTGCCGCCGCGTTGCTGTCGCTGGTGCCGATGCGTCGCGCTCGGTGCTCAGAGGCCGCATCGAGCGCGGTGCTCGGACAAGTGGTAGAGGGGCTGGCGAGCGTGTTCGGCAATCCGATTTTGAGGGCAGTCACGTTGGCCAGCGGCACATTCATCTTTTGGCACAACGCGTATTCTGCGGTCTTTCTGCTGCATCTGACCAAGGATCTCGGGCTCGACAGCCGGGTCGTCGGCATGGTGCTCGGCATCGGCGCGCTTGGTGGAGTGATCGGCGCGGCTATCTCACCGCGGGCGGGCCGGGCAATTGGCCTCGGCCCAATTTTAATGATCGGTTTGGCGGTGAGCGCCGGAGGAATGAGCTTGACGACCCTGCTCACCCAACCCTCGTGGGCCGCAGTTGCATGCGTGGCACTTTCCCAATTCATTCTGTGGATCGGCCAAGGGATTTACAACGTGCAGCAGGTTCCCATTCGATATGTGTTGGTGCCGCAGCACTTACAGGGCCGGGTCAATGCGAGTATCCGCAGCGTGGTGTGGGGACTGGCCTCATTGGGTGCGCTGGCTGGCGGCGCGGCCGCCGCTGCAACGAGCCTGCGTACCACATTGCTCGCGAGCAGCGTGCTTGGCACGGCCTCGATAGTGTGGATTTTGCGGTCGCCGCTGCGCCACACGCGCAGCTTGCGTCGGTGACTGCGAGGGACCCGCTGATGGACATCAAAGAGTTCGGCGATCTTGATCGGCGGCCAGGCCGGCTCATGGTGTGGCGAGTCAACGTCCCCGACCCTATCAGCTGGCGGCCTGACCCGCGCCGCCCGTCCTATGTTCAAGAGGAACATCTTCGCTCTGCGGACGACGGCCGACCGGGTTGGCTTGGCGCAGCATTCGACTTGCCTGGCGAGTTCAACGCCGCCGCGCTAAGCAAAGCGATCCTCGGCTGGGTCAACCGGCACGAGGTATTACGCAGCCGCTTGACCAAGGATGGGTCGGCAATTCATCGCACAACGATTGATCCGGGCGCGGTGGCGCTTGAGAAAACCGTAGTGGGTGACCGCGTCGATGGCGACGATTTTGCTCAGCTCCTGGAAAAGCTGTTTGACGCGGAGACCACCGCGCTGCGCTGGCCGGCGTATGTCTTTGTGACGATCAGCCGGCCGACATCCACGAGCCTCCTGCTCGCCTGCGACCACTCTGTTAGCGATGCCTACTCGATGGCCTTGGTACCGTATGAGATCCGCGAACTGTACACAGCCGCGATCCATGGAATGGCCCCCCAGCTGGCAGCGGCGCACAGCTATCTGGATCACGCCGAGGCCGAACGAGAGCGAGTGACCAGCCTAACCGATGACCATCCCGCTATCGGCCACTGGCGCGAGCTGATCGCGGCGAACGGCGGTCAATTACCCGACTTTCCGCTAACATTCGATGTGCCGGAGGGTTCCTTGCAGCGCAGCGGACAAATGTGGCTGCTCGATGCGGCTGGGGCATCCGAATTCGATCGCGGCTGCAGGGCTCAGGGCGGAAACACGGCGACGGGAATTTTCGCCTGTCTGGCGCTGGCAGGAAAGACACTGGCGAACCAACGACAATTCCACGCCGTTGCGCCCTTTCACACCCGGTACGATCTGCGCTCGATGCGTTCGGTTGGATGGTATGTCGGGATGAGTCCGGTGAGCTTCCGGGTGGCCGATACGTTGCCTGAAATCCTGCACGCCGCCCGGCTCGAGCTAAAGCGCGCCAAGAAAACAGCTCAAGTGCCGTTTTCGAAGGCGATGGAGCTGCTCGGCACCACACTGCGCGACCGTTTCATGGTATCCTACATGGACAATCGGACGGTGCCTGGGTCGGACTGCTGGCCCGACTGGCGGACGAGATTTCTGATCAGCCGCAGCTCTGATGCTTGCGAGACGTACCTATGGGTCAGTCGCTGGCAGGACGGGATTTCCGCGAATTTCCGCCACCCTGGTACCGCCACCGCGCGAAGCGCGATGGATCACTATCTTGCTGAAGTGGCTGCACAGGCCCATCTGATCGGCCGCGCTCATCCACCACCGCAACTCTCCATCGACTGACGAAGGTGGCTGAAAGTCGACCAAGAACCGCCTTGGCTACAATCAGATGATCCCTGCTTGGGTGATCAGAAGCGAGGTCAAATCTAGGAGATTCGATCAAACCCTGCCTAGAGCGACACCTCCAGGGAGGCAGACGCAAGCATACGCCCTATCCGCTCTATGTTTTTGGTTTGGACGACTTTCTCACGGGTGGCGCGAGCGATCAAGATGAGTCGCCCGCCCAAGCCAGACAATTCTCATTCCTGACAGCAACAGGCACAGTACCGACCTGTATGTCGGGTTTACAACGCCGATCAACTGCGAGCTAGCATCCCCATTTCGTGCTTTTCTGAATTGAGTTTAGCGATGGCACGGTCGTTGCAAGTCTTCGTTCAATGAATGGATTGGCTTTCCGCATGGATCGGATGTTTTTTGGTCTCATGTGCTAATGCAGTTGTATTCGCAACGTGATGACGCAGAGGTTCTCATCGACGATGCTTTCTACCAGCAACGCGGAATACAAGCTGCAACTGACGAAGACGACCAGCTCGCTAAACTCACCTCGCTGGGCGATTGACTTGGGCTGAACAGGAATGCTTCAGCATGCTTTCTCATCGGCATAACAACAGCACTAAGCGCACAATCGAAGTGGCGAGTCTTAAGGATCTACGAGAACTGATGCAATTGCTCTGGCATTTATTCAAAACAGTGGATCGGCTCCCTAGAGGGCCGGAGCACGCAGCAGCAGTTCAGACGATTAAGCGCTTAGAGCGTCGGCTGGCAGTGCTGGTTCATGCATCTGAGAAGGCTCGAGCTGCTGGCCCCGGGGTCGCTGACCGTGGCGAGCTCGCTGACTAAAGACTATCTGACCATCACAAAGACCGTCGAGAGATCCTACCTATGCGAGCGTCGCCAAGACTGCATGGCGAGCGGAGATGTGAAAGAAATGTTCAGAGCGCACCTATCCGGACCACCGCATCGTTTTGCTTGGTAATCGGCCGTCGTGCAGCGGCACGCTGGAGAGAATACGCAGCAAGCCTTCCAGAGGTGTATGAGGGGCGGATAGGTGGCAGGCGCTAAAGGCGCGTATTCCTGAGCAGTATATCACCTTCCACAGCCCGGGGATAATGGGCCGCCACCTCGAACGACGGTAATAGATCAAGAATGGCTTGCATCGACAGCTGCCCTTCGTAGAGCTCTCTATCGCTATATTCCGTGTAGATGAATCGCGTGTTGCTCAAGGTCTGCATGCCGCCAGCGATGACGTCGGCCTCCGCGCCCTGGACATCCATCCAGATGCAATCGACCGTATTCACCTTAGCGTCGCTGCACCAATCGTCCAGCCGTCGGGTTTCAACCGAGAACGGGCGATCGAACCGAACCCAATCATACTCGGTAAGATGGTTTTTCGGCCGGCGTATTGAGCCGGAGAGATCCCATTCTTTTGCATCTCCATCCGCATTGCTTGGATGGAAATCGATCGTTCCGTTTCGATCACTGATCGCGATTTCAAGCAGCTTCACCTTCGCGAGGGAAGGACCCAACTTCTTTTTGAAGCGCGCGACCGCCCGAGGGTCCGGCTCAAAGCAGTAAAGCTGAGCTTGTGGGCACAGGGTAAGAAAATGCTGCGTATCGGTTCCGTCATTGCAACCGATATCCAAGATGACCGGATTCGGCTTCTGAAGAAGTGAGATGATGTGCTGATGTACTTCTACAGACGACGACACAGGTTGTTTTTCCATTGGCGCGGAGATCGGTTGAATTCGTCTTCAAATCCGCAATCACACGCCAGACGCTTCGGCACAACGTATATCAACGTATATAATCCATATGCCGGTCCTATCCCCTTGATCAGTCAGCGCTATTGAAATGCCGTCGACACCAACCAGGCCGGCCGCATAGTTGCTCCCAGCCGAATTCGTATGAGCAGATTTGGTCTGCGGGCCGACAACGAAGATCCGTGGAAAAGCTACGGAAAGAGACTTTCCGCGCTCGATTGCCGTCCATCCGTCGATCGTCCTCCGGGTTCTCGTGAATGGCCAGACCTTGCTGCGCCAGCGCGCACGATTTTGCCAATGCGCCGGCGGTACACTCGAGCTTTTGACGAAACGCAATGTCAGATTCGTAACAGCTTGGCGAGCTGTGTACATGAAGGCGTTTGCTTCCGGACGAATGAACGCGCCGGCCGAGTGCGAGATTCAGCAGAATGCAGGCGGATTACTCCGCTCATCTCTGGCCTGGCTCTTGCAGTAATTGGGCTATTCACAATGTGCCCATCTCTACTCGTTCAAATGCTCAGGAGGCTTGCATGAATTTCCGTCCGCTTCACGACCGCGTCGTGGTCAAGCGCATCGACGCTGAAGAGAAGACAGCTGGCGGCATCATCATTCCCGACACAGCCAAGGAAAAGCCCTCGCAGGGCGAAATCGTAGCGGTTGGCCCAGGCGGCCGTGACGAGGCCGGTAAGCTGATTCCGATCGACGTGGAGGTCGGCGATCGCGTGCTGTTCGGAAAGTGGTCAGGCACCGAGGTCAAGGTCGACGGTCAGGAGCTGTTAATCATGAAGGAGAGCGATATCATGGGCGTTCTCACCGATGTGTTTTCCAAGAAGAAAGCCGCCTAGTCCAGCGCTCCCACCGCTCAGCCCTGACGAGCGCCTTGCCGGGCGTATCGCAGGATGAGGAATTACACTGAGGAATTCGATTATGTCAGCCAAGGAAGTCAAGTTCGGCGTAGAAGCGCGAGACCGCATGTTGCGCGGTGTCGACATCCTCGCCAATGCCGTGCAGGTCACCCTCGGTCCGAAGGGCCGCAACGTGGTGCTTGAGAAGTCGTTCGGCGCTCCCCGCATCACCAAAGACGGCGTCGCCGTCGCCAAGGAAGTGGAGCTCGAGGAAAAGTTCGAGAATATGGGCGCCCAGATGGTGCGCGAGGTTGCGGCCAAGGCGGCGGACGCGGCCGGCGACGGCACCACCACGGCGACCGTGCTTGCGGCTGCCATCGTGCGCGAAGGCGCTAAGTCGGTCGCCGCCGGCATGAACCCGATGGATCTGAAGCGCGGTATCGACCTCGCGGTCGAAGCCGTCGTTGCGGACCTCCAGAAGAACTCGAAGAAGGTCACCTCGAACGAGGAGATCGCCCAGGTCGGCACCATTTCGGCCAACGGCGATGCCGAGATCGGCAAGTTCCTCGCCGACGCCATGAAGAAGGTCGGCAACGAGGGCGTGATCACGGTCGAGGAAGCCAAGTCGCTCGAGACCGAGCTCGACGTCGTCGAGGGCATGCAGTTCGACCGCGGCTACATCTCGCCCTACTTCGTCACCAACGCCGACAAGATGCGCGTTGAGATGGACGACGCCTACATCCTGATCAACGAGAAGAAGCTCTCCTCGCTGAACGAGCTGCTGCCGCTGCTCGAGGCCGTGGTGCAGACCGGCAAGCCGCTGGTCATCGTCGCCGAGGACGTCGAAGGCGAAGCTCTCGCCACTCTCGTCGTCAACCGCCTGCGTGGCGGCCTGAAGGTCGCGGCCGTCAAGGCTCCGGGCTTCGGCGATCGCCGCAAGGCCATGCTGCAGGACATCGCGATCCTGACCGGCGGCCAGGCCATCTCGGAAGACCTCGGCATCAAGCTTGAGAACGTCACGCTCAACATGCTCGGTCGCGCCAAGAAGGTGATGATCGACAAGGAGAACACCACCATCGTCAACGGCGCCGGCAAGAAGGCCGACATCGACGCCCGCGTTGCCCAGATCAAGGCGCAGATCGAGGAGACCACCTCGGACTACGACCGTGAGAAGCTGCAGGAGCGTCTCGCCAAGCTCGCGGGCGGCGTCGCGGTGATCCGCGTCGGCGGCGCGACCGAGGTCGAGGTGAAGGAGCGCAAGGATCGCGTTGATGACGCGATGCACGCGACCCGCGCGGCTGTCGAGGAAGGCATTCTCCCGGGCGGCGGCGTCGCCCTGCTCCGTGCCTCCGAGCAGCTCAAGGGCCTGCGCACCAAGAACGACGACCAGAAGACCGGCGTCGAGATTGTGCGCAAGGCGCTATCTTGGCCGGCTCGGCAGATCGCGATTAACGCCGGTGAAGATGGCTCGGTCGTGGTCGGTAAAGTCCTAGAGCAGGATCAGTACTCTTACGGCTTCGACGCGCAGACTGGCGAGTACAGCAACCTTGTCTCCAAGGGCATTATCGACCCGACCAAGGTCGTGCGCATCGCGGTCCAGAACGCCTCCTCCGTGGCGGCGCTCTTGATCACCACGGAAGCGATGGTTGCCGAGCTGCCGAAGAAGATCGCGCCCGGTCCCGCCATGCCTCCGGGCGGCGGCATGGGCGGCATGGACTTCTGATCGGCCTCTCAGAGGATCGACCGATGGAACCCTGGCAGCAATGCCAGGGTTTTTCGACTTCGGGCAGGCCTGTACCCGCGGGGGCTATTGCCAGCCGGAAGCTGGTTCGGCGACTGGCCCAGAAAAACCCGACGGCGAAACCATCGAGCCATTCATATCAGCGCCTAAGTTAGCTAGCCTGACGTCTTCGGGCGCCGCTCGGCCTTGAGCAGAGTGAATGGGCCTCAGCATAGCGGCGGATGAACACGTCAGGTATGCTACGGAAAGTCCGCTGATTGTGTCCCACCTCGTGCCGGAATGCCTTTTACCGATCAACCACTGACTATTGATGCCGTTCCATGAGAACATGTCCTCCGATCGCAGATTTCGCGACCTCTCAATTCGAAGCCAACGGTCCAGATCGATCCAAGGATCTGGTGTGTGTCAGGGAGCAGAGCCGAGAACGCTCTGGACGAAGCCACGAGCGATGTACATTTACTATAGCGTTGCGCCAGCCAAGCCGCGGACCTCGACACTCGGATGGACAACGTTTCTTCCGAACAGGGTGCTTGGCATTGTCGCAGCTATCTAACCAGGACAGTTGTGGCGTCGTGCCGAGATCCTTCTTGGGAAAGCAGGGGCATCTAGCGGTGGCCAGGAATAAGTACGGCTCAGGCGATAGGAAGTCGCTGCCGAGGACACCGCTGGCTAAGTAACGGATGCGTCACGAGAGCGGTCGTTACTCGAATTTCCTTCAGGTGTGGACGATCGATCCGGCTGATCGAGCTTTGGAGAAATAGCGTCGACAAAGTTCTCTGGTAGCGCCTTCATTAGTCACAACGCACCAATAAGATCACGTAAAGACGGCCCCACCGAGGGGTTCAAGCCAAGCGCGCCGAGCCGCTGGTCGTCGAAATCACGAAATGAAAATAACCCCGCGCTGCGCTCGCATCATCGGAATGAATTTGGGTTCCGGAAATGACGCGTGTGAATTTCAGCGAAGAAGCGTCAACGTCCCGACCTGATGGGTATCACGATCCTGCCCTTTTGTTTGCTCACCGGTTCCGGCTTTCAAAATCCAGCAGGATCTTCGCGAAACATCGGTTTGGACGAGCATGCTATTAGTCGCATCCTCTCTGCAAAAGCGGGAAATAGCCCCATAAAGCCGCTCGCTATCATCTGTAGGCAGGTGCGATCGTTGTCGCAAGCGCTGACGACCTCGTCCGGATTACTGGAAGGCGGCCGCTCGCGAAGGGAGCGTCGGCACTCTCGGCCCGCCAATGAAACGCCGCGAATTTACGGCCGTTCGCAACTTATTTGCAGATCATCACTCGTTGTATGTAGATCAAGCCGACGTGTCAGCCAAGGCTTTCACTGAGCGACTTAGCGGGAGCTTTCGCCGATGGTAGCCATGGATCCGGACATCTTCGCGGATTTGCTCGCTGACCGAGCGTACGACACGTTTCTTCCGCCAGTTCCTGTTGAGATCGATTGGAATGCAACTGCCTCGAGGAACGACGAGAAGGTCGTTCCGTTCGTTCAGGTAGACGTCGTACATGGAAGTCCTCTCTCCGGCTGAACATAGGCCGAAGCTCAGACTCTTTGGTGACTTGGACGACACAGTCTCGAGAAAGTGCACAAGGGCTTTGCTTTCGGCACGCCGAAGGCTGCGCAGTACGATTTCAGCCTCATCGTAAGAAGTGGAGCGAAGCCGAAGGAACACTCCGCGCTGCGACACCGTCTCGATCGTCGCGAGCCTCAGCTCTCGGTTTGGCACGGCCGTATGCTCGTCGTTGCCTCACCGGGCCGGCAAATGACGGTAGCATTCCTTACTGCTTGCTTGCCGCCTGACGCCGACGATCTAACATCTGTGTTCGGTATCTTGACCAGCTATTTTCTGATGACTCTTTTTGAAATGGAGGAAGTTGCAGACATCAAAATGTTGTATGTCGTTCAAGCGGAAGCCATACGCCGATATATGGTTCACGAGGAAGAGCGGATCGAAGGCGAACGCCTGGAACCCGTTCGAGCAATCTAACCGAACATAGTCATCCGTGCGCACCACCTCCCGAACAGCAATGCCGCAAAAATCATAGTATTCGCGGCGAGCCAACGTTGCCGTCTCGCTCGTCGAAAAGAGCGACAAAGCTAGATCAAATGGCGTTTTACAGACCAGCGTCAGAAAGTCGATCGGCGCATCCATCGTACCAAGAAAATTAAATGGCAGTATGCAAAGCACCCTTTCCTCATATCGGCGCATTATCTCATCGACCAGCCGTGTTCTTTTGAAGAACTTTCCGGCCTCACAACGGATCACTGCTCCTCTCCTGCTCTTTAACCGGCGCACACGAGGTGGACTTATATCGATGCCAAGATAATCGTTGTCGTCGTTTTTGATGCCGATAAGGCGATAGCCGCTACAACCTACTTCTATGATCAACTCGTATCGGGTCGCATCCAGAAGATCGAGGTAGAACAGTTTCTCGCGGCGGTGGAATCGACGCACCTCGGCGGTGAAATAGGTCGGACGCATGAGGCGTATGCCTTCATCGCCTAGATAAATCGCCCGATTGACTTGCTGGGATCGGCGAGTGGAGGAGTTCACCGGTGCCTCATATCATTTCGTTCGGATGAGACGTAAAGTCTGCGGCATCGCCGTCCGATGCCTGTGGTCAATTCATCGCTCAGCATTTTCGCGGATGACGCCATATCTCCCACGGTTTGCTCGGGGCAAATGAGGTCCACCACCGTACCTGGCCGTGTCCAATTCTCGTCCAGGTCAGTTACATCAATGGTAATAATATCCATCGAAACGAACCCGACGATAGGGACGCGACTCCCACATATGAAGACATGCCCTCGATTGCCGAGCGTACGCGGAAATCCATCGGCATAACCAATAGCGGCCGCCGCGATCCGCATCCGCGTCTTCACGGTGTAGGACCTGAAATAGCCAATGGCTTCTCCGCGCTCGACTACACGGGATTGGATGATTTTCGTTCGTAGACGGACAACTTGCTTTGGTTTGAAATCGGGATCATCGGACGTCGAGAAGCCGAATATTCCCCCGCCCGCTCTTATGAGATCAAAGTGAAATTCATATCCGGCAAGCAGTCCCGCCGAATTCGATAAAGAAAGAATCGCATTCGGGAACAAATGGGCAAGTCTACGAAACCGATTTAGTTGTTCGAGGCAGACCTCGTTTCGCCACTCTGCACAAGCGAGCTGGCTCATGAACAGCACGACAGGCATTTCCGATAACCCGCTTCCATTCCCGGCGATCGTGTCCAGCTCATCAATGGAAAAGCCCAACCGAGACAGGCCCGTGTCGACATGAATTCCTGCTGGCAGCGCGCGATTCCGAAGCCGGCAATGCCGAAGCCAAGCCTCCAATTGCTCCCTGCTGTTGAGAATTGGCAGCAAATTGTGCTGCTCGGCCGCCAGTTCCATGCCTGGCATAGCGCCATGGAGCATATAGATCTTTGCGAACGATGGCACCTCATCGCGCAGGGCAATGCCTTCCTCCACATCGGCTACGAAAAAGTGCGCGCAGCCGAGCGAAGCCAGGAAGGGCGCGATCCGTGCCGCGCCAAGACCGTAGGCATCGGCCTTGACAACGGCGCCGCAAGCGCTGCGAGGCGCAAGCGCCTGGCACTTGCGATAATTGGCTTCAATGGCGCTGAGATCGACGATCATGGTCGATCTCGACGTCTCGCGGCCAGCAGCTGCAAGATCATGCTGGGGATCGGCTTCCATACCATTCGTATCTGGCATTTGTCTTCTCATCACGGCACGCCGGGAAACTATCGATGGTGAGAATACAGGGATCCTATTGCGTCTTCCGCACACGCCGGTCCGAAGCGAAACCCGTTACCTGATCCGCCGCCAATGACATACAGTCCGGCGACATCTTGAGCCGGACGAGAGAACGGGACACCATCGTCTGAATAGCAATCGCAAAACACACGCGCTGATGTCACCGCAGGCATGTCAGGGGAAAACCATTTTGCCAGGATTGCGGTGGCTCGCGCCAGATCGTCCGAACTGACCTGCAGCCCGCCGGCGTCAGGCCTCACATCCCATTCTTGCGATGTGAAGCTGAACAGCCAATACCCCTCCTCGATCATGGGAATGAGGAACGCGTAATCATCGAACAGGCCGATCATTGGACAGTTCGCGGTAGGACGCGCCGCCAAGTGAAGCGCAACGACCTTTTTTACTCGTAATCGCGGCTCGTCCGCGAGATGCGCGCGCAACGGTGATCCTTGAAGCCATGGACCGATTGCCAGAATGGCTCGCCTTGCCGAGCATTCGGTATCATCGGAGGCCTGAAGAAGGATACGGTTTGGTCCCTGCCGTATCCGTTCGATAGATGTGCCCTCGCATATCGAAATTCCCCCGGCTTTGAGCCTTTGGGCCAGATCCTGAAGAATGGAACGGACCGGGCAGTAAGACCCCCGATCCAGCATCACGGCCATCTCGTCGGGAACCAAAAACCGCGGCAGCGAGGAAAGCCTCTCTGTGAGCGCGAAGGATGCTGATGGGATGGTATCGCCCACGCAATTCATCTGAGCGAGTTCTCCTGGATGACGCGTCAACCAGAACACGTCACAGTTGCGACCATCGGGCCACCGCCCATCGGGATAGAGCTCTCGCCAAATCTTCGAACCGCGATTGAACAGGCTTCTTTCCTTTTCATTACGGCCGATGTTAATCTGGATTCCTGGAGCAAACCCGCTGGCACCTGCCCCTACGGTCTCTCGTTCGAAGATGACGATTCTGTCCCGAGGATTACTACGCGCTGCAATGAAGGCGGCACTCAGGCCCATGACCCCGGCTCCAATGACCGCCAGGTCATGAATGCTGTCGGTCATCGGGCCCGCTCCCAGGCGATGGACAAAGCGCTCAGAACTTCGCCACCACGATTTTCAAGATAGTGGGTTCGATCTGGCTGCAAAAATACCATATCGCCGGCCTTGATAGCCAACTCTCCGTCATCCGTTATCACCCGCCCATGGCCGCTCGTGATGCGCCAGATTTCGCAGGACGGATGGGAATGAGGCGCCGACACCGCGAACGGATCCAGTCGGAATTCGATGAGTTCGACGGGACAAGCGGTCTCGGAATCTCGGACGGGCTGCAAGACTACGCCGGGACTATAGACCGTCATTTCACCCAGGATCATCAACTGTGCATTCTTCATCGTATACTCCGAACGACTATCGGCCGGTCCTGACGTGGCGCAGACCTGTTCGCCGGTCAGCAGGAGGCCTCGGGATCAACGCCATCCCACCTGACGGCACCGGTTGCAGGGCCGCAGTCGTAAGCTACGCGGCCGATGATTGAATTGAGGATCAGCGAAGCACGCCAAGGAACCAGGCTCAGATTTGTATCGGCGATGCCATGCTGAAAGCGTGCGCCGTTCTGGACGTACAAACGACACTTTCCGGGACCGTCAAAGCGCGCCGAGAACTGCTTGTCGACCATGATCTCTTGGGAGCCACCTGGGGCATCTAAGACCGTGAGCCGACCTGCGATCGGCTTTAGAAACGAAGGGATTTCGGTGCGATAGCCTGTCGCTAGGACGACAATGTCTGCGACAAGCTGTGAACAAGCGCCCGTCTCCTGGTGGCGCAAGCGCAAGCGAAAAGGAGAGACGCCGAGCAAGTCCTCAGCCGTCGTGGCCACGCGTATTTCTACATGCTCTGGATAGGACCGCTTATGAACTTCGCGATCGTACAGTGCATTGTAGATAGCGCGCAGCGTCGAGCCATTGACGCCGTCGCTGGCCAATATCTGTCGCTCAAGACTTTCCTTTCGGGCCGCCGCACTCTTGTCAAAGAACCAATCACCATGTTGCGGAAAGAACCATTCATTGACGAAAGGACTGTCTTCGAGGGCGAATATGTTTGCGCGGCATGTCACCCAGGTCAGAGTTCCCAACGGACCGCACGCACCACCAAGCAGGTGAAGAAATATTTCGGCCCCGCTTTGGCCGCCGCCTACGACCACAACGCGCTTGCCGGAAAGCTCACGCCGCTGCAGGAGAAGGGCACTACCGTGAAACACCTCATTTGGCGGTGCATTACGGCCCCACTCGGGGACAGACGGTACCCTGCCAACACCAACCACAATCGTACTGGTTTGGTAATTGCGGCAACCCGTTGTGATATTGAAGAGCTCGCCGCGCAATTCGACTGCGGTAACGTGCACGCCAAATCGAATGTTCGGCAGCTTCGCCGCCGCCCAGCGCAAATAGTCTTCAAATTCACTGCGGCTGACAGACGCCAGTCCCCGCACGATAGCTTGATAAAGACGCCTTTTATCATGCAAATAGGCGAGGAAGCTGTATGCGCTCGTTGGATCCGCCGGCGTGACCAGGTCTTTCAGCGGGCTGGTTTGCATGACCGAGCCTCCTATGAGCAGGCCGGGATGCCACCTGAGCGTCTCCGAACTCTCGAGGATGTTCAAGGAAACTTCCGGAATTGGAGTTGCGAGCGCTGCCAAGCTCAGATTAGCCGGACCCGCGCCGATCGCGACTACGTCATGGTTATGGCTTTGCTTGGACATCCCGTGATTCTCCGCAAGAAGCTGGTCAGTGCGCCCGGCCGGCCGAGAACACCTGTGTCGTAAGAATTACGGCATTGGCGACGACAAGCATCATCATGCTCATCAGAAGATGATCGAAGCTGCTGGCCTTCACGATTTGTGCCGCGATGCTCGGAAATCCGAATAAGCCGACGAAGTAGGAGAGCGTGAATACCTGAGACGCAATGGCCAGGGGGGTCCCATCCCGGTCGGCAAGATCGACGGCCATGCTGTTCAGCGTCGAATAGCTTAGACCGTATCCCAGCGCGAACACCATTGTTCCGATGATGTAGATCGCTGTACTGTCTACATTGACGAAAAGGATCAACAGTCCCGCAATGGTGCACATGAAGAGCACCGCGACCGCGCGTTCAATGCGGACTTTTCCAATAATCGGTGCCACCGCAAATCGCATGAAGACGGCTGTCAGCGTGAAGACAAGAAAGAACGTGTCGGCAGATTGCGCCCGCGACGCGGCGTAAAGCGTTTGGAACGTGAAAAGACCGGCGAAAACGCACCCCCCCACGCCGATCATGATGATCGGATAGCGCGTGCTCGATCTGAAGATCTCCATCACGCCTTGCAGGGTGAGACCTACATTCGGCATCCTCGGTTGAGAAGCGTGGGCGCCCCTCCTGCCTGCAAGCTCGAAAACGGTCGCGGCGACAAGACATGCGGCGGCGAACAGGGCATAAACTGCAATATAGGATCCTGCAGTCTCCGCGACGGCGCGCGCGAGAGGAGCAGCAAGTCCGATACCCAGCATTTGAGACCCTGAAAGCAGGGTAAGATACTTGATCCGAGCCTCAGACCGCACGTGCCTCAGGACTTCAAGCGGCGCCAGCATATAAAAGCCAGACCACCCAACGCCGAGAAAAAATCCGCCTGCGTAAGCGAAAAGCGTCGAAGTTGACGCGGACGCGAAACATGCCATCGCGATCGTCATCATCACCGCGGCCGCGCTGATAGTTCGCGTCAAGCCCACTGAATCCGCGATCCGGCCGACGAGGAGCGAACACAGTATTGTCGCGATCGTACCGGTCGATATGACGGCGCCAGCGGTCGTGGCGCTCTGCCCAATGGACCTCAGGGCATCCACGAGGAAGAAGCTTGAGCCATAGGATGTGGCCAGGCTGATACTGCCAAGCATGAATGGGATGGAAACTTGCAACGGGACTGCACTGGGCAGTTTGTCCGCAGGAGCAATGTTTGCGGCGCGTGTCATGCTGCAATCTTCCCCGGAAGGCATCGTTCAATATCCGCAACCTCCAGCCTGCGCCCACCGATCTGCGGTGCGGTCCCGCATCGTTGGAATGAAGGCGTCGATGCGCGTGCAGCGACGGGATGTGCGCCATGACCGAGCCAGCGCCACAAGGCTCCTGCTATCTTGGGCATCAGCGGCCAAGCCAGTATGCTGAATCCCATAAGCCAAGTGTAGGCGCACTGATGGTCCGGCGCGCCATCAAGATGATCGACCCAATCGATAACCGGCCTCGACGCTTGTGATACGCGTAGATGATCGAGCGAAAGCGCGGCGCACTGTTTTTCGTAGAGCCCATCCAGCGTGGCCATCATCGCGCCATCGACGTGACATCCAGCGAGAGCCGGCATCGCGTTTATGGATTCCGTGCAGCGGTCGATGGCCGCTGATATCCTATCGAGAACTGCATTGTAACGATGGACCAGCTGTTCTGGCACCAAATCGGTTTCAGCTTCTTCCGGGCAGATTTCGGACAAGTACACTCTAAGTACATCGACGGATATATTCGGAATTCTAGCGATGTCACCTGCCCAGATCACGTGCCCGCGACTGGTCGAGAACTTCGATCCGTTCAGCCGAAGGAAGTGATTAAAGAAAATTCGATCGAACGAGCGAAACGAGTTCTGGCCTAACGCGCATCCAGTAACTCCGACAAGCATCGGAATGGTGTTATCGATACCGGTACCGCCGATGAGGAACGCATCGGACTCGCGCGCAAAAGGACTTGGCTTGCCCGCGTCCTCCGTGTCCTTTTGCCCGCAATAGAGAGAGTGAGCGTAGAGTAACGAGGAGTAGCTAAACAATATCTGCTGGGTGTCGAAATGCCGCGACTTCCAGGCCAACCCGTGGAGTCCCGGCACGGTCAGCCGCATTTGCTGTCCTTTGCGCGCGACATATCGATGTCCTATCTCCAGAAAGCCGGCTTCGATGGCAGTATCGTCCCAAGCTCGTAGAAGCAGGTCCTTTTCCGGAATTGAAAGGAACGCGGAAATATTCTCCGGCCACTCGACAATCCGCCCGCGCCTCGATAACGGATTCAACGCTTCCTCGGGCTCGAAATGATGTCCACACCGTTCGCAGAAGAAGCTACCTGCTGCGGCCAGGCACACCGGACAGGTGGCACCGAACCAGCCTCCGATGCAGAACCGCTCTTCTCGTGGTGTGGCGGCAGAACCCGCATCGTCCATTGGTAAGTGGACCGCGGAGAAATGTAGCGAGCCCGCTGCAGATAAGGCGCCCATGAGCGCGTTGCCGACTTTCGAAAAGCGCCGCAGATTCCTGCCATACGCCGGATCATCGAAATGATCGAAAACGATACCTACCGAGGCGAGATCCTCGACGATTTTCGTATGGAAAGCGTGGGCTAAGTCGGACGGATCGACGTTCTCACGGGCCGCTCGAACAAGGACATGATTCTCGAAACCGTCGGTCGTCAGTCCCGAACGGACATGATGGCCCGCTCTCTTGAGGTGCTTCTGCACAATATCCATTCTGAGATACGGCCCCGCGGCATGGCCCAGATGTGCTCTGCCATTGGCTGTCAAGTTGACGGGAGATACGTACACATCGACGGGACGCGCATTCGCTACGTTTATCCGTGAGATCGTCGGGCTTCTTCTCATATCCGCACGAGTGACTTCTATGAACAGATATCTGGAGCGTCCAATCAAGTGCCCCGACATTGCCTCTGGAAACACCAAGGCGCACGCGGCTTGCGGGCTCGTGGACGCGATCGGGCTGCGTATTTCGAACTGCGCTTCAGACGGCGAAGACCTGCATCGTTCTGTTCGAGATTTCAGTGCAGACGACGCTCTTTCGCTGGATACTCGACGTATCGCTCCACCACAGCTAGCAACATAGGTAATCTCCTGCTGACGCTGTGAATGAAGCAAGCGGCGCGCCAACTGAAGTCGCTGTTCTGCGCGCTTTCTCAGGGCCTGAGTACGTCAGCTTTCCGACATTCGTCATGAATCGCAGACGCGGCTTCCATATTTCCGACAATGCGTTGACGGCGGCCTCGAGTGCCCTCCGGTCGACGACGTTGGGATCGAACTGCTCGGGGCCCATAGGCGCATTTGTTTGTGTTCCGGATGTGAGCGTAGCCCTGAGGCCCATTTGATTGGCGCTCGACGTCTATTTTGAGCACGTCGCGCGGTTGGGTCGCTGATGGCATCGAGGTATTCGCTTTAGCCCGGCGCACCGCCGACATCTTCCGGAGGACAGCGGCCGCCGGCCTCAAGCAAGAGGGAAAGTCCGTTGTCGTGTAGTTGAACCACTTATCGAGCTTGATCGCGAGCGTGTGGTGGCCACCCTCGGTAGGGCTCAGCGGGACAGCTTTGGCATTTTGAACAATTCCTCAGCCATTGATTAAGGCGCGGGGACATGGAGGTTCCCCGATTTTGAAGCGCGGCTCGTGTCGGATTTACCGTTCGTTCTGGTAGTGGAAGACGACGAACCGCTCCACGAAATCCTTCGCGAGGCCCCAAAAAGGCGGGCTGGGCCTTCTGACGGCCGCGTCGAAACCCAACACCGATGATGGGCTAGCGTTGCTGTCCTCCGCACGAAGAAAGTGGATGCCTTTGCCGTAATCCGATCCAGCAGCTCATTTCCGGGACATCCCAGAGCCGTTCGACCCAATCATTAATCGGTGCTGCGGTGCCGGCCGATTGGCGACGAGGTGGTCGAGATGCAGCGGCACGGGCCCGGGCCACTCTCATTGTGCGGATGTCCAACCAGGATCCGCGTAGCATCCACCACAAATACGCACAATCGGAGCCGTTCTGCTGCTGGGTCAAGCGAGCTGGCTGCAGCCGGCGGCGCAGTCTCTGCGAGCTGTTCCGCAACGGTGCTGTTGCGTGATCCGGCGGAATCGTAGTCATGAGCAACCACCCGTTCATGCGCGTGGCGATCCAGCAGGAGTGGAGACCAATGGGCATTGTCACCTAGACCGTCGTCATTCAATGACAGAAACAAAAGCTGGCTGTGTCGTTGCCATTCTGGTCGGGGGATGTCCCGATCGGTGTTGAACTACGTCGGGCCGACGCTGCCGGAATGAATGTTACGCGGCCCTCGTGACGTGGGCAACGGGCTTGATCGTCATGCGATCGTAGTGAGCTTGAAGGGCCGCACGCAGAACCGACAATTGCTTATGCGCCTTCAATCGTCGAAAGCCCTTGTTGGCCTCGATCATGCCGGCCGCGACCCATCGCAAGGCCATACCGGCATCCCGCCAGCGTTTGACGTTGCGCGTGACGCGGCGAATGGTGCCCATCATGTTCTCGGCGATGTTGGTACAGGCGAGCGATCGACGAAGTTCCTTCGGCAGCTTCAACCGGACGACAGTCAGGATTTCGTCGAGGCCTTCGAGGATGCTGGCCGCGACGCCGGGCCATTGCTGGTCGAGTCGACGCGCGAGATTGCGGATCAATTTTTCAGCCTTGTCGGCGTCATCGAGCTTCCAGGCCTGGCGCAGCACCCGACGGGTGGCCGCATGATGCTGTTTCGGCAGGCGTTCCATGATGTTGCGCGCCTTGTGGATCTGGCAGCGCTGGATCGCAGCGGCCGAACCGAAGGTGCGGCGGATCGCCTTCGACAACGCTTTCGCGCCGTCGGCGATGAACAGTCTTGGCACCGTCGGGGCGAGCCCGCGCGAGACCAGGTTGTCCAGCAGGGCCTGAACCGTTGCGGCATTCTCGGTCGCCCCTTCCACCAGAGCCAGCGGATGCTTGTTGCCTTCGCCGTCAACCCCGATCGCGGCGACCAGCACGAGATCGTCGCCGAGATGCAGCCCGTCGATTTGGACCACCAGAAGGTCGAGCGCGGACAGATCGGTAGCCATGAAGTCGGCCAGCCGCGCCGCCGACAGCGCTACGAACCTCCGCGAGGCCGCCGACTTCGAAACCCCCGATCCGGGCGGTGCCGGCACGTCACCCTCGGGCAGCCGGACAGCGCGGCCGAACCGGCGCGTCGACACATTGATCAGCATCAGGTTCATCGCCCAGCGACCGAGCCAATCCTCCTGCGCCGCCGTTTCCCAGCTCGGGATCGTGACCTCGCGGCCGTCCACGCCCCGGACCCGCGGACGCTCGACCTCGATCTTGCCGCCGTGGAAACCGATTCGTCCCCGCGTTCGGCCCCAACGGTGCGCCCGCCGCGCCGCGTCGCGACCGTGGCGCGGCCCGCAGGCCGCCGTGACATCCGCCTCCATCATCGTGCCGAGCGCCTCGATCCCTGCCGCAAGGCAGAACCGATCGAAGCTCGCTCGCACTTCCGCAAACGCGTCGTCCACAGCCCCGATCGCCGGCCAACCAGCCGGTGTGATATCTCTCGTCATGGCGTTGCTCTCCTTTGTGGAATCAGCACCCCGAGCCTACCGGCTCAAGGTGGTCAACGCCGACCTCTTCAGAAATTCAACAGAACCCGGGACATCCCCTTCTGGTCGTGGACAATCCCCATTGAGGTTCCCTGAAGGTCATTTCGCTGCCAGCAGATGACTTTGCTTGGGCTCAACCAGCCGCGTCTGCGCAGCAAGAAACTGATCATGCCTCGCAACTGCTCGTGCAGCAGAGCGTAGTCGGCCGCGATATCGTCAGCTGGCAAATCCGTGGCGCCGTCAACGAAGCCGGCATCGGCCAGGGCTCCCGGGTACAAACCCCGATTTGAAACGTTTGACATCACAAGTCGTGCGGTGTCGACGGAAATCGAGCACAGATCCAGCACTGCGATGGATTGTCTGACGGGAGCCGTAGCAGTCTATAGTGACGTGGATCATGGCATCTCCTCCATAACCGAGCCAGATTGCCCGGCGTCTAGCCCGCCACCGGCGCAAAGATAGCCGTGCAGCTCGCTAAGACAAGCATCCGCGCTCTTGAGTTCGCGCCGGTCCTGTGGGGCAATCGTGAGATTGGCGAGCTTATACACAGGATTGCGCTGCTCCATCAGCTTTGTGATCATCTCGTCCCGGTCTGCGGTTTGTATTTTCGGACGGTTGGTGTCGTGTCGCAGGTTGCGCCTGATCACGTCCTCGTTGGTATTAAGCCAGATCGAGACCGCCTTCTCGCCGACACGACGGCGGACTTCTTCGGACATGAAGGCTCCGCCACCGGTTGCGAGCACCAGCGGCCCCCGATCGAGCAGACGGCAGATCTCATTCGCCTCGAGATCCCTGAAATGCGCCTCGCCGTCCTCCGCGAAAATCCTGGTTATGGACTTGCCAGTCTTCGCCTCGATCTCTTTATCGGAGTCGACGAACGTCAGCCCCAGCTGCTTTGCGAGTGCAGGTCCCACAGTGGATTTCCCGGCCCCCATCATGCCAACGAGCACGATCGGGCGGTTGTCGAGGGCGCCAACAATCTCTGTAGCGCGTGCCGACCTCGCTGCGCGTGTCGGCCGGGTCACGTTCGACACACGAGCAGGGCGAGCGCTAACGCGATTGCCGGCTTCGGCTTCCCAATGGGGGATCTCTGCGGCACCCTCGGGGATGACAACCCTGTTGCACGCCCCTCGCACGCGCTCCAGGAGCTGCTCGGCTATAGACTCATCCGGGGGCTCTTCGCTCCCTCGCTGCAGCCGTCTGAGCTTCTGCAGCTCCTTGTACGTCTCATGATTGTCGAGCTTGGCCTTGTAGCTGTCTGCCGTGTGAAACTCGAGCTCAAAACGGTAACCGCCAGGCGTGCCGAACACTGTCTTGATGCCAGCGAAGGTCCGCGATCGCGTCCTGAACCAGTTAGTCGTGCTGACCTCGCTATACCCGCTCTCCTCGAACGCTAGAATGGCTTTCTTGAAGGCACGTGTAAAATCCCTGTCAGAGAATTCGAAGACGTGGCGTACAGCGTTGTTGAAAAGCTGGACGCCGGCCTCAGAGCTGGCCTGGATTCCGGTGAGCTCGTCTGTCATTGAGCTTGGCGATCTAAGACGCTTAGCCAAATGGGGCATCTTCACCTCGATGCCGGCCCCCTTAAGGGCTTCGGCAACCGCCTTTGCCGTCCGCGTGATGTCCTTCTCTTCGGCTTGAGCGCGGGACGCCTCCATTTGGGCGCGCTGTGCCGCCTCCTCGCGAGTCAACGTGATTGTGGTTGCGACATCTTCGGTAGCAAGCGTTAGATCCGAGGATTCGCGCAGAATCCCCCGCTCGGCAGCGAGCTTGATCGAGGCTTGCATGATCGAAGCCGCCAGCGTCGGATTGTCCTTGAGATCCTCCAAGGCCGCATCGACATCGAAACGACCTTGGTTGAGGGTAGCCGCCAAGCTCTTGGTGTATGGAGCCGACTTCAACCCGGGTGTCTCTTGCAACAGGCGCTGAAGCTGCCTGCTCTTGATCATAAAGGCGTAAGCGCCAGTGTCGGATTTGTAGGCGTCAGTTCCGACTTTGATGCCGATGCTCAGCAGGTTTTTTGCACTTTGCACGAGGTCGTGCGGCATGTAACCATCCGGTCGGGGCTCGATGCGCGTAGGGTAACGATCGACCAGAAGCTGGACGCGGTCCCGTGGGTGAGCCGTTGCCGGATAGGTCTCGGCAAGCGGCGGAAACAGCTCGCAAAGCTCTTGGCTCATTGCGAGCTGTCTCTCACTCGCAGTAGCGGCTGTTTCGGGCAGGAGTTCGGGCGGGACTTGCTGGTCGAGACCAGCCGCCCACGCCTCGAGTTCGGTGAGAAGCAACTCGGCCGTCTCGCGCGCGACGGGATGGTGTGCCAGCTCAATGTCGTGCCGCGCCTTCTCGAGCTTGTCCCGGACGTCGTGAGCACTAACCTGTTCCTGCTCCAGCAAGCCGCGAATGTCTCGCTTGAGCTCTCGGTCAATGCCTTCGTACATGCCGAATATGGCACGTTCGGCAAACCACTGCCGGGCTTCATCTGATTGAGCCAGAAAGCCTCGCTGCAGGCCGGTATAGGTTTCCAGAACGTTCCGCGTGGCGGCGAGAATCTGGCTGGCGCGACCGAAATTATAGCGACCGTCCTCAATCGCCGGGGTATGGGATTTTGGCGGCTTGAGCGAGCGGAGGCCGCTAGCTTGCTCCTCTTGGTCGAATTGCCTGACATGCTCGTAAAGCTGCGGCCGGTCGGCAATGATAATGGCCGTATCGCCATCGAAGTCGCCGTCGAGTTTTTTCTGTTCATCAGGCGGGATGGCAACCAGGGACCCCGGAGCGAAGATCTCAGTGGCCTGCAGGATCCCGATACAATCGAGCGCGCTGTCCGCCGTTACGCGGTCCTTGCCCTTGATCCAGCTCGAATGGCACTTGACGTCCTCGGCGGACATCACCAAGCCACGGTCGGCGAAGTCGGCCGGCCACATTTCATCCGGCACCACGATCAGAAAGCCCCTTGGCGAAGAAAGTCGGATCATCGACTGCCAGCTTCTCCCCCGACTTCTGGGCGACGTTGAAGCTGTATTGTATGGTCACGCACTGATCGAGAAACGCCGCAGTCGGGTCCCCGTCCGCAGCTGACCTGACGCGATCGGGGGCGAACGGGCGGAGGTTGGGCTTGTCGTAGGGCGATCGCCCGATCAGCACGCCACCACCGGTCAATGTTTCGCTCTTGAGCCTCGGCACATGCAGACAGCCATCAGCGGATGGGACGGCGACGGCGCCCGGACCATTGATATTCGCGGCTGTTACGACGCGAAACAGCTCCTCCGACGTCAGCTCTTGCTTTACCCGACTCTCAAGCCAGCTCATCGCCTTCCGCCGGGCCTCATCCGCTACTTGCTCGCTGCGCGGATAATGTTGCAAGGCCGACGCTGGCAGGGATGCTCTCCTTCCCTCGGCAAAGGCCTGCACGCGGTCAGGACCTTCCTGCTCGCTGGCGCGGCAAACAGCTGGCATAAGCTTGGCCAGCGAGGCCCGGATGAAGCCGCAGCCGTCGTGCGGTCGCAATGCAATGGGTCCGGCCGCCCCCCTCAGCTGGAAGGGATGCTCCTCGTTGGCAGGGCGGTCAGGCAGCAGCGCCAGTTTGAAGGCGCCTTCCAGCGCGGAGTCGTGGGGTGATAGACCTTTGATCGCCGGCGGCGCCGCAAAGCCTCTGCGCTGAGTATAATAATAGGCCTCTTTGAAAGGGGCCCACGCGCGCGACAGCTGCTCGAATGCTGTACCCGGCCCGGTTTCGGCATAGGGAATCGCCAGCAGCTTTCCCCCCGAAAGCTTTGCTTGCTCGTCTGGGGCGCGGGTCGCAATTTGAGACACAGTTAATCGTGGCGGCTTTAACTTGCTGCCGCCGAACAAGTCAATCCGGTATGGAATACCGTTTACATTTACCGTACGCGCCAGCATGAAGGCGCTCGGGGGTGCCGGCAATTGTACCGCGACGACGGGCAGGGCCCCCGAAGTCAGGCGATGGAAAATCGAGTACCGCGTCTCCGGCTCCGTGGCCAACGGCCGCCCATGCATGTCCACGACCGGCAACTGCATCAGTCCCGCCTCACCTTGCGGAGACCTCGGAGCGTGGTCCATGGCTCGCAATACCTGGTGCACGTCGAACACCGACGGAGGACGTTGCGCCTGGATCGCCGCCGCATCCTGCTCCATGAATAAGTCCAGCGCATCCACTGGACTATCCGCCTCGATCTGCGCAATCAGATTCCAGCTCATGCTGGACAGATCGTCTTGAATCAGGTCGCGAGCGCTTGCCAGGATCTCTCTCGTGCCGCGCTGCAGCTCTTTCTGCCTGGCCCGTAAATTTGCCCCGTTGCCCTCGACATAGGGTGACCTGAACAATCTCTCCAGCGCCGCACGGGCCTTGAGCGTCTGATAGATCGATAAAGCGGGGCTCCGGCTCGCAAGGGGCCCACGGCTCCGCTCCGCATCGCCCGCGTTCAGATGCGCCTTGATCTTTTGCTCGAGCACGGGCTGAAGGTCGTTGAGCACGTTGAGGGCCTGCCTGCGGTGCCAGCGCAGTGGCTTCTCTGGGCTGCGCGCGAGCGGCAGCAGAGCAGCACTCAGATTACCCATAGTTTCAAGGTTGTTCTCGGCGGAAAAACCAGGAGCTGAACGCAATTCAGAGAGCCGACTCAAGCCTGTCGGCGCGAGCAAACCGAGATCATCGAATAGGCCAACCTTACCCAGCGCCTTGAAAATGTTCGTGATGCTCAGAACCTCAGCCTTCAACAGGCGATCATTATCATAGTGCAGGTAGTGGGCGAGCTTGTGTAACCGATCCTTCGGCAGAGCAGCATCCGTAATCTCCCCACTCTCCTCCGCCCTCATGATCGTTCGGGACAGAGCGTTGGCGAGCATCGCCAGCTCAGGCGTGGTGAACACACTAAATCGCTGCGCTCCAGCTCCCAATTCGCGCGCGATGTCCATGGTGGACTGACAGCATATCGGCTCCCCAGGCCACTTGCTGAAGCCGTTCAGAAGGTTCGCCACTGCCTGCGGAGAGAAATTGGAGAGCTGATGCTGACGGGTTTCCTGGGCGATTGCCATTGTTGCTTTGAGACAATCCTCACTCTCCGGCCATTTGCTGAAGCCGTTCACCAGGTTCGCAAAGTTCTGACGATTGAAATCGGAGAGTGCAAACTCATCGCGCGCGCCGCGGCGGAGGACCTCACCCGCAATGGCAAACGCAGCCTTGCGACAGTCCGGCGCCTCCGGCCACTTGCTGAAGCCGTTCACCAGGTTCGTCAATCCCTGGGGGGTAAAATCAGAGAGTTCGGCGCGGCGAAGGACCTCATGCGCGATCGCGCAGGTCGCGCCGCGACAGTCCGGCGCGTCCGGCCACTTGCTGAACCCGTTCACTAGGTTTGCCAGTGCCTGCGGGGCAAAATCGAAGAGTTCGGCGCGAAGGACCTCACGCGCGATCGCAAACGTGGCCTCGGGACAGTCCGGCGCGTCCGGCCATTTGCTGAAGCCGTTCACAAGCATCGCCAAGTGCTGGTCGCTAAAATGCCGGGCACCGCGACGAAGGATCTCACCCGCGATCGCAAACGTGGCGCCGCGGCAGGCCGACGCATCCGGCCATTTGCTGAAGCCGTTCACCAGGTGCGCAAAGTCCCGATGATTGAAACCAGAGAGTGCGAACTCACCGCGCGCGCCGCGGTGAACGACCTCACCCCCGATCGCAACCGTAGCGTCGCCACAGTCCGGCGCGTCAGGCCACTTGCTGAAGCCGTTCACCAGGTTCGCAAGCTCCTGCGGAGTAAAATGAGAGAGCTGGGTGCCGCGGCGAAGGACCTCATGTGCGATCGCAGACGCGGCCTCGCGGCAGTCCCGCGCGTCCGGCCACTTGCTGAAACCGTTTACCAGATTAGCGAGGTGCTGGTGGGAAAAATGGGAGAGTTCGGCACGGCGAAGCAGCTCACCCGCGATCGCAAACGTCGCCGCGCGACATTCCGGCGCGTCCGGCCACTTGCCGAAGCCATTCACCAGGTTCCCCAGCTCCTGCGGAATAAACTGAGAGAGCCGGGCGCTGCGGCGAAGGACCTCACCCGCGATCGCAACCGTGGCGCCGCGACAGTCCGGCGCATCCGCCCACTTGCTGAGCCCGTTCACCAGGTTAGCCAGTTCCTGGTAGGTGAATTCAGAGAGCCGGACATGGCGGTCGCGGCGAAGGACCTCGCCCGCGATCGCAAACGTGGCGTCGCGCGTATCCGCCTCGTCCGGCCACTTGCTAAAGCCGTTCACCAGGTTGGCCACTTGCTGGTGAGTGAGTTTAGAGAGCGAGGCATAACGGTCGCGGCGAAGGACCTCACCCGCGATCGCAAGCGTAGCGTCACGACAGTCACGCGCGTCCGGCCATTTGCTGAAGCCGTTCACAAGCATCGCCAAGTGCTGGCTCTCAAAATGCCGGGCGCCGCGGCACAGGACCTCGCCCGCGATCGCAAGCGTAGCGTCACGACAGTCACGCGCGTCCGGCCATTTGCTGAAGCCGTTCACAAGCATCGCCAAGTGTTGGCTCTCAAAATGCCGGGCGCCGCGGCGCCGGACCTCGCCCGCGATTGCAAGCGTAGCGTCACGACAGTCCCGCGCGTCCGGCCATTTGCTGAAGCCGTTCACCAGGTTAGCCAGATTCTGGTGATTGAATTCCGAGAGCCGAGCACGGCGGTCGCGGCGGAGCACCTCACTCGCGATCGCCAATGTGGCCTCGCGCGGGTCCGCCTCGTCCGGCCACTTGCTAAAGCCGCTTACCAGAATCGCCAGTGTCTGCGGCTCAAAGCCGGACAAAGTGAACTCACGGCGGCGAAGAACCTCAGACGCGATCGCAAACGTGCCGTCGCGACAGTCTGGCGCGTCCGGCCATCTGCTGAACCCGTTCACAAGCATCGCCAAATGTTTCTGCTCAAAATCAGAGAGCTCGCTGTTGCGGCCGGCACGACGGACCACGCGAGCGATAGCTTCCGTGCCCTCACGAGTGCCCGCCTCCTGCGTCCACTTGCTGAAACCGTTCACCAACAGCGAGAGATTTTGGTCACTCGCCCCGGCAAGTACCTTGGGTTCATCGCGACAAAACTCAGCGATTCTGATGACTCCATTGCGGCATGTCTTCGACTGCTGTTGCCGACCGAATGATGTCGCGAACAGCGCAAGAGCAGCGGGCTTGAGTTCGCGCATTAATGTATTGGAAAGCTGCGACACCCGAGATGCCACCGCCTTGCAAGCTTCAAGGCCTTCCTGACCGCCAGCCTCGCGAGTCACAGCGTTGCATGCCGTGGCGTGGCCGAAGGATTCCCTGCGGCGGATATCGTCCTCGAAGTGGGTAACAAATTGGCTTCTGAACTGGGCGGCAGCCTTTTGCATAAAGGCCGCATGGATCTTCTTGTCCGCCCGCTGCAGCCGCTTGTCGTTTTCCACCACTGCACGTGAGAATTGGGCAATGTCGCGAGCGAAATAAATGGCGTCCAGAGCGGCGTTACATTGCTGTTCTGAAATCGCGGCTTGCCTGCCCTGCGGGGCGACATAATCCAGGCGCCGCCGCTTTGGCGCTGCCTCCAGGTCCGATATAGATTGCCCGTGCGAGGAAGAGGCACCTCGTGAACTCCCGGGCTGTTCGGCACGGCGGCTCTCGGCACCGGAACGCGACGCACTTTCTTCCCAATTTGGCGCGCCGCGATGCGCCAAATACCGCAAAGCTGGCTCGTCGACATGCGTATTCACGGAAGGATCGGTTGACGTGCGGCGTCGGGCATCGCTGGCCGAAGTCGGCGTTCGGGCCGAGCCCGCAGTCAGGTCCTGATTTTCAGAGCGCAAGCCCTGTAAGACAGAACTGAACTTCGAGCGATCGTTTCCGCCGCCAAGATCTGCTTCAGGGCTGGACCAGTCCATCTCTGATCCGCGGGCTTCCTTCGCTCTCCAGTCGGCTCTCGTCAAAATCAATCTCCCATGCGAGCTAGAATGCGCCGATTCCGACGGTGGCATAGAGGCCTGCGGCGTCGGCCCCAACGACTTTTGCTTCAGAGCGGAGCCCCTTGGCCGCGTTGACAGGACGTCACTCGCCACTAACCTGACGTGCGAGTCAGCTTTGTACGATTGTGCGCTCTAGCGCCGAAGATATGCCCTGGACCTGACGGAAATCTGATTAGCGTACAGCCGACTCGGGATTCATCGGAGTAGTTTCGTTGGATTGGTTAAGCCGGATGAGAGTGGTCATAGGCGGTTTGACTTGCGCATGCGCGACGCCATTAGGCTGGCCATCACCGGCTGGTGGTCTTCGACGAACGGGCATCAACCGTGTCCGCGCCATAAGTTGTTTCAGCAGACGAGCGTGTCAGGGCTTCGACGGCGTCAATCGGTGGATTCGGTCGGTCAGGATCGTCCGGCCTAGGTTCCGGGCGCCATTCACAGCGGACTCGCCGCTGATAGTCGGCTTGGTGACATCGGTTTTGGCGGCCACGATTTTGTGCCTCGCCCTCGAACTGTCACCCTGGCCGGCATCGTCGGTGTCAGGCAGGAGACCCAAGTGGCCCGGTCTCTCGACCATTCGGCCGGGAGCGGATTGAGAGCCGTGGCTGGAGACCCTGGGGATCCACCGCCGTCGATCTGGTTAAAATCCATACAGCTCTCCTTCTGTTTTGAGAACATAATCTCTTGCAGATCCGCCCGGCTTTTACTGCCACCAGTTCAGTCATAGGCCGCATCAATCGAGAGACGAGAGCCTATGCTAAGAGGCTTGGCTTTCGAAAAGCTGACGAGGGGGCAAGCCAAACGCACGCTGCAATTGTGGATCACGGCAAAGGTGACGCCGCAGATGCGCGCTTCCCGAAACGAAGTCCAGGCCGTTTGTGATTTCTCGAAGCCGAACACGCTTTCACACCAGAGGCCGTGGTGCCTGACAGTTCATCCCAAACGTGCCGGAGTGTCAGCATAGCAGCCAGGAACATTAGTAGTCCAAGGAATGCACGAGTTATCCGACGTCCGATATCTCGCGGCGAAGCAAACGGCTGGATGGGCTACCTATCGATGTCGGGCGGCCGCTATATCAACGTGCCTTCATCTTCGCGGCCGCCATGAGCTCCATTACAGCAAATTGTCGCATGCTAAAGGAGGACGCAGCTATCAGTGCGCCCCCCACTTCAACGGGGCGCGGCCGCTCTCGATTCGGCTCGGTTCCGCGAAAACCGGGAAGGACACGGGCACGGTCGGAACGGCCGATTGAAAGCCCGATGCTCAGGTCATCCTTTGTGTGACGACCGTCGATATATCATGTCCATTCAGGTTGCTGTAGCGGTCGGCGAGGCTTTTGAACAGCTCACCCATTTGGTCCGACCGAACGGTAAACTCACCATAATTGGGATCAAAGAGCGTCGTCATTCCATTCGACGTGGACGTTGCCATAGTGTGTGCGCCACCTGCGGCGAACCGTAAGCCGAGTAAATAAATCGACGGGTCGGCGGTGACTTCGTTCACTATCTGGGCAATACGCGAAGATGAGCCAAACCTATATCGCGTCTGTTCGTCAGCTGGCTCCAAACCCGCTTCGCGCAGCATTGTGCTTTTTGCCTGAAGGTTGTGAGAACCTCCCGCCCTGTCGTTTCGCAACTCAGTCTTGATATCTTCATACCGCCGCTGCCGCACCGCCGCCGAGGCATGGTTTTCAGCGCCCGGGCGCAGCGCGCCCATTCGGGATGCAGGGCTGCTGTGCTGATTGCGGAGCCACTCCGCTGCCAAACCGACGCAGATGCCGTTGACATTGGCCCCGGGCAATTCAGCCGTCCTGTATTGAAACAGGTGACGAATCGGCCTCCCCGGAGAGGACGGATTGGAATCTGAGGACAGAGAGGACGTGCTGGGGCTCGAGGAGCCCGGGCTGTAAACGTTTGCGTCTGAGGTATGAGGCCTGCTGCAGCAGAGTCCCATTCGGTCAGACAACTCCTCAGGCGGCAAGCTCTCTCGTTGCACGCACTCGGTAAGCGCTTGCGCAAAGCTACCAGTGTCAGCGGACTGATTTGATTCGTCGGCCTGATCAGAGCGTATCGATTGGCCACCAACTCGATTATACATGATGGTTCGCCTGTCTCTTCAGCGTACGTTTAGTCTAAAGCGAGTGCGGGGAGCTCACGCCCTGCCTACGAATGATATTGCTGCAAGCTGTCGACGAGCTGACGAACTGATAAGCTTTGGAAGAGCGTCGCACTCGAGCCCGATTATTCGGCGAGCCCACGCTTCAACCGCCGCTTCCGATTTCAGACGCAGGGCAGCGGCCGACAAGCACGCAGTTCTGGCCGGAGTGGTTGCCCCCGCTGAAAACAATCATCATCCCGCCCGCAATGGCACGGGCTGCTCCAGCACATGAAACATCTCTTGCGTCCACTTTATAGAGCACTCCCGCGTGGTGTGCGGATATCAGAGGCAAGACTTCCGCACTTGCGACTGGCGGAAAGCCCCGACATGTCCGCGGCCCCCTGCCTTCCGGCGATGCAGAACCAACCCAGCGGCACCGGCTCGGATCTTTTCTTCAGGAAATCGTTGTCCTCGTCATGCCGTTGCGCTCATTCGTGAGAACAATATTGCCGCTTCGGATGGCTCTAACCCGACGATGCCCACAAAGCTTGCTGGCGGCATCGGGATGTCCCGATGGATTGGTTTCCACAGATGCAGACAATACCTACTGTTATTGACATATTGCGAATGCGGCGGATGCAATTGCATCACGCATTCTTCTTCGTTCCAAAATAGGTCCTTTACGAAGCACATCTCCTCCCAGTTTGGACAACGCCGCGGCGTCGAGACAGCGACGTGCTCCCAGCTAGGACGAACTAATCCACTGATTTTGAGCTCACACCCGCAAGGCCCCTGCACAAGAAACAGGCCATGAGGGCCCGATCCGGGCACACTGGCGAACCGGCCGTATTTTACCCGGCCGGCCTCCAGCTTCTCTATAATCTGCGCTCGCACGCCCCCTCCTTTGCTTCCCGGTTCGCCTTGAAGTCCACATAGATGACATTGTCCGGAAGCTGATGAACTGGCGCCAGCTCAGTCCGCAGCGCAGCATTCCAGAACCACTTTTCAGCGAACCATCTGCTGAGAAAGCCGCAGATGTTCATCATTACTTGCTCCCCTACTATCGGTTTTCGGATGAGAACCAGATGAATGCTCTCACGGACGCTGAATACGGGCCCTGCACGCTCCGCTCCATGCGACACAGCCTACAGATGGATTTCCAAGCTCATCGCAACCCGATGGGCGAGCCCGCCGAACAACTCCGTCACGAAGTCGAGCCGCCTCACGCGCGCCCACCGCCGAACAGAGCCTGCCTTAGCAACAGCACATCTGCCTTTGGGCCTCTGACTCCTCAAAAACAATCGTTCATTGGCTGCCCGTTCGGATCATCGGACGATCTGCTCGAACATATGAAGCGGTCCGATAGCGGCCCATCAACTCGTGGCCGATGAATCGATTGTCATCCTGGCAGCTCTTTATGATCGCCTCTGATGCTTGCTTGTTCATCTCATTACGGCTCGCAAACCACGTGGCCAACGCGTGACAATTCCAGGGCTGCGCCTCGGCGCCGTACTGCCATGTTGTACCCGATAGATCGCAGCACCCGCTTCTCGCCGCGTGTGAAACAGTGCCAATGCGTCATCTATGTGACGATGCTCGAGCCGTATGAGCGCTAAATCGGCCGAGCTCGCATTAGAGTAAAGACGGCCGGCCACCGGAAATATTGGGGCTAATACCATCAAGTTCTTTCGAGCGCTTCTTCGTAAGGTAGCCGTCAGGGAAGATGACTAGTCCATCTCATCGACTCTCAACGTCGACCATCGCCGCTCCTTCAGACTATCAAGAGATGCAAATCCTAACGCACTGTCGCCAGTATAGCGCTGGTGGCGCATTCACTCTACCGGCTAATGTTTGATTTCAGGCATCGATGTCGCAAACTCTACTACAGGCAGATAATCCATTGCACCGGAGCCGACGGACATCATTTTTTCTGTGTCAAAAGAGGGCGCAACACCTCTCCGGTCATGGCATACTGATTGCTCTGGTGACGAGACACCAAATCAACAAGACGCGTTGTATCCAGGGCCAATTCACAACGCGACGTAGGTCTTGATTCGTAACGCCCCGCCTGAGCTGACGAAGCGCGATCCAAATAACCAAGCCGGATGCCTGTCACGCGGCAAACAGCTTCTCG
The DNA here is from genome assembly GCF_054063995.1 of Bradyrhizobium sp. USDA 4504. NCBI lineage: Bacteria > Pseudomonadati > Pseudomonadota > Alphaproteobacteria > Hyphomicrobiales > Nitrobacteraceae > Bradyrhizobium > Bradyrhizobium sp. USDA 4504. Next base: position 566,248 of record NZ_JBSSGV010000001.1, on the reverse strand, counting down.
ATTCTCGATCCTTGAAAGAACACCGCGAACTCATGAATGACACGAGACTTCTAAAGAAACGCGATTCTTCGCGTGCCAGCGCGTCGTGTGGTGAATGATGCATTGGCGCACACCAAAGCAACCCATGACGAGGCAATACGTCGCTGATTTCGGCTCTTTGCAAGCGCAAAGGCGGTGGAACCTGTGGCCGCTGGTCGGGCTGCTCTTAAATGCGCTGCTCTGGGCCGGTATCTACTGGATCACTACAGCGCTCCTTTGAGCGAACGGACGCGATGCACTGGCGACAGTCACGATGAACGAGGTGGCGCACATGCGCTTCTCGAAGCCTTTTTGGGCCCGCACTGATCCAATCAGTGCGGGGGATGGAACAGACGCGCCCTCAGTTTGACAGTTGAACTCCGTTTTTAGGCAAGCTCCAGGGCGACACTTAGCGCAACTACCTCGCACCCCGTCGGGCCTTTCCGACGCAAACGTAATAGCGGACGCAAGAGGATGACATATCGGGATCGGCGAAACCGATGAGCCCATCAACATCCTGCCACGAGTCCATCAGTATCCTGCCTGGAGTGACGTCGGCTATTACCGACCAGATCCACAACTGCGGGCGGACAAGTGCTCTGCGAACCCACGCACACGAATGGCAACAAGAATCGGGCGATCGGTGTCCACTGTGTCGCGATTAGCAGATCCCACACAGCCACCTCGTCTCCCCCCGGGATCCCGACCCACGCTGTGCAGATCTGCGCATACTGCATACAAGCCAGCAACCGGCATTGCCCGGCGCTGAGCATCATCGCCCTCATAATGAATTGCGAGCCGATCGGCGGGACCGGTCGTCGAAGCGAAGTGAGTCCTCACAACTCTTAGTCGGGCCAACTATCGTCGGCGGTTCGGCGCGCTTGCCAGTCTTGGGCCCGCCGAGCGAGCTTGTCGTATTCCATCGCGATCTTAAGAAGCCTATCTCTGGGTCTTCCGTAAGCGAGTGCTTCCGCTTTCTTTCGCGTTGCTTCAGCTCGGCCCCGCCAGTGATCGGGTTCGTAGAGTTTGCTTTTCGGATTCATGGTGGTCAGCATGCAATCCGCAGATCAAGGAAATGCGACGCTAGAACTCCGTACAATTACGTAAGACCGAGGCGCACGGCCACGGCACAATCGACAGCAGCATCCCTGGTTATGCGCTGACACTCACGCCGTCCCGGCCTCACGCAAATCCCTCGTTCAGTGATACGACCTGCCATCTTCCAACCGAGACGCTCTCTCGTAGCGTCGGTGTAGATCATCCAGAACATCTTTAGCTGGCGCCCACTAAGAGGCTTGAACCGCACGCTGCGTCAGATTGTACGATCCTCGACAATTGGGACCGTCTTCGACAATCTAGCCGCTTCCTGACAGCGATGATTGCTCACCCGGCGCGTTCTCCCCGGTTAAAAGGTCTCCTTCGCCTGATGCAAGGACGACAATCGCAGCCTCACCGACTTGAAAGGATATCATGACTGAAAGCCAACGGATCGCTTTGGCCTCGCTCCTCAACGCTACCTACGGCGCGATCGCTCTTGCTGCCATATTGACAGCTGCAATTCCCGATCCCGTGCATGCGCGCGATCAAGCGCCGACTGAAAAGGAGAAAGAGGCTTGCATGGAGGACGCGTTCCGCCATTGCAGCAACCACATACCGGATCGCGTCGCCATCATTTCATGCCTCAGATCAAAGCAAGCGAGCCTCAGCCGGCAGTGTCGATATGTGGTGTCAGGTCGCGACAGCGGCACCAAAAGCAGCGATTCGAAGTGAGGATTGATAACTGAGCGGCATTTCCGTTAGCACACCGGTCGAACGGGATCTCCAGGCCACCCCAGCAATCTGAGAGCAAATGAGCGCGGCCGATCGTGAGTGGCACTTGCGCTCGCGGTTGACGGGGGCAGCGGCGTTTCGCCCGAGCAATCGCTCTCCGCGTTGCTATAGCTCAAACGATAGAACCCTATGCTAAGTCGAGGTACGCGTTTGATCCTCGGTTCGCGTTTAGACGGCCGCATTCTTGGACGCGTATTGAGTTCGTCGGCCGACGATTTCGCGTTGATACGACGCCGAATCGAGAACTTGACCCTCACGTAGCGTCAGGTTGTAGCGTCGCCGAGTGACCCACAGCTTCACTGCTCGTTTCATTCAATGAGGCGTCTGTTCCTCGCGAACGTGCCGCTGCCGCAAAGCCGCCGCCACCGATGACATGCCTCCTCAACGAAAGTCCCGGTCGAGCGCGAGCGCCTGAGGTCTGGACAGGAATCGTGTAAAGTTCGATGGAAGCGCTCAAATCGATTATTGGCAAAGTTGCTAGCGGCGCCACTCTGAGTCGGGAGGAGTCCGCGTTCGCATTCGACGGTGTGATGTCGGGTCGCGCAAGCCCCTCGCAGATCGGCGGCTTACTGATGGGCTTGAGGGTCCGCGGCGAAACAGTCGAAGAAATCACCGGCGCGGCCTCCGCAATGCGGAAGAGAATGCCGTCCGTCGAGGCAGGATGCGACCCCATTTATATCGCCAGCACGAACGACACCTCTTTGTGTGCGGTCAACGTGTGGACCTGCGCCTCCTTCATCGTCGCGGGAGCGGGCGTTGCTGTCGCAAAGCATACCAACTGCGCTGCGTCTCTAGGTTCGGGCAATACTGCAGACGTCCTCGCGCGCATCGGCGTGAAGATCGATCTTGAGCCTGACGCCGTTATGCGTTGCGTGCGCGATGCCGGCATCGGCTTCACGTTTGCATCGGCCCACTATCCGGCAATGCAGCGCGTAGCCCAGATCCGAACCGCGCTTGGCACCCACACTATCTTCAACCTCATTGGCCCTCTGTCGAATCCGGCCAGGCTTAAGCGTCAGGTTGTTGGGGTCTGCTCTCGTGAATGGGTACAGCCTCTGGCGTACGTGTTGAAAAATCTTGGCGCCGAGTCGGTGTGGGTGGTTCATGGTTCCGGTGGACTCGATGACATAACCCTCGCCGAGCCGACCTTTGTTTCCGCGCTTGAGGCGGGTACAGTCCGCACCTTCGAAGTGAGGCCGGAGGAGGCCGGATTCCCTCGCGGCCTTAGCAAGGCACTGGATAGCGGCGATCCCGACAACCTCGCGCTGCAAAGCATACTCGATGGCGCACCAGGTCGAATTCGCGACGCCTCACTTTTTACGGCTGCGACTGCATTGATCGTGGCCGGCCGGGCTTCGACGCTGCAGGAAGGCGTAGCGATTGGGCGAGAATCGCTTGATCGCGGCGCAGCAGCCGCTCGACTTAAGCACCTGATTGCGGTTTCCAACGCGTGACCGCTGAGTCTGTCGATGTTCCAATCCTCCGACCAAGGACGACATGCACAAACGTCAGAGATCGCAACCGCTAACGTGCGTCCCTTCCGCGCGGTTCGAACAGCATGCGGCGCCTGCCCGCCAAATTATCGCAATTCCCGTCAAGTATCATGGCGTGAGAGGTACCCTTCCGCTTTGGCGAAGGAGCCAGCTGCAACACGTCGTTGCGTTCGGGCCGCATCAAAGTGCGCGCTGCGCCTCAAAGGAGATAATCGATGACGGCCCCGCAGGACATGGAAGCGCTCGGCTCCATAGCACTGATCGAACACATCATTCGAAAATTTCGGGAACTGATTGACACAGATAGTTCAATTCCGTCGGAGCTGCGGGGCGCGCTACACGCTACGCTCGACGAGCATCTTCTTGATGCAAAGAAGCGTGTCCTCTTAAAGACACATTAGCATCAGGCTGCGACCAGAGGCGAAGAGCATCAGCACGGCGCCGACAACCGGATCATCCGCATGCGCTCGCGGGAACATCCGGCCGCAATCGCCTCGCCGATTCATGAGCGATGGGCAGGCTCTTTGCCGGACAGATCGGCGCGTTTTCTCGTTGGTCGCCCCTTCAAGACAGGTGGCGGCAGCTCTCATTTCGGCCTGCTATGGCTACGCCCCGCGCGATACCGTCCCGCGCGTCACCCTGGTGGCTGACGCTGTTGAGCAGTAGCGGATCTCCATGTGTGTTCGCTTCGGACGCACAGTTCCGACATCGTGCATCAATGTCGAACGCGACCGCAAGCACGCGGATTGACGCTATGGAAATGTAATTTTCGCAAGTATCGAAAATAGCAACAGCCACTATTCGCCCCAAAAGCGCCAGCCCACGACAATCCCTCAAGACTATTGCTTCAACACCTACCAGCTCTGGTAGCTCCGTTATGGGGAGCCGCGTAGCATCATCCACTGCGGCAACATCAAGCCCAGAGGGACATCCGACTTCCTACGGCTGCGCCCTGACGGGCGTTCACGCTGGATCCTGGCGCAATTGAGTGGAACAAGTGATGTACGTCGCATTGGAAGGCATCAGATAATGTCCAGCAACCCGTTCGAAGCAGCGATGATACTCGACGGCATCCGCCGCTGGGTCGAGGTCGAATCTCCGACGGAGCGGCCGGATCAGGTCAACAAACTTGCTGATCTCGTGGCGGAGGGCTATCGCGACTTGTCGGCTTCCGTTGAGCGCGTTGCGGGACGTGACGATCGAGGCGATCATTTGATCGCGCGTTCGTCCTGGGGCCAGGGCGTGCCAGGCATCCTGGTGCTGAGTCATCTCGACACCGTTCACCCGATGGGATTCATAAAGCGCCTGCCGTTCAAGGTCGAGGGCGATAAGGCATTTGGGCCCGGTATTTACGACATGAAGGGCGGCGCATATCTCGCTTACCATGCATTTCGGCAGATTTGCGCCGATGATGTTCGCCCGCCGCTGGGCATCACCCACATCTACGTATCCGACGAAGAGATCGGCAGCCCGACTTCGCGGGCGTTAATCGAGGCAGAAGGCCGCAAGGCCAAATATGTGCTCGTGACCGAGCCCGCGCGCGACGGCGGCAAGATCGTCACGGGCCGCAAGGGCATCGCCCGCTTCGACGTCTTTATCAGAGGCACGCCGGCCCACGCCGGCGCGCGTCCTGAAGATGGCTGCAGCGCAATCCGCGAACTCGGCAATGTGATCCAGGCTCTTGAGACGATGAACGATCTTCAGCGCGGGATCACAGTCAACGTCGGTGTGGTCCGCGGCGGCACCAGGCCGAACGTAATCCCCGAGGACGCTTATGCGGAAGTCGACATGCGGGTGCCGACCTTGGCTGACGCCCACAAGTTGGTACCGACGATCCTCGGCATTAAGTCGCGCACCAAGGGCGTCACGGTGAAGATCACGGGCGAGTTGAACCGCCCGCCCTATGAGAAGAGCAGCGCCGGCGCGGCGCTTTATCAGCACGCCAAGGAAATCGCCACCGAGCTCGGCTTCAAGCTGCACGACGTCTTTAGCGGCGGCGGCTCGGACGGCAATTTCACCGCGGCCCATACGGCGACCCTGGACGGCCTGGGTGTCGACGGCAAGGGTGCCCACACGCATTACGAGCAGCTTTACATCTCGTCGATTGAGCCGCGTGCCCGGCTCCTCTATCGCCTCTATCAGACGCTTCAATGATCTCGACCGGCGGGAATTGCGACGCCTACGGACAAAGAGCTGCCCTACTATCAGGCGCACGTTATCATACACTTCCGCCGGAAATCGGCATCGTCTCGCCGGCGCGGGACGGATGCGACTGAATCATCCAATGATAGTGCAACGGTCAGACCGAAATCCGTTGCGGCGCTGACGGGAGCCTTGGATCGCGAAAGCATGGACCCTGCAAGGGCGCTTATCGGCTGCGAACATATGCGGCGACTTTCTGATGCAGATCGCGGTGCAGAATACGCTCGAGGCCGTAGCATTCCGCACTAACCTCAGAGTATTGGCGGACTAATGCTGGCAAGCAAAAGGGCTTGAATCAGACGTAACGTTAAGTTGTACGATCTCGAAACTGGCACGAGGTCTCTTCTGCCGCCGGGATTGTGAAGGATTGCGAATGTCTGGCTTGATGAGAACCAAGTCACAGTGGTTGATCATGATCCCCATCTCAAAGAGCCAAGCGGCTGAGACAGCTGTGCAGCGAGGCCTGATCGCGTCGCGACGTCTCGCAGGCAGTCGCAGATGGCCCGGTATTCCAGAAGTGGTACTAACGGGCTGTCTCAGGCTGCCCAATCTGAGGACTCGTGAAATCAGAGGCGATCAACCTAAACCTCGCTGCCGACTTCTTGCAGGGGACCGTTGCCTCCCAAATCTCAAGACTGACGGCCGGCCACAGTACCAAAGGCAGTCAAGAAGCAGCTTTTCGCTCCATCCACGCCAGCTTCCCGCGCTGGCACGGCGTCCGCACGCACGAGAGCCCATGCGGCGGCAAGGATTTTCAAGAGATTTGAGCTGCAAGCGTCGTTCGGTCTGACCGCTGCGACTTCGGAAGAGATTGCCTGGTATTCTGGAGCAGCAAGTTGAAAGAGCCTGACGGCGCCAAGCAGGTCCTGCTAGTTGACCATATTGAAGGCCAATGCCGGGCCATTGTCGGCTTCAAAGATGACGATCCAAGATCGGCATACATGTGCGGCGAGCCAGTTTATCAAAGACCAGGCAAGAAGCAGTCATCGTGGTGCGCCTATCATTACGGACAGATGCACGCGACTGCCGTCGATCGGCACGGGGTGACTGATCGAGTGGGCGACATACCTAAACCGGTATCGATTGCTCGTAACCCATGACAGCCATTAAGACCCCCGCTGTTCTGCAGAGGCCGCGCGCTAATAGCCAGGGTCAGTCAGCCCGGAATGACGCGATCGAGACCTGTTCGATGCAATGCCGAGCTTCGGTTCAATTGCATCGGGAGAAACATTTAAGCAGACAATCATTAGGATCGCGGCACATTGGTTCAACGGAATGCGGCGCAAAGCCGCCTTACGCTCACCGCCTCTGCGCAATCCGCCGTATCGAGTTCATCGTTCTTCATATCGCGGTGTCTACTGACCGTATCAAATGCTCGGGAGATCGGCGTTGCCTCGGATCCTAATCATGAATGCCGGTACGTCACAAATGTCGGGGGACGGTCTGACAGCAGCTCAAATCTCCTTTACCGCCAACTCGGCTTCACGCTCAGCATGGTTTGCACAGGAGGGCGACCTTATAATCTCACCGGTTGCCATCCGGCCGGACTTGTTGTCCTTCATTGGCGCGACGCTCGATTTCGATGCCTCGAGCCTTTCGCTTCTTGTGCCTGAATGCGGCGGTACAGCCAGCGTTCTTGATGATTGCACGCTGCTGTCAAATATTGTTGTTGAGAGAATCAACAGCCACCTTCGGAAGAAATCGTCCTGGAGAATATATCCCTGCTATCCTAGTGAAGGCGTCGCGCGCTTGGCGGCACTGCTGCGTATTCCACAGAGCGGGAGCGAATTCGCTCTGCAGCGGGGGCCTGATCTATTGAACCGCAAGAGCCACTTCCGTCAATTGGCTACAAGTGTCGGACTTCCGTTGCCAAGCGGGTGCGTAACCACGAACTCAGACGATCTATTGCGGGCGATTACCTCGCTGAGGTCTGAGACCGGCAACGTAATCGTCAAGTTGGACAATGGAGCCGGTGGGGTCGGAAATGTTATCCTGACCGGTCACGACAGCGGTCCATTACCTGGGGCACGAGATACCAGGCAGATTTCTTGGCCGTCGTTTAATCCAGAAGCACTTTGGTCTGAGATGACCACAGCATCGTGCAAGACACTGGTCGTGGAATCGTACCACTTGGCTCGGTCTCCCTTCTATCTCGAATACGAAATCGAGGAGGACGGTTCGATCGCCTTCATCAACAGTGGAAGCATTCGTCTGCGTCGAAGCAGCGACCAATCCGAAAGGTCTCTCATTTGGACGGGACTTGAGCTGCCAAGCGATCTGAGAAACGAACAATGGCTGGCTGCCCAGACGCACGCCTACCGATTTGCGGAGCTCGCGCGAGGCCTCGGATACCGCGGAATGATCAACATCGATGCCATTTTCACGAGCGATGGGCGGCTGCTATTTAATGAGGCGAACGGGCGGTGGGGTGGAGGCTCGGTGTTACACAACATTGCCGTTCGGCTGCTGGGTTTCGACTACTCTGGATTCTACGTTATTTCATCCGTCAGAAATGTTCGATCACGCTCTCTTCAAGCGGCACATGACCTTTTCGTCAAGGAACGCTTTCTGTTCGACCGCAAGCGCAAGGATGGCGTGATCCCGCTTGCTGCTGATGAGGATGCAGGCACGGTCGAATGCCTCGCAATTGCGCGCGATCGGGCCGCATCACGCGAGCTACAGCACCGACTATTGACAATGAATTGAACGAGATCTCAACGTACCCTCTTGCGTCGATTGCGAACTCGCTCGTGTAGCCACTCGCTAAGACTGGTCGCAATCGATGCACAATTTCGTTCATGGCGCACGGAGTTTGCAGTCTAGAGAGATGCCATCGCGGATAATTTCCGCGAATACGGCATCGTCGCGTGCACGTCGAAAGCCGTCCCTCGAGCGCGATCGTCGAGCGGAATGTTGTGACCACTTCCGCATCGAAGCGACCAACATCAGATCCTGCAGCCGCATGGTCTTCGAGAACGCGGCGTCAGTATCGGCCGGAATCAGTTCCTCGGCCAGGAAGGCCTTGAGCGGCAGATCGGTGAGCGCCATTTGGCCGCAAGCCGCTCGACCGAAACGTCAGCGCCGATGCCGGCGAGCTGATCGTCCGACCGCTCGAGCCGTCACCTTGGCCATCAGATCCCTGAGGTCGGCAACGCCAACGACGTCTCCCTCCGGTGACGGCCGCCTTGTCGGGTTAAGTCGAGTGCTGTGTAACAGTCCTTATGGACAGCAATAAGTGCAGTGCTCAGGTTGAACGGTTCGAGGTTGTTGAGACTGGCCGGCGTCGTCGCTGGACCGATGACGAGAAGCTCAAGATCGTTTTGGAGAGTTTGCAGACATCGCGCGCCGTCTCATCGACGGCTCGGCGATATGGAATTTCGCGCTCGCTGCTGTTGACTTGGCGGCGATCGTTTGGGACCCGGGCGAGCGGTGACGAACAGCCTCAGCCCGGCTTTGTGCCGGCGATGGTGATGCCGGACCCACCTCCAGCGCGGTCGACCGTTGTGGCGACGCCGGCGAGCGGGCGCATGGAGATTGTCGTCGGCAAGGCCTATCGTGTGATCGTGGACGCCGGCGTTGATATGACCGCGTTGTCTCGCGTGTTGGACCTTCTGGAGCAGCGATGATCCCGATCGCAGCCGGCGCGAGAATCTGGATCGCGACTGGTCACACCGACATGCGCAAAGGCATGCAAGGCCTGGCATTGCTGGTGCAGGAAGGCCTCGGGCGCGATCCTTTTGCCGGCGACGTCTTTGTGTTCCGCGGTCGCGCCGGCACGCTGATCAAGGCGCTTTGGCACGACGGGGTTGGACTGTCGCTCTACGCCAAGCGGCTGGACCGTGGCCGCTTCATCTGGCCGGCGACGGTGGACGGCGTGGTGTCGCTGACCGCAGCTCAGATGGGCTATTTGCTGGAGGCGATCGACTGGCGCAACCCTCAACACAGCTGGCGGCCGCAGAGCGCGGGATAGGCTGCGCAAAAATCCCGTGAGATTGCAAAAAACCCGCGCCAAATCGCGGCTTTTGTGATTCCATCGGGGCATGGGTGATAGTCCCGAGAAGCTGCCGGAAGATATTGAGGCGCTGCGTGCGGCGTTGCTGGCAGCGCGTGCCGAACTCGCCAGCGTTCGCGCCCAACAGTCCGATGACCAGGCGCTGATCGCTCACCTGAAGCTGCAGATCGAAAAGCTGAACCGTGATCGTTATGGCCCCTCGCTCGGAGCGTACCGCAAGGCTGCTGGATCAACTTGAACTGACGCTGGAGGAGCTCGAGGTCTCAGCGACTGAGGACGAACTCGCCGCCGAAATCGCTGCCGCTCGGACCAGCAATGCGACCACCGTGGCGTCGTTCACCCGCCAGCGGCCGTCCCGCAAACCATTCCCGGATCATCTGCCCCGCGAGCGCGTGATCGTACCGGGGCCGACCTCGTGCGCCTGCTGCGGCGGTTCGCGGCTGTCCAAGCTCGGCGAGGACATCACTGAGACGCTGGAGGTGGTCCCGAAATCCTGGAAGGTGATCCAGCACATTCGGGAGAAGTTTAGCTGCCGGGATTGCGAGAAGATCAGCCAGGCGCCGGCGCCGTTCCACGTCATCGCTCGCGGTTGGGCCGGCCCGAGCTTTTTGGCGATGGTGCTGTTCGAGAAGTTCGGCCAGCACCAGCCCCTGAACCGGCAAGCTGAGCGCTATGCCAAGGAGGGCGTGCCGATCAGCCTGTCGACCCTGGCCGATCAGGTCGGTGGCTGTACGGTCGCGCTGAGGCCATTGTTCCAGCGCCTCGAAGCCCATGTGCGGAGCGCCGAGCGACTGCACGGCGACGACACCACGGTGCCGGTTCTGGCCAAGGGCAAGACCTCAACCGGCCGGATATGGGTCTACGTCCGCGACGACAAGCCATTCGGCGGGCCGGCACCACCAGGGGCGGTGTTTTACTACTCACGCGATCGTGCCGGCGAACATCCTCAGACGCATCTGGCCAGCTACAGCGGAATCTTCCAGGCCGATGCCTATGGCGGCTATGGCAGGCTTTACGACCTGGGCCGCAACGCAGGTCCAATCCTGGAAGCCGCCTGCTGGGTCCATGCCCGACGGCCGTTCTTCGTGATGGCTGATCTGGCGGAGAATGCGCGCCGCAAGGTGCAGGGCAAAAAGCCCGCGGTGATCTCGCCGCTGGCGCTGGAAGCAGTCCGCCGGATCGACGCCTTGTTCGAGATTGAGCGAGGCATCAACGGCCAGACGCCTGAACGGCGCCGGGCCATCCGCCAGGAGCTCAGCGCGCCGCTGGTCGCCGATCTGGAAGCCTGGATGCGGGAGCAACGCGCCAAGCTCTCACGGCGCAACGACGTCGCCAAGGCGATGGACTATATGCTCAAGCGCTGGGGCGCGTTCACCCGCTTCCTCGACGACGGTCGCATCTGCCTGTCGAACAACGCCGCCGAACGAGCCGTGCGCGGTATCGCCCTCGGCCGCAAGTCCTGGCTGTTCTGCGGCTCCGACCGCGGTGGCGACCGTGCCGCGCTGATGTACAGCCTGATCGTCACGGCCAAGATGAACGACGTGGATCCACAAGCCTGGCTCGCCGACGTCTTGGCGCGCATCGCCGCACATCCAGTCCAAAGGCTCGACGAACTGCTTCCGTGGAATTGGCGTGACCGAAACAAGCGAGCCGAAAAGGCAGCCTGAGTGACCGCTACGCGGTCTTCACCGGATGCTTACCCAACGACTGTCCCTCCGATGGTTGTCCTGTAGGGCATGATCGTTGGTTATCCCTGGATCAAGGCGAGCGCTTCGGCATGAAGCCGCGGCGTTGCGGTCGCCAGGACGCGCCCTTCCGAACGAATCGAGAGCGGGCATCCCTCCCAATCGGTGATGCAGCCGCCGGCGCCCTGCACGATCGGCACCAGCGCCATGTAGTCATATGGCTGAAGCCCTGTTTCGAGAACGATGTCACAGTGTCCCGACGCAAGCAGGCCATAGATGTAGCAATCGCCGCCGAAACGGCGCATCCGCGCAGCTCGCGACAGCCGCTCGAATGGCCCCATCTCGCCGTTGCGGAACATATCAGGCGATGTAGTGTAGAAGCGCGCGTCGGCGACGCTCTCGCATGCGCTGGTCCGCGCCAATCCATCGCCGAACCGCGCCACACCGGGCTTCGCCACCCACCGCTCACCGGTAAAGGGAACGTCGATCAGGCCGCAGAACGGCTGCTGCTGATGGGTCAACGCGATCAGCGTGCCGAACAAGGGAAAGCCGCTGATAAAGCTCCTGGTGCCGTCGATCGGGTCGACGATCCAGGTGAACGCGCCGCCAGGCTTGGCTCCGATCTCCTCGCCGATGATGCCATGCTCCGGAAAGCGCGCCTCGATCCTTTCCCTGAGACGCAACTCGACCGCTCGATCGGCGATCGTCACCGGGCTCGCATCGGACTTGGCGGCGACATCCAACGGCGTGCGGAAATAGGACAGCACGATGGGCCTGACCGAATCGGCGAGCTCGGCAGCGAATGAGAGATAGACGTCGGCATCGTCTGCCGTGACGGCGTGCTGGGCCATTACAGCGCCTTCATGAACAACGGCCATCGCGGATCGCGGATGAGAGAGTGCGTCCGCCTGCGTTTCCAAATGCTTTTTCTGCAGAAATCGAAATCCAGCTTTGAGATCCGGTCTGCAACATCGTACCTGTGCTCCACTTGATGTCCGCGAGCGCCTCGTGGACGATGGGACTGCTCTTACGCCTGCAGGAATTGAAAACCTCAACCGCATCGATGCGGCGTGTGCCTTTGCAGATCGCCATGCTCGGCTATCTCACCCGCACACGTGATCATCCTCCAAAAAACATCACCTGACCGAGTATGATCGGTGATGGGACCCCGTGGGATTCCCCAGGCACTCTTCGCGCCTGACTAACCCAGGCCCCCTGACCAAAAGCTGACGGCCGCGATCAATTCCGCGGATTCCGGACCTTTCGCGGGCGTGATCCACCACAATCAACTTAAAACGAGATGCGCCGCAAGCGTCCAACTTGTGAGGGTTTTCCAGCCGCGCAGCCAGTCTCTGTCCAAGCCCCTCCACCAATCGTCGTGACTTAGTGAACCTTGCCGCCGTTAGGTTACGGCAGCGGCTGCGAGTTCAAAACTGAAGGGCTGGCCGTCAACAATAAGGGCGACTTCGCCAACCTCGGTTGGCTTTTTGCGATTTCAGCCTCCGCAACGAGGCTGCAATCACGTCCGGAGTTATCCGCATCGGATGCGTACGTCGAACACACGTCCTCAATAGCGGCTGTCGCGTGCCATGGAAAACTGCCCCCCATATTGCCTCAGATGACAATGTTACCGAAGCGCCCCCCTGTGTCTCCTGAAGCAGCCGCCGCGAGCGGTTTCCGGTTCCGAACGCCACGCCGTCCCGCCGACGGTGCAGACCAAGTCGTGCCGTCCTGTTCGTACGGCTGTATGTCCGACTGTGCCGAGAAGGTGCTTTCCTTCCACACTCGGCGCCCCGTGATTGCTAGCTAAGCCACGTCAATTCAGGGTTTGACGTTGCCATTATCGACGAAGGGTGTCAGGCGTTGTCAGCATGAGGCGCACCGCAAATATGGTGTCGGTCCGCAACGGATCCTCTCGGCGGTTCGCCCGTCGTCAAGCCATTCGGCCAATCCGGCTCATAGACCACCAGAAGTGCTTTCGATGGTCCTTCGGTTTACGCCATCGCGTTTTGAACAGAAGTAGACCAGGGATCGGCGCTCACCAGTATGCACAGGTTTCACCTCGTGGCGGAGCTTACACGTTGTGACCAGCACGGCTCCAAATGGCGGTCGGAATACCTGCTGTTCGTAGGCGCTTGGATATACCACGAACTCCCCCCCTTCGAAGTTCTTCGCGAGTTGCACAATCACGGAGTACTCGAAATCGGGGTCGCTCGCAGCATCCAAATGGATGCCAACAAAAGAACCAGGAGGCATCCGATGCATTTGGCATCGGCGAATGACAAAATCTGATGATGCTCCCAATATTTTTTTCAGTACGAAGCTGCGGTCTTTTCTTTCGAGGAGTTCGATAATCTGCCCTGGGGCTGCACCATTCGCGTTGCTGGGAGGGCGACCCGGCGGGTCTACGCGCACGCGTTTTACGAAGACATTGTGCGAGTCGCCGGCATCTCCTTCCCGCACTTCTTCCTCCGGAATCTCAGTCTGCAGCTGATCGATCCTTGCCAGGTCATCTTGGGTGAACAAAGTCTGCGGACCGATCACCACCGTGCCCTTCACCAACAGCTCTATGCGATATTTCGTCAGATGTTCCTCTGAAAGCAGGCGGGGCTTTTCATTTGCTGCGCGCGGCATTCGTGGTCACTCCAAGGTGTGATCTTCAAGACGGTATTCCAAGCTGCCTTCATGCATTGAGCTGAGCGCTTGCTCCCATTGCTCGCCATCGAAGTCGTCTATTCTTGTGATTTCGATGGATTTTCTATCTAAACATCGAACATTGACACTGAATCCAGAAGGGTTCGATCGCGGCCTATAGAATGGCTTTACGCCGCAAAACCGACAAAACGTGTGCCGGGCGATATTCTTATTGAACTGGTAGGTAGTGAGGGATTCTTCGCCGCGCTCTACGCTGAGCTTGTCACCAGCCACGAGCAAGTGCAGAAATCCAGACATTCTACAGATTGAACAATTGCATCGAACTACCGAGACCTCTCGCGGCGCCCGGACGCGGAACTTGACGGAACCACAATGACAACGGCCGTGATGCTCGATCTCCGCTCGGCCATCTCCCTCAGATGGGGGAATTCGAAGTAGGTCGCGGCACCACTGCACGTTGAGCCGATAGGCTTGATCGAACTCGCCCATGAAGCGAACACGACGGTCGACCGGGACGAGCTCGCGGACGAGCCGGCTTGTCATCTCTCCGTGATATTTCTCTGCGGGATCGTCACCGCCGACATGGCTCCGGAAGTATTCGAGATCGCCGGCCTGCACATCAAAGATCCTGGTCAAAGTGGACCACAGTGCCTGGATCATTTCCGCAGCATGTAGCTCAAAAGCGACCATGTAGGCGCAACGGATTAGAAGATCTTTCGATGACAACCCATCATAGAGGCAATGCAGGTAGCGCTTCGTCGTGGCGCTGTAGTTAGGCTGTATTGCTCGGCCGAGTAATCGCGACGCATCTTTTCTAAGCAGGTTCGAGTGGAAGCTTTCGGTAGCCAGAATTTCAGGTAACGCCGCCTTACCGCCCTGGAGAAGTCGGCCATAACCGCCGGTCTCATCCCAACAGATGAAGTTGGCGACCACGCTGGTCAGCTCAATATCCCTGGTAACGTCCCGATTGCGATGCATTACGTCGAATATGAGGTTCTTTTGCGAGCCCGCCTGCAGGTACGGGAACGCCTGTGACATCGCCAGGTATTCAGGCAGCAGGCTCACAACCTGTTCTTCGGACATCTCCGCAGTGAACGGATGCGGGCCAAACCGAAGTCGTGCTTGCTCAGTCAAGTGCTCACAAAATATCTGCGAGGGCTGATCTTGTTTGAATTGAGATGCTTGAGAAGACCTCATTTGGACCCTGTTATGAGGAGAGAACGATCATTCGAGCGAGGCGGCAAGGGCTAGCGGCAGCGAGATCAAATAGTTCGCTGGTTCGACGTTTTTGGCCGCATCAAATCGTGGCGCCCCCCGCAATCTTCGCAGTATCGGCTTTTGCCTGATGGGCTTGGCCCGTTCATGAGTGTATCGAAGAAAAGCGCCGCCCAGTCGAAGCGGCGCCGCGCTGACTTCCGATCCACAAGCAATCCGATGCTGGAGTAACCCGCGCGCCACTCATCGCTCGCAGAGTCGTGGTGAAATACGGCGGCTGCCTGGCGCGAGGTCCTCAAAACCAAAGAGATTGCCGCCGGCTTTGGCTCGTTCTGCGTGCATTCCTTCGCCATCCTGTGTTCTTGCACGCTTGCAGCAATTGCTGTGCCAATCCGACACTGCTCCATAAGTTCCGAGCACGTTGAGAGAACCCTCGCGAGACTCCTCGTTGCAAATGTCTTGAAGCTGACAGGACCCTGCACGCCGGTCAGAAAACGGACAACGAAAACGGATATGCTTCCAATCCACGGGGCATGGGCTAATAGACCGAGAAAGACTGCTTGAGGACCGTCTCCTACCCGCCAAATGAACGCCGGGCGTCACGGCTGTTTGAACTTCATCTCAAGTCAGGTTTGGCGACCGCCGAAAATATGCCCGAAAGACAAGGCGCCTTCCGGTCGGTCGCTAATGTCTTGAACGACAAAGTCACGGCCTGATAGCAATTGGGCCGGCGTAGGGTTTGCCGCGACCGGCCTTCGACTGGGAAGGAAACTCGCGGTGTCACAAATGTTCGTTCAGCACGCCTCTGTCAAATCGCGTCTTAACGCGATCCTCCGTGCGACCAGCGGCAATTTCCTCGAGCAGTTCGGCTTTTTCCTATTTGGCTTTTATGCCACCGCCATTGGGAACGCTTTTTTCCCGCAGAGAGCGAAACCGCCTCGTTGCTTAACACGTTTGGCGTGTTCTGGCTGGGCGCCTTAATGCGTCCGGTGGGCGCGATTATGCTGGGCGCCTATATTGACAGGATTGGCCGTCGCCAAGGCCTGATCATTACCTTGTCGATCATGGCAGTCGGCACCGTGATTATCGCCTTCTGTCCGAGCCATGCGACAATCGGGATTGCCGCTCCCATTATCGTTCTAACCGGACGGCTGCTCCAGGGCTTTTCCGCCGGCGTCGAGGTCGGCGGTGTTTCAGTCTATCTGGCAGAGATCGCAACCCCAGGCAATCGTGGTTTCTACACTTAGTTCCAGTCGTCCAGCCAGCAGGTCGCGATCTTTGTCGCGGCGATCGCGGGTTACCTGCTGAACGAATCGATGCCGGTGGAGGCCGTGGCCTCCTGGGGTTGGCGAATTCCTTTCTTTCTCGGCTGTCTTATCGTCCCGCTCATCTTCTTCCTTCGTCGAACGCTGGAGGAAACTCCTGAGTTTCTGGCGATGAAAAAGCATCCCGCAGCAGGCGAGGTCATTGCCTCTGCGCTTGCGAATTGGCGCACCGTCGTCCTCGGGATGATGATGGCCATGCTGAGCACGGCGCCTTCTATTTCGTTACCGTCTACACGCCCACGTTCGGCAAGACCGTCTTGAAGCTGTCCACCCAGGATGCGCTCTTGGTGACACTCCTGGTCGCCGTGACCAACTTCATCTGGAATCCAATTGGCGGCGCCCTCTCCGACCGTATTGGCCGTAAGCCAGTTCTGCTCGCCATTGCTAGCCTTGCCTTGATGACGGCCTATCCGGCTTTGAATTGGCTGGTGAGCGCTCCCACTTTCGGCAAAATGTTGTCAGTGGCGATGATGTTCTCTTTCTACTTTGGCACCTACAGCGGAACTATGCTGGGCGCTCTGGTTGAGATCGTACCTGCGCATGTGCGCACAACCTGCTTCTCCCTGGCCTTCGCACTCGCGGCCGCCCTGTTTGGTACTTTCACTCCACTTGCCTCGACTTGGCTCATTGAACGAACTCATGACAAGGCTTCGCCCGGGTTCGATGTTTGCAGCCGCACTCAGCGTGATCGCTGCACTCACGATCTATCGAGGAACTTCCAAGCCATCGAGAGCCGTGCAGCCTTTGCGCCCCGAACCGCCCGACAGCGCTTTAGGCGTGCAGGCCGCATCGCGCTAGCGTGTTGCTCTCAGTCGCTGACTGCCGGTCTTCGTTTACGACAAACTCATGCCGGGCTCTGCCACGACGCCTAGCAGTCACCTTACGGCGCGTGTAGTGTTATTGCCGCGGAATGCTTGACCGCTGAAGAGGGATTCGCAGCCGTCAGTCGGCAGCGGCCGATCGTCCTATCAGCATTTCCCGGCCGAAGCGCGGAGGCGAATTCTCGCAAACCTCCTACGTGAGGACGGCACGGCTGAATGTCGCCGCGTTTCATGTCCGACATCTTTCTCTGACAGTTTTCAACGGGTCGTATCGCTGCCAAAAGCACAGCTTTTCGCTCGTTTCGTGCTGGCCCAGATCCTGCATCGCGTCCAATTGCGAGACGAGATGAGCGGCGCCAGGATGAGAGTCATGATTGCGCTATTGATCCATTCATCGACGGTGGGATCCGACGATGGCGATTGGCGAAGTCACGCGAACGGAACCGTGCGAACGTCGGTCGTGCCGCCGGCGCTATTCCTGGAGGCAAGTCTACGCTCCACGACGCGTGCGGCAACACATCGATACCAAGCGATACTTGTGCGGGGGTCTGCTGGCAACCAACGACATTTGGCGCCGCTTGCGCGAATCGGTGCGACTTCGAGCTGACCCACCACGCCACATCGCGGGCCTGCGCAAATGCAGTTTCTGAAATGAGGTACCTACACGTGCTCGATCGACTGGATACTCACACTTTCAAGCTGCATCCGCAGCGCGACGCCGTGCTCAGCGAAGTGCATGCGCGTCCGTTTATGCAGCTTATTCCACCATTCAAGGTGATCCACTACGCGTTTCTTGCGAAGGGCGATGCGGCGGCAAGCGATCGCCGCGGCTTCGTCGCATTTTGTCGGGATCGCGACCTTCCCTCACCGCAGGCCTCAGCGAAACATCACCAGATTGATATCGGACCTGTGACGCTTCGTTGGGAACAGCATGCCGAGTTCGCCACCTTCACGTGGATAGTCAATAGTCCGGCCGATCGCCAAGCGGAGGGCGCCCCGGGCGCGGTTCACTCCCTGATGCTAGCGTTGCGGCAGGAAGGGCAATTGCTGGTCGCAATCAAGTTGGACGTAGAGCAAGACGCCTGCCCATTGACACGGGCGGAACAACTTTTCGACAAGAGCAGCCTGGCTATGGCCCGCATAAAGGGCGGAAAAAGTGTCATGGCTTCTGATTTTCGCGTTGACCAAAATGGTTTCACCAGGATTCTTGTCTGCGACCTCGGCTTGACGCCGCACAATCTCGGCGCGTTGGTGCAGCGGCTGCTTGAAGTCGAGACATATCGTCCGCTGGCGCTGCTCGGTCTATCGACAGCTCTTGAGCTCGGTCCATTCGTCGATCGCATCGATAGACGTCTTGGCGAGGTACTCGAAGAAATGCAGGGCGCGGAGGGATTGAAACTCAACAACCATCTACTTGCCGAACTGACCTCGTTGGCCGCCTCGTTTGAGCGCGGTGCGACCGGAAGCCTGTTTCGGTTCGGCGCTAGCCGAGCTTATTACGAATTGGTCCAATCCCGTTTATCTATCATCGAAGGCAGCGAGATCGCGGACTATCCGACCTGGTCGTCGTTCCTCGCGCGCCGGGTGGCACCTGCGATGCGAACTTGCGAGACGACTGCGGATCGCGAGGCAACCCTGTCGGTCAAGCTGGCGCGTGCCGCTGATCTGTTGCGAACCCGCGTTGACGTCGAAATCGAACGCCAGAATCGGGACCTGCTGCATGCTATCAATGAACGCGCTGGGCAGCAGCTTCGGCTGCAGTGCACGGTAGAGGGTTTATCAGTCGCGGCGATAGGATATTATGTGGTCAGCCTGTTTGGCTACCTTGCCAAGGGAGCGCATGATGTCGGACTTCATGTAGAGCCCTCTTATCTAACCGCAGGGTGCGTGCCGATCGCCGTCGGTGTGATCTGGCTGGTCAGCTACAATACTCGCAAGAGACATCTCAAGCACCGCGACGAGCCGTCCGCCATGCGTGAGTAGGCACTCCTTTCAGCTATTAACGGGAGAACTTAGCGACGTTAATCCCCTGGCCGCCGGACGCGCTCCCTCGTACCGTCAACAGTGCGCAAATCCGACTTTGGCCAATTGCTGCGGTAGGATCGAAGATGCTGCTGCCGTCTTCCGCAAGCTATCAGTCCGCCCGCGATACGACCGGTAGCATGACAGATTATCCCCTCTCCCAGGGCAGTGATGGACCGACGGGGTGCCGCTAAATTGCATCGCTAAGACTGGCTGTAGGCGACATTTCCGGATCGGCAGGCGAGACCGCTCAGGTTCGGCGAAGAAAAATCTCGTTCTCCAGGCCAGGTGGTCCCAGCATGCCCGTGTAGTTCACACCCGAAATTGTCAAATTCGTCTCCGGCTGTGAGCGCTCGGCAGCACGTCATGCAAACGCATTCCTTCTTTGAGGTCTGGCGGCGCCCATTGGTCGCCGTGCTGCCAGCCCGTTGGGAGATCCAGCTCTGCATCGGGGACCCCGGGCACCGAGCGCACCGCGTCATATGGTGCGCCGGAGCTCGAGCCGCCTACGCCCCACAGCGGCGAAGGATCTGGTTTATTAACGCTGTCGGTTGGCGAATGTCTGGGTGAAGCAAATATCTCCAAAAGCTTCGCCGTGTCGAAGCTTTCCACTGGCGAGAGGCCAGCTTGACCCATACTCGGCCAAATCCCCTCCGGATCGACAATTTGCACCGGCGACGGAACGGCTGGATCTGGCTGATTCACACTGTCCAATGGGGATCCGACAGGCGAAACGAGCATCTCCCGAAGCGTCGCCGTGTTCAAACTTTCAGCCCGCAACTGATCCGGATCATCCGAGGCATCCCGAAGCCCCGCTGAGTTTTGGAGTGGCAGCGAGGGGACCGGTTGATCTTCCAGTAACCGCCAAAGTTCCTCCGGTTCGAAACTTAACTCCGGTGACGCGACGGCCGGATCATCCTCCGCGTGCCAAGGGGTGGCCCTACCGGAAGCGCGCTCCGCGTTGCGGTAATCACGAACCATGCCCAGCCCGCTGACAATGCTGCCGTTTCCGGGAAACCGCTCTTTGGCAAGTTTGACCAGCTCCGGATATTCCAAATTGGTCATTCGTTGGCCATCTGCGTTGAGCGCCCCAGCAAATCTGAGAAGATTTTTGACGTAGACGTTGATGGCCTTCTTGGGACGCGCGCTGGTACGAGCCGCAGCCTCAATGAGGCATTTGTCTTCGGCGGCGGGAGCCTGATCTTCACGAGGTCGGCGTGCAGCTAAGATGCCAGGCTCACGATGCTCGCGAAGCACCAGCAATGCGGCGTCCATTTCATTGTCATTACCGAACATCCCCTTGGCGTGGACTAGCAGCGCGTTGTGATCGAGCGCGGCCATCGCTTGCCCCTGAGACTCGAGCGATTTCGCCAGCCTACGAAGAACACGATCATACTTCTCGGCTGTGAGCGGTGCCCATCCCCGGCGTGCCGCAGCTGCCTGAACCGCGCCGTCGATCAGAATCTTGTCTTCCGCAGGGGGGACATAATGTCGATCTCCATCGGCCACCCTAGGCTCGCGATATTTGTGAAGCGCCCCCAAGGCGTGGCGCATTTGCTCGTCGGCGGGAAAGTACAACCAAGCGTGGTCAAGCAGGGAAGTCTGATCGAGACCGGAAATGGTCTTGCCTCGGCAGACAAGATCATTCCCAAGTTTTCGTAGAGAAAAGGCATAGTTCCGAGCCGTTTGCTCCTGCAGATTCCTGCGCACAGCGTCTGTTTCAACCGCCTCTATGAGACTCTCATCTTCGCTGGATAGCTGAGGATAGGTCGGGCGCGGAGTATCCCGGGCGACGGCGGCTTCGGCCGCCTCACCCAGTCGCTGCTCAAAATCCGTTTGCCCAGCTTCGTTCGCTTGCGCCCCCTGAGCTGCCTGCTGTCCCCCCAACAGATGATTGGAACTTCGCGGGCCCGAAGAGAATGGGTCGCAGTTTCTCGGGTCCATGGCGGTCTCATCCGTTTTAGGGAACTCAAGAAGCAGATATCACCTGCTACCCGTGACTGCTGATGAAAAGCTGACGAGCCCGAAGCCTCTGATGAGAAGCTTAGAAAGGCATTCCTTTATGTGCGTCTGTTTTCTCGCACGGTCCGCTTGACAACCGGCATAAAGCCCATCTCGAGGCGACGAAGCTTGCCTTGACCGCTCGGCAAGAGCTGATTGATGGAAGCGGCCGCGATGGCGAATGCCAAGCGGGTGATCCCGATCGCCGCGACGAGCTCGCGACGGAACCGAACGCGAACTCAACGGCACCTTCTCTGAGCGGGCAGCACCGGGCAGGTTGCACATTCTCAGTCAAGGCAGCAGGTAGGCGAGCACGGCCCGCTTTCGCATTTGGATCGGTGGTGAATTGCAGCCGGGCTCGTCAGCTTCTCGACAGCCAGCGCGAGCAGCATAAGCCGTCGAGCGTGGCGGACCGGACTACGACTAGTGTCCTGAACCAAAAGTTCATGGCATTTTATGCCTTGGCGGGCAGATTGTAAGCGCAGAAGCGTTCGATTGAGCCGAGAATGTCGTCAGCTGATTTGGTCCATCGGAACGGCATTGGGTCAGCGTTGTGATGGTCGATGAAGGAGGCAATCTCGGCCCGTAGCGCCGCCACACTGCGATAGATGCCGCGCCTAATCTTACGCTCGGTGATGAGTGCAAAGAAGCGTTCGACCTGATTGAGCCAGGATGAACTGGTTGGCGTCAGGTGGACGTGCCAGCGCGGCCTCTTTGCCAGCCAGTTGCGGATCAACGGCGTCTTGTGGGTTGCGTAATTGTCCATGACGAGGTGGACGTCCAGATCGTCTGGAACCGCAGCTTCGATCTCATCGAGAAACTTGCGGAACTCTTTGGCACGATGGCGTCCATAGCATTTGCCAATGACCCGGCCGGTTGCGACGTCGAGGGCGGCAAACAGCGAGGTGACGCCATGGCGTTTGTAGTCGTGACTACGGCGCGCCGGCTGGCCAGGTCGCATGGGCAGCATGGGCTGGCTGCGATCCAGCGCCTGGATTTGCGACTTCTCATCGACACACAGTACGATGGCGCGCTCGGGCGGAGCTACGTAAAGGCCGACGATGTCGCGAACCTTGGCGACGAAGTCGGGGTCGGTTGAGAGCTTGAAGGTCTCCAACCGATGCGGCTGCAAGCCGAAAGCGCGCCATATACGCTGTACTGTTGAGACTGACAGCCCGCTGGCCCGCGCCATGCTGCGCGAACTCCAGTGGGTGGCCCCGGGAGGCTGGGTCTCAAGGGTGCGAACGATCACCGCCTCGATCCGGGCATCCTCAATCGTGCGTGGCGTCCCCGATCGCGGACTCGTCCCAAAGACCTTCAAGCCAATGCTCGGAGAACCGCCGCCACCATTTGCCGACCGTGTCGGGATCGACAGCCAAACGGGCCGCCACGACCTTGCTCTGCTCGCCCTCAGCACAGGCCAGGACGATCCGAGCCCGCAGTGCCAACGCCTGAGCAGTGCTTCGACGCGACGCCAACGATGTCAACTCAGCACGTTCCACCTCATCAAGCTCCAGCGGAGCAAAGCGCCGACCCATCGCCAATCCTCCCCAAATCAGGAGAGTCCGCTATCATCGAGTCGATTTGGAGTCCGCCGAACTTTTGATTCAGGACACTAGAGCATTTTCCACATGATGTGGATCATCTGGTGTATCCAGCATGCCTAGAGTAGTTGGCACACATCTGCGGCGCAAACGACTTGACGAGTTTGCCGATGAGTTTGAGCAGGGCTTGGACCGTGCGGGTGGCGCCTTTGCGCAGCGCAGCTTTCAACCGGGAGAAGGCCTGTTCGATTGGATTGAGGTCGGGCGAGTAGGCCGGCAGATAACGCACGCGGGCGCCGACAGCCTCGATCGCCTCGCGGACACCGGCGATCTTGTGAGTGCGCAAGTTGTCCATGAAGACGATGTCGCCCTTGCGCAAGGTCGGCGCCAGGACTTGCTCGACATAAGCCAGGAACGAGGGCCCATCCATTGCACCGTCGATGACATAGGGCGCCGTGAGGCCATCGATGCGCAGCGCGGCGACAAGCGTCAGCGTCTTCCAGTGACCATGGGGCACGCCAGAGACGAGGCGCTCACCGCGAGGAGAGCGCCCATAGTGCCGGACCATCTTCGTCGTGACCGCAGTCTCGTCGATAAAGATGAGGCGCGGTGCACGCAGCTTGGGCTGCTCGGCTTTCAGCGCGGCACGCTCGGCAGCGACGTCAGGTCGATCCTGCTCGGCGGCGTGCAGTGTTTTTTTTGAAGGTGATGCTGTGACGGTCGAAGAAACGCCAGATCGAACCGATGCCGGCCTTTTGCTTTCTCTGAGAGCGCAGACGCGCGCGGATCTCCTCGAGCGTCAGGTCCGGCTCCGCGGCGATCAGCTCGATCAGCCACTGCTTGTGCTGCTCCAACGGCGAGCGGCTGTGCCCGGTGCCGGGCTTGGCCTCAACGTTTCCGGTCTTCCTCCAACGATCCATCCATCGGATCGTAGTCGAAGCGCCGAGATTGAGAATGCGCGCAGCCTCACGTGCGCTTTCGCCGGACTCAACAAGCTCAACCGCACGCACCCTGAGGTCCTTGGAGTATCCCTTCGCCATCGCATGCCCCGCATGTTGTCGCGGGCAACACCGAATCTGATTTGCGTGCCCGTGGGAATCCCCTTTGACTGTTCCGATTCACCTCAACTGGAAACCGCTCTAGCGTGGGACCGGCCCAGTTTCGGCCAACTCGACGCATTAGGCCGCCGGAGGCATACCTCGCGCTGAGGGCGCCGGCGTGAGGACGGCGCCAATCTCGCCTGAATCATCAGCGCCAAGCTCTCCATGCCTCCGCGCTTGTCGGAGTGAGGAGGGACGCCAGGGCGTTGACGCGTTCGGGATTTTTCTCACCAAACTCTCAAGATCAAGCATCGCGGGCTAATGCGGCAAGATCGGTCTCGAGCTTCGGCTGTTGCTTGAAGATTGCGTCAATCAATGCCTGTGCGGGCTGCTCGGCGGTCTCAACCAGCGCTGCTTTCTCGGCGCGCGCAGAGGGTGCGAACACTCGCTTCACAACGGTCGGCGAACCCTTGAGACCGCATTTGGAGACGTCCTCGACGCCGGCATCATGCGCGCTCCATTTCACAATCGGCGCACGCGCAGCCCGCAGCGCATCCGCCATTGCGCCGCGCCGAATCTGGTTGGTAGCCTCCAGCATGGTGACAAGACAGGGCAGCCTGGTATGCAGCACCTGGACACCACCTTCGGAGCGCCGTTCCGCTTCAATCGTACGCGCTGCGAGATCCAAGGATCTGACCTTGGCGACGTAGGTTAGCTGCAGCACGCCAAGTCGCTTTGCAATGCCGGGACCGACCTGCGCGGTATCGCCGTCTATGGTCTGTTTGCCGGTAAAAATGAGGTTCGGCGGCCCGTATTCCTTACCAATCTTCCGAATCGCTGTTGCCAGTGCATACGTTGTGGCTAGGGTGTCGGAACCCGCAAAGCAACGATCGGTCAGCAGAACGGCACGATCCGCGCCAAAGGTCAGCGCTTTTCGCAAAGAGTCTTCGGCCGATGGTGGCCCCATTGTAAGCACGGTTATCTCGCCGCCGAAACGATCGCGCAGCTCCAGCGCGGCCTCGAGCGCGAACAGGTCATAGGGGTTGATGATGGTAGGCACGCCCTGGCGCATGATCGTATTGGTCACGGGGTGCACGCGGATCTGCGCAGAATCCGGGACTTGTTTGATGCAGACGACAGTGTGCATGGAATTGCTCCAAAAAGTTCGACAGCTGCGAACGGAACAGCAAATGTTATACCATCGCGCCTATTTTTGGATTTCTCTAGGAATTTCGAACATTTATATGGGAGAATGCGGCCCACTCTAGCTCGCTGCTCCGGGCGAAAGAGTACCGACGCGCGTCGGAGCTGCGACAGCGCCATCCAGCTACGAATGTCGGGTGAGTGACGCCAAGACCGCTTGCGAGATCACCTCCGTCCATCAGGCGCAGGCAGAATCGCGATGCGCACGGACAGGTGGCTCCGGCGAGGTGGTCCGCCGTGGCCAAACCTCGAGGGGGCGAACGCCTTGAGTTCCTGCCGCGATCGGAAGCTTCGCCGGTCTAGAACTGGCGCGCGCCGGCGTCGGAGAGATCACCTTTTTTGATTTCGACATGGTCCAACCGGCAATAGCCTGCGGGATCTTCCCCCCTTGAGAACGGAGGCATCCTTCTGGGCTGGCGTTCGGGAGAAGATTATATCGTCGTCGATCTCTGCGGTCCCGGTCCACTCGCACTTCAACGGACGGCATTGTTTGTTGCCGGATCACAAGTGGCAGATGGCCGAGATCAAAAGCGCATTCGAAGCGAGCGACGGCGATCTCGACTATCTCGGCGACTGGCAATCGCATTCCAGATGGCGCAGCTGAGATGAGCGATCTCGGTTCGGCGACGCTCTCGCGGTTAGCTCGAATCGTGACTGCGCCGCAGATGCTAACCGTCGCTGGTAGTCAAACAGACTGGACATTCCTCGATGCTGGAAAGGGGAAATCGTCCGTCCGTTGTTTCGGCGCAGATTGATGGCCACCCCGGCAGCTCGAATCCCCCATCTAAGGTCGTGAACCCACATGCGGCTCCGCGATGTAAGTGAGCCGAGCTCCATAAGAGGCCATCCCTTGATTTATCACGACATGTGACGCACATTAAGCGACACATGTCGCGAGACCACCATGACAGCGGCCGCTGAAAAACCTGTTGGGAACGTGCCGGGCAATGACCTGCAAAAAGTGGCCGATCTGCTCGGCGGACCCCGTATCCTGTCGCGCCGCATCACAAGCGCCCTCGACGCCCATGAACTTCTGCTGGACGGACTGCCTGGATCCGCGCTGAGCCACTTCGTCCGCCCACCTCCTCTTCATTCAAACAGCTTCGCTGGAAAAAGCCTTCGGAATGAGCCTTCGCACCTTTCAGCGGCGCAAGGACGCTCCGGACAAGCCGCTCAGCCAGGAGCAAAGCGGGCGAACCTGGAAGTTTGCCGAAATTCTGGCCAAGGCCACGGACGTGTTCGGTTCGCAGGAGGAGGCCGAGCAGTGGCTCGAGCGTCCGGCCATCGGTCTTGACCAGCGCCGCCCGATTGACCTGCTCGTCACGCCGGCCGGCGTCGAACTCGTTGAACAGTACCTTACGCGCCTCGCCTACGGTGTCTATGCGTGACGTCTTCCGTAGAGCCATTGGGAGGCGGCAAGCTCATCGCCTGGCGCCTCGATCCGGCACGTTACGCGTCGACCTGGGATAGTGGCGAAGGCGCTTTCCTGGCCGGCGGCCGGTGGAACAGCATAGGCGTCCGCGTCGTCTATTGTTCTCTCGATCCGGCGACAGCGATCCTGGAAGTCGCGGTTCACAAAGGCTTCAAGACGCTCGACACAGCGCCGCACGTACTGACCGCGCATCATGTCATCGACGTGTCCGACGTTCACATCGTTCGCCCCGCCGACGTTCCGAACGCCAACTGGCTGCTGCCCGGAATCCCGGGCGCTGGACAGCAGGCGTTCGGTGATGCGCTCCTGGCCAAACACCGCGCGGTGTCCAACCACAGCTGGAATCTTCGACCCGACCAAGGCGAAAGGCGCGTACCAGTAGCACATTCAGGAAGCGTTCGCACTCGATACGCGTCTTCATCCTCGACCATCTAGGTCCTGATGGCTTCATGGCAGCGACCGCCGCACACCAACGAACGACAGTCTGGTGTTATTGCCGATAATGGCGCGTTGTCGCTTTCGAACCCACTCTAACTTGGAGACCATCGGCGAATTTATAGGCTTGTCCAGGCTCGGACAGTGGGCCGCCTTTCCGACTTGCACCACCGAGTCGATCTCTGTATTGCCACCGCCGCTCGCCCCGCATGTCACTTGTCGCCCGGATGCGGACGCGAGGCACTGCGCGCGCGTCTGGTACATGCAATCGCCGGGATATCCGACGCCTCTCCCCTGCATGCACCATGGAAATCTCGAGTTCTCGCCGGAGTAACAGTTACGTATCCCGCGATCCCAAAGGCCAACGCAGCAAACAACAGAGACACGCGCATTGGTGGCTTCTCAGTTCGACGCCCGACCGTTCCAAAGGAGCGAACGACCCGTAGTTCCCCTTAGAAGCTCATTAAAGATGGCTTGATGCTGCTGGCAGCGGACGCTGGGGTCAGCAATGAGGAGATCGCCGCGAGCGTCGGGGTTCGCGGCTCGACGGTGATCTGCCTACGCGCCGTGCATGCTTCGCCCGAGTCCACGGCCTACGATATCCGACACCTCTCAGACTTGCTCTAGGTTCTACGTTAGGCGTCACGCGCCCGCAAATCCTTTTCTCCCCAGCCTCCCTCCGGCTCGCACAGCAATCTGCCAAAGCACGATTGATCGACCTCAGAGAGGTGGCGAATCTCGTCCCAATGCCGCATTAGGCAATCAATTTGGGCAACTTTGAATTTGGAGAAAGCTAGCTCCACCACACCTTTGTCATCGGTTCTGATGGCTACTCCAGCAGGCCAGGCGTCTGTTCCACTTAGGATGCGGGTGTTTACCACCATCGGAATGACGAAGGGCGCCCCGTCATTCAAGCGGCTGGTGTCGACCATCGCTTGTCTTGATCGAGCAGAGCAAAGATTTCGTCGGCCGCGACCGGCCGACCGATGAGGTATCCTTGCACTTCGTCACAATTGGCTTTTCGCAAATAGTCGAGCTGCTCGGCGGTTTCGACGCCTTCGGCGACCACGCCGATCTGCCGGTCCTGCGTCAGTGTGATGATTGATTTTACGATCGCCGCGCTCTCTGGTCGGCTCAACATGTCTCGTATGAAGGACTGATCGATCTTGATGCGAGTGTAAGGCAGTTTCAGTAAATAGGTCAGCGACGAATATCCCGTCCCGAAATCGTCAAGTGCCACCGTCACTCCCAATTGTAGGAGTGCGTTCAGGATCGATGATGCCGGCGCGTACTTCGAGATCAGCATCGATTCGGTTATTTCGATTTCGAGACGATGAGGAGCAACTCTGGCTTGGGAGAGGGCCTGCACGATTGTCTCAAGGATGCTGACGTTATGGAACTGAGCTGCCGAAAAATTCACGGCGATCCTGAGGTCAGACGGCCAGTTCGACAGCGTCGCGCAGGCGCGTCGCACCACCCACTCACCGATTCCGTGGATCAGTCCGGTCTCTTCGGCGATTGGGATGAACTCGGTCGGGGAAATTACCCCACGGACGGGATGCCGCCAGCGCAGCAAGGCCTCAAAGCCGGTGACGCGGTCCGTTCGAATATCAAAGAATGGTTGGTAAAGAAGGAATAGCTCGTCTCTGTCGATCGCGAGCTCCAGATCCTGCTGCAACGCTCTGTGCTCGTGCGCTGATTTGTCATCGGAGATCTCATAGAAACAGATCGTTCCCGGACCCGCTTGCTTGGCGCGATAGAGCGCAATGTCGGCATTCCTCAGGAGCTCATGAGGTACGTCGCCATCGCGCGGCGCCATTGCGATGCCGATGCTGGTCGCTCCCGCGATCTCACATTTTTCGATGGCGAATGGTTCGGCGAAGGCGCCGACAAACCGCTCGGCGACTTCGAAGGCATCCTCAACCTTGGTCAGATTGGTCATAACAATGGCAAATTCATCGCCGCCGATGCGCGCAACAGTATCAGTCTGCCGTACGCATCGCTGTAGTCTCGCCGCGGTCTGCACGAGAAAGTCATCGCCAGCGGGATGGCCGAATTTGTCATTCACTTCCTTGAAGCGATCGAGGTCGAGGAGAAGAACCGCGAACTCCTCGCCCGTGCGGGCGAGCCTGTTGAGGGCACCTTCGAGGCACTCATTGAAGGCAAAACGGTTCGGCAGTTGGGTCAGCGGATCCCGTCGCCCCCTCCTTTCGGCCTCCAGTTGAGCAATCGTGCGTCTGGTAAACGCGAAGGAATTGGCGAAAACGCCGGCAGGAGTACGAAGCCATAGGCCACGACCAGAATAGCGACGAGCAGATAGGCGAAATCGTCGTTTCTGCCGAGGCAAATTGCGGTACCCACAAAGATCGGAGCCGTGAACGCAACTGCCGCCACCGGAATCGTGGCGAAGGCGAATGCGCCACCTGCAAGCATTCCAGAGCAGAGACACGTTATGACGAGCTGCCCGCCATTGGAGGCATTCGCGAAGAAAGCCACCGGCACAATTGCCCAGGCAGTTCCGAGAACCAGCGCATTCCGTACCAACCGGTGCATGGCCTGGCGCGACACGAACTGGGGCTTCGTCATCAGTCGTGATGAACGCGCTTTCAGGCCTATCGATAGCGCGCCGCAGACGACAGTCGCCGCCCAGATCAGGGCAACGTTTCTGTCTGGCGAATGCCAAAGCGCAATGGCGAGTACGGTCGCATTGACAGGCGTTGGCCATCATGATGCCCAGCGAATAGCCAAGCACGAGGGAGACCTGCTCGGCACGAATGTATCCTGCAACCGTTTCATCGGTGGCCGGCCCGCCAAATGCCGCCAATTCTCCGGCTAGGAGCTTCGAGAGCCAGGAGCTCAGATATGCTCGCATTCAGGGACCCCGCAGGACTGGTTATAACGTTTGGCGCCAGCTCCGGAAGGTCGCGGCAAATCTTTGACAAAAGATAAACTCTTGATTGTACCAGCCGCCTAGCGCCGCCTGACGGCGCGCAGGAATCATTGCTGAGGGTTTGGCCGGTTACTGCGCAACTCCGTTCGTTTCGTACAGACCTATTGCTTTGATAGATCGCTAGTTCGAGTTAACTCGCGTGATGACAGCCTCAGCGCCATCTGGATGAAACAGCGAGGTGTGAGATCGATCGGGCTCGACCAAGGTTTGGCGACGCGCGCATTCCGCGGTTGAGCCGCTTGCCCCGACGACCTTCTCTTTGCGTGGCCCTCGCAGTTCGCTGTCTTACTGCACTGCACGCCAGCCAATAAGTTTCGGCAGAGGTGCCGTTGATCCCTTTTGTTCGATCGAGCCAGCCTCCTCGACCCGTCGGTCCACGCAATCAAAACTCGACAACCCGGTTGGATGCCCGCGCAGCAAAAAGAAACGCAGGACATCTGGAGCTGATCGCCGTCAGTTGACGCCGCGATGACGCTTTCTTTCAATTTCAATGACCGCGCGCAAAACTGCCCGACATGCCTCGTCGTCGCTGACGGAGCGTCCCTTTCGTACAAGCCTGAGGCTCACCACATCCGGGCTAGGCGCTCTCGCAGGCCATCCAAGCCGACTCTTTCTTGTCGCGACAGGACACTGGCCTGGGAGCGTCGCCATGCCGAGTATATCGACCAATTCCAGGAACCGTTTGTCCGAAAAGCGCTCGTTCGGCTTCGAGCGCTAGGAGAGACCGCGCCGTGCTCGCGGCGAGCCTTATTGGGGCCGCTTCGAACACCAGCACGAAGCCGCCACCACGCTCCGGGACATCTCGGCTGGTCCGGCGCGGGTCTTATATTTGGACTAGCATTTCAGTTGCGGTCTCGCGCTAAGGAGCACCGACCTCCTATGCACACAAAACGCGAACCCCCATGAGCTAGCTCGCCGTCAGCTTGATAAACACACGCCTCACTTCATCATCGCGTCAGTCTCTGCGCGAAGGCTTGGCGCGACGCGTGAATAGAACATGTGGCCGCCCCGATAGACCACGAATTTGACCCGCCGCTCCGAGGCGAAGGGTAGCAACTGATCGAGCGCCATCTTCGAACCGAAATAGGGCGTAATAAGATCGAACAGACCGTGCCCGATCAACACGTTCATCTTCGCGTCCCTCGCGAGGATCTGGCGCAGTACCGATAGCGACTGCGGGGGCACTGCCCTTGCGGAAGCTCCAGTGCCGCCAGACCGCGCCGTTGAGCAGTGGAACCGTCCGGTCGCCAGTTGAGCCTGCGCGTCAGGACATCAACGGCCGCGCACATAAGCTTGGCCGGCTTTCTTTCCTCAAGGATCGCAAGAAGTCAAATACCCTCAGCCAAGATGACATGCTACCTAGAAAGGCAGAATGGTTGCTGCCGGAACATCGGGCGAACTGTCTATTGTTGGGCAAGGAGTTCGTCGAGCGCGCGAGTGAGTTCATCTACATCAACGTCATCGTCGCACGACTCGGTCGAGATACTTACAACGCTCTCGTCATCGCCATCCTTGGCATCCCATGATTTAGAAAGGTACAGTTCAGGTTTATTTGCACGCTGCCATTCACCATCAGCATTCCTAGTCCACTTATCGGGACGCTGGGCAGGATCAAGCACCATGTTGGCTTCATCCACCTCAACAAAACCCATCGCCGCGAGGCGGGATCGCGCTTCCAGACTGACCGGAGTGGAATTGATCAATGGTCGCTCGCCATCGCGCCGAAGTTGACATTCCAGCAGAATATCCCCCGCGTTGTCGACAAGCGGATGACTAAGCCGAAGAGCTGTGGTGGATGTGATTTCAGTTCGCCCGGGAAACAGTTCCCGCCACTTTTCGCCTTCGAATACCTCATTCATCTGAAATCCAGCTTCTGTCCTTAGAAGCCCAACGCTTTCGTTGCCTAACTCATAGCTGAAATATCGAGCGTCGTCGGTATGTCTTCTGGCCGTACCGGTGCCCTCAGCCAGACTTGCCGTACGCGCAGCTTTTGAAGATACGAAAGGCGAGTACTCTTGTGAGTTCGCCGCGATATGCTTGATTTCAGCGCCATGAAAATCCTTCATTTTGTCTTTGAATTGAGACCTTGTGATCTCGATGACAGGAGGTCGCTGAGCGAGGAAGTACGACGGTGCTGCCGCCGCAGACGAACTAGCGTTCGGATTCGGCGTCGACTGAATGTCTGCAAGCACGTCCACAAACCTCGGGGTATCTGTATCAGGTTGCGCGGCACTGTTTACTGAGTACTCGATTTCACCAATTTCCCTTGCATGCGAGAGCGATTCGATACTCGACGAGCTGATAGTCCGGTTATGCATGGTAAGTCGTACTGGAGCCATTCCGAGTCCGGCCGCAAACAACGAGCTGAGACTGTACAATATGACGCGACGCACGATTCAAGCCCCTTCGATGGTTCATTGCGTGAAAACTTGCGGCTCAACCCTGAGCTCCGTCAGTCGTCGGTGGCGGTAACCGTCGATCCTCGAGCATCTTTGATTGCTTCTCCGGCGTTTAGGATGCGCCGTTGATAGGGATCCTCCTCCCACATTCGGTCGGAGATATCCCAGATCCACTCCTCGAACGGCGAGATCGCAAATGCAACGAAGCGACGGCTATGTCCGAAGTCAAAGTTAGTGCCTACCGCGCAGGCGCGGAAGAACTCCGCCAAGCGCAGTGCTTGAGTGACTTTTTGTCCCGTCGACGATTTCTCTCTGAAAATCGTTGCGGTTTTCGCGATTTCGTAATTGAGGGGCTGACCGCTTGATACGACTCGAACAAATGCAATTCGTGCCCCATCGTCGCCACGGCGTCCAACTTTCTGGACGAACCGATGATCGCATTCTGTCCTCACGTTCAGCGAGGGTAAAATCAGGGACTCGATGGTGCGACGGGATGATCTGTGAACTTGAGGCTGGACGGCAGAACAACATGCGTCGAGCCATCATAGAGATAATGGATCGTCTTGGCGCCGGTCTCTTGAACGATATCGCAGAGCCGCGCTTTGCTGGCGTCCAAGGGCTGGTGGCCGTAATCGTTGTAGGGACCAGGTATCCCCCAACGGACCTCACCAGCGAAGAACTCGAAGAGGTGGCTATTCGTCCAGCCAAATGCCGCCTGAAGCATCAGATGTAGCCTATCAAGGAGCAGGTGACGGGTACAACAAGGCGACGCATCAAAAGCCCAAAACCTGAAACGGTTAAACGTTATACTCGGGCGCTTCGTCAACCGTAACAGCGGAAGCCTCCGGCGATCCGAAGGGCGGTGATCGCGGTCGGGCACGGGATCGGGCGGCAATTGCGAGTTGGTTTCGTTTGTTGGCCCACGGGTCGCGCCGTCTCCGAATGGCTCGAAATAGAGTGAGATTAACGGCCTGCCGGCGATTCCCTGCTGAACGCATCCAGCAATGCTATTACGTTTGCCTCATGCGACAGCTTTCGGGCGCGCAGAGCAATGAGGCCGCACGCTGCGTCATGTCAGCGTGCCGCGCGTCCAATCCGCTGTGATCCCCCGCTCAAGCCGCGTTCAGCGCCTGCGCGAGGTCCGCGATCAGATCGGACGGGTTCTCGATCCCGATCGACAGCCGGATGGTGGAATCGAGCACGCCGATCTTTTGGCGAATGTCGGCGGGAACGCCGGAATGGGTCATGGTCGCGGGCAGGCTCGCGAGCGACTCGGTGCCGCCGAGGCTCACCGCCAGCTTGAGGATTTGCAGCGCATTGAGGAATTTCACCGCCGCCTCCTTGCCGCCGACGATGTCGAACGAGAAGGTCGATCCCGCGCCCAGGCATTGTCTCGCGAACACCAGCCCCGAGGGCGAGGCCTGCTCGTGATGACCGAGATAGTGAACCCTGGCGACCTTGGGGTGGTCTCGCAGATAGCCCGCCACCAGGCACGCATTCGCATCGGCCTTTTCCATGCGCAGGCTCAGCGTCTCCAATGAGCGGTTGATCATCCAGCACGAATGCGGATCGAGCTGGGTGCCGATGGCGCCGCGCAGCGCCTTGATGCCCTTGATGATCGCCCTCGATCCGAGCGCGGCGCCCGCGATCAGGTCGGAGTGGCCGCCGACATATTTCGTCAGCGAATACAGCGACAGGTCCGCACCGTGCTCGATCGGCCGCTGAAACACCGGGCCGAGCAGCGTGTTGTCGCAGGCGATGATCGGCGTGTGTCCCTGGGCCTTGCCGATAGAATCGGCGATGCGGCGGATCATCGCGATATCGACCAGGCCGTTGGTCGGATTGGCCGGGGTCTCGATCAGGATCATCGAAACCCGCCCCCTCCCCATCGCCTCCTCTGCGGCCTGCCTGACGGAGGCTTCATCGATGCCGTCAGCAAAGCCGACCGCGCCGATCGACAGGCGCGCCAGCGTGTTCGTCAGCAGGGTCTCCGTGCCGCCATAGAGCGGCTGGGAGTGCAGGATGACGTCGCCGGGCCGGACGAAGGCGAGGATCGTGGTCGCGATCGCCGCCATGCCCGAGGAGAACAGTGCACAGCTGTCGGTGTGCTCGTAGACCGCGAGCCTGTCCTCGACGATCTCGCTGTTGGGGTGGTTGAAGCGCGAATAGACGAGGCCCGCCCCCATGCCTTCCGGCGGCTCACGCCGGCCGGCGACGTAATCGAAGAAGTCCTGGCCGTCTTCGGCGGTCTTGAACACGAAGGTCGAGGTCAGGAACACCGGCGGCTTGATGGCGCCCTCCGACAATTGCGGATCATAGCCATAGGTCAGCATCAGGGTTTCCGGATGCAGCATATGGTTGCCGATATGGGTCTTCGACGGGAACGGTTTTACCATGGTTGCCTCGCTGTTCCGATGCTCGCCGCGCGTTGCGGGCCGAATCGGTGGTACACTGGTGCTCACAAAATCGAGCCTGTATGCAGGTTTGCCGGCACCTGCTCCGGCAGCGGATTTCCAGACAGATCTAACTCGGCACCAGCGCTCAACTGCGTCAGTGGGTTTCGGGTAGGCTGGTTAGCTGGTTGCGCCTAACGGCGAGAGTACGGAGCATAGCGGGTAAGCCCTCCTGCGGACTCGTCAATTGATTGTCGCTGACCTCGAGATACTGGAGCGCATCAGAGAGGATCTCCGGCAGATTCGGCAACTCATTGTAGCTGACGTCGAGAAACTGAAGCGCAGGAGGAAGGGCCTCAGGCAGGCTCGCTAGTCGGTTATCACTCGCGTTGAGATAAGCGAGCACGGCCGGAAGGGCGAGCAAGTTGGTCCGCTGGTTGTGACTGACGTTCGGCGCCCGAGGGTGGCGGGCAGGCTAGCTATCGGGCAGTCTGGTTAGCCGGTTGAAGGAAACGTCGATTTGCCTGAGGTCGGTCGAAAATCTGGGCAGACTGGTCAGGGATAACGATCCGAGATCGAGATGTTGATCTCTCTCGGAGAGATTTAATCGCGTTAAGGCTTCTTCTCGATCCTCGAGTGGGCCCACGTCCCGTTCGGCAGCCCAATTTTCAACCGTCTGGTCTTGGTCGCCCTCCGCATGAGCTGAATCTGCCGCGTCATAGCTTGTCAGCACTCCGTCCCACTGCGCCCCGGCCTCGTTTTCCTGCCCCTCTCGTTCGTTCGAAGGGACCCCATCGCCGCACAGAATCTGCCCTGCCTCAAAGGGATCCATTCCATACTCCCTTGCCAGGACCGAGTAGACTCGGTCCACTACGATACGTTGTAACCTCTGAAGCACTTACCTGTCGGTAAGCTGACGAAGAAGCTTACGATTACTCACATTTTTGAGTCAGAGTTTCGCTGCCGTTGCGATATCGATGAATCGCGATAGTCCGCGCCACACGATCAGATTCCCTGGTTGCGCATCGTTGGCGCGGGCGAGATAGCCGCCGAGCCTGGCGATCTTGATGAGATAATGCGACAATGTCTTTCGTTGGGTGCTGACTGGATCTGTCTTTAACGAGCCGATCAAGCGATTGGATTTCAGCTTTGGTCAGCGCAAATTCCGGTGAGACATTTGGCGCTGAACGATTGAGCATCGTCATCCAAAAAATGCGCCAGCTCACAATGCAGAACAGTGAGATTAGATTCGTCAATCGCTGAGTAGTCCGCAGTTGCGAGTCCTCTGCCCTCCAGCCGGATTTGAGTATCTGTGGAAGACCTCAATCTTCCATCGCAGAGAATATCATTCGAGTTTCTCGATCGCACCCCTCGCGATTGCACCGGAACATCGGTCAGGAGTTTCCATTCAATCTTCTTTCTGTTCTTTGGCGCTCCTCTTTCATCAGCGTGGATCACTGTCAAAATCAAAGCGGGATACCGCGACGGCTTGTCAGCGCTTCCCGAACGACGATCAGGAAAGCCGCGCACCGCAATTGCGCAGAGAAATTGTTGCTCCTCGGTGGCTACTACACCTCGCAAATGAGGCCGCGATGAAATTGACTGGCCGCCGAGCCAGAGCCCACGGCGGGATAGCAAGCAAGTATTTGCAGCCAGAAGCGCTAGAATAGGTTGACAGATACTGCACTTTGCGCGAGTAATGTTACTACGCACAACTACCATGGCCCGTAAGTGTGGAGTGTGCTCATGGCCGAAGTTCTCTTCCGCGCGGGAATCGTCGCGTTAGGACTTAGCCCGATCGCAATAACAGCCGTTATCCTGCTTATTTGAAGGGTTGCAGCAACCTGCCCGCGCCCCACGCGGGCTGGTAGATGGCCCCAGCAACTGCCTCCACCGGCCCCCAAATAGTTGCTGGGGCCGCTCATAAAGAGGCGGCTCGGTTGGCGGAGTCTCGGCTTAAAGGCCTCGCAGGGCGGCTTGGCGTATCGCTGCCGACCTTACGCAAGGTCGAAACGGGTGACGCTGGAATGACCTCGGGACATTCCTTACCGCTCTATGGCTTCTCGATCTGTCGCCAGACTTAATAACTGCGCTTGATCCGGCAAGGACGAAATTGGCCTGACACGCGAAATGGCCGGGGTGCCGAAACGAGCCAGACCAGCTGCGAACATGAATCTTGACCAGCTCTGTATGCTACGTCTTCGCGCACTACGCCTTCATCATCAACCACTACGAACCCGGTGATCGAATCTTCCTTATTGGCTTTAGTCGCGGTGCTTACACCGTCCGCAGCCTGGCGAACTTGCTTATGCTTTGCGGGGTACCGACCAAGACACCAACAGGTCCCCTAATGCGCTTCCGGAAGCAAGTGGACGACATCGCTACGGAGGTCGCTCGTCACGGTGGTGCTTGAGCATGGCGCCGGATATCCACGTGATCAATATGCAGCTGAACGCTTCGAGCAGGCGATTCGCGAGAAATATGGAGTGCCGGCGCTGCCGGCGTTCGCCCGCTTGGAGGCGTTCACGAGCGCCAGCGAGAAGGCAAAACAATCAGGCGCCAGCGCCGTCATCCCGGCCAGCGCCCCAAACTTGCCTATTGCACGGATGATATTTTGCTGGGGCTCAAGCGCCTGGTGGAACGCGAGGGCGCCATTTTCGCGCGATTGATCAACGACGATCCCGAGTTGCCCTGTCGGTAACCGTGGCTCACCATTTTGGCAACCTCTCAAAGGCCTATCGGTTGCTCGGTCTCGTCCGCCTGAAAGATAAGCCTGCGCGATTTGGCTTGCGACGACGATAGCTGGCGATACTACTCATGTGCGCGACGAGCCGCTCAGACATTGACCGCTTAGTTGCTTGGACCGGCACAGCGCCGAGCATACATTCAAGCGCCTCCCGCGATCTTATTCCATATACGAGGCGCTCCAAACCCTGAGGGCCCGGGGTGCCAGACTGGTATCGGCTAATTTGCTCCAGGACTTGCCCACTTCGATCCAGCGGCATTTCCGCGCTGGCAAGGTCTCCAGCATTTTTTGGGCGATGGGTGCAAGACTCGCAGCTTCGGAGTTTGGGGCAAGGCCAGCATCTTCAAGGATTTTCACAGCGGCCTCTTGGGATCGCGTCCACGCTGCTTCGGTGAACCTCCTCTCCGAGAAGTACTCAAAACAGGTGCGAAACGTCAGAGCGCGGCCGATGATCTTATGGTTTGGTAGCCCCGTCTCACTCAGCCATCGGCGCAAATGGTCACACCACTCCTGGCTGCTGAAATCGAGAAGATTGCCACCTTCGAAGATCAAAAGCGCCGCCATGCCGGCGATTTCGCATCGCACGTCTTCATCTTGTTTTTCGAACCAGTCGCGGATTGCTTGCAAGGGCGTCCTCGGCCGATTTACGGCCCATATCTTTGTCGCGCCGGTCCGATTGAACGGGACGACGTTTTCCAGTGGGGGCATGCGCGGCCAGGGCTTCCCCTTTGCGTCCCATAAGACCCAACGCTCTGCGATCGCCTTTGCTTCTTCCGGCGACCTGGTTCGCCAAAGCTCCTTGAGCGCCTCGTCGACGTAGTATGAAACATCCGCCTTCAGGCCGCATATACGCGCGATTGCTGCGAGGCGTCCGGCGTCAAGGAGCCGGGCCGCGAAGTTGTTCTCTGCGTTCATTTTCCGAGGTCTTTCGCGCCCTCTCCAGCGCGTCCCGCTCATTCTGCTCTAAACACACCACGAAACGCTATTCACGCCGTTGGAAGTTAGCGGCAACGTGACAAGACGCCCGTCGGTATCGGCCGAGCAGACGCCCTCTTGATTTATGTCACGCGCCGCTAAACTCAGCGGCCAGCCACGGCCTCAACTTGCAATGGTAGCCAAGCCTGGAGAAGCCCCTAGGCATAGCTAGGGTTTGCATTCTTCGTGCCAAGCAATAGTCGACAGTTCGCACCATGCTGTGTTGGCTTTGTCTGCTTTCCAACATACTAAGGTCTCAATCCTTGCAGTCGAGCCTGTCCGTAGCAGACTGTTGTCGATGCCGCCGTCTCCATCGAGAGCTATGCGTCCAAATTCCAGTTTTCCGCCGCTCGCTGACTTCGCGAAGGAAGTTAATTATCTAGTGCACGAAGCGTCGTACGAACCCGGTCTGGACGCCGTTGTGAGAGCCATTACACCCGCGCGGATACTGTGGGCCGCATCGCAGCGATGGCGAACGTGAAAACACTTGTTCTCAATCATTTCGTGCCTGCGGGTGATAACAACGCGGCACCCGACGTATGGAGGGAAGCGGTTCGGACGACAATGGAGGCAACATCGTTGTCGGAAGAGACCTGCGTCAGCTTACGCTGTAAGTGAGAGGCTGGAGGCATCTACACTGGCCCTTTTTCAACTCCGCATGAAGTTCGGGCTCGGGCTACGCATGCCAGCATAACAAGGGACATGAACACGGCGAATCGGGATAGGGGGAGTCTCGCGACTCTCCCACCGGGTCACCGGCGGTCGCCCGCCCCCGGTTCCCACAGAACGTGGCGTGCGGATTTCCCGCACCGACGCTCTTCGACAGTTGGTTCACAGCACTGCAAGCGCTTGCAGCTCCCGATAAGGGAGGCGCAGCTTAGGCTTCAGCAACGGTGTCCGTTCTTTGATTTGGTTGAAGGCGTCCCAAGTGAGGCGTCGTCCTGCCCAGCTGCGGCTGCGCAGCATTCCGCGCCAGTAACGCTCCACGGCCCGATAGACTTTTACGAGGCTCCGGAGATTTCCGGCGACGCCGTAATAGCCATAGTGGCCGCGCAGGACGAGGTTGATTTCATCGGCCTGGTCACTGATCTTGTAATGCCGTATTTGCCGCATCAGCTCCTGCAGAGACATAAGGCTGCGCTTTAGCCGAGATTTCTCGGTGCGCATCCCAACCTTGAAGTTGCCTTTTTGGTTTCGCGTGCAATAGAGCGTCAGCCCCAGAAAGTAGATTGTTTCCGGGCGGTTTCTACCGCGTTTGCCCGCATGTCTTTGCGCGAACCGACCAAACTCGACCAACTTGGTCTTGGTCGGCTCTAGAGTGAGGCCGAACTTCCCCAACCGAAGACGCAAGGCCTCCTGTACGCGGGTGGCGTCCGATCGATATTGGAAGCAGATCACAAAGTCGTCGATATAGCGCACCAGTCGGGCTTCGCCCCGCAACCGACCCTTCACCACGCGTTCGAACCAGAGGTCGAGAACGTAATGAAGGTAGAGGTTGCTCAAAAGCACACTGATCGATCCGCCTTGTGGCGTTCCTTGTTCGCTCGGGTGCACCGCTCCGTCTTCCAGGATGCCCGCTTTCAACCAGCGCCGGATCAAGCTGATCAGGCGCGGATCACCGACTCGATGTTCGACAAACCGGAGGACCCGATCATGATCGAGACTCCCGAAGAAGTTCTTCAAATCCGCCTCCAACACCCAGCTGATCATGCCGCCGGCGATCACCTCATTGAGGGTCGCCAAGGCATGATGGGCGCTGAGCTTCGGCCTGCCGCCGAACGAGCAGGGTAAGAAGTCCTGCTCGTAAATAGCGGCCAGCACCTCAGCCGTGCTGCGCTGGAGCGCCCGGTCGGCGACAGTTGGAACCCCGAGGGGGCGCTTCTCCGTCTTACCGGGCTTGGGGATATAGACCCGCCGAATGTTCGGCGCCCGATATCCCTGGCGATGGATGGATTGGAGCATTGGCCCTATCCAGTCCTCGAAGCTCTCCTTCGCCGCCTCCACCGTCTGTCCGTCCACCCCGGCGGCGGAGCGCTTCGGAATCTGTAATAGATTCTTTTGCACTCGGTCGCGCGTGATGTGATGGGCCAACGAGGTGAAGCGAAGATTTGTCTCGCGCCGAGCTTTCACTGCTATTTGTTCAAGTTTCGTTTCCATGGTCAGCTGATCTTCTCTTTGCATAGAAGGCCGTAACTCCCATTGAATGGAGCCCATGTCGCCCAAGAACAATTCAACTACCGCTGACCGCTTCCCCATGTGGCCGGCTCTCCCGTCCTCGGAGTACTATCGGTCAGTCTGACTTCCACCCGGTCGTCAGACCCTTCTCACCTCAGCGGCTTGGCAGGTCTTACAAGCTTGCGCTTGAACCGGATGGATCTCCCTTGTTCACGCTGCTTCCTTTGATTGCATGCTGGCGGTACGAACCCCGGGAGCACCTCTGACCGCTCGCGTTGTCGCGGCCTGCGGTTCCGCCTTCCCCTTTGAGAGACAGGGTCGGCTACTCCGATCATGTTCGATTTCGGGGCTATTTTCCCGTTCACTTCATTCCGGCCTACAACCTCCCTGTCTACGCTTCGCAACGGCCGTTACCGGACGCCACGCAAGACTCGGTTCGCGGCTGCTCGCTAGGCTTTGCCGCGGCCGTCATCTCAGACGGCAGACTTCAACGCGCTTGCAAGGCGCAACTCCCACACCACCGTACATACGGGTCCGTATACGGCGGTTCACCGGATTAAGCGCGAACGGTTTGTTTTGCGTCCGCGCCAGAGGCTCAGATAGTGGTCTCCGTCGTGTCGGCTTCGGCCCCTTTGAGCGGCGCCGTCCGGGCTTCACCCTTTCCCGCCGCTCCAAAGGCCAGTGACCTGGATTTCAGCCGCATGGCCGGCTCGAGGCTTCCACATCCAAACGTCTTTCCAGCGTTCGGGCCTTCAGCGAAACTCGTTCCGCCTACTATGCCGTCTGCTGACTTCTCCGTCGCGATCACGGACCTTGCGGCCCGCTCAGTCCGGTCGCCCGGACACGCCGAAGATCTCCCGAGGTAAGTTCGACCGCCTTCCCTGCACGCCCGCCGGATTTACCACCCCAACCTTTGATGACTGTGGACTTTGCGATCATTGGCTCGCTCGTCCGGTTGGGTAGGCCTCGTTATCCGGTTTTTGTCCATCGGGCCGCAGGTTTGCTCCACGCTTCCTTCAGACCCCACCTCGCGATGACGCCCTTGCGCTTCGCTAACCCTTCGCCGCCATCAGGCTGGGTAAAGGACTTCCACCTCCAAGCTGTCGAACATGCTCGGCACACCAAGAAAAAACCCCGGCATTGGTGCCGGGGCTCTGTAATTCTCGTATTGTTCGATGCGGCTGGATCAGAAGTCCATGCCTCCCATGCCGCCCATGCCGCCGCCCGGGGGCATGGCCGGGCCGGCTGCGGCTTTCTTCGGCAGCTCGGCGACCATGGCCTCGGTAGTGATCAGCAGCGCCGCCACGGAGGAGGCGTTCTGGATGGCGGTGCGCACGACCTTGGTCGGGTCGATGATGCCCTTGGACACCAGGTTGCCGTACTCGCCGGTCTGCGAGTCGAAGCCGTAGGCGTACTGTTCCTTCTCGAGGATCTTGCCGACGATCACCGAACCGTCTTCACCGGCGTTGATCGCGATCTGGCGAGCGGGAGCCGACAGCGCCTTGCGCACGATTTCGACGCCGGTCTTCTGGTCGTCGTTCTTGGTGCGCAGGCCCTTGAGCTGCTCGGCGGCACGGAGCAGAGCGACGCCGCCGCCTGGGACGATGCCTTCTTCGACAGCCGCACGGGTCGCGTGCATCGCGTCATCAACGCGATCCTTGCGCTCCTTCACCTCGACTTCGGTCGCGCCGCCGACTCGGATCACCGCGACGCCGCCCGCGAGCTTGGCGAGACGCTCCTGGAGCTTCTCACGGTCGTAGTCCGAGGTGGTCTCCTCGATCTGCGCCTTGATCTGGCTCACGCGCGCCTCGATGTCGGCCTTCTTGCC
Organism: Bradyrhizobium sp. USDA 4504; assembly: GCF_054063995.1. Classification (NCBI taxonomy): domain Bacteria; kingdom Pseudomonadati; phylum Pseudomonadota; class Alphaproteobacteria; order Hyphomicrobiales; family Nitrobacteraceae; genus Bradyrhizobium; species Bradyrhizobium sp. USDA 4504. Next base: position 523,849 of record NZ_JBSSGV010000001.1, on the reverse strand, counting down.
GGCGCCGTTGACGATCGTGGTGTTCTCCTTGTCGATCATCACCTTCTTGGCGCGACCGAGCATGTTGAGCGTGACGTTCTCGAGCTTGATGCCGAGGTCTTCCGAGATGGCCTGGCCGCCGGTCAGGATCGCGATGTCCTGCAGCATGGCCTTGCGGCGATCGCCGAAGCCCGGAGCCTTGACGGCCGCGACCTTCAGGCCGCCACGCAGGCGGTTGACGACGAGAGTGGCGAGAGCTTCGCCTTCGACGTCCTCGGCGACGATGACCAGCGGCTTGCCGGTCTGCACCACGGCCTCCAGCAGCGGCAGCAGCTCGTTCAGCGAGGAGAGCTTCTTCTCGTTGATGAGGATGTAGGCGTCGTCCATCTCAACGCGCATCTTGTCGGCGTTGGTGACGAAGTAGGGCGAGATGTAGCCGCGGTCGAACTGCATGCCCTCGACGACGTCGAGTTCGGTCTCGAGCGACTTGGCTTCCTCGACCGTTATCACGCCCTCATTGCCGACCTTCTTCATGGCGTCGGCGAGGAACTTGCCGATTTCGGCATCGCCGTTGGCCGAAATGGTACCGACCTGGGCGATCTCCTCGTTCGAGGTGACCTTCTTCGAGTTCTTCTGGAGGTCCGCAACGACGGCTTCGACCGCGAGGTCGATACCGCGCTTCAGGTCCATCGGGTTCATGCCGGCGGCGACCGACTTGGCGCCCTCGCGGACGATCGCAGCCGCCAGCACGGTGGCGGTGGTGGTGCCGTCGCCGGCCGCGTCAGCGGACTTGGAGGCGACTTCGCGCACCATCTGGGCGCCCATGTTCTCGAACTTGTCGTCGAGCTCGATCTCCTTGGCGACGGTGACGCCGTCCTTGGTGATGCGGGGGGCGCCGAACGACTTCTCGAGCACGACGTTGCGGCCCTTCGGACCGAGGGTGACCTTCACGGCGTTGGCGAGGATGTCGACGCCGCGCAGCATGCGGTCGCGGGCGTCGACGCCGAATTTGACTTCTTTGGCTGACATATTGGTTTCCCTGAGTGTTTAGATCGGTCTCCCCCTTGGCGAGGCGCCCGGCAGGCGCTCCTCAGGGGTGAGCGGTGCGAGCGGTTGGTTAGGCGGCCTTCTTCTTGGAAGCGGGGACGTCGAGCACGCCCATGATGTCGCTTTCCTTCATGATCAGCAGGTCTTCGCCGTCGATCTTGACCTCGGTGCCCGACCACTTGCCGAACAGGACGCGGTCGCCGACCTTGACGTCGATCGGGGTCAGTTTGCCGCTCTCGTCGCGGCCGCCGGGGCCGACGGCGATGACTTCGCCTTGCGAGGGCTTTTCCTTGGCACTGTCCGGAATGATGATGCCGCCAGCAGTCTTCTCTTCAGCGTCGATGCGCTTGACCACGACGCGGTCGTGAAGCGGACGGAATTTCATGCAGTCCTCCTAAGCGTTTGCACGAGTTAGAGATTTTCAGATGTTAGCAATCGATGCCCATGAGTGCTAGTTTCGGGCCGAGCTGAGATAGGATAGGATTTTTGCGGGAGCAAGGGACTCTGGCAGAAAAAATAGGCAGCTCACGTCGAATGCGACCCAGTACATGGCGCGCGTCGGCTTCGAATATTCGACGGATGTCGGCAGCCGGCTCCCGCGAGACGGAGCTCCAGCCTTCGCGCATCGATCTGCCGCCGCCCACCCCTTCTCCAGTCGTGCTCGCGGTGAAGGATGCGGCGCCTTACCTTCCGGAGCCTCGCGACGTGATCAGATTCCTGCTTGGCCACCGAGTGACGCAAACTCACATTTCCCGCGGCTGCCCTCGCATCCCTGTCCTGTCCGCATTATTACGATTAACTCCCTGTTTGCATTGGGGATCGGGCGATTTTAAGCTTTACTCGCGTATGGAGCCCCCTTGTCGCCTAAGAACAGCTCTGACGAGGTCGCACAGGCCTTCCGTCTCTTAACAGCCTTTCGTGCGCTCTGAACTTCTGCCGACGCGTCGACGCGTCATCGAGATAGTCGAGTCTATGTCAGCGGACATCGAACCCCGGACCATTGCTCACCCATCGGTCGACCAGAGCAAGTCCTGAGAAAGGCGCGGCGGGCAATTCCTAGAGAGCTGCCATTGTGTCGCACTCGACGAACGAAAACTCTTAGTCTTGCCAAGACCCGGCGGCGGCATGGACCGCTGAAGTGATTTGCCAGATTGTAGCTGCATCGAGTTTGGCCCCGCAGGAGCCATGCTTTCAAAGGTTCAACCTGGCAGGCTTACGGCCGCCCGAGGGGCGCGAGCGAGCAAAACCTGCATGGCCGATCTCAGCCGGACGCGCCCTCCGGCTCGTCGGCACTACTATGCGGAGAGGAACCATTCGTGGCGAGGATACGTGCAGATTACAAGCGAATGTGCTGAGCCGCCTCAACGACAGTCCTACGATTCAACGACCTACTGTCGATCAGAAGGTCACACAAATCTTGCCAAAATGGGTCCCTTCGCGGAGAAACGGCTCGGTAGGCCCGAGCAACTCTCGTGCGCGCAGAGTAGAATCGGCCATTTCACCGGAAGAAGCGGAAAGACGGTCTACCACGATCGGCTCTTCAATTGGCAGTATTCGCACTTGACCGGGCTGTGAGAGGGGAACGCTTCCTTTTTCCGACCGGTTGGAAGAGAGGGCGAGGGCCGCAAGCTACCCTCTTCGTGGTTTGGGCCAACTTGTGCCTGGGCTTACGCAAATGGTGCGTCGCGTTTTCCTCGGATGTCACCATTACCGCAATGCGTTCGCGATTCTCCGGGCCCGACTTGCCCGGAAGCCATTGTTTCCAGCTCGCTTTTTTCTAGCTCTGCAGTTGGCACGACAGTTGCTGTGTTAGATTCACGATCTCTCCCCTTCGGAGATGCGCATGCAAAGTATCCTCTGGATCAAGCAGCTCTCGCTACTGTGCGTATCTCCAGTTGCACCTTCAGCGCGGGGATCATCTGCGTCACGGGTTCTTCATGTGCGCTGGACGTCTCCAACGCACCTGCGCAGGCGTCCGCCATCATGAAACGGTCACCGTGCTGCTCGACGGCCGCATCCATGAGACCATCCAAGAAAGCAGCATCAGCGAATCGCTCACGGTCCCACTCGCAAGGGGAGTAAGAAGAATGACGCTGCTGTTGGGTTCGGCGGCAAGTAGAGGATTGATGTCAGCACCGTATGGGCCGAGCGGCGCACCGCCTGGTTCACCAGCGCTCTCTCTCAACTGAATCCCGAACCGCACGTTCAGCATCTCCACGAAGGACAGGAACAGAAGCTCCGCTCTTTGACGGCACGATTGTGCCGGCACAGCTTGGAGAAGGATAACAAACTCCGGGATCAGCGTGACGCAAAGCGACGTGGGCGTCCCTAAGCTCTCATGAAGACAAAAGGTAAGAGTGCAGGCCATGGAACGGAATTTAACTCGCCGTGAAACAAGCGTCACTCCACACATTGATAGTCCTGAATGGGCCTGCAAGGCTACGATCGTGGATCTTTTTAGTTTCACCGAATGCGCAAGCCAGACGCATTCGCTCAAAGCGCTGTTCGATCTCCTGGTAAACTTTGCCACGAAGGAGGGATTCAGTGAAGTTGCCTACGGGACGCTTAATTTCGACGCGCCGCTCCAGCTTAGCGAGTGTCCACCGCCCACAGTGGCTGTGAAGTGGCCACCCGAGTGGTGCGACCGATATTTCAAACGCAAATACCATATGATCGATCCGGTGGTCCGGCGAACACCGACGCTTTCGCGACCGTTCCTTTGGGATCGTCTCGCTGATCACTATCAACTTCAGCCCGACGAGAAACGCGTACTCGACGAGGCGAGGGACGCAGGCCTGAAGCATGGGATGAGCGTGCCACTATTTGGTCCATTGGGGCAAGTATCGGTTGCGTCCTTCGCATCACCCTTCGATGACGCTGATCCTCAGGATCGCATCGGCCATCTAAACACACTAGCCTGGCACTTTCACATCGCCTATCGCGAGATTGCTCGCCCCTCTAGCAGCGGCGGTGACAAACGGGTTGCACTTTCACAACGCGAGATCACCTGTCTGCGCTGGGTGAAAGAGGGCAAATCGTCATGGGCAATCGGGAAAATCCTAGAAATCAGCGAGAATACCGTCAATTTTCATATCAAAAACGCTATGCGAAAACTGGGGGCGAGCAGACGGACCCAAGCGGCCTTTACGGCTGATCAACTCAATCTTCTCTGAATTCGTCTAATGGAGTGACTCACCGACCGGCTAAGATGCTCCGCCATAATAAATAACTGCCTTGGCCCCGCACGTAAGGACAGCCCCTTCGACCGGATTTCCTCTGCATGATGAGAAATTGATAACAATTTCTTGCGCAAACGCGAGCTCCGCTTGTGTTTACTTCATCATCGCTTCGACCTCTGTTTGAAAAGCTTGGCGCGCGAGGCACCTCGCGAATAGAACATGTGGCCTCACGGAAAACACGACAAGTTTAAGCGCAGTGCCGAGGGGCGGCTGAAAACCCTGAAGGGTCTAACACTCTGCAATGCGGGACTCTTCTCAGAACGGTTCAGACTCAAGCCGCTCCGGGAAACGCCGGGACTAAACACCTAGCTCGCTGCTCCGGACGAAAGAATACCGACGCGCGTCGGAGCTGCGACAGCGCCATCCAGCTACGAACGCCAAGTGACTTGCGAGATCACCTCCGTTCCCAACAGGCGCGGGCAGAATCGCACGATGCTCATAACTGAAACCTCTTGCCCTGGAGCGAAGCCGACCCAATTCCCACGTGGTCCTGATGCTCCCGCGCTCAAGATGGACCGCCGTCGCACGTCGCCTTACCAAACCGGCATCGCAGGCGAGTTGATCCTGTCACGCATGGTAATCTGCCGCCGAGGCCGGACGCGCCTCCGATTCGATCTCATTGGATGCGTCCCCGAAACCCCATTGTCCTCTCACGGGACCGCGCTTCAGAACCGTTTAATCTCGATTCCGTACTTCCTCAGCGCGTAGCCGATCTGGCGCGGCGTTAGTCCGAGCAAGCGCGCGGCTTTTGCCTGCACCCAACCAGATTTTTCCATGGCCGCAATGACCCGCTCGCGATCGGCCATCTTTGCGCCACTTACGAGAACTGTGCCGGGAGGCGCCGGCGAGGCCAGTTCGCTGCCGACGGGCGGGACCAGCGCAGCCGCTTCAGACAGCGAAGTGATCGGCTTGACCGGCACGGGCACGGTCGGTGCCGGCTGGACTGTCGCCTCCTCCGATGTACTTTTCCAGAGCATCGCGGAAAGGCACTGACCATGGCAACATGCAAAGTCATTTCTCACGATCGATGGTCCGGACGACAGGGTCGCGGTGCGCTCGATACAGTTCTCGAGCTCACGGACATTGCCTGGAAAGCCGCAGTTCATCAGCACATCGATCGCACTCGCCTCCAAGGTCAGCGCGCGGCCATTCTCGTTGTTGAAATTCCTGAGAAACTCGCCGGCCAGCAGCGGAATGTCACTGCGTCTTTCGCGCAGCGGTGGCAGCAGCAAGGGAACGACGCTGATGCGATAGTAAAGGTCCGCGCGAAACTCGCTTCTTGCTACAGCCTCTTCAAGGTTCTTGTTGGTCGCAGCGATAACTCGAACATCGACTTTGATAGTCTGGTTGCTGCCGACCCGTTCGAACTCCTGCTCCTGCAGGACGCGCAGCAACTTCGCCTGGAACGGCGCTGAGATCTCGCCTATCTCGTCAAGAAACAACGTCCCTTTGTCAGCAAGCTCGAAGCGCCCCTTGCGCAAGCTGAACGCGCCAGTAAAGGCACCCTTCTCATGACCGAACAATTCGGATTCCAGCACCGTCTCGGGGAGCGCCGCGCAATTCAGCTTAACGAACGGCCGCTTGGCGCGGGAAGATGATTCGTGAATGGCCTTGGCTACAAGTTCCTTTCCGGTACCGGATTCGCCGCGCAGCAGAACCGTGCTGTTCGATTTGGCAACGACTGCGATCTTCTCGAGCAACCCGCGCAGCGCCGGGCTGTCGCCAATGATCCCGTGGATCGGCAGCTTCTTACGCTCCCTTGGCGGCTGCCTAAGCTCGAACAATTGCTTTTGCAGACGGTCCTTCTCCGTCATCAGCCGCTCGCGGTCGCAGGCGACCAAGCGATGCAGCCTCACTGCCTGTCCCACTAGGTTGGCGATCATGGCGAGCAGCCGCGCATCATAATCGAGCCGGAGGTTCGACCTATCGTCACGGACTCGGTCGACCGTCAACGTACCCACGACTTTGGGGTCAATCCGGATCGGAACTCCGATGAACGACACCGGCATATTTTCCGAAGCCCCGAGCACTTCCAGGTCAGCTGCGCTGAACGCCGATTCCGCTGCCACGTTCTCGGCGACAAGAGGCCTGTCGGTCACAACGATCTGGTCGATTGCCTTCCGCGGCAGGCGCATCCGGTAGCGTTCGTCGCTGCCTTCGCTCCAACCGGCACCCACCGTGATGTCCGGCATCCCGTCATCGTCGAACAGTGAGACGATACCATGTCGCATCTGCACGAACGATTGCAGAAGCCCCACGACGTTGGCCAACGTGACTTCGAGCCGGCAGGGAGCGGTGAGTACCTTCGATATCTCGAAGATGCCGGTCAGCGCGCTTTCGCCCAGCGGCTCGCCCGAGAGCTCGCGCTCCGTCTCCGCGTGAGAGGCAGGTCTTTCGCGCGCGGAAGCAATATGCAGCATGAGGCGGTCTCCGTTTTCTTGATCATCCTCCCTCTCAACTTGTTCAAGTTTACGAACTTCGTTTTGCATGTCATGCTCAGTCTAGGGCTACGAGTTGACGAGATGACATAGAAGCGTAACACCTTCATGGCACGACGGTAACTCTAAGGTGCCGTGATTTCACTTTTTCGGAATGGGTGCGTGACGTAGCGTGGAACAAGAGCTTCAGAGCTGAAACTCAAGACAGCTGCGTTGCCAGCTTGCTCGATTCACAGATGTTGCCCACCATTGATCGGCACCTCGGCGCCCGTGACATAGCTTGCGGCATCCGAACATAAGAAGAAGATAACCTTGGCCACTTCGTCCGGCGTTCCCACTCTGCGCAGCGGAATGTTTGGCACGAGACGCGCTTCCGTATCGGGCGACAACATGTCCGTCCTGATCTCGCCAGGCGCGATTGCATTCACGCGAATACCATGCGGCGCGTAATCGTGGGCCATTTCGCGTGTGAGGCTCGCAAGTGCAGCTTTCGACGTCGCATAAGCGCTGCCGGCAAATGGGTGCACCCGCGAACCAGCGATCGATGTCACGTTGACAATCGACCCTGATGCGGCCCTTAACTTGTCAAATAGACCCCGCGCTAGCAGGATCGGGGCTACCAGATTCAAATGGAACACCCTCATCCAGGTTTCGGTTGACGTCGACAACGAGGTCAGCCGGTCTCCATCTGGCGTCTTCGGCGAGATGCCGGCATTGTTCACTAGCGCGTGCAAAGGTGCGCCCGCCAAACGTTCCCTCACCTCAGTGATCAAGCGCGGCAGCGCTTGATGATTGCTGAGGTCGACCTGGACATGATCCTCGCGCCCGGACCCCCACGGGCACCGCTCGCCGTCGAACGGCTGCCGCGCGCAAGAAATGATGCGCCAGCCTGCCTCCGAAAACAGCTTGGCGGTGGCATGACCGATTCCACGCGACGCCCCGGTCAGCAACATCGCCTTTTGTTCACCACGATGGACGCGGGCTTTATCGGCGTGAAAGGGACAGCTCAAATGTGTCTCAGGCAGCGGACCTGCGACTAGATCGTCATTTGGTAGATCGAAGCCCACGCCCGCGTCCCCTCCTGTAGCGCCGCTGGCAAACGCGTAGCAGGATTTGGGCCACTACGATGCACGCAAAGACGCTCCGGTTTTGCGTCCTAATGTCGCGCATGCCAAACGCTTGGCGGACTCGAGACACGGCGCGTGCGCTTTACGACAGCGATAGTGCATCGCCCACAGTCCTGAGTCTACTCTGTCTACTGTTCAGACCAACACTCAGTCGCGCTCTTGTGATCGCCGAGCCGAGGGATGTAGCGGACAAACAGCGCCCGTCACTCGTCGCTACAACGATCATTCAGGATGGCGGAGATGCCGGTCGTCTTTGTGATCCGAAACCTTACGCGACACCTCAATACGCCAGGTATCTCGCATCAAGAAGCTAGACTGAGACTAGGACGCTGAATGGTCCAGCCCGATACCGTAGTCCCGAAGTGCTGGTCAGCGCGAGCGAGTGGCCGGCGGCTGCAAAGGACCTCGCCGGCTCGACGTCGGACCATTCGATAACTTAATCCGCCAGCAGCCACGAAAGCCTTTCAGCTTCGGCCCGCGCGTGTCGAAGCCGAGGCCCGATGCCCACCTGTCTAACGCGGTGGCAGTGCGCTACGGCCACTCTTGTCGAGTTCGAGCTTCAGCGGATGTCTTCCGACCGCCGCATCTTTCTTTTCTCCAGTGCAAGGGGTCGCTGGAGTGTCGGTTTTAACAAGCAGTTGCCGCGCGGAAAAATACCGGCAGCACTGCTCGATGCAAAAAGCGGCCATCAGGTCGATGAAACGGGTTACAACTTTCATGAAGCCACGAGCTCTTGTGATGGCTCCTCAATCAAGATCAATCGGCTCGGATCGTTCAAATCAAACTCTATCACGCGCGGCGCACAGAGGCGCGCATAACGTGTGAAGGCGCTCGTCGGCGGAAAACGGATCACAGTGTCGCATCGCGCAAGGAGATACATCTCGATTAGGGCGGAAACGCCGCCCTCGGCTCCGAGTGCCGCACTATGCAAAGGCCCGGCTTGAGGCGCCTGGAAGCGCTTTGGGATCGTGAAGACATCGGGAAACAGTGCTGACACCTTCTCAAGTACGAGCGCGCTGTCCGTGCACAGGAATGCCCTGATCGGTTTTGCATGCGGCAACGCCTTCGCCTTATCAATGGCATCACAGACCTGTCGCAAGGCGCGCTCCGGATCAGCCCAGTAGGGCGCATGCCCCATAATATCTTCGCCGTTGCCGTGCCGGACGTGAATGCCGATCACGCTGTACGGGTCAAAGTGCTCACGGAAGATGGCATCGATCCGCGTCCGCACTTCGGATCGCGGCTTGATACTCTGAAAGATCTCTCGTTCGGCTTCCTCATCGCAGCGCCACATCAAGCAGGCGTCACATACGACCGTATTTGCATCGCAATCTTGCTCGCTTTGAAACAGTTGATCGAGTTCGTCGCGTTCCCGGAAAATCTGCTCATCCGGCCGATAGACGCAGTCAAAGGTCGGCCTATTCCACCATGCCGGGAAGAACGGCCCCGGAAATGAGCGCTCATTGATCTGGTCGTCGCAGATCACCCTTACACCGCCAATCTCTTGAACTGGTTCGAAGAAAACCGGAAACGCGTTGGTGAATGGTTGATCGAGATAACAGGACCCGCGCCAATCGATGACCAGGTTCCGTCCGGTCCGCTGCGCAAAACGCCAAGCTGCTGCCAACGACCACAGACAGTCGCCCAACCCGGTACGTCGTCGAGAAACAACGAAGCGATCATTTTGCGCACTATCAAGCATTTGCGTTACGTCCTGAGCAAGAGATATCATCGGAAACACCTCACATGTGATCTTGGCCGATGTTATGGTCGGCAGTTGCGCTGCTCGCGATTTGCGTCGGTAGAACTTCATGGCAGCGCTATCCTCGTAGCGGGTGCTCTCAGCGTTTTGTCTCTTGTCTCTGTTCAGAACGGTTGCGCCGATATATCCGCTTTCAGCCGAATGCCTATTGTCTCCTAATTATCTGAGAACTGGTGGAGTGCTTGACCCGCTTGAGGTGCTGCTGTTCGACGTAGTGATCACACAGCTACTCCGCGCGAGAAGCGTAGTGCCACCCTGCGAGAAATTATGGGGCAGCTCGGGCGAGGTTTCACAGATCCTGTCTCCCAGACACAACATTGCGCTCTCCGTTTTGATCATCTCAGGAAGGCCAACCGCCGCTCCACCTACGTCGCCTGTACTATCACGATCCGCCATCCAAGCGGCCCAGGCACTCAGCCAAGGCAACGGCGAATTCCGCCCACGCGCCGGCCACTCTATTGGAGTACCGAGCGTCGCGCACTGATCGACCGCACCGACGCACAGCTGCTTGATATCATCATTGACCATTCCGGTGGCTCCTTCGCGCCGCCTGGACCGGTGCAGCGAGCCTGTCAATTCGTCAGCGCAGGAGGCGGCGTCGAAACAATGCTGTCGACACAAAGAAGGGCAACACCGCGTATATGCAAAGCGCACCGACATGGACGGCAACGCCGCCGCTGACCGCGCGCTCAAGCATCGCTGGGCGAATGAGATCGACCGAATGTGCGAGCGGCAGCAAGCCCGCGACGTGCTGAAAGGAACTCGGCAGCTGGCTGTTCGGAAAGACCGCACCACACAGAAACACCATGGGTGTAATGATGAGCGTCTGGTAAAATACGAAGTAGTCGTAACTTGGCGCAAGAGATATGACGACCATGGCCAGGCTGGCGAAGACGAGGCCGGTAAGGGCGACCGTCGGCATCACATACAAAACGGACGGCCAGGAAGCATAACCCAGCACGGCAGCGACTATCCCGATTGCAGTTCCGGCCAGAATGGACTTAGTGGCCGCCCAGACCAATTCGCCCAGAACAATATCGCCAAGCGTGAGCTGTGTTGATAGGATTGCTTCCCAGGTGCGATTGGCGCCCATCCGGGCAAAGGTCGCATACATGGTTTCAAAGGTCGCGGATGTCATGGCGCTGGTCGCGACCATGCCCGCCGACAAAAATGCGATGTACGAGGTTCCCTCAACGCGGCCCACGATTAGCCCGAGACCAAAGCCAAGGCCAAACAGGTTAGTTATGGGATCTGCGAGGTTGCCGAGAACCGATGCAAGCGCGACTTTCCTCCATGCCAGGAAGTTTCGACGCCATACCGCGATCCAATTGTACGCGTTAGCGGGCATCAGCGCGGCAAAACTTTCACCCATCTCTCATTTCTCCATCTCGCGTCCGGTTAGCCGCAAAAACACGTCTTCGAGATTCGGCGGCCGCTGCAGAATGCGAAGGCCCGCTCGCCCGCGCAGTTGCACACGTACCTGCTCCGGATATGGTGCATAACAGAACAGCGTCTCTCCACTCACTTCGATGTTCCGCGCGTAAGGTCTGATCAACTCAGTGAGCTCATGCGGATCACCGCCATAGATCTCGATCACATCGCATCCGATATGCTCGTCGATCAAGGCTTCCGGCTTTCCTTCGGCGATCATGCGTCCACTCTCGAGCACGCACAGCCGATTACACAGGCGTTGCGCCTCTTCCATGAAGTGAGTAGTCAAGAGGATCGTCTTGCCGCGCGAAAGCAGGACACGCAGGCGTTCCCAGATCAGGTGACGGGCGTGCGGATCAAGACCAGTCGTGGGCTCGTCCATCACGAGCAGATGCGGGTCATTGATAAGAGCACGCGCCAGCGTGAGCCGCCGCTTCATGCCACCTGACAGTGCAGCGACGCGCACGTCCGCTTTGCTTTCAAGACGCGCAAACTCCAGCAGCGAAGGTACAACCGCCTCGATCTCGCTGGCGCTCATGCCGAAGTAACGGCCGAACATCCGCAGGTTCTCTCGTACAGTGAACTCCAGTTCAAGGTTATCGAATTGCGGCACTACGCCGATGCGCATACGTGCGACGCGAGCCCGCGCAGGCACAGCCGCGTCAAGCACTGTAATCTTGCCGGCATCCGGCGAGATCATACCAAGGAGCATACGCGCGATCGTGCTCTTGCCGGCTCCATTCGGCCCGAGCAGGCCGAAGCATTCTCCGCGCGCAACCGAGAACGACAGTTCGTCGACAATGATCTTGCCGCCAAATGACTTTCGTACGCCGGAAAGGTCGATTGCCGCGGTGGACATGTTCATCTTAGGCCGACAGAAGCCGTTCAGCCGACGTTGTCTTTCCTACGAGCGTTTTGGTCCAAAGCAGACCGTCGCACCACACATGCTCGACGCGTCCCCATTGGCAGGCGGCGGCGGCATCCGGGAAGAATCCTCGTCCGTTCAGGTTGGCACTCGTATTGCAAAGCAGTGGAATGCCCGTGAGCTGCTCAAATTCGACGAGGAGCTCTGCGATTTTGTGCGGAGAGTTGCGGGCGACCGTCTGCAGCCGCGCGGAGCCATCCAGATGGACGACGGCGGGGACCTTATCGCGCCATTCCGCCCGGGTCTCGTGATCGAACAGCATATAAGGATCTGGCGTGCCGGGGCTGAAGATCTCTGGCGCCCGATCCTCCAGGCAAATCGGCGCTACCGGCCGGAAGTGCTCGCGACGCTTGATGTCGTTGAGATGATCTTTCATTGTCGCCGACGTCGCTGCCGCAAGAATGCTTCTGCCACCCAATGCGCGCGGCCCAAGCTCGGCGCGTCCCGAGAGAAATATCACGGGCTTGTTGTCGGCGAGTATGGCCGCGAGTTCTCGTAGACTGCACGGCGCAGCCTCCCATTCCGACTGAATCTCGCCGGTCTGTAGCGCCGGGCCGCTGTAGACTGACCATTCGAGTGGCCCGAACCCATTTTTCGCTGCCATCGCACCGCAGGCAGCGCCGATCGCCGAGCCGCTGTCATTTGGAAACGGCGGCACCCAGACCTCATCGAACAATCCCGTCGCGCGAAGCGCACTATTCCACTTGATATTGAGCCCACACCCCCCGGCGACACACAGGTTTCTCGCGCCCGGAAGCGACGAGTGCCGCAGCAGAACCATCGCGATTTCCCGGACAAGAAGACGCTCCAGGAACACATGAAACGACGCCAGAACGTCCTCCGCACGCTTGCCCGTCACGCGCGGCGCGCTCGCCTCAAAAAATTCGTGCACAGCCGCAAGCGACGCCTCCGCATTATTGATATCGGCGCGATAGCGACGCGCCTGCTCCGTGTCGGCCGCGAAGCGCTTTTCGTAAAGGTCCTGAAACACCGTCACGATGGATTCGTCGACAGAGCCAAGCGCGATATAGGCCATCAGCTTGCCGGCGATGCCCAAGTCCCAATTGGTGCGGTTCGGCTGCCTGTAAGGCCCGAAATGAAGGCCAGCGGCAGCATAAGCATGACCGATCATCGGAAACAGGCACGCGATGAGCCGCGCACCGCGCGGCTCGACATAGTAGAGACGTGGAAAAATACAGCCATCCCACACCAGACAAAACGCGGGTTTTCCGGCGCCGGCAAAGGGGCTGGTGCTATAAGCCGACGCGACGTGGCCCGTCACGTGGGGGTAACTCTTATAGGGAAATACCTTGCCACCGAGGATCAGGCCGTAGCCGTCGACGGAATCAAGAAGGCCCTCGGCACGCCGCTCGACATATGGCGCCCCTTTCAGCGCGATCGGAACCGCCCCACTCAGGACCTGGAATTGCGACTCAATCTCCCCATCCCAGCCATCGATGACGAACTGATCAATATCTCGAGGGTCAAGGCCGTGTTCGGCCAATGCGAGCACGACTGCATCGAGGTTATCGACGGATTGGTAGCGTGGGCTGTTGGCGCGCTTCTCTTGCTCGGTGCAAAAGACAAGCTGCCCGTCCTCGACGACGGCAATTGCGCCATCGTGTGTTAACTTAATGCCGCAGATGCGCATACGAACCCCTGACCTAATGACCCAAATTTGGTTGTTCTGACGAGTTAGTCGGCTTCCGGAACAGGACAAGCAAACAGTCTTCGTTGACCGACTCAGTGTAGCAATGCAGACGCTCGACCTCGATCAGACTCTCTTTGAAGAGAGCAATCACCGTTTCCGCGCCGGCAGCATGGCCCCAGCGTCGACACGTGGCATCACGTGCCGATCCGAACACCAGAGCGCCATTTGGTGCAAGCAGACCCGCCAGATTGCGGATGGCCGCGTGCATCTCGACGACGTCCTTGAGGTAGTAGAGAACCTCGGCTACGACGATCAGATCGAACCGCTCGGCAGTCGAGAACTGCTTAATGTCGCAGGTTCTCCACCTGATATGTGACCATCTCTTGGTCCGTTGCCGCGCCCGCTCAATCGCCTGTGGCATGACATCCACCACGGTGAGCTGTTGGCAGTGGGGCGCCAGCATTTCGGTGAATGCGCCGGCGGCACATCCGACCTCGAGTGCATGAGCAACATCCCCGTTGCAACGCGAGATCCGGAGCATTTGCACATAGCGCTCCTGCTCGAACGAATTGCTATCGAGACGCCATGGATCGTCGACAGCCAACTCGCGTTCCAGTAGCTGGTAGTTGTTGTTGTCCGGCGTCATGGGCCTTCAACCTACTTGTAGGCGCTCGATCGATCGTGACCGCAAATCTCGATCGCGGCCACACTCGATGGAAGGTGCGGACGCTCGGACTTGCGAATTGCACCGGAACTCGCCCCGCTTCTTGCAGCGCCTATTGCGGCGGTCGTGTGCGGGACCGCAGCCTTCTTCTCTGCTTCGCTTGTCACGATGACCTTGCGCGACAGCCAGTCGCTATTGCTCAATGTACAGAGCGCATAGGCCTTCAGCGGCAGCAAAAGAAAGATGTTGATGGGTGTGTGGAGCGAGAAGCCGAGAAACCGCATATCGCGAGCACGGAATGCCGCCACGCTGCAACGGACCATCGTCATTGCTGCAATCGTCAGTACTGTCCACCAGGCCACTGACCCCGCGATGACAAACTGTGTGAGTGCAGCCAGCGACGACACGGCGAGAAGCAAGGGGCCGAGATTTTGTCCGACGACATCTAGCGTCAGATAGCCATCGAGCTCGGGGAGCAGACGCAATGCCAGAAACGTGTCCCGAAAGGTACTGCGGGCCCAACGAAGTTGCTGTCGCAGATATGGCCCAAGGCTGTCGGGCACCACGGTAGCCGCGATCGCGTCGGGAACATACTCGGTTCGAAATCCAGCCTTGAGCATGAGGATCGTTAGATGACGATCCTCGCCGAAATCGCTTGGCTTTCCACGGAAGAATTGCGTTTCGTATTGATCAAGCAGCATCGCGAGCGCCGAGCGCCGATACATGGCACATGGGCCACAGCAGCACATCACCGCACCGAATCGAGCTTGGGCCGCCCGCTCCTCGTTGCAGGCCAGCCAGTATTCCATATCGATCAGCTCGGTCAGCCAGGTTTCGTTGCGATTGCTGGCCACCAATTGGCCCATGGCCGCGCCGACTTCGGGGTGCTGCATCTTCAATACAAGCTTCGTTACCACGTCAGGGGCAAGTATCGTATCCGAGTCGACGTTGAGCACCAGATCGCCGGAAGAGTTGCGTATCGCTGCAATCTGCGCCTTGCGCTTTCCGACGTTCTTGGCAAGCAAAATGACGCGAAACCTCGGATCGTTCGCATAGATTGCATGTACAGGCGCCACAAGGTCGCGATTTGCGGATCCGTCGTCGACCACGTGGACCTGCAGCATTCCAGCGTAGTCTTGGCTTGCAAGCGACGCGAGGCATTCAGAGAGTGTGTCTGGATCCTCGTTGAAACACGGCACGATGACATCTACGCTGGGCAGAGCCACCTCGGCTTGTCCTAGATCGTCGTGCAGCTGCGAGGTATTGGCCGGCTGAGCGTAAAGCGCTTGCGCGCTCTTGTAGACGGTCGAGAGCAGCGCATAAGACGAAACGGCGACAGCGCTGGTTGTAGCGAGCAGGTCCATTGGGTGCCAATTTTTTCAGTGAAGTTGAGGAAGCGGATGGATTTCGAATCCGCGCAGCTGGAGTGCCGGAATCAGATATGACAGCGCCCTCACCGTCTGATCGCGCGATGTGGCATCCGTGCACGATATCGCCTCATCCGGAGGATATCCGTCGTGCAGGAGCACAATTGCACCCGGGCGAACGGCCGCCATCACTGAGTTCACGATGCTATCGACCCCGGGGCGCGACCAATCTCTTGGATCGACCGACCAATGCACAGCTGCGAGCCCTGCCTTGGCTGACGTAGCAAGCACGTCTTCGGTCCATATGCCGTAGGGGGCCCGCATGTGCCTGGGCAACGCCTGCGGACATGCCAATCGAATGGCCCTGCTCGCCGTGAGCACCTCATTGTGTACCTCCGCCGGTTCGCATCTGGACAGATCCGGATGCGTCATCGTGTGGTTTGCAACTTCGTGCCCTTCGGCGATCATTCGCCGAATGAGTTCAGGCTGGTCGGCCGCGTACGTGCCGATAACGAAGAACGTCGCCGGCACCCGATGATGGGTCAGCAAATCGAGGACGTATGGCGTGCAGAATGGGTTGGGCCCATCGTCGAAGGTCAAGTAGACCGAGCGACTTCCGTTGACGCCACCGTAGTCGCACCGCGCAGCAGATTGGCGGATGAGTTCGTTCACAGCTCGGGCCCGTTCCGATCGATAACCGTTCCAGCCGGCCACTCGTCGATTGAGCGTCCAACCGGGAACACCACCACGAGCACGTCTTCGACGCGGATCGGCGACAAATTGGGGTAGACATCTGGCTGGGTGGAACGGACACGAACGCCAGACATGAGGGTTGCTAATCCCTGCCTTCCGACCAGCCTGGTAAAATGCTTCTCAAGCGCGGGCCGGACCGTGCCAAAACCGAATGGCACCCCTAACTCATGCAGCACAGGATACATCACGCGCATCGAGTGGCTGATTCCAAGCCCCTCAAGATCGGGACGCACGGCATATAGTCCAAGTTCGGCCACGAGAAGGTCGATGCCATCTATCTTGATGAAGCGGCGTAGTAGACCGACATGAGCCGCAACGCCGCGCGCGTCGTGACCGATGATCCGGACTTCAGGCCTTGCACCGGCCCAACTCCGATTGCCTTCGAACGGCTGCGCATTGAACGCACCGGTCGGCCCGTAACTCTTACGGAAGAAGTCGGCAAGCTCGGTATGATCGGCGAGCTGCAGCTCGTTTTCCCAGCGGCGGCTCCACTGCACTTGAGTGCGCGCGGAAGGCGCTTCGGCAGTCCTGGATGCGGCAATATTCATGGCGGACTTCCCTGCGCCAGTGGCGGTGAGAGCGGAGAGCTCATCGATGGCGCGCCCAGCTGGCGCCAGATCAAGTTCGGTCCTATGCATCTTCGACACGCCTTGTACTGCGATGGATAGGCGCGCCATTTGGTCAGCCGCCGCAACTATTTGGCATCCGCAATCTGCGCACGCCGATTGGTCGCGACACTAAGGTGAGGCTGAGCGGGCCCTCAAGTGTACGCGGGTAAACCGCCGATATGGAAAGGGTTGGAACACACATACGAAGGTTTAGCGGGACCTGCCTGCGATCGCAGCGCGTGCTTGTCGCACAGGGAAACGGCGCAACTCGCATGTGGCAGCAACACCCACTGCTCACACCGATTCGGCGGCCACTCGCACGTCCAGGAGTTCTTCTTCGAGCTCGCGTGCGACCAGCAGCCATCGTGGTATGCCTAATTCATTTTCCAAACTGATGTTTGCTATCCAACATTCCGCAATTTGGTAAAATCGATTGTTTCGATAGAACACATCCATACGATGGATAGACTCACAAATGCGGTTCAAGGGACTTGATCTAAATCTTCTCGTTGCGCTCGATGCTCTAATGACCGAGCGCAACCTCACAGCGGCGGCGCGCAACATTAATCTGAGCCAGCCCGCTATGAGCGCCGCGATCGCGCGGCTGCGCAGCTACTTTCGCGATGAATTGTTTACGATGAGAGGTCGCGAGCTCGTCCCGACGCCCGGCGCTGAGGGGCTTGCAGGCCCCGTTCGCGAGGCCCTGCTGCACATCCAACTCTCGATCATCTCTCGTGAAGCGTTCGACCCGGCTCAGTCGAGCCGACGCTTCAGAGTCATTCTCTCTGATTTCATGACAATCGTGTTTTTTCGGAGGATTGTCGATCGTATCGCGCAGGAGGCGCCTACAGTGCGCTTCGAATTGCTGCCAGTTTCCGATGAGCCTGGTGAGTTGCTCCGCCGCGGCGAGGTCGACTTTCTCATTCTGCCGGAACTGTTCATGTCGAGTGCGCATCCGAAGGCGACGCTATTCGATGAGACCCTCGTGTGCGTGGGATGCCGCACGAACAAGCAGCTATCGCGGCCACTTACTTTCGAGAAATACAATTCTATGGGGCACGTTGCTGCCAAGTTCGGACGGGCGCTGAGGCCCAACCTCGAAGAATGGTTTTTGCTCGAGCACGGCTTGAAAAGACGGATCGAGGTCGTTGTGCAGGGCTTCAGCCTTATTCCGCCCATATTGCTGGATACGGGCCGTATAGGGACAATGCCGTTACGTCTTGCCAGACATTTCGAAAAGCGAATGCCCTTACGGATCGTGGAGCCACCGCTTCCCCTGCCTTCATTCACCGAGGCAGTGCAGTGGCCTGCATTCCACAATACCGATCCGGCGAGCATTTGGATGCGGCGGATCTTGCTGGAGGAGGCATCCAACATGGCATCTGGGCATCGGGAACCCACAGCGCGCAGGCGCGGCTAGCTTCGCCACAAGCCGCCCCCCGGCAGTAGAACAACCCCTACCCGATCATCGGCGGGCTGGCCGGCTGTCTCATTTCAGCGTCGCGTACAGCCACGCTGCAAAATGCGCGCGTGCGGCGGCAATGGACTGCCGGCTCGCGCACGTAATGATCTCGCAAAATGTTGTTTACTACGCCTGTCCTGCGGGCACGATCCGGCACCGTCGCGGAAGGACTCACGTCCTCGGATACAATGATATTTGATGGGGCCAATTTAACTGCTTGAATCCGACACTGCGTCAGGTTGTAGTTTCGTCTCCTGACTAACGCTGCGCTGGTGGACGTCGATGGGTCGCATCGGGCGAACTCACGAATATGCGCGATAGGCACGGCACTTCGGCTGGCAACTCGACCGGGCCGAGTTGCCAGTGTGGCCCAGGATCGACGGAGCTCGATCAGGTTGGCGCCCAACGGGTCCAGAGGTAGGTCGGAGCCCGGTCGCCCTGCCGGACATTCTGCGATGATCCGCGAGCTTTCTTTTCGCGATCGCGCCAGAGGAACGAAGTTGATTCGGGCGAGCCAGTGCTGCCGCTTCAGATGCAGCCATTGCCGCTCATTGTATGCACTGTAAAGACGATCGCGTCGGATAGTTGGATATGCGTTTCAAAGGCCTGGATCTGAATCTTCTCGTTGCCCTCGATGCTCTTATGACTGAGCGCAGTCTTACCGCAGCAGCACGCAAGATCAACCTCAGCCAGCCGGCCATGAGCGCAGCCGTTGCTCGGCTGCGCTCCTACTTTCGCGATGAGATGTTTGCGATGAGGGGCCGGGAACTTGTCCCTACCGCACGCGCAGAAGGACTGGCGGGTCCCGTTCGCGAGGCTCTGATGCACATCCAACTGTCCATCATCGCTCGCGACGCGTTCAATCCGGCGCAATCGACGCGGCGATTCAGGATCGGTCTTTCTGACTTCATAACGGTCGTATTCTTCCGACATGTCGTAGAGCGCGTCGCACGAGAGGCACCCGCCGTCAGCTTCGAACTGGTGGCGCTCACGGATGAGCACGATGAGCTTCTTCGGCGTGGCGAGGTTGATTTTGTTATCCTGCCTGAACTATTCATGTCTAGCGCGCACCCACGGATAGCCCTGTTCGAGGATAGGCTGGTGTGTGTGGGCTGCAGCACGAACGGGCAGCTGCAGCGACGGCTTACATTTGATCGATATATGTCAATGAGCCACGTTGCGGTTAAGGTCGGAGTTGCGCGCAAACCTCCCATCGAGGAGTGCTTTTTGCTCGATCGCGGCCTCAACCGGCGCATCGACGTTCTCGTGCAGAACTACGGCATGATTCCGCCCATGCTGGAGGGCACGAGCCGCATAGGGACCATGCCATTCAGGCTCGTTAAGCATTTCGAAAGGATGGTGCCTCTTCGGATTGCCGAGCTTCCGCAGTCATTCCCCTCCTTCACCGAGGCGGTCCAATGGCCAGTCCTTCACAATAGCGATCCGGAGAGCATCTGGATGCGAGAGATATTGTTGCAGGAGGCGGCACGCATGACATCTGTACCTGACGAGTGCTCCATGATCTCCGCTTCGGGACAAGCGGATACTGACAGAAGCTTGGCGAGAGCTGCCTCGCGTCCATCGTAAGGACCCTTTGCAGGCTACGCGAATCTCCGCCTGCATGTTTCGGCAGCTGAATTTTAGACTACTCTACCGACGCTCATTCTTTGCTCATGAACGTCCCGCGGCTTCGCTGCCTCAGCCGCCAACACGACGCTGTTGTGAGACTCTCACCTGAGGATCGCCATCGACATGCGGGCGACGGCTCAAGCCGCCTGTCGCGTGGTTTTAGAGGGCCGCGCATCAGAGACGAAGCAACACACGGCTGATGCTCACTTGAGCCAGGCCCTACACAACACTGCCTCGCCCAGCAGCCATATATAGATGAGTAAGATCAGCTCGGAGCTCGCCGTCCACTCTCAGAGCTAGTAGGGCTCCTCACGGCCGCAGCCGATTCGCTTTCGCCGAGCCGCACAGCCCTCACACCGATCCGTTACGGAGGTGGCGGGACTCGCTCGTGCGATTCTGCAGAACACCGCGCACCTGTGTTGCCTTGTCGCATCACCTTAAAGTGCATCGCACCTTCATCGCTTTGCGTCGCCAGTCTGACTTCTTTTGGCCCTACCGCGGCCAAACGTCTTGACGACGTGCGCTGCCTTGGCGCAATGACAACAAGGAGCTGATCGTTGGAACAGTACAGAGGCGTATTCGATCCGGAAGAACTTTCTGTCTTAGGAAGCCTCTTTGACGGCGCAATCACCGCGTTACCGCCATCGATGCGAACTTCTGAAAATCGCACAGCCGTTGCCAAACTCATCTTGGAGCGTGCAGAGATCGGCGAGTCTGGACTGGCACGCCTGATGAACTTGTTGATCACCATTTCCCCTCAGGGTTGATCGCCAGCCATTCTGAGGATAGTCACCATCTCTTACGCTGGAATAGAAGACGATCCAGCTAGAGCTTTGAAATAGCTTGAATCACACGTGACGTCAGGTTGTAGGCTTTGAAATTGAACAACATGAGCAAAGCTACACCACGTAGGCGTCGATGGCGCATTGGCGAACTTGCAGAGGCGACCGGAGTGACGGTACGCACGCTGCATCATTATGAGCATACGGGACTCTTAGCCGCATCAGAACGCACTGACGGCGGTCACCGGATGTACGATCGCGAAAGCGTTCAACGGGTTCATCAGATTCGAGCGCTACGTGAGCTTGGCTTCTCCCTCCACGAAATCCGGAAGGCTATGGAGGGCACGACTTCACTGATTGATCTCCTACGCAAACATTTGGAGCGGATCGAACTTCAAGTCGCTCGAGCAACCCTGTTGCGAGATCGTTTACGTGACATGACCACGGACAGTGAGATCCAGGTGAGTGTAGACGAGCTGCCTGCCACCTTGGTAGCCATGTCTCGGGTTGAGACGCGTAACCAAACCTCGCGATGCACCTGTAAGCTGGTCGCCGAGCGCGACGAGCGGTGGCGGCGGATTCGCGACGAGCTGCGCGATTGTATGGATAGAGGCGAACATCCCTGTGGTGAGCGAGCAAAGGCTGTCGCAGTTGCAGCGCGGTTGCTAATCGGCGAAATCGCCGGAGCTGATTCACGCGTTTCGACGATCCTCAAGGTCCTTGCGCGGTTGAGCGCCCCGCGCAGTCTGGCGGGTTGGGATCCCAGTCTCATGCAGTATCTCGATCTCGCCCTTGCCGGCTTGGAAGATCAGCCGTACTGACGGCATGGCCCAGGCACGCGCGGAATTGTCCCTTGGTCTTGGCCATCTAGATGAGAGCCGTTGACGCCTCGTACACCAGCTCGAGGCGCGACGGCCGAGTGCGTGGCTCAACCGAACAGATCTTCCCGCCTGGCCCCCCCGAGCCTCCCGCCGCCGCCATGGTCAGACGCATCCTCAAAAAGCGCTTGAACCGCACGTAACGTCACATTGTAAGCTCTGGTTGCGGTGTGGCCGAGCTGACGTGCACGAGTTCGCTCAGCAACCGCATCGACGTCCGGAGACAAGTCGGACCGCCAACGCAGGCGGCTCACTTCAGGTGAACATTGGAGCTCTACAATGTTGGGTAGGCGCCACGCTTTGGCTGCAAGTGCAGCGCTGCTTTTCAGCGCTCTTGCCTCGACCACGCGCGCCTCCGACGTCAATATTGCGGTGGCTGGTCCGATGAGCGGAAGCAGCGCTGCGTTTGGCGCACAAATGCGCGATGGCACGGCTGCCGCCGTCGAGGCATTGAACGCATCGGGCCAACTTCCAGATAGCAAGCTGATATTGACTGTCGTCGACGACGCATGTGACCCCAAGCAAGCCGTCGCAGTGGCGAACAAGCTTTCAGCAGAGCGCGTGCGGCTGGTCGTTGGTCATTTTTGTTCTTCTTCGTCGATTCCAGCCTCCGACGTCTACGACGAAGCGGGCATTCTTCAAATGTCACCTGGTTCGACAAATCCTAGGCTGACGGAGCGTGGTCTTAAGACGGTATTTCGGATCTGCGGCCGCGACGACCAACAGGGCCTCGTTGCAGCAGAGTACATTCGCAAAAACTACCATAACGAGACAATCGCAGTGCTCGATGACAAGAGCACGGCAGGCAAGGGCATTGCCGACGTGGTCGCGGCACAGCTTCAGAGGTCAGGTGAGACCGTCATTCGACAAAGCTATGTGGCGGGTGAAAAGGACTATGCTGCGCTGGTCTCGAGGATGAAGAACGGGGGGGTGCGGGTCGTCTATATCGGCGGATATCATACCGAAGTTGGACTGATCGTACGCCAAGCGTCAGAAGCGGGTGCGGGCCTCACCATCATGGCGAACGATCCGCTGATGACCTCTGAATTCTGGGCCATTACCAGCAGTGCCGGAAATGGCACGTTGTTCACCTTCATGGACGACCCCACCAAGAATGCCAACGCGGCCGGCATCACGGCCAGACTTAAAGCTGCCAACCTCTCCGCCGAGGGCTACACGCTTTACGCCTATGCAGCCGTCCAAGCATGGGCAGAGGGGGTGAAGCGGGCCGGCTCGTTCGATGCTCGACGGGTCGCCGACGCCCTTCGTTCGCGCCCGACCGATACCGCAGTCGGCCCAGTTCTGTTTGATTCCAAGGGAGACAACGCGGCTCCTGGGTTTCGCGTTTACCGGTGGCGCGACGGGCATGTCGAAGCTGTTGAGCAGAACTGATCGGGGCGATGCGTAGCCTCCCACAATTCACCCGAGGACACAGATGATGAGACACCCTGACGACCTTAGTGCAGCGATACTCGGGTGCTCTCTTATACTCGCGGCCTTCGGAGCATTTTTTGCGCTCGCTGCGGCTCTCGCACAGCTGCCTGACGTCGATCCGCAGGCAGATGAGTTACGACAGATGATAGACAAATAGTACCCGTGCCAACCTTCAGCGTTGCTACTCGACCTTGCCAAGCTAGTCTCGATCAGTTCGATGCTTGCCCCCTTTGGTTCGCCGGATCTTTCTCAAATAATCCTTCCATGCCTTCTGCAGCGGCTAGGCGAATGGCGGTTCAGTCACAGAACTTAGCCATGAAATTCGATTTGCAGCGACAATTTGCGCGATTGAGCGCACATGCTGACAAATGCACTTGCGCGCTCCAAACTATGGCCATTGCCGGGCCGTGCGAAACACCGCGAACTGCGCACAAGACGACCAATTGGCGTTCCAGCCAACCCACTCTCCACGCGACGCGCGCCAAACTTGTCTTCAATGAGAACTCATTGTCGCTATCCGCCGGCTTAGTCGAAGGCTTGTTGCTACCCTTGCACAGCAATGCTGTTCTGCAAGGAAAGGATCTACCTGGGGGCGAGCCGCCGCCAAGCCGCCCGGCGCCACGTACAAATCGGCGCTATTTACACGATACAGAATATTTTCAACGTCGGTGTGATCCGCCAAGCTATCGGTGTCTGCATCTTTGGGCTCCGCTTTGCCAAGGACAACCTTCGGCCTATCCGGCCTGAAAGACGGGAAGTTGCAGCAGACTTCATTGAGCTCGAACCTTCTGGAGTACCTTCCGACCCAGGTTTCGCCCTGGCGCGCGGCAGATGACCTCTTATTGGGCATTTGCTCCAGCTGGCGAGCAACTCTTGCCGCAACAAGGGCGGACAGATGAAGCGATCAAGATTCACCGAAGAGCAGATTATCGCGATATTGAAGGAGCATGAGGCTGGTGCGAAGGCGGCCGACGTAGCTCGCAGGCACAGGACCTCTGAAGCGGAGATCTACAATTGGAAAGCCAAGTTTGGCGGCATGGACATTTCTGCGGCCAAGCGATTGAACGCCCTGGAAGAGGAGAACGCGAAGCTAAAGATGCTACTGGTCGAGCACATGCTCGGTGTGGCGGCGCTCCGCGAGCTTCTGCCAAAGTAGTGATCAGGACTGCAGATCCTCATGGGACCCAATCACCTCGTGCTAGCCCAGCCACCATACCCCAATGAGCGGATCAAGAGCAGTCAAATACCGGGCAAGCCGTCTTTGAGCGCCGCGGCACCAGGCAACCCAGGACTCCTGGTCCAAAAACGGAGATGATCAAGTGAAAAGCAGCCCTCCTTCAAAACTAACGTGCGGAATCTTTGACCATTTGGACGACGACGGCCGCGATGTCGCGCGACAATACGAAGATCGCCTCAAATTGGCGGAGGTGTGCGATTCCCTGGGCTTCTACGCGTATCATCTGGCCGAGCACCATTGCACACCACATGCTAGAGGGCCGTCACCAAATCTTTTTTTATCTAGCGTCGCGCAGCGCACTCAGAGACTGCGCGTTGGGCCGCTGGTCCTGTTGCTCAATCTCTATCATCCCTTGCGCGCATTCGAAGAGATCTGCATGCTTGACCAATTGAGCGGCGGCAGACTTGAGCTCGGCATCGGACGCGGTTCGCTGCCGACTGAATGGGGCTATTTCGGCGTCAGCGCGGACGCGGCGCCAGAGCGTTATGAGGAGGCCAGCGAAATCCTGAATGCCGCGCTGAAGGGGCACACGCTATCCTATCACGGACGCTTCTTTGAGCTGAGCGAAATACCTTTGACCATGAGGCCTCATCAGCATCCACATCCGCCGACCTGGATCACGAGCAATCGGACGGAGTCGGCAGAGTGGGCTGCTGCAAATGGCGCCAATCTGGCGTGCCTGGGCCGCTCCTCAGCGGTCCGAAACATTACGGATGCGTTCCGCTCCCAGCGGGCGCGCATTGCGCCAACGGACGATCGGGAGCCGTTTCTTGGTTTGCTCCGCATGGTCGTGATCGCGCAGTCTGACCGAGATGCCCATGTAGCGGCGGAATTGGCTTACCAGCGATGGCTGGAGAGCTTCAAGTTCGTTTACGAGCTGAACGCCATTCCGACGCCACCCACCCTACCGCTGACCTTCGATGCAGCGCTCGATAGCGAATTATGCGTCGTCGGAACGCCAGCTTCCGTCCGACGACTCCTTCTTAGCCAGATGGAGGAGGCAGGTGCCAACTACCTACTTTGCCAGCTTGCCTTCGGGAACCTTCCGTTGGAAGCTTCTCTATACACCGCAACCACAATCAGATCTGAAATCATCGCTGGCTTTGGCTGACAATCACTATCCGATCTTGCCACCTCAAAGGAGCTGCGCGACGACGTTTATCTATGATCGGCCGTCCTGCAGAACGGGCGAATTCAGATCTCCTGCCTTACTCAGCAGGAGGTCCGCAGACCCATGAGGACACGGTCGCATCGATCACCCGCCATGGCGGCCGGTCTGCCGGTGTCGCCGAGGTGACGTGAACTGGCTTGGAGAACGGCGGCATGACAAGCCGGCTCGATTCGCATGCGGTTGGCATTGTGCGTCATCGAAGAACAGATCCGCCACGATCGAGTATGCTATCCGCCGGTTGGATGCGTCCCATCAAAACTTTCGATTTTACCGGTTTTAACCAAATGTCCCATAGTCGATCGCAGATTTCCGGAAAACATCCTTCGCGAACCACGTGTGACAATGGAACCATTTTGCTTTGAGCATGGTTGCAGGGCAACTCCACCCGCCCGTGTCTGCCCCAACGATCCCTCCCTAGCCCGCAAACCCCGGCACGCGCCGCCCACGTTTGGTTGGATGGCAGATCGCAACGTCACGCGGGCAATCTACCGCTTAGTCGCTAACCTAATTGTCATCATGCTAAAGGCGCCCGAGAAGATCAGCTCTCACGAACTCTTATTGGCTAGGGTCCATGCGTGCGCCGGCTAGAATTCCAATAGGCGACCTGCTCTCGCAGCCAAGGCGAACCGGACCTATCGCCTCGACCCTCCTGCCCGCGCGATCAACCTGGCGCTGTGACGGCTCGCAGACGATACAGGGCCGTCAGCGATCTGACTGCCGGATTTGCAAGGCATATTTTCTCAGGCCACGACGAAGCACGGCAGTCGATGTGTGTGGCAGGACCGGCCACACAGTATCACTGCGCGCTCCCCTAAGTCGTCGTCGTGGGGGATCCTTACTGGGCTCGCCGGCTCAGTGCTGCTCGTCGCCGGCAACCCTCACTCGCGTCCTGCAAACTTGTACCGTGGTCATGTCATTTTATGCACCGCCCTCGACCGACTGCAGCAGGGTACAGCTTTCTGCAGCCGCAACTCGTTCTAGCCATGCGCCTGCAGCCCCGCTAACGGGACAAACGACGCATTCTCTTTACTCTGCCTAGCGCGCTTTTCATTACTCTGGAGCAACACCATGGAACTTGATCCTTCCAATTCACGCATAGAAGACCTGACGCACCGCATCGACCTGCAACTTGACATCGTGGCCGCCCTCGTCGGCGAGGACGGTAACGGGTTCGAGGCGGTCAGACTGCTCAATGCACACACAAACGAAATGATAAATGCGGAGCTAGCGCTCGGTCAGCTCGCCGATGCGAGGGCCAGCGGCTGCAATGGCGACGGGCAGGCGGCGCGGATACTCCGAGACCGCGGCGTCTATCATCCAGAAGACCTCCAAATTTTGGGACGCCTTTTCGATCAAGCGGTGGCGGCCTTACCTGAGGCTCTGCGCACCCCTGCCAACCAGTTGAAGATCGCCACCCTGATTCTCTCCCGTGCAGCGGAGTGAGATTCTATTTCGAGTTTTCCGTCGGTTGACGGCGCGATCAGGGTCTGATCAGAGTTGGGGCACGGCGTGCTGCGGTTTAACGTACCCAGCACCGCAGCAAGCCTCAGATTGAATTTACGTATCGTCGCGCGGAGCGCGTCGCCTCCACTGCTTTTTCCGTTTGCCACCGGATTCGAACCGATCCCGTCGCACTAAGCGATCTTGCGCGGGAGAGGACCCGTTTGCCCCTCGATCTCAACTGGGCTTTTCCTGTATCAAGTACTTCATGGCTATGTATTCTGTATGCCGCAGCCAACCCGACGGCGGATAGCGAATGAACGCAACGCATGTGGTGACGTGCGGGCAAGGCCTTCTCGTCCGATCGAGTGTTTGACGCTTGGCTCAATGGTTTGGCACTCACTTTGCGGCGGCATTGACCCTTACCCCACGATCTACACTCCACGACGTCTTGCAGGGCGACACGAACCAGATCATCACAATTGCCCTGCACCTCGTCACCACTTCTCTACTGCATTCCACAAGACGCACACTTCAAACCATCGGTTACGCGCAGGGATTGAACAGCAGAACGACGGCCACGCCGCCGACATATGTCACAAAGCGAACAAATCCTGTCCGGAATGCGTCCCGCACTTAGAAGATGACATCGTACAAAACGGGTAATGTACCAAACGGACAGCACTTGGCTTCGACCCTTCTTAGCTCGAGGTTGCGCATGCGGTGAACGGTCTTTCCTCAGCTTCGACTGTAGCGTCGTTTGGTCCGGACCGATTTTCTGATTTCTTCGAGCCACTACTGACAGCAGGCAATGCGGTAATCAGCAGAGAAGCGCGCGACAACGCATACTTGCCGTCAAATGATTCAGAATCATTCGAATTGAAGCGCGCACCACCACGTTCGGTCATCCGCGCTTCAACAAGCATCTATATAAATTCGCTCGCAGCGCCGAGATCAGCTCGACACGGGCGAGCGCGCCTACGGATCCGACCTCTTGACAGCTGGATAGATCACGGGCGCTCGGTGTTTTGAACAAATTACTTCTTTGTATTCAGGATATCGCAGGAGTTTGAGATGGCTCAGATATCATCCGAGCAAGTGCAGGCGCCAGAGGTTCTCGTAAGCACCGCATTTGATAAGGCGTGGCGCTTTGTCGAGAAAGATCCGCTCCTGGCGCACAATCACAAGGCAGTGCTTCATAGTCGCTTGCGAGCCTCCCTGGAGTGCTCGATAAGAAACGGTGAACGGAATGCCTTGCATCTGGCAAACGAGGCGATACGCAACTTGCGCGCAGAATTGGCATTTTCGACCAAACAGTAGGGTAGCTCCCACCACTATAGGAACGATGGGCTACGTGACAGCTCTCCCTCATCGAAGCGCCATGTGAGCAATCTCAATATATCGTGGTCGAAGTCCTCCTCCAGACCATTCTGCTTCGCTGAACCGCGCCCTCGACTAAAGCTGCCGGTACAAAGCTCCTGACGCTACGATACCAGTCAGCCGGGCCATGATCGTAGACCGCCGACAGCAAGATGAGTTCGTCGTCCCCGGGAATGCTTTATCAGCAGGACCTAAATTTCGACGAAATGCTTGAACAGCGATCCGCCTGTAAGTTGTGTGCAGCTTGCGCTTCGAAGCTGAGTGATGCGGATTAGGCACGTCAGACGGGCGGCATCGCATCGCAGGCCATCATCAGCAGAAGGGAGACGCTGGGCGATTCGTGGCTTTCAGTTCATTCAGCACTGCTTGGTCCGCAAATGCCTTCTCGCTGTTTGCGCCTCACCGATCGGAGCATCCTGGTCAGGTCTACGCACTACGACGGTTGCACGCCAAAATCAACAATCTGACGCGGCGTTCGATTTAACTCATTTCTTCCGAAACAATGTGGTGCTGCAGTTACAGCAATTCGCGATGATCTTGTTAAGACGCATCGCGCCGGGCGGCATCAAAAGGAACGACACTCGAATGAAGAATTTGCTGGTTCTGACTGCAAGCATCGGCGCACTCACTGCGGCCGCTCCCGCATTCAGCGCGGATTTCGCCGCGCAGCCCGTCAACATCAAGGCGGCACCGCAGCCGGTCGTAGCCACAATCAACGACTGGACCGGCTACTATATCGGTATCAATGGCGGCTGGGGATCGAGCCACAATTGCTGGGACTTCAACGGCATCACTCCCGAGGGTTGCCATAATTCGACTGGTGCTACCGTTGGCGGCCAGATCGGCTATCGCTGGCAGATCTTCAAAACGGTCTACGGCATTGAAGGTCAAGGCAACTGGGCTGACTTCAGCGGCTCCAATGTCAGCACCGCCTTCCCGGCAGACATCATTGGCACCAAGACAGATGCTTTCGGCTTGATGACCGGCCATGTCGGCTATGCGTTCGACCCCGTGCTGCTCTACGTCAAGGGCGGTGCTGCAGTGACCAGCAACACTTATCACGTCAACTCAGTGGCTACTGCGACCGAAATTGCCAGAAACAACGATGTGCGTTGGGGTGGCGCCCTCGGTGCCGGGATCGAAGTCAGCCTCACTCCGAGTTGGTCGGCTGGCGTCGAGTATGACCATTTGTTCATGCAAGGCAGCAACGTAACCTTTCCAACAGCGGTAGGCGGTGATCGCGTCCACCAGGACATCGATCTCGTCACAGCGCGGCTCAATTACAAATTCGGCCCGGCGTTTGGTCGATAGCAACCTCCACGCGCTTGCGGTAAATCGTGAGCCCCGACCGTCGGTCGGGGTTCTTTCTTCAAGCGCTCGTGTCACATCCGCCGATACCTCGCGATGTCCGACTCGAGCAGTCCGAGCCAGATCATCGGCCGGATGGCCCCTGGTTACTGGAACTCCGGGCCTGGCGGTCCAAGTCACGATCCGACACTTCGATGGTTATCGAGCTTCATAATCTGACGCTGGGTCTTAGCGTCGTGCGTGCAATTCCGATAAATATTGTCCAGCTTTAGACTTGCCGGAAGCTGCGACAACAATTCTGATAGCCGCCGGTGCTTGCTCAAACGAGTTGGGATTTCAAAGAACATTGAGGCGTATTGCCAGAACGATCGCTTGGATCCGGCTAGTGGCGCCAAGCTTTCGCATCGCATTCTTGATATGAAAATTGACTGTATTCTCGCTGATTTCCAGGATCATCCCGATTTCCCATGACGATTTTCCTTCCGCCACCCATCGCATGCAGCTGATCTCCCGCTGCGACAGTGCCACTTTTTTATCACCGCCATCGTTGCAGGGACGTGCGATCTCACCATACGCGGTGTGAAAGTGCCAGGCCAATGCATTGAGATGACCGATGCGATCCTGAGGATCAGCGTCGTCCGACGGAGATGCAAACGACACTACAGATACTCGGCCTAGCGGCCCAAACAACGGCACGCTCATGCCATGCTTCAGGCCCGCCTCTCTGGCTTCGTCCAGTACGCGTCTCTCGTCAGGTTGAAGTCGATAGTGGTCGGCCAGTTGATCCCATAAAAACGGCCTAGAAAGCATTGGCGTCCGCCGGACCACCGGATCGATGGTGTGGTACTTGCGTTTGAAGTACCGGTCGCACCAGTCTGACGGCCATTTCACGGCCACGGTCGGGGGTGGATACTCCGCCAGGCGAAGGGGCTCGACGAAGTTGAGGGCGCCGTAGGCAACTTCACTGAAGCCCTCCTCCGTGGCGCAGCTGACAAGTAGCTCGAATAGCGCTCTGAGCGAATGCGTCTGTTTTGCGCATTCAGTAAAGCTAAACAGGTCCATAGCGGGCGGCTCAGGACGACTATCCCGGTCGGTGTCGCGGCTTCCAATTGCGCTTGTTTCAGGTAGAGCCAAGTTCAATTCCATGCCCTGAATTCCTGGGTTTGCTCTTTGTAAAGTCTGGAGCGCATGCTGCCGAAGGAGTCATCCCGAATTCGATGCCCTACACCAACTGCGATGACGTGATCGTCCCCCGCCAAACAGCTAAGGTGCGGCCTATCCTTCGTTCGAGGCCGAACTGCACGACGCTCACCGTAGCGTTCACCTCATTCAATATGATCTACCCGGCTCGCAGGCGACGCGCTGCCGAGATTGAAGATCGCGGCGGGGACGGCCATGTTGATGGTCTGCGTTCGCGAGGCACAATTGACCTACTGATGCCGCCAGGGACGGAAAGTAAGAGCTCTGGTTTGGCGGGCGTGCGCGCGCTACGGCTTGAAGTCGGTCAGGCGGCTCTCCTAACGATTCAGTCGGCGGTACGAGCCACCCAGGCCGGCCCGCTGCGACATCAGCATAGATCCGATTCGATTGTGCAAGAGCGATGTCCAGCTCAAGTGAGGCTTCGCTGCCGCTTGAGCGCGAGCTCGGGCAGACCCTAGATGCTGAACTTCGCGAGCCAGGTGAGCTAGAGCACGCAACCCCGCTCGCGGGTGCTCGCTTCGACCTGCGTGGCGTCCCCGTCGATGCACTGCTCGCCGACGCAGAAGACAACGGCATCATTTTTCCTCCCCGTCTTGCGAGTCGGCATCGCTTTTCCTTGGCTGGTCCTTCGCCTGTCCACAACGTCGAGGGTTCGGGCGATGAGCAACACGCAGCAGCCGTCGCAAAAGGAAATTTGCTAGCATCAGCCGACGGCCTCTGAGAGGCTTGGTCGCGTAGGGTCGGCGCGAATAGATCGAAGGGACAAATAGCAACCGCGTCAGGGGCGCAACGGGAGATACGCGAAGCCACAAGAGCTGCTTGACGCAGCGGACACTTTGCATGCGCATCTCCAAAGGCGGGAGAGGACCTGGTGTGGGACCAGCAAGTGCCATACCAACATTTGGTTTTCAGAAACCGGCCGCGGAATCAATGACTTGAAAGAGTGGGCAGCTCTCCTTATCGCGCATTGAAGCAATCATGACATCGGGAGGACATCCGACAGACCATTTGCGCGAGCCCCGGCACCAGTTGACCTCATCAAGGAAAATATAGCTCGCACGGCAGCCGCTCCGAGACGCTCTTGGCTTCAACCCGTCAATACGCTCAGCCCAGCGTCAACATTCTGGTGGAAAACACGGCGAGTGGCCGATCAGAGATGACGAAAAAGCAGGTCAGATGACGACCTGGCAGGTGCAGCGGCTCGGAATGCAACGGTTGACGTCAAGAACGACCGAGAGCATAGCCCGTCCGACGAGGCCTTGTCCGTCGACCGGAAACTACCAAGGTCTCGCGCTACCCAGTCAACTACAAGGCTTAACGATTGATTGAGACGATCGCCACATGGCAATCGTGACTGGCTATAGGTCCGGTCGCGCGCACTCCAACTAAAACTCGGTTGCAAAGCAAACGTCCCGACAGGAAAAACAATTGCGCCTCGCCCTGGCGGGGCTGTCGCAACCAAGGCGAAGAGCTTCGCCGAGAATCGGTGAGATGTTTTCTCTGCTTCTGGCGATCATCTCACTGCTCTATACGACCGTTGGTCAGGCGGGGGGTACTGCATTCCTGGCGCTGATGGCTTTTGCTGGTCTGCCATCGACAGAGATGCGCCCAACGGCGCTTGGTCTCAACATTGTGGTCGCGACATATTCTACGTGGGTTTTCAACCGCAACAAAGTAGTTGACTGGATAATGCTGCGTCCGCTTCTGCTTTCATCGATGCCAACGGCGCTTGTCGGGGGTCTCGTGGTGCTCGGGGAACACATTTACAAGACGCTGACCGGGTTTGTCCTTCTTCTGGCAGGCGTCGTGATGATCGTTCGGCACGGACGCACCGCCGAACGCGGTTGCGAAACTCGGCTCTGGGGAACCTTGAGCATTGGAGCAGTCATCGGCCTCGTTTCCGGGCTGACAGGCGTAGGCGGCGGAGCGTTTCTCGCCCCGACGCTCATCGCACTGAATTGGGCATCACCTAAGCAGACCGCCGCGCTGTCGCCGCCTTTTATCCTGGCTAACTCCGCTCTCGGCTTCGCCGGAGTTCTTTTCACCGGCCAATTTCCGGCGCCGGATTTCGGGCTTTATGCAATCGCCGTACTGGCGGGTGCCGCGGCAGGAACAGTTATCGGCCTGAAATGGATGAGCCAGACAACCGTAAGGTTCATCCTCGTGGCGGTTCTGCTCATCGCCGGCATCCAATTGGTGCGCGCTTGAAACTCTCACGTCTTAGTTTTCACACCGGTCAGGTCGAGATTCAACTGATGCAATTGCGCGGCTCTCTCGAAGAATCGATAGCCGCTAAAGCGATCGCAAAAAACAAACGAAATGAAAGTGCAGAAGCACAGCGCAAATATGTAGGACGTTGTCCAGGTGTGAGGAAGCCAGCCGGGCTCTCCTTCGCGGTCGCCGGCGCGCGAAACCGGGTTGTGGAGAGCCGCTTGTACTCGGCGACGGGACGCCTCCGAACCAAGGCGCCCCGACGCACTTGCCGGGCTTGGAAGTGCGCCGGGCCCGCCCCAACATCATCAGTACATCCGTGACGATGCTCGCGGCAATGAGACAACCAGCGTGGCGGAATTGAGGCCCATCCATTCTTTTTGCTGATTCCGCTCGATGTCGCCCACCATTCCGGAATGATCTCGCCCACCGTTCCGATTTGATGTCGCCCACCATTCCGAGATGATCTCGCCCACCATTCCGGGATGATGTCGCCCCGGGGTGACGAGGCCTCTTCTGGCTCCGATACGGTCCCGCCTTTCGGCTTTGCGAAGGGGGACCTGGATGCCGACGGAGAGGTTTGCGATGCGCCATGTGCGCGATGTGATCAGATTGAAGTCGGCCGGGATGCCGACCCGCGAGATTGCGCGGCGGGTGGGGACAGCCCCTTCGACGGTGCGGTTGACGATCCACCGGTTCGAGGCAGCGGGGCTGACCTGGCCATTGCCCGACGACATCACCGACGCTGCGCTGGAAGCCCGGCTGTTCGCCAGCGCGGGAGCCGGTCCCGGCACCCGGCGGGGCCATCGCCGGCAGGCCGAGCCGGACTGGGCGGCGGTACACCGCGAACTCCGGCGCAAGCATGTGACGCTGTCGATCCTGTGGGACGAGTACATCGCGGGCGAACCCGGCGGGTATCGTTATTCGCGGTTCTGCGAGCTCTACCGCGCCTGGGAAGGCCGCCTGTCGGTGACGATGCGCCAGTCGCATACGGCCGGCGACAAGCTGTTCGTCGACTATGCCGGCGACGGCGTGCCGGTGGTAATCGACCGGTTCACCGGCGAGCGACGCGCCGCGCAGATCTTCGTCGCGGTGCTCGGCGCATCGAGCTTCACCTACGCGCAGGCGACTTGGACGCAGGGGCTCGCCGACTGGATCAGCGGCCACGTCGGCGCCTTCGAGGCGATCGGCGGCGTGCCGGCGCTGCTGGTGCCGGACAATACCAAGGTCGCAGTGATCAAGGCCTGCCTCTACGACCCGCAGATCAACCGCAGCTACGCCGACATGGCGGCGCATTACGGCACCGCCATTCTGCCGGCCAGGCCGCGACGGCCACGGGACAAGGCGAAGGTCGAACAGGCGGTCCTCATGGTCGAGCGCTGGCTGCTCGGGCGGCTGCGCCACCGCACCTTCCACAGCCTCGCCGAGGTCAACGCAGCGATCACCGAGCTAATGACCCGGCTCAACGAGGAGCGGCCGATCCGGCGGCTCGGCGTGACCCGCCGCAAGCTATTGGAGGAGATCGACCGGCCGGCGCTCAAGGACTTGCCGGAGAGCCCCTACGTGTTCGCCGAGTGGCG
Source organism: Bradyrhizobium sp. USDA 4504 (assembly GCF_054063995.1). Taxonomy (NCBI): domain Bacteria; kingdom Pseudomonadati; phylum Pseudomonadota; class Alphaproteobacteria; order Hyphomicrobiales; family Nitrobacteraceae; genus Bradyrhizobium; species Bradyrhizobium sp. USDA 4504. The sequence continues at coordinate 489,146 of NZ_JBSSGV010000001.1, read as the reverse complement.
GATCTGCCGGGTCAGCATCGACTATCACGTCGAGGTCGAGGCGCATTACTACAGCGTCCCGCATCGCTTCGTCCGCGCCGAGGTCGAGGTGCGCTTCACCGCCCGCACCGTCGAGATTTTCCACAAGGGCGAGCGGATCGCCGCGCATCAGCGCATGAGCGGCAACCACAAGCACACCACCGTGCCGGAACACATGGCGTCCAGTCATCGGCGCTACGCCGGCTGGACCATCGAGCGCATTCGCAAGGAGGCCGCCACGATCGGGCCGGCCACCGCGGCGCTGTGCGACCTGATCCTCGATGAGCGGGCGCACCCGGAGCAGGGCTTCCGCGCTTGCCTCGGCATCATCCGGCTCGGCCAATCCTACGGGCAAGAGCGGCTCGATGCTGCCGCCATGCGGGCGATCGACATCGGCGCGCGCACCTACGGCTCGGTCAAATCGATCCTTGCCAACAACCTCGATCGGCGTCCTTCACCCAAGCGCCCCGCGGACAACGCGCCGGTCCTTCATCCCAACATCCGCGGGCCACGCTACTACAACTAGGAGATCACGCCTTGCTCACGCATCCGACCCTCGATCAACTCCACGCGCTCGGCCTTCATGGCATGGCCAAGGCCTTTGCCGACATCGAAGCCGGCGGCGATGCCGCAAGCCTCGGCCATGCCGAATGGCTCGCGCTGCTGCTCGAACGCGAAGCCTCGCTGCGACGCGACAAGCGGCTATCGAAGCGGCTGCAATACGCCAAGCTGCGCCAACAGGCTTGCGTCGAGGACATCGACTATCGCACCCCGCGCGGCCTCGACCGCAGCCTCCTGACGATGCTGGTCGAAGGCCAATGGATCGACGATCACGCCAACCTGCTGATCTGCGGGCCCTCCGGCGTCGGCAAGAGCTGGCTCGCCTCGGCGCTCGGCAACAAGGCCTGCCGCGACAATCGCTCCGTGCTCTACCAGCGTGTCCCGCGGCTGTTCACCGACCTCGCTTTGGCGCGCGGCGACGGCCGCCACCCGCGGCTCCTGCGGGCGCTCGGCCGCATCGATCTGCTCATCCTCGACGACTGGGGCCTCGAGCCGCTCGACGCCGCAGCCCGCCACGACCTCCTCGAGATCCTCGAGGACCGCTACGGCCGCCGCTCCACCACCGTCACCAGCCAGCTCCCCGTCGATCAATGGCACGCGCTGATCGGCGATCCCACCTACGCCGATGCCGTCCTCGACCGCCTGGTCCACAACGCCCACCGGATCGATCTCAACGGCGAGAGCCTGCGGCGAACCCGCAAACCCGATCGAAAGGCCTGAGCCAGTGGCGCTGTGGACATGCCGCTGCGCTTGGACAACGCAAAGAGCGTTGCCCACATGCCCACAGCAGACCAACAGCAGACGAAGAAGGGCCTCAAGCCGCGATTCAAGGTTGACCCCGCGGCTTCACCGATGCCAGAAACCAAACAGCCAGAACGCCTCGCGCCCCGGGCGACATCAAATCGGAATGGTGGGCGAGATCATCTCGGAATCCTGGGCGAGATCAAATCGGTACACCCGGGCGAGATCATCGGAATCCGCACTTTTGACGTGGCGTCTAAAATGGTTTCATGCGCGGCTCCAAAGGACTTGAATCTCACGTAGCGTCAAGTTCTATGATCTCGCACTTGTCGGCGCCATCCAACAGCAACTTACTGTCCATGGCATCGCCAGCCGGACGCATCCTGCTCGCGGCATTTCATCCGAGAGGTGCCCCCTCGCGGGGAAGAGGAGCGACAAGCCGCTCGGCCCATCGACTGCACTGAATGGTCCCTGCGAAGTTCCTGCGCGCAGGTTGGTCGAACTAGCGGCTATCGGCCATGTGCTTGTGAGAAGTTCATCCTTCGCACGAGCATCCAAACGTGGATGTCTCTCACGCCAACCTCGGTCCCTGATAAGTTGGCAATGATATCGAGAACGTGATCGAGATGTCGCGACCAAGTTTGAGCAAGTTGACATAACGCAAAGACACAGCAGAGCGCATGGTTCAGCTTCAGGTCTGTATGAGCACGGGAACGAAGCCTTGCAGACCGCACTCCTGAACAAGTATTGCGATGCTCGCCTGCCTTGGTACACAGTCTACCCAACTGTACCGGATTTCTCCACGACCATCGGCGCCGAGACTTGTGAGACTTGGTTGAGACGGCTGCCGCCGGATGAACCCGTATCGCTCTATCTCCATGTCCCTTTCTGCCAATCGATCTGCTGGTACTGCGGCTTTCCCACGAGCCTTATTCGCAGCGAGCGGCCAATTCGCAATTATTTGGCGGCGCTACGGGAGGAGATTCGTTTGGTTGCAGACCAACTGCCGCGCGCCCTGCCCGTCCGCGACGTGCATTTCGGCGGCGGAACACCGACCAGCATTGCGCCAGTCGATTTTCTAGCTCTGATAGAACTCCTACGTCGCTATTTTGCCTTCAGTAAGTCGGCTGCCATCGCCATCGAAATCGACCCGCGCGCGTTCACGACAGAGATGGCGGAAGCCTTGGGGGCGGCCGGCGTGAACCGCGCGAGCATCGGCGTGCAAAGCTTTGACCCCGTGGTCCAAAAGGCGGTCAATCGGCTCCAAAGCGAGGCCCAGGCGGCTTCTGCAGTCGAAAGCCTTCGCCAGCATGGAATAAGCCGCATCAACTTCGACCTGCTCTTCGGACTGCCGCATCAGACGGTGCAGTCCTGCGTGGACTCGGCGAGGACGGCTGCGGCCATGCGGCCCGACCGGCTCGCGGTTTTCGGCTACGCCCACGTTCCCTCCTATATGAAACGTCAGCGCCAGATCAATGAGGCGGCGCTGCCTGACAATATTGCTCGAGCCGAGCAAGCCGCGGCCGTGGCAGATACGCTGGTCTCCGCCGGCTACCACCAAATCGGGCTCGACCATTTCGCCTTGCCAGACGACGAGCTAGTGCTGGCCCAGAAAGCTGGTCGGCTGCGCCGCAACTCGTTGGGCTATTCGGCCGATACCTGTAAAACTGTGATCGGCTTTGGTCCGTCAGCCATCGGGCGTCTCCGTGACGGCTACGTCCAGAACGAGGTCGTGACTGCTTCCTATAACCAGCACATCAGAGCAGGTCGTCTGGCTATGTCGAAAGGATACTGTCTCACTGAGGAAGATCGGCTGCGGGCTGCAATCATCGAGCGCTTGATGTGCGATTTGCAGGCCGACGTGCCGGCACTGTGTGCAGCCCACGGATTTGATCCGATCGCTTTTCTTGATTCAGCTGATCGCTTGGAAATGCTCACTGAGGACGGGATAGTGGAGATCCAGGACGGTTTCATCCGCGTCAAGCAGGAGCACCGTTTTGTCATCCGCGCTGTGGCTGCCGCATTCGATGCTCATCTCGACCGCACACCCTATTAGCAAAGCCAAGGGATGTGAGCAGATCCAAAGCGTGGCGCTCCTCGCGAACGAGTGACCGGAAGAAGCGCTGCAGGCAGACGCTTAAAGGGAAGATTTAAATTCGGTTCAAATACCGAGAGATGCGGATCGAAATAAAGGGAATCTGCTGACTAATCGAACTCTCGACAGGTACTTGGCGCCGCCACGGCAGCTGGTGGAAACTTTAAGATCCGCGTCTAAGGCATCTTTGCCCTGGCTCGGAGATATTGAGAAAACTTGGTCGCACGCCGACTAATGCGGCACCGTTTCTTTGTTGCTAGAGCGGTTTCCAGTTGAGGTGAATCGGAACAGTCAAAGGGGATTCCCACGGGCACGCAAATCAGATTCGGTGTTGCCCGCGACAACATGCGGGGCATGCGATGGCGAAGGGATACTCCAAGGACCTCAGGGTGCGTGCGGTTGAGCTTGTTGAGTCCGGCGAAAGCGCACGTGAGGCTGCGCGCATTCTCAATCTCGGCGCTTCGACTACGATCCGATGGATGGATCGTTGGAGGAAGACCGGAAACGTTGAGGCCAAGCCCGGCACCGGGCACAGCCGCTCGCCGTTGGAGCAGCACAAGCAGTGGCTGATCGAGCTGATCGCCGCGGAGCCGGACCTGACGCTCGAGGAGATCCGCGCGCGTCTGCGCTCTCAGAGAAAGCAAAAGGCCGGCATCGGTTCGATCTGGCGTTTCTTCGACCGTCACAGCATCACCTTCAAAAAAAACACTGCACGCCGCCGAGCAGGATCGACCTGACGTCGCTGCCGAGCGTGCCGCGCTGAAAGCCGAGCAGCCCAAGCTGCGTGCACCGCGCCTCATCTTTATCGACGAGACTGCGGTCACGACGAAGATGGTCCGGCACTATGGGCGCTCTCCTCGCGGTGAGCGCCTCGTCTCTGGCGTGCCCCATGGTCACTGGAAGACGCTGACGCTTGTCGCCGCGCTGCGCATCGATGGCCTCACGGCGCCCTATGTCATCGACGGTGCAATGGATGGGCCCTCGTTCCTGGCTTATGTCGAGCAAGTCCTGGCGCCGACCTTGCGCAAGGGCGACATCGTCTTCATGGACAACTTGCGCACTCACAAGATCGCCGGTGTCCGCGAGGCGATCGAGGCTGTCGGCGCCCGCGTGCGTTATCTGTCGGCCTACTCGCCCGACCTCAATCCAATCGAACAGGCCTTCTCCCGGTTGAAAGCTGCGCTGCGCAAAGGCGCCACCCGCACGGTCCAAGCCCTGCTCAAACTCATCGGCAAACTCGTCAAGTCGTTTGCGCCGCAGATGTGTGCCAACTACTTTAGGCATGCTGGATACACCAGATGATCCACATCATGTGGAAAATGCTCTAGTCGTGCCCGCGGGAAGATCAGCCGCTCGCGCCTCCAAAGTCCGCAGGCGCGAACAATGCGATTAGTTTACGATACCAATCGTCGGATAAAATATTGACAAATCCGACATTTTGTATCACAATACTAGCATGCTATCCTTCCCTAAGACCCAGCAGGATCGCGCCATAACCCTACTGAAGAAGCAGGGGATGCTTCGCCTTTCTGAATTTAAGAAGGCGGGCATTACGGCGGCAACCGTATCCCGAATGAAGGAGAAGGGACTCGTCCTTCAGCTCAGCAGGGGACTGTACCAGCTTCCAGACGCCTCGTTCGACACCCATCATGTCCTGGCTGAGGCCGCCAAGCTCGTCCCAAGAGGCGTTATCTGCCTCACCTCTGCGCTGGCGTTTCACGGACTGACTGATACGATTCCATCGCTCGTTTGGATGGCCATCGGCTCAAAGGATCGGCTGCCGCGAACCGATACCCCGACCATCCAATTTGTGCGTTTCGGAGAGAAGGTTCTGACCTCTGGCATTACAGAGCACAAGATCGAAGGCGTACGGGTACGCGTCTACATTCCTGCCAAAACAGTAGTCGACCTATTTCGTTATCGCCGGAGCGCCGGAAAGCGGTATCGAAAGAGTCCCGGCCTCAATCTCGCGCTCGAGGGCCTCAGAGAAGCCCTGCGACAGCGCCAAGCGACCCCTGCCGAGATCGCCCGGTACGCAAATGAAGCTGGTACCTGGAAGGTCGTTCAGCCGTATCTTGAGGCTATGACGACCAATGCCTAAGAAGCCAACACCTCTGATCAAGAACATGGGCGCGTCGGTTCGGACGCGGTTGCTCAACCTCTCAAAGGAGCGTCGTCAGCCATTCGATCTGCTGCTCAACAATTACGTTCTCGAGCGACTCCTTTATCGCCTGAGTCAAACCAAGCACTGCGACCGTTTCATTCTGAAAGGAGAGATGCTGCTTACGAAGTGGTTCGAAGATCCGCTACGCCCGACAAGAGACCTGGACTTTCTGGCCACTGGCAAAGACGATCAAGAGGATATGGTCCGCATCTTCCAGGAGATCTGCATGGTCTCCCTTAATGATGGCGTTGTCTTTGAATCGAACAGCGTAAAGGTCCACCGTATCCGTGAAGAAACCGAATGCGGCGGGCTGCGCATTACAGCCAACGCTACGATCGAAACCGCCAAAATTCGGATCGTGATTGATATCGCCTTTGGCGACTCCGTTGAGCCGGGTCTTCAGGAAATGGATCTGCCCGTTCTCTTGGACTTCCGGGCGCCACATCTCCGGGCCTACGCCCGCGAAACGGTTATCGCCGAGAACTTTCAGGCGATGGTTATGTTGCGTCGCGCCAATAGCCGCATGAAAGACTTGTATGACGTCTTGGTTTTATCGCGCAACTTCGAATTCAAGAACGACAAACTCCCACGAGCCATCACCGCGACATTCGCTCGACGGAAGACTGAAATTCCTCCAAGTGCTCCGGATGCGCTGACAACTGCGTTTGCGGAAGACCCAACGAAAATTCAGCAGCGGAATTCATTCGTTGAAGACGTTGCTTTTCGACCCGGCACGCTCGCTGACGTGGTCAAGGACCTATCCGCATTCCTGATGCCTCACGCGTCGGCGGCACGCTCGCTCGGTAAGACAGGATTAGCGTGACTGGGCAGCCCACCGCCGCCAAACGTGGCTGGCTCCGCGCAGCAACTCGAGGCAATCGCGTCGGCTGGACTGGCGGGACCGAATTTCATGCCGCTTCTTCTTTTTCTTTGGGGGGCAAGCGCAGCTGCGCGGTGATCTCGGCCATGATTGCGACCGCGATCTCCGACGAGCGGCTGCGCGCGCAGGGCGCCAGGGACAGCGAGCGTCAAGGCTCGCCCGTCTTCTGTCCAGCGATCACTGGCGCACCTCCGACGGAAACAGGCCCCTGTGGTTTGGACCTCTCGACGTGCTTCTTGGCCGGACTCGAAGCAGCTTGTGCCGGCGACGAAGAAATAACGGAGGGATCGGAAGCGACAGGTGCTGGAATCTGCAAGGATTCAATCCGCGAAGTCAGCACCGTGATGCGATCTAAGATCCCTTTAAGATCCTTCCGCTGAGCATCGATGAGGCGACTGAGTTCCGCAATATCCTCGCTCGCCTTCTGCTGCGCCCAACGTATCTCGGTCAGGGATGTCCTGTCCTCCGGTGATAGGCCCGCCGCCGAATCGGCGAACCCGGCTGGCGGCGTCTCGACAACCCTTGCGAGGCTCCCTCCAAAATGGGCTGCTGCTGAACACAAGCCGACGAGGACAACCAGAAACATCAAACCCCAGCGAATGCGTTTTGACGTGCCGTATAATAGCGGCCGCAAATCGGAAGCGGCCGCCTGATCAATCATCTCCATTGTCCCCTACCCGACTATCCCCGTTTCGACAGGCTTGTTTCCTTGACGCGAGAGATGGCTGAAGTCACGACTCCCAGCAAAGCGCGGCCGCCGACAACGTCATTCTTCGCAAACTCGCTGCTCCGATGAAGCGGCTCATCTTGTCCCAGGCAAAGCGAACAGATGATGCGGGTTCCTGCATCATAGGGCCAGCGGTAAGAAATAGTCCTCCTCTTCACGGTTATGGTGCAGCATTTTCGCATCATTCAAGAGAACCTTGCAGGTTTTCTTACCCTGCCGGCCGTTGATGTGAACCGACGCTATTTCCCTTCAAAGTCTGCCTCTCGCCTTTCCGTGCTGCCGAGACCGGCAACTTCATGGCCGACCGCTGCTCAAGGCGCACCAACCGGCGCCCAAGCTACCTCGCCATTGGAGCGGGAAGCATTGGACATGGCCAACTACCAATTCTGGCAGGTTGATGGAGACGACGGACAGATGGCAAGCGTGGCCCACCAACGCCGTGCGTCACAGGTCTAGGAACTCGGAATGCATCCCAAATTTTCCGCGCCGACGGAGCGGGCGGACTCACCAACAGTTTGCCCACGGCCACGAAAGTAGCCCGAAACCGGATCCCTCCGATCTCCAGGGCTCAATCATGGACGTTGAGACAAGATTTTCGCGGGCACAGATTAGAGGTGACCTCGCCGGGATTACGAACCTCCTGCCCGTACGGCGTCGTGCCGCGCCTCAGAGGCCAGCGCTTCGACGCCGCTCTGGCCATTGAGGCCGGCTTTCAATCTGTTCATGGCTCGCAAGAGAGGACACGAAGTACACTGTGGGTGATTGCTTTATTGCGGTGACGACGCCTCAAACATCTTCGGCTACGGCCGCACTTGCCTGCAGCTTGCGATCAAGCGAGACGCAGCGGCGCCTTACCGCCGCACTTTCGCTCGCGGCTTGTCTGGTTGGCATGCCTGTCTTGGCACAAACTGCCGACGAGCGTGATGCCAAAAACAACGCTGCGGCACAAGTTGCCAGGAGGAAAGCGCCGACAGCCCACGACATGGCCACAAAGCTCCGGGTCGGCACGGTCAATGAGCCAGTTCAACTTCGTGCCTCCGCGCTGGCATCAGCTCCCAACCTGCCTCTCATCAAGCGCGACAGCTCCGATCGAAGCGCCCAGACACGAACGCAAAAAAGGATCGATCCCTTCGCACGCTTCGATACTTTCCGAGAAAAAGGGATCTGGCTCAACATAGCCGGCCCTGCCGACACGGTTGATCAGGACAAGAGCGGCGTTAGATCCGCGCTGGCAGACGTTGGCATCGGCTATATCGGCTGGACGCATAACATCTTTGCAAATAACCAGCTGCCGAATGCGGCGAGAACCAGCATCGCGAACCAGCTCTACATGGGGCAGAATCCGACGTTTGCTACGGCGAACTTCCTGATCGTCACCTATGATCTCAGCCGGCTTGGCATTCCCGATGGCCAGATTGTCGTGGGTGCCGAGCAGCAATACTGGACATGGAAGCGCCCGGGGCCGGATCGAGTGGGATTGAATACACTCGCATATTATCAAACCTTCCTCGACAGGAAGTTCGAACTCAAACTTGGCTATCTCCGAAATGCGAATGAGTTCACCGGCACGTTGTTCGCAGGCATTTCAGGATCAAATATGTTTGCCTTATTCCAAGCAGGAATGAGCACCAACGCCGCACCGACTCCCGCCGTCAACCTGAAGTACAATCTTGATGATCACCTGTACAACAAAGTCTCCATGCAGCGCTCCATCAGTCCAGACGGTTCTTATGCCGAGATAACAGAGAATCCGAGCGGCCTGAACTGGAGCACGGCCAACACAGGTATTCTTTTCGTTGATGAACTTGGCTACAAGAGCAAGGCCGCTCCCGGCGTACCTGACACGTGGCTGCGGGCGGGCGTTGGTTTCAACAGCGGCCATTACAAGAATTTAGCAGATCCGGATCAACAAAGGCAGAGCGGGAATAACTTTCATTACATCGCCGCTGACCGGCAGCTCTGGCAGAGTGACGTTGAGGGGACGCCATCTCGCGGCATCTATGGCGGATTCTCGATCATGGGAGCTCCGCCTGATCTCAATAGGATCAGCCGGTATTACGAGCTTCGTCTTTATGCGAAGGGGCCTTTTGATAGCCGACCTACTGATCTGATTAGTCTCGTCGCGAGCAACACCGCCTGGAGCAAGGTTGCAGTGGATGCGGCCTTGGCGAAAGGACAGCTTGCGCATCGCGATACAACTGCAATTACAGGAACATACATCGCGCATCTCGCTCCAGGGATATATGCAACCCTTGGACTGTCATACATCCATAATCCGACAAGCATCACACATACGGCCCAAACGGAGCACGCGTTAGATCTGTTGGTGTCTACGCTGATATTCTTCTAGTTCGTCGAGGAAGCCATTAATTCGGCGCACAACCTGATTCGTCAAAATTACGCGCCGTTTCTGTCACCGCACCGGCTGGAGGTCGCAAGGAGCGACCCGAAGGTCGGCTCTCCAACGACTAAAGAGCATCGTGACCAGATGTCGGCTAGCTTTGCTTGCGCGCGGCCTGACCCGCGAGGGCGCGGGATGAAGTTCCTAGAATGAACTGAGACAGACAGGGAATGTCGCGCGCTGACCGGCGCACCACTAGCGAGACGAGAATAATCGCTCCGCCAAGAAGTCCCGCCTCAGCCAACTTGGTTGTGAGATCTGACGGTTCTGCGTACTGCATCGAATCCATGAGACGAAATACCGTCCCCTGAATCAAGTACAGCACTAGGTGGTGTGGACTCTAAGGATTCCCTTTTAGGCGCAAATCAGATTCAAGGCTGCTTTTGGGGAGGCCGCCTTGGGTGTGATGGACCGCTTGGTATTGAGCGACGCGACATGGGAGCGGATGGCGCCGTTGATCATCGGCCGGCCTGACCAGAAGGGTTCGACCGGACGGGACAACCGGATGTTTGTGGAGGGCGTACTTTGGATCGTGCGCACTGGCTCTCCCTGGCGTGATCTTCCGGAGGTGTTTGGAGACTGGAACAGCGTGTTTCGGCGCTTCAGTCGATGGAGCATCAAGGGGGTCTGGTGGCGCATATTCGAAGCGATGTCCGGTGATCCGGACTTCGAGTATCTGATCGTCGACTCCACCATCGTCCGGGCGCACCAGCACGCCGCTGGGGCGAAAAAAGGGGGTCTGAAGATCAGGCGATCGGTCGCTCGCGCGGTGGCCTGAGCACCAAGATACATATGGCCGTTCGCGGCCTGGGATGTCCCGTACGGTTCAAGCTCACCGCAGGTCAGAAGAGCGACGTACCGCAAGCCGCCGAATTGATCGAGGGATTACCTGCCCAGGTCGTCATGGCGGATACGGCTTATGACGCCGATCACTTGCGCCAGGCGATCGCTGCCAAAGGCGCGCTCGCCGTCATCCCCAACAACCCGTCACGTGCGCTCAAATATCCGCTGGACAAGCATCTCTATGCACAGCGTCATCTCGTCGAATGCTGCTTCTCAAAACTCAAGCAGTTCCGCCGCGTCGCAACCCGCTTCGAAAAGACCGCCCGAAATTACCTGGCCGTCGTTACTCTCGCAGCCATCGTCTTATGGATGCGATAAATGTCCACACCACCTAGTGTGCTCTGTCCTATTTCCACGGCGATAAAGCGGACCACTGGGTTTGAGCGGCCAAATCTCCCGCATTGGAGGAAAAACTCAATCATGAGCGCCGAAGCCTCTGCAGAGCCGAAAAACATCAGAAGCACATTCTTCGCCGACTGCATATCTTGAACCAGGGCGAGATTGTTGTAGACGTAAGTGTCTTTGCGCCAAGCTAGAAAACATACCAGCGCCACTATGGACAGAGTCACGGTCCAGAGCAGCCTGTAAGATCGCGTTGCTCGCCCACCAGTCTCTCGATTGCGCAGCTGAGAAGCCCAGGCAGAAGAACGGGTAAGTGTACTTTATGAGATGAAATATGGAGAATGTCAGAGGCGCAAGCACGACCAGTACGACTGATACGAATAGGGTCAAGGGCGAGCAACGATCGAAGATCGAAAGAATTTTTACGAGAAGAAAACAAACGAACGCTGCCCAGATAAACCAGTATGCGCCGGCGACATCATTTAGAAACAGCAGAATCTCGCCTGTTGCGTCAGGTGCGCCGGGAAGCACGGCAACCTTTGCTATCTCCGGAGAGCGTACCAAAACAGCATGGGCAGCAAGAGCTGCGTCGCCCGATCGCCGACGGATTGCGTCAACGACTTTCGCAACAGAGCGCGGCAAGAGAGGTATCCACTTATCGCCATAAAGAGAGGCATGTGGAACATGTAGATCCATTTGAAGCATAGCGAATCCCAGAAGCCTTCACCTCGGTAAAGGATGTATTGGATCAGGTGACCGACGATCACCAACACGATCAGCACTCCCTTGGCGAAATCCAAGGCAAGATCGCGATCGTTTTCCTCTGGCGTGCCAGGCACAGCCGATCGGGTTACATTTAGCGATGCATGAATCATTGGCCGCTGCGGCTTTGCTCCAGGGAGTTCGATCCAAGCGATGGTCGTGGAGGCAATTGCCAACTGGAGGCTGCGCTCGGATAGCTGGCTGATTGCAACGTACTGCAAGGACCCTTAATTGCGGCAAACGCCCGGCCCGAGCATGAAGGATGTCAACGTCTCTCAGAGAAGTTCGGCTTGGCCATCGCGGATAGGCTGTCGGCAAACTCGTATTGTTGGCGAGCTCCCCCACATTCTTTTTGCGATTGCGATCGTCTGCGCTCCGCGCTGTGGGCGTCGAGCACGAATAGGTTCGAACTGTTGCGCTTATTGAGCGACTGATTGATTGGCGGGCGATTTGTGAAAGCCTGAGAGATGGAGCACAAAATCCACCGAGCTTGATTGATTCTGAAAGGGGCGGCTGGACTGCTCCGGCCATGCCCCTTCCCTACTTCCAATGATAGGCCGTGCTGTTGAACGCGCGCGCAGAGCCCGCCCGGGCCTGAGATTTGCAGCCGACCTACGTCCCTCAGCCAAGCTCAGGATGAATGCGAACGCGCCGGCGCCCCTCGCTTTCGACCAACTCGCCCCGGTAAGGCACGCCGCGGATGTCGAAATAGGTCGGGCGTCCGGCCTCCGGCATGATGCGCTGGCCCTCGAGGACGCGCACAAGGTAGGGCGGAAGGAACCGTTCGCGATGCTCCCATCCGCCGCGGATCAGATACCCAAGGTCCACCGCACCTTCACGAGGCTGACTGGCTCCGACCATCTGCGGGGGCTGATGGAGCAGCTCGGATGGCCCGGGTTGGTTTAGCTGGCTTGCGCGCGGGTGATGGATCAGGCGGACATCCCGGCGCCCTCCTGGTCCGAACGTGGCCGAGTAGCGCTCATCGTTGATCATAAACTGACTTGGCCCGAACTGGTTTGGCAGCAGATTGATGTTGCCCAGGACGTCAACCAAGACGTCTTCAGCCGCCTGGGAGCCGTGGCGCCAGTCCGGCCCAACGATGGCCCCAATGTCCCGCAGTCCCTGTACGGCCCCCGAGGGTCCAGCGAACGAGGGCGTTCCGCCAAATTCGGGTGCCGGCACTGAACGTGCATCGTCACGCAAGTCATGCGGTGTAGGCGGATCCAGATCAATCAGGGGATTGAGACCGCTGTAGATGTTTGACGACCGAGGCCTGACGGACGACGGTGACCCACCTTCTTGCATATGTTGCCCGAGCCAATCCCAAGCGCCTTGGCTCAAGCTGGCTGGAGTTGCAGGAAGCCCGAGCGGTAGATCCGGCTGTGGAGCCCAGCGAGGCGCCGATGAGGCTGGTCCGTGGGCCTGCTCGCTCGTCCAATCCCACGCAGCACCGCTGGGGGAGGCTGGCATTAAGGGACGCTGCTGCGAGGGACCGGCCTGCGAAATGTGGTACGGCGCTGGCAGTGATGAGCTCGGTCCGTGGATCTGCTCGCCGAGCCAATCCCAAGCTCCCGCGCTCGGCGTGGCAGGCGTCGCCGGCAGTTCCTGCGGCAAGTGCGCGTGTGCAGCGCCTTCGCCAGCAGGCTGCCCACCGTCCTCAGGATCCAATCCGAGCGCCCTGTTCGCCTCAAGGATTTGCTGGTAGCGCCCAAGCCTGAGCAAATCGGGGTTGATTTTACTGTCCTGGGTTTCTTGCTTGTACGCCTCGACGTCCTGTGCGAGCTCTGGGGTGAAGAGCCGGTCAGCCATCGCGGGCCTGTGGTGCGATCGCAGCCAGTCACTCAGCCTCGAAAGGCGACGCGCCTGACGATCGGCTGTCTCCGGCTCGACCCTGCCTGTCGCCCTTTCCGCTGCGGCCCACATGCGGATGAGTGTTGCGTCCGCAGGATAAGGTTCCAGACGGCGGATGTCGGCGAACAAGGTGTTTCCGGCACCGACCTCCCGGAGCTTTTTCAAGGCCGCCTTGATGCGCCTGCCGCGGTCATTTGCATACGTCTCCACATCTGCATCAAGCTCAGCTTCCAGCTGATAGTTTTCCACCTCCGGATTTTCCAGTTGCGCGTTTTCCAATTCGCGGCGAATTCGATCGGCTATCGATGGCCTGCCGTTCGCACTCAGGCGCGCGCTCAAATGGCGCAGATCGGCTGCCGCATTCTTGATGGTGCCATCGCTCAGGTTGCCGGCCGCTCTGTTTCTGAAATCCGTTATGAGCGTCTCGTCCGCCGCAGGGACTGGCCCTCCGCGAGCCCGGCCCGGCTGCCTGGCATGATCCACTCGAAATTTCGTTGAGAAGACCTCAGGCTGCGTCTCCTTACGCGACGACTTTTCGCTGCTGCTCCCCCCGAGGGCTTTGCCCACTCCCGACTTGAAGCGCGACCATAGTCCGCGGCTTTTGCCACTCTTGGCCTGAACCGCGGACTCCGAATCCGGCATAGAGCAGCGCGCACTGCTGAACAGATCATCCTGCAGACTGAACTGCGGCAGTTGCGCCGAGGCTCCGAGTTGAATACGGGGAATGTCGACGATGCGGCGAGTCCCGCCGAGCGCGCTGTCCCTAAGAGCGGCATGCGGTGGTATCCGCATCGAGCCGCCGAAATCGTCCCGCCGGACCGCCCGACCGCCTCTCGCAGGAGCCCGATCTTGTGAAGCTGAGGGTACATAGCTCGCGTCAGATGAATCGAGCTGCAAATCCGCCATCTGCCGCTCAAAGTTGCCTTGCTGGCCTGCGTTGCCCCTTCGTTGCCCTGCCCGCTCCTGTTGGGCGGCGTACTGCTCCATCCAGGCTCCTGAATCGAAGAATGGGTCGACTGGATCCATCCTGCTTTCCTTCCAATGGTAGAGGTCCTGCACAAGCCGGCCGAAGTTCGAACTCCGGTCAGGCGGCAGCAGTTTCGGCGACAATCAGATCCGCGATCTGTGCGGCCGCAAGCTTTCGAAAAGCTGACGAGATCAACGTCTCGCCCCAAGCAGTCGCGATCGCGTAGGTTCTTCTGAAAGATGCAACATAAAGCCTGCCTGCTGTGGCATCGCAGCCTGCCTGCTGTTCAGCCGCCGCGGATAGTCCGCTCGAATCCAACAAAAGCTTACGTCGCCGTCGTCCATGCTGGGACGGCGTCATGGCGTCAAAACGCCTTCTTCGAGAACGTGTCTTTATGTCCTATCTTGGTGGTAGCCGGACAGCCAATCTGTGGCATCTCCGAAGAACGCGCCGAGCGACCATTTCGCGGCTTCGCTATCGGTCAGTTGATGAGAGTGAGGCTCACGGCCTGCGGGATTGGCCCCGATGCCGGAAGATTTGTATTCGGCATAGTTGGCGGCCCTCAGTTTATTGGTTTGGCCCGGAGTCCATTCGCGCCAGCCTTCCGCCATGACCGGTGCATCCATCTTCGTCGACAGGAAAATCACTGTAGCGTAAGGGCGCCAAGGCCGGCCAAGCGCAACATAGCCCGCGGCGGGATCGGCAGTCAGCCTGCAATGGTCGAAAACATAGGCGCTGTCCTCGTCCGGCGTGCCCTTGCTCTGTGCGGTATACACGACCGCTTGATTGGCCAAGCCGTGTAACTCACCTGCCGGAAATAGGCCTTGGCATTCCCAAATATGAAATCGACATGCCCCTCGATGTAGCAGCTCCGGAAGTATTGCCGCGACATTCGGCCGTTCGGCCCCTTGCTGGCAAACAGGGTGTCCTGGGCACCGAGCAGGCGGACGCGGGTGATAACGTCCCTGTCTCCGGTAACCGACAGCGCCACCGCCTGCGAAGATGAATTGGCCGGATTCAGCGCGTAGTCGTTTTGGATCGTGAGATTATCGAGCCGGAAATCATCACCGGAGGCGTCCAGCGTCGCAGAATGAGCGGTTCCTCCGACATTGATCGCCCCGTCGCCATACACAATGACCGTATCGTCCGGCCTCTTGCCGGAGCCCCTAATATGAACGCCAGATTTAGAGACCTTGACCTTCTCGCGGTAAATGCCGGGCGCGATTTGGATATCCCCGCCTTGGGCCGGTAATGCGTCGATGGCTGCTTGAACGGAGTGATAGGCCGCCCTCTCGGCACGCGAGACCAAAAGTGGCTGAGCATGGGCCGTCGAGATGCAGACATATCCGGCCAGAACCGCAGCGAACAGCACAGAAACTCGCATTGGCGCGCTGCACGCTCCATGCAGTCGGTACAAAGTGCCGCGGCGATACGGCAGCTGAGTCTGGTCAATACGTTTCCTCACCGATCCGGAACTCGCGCGCGACTAACGGAAATGTCCGACCGCGCCAAACCCCGTCGGTCGTCCGCCATGAGGCGTCAGCGTCGTAGCCTTTTATTCCAGGAACTCAAAGCCGCATCAAAGGGAGATCTGACCGGCCTAAAGGTTCGGCATGCACTTACTCAATACGGTCGCGGAATGCTCTGGCACATCCCTCCCATCCGCGCGACAGCTGTCCTGTGGCTCGCCCGGGCAGAGGCGGCGACACGTCAGAATGATCGGCCGTCACATTGGCATGCTCGAGCTGCCAGGTAGCGGTGTCGGCAAACCGAACATCCTCGAGCACCACATCAAGGGCGTGCCTATCGTCGACTCCACGCATCAGCAGCGCACCATTTTCGCCATGCACATGGCGCAGAACAATCTGGCGATAGACCGGAATTCTCATGCCTTGGGCACGTGGATCGTATTTCGTGTCGAACGCGACCGGCCATCGGTTACCCCGCAGACATACGTTCTCATAAGTCACTCGCTCGACCAGGCCGCCGCGACTGACATCGCTCTTGATGCGCAGTCCAGATGTCGTTCCGTCCAGGGTCAGGTTGCGCACCAGGATGTCGCTGGCACCGGAATTCACTTCGCTGCCGATCGACATCCCGTGCCCCCAGCCGAAATAATTGTCAGTCACGGAGATGTGGCGGGCGGGGCCATTGTCGCCGGCCTTGATGGCCACGTTATCGTCACCGGTGCGGATGAAGCTGCGGGTGATGGTCACGTCCTGGCTGGCGCCGGGGTCGATGCCGTCGGTATTGCGGGCATCGGCCGGTGCATCGATCGTGAGGCCCCAGAACGTGGCACCTTCGACCCGGTTCATCGCGACATGAAAATTGGGCGCATTGCGCAAGGTGACGCCAGACACCGTGATGTCCTGCGCATGATCGATCTGGATCAAACGCGGGGCGTTTTGGTTGCCACCCTCGGCTTGCGCCCGGCGGGCCAGTTGCCACCAGGATTCAGCGTTGCCGACCATGGGTGCACCGCCCTGGCCATCGATGATGCCGTCGCCATAGATGCCGCCGCCGCGTGTCTTGGAGAAACTAATGAACGGCCGGCAACCGTCGCCCTTAGCCCCGATCCGCCCACACTGTCCGCGGCCCTTGTCGTAAGCAGCCGGTTCGGGGATCGCGAAAAGCGTTGCACCGCGTCCGATCCATAAGGTCACGCCCGATTTCATCTGGAGCGAGCCCGACCGGAACTCGCCACGCCCCAGATAAACCGCAGCACCGGCGGGGCAATTGTCGATGGCATCTTGCAGCCTGACCGTGTCGTTCTTGCCGGACGGCACCGGGCGGTCACAGACCGTGCGAGGTGCAACAGGCTCAGTGACGGTGCGGCGATCTTGCGCTTCTGCTTCGGAGCAGAGAACCATGAAGGCGACGGTGAACAATAGGACCCATTCACGAAAAAGCTTTGTCATCGACCTCGTCTCTTTGCCTCTTCGCGTGATTGTCTGACCTGGGTTGAGCGTCGGCCGATCGGCCAGCCGCTTGCTCTCACTGGCCCGCGCAAGATGACATTTATAAGACCGCAAAGGAGAGCGTGGGCCTCACTATTGTCAGCAAGACTGCACCTCTTGACGCACCGAGGCAGAGTCGAAGCACCATGTCAGGTGTCGCTTCGTGAGCGAGGGCCAATAATAAACCAAGGGAGGAGGCGCCGTGAGCTCTGGAAAACTCAGGTCCCTGAAAGGAACGCGAAGCAATCAGGCCGCTCAATGGCTATGCTCGTGATTGAATAACCGAGCCCCGGCACTGCATTTGTCCGAGATCGAACAGCGTTGTCGGCAACACTTCTAAAAGAGATAATTTCAGGCAATCCCCGTCGCTAGGACCCGGAACACGAGACTGTCTATTGCGCGCGGTGTGATCGACGTCAATGAAACTGGTTGCCAGGTCAAAAATTTATCGAATGCCTCCGAGCGAGCAGCTCAGAGAGAAGTTGCTTTCAGGTGCGACGAACCGAGCGGATGCCCACCGCTGAGCGCAGCTGATACGACACGTTGCCGTGCGGCGGTGGCCCCCCTAAGGTCTGTACGCTTTGTACGGATGATCTTTTGCACCGTTAGCCGCACTGGCCGAATTTTGGATAGCGCTTTGGCTGCGGTGTGATATTGCGACTACAATGATAGAACCAATGCAAGTTCGTGATTCTTGTGCGGAATAATGCTACGAGCGCTAAACCTTCCAATTGAGTCAATTCGTACCGTTGTAGCCATTTCTGAGACGGGCAGCTTGACCAAAGCCGCGAGCAAGCTCGGGCTTAGTCAGCCTGCGGTGACCGCTCAAGTAAAACGCTTGCAGGGATTGATTGGCGGGCAACTGTTTGTCAAAACGCCCAACGGCACAACCGTCACCAGCCTTGGCGAACTCGTCCTCCGACAGGCCCGCATAATACTCGAGGCCAACGATCAGATGTTAAGGCTCGCTGGTCATGGCAACGCTACCGTACATCGGGTTGGCCTCAGCAATTTCTTTGCTCAAGGACTTTTAGAACGAGCCGGCAGCGATGACTTTTCGGATCCCTTTATTTGCGCGGATCACTCCAGCACGATCCGCAAGGGCTTGATCGAGGGCTACATAGACGTAGCCTGCATTTTCGCTACGGACGTAGATTCCGATCTTTCAAAAATTGTCCTTGAACAACGGGCATTTCCGGCCACCTGGGTTCGCTCGCACGAATTCGTTCTCCGTCCGGGTACTCCTATTCCGATCGTAACGCTTCCTGACCACGATTGGATGATCGGTCCACTGGATAGGATGGGATCCGCTTACAGGATTGTTCTTCACACCACTGACCACTTGGTGAGATTGTCAGCCGTGCGACTTGGCTTGGGCTTGACTGCATTGCCTACGTTCTGCGTGCCGGACGATTTAGTTCAATCGCCAGAATACTACTTACCAGCATTGCCTGATCTCAGGGCTGTCATTTGTGCAAGGCCGGGGCTACGAAAGGAAGTTGCGGCCAAGCTTGTGCAGAGGGTGAAGCGAATATTCGACGACCAACAGTATCAACCCAGTATACTCGTTCGGTAACAACTTCGTCGATCGCTAGAGATCTCGGCCACGGATCGACCTCAGGTCGGAATCGACCATCGTTCCCAATACACACGGACAACTTGTCGGATTCCATTGACATAGTTTGCTTGACACGTCGCCGTCCGCAGCATGCTCTCATCGTGCTCTAGCTATCGGTTGGCAACCGGCGCAGCACATCATCAGCCTCCAAATCGGCAGGTTCGTCACGGAGCAAGCGTTGGAATTCCAATGAGGGAAACGGCTCCGGATCGAAAGCGAAATCCCCTCGATCGATAGAGGCGACCACTTGGCTGTCCAGCGGATCCGCCTCCAATTGCGCGGGTTCATCATCCAGCAGTTGCCGAAGCTCCCCTGGAGGGAACTGTTCGGGATCGTAGATAACCTCCTCTAAGTTCAGCTGGACAGGGGGCAATTGGCGGCTGACCTGATCCGCCCCTGACGTGATCGGTTCGTCCTCCAGCAGTCGTCGAAGCTCGCCAGGAGGAAACTGCTTCGGATCGAAAGTGAACTCCCATGGATCGATGAAGATGGGCCGGCTGGTGATTTGATCGTCGCGCCGATCCTGAAGCTCCTGATGCAATCTTTGAAGCTCCTCTCGGCTTGCGGACACCGGCGAGTGCGTTGATTCATCATTCAGCAGTCGCCTCAGCTTCGCCGGGCGGCCAGTGAAGTCCTCAGGATCGAAATTCAGCTCGTCCGGATCGCCGGCAATCGGCTGCGGAGACCGTTGATCTCCAATCAGTTGGCGAAGTTCCTGTTGCCGCCGCAAAAGCTCTGGATTGTCCGCCATGATAAGCGGTTCGTCTGCTTCATCATCCAACCACTGCCGAAGCTCCTCTGGTACGACATCTAATGTCGGCGGCGCACTAGCCTCACCCCCAGCCTGTTGAAGCCCGCTTGCCGCCAAAGACCCTTGCTCCGAAGCTCCTGAGGCATTCGCCTCCCGATACTCACGAAGCGACCCCCAGCGAAGCAGTCATTCTTTTCCAATTTTTAGGGAAAACTTCCTGAACGTAATCGAACAGCGCACCATCACTGGTCCCAGCAAGCGTCATGTCTCGGGTCCCAAGGCTGTTCGACAATTTTCGGAGAATCGAATCATGGTGCTGGACAGTGGTCGAAGCCCAATGCTTGCTCTTGATGCCATCCGCTATGATGCTTTCAATGAGCGGCCTGTCAGCCTCGGTCGAAGCAGTAGGTATGCGCCCAGTAACAATGGCACCATCTGGGGCGTCCGGGGCACGTCTGCTAGCAGATGAACCGCCACGATGTTTTTGAAGGGCCCGCAACGCAATACCCACATGCTTGTTCGTCTTGAAGACCGAACTGGAGAGGTGGTTCAAGGCAACATCATCACTCCCTTTGAGCGACTGGCCGCGCTCCCCGAGATAATTCGCCGCCTTGTAGAGCATCTGGGTATATTTCTCGGCCGTCTCCGATGAGAGGTTCCGGCGTTTGGCAGTGCCCTTGACGACAGCGTAAATGTAGTCGCGATCCTCGATAGACACGTTGGGAGGAGGTTTACGGCCGGGCCGCCGGTCGAGCATCGCCGTAACGGCCGATCCCGCCGCTTGCAATTGCCGTTCAAAGACCTCTTGTTCCGGCCGCAGATCTCCCGAGACGTCTTGTTGTACCGGTGAAGACGCTGCCACACTGGATAGGTGACGATCGTGCGGGTCCACGCTTGCCTCACGTCCACAGTCACTTAAGCTTTCGAGAACCTGACGGAGCCGTGGTTTGTGCCAAGTGGCATTCGTCGCCCGCTCTATCGTTGGTCGCCGCAAGCCGAGCAATGGCCGCGATCAGGAGCGCGGGCAACATGGCGACCAAATTGACAAGCCTGATGCCGGAGAGATCGTTGCGAGAGGTATGCTCTTTCAGGCCTTCCAGCGCCGCTGACACGTGACGCCCACGGCGTCCAGAGCCGATTTTCCCAGCCTGCAACCTTATGAGTCCGGCAGGAAGATAGATTTCAGTTCCGGCTCGATCAACCATTTGACCACTATCGCGATGCGATCGTTGATAGCGGGCACGTTTAAGCGAGACGGAAGCCCGCGCCCAACGGAACCTCTCAACCATAAAATATTCCATCGTGCTGATTCCATGACGTGTCATTATTTCAGCAATTGTTGAAAGAGCTCGTTTTAGGATGAAAATGTTCATATTTTCGAATTCGGCCGAAAGGATATTCGTTGAGGTCCAAGATCACATAAGACGCTAGGTCTCGGGGCGGTACTGATAGTTGGCGTTCGGCGATTAGTGGCGCCGAACGAGCATCGCTTATCACGCATACAGCAGCGATATGAGCCGCAGCAATTTCTCGTCGCGACGTTTCGACATTTAATGATCGCGCATAACGCAGACCGCCGGCACACGAATTTTAGTCGCGCGGGTCGTCCACTTGGAAACGGATCCCTTGCTCCGGCAGGAGGGCGATGGCGTCTTCATCGGCAGCCCCTCAGAGGATGTCGGCATCCGCTTGCACGTCCTTGGACCAGATCGGTTCGGAACTGCCAACAGAGACCGAGTTGAATGTCCTCTATCGCATAGTGGACACGCTGCTGGCTTTACGTGACGTTCGCGTCTCGACTCGTTGGTCAGGTGGCGGGCTTCCGGCCCAAGTTCTGCGCGACATGTTGCGCTTTCCAACGGAGCGCAGGAAAGGCTTCGATGCGTTTTTTTACATCGTCGTTTACAGGAAGCGTATCGACTTCGATGCTTCCGCGGTCGTAGAGCGCGTCGAGGAAGGCCAGCTCCCTGTCATTGTGCTTGAAGAGCGGCGCCAGTCTTTCTTGACATTCCGCTAGGATCCGGTCGCACCACTTATTGGGGCTGCCCTCCGCCTCGAACATGCCGTTCTTGACCACGGACAGCAGCTTGTTGTTCAGGTCGTTGAGATCGTATTTGTAGTCCTTTAGCGACACCGTGCGCCAATCCAGATCTCGGGATGCGGCGCCGATCGCAAGCGCTCCGACCTTAACTTGGGCCCAATCGATGTTATCGCTCTGCAGTAGCCTCCAGGCGTCGTAGAGATCGCGCGAAGCCCGCCGGGCCACCAGGGCAACGATCTTGCCGGCGGCGATTTCGTGGAGGTCGACTACGCCGACATTCCTCGCTTCGTAGTCGCCAAGCTTTGCGGAATTCATCCTCTCCCAGCCGAAGAACGGCGTCCGGAAGAGATAGTTCACGTCCACTTCCAGCGTGCCTGGCCGCCGATAGGCCGAGATGTACCTGAAGCGCCACTTGCCGCCGGCGTGTTGACCGGAAGGATCGCGGCCGATTTCGTAACCCTTGCTCTGCAGGAGCGCGGGAAGGCGCGTGTTGATGATCTTGGAATCCCGCAGCATGGCTTCTCTATCCGCGGCACCGACGTAGTTCAGATCGATGTCGACGGAAAGCCGGTCGAGTGCGAGATAGAACAAGTTAAGCGCGGTGCCGCCTTTGAGTGCGAGCAGCTTCCCGAGCTCGCGGTCATTCGCGATCTGGTGGAGCACGTCGATCAACCGGATGACGCGCTCGATCGAGGCCGGTTGGAACGAGACATCGGTGGCAATCTTTTCGAGGCGTTCGAGCGAGATCACGGCATCATCTCCGGTGACATCCCTTCGAAGGACGGGTTGAGGAAATCCGAAGGCAGGACGACGTTCCAGGCTTCAATCGCATGGCCTTTGGCGTCGCTTCCCAGCGCGGGCCGCGGTGCCGGCGGGGCGGCACGCTTCAGTTCGTCTAGTACCTGCTTGTCGACGAAGAGATCGTCTTTCCGGCTCTCAAGCCAGGCACCGCACACGCCGACGAGCGTCTGGTTGTCGCGACCGAGCGCGAACTTCGCGAATTTGCCAACGTCGAACGCCTTGACGCTGTGGAGCGCGTTTGCGAGTTCCTCGACGCCGCCGGTCAGGTCCGGGCGATCAATGCAGTCGACGAGTGTTCGCTCGACGCCGGTCGCGATAACGTCGAGACCGCGGCGATCCATCGTGATCGTGCCAGACATTTCCTCGGAGCGACGGCGCAGCGAGGCGGGTTGCGCGACGAACCTGACGGGACCAACGAGCGTTTTTATCTCGCCCGGGCGACCTCCGCTGAGGAGTTGGGTCTGAGACCTTTCCGAATAGGCGAGCCCGTGCAGTTCGAGTGCGGTGTGGTACGCGACGACACCATCGGCGCGTATGCGCGATGCGACCAAAATCCGGTCGGGATGGAAGTTCGCTGGATTCAGGTGCGGCGGGACGAAAGCATACACACCTGGCGCGACGTGGCGTATTCGTCCTGAGGCGGCGTGGTACTTAAGCAATGAGTCGGACGACGAGAGTGGCTGGCCGGGAGATACGGTTTCGCGGAACTCGGTCCGGGTGAAGACCGGATGTGAAGATAGAAACCTTTCAACCTTCCCTTTCGGTCCAACCATCGGTGCGCTCCTTAGGGTATATTATACCCCAGGTATTACAACGCGCAAGGAAAAGTGCATTTCAATGCATGATTTAAGGTATATAATACCCTAAACTCTACAACAATAAGCGCGGCGGAGTTCGAACCGGAGGTGCTGTCCGTACTTAAGTCCCGGTGTCCTAGATTGAATTTGAGAGTGTCCTAGTTCGGATTAGGCGACGGAAACTGTAGCTTGGCCGTTGTTCTCGGTAGGACTACTAAGCCGCCCGATCGATGTTCTGCCCATGTCCGGCCTTTGATCCAGATTACAGGATTTAATCTTGGAGAACGAACCAGGGGAAACGGAACGTGATACGCTATCGCTATCACCGACCGAGGCTCTGCCCGTAGGCGTCGGTGGCTGAGAGACTGAGAGCGCTCCCCCCTGCATAGGTGATGGAGCGCGGCCATGCCCGACCACCTTCAATCAGCGTATCGCGAAATGCAGGTTCAACATTTGGAGCAAGCGGAACGGCACGTTGCGCAAGGCGAGAGACACATTGCCGAGCAAGAGGAACGTATAGAGCGGCTCGCCGGTCATGGTCACGACCTGAAGGAAGCTAAGAAACTGCTCGATAACTTTTACTCGTGCCAGGTACTGCACGTTTAGCACCGGGACCGCATCCTCAGAGAACTGGGAGAGTAAAGGCCGCCTCAGTTGGCGGCCAATTAGCGCGCGATAAATTTCCTAGCGTGGCACAAACTGCACTTTGGTTTGCCGAATATCCGGAGTTAGACTTCAACCCCACGCAGGGGTTGTGTCATGACCAAATGACCTACTTT
Organism: Bradyrhizobium sp. USDA 4504; assembly: GCF_054063995.1. Taxonomy (NCBI): domain Bacteria; kingdom Pseudomonadati; phylum Pseudomonadota; class Alphaproteobacteria; order Hyphomicrobiales; family Nitrobacteraceae; genus Bradyrhizobium; species Bradyrhizobium sp. USDA 4504. Next base: position 465,050 of record NZ_JBSSGV010000001.1, on the reverse strand, counting down.
GTAGGGCGACCATTGTGGTGCTGGGACTGTGCCCAATTGCTATCGCTGCGTTTGCAATATTCATGTGAGATCGAGACGCCTCAGTTGGCGGCCTCTTTCAATATGGGGGCGGTTTTTCTGTGAGGGTCACCAACGGCTTCTCAAAGAAACTAGATCACCATGCCGCAGCCGTGAGACTGTACGTGGCTCACTATAATCTCTGCCGTACATGAGGCGTTGCGCACTACGCCAGCAGTCGCGCTTGGTATTGCTGAGCGCGTGTGGACTATCGGGGATTTGCTGGATGCGGTGTTGCCGCTGGAGCCGAACCGGCCTGTCCTAGTAACGCGCAACTTCACTGTGATTGAGGGAGGTCGCGATTAAGCGACCTCACTCGTCATGAGTGGCGGCGTGATTGAACGCCCCTAGCGGCAACCACGCGAATGAACCGCGCCACATGGTACGGTGAGTAGTTGCCGCGACAACCTCCGGACCTTGCATAGGCCTATGCCACTTTTCCCGAATGGTTCCGCAAGGTCCCCGGTCCTAATTCAGCTCCGTGGACCGCCTTCTAATTATCGTCAGCCGAGCCACGACGGCCGCTTCGGTACGGCCGATCTTCTGCGCGATCTCGCGCTGCGTTAGCGCGGTCTCCCGGATCAACTGCAACAGCTTTTGCTCTTCCTCAGCGGACCATGATCCTGCCGGCATGGAACTCTCCAAAATTATTCCGTGATGAAATGTCAGTAGGAATTGCAGATTCCGTGAACCGCGTCTGCCCGGTGTTTTCCGGGTTGTCCTAATTTGTTCTTCCGAGTGTCCTAACTAGTCGACCGTTAAGAAGCCGGATTGAGCTGAGCTGGACAGTTGAGCGTGCGCCAGAGCGAGACCAACAACAGGCGCAAAAGTTCTCTGAACCAGGCGAGGATGCGACGGAGGTTGTGTCCGACGGCGGAGAGAACGACGTTGGCGGCATCGCCGGCGCGGCCCTTGAGGTAGCACCGGCCGAGGTGTCCTTCGGCTTTGAGGTGTCCGATGATGGGCTCAATGGCGGAGCGGCGGCGCAGCTCACGCTTGATGGCGCCGAAAACACCGCGCTTCTGGCCGGAGATGAAGACGCGGCGGGGATTTTGCGCGTCGTGGCCGCGGTAGCCCTTGTCGACGTAGGCCCGCTCGATCGCACAGCCGGTGAGTGTCTCGGTGCGGTCCATAACATCCCGCAACGTGTGACCGTCGTAAGGGTTGTCGGGCAGCGACCTGGCATGCAGCACGAACAGGCCACCGGGGGCGCGGCGATTGTTGGTGACGATGGAGGCCTTTACGCCGAACTCATAAGGTGCGGCGGCCTTGCCCTTGCCGATGCACTCCACCTCCGGGGCATGGAAAGAATAAAGCTTGAAACCGCGCTGGCGCTGCTGCTGCGAGCGGATCTGCGAGGCCCGGCCAAGCGGGAGGGCGAACGCCTCCTCCAGTGTCGCCTCGCCCTCGATCTTGCGGCGGATGTCGCGGATGATCCGCCCCAGCCGGCTGCGCAGGATACGCAGCTGCCGCTGATGCCGGTTGAACTGTTTGGCATGAGCGTAACGGCCCGCCATCATCGCCGCGCTTTTGGCCACGCGACAATAGGATTGCCGCAGCTTGACCCCGTGCTTCCTCGCCAGGCGGTTCAGCCCCCGGATCGCTGCATGCAGCAGTTTGGCGTCGGTCGGGAAGCTGATGGCCTTTGGTTGCACTGTGGTGTCGACCGTGACCCGCTTGAGGTCCTGGCTGCGTAACGCACCGGTCTCGTGCGCCACCCGAAGGCTCTCGGCCAACAACTGCTCCAGCTTGTCGCCGAGCCGCTTGCGCCAATGGCTCAGGTCCGAGCGCTCGTGCGGGAAAACGTGCCGGAAAAACTCTTCGCCGGTGAAGAACTGGAAGTACGGATCGTGCACCCAGCGCTCGCACACCCCCTCATCGGACAGCCCGTAAATGTGCTTGAGCAACAGCAGCCCGATCATGAAGCGGGTCTCGATCCCCGGCCTGCCGTTCTCGCTGTAGAGCGGGGCGATCTCGCCGTCGATCCAGTCCCAGTCGATCTTGCCGGCAAGCAGAACGAGCTCGTGCTTCATGTTGATGATCTGGTCCAGCCGTGCCCGGAACAGATCGTTCGATCCCGTCGTCTTGTGCTTCTTCGGCCGCATCATCCCTCCGGTGCACCACAGAAGCACGGTTCACAGCGGAGAGGAATCCACAAAACGAATTTGCAAGGTTTGCGGCCATCAAGCCTCAAATCCCTGCAATCTCAAACGCCGTCAAATCCCAAAAACAGACTCCCGCTCAATCGCTTACAGGCTTGTTCACAGGCGACTAACTAGTGGCTCTGCACAGTGATTATGACTCTTTGGAAGTCGCGGGATAGGCGCGGCCCATTTTGGTGCGGGCCTTGTCTGTTATGAACATCCATTTGATGCGAGAGCGGGCGGCATTTCGCTTCCGTTCCCAAGCGGCGATTTCGCGGCGCAACCGCTTGGGGGCGTCGATTCTGCGATTGAGGCACTGGCCCCGCAGGACGCCGATCTCGATCTCGACCATGTTGAGCCAGCTTGCGTGCTTGGGCGTGTAGTGGAACTCGAGCCGCCGCAAAATCCGCCTGGCTTCGGCGGGCGGGAAGGCCTGATACAGGGCGCCGGCGGAGTGGGTCGATAAATTATCCTGGACGACCCGGATGATCTCGGCGTCGGGATAATGGATGTCGACGAGGTCGCGCATGCAGGAGGCATAGTCTTCAGCCGCGCGCCGCTCAGTGACTTTGACCTTGCGCCAGGGACGATGCACGTCGAGGAATACGAAGAGATTGACCGTGCCGTTGCGACGGTACTCGTAATCGTAACGTTCGAGCTGGCCGGGCTCGGCCGGAATCGGTTGACGCGCCTCGCCGATGAGCTGCACCGGGCTTTCGTCGAAGCACACCACCGGCCGCTTGGGATCTGGCGCCTCGGCGTAGAGGTCGAGCACGTCCTCCATACGGGCGACGTATTCGCCGTCGATCTGCGGAATGCACCACATGTCCCTGCGCCAGGGCTTGAGGCCATTTTCGGCCAGGCGCCGCCGAACCGTCTCATGCGACAGGCTCTTGTGTTCGGTGAGCTTGACCATCGCACCTGCCAGCAGCTCAAGCGTCCAGCGGGCCCGGCCTTCTGGCGGACTGGCGCAGGCCGTCGCCACCAACAAGGCTTCTTCCTTGACCGTGAGTTTGCGCTCCGCTCCGGGCCGCGGCTCATCGCTCAGCGCCCGCTCCAGATTGCCTTCCACGAAGCGGCGCTTGGTCCGGTACACGGTCGAGCCGCCCACGCCGACGCTCCGCGCGATCTCCTCATCGCTGCCGCCGGTGTCGGCAGCCAGCAAAATCTGCGCGCGCTTGAGCTTACGGGACGCATGCTTGCCGCCGCTGAGCAGCGCCTTGAGTTCCGTGCGCTCGATTTGGCTGAGGTCGACCCGATAGCGTACATTCATGGCATGCCTCCGTGTTCGAGGCACGCACCAACAACTGAATCGGATGGCCGGCGTGAGTCCTTCGGCAAAACCCTTCACGCCCACACAGGGGCAGTACCTGGCCTTCATCCACCTCTACACGCGCCTGCACCGCAGACCCCCGGCCGAAACCGACATGCGGGAATACCTCCGCGTTAGCCCGCCCTCGGTTCACCAGATGGTGCTGACGCTGGAACGGGAGGGCCTCATCAGACGGCAGCCAAGGACCCCTCGCAGTATCGAGGTCCTCGTTGATCCAAAACACCTGCCGGAGCTACTCTGACCGCCAGACGCAACCCGTCAAAATCACTGTGCAGAGCCACTAGGATAGCACCGAACCAGATGTGCTATCAGCCGAAGGCGAACCTGGCCGGCGCTGTTCGCCGATCAGCATGAGGTCCGGATGGTCATCTTTGCGCCGGCTCCAGGGCGGTCTCGGCTCATGCTGCCTCCATCCGTCGCATCGGGACTGCGGCGTTGCGCCGGATCGGAGCGACAGCAGCGCGCAGCCACCTCCCGCGCGTTTCAGGCAGGTGCACGCTGGCCTCCCCCCGCAGCGTCGCTGCGGTAGCGTCTGGTCGAAGTCTGGTAGTACTGCGCACGGATGGCCGCCGTGGCCTCGATCAACGGTCCCCACGGCGCGGGAAAGCGTTCTTCCGCCATCACCCGGTGCAGCATGCGCGTATGGCCGGCCAGTTCGTCGTTGAGGAACTCCATCACAGGCATAGCCGGAAAACGCTGCAGCAGCAGGATCGCCGCGTTGTCGGCCTCGCCGGCCGACCTGTCCTTGTCGCGTCCGTGCAGATCGTTCTGCAAGCGCCCTATCACGGAGATGAGCCGCAGGACTTGGCGAAACGCCGGACGCGCGCGCAAGGTGGCCATGTCCAGCCCCCAAAGCAACGACAGGCAGCAGAACACGTTCGCGTAAGCGATCGAATCGATGCCGTTGTGCAGGTACTCGGCGTAGGACCAGCGTTCCGCCCCTGCCGCCTGCGCGTGTCCGGCGCGCAGCGCCGCGCAGTAGCGCCGGGTATCGACGAGAAGTTGAGCATAGTCGCGAGGATCGTAGGCGAGCGCGGCCAGCGAAGCGCGCAGCACGGCGCAGCCCTCGAATCCGGGGAGCGCGCACGGCACGCCCTGCCCCAGCGCCTGCTCTACCGCGGCGAGCTGCTCCGGCGCGATCAGGCCAAGGTCGTTGCAATCGTCGAGCCAGAACAGCAGCGCCAGTTCGCGATAGAACGCCACGATCAGCGTTTCGTCCTGCGGATCGCGGCCGGTGCGGGCGCTGGTGTCGCGCAGGTTCGCCTGGATGCGCTGCAAAATGTACTGGCCACCCCTGACCGCTTCCACGGCATGCTCGTCGGCGAAGGCGGTCAGGGAACGCCCCCACTCCAGCACCTGCTGCAGCGCGCGGGCTGTCTTCATCATTGCGCCGCTCCTGCTTCCTCGGTCAGGACGCGCTGCCCCCAACGAAGCGCCAGCAACAAGCCGGCGAGTTCGGCAACGCGCACGACGCGGGTGGGGCAATACAGTTCCTTGCCGATCCAAAGCGGCGTCTGCGGCAATGCACGCGCCGCATAGCGGGCGAGCATCCACTCCAGCGCACGCGCCACCGTCTGCGCGATGCGCCGGCGCCCTGTCGGCTCTTCGCTCCCGTCCATTACGGACAACGCGAACAACGCGTAGGCAGTTTCCTCGAATGTGGACGCGCGACCGGCGCCCCAGCCGCCATCGTCGCGCTGCGTCTGCAGCAGCGCCGCCAACGCGCGCTCGTCACGCCAAGGCTTGCCTTGCGCCAGCGCAGCGGCCGCATGCGCGGTGGGATACAGCCACGAAACGTGCCATTTTTCGTTGTCCCATAGACCGTGCCGGTTGCGATTGGCTTCGACGTAGGCGCTGGTGCCGAGGGCGGGCTTTCCCGACAGTCGCAACGCGTGCAGGGCATGGATGTTGGTCGACACCGAGGCATTGCGCTCGCCGGGGAAGGTGACGAACAGCTCGCCGGTTTCGAAATGGCGCAACGCATCGACGGCTGGGTCACGGCCTGCAAGGCGCAGGACGCACAAGGCAACGGCGGTGTCGTCCGCATCGGCCGCGAAGTGCAGGGCCGGCCCCAGACCGCGCGCGTCCAGGCGGGCGTCGAGCTGCGCGACGATGACGCGCACAGCCTCGGCGAGCGCGGGATGCGCGAACAGCCCAGCCAGATGCAGCGTGTACAGCGACCAGCATGGCTCGAAAACATTGATCGGCCAGACGTTGGGAACGACACCTTCGATGCCGCTGCGCGTCGCCCGCGATGCCGCCTGCAGATACGCGTCGGCGCGCCCGACCTGCGGCGTGCTCCCCTGTATCACGGCGTGCGCACGCCACGCGGCGGTCGCTGTCGGACTGATGCCGATGCTGCCGTCCTGATCCGGGCATGCGGTGGTCGGCGACCTCCCCCAGGCTTCCCAGGAGTGCAGCAACGGATGGCCGCTCGGCAGCCTCGCCATTGCCCCAAGCTTGACCAGGCGCGCTTGCCGCAACGGCAACAGAGCGGGGTGGCGCGGAAACGCCACGCCGCCCGGCAAGGATGCGGCCTCGTCGCATAACTGCGGCAGGATCAGCTCCGCGCCGATCGGCGCATCTTCCGGCACCGCATGCGCGTAGGGATCGGGCTGGCGCTGGAGGAATCGGATCGCGGCCTGGACTGCGTCGGCAGCGCCGGGAAGATGATCGGCCCGCTGCAATGCCAGCAACGCCGCCCAGGTGGGCGCATGGCGGAACAGCGGGAAGTCCGCGCTTCCCCATCCGCCATCGCCCTGTTGCTGCGCGATGAGCCACGCGTATGCGTGCTGCCGACAGGCGACGTTGCCGTGGAACTGCAGAGCTCGCGCCGTGTCGTAGACGGACGGGCCGACGCTGCCGCCATCGGTCATCTCGCACAGCAGGTGGCGCAATTCGGAAAGGATCTGTTCGGACAGCGCGTTCACGCAGGATATTCCTTCTGCAGACGGTCGACGAAAGCCAGGATCCGGCAGATGCGGCCCGTAGCCAAAGGGCCGCCTAGGCTTGCACAGCGCCTCCGTGGACGCCCGTGCTTGGCGAAGAATAGCGATCTCGGACTCAGACACGGTGCAGCATGCACCGCTGCCGCCGGCCGATCGCAGCGGCAAAGGTGCCGCTCCATGCGAGCGGGCGCTTATGCGCATGGCGCGTGCTTGAACAGATACGCATCGGCCCGCTGCAGCATTTGCGCTAGCCGTTCCGAACGCGGCCCCAGCGCGGCGATGGCCTCCCCGGCATCGCGCAACAGGTCCGGTACGAACTGGCGCGCTGCCTTTAGCCCCATGATCGACGCACAGGTCGGCTTCTGCGCCGCTGCATCCTTGCCAGGAGTCTTGCCCAGCGTCGCGATATCCGCTGTCGCGTCGAGAATGTCATCGATCACCTGCAAGGCCAGCCCGAAACAGGCGCTGTAGCGATCGAGCGCATGGTACAGCGCAGCGTGGGCGGCATCCTCTGCTATGGCGCATAGCGCGCCCATGCGAACGGAGGCGCGCACCAGCGCTCCGCTCTTCATCCGGTGCATCGCCAGGACCCTGTCCAGCGCGACGTGCTTTCCAACGAGCGACAGGTCCATGGCCTGCCCGCCTGCGGCCCCCTCGGCGGACACGGCCTGCGCCAGTTCGCGCACGAGCGCGATGCGCTTGTCGGGCGGCGCATCCAGACTCGCCAGGGTCAGGAAGGCGTGCGCCTGCAGCGCATCACCGACCAGGATAGCAGTGGCTTCGCCGTACTTGATGTGCACGGTCGGAAGGCCGCGGCGAAGCACGTCATCGTCCATCGCGGGCAGGTCGTCGTGCACCAGGGTACAGGCGTGCATCATCTCGATGGCGGCACCGATGTCGTCCAGCGCGTGCGCCGGCGCGTCGGCCAGTTCGCCGGCAGCCAGACAGAGCAAGGCGCGGATGCGCTTGCCGCCTTGCAAGGTGGCGTAGCGCATCGCCGCCATCAGTTCGGTCTCACCGTCGTCTTCGGCGCAGAGAAGACCGGCCAGCGCCTGTTCGACCCGCTTTGCGCCGTCCTGCATCCAGATCTCCGGCAGCAGTCTGCCGGATGCACCGGGCGCCTGCGGGTCCAACGCGCCGAGGGCGGAAACGCCAGCTCGGCGATCCTGTAGCGTGGAATCGGTCTGCTTGTTGTTCATGTCCGCGTACCTGACAGGAGATAGCCACGCCGAGCCGCGGCGGTATTGCCGGCGTCGCACGGAAGCGCGCTGCTGCAGTAATGCGCGCGTCGCTGGCGCTGCTGCCGGGTCCTGCAACGCCAGCTCATGAGAATGCGATGCGGCTAGTCATGGACGGATGTGCGGTCGGGTAGTAGCGCCGGCCTTTTTCGACGGCGCTCAGCAACCGCGGCCGCACTCCGGCCTTGTGCATGGTCAGCGCCAAGGCAATGGAGAACTGCACCAGTTCCAGCCATGCCAAATGGTAGCCCATGCAGACGTGTGGGCCGGTACCGAACTGCAGCATGTCCGTCGGCCGGATCGGCTCGGAGCGTTGCAGCCACCTCGCCAAGCGGAACTGATCGGGCGCCTCGTGCAGCCGCGCCGAGGTCGAGAAATGCAGCAGCGGAATGCACAGATCGGTGCCCGCGGGAATGCGCCGTTGGCCGAGTCGCAATTCACGCAGTGCGCGGCGCACCAGGAGCGGCGCCGGCGGATGCAGGCGCAGCGTCTCGCGGAACAGCGCCTCGGCGACCGGACACTGCGCTAGGTCGGCGTGCCGGGTCGGTACCGCGCCCACACGTTGCGCCTCCTCGACCAGGGCGTCCCACACGAGAGGCTGCCGCGCCAGCTCGATCACCATCCATGCCATCGTCGAGGCGGTGGTGTCGTGACCACCAAGCAGCAGCAAGCGGATATTGGCGACCAGGACGTCATCGGAGAGCACATCGTCGCTGCGATCAAAGGCGCTCACCATGTCGTTGATCAACCCGGTGCGCGCGGCGTGTTCGCGCGCGGCGCGGACGAACTCGCGCAACCGCGCGTCGATCCAGTCGCGGGCGGCGCGGCCGCGCCGCAAGGGCAGCCCGGGCAGGTCGAGCGGGGGCGCTATGATCAACTGTAGCAGTTGCTGGTACTTGCGATGCCATCCTGGCAGCTCCTGCGTGGGGATACCCATAAGGCTGAAGATGAGCTTGAGCATCAGGTCGCCGGTTTCGCGTAGGATGGCTACCTCGCCGCGGTCGCGCCACGCCTGCACTCGCGCCTCGATGATGGGCGCTAACAGGTCGCCGATGCTGGCCTCGGTCAGTCCCGTTGGCAGGAACGCCGCCTGGATCGCATCGCGTGCCTGCCGGTGCGCGCCGCCGTCCTGTGCGACCAACGTTCCGCGGAACAGTTCGGGCGCGATTTCTTCAATCAGCGCCGAGGTCACGTCCTTGTGCCGGAGCAGTCCGAACGCATCCGGATCCAACCAGGTCATCATCTGTCCGACAGGGCCGAAATCCAACCAGAAGTGGCTGCCCAGAGTCCGTTCCGCGTGCCGCAGCAGGCGCGGCAGGTTGCAGACGATCGCGGGAAGATGCCCGATCATGGGGAAAGCGCCGGACACGACCGGGATGTCGTGCCGCAGCCGATGCCGACGGTTCAGCGGGTTGAGCAGCATGTCCATCAGCAGCGCCGGGACGCGTCCGCTTCGGCTGTCTTGCCGGAAGGCCGCGCGGCGCGGCTGTTGCCCCCATCGGCGTACGTCGGCACATGCGCCAGCATGCCGCCGTCGATGCACACGACCTGGCCAGTAATGAACGCAGCATCGTCGGAGAGCAGGAACGCCACCAGCGCGGCCACGTCGTCGGGGCGGCCGACGCGCGGCAGGAGCTGGTGCTGGCGCAGATGCCATTGCGTGCACTCGTCCAGCTTGGCGAGGAGACGATCGGTCATGATGAGACCCGGAGCAACCGCGTTGCAGCGGATCTGCGCATGACCGTACTGGGTAGCAAGCGAGGCCGACAGCATGTTCATCGCCGCTTTCGACGCGGCGTAGGCTGTCAGTGCGGTGTCACCGCTAAGCCCCTGGCACGACGACATGTTGATAATCGCGCCACCGCCACGGGCGATCATCCGCGGGACGGCCTGCCGGCAGCAGAGCAGCGTGCCGCGAAGATTGGTCGCCATGGTCTGATCCCAAACCGCCAGGTCCAAGTCGAGGATCGCGCGGTCGCGCGGCGTCAGATCCATGGCGCTCGCGTTGTTCACCAGCAGGTCGACCCCACCGAAGTGCCGCTCCGCCGTCGCGAACAGCGCTGCCACCGCCTGCGCATCGGCGATGTCCATGGCGAAGGCCAGCGCGTGGCCCGCTTCGGCCGCGATCTTTGCGGTGCAGGCGATGGCCGCCGAGCCATCAATGTCGGCTACCACCACGCTGCCGCCCTCGCGCGCGATAGCGATGGCGCACGCCTTGCCGATACCGGCGCCGGCGCCGGTCACTACGGCCACCTTGCCTTCAAACCGTCCCATCGTGTCTCCCTGGATTGCGTTGGTCTTTCGCGGCATGCCGCTCGGCCTCCGCCTGTGAAGGCGCAGGGTCGGCGTTGGCGCTCTCGTCGTCACCAGCGTCGCGTTCGATGAGCCGAATGGCGGCGACCGGGCACTGGCTGGCCGCGAGCCGCACGGCGGCGTGCAGCGCCTGCGGGACGGTCGTCACGCACACTTCGGCCACGCCGTCCGGTTCGCGCTGGCGAAAGGTCCCCGGCAGCGTCAGTGCGCACTGCCCGGTGGTTCCGCATAGATCCTGGTCGACCACGACGCGCATCTCAGTCCGCCTGCGCATGCAGCCGCACCGGCAGCGCGCGGAACGTCTTGAGGAACGCGGAGGGCTCCCTGGTCGGCTGCCCGGCCAATGCCAGCGTGGGGAAGCGCGCCTGGATCCGCGGCAGGCTCTCGGCCAACTGCACCCGGGCCAGTTGCGCACCGAGACAGAAGTGAATGCCGTGGCCGAAGCTCAGCATGATCTTCCCGTCGCTCGACATGCCTGGACTGGTACCGTAGAACCGCGCGGGATCGAAGCGATCGGGATCGGGGAAGGCGTCGGGGTCGCGATTGCCGGACGCGATCAGCACGCGCACATCCGCGTTCTTCGGGATCACCACGCCGCGCAATTCGATGTCATGCTGGGCGATACGCGGAATGGAGCTGAACATGGCGGGCGCATCGCAGCGCAGGACTTCCTCGACGAAGGCCTTCACCCCCACGGCGTCTTTCTGCAGCCAGTGCCGCTGTTCGGGATACGCCAGCATCGCCAGGATCGCATGGTCGATGGTCGCAGCAGTGGTGGCGAACCCGCCCAGCAGCATGCCCCACAGCATGCTGATGAGCTCCGCATCCGACAATGTGTCGGCATCGTCGTCGTGTGCGCCGACCAGCATCGACACGATGTCGCGGCGGGGATCGGTGCGCTTGCGTTGTATGAGATCACCGAAGTAGGCCTGCACCTTGGCGCTGGCCGCGTCCGCCGCGGTCAGCTGGGGATCGCTGGCGTGCGGGCTCAGGCCTTCCAGAATGGCGCCGACGCTGGCGGAGAGGGCGAACACGTCGTCCTGGGGCATGCCGAACAGTCCGGCGAAGACCAGCATGGGCAAGGCCAGCGCGAATTCCCGATGCAGGTCCACCGCCTCCCCGCGCTCCAGCGCGGGCGCCACGCCGTCCAGGCGCGCTGCGACGATGCGCGCGATGCTCGGCCGCAGCTTGTCGATCTGGCCGATGGTGAAGTCGCGCGAGATCAGCCTGCGCAGACGCGTATGGGTCGGCGGGTCCTTCATCGCCAGCGTGGACGCCAGCAGATTGAGCGACAGGCTGGTCGCGGCACGCGGGAAATAGCGCGCCAGTTCGCCCGGCGCAGGTCCCCGAAACGCATCGCCCGTGGCCTCGAGCGCCCAGCAGATGTCGGCATGGCAGCTCAACAGAAAGAGGCCTGACGCCGCGCGATGCACTGGATCGTGCTCGCGCAACCACCGCATGAACGGATACGGGTCGTGGATGCACGCTGGCGAAGCCAGTTCGGCAAAGGCGTCGCGGCATGCTGCCGTGGTTTCTTGCACGTCCATCTTGATTACCTGTTGGCCGGCTGATCCGACCGGCGCGTGCCAGGCGCGCCGGCAATTGCGAAACAAGATCGCGATCCCCGGCGGCCTCCCTGCATCACCAGAGCACCGGCAACTCCTCGAACCCGCCAGTGATGATCTCCTTGCGCAACCGCAGTTCTTCGGGCGCCACGGCCAGGCGTAGCGCGGGAAAGCGCTGGAAGATCGAACCGAACACCACCTTGAGTTCCAGCCTGGCCAGCGCCGCGCCGATGCAGGCGTGCGGCCCGCAGGAGAACGCCAGGTGCGGCTGCTCGTCGCGTCCGATGTCGAAGATTTCCGGGTCGTCGAAATGGCGCAGATCGAACGACGTCGACGGCAGGCCGACCAGTACCTTGCTCTCCGCGGGAATATGCACGCCCGCGATGGTCACATCGGTCCTCGGATAGCGCATGATGCCGTCCCAGCCGGCACCTGGCGGGTACATGCGCAGGATTTCCTCCACTGCCTTGTCCACCAGGGATGGATCGCCGACCAGGCGTTCGCGCTGTTGCGGATGGCGGAACATGGCCAGCAGGCCGAATTCGATCTGCGCAGCGGTGCTCTCGTGTCCCGCCACCAGCATGCCGGCCGCGAGGCCGAGAGCCTCTTCCTCGCTCGCCTTGCCTTGGTCGACCGCCGCGAGCAGATCCGTCAGCAGGTTGTCGCCCGGATACTGGCGCTTGTCCCGCATCTTGCCGCGAATGTAGGCGCGCAGTTCCTCCCAAGCCAGGCGCGACGCGCTGCGCGGGCCGCTTTCATGCTGGTGCGTCATCACCTCGTCGGACAGGTTGGCGAAAAAGGCGTGATCCTCGTAAAGGACGCCAATCAGGGCGCTGATGACCATGGCCGGAAGCGGAAAGGAGAGGTGGCGTCGCAGGTCGGCGGGCTGGGGCTGCGCCGCCAGCGTCTCGAACAATTGCGCGGCGATCGCCTCGACCTGCTGCGCCAGCAGCGTCAGCCTGCGGTTGCTGAAGGCCGGGGCCACGATCCGGCGTAACCGGGCATGCTCGTCGCCCTCGTGCGAGACCAGCCAACCCGGCGAACCGAGAATCACCGAATCCGGGGTGAATGCCACCGGCGGCATTCCCGCGGGCCGGAACGCCGCGTCGGACAGCACCGCCTTAGCCTCGTCATAGCCTGTCACCCACCAGCCTTCGTGTCCGGACGGGAAGCGCACGCGGTGGATCGGACCGTTGGCGCACAGCGCCAACATCTCGGGCGAGGGCGCGATGTGATCGACGCGCCACATCGGCAGCGTCGGCAGGGATGGTTCAGACATGGTGGACTTCACTCTCTAAGCGATGGAAGGGCGGAAGGTGACCGGCAGACGCCGCCGTAGACGAAGTCCTTCGCGGCGATCGTCAGCGACAGATCCTCCAGCAGCACGAGCGGCGCGAGGAAGACGCATCGCAATTCCAGGCGCGCCAGCGCACCGCTCAGGCAGAAATGCGCCCCTAGCCGAACGACAGGTGCATGTTGTGCCGCCGCATGATATCGAACCTGTCGGCATCGCCATAGATCGACTGACCGTAGGGATTGGTGAAGGAGGCTCGAGGTACCCGCCACCGACTTGTCCGCCAATATTGCCTCCGGACCAGTCGCACACTTCCGGTCGCAGTTTCACTGTGGCTCCCAAAGGAAGAACTCTAGACCGCATCCAACGCTTCCCTGCATTTTCTCGGTCCACAACCGAACGCCAAGTCATCGCCATAGCAAACCGTCGGAACAGACCAAACGCGAACAGCGACGCGCACCGTGTCCGTCCCGAAGACCATCACACTGTGATTGGTGATGATGCCAAGAACAGAGCAAATCGCGTGCCGAGCTGAATTCGCAGGCTCAGCTGGCACTTTCTAGTGGCGCGTAGTGTCAGGTTTCTGGCATTGAGTCTCAATGCCGACAACCGGCGCAGCAAGTGCCCGACAAAGGCCCGCTCTCGAGCTGAATGTGCGGGGCGGGCCTTGCGCGATATCAAGCATCCGGATTGGCTGCAGCAGGTGTGGTTCGCCGGAAACCACTCCGGTGTCGGCGGTAGTTATACGAGAAATGAAGCCCGCCTCTCCGGCATCTCGCTGGGTTGGATGACGCATGCGGCCGAGAATTTTCCCGACCGCAAGGCGCCCAGCCGCTTCGGCATCATCGCCGCGTCGCGCCGGTCGGTTTTATCCCGATCCCCGGCCTTCATCGGGATCGGGGGCCACCACGATGCAGTTGTGCCCCCAGTCCCGTCAGTTGTCGATGCAGGCCATATCCGCAGGGACCGGCTTCGTAGCAAAACTTACCTGCCGGTCATCCTTGCCAAGCTTCTTCGCCAGCTTGTCGATCTGATTGGCGCGATTGGGGATGCTCTCCAAGTTACGAACTTCCCCGCCGCGCATCCCTTCGGCCACCGCAACCGAAATCGTCGCCTTGTGCACATCCAGCCCACGAAAATGCTATCGTTCATCAGGCCCGCTGCCCATGCTTGCGGCTCGGCGCCGGACCATCCGGCGTAACCCTCGATAGGAGCTTGCCGCGGGGCGGGCCGCCCGTCACCTCAGGGGCGAACATCGGGTCTAGTACGATTTCGATGTTGTTGGTGGTGGGTGCGCAATGAGCAAACGTATACGCGTCTTCGATCGCAACCGGACCGGGAGCGAGCGACACTATGTGAAGGTAAAGGTTCACGCACCGCCGACGGCTTCGCCGGGCTTGAGCGGTCACGGGGGACGAACCGTCTCCCCCGTGGCGAACTCGGCTTGTCCCGGTGCAACTCCACAACGTTTAACGTGCCGGGAGATGCGGGTCAGCCAGCCCGAGGCTCCGAGCTGAAGTCCGTACGGCCTTGGGACGAGACTGTCGAATCCAAATGCCGGATCTGAGCATCGGACGGCGCGCTTGGAGGGATACCATTATCGCGCCCCCCGTGCGAACCAGACGACACGTGAGCCGGAACAGACAGGGACGGCGCGGCTTCCGAGGCCGGCCACATACTCCAATCAAAGTTGAACGGCATCTGCGACGATGAGGTTGACGTTGACCGGACTGTCTCCTGCCCTGTCCGTTCTGCCTCCTGGAGTTGCGCCGGCGGGACCACTCCGGACCAAGGTGGGCTTCCTTCGATCATCTCCAGCTGATTCAGACCGTGAGCATCGGGAAGGATCGGCGGCCGAGTGATCACGCGCCCCTGCTTACCGTGCTGCGCGCTCGCGTCGCCGCGGTACGTCGCGTAGTCGTGCCCGTGCGCCGCCCATGCGCGCTGCGTGATTTGATGAGCGAGGCTCGTCGTCGGCGCACCGCCCTCTGAATTGGCGCCTTCGTTCGACTGCTGCTCGACGGCGCGGCCTTGCGGATGGCCGAGCATCTTTTGGCTCTTGGCCGGCCTCAACTCTTCGATCTCATGCTGGTCGTTGAAGAGGAGCTCCTCGCCCGGCGGGAGGTCGCCGATGTGAAGCTCATCCATCAACTCATCCGCGGACCACTGGCCGTCGTGCCCTCCATTCAACGGACGAGACTGTCTAAAATCGAGTGCAGGCTCTTGGCGCGTGGATGGCTCAAGGGACGACGGACCGACTTCATCGGCCATCTCCAACAAAGACTCCGGAGTATCGCCTAGCGGGGGGAGGACTTTGGGCCAATTGAAGCCTCCCTGCGGCGCGCGTTGCTGCCAAGCGGCTTCCCATGCCCTCGGCAAGCCTGTGATCGGCGCCACTCCGCCCGTCTGCTGGCAGGCTCTGAGCCGATCGAGAGCCATGAGGAGGAGCCGTTTCCGACCCGTGTCGAACGAGGTGGCATCTTCGTCCAGCGACTTGTCACTGAGGCGGGCAGCAATTCCCGACTTGTTGTTTGCAAAAAGCCACCGGCTGAATCTGCGAAGAGGACGAGCATAATTCGTCTTCGCGGTGATCTCCTGGTACCCCGCCTTGACGAGAGCGTCTTCAAGCTCTGAAATTAGGGACATATCTTCGGGATGGAACGGAGGACGGACGAGGTCTCTCGCTCCATCACGGAGATGGTCGAGTGCGGCGCCGACCGCTCTGTGACCACCGGCATCCTTGTAGCGCTTGACGTCTTCATCCAGCGAGTCGTCTTCGTTCCACGCTTCTTCGTAAAGCCGAGCAGCAATGGCTGGCTTGTTGTGCTCACGCAGGTAGTGACTGAAATCGGTAAGAAGACTTGCATAGGTCGTTGCAGTGCTTGAATTCCCTGTGGTCGCAGCTTTGCTCTTGTACTCTTTGATGAGTGCCGTGTCCTCGGGATAAGCTGTCAGGTCCGGCCGGCCTTTTACCGGTGCGATTCCACCCATTGACTGGGAGGTTCGGAGATGAGCGAGTGCCGTGCGTACGTTGGTGGAACCACCCTTTCTTGTGAACTCCTCGGAATCATCGTCGAGCGATCCATCGTCAAGTCGAGCAGCAATGCCGGGCTTGTTGTTCTTGAACAACCAGCGGTCAAAGCTGAGAAGCCGATCTACATTGGCTTTGGCAGTGCTGTCGGCGGCGTTGCCCTTGAGAAGCGCCTCCTTGAGCCCCAGGATCAGGGGTAGATCTTCAGAATAAAGAACTTCGCCGCGACGACCTGGCAAACCCCAACCTGATTGATCCGCCTGCAGCGCCGGGTCGCGCCGGAACGCCTCATCGCCTCCAGGAGGCGGCATTACGCTGTATGCGTACCCCGCATCATGCTCATTGTTGATGAGAAATTCTTCGTCCGGCGGGAGGTTGTTTCCGTCAAGTTCAACCGGCAATTGGTCGGCCTGCTGGCTATCGCGAGGCCAGTTCAACCGAACGGATTCGTTGGAGCCTGGTGCCTGTTGGTGGCGCGCGGTTGGCTCAAAAGACGAGGATCCGGGTTCGTCTATCTCTTCCAATGGCAGATCACACTCGTGACCGGTTGCAGGAAGGACTTCTGGCCAGGTCATACCGCCCTCCGGCCCGCTGTGCTGCGCCTCTTCATTGCCAATGCGCCTCGACTTGATCAGGGCCGCGTCCTGGACGTCCGGATTAGGAGAACTATTGCGCGTGAGTTCCAGCATTCGGGTGCCCGCAGGCGACCTTAGGAGATTGTCCAATGCGGTTCCGATCGTCCTGTGACCGTCGGCAACCGCCATATAAGAGCTGGCGTCATTCACGAGCGACTCGTGACCTAGCCGGGCAGCAATTCCCGGCTTGTAGTTCTGGCGCAGGTAATGACTGAAATCGGCGAGAAAATTTGCATAGTTTGCGGCGCTAGGTCGAAGTTCAGTCGCTTTATACTCCTTGATGAGGGCCGCGTCCTCAGGATACGGATTGAGGACAACGCGGCCTGCGAACGGCGCGATTCCGCCTGCCGACTGAGATGCGCGCAGATGACCAAGCGCCGTATGGACCATATGCTTCCGACTGTTGTCAAAGGCCGCGACATCGCGGTCCAGAGTCATGTCATTAAGCCGAGCAGCGATTCCCGGCTTGTTGTTTTTGACGAGCCAACGCCCCAATCTGAGAAGACTACCTACATTTCCCTTCGCGGTGCTTTCGCAGGCTCCGGCTTTGATCAAGGCGTTCTCAAGTCCCAGAACAAGCGACGCATCCTCGGAATAAACGGGGCTGTTGCTGCGACCTACCAAAATCCTGTTCGATTGACCCGACCACGGAGGCGAGTCGGCCGGCACGGCCGCAACGCTCCGAGCGGCCGAGACCTGCCTTAGCACGCGCCTCCCTGAACTGCCCGCTTCGCTCGGCTGTCGCTCAACGGCTATTAGTTGCCGATCTTCCAGAATCCTCTGCCTCTTCGCAGGCCTCGCATCGGGCGCGTCCTGCTCATGATTGAAGAACACCCGCTCGACTGGCACCAGAGCGCTCCCGTCGAGCGCATCCATCTCCCCGTCCCAAGTCCATTGCTGATCGTGGGGCAAGCTCAAGTCACCCGCTCCGGAATTCGCTATGTCGAAATGGTGTGCGGTTGTCTCAAGAGACGGCAAGAAGCTTCGTTCGTCTATTGTCGCCAAAGGTGGATTCTCGGGATCTTGCGCGGCAAGGATTTCCGGCCAGTTGGCAGTCTCCTCCGAGACGTCGTGCCCCGCAGAGACATCCCCGACGCGGCTCGGCTGCGCGAGAAATGACTCTTGGAGGTCAGAAATGGGTGGAATATGGCGTCGGACTTCCATCGCTCGGACGCCGGGCGGAGACGCCAGCAGATGGGCAAGTGCGGCACTCGCTTTTTGGCGACCACCGAGGCCCGCCTCCTTGTAACGTTTGGCATCTTCATCCAACGTTGCATGGCCGAGCCTCGCGGCAATGCCGGGCTTGTTGTTGTCACGCAGATAGTGGCTGAAGTCGATAAGAGCCGTTGCATATCTCCTGGCGGTCTCTGTTCGTGCTTCTTTCTTGTACGCTTTGATGAGCTCCGCGTCTTGAGGGTAAGGATTGAGGTCGACGCGGCTGGAAATGCGGACAATTCCGACAGCAGATTGGGAGGCACGCAGATGCCTGAGCGCCGTAAGCACGGCCCGCTCCCCGCATTGCCTGAACTCCTCGGCATCTTTGTCGAGCGACTTGTCATGAATCCGCGCAGCAATCCCGGGCTTATCGTGCTTAACAAGCCAACGGCCCCATCTGAGAAGACAGCGTACGTTATCCGTCACGGTGCGATCGGCGGCGCCAGCCCTGATCAGTGCCGGCCTCACCGTCTCGATGAGAGCCGCGTCTTCCGAATAAAGGGGGTCCCCGCTTCGTCCGACGAACGCCCAAGTTGATTGGCTTGGCGGCTGCGCCGAGGGATCGAGCATCGCTCCCCCGTCGTCGCCATGCGGAGGCGGGATGTAT
Source organism: Bradyrhizobium sp. USDA 4504 (assembly GCF_054063995.1). Lineage (NCBI taxonomy): Bacteria > Pseudomonadati > Pseudomonadota > Alphaproteobacteria > Hyphomicrobiales > Nitrobacteraceae > Bradyrhizobium > Bradyrhizobium sp. USDA 4504. Next base: position 446,670 of record NZ_JBSSGV010000001.1, on the reverse strand, counting down.
GGGGGTCCACTCGTCCGCGTCGGCCGTTGCGCCTCCGATGCCGATACATCGATTTGCGTAAGCGCCTCGGGAAGCGATGATGGGCCAGCTTCGTCCATCATGCGACCAGGCAGGTCCTGCTCGTGATTACCCGCTCGAATGACTTCTGACCAGCTGGCAGATCCCTCCAATGCGCTAGGCTGCGCAGCGATGTCCCCAGCGTGGCTCGGCTCGATGAGACCTGCCTCTTCGAGAGCAGGAACGGGATTAAGGTAATGCCTAAGTTCGATCACTCGGGCGCACGCCGACCCTTTGAGATGAGCCAGTGCGGCACGCTGCGCTTGCAAGGTCGCTACACCAATTTGCGGAGGTCGATCGATAGGCGAAGATGGGTCGGTCTCGTCCACCATGCCAGCAAGCAGATCCTGCTCATGACCTTCCACAGCGAGGATCTCTGGCCAGTTAACAGCAGCCTCCGACGCGCTGCGCTGCGCAGCTGCGACATCAACGAGCCCAGGCTCGATGAAGATTGCGCCTTCGGGATCAGGGACGGCAGCGATATGGCGTCCATGCCCCCTTGTTCGGACGCCTGTTGACGACCTTAGAAGATGAGCCAACGCGGCGCCGATCTTCGGGTTGCCACCAGTCGCCTTATAGTCCTCAGCGTCTCCATCGAGAGACTGGTCGCCAAGTCGGGCAGCAATGCCCTCCTTGCAGCTTTCACGCAGGTATTGACCGAAGCTGCGAAGAGCACCCGCATAGACCCTCGCGGTGTCCGTCGCCGCGTCATTTTTGTACTCTATAATAAGGGCCGCATCCTCCGGATAAAGAGTGAGGTCGGCGACACCCGCAATCGGCGCGGCCCCGCCCGCCGACTGCGACGTCCGCAGATGATCCAGCGCCTTAGGCGCGCGCTTGGAACCACCCTTGCTGATGAACTCGCTGACATCGTTGGTCAGCGTACTGTTATTAAGACGACCAGCAATCGGCCCCTTGTTGTTTTCGAAGAGCCAGCGAGCCAAGCTGAGAAGATGACCCGCATTGCTCTTGGCGGTCCGTTCGGCGGCCCCGCCCTTGATGAGAGCCTCCCGAACCTCCTGAATAAGGGGCACATCTTCGGAATGAACAGGCCGCTTGCCACACCCTATCAAAACTCCGCTTGAGCGCGCCGGCTGCAGCGGCAAGGCAGCCGGCACAGCCTCGCTGCTTACTCCCTGCGATGCCGTCGCGAATTGTTGCCCGCTGACGTCCATGATGGATTGCGCATCAGATGCTGATCCACCCGATTGATGGGTGAGGAGCTGCATGGGCCTGCGAGCGGGCGATCTGGTGACCTCGCTCAGCTGGCGCTCAAAGGCCGCCGAGTCGACCAGAGAGGCGTCTTGCGAGCCGACGTTGTCCGATTGTCGACGCATCGGGTTCGTTGAGGTGAAGTCCATCCGCTCTCGCTTTCGAAGATGAAGGTTGGGGCTCCGGCGTATGCTGGTCTTGAGCCGCACATCGAGGGCATTTATGGGTTCAGCCGGGTTGAACCGCGCACCAGGGTCATGGGGCCCAGCATGCCGTCGCCAAGCTCCCCAAGCAGGGGTTGCTCCGATGTTGTTCCATTGCGATCCACTTCAGCCGACTGGAAACCTACGCTGGTTTGCTAGGAGAAATAGCTGTCGGGAACCTGACGGACGCAATGCTCTTCCTAACCGCAGCGTGAGAGAGAAGCCGGCAGCGTCCCGCAAACATGCGGACCATACTCAACCCTACGGCATTGATATCGCCCAAGCTATGGCGGGCATTGTGCTGCAACGAAAAGTACTTCTTGAGCGCAACGTTCAACACTGAGCTGCTGAATATCATGACTTCATTCAGATGCAGGAACGAGACCTTGATCTCTTCATCCTCGAAGAACTTTATAGCGGTAACGGCTTCGATGACTGGTTTGTGGAAAAGTCGGGCTCAAGGGTTTCCGGTGCGAAAAAGCCGAATTTCGGTTTCTGCAAAATCCAGCGCGAAGTGGGCGAAACCGACGTGCTCGCGGTCTTCTCGGAAAATTTCGAATCCGTTGCTGTTCTTATTGACGTTAAGATTGCCGCCGATTTCACAGAACGCCGGGCAAATCGTTACCATGAGTGCGTGTTGAACGAACCCGCTCCGCGGGAGGGCGAGGCCATTTATCTGAGAGGCATCTGTTTGAGAGGATTGGGCCGCAAGTCCGTTCCTCTTAATCCAGGAGTGCCTCATGGCCACGATGAGTTCGAGCCCGCTGCGCCGCCGCATGATCGAGGATATGACGCTGCGCAACTTATCACCGTCGACGCAGCAATCCTATGTGTACGCGGTTGCGAACTTTAGCCGACACTTCGGCCGATCACCTGACAAGCTCGGCCTTGAGCAGGTGCGCGCGTACCAACTGCACCTGATCGGGTTGAAGCGGTCGTGGACTCACATCAACCAAGTGACGTGCGCGTTGCGCTTTTTCTATGCGGTGACGCTCGGGCGCAAGGAGGCGATTGAGAACATTATTTCGGCCCGCGAGCCGATCAAGCAACCGCTGGTGCTGAGTGCGGAGGAAGTCGCCCGTTTCCTGGAGGCTGTACCGGCCCTGCGCGACCGCGTTGCGCTGGTGACGGCCTACGCTGCCGGGCTACGGGTCGGCGAGGTCAGCCGCCTGAAGCCCAGCGCGATCGACAGCAAGCGCATGCTGATCCTGATCACCGCCGGCAAGGGCGGCAAGGATCGTTACGTGATGCTGTCGCCGCGGCTGCTTAGCATCCTGCGATCCTACTGGTGTCTGGCCAAACCGCGCCATTGGCTGTTTCCGGGGCGCAATCCGGACGATCCGGTGAGCGTCGCCACGCTGCAAGAGGCTTGCCGCAAAGCTCGGCAACATGCCGGCCTCGATAAGCGGGTGACGGCACATGTTCTGCGGCACAGCTTTGCTACTCACCTTTACGAGCGCGGGACTGATATCCGGCTCATCCAAGTCCTTCTTGGCCATGCGCGATTGTCATCGACGGAGCGCTACACGCAAGTCGCAACCAATCTGATCGCACGGGCCAGAAGTCCGCTCGACGATCTCGACGCACGATTGAGATCTCGGCCCGAGTAGGTGCCCGGCGCACGTCCGGCGTTCGAGGTGGCGGACATCTTCCGCCAGCACGGCGACGCGTTCCGCGTCGCCCACGCCGGGCACCTCAGCCGATCCCAGCTGCGCGTGATGGGCGCCATCGAAGCGTGCCGGACTGCCGCGCTCGGTGGTCACGTCGAGTGCTGTGTCGACTGCCGGCACCAGCGGATCTCCTACAATAGCTGCCGCGACCGTCATTGCCCGAAGTGCCAGAGTACGGCAGCCCGCGAGTGGCTCAGCGCCCGCGCTGCCGACCTGTTGCCGGTCGAGTACTTCCATGTGGTGTTCACGCTGCCGGCGCCGGTGGCGGCGATCGCCTATCACAACAAGGCGACCGTCTACGCGATGCTGTTCGAGGCAGCGGCTGAGACTTTGAAGACGATTGCGGCCGACGAGCGGTACCTCGGCGCTGAGATCGGTGCGATCATGGTGCTGCACACCTGGGGCCAGACGCTGACCCATCACCCGCACGTCCACTGCATCGTGCCGGGCGGCGGGCTGTCGGCGCACGGCGATCGCTGGATCGCCTGCCGACCGGGCTTCTTTCTGCCGGTGCGCGTGCTGTCGCGTCTCTACCACCGGCTGTTCCTGGAGAAGCTGAGGGCTGCTTATCGTGCCGACAAGCTGCCTTTCTTCGGCAATCTGAAGCACCTCAGCGATCATTCAGCGTTCGATACAGTCCTTACGTCGCTGCGCCGCATCGAATGGCTGGTCTACGCCAAGCGACCTTTCGCCGGCCCCAAGCAGGTTCTAGCCTATTTGGCTCGCTACACGCACCGCGTTGCCATCTCCAATCACCGGCTTCTCGCAGTCGATAATGACGGCGCCACCTTCTCTTGGCGCGACTATCGCGACGGAGCACGGATGAAGTCGATGACGCTCGCGGCCGACGAGTTCATACGCCGGTTCTTGTTGCACGTCCTGCCCGATGGTTTCCAGCGCATCCGCCACTATGGATTTCTCGCTAACGGGCATCGCCGTGCCAAGCTCATGCTGATCCGTCGCTTGCTTGCGGCAACGCCACCTTCGATTGCTGATCAGGCGCCCGAGCAGCAGCCTGCGTGCGCAGTCGCAGACACATCCGAACGACCGCCATGCCCCTGTTGCGGAAGCCGCATGGTCGTTATCGAGATCCTTCCCGGACCTCGTCGGGGTAATCTGACGCCGGACACCTCATGAACCCAATCGCGCACGATAGTTTTCGCCGATATCACTGCTACCACGCTCTGGCCGACAGCGGGTCGGTGCTCGCCCAGCCATGCTGCAATTGCCGTTGCAAGCACGATTCCGCTCTTATTGCACACCGAGCCGGCCGAGCCGACTCGGCTGCGCACCAATCTGTGCATTTACCCATCCCCAACTGATCGCGGATCGCGCACGTCTGCGGCGCCCTCAATCCCCATAACCGCTTGAGCTCCCGGCCCGCGGCTTCGTTCAACCCGGCTTGAGCTGCGTCGCGCTCGTGCCTGGGTCGCGCATCCTCAAGCGCGACCCAGCTCAACCCTAAAAATTCCAGAGCATCGTGATCACCATTTCCAGCTGATCGTGATCGCTATTTCCAGCGATCGTGATCGGGGACAACGGGGAGGTGCGCACCGCTGACAGTCTGCAACCGGGGTAGCTCGGTCTTTTGCCTAAACCGCAGAGGATCGAGATGCCGACAGAGAGACTGTCCATGCGCCACATTCGCGAAGTTCTACGCCTGCACTTTAGCGTCGGCATGTCGCAACGCGCCGTTGCCCGCAGCCTCGGTCTGGCCAAGGGCACGGTCAGCAAGTACGTGAACCGAGCCCGCCGCGCCAGCCTGACCTGGCCTTTGCCGCCGGAGCTGGATGACGACGTCCGGCTCGAGAACCGCCTATTTCCACCGCCTTCCGATCGGCCCAACGACGAGCGTCCGCATCGGGATTGGGCGCTTGTGCATCGCGAGCTGCGGCGCCCGAACGTCACGCTGATGCTGTTGTGGGAGGAGTATTGCGACGCAAACTCCGACAGCTTCAGCTATGCGTGTTATGTTGCGGCCGGATTTATGTTGTCGCTGCTGAGCGAACCAAGGATTTCGCCAACTCTCCTCGGCTCGCTCCGCAACGTAAGAGTGTGACCTTTCGGCCTACAGAGCCTTCAAGAAGGCCATCAACGACGGGAGAGAGGGTTGTCGAGGCGGCGGCCTCAGGCTGCTGATATCGACCCTGTCTAACGCCTCTGCTTTCATCTCCAGGTCGACTTCAACATAGATGTGCGTGGTGTCTAATGACACGTGGCCCAGCCAAGCACGGATCGTGTTGATGTCGACGCCGGCGCGCAGCCTGCACGGCCGTTGTGTGCCGAACCGTATGTGGGCTCACGCGCTTCATCGCCAACGTCGGGACCGTTTCGCCCGCCATAGCGGCATATTGCGTCACGAGACGGTGTATTCCGAAGCGCGTCAAAGGTTGGTTCGTCCGCCCGAGAAAGACCCCTTCACTTTTGTTCCGGTCGGCTACAAGGCGAGTCAACGAGGTTGCCGTCGTTGACCACAGGGACAGATTCTGATCTTGTTTCCCTTGCCGAGAAGCCGCACTGACGGGGACGCCCCCAGTTGGAGATTGCCGACCGTCAATTTTGCTGCCTCATCGGCGCGAGCACCGCTGTTGTATAGGAAAAGCAGCAGAACATGGTCGCGCACCCCAAGACTCGTGCGTCGGTCAAGTTGGTTTAGCAGCGCGTCCATCTCGGCCTTTTCGAGGTATCCGATCGCTGTCTTGGCCGTCTTCTTGAACGGCACTGCCCGTATCTCGGAACACCAGGCCAAGTGGACCGGCGAACGCGTCCCGATAAAGCGCGCCAGTGAATGGATGGTCGCCAGCCGTTGGTTGCGGGTAACCTCGCTGCACTGGCGATCGCGCTCCAGGTGGTCCAGGAACTTGCGGACGACTTCCGGCGTCAACTCTTCCACGTCATGCGATCGATGGCGCAGCCTCCCTGCTTGCTGGCAAACGGCAGCAACAATGTCAGCGTGTCGCGGTAGCTGGCTTCGGTGTTGTGGGAAAGATTGCGCTCGGCGACCAGATGTTCCAGCAAGAACCGCCGGATCCACGGACCAAGCAGGCTCTTATCCTTCATGGTCGGCCTCCATCGCGTACAGAGCAAAGCGCTCGCTGGCCGCCTGGAGGAGATCCGGCGTCATCTGCAAACAGCGCTGGGTTGAACGGCTATCGATGTGGCCAAGGTAGGTTGCGAGTTGCGGAAGTAGTCGCTGCACCTCCTGGCCGGAGCGATACCATGCGATCACCCGGTGCACCGCGGCTGTGTGGCGAATATCGTGCAGCCGTGGAGGTCGAGGTTCGCCGACAGGGCAACTGAGTCCGGCGGCTCGGCGGACATGCTGAAACCAGGAGATGACCCGCACATAGTGCCAGGGTCGACTGCCGCGCGTAGTGAATAATGGAGATTCTTGTCCGCGCGGCAACCCTGATGCCTTGACAGCCGCGACCTTCAATCCGGCCCGCAGCCTGTTCACGACAAGCGTGGCAAGCGCCTCACCTTCCACGTCTTCGGCGATCATAAGCAAGGGCTTGCCGCTCTGCACGACCGCTTCCAGCAACGGCAGCATCGGTTGCAACACCGCAGCAAATTCGATGAGATTGCAGGCCGGCTGCGATCAGCGGCCGGTGCAGATGTCTGGGATCAGTTGTTCAACGGTGCGCGGCCCCTTCCTTTCGATGGGGGCGGCACGTTAAGGATCGATCAGCCGAAACGATGAAAGCCGCGAGATGGTCGCTGAATGTGTTCTTCCGGGTGGCCAAAGATTGGCTGCCATTGGAATCATCTGGAGAGAAGAGAAAGCTACGTTCACGATGAAGAGGGAGCGATGGCGATCCTCCAATGGAATGACGAGAGAAGAGCGACGTGATGGACAGCTGCACGTTCAGGAGAGCTCATTAACGGTCAGACTATTTAGTCAGAAAGCGCGGGTATACGAAGGCGCCTTGATCATTTCGGCGTCCTTTTCGCTAACGGCTTCAGCGCGAACAACTCGTACCACGAGGCGCGCTACTTGTTTGGTTATGCTTGCGACTATCACTTTTGCCTTTTCGCCATCGAGCAGAAAGCGGGCATGTTGCGACAACATGTCCTTTGCATTTGCAAATCGCCTCTGATCGGCAACGTTCAGCGCTAAATCGCGATGTTCCTGCGAGATAATTGTGGGGCGTCGGAACATGAGCTGGCGACCAATTCCGCTCTTTGGCTCGCCTAGATGTGGGAAGGCATCGACACGCGGTGTCCACAACTGAGCTGGTCACTGAGAAGCGCGGATTGAGTACGACATCGAGCAGATTGCTTTTTTTGGCGAAGGCCCAGCGCTTCAAATCTGTGATTCACCACCTCGCAATGTTGCCGCCCTGAAGAAGGCACTGGCAGCCGAGCACGTGATGCCTTTGGAGATCGCAGCTGAATGCTTGGCGCTAGGTGTCAGAAGTTGTTCTGTGTTTGAGAATGGAGTATGTGCCATGGTCCTTCTGAGCACCCGAATCCTGGAAATCACCAAGAAATTGCGGGAAGGCGTGCGATTGCTGAGGGGGTCTTTTGCATCTTGGAAAGCGGGCTGCCGTCGAGCTGTAGCGTCTTACCGAGCGAAGAAAACTCCTGCGCGCGACGTGAGAGTTAGAGCTGCGGTTGAGCAGGTTCGGAGCGGCGAAACCATCGTGTCCAGCGGAGTTGCGGCAGCCAACCGTCTCGGTTGGACGACGCAGGTCGTTGTTCGGGAGGTTTATCTAAGGTACGGTCTTTCGCGTGAGCCTTACATCGGCAAGCAGATGGTGGAACTCAAGCATGCGTCCGGTTTGCAGCTAGTGCTTGCAAACGGTGGAGCAGGTGCGGGGGTCCGCGGCGCTTGCCGGGGCCGCGCCAAGGCAAGACAAGCGCTGCGGTCCGTCAGCCAGAAACTCACTCCGGCTGAATCGCTCGGGCACAGCGTGCTGCAGGATGACGCAAGTCAAATGGCTCTTTCCGCGAACTTCGACAGTGATCTCGCCGCCTTTCGCGCTTCGGATGCTGGTCCAGTTGGTCGACTTCCATCGTCGCCTTAGGGAGCTCCCGCATGAGCCGAGCAGCGCCGGCTTCTAGATTGGTGATCCGTTGCACTTGCTGCGCACGCAAATTCTCTCGGCGCCGGCCGCACGCAGAGGCAAACTGCAGTACGCCTACTGCAGCAAAGGTGGCATCAGAGGGTGAGGCCGCGATCATTGAGCACCTTGTCTCTTAGAGCGCCCTTGATCTCACGGGCGATTTGTTTACGAACTGCGGCACCCAATTCCCGCTTGGCATCCTCGACGAGGCCAGCTTCAGCCTCTGTCAGGCCTCTGTCGGCCAGCTGTTGCTCAAGTCGGCTGTCGAACTCGTTCCCCATTGCAGCAATGAGCTGGTCCTGCGCCATGGCGTGGTCTTCGGGTGCGATGCGACGCACCACGTCGTCCCAAGGTTGCCAGTCCACCGCCAAATAATCGGCGAATTCCGCCGCCTCCCTGTTCCGGACGGATGTCTCTGCGAAATCAACGTCAGCGTCGGTGACGCCGGAGACTTCAAAGAAGCGCATGTCCGGCGCGACGTGCTGCAGTCCCAGCCGTTCGCGTAGCTTGTTTTGATAAGCAAGAAAGACCTCAATGGCGTCGATGCCTTCGACGTTGTTGCCCGAGCCTAGCGACTGAACCTTCTCGCGCGCAATTCTCTCCAGCGCGTCCAGGCGGAACATGACCCGGCCCAGATCGACGAGATCGGGAAGTCGAGCCTTGTCGTTATAGGCGCCGTTCTCGACGTCTGCGATGAGGCGTGCGGTCTGCATGCCGTTCCAGGTCAAAGTTCTGCGATCCTCGCAGCTCTGGTTGGCGTCCAGGGCCAGTTGGAAGTAGCGCGTAACCAATTGCGGGTTTTTCGCTGCCCCCCGCAGATCATTGGCCACCGACTGCCGGAATTCTTCATTCTCAGCGTTCACGGAGTCGAACAGTTTGCCAAGGAAGAGCGCGTATTCCCGGGCGCCCGGCTCTTCAGCAACGCTCTGCCAAACCGCCAGGACCTCTTGATCGCCGTCCTGTGGATTGCCCCGGAGCCAGTCTGCGACCGTTTCAATGAGAGCATCGGCCTCTTCATCGTCTGTCCCGGACCATTCACTAACGTCATTGCGTGGAAGGTAGACGGTCGGACCGACATAGCCTTCGGCGCTTAGGACTGTATCCAGGTTCGTCAGCACCTGTTCGGGCAGCGGATTTTGAGTCGCATATATCCTGCTACTGGCGCCTAGCCGCGTCAGCAGGTCCTCGGGCAGGCTCGTCAACTGGTTTTGGCTGGCGTCGAGAAGCTCCAGTGAAGCAGGGAGGGCCTCCGGCAAACGCGTTAGTTCGTTTTCGCCGACGTCGAGATACCGGAGCCTGGCAGGAAGAACCTCCGGCAGATTCGTCAACTGATTGTTGCGGGCGTAGAGAAGCCGGAGCGAAGCAGGGAGGACCTCGGGCAGGTCTACCAATTGATTGTAGTTGAGGTCGAGAAACTGCAGCGCAGCAGGTAGGACCTCAGGCAAGTTCCTCAGCCGGTTGGAGCTCGCGTCAAGACCTCTGAGCTCGGTCGGAAGCGCGGGCAGGCTGGTCAGCTCATTGCCCCTAAGGTCAAGACGCTGGAGCGAAGGAGGGAGGCTATCCGGCAGACTTGTAAGCCGATTGAAGCCTACATCCAGGACGACGATGGCGTTCGGAAGTGGAGGTAGGCTAGTAAGCCTCAACGCTCCGAGATTCAGTCTGGCGGCCTCACCCCGAGCGTTCAGTCGTCTTACAGCTTCTTCCCGATTCTCAAGCGGGCCCGTCTCCGATTCGGTAGCCCAATTCTCAAGCACCTCGTGGTCAACGTCCTCTGCATGGGCTGAGCCCCCGGAGTTTGCTGCGTAGCCTGTCAGGAATGCGTCCCACTGCGCCTCCGGTCCGCTTTGCTCGGCCTCTTGTCTGGAAGATGTAGAACGGAAGAAGCCTCCGCCGCCGGGCTGAATTTGTCTTCTCTCAAAAGGATCCATCTTACCCTCCTTACGAAACTGAGTAGACTCAGTCACGGTGGCATGCTCTAGCACCTAAGATACTTAGCTTTCGAAAAGCTGACAGACTGTCCAGCGCGGCGGCGATGGCCGCGTTCGCCTCGGCCAGCGAGAAGAAGGTCTGTCGGCGAAGCCGCCCCAGGATGTAGGTCTGGGCAAAACGCACCCCGGCTTCCACTTTTGCCTTATCCCGGGGTTTCGCCATCATCCCGTAGCTGCGATTGATTTCAGGATCGTAGAACGAAGCCCTGTGCACGCCGGACTTCAAATTGTCGGGAACGATTAGGCGTGGCACCCCGCCAAAGAACCGGAACATGCGGACATGGGCCTCGATCCAGTCCGGAAGTGTCTGCGTCCAGGTCGCCTCGGCGTAAGTATAATTTGAGGCGCCAAGCACGGCGACGAAGATTTCCGCGTCGCGCACAACCCCGGTTTCGCGATCGACGATCATGATTTCCTTGCCGGAGTAACAACAAAGACCTTGTCACCGGCCGGATGGTCCTGTCGCATCGTCGGAGACAGACGCCGCTCGAACTCCCGGAATAAATCGCAGAACCGCGAAATATGTTCACGATTACATATTAGAGAGCGTTTTTAGATTGGCGGCGCGCAGCACCCAACATGGGCACTCGCGAGGGGCACCGGTAATCTAAAAACGTGTTGGACGAAGCCGCGGGCACGCTGCTGCAGCTATGGGTGTTGAATCACTGCGCCGTTGTTTGTGAACGTCGTGATCTGGACTGGAGACAAGTCCAAAGCGGACATTATCACGAAAGTACTGGGTGGAAGCGAGATCTGGGAAGCGAAGTAGCCGAAAATGCGAAGCGCCGGAGGTTTGACGTCGGAAGAACGACAACAGGGTTCAGGCGGCGGCGGTGGTGGTGCCTTAGGGATTGGGCGCGGCAGCAGCTCCAGCGGGCTGGTCGCCGCGCAGACTTTGTTCGTGGCTATCCGGAGCTATTGCGCGGTTGTGGACAGGCTGCGATGGCCAAGCAAGAGCTGGATGGTGCGAAGATCGGTGCCGGCCTCGAGTAGATGAACGGCGAAGGCATGCCGCAGCGAATGCGGTGTCACGGGCTTGGCAAGGCCCGCTAACCGATGCGCCTTGCTGCAGGCGTCCTGCACCGCGTTGGTCGATATCGGCTCGTTGGGGATACCGCCGGGAAACATCCACGTGCTCGGCCGGACGGCGCGCCAATAGTCGGTCAGTGTCTCCAGCAACCGTGCCGAGAGCATGACGTAACGGTCCTTCTTCCCTTGCCTTGATCGACGCGTAGCACCATCCGCCGTCGGTCGATGGCCCCCGGCTTTAGGCGTACCGCTTCGGAAATGCGCAGACCGGCGGCGTAGCATGTTGTCAAGATCACTTGATGCTTGAGGCTCTCCACGCAGCCGAGGAAGTGCAGTACCTCTTCGGGGCTGAGGATGACGGCGAGCGTCTTGGGCGCCTTTGGACACGGAATGATAAGGTCGAAATCCCATTCGAAGCCGAGCGTGATACGGTACAAGAAACGGAGCGCTGAGACGGTCACGTGGATCGACTCGGCGCCAACTTCTTCTCGTTCGTCAGATAGACTTGGTAGGCGCGGACATCTTCCGGCCCAAGCAAAGCCGGCGACTTCGCAAAATGGCGGGCGAACTGCGAAAACTGCAGCAGATAGGAATCCTGCGTATACGGTGACAAGTTGCGGATCTGCATGTCGTTTATCATGCGTAACCGAAGCGGGGTCATTGAAGGCTCCTTGGCAAAAAAACGAAAACTGTCCGAGGGCAGCAACGCCATCTTGCTCGAAGCCAAGCCTATGAACGCTGCAAATTACGTCTCACCATGGCACGCCAAAGCAGTTACACTTGCTTCAGCCGCATTCCTTCATCCGACGATGGGCCACTCTTGCCGAGTGTTCTGCCGCGGAGCGGCTTCGTCCAATTCGCGTTATGTTGCGGCCAGATTTATGTTGTGCAAGGAGCGATAATTGCGGGGAGCGTGAACACTGTGGGCATTGTTCACGCAACATAATTCGACGTCTGGGTAGCGAACCATTTGTCCAGTGGAGGCTCGCTATGGAGTCGTCCGTGAAGATCGGCTAAGCAATTGAGCTAGAATCGCATTTGTCGTTGCGGACTGTTTTGCGATTGCAGGATTGCGCCCTTGCTGGTGAGCTTCACCTCGTCATCGGCAAGGATTTCGAAGCCATCCCCGTTACGCTTGCGGATGGCGCGATGCCTGAGCGAGCGAAGACGGATGCTCGTCTTCGCCCGGGTAACGAACAAAGCCTTGCTATCATTGATCTTCTGCCACCAGTCGAAACGGCAATAGCCCTTGTCAAACACATAGGTGGTGGCGGGCTGGATTGGGGTCTGTCGGCCGATCTCGATGTCATTGACGTTCGCGGCCGTCATCTCGACGCAGGTCGGGACATCGCTCCTTGGGTCGTAGACGACATGCAGCTTCATGCCGCGGATGCGGCCGTTCCACGTCGCCCAACTGCAGACCTTGCCGAGCGGGATCGGACTGGCGTCGATCAGACGCACCATCTCCATGCCTTCACTCCGCAGCTGGCGACGCGCCATCGCCGACAGCGCCGCAAAGGTTTGCGCGAAAATGCCGATCGGACGGCGGGCATTGGCATCGGACAACGTCGAGCGCGACAGCTTGCCGGTTCCCAAGTGATAGTGATGCTGCGAATTGGCGTTGAAGCCAGTCACCACCCCGCGCAGACTGCTGTTGCCGCTAAGCTGGGCATAGATCAGCGCCACCAGATGATCCCAGCTCCTGAACGACTTGTCGTAGGCATCCCCGTCCAGACGATCCACAACCGTCTGAAACTGCCGTCGATTGATCGGTTCAAGCAGCCTTCCAAAAATGCTACCGCGATATCGCATGCTCGGCCCTCTGTGTCTCGACAACCAGAAAAGACCGATTTGCCTCGGTCCTGCCGAGCATGCACCGCGACACAGTGAATCATTCCCCGGACACCCCTGCATGCTCCGGAGGTGGAGTGCATCGGCAAGGGTAAGGCCAGCGCTCCTTACGAGTTCGGGGTGAAGGCCTCCATCGTCACCAACAACCGCCGTGCTCCTGGGGGCCTGTTCGTGCTGCACGCCAAGGCGCTGCCCGATAACCCCTACGACGGTCACACCTTGCGGGACGCCATCGACCGCACCGAGACACTCACCGGCTGTGCGATCGAGCGCGCCTATGTCGACAAGGGATACCGCGGCCACGACGCGCAAGATCCCCGTCGCGTCTTCATCTCCGGCCAGAAGCGCGGCGTCTTCGGTGTCATCAAGCGCGAGCTGCGCCGCCGCTCCGCCATCGAGCCCATCATCGGACACCTGAAGGCCGAAGGTCACCTCGGCCGCTGCTACCTCAAGGGCCGCCCAGGAGACGCCGCCAACGTCGTCCTCTCAGCCATGGGCCACAACTTCCGCCGCATCCTCGCCTGGCTCAGGAAGCTCTTGCGCTTCATCCTGATCGCTCTTTGGCCCGCCTTCGCAACCCCAGTCGCCCTCGACCCCGCTTGACGGACGACTACCGAATTTATGCCACGTGCAATGGTGACGCGCCGAGCGCCTCCTGCCGATTGCCGATGCCGCATCTTCATGAAGGCGACGGCAGCAGAGCGCTGAATCGCCGAAGCCGCAGCGTTGGAGAGCAACTGCTGGCGGAAGACTCCATTGCTACCGATTGCGATGCTATTCGTCGCATTATTTGCGGAGAATGCGAATTCTCGAATTCTCCTAGCGGACATCTATCCGGCCATGAATAGGGCAAAGATAGAGCTGTAGTTGACATTAAATTGCTGGTATTGCTACAAAAATGAGCACTCACAAACCGGACAAAGAACCGGCCAAATCAGCGGTCCCAGACAGAGGTGAAAGCACCGGCCTGATGGAACCGATGCTTGTCTCCGAAAGCTCGGGACGCCGAACCCAGCTCGCCGACCTCTCGGTCGAACTGGCGGCAAAGTCGGCCGCTTTCAGGCACAGCCTGCCCAGGGGTGTTCTGATCTCCCTGGCTAGGCTCGTACGTTCGATGAATTGCTACTATAGCAACCTGATCGAGGGGCACGACACTCACCCGATCGATATAGAACGCGCACTCAAGCACGACTACAGCGCCGACCCCAAGAAACGCGACCTGCAAGAGGAAGCCATCGCCCATATCGCCGTCCAGGAGTGGATCGATGAGGGAGGCCTCAATGGTCGCGCGACGATGCAGGACGGCATCATCGAAGTCCATCGCCGCTTCTGCGAGTTGCTCCCGACAGACCTGCTTTGGGTCGAGAATCCGGACACCAAGGAACGTGTCGAGGTCGTCGCTGGCAAGCTGCGCGACCGCGACGTTGCGGTGGGCCGCCATGTGCCGGTCAGCCCGGGCGCCCTGCCGCGCTTCCTCACCCGCTTCGAGGAGTCGACGCAATCGTCGCCTCGGCCTGCGCCCACCACCGCCTGCTTTGGATTCACCCGTTCCTGGATGGAAATGGCCGCGTTGCGCGGCTCATGTCCTATGCCATGCAGCGGGAAACGCTCGACACCGAGGGCTTTTGGTCCATCGCGCGCGGCCTTGCCCGCAACGAGGCGACCTACAAGCAACATCTTACTGCCTGTGACATGCAGCGCCGCAACGATCTGGACGGTCGCGGCACGCTAAGTGAAGAAGCATTGGCGGAATTCGCGATCTTCTTTCTGCAGACCTGCATCGATCCGGTCACCTTCATGCAAGGGCTCGTGCAATCCGATCATCTCCGCAACCGCATCCTGATCTGGGCCGAAGAAGAAACACGGGCCGACCGCCTGCCCCAAAAATCAGGAGCCATTTTGGAAGCGATCCTCTTCCGTGGTGAACTTCCGCGCGGCGATGCCGCTGCTTTACTGCAAACAAGCGAGCGCAGCGCCCGCAGGGTTACATCGGCCCTCCTTGAAGCGGAAATTCTAACCTCCGAAAGTCCGCGGGCGCCGCTACATCTCGCCTTCCCGGCGCGGCTCGCGTCGCGTTGGATGCCGGGACTGTTTCCCAGGTAGGATTGCGCGGCAATGACAGCGAGAAATCAATTACCTCGCATGGGCCGGGCGAGCGACCCGCTAAGGCCGGTAAAACGGCTTCGCTGTCACGATCTTTACCAACTCGCTTTGCGCGAGGGAGTAATGTCGCCGTAGTGCTCACCTAGCGTCTCACTTCGCCAGTCCTCAAATCACGTCCGGGAGTGCCGCGGCGCATCATTATTAGGTGCGGCGATAAGCGATGCCAGATTTCAAGGTCATTGCTCGCCTGCATTTCGACGAACAGACCATGTTCGTCGGTGCGAATAACACGCCCAGCGGTATCAGATGTGGTCGCCAAGACAGTCTTGGGTCTCTCGGTGAGCTGGCGCCGCACAAGACCTCCATCGCCGTCCCGTAGAAGGAATGCGAGGAGAACACGTCGAGGCAGAACTTGTGCAGCGCCGATTGGAGGGCGATGGAAGGCGTGGTCGCCAGCTTGTCGCGCAGCGCCAGCGTGCGCTCCTCCGTAAGCTCGGTCAGGACGATCCGGCAGCGTCTTTATCGTATCATCATCCTTGCGATCGGCCGAGCCGTGCGGCCGATCAGCTCAATGCCAATAACTTGCTTCGACGGCGGCGTACTCATCTGCTGATGCCTTTATAAAGGAGAGAGATTTTTCTGCGGATATCGAGTCCGACTACGCGATCGTCTGGCATCGGCTTCGCGGCACACAGCGCCTCGCCGTAGGTCTGCGAACAGGATAAGCTAAGGCACCCCGCCCCACAGGCTACCGGGCCGGAAGGCTGGCGACTGCTGACCATCCGATAGGACCTCGTGCGGCTCACCTCCAAATGTCGATGATCCAAAGTCACTTCGGCGCGCTCGGCTCGACAGCATCCCCGACGGGAGACCGATGACGTAGGCGTGACGGAATAGATCGGAGCCAATGTCGTTCCGTCCGAGCGCCAGCAGCTACGCTGCGGCTTCGTCAGCTTTTCGAAAGCTTGCTCTGGTAGGATGTCTGCTTAGGTGATCTTGGATGTGAGGCAACGTGGACCCGCACAATTGTGACCCATCAAATGTAACATTTTGGTCGCAGGTGCAGCATGCCACCTCGGAACAGCAGCATGAGGGTTCGGCGAGACAAAAGGCGTTTGAGCCGTTCTTGGCGACGGCGCTCCCAGCCAGCACCGGTACCTGTCCTCATCAGTCTGAAGACCGGCGCCGAATTGATGACGCGACTAATAATGCTGCGGCTCGGAATGATTAAAAGCAGTATCTACCGAACGTCGCCGATCGCGGGCATGTTCTCCGCTTTCGACGTCAAGCGTTTGATCCGCGCAATCAGCAATCCTATCGCTCACGTCAACGAATTCTAATAACCGAACGATGAAGGCGCCGTTGAGCAATCTTCGCGTTTGCTGCGAGCCGGCTGCTCGCAGCGCGATTCCGCCCAAGGCCCCCTCAGAGGACGACGAAAGTTTCATTGAAATGGTGACTCGTGCCAATAGGCGCAGCGAGACCGCCCTTGACCAGCATCGCCCTGCCCTTCGCAGATTCTCCGAGGCGCTTATTCTAGAGGGCCAGACGATATCTGGACTGGACCACGACTCGCGGATCAGGTCCGCTCGGAGGCTGTTCCCGCGCGACAAAAATCTCATCTCCGCGTTAAATTTGTTTCGTGCTGCGGAGCTCTGCGCTAAATTTGGTTCGTGATGCGGAGCGCGCCTTCCGGTCCAGGCGCTTCTTCGAGCGGGCAGCTGAGCATTGCGGCCTTGACCGAGTAGTCTTCTGTAGTCATTTGCACGGCTACGGTCGGGTTGGGCGACACGGCACGTGACCACCTATTGCACTTAAGAGCATGTCGCTCTGATGGAAACTCGCTGTTGCGGTGGCGTTGGAACCTACCGTCCGACCTAGCTGGGACGATCGGCTCGCTCTGTCCGAAATCAGATGACGGGCGATATTCAGGTACGGCGCATCGGCGCCGACGAAGTGGATAAGCGTTTGGAGCGTCTCGCCGACATCCTCATTGACTGCGTCGTCACGGCCAGTCGCTCAGCTTTCTGCCACCGCTAACTCGACGACGTGCGCTGGCGTATTGGCGTAGCATCGCGGACGCGGTCGTTTGCAATGGATGCGTAGCTGCGGAAGATGGTGCAGGTCGGATTGTTGGCACAACCCACATGGTACCTGCCGCGTCAATTGCATCGCGCTCGAGTCGTCAAAATCCTGGTTGAAGGAAGTGCACGCCGTCGCAGCATCGGTCGCCGGCTGCTCTCGGCTGTCAGCGAGTTAGCACGAAAGGAGGGAAGACGTTGTTGACGCTCAGCACTACCACAGGTTCTGCTGCCGAGCGTCTTTACGCCAGCGAGGGATGGCGGCGGGAGGGTATCATACCCGGGTGTGTCCTCGCCCCTGATGTGCGAGCCAGGCGAACGATCGCCATAAACTTTCGTATCGTTTCGCACCCCCCTTGAGGTGCCCAATCTTTACCAACGTCCAATTGAGCCGCTGATCACGATCCTCTTAGCTGCATGTGCGACTGGCCACAGCGAGATCTCATTCGTCTTCGCGGGCGTCGTCAACTGATAGCTAATCAGGAGGTCGCGAATTCTATTTTTTATGGGAATGGCGGCCTTCGCCGAGACGTGGATGGAGATACTGATGGAACCATTCGAGCTTGCGTGGTGCGAGTTCGAATACCAACGCGCTCTCAGATGCCTCGAAGAGAGGGAGAACAGGGCGGACGACGCCTGATCCCAGATCGTGGAGATTCAGTCGGTTCTAATCCGTCATGCGAGAGGACCTGTGGGCCAAACTCTATGACAGCGCACGGCAACGCACGCCAAGAGCGGCGATACAGCGGTCGAAAGCTCGCCCACGGTCCCACTCAGAAGACCTCACCAAGCAGCGTAAAGGCGGCTTCGTGCACGATGCACCGATGGGTTACAAGACCGTCCGTTCGATTGCGGAAGAGGCAATTGTCGTTGCCTTCCGCAAGTTGTGAACCGCAAATTTATCGAGAAGACAGTGCTTGCACGGGCAATTTGTTGCCGTGACTTAATCAGAGCTTGGGCTTGACTGATGAGGCTGCGCGAATCTATATGCGCGTCGCAACAGAGTTCTGACCAAATTCAAAGCGACGCTCCGGATTTGAGCTTCAAGGCGCTTCTCGCCAGGTCGCCGGCTCATCCGGCAGTGCACGAGCGAGCAAAACACGCCCGTTAAAGGAAAGAAAGCAGCGGTTCAAGTGCTGACGGGCGACTTTTGTTATGCGAACATCGTGGGCGCGATGCACTTTGCCCAACGGCCAGCAACACTTCCAAGATAAGCCGGAGCGAAGGGCTACACAGTGGAGCCAGGGCTAGTCGCCTGCGTTACCTTGCACAACATCAGCCGCACGGTTTTCCCTCTGACCGATCAACGAACGCGCGAACGAGCTAGGGTATCGATTGCTTTAGGGGGTGACTGCTGATCTTGGATCTTGGAGGGCTGTCCACTTCATTCGGCCGCGAATACGCCACCCCGATTAGATTCTTAGAAATAAATAACTCGAACGAAAACGTGCGATTTGTCTTGGACACGTGTCCTGATCGCGCAAAGATATCAATTTCCACGTCCTGGAACTCAAGAAACTGGCCATCCATTGGAAAACACACCTTATATACCGCCTCTTTCAAAACGAAGAGATCCCGCCGCTTGAGCGTGTGTAGATCGTACATTCGCTGCTCATGAGGAGTGGCAATCAATTTGATCAGGTTTTCCGGCAGAGGTTCATTAGGCTCAATGTCGACGCCGAGAGCTGCAATGCTTTTCGTCCCTACAATAGCGGCGGCTGCTACTGTATCGTGGTGCGCCAAAGATCCGACCACGCCGGTTGGCCAGATCGGAACACCCGAGCGCGTCTTCAAGATCGCCATTGGTGGGAATCCCAATCGCTCAAGAAGTGTTCGGGCAGCTACTCTTGCGGCAGCGCTTTCGCGGCGGACTTTGGGAACGGCGCGTCCCATAGACATGACTTCGGAAGCGTACATTCGTCGCAGCGTTCTATCGGACGGATGCCGACCATGATGTTCTGTTGATCAATCGTAAAAATCTCCACTGTTTGGTCCCGCTAGCTTTTCGAACATCTTAGTGTCGATCAGAGGGGCGGCGGCCGCCCACATATGGACCGTTTCTGACCTGCGCCTGAATATGATCCGGAGGGAGTTAGAGTCTCGGGAGCTTTTGCAGAGAGACCGAAGTCTGGCCCACCGAGCCGCTTGCCGACTTGTGGGTTATTTGGGGCTCGAGACCGATCTTTGAACTCAGAATTTTTTCGAGAGAAAGTTCTTGTCTATTTAACAGTCCCGCTGAGCGCCCTTGAAATGGCCCGAGCCAGAACTTGCCGGCTTTCTGGATTGCTCACCATTGTCGCGTGGTTGCCCGGCATCGATACCGCATGATAAGTCCCAACCCTTGTTTGGCGAGTGCCTTGCGATGCAGTTGTTCGTCAGGTGGTAACCCAGGGCTGACAAGAAGCTCACTGCCATAAACTGATGTATCTCAATCGGGAGCGACGGAACTCGGCACGATTGTAGCGCCCGGTGAAATCTCGCGGCCCTTTGATACACCGAAACATCGCTGTGGAGATCGTGATCTGGAGGTAACACTCCTTTTGCTGCGCCTTTTCGAGCACTCAGAAATGGAACATTGCTCCTTGTATCCTTCGAAAACCTCGCCGTATTCATCGCGCAAGATTCCGCAACTCTCCAGAATAAATTCTCGAGCCAAACTGATCTGTGAAGCGTTTGAAGAATCTGCAGGCGAACTAACATCGATGAACGCCATAAATGATACAACTTCGTCGATGCTCAGCAATCGCTCGACAATTGCATAAGCCAGGATTGCACCTGATGAGTATCCAGCAAAGCGGTATGGGCCCCGTGGCTGGATCTCTTTAATCGCAAGGATCGCCTCTGCGGCCATCGCCTCAAGAGTTCGTGAATAAACGTCATTGAAGGGCGGCCACGGCAGAGCGTAGACGGGGCAATCTACATCCATTTCCGCCACCAAACCGAGGACATAGGAACAATCTCCAAAACCTTTGGGGACAAAGAACAGCGGTGGCTGCGATCCGGTTGATCGAACGGAAATTATGACCTGCCACTGAACTTTCATCCAGCGGCAGTTAGAGTCTCGGTGGTTTGTACGCCAAGTGGCGCGGGTGGAGCAACGGACGATCGGCGGAGCTGGTCGGGGTTGCGCAGCCGAGCGTCCGTTGCGGTGAGAGTGGCGGCGTAGGCCGCGGGCGTGAGGTATTGCAGCGAGGAATGAGGTCGCTCGCCATTGTAGTCGGCGACCCATGCCGCGAGTTCGGTCCTGGTGTCGTTGAGATCGAAGAACAGCGTCTCATTGAGGAGCTCGTCGCGCATCCGGCCGTTAAAGCTCTCGACGAAGCCGTTCTGCATCGGTTTGCCCGGTGCGATGAAGTGCCAGTCGATGCCGGTTTCCTTGCACCAGGCGAGCATGGCGTTGCAGGTGAGCTCGGTGCCGTTGTCGGAGACGATCAGGCTGGGTTTGCCGCGGCGAGCGACAATCGTCGTCAGTTCCCGCGCCACACGCCGGCCCGAGATCGATGTGTCAGGAATGGCGCCCAGACATTCCTTGGTGACATCGTCGACGATGTTGAGGATGCGGAAGCGTCGTCCATTGGCGAACTGGTCGTGGACGAAGTCCAGCGACCAGCGCGCATTCGGCTTTGCTTCCACCAGGATCGGTGCCCGGCACCCCATGGCCTTGCGGCGAGCCCGCCGCTTGCGGACCGTCAGCCCTTCTTCCCGATAGATCCGGTAAATGCGGTTGATCCCTGATGGCTCGCCCTCCCGCCGCAGCAGGACGAACAGTCGACGGTAGCCGAACCGTCGGCGCTCGTGAGCAAGGTCGCGCAGCCGGGCACGAAGATCCGTATCCGGAGGGCGGCAAGATCGGTAACGGACCATCCTCCGATCCGCGTCGACGATCGTGCAGGCCCGTCGCTCCGACAGGCCCATCACGGCCTTCAGGTGCGCCACAGCGGCGCGCTTGGTAGCCGGCCCTACCGTTTTTGACAAAAACTCGCGCAGTGCTGCCGCGTCGAGCATCTGCTCGACCAGTACCTTCTTTCAGCTTCGCGTTCTCTTCCTCGAGCGACTTGAGCCGCTTGGCTTCGGACACTTCCATGCCGCCGAACTTGGCCTTCCAATTGTAGATCGTCGCCTCGGAGATCCCCGTGTTTGTGAGCCAGGTCTGTTGTCGTCGCTCCAGCCTCACGCTCCTTCAACACTGAGATAATCTGCTCTTTCGTGAACCTTGCTCGCTTCATCTGTCCGTCCTTGCTCAGGCCGGACTCTAACTCCATCTGGAGGTAATATTCAGGGGCAGGTCAATTACTCCGGGCTACTGGGCCGTGGCTCCACATGAATCTTTGATGCAAATTCCTTGAGAACAGGGGTTTGGAAGAGGTCGGCGGCGCTAAAGCTCAGCCCAAATTCTAATGCTCGACTGAGCATCTGCACGGCCAGCAGCGAGTGGCCGCCAAGTTCGAAGAAGTGGTCGTGGCGCCCGATGCGCTCGACACCGAGAAGCTCGGCCCAGATCCGCGCCAGCGCCGTCTCGACCGCGCCCTGCGGCGGCTCATAGGCCGCCAGCGCATAGGCTTCATCGGCCGGCGCCGGCAGCGCGTTGCGGTCGAGCTTGCCGTTCGGCGTCAGCGGCAGCGCCGCGATCGGCACGAACGACAGCCGGCACCATGTAGTCCGGCAGCCGGCTACTCAAGTGCGCGCGCAAGGCGCCCGCAAGCCCGCCTCCATCGCCCTCACCGGCCTCCGGCGCGCCGACCACATAGGCGATCAGATGCTTGTCGCCGGCGCGGCTCTGGCGCGCCACCACCACCGCCTCGCGCACGAAGGCGTGCTCGCAAAGCTTTGCTACGATCTCGCCCGGCTCGATGCGGTAGCCGCGGATCTTCACCTGGTCGTCGTTGCGGCCCAAAAACTCAAGATTGCCGTCCGGCAGATAATGCCCGAGGTCGCCGGTCCGGTACAGCCGATCACCCTCGACAAAGGGACTGGCGATGAACCGCTCGGCTGTCAGTTCAGGGCGTTCAAATAGCCCCGCGCAACCCCCGCCCCGCCAATGTAAAGCTCGCCTACCGCACCAAACGGCACAAGCGCGCCATGGCCATCCAGCAAGTACACCCGCGTGTTGGCGATTGGGCGCCCAATGTGAGGCATCTCGGGCCAACATGACGGATCAGCTGCAAGGTGGTGCTCGGAAATGACGCTGATTTCCGTGGACCCAAATTGATTGATCAATCTCGCGTTCGGGTGTGCCTCGAAGAAAACCTTAAGCAGTGCAGTGGCCTAATCGTTCGCCGGCTGTATAAAGCTCTCTTAAAGAGGGTAGCTGCACGCGCTGCGTGCTTCAGACTTCTGCAAGATGATTCAATGCCACGAATGGGAGGAAAAGCCGCTCGATCGCCTCCCGCTCTACAAACTCCAGCAAGTCGGAAAAGCGCCTCCGGGTCTCTTCCCGCAGGAGTACAAGTACTCCGCCGTCCTTCCAACAAATGAATAGTTCCTGGCAGGACACATCGAAGTTCAACGTCGCGAACTGAAGTGTACGCAGTTTTGACGTGCCAAACCCCGCCAGCGAATTCACAAGCGATCCGTGGGACATTTCGACGCCCTTGGGGATTCCCGTGGATCCTGAGGTGTAGATCACATAGGCAAGATGGCGGGATGTGAGCCCAAGCGTGCGCGGGTCAGGGTCCGAGGGCGGCCGCTCGCACCAGGCCCGGGTGCCAGTTTCCAGATCGACCACGCTGACATCGGCGAGTGCCTCGCCGCCCAATGCGGTTCGACCGGCGGCATCGCAAAGCAGCAGTTGCGGTGCTGCATCGCCGACAATCTGCCGCAGTCGCGCCGGTGGATAAGCTGGATCCAGCGGCAGATAGGCACCGCCCGCCTTCAGGATCGCCAAGACACCAACCACCATCGCCACGCTGCGTTCCAGGCAGATCGCCACCGGCTGGTCTGGCTTGACCCCGAGCTCGATCAGATGATGCGCCAGCCGGTTGGCCCGCGCATTGAGTTCGTCATAGCTCAATCTCTCCTTCTCATGGACCACCGCCACCGCCTCCGGTGCCTTTTGCACCTGCGCCTCGAACAGCTCATGGATGCGCAGCTCCGACGGATACGGCGCCTCCGTCCGATTCAACTCCTCCAGTAGATACGTGCGTTGGTCGGTCGACAGATTGTCAATGCGGCCGACCGGCTGTCCCGCATCGGCCTTGCCGTCATGTAACAAAGTTTGCAGATGCTGCGTCATGCAGTCGATCTTCGCCTTGCTCAATATGTCGAGCCTGCCGGGTCGTTGAGCTTGTGGCGCTCGGCTCCGTTAAGGGGCGGGTTGAAGATGCTGACGAGGATCAGGTCCTTGTCCCGCCCCCCGCGCAGAAGATGCTTGTCATGCTTGTCAAGCACATACAGGTCGCCCGAACGAATGGAGAAGACATTGCCGTCCATGTCCTCGACCTCGCCCTCTCCGGCGATGCAGTAGCAGGCTTCGAGATGATTGCGGTATTGCAGAAGCGAAACGGTGTTAGCGCGGACCACAGTGTGGCAGACGCTAAAACCCATGCCGTCCTTCTCCGTCAGAAGGCGGTGGCTCGTACCATTGCCCCAATCGACGAAGTGATCGGTCGCTTCAACATCGTGCAGGCTACGCACAATCATAGCGTTCGATTGCCGGATACGGTAAATTCATTGTTGCGGCAGCTGGAGGTCGTTGTACTGACCGGCAAGCGCGGCTCCCGCGCACTGCCGAAGCATCGGCTGCACCCAAAAGGCCTCCCGAGCCCTCGCCGGCGTCTAGACAAAGATATCGGCGTAAGGGTATTCCGCAGCCGCGTCGACGGCGTGCATGTACCACCTTGATGTTCCCTCTTCTTCGCGGTGCCGCCGCCTGCCTTGGTATGGTCGAGAATGCTGCTGGTGATGTTGCCGGCCAGACAAAGCGTTTCCGATCGCAGATTTGGCAAGTTGTTTCCTTCCTTCACTGTGCCTCGCGGCACGAATACAGCACCGCAGCCTCTCAGCGAACTGGAGCGAACCTCATGCCATGGTCGCACACAGATAAGAGATAGTGGCTGTTTGAGCTGGCTAGCGAGCGGAAAGGATTTGGCAAGGCAATGAAGCCAATCTGACAAACTGACAAGATATGGCCGGATGCGAGCAAGTCTGCGAGGGAGAACCGGTCGGACAGTGTCGGCTGACCTTTATCGTTGAAGATCCAACCATTGCCGGTGGCTAAGACTTCACGCTTTCTACTTGGCGCGTTCGAGCGGTGCGCGCGACGTGGAACTGTACCATCGTCGCGTCGAGCGACAGCGCGATCATCAGCAGCGACTTGTCTTCGACGAAGAGCGCTTATCCTTTTTTGATGCGAGCTTCTTCATGATTGACGCAATCCAGAGCATTGCGGCTGGCGGAATTAAGGACACACACGTTTCGCTCCTCTTCGACGGGATCTCTTACTGAGTGATTGTGCTTTCGCTCAGCTATGTTCGCTGCGCACTTAAGGAGGCGGCATGAGCCGACCGCTGCCCTCGGCGAAATCAGCTGCCGCCCTGGCATGCAGCCTCGCTGAATCGAATACCGGCAATTGTGTATGTTCGGGGCCGATGAGAAGACCAATCTCCGTGCAGCCAAGGATGAGCGCGTCGGCGCCTCGGTCGCGACCTCGCGCAATGATGTCGATAACTTCCTGGCGCGAGTGATCAGAAACCGTGCCGCGGCACAGCTCATTGAAAATGACAGCGTGGATCCGGCTGCGCTCGTGCTCCGCCGGTATGACCGGCGAAAGGTCGAACCGCTGCCGCAGGCGATCACAATAGAACGGCTGCTCCATCGTATAGCGCGTCCCAAGCAAGAGTGGTCGCTTGACGAAAGCGGCGAGCAGGGCCGCAGCGGTCACATCGACGATGTGGATGAGCGGCACACTCAGCTCGGCAGCAACGATGTCGGCAATCACATGCATCGTATTGGTGCAGATCAGGATGCAGCCGGCGCCTGCATCGACCAACTGTCGGGCGATCCTCGCCAGATAAGCAGCGGCTTGCCTCCATTCTCCCGCCTCCTGAAGAGCGACGATATCGCCAAAGTCAACAGAGCGAAGCAAGATGTCTGCCGAGGCGAGACCGCCGCGGCGCTGACGGACGATTTCGTTGATTTCCTTGTAATAGATGGCCGTGCTTTCCCAGCTCATCCCTCCGATCAGCCCAATGGTTTGCTGCACTTTACGATCTCCACTTGATGTGAAGGCGACACAGGCGTGCCGCGCCTTCGGCGGCAAATAGTCGGCGTTGTTTCTCGCAATCTCAATGGAAATGCAAAATCAAAGGCCTTATCTCTGACGATGGCAAAAACTCTTCTCACCCGAGCTGCGAAGCCGGCTGAAAGGGCATGGCGTTGTGCAAACAATTCGGACAAGTTGCAGCTCGGTGCAGCAACTCCCGTCAGTGCGTTTGCCGGATCGAGCGATCTTTCGGTGTCCGCCTGTTGGCGGCACATCAAGCACAGTGGAGGACAGCGGTCTGATCGACGCATCGCCCTGATTGACCGACGCAAAAACCAACGTACCGATGACTGTGTTCATGGGTGTGCGCCGTCGCATCACTCGACGGCCGGCTTGAGGTGCGGCTCCTAGCGGGTCGGGGGGAACATCCGCGGAGCGCCTGCCGGCAATTGGGCTGGAAAACGACAGATGGTTTAGCCCGCAGCGGATCCTGCTTCCATTCGGCCCAGTCATACGAGATCACTGGGCCGGTCTTGAAGCTGGTCTCGCCGGTCCGCATCCAGTCTTCGTCCAGTTTCACAAGCAGGCGGCCACTCGCGATGCCGACGATCGCCGCCTTGTTCGGCAGATCGAGCTCGACCGGCCCCGCCGCACCGAACAGCACATACTGGCGCTCGAAGCCGTTGATCCGACGGGCGACGCCGCCGGTCACATGGATCCGACCTTCACCAAGCACCATTGGCACGATTCCGAAATCGGTGCGCTGGCCACGAAAGACTTCGCGCGCCTGATCGAGCGGCTGAGCGCGCTTGAGCTCCTTCAACTCGAAAGCGTAGCCGGCCTCGGTCGTGATCCCCTCGCCCCGATCACTAGCAACAAGGACAGTGTCACGATCGAGCCAGCTGACATGCTGCTTGCCCTCTGGCAGCTCGAATCCACCTGTAACAAAGCTTTTGGCGTCACGATCGAATTTGCGTATGGACACGGCGCCCTTGCCGCCATCGGAAAGTTGGATGAGGCAGCGGCGCCCGAAGCAGCTGCGCCCCTCGTAGACCCAATTCTTTTTCTCGGCGGCAGCGAGGGCATCAATGTCCAGGATGGTCTCCCACCGGGGATCCTCCCCGCGATAACTCTCAAGGCTGGCGCGCCGCCAGATGCCGCGCACATGGCTCTCGTCCTGCCAGAAATTTTCGAGATCTTGTCGTCCAAGCGAAACGTACGGAATCCGGTGTTTTGCCTGGAGGATGGTTAGCGCGTCCCGGTAAAAGCGATCATAGCGAGGATCCGAGTGCGGCGAGCCGAGCGTCTTTTCGTTCTCGGCCTGCGCCCAGGCCAATGCGCGCGGCCCCTCGGACTCATCGAGCCAGAGAAACGGATCGTCCGCCGGCGTCGCAGCAGACTGCCCGTGGAGCTGCACGACTGTCAGACATATGATCGAGAGCAACCAGGCGCGCAGAACGGATTTTTTCATTGTCTTATCCTCGGACGGGCACACACAGGGCGAGCTTGCAGGTTCTTGCGACTGGGCGACAGTTGTGAAATTCGTGTTGCGAGCGTGCACGCACTATGTCGCGCCGCCCGCACCTCGACTGTGCAAGCAGCATGCCGTCTGGAAAACAGCAATTTCTGACGCGTCGTACCGCATCGCCAGGTCAGCTTCCCGACATTGGGTCTGAAGCTGACAATCTGGTGTGGAAATCGGCGGCGCTGGATCGCGGCGGGGCTGCTTCTCGCTTGCGCTCGGACAGAGCGCGCAAGCTGTCAGCCGCCGGAGTGTTGGCGCGTTCGGCGCCCAGCCTTCGCTGAGTTGAACGCGCCATAGTTCGGTCTGCCGCGAAGCGACGCGCTAGCGTAAGCGAACCCTTTGGCTCGTCTTATGGTCCAGACGCAACTGGTCCTTCTGCCATCCCCACGTTCGATATGACCCAGACGCTCGCGTGCCTGTCGACACAACTTCCTTTGGCGTCACAGAGATGATCCGACACAGACCCGGGATTTACCAATTTACGCGAATACCGAGCTTTCCGTCGTAGGCGTAGGTGTTGCCTTCGAAGCGCTGCTGGTAGGAGGCGTTGGCGAACAGCGTGGTGAAGCTGTTGATCTGGCCGTTGATACCGGCGTTGAGCTCGCCCCAGCTGCCGCCGAGGCTAGAGCGGAACGGGATGAAGCCGGTGTCGGAGGAGAACTG
Organism: Bradyrhizobium sp. USDA 4504; assembly: GCF_054063995.1. NCBI lineage: Bacteria > Pseudomonadati > Pseudomonadota > Alphaproteobacteria > Hyphomicrobiales > Nitrobacteraceae > Bradyrhizobium > Bradyrhizobium sp. USDA 4504. Next base: position 419,022 of record NZ_JBSSGV010000001.1, on the reverse strand, counting down.
GGTCATCGGGTTGCCGCGGAACTCGTGCCAGACGTTCGGCCGCAGCGATGCGGTGATGGTGCGGGCAAAACCGCCGACCCATTCGTCGTCCAGCGACCATGTCCGGCCGAACCGCGCGCCCACCCGTGCCGCCAGCGAATCGACATCGGCAAAGCGGATCTGGGCGGCGGCATCCTGCGCGCCGGAGAGGTCAATGTTCTGGTACACGAGCTGCGCCTGCGGCTCGATGAAGTAGCCCTGCGGCAGGTTGAAATTGCGAGCCACTCAGCGCCCGAGCCCCGACGGCGCTCGAAGTGGAAGCTGGCGAGGCGGTCCTCCGCGCGCGCCAACGAGCGCTGCGAACGCAGGCATTGCGGCGGGGTCGTCGACCTCGCCTTTGGCGAATGCCTGCGCATACTGTTCCGTCACCGCCGCATCGAACGTGATTGGCGCGCGCGTTCGTAAGCCCGCAGCGGCACGCTGCGGCCCCTCAGCAAGAGACTCCGATAGGCCGTCCCTTGAATTCCGACACGGAGCGCGACCCGCTTTGCTCACGCAAATCCGTGCCTTGGCAGGACACCTTCCCGCTTCGTGGGTCTCGGCTAGGCGCACCGGGCCGAATGATGTCCGATCTCCATCCTTTCGCCGCCGACAGATTGCTGTGCAGTGTCAAGCCGAAGTCCCGCGGCCCCTCCCCTTCGCCGGTGCCGTGGCCAGCAATCGTCGCGCTGCTGCTGTCCGGAGACATCAAGGTCGAGCTCCTTCGGATCTCGGCGAGCATCTGGTGTTCAAGGGCGGCACATCTTTGTCGAAAGCCATCGCCCCGGCGAAAACGAGGCGCGGCCGGACAAAGCTACTGCGGCCAGGATCGGTTTCATGGCTCGTCCTCCACTTCCCACCGGTGATGCTCAGGCAAGGTCCAGACTGACCGGCGCGAGACGGCAGGCTCGGAACGGGGGAACCGCCCGGTCACCTCGCTGCCGCACTTGCAACATCTAAAATGATCTCGGGCCGTGCGAGCATGTCCTTATGGGGGCCGACGGTCGCACCGCACTTCGGACAGTTCACCAGCAGATCATTCGCTTCGGAGCATGGCGAGAACTCTTGGACCTATGCCCATGGCTCAACAGCGGCGATGCAGCCGTTCCCGCTCATATTCCGGAACCCTGCTTCCCAGCGAGCCGTTGAAATCGCGCTACGCTGTTCGGAGGCACGGTGCCCAAGGCCGGTACGAAAGAGATCGCAAGGCTGCTGCGCGAGTACGCGCAGCGGAGCGCGCTGCGCGGCGATAACCCCTACCGCGCGAAAGCCTATTCCCGGGCAGCCGACAGCCTGGCTGCGCTCGCCGTCCCTATCGATCGTCTCATCGAGGAGGACAGGCTGACCGAGATCCCTGGGGTCGGCCAAGCCATCGCCGACATCGTAACCAAGCTACACCGCACCGGCACGCACCCGAGCCTGGAGAAGCTCCGGCAGGACATCCCCGCCGGTGTCCTGGAACTTTTAAGCGTGCCCGGCCTTCGACCCGAAAAGGTGCTGCGGCTCTACAGGGACGTGGGCATCACCTCGCTTGCCGAGCTGGAGCAGGCCGCAAAGGAGGACCGGATCAAGCGAGCCAAAGGGCTCGGTGCGGCATTGCAGACCAAGATCTTGCAGAACCTGTCGATCGCCAAGAGCGGCCACGGTCGGCTGCACCTGCATCGCGCGGCCCTCCTACTCGAACATGCGCAGGATTCCCTCCGCAAAGCCCGCCCCGAACTTAAGAGGTTGACCATTGCGGGCGACTTTCGGCGCGGCTGCGAGCTAATCGGAGATCTGGCCATTGTTGCGGAGGCACCGAGCAGCGGCATGGAGCCGGAATTCGTCGACACCACGGGGCTGCAGGTTCGCCTCGCCGACCGCAGGCACTTTGGGGCTGTCCTGCTGCACGCCACAGGCTCGCCCGCCCATTTGGAGCAGCTTCGCCAGCTTGCGGAAGAGAAAGGAATGCGCCTTGAACGGAACGGGCTGCACAAGCAACGCAGCGTGGTCGCTGAGAGCGAGGAAGCAATCTATCGGGCGCTGGGGCTGCCCTTCATCGAGCCCGAACTGCGCGAGGGACGCGGCGAAATCGAGCGTGCTTTGAACGGAGAACTGCCGAAGCTGGTAACCGATCAGGACTTGCGAGGGATCCTGCATTGCCACACGGAGGCCTCCGACGGAACCGAGACCCTCGAGACGATGGCGAAAGCCACGCTGAAGCGAGGTTTCGAATATTTCGGCGTCGCTGACCACTCGAAGTCGGCGCACTACGCCGGCGGCCTCTCAGTGGAGCAGATCAAGAAGCAGCATCGGGAGGCTGACCGGCTTAACAGCAAGTTCGGCAAGGATTTGCGGATCCTGAAGGGCATCGAATCCGACATCCTGGCCGACGGGTCGCTGGACTATCCGGACGATGTGCTCGACAGCTTCGATTTCATCGTCGCCAGCATCCATGGCCGCTTCAAGCTGGACAGAAAGGCACAGACGGAACGCCTGCTGCGCGCCATCGGCAATCCCTACACCACCATCATCGGGCATATGACCGGCCGCCAGCTTCAGCGCCGGCCAGGTTACGAAATCGACGTCGAAAAGGTGCTGCGCGCCTGCGCCAAACACGATGTCGCCGTCGAGATCAACGCCCATCCGTGGCGTCTCGACCTGGACTGGCGATGGCACCAGGCGGCGCTGGAGTTCGGCTGCATGATGAGCATCAATCCGGACGCGCACTCGATCCGCGAGCTCGACCACATGCACTGGGGCGTCGAGATGGCTCGCAAAGGCGGCGTACCGGCGGACCGGGTCCTGAACGCCATGACGCTGGCCGAGATAACCCGTCATCTGAAGCGGAAACGGCGAACTTTGTCCCGGGCGGCGTAGCGGCAGAGGCTGCCTGCTCACCCGCCCTATCGACTTGACCGAACGGTAAGCCGGCCGCTTGAGCACAACAGGGAGAAGAAGAGGAAGGCACCGACAGCAGTGCTGCCTCCGTGAGCTTCATTGACGCCGTTGCGAGCTTCTCGCTCTCGTCCTCGAAAGTTGCCTTATCGTATTGAACCGTGCGAGTTGCGCCCGCGCTGGGGCATTGGCGAGGAATTCGTCGCGATTTCCACGTTGAACCGATCGGACGCGGCCCGGGAAAAAGGCGCGTGGTGGCCGGCATCGAAAGCCGTCAGTACCTGAAAGTGTTCCTGTCCGGGACCGACGATACGGAAGGGCTCTGATGAATGCGCAGGGGTTTCGAGTCCCCCTCGGTAAGGAAGCCCATCAAATCACCCCAGAACATGGCCTGGGATGACTACCGCTATCCGTCCAATAGCGTCGCGCGGCGGCAAGGACGTCGCGATCGGTGGGCTAGGAACATGGCCGCGTCTTCCGGAGTTGCCATTGGCGTGACTAAATAAGGGAGGGAAGCGAGATGGGACGAGGCGTTTTGCTTTGGCTTTTGGGCGTGCCAATTCCTGTGATCATCCTGCTGTGGTTGTTCTTTGGGCACTGACTACGGCGTAATTGCCGGGCGACGTGCACCAACCCAGTCTACCGGCTCATTGGGGCCCATTTCGGGTGGCACGTCAACCGATCGAATGATCGAGCCCTGCCTTTCAAGGCCGTGCAATTAAACCGCGGCTCGAGATCGGACGATGCATCCCGTCGTGCTATCGCTGCGTCTAGCCGGACATTGTGGGAGCCCCGATAATCTTTGCAGAGAACAATGATGCGAGTTGCGCCTGTTTCTCGCATTTGCCGAGCGTGATTTTGGCCGGATAGTCCTTCATGCGCGTGATTACACCGCTCGCTGCAGCGCCCCGCGATCCCGCGAGCGTTAGCGCATGGGTGGCAGCTTGGCACACAAGACGTCGGTCAAACTCGTCAGTGCACGCGCGTTGGCGATGCGGACCAATAAGATTTCAGCCATCGGCGGCCCACAAAGGCGGCCTGCCGCGACTGCTGCGCTCAGAGTGGCGCATTTTCGGGTGACCAGGGCTGCCCTCGCGTCTCACGCTCGGACGTCTCTGAGCCCGGCACCAGAGTGGCCTCGTCGGCCTTAGCTTCCTGGGCCGCGCCTTCTGCCTGTTTAGAAGCCTCGTCGGCCGCCGCATCGAGCGCGCGCTCGCCGATCTCCTTGGCGCCTTCGACCTGCTCCGATGCCAGATCCTGGGCGCGGTCCTTTAGGCGGTCGCTGGTCTCGCCCATGAGACGATTTTCAGCTTCAGTCGCCGGCAGCAAGGCGCCCACCAGCGCTCCGACGGCGATCCCCAGGCCGGTCAGCAGCATCGGCTGTTCACGGCAGAAATCGAGGAAGGTGCTGCCGGTCTGCAGGGTTCGTTGCCCTGCGGCCTTGGTTGATTCCGTGATGGAAGATGCCGTCCGCCGGGCTGTGTCCGCGACTGCATCGTACCCGGCTGCAGCGCTACGTTGGACGGAATCCTTCGCCGACCCGGCCGTGTCCCGCACTGCTTCGGCTGTCTCGGAAGCGGTCTGTTGAGCGGCGTCCGTCATCGAGCCCGCCATATCGCGCAGCCGGTCTCCTGTCTGTGAAGCCGCCCGCCTGGCGTCCTCGGCAGTCGACCTCAGGCCCTCGGCAGTGTCGCTGCCGACCGCAGAGGCCTTATCGCTCCATTCGGTGCCTTTTTCAGCCGCCGACTTGCCGGCCCTACCGGCCGCATCACGCACGCTGTCCGCAGTATCGCTGACGGCATCGCGAAGGCGCTCCTCCGTGCGGCGCATGAGCCCATCGGTCGACCTGCCGCCCAGCATCAGCCATGCCAGGCTTGCTCCCATGAGGACAAGCGGCATCGGATTGCGAACGGCCTGGTCTCTCAGGTTGCGGGCGAACGCCGCGCCGGCGCCGTCGATCACCCTGTCTGCGAGTTGATCTAGGACATGCCCAGGCGTCATGCAGGCGCGCAATTCATCCAGGGTGCTGGCAATCTGCGCACGTGTTTGTTCGGCCTCTTGTCAAGCTGCTCGGCGTGGCTCATGATCCTGACTCACCTGTTCCTTCGCCACCGAGGCGTCCCGTTGGAGCTGGTGGACGGTCTTGCGGGGCACGACGTTTTCGATTCTAAGGCGGCTGATGCCGACCAGAAGAAGTATGATTCCGAGTATCAGCGCGATCCCGCCCACCAGCAGGGCTGACCAGTAGGAGGCCATGCCATAGCGCTCGGAGAGCGCCGCAACGCCGGCCTGGAGCAGGATAACGAGAGCAGGTATCAGCAGCACAGCGCCGCCGACGATGAGGCCCAGGCCTCTGCCGATGCTGGCCATGTTCTCCGAGACCTCTGCGCGCGCGAGCTGCGCTTCCTTGCGCAAGAGGACCGTGAGCTGGGAGAATAGATCGCCGATGATTTCGGGGACGGAACGTGAGTGCGTGGGGTCATGGCGTATTTCCTCCCCGTGAGGGGTCCGCCGAACTTTTCAGAAACCGCGAGATCGCAAATCCGGCGAGCGCCGCGCCACCAAACACTGCCAACGGTTCCTTCCGTCCGAAGTCGTTAAAGGTCCCGATGAGGTCCCGTAGGCTGCTTTCGCGAAGCGCACCCGCCCCCTCTTCGATGCGGGAAGCGGCCGCGTGCGCAAATTCGGCGGCCTTGGGCATTTGCTGTTGAAGTTCGTCGGCGGCGCCGTGGACGGCTTGAGCCACCTGCTCGATCTGGCTTGCGCCTGCCTGCTTTTGCCGCCCGGCCGCGTGTTCTGCCTTTTGTTCTGCCTGCGTGGTTGCGTCTGGCATAGTCGAAATCCCTCGTGTGCAGCCGCCCTTGACCGCGCGGCCGCAGTCGCATTTGTCCCTTCCTCTTCCACAGAATCCAACATGATGACGCTTTCGATGTTCCTGGCCCGAAAGAGAAACGTGTAGGCAATCGTACTTTCTCTGTCCAATTGATCGACGGAGGGGCCTGCGACCGCCATGCTGTGAAATCCGACACTTTGTGCCGGAACTCCACCACGTCTGCGCCATGCGGGATCGAGCTGACTTGCAATCGAAGTTAAGCGGGACTTGGTGTAGCGGAAGCTCGGCGGCAGCTGGAAGAGGACCCCCCCATGCGATCGCCAAGAATATCGGCGGCCTTCCCGAAGTCCCGGATAAGCGTCTTCACGCCCTTGAACTCTTTAATGTGCGTGATGAGCTCGCAGCCCTTTACCGTATATACAAACTCTCTGCTCCCGGGCGGGCGGCGCCCTGCCTGCACGTTCGCGGGGGTAGGCCACGAGTAAAATGAGGCATCAACTCAATCGTGTCGAATGCAGGCCTGCGGCAGGAAGCGTAGAACGAGTCTCGCCATTTCCAGTAGCGCCAGCCCGAGCACCCGATATGGGCAACTTTGTCGCACTTAACGACGCCTTCGAACCGCTCGCCCGTATCTTCAGCCAGATCTTGCGCATCTTCTCGGCCCGCCCGATGTTGCTTTCGCGCGGCTTCTCCCTCCGCAGTCGCCTCCGCTCGTGCCGCTAAAGCCGGTGATTTTATTGTACGATTTGCGAGGGCAGTTACTTTCCGGAATACGTAACGCAGGAACGGTCGGTGACGGTTCCTTGTTGCCGGAAGTACCCGGACCAACTGGAATTGCACCAATGGACGTGGATGTACTTGTGGTCGGCGGCGGCCCCGCCGGATTAAGCGCCGCCTTAGTCTTGGGAAGATGCCGGCGGAACGTTTTGCTCTGCGACGATCAGCAGCAGCGCAACCGCGCCTCGCAAGAGATTCACGGGCTCCTCGGATCCAACGGCCGCTCGCCCGAGCAATTCCTGCAGAATGCGCGGGAGGAGCTTGCCGGCCATGGGACCGTCTTGATCCGCCAGAGCCGGGTCATGAAAGTCGATCCTTCCGACGGCGGATTCGGGTTTGTATGCGCCGACGGGACCAGTGGCATTGCCGCAAAAGTTCTCCTAGCGACGGGGCTTATCGACGAGCTCCCGCAGCTTGTGGGCGTCGACGCCTTTTATGGCATTTCTGTCCATCACTGCCTCTATTGCGACGGCTATGAATATGCCGGCAAACGGCTCGCCGCCTACGGCAAGGGGGACAAGGGCGCGGATCTTGCCGTAATGATGACGCACTGGGTCAAGGACGTGGTGTGCTGCAGCGATGGCACGGAAGTCAGCGGGGAAGCCGTCTACCGGCTCAGGCGACACGGAATACTATTGCGCAGGGATCGCATCCGATCGCTGGAGGGGGCGAAGGGTGCTCTTGCAAAGATCAATTTCGAGAGCGGATCGCAGCTTGCGTGCTCCGGCATGTTTTTCTCGACCGGCTGCCGCCAGGCCTCCCATCTTTCAGAGCACCTTGGCTGCAAGCGTGACGTAAAGGGCGGCGTCATCACCGACCCGGTCACGGAAGAAACCAGCGTGCCGGGGGTGTATGTCGCGGGTGACGTCTCGCGCGACGTCCTGCTCGTGGCGGCCGCCCTCGGCGAAGGCGCGAAAGCGGCGGTCGCCATCAACAAGGCCTTTCTCAGGCGCGAGGGGCTCAGCGAGTAGCGGGCTGCCTTGCCGACCACCTAGCCTGTCGTTCAGCTTTCGCCGGTACTCGTCCTCATCATTAGCGCGGCGTTCCACGAATACGATATCTTTTTCAATCGCCGAAGCTCTCTTCATGTCATGCTTCGCGCATCCTCGCTTCGCTCATGTCTGTAGAGCAAGGCCGCGACAAACAGGTCGCCACTGAGCCGCCCTCACTCTGGAGCGAGCCTGTAGATCGGGTGTGAGGTTGAGTTCCTCGAACGGCCTTTGCTACTTTTCATGGAGTGCGGCCGGTACAACTTCCGCTCTCGCGTCCGGAACAGCCGCGACTAATCTCATAACGTTGACGAGGCTTGGCTAAGGCTAGCCAAGTCTGCTTCGCCGCCGAGCGTCCTTTTTGGTCACTTCAGCGATGGTGAACGGACTTACGAATGTCTCTGCCATCAATGCCTAATCTGGCGAACTGATGCGACTGCAATAATTGGCAGGAACGAGGACGTCGAATTGGCTCTGTGTGTCGGCCGCTATAGCAGAAGCCAGGTAGTTGAAGATTCGCGAAAGCGAGCATTTGGCTTTCGCTTACCAAGGGTGTGTTGCCGGTGCAATCTGGTAAGGTAAGTAGTTGCATTTTGTTCAATGATTGCCTGCATCTATCGATATGAGAAGGGCTTGCGATGCCCACCATCGAGAAATTCCGCGAAGAGGCTGAGGCTTAAATCGCCAGGGCATCCAGACAGTGGCGGCCGGCTGCGACAAGGGTCGTATGTTCGCGCTTGCACTCTGTGATCCCCGCTTCATGGGCGATCCCTTATCGTACCCCGCGCGGCCTTGACCGCAGCCTCTTGACGATGCTGGTCGAAGGCCAATGGATCGACGACCACGCCAATCATTTGATCTGTGGCCCGTCCGGCGTCGGCAAGTGCTGGCTCGCTTCGGCGCTCGCCAACAAAGCCTGCCGCGACAATCGCTCCGTGCTCTATCAGCGCGTCCCGCGACTATTCAGTGATCTGGCCTTGGCGTGCGGCGACGGCCGCCACCCGCGTCTACTGCGCGCACTCGGCCGTGTCGATCTGCTCATCCTCGACGACTGGGGCCTGGAGCGGCTCGACGCCGCGGCTCGCCACGACCTCCTGGAGATTCTCGAGGACCGCTACGGCCGCCGCTCCACCATCGTCACCAGCCAGCTCCCCGTCGATCAATAGCACGCGGCTGATCGGCGACCCAACCTATGCTGATGCCGTCCTCGACCGGCTGGTCCACAATGCTCACAGGATCGATCTCAAGGGCGAAAGCCTGCAGCGAACCCGCAAGCCCGGCTGAATGGCCTGAGCCAGTGGCGCTGTGGACATGCCGCCGCGCTTGGACAACGCGAAGGGCATTGCCCACATGCCAACAGCAGGAGCAGCAAAAAACGAGTCCTTCGAGCCGCGATTCGAGATTGACCACGCGGCTTCGCCGATGCCAGAAACCAAACAGCCAGAACGCTTGGCGCCCGGGCGATATCAAATCGGTACACCCGGGCGAGACTCATCGGAATCCGCATCCAGGGCTGAAACAATACGAAATGAAAATTATCTGCCCTATTGTTCGGATGTCACTACTTTTCTGATTCCACTAGCTAAACGCATATGCGGTCAGGCTAGCGACGAGAACCAAGGCGCTCAGCGCGGTAACAGACGCAAATGTCCGCTCTACTCCATTCATGCGTTCCATGGTTTTAAGCTCCTCGTCAGGAAGCCGATCGTCGCATTGTGCAGCACCGGAGTCGTTAACCTTCGTGAATCGCGCGCCGTAATTTTATTGTGTCGCTTGGCTTTCTTGAGAGATCCCCTTCCAATTGCTTGACCATCGCTATTGGCCATCGACCTTCATGTCCCACAATTGCAATGCGCAGCCCATGGACGTCATCTAGAAAGACGTGATCAATCGTACCGGCTTTCCCATCGGACAAGACGACCCCCTTGCCCACCAACTCTTTTTCGGAAGCATGCAGTTCGGAGAGGATGTTTAGCGCGCGTTTGCTGCAGTCAAAATACTCGTTCATGAGTACGCAACTATCCTGATAAATGTAATCTGAAGCCGCGATCAATTTTCGCATGGATTCGAGCGACGGCCGACGATGAGCGCCAGGCTGGAAGATAAGTTTTCCTATCATGCGGGCGCCGCGTCATTAGCACATGTGAAACGCGCTTATGGAGGCCAGCCGATTTTTTCCTAGGCGCCAGACGGGCGAGGAACAATCAGCTTGGCAGCGCGTCGGTTGAGGGCCCCCAGCCGGTCCAGGCGCCCCCCGACTGCTGGAGGAAAACCCGTATCATTCGGGTTGGCGGCCCCCAGGTTGGGGCCGCTTTCAATTGGCCGGGGCGCCAGAGCCCTGAACGTGATCGCATCGATTGACAGTGAAATGGCAGCTGCCGCGGCCGGCGAGCAAATCAGCGGGCTAATTTCACAGGTAGTGATTGCAATGAATTTGGTCGGGCGCCTGATGCGAGGCCGGTAGTCTAGGACAGCAAGTTGAAAGGCCCCGCACAGAGAGGGAAAGATGGCCCTTCGCCGAGAAGCTGACCACAAGCGGAGATCTTAGCAGAGCGGCTGACAAACAAGCCGGCAGAGATTAGCAAAACCGGCTCCTGACACCTACCTTCCGGGCATGAAAATTCGAGTCCTGCTTGCCGACCCTTGGAAAGGTGGTCCCAGCCGGCCGGGGGCGCGTAAACCAAGTATCCATCTCTCGGCTATGCCCAGGCGGATCAGGCCAATGTCTGAGATCGAAGTCTACACGGGCCGCTACGAACGCGATCATGGCCCCCCGTCCGGACGTCAATGCTGGTAATTTACCCTTGTCTCGGAGACCGGAGTCTCCTCTACGAAGTCAAACTCAGCGGCCAGCTGATTTACCCCGCGACGCTGGAGCGAGCCCGAGCGACGGCGGCGCAAAGAAACGCGTAATCGTGGGGCCGTAGCCATGATCGGGGAGCAGTGACGCTGCTCGAGTCGCCATTGCGCTATTGGAACGTCAGAACCCTGCAGCTGTTTGTCTGGAACAGGTTGGGACCGCGAACGTGGCAGACGAGCTCAAATATTCGGCGCACCGACTAGTGATCATCGAGCAGCCTGGCGGCGGTTTCCTGGTCGAGATCACGCCTCTCGGGGGCGGACATACCGTCAGGACGATGACCTATCAGCGTACGCAGGAAGCGATCGCTGCCGCGAAGAGGACCATCGACAAGCATCCCCAAGACAGGCGATCTGTCAATCCGACCGGCTCTTGAAGCGGCTTCCGGCTCATTGAGAGGGACACAGCTACAACTCGGGAAAACGGTCGAGCAGCATTTGAGCCCGGTGAGAATCCATCCCCCGATGTCGATGCGGTTGCGCATTACACACCCTGCGCTAGGAAGGATCCGGCAACCGGCACTCTCATAATGCGTCCCCCCGCAACTGATCGGGACGCGGCCGGCGTTTTTGAATAAACGGCAGATGCCGCCTTTGGCTATGTTGCGCGAGCGCTGATTTTCACAACAGCGGGTCTTAATAGCACCTCCGGCATGCCCGGCTTGTTCACCGGCGAGCGGCAGTCTCATTGGCTGCTAAAATCCTGACGAGCCGTCTTCGTGAATGGAATGAGGCACCTAGTACGCCCAGAGCCGACGCATTGATCTTGCAAAGTGGCGGGTACCGCCGATAGGAAATAGCTCGCGCTCGGGGACCAATTGATGGGCGATGCAAGGACATCGCTATGAGCACCGATCATCTCGCTGCAATTGCGATAGCTATTTGTAACGCTGGTGCAGGATTGGCGGCTTCCATTCCATCAGCTCGCTAGCCTTCGATAAGCAATCCACTACGAGCGACTGGCGACGCGAATAGCCGAATACGTGGATGCTTTCGCGCCTCAATCCGGCGGCTAAACAGCCCCCCAATCGAGGTACCCACCGCCCTGCCGCGCCGACCAAACCCCAGCAGCACTTGGACGATCCAAATGGAAGAACGGCCTCAGCCCCGCGCGGAGGCCGTTTCTTTTAGGCCGACAAGCAAGTGAGGACGCCCCATCGCGATACTCCGCGTTTGGGAGGCCCTTAAACTATGCAAAAGCACGCCCAGCTTATTGCAGTCTAAAAATACCAGCGTAGTGCGGCATGGATCGCAATACCGGCAATCTGCGACCGCGAAGTTATCGAGGAACATCGCGGTCCCGCCAATTGTTATCTAAGCATCATCGGCAACTATCAATTGGGCGCCGGTGGCTGAGAGTGTCGTGCTCCCGATCATCCGCTGGCGAAGCAGGCATTTCACCGCCGCCGCTACGCACAATTCCTCCAATGCGCGGAGAACGGCCGATGGCTTCAAACATCGCGACCAGCCTGATCACAAAGCTAACTGTCTCCAACCGGCTCGACAGCGATGACATTCAGTCACTTCAGCAGCTTCCGATCCAGGAACGCCAAGTCCCGGCTCAGCACATTATTGTCGCCGATGGCAGCCGACCAAAGGAATGTTGCCTTCTCGCCGAAGGATTTGCGTACCGTGCAAAAATCACGCAGGACGGCAAGCGGCAAGTCCTCTCGTTGCACATTCCCGGCGAAATACCGGATCTGCAGAGCCTCTACCTCAACGTCATGGATCACGATTTCACGACGCTGACACCCTGCACGCTTGGCTTGATCCCTCATGAAGCGATCAAGGCCCTGTGCAAGCAGCGCCCGAATGTGACAGGTGCGCTTTGGCGCGAAACGCTCATTGACGCGGCGATTTTTAGGGAATGGATCGTCAATGTCGGCCGCAGGTCCGCGGACGAACGTATGGCCCACCTTTTCGCCGAAATCCATCGTCGATTGAGGGCTGTCGGTCGAACGAGCGACGGTGATTTCAACTTCCCTATTACGCAATCCGATCTTGGAGATTGTCTCGGACTTTCGACGGTCCACGTCAACCGCACGCTGCAGGAACTGCGGCAACAGGGTATCATGCAAGTCGAGCGGCCACACTACCGGATTCTGGACCACGATAAATTGGAAGAACTGGCCGGATTCGATCCGACTTATCTTCACTTGCCGCCGGCCGCCTAGCTCGAACGGGAGGCGATGCGCTTGGCGGCGACGTCAATCTGATTGGGTCTTCCTCTCGCTTGATCACGATCGACCAACGGTTGGACTTGTCGAGGTCGAAATTGGGACTCGATACCGCGAGCTGTCATGACGGCCTTCTGCCAAGCACCATCGTCATTCAGCAACTCCTCCTCATCGGAATCATCAAACCGATGGTCATTCGAAATGGGGAATGCTACCTGCTGATGAATGCTCAACCGCGGGCGGAGACTCGAGTTTCGCGCGCTTCAGGTGCTGGTTCATATCTAAGCCCCGTTTCGTCAAATTGGTGCCAAGTGGATCCAAGTGCTATTGGGCACGGCAGCGGCTAGAGTTCTGGCCGTTCCTGTAAAACGACCCGTCCCCCCCGAGAGCAACGCCGGAGCAGTCCTGCATTCCATTGTGACGCCGAACAGCGGCTGGTCGATAATCCGGTGAATTCTCCGGGACTAAAAAATTCGAAATGAAACGATGCGAAGGATCGCTCCACGCCGCGGACAAATCGAGCTCGCTATTCAACTCGTGCGCTGTTGTCGTCCGGCGAAGAGACCATACACAAAGAGCACGATGATGGCACCGACCACGGCGCCGATGAGTCCGGCACCCTCTCCGGGATGGTACCATCCCAGCGCCTGGCCGAGGTAAGTGGCAACGAAGGCGCCGACGATGCCGAGAATGGTCGTAAGGATGAATCCAGAGGGTTCGTTGTCACCTGGCATGATGAATTTCGCGATCACCCCCGCAATAAAGCCGATGATGATAGTCCAAATGATGCTCATTCTCCGCCCCTCTTACATGAGGGTTATGAAGTGCCTACCCGTCCCTCAAACGTATACTTGTCGACTGCTCGGGGTAGGTCGCGCGACAGCCTTGCGAGTATTTCTTTTTGAGAGAGCCCGGTTTCCTACTCTAGCTTGGTCAACACATCAGAACTAACTGCTTTCTGCAGTTGCGCGGGCGGAATTTACTTGTTCGGCCTCGAGCTGATCCAGGATTAGCCGCATCGCCGGGGCGGGTTTGGCTGCACTTCTCCAGCAGTTCGCCATTCCTCATTGAAGCAGCCTCCTGACTCCAGCGCCGCTTAGCATGCCCCTCAGACCAAGTAGCCCCCAAGGGGCTGTTGGGAACCGGGAGGCTCCGAAGAGCTCGGTCCGGGCGCCTTCATCGGTTCGGCCAACTTCTCGCGGTTCTGATATCCAGCGATGGCGAGCAGTCCGAGAAGTGCAGTCATGGATGGCATTCCGCGACCCATATTACGACTCCTAGTGGCTCTGCACAGTGATTTTGACGGGTTGCGTCTGGCGGTCAGAGTAGCTCCGGCAGGTGTTTTGGATCAACGAGGACCTCGATACTGCGAGGGGTCCTTGGCTGCCGTCTGATGAGGCCCTCCCGTTCCAGCGTCAGCACCATCTGGTGAACCGAGGGCGGGCTAACGCGGAAGTATTCCCGCATGTCGGTTTCGGCCGGGGGTCTGCGGTGCAGGCGCGTGTAGAGGTGGATGAAGGCCAGGTACTGCCCCTGTGTGGGCGTGAAGGGTTTTGCCGAAGGACTCACGCCGGCCATCCGATTCAGTTGTTGGTGCGTGCCTCGAACACGGAGGCATGCCATGAATGTACGCTATCGGGTCGACCTCAGCCAAATCGAGCGCACGGAACTCAAGGCGCTGCTCAGCGGCGGCAAGCATGCGTCCCGTAAGCTCAAGCGCGCGCAGATTTTGCTGGCTGCCGACACCGGCGGCAGCGATGAGGAGATCGCGCGGAGCGTCGGCGTGGGCGGCTCGACCGTGTACCGGACCAAGCGCCGCTTCGTGGAAGGCAATCTGGAGCGGGCGCTGAGCGATGAGCCGCGGCCCGGAGCGGAGCGCAAACTCACGGTCAAGGAAGAAGCCTTGTTGGTGGCGACGGCCTGCGCCAGTCCGCCAGAAGGCCGGGCCCGCTGGACGCTTGAGCTGCTGGCAGGTGCGATGGTCAAGCTCACCGAACACAAGAGCCTGTCGCATGAGACGGTTCGGCGGCGCCTGGCCGAAAATGGCCTCAAGCCCTGGCGCAGGGACATGTGGTGCATTCCGCAGATCGACGGCGAATACGTCGCCCGTATGGAGGACGTGCTCGACCTCTACGCCGAGGCGCCAGATCCCAAGCGGCCGGTGGTGTGCTTCGACGAAAGCCCGGTGCAGCTCATCGGCGAGGCGCGTCAACCGATTCCGGCCGAGCCCGGCCAGCTCGAACGTTACGATTACGAGTACCGTCGCAACGGCACGGTCAATCTCTTCGTATTCCTCGACGTGCATCGTCCCTGGCGCAAGGTCAAAGTCACTGAGCGGCGCGCGGCTGAAGACTATGCCTCCTGCATGCGCGACCTCGTCGACATCCATTATCCCGACGCCGAGATCATCCGGGTCGTCCAGGATAATTTATCGACCCACTCCGCCGGCGCCCTGTATCAGGCCTTCCCGCCCGCCGAAGCCAGGCGGATTTTGCGACGGCTCGAGTTCCACTACACGCCCAAGCACGCAAGCTGGCTCAACATGGTCGAGATCGAGATCGGCGTCCTGCGGGGCCAGTGCCTCAATCGCAGAATCGACGCCCCCAAGCGGTTGCGCCGCGAAATCGCCGCTTGGGAACGGAAGCGAAATGCCGCCCGCTCTCGCATCAAATGGATGTTCACAACAGACAAGGCCCGCACCAAAATGGGCCGCGCCTATCCCGCGCCTTCCAAAGAGTCATAATCACTGTGCAGAGCCACTAGTGGGGTTCGACAGCTCAAACTCAGACGACCAGGTTCTGTTCCTAAGAGACCGACATTTACTGCAGCTCTTGCACCATTCCGTCCGCTTAGGAGGCTGGATGCAGTTTTGTTAGGTCGCCGAAGCGACATCTTTCGTCGCTCGGGCGCTCTGGATATTGACCATCAATTGATTCGCCATCTCCTGTAGGCGCTGTCGATCTCGGTCGGCGAACTCTCTCGGCTTGGTATCGATTACGCTGAGGCAGCCTACAACGTGGCCGGATGAAGTTCTGAGCGGAGCCCCCGCGAAGAAGCGGATGCCTCTCTCCAGCACACGAGGATCATCGGCGAAGCGGGGATCCTCGTTGACATCCTCAGAAACGAGCACATCGTCTGAAGCAACCACATGAGCGTCGAGGGAGCCCTCGTGATTGCCCTGCGGAGCTGCTTGAATGTCCTGGAGGCGGCTGTCAGCGATGGTTGGCTGAATATCATCGACAAATGACACCAGCGCGATCGGGACCTCGAAGGTCTGCGCAATCTTCCTGGACACCTCATCCACGGCTTGACGTGTTGAATTGTCCAAGCGGAGGCTGCGCAGCGCGGTAAGCTGTGCCTGCTCGGCGTCAGCCGTGACCTGAGGCGTATCGCCGCGGGCTGGCGCGCGACCTATCCATGCTTCGACCTGCTCAGTGCAGGCTTTGAGCGAGGCGAATACGGCGTGGGCCGCCATCTGGTTCTTGAGCTCTTCCGTCTGATCAGTCCCGGCGATCAAATTCCAGCAGCAGACGGCTAGCTTCACATGGGGGGCCCGCCGGCGCAGGCGACGAAAGATATAGCGGGCATAGACCTGTGGCTGCGGGTGAAAGTAGGACAGGCACACCACGTCGACCCCCTGGAGATCAAGCTGCCCCAATGCTTCCCGACTGACCACGATCGGCGGCAAGACCTTGGCGGCGATGTTGTGCTCGTGAAGTACCTGCGCGAGCATCTCCGCCGCTGCATGATCAAGCTCCGTGCGTCCTGCGAGACAGAGAACGCATGGTCGCTGCGTCCCGTGATCCGCGTCTACGTTTAAATGCGCTTTCTCGTGGATATGGTCGTCAACCTCCTGCACAACGGAGATAGCGGTATCCGCGACAAGACGCCGGTAGTTTGTGTCGATGCTGCTGCGCTGACGATCGTTCTCCGCCAAACGAAGGGCTGGAATGCCTACGTTATCGTACAACTCGCGTGAGGAGCACTCGTCGACATAGCTCTCGGCGAACTCAACCGCCTCCTCCAGGTTGCCAGCCAATAATCGCTGGTAGAGCTGCTCCTCTGGAGCGAGCACAGGGTCGCTGCCAAGAAGCACGCCCAAGAACTCCAACTGCGGAACATAGCGCCCAATGACGACAAGGCAGACAGTTAAAGGTGTCGCCAGGAACAGCCCGACAGGTCCCCACAGCATCGTCCAGAAGATGGCGGCGATAATGATTGCAAGTGACGACAACCCTGTGCTGGAGCCGTAAAGCCAAGGCTCGATAACATTGTTACTGATGAGTTCAGCCGTAACGAACAGGCCGACCACCCAAAACAGCATCGTCCAGCCGGGATCGACGGCGATCGCCAAGGCCACCGGGAATATAGCAGCCAGAAAAGGACCGAGATAGGGAATGAATCGAAGTACCGCTGCAAGTAGTCCCCAGAGAATCGCGTTCGGTACGCCGACAAAGTAGAGCGCAATGCCGATCGGCACGCCGTAACTCAGGTTAACTACGAGCTGCATCAACAGATAACGGCTGAGCCGGCCCGCGGCGTCGTTGATGGCCTGAGTGCTCTTCTGAAGGTCCCCGGCTCCTGCCAATTTAATAAAGCGATCGCGCAAGTCTTCGCGCTCGAGCAGCACGAAGATCACAAAAATGACGACGAGCCCGGACGTAGCGAGGGGCGCCAGCAACGGACCTATGACAGAGCGGATGAGCTCCAGCGGTCTTGGCTGCGGCGGCTCCATACGCACGGTGACGGGCTCCTGATGCTCCCTGCCGGTGCCAAGCCGGGACGGCGCGGCCCCCGATTTTTTCTTATTCCCCGAGATCTCTCTGCCAAGATCCTGCATCGTCGTGGTAACTGTGTCGACAATACCCCCACCTGGCGCAGAGCTTTGCAACGAGTGGATCTTCTCGGTGATGGTCGTTTGATAATCGGGGAGGTTGGTAGCCAGCTGGACCAGTTGACGTCCCACGACCAAGGCAACACCTGCAACCACGATAAAGGCAATGGAAACGGCGATGAGTACCGCTGCAACACGGGGTACTTTCCAGCGCCTTAGCCAATTAACCAAGGGCGTGAGAATGAAGCTGAGCAGAATGGCAAGAGCGAAAGGAACGAAGATTTCGCGGCCGAGATAGAGGGCTCCGATGGCCAGGACGATGCCGCCGGCCGTGAGCATTGGCGAGGACGCGCCTTGCGCGGCCGGCGTTCTTTGCGGCGGTGGGGCAGCCAGCTCGACCATAGGAGCGAGCCTTTCAATAAGGTTCAGGACAGGTCAACCGCGAGCCGACGCGTTTGGATCCAATCGCAGCACTCCGGCCGGTCGTACTGCCTGGGCCGGTAGCCTCCAGGCTCAAGCCGACTGAAGGGATAACCGTGATCCGCTCAATACCAACGATTTCTCGGGCCTCCGCCCGATCGACTCCCCTCGCCGGGGCACCTCATTCAGTCCTTGGGTCGAGCACCGCCGACAGGCGCTGCAGGAAGATTGCCTGTCCCCCAAGGATATTCACGCGCGCGGCAGGAGTGTTGAGCCACTCGGCTCGTTCGAGCTCCAGATAAATACGAAGCTTACCTGAAGGCGGGGGCCATTCCATCTCGAAGGTGTTGCTGCGAATATCCGCGGAATCTGGATCACCCGCCACAGCCCACACGTAAACGATCTTGCCCCGAGACAGATAAGCCGCCCGCTTGACGCGTGTCCGGTTTCCTCGGCGAACTCGCGCCGGGCTGCAGAAAGCGGTGACTCGCCGGGCATGATGATGCCCTTCGGAATCGTCCAAGCTCCCTCGTGCTTGCGCCGCCAGAAAGGCCCGTTCGGATGCCCGAGCAGGACCTGAAAGACATTTGCGTGATGGCGGAAAGCAGAAGACCCCGCACTTTGTGGTCTAGATGAGGTTGCCGTAGACATGGATGAATCTAGAGCGGTGACTAGTCCGCTTCATACCGGCCGAAACCGCGGTCACAAACAAGATATGATGAGCCCCGCCAGAGCAGATACCGGGACAGCTTGCAAATGGAACGTAGTGTGCTCCGCACGACGTTCATCTTCTCTCGGACTCAGGCGTCCACCAGCAAAACACGTGTTCGGGACGCGACCGCTTTGGCGGTCGGCGTTGAAGATCGACCGAAGATTATCTTCGACTGATCTTGCGGGCGAGGGCGAGCACACTGCGACTGTCATTTGAGAAAGGTTAAGGTTCATGCTGTCAGTCGCCAGGACTTGCCACATCCGCAGGTGACGCTGCGCCGGAGTTCTGGCTAAGGTCTGCACGCCAAGCGACCGACGAGGCGTCGGCCGCTCCAGCAAAGTGAAAAGCCCGCTCCGGTCTCTTGTGATCACCAGGCTGCGTAGAACGGGCTGCCCCATCCGCCGTAAAAGCGCGGGCCATAATACCCCCTCCACGCGTAGGGCCGGTAATAAACCCGGGGCCGATAATACCGAGGGCCATAATAGCCATAGTAGCCCGGATAATAGCCTGGACCGTAATAGTAGGGCGAAGCTGCAGCGGCTCCAAAGGCCAGTGCACCAGCCGCAAGTCCGAGACCGATACCCGGGCCCCATCCGCCGTGCCAACCGCCACCCCGCCATCGCGCTTCCGCAGGTGCAACAGTTGCGGCAGAAATCGCGGCGACCGTCAGTGCGGCCAAAGCGATTTTTCGCATTGCATTCCTCCTTCAACAATATTGAGCGACAATGCAACTTCCACAAACCGGTTCCTAAAGCGGGCTGGACCTAAAACCAGGCACCGGAACTCCTCTGCAACGATACATTGCCGCGCGTTGCCGCCAACTGCAGCGACGGGTATTTCCTCTGCATCCGCAGGCGAAGTTCCCACGGAAGCATATCTCTGCGACAGTAAGGCGGCCTCGGGTCGGCGGGCAGACTCAACAGCTTCATGGATCAGGCCAGATATCGAATTCGCGAAAATTTCGCGCGGCTTTTTTAATCGGGCCGACATTGCGAGCGAGCAAGTGTCCCGCATGCTTCATGCTCGGCAGTCGTGTTCGTTCCACCACCGAGCTATCGCCCAGGTTTGCTCGTCCCATACTTTGGTGGGAAGGTCCGGGACGGCTATGCGGACGCTGAACGCCCCGGTCGTCATGTCGTGAAACCATTCCGTGGCAGCGAAGTCGAACCCGAAGCTTCCGGCATGACGGATCGGAAAGCCGGCCAGGCCAAGATCTCTGCTCATCTCCGACGCCGCTTGCCTTGCCTCTTGTTCGTCCAAGGGCCGCCTGCATCTGAGCAACACGTAAAGGCCATGCGCGAAATTCGTTTGCCTCACCAGATCGCCAAGCGCCTGACGGAAGAAGTGAGCAGTACGGCGGCTGTTGCGGATGATTGCAGCCACTCTCCTCGTGGTCAGCGACCGATATTCGGGGCTGCCGACATAAGGCGGGAAGTGGGCCGGTAGCGCTGCGCCGCCGAGCAGCCTGACTGCGTTGCGCATCTCATCGGGCAGGTTTCGGAGAGGCGATCGAACCCAGAGATCGGCCTCCGCGGAGCGGACGAAGGTCGTAGAGCCCAATCGTCCATACTCGACGCCGAGCGAATCCAACTTTGTATGGCTTCGGATCATGGCCATGGGCACTCCGCACCTGCGGGCCTTCCGTAACGCGCGCGCGATCTTGCCGGAGCTACCGGCGAGACAACTGTTATCGAAGATGCAGAGGTCGAATTGCGCCCAGGGTGAGCGCAGACAGGCTTCAAAATCCTTTGCCGATGCGCAGGAATCCAGAAGAAGGATGCGGTGCGACGCGCCTGAAGCGGGCGCGCCCAGAACTTCTACGGCCGTGATGCTCTTCAGGTGCCTAGCGTACGCTTCAACGAACTCCAGGGTCTCTCCGTACGTCCCTGGCAGCGACACGATATCCGCTCGATCGAACAAGTGCGACGACGCCAAAAGCAGGGCAGATATGGAGGCCATGCCAGAAGACGTGTAGACGGTCTCCCATTCGATATCTTCGCCGAGATCATAAAAGGACGGGCCAGCCACGTCGAGATCGGCGCGCTGGTAGTCGTACCGGAAGTCGAACGGGCTATCGAAAGATTTCTTGCGATGCGACCAGGCGGTTTCGGTCGTGGTCCACTCTGTTAGATCGTGTTGAGCTCTGATGGCCGCCGTGAGCTTGAACTTGAGTGCGATCGCTTCATTGATCGACTTCGGAGTTGGCGGCGCAAAGGAGTGGTCAAGACAGGCGTCCAGCAACTGAAGCTCTTCATGCTTTCGACGCAGATAGGCTTCCATGGTCTCCATAAGCCCTTCAACGTCCGGCATTGACCTTAGCTCCTATTGCGTGAGCCGCTGCAGTGGTGGTCAATTTCGGCAGCTAATTGCGAGGTTACAGACGGCGCTATGTTTCACCTGCTCCATTGTGCGTTGCGCACGCTTCTTGTCTGGACACCATCTGGGGATGGACGCCCCATGACCGAGTGATCGTCGGCGAGCTGGATCCCAGGGCGTCGTCGATGAGCTTGCTAAGCTTAGGGTCGATGTACTCGAGATAGCAATGGTCGCGATCCGAGCTGATGGCGACGTGGTGCCGCTTCGAAGGCTCTCAAGGACCTCTCCCTCCGCCCGACGGTCATAGCCGGGACAGTGCGCCCGATCTGAAGGGAGCTGGGATGGCGTCTCGGAAGCCTGGCAGGTTCTACAGCATTGAGCTCTGGCACCATCGCCAGGACGCCCCAGCGGACCCAATCTTGATCCTCCGAAGAAGCATGATGCGGCTCGGCTATTGCAGCCCATGACAAGCCAATCACCATTCATTTTTTGTGTGTCCCAACTGCGACATGTTTATTCGGCGCTCGAGAATGCAGTTCAATCCCGGTAAACGCTTCCGGATCTTTCTAATGCCGGGGAAGTGGCAGTCAGGCTCATCGCTGGGCGCGCTGCCGGAACAGTCTGAAGCAATGATGTTTCCGCATCATGAGTATCCCCCAGGATGGTAGCCTCCCCGGCCGCGAGGAACCACTAATCGGTTGGGCGTCGGCGAGGCCTGCGCGCTCCTGTCTTGCCCTCGGCAGTGTCTTCGGCGACCACCTTAGCGCGTTCCTCGCAGCGCGTGCGCAGATCCTCAAGCTCGTCAGCGCTCAGATGCTCGATTCCGACGAAACTATTCTGCACCATGCCCGTCCGTATTAGCTCGTCCAGCTTCACCTGAATAGCAGCACTGTCGCGGTTCTGCGAGTTCTGGATCAGGAAGACCATCAGAAAGGTCACGATTGTCGTTCCGGTGTTGATGACTAGCTGCCACGTATCGGAGAACTTGAACAGAGGTCCAGTAACGGCCCAGACGACGACTACCGCGAAAGCCAGGACAAACGTCGATGCCCGGCCGGCCGCTTGGGAGGCCTGGTTTGCGATTGATGCGAACAGTCGACGGTGATGTCGTTCGCTTTGCTTCTGTGACATTCCTTTCCAACGCGCCGGCCCCGCTGAAGTTCAGCCCCATCACGCTCAGCCGTCCGTCGCGAAGGCGGCAGAGATTCGCTCTGCGCCGAACAAATAAGGTGACGCGGGTTGGCAGCCTGGCGCGTGGCCGCCATACCGAGCCAACGAGGCTACGGCTTGCACCGATATCGTCGAGCTCTTCGTTCGAACGATGAAGAAATCGGTTATCCAAGCGGCCGACTAAGCTCTAGCAGGCCGTTGAAGAACTCAGCCGCGTTCGCAAACGAAGGCTGAATCGTCGCCATTGTGGATGTAGAAGTGGCCAACGAGCCTGCCCGCAGTGCCGATCATGGCCCATCCGCGACCACAGGACGGATCATTCTCGTCGTGCCCCTCCCATGAGAACTCGGCGCAGGCCGATCCGTCGCGGGTGCCGTAGCGAGCATCCAGGAAGCCCTTGAGAGCCCCAAACGCTATTTCGCCATCGGACTTGCCACGGAAGGTGAGATGCGCCTCTCCGACAAGATCGAGGAAGTCGCTGTCCCAGTTGTCCATTTCGACGATGCGCCAGCGGCCGGCAAAGGCCTTGGCAAAGCCGGGCACCTTGGCCATCAACCGGTCTCCGCGATCAACTTGGGCAGCCGCACCAGATTGTAGGCGGCCGCAGCGAAGGTAAAGGCCCATCCGACCCGATCACGGCCACGGAATCTGGTCTTCTCTTGCCCGGCGACCGTCTTGATCCAGCCGAATGCCTCCTCAATCCGCTTGCGGATGCGCTGGCTGACAGCATAACCGCCGTGCCGGGTCGTACGCCCGTCGATCGCAGAGCTACGGCCGCCGGTATTCTGCGCAACATGCGGCGTCACGTTCATCGAGCGCAGCTCGTTGACGAAGTCTTCTGCATCGTAGGCTTTGTCGGCACCAAGCGTGATCGCTGTCGGTCGATCGGCACGAGGCTCGATCATGTGCAGCGCGGCCACCCGTTCGGCATGCCCACCGGCCTGCGTCAGGCAGGCGTCGACCAGCAAGCCGTGGCGGTTCTCCATCAGCCCGTGCCCGATGAAGCACAGCTTCGTCTCCTTGCCTTTCCCCTTGCGGTAGAGCCTGGCCTCCGGATCGGTGGTCGAAGCATGGGTGTCGTTGGAGCGCTTCTGGCCATGGAAGTTCGCTTCAGCATTGCGCCCGCCGCCTTGGGCCGGCGGCTCGCCGGAGCTATCCTTCGGTTTGACGCTCTTCATCGAGGCCCAGGCCTCGATCAGCGTGCCGTCGACCGAGAAGTGATCGCTCGACAGAAGCTTCTTCACCCTGGGCTGCGCCAGCACCGCCGCCAGGAACTTCGCCGCGATGTCGCCTTCCAGCAGCCGGTCGCGGTTCTTCGAGAATACCGAATGGTCCCAGGCTGCATCGTCGACTCCGATTCCGACGAACCAGCGGAACAGCAAATCATATTCCAACCGCTCCATCAGAAGTCGCTCCGAGCGGATCGAATAAAACGCCTGCAACAGCATCGCCCGCAGCAGCTTCTCCGGCGGGATCGACGGCCGTCCAATCGGCGAATAAAGGGCGGCGAACTCGTGCTCCAGCGCCGCCAGCGCCTCGTTCACGATCGTCCGGATCCCTCGCAGCGGATGATCACGCCGCACCCTTGCTTCCAGGTCGACGTAGCTGAACAGCTCGCCCGTTCGATTGTCGCCGCCGCGCACGCACCATCTCCGAATCTCGTCGGAGCCAATGAATCATGATCCTCGGTCGGCGGCGACCGCCTTTTTTCAACAGCCTGCTAGTTCCACGAACGGGTGCCCCTCCGGCCTAGACTTAGGTGGTAGTCAACCGACTAGACGATGCGCAGACCGCATCCCCGCGCCTAGGCTTCTCCCGGCCTTTGAGATCTATCTTCCTGCCGCCGTACTGCTCGTCATTAGGATCATGATATCACAACGTCGGTCACGGACGCGATGGCGCTTTGATTGCTTGACGCCCGCATCCGCGACGAGCCCCATGGCAGTCAGCTTGCGCTTCACTGCTTCCCCGTTCAGATAGTGATCGTGATCGCCGTATACTGTTGACTATTGCTTAGCATGTAGCCAGCCCGGGTCCTAAGTGGCCAGAGCCAGCTCACATAAGTGATTGGCTTGGACGACCAACGGTCAATCCCAAGATGAGTCGAACCGGCAAGGAGCTGTTTGCCTTCGCTTCCCAAGAAACCGACCGTAACCTGCGGCGGCCCCCAACTGCTGCGGGACAATCAGAACTGGTCTATTAACATGCGATAAGGCACGAGCGACGAAGCCAGCCTGCCTGCGGTTGAGTAACGCACTTAGCAACCAATCGAATTGACGTTCATTTGTCCTCGGCAATTAGCTAACCAAAGGACAAAAAGATGTTGCGAGTCTTTGCTATCATATCCACGGCAGCTCTGCTGAGCTCAGCACCTGTCTCGGCGCAAACGCCACCGGCGCAGAGCGAGCCAAACAATAGCGCCGTCAATCGGTCGGGTGAAAACAACTCGAACGAACCCGTGGCGGGTCGAAACAGCTTTACCGAGGGACAAGCGAAGTCACGGATCGAAGCTGCCGGTTATTCCGGCGTTTCCGACCTCAAGAAGGACGATAATGGCGTCTGGAGAGGAAAGGCCACCAAGGGAGGCAAGCAGACCGAAGTCAGCCTGGACTTCCAGGGCAATGTGAACCCGGCGAACTAGAAAGGAAGACCAGCATGACCACTACAATTTCTCGCCTCTATGACAACTATGGCGACGCTGAGCGTGTCGTCCAGCAACTCGAGCAGAGCGGCGTCCCCTCCTCCGATATCAGCGTCATCGCAAACAATGGGGAGGGCTGGCACGGCCGGGATGGCAAAGTTGATCGGGACCGCGACGGGGTTGACGACCGAGCAGAAGGAGCGGGCGCAGGTGCGGGCATCGGCGCAGGACTGGGCGGAGCTGCAGGATTGCTCGCTGGCCTCGGCCTGCTCGCAATTCCTGGCCTCGGCCCGGTCGTCGCTGCCGGATGGCTCGTCTCCACCGCGGCCGGTGCTGCCGCGGGCGCCGCAACGGGCGGCGTCATCGGCGCCTTGACTCAAGCGGGCGTTCCGGAAGAGGAAGCCTCGCAATATGCCGAGGGCGTGCGTCGCGGCGGAACGCTCGTCTGTGCACGTGTCGACGAACAGGATCGTGGCCGAGCAGAAGCTGTGCTCGATCAGTCGTCAGTCGACATCAGCAAGCGCACGGCGGCATGGCAGCGGTCTGGATGGAAGGGCTTTGATCCTGCGGCGCAGCCACTCAGCAGCGAGCAGATTCAGCGCGAGCGCGAACTCTATGGCGAAGGAACCGGAATAGGTCGCTGACGCGCGAACCTCGTTTCCCAATTCGCCGACCGAAAGCCCCGACGTATGTCTCCTCAGCGTCGGGGCCTTTTCGCTGCAGTAGGAGGAACGATCTCAAACGCGTTCTGTTTTCCAGTCTGTTCTATTAAAAACAGGAAGGAAACGATCAAATGAAAATCGCAAAACTCGCCTTGGTCACTGCGTTCATGGCCGGCTCAATTGCTGCAGCCAGCGCACAGGGCGGTGGTGGTGGTGGTGGCAGTGGCGGTGGTAGCGGCGGCGGAAACTCACCGGCGGCGACCACCGGTCAAGGCGCGTCCAGCAGCCCCAGCGCTGCGAATCCCGGCGCAACCCAGAATGACCCAAAACTGAAGGAAGGCACGACGGACAAGAGTGGCTCGATGTCGAAGGATCACATGAAGAAATAAACCGCGAGGCGGAAGTAAAGCAGCGGTCTCAGCATGCCTTACTGGGGCCGTTTCTTTTTGCTTCCCGACGACCAAGTCCGACGTGCCCGGTGGCGCCCGCGGCGTTTGCGCTCGCTGTGTCGATTGCCGGGGCGCGATCCGACGGAGCTATTGCCAAGCGTCTAATTGGCGCTTCTGGTCAGCCAAGGTGCCCCCCGACTGCCTGGAGGAAAACCCGTATCGCTCGGGTTGGCGGCCCCCTGGTTGGGGCCGTTTCAGTTCACTGCGGAAAGCGCGAGCGGTGCTTGTCCAAAGTTGATCGCAACGATTCACATAGTTCAATGCGGAGCACACCATCCTGCAAGCCAATCGGTGAACTCGCGTTTCACAGGTGGATGGTTGCAATGGAATTTATTGGACGCCCGATGCGAGGCCGGTTCCTCGTTCGGCAAAGAAGCATTGGCTGGATGGTCTACGACAGCGAACTCAAAGGACCGGCCCAGATAAAGAAAGATGGCCCCTTTGCCGAGAAGCTGACCAAGGAACAAGCCGAGATCATAGCGCAGGCGCTGACGAACCAGATTCGTGCGAGATCGGATGATCCTGCGCAATTGCGGTGCGTCAAGGCCGCTATAAACGCGCGGTGAAAATGATCGTCCGGAGGGGGACCATTGTTCATCATCGAACTCTTGAACCCTGACGCGTTCTCGGGAACAGGCAGCATCATCCTGCTCGAACTGACGGACGAGGATTCCGCGATGCGAGCCGCCCGAAAGATCGCTGCCGAGACAGGACGCCGCGTAACCGTGCGGAAAGAAGACATGCAAATCATTGGGACTATATCCGCGCCCACGCCCCATTAGATCCGAGCCGAGCGGCGAGGCCGGTCATCTAAGCCCTGTCCGTAGCGGGTGAAGATGTCGTGTTTTTGTAGCTCGTGATCTGTCGCCTTCGTTTCTGATTTGCAGGGGAGCCGGAAGGCGTGGACGGGTCCGCCGCGTTGTCATGCCATGGATAGGGCGGTCTGGTCAGCCCCGTGGGTCGGTTTCTTTGTTCGATTTGAAGCCCGTTTCTCCGTCCCGACCCGCGCCTTCTCGACGGCGGCGCGCGCAGGAGCGGTCAAGGACGCGCGCTTGCGCGCCCGCCAGGGCTTGTCCTTGACGGCTCCGAGCACGCTGCCAGGCTGAAGCGCGTCGGGGCTGATCTGCTGTCCGTTGGCGCTAAACATCGCCAACCGATGCGGTCCGAGGAACACGCTGACGGTGCCATCGGGATACTCATGGAGGCGCACCACAGCCTTGACGAAGTGAGGCCTGAGCCGGCTCTGCGGCAGCTGCAGCCGCCGACCGTTCCATGCAACGGTATTGTCGTTGGCGACGGTTCGCTCCTCGATCACGCACAGCGCCTCGCGCCAGGCCTCATGCCGATCGGCCACGAATGCCGTGCCTTCCTGTTCGGGCTTGATCGCAAACGCGGCGTTGTGCCCGGGGATGTAATGCGCCTTCAGCCACGCGTTGGCAGCCTCAACCGTCGTGATCCCGGCAAGCCGCAGCTCCTTCGGCAGCCGATCCTGCAAGGTGCCGAACACCCGCTCGGAGCGCCCGCGCGCCTGCGGCGAATAGGCTGCGATATGCTCGATCCCAAGATGCGACAAAGCCCGTCCCACCTGGGTTTGTTGCGTCTTCGAGACCTTCTCGCCAGCTTTTGGGGTCAGGAAATAATGGCTGCCGCGGTCGGTGTAGAGCGCGCAGAACAGGCCATGCTCGCCAATCACTTCGCGCAAGGCCTGGAAGGTCGAGGCCGTTCCTTCTTCCTCGACCAGCACCATCGAGTAGATCTCGCTGGTCGCATCGTCCATCGTGACGATCAGGTCCCTCGCGGGCAAGCCTTCGATCCAAACGTGGCGCGATCCGTCCTGGTGCAGCAGCATGCCCCGAAGCGGCCGCCGCGGCCGCTTCTTGCGGTGCGCCGAACGCTTCGGAGCCTTCCGCACCAGCCCCGCCGCGTGCAGCGCCAGCTTCGTCACCGTATAGCCCAGCACATAGTCGTGCCGCTTTTGCATCTGCTCGTGGAAGTGCTTCACCGTGAAGTCCGCGTACTTGTCCCGGTACAGCGCAAGCATCCGTTCCAGCGCCTCCTCCGGCGCCCGGTCAGCGGACGATCTCCTCGCCCGAGCCAACGCTGCGC
This sequence comes from Bradyrhizobium sp. USDA 4504, assembly GCF_054063995.1. NCBI lineage: Bacteria > Pseudomonadati > Pseudomonadota > Alphaproteobacteria > Hyphomicrobiales > Nitrobacteraceae > Bradyrhizobium > Bradyrhizobium sp. USDA 4504. The sequence goes on along the minus strand of NZ_JBSSGV010000001.1, from coordinate 391,182 downwards.
TGGGGTTGCCCAAGCCCGACACGTTTCTGGGACGAAGTCACCATGAGCCGATTCCGCTTCCGAACGAGCGTGATTTCGGGATCGAATGAGCATCGGTTGATTGCTGGCGCGAGGCCTTAACTCCGAGTCTTCCTGGCGCCGAACTGAGCCGACACACGACCAGCTTGCGGCCCAGCGAGACGGTACTGATGCCAAGGCGCCCCGGCACGAAGCGGGCCCGCGGATCGCGATCCTCGCTCCGATATCGATAGCCCGAGCCTGCCTGGCGGGCGGAACCGAGTTCCCTCGCCCGGCCTTCTCCAACGTCACATCTATCGAGGCCCATGATCTGGCGTTCGAGATCGCGGACGCCAATGCGAGGGTCTATGCGGCCATAGTGAAGGCGGCCGAACTGCTAAGCGATCCGGTACCCGACACCTTTTTGGGCCGAGCCAGGTTCAAGGTCCCCTCCCGTATGACAGCGAGCCGCCCAATTGGCGGACCCGAAGTCTAAGATCTAGCCAGCGAAATTTTTGCAACCGACAACGAACCGGATTATTAACCCGGCACCACCGGCCGAGGCTCTGCCCGTAGGCGTCGGTGGCTGAGAGACCGATCGTGCTCCCGCCTGCATAGGAAGGGAGCGCGACCATGCCGGACCACCTTCAAACAGCGCACCGCGAAATGCAGGCTCGCCACTTGGCGGAAGCCGAGCGGCACATTGCCGAAGGCGAGCGACACATTGCCGAGCAAGAGGAATTGATCGAGCACCTCGCCCATCACGGGCATGATCTAGCGGAAGCGAGGAAGCTTCTGGACAACTTCTATTCGTGTCAGGTTCTGCACGTTCAGCACCGGGATCGGATCCGAAGAGAGCTGGAAAACTAGTGGAAACTGACGGCCGGCAGTGACCTGTTGGAAAGGGCCCCAGCTGTGAAAGCTGGGGCCAAGTTTGTAGCTGGGCGTCTAGGTGCCGGTAGCGGTGCGGCACCGAACAGGGCGATCAATGCCAGTGGATGCGCTTCGTTCCTATGGAAAAAAGGCCCTGACGCATCCGGCGCTGCAGCGATGGACGCGCTGTCCTGAACGGCGCAAAGGCCGATTATCCGCAGTGCTTTTTTTGAATGGATGTTCTTGACACCGCCAAATCACGTTCTAATTCCATTTCCGCGTGGGTCATCCATTCAGCGTGCCGGTGCCCTGGACCCCAGTCGGGTCCAGGGACAAACGGGCACCGCCGTTCGTGCCCGGTGCTTCTCAGACCCATCACTAGTGTCCCGAGTCACAAGTTCGCATCATTAGATTCGGGTTAGAGTCGCATCGCTGTGGCATTGCTTTGCAGGGCAACAGCGATGGAGCATTGGATGGCGCGGCTGGCACCCCTGATCCTAACCGAGAAGGAGCGGACTGAGCTGAAGGCGTTGGCAGGCCGCCGCAAGACGGCCGAAGCCCCTGGCGTTGCGGCCCGGATCATTCTGGCCTGTGCAGAGGGCAGCCAGAACAAGGAGGTGGCGGCGAAGCTCGGTGTGATCGAGACCACGGTCGGCAAGTGGCGCAGGCGCTTTGTGCAGGAACGCGTGGAAGGCCTGCGCGACGAGCCAAGGCCGGGAGCCCGCGGACGATCGATGATGCGCGCATCGAAGCTACCATCGTAAAGACCCTGGAAAGCCTTCCGAAGGATGCGACCCACTGGAGCTCGTGCAGCATGGCAAAGGAAAGTGGGCTGTCGGTCTCAAGCGTGCAGCGCATCTGGCAAGCCTTCGGTTTGCAGCCTCATCGGATCGAGACGTTCAAGCTCTCGACCGCCCCGGATTTCGTGGCCAAGGTGCGCGATGTGGTCGGCCTCTACGTCTCCCCGCCCCAGCATGCCGCGTCCTGTGTGTAGACGAGAAGTCCAAAATCCAGGGCTCGACCGCAGCCAGCCGATGCTGCCGATGCGCCCCGGTCAGGTGGCGCGGCGCAGCCATGACTACACGCGCCACGGCACGACCTCGCTCTTCGCGGCGCTCGACATTGCAACGGGCAAGGTTATCGGCAAATGCTTTGCCCGCCATCGCGCCTCCGAGTTTCGCAAGTTCCTCGATGAGATCGAGGCTGCCGTGCCGTGCGGTCTCGATGTCCATCTCGTCATGGACAACTACGCCACGCACAAGGCCCCACTGATCCGCAGCAGGCTCGCCAAACGGCCGCGCTGGCATGTCGATCTCACGCCGACCAGTTCGTCCTGGCTCAATCAGGTCGAGCGCTTTCTTCGCCCTCATCACCGACAAGAAGATCCGGCGCGCCGCCGATGATATCCTCGCCTCCATCGAGCGCTTCTGCCGTTACAATACTCAAGCACAACAATCGTAGTGTCGCGAATTTCTGGTTCAGGACACTAGCTAAGACGCTTGTCACAAAGGAGGAAACGAGACTTGTAATATAGACAGTCGCCGACTGGACTGGCCTTACTCTCCGAGTGCTTTGCGGATCTCGTCTCGGTGCTGAACAAACAGCGCCTGACTTGCGTTGAAGCTATCCAGTATCTTTCTAGCGTCCGTTACGTTCTGGCCCCGGTTGGCCATCCTTCCAATCCGTTGCTCTTGTTCAGCGATGCGTCGTTCGCCTTGAGCTACATGTCTTTCAGCCAGCTCCAGATGGCGAAGCTGCATATCGTGAAAGGGTGATCGAAGCGGACCAACCATGGCGGCGCCTCCGTCCTTGATGCAGGCGGGAGCGCGCTCGGTCTCTCGGCCACCGGCGCCCGCGGACTGTGCCTTGGCCGGTGATCGCGGATCATACCACGCTTTCATGCCGTCCCTCATTCATTCTACCAAGATAATATTCCTTGACCTTGGTCAAGGATCGGAACGACCGAGCGGGACATTTGATCTGTCAGAAATCGTTTAGAGAGGTGCGAAGCAAGTCAAAAACCCGGACCGCGGATTCCGCCAATTGAAGTCCGGCTGGCTCGGAAACTGAATGGTCGCAATATTGCCGACGCCTCACACCGCTCCCAAGCACTGCCGCCGAAACGGCCGAGCAATTGTTCGGCAGTCCGCCGTTGGCATCGGTTTCGCCTATCGTTGCCAATGGGCATTCGGGGGGTTCGCCAGGGGCGGCTTTCCCCAAACCAGGCATCTGATCGGATCGTGCTCCTGCTGTTGGCTGCGGCGGATATAGCAATCGTCGTTGCAGCGAAGGGTTGGCCAGTCTGACCACAAGCCGAGCGGTCCTCATATAGGAACCATTGTAGGAGCCGGAGGTTCGGCCCGAGCAACCAAGAACGCTTTCGCGCACTGGAAGCGCTGTCGGGTCGGCCCCGACTATCATATCGAGATCGACGGACACTGGTATTCCACGCCGTATCGGCTCATCCGTGAGCTCGTCGATGCGCGCATTGACGACAGGACGGTCGAGATCTTCCACAACGGCCGCAGGATCGCCAGCCACGCTCGCGCGCCCAACCGGCGGGGCCACACCACCATCACCGACCACATGCCCAGCGCCCATCGGCGCTACGGCCAATGGACGCCCGCCGGAGTGATCGCCGCCGGCGAGCGGATCGGTCCGTCGACCGCCGCCTTCTTCCAGGCCGTGATCGCGGCCCGGCCGCATCCCGAGCAAGGCTTTCGCACCTGCCTCGGCATTCTGTCGCTGGCCAAAAGCTACAGCGCCGAGCGCGTCGACGCGGCCTGCCGGCGCGGCATTCTGATCAAGGCTCGATCCCTCGCCTCGATCCGCTCCATCCTCCAGAACGGCCTGGATCGCACCTTTCTCGACGAGCCCTCCGAACCCCAACCCCTGCGCCACGGCAACATCCGCGGCCGGGATTATTTCCACTAAAGCCAAGGAGACCTGTATGCTCAACCATCCACCCACGAACGCCTGATCGAGCTCGGCTTGAGCGGCATGGCCAAGGCCTTCGAGGAGCAGCGCCGATCACCTGATCTCGAAGCCTTGCCGTTCGAAGATCGCATCGGCCTGCTGGTCGACCGGGAAGCCGCGGAACGCGACACCAGGCGGCTCACCACGCGCCTCAAGCTGGCCGCGCTCCGCCAGAATGCCTGCGTGGAGGACGTCGATTTGCGCACGCCGCGGGGTATCGACCGGGCCGTCTTCGCCAAGCTCGTCAGCGGCGACTGGATCGATCGCCACGAGAATTTGCTCATAACCGGAGCGACCGGATTGGGCAAAAGTTGGTTAGCCTGTGCCCTCGGCCACAAGGCCTGCCGCGACAATCGCTCGGTTCTCTATCATCGCGTCCCAAGATTGTTCGAAGCGTTGGCGCTCGCGCGGGGCGATGGACGTTATGCCCGCCTGCTCAAAACCCTTGGCCGCGCCCAGCTTCTGATTTTGGACGATTGGGGATTGTCGGTGCTCACCGCCGCCGAGCGGCGCGATCTACTCGAAGTCCTCGAGGACCGCCATGGCCGCGCCTCCACCATCGTAACTAGCCAACTCCCTGTGGACACATGGCACGAAGTTATCGGAGACCCAACCTACGCCGACGCCGTCCTCGATCGCCTCGTCCATAACGCTCACCGCCTCCAGCTGGCCGGCGAAAGCATGCGAAAACGCAACGCCAAAACCATCACCCTTGACGCGCAGCCAGAACGCTGACTCTATCACCGCCTCGGCCGGAGCGGGCTGCTCACGATCGTCTGAATTCGGCGCTCATGATCGCGCGAAATCGCTGCTCACCATCAGTGAAATATGCACTTCAATCGGAGCAGATCCGTCACGTTCATCGTATTTCTTGCGGTGTCCGGGATCGTCTGGACCTGCGTCGTGGTCGTGCTCAGTGTTGGCCTGCTGCGCCGAATACGCACAGTAGACGCGCCGCTCGAACTTCGTATTCCTTTCGAGACACGAGCCGGGCAAATCATTCTCGGGCTTGGCGCTGCCACCACGTTGATCGTGCTCGTCCTATCCTTCGTGAGCTATGCCGGCCAGCGCACGCTGTTTGCTAGGGATCCGGACGCCCTGACGCTCAGGATGGTCGGCCATCAATGGTGGTGGGAAGTTCACTACGAGGCCGACAGCCCGCATAACAGCTTCGCCACGGCAAATGAAATCCGCATTCCGGTTGGCAAGCCGGTCAAGGTGGAGCTCGAATCCGCTGACGTCATCCACAGCTTCTGGGTTCCAAGCCTCACCGGCAAGATGGACCTGATCACCGGGCAAACCAACGAAATTCAGTTTACAGCCAAGAATCCTGGCATCTATCGCGGCCATTGCGCGGAATTCTGCGGCTTGCAACACGCCCATATGGCGTTTGCGGCAATCGCGCTCCGGCCCGAGGAATTCGAGCGTTGGCGCGAACACGAAAACCAGAGCGCAACCAGCCCGACTGACGCGCTAGCCAAACAGGGAGAAGAGCTGTTTCGCAGCCGCGGATGCGCGCTATGTCACACCGTTCGCGGCACCCTGGCAGGCGGCCAATTGGGTCCTGACCTCACCCATGTCGGAAGCCGAACGACGATTGCGGCCGGCACGTTGCCGCAAACAGCGGCGACGCTGGGAGCTTGGATTGCCGATCCGCAACACATCAAACCCGGCAATCTAATGCCGAGAATGCCGCTGCAATCGGGAGAGCTGATCGCGATCATTCAGTATCTGGAGCAGCTCAAGTGAGCATGGCCGCCGAGCAAAGAGAAATACGCGACGACAACCTCCACGGGCTGCAACTTGCAGCGCGGCTGCAGAGCATCTGGCGGACGCCATCGGGACTGATCGGCGCGCTGATGTCGGTGGATCACAAGATCATCGGACGCCGCTACATCGTGACGGCATTCGCCTTCCTGGTCCTCGGCGGAGTCCTCGCGATCCTGATGCGTATCCAGCTGGCCGGTGCCGAGCAGCGTCTGCTTTCGCCAGATCTGTACAATCAGGTCTTCACGATGCACGGCTCGACGATGATGTTCCTGTTCGCCGTTCCGGTGATGGAAGCCTTCGCGGTCTACCTGGTGCCGCTGATGATCGGCACCCGCAACATTGCTTTCCCGCGCCTCAACGCCTTCAGCTACTGGATGTTCTTGTTCGGTGGCTTATTCCTTTGGATCTCCTTCTTCTTCAACGTCGGGCCCGACGTCGGCTGGTTCGCCTACATACCCCTCTCCAGCCTGCAGTTCACCCCAACCAAGCATGCGGACGTCTGGGCCCAGATGATCACCTTCACGGAAGTCGCAGCGCTTGCCGTTGCCGTCGAGCTCATCGTCACGGTCTTCAAGCAGCGCGCTCCCGGAATGACGCTTGACCGTATCCCGCTGTTCGTTTGGGCGATGCTGATTACCGCTGTCCTGGTAATGTTTGCAATGCCATCGATCATGGTCGCATCCACCTCGCTCATACTTGATCGCCTGGTTAGTACCCACTTCTATGACCCCTCTTCAGGTGGCAATGTGCTGCTGTGGCAGCATTTGTTCTGGTTCTTCGGGCATCCGGAGGTCTACATCATCTTCATTCCGGCAACGGGCATGGTGTCGATGATTCTCGCCACCTTCCCGCGCAGACCCGTAATCGGCTATCCCGTGATCGTTCTCTCTCTGATCGCAACGGGATTTCTGTCGTTCGGGCTTTGGGTTCACCACATATTCGTGACCGGACTGCCCCAGCTCGGGGCCGGTCTCTTCACTGCGTCAAGCATGTTGATCGCCGTGCCAAGCGGCCTGCAGATATTCTGTTGGATCGCGACGTTGTGGGATGGCCGCCCGGTGTATCGGACGCCACTGCTGTTCGTGCTCGGATTCATCGTGATCTTCGTGATTGGCGGCCTGTCCGGCATCATGGTGGCGTCGGTCCCGATCGACACCCAGGTCCATGACACTTACTTCGTCGTCGCTCACTTCCATTATGTTCTGATCGGCGGCGCCGTTTTCCCACTTATCGGAGCGGTCTACTACTGGTCTCCCAAGATCTGGGGAAGGATGCTGAGCGAGCGGCTCGGCCGCTGGAACTTCTGGCTCGCCTTTTTTGGCTTCAATATCGCGTTTTTCCCAATGCACATTCTCGGTCTGATGAGATCGAGCGCGAGCAAGGGATGCCGCAGATGAGGCCGGCTCAGTGACCGCCTGGATGCTGGTAGGGAATCGGCATAGCCATCCCAGAGCAGCCCGTCCCAGGCGACGACACCCTCCTCCTGCTTGACGCCATAATCATGATATAGCGGCTCCCAATCAATTAACTGATCGTTGGGGCCATTGTGCACGCGACAAGGCACTTTGGAGGCGAACGTGTTCATCGGGTTCATGCGGCCTTAGGTTCGCTTTTTTGGTAAGCGTCAATCGCTCGGTTGGCGAGCATAAGCTGACGCCGTTCGCCGGCCAAGGCCATTTTGCCGACCGTCATGACGAGGAATTGGCTTGTCTCGTAGCCGTTGGTTATCTCGCCGCTGCGCTCAAGGAATTCCCAAGCGATCTGGACCGCGTTTTCAACGACAACATGTACGCTCTCACTCATGCTGTTAGAATGCTGAGCAAAAGGCGTTCGTTCCTAAAGCGGAAGGGCCCCCGCCGGATAGGGGGCCCTTCGAGAACTTGGAGGAGGAGACACTCCAAGCCCTATGGGGTCGGCGGTTGAAGTCCCGCCGAGGAGACCCAATCGTCAATGTCTGCGGCAATCTCCGCTGTGCGAGCTCGCTTGAGCAGGCTGTCCCGCTCAATACCTGCCGGCATGGTGGCCGCTCTGCGAGCCAGCTCACTGGCAAACGCAGCCAAGCGGTCTTGGAGTGATGTTGTTTGCTTCGCTCGATTTCGATTTTTCGTCATGACGCGCTCCTTGGTTTGAAAGCGGGAGCGTCGTTGCTCTCCAGATTTTTGAGCAACATAACTGGCGTCGAGATTTGCGGCGACAACCTAAGTTTATTTGCGAAATAATCCCTGAATCGCGCGCAGCAGGCCTTCGGAGGTGATGTCGCGATACCCGGTTTTCGCTTTAAAAAGAGGCCCAACCCATGTCGCCCTTGGCTTTCTGAGTGGCTTACTCAATTTGCTCTTTGGCAACGAGAATGTCCACCGCCTTGCGAATCTTATTTGATGTCGTGCGGCGGCCTTGCGGATGGCGATCTCGGCGCAGCGGCCAAGTGCCGGCCTGATCCACCATTCCGATCCGCAGCGTTCAATGTGCCTCGGCGCACTACCGCAAGCTGATGCAATCCGCCGGCCTCAGGGCGTCGATGAGCCGCAAGGGCGACTGCTATGACAATGCTCCGATGGAGAGCTACTTTCAAACGCTCAAGACGGAGCTCGTCCACCACAGGCACTATGCAACACGGGCAGAAGCCACACGGGATATCTTGCCTATATCGAGGCTTCTACAACTCGGACTCGTCGTCACTCCACCGTCGGCTTTATCAGCCCGATCGAGATGGAGCTAAAAGCAGCTTAACCCTGTACATTTTTTTCGGGGGAAGATTAAGGATATTGACGTGCGGCAGGCGCCCTTCTTCAAGTAACTCCATCATTGGGGGAACCTCAAATGAAGGACATGAAGGCGCATTTGGAGAAGCTTCGTGTCGAGGCGGAAGAGTGCGAACTAATCAGCAAGCTCGCGACCAACGCGGCGAAGAAGGCCTTGTTCGCTAAGCTCGCGGCACATCACCGGACACTGGCCGAGGAGGTCGAGCGGACCATGAAGACGTCAAATTCTTAGAAACAACGTAAGCGGCAAAGAGCCCCCGTCTGGCGGAGTGGGTGAGCGATCGGCGATCGGCCGCTGAGTTTGTGAGCGGATGTGAGCTTCTAGTCTGCGTCCTTAGTTCTGGAACTAGAACCTTCCATATGATCGAAGCGGTCGCCGACCGTCTTGAGAAAGCGCCGCGGCAGCTTCGCCGACGCTGGTCGGACGTAGGGCCGCAAGTCGCGACAGAGGCGCTGGAGCTTCGCGCGAGCGTGTCGGCGATTGCCCGGCGGATCGGCATTCACCCGGCGCTGCTATTCGCGTGGCGCTGCAATGCTTGGGCGAGCAGCATTGTCGCTCCCGGCACTCGAGTTGCGCGAGTGTGGTGGCATCTGTGTCAGGCGCGGTGATCGAAATTGCTAGTAGCGAGGTGGATCGTGCGCGCCGGCGTGGACGTAGGCGAGGCGCAGTTGCAGCGGCTGATCCGGGCGGCACGTTCGGCATCCCCTCGAAGGTATACTTGGCCAGCCATCAGTTGACCTCCGCAAGGTTATCGATGGGGTTGCTGCGCTGGTACGCGAATTGTACAAAGCTCCACTTGCTACCGCCCGTATAAATTACCGGGATGGGCTCTAAATTTCCAAAGAAAATGCCCCAGCGAGGGGGTCCAGCTGGGGCCTAGTTTAGGCTTTTTGTCGGGCGCGCGTGAGCTGCCCCTAGCGGCAACCACGCGAATGGACCGCATAAGCATGGTACCGGACATAGTCGCTGGCACAACTGTATGCCCGCGCATGGGCCTATGCTTTAATTTAATTCCTGTGATGTATTCCAAGAATCGACCCCGGCACTCTTGGAGGATGCTAAGGCCCTCCTCGTTCCATTGCTTGCCGAGCCGCCGCTTCGGTAATCGGGCCAGCTCCTCTGGGCCTCAACAACTGTCCTTGATGAAGCCGACCTGCCCAACCGGTGGATGATCGAATCTAAGCGGGAGCCAGTCAATTAACTTGTGTGAATCAAAGGCAAAGGAAATCGTCCGGATGCTTAACGGTCTCGCGAATATGTTCCAGCAGATTGAGGACTGACAGCGGAGGCACGGTCTTTAGAACCACTCACGGTGCTAAATCGACGTCTAAATCGTGAGGAATGGCCTAAAGTCGCCGGCAGTCTCGGGAAGGTCGTAGGCTCGATCGTGGACAAAAAACGGAGTCGACAGCTCCAAATACGACAGAAGCATGGCGAGCTGTATCTGGCGTGGTGTCCGACATTCAGCTTCGAACAAGTGAGGCGAAGCGACAATAACGCAAAATACACTTGGCCTGAGAGGTCGCAACATTGAGCCGGTTCGCACTGTGTAGGAACTCCATGCCCGCCGCGCATCGGAATGGCTCGACGTCATGGAGTAGATGACGATCGGCGCCTCTTGCCATTGAAACTTGTCTACGTGCCGATGCGAACGCCAGGAACGCGCTCTTGCAGCTCGAAAACCTGCGCGTTGTAGCGTGCAATGATCAGCACATCGTCCAGCCGCACCGGCGCCTTGCCGATCGAGTGGCTGACCGGTTCCAGCCTGCCGTCGCACTACGCCATGGTAGGAGATATCCGCCGGACGCTGATTTCCTGGAGCCCGGCGGTTTTCGTCGGCTTCAACTCCATCCGCTTCGACGAGGAGATGCTGCGCCACGCGCTCTTCCAGTGCCTGTATCCGGCGTATCTGACGAGTAATCATCGCAACTGCCGTGCCGATGCGCTCAGTCTGGTGAAGCCGCCGATGCCGTATCGCCTGCGCAGCTGGTTGTGCCGGTCAGCGAAGAAGGGCGGCGGACATTTCGCTTGCAACAGCTGGCGGCGGCGAATGGCGTCGCCCACGCTCGGGCACACGACGCGATGTCCGATGTGCTTGCGACGCTCGAACTGTGTCGATTGGTCTATCAAAGGTCTCCGGAGTTGTGGCAGCGCTTCGTGCGCTTCTCAAACAAGACCGCCGTCGCGGATTTCGTTGAGGCCGAAGACGGCTTCGTGTTGACCGAGGTTTTCGGCGGCCAAGCCTATCATACTCGTCTGCATCGGCAGGGATCCGATCAAGCCAATGGCCGGCTTTGCTTGAGTCTCAACGAAGACATCGGCCGGCTTGCCGCGATGAGCGACCTCGAACTGCAAGTTCATCTGACGCACAAGCCGAGTCCGATCCGTCGCTTCAGGATCAATGCCGCGCCCACGCTGACGGCGTTCTACGACGCTCCCGAGCATATGCTGGATGGCGGTTCGATCGGCGCCAAGACCAGGCCCGTCGCATGAAGACGGACACCGGTCTGCGCGCGCGGCTTGTGGCTGCTTACACGGCCGCACGCGAGCCCTACGCTTTGTCTCCGCACATCGAAGAGCGCATCTATAACGGCTTTCCCGGCCCTGCTGACGAGGCACGCATTGCCGCGTTCCACGATGCGCGATGGGAGGACCGCTTCGTGATCGTCCAGGGTATGGAGGACGAGCGACTGCGCTGGTTCGGGCTCCGGTTGATCTATTTCGAAGCGCGCTCGGTTCTCCCCGAGCCTGCTCGATTGGAGGTCGAGCGCTACTTGATAGATCAGATGACAGGCGACGGTTCGGGCTGCCTCACCTTCGATCAGGCGATGGTCGAGACGGAAAGGGTGCTTGGCGAGTTCGCCGGTCCAGACGATCTTCTGATCCACTATCGCACTCATCTGCAGGATCGATTTGCGCGGCTTGAGGCCTATCGGACACGGCTGGTCGCCTGAACCGACCGGTTCGGGGTGGTCTGACTTTCGCGCATCTGAAATGCGGGGAAGTCTGTGACGATCCTCCTGGTCGGTGAGAACATTGACAGGCGGCGCGCCCATGCCCAAGCGTCGGCAGGCGAGCTAATTCAGCTCGTCCGCGGGGTCTATGCCCAGGCCAATGCCGATGTCGACACGGCGGTCTTGGCCCACGCCGTGCGCATCGCACATTATCTCTACCCGGCCGCTTATCTCTCGTCCGCCTCAGCCGCACTCCTGCGGCCGACCTCTTACGGTCGGCTTTTCCTCAGCGGACGTCGCAATCAGCGCAACCGGATTCGTACTCTCGAAATCGTCCAGAACGAGGCGCCGGCACATCCATCGACGGCGCCTGCAATCGTAGGCGACGATCAGGGCGAGATCAGGATCGAGGGGTCGTCGCCGCGCCAGCGGTTCCTGGAAGCTTTCCGCCTCCGAAGCGAGCACGCCAGTGCCATCACCGACGAGCTTCGCGCGGACATGGCTGCGCGGCTGGTCGAGGAGTTTGGATCACCACAAGCGGCGGCGGACGCGCTCTGGGCTTTGGCTCGCGAGAACGGATGGTATCGCGAGGGCGAGGGCGCCGAGCGCTACCTGACGACACGCTCGGCGGTCGGCAAGCCCGCCGCGAACAAGGCGGCGCTTGAGCGGATCGTGGCCTGGCATGGCGAGCCCCTCGGCCGCCTGACGCATGACGGCTTCGAATGGCGCTGGAAGGCCGCGGCAAATGCGGCGCCGTCGCTCGTCCGCCAGACGGCGCCCGGCAAGCTGCCAGCCTGCGACCAAAGGCGGCGCCCTCGAGAAGGCTGTCGGCAAGGACGGAGGATCGGTCAAGATCCAGAAAGTCGACGGTCAATTTCAAGAAGAGTGGACTTATCCGCGTGCTGCCGATCCCAAGAAGTCGCCGGGCTAATTCGTATCCACCTCCCGGCACTTCAACGAAAGCAATCCGCATGCTTCGCACGATCGACGAAGTCATGGCCGATCTTCCACCGGCCCAGCAGGAAGAAATCGAGAGACGATGTTACGCGTTGCATCAAACTCTGCCAGTCCCGCGGCGCGACAAAGCGCCAGGCGACCCGCCTGCGGCCAAAAGCATAGGCCCTCGCTTGCCGCGCCATCGATAACCTATCGAGACTTCCTCGCTCTCGCCAACCTACCACCGCGAGGGCGTGAAGCCGTGATCGTCATCGTCACCAAATAGACGCTCCGCCTCGAAACGATCCTCGATCGCCCGCGGGGATAGGCGAGCCTCGCGCTGCGCCAAGTGCTCTATGGTTCAAGCCAGAAACGCCAACAATCTGGGGCTCGGTTCGGCCGAAACCTCTTCGGTAAGCATGGTGATGAGACGACGTAGTCGGTCCAGTTCATCAAGTCCGGAGAGAGAAGCGCGCTCAGTCCGTTGGTGCGGCGATCCTCAATATGTTTGACGCGCGCAGCGAGTTCGCGACGACGACGCTCTTCCTCAATCCTCCGCTGCTCTACCTCCCGCCTGAGCCGTTCTTCAGTTTTCGCCGCAGCAAGTACTGCAAGGCCTACAGCTATGTCGCTGGCCATAACTCCAGCCGCTGAACCTTGGTGTCGCGGAAACTGCGGCGTGGTGCGGTGCCCCGGAAGACATACACCTGCTCGAACTCAACGAGAGCTGGCCGGTTGGATGGGTGGTCCCATTCAGGAAAACGAGGTCTGTCGGAGAATACATCGTCCCAAGATGTCGATTTCCACTGATAAGAGAAGTGACCCAGTCGGAGGGCATTTTTCCATCGAGAACTATCAATGGAAATCCCGGGTCACTTCTCGACGGAAATCAACAGTCCGTAACACCGACGAAGAGGCGGACCATGATCAATCCTGCTGGTCCATTGTGGCAATAGGCAGAGATGCCCCCCCGGCTCCGATTAGTTGGTCGCACATCGATCTTTGGCATCACGCTTCCTCCAACCTTCGCAGACGAGCCTTGATCCCATTGCAGATGCTGTCAGCGACTTCGGCAGGAAATGCTTTCGGGAGCGACGCGGTGACCTGTTCGACTGCTACTGGCGCCTGCGTACGCAGCTCATCGAAGATCGTGGTCACGAGTCCCGCGCCAATCCCTGCCTTAGCGGCGGTCTGAACAAAATGGCGAGGCATGACGCCGTCGACGACGTAGTGGCGGCTGTCGCCGACCGCCATGGCCAGCTTCATCTTGTTACGGTTGATCTGGCCTGCGTCGAGGCTGGGCTGCGCTGAGATCACATCGTAGAGCGGGGTCATGCGGAAGCGGCCGCCCGGAGAGAGAAAAACGCTGAAATTCTTGGCGTGACCATCCGTGGCACCGAGCAGCCAGAAGGCAATTGCGGCCTTCAGAAACGTCGTTTGATCTGCCTCCGGCTGATCGCTTCCCTTCAGCAGATTGAGAATAGCCGGAATGCCGGGCCCGCCATCGGATTCGTATTTCAAGGACGGCGGCACGGACCAGGCCTGGCAGCAATCCTCCTGGGGCAAACGCAGGAGACGATTGTCACCGGTCCAGCGGCGGTCGAACCGCTCGACCACGAGCACGCGGTTGCCTTCAAACTCCTCGATGGCGATGGCGGCGCTCGGAAGTCCAAGAGCGGCTGTCAGCTTGAGGCAGAAGAACTCATTCTCGACGCTGTAGGAAAGATCGATGCCGTTTGGCAGTCGGCCAATCTGCGGTTTGAGGATGTGCGTCGTGGCCGTAGTCGCCAGCGGCTTGTACCAACGCCCTTTCCAGAACAGGAGTGCGGTCTTTTCCTGGGCGCCGGCGATCGAGATCCGAAAGTCCTCGTCCTCACCAAGCCCAAGGGGGGCCGATGCAAGGTCGCCGAGAAGCCGGGCGATTTCCTTGTCGTCAACGGGTTTGCCGTCGACAGCGCCGGCGGCGCCAGGTTCGATGCCGTCCGGCAAGAATTGCAATGCGCCGACGCAGTCCCGTCCGACAGCAGCGAGTAGGTCGTAAGCGTCTATGCCCTGAGCGTGGACGCGCTCCGCCATGCGGCGGCGGATGGGCGTGCTGTCGGGCAGGAGGTTGTCGAAGACGGCGACGACAGGGGCACCGATATAGCGGTCCTCACGCAGAGGCAGAGATAGCGACACGGGCAGCGCATGCTCCCAGGCAAGCCAGGACGGATCGTACTGAAAGTCGATTGCGCCGCTGGATTGCCTGTTGAGGCGCCCGACAAGACGGCCGTTCAAGAAGACGTTGAGCGGGATATGCCGCCGCGGGCGGGCCATCAAAAGATGTCCTCGATCTCAGCCGGCTTTGCCTTTGTCCTAGGACGGATAACGAACTCCAGGTCGAGCGCTGCGAGAATGTCGCAAAGCGTTCCGAGCTGAGTCCCGGGCGCGCCATTCTCGACGGCCGAGATCGTTGCCTGCCGTAGCTTTGTCTTGTCCTTGATGCTGGTCTGGTTCAGACCAAGCTTGCGGCGTTGTCGGCGGATGGCATCTCCGATTTGCTTAGGCGTTCGGGCGATCTGATCCACGGATTACCTCTCTGGCATGCTATATACGCCCTAGAGGATAAATGTCAATATACGCCTTAGAGGATAAAAATATGCATACCTTCTAGCGTATAAAACTTATAAATACGCTTTAGCGTATAGCAGCCCTCCCAAGAGCTCTCGCTCCTCATATCCCCTGATCTCGCGATAACGACGAACGGTGTCCTGCAAGTGCGCGCGTTTACCGATTCGGTTCGAGGAGAGCACCCACAAACATGGCGCTATCTCGAGCTGACAGCTCGACCACGGCAAGGCTGTCCTCCAGGAGCTCCAGGCAAGCCCTGTCAGGAATTTCATCGTTTCCGTTCATCACGTCATCACCGCTTTCGCACTCCGACACCTATACATTGACCGTCCCATCCATCCATCCGCTCCATCGAACACCGAAGCAAGACCGAAGGCGTCGCGCCTTCGCAATACTCAATGAGTACAGTGGAGTCGGACCGACCGAGAGGATTGGATTGACTACCATTTCCCGTGAGGCACTTTACGATCTTGTTTGGACAGAGCCGGTGCGCACGATTGCTCAGCGCATGGGTGTCTCCGATGTGTGGCTGAAAAAGTGCTGTGCCAAGGCTGACATTCCCGTACCGGACCGAGGCTATTGGGCAAAGCTCCGCGCCGACAAGAAGGTCATCCGCCAGAAACTGCCGCCACGGTCACCAGGAATGGCGACAGTCGTGACGATCGGAACCGGCCCGCGCTCGTATCCGTGGCCTCCCAATCCTGAGGCTGACTTGCCGCACCGCGGCCGACTGAACCCACGTTCGCCGAATCTATCGAAGCTGTTGCTGCCAGAGTCGACCAGTCACTCGGGAAGATCCGTTTCATGCGTGACCTTGGATCGGCCCATAGTTTGATCCGCCATCTGCTCGACGAAGATGCGTTGCATCGTCTGAAACCCAGCGATGCTCCGTACAAACTCCGTTACAGCGAACCCTTCTTCGATAACCCTTTCGAACGGAGACGGCTGCGGATTTTGAACAACCTGTTCCTTGTTCTGATCAAGGCCGGCCACCAGCCTTGGCTTGGCGAACAGGCCCGCAATATCGGTGTGACAGTCGGCAGCCAGAAGATCTCGTTCACGCTTGACCACCCCAGGGCCAGGACGCAGGCCAACGAACGAATGCAGACACCGCATGAAGCTTACGAAATCCTGCGGCTGGAAATCTCAGCCACCGGGGATTCCTGGACAGATGATCACAGCGGCCGCATCGAGGATCGGCTTAGAGAAATCGTCCTGAAGCTAACAGTAGCCGGTGAAGTCCAGTACCGGCCAACGCCCACACCGCCTATGAACACGCATGCCGACGCCGTGCCGAGATGGAGCACAGGCTGGCCGAACAATGCGCTGAGGTAGCCCGACTTGCGCGCGAGAAGGCCCTCAAGGCGGAAGCGGAGGAACGCAAAACATTGCTTCGAATGGCAGCCGACCACCGTGCCGCCCAGGATATTCGCACATTTGTCAAAGCCGCGATGGCGGCCTTCGGTAAGAACAAGGCGATGGAAAGAGCCGCCACAGACTGGGCGGCTTGGGCCTTGGGAGTCGCAGACCAAATCGATGATCGGCAAAGTGACCCTCCATCTAGTTGAGGAGCTCAATCGCTGCGATCGATCGAACCTGGTTGTGCGTCGACGATCAGGGATCTTTCAGACAAACGAGCCAGCCCTCGCAAAGCAAGAAGCACCTAGCTTTTGAGCATTTCGAGCGAATGATGTAGAGCTATCGATGACTGAACGTGCTCTGAGAACTCTCAGCGTAACGCCGATCCATCTCAGCGTCGCCACCCACATACCGGGCAAGCATTCCCCTCGAAATTCCCCGAATGTCCTCCGGCCGCCTCAGCGAGGGTACGCTGCGCAACTGGCGGTCTTATAGAATTGGTCCATCATTCATCAAGGTTGGCAAGGCGATCTTGTATCCAGTTGAGGAGTTGAACCGTTGGGACCGGTCAAACCTCGTTTCATGCAAACGAACGAGATCTTATCCGCTTGAAGCCACCGAGATCGGGATCGCAAAAATTTAGTCGCTTCCCGACCTTCACGGTCGCTTCCTTTAGCGAAGCAGCGAAGTGACATGTCCCTCCTCTGAGCAGGATGGTAACCAACATAGATGGATTCGGATCCGTGCTACAACGTGATCGTAGCATCTCGAGCGGGCCGCTGCATGACATCTCGGGTTTATCACGATCCGTAACGAGGAACGGACCCCAATCACATACCCCTCTCGAACTTAGGAAATCACTAGAAGCTTGCTTCTAAAAGAGATTCTTCCTTTAGGTATGTTGATGCACAACCATCCGGCCTCAGATGCTCCGCCCGCTAAGGCGGCTTCGCTTTCACGTCACTTTGCGAGAACGTATTGTTTCCGTGGCACTCGCCCAGCGTCTCACTTCGCCAGGCTTCGGATCGCGTTCGAGCAAGCCGCCAGCGCATCGTTATCACTTGCGGCAACGCATGCGCACATCTGCTGGCTTGTTGCGCACCAGCGTGCGGTTCGGGCCGAACCCGCCCACCGACAATATGGTGCTGCCTCCAGTTCCGACTTCTCGCGCAATGAACCATACGAGTTCACCGATCTGCGCTCACTGGCCATACTGATTTCGTGCTCTGGCCATCTACATTCGCGCGCAGCGGGCGACATACCGTTCGTGCGACGCTGCTGCGGAGCGAGGGTCATTGCTCGTGAGCCGGATCTTTCCTCGCGGTGGCTACGAGATACCGAATGGCACCAGGAGAGCCGTCTTCGCGAAGCTGGTCTGCAGCCGGCGGACCGAACTAATGCTGACCTCGCCTTTGGATCGCTGAGCTTTGCCAAGTAGCAAATTAGCCCTGCTCTTTCATGACCGAGCGCCGCCGGAAATCCTCGTGCAATAAGCTCAGCGCCGCGCGTTCGTCTTCGTGCTCTCTGCTTCTCCTTGGATGGCGATTTCAACAAGCGCTGCTGCGACCCGTGTCTCATCCGGATGCTTCGATGTCAGCCTTGAAACCATTGTCAGGAAGCTGACGCGACACAGTTTTACGAAACTCCTTCGAATATGGGAATTCAGTTTGGCGCGCGGTTTTGCTTTGTCGGGTCATCATCACCAATCGTCGTGCGGTGATCTTCGGGACGACCTCGCCATGCGTTACCGCCTGTCTGGTCTACTCCGACGATTTGTCGTGTGGCGATACTTAATGAGCGGGCTCGTGACCCGGGAAAGAGAAGGCAATCTTTGATGCGAGCTGGCGTTTTTCTTTTTGGGACCATGACAATTGCGCTCGTCGCAAGCGGCGTAGCCAAGGCGCACCAGTCAGAAGCGACACTGCCAAGGGCGGTGTGGAATTGGTCGGGCGGCTATATTGGCGGACACGTCGGCGGAGGGTACGGTCGAACCTCCTTTAGCAATCCGTATGGTCCATCAATTTATGGCGGCGTCGTCGATACCCCGGCGTTCCTTGCAGGTGGCCAGATCGGCTACAACTGGCAGAATAACAGCTGGGTGTTCGGCATCGAGCTCGATGTCAGCGGCGCTGTCTCCGAGGGCACAAATACATGCCTTGCCCCTTCGGGCTTCGTCGTGAGCGCAAACTGCAAGGCAGGTCCGAGTCTCTTTGCCACCGGACCGGTCGCGTCGGTTACGCCTTTGGAGCACTCGGGCATACGCTTGCCTATCTCAAGGCGGGCGTAGCCTGGCAAAACAATCGAGGCGACGTCGTCAACAACCTTGAAGGCGGCGGCTTGCCGCAGGAGAAAACCCATTTCGACTATGGTCGCCTCGGTGGCGTCATCGGGCTCGGCGTCGAGCGAGCCCTGACGCCTGCATGGTCGGTGAACGTTGAGTATGACTATCTGCATTTTTGGCGGACCAGGTGTCGCGACCGCTGCGACAGTCCAGTTCCCGTCTGCAATTCTGCCGCCGAACACAACCAATCTGTCCAGCAACTATCACATCGGAAAGATTGGTCTGAACTACCATTTCGACGCCGACCGGCAGGCGACGCACTGGTCCGATACGTTGCCATACGCGAAGGCACCCGTCAGCGTGCCGCCCGTTCCCTACGTGACCGGCTGGTCATTCGAAGGCGGCTCCCGGCTCTGGCTCAGTCGGGGATGATTCCAATGGGACGCAGTGCCCCATGGCGGATCTCAAGATCCCAGCATGCTCTTATCGAGGCTCACTTATCACGGACTGGACGGACTTTCGGGAGAGTTATTCGGCCGCCTTGAGAGCCCCTGGGGTGTGTTCCTGAAGAGCAATATTGGCCTCGGGCAGTTCAACAAAGGAAACATGAACGATGAAGATTGGGGCGGCTCGTATGTCAACACGGTATCAGGGCAAGCAAATGGAAGGTTCACATATTACACGGCCGACGTCGGTTACGATTTCTTGCGCGGTACCGACTACAAGTTCGGCGGATTTGTAGGCTGGACCTATTAC
Source organism: Bradyrhizobium sp. USDA 4504 (assembly GCF_054063995.1). Lineage (NCBI taxonomy): Bacteria > Pseudomonadati > Pseudomonadota > Alphaproteobacteria > Hyphomicrobiales > Nitrobacteraceae > Bradyrhizobium > Bradyrhizobium sp. USDA 4504. The sequence continues at coordinate 371,907 of NZ_JBSSGV010000001.1, read as the reverse complement.
GGCCAGAGCTCGGACTCGAGGGGATGCGTGCAGATGGCAAATCCCCTTACTTCATGTCTTAGCTCCGGTGACAACAGGGTCATCGGCGGCGAGGATACTCAATGGAATGCGCCCCGGATCGGCATGAGCGCCGAAATCATGTTGACCGAGCGTTGGCGCGTGAGCGCTGATGTCGCGTACCTGCCGTGGACCGATTTCAAGGGGCGCGACTATCACCTCTTGCGCGACTTGACCACTTTTGCTGAACAACGCGGCAACGGTGGCGGCGGAGTCCAGATTGAAGGCGTGTTGTCCTACTTCATCACCAACAACATCAGCATCGACGCCGGCGCCAGAATGGGCGCCGGCCCCTTAATATGTCGGGCTCGTGCTTTGACAGCGTCGAGCGAACGAGTGAGGACCCGGTTTATCAGCATGGAGTTATTGTTTGAAGGTGCTGCGGTCTTTGCGGCGCGTCATTGCAAGCCGCAATGCGCTGAGCGCGGGCCGATTATTCTGCGGCGGCGGGCCAGCGCTGGGTACCGACGTTGTGAGGCCAGAGCGTTCAGGGCGATGCGGTGGCATACCAGCGCTAACCGGGCCGGGCTCTCAACTCCTCGACGAGCCGCCGGAGCTGTCCCGCCAGCATCTTTAGATTGCCGGTCAGCTGCGAGGATCGGCACAAGTGCATCACGGAAAAAGATCGCGGCCCGGGGGTGACTCGTAAGCGCCATCTCTCAATTTAGGACGGGCGAATGGGTGACCTCCGTACCGGCCGGTCAGCGCAATCTCGAGCTGATTTCTCTGGCTGACCAACGCGCCGTTCGTAATTGGCGGCCAGCCGCAACAAGCGCACCTTGATGAATGGGTCAGCTTGCTCGGCAAGTTCCCGCACGGTCCGCGCCCTCTCTCTACAAAACTCGTCGTCCATGACATCCTACCAGATATTGCCTCGCCGATAATGCCAGTTGAGAAGCGGGACTGCATATGAACGAGGTTACACTGCAAGATATTTTCCTAAGTGGTTGGGAAGCAAGCGCTCGCCTCATTCAGCAACGAGCGGGACGGCGTCCTTGTCCTTTCCGCCAGACGACTTTGCACGAGCAGGTCCTGTTCGGCGGAACGACCACCGTGAAGCGCTCAGAAGCGGCGAGGACACCGCCCTTCAATGCTCCGCTCCTCTGATGCCTCCAGGCTCGGCCGTGACAGGGGCCAAATCTGTCATGACATTAGCAACGGCTCACGCGCAGGGCTTTCTCCGACCGGAAAAGACAATCGTTCCGGGCCCATCAAGAGGAAATGTAGATTTGATCGATGCTGCGCGAGGACGATGGCATTTTTGCCAAGTTAAGTGCCGCGCCGCCTCGTCCCCGGTGCGGGTCCCATTTAAGGCAACCCTGCTTCATGCTGTCCGTCGACTAGATCGACCTTTCCTGCGGCGTCGCCGCGAGCTCGGATGGCGACTGCGGGGAGCAATAAGTGAATTTGTTGCATCCGTGACCGCTTGCGCAACGACTTCGCTGAATGAGGGATCGATGGTCGATCGAAGCAGCTCTCTTTGATCGGCGACGGCCTTTTCGAGCGCAGACAGGAATTGCCGGCCCTCCTGCGTGATTTCCCAGCCGAGAGCGTCACGAACGACAAACCTCGCCGAAAAGATATTCAGATCCGGCGCATGTTCGGCCAACCGCTTCATGCGATCGGTCCAGTCGCGGCCGCTGTTCATCAAGATCTCCACGGCGCGTCGGACTTCGGCAACAGAGGCCCGCCCGGTGGGCTGACCGGCCAGCACTTTCAGGACGGTCAGCTGGAACGACACTTGCCGTGTCTCCGATGGGCTGTGTGGTGCAGTTCCCCTACAATGGATCAAGGCTTGGGGCGCATCGTCAACAGCATGGCGCCGTTAACCTCAACTATATTGGCTAACCCGGCGCGCCGGCGTCCTGAAATCGCTCGCCGGCTCATGCGCGAGCGGTCCTCGCGCGGGCAAAGATGTCAGCGCCGCAGGCTCGTATCGTCCATAACGGACACATTCCCCTCGGTGAGCTCCTTCAGAATCGACAGCACAAGCTTTGCGTCGGCGGGTGCAGTAGGTTGCTGTGAGACATGCGCGGCGTACACCTCCTGGCCCGCTGGGCAGGAGTGTACGGTTCGGACCATTCATGGCACCGAGGATATTGTGTCAGGTCCACTCTGCACCAAGGCGAGCAGAATCCGGAACTGCTTGGCACCGGCGAGCAGTGCCTTGATTGAACCTGCCACGGGGCTTGCGGCAAAGCCTCAGTTGGAAGCGACGGTCGTAAAGCCGACCGCCCGTCGCACCAGACACGAGGCATCGCCGGACAGGGGCAAGATCACAGGTTGCAGAAGGCAGCCCGGAGGCGCACGTCAATCAGCCAACCCGAAGATCCTCAGCTGACGCCTTGCCCGAGCGCCCGGCCTTGAGCTCGTAACTGACCCGAGCCCCCTCTTCGAGGGTGGTGTAACCGGCCTTTTCCACGGCACTGATGTGCACGAAGACATCGGCACTTCCGTCCTCCGGCCGAATAAAGCCATACCCTTTGTTGGAATTGAACCACTTCACAATACCCATTGCCACGGCGGCATCTCCATCAGTGAACGTTCGTGATCTAGCGAAGAGTCTCGCGGCCATCAAGATGGGCGGCAAAAAGACGCTCGTCCGCTGCGGAAGTCACGCCCTCAGCCTTTTGCCCGATGACCAAAGTGCCGACACGCACACACACCTCTTTGGTACGGCGGCCGACAGCAAGACCCTGACGTCGCAGAACCTCGCTTCAGGGAAGCGGGATCCGGATGGGCGTTCAGCCCGCGGCTTAATCATCGCGCGCCACCTTGTTACATGATAGTTGCAGAGCCGACGAAGTAGGATGCGCTTCCGGAGCCGAGCTGGAGCGAATGCTGCGATCTCCCTTGCAGAACCAGGCGACGGAAAACTCCTTTGCGCAGCCCGGCGCAGGATCAGCAATCCGCACCTCTGTACGAAACGTACACTCGCTCTTGCCATTACAGGCTTCTGCAAGCGCATCCGTGGTGTTGCCGCGCGCTGACATCCAGCGGCAATTGCCGCCATACGTGCCGGAGACAACAGAAATACCAGATTGCGTGATGGCATTCCCGGTCGCATCCCGCAGTGCATACGCGGCGGCCGCACCGACAAGTGCGGCAAAGCCGACGGTTCCCAATCGCACCAGGAGCCTGCGCTGTTCCGCCGAGGCTGCCTGATAGGCACCGCGAATTCGCCTGCGGGCCGGTACCTCAAAGCCGAAATGCAGCAGGATCGCGGCGCACGTCGCCAGGGCGAAAGCAAGAGCGAGCGCACCGAGGTGGCCAAGCAGTTGGCTCGCGGTTTCCCAACGCACCACCGGAAAACGCCGGAAGATGATGATGTGTATAAGATAGAGGGCAAAGCTGGCCTCGCCCAGGAAGACAAGCCACCTTGCTGACAACAGAAGTCCTGCAGTGCTGCTGGGCTGAGCCGCCGCGACAAGGATGAGCGCAACCGGCGCCGCCAGGGCGATATTGTTGCGTGCAATATCGAACAGGCTCATGGAAGCGCCAAATGGCGGCTTGTGGGCGGTAAACCAGAACACCCAAGCAATCGCACAGACGCCAACAACTGCCGCGATGTCGAGCAGAGCGCGAGACGGCCTGAAATCCTGCGCCAACCACACTTCATGAAGCCTTGCCAAGCAACAGCCAAGAATGAACTCCCACACCCTGGAAAACGGCGAAAAGTAGAGAATCCAGAGGATGAGCGTGTTCTTCCAGTTCGGCAGAGCCGCCTCCGTTCCATAGGCATGAAGCGCAAACAGATTGATGCGGCCCTGCAGCATGAGCACGGTAAGGTCAATGCCAAGCTCGATTGCGACGGCTCCAATGGCGCAAACAACCGCGGCGGACACAGTTCTGATCCGCGCAAGGAGAGGGCAAACGAGCGGAAAAACGAGATAGAAGAACCATTCGGTGCTCACCGACCAGGAGACGATGCCGACCTCTTCGTACTGCCAAACGGGGGCGACACCGGCGACATTTGCGAAAAACCAGCTTTGAACCATCCCGAGTTGAAACGGGACGAGGTGCGTTGAGAATCCTTCGGCCGGCGCCTTGGTTCCAAGAAGCCACGGCCAGACCATCGGTCCGGTCAGTAATTCGATCAGAAACAGAACAACGAACAGAGGATAGATTCGCGCTATGCGCGCCACGAGAAAGTCCGGGATCGCTTTCCGTGGGCTGCCCACAATCGAGCTGCCATAGTTATACTGAATGACAAAACCACTCAGGGTGAAGAAGATGGACATCCCGAGCAGGCCGAGTGTCCCGACGCTGATATCAAGTCCGAGACTGGGTCCCTGCAGGAACAGGTTGCCGCCGTGCGACAATGCCACCGCTGCTGCCGCGACAAACCGGATACCGGTCAGCGCGGGTATCTGCTTTACCATCGATGTCGCTCGTCATTTGCGAGGTGGGTACAAATCCTGGCGATCGATGGCACCAAAGGCACGCAGCTGGACAGAACGCTAAAGGCAAGAACGACTAATCGCATCGCGCGAGCGAGCCATGCGATCAGCCAAACTCCTTCGGAAGCTCAAATCGGTTATCAGAGCGCCTGCGGAGCTTACTGGGCATCCGGCTAGCGCCGAAACTCTGCATTCTGGTAGGGCTGCTCGGATCAAGGCCGCCAATCCGACCGGCTCCGGCCCAAGCTACGGCCCTGACCAATGACTGCCATATCTGAACCGCGCCATTGTCTCACCGGAATGCTTCTTGAATGGGCGTGGCAAGCCAATTTGCTCCCGCTGCCAAGAAGGCGGGCGCAAGGTACCCGATGAAACTCCAGCTCAAAGCAACGCGCTGTGATTCGTGACTTGCAGCCTCACAACGGGTCGATGCGCCAGGCCACGTCCTTTGGGAGAGAATGCGAAGGCTATCATCAACAGCCGCTAGTGGCTCTGCACAGTGATTTTGACGGGTTGCGTCTGGCGGTCAGAGTAGCTCCGGCAGGTGTTTTGGATCAACGAGGACCTCGATACTGCGAGGGGTCCTTGGCTGCCGTCTGATGAGGCCCTCCCGTTCCAGCGTCAGCACCATCTGGTGAACCGAGGGCGGGCTAACGCGGAAGTATTCCCGCATGTCGGTTTCGGCCGGGGGTCTGCGGTGCAGGCGCGTGTAGAGGTGGATGAAGGCCAGGTACTGCCCCTGTGTGGGCGTGAAGGGTTTTGCCGAAGGACTCACGCCGGCCATCCGATTCAGTTGTTGGTGCGTGCCTCGAACACGGAGGCATGCCATGAATGTACGCTATCGGGTCGACCTCAGCCAAATCGAGCGCACGGAACTCAAGGCGCTGCTCAGCGGCGGCAAGCATGCGTCCCGTAAGCTCAAGCGCGCGCAGATTTTGCTGGCTGCCGACACCGGCGGCAGCGATGAGGAGATCGCGCGGAGCGTCGGCGTGGGCGGCTCGACCGTGTACCGGACCAAGCGCCGCTTCGTGGAAGGCAATCTGGAGCGGGCGCTGAGCGATGAGCCGCGGCCCGGAGCGGAGCGCAAACTCACGGTCAAGGAAGAAGCCTTGTTGGTGGCGACGGCCTGCGCCAGTCCGCCAGAAGGCCGGGCCCGCTGGACGCTTGAGCTGCTGGCAGGTGCGATGGTCAAGCTCACCGAACACAAGAGCCTGTCGCATGAGACGGTTCGGCGGCGCCTGGCCGAAAATGGCCTCAAGCCCTGGCGCAGGGACATGTGGTGCATTCCGCAGATCGACGGCGAATACGTCGCCCGTATGGAGGACGTGCTCGACCTCTACGCCGAGGCGCCAGATCCCAAGCGGCCGGTGGTGTGCTTCGACGAAAGCCCGGTGCAGCTCATCGGCGAGGCGCGTCAACCGATTCCGGCCGAGCCCGGCCAGCTCGAACGTTACGATTACGAGTACCGTCGCAACGGCACGGTCAATCTCTTCGTATTCCTCGACGTGCATCGTCCCTGGCGCAAGGTCAAAGTCACTGAGCGGCGCGCGGCTGAAGACTATGCCTCCTGCATGCGCGACCTCGTCGACATCCATTATCCCGACGCCGAGATCATCCGGGTCGTCCAGGATAATTTATCGACCCACTCCGCCGGCGCCCTGTATCAGGCCTTCCCGCCCGCCGAAGCCAGGCGGATTTTGCGACGGCTCGAGTTCCACTACACGCCCAAGCACGCAAGCTGGCTCAACATGGTCGAGATCGAGATCGGCGTCCTGCGGGGCCAGTGCCTCAATCGCAGAATCGACGCCCCCAAGCGGTTGCGCCGCGAAATCGCCGCTTGGGAACGGAAGCGAAATGCCGCCCGCTCTCGCATCAAATGGATGTTCACAACAGACAAGGCCCGCACCAAAATGGGCCGCGCCTATCCCGCGCCTTCCAAAGAGTCATAATCACTGTGCAGAGCCACTAGGAGGTCCTGTGCAGCAGTGGAGCGCACAAGGTGCCCATCCTCGTTATTCCTTGCGGCGAGGATCATTTACATCGCGCCACCAGCTCGCCAAGGCCGCTGAGTGAGATCGCGATACCTGGACGCATCTCGAAAACAAGGGCGCAACTTTGCGTCGGCAAGCCCAGCCGGTCCGAGCCGGGCGTTCAATCTTTTTGACAGCGACTGACAAGAAATCTCGCTGCGGATTGGTGCAGCAATTCACTATTCTTTCCCTGCACGACTGGCCGCGCTTTCGCTTGGGTCTGGCGTGCCAGAGAAGGAAAGGAACACGTGATGAAAAAGAAGATCGCCGAGATCAAGACCACCATCCGTACCACCACTCCGTACACGGGTACGCTCTAGGCTGGTGCGATGATGCCTTGAATGCGTCTACCTGATCAGAGCATAGCGGCATTGGAGGGTGGTCCTTTCGACCACCCTCCTTTGTGACAGTTCGGGAGAGTACAATGGTCGATTTGATCCAGCAGCGCGTTCTTCCAGCCATATCATCATCTGTCGAGCTCAGTCCGATTACGATTTTGAAGGTAGAACCGGGCATGGCTCCGGTACCGACGATCAAATCGGCACTCGCGAGCTCCAATTCTAACTTCTCTATCACTGACGGCGACTGGCGGACCGGCGGCTATCTTGCCGGGCTGCAAGCGCTCATCGACGCCGAACTGAGGTGGGCCAAAGAGAATAAGCCAAAACTGGTTGAGACGGCACAACAATCCTTGAAGCGGCTATTCCCTCTTCTCAATAGCGACGCCTTTACCGTGCCGAAGGATCTCACCAATACCTCGAGCAAGGAGGAGCGTACCCGCTTCTATCATTATGAATATCAAAACAAGCTCCTGGTCGGACTAGCCGAATTCCTGATCAAGTGCGCCCAACAGCTCCACGAACGTCACATCATCGTCATCGACCGAGCGGCGGCCCTGTCCGGCTCGGCCAAGAATCTGATCAAGCTACTCGTCAGGCTGGACGACAATGCGCGGCTGTTTCGGTTTGTCCTGATCGATTACGAACAACGCCTCTATTTTCCGGAGGCCAGCGAAGTTCATTTCGGCAGATATAGCTCGCAAGAGCTGGGCACGATCCTTGATCGAGACCTACCTGCCGAGAAACGACGGAAGATCTATGAGGCAAGCGGAGGCAATCCGTTGATTGCGGAAGCCTTGAGCAAATGCGCGGCAGCAGGATTACCAGTCGTCGGCTATCTCGATCCGACCGCGACCGTGGATCTCTATCTGGCGAGCCTCAACACCGGGGAACGGCATAGCCTTCTCAAATCTTACATTGAATCCGATTGCACCACGCCCGATCTGATCGCGCAGCGAAACTATGCAATCTTCGAGCAGGCGACCGCAGATCATCTGCACGAGCAGTTGCACCGCGCTTGCCTGGACCGCTATTTGGCCGGCGAGGCGCCGCTCGTGATGCTTCATGCGCTGGCGATAAGGGACAAATTCAAGCGCCTGGAACTACTTGCAGAGCCGAGCCAGATCCTTCAAAGCATCGGCCTGTATGATCTCTGGTTTAGCTACTTCGGAGAACTTGTCGCCGACCCTGCGCTTCGCACTTACGGCTCGGGCGATGCTCCGGTGAACGCCGCCTTCATCAACGCGGCTTTTGTGCTGTATTCGCTTGGCTGCGGGCGGGTGTCGGTTCCCTATCTGGATGAATTCTACAAGACCTTCCCGAAGAGCCGATACACGCCAACGGTTCTCTACGCCCAATCAATGACCTATGGACGCTATCAGCAGCCGGTCAACCTCACGGTGGCCGAGGAGTATGCGGTGCGAAATCTGGAAGTTATCGAGCGTGATTTCAAGAACCACGACAAGTACGATTACATCAAGGTGTTTGCAGAGAACGCCTATGCCTACATCAAGGCGAAGCAGGAAAAGTATCAAGAAGCCCTCGCCCTTTGCGCGGAAGGCCTCGGCAAGATGCTCAAGGTGTATGGCGACGAGCGCTTCAGGCTTCACCAGTCGATTCTGATCTACAACACCAGCCAGGTCTATGAACTCGTCAACGACCTTCCTCGGGCTGAGAAGCAGTTGCGTGAGGCAATTGCCTACGATCCCTATTATGGAGAGTATCACAATGACCTGGGTAACCTGCTTTCGAAAGTCGCCGGCAGGGACGCTGAGGCTCTCGAGGCATATGCACGTGCCGTTGAGCTTTGCCCGCCCTATTACGAAGCTCATCTGAACAGGGCCGCACTTCGCAACAGAATGGGAGATGCCGCGGGCGCCCTGGCCGATCTCGACAGAGCACTCGTCATCAAGCCGAATGAATGGCGAGCTCACTTCGAGAAGGGCAACATCCTACTGCGGCACGATAGGCCGAACGCTGCTCTGGAGTCCTATCTGGCGGCAGCCGAGATCAATCCAAACAATCCCGATTTGCAGAGCAACCTCGGCCTTGCCTATTCCGAGCTTGGCAAGGCGAAGGACAGCATCGAGCACTATCTTCGGGCCCTTGGCCTTAATCCTCGGCATGCGCCCACGCACAACAATCTCGCCATCGAGTACTTCAACGAGGGCCGGCCCGACATATCGCTGAACCACGCCACCGTCGCTGTCGAGATTGGGGGAGATCCAGACTACCTCCTCACTCGTGAGCACATCCGGACAAGCCTGCAAGCTGATCTGGCTTCGCGGCGGGACCAAGCTTCTGCGTCTTCCGCCCGGTCATGAGCATGCCGCTCATGTGCATTCCTTGCCGTCAAAGCCGAGCGCCGCGCGACAGGATCGCTAGGGAAATGGGTGCTGCACCTCAAAGCTTCGGCGGGGTCTAGCGAGCGCTGTTTAAGGCAAGCGGTGGAACTCAGGGCTCACCGGCAAGGGGAACGCGTCGGCCGGCATCTTCTGGCGATGACCGAACTCCGCGAGGAGGTTGATAGGTGGGTGAGATGTCTTTTGCCAAGCCGCCCTATTGCGAGAGGGTTCGTCGTCCCCTTGTGGTCTCATCGCACCGATGTCGCCGAACTAGACCAATGCCATTCATCTTTGGCTTTGCGTCAAGGGATATCCACTCGACGATGCTCGATGAGCTGGGTCAACGATGAGTGGGGCGAGCACACGGCAGTTCGTCTATCTCTCGCATTTGATCATCCAGATTGGCGGCTGGGCGTTCCGAATCGGCATCCTGATCGGCCTTCTGCAATCCGGCATGAGCGCTGCGGGTATAGGCATTGCGGTCACTTTTGCGCCTATCATGCTCGGAAGCCTCTTCCTGTCGCCGCTGGTCGACAGAGGCGATCCGATCTCAGCCATGATGATCGTCAATGCGGTTCGCGTATGCGCGCTGCTCGCCATCTTCGGCACCGGCGAAGCCGATTCATTTCTGAGCTATGCAGCAATGGCCGTCCTCAGCCTGGTTCAGCCCGTCTACTTATCTGCAGAAGTTTCCTTCTTCCGTCGTATTACGTCGGAAGACGGCATGATCTCGGTGCTGCGCAATATCGCCAATATCGACTGGCTCACCTATCTCTTGGGAATGTTTGCAGGTGCCATGCTCTCCGATCAATTGCACTTGCCCGGCGTTTTGGTCTTCAACATATCGGCGATCATCTTCTCCTTTATCGTGCTCCTTGGCATCAAGCAGCAGTTCAGAAGGACACCGGCAGTCCTTGAGGCGCGGCCTTCGGGTACCATCCTGGACTTGGCACCACTTTATCCCGCATTCCTTGCTGTCATTCTGCTCAATCTCGGCGCCGGCATCATCAATGTCTATCCCGCGATACGTGCCACAGCTGACGGGGTCCTCGATAAGAGCGTGCTACTGACGATCGTGATGAGCAACGGCGTTTTTGCGTTGCTGGGCGCGCTCGCCGTCAAGCCGATCTTCGAGCTGTTGGGGGCCTTGCCAACCATCGCTGGGGCCGCAGTGCTGCTTGCGGCATCCCTTGCAATGATGTCACTCGATGCGGGTCTGCCTATGACAATCGTTTCCAGCAGCGCGATGCTTGGGTTTGGCCAAATATTTGCGGCTGCTGCTCACGCGCACATGGTGTCTTCAGTGGCTCCCGACCGAGCCGGTCGCCTTTCAGGGCTATTTCAGTGTTGCACCTATAGCGGCGTTGCGGGAAATGGTATTGCTTTGTCGGTTTTGGGTGATCGGCTTGCTTTGGGCATGGTTATCCTCCTATGCGCGGGGAGCGCATTTTTAGCATTTGCGGTTGCGACCTTCGCCGTGGTCAGATCGAGGGACTCTGAAACTTCATGTCCTGGCGATCGCTAGATCAGGGGTCCACATCATGCCATGGGATCAGCTGTTCCTTTTAGAGCGCCCGTTTTCAGATCCGACCCTGCCAGGACAGCAATTCTATTGCTGGCACTGCTTGCTGCTGGAGGGGTTGCTGTCCGCATTTCCAGGCTGCGCTGCGAGGCTCGACGTTCGTCGGATTTCCTGGGCGAGGCCACGAGCCGCGCTCATCGAGAGGCTTGGGCAGGATCATCAGTCCGCGCCAGTTCTGATTTTAGAGCAGGGAAGCTCTTTAGAAGAGAATGCGAAGGTCGCGAACGGCCGCGCCTATGTCGACGAACCATTTGCAATCCTTCATCTTCTGGCCGCGCGCCACGGATTTCCGGCGCCCTACCCTGGAACCGTCCGCACCTTGTAGGCCCATGATGGCCGTCAACGACTTGATGCCAGTACGGGCCTATCCGGTCGCTTCGAGTGAGCGGCTTGCTCGATCTGCCGAGTTGGGACTTCGAAGGGCGATGGCTGATCGTCCCGGCTCATTATTTCTGACAGCGCCCAGCGCTCAAACTGTTTGACAGCCGCGTTATTTCGCGCGTGCCCATTGACGAACATATAGATTGAGCGATTGACCGGCACGAAGCCAAATGGGGCGACAAGCTCTCCTTTCTCAAGGTTGCTTCTGACCAGGATTTGCGAGGATATCGCGGCTCCCAGCCCACTTTTTGCCGCCTCCATAGCCAAGGAAAATGAATCGAACACGACCTTGCGAGATCCCTGCAAGCATATTGCAGCTGCGCTGGCCCATTCGCTCCAGGCGTCCAGCCTGTCGGCCTCGTGCAACAGAGAGATAGAGCGAATATCTTTCGGATTCTTGATCCCCTCGAGCGTGGCAGGCGCGCAGACTGGGCCAATCATCTCATTTGAAGCGTGCACCTCGCGGATAGGAAGCGGCCACTTCAGCCGGCCGCTGAGAAACAACACATCCAACGCGCCAACAGCGAGCACGTCAAGATCGACTTCGGTTTCAAAGAGAAGGTCAACGTCCTGATAGAGTTGGAGGAACCGACCGATACGGGGCAACAGGCCGTGCGACAAAAACGTGGTTGAGCTCCCGATCACCACGGAATGTCCTGCATGGCGCCTTCGTAGCTCGTAGCATCCTTTCTCGAGCACGGTGAACGCGCTCGCACAGCTGCGCTTGAGCTGTTCGCCGTCGGATGTCAGCCGCACGCCCGAACTATGGCGAACGAATAGTCTCCTGCCGAACCAATCCTCAAGAAGGCGCATCTGATAGCTTACCGCGCCGGTCGTCATGTTGAGCCGCTCGGCCGCCCTTGAGAAGCTTGGAAACTCGCTGACCGCCTCAAACAGATGGAGGCTTTTCAGGATCGGTAACTTGCGCATCTTTCTTTCCTGCCTCTAGCTTCGATAGCCGTCGTGCAGCCTTGCTGTGTGCTCCGATTTCCTCGAGCACGCTAACCGCGATCACTGACTGCCGGGTCCGCGCACGAATGAGACCTCTTTCGAGATTGGCCCGTGCCGGAGAACTCAACGCCTCCCTCCCTGCCCGGTCGGATCTGCGTCCCTAGGCACAACTCGCTTCGATATCCAATCAGATACACCGTTCATTGCGGCACGATTTGTCCAGAAGCTGGAACGGAGCTTGAAGCTTGGAAATCGCAATTCATGAGCCAGTCTGCCTCAGCAATATTTCGACACTCGCCGGCGAGGCGCCTGGCCGGCCATATTGCACGACGAGCCGAAAGTTGAGGCAGATCGAAGACCCATGGCCGCGTGGGAACTGCTTCGGTTGCCCCTTAAGTCCGTAGCGTCTTGCTCGTCGATTGGCTGTTCAATGTATTGCGTCCCATTCCAGCTTGATGAATTCAGTCGGTTTCTCAGAACAAAGCCGCCTCGACGCATAGGTGTATTCAAGGGCCAGTCGACGCGCAACTTCGATGAAATTGGCCGCGGCGCTGTGCCCCCCATCGATGTTCTCGTAGTAGAAGTAGGGCTGGCCCAGCGCGGCGAGCTTTGCTGCGGCCTTGCGGCCGTGCGCGGGATGCACGCGATCGTCCTTGGTGGAGGTGAGAATCAAAGGAGCGGGATAGGTCTTGCCCGGTACCAGCTTCTGATAGGGTGAGTAGGGCTCGATCCACGCGCGCTGCTCGGGAAAAGCGGGATCGCCGTACTCGCCGATCCAGGAGGCGCCTGCGCCCAATTTGGTATATCGAAGCATGTCAAACAGCGGCACCTGGATGATCGCCGCGTTGAAGAGCTCGGGACGTTGGGTAATTGCGGCGCCGACGAGCAGCCCGCCCTGGCTGCCACCTATTACCCCGAGCCGCCACGGGCTTGTGATCTTGCGGCGGATCAGGTCCTCGGCAATGGCGATGAAATCATCCCACGTCGTCTGCTTCGTTGCCCCTTGGGCAGCTTGATGCCATTGCGGGCCAAACTCGCCGCCCCCACGCAGATTCGCAACGACATAGGCATTGCCCTGCTCGAGCCAGAGCCGTCCGACGGGTCCGAGATAGGAGGGCAGAAGCGAAGCCTGGAACCCGCCATAGCCATAAAGAAGTGTCGGAGTGGCGCCGTCAAACCTTGCGTTCTTCGGTCGCACCAGAGAATAGGGAATTGACGTGCCGTCACGCGAAGTCGCTTCGAACTGCTCTATGACATGGTTGGACGCATCAAAAGCGGTGGGGGTCGTCTTTAATTCCTCAAGCCTTTGAGTTTTGGCATCAAAATACCAGACCGACGTTGGCTTGAGATAGCTTGAGACGGCGAACATCGCCTGGTCCGCGTCATCGGAGGTGGCCGACACGCTGACATTTGTATGTTCCGGCAGCGGGATCGGCGTCGCAGACCAGGCTCCTTGATCGTACTTGTAAACGAACGCTCTGCTTTGAACGTTATCCAGGATCGTCAGGATCAAGAGGTTCTTTGTGAAGCTTAGCCCGCTCAGGGCCTGACGAGGCCTAGGCTTGAAGACAAGCCAGGCTTTGGCATTCAGCGGATCCTGTTTCCATTCGCTCAGGTCATACGAAATCAGCGAGCCGGCACTGAAGCTGACATCACCGGACGGCGTCCACGCCTCTTCAAGTTTCACAAGCAGGCGATTGCTCACGAGGCCTGCGATCTCTGCTTTCTTCGGCAGATTGAGCTTGACGGACCCATCGGGGCGGAAGAGCACGTACTCATGCTCGAAAAACCCGATCGCGCGGATGGCCCCGGTCGCATGGACATGACCTTCGCTGTCACGAAGTACGAAGGGTCCCGCCGAAACATCGGTGGGCGCACCCCGAAAGATCTCACGCGCCTCGCTGAGCGGCTGGGCGCGTTTGAGCTCTTTCACCACAAAGGGGTAGCCGGCCTGCGTCAACGAGCCCTCGCCCCAGTCCCGTGCAACAAGCAGGGTGTCACGATCGATCCAGCTGACGTACTGCTTGCCCTCTGGAAGATAAAAGCCGTCCGCAACGAAGGCCTTGGCCTCGCGGTCGAACTCGCGTATGGACGCGGCATCCTTGCCGCCGTCGGAAAGACTAATCAGGCAGAGCCGCTCTTCAGGCGGAAGGCAGTTGCCACCTTGAAAGACCCAATTCTTGTTCTCGGCGACAGCCAAGGCGTCCACGTCGAGGATGGTTTCCCACTGTGGATCCTGGCTACGATAGCTCTCCAGCGTGGTGCGCCGCCAGATGCCGCGCACCTGCTTCTCGTCCTTCCAAAAATTCTCCAACCCGCGCCGTCCGAGCGAGACGTATGGAATTCGATCCTTGGCTTGCAAGATGGTGAGCGTCTGCTCGTAGAAGCGTTGATAGCGATAATCTGATTGGAGCACGCCGAGTGTCTTCTCGTTCTCGGCGTGGGCCCAAGCCAATGCGTCTGCCCCTTCGATCTCCTCAAGCCAGAGGAATGGATCATCAGGCGGTGCCATAGGTGTTCGCTCCTGTGAAAGCGCGGCGGAGGTGAAGCAGGCAATCGAAAGCAGCGCTGCGGAGAGGACTAACGTGTTCATGGACTTGCTCCGGCTGAGGTCGAGGGCCACGCTGGCTCGGCACGTCAAGCAGGAGATATGGAAAGTACGCAACGCATGACATGGCTCGGCTCGCGCTACCGCCTCGTGGACCATCCATTGCAAGCTGCGTGCCGGCTCAAGAGCCGCAAGTTTCAGCCGCTCAGGGCTGTACGACCATGTCCGCTTGCCGACATTGGTCACCAAGCAGACAGCGCATTGTCGGCAGGCTCCTGAGCTGTCTGGCAGCAGCAGGATTATCGGATCTTCACCAGCCTGGAACGGAACACCGGGACGTTCCCACGCCCGCAATCGTAACGCTTACCTCCAAATATGAGGTACGTTCTTCCGGGCTGGTCGGCGGGCAGATTTGTCGACGGAGGTCATCGCGACAAAGAACAGCGCGTTGATCAGCAGCCAGATCGCGATAAAGCTAAGGGCGGTGTGCATGGCAATCTCCAATTGCTGACTGCGCATCGTCTGCCGAGACGTTCCGCTCATCTTGCGGGCGGCTGCGCGGCCCGCAAGAACCGTCTCAGCCGCCAAGTCTATATTGTGCCTCTGTCCTGCTACACAAGCCCGTCATCCGCCGTGCTGTTCCGCTCGCCCGGTCAACCCTCCGCCGCACCAGGCTCTTGTTCGGGACGACCACCAATCGGAGGTGTGTCGAGCGGCAGATCCCAGAGTCTGTCCTGGGTATGTATCAGTGAGGCCTCTAACGCCTCATAGGCCTTCTTCTCGTCTTCAAAGGCCGCCTCCTTCAACGCGGCATCCGCGGGGTCGATCTCGTTATACGTGGCGAGCGCCTCGGCATGCCTTCGGAACAGCGGCATTTGAGCCTCGTTGGTCCAGCCGAGTCCGAGACGGTGGAACTGATCAGCCGGAACGATGACCCGGCTTTTGTCGAGTTCTCGAACATTGTCCGCCGACCAGTCGTGAATGGTGAAAGATTCGATTTTATCCATCATCGACCGCCAGCGCGCTGCACGCTCCTCAAGCGGCATGTTGGCGGCCTTCGAAATAGCGGCTGCGATCTCTTCAGGGTGGTTCGGATCCACCAACAGCGCCTCGTTCTCGCTGAAATCTTCCGCCGCACCGGCAAACTTGGATAGCACCAGCACGCCGGGATCCCGCGGATCTTGTGCAGCAACATATTCCTTCGCCACCAGGTTCATGCCGTCGCGCAACGGTGTCACGACACCAATCTTGGCAGCCCGGTAAAGACGCGCGAGTGCAGCCTGGCTGAACGAGTCATTCGTGTAGTGGATTGGCCTCCACTCGTCCGTGCCATGCTCGTTATTGACGTGATTGATCGCGCTCTCCACGTCGTCTTTATATTTCTGATACTGCTCGACGTCGGCGCGTGAGGACGGCGCGATCTGCAACAGTGAGATGCTGTGCGGCTCGGTCGTCAGAAGCTGATTGAGGCCTTCGACCCGTTTGTCGATACCCTTGGTGTAATCGAGCCGATCGACGCCGATCGCGAACTTGGCGCCCTCGAAGTTTTGCAGGAGTGACGAGACTTTTTCTTGCTCCGCAGGAGAAAGATCTGCCGCTAGATACTCCGCGAACTGCTTGGGATCGATGCCGATTGGGAACTTTTGCAGTCGCGTCTGGCCGCGCTCCGTGGTCACGACGCCATCCTTGCTCTCGAGCCCGAAATGGGTTTTAAGGCCGGCCACGAAATTGTTCAGGTCCCGGTTTGTCTGGAAGCCGAGCAGATCGTATTTCAGCATCGACTTCATCAGTTCGCGATGATTGGGCACGCGCTCGATCATGTCGGGCGCCGGCCACGGCGTATGGAGGAAAAAGCCGGTTGGCCGCTCGATACCAAGGTCATGCAAGGCAGCCCCAAGCGGAAGCAAATGATAGTCATGAACCCAGAATGCGTCCCGATCTCGGACGTCGAAGGCCGCACGCGCAATAAAGTCGTTGATGTTTCGATAGCTTTCATAATCCTCGTCCGAGCCCGACATCTGGCCCGGCAGGGAGTGCAAAGCCGGCCACAGCGTCGAATTGGAAAAACCTCGATAGTAGCCAGGATAGTCCTTGGCCGGCAGCTCGAGCCTGGCCACCTCGCCTGCACCGGTCTTCACCAGTGGCAGGGGGTGCTCGGTCCCGTCGCCGCGGTTTTCAGAGGACCCAATCCAGAGCGCGCCGGAGCGCTGCACGACCGGCTCGAGCGCCGCGGCGAGCCCGCCGGTCTGAGGTTTGTTGGGGTCAAAGGGTGCAACGCGGTTCGAAATGACGACAAGCTTCAAATCAGGTTGCTGGTTGACCGCATCGCGCCGATCCACCTCGGCCGAGACAGCAACATCGGAAGGACCTGCATCGGCTTGTTCGTTCAGCTCCTGTGGTATCTCGTCAAGGTGCTGGTTAAAGGCCGGCTGGTCTATGGTTTCATCTAGCTGAGTGACCTGAGATGCACTGCCGGAACCCGAACTTGCCGCGTCGAGAGTGTTATGGATTCGAACCATTGTGTAACTCCGTTTGACGATGCTTCCGTTTGATGCAGTTCGCAGATCAGCCCCGAGATATCTCCACTTCGCCAGGTTGGCAGGCCCAGCTTTCGGCAAGCTGACCAGCCGCCAAGCAAAATAGCCACATCGGTACCGTCCAGGACTACGGCACAATCGTGGCGGATGAGGCACAGGGTTTTCGATGCCTCGCTTCTCCGAGCGACTCGATGGCATGCCATCCCATGGCGACTTCACGAAGCCCGTTGCCCACTCGACGCTCAACGGACTTGGATGCGCTCTTGCAAAAACATCGATCACATGACTGTGGCCAACAACCGCTCTTCACCCGCGGGATTTGGCAAGCGAAGGCGAGAGCCCCACGATGATAATGTCGCGGCCCGTCTCAAATCAAAGCTGGCCAACTGCGCACCTCGCCATCGGCTCTGACGACGTTCGCCTCTGCAGCTCTTTTCGTCCGCCGAACGCTTGACAGTCCAAGGGACCCAGACGCGGATAAACCGACTCCTTGCGCTCGTCTCAAGACAGCAAGGAGGAATACAAAGCTGGCGCAGTACCGGAAAAATAACCAAGATCGCGTGAACGTCCGGATCATCCAAGTTCCTCCGCATCCACGGTTAGAGACGACAACCTGAGTTCTAGTCGACTACCAATCCTCGTAGTTGATTGAACGACAGAGGCATGTCACCGTCATTGACGAACGCTGGCTGGTCAAACCGCCTAAGGAATTGGCATGGAAGATCAATCACAATCTGCTTTCACCAACGTTGCACGCCCGGGTTTACGCCAGCGGCGAACTCACCTTCCTCATGCAGACGCATGACGGTTTCTCCCGCCGCGCGATCGCTGAGTGCGGTGACGTGAAGGGCCTCTGGGCAACGGGTCTGTCGATTACGTGCTCTCTGGGTGCCGATTAGATAAAGAGTGGATCGTTGGCTCAAGCTAACCGCCCGTCTTTGTCGATGGTGATGGCGGCTTCACGAATTTCAACAAGGCTCGTATACTGGCATGCACACTCCATCACGCGGTGCAGCCGTTGTTGCGTTGGAGGACAGCTATTTTCCTTTGCGACGCTCGACGAGGCCGTCGAACGAACTGCTAAGATAAGACGAAATGGCCCGACCTGAAGTGCGGTTATCTGCCTGAGCTGCGATATGATGCCTTTCATCCACACGACGACAACGATCCCGTAGGACAGCTCACATGAAATTGCCGCTATCCGATCCAGCGCAGACGACGCACAGCACCTCACGTGGACAGTACAGTGAAGTGGCGCAGCAGCTCTTCCGCCAGTCTCCAAATTTTATGCCATCCTTCGGCACTCCCTCGCGACTTAGCGGCCATCCAATCACCGAAACAGTCAAAAGAACGATGAACAGCTTCAGTATGAGCAGGTCGTCCTCGTGTAGCGGCAAGCTGGCGCCGCAGCACTGACATGCCAAATTTGACGGAGGACCTACATGCTGGCGCAACGAACAACCTTGTTTAGATCCTCGGACACCGCCGCGGCCTGGACCGCAACCAAGGCGACTGCCTCAAGTTCCGATCAAATTATTGATTTGACTGCCGAAGAGATCCGAAGTGACATTGCGCCAATGGTGCGCGAGGGCACAATCATTGCGATCAATCGCAAGATCAACGGCGGCACCAAAACAGCCCACCCGACAGAGCTGCGACACGCGATCGCTCGCAAAATTTCCACGGAGACAGGTCAAACTTGGTCGGCGGACGAAGTGGCATTAACTGGCGGCTCCAAACAAGCTCTCTTTAACGTTGCAATGGTGCTTCTCAATCCCGGGGACGAGGTGCTCATCCCCGTCCCACATTGGACTGCTTTCCCCGCACACATCCGTCTGGCTGGCGGAGCCCCAATCTTCATCGAGACAAGGGATAACAACTACGTACCGACGCTTTCAGATCTAACTGCGGCAGTTACATCAAAGACTAAAGCGATCGTTGTCAACACCCCGAACAATCCAACGGGTACGATTTACAACCGGGAAGCTCTTGCTGATATTGCCGAGCTTGCTATCGAGCGGAATCTCTGGATTGTGTTCGACGAATGCTATGGGGCTTTCGCCCATGCCCCGCACATCCACCATCCAATCGTTTCGGTCACTCCTCCCGCACGCGTTCGCACCCTGATCGTTAATTCTTTTTCCAAATCGATGGCTCTGACCGCTTGGCGAATCGGCTATCTCGCTGGCCCAAAAGCAGTTATCAGCGCAGTGCAAGCGCTCCAACGCGATACGACCTACAATCCGAATGTCATTGCACAGCATGCATTGCTCCACCATTTGGATTCCGGTGATTATGCCTTCCAACAAAAACTTCAACGTCAGGTTCGTGAGGCGCGAACGCTTGGGCTCTCGATCCTGTCGACGCTGCAGTCAATCCCCCAACCTGCTGCCCAGGGCGGGTTTCACTTTTATCTCGATCTCAAGGGCTGGCTACGGCGCGCAAAGGGCCCTGGCCCCGCATTCAACGCTGAGGACGTCGCTAACATATTATTGATGGACGCTGGTGTCGCGACAGTTTCGGGCACCGTCTTTGGTGATCCAAATGGGATCAGACTTTCTTACGGCGTCGATCTTGGCTCGCTCGACAAGGGCTTGCGGCGTCTGTCCGCAAGTCTGAACACCTGGAACTGAATTATTGGTCCTTCGGCGCGCTTGGAATTGCAGAGGGTTAGCATTATGGCTGCCGGCGTCATCGTCCTTGCGACGACGTCGGTTCACGCCTGCGGCCGCTGATAGATCTGCGACCCAAGCCACTCGTCGAAGCCAACGGCACACCGACCCTGCACAACGCCCTCCGAACCTGGAGGCAGTTGGCGCTGACTAGATGACGATCATCGCAGGCTTCCGCAACGACGCCAGGTCAATGCGTGCGGCAGCCGCGTCGGCGGGCTTGAGATCAACTACATCGAACCTATAGTTTTCGATCGCACCGGCAGGCTATTCCCTGTGGCTGGGCGTGATACGCTCCCTTCTAGAGACCGCTGCCTCCTCGAGAGAGACGTTTTCTTCGAACAAGGTGCATTGCGCCGACCTGCTCGGCCACGTGATCGATGTGGCTGCAGTAGCTCCCCTTGATGATCCGATGGAAGGCTCTGCAGTTCTTGAAGCCATAATCCTGTCACGGAAGGTCCACGGCTTATCAAAGCTATGAATCTTCCACGATTTTCGACCCTGACTCTCAAGGTGCTAAGATCCTTCCAGGCCTTCACGATGTCATCGGGTCCGGAGCTGCTCAGCCTATTCGAGTGCTTCTTGCCTAATTGGGCGGGGGTTCGTAGCCTACAGTTCGCAGCGACGCGACGATCTCAGGTGGTGCGAAATCGCTAGCACCGACGATCTGCGCACCGCAGAGCGCTCCTTTTCATGTCCAATGCCCTCGGCCAATGTATGACCAAGTGCGCATGGTAAGCTTCGAGGTAGTATGCCTTGCTAAACAGCGGCCCCGTCCGCTTACGTCCGACATCTTCCAGATCCGGTTCCCGCCCATTGTGGGCCATAGCCGTTTCCTGAATGTTGTGACTGCCCGGACGCCAAAAAAGCCAGCGTGACGGGCCTGGACGGGAGCTACTTTTGGTGGGGCACTCATCGTATATGTAGAGAGGCGGCTGGCATGACGATCCGGATTGAACTTTTGCAGCCAGCGATCTGCTCTCAACGAGACCACATGCGAGGCTGGATCTATCAGGAAATCGACATCGAACCGTTCATTCGATGTGTCGATCTGCGCACTATATATCTTCGTTATTCAGATTGCCTGTCGCTTGCGGCTCTTGTTAGGCAAGCGGGACTGCACGAGGGAATATGGCAGCATACGATGACGTTTGGATTGAAAGCACGCAAATAGGACGCGCCACAGTTTAGAGATCTAATACATCCTAAGGCCGCGCCAAATCCTTCATGTTGTACACACGTTTGTTGACCGAAATTGCAGCTACACTAGGTTCAGTCCAGCACCAGCGAGACGATCGCGGGCAATGAAATCCGCAAGACCGTTTCGGCTTCAATCCGAATGAGCTTCAGCATGGTGGCAACGCCATAAGTGCGGGACGGCTTCGGCTTCCGACAAGCAAGTGACGTCTCCGATCTCAGAAAGGTTGCTTTCGATGCGTTGCCGGAGTTGAGCAAGATTGCCGGCATGTGTGCCCCTGCGTGTTGAGGGCGAGAGCTTCGGCAGGACAAGTGAATCGCGTGCCACCCGATCTTTCGGCAGTTTCTGTCCGACATTTCGAGCTCGGGCGGATGGGGAATGCGCTGACACCAGCCGACATCTACCGGCCTGCATGCCGGCCGATTGATCAGTCTGATTCGGTGGCCTTGCGGGCCAGCTATGCTATCGCTTTCCGCGTTTGCTGGGTACAAAATCCTTGCCGACCGACGCCGCGCGCGGATCGAGGAAGCAATGCAAAATCGCCGGCTTGCGCGAGGCGAGTGCTCGCTCGAAGGCGGGGGCAAAATCCTCGGTGCGCTCGATCCTCTCTCCATGGCCGCCGAAGGCCTTGGCATAGAGTGCGAAGTCAGGGTTCTTCAGCTGCGTTCCGAACACGCGGCCTGGATATTCGCGCTCCTGATGCATGCGAATAGTGCCATATTGGCCGTTGTCGATGACGACAACAATGAGCGCTGCTCCATATTGCGTGGCGGTCGCAAACTCCTGGCCGTTCATCAGGAAGCAGCCGTCGCCGGCAAAGGCGACGACAACGCGGTCGGGGTAGTGCCGCTTCGCCATCACGGCGGCAGGCACACCCGTAGCCCATCGAGCCCGAGGTCGGCGCAAGCTGGGCGGCGAATGCATGGAAACGATGGTGGCGATGCAGCCAGCCGGCATAATTGCCAGCGCCGTTGCAGACGATCGCATCCTTCGGCAGGCGGTCGCGCAACCAGGCGACTACCTGGCCATATTGGAAAGCGCCCGGCAGCTCGCGCGGCGTATCGGTCCATCGCAGGTAGTCCGCATGGGCCTTCGCCGGTTCACTCTTCCAGGCAGGCACAACATCCGGTCTGAGCGTGCCGACGGCTTGCGCAAAAGCGACAGGAGTCGCCTGAATCGCCAGCGCCGGCTGATAGATCTGGCCGAGCTCCTCGGCGCCGGGATGGACGTGAACCAGCTGCTGCGTGGGCGAGGGGATGTCAAGCAAGGTATAGGACGATGAGGGCATTTCCGTCAGCCGGCCGCCGATCAGAACGATCAGATCGGCGCCGGTAATGCGTGCCTTCAGGCGTGGATTAGGGCCGATGCCGAGATCGCCCGCGTAGTTCGGATGATCGGCGTCAAACAGCGAGGCACGGCGGAACGAGGTCGCGACCGGCAGATCGAAGCGCTCGGCAAATTGCGCGATGCTCTTACTGGCGGCTTCATCCCAGCTCGAGCCGCCGAGGACGACGATCGGCGCTTTCGCGCTCGCAAGCATCGCGCCGAGACGATCGATATCGGAGGGCGCAGGCCACGTGATTGCGGGCTCGACGCGTGGGCCATCACTGACGGCCGCCGTCTCAGTGAGCATGTTCTCGGGCAGCGCGACCACCACGGGACCGCGGCGGCCTTGCATGGCGACACGGAAGGCGCGCGCGACTAGCTCCGGAATGCGATCGGGGCGATCGATCTCGACAACCCATTTCGCCATGCTGCCGAACACGGCCTTGTAGTCGAGCTCCTGGAAGGTCTCGCGTTCGCGCATGCCGGTGTCGACCTGTCCGACGAACAGGATCATTGGCGTGGAGTCTTGCATGGCAATGTGCACGCCGTGGCTGGCGTTGGTAGCGCCCGGGCCGCGGGTCACGAAGCAGATGCCGGGCTTTCCGGTAAGCTTGCCATAGGCCTCCGCCATCATCGCCGCACCACCCTCGGCGCGGCAGATCACGACGTCGATCGGGCTGCCATGCATCGCATCGAGCGCAGCGAGATAGCTCTCGCCGGGCACGCAGGTCACCCGCTCCACGCCCTGTGCGATCAATTGATCGATCAGAATTTTCCCGCCGGTACGCAGATTTCTTTTGGCCCCGTTCGATTGGCTCATGGCAGCTCCTTGAAGGCATTGGCGACGC
Source organism: Bradyrhizobium sp. USDA 4504 (assembly GCF_054063995.1). Lineage (NCBI taxonomy): Bacteria > Pseudomonadati > Pseudomonadota > Alphaproteobacteria > Hyphomicrobiales > Nitrobacteraceae > Bradyrhizobium > Bradyrhizobium sp. USDA 4504. The sequence continues at coordinate 348,694 of NZ_JBSSGV010000001.1, read as the reverse complement.
TTCCGATGGCTTCGCGCAGTATGTTTGTCGCCGTGGCGCAGAGGACCCTTTAGGCGCGGGCGAGATCGGCGCCATAATCGGCAGCGCTTTTTCTCGGCGATTGGTGTCTTCTTCGCCTTCACGATGCTCGGCAGCAAGGCATAGCGCGGCTCGTTAAGGTGCAAATTGGTGGTAACGATTGCCGCCCCTTGAGCTTGACGGTCTGCAGGACACCGCCGACCTCCCGCATGACCTTGAAGTCGGATCTTTCTCATACTGCTCGCGAAAGGACGGTATCAATAGCGAGCAAACAAGACGATATCTCAACATTCGCTCATATACACACAGAATAACCAGTGATGCAGCGAGATCAGAAGAGACCCTTCCTTAATGTCATTGCAGCAGATGCAGTTGGCGCAGCGCCGCGACAGCATTGCTGCTCTTGAATCTACCATTGGCCGTACCATTCTCGTGAAGGAACGTCTAGAACGAGAAACGCAAATGCTAGTACGATACGTACGGAAGCGAAGCGCTGCCGACGCAATCGATGTGATGCCCGTTTGATGTGCCGCTTAGATAGATGTCTGGATCGTGATCTTTAATCAATCGCGGCCCGAAAGGGCTTCCTCCCAGACTTGGCTGCTGGCTCGAAAGGCCGGCGGCCTTTCGTCCGGATAGCTCGAATTCAGAGTGCCCGCTTTAGTTGAGCGTTTGACCCCACAGTTTCAGACAGTGCACTTGCGCGGGCTTACTGCCGTCGCTTGAAGTAGTGGCATCCAGGGTTCAGGCTCATGCGAGCGTGCTTGACGTCGGATCGCATTCAGCGCCCGCCACCACGCCCTGATCGTGCAAGCGCCCGATGGCCGCACCATCCAGGCCCAGGACCTCGTGGAGCCTCGTCGGTATGAGTGCCCAGCAGCGCGGTCGGGGCGGTGGGCTCGCGCTCCAAGCCAAACGCGCGCACCGCCGTACGAGCGGCGATGTGCTGGCCGATACCGGGCGTGTCGATGCGCTCGAACACCGGGTTGCTCGCGGCATTCACACGGGAGTCGCTGGCCAGCAATTCACCCACGGGGCCATAGCGACCCCAGGTGGCCTTGTGCACATCAGCTCTCGTTCGGCCTGCTCGCGCGTCCGCGTAGCGAACCAGGGCTCAACCAGTTCGGCGATGGCATCGCGCGTCTCAAAGCGCTGTGCCTCGTCGGACATATCGAGGCCAGTGCGCTGTTCCAGCTCCCTCACACCTTCAGCGATACCGCGGGCGGGACACCAGCCCTTTCCACTGTCCGGCCGAGATCGCAGCAACCATGCTGGCCGTCGGGGGTGCCGCGTGGCGTCCAGGAGAATGCCCTGCGAGCCGATGCCAACCGTGGTGCCAATCAACGAGCGGAAGGCGGACGAGGTCTGGCACACCTCGATGGCGGCCAGCACCTCTTCTTGAGTGGCCTGGCCCAAGCCGCCACAGGCTTCGGGAATGGTTATGCCGCACAGGCCCAGATCCTTCATGCCCTGCACGATGTGCGACGGGATCTCATCGGTCTCGTCGACCTCGCGCTCGGCGGGCACCAACACCTCGCGCACGAAGCGGCGGATGCCGTCGAGCAAGGCTTCCAGCATCGCAGCGTCGCGGATCATGCCAAGACCTTACGGCGTCGGGCGCGACAGCGTCGCGGCCAGCGCCTTGATATCGACGGGCGGCTTGCCGCGCGCGCCCAGCAGGATCGGCGCACCCTGGATTGAACGAATCATCTCTTCGGCTATGTCCTCACCGAAAGGACAGCGGCGCAGCACGACGTCTTTCATCACCTCGACAAAGATGCCCCCACACCCCGAACATCGCGACAGGGCCGAACACTGGGTCACGCTGGATGCCAATGATACCTCAATGCCGCTGGCGAGTTGCGCAGCCACGCGCACGCCATCAATGCGTGCCTCGGGCGCCGCGCGCTTTGCGCGTTCGATAAGCGTCGCGAAGCCGTCGCGCACCGCACCCGCGCTGACCACGTTGAGGAGCACTCCGCCGATTTCGGACTTGTGCAGGATGTCGGGCGAGGGGATTTTGAGCACCACCGGGAAGCCCAAAGCCTCGGCGGCGGCCACTGCGTCGGCGGCCGTGGCACAGGCGCGCTCGGGCGCGACGGCGATGCCGGCTTCGGCCAGCACGCGCGTGGCATCGGCCTCGCTCGTATGCTGGCAGGCAAAGCCATCTGCGGCATGGCCGGAGGCGGCAGGCCAGGCCGGCGTGCGAAGGCCTCGCCGAACCGGCCCATGGCCTCGATGGCGGCAACGGCGCGCGCCGGGTCTTCGAACACCATGAAGCCGTCGGCCTCATACTGTTGCACTCGCTTCTTCGACACCAGGATGGAGAGCACGAACAAGCGGTCCGGGTACTTGTCGCGCACCGCCTTGAGCTGCACGCGCAGGCCTTCCGTGATAGATGGGGGCCTCCACCGTGTAGTAAAAAAACCGAGCACGGACTGGTAACCGCCCTCCTTGACTACTGCCTCGGTGAAGCGGTCTGCGATTGATAGGTCGTTCATGAATTGTGCAGTGCAGTCGACCGGATTGCGCGGCGCAGCGAAGGGAATCAGTTCCTTTAGATGCAGCTGAGCGGCCCCGCATCTCGGGCATAGGCAGGCCTGCCGCCTCAGCTGCGTCGGAAGCGATGACACCCGCGTCTCCGCTCATGGTGATCACGCCCAGCGAGTTGTTGATGGGATAGATACGTGGCGTGGCCGGGCGCGCCAAGTCTAGCATGTGCTCGGTGGAGCGTGCGCGCACTACGCCGAATTCGGCCGTCACCGCGTCGTTGTCGGCAATTGAAGCCGTGTGCGACCGCGCTGCCGATGGCGCTGCTGCAGACTTTCATCATCATCACGACCGGCTTGCGGGCCTGGCGCGCGGCCTCGAGCGCCAGCAGACGGTCGCCGTCGCGGATGCCTTCGGAATACATCGTGATGACGTCAGTGTCCGCATCTTCCACAAGCGCGTGGACCAGTTCAGCCAGGCTGATGTCGCACTCATTCCCAGTCATCACACATAACGACACGCCGATTCCGAACTCGCGCGCCAACCCCAGGATGTGGCTTCCGTAAGCGCCCGACTGGCTCGCGATCCCGACGCGCCTCGCACGCGGAAAGCCCATTTTCACAACCGACATAAAACTACCGTAAAAGCCGATTCTTGGATTGAGCACACCAAGGGAGTTCGGTCCCAATATCCGGACGCCACTGGACCGTGCCGCATCCAGCATCTGCTGCTGCAGCGACGCGCCCTCTTCGCCCGTTTCGGCAAACCGGCCGAGAACACGATAGTTGCGGCCGTCCCCGAGCACCCAGGTCTGCCACCACTTGCGAAGCCTGCTTCGCGGCCACGGCGACGATAGCAATATCAGGCGTTTCAGCCAGAGCGGCTACGCTGGAATAGGCCGGCAGGCCCTGAATCTGCGGGCGGCTCAGGTTCACAGGCAGCAGCCGGCCTTGGTAGCACTGCGAGCCCATATAGGCGACCGGCCCGCCTCCGATGCGCAGCGCATCGTCGGAGGTACCGATGACGGCGACGGAGCGGGGATGAAGCAGTTGGCCGAGTGCGTGGTTGTTGGTCATTTCTGATGGCGTCGGAGCGTTATACTTGGCGCCTTGGATTTTGATTACTTTGGCAGAGCGATCGATTTCAAACCGACCTGTTGCTGAACCGTCCTGACCCGCAGCAAAATGGTTGCAGCCCTGAGCCATGCCTCCGTCAAATCGGGGGGCCAGCCCCGATAGACCTCGGCGACGCTGAGTTTAGCGATCACGTCCCCGGACCCGCCGGCAGGCGCAATCGAGTCCATCCATATCGAAGTGTCAAAACCCGTCAGAGAAGCGTCGATCGTCGCGCTCGGAGCATTCTGGACATCCGATGAAAGCGGAGGAGATTGGCTTCGCAGGCAGCACCCGCCGAGCCCTGAGCGAGGCACAGTTGATAACCTTGTAGGAGCTTCAAGATGGTTGTTGGAGAATTGCATATCTCCAAGATTAACTGGTACACGCCTCCTCAACGACAGCCTCGTGATGCTCGCAACCTAGTGAAGGCGGACTAAGGTCGCAGCCGACTACGACCCACCCGTCGCAATTGTCGCTACCGACGCCCGCCCTACCGCCTACCGCGCGGGCAGGAATGGGATGAGCGCGGCGTCCGAAAGGTATTGGTCGATTTGCGAGACGTGACCGCGGGTCAGACCCGCGACGTTCGAAACGCCCAGCACCCCGAGCGCACGGCGAAGGTCGGCGACGAGATCCTCAAGGAATGCGCCGACCACGTCCGCACCGCCGCAGGCGAGTGCGCAAACAACGGGGCTGCCGATCCCGACGGCCGCCGCCCCGAGACTGAGCGCGATAGCGATATCAGTCGCGCGGCGTACGCCACCGTCCAAGAGAACGGGGATCTTGCCGTCGACCGCATGGAGGACCTCCTCGAGAACCTCGATCGTTCCCGGAAGCCAATCGAGGTGTCGCCCTCCGTGGTTGGAGAGGATGATGCCGTCGACGCCGGTCTCGACGGCACGCCGCGCGTCCAGAGGCGACATGATGCCCTTCAACAGCAAAGGGACACGGACGATCGACTTGAGCCACTCGATGTTCTTCCAGCTTAGGGCCACCTCGTCATTCGAGTAAGACCCACGGTCACGCTGGCACACCTGCCATTCCGCAGTCCCATACCGCTCGAGATTGGCAAGCGCGTCCTCGACCGGCACGCGGTAGCCCGTCCGAGCGAGCCTCCGTCTCGCCACATCTCCCTCGTCCACTGACAGGACGATCGCGTTGTAACCGGCTTGCTGGCCTCTCTCGACGAGGTCAGCCAAGATCGCACGACTGGGCTGCCAAAAAATCTGCTGCCATCGCGCGGGCCCCGCCGCAGTCGCGACCTTTTCAAGAGTAACACTCGACATCCCGCTGAGAATAAATCCGACACCAGCCGCAGCTGCTCCCCGCGCTACGCCACTCTCGCTTTCAGGATGCACCATATTGATCCCACCCGTCGGGCAAGTGAAAATGGGAGCATCGAGCTTCGTGCCCAATATGTCGACGCTCGTGTCGACTTCCGTAACATCGGCAAGCACGCGGGAGAGCAGACGATAGCGACCGAATCCGGCACGGTTCGCGGCAAGGGTTCGCTCGTCGCCCGCCCCCCCGATTACGTGCGCGAATACACCCGGCGGAAGCACCTCCCGAGCGCGTTCGCGAAGATCGTCCGCGGTGTGCCCGCCCGAGATGTATGTCCAATCAGCTTTCACGTCGTCCACCTTGCGGCATCATTTTTGAGCCCTTCGCTTCCTGCTGAAGTTCGTGAGGCTTGGTACCTTCGAGCACTATATACGGTGCCAGCGCGGAAAGAACTCGTAAATCGGCTCAAGCTCGGTGAAAGCCTGCAAATACGAGGGCATCCTCTGCGGAATGCAACAGGAGCCCTAGGAGGCATGGCGGCCTGCATGCCCGACTTCGATGCGGCGGCAGCGAGGGGCCGGAACGCGATGACCATCATTTGCGCTACTCTTTTTGCTAGCAAAGCCAAGTGCGAGGAGAGAAACCGGTGAACTGGGCTTGCGCGCAAGCCATGGATAAACCGCACCATTCCATTCCGCATGAGCGCGTGATGGAAAGGATCACCGGATATGGCCCGCCGCGCAAGTTACGCCCGACTGCGCAGGGGCAGTGAAGCTGAGTCTGCTGGAATCGCATGCAGCTTAGTCGAGGCATGGCACAGCTCTACCGGCTATGCATCGGCGCTTTCTTGTTCCTATTCGGCGTAACGAGCTTCATGGCAGTCGACTGTGATCACGTCGTCGAGCAGAACCACGCGGAGCAGTTGTGCTCGCTAATCATCAACGAACTCCTCGGTAGCGGCCTTCGGTGATCAAACCGATATATTCGGCGCGTGCGTGTGCAGGACTGACAATGGCAATGGACTACTTTGCGAAAGTGGTCAGAGGCCATGATATCAGTCGGTTTCGCTCCCTGCCAGTCAGGAGCGCACAACACCGAGGCCATCTCGCAGCTTCCGAAAGAGCCGAGGCACCCACGCAACTAGCGCGTGATCTGTTCGGCCCTGCGTTCTATGCTGAGGCCCTGCATCCGGCTCGTCAGTTCGCGAATTTGCGTCTTGAACCGCTCCGTCTCCATCGCTTGCGGTGGAAGGCACCGCAGCCGCCGCCACGTTCGCACCGAACTTCCTCAAGAGGAACGCCACAGCCGGCCCCGCGCTCGCGCGAGCTGCGAGCGCGAACACGCCGGAAAACTCGAATCGCGCTTGTATATCGAGCACACTCACCCGAGCATCCGAGGCGCCAACGACCTGGCCCCGCACTTCAGCTTCAGCACTGAGCATTCCGGCGGCATCGCTCCCTTTGGCAACGATGGTCGCAGTGCGGTCGGCTCCGATCTCGATACTTGCAACACCGCTGAAGGTGACGGTGTAGTCGCCGGCGCTCGCGACGATCAAGGCGCTATAGCCGCCCTCCCCCAACGGGTCGCCCACCCGCACCCCGGGGATGCACTGGAGGACAGAAGGCAGATCGGATACGAAGCGCCATGTGTCGTCTGGAGATGCGGGCACATCAACCCGCCGGGCAGCCTTCACCGTTCCGACCTTTCGACCATCAGGTGATGTGGCGCATTCTGCAGCGTGGCCCAGATCTCACCGAGGGCTGTCGATTTTGCAAGAGCCGCGCCTGCTCCGAGGAACTCCTTCGAGCGCTCCACATCTTTCTCCTTTGGTTGCGCTTCGGGCGCTCACGTCATGATCATGGGGGCGACCTCAAATAGGTCGGTAAAGCCATAGTCTAAAACGGATCGAAGCAGAAAAGCCGCGCAAATCGCCTCACAGTTGCTAAATTCCTGCAAGGATTCTGATGTCGCTTTATCTGCTGTGCCCGCGCAACACTCTCAGCGGCTCAGGTCGCCGCCAACGTCCTACGAAGCATTTTCAAGCCTTCCGGCAGCAATTCGCGGTGCCGTCCAGCCTGCTTGTCGGCCGGCCTTACCTTCAATGAAACGAACGTCAAATCCTCACCAGAAACCACCTCTGGCAGCCCTCGCTCCAGCTCCGCGACGTCATCGAAGGTAAACGCGCGGGGGAAACCGGAACCACGGGCGATTGTCGCGAAGTCGATGCTGTCCGCCATGGGGAACGGTTGCTTGGCGGTGATTTCGTATTCGAAGTTTTGCAGCACGAAGTGGACGAGATTTCGGGGACGCACATCGGCCTCGGTCGCAAGACTACCAAGGTTCATGACCAACGAGCCGTCGCCGTCCAGAACCCACACTTTGCGATTCGGGTGCGCCATGGCGATGCCAAGACCCAGAGAGCACACTTTACTCATGCAACCAAGGCCCACGACGTCGAGGTCCTCCCGCTTGGAGACCAGCGGCCAGACGCGATCTGCAGTCTCATGGGTAATGACGATTTCGTCGGTACGACGGGAACCGAGACAACGCAGGCTTTGAAGATAATCCATCCGCGCTTGGCCATCGGCCCCAGGCCTTTCGTCTTCATCAACGGAGGGACCACCAACACCAGGCAGCAGCAGCGCAGTCGGACCCTGCCTCTGCTCCGCGAGCTCGATCGCACGCCCCACCGCGCCGACCTTCTTCGCGTCGTCGACGACCTCATAAGGAATATCAAATGCGCGAAGAACGGGCTCGGTGAAGCGCCCCCTTATATCCGGGCTACCGTGCCTCCAGCCTCGGTACCCGATCAGCGTCACCAGAGGAAGACCGAACTGGATGCCCAACCGCACAGAGTCGAGGGACTCGTGGAAGCCTGAGTTCTGCATCATGAGGACAGGCTTTTTGCCAGCCGTTAGCAGGCCCGCCGCGATCGGAACATTCTCGCCTTCCCGACATGTGTGCACGAGCTCGATCGAAGTTTTGCCCGACGCTACAAGCTCATGGAGGCGGACAGTCCAGTTGTCGGCCAGCGAGATCAGATGCGTGACGCCCGCCTGTTCCAGCGCCTCGACAAGCTGCGACGCTTTCGGCGCTTTGGGGGAATCATAGAATTCTTCCTTGACGTCTGTGTGCTTGCTGTCCAATTCGGTCTCCTCTCGTTATCGTGCTTCAGCTAACAGGAGCTCGTTTCGTGCTAAGCTTGGCGCGGCGGGGCGATCTCGAAAGTATACGGTGGACCGATGCGAAAAACCGTGCAAATCGAGCCGGTGTCGGTGAAACCCTGCAAATATGAGCGCGTTTCTACGAGTTTCGACCTACTGTACTTCGAGCCAAGGCGGTCGCTGCCGACAGCCATATGAACGCCGGCTGCGCCTTCAATATGGCCGTGACTAGATGATCACAATTGGTGCTTCACCACATCAGCGGCTAGCAAAGCGGAACTGGCTGCGGGAGCTGTACAGCCTATGCGACCTGCGCCGAGTTGTACGTGTTGCGCGGTTGACCAAACAGGCCAGCTGAATGGAGTGCAGCAAAAGGGCAGGTTCACGTCGTAGCCCAGCGTGCGTGATCCAGAACAACTGCCCTGCATTGCCGGGGCGCGCCTAGTCCAGACGGGCGGACATCGAGCGCGCGGTCAAGACAACGGCGGAAGAGCCGCTGATGCGACGTGAGGAACTGAATTGTAGTCAACAATGATCCATTATCGCAGCCGCAGTCAATGATCACCAGGTCACGACGGCCGCCCGGCGGTGAGCGGTTCGGGCGACCAATCGTCGGGTTACGCCGAACACCAATCTCATCGTTCAGATGGAAGATTCAGATCACGAATTCGCCTTGCGGTTCGTCGCGCCGCCGGCAAGCACGCGCTCGCGATTAGACTGCCGCACGATCTATCATTATGGCGCCAACTACTTTTGATGGTTCATGTTGGCGGCACTCCGTTAATTAAGTCCGCAAAATCAGCCACGGCCGATCAATCAAAATACACGAAGAGCCGGGTTTCGACACTTTCGCGGACATTTGCATGGGGGTAAGCTCGACGATTGTCGAATGCCGAGTGAGGCGACCTCAAACCGTAATGTGTCTCGGAGTCATAGGCTTTAAACAGAATAAGCTCGTCTGAAGTCATTTCCGGGAAGTAGTACCAACGTTGAGCGGGGCTGAAGTGCGCAACGTAGCCCTTAAAAGTACCACCGGGTTCGTTTCGGGTATTTGAAACGTATTCGATCATGGCAAGGTCGTTGCCGGAAGCCGTTGTAGCATCGCAAAAGGCCAAGGGAAAATCCTGTGGAGGTGGTGAGAGAGCACGCCACGTTTGAATCACCATCAGCCGAGAATACGGTCGAATAGGAATGCCCTGCACTTGGTTCTCAGCCGCGGCGGCCATAGGACCCGAGATAGGCGTCAGATCGACATGAGCCACTACCCCCGGCGCTCTTACTCCGCTGGTGGAGGCCCACCCCTCTTTGGGAATTGAGGTTCCAATTGAACGGCGAACATAGAGACCGTGCCGTCGTGGCAATACCCACGACGCATTGAAGTAACTCTTGATGAAAGGTACCAATTCTTCTAGATATTTTTCACGCATGATCTCTGGATCGCGCACGTCCGCACAGCAGGTTTGGTGTTGAATTAAGGTGAAGCCTTCCCTGTCCAGAGACAAGTCGCTCACGATGGGGCGAGCGTTGCGGATCGTCACCTCGTGGTTGACCATCGGAATGTCATGGCCAGGCACGGCTACCGCGGGAGCTTTTTCGTCAGGCACGCATCGAGCAAAGGCAATTTGGCCTTTTACGCATTCTAGCTGGTCACGGCTTGATAAACTCTGCGTCGCGGTCACCATGGCTGTTATCTCCCCCACAGTCAGGCAGCACGCACGAACCTAGCGTACAGTCGGCACGCAAAAACTGTGAATCGAGCCTGATGGCGCGGGAGTCCCGTGATTCTAGGGCCAGATGTGAAACTTTCCTGTGTAGCGATACCGATTCCTAAAAAGCCGTTCCAATGACGATGGAATGCTCAGCTCAAGTCCGACGGACCCGTAGCGAGTAGAACCATGCCATTTCGGAAATCCGCGCTATATTCCTCTGTGAGCCACCGTTTTGACGGTCTGGCTCGCGGACCAGAGGGGGAGCTCATCTGAGGACTGGCTGCTGACTAGCCTGCCCAAGGCGGTTCCGTTGAACCTACCATCGCAGTCAGAGGCGCTAGTAGGCACGTTCACGCTTGGAACGCGATGCCAAGCGTTTCTTTGTCGCGTCCACTTGCAGAATTTCGGCGGCCGCCGATCTCATATCGACGGATTCGGGCTCGGGGCTGGCACTAGATTTGCTGACGTCAACATTATCTAGGAAGCAGGACGATGACGATCAGCAAAGCGCCGCAAATTTTCCCGCGATCGGAGTACCTGCGGCGAATCGCCGCGGTGAAGGCGGAAATGGCCAAGCAAGGCGTCGATGCGCTCGTCGTGAACAACGTTCGCAACATCACCTATCTCACGGGCTATTTGGCCAAGTCGGCTTATGTTCCGCAAGGGCTTATCGTCTGCACCAACCGGGATGAGCCAATGTTCATCCTGCGCCACTGCGACTGGGCAGCGGGCCTCCACCAGGCGTGGATGACCCGCGAGAACATCACCTACTATCCCGAGAGTCTTATTGGCATCGATGGCAAGGACGGCTACGACGCAGTAATCGACTTCTTGATCGACCTTGGCCCAGCGGCCCGAAACGTGGGCCTCGAATTCAACGACCTGACCATCAGTCAAATCGAGAAGTTCAAGAAGCGCCTTTCCAAGTCGGATCTCGTTGACTGCGCCAAGCTTGTGCACTGGGTACGTGGAGTCAAGTCCGACCTTGAGATCGGGATCATGCGCGAAGCTGCTGCCATCGCAGACGCCGCCGTGTTGCGCGCAGCGGAAGTGATTCGCCCCGGGGTGCGCGAAGCTGACGTCGCTGCGGAAATCTACGGGACTATAGTCCGAGGCGTCAACGGTAAGCCGGCAACTGACATCGCCAGCGTATTCCTTTGCGCCTCGCCGCGCACGGGAACGTGCCACATCCGCTGGACCGAAGATCTGATCCAAAAAGACTCGCAGATCAACCTAGAGCTGGGCTGTGTCCGCCACGGATACGTTTCCGCGATCATGCGCACGTACATCGTTGGCACACCGTCGGATCGCTTACGCAAAATCCACGAGGCGGAAGTCGAGGGTATTGAAACCGCGCTCGCCAAGGTGCGGCCCGGCGCGACATGCCATGACGTTGCGAAGGCCTTCTACGACACGATCGAGAAGCATGGCATCAAGAAGGACACGCGTTGCGGCTACAGCATCGGCATCGAATGGTTGGAGCCGACGGCCAGCCTTCAGATCGGCGATATGACGGTGCTAAAACCCAACATGACCTTCCACTTGATGTTGGGTAACTGGCTCGACGAGGAGTTCGGCTATGTCATCAGCGAGACGTTCCGCGTGACTGAGTCCGGTCATGAGACGCTGACTAAGGCGCCCCGCAAGCTTTTCGAGATTCACTAATCTGTTGGGGATTTCAATGATCGGAATCAATTTCTGCTGGTCAAGCACGGCATTAGCCGCGATGGAGTTCGGCAACGAGCCGCTTCTTGCGCCCGGCTTGGATATCGCTTTCCTGATTGAACACTGCCTTCATTTCGACACTAACGCTTCGGAGGTTCAACAATGACATCGCCAGCCCCCCGTTCTCTGGGGGTTCTGAATCTGGAGCGGGGCTTGCCGCCCGGCTCGCCATCGCCAAAGCCCAGGTTCGGGGCTTTCCTCGAGTTTCCTCTGATCGCGGAGACAGTTGAGGGGGCGTGGGCGGACAGGGTTATCCGTGGCGACTCCGCGCTCGAGCCGGCCTACATCGCAGCCGCTCGCCGCTTGGTCGAGCGCGGCGCCGTTGCGATCACCGCGAACTGCGGCTTCGCTATCCGCCATCAGCAGGCCGTCGCCGCGTCGGTGAGAGTTCCGGTGGCGCTATCCAGCCTTCTTCTTCTTCCGGGGTTACTGCGCCAATTTCCGCAGTCTACAAAGATTGCTGTCGTGACAGCCGATTCCACCTCCCTGGAAAAAAGCTTGCTTCTGGTCGATGATCCGAGCGACCTAGCAAGAATCGTGATCGGCGGCATAGAAGGCGGGGAATTGTGGCGCAACGAGATGAAGCGTCCTCCGCCTTTCACTGAGGACGCGGCCATCGAGAGAGACGTGATTGACTGCGTTGCCCGAATGCGAAAGGAAGATCCTGAGATCGCAGCGTTCCTATTCGAGTGCTCGGCATTCCCGATGATTTCGGCCTCACTTCGTCGCAGCACAAAACTGCCTATTTACGACCTCGCAGATCTTTGCCGGATGACATACGCGTCAGTTGGCTGATCAAGCTTACCCGTGCGGTTAGTGTGTCACGGAAAACAAAGGCGTCGGGATTGTCGGGGATGTTCGTCTTCGTCAGCTCCTGCGGGACATGGCTGCACTGCATGTTAAAGCAATCCCATGTGGCTCGACGCTGCTTTGCTCGTTAAGTCTCGGATTCTTGAACAACCAGGGCGGTCAGTCGCCACGGCTGAATGGGGTGGTCTCAGCCGGATCACGGCAATCGCTCGACAAAACTCGAGTGGTTACGCCTCTTCGCGTCAGCGAGCAGGCGGCAACCGGCGTCGCTCGGACATCGCGCACCAACGGACGAAGCACGCAGTTCAGACGGTAGCTCCGAGGGTGAGCTGGCTCATGCGATATTCGCTCTTCTACTGCACAAAGAAGATGAGGTTATCAGAGTGCTCGTCCATCCAAGAGCGGCAAACTTGTCCGGCCATTGCCGATTTGGCTCAAGGCAAGGCATGCATAGAGCCGATATGATCGATCCGCATCAGCCAGGGCTGTCCGGCGTCGACGGCATCACCGGTCCGTTGCGCTTTGTCCCCTTCCGATACATCTGGTTAGCGAGCCTAGCGTCCAATCTCGGCCTCCTCATTCAGCTTGTTGGGGCAGCGTGGGCGATGACGGAGATGACTTCGTCAGCCGATAAGGTCGCGCTGGTCGTGACCGCATTGATGCTGCCCGTCATGCTGATCGCGATACCGGCCGGCGCCGTTGCCGACATGTACGACCGCAGAATTGTCGCGGTCATAGCACTCTCCATCGCGCTATCCGGCGCAACTACGCTGACGACGATCGATTGGTTGGGCCACAACACGCCGAATTTGTTGCTTGTGCTTTGCTTCGTAGTAGGCAGCGGCATGGCATTAATGGGTCCCGCGTGGCAATCCGCCGTTAGCGAGCAGGTGCCCCCGGAAGCGCTCCCTGCCGCAGTTGCGCTAAATGGAATCAGCTACAATATCGCCCGCAGCTTCGGACCTGCTGTTGGCGGTATTGTGGTTGCGACTGCAGGCACAGTAGCAGCCTTTGCGCTCAACGCGTTACTATTCGTGCCGCTAATGGCGGCGCTCCTCCTATGGAAGCGTCTGACCAAGCCGCCACGATTGCCGCGGGAACAGCTGAGCCGCGCCATTCTCTCGGGTTTGCGCTACATCAGTAATGCACCCTCGATCAGGATCGTAATTGCTCGCGCCATGGTAACCGGTCTAATCGGTTGCTCTATCTCGGCCCTCATGCCACTAGTCGCGCGAGATCTCTTGCACGGAGATGCACAGACCTATGGTGTCATGCTCGGTGCCTTTGGTCTCGGGGCCGTTGTTGGAGCGCTCAGTATCGGCAAGGTACGCAAGCGCATGAGTGGCGAAGCCGCGGTACGCTGCTGCACACTGTCGATGGGAGGCGCGATCGCGGCCGTGGCGCTGAGCCGTGTTCCGGTTCTGACCGCGACCGCTCTGCTGTTAGCGGGTGCGGTTTGGACAATGACAACTACCTTGTTCAACATCGGCGTTCAGCTCTCCGCGCCGCGCTGGGTGTCCGGCAGATCGCTTGCGGCCTATCAGGCTGCATTCTCTGGTGGCTTCGCCGTCGGTAGCTGGGGCTGGGGCCACCTCACCGATCTTGCCGGCGTCGAGGTTGCGCTGCTTTGCTCTGCCGCGCTGATGGCGATATCGCCGGTTATTGGGCTCTGGCTGCGCATGCCGGGGATCAATGTGCTCAGCCAGGAGGCAGAGGTGCGGGCCGATCCGGAGGTGCGGCTTCCGCTTACACATCGTAGTGGACCCCTTGTCGTGCAGATCGAATACCGCGTCGCAGCGGGGAATGCGCGCGCGTTTCGTGATCTGATGCGAGACATACAACTGTCTCGCCAGCGCAATGGGGCCTACGGCTGGTCAATCGCGCGCGATATCGCCGATCCCGAACTGTGGACCGAGCGCTATCACTGCCCGACGTGGCTCGATTATTTGCGCCAGCGCAATCGTTGGACAACGTCTGAGCGCGACTTGGACAAGCAAGCTGAGGCATTCCACATCGGTCCCGACCCTGTGCGCGTGCGCAGAATGCTCGAGCGTCCGTCCTGATCCGGCTATCGATGAAGGACGCGCCCGACGCTAAACGAATGTGTCGCTGCCGTTAGTGGCATCCACGGCCTACTGCTTGCCTGCAGGCTGGGACAGTGAGTACTTCCATCGCGCGGCTTTCAACTCACCACGTCGCGGTACCTTTCTTGGTGGTTGGCCTTGCGCATTGGCGGTTCAGGTTTCCAGACGGCCTTGCGGTAGCGTAGGATCCTTCGTCGCCGTAACCTGATATGGTGCAGCAGATCAAGCTCGGATAATCCGCCTTGAGGCGGTCGAGCGAAAAGCCGAGCTTGTCCATCGAGCCGGGTTTGAGATTTTGTAGCAGCACGTCAGCGCCCGCGATCAGCCGCTCCAGTTCGGCGCGGCCTTCCTTGGTGGCAAGGTCGACGACGGCCGAGTCCTTACCGCGGTTGAGCCAGACGAAATAGCTGCTCTGCCCCCTGGCGGCGGCGTCATAGCCGCGGGCGAAGTCGCCCTCGGGCCGTTCGACCTTGATGACATGGGCGCCAGCATTCGCGAGCCAACGGCCGGTTCGACGGCAATGACGGTGATCCCCTCAAGCGGCAGCATGGCAATGTCATCGTTGCGTCGGCCTCATGGTTCGAGACGCGTCGCAAAATGCGACGCTCCTCGCCATGAGGGTTTTAGACCTCAGCGCGTTGAAAGTCCCATCCTTGAGGAGCGTGCCCTTGCGCGCGTCTCGAAGGATGGCCGCGAGCAATATGACGCAGCAGCTCGTTCAGTAGGAACGCGGCATACCGATCACAGGCTCAGCGATGAAGGACAGAATGAGGTTGGTCGAGATCGGCGCCACTTGATAGAGTCTTGTTTCGCAGAACACGCGCTCGACATCATATTCCTCGGCAAAGCCGAAGCCACCATGGGTCTGTACGCAGGCGTTGGCGGCTTCCCACGAGGCATCCGCCGCCAGCATCTTGGCCATGTTGGCCTCCGCGCCACAGTCGAGGCCGGCTTCGTACTTTCGCGTCGCTTCCTTTCACCATCAGTTCCGCGGCACGCATCGCGGCATAGGCTTTCGCGATCGGAAACTGGATGCCTTACACGGCGCGATCCTTGACGTAGGTCGAGGCCTTCCCGATGAACCATTTGGCGTCGCCGACGCATTCGGATGCGATCAAAATGCGCTCGGTGTTCATGCCGGAGAGGATGTAGCGGAATCCCTTGCCTTCCTCGCCGATCAGGTTTTCCGCCGGCACCTTCATGTCAGTGAAGAGCACTTCCGTCGTAGAGTGATTCATCATGGCGCGGATCGGGAGATCTTCTGGCCATTGACCACATAGCTGTCATTGCCCTCGCGCCGGGCGAACGTTTTCAGGGACGACGTGTCGGACGGTTCCGTGACGCCAAAGGACTGCAAGCGCAACTCGCCAGTTACGACCTTCGGCAGCCACTTGGCTTTTCGTGCCTCGCTACCGGGCCGCATCACCGTGCCCATGGTGTACATCTAAGCATGGCAGGCGCCAGCGTTGTACCCATTCTTGTGAATCTCTTGCAGGATCGCAGTCGCGGCCGATAGCTTCAGGCCCGCCTCACCATATTCCTCCGGGGTCAGGACCGGAAGATAACCGGACTCGGTGAGGCATCGACGAAAGCCTTCGGATAGGCCATCTCGCGGTCGAGTTTGCGCCAGTATTCGCCCGAAATTTGCGCGCAGAGCTTGGTGATGGCGTCGCGAATGTCGGCACGTTCGTCCTGTTCGACGTGGGCGTTTTTCTTGCGTCATTTTGATCAATGGCGGGCTTACTATTGCGAAACGCCGTGAGCTACCGTGCTGAATTGCTATAGCCTTTGAAAGTAGTCGCCTGTTAAGAACCCGGATTGAGCTGAACTGGACAGTTGAGCGAGCGCCAGAGTGAGAGCAGCAACAGGCACAAAAGTTCTCTGAACCAGGCGAGGACGCTGCGGAAGTTATGGCCGACAGCTGAGAGGAGGACGTTGGCGGCGTCGCCGGCACGGCCTTTGAGATAGCACCGGCCGAGGTGCCCTTCGGCCTTCAGATGTCCGATGAAGGGCTCGATGGCGGAGCGGCGGCGCAGCTCGCGCTTGATGACGCCGAAGACGCCGCGCTTCTGGCCGGAGATGAAGACGCGGCGGGGATTTTGCGCGTCGTGGCCGCGATAACCCTTGTCGACATAAGCCCGCTCGATCGCACAGTCGGTGAGTGCCTCGGTGCGGTCAAGGACGTCCCGCAATGTGTGACCGTCGTAAGGGTTGTCGGGCAGCGACTGCCCGGCGGTTGTTGGTAACGATGGAGGCCTTCACTCCGGACTCATGAGGCGCGACGGCCTTGCCCTTGCCAATGCACTCGACCTCCGGGGCATGAAAGGAATACAGCTTCCAGCCGCGTTGTCGCTGCTGCCGCGAGCGGATCTGTGTCGCCCGGCCAAGCGGGAGGGCGAACGCCTCCTCCAGTGTCGCGTGGCCCTTGATCTTGCGGCGGACGTCACGAATGATCCGGCCCAACCGGCTGCGCAGGATGCGCAGCTGCCGCTGATGCCGGTTGAACTGTTTGGCATGAGCGTAACGGCCCGCCATCATCGCCGCGCTTTTTGGTCGGCCGTGAAAAATCTTCCAAGCCATTGAGCGGGAGTCGATTTTCCGGTTGAAATGGCGGTTGAGATTGCAAGCTTTTGCCGTTGAGATCTTGGAAGCTTGCAAATTCATTTTCAAGATTCCGTCGAATCGCGGGTCGTGATTCCTTCGGTGACGACACCCAAGGAACGACGGGACAGCGGACAGGCCGATCTTCTGCGCTCGCGGCTGGACGCGATCATCGACATGAGCCATGCGCTGGTGAAGCTTTCGCGGACGATCGACTGGTCGTTCCTGGAGCAGCAGTTCGGGGCGGTCTACGAGGACAAGCCCGGCCGGCCGCCGCTGCCGACGCGGCTGATGGCGGGTCTTGCGATCCTCAAGCACACCTACGACCTGTCCGATGAGGTGTTGTGCGAGCGCTGGGTGGAGAACCCCCTATTACCAGTTCTTCTGCTGCGAGGAGTTCTTCCAGCACCGTCTGGTGTTCGACCGCTCCTCGCTGACGCGCTGGCGCCAGCGCATGGGCGAGGAGAAGCTGCAAGCGTTGCTGCAGGAGAGTCTTTCGGTTGCCACCAAGACCAAGGCTCTTAAGCCAAGCGACCTCAACCGCGTCATCGTCGACACCACGGTGCAGTCCAAGAACGTGATGTTCCCCACTGATGCCAGGCTTCTCAACCGCGCCCGCGAGATCCTGGTCCGGCTCGCCAAGGGCGCCGGCATCAAGCTGCGTCAGTCCTATGGGCGGGTGGGCAATCAGCGCTACGCTCACGCCAAGCAGTTCAAGCGCGCCAACCGGGCTTTGAGGACGCTCCGAACCTATCTCGGCCGCGTCATCCGCGACATCGCCCACAAGCTCGTGGGCGGCGCCGACTTGCTCGATGAGATCGCGCTCGACCGCATGCTGGTGCTGGCGCGACGGGTGCTCGATCAGAAGCAGCACCAGCGTGGCCGCAAGATCTACTCGCTGCACGCACCGGAGGTGGAGTGCATCGGCAAGGGCAAGGCGCACCGGCCGTACGAGTTCGGCGTCAAGGTCTCCGTTGCCACGACGCTATCGCACGCCAAAGGCGGCCAGTTCGTCGCCCATGTGAAGTCGCTGCCCGGCAATCCCTATGACGGCCACACGCTCGAAACCGTGATCCCGGACATGGAGGCGCTGGTCGGCAATACCATCGAGCGCATGTTGCTCGACAAAGCCTACCGCGGTCACAATGCGCCAGCCGATTACAAGATCAGGGTGTTCATCTCGGGCCAGAAGCGGCGGGTGACGCCTGCAATCAAACGCGAGCTGCGCCGCCGCTCCGCCGTCGAGCCGGTCATCGGCCATCTCAAATCCGAGCGTCGCATGGGGCGCAACTATCTGTGGCATCGCCAGGGTGATGCCGCCAACGCTGTCCTCGCTGCCGTCGGCTACAACTTCCGTCGCCTGATCCGGTGGCTCAGCCGTTTGCTGTCCCAAATCCTCGCCCAGCTCACGGTCCGACTTCAGCTCGGCACAGGCTGAAATCAGCGTTCTTTACGGCCGACTTTTTGCCACGCCCAAGCGCAGTAGCTTGGGATCCTTGACGGATGACTAGGTCTGCCTCAGAGCAGCAGGCGTGGCGCGGGGTTCCAACGCGTACGAAGCGGCGCGCCAAAGCTCGGTATGAACTCGGGCTGTCACCGGCTCGTTCTTGTCTGCCTCTTCTTTGATTGACTGCCACTCCGGATCTTGGAGGATCTCTTTCCAGACGCGCTCTCTATCAGCCAAGCTGTCCCATTCTTGGATTTGGATGAGTTCGTCGGTAAACCCGCCGAATGTAGGTATCCACGTCCCAACCAGTTTGACGCCATGACGGGCTAACATCGGCAAGACACCGGTCTCGAAGCGTCGATGCTGCGTTTCGACGTTGCCAGGAGTTGCTGCATAGCGGCGATATTCGTACAGCTTGCCCTGCTTGATACGATATTCGTAACCTTGGTCATCCCCCGTTCGGTCTTTCCGCACTGCAGCGAGCACGCCGAGAGGCTCTGGCACATACGGCGCTGCGCGCCAGAGCTCGGTGTGAACTCTGCCGTGTATCACTCCGTATTTCTTATCAGTCTCTCTCCAGATTTCTTGCCACTCCGGGTCGTCGAGGTACGTTGACCAGATGCGATTCCTCTCATCCAAGCTATCCCATTCGCAAACGTAGATTAGCTCATCAGTGAACCCACCGAACGTTGGGATCCAGTATCCGACCAGCCTAACGCCGTGGCGGCCCCATAACCGCAAAATCGAGTCCTCATGGCGTTTGTGCATTGCTTCAAGCTTGCCAGGGGTCGCTTGGTAGTGACGAAATTCGTAGACCTTGCCCGCTGTGATACGATAGCGCTTGTCACTCACTCTTCGGTCTCCTTCTGTATTGTTTTTATGGCCGCTTATGCCCCAGGCACTCTTTCCGCTGAAGTCTTAAGCAGGGCATCTCAAGCAGTTTATAGGGTCTCGGTGCGAAAAACCCACGTAGATCGGTTCGTGATCGGTGAAACCCTGCAAAAACAAGGGCGGTTGATACGAACTCGGACCTTGCTTGGCTGGAGCCGCCAAGCCAGCAAAACGCCAGATGAATGTCGCTGCGGCCGGATTGCAGCGATGCGGTCGCGACTCGATCACTCTCAATCGAGTCGATGTAACTTCAACGGACTACGCCAAGCGAGGGCTAAGCAACTTCACGCTATTTGCAGCGTGCTCCAACTGGACCTGGCTACCGCAAGGATCGAGACATTCCAGTCGGAAGGCCGGTGACGCAAAGCATCTTGCACTTCTCAAACCATGCGCTGCCCCGACCGGCCTGCAGCGCAGAGCTTGCACGCCGAGCTCGCTAGGTCGCGAAATCGTTGCATATCTGTCCGTAGCGGGTGAAGATGTCGTGTTTTTGTAGCTCGTGATCTGTCGCCTTCGTTTCTGATTTGCAGGGGAGCCGGAAGGCGGGGACGGCTTTCCCTGATTGATCATGCCACGGCTGTTGTGGCGGTTTTAGCCCTGTGGGTGAGTTTCTTTGTTCGACTTGAAGCCCGTTTCTCCGTCCCGACCCGCGCTTTCTCGACGGCGGCGCGCGCAGGAGCGGTCAAGGACGCGCGCTTGCGCGCCCGCCAGGGCTTGTCCTTGACGGCTCCGAGCACGCCGCCAGGCTGGGGCGCGTCGGGGCTGATCTGCTGTCCGTTGGCGCTAAACATCGCCAACCGATGCGGTCCGAGGAACACGCTGACGGTGCCATCGGGATACTCATGGAGGCGCACCACAGCCTTGACGAAGTGAGGCCTGAGCCGGCTCTCCGGCAACTGCAGCCGCCGACCGTTCCATGCAACGGTATTGTCGTTGGCGACGGTTCGCTCCTCGATCACGCACAGCGCCTCGCGCCAGGCCTCATGCCGATCGGCCACGAATGCCGTGCCTTCCTGTTCGGGCTTGATCGCAAACGCGGCGTTGTGCCCGGGGATGTAATGCGCCTTCAGCCACGCGTTGGCAGCCTCAACCGTCGTGATCCCGGCAAGCCGCAGCTCCTTCGGCAGCCGATCCTGCAAGGTGCCGAACACCCGCTCGGAACGCCCGCGCGCCTGCGGCGAATAGGCTGCGATATGCTCGATCCCAAGATGCGACAAAGCCCGTCCCACCTGGGTTTGTTGCGTCTTCGAGACCTTCTCGCCAGCTTTTGGGGTCAGGAAATAATGGCTGCCGCGGTCGGTGTAGAGCGCGCAGAACAGGCCATGCTCGCCAATCACTTCGCGCAAGGCCTGGAAGGTCGAGGCCGTTCCTTCTTCCTCGACCAGCACCATCGAGTAGATCTCGCTGGTCGCATCGTCCATCGTGACGATCAGGTCCCTCGCGGGCAGGCCTTCGATCCAAACGTGGCGCGATCCGTCCTGGTGCAGCAGCATGCCCCGAAGCGGCCGCCGCGGCCGCTTCTTGCGGTGCGCCGAACGCTTCGGAGCCTTCCGCACCAGCCCCGCCGCGTGCAGCGCCAGCTTCGTCACCGTATAGCCCAGCACATAGTCGTGCCGCTTTTGCATCTGCTCGTGGAAGTGCTTCACCGTGAAGTCCGCGTACTTGTCCCGGTACAGCGCAAGCATCCGTTCCAGCTCCTCCTCCGGCGCCCGCCGTGGCGAACGACGCCCCAGCCGGCGGTCGACAAGCCCGTCGTCGCCCTCCGCCTCATAGCGCTCCGCCCAGCGTTGAAACGTCCGAACACTGATCCCAAGAACCTCCGATGCTGCCTCCTGCGTCAGTTCCTTCGCCTCCGTCCGATCCAGCAAATCTGAAAACCGCATCCGTCGTACACCCTCGTGAATGGATGCCGTGCCCATCGTGCCCCCCTTGTTCCGGAGCACCGAAAACACGACACTTCACGAGCTACAAACAGGCGACAGATCACGAGCTACTGACAGAAATCGTTGCATATCTTGCCGACATGCGAATTCTCGGCTATTCTCTTTAACGCGAGCGGTACCTCTTCGAACGAGTAGCGCTTGTCGATGACAGGCTTCAGACGAGCATTAGCTATCGCACGGGCCATCTGCTCGAATTCCGTCCGGCCCCCTACAGACATTCCGGTCAGGCGCGAGTTCTTGCCGAGAATCATTGCCGTGGATATCGCGATTTCTTGGGTGCAGCCACCGAGGACACCAATGAGAGCAATCTTGCCGCCATCTCCTGCTACCGTGAGCGACTGACTGATGGTCCCTGCCCCACCAACTTCAACGACCCCATCCACTCCGCGACGCTTCGTGAGGTCAAGGACCGCGTTGCCTCAATCTGGATTTTGTCTGTAGTTGATGACCTGGTCAGCACCCAACTTCTTGACCACATCGAGCTTCGAATCGCTACTTGACATCGCAATCACCTCAGCTCCCACCATCTTTGCGAACTGAAGCGCGAAGATCGACACCCCGCCCGTTCCGAGCACGAGAACCTTTTCACCTGCCTTTAGCGCCCCTCGACCATCAAGGCGCTCCAGTCGTGAGGGCGGCACAGGGCAGAGTTGCAGCTTCTATCCGTGAGAGGAAAGCCGGAACGTGGCTCACAGACTCTGCATCTGTGACGATGACATCGCGGAGAACTCCAGGGGCAGATGCCGAACCGCGGGCGCCCACACGAGCCGCGGCCAGCGGCGGTCCGTCGGAAAGAAGTTAGGGCAGACGCGACCACCCGACTTAACTCGGGTAACATCAGGCCCCACGGCCAGAACTTCACCGGCTCCATCCGAGAACGGGATTAGAGGCAGCTTTCCAGCCGGCCCTTGTTTTCGACGGCCGCCAGGTCACGAGAGTTCAGCGACGCTGCCCGCATCTTGAGGTAATTTGCCGAGGTCCCGCAGCCGGTGGGGCGGCCCGGTCGACCAGCCACCAGCCTCAAGTGATCGATTCCCCAAGCGTCCTGCACTTCCCAGACCCTTATGCGGCCTCCGTTTACCAAGAGTTACAACAACTACCACGCCCCATCCATGCTGGACGTCTTCGCGGCCAACATGGCAAATCAGATACAAACTGATTAGGGATTCCAAATCGATTCGACCGAACCATCCCGCTTTAGATCTTCGGCGTTATGTCGCGCTCGAACTTCTTCACCCAGCCGTTCAATTGTGTGGCCATGTAGCCGTAGTCCGGCAAGTAGGCGAAGTTGTCGAACTCTTGCTGCGTAAACTGGACGGGGGTGGCGTCCGGGCTCGGCTTCACTTTTTCGTTGGCCGGAACGGTGACGACGTCTCGGTGGAACAGTTCCGAATTCTCCTTACTCACCATAAAATTGGCGAACTCCATGGCTGCCTTCTTATTCTTCGAGTTCGCCATGACGACCCAGCCCTCGACATAAAGAAGCGCCTTCAGGGACGGGTCCGTCTTTGTCAGCGCGTTCATGGGAACTCTTTTGCCAAGGGCGGCGACGGCGCTGTTCGACATGTAGATGACGCTAGTTTCACCCGTCGTGATCGAGTTCGCGCCTTCGATACTTCCCCCATAGATGCGACCGATATTGCCGGCCTTGGCCAACTCCTCGATGAACTTCCAGCCTGGATCAAGATTGAATTCGTTTCCGCCGCGCGCCAGGGCGAGCATTACGAGGGGTGCACACGTGTAAGCTGTCGTAGCGGGCCAGCAGATCTGTCCTTTCAGTTTGGGATTGAGCAGATCCTCAATGGTCTTGATCTCAATGGGACAACGATCGGTCCGCACGGCGAAGCAACCTCCATCCACCGAACGGGGAATGCTCTTGATGTTGCCGTTGTCATCCCTAGTCAGGTATCGTTCGGGCACATCCGCCAAATTCGGCACGTCGACTAGGGTGACAGTTTCTGCCCATCCCTCCTTGACCATGGACTTAAAGACGAGAGTCCAATTGTCGACCAGGTCGTAGGGCGAGTTGGGCCATGTGGCCTTGATCTTGCCGAGGAGCGCCGCGCCTCCGGCACCGGACGGGTCCCAGGTGATGTCCGCCTTATCCCACTTCGCCGCCACCTTCTTCGAGGCGGGGATGTACAATGCCATTTCATGTACTGTAAGCATTTCCTTCGCGTCGGCTTTGGGCACCAAGGGCAACGATGTGGCGGCCACACCCAGCGCGGCTGCTCCCTGGAGGAATTCTCTGCGTTTGAGCTCCATACCCGTCTCCTCTCGTTTCCGGCGTTCACGCCTTTAGGCGCTCACATTTTGAAGTTCGTAGGGCAGCGGCTTTCTCGAGAAGCCCAGCAAACATAAAATATATGAATCGGTCGGCGCGCAAAGGCAGCATAAATCGCCCCGGTATCGGTGAATCCGTGCAAAGCTAGTGCGCTTCCTACTCATTTTGACCTACTCTGCGCGCGTCGGCCACGGCGGGTGGCGCCAATTCGATCAAGTTCAAAGCCGCGGGTACTTGATCGGTCCGGCGAAATTGATGGGGGCTGACAGATCGCTCAGGCGGGCTTTGTGGCGCAACCGCGCTCGGCATCGATATGGCGGGCGCCGCTCCGTGACAGAGGCCCGAGACATCCCCACGACGCTTGATGGCAACGGCGTAGTCGTAGTCCATGCGAGTCAGCATGAGCAGTATGAACGGTGCCCAAATGAAGCGCGAGATTTGATCGATACTTTGCGAGATCACCACGTTTGCAGCGCTGAAGCGGCTCACGTTTCGTTTTCGCTCGCCTTAACTCAGCAAAACACTCGAAACGTGTCATTGACGAATTGAAGTGTGCGCTGACCTCACAGGTATGGAGTGACGTCCTTCTCGAACCTCTTCACGATGGCGTCGAGTTACGTTCGCATGTAACCCTTGGCATCGCTGTTTTCCCCTCCGTTCTGATGGAAAAACTCAGAGTTTTCCTGGCTCGTAGCGAAGTTGATGAACTCGATTGCCGCCTTCTGGTGCTTCGAACCGGATAAGACCGTGTAGGCTTCAAAATAGAAGACCGTCCTCAAGCGAAGGATCAACTTTGGTGAGCGCCGCCGTAGGTATGCCACGCTTCGTGAGCGTTGCCCGCACGCTATTCGTACGAACTGTGACACTCGTCTCGCCGGTTGAGATCGGATTCATCTGATCGCTACCGCCGCTATACACGCGACCAATGTTCCTCGATTTCGCGAGCTCGCCCAGAACATTCCAGCCCGGCTCCGGATTACGGTCGTTCCCGTCGCGTGCCAAGCCGCCGGCAGGATCGGTGCTCCCGTAGAAAACGTAACGACGGGCCAAGCTATTTGCCCCTTCAGCTTGGGGCTAAGCAGATCCTCGATGCTCTTGATCTGCATCGGACAGCGGTCGCTCCATACATAAAGCAGATTCCATCGACTGAACGCGGAACGCATTTGACGTTGCCCTTTTCGTCCTTCATCAGGTACTTGTCGGGCACATCAACCAGATTTAGTGCATTTGCCGTCGTAATGTTTTCTAGCCAGCCCTCTCGGATCAAGCTCTGGATTCCAAGGTTAACGTTAAGCACGACGTCGTATGGAGGATTCGGTCACGTTGCCTTGATCTTGGCGAGGATGGCTGCTGCACCACCTAAGTGCAAAACCCATGTGATGTCGGCTGTGTCCCGCTTGGCGGCTATCTTTTTTGCGGGGTCGATGTACGGAAGGCCCCCACTCCACGACCGGAAGGCTGTCCTTCGCATAGGCTTTGTGCGTGGCGAGTACCAAGGGCTGCGGCGCCCTCGAGGAGTTGTCTTCGCTTCAGTTTCATGGTTCCCTCTTTCATGGTTCCCTCTAAAGATAGGCTAAGACACGCCTTTCGAGCACCTGGCAACTCTCGATACGTCGGAGCAAGCAATCCCGCACTACGTCCAGCGCACAGGCCCCCGAAGGCTTCACGATCTGATCATTCCAATCTGGTTCGCCTTCATGCGTGAGACAAAAAGTCAGAATCAGCGGGCTCTATTCGCTCGCCCACATCGATTTCACCACTTCCTCTCCGGAAACACGACCGGGGCCACCTGCTCCCTGAAGGTTTGAAGGAATTTTGCGAATTGGTCGTGGGGAATCCCATTGAGCTTATAGATAATAAACTCATTGAAGGGATAGACTTCTCGAACCTTCTTCAATCGAGCAGCAACCTTCGAAGGAGCATCGACCAGCATGCGGTTACGCATTCCATCCGGCCCTTGGGCTTTAGCTGAGTCCAAGACGTCGTATAGCTGCGGAAGCTTCTGCTTATCGAACAGGCTTCCCGACTTGTTGTATCGATAGAGGTAGGCTGGCTCCACGAAATCACGCCAGTCGTCCTTGTGGTTGTCGGATGCCCAGATCACCGACATGAGAAGCAGCTGGAAGTTGTCGGGGCTGCGGCCGTACTTCTGTAGCGCGGGCGAGACAATCTCTTTCCATCTGCGACCAAGATCGCTTTCTTGGTCCATGTGGCATGTCATGAACTGGCCGTCAGCCAGGCGCACGGCACGCTCCGTGGGCCGCGCGAGGTAACTACCCACAACTACCGGCACTGGTCGTTGCACAGGTGGAACGCTCAGCGGAAGTCCATCGGGAAGCGGCTCACCGGAGAAGCTGTGCCTAAGGAAGGTAAGCCCATCTTCCATCAGCTTTGAGCGATCCTTCAACGAGCGCTCGAATGCCTTAAACTCGGATTCATATTGCCCGAGTCCGACGCCCAAAGTCAGCCGGCCATTCGAGAGCGTGTCAACGACACATGCCTCCTCGACGACTCGTCTGAATTGCGTCAGCGGAAGCTGAATAATGCCAGTCCCCAAGCGGATGCGCTTCGTCTCCCGCGCCATCGCAGCGAGAACGGCGAGAGGAGCAGGGCAAAACCCGTCGTCGGATGCGTGGTTTTGGGCAACGAAGACCGTCTTGTAGCCAAGCTCCTCCGCGAACTTCGCCATCTTGACCTGCTCGTCATAATGTTGAGCAGTAGGAGCCCTGCCCCCGATGTCCCTCATGTCCGTCAGGTAACTAATCGCCACACTATCTCTCCCAGGTGAAAGCAATACCAAGATCTCAGCTGCGCTGCGATCGGAGATGTCACACAGAGAAAACGATAGAGCAGTGCGGTGACGAAAAGCAGCAATTGGGCACGGCAGGACAGCGGAAACCGGCGAAATGCGTCAACGACAAGCCGCGCTCTGCGCACTTCGCCGCTCCTTGCTCCTGCAATGGCGCAGTACGGGATCGCTCTCTTCGGATCAATCAACTGCGGGGAATTTCGCAAGCGCGGCATTCTGAATACCGGACCTCCGGGTTGAGAGGGTTCGGCGCACAAGGAAGCGGTTCAGCTCGCCGGCGGCGAGGTCGGCCGCATTGCGCCGCTGTGCAGCGTGAGCGCGGAGTTCAGAAGGACGAAAGGGCGAGATAGCGCTCCGCTATAACTTGATTGGAGGTATGTCGATCCAGCGTCGCTCCCGCCAACTTTGCAGCGCGCAATCGGCAAGTTGAACTCCCTTGGCGCCTTCGAGCAGCGTGTACTTGTAGGGGGCGTCCTCACAAACGTGACGGATGAACATCTCCCACTGCGCCTTGAACCCGTTTTCATAGACGACAATATCCGGTACGCTCTGCCAATCGGCATAATAATCGTGCATCCGCTTCTCATCTGGATTCCAAACCGGCCGCGGGGTTGCTTGCCGCGGCTGGATCATGCAGTCGGTGAGACCGGCAACTGCCGAGCCTAGGGTACCGTCGACCTGGAAGGTCATGAGGTCATCGCGATAGACCCGCGTCGCCCAGGACATGTTGATGTGGGCGATCACGCCCCCTTTCAAGGTGAAGGTCGCGTAAGCGGAATCGTCAGCCGTCGCCTTGTACTTCTTCCCCTGCTCGTCGTAGCGCTCAGGGATGTCGGTGTTCGCGATGCAGCTTACGCTCTCGACTTCGCTGAAGAAATTGTCGAGCACGTAGCGCCAGTGGCAGAACATGTCGAGGATGATACTGCCGCCATCTTCAGCGCGATAATTCCAGGACGGACGTTGCGCCTCGCGCCAGTCGTCGCCCTCAAATGCCCAATAACCGCACTCGCCGCGCACCGATAGCAGACGGCCAAAGAAACCAGAATCGCGCAGGAAGGCCAATTTCCTCAGGCCCGGCAAAAATAGCTGGTCCTGCACGGCGCCGTGCTTGACGCCTCTCGCATTTGCTAGCTTCACTAGGCGCAGTGCGTTCTCAAGTGTCGTCGCGATCGGCTTCTCGCAATAGACGTGCTTGCCGGCGTTGATTGCTCGCGTCAAAAAGCCTGGGCGCACCTCTGTCGTCGCGGCATCAAAGAACACGGAGTCGTCCTTGTCGGCGAGCGCCTTATCGAGATCGGTGGTCCAGCGGTCGATCCTGAATTGCTGCGCAAGCCGCTCTACCTTATCGGCATTGCGACCGACCAAAACCGGGTCCGGCATGACCCGCTGGCCGCTTCCGAGCTGGACGCCGCCCTGGTCGCGAATCGCTATGATCGAGCGGATCAGGTGCTGATTCCGTCCCACGCGGCCAGTCACGCCATTCATGATCAAGCCGAGACGTTGGGTGCTCATGTCACTTGCTCCGGACGGAGTTTACATAACGACGATGCGAACCAAGAGTTGAGGCGACCGGAATGCGGGCCACCTCAATGCCCGCTCGTCACATTGCCCCGGCACTCTCTGCCACGCGTTTCTCGCCACTGCAGCTCAACAGCTCTCAGGGCTCCTTCGCGGGACGACCAGATTCCTAGGCTCGACGCACACCAGCGGGTGCGGACCCGGGCCTCGGGCGCGTAGGTCGGGGTGCGCCACAGCTCGACGTGGACTCGCGCCGCCAGTGCTCCCTTCTTGTTCGTCTCTTCGCAGAGCGCCGGCCGCTCGGGGTCTTGGACGAACTGCTTCAAGACGCGCTCCCTCTCAGCGAGGCTATCCCATTCGCTGACGTAGATGAATTCGTTGTTGAACCCGCCGAAGGTCGGTGTCCAGCATCCTAATAACCACAAAATCGAGTCCTCGTGGCGTTTGTGCATCGCTTCAAGCTTGCCGAGGGTCGCATGGTAGTGACGATATTCGTACAGCTTTCGCTGTGATACGATGACGCTTGTCACTCACTTGGGTCTCCTTGCTGAGCACTTCTTTATGGGCTCATGCCAGTTCTTGAAAGCTGGCCGTCTCAATCAGTCTACAGCGGATCGATGCGAAAAATCCGCGCAGATCGGTTCGCGATCGGTGAAACCCTGTAAAAACAAGCCTGTTACTACGAATTTGGACATAGCTCTGAGCTGAGGCCTGCGGCGCTTGGATAGAGCTGCCGTTGCAGCGATGCGACTCGACCGCATCATTCATGTCGCTGCAGTTGAAATAGAAACCAAGCGCTGGGAGAGGGAGTCGGTGACGGACGTGTCGTCCGATGCAAATCAATCGCTTCCGGCTGTCGCCCCTGATTGGCGACAAGCTCACGCGTGAGGAACACTGCATAGCAGAAGCTACCGCTACGATCGAGGCATCGAAATCGTTCTACTCCACTTTGCCCACTGCCGAGCGGGGCAGGCAATTGTGATCGCGCAAAGCTTCGCTGGCGCGGGCGCTGCACCTCGCTCAGATCGTCGTCTCCGCGTATCGAGCCAGGATCGTTACCGGGGCTCGCAAGCTTGTCGAATAATTCGGCGGCGCTCGCCGCAGTGCAACAAAGCACCTTTTTGATCATAATGTCGTCCGCGGACGTCACTCGTCAGACAGGTTACCCAAACTCGAAACTGTTTTCGGATTGAGAGATTGAATCGCTAACTCCTACTGGTGCATATCGAAATTCCTGTTTTATTGCAGGGTTTCACCGATCCCAACCGCTTTATGCGGTCTTTTGCGCCAACCGATCCATATATTTTAGCTTTGCTGGGCTGCTCGAGAATGCCAGCTGCCCTATGAAGTTCAGAATGCGAGCCCTAAAGGCGTGAACGCCGGAAACGATAGGAGACGGGTATGGAGCTCAAACGCAGAGAATTCCTCCAGGGAGCAGCCGCGCTGGGTGTGGCCGCCACATCGTTGCCCTTGGCATCCGAGGCCCATGCGAAGGAACAGCTTACAGTGTATGAGTTTGCCTCACCGAACATCGACGGCTCGAAGCAGGTGGCGGCAAAGTGGGACAAGGCGGACATCAACTGGGACTTGTCGTCCGGCGGCGGAGCGGCCCTCCTCGGCAAGATCAAGGCTACATGGCCCAACACGCCCTACGACCTGGTCGACAACTGGTCACTGGTCGTTAAGTCGATGATCAAGGAGGGATGGGCGGAAACAATCACCATGGCCGACGTGCCGAACTTGGCGGATGTGCCGGAGCGATTCCTGACTAAGGATGACAACGGCAACATCAAGAGCATCCCGGTCTCCGTGGACGGAGGTTTCTTCGCTGTGCGGACCGATCGTTGTCCCATTGAGGTCAAGACCATTGAGGATCTGCTGAATCCCAAACTGACGGGGCAGATCTGCTGGCCCACTGCAACTGACTACGCATCTGCGCCCCTCGTGATGCTGGCGCTGGCACGCGGCGGGAACGAGTTCAATCTTGATCCAGGCTGGAAGTTCCTCGAGGAGCTGGCCAAGTCCGGCAATATCGGTCGTGTCTATCACGGATAGTCGAGGCTACGAACTCGCTCTCGACGGGCGAAACCAGCATCACCTATTGGTCGAACAGCAGCAATTTCAAGCTCGGCAAAAGAGTGCCCACGAAGGCGCTGACAAAGTTGGACCCATCACTGAAGGCGCTTCTTTATGTCGAAGGCTGGGTGGTCATGGCGAACTCGAGGAATAAGAAGGCCGCGATCGAGTATGCGAATTCTAGCGTGAGCAAGGCGAACTCGGAGCTGTACCACCAGTACGTCCGCAACGTTCCGGCCAACCAGAATGTGACGCCGAGCGCGGACGCCGCAGCCATCCAGTTCACATCACAAGAGTTCGACAAGTTCGCCTACTTGCCGGACTGGGGCTATATGTCCACCCAATTGGACAACTGGGTGAAGAAGTTCGAGCGAGACATCACGCCAAAAATTTAGAGTGGTATGATTTCGAGCTGGATCGACTCGGATTTACTAAATCAACCTGTTTCTGATCTGTCATGCTGGCTGAGACGGCCAGCACGAAAACTTGGCATCTTTCGCCAGCGTATCGTCCCGCTGATTGAGGGGGCAGCCAAGCGGTTCAGCCAGCCTGGCGGGTCAATGAGACTGGCCGCGTTGCTCCGCGCCCGGATGGGTGGTCAAGTGCCGAAAGCGATTTGAAGCGACGACTTCGCTTTGCGCTGGCTCGTTGCTGACCTTGCCGTAGCTATCGCTCGGTGTGGCAGTTCGTCAGTTCGTCCACGCGGAGACGGAACTCAAAGGCTTGCGCGCTGGAGAACGCGATTGAGCGGCAGCGAGCCCATGGACTAAATATCAAAACCGCGCGGCACTTGAGCTGCTGGTCTTCATCGACAAGATCAGGATCAGGACCGATATCCGTTGCGGGGATCGCCGCCGCGGGAGCCCACGAACGTTGCCACTGGCGCAGGAGGGGCATGACGCTCCCCACGCCCGGATTGATGCGCAATGTTTCGGCGAGGGAGCAATCGATGGCTAAAGCTGCCGGACTATTTCGAGAAAGTCCTCCTGTCGGAGCGTCAGCCCGACGCCATTATCGGGATGGACGATCTCGGTGGCCACAAAGGCAGGATTGTGCGTCCGTTGATATACTCTGCCGGCGCTAAGCTCTTCTGCCAAAATACTCCTAGTGTGCTGAATGCGAAGTTCGTGCGATTTCGCGGCAGC
The DNA here is from genome assembly GCF_054063995.1 of Bradyrhizobium sp. USDA 4504. Lineage (NCBI taxonomy): Bacteria > Pseudomonadati > Pseudomonadota > Alphaproteobacteria > Hyphomicrobiales > Nitrobacteraceae > Bradyrhizobium > Bradyrhizobium sp. USDA 4504. The sequence goes on along the minus strand of NZ_JBSSGV010000001.1, from coordinate 317,584 downwards.
CACTTTCACGAACTTCGCATTCATAAAGCACACTAGAATCATAAGTTTGCTAGTGTCCTTATCGAATCCGAAGTTCGCTCCGAAGGTGCGGCAAATGATGCGAACTTCGGATTCGGGACACTAGACTCGAACCCGATCGAACATGTCTTCGCCAAGCTCAGATACCGCCCCACAAACCGCCTAGACGGTTGCGCCGCAATCGGCCAGTCCTTTTACGCACAAGGAATGTGCCAACGATTGCGTAGCAGGCTGTCAACACAACGTGTAGGCCGTCGCGCCTTAGGCAGGGCAGTCCTTGGGGGCCGCTTCTAGTCCTCGGGTGCGAGTACGAGGCAATCCTCGGGACGGATCTCCGCTCGGACGCTTTCGCCGTCGCGTGCGAAGCACTGGCCGTCGTTTTGTACGACGGCGTGAATTCTAGGGCCATCGGTCAAGCGGATCCAGTGGTGGATGGTCGAGCCAAGATATTCCGTCTTCTCGATCACGCCTCCTAGCGTGTTCACGGCAACCGCGGCGGTCTCGCTCTTCCTCCGCACGGCGATGCGCTCGGGCCGGATGCCGAGCTCCACGGGACCGCTGGGAATCTTGCCTGCGACTACGATGGAGAGTCCATCCTCGGTTACGAACCGGTCCCCCTCGAGCCGTCCCATAAACCAGTTTGACTGCCCGATGAAATCGGCAACGAATTTGTTGGCAGGCGCGCTGTAAATTTCCTCGGCCGATCCGCGCTGCATGATCCGGCCTTTACTCATGACGATGATGTGGTCGGCGAGGCTCATGGCCTCGGACTGGTCATGCGTCACGATAATGGTGGTGATGCCTGCTGAGGTAAGAATTTGCCTCAGCTCCACTCGCAGTGACTCTCGCAGCTTTGCGTCCAGGTTGGACAGCGGCTCGTCCAGAAGGAGGAGCGAAGGTCGAGTCACCAGCGCGCGCGCCAGCGCCACGCGTTGCTGCTGGCCACCGCTCAGCTGGTGTGGACTTCGTTTCTCGTAACCGGAAAGCTTTACGAGATCGAGGAAAGTGCGAATTTGCTCCGGGAACTTTGAGGCGGGGAAGCCGCGCTCGCGCAGACCAAACGCGATGTTTGCCTCGACACTCATGTGAGGGAAAAGCGCATAATCCTGAAAGACCAGTCCCACATTGCGCTCGTAGGGGCGCTTCTTGCTCACGCTCTCGCCGCGAATGCGGATGTCTCCTCCATCCGGTACTTCAAAGCCTGCGACAAGGCGCAGCGTCGTGGTCTTACCGCAACCGCTCGGCCCGAGAAGGGACACGATATGTCCCTCCTCGACGCGAAAGGAGACGTTGTCGACGGCCAACTCCTGGCCGTAGCGCTTCGAGACGGTGCTGAGCTCTAATACAGTCATGAGATCCTACTTATGATAAACGCCTTGCCCAATCACTTTGTCGAGGCCCACGATACTATCCAAGACCCAAATCAGCACGATGGTTAGAGCCATGAGGCAAACGGCCGTCGCGGCTATGCGCAGGTCGAATTCCGACATCATCATGTTCTTCATGGCCACCGGCAGCGTGTAGAAGTTCGGGCCCGTCAGGAATAGGGCGACCGAGACATCATCCATTGAGGAGGCGAAGGCGAAAACGGCGCCCGCCGCGATACCAGTCTTTGCCAAGGGTACCGTAACCTTCCAAAAGGCGCGCCGCTCCGTGGCGCCGAGCACTAAGGCGGCCTCCGTGAGCGATTTGCGAATTCCCACCAAGCTCGCGAGAGTCGTTCGGATCACATAGGGCACCGTGATGATCAGATGGCCACCGATGAGTGGGATCGGTCCACTGAACACGCCAATCGTGGAAAAGAACAGCAAAAGCGAAAAGCCGATGATGACGTGGGGAACGACGAGCGGCGACAGAAAGAACGCGGAGAGCAACTGCTTTCCGGGGAACTCATAACGGTCAAGCGTAAACGCCGCTGCGATGCCGACCAGGGTCGACAGCGTGGTCGAAGCCAGCGCGAGCATCAGGCTGACCTGCAGGCCCCTGAGGTAATACGCGTCGGAAAAGAAGCCCACATACCATTGCAGCGACAGGCCGGGTGGCGGAAACCGCCCGAGGAACTCCCGCGCATCGAAGGACATAACGGTAGCAATGAGCAGTGGCGTAACAAGGAACGCGATGGTGGCAACGGAGAGGCACAGCACCATGACACCAAAGACATTGTCGGCGGAGCGTTTCATCGGACGGCGCCCTCCCAGCGGTTGCTGGCCAGCAGGGAGACGGCGTAGATTGCCAGCAGGGAGATAGCCAGCATGACGACCGCGACCGCCGCTCCGCTGGGGAAATTGGCCAACTCGCTGAATCGATTGTAGATTAGGTTGGAGACGAAGATGATCTTGCCGCGTCCCAGGATCATCGGGACTATGAAGGCACTGACCGAACCCGTAAACGAGATCAGGAACGCGGAGAGAAGGCCTCGCGCGCTCAGCGGCAGGGTGACCGCCAAGTGGGACTTCCAGCGGGCCGCGCCGAGCGCCTGGGCCGCCTCAATGAGCCGCGGATTAACGTTCTGGATTGTGCCGATGAGCACGAGGGCGCACATAGGCACCGCGTAATGGAGCAGCCCGAGCACAATCAAGAACTCAATGTAGAAGCGGCTTCCGATCTGTTGGCCGAATAGCGGCGCGATATCACGCGCAAACCCCGTGGGCCCAAAGGATAACTCGATGGCGTACACACGCACCAGCACGCTCAAGAACATGAGCGTTATGAGGAAGCCGACGGTCATCCTTCGAAGCCAGTCCGAGCGCCGGCGTGCCACAAAATAAGCAATCGGGAACGCCAGGAACACCGCCAGAAAGGCCGCGACGAAGCCGATCCGGAACGTGTCCCAAAAATAGTACAAGTATGCCTCATGCAAGAGGTCCGTGTAGTTGGCCGTCGTAAGCGGCGCGTTCACGACAGCGCCAACACGGCCCGGGATGAACTCACGGAAACTATCCGCAAAGACTCGCAAGAGAGGATAGAGCAGCAACGTGCCGTACACCGCGACCACTAAGCCGATCACAAGCGCGGCTCCGCGCGTAAGCTTCATGCGTTTCCCCTTCATGCGCTCCCCCAAGAAAATGAGCACCAACACTGGCGTGGATTCCGACTGCGAAGCAAATATCGAGCCGCAGCTGCCGTTCGAGATTTCAAACAGCGTCAGCTACTGCTAGGCGGTCGCTCAACGATAGTACGCCCTAAGAGGTCGGCCCGAGCTGCGGGTACCAGGGACCGCTTACGTGCCTTGAATTGCGGAGCGAAGTCACACTAACGGCGCCCGCGGGCGGTGCGGAATCTGGACAAAATGCGGGCAGCGCACGGTATGTAGGTATCTGGCATCTCTTCCCTGCCGTCGTCTACTGGGGTCTTGTGTCGACCATTTTTCGAAAAAGAAAATAGCTCCCTGCATCGGTGATTTTCGGCAAAGGTAAGGCTGCAATCAAGTAAAAGCTGCGGAATCACCCACAGTACGTCGGATTTCTGCACTTTCGTCGCAGGAACATGTCACCGGCACTTCTGTGGCTTTGGCAGCGTTTCGGCGGAAACATGATTGCATTCGCCACATGCAAGGTTCGCCTTAAGTACCAGCAACAAGGGCAGAGAGTTGCCCGACCCATTTTGCGTCGGACGAATCATTCTTTTGTTGTTCAACCTGTCGTTAACGGCACAGCCGACCGCGATTGCCCTTCCGGACATCCGTCGCACATCCAAGACTTTGGTGTGCCGTTCCCGCTTGTTACTCAACGGGGCTTGTATGGCTAAAGAAGTGCCTCGAATTTCCAGAGACTTCCCGATCGCGAGTCCTTGATGCGGGCATCTACGCATGAAAGAGATTTTCGCTGCTGCCTCGGCCCGATACTGCCTCGGCCCGCTACGGACACTGCCTCGGCCCGATATTGCATGCGGCTAGGAGGGCATGCTAGTCTGCCTTCGCAGGGCTACCTCAGAGAGGCCGGCTTATTTCGAAGGCTGTCGCGGCTCCTCTCGGAGCGAGAAGAGAGCGAAGGGTCATGCGGCTGACGGCGTCAGGCCAATTAACAGGTCCTTCGAGTCAACCTGGGCACCGGGACCAACAAGCAACTCAGCGCCCCTTCCGTCGTGCAGCGCGGTTTCCATCTTCATCGCTCCGGGCGTAAGCAGTACATCTCCAGCCATGAGCTTCTGGTCGTTGACGACGCTGACGGTCGAGACAACAGAAGGTATCGGCGCGGCAATGTGGGCCTATTCCCGTTCTCCGTCTTCCGGCGGGCCCCTTGCTACTTGCGGTTGCAACTCGGTCAGGCACGGTGATGACGCGCGGCTGCCCGTTCAATTCGAAAAAAGAGTTCGACCTGCCCGTTATCGTGCGTCGTACGATCGCTGTCAGCTGCACGATCAGCGCCTTGCCACGCTCGATCTCCAACGACACCTCGTCACCGACCTTCATGCCATAGAAGAACACCGGCGTCGGCAGCACGGAACTGGCCCGTACTTGCGCTGGACGGCCACAAATTCCGTGAAGACTTTTGGGTACATCAAATACGCGGAGAACTCTGCCTCATCGAGTGCACGAACACAGGACTTTTCCCCCTCCTCGCGCCCCGCGTCGAGATTCGCATCAGGCAGGAGCGATCCCAGCCGAACCGTGATAGGCGCCTCGACATTCAGGACCTTTTTCTGCAGCGCTATCGGCCATCCTCCCGGCGGCTGGCCCAGATCGCTGCGCAACATTTCCACGACCGAACCGGGAAAGGCGATGTCACGATCTCGGGAGATGACATCTTCAGAGGTCAACCCGTGCGACACCATCTTCAATGCCATGTCGCCGACGACTTTGGACGATGGCGTCATCTTGACGATGTCGCCGAACAGGTCATTAGCCGCGCGGTAGGCTCCTGCAACGTCGTTCCAGCGTGTATCGAGCCCACGTTCACGGTGACTTCAGCGATCCAGGTCAACAGTCTGGTCGCGCGATCCTGGCGCGCCCGGAAATCGAACAGTGCGGGTGTCTCGTCGATGAACCGCGTCGTGTAGTCGTTCGCGCGGAAACGTGGATGGCTGACCACGTTGTGCAGAAACGCGAGGTTGGTCGTTACGCCGCGGATGCGATATTCGGTCAGCGCCCGCGCCATCCGGTCGATGACCTCTTCCGGTGTCGGTGCCCATGCGGTCACCTTTTCCAGCATCGGGTCGTAGAACCGTGTGACCACTGCGCCGGAATAGGCCGTGCCGCCGTCGATACGGATGCCGAATCTCATCGCGCTGCGATAAGCGGTTATCCGGCCTTAGTCGGGAATGAAGTTGTTCTCCGGATTTTCGGTGGTGATGCGGCACTGCATGACGTGACCCACAAGTGTATATCGGCTTGCAGGGGAATTCCAGTCTCGGCGAACTGACCTATGCGCCCATTGTCGGCGATCCTGATCTGCGCCTTGACGATATCGAGACCTGTCACGACTTCGGTGACAGTGTGCTCGACCTGGATGCGGGGATTGACCTCGATGAAATAGAATTGGCCTGTCTCGCCGTTGATTAGGAATTCGACCGTGCCGGCTCCCACGTACCCCGTGGCGTTACCGATCCTCAGCGCGGCAGCACAGAGTTCACCGCGTATCGCGGCATCGAGATACAGAGCCGGCGCCCGTTCGATGATCTTTTGGTGGCGTCGCTGGATCGAACAGTCGCGCTCGAACAGGTGCACCAGGTTGCCGTGTTTATCGCCAAGAATCTGGACCTCGACGTGCCGCGCCTGCCGCACCAGTTTTTCCAAATAGACTCCGTCTTTTCCAAAGGCTGCGCGCCTCGCGTTTTGCGCTCAGCACCGCATCAACCAGCAGATCCTCGCTTTCGATGGGTCGCATGCCGCGCCCCCCGCCGCCCCATGACGCCTTTATCATCATCGGAAAACCGATGGCATTTGCGGCGGAAAGAATACCGTAGGGATCATCCGGCAAGGGGGCACTTGCTGGCATGACGGGCGCGCCGCAGGAGATTGCGAGATTGCGCGCGGCGACCCTGTTGCCCAGCGTGCGCATGGTCTGCGGCGATGGACCAATAAAGACAATCTTCTCGCGCTGACAGGTCTCCGCGATTCGGAGCTCTCCGAGAGGAAGCCATACCCGGGATGAATGGCGTCGATGCCGTGTTCTTTCGCGCCCCTTAGGATCTCCTCGATCGAGAGATATGCTTTGATCGGTCCTTTGCCTTTTCCGATCCGGTACGCCTCATCGGCCTTGAATCTATGCAACGAAAGCTTGTCATGCTCCGCATGGACTGCGAATGGCTTTCCCAGTGCTGCCCCCGGATCCAACACGGCGAAGGCTTCAGCACGACCGTGATTTCGAGGCTGGTCACAGGGCTTCAGTACCCGCTGTCTACGCTTCACGAGTGACGTTGCCGTCACCCATGCAAGCCTCGCTTCCGGCTGGCGGGCTCCGCCTTTGCCGGGAGGGCGTCGAACCCTCTGGGTCACGTTGAAAGGTTTCAGATCACATTCTTCCTCCTTTCCAGGACTTGTCCTGACGCAAGCTGGTCACACAGCAGGCGCAAATTCTACGAGCTGCATGTTGCAGGAAAGTGGCAACGACGACGGTCGAGCGGATGGCAAAGCTCTGGCAGATCGAGAAGACCGTACGCGGTCAAAGCCCCGACACTCGCGTTGCCGCGCGCCAGCAAGCCTCCGCGGCGATCGTCGCAGATCTCTTCGACTCCTGGCAGCAGATCTTGCGGCGGATCTCCGGCAAATCAAAGCTGGCTGAGGCGGTCCGCTATGCGGTCTCGCGCCGTGCTATCTTCGAACGCTTCCTGACCGATGGTCGCATCGAGCTCGACTCCAACATCGTCGAACGCGCCATCCGGCCACAAACAATCACGAGAAAGAATAGCCTCTTCGCCGGCAGCGACAGCGGCGGACGAACCTGGGCAACCATCGCAACGCTGCTGCAGACGGCGAAAATGAACAACATCGATCCGTTCGCCTGGTTAGCTCTAACACTTCAGCGTATCGCCAACGGCTGGCCGAGCAGCGAAATCGACGCGCTTAGTGGAACCACGCCGCCTAACGGCCTTAGCTTGCCGCTTACCTGAAAGCAGTGCTTCACGCGTGTGAGCGCAGCCCAGTTCAGCGCAAAAAATCAATTGACCCGAAGGCCAGTCGCTCGATCCCAGGGATCGCCGCGATTTCAAACGCGTCCCTGAGTCCGCGAGCTGTCTCGATCAAAGCAACTATGGGTAAGCGCGGTCCCAAGTCAGCGATCAGTTTCAGCAAGCCGCTGCTCATTTCAACCTTTGGTAGGACGACTCCGCTTATGGGCAGCGAAGAGACAAGCGCCACGTCGTCGATATGCCACGTCGTGTCGATTTCGTTGATACGCACGAGCACAGGACGATCCGTAAAACCGAGATAAACAGATCGACGGGCTTCCCGTTTAGCCTCTGGCGCAACGGCATCTTCGAGATCTAGAATGACTGCGTCTGCTCCAGACGTAGCGGATTCTTGAACCGTTCAGGCTAGTTTGCCGGCACAAAAAGCGGCGCGATAAAGTCGATCCCGACATTGGCATCAATCTGTTTTTGCTCCCGCAGGACCCACCATGCTAGACGGAGCCGGAATTTTCGGCGCAATTCGTCTCAAGTGCCCCTCGGCTCCGCGATGTCTCTCGCTCAAAGCTTCAAAAAGACGATGGTCCAGACTCTGGCCACCTTTGGATCGCAACTGCAGATACGCTTCGTACACCCTTCTTTTGTCGATGTTGAACGGCTTGCTTGGCTGGTTCACCGCAATCCTCCTGTTGCCAGTTGCAACGTTGGCCAGCCCACTGATCCGATCCCTTCGCTCCAGCCCCATTACGAGCCTTCGTCACTTGTACGGGTCGGTGCACCCTAGGTGGTGTGGACTCTAAGGATTCCCTTTTAGGCGCAAATCAGATTCAAGGCTGCTTTTGGGGAGGCCGCCTTGGGTGTGATGGACCGCTTGGTATTGAGCGACGCGACATGGGAGCGGATGGCGCCGCTGATCATCGGCCGGCCTGACCAGAAGGGTTCGACCGGACGGGACAACCGGATGTTTGTGGAGGGCGTACTTTGGATCGTGCGCACTGGCTCTCCCTGGCGTGATCTTCCGGAGGTGTTTGGAGACTGGAACAGCGTGTTTCGGCGCTTCAGTCGATGGAGCATCAAGGGGGTCTGGTGGCGCATATTCGAAGCGATGTCCGGTGATCCGGACTTCGAGTATCTGATCGTCGACTCCACCATCGTCCGGGCGCACCAGCACGCCGCTGGGGCGAAAAAAGGGGGTCTGAAGATCAGGCGATCGGTCGCTCGCGCGGTGGCCTGAGCACAAGATACATATGGCCGTTCGCGGCCTGGGATGTCCCGTACGGTTCAAGCTCACCGCAGGTCAGAAGAGCGACGTACCGCAAGCCGCCGAATTGATCGAGGGATCACCTGCCCAGGTCGTCATGGCGGATACGGCTTATGACGCCGATCACTTGCGCCAGGCGATCGCTGCCAAAGGCGCGCTCGCCGTCATCCCCAACAACCCGTCACGTGCGCTCAAATATCCGCTGGACAAGCATCTCTATGCCCAGCGTCATCTCGTCGAATGCTGCTTCTCAAAACTCAAGCAGTTCCGCCGCGTCGCAACCCGCTTCGAAAAGACCGCCCGAAATTACCTGGCCGTCGTTACTCTCGCAGCCATCGTCTTATGGATGCGATAAATGTCCACACCACCTAGTGCTCCGCATCGGTACTCTTGCCTCGCCGTTTTCTCCGCTTGTGCTTTTCCCTTTGCATCGGAGCGACTGGTTCCTGCAGTTCGGCGATAACGCCTGTATCCGATTCACGCCCCCTCAACGCCGGTCGGCCCCCGCCCAATCATCAGGCTACCAGCGGACTGATCCCAGTTAGCACACGGACTGGAACTCGTTTGCAAGTCGCGGACGATACCCTCTCTAGGGATGGTCCTTATCCGCTGGAATGATGCGGAGATCGTTCGGATCGATAGTTACGCTAAGGACATCGCCGGGCTTCGGATGACGTCCAAATGGAAAACGCTCCTGCATCGTCAGCTGCTCTCCGTTGACGTCAAGCGCGATCCGGGTCGCTCCTCCATAATAGTGGGATTGAAGAACGCGGGCCTGGAGGGATGGGCCAGCCGCGCCATCGGTGGACAGCTTGATCTGCTCTGGCCGGATCACTGCGGTGCCAGGTCCGATTCTCCAATCGCCCACGAGACGGAGGCCGGACCTTGAGGTAAAAGCGCCATCAGTACCGACTGACCCTTTCAGCAGCGAACACCAGCCGATAAATTTCGCAACAAAGGGGGTCGACGGCTCCTCATAAATTTCGCCAGGCGTACCCACTTGCTCGACCTGACCAGCGTTCATGACGACAATTCGGTCTGACATTGTTAGCGCTTCTTCCTGATCATGCGTCACGAACAGGGTGGTGACGTTGACGCTGCGCACCACTTCTCGAAGCTCTTCGCGCATGCGCACCCGCAACTGCGCATCCAGATTTGAGAAAGGTTCATCGAGAAGGAGCACTGCGGGCCGCATCGCCAGCGCACGCGCGAGCGCAATGCGTTGTTGCTGTCCGCCAGAAAGCTGGCGCGGCAGTCGCTGGGCCAAGTGCGGCAACTCGACAAGCTTGAGCATCTCCTCGACGCGCATCTGGCGCTTGTCACGGGGCCACTTTAGGTTTTCCAGGCCAAATGCGATGTTTTCAGCGACGGTCATGTGCGGAAATAAAGCGCAGCTCTGGAACACCATTCCAGTATCCCGCCGATAAGGCGGCTGATGAGTCATGTCGATGTTATTGATGCTTATGGTGCCCGAGGTCGGCTCTACGAAGCCGGCGACCATGCGCAGGGTCGTTGTCTTGCCGCAGCCCGACGGACCAAGCAGGCAAACCAGTTCGCCACGGCGCGCACTCAGCGAAACGTTCGCAACCGCAACCGTCTCGTCGTAGCGCTTGGAAAGCGACCGCAACTCCACGACAAGATTAGTCTCTCGCACAAAGTTCTCCTGTCTTTCCGATAGAGCCAACATCGCTCTCCTCGCCTACGCTAATCTTTCCGTACCAATCAAGCGTTCGATCATTAGGATGACGACCAATGTCACCAGAATCATGAGACTCGATATGGCTGCAACAAGTGGGTCATAGCTGGTCGAAACATACGCAAACATCTGGACTGGCAAGGTCACGTTTCCGCCGTAGGTGAGAAACGCGGAAACCGTCACGTTTCCGAACGATGTCACAAAGGCGAAGATCGCAGCTGATAGCAAGCCAGGTAGGATGAGCGGCAAGGTGATACGCCGAATGACTTGCAAGGGCGTGGCACGGAGATTCATTGCCGCCTGTTCGAGCAGCCGGTCGTGTAGGCTGAGACTCGCGAGAATCGTACGCACGACGTACGGAATCGCAAGAACCAGATGGCCCAAAAGCAAGGGATAGATCGTCTGTGCAAGATTTAGCCGTGCGAAGAGCTGCAATAGTCCAATGCCGAGCACGACAGCCGGGACGATCAATGGCGAAAAGGCAAGGCCTTGCAGGAATGCTTTGCCCGGAAAAGAAAATCGATCAATCGCGAATGCCCCGGCAAAGCCAATCACCAGCGCGATAATCGCAACGAGCACGGCAATGTACGTGCTGGTCCAAAGCGCAGTCATGAATAATTCATTCTCCCATGCCTTTTGATACCAGCGTAGCGAAAATCCAGTGGGAGGAAATTTCATCGTGTCGTCGCTGGTGAACGATGCCACAACCACCAAAATCGCTGGTAGCGCTAGCATCGCATAGACTATAGGGCGAATGATCGCCCCGAAGACACCCATCGCATGATCAATGAGATCAGAACGCATGGCGTCGCTCCCTGACGATGAATCGTGACGCAACTACGGCATTGAGCGCGGCGGTGAAACCAAGCCCGCTCACGAAGAGAACGAATGCCATCGCTGCGCCGGACGGCCAGTTCAGTTCCGCCATGATGCGCTCATAGATGAGGCTTCCCAGCATGGCCACACGGCTCCCCCCGATAAGACGGGGCGTGACGAATGCTGAGATGGACAGGACGAAGACGAGGTTAAAGCCAACGAGAATGCCAGGAACTGCGAGAGGAATAATAACCTTTCGGAAAGTAGCAAATCGATTGGCGCGCAGATTGGCGGCCGCCTGTTCGAGTACTGGATCGATTTGCGCGACGACACTCATGACAGACAAGATCATGAATGGAAGAAACTGCTGCACTAGGACCAGCAGGACCGCAGGCCGAGCAAACAGGAGGCGTTTTGGCGAAGAGAAAATGCCGAGAGTTACGAACAGCGAATTGACGACTCCGTTACGGCCAAGAATGATCAACCAGCCGAATACAACAACCACAAGGCTGAGCGTTAGCGGCATGATTACTACAATCGTTCGCCACCGCCGCGCTAGAGGCGGGAGACGAGCGAGCGAATATCCGGTAGGGAAGCCGATGACCAAACAGATCAGGCTGACGATAAGTCCATCGACGAACGTCTCCAATAGCACTGACGAGTAATACGAATCTGAAAAGAAACGGACATATTGCTCCAGGCTGAAACCGCTGCCCTCGAGAAGATGGCTCCCGGGCAGGAAGCTCGACCGCAGCAATTCCAGCACCGGCACCACCAGAAAGCCGGTGAGTAACAAGACTATTGGGGCGAGCAAAAGTGCCAAGCTTATGATACGGCGATTGACGAGAGGTTCCCTCACGATTGACCTTTCGGGGTTTGGTCGACCTATCAGGTAATCAGGCACGTGCGCTCAAACCGCATAGAGCAGCGCCCCACCTAGGTTCGAATTATTTTATTGACCTGCTCAATCCACGCACTGCGGTTCGCCATCAGCGCTTGCCAGTCAACTTTCTTTTTCAGAGCGTCTCGCTCCGGTGAGTTGAACAAGAGGTCGTTGCGAAGTTCTTCTGGCAAGTTGACGTCTGTTGTTACGCCGATTCGAAGCGCCTGAGGTACACCGAGCATGCCTTGATCAGAAAGCAACTGCTCAGCGTAAGCGTGCGCGGCTTCCGGATACTTCATACCTTTGACGATGTTGATATAGCTGGTGAGCGAGTAAATGCCTTTTGATGGCACAACGGTCACGATGGGAACGTTTTTTGTGCGCAGTTCGTGAGCGCGGCTGTCCCAGAAAATGCCTGCATAGACCTCACCGTTTTGGAACAGCTGCATCTCCGCGACAGTCGTCTCCGGCAGCGCGACGATATTCGGCTTGGCTGCGGCCAGAATCTTGAACGCCGGTTCCATGTTGGAGATCGAGCCACCATTTTCTTCGGCGATGCCGAGAAGATATAGGCTGCTGGTGCTCTGGGCGGGAGCCGGAATGACTGCTCGATCCGCCAGATCGGCCCGGGCGATGTCCGAATAGGAGGTAAGCGGCTGCTTGATGTATTTTGAATTGTACACCGGGACGACCGACGCGACGCTGAATGGCACACCGAAATCGCCGAATTCGCGGGCCCCGGGAAGGATCCGTTTAATGTTGGGAACGTCTGATACCTTGATCTCTTCGATCACGCCGGCCTTAAGGAGCTCAACCATGTAGGGACTGTCGGCCATGAAGATGTCGTAGGGAGGATTGTCCCTGTTCGCGATCAATTTGACGAGGTCCCCTGATCCAGTGCCGACGATGAATTGGATCTTTAGCCCGTACTTTTCCTCGAGCGGCGCAGCCACGCTCTTTCTAAGGGCTTCGTCATAGGTGCCGCCGTATCCGTTCATGCGTAGCGTAATCCCGGCAAATTTCTTCGACTGAGCGTGAACGTGTGGCGTGGCGAGAGAGCCGGCCGCAGCCGCTGTCGCAAACTTTAGGAATGTTCGCCTTTTCATTTTCCGATCTCCTCTCTTCTATTTGCCGACGTGAAGATCGCGGCTAAGTTGCTACTCATTTGCCACAGGTCCTGCGGCAACCTGAAGAACGATCCCAGATCAACGGCGGTCGGTCGAGCAGATCTGCTCGTTGAACGAGAATGGGCGATCGGCGTGAGCAAGCGTCATGCGCTGCTAGCGGTTCAATCGGCTTCGAAGGCCCCGCGACCGCCATTTCGCTAGCTCACTCAAGATGCGTTCCGCCCGTGTTGCCCTCTCGATCGGCCTTACGCTCACGTCTGCAGCTGAAGTTAGAGGTCTACCGCAAGTTTCCAACACAGTGCACAGCTCCGGTGCTGGTAGAAGGTACTGCGGCGATGGGCAGTCCAAGAACCAGAGGTCTCCCTAAGCTGCGAAGCTGGCGAACAGATAGCGTGGTATTGCCGCGAACCGTGCGGACCTCGTCGCGACGGAGGTCGGCCACAAGCGGCTGACCGCGGTGGCGCGTGCCAGTACGGTACAAAATATGATCTCTCCCGCTTTCGCTTTCGCTTTTATTCGTGTCTCCTAGTTACCCGGAACGATCTAACCCGAACCAATCCTACCCGTCCCCAAGTCTGGATTCAGCTAATACCTAGCTTCTCGCAACAGAAACTATGCGCTTAGACAGTAGAAAGTGAAGAAATTCATATCTACCGTAGCCGAGGACGAGTAAGGGACAAGAGGCGATTTCTTGAATGTATGCCGATGCACACCCTGGGGAGGTATCTGGTTAGCCCGTACTGCGAGCGAGCCAAAGATGTCGTCCGTTGTGGTGAACTCGCAGGGAGATGTACGTCCGTGGGATCACCGATCTTGATCCCAAAATGATGGGACCGGGAAAGGCCTTCGAACGTATAGAAACTCGACAGGTCAGGCGACTGACCCTAGCGGGATGGAAACGCCTCGAACACGCACCTACCTGCGTTCATCGTCAAATCTCGCTAATTGAAGAGATCCTGCTCGACTGGCCGGACGTAGTCTCGACAGGTCGCTGCCTTGGCACGATACCATTGCAATCCTCGAACTATAACAGCTGGTGTCCCAGCGTTCTTGGCCACCAACAGACCAGACGCGGCAGCTAGCTCATCTGCCAAGGCTTGCTCAGAAACATTGAGGCGCTGACCGTAAGCATCCGTCTTCCCTATCCAGCTGATGATGGGCGGCACTTCGGAGGTGCCTAGAGCGACATTGACCAAGGCTTTGCGCCACGGCCGCCCGAATGTATCGGTTACGATCACTCCGGGCTTTTGCCCAGTGCAATTGAGAATACTTTCGGCGATCCGCGACGCACTCGCGTCTGGATCGACAGGCAAAAGCAAGAGTTGCCCCTCCATCGAGCCGAGATTCGACTCGTCAATCCCTGCGTTGGCAGCAACCCAGCCGCACTTATGACGCGCGATGATGATCCCTTCGGGCGTCGCATCAGAAACTCGGAGAATAGCCGAACTCTCCTCGAGGATTGCCTGTACCTTTCGGGCATCCTTGCCACACCGCCTGGCGATATCCAGAGCCTCCGCAGAGGGCACGATTTCCGACAGCACTCGGAACCGTCCCTCGCTCTTCGAGACGATCTTCTGTGCGACGAGGATGATGTCCGAATCCCGTAATTCTTCGCCTGCGATCCGTGCCGCCTGCGCCAAGATCGCGCCGACATCATCGCCGGGACGTATCTCGGGAATACCCGGAATCGCGAAAAGCTCGACTCGCATAATCAGCCGGCGTCCTTCAGGAAGAAAAGTTCTCGGCTCAGGACCAGGCAGTCACCCGCCGTATCGATATCGTGCCCGAGGAAGGGCCACTGCCTCGTTATCGAGCTCACGCCCGCGGCTGAAGCCGCGTCAGCGTGGCGTTTGGCCGAATCGGGGCCGTAGCAAAACTCGATTCCGTTAACTCGGCGAAGGTTGATCAGCAGCGCGTTGGTACCGCCATCGTGAGCGCGTGCAATAGCCACGTCATGTTTCCGCCCTTCCTCCAGCAGTTCGTCCATCTCTGACCGCAGCCATATTGGGATGTCTGCCGGGACAACCAAGAGCCGATCACCCCCCCGCGTCTTCGCCCACATGAATGCGGTCTGGGCAGCTCGATTCAAGCCACGAGTCTCATTTTCCATCAAGGTCACAGCGCTAGACGCAGTCGATTCATTGGCGATACGCGGTGACGGTGTGACCACAAGACGCTCGAAAGCAGGGAACTGCGTGGCGAAGAAGGTCTGCGCCCTGCGGAAGAGCGCTAACGCCATCTGTTCGCGCTGACCGGCCGTCAGCGCGCCGGCGAGCCGGGTCTTTGACTCTGCCGGATCCTTCATCGGCATAGCAACCACGGTCTTCATCTTGCGACTCCAGCAGTGCTACGCTTGTTCGCAAGTTCAATGAGACGCCGCGCAAGTTCCTGGGCGCGGGGGGCATCCAGAATCAATGTGGGCATCGCCGCGACCTGCAACGCACACCATTTCGAAACGTCGACCATATCCCGCGAGTCGCTCTCGTCAATGATAAAGACATTCGCGAAGTCCGCGTAGGCCGCAGCGATGTCAGAGTTCGACGAGCCGATTCTGAGATCGCTCATTAACTGCACAAGGGGCCCCTTGATTGCGTGCCCCCCAATAAGCGGCGAGACTGCCGCCTTCAATCCAGGCGCCTGTTGCAATGCTTCTCGCATGCCACGCACTTCCAGCATGGGAAGGATCGAAAGGTAAGGATTCGATGGCGCCAGCACGACGAGATCAGCCGCACAGAGTGCTGCGCGTACGCTATCCGTGATCTGGCCCTGGCGCGCCGAATCCAAGTGTAACTTCTTGACCGTGGGACCTGCACGGTCACGTACGAACCATTCCTGAAACCGCAGCACCCCAGTCGCAGTCTCCACCGCGGTCGGACACTCATCGTCCGACACAGGCAACACGGCACAGTGGACGCCGAAGCGACGACTGACTTCTTCGGTGACTGTGGTGAGCGATGCACCCTGTGCCAGCCGAAAAGTGCGGTAGATATGTAACCCGAGGTCCGCATCGCCAAGCTTCATCCAAGCGCCTGGGGAATCCAGCTTGCGAAGAACTTCCAGCGCACGCGTGGCATCGTCTGCGACGCCCCAACTTTGCTTACTATCCACAACCCCGGAAAGCGTATAGAGGACCGTGTCGAGATCCGGGCAGACATACAGGCCGTGGAACCGATCGTCGTCACCGACATTCACGATGATGCTGAGATCGCCGGGTGGCAAAATGCCGGCAAAACCGAGCGCCATACGCGCGCCTCCCACACCTCCTGCCAGGACTGCCACTTTCATTTTTTGCGTCTCAATCAGCAGCCATGTACCTGTGGCCAAGGAACTTAATTGGATCATGTGGCCGAGGCTTGAGCGGGCCGATGTCCACTGGATCGTGATTCGCGAACTCCTCCAGCGTGTCGTAGAGCGTGCTCCTGCGTACGGGCATGCGGCCGGCATGGCGGATCAACTTGACCATCTCGGCAGGAGTCAGTTCCTCGCCAAAGTCGGCTCCGGCCGATCGTGATATGGATTCGTCCATCAGCGTCCCACCGAGGTCGTTGACACCGGCGTGCAGCATCTCAGCTGCCATCTGTGCACCGAGCTTCACCCATGAAACCTGGATGTTGTCGATCCAACCCGCGAGCATCAGCCTCGCAACCGCGTGCATCTTCACGCTTTCTTCCTGGGTGGCACCTGGGCGCACACCAGGTATGGCGCGGTCTACGTACAGGGGTGACTCGGCATACACGAAACTGAGAGGCACGAATTCAGTAAAGCCACCGGTCTCCTTCTGGATCGAGCGGATCAAATCAATGTGCGCAGCCCAGTGGGAGGGGCCATCGATGTGTCCGAACATGATTGTCGACGTGCTGCGAAGCCCGACGGAGTGCGCCGCTCGGATCGTCTCGACCCACGCCTCCGTCGTCAGCTTGTTTCGGGTCAACTTACGACGCACGTCGATATCCAGGATCTCAGCAGCCGTCCCCGGCATTGAGCCAAGTCCCACTTGTTTGAGTTCCAATAGGAAGTCCTTGGTTGACATCTTCCGCTTGTGCGCCCCGAACCAGATCTCGAAAGGTGAAAAGGCATGCACGTGCATGCGCGGCACCTGACGCTTCACTGCGATCAAGAGATCGCGGTAGTACGTGGGCGGCAGATCAGGATGCAGACCGCCCTGCATGCAAACCTCTGTTGCGCCACGATCCCATGCGATCTGCGCGCGGTGCGCCACCTGCTCCATGCTGTACCAGACCGCGTCCGGATCATCCTTGCGCCTGGCGAAGCCGCAGAAGCGGCAGCCCATGTAGCACACGTTCGTGAAGTTGATGTTCCGGACGATGACAAAGCTCGCCCTGTCCCCGACCCGCCGCTCGCGGACAATGTCCGCCGCCCGCACGATCGCCGGAAGATCTGAAGACGCCGCGCGGAAGAGGGTCTCCCCCTCTTCGCGCGCAAGCTCGCGACCAGAGAGTGCACGCTCTAGAATGTGCCGAATTTCCCTGCTACTCTGCGCAAGTAGGGCCTCTGCAGAGCTAGCCTGAAGCGTCGAAGGTCTGAATGGCTGGGCGCTGAGCATGCAAACTCCTCTAGCTTGCCTCGGCGTGGACTTGGTTTGCCGCGTAGCCATCTTCACGCGCAAGGCGACGAAGTGCATCGCGAGGGACTGGACGAAGATAGCGCTCGGCCTGTCCGAGATAGAGCGGATATGTCGTCAACCGTTCCACAAGGCTCAAGCCCTTCTGCTTGGTGCGCGACCCAATTTCCTTGACTGCGGGCCAGGCACATTCCGGATTGATGTGATCCGCGGTTAGCGGAGAAATGCCACCCCAGTCATTGATGCCGGCATCCAGGTAACCCTCGAACGCTTCGTTAAGATTTGGTGGCGCCTGCAGGGAAATTTCGGCCGGGAGCATGAGTCTGGCAATTGCCAGAGTCCGAAGCATGTCGGTCATATCCGGCTCGCGATGATGTGCCATCGCAGTGCCGGGCTTCGCCCGGAAATTCTGCACGATCACCTCCTGGATGTGCCCATACCGCTCATGAACGTCCGCGATGCTCTGAAGGCTGTGAATTCGCTCTTCCCAGGTCTCGCCAATGCCAATCAGGATTCCTGTCGTTATCGGCAGCGACACCTCACCGGCAGCATTGAGGGTGCGAAGGCGCTGCAAAGGCGCCTTGTCGGGGCAGGCGTAATGCGGCATCCCCTTTTCCATGAGCCGGCGGCTCACGCTCTCAAGCATCAGGCCGGCGCTGCCGCTCACCTCCTTCACGCGCTCGAGTTCCTCCCGGCGCATGGTTCCGGCGTTGACATGCGGAACGAGTGATGTTTTCGAGATTACCAGTTCGCACATCGCGAGGACGTAGTCGAGCGTGGTTCGATAGCCTAAGCGGGCGAGCAACTCACGTGCCTCCGCATATCGAAGCTCGGGCTTTTCTCCGAGCGAGAAAAGAGCCTCCTTGCATCCGAGCTCCTCCCCGCGAGACGCAATTCGAAGCACGTCTTCTGGGTCCAAATATCCCGCGCCAGGTTCACCGGGTTGCTTGACGAATGTGCAGTATCCGCAATTGTCGCGACACAGGTTCGTCAACGGAATGAAGACCTTCCGTGAATACGTGACAATCGAACCCCAGACCGTTTCCCGCTTGGCCCTCGCCTGCGCGAACAGCCGCTCTAGTGTAGCCTCCTCAACGGTCCGAAGGTCCAGGAAGGCCAAGGCGCTCACTTCAGGGTTCCTTCGGCGATAAAGGCCTGTAAATCACGTCCATGCCTGCGGGACGATGTGTCTGCGGTGGAGCGTTTCATATTCGAGCCCTTCTCCGTGCGGATCATGCGCCGCGACGGTCAGGCGGCCAGATCCGGATGCCCGCGTGGCTGAAGGGCACTTTTTTGCTCATGTTCAGGAGGATCAGAAGCGGTGTGATCGCTTCGATACAGCGTGCGTTTAACGCAGGGCCACAGTTGTACGATACGACGCCGAGCCGTTTGATCAGGTCGACGACCGTGTCCGTCGCCTCGACGTCGTCTCCGCACGTGAGAACGTCGCAATTGATGTTCTGTTCAAGCGCGTTGAGGGTACGGGCGGAAACGTTGTGCAAGGCTCCCACTACCTTGACTCCACTTCCCAGTAATACTTGCGCAGCCTCGGTTGCGGAGCCTTCCTTCGGCATTGCGACGGCCCGGGGATTTCCGGCTGCGAGCGGGACAACCAGATCAACGAGCACCTTACCGACGAGGCGAAGCTTGATGGCGTCAAGCGTTGCATCGTGACCAGAGTAGGGCACCGCGAGCAGCACGAAACGCTCTGCAGCATCCACCGCGCTCAGATTGTCGCAGCCTCGGATTGGGGCGGCAGACCGTCCCTTGAGCTTTCTGTTCAGTTCTTCGGCGATCGCTGCCGCGCGATCTCCCTCGCGTGAGCCGAGCGCTACACTCACGCCTGCAATGGCGAAGCGAAGTGCGAGCCCTTGGCCTTGAGGTCCGGTTCCGCCGAGGATGGCGATGGTCGTATCGAAGTTCATGTGGGACCTAGACACCTCGCTATTGGGCATTTTCGGGATCCTTCGACGCGACTCATGGGTCATCCTACGATGCTAAGCGCTTGCGTAGCGTCACTTCTCTATTTCCGCACCGCTATCGACCCAATCCTTGAAACCGCCGGCGTTATAGACCTGGTCGTAACCCATGTCCTTGAGCAGCTTGCCGGCGAGCGCGGCGCGGCCGCCGGACCCACAATAGAGGATGATGTTCTTGTCTCGGGTAAAATTCTTGTCGTGCATGGACGACTCCGGATCAGCATAAAATTCCAGCGCGCCTCGCGAGATATGCACGGCACCGTTTACTTTGCCGCTTTTCGCAACCTCCGTCCCGTCGCGAACATCGACCACAAGCGCACTGCCCTTGGCCACCATCTCCTGCGCCTTCTGCGCAGTAATCTTCTCCACTACTGCATTGGCTGCGTCCAACATCTGCTTAAGGCTCTGGGCCATCGAGTAACTCCGGTTCTGGATGCTAAGGTATACCGCTCGCCTTGGGGCATTGCGCGGGGCGGCAGCCGCGCTTAAGACAGAGCTCGCTGGAAGAGCGCTGGATCTACGATGCCATTCAAGACTCCGAAGTGGTAAGAAAACTAGTGCGGATCATTGCGCAAGCGACGCGAAACGCGTCATCGCGACATTTCCTCCGACCTGAGCTCAGTTTGAGAGGAGGAGCGGATCTTGGTTGCGCATCGAACCTCCCCGCGATTGGCAACGCTCTTTCCACGCCGGCAATACCTAGCCAACTTCAGAGCCGAGAACTGTCTCGACGAGGTTCACCCAATAGCCGATTCCATAAGGCAGGGCCTCGTCATTGAAATCATAAGCCGGGTGGTGCACGCCCGCGGTCGGCCCATTGCCGATGAAGATGAACGCGCCAGGACGCGCCTCAAGCATGTAGGCAAAATCCTCAGCACCCATCCTCACCTTAAGCTTGTCATCCACGGATGCTGGCCCCACGAGCTTGCGCGCCGCCTTGATCGCCAGATCGGTTTCGTCTGCATGATTAACAGTGACGGGCACGTACCGTTGGTAGTCGAATTCGATTTCGGCTCCATAAGCCCCGGCAATACCTTGTGCGGTTGCCAGCATCTGTCGTTCGGCGAAGTCGCGAAGCGCGGGCACCAAAGTCCTCACGGTGCCGCCCATGTCAACGCGACCAGGGATGATGTTATTGGCCTGTGCCGCCTTGAGCTTGGTTACGGAGATTACGAGCGACTCAACCGGGTTTGTTTGGCGCGAGACCAAGGTTTGCAGTCCGATGATGATTTGCGCCGCAATGACGACCGGATCGATAGTCTCGTGTGGCTTGGCCGCATGCCCGCCCTTTCCCTTCACGACAATCTCGAAGTCATCCTGCGCAGCCATGATCGAGTCATGGCAGATGCCGAATTTGCCCACATCCATGCCCGGCGCGTTGTGCATCCCAAAAACCCGCGAGATACCGAAACGCTCCATGATTCCGGCTTCAATCATCTTTTGACCGCCTAAGCGGTCACCGCACCCATCCTCCTCTGCAGGCTGAAATATCAAAGCCACCGTACCTTTGAACTTGCGCGTACTCGCAAGGTATTTGGCGGCGCCCAGCAACATGGCCATATGACCATCATGTCCGCACGCGTGCATCTTGCCCGGATTCTTCGACGACCAGGGCTTGTTCGAGGCTTCCAATATCGGCAGAGCGTCCATGTCCGCCCTCAAACCGATCGTGGGCCCCTCTCCGCCCTCACCCTGAATCAACGCAACGATACCGGTTTCGGCTATCCCGGTTTCGATGTGATTGATACCAAACGATGCCAACCTATCAGCCACGAATCCAGCCGTGGTTTGCAACCGGTAGTCGAGCTCCGGATTTTGGTGGAGGTAGCGACGCCATTCGGTCGCCTCGCCCTGCAGATCCCGAAAGGTTTCAACGTTGCGCATATGTCCAGATCCCGGTCCAAGAACTATGCTCGATAGAGCGTGTGCGGCGTGCGGCTTAGCACCTCCGCGCCGCGCTCGGTCACCAGGACCTGCTCGCTGGTCCCAATGAGGTAGCCACTTTCCCCACATAGAATCATCGGCATATGTAAGGTCATGCCCGGCTCAAGGACGTCCGGAGCGCCCGGCTCTAGGCTCAAGTTACCACGCTCCGTCCAGTTAATTCCGGTTAGGTAACCAACTCGGTGGTTGAGGGCCCGCGGGCGCGCAGATCGCTCGACGATCTTGCGACCCGCAGAATCCACCTCACAGGCAGTCGCCCCCGGCTTGATCGCCGCAATCACTGCTTCGAGAGCCTCGACTGACAAGCTATGCAAAGCTTCAGTCTCAGGATGCTTACCAATAACGGCGCTCCGGACCAGTCCCGCGGTGTACCCGTGCTTTAAGCCACCCAGCTCCATGAAGGCGGGCTCATTCTTCCCGATCGGGTGCCCCATCGGGCTACCGTGCGACAGCTTGGTCCGCTCACCGAACAACAGAGTAGTGGACTGGGTCCGGATGGCGCCGCCAGCTTTGTCGACTTCCCGATCGATGATCGCGGCAACTTCGGCCTCGGTGACACCTTCTCGCAACGATTTCTGAAATGCGCGCACGGCGACGTCGGTGAAGGTCATCGCCTCACGCATGGCGTCGAGCTCAAGCTCGCTTTTCACGGCTGCCACTGAGGGAACCAGCCCAGTCGCATCGACGATCGTCATGTCGGGAAGTTGCGCCTGAAGCGCATTTACATCGGCAGGCGCGAGGTTCCAACAGCCGAGCTC
Organism: Bradyrhizobium sp. USDA 4504; assembly: GCF_054063995.1. Taxonomy (NCBI): domain Bacteria; kingdom Pseudomonadati; phylum Pseudomonadota; class Alphaproteobacteria; order Hyphomicrobiales; family Nitrobacteraceae; genus Bradyrhizobium; species Bradyrhizobium sp. USDA 4504. The sequence continues at coordinate 295,455 of NZ_JBSSGV010000001.1, read as the reverse complement.
GAAGCCTACGCGGCGACCCTGAAGGCCAAAGCCCCGAAGGACATCGGCGCATACCTTGGCAAACTCATATTGCTCCGTATAATGAACGATCTCGGTGACGCAGGTGTTTGGGCGAACAGCCCCCAACTCGTACTGTCGAACTACAAAAGTCGGGGGCCGCCCCGGCATGAAGATCAACGGAAACGGCGCAAAATAGGCACCACGCCCGTTGTATCCGCTGAGATATTGGAGGTGGCCGTGGGCAGTGACCAAGAGCCCGTCGAGCTTGGCGCGCTCCATCGCCGCAAGCACTTTCTGTTGCCTGCGCTCGTACTCCGATCTCGGGAATGAGATACCGGTTAGTGGAATATCCGAGAATGTCTTGAGCATGTATCAGCTCCCTTAAGCAAACACTTTTAAAGGTTACTTGCGCTGGTATCGTGCGTTTTGTCTGCGAACAGCACAGGATTACGGCTTCAGATCACATTCAAAGCCGTAAAACATCAAATCTCAAGGCAATTCCGGATGTGCTTGCCTGGTTCGGGCTTGCCAATCCGACCGAATAGCAAGGCTTGGTGACGCCGAAAGCCTGGCTGTTTCCGGCAAGAAAGGCTATGACCGGATCTGGGTGGCGCTGGCGATATCTTCCGCATGCTGTTGTCTTGATGCACGCGTCCTGCAACCTTGGACGAGAGGCCGAGCACGTGCAGGAATTGTATGGTTGCGACGGGCCTGGAAGACCCAGCTAACGGAGACAAGGGCCAGCATCAAGTACACTTCTCGTGCGTGAGCACGTGCTGTGCCGATAGCTCAATACTTGAGAATAGCGCCTGCCTGATCGCGGTGCAGCGGTGAGCGAGATCGGCACCGATCGACGTTCAATTGTTTGGAGTCGCGTCCGATCTCAAAGCAGGAAGGGGCCGCGATCATTGCCGCGTCAAATCGTCGTCAGGTTGATGCTCGTCTCGGCACCCTCGAGGAAGATCTATTGGTTTCTAGCATTTGGCCAAACGAAATAAGCACGCTAACCCCCCACCTTCGGCACGAAATCGTTCTGAATGGCGCTCACTTGTGATGACGCGCGCACGCCTGCCTGACGGCGATGTGATAGCTTTGAGTGTCTCTGTCATGCAGATGTCCCTTTGACGTTCTGAAGGGAGCGTTGGGAGCGTCGGTATGCAAGAATGGAGAGCAGCCTGTTCTGCTCATTTCCTACGATGGAGATGCCCTCATCGACCCCCATCCCAGGTCGTGCAAGCATCATGTCAGCCTGGGTCGCGAGTGCAATGTTGACGGCAGCCCTCGCCGACAAGTCTGTTTCGGTGCAGCTACCACCAACGTATGCTCCGACCCGATTTTCCTTGCAAACCAACACCGCCTTGGCAGAGTCGGCAATCGAACCAACGTCAGGCATTTTGATTTGAACAAGATGAGCCGCTTTTGCTTCCGCGAAGCGCCGGATGTCGTCAAGCGTATTGCATTGCTCGTCCACCACAATCCGAGCTCCTGTGCCGCGCTTGTCGAGAATTGCAACGATCTTTGCGTACTCCTCGAGCTGGGTGTCAGTTGATCCAAAGTCAGCCGGGCATTCAATGTGAAGCCGGTAGCCGGGGATGTCATCTGCAACCATCGCGATATAGTCGGCAATCCTTTGCGCGCTCATCCCGATTTCGAGGCCGATCCAACCATAAAGGTCGAAATGAAGAACGGGATGATAGCCCGGCTCTCCGATTTCCGTTATCCGTTTGGCGACCCACCTGACGAATTCGCGGAACGTGACGCCCGAAGCGCCGAACTTTTCGCGCGAGTTGATCAATCCATGTGGAAGCACGTCGACAGACTTGAGGATCATCTTGTCTACGTTGAGTTCTCGCGAATCCCCGCTTTGCGCGTAGATCGGAACTCGCCTCTCGGGAACGGGTAAAGAAAATTCCGAGCATATCACCTCGGCCAGTGTCGTGCGGGCAAGATGCGCCGCGGCGCGAAGCAAAGCTTGGCTCACGCCATATTCGATTGCGAGAGGTAGCCGCTTGTCGACATGGTGTGCGAGAATACGTTCAGAAACAGCTCGAAAATTAGACACGTCGGCACCGATAAGCCGCGGCACCACTACCGATTTGGTAATTTCCTGGATTCTGTCGATCTGAAAAACTGGATCACGCCCCCCTGCGCCAGAATATTGCACGTTCATCATGTCGCCCCACACGATCGCATCGTCCGACAAGACGAGGCCGATGCTGAGCGAGTGCGAGGGCATGCGGATAGTAGTGAAGCCAGGAGTCAAAGGCGTCCCTAGATAGCGAAACCCGTCCTGAGTAACACCGGCCCGTATTGCAGCTTGATCATCGTAGAAGAAGCTCCCCGTGCCGGGAGCCAGAATAACGTCTTTTATCGTAGGCGAGGTTGTCATTGCGCACTCAACATGTCGGCTGCATTTGATCTCGAACGGCCCGGCGTTGCCGCAGCTCAACGCAATCCTGTACCCATTCGATCATCCGCAGGGTTTGAGACTTGTCGTTCACTCGTCGACTAGTACATGCATCTCTGCGAGCCATATTTCGCGCTGAGAAACGGTTTAATACTGATGCGTACCCGAGCCGGCGGCGGCTTTCATGAGGGAGCTGCTTGGGTAGGCGATCCGCGCCGGGATGATAGCCCTCAACCGACGTCTACAGCCTTGATGCTGTTGACGAGCTTTAGACTCTGGAACGCCCTCACCCCTTCTACACCGCCCTCGTAACCATACCCGCTCTGCTTAATTCCGGCATTTGGTGCATCGGCAGAGACGCCCTTAAGATGGTTGATGCTCACAGCACCCGCCGAAAGGCTGCGTATCATCCGCTTCTGAATGTCGGTAGACTCAGTGAAGAAATAGGACGCAAGGCCATATTCGGTCGCGTTCGCTTTCTCAATCGCCTCTTCGATCGTACTGAAGGAGGCTACTGTAAGAATTGGACCGAATGGCTCTTCGCGAAGCACGTGAGATTCAGGGTGGACGTTACTAAGGATTGTAGGCGCCCAATAAAATCCCGGTCGATCAACTCGTTTGCCGCCAGTTTCGACCCGAGCTCCACGATCGACAGCATCCTTCGTCAGGCGTTCCATGGCGTCGACGCGTCTTGCATTCGCCATTGGCCCCATGTCCGTCTCCGGATCGTCGGGGGCACCGACTCTGATTTTTTCTGTCGCTCGAACAAGCCGCTCCAGAAAGTCCTTGTAAATCGATCTCGCGACTAGAATGCGGCTGGGTGCGTTGCAGCTTTGACCTGCACACTCAAACTTGTATTCGGATATTGCGGGAACGGTCTTCGAGAGGTCCGCGTCTTCAAAGACGACAACGGGGGAGTGGCCACCGAGTTCTAGAACGCATCGCTGCAGATTGCTCGCGGCAATCTTCGCAAGTTGTTTGCCAACCGGCGTAGAGCCTGTAAAGGACACAGCTCGGACAACAGGCGAACCAAGCAGATGTTCCGAGATCATTGGCGGATCTCCGAAGACCAGACTGACAACGCCCGGCGGAATACCCGCTTCTTGCAAGGCTTGCACCATATAGACCCCGGCGCTTGGCGTTTCCTCTGCTGCCTTCAGGATCACCGCACAGCCGGCTGTGACACACGCGCCAAGTTTTCGCGCGTTGAGGACGGCCGGATAGTTCCACGGTGTGAATGCAGCCACGACGCCAATCGCTTCGGGTACGATCACCCTGTTTTCATCTATTGAAAAGGGAGCCGACAACTTCGTTGCCTGAGCACCATTCCACTCGAGCATTTCAAGCGCGCGCGCACACTCGCCCCTCGCCTCGGCCAAGGTCTTGCCTTGTTCCCTAGAAAGCGCCGCCGCTGCAACGTCAATTTTTTCCTTCAACATCCGGGCGGCGCGAACGAGAACCGTGCCCCGCTCGGCGGCTGGTGTATTAGACCATTGCAGCAGAGCAGCCTGCGCAGACGACAAACAATCATTGAGATCTGACGCGGAGGCGACGGCCACACGCCCAAATTCCTGCCCGGTCGCCGGATTGACAAGAGGCAGATCGGTACCGTTTCCGCCCGAGCGCCACGTTCCGTTGATAAAGAGTTTGTAGTTAGTGTCAGACATACGTGGATCGTCGCTCCGCCATTCGAAGTCTTGTGCCGTTTAGCCCATTCCAGGCCCAGGCTATGTTTGGGCAGGAACAAGTGGATTATCCCACTCTTGGCTCGGGCATTGACCGGCCGCATTGCCATGACGAGACAACGACTATAGACGCCCGAAGGAAAGGATATTGCTCGCCCAACGCTCTTTCAGCGATCGAGCCGCAGCGGCCATCATTCTTCAGATTTTTTCGCCACCGCTCACGAGTTCGTCCATTACAGACCGGACGGCACTTTCGGCGATTGAAACGATTTCATCGATTTCGGACTTGGTGGTCACGAGCGGCGGAGCGAAGCCGAGAATGTCACCATGCGGCAGGGGGCGCGCTATCAGGCCTCGATCCCGAGCAGCCATCGAAATACGAGCACCAACCTTAAGGGATGGATCGAATCGCCTCTTGCTGTCGCGGTCGGCCACGAACTCGATTGCTCCCATCAGGCCAACTCCGCGGACTTCACCCACGATCGGCAACTGCGCGAATTTCTCCTTGAGTTGCGCTTGGAAGTGGGCACCGACTTCGCGGGCGTTGGCAGGAAGGTTCTCCCGTTCCACGATATCGAGAACGGCGTTTGCCGTAGCGGCCCCAATCGGATGCCCCGAATAGGTGTAGCCGTGTGAAAAAGCGCCAACCTTGTCAGCACCATCTTCCAGGGCTTGGTATACCTTCTGCCCAACGATCGCAGCGGAAAGCGGGAAGTAACCTGAAGTCAGCCCCTTAGCGATCGTGATCAGGTCAGGTTCAATTCCGTAGTGCTGCGAACCGAACATCGAGCCAGTGCGGCCGAAACCGGTGATGACTTCGTCGGCAATTAGCAGAACGTCGTGCTTCTTGAGTACAGCCTGGATCGCCGTCCAGTAGCCCTCCGGAGGCGGAGTGATACCGCCTGTGCCAAGCACCGGCTCAGCGATGAAGGCGCCCACGGTGTCCGAACCGAGGCGCTCGATGAGTAGGTCAAGCTCAACGGCGCGCCGCGCGGAGAATTCGCACTCGGTTTCGTCAGGAATGGCACCCCAGTAGTGATGCGGAACGCCGGTGCGTACGATTTGTGGCAGCGGGAGATCCATGTGGTCGTGGTAAAAGCTCATACCGGTCATCGAACCGGAAAGGACGCTGCAGCCGTGATATCCACGCTCGCGCGCGATAATCTTTTTCTTCTTCGGTTTCCCTCGGAGATTGTTGTAGTACCATACCAGCTTTGCCTGCGTCTCATTGGCATCGGAACCCGACATGCCGTAGAAGACCTTGCTCATCTTTCCTGGCGCCATCTTGACGAGACGGTCTGAGAGAATCGCGAGCTCGTCGGTCGTGTGCGCTGCGTAGCAGTGATAGTACGCCAGACGATAGGCCTGCCGCGAGATCGCCTCGGCAACTTCCGTTCGACCATAACCAACATTGACGCAGTACATGCCGGCAAAGCCATCGATCAGCCGGTTGCCGCTAGCATCCTGGATACGGATGCCCTTGCCTGTATCAACGATGACCGGCCCTCCAAGCTTGCCGGTCGCAAAGTCCTTGAGCTGCGTGAAGGGATGCAGAACGCTATTTCTGTCTTTTTTGCCAATTTCCTTGATATCAATGGCCATTTTTCACCACTCTTTTCCAAGCTGCACGGTTTGCACAGCACTCCTGTTTGCGCTCGAGATCCTCAACTAGGCTACACTTCGACTTCTCGCGGACAACGTCCGCCGCCTCCATCCACTCAGAGGGACAAGGACGAACAGCTCTGGCCGCATGCAGGCCGCATTCAAGCAGGCTGGCGCGTTGCACGGACCGATCGGGATGTGAAGCATAGAGATTGACGGCTCAATCGCCCCAACGATTGAAGACCGCGAGAGCGTCGTTCCCACGCCCAAAAGGAAGCTTCCCGAGCACATCTGCAGTGGCGCGGCCAAGCGCGACGGCGCCGCGAAATTCGCTGCACGCAGGCTTGCTCCTTGCCACGAGGAGGAAAACGACTGACTAACGTTTTGAAAGACCATGCTAGTCCGGCGATTAGTTGAAATGCCTATGCATTCAGGATACTGATGTGGCACACTTTATTTGCGTCGTATCTCCTGTCGTTTGTAGGATTTTCCTGCATTGCTCAGGCATTTGGCGCTGCGATTCAACTGGAGGCTGGAGCTGACTATGCAGTATGATCGGATAGATGCCCGCATCCTTGAGATTGTCCAAAAAAACAATCGTCTAACGTCGGAGGTAATCGGCGAAATGGCGGGGCTGTCGGCCACCGCATGCCAACGTCGGCTGAAGCGGCTCCGATCGGAAGGAATCATCGAGGCTGACGTTTCGATCGTTTCTCCAAGAGCGGTCGGCAGACCTCTTCAGATGCTCGTGCTAGTCAGTCTGGAACGGGAGCGCACAGACATAATCGATCGATTCAAAAAAGCCATTAAATCGTCAAGTGAAGTTGTAAATGGATTCTATGTCACTGGCGACGCTGACTTTGTCCTATACGTCACTGCACGGACCATGGACGATTATGAGCAGTTCACGCGTCGCTTCTTCTATGAGAATCCAAATATCAAGGGTTTCAAAACGATGGTTATAGTCGACCGCGTGAAAGTGGGCTTTGCAGTTCCAATTGAGTCTTCCGAGAATTGAGAAGGCTCGCGTTGTACGTCCCAGGCTCAGGGAACGTTTCGCGCTTTTTCATCGAGCGCTCCCGTGAAACGCGAGCAAACCGGACGATCACCCGCCGGTCCGGGCAAGCAATCAGAGAGCTGTGTAGACGAATGGGCCCGAGACAGTGAGGGGCTCCCCTGTTCATTCGCTAGCCCACACAGCGGCAGCTGTAGGAGGTCGATTTGTAAACGCCAAGCTGAAGCCGTTCGGGCCCTGAAGTGCCAAGCATGAGAAACGATCTGAGAGATGGTGCCAGCCCAGCGCGATAGTCTGGGGCCACGCGTGCGGATCAACTTTATTCATGTTTGGAGATGAAGAAGCGCGGCAATGGTGGCTCGGGTCCGACCGCCACATATCGGCGAGGAGCGCATTTCTCCTCGAAATTATTTGCAGTCTTATTGCCCGCTGGACGATGTTGGAGTCGATCTCGAATTCGGTCATCGATCATGAACCGCTTGAGGGCCATGTGCCTCCATGTGGCACAGAATGGCCACTCTGTCATGCGAACGGATTTAATGTTCGCGTTCTATGTGGACCGAGTGAACCGGAGCATGAGCGTGACTGACGCCGAGGTGGTGCAGCCGGTGATGCAAACGATGATGAGCAAGCTCCATGGCAGCCCTTAAGCGTGCATGCCGGGCTTCGCCCGATCGCGGAGCCAGCGTATCCAAATAGGCGATCGTCCCTTCGATCTGCGCAAGAACTGCCACGGCGTCTGAGGTCGCGAAGATCGGGCTGTCTCCAACCTCGACAATGACGGCGCTGGTATGCGCGGATATATCGTCATCACGGCCGGCGACACTGCCGCGAACGCGGACCGCCAGCCAGCAAGATTCCGTGATCCATAACGAGCTGTGACCCTGGCACGACAAGCTCTCGTAACGCGTTTCCACGGCGACCACGCCGTTACGAATGATCTCCACGCGCTTCGTCGGCACACTGACTGATTCAATGCGCCAATTGACAGTAATAGTGGCGCCGCCGGGAGGAAGCTTGATCTTGCTTCCGGGGCGCTGCCCTTCGACGGCCATGCTGACGAGGGGTCCGACAGTAATGAACGTGTCGCCGGTCCGTACGGAATCCATCCAGTTCCGATAGGTGAACTCGCGTGCTCCCAACTGCGCATAAGTTCGAACACCCCCTAGCAGCATGGCGGCGCTCATCTTGTCGGAACCTGCGACGAGCGGCAAGTGATAGCCGATATTGAGGTACCGGTACCAATCTGCAAGACCGAATGCACTAATCTGAGCCTCTCTCGGATTTAAGGTTGACATCTCGATCGCGTCGACCACTCCAAGAACGATATCCGCCGCACGCTCGGCCTGGGGGTTCGGCGCGTGCGGCAACACGACGAGCCCACCTTGCTGGCGGCAACGCTCCGCCCATTCGGCCATCGTGGTTTCCAGAGCGTCGCCGATCGCCGCTTCGTCGGGTCCGCCGGTACATAGCGGATGGATGATCTTGCCCTCATACCCAAGAAGTGAGATGTGTCCGAGCACCTGCATCCGGTTCTCGGTCCCGACTCGAACTAAGAACTCGCCGTCGCCGCCGAAATCCTTCGCCCCCAGCGTTGTCCTTCCGTCGAAGTCGCCAATGTTGCTGAACATTTCGCCCCATTGGGACGCGAGCAAATTGACAACGTTCACCCCTTCCGCCCGCCCCTCGAGAAGAGCCGTTTGCGGGCTTAGGAAATGGACGTGCGTGTCGGAACTCACCCAGCCTTGCTCACGGCCAGCGCAGCACTTTTTCCAGCTCGAAATTGAGGGTTTCGGTGTGAGCGTCGATGTCAACGATGCGTCGCATCGGGCGCATCTCAAAGCCTCGAGTTATTTCAACGAAGACGGGGCCGAACGGAAGATCGACGATGCAATCTCCATCCACATAAGCATAATGATTGAGGCCGTTGGCAAGTTCGGCAGAATAATCCTCGAACCAGCCGGTATTGACCTTTCGATGATGTCCCTTCGGTGGAAGGTATTCGCCGTGCGAACCATGAATATGCAAGCGCGCGGCAACGAGTCGGTCCGTGCCTTTCTCGACGATCCGAAACTTCACGGGCCGCGTGGCCGGCTCGATGGCTATGGCTTCCAGCGCAGATGCGGCGGGCACGCGAGCGGATTCCAATGAACGAAGCTCCCACATGAGCAGGCTACGGTCTTGGGACCGAAGGTAAAGTCGTGCGTCGGGATGAGCGGAATATTCAACTATGACCTCGGTATCGGACGGCACCGGCTGGGCATCATGTAAGTCGCTTAGCCAATCGGACCGAGAATATTCGAGCACGGCCCGAGCGGAAATAACGGTTCCGAGATCGATACCAATCTGATCGCCGCGGTCATCAGTATCAAGCTCTCCCAAGGCATTGAGATCAACGCCGGACGGCAGGCGCATTCTCAGCTTGCGGCGGCCTTGAAGGCGCAAGGGATGCTCGGCGAGGTTGGTCGTGCTTACCGCATAGATCAGTGAAATCTCGTTTTCCGCGCGCAGCAGCAGGTCCGTGATCACCTTATGTGGACACGGATTTGGCAGCGCGTAAAGCCAAAGGTTCTCGCCTTCAGTACCGCTGATGCGCCCCGAAAGGGTGCGCATCTCCGCGTAACCGAAGCTTAAGCTTGGCGCGCGCTCGAGTGCAAGGTCTTCGCCATGGGTCGCATAGACGCTCGGGCCCCGTGCCGGTACAGCTCCGAACGGAAGAGCGCCCCAGGAAATATGCCTTTGTTGAATGGCGAACCGCCGTAGTACCGGCACATCGCTCTCGCTGCCATCGGCATATCGGAGCGCGTAAGTGGACACCAGATCGCCAAGTTCAGTGCTTTCACTGGGAAGAGAGCTGTGACGTATAGGCCCGATCCGCCCGAAGCCATGGGGCGTGGTCGGTGAACGGTCGGAAGCTGCCTGAACAAATAGCACATAGGTGGCCGGCGCCGGTGGCAGCTCAATAATGATCGGATTGTCTTGAGGGCGCAAAACTAGAAGGTCAGGGCCAGTGTCGTTGCCGAGAAGAAATGGTATGCCGCGAAACGTCTGGAGTCCTTTCAGGTTTGTGCTCCAATCGTTGCCGCCCCGCTTTTGACCAAACTCCGCGTCGATCTCCCGGCGTCTCGCATTGTAATAGCGTTTTAGGTCCACGGGAGCAAAATGCGGCGAAGGAGGTGTCTTCATGTCAACGCAAATTCCTCGTTAAAATCATGGCCTCAAACTTCCGAACGATGAATAAACAAAGAATTCGTGATAAACGCCTTTGGACAAGTGACGACTCGACGACGCGTACGGAGACACGACGACGATCCGCAGCCATCGTGAACGTACAGGAGGAGATTGAATAGTCGTCCTCCGGCGATCAGCCGACCTCGTACAAAAACCAGGGATGGTCACCCGTCGGCAGGATGCAGCGGGGCAATGGGACCCGCGGCGATGCTCCGAGCCTCCAAGATCGAGAAAAGGCTTCCCCATCCATGCCAGACTCCTTCCCAGCATGCTGAATCAAAAACAAGCTGATCTTGAATCGATTCGATCCAGCTCATGCCACTTTAGATCTTAGGGGTGATGTCTCGCTCGAACTTCCTCACCCAGGCGTCCAATTGCGTTGACATATGGCCATAGTCCGGCAAATAGGCGAAGGTGTTGAACTCTTGGTGCGTGAACTGGATGGGAGCAGTGTTCGCTTTCGGCTTCACCCTCTCGTTGGCCGGAATGGCGACGACGTCTTGGTAGAGCAGCTCGGAGTTTTCCTTGCTCACCGTGAAATTGGCGAACTCCATGGCAGCCTGCTTCTTCTTCGAGTTCGCCATGATCACCCAGCCCTCGGTATAAAGAATCGCCTTTAGCGACGGATCCGACTTTGTAAGCGCCCTCATGGGCACGTTTTTGGTGACCGCGGAGGCGTTCATGCTGTTCGACCAATAGATGATGCTAGTCTCACCTGTCGTGATCGAGTTCACGCCCTCGATACCCCCCCCATAGATGCGACCGATATTGCCAGACTTGGCCAAATCCTCGAGAAACTTCCAGCCCGGATCGAGATTAAACTCGCTCCCGCCGCGCGCTAGCGCGAGCATCACAAGGGGCGCACACGTGTAGGAAGTCGCGGCGGGCCAGCAGATCTGCCCCTTCAGTTTCGGATTCATCAAATCCTCGATAGTCCTGATCTCAATAGGACAACGATCGGTGCGCACGGCGAAGAACGCCCCGTCCATCGAGCGCGGGATGCTCTTGATGTTGCCGTTATCATCCTTGGTCAGGAATCGTTCCGGCACGTCCGCCAAATTCGGCACATCGGCCAAGGTAATTGTTTCCGCCCATCCCTCCTTGATCATAGACTTAAAGACCAACGTCCAGTTGTCGACCAGATCATAGGGCGAGTTGGGCCAGGTGGCCTTGATCTTGCCAAGGAGGGCCGCGCCTCCCGCGCCGGACGGCTCCCAGGTGATGTCCGCCTTATCCCACTTTGCCGCTATCTTCTTCGCCGCTGGCATGTACAATGCAAATTCATACGCCGTGAGCTGCTCCTTCGCGTGAGCCTTAGGCACCAAGGGCAACGACGTGGCAGCGACACCCAGCGCGGCCGCTCCTTGAAGGAATCCTCTGCGTCTGAACTCCATAGTTGCCTCCTCTCGTTTCGGCACTTACGCCTTCAGGCGTTCGCATCCTTCTGAAGTTCGTAGGGCGCGCAGCTTCTCAAGCAGCCTAGCAAGGTCAAAACGTACAGGTAACTCGACGCTCAAAAACCGCATAAACGGCCTTTTAATCAGTGAAACACTGCAAAAATTGGATGTTTTCTATCCATCGCAACCTGCTGTGCGTCGAGTTGGCTAAGGTGGTGCGCCGACGCGATCGAGATTATGTCGGCTGTATCCACGGCAGCTTCGCACTGTTCATCACAAAGCGCTCGCAATCGATGTGGCGGCGCCGCGTGCTGGTTGTTAGAGTGCCGATCACCATTCCATCCAGCTTGTGGTCCCGGCTGGTGAACCAATAGACCGACATGTTACCGCGCGATGAACAGCCTGGCACTGAAATGAGCGACGGCAACGCGGTGCGCCTGATGCGGCACCGATGCGACCGAGCTGCGCTGCTGAAGCACGAGATGCCAAGCACGCGCATGACAACCTCGGGCAAGGCATCCTGCTGGCACCACCCACAATAGCGCGGCAATTGAAGTTCCGTAGCCGCAGGTAGCATCATGGCGTCCGTGCGATGGCTCATGTATCCCTCCACGGGGCCAATGCTTGACAACCGCTTGGAGCCTGTCCGGTAGTCGGCGCGCTTGAGCTTGGCGGTCATCCTGGCGATCAGTGACCCATCTCTTGAAGTCTTTGTCGCGGTGACGGACGTGGTGCCGTGCTTCTGTGGCATGTAGCCCTTGATGCGCCACCGCTTAATCGTGCGAAGATTGCGAGCGGAATAGTAGTCGGAGTCGGGCAGCACTTTGGTCCCAGATTGGCGCTGATCCGTCGAACGATGGCGCAGTCCTGATCGCTGGAGGAACTAATCAGCGTCTAAGCCACGATGATCTGATGGGCGGCCGCTGCCTGGGCATTGTAGCCCTGGATGTGAACGTCCGTGGCTTCAGGATGCAATTCTCCGGGTCGGTGAAAATTGCGTCGCACCTTGCGTCCGATGCCGATCTAGATCTCCTCAAAGACAAGCGCCTGCTTGGCGATTCCAACGTCGTCGCACGCACCGTTCTAATTTGATGACGCGCCGGCTCCGAAATGAAATGATCGCGCGCGGCGTTCTGAGCATTGGTCCGCGCAGGTCCGGCTTGATCGCGCGCCGTTTCCGATGGAGTAGGCCTGATCGTTGGCCATTTCCCTGGCTGGCAACAGCTTCGAGAATTGGACGGCGACGCGGAGCGTCGGCACCGCCATTACGGCGCTTGCATCCCTCTCGGGTCGGAGGAGGCGCCCATATAGGGTCGCTTACCTGGTTAAAAAACCAGAACACCAACAGGTCTCCTGGAGACACACATGAATCTTCCGTACGTGCCGCCAGCAAACACCTTGGTACGATGGGTGAATGAGTAACGCCTTCGTCCCCATAATGGGGGCTCGACCTTGCCCTATCTTCGGCCGACCTGTTCACCATCGGGGTGGCCCCATTGATTACAGCCTGATACTTCTCCTCAGACCCTTTGGATTCAGAATCACTCCTGACACCCTGCCCTCCGGGGCACTCTGAGCAAATGGCTTCAGGTCCGTCTTGGCTGTGTCCGGCTTTCTACCTTCGTGCCCGTTTAGACTTCTCCATACCTTCTTGCTCTCCTGGCCAGCGAGGAATTACGCCCGCCTTCGGATACAGCGCCCCTCATTCGAGCACCGAGGGGCCTTCAATCACCATGACTCAAGCGCTGCCCAGCACACACTACAAACCGTTCTGCCCCAGTGTCCCGCATCTGGGCAACGGTGGCCTCGGTCGGCTATCCGTCCGCGATCAGCCTGGCCGGGGCTGGCGCCTGCATGACACCATCCTCGCAAGCAGGCAGGCGTATTTGGGACGCCGGATCACGACGATGCGGAACTGCGCAGGGACCGGGTCTAGCCGTTCGCTCCTATCCGCCGATCCGAGGCAACTCGTCCGGGCAGCAGGGGCGGGTCTCGTCCTCGATGTCGACGATGCCGGTCTTAATCTTCTCGAAGAGGAAGGCCTGCTGTTCATCGTCATCATTCGTAGCGCCAAGCTTTTCCGATCGCCGGCCGAACCGGTGCGGTCGAAGGAATTTAGGATCTGCGTCAGCCGCTCGATGCGCGCATCGGCGTCGGCGTTGCGGGCCCTGATATCGGCGACGCAGTGCGTTTACCCAACAATCTCCGGCGGCCTGACCGCCACGGTCCGGACCCGCTTCCAATCCATCCCATCCACCAGTGCCATCAACTGCGCAGGATTCATCTGCACCCGCTTCGCCTTCTCAAGACGCTTTAGATATCGGCTTCGAGCTCGAGATCCTGGCCAACTAAATCTTCAGCGAGGTCAAGAAGGCCGAACGGGACTTTGCCGACGAAACCACCCTGCCAACGCTCGCTCCGGGCTCCGGATCGACCAAGACGGCCTACTTATGGGCCTATGCCCGGGATGACCGAACCTTTGGCCGCAACGGTCCGCCGATGGTGGCTTATCGCTTCGAAGACAGCCGCGCCGGCGAATGCGCGGTCCGCCATCTCAATGGTTATCGCGGTATCCTGCAGGTGGATGGCTATGGCGCCTATAAATAAGCCGGCGCGATCCGATCGCGGCAATGATGGCGTCGCCTTGGCTGGCTGCCGAGTAGGCGGGGATGTTGCCATCCCCGCACCGGGTCACCGGAGGCGGTCGCCCGCCCCCGGTTCCCACAGAACGTGGCGTGCGGATTTCCCGCACCGACGCTCTTCGACAGTTGGTTCACAGCACTGCAAGCGCTTGCAGCTCCCGATAAGGGAGGCGCAGCTTAGGCTTCAGCAACGGTGTCCGTTCTTTGATTTGGTTGAAGGCGTCCCAAGTGAGGCGTCGGCCTGCCCAGCTGCGGCTGCGCAGCATTCCGCGCCAGTAACGCTCCACGGCCCGATAGACTTTTACGAGGCTCCGGAGATTTCCGGCGACGCCGTAATAGCCATAGTGGCCGCGCAGGACGAGGTTGATTTCATCGGCCTGGTCACTGATTTGTAATGCCGTATTTGCCGCATCAGCTCCTGCAGAGACATAAGGCTGCGCTTTAGCCGAGATTTCTCGGTGCGCATCCCAACCTTGAAGTTGCCTTTTTGGTTTCGCGTGCAATAGAGCGTCAGCCCCAGAAAGTAGATTGTTTCCGGGCGGTTTCTGCCGCGTTTGCCCGCATGTCTTTGCGCGAACCGACCAAATTCGACCAACTTGGTCTTGGTCGGCTCTAGAGTGAGGCCGAACTTCCCCAACCGAAGACGCAAGGCCTCCTGTACGCGGGTGGCGTCCGATCGATATTGGAAGCAGATCACAAAGTCGTCGATATAGCGCACCAGTCGGGCTTCGCCCCGCAACCGACCCTTCACCACGCGTTCGAACCAGAGGTCGAGAACGTAATGAAGGTAGAGGTTGCTCAAAAGCACACTGATCGATCCGCCTTGTGGCGTTCCTTGTTCGCTCGGGTGCACCGCTCCGTCTTCCAGGATGCCCGCTTTCAACCAGCGCCGGATCAAGCTGATCAGGCGCGGATCACCGACTCGATGTTCGACAAACCGGAGGACCCGATCATGATCGAGACTCCCGAAGAAGTTCTTCAAATCCGCCTCCAACACCCAGCTGATCATGCCGCCGGCGATCACCTCATTGAGGGTCGCCAAGGCATGATGGGCGCTGAGCTTCGGCCTGCCGCCGAACGAGCAGGGTAAGAAGTCCTGCTCGTAAATAGCGGCCAGCACCTCAGCCGTGCTGCGCTGGAGCGCCCGGTCGGCGACAGTTGGAACCCCGAGGGGACGCTTCTCCGTCTTACCGGGCTTGGGGATATAGACCCGCCGAATGTTCGGCGCCCGATATCCCTGGCGATGGATGGATTGGAGCATTGGCCCTATCCAGTCCTCGAAGCTCTCCTTCGCCGCCTCCACCGTCTGTCCGTCCACCCCGGCGGCGGAGCGCTTCGGAATCTGTAATAGATTCTTTTGCACTCGGTCGCGCGTGATGTGATGGGCCAACGAGGTGAAGCGAAGATTTGTCTCGCGCCGAGCTTTCACTGCTATTTGTTCAAGTTTCGTTTCCATGGTCAGCTGATCTTCTCTTTGCATAGAAGGCCGTAACTCCCGTTGAATGGAGCCCATGTCGCCCAAGAACAATTCAACTACCGCTGACCGCTTCCCCATGTGGCCGGCTCTCCCGTCCTCGGAGTACTATCGGTCAGTCTGACTTCCACCCGGTCGTCAGACCCTTCTCACCTCAGCGGCTTGGCAGGTCTTACAAGCTTGCGCTTGAACCGGATGGATCTCCCTTGTTCACGCTGCTTCCTTTGATTGCATGCTGGCGGTACGAACCCCGGGAGCACCTCTGACCGCTCGCGTTGTCGCGGCCTGCGGTTCCGCCTTCCCCTTTGAGAGACAGGGTCGGCTACTCCGATCACGTTCGATTTCGGGGCTATTTTCCCGTTCACTTCATTCCGGCCTACAACCTCCCTGTCTACGCTTCGCAACGGCCGTTACCGGACGCCACGCAAGACTCGGTTCGCGGCTGCTCGCTAGGCTTTGCCGCGGCCGTCATCTCAGACGGCAGACTTCAACGCGCTTGCAAGGCGCAACCCTCACAGACCCGGACGAGCGGATTACCCGCATCCGGTTCTTCACGCGTAAGCTTCGCCACGGGACGGCATATTGGTGGACGATCTTGGCTGTCGGCAGCGGGTGTCGCGCGAGCATGGCCCGGAAGCGCGACCACGGCAGATTGCTGTGGCGGCCACGCCGTGCAGTCTGGATGAAAGTGCTTCTCCAAATCCGGCTCCAGATATCCTTTGACGACCGCCTGAGCAACGCGATCCGACACCGTAGGAATTCCTAGCGGCCTCTTCCCGCCGTCGCGCTTGTCGATCTGCACACGCTTGACCGGCGGTGGAAAGTAGCTGCCCGAAGACATTCGATTCCAGAGCTTGTACAGATTGCTCTGCAAGTCTGCCTCGAACACCTCGATCGACTGCTCGTCCTCACCGGCTGCGCCCCGATTTGCTTTAACCCGTTTGTACGCCTCCCAAACCCAGCGCTTGGGGATGTCATACGGCTTTGCTTGACCCAAAAGAGTCCTCCCGTTTCCGGTTGTTCTTCCAATCAAGCGGGACAGTGCCGTGCCTTCGCTCCGCCACCATTACAGTGCCTTCGTCACTACTACACACGGCTCCGTCCCTGCATCGCGCATTGGTACTCAGACTCTTGTGGGGCTTCCACTTGAACCATTCCCTTGGCATCGCGATACAGGTTCCCACGTTCCGCACAGAAGCCTGAACCGAGGTCACGCCACCTCGCCTGCCGGACGCCGCCTGAGCCGTAAACAGGTATCGCTCAGACTGATCCCAAGATAACGACTACCCCTTGGTTTTGACGTCTTCCCTACGCTTTCGACAGTTCATCGGTGGTTCGCTTGCGCTCGTCTCCTCGATCCTTACCTGACAGAGTCTCGCTCTGCCTTTTCCGGTCTCGCTCACCACCTCGACCATTGGGCCGAAGCAGCAGCCGGTGGTTTGAACCCTGATCCTGCAACCCGAGTTCGAGGGGCCAACCCCCATCTTCTGTGCAGCAAGGCTGCTCAAAGGTGCTCTACATCACACCTCCTTCGCGCCGTCGTGGCGCACCGTCATCAGCGTATCGGACCAGTTGGCATCGCCCCTTGAGCCGCGGTCGCGCCACCTGCTCGAACCATTCATCCAGCACATAATGCAGGTAGATGTTTGCAAGCAGCGGCGAGATCACGCCGCCTTGGGGTGTTCCACCAGTCGTGCGGCGCAGGACGCCCTTTTCGAGCATCCCCGCCTTCAGCCATTTATCAATCATCCTCCGGACGATGCCGTCCGCGACTCGCTGATCGAGGAATCGGCGCAGGTGCGTGTGGTCGATGGTGTCGAAGGAAGCGGCCACAGACTACCCATCACCATGATATTCCGGCTTCGGTAACGATCACGCGCAAGCGTCACGCTTTCGAAGGTCGGACGCTGGCCGTCATCAGTACCATCAGGCGACGCGGCATCCGCTATCTCCTCACAGTCCTGCCGGATGGCAGTCGGTCGTTGATTCCGGCGAGCTGGACCGATTGGCAGGTAGAGCCGCTTGGAGGCATGCCGCCAATCGATGCCGATGACGCTGTCCACGATCTCGGCAGGCTCGGTGATTTGCTCCACTTGCGCAAGCTGGTCGACGCTCTTTGCATCCGGGGCGCCGAGTCGGCGCCGTGCAAGGAGAGCCGTCATGCAATTGAACCTGGACGTTTTCGATCAGCCCGATGTTCCACCAAGCGCGCCAGTCGCGTGGGAGCAAATCGACGAAGCCGCCCGCATCGCGGCAATCGAGATTCTGGCGCGCCTCATCTCACGCCTGCTTCAGAACGGCCCGGCGACGGAGGCAAGCGATGAATGAGCGCGTCAAGATTACGCCAAGTCATCTCTCTCGACAGGCCGTCGTCTATCTGCGCCAATCCAGCGCCGCACAGGTCGAGCACAACCGCGAATCGACGGAGCGACAAATATGCGCTTGTCTGCAAAGCGCGCGAGCTCGGCTGGCCCGATGACCGCATCATCGTTATCGACGAGGATCTTGGCCTCTCCGGTTCGGGCGCGGTGGCGCGTTCGGGCTTTGCCCGCCTCACCGCCGAAGTGGCGCTCGCGCGCGTCGGTCTGGTGCTCGGTCTCGAAGTCTCGCGGCTCGCGCGCAATAACGCCGAATGGTACCGCCTGATTGATCTGGCCGGATTTACCGACACGCTGATCGGCGATGCCGACGGCATCTATCATCCGGCGCTCTTCAACGATCGCTTCTTGCTCGGGCTCAAAGGCACGATGAGCGAAGCCGAACTGCACGTGCTGCGGGCTCGCCTCAACGGTGGAATCCGCAACAAGGCGGCGCGCGGCGAACTACGCCGCGGTCTGCCGGTCGGCTTCGTCTGGGGCGAGGCTGATGGCGAGGTCCGCTTCCATCCCGATGAGTTGTCGTTACCGCCATTCGCCATGTTTTTGCGCGCTATGCCGAGATGGGATCGGCGCGTCGCGTTTGGCTCTGGTTTCGGTCCGAGGGGCTTACGTTCCCGCTGCAGCTGCACGCCCGTGCCGACATCCGCTGGGGCGAGGCCAGTTACACCGCCATCCACCAGGTCTTGACCAATCCCGTCTATGCCGGCGCCTATGTCTATGGCAAAACGCGCCAAGAGACGATTCTCGATGGCACTGGCGCGCGCAAGCAGCGGATTCGATCCTTGCCGCGTTCCCAATGGCAGGTCTTCATCCCCGAGCATCATCCAGGCTTCATCGATTGGCAGACCTATGAAGCAAATCAGCAACGTCTCGCCGAGAATACGCGACCTCAGCCGCACAAGGGCGGCGGCGCCGTGAGGGAGGGCGGCGCTCTCCTGCAGGGTCTTGCCAGTTGCGGCCATTGCGGCCGCCGCCTGCATACCCACTATCGCGGACGCAATGCTTCGCCAGGCTATCACTGTGCTGGCAAAGTGCTGGTCGAGAACCGAGGCGTCTATTGCCTCAATATCGGTGGCGTTCAGATCGATCACGCCATCACCCAGGCGTTCATCGCCGCCTTAGAACCCGCAAAGCTGACCGCGACACTCACCGCCGCGGAACGGCTTGAAGCGGATCGCGAGGCGGCGCTCAAACAATGGCGACTTGCCGTTGAACGCGCCAGCTACGAAGCCCAACGCGCAGAACGCCGTTATCGCGCCGTCGATCCCGACAACCGTCTCGTCGCGCGCGGTCTCGAGCGAGAGTGGGAAGCATGCCTGAAGGCGCTGGAGGCCGCCAAGGCCGATCTTGCGCGTCGTGAGGCCGCTCGCCCCCATATGATCAGCCAACAGGAGCGTGACCGCCTGCTCGCGCTCGGACCTGATCTCGTCTCCGTCTGGAACGCAAGCACGACGACGCCGCGCGACCGGAAGGAGTTGCTGCGCACGCTCCTCGACGAGGTCGTCATCAAAGTCGATCGCGATGCCTTTGCCGCCCATTTGACGCTGCGCTGGAAGGGCGGCGCGCTGACCGAGATCGATCTCGCCCTGCCCCGATCGCAGCCAGCGACGATCCGCACCGACGAGGATACAGTTGCGCTCCTGCGACCACTGGCAGTGCATTATCCCGATGCCGTGATCGCCGGCATCCTCAACCGGCAGGGCCGCACAACGGCCTACGGCCACCGCTTCGACCGCAACCGCGTCGGTAATTTACGCCGGCACTGGAAGATCCCGAGCTTCCAAGAAAAACCGCGAGCCGACGGCGATCTTCTGACCATCAAGCAAGCCGCCAACGCGCTTGGTGTCGCTCCCTCGACGATCCATCGTTTACTCAACGACGGTATCATCGCCGGCGAGCAGCTCACGCCCGGTGCTCCCTGGCGCATTCGTCTGACCGATGAACTCAAGGCCCGCTTCAACAGCGAAACGTCCGACGACTTTCTGCCGATGCGCGAGGCTATGCGGGCGCTCGGGGTCTCGCGCCAAACCGTCTTGCAGCGAGTCAAGCGCGGCGAACTCGAAGCCGTGCACGTTGTGCGCGGGAAGCAAAAAGGACTCCGCATCAAGGTCTTAGCCCCGCAATCCAGCCTTCTTGACCAAACCGCATGAACCAGGGGGTATTATGAAGCCACATCCAAGTATTTCGAGATATCGACGTTCACCACCCAACGCAGCCCTTGCTCCATGAACCCATTGCGCAGAGCGTACAGAGCATCATGGGCCGATCGTCCCGGTCGGAAGCCATACGAGCAGGACAGGAAGTCCGTCTCGTAGATCGGCTCCAGCAGCAGGAGAATCGCCCGCTGCGCCACTTTGTCTTCCAGCGTTGGAATGCCTAGTGGCCGTTGCGTGCCGTCCGCCTTCGGGATGTAGTGCCGACGCACCGGCGCCGCGATGTATCGACCGGATTTGATGCGCGCCAGAAGATCATCAAGATTGCTCTCCAGCTTCGCCTCATAATCCGTCGCCATCACGCCGTCGATGCCGGGCGCGCCATCCTTGCGCGTCCGGCGATAGGCCTCGAGCATCCATTCACGGTCGATCAGGTGATGCAGCGAGGTCAATACCCGCTTAGGATTTTTCCTCGCCAGATCGGCTATCCATTGTCGTTTCGTGGACAGGTTCGTGGGACTCAGCGTTCCCTCCCGTGTTTCTCGTCAATGGGTCTTAACGCCTGGCAGCTCCCTTCCCTCCAGTGGGTCCCGGTGAGCCCAGTTCCCCGCCTTCCTCGGTACTACGAAGCCGCTACAACTTCCCGCCGCGCGCGTCCGTCGGCTTATGTCTTCACCTCGGGATTCCACATGCCTTGGAGGTTCGTGTTCGCGTGCGCGCTCTCGATGCTCGCCAAGTCGGTCATCAGGCCTGGAGCGTTGTTGTGGCCGGTGCTCCGTGCCGGCTTTCCATGTGGGCACAAACGGGACCTCTCAGGTTTCCTGGTGTCCCATCCCGTACCTTTGCCCTGCTCAGAGACCCCGGCCGAACCGGTCAGCCTGGCCATAGCGCGGCTTTCCCAGTGCTGCCCCCGGATCCAACACGGCGAAGGCTTCAGCACGACCGTGATTTCGAGGCTGGTCACAGGGCTTCAGTACCCGCTGTCTACGCTTCACGAGTGACGTTGCCGTCACCCATGCAAGCCTCGCTTCCGGCTGGCGGGCTCCGCCTTTGCCGGGAGGGCGTCGAACCCTCTGGGTCACGTTGAAAGGTTTCAGATCACATTCTTCCTCCTTTCCAGGACTTGTCCTGACGCAAGCTGGTCACACAGCAGGCGCAAATTCTACGAGCTGCATGTTGCAGGAAGTTCGAAAGTGGCAACGACGACGGTCGAGCGGATGGCAAAGCTCTGGCAGATCGAGAAGACCGTGCGCGGTCAAAGCCCCGACACTCGCGTTGCCGCGCGCCAGCAAGCCTCCGCGGCGATCGTCGCAGATCTCTTCGACTCCTGGCAGCAGATCTTGCGGCGGATCTCCGGCAAATCAAAGCTGGCTGAGGCGGTCCGCTATGCGGTCTCGCGCCGTGCTATCTTCGAACGCTTCCTGACCGATGGTCGCATCACCGCAAGGCTCGAATGCATCAATATTCCGCATGTCGTGTACGTTTGGGGTTTCCGTCCAGTCTTCGAGAGTTGCTTTTTTGGGAATGCGCTTAATCATCCCGACCAGATCCGGGCGCTCCCTTTGATAGGTGAATTCGGTCGTATCTTGCAGGATAAGAACAGGGCCTTTCGCAGCCGCGATACGTTCCCGCGTCGATTTAAAATGACCAGATAGGATGTCGGCCTCGCTTACTCGTTCATTGGAGAAGAAACGATAGGCCGCCTTGGTATTCGCCCAGTCTTGGCAAACCATTGGAATGCTCTGTCCGATGTCTCCACCAATCTGCTTCAGCAGCATGCGAAATCTCTCGCCAAGTCGAGTGTCCTGGAATTCGCACAGCGCAGCTTCAAAACCAGGCCACCGCGTCAGACGCCAACGGATGCGCCTTCTCATCCCGGGCGCGTGAAGTCAGCCCCATAGAGCACCTCTTCTCGAATCAGGTGCCCATCAAAGAATCACAAGTGATTCCGGCGACCCAAGTTTTCGGTTGGGCCAGGCCTCAAAAAATGTGGGTAATCGTAAGCTTCGTCGTATGCGTACTTTGAAGTACCAACAGTATACGGTGAAACGGACTTGGGCTTAGGGCTCCGAGTTCAGCAGCAACGCCAGCGATCGTCCCCCGACGCCGTGAACGCGACCAGCTTTAAGCTTGGTCGCGCTCTGACCCTCAGGTTACTCCCGCGGGACTAGCAACTTGCTTCCGATTCGATGAAGGTAGCGCTTACCACCGCGGCGCTGAAGCGACCATCTGGCGCTCTATCCAAGTCTATAAATGGTCCAATCGTGATCGAAAACAGAATAGCCACATGGACGCATCCAGTTAAGTTTCTTGGTGGGACACACCTGGATCTAGAGAGCAGCTTTTGCCAGAGTGTCACCAGTTGCGCTGAGCGTGGAGCAGTATCGAGAGGCTGTTTTGGTTTTTCAGCTCATACGTAGCACCCGGCTTTGCAATGCTGGACTGCTGCGGTAGCGTCACGATGCTCCCACTCGCATACTTCTGATCGAGCATCGTGTAGTTGAGATCGACCAAGAAGGCGAGGCCTTTGACTGGGGTCCATGAGGTGTATGTACCGACACTCGCATAGTTGAAGTCGGGGTTACAGCCAGCAAACCCACTCGACAAGGCTAGTCCCGTGACCACCGCATTGCAGACGTACGTCTTGGCGATGCTATTATAGCGCACGGCGCCCAACGCGCCGTAGATGGCGGTTGCCCAATAGGGATCCCAGTTGTGGGTGTAGGCGCCGTTAAAGCCGAAGGTGGTGGTCAACTCCTGGCCAGAGGCAGTCACGAACACGGAGTCAGAAACCCCAGCAAGTCCGACGCTCTGGTAAGGACCCGTTAAACTCGTACCTCCATACATCGCGAAGGTACTCGAAATATAACTATGGAAGTTATAGCGGCTGGCACCTTTCGTATACACCCCCTGGATGTTCACGGTGTCCCCCGGACCAGTCGGGAGACTTTTAACCGACAATGCGAGCTGGCCAGCCCAGCCCCACTTATCGTCGGGATGACCGGTGAGCTCAGTTGCGCCATAATAGGCCGCATGGTTATCGTGCGCGGCAACTGACGCTTGGAATAGGCCCCAAAGCTGATCCACCCGAAGCATGGCGACGAGGTCTGGAGCGCGCGTTCCACCGATGTCATTGGCACCGTAAGTACCAGTCGCGAGACCTGCGGGTGTCGCAGCGCTCACGTTCCAGATGTTCGTTGTGTAGTTGATCACTTGATCCTGAGCCGAAAAGGAGGCCGTGATGCCTCGGCCGAAATCGGCGGTGTAGGTGAACTGGTTCACGCGCTCCCAGCCTCCGCTGCCTACGATATCGTACCAGTTGCCCGGATAATCGGACCAGGGCGAGTTGAACTGCGACTGCCCTTTACCAATTGTGAAACCAGCGAACTGGACGAAGGCATCGTAGACGGCGATCGTACCGCCAGCGATACCGCCGGGATTGGCGTTGTTCGGTGCCGAAACGCCGCCGAGCGACTGGTAAACGGTCGATCCGTTTCCTTGCGCAGTGTAGCCCCCCGTAGTCCATCTCATAGCGGCTCCGAAATAGGTGCGCACTACGCCATATTCTGTTGCGGTGCGCGTATCGATGTCTAGACGCTCCTGAGCTCGAGCCGCATAGAAGTTACTGAGTCGGTTTTGTGCGCCCCCCAAACCACTGTCCGCAGGAGCCCCGATGACGTTCGTGCGCAAGCCGGTCCAGACCCGCAGATAGCCACCAAGCTTGACGCAGGTATCAGTGCCCGGGATGTAGTAGAATCCGGCGCCGTAGAGTGAACAGATCTTCACGTACTCGATAGGCTTCGCCTTCAACGGAAGATCGGCCGCCTGCGCTCCCGCACTCGCAAACATTGCTGCAGAGCCGATCAACACCCTCTTCGTAATTTTCATGGATGTCCCCCTTTGAGCGGATACTCTCGTCCGCTCAACGGAAATTAAGGATCTCTAAAGCCGATATTCCCCCAACGCGAACCTGTCATTGCAGAAATTCTGCTCAAAATTTGAGAATTCGAAGATTCTCGACCGCTACAAGCGCTCGCCAGAGGCAGCTTCGATCCCGCCCACATAATTCATCGTCACCGAATTGGCTTTTTATGAAGTTGATCTTCAGTATCGATCTCGCGCGCCGAAACCGCGCGTATGCGTCACACAGAAGAATCACCGGTCTTCCGGCCACTTCGATTGGACGGCCAGAGGCAGGCTGTGATCGATGTTGTTGGCGCCCAGCAGCGGCGCCCACGCGGGCAGCCTGAACCGTGGGTCGATGTTGTCGTCGGGGGGACTCCCCACCATTTAACAAGCGGATTTTTGGGCAGCCAGCGACGGGTCGAAGGTGGTACCGGTTTTCAGCATGGCGCAAGCGACGTTGAGAAGGCGGTCGGCAACCGATCGGAGAGCCCGACCGTGGCTGTGACCTCGGCTTCGGAGTGCGGCGTATTTCGAGCGGCTTCTAGGGTCGTGCTGGATGGCGACGCGCGCCCAAAATGGTACATGGCGTGGCGAGCCGGTCATGACAGGCCTGTCTTCTGACCACAAGGCAGGTCTTGCCCAACCGTTTGGTGACCGGCGCGACTCCTGTCAAACTGCGCAAGGCGACGTAGTCACGTCGCTGTAGGGCATCGAAGGCTTCTGCGAGCAGCGTGGCGAGGACGATCCTTCCCACTCCCGGCAAGGATGCGAGGATCTCCACGTCATGCTGCTTCCTCTGCCCCGGCTCGGCCTCGTCGGTCGGGATGAGATGGGCGGTCAGCGTGTCGGGCTGATGATGCGCTTGCCTGAGCTGCCGGTTCACCAAGCGGACACGCGCGATAAGCGTAGCGAAGTGGGCACTGGAGGCCTCGGTCGCACCGGCGGTCACCTTAACGGGCGGCTTACGCAGGATATCGAGCACATGGACGGCGTCGAAACGGCGGATATGATGACGCTTGAGCAACCTGGCGATCGTCGTCTCACGGATCCGTACGGCTTTGGCCGGCGTGGGCACGGTCTCCCAGAGATCGAGCAGCCACTCTGCTCCGAGGTCGTTTTCGAGCTCAAGCATTGCGGGGAAGTAGCGCCAAAGCTACTCGCGCAAGCGGTTCGTCAACCGGTTGCGTTCTGCGCCGAGGTCCTCCGCGATGCGCGACCACTCGCGCAATTCGATGACGACGGGGTCAGCGGCTGCGAGCAACCGGAAGCAACGCCGATCGGTGCGCAAGGCCGAGGCCATCACTTCGGCATTGCGGCTACGTCCTTGGCACCGGCCAAGGTAAAGCGGTCGCGGAAGCGATCCATCTGTTTCGGATTGATGGCGTGCACCTTGAACCCGCGTTCGATCAGCGTTTCGACCACGGGGCCATGTGGTACCTCGATTGCGACCTGGATTTGAGGCCCCTCGACCGCGCCGCTTGTCGCCATCAGCCAGTCCGCCATCTCAGCGAGTCCCTCGCCGCCGTGCCTGAAGACCCTTTCGCTGATTTTTCGGCCATCACCGTCCGTGAGGAACACATGATGGCTCTCCGAGGCCCAGTCGACGCCGGCATACCAATGTTTCTGATCCGTCATACCCTCTCCTTGTCGCAGCAAGCGAGCCACCGCGACCTTTGCCGATCCCTGTACTGGCGCTCGGAGAAAACAGCACTGGCCCGGCGCGAACTCCCCACGGGGCATCGATCACGGCCAATCCGACGGGGCACGCATCCCCCAGGTGGTCGGGCCACAGGGGGCGATTGGTCGCTCCCGACGAATCGGCTCGGTTCCGGAAGGCTACGCCAATTCGGGCCGTCGCCCCCGGGTCACGCTACGTTCCGCTACGCTTCACTTCGCGCGACCCGCGGCGTCCATCCCAGAGAAGCGCGCGCTGATCAGAGCCTTATCAGCCGCTTGAAAATCGCGTCTGCACCTGCGGGGGTCTTCAGGCTTCTCTGCAAGCAGTAATCCAGTAGCTCAGGTGTAATCGTCGCGTCGGTCGTCATGTGAGTCTTCTCAGCAAAACTCATAGAAACCTACTTACAGATTCTTTCTGAGACCACCTCGCCAACGCTGTACCCTCGGGTGCTCCCCTCATTGGCGCTAACTTACCAGATTGGGTTTTGATAGGCCCGTTTTCTCGGCGGCTCACGAAGATGACGTTGGATGGCATGCGCGGCGGCGTGCAATATCTGCACGTCGGGTTTGGGAACAACCGCGTCGACGAGCACCTCAACGATCATGCGCAGCAGGCGCCAAACGCCGTTTTTTACGCGGCCTCCCGGCGGGGAGAGTCACCGAGATGCTCGGCAATGAGCGGCTCGGTCAACAGGCCCAGCAAGAGATGGCAGAAGATGTACGCCTTCGCGCTCCTGGCATCGTCGCCCGGCGGTCCCGCCAGACCGATGCCGCTCTTGAGATGCTTGAAGGCAATCTCGATGCGCCATCGCAATCGATAGAGGGCACCGATCGCCGAGAGCGGATATTCATCGGGATCGAGCGAGGTGACGATAAGGACCCATTCGGCCGCAACCAAGGTCTCGGGCATCAGGTTACGACCCTTGTCGCGCGCGGCGCTTGAGCTTCTCAATCGAGAGGTCGCGCGCCTGCTTGGGCTTGCGGATCGCCACAAGACGCAATGCGATGGGCTGCGCGGCGGCGATCAGGGTGAGACGCGCTCTCATCCTGATTGTCGCGCTATAATGGGCCCTTTGGCCGAACTTTCGATCCAGATCGGCTGATCAATCAGTCCCTTGCCGCGCGTCTTCTTGAGAAGCGCGATGAGATCGAGCCGGTTTCCTCTGCTGTCAAGCCAGCGCGCGTTATGCCAGCCGGCACGCACGATGATGTCGGCACCACCGCCGAGCAGCTTCGCGATGCGATCGGGCTGCAGATAAGCGCGATCGCAAACACAGATTTCGTCCACGACGGCAGCGGCGCGATCGATATCCTCGGCCTCGCTCTCGTCCGTCAGATCGAAGGCAGTGAAGCGCTCGCTCGCCACGTCGAACACCGAATGGACCCGCCACTGGCCACTGGATGCGCGAGCCTCCCGTCCCGCCTTCGCCACCGACGTGGCATCGACGAGGCGCACCGGCGGCCCTTGGCGGCTGCCACGCCTACCTCGCGCGAGGGCGCCTCAATCAATCGGCCGACCAGCCGTTCGAGCCAGCCCGCCGAATGACGTAGCCGCTTGAGAAGTGCGACGAGCCCGCTCGCTTCCGCCCAGGCGGCCGTCAACGTAGCCCACGGGTGCCCCAACAATAGGCCAGGACCAGCCGTAACTGATCCACCGCACACTTGATCTTGCGCGCTCTTGCGAACGCGCCGAACTCCCGCACCTCCTTCTCGAGCAGTTCAGCGCCGCCAAGCCGATCGACGGTGCGCAACCATTCGGCGTTCGAAAGTGCTTCGCGTGTCATCCCATTCTGGAATCACAATCAATCCTCCAGCGCAACACTATAAGTTAGCGCCAATGGGTGCTTCTCTGCAGCACAGCCGCCAAGCAGTCGTTGCGCTTCTGCTTGAGCTTAGGCATGGTGTGGTTCTCGCCTCGCGAGGCTAACTGCTAAGTAGGTTCGTCTAGGGGAACCATCGGTGAGCTCGAGCACCTCGTTGAGCTTCAGCCGGCGCGCCGACAGCCGTCGATACGTCAGCCGCGTGTTGGCCAGCATCTCGTACACGCACTCGACCGAACCAGGCAACAGACCGTACAGCCGCTCGTCCACTTCGTTGGAGACGAGCCGTGCCGCTCGAGCGCATCCTGTACCGCGGCCACGCTGCAGTTCAACCGCTCACGACTGAGTCTCAGAGTGATCTTTTCGGCATGGGCTCCGACCTCTCAGGCATGAACTTTGAGCGCGAGCTTCTTCCGTACCTCGTCTGGGCTCATCACCCGCACCTCGATTCGCTCGAGAATTTCTACCGCCCTCTGCACGAGCTCAGAGTTAGTTGCCAGCCGCCCACGCGACAGGTACAGGTTGTCCTCTAGCCCTACCCGCACGTTTGCACCGACTAACGGTGCCAAGGCCGCATACGGAAGCTGCATTCGTCCAATCGAGAAAGTCGAGTAGACGGCGCACGGCGGAAGGCGGTGCACCAGCGCCATAAGCGTAGTTGGGTCGCCGGGAGCGCCATACGGAATTCCCATGCACAACTGTATCAACGGCGGATCGTCAATCAGTCCCTCTTTGATCAAATCGTGCGCCATCACCAGATCACCGGTATCAAACACCTCGAGCTCGGCGCGCACCCCAAGCTTTTGAAGGCGCGCAGCCATCGCGCGCACCGTCGCGGGGGTATTGACCACGATCAACTCGTCGCCGCTGCCGTAGTTCAGCGTCCCACAATCCAATGTGCAGATCTCAGGACGCAGCTCTTCAACATGAATCAGCCGCTCATGCGCGCCCGCCATGTCCGTCCCCGGCGCTGGCGGCAGCGGAAATTCCGCCCCACCCAGCACGAGGGCGCACCCCATTCCCGCAGTCAGGTTGATTACCGGATTCACATCTGACGTTCTAATGCGTTGCACCACTTCCCGGTATAGCGCCGGATCCCGCGAACCTCGCCCGGTCTCGGGATCACGCACATGGATGTGCAGCACCGCAGCCCCCGTTCGCGCCGCCTCGATCCCCGAGTCAGCGATCTGCTCCGGGGTTACCGGTACATTCGTATAATTCGGCCTTCCCCCGCCTCCTGTGAGCGCACAGGTGATAAATACCTCGGAGATCATCCCTACTTCTCCTTTCGTTGAAAACTTGACCTGTCCCAAGCCGAACCAGAGCGGCAATAGGTTTATCGCCTGATGTGCACCGCTTTTCGATTTCCGAGCATCAGCGCATTGATCGGCATCAATCAGGGAGACCTCACCGAGCCTCCTGACGATAGAGACGCGGCGAACTTCGGCGCAGACAGCAAAATCCCAGCAATGGGCGTGCCACTCGCCGAATGCCGTGTGCGGCTTGCCTCAAGAGACATGTAGCTCGCAGCCTCCTCGGAACGCCGCTGCAGGTTGTCGGTGTTCCGAGGTTGCTGTAGTCAACCGAGCAGGCGGGCATGACAGATGGACACCTCTTGTGGTATCGGTCGCCCCCATGTCGAGCTTCAACACTATCTAGTGATGGATGATACGCAGATAGACAGAGTGAATCTCTGGCATGATTTTCTGGGCGATCGCGCGGTGATGACGGGCTCCACCTGCCGTAGCGACGCTAGCTTTTTTGAAGCGTGCGCGCCATCGCGCCCAAGAGGCGGGAATTGCCAGAGAAGCACAGTTCAAGGCTTTTCGGTCTGCAGCCTCACCATACCCGCAGATTCAAGCTCTGGACTAATCCGTCTTTGTCGCGAATCTGCGTGATGTGGTCGGCTTTATTCCGATCCGACTGACAAGGCCAAGGTACTTGCGTCGATGAGAAGGAGCCCGCCGATCCATGCTTCAGAAACTCGCGCGACTTTGTCAGCGACTTTCGGCATGATCACTAAGGCGCGCTTCAGACGCGCCGCCCCCGGAGGCCAGTTTTATCATTCCGGCCGTCTTACGATGATTAACCTAACCCGAATTTGAACTATCCGCATACTCTCGATGATCAGCTCAGGCTTAGCGTCGCGGCTTCGGTTTCGTCGCGGCGATCTTTGCTAGAGAGATGGCTCGCGGATTGTCGCCGAATGTAGCGCACGCAAACACTTTGGCGTGTTCCAGACATCGGGTACGTTTGGTTTCTGACGCAGCACCCGCTCCGACCACGAGATAATTTCGAGTTCCCGCAAGCATGCCGGCGAGCGGCCCAGCGCATTTCACCCGACTCTTGGTAGCCGACCTCGTCCTGATGCGCGGATGCATTGTCGCAAGTCGTTCGGTACTGATCCGGTTGTGCAATGGCGATCAGCTAATTTGCCCGGGCATCCGTATTGGACGAGCGCCATTACTTGATCTCAGGCGGTGCGATGTGCGGCTGCAGTTCAGCGATCGTGTATCCTCTGTCCGGCGGACAAATCCCTCGATCAGTCCGGCGGCTTGCGGTGCATCGCCCTTCTGGCTTGCGGTGAGCGCCAACCTCACAAGACATCCCAAGCCACGAACGGCAATATGTATATTCGTGCCCTGGGCGCCGCGCGAGCGGCCAAGCCCCTGATCTTCGGGCCCCTTTTCGCTCCGACGGCGTGGTGAGGCGCCTGGACTTTGAGAATCGACGACCAGATGTTTGAGATCTGGATCATCGGACATCGCCTCGAAGATCTGCCATCAAACACCCTTGGTGATCCATGGCTGATGCGCCGGAGCACGTTGTCCCACTCCCTAAGCGGCAGATCACACCAGGGAGAGCGCCGTACGCACGATGCGAGGCAGACCTTCAACGAACATCCGGTTATCTCACCCCATCGAGCTGCCCCTCTGGCCAGGCAGAGACGATCAGCGGCGCCACGTCGTTCAGAAAGCCAATCGATCCATGTTAACAAGCCCGCCTCCCTGAAAAGCATTGAACCTGATTTGCCCCTAAAGATTCTTAGAGTTCACACCGCCCAGTCGCTGGCGCAAATCCTGCATCGCTACGGGTGAGAGCGACAGAATGAGAGGCGCGTTCGGACGTCAATCTTTCAAGCGACGGCGGTCGGCCAAGGCGGCCAGCGCACCAAACGGAAGTGGAAAGCCGGTTGCCGACCAAGACCGATCAACAAGGAGTTTCAAGGATTGCGCGTCAGTGCGCAAAAGGGAGTTTGCGTGGCACTCCTAGACGTTCAATGAGGATCGCTTGTTCGCCATTTCGGAGTACGATTCGACGTTTCGATTCCATCGATTGCTGGTGTTTAGACATGGAGGCACACTATGCGTATCTGCGGCATCAAATTGACCCATGACGGAGCCGTCGCTCTTGTCGAGGACCGACGGCTTATCTTTAGTGTCGAACAAGAAAAGCGGAGCAACAATTCACGGTATCAAGTCATCGAAAATCTCGACGCAGTTGTCCTCGCTCTAGCGGAGCACAATATGGCTCCGCGGGATGTTGATGAGTTCGTTATCGACGGCTGGGCAGGGGACGTAGAGTCGCGCTTCGAGGTCCTCAGTGGACCATCGCCCATCACTCTCAGAGGAGGGCCTTATCTCGAGCGGCATGCCGAGGGTCTGCTCAATTCGCACGACGGATTTGGCCTTATGCTCGACGGCGACGACTTTCCTTATCGAAGTTATCCGCACGTAACAGGCCATGTGGCCTCAGCATACTGTACGAGTCCCTTCGCCCAGGCCGGACAACCCGCGTGCTGCTTAGTATGGGACGGCGGCATGTTTCCACGTCTCTACTATGTAGAACCCCGAGGCGCCCGGTTCATGGAGTGCCTGTTCCCGATGAATGGGCACGCTTATGTTGTAGCTGGTCACCATTTCGGGCCGTATAAGAGAGCGAACTACACTGGCTGGGGGGACCGGGGTATCGCCGGCAAGGTGATGGCTTTCATCGCGCTAGGGTCTGTTGATGAAAATATTGTGGCGGTATTTCGGGAACTTTACGAAAAGCGCTTTGCGGCCGACTCGAAGCTCGCCCGTCATTATCGAGGGGACATTAACAGCGCTGAGGCGTCGCTTGCAGCTCTGCATGGCTTTTTCAATGCCAGCACGCCGCGGCTGGAAGGCACGCCACCCGAAGATGTGCTTGCATCGTTTCATTGTTTCCTTGAGGATCTAATCCTGCGCGAAATAGCGATTGCTTTGCAGCGGCATCCAGGTCTTCCGGGATCGAGAAATTTGTGTATAGGCGGCGGCTGCGGTCTCAACATCAAATGGAACAGTGCACTACGGGCGACCGGCCTATTCGATGCTGTTTGGGTGCCTCCCTTTCCGAATGATAGCGGCTCGGCGATTGGTGCTGCTTGCTCCGCAATGGCGGAGCAGAAAGGCTTCGTGCCGTTGGAATGGTCGGTCTACAGCGGCCCAGCTCTGCAAGATAGCGAAATGCCACCCGAATGGGAGGCCACGCGGTGCAGCATAGGTGAAGTTGCTAGCATCCTAGCTAGCAACAAACCAGTGGTTTTTCTTACCGGCCGCGCCGAGCTTGGGCCCCGGGCTTTGGGTGGCAGAAGCATTCTCGCGGCCGCGACTTCGCCGGTAATGAAGGATCACCTTAATGACATCAAACTTCGCGAATACTTTCGGCCAGTGGCGCCGATCTGTCTGGAGGATCGCGCCCCGGAAATTTTTAGGCCTGGCACGCCAGACCCGTATATGCTTTTCGATCACCAGACGCGAGCGAAATGGCGAGACAAAATACCGGCCGTTGTACATCTCGATGGATCTGCGCGGTTGCAGACCGTTCCTCGAACCTCTCACCACAAAGTCGCCGCGCTTCTCGTGGAATATGAAAAGCTCACTGGCATTCCGCTGCTTTGTAATACGAGCGCGAACCTTCCCGGACGTGGTTTTTTTCCGGATGCCGCAACGGCCTGCCAGTGGGGACGCGTTGAAAACATATGGTGCGAAGGCCTGCTCTGGAAACAAACTCTCGCAAGCTAGCGATCCTCCGCCCAACGGCTTCGTTAGGCTAGTACCGTGACACAGTGATTTTGACTGGTTGCACGCTGGTCACAATAGCTCGGCAACTGGCGCGGATCAACGAGGAGCTCGATGCTGCGAGCGGCCCTCGGTTGCCTTCTGATGAAGCCTTCGCGTTCGAGCGTCAGCACCATCTGGTGAACGGAGGGCGGGCTGACGCGAAAATATTGCTGCATGTCGGCTTCGGCCGGTGGCCGGCGATGCAGGCGCGTGTAGAGGTGGATAAACGCCAGATACTACCCCTGCTTGGGCGTGAAGGTTTTTGCAGCAAGACTCACACCGGCCGTCCGATTCAGCTGTTCGTCCATGCCTCAGACGAGGAGGCAGGGATGAATGTACGCTATCGGGTCGAACTGAGCCAAACCGAGCGGACCGAACTCACAGCGCTTTTGAGTGGCGGTAAGCACGCCGCGCGCAAGCTCAAGCGAGCACAGGTTTTGCTGGCAGCCGATGCGGGCGCCAGCGACGACGCAATTGCCACCAGTGTCGGTGTCAGCGGCTCGACAATCTATCGGACCAAGCGCCGCTTCGTGCTCGGCAACCTGGAGGCAGCGCTCAGCGAGGAACCGCGCCCCGGAGCGGACCGCAAGCTCTCGGGCAAGGAGGAGGCGCTGTTGGTTGCAACGGCCTGCTCAAACCCGCCAGTAGGCCGTGCGCGCTGGACCCTGGAGCGCTTGGCGGGCGAATTGGTCAGGCTTACCGAGCACGATACCATCTCTCGGGAGACCGTGCGCCGGCGCCTGGCCGAAAACGAGCTCAAGCCCTGGCGCAAGGACATGTGGTGCATTCCGCAGGTCGATGGCGAGTTCGTCGCCCGCATGGAGGATGTGCTCGACCTTTATGCCGAAAAATCCGATCCGAAGCCCCGGTCGTCTGCTTTGACGAAAGCCCGACCCAACTCATGGGCGAAGTAAGCCGGCCGATCCCGGCCAAAGTGGGCCAGCTCGAGCGCTACGATTGCGATTACAAGCGCAATGGCACCGTCAATCTGTTCATCTTCTTCGACGCGCACCGGTCCTGGCGCACGGTCAAAGTCACCGACAGCCGCGGCGCCGTCGACTTCGCCGCCTGCATGCGCGAACTCACCGATGTTTACTTCCCAAAGGCAGAGCGCATCCGCGTCGTGTTGGACAATCTGTCCACCCACTCCGCCGGCGCGCTTTATCAAGCCTTCCCGCCGGCCAAAGCGCGTCGCATTCTGCGCCGGCTCAAGTTCCACTGCGTCCCCAAGCATGCCAGCTGGCTAAACATAGTCGAGATCGAGATCGGCGTGCTGCGCAGCCAATGCTTGGATCGGCGGATTGAATCCAAACAACGCCTCGTATCCGAGGTCGCGGCCTGGGAGCGACAACGCAATACCTCCCGCGCCCGCATCAAATGGATGTTCGCAACCGCGCAAGCCCGAACCAAAATAGGTCGGCTTGCCTTTCGCAGATGGCGCCAACATGCCCTCCGCCAAAGAAGCATAATCACCGTGCAGCGATACTAGCAGCTTTCGGCATGTCAGGACGAGAGATGAGATATGACATGTCTGAATTAACGAAGTCTTCGCCAAGCAGAATGACGTTGCTGCCGGCAATGAAACTGCAAAACTCTGGAGGCTTTCGACCCAAAATCTTGCAATCTCAAAACGTCTTCTACAAAAACTCGAAACTCTCTTAGGGTCTGACGGCTCCTTCACGGGCGACAGCCGAACTTGCCGCCGTATAACCCCTGCCACTACTGCCTATACTTGCCTGCGTGTATCGATTAAGCGGTCGGTTCAGACCAAGGTTCTCTCGTAGGGTTTGCCCGGAATACCCGGACCTGAACTTCCCTCGTCGGCGCAATTGGGGAATGACGAGTTCAATGAAATCCTTGAATCCGGCGGGGCTCGCAGGGATTACGTTAAATCCATCAGCCGCACGTCGGTCAAACATATCCACCATAACGTCGGCAATTTCATCTGGCGTTCCAACAACCATGAGTTGACTCTTTGCGTCGGATATGCGCCGGATCAATTGCCTCCAAGTGAGTTTCTGGCGCACGGCTAAGTCAAGCAGCAACTTCTGAGTGCTTTGAATGAAGTTCGTCTGCGGTAACGACTCGGGGACCAATGAGTCAAGATTCATTGAACGTAGATCGGTGACAAACCCCAGCAAGCGACTCGCCACTCCTATTTGGACGTCGATGTGCGTATACGTTTGCAGTCTTTGCAGCGTCTCAGAAGCTTCTCGCTTCGTCCTCCCAACAATCGGAACGATGCCCGGCATGACTAGCACCTGGTCGTCAGCGCGCCCAAGTTCGCGCGCTTTCTGTTTGAGTGTTGAGTAGTATCGTTTGCCATGCTCTAAGTAAGGCGCGGACGCGAAGGCGACCTCGGCAAATTCTGCCGCGAAGTCTATTCCGGCATCGGACGCACCGGCCTGAACCAACACGGGATGGCCTTGAGGCGGCCGTGCGATATTGAGTGGACCTCTGACTGAGAAATGGCTCCCTCGGTGCTCGAGCAAATGCAGCTTCGTAGTGTCCGCGAAGACCCCACTTTGCTTGTCGCGAACGAAGGCGTCGTCTTCCCACGAGTCCCAAAGCCCCTTAACAACTTCTACGAATTCTCTTGCACGAGCATAGCGCCCGTCGTGGTCGGGAAGCTCGCGATCCCCGAAATTGGGTGCTTCGAACTTACCTCCCGATGTAACAATGTTCCACGCCGCACGTCCCCGCGACAGGTGATCAAGTGAGGCGAACATGCGTGCTAGGTGATAAGGCTGATGGTACGTCGTCGTCGCTGTCGCGACAAGGCCAATGTTTTGTGTTCTCGATGAAAGCGCCGACAACAGCGTGATTGGCTCCAAGAGATCTTTTCGGCTTCCACGGGCCATGTGTCCGCGATCTCGATCTAACACGCTTGGGCTGTCGGCCACAAATACGAAGTGAAAAGCCGCGTCTTCGGCAATTGCTCCGAGATGGGTATAATGGTCGATATCAACACCACCATTCGCTGGTACGCTCGGATCGCGCCACGCACCTTCGTGAGATTCCGCCTGAACGAGGAAAAGTCCGAGCTTCATTTGGTTATCGATTCGCATGCTGCATCTCCATTTGAACTAACTTTCCTCACGCAGCGGTCAGTTAGCGGGCCATGTCCAATGATACAAGAAACATATCCGTCTCAACACCCGTGTTTCGTAGTAACCAAAGATGCGAACGGAGGTCCATATGCCTTTCATCATTCGCCTCCACGTAGACCGAGAACTGCCAACGTTAGCCCGACTTGCGCGCGCAAGAACTCTGCGACAAGCGAGCGCATTGATCGAGGCCATGAGTCTGTGGCTGAGATTTCATGCCGAACTCCTCACAAGTCACGTTTGGCCGACCGGACGGCTCGTCACCCTGAACGTGACATGCTTCGGTAACTGGATCAATTGCTAGGCTTGGTAGTTGATCGAGGTGTAAATTGCTGCATCCGCTAAAGGGATGATGCTGCATGAAACGATGCGATCATTCTTGATACCTGTGAAGTTGGGAGACATACCCACTCGCCTCGACAAAGCACGTGACTTGGCTCTTTAGCGTCATCCGATTTGAAATTCGTTCTGGCGAAGATTTCGAGGCAGGCGCAATTGCTTGTCGGAAGAATAAGACACCATCCGATCGCCTGAACAGATCATTCGGGATCATGCGGGAGCAGAAAGCCGCAAACACGATACGCGGCTTTGGCCTGACGGTTACCAGAACCAGATTGCCTCGCGGGTTGTATCGAACAGCCGCATCTTATCGTCGCAGCCGCGCTTTGATGGGTATGTAGCAGTTGCTCGCGGGTTTTCGAGAATCAGCCTCCAAGAGGCGGCTACACCACAATGAGCTCGCAATCGTGCTCGCGAACAACCTTTCCCGCATCGCCTCGGCAGTGCTAGCCAAAGAACGCCTTCGAGCTGACGAGGATCGGCGGTGCAACGTCCGATTCGCCTGATCCTCGAGCCGTGCTCGGCGCTATCAAGCCGCAGCCTAGCGACACCCAGCCAGCCGCGTGATCTCGACGGGAACGAGAGCAGGCACGGTATCTCCGCCCACTCGCCCCTCGCGCGCTTGTCGACGCCAGGTGAACAGCAGGCTATGAGCCACCCCGTGCCGGCTTGCCACCCCCGCAGACCGTCTCGCCGGGCTGCAAGGTCTCTTCGACAAGCGAACCTTCTCGTCGTAACGCCATCGCCGCCGACGCTCGGCGCCCAACACATTGACCTGCATTCCCAACGTGACCTTAAAGCTAGACTAATGGGATGGTCCAGCCGTGATCCCGCCCCGCCAGCCAAAAACAAGGAGCCACACCATGTCTGCTGCAAACACTGCGATCGCCGTGATTGGTATCGATATCGGCAAAACTCGTACCGCGTCGTGGCCACGACGCGCGTGGCGCCATCGTGCTGCGGCCAAAGTGGTCGCGTTACCAAGTGGAAGCTCGACTCGCCAATATGTCGCGTTGCCTCATCGGCATGGAGGCCTGCGTCGGTGCACTGTAGCGCGTCGATCTGGATGGGAAGGCGCGGCAATCTGGATGGCGAGTCAGTGTCGCGGCGGAGTGATGATTGCCGCGCAGATTGTCGCGCGCAAGAGTTTTGTTGAGCTCTGATTGTCGCGGAGCGT
Source organism: Bradyrhizobium sp. USDA 4504 (assembly GCF_054063995.1). Classification (NCBI taxonomy): domain Bacteria; kingdom Pseudomonadati; phylum Pseudomonadota; class Alphaproteobacteria; order Hyphomicrobiales; family Nitrobacteraceae; genus Bradyrhizobium; species Bradyrhizobium sp. USDA 4504. The sequence continues at coordinate 258,361 of NZ_JBSSGV010000001.1, read as the reverse complement.
CAATCAGCGACAGTTTTGGGTGTCGCGTGCGAGGGCGGGCGTCCCGGACCGCGTTTTCGTTCGAGCGCGGTGCGCCTGCGATAGCTCTCGACGTTCATCTCAACGATGGTGGCGTGGTGAACGAGACGATCGATGGCGGCGAGCGTCATGGCGGGGTCCGGGAAGACCTTGTTCCATTCGCCGAAGGGCTGATTGGCGGTGATCAGCATCGAGCGGCGCTCGTAGCGTGCGCTGATGAGTTCGAACAGCACGCTGGTCTCGGCCTGGTCCTTGGTGACGTAGGCAAGATCATCGAGGATCAGGAGATCGAAGCGATCAAGGCGGCTGACGGCCGCCTCGAGGTTGAGCTCACGCCGCGCCACCTGAAGCTTCTGGACGAGATCGGTGGTGCGGGTGAAGAGGACACGCCATCCGTTCTCGATGAGGGCCAGGCCGATAGCTGCCGCCAAGTGGCTCTTGCCGCCGCCGGGCGGCCCGAACAGGAGCAAATTAGCGCCCTTGCCCAGCCAGCTGTCACCGGCGGCGAGCGCCATCACCTGCGCCTTCGAGATCATCGGCACGGCCTCGAAGTCGAAGCTGTCGAAGGTCTTCCCGGCTGGCAGCCGCGCCTCGACGAGATGGCGCTCGGTGCGCCGGCGACCGCGTTCGGCGATCTCGTGCTCGGCAACGGTGGCGAGGAAGCGGGCCGCCGGCCAACCTTCCTTGTCGGATTGCTCGGCAAATTGCGCCCACAGCACCTTGATGGCTGGCAGCCGGAGCTCGTTGAGCAACAGATTGAGGCGCGCGGTATCAACGGTGTTGGCCACGCTCATGCGTCACCTCCGATCTCGGCGGTACCGATGAGGCATTCGTAGGTGGCAAGCGGCGCGAGCTGCACCACGACGTTCGGCAGGTGGGCGGGGTCGGGAGCGAAGTGAGCGCGCAGCCGGTTGAGTTCGGGCAGTCGGCCGGCGTCAAGATCGGCCGTGAGCTGATCGGCGAGTTCGGCCTCGCAGCCGCGCTCATGAGCGAGCGCGAGAAGATCGACCATGATCCGGCAGGCCTTCTTGTCCGGCCAGCGCTCGCGCAATCGGTCGAAGGTTCTCCGATAGCCCTCGCGCGGGAACAGCCTGTCTCGATAAACCAGATTGAGAAGCGCCATTGGCTTGCGCCGCAGGGAATGGATCACGTGCCGATAATCGACGACCTGATCGTACTTGCCATTGGGATGCGGTCGCCCGCGCGGCAAGGTCAGGAGGTGCGTGCCACCGACGAACACGTCGAGGTGATCGTCATAGAGCCGCGCCCGCAGCCGGTGACCGATCAGGCGCGATGGCACCGTGTAGAACACCTTGCGTAGGGTGAAGCCGCCCGATGACGTCACGCGGACGATCACCTCTTCGTAGTCCGAGGTCCGGCGATCGGGCAGCTCCTGCAACACCACGCGCTCGCTATCGATTCGCTTGGCGTTGCGGGCGTTGCGGCGGCTGACGATCTCGTCGATGAAGCCGCGATAGGTAGCAAGATCGTCGAAGTCGACAGTTCCGCGCAGCAGCAAGGCGTCCGCGATTGCTCGCTTGAGATGACCGTGGGGCCCTTCGATCGAGCCATTCTCGTGGGCGACGCCTCGATTGTTGCGGGAGGGACGCATGCCGTAGTGGGCACAAAGGGCCTCGTATCGCTGCGTCAGATCGTCCCGTGCATCGCGATCGAGATTGCAGAATGCGGCCGACAGGCTGTCGGTCCGATGCTCCCGCGGCGCCCCACCGAGCGACCAGAGAGCGTTCTGCAGGCCTTCGGCCAGGGCAACGAAGCTCTCGCCGCCAAGCACGACGTGGGCGTGCTCGAACCCGCAATAGGCCAAACGGAAGTGATACAGACGATGATCCAGCGGCGTGTCCGCGATCGTAACACCCAACTCGCCCATGTCGGTGAAGTCGGAGAGGCCGAGCTGGCCGGGCTCGTGGGTTTGGCGGAAGATCACCTCCTGCTCCTCGCCGTGGATCGCCCGCCAGGCACGGATACGACGTTCCAGGGTACGACGGATACCGGTGCCGAGATCAGGATGACGTCGGAGCATCTCCTCGAAGACCGCCACCGGGCGTAAGCCAGGTGCCGCCTTCAGGATCGGGACGATCTCGGTATCGAACACGTCGCTCAGCGGGTCGGGTCGTCGCCGGCCGCGGGGAGCCTTCTTTTGCGATGGAAGTCGGGGATCTCTCTCGATCCGATAGGCGGTCGACGCACTGAATGACGCCTTGGCCGCCGCCACTGGCGGGCTATCGGTCTGACGGTACTTCATGTAGAGCCTCATTTGGTGATCTGTGATGTGTCGGCCGGGCAAGCGAGTGATTCCTCTTGGCGGAAGAACCACTTGCATAACCTGCCGGCCGCGATCACCAGTCGGCGCGGTCCCTCGCGGATCGCGCCGACGCCGGGCTCGTAACTCCGGTCGGGCTACGCCCTCCCTACGTCACGAGCCCGGCGAAACTCTCTCACCTTGATTGACGCGCTCTTCCATCCTGATCGCCGCGCGACAGTGCACATCACCTGAGCCTCAGACTCGCATCGCTTGGTCACGATGCCAGACTGATGCCGGCCAAATACGTACGCCGCCCCTACAAGGGACAGAAGAACGACTTCAATAATGCCAAGGCGATTGCCGAGGCCATGCAGCGCCCGACGATGACGTTCGTCGCGACGAAGACCGCCGAGCAGCTCGATCTGCAGGCATTGCATCGGGTGCGCGAGCGCCTGGTGTCGCAACCCACCGGGATCATCAACCAGACTCGCGCCTTCATGTTGGAGCGCGGGATCGCCATGCGACAGGGCATCGGCTTCCTACGCACAGAACTACCCACCATTCTTGCGACGCGCGCCGATGCCCCGTCACCACGCATGTTGCGTATCATCGAGGAGTTGGCAGTCGATTGGCGCCGGTTGGATCAGCGCATCAATGGCCTATCCGAAGAGATCGAAGCCGTTGCCCGTCAGGATCAGGCCTGTTCGCGCATGATGACGGTGCCTGGCATCGGGCCGATTATTTCGAGCGCCATGGTGGCCGCGATCGGCACTGGAGACATATTCTCCAAAGGTCGCGACTTTGGCGCTTGGCTTGGAGTGGTGCCCAAACAGATTTCGACGGGAGACCGGACGATCCTTGGCAAAGTCTCGAGGCGTGGCAATCGCTACCTGCGCGTTCTATTCGTGCAGGCGGCATGGGTCGCGCTGGTCAGGATAAAGAGCCGAGAACGTTACGGGTTTACGTCCTGGATCGAAGCCGCCAGGAAGCGGCTACACCACAATGTGCTCGCTATCGCGCTCGCCAACAAACTTGCCCGCATCGCCTGGGCTGTGCTGGCTAAAGGACGCGCCTTCGAGATGACCAGGATCGGCGATGCAGACGCCCGACCCGCCTGACGGTCGCGCCGTGCTCGGCGCTGTCAAGGCGCGGCCTGGCGACGTCCAGTCAGCCGTAAGCCAAGACCCACGGCCGGCCTTGACCGCCCCCGCGCGGGACGCGATCGACGTTCTGCGGGCCGGGACGAAGGAACGGCCCCGTGGTCCGAACAAAGGAACCACGCAATATCAGGAGCAAGCGATGACATGGCCGCATCAACAGTCTCCAGCCGAGGTCTGCGAGAAGACAAGACAAAATGGAGGATCGGTCTTCCGAGCGTGTGCGGATACTGGTGACCTTAATGGCCCCTTCGAGGCCTGTAGACTAATCAGAACGCACGCGCGCTGATATCCATGATGGCCCGGACCACAAATGCTCCGATCGGAGGCCGGATACATTGATGCAAGACCGCCACTGCCAATTCGACGAATCTTCTCGCAACGCACGGCCGGACCATACATAAGGTCAAATCCTCTCGCCGCCTCGCAAACTACACAAGGCGGCCTTCGCCGGAGAGATACGCCGAAGGGGGACCACGGATACCTGCTGCATGTGGTCCACCGCCATAGCCGTCCGCCGGCTGATCCGCTCGGATTTATCGGCATTGCTGATTGGTTTGGCGTTGCAATCAGCGATACGCCAGCATCATCTGCAACCCGGCACTCCGCCGGGTGGTTACCCTGCAGCCAGATCGGCGGCCTGCGACTGCACAAGCCTGGCTTGCCGCTCATCCCACGATCTCGATCGTCGCCCGTGATCGTGGCGGCGGATATGGCGAAGCGGCAGCAAAGGCCTTGTGCACGCGCCACAAGCGGCGGCTTGATGGAACCTGAACTGCGACTGCATTTGCCCGCCTTGTAGGCCCTGCTAACTAGGAGAGTGGATCGCTCAACCAATTGCTCAATAAGACCCTTTCCTCGATCTGAGACGACGCCCACGCCAAGATCGCAGCTTGGGTTGATTTGCGCCGGCCTCACTCGTCTCTGAATATCTGATCTGCATAACCTTGGCCTATGCCGCTCACCTCAAAAGGACAAACGGCCGCGCTCCCACGGATCGTCCGCTGCTCCACAAGCGCCACCTTGGCATCCGCCCTGAAACTCCAACCGCGGCTAGACAAGAGTTCAGTGGAAGGTCACGACCCCGAAGCATGCAATCTCAAAGCCCTGCGTCGTTAAGCGCCGCTTCACTACCGACCACTTGCAGCTGCCTTCGTGAATTGATTGATTGGCCGCTTGAGACCGAGGTTCTCCCTTAATGTTTGTCCGGAGTATCCGGACCTGAATTTGCCTCGTCGTCGCAATTCGGGAAGCACGAGCTCAATAAAGTTCTTCAGTTCACCGGGACAGCTCGGCGGCAATAAGTTGAATCCGTCAGCCGCATGTTGATCAAACATATCCACCATGACATCAGCAATTTCGTCCGGTGTACCAACAACCATGAGGTGACCGCGAGTATCGGACACCAAGCGGATCAGTTGTCTCCAAGTGAATTTCTGCCGTGCAGCCAAGTTGAGCAGGACTTTTTGACGACTCTGCATGAAGTTAGTCTGCGGTAAGCTCTCGGGCACCAACGAATCGAGATCCATCAAACGCAAGTCCGTGACAAACCCAAGCGCAAGATCGGCTAATCCAATTTGCACGTCGACGTGCGTATACGACTGTAGTCTTTGAAGCTTCTCCGCCGCTTCTTCCTTCGTCCTCCCAACGATCGGGTTAATGCCGGGCATGACGAGCACCTGATCGTTCTCACGCCCAAGCGCGCGAGCTTTTTCTTTGAGGGCTGCGTAGTGTTTTTTGCCGTCCTCTAAATAAGGTGCGGCGGTAAACACGACCTCGCCGACTTCTGCACCGAACTGTACTCCCGCTTCGGATGCACCCGCCTGGACCAGCACCGGATATCCTTGAGGAGGCCTTGCGATGTTCAGAGGGCCTCTGACGGAGAAGTAGTCTCCCCGGTGATCAAGCAGATGCAGCTTTGTGGTGTCCACGAAAACACCACTTTGCTTGTCGCGAATGAAAGCGTCGTCTTCCCACGAGTCCCAAAGCCCCCTCACGACTTTGACAAATTCTCTCGCTCGAGCATACCGCACGTCATAATTTGGCAGTCCCGCGTCGCCAAAGTTTGGGGCATCGAATTTGGAGCCCGAGGTGACAATGTTCCAAGCCGCACGCCCTCGCGACAGGTGGTCCAGCGAGGCGAACATGCGTGCAATGTGATATGGCTGGTTGTAAGTGGTCGTCGCTGTCCCGACCAGGCCTATGTCTTTTGTTCTCGCCGAAAGCGCGGACAATAGCGTGATCGGTTCGAATGTATCGTTTCGGCTCACCCTAGCTATGTGTGCGTGATCTCGTTCTAATACGCCAGGGGCATCGGCGAGAAATACGAAGTGAAATGCCGCACTTTCCGCAAGTGCCGTGAGATGGGCATAATGGTCAATATCAACTCCGCCATTCGCCGGCACGCTCGGATCGCGCCACGCACCTTCGTGATGTCCCGCAGGACGGAGGAACAGTCCGAGCTTCATTTCATCACTGCGTCGCATGCGACACCTCCTTTTGAATTGGCTGCGTACCGCGAACCACCTCATCAGCGTAACGGCTATTCGGTCACATTAGACTTGCCGGTCCTCCCAAACGCATAGCTGAGCTGCGCACTATGAGCAGCGGCTGCTAGCAGCCAGGAAGCAATGTCAGACAATACCACGGAGCCATCGACCTCCGAGGGGCCCTTGAAAACGACCATCTGTGCCTTTTTGAGTTCGCCGCGTACGGCGCGGGTATCCAAGAGAGCTCACAATTGAACGGCGTGATGTCAGAAGCCTCCAAGGCCGATGCGCTCGATGGCCGAGTCAGAGCGTTCATCAAACGGCTTCAAGAGAAGGCATAGATTTCGGTCGGCGGCGTTAATACATGCGATCTCTGCACGCGAGGAGTCAGCGCGCCGATCAACAAACACGTATCTAGGTTGATGTTGCATGCCGAACTCGTTGTAACACCACGTCTGATGACGTCTGACCGGACTGAAGCTGGTGACCGGGTTGACGCCGGTCGACCAGTTAGATGACATGCTCTGACATCTCGATCAATTCCCATAGTTGATAGTTGACCGGTGGAGATTGTGTGGCGATAGGCTTATTCATGCGCACGCCCTGGCCTTGCTTATCGGTAAGTTGGAGACGGCCACCCACAGAGGCGGACGTATCCTGTAATCATCCAAACTTTATCCTAGCAGGCCGTTGAAGAACTCAGCCGCGTTCGCAAACGAAGGCTGAATCGTCGCCATTGTGGATGTAGAAGTGGCCAACGAGCCTGCCCGCAGTGCCGATCATGGCCCATCCGCGACCACAGGACGGATCATTCTCGTCGTGCCCCTCCCATGAGAACTCGGCGCAGGCCGATCCGTCGCGGGTGCCGTAGCGAGCATCCAGGAAGCCCTTGAGAGCCCCAAACGCTATTTCGCCATCGGACTTGCCACGGAAGGTGAGATGCGCCTCTCCGACAAGATCGAGGAAGTCGCTGTCCCAGTTGTCCATTTCGACGATGCGCCAGCGGCCGGCAAAGGCCGTGGCAAAGCCGGGCACCTTGGCCATCAACCGGTCTCCGCGATCAGCTTGGGCAGCCGCACCAGATTGTAGGCGGCCGCAGCGAAGGTAAAGGCCCATCCGACCCGATCACGGCCACGGAATCTGGTCTTCTCTTGCCCGGCGACCGTCTTGATCCAGCCGAATGCCTCCTCAATCCGCTTGCGGATGCGCTGGCTGACAGCATAACCGCCGTGCCGGGTCGTACGCCCGTCGATCGCAGAGCTACGGCCGCCGGTGTTCTGCGCAACATGCGGCGTCACGTTCATCGAGCGCAGCTCGTTGACGAAGTCTTCTGCATCGTAGGCTTTGTCGGCACCAAGCGTGATCGCTGTCGGTCGATCGGCACGAGGCTCGATCATGTGCAGCGCGGCCACCCGTTCGGCATGCCCACCGGCCTGCGTCAGGCAGGCGTCGACCAGCAAGCCGTGGCGGTTCTCCATCAGCCCGTGCCCGATGAAGCACAGCTTCGTCTCCTTGCCTTTCCCCTTGCGGTAGAGCCTGGCCTCCGGATCGGTGGTCGAAGCATGGGTGTCGTTGGAGCGCTTCTGGCCATGGAAGTTCGCTTCAGCATTGCGCCCGCCGCCTTGGGCCGGCGGCTCGCCGGAGCTATCCTTCGGTTTGACGCTCTTCATCGAGGCCCAGGCCTCGATCAGCGTGCCGTCGACCGAGAAGTGATCGCTCGACAGAAGCTTCTTCACCCTGGGCTGCGCCAGCACCGCCGCCAGGAACTTCGCCGCGATGTCGCCTTCCAGCAGCCGGTCGCGGTTCTTCGAGAATACCGAATGGTCCCAGGCTGCATCGTCGACTCCGATTCCGACGAACCAGCGGAACAGCAAATCATATTCCAACCGCTCCATCAGAAGTCGCTCCGAGCGGATCGAATAAAACGCCTGCAACAGCATCGCCCGCAGCAGCTTCTCCGGCGGGATCGACGGCCGTCCAATCGGCGAATAAAGGGCGGCGAACTCGTGCTCCAGCGCCGCCAGCGCCTCGTTCACGATCGTCCGGATCCCTCGCAGCGGATGATCACGCCGCACCCTTGCTTCCAGGTCGACGTAGCTGAACAGCTCGCCCGTTCGATTGTCGCCGCCGCGCACGCACCATCTCCGAATCTCGTCGGAGCCAATGAATCATGATCCTCGGTCGGCGGCGACCGCCTTTTTTCAACAGCCTGCTAGGGGTGGATTCTCATCGAAGTGCACCACTCAAGTAAAGGGCTCAGCGGCAGTCTTGAAGTCAAGGCACCTCCGCTCAGTGTTGTTTGAATGGCGACGAGTGGACAAAACCGAGTGACTGAGAGCATGGTAAGATCGGTCGTTCGCGAGATGAGACGGCGCATTCTCGATACCGCCCTTCTGCCAGCTACTTGGCGATCGTAGAAGAAGGTCTCGATCGAGAGGCTGTGCAGCGCCAGGTGACGGAAACACTTGGTGCCATTGTCGCGGTGACGGTCTCACGCAGGTTCTGCGACAGGAACGAAAACAACGCAATCAGAACCGCCTGAACATATTTAGAGAAGATCATCAGGTCGGGCTTCCCAATGTCGGGGGAAGCTACGATCGCATCCTCGACCGGCCGCTTAGCCAGGAGAGACCGGTCTTCGGACCGCCCGAGCAACCCTCTGACGCGCAGTGTAGGGCGTACCATCGCGTCACCGGCAGAGGCAGACATACGACCTTACACCTGATCCGCGTTTGCGGTCCGATCGCGTCGCTCGCACGCATGCACAAGTGACTATTCACGGAGTGGAGCAACACTACGCAGTAAGATCACGACGTAGAGTTTCGAGCATCCAGTGCGCAGGTGAATTCAATCGATTCTGACGACGATCTTCCCTAGCGCTTTTCGGCCGACCAGTCTGGCGATTGCATTGCCGGCATCCGCCAAGGAAAAGTGCGCCGATATACAAGGCCGCAGCTTGCCACTTTGGTACCAATCGAGCAACTCAGCTGCGCTACGACGAAGATGATCGGCGCTACGGTCAAGCCACGGCCCCCAGAACACGCCGACAATCTGGCAAGATTTCAGCAAGGGAAGATTGAGCGGAATCTGTGGGACGCCTGCGGCAAATCCGACAACGAGGAAGCGACCGTCCCAGGCCATGGCGCGCAAGGCAGCCTCCGAATAGTCGCCGCCCACTACATCACATACAACGTGAGCACCATCGGGGCCGCACGCCTCTTTAAGAAGTCGCGTCACCTCTCTGCGTGAAGACGAGTCTAACAGGGCAGCAGGATATATCACGGAGCAGTCTGCCCCGTGTTCTCGGACAAGTTTCGCTTTGTCATTTGTAGAAACTGCGGCGACAACGCGAGCGCCCATAGCTTTTCCAATTTCGACTGCAGCAAGCCCGACGCCACCAGCTGCTCCAAGAACGAGGAGGGTCTCACCGTTTCTCAAAGCCCCCCTCTCCTTCAATGCGTAATACGAGGTACCGTAGGTGAGAATGAACGCGGACGCCTCTTCATATGGCATTCTGTCCGGTATCGCCACGCAACGGGTCGCGTCTATGGCAATCTTCTGCGCCATTGATCCCCATCTGGAAAATCCCATGACCCGATCGCCAAGTTGAAATGAGCCTACCCCCGTGCCGATGGCTTCGACCACACCAGAAAACTCGGCGCCCGGCGAGAATGGCCGTTTGGGCTTGAACTGATACTTGTCCTCTATGATCAGCGTGTCCGGAAAATTTACCCCGCTTGCCTTTATCCGAACAACAATCTGACCGGCGGCAGCGGTGGGATCCTCGACCTCTTCTATCACTAGCGTGTCGGGACCCCCGCTAGATCTGCTCACAACTGCCTTCATGCGTACTCCGTGGGAGACATTGAACTCGAACAAGAATGTATCGTCGGTCAAGCCATTATGCGCTCCCTTCGATATTTTGGGGCGCTCAACGATTCGCTACTGCTCCAGCAATAGCCTGGGTGCATCTAGTTGTTGAACCGCTCCGGTCATGCCGACGACAACGATGAGTTTAACGTCAGCTTGACTAGATCGTTTCGATCAACAAGGCTCCTCAACTCCTCTCCCGTTAGCCAAATAAGCCAATCGTCGTCCACAATACCCTCTTCTATCAGCCGTAGTATTGATCCACCCGGCTCATAGTGTGCATATCCGTATAGGCTGCCCTTCTCCAATCGTCGGCGCGATACAAGCGCACACAAAAAATCAGGCATCCACATCGCAAAGGAAACGCCGCGTGCTATTCCTGCCATAATCTTAGAGACGCCCTTTCCTCTAAAGTCTTTGCGGATCCAACGATCTCCATGATAGGCGACTTTGCCGGTCATAATCTTCGCGCTTGGTGCGGTGCAAGTACATCGGTCCTGAGGACGTGAATATAACGTCGGATCAGCGTAAAACGCCTTCAGCGACTCAAGATGTTCTGCGAAATTGCCGTATGAAAGATCGTACAGTCGAGCAGCCTCTAAGAGAGCGACCTGATTATTCGGGTCGACGCCCATCATCCAATATCCTTCACCCAATTTGATCGGGGAACGATCGGGCCGGAAAATCGGATATGTCGCCGTCTTTGTTGGAGTGGCTCCTGTAATCGAGACATACTCGTGAAAGTCGAATCCTATCGAAATCTTTATATTTTTTTGGAGGGCAGCAGCGTCGTATTCTTGAAGAAAGCGTGATACGAGCAACGGATTAACTATGCCTGTCATTGTTGCACCGTCTATCGAGATGAATTGCGTCGTGATCGCGGCACCGAAGCGAGCTAATGACGATGGTACAACAGTAAGAAGCGGTCGGCACCCACCTACTTTGGTAAGTTATGACGGTTGACCATTTGATGTAATATCGGTGTCGGCAGCGGCATCGATGGAGCCGCGCAGCTTACGAATGATCATCTCGCCGATCGGTCTACGGAGCTGGTGCCAGCTATCGAGCTCACGCCCTATCCGCGCCGCGCAAGCTGGAGTTCTCGACTCGAACAACGGCGTCGCCGGACGAGCCAGAAGCTTTAGTGGCTACATCGATCCGCCACATCGCGTATATCTTAGTCACATCAAGCATTGAATGAGTTCCCGGCTGCCCCGCCTCACGCCTAGTCTTTGCCTGCTACCATCCGCAACGTTCGAAGTAGCTCTACATGCCAAAAAATGCAAAGGCAGCCAATCGCTTCTTCAAAACAGTCCGCTTCGGACTCTCAAGCACCGCTGGGTTGACGATGCTCTAAAACGGCTTCGCACTCAGAGAAGTATGCGATCAAATCCACGCATGGTCGGACTCGTCCTCGCCGAGACCAAACGGTAGATTCACACACGAAGTGCAACACTTGGGCAAAGGCCTCCGCCGGAGTTTGGAAGTTAAGCACTTGCGCGGCGTGTTGTTATAAGCGGCGACGAACTGGCAGAACCGGGGCGATCGGAAGGATTGCAAGATCGGTCTTGCGAGATGAAGCGGCGCATGCGGAACATGACATTGAGTGGCAGGTTGTCGAGCGTGAGAAGGGCCACGCCATCGTCCTGCACGCGACAGCGCAACGGCTCGTCGATGTCTCAGCCGTATCGCCCGTGACATGGAGCACCTCGCCCGTGATGAAGCCCGCGCGCTCTGAGGCCAGAAGGGCGACGGCGATGTCGCGGGACTTACCCACGCGCTTGAGAGACTGCGCTGCGACAGCGCGTTCCTTGATGCTTCGTAGGTCGCCAGCGACTGCACCATCTCGGTTTCCATGAATCCCGGCGCCACGCAGTTCACGGTGACGGCATAGCGCGTCCCTCCTCGATTGCCAACGGCCGATCAGGCCGGGCTTGGTAGCGGAATATCGACCTGCGTGGCGTAACCGAAGTGGGCGCGCGAGCTGATGTTGATGACCCGGCCCCAGCCTGTTCGATGAGCTTCGGCATCACGGCCTTGGCGGTCGGGAAGGTGCCCTTGAGCATAACTTCCATCACCAGGGTCCGGTCCTCCTGCTCATCTTCACGAGGTATTTGTCACGCACGTGACCAGGACGTGGATGCCGCCGAAATGCACCACCGTTTCATCGATTAGACGCTGTACCTTCAACGTTTTAGTGATGTCGGCGATAACGCAATGCGGGCCTCCAAAACCTCGGCACGAGCCGGGCTTGCCCGACTCTGGCTCGGCCCAAGCCAAATGCAAAGGCATGGAGGGACGAGCAGGGCGTGACCAAAAGAGTTTTCGTGTTCTCACAAGATCAGATGCATGCCGGCATCGATGCGCACGCATTCACCGGTCATGTTGCTCGATTCCGGACCGGCGAGGAAGCAGACGAGCCGCGCTACGTCCTCGGCAGTTGAAACAACCTTCAGCGGCACGCGCGCCGCTACGGCATCGCGAACCTGCCGGGCACCGGCCTCGCCGCGGATCTTGGTGAACCAAGGCGTATCGATATAGTCGGGACAAACCGTGTTAAGGCGAATGTGAGGGGCTAGCGCGCGCGCCAGCGGCAGCGTCATAGCATTCAGCGCGCCCTTGCTAGCCGTGTACGCGATCGATGAGCTGGCACTGCTGATAGCCGCAACTGAGGAGACGTTCACCACCGCGGCCGGCCGGCCCCTCACTCTTGCTCCGGCCTCGAGCAGCGAGCGCGCGGCACGGATCATCTGATACGGCCCGATGGTATTGATAGCATAGATGCGCTCGAAATCCTCCGCCGAGAGCCCGTCAAGATCGTAATGCGACACATGCTTTGTTGTGCCGGCGTTGTTGACGAGCGCATCGAGCCGTCCCCAAGGCGCGGCGGCCTCGACGATCTTCCTGCAATCCTCATCGCGTGAGACGTCAGCTTGCACTACCACGACTTCAGTAGCACCCGCCATACGGCAGGCTTCGGCAGTGGCCTCGGCTTCTTTTTGGCTCTTAGAATAGTTGACCACGATGCGCGCTCCGCTTTTGGCCCAGACGCCCGCAATCGCCGCTCCAAGGCCTGAGGCCGAACCTGTCACGACCGCGCACAATCCATACTCCAACATCATTCCCTCTTCTTGAGCATTCAAGTCGCATGTTAGGTTTAGTACGCTCTATCGCGCGCAGAATGCGCACAAACTCGCAAGACTCCGTCGGGTGGATTAGATACAGATGCGCTGGACGCGTTAACATGGCGCATCATCTGCTCGTCCATGGCCGCAGGCCACTCGTCACTTGCTCGCGTGAACACCTGGAAGAACTGAAGACACTTGTTGCCGAGCCCGGCGACCTGCGCAAATACATGAAAGTCGGCGCACAGCTTCCCAAAATGGGGAACGGTACGCCTCGACCTGTGGAAACCGTTGAACCTTGAGCGGCACTCGCCGTCGACGCCGAGGCAGTGGCGCAGTGTGTCGCCCGCGACGTCGCAGAGCGGCCGCTGCGGCTCTCGGTGAGCCGAAAGTTGTATTGATCCAGTCAGACGAAATCTGTCGCGTTGGCATCCGCAAAGGGTCGGGGCCATTGCGGAGTTACAGAACCCGATCGCGCAGCCGACGCGCGAGCGTCTCGCCGGCCCCGTAGCTCTGGTGTACTGCCCTTGCAGCCCAGCCGCCACAAAGTCCTTACGCTTCTGCTCGAACTTAGGGACGGTGTGGTTGTTGGCCCGCGCGTCTGGCTGTTCGGTACCCAGGAAGCCATCGGTGAGCTCGGCCACGTCGATGAGCCTCAGCGGGAGCGCCGTCAACTGCCGGCACGTCCGCCGCTCGTTGGCCAATATCCTGTGCACGCGGTCTACCGCCCTAGGCGACGGACCGTACAACCGCGCTTTTGCCCGTTGGAGACGAACTGTGTCGCTTGAGAGCCTCCTTTGGCCGCTACGCTCCAGCCCAACCGTTCGCGACCTGGTCTCGGAGAACTGTGGTCTCTTAGACATAGGCTCCGACCTCTAGGGCATGAACTTTGAGCGCGAGCTCTCCTGCACCTCATCGGGCTCACCGCGCGAGAGAGACGAAGCCGATAATGGTCGGCGGAAAATTGATTGCGTAGGGGAACGGGCCCACCACCATGCCGCGCCACTCCGCTCAACCCCTTCATTCATGGATTATCGCTTGCGCTGCTTGCGTGAACCGATTATGTGGCCGCTTGAGGCCAAGGTTCTCCCTTAACGTTTCTCCGGAGTATCCAAATCTAAACTTGCCTCGTCGGCGCAATTCGGGAACGACGAGATCAACAAAATCCTTAAGTCCGCCGGGAAGGATTGCCGGCAGCACGTTGAATCCGTCAGCCGCACGTTGATCAAACATGTCCAGCATGGCGTCGGCAACTTCGTCCGGCGTGCCCACAATCATGAGCTGATTTCTGCTATCCGACACGATCCCGATCAATTGTCTCCAGGTGAGTTTCTGGCGTACGGCGACGTCGAGGAGCTGTTTCTGATAACTCTGGATGAAATTCGTTGGCGGTAACGCTTCGGGGACCAATGAGTCGAGATCCACTGAACGCAACTCCGTGACGAACCCCAGCGAACGATCAGCCATTCCGATTTGTACATCCGTATGCATGTACGATCGCAGCCGTTGAAACTTCTCAGAGGCTTCTTGCTTGGACCTTGCAACGATCGGGATAATGCCTGGCATGACAAGCACCTGATCATCCTCCCGCCCAAGTGCGCGCGCCTTTCCTTTTAGAGTTGCGTAGAATCGTTTTCCGTCCTCTAAAGAATGAGAGGCGGTGAAAACGACCTCGCCGACTTCGGCGGCGAGCCCCATTCCGGCATTGGATGCACCAGCCTGAACCAACACAGGATACCCTTGAGGCGGCCTTGCGATGTTTAATGGACCTCTGACTGAGAAGTAAACCCCTCGGTGCTCAAGCAAATGCAGCTTTGTAGTGTCCGCGAAAATACCACTTTGCTTGTCCCGAATGAAGGCGTCGTCTTCCCACGAGTCCCAAAGACCCTTAACAACTTCTACAAACTCTCTCGCTCGAGCATAGCGCGTGTCGTGATCTGGCAGCTCCTTCTCGCCAAAATTGGGGGCTTCGAAGGCAGATGCCGAGGTGACAATATTCCAGGCCGCACGCCCCCGCGATAGGTGGTCAAGTGAGGCGAGCATGCGTGCAAGATGATAAGGCTGGTGATACGTCGTTGTTGCTGTCCCGATAAGGCCGATATCTTGCGTTCTCGATGAAAGCGCCGATAGCAGCGTGATTGGCTCGAACGAATCGTTTCGACTTACTCGAGCCATATGTGCACGATCTCGCTCCAGTATGCTTGCGCTGTCGGCGAGAAATACGAAATGGAATGCCGCAGCTTCGGCAAGCGTCGCCAGATGAGCATAATGGTCAATATCGACACCGCCATTCGCCGGCACGCTCGGATCGCGCCAAGCAGCTTCGTGAAATCCCGCCTGAGAGAGAAACAGTCCGAGCTTTAGCTCATCGTTTCGACGCATGCCATACCTCTCGTCAAGTGACAATCTGCTGATGCCACCCTTCCCTAAAAATGTGATCTGGCGTTCTTGAGACTCTGTGAACGGTCGCCAGAGGTAGCGGGTGCCCCTCCCATCTCCCCTTTCGAGTGGTCGCTAGGTCTACTAAGAGCTCTCTGTTGGAGCAGCCTGATCTCCGCAGTCATCGCTTCAGGCGCATCGATTCGCTCCGCTGGAGAGAACAATTGCGCTGATGCACGCGCCCAATTTATCGCAGCTCACGCTCGACCGCTCGCACATGTGTCTCTTTGCCATGCGTCTGTAGTTAACATCAATCACCAACGTTGGTAGTTGATTGCCGCGCAAGTTGTTGTGGGTCGCGAATGGAGAACGATCTCGCGAGTCGCCGTGAATGCCTCTTGCCTTGCCATGACTTGTGTTGACGAGACGCTCTTGCTCCCACTCATCGTTGCACGCTTAGGCCGTAGTCTCATCCTCAGCGATGAGCTTCACCACGTCGAACCCGATCCTCAATCCTGTTTTCAATGCGGCGTGTTCTGGAAATACCTTGTACGTCGTCACCAACGAACTTGGCTTTTAGGACGATAAGGATTTCGAAACTGGTGGGGCGCTATGATGCGCAGTGTCCGACGCGCGCCAACATGGTCTGATGGCCGGAGCTTCCAACCATCGCAGATATCAGGAAATACTGCTAGACCATGTCATTGGCGCGCTTGGCGAACGCGAGCCGGAGAACTCGAGAGCCGCCATCCAGTCGGGCTTGCTCTCGCCATGCAACCCCGACCAGGGACTCTATCTCTTGAATGCGCCGTATCAACGATGTCGAGCACACCGAGGTGCGAGCGATGAACGCAAGATCGGTTATCGCCATCGCGATTTACCCAACCGGCCAGCACCATAGGCAACGTGAGCTTCGCAGCTTCGCTCGACGCAAAGTGAAATCCAGGCGTCCGTCGCGGCAGTTCGTTGCGCTGGAAACACTGCATTCGACGAGGCGGACACGATATACCTTGACGTTAGGGGAAAGGATCGCCTGCCTCGATCAGAACTCGCAAGGGATCGCAGGCACGAACTCACGCGCAACTTTGACTAGCCGGACGTCTGAGACGCGAAGCGCGCAATTGGCTTCGACGTGCAGTCGAGCAAAGGCGCCTCGGTTGCTCGCTCGCTGATGCGATTAACTCCGCGGTACCGGGTCGGCTTCCGGCGACACATCGGACGTCTTTGCACGTGTGCAGCGCAGCGACTACGTGGCAGGTAGCAGGCACACTGAAACGGTTGAATGCCGGCATCGCCGTGGATGCAGGCGCGAACCGCCCCCACGTAATCCATCCTGTGCCTTTTGAGGCAGTCGACTTTGCCCGCGACGCATGCTTTAACTGAGACGCGATTGTCTAGTATGCCATCACTGCAACTTCTAGAGCATGGGACGTTGGATAACACTCCCGTTCAAGACTCATGGATATCGCGAGAGCTTGATTTGAAACGACTCTTTCCAAGCACGAGCGTGTCGCGAACCCGACTGCATGTAATATGACAGTCGCATCGGACAC
This sequence comes from Bradyrhizobium sp. USDA 4504, assembly GCF_054063995.1. NCBI lineage: Bacteria > Pseudomonadati > Pseudomonadota > Alphaproteobacteria > Hyphomicrobiales > Nitrobacteraceae > Bradyrhizobium > Bradyrhizobium sp. USDA 4504. The sequence continues at coordinate 241,507 of NZ_JBSSGV010000001.1, read as the reverse complement.
GCTTGATATGATCTCGCACCGATTGCCTAGATCTGGACTTCAAGAGCCTGTCCATTCGAACTGAAGGGCACTCCGATGTTGCCCGCCAGCGGCTCGTGGAGCTCAGTCTCGCAGGCTAAGAAAGTCGAGAGGCAACTTAAAGGCCGGAGCAAGGTCGCCGCCGCGCGCCCGCATGACGTCTCGCTAAATGGTCAGGTAGTTGCATGCTGAAATGAATCTGCTCCGAGTTGACAAACACCGACAGCCTCGAAGACAGGAGGTGTCAGATGGAAAGACCTCAAGGCCAGTCGTTTACGGAGGACTAATGACCAGCAAGCGGTCGATCGTCGGGCCCTTGATCCGGATCTGCTGCAGCTTGGCCTGCGCTATTTCGTGCTCCGTGGTGAGTGTAACAGCGAGGGCGGGCGAGTCTAGCACGACACCCGCGGTGTTATGGCGGAACAAAGCTCAGGGCCGCGGGTCGAGCCTTGGTCGCATCGAACGGTTGATGCGTCGTCACAACATGCGGGCCATCATCGCGCGGCCACGCCTGGTGCGAACCACCGACAGCTGCCAACGACCTGCCAATCGTCCCAAATCAGCTCGACGCAACCTCATCGCCGCTGCTCTGAACCAGATCTGGCTTGCCGACACACTACATCGAAACCGATCAGGGTTGGCTCTATCTGGCCGGCATTATGGGTATGTACAGCCACAGGATTGTCGGCTGGCCGATGGCGGATCATTTGCGCGCTGAGCTGCCCTTGGCGGCCTTCCGGATGGCGGCTTGAGGAAGAACACCTTTCGCCGCTTCCCGACGCCATCTGCCAAGGTCAACGGTTTCAAGATCGCCGTGACGCGGTTGGCGGCAGGGATTGCGGCGCGCCTACGAACTCTGCGAGCTGGGCCACGTCATCGCATCTGGTCTACACTTCGCTGTACAAGCGTGCATGGCCATGGCGCAACAGCGCCGCGGCTCAACGAGATGGGGGAACGTCGCAGGTGCCGCATCTTCCTTGCATTAAAGTCTGACGCGAGCGCTGACGAGCAGCAGTCCCACCGCAATTTCGCCACGGCGGCGCGCGAGGCGCGGCACTACGTTTTGACGGGGCCCACCGCGTCCCCTTGTTCAATGCGGTGACACCATAGTTTGCACGTCGGCAAGTGTAGCTCAGCCCAGCAGACCGGCCATCAGGATGACGATTGCAGGGTCTCGCGCAGGCGTTTGCGTGGTCTGCGTGCCGAGCGGCCGATCATAATGCACTAGCAGCTCCCGAGCGACCTGCTCCCCGTCATGCGCAGTCACTGGACGGTCGAGAACCCCCTCCATTGGGTGCTCGACGTGCAGTTGCCCGAGAACGGCAACCGCACGAGCAACGACAATGCTTCCGAAGTGCTCACCATTCTCCGCCGACTGGCCCTCAACATCGTGAGAGCCAACCATTCGCCTTGTTGATTTTTTTCTCCTCAAACGGCGCGCGGACGCCCCTTCAATTCGCAAATGAAATTGCAAGCTTCCAGGGGCCCTCAATATCCGATGTAATCTTACTCAGCTCGATCTGTTGAAAACCTTACGCTCAATAGCTGGAAGGCTTCATCACGGACGACTAAGTCCGCAGCACAGCAGCGAGTCTGGCGTGGGGCTCAGGCGTGTACGGCGCGGCGCGCCAGAGCTCGGTGTGGACCCCGGCCGTCAGCGCTCCGTTCTTGTCCGTCTCTTTCAAGATTGCCTGCCATTCCGGGTCTTCGAGGAACCGCTTCCAGACGCGCTCCCTCTCAGCCAAGCTGTCCCATTCGTTAATGTAGATGAGCTCGTTGTTGAACCCACCGAACGTAGGTATCCAGAATCCGACCAGCTTGATGCCGTGGTGGGCCCATATTGGCAAGGCATTGGTCTCGAAGCGCTGGTGCATTGCTTCGAGGTTTCCCGGGGTCGCCTCGTAGCGGCGATATTCGTAGTGCTTCGGCTGTTCGAGACGACATTTGGAAAGCTTGTCACTTGCCCGCTCCTCGTGCCGCACAGCGGCAAGCGTAGAGTGGGGCTCCGGCGTGTACGGCGCGGCGCGCCAGAGCTCGGTATAGACTCTGGCATGGACCGCTCCATTCTTGTCAGTCTCCTTCCAGATTCCCCGCCACTCCGGGTCTTGGAGGTACTGCTTCCAGACGCACTCCCTCTCAATCAGACTGTCCCATTCGCAAATGAAAACGAGCTCGTTATCGAACGCGCCGAACGTAGGCATCCAGAACCCGACCAGCTTGACACCGTGGCGGCGGAATGCTGGCAATATAGCAGTCACGTGTCGTTGGTGCATTACTTCGAGGTTCCCCGGCGTCGCCTCGTAGCGACGATATTCATAGAGCTTCCCCGCTTTGAGACGATATTCGTACCTCTTGTCACTCATTCTTTGGTCTCCTTCGAATTATTCATTTTCCGCTCGCTTCGTTATGGCGTTCATGCCTCCGGTGCTTGCTTCCTGCTGGAGTGCGTGAGGTGGGTTACTCGAGCAGATATCGTGGGTCCTTTCCGGTACGAACACTTCCGCCGAGAACCCGTCGAGATCGCGATGCGTCACAGGTTATGTTATGCCGACATTGTTGACGAGGGCGTCGAGCCCTCCCAAGGTGCGGCAGCCGCAGACGTCCTCCTGTAATCGTCATCGCGCAAAACGTCGCCCGGCACTACCACGATCTCGGCAGCGGCGCCTTGCGACAGGCTTCGGCCGTTGTCTCGGCTTGCTTGCGGTTCTTAGAATAGTTGACCGCGACGCGCGTCCAGCCTTAGGCCCAGAAGCCGGTCGTCGGCCAGATGCCGGAGCCGTCACGGTCGCGCACGATCCATCCTTCGAGATCATTTCCACTTCTCGAACATTCAAGCGGCGTGTTGCGGGCCCGCATGCCATACCGCTCGGCAGAATGCGCGAACTCTCCAAAACTCCATTGCAAGAATTGGACATAGGCCGGATGCCGGCGTTGAAATCGCGATCATCTGCTCGCTCGTGGCCGCTCGCCCCTCGTCACCCACTGGCATGAGCAGGCACCAGAGGACCATTGCGAATACTGTAGTCGCCGGTTGAATCAGTGTGCAACGTGGAGGCGCTTGGCGTGTTCTATCTCCGCTTGCAGAAACGACGGCGGAAGCCCGCGAGGAGCAGATCTGGGTCCCATATCGTAGTTCAACGTCCCGCAATCCAATGTACAGATCTCAAGACGCAGGTCTTCAATATGGACCAGCCGCTCAAGCGCGCTCGCCTTTTCTGTCCCCGGTGCTGGCGGCAGCGGACACCCCACCCCACCCAGCACGAGGGAGCATCCCATTCCCACAGTCAGGTTGATTACCATCTTCGCATCCGACGTCCCAATGCGCTGCCTCCGTCGGCGCGCCGCAGGCTAGGTCCCAGCAACGGGCGTGCCACTCGCGTAATTCCGTGTGCGGCTTTCCTCACCAGAAAACGGTAGGCGTAGCAGGAGGCTGCTCTCGGAATGACTTTGCGGATTGTGCGAGTTCCGCCATCGCTGTAGTCAACCGAACAGGGCGGGCACGACAAGTTGGAGAGCTCACGTTTGCCAAGCCTACCAATCACCGATTCGACTTTAGCGCCTAGACAATCGACGCAATCATCTTGGGTCCGGACCACGACCGGACCGGGATCATCTTGGGTCCGGACCACGACCGGACCGGGCCATAATGCCGTCAGCTTCGATCTCTATGAGAGCGCAATCTGCCTTTGCGCTCAGAGCTAGAAGAGGGCGTCCACCATGGCAGCCACCACCGCGGCACAAACTGTACATCTGCTGTTTTCGGAACGACTGTCCGCCGCCTTTCAAAACTAACGTCGCAAGTCAAACAACTGCTGCAGCAGCAATCCATGCCTTCGCGCTACGGACAAACCGGGCAGCCGCTCGCTACGATCTCCGCACAATCCGCGCCTTGTCCTCGTCGCACCACTTCCGCCCACGGCCGCCTCCGTTGACGACCTCAAGCACCGGCTCCGCGATACGAATATGCCTTCTGTCCTAAGCTTGTCGCAGACTTGCAGATCGCCTCGTCATCCGGTCGGTGGCAGCTGAACAGCGCTTCTGGCATGGCATAGGCCGTGGACTTCAGGTATATTTAGGGACTGGTGGGGCCGCCGTAGTCGGTTACCCAAACCACGACCTTGGCGCGGGCGTCATCCAGATCGAAGAAGGGTCTTGTTCAAAATTCACTGCGCATCCACTCTCGCCGATGTTCTGCGTCGGTTTTCCAATACGATAAAGTGCAATCGATGACGGTGTCCTTGCTCCAGGCGAGCACGGCGTTGCCGGTAAACTCGGTTCCGCGGTCGGACAAGCGTGCCGCGTCGCTTGACGATTGCCACCAATTTGCGGGCCACGCGGTACCACGCGATCGATGTATGCGGAGAGATGCCCAAACAGTCCTTGGTGACTAGTCGGCGAGTCGAGAATACGGAAGCGTCTGTTCCAAAGCTTGCGGACCGCCCTTCATCGCGAGCCGCCTTCGCTGGTCGGTTAATAGAGCATTTCGAACAAATATTCTTGCGCATACAGCAAGCGCGACGCGAGCGGTGGATCTTGACCGGGTGCTCATCGAGCAGCGGCCGCTCATTTCCTTGCGGCCAATTCCGACGGACATCCTAGGTTCCGAGACCGTATGACGTATGACATCGGGAAGCACATCGAACGTCCAAGCATGGACCGGCGCGACGCGGCATAGCGACTTCACTCGCCAGCCGGCGCTGGTCTGGCCGACCCCGCGCAGCTCGCAAAGATGCAGATTGCGCCACGCATCACGATGGCAACGCTCTACTTAGCGCCAAAGCGGTGTCGCTATTCAGCCTCAGGTCCACCAGAGAACAAGATCCGGCCGGGCAAATCCGAAGAAGCTGTTCAGCAAAAGGCGACGCTTTCCGCTGCCCGATTGTCCGGTGACCCCGTGAATGAAGCCGCCGTCGATCAAAGCAATATCGCCGGCCTTAAGCTGGAAGTCGTGACAAGGAACGGCCTCAAGATAGCCCGTCGAATAGGGATACCCCGTTGTCTCCACACCTTGAGATTTTCGGTCAATGACCGTCGGCTTATGGCTCCAGATCCGCAGATTGCCACCTTCCTCGGGCATGCTAGGATAAAAGTTGAGCGCTACAACGGTGTTGTTCGCCACCGCAGTAAGCTCGTAATCGTTCCCGGCACATAACACTTGAGCAACATCGTCGTGAGGCTCTAAGGCGTACATACCTGTACCAGACCAACAGAGAGCACGACAAATATTAGCGTGACCGTGCGCTGAACGGGCCAGCCGCAATTCAATGCCGTGATCGTGCAGTTCACGCTTCAACGCGTCGAATAATCCACGGACCGGATCAACCAAGTTGCCAAAGAGGAGGTCGATGAATGGTCGCGCGTTTTCTGCCTCTGCGAAATAGGTGGCTGCATTTTTCCTGTAGTGAGACGCGCCGATGTATTGTCCGCTAACGCCATCTTTGCGCTCCTTGAGACCAGGATTGCGTGTAAAGTTCGTCGAGATCTCCTCGGCTACTTCGATACTGAAACCTTGCTTGATGTGCAGACCAGTGACCTCACCTTGCAGGACTAAGATGATCTCTCCAGTGCTGATCGTTCCGGTTCGTTCTCTGATCACAACCGGCGAGATGGCGGGCGCTTTAGATAGTTGGGCAGTCACCATTGGCTTGCTCCTGTAGTGCGTTATTGAGGATGGCGATGGCACGATCCAGTTCATCATTAGTGATTGTTATCGGCGGGAGGATTTTGATTACGTCGCGATTTGGCCCTGAAGACTCGATCAATAAGCCGTTTTCGAACGCGAACTCGTGCACACGGCCGACCATGTCCTGTGAACGACACTTGAGGCCTGCCATCAGGCCACGGCCGCGCTTTTGTTCGACGCATTTAGGAAAGTTCGCAACGAGGTGATCAAGGTGTTCTTGCAGTTTGACCGCTGTTCGCGCGACGCCGGCAGTAAACTGCCTGTCTGACCACATTTTGCACATGGCCCCTGCGGTCACGAAGGCAAGATTGTTGCCTCTGAAGGTACCGCTATGCTCTCCAGGATTCCATATGTCCATGTCGGGGCGGATCAGAACAATGGACAACGGATTACCGGAACCGCTTAGGGATTTCGATAGGCACACGATGTCGGGTTCGATCTTCGCGAACTCGAACGAAAAGAAATCGCCCGTTCGCCCCGCACCTGCCTGAATGTCGTCGACGATCAAAACAACGTCGTGCTTACGGCAAATGTGCTGAATCTCTGTGAGCCAAGCCGCGGATGCTGTGTTCATGCCGCCTTCTGCCTGGATAGTCTCCAGAATAATTGCGGCGGGCTTTTCTATGCCGCTCCCTCGGTCACCCAATACGTAGTCGATATAGCTTGCGGAATCGAAGGCCCGGTCCGGATAGCCGTCGTAGGGGACACGGATCACATCGTGACGAGCGACGCCGCCTAGATCCCTGGTCGACGCCGAACCCGATACTGCCAGGGAGCCAAGCGACATCCCGTGGAACGCGTTTGTGTGAAGGCCATGACGCTCGAGCGGCTAGTATATTTCCGCGCCAACGCCAGCGCGGCTTCGTTAGCGCTTGTCCCCGTCGGCCCAGGAAACTGAATCTTGTAAGAAAGGCCCCTCGGTTTCAGGATCGAATCGACAAACACTTCAATGAATTCACGCTTTGACGCTGTATGCATATCGAGCGACAAAAGAATGTTCCCGCCGGCGAGATATTGAATTGCTGGTGCGATAATATTCGGATTGTTGTGCCCGTAGTTTAGTGCTCCGGATCCCACAAGGAAATCAATATAAGTCTTACCGGCCTCGTCCTGGATTGTCGCGCCAAGGGCTTTTGTAAAGACTGTTGGAAATGACCGCCCATAGCGGCGAACGTTCGACTCATGTGTCTCGAAAACGTCGGTATTCATTTTAGGAGTCCATCTGCGTGGAGGCATCGCCTTCAATGGCATATTGATTGAGCGGACTTGATTGATGATAGATGTCATTCACCTCGACGACGGACAAGGGTCACCATGTCTCCTTCCAGACGGCTCAATCAGTCGGCCGCCTTTTTTAAGAGCTGTTTCGCATCGACTTTAGGTCGTGGCTAAGAATTGCGAGGATCGATGTTAGAAATCGGCGCACCGACACGAGTGGGTCGCTGGTATCTAAAGAAATCGCTCCGAACAAACGTGAGGCCGGACCGATAGTTGATTCTGGTGCTTCGAGAGACTGCGAAATGCGTGGTGCGGTAATCGCGCCAACCATGGTTGTCTCCTTCGCAAGTGGGTGGTTCATCGACTCAGCATGCCAGCAATACCAAGCCTGGACATGCTCGCCTTTCGGCGATACTTCGCGTTGACGTTTTACTTACCTGAGAAAGACGAATAGCGAAGCTACCAAGATTAGTCGTCCTCCTTGGCCGTCTATCTCCGCCTAAACTGTGCAGGAATCAGAGCGCGGGAAGAGCAGAGTAGTCTTTTATTGCGACCGCCAACCAACTGATAGAACGCCCGTCTCAGGGTAAGCCCAGTCTCACGCCACGGCTTTGAGGGCATGAGTGCGGTAGGCCCAGGGCAATAAATGGTCGATTTCGCGTCTTGGATCCCCGTTGACGATCCTTGTCGGGACTTCGGTCAGATAGGCGAGCGGATCGACGTCGTTGGGCTTGCAAGTCACGATCAGGGATCGCGGCGACAGCCCATGTTCGGCACCGCCGTCGAATCCGGCAAACAGCGCTGTTCTTGCGACTGTGCTTAACACCACGGATTGATCGTTTGACAACATTCGAGCTTGAGTACGCATCCGACGGGCGCCGTCTTGCGTGACGCGAGGTAATTCGCGAAGCGTGTAGCCTTAAGTCTAGCTTTAAGGTCATCAGGCGATGCGGGTCGAGGTTTTGGGCGGGCTGGAGCGGCGGCGGCGCTGGTCGCAGGACGACAAGGCACGGATTGTCGAGGAGACGTTGGTGCCGGGCGCGAAGGTGACTGAGGTTGCGCGCCGCAACGGAGTCGCGGCCAGCCTGGTGTTTACCTGGCGTCGACAAGCACGGACATCAGAGCAGGTCGTACCATCTTTTGCGCCGGTGCAGATCGTCGCGACGGAGGTGGAGGAAAGTCCGAAGCTTTTGCCTGCGGGTGACGGTCGGGTGCGCTCCGTGGCAGCCGCGCGTACTGGATTGATCGAGATCGATCTTGGCAACCGGCCACGCATCCGGGTGGACGCGCACGTCGACCCGGAGGCGCTGGCGCGGGTCCTCGAGGTGCTTGAGCGCCGATGATCGCCATACCGGGCAATGTGCGGGTTTGGCTCGCGACCGGTCATACCGATATGCGCCGAGGCTTCCCGAGCCTTGCGCGTCTGGTTCAGGGGGGTTTGAAGCGGGACCCTCACGCTGGCGATCTCTACGTTTTTAGGGGCCGCCGCGGCGACCTGATCAAGATCATTTGGCATGATGGCCAGGGCGCATGTCTGTTCACGAAGCGGTTTGAGCGCGGGCGCTTTTTGTGGCCATCGCTGGCGGACGGCGTTGTGACGATCAGCGTTGCGCAACTATCCTATCTCCTGTCCGGAATTGACTGGCGGATGCCGCAGGCAACCTGGCGTCCACAGGCTTCCGGTTAAGCTGTGGCTCTTTGACTCACGGCAGGAATCCAGCGGGATTTTTTGCGGCGAATATGGTTGATTCGTCCTCGTGACGACGCCTTCCGATCCGCTTCCCGCCGACCTTGCGGCTGCGCATGCGATGATCATTGCGCAGCGCGAACAGCTGACACTGGCGAAGAGCGAAGTGACGGTCGGCCGGCTGGAAATCGAACGGCTGAAGCTGATGCTGGCCAAGGCACGGCGCGAGCAGTTTGGGCAATCCTCCGAGCGCGGCAAGCTGCTGGTTGAACAGCTCGAGCTTGCCATCGAGGATCTTGAAGAGACCCAGGCCGAACAGGAAACCAAGGCCGAGATCGCCGCGCCGGAAGCCGCCAAACAGAAGCGTGCGCAATATCCACGGCCGCCGCGACGCCCCCTACCAGATAACCTGCCGGTCGAGCGCGCCGTCGAACCCACGCCTTGCGCATGTGGCAAGTGCGGCAGCGAGCGGCTGCACAAGCTCGGCGAGGTGGTCTCGAAGACCCTGGAATGCGAGCCGCGGCGCTGGAAGATTATCGAGCATGTCCGCGAGAAGTTCTCCTGCCGGGATTGCGAGGCGATCACCGAGGCGCCGGCGCCCTCCCATCCGATCCCGCGAGGCTTTGCCGGGCCGAACCTGCTGGCGATGGTGCTGGTCAACAAGTTCCTGCTGCACCAGCCATTGAACCGGCAGAGCAAGACCTATGCCCGCGAGGGGGTCGCGATCGACGTCTCGACCTTGGCGGATCGGATTGGCGCCTGCGTGGTGGAGCTCGATCCCATTATTGAGGCGATCCGGATCCACGTCATGAGCGCGGAACGCATCCACGCCGACGATACGACGGTGCCGGTGCTGGCCAAGCTTAAGACGGTGACCGGCCGGATCTGGACCTATGTTCGCGATGACCGGCCGTTTGGCGGCACGGATCCGCCGGCGGCCCTGTTCTACTACTCACGCAACCGGGCTGGAGAACATCCGCAAAGCCATCTTGCCGGCTATGTGGGCCTCATGCAGGCAGATGCCTTTGATGGATATAACCTGCTCTACAAGGCCCAAAGGAAGCCGGCTCCGATCCTGGAAGCGGCGTGTTGGAGCGCCACGGCCGCAGAAAGTTCTTCGACCTGGCGAAATCTGGAGAGGCGCCGATTGCCAGCGAGGCGGTGCGGCGCATCGATATCCTGTTCGAGATCGAGCGCACCATCAACGCCAAAACGCCGGAGCAGCGGCTTGCGGCACGTCGTGATCAGTCAAGGCCGATCGTCGCCGATCTCGAAATCTGGATGCGCCAGCAGCGAACCTTGCTCTCATCAGGCAACGATACTGCGAAGGCGATCAACTACCTGCTCAACCGCTGGGCGGCGTTCACCCGCTTCCTGGACGATGGCCGCATCTGCCTCTCGAACAACGCTGCCGAACGAGCGTTACGCGGTGTGGCTTTCGGAAGACGAAATTGGACCTTCGCCGGTTCAGATGCTGGCGGCAATCTGCCGCCGCTGTCTATACCCTGATCGAAACCTGCAAGATGAGCGACGTTGATCCGCAAGCCTGGCTCGCTGACGTGTTGGCCAGGCTTCCAGATCACCCCGTCAACAGAGTCGCCGACCTGCTCCCGTGGAATTGGAAGGCGACCCAACAGTCCAAAGCGGCTGCTGCCTGAACGCCGCGGCAGACCGGCGTGACTGCCCGGGGTGCTGGCCGGATGCGTACGAGCTTGATGAGGCCGTCATCGATGAAGCGTTAAGCCTTGCTAGCGCGAGAGGATGCACCGAATTGCCTCGGCGTAATTTGATCCTCTGGCTGATGAGAGCCAGCTTGGCGCCGCAGCCGTACTTCGATGGCATCGGGCAGTGATCTGCGCTTCTGGTGCCGTACGAGGCGACGCACCGGAATAAACAGCAGATCGTCACCCATAGGCGCCGACAATCGGCGCGCTTTCCGGCGCCAGGTGAACACTTGTCGTGGGCTCCGTGCCGCCGGGCAATCTTCTAAACGACCGCGCCCGGGACCCGTCTCCTCGACGGTCCGGCGTTGTCGTCCTTGGAACACCAACGACGGCGCCCCGTCTCCGTGATCACTTTCAGCCGGCGCGCCGGTCACGTCAGAGTTAAAGTGTATGGTCAAGCATAGATCCAGGCCAATCCCTTCAAAGAGATTGTGGAAACTCGCATATCCCATGTGCCGCGAGAAGGCGGGAACGGAACGATGCTCTGATGTCCGCTGTCAAAACGCGGAGCATCGTCCGATCGTCAATCGGCTGTTCATAGAGATGATTGTGCGTAGGGTGGAGGCAGCGCCGAAGAACGTTTGTGATCAAGCTCCGATGCTGACCGGCATTCCCTCCGCCGTGGTTCCGCCTCCCCCATGCATGATGATAAGAAGGGTACGTGATTGAGCCGTCCTCCACTTGCCGGCGAGCCCCCCCCCCGTGAATCCGACCAGTTCACGGCCGATTGACAGTGCAGACCACCCTCATTCGTTTGCCGCACGAGCCCGCTTTCGAGTAGGCGGCCAAGCGGCTCTGCGCCTACTCACACTGCTGGCGATGCCTGATCAGCTGGTATAGCTTTGTCTTGCCTATCTTGGGCGGATGTCGATATGTCCAGGCACTCTCGACCAATACGTGGCGGACGCGGCCGTTGCCGCCCTTGGTGATGCGCCGTACCTGACGGGCTCGCCCCTCGGTCGCTAGCTTGGCACACCAGGCCGAGGACGCCGTCAAACCGATTGGCAATCCGCCCGATAGCGTGGCGCATGTTGGTGGTGGAAGCATCGACCTCACGAAGAACCGAACCTCTCCCCGGCATCCATCCGCAATCGCGACGGCATTTCTCAGCTTGGTCACATCGCTTCCGACAAATGCTTCCCTATAATCTCCCACGGCTCGTCCTCCTGTGATGAGGATCGGCTCAGCACGCCCGAGCAACCCTCGGACGAGCAGTGTAGGCAAGCTAACTCACCAGAAGAGGCGGACATACGGTCCCGTCACGCGAGATTGGCCAGAAAGCTACCGGTCTTGGACTATCCCAAGGCGCTTGAGGCGTATGATCTGCCGCCGCTCTACCAAGCGTGGCGGCAGCACCTCACCCCAGAGACCTCATCAGTTGTTGCGAGTCAAGATATAGTAACCTTGCTCGTTGAAAGGAACGGATGTTGATGAGCTGGGTCGCTCACCCGAAATCGATTGAATGAACTGCAAGATGCACAGCAAGCCGAACTGCGGCGATCCGGACTTCCGCAGTAGCGCCCGGAGTACGTCGCCTTATAGCTACCGCGATGAACTACTAGGAATCGAACAACACGCTGATTTCGAGTTCGCTAAATCGTTGAACCTCATCCCCTTTGAGATCAGTTTGATGAGACCGTCATTGTTGCTGAAAGTTCGCCTTCGGGAAGCATCGCTGTGCCTATGATGCCGTCCCTCACCAAGTGCGCGATCTCAATGTCAGAGAGGCCGAGAAGTCCCGATAGGATCTCTCTGTTGTGTTGTCCCAGCGTCGGCGCTGCTGCGCGGATTGGATAGGGCTCCGAACCTTCGCGAATCGGCAATGAGAGCTGCGGATGCGAGCCTATGAATGCGCGCTCGACTTCCTGCAGAAACGCGCACGACCGGAGATGCCGATCCTTGAGCAGGTCAACTGGGAGGCGGGCGACGCCGGCGGCCACTCCCGCGGCTTGTAACTCAGACATGGCCTGATCCGCGTCCCGAGTGAGCGTCCATGCTTGGATGCCTCTCTCTAGGACATCTTCGATGTCACGGCGGGCTTCCTCCGATTTGAGCGACTGATCTGCGGCCCAGTCTGGCCGGCCAATGACCAGGGCAAGCCTCCGCCACATGTCTTCATTTGTCGCGGCGACCATGATCCAATTGTCTTCACCCGCACATCGGAAGCAGCCATGCGGCACGAACTGCGGGTGTCGATTGCCATACCTTCTTGGCGGCGTACCGTCCATCGAATGAACGGTGATCCACGGCGCCGCAAACGGCATCATGCATTCGACCTGGGCGAGGTCTATGAATTGTCCCTGTCCGGTGTTGCGGGCGTGAATCAGGGCGACCAGAACTGCAGCGCAGCCGTTTAACCCACCGACGGCATCGCCAAACGCTATGTGGCTCATCACAGGCTGGCTGTCGGCATTTCCGATCACGCTTGGCAACCCCGAGCCCTGCTCAAGAGTCGAGCCGTAGGCCCGGCAATCACGATTGGCGCTTTTTGCGCCAAAGGCTGACATCGACATCATGACGAGCCGCGGGTTGAGCGTCTTGAGCACGTCGTAGCCAAGCCCGAACTTCGGAAGCACATCGACCGAATAATTGTCGACGACAATATCAGCTCCCGCCAAAAGCCGCTTGGCGAGAGCCAGGCCCCGCGGCCGCCTGAGGTCGAGTGTGATACCACGCTTGTTGCGGTTCATGAAGCAGAAGCGTACGGTCTTTTCGTACATCTGCGCATCGATATAGGCGGGCCGTCGGTCAACACCGCGCCACCAATCCGGATACTGGATAGCCTCGATCTTGATGACGTCCGCTCCGAGATCAGCCAGTGTGCGCGTACACAGTGGACCTGCCCAGCCCATTGAGAAGTCGATGACGCGAATTCCCTGTAATGGCTGCCGGGTGACGTCAATGCGGCTATCTGACGCCGATGCAATGCCCAGATTTCTTCGCGCATTCTTGACACTCTGGCGCTCGCCCAGGGCCGGAACCTTTCCTCCCCGACGCGGCGGCGTCAATGTCAACCGCTGCACCGAGCCGACCGTCAGGCCCTCCTCTTCGCCCAGAAGAACAGGCACGATCGCGCCACGCACTTTCTTCTCCGTATCTTGGAGCAGATCGGATATCTCGGGCACAGGCACGATCGGAATCCTTCGTTTTCGCCCCTCTGCGAACCACTCCTGTGCGGTCCGCGCTTTCAATCTCGGCATAAATACTCGTTCGATCTGTTCCAGGTGTTTCAGACGATCTTCGCCGATGATCCAAGTCGACTCATCACGCAACTCGGATAGCCCTAGCATGTCACAGAATGCCCGCCATTGTGCCGGCGTTGCCACCGTGATGCCCAGCCAACCCTTTCTAGTTTCGTAAATGCCAACCGGAGCGCCTGGCCAAAACCGGTTAATTCCAATGCGGCGCATCACGTCGCCGCACGCAAACGCCTCCGACATCAGATACTCACTGAGAGCGAGGCTCGATTCGAAAATGCTTAGCGACCACGACCGCCCTCCCCTGCTCAGCGTTTGCGCAACCACCGACGAGGCCGCGGCAATAAAGCCCCACAGGCCTGCGAGGATCCCCGTTTGGAAATCCGGTGCGTGCATCGGCGGGCCCTCTGCCGGTCCAACCAAACTGATAAGGCCGGCGAGCGCACGAATGGTTGAATCGGTTGCGGCCAATCCTGCATAGGGCCCCTTGCGACCGAACCAGCTCCCTTGGAGGCAAATCAACCCGGGACAGAGCTGGCGGACTGCGGTCAAATCAATGAACGGGCAATCCGCGGCATCGACGTCGCGACCATCGATCAGAATGTCGCAATCCTCGATTAATGCTGTCAGTCGTGCGCTCGCCTGTGGTGCGGTGGGATCGATGACGATGCTTGATTTGTTGAAGTTCAGGAAGGCGAACCAAGCGCTCCTCCCGCTGGGTGTTAATGGCAGGCTCCGTCGAAGTGGATCCCCTAGTGGCGACTCGATCTTCCGAACGTCGGCACCGAAATCGGCAAATAGCCTCGCACAGTAGCTGGTCGCCGCCGAGCTACCGATTTCGACCACCCGCAGATGCGACAACACTCCCATCGATGGCTCCATTGTGATCATTCGAAACATGACCTATCTCACGATGCGAGACAGCGGGCGCCCTGTTTCTTTGCAATTGGTTCGAGCTAGCTCGGGCACCCGAACTGAACGCAGAGCTCCCTTTATCTCACGTCGCCTCTCGAAATCGATAACCTTATGGACCCGAACACGGTCCTGCCGTCGGCAATAGCCCTTCAAGTTTATTGTAACGTTCCAGCTTCTCGCCTCCAAATTAGTGGTCGGCGATGCCGCGACAGAAGTTGGCATGAAAGCCGGAAGCGTGAGACGTGGAACGAGTTGCCCACGTTTTCATTGCTGCATTTGTTTTATCCTGACGAGCTGCGTCATGGCCCGTACAGCATAATCTGTACGGCACGATACTAGTTGACGGCACACCATTAGCAACGGTCGAGGCACTACCTACTCTGGTGAGGAATAGTTGTTTGATTGCTGAGGAACGGCTGTTGGGTGTTATTGGCATTCAACTGCGGAGAGTTTTTCGGTGATGCCCGAACATTCGGTTTTCTCGAGTGATGCGACCGGCCCGGTCAGTGATGAGGCCGCGTCGTCTTAAGAGTATGAGCATGGAGGACCTGCCGCTCACGATCGAAACGGTCAAGAACCTCCTGTACGATTGCCACGCCGGCGCCACCAACTTTGCGCAGGCCCAGAAGATCGAAGCGATCCTTCCCTCACTGTGTTCGTCCGAGTGACGTATCAGCCGGCCAGTTACACCGGCGTCGTGTTCAGCCTGATTTCGATGCAGAAACCTGTGCTCGGGCCGGCGCGCTCGAGTGGCCGTGCGCTTGGGCATCGATAACGTTCAGTATGATTTGATCAACGTCAACCTCCTCCGGCCGATCGCTGCCAATCACGTGCCTTTTGATTTCAAAAACCGAGTTCGATGAGGCCCATCGGTCGGGCGGCTACTTCGATCTGACCATACACCCAAGGGATCGGTCGCCCATCGTGCATCCGAGGTTCCGCGAATTAATTGCCTGTATCAGAAAGCACGGCAATACCGAGGTCGCGCGAAGCCGTGATGTGGCGACTGCCTGCCTTGAGGCTGCGAACACACTGAGGAATGGATCGACTATGCGCCCTTTCTACGACAGAGCGAGAACATGACTATTTCGTCGCGGTCCGCCCCGCGATGGTCTCGCCGTCGTAAGCAGTGACCCAGCTCGCGCTCTACCTTCAACACTCTAGATATCCATATTGGCTCTTTCGCCCACGTCTTCTCTTTGCGAAAACCGTTTCAGTGCCTAAATGTCAGCTGCGCGAAGCAAGGCTGATCAGCTTCGGCGGCCTCCCCTCGCCAAGCTTCCGCTCAAGGCTACACGTAAAGACTGCCAAGAAGAAGCTGACTATCAGGAAGATCGTTGCCGATCATTGTCATCGGTTCCAGATGTGAAAGTACATGCCTGCCTCCAGACAGCCTCGAGTCTCATTGCTGAGGAGATACCGACGCAACCGCGCTATGGATGCGCTACCTGTCCACACGATTTAGCCCTATTTGATTTGGTAGCTGCCGAAGCGAAGTAGCTAGTGGTTTAGTTCGTTTGGACTGGGCGCCGACCGAGCTGCCGCAAGATTTGTGTCGAACCTTCAGTTCGGCCCGACGTTGTCAAGCATCACATTGAGCGGGCACAACTGGGCGGTCGGCCAAATGTCTTTGACACACTCGACTGGAACATGAAATGCAACAGCAGATCGCTCCGACGGATGATGGTTGCCTCAGTGGACAGTCTCGGAACACCGCCCAAGCGGCCTGCGAGAGCAGTCCATATTTCGATGCAGCCCAGATGGCTGGTCTCATGGCCGTACATGGACATTCCACGACCGGACATATCATTGCTTGGGGCAACGATTCACTTGACAACCGTCCTCAGGTAATTGATTTCGCGCGACGCTCGTACCTTGGCCTCGACAATCATCCGGTGGTCGTCGCCGGGGCGATCGAGGCGATCGAGGTGCATCGGTCATTACATCTGTCCTGCGCCCAGACGCGGCTGAATTTCGATCTTCTGAAGGAACTTGAAGAAACCCTCTCGGACATTTTCTGCGCGCGCGTCCTCGCTTTTTCCAGCGGCATGCTCGCCAATCTGAGCGCGATGCCCGTTCTTGCTTCGGGTCAGTTGACGGGCGGCAGGAAGCCGGTCGTCGTGTTCGATCAGTCTGCACACATCTCGCTCGCTTATCACAAGCCGGTGGTGGCTGATGAAGCGCTAGTGGAAACGATCGTGCACAACGACGTCGACGCTCTCGAGCGCTTATGCCGAGAACATCCGGTGGTCGCCTATGTATGCGATGGTGTTTACTTTATGGGAGGCTATTCTCCGATCAAGGAACTGCGTCAGCTCCAGGAACGTTACGGGCTCTTTCTCTATATCGACGATGCTCACGGCATATCGATCCTTGGACGCCAAGGCGAAGGATTCGCTCGCTCTCAGTTTCCGCAGGTGCTCGGTGACCGAACGATCATAGCAGCCTCGCTCGCGAAGGGGTTCGGCGCGTCGGGCGGAGTGTTAATGCTCGGAGCTGCAGATCACGAGACCCTGTTCCGACGATGCTCCATTCCGTATGCGTTTTCGGCGGCACCAAATCTGGCGGCGGTTGGCGCGGCGCTTGGGTCGTGCAAAATTCACCTTTCGGCTGAACTCGGCCAGCGGCAGCGGCGATTGGCACGACGCATCCACCTCTTTGACCGTCGTGTCGCAACCGCCGAGCACGGCAGTTCACTTCCGATCAGAACGATCATCATCGGATCGGAGGCCAAGGCGATTGCAATCGCAAGAGGGCTTCTCGATTGCGGCTTCTACACCCTGGTGACGTTCTTCCCAATGGTCGAGCAAGGAATGGCGGGAATTCGGGTGTACATTACGGCGGAGCACGAGGTGGGCGACATAGAGCGGCTGTGCGACAGCATCTTGCAAAATGTAGTCGAAACAACGGGAAAGCCGTACCCTCTGAGGTGACGTGCCGATTCAGCGGACGAATTTATAGAGCTGCCCGTAGACCAAGTAGCGCATCGACGTTATGGCAAGCGGCGCTACCAACTTTGCGCAGGCCCGAAGATCGAGCGTTCTTTCCCCCACGGTTGTTCGTCCAAGCTATAGATCAGCCGGCTAGTTGCACTAGGCCGTGTTCAGCAGGACGATAGACTATTCCGCGACGCCTACTGCAGGAACAACAAAGACCAAGAGAACGTCGAAACTTAACGATCAGCAGCCCGCAACTGGAGACCAGACTTGCCAAATATCCCATGGCCGAACGGCGCCAAGATTGCCGTCAATCTCACTTTCGATTTCGATGCAGAAACCTTGTGGCTAGGGCGCGACCCGACCAATGTGGATCGTCCCGGCACGCTCTCGCAGGGCACCTACGGCGCGAAGATAGGCGTACCTAAGATCCTCGAACTGCTTACCGACGAAGGGTTGCCGGCTACGTTTTTCGTGCCCGGCTGGGTCGTCGACAACAGAACCCATGTCGTCGAGAAGATCGTAAAAGCCAATCATGAACTCGGCCACCACGGTTATCTACACAAATCGATTGATCCGAACAATCCGGAGATGGAACTTGAGGAGCTTGAAAAGGGCATCGAATCCATCAAGCGTGTCATCGGTGTTGCTCCCGTAGGCTACCGCGCTCCATCAGGAGAAACGAGTGCGAATCTGATCCGCCTTCTGACCGAACGAGGGTTTATCTACGACAGCACCATGCTGGACGACATCGAACCGTACCGCCACGTCCTGGAGGACGGTAGCCCCGGCCTCGTTGAGTTGCCGTGGCACTGGAGCATGGATGACGCTCAGTATCTTTTGACCAGCATCAAGTTCCACCGGCAGATGGCTACCAATGATCACGTGCTGTCGATTTGGAAGGCGGAGTTCGAAGAAGCCTATCTATCGGGCGGCTACTTCGATCTCATTATGCACCCCCAAGTTACCGGCCGCCCGTCCCGCATCCGCATGTTGCGCGAATTCATCGCTTATATCAGAAAGCACGACAATGTCTGGTTCGCACGAAGCCGTGATGTGGCGACTGCCTGGCTGAAGGTTGCGAACACTCCGAGCGATGGATCGATCGTCTCGCCCTTTCTGCGACAGAGCGAGAACGGGACCATTTCGCCGCGGTAAGCCCCGGGAATCGACAAGCCCAAGATGATACGCGATACTGACGACGATGGCCGGAAGGTGGTCGGTGTCAGGATCTCCATCGTCCGAAAGGCGCGAAGCGGCGGAAAGGCGCGGGCAAGGCCGAAAGCCGCGAGTGTCCCAACGATGGTCGACAGGATGGCAACCGTGAAGCCCCAGAATGCGCCAGCAGCCGAATGCCAGCGAAACTTTTTCGACGTCTCAGAATTCGGACCAATGTCTGGGCCGCGGCTTGTCAGCCGAGAACCTCTTCGTGTCGTAAACCATGTTCAAGGAATAGATGTAACTGCCGAAACCGAACGACTGTTTACCGAAACCTGCGATTCCGGTAACTCCCGCTGCCAGTGGATCGAGTAGTCAATCTTCTCGACTTGGTCGTTCTCAGCAAGAAGAAGCGCGTTAGCTTGGCTTAAGAGTACTGTGTCGACGGTAACGCTGTTCGTTTTCACCATGAGCCCGACTTGCGCCGCTCTGATGTCCTGGAAGACAGGAGGCACCTTTATCCCAGTCTCGGCGAAAGGCTTCACAAAACCGTTCAGAACGGCCTCGCCGAGGTTGCCGGCGCTCATATTCAGCCTTAACTCACCGGATGATTTGCACCAACGCGCGGCTAGCAGTGGAAGACAGGGCACTGGCTGCGATCAGCGGATGACGTCGCCCTCATGAAATACCTCCGGTTCACCGAATGGCTCACGCTCCCTCCTCAGTTTTTGATTTCGGTCCAAAGAAACCCTTTGTCCCTTGGGTAAATGCCACTTGGCCTTTAGGTCGATTTTCCCCGATTTCCGGCTCATTGTAAGCAAGATTATGCGCATGCTTGACGCGACGCGGGCTGTCGACACCGCAAGCACGGTGCTGCCTACCAAAAAGGTCGATACACGGGTCTTTGCAATTGATGGCAGATGGAAGCATTCGGATTGGGCGCAGAGTCGCCTCGATCCAACGCCGTGCCTCAACGCGATTCGAGGCATCATCAATCTCGAGCACAGAGGCTAGCGAAACCACCGTACCCTCGGTAGAGCTCTGTACCTCTTCCTGTAATACTCTTCGCGCATCGATGATCGACGCCACCGGCTCGCCGGCGGTGATGATGCGGTGCTGGTAATCGACGACACCGCGGTGCCGAAGAAGGGAAACACTCGGTCGGCGTCGCTACGCCTAGGCTCCTGGAAAAACGGCAAATTGCCAAACATTGGTATCGCTGACGTTTGTGGACGGTGAAGTGCTGGTGATGATCGCATTGCGTCTCTTCCTATCCGAGAGCTGGACGAGTGACGCCGCACGATTGAAGCACGTCGGCGTACCGGTCCGGACCAAGGGCCGATTGTAAGGCCGCTTTGCCGCGGTTCGGGCGCGGATCTCCGATGGGCCTCCCCAGCGGATCAAGGATGAGGATCAGCAGCATCTTCCCGGCGAGGGGGCTTGACCTGTCGGCGAGTACAGGGCCTCGGGGGAAAAGGGCGAATTCGTCGTCTCGGCAACGCGCAGCTTCCGATGAGGCCTCGCCCCCTAATACGTTACACGGCATCCCGCATTGTCCCCCGGGTCTATGCTTGCGCGGAATAGGTTGCACCTTTCTGAGACGACGAGCCGATCGTGAGCCATTTCACAGCGCTCCGTCCGGGCGCTCAAGATCATCGAGAAGATCGGCAATGCCAACGCCAGCAGCGTGCGCTCGCGCTCGTCGGCCGTCCGCCCTAGGCTCACCAACCTGCCAGCCGCGACAGATCTGCGCACATTAGCCGCGACCATCAAGGCCTGATGGATCTGCGAGCAGGCACATCAGCAGCTGAAAGAGGAACTCAGGCTTGACCACTTGAGGGGCGATCCTCGCAAGGTCTTCATCGTCACACGCTGATGACACCGATCGCCTACGCTTTCTTGCAACAGCGTCGCCTTGCAAAGAGATTGAATCAACGAACCTCAGCCTCAGCCACTCTTGCCGGCGGACGGCTACACTATCGTCAATCGCATACTTCGGCCGGCATCTCAGCGATGCTCACGGCAGAAGACGAACCCGTGAAAAGTCGCAACAAATAAAACTGCAAAAATAGTGTTAGGCCCGGCAGCCTCTCAGCACGAATGCGCCTGGAAGGCTGGGTGTCGGCGAGCTTTTCAGCCGCTCCCGGCTTTTGCAGGTTAGACAGAGCACTGCTCTTGCCGGTTCTGGGCCGACGCATCCTTGTCGCCCCAAGTTATTCATAATTCCTGAACTGGGCATCCCTCCAGTTCAGGGCTTCCTTGACGCCTTTTTCCTGGCGAACCCGCTCGAATTCTCTGTATTCCGGGGGATCGATCGCTTGGACCAGCGCACAGGCCTCGATCCCGTAGGTCGTCGCCGGGCGGAAACCCATAACCTCGTATGTATGATTTATCGCCCTTTTGTTCCACTGCAGGCACGCCGTGGCGACTAGCGACATGCGTTTGGCTACCTTCATTGTCTCGGCTTGAAGTTGGTCCTTCGGAAACACCCGATTCACGAGCCCCATCTCCTTCGCCTCCTCGGCTCCGATCGTGTCGCCGGTATAGATTAGTTCGCGGCAGCGCGCGCCGATAATCCAGGGCATGACGAGCGTTGTCACTCCGCCCGAGAATTTGCTCTGGACCACACCGAACTTGGAATCCTCAGAGCAGTACCGGACATCGCACATTTGGGCGAACTCGAGCGCTGCGGCGAGACAATAGCCTTCGATCTGCGCGATGACGGGCTTGGAGCAGGCCCAGACCGTATAGGCGAAGTCGAAATGATCGGCTATCCGGTTGCGCCAATCCACGATCGACTGTTGGGGGATATCAGCGGCTCCAAGGTCATACCCGGTGGAGAATGCCTTTCCGCCAGCACCAGTTACGATGATGACTCGGATATCCTCGTCGTCACCCGCCTTGGCGATAGCGATCCTGAACTCCTTTTTCATTATCGAGCTGATCGCGTTGTAGCGGCCGGGATTGTTGAAGGTGATCGTCGCGACCCGTTCGTCGGTCTCGTATTTCAGGAACTGAAAGTCCATGATGGCTGTCTCCATTGCGTCATTGACGCTCAAACGTCTAATTGATCGTCACGACCGACTCCAGGAGCACGTCCGCGCCGACCGGCAGCGCACGAGCACAATCAAGGAACTGATCTCGATCGCGGCGAAGATCTCTTGCATCCTTCTCTGACAATCTGACTGGGCCGAGATGAAGGGCGGCAGGGGCCTCAACGTCGAAAGGCCCTTTTCGCGCAGGCCCCGCAGCAGCCTCATCGCCGCGTTATCGCCCGGCATCCCGCCTGCGCTTACGACGACGAAGCTCCCGAAATCGGACTTATTCTGAATGCCGAGCACCAGCTCGACTCTCGATCCAACGATCGACTGCCCGACGATGCAGGGTCGCGGGTGGCTGCCAGTATGATGCGACCTCGCGTCTTGCAGCAAGCCGCATGCCTCACCGACGGAGTTAGGATCCTCAATGCCTAGGCGCATGAGCCCGACCTCCCTCTTGTGCGGCAGGTTCGGCGAAATCCCTTTCAGGACCATGGGACAATTCAAGGACGGCCTCGTCTCAATGCGTTCTTAAGCACTGTCGCGAGGTGGCAGATGACCATCCGTCGCGGCGGATCTCGTGGAACGCTGTGCAGGCGATCCCCTCGCGATCGGAGCACTTGGCGGCTAGCAATGCTTGTTGCTGTTCGGTCCCGACGTGCACCTTTTCGATTCTCTCTGTAGCCAAATCTCCGAAATTCGCGCTCATCTTTTGCAACTCGAGTTCGCGTTTGGATCGTACAAGGCGAATCCAGAGCCTTCCATCAGTTCTGGCGAGATCCTCGTGTCTCTTGTTACAGCCGAACATCCGTTCGATTGCGGCCTGGTCGGGATTCGATCGGCGAGGCTGTCACATATTTGAATCCGGCGCAGTCGCCTGCCTCGACCATGAACCGTAGGCCGCTCGTCGGGTGCCGAAGAAACCGCGCGGTCCACCTTCATGGCGCTGTCAGTCAGCTTAGTCATCGTCCACCCTCACTAGTCGAGACGAGTAGAGCAAGTCCTATGCCGGCCAGCAGCGATCGAAAACCGCCGCGATTTTTGCATGTAACGTCCGTTTTATTTGCGACGCTTGTCGGATTCCGGACACGAGCATCGGCGACACCGGAACAATCGGGCCGATCGCGGAGCCACGAAATGCTTCGCATGTGTGCGCCGAACGACATTCGACCGACGCGCAATCAAATGGTGAACAACAGACATATCCGAACGGCATGGAGAGATGGCCATCAACGACAGCAACGGGGCTTATGATGCGCCGATCGCGCGAGGCGCCTCATGACGTCCAGAGTACTTCTTAGACAATCTCTGGATTAAGGTGAAAGTGATCTCGTCGAAGAGTATGATTTTTGACTGCACGATCAAGCGCGCGCAACTGCTACGCGTTGCTTCTGTCGCCTGACAATTGCGCTGGTCATCCTTTCCGCTTGTCGCCCAAGCCAACTCTCTCCAGGATCGCGCTGGCGCGACGTTCGGCTTCGGTGACGCGGACCGCGGCGGGCCGGGAAAGCGCGAGCGTTACGATTACGAGTACCGCCGCAACGGCACCGTCAATCTCTTCGTCGCCTTCGATCCGCATCGGGCCTGGCGCAAGGTCAAAGTCACCGAACGGCGCACCGGCGTGGATTATGCTCACTGCATGCGCGAACTCGTCGATGTCCATTACCCCAAGGCCGCCTGCATCCGTGTCGTGCAAGACAATCTGTCGATCCATACCCCCAGCGCCCTCTACCAGGCCTTTGCCCCCGCCGAGGCGCGCCGCATCCTGCGCCGCCTCGAGTTCCACTACACCCCGAGACACGCCAGTTGGCTCAATATGGTCGAGATCGAGATCGGCGTGCTCCAAGGGCAGTGTCTCAGCCGCCGGATCGACGATCCAAAACGCCTTAGAAGCGAGATCGCAGGCAGCGAAACAAAACTCGCGCCCGTATCAACTGGATGTTCATAACCGACAGGGGCGCCTATCCAGGCATACCCAAAGAGTCAAAATCACTGTGACGAGCTACTAGGACAGTATAGCGACGTTCGCGCGCATTCTGCAAAGGAGAACTCAAACGCCTCATCAGATCACGCCTTGTACGAGATGAGAAGCTCATCTTGATGGGAACCACCGGATTCAGACAATAGGACAATGCGGGTCGATGAAGCTTTCAAAGCTTTTCGAACGGCTTGGCCGGTTAGTCGGATGGCGGCTGGAGGTCTGCACGCGGCGCGAAAGACGTCCTTCACGAGACCTGGCACCGATCATTTTCAGGACATGAATTGGCCGACGACCTAGCGCCTGCTCGACCAGATCAAAAGTGTCATGAGCACGCGAACTTGATGAGCCGCCAGCCTTGAACAGTGCAAACTGCGAGACGCGCAGCGAGATTGGCTTCTCGGAATTCCGCGCTATCAAGCAACAGTGTAGCATGGACGCGTCGGAATCGACGCCGATCTTGGTCGTCTCGCGATCGAAACGGCCTTGACTTGTCGGTGATCAGGCGGATCACCCAGAATAGAACGCACTTGCCGTGCCGAGTGCCAGGAAATGAAAACATGTCGGTCGGGTCATAGAATCTCCAGCCAACATCGTCGTCGCCTCGGGCGACGCCCCGCACATCAACACTGCCAACGCAATCCGGACGTGGCTGCACGGAACTGCTCAGTCGGCTGCAATGTCCGGTTCTGCCGGGAGGTGGCTCGCCCTATACTGCGCGTCCGAGGGTGCTCGGGCGATCCGAGCCGATCCTCATCAGAGGAGGACCGAGCCGTTGCGGATTATAGGAAAGCATTAATCGACGTCGCGAAGCTGAGAAACGCGATCGCGATTGCGGAAACACGTCGGGAAGGAGAGGTCCGCTTCTTCGGTGAAATCGACGCATCGGCGACCAGCATGCGCCGGGTCATTGAACGGATCGCCAGCTGACGCACCAATCCCCCGAGGTCCGAGCTACATATCCGGACCTGCCCGATCTTGCCCGTGTCCTTTGCCAGAATCTCTTGAAGCATGTGGAAACCCTGTCGGAGCAGATGGCAGAGCTGGAGAAGGGACTAGGGGTGCGCGCGCCAGACAGGACGAGGTCGCGTGTCGCTAAATAACCATTCCGGGGATCGGGGCAATCTGTGCTACAGCGATAGAGGCCTTGGCGCCCTCGGCGGGGACCTTTTCCAAGGAGCGTGATTTTACGGCCTGGATTGGTCTCACGCCCAAACAGATTCCTTCGGAAGCAAGGACAGGCTGGGCAAAATCTCCAGGATGGGCCAGCGAGATCTCCGACGCCTCCTTGTTCTTGGTGCGACCGCCGTCGTGCGATGGGCAAGACGATATCGATCGGCAGCCGAATCCTGACTGGCGAGGATCTCTCGAAGAAGCCTCCAAAGCTGATTGCGGTCGCTCTAGCGGACAAATTGGCGCGTATCGCTTGAGCCTTTGGTGGTCGGCGGTGCGTTTACGAAGCTCCTGCGTCTCGCACTGCGCAACGCGAGGACAGAAGCCGAGAGACGCCGGCGATGTGGTAAGGTGTAACGGAGGATTATGGACAATCGGCCAGGATTCTGGATTGAAAGAATCGACAGGTCGACGAGTGCCAGCGAGCACGCCTAGCCGAATTGGATCCAATCCACGCATTCCATAAGGGCCGGCGACGTGTCGAAGTCGCATCACGAGGCCGGACACACGTCAGCATCCGACAACATGCCTGTTCCGAAGTTGAATATTTCTCGCATTTACTGGCGCATCCACACACGCGCGTGCCATACAAATGACCTCGAACAACCCGCTTTTCTGCAGCTTGGTGCCAGGCGCGGCTTGATCGTTCAGGCGGAAAACCGGGCAAAGCAAACAGCACCACGTTTAGGTGCGGCATCGGCGCATTTGTCGCATCGTGGCTGGGGGAAATGCAAATGCTGGCCGCCGCCAAAACGCCACCCTCGCCAGTCCCGCAGAGGGTCGGCCCGAGGGTCGAAAGGCCGCAGGAGCGCCTTGCGCCGACTACCACCGAGCTCGGCCGCAATCCGATAGGGCACTGAAAATAGTCGTCAAGCAGGTGGCCAATCTGATCTTGGCCTCCGAGAGAATGCAGGGTCGCGTTTGTTGCCGGCAGCCAGGTTGATGCTGATGCTCTGGTGCGCATCTTATCCGAGACGCCGGATTGTTGGCGTGCTCCGCGCTGGGCTCGCCACGAGCGCCCCCTCGAATTTGCCCACTCCGCTCGAGTATCATGGACCGTGCTGGTAGATCTGTCGTCGCCATCCGTATCTCCCCGCCGTCGTCGCATGGAATTGAAGCGGGGCGTTATGGGCGGGAACATCCGAACGAGTGAGCGCGCGGGCTGAGGCAACGTGATGGGATGCGCAGACTACAACGCGACTGAACCTCTTCCAGGATATCGTACCGGCAGGACAGAGCAAAAACCGAGCGCGCAAGCTCGCCGAAACGTCCTAAAGGGTGTTCGTTCTATGGTCCGCAGGACGGCCATGAGCAGACACGGTATTTTTGCCGCATCTATTTTGGCTCAGAGCCTGTCCGGAGAGGTTCAGCCTAGCACCGTCTGCCCATTCTTGGCGACGGTAACTTGGCGCTCTCGAACATGACCTTCGAACGAAATCGAACGGCCGTCCTTCCAGAGATTGACGGTGATGATCTCACCCGGGAAGACCGGGCCCGAAAAGCGGACGCGATGACGATGGAAGGCAGAGGGATCGTAGTCGGCGTAGGTTTGCAACACCGCCCTGCAGGTTAGTCCATAGGTGCACATACCATGGAGAATGGGCTTGGGAAAACTAGCCCGACGCGCGAATTCCGGATCGCTGTGCAAGGGATTGCGATCACCCGATAGACGATAGATCAGCGCTTGATCGGGTCGAATCGGAATATCGATTGATCTGTCAGGTGCTCGGCGGGGTACTTGGTGCGGCTCGGGCATTCCCTCCGAAGGTCCGCCGAAGCCGCCGTCGCCCCTCGCAAAGGTTGAAGAAAGGATAGTGACGATCTTATCACCATCGTCATGCTTGACGACGATTTCGTTCTGAATAATCGCCCCCTTCTCCCTGCCTTTGTCATACACGCCGCGTACACGTGCATCCGCCGTAACGCTGGCCGCGACAGGAATCGCCTTGTGAAATTTGATGTCGCGCTCGCCATCAACGACCATGACGCGATTTAGGTCGATGACTCCAGGTCTCGCCCCCCAGACGCAGACCGAAGCAAAGGTTGGAACCACCTTCAGCGCCTTCGGTATTGAAAATGCCTCATTGACAAAATGCAGCTCCTTTTCGTTCAACGGATCGGAGCCCATGCCGATGCCGAGCGCATAGAGCATTACGTCGCGATCACTCCACGAATAGGGAACGGCTTCGGTCTTGAGATTGAGTACCGCGGGATAGTCGATTGGCACCGGCCACCTTCCCTTGTTCTATTGCCACGTTTAACGTCAAGCTGGCGCAATAAGCGTGCGGATGTCCACCTCTGATCAGTTCGACCGCAACTTTGAGTCTCCGTAAAACGCCGCAATAAACGCCGCAATTTGCTGGCAAGTTGTTGCGCTCCTTGCTTTTGACAAACGGAATGTGGTGGTTCCTCATGGCTCTTGTCCGTTTCGCGAATGGATACTGTTCTTGCAGACGGAACGCATCGATCAGTTGCGTGTCGAAATGTATGCCGGCACCTCATTCGCTTTTGCTAGCTCTAAATAGCAATAGCCGTGCCAACGCGGTGCAATGCATTAAGCTTCTGACCACACTAAGAAGTTTTCACAGACCGCACCGCGACCGCTTTTTCAAACCCGACGGCCATCGTACCGTTGTCAGAAACGCAACAAGTAACGCCGCTTCTGCGACAGGCAGTCCTGGCGATTGTCGCCGCAGGCCGTCGGAAAGAACGTAACCCTCCGTTGAGGCTTACGATTACGCACATTTTTTGAGGCCTGGCCCAACCGAAAACTTGAGTCGCCGGAATCACTTGTGATTCTTTGATGGGCACCTGATTCGAGAAGAGGTGCTCTATGGGGCTGACTTCACGCGCCCGCGATGAGAAGGCGCATCCGTTGGCGTCTGACGCGGTGACCTGCTTTGACCGTGATGCTGCGCTGTGCGAATTCCAGAACACTCGACTTGGCGAGAGACTTCGCATGCTGCTGAAGCAGATTGGCGGAGACATCGGACAGAGCATTCCAATGGTTTGCCAAGACTGGGCGAATACTAAGGCGGCCTATCGTTTCTTCTCCAATGAACGAGTAAGCGAGGCCGACATCCTATCTGGTCATTTTAAATCGACGCGGGAAGTATCGCGGCTGCGAAAGGCCCTGTTCTTGTCCTGCAAGATACGGCCGAATTCACCTATCAAAGGGAGCGCCCGGATCTGGTCGGGATGATTAAGCGCATCCCCAAAAGCAACTCTCGAAGACTGGACGTAAACCCCAAACGTACACGACATGCGGAATATTGATGCATTCGAGCCTTGCGGTGACCCTCGAGGGGCTTCCACTGGGGCTCAGCGCCGTGAAGTTCGTCGGCCGTAAAGAACGCTGATTTCAGCCTGTGCCGAGCTGAAGTCGGACCGTGAGCTGGGCGAGGATTTGGGACAGCAAACGGCTGAGCCACCGGATCAGGCGACGGAAGTTGTAGCCGACGGCAGCGAGGACAGCGTTGGCGGCATCACCCTGGCGATGCCACAGATAGTTGCGCCCCATGCGACGCTCGGATTTGAGATGGCCGATGACCGGCTCGACGGCGGAGCGGCGGCGCAGCTCGCGTTTGATTGCAGGCGTCACCCGCCGCTTCTGGCCCGAGATGAACACCCTGATCTTGTAATCGGCTGGCGCATTGTGACCGCGGTAGGCTTTGTCGAGCAACATGCGCTCGATGGTATTGCCGACCAGCGCCTCCATGTCCGGGATCACGGTTTCGAGCGTGTGGCCGTCATAGGGATTGCCGGGCAGCGACTTCACATGGGCGACGAACTGGCCGCCTTTGGCGTGCGATAGCGTCGTGGCAACGGAGACCTTGACGCCGAACTCGTACGGCCGGTGCGCCTTGCCCTTGCCGATGCACTCCACCTCCGGTGCGTGCAGCGAGTAGATCTTGCGGCCACGCTGGTGCTGCTTCTGATCGAGCACCCGTCGCGCCAGCACCAGCATGCGGTCGAGCGCGATCTCATCGAGCAAGTCGGCGCCGCCCACGAGCTTGTGGGCGATGTCGCGGATGACGCGGCCGAGATAGGTTCGGAGCGTCCTCAAAGCCCGGTTGGCGCGCTTGAACTGCTTGGCGTGAGCGTAGCGCTGATTGCCCACCCGCCCATAGGACTGACGCAGCTTGATGCCGGCGCCCTTGGCGAGCCGGACCAGGATCTCGCGGGCGCGGTTGAGAAGCCTGGCATCAGTGGGGAACATCACGTTCTTGGACTGCACCGTGGTGTCGACGATGACGCGGTTGAGGTCGCTTGGCTTAAGAGCCTTGGTCTTGGTGGCAACCGAAAGACTCTCCTGCAGCAACGCTTGCAGCTTCTCCTCGCCCATGCGCTGGCGCCAGCGCGTCAGCGAGGAGCGGTCGAACACCAGACGGTGCTGGAAGAACTCCTCGCAGCAGAAGAACTGGTAATAGGGGGTTCTCCACCCAGCGCTCGCACAACACCTCATCGGACAGGTCGTAGGTGTGCTTGAGGATCGCAAGACCCGCCATCAGCCGCGTCGGCAGCGGCGGCCGGCCGGGCTTGTCCTCGTAGACCGCCCCGAACTGCTGCTCCAGGAACGACCAGTCGATCGTCCGCGAAAGCTTCACCAGCGCATGGCTCATGTCGATGATCGCGTCCAGCCGCGAGCGCAGAAGATCGGCCTGTCCGCTGTCCCGTCGTTCCTTGGGTGTCGTCACCGAAGGAATCACGACCCGCGATTCGACGGAATCTTGAAAATGAATTTGCAAGCTTCCAAGATCTCAACGGCAAAAGCTTGCAATCTCAACCGCCATTTCAACCGGAAAATCGACTCCCGCTCAATGGCTTGGAAGATTTTCACGGCCGACAAGTTCTGGACCAGAAAGAAATTCAGAGGGGCCGCTGCGCTCAGGCGCGAGTTCAACCTGACACGGATCCCCATTGAAACCAAGGAGAGCATTCGGTGGCTGGAGAACCTCAAGCAATCCACGGAGCTTTTCGAGAAGCCATCGCAGTGCATCCATATCGGTGATCGTGAGGCCGATATTTATGAATTGTTTTGCGCCGCCCAAGAGGTTGGAACGCATTTCTTAGTAAGGACCTGTGTCAATCGCCTGGCAGGCGATGGCGATCATACCGTTGCAACGATAATGGACGAGGTCGTAGTCAAAGGTCTCCCCGGATCAAAGTCCAGGATAGCAAGGGCAATCCAGACCAGGCTGTTCTTGAAATCAGGTATCGTAAAATCCGTATTCTGCTACCGATAGGCAAGCAGTCGCGGTATCCAGCTTTGACTTTGAGAGTGGTCCACGCCGATGAAAGAGGAGCGCCAAAGAACAGAAAGAAGATCGAATGGAAACTCCTGACCGATCTTCCGGTGCAATCGCGCGGGGTGTCCGTAGCGGGTGCAGATGTCGTGTTTTTGTAGCTCGTGATCTGTCGCCTTCGTTGTTGATTATCGGCGTGGCCGGAAGGCGCGGACGGCTCGGCCGATTTGGTCATGCCAGGGATATGGTTGGTGGGGACTTTGTCAGTTTCTTTGTTCGACTTGAAGCCCGTTTCTCCGTCCCGACCCGCGCTTTCTCGACGGCGGCGCGCGCAGGAGCGGTCAAGGACGCGCGCTTGCGCGCCCGCCAGGGCTTGTCCTTGACGGCTCCGAGCACGCCGCCAGGCTGAAGCGCGTCGGGGCTGATCTGCTGTCCGTTGGCGCTAAACATCGCCAATCGATGCGGTCCAAGGAACACGCTGACGGTGCCATCGGGATACTCATGGAGGCGCACCACAGCCTTGACGAAGTGAGGCCTGAGCCGGCTCTGCGGCAGCTGCAGCCGCCGACCGTTCCATGCAACGGTATTGTCGTTGGCGACGGTTCGCTCCTCGATCACGCACAGCGCCTCGCGCCAGGCCTCATGCCGGTCGGCCACGAATGCCGTGCCTTCCTGTTCGGGCTTGATCGCAAACGCGGCGTTGTGCCCGGGGATGTAATGCGCCTTCAGCCACGCGTTGGCAGCCTCAACCGTCGTGATCCCGGCAAGCCGCAGCTCCTTCGGCAGCCGATCCTGCAAGGTGCCGAACACCCGCTCGGAACGCCCGCGCGCCTGCGGCGAATAGGCTGCGATATGCTCGATCCCAAGATGCGACAAAGCCCGTCCCACCTGGGTTTGTTGCGTCTTCGAGACCTTCTCGCCAGCTTTTGGGGTCAGGAAATAATGGCTGCCGCGGTCGGTGTAGAGCGCGCAGAACAGGCCATGCTCGCCAATCACTTCGCGCAAGGCCTGGAAGGTCGAGGCCGTTCCTTCTTCCTCGACCAGCACCATCGAGTAGATCTCGCTGGTCGCATCGTCCATCGTGACGATCAGGTCCCTCGCGGGCAGGCCTTCGATCCAAACGTGGCGCGATCCGTCCTGGTGCAGCAGCATGCCCCGAAGCGGCCGCCGCGGCCGCTTCTTGCGGTGCGCCGAACGCTTCGGTGCCTTCCGCACCAGCCCCGCCGCGTGCAGCGCCAGCTTCGTCACCGTATAGCCCAGCACATAGTCGTGCCGCTTTTGCATCTGCTCGTGGAAGTGCTTCACCGTGAAGTCCGCGTACTTGTCCCGGTACAGCGCAAGCATCCGTTCCAGCTCCGCGCCCGCCGTGGCGAACGACGCCCCAGCCGGCGGTCTCGACAAGCCCGTCGTCGCCCTCCGCCTCATAGCGCTCCGCCCAGCGTTGAAACGTCCGAACACTGATCCCAAGAACCTCCGAAGCTGCCTCCTGCGTCAGTTCCTTCGCCTCCGTCCGATCCAGCAAATCTGAAAACCGCATCCGTCGTACACCCTCGTGAATGGATGCCGTGCCCATCGCGCCCCCTTGTTCCGGAGCACCGAAAACACGACACTTCACGAGCTACAAACAGGCGACAGATCACGAGCTACTGACAGGTGCAATCGCGCGGGGATGCGATCGAGAAACTCGAATGGTATTCTCTGCGATGGAAGATCGAGGTCTTCCACAAGATACTCAAATCCGGCTGTAGGGCAGAGGACTCGCAACTGCGGACTGCTCAGCGATTGACGAATCTGATCTCGGTATTCTGAATTGTGAGCTGGCGCATTTTTTGGATGACGATGCTTAATCGTTCAGCGCCAAATGCCTCAGCGGAATTTTTGCTGACCAAAGCTGAAATCCAATTGCTTGATCGGCTCGTCAAAGACAAGAATCCAGTCAGCACACAACGAAAGACATTGTCGTACTATCTCACCAAGATCGCCAGGCTTAGCGGCGATCTCGCCAGCGCCAACGATCCGCCACCAGGGAATCTGATCATGTGGCGCGGATTGTCGCGATTCATCGATATCGCAACGGGAGCGAAACTCTGACCCTCAAAAATGTGGGTTATCGTAAGCTTCGTCGTATGCGTACGAAAGAACTCTGCTTACCACATGCTCGAGCCGAGGAATTCTCGACTGAGGGTTCGAATTCGCTTGAGCGCGACCGGCGCGGTGCTTTAGACGAGGGCGACGCGCGTAAGTCAGCGAGAAGGTAATCCAAATTACCATGCGCACCAAAACTGGATCCCGCGCCCGGCGACGCTATCAATTGGCCGGAACTTTCTTCGAACTGGCGAACCCAGCGTGAGGTGGCAGGTCCGCAGGCCCGCGTGACGGATTGCCGAGCGTGGCCGCGAACGCGCAAGACCGTATGTCCGCCTAAGCCGATGAAGTGGCTCGCCCTACACTGCGCATCCGAGGGGTGCTCGGTTGGACCGAGCCGATCCACAGCACACGAAGGCGAGCTGTACGAGTTCGTCTCGGCCTGGTCTTCGAAACCGCTCGTGCGGACGCTTCAAGCATTGCGAGGTATCGATCTGATCGTGGCGGTACATTCGCGACCGACGCGATGTGAGCCACTTGTGGGTTATCTCAGCCTAGTGCCGAGCGACTGATCGATCGGAGAGTCGTCAGGCGTGGTGGCATCACCAATGCCGGCGGCCTATGCCATGGTAGACTAGATCAGTAGGCCACCATCATGCCACCTCTGGCCGTCTGCCGCTTTGATCCGTTGATATGCGCAGTGAGACGACCAGCGTTACCAAGGGCTACGTCGTCGCCAATGAGGTGACTCAATGTGTTATCTTGATCACCGAAATATTTAACGGCGTAATATTCAGTTGCCCAACTGTCCCAGATTGCAACGTCTCCCGACTTCCAGCTCCAGCGCACAGTATTTTGTGGCGCGGTAAGGTAGGATTGAAGTAGGGTGAATAGCCTCTCGCTGGTACGCTTCTGCAGGCCGACGAAATATTGTACGAAATGTCCGAGCACGAGCATCCGTTCGCGAGTCTCGGGATGAGTACAGACGACCGGATGCGCGGCTTCATGGATTGTTCCAGTGAAAACATCGTCTAGATGCAGCCGGTCCGCCTCTGCGGCACCCCCGCTCACGGTGCAATCATGGTCACTGTAGCGCACGGCCCAGAGGTCGTCGGCGAGCATCCGTAGCGGCTCCGGAAGATCAAGGTATGCGGCCGCAGCACTCGACCAAACAATGTCGCCACCAACGACGTTGGGCAGGACTGGAATATTTGAGCATGCCTCACCGACGCTGACATCCATGTGCATTTGGTCGGCAGAACGGCTGCTGCCGACCGACGCCATTGCCAACCATGCCGCCCCGATGCCACGGACTGTCGAACGCGGTATGAGCGAACCAAGTCGAACGGCAAAACGCTGCCGCTCGGCATCATCAAGGTGCGCCTGATCACGGAAGAAGATGACCTTTTGCGCGAGGAGCAGTCGAGCAATGGCCTGGACAGCTTCGTCTGACAACTCATCGGAGAGCCTGATGTTCTTGATCTCGCTACCTAGTCGGGTTCCATGCTTGACGACGTCCGCTCGCGGAATGATGTCGACAATGGTCGTATTGCTCATGATCATGACCTCACTATCGTGGCGCTAAACAAACTCTATGACCCATGGTCGGCAGAACCGACGACGGAACCGCAACCGACTTACTTTGGTTACCGGCGCGGCCCTTACTCGGCCGCGATGTCTTCCGGCAGAAAAGACGGGCAAACGCCAAGTCATTGGCGACCATCGCGTGGTGGCGATCAGAACCTGCTCGGAAGTCGGCACACATGGACATCATTATCGGAATGGACCTGCAGCAGGACGCCTCATTCCGGCATCGCAAATCTTACGTGCATTCGATGTCCCGTCCATGAAACGAAACCAGTCTTCGCTTCGCCCAAGCGCTATGTTCGCTTCGTCAGCAAGCCTGCCCCTGAAATTTTTTTGAAGTAACTGTCTGGCCAACGGCTCTACTGTAATAAGCACAATCAAAGCCACAAGCGGACAAAGTGGATTAGCGCGCGAGCTTGACTCGTCAGAGCATCTCAATTCAACGCCTCTTGCGCGCTCGACTTTAGATTGTATTATTTCCGAATCCGAACCAACGCGCAAGTAACAAGTTCTTGTTCAGAATATTCATTATAATGTGTTCTTTGTTCATCCCGGCGTCATGCATGAACCATCTATCCGAGGGATCATGGAGCAATGAAATGATGCGACATCCCGGGCCTCGTCGTGCTTCAGGGACCTCAGAGCGATTCGACGTTGTCGTCCGTAGTTGCGCCCTAGAGCACGCTGTTTTTATACGGAAACATAGCCTGAGTTTTTGAGATAGTTGGCGCACTCTTGTGCAGAAAAGAGGTCGAGGAGTTCGCCGACCTTGCGCCAGGTTGCCTCGACATCGCGCGGTTCTGCGGCTCGCATCAGATGTTTGAGCTTGGCGAAGACCTGTTCGATCGGATTGAGATCGGGACTGTAGGGCGGCAGGAAGAGCAGGTGCGCTCCGGTGGCGCGGATCGCATTGCGAGCGGACTTGCCCTTGTGACTGCCAAGATTGTCGAGGATGACGACCTCGCCTTTTGCCAGAGTTGGGGCCAACACCTTCTCGACATAGAGGGTGAAGAGTTCGC
This sequence comes from Bradyrhizobium sp. USDA 4504, assembly GCF_054063995.1. Lineage (NCBI taxonomy): Bacteria > Pseudomonadati > Pseudomonadota > Alphaproteobacteria > Hyphomicrobiales > Nitrobacteraceae > Bradyrhizobium > Bradyrhizobium sp. USDA 4504. The sequence goes on along the minus strand of NZ_JBSSGV010000001.1, from coordinate 206,845 downwards.
CATTGATGGGGCCGTCGATGACCCAAGGTGCGCTGATCTGGTCGTGCCGCAGCGCTGCGATGAAAGTCATGGTCTTCCAGTGACCGAAAGGCGCGGATGCTTGGAGCCGCTGTCCACTCGTGACCCAACCGCGCAGTGGCGCCATATTGGTCTTGATCCAGGTCTCGTCGATAAGATCAGGCGTGAAGCGTCAATCTTGCCTTGATGGGCCTTCCAGCGTGTCCGCTTACGGGCGATGTCGGGGCGATCTTGTTCGACTGGCAGGATCGTTTTTTTTTGAAGCTCAGCCCTTCGGCATGCACAAACGTCCACACCGCCCGCACATCGGTCTTGATCCCGCGCGCCGCCAGTTCCTGTGTCAGCTTCCGCAAAGTGAATGGTCCCGAGAGAACGCGCTTACGCAGCCAATCAGCATTGGCACCGGACAGAACCGGCTTCTTGTGACCGCCGATCTTGCCGGGCGAAACGCCCCCAGTCTTCCGTCTCAGATTCTTCCACTTCGTTACACAGGACGGGCTGATCTGAAGCGCCTCTGCAATCGAACGAACTGTCTCTCCTGCATCAGCTCGCGCAAAGAAGATGATTGAAGCAACGACGGATCCGCTCGACGCTATGCTGGCGCGCTTGCAGCTCTCAGGCATCCGCGATCAGCTCGACAACCTGCTCGACGAGGCGGCGCGCGCGAACCTGTCGGCGCGTGAGACGCTGATCCTGCTGTGCGAGCGCGAGATCGCACGCAAGGACCATCGGCGCATCGAGATGGCGCTGAAGCTCGCACACTTCCCGGCCGTGAAGGAGCTTGCTGGCTTCGATTTCGAGGCGCAGCCGTCAATCGATCCAAAGCAGATCCGGGACCTTGCCGCGTCACGCTGGATCGCCAATGGCGAAAATGTGCTGCTGCTCGGCCCGCCGGGCGTCGGCAAGACGCACTTGTCGATCGCGCTGGGACGAGAGGCAATCCTGGCTGGGTACACGGTGCAGTTCACCACGGCAACGACGCTGGTCGCAGGCCTTGCCAAGGCGCACGGCGAGCGACGCCTGGACGAGAAACTGCTCGCCCTGTCGAAGCCAAAGCTGCTGATCGTCGACGAGCTCGGCTACTTGCCGCTTGAACCTGACGCGGCGCATCTGTTCTTCCAGCTGGTCAGTCGCCGCTACGAAACCGGCGCCATGCTAATCACGTCGAACCGCAGCGTTGCCGAATGGGGCACAGTGTTCGCCGATCCCGTGGTCGCCACCGCGATCCTCGACCGGCTCCTGCACCACCGCCACGTGCTGACGATCCGCGGCGACAGCTACCGGCTCCGCGCCAAGCGCAAGAGCGGCCTCATCAAGCCGCCGAGCGCCGGTGACGGCCCTCCGGTCGGCTCCGCCTCCCTTCGGCCCGTCACCGGCGGAAACAACCTTCAACCGAGATCATAATCCCGATGGTGGGGCAGTTCTTCAGACGCAAAGGGGCAGTTCCGGATGGCGTTTGACACCTCGCGGAGTGGGCGCTGCTGGCCACAATCGATCCGATCCGACGTTGGTGCCTCTCAGGGCGGGGGATGGTAACCGGTAGAAAGTCGATATTGTTTGTGCCCTATTGACTAACGGTTTGCCGCTGGGAGGAAGTCCCACGTGCTGACGCGGGCGGACACGGCGATGCCATTTTTGAACATCCTGCCCAACAACATGGACCTGTCCCGCCGGCCAACGACATGGCGTCGGCGGCACTGGTGGCGCATCATCCGGCTTACCGATTATACGGCCCCGCTCATGGAGCAAGACCATCAGCAAACAACTGGCTATGATGACGGTTGGGGGCGTGTTGACCGAATACGCTTAGACTGGAGTTCAACCGCAGACCTTCCAGAATTCAAGGCGAATGAGCGCTCTGCAATCGCAGTACGTCGCAGATCACCGATCTACGGCGGGCGTCCGAACCTACACCTCTCGATCGCCTGTCAGCCAGCCCCTTGGCGATTTCCCGAGCAGAACTTCGGCCAGCTCTCGCAGCGATTGAGTTTGAAAGTCTAGCGACGGTCCTCCAGCTTGCTCTTGATGTGCGAGGCTGATGTCTGTTCGCCTAGCCGTTTCCTGTACAGATTGAGCTGCAAAACTCGGCTGGTTCGGCTGCGGGCCTCCGATTTGAGTTATGGCTGTCCTTCAGTTCTGGTGATATCGACGCTTTTGCCTGCTGTTTATCGGGTTCAAGTGGCCACCGCGAGCGTCGGCGGGGCACGGTGGAGAAGCTTGGCGAGCCGCCTGAGGTTCTGCGCGGTTGCTGTCAGCAGCACTTCGTCCCTAACTCCATATAGGCCTCGCAGCCGAATCCGGTCGAGCTTGAGAATGCGTTTCATATGGGCAAACCGCATCTCGACCTTTTTGCGCTCGCGGCGCGACTGCTGGAATGCTTCCGTGCTGGCTAATGCACGGACGCCGTCCCGTACGTCTTCATTGAGATCGCGGGTGATTTGCGCGCAACCGCCGTGGTGCACTTTGGCTTCAATGAACAGCGCGAGCAGTCGCCTTTGCTGGCTCTGTAGTAGACGATGTGGCCTTGATCGATATTGCCTGTTCTGGTCAGCTGCGCGCCACCCGGGCAAACGTAGATATTGCGTTCCCGGTCGAAGGCGAAGTCGGTTCGGCTAAAGGTGCCATCGGGACGGGCTGATTTGTCCCACACCGGAATGTGCGGCGTGATGTTACGATCCACCAGCCATTTGAGCAGCCTGACTGCGCCGTAAGCCGTGTCACCTGCGCGCCTTTGGGGCCGCAGATCGAAGCGACGCTCAACGCGGTCTACCATAGTCTGGGTAACAGCTATCTCCACCGCGCGGTTCGCGCGCGCACCTACCGCATCAAGGATAATCCCCGCCTTGTTGTCGATCAGATAGTTCGCGTCATAAGCAAAGAACGGGTCGATGCCGGGCCTGGTCACCCATGTTGCTTGCGGATCGGTAAGCGAGACTTCCTTGGGAGGCTTGCGTGGACGGCCGCCCTCACCTGAACCGCCGCCGTAGTCCCCACCGTTCTCATCGTCACTCGCGCCATCAAGCGCAGCGATGTACTCGCGAACCGCATGGGAGGCCTCTTCCGCCTTAGGCCATGTGGTCGGCTGGTCGCCGGGCAGCCGCTTCATCTTGTCCACATCCGCCTTAATCAGGCTCGCATCGATCGAGAACGTTTCACCTCCGACGACCCCTGCCGAAATGCACTTTGCGACCACTCTCTCAATTACCCGTCGCAAGGCATCGCTCTCACGGAAGCGTTCGCGCCGAGCCCGACAGAACACAGAATGATCAGGTATATTGTCTTCGATCCCGAGTTTGCAGAACCACCTGTAGGCTAGGTTGACCTGGACTTCAGCGCAGAGCCGTCGCTCTGAACGGAGCGCAAATACGTAACCGACGATCAGCATCCGGATCATCAGCACCGGATCAATCGAAGGTCGGCCAGTGTGCGAGTAAAACGGCGCAAGCTCGTTATAGACCCAACTCAGATCAAGCAAGCCGTCGATTTGCCGTACCAGGTGATCCGGCGGCACGACCTTGTCGAGGTCAAAGGAGTAAAAGAACTGGCCCTGACCGCTCTCCTGCCGCCCCAACATCCGCCGCTCCCGCAAATGCCGCCTCAACTTGACGGAATCACGGTTCGTGAGTCGCCTCAATGGGGGAGTTTTGCAACACAATCTGTACAGTAAGCGGACACGCGTTGGCGACTTAGAACGCGGCGAGTTTCTGTCCGGGGTATCGTCTCTCAAGGCAACGAGAACGACGAAGTATTGAGCCAATCGGCACCTTATCGGATACGCAAATCCCGCGAAGGGGCTCGATGCGCCGCTGGATTGTTGGAGTTTTCGCGCAACTCGGCCCCAACTGGCTGGGTTGCGGCTGCAGAATTGCTCACAAGCGTGATCGCGGGGAATATCCGAAAGTTTGAGGCCGCCGATTGCAGGCTATGCCGTAGTGTTGGTGAGCTAACGGTGCTATCCGACGGGTAGAAACATTTAGGAAAGCCAAACAAGCAGCAAGGAGAGGTGACGTTGACGGGCTCAAGACGAAGCACTCCTTCGTAGAATCCAATCAGGCAGCACCGGTGACACATGCGTCTCATACGGAGGATAGCGTATCGCGCCAATTGGCACACGCCACTTTAAGCTGCATCCGCACCACCCGCTCGAACCATTCATCCAGCATATGGCAGGTAGATTTCGCGAGCAGTGGCGAGATCACACCGCCTTGGGGCGCTCCATTCGTGAGTGGTGTAGGATGCCTTTTCGAGCGACCCGATGAAGCCACGGAAAGCGGTCCTGGACTGACAGCCATCAGGCCTGATCGATACTGTTAACCTCGAGCCGCCCAATCGTGATCTCGCCTGGTCCCCACCTCGAATGGAGGCCGAGATATTCACTGCTGTCGTCGGGTTCCTTTCCAATTCTCGACATCTGCATCGGTCACCCTGTATTTCGGTTTTTGGCTACGGTGTGGCGAGTGCACGTCGAATCGTGCACGGCCGATTCGTACGTAACGCACAATGGTCGCAGGGTACTATCATTCTCTGCTCGTCGAATCCGACGAGCAGCCACATCTCACGGTGAGGGCGCGCTCTGAACTAGAGCGCGTTCGGAACTAGAGCGCGTTCGGAACTAGAGAGATCACGGCCGGAGAAGATCATTATTAACCGACCTACAGCGTGCAGTTCCAGCCGGACACAATACATACCTAATAAGGTCACGCGCTGCTCCGCAACTTCATGCAATTCACAAAAGCAGGATCGAAGACCTGGCGCATGCCTGTGGTCCACCTTACGAGCCGATGATAGTTTTTGGTCGATGAAAGGTACGGAGCGAACCACTCGCTGGTTGAGAGGGCTATGGCGAAAGTCCGGACGGCAAAGAAGTTCCATCTAAGCTCGCGATCTCAAAAATGATCAAGGACGCGTTGCCAGACAGATCTACGAGCATGCCGTCTTCCAGTTTTGGCCGCATTCGACGGACAAGCTTCTTATCTGCAGACCTCCAAGCTACCATGGCCTCGCTAATCGAACGGCAACTCCGCAGCTCGAGAGCCCAACCCGCGCATGAGCCAGATCAACAATTTAATTGCCGCGCGTAGGCCGCAACGTTGGCAAGCACCGATCGGAAGGGATGCTGCGCGTTCGCCACGGACGTATACCATCATTCAGACCTTCGTCGATCAGCTCACCGAATGCACAGACTGCCACGCTACTCGACAGTGCATGGCGTATATAACTGCGGCGTTGAACTTGTCGTGTTTTGCATATCTTGCGCTACCCCAAAGGCCGGTTAATTCCCCGACGTTAATTTCGACGTATCCATCCTCCTGGACAGCTCGCTATTTGCTGCGCAAGTACGAAACCATCGATCCCGTTGTACGTCGGGCGATCCGCCAAACGGAACCCTTTCGATGGGGACTTGGATACGAACCGCGAGATCAGTCGGACTCCGAGCGTGAGCTATTCGAAGAGGCTGCCGGATTTGGCATTCGTTGCGGACTCACGTTTCCAATCCACGATCACCGGGGCGCGATCGCGGCGCTGAGTTTCGCGACCGACGACCGTCGGACCAATTTTGAGCGCTCGATAGTCGAGCAGGCCCAGAATCTGCGACTAATCGCGATGTTTTTCCACGCCCACGCAAGGCGCCTTTCGACCGCGGATCGCGTCGTCGGCGGGGTTGCGTTATCTCCTCGCGAGTTCCAATGTCTCGAATGGTCATCTCGCGGCAAATCTGCTGGGGAGATCGGGATCATTGTCGGAATATCTCGGCGGACAGCGGCCTTTCACCTGGATAACGTCCGAGCGAAGCTCGGCGTTCGCTCTCTTCGGCAAGCCGTCGCGCTTTTTGCCGAGGCCAACTCTCGAAGATAGGCCCACCTCTCGCAATAAGCACCTGTGCGACTGTACAGGGTGCGGCTGCCTTGGCTTCCTGCTTGATTTGCCAAATCAAAGCGGGGAAGTAGGAATGATCCAGCTCATTACGCCACAGTACTACAGTGAGTTTATCAACGACCTTGCTGAGATGCACCGGCTACGTTATCGCGTTTTCAAACTGCGTCTGAATTGGAATGTCGCGGTCAGCGGCGAGATGGAGATCGACGAATATGACGTCCTTAGGCCAGTTCATCTGCTGTATCGCGCAACGGATGGGAGGATTCAGGGTTGTGTCCGCCTTCTGCCGTCGACTGGACCAACTATGCTCAGAGAGATTTTTCCAGTTCTTCTTGACGGACAACGTGCACCACGAAGCTCTCAGGTGTGGGAAAGCAGCCGCTTCGCTCTCGACCTTCCTCCTGATACACCGAAAGTGAGCGGTGGACTTGCTGCCGCTACGTACAAGCTCTTTGCAGGCATGATCGAATTTGGTCTCTCCACTGGACTGACGGACATCGTCACCGTCACTGATGCTCGCATGGACCGTATTCTGCGGCGTGCAGGATGGCCCCTTCGCTCGATTGGAATGCCGCGAACGCTCGGGAATACGACCGCATTAGCCGGCTATCTAGAGATTTCTACTGACGCTTTGGAGCGCATCCGTAAGGCCGGGCGCATCTCAGGTCCGGTGCTTTGGGCCCCCGTCGTCCTTGCTGCCGCTTAGCCCTTGAGAAGCAGGTACAAGTCTCTATTCGCTACATTGGGGTGGCAGCCCGCTCGCCTAAGCCTTAAAATGCACAATTTCCGTCGACGGCGGCCGTCACTCCAAGCCGCCAAAGCTCTCGAATTGAAACACCTGAGATCGGCCGTTGCCGCGGCCGATTGCGGCAGTTTCCGTCAAGCTGCGGAGTTGCTGAGCTCGCAACAATCGAGCCTCAGCCGAAGAATTAGCGAAATTGAACACCACTTAGGCATTGCTATTTTTGAGCGCTATAGTGGAGGTGTGCGTCCGACGCGCGCTGGCCGCAGTATTCTTCGGCTGGCAAGGTCGATTGTGGAAGAATTCGACGCACTTATCGCAACCGCGCACTCAGTTCAGAGTAGCGAAAGTGGCCGTCTGAGTGTTGGCTTCTGCACCTCCCTTTCGGCAGGCAATCTCCAAAGCTCGCTGCTCGAATTTAAGCAGCACTATCCCCAAATCGAGCTAGCGACAATCGAACGATCACGAACACGTCTGGCGGCCGCACTTCGCAACGGCGTGATCGACATGCTGATTGTACCAGGGCGCCCGCCATTGTTGGACGCCAAAGCCCTGCCGCTGTGGAGCGAGCGCGTCCTGGTTGCCTTACCTCAAGACCATGCTCTCAGTTCGCGTGAGACTGTCAATTGGATTGACCTGCGCGAGCAGACAGTTTTGTTGAGCCATTACGATCCCGGAAAAGAGTTTGAAGATCTCCTGATTTCTAAGCTTGTCTCGCCTGAGGATCGTCCCAAAATTGAACGCCACGATGTCAGCCGCGGCATCATCAAGAGTCTGATCGGCATGCGTGCCGGCATAAGCCTCGTGCTCGAATCTGACATGGGGGCTAATTTCGCGGGCTTGACCTACCGAGAGCTGCGCGATGGCACCGGCCCCAGCCGGTTCGGCTTCTCAGTTTATTGGCGAGGCGAAAATGAAAACCCGGCGTTGGCCGTCTTCCTGCAGCTAGTCGCTGAGCGCTACCCCTCACCTCCGCTCGGATGTTGACGCGCCCGTCGAGCCCTCAGAAAAACGCCTGCCCGCAGCGGTGGAGCGCATCGCAACATCGGTGCAAATCAGTTGGGCTAATCCTGCCTGTAGCCGACAACATGAATCCGGCGCCGGCATCGCTCGTCGACGTGGCTCTGCGGTCAACCCAAGCTTTGAGATCTCGGAGCGAATAGACGACGCGTTCACCCAGCTTGCGATAGGTCAGGCCCGAGGCGCGTGCGTCGCGCTTGACTGTGTGCTCGACAGGCCGAGAAGGCGCGCAGCTTCATGCGTGCGTAGGGATCGCAGTGGCAAGCTAGCGTTCGGACCGATGTGTTCGGGTCTGTGCCATCGTTCGGAGCGCGGCCGAGCGCGGGCTGCGTCGGCGGTCACGACGGCGAGGTAGTCGCGCTTAGGGCGTGCCGAACATTCAAGGATGTCTTTTTCGGCACCCCTAATTTAATGCTTGCGAGATGGCGGACGAAGCAGTGCGCGATAGCCGCCGCGCACAAGAGCACGCCCAGCCTTCACCAAGCGGATTGTTCGGGCACGAACGTCGTGGGTCTTCCAGCCACGCTCAGGGATGCGCTTTCCGCCAAACAACACTTCCGCGATAATGCGATATGATGCACCATCCGTGTACCCATCCAACGCTCGCAGCGCCAACGCCAGTCTTTCCCGCTGCTGCGCCGACAGCCTATGGTACGGAGGTCCCACCGGGCGACCATTAATGGCGCGCCAGAGCCGATGTGAGGCATAACCGCGAACTTCGTAGTCCGCATCGTACGGCAGTTCGGCGGAATAGAAAGCCCCGACCTGCGGCGCCTGTTTCAGCCAAAGGTGATGTTGCACTCCCTGAATGTGCAATACGGCATGCCAACCATCCGAAGCCCGTTCGAGACTGCCAGAGGCAAGGTCAGCGAGCAGTAGCGGCGCGCCAACGACCTGCGAGGCAGGCGCGCTACGCACTATTGGGACGACGCTCGGCAAAGCCTCGGGCGCCCAGAAGATGGTTTGCTCGAAGAAGGACCGCTGGGGGTCATGCGCGAAAGCAGACTCCCCATCTCCTTCGGAATTCGGCGTTCACGCTCCCGCTCTGCTCGCGAACCTCCCGATAAGCAATTCGGTAGTTGGGACTTCGCCTGAGCGATTCCCAAGCAAAATTTGCCCTATCCCCTGCTTCCATCGCGCGCTGATATGGCTCCGTTGAGCGCCAGTCGAGCTCCGACATGCAACTGATCCCCAATTAAATTGTGAGGCAATGTCTATAAAGCCAGCGGTTGCGAGGCAAGTCGCTAATGTCGCATCGCATGATGCGTGGGAACGATCACTCTGGATAGAGAATAAACCTATTCTCGATCTCGGATCTCAGATGACAAAGGTTTGCTATTTGGAGGGTCCGCCGCGCAGCAAATGGCGGTAACCATGGTCTGCCATCCAATTTGCTCGCACCAGATGAGTATCGAATGCATTGCGGGCGCGCGCCGGTTCATGATCAGGATCGATACGCAACACGATGCGAGCTACTTCTTTCCAGTCTGCCCCCTCAGCCGCGGCATCAAGGAGGCGCCAGTAGGTCGCTAGATGTTGCTCATCGTAACTCGTAAGCACGGGATCATTCGGAGCCGAATCGGCGACGTCAGGATTAGCGATGGGCGGCTTCGGCATGGTTCCTACCATAACTTTGTTGCTCAACGTTCTCAATTTCTGCAAGCATGGCCCTGCCAGCGCTGTAATGCTGCAAGTCTAGCATAAGAATCGCAGAATGACCTTATCACCGGCGTGCGCCTCGAAAGACCGTCCTTACATCCCAACTCGTCGTCGGCTTTGGCATTACATACTATAGGAGATAAACCTCCTAGTATGTAAAGACGCAACTTGCGCAGATGGACATGCGCAAGTTGGTAGGCCGGAATTTCTCGAAGCTGAGGAAGCAGAAGGGCTTCACTCAGGAGAAATTCGCCGATGCCTCTGGCTTTACTCAGCAGTATATCAGCGGCCTAGAGAATGGCCGGCGCAATCCGACCGTGGTGACGTTGTTCGAGCTCGCAAGCGCGTTAGGCGTCAGCCACGTCGCCCTCGTCCTGCCTGATGAAGAATTTTCCAGACGCCCCAGAGCCCCGAAGTCGAATTCATAGACCCGCATCAGATTTGGCTTCCGGTTCGGTGCCGTACCTGCGATCGAGGTGAGCCCTGGAGTAGATCAGGTGGACTTGACCGGGGATGCCGAAGTACGTCTGTGAGATCAGGAAACCTTTACTCGCGGATGGCCTTGAGTTAGCCGAGACCGGTTCTCGCTACGGCCATCTCAAAGGCGACAAGCAACCAGCGTCGTGCAGACGCCGGTCGGCTGGCGAACGTAGCTGCGAGGGTCACCTGCTGGCAGACGTGGTGCGGCATCGCCGTCATGATCTGCCCAGACTCGATCAAGAGCGTGGGCACGTGTTGAATTTGCCAACGACGAAATGGATGCTGGGTTGGGCCAGCGAATTCGCGCCATGTCAGGTGGAAAGGCGAGCAGCTGATGGTGGTGCCGATTCCGACGATCTCGCCCGGGTATTCCGATTTGATCTCGCCCAGGATTCCGAGATGATCTCGCCCACCGTTACCGATTTGATCTCGCCCCGGGGCGGGAGGCGTTCTGGCTGTCTAGTTTCTGGCATCGGCGAAGCCGCGGGGTCAATCTTGAATCGCGGCATGAAGGGCCGATTTTCTGCTCCTGTTCGTGCTGTGGGCATGTGGGCAACGCCCTTCGCGTTGTCTAAGCGTGGCGGCATGTCCACAGCGCCACTTGCTCAGGCCTTTCGGCTGGGTTTCGGGTTCGCCGCATGCATGCTCTCGCCATTCAGACCGACCTAGTGGGCGTTATGGACCAGGCGGTCGAGGACGGCGTCGGCTAGGTGGGGTCGCCGATCAGCGTGCCATTGGTCGACGGGAGCTGGCTGGTGACGATGGTAGAGCGGCGGCCGCAGCGATCCTCGAGGATCTTCAGGAGGTCGTGGCGACCTCCTGCGTCGAGCGGCTCAAGGCCCCAGTTCGTCGAGGATGAGGAGATCGACACGGCCTAGCGCACGCAGCAGACAGGGATGGCGGCCGTCGCCGCGCGCCAAAGCGAGATCGATGAACAGCCGCGGGACGCGCTGATAAAGGATGGAGCGATTGTCGCGGCGGGGCTTGTTGCCGAGCGCCGAGACGAGCCAGCTTTTGCCGAGGCCGGGGAGCAGGCAAGTGCCTAGCTTCTAAGCGGTCGGCCTTTACAACAATGCGTGCGAAGCATGGAGAGCAGTCGAAAACGGCGAACTGCAACTAGGCCCGGCGTCATCTCAGCTTGTTGGCATACTGACCACGAGCCGCCCACCCTGGCAAAAAAGCCTCCGGATTCATTGAACTGGTACACTAAGGCACCGGTGCTCTCAAAGCTCGGCAATCCTGCGAAGCCCACCCTAGTCTAGCCGAATCGGCCAATGGCTAGCGACAGACTTTGCGCGTGCGAGGCCTTTTCATATGGCACCGAGTTCGCTCGCGCTCACGGTCGGAGTCAATGCGTGAGAGGATCGGCCATACGGCCATACTGGCAGTCGGTTACTTGAACGGCGGCAACGACGACAACGTTTCCCACACGACAACGGTCAGCAGGATGAGACCGCATGCGAGCCACCACCGAGGCTCGATATGAACCTGACGGATGGAATCGCCTCCCCCTACAGCAGAAAGCATCGAACTCTGCTGCAGGGCAGACGTCTGCCACTGCAGGCAAATCTAGCCGTGCTGATAGCCAACGAATACGCGCGCCGGCTAAATCCGGCAAAGTTCGTCAGCGCATGCCGTGATGATCATCGGGACCAGCAAGGACAGGATTGTCGCAAGTCTCCGATTAATCCGCGCATGAAGCAAATGCGGACAGAGATGAGGCATAAGCGCTTGAGATTAGCTTGTAACAACAGCAGGTTTTTTGCTCGAGAGATTCGCGCTGGTCGATCTGCAAAACCCCACGCATCTTGCGGATCAGCCCTTGTTGTTCGAATCGAATTAGCGTCTCCGTAACCCCCGCCCGGCGCAATCCCAAGACGGAAGAAAGATAGTCGTGAGTAACTGGCAGCACGCAAGCGTCAACAGCGTCACTCGCTAGACAGAGCCAGCTCGCAAGCCGCTGCTCGCGATTGTGCCGAACTCCACACAGGCCTGTTTGGACGCACTGAAAGGTCAGCGCCTGAAGGTACTCAAAGAGACGCTCTCGGATGTCCGGCCTCTCCTTCATCAGCCGGCGCAAATTCTCAACCCGAATCCCGTACGCGTTTCCAGGAAAGAGCACCACAGATTGATGGGGCGAAATATGTCCACCCCACAAGAACGAAGTGCCGACGGCACCCCGATATCCTATGACCGCCGTTTCAAGCATGCTTCCCGCCGCGACGACCCTTAACGAGACGAGACCCGATTCCATGAAATAGACGTGTTCGACCGGTCTTCTCGGCTCCTGCAGAACCATACGTTCTTTCAGGACGATCGGCTCAAGGCTCCCCCCTATTGCGGCAAGATCCTCCACAGAAAGTCTCGCCAGAATCGCATTTTTGACCGAAGCCTGCTTCCTGGAACTTACCGCTAGAGGTCCGTGAAGGATCGGCTGCGTGGCGGGCCCCCGCTCGAGAGCTCTATCTCCAGAACAGTCACGCAGTTGAAGGACGGTGGTCACGTGATCGGTCACTGTCCCTCTCCTAGCATGCGGCTTCGATACCGCCCGCTCGCTGACACGAAAATTGGACACGGCTTTTAGCACCCGCCCTCATTCAAATTGATGCAATAAGCGCCGTGCCAACGCTTAAATTTTGCGCCAAGGGCCCACTCTGCAACGGATTTCAACCATCCAGTCAATCGGTATAGCGCGACAATCTGGGTGGGAAGCGCGCGACAATCAGGATGGCGAGTCGGTGTCGCGGCGAGGTGATGATTGCCGCGATGATTGTCGCGCGCAAGAGTTTTGTTGGCTGTGATTGTCGCGGAGCGTCAATCAGCGAGAGTTTTTGGTGTCGCGTGCGAGGCCGGCCGTCCTGGCCCACGCTTTCGTTCGAGCGCGGTGCGCCTGCGATAGCTCTCGACGTTCATCTCGACGATGGTAGCGTGGTGAACGAGGCGATCGATGGCGGCGAGGGTCATAGCGGGGTCCGGGAAGACCCTGTTCCATTCGCCAAAGGGCTGATTGGCGGTGATCAGCATCGAGCGCCGTTCGTAGCGAGCGCTGATGAGCTCGAACAGCACGCTGGTCTCGGCCTGATCCTTGGTGACGTAGGCGAGGTCATCGAGGATCAGCAGATCGAAGCGATCGAGGCGGTTGATGGCGGCCTCGAGGTTGAGCTCGCGCCGCGCCACCTGGAGCTTCTGGACGAGATCGGTGGTGCGGGTGAAGAGGACGCGCCATCCGTTCTCGATCAGGGCCAGGCCGAGGGCTGCCGCCAAGTGGCTCTTGCCGCCGCCGGGCGGGCCGAACAGGAGCAGATTGGCGCCCTTGCCCAACCAGCCATCGCCGGCGGCGAGCGCGGTCACCTGCGCCTTGGAGATCATCGGCACGGCCTCGAAGTCGAAGTTGTCGAAGGTCTTTCCGGCGGGCAGCCGCGCCTCGACGAGATGGCGCTCGATGCGACGGCGGCCGCGTTCGGCGATCTCGTGCTCGGCGATGACGGCGAGGAAGCGGGCCGCCGGCCAACCTTCCTTGTCGGACTGCTCGGCAAATTGCGGCCACAGCACCTTGATGGCGGGCAGCCGCAGCTCGTTGAGCAACAGATTGAGGCGCGCGGTGTCGACGGTGCTGGCCGTGTTCATGCGGCGTCTCCGATCTGGCTGGCGCCGATGAGGCACTCATAGCTGGCGAGCGGGGCAAGCTGCACCATGACCTGCGGCATGCAGGCAGGATCGGGCGCGAAGTGGGCGCGCAGCCGTCCGAGGTCGGGCAGTTGGCCGGCGTCCAGGTCGGCGGCGAGCTGACCGGCGAGTTCGGCCTCGCAGCCGCGCTCGTGCGCCAGCGCCAGCAGATCGACCATGAGCCGGCAGGCTTTCCTGTCCGGCAGCCGTTCGCGCAAGCGATCGAAGGTTCGGCGATAGGCATCGCGCGGGAACAGCCGATCACGGTAGACGAGATTGAGCAGCGCCATTGGCTTGCGCCGCAAGGAATGGATGACGTGCCGATAATCGACGACCTGGTCGTGCTTGCGGTTGGGATGCGGCCGCCCACGCGGCAGGGTGACGAGATGGGTGCCGCCGACAAACACGTCGAGACGATCGTCGTAAAGGCGCACCCGCAGCTGGTGGCCGATCAGGCGTGACGGCACGGTGTAGAACACCTTGCGCAAGGTGAAGCCGCCGCTTGACGTCACCCGGACAATCACCTCCTCGTAGTCCGAGGTGCGGCGATCTGGCAACGCCTGCAGGGTGGCGCGCTCGTGGTCGATCCGCTTGGCGTTGCGGGCATTGCGGCGGCTGACGATCTCGTCGATGAAGCCGCGGTAGGCGGCGAGATCATCGAAGTCGGCGGTGCCGCGCAACAGCAGCGCATCGGCGATCGTCCGCTTGAGATGGCCATGCGAGCTCTCGATCGCCCCGTTCTCGTGGGCGATGCCGCGATTGTTGCGGGAAGGCCGCATGCCGTAATGGGCGCAGAGGTCCTCGTAGCGCCGGGTCAGATCGTCCCTCGCATTGCGGTCGAGATTGCAGAAGGCGGCCGACAGACTGTCGGTCCGATGCTCCCGCGGCGCGCCGCCGAGCGACCACAGGGCATTCTGCAGCCCTTCGGCCAAGGCGACGAAGCTCTCGCCACCGAGCACGACATGGGCGTGCTCAAACCCGCAATAGGCCAACCGGAAGTGATAGAGGCGATGATCGAGCGGCACGCCCGCGATGGTGACCCCGAGCTCGCCCATAACGGTGAAGTCGGACAGGCCGACCTGGCCCACTTCGTGGGTCTGACGGAAGATGACCTCCTGCTCCTCGCCGTGGATTGCCCGCCAGGCGTGGATCCGGCGCTCCAGCGTGCGGCGGATTCCAGCCCCAAGCTCGGGGTGGCGGCGTAACATCTCCTCGAAGATCGCGACAGCCCGCACGCCGGGGGCCGCCTTCAACATCGGCACGACCTCGGTCTCAAACACACTGGCCAACGGATCCGGTCGGCGCCGGCCGCGGGCTCCCTTCTTCTGCGATGGGAGCCTTCGATCCTTCTCGAAGCGATACGCGGTCGAGGTACTGAACGACGCCTTGGCGGCGGCCACTGGCGGGGTATCGGTCTGACGGTACTTCATGTAGAGCCTCATCTGGTGATCGGTAATGTGTCGGCCTGGCAAGCGAGTGATTCCTCTTGGCGGAAGAACCACTTGCATAACCAGCCGGCCGCGATCACCAGTCGGCGCGGTCCCCTGTGGATCGCGCCGACGCCGGGCTCGTAACTCCGGTCGGGCTACGCCCTCCCTGCGTCACGAGCCCGGCGAAGCTCTCTCATCCTGATTGACGCTCCACTGTCACCTTGATTGCCGCGCGGCACAATCGGCCTAAAAGCAGGCAGAACGGCAAATCGAAGCTGATCTGCACCGCCTTTCCGGCGTTGAGTTCCGTTTAGCCGTCTCTACGTTAGCCGGCCAGAATGAGCGATGGTGCAGCCATTGAATAACGGCCGATGAAACCGGCAAAGTCGGCCTGGCTCCGCTCGTCGTCCTGCCAATTTGGCTGTGCGACCCCGCGGCCGGGTGTGGGAAGACGAACATATATGCAAATGGCGGATACTTCTGCTGCGGAGATGCGTCGCCTTCCCTGCGAAATCGGCAGTCATACGCACTTGGATAACGACCTAGTCAGCCTTGTTCTTGAAAGCCCCAAGCAAAGGCTGGCATGAGGCTTTTTCGTTCCCCGCGGTGGGAGGCGTTCTTGCGATCAGACGCGGGCCAGTTGTCGATGCGACGCAAGTAAGTAAAGCTCTGGACTTGAGAGTTTCTCACCAGCATACGGCGAAATGCGCAACGCACGTCGCTACCGCAAATGTGGATAAGGCCCCTGGCGGGCATGCCAGGGGCTCCTTGCAGGCGAAACTTTGAATCTATGAAGCCGTGTGCTCTTCGTTTGTTCGCAGATACTCAGAAGTTACGTTGAACGAGGAGCTGGAACGCCAGGCTGCTTTGATCCTTCAGCTGATAAGCAGCAGCCGGCTTTCCGATAGCCGATTGCTGCGGCAGCACCACAGTGCTTCCGCTCGCGTATTTTTGGTCAAGCCTGCTGTAATCGAGTTCGGCCATAAAAGTTAGATTCTTGACCGGGGTCCACGAGGTTTTCGTACCGACAACCGCATAGTTAAAGTCGGGGTTACAGCCGGCAATCCCGCTCGAAAGTGCGAGGGCCCCGACGAATGCCCGCAGATATAGCTCTTGGCCGTACTGTTATAGCGAACGGCGCCAAATCCACCGAAGATACTACTTGCCCAGCGAGAATCCCAGTTGTGGTTATAGGCACCATTGAAGCCGAAGGTCGTAGTCAGCTGCTGGCCAGCGCCTGCAACGAACACTGAATCCGAAAGACCAGCAAGTCCGACGCTCTGGTACGCACCCGCCAAGCTCGTGCCTCCGTACCTTGCGTAAGTGGCTGGTAGATAGTCATTGAAGGTGTAACGGCTTGCACCATTCGCATACACGCCCGACAGGTTAATCGAGTCACCGGGACCGGTAGGGATGTTCTTGATCGAAAGGCAAAGTTGACCAGCCCAGCCCCACTTGTCGTCCGGATGGCCTGTGAACTCAGTCGCACCATAGTAAGCGGCGTGGTTATCATGCGCAGCCAGCGACGCTTGAAAGAGGCCCCAAGCCTGGTCGATGCGAAGCATGGCGATGAAGTCTGGAGCTGCTGTACCAGCGATGTCATTGCCACCATACGCGCCAGTCGCCAGACCTGCAGGCGTCGCTGCGCTCACGTTCCAGATGTTTGATGTATCATGTTGGACTTGATCCTGGGCCGAGAAGGAGGCTGTGATGCCTGGACCGAAGTCAGCGGTGTACGTGAACTGGTTTACCGGATCCCAAGCGCTGCTGCCCGGTAGTTCAACGAAGTTCCCGGGATACTCGCCCCAGGGCAGCGAGAACTGCGATTGTGCCTTGCCAAATGTGAAGCCAGCAAACTGGATGAAAGCGTACATGAACTGCAATGTACCGCCAGCGACAGCGCCTCCTGGAGCGCCCAGGTAAATGGTCGAGCCGTCTCCTGCTCCGCTGTAGCTCCCCGAAGTCCAGGTGAACCAAGCTTCTGCGTAGGTCCCACCAAGCCGTAGTCGGTTGCCGTGCGCGTATCAACGCTCAGAGCCTGACGAGCACGCCACGTGTAGGCATTGCTGAACCGGTTTGTTGCACCACCCACGCCAAAGTCCGGGTTGAGGCTCATACTGTTACTATTCACTTGCAGCAAAGCACGAGTGTAACCGCCCAGCTTGAGACAAGTGTCAGTTCCCGGAACGTAATAAAATCCCGCTCCGTAAAGCGCGCAGGTCTTCACGTACTCTACAGCCTTCGCCTTGACCGGAAGATCGGCGGCGTGAGCTCCGGCTAGCCCTTCCGCACTCGATTACCGCGAGCCTTGATGGCTCGTTCCGAAAATCCGGCACTCTCCAGCACTCCAAGCGATCTGATTCGAAGTCACCGCAACGCTGCCCGGAGTGCTTCGATGTCTGCGCTCCTGCCGGAGTGGCAGTTCGCGAATTAATCCATCGACGCGACATCATCAGGCCCAACCTTTTCGCCTTTGCGGCACCTCCGGCCCTTCCGCGCCATCTTATTCATCCAGAATAGTCTACCCTAGCTCACGCCGGTGGCCTTCTCGATGCCCCACGTTGCTTGCGGTAGGCTTGGTCAGTCGCGGATGCCACTGCGCTCCAACTTCGCGAGACCCGCTGGCCAGTCCCTGAAGTGAATCCGTTACGGCGATCCTTGTCATCTCTCGCGCCTAGCCGTTCCGGCTTCCAGATGTCGCGTCAATGCTCCCAGCTCCGCGTGATCTTGGTATCGGATCTGGATCGGCGTGCTTAATCCTGCTTGGTTGAGCTATTGCGTTCGCTGGCACCGCTGTTTTCGGTTGAATACCGACGATGACGTTGCTGAAGCCACATCGACGGAGCGCTGGTCAAAGCGTTCTGTCCGACTTGCCGAAGGACTTCAGCGGATGTCTCGCCTTGAGTGGCGGCTTCTAGAATTTTGGAAGCGACATGCGTTCGGGTGCCGGTCTCGTGAGGGGGCAACTCCTTGCAAACCTCATCTAGAACGCGACGGAGACGAGCAGTCGTTTCGGAGTCGAGCATAGAAGGTCTCCTCCAATGAAGCGGCGCAATGACTACACTGCGAACGCGAGTTTCACGACATAAATATCATCACTGGCCGGCGTTACGGGCGTCGAATTGGCTTTCTGACCTGCTTTACTTACGGTTGCGCGATCATACAATAAACGGCGCCAGGTGTCATCAATCTGGTAGTCTTTGGCGAGATTGCCGATACATTCGGACAAATCGTTCGACCGTGCGATTGGTTTTCTCGGCGCCAAGCGGGACCTCGCGACTGAAGAAATGCGCTCAGATATCCGCTTGCGGCCCCTCTTCAATGATCGGCGAGTTGTTCGACGTCGGGAGCCCGACGTAGGTCCGTCGATCACGCAGATGGCCCGCGTGCGATCTGGTTCACAGACCGAGTAGATGTCTGCGCAATCAGCACGCCCAGCTCGCGCTCGGGAGCACCTGTCGAGTTATCATCACCAAAGGACATCGGACCGGCGCCATCACCCGGATCCGCGTAATGAAGTCCAGCAACTCCCACCCCAGGCGCAAAATCACATGTTCGCAGCACGGGGCGAGTGTACGTTGACGGTATCCCTCCCAAAGATCGGCTCGGTCGACACTCTGATGGCGAGCGCTCAGCTTCGAGGTGCTAACAGCTCCGTCACAGCGTCTTCAGATACTCAAGAAGGGCCCGTCGTTCGGCATCAGTCAATTCTGGACCGATGACCCCCGGCGGCAGCTTCGTTATGTCGGTTTCTTTGCCCTCGAACGAATGCCCGCGATTGCTGTTGCCAAGCAGCGATACGTTGAAGTCGGTCAGGCCGGCGGCGCAAGCGTCGTTCGCTCGCAGTTTCGTAACAAGTCCGACGTTGACTGGATCGAACGTCCGGCTGCCAACGCAGAAAGAACTCGGCCGCCGGCCCTGCGGCAATAACATGTCTTTCAGCGTCGGCACGGACCCGTTGTGCAGATACGGAGCTGTTGCCCAGACACCATCCAACGGGCGCGCCCGGTACTGAGGTTCAAGAGCGAGGACATCTTCGTCCTTGCCGCTACGGCTCGCCCGCGCTCCAACATAGACTCGCGGGTTCTGACAGTTTTTTCTCGGCCCCCACATCTGCTGCTTGGCTTGTTCGGAGGAATCGTTCGCAATGTTCCATTGATCAATCGTCTTGCCCACCACGTCCATCAGCGCAAGCACGAACAAGGGATTGGCAGCTCGATCGGCTGGAAGGCCGCAGCCCCAGGCTCTGTTCAGATCCTCGATCGGATTGAGACCGACCGAGCCGGGTAAGTGAACGCGCCGCGTCGTCAGCACGTTGGATTGTTGACGATCAGTGCCGATCACGTTCACCGGTAGCTGAACCACATTGAAATAATGGCGTCCGCCGATCTCCACCCAATTCTTCTCGCCCTTGGCCGATCGATCCGGGTTCTCCGGCTTCCAGAATGACTCTTCCGGCCACTTGGCGTCAAACGCGGGGTCATTGACCGGTCCTCGGTGGCATTCAAAGCAGTGCGAGCGATAAAGATCGCGACCTTTCTCAACGAGTTTTTCGTCTATGGCCCAGGCCGGGTCGCCTTGAAACCTGTCCTGCGCGTCCTTCCAACGGGGCGCCACAAGCCCGCTGAATTTCCTGCCGCTTGCCTCCGTCGACGAAAAGGGATCGGTACCGCGCAAAAGCTCCTCGAAACGTGCAATGTCCGATAGATGGATGGATGATTTGAAAAGCGGCCGTCCGGTCGCCGGCGCCTTCATGTTGATTTTCGCACTGACGCCGAGCGCCTCGCCGGAATTGCGAACAAGCTCGTTGAGAACAGAGGCGTCATACTGCGCCCAAAGGAAGTACGGCGTGTCCCAGATTGGCGGAAAACTCACAGGCGCGTCATTGCGCGCGAAGTTGCCCTTCAGAAGCGGATCTGGGAGCTCTCCGGTCACAGGGTCCAGAAAGTTGGTATAGAAGACCTGGTTGCCAATCCGGTTCAAGGCATCAAGCCGACCGAATCCCTCGTCGAGATTCGTCACGCCCTGCCCCGACAGAAGATTGTCGCTTGCGATCTTCTGCTTCTCGATCTTTCGAAGTGCGAGCTCCAGATCACGTCGAAGCTTCTTGCGGTCGATGCTTCGACCTTCAATGCTTTCCAGCCGGTCGGCGAAACGTTCGAAACGCCATGGCAATTTTAGCGTATAGCCCATCGACAGCCCAATGACTCGTTCAACCTCACCGAGATTGACCATTGCCGGCCCACCATCGTAGCGGATGCTAACATTCTTGTACTCGAGATGACCGGTATGACAGGCGGCGCAGGTTAGTCCGATCTGATCTTCGTAGAATGCTCCCGTCGTCGGATCGATGCCTCCCTTCAGGATTGCGAAGCCTACCGGCAAGCCATTTGGATTGTCTGGCGTACTTGGTGTCCAAGTGGAGCTCACGTCTTTCGACGCATCCTCGTGGTAGCCGTATGCAGGTGCGTTAGCGGCAAAGTCCTTCGAGCTCGGACTTGGAATGAAACCGAGGCGTCTCAGATACTCATCGTCCGTCAAGCTCGTGTAATGAGTGGACAACTCAGGACGTTCGAGAGCCAGGAACCATCGATAGGGGACAGGAATGGTCGCCGTGCCTTGAGACGTGTGGTGGAACCAGTAACGCTGCCGCGCACTCCAGTTCTGTGGCAGCCAGTATGCGCCATCGAGCTTCGATGGCGCCGGCAGCGTCGCCGGCAGCAGTTGGGCAACCAGATTTGCGCCATTCTTGATCTTGAGCGCCGTATCGCGAAGCTTCTGCGGCGCGAAATACGCCGTGATGCCTACTGACGCCGCCGCGACAAACACAATTACGAACACGATTGCAAACAAGAGACCCACGATATGAGGCCACCGCCTTAAGCGGCCACCTACCCAAGAGCTGAACGAACGTGCCCCCATAGCAACCCTCCTCGATCTCAAATGGCGTCCTCTGCTGCGCGATCGCGCTGGCCGACGATGGCCCGTACTACTTGTTCAGCAATTGGCTATTGATGAAGCTCACCACGTCAGCGGTCTCGGCTGCCGCGCGTCGCGTGATGGTCGCGGCCGCTGGGCCACCATGCAGGAATGAGGGGAACCAACCAAAATTGCGAACATTCCAGTCTTCTTTCGGTAGAACGGCTCGGTTCACGCCAGGCACCGTGAAGCCTTGCACTTTCCTTTTGAGTGGCTGCGCCGTTTCGGTGTGACAGCTCACGCAGTCCGTATTGAAGAAATGGCTCTTCTTCGGATCCGCAATGACATTGACGATCTCGAGAACGCGGCTATTGGGGACGTTGGCATCGATGAAATCGGCTGTTGAAACGCCCTTACGATCCGCGGACGGCAGAGGAGGATTCTGCAGCGCAGCGTGGCGACAAGTCACTGGATTTTCATTATTCGTGACAGGCCGCGGGACGACGTGCGTCTCGCCGACAATGCTGAACATCTGTGCGGCATGGGCACCATCGAGCGTCGGGCCAGGCACCGGTATTAGGCCGGCCTTGGGGACCCTCAGCATCGAGACGAACACCCAGGGTTCGGGCGGTGAAATCCCCATCACAGCCATGGTATTGAGACGCTGCGGCGAGAGATGCTTTTCCAAGAAAGCTTTGACTGCATCACGAAATGGCTTTGCGGAGGCACCGAGCAGTCCCGGGTGCACATTCATGTCGCCGGCAGTCGAGACCTTGGCATTGCCGAATTTTCCCGCGGCGAGTTGATCACGCATAGACGCAACGTCCCGCACGATCGCCTTGAAGGCTTCGTCATCAGGTTTGAAGCGCGGGAACGGCGCGCAACCATCAAGAGGTGGATCGGATACCAAGTTGAAACTGAAGATAAGGTGACCGGCAGTGTCATGGACCTTGAACCCTTGGGGTCCATTGGTCACCGGCTGAATGATCAGGCGGATTTGCGGCTGGCGGCCAAACTGGGCGATGACATCAGCAGATAATCCCGGTGCTCCCGGGTCGATCCGGATGCCTGCAACGAACCAGGCATCGATCTTCTTCACGGCGTCAGGCAGCTGAATGCGGCGCGCGCCCGAGTCCGGCACGCCTTCGCGTTCTGGATGTTCGGCGTTAGCGATGAAGCGTGCGAAATCCTCGTCGGACAACAGCCGCTGCGGAGCTCCAGTGGGACCGGCGAGATCGGACACCGCAATCAGCCCAGCGAGGTCTGCTGGTGTCTTGGGTGGAGGAAACAGGATAGACACGTCGTTGGCCGAAAGCGGCTTTAATGGCGTCTGGGCAATGGCCGTTCCTGTTCCGAAAGCAACGGCGAATATCAGCCCCGCTGCGGACAGTTTTGTAAACAGCCGATCAAGCTTCGACCGGCGCATTTTACTGTTTGCCATCGTCGGCAATTCCCATGTCAGATTGGAGAAACGAAAACCTATGTAGAAAAGCCGCCTTCAGCCACATCATCTCCGCACGCGGCGTGCCGCCTAGGTGGATCGGGGTGTTCACTCGCTGCCGTAGAGTTTGCTCTGCAATGCTTTGAGTTGCGTCGGATGTAACGCCTCTTCAATGCAGCCGAGAAACATCTGGCTTCTTGCATTGACACGCTCTCTTGCGGCCGGGCCGTGCTCCATGTCCGTTTGCAACGCGCGCACGGCGATCCAGTCCATCGAACGATCCTTAAGAAGCTCGAGCAGCGTTCGGTTCTGATAGGGATGAAGCCGAAAGTGAGCGAAAGCCACCTTGGCTGAAATCTTCGCGTCACGCAGGGCGTCGGGAAGTGCCAGAAGATCAAGTCCCGCCAGCTCTTCGATCTGTTGCATTTGATTTTGCGCTTCCTGATATTGCTCGCGCCCGACCAGTTGATACATTCCTCGTGGACGAAACAGCCAACCGTCATCCGTTCCGACCTTGTTTCCGAATGGGTTGCCCTCATAACCAAGAACGAAGTTGGCCAAATCCTTGGGATGATTAAGCAATGCGTCCATGCCGACGGACGCTTTGTTCGCGGCCGCGAGGTCCGCGTTGTTCTTGACTATTCGCTTCTGCCATTTGGCCGGCAGCTGCGAGACCGCGCTATAAGAGAAGTCTTCGCTGCTGCGGGTAAAATCGGCGCTGTCGTAGGAGATTGCGCCCAGGATATAGGCCAAGATCCGCGGATCGGTCTCCTCGATACGGTCCCATTCCTCGAGCAAGGCTTTGACTTGCTCGGCCTGGAAATAAGCCATATAGCTCTTTCGATATGGCGGCACAGGTGCAGGAGGCGGCGAATGGTCCTCGATCGACTGCGCCAGCTGTTGCTCGTACGTAGCGACTTTATCCTGGTATTTCTGATAGCCACGCTCCTGCAACCACTTCGTCTCATAACAGGCAAGTAGCGGCTGCGGCCTGATCTTTGGAGCGGGCCTGTATTCCCTGCTCAATTCATCGGCGTAAGCAGCCTGGGCAAGCTTGGCATCCCTCAGCGTTTCAAAGGCGGACGCCACAGATCCGTTCAAGAGATGGAACAACTTTACTTGCAGGCAATCAGCATTGCTCTGCTTGTTGCGGGATTGATCGAAATCGTCCTTCGGCACACAATCCCAGAAGCGGCCACTGCTCAGCGAGATGATATCTTCGGTTCTCTGAGATAGCGTCCAGCCAAGCGGCAGGTTGTAAAACCTGCCTGTTATGTCGATCCGTCCGAACGTTGGAAAGCGCTGCACGCTGGAAGTGAGGTCGTTCTCCGGGCGACGATCGATATTGGTCGCATGATTGAGCGCGACATAGGTTCGAGAGCTTCGCGTGCTCAAGAGCGCCCGCACCGGCTCCATGAGCTCACCGAACATGAAGGAGCCGTGGTCTCCGAATTGACCGCTCACCAGCGACAGCAGATAGATCCTAAACTTCGGCGCATCGGACGTGCCCCTGATACTGTTGAGCCGCTCAATCAGATCGAGCGCCGTCTCTATTCCGGAATTCTCGACATATCCGCCGTCCACCAGGCGCGCCTGCGAATTGGCGGTCATGCAATCATTCTTCAAAGAGACCGTCGCGGCCGGCGTCACCCACGGAAACCGCGCGCTCGTAAAGGCCGCAGCGCTAAGCGGAATTCGCAACGAGTGGCTTTTGACGGTTTGATCGGCTCCGCTGCCTGTGCGATCAACGCTCGAGAGAATACAAAGGTCCTTGTCTTTCGCGTGTAGCGGGTCGATATCGAAGGGCGAGATAACAACGCGTTTGCCGCTCCCGGCATCTGTCGTGTTCAACAACAGCGCCGGCATATTGTTGGAAGCTGTCCAATGTGACTGAAAGTCGGCTTTTAGCAGATTGGATTGATCACCGGCGCCCTTCTGGGCCTTGAGCATTCTGTCTGCAGCATTCTCCAGCGTGTATTCCAGAAAACGCGCGCGATCGAAACTGGGAATAGCGACTGGAGAAAACAGCTGGGTGAAATCGGTAAACAGAAAGCCGGCGACCAAGGGCGAAAGAAAATCCGTCTCCAAGACGCTTGCAACGCGCTGTTCGACCGGCCCAGAGGCATCGATATCCTCGGCCCGGCCGACGCCGGCCAGGAAGTCCGCGATCTTCGGGCATGTCTTTGCGTCGGGAGCGATCGTATCAAGTGGCGCATTGTCGGTATGAAGCGCAGCCGCGAAAACTGCCGAACCGACGCTCCCCCCGGAAACCCCGCTTATCGCAAACAGATGCTGCCGAAATGCCGGACAGAGATCCTGCATCCTGGCCAAAAAGCGCGCCGCATTGTTAGCTGCGTAGATACCGCCGCCCTGGGCGGCCACAATGAATACGGGATATTCTCCGAGCCTCTTGGCCTCGGCAACACGCGGTTTTTGCAGAAGCCACTCACGAAATGCTTCAACTGCAGCAAAGCGCTTTTCTTCCGGTTGGGTAGTTGATTCCTTCGAGGCGCGCAGGCCGTGACCATCGCCTCCGAGCAAGGAGGCAACCAGGAATAAACCTCCAAACACAACTGGTATGAATGGGAAACTGAACCTGATCGTCAGCAGCGCAAAGTGAGTGGTGAGAGCGACCACGCACATCGTAAAGAGCGCGATCACGCCGAACGATCCGACGAATTGCGCAAGCCGGTCCGGGAGCACAACGAACCCGGTCGTCAACAGGGCGATGACGACGATCGTGAGCGCGAGAAATCTGTATCGTGTGAAATAAGCAATGTTCGCCCGACTCGCGAGCGCAGTCGAACGACCTTTCGATCCCAACCGCCAAGCAAAGACGACAAACGAGGCGAGCAGGATCAACATCGCGAACGCGAGGATAACAAGCATGTTCCGCTCGAAGGCGAGCGCCTGGTCCTGAATGCGGAAGATGCTTCCGACTTCCTCGACCTCGACCTTTTCAGCCGGCCGTGAGGCGAGTTGACCTGCCATCGCGGCGGCTATCGGCAGCGCTCCGAGCACAACGGGAGCAGCTTTTATATAGAAGGCTAGGCGACCCGTGGCCGGGGGGATGTGAGGCAGGGTTGCCGCGGTAAGCTGAAAAGCGGCTGCCCAAATCGTTAGCGCAATCACCCCAAGGGCGACAAATTCCTTGAGCGTAATCAACCCGATGTCGTCAGCTGCTATCCGGTAGAGCTCCTGAATCTGATCTGGCAGGTACAGCAAAATTGAAATGACCACCGAGAGAACGGCAATCCACCGGAGGTTGCGCAACAATGTAAACAGCTGCTCGCGCACAGTCATCGCGTCAATTTCCTACTGTCTATCGGAGATCGTCCTGAGCGAGTGAAGTAGCCCAGGATTTTACGAACTCGCTCGTCGAAGGCATTGCGCCGCAGATTGCGAGAGGCTTGCCGTCAAGCCGACGAGCAACACCTATCGAGCACCGCGCTAGAAATTGAGAACTTAACCTACAGTAGTGGCGCGATTTATCGAATATTCTGTTGAACGGTCAAGAGATTTTCGTTGCAGACAGCCAAGAACACGACATCGATGTTTCCCGCTTCAATCTGTCGACTCGGCGCATTTTTTCTTCGCTCGTTCGCGCAGAACGCAAAAATCCACACCATCGACCACTCCCCCTCCAAGTTGTTGTCGACCGACATTGGTGCGTTATTGATCAGACGAGACGCATATGAGTGCGTCGCGCAGCCTCTGGCCATAAGATGTCTTCCTCGAACGCTCATGGCGATTGACGATTCGCTCGAGATCAGCAGCTTCTTGAATCTGTCCTTCGAGGTGCGATAAGTGAAACCCGTCGCGCGGCGCGCCGGCCGGACGTGCTCAATCGCGATCCGAGCGTCAATGACGGGGAACGGGTAGCGGCGGGACCATGCACTGGTCTCGATCGATCAGTTCCCGATACTTGCGATTTGTGTCGGTTGCATGAATGCATATGAGTGAGGACCTGGCGCTGGTCGCGATCACCTCGCTCTTGATAAAAAAGTAACCTGACCTCTGCGCTCACGCGCGCTTGACCATTGCTCCGAAGAAGGTGCGGACTCCGCAATGCGACGCGCTCACCGGCAGTATCATTCGAAGTCAGAAAAGCAGCCAGATATCGGACGCGGAAGTCCTGTCATCCACCTGCGTGGGGTGTCGCTTCGCTCCAAAGAGCAAGGCTAGCTAGCTGTCTCGTCCAGCGTTGCGGAGCAATCAGTCATGCTGACCTCTTTTTCCCCAATTCCGGAGCTCTGAAACAGCTATGCGCTGAAACCGAATGGTTCATCGGCGGCAAGCAAGACCGGAGCCTCAGCTACATGAACGGCGAGGCTCTTTGCAGCGCAATGCGCAGGCTCTTGACGATCCCACGCACTTAAACATGACGACCGCGCACCGGGCTTGGCACTTTCGCCGGCCCAATCGATGGCTTGCAGCGGCATCCGCGATCGCCACGCCGACGGCACCGTCCCTCTAATTTGGCTATAATGACAGCATTTCCGGCGACGCAATTTGCGCCGGCACCCCTCTCGACGTACAGAACACAAGTCTCGACGTACACAACACAAGGTGCGAGCCGCGAGCGAGGAAAGTGCTGTCGATGATCGTGAGCTCGCGAGCCTTGTACCTGTCGCCAACTGCTCATGGACGAAGTCGATCGCAGTTCGACCGTATGGCCGGCCTTCGATCATCGGGCAGCTTGGCCCTGAACCGACGCTTCGGAGTCTTGTTCTGAAATCGCTGGCCCGATTCACGGTAGACGCACCGTCAATTTGCGGTCGAGGGTTGGCCAAAGCTACCGACGATTTGGCCAATGCAGCCGACGGCGCTAATTATCGCACCGATTCTGATGAGGCTCTTGCGGCTCCGCAACGAAACCTGCCGAGCATTGATCTGTTCGATCAACTTTCCGATTTGCCCTCCGTCAAAGTGCAGACCGCTCTCGTCGTCCACGACCATAGAATCGGCCGCGCTCTTCTCAGCGACGACTTGGAGGTTATCGAGAATATCGGAATTGAGCGTCCGATAGACTTCAATCGCCAGGATCGCGAACCCGACGAATTCAATGGTTACACCGATCGCGGAAATCCAATTCCACATTTTCATTATATCTTCTTTGGTCCAACCCAAGAGCTCGAAAAGTATTGCATCGATCAGCTCGCATCTCGTTGGCACCCTTGCGCTTGAATTCTGGCGCGCGACGCATCAACTCGCTTGCCAACTGAGTCATCTCATACCTGCCCCTTACTTCCGCGCCCCGGGGCGCTGAACAGCTACCTTGGCGCCATGGGCGGATCGACCTGAAAAGGTATCATGCGCGTACTGGGGCAGCCTCATTGGTATCCATTTGAACAGCCCTGCCTTAGTCGCGCGGAGAGTCTCACGTCAGCTACTCCATCGAACCCATACTTCGCTAACTCAATGAACTCGTCCTTCTTGGGCTAAAGCCTTGACGAAATCCTCCTTGTGCTCGGCACAATCAGATGCATGCACGATGCGAGATCGTCGCAGCTGCGGATCACTGCTCAAAATTTCCACGAGCGCTCGCTCCTCCGCGGGTTCTTTTATCTAACTCCCGGGATAGCAACAGCCGTGGCGATGAATCACGCAGTTAATAGTCGCCGTCAGCACACTGCGCCGCTACCGAAATACCAAGTTCGATTTCCACTCGTCTGTCCACAAGGCATTCACGTCCTTGTCGAAAGCTGAATGGATGAACGTGACGATATCCTTATAGCGTCGGCTGGTATGTGAGACATGGCCCTTATTCGAAAAGACATATGTATGCGCCGCGACCGCTGAGAGGAAGCGGTTCAAGTCGGCGCGCGGAGTGGAGTGTTCTTTTGGAAACCACAGATGGTGTGGCCATTTCAGATATCCTGCAGACAGCGATCCCGGCGGCAGGGAGAGAAGCATTGTCCTCATAGTACTTGCGCTTATGTCGTCGGTCAAAAGCCAACTGGTCCCCCTATTGACGAGTTTGACCACGATCCCAGCATCGTTCGGCTCCTTGCTGTCCGACACATGATGCAGGGTGATTGTCGTATCGTTGCCGGGATAAAGCGTGAAGGTCTCAACTCCATCTCTTTCGACTACATTCTCTAGATTAATCCAAGGCGTTACGCCGTCGCGAACGAAGTGGCCGATTGAATCTGTCGATTTGTCGTTGTATCCCGCGCTCTTCAAGCGTTTTTGTAGATTGGCAATAACCCCATCGTCTGCCAAGTCTTGCATGGATTTGCCGACGATAATCTCATCAATGCGGAACCCAGCATCAATGAGAGCGTCAAGCCCACCGATATGGTCCTGATGCGAATGGGTGATGATCAATTTAATCTGCGGCTTCTCATTCCTGTAGTTCCGAACGAGAAACTTCCTCAATTGCTGGACGATGTCGCGGCTTCGTCCGGTATCGACTATGACGATGGATCCATCCTCCAGCTTAATCACGCCTGCATCACCATTTCCGTCCAGCTCGAGTATCGAGACGTCCGTGGAGCGCTCCCCTGCCCCCGCTCGCTGCACGATCTCAACATCGGGCTTTTTGCCAGGCTTCCCTGTCGGCATTCGGACAGAACTTGCAGCGAGCCGCAATCTCGCGTTAACGAGATTTTGAGCCTCGGCGCCGGCCGCGCTGAGCAACTCATCCAAAGCGCCATCACTTCCGTCTGTGATGAATACGGCCGGACCGAAGCTTGACACGAAGCGTCCTCCGAATTCCTCTCGCGGTATCTTCTTTGTATTTAGCTTTCCATGATCATCGAACCACTGGAAACAAATATGCGTATCGTTGCTCGACACCTTCACCTTGCGCGATTTACCAAATTCGTCAGCGTAGAGATGCAGTTGACGAGCCAAAGCCTGCAGCGGAGCAATCGATAAGGCTGCAGCTTGTTCGTTACGAACGAATAGCCTGCCGCCCAAAAGGCCTGCGGCTACATCCTCCCGATCCAATTCAGCCGCGCATTGCAAGTCCTGCAGAAGATCGTATTCAACCTGGCCGCTTGCCACATCAAGCGGATTAAATCGCTGGTAAGCTGCGATCCGAAGCGCCTTTGCGAAAGACTGACCGCCCTGGGTCCGGGTGGCGTAAAACGACCGCAAAATGCTCGGCCCCGAGGCAAGACCGACCTCGCTCTCAGCAGAAATTATTCGAGAAGGTTGAAGCGCCCGAGCGCGATCCAGAGCCATCAGTCTGTTGACGTTTGCAAGCATCGAAAGAGTTTCGGGCTGATCGATGTCATCCGGCAAAGCGATTTCCGTGCCGATATCAGACAACACTCGCGAAAGCTGCTCTCCCTCGGAAGCTGGAACATTGCCGCCCTTTGCAAACGTTATCCAGTCGCCACGATCGCGCGCCTTCAACGCGCGGCCTCTGGGCGCAAAATCCGCTGCCATCAGGCGGTCAACTGCGGCCCGAACTACAAGCAAATTCACTTTGGCGCCCGCCACGTCTGCACCGGACGATTGGCTTCCGAAGAAGCGCCACTCCAGCCCCTGCCTCACGTTCTCAATTCTATCGAGAGTCTCGTATGGATCTGGTGCCGATGCAACGATCGCCCTCATTACATCAAAGGCGCTGGAGACCCTCAGAACTCCCTCATTGCCCCTCCACTCCTGTGAGGCCTTGGCAACATCGTTGGCGTCGGTCCCTGCAATCGCCAAGCCCTGGACGTGGACCGCGTAGTCGTAGCGACCATCAAGCGGGGTGATCGCAATTCTAATTGGAGATCCCTCTTTGCCCTCATCGTCTTGCCCCGAGACAAAGACCCAGGGCGTTGGTCCTGAAATGGCGTCGGCAAATGGCTTCTCTGCGACAAGCCGGCCCTTTTCGTACCGCTGAATTCGGACGTCACCACTGAACGCTGTAATCGGGTGACCACTGTTCGGTGCCGATCGCCCCTTGTCGATGCAATAGGCGGGCATGCTGAAGGTGGAACGTCCGTCGGTATTGGCCGTGCGGTTCAGCCCCAGGTGCCCCGACGGGAGGTCCCCGCCTCCGCCACCCCCAATCCAGTAGCTGCCGACCGGCAACCTCATTCGTTGCGGCAGGTCGTTGGCGGATGCTGACGTGGCTAAGATCGGCGACGCTACAAGGATGGACAGAAATACCGCAAGTGACCCGAAACGGGCCGTGATCCGACCGAACATATGGATTTCCTGAAATCGAGATAAAATGACAAATGGCTTAGAGTTTATGCTAGGTTGTGAGGCACGCAATAACTACTCTTGAAATGAATGCAATTGAGGGTACGCAGTTGCCCTCATCCGATACTGGATTGCCATGGCCCGCGGCTGTCTAACCAGTCAGTGTGGCAGCGGCACTCTCCCCTGTTCTTCTCTACAACGCGACAGCCGACCAAGGCTTCTGAACGCCCCAATTTAGAACGAGCCGGCCGGGTTAAGCCGAAGTGCAGCTTGACCATCTCATCATGTCGCTGAGGGAATGCGTGCTCTCTAATCCTGACAAACGACATAGCCGTGCGCATTCATTTCCGTGCAAGCCGAGAAAAACGACATCAGAAGCCAGTAGAGCTGAACGAAATATGGGTCCGCCGCGTGACCTGCCTTAACGCGCGCAAGAGCGGCTTCGACCGCACCTCGGCTGAGCGATGAGGTCACGATAAAGACCCGGCGGATTGCATCGGGAGCGGTTCGCGCACGTGCAAACTCCGTGGCGAGCTGACCTACGCTTCCGCGGAGGGTCCGCGGGATCTTGGTCGTTGCCCCGCCGTTGCTATAATTCTTTTCCCACCGGCGGATTTTTGCTCCCATCGCATCTGCCGGCAGGCTCATGCGCTGCAAATTCTTGATAGCTTGGCTGACCGAAATATGAAACGGACCGGCGCCCAGCGAAGGCGGCCCGTGCTTAGCATGATAAAAGGTGATGCGAGGTGGACTGCTCGAATTATTCAGCCCGATGAAGTCCGCCCATTCGTCGCCCAAATCGTCGCATACAAGAACTTCGTCTCCATCAGCGACACTTTTTTCGATAACTCCGAACGTTGAATCGGAATCAAACGTCGCATGTGCAGCCGTAAACTTTCCCTTCTCGTCGACAACGCCGCCGAGGAGGGTGTTCGCGCGCAAGTAACGTAGCAAAGCCACGCCACCGTCGCCGAACCCCTCATCCCTGAACAGAGTGCCGTCTATATACGCCAGCGAGGGCGAGTCGAACAATACGATGAAATAATCCTCCCGTTCAATGTAACGTCGAAGCGAGATTCGATCTGGATCTTCGCCCAGCGGACGATCCGAATCTTCAATCTCAACATCGGCGCCAAGAGGAAGGCGTAGGTCGCGCAGCGCAATCCGACTCTGATTGATCGCTATGGCACCGACCTTGCTGCTGGTAGCGCTATCGACCAGATCCAGCAGCTTACCTTGGCCGTCGACCTTTAGCACGCAGTCCAACTCCGATAACACCTGGTCGATTTCCGACTTTGAGAGAACGACATAGTTCTCGTTGCTCTTACGCACCAACCTAATATCACGTCGCTCGTGGACGGCGCCTGTCAGGCTAGCTAGGTCAACCGCAAACGCAGTCGGACTGACGCTTCCTTGGATGCTCGACAAGTCAATCGCACGGGCGAATGTACCGATGAATCTGGCTGGGGCTCCCTGAGCGTCGACCAGCTGATCAATTACGGAGGTCGCATAATCGATTAAGTCCTGGTGGCCGACACGATCGGATCGTTGACCAATCCGGCCCGTGCGAGGGGTTGTCGAATAGTGGCCGGCGTTCGATCGGACTGTGTAACCTTGTGGCACGTAACGGCTCGCCCCGGCCGGTCCCACGACGTTACTTAGATCGCTAGCCTCAAATGTCTTGGTTCGCATCACGTCTTTTGAGATCGACATGTTGCGGAGCCGGATCTTTTCGAACACGGCGTCATTACGCGCGACGGCGATGTCGACCCGCTCGGACGGCACCCGCGCGAAGTATCGCGTTGAGAATTCGGCTGGGAGATCAAGCTTTGACTTGAATATGGCGACGTGGCCTCGGTGCTCGACCAGCAGGAGGAACCCACAAATCCGCTCCCGAATGCCGGCCTCCTCGGACATGAACGCCGATGGGCGTTCGTAAAAAAAGGAAATCGCTGACCAATAGGTCGCCCCCGCCAAAATGCGGCGATGGTGGAAAACATTCTGGGAGGCGGATGGCTGCCCCGCGCGAATCCGCCGGAAAAGATCATCAACCGCGGCGTTGCTCAGCGCTCGCTTCAGACTGTGAAAATTGGCTGTCTTTGCCACGCGAAGTGCATTGATCATCTAATCCCCAGAACTATCAAATGAATTTTCTCAGTCTACTTAGCGCGGCAGATCACACGCATATCCAGCCCGGCGGGCAACACGAAGGGCCTCGAACATTTCGTTCGATCCTGATGGCAATGCTTGCCTTGATATCGCTCGCTTCAAACCGCAGCCGTGCCGACGCAAGGAGCCCAAGGCGCGGAAGGCGGTATCTGCGATGAGAACCTCGAGAAGCGGCCGGCCAATCTGGCCAAAGGCGAGCTTCGTCTCGAATAAGACAGAGCCAAACAAGCGACGTCCTAAAAGGTCCCGCTCTACCGTTCTTCCCGGAATTGTCTTCAGCGCGAACCGCTCACTTCCTCGCATTCGCCAAGCTCTACGATCCACGAAGACAATCGTCTTCCTCTGCGCAATTTGACGCACATGCCTTGAAACGCAAACGCACGCTGAGCTGCTAAGGCACTGACGCCCCCGTGAGCCTGCCGATGCGCTCTGTTCAGCCAGTCCAGTCGATTACCACAAACCCGGCCCCCCTCCACGCTTTGCAGGTCCTACCGAAAGTAGCCGAAGGCGGACGCAGCTTATCTGCATTTTTTCACACGTATTGATTGGAATCCTCGAGCAGCTCATGCAATACTATCGTTGTGGTTGAATCTTACGCAGCGACGCTGCATAAGCGGTTTCATACGCCGACATAATTGATCGAGTCATATTTCAACAGCGCCGGGGCCACGGATATTTTGGCCGCGCTTGAGCCTTTGCGTCACACGTTTTCAGTGAACCATTCAGATGTCACGTCCATTCCTCAGTCTTTCTGGCTTGTTCAGTCAATCACTCCCCGTGCAAGGCTCCCCACGGCTTAGATCTGCTGAACGAGATCAAACCAGCGGTTGGACGTGACCGCTCGATTTGCGATTTGACCTTGTGAGAACGCCAGCAGCTGGGACCTCAAATGGAAGAAGAACTTATTGATCCGCATAAGCAATCTATAGCCATCGAAGATGGGGTCGCCCTGTCGCTTTCAGGCGGCGGATATCGTGCCATGGTCTTCCATGTTGGAGCCCTTTATCGGCTCAACGAGATCGGCCTGTTGGGAAAGTTGAAGAGGATATCTAGTGTCTCGGGCGGGTCCATCACTGCAGGTGTGCTGGGCCTGCTCTGGGAGGAACTTCAGTTTAGCAACGGAAAAACAGCAAAGTTCGGTCTGCTCGTTGACCGAATTCGCGCAATGGCAGACACCACAGTCGACGCCGGCGCTGTCATCGGTGGGATTTTCTCTTCACTTTCGATCAGCGAAAAGGTCGCCCAGTCGTATGACGACGTACTATTCAAGGGTGCAAGGCTAAGGGACCTTCCCGATGATTCGCAAAACAAGGCTCCCCGCTTTGTGATCAATGCGACCAACGTCCAAAGCTCGGCACTCTGGCGCTTTTCAAGGCCGTACATGGGCGATTATCTCGTCGGCCTGGTCAAGGATCCAGACGTATCGCTTTGCACTGCGGTTGCAGCATCATCCGCCTTTCCGCCCATCCTCTCCCCCATGGTCCTGCCTATCGGCCAAAAGGTAGAAGCGCCGCCCGGTGGTCAGCTCAACCGTCCTCCGTTCACGACGCAGGCCGTACTCAGCGATGGCGGGGTCTATGACAATCTCGGCTTGGAAACGACCAAACGCTTCAAGACGCTGCTGGTGAGTGATGCCGGCCAAAAGATTGCGCCCGAAGAGGATCCGCATCACGATTGGGTACGCCACTCCATGCGTATCCTCGACACGATCGATAACCAGGTCCGCAGTCTTCGCAAGCGATACCTGATCGACGCTTACAAGCGCGGTGACCACACCGGCGCGTTCTGGGGAATTCGCACCTCATTTTCAGATTACCATCTCGCGACCGACCCACTGAAATGTACGACCAGAAAGCCCGCTTCTTTGGCTGCAGTCGCCACCCGTTTGGAACGGTTGCCCCTGAAACTTCAAAATCAGCTAATGAATTGGGGCTACGCGATCTGCGACGCCGCACTGCGCAAGCATATCGCTCCCGGATTGCAGACAACACTTGACATAAAGATTGCTGATCCCACGGGCTTTCCGTTTCCCGACGAATACTGAGGAGCAAGCGAAATAGCGGCAACGCGCACCCAGCGCAATGCCGCTCTTGGTCTCGCGCATTGTGAGGCGACATGATGAGGCGTCCAACTATCGTTTGCGAGGAAGTTCGCGATCAGGGCGACAATGGGAACCAATCGCAGGTTTCGGCACCTCCTGACATCTATACGTCATCGGAGATACCGACACCGAGCGAACGCCCGCTAAGCGTTTACGCATTTGATCCCAGCGCAGGTCGCCTTGTTGGAAACTACATGACTGCATCAGTACGTTATGAAGCGGTTCAACCAGGTCCCATCGGCGAACGATTTGCCGTGATTGACTACGACGGAGCGAACAAGACATTTTATCAACCCGTAGACCTAAACGATCCGAGACTCTTGATCCGCGGGGGTCTGTCGCCATGCGAGTCGGACCCTCGCTTTCACCAGCAGATGGTTTATGCTGTGGCGAGCGAAACACTGCAGCGGTTCGAGTTCGCGCTGGGACGTCGTATCCATTGGCGCGGCTTCAAACGCTCGGCTGATGCCGCTCCAGTTCCCCATGGCGCGTCTCGTTGCCTCAATCTGTTTCCTCACGCCATGTGCCAGGCGAATGCGTTTTATAGTCCCGAAGCGCACGGAATCCTGTTCGGGTATTTCAGA
Source organism: Bradyrhizobium sp. USDA 4504 (assembly GCF_054063995.1). Classification (NCBI taxonomy): domain Bacteria; kingdom Pseudomonadati; phylum Pseudomonadota; class Alphaproteobacteria; order Hyphomicrobiales; family Nitrobacteraceae; genus Bradyrhizobium; species Bradyrhizobium sp. USDA 4504. The sequence goes on along the minus strand of NZ_JBSSGV010000001.1, from coordinate 171,591 downwards.
GCCAGTCGTACCAATCCGGGAAGCAATCTGCCGGGTCAGACCGTCTTCACTTGCTTATCACACGACATTATCGCTCACGAGACGACGCATGCGATCGTCGACGGTATAAGAAGTTTCTTTACCGAGCCCACCAACATCGACGTTCCGGCATTTCACGAGGCGTTTGCGGACCTTGCCGCTTTGTTCTCGCATTTCTCACACAAGGAGTTCCTGCTTGACACCTTGGAAAAAACCGGCGGCCGATTGTTCGACTCGCACCTCAAACCAGAGCTGGCAATTTCGGCCGGATCGACTGGAGCGGACATTCAGGCGCAGATTGGAAAAGCCAATCCCCTCGTCGCCCTCGCGACCCAGTTTGGAGAGGCAGTCGGTTTGCGCGGCGCGCTCCGCAGCGCGCTCGGCACACCGCCCAATTCAAACGACATTAACGTCAAGACGGAACCTCACGATCGCGGGGCGATCCTGGTCGCTGCGGTGTTCGATGCGTACTTCACCATCTATATCCGCAGAACAGCGGATCTGTTTCGGATTCATCGCGCTGGTGGCGGCAATCTCGACCATGACGATCTGCCCGCGCCGCTCGCCGAACGCCTGGCAGCGGAAGCAAGTCATACGGCAGAGCAGTTTTTCGTCATTTGTGCACGAGCGCTTGACTACTGCCCGCCGGTCGACATCACCTTTGGAGATTTTTTGCGCGCCGTCCTGACTGCGGACCTCGATCTGCATCCAAACGATCCGGACGGTGTTCGCGACGCGCTGATGCAGGCATTCCGCCTGCGCGGAATCATTGCAGACGGAGCGGCTTCATTCTCTGAAGAATCCCTGTTCTGGCCGAAAGTCCGGCGAGATGCGCTCCCGACCGTCGACGGACTTCAATTCGGCGATCCGAACGGATTGACCAAGTCCGAGAAGGACAATAACGGGGACGTTCTGCGCGCCTATGCGCAGAAGTACGGTGACCTGCTCGGGTTTGATAAGAATCTCGGCAAAATCCAGGCACTTTCGTTTCATCCCATGTTTCACATGGGCGAAGACGGTCGGCTGTTTGTGGATATGGTGGCTGAATTGGTCCAAACCGCGCGAACGCCGTTCGGTGATGCTGGCTCAGGTACTTTTCCAATGCGGAACGGCGTGACGCTGCTGATCTCTCAGGACCCGCCGCAAGCGGACAAGAGGCCGCCGCCGAGAATACGGTTTGTGATTGCAAAGCTTCACAGCGCTGAGCGCGAGGATCGCGTGCGGACATACTATGCCTCGAGCGGCCGCGCGATCAGCCTCAAGATTGAAAGTGGCGAGGTCGGCGAAGCAGGAGACGACGCACGCTTCCAGCTTGATTTCGGCTTACTGCACGCCGGAGCTTAATCATGGCACCCAAGAAAACATCCGCCCCCAAAGTTCGGAACAAGACGGCAAAGGCACCTGCCAGGAAGGGCGGCAAGGCCGCGAAGATGCCTCCGCGCGGGAAGGACACGAGCTCGCCTTCGACCGATCCTTCTTCAAACGAGAGCGCCCGAGGGCTACGGGTACGAATGTTTCGCGTTGGTTTTGGCGATTTCTTTCTCTTGACTGTGCCGGTGGCCGGCGGGGCGAGCGAGCATGTTCTGATAGACTGCGGCGTTCACGCGCAGGACCTCGGGAGCATCCGGGATGCGGTGCAGCAGATGGCTAACGATTGTGGCTCCAAGCTCGCGCTCGTCATCATGACGCATCGACATGCCGACCACATATCGGGCTTTGCGACCTGCAGCGACATTTTTAGCGGCTTCACGGTCGAGCGTGTTTGGATGCCTTGGTTCGAGGATCCAAAGAACGACACCGCGATGGCTTTTCAGGCGAGCCTCACTTCGATCGCGGATAATCTTTCGGCGAGATTCGCCGCGCGAGGCGGCAGCGATTCGTCAATGCTCAAGGATATGGTCGACAATATCACCGGAGGGATGGCAGCCGCCGGCGGCGGGTCAAAAAATCAAAAGGCCTTGGACGTCCTTCACAGGGGCTTCAAGAACGAGGCGGACCATGATTACTACAAGGCCGGCGACCAGCCTATCTTGCCCAAGAGTCTCACTGATGCCGGTCTATCCGCCCAGATCCTCGGTCCGCCGATTGATCCCAAGCTCATCTCGCAAATGACCAAGGTGAATCAGCAGTATTTGTCTGACGAGATCGAGACAGATGACGAAGTGGTGCGACCGTTTCCCAAGGCATTTTGCACCGACAAGAACGGCTATCCCAGTGACGCTTTCAGGATTTATGACGATCAAACGATAATCCGCTTGATCGATGCCGCGCAGCCCGACGTCTTAGCGGCTCGCGCCAAGTCCGCGGATAATACCTTGAATAACCAAAGCCTCGTTGTCTTGTTCAGCTTTCGAGGAAGGCATTTGCTGTTTGCCGGTGACGCCCAATGGGGCAACTGGGAAAACTTTCTGTACGGCGGGGCATATGGAACCCCGGGCCATACCGAGCTGACCAAAAACGCCAAGTCGATCCTGGGGAAGATCGACTTCTACAAAGTAGGTCATCATGGCAGTGCAAATGCGACGCCCAAGGATGCAGTGGCAGCTATGAGGCTCGGCTGCGTTGGGATGTGCTCTACGCAGATCCACGCATATAACCAGGTTCCTCGAGGGCCCTTGCTGGACGCTCTGCGCGGGCGAATGGAAGGTCAACTGGCAAGGAGCGATCAAGTAGCGACGCAAAAGACCAAGGCTGAGAAGACGGCTGGCGAGCTCCCGGATCAGTTCAAAATCCCGGCCACGGGCGAATTATTTATTGATTACGAGTTCAACTAGCGAGCCGACATCCCCCATGAGACTGAACCACTTTTTCCTGCCTGAATGTGCTTTTAAGGTTCCCGGCAGAGTCTACGCACGACTGATCGAATGGAATCGATCAGAGTATGCGCTGTTTGATGCAGTCGACGCCGACTGGTTCGACGGTGAGAACGCCTCATCTCTGGGACCTCTGACCAGTGGCCGTTGGCTTTCGCTCTCAATGGGGGCCCCGGTTTACGCGATCGAGATCAACTCACGGCTCGGCGAAGATCTCGCGGCCCTGGAATGGCTCGACTTTTGGTTGGGCAGGCTTCCGAAATGGTTAGAGCTTCAAATATTTGAAAGACGAACATGGCCCGGCTAATCTATAGGGAAACATAAACGAACCAGCCCCGCGTGTGCGCTTCTCTCAAGCCGGTATCACACCGCACAATCGCGCTCGCTCCCGGCAATCGTAACGGCACGCCGATCTTTGGCAACGTCCAAACCTACGGAAACCTCGTTATAATCTTCCACGGTTCGTTCTCCTGGCGTGAGAATAGGCTCCTTAAGCAATCCTCGTTTCAATACCGCCCAGTGTAGAGCGAACCACCTCACCGCCGACATCCAGAAAGGACATACGGTCCTACAGACCGATTCGCAGAACGATGGTCATCAACTGCTGTGCCGGTATCATGACACGGCAGCCCCAGTCGTCCCGGATAGTGGCGAAATGTTCGTCGTCTGTTCATTGCAAGTGATACTCAACTCACAGGAGTTCGACGGACCAAGTTTGCCAAATAGTTGGGTTCTTCTTAGTATTAGTTTTTCGGTTTGGCGATCTGCTTTATGGATACTTCTGTCGCGTCAGGGATGACGCTTGCCGAGCGCTTGGCGGCCTTAACCCGGCGGGGTCTCGATCTTTCAGCGGTTTTTACAACTGTCACAACGCACGCCGCGGTAGACGGTACAAAAGCCGTTGCCCATTGCCATCATGTCGCGCTCGACGGCAGCTCCTTGCCTCGCCTCTCTGACTTCACGGATGAAGTGGCGAACTGGCTGCTCGATTACGTCACGCCCCGTCGGTTGCTGATGGCTGCAAGCTCATCAACAGATCTGGAAGCCCGTTTGAAAAATGAAAGGCTGCGGCGCCGTGCGATCGACACCTTCAAAAAGCACGGGATGTCCGGCGAGCAGGGAGAGATGCTGCTGTTTGTTCTCGCCGAGAGCTTTTTGAAATTGCCGCAGTTGCTTTGCAAAATGGACCTCAAGACCGATGGCGAGATGCATTTCCACGGGTTGGACGGTGTGCATTGCGGGCCAGGAGATGGACCCGAGGAGCTCGCCATTTATTGGTGCGAATCGAAGGTCCATAAAGATCTCGATGGAGCGTTATCGGAGGCCTTCGACGGCCTAAAGCCTTTTCTCCTTGGGCCGGGAACAGGTGGGTCGGACAAAAGACGTGAACTCGCACTTCTCGACCATTACATGGATCTCGCCGACGCCGAATTGCAGAAGCAAATTCTGGACTCGATCAATCCACACTCGGTCGCTTTTAACAAGGTTTCGTGGCGGGGACTCTGTCTCGTGGGATTCGATTACGATTACCCACAAAAGCCTAATCAGATCAAACAGGCCGAATTCACGGCCAAAGTGAAGGCGGCATTCCCCGATTGGTGCAAAATGGCCAAATCGCGCGCGGTAAACCGCGGGATCGAAAGTTTCGAGATCCACATTTTCTATGTGCCGTTCGGATTTTGTGACGACTTTCGTAACGCAATGAAAACGTCGTTGGGGTTGACGCCGTGACGGTACAAGCGCTTGCCGAATTGATATGGAATGACGGTGGTCTGCAGGCAGCCGTCAGAGAGATAACGTTGAGCGCTGTGGCTGGGGATTTTCCAGCCCTTGCGGAGCAGCCTTCCACCGCCAAGCGCGACTGGTTTCATCTCGTTCGATGCGCGAATATTTTTCTCAACAGCGATTCAGAGCTGTATCACGACGCTGGGTTGCGCATACTTCACTCGTGCCTTTCATCTGGCAACGAACAAAATGAGCGGGCTTTCGCGGCCGCAGTTCTCGCGAAGGCTTCAAACAATCCAACCGTTCAAGTCGCCATCAAGCGCAACTTGTTGCCAGCCGACGTCCTGGAACGTCTCCCGTCGAGCCTGTCTTTCGATATCGCATCCCACCAGATCGCCTCGACCGTCAATATAGGCTCGCCCAGGGAATTTATTGGCAACGATTTTCAGCAGGCGCTGTGGAGAGCACTACAGACGCACGACTGGGTAAGTGCGTCAGCTCCCACTTCTGCCGGCAAGTCCTACGTGCTGGAAAAAAGTGGATCGAAAATGTCGTTCTGACGAGAACGGGATCAACTACATTCTTTCTGGTTCCGACGCGTGCCTTGATATCGCAGGTCGAAAGCGACCTTCGGAACCTTGTGGGCCAAAAGCATGATATCAATATCACGTCGCTTCCGCTTTCCTTCAACAACGCAAAACCGCACAACATCTACATTTACACGCAGGAACGTTTCCATCTGTACATGCTGCGTCGCGCTTCTCGCAAGCCGGCCGATTTAATCGTGATCGATGAGGCGCAGCAGATCGGGGCAAATCAACGCGGGGTGCTCTTGCAGCAAGTTCTTGAGCTCGCACAAAGCGAATTTCCAAGCTCGAAATTCTTATTTGCAAGCCCTTCGACGGACAATCCGCAAAGTTTGTTGCAATTTGCTCCTGAAGGCAAACGCGTAACCGCGGTCACCGGCACCAAACCGACGGTGAACCAGAATTTGATTTGGGTGGAGCAGATAAGGGGAACACCTAAGGTTTGGAACTTAAGCCTGCTTGCTGACCAAGAGCCGGCAAAGATAGGCCAGCTAACGCTATCCGACCGACCTTCTGCGACCCAGAAACTGCCCTTCATTGCGTATGAATTGGGGAGGTCCGGCGGCAATGTGATTTATGTCAATCGGGCGGCCGACGCCGAGACCGTTGCGGAGATCCTTTGCCAGTTCATCAAGCATGAAATACCGGATCCAGAGCTGTCAGCGCTGAGCGAGCTCTGCGAAAAGGCGGTGCATCCAAAATTCAAACTTCGCCGGTTTGTCAGAAAGGGCGTCGCTTTTCACTACGGCAACATTCCTCAACTGATCAGAACTGAAGTAGAGCGGCTCTTCTCAGCGGGTAAAATCAACTTCCTCGTTTGCACGTCCACACTGATCGAGGGCGTCAATCTGTCCTGCCGCAGCGTATTCATGAGAAATCCAAAGCGGGGCCAGAAGGAGCTCATGAAACCAGAGGACTTCTGGAATCTGGCTGGTCGCGCTGGCCGCTGGGGTAAAGAGTTTCAGGGGAACATTTTCTGTATCGATCCCTTGCATGAAGCGGAATGGTTCGATGGAAGCGCGCCACGATCCAAGCGTAAGCAGACGATACGGATCGCTACACAGCGTCTGGCTTCCGAATTTTCAGAGTTCATACAGTATGCGCGATCCCGTACGGGAGCGACAAAAAACCGCTTCTACGAATACCTTCTGTCCTATCTCATCTTCCGCCGTATCGCTTATGGTTCAATCATCGGCTCGCCAAGCATAGACGCTTTGACGGAACACGAGATCTCTACCTTGTCGACGGCCGTGGACGAACTTCTGGCGAACCTCGAAGTGTCGGCACAGATCGTTCTGCGAAATCCAGGCATCAATCCGTGGGGCATGAATGATTTGCAAAGACATTTTCTGGCGAAGCCGGATATTGAATTGGAAGGCCTGCTCCCGATCGATCCCCTGAGCGAGGCCACTATTCAAGATGAGAAAGGGGATAGCCGGGAAGATGCAATAAACAACTTCATTGAGATTTTTTCGCGCCTCACGGATCATTTGGGAGCGGGCCTAGGAAGCGGGAGTTCCGCTTATGGCAATGCTCGTCTCGTCATCGAGTGGATGCGGGGCTTGCCTCTCAGCCGTATTATCGACAATCAAATTCGCTATTGGTCGAGGAAGCGGCCTTCCAAATCCGAAACTTCCGTCATTAGGGAAACGATGGAGAGAGTGGAACGGATCGCCCGCTTCGAGACGCCAAAATATCTTCATGCATATCTCGATATCTTGCGAACGGTGCTGATTGCCCGCGGTAGGGAAGAAATTCTGCCTCCGACGGAAGACTTTTGGCTGTATCTGGAGTTTGGCGTGTCGAAGCGGACTCAGCTTTCGCTGATGGCGCTCGGCCTTTCGAGATCGAGCGTGACGTCTCTTTCGAATTTCATAGTCGAGGATAACTTCTCCGAGGCTCAGTGCCTCAATTGGTTATTGACGAATGATTGGCGGGAGTTTGGTCTTGCCAGACTGGTCGAACTGGAGATCGAAGCAGCCATTAAACGACACAATGTCGGGTCGACCTCATAGACGAGGTGTTGGTTGCGAATCGTGATCTGAGCCACTTGGCGGGATGAGTGATCGCGGATTTTTTCTTCAGCTACTGTAATTTTGCCATAGGTGCGCTCCTCCAATAGAGAATCAAGTCAGCTAGAAGCCAGCGCAACAAAAACGGCGCGTCTGAAATCACATGTCATGGCGTTGTCGTTGGCGGCTCCGACAAACCGCAACGGCGTTTGGCCTATCGCATCCGTTCACTGTGCTGCGATATTTGGTCGGCATCGGAGCATCAGCGACATCGAGTACGCTGCGAGGAAGAGTTGATTGCAGGACCGAACGACCAATATCTGCCCGGAATAAAATGACAGGATCGCTTCGCTAATGCCACCGATTAACGGCTTGCCAAGCTGGGCCTTTAGCCGGCGAATATTTCCGGGCCGTGAGTTCGCTCGGTTTGAGAGCTTGAGGCGGCTCCCGCAGTCCGGTCACGCGCGCCATTCAAGCGTTGCGGACTTCGGGTGGCACCTCATTAACACTGACCTCGTGACAGTTGCCGTAGGTGCAGTCTGATCGAAGGGAGCATTCCAGCCATGACCCATCAGCTTGCTTGAGCCATTTGAGCGGCGGCTTATTACAACGCGCAACTCGGTCAGCCAGAGCATTCATTGCTGGATCATCCGAATCCGACAGAGTCTCGGAGGTGACTTCCGCGCTTATTTTTCTTGCTTTCTTGACAGCGCGCTTTTTTGCTTTCTTGGTCATTATAATCCTCCGATCAAAGATCTACGTGTAGAGATTCTATTGCCCCAGGGCGCTTTTGAAGCCGGTCGTAATGCCGCTGGTTAACTGCGACGCAATATGCGTACTTTCGCCGATTGGGATTAGGAAGTTTCCGTTCTGCGTCTTATCCAGGGGCGCGAAGGTCACCACGAGGTCATGCTTGCGATTGCGCAAAGCCGATAATAGGTTTCCGCTTTGATTGAAACTCGCTCTCACGAGCTTCCATGCAGGAGTAATGCTTCCGCTAGTATCGATTTCGAACGTTACTTGATGGGAAAGCACATTTTGCTTACCGACACTCGTGATTTGCCCTGTGGCGACCCCATTGACCATCGCGTCGAGCCATTCTGCCAATTTCAGGTCGCTCTGAATTAGTAATGAGTCAGTTGGCGCGGTGGTGTCGCGCTCACATCTTCCGTTTGGCCCCAGATAGAGCTCGCTCACCTTGTAATAGAAGTTCACTTTATCCACACGAGTGGCATCTGCTGACCCATTGAATGTGCCGCTCAAACTGAAGATCGACGAAGGTGGCGACGGAGGGAACCAAATAGCCGTCGGGTTAGCCGTCGACTTCTCTTCAAGCTGAATAGTGAGTGCAACCTGAGCGCCCCACTTGCGCAAGAAAAGAGCATCAGGCGATCCGGCTCTTGCGTTGAGAACCCTGGTGACTGCATCCTCAAGTTCGCAATGAACGCTCCGAACGATTGCCTGCACCAAAGCATTATTGGAGGCGTATGACCCACCGTTGGGAAAATCGCGGATCTCTGGGACGTGCAACCCGCATCCGGCAAGCACACAACCAGAAAAAAGTGCGATCAAATTGACTGCCGGCCTCAACATGCCAAATCCCCAGGCTTAAAATTTATAGTGGCAGGTTTCTGAGGGGCCGAGGGCCACTGCGATCAACCTCACCGTAAATTGGTTGTTATCGAATGCCTTTCGACCTAAGCGCGCAACTAGCAAAAATTGCGTCGTGGGATTTTATGAACCGACTGCTGCACTTCCAGCACAGCATTGCACGTTTCGGACAAAGCGGCCCGTTGAAATAATCGGCGCGGTTCGCATCGGTCTCGCAATCCAGTGACGGGCGCCACGCGCCCTGGCGCCAGAAACCGCATCATGGATGCTGCTGCAGTCATTTTCTCGCGGCGCTGCCGGCGCATTGTAACCAATCCTGTTGTCGTACTTTCCCGGCGATGAATCAGTCGGGGTCATTTCGACCGGTGTCATTCGAGCGGTACCGGGCGCCGGAGACGGGCTCCTACCGTGCTCGCAAACTGTTCGGCCCTTGAGCGGCAGCATCGGAGCCGAGCCAACCGCGACCACATCGGTCCGCGCGTGAATTCGGCCAAATTCGCGTCTGAGGACCACTCCAATAGCGGAGGACCGCAAAGGCGAGCGCTACTACGATGAGGATTCGGCGTGCTCGAGGCGGTAGCTGCTCCTGAGCTGCCCATGCGCGCGGAACCGCTCTGGCTCATGCGCCGTCGCCCTTCGCTGACCGGAGACCCCGTCCAAAGGCGAATTCGGTGCACACCAAGCCGATCCAGAAGCTCGCGGAGCTGCCGGGCGACCTCAGCGCATCCGATGGTCAATCGCCCTCTCCACGCTCGGACGTTCGCGGCGCTGGAACTCACAGAGTCGAGCTTCGTGTAGGGAGAAGCTGATGCGCGTAACGATGTCGTCGCAGTCGCGCGCGTTTCGCTGAGAGGTGATTGAAGACTCCACGACTCTACTGGAACTACTCGCCTTCCGGGAGTCATCGCCATCGAGAAGCGTCAGAGCTGTCTGAGCGCCTGCTTCATCGTAAGGAGCTTTGCGACTGTCTACATCTAAGTTTCTGCCGTTCACGGCAAGCAGGTTCGCTATGGATCCGAGTACGTCGACGATCCTGGCAGCAATGGTGGCTTGCTTCAGATAGACCAATTTGCCAACTAGAAAGGCTACCGCGGATGGGCCCGCACCCGAACGAGCAGACCTGGATCCAGTTGTTCGTAGTTGATTTCGCCTTCGAGCTGCTCGGTCAGCAGAAGCACGATTCGAGAGCCCAGGCCGCCCGAGTGCGCTCCCTCTCGGAGGCCGACGCCATTGTCGGAGGTCGACAACTCGATGCCGTCCCCTTTAGATAACGAGACTACGATATGGCCCGGACTGTCGGCGGGAAAGGCGTACTTCAGTGAGTTCGTGACGAGCTCGTTCGTAATCATGCCTATCGCGAGCGCGTGATTGTTCGGCAGGTCGATATCGTCGCAGACCACCTGGAAGGCGACCGGCCCGGACGGAGCCAAGGAATGGAAGACCTTTTCGACAACGTCATTCAAGAAATAGCGCATATTCACCGAGCGCGAGTCCTCCTTGAGCAAGAGATGATCGTACACCTCGGCCATCACCTGCACTCTGCGCGCTGTTGCCTCTAGCGCAGCCGCGACCTCCGGCCCGCCGTGCCTTGCCTCAAGCCGGATCATGCCGCCGAGAATAGCAAGATTGTTTTTCGTCCGGTGCGCCATCTCCTGCAGCAGCACAGTCTCGTCTTGTCCGCCAGCATGACCCGCCGGAGTTCGGCTCGCTGGAATTCTGCAATGGTGGCTGTCCCGGCGGCCGTGATAACAAAGAGCGCATTCGGCGCAAGGAAATCAATGCCGAGGTGGCCTGCGTAGGTGACGTAGGCGCCCACCGCGATCGCGATGATCGCCGCGAATATTCCGGACCCGCGATCGAAAATCAGGCCCGACAGAAACACGCCGGGGAGTAGCAAGAAGTATCCTGGCGCCCCGGTCTCCATCTGAAGCGCGATCTGCAGTACCGCGCACATCACCATAATGCACGCTGAGATACAGTACCGAACCAGGCTCGGAAGCCGGTGCTCCAGAACTAGCGGGTAGAGCCTATTCATGGGATCCAAGCCGCGCGATTGAAGTTCAGTTGGTCATGTAATTTGCCCACCCGTCTCGTAACATGGCAAGGGCGATCGCAGCCGCACCCATGCTAGGACTTCGTCCTACCAGTTTGTAGCCCAACAGCGCGCAGGAGCATGCTCGATTACGGATCCGGAGCCTGGTCCCGTATGGCTTAGTAAGCTCCTCCGCATCACCCGGCGCTCTGTTCGGGACGGGCGGCGCCTTTCGCAAATCCCAGTCCCCAGGCAGCCCGCCTGGATTCGATGGCGTCAACTCGCCGCCCCATTTTGCCCGCCGGAAATCGTCAGGTCGGGCGGTCGACCGAGTTCGCCGCCGTCAACGTCAGAACCGCGCACCCAGCAGGAGGCAAGCCCCTGTTCCGCGGCTCCATCCTTGCGGCGCTGACCCGGTTGGATGCCCAGACGGCCGGTGTGGCTTCTTGTAAAGGCTGGCGAAATTAATGATGACTCTCTGAAGCGAGAAGTCATCAGAATTGATGGGCCATCGGAATTTATATTTCCATAATATGCTGCGGCCTTTAGTCGTTCGCGGATGGGCAATCGTGCTGCTGGCACGCTGTATTCAAGCTCGAAGACGTGCTTTCTTGACGGTTGATTGGCGCAGTCGCTTCGACGGCTTCATTCGAGAGGCACGGAAAGCGCCGGCAACTTCCTGCCGAGCTCGCAAGCTCTTGGTCCATTGAGCGGTAGGATCGGAGTTGAGGCAGCCACCGCGAGCTCGGTCCGGCTGATGAATTCGCTCAGATTGGCATTTGAGGACCACTCCAAATAACCAACGAGTGCAAAGACAAGCGCGACGACAATGAGAATGCCGAGCATCGACGCTGTAGCTGTTCCCGACCAGCTTTCGTTCCTGACTAATGACATCATGGTCTCCAAGACCGAAGCTGCTACGCCCGCCTAAGTCATCTCGCGATCATCACGTGTGAACGGCCTCACATCTCACGCGCACTTGATGACGAGACAAGTCATAGACCAAGGCTCGCGGGAGCGAAGGGCGAGGCTCTTCGGACCTGCTGCCGCTCTGGATTGAGGATCGCAGCGACAATCTTCGGCTAGCTGATCGGGCAACTCTTCCGGGCCGATCCGGTCAGCACCGGACCAGTTCTGCCGGCCTACAGGACACAGCGACGCCGACCGGAAGCATGGGCGGCTAGACCGGCGAGAGGTGATCAATTTCACGAGGCGTTTGCATGCCCCTCTGCAGGGATCCCACGAACGCGCTATCGAATATGACTCGGCCAGTGGCACGGGCCGTGCACTTCCAGTGTCCCGGTTCAGGAATAAAGCGCGGAGCGTGTTTTCCTGACACGAGTATCGTCTTTCCCTGGGACACTGGCGCGAATTGCACGTAGCAGGCCAATGAAGGAGGAACTATTGAACCACGAATTACCTCCGCAACAGTCCAGGTTCCTCGTTCGAATGGGGACCTCCGGCTGGATGGTTTACGATCGAGAGCGCAAGGGGCCGGCGCTTTTAAGGGACCACAGCTTGGCCGAAAAGCTGTCCAAGGAAAGGGCAGAACAAATAAGGCGGGCACTGGCGGATGGTACAATTAAGTGTCGATGATCCCTCGAGGCAAGCCTTCAATCCAGCGAAATGAAAGTCTAAGTCTACCCTGCGTTCAGCTCCGCTCTGGAGTTTCGGCTCGCAGAATATCCTTCACCGCCACGACCGCCGCGACACTGGTCGGAAGCGACGGTTGGCATCAGGCCGATCGAATACACATCCTGGCGGTTGGCCCGCTTCTCGTTGGGCAGGCCGAGAACCGCCCTCATGTGCTGCACGAAGAGCTCGATCGCCTGGTTGGTTCAGGTGATTCTGCCGCGGATTTGGCAATGGCCGGCCGGAGCTCAAATGAATTCGTCTGGAGGCCTGCGAGCGGCAGAGCGGCCACCGCGTTAGATGGCGGCTGCTTGCCGCACCCCATTCGCCAGCGATTATAGTGGAAGGCCGGCCTTTCGTAGCCCGTCAACCAGGTGCTCCAAGTCTTCGGCGCGTTTGAGAATGGACACTTGCTTCTGGGTGCCGCCAATACTGTATCTTGGATTCAGGCGCAGAACCTCGCTTGCCTCTGCACGAGCATCTTCCATTCGTCCCAGCTGAGCGTAGGTCGCGGCCAAGAATGCGTGGCCATACTGGTGATTGGGCGCTCGTCCAACCGCTTCAGCCAACCAATGCTGGGCATCATTGTACTCTTTGAGGTGGTAGTGAGCTACGCCAGCCATCAACGGCGCAAAATGCGGATGGAATGGATCAAGGCGCATTTGCAACTTGGCGATGGCAATAGCTCTGGCCGGGTCCCCCACCGAGTAGAATATTTGCGCAAGGCGGTAGTCCGCGAAGTTGGGGTTTAGCGCAAGCGCTCTTTCGGCGGCGGCGGTTGCTGCATCAAAGTCACGCCTGCGGATGATGTTATAGCCCAACTCGGCGTAGGCTTCGGGCAGACCCGGATTGTGCGCAATTGCCGTGCGGGCCAAGTTGATGGCCAGGTCGAGGATAGTGGGGCTCAAATACTCATCGTTCAAGGGATTGAGCCAAGCCACCCTGTGAGTGCTGGCCAGCATTGCATAGCAACGTGCATAGTTCGGATCGAGGGCCAGCGAATCGGCAAGATGCCCTCGCGTGCGCAACAGTTCTGCCATTTGCCAGGAGGATTGGAAGGATATCCAAGCCGCAGCCGCGCGCATGTAGTGATCGTAGGCCTGCCAAGTCGCGGGCGGCTTGAGCAAGGTACGTTCGGCTTCCGCCATGTTCACATGGGCGACCAGAATTGCGGCGATCGTCCGCGCGACGTCGTCCTGGATCGTAAATACATCCTGTAACTTTTGATCATACCGCTCGGCCCAGCGATGGACGCCACTTGCAGCATCAATCAATTGCGCCGTGATCCGAACCCGGTCATTGCCCCGACGAACGCTGCCCTCAAGAACGTAGCGCACGCCGAGTTCTTGACCCACCTGACGTAAATCAACCGCTTTGCCCTTGTATCGAAAACTCGAATTGCGGGCGATCACGAACAAGTCGGAGAAGCGAGACAACTCGGTAATAATGTCTTCAGAGATTCCATCCGCGAAGTATTCCTGATCCGGGTCGCGACTCATGTTCTCAAAAGCCAGGACAGCGACGGAGGGCTTCTCGGGAAGTGTAAGAGGCGGTCGCGGCGGAGCGTTGCCGAACGACACGCGATAGACCCGCACCGGCCGGGCAATGTTCTTCAGTTGATGCTCGCCACGATCCTCGAATTCGACGTCAAGCTTATCTTGCGTATCCTCTCGTACGCGTTTCGACACGCAGATGCCGCCAGGCTCGCAAAGCGCCTCGAGCCGAGCCGCGACATTTACCCCATCCCCGAAGATGTCGCCCTCATCTATCATGATGTCGCCGGCATTGATGCCGATGCGGAACTCGATTCTTTGCTCCATGCGCACATCGGTGTTTCGGGTGATCATGCCACGCTGTATCGCGATGGCGCATCGCATCGCGCTAACCACGCTCGCGAACTCCACCAAGATTCCATCGCCGGCGCTTCTGATGAGGCGGCCGCTGTGCTTTTCAATCTCGGGATAGAGGAGCGCGGATAGATGCTCGTTCAGCCGGGCGTGCGTGCCCTCCTCGTCAGCACCCATTAGGCGGCTGTAGCCAGCCACATCGGCTACGAAAATAGCACTCAGTCGCCGTTCCACACGGTCTGCGGCCATAAAAGCTCGCCCTGCTCGGATCTGACCGGTCTTTAATTAGGAGTCTATTGTCGGAAGCAGGAGGTGTCTATCGGGCTCCGAACATTGCTGTCCGTCAGGCGTTACCAGACCGCGCGAGATCTGCAATATCCCACGTATAGATTTGCCTGCTTTGATGCCACGCCCGTGAGATTCGCAGGTGCGATGGGCACGTCCGAAATGCGGGCCAATAATCGCAAGATTTACATGATTGCAGGTTTGCGGCTTCGACCTCCTGTTGCGGCCCCGGCGTCCTTGGGGCTGGTTTAGCTTGCGATTGTTGCTTCCCTCTTCTCGGGTTTCCACAATAGTTTCCCACGCGCAGCGGAATTGAGGACTGTGGGACCGGCACCTTTGCGCCGCCGTCAATATCAGCGGATGAGGTCGCCTGATGTTCCGAGACTTTCTGCCAGCTGGCGAGAGGCGCGCAAACGGCAAAACGTCGGATCCGAACTTGTATGCTCTCGATGCTGAGGCACGAACGATCCATGAGAGACATGCTCGCCGCTCGCCAATGCATAAAGCTGCTGCCAATTCACCTTGACGCCGCTGCCCCAAAGGGTCGCCATGGCGTCACTAGGGCTTAATGGCCTCGAATGAGTTGTGTTTCGCGTGCACTCCTCAGACGCTCCGCCATGTTTTCCGTATATGGAAAGCCAAAGTTTGGGCGCTGCCCGACGCCCCGATCACGGAGCCCTGCATGAATGAAGCAAGCAGACCACTGCAGTCTTGTCGGGCGCTGATGGCCCCGGGCATTAACGGCGCTTTGATCCTTTCTGGACGGTCTTGAGCGCTTGGTTGACACCCTTTAGCGATTCACTGACACCCTCCAGCTGCGCTTGCAGAGCATCTCTGCGCTTCTGCAAGTCCTTTAAGAGTGCTTTCTTCTGCGCCGCGGTCAATTTCTCGAAGTCAATGAGATCCACTGCAAATCTACACATCGCCGCCTCCAAGTGGCAGAAACTAGATTTGACAATCCCTTGTCCGATACACGGCTGAATTGTCGACAATTTCTAGTGGATAATCAAGCTGGATGATACTCGGATCGGACGAATTTTGGGTGGCCTTGCGCCTGGTAGGGCATCGGCACAAAGCGTTGCACTTTTCTTTCACCGGCTCGGTGCGACTGATCTGATCGTTTCAAGGATCAATCAATCGGCCAAGCTGCTTGTTGGGGCGCGCGGCCGCATTGGCCAAAATTGTGATGTAATCGGCAATCCAGTTCTGAATGGTGTTTGGCGCGAACAAGTCTTCTTTGCGTCCGCATATGCCGCTCATTCCCAGCGGCGTTTCCTTGATGGTCATCGACAGCCAAGCGCGGTCGATCGGCATGGCTGAGCGTTCTTCCTGATAGCCGAATGGCAGAACCGTCAGATCGGGCGCCTGGAGCGCTCGGCGGAACGCGACCTGGAGAACGAAATAGACCTGAACGAGTGATGCTGGGCACAAGCCGGTTGCTTCCGCTAATCGGCCGGCAATGATATCGAACGGAAGTTCTTGTCTGGCATGAGCGTCCAAGACGGCCTTGCGCACCCGATCAAGGGCTTCAATAAAGGTTAGATCGGCATCAAGTTGGGTGCGGATGATCGCTGTATTCGCGAATGGACCGATCAGGCGTTCTGTCCTGAGTTGAGAGCGATTGGCCATCAAGGTCGCAACGCAAATGTCGTTCCGTTCGCTCCGGAGCAACAGCAGGGTCTTGAAGCCGGCAAGCAAACTCATGAACAGAGTTACGCCCCGATCACGGCTCATGGCGTTCAGCTGCGTCAGCAGATTGTTCGAAATTTGAAATGGTTCTTGGAGAACGCGCGAGCTCAATTCTCCTGCTACGCTGCCTTTCGGAGTCACAAAGGGAGGTGAGGCCTTGTCGAGGTGCCGCGTCCAGTAAGCCAGCTGCCTGTTTGCTTCCTCGGTGCTGGACCACAAACGCTGCCAGCGAACGAAGTCTGAAAATTGACACGATGGCTCGGGCAGCTGCGCCTTTGCGCCGGCAATGGAGCTGGCATAGATCTTCAAAAGCTCTTCCATGAAGATTGCCATCGACCAGCCATCAATGATGATGTCGTGCATGACCAGAAGTAAAACGTGGTCGCAGGCGTCGAGCCGAAAGACATAGGCCCGGAATAATGGCGCATCGTTCAGGTCGATCGGTTCCAACGAGCGCTGCTCAGCTTCCAACTTCACCCTTGCCAGCACAAGTTTCTTGGCCTGTGCGTCTGCGGTCTGCGCCAAGTCTGCATAATCCTTTACGACGAGGATCGATCCGACATCGACCTCTGGCGCCACGTGAGCGAGAGGAACCTCACTTTGCCAGATAAACGCCGTGCGCAGCATGTCGTGCCGGTGCACGAGCTCACCAAGGCTCCGCTCAAGCGCAGGAATGCTGAGTTGGCCCTGCAATCGATAAGCGAACGGCAGGTTGAACTGCGGTAATCCGGGCAGTTTTCGCTCGATGCGCAGCATACGCTCCTGGACGATGGACACCGGCTGCGGGCCATCTGCATCAGCGCGTGTGATTTCCGTAAGCGGATCCTGCCTGCGCGCTAACGGGCCGGCGCCATCTTTTGATGATGCGATACGAAGCGCAAGAGCCGCAACGGTAGGCGAACTGAAGATATCCTCGATGGACAAAGTGATGCCGAAGTGCTCTTCCACACGCAAAATCATCTGCGTCATGGCAAGTGAATCCACCCCGAGCGCGAAGACATCCTGGTCAGCGCTGATCCGATCGATGCCGAGGATGTCCTTCCAAAAGCCGGCCAGTTGACGCTCCAATTCCGAGCGGGGGGCAACCGCCTCGCCGCCCTCCTGCAACAAGCAGGTCTTTGAAAAGTGGGCCGCAAGTTCATTGCGCTTGATCTTCCCGCCGGCGCCTTTCGGGATCTGTGGCACAATCAGGATGAGGCCCGGGACCTTGAAGGCGGCAAGGTGCGATCGGGCAAAATCCCGCAGACTGTGCGGGCTCACATTTGCGTCCTGGCGCAGCACGATAGCGGCGGCGACGTCCGCGCCTAGTCGCTCATGGGGAACAGCGAAAACAGCGGCTTCGATCACATCCGGGTGGCTCAGCAAGGCGCCCTCTACCTCGGCAGGGGCAACCTTCTGGCCGCCCTTATGGATGATCTCCTTGATGCGACCGACGATGAACAGATACCGATCGGCGTCGAGGTATCCGAGGTCGCCGGTCCGGAACCAGCTGCCCTGAAAGGCGGACGCGGTAGCGGCGGCATCATTGTCGTATCCTCTCGTTATGGTGGGGCCTCGCAGCGCGATCTCGCCACGTTTGCCGAACGGCAAGCGGCGACCTGCACTGTCCAGTATCGCGATCTCGGGGCCGGCTGGCCGGCCGACTGAACCGCGCTTGCGCCGCTGCAAGGGATTTGCGGCGATTTGGGTGGCGGCTTCCGTCATGCCATAGGTGTCGATAACGGGAACACCAAACAACCCTTCCAGTCGCTCGAGCACCTCCGACGACAAAGAGGTCGAAGCCGAACGAACGAGCCGCAAGGAGGATCGCAGTGCACCCTGCTTGTGACAATCCGCGGCCTCCAATATAGCGCGATGGATGGCCGGTACCGCCGTGTACCAGGTCGGTTGAAACTCCGTCAGCCAGCCGAAGAACGCTCTTGCATCGAAGCCAGCAGGACAGACTGCACTGGAGCCCGCTGCAAGCGCGGCCAGAAGTCCCGAGATCAAGCCATGCCCATGAAAGAGGGGCAGCACGCTCAGCAAGCGGTCACGAGCCTCAAGCTCCAGGGCGGCGCCAACATTGCCGGCCGACTGGCAGACGCTCGCATGGGTCAGAGGAACCGTTTTAGGCCGCGACGTACTGCCGGAAGTCATCAGGATGAATGCGTCGTCAGCGCCGGACGCAAACTCATCGTCAGGCAGCCCTTGCGGCGCCCGATCGGCAACACTGAATGCGCCGGCCGCCTCGTTGGGCCGCATCGACACATCAATCACGGGCAGGCCCCGGATGCGGGCGGCGCGTCGGCAGGCCGAATTCAAGTCAGCGTGCGTCATGAGTGCCGCCGGGTGCAATTCGTCGAAATACCGCTGGTATTCATCACAGGTGAAGCCGGGATTGAGAGGTACGCAAACTGCGCCAGCTGCGACCGTGATCGCCGCTACTGCAGCCTCTGGTCCGTCCGCCAAAACCACCGCGACCCTGTCAGTTCGGCGCACGCCGACGTTTCGCAAGCCGAAAACCACGGCCATTGCCTGCGTCCACAGCGCGCCATACGTCATCGGGAGGCGTTCCGGCGCTAGAATGGCGTGGCGCTCCGCCGCATTTTGCGCATGGTCGGCCAGGAGATCTCGAATGCAGGGAAAGACGCGTCTGCCGGCGCTCCTGCGTGCGGTACTGTTCCGCAATTCCTTGATGATGTTCGACAACGCCGGCCTCCCCTGGTCCATGTCGCTCCGTGTGCCGCCCTATTGAAGTCATTTCCAGCGCGCCGGCCCCATCGAAAGAAGGGAATAAGTGGTGGCGTCGTCGGCGCTCCGCGGGGAGGCACTCGACGGGGAGCCGCTCGGCTGCGCTAGAGGCAAGTTGCCCGACAGGCAGCATCTTACAAAGCACAACCACTATAGCAGTATGCTGGGCAGCCGTCCGGCTGGGCCACGGCAGTTCCGGCGTTCGCCACCAGCCAGGCCAAGGCGAAAGCTGGAATCAAATAGACAGAACAGCTCCGCCGCGGCGCAGCACCTTTAGTTGATCAACCGCCGCTATGCTAATCACGCCGAACCGAGCGTTACCGAATGGAGCACGGTGTTCGCCGATCCGGTGGTCGCCACCTGCGATCTTCGACCGGCTCTTGCACCAAAGTCACGTGCTGACTATCCGCGGCGACAGCTAGCGGCTCCGAGCCGAGCGAAACAGCTGCCTCATCAGCCGCCGGTCGCTGACGGCCCTTCGGCGGCTCGCCTCCGACCTTCCCGTCGGCCGCCGACGAAGTTTCAAGCGACATCATGAACCGCGGGTGGGGATAGTTCGTGAGGCAAAGAGGCCAGTTCCGGACCGCGTTTGACAGTGGCCTTGATGAAGGCCAGATCTACTCGCAGCGGCGCCTCGTCGGTATCGTTGATGTCTTTGATGTCAAGTTCCCGGAGCTAAAGCTCCGTACGGCGCGCTTGCCGCGGCCACCCGTCGAGCGGCGGTTCGCCATGAGTCGAATGACCGCTAGTGTCCTGAACCAGAAGTTCGCAACATCGGGGCTTGTTTTGCCGGGGCATTGTAACGGCAGAAGCGCTCGATGGAAGCAAGGATATCATCGGCGGATTTGGTCCATCGGAACGGTTTTGGATCGGCGTTGTGTCGTTCGATGAACGAGGCGATGTCCGCCCTGAGGGCGGCTACGCTGCGATAGACGCCGCGCCTGATCTTCTTATCGGTGAGGAGCGCGAAGAAGCGCTCGACTTGGTTGAGCCATGACGAACTGGTCGGGGTCAGGTGCACGTGCCAACGCGGCCTTTTGGCGAGCCATCTCCGGATCATTGGGGTCTTGTGCGTGACGTAATTGTCCATGACGAGATGGACGTCGAGTTCGCGCGGTACGGCAGCCTCGATCTCGTCAAGGAACTTGCGGAACTCGGCGGTGCGGTGGCGCCCGTAGCATTTGCCGATGACCCGTCCCGTCGCAATATCGAGGGCGGCGAACAACGATGTGGTGCCATGCCTTTTGTAGTCATGGCTCCTTCGGGCCGCCTGGCCGGGACGCATCGGCAGCAACGGCTGGCTGCGGTCCAGCGCCTGGATTTGGGACTTCTCATCCACACACAGAACGATGGCGTGCTCGGGTGGTGAGACGTAGAGGCCCACGACATCGCGCACTTTGGCCACGAAGTTCGGATCGGTCGAGAGCTTGAACGTCTCCATCCGGTGCGGCTGGAGCCCGAAGGCCCGCCAGATGCGTTGGACCGTCGATACCGATAGGCCGCTGGTCTTGGCCATGTCGCGGGAGCTCCAATGAGTGGCGTTCTCAGGGCAACTCTCCAACGTCCTCACGATCACGGCTTCGATGCGGGCATCGTCAATCGTGCGCGGCGCGCCGGAACGCGGCTCGTCGTGCAGCCCGGCCACACGCTGTGCCATAAAGCGCCGCCGCCACTTGCCTACGGTCTGCCGGTCCAGCCCGAGCTTGACCGCCACTTCCGTGTTCTGACCACCTTCCGCACAGGTCAGCACGATCCGGGCTCTCAGAGCCAGCGCCTGAGCCGTCTTCCGCCGCATCGTCAGCGACGTCAGTTCAGCCCGCTCATCATCACTCAATATCAGGGGGGCAAGTTGCTGGACCGCCATTGGAGACTCCGCCGCTGTTTGCCTCCATCCTTGGCACAGCGACGCGAATCTACTGCGAATCTATGATTGCGAACTTGTGACTCGGGACACTAGATGTGCGCTTGCGGCGCCGGACCGGACGAAGGCTCGAGAACATCACCTCGTTCAAAGATGAATTTTGAGAATGAATATCGGGCCTGTGCCGTAGCCGTGGCCCGGGGCCGCGGTCGGCTCAACACGGTTGCGAATGTCAGATCGCGAGCGCAGCATCGCTATGCGGCGCTGCTGGGTCCAGGACATCCGCCAGACCGCCATGGAGGCTCTGCAGTCGTGTCCTCAAGTCAGGCAGTTTTGATGCTTCGAATGTGCCAGCGGCCGGAAGGTTGCGAGCCCCTCTGAAACGCGGACAATTCACCGACAAGCGGTGAACTGTCCACGTAGTTCAAGCAGACGCGCCCTAGCTCACCGACTTTGCTCAGCTATCGCCCAACAGTTTCACACTTGCCGCCGCGTAAGCCTAACGAACCCTCCTTCCGCCAACTCGGCATTGTAGAGCTTGCCATTGAGAGAAATGGTTGTCGGGTGGTTTGGGCTAGGCATGAGTCCTTCGTCGCGCAGCTTTTCAATTAAGGCCAATGGGGCCCATTGCTCCGGGACAACAGCACCATGGTCCCGAGCCTCAATGAAGAACGCTCCGAAATCTGGCGCTCCCGCTCGGCCGGCTCCAAGCACTTGGGCCTCCGGCGGGTTGTGAATGAGGCGAACATGGCCAGACGGGTCCAAGGCAGCTGTGTACCGGTGTCCCCGAATATCGTAGGTCATGGTCGGCTGGTCTGCATCCGGAACAAGACCCAAATGGCTCAATCGATCAGCCATTCGCTCTGGCATAGGTCGTGCTTCGGTGCGGTGCCGGAATTCCCGCGGAGCAGCGTGCGAGACATCATAGACCGTCTCCTCTGGGGCTGCAGACGATGATGAGCCGGCTTCGCTGAAGAATTGCCTGAGCATATCCTGATCCGCTTCATTCAATTCCTCGAGGTCTGAGGACCCATGCGCTCCGGCACCGTTGATCGGATTCATATCCATATAGTCCTCCTCCTATGAGAATATAGGCTGCATCCGCCAGTTTATTCGCTCGGTTCATAACCAGTCCGTTCACTGACAGCATTGTGATCGAGAGATCGCGTTCGCATGGTCGCAACCTTTGCTTTCGAGAAGCTGACCGTCTTCGGGAAATCACAGCAGATGCGCCCGCTTTCTCCACTCTGAAGCCCGGCAGTCTGCGACTTGACGATCTATCTAGCTTTCCCAGAACATCTGCGCAGCTACATCTTCCCAAAAGGCGGCCGCGGACATTTGCCCTTGCAATCTTGATCCGCCGACGTACAGCGCTTCAGTCCAATGCCCGCTAGAATGCACAACGAGGATCACCGTTACGAAGCCGAATACGACCTGAAACGATGCCGTTGCCAGGGCAGCAACTACGAACCGGTGTGACTACCGAGGAAGGCCAACCTCAACAAGCTCAAGTTGCTGGGTTTGCGAAGAATGCAATGATCTCGGCTTGCCGCTACTCTCGACGATTATGCAGAGGCAACCGGACCTTCTCATGCCTGCTGGGGCCAAGCCTCAGCAGCCTGCGAGAAGGCGCCTTACACGATGCGCCCTGTGTGTCATGACTTGAAATCATCCCGCCAGAAGGATGCTTTGAACGCAGCTTGCAGCGTATCCGCCGCCAGAGGCGCGATCCAGGGCAGCCGCCCTAACCACCGCACCCGTCCAATCTCGCAAATGGCTCTCACCGCATCCGAATTCTTTTCGCCAACGAAAGCGATTCCAAGGATGTCGATCTGGCGTCTGCGGAGCGCTTCTATAGAGAGCAGCGAACAATTAATTGTGCCCAAAGTTGTGCTAGTGCACAGTACTACAGGAAGCCGCCATCTCTCCAAAAGATCAATGTAAAGCAAACCGCAATTGAGCGGCTCCATTAGTCCTCCGGTCCCCTCGATCACAAGGGGCTGTCCTTCAGTGTCCGGCAGCTCCAGCGATTCCGCTTTGACGTAGACCTCGTCAACTTCCGCGGAACAGTGCGGCCAAGCGGCCGTCTCCAGTCGGTACGCCTCAGGCACGATGCGATCTGGCGAAAGACTTGCAAACCGAGCGACACGCTGTGTGTCCGTTTCTCCTTCGAGGCCGGCTTGAATCGGCTTCCAAAACTTCGCGCCCAGAAGATTGACAAGCCCTGCGCAGAACACCGTCTTTCCAACGCCGACCCCTGTACCCGCGACCACTATCCGCTGCCGGCTCGCCGAGCTTGACCTCTTGTCCGACGTCGTACGCACCTCATTCTCCATTTGCAGCGACCTCACAAAGAGGACGCCGGTCGACAGGACCGCCTACTCTTCGTAAGACGTTGAACGCATGGTGCCCTCGCTCCCGGTTAGAGCAAAGGCTGCTCAGCGATCCTGCTGCGTGCATCGCTCCCTCGAGGCTAACGGCAGCACGTAAGATACCCGTCGCGATAGGTGTCCGCTGCACCCGCTCTGAATGGATTCTGGATACCGACTGTTACCTTGAACCATAGACGGCTGTGACGCGCGCCATTGCGTCCTCCCAGAGTTGCGTTTGATGCCTTGTGGCAGGTTAAGATTGTTATCGGCGCGCAAATACTGTCCAGATCGGACGGAGGCATTCACGTGCCGTAGAATGTATCCCAATAGACGCAGAACGGTACGATTCGAGCGAAGCTGTACGATTGATGACTGACTTCACGTGGTGTGGTCGATCGAATGAGCGGATTCGTTCCGGCCAGGAAACAGCGATCGAGCCATATTAGCTGCCGCGAGGGTGATTTTTGCGTTTTCGACGTTGCGCGAGCTTCCGCCGAAGCGCGAGCAGGCTCGGCCGATGTCGTATAAGCGATCTGGATGATCCCTGCCAAACAAGACGTCGACGCCTCGCTGGCGGCTTCGTATGCTCCGGTGGCCTCTTTCTGAACGGCACCGGTCCCCGGCAATGTTCGATATTTGAGGGCCAGTAGCGCCTTTACAAGCGCTTAGAGCGCCCGACGATCTCGCCTCACCTACATAAGCCATATCCAGAGCATTTGGCACGGCAATTGTCAGATCCCGCTGACATATATCAGGAAGGTCTGCTGCGTAGTCGCGGCATCGTACAGCGTCAAAGACCGCTCCGGCTGTCGATGCGTTCGGCATTGCCTTGAGCTAGATCCCGATATAACAAGTGGTCAAGTTGCGGCGTCGCGTTTACGGCCATCATGATCCGTCACATCGTCTTCTTCACAGCCAAGGAAAAGGCCGATATCGACCAAGTCGTCGAAGGTCTATCGGTTCTCACCTCAATCCCATATGCACGCCGGCTCGAGATTGCCCGCAACCGCAAGAGCGACCAGCTCGGCAATGATATTGATGTCGTCGTGTATGGTGAATTCGACAGCGAGACGGATCTCGCTGCGTACAAGACGCACGATTTGTATCGAGAAGCGATCCGATGCGTACGCCCGCTCCGGGAGTTGCGCTTTGCTGCTGACTATGAGCTGTCGAAAGACGTGCATTTCGCTGGAACGGCAGGGCTAACGCAAGTCGCTCGGCGTAGTGGACCGGCCCGCCGTGAATAGCTTGATGATCAGCCGCATGTCTCGTACGTGCGGCACGGAAATAACTCTCCTTCGGAGCGCATCATGCAGCGCAGGCCTCGCAACCTGCCGGTTGTCGTAGCAGATAGCCATGCACGTCCGCGAGTTGCAGTGGATTGAGCCCGTCAAGGCGCTGCGATGTCTTGCGCAGCGGCCCCAGCTTACCTTTCTCGACAGCGCCGCAAGGCACGAACTGCTTGGCCAATACTCATATCTGGCCTGCGAGCCGTTCAGCACCTACTTAGTCGCGGATGGACAGGCAAGTTGGAACGGAGAGACAATTATAGGGGATCCATGGGAGGTTCTCCGCGACCTTCTTGCCAGATACAAAGAAGCGTATCGCCCCGATCTCCCCCCATTTCAGGGCGGCGCAGCCGGCTTCCTTGCCTACGATCTAAATCGAACACTGGAGCGGCTGCCGGCACCGTCAGTTGCGGGTCTGCGGTTGCCGCAATCAATATTGCACTTTTACGACGTGGTGGTCAGCTTCGATCACCGGGACCAGAGGTGCTGGATCGTCTCGACCGGCTGGCCGGAGCAGGACCCCACTCGACGAGCCGAGCACGCGCGTCGTCGCGCCGACGAGTTTGCGGCACTGCTTGCCAGGCCAAAGCCGCCGCGGATCATAATACCCAGCACCGCAGGGCGATGGCAGTCGAATTTTAGCCGTGAAGACTTCATAGCGGCCGTTCAGCGCGTCGTCGATTTGATCCTGGCCGGAGATATATTCCAGGCAAACATCGCGCAACGCTTCAGTGCCAAAGTGTCGCCCTTATTCGATCCGCTCACCTTTTATTGCCAGCTTCGGTCTTTGAACCCGGCCCCGTTTGCAGCTCTCCTGCACTATGATACGCTGACGATCGCGTCGAGCTCTCCTGAGCGATTTCTGAGACTTGACGGACGGCAGGTCGAAACACGACCGATCAAAGGCACAATCGCGCGCTCCGCTGATTCCGAGGAAGATCTGCACCGTGCCGAGCTCCTTCTCGCGTCCGAGAAGGATCGCGCCGAGAACATTATGATCGTCGACCTGCTGCGCAACGATCTCTCACGCGTTTGCACAGACGATTCGGTCGAGGTTTCAGCACTGTGCAACCTCGAAACCTATGCCTCAGTGCACCATCTTGTATCGGCGGTCAGAGGCGCGCTTGCTGCAGACCAAGACGCTGTCAGTCTACTTCGCGCCTGCTTTCCCGGCGGCTCCGTCACTGGCGCTCCAAAGGTGCGAGCAATGGAGATCATTGCGGACATCGAGAAAGTGGCGCGAGAGGTGTATTGCGGGGCGATCGGCTTCATCGGATTCAATGGACACATGGACACGAACATTGCGATCCGCACCGTGGTGATCGAGGGTAACCTAGCTGTGTTTCATGCAGGCGGCGGAATAACGGCGATGTCGAATCCGGAAGCCGAATATGAGGAGACCCTTGCCAAGGCACAACGACTGTTCGAGGCCTTTGATGCCGATCCATATGGTGCATTTTGATCATCATCATCGACAATTACGATTCCTTCGTGTTCAACATTGGCCGCTATTTCCGCAAGCTTGGTGCACAGACGCAAGTCATCCGAAGTGATGCGATCAGCGTCACTGAACTCGCTGCGCTCCAGCCGAGCGCAATCGTCATATCTCCCGGTCCCTGCACTCCCATGGAGGCCGGTATATCCACCGCGGTTGTCCGCGCACTTTCGGATCGTGTCCCAATTCTTGGCATCTGTCTCGGCCACCAGTGCATTGGGAGCGTTTTCGGGGGACGCGTCGTACGTGCACATCGTCCCATGCACGGCCAAGCCTCACCCATAACGCACGGCGGTGATGGGTTGTTCAAGGAACTCCCGTCTCCACTTCGTGTTGGACGGTACCATTCTCTAGCGGTCGAACTCGATCTATCAGAGGCACCGGATCTCATGGTGACAGCCCGCTCAGATGAAGGTGAGATTATGGCTTTGTCACATCGGCATCACCCAACCTATGGCGTGCAATTCCACCCGGAGTCAGTACTTACTCAACAGGGGCACCTGTTGCTTATGAATTTCTTGCAGTTGGCGGCCAATTTCGAAACGTGAAAACGGAGACTTCGTCGAATGGCGAGCTGCGGTCCTCGTGAAGACGCTCCCCAGACGTTGACAAGATGTAACGAGAATGCGGATACAGCTCAGCTCGTACGATACGTACACAATTTTCTCTTTTGGTGCCGCCTCAATTGAATTACTTGGAGCCGCGCCGGCTCTTCGCAGCACCTTCATTCGGTAAGTCGGAATCATCTTCTGGCTTCTTGGCGAAAACATTTATTCGAGATCCGTCAAGAGATTGGCGTGCCTAGGCGGTACTGTCGGTACCGCTGCCCTAGCGGGCGTTTCCTCCCTTGACTTGGCCGCCGGTCCTGTGGGATCGGCGGTTCTCTTCGCTATCCGATCTACGCTGTCATGATGAGGAATCATAGATCAATCTGCAGCTCGACGACGGCCGCGCTAGAGGGGCAAATGTCAGCGGGGTTGAAAAGTATTTAGCAACGACGAACTCGTTGCCAAAGTTGAGGGCATCATCGCCCGCCATCGCCAGTGTTCCCGTCGAACACCGATGGGGTTCGCCAATCCAGAAAGTTTGAGGAGACGGGATCGTTCGCCTCTGCTTCGGCGAGCGCTTACCACCAAATCGAGAGCAGCGTGCGACGCCTGGCCGATGCGAATTGATATTAAGGCCAGCCTACGCCTCGCCGCATGCCTCTGGCGGTCGGCCATGGCAAGGAGGGAGCGACACCAAAAGCTTCTGGAAGTTAAGCCTATTTTACGGGGCTTCTCAAAGCCACGAACCTCGATCAAAATATGTCCATTCGACATGTTCAGAGCGCGCCCAAGAGGTTTGCTCTACGAGCAATGGCGCTTGCAATGACGCACGTAAGACGATGCCTCGCCACGACGCGGCGGTGAGCAGCCGCGCTAACTCAGATGTGCTGGATACGATAGCTGAAAACGCCACTCGCAGTACCGCGGCGCTTGAACGAATAGAGCATCAAATAGCAACTGGGTTACACGACGGCGGAAGACCAAACGTCCGCATCTTGTCGACGCGGACGCCACCAAAAGAGTAATGCGGCTCGAAAGAGGCTGCGGCTTGATACCAACAGCCAAACGCTGTAGGTGCGGGCACCTAGCGGCCTGCCGCGATTGCCCACGGCGAAAGGACGACCTCGCGTTCTTGCTGCGTTAACGCGGCTGAAGTCAGGCGAGACCATCGAACATTCGACGAAGAACCATTTCGAAGGCCATCACCGATATCGGTTTGCCTACAGACTGACCCGGAAATACAAGATCGCCGTTAACGAACCCAAGGCGCGCCTTTCGTATGCTCCGATTTGATTGCTGCTGGAAAGCCGCTGTTCTACGACCCGGCGCGATCACGCGGCGGGAAGGGAGCGAACCCCCACCACCAGAAGGTGGGTGAGCGGTTGGCGGAATGGGTCAGGACGCTCCCAGTCGATCACAACGTTTGGCCCAACCATGGCTAGCGCCACCGCTGGAAGTCGCAGTCGCGCGACGTCGGCATGCATGCGCAGCTGGCTGATTTCATTCAAGGCCATGGCGGCGGATCAGTTTCGGAAAAATATGGCTCGAAATGGCCGAAGACTTTGAAAAAAAACGATCGAAATGATCCCGAGATATCGACTTCCAACGAAAAGCTAAGTTCCCCGTACGATCAAACAGCTACCTCTTCTCTGGCTTTTGGATGAGATACCCCGCAGCATTCAGACTGGCCTGAATAGTCGCACGCGTTTCCGCACGCCAGCGGCAATTATGGGTTCGAATTCGGGTAGACGCTCGCCGCCCTTGACCCAGAAGTAGTCGACATCGGCCCGAGCCATAATCTCGGTGATGTCGTCCGAGTTTGAGCCGGTCCCCGACAAATCTTCTGGATCAGCGGGCGTGTTATCTCTCTTCAAGACACCCCTTGATCAGCACTTGTCGGTAAAGCGTGACAAACTGACTGGCGAGCCCGTGCTTGATGCGCGGGGACTTTGCACCACGAACGATCGCGAGTACCAGAGAAGGCTCTGAGCGTCACCTTGAAACTCTCGACCAATTCGCCGAGCGTATCCTCCATACGGCCCATAATCCGCGCCGTCAGTGGCGTAAAGCAGTTGATTGCGGAAATCAGCTCGATCTTAATAAAGTCCTTCAACGTGCAACCGCGTAGCTTGTTAACTTCCGCGTCAAACTCGCTCATCATCCCCGCGACGATGACATCGTTTTCGTCATCGGCATCGCGAGTTGCGGCTACATCAAACGGATCATGCCGTATCAGCTCAGTGCCGTCGGCTTTCAATGGTGGGCGTGTGTGTGTGTGTGGTTGTCCAGGATCGCGCCGATCTCCACGCGCGCGAACGCGCCTTCGATATCGCCAGGCAGGATCCGGCGTCTCGCCGCTGACGGCGGTCGTCGGTCGCGATGAAGACCGACGTCGCGGCGAGGCGGATATCCGGGAGGCTCGGACGGAGGCGCTGCGGCACCGAAGCACCACCCGATGCCCTCTCCGGAGCGATCGCAGGGCCCTGAATAAAAAGCTCGGCAAGGGGCGCGCGATGACCAACAACCTCATCACAGAGTCTGCAGAAGTCTGCACCAAGGTCGACTCCCTGTCGCAAAAGGCCGACCGGCAGCTCCGCGAAAGTCGGAACGAACACATGTGGGCAGCGGAGGTGCCGACCGGCACGTTCCCCGCCATCGACCAGACCGTAAACGGCGGCTTGCCACCGGCAGCTGCGCAAACTAAAGTCCGGCTGCGCGGACCGCTCATCCGCGAAGTAGATTTCCAACCCGCCTTATCCGATCGTACCAATGGGCATCTTCGCAAAAGTCTTCTGACTCAGATGACGAAGGGCGACAGACGATCTTCTTGTTGGAAAGTTTGTCCGCCGCCTTGTCGCAATTCTTCTTGTAGAAAACGCAAGCCAAATTTGGAAAGATCTCCAAGGACTCGCCCAACTTCTTGCCTGGCTCCCGGTTCAACGTTGCGTATTTCAGCCCGACGTAACTGTAGTCGAACCTATCGTGATAAGCGTCAGCAAAATCTCTAAAGCAGTTCACTAGCCGATGGCCTTCCATATCGCCCTGAAGAACCATCGCCGATCCCACTTCAATCAGATTGAGAAGGCCGATGAGGCTGGCGTACAGATCCGGTTTCGGATCCTTCGGAGCCGGTATTACTTTATCGATGTTGACAACAAGCGCGGTGATCGTGGTTTCATCAACGCCGCCGCTGGGGCCTGACGAATTAAGCTTTGCGAGCGTCAAGCCGGACGGCAGGCGAGACGCCGAGTTCGGCTCCTTTAACTCCCGAACAATCGATTGATAGCCTACGTAATTTGGATCAAACAATTTTGCACACCAAGTGATCGAGGCGTCGGCGCGCTTTGCATCCTCTTGAGAATACCATGCGCTTGTATTGAAAAATAACGCAACGATGGCCAGCAGGGTCGACAACGAAGAAAGCCAAAGAGCCCGACGAGACAGCGATTTGCCGCCCGCCATCTGTATCGCTTCAATACCATCATGAATGTCCGCGAGATGCTTCGCGAGGACTGCTCGCTTTGCTACATCCGCCTCGTTCGGGATCTGCTCCGTCAAATCGAATTGCGTTTGAACAAGTACGAGTTTTGCTCTGAGCAATCCATTCCTGCGAGCTCGAAACCTCTGAAACGGCATGATCGTAAACCTTTTGAAGAAACTGATAAAACGACGCACGCAAGACATAGCCATTAATCAAGAGCAATATGCGACGCCATCGGATCAATCTTAAATTGTTGATGTTGATGGCGACCCCAAGTATTAGCGCTGGTAACGCCAGCAGCGGCACGGCGACGAGCTTCCAACGAGTCGCGTCGACCTAGTCCACAGCGTTACACCGAGCGGCTACGACGATGCTGGCCGTCGCAAGCAATTGAAAGTCGAAAAAGCTCTCGATCGAGATAACCAACCAACAGCTTCCGGGTGGGCAATCACTAGCACGGCGTGCACTTTTTCAAACGCGTTTGGTAGCAATTTACTCCAAAACTCTTCTTCATGCGCCGACACATCGACTACAACGTCACGAACGGATCTCGCCTGCAAAAACGTAGAAATCTCCGAAACTCGTACACACCCACGCTTAAAAGCGGTACCGGATATGCAGTGTACTTCATCTTGCCAGTGCCAAGCTAAAATGGCGCGAGACTCTGGCGCCATCTGAAGTTCATCAGCGACAACTTCCGGGTAAACTCTGTCCTCTTTATCCTCTTTGACCAGGATCGATCTATTCGTGAGTTGCGATCGGCTTTGCTGGAGCCATCGCGCAAAGTCAACCGGGAGCGTGACGATATTTTTGAACGACGGATCGTTCGGATCAATACCATGTTCCTTTAGTTTACTTCGAAACCAGGGTGAAACTACGAAAACATTCTGCCGTTCGAGCACGTAGCTGACAGCGCCGGCGATATCGGCTAGAGAGTATGGTTTTCCAAGAGCGATTACCGGAATGGCACTCTCGGGCACAAAAGTAACGCGGACCCCGGGTGTGTTCGCCCGAGACAAATGAACTACGAACGGGCACGGCAACGTTACGCCGCCCAAGAAATCCGCAAAAATATGATTCGATTCCGTGTAGCTCTTGAACTCGGATTCGAATTCAAAAGCGGGAAGATCTTCTTCGGACACCGACACCCATGTAGGTCGGGTATGTGCTGTGACGTCAGTCGTGGGGCCGGCAAACAATCGATCAATGGCGTCGCTAAGTGGACCAAGTCGAGCCGCAGAAACCTGTCGCAAAATTTCGCAAAACTCGGCCGATGGCAACATCACCAATACCTCCAGCTAAAAGTCAGGACTTTCGCCAATCTTGTCATAAACCACGACGTCGTTAGAGTCCTTCCGATACTCGAATGCGATCCACCACCTTCCCCTGCCCTCGCTCGGGCAACGCAAACTCATCCTGATCGTACCGAGCGCTATTTCTAAGACGGCGCCACTCTCAGCAAGCGGTTTCTCCCCGGAATAATTGAAGACAGCACAACGAACCGCAAATGATTGGCCTATAGCAACGATTTCAGGGCCGCTGCCGTCCCTGCAATCCTGGTAGAGAGTTGCCCAAGGCGGCGAGGCAAGTGTGCCGGAATTCTCGTAGCTGATCTTGGTCACCTCGCCATTCTCGCGAGTCAACCAAACGTGCAGATCGAGATCGTGCGGCTGCGTGCTCCAGCGCAGGATAATTCTGCCCCAGGTTGAAGGAGTGGGTTCGACGCTGTCAACCCGCCGCGACAGCGCTTCGGTTCGATCCATTAATGCGTTGGCCATGACGTCGTTAGGATGCGCAGCGTCCGCTGCCGAAACTCGGCACTCGGAATTTCCTAGCAACGAACGAACAATTTCGTGGAGAGATTGTAGGGAAGCGCCACTAGAAGGATTTAAGTCACCAAGAATTTCCGTTCGGTCCGTTAGGTTTGGACTCAGCCGCTCGCGAATAGAAGCACTGGCTGGGCCGTGGTTCACCAAGATGACTTTTGCACGTGGGCGACCTCGAGTGTAATCTTCCAGGGCGGCAGCAAAATTAGCGGAGCTGGCCTTCAGGTACTGTTTGCACTCGACTACCAGCACTGAACTTTCGGGATAAGTGATCGGTGCCTTTTGAATGGAGTAGTCTGGCTGGATGGCGCGTGTGCGGCCCTTGCCTTTTGGATTTTCTAGAGGGGAACGTAGCTCCGCCCAAACATAGAGAAGATCCCCGTCAGCCCGTCTCGCCGTTGCCAAGTGGGTGCCGCTGAAGGAATAGCGTATCCAACCATCTATCGCATGTATCTCTACATGGGGCCCCAGTGATTGGACTACTCGGCTGCCGACCCAGGCCGAGTACAATTCGGAGCGTCGTTTCCAGGCTGGCAAGGACAGCAATTCTTCCAGTACGGCGACGCGGTCCACGATGGGTCTCTTTATCTTTGGCACGGTTTCAAAGACCGATTTGACCGACCGAACGAACTCCTCCCGTCCTACGGGATCGCTTGTTGCGTTGCATATGCCGCGAAGTATCCGTGCCGACCACGCGTTGGAATCCAACAGCTTTAGGAGCCAACGATCAAATCCGGCAGATCCAATCGATCCTGTAGGCGTCCATTTGAAAGCGCTAAGCGCGCTCCTTAGATCACCGACATCCCGGCTGGCATGTACTATTTGGGACCAAAGGCTCCAAAGAAGACGCAATGTGTGCCCCGATTGACCACTCCCCAGCATGGGTTGGTCGGGCAACGCCGCCGGCCAGCGTCCTTCAGTATACTCCTCCAGCCACCTTTCGACAGTTTCGGTCAGCGGCTTAGGATCGAGCTTTGGCGGCGGTAGAGCGTCCGCGATGCCGCGCAAGAAGTCGTGATTCCAAGCCGGGACTCCTTCGACTTCCTGCCGTTTACCTTCTTCCCAGCGCCATTCCCATTCTCGAAATTGATCGATGCTGAACTTGAGATCCCGGACTTTGCTGCCGAAGTTAAATGCAACACTCAGTCCTCCGCTCGATGAGTAGGAGGCATTGGCCTGCTCGAAGAAGGCCAGCAAGTCGCTTAGCATGTCAGTAAAAGTCGCCGTCGCCGAAAAGAACGCGTCGATGAAATCTTCGGCTGTTATGTTTTGATGCTCGAGTTGCGGGCCAATATCCAGGGTGGGGTCCAGCTTAAGGCGGCTCGCTAACGCGGCCACGACCGCGCCGTCGTAATGCTCAACTTCAAGGCCTCCAATACGTACAA
The DNA here is from genome assembly GCF_054063995.1 of Bradyrhizobium sp. USDA 4504. Classification (NCBI taxonomy): domain Bacteria; kingdom Pseudomonadati; phylum Pseudomonadota; class Alphaproteobacteria; order Hyphomicrobiales; family Nitrobacteraceae; genus Bradyrhizobium; species Bradyrhizobium sp. USDA 4504. The sequence goes on along the minus strand of NZ_JBSSGV010000001.1, from coordinate 138,353 downwards.
ACTCGTTCCAACACTGCCGAGCCGATCGCGCGACCAACTTCGACTGCTTCTGAGCTTGGCGAGCCAAAGAAATGTTCCCCCAGCGAAAAACACCATATTAGCACAACTGCGGCGAGTGAGACAAACTCCTTTCCATTTGGTGTCGGATCTTCCGGCTATGCTGTCCGGCGGCAACCTGTCCTAACGGCTCACTAGGCGCTGTCGCCACACATTTCCAAAACCCACCTACATAAGCTTCGTCATCGGATGCTGTTCGGCGGCGACCTTGCGAGCGACATGAGTTCTCTGGCCGGCTCCAAACTGTTCTGAGCTACGACGATCCATCGATTTGGAGGTTTTTAATCGCATCTCCCAGCATCACATCAGCTTGCCGCGAAAATGCTGGAGTGTTCTGGAGATCAAGCCGTTTCTTTGGCCGCTTTCACCCACATCAGCATGGTGCGGTGGTTCATGGAATGGCCTCCCTGCTGGTCCGGGAAAATGAAGTCCGCCGAGGGGGCCGACAGGCAAGGGCCATCCGTAGTGCTGCTTTGGCGTAGGGTGCCAAGATCACGGGCCGTGTCGCCAACCAAGGCTGTTTTTTTAGAAGAGCTTCATTCGACTTGAGGTCTTGCAGCGCTAGCAGCGATACGAAGGCCTGCAGTCGCACCAATTGTAAGTTGGTGCCCAGCCAGAGTGCGGCCGCGATGCGGACCGAAGCGCTCTCACGCAAACCGGGTAACATTGGTGCGCTCGCCTTCTCGCGGACCGGTCATTCAGCGACGACCTTGATCCGAAGGTTCAATCGGGTACCCGCAGATCTGTCCACATTGTCAGTATCGATCACATTCGCGACGCCGCAAAACGACAGCCGCGCCACGCTACGCACTGCGGTACGGCTGAGGGACGCGCCCGACGACTCGGCGCGTCCAAGTTCGCGTCCGTGAATATGGTGTGACCCGACGACGTCACGAACCTCAAAAGGCAGGCGGCTTAGCGTCCTCCATTCCAACTGCATATTGCTGGCAGGCCGCATGCACCTTCCTGGCGAGCGCATTGTCGCCGCTCCAAAGCCGATGATATGCGCGCAGACACGCAGCATGCGGAATGCTCGCATGGAGCAGACTCTTTTCAATCTGACGACTTGATGGGGCGTCAGCGTCTGCGGCAGCAATCGACTTCAAGGCATTTCCCATGAGCGAGATCATTCGCGCCCGCTCCCTGTGCAGTTGCAAACGATCGTTGAGCTGGAAGAAATCGATGATGACTTCGCCGCGCAATCGGTTGTGGCCGGCGGCCGCGGCAGGCACTGCAGTTGTTGCGATGAAGGTCACCAGTGTTTCAGGATCGTCATCCTGGCTGCCCAATGGATAACATAGGTAGGGCAACTCCCGCTTCAACTTGGCGGCGGTAGTCCGCGCCTTGATGCGCTTGCCGGCGATCGGGAAGTAATTCGCCTTGAGCGGCGAATTGCAAACCTTGCAGGACGCCGCATAGTTCAACAAATCATAGGCGAGCCAATAGTAGCCCGACCGAGACTCGGCCCCCATCGGGATGCTGTACTGCCTATTCCAGCCTTTCGGTGGCCATGATTTCACTGAAGACTTTGGCCGAAAGTGCTCGATGTCAAACTCAATCCGGCCGTACTCAAGGCCCTCCAATTGGCGTTCACAGAAGACGCATTTTCTGTGCTGCAGCTCAATGAAGACGGGTTTCACCGCACTCCAGATCGACGATTGGTCGTCGAACTTCTTAGCCTTCAGCAATTTCTTGGTACGGGTCGCGGCATTCTTCCGCCAATTTGGATCGACTACGTCGACCGCGGCATTCAGGGCAACAATCTGGATATCATATGCAATCACTTTATACCCACCCAAGACAGCAAACAGCATTCCAGGAGCAAAGCGTGAGGTTATCTCTTCGGTTTTTTGGTCTTTCCTGACTTTTTGGCTTTGGCGCTTTTAACCTTGGCCTTCTTGGCTTTGGCTTTCCCGATCCCTGACGTCTTCTTGGTGGCCTTCTTCGCCTTGGGGGCTGGAAGCTTGCCAGCTCGCTTGCGAGACGATCCTGCGGCGGCGTCGGATCCAGCCGTATTCCTGCTGAGCGCCTCCACAGCCGGCACGACTTCTTCAACACCGTGCAGGGGAGCCGAAATCTGCTCCAGGAAGGCAAGAGCCGCGGTACTATCGCCGTCGGCGGCTCGGGCAAACAATGTCTTGCCCTTGGAATCCAGCGCCGGTGGAAGCGTGGACGTCAGGCCGAAATAGGAAGACAGAAGCAATTGGTCGGCACCGCGTCCATGAACGTTTTCGCCGATTTGCTTGACCGTAGCCCAGCCTTCACCATCTACATCGGTAACGAAGATATTCTCCTTTCGCAGCGTGTTCGCCACAAGTGGACTATGCGACGTCATGATGAATTGAAGACGCGGAAAGGCCGCGGACAACATCGACACGATGGACCGCTGCCAGGCGGGATGCAGATGCAGATCGATTTCGTCGATCAGCACGATGCCCGGAATCGCCTCGATCGAGAGATGCGGCGGCGCGACGTCGCAAAGATGGCCGATCAGGTCGCCGACCCAACCGAGGAACGCCTTGTAGCCGTCGGAAAGCGCGGCGAATGGCGTAACCCGACCTTCAAATTCGAAAAGAAATTGATCCTCGTTCGAATCGTAACGGCCCTTAAATTTCAACTGCGGCGGCAGCACCCTGGCAAGCTTTGTGATGGCCTCCCGGCGCCGCGCAGCATCGAGCTTGGCAAACCATACTCCAATCGGTCGGAGTGGAACGATGTCTTCGAACAAGCCCGCGACGCGCTCGTAACGAAGTCCCCTCTGCTTGCGTGCACTGCTTTGACTGTAATCTCCGGCTTCAACTCGCCGGGTCGCGCCATACCCGACTACAAAGAATGCGTGCGAGTAATCATCGTAAATCAGCTGCTCCATCGGCGAGCTTGGAGTTCGCTCCAGATGCAACCGGTCCAGGCTTCCGCGATCGCGTCGATCGATGCGCGCCAGCAGTTCTATTTCCGGAGTCTTTCGGCGGTCGATCAAGTCAAATGGATCGAGCTGACAAACCAGTTTCAGCAACGAGTCCTTAGCATCCGGACGTTGGACAAGCCGGTAAGGCACGAATCCGGACTCCAGCAGCGTCGGTGCCAGCGCCGCAATTGCCACGGCGCGAAGGACCGACGACTTCCCACCGCCGTTGTCGCCCACAATCAGGTTTACGTTCGGCATTTCGAGCGGCGGAGTCGGCCGCGGATTCTGCTTACGGCCGGGATACTGAAGATCCAGGACGGCCTTGCCGAAACACTTGAAATTGTAGATGGAAAGTTTCTTGGCGTACAATGCTGACTCGCTGGGATGGGCAGGCCGCTATGCTAGCATGGTGCGAAAACGCTATTCGAGTCGTAGTCGCGGTGGTGGATAGAATATATCGGTGGTCCAAAGAATTTCCACGGCAAAGGGTTGGTCCTGGGAGATTTGCGCCTCGCTGAGAAGCCTCAGACGTCTAAAGCAGTGCAACTTCCTCGCCGAGGCCCGACCACCACTTTATCGGAATGCCTCGGCCCGAGCGCGCTGGCCGTGGTTCGTCCACATCCTTTCGCCTCTTGGAAGTGGCACCGGCGCATCGCGGCATGCCGGAGCGCTAACGAATGCCGCGTGTCAGCCAAATGACCGACCGCCAGCATCCTATCACAGCAACTGCTGTTTCATAAATAGCGACTTCTCAATGCCTTAATCCCGCAATCGTCGCCCGGCGTCCCCAACGCGCTGCGAGCGGAGTACAGCAAGCATCCGGATCGACGCTTTTTACCGACCAAGGCTGCATTCGAAACCAGAGGCTTCGCGGCCAACCTCCCCAAGGCGGCGGAGCTATTCGTGGCATGGACGAAAAAGCGAGCGTGGACGCCTATCGTGGCACTTAACGACTTGCGGTGCCGCCACCCATCAATGCTGTCCGATGCACCGACTCCGGCGGACAGCTTCATATCCTATCGAGCCGGGTTGCTATCTGCACCCGCCGGCTATGCCGACGAATCCTCTCGTACCATCGTGTCTCCGACGCCTATGCGGGGCTCACTCCCAGGATTGATCGCACTTAGCTCTGCCGAAATGCCGAACCGGCACAAGCTGCGTAAATAAAAACTACAACTGTTGCGATAATACTACAGACTTTCGTTTTGCCGGCTGCCTTAAATCTATGATTGCAAGCTGGAAGCATCATTGATCAAAAAATTCATTATCTGGCAGGAGGCTGCCATGAGCCAGATCCGTCGCGTACTCAGCACCGTCGTTGTTTCCGCCAGTCTAGGCGGCTGCGCCATTCACCCGCTGCCGGAACAGGTCACCGGCGTCGACACGCCCCATATCGTGCGACAGATCCGGTGCGAGACGCGCGAGGCGGTCAAATCGACATTGATGGATTTCCTGGCCTTCATTGGGAGCGGCTTGTTCGCAAGACTCCCTGAAGGGGTTCGCGACCCAGTCGCCGACCGTCTGGTAGCGCTCTACGAGCAACAGCCGGAATTGATGGATGGGTTCAACTCCAGCCTGTTCCCGGGGCCCAAATATGTGCATGAGCGTGAGGCCATCGACCTCCTTCTGAAAGCGGGCGTCGCCTACACGTTCGACTTCAACATTTACGAGGACAACAATATCGGCGCTACCGTGAACCTGCTGCGTGATATAAACCCGAACTTTACGGCTGGCATCACTGGCAGCGCCAACCGCAGGCGATCGAACGAGCGCACATTCACGGTGACCGACACCTTCGGCTATCTTCTCGCCAATCTGAACGCGGCGGCGCCGCGCGGCATCCGCTACTGCGACGGGCAGATCATCGGACCGAACTACATCTATCCCGCTACAGGCCGTGTCGGCGTGGACCGCACCGTCAAGGATTTCAGCAGGCTGCTGCTGTTCGGAAACCTAGCCGGCAAGGACGGCAAAGCCGGCGCGGCACCGACCATGACCGATGACTTGATCTTCACGACGACGGTCACCCTGCAGGGCACCCCGAAGGTCGTCTTCGCGCCGGTCGGCACGCTCTTGCGCGTCGCCAACGCCTCGCTCGATCTCAACGTGGGGCGCAGCGACAAGCATCAGGTCACGATTGGCCTTGCCGTGGACGTGGCCGGCGTCGACTCGCTGCGCGGCTTCCTGTTCGCGGCAGGCCGTGGAAGCGCCGGCGGCACCGTGATCGCCAACCAGCGTGCCGTGGGGCGACAGCGAACCGGCTTCCTGTACGCCGGGCAACGCGTGACGGGTGGCGGCACCCCGTCCGAGGTTCTTGCCGTCATCGCGATCGATCAGCAGAAGAGCAAGGAGTTCAGGCTGCAGGTCCAGCCCTAAAAAAGAGAAATCCCATGGCCCCCAAAACACCTCGGCGCGTTGCCGCTTCCAAACGCAAGAAATCGCCGGCTCGCAAAGGCAGACAATCGTCGGAGACCAAGCGGGCGAACGGCGCGACCGTCCGGTCCGCATCCGGTGTCCCTCGCAAGACGGTATCGGTGGAGGACTTCGTGCGATGTATCAGAACCCTCCACGATCTGGGTCTCGTACGGCCATTCGTGCGATCCGCAGAAAGAGCTAAGTTGACCTTGACGATGGACACCGCCGCGTTGGAACGGGTCAAGAAATCCGTGAACAAGCTGCGCAAACCCGAACCCCTCTCGAGACGTATCCCCTCACCGGCCTCGATCACGCCGGCGACAAGGGGCGCCAAGCCGCGCCGCGGTCGTGATCCGTGGGACTTCGGGGGAAACACCGGGCCCGGCGGGTTGGGAGGTGTCAGGCCGCTCCCAGGTCATGATCCGTGGGACTTCTAACGTTCAGGGCGCCTGGCTCGCGATGTGCCTGTTGAGCTCCGGCGAGCAGCCGTCCACCGAACCGGACCGACCGCGCTCCCGGATGCCCCTTTGACGTCGTCTACGGCCATGTGCGCGCCAAGACCGCCTCCCAGGGGAAGCCTTGAAATTGATTTGCTCAAAAAAGGGAGTTCTTAGAGAACGTACCGCCTAGTCTAGGGGACATGTGAAAGGGTGACCTCAACCGAATTGGCTCTCCTAGGTTGACAACTCGTGGCAGTTAGAGTTTCGCAACCAGGTCAGCAAACTTCTTGCTGACCAGCCTAAAGCCCTCTTCTGTCGGATGCAGCTCGTTTCCCCAATCCTTCTTGTAGGTCCCGTCGTGCCTAAGTGTGTGGCGAAGGTTCAGATAGTGGACATGTTCAAAGCCAGGAGTAGCACTTACGTCCTTCAACATCGCGTTGAACTGATCGATGAGCTTGACGACCACGGCGGAGTTCTTGCTGAAGTCAACGTGGCCCTTTTTCCGAAACCCGGGCTCCAGCCAAGGGCCGGGCAGCAGCCAGAATCCACCCAGATAGCCTCGGCCGTCGGGAAGCGCGTAGTCGTAGCCATGAGTCACGATGGGAATCGGCCGGCCGACATAGCTCTGCGCGATCCTGGTCAGAGCGCTGATAATCCGTGCATAGGCCGTTCGCAGGCGTACATCGATCAACCCGCGAACAATGTCGTCATTAACGGCCGGAAGGGACGATGCCTCGTGATTCAGCAGGATCGCGAATTCGTCTCCGGCAATGTCATTGCCGCCGCCGGACAGCAGAATCGCCCGCGGGACCTTGTTTGCGCGCAACAACTTCTCCAGCCGGCGCGCAAACTCCTCGAACTGGCCGCCCGAGTGCGCCATGTCTTCGACGGTATCGCCCTTGTGAGCAACGGATTCCACATCGTAAAGATAGTCGTCCTCGAGCATCTGCAGGACGTCGTAAAAGGGATAGTCAAACCAGGAATCGCCTTCGGCGACCAGCACGCCCGCGCTCGCCGGAGTTCCGAGCAAGGCTCGCGTCCGGGAGGGAATCTGTGGCCGGGCAGGCGCTCGCTGCGGTTTGGGCGCGCGCGCCATCCGTCTGACTGCCGTTGCCCGCTTGCGAGTCTGTTCGGTTCGGAACGCGATGACATCATCCGCCATCTCCTTTCCGCTCTTTATTGCGGCGCTTACGCCGGCAGGAACGCGCGCTGACTGTTTTCGCCCGCGTGTCTTCTTCGCCATCACTTATCTCCCTTCATGGAAAGACATTGAGCAGTGCGTCGAGCGCGTCGAGCTTCGCGCCGAGACCCTTCAGTTTTCTCCGGCAATCCGCGTCGAACCGCTGCCGCGAGGCGATTTGTTCGAATTTGCGCTGGCGGTTGAAGAACAGCGGGCAGTCTTCGCTTCCCCCCTCGTGGCTTTCCAGATTGCCGTAAAATCCGGCGAGGCTCGCAACCATCCCGTTGGCTATGGCACGATCGGTTTCACGTCCTTCTGGCGCGAGCTGGTTGAAGCCGGCCACTGACCGGATCAGGATCGGCGCGTCACCTTTGCCCGGCCACCAACCGTAGATATTCCTCCAACGTTCACTCCGCATCCAATGACGCGTGATACAGGCGAGGACGTCGACCTCCAGCTCGACCGGCATCCCACGCAATCGATTTGCAAGGCGTTCCGCCGATAGAAACATCTTCTTGCCTTCTTGCGCGACGGGTACGGCAAGATCCTCGCCGTGCTGAACCGGGAGGGGCTCCTTCTTGGAGATGCCGTCGAGGGTCTCGCTCGCTGCTTCTTCCTGCAAATCCCAGACACCGAGCGGAACCGACAGCCGGACGAGCTCGAAGCCAAATTCCTTCTGGGCAGCATTCATCTGCGCGAGCGTGCGATCCAATGCCGGAAAAACATTATCCATGTCCCATACGGCGACGCGGGCGCTGTGTGCAGCGGTCGCGCGCCGTGCGTCGGGCCGCACGCGGGTTTCTGGCACGAAGCTACGCTTTGCAGGCGGCCTGCACAGCACCAAACCCGAATCTCGCGCGTAGACCACGGGAACGGCCCAGTCGATCGGTTCGCCGTGCAATGAATAGTTGACCGCGATGCGCGCTTCACGCGCAGACTCGCCGAGAGACTTGCCCTGTGCGAGCGACCAATAGAAGTGCTGAGCAAACGAGGTGGCGGACGAGTCCAGGACGCTGTACTGGTTTGCGACCACTGCCGGCAGCCCGCGCGCGACTAGCGACTGCGCGACACCCTTGTTGAACTCGGCGCGCCCCGCAGCGCCGGTTTCGCAGGCGTTGAGAAAGACTAGGCTAAGGTTTCGGCTGCAGAAAATCTCGCGCACCGAGCGTTCGCCGAGGCTGTGTTCCTGTCCCTGCTCGTTCACGAAGACGAGACGGCCCTCGCGACGGTCCTCATCGTACATCCCGTGACCGATGAAATGGACGATGTCAAATTCACCGTTCGCGAGATAGCCGTGCAGTTTTGTGGGCGTTGCCCGCGCCAGCGGCGTAACAGTCACGAGCCCGGCCGCGATGAGTGGTTCGAAGCCGCCCCGGATCACCGCCTCTTCCTGCGCGATGGACAAACACTCGTATCCGACGGGCTGAGCCGACACGACCAGGATTCGCAGCGGTCCGGAAGCAGGGTTGATCTGGTCGGCGGGAATGCTCGTCAGGACATTGCGCGTGAAGCGCATTTCTTCGGTCGCAAGGAAGCATTTCCGCCCCGGGTCGTAGGCGAACTCCCAGGGCTTCTCGGCGATCCAGGGAATCATGGAGGTGAAGATGAAATCGAGTTTGCGGCCCTGCCGCGTGCGCGCTTCGTCGTACAGGCGGCGGACGTCACCCTGAAACAGCGTATCGAACAGCTGTGTGCCGAAGGCAATCATGTCGTCGTCCCCGGGAAGCGAGCCTTCTTCCCGGTTGGTGTATTTCTTGATGCGCTCGTGTGTGCCGATGATCTTCCCGAACTGGGTCTTCTCGCCGCCCTCGCCGGCGCGCAGCCGCATCACCGATGTGACGCGGGCGCCGCCATAGCTCGCGAGCACCTGGGCGAATTCCGGTGTCTCACCCCTGCGTGGCGCATCATGGTTCGGCCGAAACTCGTCCATGACCACGAGTTCGAATACGTTCTGCAGACAGCTGTGCGGTGCGGCGGACGGGGCTCCGGTTCCAGGCCCCGGCGGTGCTGTGGCGTCGGGCTGCTCCCGGGCCCCTGACTCCGCCGATTCCGGCGGTGGCTGCGAGATGCTCTCGAAGTCGAATGGCGGCGGTGTGGCGGTCCTGCTCTTCTTCGGGTAGAGCGACGCCGCGAAAGCATGGTCTCTCGGATTGATGTCCTTGCCGCCCTTGATGGGCTTGCCGTTCTTCATGATGGCGGCGGGCAACTGATAGCACATGATCGAGATCGGATCGGCTTCCTTGGTGCCCATGATCGATTTTTTCGCCAGCGGTGTCAGAACCTGCTGTTCCACTTCTTCGGGAGTCCATCCCTGGTCCTCGTCGAAGAAACTGATAGCCTTGCCGCGATCGATGAGCTTGACGATGTCGCTGCGCATGTGCTCGTGGTCGAAGCCCAGCGTATGCCCGGCCTCATGGCGAACGACGCGCCTGAATTCGGCTTCCGACGTTCGCATCGTAAAGCCTTCGAGGTTCATGGTCGGCTTATCCTTGTCGATTTCCAGGATCTCGGTGCCGACGTACGACCAGTAGCCTGCCTGGTCCTCGGGAGAGTCGAGCCTCGCAATGCGGACCTGCCCGACGCCGGAGGTCTCGGCAAACTTCACGTTAGCTTTCTCTCCCCAGGCGTTCATGTGCAGCAGAATGCGCTTTCGCAAGTCATTCTTCGGACTGTCCATGAAAGAGACGCTCAATTGCACTCCTTCGGCGGGCCACTTGCGCCCGATCACCACGGCGATGCGCCGCGGGCCACCTCGACGCCCGACAGGCGTGCGTTCTATCGTGTGCCGCTCGGTCTCGTTGGCTGGATTGATTGTCAGCGCCTTCCGCTCCGCGTTCGCGAGCATGTCGAGCTGAAGACTCTTCGGTCGGCAGATGATGACTGACATCGGACCCCTGGCTCTCAGCGGTTGTTTCCAACAACGAAATCACGCAGGCGTTTGCCGCGCGCGAATAGCAAGACTCTTTGCTCTCTGGCACCTGCCGCCCCTATGGCGAAATTGCAGCGTGCTCGGCTCTGTAAGTAGCGCTATCTGCTAGATTGCGATATCTCCGCGTACCACGCGCTCAATGGACAGACTATTTAAAGCTCCCAAAAACCCAACCGCAAGTGTATAGACTTCAAATGCCGACGTTAGGTTGAATGTCTGAAATCGGATTGTCAACTAGTGTCCCGAATCCGAAGTTCGCATCATTTGCCGCACCTTCGGAGCGAACTTCGGATTCGATAAGGACACTAGCAAACTTCTGATGCTTTATGAATGCGAAGTTCGTGAAAGTGGCTGCCGCGCGAAATCACACGAACTTCGCATTCAGCACACTAGACGATCAACGGGCGCTGGACTGCTGTACTTAGAGCTAAGTTTAGGGCTGTCAGATCTTGGCAATTCTCTCAGCGCAGCTCCTATTTCGACAGCCAAGCGCCGAGTGCGATAGCGACCGCCGCCGCCAGACCGGAAGAGTACCGACGTCAGATCGAGGCCGAGCGCGGTATCGACGGCGAACAGGCTATCTGCTCGGCTCGAATGACGACATTGCCATGAGGTGGTTGGCATACGTCCGCACGGCTTCGCGATGACTTGGTTGTCGCAGCATCAGTTGCCGGATTTTCCGTGCTCATCGATCGTCCCTTTGCCGGCGTCCTGGTTCCTGCAAAGCACTATCGGCGCGAGCCGAGGGTCCAAGCCGTGATGAACGAGGTCAATCGACGGCTCTACATGGATGAAGCGACCGGCGAGCGACTGCCGAGCTTTGGCGCAATTAGGCAGGCCATTTCGGAGATGTTGGCGGCGGTGGGTCGCTACACCCAATGAATGAAGCGGTGAGCGCTTGCAAATGCACCGCCCCAGCAACCCGAAGGGCGTTGTGACAACGCTTTTTCGCGTCGGAGAAATATCCGAGAAGGACTGCGCGAAAAGCTCAAGCGAATCGTTAGCGCTCCCCAAGTGAATCGAACCTTGGATCAGACCTGAGTGCGCGCAAAGTTTGAGCGGAGGAACAGAAATGAACTCGGCGCAGCTTGAGTTCTGGTAGCCACCCCAATCGCAGATCGGTTTTGGCCTAAAGGATTCGGAACCGGCGGGCCTTCCGAGGCGTGCCCAAGGGGCCAAGGATTCGAAGACCGAAAAGTAAAGCAAGGATTCGGCTGGGTGACGGACGCAAGCGCGATGTATGCTGGGTACTCCACAAGGGTGCTACACAAGGTTTCACCCAAGCCTGCGAACATAGCCTCGTTTTGCCGGGGTTTCCCGAGCTCTTCGGACGCGTGGCGGAGAGGGAGGGACTCCGGTCCCCATCGGTCTGAATGCGCAAAAATCGCTGAAAAACAAGGATCCCCGAAAAGGCCGGTCTCGGTTTATGATCACTGCTGTGTACCACCCGGCGGTCCGATTCGACCGTGAATCTCGGGCGATCTCGGGGCGGTTCGAGGTTCGCGGAATCCTTCGAAACGCGCCTGTCGCGGTGGCCAGCCACGTAGGCTCATCGTCGCCCTCGGCTCAGCCGGGGTGTCCAGGCGGAATCGCGGAAGTGCGCCCTGACGACGGCGATCAGCGCTGTTTTGCAACGGTCCTTGTCCGAAACGTCGAGAGAAGCTCGTGAGCGTCGCTGAGTTGTCCCGCGTCGTAGAGCGCCAATGCGCCAACGGACAGCCTCTGAGCAATGTCCATCATGCCGCCTACGACGCCAATCTGATCGGCATTGACGCCGGCGGCGTGGTCCACGTTTCGAAGAGACTGCTGGACGGATGTGTAGGCCCCCGACGTAGGCAAGGCCGCCACCGCGATGGACGGCATCCAGATCATACTGCCCAGGCTCCGCGAAGACCGGCCCGATCGCGATTGGCTTGCGATGCGCTCGACAAGTTTGTAGCGGCAGACTAGCTCTTTCCGATGCGGTCCGAAGCCGCAGTTGCGGGACCGCTATGTCTGCGTCGAGATCATGGGCGGCCTGTCGAATACAACGGCAAACTTTGGCGCGGCCAATTCCGATCTTCCGGTGGATCCGCTGATGCGCGCCTCACTCCTGGGATCGGGGGGCCGGTTCGACGTCGAGCCTGAGTGTCTCGGCGACCGCGATTGCGGTGTCGAGCGCGGGGACCGACATGGCCGGGCCGACCGTCCCGCGGACCAGAGCTGATGCCCCGCCCTTTCGCCATTTTGGGCGCTTCTCCATTAGGCGACGACGATCGGGATCAGCGAGTCCTCGCGATTGACAGAACGGTCCCGGACCTGCGCGGGTCTTCCGAACAATCCGCGTACCATTGCATCATCGGGACGCGTTCTTCCCAATATCAGCGCCATTCTAAGCACCGCGAACCTCATCTTCCCCTTGGTGCGCTTGCTGGCGCTCGATAGCGTTGCTATCCCAACGGTGCGGCTGCCCATCCTGAGCGACGGCTTTCGTTCAGCAGCATCGACGCCGTCGACCGGAAGCCATGCGCGGTCACTTGCGCTTTCGTGTAGGTGCGGCCGTGCTTGGGCAGAGGGCGCACACCTGTTGGTGGTGGACCCGCAGCTCCTCAACCGCCATCGGCCGGGCGCGGACGAGATCTCGCATCGCTTCGTGGCTTTCATCGGGAGACACACCGCCGTTAACTTGCCGGCGCGCAGCAGCCGGGCGAGAAACAGCGTCCGCGGCGGTTTGTCTTCACGCGATCGCCCGGCTTCCTCGGGATCAGCGATGGCGCAACCACGGTGCATTCATGGCCGAGCGACCGGATCAGGCGATAAAGGCCATAGCCAGTCGGACCGGCCGCTTAACAGCAGGCGCACCACCAAACCGGCTGGCGATCCGTTCAACGACCCAGCGCATGCCGGTTGCCCACGCGTCGACCTCGCCGAAGAACGAACCTCTCCTTCTCGCCTGCCTCCGCGTTCGCGATGGCGTTTTTCAGCTTCCCGACGTCGTTCCGACAAATGCTTCCCTATCATCTGCCACGGCTCGTCCTCCTGTGATGAGGATCGGCTCGGTACGTCCCAGTAACACTCGGACGCGCAGTGTAGGGCGAGCCACCTCACCGGAAGAGGCGGGCATACGGCCTTATGACGCATCAGGCGGTTGCGCTCGACGTCGTGAGCGTCCGAAACGGACGCTCTCCACGAGATCGACCGATACATGCGCGGCAAGCCGCGCTCCCAATGGCTATCGGTTCAAGGGAAGCCACCTAATCGCAACGAACGAACAAGATCTGCGCTCTGCCCCCCCCAAAGTCGACCTCGTGGCTAGGGAAGCGGTGACTCTGGTCAAGTCGCCATTCCTCTATTGGAACGCCAGGACCTTGCAGCTGTTTTGTCTGGAAACAGGGTCGGAACCGCGGACGTGGCAGACGAACTCGAATATTCGGCGCACCGATTAGTGGTCATCGAACAGCCTGGCGGCGGTTTCCTGGTCGAGATCACGCCTCTCGGGGGCGGCCAAACCGTTAGGACGATGACCTATCAGAGCACGCTGGAAGCGATTTCCGCAGCGAAGAGGTGCGTCGACAAACATCCTGAACACAGGCGATAGAGCCCGCTCTGCGGCACACGACCGCCGTTTTGGACCGGTAATCGCACTTGCCGATGCGGCGGCGCTGGCGCGCCCTACCCAAAATGCAAGGGGCCGAAACCGGATGATGAACTAACGGCGCGTCCCCGGCGGCGCATCCGTAAACCACGGGCTGAGGCCTTAACGTTAAGCAGAGCCGCGAGGACCGCGTCGACGTGGCATCGTGTAGTGTCAGAGATATTCGTTTTCAATTCGTCAAAGCCATTTTCAAAAGTTCAGTGATTTGAATCAATGATCGTGGAATTCGGTATCGTGAGCACGATCATGGGATTTGTGCTCGCCCTGTACGCAAGTCAGCATCGCTCGATCGTCTTGGAGACGTGCGCGGGCGCGTTGCTGATTGCCGGCCTTACTTGCGTTGGCGCGGGCCTCCCGCGTGTCTAACCCCATTGTTGCACTCGCCCCGGAGTTGCGGTTGAATACCTATTCCCATCCATATGCGATGGCAAACAACCTGCCGAATTCATTTATCTATTTTTAAAGGAGATTATGATGCTTCGATATCTCGCTTTGATTTTTTTCGCCCTTACCTGCGCAGCCAATGCTCAAACCAACCGCACCGAGTTAAAGCGTGCCGATTTGACCGGCACAAATATGGAGATTGTAGTCAGCGTCGTCGACGTACAGCCTGGAAACAATCTCATTCGCCACACGCACCATGGCGAGGAAGCCGTTTATGTTCTGGAGGGTGCAACGTTGGCACTACCTGATGGAAAAGAGGTGCCATTTCCTACGGGAGCAGCGACGATCAACATTCGCGACGTTCCCCACGGTGGATTCAAGCTCGCCGGCGACAAGACCCTGAAGATGTTGACGGTGCATATCGTCGATAAGGGCAAACCCATGATGGAGCCCGTGAAATAGACGCACCGAAAGAAAGAGACGGCCCCAGCGAGGCACATGCTGGAGCCAGTATGTAGCTGGGCGTCGCAGTGCCGGTAGCGGTGCGGCACCGCGAACAGGGCGACCAATGCGAGTGCTTGCGCTTCGTTCCTAAAAGAAACGCCCAGCGCCCGGGAGACGCTTAGGCCGACATTCCAAGTGGATCGTCCAAGTGCTTTCGGCAGGGGCAGCACTTGTACCTCCCGGTAACCGGAATGCGCGTCGGCCGTTCCTGTCCAAAAAGAAAGGGGCCCCAGCGACGGACAGAGCTGCGCGCCTTGTTTATTTGCAAACTTCCACGTTAGACGTAATGCCGGTATTCCCGGTTCGGACCGCCTCAAGGCGACAGCCCGGTTTGACCGGCCTACATCCTCCAGATGATGAGCATATCATTTGCCCGGTCGCCTGACTTTCTTTCGGCTTCGCCTTTGCGGTCTGGGCACAGGCGCTTCCGGCCAACGTCGTTGATAAGAAGAATTCAACCAATCCGGCAGCCAATACAGATCGGATAATAACTCTCCTGAATTCTTCCGGGCTCAAAATTCCAATCGATCGGGAATGCCCGCGAAGGTTCCACCGTACATGCGCGGTTCCATGCGGCAGCAAGGATTGCCGGCCCCGCAATCACACAGACGAGTTCCCCCCTATCGCCGGCTGCTTTGGCACCCTGCGGGCTGGGGCAGGCTCGACGACTGGCGCCGCAACCAAGCCCATCTGCCGGGCCGGGCCGAGGCCATCCGCCGGCCGGTCGAGATCGGGCTGAAGGCGAAGGTGTAGTCCCACTTGCGGCCGCGCCCCCGTTGAGATTGTATCTGACCCGCAAAACAACCAGATTCGCCGTCCAATTTCCTGGAACCAGACCACAATATTTTCGTTGACATGGCCAATAGTAAATCTGCTATAAAGTCGTCTGAGCGCAAGGAGGATGTGCCTCTCGAGTTCGTCGGCTCATCGCTTGAGGATCTTTCCGCTTTTCCCCTTCCGTGCAAGAAGGAGATCGGTTTTGCGCTCCGTGCCGCCCAGAAGGGCGGAAAAGGAGAGAATGTAAAGCCGCTGAAAGGTTTTGGCGGAGCTAGCGTCCTTCAAATCAAGTCTAGTTTTGACGGAGATACGTTCCGGGCTGTCTACACGGTTCAGCTGAAAGGCGCCATATACGTACTCCACGCCTTTCAGAAGAAATCCACTAAAGGGAAAACGACATCCCAGAACGACAAGGACTTGATACGCACCCGGTTGAACGCGGCAATTGAGTTACACGCGGAGAAGGAAAATGAGCAAAGCAAGAAGCACAAAAGGCGGCGGTAATGTTTTCGCCGATATTGGCGTGCCGGATGCAGAGATGCATCTTGCTAAGGCCGACCTTGTCCTCGGCATCGCCGCGATCATTCGATCAAAAGGGCTCACACAATCACAAGCCGCGAAGACGATCGGGATTGCGCAGCCCGACGTCTCTCGACTTATGCGTGGGAACTTCGACGGCTTCTCCTATGAGCGTCTATTTAATCTACTCAACGCGCTGGGAGAGAACGTGCGTATCGTGGTTTCAGACGCCAAGCCTAAGACCAAGGCAAAACTTGAATTCGAATTTTCGTAACGTACAAAAAGCGGCCGCCATCGAGCGGCGCTTAGCATCATCGCGCCCTCCGTTACGCCCTCTCGAGCACGCGGAAGGACTCGGCGGCGCCACCATCCAGCCGGGCCGGCCGGTCGGTTTCCAACCAGCTCACCGGTCTGCCCATCGTCCTCAGCGCCTTGAAGGCAGCGCGGAGCACTGGATCGCCGAAGAGCGAAGAAGCCGGCTTTGTATTAGATTGCTTGGGCCATGCTCACTCCTTGGCTTGGGCTAGAGCCGAGCGGGTGTTCCAGCACTTGCTCGGCTTGTCTCTTTGTGACGTGCCATCAAGAATAAATGACAGAAATCGAGGCGGGGGCGCCTTCCCGTACAAAACGAGCCCGTTACCGCGAATGATTCATATGCCCCGCGAGATGTTGATGATTGGCGGCGCCATCAGGGGGATCTGCCTGGCCGACCTGAGGCTATCCGCCGACTGGTCGAGATCGGGCTTGCGGTGAAGACCAAATAACTTCTTGAACTCGCCCGCAGGTTGCTGAAGACTGTCGCTCTTTGAGCAAAGTTGTTTTTAGGGCGATCAATATGAAAAAGTTCTTGGTTCTTGCTGCGGCGCTGTCCGTGGCGTTGGTAGCCTCATCGCCATGTTTAGCGAGAGCCGGCGGCGGCGGTCATTCTTATGGTGGTGGCGCAAGATCCGCCGCAACGTTTCGTGCCACTCCTGTCATGCGCTCCGCACCTGGCTATCGGGCGCCGCCGGCGGCTCGGCTTTATGTACCCAGGCAGGCAGCAATACGCTCACCCGAGATACGTCCCGGCGATCTACACTAGGTCGACAGTGCATCACCTAATCTCCGTGTCACGCAACCCAACCTACGCCAATCCGGTGCGTCGAGCTCCCGAACGGTTCGTAAGATTTCACGGTCGCATGATCGGAGTCCCGCCCCTGGCTGGACTAACGGCCCCTGCGATCGTGGACCTGCCCGATCTCGGCGAGGTGATTGTCCCGCTCGATATGTATACTACAGTGTACCCGCTCCTAATTTCGGATGATGAGAGCGACCGCGAGCGCGCTATCACGCAACTCAGAGAGCGCGCTAAGCGCGACCCGGCCAGTCTCGTCCAACGCTCAGCGGCAGTCTCCATACCCCCAATGAATGACCCCTGCCCAAATTGCCAAGACGACAAGGTTGAGGTTCTTCATACCTGCCGACCGATCGGCGACTGCGACATGTCCGAAAGGTTGGTAAATAGCTCCAAGAATCCGACCTACCTCGTCCCCGAGCGTCGCTCAGATCGACGCGGATTGATCTTCTGAAATCTAAAGTACCCTAGACACACTCGTTTCATTTGGACCACCACCATATACGTCGCAGTGAATGGCTTTGGCGCTTACATCGCATATGATTGGGCGCCAAGGGTTAGTTGTGCTGGCGAGCATGCATCGTGACAATGCGATTTACGTATTGGAAGCGATTGGAAGCCGCCTCTCGCTCATCTGAAAAGCAATCCTCGAGGCGTCTCTTCAAAAGACGCGCTTCTTTCATTCGGTGGGTTGGAAGGAAAAGGTGAAAGCTATGGTGATGTAAATTCTGCGGCGTCCTGCCTCCAGGACCGTGTCGTAATCCCAGAAGGCCTAGCGGGCAATGGACTTTTTCACGCGTCGGCAAGCCGATCATTGCGCTGGCTCCGGAGACGCGGTTGGCTGCACATCGCATTTCGCGATGGACAAAATGAATTTTGATCAGCGCTTTTGAGGGAGGAAATAATGCTTCGATCCTTCGTCTTGATTTTCTTCGTTTTTACCTGCGCCGCGGACGCCCAGACAAACCGCACCAAGCAAGTTTTATCTCCTCGACCAGCGGCTCGGAGAAACGGCCGAGCGCCTGCGGACAGAAGCTCGTGGCATCACACCAGGTGTGGAGCGCGACAATCTTATTCGCCCAGCGCGACAGGCTGAAACTGCAGCACACATAAACGAAAGGCTGACTTCGCCCGGCCTAAAGCCCCTACCTGTCGGCACGTCGCGACTAAGTGGTGCCGATGATGGATACCGGCAGAGACGGCTGACGCCATGTAGGATTCCTCAACCAACGACCCCCGGCGCCGGAGGTTCATGGCACCGAGGGCAGCTACTCCCGGCGGGCTTGGGGGCTCGAGACCGGGAGCTTTGAATCGATACCCGCTGCTCCATTTCGTTCCAAGCGTATACTGTCTGCCAAGGCTGAATCTTTTCTTGCAACGACCAGACGGATCAATATCCGGAATCTTGTTAGTACGCTCTCGGCTGGAAGGTCGCGCCTGTAGGAGCTTCAAACGGGCGGCGTTGCTTTTGTCTTCGACCGCCTCCGTTTGTCGCCCGTTCAGTTGGAATAAATCTCCGATCCGACGTTCGAGATACCGTTCGAGACGAAAGGTCCGTGGCGCAACGGCTGGCTCCCCCTCGTTTTCGTGCCATCCGCCCGGAACGGCCCATCGCGAAGACGCGCGTGGCGGGCCGGTTCTTGTAAGGGAGTGCCAGCTAGCGGCATCTTGAACAGCGCCTCACCGTGAAGTTCAACATCTTCGCCTAGCGTGGCCGACCGGGACGAAACTCAGCGCCCCGGAGGCGCGTTCAGCGCGCTGTGACCCGCTGCTTTTAATTCATCTATTGAGACTCGCCCGTTAGCCGCGGCTTCGAGGATCTTGGAAGCAACATGCGTCCTGGCGCCGATTTCAAAGACGGAAATATTCTCGCAAACTTCCTCTAGCACTGCCCTTAGCAGCGCGGTCGTTTCGGCGTCGAACATGCGTTTCCCTCCAATTGGAGATTGATGCTGAACGCCGCCGAGCGGAGTATATTCGCTCGGCGGCACCCGCCACGCATTCCAGTCTGGATCCTGAAATTCCAGCTCGGCGAGATTGGCACTTTTCCGCCAAGGCTTTGTGACACGCGCGTGATCCGGGCTCTCCAGTCAATCCTCAACATCGGCAATTCGCCTGAGAATGATCACGATGGTGATGACCAAACCAAATATGCCAGCAACAATCCTGGCCAGACCTGAACCGAACGCGCCGCCAACATCCCGGTCGAACAGCGCGAACACGGCGGCTTCAACCGCTAAACCGATCCCCAATGGAAGAGCAACGACGATCGCAAGGGATTTGAGAGGTCTGGTCGCCAGTCTAAGGACCATCCTTGCGCTTCCAAGGCCGTTTTCAATGCCCATAAAAAAGCTACGCCGTCGGGCTCGAAATATGGTGTCCCGGCGGCGCCCCGTCACTGGGCCCCTGAAATCCCCCAGCGCGTTACGATCTAGCAGTCATCGCGCCCTGCATTTGTGAAATGGTTCACAAATCGCGCCCCGTAAAACCACGGGGCGCTGCCACAGAAATCTGCCTCACCGACATCGAATTGGCGGGGTTTGCTCTGCTGGGCGACTTGGCAACGCCAATGAGTATTGCGGCCACTGAATGAGCAAAAGAAATGCTAAAAACAGAGCGCGAGCTGGCAATCAGTCCGGTCCAGCGCTTTTGCATCAAGGCAAACTGAAATTGTCGAATTCGCCAGCCGCCGAATGGCAAAGGTCGGCCAGTTGACGAGCATTATTCCAGCTCGCCGAAAATCCGCACATATCTGCCAAATTTGCCGGCTGCCACGGGCATCGCAGTTTTTAAGACGGTCGGACCACCTCCTAAGCTTGCTGGCATCAGGGGCGGGCTACTGTTGCGGCGCGCGTGGTGCGCCATCTGATGCTCCCTGGGGCCAGCAAGGGCATATGCAAAAGGAGAGCGCCCCACCCTTTCGGATGGGGCGCTACGGCGGCCGGACTTGGGGTCAAGGCCAGGCTGGGCCGCCGAATCAGTTCGGCTATCATAGCGTAGCCAGGGGCGGCTGCGAGATGCTGCTTTGATGCTGATGAGCGACGCTGAATAAGATTTTCGCGACGGACGACACCGGTCCGGGGCGCCATAGCCCATCCAAGCGCATCGGCGCGATCAAAAACTCCATCATGGGCTGCCCCATCCGGGCCCATGATAATTCGTCCTCCAAGAAGTTCGAGGACTCATTGCTGACGATGTCCGTCAGCAGGAAGAACGGGACAATTGCGGCATACTGGCCAACCATTTTCGTCGCGGCGTCCCAGAACCATGTGGGGTTCAACCAAGCGTCATTTGTTCCGGTTCAACGAGCAGCTGTTGGCTGTTGCCAAGCACAGAGATCGCGTCGGTGGCGCCGAGTAGAACACTTGGCCGGTTGGCCGACCGTGAAGCACGCAAGTTGCTCGCGGATCAGGCGTTCTCAGCAGCGTCCACGGCGGCCATTGAACACATCGATCTGCCTCAATTAATCTGCCGGCGGCAAGGGCAAGAGGACAGGCTTTTACGGGCCACGACAACTCGGCGATGGTATTATGTTCGGACGGTCCGTCGCAGAATGATCCTTGTAAGCTTCATTCTGGTGACGCAAGAGGCTGATACCAATACCCTCCCATGGGCCCCAGTTCGACAAGGCCTACTCCTTCCCACCGCCGGCTTAAATGCGACTTCGCACGTACCATCTATCAATTTAGAAAAAGCCATGCGCTTGAACGATTGGTAACAGCTCGTGATAGTTGTGAATGATGTGGTCCGGCTTCGCTGCTCGCAAGCGCGCTTCGGAAACAAATCCGCCGGTGATGGATATGCTTATCAGTCCGAGGCTTCGCGCAATGTTGGTTTCCACTGGCATATCCCCGATGATGAAAGTTGACTCAGGCTTTAGATCATTCTCCTCCATGTACCGCCGAAGCCGCTCCCCTTTGCTCATCGTTTTATACTGGGTGAGACGGCTTTCAAAAGCCAGGACGTCATTGAAGTAGCGATCGATTCCGAGCCTTCGCAATTGAGCAACAAGGGGCGCGACTATATGGTTGCTCACGATGATGGACGAAGCCGCTTCTTGGCGCGCCAATTCCAGCATTGTGCGCGCACCTACGCGTAACCCTGCTTTGTCGGCTAGCGGCTCGTAGGTGTCATGGAAGATTGCGCCGCCATCGCGATCTACGGCTGCGACTTCCGCTTCTGACATCCCGACATTTCGGAAAAGAATGGATAGTGGAACATCGCAGTGATCCCGAAAGGTGTCCAGATCGATCGTCGGGCGTCCGAAGCGCTCCAAGATAGTGTTGGTCGTTTGCAGTAGCACCTGGGCATCGTCAAGCAACGTGCCATTCCAATCAAAAACGAGAGCTGGCTTCATGATTCGGGCCTCAGGCAGCGCTATAGTGGTCGGCCATAAGATTATGCAGGTCTCTGTTTGCGCGCCTTTGCCCCGCAGGAGTTGGCATTTCGAATGTAAAGGGCGACAAATCCATTCCCTCGCTCTCCCGCGGCAGCAACGATGTGAGACGCGGGAAGGGCAAGTAGGTCACAGTTGCCGCGTTGATCGAGACCGCGATTCTTGCTTCGATGGTTTTGAGGACGTGCGGCTCGATATCTTTAAATAGTAGACTTTGCTTCCGCTGTTGAGCGGACAGCCTCTTCCATGTCCGCCAGAAGGCCAGTTCATCGATGGTCTCAATATTCACGCCGTAGTAATTCGGAGCCACGATAGGCGGTGAGCCGATTGCCCAATGGACAGCTTCGACGCCCGCAGCAAGAAGTATATTCGTTACAGTCCGACTGGTGTCGCCACGAATGAGGGCCTCATCGGCAATGAGTATGGTGCGTTTTTCGACGTCAGCCGAAGCCAGACGGTATTTGTGAGCGATACGACGCTTGCGCTCACTACTTGGGCCGATCAGAGTTCGCTCAGTGATTTGAGTCTCGATGACTTCACGCCGTTCGGCGCTAATCCCACGTGCTACGAGAGATGCGAATAAGCCGTCAGCGTAGGGCCCTCCAGTATCAGGCATGGACGAGATGATGATTGGAGCGGCGCCCGGCTCTGCGGGAAGCTGACGCGCAACAAGGTCCCCCAGCGAGACGCCAATGCTGTAACGAGTTTCGAGGTGAGATCGCCCCTGGATCGACGTATCCGGACTTCCGAGGTAAAGCGCTTCGTAGGCGCAAAGCTTGGCGGCGCGTCGAGAATCGCCGACAGAACGATCTAGGCATTCTCCGTTTTTTCCGTTCACATATTTAATGTAGCCCGGCACGATTTGGTCAGACTTGCCCTGAAGTCCGGCAAAGGCGCAATTTTCCGACGCAAAGAGCAAGCACCCATCGTCCGTCTGCATGAACTCCAAAGGACGCAGACCATACCTATTGCGGAACGCAACCAGATTTCCTTCGGCGTCCAGCAAAAGCGCACTAATAGCACCATCAATGCGCTCATCAATCTCACGAAACACGTTCTCATAGTTGACGCGCAGGCCTTGGCGCCAATAATCCCTTTCACAAATGTGTTCAACTAGCTTGAGCAAGAGTTCGGCGTCCGTCCGATCCTCGAAGGTGTGACCTTGGGCAATCACTTCTGCTCTAATCTCTCGAGCATTTACTAACGCTCCGTCCAACGAAATTGTCAGTTGGCGGGAAGTGGTCCTGCGATAGGAAGTGGGTTGATCGTCACTCTCACCCTGTGTGCAAACACGATCGCGAACATGAGCGATTGCAACATGGGGAATGAACTCCACATCCTGCTCGTCCTTGTCGATTGCACGCAGTTCGTGTGATGGCCGAGACGCGGTTTTATATCGAACGCCTTTGTTGTGCATGAAGGCGGCGATGCCGACGCCTGCCTGTCCACGAAGCGAGAGCTTCGGAAGCATGTGCTTGAGCCGATCATAAACCGTCTGATGGGAGCTGCTCCAAGGCAAGAGAAAAGCGGCAGCGATACCTGACATGCTGGCAACCTTCATGTAGCGCCCGTGTCCCGAGCCCGTCACAAGGCGGATGCACTCCGCCGATCACCTGCTCTTACGCAAGCTTCGTACCATCGCCCAGCGCTCGGCAATTTGACCCGCCGATCAAACCCGCACGTATCGAGATTTGCGCTCCCGCATCCCCTGTGTGCCGGACAAATGAGCTGGCGTTTTCGCGACAATCCGTCTGAAGCGCGACGAGCTGGTATGGGAAATAACAAAGCCAACATTTCAACATTGCTGGCAGCCGCGGCTCTGATCTTTCAGCTTTCCCCGCCTCAACGTGGGATCGGCGATGTCATCGCGGCGCTTGCCAAGACCGGCGTTTTTCGCCTTCGCGGATTGCTCATTGGCGCGATCGCCCACCAAACCTATGCCGCCATGCTTGGTGTTCGCCGCTCCGCCGGCTCGCGACAGACCGGCGACGTCGATATCGCCCAGTTCAAGATGTTTCGATGGCTGTCGACGACTCAACGCCGCCCCTTCTGGACGTGCTGAAGGAGGCCGATAAATCCCTCGTGCCGTTCCTCACGGATCTGACGGCCGGTGCATGACCAGCTACGCCTCCAAAGGCGGCTTGCACGTCGAGGGGGAAAGGAGACCGGCCGCCTCCAAAAGCTGCCCGCCCTCACGGCGGTCGGCCGCTGCGTCCTTGATTTCTTGATCGGCGACCCCGAGCCCGCGGTCATCCTGCATGCCGCCCGCATCTCCGTGCATGTCCCGCCCCGGCGCGCTATGCCGCCCACAATCTCATCATCTTGCAGGCGCTTGCAGGTTTGCAGAGCCGGACAATGACCTGCTGCAATCTGAAACCTTGCTTGCGGCCCTGGCCGAAAAGCGCCGCCATGAACTGAAACCGGCCCGGAAGGAAGCTCATGCTCGCGGACCCAAATGGCGCTAGTTGATGCTCGAAGGGCTTTGCTTTGCTCGCGGCCTCCGTGTCGGACGCGGTGCTCAAGACCATGGCGCGCCTCGCTCGCTATGACTTCAGCCGCGACGTCGTGACGTTCCAGCGAAAGGACTCCGGCGGCTTAGTCAACCGCGCAGTACCGCGAGGCGCTGGACGACCGTTTCAGTCCAATGGTGTCGAATAAGACGGGCGGGTGGAGCGCTCCTCAAGAACAGGCCCAGCATCGAGGACATTGGTCGCACCAATACCTCATCGCGCCGGTCGAGGAGCCCAGCACCGTTATGGTCAAGACTGGCGACGTCGAGGGTTTTCGGTGCGAGGAGCGCCCCAACGAAAGCGAGGTCTTCGTCCTCATGCCGCGCTTGATGCCGATCGACCAGACATGCCCTCGCCGCCGACCTGGCTGGTGACCAATTGCCCCGCGCGCTCCAGCACTGGCCGCCAGGGCGCCAACACGAACTCGCGGGATCTCTCAATCAGGACGAACCCGCCACTGTTCAGCGTCAGCATACGCCAGCACAGCTATCTGCACGTTGTCATCAGGTCTCGCTTTTCATCAGGCATTGAACATCCTGTTGCTCTATCTCAGCGCGTCGTCGAGGGTGCGAGGACAATTTAAGCTAAACTGTCCGAAAGCCGAGCAATTGCTGGTGCTCTGCGTATTCGCCCGCTGTCCTAGGCCCCATCGGATGTTCTACCCCTATCCGATCTTTGACCTAGATCAAGCAATCCGAAGCGGAGAACGAACCGGGGACAGCGGAACGTGATTAAGTATCCTAGTTGAATGCATGACTTTGGAAGCACGAAATAACTTTGGAAAGCACTAATCATAAGGGTCGTCTCTGACACCGGGGAAGGACGATGCCCCATCGTAAGTACCGCGCGCTGGAGCGCGAGTGCCATCTACAGGCCGCTATCGCGGGGCACAAGGAGACTAGAGACGAACTCCAAAAAATGGAGCGCGAGTACAAGGTTCTCGCTGATTGGTTAGAGGCGCGACGGCGAGCCGACCAGCAACCGCCCACCGAAGAGTAAGGTAGGCTCAGTTGCGGCTCTGTCGTCGCCGGGTGCCAGTGTTACGACATGGTTTCCTAGCGCTGAGCGCCACATGATCGGCCACAAGCGCGACCAGTACACGTTTATCGGCATGGCCGTCTGCAAGGCGATCATCAGCTAATGCACGGCAAGCACGACAATGGAGAATACGGACTTTTCGTTCAGGACCCTCGCGAGCGCGTGATCGGCGCGCCCGAGATCAGGACGGATGGCTTCCATCCGTAAAAGGTAGCGATCCGCGACGCATTCGCCGGGGCCTGACAATTTCCCCGCCATACGACATGTCCACAGGCCAGCCCAAAGAAACGGCCCCAGCGACGGACCGAGGCCAAGGTTAACTCTGTCATCGCGTCAAGCGCCGGGATCATGCAGCGCTCGTGGGACCCACTCCACGAGTGGTCCGCATCTGCATGGTACCGGGCGTAGGTTTTGTGGCAACCCAGAAACAGGCTGGGAACCATTAACTCTCCGGTCCGGGCGGCTCGCGCCAAAAAAAGAAACGGCCCCAGCACCCTTGGAGGTGATGCTGAGGCCGTTCCTCATTCCGCGCTTGCCGAGCCGCCGGTGAAATAATTAGGCGCCCCTCTGGGCCTTAGTAAATTGACCTTGATGAAACGGCCTACCCAGTCTCGAGATCATCGAATCAAAGCCGGAGCAGGTCAATTAACTGCGTGAATCAAACGTAAATGAATTGCCTATTTTTTCCGGATGCTTAACGGGTGTCCTAATTCCCCTCCGCTGGGTGTCCTAGCTAGGACAGCACCAAAATAACTGACGTTTTCCCGTCGCAGAAATTCCTTCGAGCCGGGAATATGGATTTAGCGGCAAGAAGGGGAATGACCGCGATCGCCCCGCCAAAACGGCGCGTACTCCCGTAGCTGCCAAAGCGCTTTGCGCGTATCCCGTGGGAAGACGGTTTCTTGGCCTCGACGAGCAGCGTGAGGCTTTGATCGATTTCGGCGTCTATTGGCGCTCGCTTGTTGGAGAAAGTCTGTTGAAAGCAGGAGTACGGATTCCGATGATCTCGCCCGGGTGTACCGATTTGATCTCGCCCAGGATTCCGAGATGATCTCGCCCACCATTTCGATTTGATGTCGCCCGGGGCGCGAGGCGTTCTGGCTGTTTGGTTTCTGGCATCGGTGAAGCCGCGGGGTCAGCCTTGAATCGCGGCTTGAGGCCCTTCTTCGTCTGCTGTTGGTCTGCTGTGGGCATGTGGGCAACGCTCTTTGCGTTGTCCAAGCGCAGCGGCATGTCCACAGCGCCACTGGCTCAGGCCTTTCGATCGGGTTTGCGGGTTCGCCGCAGGCTCTCGCCGTTGAGATCGATCCGGTGAGCGTTGTGGACCAGGCGGTCGAGGACGGCATCGGCGTAGGTGGGATCGCCGATCAGCGCGTGCCATTGATCGACGGGGAGCTGGCTGGTGACAGTGGTGGAGCGGCGGCCGTAGCGGTCCTCGAGGATCTCGAGGAGGTCGTGGCGGGCTGCGGCGTCGAGCGGCTCGAGGCCCCAGTCGTCGAGGATGAGCAGATCGATGCGGCCGAGCGCCCGCAGGAGCCGCGGGTGGCGGCCGTCGCCGCGCGCCAAAGCGAGATCGGTGAACAGCCGCGGGACACGCTGATAGAGCACGGAGCGATTGTCGCGGCAGGCCTTGTTGCCGAGCGCCGAGGCGAGCCAGCTCTTGCCCAGATCAGCAGGTTGGCGTGGTCGTCGATCCATTGGCCTTCGACCAGCATCGTCAGGAGGCTGCGGTCGAGGCCGCGCGGGGTGCGATAGTCGATGTCCTCGACGCAAGCCTGCTGGCGCAGCTTGGCGTATTGCAGCAGCGAGGCTTCGCGTTCGAGCAGCAGCGCGAGCCATTCGGCATGGCCGAGGCTTGCGGCATCGCCGCCGGCTTCGATGTCGGCAAAGGCCTTGGCCATGCCATGAAGGCCGAGCGCGTGGAGTTGATCGAGGGTCGGATGCGTGAGCAAGGCGTGATCTCCTAGTTGTAGTAGCGCGGCCCGCGGATGTTGGGATGAAGGACCGGCGCGTTGTCCGCGGGGCGCTTGGGTGAAGGACGCCGATCGAGATTGTTGGCAAGGATCGATTTGACCGAGCCGTAGGTGCGCGCGCCGATGTCGATCGCCCGCATGGCGGCAGCATCGAGCCGCTCTTGCCCGTAGGATTGGCCGAGCCGGATGATGCCGAGGCAAGCGCGGAAGCCCTGCTCGGGGTGCGCCCGCTCATCGAGGATCAGGTCGCACAGCGCGGCGGTGGCCGGCCCGATCGTGGCGGCCTCCTTGCGAATGCGCTCGATGGTCCAGCCGGCGTAGCGCCGATGACTGGACGCCATGTATTCCGGCACGGTGGTGTGCTTGTGGTTGCCGCTCATGCGCTGATGCGCGGCGATCCGCTCGCCCTTGTGGAAAATCTCGACGGTGCGGGCGGTGAAGCGCACCTCGACCTCGGCGCGGACGAAGCGATGCGGGACGCTGTAGTAATGAGCCTCGACCTCGACGTGATAGTCGATGCTGACCCGGCAGATCCGCCACTCGGCGAACACGTAGGGGCTCTCCGGCAAGTCCTTGAGCGCCGGCCGGTCGATCTCCTCCAATAGCTTGCGGCGGGTCACGCCGAGCCGCCGGATCGGCCGCTCCTCGTTGAGCCGGGTCATTAGCTCGGTGATCGCCGCGTTGACCTCGGCGAGGCTGTGGAAGGTGCGGTGGCGCAGCCGCCCGAGCAGCCAGCGCTCGACCATGAGGACCGCCTGTTCGACCTTCGCCTTGTCCCGTGGCCGTCGCGGCCTGGCCGGCAGAATGGCGGTGCCGTAATGCGCCGCCATGTCGGCGTAGCTGCGGTTGATCTGCGGGTCGTAGAGGCAGGCCTTGATCACTGCGACCTTGGTATTGTCCGGCACCAGCAGCGCCGGCACGCCGCCGATCGCCTCGAAGGCGCCGACGTGGCCGCTGATCCAGTCGGCGAGCCCCTGCGTCCAGGTCGCCTGCGCGTAGGTGAAGCTCGATGCGCCGAGCACCGCGACGAAGATCTGCGCGGCGCGTCGCTCGCCGGTGAACCGGTCGATTACCACCGGCACGCCGTCGCCGGCATAGTCGACGAACAGCTTGTCGCCGGCCGTATGCGACTGGCGCATCGTCACCGACAGGCGGCCTTCCCAGGCGCGGTAGAGCTCGCAGAACCGCGAATAACGATACCCGCCGGGTTCGCCTGCGATGTACTCGTCCCACAGGATCGACAGCGTCACATGCTTGCGCCGGAGTTCGCGGTGTACCGCCGCCCAGTCCGGCTCGGCCTGCCGGCGATGGCCCCGCCGGGTGCCGGGACCGGCTCCCGCACTGGCGAACAGCCGGGCTTCCAGCGCAGCGTCGGTGATGTCGTCGGGCAATGGCCAGGTCAGCCCCGCCGCCTCGAACCGGTGGATCGTCAACCGCACCGTCGAAGGGGCTGTCCCCACCCGCCGCGCAATCTCGCGGGTCGGCATCCCGGCCGACTTCAATCTGATCACATCGCGCACATGGCGCATCGCAAACCTCTCCGTCGGCATCCAGGTCCCCCTTCGCAAAGCCGAAAGGCGGGACCGTATCGGAGCCAGAAGAGGCCTCGTCGCCCCGGGTTCGCCCTTGCGATACCCCGGGCGACATCATCCCGGAATGGTGGGCGAGATCATCTCGGAATGGCGGGCGACATCATATCGGAACGGTGGGCGAGATCATTCCGGAATCGTGGGCGACATCGAGCGGAATCAGCACAGGAGTGGTGGGCAGCCGCGCAGCGGCCACCCGATCGCCGGTTTCCACTCGCCATTACATATTCTCCGCATCTCATGCGTAGAATACCCTTGCTTTGCGGCGAATAGACCCCATTTCTCCGCAAAAGATACGGCGAACCTATATCCACGAACTTCAGGTAGTGTCTCAGTTTGAAATTTAGGTTCGAAGCCCGCGATGGGCCATCGCCGCTAATACTTTTTTATTGATGTCCATGCGCTTGACCATCTGCTTCTCGGTCAATGATCGCTTGCGCTTGGTATCCTGCAAAAACTCGTACTCCCATTGATTGATCAGACCGTTTTGGAAGCAAAGAACCACCGCATCTTCGTTTAGGCTCTTAGTTATGTCTTTTCTAATCCGCTTTAGTGCGGCGAAGATTAGGTCGGATCGAATCCCAAGAAAGCGCTTCACTCATACGTTTCCCACCTCGGCGACAGCCTGAGTGATTGTGTTTTTGATGACGCATATTTCAATGATGGGGAAATGTTGGCAGAGGCACGTTTCGGGCTGATCCGCCTCATACACGCCAGTGAGCACCCATTCGCGACGAGCCGTGGCCCAGTCAGTTGCTCTACTCAGCCTTAAGATCGCGGCCTTTAAATTCTCAAGATTAAATCCGTCTCCCATCGCCGCCCCCATTTTTGAAGCTTACCGCTAAGCATTAGCGCGGCGCTCTGATGATGGGAAGCGCATTCGATTCCCGCTATCTCAGCAAAGCTGCCG
The DNA here is from genome assembly GCF_054063995.1 of Bradyrhizobium sp. USDA 4504. Lineage (NCBI taxonomy): Bacteria > Pseudomonadati > Pseudomonadota > Alphaproteobacteria > Hyphomicrobiales > Nitrobacteraceae > Bradyrhizobium > Bradyrhizobium sp. USDA 4504. Next base: position 109,079 of record NZ_JBSSGV010000001.1, on the reverse strand, counting down.
AACGGAGAGCCCGTCAAAACGGAATTAAATAATTCAGCGTTTTCAATGGATTAATACATTTGATCGATGATAGAGATCTGCCAGGTTGGCAAGTGTAATACAGTGTAATACAAATTGGGCTTGGGCAGCGGAGGCGGTTTATGAGCGAGCAGGAATTGGAAGAGTTTCGCCAGCGCGTTCTGGCTTCGCGCCTCAGCCGCACCTCGTCGCGCGAAATTGCCCGCAAACTCCTTATCGAAGAAGGAGTTATCACGCCTGAGGGCGAGTTTACAGAACGATACGGCGGCAAGAAGTCGGCGGCGTAATTTAGTTTGCACCGCCTTTCGGCATCGTTCGTCCTTGGTTATCATGGCTGTGATCGCGCTGTCGGCGAGCGATTGCTGGCGGGTGAGAAATTCACCCCCAGCAACAATCCGTATGATTGGTTGGGAACGGGAATCTACTTTTGGGAGGCGAATCCTCTCAGAGGGCTAAAATTTGCGGAATACTTGCGGGATAAGCCCCGAGGCAAAAGTAGCGTTCAGGAGCCCTTCGTCGTTGGGGCGATCATTGATTTTGGCCGTTGTCTTGATCTGCTTTCGACAACTGGCGTCGATGCCGTTGCGACAGCATACGAAGACTTTCGGGCGGTCTCAGAAGCGGGCGGAGTTTCGTTGCCCGAAAACCGCTTAGGCGATGATCTTCTGCTCAGATTTCTCGATTGTGCTGTCGTAAATCATCTTCATGCATTGAGGGACCAGTTTAGCCAAGAGCCCTTTGATACAGTTAGAGGAGCTTTCCGAGAGGGAAAGCCACTGTATGAAAATGCAGGCTTTCACGCGGAAACACATGTGCAGATTTGCGTCCGGAACGACGACTACATCAAAGGAGTGTTCAGAGTCCGGGCCGACCACCTGAACCTAGCGCCCAACCCAGGAATGGGCTATGCTTAGCGGCAAGCAAATCAGGTGAGCATGCCAAAAGGCCCCAAAGGCGAGAAGCGCCCCGGTGACGTGATCGGCGCCGCCGTCATGATCGGCAAGATCGCCACCGGCGAGATAGAGGACATCACCACGGAGGACGGCAAGAACGCCGCCGCCGTGGCGCTGGGGCGCTTGGGCGGCAAAAAGCGCGCTGAAGGTCTTTCCCCCAAAAAACGATCGGAAATTGCAAAAAAGGCGGCCAAGAGCCGCTGGAAGCGCTAACTCAGTTGACGTGTCGATTTTTCTTACCTACAAGTAGGTGAATAAAATCGACACGGAGCGTCTGAATATGGAATTCGCCGAGACGAAGTATTTCCGCGAATCTTGGGAAAGCGATCAGCGTTTGAACCAACTCCAGGTGACGCGCCGAGGTTTGCTGGAGGTGCGCGACATTGCCATGCAGGAGCGGTCGAACGCTACAAACTTCCACCCAACCAATTCCCCCGGCACCTTTGGATACCACCATGGCACTTGGGCGCTTCGTGATCGGTTTGTTGGCGATCATTGGGATGTCGATAGGAGCGATGGTATTGAAGCAATCTGGAATGACGAGCTGAAAATCAAAATCGCTTTCTGTAATGTCGATTTGGCCTGCAATGACGAACATGTTCCAAAACCCCGGTCGGAAAAGGGAGCTGGAGCGGAACGTGCCAGCGGCACGCCGTTGTTTGGCAAGCTTCCGCAGTTCGCGCCTCGGCAGGCCGAAACCTCACGCCTATACTATTTGATGGTTGATCAAGATGGGGCTGCCGAATTGACCCGGCCGATTGTCAGCGGCGGAACTTTCACGTCTGCCGTTGAGCGAATCTATCTTTCGCGCGGCATGGATGAAGATTCCAGCGCGGTCGGCGTGGATGATAACGGACCGGTCGACAATTTCGACCCTCAGGTGGTTCGCAAGTAGCGCAGTTCTCATGGGTGAAGAATTTAACCCGCGCAGGCTCACCCTTGCGCGAAAGCGCCGACGACTCACGGCCAAAAGTCTTGCTGAGCAAGCAAGACTTGCGGTTGATACGATCTCGCGTCTGGAAAACGGCAGCAATGAGCCGGATGAAGCAACAATCGATAAATTGCTTCTTGTGTTAAAATTTCCGAGGTCGTTTTTTTTCGATCACGACCCGCAGGAAATCGATACGGGCGCCGTCAGCTTTCGAAGCTTTTCGAAGATGAGCGCCAAGGAGCGTGATGCCGCAATTTCTGCAGGCTCTCTTGGCTTGCAATTGAGCGCGTGGGTCGAGGAACGCTTTGCATTACCGCAGCCGAAACTCCTTGATCTCAGCTACGAAACCGACCCGGAAATGGCTGCTCATTCGATCCGGCAGGCTTGGAGTATCGGCGAGCGCCCAGTCGGCAATCTGATGGGGCTGCTTGAGACTAAAGGATTGCGGATATTTTCGCTTTCGGAAAACACAGCAACGGTGAATGCGTTTTCGTTTTGGAGAGACGAGAAGCCATTTATCTTTTTGAACAACTTCAAGACGGCTGAAAGCAGCATTTTTGATGCGGCTCACGAACTTGGCCACCTCGTCATGCACAAGCATGGTGATCCAAAAGAGACGCGCTCTGCGGAGCGCGAAGCGAACAGATTTGCGTCCACGTTTCTCATGCCGGCCAAGGATGTTCGGGCTACGGTTCCAAGGCGGATCACCATCGATACCGTTTTAGAAGTGAAGAAACGATGGCGCGTGTCTGCCATGGCGATGGCCCATCGCCTCAATTCGCTGAAGCTGCTTTCAGACTGGCAGTACAAGTCCGTTTGCATCGAATTGGCGAAGAGGGGCTATCGCTCTGGGGAGCCGGGCGGGATCGAACGGGAAACCTCTGTTATCTGGCGAAAGGTCTTGACCCAGCTTTGGTCGGAGAAAACCACAAAAAACGATATTGCTGCCGACCTCCATTTGCCTCTCGATGAATTGGAAGGGCTCATCTGGAACCTGGCAGGTGTGCAAAGTGCTCCGGCAGTAGCAGTAATTCGGGCCGTAACTTGATCTGAACTTAATACTTGACGCTAAGCAGAAAGTTCAGTTAAGCGGCTCATGAACAAGCTGCCGCTCCAAACCCGTGTCCAAATCCTCACGATGCTTTGTGAGGGCAACAGCATGCGGTCGATCAGCCGGGTTACCGGCGTGTCGATTAATACGGTCGCAAAGATGCTGGTAGACGCAGGCGAGGCTTGCGCTCTCTTCCATGACGCGACCGTGCGCAACGTGTCTTCTAAGGCCGTCCAGTGCGACGAAATCTGGTCGTTCAGCTACGCCAAGGCCAAGAACGTCAAGTTCGCCAAGTCTGCCCCGGCTGATGCTGGCAACGTTTGGACGTGGACCGCGATTGATGCCGATTCCAAGCTGATCGTCTCTTGGCATGTTGGCGACCGTGGCGCGCACACTGGAACGGCCTTCATGCATGACTTGAAGGCGCGGCTCGCCAACCGTGTCCAGCTCACTACGGACGGCCACAAGGCCTATTTGAAAGCTGTCTTGGATGCGGGTTTTGATGCCGACTATGCGATGCTGAACAAGATTTTCGCCACGGACTACGCCGGTCCGGGCCGCTACAGCCCACCCAAGTGCATCGGCGCTATCAAGAACCCGATCATGGGCAACCCGGACCCGAACCTCGTCAACACCTCATTTGCTGAGCGCCAGAACCTCACCATGCGCATGTCCATGCGCAGATTCACCCGCCTGACCAACGACTTCTCGAAGAAGTTCGAGAACCATTGCCACGCGCTGGCGCTGTACTTCTTCTTCTACAATTTCTGCCGGGTTCATAGGACGCTTGGCGCTACCCCGGCCATGGCGTGGGGCTTGGTCGATCACGTCATGAAAATGGAAGATGCGGTGACCCTGATCGACAAGCGGTCGGCACCGGGTCTGCGCGGTCCCTACAAGAAGCGGGAACCGGACCAGATTTCAAACTGAGACACTACCGAACTTCAGGATTGGCCCCATTTCACTTGGGATGCGGCGAAGCTCCCCCAAAGGCTCGCGGCTGTTCGCAATCGGCAGGGGCGCCTTACCGGTCGCATGGAAGAACTGGGCTTCAAACTAAAAACCGAAGCCAACCTCGAAGCGCTTACCGAGGAAGTGACGAAGTCGAGCGAGATCGAGGGCGAAGTTCTCAGCCGCGACCAGGTTCGTTCGTCACTCGCACGCCGCTTGGGTGTCGATATCGGCGCTCTTACGCCAGCTGAGCGCAATGTCGAAGGCATCGTCGAAATGATGGTCGACGTAACGGGCAAGTACAATGCCCCCTTACCGCCGAACGCCTATCTGGCTGGCACGCTGCCCTGTTTCCTACAGGTCGCAACGGCATGACCAAAATCACGGTGGGAGCCTGGCGCACCGAAGAATCCGGACCTATGCAGGTCGTCTCGGGCGCGATCGGACGCGAGCGCGTACATTACGAAGCACCCAAAGCGACACTGCTACCCGATGAGATGAAATCCTTCATCGGCTGGTTCAACGGCACGCAGGACATCGATCCGGTGCTGAAGGCGGCTATTGCCCATCTATGGTTTGTGACCATCCATCCGTTTGAGGATGGCAACCGCCGCATCGCGCGCGCGATTGCCGATCTGGCGCTGGCACGTTCCGAAAACAGCCCACAACGATTCTACAGCATGTCGGCTCAAATTGGGCAGGAGCGCAATGCCTACTACGATATCTTGGAAGCGACGCAGAAAGGCGACCTTGAGATCACTGAGTGGCTCACTTGGTTTCTCGATTGTCTTGATCGCTCCTTTGACCGTGCCGATACAATTCTGGCACCCGTGCTCAAGAAAGCGCGCTTCTGAAAGAAGCACGCGGGTCAGAAATTGAACGAGCGCCAGAAAGCAATGATCGAACGTCTGTTCGAGGGCTTTGAAGGCAAGCTTAACTCATCGAAGTGGGCCAAACTTACCAAGGTCTCGCAAGACACCGCTCTGCGCGACATCGAAGATCTGGTTGCGAAGGGGATACTCGCGAAGGACGCGGCCGGCGGTCGTAGCACGAGCTATTCGTTGGTTGAGGCCGTAGTAGATTACTAAGGCAGCACTGGGTTGACGTGAGCTTCAATTTGAGCAGCTCGGCTCGAAGGCCTTCCAAGACCTCGCCTGCTCTCTCACCGCCGAAATGTTTGGCCTGTCCAGACGTTTTTGGGATCGAACGACCGCGGCCGTGATGGCGTTTTCCTGGGAGCGCTAAAACGGCAATACCGCACAACCGCGAAATCGACCATCCAGTGTAAGTTCACTGGCGTGCCTGGGGCGAACCTCACCCTTGCAGCGCTTCAAGAAGAACTGCCGAAGCCCGCTGTTCGCTAAGCAGGGCGCAGCCGGGCTCGTTAGTCCGCCCGGCAACTCAAGCAAAGGTCACGGCACTTCGCTAACTTCCGCTCAATCTCTTGCCTTGTCGTCGTGCATGTTTGTTAGCTGCAAAGGGCTCGGCTCTTTTTATCAGGGCTTCCTATTTTTTCTAGGGACGGTACACCGGGGCATCTGGACGATGAAAGCATGATGAGAACGGCACTAAGTAAGACCGTGCGGTTCGTCGCGATTCTGAACCTCGCCTATTTCGGAATCGAATTTGCCGTAGCCGTCTGGATCGGATCGGTTTCTCTATTCGCCGATAGCATCGACTTTCTAGAAGATGCATCGGTGAATTTCTTGATCCTGGTCGGTCTCGGCTGGACGATTCGCAATCGGGCGCGGCTCGGAATGGCGCTGGCCGGAGTTCTTCTGATACCAGCGTTGGCGACACTTTGGACGGCTTGGGAGAAATTCAGCACTCCTATCCCGCCAGAGCCCACTCCGCTGGCGCTAACAGCGGTTGGCGCCATGCTGGTTAACCTGTTTTGCGCTCTCATGCTCGCGCGTTATCGCCATCAGGGCGGAAGTCTCACCCGCGCTGCATTCTTGTCGGCTCGCAACGACGTTATGGCCAATATCGCCATTGTCGCAGCCGGGCTCGTGACCGCATTTGCGTGGAACTCAGCATGGCCAGACATCATCGTTGGCCTTGCAATCGCGGCGATCAATGCTGACGCCGCGCGCGAGGTTTTTGCCGCTGCGAGGCACGAACATGCCCAAAGCTGAATTTCAAACTGAGGCATTACCCACGGTCCTGACCAAGCGGCCTCAACATTTACCGATGGTTGCACCGCAACCGCAAGCCAGCCCACTTTGTCGTCCCCGTCTATCCGGCCAGACTATAAGCGCGGGTGAGCCGGCACTTGCCGAGCTGGACTAAGCGGGGATCAAGAATGAAATGACTTCATTCTTCTGACCGGCGTCAGCTTTTCCTACAATTGGGGCGCGCCGCTCGCATCCGAGGTGCCGAAAGCGAAATAAGAGTATGAGCGCACCGCCATAAGCCGTTGCGAGTTCATGGCGCTGATCGCTCGTGCCGCCGACCAAAGAACCGCTAACTAGCCCGCGCACGCCGCATCGCAGCTTCCAATCGCGCCTTCTCTTTATCCCAGCGATTTTCTTCGGCCCGCGATCTCTTCTCAATAGCCACGACCTCCGCCTGGATGGCCGCGGCTCGTTTCGCGTGTTCCTGTTCGGCCTTGTCCAACGCAGCCTGCGCCTTGTCGACCGCCTGCTGACGGCGTTTTCTCTCCTTCTGTCGGGCGGCCTCCTCTCTCGCTCGTTCCACCTCGCGACGCCTCTGTTCTCGGTCGTAGTCGAGAGCGACCTTTCGCTCCGCAGCCTTGTCGACAGGGCGAGAGGAAAGCTTCTTCGCCTTAGAGCCTATCGGCTTGCGGGCAGTTTTCGTTGGCGTGCCACCGCCGAGATCGGTGGGCAGCTCGGCATGCTCCTTGAAAGATCCGTCGGATCCGACCGGACGCCTGAGCACGACGCCAGGCTTTGCGATGGTCGCGGCGATGACGTCCGGATCATCGCTTTCCTTCGCCGCGCCCTGATGAAAGAGATTGCTGTCTGCGCCCCACGCTTCCAGCGCCGCTTTCATGGAAGGAGCGGCGATCGCCAGATCGAAGAAGCCCAGCGAGGTCAGGTAGGTTTTCAGTTTTCTGGCCATCGGTCTGATCAGACCTTCACGTTCGATAGTTAGCGTCGCGCTCTCTGGGATTTGCCGCGGCGTCTGACGGAACATGCCATGGCTTTAAGCGTTCCCTCATTCTTGAAGGACGTCCATGCATACGCAACACGCTCTGAAAAATTGGCCCTTGAATGAGCCGGACGTCGACCCTGCCCAAGCGCTTACAGCCGATGCTGGCGACGCTCACCGACGCGCCGTTCGACGATCCCGGCTGGATTTTCGAGGATAAGTACGATGGCTTCCGGATGATAGCAGAAATCCGGCGGGGCAAGGTTTCGCTCTACAGCCGCAACGGCAAGATCATCAGCCGCAGCTATATCGAGGTCGCCAAAGCGCTGGAGGGCGTGAGGGGCGACGCCGTGATCGACGGCGAGCTCGTGGCGATCGGAAAGGACGGCGTCTCGCATTTCCAGCTACTTCAAAACGCGCTGCGCCATGAAGCGTAGCTCCTGTATTGTGCCTTCGATCTCATGTTTCAGGACACAGTCGACTTGCGCAAACGGCCTCTGCTCGAGCGGAAAGAACGGCTGAAAGCGATCCTGCCGAGCAACCAGCTGATCGCCTTCAGCCGTCACCGCAAAGCGAACGGCACGAAATTCTTCGCCGAGGCCGAGCGGAAGGGTCTGGAAGGCGTCATGGCGAAGCGCGCCGACAGCGCCTATGCGTCCGGAAGCCGGACGGCGGATTGGCTGAAGATCAAGACAGCAAAGCGGCAGGAAGTGGTGATCGCGGGCGGGCCAAGGACGTCGTGCGCGAGCGAGAACGTCGGCGCAAGTAGAACTTCCGTTCGGCGAAAGCCGGCAAAAAGGATTGACCCACTCGCCTCCTCCGGTGTGAATTCCTCCGCGGTGGCACTCAGTCGCTTCCGAGGCCATGGATTTCCGGTCGCATGCCGTCAGTCGTGAGTTCGAGCGTCGCAAGCGTGATCGGCAGCTTGAAACGCCGGGGTCCCGCGCTGCCGGGATTCAGATAGAGAACGCCACCGACCCTATCGATCTTCGGCACGTGGGAATGCCCGGAGACGATGACGTCGATGCCGGCGCCGGGTTCGGCTTTGAGCGTCTTCAAGTCGTGCAGAACGTAGATCGATTTTCCCGCCAAGCGCACAAGGGTCGTGTCGGGGTAGTCGCGAGCCCACTCGCCACTGTCCACGTTTCCACGAATGGCCGTGACGGGCGCGATCCGGCGAAGCGCATCGACGATCTCGGGGCGCCCGATGTCACCGGCATGGATGATGTGATCGACGCCCGTCACCCCTCGTTCCGCCTCGAGCCTCAACAGGCCGTGCGTGTCCGAAATGATTCCAATCCTGAACATTATTTCCCGGCGCCCTCAACCGCGATCGCCAAAAGGCGATCGAGAAACTTTACCTGAGCGGACAGCATCCTGGTCCGCGCGAACTCGATATCAAACCATTCCGCGCGGTCGACCTCGGGAAAGCTCTGCCGTCGACCGCTTCGAGGCGGCCATTCGATATCCAAGTTATTGCTGGTCAGGCCGCCGGGTCAAAATGGCCCTTGCCGGCGAATGCGATAACGCGCTTCCCTCCTCGCTGTCGGACTTCCCCCAGCGTCCGGAGTGGACCAATCGAAGCGCTGGGGCCGAGTTCTTCGGCAAATTCGCGTCGAGCGACGTTCTCCGGAGCATCATTGGCATCGATTTCACCTTTTGGAATGGACCAGGCGCCATCATCCTTCTTACGCCAGAACGGACCGCCGGGATGAACGAGCAGTACCTCGAGCCCGCGGGCGCCCTTGCGGTATGCGAGAATCCCTGCGCTCGAGGTCGATCTCCTGGAAGTTTTTTCAGCCATATCGCTCCTACTTTGCAGAGCAATCGAGAGCTGAGCAGGCGAGGAGCACTGAAGGCGCGACGACTGACTAATTGCACAGCAAAGATCGTTCGAAACAGGCCAGTAGCGCAGCGAGCCCCGGATACACCTCGGCGCACCCGGCTTTCCTCAATTCGTGTTCTGTGAAGCCTCCGCAGAGCACGCCAATCGAGCGAACTCCCGCCTTACCAGCCGCTTCCGCATCGTACGGCGTATCACCGATCGCAACGGTGCCGGCGCCATCAATCTTGAGCTTCCTGAGAACGACATTGAAGATGTCCGGCTCCGGTTTCGATTCATCTACATCGTCGGAAGAAGTTGTGAGGTCCACGAGATCGACGACGCGAGCGACGTCGAGATAATCATTGACTTCATCCTTCTTGGCCGAGGAAGCAACCGCGATCCGGACTCCAGCATCGCGAACGCGCCGCAGCAAGTTTGGGACCGCCGAGAAGGGACGCACAAGCGGCAGATATTCCGACTTGAAACGCTTGCCACGCCACTCCTCCAGTTCCTTGCCGTGGTCCCGTTGTTCGTCGACGGACAGAAAGACGGGAATGAGCTTGTCGCCGCCTTTACCGATCTGTCCTCTAACGTTCTCAAAGCTGACATCGTGGCCAAACTTGAGCAAAGCTTCCTGCCATGCCAGCGCGTGGAGATCCACCGAGTCAAGAAGCGTGCCGTCCAGATCGAAGATAGCGGCTTTTGGCAACTCACGGTCCTCCACGTTCGGAGTGATTTAGTTTCGCATACCTGCTGGCACCAAGCGTGTTCTTCGCCACGCGACGGTTGAGATCCAGCGAGCCCACGTCCCACCATACCGGACCGCGCTCGCCGCGCGCCTGCTTAACCTCGTCCAGAGTCCTGCGCGCCGTTACTTCGGCCTCGTGGTCGACCGCCTTGATGGCGTCGCGCACCGCCCGCCGCGGCGCCACTAGACGGCCGACGAGATGGTCTCGCGTGATCCCGTCGAGACCGGGATTTGTCATCCGCCAGAGCCTGCGGCGGACGAGGAAGTAGTGGCCGTCCGGCGTCACCGGATGCTTCACGACACCTAAGCCGACTTCCGTTGCGACTTGCCCGCCGGCTTCTTCGCCGCGGTCTCCTTCGCCGGCTTCTTGCCTGCGATCGGCATCAGCATTTCCTTCTGCCCGGCCGCCTTGCGCGGCTTTTTTCCTGAGTTCTTGGGTGCCTCCGTCGCGGCCGCGCCCTCTCTGCCGATGCTCTTGCGCAGCGCGTCCATCAGGTCCACGACGTTCTCACCTCGAGGACGCACTTTCGCGGTGATGGGTTTGCCGGCGCGCTTCTGGTTGATCAGATCAATGAGCGCGGTTTCGTACTGGTCTTCGAACTTGTCCGGCTCGAAATGGCCCGCCTTCTGATTGACGATGTGCTTGGCGAGATCAAGCATGTCCTTGGTGACTTTGACATCCTGAATGTCATCGAAATATTCATCCGCGGGACGCACTTCGTAGGGATAACGCAACAGCGCTCCCATCAGGCCCTTGTCCAGCGGCTCGAGCGCAATGATGTGCTCGCGATTGGTCAGCACAACACGACCGATTGCGACCTTGTTCATTTCGCGGATGATTTCCCGAGTGACGGCGAAGGCATCGTGTCCGACTTTACCGTCAGGACGCAGGTAGTAGGGGCGAATAAGATATCGCGGATCGATCTCGCTGCGGTCGACGAACTCGTCGATCTCGATGGTTCGCGTCGATTCCAGCGCGACGTTCTCAAGCTCCTCCCTGGTCACCTCGATGAAGGTATCGGTATCAACCTTGTAGCCCTTGACGATGTCCTCGTTGTCGACCTCCTCGCCGGTGTCGGCGTCGACCTTGGCGTACTTGATCCGATGGCCGGTCTTTCGGTTCAGCTGGTTGAACGAGACCTTTTCGGATTCCGAGGTGGCCGGATAGAGCGCGACCGGACAGGTAACGAGGGAAAGACGCAGGAAGCCTTTCCAGTTTGCGCGGGGGGCCATGCCGGGAACTCCGATACTGATATCGGATTCAAGACGAACTACCCGGCTTGGTTCCGACATCGCGCCCCGTCCCACGGAAGGATTTTCTCAGCGGCTGCCCGGTCGGACTCGACATTTGTTCTTGTTACGCTCTAATTCGGGCATGACCGACCGACCCGCGAGCTGGCGCATGCCGACCGCGAAGCAGATGGAAAAATTGGCCGCTGAAGCCGACCGTCGACGAGCGCCCTCCGCTGCGGGTCCTGATGCCCCCCTCCCGGCGGAATATTGGGAATCGGTCCTCAAAGACCCTCGCGCCGGCGCGACCGTGACCCAGGCCCGACCGCGACGCCTTTCCGATATTAAGGGCCACGTGCTGCGCGTCTCCTGTCGCCGCTGCGAGCGGACCCTGGAAATCCAGACCGCCGTTGCCGTCCGCTTGTATGGCGATAATGCGCTCTGGAAGGACGTCGCGCAGCGGCTGCTCGATAACACCTGCCAGCAGCGCACGGGCAGGCATGAAGAAGACGGGTGCTGGTCAGGGTTCGAGATGCCGTAGTCGCTCAGGATTTGCCGATCCGGCCTGTTTGCCAAGGATATCTGTGCGCAAGTCTTTAGGCGTGACTCGCTGCAGAGAGGCCGCGCGACAGCAAGTTCACCCCTGCCGAGAGCTGAGTGAGAAGTGTCGCGTAGCCGACCGAACCCGCAGGCGATAGTGAATATCTGCGCTGGCGTCGCCGTTTCCGGCGTCCAGCGTCGCACAGCAAAGGCGCGACGCGAGCCGATGACATGAGGGCGAACCCTGCAAATGTATCCGCCAAGAACTCTTTTGGATCGTCCCAGGGTTGCGCTTTCGCATCCTCGCGCAGTTCATCGATCGACGAGACATGACCGAATACGTGATGGCCGAGCTCCTGCGCACAATTGTAAGCGCGCCAGGGCAGTGGCCGTCGCGCTGAGAGGTGGATGCGCGGAGGAAGGCCGCGCTGATACATCCCTTCCATATTGATGTTGTTGAAGGGCACCACTACGCCCAGCGTCTCGCACAATCCGTAGATGCAGATCAGCCGGCCTGATCGAGCTTGGCCTTGGCCCGTGTGGCCGCGGCGGCTTGCATGCCCTCAGTCGCCAAGGCACGACGGTTGAAGCTGAACTTGGTGGTGCGCGTCACGCTCATCAGCGATCGCCTCCGCTTGGGTTCGGATCGCTGCGCATTGCGGCCAACAGTTTGAGCAGGCGTTCCAGATCATCAGGCTTGAGTTTGGAGAGTTCGCGCGCGGCAAGCTCGACCCGCGGGTCCTGGGCATTGAGCTTTTCTGGCGCCTCGCCAAGCAGAAAAGCGACGCTGACGTCATAGATCTCGGCAAGCCGAGCGAGTTCGTCAGCTGAAACGCGGCGGTTGCCGGCTTCCATTTCGGTGACGGAAGGACGATGCAGGCCCAGTATTTTTGCGACATGACCTTGTGATAGGCCCGCGAGCTTACGTGCCTGCTTGAGGCGCTCAGCAATTTGGCGGCGCTTGATTGAATCAACCTCGGTCATGCTGCTGCGGCTTTTTGCTCGCTTTGCTTCTTGAGAAGGTCGCAGATAAAGCCCGCCGTCTCGTCGATTGTTCGGGCCAGTTTGGTCGTCTCGTCGACGAAAATATTCACGTCTTTGGGAATCTCGGCCTTTATCTCGGTCGCAAGGATTCTGGTCGCGACCGGCCAGACATTACTGTCGAATTTGGGGATGTTCTCGACCGGCTTTATTGCCCCGCTAAGGGGCGGGCATTCCAGGCCGCTATCAGTCTGGATCTGACTGAGGACCTTGATCAGTGTTTCTTTAACGATAACGGGGTCCATGCTTGCCTCCTTCGGACCTCCGACATCTGGTAAGATAATCTTACGTAACGAACCCTCAAGGGGCCGGCATAAAAAGAGAAGGCCTAAAGGATCTGAAGGCTGGTCCTTGAGCGGTGTTGTAACCTAGAGTGGAACTGACAGGAACGCAAAGGGAACAAGGATCGGCGCGGCTAGTTGGATTTTTACAAGCTGATGCTTATGCTCCCCTAGAGGCAACGGAAACGATGACCATTCGGGTCAACCAGGAGCACGTAAACGACACCGCGAAGCTGATAATTCATCGGCTTATTGCGCGGGCGATCGGTCGCGACCCTTCGTTGATCGACAGTGCGAAGATTTCGCTCGATCGTAGCGCTTCGGAGCGTTACGCGGGCTATTCATTCGTCAGCGAATGGGATGATTTGCTTCGCCTTCCGCCGTCGAAGGTACGCCGCCGGTTAACGAGCCGCGACGAGGAAATGACTCGTTTGCGTCTGTCGTCCCCGTTCGTGATTGCCGATGGGATTGACTTTAGCGACGTTGCGCTAAGGCGTCGTATCTGGCAGGCAGCGAAGCGTCTCGCCGTGAAATCGGCTGCGCATGAACCCGCGGGTGCGCGGATTGTCGCGTGACGCAGCAATCATTGTTCGAACCTTTGAAGACCTTATCGAGACGGTCAGGGCGATAGCCCGGCTGTTTGAAACCGACAAGGTCTTCATTATTGGCAGTCAAAGCATTCTCCTCTCGTGGCCGGACGCTCCGGTCATCTTGAGAACATCTGGCGAAATCGACGCCTATCCTGAGAATGCTAGGTTGTGGGAGATCACTCAAAAAGAACTAGATCCGGATTTCCCTCCGGAAGCTTCCGAACAGATCAACGCGCTCTTTGGCGAAGGCTCTGATTTTCACCGGAATCACGGCTTCTATATCGATGGGGTGGACGAAAATACGGCCCGTCTTCCGTCTGACTGGAACACGAGGGCGATCTATAGGGAGGTAGAGGTCGACGATCGAACGGTTTTGGCGGTTGCGCCCTGCCCTGAGGACGTGATCGTGTCCAAACTCGCGCGGTTGTCGGATAAGGACACGGAGTTCGTCGAAGCCTACCACGCCGCTCGGCCCCTCAATTCCGAACTGATTATTGAGAGAATCAAGGCAACCAGTCTAGAGCCCGAATTGCAACAGCGGGCGGTTGGCTTCATGACCCATCTTACAAAGTAGCCGCATGCAACGCTACCGGCCTCGAACGGATAGTAGTTCTACGCCAAGTGGACCGCTCGGGTGATGCTTCCCTTCAACGCCGATCGAGACGACGAATAATTACTTCTGGCCGTTTGCCGCGTCGGCAAGATGGTCGATGCTCTGAAGCACGCCGAGCAGGGCATAGGCATTGAACGGCGTGCCAGCTCCGGTCTCGTAATGGCTCACGAAGTTGCCCAAAATCGACGGAGCATGATGGTTCGGCAGATCATTGATCTGCTGTGATGACATCACGCATCGGTTAGCCGCTTGGTACAGTTTCAGGGCATCGGTGATCGCCTCGATATAGATCCAGAGCGTCCGTCTGGCTCCGCGCGTGGCATAGTCGTTCGTGAAGAACTGGCGCCGGCGCCCGGCTTAAGCGGTGTTTCGAGCCGGGACGGTCTCGAAGAAGGCTCGGATGATGACACGCAAGAGCTCTGCGAACCATCGCAGCAGCAGGCCGAAGTTATAGCCGGCAGCGGCGAGAACAGCGTTGATGCGGTCGCCGAGGCGTTCCTTGAGATAATTTCTGTCCATGCGGTGCTCGGCCTTGACGTGGCCGATGACGGGCTCGACAGCCGCGCGACGCTTCATCTCGCGACGGATGGAAGCTGTGACGCGGCGGACCTGACCCGAGATCCAGACCCTGAACCGATGCGGGTGGTTGTGACCGCGATATCCTTTGTCGACGTGGATACCGCGAGCCTCCACCCCGGTGAGCTTCTCCATGTCGGCGATTACGGGACCGAGCGTGTGCCCATCGAAGGGATTGCCATGCAGCGCCTTGGCATGGAGCACGAACTGGCCGCCCTTCGGAGACGTCACAGGGGTGGCGATGCTGACCTTCCAGCCGAACTCGTAGGGCGCGCGGACTTTACCCTTGCCGATGCACTCAACCTCCGGAGCATGTAACGCATAGACCTTCGGACCGCGCTGATGCTGATCCTGGCTGCGCACCTGCTGCGCTAAACCGAGCAACGGGCCGAAGCGAGCTTCCAGCACCGTATCGCCATCAATCTTGCGGCGGATGTCGCGGATGATCCGGCCAAGCCGTGTCCGCAGGAACTTGAGCTGCCGCCGAGCGCGTTTGAACTGGTGGGCGTGGGTATAGCGGCCGGTCATGATGGCGGCGCGCTTGGCCAGGCGCAGATAGCTCTGGCGTAGCGGCACACAGTTGCGCTTGGCGAGCCCGACCAGCTTGATGATTGCTCGATGCAGGAGCCGCGCGTCGGTCGGATGCGCAACCGCCTTGGGCTGCACCGTGGTATCGACCACCACGCGCTCCAGGTCCTTCGGGCCGAGGGCGCCTGTCTTGTGCGCCACCGACAGACTTTCCTGGATTAGCGCAACGAGCTGCTCCTCGCCGAGCCGCTGCCGCCAGCGCGTCATCGACGATCGATCGAACGGCAGACGCTGGCGGAAGCTCAGCTCGCCGCAGAAGTATTGGTAATAGGGGTTCTCGATCCAGCGAGCGCACAGCACCTCATCTGACAGGTTGTGCATGTGCCTCAAAATGAACAGGCCGGCGACTAGCCGCCTCGGCAAGCCCGGCTGTCCCGACCCTGCTTGGCACACCGAACTGAAGCGCTCATTCAGGATGTTCCAGTCGATCAGCGCTGCCAACCGCACCAGCGGATGACCCATGTCGATGATCTGATCAAGCGCCGGAAGCAACAGGTCTTTCTGGCGATCATCCCGCGGCTTGCTCATCGCATTCCCCAATGTCGACGACGCTGTCAGGGAATCACGAATCACCCAAAAGCAAAACCTAAAACGCAAGAAAGCGAGGTCCAATACCCCGCTTTCCTGCAAAATCGAATACTACATCAAGACCAATTCTGCTTATTTCTCAAGTCAATCCGCATTCTTCACGGACGACATAATCGGGCGGCACGGGAACTTCGAGTTTCGAGATGAGTTGGCCGAGCTTGTATTCGAGATCGTAGCAGAGACGCAGCAACCAATATCGACCTGGCCCGCATTGAGATGCTGTTGCGTTTGGGCTTGAGACGGTCCGCCTCCTGGGCCGATACCATCAGGCGCCCCTTCGGCGGCATCCTTGCAGTTTCTGATGATGCCAATCAGTCGTACCGTTGAGCTTGTCAAAATAGTTCTCCAGGCTTGTGTTGTGGCTCAAGATGAAGAAATGCAAGCCGTCAGCCGCCGTGCGTATCGCAATAACGTGCCTAACGCGTCCATCAAGGCGAACTGATGTCCTGCATCGAAGCTCGAAGCAACATCATCGAGCACCATGAATCGCGGCAGAAGCCGTGCTTTATTGCGGCGGCGAGAAAGATCGCGGCAGCCACGGCATTGGTTTCACCTTTGGAATGGACCAGGCGTTATCATCCTTCTTACGCCAGAACGGACCGCCGAGGTGAACGAGCAGACCCCGACCGCCCTTGCGGTATGCGAGAATGCCCGCGCTCAGATCTCCTGAGAGTCTTTTTCACCGCAGGCCTATCGCTCCTATTTGCGGGGCAATCGAGAGCTGAGCAGGCGAGGAGTAAAGGCGCGCCGACTGGCAAATTGCACAGCAAAGATCGTTCGAAACAGGCCAGTAGCGCAGCGGGCCCCGGATACACCTCGGCGCACCCGGCTTTCCGCAATTCGTGTTCCGTCAAGCCTCCACAGAACATGCCGACCGTGCGAACTGCCGCCCTACCAGCCGCTTCCGCATCGTATCGCGTATCACAAATCGCGCCGGCGCCCTCAATCTTAAGCTTCTTGAGAACGACATTGAAGATGTCCGGCGCCAGCTTTGTTCTTCTATGTCGTCTGAAGAAGTTGTGAGGTCCACGAGATCAACGACGCGAGCGATGCCGAGATACTCATCGACTTCATTCTTCTTGGCCGAGGAAGCAACCGCGATCCGGACTCCAGCGTCGCGAACGCGGCGTAGCAGCTTCGGGACCGCCGAGAAGGGACGCACAAGCGGCAGATCTTCCGATTTGAAACGCTTGCCACGCACCGCCGGCCGGGTTGCCAGACTGGCCTGGCCTGAACAAGCGCTCGGGGCGTTGTTCATTCTCTGCAGGATCAGTAACGGGCTGATCCGACGGCTTGTTCGGCTTGCCATTCTGCCAGCCGCTGGTCTTGATCCCGTGCGCCATCTATTTCTCTCTACTTTGGAACGTCTTCTGCCGTGCTCGTTTGAAAACACGGCAAATGAAAACCCGCCGCGGCGGTGCCGGGCGGGGCCCATCTATTCACTCAAGCTGATTTTGCGAGCGAATTCGGCTACGTCGCTGCAGAAGTCAATTCCTGGTCCGGACCTGTGGAGAACGATAAGGGTGTAACATGAGCGTCATCGATCCAGCCATTGTGCTCGTCATCGGCCTAGCCGCTGGGATGATCGTTTACCTGCTGGTGAGCAAAACCCGGCGTAGGCGCTATAGCCAAAGACAACATATTCCCGATGAACGTGACGCGAACGCTGGCCCGCAAAACCATCCATCCGCAATCGCCCACCCCGAACGCGGTGACGAGGCCCGCTCTCCTACGGCGCTCGGCAGCCGGTACACCCACCTTGAAAATGATCCGACCCACGCAACAAGCGTGGAATTGGGCAGCGTTTTGATGGACCTCAGCGAGTTGGAGACGGACCTCGCCCTGGCTCGGCAAAGCAAGGACACGGATTTAGCTCTCAAAATCCGGCTCGAGATGGACGACTTGGAAAATCGCGCTTCCGAACTAGAGAAGTAACTGGTGAATGGTCGCGATATTCGCCGGGACTAGCGCGGCCGCTACCGAAAGTACGTCATGCCGCCGACAACGATCGATAGGACAAAAGCCAATGCAGCGGCCCCAATAATCCATGGCATGTCACGGCGTTCTCTGGGGGTCATGCGGATTCTCCGGTCGCGAAATTGAGCGCAAAGAAAAGGCCTCAGCACGAGGGGTGCAAGTGCCGAGACCGAGTCCATATCCCTCGCTCAACGCCGATGACGGTCGGCACTGAACAGGCCATCAACTGACCTGCTAGGGGATGGTTCCTATCCCTGTGTTGCCGTATCAGCTGATCGTGCCACGCCATGGCCGCGAGCGAGCCAAAATAAGCACTGAGGCCAGCTCGACGGCTGCTGTGGCCGTTTCAGCCTCAACAACGAACCATCCGCCGGCCTTTGCATGGTGGGCCAGGTCGCACTGAACCGCCTTGGCGATTGTGGTGGCTGCTGATACGGCGATCAGGTGCCCAAAATGCGCTCTCAATGGTGACCGCTGCCGTCGCTGAGCGCCGCAGCCTCGCAACGGCTGGCGCCAAATCTTCGGCGTAGCCGATACGGCAGGCCTTCGGGCTCTCGATGCCGGCGACATAGACACAGCCGAACCGACCGCGCTTCAGCTGGTCCCGTATCGCCTTGGTATAGTCGGCAAGGTCGATCATCGGCGCCCCTCAAATCCAGCCGCCCTATCGCGGCGGTCGCTCCAGCGCTTCCGATCCTTCATCCAGCCGACGCCGCCGATCCACACCTTGCCGTGTGGGTTAACGACCGGGTTAACCCGGCCATGGCCCGTTCGGTCAGGAAGTTCGGCAAGATGCGCCCGGCCGGCTCATCGACCACCTCGATGCTGAGCTCCACCCCGCCGAAATGCTCCAGGATCAACGCGACCGACTTGTCGATCCGGTTGTGGATCGCGCTCGCTGCATCGCTCCCGCTCAGCCACGCGCCAGATAGGGTCATCGTGCGCCCATGCCACGAGCCGCCGAACGCCGCCGTGGTAATGTCCTAGCCAAGTTAGCCAGTCGGCCACGGTCTCGGCTTGGGCGATCTCACGAGCCGTCGGCACGATCCGGACGCGGGTCTCCTTGTAGCCTTAAGCCAAGACAGCATGGGGCGTCAGCCGATTCCAGACCTGCGACGCTCTGAAACTTGAGCTCGGAATCGCCGAGCGCGTCGAGCACTACGATCCCACGGTTGATCGCACCCTTAAGGGTGGAGTGCTGCTGCTTCGGTGTCATCGGACAGCTCCCGCTTCGCGCTTGCGCTTCAGCTTAGGAACAGCACCGATCGATCCCGGTTGACTTCTGAAAAGGCGAGGAATGCTCCGGTGCCCGTTACAATGGTAGCCGCGAAGGATCTTGAGCTCATCGCGCTGCGCGAAATCCGCAGCTTTCCCGGCGCAGAGTACGTCTGCCACGTCGAAGTCGAACCGGCTGGCAGCGATTGGGCGATGACGGCAATAGCCCGCGACGGTGCCGATTTCGATCGCATCCAGTATGCCGTCAGCCTGACCACCAAGAGGCTGAAACAGCGGTATGCGGTACGGTTCGATTGGTGAGCTTGTGCGTGGCGAAAGGTCATGGGCCGACGGGCTGCGCAATTCCGGTCGCCATCGAGCTCGAGACGGTGCGCCCGGGCCTAGCCGCGCGTGTACTGCGCGCAAATACTTCAACGAGCCATCTGACGGCCTCAGCGTCATGGATCACAGCAGCATCGACGAGCGGATATTGCCTCATGTTCGTGGCCGCGCAATGCCATTAGGAGCTACGCCCGCCCCCTCCGCCGGAAAACGATACAAATATTCTGGCAAGGCGTTCGGTACGTCTGCTGATGAGAGTGACCATTAGGAAATCAGCAACCCGCTGAGCGCACGCTCCTTTGAGGGACGGGACCGTTGGGGACGCAGTACGGTCGCGTTTCGGAGGAGCTGGCGTGTGGGCCCTTACGTCGGCTCCTCTTTTAGAAGTTGTTTGAGGTGGGCAACTGCCGTTTCTCCACGTACCCGCTAACGGAAATGGCACTGGGAATTTCAGGGCCCCAGCACTGGGAATGACAGGGCACCGCCGTGACAAACCATTTCGGGCCCGGCGGCGTACTTTTTTGTCGCCGCCGCTTAGAGAGTAGCCAAGTTGATCAACGGCGATCGCCTGCCTTAGTTGGTAGTGCGAGCCTTTCCGGCCGGCCGAGGTCGGTGTCTGGCCGTTCCGCGCCATGGTCCTCGACTTCGTTAGTATACGCGAGAACACGGCGACGCGGGCAACGGTAGCAGGACGGGTTGCCGCGAGAGCCCTCGGGTGGTCTACCGTCTCCTCCCCGACGCGCTGGATGGAGGCGCACCGCTGGTCCAGTACGCCCGCAACGGGACGCGCCCCCGCGCGCACCTTCGGGCTCTCTGATGATTTCATTGGCGCCGTAACCGCATGGTCCCCCAGCAGCCAGACGCCCCCGGCCACACGAGGCCGCCGGCTGGTGGAGTTGGGTGTGCAGGCTAAGGTCAGATGAGTTGACCAATAGGATCGAATGCTACCGCCACGCGTTGTTTTGAGCCTGGAAAGGAGTTCAGCGCAATGGTCAACGTTCGAGAGCGAAGGAGCACACCAACAGGCGCAGAGAGAGAAGCCCGTAAGGTATTCAGGCAGGCAGAAGCCAAGGAAGCTTTGACCGATTACGCTAAAGCGCAGAAGGCATTCCACGAGAATCGAGAACGCCTAAAGGCAGAACGGCTGGCGCGGGAGGCCGAAGCCGCCGGCCTCACCAAGGCAGATTGAGCGTCACAGAGGACCAAGTTTGGCCCACCCGGTGGAGGGTGAAATGGCCCTGCACTTCAGCCGCGTCAACACCGGCGATCTGGAGATATGGATCGCAAGCAGCGACGACTATTCATTCGTTATCTGCAGTGAGAGCCGAAGTGGAGCGGGATTGCACGGAGAGCCGGGCTTTGTTGCGTCATACCGCCCCGACTTTGTGAATATGCCCGCGGCTCAAGTAGCCGGATCGCCTTTTAGCACGATCGCTGAAGCCGAGCGTGCCTGCAATGCGTTTCTGGGTCGTCTCATTATTAAGGGATGACTACCCGAGGCTGGAGCGCGTGACCTGCCACTGAACTTTCATCCAGCGGCAGTTAGAGTCTCGGTGGTTTGTACGCCAAGTGGCGCGGGTGGAGCAACGGACGATCGGCGGAGCTGGTCGGGGTCGCGCAGCCGAGCGTCCGTTGCGGTGAGAGTGGCGGCGTAGGCCGCGGGCGTCAGGTATTGCAGCGAGGAATGAGGTCGCTCGCCATTGTAGTCGGCGACCCATGCCGCGAGTTTGGTCCTGGTGTCGTTGAGATCAGAACAGCGTCTCATTGAGGAGCTCGTCGCGCATCCGGCCGTTAAAGCTCTCGACGAAGCCGTTCTGCATCGGTTTGCCCGGTGCGATGAAGTGCCAGTCGATGCCGGTTTCCTTGCACCAGGCGAGCATGGCGTTGCAGGTGAGCTCGGTGCCGTTGTCGGAGACGATCAGGCTGGGTTTGCCGCGGCGAGCGACAATCGTCGTCAGTTCCCGCGCCACACGCCGGCCCGAGATCGATGTGTCAGGAATGGCGCCCAGACATTCCTTGGTGACATCGTCGACGATGTTGAGGATGCGGAAGCGTCGTCCATTGGCGAACTGGTCGTGGACGAAGTCCAGCGACCAGCGCGCATTCGGCTTTGCTTCCACCAGGATCGGTGCCCGGCACCCCATGGCCTTGCGGCGAGCCCGCCGCTTGCGGACCGTCAGCCCCTCTTCCCGATAGATCCGGTGAATGCGGTTGATCCCTGATGGCTCGCCCTCCCGCCGCAGTCAGGACGAACAGTCGACGGTAGCCGAACCGTCGGCGCTCGTGAGCAAGGTCGCGCAGCCGGGCACGAAGATCCGTATCCGGAGGGCGGCAAGATCGGTAACGGACCATCCTCCGATCCGCGTCGACGATCGTGCAGGCCCGTCGCTCCGACAGGCCCATCACGGCCTTCAGGTGCGCCACAGCGGCGCGCTTGGCGGCGGGCCCTACCATTTTTTTGACAGAAGCTCGCGAAGGGCGGCCGCGTCGAGCATCTGCTCGGCCAAAAGCTTCTTCAGCTTCGCGTTCTCATCCTCGAGCGACTTCAGCCGCTTGGCTTCGGAAGCTTCCATGCCGCCGAATTTGGCCTTCCAATTGTAGATCGTCGCTTCGGAGACTCCGTGTTTGCGAGCCAGTCAGCTGTCGTCGCCCCAGCCCCATGCTCCTTCAACACTGCGATAATCTGCTCTTCCGTGAACCTTGCTCGCTTCATCTGTCCGTCCTTGCTCGGGCCGGACTCTAACTTCCATCTGGAGGAAATACTCAGGGGCAGGTCACGCGGTCTAAAGGCAAAAAATAGATGGATGCAGTCAAGACCGCGAATGGATGGTTGGAGCTACCCCACTGGCTCATCGCTGCGGGTGCATTACTGGTGATCGCCGGGCTAATTGGGCTTGCGATGAATCGTAGGCAGATGGAGATGGCCCAGAATCATCCTGCCAGCGCTCCGAGTGCTAAACCGCGTCAGCAACTGCCTCCGCTACCGGATCTTCTCGACTCACGGCCACGAAGGGATCAGCGCTCGGCGCCTACCGCCGGAAATCCGCCACTTACGAGTAACGATCCTAAATAGCGGTCCGAGCGTGAGAATCACGTAAGTGCGGCTGTCTCAGCAAAGGGGATCGATCTTTTGCAAGCCGACCCGGCGACTTTTCGAGTTGGCGATAAAGTGCGTCTTAGCCAGCTCGGGGCCGACCGGATCAGGAAAGCCCCCTCAAAGACGGGACGCGTGGTGGGCGCCGGCAAAGCAATCAAACTAGCATTTCGAGTCCTATTTGACGGAATGAAGTCCCCGGTTAGCCTGCATCAAAGCTACCTCGAATTGGATGACAGTTAGGAACAATCCGAGTCATTCCTGTCCACAGCTGCGATTTGCGGTAGAGCTGCCCTGTTCCGTACCTCAACCTTATTGACGATTTGCCGCACTTCCTCGATTCCTGCTTCTGATTAGGTTCGAAATCTCGGGAGTACATGTTCGGCGCAACCGGCCGGCATTTGGCCGAGCGGGAAAGAGGAAGCACGGCATCTATGCCGTCAGGGACCGCGGGCTGCCGCAAGATCGTAGGCCAACTCGGTTTAAAGAACTTTTCGAATCATCAGAGTAAGCGCGAGTTTCTAGAATCCCACGGGTAAATCGCGTCGCGTCACTTTCTCCCGATCGCCAGACTTTATTCCAAGGTCCGCGCAACAGGAGCCAAACGGCTATCGACAGGAATGGCCGCCGCCGGCCACTGCGCTCGTTCCCGCAGCACAGGAGTGCTCCGCAGCCCGGCAAGTCGCCGCAAAAAGCCATTCAGTTCGCCGGATGAACATGAACCAAGGCATCCACCACGACGTTATTCTCGGAAAAACGCAGTATCTGGGAAGCAGGAATTGCTTTGGATCCCGACTGGCAGCGGCAATGTTCTCGTCCAACGATGCGAGTAAAACCAGTGAGGCGGCCCGCCGATTGCGGAGAAGGAGCAATTCCTTACTGCTGGTCTTAGTCATTGGATTTCTGTTTTTTGGGGCCGCAGCGGGCGCTCTGTATTATGCGTTGCAGCCGGAAGTTCTCCGGATTGCAGTTGGACCGCCGGGAAGCGACGATCACAAGGTAGTTCAGGCGATGGCCGATGCTTTCGCGAGCGAAAGCCGAACTATCAGGTTATCTCCGATCGCGACAGAGGGGGCAGTCGAAGCCATCGCTCTGCTTGGTGCTGGCAAGGTCGACCTTGCGGTCGGCCGTGGTGATCTGGAGATGCCGGCCGACGCGCAGACAGTTGCCACGGTACGCAAGAACTTCGTTGTGCTGTGGTCGCCTTCCGGACTTGCGGGCCAGAGCGCCAGGGGAAACACGGACCGAAGATCAAGGAGATTGCCGACCTCGCAGGGCATCGTGTCGGCGTGATCGGCAGGACACCAGCGAACGCGACGCTGCTGCGGGTCATCTTGAGCGCCTCCGGCGTTGAGGTGGACAAGGTCGGGCTTTCGCACTTTGGCACGGACCACATCGATGAGCTGGCGCGCGACCTGACCATCGATGCGTTCATGGCGGTCGGTCCGCTCGACAGTAAAATCACGTCCGAGGCCATCGCCGTAACGGCCCGCGTGCGAGGTGAGCCGAAGTTTCTCCCGATCGACGCTTCGGAAGCCATCGCTTTGAAGCACCCTCGTTATGAATCTGAGGAAATTCCACCCAGCGTCTTTAATGCGAAGCCGGCTTGGCCGGACGACAAGGTTGAGACGGTCAGCGTCAGCCACCTAATCGTGGCGCGAAAGACGCTGTCTGAAGCGACCGTGGCGGCCTTTTTCCGGCAGCTATTCGCCATCCGTCAGGCGATTGCCAGGCAAGTGCCTGGTGCTGCGCACATCACCAAGCCAGACACTGAGAAAGACGCCGAGCTGCCGGTACATCGCGGAGCGGCGGCCGTCATCGACGGCAACGAACGCACTTTCCTCGACAGGTACGGCGACTACTTCTGGTTCGCGCTCCTGCTTCTCTCCGGGATCGGTTCGGCCGGAGCTTGGTTGCGTCGCTATTTGAATCGGGACGAAAGGGAAGAAAATACCGGTCATCGCAATAGAATCCTGGCGATGGTCTCCAGCGCGCGGGCCGCGGAGTCAAATCAGCAACTGCTGGCTTTGCAGGGGGAGGCCGATGCCATCATCAGTGAAACCCTCGAGTGTTACGATGACGGCGCGATCGAGGAGGAGGAACTTGCGGCCTTTGGCCTTGTGCTCGAATTGTTGAGGCATGCCATCGTGGAGCGGCGAGTGGAGCTGCAAAGGGCGCAGCCCGAAACAGGCTCGCGGCGGGGCGATACACCGCAGCCTCACGCCGCAAGGATGATCCGGCCGGGCGAAACCTGACACCGCGATCGGCACTGGTGTCGTCAATTAAAAGGACCGGCCAAGGGCCAGCACTAGTCAGGACTTGGGCCTGTGTCCGTGACGCACCTCGGCAACTATGGCAGACCCTGTAAGCCGGGCCGCAGTAACGCGCCAGCCTGGAAGGCCCTTTCGGCTCCTGGAATGGCTGCGGCTGCTGTGCTCGACCGTCGTTCTGCTCGCCCGGACGGAGGGTGATTGCCGTCGGAGTTTGGCCCCGAATCCGACGATCTCGAACACTGATCTCAGGGACACTTGACGGAGATAAAATCGGACCTCGGCCGCGCCGGCTAATTCCGTAACTGCCCCTCCGACAAAGGGGTAAAGTGCCCCGGGTCACATCTGAGGAGCAGCAACATGACCTTGCAAACCCCCGAGATAGTTTCCACCAGGATCGACTGGCGTGTCTTCACGATCGTGGGCAACACGATGCCCCCCCGAGATCCCGACGACGACGAAGAGGACGAAGAGCAAGACGACGAAGAGAATCGAACCGACGAACAGCCGGTTGTGCGCGAGCCGGACGAAGACTGAGCAGGATGCTTATGTTTGACCTAAGCCTGCACTTCGCTCGGGACCATCCTCAATCTGCGCGCGGCGCGCTCGGCCGGCGGCTTTCAAGGTCGTTCTAATTCCGAGAGCAGCGTGCAGACGTTGAACGGACCACGGTTCCTTGTTGGCGTTCACTGGTGCGGAGGAGGAGAGCATGACCCTGATATGGCTTGGTGTGTTCCTTGTTTTCGGCGGCGTACTCCAGATGGCGTATCAGCCAATCTGGCGAGGCCGATTCAGCGGTGGAAAATGGCTTCGTTCTGGGCGCGACACGCTGGAACCTGAAGGACCGGGTAGCGGCTTCGGCATCAAATCGAACTGGCCTGGACTTGTGATGGTCGCGCTTGGCGGCGCTTCCTTGCTGGCCGGAGCCGCCCTCTGAGTTGGACGGCGTTGCCCGTGATCTAGTCCAGCCATGTGCTAGAGCCATGTCTCTACTTGGCCCTGGAGCCGCCGTTCAGAGGTCGGAGTCACTACTTAAAACCGGCGAGATTTCGCGTCCAAGCTCGAATTGGGATCCGTCTCGGCTCGGAGCTGGCACTGGTCTCTCAAAGCATTGCGCTGGCGGCCGACAGAGCCGGTGTCCCAAGCCCTTCAGTGAACTGGCCATATAGCTGGCTATAGGGCATTATGGGCCGATCGTTCCGGTCGGAAGCCGTACCGAGCACGACAAGATGTCGGTCTCATAGATCGGCTCCAGCAGCAGCCCGCTGTGCCACCTTGTCTTCCAATGTCGGTATGCCGAGTGGCCGTTCGGTCCCATCCGCCTTCGGGATGTAGTGCCGTCGCACCGGCGGCGCGATGTAACGTCTGGATTTGAAGCGCCAGGAAATCACCGAAATTGGTCTCCAGCGGTGGAGACCGGTATATGACAGCGATTTCGGTCGGTCCGATCGCAACGAATACCGTGACGAAGCTCGACAAAGAGATTTGAAGGAAGCGTGCACCGCGAATTTCCAACCGGTCGCAACCACCAAAACAATTCCGAAGCTCGTTACAGCCGTTGCCGTTCAATCGAGGATGTGACGATGGAGGGAGGCTTCAAGCTTTTTTCTGGCGGGTCCTGCCGCGTGACAAGGTAGAGCTCGCCGGCTAGCAGCATCACGGCGGCGACCACCACGCCGAACATGGCCAGCACTAGATCGTATGGGTCATCCATCGCATTCCGACACGTCGGTTGGCTGAGCAGTGGCAGCCATCGCCTTTGGCTATCCGCGCGAGCGCTAGTGGAGAATAACAGCGGGTCAAAATGACCTTTGGCTATCCGCGACAGGCGCCGTTGTGAACGGCGGGCGATGGCTCCGCGTCATCAAACGTCGTTCGAAACAATTCGTTCCCGATCGTGGCCGTTTACCGCCAGGGCGGGCTCGGCCCGGTGGAGAGATAGGAACCCTTGACCAATGGTGGGTGCAATAGCGCGTCAAGTTCGAACATGCCCCGGCCGACGGACCAGAACTGCACCGCATAGTGGGCCCGGGTCAAATAGTCACCCGGGCACGCGACGATGTGCGACAGCTTGTCGGACCGGCCGACACGGTGATCCAATAAGCTTGCCTGCTGTCTTTCGCCGCTCGCTACGCCTTGCCTCGGCAACATCGGCCGCTGCGCCGGGACTGAATCCTGGTCAGCCATCGCAGAGGAGCCGGGCTACGGCCAGGACAAAGACAGATCCTCCGTCGCCGCCGGGGTGCGCGCCGTGCTGCCGGCTGCGGATCGCGAGCTGACGGCCCTCCAGATCAGCCCGGATTCCGGCGGGCCAAAGTGCCTGGCCGGGCCGGACTCCAACACCTTGCAGGTTTGCTAGCCGCGGCGGATTACGATTTGCCAGCGGCTGGCCGGCACATTCGCGATCTCCTGTCAAGCCGCGAGGTGGGCGTCGGCTTCGAAGTTGACGACACTCTTGACGATGCCTGTCAGAGGTCCTTCTCGGCGAGAGCCGCTTCCAATAGTTCGACGGCCTCGTCATAACCGGATTCTTCAGCCCAGGTGGCCAGCGTCCACAGCGGATCTCATAGCGCGAGATCGCCTCGGCCGCAGCGAAAACCACATCTCGTACAGACGGGGTCGGCAGCGCTTCGATGCCGCTGACATCGAGTTAATTGAAGAGCGATCCGCGCAACAGGCCGCCGCCGTCGATGCGGAACACGTTGGCATGAAAGATCAGTCCCTGAAGGCCGACGAGTTTCTGGAGCCGACGTCGGCGGCGGTTGACGCGATCTTCTCGGACAGCACCGCGGATTTTGGACTGTTTATCGGCCCCCGCCGGCTTCGCGTGCACTGATCGCTGCTTCCCCGGCGCCACCACTAACTCCTGAATGCGACTCCTTATATTTACAGTTGTTAGGATAGCTAACAGATATTACATATATTTTACTTATTACAGATGAAGGCCACAAATGGCCGAAGATCTGACCCGCTTGAAGGTTGAAAGTAACGAACGTGAGGAGCCGCGGAAGGGAGCCAATTTCCTGAGCAGCGCCGCCATGCTTAAGCACGCAAGTCTTTTTCTCATCTAGGCTGACGGGGAGATGGTCGCAGCAGAAATGCCGCCGTCTCTGCTCCTTGCCATGAAAAGCATTCTCACACTACTGGCTGAAACGGGTGAGGTTCTCCTCCTCAGATCAGACCCTGAAATTCACCCGAGAAGGCGGCCGAAATTCTCGGCATCTCACGGCCACTGGTTTACCAGCGGATGGATTCCGGCAAACTTCCGTTCCGGTTGATTGGGAGGCACCGACGTGTTCTCGTCAACGACGTCATGACGCTGAAGCGCCTCGAGGATCAGCGGCGCGGCTTGACGGATGCGCTTGATCTCGACACAGGCGAAGCGACAAGTCCCGCGACAACAACGGAGAAGAGTCCCTCCTCCGCTAGCCTCCCCAAAACAAGCGACATCGATCAACTCGTGCTCGGCACCACAAACGCTCCATATCGCCGAATGATGAGCGCGACCGATCTTGTGGCTCGCATCACCTCGAGGGATTGGCGAAATTGGATTGCACATATCGTAACGTTCTTCACGGAAGTGCGTCCCGAGCTTGTTCTGGAATTTGCGGAACGGCCCGCCATTCCCATTCAAGATTTGGCGGCTTCCTATGAATCGATGAAGTCAACAACCGGCGAAAGCAGCCCGGCATTGGAGAGCGCACTTGAGCGGCTGGTGTAAACTCCTTGGTCGAACGCTCGACGGGCTGTCGGACCTCGAATGGCAGGGACAGCCAGTCCCCGATTGGGTTCTGGGCGGCGGCACGGCCCTGATGACGACGCCAATCATCGGCTGAGCCGTGACATCGATGCGTTCATTGATGAGCCGCAATACCTTGCCTTCTTGTCGCCAGGTACTACAGACGTATGGACTTGCATCGGCTGGGACAACACCGCGCACTATCTCAAACTCGGATATTCCAAAGGAGAGATCGACTTCATCGTCAGCGGGACTCTCACGGACTTGATTCGATTGAAGAGGAGATTGACCCGACGTCAATTCGAACGGGATCGAAGCCAACGATCATGATCAAGCCGCCGGCGGAGATCGCGCTCAAGAAGATGTTCCCGGCCTGGATTCGCAGCAATCTCCTTCTGCCGGTACGACTTTCGTCGCATACCGGTGACATTGTATGAAAATCAATTTGTCTACACGCTAAAAATCCGATCGGCAGCCTCGGCGCTACTGATGCTCCACGCACTTTCGCTCGAAAGCCAGGGCTCGCCCGACAAATTCCGTTGGCTCTCTGCAGGTGTATTCGCCATTGCCTGATCGGTGAGGGATTGCCGAGTGGGAAAATCTCGACCGGGCGGGTCCCCATTAACGTCTCTCCTCTCGATCCCGTCAGATTGTCAGACGTCGCAGTTACGATCTCGACAAAAGCAAGGGCGACCGCGCGGATGAAGCTCTTCGAAGCTCAGGTCGTGGCCGCGCTGACGGCGGCGAAGTATCCGACGGCCGAGATCCATCGCCCCGAACCGCTGTCAGTTGGCGAAAGGCGTATGCGGCGCGATCTTGTTCTGCGCGATGATGGCTTCGGCACGCGCGAGATTTTCCAGCAGACGCTGGCTGGTCAAAACGAGGAAGTAATAGCCGAACTGCGGATTTTGGAAGTAGATCTCGAGCAGCTTTTCATAGCTGATAGTCAGGACGCGGCCATCCTCGATACATTCAATCGTCGCGGTCCGGCGGTTGTCGGGCGTAAGGAAGCCAAGCTCGCCCATCAAACGCCCCGCTGGAACCTCAACGTTGATTTCGATGACCCGGAATTTGCCGGTAACAGTCAGCAGCATTTCGTTGGCCGGGTCACCCTTCTTCATCAAGATATCGCCCTTGCGATAGTTGCGGTCGGTCATGAACGGCTTGAGCCACTCCATCGACATGTCTCCCTTTGTTGCGGTGCGCGCCTTCTTCACGAGAGCAAGCATTTGACGGAGACGGTAGGCATTGATGGGAATCATCAGCAGATAAAGAAGAAAGGTCGTGACGGCTCCGGTGAGCGCACCGAAGATGGCGAAGAATGCGCAACCGATCATGTTCGCGACCCGCAGCGGCACCATCGTGTGCGTCAGCAATGTAGCGACAAAGAAGATCGCGCCGACCAGGGCGAACATATTGGCAAGCGTGATGTTGTGCAGAAAGATTTCCAGCAGGCGGTTGAAGATGGCGTCCCAGGTCACGTTGTTCGGGTCGAGGCCCATTTGGACCAGAATCTTCGCGAACCTGAAATTGTCGGTTGCTGCATCAAGAATGCGGTCCAGCATGGACATATCTCCTTTGTAGTCAGTGAAGCCAGCTTAACGGAAGTGGCTTTATCGCAGCACAGCAAAACTTGGTCACCAACTTCCGAGACGGTCATTTTCGACGGTTTCAGTGGTGATTGTCGGCTGGCTGATGTCCGCCTCTTTCCCGGAAGCGTCGCACCGGGGCCTGCGGGGGAAGCGTTGCGTTTGGCCAGCCCCTGTGATTCAAGCTTCCAAACTGGGGCTCGAATCATGCCTTACGAACTTGCCATTATGAATGGATTGCCATGCTGCCGAACAAACCACGTGGCGTTCCTCGGGTTAACGACGGCCGATTGCACGGCCTTCACCATCTTCGGCAGTGTCTTGATGATCTTGTTCTCTGCGAAACAGACGTCCTTCAACGTATCATGGGAAATGTCATCAAGCTTCTTGGGTTTGCTTAGGCGGAGCCCTCCTCGATTGTTCGATACGGTCTTCCGCCCATCGCCTCCTAATCGGAAACGACCGGCCCGTGACGAACGCTCTTTTTGAATCCTCGGTTGGCGCAACAAACCTTGTGGACGTCCGCGGCAGAACCGGGCCCTAACGCCTTCAGAACTTCACCACCGTCCGGAGGCCGAAGACCGATGCGTCCTTGAGTCGGAGACCTTTTATGTTGCTGAGCGGATCCGTTGCGCCGCCGCCGGGGCGGCGCACGAACTGAAAGTTCGGCTGCAGCGTGACACCGGCATGGACTTCGTACTGATAGACTGCCGTTAAAAGCGTCTCCGAAGTCCGAACGGGCCAGGCGGGTCCGTAGCCCGCCTGAAAGTCGCGATCGAGAGCCTGCGCCCGAGGCGAGACATGTGCGTAGGCTGCCGAGATCCCCAGCTTGTCGTGGGGACGCGCCTCGTCGAGACCGATGAACTCAACGCCACCATCCGCATAGTAGTCGATCAGGTTCTGGGCGGGCGGACTATAGGATGCTCGCGCGAAGACGCCGATGCCACGCTCGTAATCGTGTCCTACGCGGAAGAGCTTCTGCTCGAAGACGGCATAAAGCCCATAGTCGCCGGCGAAAGTTGCGGGGATTCCCGTAGTGCTGGGATCAGCGAGAGATAGTCCGGACGTGTCGAACCTCTGGTCGTTGAAGTTCCCGAAGTGCCGCCAACCGCCTAGTTTCAGCTTGCCGGCCAGGCCAGGATCGCCTTTCTTGGCGTTCCACTGAAATTGGGCTTCGTACAGCGTTAGTGGCGGATCGTTGATCCGGAAATTGACGCCGTAGCGATTGCGAAGCTGCGGGTCGTCGGGCCCAGGGCCCGCCGCGTTGCCGTCGAAGACTGCTCCGACGAGCGTCAGGTTGTCGGTCACGTCGGCGCGGAAGCGAGCGCCTAGAGCGGCGAGAGGCGGCGATGGACCCCCACTGGGCATGTTCAGCGCGAATATCGCCGGCCAGCCGAGCGACGCGTTCGTGAAGACGTCGGTATATTTGGAGGTGGCAAACTCCGAGTCGGCTGCGAGCTGGCCCGCTCGCAAGGCGATCTTATCGTCGTTCCACTTCTTCTCGAACCACATCTCGTACAGACGGGTCGTCGGCAGCGCTTCGATGCCGCTAGCATCGAGATAATTGAGGAGCGATCCGCGCGACAGACCTCCGCCGTCGATGCGGAACACGTTGGCATGAAAGGTTAGCCCCTGAAGGCCGACGAGTTTCTCGAAATCGAGGTCGGCGGCGAAATTGAAGCGGTCTTCGTAGACGGCGCCGGGCTTCGCGCCGCCGGATGGATTTCCGAGCACCTCTCCGATGTAGGTGACGGCGAACTTGACGCCCTGCTTTTCGAACGGATTGGGCAACACGCCGAGCGTCGTCTCCTGGACGGTGCTCTCTCCCGTGTCGGGATCGTTCGGCTTGAGATCGTCGGTCTTCTTGTCCTCCTGAGCCGCAGCGCTCCCGCAGATCAGCAACAGGAGGATCAGACTTGCCCAACCGCGCATGCGCCACGCACCTCCGTTCTTATGTTGCAGCTTTCGAACAGCGAGGCAACCGGCACGACGGCACGTGCTTGTCGACGAGCGGACGCCTTGTGTACGAAACAGCACACAGGATGCGATCCGCAGTTGATGTTCCAAAACCATGTAGGTTCGAACGATAGCAGGACGCTGCAGCGACCGAAGGGCATAACGATCAGAACCTCAACCAAACAAGAATCAGGGTAGTTTCCTACAGCGGCTCGATCCAGGCCCGATCACCGGCGCCTCGGATGACGGCTCGTCGGGAATCGGGATATCCAGCCGGGCGGTGCCCAGCAGCAGCCACCGCCTTTGCTGCCCTCCTTCACCAAACCGACGGATGCGTCCGCGGCGGCGGCCAAGCTGTAGCGTGCCGACCGGCCTCGTGCCGAATGAAGAGAAGTCCACCGCCGACGTGAGTATTCGAAGGATGTAACCTCCAGCCAATGGCTGCTGAGCCTCGCATGGCGGAGCCGATCAGTCGTCAGCCGCCTTTCCCCAGCAGCCTGCCCCTGCACCGCAGCCGTCCGCGCCGCCACCTTCGCCACGCACGAAAGCGGCCCTCCGATGGCGCCGCGAGGCAAGCCAGAACAGGCCCAATCGGGGGCTATCCGTCAGGAACGGCTCCGTATTTTTGGCCGTTCGACATGCGTAACAGAGCTATCGGATATGAGCTACCAGTGAGCGTGCTTCTTGTCGAGGACGACCCTCTGATCCGCGAATTCATCGTCGAAGCGCTGCGCGAGGCAGGCTACGTGATCCACGCGAGCACCGGGGAGGAGGCACTGGCGTGGTGCAAGCGCCACGTTGCGGACGTGTTGGTCACCGATGTCCGGCTGCCCGGACAGCTCGATGGATGGCAGATCGCGGAACGCTGCCGAGAGCACGATCCGGAACTGCCGGTTATCTACGCAACGGGCTTCTCGCCTGCCACACCCTGTCCCGTCCCCGGCAGCCGCATCGTGCATAAGCCCTTCCATCCGGACGAGATTGTTCGGATGATCAGGGAGTTCGGCGCAGAAAAGTGGGCGCGGCCGGGTTAGCCGCTCTCCTCACCGCCGAGCCTTGGCCGCGATCGCCGTAGCCTGGACCGCGATCTGATCCGTCGCTTTGATCACCACGCCCTTTCCCTCGATCATCCTCTCGGCACGCCTAATTGCTCGACGGCCCGACCGCAGATCTCGGCGGGGTCCTTGAGGCCGGTCTGACCGATCTCGATGATCTTCTTGGCACTCAGTTCAGTCAGCGGGTCGTTGCGATCCTGCACGCCGATCGTGCGCAGGGCCTGTTCGTAAGCTCTCGAAAGCCGGGTGATCTCTTCCGGCCCCAGCGGCGAGTTTTGAAGTATTCGGTAGATGGCCATTATTGTTTCCTGCAGAGCGCAGCATAGCACCCTGCTGAGCGAGCATGCATCTTGGCAGCCAATTTGAGCTTTCGCGGACTGGCCCCGCCTGCGTCCGAGCTGCCTGCCAGCGCAGGGCGGAAGACAGGCGGGGCGGCCAAGGCCCCCCTTTTCCGGGCTGGTCGATAAGCTGCGCGCAGGGGGAACGCTGGCGCGAGCACCGGGTTTGCCCGCCCCAAGGGGCGAACCCCGAACTGGCGCCGCCTCACAGCCTCAAGCGCCCCGAAATTGGGCCTCCATCGGCCAAATAAGAGCCGCGAGGCGAAGATCCAGCCCTCGATCTCTTCCCCTAGAGGGTTATTCATCATCGCGTGCAGCGGCGCCACCATGGGTGCCGAGAGGTAGCGAGCAACTCAGCGCAGGTCGATCTTGGCGAGGAGCGCCTGGATTTCGGCGCGCCCATTCGAGCCGGGGTCGCCTTCGAGCCGCGCCAGCGACTGTCCTTCTATCCCAGGAGCTTCGCAACAGCAGACATCTTGTCCCCGCGGGAACGCAATCCCGTGGAAAGGGCCGCTCTGGGAGCGGCCCTCTTGCTAGATCACCAGCTCCTTGTGCCGAAGCTAGTCTAAAACCGATGCTTGGGCCGCCGCCGTAGTAGCCATAGCCGCGATCGTAGTAGCCCGGCCCG
Source organism: Bradyrhizobium sp. USDA 4504 (assembly GCF_054063995.1). NCBI lineage: Bacteria > Pseudomonadati > Pseudomonadota > Alphaproteobacteria > Hyphomicrobiales > Nitrobacteraceae > Bradyrhizobium > Bradyrhizobium sp. USDA 4504. The sequence continues at coordinate 75,241 of NZ_JBSSGV010000001.1, read as the reverse complement.
CTATAGTAGCCGTAGCTCCGGCGGACCGCATAGCCGTCGTCTTCGTCGTAGTAGCGTTGGACATAGCGGGGGCCGCCGGTCCGGTAGCAGCGGCCATACTCATTGCAGACCAGTCGCACCTGCTCGATGCCCGCGACCTCCGTCGACGCGATGGCCGCAGGCGCCAGAGGGGCGGCAGTCGCCGACGACGCCATCAGAGCACCAACGAGAGCTCCTAGTGTGATGGTTTTCATGGGGTGTTCTCCTTCCCTAGCGAGCTCAGTTGATCTCTTCGATGATGCGGCGCTCATGGGGCTCGACGATGTAGGTCCGGCTGTCCCGGTTGATGTACCGGTACTCGCGAAGGCTCGGCGCATCCCGATAGACCTCTTCGGGGAACGCTTCGATCTCCACGTCTTCCGGCACGCGCTCTCCGGTGCGGATTTCGGTACGAACCGTGCTGCCGGTGGTGCGACGCTCGCGCTCGACCGGCCGTGCCTTGGCGTGCTTGCGGATCACTTCGCGGTCCCTATCGGTGAACGTCGTCTTGCGCTGCTCGGTGCGCGCCGGCGCCGTGGCCGTGGAGCGACCCGAGTACGGCAGCACCGCGACGATCTTGTAGCTGGAGGGCTCCACGATCACGATCTCGTCCTTCACCAGCACGAAGTCGTAGCCCCGATACTGGGGCACGATCTCGACGACCTCCGCGGGCAGCGGCTGCAGCCGTACATCGCGCGGCACGACCGTGCCGACCGACAGTGAGAAGTTCACGTTGTTGAGCGGCTGCACGTTGAGGTGTGAAATCGACGTGCTGATCCGGGTCCGCTGCTGATCGTTGATGTTCACGGACGCATTCACGTTCGTGTTCGACGAGCGATCGGCCGCGTTCTGCTGGCTGTTCGGCTGCTGGGCCGTGGTGGTCGAATTGCTACCCGTCGGAGACTGCGCCTGACTGGTGCCCGAAGCCGGTGGGTTCGCGCTCTGCGTCTGATTGTTCGCAGGCGGATTGGTCTGCGCCTGGTTCGAAGGCGGATTGGTCTGGTTGGAGGGCTGGCTCGTCTGCGCCTGGTTGGTAGAGTTGTTCGACGTGGGCGCCTGCGTGGTGTTGGTGCCCGTCCCGGAGTTGGAGGTTTGGCCTGCCGCGCTCTGGCCGGTCGCTGGCGGAGGCTGCGTCTGGGCCGCATTCGTCGAAGGGTTGGCTTGCGCCGATCCCGGAGCGGAGTTGGACGACGGTGTCGACGTCGAAGAGGACGGCGGCGTCGACGTGGAATCCTGCTGACGCTGCGCAACTGGCGGATTGGAGCTCGACGTGCTCGGAGAAGATTGTGCGAGAGCCGAAGTCGCGAGCGCAACTGCGGCGGTCGTAGCCAACAATAAACGCTTGTTCATCTGAAATCCTCCTAATTGGTCGCCGAACAACACCGGACGACGGGCCGGGTTCCTGCTGGAGAATTTTCGGCAAATTAGCTGGACGGGCGCAGCCAGACGTTCTTCGAGCCGCGAGCAATTGGTCCAGTGACGCGGCGGCGTGCCTTCCGGCTACCGGTAGAAACGGAGCTTCGCGCGCGCCTCCTCGTTGGAAGTGACTACTTAGAAGCCATTGGAGGAGACACCATGAAGAAGCTGATCGTATGCGGCGCTCTCGCTGCCTTCGCCCTCGGCGCCCAGGCCGCCAGCGCCGCCGAGTTCTACATCGTTCGCGACGCGACGACCAAGAAATGTACCGTCGTCGACACCAAGCCGACGACGACCACGACGACGGTCGTGGGCGACGGCGTCTACAAGACCAAGACGGAAGCCGAGACCGCCGTGAAGACCACCAAGGTCTGCACCGAACAGTAAACGGCTATCGCGGGGCCGAGCCGGCCTCGCGAAAACGTTCTGACAGCCATTGGAGGAGAAGACGCCCGTACTGATCTTATGGGCCATTCCCGTCGCGCTCGTTGTTGGCGGCGGCGGCTGTTGGATAGTTCACATACACTGAGCGAACGGTCGTTCGCATGAAAGGCTCGCCCGCAGCCCAGGCGAGCCTTTTCTGGACCCACTGGGCGCTGGCCGCCGGGCAGAAAAAAGGGCCCCAGCATGGGGCCCTTTTTCCGTGAACTCTCGTCGTCCTAATTGTAGTCCGAGTATTTGAACTGCGGGAGTGCCTTCAACTGCTCCTTGTTGCCGCTCATGACGGCGTGGTCCGGGACCCAATCGTTCGCATTGCGGTTCGTCGTGTTCGTCGAAGCCGCCCCGGTGGTGGTGTCGGTCGAGGTGGTCGAGGTGCTGCTCGAGCTGGTCCGGACCGGCTCCTCGACGAACTTCAGCTTGTCCATCGAGACGGCGATGTCGTGCTCGCCCATCCCAAGGAAGCCGCCGACGCCGATCACCACCGCGTTGATCTTGCCGCTCTTGTCGACGAGCAGTTCGTTGATGTCTCCGAGCTTCTCGTTGGCCTCGTTGTAGACCTTCAGGCCCATCAGCTTCGAGGCGCGCCAATTGCCCTTGAGCGCCATCTTCGCATCGGCCGGCTGGGCGGTGGCCGCCGGCGCGCCGCGATCGGCCGGCTGAGTGGACTGCGCGAATGCAGCGCCGCCGATTACGGCAGTGCCGAGCAGAGCGACGGCAAGAAAGCTTTTCATCGATTATCTCCTCCAACGTGAGCCGCACCTTTCAGATGCCCGGCCCCAACGTCCGCGATTGCCACTTGTTCCTGATCGCTCTTTCAGTCGGACGGGCCGTCCGCAAAGGATTCGCTCCATACTTCATAGGATCGGGACTGAGGCCCGCTGTCGACTTTCGGTGCTCACGAGCCGGACGGCAATTGCCTGGCCTTCGCAGCAGAGGCAAGCCGGCGGAAGCGCGGACCACCGGCTTCGAACAGTCTTTCGGTTGCTTCGCGCAGTCGCCGGGCTAGCTGGACCTTCGGCTGGGAGAGGAAGCACTTCGCCTCCAGTGCGCCTGTCGCGAGAAGAACAAAGTCGCCGCGGCGGAAAGAATAGTTTTCATGCGAGTCCGGCAACTCAACGAAGCCGTTCGGACGGCCGGCGAGATGTGGCTGCCCCTTTCTCCAACCCTTCGCGCCGTCCCGATCGAGCAGCTCGCGATATCGGCGTTCTTACCCCTTCGCCATCCGGCTCGCAGGAAGCGCTCCTCGCACCGGGCGCGGAGCACTGTTCTGTTGAACCGGTCCGTTCGTTCACCGCCCTGATCGCCTGCCCCTCGTTATCCACGATAAAGCCGGTGATGCCGTCCACCCCTTCGGGCACCGAGCCCGCTCGGTAGGCAATCACAGCCGTTCCGCAGGTCATCGCTTCGATCAAGGACGAACCCAAACGCCTCTGGCCACTTGATCGGAAACAGCAAGGCGGCGGCCCAAAGAACGGCGGCTTCCTGATTTCGTTCAACGAGGTATTTTGGCGGCCAAGGAACGCAATATCGAACGAGGATGCAGTTGTTGACCTAGCTTATCATCTGATTTTTATATGAGCCATTTTGACGACAAGACCGCAGGGCGGCGCTTTTGGTTTGGCATCGCTGTGATGGTTTCGGTCAGCGCCTAATCCATAGTCGAATAGCGGAAAATTAACCCTCTTCTGCCGCCAACCTCCTGATCGGCGGCCACAGGCCAGGCCTCATGACGGACACCACCGCCCAAACAGCCCGACTGATGAAGGTGACGGAGGCAATCGTGGCCGAACTGAACCGCCAGGGTGTGGCAGAAGCCGTGGCTGACCTCGGGTTCGATCCGCTCGAGATGGCCCGCGTGGCGATCCGCGCGGCTGACGGCGACGTTGTCCCATTTCGTCGGCCGCAGACCTGAGGCATGCCAAGGATGGTCTGCTCGCCTGCAAAGATGGCAAGCAATGAAGACACCAATCCCGCGCTTAACTCCAGTGAGGACTTGGAGGATATCCAAGTTCATGCCTCGGGGGGCTGGCAATCGACGATGACTCCGAGACTGGCATATTCACCGTGGTGACACCCGGTCGGGCACTACGAGTTCCTGATTAATCAACAAATAGCCAACGAGATCGTGCAAAAGCTCCGTGAGTTCATCCGCGGAGACAGCACTAAATCCACAAGATGAGTGAGCCGGCGCCGCCCTTCTTGCACACCGTCATAGGCAGCGACCGTCATGGCTGGCGCAAGATCGCCTTGGGCGACGCGCCAGTTCGCCGCCCGCGGTCTCCTCGCCTACTACTCGGGCCATGGCTGTAGCCATTCGATCGAGCTCACGCCAGCCAAGATCGGCCAGTGGCCCGATCGCACCGCGCTCTCCCGCCTCGATCTCCATTTGCCTGTATGCTCTGCGGTCGTCGCGGGGCCGACGTCGGGCCGCATGTTGAGTCACCCCAAAGATGGGAACAGCACGACGAGGACGAAAGGAAAATTCCCGTGAAGTGAAACGGCGCCGAGGCAGCGGACTAAATGAGTTTTGAGGTCGTGAGTTGCGGAGCCACGGTAGGTAGCTTGACTTCTTATTCGACGAAAGTAACAGTCAGACCGATTTTGAAAATGATTGCTGCGATTTTTGCTGTCGGAGCGCCGCTCCGGCGACCGGAGATTGACATGGCTGCAGTGCTTGCAAGATTTTTTCCCCGGGCGTCGTCAGGGTCGATCGCAGAAATCGAGTCGCTGGTCTCCGTTGCAATCTTCAGCGGTGTTGGCCTTCTGACGGGTCTGATCGTATTGCTATTGGACCAGTATATTCCGGGCGAATGGTTCTGAGACGCCTGCCCCTGCCGTACCGCTACGTAGTCGTTAGATGATCATGGTACAGTTTTCATGTCATCACAGCGTCTCAAGAGCGTTGCTCAGCCCTACCATCATTTCAGGCGCCCTCAAATGCGAGCAGTGCGCCAAAGCCAGTCCAACATTGGGCCGGGCTCTATAGTCACTCTGACTGGAAATGGGTGGCCGCTGAATATGACGGGCATCACGCCGGTCCCGAGAAAGCGCTGGCCGGACCACGCGATGCGGGATGGCAGGATCTAGTTTGAGAAGATCAGCTACCCGATGATCCACCAGGACGCGGCGCCGCCGGCGCAATACTGGGCCGGGCTAAGACGCGGTCGATGAGAAGAAGTGGCCCCGAGAGCGGCACCTTGGTCAGAATGACCCAGGCTGGTAAGGATCCTTTCGCCTGAGAGCTCAAAGAAGTAGTCGTCCGTGAAAATCGGCTAAGCAATTGAGCTAGAATCGCATTTGTCGTTGCGGACTGTTTTGCGATTGCAGGATTTTGAAGCTTCAGGCATCGGAACCTTGCAATTTCATTTTCAGGATTCCGTCGAATCGCCAGTCATGATTCCGTCGGCGCATCGGAGGTGGCGATGCGACCGAAGAAGCACAGGACGACGGGATCGGGCGATCTGTTCCGGGCCAGGCTGGACCAAATCATCAATATGAAGCACGAGCTGGTTCAACTCGCCGGCAAGGTCGATTGGGACTGGATCGACGGCGAGATCGCGCCGCTCTATAGCGAGAACGGTCGGCCGGGCATCGCGACCCGCTTCATGATCGGGCTGCTGTTGCTCAAGCACATTTACGGCCTGTCCGATGAGGGGCTGTGCGAGCGCTGGGTCCACGACCCGTATTTCCAGTACTTCACCGGCGAAGAGTTCTTTCAGCACGCGTTCCCGCACGAGCGCTCGGACCTGAGCCACTGGCGCAAGCGGCTCGGCGACAAGCTGGAACTGTTGCTGGCCGAGAGTTTGCGGGTGGCGCACGAGACCGGCGCGTTACGCAGCCAAGACCTCAAGCGGGTCACGGTCGATACCACCGTGCAGCCGAAGGCCATCACCTTCCCGACCGATGCCAAGCTGCTGCACGCGGCGATCAAGGGGCTCAACCGCCTGGCGAGGAAGCACGGGGTCAAGCTGCGACAATCCTATCTTCGCATTGCCAAGACCGCGGCAATGATGGCTTCCCGCTACGCCCATGCCAAGCAATTCAAGCGGCATCAGCGGCAGTTGCGCATCCTGCGTAGCCGACTGGGCCGGATCATCCGCGACATCCGCCGCAAGATCGAAGGGCAGGAAGCGCTCGAGAACGCGTTCGCACTGCCGCTCAGCCGGGCCACGCAGATCCGTTCGCAGCAGCAGCGCCAGCGCGGCTGGAAGCTGTATTCCTTCCATGCTCCGCAGGTGGAGTGCATCGGCAAGGGTAAGGCCAGCGCTCCTTAGAGTCTGACTCATAAATCACCCAACCTTAGCTGCAGCCGCGAGTCTGCGGGTCAGGAGCCTGATGTGTGCAATCAGCAGCCAGGCAGCTTCGGTTGCCACCGTCGCCTCGAAGTCCTTGGCGAGGCGGCGGCATCTGCCGAACCATGCGAATGTGCGTTCAACCACCCACCGCCTCGGCAGAAGCTGGAAGCCTTTGACGCCTTGAGGCCGCTCGACGATCTCGACAGTCCATGGACCGCAGTCTGAGAGCGCGTCGAGGAGTTGATTTCCGCGGTAGATCCGGTCGGCAAAGACGTGGCGCAGCCGGGGGAAGTTCATCCGCACGTTCTTCAGCAGCGGTACGGCGCCATGGCAGTCCTGAACGTTGGCGGGATGAACATGAACCCCAAGGAGGAGGCCATTGGTATCCGTCACAATGTGCCGCTTGCGGCCGTAGATGCGCTTGCCTGCATCGTAGCCGCGCGGTCCGCCAGCTTGGGTGGTTGGCGCACTTTGACTGTCGATCACGGCTGCCGTCGGCTTCGGTGTCCGTCCAAGCTTTTTTCGCGCCCGTCGGACAAGCACGCTGACAATCCTCTGCCACCGGCCTGTATCCCGCCATCTATAAAAATAGCCCTGCACCGTCGAATAGGGCGGGAACTCCTGCGGCAACGCCCGCCACTGGCAGCCGGTCGAAACGATATAGAGGATCGCTTCGATCACACGACGCAGCTCCGTCTTACGCGGCCGGCCGCGCCGGTTCGCTCGCGGCAACAGGCGTCTGATCACCGCCCACTCCGCATCGGTCATATCGCTTGCATAACGCAGATCGTCCCGCCGATATTGCTCCCGAGTGATCTTGGTCCAGGGCATCGTGCTCTCCCTCGAATCTTTGCAAATCCGATGGAATCACACCCCACTGAGATCACTCACCCATTTTTCAGTCAGGCTCTTACGAGTTCGGGGTGAAGGCCTCCATCGTCACCAACAACCGCCGTGCTCCTGGGGGCCTGTTCGTGCTGCACGCCAAGGCGCTGCCCGATAACCCCTACGACGGTCACACCTTGCGGGACGCCATCGACCGCACCGAGACACTCACCGGCTGTGCGATCGAGCGCGCCTATGTCGACAAGGGATACCGCGGCCACGACGCGCAAGATCCCCGTCGCGTCTTCATCTCCGGCCAGAAGCGCGGCGTCTTCGGTGTCATCAAGCGCGAGCTGCGCCGCCGCTCCGCCATCGAGCCCATCATCGGACACCTGAAGGCCGAAGGTCACCTCGGCCGCTGCTACCTCAAGGGCCGCCCAGGAGACGCCGCCAACGTCGTCCTCTCAGCCATGGGCCACAACTTCCGCCGCATCCTCGCCTGGCTCAGGAAGCTCTTGCGCTTCATCCTGATCGCTCTTTGGCCCGCCTTCGCAACCCCAGTCGCCCTCGACCCCGCTTGTTAACGGACGACGAAGTAGCCCCAGCTCAAAGAAGTAGCCCCAGCGCGCGGCACGTCGCTGGAGCTCAACTTCCGTCGGTTTCCGGATGCCGTGGGGGACAGCATCGGGACTTGGTCAAAACCGCTCCAGCGGGGTCCTGTTCCTAACTGACCAAAAATAGGCCTTGGTTTCTGCTTAGAGACAACCCGCTCAGACACGGTTTTACGGTTATGCAGCCGGCTAGCGAAACTCATTTGGTCCGCGTGACAACCGATGACGGCGAAGTTCAGATTTGGCTTGCCGCGACCCCACGCGAGGAGGCCCTTGACCGAGTGCTGGACGTTGTCCCGGAAGGATGGGCGGTTGGCTTAGCTCAACGACCATTGAGCGCTGAGCACATCGCAGCGTTGGACATGACGGTCGGACAGGTCAGACGGCATCAAGTGTCCTAATCCCCGCAGCGAATTGCCTAGATTGTGCCCGGAGTTCTCCATGGAAGAGCAAAGCTCCTCCCAACTATTTCCGGGAGGGATCATTGTTCCATCATCATCGGCCGTGGGTAATCCGTGGGCGTCGGTGGCAGACAGCCCGGTAGTGCTCCCGCCTGCATAACATAGGAGGCGAGCGCCATGAGCGAGCTCCTTGCTTTCCAAGCAAATTGATCCTCTCGACAAGCATTGCTGTGAGGAAGACGGAGCGATTGCGAAAAGAGGCCCGTGCAGGTTACCAAGCCCATCCAAGTACAGAACGCCATCTGGATTGAGCCGAAGCTGCTCACCGAGATCGAGTACCGCGCCAAATCCGCCGAGGGCAAGACGCGGCCGCCATTCTTCTGCAGCGTGCGCTGAGGATCTATGAGCGCGCCGCGCCGTAGCTGCCGCGATAATCCGCGCTGGATCAGCGCGGCGCACCCGGACCCGCCATACATTTCGAGGGCATTTGATGTTGTCTTGCCCCACACCGCGAAGGTTCAGAACGCTGAGCATATTAAGGGCGGTTTACGATTCATCGTTTCGGCGGCGCCTCCCAAACGCGCAATCAAGCTATTGCCCCGACCAAAGCTCTGCTGCGTGCCCATCAAGGAGCTGCATCATGAGCAGCCAGAGCCATTCAAGGACTAGTCTTAACATACGACAACGCGAAGATTGTTTGTCGCGCCTCTAAGTCCAAACGGCACTCCAGAGACGACCACAGCCAACTCGCCTAGCCGAATATAGCCTTCGCGCTGCGCGGTCGCCGAGGCGATCCGCGTCATCTCCTCATAGCCAGAAGGATCGCTGGACACGGCACTGTGCACCCCCCACAACAGGCTCATGCGCCGCGCCACTCTTTCATCCGGAGTAAGGGCAAGGATCGGCACCGGCGGCCGGCTGCGCGAGATCCGCGCGGCCGTCGTCCCGCCCGCCGTGAAGCCGATGATGACCTTGGCGCCAATTGTAGCGGCAAGATCTGCTCCTGCGGCCGCGACGGCATGCGAAGGGGTGCTCTCCACGTCAGCTCGAGACGCCTCGATCAGCGACCGATAGAGATGATGCCGCTCCGTGCTTTTGATGATGCGATCCATCATGGCCACCGATTCAGTCGGGTAGGCCCCACTTGCCGATTCAGCAGACAGCATCACAGCATCGGCTCCATCATAGATGGCGGTCGCGACATCTGAGGTTTCGGCCCGCGTCGGCGTCGGCCCAGCCACCATGGAATCCAACATTTGCGTTGCGACGATGACGAATTTTCCGGCACGCCGGCAGGCGCGTAGGAGCTCCTTTTGCCGGCCTGGCACCTCCTCGGGCGGGATTTCGACGCCAAGATCACCGCGCGCGATCATAATGCCGTCTGACAGGCTGATGATGTCGTCGATGCGATCGAGCGCCATCGGCGTCTCGATTTTGGCAATCAAACCTGCGGCCTCGCCAATCAGGGCGCGTGCCTCGATCAGGTCGGACGGTTTCTGAACAAAGGACAAGGCCACCCAGTCGACCCCAAGATCAATGCCGAACGCGAGGTCGGCGCGATCTTTCCTGCTGAGCGGAGATAGGTCAAGCATCGCCCCCGGTACGTTGAGCCCCTTGTGGTCCGAGATCCGGCCTCCAACCGCCACTTGCGCAACGATTTCTGCGTCTCCTGGCTCGGTGATCCGCAAGCGCACCCGGCCATCATCAATGAGAAGTTCTTGTCCGGGGTGCGCGGCTGCAAAAATCTCCGGATGAGGCAAGGGTATCGATTGCTTTGCTCCTATGGCTCCATCGATCACAAAGCGGACCGTTTCACCAGCACGCAAAACCAGCCCGCCGTCTTCGAGGGAGCCGATACGAAGCTTTGGGCCTTGTAGATCCTGCAGGACGCCTATCGGCCGGCCGAACTCTCGCTCGAGTTCACGGATACACGCATAGACTTTGGCATGGTCTTGATGGCTTCCGTGACTAAAGTTTAGCCGAAAGACATCCGCACCGGAAAGATAGAGAGCACGTATCTTCTCAGGCTCGGCACTTGCCGGACCGACGGTTGCCACGATCTTGGCGTGACGCGAGCGATGCAACGTATCCCCCATCTGAAAGAATGAGATCGATCTAGCGATAAAATCAAAAACAGACGCTTGCGGACTGCGTTTGACGGCAGTTGAGCACCCCAATCGCCCTCCCCTCGTCAGGCGCTCAACACCATGCGATGGACGCTATCGGCAAGGTGAATCCTGCTTTGAATCGATCCATGACAACCATAGTTTCAATGCGCTTTATGTCTGAACTTTCTTCGGTAAGGCGCCGGGCAAACCGCTCGTAATCTTCCATGTCGTTCACGGTAACTAACAAGACAACGTCGGCCAGACCTGTAACGTAGAATGCGCTCATCACTTCAGGCATCTTACGAATTTGCCGCTTGAGGCGATCAACAGTGTCGGCACGCGCGCGCTCTAAGGAAATGAGGACCACTGTCGTCACATTCCGCCCAATTGCTTTTGGAGAAATGATGGAAACGTCGGCCTCTATGATACCCTTGGATCGAAGGCGCTTCAGCCGACGTTGCACTCCGGACGCGGATAGGCCGACCTTTGCTCCAAGTTGTTCGCTACAGAGGCGATTGTCTCGTTGGACGAGATCAAGAAGACGAAAATCGATCTTGTCGAGTTGCATCGCTGTCTCGCGGCCAGCTGATGGCGATCGCGCCGGGGAAACGGACGCCTGCGCGGCTTGTCCTGACATTTTCGATTCGTCACCGCGCAGCCAAGCTGTTGAACGATCGATTTCCGCTGTCATATGCCTTGGAACGCCCATTGGGACCCCAGCTCTTTGCGATACATCGAACACAGTTGGCGCGGCGATCTCCCGTCCGCCGGGCTCACCACGCTCGAACCCGGCCGCCAGGACCCACGTCCGCCGAGAGCTGCTGATGAGAAGGCCGTCCGAGTCCGGTTCTATCGAAGCGCGCCCGGGCCCGAACACATATTCCCCCGCGACGCACGAATGTGGTTGACGATCAAGCTCCCGAAGCGACGGCTTTTTGCTCCTGATCTGCGGAAAGCATTATTGCGTTGATGGCGCGATATGCGAATACGATGGCGGGACCGATTGTTATGCCTGCCCCGGGATACACTCCGCGCATCGGCGAAGTCATGTCGTTGCCGCACGCGTAAAGCCCCTGGATTGTATTGCCTTGTGCATCCAGGACGTTTCCGTAACTGTCGGTCGCCAATCCGGTCGCCGTGCCAAGCGTAGCCGGAACGATTGGCAACGCGACAAATGGCCCGTCTTTGATTGGTCCTAGATTTGGATTTTTTCCCACGGCCGGATCGCCGAGGGTGCGATTGAAAGCCGATTCCCCACGCATAAAGAGCGGATCCCGCCCTTGGGCAGCGTGCGCGTTGTGTTCCTCGATCGTCTTTTGAAGCACAGCGGAATCTAGTCCCAGCTGCTTTGCGAGCTCCGAAATCGTTTCACCTGTCTTGATGTAGCCAAGCCGGACATATTTGCCGATGCTCAACGTCCAGGGCCATGGCAGCAGGTGTCCCATGCCCCTCAATCGCACGAAATGGTGGTCGCAGATGAAGTAAAATCGCTTATCTGCTGGATATCCGTTTTCAAACATTGCCAGGCAAATATCGTGGTACGAGTTCGATTCGTTGACAAAACGTCTTCCGTTTGGACCGACGGCGATGACCCCAGGACGGCCGCGGTCGAGCCAGCCGTATGGGACGACCCGCGCCCCTCTACCGCGTTTCAGAATTGAGACTGGGGTCCAGAAGCCGGCAGATGCAACATCTTTATCGATGGCGGCCCCGAGCGCGGTTGCAAGCCCAATGCCGTCACCGTTAACATCGGTATGGGCCAAGGTAAGATCATGCTGGTGTGCACCACTGAGGTGCGTCCTCAACTGCGCGTTCCGGGCAAAGCCGCCAGTTGCGAGAACAACCCCACGCGAGGCACGCACGTGGACATCGAGGTTGATCCGCTTGACGACGGCACCCGTGACGCGCCCGCCTTCCTTGATGAGTTCGAGCGCTGGAGAAGATGGCCAAATCTCCACGCCGTACTCACGCAGGCTCACCAGCAGCCGCGCGATCAAGGCATTCCCTCCGCTGAGCTCAGTACCACGCCTGAAGCTGAGCCGATCCCGCGCATAGCGGCTCAGGCGAGTTAGGACGTGTTTGAGCGACGCAACAGATTGGAGCGGGTTGAGAAAGCTTCTCACCTCACTTGATGAGATCATCATGCCCCCGAGCACAACCCGAATGGGGTCGCCGATCAAATCGAAATCCTTGCCTAGAAGCCGCCCATCATAAGCGGCCGGGCTCAGTGCCCGCCCCCTATCAGCGCCGCCACGTTGGCTCGAGTGATAATCAGGCGTAGAGGCCAGGGTAAACTTGACGCTCGTGCCGTTCTCGAGGGCGGTTAGCGCCGCTGGGCCGTCTTCAAGATAAGCATCAATGAATTGCGCGCGATAATGAACGCCAAGTTCGTGCTGCAGATATGTCTTCGCATTGGCGATGGTGTCAGCGATGTTAGCCGCGCGCGCTTGAGCAGAACAAGGAACCCAGATCATGCCATTCGACAGAGCCGTCGTTCCACCAAGACGTGGAGATTTCTCGCACACAATGACGCGCAGCCCCGCCTTTGCCGCATAGAGCGCCGCCGACAATCCAGCCGCGCCGCTGCCGATCACGAGGACATCTGTTTCCCAGTCCTGATCCGGCCTCGTTCCTCCTTTTGAGGTGAACGCGATCGTGTCAGGTTTAGCTCGGTCATTTGGTGTGGTCATGCGGCCTCGCTGCACGTATTGCAGTGAATGTCAGTGGGTTTGCGGAAGCGGGACAGCTTTGAATTCCGCCGCCGCTGTTTTCACTGCCCGCTCAATTGGAATTCTTTCGATTGAGGATGCGCCAACAAAGCCGACACACTCGGTCGTTCGATAGACCTCGATCGTATCTTCAGGCTCCGCAATTGCCCCGCCATGACAAAGCGATAGAACGTCCGACCGGACGCTTCGCGCCGCCGCGTTGATCTCATTGATGCGCCCGATCGCCTCCTTTATGGATTGGCCGTCCTCGTGACCAACCAGGCCGCCGCGCGTTGCGCCGACATGTGGGACGATGCAGTCGGCCCCCGCACTTGCCATGGCTTTGGCGTCTTGAGCGCTTGCGACATAGGCGAGCGAAAAGATATTCTTCTTGCGCGCGAGAGCGATCAGTTCGACCTCACGTTCAAAGCCCATGCCGATGCGGCCGCGGCGGTCACGCCAGTTGTCACCCATTGTGGAGATCGTTGGGTAGTTGATGACGCCGGAGAACCCAGCAGCCCAGAACTTGTCCAAAAGAGCATCGAGGTCGAGCCGGAGAGGATCCCAAGCCTCGATGCCGCCAACCACGGGCACGCTAGACACCACATTACGAATTTCAGCCGCAAGCTCGAGCGTGCGTGCGTTGGAATCGCCAATCCGGCTCGTGGGCAGCCCCATCAGGCGCGACAGGCCGGTCGAGTAGACCACCAGCATGTCGGCACCTCCAAGAACGGCACATTTGGCGACCAGGCCGCAGCTACTACCTGCCGCGAGAATTGCTTTTCGCTCCGCCACCTGTCCTTCGATCCTGGAAAGAATTTCGGTTCGCTCAAACATCCGCATGGGATGAACCTCCTTGCGTGAGTTGTTCCAGGATCCATGCCGCGGCAACCTCGGCGAACTCGCCATCGTTAATGTGACAGTTCAGGTCGCGGACCCAGACGTGCGCGGGGAGATGTTCCTTGACCGCATCCAGCCAAGCCTTGTCAGCGACGGGATCGTAGAAGATGCCGCCTGGGCGGTCGTAATCGGACACGCCTTTCGCCGGCCAAAGGACAATTGCGGGTCCTTTTGCTTGCGATAGGCGTTCTGCCGTGAACCGGCCAATGCTCGCGTTCTCAGATGCAGTTGTGCGCATGAGCGTCGTGTAAGGCGTGTGGGCGTAGAACTGGCGAGCGCGAAACTGATCAGGAACGCTCGATGGCAGGCCAAAATTGACCATATCGACCGCGCCGGGCGCGATCACTTGCGGAATGTTTTGCCGCGACGCTGCCTTGAGCCGATCCGGACCGGCGCTTGCGGTGCCTCCAACGATTTCGTCTGCGAGCTCCGTTGTGGTCAAATCAATGACGGCGTCGAATTCGCCAGCAGCGATCAGCTGCTCCATCTTACGGCCGCCCGCCCCGTTCGCTGGAAAGACGATGGCGTCTACGCCGGCATCGGCAAGGCGCGCTGCGCACTGGTTGGCCGCTGGCGTTGTCACGCCGAACGCAGTGATCGCAACGATCTTCTTGTCTCGTCCAAGCTTGACGGGAGCATAGCGCGTGGCCGCAATGGCCCGCCCCGCATTCTCGAGCACCCTTGTGGTAAAGGCGTTGATGCCGAAGAGATCGACCAGCGTCGGATAGAGGATGATGTCGCTGTGAGTGGCCAATTCGGCGAGTAACGCAGGCCTTGCGCTGCTCACCAGAAGTTTCGGAAAGCCATAAGGCAGCTCAGACACAACCTCGCCGAAAACCGCGCTCCCCCTGCCCCCCGCAACCCCGACAATCGCGCTGATCGTTCCTGAGCCCAGGAGGTCACCAACCCTAACGCGTGTCCTTTCAGCAATCCGCTTCAAGAGTTCGGTCGGAGCCTTCGCATCGGCTTGTTTGTCGCCGTCATCCCTCTTCGTGCCGACGTCGATCAGGATGGTCGTGCGGCCACACGCCTCGATAATGTCGGCGAGATAAGATGCCTCGCGGCCCTTGGTATCCAGCGTGGCCACGATCGCGACCGCGTCCGTAGTCGCGGATCCAGTCGCCAGTTCGGACAGGCTACCATCCCGGGCCGACCTCTGGCCGTCCGTACAATGATGAGACACGATCTTCCTCCCAGAACCATTCCTAACAACTGGTGGTCTAGACCCGGCTATACCCGGGTATAAGATCGGCGTGGCCTCCAAATGGGTAAGATTGGGTAGAAGCGGTGAGAGCGAGAGTTCCCGGCAAACTTGCCACCCGCATGTCGGACATAGCTAAAGGCGCACAATTGCAAGTCTACGCGCCCTCTTTGCGCAGCCTTCCGGAAGGCTCCCTGCTAGTCATGGCGACCCTGCCAATCCTCGACTGGAACGACTGCCTTATGCGAGACTTGCGTACCCTCGACAAGGCAACGTCCGCTCCTCATGTCTATGCAGCGATCCTCATGATCGATCCCTTCGCATGCTGGGAGGATATTGCCGAATCGTTGAAGGATGCCGGCATCACCGGTGTCGCCAATTTCCCGCCGGCATCTATGATCGAGCGGTCGGCGGCGGGCGTGCCTATTGATGCCGGACAGGAGCTCGAACTTCGGCGGATGGAATGGTTCACAAGCCTTGGTTTCAAGGCGTTGTTTGCCATCGCGAGCGATTCCGAAATTACCGCGGCGGAGACGCGACTTGGCTCCCATCTGGACGGACTCATCCATCTACCAGCAGAGGCTCTTACCCGGACGATGAGCGAACAGATGGAGCTGGTAAGCCTTGGCCAACATGGATCGTCACTACCAATGTTCGCGCTCTTGGATGGCACGGCTTCGACGCGGCCAACTGGAGCAAAGTGATGAGCGGGACTGCTCTCCAAGATCTGCAGCTTCCTGATGAGAGGTTTTTCTTGAAAAACCCACCACAACACTGGCCGCCTTTTCGTGAAAAAGCCTGGTTCGTCTGACCTTGATAAACCATTCTCACGCTGGCGCATTTGTCACATCGTTTCCGGTGCCGCCCTGTCCAAATGATCTCGTTCGCAGCCGTCACTTCTTTTCGTTGAAATGCGATTGCGCAACGGCCAGGTGTTTCAGGCACGACCATCGTTACGCTGTCCCGTCGATCTGCTTGGCTGCAATCAGCTCACTCTGTCGACTGCAATGATGAAGGTTAAAAAAACCGCTGCCGGGCTTTCTCCGGCAGCGGCTCAAGTCTCGGGAGAAAGCAGACGAGCCGGTCTGCCAGCGGACCCAAGAGATCAGAACGGAATTCTGGCCGCCGGTCGCAATTATTCAGATGATGTCGGATTGGTCACGGCGTACGAGTTCAGCATCTGGGTAGCATTGGGTAAACCGACCGCATCAGGCGCAACAGTCTTCCAAGTCTGACGCGACAGTTACCTACCTACGGCTCTAGAAACCCGATGTTTGCGGAATGTCGCGGGCACGGTTCACTTAACAGATACTCGCCGGCACTATCGGCGCGCGCGGCTGTCAGAGCGACCGACACTCGTCATCACTTTGCGCAACCGCATAGCTCGCTTCCGAAGCCAGGCCCGGACCCGCCTCGCGGCAGTGCACGTGTACGCGGGCTGCCTCTCACCGACCGGACTTTTCTGATGACGGGCCAGTAACAAGTTGGATTGGCATATCGACTGATACATCCAGAAACGGAGCTCTCGCGTCGCCATTTGCTTCTAACGGCATCAGCAGCCTGACTGCCGATGTCGACCGACCGCACCATTCCGTCAAGCGCTCGAGTGATCCGGCCGCCGATCCTTTTTTCGGCATAATGTCCGTTTCGATGGCGCGAGCCAGACGGAGGCAATTGCCGGTCCGTATCGCGACTACAACGCGCCGCTACTTAATGGAGGCTAGCCTGGATCGATCGAGAGTTATTGTAACGGATAGAACTACGATGAGCCCCGTCACCATGATTTGCAGGTATGTATGCACGCCTGCGATATTGAGGCCATTTTGCAGGACGGCGATCACCAGAACACCGGTCAGCGTTCGATGCACTCCCCCCGAGCCTCCAGATAGCGCAGTACCGCCCATCACGACCGCGGCGATCGCCTGGAGCAGCAGATCGTCTCCCATGCGCGACGTTCCCGTTGATGTCCGCGCAACAAGGAGCAGACCCGCAACTCCGCAAAGCGTTCCGCAGACAACAAAAGCGACGGCTTTGGTGCGAAGGACGTCGATCCCCGAAAGTCGAGCAGTCAGGCCACCACCGCCGATCGCAAAAAGGGCTCTTCCGAAGTGGCTTCTCGCACCGACAACGGACGCGACCACAAAAATGAGAAGTGCTAAAACTCCAGAATTCGGAATACGGCCGATCATAGAACCGGAAGCAATCCACGTCAGGTTGGGGCTTTGAAAGAACACATTGCCACCACCGCTGATCCACGTGGACACGCCGCCAAGAACCGTCATCGTGCTTAGTGTGGCAACGAAAGAGGGCAGCCGTAGTCGAAGGACGAGCGCAGCATTGACGAGGCCGCACAGAGCTCCAATGCATGCGGCAGCGACGGCTATTCCAGCTGCACCTATATTAAAGTCACGGATCAGAACCGCAGACGAAATTGCCACAAGCGTCACGATGGCTCCAACCGAAAGGTCGAGCGCTCCCATGAGAATTACAAATGTGATGCCCGTCGAGACGATCAGCAGGATCGAGGATTGCCGCATGAGATTGAAAAGATTTATCCAACTCAGAAAGCGCGGATTGATCAAAGCGAACACCGCGACCATCGCCATCAGCAGCAACAATGGCCCTACCGCATTTATGATGGGACGGTGACGGTTGTAAAACTGGGCAATCTGCACCTTTGCTTCTACACCTGATCTCGATCTCGCCCCAGTCGTCTGCGGCTCATACCATGTGTTGGACAAGTTCCTGCTCCGTTGGCTTGTTATCGGCAGGCGCATTGCACAAGAACTGAACTTCTCCCTCTCGCATCACGAGGATGCGGTTTGACATTCCAATAAGCTCAGGCAAATCGTCTGTGACGAGAAGAATAGCTACACCCTCCTCAGCCAAGTCCCTCAGGACGCCGTAGATCTCTTGTTTAGCGCCGACATCGACGCCGCGCGTGGGATTGTCGAGGACCAGCACCTGAACCTTTCGAGCCAGCCATTTAGCTATCACCACCTTCTGCTGATTCCCCCCGGAAAGGAACTGGCAAAGCTGTGCCGGCCCTTTGCATCTAACGCGCAAGCGATTGATGTACTTTTCAGCGAGAAGCCGTTCTCGGGAGCGAGAAATGAAACCAGATAGGCGTGAGACAAGCGGAAGCGAGGCCAAAGACATATTTGCTTGAACCGACATGTAAGGCACGATGCCTTCGGTCTTGCGTTCTTTGGGGACAAAACCCATGCCGCGCGCCATCGCCGCTTTTCCACGTCCGCGAAGCGGCAACGCTTCGCCGCCCACTTCGATGGTGCCGTTTGGGGGAAAGGGTTCAAATCCGACGACGGCTTTGGCTACAGCCTCCTTGCCGCATCCGACAAGGCCGCCAATTCCAAGGATCTCACCTTTGCGAACCTCAAAGCTGACATTCTGGACGTTGTGGCCGCTTAGACCTTTGACTGAGACCGCGATGGGTGCCCCCTCGAGTTTCAGCTGGCGCTTCTCCATGAAGTATTCGTCGTCTCGCGTTCGGCCCACCATTGCTCGATGAAGGCTTTGTTCGGAGATCTGTTCTCCTGCGAACTCGCCAACGTTCCGCCCGTCCTTGAACACGTAGATGCGGTCGCAAAGCTCTACGTATTCCGCGAGACGGTGAGTAATAAGTATAAATGAAGCGCGACGACGGTACCGTCGAATCGACTCAAAGAGAATTTTGATCTGTCGCTCGCCGATTGCCGCTGTCGGTTCGTCGAGTAGGATGATTGGATGATCAATATGGAAATGTTCGGCCAAAACGAACGCCTTGGCAATCTCGATCATCTGCCGATCGTGAAACGCGTAGTCGCCTGTGCGACGGCGCGGATCGATGCAGTCAAGACCGAGGTCTTTGAGATGTCTTTCGCTTACGGCGATCATCGCTCGTCTGTCGACGATCCCTATCCGATTGGCGAAGTTGGCTTCTAAAGACAGAAATATATTCTCGTAGACAGCCAGGCTTGGAATAAGGGCCTGCTCCTGAAAGACCATCGAAATACCGGCCTCGACGGCCTCAGTATAGCTTGTCGGCTTGAAGCTCTTGCCGAAACGTCTCATACTTCCCGCGTTCGGTGTATGGATGCCGGCAATCATTTTGAGGGTCGTTGATTTGCCCGCTCCGTTTTCACCGGCAATTCCAACTATTTCGTTCGAAAACACATCGAGATCGATCCCTTCAACGACGCAAATGCCATTGAAGCGCTTCGACCCGTTGCGCATCGTGTAGATGGGCGTCGGCACGCCGCTCATTTCACATCCTCCGCGCTCGCACGATTGGTGTTCAGGAGAACAGCGAACAGAATGACGGTCCCTTGAATGATTGTTTGTAGATAGGGAGGCACGGCAAGAATGTTCATGCCGTCTGAAAGGATCGTTATGAAAAGAACCCCGATTATCGTCAGGCGCACGTTGCCAAACCCGCCCGTTATCGCTGTTCCGCCAACGACCACTGCGGTGATCGTGTCGAGAGTCATATAACTGCCCATTGTGACTGTTGCGGACCCCAGACGAGCGGCCAGCAAGACACCGGCAACTCCTGCAAGAAGGCCGGACAATGCAAACGCCTGGATTTTGATCGTATTGACCTTAACTCCGATGAGCGCGGCTACTTGCTCGTCGCTTCCGATTGCGAGCGTCATCCGTCCGAAACGCGTGCGATCAACTACGAGAATGGCAACACCGTAGATCACCGCCGAAACCAGTACCGCATTGGGGACCAGATTGGCCAGTGCGCCCTGGGCCATATCGATTAGGGCCGCGTGCGATACCGATAAGGACCGGCCATCTGAGATGAAAAGCACCGCTCCTGAAATCGTTGTTGCTGTTCCAAGCGTCACCAGAATTGAGGGAATTCTGAGATAGACGTAAACCAGCCCATTGATCGCGCCAAACACCAAGCCGACCAAACACGCGATGGGAACCGACCATAAACCCAGGTCTGGTGCGAGCCGAGCGACCAGCATGCCGCAAAAGCTGGCAACCGCTCCGATCGATAAGTCGATAGAGCCCATCAGGATCACGAAGGTCGCCCCGATGGATGCGATCAAGAGGACGGAACTCGATAGTTCGATTGCCCTGATATTTGCGATGGTAAAGAACGATGGAGCCGCCAAACCAAAAGATATAATCGCGATTGTAACGACGACGACTGTTATGGCGCGCCGCCATAGCTCACCATCTCTACGCCCAACCAGCGACGCTTCTAGCATTTTTGCGATCCGTCAGCGTGAGGTAAACACGATGCTCCTCTCCACGGAGAGGGGCATCCGGAGCGATCACTCGGGAATTCGCTGCTTATAGTGGCCGTTATACTCGGCCTTGAGCTGATCCACGCAACCGGAATCAACGGCGTCTTGATAAGCCTTCGGAAATTTGTATCCGGCCGGCGTGCGCGCTCCCCAGTACGTCTTCACGTCGATCGGCCACACATAGTTTTGAGCATCCCAGTCGCTGGGATGAAGAACCCGCGACATTTTCTTCCAATCAAACGGAAGCTTCTCGCCGGCAAGAAACGCTTGATACTTGTCCACATTCTGAGCGGTGATCAGCGTGGCTCCCGTGTACATCATGCGTTCACACGGGCTGGGCTTAAATCCCTTTGCGACATCGTATGCCCGCACGAGGGCAAAACCGGCTTGCCACTGTGGCGTAAAGCCCATTGTCGCAAGAATGCGGCCTTCCTTCACTAGCTTGAGGGTTTCTCGATTGCCATCGAGGCCGACGATCGGAATGCGCATACCAGCATCTTCGACGGCTTGCATCGCGCCCAGTGCAATCGAGTCATTTTGCCCGAAGACAGCATCAATCTTGGAGTGAGCCACCAACAAGTCTTCCATGACCTTGCGAGAGTCAACCTGATTCCATTTTCCTGGTTGGCGCGCGACGAGCTTGACGTTGGGATATTCGGCCAGCGCTTTATCGAAACCCGCGGTTCTGGAAATATCTGCATCTACCCCAGGAAAACCGGTAATGTGCGCGACGTTGCCTTTTCCGCCGATCTTGTCAAAAAGCAGTTTGGCAATTCTATAGCTATTTTCGACATCATCCGGCGAGAAGAAGGTTGCAAAAGCATAGTTGTCGGCCCCCGCATCCAAAGGATGGAAGCCGGGCAACGACTCCCAAACAGCAACATGCACCGCACCGACCTTCTTCGCCATCTCAACGATGGGCTTTATGTTCGCCGCAACGAGGTTCTCGCCGAACGTGATCCTGACACCCGCACCGAACTGGGCCTCATAGATTTCGATCTGCTTTGCGGCATCGCCTTTGCCCGAAAGGATGCGATAATTTAGACCGAGGGATTTTGCGGCTTGTTCGGCACCTTGCGACCAGTTGTTGAAATATTCGTTTTCTAATGTGGAAACTTCAGACAGGACATCCTCAGCGCTCGCACCACCCGCAATGCCCAGGAATGCGGCGGTAGCAAAAAGGTAAGTCGACAGTCTTCGCATTGATTGACCCTCCTCGCACTTGTTTGTTGTAGATGATTTGTCTTTCGTTCACGTTGGTCGGCAGGCGCGCACGTCTTCACAATGGAATAATTCGGAACAAACGACGTGTTTGCCTGTGTGTCAGAACAGTTATCCCGGCTTGCGAAGAGTTTCATAACCCAACGCGGACGCCGCGGTGGTCCGTTGCTGCGGGCATCATGCTCTAGTCACATCTTCTTCCAGTCTCCGATCCGCTCGAACGCATGCGCCGCCCTATAGATGGTTGCTTCCTCGAAGTGGCGACCGACGAGCATCAGGCCCACCGGCAGGCCATCCACGATTCCGCATGGCAGCGACATAGCCGGATGGTGCGTGATGTTGAACGGAGCCGTGTTGGTGAACATCTCGGTCGCACGAGTGATATAATCCTCTCGGCTGACGTCATGTGGAGGGAGTTGCGTCGCCTTCATCGGCGTCGTCGGTAGAAGAAGCAGATCGTAGTCCTTAAGGGCCCTGTCGTAAGCTGCACTTAAGCGGCGAGACACGTTGACGGCCTTGCCGTAGAATCGCGGCCCGTACGTGTTGTTTACGTAGGTGCCGAGCAACAAGAACAACTTGGCCTGCTCGGACAGGGAGTTCGCCTTCTGGCGCCACCCTCGATGAAAATCCATGAGCGACAGTGAAAAGAGGTCGGATCGGCTGGTACCAAAGCCGTCACCGAACATCATGGTTTGTGTGGCGCCCTCGGTACCGATCGGCGTCCAGATTGCGGCTCCTTGGAGGTGCATCGGTACCGAGACCGTTTCAACGGAGGCCCCAAGATCCTTGAACCGTTTGGCCGCTTCACGAACCGCTCCATTGACGCCAGCTTCCGCCCCGGGCTGTTCGAAGCCCTCCTTCAGAACGCCGATCTTCAATCCGCTGACGCTTTGACCAAGCGCTTTCGTGTACTCTTCGACTTTCGGTGCTTTGATGCGCGGATCGTAACCATCGTCTCCGGCGATTACCTCCAAGAGCAACGCATTGTCTGCGACCGTTGCGGTCATCGGGCCCGTGTGGTCGAGCGTCAGCTCGTTAGGCATGATGCCGGTATAGGGGACAAGACCCCAAGTAGGCTTCATCCCGTAGATACCGCAAAACGAGGACGGCATGCGTATTGAGCCGCCCTGGTCGCCGCCGATCGCCATATCGACTTCGCCAAGCGCCACAACAACAGCCGAGCCCGAAGACGAGCCGCCGGCAGAGTAGCCCATTCTATGAGGATTGTGCACCGGTCCGAGCGCACCGGTATGGCTACCACCGGATGTGCAAAAGCATTCGCAATGCACTTTACCTGCAATTTCGGCACCCGCATCAAGCATGCGGGTGACAATGGTTGCGTCGATATCTGGTACGAACCCTTCGAGCGTCGCCGAACCGTTCATCATTGGAACCCCGGCCAACATGACGTTATCTTTTAGAGCGACGGTCTTGCCCTTGAGTTTTCCGCTCGGCGCTCCTTCGATTCTCGCCTTGCGGTACCACGCGTTGTGCAGATTTTCCTCGGCTTTGGGTTGATAGCCCGGGATGCGTGCATATTTCACCGGAGGCAACTCGTCCGGAACGGCTTCGATGTATCTGTAAGCTTCGAGGGATCGGTTGATCAGGCCGCGGAAGGAGACGATGTCCTGGTCGGTAAGTGAAAGGCCGCATTGTGAGGCGACATCACGCAACTGGGCGGGTGTGGGCGGGACAACTGACACTGGGCGCTCCTGTACTATCCGACGGCAGACCCACTCTGCGATGGGTTCAATTCGGCAAGGCTACTCGACTGCAGGTTGGTCGAACCTGAAGCGGATCGTTCACAGTGGGTAAATTTGGGTAATTCCGCCAAGTAAGAGGCCGCCGAGAGCAGAAATTTTCGCACTCACGCCATCTGCAGCGCTTCTTTTCGGGCACGCCGCATGCTGAAAACTAATAATTGCATGTGGCGACCGCTCGGCGGAAGCAGCTAGTGCCCCCTTGCCGGCGTGCACGCACCAATCAAAAAGAAGAGCCATAGGCGGCAAGTAGCCCGCTGTCGGCCCGCATATGGGATGAAGAGCTGACGAGCTTGCTTATCCGCGCGTATTAGCTTGGTTCAGCCTTCAGGCTGGAGTAGCGGATGAGTGGTGATGAACGATTTTCCACTCGCCGTCCTGGCGGCGTAGTACGAAAGTGAATCGAGCCGGCGTGGTTACCTGGTGACCTTTCCACAGCTGTGAAAAGACATAACTTCCCACCACCAAGGAAACGTTGTGCGCCAACACCACGGAATGCCATACGTCCATTTTCACGGTAGCGCTGCCGTGAAAGTAAGTGCCTATCTCCTTGGCGCCGATATAGAGCTTAGCGCTCGATGTACCGTGAAGCATCGCGTCATCTGTGTATAGCGCAACCAGACGATCCGGTGCGTGCGTGTTGAAAGTTCGTTCCCAGAGCCCTAGGAACTCACGGATGTCCGGCAACAAGGCTTCGTTGTTCACTACAAATCTCGAGACTGGCTGATAAGTTGATGGAGCTGGGAATGCACCTTCCGCTACGCCGCTATTATCGGCAAGACCGGCTGCTTGCGATAAAGCGGCTAAGTCTCACTTTTCTTTGTCCATGCTGAGGACAAGGAGCCGGTTTGGCGGGAGTAAGTAAAGGCTGACGGTATCGCGTACGTTGTCCACCAACAATGGATCGGCAGCTTGAATACGCGACTGCAGCCAAACAGCTGGTTTATTCTGGGTGCGATTGTCTCGGCCGAAACTATCGAAATGCCGAAGGGCAATACATCCCTCGGGCGCTTTGTGGGCTCCAGGCGCAGAAAGGCCCACTTCGTCTAACTCGACTGAGTGTCGAAGCAGGGTCGTCAGCGCAACGACGGGGCCCAATCGCAAGGTATTCGCGCCCGTTGAACCTACGCGCCGCGCTGCCCGCAACACCTCAATGCATCCCCGAGCGGCCGTGGTTTCTTACGGTAATTGCCTGCTCTCCAGCGTCTGTCAACCAATCCACGCAAAAGCTGGTGCCCTGAATGTCGCGCCCGGTCGAAGAAGTGCGGATGGCCGCAGAGGCAGCCAAACAGCCGACGTCTAGTCCGCGCGTCTCCACCGCTGGCGCAATGATCTAATGCAGATGGCGCAGAGAGATCGCGCAGCCATCTCATTCTGCCGGAAAGCGGCTTTGGCGTTGCGCAAGCCTCATCGAAAGCAATCGAGAGGGAGCATCTGCAACGCACTGTCGGGATCAGGTCATTCCGTTCTGTTCGCGACAGCCGCCCGATGAGAATAGGCGCAGAAAAGCAGCACTGGCGATTGGCACGCTCTTTGAAACTAAGAAGTCGTCCCGTCCTATGACGAGCCATGCGAGAACAGACAATGTTGCAAAGACGCAACCGACCTGGCGAAGCAAGTCAAATTGGAGCTGACAAGAAGAATGAAGTGGGCCGCGCTCCTGCTACAGCTTACACTTTCCTCTGCAAGACTCCCTCCTTCACGACGGTCGAGATTGGATTGAAGCATTGAGATTCTTTCTCGATCCCGATGCACTGCTCGGTCGTGAATGCGAGGCTCGGCCCGGAAACCGCGACGGCTTTCCTTCGCATTGGCGCAAATCATGCACTGCGCTACGCGGGGCATCTAATGATCGGATCTCCGGTTGGAGCACGCCGCCGATACCGACACCGTCACGTGCTGGATGACATGCTGATCGAGATCGAGCGTGAGCGGCGTGTGAATGATTCGATCCGCGGCGACTGCTTGCCCGCATGCCCTCGCGGTCCGATTTGATCTTCGAATAATCGAAACTCCCGCATTAAACACGGAGGCATTATGCGCATCTGCGGTATCAAGCTGACGCATGACGGAGCGATAGCCCTTATTGAGGACGGCCGGCTTATCTTTTGTATCGAGCAGGAGAAGCGGAGCAACAATCCGCGGTATCAAACGATCGAGAATCTCGATGCAATCGTGCGGGCTTTGGCGGAACACGGTCTCGACCCGCGGGAGGTTGATCAGTTCGTCATCGACGGCTGGGTTGGGACGGTGGCCTCCAAGTTCCGGGTCCTCAGTGGTAGCGTTCCTATTACTCTCAAAGGGGCATCGTATATTGAACGCCATGCAGAGGGACTTCTGACCTCGCAGGACGGTTTTGGCCTCAGGCTCCGCGGCAGGGATTTCCCTTATAGAAGCTATCCGCACGTCACGAGCCACCTCGCCGCCGCGTACTGCACCAGCCCCTTTGCCAAAGCTGGACAGGGAGCTTTCTGCCTCTTGTGGGATGGCGGCACCTTTCCACGTCTCTATCATGTAGGACGACAGGGGGCACGGTTCATCGAGTGCCTGTTCCCAGTGATTGGGCACGTCTATGCCGCCGCGGGCCTTCACTTTGGGCCGTATAAGCAGGCGAACCGCGCCAACTGGGACCTAGGCGACCCCGGCAAGATGGACCCTGGCGGTGCCGGCAAGCTCAACTTGGGTCTTGCAGGCAAGCTGATGGCTTATATCGCCCTCGGGTCTGTTGAAGAAGCCATCGTCGCGGTCTTTCAGGAGCTCTATCAACAGCGCTTTGCGGCTGACACGAAGCTTGCCACTTATCGTACCGACATCAAAAGTATGGAATCTAAGCTTGCGGCTGTGCATGGTTTCTTCGATGCTAGCGAGCGCCGGTTGGAGGCCAAGGCACCCGAAGATGTGCTCGCATCGTTTCATTGCTTCCTCGAGCGTCTGCTTGTGCGCGAAATGGCAATTGCTTTGCAGCGGCACTCGTGTTTTGCGACACGCAATTTGTGCATAGCCGGCGGCTGCGGGCTCAATATCAAGTGGAACAGTGCGCTACGTGCGGCAGGCCTGTTCGACGCTGTCTGGGTGCCCCCCTTTCCAAACGACAGTGGCTCTGCAATCGGAACCGCTTGCTCTGCAATGGCGGACAAAGGATTCGGGCCGCTGGAGTGGTCGGTCTACAGTGGTCCGGTACTGCATGGTAGCGATGTGCCGCCCGAATGGGACGCGGTGCCCTGTGGCATGCATGAACTCGCGACTATTCTCGCCAGCAACAAGCCCGTTGTTTTTCTTTCCGGCCGCGCCGAACTTGGACCTCGGGCATTGGGCAGCAGAAGTATTTTGGCAGCCGCCACATCGCCGCGAATGAAGGATTATCTCAACGACATCAAACATCGAGAACGCTTCCGGCCAGTGGCGCCGATATGCCTGGAAGATCGTGCGCCGGAGATTTTCACTCCCGGGACGCCGGACCCTTACATGCTTTTCGATCACCAGACGCGAGCAGAATGGCGGGACAAAATTCCCGCGGTTATACATCTCGACGGATCTGCAAGATTGCAGACGATTAGCAGGACCTCTCAGCACAAAATTGCCGAGCTTCTCGTCGAATACGAATCGCTCACAGGCATTCCGCTGCTTTGCAATACGAGCGCCAACCAACACGGACGTGGGTTCTTCCCGCATGTCGCAGCGGCCTGTGAATGGGGGCGCGTGGAACACGTGTGGTGCGATGGCATGCTGTGGACGAAAGCTCCGTAGCGAGCAATTGGCGACTGACGGCGCGTTTCACGCCAAATTCACTGAGCAAATGGAGCTGGTAAGCCGTGGCCAGCACGGATCGTCAAACCAATGTTGACGCTTTTGGATGCGGCCGCTTCGAGCGGCTCGCTTCAGCAACGTGAACACTGGGACTGTTACTCTAGGATCCGCAGCTTTTTGATTTTGTTGTATAGAGTTTTTCTTGAAAGCCCTAGAGAACTAGCTGTTTTTCCGCGATGAAGTCTGTTTCGTTTCAAGCCTTCTATGATCCATTCCCGCTCGGAGAATGCATTTTTCGGCTTAGCTGGTGCCGACGCGTTCAACAGCGGCCTGAGGACGCCCGCGCTGATATGCGCATCTGCGAGCGTCACGAGTTGGTTCACGATCTGACGCAATTCCCTTAAATTGCCGGGCCAATTATGGCCAGCGAGCGCCAAAAATGCAGAATTTTCGATTGCCAGCGTTTGGGCATTCGAATCCCCCTTCGCCTCGACTGTGAAATGTTGAACCAGCTGAGGGAGGTCCTCCAGTCGGTCTGGCAAGGCAGGTAGCTTGATGTCGAGCCCCGAAAACAACCCGAGCAGCCGGGGACATAGCACCGTTTGAAGGCCCGCCCCGCGGGCGACCGTCGCAGTTGCGATAATTCGAGCACTGGAGCGCACAATCGATGCGCCGTTCAAGGGCGAGAAACTACCAGTCTCGAGGTAATCGGCAAGCCGTTCCTGCCCGTCACGCGAAAGCTGATCGAGATGCAGCAGCAACACGGTCGTATCGCTTGCACTTTCCAGCAGCGACAGTTGGCGTCTCCTGCTCTGATCGCGCTCGGCCCCAAAAAGCGCGCCGACCGTATCGATGGGCGAACCGGGTCGGCATTGAAACAGCGTTGCCCTCGCGTGCTTGCGGTCGCTGAAGGCATGGACGAGGCTCGCTATCCTCCGCTTGCCCGAGCCGGCCTCGCCCCAAACGAGCACAGGATTGGGATGGGACGCCAGGCGCTTTGTATTCTCTAGAACGCGTTTCATGATTGAGGACTGTGCGATGACGCCGTGCCTGAAGCCGCTCAACTGGAGTTGGCGCTCAAGAAGATCGACCTTCTCCCGCAATAAGTGAAGAGTCTTGAAGCCGGAGGTGACCTCAAGGACAGACATCTCCAGCGGGACGCGATCGAGGGAGGAGCCACCGATGAAGCCCTTGACACCTGTTTCGCCGCAGATATCCAAGAGTTCGTCAGGCTTCGTTATCGGGCCGCCGCCGAGGAGGCAGATCACGTTTCGGTCGACGGATTGAGCCACACGCGCGACTGCGCTCGTGCGCGCGGCAAGCTCCGACAAGCTGATCGATGGGTCAGATGCGCTTTCAACCCCACGATTGAGATTGAAGTTGATGCAGATGGCCTGGATACCAGCCTCTACCATGCGCCTTGCTTCGGATTGAGTTCGCGTATAGGCGATCGTCATCAGGCCACGTTTTGCCGCCTTCACCAGCAGCTCAATTTCGCGAGCGTAACCTAGGCCGGATTTCTCAAGCAACGACCTCCTGTAGTCATCAATGTGGATGACCGAAGGGAAGTTAGTAACCCCCGAAAAACCCCATCTACTGATCCGGTCGAGCCAGCGATCGATATCGAGCTGCGGATCAAAGGTACAAGCGCCGAAGAATACTGGCAATTTCGTGCTGGGCAGGATCTCGGTCCGACCGAAGCCGGCGACGAATTCATTGCTATTGCGGATTGGAAGGATTGAGGCGGGTGAAGAGCCGCCCATCGCGCGAAATCGGCCGGCATTGAGCGCAAGCACGAAATCTGCCCCTGCTCGCTCGGCCGCTCTCGCAGCCATGCCCGATCCGATCCCCGCCCCCAGCACAAACGAACGGGAATTCCGGAAGAACTGCCTGATACCGCCTCCCTTCACCTCGACCGCAACCCGTGGCTATAGACCGCGTTCGCTTTTGGCGACTAACTAAAATTAGCTCCAATTTGCGGGCGCATGCAACCGCCGCAGAGCTTTTCCGTTCGTCTTGAACAGATGGCAGTCGGCCGGGGAAGCCGCAAGACGAACTTTTCCGGAGTTTTTGAGCGGATCAGGCTTTGCCGCTTTTGCCACGACTGCCTCCTTTCCGGCGTTGCCATAAACGTAAGTGACGCTGCCGAGATGCTCGACGAAATCGAGATCGAGGTCGATCGCGATATCCTTCTCTGCGGACGATGAGGAGAAATCATCGGGCCGTATGCCAAGCGTGATCGGCTTGCCGATCAGCGATTTGTCCGCCTCCACGGGGACACAGACCAGCGCACCCGCATCCAATCGAACCTCCATGCCCGACTCATGCGCTGCTTCGACCTTGCCGCCTAGGAAATTCATTTTGGGCGAGCCGATGAATCCCGCGACAAACCGGGACGCCGGATTGTGGTAGAGATCATGTGGGCTCCCCACCTGCTCGACAACGCCCTCCTTGAGCACGACGATCTTGTCAGCCATGGTCATGGCTTCGATTTGGTCGTGCGTCACATAAATCATCGTGTTGCCAAGCTGCTTGTGAAGCTTGGCAATCTGAACCCGCATTTGGACGCGCAATTCCGTATCCAGGTTCGACAACGGCTCATCGAATAAAAACACCTTTGGCTCACGCACAATGGCGCGGCCAATTGCCACGCGCTGCCGCTGCCCGCCGGACAGTTGTCGAGGTTTACGACCCAGGACGTGATCCATTTGCAACAGCGATGCAGCCTGGGCAACCCTGGCATCAATGTCGGCTTTACTAAGTTTCGCCATGCGTAGAGGAAAGGCGAGATTCTCGCGGACAGTCATATGCGGATAGAGAGCGTAGCTCTGAAACACCATGCCAAGGTTACGATCAGCCGCATCAACGTCGTTGACGACCTCGTTATCGATCAGCAGCCGTCCATCGCTAATTCGCTCCAGCCCTCCGATCATGCGCAGCAGCGTCGACTTACCCGACCCAGATGGCCCAACGAAGACGACGAATTGGCCATGGTCGATTGCCAGGTCGATATTCCGTAGTACCTGGATAGTCCCGTAGGCCTTGCTGACACCTTCTAGACGAACGTCGGCCATCACGCTCTCCTCTGTTGCGGGCTTCCAACCAGGGCCGGGATCTCAATCTCCGCCAGGCTCGATACGATGAAATCTGGTCGTGCCAGGGAAGGATTCTCTCGGGGCGGAACGCCGGTCGTGACCAGCACGGTTGGAAGACCAGCTCGCTTACCGGCCTGAATATCTGTCGCAACCTGGTCACCGATCATCAGCGTGGCGCTGCGTACCGTCCCTAGGCGGGAAAGCGCCGCTTCTATCATGTGCGACTCTGGCTTACCAACGATCAGGGGTTTGACCTGGGCAGCAGTAGCCACAGCCGTAATTATTGCTCCTGCTCCCGGTTCGAATCCATTGGCGGTTGGCAAGAGGAGATCGGGGTTGGTCCCGATGAGGGCGGCTCCGTTCAAGATCGCTTCAATAGCAATCCGCATCTTCTCATGTGTGATGTTGCGATCGAGACCCATCACCACGATCTCCGGCTCTTGGTCAGTCACGTCCAGACCTACCGCGGCGACCGCATTCACAAGCGAGGTCGCGCCGATGACATATACGCGGCTTGCGTCCGGGTACTTCGCGCGCGCGAGTTCTGCGGCCGCGATCGCGCTGGTAACCACTTCGTTCGGCACGATTGCAAGGCCAAACGCTTGCAATTTGCGGGCGACGTCCTCCGGCGTGAGGGTCGAATTGTTTGTCACGAAACAGAACGGCATTCCGGCCTCCCGCCAACGCGTAAATGCTTCTATGGCATCGACAATTGCGGCATCTCCGCGATAGAGGACGCCATCGAGATCCGAAATGATCCCAGCGACTGACGGCCAGTCAAGATGAGAGCTTGGGCTAGCCATTCATCAGCATCCCGCCATTCACG
Organism: Bradyrhizobium sp. USDA 4504; assembly: GCF_054063995.1. Taxonomy (NCBI): domain Bacteria; kingdom Pseudomonadati; phylum Pseudomonadota; class Alphaproteobacteria; order Hyphomicrobiales; family Nitrobacteraceae; genus Bradyrhizobium; species Bradyrhizobium sp. USDA 4504. The sequence goes on along the minus strand of NZ_JBSSGV010000001.1, from coordinate 44,407 downwards.
TGAACGATCTGTCCTGTCATGTAGGAAGCCGCAGGACTCGCGAGGAAGACGGCTAGCCCTGCGATATCCTCAGGCACTCCAACCCGTCCTAATGGGATCCGGCCACCATGGCGAGCTTCGGTCTCCTCCCGCGGGCGACCGTGCATGGGAGTATCAATGATGCCAGGCGCGATCGCATTCACGTTGATGCTGAGGGGCGCGCATTCATAGGCAAGTAGTTTGGTCATGTCGTGAACGATTGCCTTTGAAAGGCAATAGTCACCCCCGCCGGCCTGGTAGTTGAAAACTGCACCTTGCGATGACAGCGAGGAGCCCACATTGACAATGCGTCCGCCTTTGCTTTTCATGAAGCGCTCAACGACCAATTTCGAACAGCGCAGGACGGCGATCGAGTTGATCTGGATCGTACGTTCAATTTTTTCAGCGCTGCCGCTGAGCAGCGGCTGGGCAGATTTTATGCCTGCATTATTGACCAGCACGTCCAGCCGGCCAAAGTGCCTGGCGATTTCTTCGAGGACCCTACCGACGTCTTCCTCGCGCGCGACGTCCATAGCCATGGGCAGTATGCCATTGCCATAGGGCAGTCTTGGCAGAGTATCTCTGAGGTTCTCTAGATTGGCATCGGTGGCGACGACGTTCGCGCCTCCCTGGCGAAATGCATTCGCAATGGCAGAACCAATACCGCCACCTGCCCCGGTGACGAGCACCGTTCGGTCTGCAACTGAGAACTGTACGGTCATTCCAACTCCAAGATCGTTTGAGACTGTAAAAACTCGTCAACTGCCTGGGCAGTCGGCATTGAGCTTTGAGCACCGCGCCGTGTTACACATAAGGCAGCCACCGCTAGCGCCCTTCTCACTGCTTCCTCTAGAGGCAGCCGCTGAGCGAGCGACGCTGCGAATGCCCCGTTGAAGGCATCGCCTGCGGCCGTGGTATCGACGACCTTGACGGGGAACGCCCGAAGAGCAAAGGAGCGCGTGGCATCAGCGTAATATGCTCCCTGCGCCCCGAGCGTGATCAGCGCGGCACCGGGCCCGAGGTCAAGCAGCTTCCCCGCCGCGCGCGCGGCGCTATCGAAGTCGCACACCTTGATGCCCGTCAGCTCGAAAGCTTCCGTCTGGTTCGGCGTGACGAAGTCAACGTTTCTCCAGGCGGCCGGTGGCAGACCTGGCCTCACCGGGGCTGGGTTGAAAATAAGCTCGAAGCCCTTCTTAAGCTTCATCTCGAACAGCCGATTGAGCGCGGGGATCGGCATCCCCATTTCTGCGACGACGATTGTATCGCGCTCTATGAATTTGATTGCGCTCTCGATCATGTCCGGCGCCACCTTCGAATTGGCGCCTGGGTCTATGACGATCATGTTGGAGCCGTCGTCAGCGACCATAACCACGGCCAAGCCCGAGGCTTCGCCTGTACAGATCGTAATTGCATCAGTGCAAACGCCGGCTTCCATGAGCGATTTTAAAAGCGACTGACCGGCATCATCATCACCGAGATGCGTGTAGAAGTGTGGTTTTAGGCCGAGGCGGGCGGCCGCGACGGCTTGGTTCGCGCCCTTTCCTCCAGGGTGACGTCTCACCGTACCCATCAGGCTTTCACCCCGTGTTGGAAGCCGCTCGACATTGAAGCACAGATCGAGATTCGTCGTTCCGAAGAACATTAATGGCCGGACGCTCATTTTACGGCACCGAAGGTTAGGCCGCGTTCAAGGTGACGCTGACCGATTACGATCAGAATGACGGGAATGATCATCGTCACGACCAGCCCTGCGGCCATGACCGGGTAGAATTGCACGCCTGGATTGAGCAGCTTGAGAAGAGCGACCGTTACCGGCGCCTTGGTCGAAGTGAGGATCAGACCTAAGGCGAAGTTGTGCCAAGCAAGCAGGAAGATGAGCAACGAGGCCCCGATCAGGCCGGGTTTCAAAAGCGGTAGCACGATGTGCAGCACCACTCGGACCGGTTTGGCGCCATCCATGGCAGCTGCCTCCTCGATGTCTTTCGGGATGTCTTCGATATAGGACCGGCTCAGCCAAACAATCATCGGCAATGTAACGACTTGGTAGACCCAGATCATCCCGATATAGGTGTCATACAATCCAATCGTCTGAAAGACGCTGAAGAGCGGGATGACGACCAAAAGGACGGGGGCAAAGCGGAAGCCCAAAATGAAGAAGGCAATGTCTTCCTTGAAAGGTATGTCTCGCCTGGCTAGGACGTAGCCGGCTGGCACTCCAATGAGCAGCGCGATGATTACGGAGCCCAGCGCAATGACGACGCTGTTCGTGACCGGCGTTAGGAAGTCGACTTTGATGGTGCCATAGCTGGTCGCTCCGGCCTGGCTGACATCAAACAGGACACGGAAATTCTCCAGCGTAGGCACGAACAGGAAGGTTGGCGGCCAAGTCATCACTTCAGCCTGCTGCTTCAGCGACATCATGGCGATCCAGACAAGTGGAAAGGCCAAGATCAATGCGCAAATGCCGACGAGCAGGTTCAGAAGCACATTGACGGAGGTGGAGCGCTTCAATCGCATGGGTTGCATCCTCAGCTTACGCGCTGCCGAACGAGGCGCCATAGCTTCACCATTGGCAAACGTTGCGATTAACACGATCATCCAATTGACGACCATAAGTGCGGCACCACGCCCAAAGGCGAGATTCTGGAACGCGGTAACGTAAGCTCGCACCGAAAGTACGGAGGTGCTATTTCCAGGGCCACCTTGCGTTGTCCCAAAAATGATGTCGAACTGATTGAGGGATTCGATCAGCCGAAACACGGCGGCGATCAGGATGTATGTCGCAATCAGCGGCAACTCGATGTGCCGGAAGGTTGCCCAGCCCTTCGCGCCATTTACACGCGCGGCCTCCTTGACCTCTTCATTGATGCCCTGAAGACCGGCGAAGATGATTAGGGCGAAGAATGGCGTATAGGTCCAAACGTCAATAAGGACGAGTGAGAACATCGCGCTGTTTGGATCTGAAATCCATGTAAATCTGCCTATGCCTGCCAGGGAGAGCAGGTAGTTCATGATTCCATTTTGCGGGTCCATCATTGTCGTCCACATGAGCGCTACGCTCATCGGAGGCAGGACGAGCGGCAGGAGAATGACGGGCCGCATCACGCGCGCCAGGAAGACGTCAGTTGCAAACAGCTTGGCAAGCGCCAGACCCAATACGGCTTGCGCAAGCACCGCCGATCCGGCGTAAACAAGAGTGGCACGAACGCTATTCCAAAAATCTCCTGTCTTGATCAATGCCGCGAAGTTGTTGAGGCCGATGAAGTGAACCAAAGGCCGGCCGAATTTGAGATCGGTCAGCGACTGAAACACGCCATAGAAAAACAAGATAAGAAAGCCAAGAAGTACGATGATAGCGGGGGTGATTGCGGCAACGCTCCACCAATCAAAGCGCGGATCTTGCACGCTGACCGCCTTGCGTTTTGGCGATGCAAGTTGACTGGTCGAAGACTGCAGCGTCACGAGCCCGCGGGATCCTCGGATGTCCATCTCAGTTCATCTTTAAAATGCAGGGCGGCGATGTTGCTCGCCGCCAGCGCGTTTCACATGGACGAGCGGATCTCGGAAGCGAGATCAGCCAGCGTGGCCTTCACGTCAGCTCCGTTGACCATTTTTTGCATAGCGACGGCCCAAGCGTTCATTGCTTCTGCAAAGCCAACACGAGGTGTAAATGCGAGTTTTGCTCTATCCTGCACGGTCTTGAACGTGTCCACGAAGTTATTGAACTCAGGCTTTGCCGCATATTCGAGCCAAGCCTTGTCACTCCAGGTAGAGGCACGCGGAGAGTTGACGAGCTTGGCAGCGACGGCTCCGTTCAGTTCGACCTGCTTTGACGTTGCCCATTGGATGAACAGCCAGGCTGCCCCCTTCTTCTTTGAAGCGGCATTCATCGCAAGAGACCAGATCCAGATGTTGGATTCGAAATTCTTGCTGTTAGGAGCGCGCAGCGGAGGCGCGAATGCGATCTTCCCCGAGCCAGGTTTGCCGGCCACGTCATTCCAAAAGCCGAACATATTGAGATCGATCGCCATCGCCGTGCGTCCCGAACTGATGCCATCGACCACCTGGTACCAATTGTCGTTCGCAAACGACGGAGCCGCGCACTTCTTGATCATGTCCACATAGTCCTTGTGGAACGCGATCGACTCCGCCGAGTCGAGGCCAGTGTCCGTCTTGCCATCCTTGAGGACGAAATCATGCACCCCATAGGACCTGACGATCGAGATCGCGGCCGTGTGGATGCTGCTCCAAAATCGCACGCCGCGCACGCCAAGGGGTGTGATCGCGGGATCCGCGCCCTTCAGTTTTTCGCAGGCCGCGGACATCTCCGGAGGAGTCGTTGGGACTTTAACGTCGTACTTGTCGAGGATGTCCTTGCGGTAGAGCAGCTGGATGTTCTCAAAGCCATGCGCAATGGCCCAGACCTGTCCACTTCCCGGCTCGATCTGCCCCTCTTTGACCTTCCAGGTCAGCGCATCTCGAAGTGCAGGAAAGAAATCCTGATAGTCGTACCCCGCCGCCGTAAGTCTCGGATCGTTCAGATAATTGTCGAGCGGCTCAAGCAATTGACCCGGCGCAAGATCCCATGCTGGTTGGATGCCCGTCCCCACCACGTCCCAGCTCGTTGACTTGGTGCTGAGCTGGATTGTCAACTTATTCCAGTAGGCATCGTCCGGATAAAGCTCGGGCGTCACTTTGATGCCCGTGAGCTTCTCGAACTCCGGCAACTGGGCTGCGACCGCGTCGGCATACGGATGAATGTCATAGGCCCAGACAATCGACGCGCCTTCAAACTGGCGCCAGTTGATCTCGTCCGCCCTGGCTTGGGTGAATATCATGCCCGTTTCAGCCAAAACCGTGCAGCAGATGAGAACGCTTCGGGCAAGGCTCATCCAATAACCGCGAAAAGCGGCGAGCTTCCTTGTCATCATTCCCTCCTAGGCTCTTTGGCCCGTAAACCCACGCGCCCTCGTCGTCCGGGGGCGCGGTGAAGGGATGCTAATCCGTCATTTTTCTGCCTTGAGCTGGTTTTCAAACCAGCGTTGGGTAACATTGGGTAAGACGCAAATTCACGCTTGGTGCCTACGACGCACCTGGTGGGTAAGACAGCATCACGGTCGGTTCCGTGAAACAGGTCCTTATCGGCGAAGCATGATCGCTTTCGTTGACTTGGGCTATCGACCCGACGAGGGTCCCGGCCTTCGGACCGGATGCGCAAGCGCTCGGCACGCTGACTTTCAAATATCTGAAAGCAGGGGCGCCGGTCGCGTGCGATCCGACCGCAGTCGATAGCTCGTCAGGACTGAGAGGGTCAGTGGCCGGAATCGGATGAGCAATGAGCTCGAGAGCCCGTCATCATCTCGGGCGTATCGAAGGTGATCCTTGCTTTCTTGATCGGCATACGATCTTGCGGTGTGCTAGCAATGTTCGGATTATCCACGCTGGCTGTCCAATAATCAGCTAGATTGCCGCCCAGAAACAAGACCTCGGTCTCCTCGCGCGGTATTCCCCCTAACCAATCTCGCAGCTCCTCATCTCCGGGAGCATGCCCACGCTCTAGAATATCGTTGATCTTTCTGATCGGCCAGGCGGTGACGCTTGGTACCGTATAAGTGTGCAGCTTCTTCGCGTTCCTTGCAATTGCGTTCGCGCCATTCTCGCTGTGGTCCTTTGAAAGGAGCAGTCGCGAGGGGGTCTGGGACAATGACACAAAAGCACTCTCTGTAACGCCTTTCGTGTGCCACGCCGCGAGACGCGCCATATCAATTTCGTCCTCCCTTTCGTCGTCCGAGCAGATAGCAGCCTTATAAACATGCGGGCTAGCCTGAGCACGCAAACCCGCTAGGGAACGCACATGCGCGATGGCACTCACCTCCTCGTCTAGAATAGGCTCACAATCGATGTCCTCGTTCTGAAAACGATGCAGCGGCAGATACGATGATGCCACCACATCGTCGAAAATGCGGTCGACTTCGACGCTGCCGGCATAAGATCCGGTGGTTCGTGGCCACTGTGCGGCTCGCTGCGCAGCGAGTTTGATCTCGTTCTTCAGCGCCTTAACGCTCGCTCCGGCTAGCGATGCGGCAAGTTCAGCGCGCCCCCTGACGAAGGATTCGGCCGGGCACCGCTCGCTTTCCTGGATGGCGCACGCTCTTCGATTGCCCCTCGTCAGGGTCGAGGGTGATCCAACCCGGCAATCGATCGAAGCGGCGGCTGAATCCGATGTTCGGTGTGACCGCAGTTCGCTCAGCTGCTGCTCAAAGTCCGCTTGATCCGGCGACGGATGTGCTGGTGAGCTGGTTTGTGCGCTTGAAGGGCCGCCCGGCTGTTGCTGCGTCCGCTGCTTCTGGGTCAAGGGTCCTAATGCGTTTGGTGGATCGATGTTCATCTGTTCCCCTCGCGCATGGGACATTCAGTTTGATCTTGGCAGGTGCGGCTTTCCAGAAGCCGACAAGTGAGGAAAGGAATGCGACCGACGGCCAACTTTTCGGGGGCTTCCCGCCTCGGCTACCGACGCTGCGAAAGAGCGTCCCACGAAACTGCGGACCGCCAGGTAATCCCGCGTCTTCGGCGCGCTTGATGAGCTTATGAGATAACGTTGCGGCTGTATAGCTCCACTGATAGTTGAACAGCCGCTGGTAGTGTGCCCGCAGCGGGTCGCGTCCCTCGGGTGAGTGTGGCAGTCGGGCTGGCCAATTTGGCTCTCTTAAGTCTCTAAGCGCGTCAGCTTGTCGACAGCTGATCCTAGTAGAGCATAATCAGAGAGCGACACTATCTGCGCGCGATTGCGAACGGACTCGAGGGGACATGGACCCATTTAACAGTATCAACTCATTCAACCAAAATCGCGCTGCTCACAACGCCGCGGAGCTACAACAGCAGCAAGCGGAGTTTGAGCCGTACTTGGATGAGGTGCCGCAGCTCGATACCAGTGCCGTCGCAAGGGTTCCTATTCCAGATCACTACTATCCTCATCTGTCTGACGAAGACCGTAGACTCACCGAGGCGTTGGAACTTGGGCACCATAGGGCCCGCGGTCCTCATCCCGAAGACGCAGTTACCAGACGCCTCGGGGACGCCGCTGCGCAGCACAACGCGCCGCGGGAAGCTTTAAGTTGGCCGAAGGAGCTGACTGCAGAACATCACGATCAGGATCCGCTGGGAGGGATGATGGGCGAAGCCATCCGAGCATCGTCTCTCATGCCAACCGCGCGCGATCACCAGGCACCGGATCCCGGAGAAGCCGTGCATCACTTCAGCTGGAGCGATAGCTACCAGCCGGCTCCTAACGAACTGACCAGGAGCTCCCCCCCTTAAAAGGCACGAGGTCCTCATGGGTGAGGATTACGCGGGGCAGTTGAGGCCTGCGAAGAGGCAGAGGACGCTAGGTCAGCCGGAAGGGGATGCCATTGGGCGCCAGCTGAGCGAGTCCGGCAATTCAGTCGCTCCTGTGCTGATGGAGGACGCCGGCGCACCGTCGCCTTTCGGGCCAGCGGTCGGTTCGACGTTCGTCCTTCCTGCGGAAGGTTACGATCAGGATATGCTGTGGGCGATGATGGAAGACGCCGGCCCATCGTCGTCTCGCGAGCCAACCGCACGCCATCACCAAGACTTGGATTTAGGAGAGGCCGTTCGTTCCTTTAACTCGCGGCACGGCGACCAGCACACGCCGGCTGCCCTTGACGGTAGCAGCGTCCCGCCGAGCCAGGACAGCCGACCCACCCGTTTCGTGGTTCACAATGACCGCTACACTGCGCTGTTCGTGCCCGCGGCGGAGATGAGGCGAAGCACCCCACTCAATTCGCCAGGCGCTGGCATTCGTCTCGGCTCTCGGCCGGAAAGCGTTCCGCAGCCCAGTGCACGGCCGGCGAATCGGGCCTCGCCAGCGCTGCTTGGACGGTCGATGGATCAAGCCGCCTCGGCGTCCGCCAGGGCTGAGAGGACATCCCCGGCGGTCCGCGAGATTTATGCTGCATCATTCGCCGTTCCCGAGGATTTTTCGCACGGCACCCAACCCGCCCCGGACACGATGCTCTCGAAGCTCGGCCGCTGGGGTCTCTTGCCAGACGCGGCGCAGCCGGTAAAACAATACGACATTCGCGGCGAGCGCTACATCGCCATCGTGGGGCCTGGAGGGCCCAATGACGTTCGGCTCATCCATCAACCACGAATGGAGACGCCGACGTACACCCCCGACGCTAGGAGCCCGTCCAGATAGCTCTGGTATCGGGCTTGCTAATGGACGATAGCTTGCTCCAGCGAGTCTTGCGAGCTTGGCGACCTTGTGGGCGGTGCAGATGATCGCTACCCGTCCCGATCAACTTGCACGCATCGTCGCTCAGCGACTCATCGTTCAGCCGAACGGCCATCACCTCCTTGTTATTGGAGAGCCGGCCGCCAAAGCTGCGAAGAAAAACCTACGGTGTTCTTGACGGCACGTTTGGCGGCATTGCCCTTCGTAAGGCCCTCCTCAAGCCCCGAAACAAGGGAAGCATCCTCGGAGTAAAGAGGCTGCTTCCTGCGTCCCATTGAAACCCCGGTCGACTGAACTGGTGGCAACTGATGACGACGGGTCTGGTGGTCCGTCAGCCCAGATGCACATCCTGGTCGTAGCCTTCCGCAGTTCCTCTGGCCAACGCCGGTCTGCGGCGTCATCGATCCGCCCCGAGTCTATCAGTGCCGTATCTTCGGGATCAGCAATGGTCAGGATACCGGGCGCGATCGCCATCGCTTTAGCGCCGACCGACGACTTCCGCAGCTGAGCCAGTGCTGCGCCGACGTTGCCGCCCACACCAGTGTCCTGGTTGTAGCTCTTGACATCCAGCGCCTCCGTGGAAAGCCGGCCAGCAATGTCCTTCTTATTCTTTTGAGGGAGATAGTCGCAGAAAACCTCTGAGAGCAGTGCATAGATCCTCCCAACTACGCCGCTGACGCTCGCCCAGTTCGCCGAGATGCTGATCCGACAGTTACAGCGCCGAAACGAATGCAGAGATCGAAGAAAAATCGAAATTGTGGCGGAGGCGCGATTAAACGACCCTACCAATTCTTACAGGAGATTTGCGGGACTTAGGTCAGTTAGCTTGCTGGGTGTTAGTCACTTTTGGAGATATTTCAGTGTTGATTGTTGAAACCATTTTGAAGCCAGACCACTTTGGCGGCATCGGACTTTTCTCTGCTACTCTTTTACCTAAAGGTACATTGGTTTGGATTCATAATCCAATCGTTGACATTGCCGTGACGCCTGAACAGTACGAAGCCTTACCTCCAACATTTCAAGCTTTACTTGACAAGCATGCCTATCCAAGAGACCGCGATGTGGATGATGGTGTTGTAGAGTACAATGCTGACAATGCCCGTTTCATAAATCACAGCAGTCAGCCAAACACATATCAAGACGATCATTGTCGAATCTTCGCAGCCCGTGACATACAACCGGGTGAAGAACTGACTTGCGATTACTTGTCTTTCGATCCAAGGTGCGACCTATCGTGGGTTAAAGAGCTAGCGCCGAATCTTGGTGCCGGAAGGCGCCAGGCGGCCTCGGATTGAGTTTGCGGTCAGGCGACGTTGATTCCGCCGGCGAATTTACACGGGGGAGAGTTTCGGCAGCGGTTGCCCCACCGAGACGACGCGAGTTGAAGATCATCGTGAGCGCGGTCTTGTTCGACGTCCCTTGGCGCGCACGAACGCGCTTTCGATGACGTTGGCAGCCCCCCTACGTGGAGTTCACTACATCTGCTGTGCCAACCTAAGGCTTCGTTACTGACTCGCTTTTTTACTCGCTAGTGTCCGCAACTCGTCCTGGCATCGAAACACTGGGCTGCTGTTACGATTACCCCGTTAGTCTTGGTGAGGCGCTCATGAAGAGGCAGTGGGAGCGGACGCTGCTGCCCCGAATGCCTCGATGACTTGATTGACGAGAGCAGCCCGGTTCGCGTGATCGACGTATTTGTCGATGCGCTCGGTTTGGCTGAGATAGGCTTTGAGATTGCGGATCCGGCGGCGGTTGGCCGTCGTACCATCCCTCGGTGCTCCTCAAGCTTTACATTTACGGCTATCTAAACCGGGTGCAGTCGAGCCTGCGGCTGGAACGAGAGGCCGGGCGCAATGTCGACTGATTGAGCTGCTGGTTTTTCCCTTTTGGCGCGCCAGACGGGCGAGGAACAATCAGCTTGGCAGTGCATCGGCTGAGGGCCCCAGCCGGTCCAGGCGCCCCCGACTGCTGGAGGAAAATCCGTATCGTTCGGGTTGGCGGCCCCCAGGCTGGGGCCGCTCAATTGACCGGGGCGTCGGACCCGACACCTGACCGCATCGATTAACATAGCCACGTGGCAGGGCCGAAAATTAAGCGCTGTAGTATAGTTGGCCGCTTATCGATCCGCTGTTCGTGCTTTCAGCTTGTATAGTCACGCATTGCGCACACAATGAAAGCCCTTCGCTGCTCAGCCACGCGCGGCTAGCAGAGCTGCGGCAATCCCTCTATGATAGATCCGGCGCGCCCGTAGAGATCAGCGCAGATGGAGACAACAGAGAGTAAGGCCGCCTCAGTTGTGGGGCCTGCACTCGGCCAACAAAACGGCCCCGGCGAGAGCACTGACTGGGCCGTTCTCATTCCTGTCGCCGAGCCGCCGTTGTCTGTATCGGGCGCCATCGGGCCTTACAATTATATCCTCCATGAAATCGTCTGCCCAGTGTTCGCATCATCGAATCACGTCGCGTGCTCCGTCAATCAACGTGGATCAAGCAAACGCAAATAGTTGCCGCTTTTTCCTGAGTGCCCATTCTTTGGGACACATCCGGGCAGAGCTCGCGGGCAAGGTACAGCCCCATAGATATTACCTCGGTTCCTCGACTGGTGATGTAACCCCAAAATGCGCCGGATGACACTTGAAACGGTCGGGCAAAGAGATCGGCAACATCGCATTCGAAGCCATGCGAATTGACGCGACAGCCCCTATCTCAAACGGACCGCCGAAGTTGTTGCCTGTGTGACCTGCCCCTGAGTATTTCCTCCAGATGGAGTTAGAGTCCGGCCTGAGCAAGGACGGACAGATGAAGCGAGCAAGGTTCACGGAAGAGCAGATTATCGCAGTGTTGAAGGAGCATGAGGCCGGAGCGACGACAGCCGATCTGGCTCGCAAACATGGGGTCTCGGAGGCGACGATCTAAAATTGGAAGGCCAAGTTCGGCGGCATGGAAGCTTCCGAAGCCAAGCGGCTGAAGTCGCTGGAGGAGGTATAGCGCGACGATCAGGATGAGAGTCTCACCCTGATCGCCGCCGCGCATCCGTCAGCACCGTGCTCAACAGCGTCTGTTCGCGCACGATCAGAGGAGCGCACTCCGTCCAGCCGGTAGCAATGTCGGTGAGCACGAGGGTCTGGATGAAGCTGCCGCGCGCAGATGGACCGCTATGCGCGACAAGGTCGGCCTCGACGAATCCGGGCGCCGGATCATTCCAATCTGCCGACGTCCTTATTGGAACACTGCGACGCAACGAGTGCGTCGCGTGCCGCCGATCGCTTGCGACCTAATCCTTCTCGGACCCGCACCAATGCGCGGTCGATCGTCGCAGCGCTCATTGCCAAAAGTTTGTCGCGGATCTCGGGGGCAAGGTCGAGGTGGCCACACCGTTCCATCGCCTCAATCAACCCAGGCATTAACGCCTTCAGCCGCTTCCCGCAGATCCGGTCCGACGCCTCCCAAAGGAGCACGAGCGCGTTGTGTTCTACCTCATTATACATTCGACGTCGCGCCCTTCGGCTTGGGCGCGCGTCTTCCTGACCTCGAAGTAGTCGCATCGCATGCTTGCGATGGAATCCGGTGATGTCGACGAAATCGTCTAATATCCGCGTCTTCTTCGCGCGATCCGAACGCCGATAGCGCGCGCCTCCTGCCGCCGTCAGTTCCTTCCGCGTTGCCATGCTTAGCCACCCCATCGTCGCCCCCGCTCCAAGGGAGCAATTTACGTGAGGCAACGGCTCAGCATCCGGTAACAATTAGGGCGAGACAATGCGTAACCATTGTTACGGTCGTCAAACTGAGGCGTCTCTTTTCTAATTCACCTGGGGACTCGCCGAGAGCGGCCTTCTTAGGCCGACTGGCTTGGCGAAGGCTGTCATTAAGTCATCGCCCGAGCTCTCGACAGCAATCCTGGGTTTGACCGTGTATTATAGCTCGATGCCATTCGCCCTAAGTACCCGGTGCATTACCTCACCCTTGATCTCGCGAGCGATCTCGTTGACGATGTCAGGTCCAAGCGTCCGCTCGGCATCGGCGTCGCCCATCAGCCCTGCTTCGAGGAGCCGTTGATTTAGCCGAGTTTGAAACTCGTCGTCCATCGCGTCGACGAGCCGCTGCTCCATCGCTGCATGATCTTCGGGCGCAATGCGCCTCAACACTGATTCCCAAGGCTGCCAACGGGTAGCGAGATAATCCGCAAAGCCTGTCTCTTCCTGTTCCCGGACCGTTACTATCGCTCTCTCAAGGTGGTCGCTGCTGACATGAGCGACGGTTAAAAAGCGCATGTCGGCGGCTACGTGATGCAGTTCCAGTGGCTCGCGCAACTGGTTCTGGTAGGCCAGATAGACCTCGACTTCGTCGGCCGGGAGGGTGAGATTTAGCTCATTGACCGTCTGGCGCGCTATCCCGTCCAGCGCCTCCATACGGAACATGACGCGGGCATGCTGGAGCAACTCGGGGAGCCGATCGTCGTACAGGCCATCCTCGATGTCGGCATTGAGCCGCGCGCTCTGCATCCCGTTCCATGTCAAAGTGACCCGATCCTCACAGCTTGCGCACGCATCAGAGGCCAGCTGGAAAAACAGCTCGCGCAGTCGCGGCCTCGCTGCCGCCTGCCGCAGATCCTCGCCGACGGCCTGCCGAAATTCGTCACTTTGGTTGTTCACCGTTCCGGCAAGCCGCACGAGGAATCGAGCGTAGTCTTGAGCGCCGGGCTCACCGGCGAAGCCTCGCCATGTCGCCAGGGTGGTTGGGTCTTCTCTCAGCCAGTTTTGGAGAATTTCTGGCAGGACCGCGCTCTGCGCGAAACGGATTCGAGGACCGGCATAGCCCGCAGCAGTAGTTGCTCTCGCTAGATCACTTTGGACTGGCTCTTGCAGTGGATTGTCTCTTAAATCGACCAGTGCGTTGCTCCTTAGCTGCAGCAGGCTCGCCGGTACCTCCGTCAGCTGATTGTGGCTGACATCAAGTCTTTCGAGGCCAGCCGGCAGTTCCGGCAGCCGGACCAGCTGATTGTCGTCCGCATCTAGAATTTCCATACGCGAGGGAAGAGGCTCAGGCATTTCGGTTAGCTGATTATTGCTGACGTTGAGGGTCTCAAGATTGGCTGGAAGAGCGGGTAGGCTGGTCAGCTGATTGTTTGGAGCGGAAAGATCCCGGAGCTCCGTCGGAAGGGTGGGCAGACTGGTCAGTTGATTGCGTCCAAGCAACATCAAGCGCAGTCCGGCTGGAAGGCTGGGCAAGCTGGTCAGCTGGTTGTATGTAACGTTGAGTTCTTCAAGCGTTGCCGGAAGCTGAGGCAGACTGGTCAATTGGTTACGCCCAACCCATAGCCTCTGCAGTCCGGCTGGAAGCTCGGGCAGGCTGGTTAGAAAGTTGCTCCCCGCTCTTAGTTCTTGAAGGGTCATCGGCAGGGCAGGAAGCCTGATCAGGGAGCGAAAGGTCAGGCCCATCGTCTCATCCCAACCCTGCGGCGGCCAAGGTATCGCTTGATTGGCGTGGTTCTGCGACCGGGCTTGGTTCGCCGCGGAGGGCAGCGCCTCCGTGAGAGCGTCGTCCCAATGCGCCGCGAGGGGAGAGCCGGGTTCTGAGGCTTCGGACTGGGACGTTTCGGAGTCAGAAATCGCGAAAGAGCCACCACCGTCGAGCTGTGACAAATCTCTATCCATTTATTGTCGTCTCCCGCATGACATTATCAAGGAAATGCGCTTGAGCGCCCTCCCCAAAGGTTAACTCTCATCATGGTGATCCATCGAGAAGCCAAGCGGGCCATGATGGAGCCCACTCAAGCTGTCAGAGCCGAAAACGCTGGCTGCTCTGACGCAGCGATGATGGCCAAAGATATTTTCAGGCATCTGGTTCTCACACGACTTAGTATCTTGGATAAATCCGGCTCCTTCTCCAAGCCGAATTGGGCGGATGAGGTCAAGCCTTCTTGTCTGGATGGATATTCTCGTTCTAGGACGGCTGAGCTGTCTAAAAGCTGACTAGTCTTGCCGCTTAAAAAAAATGAGCCCTTGCGGTTCAGTTCAGCCGAGAGACCGTCATCTCCGCGTTCCTCTTTCGGTCTCCCGCTGATTCGTTCGGTAACGCGCTAGGAATGGGCTTGGACCAACAAGCATATGCGGTGATGGAGCTTCTGACCGGGAATGCAGTCGTGCTCGGGAGCCACGCCACGGCGGTGGAATCCGTCGAAGCTGGTTTGAGGCCTATAATGCAACCGACCAAAGGTAAGAGATTTCCGCGTCGTCTTCATCGCTCATGAACATCGGTCCGAATGTGATGTGGCTGCCTTCGGACGTGCCCCATAAAAAGCCGGTTCGGACGTCCAGATCAGTTTCAAGAAAACGCTATGCTCGAGCAATGAAAGACGTGAATCGGACGACAACCCACCGAGCGACGTCCGACCCATCAATTCCGCAGATCGATCTGATCGAGAGACTCAATTTTGTCACTTGCAGCGTACTCGGCAAGACGCTCGATGAAGCTTGGGGGCAAACCTTAGGGAAGCGATTATCGAATGAAAGAGACTGTGTTAGCGACAGCGAGCGCTCTTGCAACGGCAGCGGTTCCCCCTTTTGCTGCAATGGTCAGTGCCCAATCGGTTACCTGTAGCGCGGCAATCTGGGTAGGAAGTCTCCCCCTGATCGCCGCCGCGCAGACTACAATGGCGAACGCCCCCATTCCTCGCTGCAATACCTCACGCCCGCGGCCTAAGCCGCCTCTCTCACCGCAGCGGGCGCTCGGCTGCGCAACCCCGACCAGCTCCGCCGATCGCCCGTTGTTTCCACCGCGCCGCAAGGCGTACCCCCCCGAGACTCTAACTGCCGCTGGATGAAAATTCAGGGGCAGGTCATGTGAGGCTCATGAAGCGCCACAACGGTTCATAATCGAAGCACCGTCGCGAACACACAGCCTAGAAGACATCCGTTTGCCTCCGGCATGGAGGAGAACAATTTATCCAGGAGATCCTGGGTTCTCGGTATGGTGAGCGCCGTGCAATGTGCGCTCATATAGGCGTGCGGCGCTTAGCCCGGTGCCTTCTCTAACTACCGGCCCCTTTTCCTTCATCCAAGATGGCAAGATTGTATCGGTGGAGAAGACCCCGCACGCGGACCGCAGGTGCATAGGATCGATGCAAAGCATCGTGAAGGCATCGCGTTTCGCCTTGTTGCTCAACCACAGAAGCGCCTTTGTCTCCGTTCTCGTAGCAAGCGCCGCCTCTATCCACGTACGGATCTGCGGCGTAGCAATCAGGAAAACCGCCGAAACGGCGTAGGTAGCGCTCCGCTATGGATATACCATCTCAGCAGAGGACAGATCATGGCTGTCGTACGAACCGCGATGACCCTCGACCGGTTCTCACGAGTGACGATCGACCAGTTCTCTCTTGATAAGGATAGTCACACTTCTCTCCAAAGCCCGTACAGCTTCCGTCACAATGCCGAACGCATTGCGACACATCTCGAGCACTGCTGCACCGAGTTCATCAGGAATGTGAGCGGGCCGGCCAAGCTTGAGGTTGACGGATATGCCATCAATTAGCGATCGGGAGTCGTGGCGCCCTTGAAGTTGAGCGGCAGGGGCATCAAGCGGTCGCCGCTCGTGACCGATGGTGTCTGGTGTTAGCCGGATTGAAGTAAGACAGGAATCATCTTGTTGGAACCGCGCCGGCGTGAAGGCTTCCGTCATCGACATCGCATGGTCCTGCTCCAGCTTGGTTCGCGGTAGTGCGCTGGTCAGGTGATGCCGCCGAGGCACTGATGTTTGACGGGCCAGCCGCCGGTGTGTGGGCCGTCAGGACATGACTTTACTAGCCTTGATGCAGACCAGTTCCGCAGGCGTCCACTATCGAGGTGCAGACCATGGGAGCGCCACGCCTCGCTCGACCAACGTGGCGTCTAAAGTCCCGCTTCGCGGAGCCGACTGAGAAGATGGCAAATCGCGTCAACCGCAACAATCATGTCGCGGATCTCGCGAAAGAGGGTTCTGCTGCGCCACTTGAGCTTGAGCGGCCGGAGCCAAGCGTACCATCTGGCCTGTTCGGTCCGTGAGGATAACTTGCTGGGATGGCACAAGACACCGTGCCAGGATCGTGACCCATCGCGCGTCACGGACACGATTGGAAAACCAGTGCAACGTCTCGGCGAACACGTTGGTGAGTGCGAGGAGGCCGAGGGCATCGCCGCGCCTGACGACGATCGGTCCCACGGCCCGGTGAATAGCAGCCGCGGTTCAATTTCGTTGGCCTGATCAAGCGACCTCAACGACCTGCCCGGTAGTCATGAAGACCAGAAGAGCCCGCTTGGCCTTGGTCTGCTTCCGATAGTCGACGATCTGTTGCCTGTAGTGGCCGATGCTCGACGCGTCCGGCGCCACGTCGCTTTTCCAATCGACGACCGCATCGATGGCTCCGGCGTCATCGAACGCGACCGCATCGGCCTGTCCGGAGAGCAGTACCTCCTCGCCGTTGCTGCTGTCGCTTCCGAACAATGGGAGCTCGGGGACGAGACGCGGCCGCAGCTTGGCGACGTCAGGAAGGGCGAGCGTCCGCCGCACCGTAGCGGCCAGTTCAACGGCGCTGATGCCGACCTCCGCGTCAGTCGCCGGCTCTTGCCCCATCTGGCAGATCAGTTCGGCGGCTCGCGCTTCGAGCTCGGTCTGGGCGTCGCCGGCTTCTCCGGTCAGTACCTCCTCGATCAGCTTGTGGAGGATGGTACCGCGCGTCGAACTGCCGAGAACGGCGGCCGGCTCCAAGGTCGCGGCTTCGGGAGTCTCCTCGCTTTCAATCTTCGTTTCCGCTTCGTCCACCTGGTCAAGTTCTCTCCGGCTCGGGCGATGCCAGATTATGGCCTTGCACGCGTCAAATATGGCGGTCGCCTCGGCGGCGAAGGTCTCGCGGATTTGGCCGTTCTCCCGGTACATGACGCCCCTCACCTTCGCGGTCCCGACGTCCCTTGGGTTGATCGCCGGAAGATCGGCAATGCCCAAATCGACAAGTTTTGCCCAGCACTTGTCCGACAGGGTGGTGGAGTGCCTGGGCAGGATCAACAGATCGCGTGCCCGAGTCGCCGCCACGTACCAGAGACGTACGCGCTCGCGCCGCTGCTCTTCGTCGGCGCGAGCCTCGATGTCGGCATGGTCCGCCGGGCAGATACCGAGGATCGGGGTCGAGAACAGGTTCTTCGAGCGATCCTGAACCAAGCCGGTTTCGGCGTTGGGCGTGCCGGTCATGTTGATCGGGATGACGACCGGCCATTCGAGACCTTTAGCCGCGTGGACCGTGATCAGCGAGACCGCTTCCTGCTCTGCGTCGGGCCGGCCTTCGACCTGACGCACCGCTTCCTCCCAGTTTGCGCGCATGTCGCTCGCGAACGCCCGCAGGCCGCGAACATCGTAGGCCCGCGCCATGTCGAGGAAGAGATCGACGTTGGCGACCGCCCGCTCGGCGCCGGCCTTGAACCGCTGCCGGATCTGCGCACGGACGTGGAACGCCGCGATCGCATCGGCGAGGAGCGCGTATGGTATCGTGGTACGCGCTCGCTTGCGCAACGACGACAGCTTGATCAGGACATCTCGGGCGAGCGCGTGGCCCACGCTTTCTGGATCGGTCCGGATTGTCAGCATCGGCAGGCCTTGCCGGTTGGGATCCGACGGCAGTGCTTCTGAGATGTCGAGCAGTTCGGTTTCGGTGAGGCCGACCAGCGGTCCACGCAGCAGCGACCCGAATGCCAGCGTGTCGCGCGGGTCGGCGAGAGTGCGGGTCAGCCCAATGAGATCCTGGATCTCCTGTGGCCGGAAAAAGCCCTTGCCGGCCTGGGTCGAGACCGGAATTGCGAGATCCTCCAACGCCTCCTCGAAACGCCAGAGCTCGGTGCCGACGGGCGCCAATAGGCCGATGTCGCCAAAACGGCACGGTCTTGTCTCGCCGGTCTGCTGGTCGCGGACCTGCAGATTACCGACCAACCGGTCGCACAGGTCGGCTACCGCGATCGCTTCGGCGTCGCGGATCGCGGCGGCCTTGGGCTTTTCGCCTTCAACTACAACGTCCAGCGCGCACACACCTGGCTTCTCGCCGATCGCGGAATGGATCGGCGACAATTTGGAGAATCCGGGCTGCCCAGTGGCGGACAGGGGCTGCTCGAACCGAGCGTTGACAAAATCGACGATCGGCTCGACGGACCGGAAGCTGACGGTGATCTTGATCTGCGAGCCGGCGTCCACCGCCGACCGTGCGGCGATGTAGGCACTCACGTCGGCGCCCCCCTATGCTCGGCATCCAAAAGTCAGAGCTAGTGACAGGAATATCTCTGTACGAAACGCTCCAATCTGTAGCTGAGACAGCACGCTAGCTGATAGTGAGATAATTCGCTCGCTGTGTCGGTGCTCGGCGGCGCAACTGTTACAATTTGCAATTAGTGTCTGCGCGATAGGCCCGCCGAATTCTTCATGCCCGTCATCGAGCGACCGTAGCGTGCCCGCCGCGCGTACGAAACCCATCTCGCTCGTGCCAAGTGTGCAAGACATGTGGCAGCTGCTACGGAGCGGTCGGTCGGGTTAGAATTAAGATAACCCTCTACATTCCTTGGAGACCTTTGCCCCGCCACATTGTTCGCGATCGCTGCGCGAACAGACTTTGTTCGACCCGGACGAACGGGCACGGCCCCTCCGGCTAGCCAATCCCGAATGAAGTCACGACGGTACATTTCGTACGGAACGACTGTAACGCCATTACCAATTTCGACATCTCAAACCACCAACCGTCTTGCCGCGTGTCGCCGTGGGGCCGCATGGACTTGCTAGTGTCCTTCGAATTCGAAGTTCGCTAACGTGCGCCACCGCTGAATGAAGCGAAGTTCGGATCCGGAACACTCGCGCACTGGTCCAGCACAACCATGACACTCGCACCGCTGATTACCTATGCCCATGTGGGGAAGAGTTTTGCCAGCGGTCGTGACGCCGAGCGCGTCAACGCGGTCGACGATGTCTCGCTCGATATTGCCGCGGGCGAATTCCTGGCGATCGTTGGCACCTCCGGCTCCGGCAAGTCCACCTTGTTGCGGCTCGCCAACCGCCTGCTCGATGCCGACGGCGGCCGCGTCATCGTGGAGGGCGAGGACGTGCGCAACGTCGACCCGGTGGGTTTGCGCCGGCGCATGGGCTTCGTGTTCCAGAGCAGCGGGCTTTTTCCGCATATGCGCGTCGCCGACAACATCGCCGTCACACCGAGACTGCTCGGCTGGCCCGCCACCGAGATCGCCGTGCAGGTCGATCAGCTCCTCGACCTGGTACAGCTCGATCGCTTCCTCCATCGCGATCGCTTTCCGCATGAATTGTCGGGCGGCCAGCAGCAGCGTGTAGGCGTGGCGCGGGCGCTCGCCGCCCGTCCCCGTATCGTGCTGATGGACGAACCCTTTGGCGCGCTCGATCCGCTGACCCGCTACACCATGGGCGAGGAGTACCGCGCCCTGCATCGCAGGCTCGGTTTGACTACGGTAATGGTCACCCATGACATGACGGAGGCGTTGTTGCTTGCCGATCGCATCGCGGTGATGCGGGCCGGACGGGTTGTGGCGCAAGGCCAGCCAGCCGAGCTGGCAAACAACAAGGATCCCTACGTGGCGGAGCTGTTGAGCACACCCAGGCGGCAGGCCGAGCGGCTGAACGCCCTGCTCCCGGGAGCAAGCACGGAATGAGCTTCCTGTCCGACCCGCGCTGGCACGACGCGGCGGCGCATCTGCCGGACTATCTTGGCAGCCACGTTCAGGTCAGCCTGGCAGCGCTAGCGCTCGGGCTCGTGATCAGCCTCCCGCTCGCGATCCTCGCGCGCAATCATGCCGTGATCCGCGGCATCCTGCTGGGCCTCGCCAGCATCGTCCAGACCGTGCCCGGACTGGCCCTGCTGGCGCTGTTCTACCCACTTCTGCTCGCCATTGCGTCGTTGACGCTTCGCTGGTTCGGCTTCGACTTTTCCGCATTCGGATTTCTGCCCTCCATGCTGGCACTGGCGCTCTATTCCATGCTGCCGGTGCTGCGCAACACCATCACCGGCCTGAACGGCGTCGATCCCGCGTTGCTTGAGGCGGCGCGAGGGGTGGGCATGACGCCGCGGCAATCGTTGTTCACGGTGGAATTACCGTTGGCGCTGCCGGTGATCATGGCCGGCATCCGCACCTCGGCGGTATGGGTGATCGGGACGGCGACATTGTCCACGCCGATCGGGCAGACCAGCCTCGGCAATTACATTTTCGCCGGCTTGCAGACCCAAAACTGGGTGCTCGTGCTATTTGGCTGCGTCGCCTCAGCTCTGCTGGCGTTAGCGGTCGATCAACTTTTAACGCTGATCGAACGCGGATTGGGCGAGCGCAAGCGCTTCCGCACTGCGCTCGGCAGCGTCGGGATCGCCGCACTGGTCGCGGCCACATTGATCCCTTCGGTCTCGCGCGCCCCGTCGACCTACATCATCGGCGCCAAAACCTTTGCCGAGCAATATGTGCTCTCCGCGCTCATCGAGCAGCGTCTGCAGGCCGCGGGATTGCAGGCCTCGACGCGCGAAGGTCTCGGTTCCAACGTGATTTTTCAGGCGCTCGCGGCCAACGACATCGACGTCTATGTGGATTATTCCGGCACCCTGTGGGTCAACCAGTTTCACCGCAGCGAGATGCTGCCGCGTGAAGCATTGCTCGCCGAGCTGAAGAAACTCCTGGCAAAGCAGGACATCACCCTGCTCGGCGCGCTCGGTTTCGAAAACGCCTACGCCCTGGTGATGCCGCGGCAGCGCGCCGAAGCACTCGGCATTCATTCGATCACCGACCTGGCTGCGCACGCGCCGACGCTGTCGATTGCGGGCGACTACGAGTTCTTCTCGCGCCCGGAATGGACTGCCCTGCACAAGGCCTACGGACTCTCATTCCGTA
Source organism: Bradyrhizobium sp. USDA 4504 (assembly GCF_054063995.1). Lineage (NCBI taxonomy): Bacteria > Pseudomonadati > Pseudomonadota > Alphaproteobacteria > Hyphomicrobiales > Nitrobacteraceae > Bradyrhizobium > Bradyrhizobium sp. USDA 4504. Next base: position 23,234 of record NZ_JBSSGV010000001.1, on the reverse strand, counting down.
CGCAACGACAGATGCAGCCTGATTTCATGTATGCGGCAGTGGCGAGCGGCAACGTTGATGTCATCGCGGGCTATAGCAGCGAGGGGCGGATCAAGGAATACGACCTGGTGACGCTGGCCGATCCCAAGCACGCGGTCCCGCCCTATGATGCGGTCCTGCTACTTGCACCACGGCGCGCTCATAATACCGCGTTGCAGGACGCGCTGAAGCCACTGCTTGACCGGATCGACATTCCGACGATGCGCGAAGCCAATTTGCGCGCCAGTGGCAGCAATGCGAACTCCTCGCCCACCGCGGTGGCGCTCTGGCTTTGGCAGAGGATCAGTGGGCAGTAGACGCCGGCCCATAGCTGGCTAGGAACGCATGAACGCGGCTCGGTTGTCCAATACGCATCGGCCGCTCACGCACGCGCGGCCAACTGGGGCTCGGGGTCTCCTCAAGGCTCGAAACAGCCGAGGATTGTCATTGAACCGATCTACTTCTTTTGGAGATTGCCAGTAAAATCCGTCGTTCAGATCCGAATGTCAACGATGCGGCGCCAACTGATTCGATCCTGGCTCCCAACGACCAAGAACACGTCGTCATCTATTAGCGTCTCCTAGACGCAGACGGGGAAGGCGCCGACTGGAGAGAAGCCGCCGAGATCGTGTTGCGCATCGATCCTAAACCTGAGCCGGAGCGTGCTCCCCATGCCTATGATAACCCATCTCGCTCGCGTCAAGTGGATGGCTAAGCATTAACGGGATCTGTTGCGGAGCAGTTGGCTATGTTCGAACTAAGCAAGATTGCACGCAGATCTGGCGCGAAGAACGCAGCGATCAGGATAGCGGGCGGCATAGCCGGGATATCGATGATTGCCCAAAGGTTGTTGGGTGCGAGAGCTTTGTTGGATCTGATTGTCGCGGAGCGTCAAGCGTGGCGTCTTGGGAACTTGTGGACTTCGGCTGCACGGTGGTATGGACCGTGACCGTTGAGGTCTGCATAATGCGTCGGCCCCGTGCCGCCGAAGTCTCTCACATCACCTCACTGACGCGGATCCTTACTTTGAGGTCACGCTCCAGTTGTTGAAATTGAAGTTCATTCCCCCTGGGGATGAGGTGACCTCGACGCCGTATTGAACGCTGCCGACGTTTATATCGCCGAAGTAGCCCTTCGACTTGATCCACTCCAGGATGCTCTTGATGTCCACTGTTCCACTATTGGTCTTCGAAGTGCGCAGGAGTGAGATGACCTTGTGACCGTTAAAGCCTTCAAACACGTTCCAAGTCGCTCCGCCCACGTCGACATTGGTGTAGACCGGGATCGCTGCCCCGGAACGATCCTGACGATAATGGTAAGAAATTGGTTTGACGTTACCGCTGCCGTCCGGATTTCCAGTGTAATTCGTCCAGAGCATTATCTCATGCTGGTTTGAGCTGTCCCATATATCGTAGGCAACGTCCCAGGCACCGCTTGTCGGAACATCCTGATTGAAGTTCGAGCTCAGAGCGTTGATTGAACTGAGCGGTTTCCCGATATTGAAAGCCTCGTGCGGATAGCTCTTGATGCCAGCAGTATTAGGCTGGTTCGACCACACACTCCACTGGTTGACTGCACGCACCGAAATCGTCTGAGGCCCAGCACCCTTGCCCCACACGTCGTTGTTCCAAGAGTAGCCATCGCGTGAGAAGTTCCCGTATGGAGCGCTCGAACTCCAAATCGGAGCCTTCGCCGGTACAGGCGCGGCAGACAGTGACTTGGCTTCATTCACGGCTTGCCTAAATAGATTATGATCCTCCTGTCTGAAAACATAACCAGTTTGGGATCCTGGCGAGCCCGCATCGTTGATCCGATTGGAATTCATAATGCTCTCCTTGCTCTTATGAGTAGCAAAATCCCTCGCCGAACCACCCAGCGGGTATCCCCGGTTCGTGATCAGTTCAGTTATAGGCGGCATCGGCATCTAGAGATCAGGTTCGAATGCTAGGAAGGTTGGCTTTCGAGAAGCTGACCAGTACCCCGACACAGAGGTTTTTGATTCGTTGAAGATGGTTTGATTTGGTTGAGGGCCTCGGACAGTCGAGCGCCATTTTGCGCGAGCTTCTCGGTTGTGTACAACCACTTGACGCGATCGCGATCGGCATGGCGCCGTTCTCCGGCGCGGTGACCAGGTCGGGGAAATTGTCGACGTCCATCGAGGCATTGGCGACGAGAATGCCGATCTCGATCTCAACCATATTCAGACAGCCGGCGTATTGAGGTGACTCCAACCGGCGCAGTGTCCGTCGCGCGTCGGCGGCGGGAAAGGCCTGTTGAGCACTCCGGCCGAATGAATGAGATTGTCGAGCACTATTTGGCCTTCATCGGCGCCTAGCCTTCGTCTGCGCTTCCCTGGATCAAGCGCGAGCGGCGGAAAAGTGCGAACTAGATGCTCTTGCGCCACATGACTGGGTCGCATCCGGAGTGCGGAAGTACGGCGCCGTCCGTTCACGATGAGCTGCATCAGCCCCGCCGCGGGAGGAGGCGGAAGATGTCTGTCAGGTGCCCCTTGATCTTCCCAGCGGTACGTCGGATCAGCGGCCGCTGGAGTCCTTCGAGCCTCACCTTTGTAAAGTGACTCGTCAGGCGCGGCGGGGCGCTCCTCCCGACGAGCTCAGTGATGTCATCCCTGACAATGCGGTCGATATCAAACCAGACCGTCCGCTCGACCAGTTGCAAAGAGCGCTCGTGCGGACATACCAACGAGGCGAGAACCAGCAGGCCGGGCTCTTCCTGCCCGATCCGAATTCGGAGAGCCCCGAGCTATCAGCGGGGATCGCAGCAGAGCGGAACGCTCGCTCGTACTTTCTCCGATCTCTCCTGCATTGTCTCGGATTTTGATGCGGTTCGCCACCCGTCGTTTCGATCTCGCTCCCTACTACGAGCGGGCCCGCTGGCGGCGCGAGAGCTTGCAGCCTACCCTCATTCTCAAGGTAGTTCTGCAACGCATTGTCGACAAATTCTGCCAGCTTATGATTGTCACGCGGCAGTTGCAGGCGCTTTCCCCATGAGCGGCTCCACGATCTCCTTCGTAGAGCTACGAAGAGTTCCGAAAGGGCTCGGATCACGCCAAGTAGAAGCTATCAGTACCGGCGCGGATATGACCCGAACACGCGAATGTCCGGGCGCTTTCGAAGCAATCCGGCAAGGCTATCCGTCTGCGCATGCCCCGCGACCTCAATCAAATATCGATGGCTGTCAAGGCCCGCTTTGGCCGGTCGCTCGTAAATCGTCAGGATTTGGACTCGGGCACCAGCAAAGGAAGCAAGCAAGGAGGCAAAATCCGCATCACTTACAGTCGCGAGCAACGACGTCTTGTCGTTCTCGGTTGGCGGAGGCATATCCCTGCCTAGCACCCACCAGCGCGTCACATTGTGCGGGCCTTCTTCAATCCCAGCCACCAGCGAACCCAGCCCATAAATCGCCGCGCCAACTCTGGGGCCAATAGAAGCCCTGTCCAAGGCTTCGCTGTTGGCAACGGCTTGCGCCGCGGCGCCACTACTCGCCACCGCGGTACGTCGAACCTGCGGCAGCCGGTGATCTAACCAAGGCTTAACCTCGTCAAGGGCAACCGGATGCCCGAAGACCTCTCTAATATCCTCCAGACGCGTTCCATGACGAACAAGAAGGCTATAACCGAGCATTTTGGGATATTCGGCCACGATCCTTACATTCGGCAGGTCCAGGATCGGATCCAGATACGGGGTAGCTCCCACCAGGGACGTGGTAACGGGCAGGCAGGCGCGGTCGATCTTCCCACTTTGGTATGCTGAGAGCAATTCCTCTTGGGACATAGGGGCTAGGTCAGACGGACCGAACAGCTCAAGGCAAGCTTGGTGTGTCCATGATCCGGCTGGCCCAAGGTAGCAAGTTTTACCCGCCGTCGCAGCTGTCAAGGTGAGCACATGCAGTGCCCCACTCGCTGCCGCAACGAGCGGAGTGTGCTTAAGAACAACTGTGCGATCCGCGACAACATGGTCATGACCCACCTAGCTGGATATCACGTACTAGGCTATGCGACAGCCCCTACGGTCTGGTAGGCGCGGCGACAGAGTTTTCCGCACGTTCTTTTTGCGCCACCAGGTAGCTTCGACCACCTGTGGGGCAGCCTCGCGGCCAACCTCTATTCTCCGCCCTCGTAGAACAGTTCCAGCGGCAGGCCGACCACCGCCTTTCCGATCCAGTCGCGCGCGATGACATTGGACGGCCCCATCGCGATCGCCGCGCGGGCATCGCGATAGGCGCGCTCGATCGGGCCGCGGTGATAGCCATACCCGCCCGTCACCGTCAGCGCCGTCGCCGCGACCTTGTTGGCGACCTCGGCGGCGTGCACCTTGAACTCGGTCAGCGGGATCAGGATTTCGCTTTGCGGCTTGCCGGCGCGCCAGAGCGCATCGAGCTTGCCCGCGAGCTCGTTGCGCCACGGCCGTAGCGTCTCGACCAGCACCTTGGCCGCGCCGAGCTCCTGGCGAATCGCCTGATAGTCGGACAGGCTCTTGTTCCGGTCCTTGTGCACGAAGGTCGTGCTGTGTGCGATCGCCGCGTTCAACGCGCCGCGTGCGACGCCTTCCCAGACCGCACCGAGCCCGATCAGATAGACCGGAGAGACGCCGTCATAGATGATCTCCTTGCCCTGTCCTTCGGCGCCGAGCCGGTCGCGCTGCGGCACATGCACGTTGCTGTAGCGGATCGCCCCGGAATGATTGGCCCGCACACCGAGCGCATCCCAGGGCCGGGACTCGATGCCCTCGGCCTTGCCGTCGACAATGAAGAAGATGATATCGGCCTGGTCCTTGGTGCCAGGCGTGCGCGTCTGCACCAGGTAATAGTCGGCATGGCCCGAGCTTGTCGTGAACGACTTTTCGGCATTGACACGATAATCGTCGCCGTCGCGCGAGGCTTCGGACAGATTGTACCACCAGTGACCGCCGGTGGCGCGTTCGCTGGTCGAATAGGTGCCGAGCAGGCCGCCATTGTTCGCCTTCAGCCAGCGCTCCTTCTGGTCGGCGTTGCCGAACAGGTTGATGGTCTGGGCCGCGCCGACATGCATGACGTAGATGAGCCCGGTGGAGGCATCGGCCTGTCCGATCCGGTACGCGGCTTCAGCGAAATCCAGATGGCTGAGGCCGAGTCCGCCGAATTGCGGCTCGTTCAGCACGCCGGTCCAGCCGGCCTCCGCCAGAGCACGAAGATTCTCGCGCGGAAAGCGACTTTCGCGGTCGTTGCGGTCCGCATTCACCGTCACTGTCGCGTCGATGGCGGCATCGAGCCTGGCATAAACGTCGTCGTCGATCTTGCGTGCGAGATTGTCGTTGGCCATGGTCAGTCTCTCCGGGTTGCAATCATGCGACAGCCTCGCGTGGCCGCCTCTGGCCCTGATCGTCCCGCGACGATCCGCCGAGATAATGGGTCTTGATGTCGGCGCGCTGGCGCAGTTCGGCCGCGCGACCGGCCAGCACGCTGCGCCCGTTTTCGAGCACGACCGCGTGGTCGGCAAAGCGCAGCGCCACCGTCGAGTTCTGCTCAGCGATCAGGATCGACAGTCCCTGCTCGCCGTTCAGCTGCTGGAGCGCGCGAAAGATTCCTTCGACGACCAGCGGCGCGAGGCCCATCGACGGTTCGTCGAGCACCAGCAGCCGCGGACGCGACATCAGAGCCCGGCCGATCGCCGTCATCTGCTGCTCGCCGCCCGAGGTCAGTCCGGCCAGCGCGCGGCGATGCTGCTTGAGGCGCGGAAACAGCTGATAGGCGCGCTCGATATCCGCGGCGATTTCCGCCCGCCGCGCATCGCGCCCTATCGCGCCGGTGATGAGGTTTTCCTCCACCGTCAGCGAGGCAAAGCAATGCCGCCCCTCGAGCACCGGCACGAGCCCGGCGCGCACCAGCGTCGCCGCCGACGTGCCTGCGACATCGCGGCCATCGAACACGATCCGCCCGGCGCTGATCTGGCCGCGGCGGGCAGCGAGCAGCGCCGAGATGGCCTGCAATGTGGTCGACTTGCCTGCGCCGTTGGCGCCGAGCACAGCGACGATCTCACCGCGCCGCACGGCAAGCGAGACGTCGCTGACCGCCGCGATCGCGTGGTTGTAAGTCGCGGCCAGGCCTTCGACCGAGAGCAGGGTTTCACTCATCACGTGATCCATGGCGTTGGCGGATGCGGGAGGCCGGATCGCTCCCGCATCGCGCGCGGCTCAATTGCTGACGGCTTCGCCACCGGAGGTCCGCACTTTGATGCCGTGCTCCTTGGCATAGGCGGCCGCCGACTTCTCAATGATCGGGCGCAGGAAGGCCCAGTCCGGTGCGATCCAACCGGAGACGACCTTCCATTTGCCGCCATCCCACTGCTGGAAGGTGACGCGGCCGTCGCCTTCGTGATTGTCCCAGGTGACGTTGATCGAATGGAACAGATCCTTGGCGCCGAGCGCTTCGACCCGCGCCGGATCGAGCTGGAGATGCTCGAAGCCCCATCGCACCTCGTCTCCGGTCAAGGTGCGCTTGCCGAACTTCGCCTGCGCAATCCGGATCGCCTCGACATTGAGGATGCCGTTCACGATGCCGAGGTTGTGGTAGACGCTGCCGATCCGCTTCTTGTCGTCGAGATTGCCCTTGCCGGCGCCATAGACCGTCTTGATCACCTCCTGCAGCACCGGATACTGCTCGCCGGAGGCCTGCGTGGTGATCGCGATATAGCCCTTGGCGGCGTCGCCGGCCGGGATCACGTCCTCCTCGGAATTGGACCAGACGTTGCCGATGATGTGGTCGGCGGGGAAGCCAACCTTCAGCGCGGTCTTCAGCGCCACTGGATTCATCACGCCCCAGCCGCGCAGCACCACGTAATCGGGCTTTGCGCGGCGGATCGACAGCCATTGCGACTGCTGCTCGTTGCCGGGATGCGGCACCTCGATCTGCTCTAGGCTGAACTGGTACTTGTCGGCCAAGAGCTTGTAGATCGGGATGGTCTCCTTGCCGTAGGGCGAGCCGTGATAGAGCACGACGATCTTCTTGTCCTTCAGCTTCTCCACTCCGCCCTCGCGGCTCGCGATGTAGTTCACGATTCCCGAGGTTTCGCTGTAGGGATTGAGCAGCAGCGGAAACACATAGGGGAACACGCGGCCGTCGGTCGAATCGGTGCGGCCATGATTGATGGTGATGAGCGGCACCTTGTCCTTGGTGATGCGGTCGATCATGGCGTAGGCGATCCCGACCGAGAGCGGATTCCAGGCGGCAACGCCGGGCCGCCCCTTCAGCCGTTCATAGACCTCGACGCCGCGCTCGACCTCGTACTGGGTCTCGCCCTCGTCCCAGGTCAACTTGACGCCATTGACGCCGCCGTCGCGGATGTTGATCAGATTGAGATAGTCGATGAAGCCGCCGAAGAAGCCGGTGCCGCCGGCCGCATAGGGGCCGACCCGGTAGCTTTGCAGCGGAAAGAACTGTTCGTCGGCGCGCGCCGCCTGTGTTGCGGCCAACACGGAGGCGACCGCTGCGGCAAAGGCAACTTTCAGATATCTCGATTTGATCATCTTCAACTCTCCAGTGGCGCGAAACGTCATGTGTTGCGAATGGCGGCCGGCCGCGTGACGGCGCTCCAAAGCCGGTCCCACAGCGCGACCAGGCCGCGCGGTTCGACAATCAGGAAGGCGATGATGAGCCCGCCGAGAACGATGCGCTGGCTCATCTCCAGCACGCCCGAATCGAATACGCCGCCGAGCAAGGCCGCGCCGGCGCGTGACAGGATCAACGGAAACACCACGATAAACGCGGCGCCGAGAAACGCGCCGCGCAGCGAGGCCAGCCCGCCGATGATGATGATGAACAGGATCTGGAAGGAGCGGTCGAGATTGAAGCCGGCCGGCTCGACCGTTCGCAGATAGGCAAAGGCCCACAACACCCCGGCGATGCCGATCAGGAACGAGGAGACGGCGAAGGCCAGGAGCTTGGTGCGCAGCAGCGGCACGCCGATCACCCTGGCCGCGAGCTCGTGATCGCGCACCGCGATGAAGTTGCGGCCGCTCTGCGCGCGCAGCAGCCGCAGGGTCAGGAACGTCGCCGCCACGACGACGCTCAGCGAGAACACATAGCGCCCGGCCGGGCTGGTGAAGGCGAAACCGGCCACGCTCAGTACCGGGGCATCGATCACGCCGGACGGACTGTCGTTGGAAAACCAGCCGAACTTGGTGAGCGTCCATTGCACGAAGAACTGCGCGGCCAAGGTCGAGACCGCGAGGTAGAAGCCGCGCAGGCGCAGGCTCGGCAATCCGAACACGATTCCGATCGCGGCCGCGACGAGGCCGGCGAGCACAAGGTCAACGATCAGCGGCAGCTGCGGCAGCCGGAGGTGAAGGTTGTAGGTCGCATAGGCGCCTACCGCGAGGAATGCGGCGGAGCCCAGCGACACCTGCCCAGCATAGCCGGTGAGCACGTTGAGCCCGACCGCGGCAAGCGCCAGCGCAAGGAACGGCGTCAGCACCGCATCCAACAGGTAATCCGAGCCAGCGACCGGAATGACGCCAAAGGCGATCCCCGCTGCGGCGGCGATCGCAATGGTCTCGACGCCAGGCGCGAGCGATCCCGCCGGTGCTGCTGCGCTCATCTCCTAGACCCTTTCCACCAGCTTCTGCCCGAACAGCCCCGACGGCCGCACTAGGAGCAGCACCAGCGCCACGACATAGGCGGCCCAGGCTTCGATGCCGCCGCCGAACAGCGGCCCGACATAGACTTCGGCGAGCTTCTCGATGGCGCCGATCAGAAGACCGCCGATGATCGCACCAGCGATCGAATCGAAGCCGCCCAGCACCAGCACCGGCAATGCCTTCAACACAACCAGCGACAGCGAGAACTGCACGCCGAGACGCGCGCCCCATAACAGTCCGGCGACCAGCGCGACGATGCCGGAAGCGGTCCACACACTGGCCCAGACCCGTGGCAGCCGCAGGCCGGCGGCAAGTGCCGCGAACGGATCGTCGGCAACGGCGCGAAACGAGAGCCCGGTTCGGGTATAGCGGAAGAACAGCGCGAACAGCGCCACCAGGCTGCCCGCGGCCGCCGCGGCGAACAGATCGAACCGGCTGATGAAGACCCCGGCGATGTCGAGCGGCACGTCACTGATCCCGATGTCGAGGCCGTGAACCTGCGTGCCCCACAACAGCTGCGCCGCGCCCTCGATCACATAGGAAAGCCCGAGCGTTGCCATGAACAGCGTAATCGGCGGCTGGTTGACGAGCGGCCGCAGCACGGTTCGCTCGACGCTTACGCCCAGCACGACCATGATCGCGAGCGTGATCAGGAACGCGACCGGAAACGATATGCCGCGCTCGATCAGGCTGACGAAGGTCAGCGCCGCGAACAGCAGCATCGCGCCTTGTGCGAAATTGAGCACGCCCGAGGTCTTGTAGATCAGCACGAAGCCGATCGCGACCAGCGAGTACATCACCCCCGACAGCAGGCCGCCAACCAGCACCTCGATCAAAAACTGATAGTCGAACATCAGACGGCGAGCTCCGTGACGTCCTGATGCGCGACGCCGAGATAGGCGTCGATCACGGCCTTGTCGGTCCTCACCTCGTCGGGCGTGCCATCGGCGATCTTGCGGCCGTTGTCGAGGACCGCGATGCGATCAGAGAGGCCCATCACGACGCCGATGTCATGCTCGATCAGCATGATGGTGGCGCCGTAGCTGTCGCGCGCATTGCGCACGTGCTCGGACAGCTCGCGCTTCTCACTCAACGTGACGCCCGCGAACGGCTCGTCCAGCAGCAGCAGCGTCGGTCGCGCGACCAGCGCCCGCGCGAGTTCGACGCGCTTCTGCAAGCCATAGGGCAAGGTTCCGGCGGCGCGCTCACGAACGTCGCCGAGGTGCAGGAAGCCAATAACATCCTCGGCGGCGGCGCGGTTCTCCGCCTCGATCCGGCGCGCCAGCGGCGAGCCGATGATCTGGCGCAGGAAACCTGCGCGGACGCGATGCGCGAGCCCCATCAGGACATTGTCGAAAACCGACAGCCCCTTGAAGATCGCAAGGTTCTGGAACGTGCGCGCGACGCCGTGCGCAGCCAATCGCGCCGTCGGCACCTGAACGAACGCACGCTCGCCAAGCCACACCTGCCCGCGGTCGGGCCGATAGAGCCCGCTAATAACGTTGAGCAACGAGCTCTTGCCGGCGCCATTGGGCCCGATCACCGCGCGGATCTCGCCCGGCGCGACCGCAAGGTCGACGTCGCGCAGCGCCGCGACGCCGCCGAATGTCAGCGCGATGTCGCTCAATGCCAGGACCGGCCGTACCGCGCGATCGGCGGCCGGCGCGAGCCCCCGTTCGGGCGCATCGACCGCCCACATTGCACGCGGCTTGCCTTGCGCTGGAGCCGCCTCCAGCGCAAGGACGTCAGCATTCGTTGCCATCGCCGTCACGTCGAAAGGCTCCCTATCATTCGGCGGCCTGGGCGTGCGCGGCGGTTTTCGCCTCCAGCGCACGGACCAGCGGAATGACCCGGCGGCCGAAATATTCGACCTCCTCCTGGAAGTGCAGGAAGCCGAGCAGCACGAGATCGACGCCGACCTCCTTGAGCGCGACGATGCGCTCGGCGATCTGTTCCGGCGTGCCGATCAGATTGGTCTTGAAGCCGTCATTGTACTGGACGAGATCCTCGAAGCTGGATTGCGCCCAATTGCCCTGGCCCTCCGGCGAAGCCTTGCCGGCATTCTTCACCTCATGTCCGAACGCATTGACCGCCTCCGGATCGGCCTTGACGATGATCTCGTCGAGCACGGCGCGGGCCTCGACCTCGCTATCGCGCCCGATGGCAAAGGCATTGACGCCGATCTTGACCGAGTGATTGTTGGCGCGCGCCTTCGCCCTGATGTCGTCGACCTGCTTCTTGATCTCCGCCACCGAATTGCCGTTGGTGAAGTACCAGTCCGACACCCGCGCGGCCATGTCGCGCGCGGCGCGCGAGCTGCCGCCCTGGAAAATCTCGGGCAATGGATGCGCAGGTTTCGGCTTCAGCGTGTAGTCGGAGAAGCGGTAGAAATCGCCACGGAACGTGAAATTGTCCTGGGTCCAGATTCCGCGCAGCGCGCGGATGAATTCCTCGGAACGGCGGTAGCGCTCGTCGTGATCGAGCCAGGGCTCGCCGATCGCGGTGAACTCGCCGCGGAACCAGCCGCTGACGATGTTGACGGCAACGCGGCCCTCGGTGAGCTGGCTGATGGTCGCGATCTGCTTGGCTGCGACCGCCGGATTCCACGGTCCGGGCAGCAGCGCCGCGATCACCTTCAGCTTAGTGGTTGCGGCGAGCAAAGCGTGGCTGAAGGCGACCGGCTCGTGCTGGAACTCGGCGCCGTAGCCGGCGGTGAAGCGGATCTGGCTCAGCGCATAGTCGAAGCCGCTCTGCTCTGCGATCTGCGCCAGGCGGCGGTTGTAGTCGATGTCCCAGCCGGTTCGCTGCTCGATCTTGCTGATGACCAAGCCGCCCGAGACGTTGGGCACCCAATAGGCGAACTTGATCGGATCATTGCTGGCGGTCATTCGAATGTCCTCATTCGGTTGGGATGTGACGACGCGCGCCACGGGAGGTGGCAGCAGGATGCATTCACGCTGCGCGGGACAGCGGGTTGGTAAATGACCGACTGACAATTTGTCAGTTCGGATGTTTTTGAAAGGTCGGAGCGGTCAGCAATTCCGATCCGCGACGCACGACCAGTGCGTCAACAGCAGATCGTGCGACACGACGTTCGCAATGCGCAGGCGTTGATTTCGTCGAAGACGTCGGTGCAAATCATTAGAATTTCCCCTCGCAAGCACCATCGGCTGACGATCAAGTGTCTCAGAGAAATTGCGGGCGAGCGAGTCCAAGCCAAACTCTTTTTTGCCCAGTCCGGGAAAGCGGTATTCTCTTCTTCAAAACGAAATGCGTGGTTTGTTCCTGCGCGGCTGAAATCACGTCGACGATGATGCGCAAGTAAGATTCGACCGCTCGAGATTCGAGAACAAAATGAGTGCAGGAGAACTGCCTTCTCCTTACCAAACGTTTGCGCGCCCGGCGCAGCTACGTAAAAGCAGATAACGCTTGAGACATTTTCTCGGAGCGATCTTTTCTGGTCGAAATGCATCGTCGACGATCGCTGAACGCAACACCTCGGGAACGATCGCGTTCCCGAGGTCGAAAGGTGATACAGGGAGCGGCGCCTACTTCATCATCGCGCCGGGGACGATGTCCTGCACGTCGTTAACATTTGCACAGCTCGCTGGGCGCTGCGGTTCCCATGATCTGAACGAGCCGCTCCTTTTGCCGCCAGAAAAATTGCCGATCCTAAGCTGGCTCGATATCAAGCCGTCAAAATCACTGTGACCAGCCACTGGTAGTTCCAGTGTACCGACCATCACGCACGATCTTTCCGGCCCTCTAGATGAGGTCGCCAGGGCTCAATCGACACACCAAGTCGTTGACTTTTTTTCATGCGCCTGACGAGCTGCTCCCATCGGTATCGGGCGCCGCATTGTGCTTGGAACGCTGCGATTACGTTCCACAACACGGGGTCATGTTGGAAGCCATTGAGAGATACCTGGTTCACACACGAAACTGGCCTCGAGCCATACCTGATTGAAGACGAAGGCGTCTGATGATCGGAGCGGGGCTAGGATTCCATCCGCATTTTGAGAAATCGTGGATGTTTGCGCGAACGCCAGGTTGCTTGTTACCGAGTCCGTCGGCGGCGTTACTTCATCATCACTTCGACTTCCGCGCGAAAAGCTTGCCGCGAGGCGTCTCGTGAATAGAACATGTGGCCGCCCGGAAAGACCACAAGTTTGATGCGCGGAGTGGAGGCAGATGGCGGCAATTGATCGAGCACGATTTGTGATCCGAAATACGGCGTGGCGAGGTCAAACAGCCCGTGCGCGACTAGACTAGCAATTTCATGTTCCGGTCCGTTGCCAGGATTTGCCGCAGCTCCGAAACTGACTCCGGAGGGCTGCGGCCGAAATCCCAAGCCTCCATGACCTTGGGGTTGCCCAGTTCATAGGAGCCGTCCGGCCGCCAGCTTAGTTTGCGTGTGAGGAGATCGACAGTGGCGCTGGTCAGAGGCGCCACCAGCGTATCGCCAGAGGGATCGCCGGAAAGTTGGAAATCGGACTCCGGATATGGATCGAGGCCACGCACAGATGCATCATACCGGCCGATCAACTTGCGGTTCTTACGGTCGAACTCGCGGCGGAACTCGGCGACTTCGAAGCGACCGGCGAGCCTACGACTGACCGCTTGGTCGATACCAGTCAGCGCCGCGACCTTGTCAGCCAGACGCGTAGTCGCTTCCTTATCCGCCTGGCCTTTGATGAGATCGACCAGAAACTCGCCGCGTACATAGTCGTCCGTTAACAAGCGGGGTCGAGGGCGACTGGGGTTGCGAAGGCGGGCCAAAGAGCGATCAGGATGAAGCGCAAGAGCTTCCTGAGCCAGGCGAGGATGCGGCGGAAGTTGTGGCCCATGGCTGAGAGGACGACGTTGGCGGCGTCTCCTGGCGGCCCTTGAGGTAGCAGCGGCCGAGGTGACCTTCGGCCTTCAGGTGTCCGATGATGGGCTCGATGGCGGAGCGGCGGCGCAGCTCGCGCTTGATGACACCGAAGACGCCGCGCTTCTGGCCGGAGATGAAGACGCGACGGGGATCTTGCGCGTCGTGGCCGCGGTATCCCTTGTCGACATAGGCGCGCTCGATCGCACAGCCGGTGAGTGTCTCGGTGCGGTCGATGGCGTCCCGCAAGGTGTGACCGTCGTAGGGGTTATCGGGCAGCGCCTTGGCGTGCAGCACGAACAGGCCCCCAGGAGCACGGCGGTTGTTGGTGACGATGGAGGCCTTCACCCCGAACTCGTAAGGAGCGCTGGCCTTACCCTTGCCGATGCACTCCACCTCCGGAGCATGGAAGGAATACAGCTTCCAGCCGCGCTGGCGCTGCTGCTGCGAACGGATCTGCGTGGCCCGGCTGAGCGGCAGTGCGAACGCGTTCTCGAGCGCTTCCTGCCCTTCGATCTTGCGGCGGATGTCGCGGATGATCCGGCCCAGTCGGCTACGCAGGATGCGCAACTGCCGCTGATGCCGCTTGAATTGCTTGGCATGGGCGTAGCGGGAAGCCATCATTGCCGCGGTCTTGGCAATGCGAAGATAGGATTGTCGCAGCTTGACCCCGTGCTTCCTCGCCAGGCGGTTGAGCCCCTTGATCGCCGCGTGCAGCAGCTTGGCATCGGTCGGGAAGGTGATGGCCTTCGGCTGCACGGTGGTATCGACCGTGACCCGCTTGAGGTCTTGGCTGCGTAACGCGCCGGTCTCGTGCGCCACCCGCAAACTCTCGGCCAGCAACAGTTCCAGCTTGTCGCCGAGCCGCTTGCGCCAGTGGCTCAGGTCCGAGCGCTCGTGCGGGAACGCGTGCTGAAAGAACTCTTCGCCGGAGAAGTATTGGAAATACGGGTCGTGGACCCAGCGCTCGCACAGCCCCTCATCGGACAGGCCGTAAATGTGCTTGAGCAACAGCAGCCCGATCATGAAGCGGGTCGCGATGCCCGGCCGACCGTTCTCGCTATAGAGCGGCGCGATCTCGCCGTCGATCCAGTCCCTATCGACCTTGCCGGCGAGTTGAACCAGCTCGTGCTTCATATTGATGATTTGGTCCAGCCTGGCCCGGAACAGATCGCCCGATCCCGTCGTCCTGTGCTTCTTCGGTCGCATCGCCACCTCCGATGCGCCGACGGAATCATGACTGGCGATTCGACGGAATCCTGAAAATGAAATTGCAAGGTTCCGATGCCCGAAGCTTCAAAATCCTGCAATCGCAAAACAGTCCGCAACGACAAATGCGATTCTAGCTCAATTGCTTAGCCGATCTTCACGGACGACCGCCTATCTCAGTCCGTCATCACCCAGCTTCCCGCATAGCTCGTTGACGGAAGCCTCCCAATCCTTGGCGAGACGTCGGCAGCGGTTGAGCCATGCCAACGTCTCGCCAAGGATTGGGAGGCCTCCAGAGTCGAGCTTGGCTCGGGTGCGCGTCGCCGCAAAGCCTATGACGGAAGAGCGACGAAAGTTCAGGAGTGCCACTCACGCGACATAGAGCGCAGAGCTTGAATCGGACCCTGCGTCAAGTTGTACAGTCCGCGCAGACGTGCCCGCGAAAGCACTGACGAATGAAGCAACCGTTTTCTTTTGTACTATGTTCTACTTTCGGTTTGCGGGCCCTAATCGGAGTTGCGCTTGCTGTCCGTCGCTCGACTGCACCATACACGATACTGATCGCGAGCCAGCCTCTAGGTGATCGGAATGGGCACATCATTGTCAGTCTTCAATACGCCTGTCGCGTTGCCGATGGGCAATCGAAGGGCGCAGGAATCGCGGCGATCGGTCAGCAAATGGGCAGCGAAAAGGGACGTACTTGGCTCCGCTTGCGTTCACCGCGAGCTCGAAGTCTCTTGTGCCTAAAGGGGAGCATGCAATTCAAAGAGCTTCGCGTGTTTGGCGGTCGCTGATTCGGCGAACCCATTCGGTAGTCATCAGACCACGAGGATAGCGGTCGAGCCGACAAGTGGCTGTCGCACTCGTCAGGGCAGGGCATCCAGGTACATTGGATAAAGATAATGAGACGCATTGACGAGGACGACAAGTCGCCCATTTCGGAATTTGGTGCCGCTGAAGGTCGAGGCGCTGACGGTTCGAGCGCTGGACCGGCTTGTGTTCCTGGTGAAGAGGGGCGATCGTTCAGTTCCATTGTGGATCGGATGCGTTCCGAGCTTGAGGATTCAGGTCCTTCGGATTCTCGCAGCATGCAGCGCGACAGCGGTGCAGGCCGATTTGCCGCTCCCTCCGCCGGCGCACATCGGCTCCTTGGGGCCGCGCTGCAGGGCGCAATCGGTGGAAGTCGTCGTCGTTTGCGCTCCTTGCCGGAATCCGGCTCGTCGCGAACTGATGGGGAACTGCGGCATGACGATCCAGAGGCGGAAAGCTCGCTAGGACGCCCTCTCCCGTCGCACGGGGGGGGTGGACCAGAAGGGGGACGCATCCAGAATGTCCAAACCCCGGGCCTGCAACGGCCTTATGGAACGTACCATGGGAGACCAAGGCGAGATGAGGGTTTCTCGCGTCAAAGTGGCGAGGAGCTCTGGCGCGACGATCGAGAGGCTGAAAGCTCGCACGCGAGCAGACCCCCACTGGATACGCAGTCCGTGTCTGAGGGAAGTGGCAGACCAGGAAGGTGGTACGTCGCCGATGCGCCTGCGCAACCATTCCAGCCTGGGAGCTCGGAGCGAGCCCGTGGAACTTATCGTGGCGCAGCCAATCTGGAAATTACTCCATCGGCTTCGGATGGTGACCGGCAACGCGCCGATCGGACCACTGACCGCCCGCAAACAGGCAGGCTGGCGCCGTATGGCCAATCCATCTCTGACCGAAGCGGCCGAACCGGAAGGTCGCATGTCGACAATGCTGCCCTGCAGAACGTCCAAGTTGGAATACCGGAAAGGCATTCTAGACGTTCGGATGAACTAAATGCCGCCTTGAGGGAAATCGCCAGCGCTCGCGACATCAGCGTTTTCTCACGCGCAGTTGTACGTTACAGCAAGCAGCTGGGAAGGCAGGATCTATCAGACTTTCTGCAAACCGCAGCTGCCCGTTTCGATGCTCGATTTGTGCCGCAGTTGGAGGAAAATATCCGGTTCTCGTGGGGGTACGCCACGACATGCAATGTGGTGAGCCGGGAAGCTGGAGGGGAGGCCGGCACAAGAGCTTGCCAGGCCTTAGCGGTTCGGATGTCGCGCCTCGACAAGGCGCTTATGAAGCAAATTGATCCCATCGCTCTTTCTCTGTTCGCATTATCGTTCGGCCGACATTCCTCGGCGGCGAGCTGTCGCGAGGCTGCCGTCGCCATCGCCGGTGAGGTGCCGTCCCAGCTCTCGCGTTTTGACCCGCAGGCGCTTTCGAACCTGGTGAACGGTTTCAGCAAATGGCCGGGCGCGTCGGACTGTCGCGAGGCTGCCGTCGCAATCGCCGGTGAGGTGCCGTCCCAGCTCGCGCGTTTTGCTCCGCAGGCGCTTTCGAACCTGGTGAACGGCTTCAGCAAATGGCCGGACGCGGTGGGCTGTCGCGAGGCGGCCGTCGCAATCGCCGGTGAGGTGCCGTCAAAGCTCTTGCGTTTTGCCCCGCAGGAACTGGCGAACCTCGTGAACGGTTTCAGCAAATGGCCGGACGCGGCGAGCTGTCGCCACGCTGCCGTCGCAATCGCCGGTGAGGTGCCGTCTAAGCTCTTGCGTTTTGAACCGCAGCACCTGGCGAATCTGGTGAACGGTTTCAGCAAATGGCCGGACGCGGTGGAGTGTCGCGAGGCTGCCGTCGCAATTGCCGGTGAGGTGCCGGCCAAGCTCTTGCGTTTTGACCTGCAGCACCTTGCGAACCTGGTGAACGGTTTCAGCAAATGGCCGGACGCGGCGGGCTGTCGCGAGGCTGCCGTCGCAATCGCCGGTGAGGTGCCGTCGCAGCTCTCGCGTTTTGCCCCGCAGGCGCTGGCGAACCTGGTGAACAGTTTCAGCAAATGGCCGGACGCCGCGGGCTGTCGCGAGGCTGCCGTCGCAATCGCAGGTCAGGTGCCGTCCCAGCTCTTGCGTTTTGATCCGCAGGCGCTGGCGAATCTGGTGAACGGTTTCAGCAAATGGCCGGACGCGGCGGGCTGTCGCGAGGCTGCCGTCGCAATCGCAGGTCAGGTGCCGTCCCAGCTCTTGCGTTTTGACCCGCAGGCGCTGGCGAACCTGGTGAACAGTTTCAGCAAATGGCCGGACGCCGCGGGCTGTCGCGAGGCTGCCGTCGCAATCGCAGGTCAGGTGCCGTCCCAGCTCTTGCGTTTTGATCCGCAGGCGCTGGCGAATCTGGTGAACGGTTTCAGCAAATGGCCGGACGTGGTGGGCTGTCGCGAGGCTGCCGTCGCAATCGCAGGTAGGGTGCCGGCCAAGCTCTTGCGTTTTGTCCCGCAGCACCTGACGAACCTAGTGAACGGTTTCAGCAAATGGCCGGACGCGGTGGAGTGTCGCGAGGCTGCCGTCGCAATCGCGGGTCAGGTGCCATCCCAGCTCTTGCGTTTTGCCCCGCAGCACCTGGCGAACCTGGTGAACGGTTTCAGCAAATGGCCGGACGCGGCGGGCTGTCGCGAGGCTGCCGTCGCAATCGCAGGTCAGGTGCCGTCCCAGCTCTTGCGTTTTAACCCGCAGGAGCTGGCGAAGCTGGTGAACGGCTTCAGCAAATGGCCGGACGCGGTGGGCTGTCGCGAGGCTGCCGTCGCAATCGCAGGTCAGGTGCCGTCCCAGCTCTTGCGTTTTGACCCGCAGGCGCTGGCGAACCTGGCGAACGGTTTCAGCAAATGGCCCGAAGAAGCATTCACGGGCCAAGCGACGGTCGCAATCGCTCGCGAGGTCCGTCGCCGTGGCGATCAACTCTCCCATTTTACTCAGCAGGCGCTGGCGAATCTGGTGAACGGATTCAGCAAGTGGTCGGAAGACCCGGACACTTGCCAAGCCGCGGCCGTGATCGCGGGTGAGGTCGGTCGCCGCGCGCTCTCCGATTTCACGCCGCAGCAAATGGCACATCTGATAAATGGCTTCAGCAAGTGGCCCGACGACGCAGCGTGTCACCGGGCGCTGGTGGATGTCGCACGCGGACTAGGCCGCGCAGGCCAACGCTTCGGTACCTTCACGACGCCTCAGTTCGGCATGATCGCCAATGCCCTGGGGCGAAGTATCGTGAGAGGAGAGGAGGCGGGCGAGATCACAGAGACCGCTCTGCTGAAGGATCGCTTGCATCAGCTGGCCCATCACCTTCACTACGACAATGATCGGCTGGAGCAGAGCGATGTTCGGACCATCGCCAGCATTTTCAAGGCCTTGGCGAAGGCTCGACTATTCGAAGATCTTGGCTCGCTCGCCTCGACCGGGTTGGATCGGCTCAACGAATTGCATCGTGCCCCTGGTTTTGCCGCTGAGAATAACCTCGAAACCATGGGCAATCTCTGTGCCGCGCTGGTGCCGCTGGCGCGCAGCCCGCACCTGCGCTGGCACCGCAGAGTGGCTCTCCACTTGCTGAACGATCTCCAGCCGGTCGTGGAGCAAAAGATCGAGGCGCACTTCAATACAAGCGCGGCAGAGCGCATCCGTGGGCCGCGCGCGAGTCGCAATCCTGCCCTCTCGATCTATCAGATGCTCAAGGCTCGTGCAGTCCTGGCGAACATGTTCAAGCGACCGGTTATCGAGGGCAAGAAGGCCGATTTGCGGAAGAGGCAGCAAGAGCTGCGGCACGGTACCAAAGAGATCCTGGCCGGCACGCGCGACCTCATCCAGGGCGATCTTTCCAACATGAGCTGGAACCTGATCGCACAGATCGAGGCGGAGAGCCCGGTCGATGCGCTCGACACATTCGTCGAGCAAAACGCGGCAACGATCCGGGACAAATATCCTGCGTCCACATTCGATGTCCACGAGGTATTGCGAGCCATGGATCACGAGCCGAGGCCCCCACAGGGCGAAGCGGGTCTGATGCGGTTGCCGGTGGTGGACATGCAAGGACGGCCACTGGCCACAGAGTCCGAGACACGATACTCGGTTTTTCATCGGCTGACCTCAGGCGCGATCGAGGTGGTCGCCGTCCAGCTGCCGGCAAAGCCGAGCGCCCTCATGCTGGCGCGCACGCTCACCTACAAGGGGGTGCCGTACCGCATGGACCTGTTCGGCGGCAGCAAGTTGAAAGCACCAAGACCGACCGTGCTCGAAATCGCCGCCCATACTCCAGGCGGACCGGCAGCACCGTCTTCGGGGGGAAAACTGCTCGCCATTCCCTATGCCGAAACCGCGCCGGGGACGTCATTCGAGAAGCTGTTGCGGGCCTGGGCCCCGTTCAAGGAAGCCTATTGGTACACTCAGCGCAGGGGGTTTGCGGCGCCACCCGCAATCAAGGATCTGGGCCCTCACGATTACGCGCTGGAGGGCGCCTTCAAGCTGTTGCTGACGCCAGACCGCCCTACCAACGAGGAGCATCCGTTCAAATTGACTGGACCGGAAGGCCCGATTGCTTTGCGACCGCATGATGGCTGTGGCTTTATCAAGGCCTCGCTCGCCGAACGTATGCTCGCTATTCGCCGGGCCGGCCCCCAGGAAGGCCCCGATCGAATGCCGGCCTATGGTGAGGGAAGGAGATCGTCCGTTCCTGCCTCGGCGTTGCAACATTATCCGCGCAGTGAGCAGGTGGCCGACGAGGCTCGCGAAAAGGCCAAGAGCTGGCTGGACAGCAGAGGAGGGGAAAGCCTGATAGGCGAGCAGCTGTTTCGCATGGTGACGGCAGGCCACATCGATGCTCCCGGTGGCGTTGCCGTCCCGTCCAGTGATGATTACCTCCATGTGCCGAAGTGCAAGAGTGAGACGTTAACGGGAACGGGGGGCGTGCTGATCGGGCGATCTCCCTATGACAAGCCTAACCTGCGCCCACTCGCCGCCGAGCGAGTCAGGTCGGCAGCTGACGGGGATCCGACTGCGGCATTCCTCGATAGATGCGTGGCCATGCAATACAGTTTCAGTGTCGCCCAGAAGTCGCAGGAGGAGCTGGCGGCCCACGACCCGAGCTTCTTTGCCAAAGGCATTCTGATCGTGGTGCCGGATGGGATGTGGCCGGCCAACTACGCGGACCGCGGGCTGGTGATGTCGGCCGAAGACGTCAAGTGCCATTCGAGCTGGACCGAGCGCAAAGACCGTGCAAACGTAGACACGCCGGTCGACTGTGTGGGTATCCTGCAGGCGACCGAAGTGTTCGCTCCGGGGTCGTTGGTTGCAGTCCCGACCGGCGAGCAGAAAAAGCTCGACGGCGACTTCGACGGGGATACCGTCGTTATCATCGGCGATCGGCCGCAGCTGTATGAGCATGTTCGCCAGTTCGATGAGAAGGAACAAGCTCGCGGAGTTCGCTCGCTCAAGCCGCCGAAGTCGTATACCCCGGCGATCGAGGGCAACAATTACCAATTCAGTCGTGCCAGCCAGATCCTCGCGGCGACGCGGAACGCGTTGGAAATTTATAGCGGCCTGCAGCGGAGCTTTCTGGCGCAATCCCATCAAGCACGGCGTTGGTTTGCTGAGCGCGCGGTTTTTGGAACTTACGAGGGGTTTCATCACGAACTTCAGCGCGACATCCGTCAATTGCTGACCAAGGAGCAGGTGAGCGCCCAGGATGTCGAGCACATGCTCGATAGAGCGAGGCCCGAGATCAAGCTTGCAGACCATGCAGTCGCCCACGAAATTGCCGAGTTGCTCGTCAACGACCTCGAGGCGTGGGCAGCGAGCACAGCTGAGCAGATGCTGCCCGAAATATCCGAAAGCGTGAGCGACACCAAACTGACTGTGAGCCCAGCGCTTGCGGAGCTTTTCCCAAGCCTGGCGGAGACTTATCCGGCAGCCGCTCACCCACGCGACCGCATCCAGTCCTTGCTCGACCACTATCCTCCGCGCATCACTCCGCGGCCGGATGGCTACATTGCCGATGACCTCGTGCAAAGCGCGAGCAATCTTCTGAGCCTCGGGATCAAGGTCGGAACGGACGCCTTCAAGTCCGACACGAGTGTCCAGCTCTTCATGAAGAAAAGCGAATGGCTCCAGGGGCTCTTGCAGCAGACGCCAGGCCTGAAGTCCGTGCCCTATGTCAAGAGCATGGCGGCGACCCTCAACCACGGACGGTTCAATGTCGACACGACCCTGGAGGATCTGAAGGACAATCCCACATTGGCAGCTTCAATCATGGAGGCCTCTATTCATCTTGCTGCGGAGAAAGGGATTCTGCCTGGCTTTGGCCGACAGCCTGCCGAGGCTTCTGCCATCACGTTGACGCTAACTCGCGAGCAGGCTTCAGAGCGCGCCCAAATCGAGGTCGCGCGCGCCGCAGCCGAAGAGAAGGAGATCACTGTAGCAGCACGTCAGGTTGCCAAGGACCTTGAGCTGTTGGGCATCGATGTGAAGATGCCCCATCTCGACCGTCGGTTAAGATCGGAAAGCTCCCTCAGAGACCAACTCATGGAGGTGAATGATGCCCCCGAAGGCGCCTCACTGCTGATCAGCAGCGCCGTGCGCCATGTCTTCGAAGTGCCCGACAAGGATTTTGCACGTGCCTTCACGAAAGGCATTCTGGCGTTTGAGGAGCAAGGCTACGCCGAAATCAGCACAACCAACTGGTTCAGGATGAGCGCTCCGACGTTTGTCGGCATGAAGACTGTGCTCGCCACGCCGGATGGCTACCGATTCGAGGCGGAGTTCCATACGCCGGGCAGCTACAAGGCCAAAATTGCCAATCACGACACGTACAAGGAACTCCAGCGACGGCGCAGAGGCGATGCACCGGATCCCCGTAAGATGGAGCAGCTCACCCAGCGCGTGCGCGAGGTCTGCAAAGAAGTTGCGATACCGGAGGGTGTCAGAAACATTCCCCACTTTTCGATCGAAGGGGCGCGGACAGCTGGCGTCGGCGCAACCCTCGGGTTGCGATCTGCCCAACAGACCGCGACGCCCGAGCGATCACCGACTGCAAAGGAAGTTGTCGCTGCCCTCGACGGCCGGCCGATCGTGCTCGTCGGCATGCCCGGTTCCGGCAAATCCACCATCGGCCCATTTCTTGCGCGTCGACTGGGGCTGCCCTTCATCGACACCGATAAAAAAATCGAGACGACGGCTCGCATGCCGATTGCGGAGATTTTTGCAACCAAAGGGGAGCAGTATTTCAGGGACCTCGAGGCGAGGTCAATCGCACAGTTTCTCGAGCGGGGGCCGGTGGTGCTGGCCACCGGTGGCGGCGCGTTCATGCGTGAGGAGACGCGGCACCGCGTCGCGGAGAAGGGTGTCTCGATCTGGCTCAACACCGACGAAGGTGAGATCAGGAAACGCCTTAGTCGTGACACCGCCCGCCCGCTGTTGCAGACCGAAGACCGGAAGGACAAGATCACGCAGCTGATCAGCGAGCGCTCGCCGTTCTATCAACTTGCCGATCTCACGATCGTCCCCGGTCAAAAACGTGACAACAAGAACGCAGATCAATGTGTGGCCGCGCTGCGTGCCCACCTTTGCGGCGAAGGGGGCGCGGACCGGACACCGGCCAATGTCATGGGAGCGGCACCATGACCTCGCCGCTCACAAGGTTGATTGTCGATATCGCCCCGAGGGATCGGGCCGAACAGT